>OZ244563.1:0-5507996 GCA_965217715.1 Candidatus Poribacteria bacterium | reverse complement strand
TTTTGATGCAGATTTATTTGAAATTTAGGAATCTACAGAGTAAAATTACACAATTCAATTTGTATAGTATATCTCAAAATCAAATTTGAGTTTAAATTTCGTTCGCGATACTAAAAGTTCAGAAACTTTTATAATAGAATCACGTTATAACTTTTTGATGTATAATTATATTCAATACTTGAATTATATAGTCAAAACCTGAATTCAGGTTTTGTCTGTAATCTGCTTAAACATATACTCAACTTGTCCTTCAAAGGATAGGTCGCTAACATTTTTGCGACACGTTTCTTTTGCAGGCACAAGAGCAATAGCATTAGGTTTTACCTATTGTGTCAGGAGGTTGTTCCCAACCCAGTGTTCACGTACTCAGCGCAGATTTTATGAGAAGAGTCCTTGAGTAGAAATCGAAACTACAGCAAACTGAATACCGCTTCTGCGGGTGAAATATGTTAACGATTTCCCTATATTTTATTGAAAAATTGTAGGATTCTACGCAAATTTGTTGATATTCCGAAAATGCTTCACTTGAACTTTTTGCATTAACGTTTTAATGTTCACTGAAAGAAAATAACATAAGTGGAGTAAAGCTGATTGTGGAAGATTCCATGATAGTGGCATGTTTTGCTACGAAGTGCATCTTGGCGATTTTAAAGCCAACTCATAGATTGAGTCAAGCATCATGTAAGCAAAGTAGGTCGTTTGTGCCGAGCACCAATATATATGCATACGCTAAAATGTGAACAAGGAGAATTTGCTCACCCAATAATATTAAAAGAAAAATGTATAATTTTGTTTGTAGTCCTATTGTTAACAGTTTTTTTAATGCCAGCTTACAGCCAGTTTACTGACTTACCCAAAGATGTGAAGTTCGTAGACATCGGTGTTACTGGTAATGGTGTTGTACAAACGCTTTCCTTGACCTCGGTGTTCCCGTTAAGTAATATCAACGGTTGGGCAGGATTTTTTGGGTCCCGTGTTTCAGGTGAAGAAGGCGTAATTTCTGAAATGTTTAAATTCCATATTGAGGGTGAGATAAAAGTCAACAAATATGAGTTTGAGATATTTTCTTATTTCGAACGTAATATTACCGATGGGAATGCATTGACAGCTCAATTAGGAGGAGCAATTGAACCGGGGAAATATGAGAAAGGTTCTCTCAGTATTTCCTCTAACTTTGGTTACTTTATTGAGAATATTCAACCCTTTGACAATTTCGCAATAAGAAGATTTGATCCAACTTCTTTTAGATGGTTAATATCTTCTTGTTTAGATTGGAAAAAACTCAATACAGAATTAACTTTTACACCAGAAATAGGATTCAAAAACTATAGATTCTGTGCAGAGCCTGTCGTATCGTTTGATCTCACAACTCGTTTAGAGTTAAGATTAAGCGGTTCTTTAACTTACAATAGTGTTCCATTAACAGATAATATAAAATATAATTATATGTCAATTTTGCGAATTACACTATAACGACATATATCTTTGATAGAATCTAACTTATACCAAATTAACTTTATTTTTCTTGTATATATATTTTTTTAGATATGCTGATATTTCTCAAAAGCACTCAGAAGTCAGTATCTATCAATGGTCTTTCAATACGCGGTTATGAAAATGGTAAAAAATGCTAATTGATATGCTCCATTATGTGAAAAATACACCTTATTTTCAATACAAAACAGAAAAAAATCGTCCATTAAATCGGTTTTTCATAGGTATTTCGTATTGATGTTATTAGGTTTAGAGGAATTAGAAAACTTTCACTCATGTAAAATGTGTGTGCGTTTATTTTCGCAAAGTCAATGGTCATGGGGGTTAAAAGTTGAATTTGCACTTATTTTTTACATGATCTGAACAATCGTGAGAAATCTCAGATATGTTATTGTGAACAGATGAAAAAGCAAACATGAGGTTTTTCCTCACTTTTCAGTAGAAGTTCTTAGAGAAAGATATCTTGAATGTGAATGTCCTCAGGAACGGACGCACTGGCATATTATTTGGCTTCTTGCTGATACCACACATTCCCGAACACCTCGCGAAGTCGCTGAGCCTGAACTCCAACCTGCTGAACGGCTATGGTCTCTGTTCCGCGAGGTAGTTGTGAATAAAGTTTGGACAACGCTATCAGCACTTGAAGAAGTGCTTGTGGAAAGGTGTCGGTGGTTCTCCGAAAACAGAAAGAAGGTGCAGGCACATGTCGGTTTTCAGTGGATTTGCAAAATAGAAAAACAATATGAATCAAGTTAATTTGGTATTACAAGAAAGATGACATAGTTATTGCCAAAAATTTACACACCCTATATCCGTACAACAGAACATTTTACTTGAGGCGGATTGCCTCACGCACGAGAGCGATTAGTTCGTCTTGCTGTGGTGTGCGTTGATGTGGGAAAGGGTAAATGCCTTCAAGCGTTTTCTCTACAGCGTCCAAACTCCCCTTTTGTGCCCAATAGCTGCCGCGCAGGATTTCTGCGAATTCTGCAACAGAAGCAGCAAGTTGAAATGAAGCGGAAGCTTCTTCAAATGTGCCTCTAAGTTCGTTCGCAAAGATTTCCCGACTGACTTCCGTAACATTAGCGGTGTCTGGGTCTTCGTGACGGATGAAGACAGTCGCGAGTTTGCCGACAACGCCTTCACTATAGAGTTTAATTTCATAGAGCGCAGTGACGCTGTGCCCTGAACCAATTTCTCCTGCGTCAACATCGTCATCACGGAAATCCTCCTGGTTAAGTCGGCGATTCTCATAACCGAGTAAACGAAAACGACTTACTGTCTCAGGATTGAATTCGACCTGAACCTTGGCATCTTTGGCGATGACTTGCAACGTGCCAGTCAAATTCTCCACAAAGACACGTTCCGCCTCATCAAGCGTATCTACATAATAGTAGCTTCCGTTACCCTTGTTTGCCAGTTGTTCCATGAGAATGTCGTTGTAATTACCCATACCAAACCCAACTGTGGTTAAATAAATGCCATGCTCAACATAGTTTTCGATTTCAGTAAGAATCCCTTCTGCGCCGGTTATTCCGACGTTTGCAACGCCATCCGAACATAGGATCACACGGTTGATGTAGTCTGCACCGAAATTATCCAGTGCAAGTTGGTATCCAAGCCGTAGTCCCGCCTCCGCATTTGTTACACCTTCTGGTGAAAGCGAATTGATTGCCGCCAAAATGTGTTCACGATTCACATTTCGCGTATGTGGCAGCAAGACCCGAGCCGTAGTACCGTAAATAACGATACCTATCTCGTCTCCTGGACGAAGTTGGTCAACAAGAAGCCTTAAAGCCTTTTTCACCAGGCCCAATCGGTTTTCCCTTGCCATTGAGCCGGAAACATCAATTACAAACGTTAATTTCGCGTCTTTTCGGTCTGTGTCCGGTATAATGTGCCCTTGAATACCGATCCGCAACAATTGCAGCCGTTTTCCCTCACCAAATTTGGAAGGCGCGCTTTCAAGATGGATAGCAAATGTTTCATCAGTGGGAGGTGTATAATTATAATCAAACGCGTTGACAAATTCCTCTACGCGCACTGCCTCTGGCGGTGGCAGATATCCATCTCGGAGATAACGGCGAGTGATAGCATAGGATGCTGTATCTACATCCATACCAAACGTCGAAAAGGCATCATCCTCCGTATCAATGAACGGATTTGTGCCATGTGCCTGAAAGAATACATTGTCATAAGCAGCACTGTTGGGAGGATTTAAGTTAATGGTATCTGGAGCTACTATTTTGGGTACGGCAGGAGGTGTTATACCCATTGCAGGAACAGATTCAGCTGCTACTTCAGCGTCAGCAACAACATCAAAATCATAGTCTGGTGGCACGAGAGGTGTAGGATCAACACGCGGTATTACCTTACCGAAGTTTTGTGCGACAAGCACCAGGTCTAAGATATTGACGTTCCCATCTCTATTGACATCGGTGCGCGGGTTCGCTATTGGTGTTATTCCGAAGTTTTGTCCCACCAGTGTCAGATCAAGGATATTTACCTCTCCATCTTCATTGACATCCGCAAGAAATACAATTTCTACAACCATGCCATTTACAACCATCACTGGTAGCGACATCGCGGTACTATCAAAAAGCGTGACATTCATTAAATTAATAGCAGAAGACTTTACTGCCAAGACCTCAAACTTTACCGTCGCAAGTGTGCCGTTTTCCATTGAAGCAACACTTGTCGCAGAAGTTGCAGCGACAGTGACACTGTTCACTGAGGTTATCGTCGTTGAGACATACGCTCCCGTGGGAAGGTAATCCGCATTTGTGCTTTCAATATAGCGAAGTGCAGTTGGATCGAATCCAATAGTTAGTTTATACCCGGCAACATCTTTGCCACCTGTTATCTGAATGTTGAGTTGTAGTTGTTCTCCCACTGCTGGTGATGGAATTTGATTAGGCGTTACGGAGATAACTGCTTCGCCATAACTCATTGCCGTAAGTCCCAAGCATAATAGAGCAACGAAACTGCAGAATAGGAAGTGTTTCTTAAAAAAGTATTTCATAAATTTTCTCCTGAGAGTGGTTCATAAATCAAATTTGTAATATTAACACCCTCATGTGAAGGCAAGATACAGTCTTTTTACAACGTCAATGTATGTGTCAGCGGTTTCCAACCAAGCAATCGTTTTGCTTTTGAGAGATTGATTTCCTTCTGTTCATAGTCTCCTGCAATGAAGACAGCATCAAAGCCTTTATGTTCTACAGAAATTGCAGCGAGATACGCACGTGCCAAATCTTCCTCATCGGTCCACCAGATATGCACAGATGGGTCTTTGGGTTGTGAACGACGTTCTAACCACTGCTCTCGTGTTGACGGACCTGTAATACGTAGCGCGATGAGAGACATATCATGTTCTCGCGCAAAGTATTCACAAACCTGTTCACCGAAGCTTTTCGTTAAGCCGTAAACGCCTGGATTATCTCGTGGGACAAGGTCCTCATAAGGATAACTATTTCGGGTGCGTTCGTGCACGGTGAAAGTGCTCGTGTAGACACCGTGTCGAATTCCTGCTTCCTTTGCAGCATGAAGTAGGATATGAAGTCCCTTTGCATTTACGTCGTAGTTTGCAATGATGTCGGGGAAATCTGCGACAGATGAGCGGTCACTTGTGGGACGTAACATAACCATATAAACGAATGTATCCATCCCTTTCAACGCTTCCTGAACGATGTCTACATCCGTAACAGACCCTTGGATATATTCTATAGATTCGTCTTTTGGTGGCGCGAGGTCAAGCACTCGGAACTTGTGATGGCTCTTCATGTAAGGAAGTGTCATTGTTCCAACGTGTCCGGAACCGCCTACAAGTAGAACGTTCATCTTCACTTCTCCTATATGATAAAATAAATGTAATTTGAAATAGCGTGATCAGGGAATTTTAGTTATCCTTTGTATGCATAATCGCGGTGCTGAATCCGTAAATCGAAATTGTCATTTGGATCCCACGTTAGCATATCGGCTGGCACTTCGTAAGCAAATTGCTCCGTATCTGATGAATAAGGATTAGTTCGGCGTTCATGGAGGGCGCGTTGGTACATTTTGCAGCGTTGCGTCAGGAATTCGATTTGCCACCACTTGTAACGTGTGTTCCATCTCGGTGTCCGCTGATCGAAATAGATGACTCTGCGGAGTGTATCGCTTGTGTTTATTTTACTGCCGTGTAAGACTTTGGTATGGTGAAGCAGAATATCGCCGGGTTCGACCTCTGCTGGCACAGCATCTGGACGATCGAAATTGACTTCACCTTTATCAATGATTTCTTGTGCTTCTTCAATTCCCCAAAGATGGCTTTTTGGAATGACCCAGACACATCCGTTGTCAACGGTGGAATTATCAATGTATATATCAACGTTGAAAATTGGGTGATTTTCTCGGATTGCATTGCCATCGCGGTGCCATCTGACAGAAGAACCGTGTTTCGGCAATTTAAAGACAAGGGATTCGTAGCACGGAATAAAATCGGGACCAATAATCCGGTGCAGCAGATCGCCAATAGCGGGATGTCCGAGCAGTTTCAGTGAAAATTCGTTCGGGTGGGCATGGAGATAGGTGAGATAGTAAGGGATGCCTTCGGGACCACGCATGCACCATTCATCTGCTGGACCGCCATCTAAAATCTCATCAATGAGTCTCTGACTTTCCTGTTGTATGACAGCAAGCTCATCTGGTTGGATAACCTGTTTGAGAATGAGGTATCCGTTTTCGTTAAAGAATTGAATTTCGTTATCAGTAATTTTTTGCATATTTGTATAGCAAGTTTTGGCTTGCAAGCTGCGCCAAAATCCTTTCCCTATTTTGCCCAAACCGTGTTAGGCACTTGGAATTTTGTTTATCTCGATTGCGGTGTGCCATGCTGAAACAAATTCTTGGACAGATCGATATCTCAACTGTTTATCTGCATCTGTTGCTTTTTTCGCAACTTGCCACATAGCATCGTTACCCTTCCAGTCGTCTCGCGAATCGCTGTTATTAGCGAGCAATACGAACGCTGTCCGCCCCAACATAAAGACATTTGTTCTTTCATCGATTCGTTCCCCTTTCTGAAATTCCTCTGGTGCCATAAAACGTCGTGAACCAGACAACCGTCCGCGGTCATTTATGAAAGGTTTCGGATGGTAGTGGTCAAAATCGTACAGATGTATCTGTTTTTTTTCAAAGTTGTAGATAATGCAGCCATCGTAAAAGTCTTCAGCGATGAAACATCTTTTTTCGATGAGGATGTGGACATCATAGATAACGTTGAGTGCCGCAATTATCTCATCTGTTGGCAGGGTACAAAACCTGTCACGCGGATGTATTTCATCAGCACTTAATTCCTTCTCAGGACGCAGTCCCTCACCATCTACCCAATCGTAGACGAGTGCGAATCCATCGGGAGTCGTGAAGGCGTTGTGCAATCGGGGGAGTGCCTCATGCTGTACAGCAGCGTGGAAGCGCACGGCTTGCTTGAGCCACGTGATAGGTTGCGGTGTATCGCCATATTTGACGAACCAGTGTTGATTGTCCACTACTGCACGGAATGATTGACACCCTGAGTCGTGTTCTGGAAATCGATATGCCATTTCACCAATTTGCTTGAGGTATGTTTCGATATCTGTGTCGATTTCTGTAATATCCAGAAGTGGGTGCTCGGTGGGCATTCTCTATGTCCTCATAGGGCGCGGCAAAACTGTTTCTTAACCGTTTTGCGTGGGTTTTATAAGTTGATAATAGTATACACCGAAACGAGAAAAAAGTCACATTTTGTTTATAGTTTGCTGGAGCACCTTTTATAGCATATAACATTCTTGAATATGCTACAGATAGGGTATCAAATCCCAGAGAAGGATGGATCCGTCAAAACTTGCACTTGCCAAAAGTTCATTGTTTGGTGAAAAAGCAAGTCCCTGTATATCTGTCGGATGTCCCCAAAAAGTGGCGATCTGCTTGCCTGTTTCAGCCTCCCACAAATAGATAGGAACCATCTTAAAACCTTGCTGCCACCACATGCCGCCAGCCAAGTACTTTCCACATGAGGAAAATGTTAACGCCATCATATTATTACATTCCTCTGGTAGAGGTATCCGCTTATGGATTTGATCTTGTTTTATGTCCCATAACAGGATTTCTGGTTGTCTTAATTCTCCTCCACATGCTAAATATGAACCGCACGGAGAAAAGGCGAATTTAAAATATATCCCATCCATTGGTGCTGTTTCATCATCTTGTATTACTGCAGAAACTTCACGGCGGCTAACATCCCATAACAGGTAATCTGGTGCTTCCTCTCCGCCACAAGCGACATACAAACCGCATGGAGAAAACCCTCCGACATTCCCAACCTTATCGCCTGGAAATTCATGTATCTCTTCGCCCTGTTCAACATCCCATAGTCGCGCAGACTTACCACAAAATTCTTGACTTAGCAGAAATCTACCGGCTGGACTAAATTCCAATAGTGTAATTCGGGATTGGTCATGAGGTAGGTCTTTGAGTTGGTGTTTAAGTTTACATTGTTCATGCCCACTTTGTGCATTCCATACTACGATTGTACCCTCCTCATCAGCACATGCAAGAAGGTTTGCTACTAGTGGTTAGTCCAGTCTAACTTTTCGGGTATAGATGTTTTAATCTGACACGCGCATCGTCCGTTGTAAATTGCCAGTCTACCTGCTTTTGCTCTGCATTTCTACGTTTTTGCCACGCTTGTGTCTCTCTACGGAGTGTCTCTATATCTGGGATTCGACGACACAAACATTGGCGTGTAAGGACGCTAAGTTCTATTTCCGCTATATTCAACCAACTTCCATGAATGGGGGTATGCACGATTTCTAAACGCTTCCGGAACCTATCTGCTTCTTCATCTCCAAACACTTTATTGAGTGACGCGAGTTTATGTGTATTCAGGTTATCACAAACTAAAATGACCTGTTTTGCGGATGGGTAGACCTCATCCAATAGTATTTTGACTTCTTCTGCCCAATCCACTGTCTTTCGGTGCGTCCGAACAGACACACGCCGCCATCCCGAGAGTGCCTCTGTAAATAGGAAGATATTTGCTGTGCCTTTGCGTTTATACTCGTTATCTACGCGCTTGACTTGTCCCGGTTTCGCAGGATACGGTTCACGAACATCATCCCTAAGTGTGACAGATTGTTCGTCCATGTTCACAACAGGAGTATCCGCAGCCAAAGGTTTCTGGTAAAGATCAAGCACTTCTTCCATTGACTTTACAAACTCAGCGTCTTTTTCAGGGGGTATCACCCACTGTTGCTGAAGGTGTGGTTTCAACGCGTTTTTTTTAGTGTCTGCCGCACCGTTTCTGGAGAAATGTTTTCCACAACTTCAAGTCTTACCAACTCTGACGCAAGCAGACGTAACGTCCATTTGGCAGCACCTTCGGGAGGGGTTCCACAACTCAGTGCTATCAACCTTGCTTCTCCGTCACCATCAAGTTTACGAGGTGTCGGTGGATGCTTCCGCTTCGCACGATATAAGGCACGAGAAAAGCCACCTTCCACAAAACGCTGACGCACTTTCGCAACTGTCCTATCAGTGCACTCATACGCCTCAGCTATTCTCGCGTCAGTCCAGCAGGGACCATTTATATCTGATTTCAGCAAAATATGAGCATGCCTTATCATATATGCCTCTTTTTTACCTGTGTTAATAATATCTGATAACTCCTGTCGTTCCGCATCGGTCAGTTGGACAACATATTTCTTATTCAAGGGTGTGTTCCTCCTTATGTATTGCTATACTATAAGAGAACACTTTTGTTTGTCAAGATGCCGAGAAATCTACAAAAACTAAAACAAACTTTTAGGATGGACTATCCACTAGTGTAAATGCCTGCTGCACCCACGCTTTGCCGTGCCCCGTCAATTCAACAATTGGCGACTCAATGTTTTTAATGTCCAAAAGTGTGACGGTTCCTTCGTTAATGCTAACAATATAACTATCACCATTGGTAAATGTGAATAGGTGTTGTCTTTCTCCGGTTCGTCGTGGACGTTTACTTTCAATATCCCATAAGAACGCCTCGCTATATACCTTTGATTCAGCCCCTAACGTTTTGCTATCGCGCGAAAATACTATTGAATTAGGGTAATAAGTAGGCAGATAGTCAGATTCTTGCGTATGTGAGTTTCCAGAGAACCACACCTTGATACCGCCATCTCCGGATTCGTGTGCCAATCGTGATCCGTTTGAAAAACGGACTGTTCCCCATATTCCTCCAATGTCCTCTAAAGTAGAATAGAGTTTCTCATTACTTTCCAAATCCCATACAGTAATGATACTTTCACCAAACCTTTCAATATAGGAGATTGCGGTTGCACGCAGAACACCTTCCGGTGAGTAAGATGGATTCATGTCCGCCTCACCAAAATCGGTGTATATCTGAATCTGTCGCCAGTTAACCGTGTCCCAGATGCGGACTGTTCCATCGTCTCTCTTACCACCAGAGGCAAGAAATCTATCACACGGTGAAAAGCAGAGACGATGGACACAACCGGTGTGTCCGGTGAGGCAGGCAACTCGTTTCCCGCTTTCCACGTCCCATACTATTATGGATTCAGCATCGTTATCTATGCCTTCACGACTCGTAGATGCAACCAGATTAGTATCGGGCGAAAAGGCAATCGGCATGGAGCGACCACCTTTTTCAGATTCGCAGCTAAATATTTCAAGAGGTTCCCCGGTTTCTGGGTGCCAGAGGTTGACAGTACCAGTAGCACTATCGCTTGTAGCGACCCATTGACTGTTAGGCGAAAAGGTGAGATGACTCAATTCTGTTTTTATCTGCGTCACGCGCAGACCTTTTTGGATGTCCCACATCTCTATGAGGTTCTCCCAGTCGATGGTAGCGATCCATTTTCCATTAGGTGAAAAAGTGACTGCAAACACTCCTCGTTCCGCACCTCATAATGAGACAGGTGACATCGTCTCTACTTCATACCACCAGAGCCCTACCCTTGTTCCCACAGCAAGATAATGTCCATCCGGGGAGAACACCAGATCCTCCACAAGCCCCTGTCCCAATCGAGCAATTGCGCCTTCGGGAAGTGCCCAAGTTGTTACATCATCATCGTTAGTACACATCGGTGCTGGGACTACTATTTTTTTGTTTTCCATGGAAACACTTCCTTAAGTTCTATAAATAAGGTGTGAGATCCCAGAGATAGATCGCACCGTCATGTCCACCGCTTGCCAATAGACTACCATCCTGCGAAAATGCAAAACACTGAACGTCGGTGGTATGACCCCATAACGTGGCGATATTTTCACCTGTTGCCACCTCCCATAAACGGATAGGCACCTTTTGTAAACCCCTTTGCCACCACGAACCCGAAAGTAAGTAGTGCCCACAAGGTGAAAAACACAGCGTAATTGGTCGATGGTTTCCTTCTGGTTGTGGAAGTGTCATAAGCATTCTACCATCGGTAGCGTCCCACAATGTAATCTCACCCAACTTGCCGCCAGCAATAATCTCACCATTTGGTGAAAACACTATCCCAGCGTCTTTCGCATAGTTTGTCGGAGATGTTAAAGAAAGTTCCGTAATCTGTTCACCTGAATCAGCGTCCCACAAACAGGCTTTGCAATCCCGTGACCGTGTTATGCTTGCGAGTCGTTTCCCATCTGGGCTAAACGCCAATCCAGTCGGGCTAAACCTCAACCCATCAAAAAACCCCTTATCGTTGAGGAGTGTAATGTGCTTTTTCCAACTTTCGCCTTCCGTTTTGTTATTTAAGATAGGTATCCGTTCCCAGATGTGTATGTTATCGTTTTGATCCGCGCTTGCAATCCGGTGCCCCATGGGTGCGAATGCTTTAGCGCGACCTAAGCCTCCTTCCGGTCCAGTAATTTCGGCAAGGGGTTCATTTTTACCGACTTCCGACACGTTTAATTTGTCTCCATATTGGTTGATAGAAATGATTTTCCCATCAGGAGAGCGATATACATTATGATAAGTCCCAGGAAGTTTTTCGCCATGTGGTCGGTATGACCGTTTGCTCGCGACATCCCATAAGAGGACGTTATCGCGCCAAAGGCCGGCAGCAAGTATCTTTTCATCGGACGAAAAGGCTAACGTATCCATCGTCGGGATATGCCCATGAAAGGTTGAAAGTGTATGGGAGTCGGTGTTATTACCTTTCGTCCAGATTTTGATTTCACTGGGACTTGCAACCGCCAATTGCGTGCCATTTTCTGAAAAACACGTATCTCTTCTACTATTTCCCCGATGTTCAAACTCGTCAAGTTTTTCGTTCTGCTCTATATTCCAAACCTCAACTTTTCGATCGGATACGACTGCCGCAATCAGTTCATCCGCTGATGTGTAATGTGGAAATATCTTGGCATCGCTATAATCGGTATAAGTTGTTACCAGTTGTCTCTTTTCTATATCCCAAACCCAGATTGCACCATCTGAACTACTGGCAGCGAGATGTCTTCCATCCGGTGAAAAGCAGAGATTCTCCATCTCGTCAGGGTATTCCGTAATACAACCGATTCGTTCTCCCGTCTCAACATGCCATATAATGAAAGCTTCGGGATCAGCATCCCTCTCGCTCTTTTTCCCTACCAGCAGCCTTGCATCAGGGGAAAATCGGTATGGATAAATGTCGTAGGAGTTTTGGATTTCAGTTTCGCTGAGTTGCGTCCCAGTGTGCGGACACCAAACATATATTTTCCCATGACTGCTAAAACTAATCGCTGCAATGCGCTGCCCATCTTGAGAGAAGACAGGTTTAGAAATATCGCTGCTGCCGTGACCATCTACTTTAGCGATGCAAACGTGATCATCTACTTTAGCGATGCAAACACCGCGTTCAATATCCCATATCTTTATATCTCCCGCACAAGTATGTGTGACAATACGTTGTCTATCGGGTGAAAAAGTGACGCTGTCAGTCATCCCGCGTTCAGTATCCCACAGTGTGATAGGTGATAGCGTGGGAAGTTCGTATAACCAGAGTCCGATTCCTGACGCCACTGCGAAGTACTGCCCGTCCAATGAAAATGCCATATCACGGACGCTACCGCGTCCTAATCGGGTGATTGCACCTTCAGGGAGTGCCCAGGTTGTTACATCATCATCGTTAGTACACATCGGTGCTGGGACTACTATTTTTTTGTTTTTCATTGAAACACTTCCATAAGTTCATAAATAAGGTTTCAGATCCCAGAGGTAGATCGCACCGTCATGTCCACCGCTTACTAATAGAGTGCCATCCTGCGAAAATGCAAAACACTGAACGTCGGTGGGATGTCCCCAGAACGTGGCGATATTCTTACCTGTTGCAACTTCCCATAAACGGATAGACACCTTCTGCAAATCAGGCTTCCACCATGCCCCGGAAGCCAAATACTTTCCACACGGTGAAAAGCGTAATGTGATAGGTCGCTGATATTCTTCCGAGTGTGGGATCGTCATAATGGTTTTTCCTTCTGTTGCATCCCATAAGATAATCTCGTTCCACATTCCACCAGCGATGATATTGCCATCTGGCGAAAATGCTATCCCAGTGTCGTAATCACGATACCCTCTACGTCTTGGTAGGGTTATAGGGAGCTCAGCAATCTGTTTACCTGAATCAACATCCCACAAACAGGCTTTCCAATCCCGTGACCGTGATATACTTGCGAGTTGTTTTCCATCTGGGCTAAACGCCAACCCAGCTGGGCTGTGCCTCAACCCATCAAAAAATTCCTTATCGTTGACGAGTGTAATGTGCTTTTTCCAACTTTCACCTTCCGAGTGTTCCCAGATATGTATGTTGTCGTTTTTGTCTACACTTGCGATCCTATGCCCTGTGGAAGCGTAAGCTTTGGCGCGGCTTAATCCCTCTTTCGGTCCGAAGAGTTCTGCAATTGGTTCATTCTTGCCGACCTCCCACACGTTTAATTTATCTTCATACTGGTTGATAGAAATGAGTTTCCCATTGGGAGTGCGATAAACATTATGTGAAGTCCCAGGCAGTTTTTCGCCATCTGGTCGGTATGACCGTCTACTCGCAAGATCCCAGAGAAGGACATTGTCACGCCAAAATCCTGCGGCAAGCGTTTTTTCGTCCTCTGAAAAGACTAACGTATCCATCGTCGGGATATGTCCATGAAGGGTAGAAACAGTATGGGTGTCAGAATTATTACCTTTCGTCCAGATTTTAATTTCACTTGGACTTGCAAGTGCCATTTGTGTTCCACTGTCCGAAAAACAAACCAAGCCGCTGTTCGCACGATGTGCAAATTCGCCCAGTTTCTCACTCTTTCCTACATTCCAAATCTGAACTTTGCACTCGGAAACAGTGGCAGTAATTAGTTCACCTTCTGGAAGAAAGTATGGATGCACTTCTGAGCCGCCATACTCAGAATAAGTTGTCTCCAGTTTTTCTCTTGCGATGTCCCATACATGTATTGTACCGTGCCAATTACCGGCGGCAAGGAATCGTCCACATGGAGAAAAGCAAAACCTTCGCACCTGATCGGGATATTCTGGGATGTTAGCAATTTGCTTTCCAGTCTCTACTTGCCAGATTACAATTGAATCCCCATCCCCAATATTTCTACCTATTTTATCTGGATCACTGTTCTTACCTGCTAACAAGCTTAAATCCGGGGAAAAGCAGAGAGGATAGACTTTATAAGGATGCTGTATTTCCGTTTCACTTATTTTCGTGCCGGTGTGTGCACACCAGACATATATTTTTCTGTCCCCCTCGTAGCTAACGGCGACAATGTGCTGCCCGTCTTGAGAAAAGACAAGTCTGGAAATTTGCTCTTTATTTGGTTTCTCAATCTGGACTACGCAGGCACCGTTTTGAACATCCCATACTTTTAGATTTTCAAGTGAAGTACTCGTGACAATTCGACGACTATCAGGTAAAAAGTTAACACTACCGGTCATCCCACGTTCGGTATCCCAAAGTGCAATAGGGGATAGCGTGGGGAGTTCGTATAACCAGAGTCCGATTCCTGACGCCACTGCGAAGTACTGCCCATCCGGTGAAAATGCCATATCAAGAACACTACCGCGTCCTAATCGAGCAATTGCGTCTTCGGGAAGTGCCCATTTAGCTACTTCGCTGTCGTCAGGGCTAAACGGAGTGCTTGCTTGTGTGTTTCTATTTTTCATTGAAACATATCCTTGTGTTCTACAGATAAGGTTCCAGATCCCAGAGATAGATTGCACCATCATGCCCACCACTTACCAATAGGGTGCCATCCTGCGAAAATGCGAAACACTGAACATCGGTAGTATGTCCCCAGAACGTGGCTATATTTTCACCAGTATCTACTTTCCATAAGCGGATAGGCACCTTTTGCAAATCCGGCTGCCACCAAGCACCAGAGGCTAAATATTGTCCGCATGGTGAGAAACATAACGCAATCGGTCTTTGGCTTTCTTCGGGTTGTGGTAGGGTCATAAGTATTTTACCATCTGTTGCATCCCACAAAACAATCTCACCCCACTTGCCACCAGCGATTATGTCGCCACGCGGTGAAAACGCTATTCCGGTATCGTAGCCACAATATGTATATATATACCTTCCATCACGGCTTGGTAGCGGTGTTAGCGGAAGTTCAAATATCTGTTCGCCTGAATCAACATCCCACAAACAGGCTTTCCAATCCCGTGACCGTGATATACTTACGAGTTGTTTTCCATCCGGGCTAAACGCCAATCCGGTTGGACTGTTCACCAAGCTGTCAGTAAATTCCTCATCATTGATGACCGTGGGGTGCTTTTTCCAACTTTCACCTCCCGACCGCTCCCAGATGTGTATGTTGTTGTCTTGATCCGCGCTTGCGATCCGGTGTCCCGCAGGCGAGAATGCTTTGGCGCGTCCCAAACCTCCTTCCGGTCCGATGAGTTCACTCTTGCCTACCTCCGACACGGTTAAGTTATCTCCATATTGGTTGATAGAAATGATTTTCCCGTCAGGAAAGCGATAAACATTCTGATGAGTCCCGGGCAACTTCTCGCCGTATGGTCGGTAAGAACGTCTACTCGCGACATCCCATAAGAGCACGTTATCACACCGAAACCCGGCTGCTAAAATTTTTCGTCAACCGAGAATATTAACGTATCCATTGTACGGATATGCCCATGAAGGGTTGAAAGCGTATGAGAGTCGGAATTATCGCCTTTTTTCCAGATTTGGATATCACTTTCGCTTGCGATTGCTAATTGTGTTCCATTGTCCGAAAAACGAACCTTGTTATCACTGTTCCCGCGATGTTCAAATTCGTCCAGTTTTTCGCCTTTTTCTACATTCCAAATCTCTACCTTATGTTCAGAAACAGCGGCGGTAATCAGTTCACCCTCTGAAAGAAAGTATGGATACATGTGAGATTCTCCATAATCGGCATAAGTCCCCTCCAGTTGTTCGCTTTCCACATTCCATACATGTATTGTACCGTGCCAACTACCAGCGGCAAGGAATCGTCCACATGGAGAAAAGCAGAACTTTCGCACCCGATCAGGATGTCCGTTGATGTCGGCAATTTGTTTCCCAGTTTCTACCTGCCAGACCGTAATTGAATCGCCATCACCGATATTCCTATCTATATGTTTTTTGTCGTTGTTCTTACCCGCCAACAGGCTTAAATCAGGAGAAAAGCAGAGAGGATAAACATCGTAAGGGGATTGTATTTCCGTTTCCCTTACTTTCGTGCCGGTGTGCGGACACCATGCGTAAATCTTTCCATTTTCCATGCGACAATTGGCAGCAGCGAAATGTTGTCCGTCTTTAGAGAAAACGAGTTCGAAAAAAATACCGCCCTTGCTGTGATCATCTATCTCGGTTGTACAGATACCACGTTCAGTATCCCATATCTTTACATTCTCAGCAAAAGTGTACGTGACAATCTGACTGCCATCAGGTGAAAAACTGATGGCACCGGTCATTCCGCGTTCGGTATCCCAGAGCGCGATCGGGGATAACGTGGGAAGTTCATATAACCAGAGTCCAATTGATGTACTGACTGCTAAACACTGTCCGTCCGGCGAGAACGCCATATCACGTACGCTTCCGCGTCCTAATCGGGCGATTGCGCCTTCAGGAAGTGCCCAAGTTGTCACATCATCACCTTTAGCACTGACTGATGCGGGAACAACTAAATTCCTGTCTTTCATTAATTTGCATTCCTTGGCGACAGAACGCCAGCATAGAAACAGCGTGAGTAGCATCATAAGCTGCCCACGCACATTTGACTAATCCCGTGATTTTATGTTTCCCCACGTAGTTGCCAATTTGTCTTGTGCTTCCACAGCCAGCGTTTGTTCCATGTTTTTCTTTATTTCTTCTGCTGTGAGCGGAACACTCCACATCTTCACTTCATCAATACTACCGTTAAAGAAGTTGTTATTTCCGCCATTTGCGCCGATGGACATACCGACAGCTGAGAAATCCATCTTAACAGCACCACCTGTTGCCGCTTCTCCGTCTTTTTCACCATCAATATACATGATAGCTTTATCCTGATCTTGTGTTACAACCAGGTAATACCATTGTGGTTCAAAAGCTTTGTATGTGCTTACGACTTCAAATTCCTTGGCTTTGGTAGCAAGGTAACACCCGAAGAGTATCCCATTACGATTGAACGTGAGATGTGGTCTGCCGCCACCTTGTAGACGATACATAATATCTATCCTACCGCCGCCATCAAGCTTTTCGGTGGGTTTGAACCACAACTCAATTGTCATATCCTGTGGTTCAGCGACACCGAATGCGGGAACGGTAACAGCTCCGTTGTTAAACTGAAGTGCCTGTCCGACAACACCTTCAACCCATTCCGCGTTTTTGATTGTACCTTCAAACTTGTTTTTGGAAACATCTTCGGTAGTGTCCCCTTTACCTTCATCAAATGGAAAGTGAAAAATAATATCTTCGGCGGGATTTGCTGCGAAAGCGATTGTTATTGTGCCGCATAACACAAGAATTATCGTTGTGAATAGACTAAAAAACTTTTCCATGGTTGAAATTCCTCCAAAAGTTCCCAATAGAATTGTTTCATTTTATCTGATATCGGTTTTTGTGTCAACTTACAGCGGTATAAGTTAGGGTTATTCAGTTTTAAGAATTATCAGTTGATGCGTGTTACTGATAGTTTATATCGTAGGTCGGGTAGAGCGTAAGCGACACCCGACAGGGGTTGAACGTGTCGGGTGTCGTAAACTCTACCCGACCTACAGGTGGTTTATATAGAAATGTGAAAAATATAGCCGAAAATATGGAGAACTAAATAACCCTGGGTATAAGTATAGGGTTATTTAGTTCTCCATATTTTCGGTTATTCTTGAATGCACCTCTTGCTGTAGGAGCGAGCTCCAGCTCGCGACTTTTTGACGAAAATGTGAAAAAGCCCTAAAACTAAATAACCCTGGTATAAGTAACGCTTGCAAGTATCAAGAAAATCGTATATTATGATATGTCTTACAATCGTAACCCAATAGTTAAAAAAACGCGTTGTGCTAAATACGTTAACGTGAGTTTGATAAATATTTTTAGAAGTTACATATCATTGGCAACTGACAGTCTTTTTCCTGAAGTTCTCTATGTTTGAGTGAAGGTTTCTTCTTCAGAAAGGTATAAGTGACAGGACTTACGCAAAATGATGAAAAAAGGGAAAATTGGACTTAAAAAGTTGCTATTTCGGTGTTTTTAACCCCTAAATCCCCCTTATCAGCGGGATTTTAAGAAAAAATGCGTAAGTCCTGAGTGATCAAGGCAGCAACTGTGTTTATAGGGTTATTCAGTTTTAAGAATTATCAGTTGATGCGTGTTACTGATAGTTTATATCGTAGGTCGGGTAGAGCGAAGCGACACCCGACAGGGGTTGAACGTGTCGGGTGTCGTAAACTCTACCCGACCTACAGGTGGTTTATATAGAAATGTGAAAAATATAGCCGAAAAACCGAAAACTAAATAACCCTGCTGTGTTTACTTGAAAATTGACACAACTTCTATGGCGTGTGTGTTGTCCCTCTGTCTGACTTTTGAGTTCTTTATTCACCGACTCAATGAGCATCCGTTTTTTTAGAAGTGCTGCGTCAGCATCAGAAAGAGGTTCAGGTTTCATATTCTTACGCACCTTGTGAATGAGTGTCACACCATTTTCTTGGAGTATCTCCCGCAGATTTTTGGCGATATATCCTTTATCGGCAAATAGTTTGCCAAAGAGCCCACGACACAACTGTGGCACAGGTTGCCTGTCATCTACGTTTCCCCGTGTCACCATAGCGGACAGCAGCTCACCTTGGTCTTGATGACGACATGTAGTTTGGACCCGATGAATGCCATACGGAGAATGCCAAATGGCATTCATACCGCTGATTTCTTGATTTGGCGCATTCAGCGTTGATTTGATAGAACCACCCCATAGAGGTTTTAGAACGCCCCGCATAATCAGCGAAGACGCGATGCCTTGAAATCCGACGATTGTGGCAGACCGGAAGGGTGTTGAGTCTATGAAGGAAATCATGATTTACCGAAACGGGTGTTCAGAAAAATAGACAACGGAACCAATACCTCTTGTGACAGCTGCACAAAACGACTATAACTGACAAGGTTTGGAAACGCCCAACGCAACTGGCAGCAAACATAATCCTGATAATAGGCTTTAAAGTTTTTATACCGCTTCTGATGAAAATACACAAGTATCGTCATGACTTTGCTCGGATGAAGGCACCTAAGTCTGCCACGGGGTATTGCTTGTTCCGGGTATTTCAGGCAACTGGTGTTGTGCTTAAAATTGTTCGGACGCAAGAAAAAAGTCGTCAATTCACAGAAAAGTGTTATGATATCCATCAGAGAACTCCTTTGTAAGTATTTGGTATACTTCAATAATAACAAAGGGTTCTCTATTTACCAGTTTTTAATTAACAAACTCACGTTTAAATAACAAATCTTTGTAAGAACGGTAGAAGAGGGAAGATGAATGAATATTGAACTTGAACAAATTTCAATCGATGAAAAACCTGTTCTCCGTAATCTGATGCAGTTGTGTTTTCACGATTATAGCGAATTTAATAACGAGGATGTTGGACCTTATGGACTGTTCAACTATAAATATCTCGATTACTATTGGACAGAGCCTGAACGCTTTGCTTACTTTGTGAAAATTGATAGGAAATTAGCGGGATTTGCGTTAGGTAGGCAGAGCCAACCAGAAAACGGTGAGCGTATAAACATACTCTCCGAGTTTTTCATATTGAGAAAATACCGACGAAAAGGGATAGGAATGAAGGTTGCTCATCGACTCTTCGCGAAATATCCAGGCAAATGGTCGGTTGTACAGGAAGCTGGCAATTTCCCCGCCCAAGCCTTTTGGAGAAAGGTTATTGACGAATATACAAAAGGCAATTTCACAGAGACCCGAGGGGAGAAGGGACCTATCCAAGAGTTTGAAAGCCCCAAAAAATAAGTACGACACACGAGGATTCATTGTCATTAAAATCAAATTGTCAGGCAGACGGTTTCACTTTAGACTAAGATAATGCTGAAAACATATCCTTCAGCGATTAGGAGGAATGCCCATGCGATGGACGGCAAACCCACATAGCACTATCATAAGGAAAGAAGTTAGCGGACATTTTTGTTTCCTACTTGTCATCTGGATATTGTTCTCAGTTTTTATGTCCGTAGGTTTCACTGATGGACTTGGAGTGAAAGGTTAATCGTATCCGTGAGAAAGAACGCGATGCCGCTCGTAAGGCGTATGACGTAGCATCGCTGACATATCAAAAGATTTTCCAAGAATCTGATGTAGATTGAAAAAACTTTTAAGGAGTAGTATTATGAGGCTTATGCCCCAAGAGGTTGAACAATTCAGAAGCGAAGGCTATTTCAAAATCGGCAAACGAGTCATTGATGACGAACACCTTGCCGTGCTACGCGAACATTACGACGCGGTGTTTACACAGAAACGCGGCACAACTGGTGAAGGGTTGCGTAATCTTGCAGTCGTCGGGGACTCGGAAAACTCTGAAGACACCGATTCTGCCGAAGAAATGTTACAGATCATGGAGATGTGGCGTTATGATGAGGAATATCGGAAGTTACTTTACCACAAACCATTGTTAGACATCGCCGAGAGTTTAATCGGAGCCGATATCCAGTTATTTCATGATCAAGCACTCTATAAACCCGCCTATCACGGCGGTGAAGTGTATTGGCATCAGGACAATGCATATTGGCAATGCAAGCCGCCCAATCTTGTGAGCATCTGGATAGCACTTGATGATGCTGACGAGGAGAACGGTTGTATGAACGTTATCCCTGGTAGTTATTCAGAAGGATTAGCGGCGCACGGACGTGCTGAGTCTGAGAAAGGTAATGTGCCAGCGTTGCTGCAGGTGGATGCTGATATAGATCGTGCTATCCCAGTGCCAGTTGCAGCTGGATGCGCTATGGTACATCACTGCATGACACTTCACCAAACTAATCCGAACCGCTCATCCCGAGACCGTCGAGCGATAGTTATCCATTACATGCCATCCGGCACGCGAAATCGAGATGGAGATGTGATGAAAAACAACCTGCTGCTACGCTGTAAGTTGGCGTAAAGCAGATCGCTATCGTGGAATTTGACATTCGTCCACGATTTTGATAGACTACAGCGTTAGAGGTAGAAACAACACAAATATTTTACCAAAAGGAGATAGGTTATGTTTGTAATTATTGCCCCAATTCAGATTAAGGAAGGTCACAGAGATGAGTTTATTGAAGCGATGTTAGACGACGCGAAAGGTTCAGTTCGTGATGAACCGGGTTGTCTGAGATTTGATGTAATTCAGGACGGTTCCGATGAGAATCGGATTTGGCTCTACGAGGTCTATGTAGACGAGGCCGCGTTCCAAGAGCATCTGAAAGCCCCTCACTTCATCAAGTGGCGGGATACCGTCAAAGACTGGTTCGCTGAGAGCGATTTTAAAGGCGCAGGCGGCGGAAGTTCCAACATTTACCCACCTGACGACGATTGGAAGTAGGTCAATTTTGATAGTTGATGCGCAGTCCGTCAGATGTATTAACCAGCATCTTGATATGGAGGTGTTAAGTGAGACTAATAGTTTCTTATATTTTGAGTGTGGCATTCATTTTCACATTCCCTTTTATGACCGAGGCGATTAAGGACAATGCAATGGTTCTTTACCTTTCGTTCAATGAGGGAAAGGGAAAAGATGTCAAAGACCTGAGCGGTAAAGGGAATGATGGTACACTTGAAGGTGATGTCAAATGGATGCAAAACGGTAAAATCGGATCAGCAGTATTTTTTGATGAACAAGTTCAACAAGGGGTTGTCGCGGTCAAAGCGTCTAATAGTTTGGCGATTACCAAGAGTTTGACGATGGAAGTATGGATATATCCAGAGAGTATCGGTAATTATCGCAATGTGCGCGGGCAAGCGGGACCTCACACGTATTATCTGAGTATCCATCAAGGTAAACCGTCAGTATGGATTGGCAGCGGCGGCGCTGGTGGGAAAACATGGAATAGTGCAAAGAGCAGTATTCCACTCAATAAATGGTCACATGTGACTGCCGTTTACGAGTTTAATAAGGAACTTCGGTTTTATATTAACGGTAAACTTGATCAGACCCATAAATTGGAAGGTGAAATTGCGACTTCACAAGCAGATCACTGGTTCGGCAATCGCTTAGACGGTGCATGGCCCTATAAGGGAATGCTTGATGAATTTGTCATCTATAACCGTGTTTTGACAGAAGCTGAAATTCAGCAAGATATGAATCAGGTTTTGAGCGTATCGCCGTTGGATAAAGCTGCAACGACTTGGGGGATGCTCAAGAGAGATAGAAATGTTGACTAAACTGACTCCCCATCTGTTTACTTGGGCGGAAATTCACGGTGCATCGCGGAATCAAGCATATAACTGGAATAGTTTTTTCGTGCACGACGAGAGCAACAGTATCCGAGTATTGATAGATCCGCTCCCACTGTCAGAAAGTGAGATTCAATGGCTTGACAAACTTGGTGGTCCAACGCATTTAATGCTGACTTGTACCTATCATGAAAGATGTTTGACAAAATTCAAGCGAAAATGGGGATGTGAGGTCTTGCTTCATGAAAATCAGGTGCAAGAAGCTGAATTTGCATTTGATAATACATTCGCTGACAGAGATGTGCTTTGGGATCTCGTTGAGATCGTGCGTGTTCCAGATGTCCGCCATGGTGAGGAGGTCAGTTTCTACTTAAGACCTCACGGGGGCGCACTCATCTTTGGTGATCTGCTCAGTGGTGAGAGAAAAGACAAGGGCATTCCAGATGGAAAGATTGGAATTAACGCGCCTGAATATCTGGTAGATATTAACAAAGCACGCTTATCCCTCAGAATGTTGCTACATTTTGAGTTCGATCTTATGTGTTTCGGTCACGGATCACCGGTTGTTCGTGGTGCTAAGGAAATTTTGAGACACTTTATTGAATGTGATGTTACGTGGGAAGACATGGCTCAAAAACGTGAGGAAGGCTTTCGTTTATAGTAAAATTCATAATTATTTATACACTACGGTAGGTTCGGTTTCCTAACCGAACCCGTCAAATACCTTACGCGTATTTGGCGTTGATTCGTAGTGTATAATAATTATGGGTTATGGGTTTTACTATATTAACCTAAGTTGCCACCTATGTAGCACAAACTTTTAGTTTGTGCATATTAGTCCGCAAACTGAAAGTTTGCGCTACAATATTTCACCATTAACGAACTGTTCTCTATTAAAAATGGTGTCTGTGTGCCTAAAATCTTATAGGTAGCAACTTGGGTTATATTAAGTAAGGAGACATATTGATGAGTAAATTAAGATTTGCTTGCCATCTCATACAGTTTGGTGGAGAACAGCAAAAAAATCCGGAAAAAGTATTGCGCGAAGTAGCCGATGCCGGGTGGGAAGGCGTTGAAAGTGTTCCTATTGAGGGAACAGACGGACTTGTTGAAATGGCAACACTTGCAAGAAGTTTAGGACTGCACATCGTCAACGCAGGTGGGGCGGGACTTGACAGGGTAAGGTTCAACATCACACTTGGCAACAATGCTGCCGAAGTTCCCGCACTACGTCGTGGGGAATGGGGTGGTACGAATCCGAGCGATGCAGATATCGAAAACGCTGCCCGAACATTAGACGATATCCTCGCTTACTGTGATGCACACCATATCAAAGGCTTTCACCACGCGCATCTCGGTACGTTGATTGAGACGGTTGAGGATGCAGAACGTCTCATGGCTGTAGCACCGAGTCTCTGGCTGCTGTTTGATACGGGACACATGCTCGCCGCGGGTAGCGATCCGATGCAAGTTTTTGAGAGTGAACGATTGCGTAATCGGATTGGGCATGTCCATCTCAAAGACTGCCACGCAGATGATCCTGAAACATGGAATTATAGAACACAACGTTTTGGCGAGAAAGCGCGGTTTGCAGAACTCGGTGCAGGCAACCTTGGGCTTGATGTCAAAGCTGCGCTTGAAGGGCTTGAATCAGTCGGTTACGATGGATGGGTTTCTATTGAACTTGACCGTCCGTATCCACCACGACCACCTGCTGAAGCTGCGGTAGTAAATAGGGAATATCTGCGGAGTTTGGGATATTAAACACGGAGGTACGCCCCCATGCTGAAGCGAATCAAAATTCAAGGCTACAAATCACTCGTGGACCTTGAGGTAAATCTTGAACCACTCTGTGTACTTGTTGGTCCTAACGCTTCGGGAAAGAGCAATTTCCTTGAGGCATTGCAACTTCTTTCTCGAATGACGACCTGCCAAACTTTGGAAGATGCATTTGAACCTCCGTACCGGGGGCATCCGTTGGAAGCATTCACTTTCGGAGATGAAGGTATAAAAAGCCTCTTAGAAAAGGAAAAAGTGTCATTCAGTATAGAGGTAGATGTGCAGCTTTCTGCTGCTGTTATTAAAAGTGTCAATCACCGTATTCAGGAAATAAGGGAAACAGCGGTAAAGGATACACAAAGTGTAGATAAGCCTGTTCCAAAGCAATTGCCACCGGTGCGTGAGGAAAATCTGCGGTATCGTATTGAAATTGAAATGCTCCCAAAGTTGGGGATTTTGCGTGTGGCAGATGAATATCTTGCTGCGCTCACTGCCAACGGTGAGTTGAATCAGAAACGGAAGCCATTCTTAGAGCAAATCAGGAATCGGTTGCATTTGCGGATGGAGGGACAGTCGCATCCACTCTACTATGAACGTTATCTTGATTTCAGTATCCTTTCCAGATCGCACTATCCACCACATTATCCTCATTTGACAGCGATGCAGCAAGAATTGGCAAACTGGCTTACTTTCTATCTTGAGCCAAGGGAACAGATGCGACTCCCAAATCCGGTCAAGGCAGTTCACGATATTGGATCAATGGGAGAGGATCTCGCAGCCTTTCTCAATACCTTGCAAGCTCGTAATAAGCGACAATTTGAATCCGTTGAGAAATCGCTCCATACCATGATTCCATCTATAACTGGAATAGATGTCAGTGTTAACGAATTAGGTGAAGTTGAATTGGATCTTCGTGAAGGAGAAAAGCGCATTTCTGCTCGCGTGCTATCGGAGGGCACACTCCGAATTTTAGGGCTTTTAGCACTTGTTGGAGCAGAAGACCCTCCAGCTTTGATAGGGTTTGAGGAGCCGGAAAACGGTGTCCATCCACGTCAAATTCATTTGATCGCCAATTTTTTGGAAACCCGCAGACTTCTTGAACGAACCCAATATATTGTAACAACCCATTCACCCCTTTTATTAGAATTCATACCTCATGATTTTTTTTATGTGTGTCGTAAGGTTGATGGCAACACAGAAATTGAGCCCTTTACTACGCGTATTGCATCGTTATGGCCGAAACTTGATGTAAATAAGGCGTTGAAAGACGAGGATGATATGTCTATTCCCAAGCGGATATTGCGGGGGGATCTTGATGTATAATATCAGCTTATTCGTTGAAGATCGAGCCCATGAGATTTTTATCATTAAACTCACACAACGTCTTGCTGATATGTATCAGATGGACATCAACTTTGTGCCTTATAATGTGCGCGGTGGGCATGGGAAGGTTATCAGAACATTGAAGAATTACCAACGGGATTTGAAACGTAATCGAGAAGAGTTACCCGACTTAATCGTTATTGGAATAGATGGTAATTGCAAAAAGCCTCCTGAGCGAGAAAAAGAGATAAATCTGGTAATCTCTGATTTCACCGATTTGGTTATTCACGCGATTCCTGACCCACATATTGAACGGTGGATGCTTCTTGATTCAGCGGCGTTTAAAACGGTGTTCGGTAAAGGCTGCATCGCACCGGATCAGAAATGCAAACGAGATCGTTACAAACGTCTTCTGCTAAACGCGATATATGAAGCAGGTATAGATCCATCTTTAGTTGATACTGAATATGTCGCAGACCTCGTTAGGGCAATGAATCTTCAACATATTGAGCAAACCGATAACTCTATGGGTAGGCTTTTAAAGGCACTGCAAAATAGATTCAGAACTTGGCAACAAACAGAAAATTGAGAGTAGCGATCCCGTGTCCGCAGTTTTCCTTCTAACAAAACACCCTCACTCTTCATCTAAACCTGCAGCATGCCGTCCAGCAGCAGGATCACCAGCAACATAATACATTCCGCTATTTTTAACATAAAGCATGGAAGGTGCAGCAATAGCACCTGATTGCGTCTTGAGTTGATGTCCACGACTCCCAAGTTCTTCCCTAACGTTTTCGCTCACACTGTCGTTGATAGTTAGTGAACCTGCTTGTCCGAATGTCTGTTCACGATTGGGATTTGGGTCAAACGAATTTTGATGATGTGCTGTAGCAAAACGTGGTGCAATCACAGCATCTTCGGGTTGCATACCAAATTCAACGAAATTGAGCAGTAAATTCATCGTTGCTTGGTCTTGCAAATCACCACCCGCAACGCTGATTGCCAAAATTGGTGCACCATTCTTAAGAACCAGTGTCGGTGTAAGTGTAATTCTTGGGCGTTTACCAGGCTCAATACAGTTCGGATGTCCGGGAGTTGTATTGAGGCTCCGCAAGCGATTACCGTAACTGACACCTGTGGTGCCAGTGCCGCCTGCGTGATAGACGTTAGCACTCGGTGTAGCAGACACGACATTCCCCCATCGGTCAGCAACTACACAAGTTGTTGTCCCACCAACACCGGGGCGAAACACACCATCTGCTTTCAGCGGTTTCATATTTTCTACGTCACCCGGTTGTGCTTCATGTGATGCCTTTTTCATATCAATTAACGGTCTGCGAATCTCAGTATACGCATCGGAAAGCAGTTTAGCCATAGGCACATCTACAAATTCAGGGTCAGCGTAATATTCATCTCGGTCTGCCATTGCTAACTTGAGTGCTTCAGTGACGACATGTACGTAGTCTGCCGAAAAATGTCCTATTGCTTTCAAGTCAAAACCTTCCAACAGACGTAGTGCTTGACAAAGGTAAGGTCCTTGTGTCCACGGACCGCACTTGCACACTGTATAACCTCGGTAGTCCACTGTTACGGGGTCTTCAATAAGCGTAACATGAGCAGCAAGATCTTTCTTGCGGAGAAACCCGCCATTTTCAATGTAAAAGGCTTCTAACTCATCAGCAATATCGCTATTAACACCGTTCCGACCATAAAACCGATCACTTGCCGCTTGTACTTTCTGTTCACGACTTCCAGATGTTTTCCGTTCCTCCTCAACTATCCGTCGCAGGGTAACCGCCAAATCAGGATGCCACTCGGCCTTTCCAGCGTCAAGCAGTGCAAGCGTAGGTGTCACTATTTCCTCAAACGTCATTGTTCCATATAGTTTGAGTGTTGTTGTACACAAGTCCACAACTGACGGGACAGGTGCCATTTTTATATCAGCATTCGGGATACCGTTCTCCATATACCAGTCAATAGCTGCTTGAGAAAACGGGGCGCGTCCCTGCCCAGAGAGCGATTTCACTTCCTGCTTGTCCGCGTCAAAGATAAGCAGGGGCACTTCACCACCTATTGAACAAGCACCGTGGTCTGTGACATTCAGTGCAAGAATTGTCCCTGCTGCTGCATCAGCAGCGTTTCCCCCTGCTTCTAAAATCTGAATCCCTGCAGCAACTGCTTTTGCACCACCTGCAGCAACGACTCCAGTTTGGCTAATTGCTTTCCAACCAATTTGTTGTTTGTTTTGCATTGCTTTGCTTTGCTTTTTTGTCAGAGACTAATCGGTTTCCTAATTCTTCTTTGCTTGAGAGTGTAGCATAAAGTCTCATCTTGTGCAACCCCTAAATTCAGTGCTATTCAGTTCTCCTAATGAACTTTGACGTTCAAGTTGGGTAATTTTTAAACAGGTCTACAAGCGTTAGCCATTAGACCACCGCCTTTCAGTCCTACATAACGGAGTAAGTCGTCCGAACCAGCGGCAAATTGATCAAGAAATCCGTTCACCCGGGCTCTGAACGCCTCCCACTGGCCCGCAAAGCGATGCATCTTAAACACATCAACCCGCAGCCATCTCCACAACTTCTCAATCGGGTTCAACCACGGCGCATAAGTCGGTAGCCAAACAGGCTTGATCTGTGGCAACTCTGATAACGCATCAAGCACATCCGGATGTTTGTGAATAGACCCGTTGTCTTGAACAACGTAAAGTGTTTCTGCTTGTGGATAGACTTATGCCAACTTCTGATACATTTCAATCACTTTCGCACGTCCTACAATAGACATTATAATGAATTAGTTTAAAATTTTGTTAACCTCTGTTATACTGACTTATTATCGGACGATAGGAAGTTAACTCATGACCGATTTTCAAGATATCAAGGACAGACCTGATGCGTTTCTGCCCCTCACCGGATATACATTAGAAGAGTTTACAGAACTATTACCTCATTTTTCTTGTTGTTTTTTAGAATATATGCAAACACATACCCTTGATGGCAAACCCCGCAAAAATCGGAGATATAAACCCTATAAAAATAGTCGTTTTGCTTCCCAGGCAGATATGTTGCTATTTATCTTGATTTACCTTCGTGATGCTCCGAAACAAGTTCTATTGGGTGCGCTCTTTGGTATGCCTCAACCACTTGCTAATAAATGGATACACTTGCTTTTACCGATATTGAACAAAGCATTAGCAAAACTTGAAGAGTTGCCATCTCGGGAAACAGCCCCCGCACCTATGTGTGATGCTTGTGAGGTATCAACTCAAAGTCAAGAAGTAGAACATTTTTTTTCATGATAGCACGGAGCGTCTGATACAGCGTCCAAAAGACCCGTCAACTCAAAAGGCGTATTATAGTGGTAAAAAGAAATGCCATACAGTGAAAAATAATCTGATTATCAATGAGACCTGCAAAGTCGTCCTATTGACACCCTCTTTTGAAGGAAGACACCATGACAAACACATAGCCGATACGGTGGGTTATTGTGTGCCACAGGGAAGCACCTTGTATCAAGATACCGGTTTTCAGGGTTTCACTCTTCCTGATATAAACATCATTCAACCGAAGAAAAAACCGAAAGGTGGAGAACTGACGGATGAAGAAAAAGAAATCAATAGAAAGATAGCGTCTATACGCATACGTGTTGAACATGCGATTAGGGGTGTCAAAAGATACCGCATCGTAAAAGATAAACTCAGGAATTGGAAGAAAGGGTTCTGTGATTTAGTTATGGAAACCTGTTGTGGTTTACACAACTTCCGACTAAACACTTTAGACCCTGGCGTTATGAAACTCCTGTTATTTAATTCATTATAATGTTTTGCGTGTAGAATGCACCGCGATTCGTCCTGCACAGTTCATTGAAATATCCCGTATCTCCTTACGGGATTTACTATGTGCGACGAGTCTCCCCGATAACAGCTCAGTATTTTCACTAAGTTCATAATCAACAATAAGCAACCATTCATCAGGATATTTCTGCTCCATTTCTTCAATGGTCAGATGTTCGTTTGTCATTGATCTTTCCTTTTTAGGTAGTTGAGTGCATAGTTCACGCCATGCCTACCCATAGTGATATATAATATTATACCGCACTACTAACGTTACCTTCCTTAAAAATTTAGACCTAAACTGACACGATGTGCATTTTGCAGGTACCCAAAGTCTGCAAATGCGTAATCGAGAGAAAGCATCGTCTTACTGAAATTTAGGTGTATACCTAAACCAAGCGTAAGTCCCTCTTCATCATCACTTCGATCGGGCCCTAAGCGGAATTTGTAACCGGCCCGTATTGCTGCCATCTTTTTGAACCAGTACTCTACGCCGAGGTTTAGACGTTCACTGTTGTCATTCGGATGGTTTCCGTCAAGTGCGATGGTGAGAAGGTTGCTGTCATTATCAATTAGATCGTAGGCAACACCGAGTCGAAAATTGGATGGCAATGGATACTCAATAGTGTCCAACTCCGCTTTTCGCGCTGGGTTTGTCGTATCTGGGTAGGGGTGATAATCCGCAGTTCGTTCATCGCCTGCTTCTTCAACGCCAGTCTCAAGGTCAGGACCGCTAAAACTCATCTCAGGTCCAAAGTTCGAAAAAGACATGCCGATACGTAAACTCCGCCAGCCAGTATGATATAAAGTGCCAATGTCAATAGCAACACCCCTTGCACTTTCCCGATGAATCTGCTGATGAATATATTTGGCATTGATACCGAAGGATAGATTAGCCCCAGATTCTTTTTGATAGAGTTGCCTTGAATACGCTAACGACACCGCTGTATCCCATGCTGAATACCAGAGTCCTGTGCCATCCGGTTTCGCAAGGGTTGTAATTTCTGTGTCAGGAACGTTGAGGAAAGTAACACTCGCTCCCAATGTGCCAACCTTCTCTATAGGTGTAGCAAACGCGAGATAGTTGTATCGAACATCTGCAAGCCATATCGTGTGCGTATCTGAAAAACTGGTCTTTTCAAGTTGGCTTAACCCTGCTGGATTCCAATAGATAGTAGTGACATCGTTAGCGATTGCACCAAATGCACCGCCCAAACTGTCCACCCGTGCCCCTGGCCCAATTTTGAGAAATTGTGCTCCCGCAGTTCCCACATTCGTAGTCGCATAACTGGAAACCGTCAATGAGAATATAACCGCCACGATGAGCAAGAATGAAAGCAAGGGAGCATGGTAACGCGGCGTGTCTACCTTTTGTCCCTTTGCTATCCTATAATCCTGTAAATTCTGAGAAAAAATGGTATTGTGCATGTGTTTCTCCTAAAGCGTGAGCGCCTTTATCGTATGATAGCAAACCGTCCGATCTTATTTCCGATGACATTATTGCTTTCGTCCTGTGCTTCAACATGGAAGATATAAACACCACTTGCGAGTGCCTGATTGTAGCGGTTGAGAAGATCGAATTCCGCTGTGCCGCCTTTGTCGCCTTGTGCCAACCGTTCATCTGGATTGAAGGGTGTTGCACTTTCGTGTTTGATTTCACGCACTAATTCACCCACCAACGTATAGATACGTATTGTGCATCGTGGCGGGAGATGTGTGAAAAAGACCTTATCTGTTCCTTCAGAAGTTACCGCTCTGTTTGTGACAAAGTATGGGTTTGGCACAACACGAATTTTTCCAAGATCCGCTTCGATGTCTTCAGGTTCAAGCGATTCGCCTTGTGTTTTGAGTAGCAGTTCGTCGCCATCCTGTGGCGCAGCAACACCGCCCATTTCAACAGCAAATACATCACCTGCGGAAATTTCACCGTTAGGGTCCTTGATGTAAACGTAAGCACCACGAATGAAAATGCGGAAATAACCTTCTGTGTCCTGTGGTTTGTATTCATCGCTCCAACCTGCGGCAGTTAGGATCGCATATCCATCGGCACGTTGGTCGTTGAATTTAATTTCTTCACCCATATCTTCGTCTACCACTTTGACGTGTGTATCGTCAGTAAACGTGATAGAGTAGGTATGTGGACGATAATAGGTTGCCCAGAAGATATTTGGCCACGTGTTTTCGCCAGCGCCCGGAGATTCAATGTTTACTGACCAATCCGTGACTGTGCCCGCTGTCAGTTTGACGTCTTTGATTGGGTTTTCGTCTGGACTTCCGTAAGTTACGTCAACCCCTTTCATCTTCAAGATGATCCCATCAAACATTGGGGAACGTGCCTCAAAAGCCTCAAAATGGCCAGCATCATACCAGTCAAAAGTTTGCTTCTCCACTACGGTTTGATTGGTTACGGTGTCAACAATCTCATAAGCAGGGGGTTGGTGTCCGGGACCTGTGATATATGCCCCGGGTGCAGTTTGTTTAGCACCGTACCAAACAATCTTATATTCATGTCCCGTAACTTTCTTCGGTTCAAGCACCATTGGCTCAACGGTGACAGCTAACTTGTCTTGTCCTTCCACATCAACAGTAGGTGCTCTATACCCTGCAGGTTGTGCGCGTGGAACAACATGGACCATTGTCTCGATTTGACTACTTTCCATCGCTGGCAATCCTTTTTTGGGATTACCTGTATCGTAAGAGGTAACAGCGTAGGTATATTGGATGCCGTTTGTTAACCCTGTATCACTAAAGAAATTCTTGATACCTACGTCTTCACCGAGTGCTTGTGATGGGGTGGAAACAACGCGGAAAATATCGCCTGCTACTGGGGGACCCGAGGGACCATCGGTAATTTTCACATAGAGTCCACCGAAATAGATCTGTTCACCAGAGCGGTACGTCCCATCTGGATGAGGTTCTCCTGAGTCAGGATCTTTGACAACAACATACCCACCGCCATCTGCTGGAAATTCGGCATTATATTCCATAACTTCCCATAGTGTTGTGTTTATCACCTCAAAACTTGTGCTGGAATTGAATTTGATGGCATAAGTCGCACTTTTGAAGAAATCGGAAAAGAAAGGTTCGTCACCCATGCTTTCAATTGTCGCGTCCGACTGCTTACCGACGTGTGCAACCGTGAAGAAATTGCCAGTAGCACTCGGTTGGTCGAATTCCATCAACAATTCCCAATCTTCAACAGGGTTACCAGTGTTTTCATCGTAAGCGGTATCCCGTCTATAAACCCTATAACCCTCAAAGATTTTCTCTGGGTCGGTTACATCAACATATTCTTCAATACTTTTATCAACACCGTTATCAACCCATCGGCCAGCACTGTCCCAGATGAGCGACACCTGTCCATCTGCGGGGTAAGCAGTTACCATTGGTGAAGGTGGAGGTGCTGGCGCGACATATTCATCATCATATAACTTTTGTGCCCAGTCCGAAGATGATTGTAAACCCGCAAGCCCTTCACCGATAGCCACTGCAATGATGACATTGAATGTCTCTCCAGGAGCAAGCGTTTCAACTGGTCCATAGGACTGGATAAAACGTTGATCATCATAGTTTGCGGGAAGCGGTTCAACACCTGGGGTACTGATGAGCGCGTACATCTCCGCATCAGTTGTTGGGTCTGTGTCTATGGTAATCCGTTTGTGCGCGACAAAAGAGATTTTAGCCGCATCATCTGCTGGATCGTCGCCCACATAAGCATCTAATACGCGTAAACCGATGTATCCTGGAGCAGACGCATTAGAGAATCCGTACGAAAGGTAACGGTTCGGGTGATCATCGGGATTAAGACCGTCTGGCGTTTGGTCTAAAGCAACAAAGTCATCCGCTGAGTAACTTGCTGTCCCTGTTTCGTTACTGGAAACATCCACGTCATACCGAAACGCCATAAATACATCTTCAAGCGTGTCGTCTCCAACGTTTTTGACGTTATATTCAAGGATAAAGAAGTCGTAGAGTGGAGCGTAACTCCATTGGAATCCGTTGACTTCAATTTCTAAACCGAGGATTAACCCCTTATTTACTTCGGGATTGGTATCGGAACATTTAAACCTAATCAATTGGTTTGTCGGTGTTCCTTGTGTCGTCACACCGGGTTTTTTGGTAAGAATATCAACTAAACCACCAGTATCTGGATCAGTAATTGGTATTGGCCAAATTTCACTTTGTCTACCGTCAGCCTCAGCAACGCCGACTTCGCCATTCTTTTTTGCACCGATCCAGATATCTCCCTCATAGATGTAGGAATCGTTTGTTCCTGCGGGCCACCATCCTGAAGGGTATTGAGTAGGGTTCTGTGGATATCCCACGACTGCAGTGTTGAATATAGCAGACGATAGGTTTCCGACATCAAGTGCTTTCCACTCTACGCCTGCATTTACCGATAGCGCAGTGAATGCTAAGACCGTAAATAAAAGACTATATCGCAAAAATTTCATATTTCTTTACCTCCATATTGCGGGGGTTGATAATAAATCGCTTACGCTGAAATTGTGGTTCGGAATTCAGGACACGGCTCGTAATGTATAAGGCTGAATCAGAATATCCGCTGAAATTCCAAGACCTTTGTGCAAATTTCGAATCATATCCAAAGACAAAGTGCGTTGTCGATTCAAGATTTCTGACACACAGGAACGAGAACCGATATAAAGTTCAAGATCATGTTCGGTGAGTCCTTGACTCTCCATATAGTGAAGGATTGCATCAATAGGATCTGGCGGTGAAATAGGAAAATGTTCATTTTCATAAGCATCCACCAGTGTCACAAGAACATCTAATTTATCACCTTTTGGTGAACCGTAACGCGCATCCCAGAGTTGTTCTATATTTTTTAGTGCAGCGTTATAATCTGCTTCAGTTTTGATTGGTTTAACTTCCATAATAATCACCTTATACCGTAGCGGCATTGATTCTATCATATTCTTGGTGCGTCCCAATAAATCGAATGTAAATAATACCGTACTGATAATTTATCGCTACTACCAAACGGTAAGTATTGCCCTTAATGTTAAATACTACACGATTATTTTCAACAAAACTGGCATTTCGATAAGCAGCTTTTACATCAGATGGTGTTTTCCAATTTGCGCGTTTTACATTAGCATACCATGCTTGAAGAGGGCGTTCAGCATCAGAATGCTTCACCCAAAATTCCCTTAAAGTGCGGCGCGATATAATTCTCATTTATATTATACCATACTATAGGTTTGCACTTTAGACGAATTTAGTCATTGTATTTCTGTGATTTCATAAATGCGATACCGTTGTTTTTTCCCATTCCCGACATCTATCTCGTCTTCAATAAGCAGTGGATAGCTGTACTCTGTCTGTTTAACAGAGAAAATATAGGGAATTGCACCAGCTGCACGTGCCTCTCTTGCTTGCCGTGCAACATTGCGTGGTGCTTTCATGTGCGCGTTATTAATCTGATATGTTGACCTGTCAGCATAATACATCAAGTCAAAGTGCGCGCCGGTCCGTTCATCGTCAAGAAAGAAGCAGACATTTTCAGGTAATTCACGTTGAATACGTTCACCACTTTCTACATACAGCGGAATCTGTACATTTCGCTCAGTGACCTTGTATGCTGCGTCTACATAACGCCCCGCATAAAATATAGCAATTACGAGTGCTACTACGCGAACCCCAAGCCATATCCATTTTTGCCATCCTTTTTCGCGTATTAGGAAATAAATACCAGTGAACAGCGCAAGTAATATACCAAATCCGAAGAGTTGTTCAATAATCCAAAAATTTGCTTGAATATAGGGTGCGAATGTTTCGACTCCATCAAATTGGTCACGTCCCTGAACAAGCGTTTGCCCACCAGGAATAACGGCAATAGCGAGCATCGCTGTCCCCCAAATTGCTGTGTAAAGCCAATCCTGCCGTTGCCATGCTCTACTAATACCCGCTGCCAGACAAATTAGTAAAGGCGGCACAGCAATCATCGTTGCCGATGGAGTCTTTGCTTGTGCAAATGCATGTGGAACAATGACACCGATAGCCCATGCTAATACAAATAGTTCCGACAACCGCCAGCGTTTGAACATTATTACGATCAAACACAACACGATTGCAAAGAGGGCGGCATAAAAGAATGGGTAAAACAACACCATATAGTCAAACAGTGGACGATCCCATGTCGCTCCCCAACCCTCAAGATCTGTATTAAAATGGTCAAAAACTCGTTTATGTTCCCATATAAATTCTTGAGGATATTTAATCAGACAATAAATTGCCCACGGCACAACAGTTAGGATACCAGCCAGAAGTTGTAAACCGACATCACTGAGTCGGATTCGCGCGTATTCCTCATCTGATGTGGGATAATCCGATTCTTGTGCTTCAACCGTAGCAGGTTCATCGGTGGATGCATCATGAATTCGACTTCTGCGTTTGAACCACGCAACAAACCAAACGACAAACGCTATCCCAAAAGTGATAAATGCCAGATAACTTTTTGAGAGATAGGCTATACCCATCGCTATCCCTGATAATATGTAATTTCTACGTTTCCCACTCCGAATTCCGCGAAGTAAAAACCAACACGAAACTTGAACCCAGAGCAGCAGCGCGATGTCAATGTGATCCGAAAAACGGTAACCATGAACAGATTCAAAGAGAAACGGATTAAACGCTTGAAGGAACGCTGCGATGAGACCTGCACGTTTATCAAAAAGATCGGAAGCGATTCTATATGTCAACCATGCTGACAGAGCAAGGCTAATAGCAGATGGTAATCGAAGTGCAAAAGCATTGATACCGAAAATAAAGTGCGAGAGACAGATTTTCCACATGGCGACAGGCGGTTTATGTAGCCATATATGATTCTCTCCCCAACTTTTATAATTATATTCCAGCCAAGGTTGGTCATAAAGTGTAAACTTTAACGGATGTTTCGTCAAATTCCGAGCGACCATTGCATGGAAACCTTCATCCCAATAATGAATCTTACTATGTCCGAGATTTCGCAACACCAAAACAAAGGTGATAATCAGGATACAAAATAGGATGATTTTTATGAGTATTGACTGATTTTTTGCGTACGAGTTTTCAGAAATCATCTGTTATGTCCTAAGTATCTGAAATAGGAATGCTTTTCCTTGCTGTTAGCGTTTTTAATAGATTTATATCTTCATAAGGATTTTTTGGAATAAAAACACCATCCCAATACCTCCAATGACCATTAATACTCCCATAACCACATAAAAAACACAAGTGGTGAGTTTTATTGGTGCGGATGACACGCTAAAATACCTATTCATTTCAGCAACTATTTCTGTAAGCAGTGAACGGTGTTCGCGCTGTTTGACCTTAATCATTCCAGATCCCAACCAAGACTGAACGGACACCTGTAAATCGGCATCAATAGATGTAAGTCGCATGGTAGAAAGGGTCTCTTCATAAGGCAACTGAAGTTTTTCGAGTGCTGCGATCAGTGCTTCACGAAACGACGTATCGGTAACTCCATAAGCGACGTAACCCTTCAACGCAAAACACATCATTACAAGAATAACTGTAAATAAGGCAGGATTTAGCCATTCCATTAAGTCCATTTCTGTGAGATCCATGTCAGGTAAAGCAAAATAGAAAGGGAATAAAATGACTGGTATAAACGTTACAAACATGAGTACAAGCAGCCATTTATTTGATAACAAGAATGGTTTTCCCGTCAGAATACCTCGCAATCCGATTACAAGGAGAAAGGCTGCCAAAAGTCCAAACATAATTGGGAACATAATTGAAAATATGCGAAAATCGGTGTCCATCTATTTTGCTCCTAAAGGTTACATTGAAATTCTCTATGTCGCTTATACCCATCCATCCTCAATCATCAAAGTTAATGGTGATTCCATCTCTTCCATGGGTAGTTGAACCCGCTGCCGTTTCCGCGATGATTCATAAATTGCCATGAGCAGTTCAAGGGTAGCATAGCCACAATGTCCACTTGAGCGGTGTTCTCGATCTTCTTCAATGGCTGCGATGAGGTCTTGAACAGGGGTAATCTCCGGAGTTAGTTCCGGTGTCGCCCATTCACCACCAGTATCTTGGTTGCGGTAACGGATACCTGGACCGCCTGGAGCAGCGAGTTCTATTTCACCTTCTGTGCCGTAGCAGTAGATGTGATGATAACCCGGGGCGGTATCGTTCCCGGATTCTATGATGCCTCGCACATTATCCTCAAACTTGAAGTAACCGATTGCGAAATCCTCGGAATGTAGATCGTATTTAGTCGGTGTCCCGATACGTTCAATTTGTCCTATTACCCAACTGACAGGACGGTCCCCATAGACATACAGCATAAGGTCAACAGTATGCGTAGCATTGTCCTTCAGGTCACCGCCGCCACAGATACCGTGAATGCGAAAGATGTCCCCAATAGCACCATCAGCAATCATCTGTTGTGCGTGCTGGTAGGGTGCGCTAAACCGCACCTGATGGTCAATTGCCAACTTCACGCCGTGCTGCGAACACGTCTCAAGCATTGCACGACCTTGCCCAAGATTTTCCGCCATCGGTTTTTCAGACAAAATGCCTTTGACACCGTGTTTTGCCGTTTCGATCACGAGCGGCGCATGTAGTTTCGGACGCGTACAGACCGACACCAGATCAATTTCTTCTGTTTGGAGCATTTCAATATAATCGGCGTACTGTTTTTCGACCTCGTACCTCTCGCTGTATGCTTTCAGACGTTCTTGGTCAAGGTCAGCAATTGCAGTGATTGTCGCCCGTGGTTCGTTCACATACCATCCGGCATGCATGTGAGAAATGCCACCGCAACCGATGATTGCTACATTATAGTTTTTGTCCATAGATAATTCCTTTTATCTTTTTACTGGATAAGTTCTTGAAATTGTTCCACACTAACCATCCGTGTTCTTTACGCATATAGGCAGTCCATCTGTGTATCGCATCCTCGCGAGTTAGGTAAAATGGTTTATTGAATGCGTCTTGAAAACTTTGCATGGTTATCTCAACAATGGCTGGAACATCGTTGAGTGTGGCTTCTGCAATGGTGTAGTCCATTAACACTCCTTCTAACGACCAAGAGTAACTGCCGTTTTAAAGTCTTTCAAACTCACTCGGAGTTAATCCCGCTTGGCGCAAAATACTTCGCAACAAACCAACCGAAATCTCACGATGATGTGGAACAATTGCTGTCCGAACCTCATCACCACTGTCTCTGACAAACTTTATATGACTACCTCGTTGACTCACTATTGTGAATCCCGCCTTCTCCAATTTACGTCTAATCTGACGATACGGAAGTGGCTTAAGCGGCACTGACTTTCGCCTCAAATTTTCGGATTACCGGTTTGAAACTTGGCTGAGGAGGCTCAAAATAAAGTTTCAATGCTTCTGCCAGATTGTCTAACGCCTTTTCTTCGCTTTCACCTTGACTTGCAATGTCAACCTCTAAACATTGGGCAATAAACCAGTTATCTTCTCGCCAAATACTTGCCGTAAAAGTTTGATTTTTCATTTTGATTCACCTTTTTAATACAAACTATAAGCCAGACTCGTTAATTTTATTATAGATGTCGGTGCCCATATTGACTAATTTCTCGCGAATTTCATCCCAATCGTCACGGTCATTTTTACCTTTGTCAAGGACAGGAAATTGTACTCTTATCTGCTTGGGTGAATCGTTATATTCATGAGGATAGTCAGATTCCGGAAATAACTCCATTACCCTGTCTCTACGTTCAAATGGATTTTCTCCTTGGAAGTACAATTGAATATAACATCGTTGGTTAGTAATGAAAAGTGCCACCCCGATATTGCGAATACTCTTTGATATCCAACCTTCGTCCCGGATAGGAACAGGTTTTCCAGCAAAAAGTTCACCGAATTTACCCTCACGGATCGGTGCCCAAAATTCGCTGTATAAAATATCACCTTTCTTTTCGGTTTGAATATCTATTGCAGGTCGCGCAACATGATTAAAAAAGAGTTCACTGTGTGAATTTGCTTGTGCTTGAATTAGATACCAGTTGACGTTACTATCTTCATTGCGTAGATTGCACGTAACAATCATCAATTCTTCAAAGTCTTCAGCCACTAACACTGCTACATCGGCTTCCTTCAAACGCGCATAAGCCTCAAGTCTACCCCAGTGATCCCAATCTGCTTTGCCAAATTGGTTTTCAACTACGAGTGTACCATCTATCCCGACAGCTACAATATCTGCTCTGCGCGTACCAACGTTGGCTTCTGTCTCTGCGTCTTCAAATTTGCCGACGTTGAGTGCGTCAAGTGTATCCGCGAGATCCGCTGAGAAATCCTCTTCTCGGTCATAGATATCTGATAGCGGCTTTGTTTTTTGAAGGTTCATTCGATTCTTCATATTAACAACCAAGTCTTGTTTGTAACAGATTTTTCCACATACTACTGCGTTTGTAGTTTGGCTTTTTCCTCATCATAGTTGTCATAAATACTCATTTCAGGACTTTCCCAGTCCTCAGTAAAGCACGCCAAGCGAGCACGCAGATTCGCCGCTTGTGCTTCATCAATACCACATTCCCGCAAATCTATAGAATCGGGTAAAAGAAAAGTTACGATGACACGTGTACCTTCACATACATCATTGGGTCTTTCCGATAGTTCAATCTTACCGTCACGATAAATGCCTTCAATAGTTGTGGACATGGTTACCTCAGAGCGTCTCATAAATACGATTTTGTTGAGTTTTACTACGTTCACGTTCAACCCAACCTACGTATTCATTGGCTCATATAAAGACAGCAGTTTGGTGTGGTGCTTGGTCGGCACCTTTACACGTTCGGCCTCCCAGTCCGATATCGCAGCACTACTGCTACGTTTCATTCCCAACTTGACCGCTACGGCGACTTGAGTTAGTCCGGCATTTTCACGTAAAGCCTTCATCTGGGACCCAGTGTACGGAAATTCGGTGGCAGGTGCCGTGTCAATCGCCGAGACCGAGCCGTTTACCTGTTCTTCATTGGATTCATCTGTTAAAATAGGTGTAGATTCATGCACTTTCATGAGCGTTAATTTTTTTACGTGTTTGTCCAGATATTCTTCTATTTGCATCAGACGCATCAAGGGGCATTGGAAATTTTCGGTTGAAGCTTTTGCATAGTTTCTCATTTCCACGAGACACTCTTGAAACTTCTCATTGACTATACACTCAACGTCAATCTTATACAGATCCTTGATGTTTGCTTGGATTTCTTCAAGATGCCGCATCTGATTGTTTTCAGGCTTTCCCTTTGAATCCTTGACTATTGGACTCCAAAGCATGAAATACTGATCGTATCCATCAAAATGTTTTCGGGCGTATTCAATATCTTTGGAGAACTTGTCTGTAAGTTTTTGAATATTATCGGTTTGGTTGTTTTTGAAATTGACATACTGGAGTCCTCCTATATGAATAGTTACCTCGCAAATGTAGACTTTCTGTTCGGCTAGGTTCAGTCCAACAACATCAATTTCGCCTTGTTTTTCACCCGTGTATACATTTGTTTCGACAAAATTGCACTGCTGGATATATCTCAAGTACGAAGATACAAGTTGTTCACCTACATTTAACATTTTGGTTTCCTTGATAGATAATGAAGAATTTAGACGCGACAGAAGTTTGCTGAAAAATCAAAATCTGGTTCAATCTCTATATCGGGCTAAGTTTTTTGCGTCATTCATTACTTTTAATACGAATCTTAACGCTTCATTAACAGCTTTTTCGTTGGGAAAAGCATCGGCAACATCTGGATCAAGGCGAACAATGTTTGTGCCAGCAGCGTATTGCTCAGCATATTTTCCACGGACGCCGTTTTTTAGCAAAGTTTCGTCGTACTCAGGACGCAATTCGTCATCAAGATCAGTTCTTTTATCCATTTTCGTATATTCTCCGTTCTCTAAGTGTGGCTTTACGGGCACTGATAATTCGGATTCGTTGCCCGCGATCCGTATGAGAAATAATTAGCAACCTTCTTTACATTGACTCGCCAATTGTAATGCACCTACTCTCATCATGTGAATGATCTGGGTCGAAAAATGTAAGGGATAAAGGATCCGCAAATACAGTTGATGCTTCGTGAAAAAATACATTATGTTTAGCAAAATTGTTTGTTGCTTTGTTAGGGTCCCATTCAAATTCCATTGTGTCAACTATCGTTTAAGCCTGGATGATTCGCTGTCCCTCAAGTTCCTCGATTCTGTGGCGCAATGCCTCTATTTCTCTTTCTTGTTGGTCGCGGTATTTGTTGTATTGATAAAGGATGACACCCACTGGCAGACTAACAAAAGCAATAATAGCAATGATTAAGGCGATGATTAAATGCCCCTGGAAGTCAATGCGTCCCCTCAGATCAGTGATTCGCTCCCCTTGCAATTGGATTTCAGACGTGAAACGCTTTTCTAACCGTGCCTCGGCATCGTGAACAACCTTGCTGATTTTCTCCAAATCCTCTACGCTTAATTCACCATACACTGACGGATTGAAGCATAAAAGCCATGCAATAACAAAAAACAATCCTAAAGTTTTCATAATAGAGTCTCCTTGTTCCACAAGAATTCTTGTGTGCAAGTTCAGTTAGTCACTCCGATGGTCGTGCTCCTCTTTTCCAAATGTAAGCGTCAACATCTCGAACGGAAAGTCCGACGCGTTTTGAAGCTGCTTCTAAGAGTAGAATTGATTCAATATCTGTGACACTTCGGTCTAAGAGTTCCGAAAGTAAGTTGATTACGTGAAGGTCAGGTTTTGTGGTATCGGCACCGAAAAGCATGCGGAGATATTGAAAACCAGCAACTTTAAAGTACTTTATATCCAGTGAATAGCATTCCTGAGGTTTGGCTTGTACTGCCCATTTTTTCAAACTATCTTCTTCAGAAACATTTGGAGTTTTCTGAACAATCTGACAGGCATGTTGTACTACTTGCTGCAGCATTCCTGCTTTTCGCTCGGATTTGTAACAGAGCTCTTGTCTCATGAACTCATAAGGATTTGGATAACTTGCCATGAAATTCGCTAATTCAGTAACTTTTTTTAGATCTAGGTGTGCCGATCTGAAATTTTTCTCTCGACGACGCACGACTTTGTCATAACTTGTACGGAGTGACAGAACGCAGCGGATAACTTTAATAGCAGGTGGTAGAGATTTCTCTTCATCTCTCGTGTCACTGCAAATATACTCTGAATGTTCTGCTATCCATGCTGCTACAGCATCAATATCAGCCTCAGAAATATGGATTTCTTTCATTTAGAATCTTATACCATTTCTGAAAATAAGACTTCATTATGAGATTATAGATTCACACTGAGGTGAAGAATGTAAGAGGCGCAATGAATTGCGCGACTACAAACGCGTTTTTGTTAATGAAAGGCGATCAATTAGAAATGGTATTACCTCCTAACTCCTATTTGTTAAGATTATCGCATGTCCACAACAAATCGGGGTTACAAACCCCTCCTACAAGAAAAGAGGCGCAATGAATTGCGCGACTACAAACAAGTTAAAAATCCAAACTCACACCCACCATAATCAAACGCGGTGAACTCCATGAAGCTGGACTGGAATGCTTCTGTGCAGTCAACGGGATACCGTATCGGTCATACGTTACCGCGTCAAGCAGGTTATCAAGGTTTTTCGTGTTGAAGATGTTCCGAATATCCGCAAAGATGGTATACGTTATCCCACCAATCCGGCTCCGTTTGCTAACAAGCGCATCAACATTGTAAGTCGCTGGGTAACGTTTTGAGTTGATGGCGGGTTTTATCGGTGCTCTCGGATTTGGTGTGTAGGGTAAACCGCTGGCGTATCTACCGACAAAGTTGACAGCAGAAGTAAAAGGCAATTGAACATCCAACGCTGCGGAAACAATATGCCGCTGATCCCATGCTAACGGATGACTTTCGGTTACTTCAGGCTGCTGTCGGTAATAGGTGAGGTATCCCAGATTTCGACTGGAGCCTTTTCCCTTTGCCACGGAATAGGTATAGCTGAGCATGCCAGAGACCGGACTTCCTCCTGTGCGCCACTTACGGATTGTAAGTTCAACCCCTTGAACGCGTCCATAGATGTCGTTGATGAAATAACTATAATCGTTTGTGATGTCAACATGCACACTACTGACAAGATTGTCAATATCCTTTGTGAATCCGGTGATGTCAAAGGTTAAGTCATCAGTGAACTGCTGGGCTATCCCGACTTCGTAGGCGATAGTTCTCTCTGGTTTGAGGTTAGGGTTACCTCTTCTTCGGATTGCGCCGCGCATATCAAAACTGAGATTTTCATAGAGGTCATCACCGCGTGGTATCTGGTAGTAATGCCCATAAGTAAAGTGTAACTTCGCCCTATCGGTAACCGGGAATGAGATACCGAGACGAGGTGCTAACATGTGTTTCGTAGAAGCTTTCACCGGATCTTTGATAACCGGTAATCCGACTTCATAGGTTTCATAGTCCAGTTTGATTGTGCCATCATCCTCGTTTAGCTCAAGCGGATCTAACGGATCTTTTGGCGAGATACCATCTGGATTATACACTTCATATCGTAATCCGGCGTTGACAATCATGCCTTCATATTCCATCTTATCTTGTGCGTATAGACTGATAGATGTAGGCGTTACGTCATAATACTCCACATAGAGGTTTGAACTACCATAATTCGTTGTCCCAAGATTGTAGAGATGGTTCGTTGAGAATTCAATCCCTGTCTGGATTTGATGATTTTCCGTAACTTGACTCGCAAAAACTCCCTTAAAAATTGATGTCGTTGAATTGCGAGTAGTCCAGAAGTTGTTGTCCCCCGCAACGTCGTAAGTTGTGTCGTTATATGCCTGTTGTGCCGGGTTTCTAATTCTACCTTCCTCTTGATTCTGTTCAAAAGATAATTCAGGGTCGTAGGCATTTTCTTCAAACGTTTTATTCAACGGATCCCACACTTTTCCGAGTTGGTGGCTACCGAAAGAACGGTGGAATTGCCCAAACGTCAAAGTATAGAAGGTACCTGAGTTGATATTATGGGAGAGTTGAAAGGATAGGCTGCGTCCATCTCTATTGTCAACTTCAATTGCATTGGGCACAAAGCGCAGACTACCCCCATAGTTGTTGAATTCCCGCTTATCATAAAGTCCACTTGCAGTGAGTTTGAGTTCAGGTGTTATTTCAAACTTGAGTTTACCCTGCAGTGTATGCCCACCGCTACCACTATTGGGCAGATAACTTTCATCTCGCCGCAACTGGCTGGCGAAGGAGAATGTCAACCGATTGCCCCATATCGGACCACTAAGTGCTAACTCACCAATATGACTCGGAGATAACTTATAATCTTTTGTATCGTTGAACTGCCCGCTGTACTGCTCCAAATCCACAATGTAACCGTCTAACAGCGTAACCTGTTTCTTTTCATAGTCAATTACGGTGCCATCCGCATCCATGTAAGGTTGGCGTTCCATAATAACTTCACCTGTATCTTCATTCATTTTGGATTCGCCTGTTTCCGTATCAATAACCGGCTGTAATGGGTTTTCTGTTCTATCTGCATACACGCCGGGGGCGATTTCAGTGAAGGATACCTGATCATCACCTTCCCGATTTGTCAACTCCCCAACTGTGGTGTCATCTCCACGATAAGGTGTTTGATAATCATAAGGTTGACCGATGAATATCCCTCTGAAAGGTTCAAGTGCCACCGGTCGGAAGCCGTTGTCAGGGTCTAACCAGGGACCATATATAGGATCGCCATGGTGTTCTCCCCACTGCCCGACCCGATATCTGATTCTACCCGTAAACTTATGTGTGCCAGCCTTTGTGATAAGATTAATTATGCCGGATTGTGCATCACCATGTTCAGCATTAAATCCGCCTGTAATGACTTCCATCTGTTCAAGCGCGTTCGTGCTGATTTGCAACCCCAAACCTCTACCAATCGGGTCATTAACTGGAATACCATCAATAAGATACTTAATCTCCATTGACCTACCACCGCGAATATGAAGCGAGCCAGATGAATTTAGCACTGCGACACCTGCCTGTGTTTGGAGAATACCGTTCACGGTATCGCGTGGCAAGGAAGCGATTTCGTCCGCTTCAATTATTCGCGTCGTCTGCGTAACATCCTTCTTAATGAGTGGTTTGGTAGCAGTTACCGTTACGTCTGCAAGCTCTACAACTTCAGAAACCTCTAAAGCGAAGTTTATAGTTGTAGTGAGTCCAGCGAAAACCGTCGTTGCTTGAACGGTCTTGGAACGGTAGCCGGTGAATTCAACACGGACATCATATCCCCCTGGATCAATATTGGTCATAACATAATAGCCAGAATCGTTTGTTGTTGCAGTAGTACTTGTTCCGACAATCGTCACTTTGGCGTTCGCTAACGGTTGTTTTGTCGCTTCTGCGGTGACGATGCCGGAAATTTTACCGATTGTGGCAGCAGTGGCATCATCCGTGCCGACTATTGCTATACATGTGAAAATACTTAGAACAAGCAATAATGTTTTAAAGGTATTATCTACTTTCATTTACAACTCCTTTTCTTCTGTAGGCACGCTATGCAAGCGTGCTTAGCGTTTGCAAACGTTACACTTCTAACACACTTTCAATAAATTTAAGGCTTTTTAGATTTCGTTCCGTGTGGTATTGAATGAAACTACTAAGGACAAGTTTCAGTTCACGATGATTACGCGCAGATGCACGAATCCGACTTAACTTGCCAAATTCTGATTTTCGTAATGTCTTTAAAAGTTCATAGCTTCCGGGTGCTATTGAAAATGCGGAGGTGTCTCTATGTTGGCAATCCCCGCAAAGCAGCCCACCGTGTTGAACACTAAAGAGCATCACAGATACGCTTTGCGTATTATTGACCGATGCGGCAGTCACAACCGAACCACAGTTTGCACACTGGGAAAGTTGGGGTGCGTAACCTGCAATGTCAAGAAACTTAATTTCAAAAACCCGCGCGAGCAACGGCACATCATCAGTATCTACTAAAAATTGGTATGTATTTCGTAATAAGTCGAAAATCTCAGGATTCGCGTCCCCTTCCGATGCGATAGCGTCAACTAATTCTGCTAAATAACACCCGTAAGTAATTCGAGCAAAATCGGTTCGGATTCCGTCAAAACCTTCAATCAGTTCAAAACCTGTGAGGCTTTGCAAATCTCGGTTTTCGCGATAGTTAAAAAGGAGCATGCCGTGATTGAGCAGTTCTAAACTACCGCTAAGCTTGCTTTTAGGGCTTTTTACGCCATAAGCAACGGCTTTAACTTTGCCAAAATCAGGGGTATAGAAGGTGATGATCTTATGTGCTTCACGTAAGGGAAAAGCACGAATCACAATTGCTTGAGTCTTTTGAGCAGGCATGTTTTTATGTGTGGAAGCAGTTATTTATCATCATGCGGTATAAGATCGGGGCGAGAGGATTTGAACCTCCGACCTCCTGCTCCCGAAGCAGGCGCGCTAACCGGGCTGCGCTACGCCCCGTTCTTCCTTAATTATACGGCTTTTTTGGAACTTTGTCAAATCTTTTAATTATTCTGAATCTACCTCATCGTTAGCGTTTTTCGGCATCTTAATTTGAATGCGATGAATCCGCCGTTCATCTGCTTCTAATATCGTAAAACTGATCCCTCGGAAAGTAAAAACGGTATCTTTTTCGGGGACTCGCCCAAGACGGTCTACCACAAACCCCCCAATGGTATCAATATTTTCCGCGTCAAGTTCTGTACCAAGTTTTTCGTTCAATTCGACAAGGTTCAATCTGGCATCAACAGAGTAAACATTGGGACTAATTTGCATGTAGGCATCCTGTTCATCTGCTTCGTCTTCATCTTGGATCTCGCCTACAATTTCTTCAATAATGTTTTCAAGCGTTACAATCCCCGCTGTGCCGCCGTACTCATCCACGACAATAGCGATGTGTTGTTTGTGTTCACGAAGTTCCCGGAACAATTCAGAAATCTTTTTACTTTCTGGCGTAAAAAAGGGTGTGCGACCAACAATAAGTTCACTGAGGTTAATCGGTTTCTCCTCTGCCCAACAATCTAACATATCTTTTACGTGCAAAATTCCGACAATGTTATCAATTGTCTCCGCATATATCGGAATGCGCGTATGCCTGCACGCGATTGTGGTCTGTAAGACTTCGGTAGCCGGTGTTCCGATCTCAAGGCATACCATATCGGTTCGTGCTACCATAATTTCCCTGACCACTTTATCCGGTAGGTCCAAAATCCGAGCGATCATTTCACGGTCGTCTGGCTCTAAAATTTCTTGGCTGTCTGCAACATTATCTAAGGTTTCTAATACTTCTGGAGATACAAGACTATCTTGTGCTGACGTAACCTTACCGCCGCAAATACGCACAAAAAGGTTTACCAGAAAATTCAGAGGAATTAAAATTAGGAAACCACCCCAATAGACGATACGTAAGGCACGTAACGCATGAATAGTCGTTCCGCTGGGGCTATTTTGGACGTAGTTTTTAGGAAATAATTCTGTAAAAACGACAAGAAGCAGGGCAGCGAGTCCACCGCTCAATATGGGATTTTCCCAAAATGTCGTGAACAAGACAACGCTTGCCACCATCAGGAGCGTTTTCGCTGTAATGATGGTCAGTGAGTAGCGGCGCGGAAGGCGTAAAAGCGATGTCAATACCTCGTACCGTTTTCCGCCTTCCTCAGCGAATTCCAGAATATCTGATCGCGTTAACCGAGCCAGCAAAGCTTCTGCTGCTGAAAAGAGTGCATTTAAAATTAACAGAATTCCTAAACAAACTAATCTTATAGCTATATGTTGCTCATCCAAGCGTAAAATCACACCTCCGTTGTATCTCTAACATGCGTTTCTGAATATCAAACTTCTGAACTGAGTATCGGAATGGTAATATCACATATATAGTGAATTATACAAATAAGTTAACACGTCTTCTGTAGGAGCGATCTCCGAATCGCGACTGAAAGGTTTGATAGTTGGGAATCGGAGTTCCTTCCCGCCAAATGCCATACGCGCATTTGGCGTTGATTTGGCTGAATGCCATACGCGCATTCAGCGTTGATTCACAGAGTAAATGTGTAAATGTAATTCTAAAATCCACTATAATTAGCCTAGGACCGACTAAAGTAGGTTGGGAGAACAACGTAAAACCCATAGGTGTCAACTTAAGGATATATCCTATTGTTGGAGGGGTTTTCAACCCCGATTTAACTGCTTAAATCTTGAAATATCGGGCTTACAAAGCCCTCCTACAAGAAAATTCAGCAATTTCTTTCTTAAATTGACACCTATGGGTAGAACAACGTGAAACCCAACTATTCACTCCCAAGGTTGAGTTGTTAGGTTTCGCTTCGTTCTACCCAACCTACACCTACTTGATTACGGTACGCGGAGCATGCCTACTACTTTTAAATGCTGTAAAATATCTGCTTGCTTCTCAAACATAACGGTGGCTTCTTTTTCTGTTTGATGGTCATACCCGAGTAAGTGAAGCACACCGTGTACCGTTAGGAATGTCACTTCTTTTACAAGCGAATGGTTTTCATTTTTGGCTTGGCGTTCAGCGGTTTCTAAAGATATGACAACATCCCCAAGCATAGTAAGGGACATCATCTCACTATCTTCACCTTCACGCATAGCGAACGCCAATACATCCGTTGGTGCATCAATCCCACGATACTCAAGATTCAGTTCCGTTATACGGGAATCATCTGTTAACAAAACGCTTACTTCATAATCTTCAACATTATGTGCATTTAATGTCGCTAAAACTGCTCTATGGATAATTTCTACATTAAACGCTGTATTGCTGCTGGCATTGGTAACGTCAATCAAACCCGTTAACCTTAAGACTTTTCGGATCCTGCTAATACGTGTTTCATATCTGGGGGTGGAGTTGACTTTTCATAAGCCTCAATGATACGCTGCACCAATTCATGCCGCACAACATCAGTCTTTGAGAAATATATGAATTGGATTCCCTTGATGCCATCAAGCACCTCTTGTGCGTCTGCGAGTCCCGATACTTTATGCGTTGGCAAGTCTGTTTGTGTGATGTCGCCCGTTATAACGGCTTTTGAGTCAAACCCGAGGCGTGTAAGGAACATTTTCATCTGTTCAATTGTCGCATTTTGTGCTTCATCAAGGACAACAAAAGAATTGTTGAGAGTTCTACCTCGCATAAAAGCGATCGGTGCAACTTCAATGATATTGCGCTCAATGTAACTATCAAGCGCATCAGGTGGCATCATATCATACAACGCATCGTATAGAGGTCGTAGATATGGATGCACTTTCTCGGCTATATCACCGGGTAAAAATCCGAGACGTTCACCCGCTTCAACGGCAGGTCGGGTTAAGATGATGCGACTCACCTGTCCATTCTTAAGCGCAGAAACAGCCATCGCCATTGCGAGATAGGTTTTCCCTGTGCCCGCTGGTCCGATGCCAAATACGAGATCGTTGTTTTTGATCGCTTCAACGTACCTTTTTTGTCCAGCAGTTTTCGGACGAATCACACCACGTTTTGAAAACACAGGTATGGATTCTGCGGAACTTTGGTCTAAAATACTTTCTTCATTGGCTTCCGTTGCGCGGATGACGTAGTTAACATCAGTTGTCTGAATTCGTTCGCCTTTTCGGATACGGTGAAGTAGCGACTCCAACACCGTTACGACTCTGTTGACCTCTTTAAGGTTTTCACCAAGGACAGCAATGCTATCGCTTTTCAAAACAACGCGCACATCAAAATCATCTTCAATGATTTTTAAGAAGGCATCGCTTTGCCCAAAAAGTGCTTGTACCTCAGCATTGTTCTGAATAGGAACACCCTTTAATTCTTGTTTTTCCAATCGGATTTTGATCCTCCAAGAATGTAATGTGCTAAACTTAACACGGTTTTGTAGAAAAAGTCAAGCAAAAGGTTGACAGGTGTAATATATGACAGATTCTGGTGAGAAATCTAAGAGATTGGTTCACGTTGTAGCGAGTTTTTATATTATACAATTTCGTGAAACTAAATTCAAGCAGATTCCTACATCCGCTCGTAAAATTTCACTTCTCGAATTTGAGCACCTTTCAGCGGAATCTGAATGCGAGCATCTATATCTTTTTTCTCGTTTTTCTTATCTCTCTCATTTTCCTCTTTTTTCTCACGGATAGCGTTTTGTTTATCCTCGATTCCGTCAGCAGTGAGCCGCAAATAAAGAATCTTCCGATTGATTTGGAATCTGACAGGTTGTTTCCCTTCCACGTTAATATGTTGTTTGTCATCTACCGCCTCAAAGGAAGAAGCAAACTGCGGTGGGTCATCTAAAGTTGTCATTAAAGCTAACTTGGGAATGCGGGATGCCGGATAGACTTCAACATAGGAGATATAAGTTGGCGCATCTAATTTAATCACCGCTTCTGTTCGTAGACTCCCTTCAACCTGCGTTAGATATTTCCGTTGCAAGTTTCCAATGGTGCGTCCCTCTCCATAAAAAGACTGGTAGCTTTTCTCAATATGACCTCTTACAGCAAATGTACTGATCGTCTCTAAATTTCCATCGACGAGTTGCGGGTTTGTCTCACTGCTGAGTCGGGACGAAGCGACTTCAAAAGTTGGTTGATTTAGAACAGCACAACCTAAAACGCTAATAAACATAACGGACAAAACGCTAAAAATTCTCATTTGTTTTCTCCTTTGGCTGATAAGTTTAGAGATTTAGGTTTGAAGAACCTTCGGTATGGCAACATCAAAACGTCCTGCAGCCTCAACGAGTCGATCCCACGTCGGTTCTTCTATCGGTATTCCCTCTTTTAGCCGTTTTTCACGGCTTCGTTGCTCAAATTCTCCTGGCACATAGATTTCGTCAATTCCTGGCAATCTCGCTGATGACTTAACCCATTCCACAAGGTATTCAATCTCCTGTTCATAATCGGCTAAGTTAATAAAATCCTCAATTTTAATTGCAAACATAACAATGCCGCTTGCGCCGCGCGTGGGTTGTTCACGACTACAACCTGCCCATGAAAGTCCACCTGCAATAGCATCAATCATTACACCGAGTCCAAACCCTTTGTGCCCAAACTGAAATCCTCCGAGTGGCATAACAGCCGTATCATTTGGTCGTTCACGGAACACAATCGGGTCTGTTAAAGCGTTGCCGTCGGAGTCTATCATCCACCCTTCCGGTATCGGTTCGCCACGTGCGGACTGTACGAGGAGTTTCCCACCTGCAACTACGCTGAGCGTCATATCTAATAGAAGTGGTTCACCGTTCGCACGAGGCACGGATATGGCAATTGGATTAGGTGGCAGTCTACGTGAGGTGCCTCCGTGTGGATGCATAAACCTACCGCCACCATTTAGCAAAACAATACCGATCATTCCTTCCCGTGCTGCAATTGGGGGATATTCACCCATCCGTCCTGCATGTCCACATCGATGTAAACCGACTGCCCCGATGGTACAGGTTTTTGCTTTTTCGACTGCCATCCCCATCGCTTTGCGTCCTGCAACCATGCCGAGTGCCCCGTTCACGTTGATAACCGTCGCAGCACCGCTCTCTCTAACAATCTCCATTTTCTCTGCTGCTGAACCACCTGCCATTCCACCTATATAGTTCGGAGCATTGATCACACCGTGTGAATCGTGTCCCGCTAAATTAGAATCAACGACATGGTCACTGACGATGCGTGCATCTTCTTCGGTGCCACCTGCCCCCCGATATATATCGTATACAAATTTTCTCAATACAACATGAGATACAATCGGCATAAATGTCTCCTTGCCGGACTTTCAGATTTACAAGATAAATTATGATGAATTATAAAAATAGACACTTCCGTCCCTCGGTAGGCGGGGAATGCCTAAATGGCATTCATACCGTTGATTTGGAGGTTTCCTAACCTCGCTGGTGCAGAATCTATAAATAATTCTAAAATCTACTATAAAACAGTTTGCAAATAACATTGCAGGTTTTGTGAAAACACTCAAATTTTTCGTAAGTATAGCATGTAGTTGAGAAATTTGCAACAAATTGCAAAAGGGAGGGTATGTAAAGTTTTGTCAAATCCCACACATCTCTTATTGTAGGAGCCAAATCAACGCCGAATGCGTATATGGTATTGGTTGTTAATTTGTTCAGACAAATAATTTGTTTGTGCGGGGGATTTCTCCCCCGCAAGGAGGAATAACAACTCTAATGAATTAGTTATTCGAGAGATTTTTGTTAGAACGCTAAATCAAGCGGACCACACGTTAGGTATTCCGCTTGTTTAGCATTGTCGCCTCTCCCATAGCGAGGTGTGTACGTCTTTTGTAACATCGTTATATAACAGAGAATCTGAAACAATATCCTTGGACCTTGTGCTACCATCTCCTAAAGCGATTCAAGAAAAGCAATAACAGCATTCTGTTCCGTTTCAGATAGTTTGAAAAACGCTTCCTTTGCATTCTGAGCCTCACCACCATGTGCTCGTATAGCACCTTCAAGAGTGGTAGCACGACCGTCATGAAGATAAAAAGGTGTTCCACCAAGAAATTCCGCTACCAACCGAGTACCCCAAAGTGGTGCAGTCCGCCATTCTCTACCGGTCGCCAAACCGTCAGGGCGATTATCCGCCAACTCCTCTCCCATATCATGCAAAAGCAGGTCGGAGTAAATATGGGCATCAACTCTACCCAAAGCATGTATAGGAGACGGCCCCGTCTGCATTGTTGGAACATGGCAAGCAGCGCACTGAATCTTACTGAAAAGTTTCTCTCCCCTTCTGACTTCTTGTGTTATTTCACCACGTGGTGGTGGCGAAAGCAGACGCATGAAGACAACTATATCTATAACGGTTGCACCATCTACCTCTGGATCGGGAACTGTATCACCAGTATCGGAAGGTTCGTTTTCTAAAAAACCGTTGGTAATCCCCATGTCTTGTTGGAAAGCCGTGGCGGTCTGTTGAACTAAAGATGCAACTGCTGCCTTTCGCCCGAACCTACCAAGTTGTTCACCTGGTCCACCGCCAATCTCGGTAGTCGGAACAAAATCGGGTGGGATTACCCAGTGAGGTCTACCAGAAATACCGTCGCCATCAGCATCAAACTCATCGGCGTAAGACAAGATCGTTTCAACTGGAATATTTTCGATAAGTCCCATACCAAAAACAGGTGGCGGGAGTCGCGTTGACTTATCAACACCCGCAGGAAGAACTTCGTAAGGAACGTCGGGGATGGTTTTGTCTTGGAACTGAGGTCCTCCCATATCAGTCATAAGATCGTGCCCTCGGCTAAATCGTATAAGTGCTAAATCTGGTGTGCCCCTGCCGTTTCCTGGATGGCAGCCTACACAACTCATATTATTGAAAATTGGACCTAAACCTTCTTCCACTAAAAACACCTTCTGGAATGCCTCCTCTCCCCGTATGAATGTTGCATTCAAATCATAGGACAGCATACCAAAAGGCGTAGTAAAATTATCCCTTTCAAATTCGCCTTCGTCTATAATTATCGGTAATTTAACATTGATCCTATCACTACATCCAGTAATACTTATGAGGGCAGAAAAAACAAGAAATAGTGTGCAAAAACTTTTCAATCTTAATACTTCCGTTTCATTGATAGATTTTAGATTTGTAGTGCCGCTGTTGATTAAAAGCGGCACATGTGATAAAATATCTTTTCAGGTCCAGCGGTGGATAAACATCAAGGTATTGCCTTCTACAGAAAAGAGAATTATCGCATTTCTGATAGAACTCACAATTAGCTTATAGATTAGTTATACCGGAGTTACCATCTAAGTAAAAAGTTAAACCCAAAGCTACATTAAGACAACCTTAATTAATAACATATCAAATCTATTGATATGACTCAACACAGTTAATTATATTCAAGTTCACCCCAAAAGTCAAATTAAATCTATAAAAATATATGATTTGTATGAAAAAAGTGAAAAAAACACATAATTTTATGGATTTTAGAAAATTTTCGCACTTTAGGAGTCGGTCGGTTCGCCATATTAAAAGAAAATTGATTGGTCATATTAAGACATTAAAGAAAAACTTGATTAAAAAAATAATCTTTGATATAATTTATAATTAACTTTATTATGGTATGTTATATTAAGCCGAAATTAGCAATTGTTAGGAACTACAAATTTCATATTCGCCTTTTTAACTATGAATTCTTTAAAAGATCTTATTCAACGTTGTCATCAACGACACAAAAATCCGTTTCGCCAGCGGAAGACAGTGGTAGCACCCGCACTGTACAATAAGGGTTATCCTTACCACTTCACAGTGTATTGCGCACACAGATACCCAATGCTACTCACTGACTTGGAAGCAGCAAACATCTCGTTTATGCCCATAGGACAAGCACCAGATAATGATCATGGCCCGCGGGCCTTGGGAGGCGAATCTTTCTTAATACGTCAAGGAATACAAAACTGGGGAATGAGACGATGGCACGCATCTTGGGGAATTCAAATATACACCGGTATTCCATCTGAACTTGATGGTGCACGATGGCATGACTTTGATTTTACATATAAGGCTATTTGTGCTGCCCCTGATGCTATTCTCACGTGTATTGAGGCACTTATTGATGCTGTTCCAAACCCATTATTGACGATGTCAAAATCTGGAGGGTTACGCTTTTCTTGCCGGGTGCCGGATTACCTTCATCCCAATACCGAGAAAGCGAAGTTTTATATTTATAAACACACCCCAACTCCAGATAATTCTGACCAACGCGATCTGTATCTTGAAATCTTTGGTGAAGAAGGTTACAATCGTTGGGATGCGCGTTATGAAATTCTGCTTGGAAATCTGTTTGACCCACCCATTGTTGATAAAGAGGTCGTCTTTGCCCCTATTGATGCGCTTCGTGCTGCACTGCATGAACCCGCCCCCGAAAAAATAACACAAGAACAAATTGCCACTGAAGTTCCATTTTCTCTGGGTTCGCATAATCTTGATCTCGCGAAAGAGACACTTGTAAAGCGTGGTTTTTCTTATGTCCGTCAGGATAACGGTTACCACCTTTGGACCCTACCCAATAGTAAGGTTGACAACAAGTATATATCATTATGGGAAAATGAAGAGACGGTATGGTTACGTGCATCGACCACCGATATAGGGCTTCCAACACAATCAACACCAATAACTGATATATGGAACGACACAGGAATTGTGCCACTGACACCTCTTGTTGGCACACCTGTGCCTGATAAGGCACACATAGTTCGGGAAGGAAAACTTAGCCCATTAGCAATAAAACGCCCGTCTCCTGTTCTGTACAAGTCACAACCAGTAGAAAAGGTTTATAGAACACTCGAAAAGAACGGTGTTCAAATACTGGATATTTTTGACCGGACGGACCGTATCCTCGGACTGATTGCAGAGACAGATACAAAAAAACACTATGACGCAGTATCCCATGCCAGCAACGGTGGCACAACCTGCTTAAACGTTCCAACCTTCAAGTTAGCAGAAGAGTTAGAAACACGTTATCAAAACCCCGATTTTCCACTGTCCAAACGCTGAAAACCTCGGATGTACCTGTGGGAGCAGGTGAAAAAGATACCTATTGATGTCCGCATGGCAACCCCTTTTCAACTGGGCAATGTCTGTGAGGATCCTGAACGGTGTGAGGCATTTGAAGAAAAGGGCGGTGATGCGCGCGAAAGTATCTGTCCACAGTGTCCTGTCTATACGCAATGCCAACAACGCGGATTTTTATCACAAGTATCCTCATTAAAACACGCCAAAACGCAGATAGTAGCACTTCCCGAACTTTTTTTCGATCCACAATACGCGGACATAGCGGAAGAAATCCTCATACAGATGGATGAGAAAGAAAGACTTTGCATCATTGAGCAAACCCAAGCTTACAAACTTTTTCCTATATGTAAACTATCAAAAAGATTATTAAAAGGATGGAGTGTTAATTGGCAAGGGAGTGCCTTGGGGAATTTTGCCAAAGCGTTACTACATGCAGTAGAAATCAAAGACAAACCACATGCAGATGCTGTTAAGCGAATTCGCGCGGTGATACAAGCGTTTGAATGGCAGCAAGAAAGACTCATTAAACAGATGTGTCAAGTCAATGTGAGAGGTAAGGTGATTGAACAAGGTTTTGTCGATCCCGATACCGGAAAGCAATTAGCACAATTTACTATTGAGTTTGAAGGTGACGCGTTTGCGTATATTCCTATTGACAAAAACGCTGAAAAAAAACTCACAGCAATGAAACTGCCTGTTTTTGGCTTCAAGCGTTTTGCCCTTAACGAAGATATAAAAATTCTAATGTCCATGGCGCAAGCAATTCAATTGGGTGTCTTTGCTGTAGAAACCGTCAAAGACATTCAGAAATTGCCGACAATCTGTCCTGATTCACATTGGACATTTTGGCATCAGTTACAAAGTTTCTTTACGCATTACACACGGGATGCCGACGCACCGATACGGTGGAACGAAAAAACCTTGAGGTTCTGGGTGCCGCCGGTTCTGCACCCAAACGTCAAACGTCTGTTGTTAATGTCAGTAAACCTCTCCGAGCGACATCTCCATAGAGCGTTTCCGAATGAGAAAATTGAGGTGCATCATACCGAACCAACAGCATGGGTTGCGGGAAACAAAGTCTTTCAGATACGCACAGGCACCTATCCACGAAAAACAATTTTAGACTACAACAGCAATTGGGACCTCATCGGTTGGTCTAAAATGGGACAACGCTTTTTCCATGGTATCCGTACTGAAATTGAAAGCGATTCAAGCGTTAAACATTCAATTATTACTTATAAGTCAATTGCCGCACGGTTATCAGACTTGGAAAAAAAGAAAAATGTTTGTTTCGTGACACATTTTGAAATGATGGACGGTTTGAATGCCGCTTTTGAAGAGACACATGTTCTCTGGATAATCGGCACACCCGAACTACCACAAGAACTTATTTGGCAGCGAGCACAGATATTATTTGGAAACGACAAAAAGCCACTTTCTTATGAGGAAGACATAGAATTCGGTTACTATAAAGATGAACGTATCCAGAGTGTTTATGAGCAGAATGTCATCGCCAAACTCTCGCGTATTGTACAGTGTGCCAAGTTAGATCAGTTACCGAATAAGAAGGTTATGTTAGTCTCCAGTTTGGCGATGCCCCAAATCACCGACAGACCTGAAACACTTCTTTTTGACTGGGAAGACTTTGAAGTTGCTGATGGACTTGACAAACTACCGGAAGTGATAGCGACACGCGAACGTTTTGAAACTGAACGTGACAATCTCACTGTCGAATCCAGCAGAGAAAAAGTGGAGCAAATCTTGGGATGTTCCGCAAGACAAGCAAACCGGGTATTACAAAAACTTAGAGGAGGTGCTCCGCTCCGTATTCCATTCCGAGAGCAAATCCTATCCCTGCTTGCTGATGGTGAGAAAAAAACAGCTGAATTTATCAAAACTATTGAAGGACATCCAAAAGCAATAAAAAATGAACTCAGTCGTCTTGTAGATACTGGTGAAATTGTAAGGGTTCAATGGGGTGTTTACACCCTTCCGTAACTAATAGACAAGTAAACATCTATCCCTACCTCTTTTAACACCCTTCCGTCAAATCCCCATGCTTTAGCTTGTGGGATGTAGACGGCTAAAAAGGTTATTTTCAAAAAACGCCTGACATTTTCACGTATTTACAGATGGTTTTCTTTTCATATAGGTAGTGGGTACTATGACAGGAACGAAATGGTTATCAAAACAGATAAAGCGGTACTTACTGTAGTCTTTACAACATTTTTGACGTTCTTATTACTGTTTTTACTGCCGATCAGGTCTTTAAAAATTGGCGCTATTTGGTGGCTTTACCCAAACTTGCTGCTGGCAATCGGATGGTTCGGTTATCTCATTCAATTTAATCGAAATATCACTGAAGATGAATCATCTCAACTACTATTACACAGTGTGTTGTTTGGATTCTCGGCAACGGCAACATATCTACCGATAGACTGGCTATTTTCAAGAAAAGTGCAGTTTATCGTCTACCGTAGCCCAGACTTTTTGGGAAATGTAACAACACCGATTGGGTTGATAATAACTTGGGTGCTTTTTGCGACGTTAGCTGTCTACTGCTACCACCGACTTCAAATGCTTGGTCTACACCGTTTTGTTGCTTCAGGGATAACAGGGATTGTTGCTGCGATCGAAAGCATCGCTATCTATGGGCTCGGAAAAGAGTTGTGGGAATGGAACGCCTTGCGTGTTGATAATATTCCGAATATTGCATCGGTACCGATCTTTATGCCGACTACATTTTTGCTCACCTTTACCCTATGTCCTTATTACTTTTACCGTAAGCAACATGCCTTGATAGCTGGAATAAGGTGCGGGCTTTTCATGGGGATAGTGATGTTTTTAAGTTTTCTCATCTTTGGGCGAATATAAAGCAAAACAATAGGTATAATTAACGTTTGACAAATTACAGATTAGACATGCGGATTTAAACTCAACCATCTTTAGAAATTTGGCTTAAAAAAACCAATTATAACAACTTGTGTTAGTTAACTCTTTGTTTTTGCAATTTTCACATATATTGGACAGAAAACATAAACATATCGTCCCTACGGGACTAAAGAACATATCATCTTATGAAGTCCACGGACAATAAATCTACTAATGTGAAAAAATATATTATAGTGACCTTTAGAATTAACAGGACATTTGAGTTGTAGGAGGGAACTCCGATTCCCGACTATCATTGAGTTTCGTCGCGATTCGGAGATCGCTCCTACAGAAAATGTGCCTCTTTAATTTCAAAGTTCACCATATAATTAGTTATTTAGCACAACTCGTAATTATAGTGGATTTTAGGATTACATTGACACATTTACTCTGTAGGAGGGAACTCCGATTCCCGACTATTAAAACGTTCAGTCGCGATTCGGAGATCGCTCCCGCCAAATGCCAAAAAGCGCATTTGGCGTTGATTCACAGAAAACGTGTTAATTTATTTGTATAATTCACTATAATGTTAGGAAAAGACATGGACTTACTTGCAAAAAAAAGTATGCGTTCAACAACGATATTGGCAGTACGCCGAAACGGGCAGATCGCTATTGGGGGAGACGGTCAGGTCACGTTAGGTGATACAGCGATTAAACACAGTGCTTGTAAAATTCGTAAGATTTATCAGGATAGTGTTCTTATTGGGTTCGCGGGTTCCGGTTCAGATGCGCTTACTCTCTATGAAAATTTAGAGAAAAAATTGGAACAATACCGTGGCAACCTACAGAAAGCTTCAGTAGAACTTGCCAGAGATTGGCGTAGTGATCGCATTCTTAGGCGTGCAGACGCTTTGATGATAGCTATCAATGAAAACGATAGTTACCTGATTTCTGGCAATGGTGATCTCATCATTCCTGATGACGACATCCTTGCTATCGGTTCGGGTGGGTCTATTGCGCTCTCTGCTTCCAGAGCACTACTCAAATATTCAAAACTGACCGCATCCGAAGTTGTCGCTGAAGCATTAAAAATTACGAGTGAAATCTGCATCTACACAAACGCACAGATTGAAATTGAATCAATTGAGACGAAAGAATAGGATACTCAAATTTCTGTTATTTGGTTATGGCACAGCGGAGTGTGCCCACCACACCTTTTTAGGAGGTTACATTGGAGAAATCAACTGTTGAAGCGAAAATCTTAGCAGACGCGCTAACCCCACGGCAGATTGTTGAAGAACTTGATAAGTACATTATCGGGCAATTTGAGGCAAAAAGAAGTGTTGCGATTGCGCTGCGGAATCGCGCACGCCGGCAGATGCTTGCGGACGATATGCAAGATGAAGTTTCACCAAAAAATATCATCATGATTGGCTCAACCGGTGTCGGTAAGACAGAAATTGCGCGCCGACTTGCGCGCCTCGTTGATGCCCCGTTCATCAAAGTTGAAGCGTCGAAGTATACTGAAATTGGTTACGTTGGTCGTGATGTTGAATCGATGATCCGTGATTTGACAGAACTCTCTGTCAGCAGAGTGAAAGCAGAACAGACCGCCGCTTTTGAAGAAGAAGCATTAGAATTGGCTGAAGAACGCCTGTTAGACTGTCTATTACCAATGCCACGGGCATTAAAAAGCCAGTCTCGTAGCAAACCAACTGATGAATTTGATGTAGACGAAGACATTGACATAGATGAAATTGATTTTGACGAGGATGAAGACGAAATCCAATTACCGTTTGAATTGGAAACAACTGATGAACAAATTGAAGCTTTAGAAGAACAACGAGAACGGCACCTTAAGACGCGTGAAAAGTTACGGCAGCAGTTGAAGGAAGGCAAATTTGAAGACAGACCCGTTGAAATTAACATGAAAAGTCGGAGTATGCCGTTTGTTGAAATATTTTCGCCCGGTGGCATTGAGGAGATGGACATCAACTTCAAAGATATGTTCAGCAACATTCTTCCGAATCAGACGAAAAAACGGCGAGTACCTGTCTCCGAAGCACGACAAATCTTGATGCAAGAGGAAGCGGAAAAATTGATTGATATGGACGCTGTCATCAGTGATGCCATTGAAGGTGTTGAAAACTCTGGAATCGTTTTCTTAGACGAAATTGATAAAATCGCAGGGCGAGAATCTCGGCAAGGTCCGGACGTATCCCGCGAAGGTGTGCAACGTGATATTCTACCTATTATTGAAGGGAGCACCGTCGCGACGAAATATGGTGCGGTGCGTACACACCACATTTTATTCATCGCTGCGGGTGCTTTCCACGTCTCTAATCCATCAGACCTTATTCCTGAACTTCAGGGGCGGTTCCCTATCCGCGTTGAACTCAAAAGCCTAAATAAAAGCGACTTTCAGTCTATTCTGACGGAACCGAAAAACGCATTAGTCAAGCAGTATACGGCACTCCTCCAGACAGAAGGGATAGCAGCAACTATCACCGAAGATGCAATAGACGAAATCGCTGCGCTCGCGTTTCAGGTAAACGAGTCTGTGGAAGATATCGGTGCCCGGCGTCTACACACTATCATGGAAAAACTATTTGAGAACTTGTTTTTTGATGCACCCGATCTTAAGAAAAAAAGCGTTACTATTGATTCAGATTATGTCAGAGGCGAATTGGCAGAAATCGTTAAGGATCAGGATCTGAGTAGGTATATTCTTTAGGTTGGAAATCTCAGGTAATAGGTTAGGTAGAGCGAACGCGAAACCAACTTATAGGTTTACCTATCTCCCGATGTCTGACGCATCCGCTTTGCTGTGAGATATTGTTTTTCAAATAGAGGTATGCCTTTAGCCTTTTCAAGAAACGTGTCTAAATAGCGGTGCATCATGACGTGATCACCTTTTTTCTGGTAGGCAAGCGCAAGGTGATAGTAAGCCTCTACTTCATCAGCATCTAATGATATACCTTTTTCATAGGATCGGATAGCACTGAGAACTTCATCAGTTTCTTCATAAGCAAGACCAAGATTAAAATAGACTGTAGCATCACCACCATCAAGTTCTATTCCCGCTTTGTAATACTGAATAGCCTGCGGATAGGATTCTCGGTTGAGAAAGGCATCCGCAAGATTGTAATAGGTATCCACAAATGTTGGGTCGGAATTTAGAGCGTTGCGATAAGCCTCCAATGCTTCAGCGAATCTATCCGATAAGTCGTAAGCATAGCCGAGATTGTTGTGAAAAGCAGGGTTTTCTGGTGCTATTTCAAGTGCCGCTTGAAACATGTTTATTGCTAAGACGAATAAACGGAGGTCAATGTAAACTAAACCCAAGTTGTTATACGCATGCTGATGTTTGTCGTCCAGCGACAGTGCTGTTTGAAAGGATGCTATCGCTTTTTCATGTTCACCTAACTGATGATAGATTTTTCCTAATACAACATGCCCTTCTGGATCAATGGGATTGAGTTCTTGCCCCATTTCAAGTTTTAAGGCATCGCGCTGGAGTTCTTTTCGCTGCTGTTCCGCTTCATCGGGAGCAGGACATCCGTATAGAAAGCAGGTTAGTAGGAAAACAAATAGAAGTGTTAAAACACGGAGATATGGTTTCCCTATAATGTTAGAGGAGTAAGAGGATTGATGATTATTGATACACATACGCACTTTTATGACCCGACACGACCAGAAGGTGTGCCGTGGCCAAACCCTAATGAAGATCTGCTTTATCGCAAAGTTATGCCAGAAGACTATAAAAAACTCGCCGTACCTGAAGGTGTAACAGGAACTGTAGTTGTTGAGGCAAGTAAATGGGTTGAAGACAACCAATGGATTCTCGATCTTGCAGCGAATGAACCGTTTATTGTTGGGTTCGTTGGCAATTTAGCACCCAACGATGCCGATTTTGAAGAGAACCTAAATAGGTTTTCTGCTAATCCGCTTTTCCGAGGGATACGTCTCGGCGGCGGACACTTGCAGGCACTTGGCGACACAGACTTCATGAAGAATATTGAGAAATTAGCTGCAAAGGAACTCACCTTAGACCTCCTCATAAACCCTGATGCGTTACGCAACGTGCCTGCTTTAGTTGAACACATACCGACAATGCGGGTCGTGATTAACCACATCGCAGGCATCCGAGTTGATGGTAATCCACCTGATACAGCGTGGGTTTCAGCAGTCCAAGAAGTTGCACGCTATCCGAATGTCTACTGTAAGGTATCAGGTTTAGCAGAACATACAGGACAAACACCTGCACCTGAGGATGTCGCCTACTACACGCCAACAATAGATGCTTTATGGAAGGCGTTTGGTGAAGATAGACTTATCTACGGAAGCAACTGGCCTGTATCTGAACGTTTCGCACAGTATAAAGTCGTGCAAAATATTGTAAATGACTACTTCAGTGCGAAAGGCGATGAAGTCAAGGCAAAGTTCTTCTGGCAAAATGCAAAGGCAGCGTATCAGTTATCGGTTTAGGCGACCCAGCGGATAAATTCAGCTGCTGGTTTTCGTTTCGGTTCCTTAATCTCTGCGGGATAACCGGTATAGAAAAAACCGATGATGTATTCCTGCAATGAATCAATTCCAAGCAACTGATAGGTCTTTTCTTCCATCGTGATTCTGCCGGTGCTCCACTGCATGCCGATACCTGCATCCCACGCGGCAAGCTGGACGTTCTGCATCGCACAACAGGCAGCGGCGTAATCCTCACGCTGCCTTTGTTCATCTCCGTCTTGTATACAGGACACAGCAATAATCGTTGGCTTGGACATGAATTTTTCGTAAGCCAATTCGCCTATCTTGGCAAGATTCTCCGCGTCAACGTGGTCTGGCGTATCCTCCATTTTTATCTCTCGGTAACGTTGTGCAAAAATCAACTTTGTTTTTTCGCCAATGACGGTGAATCGCCACGGTTCTGTTATATGATGATTCGGTGCCCATATCCCGTAACTGAAAATCTGTTCAATTACATCGTTTGGCACGTGTTCCTGTTTGAATTTGAAAATAGAACGTCTTGAAAGTATTGCGTCTTTTACGTCCATAAATTCCTCCTTGTTGGATTATAATGTATTGGGGAATTGATTGCAAGCGATTGTATCTGGCTATTTCCGTTATCCTAATGCAGTTTTAAGGCGTTCTACCGCTGCAATAGTATCCTCAATTTCTTTCTTTGGTATGTTAACGTGAGTTCGGAAAAAGATTTAGGGTTTTAGAGAAAGCGGTGTCTCCGTGATCTGCTGGCGTTCCGGCAGGTTCAACGAAGGTTTCTTCTCTAAATAGGTATAAGCAATCAACGCAGCCACCATATTCACTTGGAAGTTGACAAAACTTCTATGCCGCGTGTGTTGAAGTTGCGTCTGCGTTTTTATCTCCTTGATAACCGATTCAATGAGCATCCTTTTTTTGAGCAGGATCGCATCAAAGTCTGATAAAGGTTCCGGTTTCATGTTCTTGCGAACCTTATACACCAAATCAATGCCTTGGGTTTGTAAGTATTCACGCAGGATTTTGGAGATATATCCCTTATCTCCAAATAGTTTGCCAAACAGACCGGTTGCCAACTTCGGCACGACCTTCCGGTCATCTGTCGTGGCAGGAGTAAACTCAGCTCCCAAAACTTCACCAGATGTGTTGATACTCAGGTGAAGTTTGAAACCGTAGAACCAACCGACCGAGTTCTTGCTAAGTGATGCTTGTTCTGCAAAGACCCGATGTGTTGGAATACGACGATTATGGCAAACTGGCACAGGAGTAGAGTCAATGAAGGAGATACCATCACAACTGCCAAAGCGTGTGTAAAGATAAACAGACAATGGTTCTAAAACTTCTTGTTGAAGTTCTACAAAGCGATTGTAGTTCACTAAGTTCGGGAATGCCCACCGCAAGTAGTGCCGGACGTGTTTTTCATAAAAACTTTCAATGTTTGATAGTTGCTTTGATGAAAAAGGACGAGGATCGTCATCACCTCGCTGGCATGTAAAGTGCGCGAGCGTCCCCGTGTTTCAGGACGTTGGTTCGCAGGCAGTTGATGCGCTGCTTTATATTTTTCATACGCAATAAAAAAGTCATGAATTTCACAGAAAAGTGATATAATAAACATTGGAGAACTCCTTTTGGTGAAGATTAGATTATTCATTATACCAAAAGGGTTCTCTTTATACCATAAACTCTTATTTATTTTCCGAACTCACGTATAGATCTGTTGATCCTCTTGGACATTCTGTGTAAATTGAAAACTACCATCTTTTGCAGTTGTTGTCTCTTCCAAGACTTGTCCGTTTGATTTAACCTTAACAATGGCGCCTAAAATAGGGTGCCCTGTTTCTTTGTCAATCACTTTGCCTCTAATTTCTAGGGTTATTCAGTTTTAAGAATTATCAGTTGATGCGTGTTACTGATAGTTTATATCGTAGGTCGGGTAGAGCGTAAGCGACACCCGACAGGGGTTGAACGTGTCGGGTGTCGTAAACTCTACCCGACCTACAGGTGGTTTATATAGAAATGTGAAAAATATAGCCGAAAAACCGAAAACTAAATAACCCTGCTCTAATTTCGGTTGAACCTTGACAAAAATTTAGCGTGCCAAAGAGAAAGGTTAGGACGATTAAGATTGGTACGGTTCTATAGCCAGTTTTTAATCTGCAGGCTCCGAGAAAAAATTGATACATGAATTCTTTTCCTATACTTTTAAAAGCGTTTTGGATTGGAAATTTTTTGGCGATTACTGTCAATTTTACCAGTTTTCACATCTTTAGTCGTGTTTTCCGTATTTTCGGTTGTACTAACCGACAAGTTGGTATTGCCGTAACTACCGCCAGCTTCCTCAGCGACATCAACTTGAGGTGAGAGTATCGGATCGCTCTCACAACCGCACAAAGCAAAACCGATAACTATAATCAGTGCTACCAATAATTTTCTGAGTGTGATAAACATTAGGTTCATTATATAAATCCTTATTCTATTCAATCTGTTATAAAGACTCCAGAAACGCGATAAGTGCATCGCGTTCTGTTTTTGACATCTCCAAAACGGCTTGTCGTGATTTTTCCGCTTCCCCACCGTGCCAGAGAATCGCTTCCATCAGGTCTCGCGCTCTGCCATCATGGAGAAAGTTAGTATGTCCATTAACTGTTCTCACCAAACCGATACCCCACAATGGTGGGGTTCGCCATTCTGTACCGCTTGCATGAAAATCAGGGCGATTATCCGCTAAACCAGGTCCCATGTCGTGCAACAATAGGTCTGTATACGGATGAATAGTCTGATTGCTGACGGAGGGGACACCCGATAAAACACCCGTTCGTAACGTTGGAATATGACAGCTTGCACATTGTGCTTGTGCAAAAAGCTGCTCACCGTGCATCACTTGCGGATCGCCCACGTTTCGTCGGGCAGGTACCGCCAACGTTTGCACATAAAACGTTACCACGTCTAAAATTTCATCGCTAACCTCAGGCATTGCACTGTTTTCGGTGAGTTGCGGTTGTCCCACCGAATTTTCTATGAGGAACAGTGAAGTCGTCACACCCATATCATCGTGATATGCAGAGGCGACCTGTTGAAGAAGTGAAGGTTGGTTCGCTTTCCACCCGAAACGACCGAGTGCATAACGCTTTTGTACCACATCCCACACATAATTGGGTTTACCTGAGATTCCATCTCCGTTAACATCAGCCTCATCCGCATAAGTTAAGATGGTTTTTTCCGGGATTGCTTCTAATAAACCGAGTCCAAAAACAACTGGTGCCACACGAGGTGATACCTCAACATCTTCGGGCAAAGGTTTATAGGCATCTGTAATAATGTAATCTGGATGGCGAAGATGCACGCGCGTTCCGTCTTCTGTTGTTAACGGTTGCTCGGAATACTCAATTTTAACTGTGCCTTCTGCTGGTGTTCCGACGGTCGCGCGGTTATTCAACTGCGTTCCATAGCCTGGGACGGGTATTGGAGGCTTTCCATCTCCCATATTATCATTCTTTGGGAGACTAAGTCTTAAGAGCAGTGATACCAGCCCTTCATTGACACCTGGCGGGCGACCTCTGCCATCACGGCTATGGCAGTTGATGCACGAAACATTGTTGTAGATAGGTCCAAGACCAGGATTCACTACCGCAGGCGCAGTCACAAAAACTGCTTCAAATTCAACATCACCTTCCAGGTGTTTTTCAAGTGCTGCTACGGATAGATTAGGAGCGGGAATTGAAAACGCATGGCTTGATGCGTCAAAGACTGTTGTATCTCCACCAGAAAGGGCACCCGCGGAATCTATAGGTTTATTAAAACTTAAGATTTCCGTTGGCTGTTCGGAGTCGCACCCAAATAGGATAGATACCAACACTATAAGATATAGCAGTGTAGAAAGATACTTCATATTTTATCTAAATTAGGACATACGCACAAACGGTAGGCGCGTTTTGTAAACGCGCTGATAATTCAGAATTCTGCTGAAAATTACACCATTTTAGCTATGTTTATTGCATAAATCGTGAAAATTGTGTAAGTCCTATAAATTACAGATTTGTTCTCCGTTTAAGTATTTAATTGATTAAAGGCTGTTACAGAAATTATACTTGAGGATTTTGTGGGAACAGCACAGAGACGGCTCCCATCAAAACGAAATAGTCTTGCGTGCTGGCAAAACACGCTTGTGTTGTGCTAATTAAACTCACTCGCCTGAACGAGTGGAAGTATATCTTGCTCAAGTGTAAGCTGAACCGTGCTAACAGCATCAATAGCCGCCTGAACAGCTGAACGGTTGGCAGAAATTGAATCGCGGAAGGGATCCGGAATTGCACCGATGGTGTCAATCGCCTTCTGTACTTCCGTTTGGAAACGGGAATCTAAGTCCGCATCTTTACTGTTTACCAATTCGTTCAACCCTTGTCCATCACTAATGAATTTTCCCATATAGACATTCTGGATTCCTCTGATATTATCTTGAAAATCAGAGATGGAATTGAAACTAAATTGGGATTCAACAAGGGTTGTGTCCGATTCGTTGTAAGGGTCAGAGATTTTGCCGTTAGCAACTTCATCAGCGATAGTAATCATACCGTTGACCATTTCCTGCACAGCGGAACTCTGTGATGGATAGACAGCGTTTCCCTCCTCACCGGCTGACGCAACAGTCCTACTGAAATTTTCACCTTCTGGTGCCCACGCCAATCTCAGTTGAGAGGTGCTCACTTTGAGATTTTCAGTCGACGATACAAGGTATTCCTGTTCACGTCCAGTTATATCTGATGCTTTGCGCTGATCGCCATCTCGGAAAAGTAGAAATTCAATGGTGTGAAAGCCCTTCTGTGTAACTTCTAATCCGCTGACATACTCTACCGTTAAGTCATCATCACTATCTAAAACAGATTGTAAGTTGACGTGATCAACTGGCCAACTATCTAAAGCTGGATCAAGTCCTTGTGTATCAACAGGACCGAACAGAAATGATTCGCTCTGTTCCCAAGGTGTCCGCGTTGCCTTCCATGCTTGTTGTGCTTTTTCAAGATTTGCTTGCGTGGTATCAGCCTCTAATGCCTTGACTGCAGCCAACAATTCACCTGCTTTGCTATCTAAATCAGAATAGGTTGCTAACACCACTGTATTAGCAAAATCATCAAGCATAGTACCAGCATCATAAGATTCACCGAGATCCACATCCTCTACATCGTCTCCACATCCTACTATTAGAGCAGATGTGATTAGCAAACAACAAAAAATTGTCCATATTTTATAGAACTTCATAAAAATCTCCGTTTTTTGGTTTTTAGACGCGGTCTCCTACCGCGCAAATATACATTAATATTGAAAACCGAAGCCAAGAGCAAAGGTATTTTCCCTGTTTTTATCCTTTGTGGCTAATTGCCGTAATGAATAGTGACTTTTGAAAACCAACTGCGGGTGTACGTGGTAGTTAATCCCAAAAGTCCACGTGGTTCTTTCCCACCGAGGATTATCAAAGATAATACCTTCAACACTCGCCATCGTATCGTAAAAATCGTAACGTGCAAACACATCCAATACGTGTGAGGATGCTTTGGCTGTTCTGAAAAATGAAAGCACATCGTAACCCGCTTCGATGTACCAACCGAGTGCTGAACTGCCTATCGGTGTGCGTTTCACATTTAGATTATTGGAGAGGGTGCGGTTGACTTTAGACAACCGATCCGCATTTTTGAGTGCCCCCCAGAGTAACAACCCTCGGACTTTTACTGCATTTACCTCGTAAAATCCGTGTAGACTCACGATTCCTACGTGCGCGTCAAAATCCACATCCGGCTTAGGTCGATTTGCCGCGGTGTCTCCAAAATAACCAGAAATACCGACGGTGGCGTTCTCATGAAACGCATAATCAAGTCGTCCGACAAACGCGGGTGCCTCTGCGTTGACCGTCTCAAACCGCAGCTGATGTCCGCGGACAATCCAGTGCCGTGAACTGAAACCCGTTGAATCCAAGCCATTGATAATTTGTGCTTGGTATTTCAAAGCGCCCAGTGTGCCAAAAATTTCAACACCGGTTTCGTGCCAGATAGTCGGAATGAGGTGTGACTCTGCTTCAGGACGGGCTGTCGTAAAGTAGTGTTGTGGACGGTGACGCTTTGCTACAAGTCCTACCGGAACAATGATATGCCCAACGCGGAAGTTGAGCGCGGGTTGTATAGAAAAGACAGCAGCGAGTTTCTCTACAATGATTTCGCCGCCTTTCTCAATTTCCGTTTCGAATTCTCCAAATTCTTCAAATTTGTCAAATTCCATCGTGCTACCGGTACCACCATGTTCAAATTCTATTTCCGCTTCAAGTCGGATAGTGTCATTGATACGGTATTTCGGAGCGACAACGAAACGTTCTACGTCAATGGCTGCACGCCTATTCAGGTCAAGTTCCCAATCGAAGTTTGCGTAATTAATTACGCCATATCCAGAAACGGAAAATGGGCTGGTATCAGCAATAGCGCCAATACTAAGTAAAATTAATATTCCCAAAACTGCGGGGAAAATCAGTTGTTTTTTCATAAATATAAACTCTATCTAATATGATATTGAAACTCAATATCATATTAGATGGTCAGTTGAATCAGATTACGAATAAACTTGAAAACCAGTTTTAAATTGATAATGAATCTCATTATCCTATATTATGCTGATGTCAAGAATCACGAAAATTGTTATTATCACACGATTATTGTTAATTATACTTGGTATTATCAGGAATGTCAAGAAAATCTGCACAAAATGTCAAATTTTCCTAAAATTGACGTGAATTCGGTATAAGAGATATGAAGTTCTTGCTCGACTTCTATTCCCATAAGCGCATTATAGTAAAATCCGAAAATATGTTCACATTTCAATGAACAACCATCCCTACACGCTCGCGCTGGCGAGGTTTCCTAACCTCGCCAATGTCCAGGTAATTGTAGGTTTTACTATAAAATTATTCATGTGAAAGTTTATCTAAATTTCACAAATGTTTATATATAATAATGACACTCATTATCATTGATATTAAGTCTCATTATTATGATAAACATGTTGATAAAAACAACGTTGCAATATAACATTGTTTGAAATAATCGTATTATTTCCTAATTGACGTTAAGTATATCTACGATTTTTGAGCAATATCAAGAAAAATAGAGAAAATTGGATAAATTCTCTTAAGTTGATATATTTTACTATAGTTTGGACAATTTTTGTCTGTTTCCTGTTGAGTTTTCAACTATCTTTTATTTTTTACGAGTTTTTCGCAGAAGTCGTAACTCACAGAAAATATTCAGGTGCAATCAGAGCAGCCCCAGCGGGGCGGAATGTTTATAGAAAACGATAACCTAAACGGCATAAGCCCCAGCGGGGCGAAATGTGTATCAATAATAGTCAGGAATAGTCATGTTGATATCTAAAGAGTCTCTATTAACCGACATTATCACACAAGAACTCAAAAGTGTCTAAACTATAACGTAAGTTTGATAATAAAACGTGAGTTCAATCTAAGCACTTTTCATGGCTAAAAAAGCGGTATTATTGTAGCATAAACTGTTAGTTTGTGCCGTTTTTTGCCAAATCTGACAGAGGACGCTACGGCTGAAAACTTTTTTCAAACTCACGTTAAACTATAGTATATTTTAGAAAAATATAGGCGGGCATAACGCACCCGCCGAACAAGAAAGAATGCCACAATTAGCGATTCTGTAAGAGTTCTTTCAATGCTGCTTTCTTCTTTTTTAAACGGCGTAGTTGACGTTGGCGAATCTGTGTTCGTCGCCTCGTCTGTCCGCTTTTACTCCGTGCCATCAGTTTTACCTCCTTCTTCGTAAGTTTTGGCAAGATACATTAAAGCCGATTGGCAATGCGTCTCCAGTTCTTCCATGGCTACTGTTAATTTTGCCTCAGAGTGCACATGTAGTTGTACTCGACTTTCGGTTACCGTGATATAAAGTTCCTGCTCCTCATTGAAATAGTCAAGCTGTGTCGCTGTCTCTTTTTCCAGAGTAGGTCCCTGCCATTCTTTTAATACTTCTTTTATTGCTAAGCCGTCAAAATTTTTATAGAGCGCTTTAGCAGGCAGTGAATCGGGCGAAGGTGTTGCTTGTGACACCGCCGGTTCTGATACGGTTGGAACAGGCAATGTGTCTGAGACATCAATTCGTTGCGATTCAACATTCGTAATAGTAGACTCATTGGCAATAGCTTCTGAGAATATATGTGGCAGTGTTTCCTCTTGTTGGTATGTCGCATTTTCATTTTCAAGAACGTCCGACAAAATGCTACTTACAACAGAATTTTCCTCACCCAGAGAAGGTGGTTGTTTAACCAACAGACTCATCGTTTGCATAACAATATCTTGAATTAACGGATGTTCCACGAAAATTTCAGGTGGGGCTACTTCAAATAGGGCTTGTGTAACAAATGCAACCTCAGCAAAATCACGATCTCCTATTCGCCTGAGACGGTTTTCACATGCAGTTAAAGCGGAAAATAAAGTCCGCGTAAATTTAGGTGTGATCAGACGAGGGAGAACTTCTGTACGGAAATTTTCACAAATTTCATCAGAATCTTGTGATGGATGGCGTATTTCATTATCTCTTAGAAATTGCACTACCTCATCAAACATCAAGTCAAGATCAAAGTGTAAACTTTCAAGTTCTGGCTCTTCAAGCAAATCACGGCTTTTCATAAGGCACGTGTGTAAACGCTCCTCGTCCATCTTCCCGTACGGTAATCTACGTTGCTTTTCAATAGCCAATTGTTTATGTTTGGATTTTCGGTCGCGATTTCGCTTTTCCCGCTTTCGGGCAACATTCGCTGACCTACCTTTTTTCTTTGCCATGGTAATATTACTGTATTTAATTGAATTGTCACATTTTACATCTTAAGTAGAATGTGGTCTGGTCCGAATTTGTATCTATTAAGTATACACGAACACTACCTTACTGTCAACATTTATTTATAGTGAATTATTGAAATAATTAGGCACATCCCCTGTAGGAGCGATCTCCGAATCGCGACGGAACAAGGAATAGTCGGGAATCGGAGTTCCCTCCTACCAGCGTGTACTCAAAAAAATAAAGGCAGATACCCAAAACGGATACCTGCCTGTAAAGGTTGTGAAATCAGCTGTCGTGACTAAGGGTCTCTTTGATGCATGCCACCCACGTCGCAAGTTTTTGAGGGGTGGGTCATACACATAGGAATCTGTTGACAACAATGCCAACACGGTTTCGTTTGGGTATGGTATGTGACCAAAGACGCATCGCTACTATCATACCACAGATGGCAGTCTTGACAAACGACCATCTGTGCACTGCCGCCACTGTCATCGTCATCGCTACTCGGATACACATGCGTATGAAACTGACAGTCGTAGAAACTTGTCACCGTGCAATAATCACTATTTGAGTTGGTAACAGTACAACTCGCTTGCAAGCTGGTATGGGTAGAACCGATTTGACACGCATAGCCCGCATGTGTAGAATCGCCACACGCAGGGGTTACCCAAGAATGATCGCCAGATACAGACGTTTCATGAACACTACACGCATGCATTGAGGGCGCAAGTGTGGTTACAGGATCCGGCGCAATGGTTTGATGTTCCATGCTGTCATCATCGTCATCAAGGTGATGAGTTGAATTGGGACAACTATCGCGTTCGCAAGTATACCATACTGACTCATCCCCATACTTGTTATAGCAAGTATGGGTAATGACATTCCAAAAATTAACATAGACTTTTTCCTTGCAAATCACTTTATGTGGAAAGTCATCAACATAGGAAAATGCTGGATAGGAATCACTATAATGACTATCTATACCATAAATATAGTTATATTTCTTCTTCGGTGGAAAATATTTTCCACAAGTGCCAGGGCAAAGCCTCCAGTGTTCCTCGGATTTTGGACAAGAACTGTGTCTGCATTTATACCAACCAAACCCAGTTGTAGAATGAGGCTTGTGTGAGCACGTTACAAAATCACCAGAGATTGCAGCCTCTGGCGTGTCAAACGTATTTCCACAACTGGAATTGCCAGCACAGCGAAACGAATACTTATCAATTGACGGAACCGTCCACGTTGGTGAATCATCAGGTTCGCTGGATGGGAATAGTATTCCTTATAAATCCGCCTATACTCAACAAAAGCATCGTTTCTCGCCTTGACCAAACCCTTCGTGTCATCACCAATTTTGTTGAGTTGTGTATCCACCTTACCAATGGCTATCCCCAACAACTTATCTAACGTATACTGTTCGCTGAGATCAAGTGCTGATAGACCCGCAAGCCTCGCGGCATCACTCAGTGCCGAGGCTAAACCAGAAGGTGAGATCGGACTCAGTAATCCCATCGCAACCATCGTTGTGCCTGTCGCTGCCAGCTCAATGCTTTGATCCCGAATTTCCTCGCGGTTGACTTTCCATTCAACATGGATACCTGTCCGCTTCGTGTCTAGCGAATTCAGATGACCGATCGCTGAACCGAGTGCCTTTTCCGATTTGTTAAATTTCTGATAAGCCGCGAAAACATCGTCCCACGTAACGTTGGCTTGTATATTGGTAAACATGAAACATATTAAAAGCAACAATGGCAGCGCAGTTTTCAGAGAGTTTCTCATTTGTCTGTCTCCCTCCTCAGTTTTTCAGCATAATAAGCTTTCATACGCTCATGTGCCTTATGGACACGTTTGGCTTCTTGCTCATTCAACTTGTGCCATAATCTGCCAGCTCTTAATGCTTCATCAAAGGAGTGCCATCTTCCTGCTTCCCCTGGTGTGTCTGGCAAACTTGCTAATGGATTGCCCCATTCATCACGCGGCAGATTCTTCCACGCTTCTGTCACTTGCTTCTCATATTCCTCAAATGTAATAAAGTCAAGTGGCTTTATTTCCTCAGCAGGGACAGTGGAAATACCCTCCTCTGCGGCTGGATTTTGCAATGTTGGCGCATCGTTTTGTGCCACAGGCATTTCGTGCCAGTGATCCCCGTGCCATTCCCATTTGTAGCCTTCTCTTGCAGGTCGCGGCGGTTTATTCTCTGCGACCGGCTTATTGTTTTCTTCAAGTCGTTTGTTGTCTTGTGCAAGTTGTTCTTTCAGCTGCGCGACTTCTGACCACTGGTAATATATAAAACCACCAGCAGCAATCAAGACAACAACGAGGGCTGCGATGCCCCAATACATTTTGCGATTCATCTAACGATCCTCCTGTCCAAGCTTGTCGTTTTCCCTGCTATTCGTTGTTTCCAGTGTGCAAGGGGGCGTTGGATTTGGGTTTGGACAAATCGGTTTTTGTCCACGTTGTAAACATTCTGATCGGATGCTTCGTTCACGTAGACAATCGGGCGCATCTATCTGTGTCGCATCAAGCGTGCCAAACAGCAGCAGACCGAAGGCTAAAATCAATATAGGTATAATAAGCGTTGTGAGAGTGTAGTCTCGTCTCATCTTGTGCCTCCTCTATATATGTAGAGTAGGTTAATTATATTTGACAGACTACAGAGGTAGGCAGGTATCTGCAAGGTTTTGTCTATCCCTGTAGAGGTGCTGGTCTCTAAAGCACATTGACATTTCAGGTTGTCTCTGCTAAAATAGACACCAGCACTGTCAGACCGGTTTTCTGGCAGTGCTTCGCATCGGCAGTGTAAGTACCACTAAACACTGTCGGTGCATTTTCTTAAGCACCTCCGACGTTAAAAATCCGAATATATCGTGAATTTCTAACGACTATGAGATATTATAAAACTTTTTGCATTTTTTGTCAACAACTTTTTTGAATTATATCAAAAAAATAATTTACAGGGCGGACCCACAGTTGGTAAATGTCCAAAAACGCCAAATGTGCATGCTGCGTTGATTCCCTCCAACAAAAAAAAGAGTATTCATGTTAAAAACTTTACACACTCTTCCAATTGCAATCATTGCCGAATCTCCGACTTTGTGTTATAATAAAATTGAGATTACATAAAAGAATTATAACTGTTAGGAGAAAGGGATGACAGACGGAAGAGGCAACATACATAAGGGCTTACCTATTTGCACTCTCGGTGCAACAGGACATGGGAAAACAACATTGACAGCAGCGATTGCAAAGGTCGTCGCAAGAATCGGGTCAATCCGTTCAAACGTTGGCAATCAATTTGAACAGCAAATGCCTTTTCACCATCCCATCCGAGAAGGTGTTGGTATTACCTATCGCGCAATTGATTATGAAACCAGCGGCAAATTCTATTCACAGATCGACTGTGAAACGCATCTGGACATTGTCAAATTGTTGGTCAGTCGAACATTTGCTACCCAAGGGGCGATTTGGGTAGTAGATGCTGTTGATGGTGTTACGCAAGAGTCTGAGGAACAACTTCGCATAGCGAATCGAATAAATTTGCCTACAGTGATTTCCTTTCTCAATACACGAAATATGGAAAAAGATGATGAACTGGTAGATATTTGCCGACAAGAGATGTGTGAATTACTCTCCGAATGTGGATGGGAAGAACAGACCAACCCAATAATTGTTGGCGATGCAAACAAAGCTTTAAGTTACAAAGGTGATCGGACTGGTTCTAATCAGTGGAAACCGATAGTTGACCTCATATTTGCGATGAATCGATGTATGCCAACGCCGGTAAATCCTGAAAGTTTACCACTCATTATGCCGATCTATGAAATTGTTGAGGAACTCAAGGAACGTGTGACTGTCCAGGGTGAGATTGTGCAAGGACATCTCGCTGTTGGACAAGCAGTGGATATTGTTGGTAGAGGGGATCGGATAAAGACAAAGTGCCTTAGTATAAAAGAGAATGAGGTGAGTGTTGAGTCCGAACCTGAGTGGTTGTCTGTTGGACAGGTGCTGTGTCCACCTAAGACTATAAAGGCGCATTCTGAATTTACCGCTCTCATCTATCTGCTTACACAAGAAGAGAGCGGCACACATATCCCACTTATTGAAAACGACAAACCCGAAGTCCATTTGTGGGGTATTGATATGCCAGCGAGTTTACAACTTCCATCAGAGTTATCAATTGTTACCCCCGGCGCGTATGCCCATGTTTCCTTTACCCTTGAATTACCGCTTGCAATGGAAGTCGGCACAACATTTGAGGTGAAGAAAATGGGATCACGAATAGGACTCGGTGTTGTGACTACGGTTGTATAATCCGCCTTTATAGTAAAATCCATAATTGTTTATACACTACGAATCAACGCCAAATACGCGTAAGGTATTTGGCGGGTTCGGTTTCCTAACCGAACCGTGTTTATTCAGCCAATAGATGCGGTTCGGTGTTGTGACTGCGGTTGTATAATCCGCCTTTATAGTAAAATCCATAATTGTTTATACACTACGAATCAACGCCAAATACGCGTAAGGTATTTGGCGGGTTCGGTTTCCTAACCGAACCGTGTTTATTCAGCCAATAGATGCGGTTCGGAAACCGCATCTACCAGGGAGTGTGCACATATTTTCGGATTTTACTATAAGTCTTTCTATCGCGCAGCTACAATCGCATCACATAATGCAAGGTCACCAGTATACAACGCGCGTCCAATAATCGCACCACTTGCACCGATTTCCTTCAATGCTTCAATATCAGAAAGCGATGTAACTCCGCCTGAAGCAATCACATTTGCCGACACTGCTCTGACAATATCTTCGGTTGCCGCAACATTAGGTCCTTTGAGCATACCGTCGCTTTTGATGTCGGTGTAAATAAGCGTTTGGACTTCAGCCATCTCCGTAGCGAATTCAACGGCAGATTTTTGAGATACCTCTAACCATCCGTGTGTAGCGACCATCCCATCTTTCGCGTCAATACCAACGGCAATACGTTTTCCATGTGTTGTGCAGGCTTGCTTCACCAAGCTCGGTTGTTTGAGAGCAGCCGTGCCTAAAATTGCGCGGTCTACGTCTAATGCTAAAACGGCTTCTAACTGATCCATATTTCTTATACCGCCACCAAGTTGAACAGGGATGTCAAGTACATCAACAATCTCACGTACAATATGAAGATTCGCCGACTCACCTTGAAACGCGCCATCTAAATCAACAAGATGTAGGTATTCTGCCCCTTCAGCTTGCCATCGCTTTGCCATGTCCACAGGTGAATCTGAAAAGACAGTTTCCTGTTCTGCAATCCCCTGTACCAAATTTACACACTTACCACCACGAAGATCAATTGCCGGTAAAATTTGCACTGTTGTTCCTTTCCACTATTCCTCTCGGAAAATACCAAGTAATTTCAACTGCGCTATTGAGATAATAGCAATGATAATAAAAAGCACCCATCCGATTGTTGCAGCATAACCGAGGCGCATGAACTGAAATCCATTTTTATAGAGATACATCACGATAGTTGAGCCAGCATCAGCAGGTTCACCACCATTCGTTAAAATATAGGGCAGATCAAAGAGTTGAAACGAACCAATCATAGATACGACAACCACAAACGCTATAACTGGTCGTAAAGAAGGTAGTGTGATATGCACAAACGACTGCCACCAATTCGCACCGTCGACTGCTGCAGCTTCATATAACTCCTGCCGAATTCCCTGTAAACCCGCTAAAAAATATATCATGTTGAATCCTGCCCACTGCCACACACCTGTTAGAATAACCGCAGGCATTACATATTTCCCCTCGCTGAGCCAGCCTATTTCCTTGCCAAAAAAGATAAATTCATTGTTGATCAATCCGGCACGTTGGTCAAAGATAAGATTGAAGATGATTGCTACAAATACGCCCGCAACCAAAACAGGTGCGAAAAAGGCGAGTCGTAGAAAATTCTTCCCTCTCACTAACTTTGAGTTGAGCAGAATTGCAAGTAGTAATGCTATCGGTAATTGGAGTATCAGCGTACCAAGCGCAAAATATGTCGTATTCCATAGTGATTTCCAAAAGATAGGATCGCGAAATAGGTCTGTGAAGTTGGCAAACCCTACAAAAATTCGACTCTGAAATCCGCGCATCTCATAAAAACTCATGATGAGCGATGAAATTAGCGGATACCCCATAAAGAGAATAAAAAGGAGGTAAAACGGCGCTATAAAAAGATAGGGCGCGATTTTCTGTTGATGCCAAAAGTTAAACCTATTCCGTTCTGTTTTCATCAGTAATTCCTAATTTATGTAAAAATATTAGATATTTATCTTTGAGTTTGCAGCGTTTGTAGTCGCGCAATTCATTGCGCCTCTTATATTTACAATATATGCCTACATTTTTCCCCAACGTTCCTGATCTTTCGCAATAAGTGCACGAACCTTTGCAGCGAGTTCCGTCAAAGCTTGCCGAGGTGTCTGTTTTTCAGTGACAGCATTGAAAATCGCATCATTCAGCAAATCCGCCGCTTCAGACCAATACGGATTCTGATAGCGCGGCGGTAAATCGGGCGCAAGTTCAATAAACAATTCGCCAAGTGGTTGCCCTCCCAAATATACGTCCGGCTCTGTATAAATTGGTGCGTCCCATGCATCTTTGAGGGGTGGAATAATTCGCGTCGTTTCATAACGATTTATCAATCCTGCTTTGTCAAAATAGGCGAATTTCAGAAGCTCCCATGCAAGGTCAGGATTTTTACACTGCTTTGTGATACCGATCATTGTACCGCCGCGGGTTGTGGTGCGTCTACCTCCTACTTCCCACGCTGGCATACCGATAGCCTTCCACTTGCCAGACATCTGCGGCACTTGACTTTTAAGGATACCGACATACCAATCCGGTGCCAGGACAGAAAGTATCTTACCGTCTTGCATTGCAGCGAAGTTACTCGGGTCACCATGCCATGTACCGTAAACTGGTGTAGCGATGTTGTGTTCATTAAATAAGGATGTAAAGAATTCCAACGTTTTAATGGCAATTTCGCTGTCAATGACTACGTTTCCATCAGCATCAAAAAATCCACCGCCCCTTTGCAGCAGGAGGTTAAAATAGTCACTCTCAGTCCGTCGGTCTAATACAATTGCATATTGGTCAATGTTGCCATCGCCATCAAGATCGCGAGAGGCTTTTTTTCCGGCAGCGATGAAGTCATCCCACGTTTCAATCTCGGTCATTTCAACGCCAGATGCTTTAAAAAGGTCATCTCGGTACAGTAGAACAACGGGATGCAAATCATGCGGGATACCAAAGATTTTTTCACGGTAAGACCACGGTGTAAACCGACTAACGACCAATTTGTCCATCCAACCTTCACTTTCTAACCTTGGACGCAGGTCAACAAAACCTACCTCGTTGATATCCCCTTTTAGGAAACGACCAATAGATGTAATTTCAACTTCAACAACGTCCGGCGCACCAAAATCGGACAATAAGGCTGTGAGAAGTTTATCGTGCATCGTTCCTCCATAATTGATGAGATGCACGTTAACTTCTGGGTGTAGTGCCTCAAAGATTGGTACGCGTGCTTGATATTCTTCGTAATGGGTGTTAGCAAAAATCCAAAATTCCAGATTCTCACCTTTTTCTTCGGCAGGCGCAAAAATGAAGAAGCAAGAGATCAAAAAAAGAACCAACATCACCATCGGTCCCTTGCCGAGTGGAAAACCCTCTATATCGAATGGAATACGCATAAATGCCTCTAATGTGAAACCTAAATGATTTGGTATTGTCAAATTTGACTTGACTTTTTCAAGTTTAACCATTAAAATTTATCAAATCATGTGCATTTTATCAACTAAGAAATGAATGGAGGGAATCTCTATATGCCTACGTATGACTATAAATGTCTTGAATGTGATGTTCAGTTTGAAAAGTTTCAAGGCATTACAGCACCGCCCCTTGAAGAATGTCCTGAGTGTAGTGGTAAGGTTAAACGACTCATCGGCGCAGGCGCAGGATTGATTTTTAAAGGATCCGGCTTTTATATCACCGACTACCGAAGTGAAGGATACAAAGAATCCGCAAAAAAAGATAAAAACGCATCGTCAGAAAAAAGCGACTCATCGTCAGGAAAAAGCGAAAAAAGCGAAAAAAAAGAGAAGAAAACTGACACAAGTAGTGAATCAAAAACCAAGTCCAGTGACTCTGACTAATTATAGTGAAATTTACAATTATAGTGACACCAATAATTATTGATACACTGTGGTAGGTTCGGTTTCCTAACCGAACCGTGCTTGTTCAGTCTCCGATGCGGTTAGGAAACCGCATCTACCGGGGAAATGTTCCAAAATTTTTAGGTTTTACTATAACAGGACATATGAGTTGTAGAAGAGAACTCCGGGGAACGCTAACAGGCGTTCATACCGTTGATTTCTTGATTTGGATTCCCGACTATCAGTGGGTTAGTCGAGATTTGGAGTTCCCTCCTACAGAATATATGTGAACTTATTTATAATCTACTATAACAGAAATGTAGACTGGATCAGGTTTGATTTTTAGGAGACACTTTGCACAATCATAACGACCAACATCACCATCACGAGGAAGAACATTCGCATAACCATCAGACCCATCTGCAGAAAAAATTTAAGATTGCGGTAATCGTTACGTTTTTTGTCTTCCTTGGAGAGGTTATTGGGGGAATCTGGTCAGGTAGCCTTGCGTTACTAAGTGACGCTGCGCATGTGATGTCGGATGTGCTATCACTTTTGATAAGTTGGTTGGCAATTTATCTATCAACCCGTCCTGCAACATCATCCCGCACTTTCGGGTATCATCGCGCAGAGGTTTTCGCCGCATTTCTCAACGGTGTGTCGCTCATCGGTATCTCCGGCTGGATTTTTTACGCATCGTGCCAGCGTTACATTTCCCCTACTGAGATTAAGGTGACAGGGATGTTTGTTGTTGCATGCCTCGGCTTTGTTGCGAACCTGTTTATCTTGTGGCAACTGCATGGTGAAAGTCATGGTAACCTCAACGTTCGGAGCGCGGTGCTTCATGTGATAGGGGATACGCTTTCCTCTGTCGCTGTTGTCGTTGGCGGTGCGATCATTTTTTGGACAGGATGGTACCCAATTGATGCGATCCTCAGCTTCCTCATCGGTGGGATTATTCTTGTCGGTGCAATTAATGTGACAAGAGAAGCGGTGCATATCTTACTTGAGAATTCGCCGCGAAATGCTGACGCACACACTGTCGCTAAACATCTTTGCGATTTAGACGTTGTCAAAGATGTGCACGACATGCACATCTGGTCATTATGTTCCAATTATAGCGCGTTGAGTGCACACGTGGTCATTCACGAGAACACGCCTTTACTGCACGACCAGATTCTGCAACAGATTAACACCGAATTGAAACAACGTTTCGGTATTAACCATACAACCCTCCAACTTGAACAGGTTGCGTGTACACAAGCAGGAAATCTGCTGTGCAACGCACAACATTCGTAACCTTCTCCGTTAATGATTTATACAAATTTACGGGATTTATCCTATTTTCTGACGGTAGGTGCGGTTTCCTAACCGCACTTATAGATTGGAATCAAGTTAATTGGTATTACCCGTGTTCTTCTTTTAAACGGTGTGCTTTCCGAATCAGGGAGGTATCTTTTGAAAATCTTTGCGTTGCCCTGACGAGTCCATCTACATGCGATACCATATCCTTTTCAACCTGCACAATGCGGTTCATAAGGTAGGGTTGATTACTCTTTTGTATGGCTTTTCTTATGATAGAGAGAAGATACATATAGATCGTATCTGCCTCGCTTCCTTCAATAGCAATAGCAATAGCAAACGCCTCATCTAATGTAATTCTTCCATTTTCTACCTTCAATTCGTGTGAGTCCAATGCATCTGTAATCTCTTGAATCGAAATATCAGGGAGTGGCGCTATCGGTGAGGCAGATTTTTCAGTGTCCTCAGCAGATATAGGCGTGTCAATTCCGAAGGCTTCTATACACAAAGCACGACCAAAGTCCACAAGAATATAGTGTTGCCACTCTTCGGTACTCATTTTTTCCCAAAATCGCGCTATCCTTTCATCAACATCTCCTAAAAGTAGCGCGAAAGATGCGTACAATTTGGCTTGTCGCAGTTCAAGGTCTTGACAAATATCAAAAAGGCCTTCTAATGTCAATTGTTCTCCTTTCTTAAAAGTAGTTGGTACATTCTGTCTGCCGTATTTCATTTTCTATAAGGTAATATGATTCAACGGTAGATGCGGTTTCTAACCGCATCGGATACAGGCGATACTCTGAAGCAGGAAGTGAACAACGCCAATCTTAACAACGGTAGATGCGGTTTCTAACCGCATCGGATACAAGCGATACTCTGAAGCAGGAAGTGAACAACGCCAATCTTAACAACGGTAGATGCGGTTTCTAACCGCATCGGATACAAGCGATACAGAGCGGTTAGGAAACCACTCCTACCAGTTTGAGGGATATTGTACTTTGTCTGCATCAAAATTCACAAATCAACACCAGATGCGCTCACGGTTTTCGCGTACGTTCAACCTCACCTACATTTGAAGCGGCAAAGAAATCACCGCACCAGAAGACATACTTCGCGTGACCGCCTCCGTAAACTCCATATACTTAACCCCTGTATCAAAGTCTGTATGCGTGATAACCTCCTCACCACGGATAGCATTCACAAATTCTTCTTCTACTCGCCACGCACCTTCCTCCTCGGTGGGAATATCAATCTCATTCAATTCATCGTCTTCTGTTTGTCCACCGTAGAGTTTATTTCCTGAAAATCGTAAAGTCCCTTGACTACCAAAAATGAAAACTTCAGGCGCACCAGCCAACCCTGTTACGGCAGAGATTTGCATGTGGAGTTGTGCGCCGCAGACAAGTTCACCAACCACATCAATATGTTCAGGAATACGGACTGCCCGCATCACACCGTCGGCATCAGCACGCATTTTGACGAACGTTTTACCCATCGCCATAATTTTTGTCGCTTCCCCGACCCAACGCATCAATGCCTCATACCAAATCCCCATGCTCATGATGTTCATGCCACTAAGGTCAAAATCTTGCCGCCATTGGAGAGGTGCCTCACTATCCAGAAACCCACCGCCTGCACGCACTTCAACGGCAAGCACATCTCCGATATACGCTTCAGCAATCAGACGTTTTATTCTCCTGTCAACTCGGAGTGTCATCGGTGAAGGTACAATCTGCGCAGTAAGTCGTGATTTCCGACGGGCCATCAGACGCATCGCGTGTGCCTCACGGGCGTTCATTGCCATTCGTGCCTCACACATCACGTGCTTATTTGCCATAAGTGCTGACACAGTTGCACGGCAATGCATATAAGGCCATGTCCCAATGACGATTGCATTCGTCTCTTTATCGTCAATTGCATCCCGCCAATTGTCATAGATTTTTGGGATTCCGAACTCGTCTGCTACCCGTTGCGATGATTCCCGACTCCGATTACAAACGCCAATAATCTCAACGTCATCAATTGCTTGTAGTCCTGGGATATGTCGTGATGTTGTGTTTCTGCCTGCGCCTATGATGCCGACTCGGACTGTTTCTGATGCCACTCCTTTGCTCCTTCACCTTCTGTATTGTAATTTTGATTTTATCAGAAAATCGCAGTCCTGTCAAGGTGTAATTTCCGTTGTTTAAAAGTTCTTGATGGGTTATACCAAATTAACGTAATTCGTTTTGTTTTTTCAGTGCTTTTTCCACTCTTCCGCTCCAGCGGAGCGATATGTTTATAGTACACGTGGAGTTTTCTATCTTCCGCTCCAGCGGAGCGGTATGTGAAAACGATGAATCAAATGAATTTGGTATTATGGTGAAATATGAAAATAATTACACACTACACCTGTAGGAGCGATCTCCGAATCGCGACTTAACTCAGTGATAGTCGGGAATCGGAGTTCCCTCCTACAGTTCAATAATGTCCAATTAATTCTAAAATCTACCATAGTTCCTATCTCAGTTCTTCGTCAGCTTTAGCCAAAAAAAGAATGTTTGATGCAGTTAGGTGAAAGATGTATGCGGCTATGTATTCTGGGACGATGATTTCTTCGGGTCCCTGTCCATGCCCAGACAAACGGTTGCGAACAGTTGGAACACCAGATTCCAATGTGCTTCTCAGTGCTGTAAAATGAGACATCATGAGTGGATCAATTAAATTATGTTTGAACACAATCTCAATCAGACGGTTAGCAGTATCTTTTTCACTATAGTTCCACCTATTCTTTTTACAAATTATCTTAAGACAACTCTCAAACGCATTGAGACAGTCGTTAACACATTCTTTGTAATTTCCCTTGCGGTAATGTTGGTGTGCATTCAAGAATTCTTCATTTGCGCCTTTGTAGATTGGGTCAGAAAGGAGACTCAAAGCATGCTTTATCATTTCAGAATGGATGAACTGAGAATCAACTTTTATTATTTCACCTGATTCAAACTGATAACCTACACCGTGCTCGCGAAACCGATAGTTTAGTTGAGTAATTGCATCGTCAGGTGTGATACCATCGTGTATAAACAGAAGGTCCTGATTTCTACCATAAATCGGAATTTGATGTGTTATTGATTTCTCATGGTCAATTTTTTCATTATATTCCTCACGGACAATCTCATCTATATACTGAAATGAAAGTTCTATTACATCAATCACCTTGTCTGTTTCTTCTGTGTCAAAGAAGAAATCGCGAACTCTCTGAAAGTAATCGTCGCCTTCAACAAGAGTAAGGACTCCATATTCGCGACACAATGTTGTTTCAATATCTCTATATGCCTCAAAGGCAAGACGAGATCCGGTATACTGATCTTGAGATAAGCAAGTAATTTCTCCCCAAACATCCTGCCAAATATAGAATATTTGAACACGTAATTCGTGCGGAATATTATCATATTGGTATACATCAGGAACGTCACCACGTATTCGCTTCTGACGTTTTGAAAAAAGTTCATAAATAATTTCCATATTTTTTTCCTTTCTTCGTTCTATAAATATTCTATTTCACAAGACTACTCCGCATCCAACTCAACCTTCGATTTCTTCCCACCGTGAATACTCGGCTCCTGACATAGCATTTTCCGAAGCAGATCAAGCCCTTCATGCACATCCGGACGTTCCTTTTCTGTGATACCCAACACCTCTGATAACAACAGACTATCAAGTTCATGACGCACCGAATCCTCATCCATTTGATTAAATGGTAGCATCTGCTTATGTTTCAGTTGATTGAAAATCTGTTCTGCATTTGCAAGTGTCTCATTAGAGAGTTCGCGAAGATCCAACGTAGGCATTGACTCCAAAACGGGTTTTGATCCTCTGCCACGTCCTGTCTGTTGCTTGCTACAACTGAACCAATAGCATAAGAGGCCTAACGTGGAATTGCCCCATAATGTCCAAACGTAATCGTAAACCTTCGTGTTTTTAAAAACAATGTTAGGCAGCGAATCAACACCGAGCGCATCCTGTTCTGTAAATGCTACCACCAAGGAATGTGAGGTAAATGTTAAATCTCTGTTAAAGTGGAGTCTACCATTCAACTCCAATATTTTGTGTGCCTTGGCTTCCGCATTTGGGCGGATTGTGGCGTGTGAATCCGGTGAAACAACCATGGCCCGTTGTGTTTTGCAGTCGACTTTCCATAAGCAAGGATATTCAGCAGTATTAGGGCATCCTACTTCAATGTCAAACGCACCATATTTGCCTGGATCGTGTATAGCGCGATGGTCTGCCCCGATTTTCGCAATGTCCGACACTGAACAGATAGGAAGTGAAATAGAGTCCTTTTGTCGCGGAAATTGCAAACTCCCGTTTGCGAGTTGGTATGCGGATTGAACGACCGCCATGTTGTTGACACGTGAAACGGGCCATCCTCTATCACCGATTGTAAGTGGTGCAGAAATTAGATGTCCGATAATCTCATCACCGATGTAGATCGAATTTCCTTTATTGATACCTTCTTCGATCTGTCGGATATCTTTTAAACTGTGGATTTGCTTCGCAACTTCCATAGCCTCCAATTCGCCGTTGGGACAACGTTTAAGACAAACAAAGGTTGCGCGTCCCGTGTTCTTTGATGTGCCCTTCGTTGCGACGAGAAGACATTCTGCCATGCCAGTATCCGCTGAAAAAGTGCAATTCCCGATTACTGCATCTGCAACCGTGAGGACAATAATATCGTGATACGCTTCAGCCCATAGCTGCCGAACCTTATGCCAACTGTTTCCCATGATAGCTGTCAAAGGTAACACAAATGCTATTCTGCCACCTCGTTTGAGCATCCTGTCTGCGATATCAACGAAATATGATCCGAGCCCTGCTTTTCCGTTACCGATGCTGCTTTTCTGATGCTGAAGGGCTTTCCGCATTGCTGATGCTACCTGCTTATTTGCAAAAATACTTTTAGGCACGTTGGAATTGTTATCTGCACCCGCGCGCGTATAGGGTGGATTCTGAATAACGATGTCAAATTCGCCATGTCTAAATGCATCTCTCATGTCAGTAATTTCTATGCCTTGTCCTGTGGCAGTTTCCGCTGTATCAAGAGTCAACGGGAGCGTCCCTGATGGATCACTGAGTAGGTTGAGGGCACCAATAGCGTAAAGCCCGTCCGCTCGCTGCGTGCCGTAGGGCATTGTGTGAATGCGTGTACCACCGATGCGGACATCAGGATAAGTGCTTGCAATAATAGAGGCTGTCAGATGCGCAGCATTCGGCAGAATGTCACACCCTACGAGATTATTCTCCATCATATATTGATGGATGGTTTCCCCTTTGCCACCTGCTTGTTCATAGAGCATAAGGAGTCGTTGGTAAACGCCATTGAGGAGCGAACCCGTGCCACAGGCGAAATCTGCAATTTTCAGTTTTTTCGGATCGCGATTAAGTTCTGGTAAAGCAAGGGCACAGAGCAGTGCAGAAGATTCGGGGCGGGTATAGTTCGCTTTAAGAATTTTCCTATTGTCAATAAGTTTCTGGAACACAATTCCAGCAAGTTCATGTTCTTGTGCAAGTCCCATCTTTTCTAATTCGCGGGCGGTATCTCTTAGCACACGCAAAATCTCACCGACAAGTTTATCATCGGCGGCGAGCGTTTCTACAATATTGTAAGCCACGTTGAAAATTGGGGCATAGTTAACCTTTTGGATTTCTCGCCATGCGCGGAGGATTTCATCTGAATCAAGTTGTCCGTATTCTGCGGTGAGTTCACTGAGTGATGGCACGTTTTCTAAATCTGGTTTGCGCGCGAGGGAACTCTGAAACACAAGGGCATTGCCGATGATGAGCATTGCCATCTGTGTTGTTTGGTCGCCTGGTTCCTGGACAAGGAGTTCACCTATTTTTTTGCCAATGTGGGGTCGGTGTTCAATTACGTTATTGACGATAACGGCGGCACGATGGATGCCGTTTTCCAACACTTCGGCTGCTTGTTCAATTTTGGTGATGGGTGTAGCACCAATGCGAATTGCGGTCGCGATGTCGGCAATGCTGCCGTGTAGCCAACCTTTTTTCGGGAATCTGTGGGGATCATCAAGATTGAGAAGGATATACGCGAAGTCTTTTGAGTCTTGCAAATTTTCGCTAATCTCGTCGCGTGGCATTGAGCGGAATCTGTGTGGGATGCGGATTACCATTGCACTGGTAAGTTTCTCTTGTGTTATCGCGAGTGTCTTACCTAAATACTGTTCATGTGCCTGCTTTTCGCCTGTTTCATTGGGACCACGCTTGTAGTCGATTTTTACCTCAACTCCCATTGGGTAACGCTCAACTGTGCGGATAATCACATCCGGTTTCTTTTTATTTTCTACGAGTGGCTGCGTTGTCTGTTCGTAAATTTTCCATGTGGCACTCATCGGCATTAAAATTTCGACGAATAGAGTTGTAATGGTATCTTCGCTGTTGGTATGTTGGCTGTTCATGCATTTCCCTTAACTTCAGTTATGATGTTGCTACTATTTCGTTTTATTATAGCGTATTTGATAAACAGAGGTCAACTGAATTAAGGAATGAATCAGACCATTCAATTGTCGCGAAATACTCTTGTAGGAGGGGTTTGTAACCCCGATTTTAGTTCAAATCTAATTAGCAGCAATCCGTTTGTAGTCACGTCACCTTAAGGATATAAGCGTTTGTAGTCGCGCAATTCATTGCGCCTCTTACATTCATGTTATACCAAATTAACGTAATTCGTCTTGTTTTTTCCACTCTTCCGCTCCAGCGGAGCGGTATGTTTATAGTACACGTGGAGTTTTCCGTCTTCCGCTCCAGCGGAGCGGTATGTGAAGACGATGAATCAAATAAATTTGGTATTATCTGTTTGCAATGCTTTATGGGAGCCCCAGCGGGGCGGAATGTGTATAGGAACGTGATAAATACGCCTCATAAGCCCCAGCGGGGCGACAGGTGTCCAAGCAATAGCAGATTTCCACCCCTTTGCCAAAAACTCTACACCCAGGGATAAATCAGAACCATTCAGTTCTCCAAAAATTTCTTCCTTTACCAAACTCCAAAAATCCCATCCTCCGAGATACCAAAAAACACATCAACCCTAACTTTTCCTACAAACTTATTGGAAATATATTGGATATCTATTGTTCGGCAAACCACAAAAACTTATCATCACCACACAGAATTAGATATAATATCAGGACGACAAAACAAAACTTATCAAATAAAATATCTACAGCAAGAGAAAACCTTGTTCCTCAATACAGATGAGAAATATAAAAAATAAAATTAATTCCAAAATAAGAAAAACGCCTATAGACCCATACATAGACTGGGTTTAAAGCAAATTTAGAAAAGTTACCACGGTATGAAAAAAGTTACCAAATGGTAACTTTTTAAGTAGTGACGATCTCCAAATCGCGACTTGCGACTTGAACAGAAAAAACCGGATATTGAACGCCTCTGGTTCATATATGAAAGCTTGATATTAATTAAGACTTCGTGTAGATTATATCTATCATCAGACGTGCTTCCTTAGGCAGAGAAAAGGTTTATTGATTCGCGAGTGTTCTGTAGGAGCGATCTCCGAATCGCGACCTCTAACTAAGGTTCTGTAGGAGCGATCTCCGAATCGCGACCTCTAACCGCAAGAATTCGGTAGACACTCCACTAAGGGAAGGAGTCTCAACAGTAGGCAAAAATGGAAGGTAAAAAATGAAACCCCCCAATATAATTTTAATGATGTGCGACGACCTGGGATATGGCGATGTGGGATTTAACGGAAATGAGATAATCAAAACCCCGAATTTGGACCGTCTGGCGAGCAATGGGATCCGATTCACCCGATTTTATGCGGGAGGGCCAGTGTGCTCGCCAACACGGGGTACATGTTTAACCGGTCGACACTATTTTCGATATGGCGTAACACATGCCAATCGCGGGCACTTACCCGCCCAGGAAATAACACTGGCGCGAATGTTAAAATCCTTTGGGTATGCAACCGGACATTTTGGCAAATGGCATCTGGGCACACTGGACCCGAATTATTCTGGCAAACCCAATCGTAATCCTGCACGCAATTACGCCCCGCCGTGGGAACGGGATTACGATACGTCTTTTGCCACGGAGTATGCAGTACCCACCTGGGATCCCGCAGTAGATATCCAGAGGGGTGGAAAGCGTTTGGACCGCCCCTGGGCCTCACCGTATTACGAAAATGGAAAACTGGCAACGGAAAATCTGCAAGGATGCGATTCCCGGGTATTGATGGATCGAGCGATTCCATTTATCGAACAAGCTATTGAAAATGCCGAACCGTTCTTTACGACAATCTGGTTTCACGCACCGCATACCCCGGTCATTGCCGGACCGGAATATCGCGCAATGTATTCCGAATACAGCGAAGATGAGCAGCACTATTACGGCTGTATTACCGCCATAGACGATCAGGTGGGACGATTGTATCACACATTGGCAGCATGGGGCGTATCCCAGAACACCATAATCTGGTTCTGTTCGGACAACGGCCCCGAAGGTCGTACTGGTCAAGATGGACGCAACCGGGGATCAACAAGCGGGTTGCGCGGGCGAAAACGATCTTTGTTTGACGGTGGTGTCGGCGTACCCGCGCTATTGCACTGGCCAGGTCATGCAGACACCGGGAGCATGGTGGAAATGCCGTGCAGCACGTTGGATTACTTCCCGACAATCGCCGAGGTCATGGAATATGAAATGCCCGATAATCGTCCAATTGACGGCATCAGTCTGCTACCGACCATTAAAGGAAACATGACAGAACGTCCTACTCCCATTCCGTATCGGTTCAACAGTGGAAAAGGATCTATGTTTGGCGCACCGACCATCGCAATGATGGACAACCGTTATAAATGCTTGACCAACCTATCGAGTGATGGCAGCGAAGATTTGTGTTTTGACATGATTAAAGACCGTGCAGAAACGACCAACTTGGTAAATGAACAACGCGAACGTATGGGGCAAAACCGCAAAACCCTTCGCGAATGGCTCCGCTCATGTGAGGTTAGCCACAGTGGTGGGGATTACGACGAGGTATTTGAACCGGTCGCGCCATTTGAAGAAGTCACAGGAGACTGGCGCTCAAGATGAATAGTGTCTAAAACTAAAGGTTGCCTAAAACACAGTTAATAGTGGAGTGTCTACCGAAATTTTGCGGGTAAAGGTCGCGATTCGGAGATCGCTCCCGCCAAATGCCTTATGCGCATTCAGCGTTGATTCACAGAACACCCCTCTTTGTAGGAGGGAACTCCGATTCCCGACTGCTGACACGACTCGCAATTTTAGTATAGACACTCCACTATAGCGTATCTCATAAATCCGATTTTGTTAGATTTCGCTCTATTTTATCCAACCCTCACTCCTATCGTAGAGGCGACAGATGCCCACAGGCATGTGGCGTTGATTCTGTTCATACCGTTGATTTCTTGATTCGGCGTTGATTCACAGAGGAAATGTAGAATTATGAGGGTGTTAACCAAATAATGATGCCAAAGACCACAGTCCCTCTAAACTGTGATGCACCACAATCAATTTTCTAAATGATAACATATTTGGCAAAAGGTGTCAATATAATTTGGGCGATTTTTTTATTGACTTATGTGCCGATACCCTATATCCTCCATGATAATAACTCACTTCTATCGGAGGATATGCATGAAAAGTTGCCCAAGATGTCAAAATAAGCACTTTGTGAAAAACGGGTTCGTCAACGAAAATCAACGCTATAAATGTAAGCGTTGTGAGTATCAATGGACACGCACGACACCCCGCGGACACCCATCTGGGCATAAGAGGTTAAATGAATGCTATCTCAAAACTTTTTGATGTTTCTGTAACTGCCGTGCTGAAATGGATACGTGCCTTTGCGAAAAAGCAGGCACCCAAACCCACGCTTTCACCCGGCACCGCTGTTGTCTTAGAACTCAATGAGATGTGGCACTATGTCAGGAATAAGAAAAACAAACTTTGGATATGGAAGGCACTTGACAGAAATACCGGACACCTCATAGATTGGGAATGTGGGGACGCAACAAAGAAACACTTGAGAAACTCACAACACGCCTTGCTGCATTAGATGTGAGCGTCTATTTTACCGACAAATGGCACGCTTATGAAACCTTATTACCTGCTTCAAAACATGTTCAGACGAAAGCAGAAACACATCGGATAGAACGGAACAACTGCTTAATGAGACATTGGTTCGGACGCTTCAAGCGCAAGTCCATTATTGTTTCAAAAAGCGTGGAGATGGTGGACTTGACAATCGCCTTATTTGCGAGATTCAGAGTAAATGGAAATGTCTTTAACATCTTAAATATCGGAGAAATGCAACAAAGTATCATTATTTAGTTAATACCCTCCTATAGGAGATAAGAATGCAAGAGGCGCAATGAATTGCGCGACTACGAACAGATAATTTGAAAATGAGAAGTTATTTTCAGAAATGGTATTACTACTTTCTGTCAAAGGTCTCTTCCTGTAGGAGCGAGCTCCAGCTCAAGACATAAAAAGTAGTGACGTTAAAAGTTTATGGGATGTAACCAAAGATGCAATCACACATCTTCACGCTACATCCCACAGCATAAATTAAATATCAATTACTTCTCTAATTCAGCAAGGCGCGTTAAATGCCAATTTGGATCCGCTAATGCTTCATAGACCACGCCACCTTCAACATTTTCAGGCATCGGAAGTCCTAACAGATAGCAGATTGTCGGAGCAACATCCACCACGCGTACCTGCCGTTCTAAGGCGACACCTTTCCGAACACCCGCACCAGAGAGAATAAACGTTGAGTGCTGACCACCGATGCCAAAACTAACCGATGGTAACTGCTTGCCGTGCGCACCATCAAATTCTGGTAGCAAAGCATAAACGACATCACCGACGAGATCACCGTGAAGGTTCAGCATTTCTGCATCTGATCGCGTCACTGCCAACGAAAACGGATGCCTTCCTGTCTCCGAATCCTGATACGCATGCAGTGCTGTGATAATCTTACGTTGTGTTGCTTCGTAATCCTCCTGTGCAACAATACCGTTCGGTTCACGCCCAGCAAGGTTGATGAAGATATGCACCAATCCAACATTGAGTGCCCGTGTTTTCGTCCAATCTATTGCACCATTTGTCCCCTTAACAATGAACCCTGTCTCTTCCAATACCTTTTCAATATCTACAGCACGGAATTGATTCGGGGTGCCACCATGGTCTGCACAGATAAGAACAACCGTCTCCTCATCTGCAAGTTCAGCAATCTGTCCAATCATCTGGTCTACAGATTGATATGTGCGGCGCAATCCCTCCCGACACCGATGAATCGTTTCTGGTGCTGCACCGCTGATTTCATCCGCTTGGCTGAGGAAGAAGTGACTCGCGTAGTCTGGTGCATGGGTCTCTACCATGAGAACATCCCAATCGTTTTGAGTAGCGAGATACGTTGCAACATCTGCCAGTCGTTGGTGATGGTAATCTAACAGTTCAAAATAGGTGTCATCGTCCACCTGTCCGAGTGCGTCACGGGCGGGGTTTTGGAGGAACGAACCGATGTTTTGATCAATTGAAGTTGCAACCTCTGAAGGCACTGTGTAATCTGTTCGGGGCCATATCTGTGGCACAAAAAGTTCAAAGGCATCTGCCGTTGGCGTAAGCGTGACCAGTTTCATGCGAACATAGCCTTCAATACCACTACCATCAATCTCAAACGTATCAAGCCACCAATCACTCCAATCACCAATACCGAGATCCGCAACAACATCATCTTCAGAACGACTAATACATATTCTTATTCGATCATAACCATCTTGACCGGAAGCATAAATCAATCCATAAAAAGGTTTAGGAGTGCCAGTTTTGCCACGGTTCATATTTTCCCTGCCGCGTGCTAAAGGTTGGATAGTTAACTCTACCTCCTGTACAGGTTTGTTGGATTCGGGTAATGTCCCTTTCCATTTGCTTACGTCAACCGGTTTAATCGTTACTGGATCAATATGTTTAACTTTCTGTAATGCGCTTGGGTCAAGCGTCTCAGGGTCGCGCTGTCCACCGATAGGACGGGATGCCCATTTTCCTGCTACAAAGAGGTGATAACCTGCAATTTGATGATGGTTTGAAACGCCAGGACCAGTTCCCTCTACTTGGATACCTGTTTTTACAGTGGGCGGCCAAGACATTTCCCATTTTACCAGAATTGGTTTGCCGCCAGCGCGTTCCACAAGATTCCAAAGATATTCAGATTGACACAACCCTGTGTTAATGCCCCACACCGTTTTATCAAGGTCTTTTCCTATCGCACGAATGTTAAAATCCATCACCCGATGCGTGCCAGGCCAAGAACCGGTAGCGAGTGCAGTCCATCCAGGTGGAGTCAATGTCGGAAATACCCCGATCATCGGACGGTGTACGCCCGCATCGCGTAGTTTTGCCATATTCGGGGTGTGTCCCCATGCAATCATGTTATTGACCAGTTCCATGCTTGCGCCATCCATACCGATGATGATGGCACGTTTCGCTGGTGCAAGTCGTGTTCGTTTCACGGTAAAACTCCTTTCAACTTAAAGTCTCGCGTAGTTTTTCTAAAGGATAGGTATTGATAACATCATCCTTTGTTAATCCGCTCCGTCGCGCTACATTCACACCATACTGATAACGTTCAAATTCGGGGACTGAGTGCGCATCCGTGTTTATAGCAATGAGAACACCAGCATCTTTTGCATCACGGACATATTCTGGCCCCAAATCTAAGCGGCTGGGTGAACCATTAATCTCCAAAATGGTGTCGTTTTCCGCTGCAGCACTGATAATCTCATCAAGGTTTATTGGGTACATCGGTCTTCTACCGAGTAATCGTCCTGTCGGATGTCCGATGATTTTGACATACGGATTTTCAATTGCCCTAATCATCCGTTTTGTCATCTCTGCTTCGGACAACGTAAAATGACTGTGCACACTTGCAACAACGATATCAAGTTGTGCAAGAATCTCGTCAGGAAAATCGAGTTTGCCATTTCTGCGTATATCCACTTCAGAACCGGCTAAAATTGTGATGCCTTCGGTTGCAGCGTCAAGTTCACGCACCTGCTTCATCTGTGCCAACAAACGTTCCTGATCCAAGCCGTTGGCAACCGAAGAGGAAACAGAATGATCGGTGATAGCATAGTACTCAAGACCGCGTTTTATGGCTGCTTCAACCATATCATGCATGGTATGTGCGCCATCGCTCCAATCAGTGTGAGTATGTAAATCGCCTCGCATGTCAGCGTATTCAACAAGCGATGGTAGCTTGTTTTCCACTGCTAACGCAACCGAGTCAGGATATTGCCGAAGTTCCGGAGGAATATAAGGCATACCCAATTTCGCATATATTTCTGTTTCTGTGTTATTTTGTGTTTCTTGCCAGAAATCTGATGCTTTGCTCGGATCACTAATTTTTAAAGGGGTATCAGTCGGATGCGCGGCGAGATGTTCATCCGTTGCTGTCGTTAGAAACAGTGTTGCCTCGTATTCAGCAGATGAACACAGGTAGATCGTGCATGGAAAGCCGTTGTTAATACGGAGGTCAATTTTCTGTAAAGGTTGTAGTAGCGGTGTTCCAATAGGCGTATCCTGGGCATCTACGATTTGCGTTGTCAGTTGTTCCTGGTGTTTAGAGAGGTGTTCGATGAGTGCGTTTTGTGTAGTGTCAATGTCTTTAGCACATTCAACCACAACTTCAAGACTACGACACACCTCCTCCCGTCTCCGTAAGTCCCCAGTAAATTCATGTTGTGTTATTTTATCACAGGCTTTGAAAATTTCGGAGAGTTTTCCAGCGAGGTTTATGGTTTGTGAAATCAGGCGTGTGCCACGATAGGTGGTTAGGAATTCAAGACTTTTTGTGATGGTTTCAAGGGTCTTTTTTCCGAATCCTTTCATGCCTTCCAGTTTGCCACCTTCAAGTGCCTCAGCGAGTTGATTCAGATTTTTAATGCCAAGTTCGCTATAAAGTCGGCTTGCTGTTTTGCTCCCAATCCCTTGGATGTCCAAAAGATCCAGGACCTCTAATCCCATCTCCGCAATGAGTTTTTCATAAGCTTGACAGGTGCCAGTATCAAGGATTTCACGCGTCTTTTCCTCAATTGTCTTACCGATTCCAGAGAGACTTTGGAATTCACCCGCTTCAATTAATTCGCTAACATCAACAGTTAGCCCTTCAATTATATCGGCAGCTTTTTCGTAAGATCGAATTCGGAATGAAGCATCACCTCGGATTTGTAGAAGTTCTCCGATATTGCTGAATATATTGCTAATTTCTATGTTTTTCATGATAAAAGTTATGCCTAATCATTAGAGCGGATAAATTCGGTGTGATTTTAATGTGTCTGACCATATAGGTACATTAAAAGACGGTTATCTTTCAGATAGAGACCTGCCTTAAAACGGATAACCGAGAACTAAAACAACTGATTTTATAGGGTAAATGTCCGTTTGGGCTTTCCTACGCTTACATGTTGTCAGTTTTACCCATATTATAATGTTTTTCTATATGATTTAAAATACTTTCGTTGCGCGAATATACCCGCGAACAAACCAATTATTACCCCTGCTACAACAATACTAATGAGTTGATAATACGGAAGGAATTCGAGTACGCCAAGTTGGAAAGTGAGGAGACAATAGAGGAGATAGAAACAGGTTAGCCCCAAGATGGTTCCGCAAAAACCGAGGAAAATACCGTGTATATAGAAAGGAATTTTTAGATGTCCTCGTGTAGCACCAATAAGGTCTAAGAGTTGGATTTCTTCGTGACGGTTTTGGGCAGTTTTAAGAACGGCAGCGCGGATAATAAGGAGGGTGAGGAGAATTGTGATGAAGATGCTCGCAATTGTCATCCGGTTCGTTTGACGGAATAGATCCGTGAGTATTCCTTGTCCTGTCAGGACAACATCATCTATTTCATCATAGGATTCGATTTCGAAAGCGATCTCTTCCAACTTTTTCCGTGAGCCATTTGCTGAGTTGACATATATTTCTAAAGATGCGGGAAAGGGGTTGCTACCGGAATATCCATTTTTAATCAAGTCTCCTAATCGCTCAAACTGTTTTTCTGCTCTGTTAAGGTTTTCTTCTTTAGAGATATAGTCAATGTAAAGGATGTGGTTTTTCTTCTGAATCTGGTCAGCAAAAACACGTGCATCCTCTTCAACAACTGTATCGTTAGCAAAGGCGACAAGCGCAGGCACCGTTTCCTTAAGATCAAGTTCCTTGTAGACAGAAGTATGAATAAATAAAAATGCATTCAGTAGGACTGTAAAAAAAGCAAGCGCGATAAGACTTAATAGATTGTTTAAGCCGGTGCGACCAATATGTGTAAAGAGATTTTGAATTTTATACCGCATTTTGAATTAAGACTCATCCTGTTATCACTTTGTGGAGCAAGTTTAGTCGTTGCTTTTGTTGATACAGTTTCATGGACACAATAGTGTTATGTTGTTATGCAGCCATCCTTGAGTTTAAAGACCCGTTTTGGCGCGGCATTTCTTGCCCGAACATATCTTTCGGGGAGTTCCGGGTCTGTAGTGGCAACTAAAACTGTAGCACCTTGAAAATTAAGGGTGTCAAAGAGTGAAAGCATTTCAAGTGTGAGTTCTGAATCTAATGTTTCTGTCGGTTGGTCTGCCAGAAGTAACAGTGGACTATTGATAATCGCTCTTGCAATGGTAAGCCGTTGTTTCTCATTGCTTGATATTTGAGTCGGCAGTGCATCCTTATGATGGACTAACCCCATTTGATGTAGAAGATTGTTTACGTTTTCGCGCAATATTCTATATTTCGTGCCAATTAACTTTTGTGGGATGGCAAGGTTTTGCTCAACTGTTTTAGTGTTAACTAACTTCCAGTCTTGGGAAACTACACCGATTTTTCGCCTGAAAAACGGCAACGTTGAGGGCGTAAGATCAGCAAGAGATTGACCGAGCACACTTAAGGATCCCTCAGTAGGCGTTAATTCGCGATAGAGTAGTTTTAGCAGCGTTGTCTTACCAGCACCGCTTTCACCAACGAGGAAACCGAATTCGCCACGTTCAAGGCGGAAACTTGCCCTTTCAAGAACGCTTAGATCTTGATAAGCGAAACTGACTTGATGTAGTTGAATCATAATTGTTCACATTTAACACAATTGCAACTGTTCATTGCTTAGAAACATGTTACAGCACTCTTCTGGATTACTCTGGTGTTTTGGTATAGTCACATTCTTTTGAAGCACAAGCGTGCAAAGTGTCACCTGTTTTTTGTACTTTCTCAACGAGGTAGGTTGCATCACATTCCGGACACGGTTCAGGAATCGGTTTATCCCAACTTGCAAACCCACACGTTGGATAGTTGCTACACCCGTAGAATACTTTTCCGCGTTTACTGCGGCGTTCACCTAAGTAGCCGTCACAATCAGCCTCTGGACAATCAACACCCATGGGAACAGGTTTGGCGTTTTTACACTTTGGATAACCGCTGCATGCCAAGAAACGCGCCCCAGCACGACTCTGCTTAATGACCATCGGTTCACCGCATTTTTCACAGAGTGTATCGGTTTCTTCCGGTTCAGCGGCGGCGGATTCATCACCGTTCAAAGCCTTGATATTTTCACATTCTGGATAGTTGGAACATCCGAGAAAGCGCCCATATCTGCCCCATTTCACAATCATATTTCCGCCGCATTTGTCGCACTGCTCACCCGATTCAGTTTCCATCGCTTTTCGCGCCTCATACATCTTATCAGGTGCTTCTTCCAATGCTTCCTGGAACGATGGATAGAATTCACCGAGAGTGTCAACCCAGTCAACTTCCCCTTCAGCGATAGTATCAAGTTTTTGCTCCATCTCCTTCGTAAATTCAACGTCAACAATATCGGGAAATCCGTGAATTAGAAGTTCGTTAACGAGTCTCCCAACATCTGTGGGGAGGAGTCTGCGCTGTTCCTTTGTAACATAACCGCGGTCTTGGATTGTCGAAAGAATTGTAGCGTAGGTGCTCGGCCTACCAATCTCTTTCGCCTCTAATGCCTTGACAAGCGTTGCTTCGTTATAACGGGGTGGCGGTTGCGTAAAGTGTTGTTTAGAATCTAACTTACGTAGATCGAGCGTTTCCCCTTCCTTGACAACAGGTAAATTGATGTTCTCTTCGCCAGCGTTGCTTTCGTCAGGAGCGATGTCGTCTTGACCTTCCATATAGATACGCCTGAATCCATCAAACTTGATAACGGAACCGGTGGCACGGAAAATATAACGTCCTGCTTTGATGTCAATTGTCGTAGAATCAAGAATAGTAGGATTCATCTGACTCGCGATAAACCGCTTCCAAATCAGTTCATAAAGACGATACTGGTCATTACTCAAATGTGGTTTCAAAGATTCAGGGGTTCGCAGTTGCAATGTTGGTCGAATCGCCTCGTGTGCGTCTTGTGCACCACTTTTACTTCTGTAATTAACAGCACGGCCAGGGAGGTACTCGGCACCGTAGGTTGTATCAATGTATTTTCGCACGGCATTGAGAGCATCCTGCGCAACACGGGTTGAATCGGTACGCATGTAGGTAATGAGACCAACAGACCCCTCATCTCCAATCGTCAGCCCCTCGTAAAGCTGCTGCGCAATCATCATTGTCCGTTTAGCAGTAAACCGAAGTTTCCGAGATGCCTCCTGTTGTAACGTGCTTGTGATAAACGGCGGAACAGGTCTCTGTTTTCGTTCCCGTTTTTGGACTTTTTCAACAACGTAGGTCTGTTCCTTCGCGTCTGTCTCTAATTCTTTTGCGCCTGCTTCATCAATACGAAATCCGTAATTATTTATCTCGCCTTTCTTTGTGCCTATTTTATGTAATTTGGCGAGGAAGATATTTTCTTTTTCTGTCGGCGTTAGCGTCGCAGTAAGCGTCCAATATTCTTCCGGTTTAAATGCCTCAATTTCTGCTTCACGTTCACAAATAAGCCGTACCGCAACAGATTGAACTCTACCTGCACTCAGACGGGGTTTAACACTACGCCACAAAATTGGGCTAATCTTCCATCCGATAAGTCTGTCTAAAACGCGCCGCGCTTGTTGTGCATCAACAAGTGCTTGGTCAATCGTACCGGGATTTTGAATTGCTTCTAAAATCGCAGTTTGTGTCACCTCGTTGTATACAATGCGATAGATAGGTTTTTTTGTCTTCTTTAATTCGGTCGCAAGATGCCAGCAGATCGCTTCACCTTCCCTATCAGGGTCAGCGGCGAGATAGATACAATCGACTTTTTTTGCCTTTTCTTGAATTGCTTTAACAACTGGACCTTTTCCACGAATCAACACATATTTCGGTTTAAAATTGTTCTCAACATCAACCCCAAGTTCCTTTTTCGGTAGGTCGCGGATATGCCCAACAGAGGAGTCAACAATATAGTCTTTCCCTAAGATTTTTTCGATGGTTTTTGCTTTCGCTGGTGATTCAACAACAACTAATGATTTCGGCATTTTCTATTCCGTGTGTTCCTTATATTATGAATGTGTTTTGGATGTAAAAGTGAGTAGACGGTCGTATACTACCTAAAATGCTATGAACATTTCATCATCTCGCAGCGGTTTATACATAATGAGTGTATCTATTTTAATACGTCTAAAATCCGATAAAGTGACAGAAAAAGGGGAGATTCGCCAATTCATACCAGTTTTGCAGTGTGTCGGTGTTAACATAATCTCACTCGGTAGGCGCGCTTTCATGAAGATTAAGTATTTAAATCGGTAATTACAGCTTTCCATAGACACGGTAGGTGCGGTTTCCTAACCGCACCGGGCATAATTATGGAATTACCCAATTTATTTTTTAATCTTCATCTAAGCGCGCCTAATACCTATAAATTAAGATAAATCTGGTTAATTTGGTATTAGTAAGAGATGCAAAGTTGTATTAGTAGACGAATGAAATTAGGTCGGTCAGTAACTGTCGCATACCTGTGCGGTGAACAATATGGTCAATAAACCCATATGCAACTAAGGATTCCGCTTTTTGAAAATTTTCGGGTAGTTCTTCTTGTAAACTTGCGACTGCAAGAGGACCAGCAAAACCGATACGCGCACCGGGTTCAGCAACAATTACGTCGCCAAGTGAAGTGTAACTCGCTGTCGCACCACCAAACGTCGGATCCGTGACAACAGAGATATAAAACCCACCTTTTTTTGCGTATTCAGTGCAAGCGGCAGCAGTTTTTGCCATCTGCATTAACGCTAAAGTGCCTTCCTGCATCCGCATGCCCCCACTCACAGATACGATAACGAGAGGCAATTGGTTTTCACCAGCATGCTCAATACATCGGGTAACCTTCTCACCAATCACAGCACCGCACGTGCCACCGATGAACCCAACATCTCCGATTGCAATTGCTACTGGATAACCGCCGATTTCCGCTGTCCCAGAGAGCATCTCTGAGCGGAGTCCTGTTTTAGCAATGTCGCGTTCAAGTTTGTCTGGATATTCCGGAAACTCCAGCGCATCAATTGAGTAGAGATTCGTATCGGTTTCTTGAAAACTATCGGTATCCACAAGCAGGCTGAGCCGTTCGTGAGCACTCATCGGGTAATGTGCATCACAAGCGGGGCAAACCTTGAGGTTTTTCGTTAACGCTTCTATTTCAATGTCCGCGTTGCAGTTTCTGCAGACAACGGTTTTTGGAGTGTCGCCCATTCTATTCCTCTGCTGATGTAACTCACAACTTATACCCTTTAAATGATACTATTCAAGACATGATTTGTCAACTTTAATTGCGTTTTACTTAATTTATGGTAGATTATAGAATTAATTAGACATTATTCACATGTAGGAGGGAACTCCGATTCCCGACTATCAATGGTTTTGGTCGCGATTCGGAGATCGCTCCTACATGTGAGGCGTATAATTATTTCAATAATTCACCATAAACAGCAGAGAAAGGGCGACATCCGTCGATTTCTACCGCGCAATACTCTATGACGTAGGGATACACATTTCTATCGCGAAAATCCTAAACCTTTAATAGATGCCCACCTTGTCGCGAGTTTGTCTTGAGGTTCAACAGGAAGAAACTCATCAAGTCCTTTACCCAAAGCGGCAATCTCATCTTCATCTAAAGCACGAGAAAAAACAGCAGCATCATCAATAGCGCCACCATAACCTTCACCACCTTCACCACCAAGCCGATAAATTGCGTTAGCACCTCGGGTTTCTTGGAAGTCCGTTTCTTTAGCCATCTCACCATTCACATAAATTCTGAATTTTTTACTATCGCTTTGAACAACCACATGTGCCCATTCATCCTTTTTGACCGCACCTCCATCTGTTTCGCACAGGATTGTCCATCCCCCGACCTGTCCTCGCCAAGACAGTAATCCTTGATCTTTATTAACAAAGAAGGTGTTATGTCCGGAAGCACCGGGTAAACTCCGCCAAATTTGTTGCCAAGCACCGCCTTCAAAGGTTGGATTAATCCAGACAGAGATTGTAAACGGATCACTTTTAAAAAGGTCGCCATGCAGCGTATCGGATGCCTGCATCTCAACGTGTGCACCTACATTCAGGTGGATTGCGTCTCCAAATTTACCTTTATCCCATTTAGACTCACCTTTAATTACACCGTTATTTTCATTTCCAGAAGTATCATCAGAATTACCGTCAAACGAATAGTAAGCCACCAAAGATGCATCTTCAGCGGTAATACCCACATTCACCCACACCAAGAGAAAGGTTAATGACATAACGAATATCAATACTTTCATTGTAATTGCTCCTTTAAAATAATTCTCTATCAAAGATGAGAATTTCGTTCAATTATGAGTAGTTATACCATTTCTAAAAAATAACGCCTCTTATAGAAATAGACCGTTGGTAGTCGCGCAATTCATTGCCAATTCATTGCCAAATCAACGCCAAATGCGCTGTTGGCATTTGGCGCCTCGGACATTTCTTTTCAAAAGAGAAAATAATTCATAGAATTGGTATTAGGTGATTGGCTCCAGTTTTCACGCCTAATAAACAGAATACTAACATACCTGACAAAAAATGTCAATTTTGGGAGGATATTGGCAGGGTTATTTAGTTTTCGGTTTTTCGGCTATATTTTTCACATTTCTATATAAACCACCTGTAGGTCGGGTAGAGTTTACGACACCCGACACGTTCAACCCCTGTCGGGTGTCGCTTACGCTCTACCCGACCTACGATATAAACTATCAGTAACATGCATCAACTGATAATTCTTAAAACTGAATAACCCTAGGATATTGGTAGGAAGGATTGGTGTGTAGGTTATCGCCGTATCGGTTGGGTTGTAAGACTGTTTCAAGTGGACGGTAGGGAACGATGATGTGATGGGTATAGATATGTGTTGTTTCCATTGAATTCAAGTGTAGGCATGGGCAATTCCTTTCGGTTTATCTGTGCTATTGAATGAATATCTTCTTGTTGTTAATTTTTCCAATCTTCCAAACGCAGACCCAACGCAGCAATTCTCTCGTAATCGGAATCAGAAGCAACCAAGACTGCATCAAGAGATAAAGCCGTAGCAGCAATCCAAAGGTCGCATTCGTCTAAAGGTGTTCCCTGTTGTTCTGCCGCAACTTTTATCTGTGCATAAGCATCCCCAACATTTTCTGGGATTGGGTCACACGGAATTGCAGCAAATAATTCATTTGCCTTTTCTTGAAGGTCTTGTCGTCTTTTTCCGTCAGGTAGACGAGCAATTCCAAACTGAATTTCGCCCTTAACGATAGGACAAGTAAAGAGATAATCAGACCCAGATATTGAATTCAAACGCCCTTTTACTCTGGGATTATCTTTCATCAACAAACTACATGTTGATGTATCCAAGAGATATTTATTCATTGTTTTCGCTTTCATCCGAATCAAAGGGCGAATCAAATTTTATAGGTATTTTTCCTTACCCTTCTACATCATTAGAATTCATACCGAGCAAAGAGGCAAATAAACGGCTTTATGTTTTCCTTTATTATGATGTGGATTGAGACAATAATCTTGCAGTTTACGAATGTCTACAATAGCATGTTCAGCATTTGGTATTTTCATGAAATGTGATATACTCTGTCCGCCATCATATCAGTGCTCAATAACTCTAACGGTATGCAAATGGTGTAGACGTATAACCTGCGGTTTCACACACCTATCTTTGAAGTTTAACACAAATTTGGGTAGAAGTCAAGAAATATGCGAACTATATCTGCTGCAAGATAATATTTCCATACACATCAACAACAGCAGAGAAATTAGGTGGGACAACAGTCGTCGCGCTAAATTCTGTTATAATTGCCGGACCCTCTATCCGATTACCGGGACGCAGCGACTCCCGTTGATAGAAATCGGTTGGATAAACCTCACCATCAAAGATAACACTGCTTTGCGAGATTCGTGCATCGGATGGGTCAGCATCTGCAAGTGGTTTAGAAGTAAGCGCAGGTTTTTCGGTTTCACCGATAGCAGTGAGACGTAGGGTTACCACCTCTACCATTGCTTCAGGACGTGCATAACTAAATCGCTGTTCGTGCATGGCATGAAAATGACTAACAAAATCAGTGTCTACATCTATATAAGATACATTCAACTCATAAGATTGCCCCTCATACCGCATATCCAGTGAACGTTTGATATTGAGTTGTGATAAATCAAATCCTTCCGTTTCCATATCACTTTTTGCGCGGGTGAGCAACGCATCAAAAGCATTTTCCAATCGTTTGTGTAAATCCATGCCACTACCTTCAGTTTTCCATAACACCGTCTGTGAATAATCTTTGACAACATCTGCATAGAGCATACCGTAAGCAGAAAGTAAACCGCCGTTTGGTGGAATAAGTACAGTACGTATACCGAGATTTTCTGCCAGAAATGCAGCGTGCAAACCACCTGCGCCACCGAACGAAACAAGCGTGAAATCACGCGTATCAAAACCGCGTTCAACAGATATTACTTTGATAGCACGTTCCATTGCTGCGTTGGCAATCTTTAGTATACCATCTGCGGTTTCAAGCGCCGATAGTCCGATGCGATCAGAAAACTTTTCAATATATTGCCGTGTCGCATCAGGGGCAAGCGACATCTGTCCACCTAAAAACTGCGTTGGCGAAATACGTCCTAAAAAAAGATTGGCATCAGTTACCGTAATTTCTGTTCCGTTGTTACCGTAACTTATGGGACCAGGGTCAGCACCTGCACTTTCGGGACCGACACGTAACGCGCCCCCCGAATCCACCGTTGCGATAGAACCACCGCCAGCACCGACAGTATGAATATCAATCAACGGCACTTTGATTGGCAAACCGCTGATAGTGCTTTCGGTTGTCATAGAGATACCGTCATCACACAGACTGACATCCGTAGAAGTTCCGCCCATATCAAAAGTAATAATCTTTTCATATCCAGCTGTTTTGGCGATGTGATAAGCACCGATGACACCACCGGCAGGTCCAGAAAGCACTGTTTGAATACCCGCGGATTCAAAATTTCTTGTAGAGATACAACCACCGTTAGAGAGCATCAAACGGAACGATTTAGGAAATTTATCAGATTCTGTAAGCGTTGCAAGATGCTTTTCTAAGGTGGGACGGATATAGGCATTTGCAACAGTGGTGCTGAACCGAGCATACTCACGGTATTCGGGCAGGATTTCGTGAGAGCATGAAATCGGAATTTTGAGCGTTGCGAGATAATCTGCGACAATCTGTTCATTTTTCGGATTTACATAGGAAAAGAGACAACAGATTGCAATCGCATCCAATTCTAACGTTGCCAGATGTGCTAAGAGTGTTTCAAGGTCGCTGGGAGAAATATCAGTTTGAATCTCACCCGTGTGCAGTGTTCGTTCTCGGATACCGAATCGGCGTTCTGCAGGTACAAGGGGTGCTGGACGTTGGACGAATATATCGTAAAGATTTGGGCGCGCTTGTCTTCCTATTTCTAAAACATCTTCAAATCCTTTTGTGGTGACGAGTGCGATACGCGCACCTCTGCGTTCAAGTAGGGCGTTTGTTGCAACGGTAGAACCGTGAACAATATCCACACTATTATGAGAATCTATTTTGTGTTGATTTAATATTTCGCTCACACCTTTTATAACAGCGTGAGCAGGATTACGTGGGGTGGAAAGCACTTTATGTGTCCAGAGAGCATCTTCCACAGACATAACGATGTCAGTGAAAGTGCCGCCGGTATCAACACCAATTTTTCTTATACTTTTCTGTTTTTGCATATATTAAGGTAACAGGTTGTTTGTCCGATTATCGTCACACAACCACGTTTTTCGGGTTGCCTTCTAAAAAAGCGATGATATTGTCAATCGCGCCTTCATTAAGAAGATCAACACCTTCGGGAGTCATATCTGCGCAATGCGGCGTTAAAATTACCTGTTCACATTTTAAAATCGGATGGTCGACGGGAGGCGGTTCTTGATCATAAACATCAATCGCAGCACCGCCGAGGTGTCCGTTGTTTAGCGCGGTAACAAGAGCGTCCGTGTCAATTATTTGTCCGCGTGCTACATTAATTAAAAGTGCGTTCGGTTTCATCAATGCAAGTTCATGTTCCCCGATTAGATGATAACTCCTATCAGTCAGTTTAACGTGTAAGCTTACAACATCAGATCTCCGTAACAATTCTTTAAGAGAAACATATACGATACCGAGTTGTTTTGCGCGTTTAGCAGACGAATTATATGTCCATGCGATAACGTTCATCCCAATAGCTTTGCCGAGTCGTGCCATTTCCGACCCGATATGTCCTGTGCCGATAATCCCAAGCGTTTTACCTTGCAAATAAACGTTATCCATACGCGGCCATTCTCCCGCTTGCATAGCAGAAGTCATAAAAGCGGCGCGTTTCGCGAGCGCAAACATTAAACCGAAACTGTGTTCCGCAACTACAGGCGCAGTTCGACCGGGTTGATTGCAAACAACAATCCCTCGCTTTTTTGCTTCATCAAGTGCAATCATATCGGTGCCGATTGAACAGAGTGAGATGAGTTTTAATTTTGGCAGATATGGCAAAACATCTGCGTGCCACTTTACCATCCCGCGTGAGTTGATAAGAATATCAGCATCTTCAGCACGTCGGATTTTCTCTTCGGCAGTTTCTGGACGATTGAGATATAGTTGAACGTCACCATAAGGTTTCAAACGGTCAAGATGTGGTGAACCTTGAATTTGAGGCGGCGAATCACCGGGAACAACAATTTTGAGTCGATCCACAAGTTATTTCCTTTTCTTTTTGGTGGATTTGATTTGTGACCGCAAATGCGGCACCATAATCTCACCAGCAATAATTTTTGACTTGAATTCCTCAACCTTTTTCAAAATATCTTCCGATAATAAAGTCTTGTTATCCTTATCAACAATGTATTCTATCCCACCCTCTTTTAAACCGTAATTTTTTTCACCGCCAGTGAAAGTTCCAGACACAACATTCCCAATCATCTGATAAACAGATAATTCCACACCTTTAATAATACTTGTGAGTACCTGACCGGGAATTAAACCGTTTCCATTTGAATCGACCCATATAATATATCTATTTGTCTCTCTTGCTGCTTCAAGTACACCTAACCCACTTGCCCCTGCTGCAGCAATAATAATATCTACCCCTTTATTATACTGTGCAAGTGCCAACTCTTTTCCTTTTGCAGGGTCATCAAAAGCTTGCGGGGTAACGCCGACATAATTGACAAGAAGTTCAATCTCCGGATTAGTTGCCTTAATGCCAGCTGCAAATCCGATTTCAAATGCTTCAACGAGTGGAATTTTCATGCCGCCAACAAACCCTACCTTTTTTGTTTCGGTTTTTAATGCTGCGATGACACCAGCGAGGAATGTTCCTTCGTGTGCTTTATAAATAAGTGATGCTACATTGGCAGGTTCAGCGACAGCATCAATCAGTGCGAAATTAACGTTTGGAAAATCGACTGCGACACGGTTCATCGGTTCTCGAAAAAGAAAGCCGACACCGATGATAAGATCGTATTTCAATTTCGCGAGACGACGTAACGCCATCTCGGTATCGGTGCTTTGTCCGGGATTAATTTCTGTGAGTTTAATATCCCATTTATTAACTGCTTTATTAGCTCCTGTGTATGCAGCGTCACAAAAAGAGAGATCACCTCGACCGCGCACATCGTAAATTAAACCGACCTTAATTGCTGCGGGTGTGGTTTGGACAATTATAAGGCATATAATAAAAATAGGGATAAAGACACACAACTTTTTCTTCAAGACAATTCCTCCTGTTTTGAAAATATCGGATTACAAACATGAATCAGATTTAAAGCATTCGATTGGTTAGTGAGATGCAATCTCAAAATCTAATTCTGACAGATGGGCATAAATTAAACGTATATCCTGCATGGTAAACACAAACTTTTTTAATGGGAACAAATTAGCGCGACCATATTTAAGGTGTTAAATAGACACAAATGAGATAAACATGAAAATGTGTGGAATTAGAAAAATATACCAAATGTTAACGAGGTAATGGGAATATTAAATAATGGAACAAACGGGTCAAAATTTATTTTTAATTAGCATACACCATCGCGAGTGCAAATGCAACAAATTTTGGTAAAAGGTAATTGAAGAAATACAAGGGTCAGAAAATAACATGATGCGAAGTGTAACTGTACAAGCATTTAATGACGTATTGTACGTGCAAAACGTCATTAAACCGTTGACCCTGAAAACGAAAAATGCTACAATAAAAATTGTCAAAATCTTATGGAGCACTTGAATGGTGAAATCGAAAAGAAGGAAAACACAACAACCCCGAGTACTCGACGAATTACAACAAAGAATCCTTTTAGAAACACTCAAAAAAAGAGAACGCGATAGAATGCTCGTACTCTTTTGCCTTCGGACAGGACTCCGAAATGCCGAGGCATGCGGGATGAATATCGGGGATGTGTTGAAATTTGGAAACATTGTTACCACGTTAGAAGTCCGATCAGAAATTGCAAAAAATAAGGTTTCAAGAAGAATACCACTCGTAAACGATGTCAGAGATGCACTCCACGATTTTTTACTCTGGAAAACTGAACAAGGCGAAAAAGATGATTTGGACAGTCCCCTGTTTTGCACGCTCCGCACAAAAAACCGGCTCGCCCCCCGCGACTTTCAACGCATCATGGAAGCAGCGTCTGCAATGTTAGGACTTAGATTCACTCCCCACGATTTACGACATACCTTCGGCACTGAACTCTATCACGCAACACACGATTTAGAATCGGTTCGCATTGCATTAGGACACACAAGTTTAGACGCGACACTCATCTATATGCACACCAGTCCCGATATTCTGCGGCAGCGGTTTGAAACTGCGTTCAGTAGAGAAGCACAAGATTAAAAGTAAACCCTATCAGCACACCGCCATGCAAAATTTGCCCATAACGGTATTTTATGTAATATCATATTGGATTTGATAAAAAAATGCGTTGTACGCAAACGTGAGCATTAATTTTTTAATCAAATTCAAAAGTTTTCCAATGAGAATAATATTACCTCCCAATTGCCAAATTTTTCGGACTTTTCCCATCTTCTCAATTTTATAGTAGATTTTACAACTAATACCGAATTAACGCGATTCGTCTCGGTAGGTGCGGTTTCCTAACCGCACCTGACTCCAATAAAATAAGATAAATCCTGTTAATTTGGTATAACTGGACATCATTACTCTGCGCGCTTACAAAGCGCGCCTAACCGATGGAAATGTTGAAGGCGCAATGAATTGCGCGACTACAAACCCAGCTAACGAAAGGTTAATGTAAAGGTTTTTGAGATTTTACCATATCTCAAAAAAATAAAACCTAAACGGGAACACGGTTTTATGGTTGACTTTTTTTCTCTTTGGGCGTATTCTATTAACAAGTTTCAAGCGCTCTTGAGGGTGTCTGATTCTTTACAAATATCCGCATGATTAAAACATAACATAAAAGGAGGAGTTCGCATGATAACGAGTTATATAACTGCACGAAGATTCACAGTTTTTAGCTTTATCACACTTTTTGCTGTGTTGTTTTCTCTGCCTTCATTCGCAGGTACCCAACTGTGGGATTTTGAGAAAGATAGCGGGGACTGGAAAGTTGCTAACGGCACGTGGGCAGTCAAAGGTGGTATCTACCAACTTAGCAAGGGTGGACAAGCTGAACATTCTCTCATTGGTGAAGAAGATTGGGACGACTACACTATTGAGGCGAAAGTTCGACTTGATGAGGGCAGTTGGGCAGGTATTGTATTCCGTGCCAAAAGCGAAATGGAATATTACGTCTATTATCTGAATGTTCCCGGCAACATATCTGAACTGTGGCGACACAAAGCAGGTGCTTGGAATGCACGTGACAACATTTCTCAGCCGAAGGCGGTTGGAGGTGTCGTAATTGCAAACGGTGAATGGCTTGATATGAAGATAGTCGTTGAAGGTGACAAATTTACGTTATATCTGAATGATGAAAAACAGGTCGAAGACAGTGATAATGTTTATGATAAAGGCAAAGTGGGTGTTTGGGGATGGGAAACTGGCGCAAGTTTTGATGATTTTACCGTTTCCGGTGATAACATAGTGGATACGCTCGCTGTGAACCCAAACCGAAAACTTACAACAACATGGGGGCATCTCAAAAAAGTTCGTTGACAACCCTTTACTACTAAGGGCATGCTTTTCACATTGATAGTACTCAGGCTTGTGGGACTTAACATTTGAATAATCGTTCCATAAGTCTGGGTGTTATATAAATAAAAAAGGAGAATTTATGAAACGTATATTTTCAACTATGATTGCATTTTGCTTCATAGCCGTAATCGCCTCTACCGGTTTCGCAGGTGAGCAATTATGGAATTTCGACTCCCATGCAGATGGGTGGACTGTGGCTAACGGTAATTGGAGTTTAGAAGAAGGTGTCTATAAACTTGCATCAGGTGCTCAGGCGGAACACTCCCTCGTTGGCGACGCTGCTTGGCAAGATTATACTATTGAAGCAAAGGTTAGGTTGGATGCAGGTAACTGGGCAGGTATCGCCTTCCGCGCGAAAAGCGACATGGAGTACTATGTCTATTATCTCAATGTGCCGAATAACATAACCGAACTCTGGCGGCACAAAACCGGCAACTGGACTGCTCGTGACAAGATCGGTCAACTTAGTGGGAAGAACGTAACAATTGCAAACGGAAAATGGTTTGACATGAAAATTATCGTTGAAGGTGACATCATGGCACTCTCAATTGATGGCGAAATGCAAGGTGAACTCGTTGATGACACTCCTGCCAAATATAGTGCTGGACAAGCCGGTGTCTGGGGTTGGCAAACTGGCGCGAGTTTTGATGATTTCAAAGTCTCTGGTGATGATATTGAAGGAGATGGTACCCCGGTTGAACCTCTTGATAAATTAACGACAACCTGGGGACGTATCAAAAGGGATCGTTAACTAACGGATTCATGTGAACAACCTTTATAAATACCCACTCCAAGGGAGACGTTTCGGTTATCTGGAAGCGTCTCCCTTTTAACTAAAACATATCTGAAAGATAGCCTTATGAAACGGCGTACTGATTTCCAGAAACGTATTTCACTTATTTTCGTGACATATTGTCTCTTGCTTGCTGTTTGGTGTCAAAGCGAAGAAGGTCCTACGCTAAAAGCACAGATTGATTCCTATCAGAAACAACTCGCTGAAAATGCTACACGGATCGATATACGGTTGCAATTAGCAAAGGTCTATCTTCAAATTGAGGCTTATACGCAAGCGGTTGCTGAGTATCGTGAGGTCATATCGTTTGTCGGCACTGTCTCTGATCATAATTCTGCTTTGCCAGAAGGGTATTACGGATTAGGATTGGCTTATGCAGGACTTGAGAAATTCGACGAGGCAATTGAAGCATATCAGAAGGCGATTCAGTATGCACCAGAGTGGGCGCATATTCATGCAGCTTTAGGTGCGGGATATGCAAACCTACATCGTTATGATGCGGCACTTAATGCTTACAAAACCGCACGTGACCTCAAACCTGACGATGCAATGATCCATCATCAGTTAGGGAACATCTATAGCAAACGCGGCAAACGCCTTAAAGCAATAGTGCATCAGCAACGCGCAATAGCGATTTCACCTACGTTAGCATCAGCACACTATCAGTTAGGTTTACTCTATTCTCAGGAGAATCGATTGACAGAAGCTATCTCTGCTTATGAAACCGCTTATTCGGAAGACCCAGAATTGATCGAAGCACTCTACAACCTTGCGCAAGTCCATATACGAAATGGGAATAAACAAGTAGCGCGTAAAAAAATGCAACTGTTTGAAAAACAAAAAGTTGTCATAAAACCGATACAGGAGTTACGCGGCGCATTACAGCGAACACCTGAACTAACTCAAAGAGCCGGAATTCTCGCTAACATCGGTAGACTTTATCTTAAAAGCCAGCATTATGAGAAGGCAGTTTGGGAATATGAGAAAGCACTCGCGCTAAATCCGAAAGGGGTGGAGGCATATAACGGTGTTGGAATTGCTTATGTAATGCTCAAAAGGTATACAGAAGCCATTGATGCACAACACAAAGCATTGGCACTGCAACTTGATTTCGCGGAAGCGTACGCAGGACTCGGATTAGCATACTTTATGCAAAATCAATACGATTTAGCACTGAATAAATACATGCAAGCAATTGTATACAACCGAAAAAGAGGTGAGAATCGTAAACTTCAGTTTGAAATAGAAGCACGCCTAAAAATTGGTATAATTTTATTAAATAAAAAGGAATACACATTGGCAGCTTCAGCATATCAGGCAGCCCTTACGATCAATCCCAACATTGCCGAAGCATATCATAATTTAGGGTTGTGTTATGCATATCAAGGCAGAACTGCAGAAGCATTGTCAAATCTTGAATGGTCAATCAAAGTCGCACAAAAAAATCGGGGTAACAAAAATGGAGATGAAGCAAAACCAACGTTTCTTGCTGAAACGTACTATATGATAGGTGAACTTCAAGCACAACAAGAAAATTATGCGGCTGCGGAATCTGCCTATCTTTCATCAGGTTTGCCAAAAGCGTATAACGCGCTTGCTCAACTCAGTGCAAAGATCGCAGGTACTTATCAAAGACAGAGTCAACGTATCGAAAAATTAAAAACGGCTGCCGCGTATGCCCAAACCGCAATTCGCTTAAATCCAAATATCGCAAGCTATCATAACACACTTGCGCTAATAGCATTCCGAAAAGGCGATTACCAGACAGCTGAAACATCTATCCGAAAAGCGATTGAACTTGATCCCAAAAACCGTAACTATCAAGAAGGGCTAAAACAGATATTAAAAAGATAATTCCTCACAAAATAAAGAGGATGAAACTTAGAAAGATTTACACTTTATAGTGAAATCCGAAAATACGTTCACATTTCAATGAACAACAATTCTTACACGCTCGCGCTAGCGAGGTTTCCTAACCTCGCTAATGTCCAGGTAATTGTGGATTTTACTATAATAATGGTAGATAGAGGTGAAAAATGGCATATTCCAGTCTCAGAGATTTTGTAAAGGCACTTGATCGGGCAGGTGAACTCAAACGTATTAAAACAGAGGTATCGCCGGACCTTGAAATAAGTGAAATCACTGACCGCGTTAGCAAGGCTGGCGGTCCTGCACTGCTGTTTGAAAACGTGGAAGGTAGTGATATGCCGTTGCTTATCAATACCTATGGGTCATATACGCGAATGGCGATGGCACTTGGTGTAGATGACCTTTCACGAATCGCCTACGAAATTGAAGGCATGATAAAAATTGGGCCGCCTGAGTCACTTCTGGATAAAGTCAAAATCCTCCGAATCTTATCGCAACTCACCAACTTCCCTCCAAAAACCGTCAAACGTGGGGCATCGCAAGAGATTGTCTTAACAGGCGAAGATGCTTCGTTGGACAGGCTGCCGTTGATAAAATGTTGGCCAATGGATGCCGACAGATATATTACATTACCGCAAGTTTTTACGCACAGTTTGAAAACAGGTCAACGGAACGTCGGCACATATCGGTTACAGAAACTCAATCAGTATGCATTAGCCATGCATTGGCAGATTCACCATGATGGTGCAGCACATCATCGTGAATATAAGCAAGCAGGCGAACAGATGCCTGTGGCGATTGCTATTGGTGGAGACCCTATTATGTCTTATATTGGCACAGCACCGCTGCCATCAGGGATTGATGAACTACTGTTCGCCGGATTCCTCCGAAAATCCAATGTTGAGATGGTGGAAGCAAAAACGATTGATATGATGGTGCCTGCCGATGCAGACATTGTAATAGAAGGTTTCATTGAACCAGGTGAGACGTGTATTGAAGGGCCATTTGGGGACCATACAGGCTTTTATTCCATGCCCGAGGAATACCCAGTTTTTCGTATCTCTGCTATTACCCACCGCAAAGACCCGATCTACCAAACCATTATTGTTGGCAAACCGCCGATGGAAGATTGCTATATGGGCAAAGCTACCGAACGTATCTTTATGCCGTTGATTAAAACGCAACTTCCTGAACTTGTCGATATGAACCTGCCTTTATTCGGTGTGTTTCACAATTTTGCCCTGATTTCAATAGACAAACGTTATCCTTTCCAAGCAAAAAAGATTATGCACAGTTTTTGGGGACTCGGGCAACTGATGTTCAGCAAAATCATCATCGTAGTTGATAAAGACGTAGATGTTCAAAACGTAGAAGAAGTCCTTTTCTATGTCGGCAGCAATGTGGACCCGAAACGTGATGTTACCATCGTTGAAGGTCCTGTTGATGTGCTTGACCACGCAGCGCCACTTATCGGTGCTGGATCAAAAATGGGTATTGATGCCACTACAAAGTGGCCAGAAGAAGGCTACCACAGGGATTGGCCCCCAGAAATTCAGATGTCTGACGAAATTATTGAACTCGTCAATGAACGGTGGAAGAAATACGGATTGTAAACAAAATTGTCGTTTCCATAGTTATACAATTCATATTTTAGACACGCAATGTTTCAGGGAGCTAAAAAATGGTAGATACAATTTACGATGTTGCAGTAATTGGCGCGGGACCGGCAGGGACGCAAGCAGCAATTTCCGCAAGCCACCAGATGCGTCATGTGCTGGTACTACATTCTGGCAAGGTAAGTTTCAGTCGTGGCAGGGCATACTGGTCAAAATCGGTTGAAATTGAGGATGCCCCGGTTTTTCCCGGCATTATTGGACCGCATTTTGCCAAAGAACTCATGAAGTGGATGGAAAGCCGACCTGTCGTCCAATTCATGCTCGGTGACGAACACCGAAAAACAGGCATTGAAATCAAGGACGGTCTCCTCACCCGCCTAACACGAAACGAAGGTATTTTTGAACTGGAAGCATCTACGAAAGTTCTCAAGAAAGATTCCCCACCGCAGATAGAACACTTCAAATCCCGCACCGTTGTTGTTGCTTCAGGTTTTGATGATAAATGGCCTGATATTGAGTTTCAACCCGATGCAGAGCGGTTGTATAAACAGTACGCTACCGTGTTTCGTTATGCTGGCAATAAAAAAGGGTGGCATGTCTGTATCCGCTGCGATGGACATTTGCATGTGAATGAGCACCTTGCACTACTTGGCGTGGGAGACTATATCTATGAAGCAGCAATAGGCGCGCAAGATTTTACTGATAAAATCACTATCCTAACAAACGGACATCCGCACGGGATGTCACCTCCGATTCTCAAACAAATTAAAGAGCGAAACATCCATATTATTGAAACAAAGATTAAGCGACATATCGGTGAGAAAACTGATCTCCTCGGTTTTGAGATGGTTGATGGCACTGAGTTATATTTCCACGGCTTCCTCGTTGATGAAGGCTTAATCCCTAATACTAAGTTTTTGGATGGATGGGACTACCAAAAAGATGAAGAGGGATTGATTATTGCCAACGAGGACATGCATATGTTAGACAGTAACGGTGAACCAATTCCTGGTCTTTTTGCTGCTGGAGACATCATCTCTGGGGAACGAAACCTGATTGCAACTGCCTTCGCCCTCGGTCAAGAAGCAGGTCTATCTGCATCTGATTCTCTACGAAAATGGCATTATCCAAAATCTGAGTAATGAACGGACTTACACACAAACGGTAGGCGCGCTTTCATGAAGATTCAGTTTTTAATTCGGCAATTTCAAATTTCCCAAACCCGGTAGGTGCGGTTTCCTAACCGCACCGGACTTCTCTACTAAATTACCGAATTTATTTTTTAAACTTCATCTAAGAGCGCTGGAAACTCAGAATGCTGCTAAGAATTACACCATTTTAGTTATAATATTGAAAGATCGTGAAAATTCCGTAAGTCCTAATGAAATAGAATGCAAGTTTTTTCGTTTTAATTTATAGTGTAGTGCTTTGTCCACTTTCAAATTGTGAGTCGTGACAATATGCGGGAATCGGAGTCCCTCCCCGACAAATGCCACAGGTGCATTTCGCGTTGATTCCCGGTAGGAGCGATCTCCGAATCGCGACATTTATCTATAAATTTGAGTGGATACAGCAGTAGAAGTCCACTTGTTTTAAATTTCGCTATAAAATTATAAGGAACATTTTATGACACCAAACGAAAATCCAAAAACGCTCTATATTATTGATACCCTCGCTGAGATTTTTCGATCCTATTATGCTATTCAAACCAGATTGGTGAGTTCTGCTACAGGAGAACCTACCAACGCTATTTTCGGCTTTGTTGGAACGCTTATCAAACTATTATCCGATTACAAAGCACAGTACGTTGTCGCCGCTATTGATATGCCTGGAGACACCTTCCGAAATGAAATGTATGAGGAATATAAAGGGCATCGCAGGACTCCACCGGATGACCTTGTTACACAAATCCCGCGCATTCAACAGATACTTGAAACCTTTCAAATTCCCGTGATGGGTAAACCGGAACTGGAAGCAGACGATATTATTGCCACTGTCACACAATTCATATTGGATTCGCCAGATACACAAGATGTGCATGTCCGCATTATCTCTAAAGACAAAGACCTTGAGCAATTGCTCTGTGACCGAGTTACGATGTTTGATATCCGCAACGAAAAAACGATTGATGTTGCGGCATTGTGGGAAAATAAAGGGATTACACCGGACCAAGTGATTGATACCCTTGCTCTGATGGGGGATACATCCGATAATGTGCCGGGAGTTGAAGGAATCGGTTTGAAAACGGCTGCCAAGTTGATACAAGAGTTTGGCTCACTTGAAAACATCTACGCGAATATTGACCAGATTAAGGGAAAACGCCGTGAGAATTTAGAGAAAGCACAGGAATATATCTCCCTTTCCCAACAACTTGTAACTCTTAAACGTGATGCGGAATTGGATTTCTCACTTGAACAAGCACGCATCAAACCGCCCGACCTCAGTAAAATCAATCCTTTGTTTGAAGAACTGGAGCTCAAACGTTACCAAAAACCTGTTGCTGATCTTGCTGCAGGAAACACGACATCCGATCAAGTCAAAACTGATGTGAAAACCACAAGAAAAGAACGATTGGAGGCGATGGAACAGCAAAAAGAAGCCATTTTGGAGGAAGGAAATTTCACGACAGCAGAATCTGGCGACTACACTGCAATCACTACGGAAGCGCAATTGGAATCCCTTGTTGAAACGCTTTCAAAACAACCGATAATCGCTGTAGATACAGAAACAGACGGCTTGTATCGTAATTCTGCCTTGTGCGGTATTAGTTTTTCATGGGAACCGAAACAAGGGGTTTATGTGCCTATCCGATCACCTAACCCTGAAAACCATTTGGATCAAGCGACGGTTATTTCCAAGCTCAAACCGCTCTTGGAAAATCCAGAATTGCCGAAATGTGGACACAATCTGAAATTTGATGCAAGTATCTTCATTCGGCATGGCGTTCAACTGAACGGTGTTGTTTTTGATACTATGTTGGCAAGCCAACTTGTTGATCCAAGGCAACCTTCACATAATCTGGATAACCTCGCATTACTTCATTTAAACCATAAGATGATTCCATTCTCAGACTTGATTGGTGACGAAGAAGATTCCACATCAATTGATAAAATTCCGTTTGAAGAGGTAACACAATACGCTTCAGAGGATACTGATATTGTCCTTCAACTCTATCACTATTTCAAACCTAAACTTGAGGAAACCGAAACCGATGAATTGGTAAGAGAGATAGAATCCCCTCTTGGTCCAGTGCTTGCCCTGATGGAGTTTAACGGTATCGTATGTGATACTGAGGAATTGAAAAAACAGACCAGTGTAGTTGAAAAACTCGTGATTGAACGCGAAAAAGAGATACACGAATTAGTAGGGTATTCATTTAACATAGATTCGCCGAGTCGACTGGCAGAGATATTGTTTGATGATATCGGTTTCAAACCTGTTCGACGCACCAAAACTGGTAAGAATTCGACAGATGCGAATGTCCTTGAAGCACTCGCTGCGCAAGAGGACATAAACAATCCGAAAACGTGTGTGCCGCGCTTAATTATCGAATATCGCCAATACCGTAATCTGCAAAGCACCTATCTTGGTCAGCTGCGCCATTCAGTTGATGAACACACAAAACGTATACATACCCACCTGTATCAATTGACGACAGCCACCGGTAGATTAAAATCTGACAGTCCAAATCTTCAGAATATTCCTGTCCGTTCAGAAATCGGACGTCAGTTGCGACGTGCTTTTATTGCACCGGACGGTTATAAGTTAATCTGTGCAGATTATTCGCAGATTGAACTTCGTGTATTAGCCCATTTCAGTGAAGATCCTAAACTGACTGAGATATTTACCCAAGATTTAGATATTCATACATCGGTTGCATCAGAAGTATTTAAGGTTGCCCAGGAAGATGTATCCCGAGAACTCAGAGACAAAGCTAAAATCGTCAATTTCGGTATCATCTACGGTGTTTCACCTTCAGGATTAGCACGCCGTATTCAAGGGATGAATGTAGATGAAGCGAGAGAATTGATTACAAATTACAAAGAACGTTTTCCGGGTATCAACGTATTTTTTCAAAACTGTGTTCAACAAGCGTTAGACCAAGGGTATGTCTCTACGTTAACTGGTCGACGCCGCGCCATCCCTGAAATCTTTGAACCCTCTCAGAGCAGGCAAAGTTTGGGGGAAAGGCTTGCTATTAACACTGTTATTCAAGGAACCGCAGCGGATCTGATAAAAGCCGCTATGGTCAAAGTCCAACACAGAATTGACAAAGACCAGTTGCCTATGAAGATGTTATTGCAAATTCACGATGAACTTATTCTTGAAGTACCGAATGAATTGGCAGAAGCACAAGCCGCAATTGTCTCAGAAGAGATGGAAAACGCATTGACACTTCGTGTGCCACTTCGCACAGAAACAGGTATTGCGGATAATTGGATGGACGCGAAATAGTGAATTATAGTCAGTTTTAGAATTATTGGGACACTTTACCTAACAACAGAAGTTGTAGCACAAACTTTATGAAGATTAAGTATTTAAATCGGTAATTACAGATTTCCATAGACACGGTAGGTGCGGTTTCCTAACCGCACCGGGCATAATTATGGAATTACCCAATTTATTTTTTAATCTTCATTTAGTTTGTGCCTATGAGACGCAAACTAAAAGTTTACGCTACAGAAGTGTCCAATTCGTTGTAGTCGCGCAATTCATTGCGCCTCGGACATTTCTTTCAAAAGAGAAAATAATTCATAGAATTGGTATAAGAAGCGAAACCTAATTTACTCTTCATCTTTTATCTCTCCCCATTGCACATTCAACTTACCTTCTGGAGAAACAGAGAGCGGACCCGACACCCAATGCGGGTTGAGGTCATTGGTAGACGTATTTGCTATTTGTGTTATCTTCCCATCAAGTAGACGATAGCGATAAATGTTAAAATTGAGCTGGTTTATGTTTATGGGAATGTCCCAATCTTCCTCAGTAGCAGAGAAAAGAATTTTCGCTTCATTCGCAGCCCAACAAGCCGAGTGTAGCCCCCAGTCTTTTCGGATATCCAACTTTTTTGGATGCCTACCATCCTTATCAACTACAATCAAGTGACTGGGAAGCCTAACGGGACGATTCGCTTCAAGTCCCATACGATCTTCAAAATACATAACGTGTTTGCCATCAGGCGACCAGAGCGGATGAAGTCTTGAAATTACCGTATCACCAATGACGTGCGGTTGCTGTCCTCGCAGAAAAGGACGCGTGTTCTTACCATTTATATCAGTGATATAGATATATGTTTCAACACCAATAACCTGTTGGTGGACAATATGCTGTCCATCTAGTGGATAGTCCATCCTAAAAGTTTGTTTTGGTTTTTGTAGATTTCTCGGCATCTTGACAAACAAAAGTGTTCTCTTATAGTATAGCAATACATAAGGAGGAACACACCCTTGAATAAGAAATATGTTGTCCAACTGACCGATGCGGAACGACAGGAGTTATCAGATATTATTAACACAGGTAAAAAAGAGGCATATATGATAAGGCATGCTCATATTTTGCTGAAATCAGATATAAATGGTCCCTGCTGGACTGACGCGAGAATAGCTGAGGCGTATGAGTGCACTGATAGGACAGTTGCGAAAGTGCGTCAGCGTTTTGTGGAAGGTGGCTTTTCTCGTGCCTTATATCGTGCGAAGCGGAAGCATCCACCGACACCTCGTAAACTTGATGGTGACGGAGAAGCAAGGTTGATAGCACTGAGTTGTGGAACCCCTCCCGAAGGTGCTGCCAAATGGACGTTACGTCTGCTTGCGTCAGAGTTGGTAAGACTTGAAGTTGTGGAAAACATTTCTCCAGAAACGGTGCGGCAGACACTAAAAAAAACGCGTTGAAACCACACCTTCAGCAACAGTGGGTGATACCCCCTGAAAAAGACGCTGAGTTTGTAAAGTCAATGGAAGAAGTGCTTGATCTTTACCAGAAACCTTTGGCTGCGGATACTCCTGTTGTGAACATGGACGAACAATCTGTCACACTTAGGGATGATGTTCGTGAACCGTATCCTGCGAAACCGGGACAAGTCAAGCGCGTAGATAACGAGTATAAACGCAAAGGCACAGCAAATATCTTCCTATTTACAGAGGCACTCTCGGGATGGCGGCGTGTGTCTGTTCGGACGCACCGAAAGACAGTGGATTGGGCAGAAGAAGTCAAAATACTATTGGATGAGGTCTACCCATCCGCAAAACAGGTCATTTTAGTTTGTGATAACCTGAATACACATAAACTCGCGTCACTCAATAAAGTGTTTGGAGATGAAGAAGCAGATAGGTTCCGGAAGCGTTTAGAAATCGTGCATACCCCCATTCATGGAAGTTGGTTGAATATAGCGGAAATAGAACTTAGCGTCCTTACACGCCAATGTTTGTGTCGTCGAATCCCAGATATAGAGACACTCCGTAGAGAGACACAAGCGTGGCAAAAACGTAGAAATGCAGAGCAAAAGCAGGTAGACTGGCAATTTACAACGGACGATGCGCGTGTCAGATTAAAACATCTATACCCGAAAAGTTAGACTGGACTAACCACTAGCGACCAACTCGGCATGGATGCAGATGTCTTATCACCATTGCTTTTTGTTAGTTGTCTAATGTTGCCAGTCGCAAGTTCAATGATATGGATGTTCGGCACTCCATCTCTATAGCTTGTGAACGCAATCTGTTTGCCATCAGGCGACCAGCAAGGATATGTGTTGTTTTGGAGACGATGGGTCAGACGACGTTCATTGCTACCATCCGCGTCCATGATGAAAATATTAGACTGCGGACCCAACTTACGCGTAAAAAGAATGTATTTCCTATCAGGCGACAAGCGTGGTTTGTGTTCCGAAAGCGGTGTTTTTGTCAGTTGTCGGACATCCTCTCCGTTATCGTTCATAACGTAAATGTCACTTCGTTGTCCAATAGGATTCGCTGTGAAGACGATCACTGCTTCTGAACTATTGGTTAGTATTAAGATTAACATCATGACAAAGATAGTAACGATTTTCCAGTGTGTGTATCTTGGTTCCATAGTATATTTCCTAAAATGCCCAACAGAGGTGATATATGTACCTCTGTTGGGCAGATTTCATTGTTCCAGTCTTCCCATTCTTCATTGGCTTGAACAAGGTTGTGACCTATCGCAAACAAAAAACGATGTTTTTCTGGTGGGCACATGTAGGTTGCGCCCAACTGAGAAACATCATATCTTAATTTGCAAAAAATGTCCACTATTGCTGAAATAGAATTGTATTGTAAATCAAATTTGACAAATTCGTTAATTTGTGGTATCATATTAACGTTTGGGAAATGTGATGGTGTCTGCGAACCAGATTATGTGTAGTATTTTGACAGTTTACAGTTTGGAACCAGGAGCATTCAGTTAGATTGTGAAGCGGCTTCCGAAGAAGATTGATGAGAATCCCGAGTTCATTTTTACCAATCTTAGCACTGCCAAATGCCTGCCTATAGAACAACATGCTGACAGTACTCAGTTTTCTCACATTCCCGTTTATTTCAATTTCAAAAGGAGAAACGAGATGAACATCTACGTTGGCAATGTGCCCTATGCAGCGACAGAAACTGACTTGGAAGAACTATTTGAACCGCATGGACCACTTAGTTCGGTAACAATTATCCGCGACCGTTATGATGGCCGCTCCAAAGGTTATGGATTCGTTGAAATGGAAAATCAAGAAGATGGTGAACGAGCGATTGAAGCTCTTGATGGTCAAGAGGTCCAGGGACGCCCATTGAAAGTCAATCCCGCCCGTCCACGCGAACGACGTTCTGGTGGTGGTGGTGGTGGTGGTGGAAACCGCTATCAAAACCGCTACGAAGAAGAGTAATCATGTCCGTGAGGAATCCCTCACAATTATCAGATCACTTTTAGTATAGAATAACGCTCTTGTTAAATTACAACAGGAGCGTTGTCCTGTGCAGGGAATCAGACATCTACACACCGTCAACAATACCACCTACTTTGTTAATTAGCACTGATACCACCTTCTAAAACACCCCGCTAACAACCTACCGAACTTATAAAAACAAATTTATTCTTGACAAAATTTGTCACATATAATATAATATTCATATTAAGACAAATCTAATCATAAATATAGAATCCTAACAGCCTGTCTAAAGATGATTAGATTTTGACGAGGATGCCTTTACTTCCACGCCACGCCTATGGCAAAGGGGAGGCACAAATGAAAGACTACATCAACAAGTGGACAATCGGGGGAGTGTTTATACTTCTCATAATTGCTGCTGCTTGTTACCTTTACGATCAACAAACCACAGCTGAATATAAAAAGGAATCCGCTAAAGCGGATCAACTGCTGCAAGACTGGAAAGCCAAAAAAGCGCAAAAAACGCCAGTTTTAGCAGAAACAGAGTCAACCCCCGAACCTGCGGAAACAGGGTTATTTAGTTTTCGGTTTTTCGGCTATATTTTTCACATTTCTATATAAACCACCTGTAGGTCGGGTAGAGTTTACGACACCCGACACGTTCAACCCCTGTCGGGTGTCGCTTACGCTCTACCCGACCTACGATATAAACTATCAGTAACACGCATCAACTGATAATTCTTAAAACTGAATAACCCTACTGCGGAAAGATCAACAAACGCCGAGAAACACCACCCCGTCACAACACAGGTTAAAAACAGAGATGAAACAACAAACGCCGTTTCAACAGCTATTGAACCTGAACACGTGGAAATAGCAGCTGAATCCCCATACGGCTTTGGACCGTATCCAGAAGTTCCCCAAGACTTCATAGAAAGATACGGACCCCCAATTTGGTTTAACCCACCAGAAAACCTGCCTACATCAACCTTACGAGATGTAGAGTTGATTGACCGTGTGAAAATTCAAAAGTGGATTGATGGAGACCGAGAGTTCACAAACGGGGTTTATGAAAACGGTAAGATTTATTTGAATTACCCAAACACGTTCTATGTTAGATATACAAGTGCAACATTCCCAGATGGAACACACTTAAGGTATATCTCATCTGTCATTTCAGGACAACAACTGCCACTTACGCCAGAGCAGTTATTGGCAGGTGAAATCCCTAAAGGTGTCAATCTGATAGATATGGAATCCCAAGATGTAGGTATTGAACCCTTACCGTTTTTGGGATTAGAGTAAAAAAGGAAACAAAAAATGTTGATTTACAGGTTTTTATACGTGATGCTTATTTTTGTGTTATGTATATGTATTGGTTAGGCTTTTGCACATAACGCCAGACGCTACGATGTAATAGTTACTGATACTGAGGTAGGAGAAACTTGCATAGATAATCACGAAGCACATAAAAGTGTGAGGAGCAAAGCTCGCGCGCATAAGTATGAATATGAGATGGACAATGAATATTATGTGACTGGATTTGGATATGCGACCACAACCTCAAATTAATTTGGTATTAGGCATGCCGATCCACCCACCAGTAAAAACTACCGATAAAAAACACCCCGCCAGCGATGAATCCCCTCGCAAGAACAAAGGATATAAACATACCTATCAAACAAATTGTTTTTGGTTGATGTTATACCATTTCTCAAAATAACTTCTCTTAAAGGAAAAGTTTGTTTGTAGTCGCGCAATTCATTGCGCCTCTTACATTTATATTTTATATTGAGCGCAGTAAAACCAACAAATTCTGATTGAGAAATCCGCTCTAAACTAAGCACTCAATCCAAGTTCTTTACCCAGTTCCATCAAACGCGCGTTTATCTTTGTTTTGTCAATCCGGTTTTCATTCACGAACTCTCGATATGGCGGTGGCAGTCTATCTGGCAGCATAGCACGGGAATTTGCCTCTTGTAAAGCTAATAATGTCATAAACATTCGCATTTCTGGAGAATAGTCTGGCATAAAATCTGCTACCACCTCGCGCAAATCTTCTTCTGTGAAGGTATTACGTTTCTTACGTTTCGCAACGTTATGACACCGTTGTGCGATTATATTTAGATCGTTGACACTTACACCACGTAGTTTTTCATCCCTCACAATTTCTTGGAAATCAATTTCCTCCTGTGTGTGGAGTCGGCAAAAAAACTGCAAAATACCCCCTCGGCTCTCCCGAATAGGCGGCAGAAGGACTAATTTATGACTGAAAATCTCAGGACGTCGGAAAATAGGCGGTATCAAATCGGGACGACTTGAAGTGCCAACCCATATCACCTCCCCATGCAAGGAAGCATCACTAATAGCATTTGTAAGAATAGCAGGAAAGGCGCGTTCCACGTTTGCTGTATTCATGCTTGTATGCGGCGAAGCCTGCTCAATTTCATCCATAAACACTACGACTGGGGCAAGCCCGCGGATAAAGTTGATAGCAGAATTTAAGTTTCTATCGTAACTATTACCGTTATCATTAATGTTTATTGTTACCTCGCTTATCTGACTGGCGTAACGAAGTCTGACAAACGCCATATTTGTCTGTCCTGCCAACATACGCGCTGCAAAAATGTTTCCATTGCCGGTAGGTCCAAGTAGGAGAATCCCCCGCGGCACCCGTCTCATATCCTGCTCTTTTAAACCGCCTACAATGTCTTGGATAAGTCTTGTTACGTGGTTTGACCAATGCTGTTTCGGCTCGGTAAGTGGTTCACTTACTTCAATAATTCCGTGACTAAATGTCTTGACACTCTCGCGGCGATAGTCTGCAAGTATTGGTCTCTCTATTTTCTGTTTTAAAGAGGCGGCGTGCCTCACCAAATCGTGGATAGCAAAAAGATTTAAGCCTGCGGCATCTCTTGCTAATGTCTGCTTTTCGCGGGCATTCCCAAGGTTTAATTGCACTTGTACTTTCTCGTCAGGAGAATCCTGTTGTGAAATTTCCTGCGGAATTGCACTCAAGTGCTCAATAAACTTCAGTCGTTCATCATAATCTGGAAAAGGTACCTCTACGATTGGTATTTCTTGATTAACAAGGAAATGCGGATGAATATCGTAAGTATTTTGTGTGAGAAGTAAGATGATATGCTTTTTCCTACGAATTTCCAAGTCTGATGCCCAATTTTGAAGTTGATGGAAGAAGAATTGTAGGTTATCTTTCGCCCCTGTGTCAAACATTGGGTCATTCGGGGCAATCTGTTCAAGATTATTGATAACCAAACCGACCCTTGCTCTGTCTTGATTCAGGAGTCCGTGTATCTTTTGTGCCAATTCCTTCGTAGGTAATGGATCGGTTTTAAGAAATGGGTCTTCATGAAGTTTATGGTAAGAGAGCTGGGTATTAATCCTTTTTCTCGTCTCTGTGTATTCTGGAAGTGCTTGATCTTTAGGAATAAGCCCTAAAATTTTCTGTGTTTCTAACCACTTACCTGCATTGGGCCACATTATTCCGCGTGTTGCGTTGTACCCCATAACCAGACGGCACCCGAGGACGTTCAGTTGTTCCATCAGGTAGTCAATGGCAGGTAAATAGCCATAGAACTCGTCGTGTAGTAAATCATTGACATTAAAGTGTAGTAAAAATTGATGTGCAGCGGCAACTTTGTATTGTGATTCAATCTTTTCCCAAAACATACTCTTTCTCCAAGATAAAAGGCGGTGTTAGGTAGGGTCTCATGCTATAATTTGACAGAGGCACAATCCATCGTTTAATAATAGGATAACATAAAAAGTCTGCCGATGTCAAATGATTCAAAGCTTGACAATAACCCAAATTTATGATACTCTATCCTTGTTTTTTAGTTAACAATTAATTTGATGAAAGCATAAAATAATGGCACAAAACGACATACTTAGACCAATCACCGTTGGGATTATGGGCGGTTCAGCTTCTGGAAAAACAACGTTCGCTACTGCTTTAGCAGACCAACTCGCTGAATTTTCACCTATCACGTTACACCAAGATTCTTATTTTCAGGATTGGTCAGAATATACACCTGAAGAACGCGAAAAGGTAGTAACGGCAAATCATCCAGATGCAGTGAGCTGGGATGTGCTTATTGCAGATGTTGAAAAACTCCGCTCTCGAAATCCCATAGAAACGCCCGCACCCGGAACCCGTGCAGCACAACGTGGTGATGAAGAGAAAATTATAGAACCAAGCGATGCCGTTATTGTGGAGGGACACCTTATCTATTGGAATCAGCAACTCCGTGAGTTAATAGATATTAAACTCTTTTTGGATGTTGACGCACATGAAAGGGTCCTGCGGCGAATGCTTCGCGATGTCGGCACACGCAGCGGAAGTCTTGAAAGTGCAATCAGTTGGTACCGACGGGATGTACTCCCTAATTTCCCTATTTACACAGAACCTTGTAAAAAATACGCTGATCTAATTATTCCGTTTTTGAATGATAATCCTGTTGCGTTACATACTGTTGCTGCAGGGATACGCGCGCAACTTTCTAATCAGAATAAATAGAACCTACCTTCTTGCCTACCCATAACTCTGCTACTATCACAACCCCGCCATTTTGACATATACACCCTCTCAAAATGGCACGGATATGTCAATATGGCAGATGGTTTCCCAGATAAAATCACAACTCATTAACTACTCTATTTAAGAATTAGAACAGAAATCAAACCTCAAACATATTCTGTTGAGGCGTTTGGGCGTGGATTTTTCTATGCTCTGTAAGCAAGCAGGCTTTTTTCGCTATTGCTTAGTCAAGTGATAATTGATGGGCTTGAAAGTAGTCGGGAATCGGAGTTCCCTCCTACCATAAACGTTCCAGAGGTAGGAGCGATCTCCGAATCGCGACCTACAATAATATGTTGACAAAGCACTATAACCATTTATTTTGGATAGAAAAAACGGTGTTTTGGCATATAAATTGCTTATATCTATTATAGTTGGTGAATACGCATTATAGTAAAATCCGAAAATATGTTCACATTTCAATGAACAACAATCCCTACACGCTCGCGCTGGCGAGGTTTTCTAACCTCGCCAATGTCCAGGTAATTGTGGATTTTACTATAATTTGTGTCTTAAAAACATTGGCACAGAACTTGCTCATTATACTTACAGAAAACATAAATCTAAAGGAGAAGAAAAATGAGACATTTAGCAACACGCAGACCAGTAGGAAACCTATTCAGCCTCCATAACGAAATGGGAAAAATCTTCGGAGATCTATTCGCTTCTCAGGAAAATGAAACCAGTGGCGACTCCACCTCTTGGATGCCCACAGTAGACATCTCTGAAACGGAAAACGGTTTTGAACTTCTTGCCGAACTTCCCGGTGTTACAAAGGACGACGTCCATATTTCTGTCAAAGACGACCTCTTAACGATAAAGGGTGAAAAACGGCAGGAAAAAACTGACGATTCTAAAGATTACCGGCGAATTGAACGGCACTACGGGAGTTTTGAACGGAAATTCACACTCCCTCCGAAAGTTGAAGCTGACAACATCAAAGCCGAATTCAAGGATGGTGTATTGACGTTGTCTATCCCAAAACCGGAAGATGTGAAACCGAAAGAAATTCCAATCGCCGCTGAATCAACTGTGGATGTTCCGCAGGAGAATTAAAATAATTCCAAAAACAATAGGGTTGGCACAATCAATTGTGTCAATCTTGTTGACGTTACATCACTTATCCGAACAATTTGATAAGTATAGTTGTCAAAGTAAGTGAAAACAAAGTATTATAGTAAAATCTAAAAATACCTTTACATTTTCTTAAGGTTAGCGGCGTTTGTAGTCGCGCAATTCATTGCGCCTCTTACATTTATGGTGTGTTTGAAATCCACATAAGAACAAAACGTGAAAATAATTATGGGTTTCACTATAAATTAAGAATTAGAAAAGGAGAATTGAAATGAGAAATTCATTCCAACGCGGTCCCAGAGATGGAAGGCGGCATCAGTTTCCACAAGGACGAGGGCCTGGACGCGGTAGAAGACATCACCTCCACCGCTCGGGACACCCTGAAGCGGAAAGGCAGGGACCACCACAACCAAGAGGCCCCCAACAACACCGATTACCTGAAGCACGCGGAAATTGGGAGCATCGCCCACCAAGAGGTAGAAGACATCGCAGACCTCCCGAATTTGGCGGAGCAGTTGCGTTTAGGAAAGAGAAAACCCGAAGAGGTAAATTTAATTGGTGTCCTTACGTTGATTTTTCTGAGGCAGAAGATAGGTTTGAAGTGTCAGTTGAACTCCCAGGTGTTTCACAAAATGATGTGAACGTTACCGTAACTGATGAACGATTGACAATAAAAGGGGAGAAGCGAAAAGGACAGACGGACGAAATACAGAATTTACGTCGGTCAGAAAGGTGTTATGGAAGTTTTCTTCGTAAATTTCCACTTCCGCCTAACGTTGTAGTTGAAGAAATAAAAGCAGAATTCAAGGATGGTGTTTTGACGGTAATAGTTCCGAAAACAGAAGAGGCAAAACCAACTGAAATTCCTATCAACGCTGATGCTTAATCCGATATATTGTAGTATGAGGTATCTGTGACTCACAAGAATTAAAAGTAAGGCTAATGCTAAAAAGCATCAGCCTGTTTTTATTTAATATTACCAACTACTCAATTTCAGTGCCGCTATCTTTCAAAACACCAATATAGAGAAGTGCAGCAAGTACTGCTCCTATAAACGGACCGACAAAGTAGACCCAGACGTTACCCCATTGGGCGTGCTCAGCACCGGCTGCGATAGCAGGTCCTAACGTCCGCGCAGGATTCAGTGACGCACGCGTCAGCGGCCTACCCATCAGGATGCAAAACACCAAAGTTAACCCGATGGCAAGTCCAGCAAGGTTTCCTGCCTTTCCATTTACAGCAGTATTGAAAATCGTATTGACAAGGAAGAATGTGAGTATGATTTCAACGATCAGTCCATTTATCGGTGTTACATTCGTGGCTAAAATAGTTACCCCTAAATCACCGTTTACCGGCAACACACCTTTGAGAACATACGCCCCAAAATACCACCTATAAATTGAACAATCCAGTAACCGATAGCTGCAGTGAATTCGATTTCTCCTGCTATCAGGAGTGCCAGAGTTACTGCAGGATTGATATGTGCGCCAGAAATATCTCCATACGCATAAACAAATGCTACAACGACCGAACCGAATGCAAAAGCAACTGCAACTAAATTCCCTGGATTGATAACCACCGATCCTGCGCCGATAAAGATAAGTGTGAATGTTCCGATAAATTCAGCAACTAAATTCCGTGTATTCATTAGGTTCTATCTTCTATCTACGCCACATCAGAATCGTGTTTTTGCGTAAAGAAATTAGTTATAGTAGATTTTAGAATTACTTGCACACTTTTGAGCTGTGAATCAACGCCAAATGCGCGTATGGCATTTGACAGGAGGGAACTCCGATTCCCGACATTCACAAAAGGTCGCGATTCGGAGATCGCTCCTACAAAAGACGTGTAAACTTATTTTTATATTCTGCTATAAATCAAAAGTTCAAAGTGGCCATCTGTTCTGGAATTGTTCAACCATAGCCTCTGGACCGCCGTGCTGTCCCAAGAATTCCAAAAACGCTTGGTAGAGTCGACGTGCCTCATCTGTATCCGATTCAAACCGATTCTTCATCTGCTCTGGATCGGACGGAAGATGGAACAGATGTTGTGGCGCCCCTTTATTTTCCAATAATAGTGACCATGTGCCATCCGTGACACTTCCATGTGGACTACCACCATCAGGACTCCATCCGCCACCCCATGCGCCGTGTGTAATCGCATAATCTCTGCCTTTGTCAGTTTCCCCCATCACTATTGGCAGCAGACTATTGCCTTCAACCTGTTTGCCGCGTTCAGCACCAAACACATCAACTACAGTTGCTGGAAGGTCAATAATACTGGTAAGTGCGTCAGTATGACGAGGTGTAGCTGCAGGATGATAAATGAGTAAAGGGATATGGACAATCTCTTCGTACATACCGAGGTTTTTGGCAATAAGCCCATGCTCACCCAACAGAAAGCCGTGGTCTGCCATAAAAATGATCATTGTGTTTTCCATCAACCCCATATAGTCAATTTTTCGTAACAGATGCCCAATCCAATTGTCTACAAGACATGCTTCAGCACGGTATAGCGCATTAAGACGTTGGGTTGTACGTTCATCCATATTATTTGGACCGTATGTTGGATAAATAGGTTCCGGTCCGTCGTAATCATCCGGATCAAACCGTTTAATGTACCAATCAGGCACATCCCACGGCTCATGGGGGTCGAAGGTATCCACCATCAGATAGAAGTTCTCGTGCTGATAGTTGCGTTCCAGCCAGTCGCAGGCAGTTTGCACAGTTTGTGCGACGAAAGTATCTCCCTCATCTCTTCGGAATTCACTGTTTTTCAAATGGTTGCCGAGTCCTGGTGGTAGCTTGTTCGGATGCGGTCGCGTATGTTCGCGGTACCGTAACGCTAATTCTGATTCATAGTCGTAAGGATGCGTCTCTAAAATATCATTCTCCTGCCCACGAATCCATTTCCATCCAGTAAATCCGCGGTTGTAAAGGAAACCGTTATTGAGGTGATGCGGCGTGTCGGCAATCATCATACTGACAACACCTGCTTTTGTGAGATCGTTTGCGATCACAGGCACGTTGCGTTGAAGTGGTTCCCATCCGCGACGACATATCCCTACCTCGCCAGTCACCAGATCACCACGAATTGGCACTGTTGGGTAGCTGCAAACGTATGCTTTGCCAAAAATAACGCACTTTTCAGCAAAGGCATTAAGTGCGGGACTATAACCCTTGCCTCCAAAAATTTCTAAGTTATCTCGTCTAAATGTATCTGAAATAATATGGATAATGTTCATATATGCTCCTCAATTTGCGAAACGAAATAATTTATATCTATGTTGAAGTTGTTATGTTAGAATTCTATTTAAGATTATACAGTATTTTCATTTTCTAATGGTGTAATTTCCTTTGTCCGTTCCGCTATTTGCACAACAGCCGGTAATAACCCGTAAATGCCCCAAAACGGCACGCCGATCGCGTCACCGTTAAGAAGATTGTTCACAATGAAATGCACCATCAACGAGATTTCGGCTGCCATCAAACCGATGATAATAGAGCGATAAAAACTATCTTCAATCCGTTTGGTGGAGCGAAAACCGTATTGTAAAAACGCAAAGTTGAGCCATATCCATACTGCTAACCCGACGATTCCCAGTTCTGACATTACCTGAAGGTATTCACTGTGCGCCCCCAACTGATACTGTGCGACATAACTCCCTACAAGCGCAACATCCTCCTCGTAAAGCATCGCAAAAGCACCATACCCTTTTCCTAAAATAGGGCTTTCAAGGAACATTGTAACGGCTTGTCCCCATCGCATGAGTCGTGCTCGGTTGGAGGCGTAGTTAACATCTACTGTAGACGAAATACGTTCCACAACAGCACTGTAAACTCCGGGTAAGCTTAAACATACCAATAAGACAAGACATACAGCGCCAATAAACAGAATCTTTTTCTGTGTTACACCTCTACCTAACTGTATTAACATGAACCCAACCGCAACAATAACTGATAACCATACGCCTCGCGAAAAACACATAATCAGACCTAATCCGAAGCAAGTAAACCAACCTATCCACATAACACGATCATATTGTTGATTATCGAATAGTAAACGACTCAGACAGATTAAAAAGAAGATTGCGGTGAATGAACCGTAAACTGAGTAATTTGTAAACGGAGAGTTTTGAAACGCGCTTGTCCACTGCCATTGATCAATATGATAAATCAGTACAATAACCGTCCAGATAACGGCAATTGCTGCGCTCGGAAAGGAAGCGAAAAATAACCGTTTTAAACTTCGGTGATGTTGGACTAAATCATATATCACCAAACTGAACATTATGTAGGTAGAAGCGCGAAACGCACCTTTCAAAGTGCCAAATAGGTCAGGGGTATTGATTGCAGATAGAAATGTGACAAATATAAAAGCGCAAACAGGCAATAAAAATGGAAAGGTAGGGATGCGCTTTCGCTTTCCCAGCGCATAGTCCACAATCTTTTTTATCCAGTAAACGGCACTGAGCATGCCTAACAACGGTTCGGTTGGAGTCTGAATTTCAAGAAGCTGAGGGATTATGTAACGAAAAGAAAAGGGCAGGCAGATTAACAGGACATAGAGGGCTAACTCCATCCCGATGAATACAAACGCACCTATTGCAACCAATAAACAAAGAACAGCAAGCGGTGTTTCTGAATAGCGTCCGAGGATGCCCCCGAACACAATGAAAATTAAAAGCGGAAGAATGCGGGCTGCTTGTTGTTTGAAGGACATCCGTAACAACGATTAAAACTGAGATTTGACTCCGATTCCAATTGCTGTACCGTCTAAGATTATATTCAGTGGTTGTGGACCAGTAGTTTCAACAGTTTTCAGGATTCGTTTTAATTCTAAACTGATAGCGGCGTTATTTCCTATGGTAGCACGAGCATCGGTTTGCGATTGCCATTGAAACAACTCAACGCCAGCAATAACATAACCGGTTGTAGTTGAAGTGCTACCATTAAGTGCGATGCCTTGTTCTCCAAGTAAATCAACCAGACTGCCATCAAAATTGGCTCTTAAAAAACCGATGCCTGCACCGAAATAAATAGGCAGATATTCATGTAGTAGCACCGGACGATAGATTAACTGGTAGGATATAGGCATAAGCGTGGCTGTGAGAGATATTGAAATAGGTGGTGGTGCGTCAAGTTGAGTTTTCCAATAACCAATTTCCAACCGAGAGTCAAGTTCAGGAATATGCTGTAGCACAATTGAAAGTGTGGGCATCATCTCAACTGGCGTTTTAGGTATTCCAACACTCTGTAGAAAATTTGTCAGATCACCTAATTCTGGTTTGTAAGAAAAGACGGAAAACTGCAGTGATGAAGTTTGCAGGTGTTGTTCAAAAAAACTGTTTAAAATAGATGGGGGTCGTGATGCATGCCCATTGGAAGGTTCAGCATGTGAAATGCCTGAGATAATAAAAAAACAAAATAGGATAATGGAGAGGTAACGCATTATTCAGGACATCCATGCTAAAAAGGTTATGTAATATCTAAATTTCAAGAAGTATAGACACAATATGTTATAGTAAAATCCGAAAATATGTTCACATTTCAATCATTTCAATGTTCAACAATCGCTACACGCTCGCGCTGGCGAGGTTTCCTAACCTCACCAATGTAAAGGTAATTGTGGGTTTTACTATAAAAGGATAGGATGCCCCAAAGTTAGGACATCCTAAAGACACTGGACGGAGAATAAAGGGAAATCACAAACGGATGAGACTACATTGAGCCAGATGGATTGAGAATCACTTCTACTCGTCGATTCATAGCCCTACCAGCAGAGGTGTTCTGCGGAGCTACCGGATCAGTATGTGCTTTTCCAACGGATCTAATCCTTTCAGCATCAATGCCTTTGCTTTTCAAATATTTAACGACAGAATTTGCACGCGATTGAGACAGGTCCCAATTACTTCGATGACCGCCGCGTAAAACTGGTGTGCCATCTGCATGTCCTTCAACAAGTATTTCAGCTTCCGGATTTTCCAGAATCTGACCAACGATACCATCAAGCATCTCTTTAGCTTTACTTGACAAGCCTGTCTGTCCGCTACTGAAATTCACGGTAAGCAAAAGGGATGGTTTTGATGCGGCATCCTCTTTAAGCCCGGCAATATCATCTGCATTAGCCGACACTGCAGCCAAGATTCTTTCAACTTTAGCCGTTAGTGCCTTCAAACCGCTGGAATTTGCCATTATCTCTTTTTGGTTCTTAGCATCTTCTGCTTTAGCAAAATCCATCGATTTTTTGCCTTGCATTTCAATATCTTTTGACAAGGCCGAACGAAGTTTCGCGTCATTTTCTTTCGCTTTCTGATCTGCAGCAGCGATCGTGTCAGCATCCCCTTGCTGTGAAGCTGCAATTGCTTCATCTTTTGCCTTAGAGATTGCCTCCATCGCATACTTATTATTCTGATCGACTTTTCCTTCAAGCTTGGTTAGGTTGGCTTTTATTTCTGTATTGGATTGGTTGACATGTGTAACGTGTTCATTTTTCCACATTTCAAACTCTTCTTGGTTTAACTTACCGCAACCAATAACGGCAATACTGATTACCAAAAAAGCAGCAACAGAAAGTGTTTCTCTGGTTTTCATGGAATTCCTCCAAAAAATTGATACGTAAACTGAGTAAATTATTGATTCCACAATAGATGTGTTATAATAGTTTAACACAATTTCGCGTTTAATTCAATAAAAATTAATTATACGGTAGTTTTTGGCAGGTCGGTGTATCAAAACTTGATATTCCAAGTGAAATAAGGTAAACTACATTTATGGGGCAATTGAGTATTATTTTAATTGTAGGTTTCTTGTGTCTTTTTGCTTATGAGCCATCAGAAAGCATTGGGGCTATAAATATTGCACATACCTTTTTCTGGAACCTGCTACTCACATTCGGTCCAATCTTACTTGCTTATCTTGTCATAACCTGTGTTCCGCGAGTCTTAAAATCGCAAAAATCCTTTACAGAGAACGGTTTCTCACGCCTTGGAAACTTCCGGATTGTTTTTGAGGTGTTGTGTTTAGGGGCATACATAAGTAACCTATACCTGTTAGACTTGCCGTTGTTCATTTACGAACAGTTTGCTTTCTTTCCAATGGCTGAACTGCGTCAAGGACTTGCAATTCTACCACTTATTATAGGTTTAATCGGTGTCCGTTTAGTATTTCATCAATTGAATCGTGGGAATAGCATTCGGTATGGCGAGTTACTATCATTCCATCTAAAATTTATGCTTCTTCCACTGGCACCGCTAATAATCTATTTAGCAACGCTGGATTTATTGGTTAGACTTCCAGAGCAAGTGAAGTCATTTTTAGAGACACATCCGTATATATTGATTGGGTTACTTGTTCCCGTGGTGGCAGGGGCATATATTTTTGCACCGTTACTGATGCAGTTTATGTGGAAAACAACACCGCTCACGAATGGTGTGTTGCGAGAGAAGCTGGAACAGTTAACAAAAAAGAGTCAAATGAAGTATCGTGATATTGCTGTTTGGCAAACTGGAACATTATCAATTGCAAACGCGGCGGTGGCGGGAACTTTTCGGTGGAATCGTCGAATTTTTTTGACAGATACGCTGCTACGTTATTTTACAGACGACCAAATTGAAACTATCGTGGCACATGAACTTGGGCATATCCGCTATAAACATATACCTACCTATATTCTGTTTTCGTGTTTTTACCTGCTCAGTTATCCTCTATTTTATAGGTACATTGAACAACCGATAATGCGGTTCGTGCCAGCGAGTATTTATGAGAACTATCCAATTTTGTCTTCAATCGGTTCAATGTTATTCTTTGTAATATACTTTATTTTGGGATTTCGTTATGTATCTCGGCGTTTTGAACATCAAGCCGACCTATATGCTGTTTCGTTGACTAACAAACCGGCAGCGTTTATTTCAGCATTGGAGCGATTGGCTTTATTCAACAATATTCCGATAGCTGTTCGGAAATTATTTGAATTTTTCAACACGCATCCTTCCATTGATCGTCGCATCGAATTTATTGGTGGATTCATGAAGGGCGATGTATGGACTAAGCGTTATCAAAACTACCTATTTGAAGCCAAGATTTTGGTCGTGTTATTACCGATATTTTGCGCTGCTGTGCTGCTACTGTTTCTATAGAAAATTTTCCACTTACTCTGGCTCTGGCTCAAGCACGAACTTTAGTTTGTCAATGGCACGGTTAATAGGCAATTCATAGTATTTCTGCAGCTCCCGCAACTCATTTGCTATGTCAAAAGCAACAAGCATTGGAATTCGTGTATGATCATAGCCTTTCTGCGTAAAACTTTCTACCCGCTGCTTAACATAAGTGACCAAGATATCAATATCCTCAGCAGTTAACTCCTCTGTCGGTTTAATAGAATAAGGGGTTCCCAAAATAACAAAACGAATGGATTTACTATCTTCAGTAGGTTGGTTTTCTTCCTCTGTTTGCTGTTCGTCTTGTGTATCTACATGTTGTTCGTCTTGCATATTTATTCCTTTCAAAAGTTCAAATTAACGACGCTGCGTCGGAATTACAAACTGACTTGGAAAATAGAGAAAATAAAATTATAGTAAAATCCGAAAATACGTTCACATTTCAATGAACAACAATCCCTACACGCTCGCGCTGGCGAGGTTTCCTAACCTCGTCAATGTCCAGGTAATTGTGGATTTTACTATAATATCCCTTTTTTCATTTATGAAAGTGCTTCTCTCATCGTGTCTACACACGGTTCAACCCCTGTCCACCGCTCAAAAGCGATTGCCCCCTGATGCACTAACATTCCGATTCCACCAACAATTTTACATCCCTTATCAGCTGCTGTTGTTAATAACGTTGTCATTGGCGGAGTATATACAATATCGTAAACAATGGTACTCGGTTGCAGCCAATCTGGCTGAATTAAGAGTGGATGTCTGGTATCCATACTTGATGTGGCAGTATTAACCAGCAATGCACAACCTCTCACTGCATCTGGCAAATGGGAATTCTGCAATCCCATGCCTTTGAGTATGGGATTGTGCCCAGATTCTTCCTCTTGCACATTAATCTTTTCGGTAAGTTCTTCTGCTAAAGCAATTGCTTTTGATACAGTTCGGTTGGCGATAACAACTGAACGCACACCGGCAAGTGCCAAAGCGACCACAATTGCCCGTGCTGAACCACCTGCGCCAAGCACAACAACATCCTTTCTGACCGGTACTGAGGCACCAGTTTCTTCCAAAGCTCGTAAAAATCCTGGTGCATCCGTGTTGTCACCGTGTATTTCTCCCTCAACAAAACTAAGCGTATTCACTGCTCCTATAAGTTCCGCCTCCCGTGAAATGGATGTCAAAAAGGGAATGACCGCTTGTTTATGTGGAAGTGTAACATTGATTCCAACCACGTTGAGTGCCTTAAACCCATGCATCGCTTCAGCTACTGCGTCAGCATCTACATGGAACGGAACATAAATATAATCAAGCCTTGCTTTAGCAAGAGCTGCATTATGCATCTGAGGAGAACGACTATGCGAAACTGGTGCCCCTATCACACCAACAATCTGTGTGTGCCCGGTGAGCATGTGTGGCTTGTCCATAAATTATTATGATAACTTTCTTACCAAAGAGTTAATTCGTAGGTCAGGTATCGCTTCGCTTGACCCATAACTGTCAATTTAAGAAAGAGTTATACGCAAAGTGCCTCTAAACGGTAGGTGCGGTTTCCTAACCGCACTGGATCCTGTGCGAAAACCATTGCTTCTGCGTTTGTCAACCGTGCCGATACACAAGATACCAAGAGTGAGGAGTGAACAAGTCCGGTGCGGTTAGGAAACCGCACCTACCGGTCCTGGTACCCCTTAAATTGACGGCTATGGGTATCGTTTCGCTTGACCCCACCTACAGGCGATTATACAGAAAACAGATGTTACACGTTACGATGACTCTGAAGTAAGCAATTTTTCAACCGATTGCTTCGCCGCTTCCATCGTCGGATAACGAATTTCCCTATATCCACGAACAGATTCAGCGCATTCTAATGCCTCAACATGCTTAGCATAGTTTTCATCATCTGTTGGGGAAAATGTATCAATTACTTCTCGGATATACCAATCTCGGAATTCCTTCTCTTTTGCATGCCACTGCGATAACCACCTTCTCAGAAATTTCATTCGTTTCATCAAGTGCAACATCCAGTTACGAGTATCAATATCATGTTCAATATCAAAACCCATCACGGTGAAATGCGGACGATTAAGATGAAGATACCGAATTTTATCACCGTTTTTCTCATCAACATTATAGCGTATTTTATCGCGAGAGAACTTTTCTTTACTTGTCAGCAGATGTGAAACATATACTTCATCCTTAATCAGCATTACTTTGTGTAGATATTTAATTGAGGCTTTTGTGGCACGGTAATCATCGCGGTCTTTTTCGTGAACTTGTTCAATCTTTTCAATGTATAACTGCGCGTAATTTATATTTTCAAACTGAATTAAATCATAAGTATAAAGTGCCAGACTTTGATGTGTTGACTCATCTAAATTAACTTTCTTGACGATATGCTCAACTAAACTGACATAAGAATCTGCAATGCGTTTACCGCGAAATCTCTCTGTTAAAATGCCCATTTTTTCCTCCAATGTCTCTGCATAAGTCTGTTTTGAAACATCGGACATAGGTTGCGGTAGATTGCTATCAATATTTTCGTTTACTGCAAGGTATCTACCAATTTCAAAAGCATTGAGATTCTGTTGTAAGTCAGAACGTCGCACCATCTGTTTCAATGCAAGTTTCAACGGCTCCAGCTCAAGTGGCATCAAGCCGCGTTGAAACGCAACTCCGATTAGCATGATATTAGCATACAGTTTCGTGCCGAATAATTGTTCCGAAATATCAAAAAGATTGATTCCAACATAAGCATTCGTATTTTGCTCAATAGTCCCCTCTAAATCTGTGGTTTCAAAACTATCTTTCCCAATGAGAGTTGTCATCGTCTCTGTTTTGGCGGTATTGACAACGGCAGCAGTCCGTCCAGACGACGCTACACGGAAAACCGATTCAGATGTGATGCCACGAACCGTCTCTAAGATATCAAGTCCCAAAACAAGATCGGCTTTACCGTAAGGGATAATCGGTGAAATTTTGTGACCATTATTTGTATAGGTCACGTGTGTATAGACACCCCCATTCCGTATTGCTAAACCCTTTCTATCACAGAAATGGACATCATATCCTTGGATATACCCCGCAACAACAAGTATTTTAGAGATTGTGCCGATACCCATCCCACCTACACCTGCGGCGTAAGCACTCCAAACTCTATCAAAAGTTTGTGGTGGCGGTGGCGGTAAAGGATGTCCACCGTTTAATCCGAGTTGAGCAAGTAATTCGGATATTCCAGATTCTTTCCATCGGTTTGCTGAGTCATCGTCCTTCTGATTAGGTTTTTCAATTTGATGAACATGTTGTGCGCGAGGTGGGCGTTTTCGTGTGATGACAACTTCTTCAAAGGACGGACATGCCCATTTAATTCGCGCGCAGGCACCATCGGTTACACAGTTAGAACGATCAATAGCAATTTTGTGCCCATAGTCGGTATCAACAATTTTAAGGGCAGGACATCCCGTAGATTTTGTGCATTCTAAACAAAACTCACAGACTTCTGGTGTAATATTGATATGTTTTTCGACTTTTAAGAAGCCCTCTTTTTCTTTGATTGCTTGCTGTTCACGTCGGAGGCGTCTGTGGAAGGTAATCGCACATTCTTTGTCCGCAATGATAATCTTGACTCCATCTCTCAAAATCGCCTTCTCAAGATATTTTTTATAGTTCAACCGATCTTCTGGGTTCACTCGTACAATAGTAATCTCGGAATTTCCTGCTAACCCCTGTACAACTTTCTCAATGTCTTGTGCAAAAGTCGGGTTTCCGAGGATGTCCATTTCACCGGCAGGTGTCGGTTGGTGACCAGTCATTGCTGTTGTTTGATTATCTAAAATAATGTAGGCAAGATCTTGGTTGTTCTTAATTGAGTCGGAGATTGCGGACATGCCACCGTGAAAGAAGGTTGAATCCCCCATGAATACGATCTGCTTATTGACAATGAAAGGATCAATACCTGCGCCTGCGCCACCGCCCAACGTCATCGCTGAAAGATTGTGCATCAAGCGTGGAAAGGGTTCGTATTTTAGCATAGAATAGCACCCGATATCTCCGTGAAATACCAGATCGACTGGCGGTGAATCGTGGTGCTTCTGCATATACGCAGCATCTGTAAATTGATTTGTGATTTCAAGAAAAACGCTTGAGGAATCTCGGTGTGGACACCCTGGACAGAAAGTTGGCGTACGTTGCGGAATATCAGACTTGATTTCGGCTACCTCTTGCTGCAGCTGTGCTTCTTTTTCAAAAAGTTCAGCATCAACAGGAACGCTTTTGGCGAATTGCGTATCTTTTCTATTGTTTGAAAAGAGCGAAATTAAACGTTGTATAAGAATAGAAGTGTCTAAACCTGCTTCTATTGGAATTCCGGGTAATCCTTCTGGAAAATGTTTACCCCACACTTTGACATACTTATCCAGATTCCCTTCCTGATACTTATGTGTCAAGAATGCTTTGATTTCATTTTCAAGGATGGGGCGTTTCTCTTCAATGACAAATAGTTCGTCTACTTCCTGCGCAAACTCATAGATGATATCTTCGTCAAGCGGATGTGTCATCCCGAGTTTGAGGATAGGGAGGGAATCGCTGAGGTTTAGTTCAGTTAAGGCATGTTCCAGATAAACATAACTGAAACCAGATGTCACGAATCCTATTCTACGTTGCGCTTGAACCGACGCTGAGTTTCCGTTGTTACTTGTCCGGTAGAGGATTTCGTTGAGTCCTAATCGCTTAGCTGTCTCAAGAGCGGCGGGAAACCGTTCACGGAGGGTTTCAATCTCAATGCGAGCAGTATCAGGAGGTAAAACTACGCGATCATCTATAGAGATCAACTCTGTATTCAACTCAGTTTGTGCAATCTGGCTGATGGTAGGATAACAATTTGGATGTAGTTCAACAATCCCACCACCATCTGCCTGATTCTGAGTTGTTAAATAGCAAGTATAGAGGTTTGCTGCGGCAGAAACCTCGAACCCATAATTAATCCAATTTTTCATCTCTTGCCAAGTTGAAGGCTCTAAAAGCGGCATATAGAGATGTCGTGCTAAAACACGAGAATCAGCAGGAACTTGTGTGCTATAGGACCACGTATCATCACCCACAACAACGACAGCACCACCGGTTGTACCTGCCATATTACTAATGGCAAGCGCATCAGACGCAACATGCAATCCAACGCTTTTCATAAATGCGATTGCACGCATATCTGCCATTTGTGAACCGTTCAACCGGGCTACACTTAACGCCTCATTATTGGCTATCTGTGCTACGATACCATTTGATTTGAGGAGATCGGCATTTCGATGCAGTACATCAAATACCTCAGCAAGTGGTGAACCGGGATATCCTGTCATCAGGCTAACACCGCTCTCTAATGAACCTTTGACAAGCAATTCACAACCAGTATAGACGTTTGTGCCGTTTGATTGTGTAAACCTTTCATCCATTTTAAATGACCCTTTGAGTGATACTATCCACTCAATAGTTCACGCGCATGGGCAAGCCCGACTTCCGTCTCTTTTCCGCCGTGCATACGTGCGATTTCAGTGACACGTTCAGCTTCAGTCAAGGGTTTAGCATTAATGAACGTTCGTTCATCTACTACCTCTTTTTCAACCAGAAAGTGACGATCCGCGAAACGGGCGATCTGCGGTAGATGTGTGATGCATATTACTTGTGCAGATTGGGAAAGTTCTTTCAATTTCATACCAACGACATCAGCGATTTTACCACCGATACCACTATCAATCTCATCAAAAAGCACGGTCGGAATGTTGTCAACTTGAACTAACACTGTTTTTAGTGCAAGCATGACACGGGATATTTCGCCACCCGATGCGATTCTTGCCAACGGACGCAACTCAGAACCAACGTTAGGAGCAATCAAGAATTCAACTTTATCCATACCGTGTTCGCGAAAAGCGTACCGTTTCTCATCAATCAGGAGTAAACCGTTATCATCTTGAAGTGGGGCAACAGATGTCTGAAATTCTGCTTTTTCCATGCCTAACTCTTGGAGTTCTTTTTCAACTAACGCTGAAAGCCTTTCAGCAACTTTTTTACGTTTTTCGGATAACGCAATACATAATTCCTGTGCTTCCAGTTTCATTTCACGAATTTGATCTTTAAGTAAATCAATCTTTTCAGAACCGAGTTCTAAATCCTCCAACTTACGTTCTGCCTCTGCATGATAATTTATCATCTCCGAAATAGTGTTGCCATATCGCCGCTTGAATTTAGAAATGAGTTCCAATCGGTCCGCCACTTCAGCAAGGCGGCTTGGGTTGAATTCTACAGTTTCAGCATACTGGTGGATTTGTGAAGCAATATCCTCAAGCTCGTATAAAGATGAATCTATCCGTTCACTCAGTTCAGAAAGACTCGTATCAATTTCAGACAATTTTGTAAGGGTTTTAGCGGCATCTCTTAGATTCTGCAACACGGAACCGCCACTACCAGAACTTGCTCCACCAAAGTCACCCTGTCCATCGCCATCAAGTTGCTCATACACCATGTTTGCGGATTCAAATAGTTCTTCTGCGTTGTTTAGTACTTGCATCTCAGCAGTCAGTTCTTCCTCTTCACCTTCTTGGAGACTTGCTGAGGAAAGTTCCTTAACCTCAAATTCAAGGAGTTCCTTTTCGCGTTCAGATGTCTGCAATGTATGTATTAGTGAATCCATCTCCCGTTGCAAATCAAGAAGATTATGGTATTTTTCGCTAACTTGTTGCCGCTCGGTGTCGGTCTCTCCGAAATCATCTAATAGTTCAAGATGCATTTCAGTCCTAAACAACGACTGGTGTTCGTGTTGACCGTGTATATCTACTAATAAAGTTCCGAGTTCTTCAAGTTGCTTTAAATTGGCTAATTCTCCGTTGATACGGCACCGGCTTCTGCCGTTTGTACTAATTTGTCTGGAGAGAACTAAGGTGTCACCTGATTCCGTATCTATAGGCAGCGGTGATGATGGCACAACACTGACTTCCACAGCCGCAGAGTTAGCACCTTCCCGCACAATATCAGCAGAAGTTCGTTCACCTAAAACCAATCCGATTGATTTGAGGATAACCGACTTTCCTGCTCCTGTCTCACCTGTGAAGATGTTCAATCCCGATGAGAGTTCTAATTCAAGTTCGTCTATCAGGGCAATGTTGCGGATAGAGATCGCTTCTATCACGGTTTTTTCCTTTAAAACCTAATATCTCTTATTTGATTCTTTCACCTAACATCAACTTTTCGCGCAATGCTTTGTAGTAACTATGACTTTGAGATCGGATAAGTTGAATTGTTCGTTTTGCCTTACTTACTCTTATCTCCGCTTCCCTTGCAAGGGTATGGGTTTCACGTTGTCCGTCAATAAATAGATCCAGGTGTTCATACGTGGAATGCATTTCCACTTTAATTTCCGCCTCACCGTGTGCAATAAAGGGTCGCACTGTGAGACTGTGCGGTGCGATCGGCGTTAGTAAAATCGCCTCTAACTGTGGTGCTACAATCGTCCCGCCACAAGCGAGCGAATATCCTGTTGAGCCGCTTGGCGTTGCGATTATCAATCCATCTGCGTTATACGGAATAAACAGTTCACCATCAATATAAGCATTTAGTTCAATTAACCGTGTATAGTGTCGGATGACAACATCGTTCAGCGCAAACGCATGGAACGGTTGCGGACTTTGACTATTCACGACGACTTCTAACATCATCCGGTGTTCTACCCGGTAATCCCCTCGTAATGTAGCCTTTAAGGTCGGTTTGAGTTCATCAAGAGACGCATCTGTCAAAAAACCGAGATGTCCGATATTGATGGCAAGGATCGGCACATTTTCAATCTGTGGTGTGTGCGCTGCACTCAGAAGAGTTCCATCACCACCAAGCACCAGAACCAGTTCCGCCTCTTTTACCATCTCCTCAGTTGTAATCCCTGTGAGCGGCAGTCCGAGTGCCTTTGCTTGTTCATCAGGAACTAACGGAACTATACCAGCTTTCCTTAGCAACTCCGACACGTCTGCAACGATTTGGGGTGCTTTCTCCTTTGTGGTATTGACAAAAAAACCGACCTTTTTTGTCATCCCGTCTCCTTCTCTAATCGGGAAAACCCTAAAATTATTAAACAGCCAACAAGAAAAAAACACACAGTGATAAGTAAATTCATATCTAATTGGGGAAGCAAATGCGCCGTATCATAGCGTTTTTCGCCAACCGTCACGGATGCACGAAATGGCCACAAACCGTATAATGACCCTACCATTAACCCTATTAAAAAGGCTATTGTCAGATTGCGGTAGCGTTCCAGTAAAAAGTTTAGCAACCTTGTAAATGCTAATAGACCAAATAAGCAACCGAGGGCAAAGATAGCAAGTATCAGTAGGTTGCTGAAAATTGACGGACTTACGTCTCCTTTCAATAAAGTTGGAACATCGTCTATGAAGTTCTTAATCGCAGTTACGAGCGGGAAATAGACACCGAATGCAAGCAGTAGAAACGAACCACTGACACCGGGAAGAATCATTGCTGAAATTGCAAGTGCGCCGCATCCAAAAAATATCGCGAGTGTCCCAATTGATGCTTCTAATCCTTCCTCTGAGATAGATGTAGAACCTGCAGCAGACTTTTTGAGTTCTTCAGCAAAAACAATCAAAGCAACCGCTAAGATCAAGACCAACAATTCCCGCCAACTGAAACCTTTTAGCATCCGCAACGGTATCAAAATAGATGCCAGAACCAAGCCGAAAAAGAAACCATAAGTCGCATCATGGTGAGAGGCTAATAGATAAACAATCAGTTTTGACGATACCAACACTGCTGCAACAGCACCTATACCTAATATCATAAGGAAACTGAAGTCAATACGTCGGAGTTCATCTCGAAAATCTGAGAATGCTGTCTTTCTAAAAGTGAAAATGCTAAGCAACCGCTTAACAGTAGTAGTTCCTATGTTGCGTAATGCTGCGATTAAACGTTCATAAATACCTAAAACAAGAGCAAGCGTGCCTCCACTCATCCCCGGAATAATGTTGGCGATGCCTATCAGAAAACCCCAGAGTAGTATTAATAAAGTCAAATAGACGGAGTGCATTCATATTGTGATGTGTTGAGAGCAGTTATTTCTAAATTTTATAACTTCTGTCTCACTACAATTTCTCCATTTTAGTAAACTGCGAAATAGCAATTCTGTTGAATACTCTCAAGAATTATACTATAAAACCAAAACTATGTCAACCGTTTATACAAAGGGTTGTAAGGGGCAAACATAATTGACGACCTATTGTATCCCAATTACCCAGTACAACGTGACCATGAATAGCCCAAAATTTCAGAGTAACGCAGAAAAAATAGCGTTTCAAAAATGGGGATTAACACACGCTGGCATTGATTTCATGCTTACGTCCCAAAAATCTGAGTCTTAAATTTTTACAAATATTAGAATAATTCGTGTAAAGTATTATACACTACAAATTCCTTCAAAAATCGCTTTTCTTAGCATTAATTTAATGATTCCGATAAACAATCCAACGTTCTGCCAAATTAGTGCTATAAAACGAAATTTGGGGCATTTGAAGGGTATAAATCAACAAATCTTATAGTATTTCTAACAATCTATTGAATTTTACAAACGATCTGCCAATCTTCACAAATAGAACATATAAAAATAAGCAAAAGTATATTAGTAAGCATTAGTAATACAACAATAAACTTGATAATGAGACTCATTCGCCATATTTTTTAGTTATAAAGAGTCTCATTATCATTTATACTAAGTTACAGACGTTAAATTTATATTCCAATTTCGTGGTTATATTTGCTGTTTGCTATAATGTGAAAACAAATTTTCGTTTATTTGATTTTGTTTTTTTTTACGCGAATCCGACAAAAATATCTGTTTTTCTTCTCTGCAGAAAACTCTGAAATTTCAGACACGTTTTTTAACGGCAATATCATTCCAATTTTCTGCTCACGACTCTTCTTGTAGGAGCGAGCTCCAGCTCGCGACTTCCGAAAAAATGTGAAAAAACTTAATACTAAATAGTCATGTCCTATTTGAAAAATCAATTGACTCTCATCCCTGATAATGTGATACACTATAAAAAAATATCCATTCAATTCAAAGCAATAAAGGCAATACAAATGAACTTTCCAAACCTGTCTGAATCCAGACGTTTAGAGATGTTACAACCTCCAGAGGGACGCGTCCGAATAGTACTCGATACGGACACCTACAACGAAATTGACGACCAGTTTGCAGTCGTTCACGCGCTTCTCTCACCCGATCAACTCAACGTTGAGGCGATATACGCTGCTCCCTTTCACAACAACCGTTCAGCGAATGCTGAAGACGGTATGGAGAAAAGCTACGATGAGATTCTGCGGTTATTGGACTTCCTTGGAGTCAAATCCGATGGTTTTGTTTATCGCGGTTCAAGGGCTTTCCTCCCTGATGGAAAAACGCCTATGCCAAGCGAAGCAGCAACCGATATGATTGAACGTGCAACGGCAAACGCCGATGAACCGCTCTACGTTGTCGCTGTCGGTGCAATTACAAACGTTGCTTCTGCAATCATGCTTGAACCTGAGATTATCAAAAATATAGTCGTAGTCTGGCTTGGTGGCAACCCGCTATACTGGTCTCATACACGAGAGTTTAACCTTGCACAAGACATTCACGCAGCGCGAGTGGTTCTCAATTGTGGTGTACCGTTTGTGCATCTCCCCGCACGCGGGGTAGTCTCACATTTACACACAACAGTTGCTGAGATGGAACGTTATGTTCAGGGGCAAGGAAAAATTGGCGATTATCTCGTTGAAATTTTCAAAGACTACCACAAAGACCATTTCGGTTGGTCAAAGGTTATTTGGGATATATCTGCCACAGCGTATCTTGTCAACAGCAGCTGGATGCCAACGGAAATTGTGCATAGTCCTATTTTGACAGATGCTGTAACGTGGAGCTTTGATAACAGCCGGCATCTCATGCGTGTTGCGACAGGTGTGAATCGGGATGCAATCTTCCGAGACCTATTTCAAAAGTTGCAGCAGGCAAGTTAGAAGTTTTTCTGCTTATAAGGATAATTTCCATTCATCACTACAGATAATCTCAATTTGATCTTTCGGTTTGTAGTAATCGGTTGGGTGAAAGTCCTCTCCCATATCACCAAATAACCTACGGCGGCGCGGTGTCATCCGCTCCAACACATGTGCGGGAAGTTTGCCGTAATCGTAAGGTCTGCACCACATCTGCCCGTAACGGAATGTAACACTTTTTCGGATGCGGTCAGTCTGATTCGGACCCACTCCGTGCCATAACGCCCATGGAAAGATAACCGCATCTCCCGCCTCAGCGAGGACTTGTATCGCCCCTTCAGGATACGTCCCTATCTCAAATCGTATTTCTGGAAACGGCTTTTTGTGGCTTCCTGGCACACACATAAAATTGGCTTGATCCGATTCAGAAAGGTCGGTCAAGAAAAATTGGATTTTGAATTGCAAGGGAAGGCTATCAGGGTGCGGATGAATCCGTTGAAGTGATGGACCGGCATCGGTATGAAATCCCATCAACGCCTCTGCATCCGGATGACGCACATAAATTTGTGTTCCCATAATTTGCAGATACGGTCCCATCAATGACAGAATAGTGCCGAAAGTCCGTGGATGGTCGGTGAGCGGATCAAGCGCATCTGTCCGTTCAATCGCTCGGATTATGGTGTATGCTCCCTTGCCAAAACGGGTACCTTGTAGACTCGGTGTTTGTTCTACATAGCTTTCTATTACCGAGTCCACTGCTGTCAATAGTGTTTCAATTTCTGTCTGTGAAAGCACCTGTTTTATGAGAAGATACCCTTCTTCTTGCCAATGTTTTTGTTGTATTTCTGTTAAGTATGGGGATTTCATGAATTGTTTCCTGTATTTACGAACGTGGGTTGAGGTTATCAGTGAGATAGAATGGAATTTCGGTGTTTTCAATAGTGCATTTTCCGAATTCTTCTAATATGCGTTCGTATAAAAATTTTCCTGACATCATTTTTTTAACACTTGTTTATCTTTTCCAATCGCGAGTTTCAAAAATTCCGATCTACCAGCACGGAGTAGGTTGTCAAGGGCGCGTTCTGCATTTTCTTGCACAATAGCATCTGTGCTATTACGACCTGCTGTTAGGATAGTCTCTGCTTCCTCTGTTTGAATGTAGATGTTATCACGAATACCATCGGTTAGCTTTGCAAAGCACTCAACAACCTTAGCGGTATGTTTTGGAAGCATTTGACATAATACCTTTAAGTTCGAATAAATTTCCCAATCTTCTAATTCGGATACATCTATAACTTTGGAATATGCTTTCAATCGCCATTTAGCCTCCAAACACTCGGCTTGCAACCAAATAGTAAAATATCGGAGTTCTGCAGATTCGCCCTGTTCAAAACGCCAATTAAAAAATTTCTTTACTCTATTTTTCATACTTGGGTCTAAGTGTTTCCCGGTACTCAACAAGCGATGTCCTATATCCTTGAACAAGTTTGCCCAATGTTCTCGTTTTTTATCAGTTTGCTGGTAAAATCTTTCAAGTAAACTTTCTTGACCTTTAAGTGGGAACATTTCCCACAGATAATAGTTAAAAAGGCGTTCACCGAAGACATCAATTGGGTGCCGTGCGATGAGATCATGCTTTTTGAAATCAGACAAGTGTTGTAAAGCAAAATTGATGTCGTCTTTTAGTATCTCAAAGATGGGCATAAATGCACCATTACACAGAATAAAACTACTAAATGCCGCAACCCATTCGGAGAGTTTGCTTTGTGGGAAAAAATCTGATTTATGGGCAATTGCCCATTCCTCATTGAAGCCGCAAATCGACAGATAGTTCTTTCCCATAATGGCATACTCCGCTGGTGTCAAAGGGGAATCGGTTTTGGTGGAGAAACGTCTTTTAAGAAGCGTTGTTACTTCGGGGACATCACATTGAGGTTCATGTTTCCGTACCCAGAAACCGAATTTGAAAAGGTCGTCCAGTGCTCGGCTTCGTGTATTATTGATGCCTTCGGTGAGTGGATCCTTGCGATATAATCCGTTTAGATGGTTCTCATCCAAGTTCCAATCATGCTGTGTGCAAAGTATTTTCAGAATCTGTGAGAGTTGCTCTCGGACAGTAATCGGGACATCTATATCCTTTGAAAGACATACACCGATAAAGTCACCGACTGCTCGCCGTGCATTGGTCCAGTTCTTATTCTCTCGGGATTCATCGCCTTGCTTATAGTCTGAATCGTGCTCAAGGTCAGGATGTGAAAGCACCCACTCGCTGAATGTTAACCATTCATTGAGTTGGTCGAAGTTCTTTTCCTTTACAAGTGCTTGCATTGCATAAATCATTACGCGTACATAAATAGGTCTCTCAATCTGATCACGATTTTTCATCCAAAACTTTAATCTGATGGGATCAGGAATGATTGTCTCTTTGAAAACGTTCTGAAAAGCGTTGGCGAGTGCTTCAATATTGATCCTTACAAAAGAGTTGTCTTTGACATATTCATCGCTCTTTTCCCAGTCGTTTATGAAGGCAAGTAATTTCTCGTCTGTGAAGTTAGAAAGGTCTTCTGGGTTGCGTGGACTGCGCTCAGACAACCCTCCGCTTCTAACTTCATTTTTATATGGTGGATAATCCTCATCGGAAATTGGTTTATTGATTTTATTTTGTAATTTTTTGAAACGAGTTTCATATTTTCCAAATAGAACAGATTCAAAAGGTCTTAGCTGCATCCAATGGAAACGCTGCTGACGTTCTTGGAAACGTTCTTCGGTGAATTCCTCACCTAACCAATCTTCTACCCAATGGCGCTGATTTTCTTTTGATGGACCGTCAAGGATAGCATCAAAAATTCGGGTGCGTTCTGCTTCCGAAAGTACCGTTTCTTTAAAATGCTCACAGGCACTTTGTATCATCTGCTGGAATTCATAATGATGTTCCCACAACCCATAATCTTCGTGTGTCAAAATTAGTTCCCGTATCCACGGTTTGGTTTCCTCGTTTGGGTATTGGGCATAAAGGTGATGACGCAGACGCTTGAAAATATTCCAATGTGGTTTTCGTAGAGCCTTATCTAAAGCAGCGACTTTGTCAGGAGATCTTTCAAAAACCTTTTTACACGCAAAGGTTAGCGTATGAACAAGTGTTTTTTCAGGATCTTCGTGGTTATTATCTTCCCCATGAACGCGGTTACACCAGGCATCGGAATAGTCTTCCTCTTTATCAAGTTCTCCCCGATGTGTCCGCAAACGAATCATATTTATCGTAGTATCAATAAGAAGACAGGCGACTTTATAAGGTTCCTTTTCAGTAAGTAGACGAATTCCTTTGGACATTATATTTGAGTATTCCCAGTGACTACATTTAGGAATAGGATAAAGTGTTGTTCCTATCATCTCACGCCAATCGTCTGCATTGTCTGAACGCTGTTTACGTTTTTCCTCTGACCGCGGGTCGGGTGCAAACGCAATTAGTATTTTTGCAAGTTCTAATGCTGCCGATGCCGGATTCTCCTTTGTCCAATGTGCCAACAGTTCGGCGTATTTAGGTATCCGCCATTGTTGCTCCATACCTGCATACTCAAGTATTTTGTCTTTTAGTTTCACCGATTGTTTTCCGGTGAGCTGTAAAGCAATATCTAATATACCATCATAGACAACTGGGTTATCAATTTTGGGCAGTTCCATCACCAAATTGACAACTTCATCGGGCATCTCACTACACACGTTTTTGAGATATTTAATTTCTTGCCAGTATGGGTATATAACGGTGCCATCATCAAATCGTTGGGTTTTGGGAGGGTATTTAAAACAGTTTCGTTCAGCAAGAGGTTTGAGCCACAACGGATTTTCCAATCGAGAAAAAAATACTTGCGAGCAGTTACTTTCTTAACTGAATCTAAGGCTTTATCTACCATTTTATTGGTTGGCTTCTTCCAGGATTGCATGGATACTCCTTAATTGTTCAAGTTCACTGGCTGCAGCCGCATACAGTAAACTATCAAGATTCCTAAAATGTCTTTCCACTTCATAAGATTCCTGTATCTCAAATTTTTCCTTGGGCAAATGGGTATGGTCCTTAAACCACCGTCTTGCACGCCGCCATTCCTGAGATAAGTCCTCTGGAATGCTTTCTTTATTGGGATAATCCAAAAAGGTAGTAAAGAAGGAACTGTCTATTTCTTTAGCTCTGAGACTGCCTTCTTTGTGGTCATCAACCAGTTTTTTTACCATTTGACAGATTTCATTAGGAATTAAATGTTCATTTGGAACGTTATCTGGTGGATGAAATCCATCTCCTCCCCACTCATCTTTCCAATCGTCTTTGAATTTGTCCACGAGTTGAACATACTGAACCTGCTCCGCTTAATACCTTCCGAAGCTGGAACAAGACCGTTCATCAAATCCCTTCCAGCGTGGGATACAAAAGTAATGTATCCCGATGATTTGTTGTTTAGCTGCTCTATTGCCCCTTTATATGCTTCGGCATATACCGGTAATTCAAGATCGTCGTTTATCCATTTATAGACAGTTTGTTGGTTTTGTGTTAGCATTATGTATTCAGTAAAATTCCTACAATTAAGTTTGTTTATTCTCCATAAAACGTCTTATTTCCTCACTAACCCAAAATCCGCATCCTCTATTTCGGAAATGTTTACAACCTTCGTATGATCTTAATATAGTGTTAACTTAGCAAGTTATCCACGCTAACATTATAGACTTAAAGTGTATCAGATATTAGGTGAAAAATCAATATTAACGACAGATTTTCTCGGCACAAAATTCAGAACTGAATATGGTCGTCTTTTCCAAAAAATCTTGATTTTCGGGCAGGCATGCCGTATACTATTCATACTGACCAAAAAGATATCCTGAAGGAAAAGAATGAACGATTTTAAACAAATAATGGCGACTATCAGCCGTCCATTCCAACAAGAAATACGCAAAGGTTGCCAAGATGACGTTGTTATCAACGGTATGGGTGCTTATGTGGAGCTTTGGGTAGGACATGCAAAGGCATTGGAACTCTCCTCCGATGAAAAACAGTTTATCAACCAAATCGATGCGCTTTTCGCAAATTATTCCGGTATGTCCCCGACAGAACGCCAAAAGGCTATCCAAACTGCGTCAGAGCATATTAATTCAGCACTCTCCGGTAAGCCGATAGATGAAACGCCAACGGATAGCAACGCTGATACACGGAAACCTCACACCACCGAAAGTGTGAACGCGGGGAACAAAAAACCTATCCTCCCACATCCAAAACAGGTTGAGAATTTGTCACTGTTTCAAGACGTTGGCGTTTCTCAAGGGACAACTACTCCATCAGAGGACACCCCGATTCCTGAAAAAACGACACCAAGTAACTTCAATCAGACTCGCAACGCGTCCCTATTTCCGTCTGATACCACCCCCGCGATGCGTTCTGAAAATGTTGAAAACCCAGACGAGATACCTGTAATACTTGGGGATACACCTGTTTCAACGGATGTGGAATCGCTTGAATTTCTCAATAATCCGCTGCAATATCTGAAAGGGATTGGACCGCGCCGCGCTGAAATATTGGCTGATGAAATTGACATCCATACTGTGGGAGCATTATTGGAATACTATCCACGTGACTACATAGACAGGTCCAAAACAGTAGAAATTTACAGTGTTGGGCGAAGAGAAGATGGTGAACCAGAAACGATTCAAGGCAGAGTTGTTAATCATGTGACGACACCGCCAGTGACGAAAGGGCGCAAAAGTATTGGCAAGGTCTCAATTTACGATGGCACTGGCGTTGCTATATTGGTCAACTTCGGGCGACGTATCGGGTATATCAAATCTATTCTCCCTGTTGATACAGAGGTAGTTATCAGTGGAAAATTCACACGCCGCTACAATGAAATTCAAACCACGGACTACGAATTTGAGGTGTTTGACGAAGAAAACCTGATTCACACGAAACGTATTGTGCCGAAGTATCCGCTCACAGCTAAACTTACAGCGAAAATGCTGCGTACGGCGGTTCGAAACGCATTGAATGAACATGGTGACAACATTCCTGAAATTTTACCACTTTCACTGCGCAAAAGACACCAGTTAATAGATAGACAGCAGGCAATTAACGAGATCCATTTTCCGACTTCAGAAGCACATCGACAAGCGGCGCAGCGGCGGCTTGCGTTCGATGAATTCTTCCTACTCAGTCTCGGTATGGAAATGCGTAAAGACAATAGAACTTCACAAAACGGCATTGAGTTTGAGATTGAGAGTGCACTGCAGAATAGCAATTCGCTTCTAAGAAAATTCGTGGGTTCGTTGCCGTTTAAGTTAACTGGTGCGCAAAAACGGGTTTTCAATGAGATCCGAGAAGATATGCAGAGCAAACGGGTGATGAACCGATTGATTCAGGGAGATGTCGGTTCGGGAAAAACCGCTATCGCTGCAATGGCACTGCTATGTGCGATTGAAAACGGATATCAAGGCGCGTTAATGGTGCCGACCGAAATCCTTGCAGAGCAACACCAACATAATCTTTCAACATTATTGACACCGCTGGGTGTGAAGGTTGTGCTCCTCAAAAGCGACCTGCCGAAATCTGAACGGGAAGAAGCATTGACAGCAATAACGGATGGTTCTGCTAACCTCATTATCGGCACGCAGGCACTGATACAGGAAGGTGTAGACTTTCACAAACTTGGGCTTGTTATCATTGATGAACAACACCGATTCGGGGTGATGCAGCGCGCAACGCTCCGAGGCAAAGCAAAATCAAATGATGCAGCGGAGCAGTTTTCACCAGATGTCCTTGTTATGACAGCCACCCCAATTCCGAGAACCCTATCCTTGACAATTTACGGTGATTTAAATGTATCCGTAATTGATGAGATGCCACCGGGAAGACAGAAAATTGAGACCCAATGGATAAAAGAGAAAGACAGGACAGAATTCTACGCAAAACTTGAAAAGGAGGTGCGCCGTGGTAAACAGGCGTATATTGTCTATCCGCTTGTAGAAGAATCCGAAAAACTTGAGGAATTGAAAGCTGCCACAACTATGGCAGAACACATCCAGAAAGATGTCTTTCCACATCTACGTGTTGGACTACTACACGGTCAGATGAAATCTATTGAGAAGCAGGAGATAATGACGCAGGTCAATGCACGCGAACTTGATATATTAGTTGCAACCACGGTGATTGAAGTGGGGATTGATGTGCCTAATGCAACGTTGATGGTCATTGAAAACGCGGAACGGTTCGGATTAGCACAGCTGCATCAACTGCGCGGCAGAGTCGGCAGAGGCAGTGATAAATCTTATTGTTACCTCGTTGCAACGCCAAAAACAGATGATGCATACAGGCGAATTCAGGTGATGGTGCGGTCTAATAACGGATTTGAAATCGCTGAAGAAGATTTGAATATCCGCGGTCCGGGCGAATTCTTCGGCACACGTCAATCAGGAATACCTAAATTCAAAATCGCCAATATCATCAGTGACGCTGCGCTTTTGGAAACAGCGAAGAAAGAGGCGATGCAATTAATTAAAGATGATCCGCGATTAAATGACCCTAATCATCAACTAATGAAACGGATGTTAAATGTACATTGGAAAGGACATCTGGAGATAGCATCTGTCGGTTAGTTATTTGAAGGGTGGAGGAGAGAATAAGGAGTGATACATCGGTAAAACCACGAATCCAACTACTGGAGTGTCTACCGAAATTTTGCGGGTAAAGGTCGCGATTCGGAAATCGCTCCTACAGAACAAACCTCTTTGTGAATCAACGTCAAATGTGCATAAGGCATTTGACGGGAGGGAACTCCGATTCCCGACTACTGACACGACTCACAATTTTAGAGTGGACAGAACACTACTTAACGTGAGTTTGATAAATCAGATTTTTGGACTCGGTGCGGTTAGGAAACCGCACCTACCGGGCTTATGAGAATAAGATTTTATGCAAAATGAAGTTCATATATCTATTATCAAACTCACGTTACTTACATTTCAGATTTGAGGAAAAATGGCACAACAAACAGAAGTTTTAATCGTCGGTGGCGGCATTTGGGGACTAAGTACCGCCTACCATTTAGGCAAGTTTGGACAAAAGGGTGTTCTCGTTTTGGAACGCAACGAGGCAATCGCTGCGGAAACTACACCCCAAGCTGCGGGACTCGTCGGTCAAATTCGATCCTCGGTTACTATGTTCCAGGCAATCCGATATGCACTTGAACTGTTCTCTCAGTTTCCGCAGGAGACCGGGCATGATACTGGTCTACGTCAAACCGGGAGTTTGATGGTGGCACTCACCCCGGAACGGATGGAAGCTTACGCACGTCAAATTGAAAGGGCTAATCAAAACGGAATTGAGGCAAACTTTGTTTCCCTCACGGAAATGGATCGCCTTGCCCCTGGGCTGGATGTAACCAAGATTGAGGGCGGATATTTCGTACCTAATGACGGATATGTTGATCCACAGCAGTGTGCACACGCTTATGCTGCTGCAGCGAGAGATTTAGGAGTTCAAATCCAATTGAATACCCATGTAACAGGATTTCGGCAGCGCAATGGGGAGATCCTTGGAGTAGAGACGGAAAACGGCTTTATTGCATCAAATCATGTGGTAATCACCGCTGGGCCATGGGGTGCTGCACTTGCCAAGGAAGTTGGTGCGACCACGGCGGTGCAGCCGATTCGCCATCAACGTGTTAGCACGGAGCCGATATCAGGAATCCCTGACTATCACCCCGTTGTACGTGTCACTGATGTCAGTTGTTACCTGAGACCTGAAAAAGGAGGATACCTCTACGGATACTTTGAACCAGAGCCAGTCAGCATTGATTTGGAAACGATGCCTGCTGACTTCAGGACAGAAGATATTGAACCACCTGTGGAGGTTATGGCTGAGGCGCGAAGGCGACTTACCCAAATCTTTCCGATTTTGAAAGGCCTTGAAATAGCTGAGTATCAACGCGGCATGACAACATTTGCCCCCGACGGTGCTTATCTGATTGGCCCCGCGTCAGGGATTGCTCGACTCTACTTAGCCATAGGTTGCGCGGCTTTGGGGATTGCCGGTTCCGCGGCAGTTGGTCAATGGCTGGCAAAATGGGTGATCAACGGGGATCCTGGCGAAGATTTGACCATTTTTTCGCACCAACGGTTTGGTACGCAAGCCACTGATCAGGAATGGTTACGCCGAGAAAGCGAGCAATTTTACGCAAACTACTACGGCATCCGCCTGGAATAGTAGTTTCCAATAGCTCTGAATAGATGTGAAATATATAATTTTACACGGAAGCAGTTATCAAACGATACAGCTGCGGCACGGTGACTGAAAAATCGCTGACGACTAATGTAGACTTTCGGTCAACGGATACCTATTTCTTTAGCGCGCCCCATGTCACTTTTTTTTATCCTGCGGTGAAACGGACAATGTCCCTTCTATCCAGTGTGGATATTTCTCATCTTCTTCTCCACGTGTCAAGCGTTTGAGGCTTCGCGTGTTGAAATCGTAGCGATAGAGATCATAATTTGGTTTTGGCGTATCAAGCATCTTTAGGTCGAAAAGCAATGCCCTGTCATTGTCCATCCAACACATGAGAGCGACAAGCACACGCAGATCGTTGCCGAGTTTGTCATAAATGCCCTTTATTTGTTGTGCCTTGCCGCGAAGTGTCGCAACGGTAAGACGGCATAGATGGGCATCGTTCTCCCACACGCATTCGTCAAACAAAATACGCTGCCCATCCGCAGACCATCTCGGATAGAACTTCATAGTCGCCTCGTCATCCACTTTCGGATCAGGAAGAAGGGGACGCTGATCCGCGCCATTCGCTGACATCACATAAATATTTTTGATACCAATGTCTGTATCCTTTTCGTAAACAATCTGTGTGCCATCAGGCGACCAGTCGGGGGAACCTGCACCTAATCCACCATCTTCAATGCCTGTTAGCTGCGTGACGTGCAGCGTCGCAAGGTCTATGACATGCACCCCGCCCATCTTCCACTTCGCACACTGCTAAAAGCGATTCTTTTGCCATCAGGCGACCAAGACGGATAGGTATCCAAGACATTGTTGTCAGTGAGCCGTTGGACGTTCGTTCCGTCTGCGTTCATGAGAAACAACTCATACGTGGATTGTCTATTTGTCGAGTAAAGGCGATTCTTTTGCCATCAGGCGACCAGCGGGGGTGTTTGTCTCTTGACACTGTGTTTTGTGTGAGCTGTCGTCTGCCAGTGCCATCATCGTTCATCACGTAAATGTCACCTTCTATACAGAAGACAATTTTCGCATCAACAACAGACGTATCTAACAAGAGCAGACAACAGATGAAGAAAATGACAATGACCTGGATATGTGAGAGAACAAATGCTCTTAGACGTTTCATCGGTGGATACCCCCTATTACAGATGATTATTTTGGGCAAGCGACGCGGACACACCACATCGCTTGCACCGGTATGGATGGAAAAAGATCTAAAGGAATAAGGCAGATACCCAATAAAGGATACCTGCTTATAAAGATTGTCTACGGATTAAGGTTTTACTTCTTTAGCGTTCCCCACGTCACTTTTTTTTTACCTTGTGGTGAAACGGGCAATGGTCCTTCTATCCAGTCTGGATTTTTCTCATTTTCTTCGCCGCTTGTCAAACGTTTGAGGCTTTGCTTGTTGAAATTATAGTAATAAATATCATAATTCGGTTTTGGTTTATCCAGCAGCTTTAGGTCTAAAAGGATTGCACTGTCATTGTCCATCCAACACATGATACCGACAAGCAGATTGTCGCCGAGTTTGTCATAAATCTCATTTATTTGGTGTGTCCTGCCGCGAATTGTCGCAATGGTCAGGCGGCATCGCTGGCGGTCGCCCTCCCATGTGCAATCGTCAAACAAAATACGTTTCCCATTCGCAGACCACCTCGGAAAGAACATCATACTCGGCTCGCTATCAAAAAGCGGACGCTGATCCTCGCCATCCGATGACATCACATAAATATCTTTACCACGATCTTTTATAAACTTTTCGTAAATTATCTCAGTGCCATCAGGCGACCAGTCGGGGGCTGTGGAACCGAGCTCACCTTCAGCACCTGCTAACCCAGTGAGCTGTGTGACGTTGCGTGTTGCCAAGTCTATGACATGCACCTCAGATTGTCCTCCTAGGCGCTTCCGAAAGGCAATCTTTTTACCATCAGGCGACCAGGATGGGTAGTTGTCGGAGGCGTTGTCGTCAGTGAGCCGTTGGACGTTCGTTCCGTCTGTGTTCATGATAAACAGCTCACCCGAGGTTTGTGACAGCTTCTTGTCCATGATTCGTGTAAAGGCGATTCTTTTCCCATCAGGCGACCAACGGGGGTGCCTGTCTGTTGACACTGTGTTTTTTGTGAGCTGCCGTCTGTTACTGCCATCGTCGTTCATCACGTAAATGTCACTTCCTATACGGAAGACAATTTTCGCATCAACAACAGGGACAAGCGAACAAAAGGAATATAAAAATGTTATCGCTACTAAGAGAAATACGTGCTTTAGATGTTTCATCGGTGGATACTTCCTATTACAGGTGATTATTTTGTGCAAGCGACGCGGACAAACCGCATCGCTTGCACCGTTATTGATGAAAAAGGGTTAATCTTCTTCGTTATTAAAATCAATGGAGGCGGACGAGTCGACACCTGGCGTGTCATCAAAAACGCCATCGCCATTAAAATCGAATTTCAACAGTAAACTCACGGCTCCGTATGCAGTGTAATCCCTTTCTCTCTCGCCTGACATATCAAGATCGAAGGAAGGGAAAAAGGATATAGAATCATTCTCCGCTAACCATCCTCTGTCAGCATCAGAATCGCTATGAAACAGTACTCTATCATTCCAATACACAGAGAGTGAGGCAGAGAAATAGTATCTAACAGATATATCACTAAAATTCAAAATGTTCGCATACGGATTGCAGTAGAGGTTGGGGTCATAATAAGAAACACTCAGCGAGGTCTGTGCTGCGACATCGTTGACATATATATTGTCATGGTCGGTGTCAGATTGAGCGAACAGGTTCATTGGAAGTAGACAGATTGAACAAAAAAGCACTATCAGTGCGAAAAGAAAAGTGTTGCGTGAAAAAAGTTTACCGATCATTATTTTCCTCCAAATAAAGTTGACATGCTTTGATAGCATATCGTAAAGTTTATCGGGGCCCTATCCTTGTCGGTAGACCTTCCACCGCTTAATAAAGATTTGGGCACCCTTATCAACTATACTATGGTTCTGTAACATAGTATTAGAAAGGGCACCTATATTGAAATCCATGTTTTGGTCATTCTCAACATTATACAACAAATTCAGAACTTACGCAAAATGCTTGACATGGATTTCCAAACAACGTTGTATGATACCCTTTATAATGTTAAGACACAGTATTAAGTTGGAAAGGGTGCATTCTGCAAAAAAAAATGAAATTAGGAGAAATAAACAGATTCTAATACGCACTTCTATTTTTCTAAAACTTTATTCGGATGCAGTTATCAACCGATACAACTGCGGGACGGTAACAGAAAAATCGCCAGAAATGTGGTAACTCTCCCCACCATCCTTGACGGTACGGATAAGAATTGTCTTTTTAGGGCGGTGGTAGTAATGCGCGTCAGTGGGTTTTCCTTCTTCCTGAAAGTCAGGAAAATCAATCAGATCGAAATTAGCGGTGGTGAAATGCCGAATTTCTTCACCGCGCTGTGTCGCAATATTCCGCGCCATAGATAAACTTTTAAGGTAGACTTCAGGTCCCATCACAGCAGAACCTAAGTTTAGAAAAACGCCACCTTCCAATAGTGAAACAGTGTAAGCAAATCGGAGAAAATCCGCCCCCGTTGTCCAACCGATAGCGGCATAATCTGCAGCGGGATGCTGGTCAGTAATATCGTAGCCGATACCCTTGTGAACGGTTATCGGCACACCTAATCGGAACGCTGCAGCAAATATGCTCACATCACGATGTGGAAAAGCGATATCCTCTTCTCCCTCCTGAATCAATCTGCCGATTGCCTCTCCAAAACCGATTTTATCTTGGTGGCCTCTAATGATTGCTTCGTTCAGATAGCGTCCTGTTTCTTCCCAATTGCCAAACTTCCCATCTTGAATGTAAACCTCCACATCTTCAAGCGTTGCGCCGATGTGTGCCATTTCAAAATCGTGGATAGCACATGCGCCGTTAGTTGCTATATGTGTAATCACACCCCGTTCCATCAGATCAATGATGTATCGGGAGTTGCCACGCCGCATCACATGCGCACCCATCATCCAGATAACCTGTTTCTTGTTTTGATATGCTTGGACAATCCGTTCAGCAACGATGTTGAGATTTTTATTCTCATAAGGAGGGGTTTCGGCATCAAGGGCATAGATATCCGCCACGGTCATCTTGTGTTGACGTTCAGAGAGCGGCAAGATTTTGAGGTGAGTCCGATCAAACTGGGACATTATTTTGGTATTAGGTGGAAGGTCTATGCTGCAAACTTGGCAGAAACAATTTTTGACATGCCCGCTTGCTCCATCGTCACGCCGTACATCACATCGGAGATTTCCATAGTGCGCTTGTTATGTGTGATAATCACAAACTGTGTGTTATCTGAATAAGCACGGATAAGATTTGTAAAACGGAGCACGTTTGCTTCATCAAGGGCAGCGTCTACTTCGTCAAGTACACAAAACGGACTTGGTTTGATTTTGAAGACTGCAAATAGCAACCCTATAGCAACCAGCGAACGTTCGCCGCCAGAAAGTTGAGTAATGCTTTGTGGGCGTTTTCCCGGTGGGCGAGCGATAATATCAACACCAGATTCAAGCACATTTGATTCATCCGTCAATCGCAACTCTGTTTCCCCGCCGCCAAAGAGTTGGGTGAACACCTCTTGGAAATTGACTTTAACCTGCTCAAACGTTTTCAGGAATACATCCCGCGAGGTATCGTTAATTTTCTGAATTGCTTGATGCATGGATTGTATTGACTGCTGAATATCATCACGTTGAGCAATTTGGAAATCCAAACGTTTCCTTTGCTCCTCATGTGCTTCAATCGCCTTGAGGTTGACTGCACCCATAGCCGATATTTCTGCCTTCAATTTTTCAATGTTATCCATCAAATCAATTTCATCAAGTTCTAAAATAGCGGCAACGGGAGATTGCCCCTCGTTCTCAGAAACCTCATCTTGTGCGGTCGGTTTAGGAATTTCATCAATAGAAACTTGGTATTTATCAAGGATGCGGGAAGAAATGGATTTTAACTGCATCTCAAGTTGCGTGGTTTTCACTTCAAGTTGACGCTGTTTGCGATTCTGGCTTTCGAACTGCTTTCGAGTGCTGCGCATCTCTTTTTGAATCGTTTCAATTTCTTCAAGGAGTGCTTCACGTTCTTCGGTTAACTCATCATGTGCTGCTTCTGCTTCCGCCCGGTCTCCCCCGATTTGTAGGAATTTGCGTTGTGCATCTTCAATTTGCTCAGCGATATCGTGTTTAGTTTGTTCATCAGAGTCGATGATTGTTTGTTGTTCTTCAATATTTTTCTTTATTTGAAGTTGTTGTTCTTCAAAGTTTTCAAGTTCTTCGGTCATACTTTCCAATTTTTGTCGTTGTCCTGCCAAAAATATTTCCATCTCCTGGCATTCTTCAACAAGCTCTTCACGTTTACGCGTATCACTGTCAACCTGTTCAGAAACCCGTTGAATCCGCCCTTCCGTTTGGGTGCGTTTTTTGGTTAGTTCAGCTATTTCTGCATTAAGTGTCTGCTGATCTTTGCGTGAAAGATCAACCGTTTCTTTAAGTTGTCTATTTTGAGTTTCAACTTCGGCAAGTTGTGTTTCAAGACGCGCTATGTTTTGGTCCGCCTGCTCAATATCCTTTGTTATTGAGGCTTTTTCAATCTGCTTGTCTTGTAACTGAGCAGTAAGTTTTTGTCGGGTTCGTTCTGCTTCAGCAATGGTCGCAGCATAAGCTTTACGTTTCTCATCCTTCTGGTTCACAATTTGTTGTAATTCACCGATCTTAGTTTTCAGCACATCCAATTCGCTTGCCCGACTGAGGAGTCCACTTTTCCTTTGATCAGTATGTCCACCAGTGATAGCCCCGGAAGTATTGATCAGTTCACCTTCTAAGGTAACCAATCGAGCGTTGGGGCGAAATTTGCGTGTCAGTGCCACCGCGTCATCCAAATTTTCGATCACGAGCGTGTTGCCCAGCAAATGTTGAATAACCTTCTCATACCCGTCACCGTAATCCACCAATTCTCCTGCAATACCGATGACCCCTGGTTCATCAAGGAGCGTATCATCAGTGAATGTTCTACGCCGTAAAATATCAATCGGTAGAAACGTTACCCTACCTGCGCGATGTTTCTTGAGAAAGGTGATTGCAGTATCAGCATCTTCAGCGGTCTCTGTAACGACATTCTGGATGGCACTGCCGAGGGCAACCTCTATAGCAACTTCATACTCAGTATCTGTATCAATTAGTTCTGCTACAACATCGCAAATTCCTGCAAACTGGTCTGGAAAGTGGTCTTTTGCTTTCATAATTGCACGCACGCCTGCATAATAACCTTCATACGCAGATTGCAATTGCTCCAATGATTTATAGCGGGAAAGACTACCACCTAAGTTATCTTCTAATCCACGTATTTCAGATTCAATCTTTCGAAGCGCATCCTGATTTTCGTTGAGTGTGGTTTCAACCTGTTTTTTCTCTGTCCCAATCCGAAGCAATTCGGCATCTAATTGGGTCGCACCCCGTTGGATTTCGGCACGATCGTCCGTAGCAGCTTTCAGTTCTGTTTTCAAAGCATCGAAACTTGCTTCAAGGTCGACGAGACTGCTTTTTTTACTCGTTAGTTCATGTTCAATTGCTAAACGTTTGTTCTCGTGCTGGGATAGTTCTGTTGAGATTTCCTGCGAAACATTCTGTGCCTCTTGAATAGACTCTTTTGTTTTGTCAATGCGTGAGGTCAACTCTTGTAAATGTTGCTGTTTGGCAGTTAAACGGCTTTCCTCAATCCTGTGGGATGCTTCAAGTCTTTTCTTTTCTTGAGTTCGTTCCCGGTTTCGTGTTTGTAAATTTACTTGTTGTGAATTTAAGGATTTCAGCGTTTGCTCGGCTCTTTGTTTCTGCTGTTGGATGTTCAGCTGATTTTCTTTGTGAATAACAATTTGCCGTTCAACCTTTTCTAACTGTCCTTCAATCTCACGTATCTCCTCTTGAGCGGTGGTGATTGCGGCATCTAATTCAGTTCGTCTGAGGGTTGCGTTTTCAATCCGTTCATCTGCTTCTTGTAAGATTTGATTTGCATCAGAAACCTGATTTAAAATAGCCTCTAAGTTGTTCTGCGTTTCGCGATAATCTGTAGCAAGTTTTTCATAATCACGATAAGCTAAACCGAGTTCTAATTGTTGTAGTTGGTCTTTTAACGATTGGTAATGTCCGGCTTGTTCGGCTTGTGCTTTCAGAGATTCAGTTTCACGTTGTAACTCTTGAATTATGTCATTGATGCGAATCAAATTCTGTTCAGTATCTTTTAGTTTTTGAATGGCGGATTTCTTACGAACTTTATATTTTGTGATACCTGCAACCTCGTCAAAAAGGAATCTGCGTTCCTCTGGACGTACGTTGAGGATCAGGTCAATTTTGCTCTGCTCCATAACGGAATAGGCATCTACACCGACTCCAGTGTCCATAAAAAGTTCGCTAATATCGCGTAGCCTGCAAGAGGTTTGGTTGATCAGATAACTACTCTCACCGTCGCGGGTAAGCTGGCGGCGGACTTCTACTTCAGGCGACTCAATAGAAAGATTTTCAGATATATTGGCAAAGGTGAGTGCAACACTTGCTCTTTGAGAAGGACTAAAATTGGCACCACCGTTGAAAAGGAGGTCGCGCATATTGGTACACCGAAGTGCACGAGCACTCTGTTCACCCAGTACCCACCGAATTGCATCGGAGACATTACTTTTTCCACAACCATTAGGACCGACTATTGTCGTAATCCCCGGCTCCAGTATCAGTTCAACCTCTTCGGCGAAACTCTTGAATCCACTGACTTTGATGCTATTTAAGTGCAAAGGTAACCTCCTACCAAAATAAACCGTTTTTTACCACATATTTCATAACTTAACGTTTTATTATTGCATATTTAACCTAATAACTATTACGTAAAATGTCCGAATAAGGTTACATTACGGATTTAGTGCCCTCGCGAGTGTAAGCACATCAATTTCGGCAGGATCGGCATCCCATAAGACCTTTACTGCCTCGCGCACGGTAGCACCTGTGGTGTATACATCGTCCAGCACAAGTATACGTTTGTTCCGCACAACTTCTTTCTTCTGTAGTTCAAAAGCACCAACAATGTTTGTTTGACGTGCTTCCCTATCCAAACTACTCTGCGGTGACGTGTTCCGATACCGAACCAGAGCATCTGTTACAACTTGAATCCCCGTGGTTTTAGCAATCTCGTTGGCAATTAGAGTGGCTTGGTTAAAGCCGCGTTCCCGCAACCGTTTTTTGTGTATCGGAATTGGCAAGATGAAATCATACTCTGCGATATCGCAATCATCTGGAAAATGTTCTATCGTCAATTGGGCGAGAGGTTTGGCGAGTGATGTTCGCTTCTCAAACTTAAAGAGGTGTACCGCCTGCTGGAGTGCTGATTCATAGAAAGCAATCGTGCGTAATTTTCCGTAGGGTGGCGGCGTGGTAGCACACTCATTGCAGACATCTTCAGTATTTGGGATTCCGCACATTTCACACCAAGGCGGTTCAATTAAAGGAATATCGTGCCAGCAGGTTTCGCACATATAAGGCACAGATTCCAGTCCGAGCTGTTTTTCACAGACTCGGCATTGTGCAGGATAGAGAAACGTGATTGCTGTTTCGAGTGTTTGTTGGAGGATATTTGGTCGTCCTTGCATTAGATGTCGCCATTCCTTTTCCTAAATTAATTCCCCAAACCCATACGATACTTGATGATGCATCACGACTATGGCTGCATCCCAGTTAGGGTCTAACAATGCGTTCCTGTTTGAGTGTTTGAATCTCCTGCAGTAAGTTTTCAATCTGTTTGTGTAGTGATTCTATTCGTTGATCTTGTTCTTTGATGTTTTTCCCTGCATTGCGATGATGATTTGGGGTATGCCAACTATCGCAGCAATAAAAGCGATTAGAGTGATTACCAACACAAATATGTTATTCAGACGTTTGTCCATTTCCGTAATTGTATTATTCACCGGACGAATCTCACTTTTAATCTCTTGAGATACATATTCTTTCATACGTTTTTCAGATGCATCAACTGCTTTTTCAACTTCCTCTTTGACAACTAACCGGATCTTGTTCAAGTCCACATCCGTTAGTTGGCTGTAAGCAGTTAAACTAAAGAAAAATAATCCAACGATTAAAATCATCATTAGTTTCATTTCTATATCCTCATAAGCAAATTTGGTCCCTATTTTCCATACAATTTTAACAACATCTATCGATTTGTGCAAACGATTTAAAGCCTTCCTTTGCTTACATCAATTCCCCAAACCCATACGATACTTGATGTCGTAGTTGATGATAAAGTCTAATTCTTGGTCAGTAAACCCGTAGTGTTCCGCAAGCACACAGTCAATTTGGTCAATAATGGGTTTTGAAAGACGTGGATAAAACTCATCATAGACAACCCGTCCAGTAGTTTGATAATATGTCTCTTTTCGTCGAGCATTTCGTTTTAAATCTTGCATTAAGTCACTGGAAAGTTCAAAAAGATTTTCCTTTATACTCCCATCCATTCTATTAACACCCAATCCAAAACTCCTTACTTCCCGCATATTTAAATGGCGACAATCAGACAAAATAACATACCACCAATAAAACAGTGAACTGTTTAAACCTGCAGTGACCACAGCCGCATCTAATTCTGTAGTGAGGTATAGAGGTTTAAGCTGAGTCGATAATCTATTACCGTCCCGTTCATTCCAAAAGTAAGGTACAAAGTCCATTGCTCGCATAAAATAGTACGGAGCATTGTGAAAATAAATTGTGTGCGGTGAGCGTCTTGTAGAGAGGTCAATATCTAAGACAGGTAATTGGTCCATTTTTTCCCACAAACATTTTTCAATCTTACAGTGTAGTTTGGGGACTGAATTACGAAACGTGGTTTGCGAAACATCAGCATGTTCTAAAGTATTAAAGAGGTGCAAACGAAACTGCTCATGCCACTTATTGTAACATGTTGAATATAAAATGGGGGTCGGTTTTATTGCTTTCTTAACAATATAAATTGCCAAACGCTGCTTTGCTCCAACAAACAACTTTGAAGGAAAAACGTCGTATGTCTGTACCCACCCTACTTGCTTGTACCCATTAAATATATTTTGAAGTGGTTCCATTCTATCCGTACAGAAAGCTGAATTTGGAATTATCATTGATTTCCAACCATTTCCATGAAGTAGACAAAAACTTCTTTCAAATGAAAACGCGTATAGATTACCACAACTCTCTGTCTTATAGTTTATAACCTTGTAATCCTTCTTAACCTCCCTATACTCCACATAAGGCGGATTACCAATAATCACATCAAAACCACCATCTTGAAGAATTCCATAAAACGCAATAAACCAATGAAAAGGTTTGTGTGATGTAAGCCATTTTTCGTAATCAGATTGATTGTTAAGGTCTATATTGTATACGCCGGCCAGGTAATCGTTCAGTTCCTCTTCTAACACGCCGAGTCTACGCTGCAAATTCTGTTTGTCTTCTGGCAACACGTCGCCGCCCAATTCTGTTTGCTGTTCACGAAACTTGTCAAACAACACTCTAACGTCCTCTGCTTTCTCTTTAATCCGTTCCATTGTGTCATCATAGTGTGATGAAAGTCTTTCGATAACCGCTTTCTCTACCTCATCATAAGTCGCAAATCCGACAAGCGTATTGCCCGCCTGAATGTTAAAGTCAATGTCCGGCAGGGGTTCAATCTGTTTCACATCCTCAATCTGTGCCACCATTTTGAGAAAGAGACGCAGCTTGCAAATCTCAATCGCCTCCTCCATAATGTCTACACCGTAGAGGTTGTTGATAATGATAGACTTAAGGATAAAATAATCTCGGTTAGGATGCTCTGCTATACGGTCAAGGGTTTGGCGGAAGTCTTTGTATTTGCGGGAGGGTCGCGATTCGGAGATCGCTCCTACCTCGTCAAGAAAGGCTTGCATACGGTCAAGGCATGCCTCGTAAAGCGGTTCAAGGATGTTCAACGCGGCAAAGAGGAACGCCCCGGAGCCACAGGTCGGGTCAAGTACTGTTACTTCGGTGATGGCTTTCCAGAAGACACGGAGCAGTTCGGGTTCCTCACAATTTTCAATCACATCCTGCGCAAATTGACGGATATCCAGATTATAGGTTATCAGATCGTTGATGTCGTTTATCTCTCCGTTTGCAAGTTTGGCGCGGACGGTTTCATAACGTTGTCTACGTGCGACAACCTCTCGCCAAATTTCTGTCGGTAGGGCGATCTCATCAACTCCATCAGGGGCACGTTCATTCCACTTTGTACGTTCAGAAACATCGTTTATTCCGATGGCAATTTCTGCTGGTAAATCTAAATCAACGCCTTTTTTGACTGCATCATAGATATACCTATCCGGGTCTTCTTGCAGCAGTTTCCAGACAGAGGTGCGATCTTCAGAAGTGATTTTAGGTGATTTTAGTGCTGCATCAAAAAGAAACGGAATGATGGTATTTTTGCTGATGTATTTTGTGATGTCTTCTTTGGTGTAGTATGCACCCATCTGTTTCTGGTTGATGTATTTTTCAAAGATGTATCCAAGCACATCGGGGTTAATTTCGTTATCGTTGCGTAGTTGTCGGTCATCAAGGTGCCACTGGTATTGCTCAAAGAAGGCAAAAAGTTTTTCAAATGCCGAGTCGGGTATCTCAATGTTCTCACCATGCAGTGTCTCAAGTTGGTGTTTTTGAAAAATGCCACCGTTGAGGTAAGGGATTTTGCCGAGTAGGTCTGCCATCTCACTGCTCCGTTCATCTTCCGGCTTTGCAAATCCCTCAAAGAAAAGTGGACACAGGAATTCTTTGTAGTATAGATCCGTGCCGTTCTCTTGCGTTTCTCTTAGCTTCGTTTGCAGATAGTTTATATCACTATTCAGAAAACCCTTCTTTTGTATGAAGTAGATAAACATGAGGCGGTTGAGCATCACCGAGACGTACCACTTTTGCATCTCTTCATCGGGAATGCCGTTGAGAAATTCGAGGAATGCATCGTGTTCCTTCTTGAAATGGTCATAGAATCTTCTGGTAACCCGTTCAGCATAAAAGGCTGTTCCGACGCGTCCCGTCACGTCAAAGAGTGTAAGCAGCTCCTCCTCTTCAAAACTAATGGCTATGTTTTGCAGCTTTTGAATCAGAGAATCGCCGGACTGACAGATTTCGTAGCGGTGTTCACGGCATGCGTCCGGTCTTCCCTGTTCCCGTTTAACCCACTGCCAAATCTGTGTGGTTTTCTCTGCATCAGTGTAGATAATAAAGTTTTCGTGGGCGGATCTTGCGACCTGCTTTTGGATTTTGCGGCGGGTAGCATAATTGGGGATCTGTCCTTCATGTTCGACTTGCGGACATTCATAGACAACCATGCCGCATTTTTGGACGATTGCAGTAAGAACATATACGGTTTCGTCTATGGGAATGTTCAGTGTATCGGTATGGTTATCCCAACCGAGTTCATCAATAAAAAGGTCTTCAAATTTGAATTCCTTGAGGTATTGGCGTGTTTCGTGTAGGTTAATTTGCATAGGTGTCTATAGTGAGTTAAGCCTTTCTAAAATATGTGAATCAAAGTTTACATAAGTCATGATTAATAAATATCACCACGATTGTCAATTTGTATAATACGGATCGTTCTTTTCTCTCTATCGACTCGGTAAATCAAACGGATGTCCCCTATCCGATAACGATAGTGTTCTTTTTTAGATCCACGCAATCGTTTAATTATTGTAGGGTTTTCGTGCCGAAACGGAGAGCGAACGATGTACTCAAAGGCGGTATTAATTCGTTCCTGCGTTACCTGATCTCGCCTTCTGATAAAATTTACGACTTTTCTTGGCAGTGATTCAAGCGTATATGGCTCATGATTCACAGACCAATCTCCTTCTTGACATGTGCCCAGGGTATTCCACCGCCAGCATCCAATTCCTGTTCAGCCTCAGCCATATCTGCCAAGACATCTGGCTCTGAATTGATTAAGGCGGTTTCACGCCATTCGGAGAGAAAAATAGAAAGTGTTTTAGCATCTTTTTTGCCTTCTGAGATTTGTGTTACCATCTTGAGCAATTCCGCGAAAAACGCAACCAGCTCTTCTGCCTCTAAACATTTCAGCCAATCAAAGGACTTTGAGGTCGTAACAGATTTGACGAGTAATTCGTCGTTCATGAGATGTCCAACAACAAGTTTAGGTTTTTTCATCTGATACCTCTGGCAATAGGGATTATGTTAATGCCAATTATACATGATTTAAACATGAAATTCAAGGTTTTCACATTTACCATTTCATAGCGTAGAAAGCCCTAATGAACAGACAATCTTGGGTTCTTGCATCTCGCGTTCTTCTTCAACAATGCAGAGTCGACCATCATTCCATAAATCAATCACTAACAGGGCAAGGTCTTGGTTAGAAATGCCGAGGCGGAGTTGGCGATTGAGGGTATCAGTAGCTACTGGACGCAAGGGATAACGGTAGATATTCTCTATAACCTGTTTGAGTTCTGGGGTGTCAAATATCGTTCCTTCAACCTCTGAGACGTAATCCTTCAATCGTTCATAGGTGCGAAACCGCGCACTCGACGGTCTGCCGAGTTGCCCACCAATTGATCGCTCCTCAGAGACAATCAGTTTCGCTGCTTCTTCTACAAGTTGATGGTGTTTCTCAAGAGGTTGAAGAGCTTCTGTCTCCGGTTCGCATGCTGCGGCTTGTAGAATAGTAAACTGCGATTCCGTTACACTTTCTCCGCTTTGATCAATCCATGCAAGTGCATCATTCTCTTCGCCAGTTCGGATATAGACCAACGCGCCTATCGGTTGTGTATCAGTAGGCGTATGCGACTTGGTTGAATAGACAACTGAAGGGAGTTTAGTGATAATCTTTTCTAAGTCAGGGTCTTCGGTAATAGCGTTTTTCCAAATCTGATAGGCGTGAGAGGCAAGATCAACATCGTTATCCATATCATCGTCAAGCAGACCTGCGCGTTCATGATAAAGATCAACAATTGCTTGGTTACCATTTTCACCATCATCTTCAAAAAATGCCTCGTCTGTGCCGACAACTTCAGCGTTCTCCTGGAGACGTACTCGAACGCGTCCGCGCAGGTTTATGATACGTTCAACACCTTCTGCGGGTAGAAATGAGTAGCATAGAATTTCTTCCGATGTTTGACCGATACGATCAACACGTCCCGCGCGTTGGACTAATCGTATTATTGCCCACGGTAGATCGTAGTTAACAACAATCGCACAGTCCTGTAAATTCTGCCCTTCACTAAGGACATCCGTGCTGATGAGGAGGCGCAATTCATCTTCTGCTCTGAAATCACCTTTTCTGTTATTGCTAACAGGACTGAATCGGGTTGCCAACTGCGTAGGATTAGCAGAGTCACCGGTAGCTGCTGCTAAGTGAGTCAAACCGCGTTCATCTAATGCGGCTTTTAGATAATGTACAGTATCCGCAAATTGGGTGAAAACCAACACTTTTTCGTTTGGGTGTGTATGGGTTAAAAGTTCCTCAAGTGCGTTAAGCTTCGCATCTTTTTCAGCATCCCATTTGCCATATTTCTGTAATATTTGGATAAGTGCCGCTGCGTCTTCAATTAGTTGATCTTTAAGTAATGGAAGGAATAAACCTGAACGGAGCCACTTGAACCGTGATTTATATTCTGTCCTGTATAGTGTGTAAAAATTGGCGGCGCGTTGTTGATAGTTTTCAGGTGTATATAAATTGGATTGTGAATCAGCCTCATCAAGCAACATGTCATCCTCATCATCTGCAAAACCTGAGATCAAATTAGTATCGTCTGGGTCCGTATCATTGAAACGGGAATCAAGCATAGATGCATCAAGTCCACCAATCGGGAATGCTTCATTGTTTTCTATTGCATGGATAAAGATATAGTTTCGCAGGATATGCCGATCAACAGATTGTAAAAATGCCTTACCGCTACTTTCAAGACGTTTAAAAAGATTGGTGCGACAAAATCCCATTAACCGTTGTCCAGCACGGGAAAGGTCTTGCAATCCTTCTTCTTCAGCTTCTGTAAGTTGTTCAGAATCCGGTATGTCAATATAGTTTGCAAGTCCGTATCGAGCCAGCTTGAGTTTACTAATTATGTTAACGATGTTAGGCGAGTATAACTGTGCGTAAGTGTCGTCGGGGTCTTGGTCATCAATTGTAAACGCAGCAGTTTTGGGGTGGCGTGTGGGAAAATAGGATCGTCTTCCATCAGCAAAGGAAAGGAATTTTCGTTCCGTATCAGGATCTATTTCAGCGTAGTTTTGCATGATGAAACTACGGGTTCGGCGGACAAGATACCGTCGCATCAATTCGCGCCAATCGTCAATTTCTTCGCTGTGTTCAAACGCAGCGAGGGTTCTGACACCACTTTGATGTTTTCGAATAAAATCAGTTTCACCACCTAATTTTTTGATGTATTGTTCTGGACGGATTCCAATATCTTCGGTCTCATCAACAAAGAGACGTAGTTGATTTGAGAGATCAAGAAAGGTCTTATTGTAAGGTGTTGCAGATAGGAGAATAACCTTGCTATCATTTTTATGGATGTATTCCTGAATTGCACGGTAGCGTTTACCTTCACGGTTTCTGAGATTATGGCTTTCGTCAATCATCACAAGTCGATAACGGCGAAGATCAGGCAACACGTTGAGAACACGGCTTATAGAAAGCACTCTTGCCCGTAGACGATATTCGTCACGATAATGTTCCCACATATCAACAAGATTTTTCGGACAAATAATAAGTGTTTCGAGATCGAAATCGTCTTCCTGTATACGTGCAAGTGCCGTTCCCATCAGAGTTTTACCAAGACCGACAACGTCTCCTATAAGCACGCCACCTCGCCTGTTAAGGTGATGTGCAGCAATTTTAACTGCGGCTGTTTGAAAATCAAAAAGTGTGTCTTCAAATTCGCGTGGAATCCGAAATTCGTTCAACCCTGCCCGTGCCTCTTGAGAGAGGTGATACGCCATTTTAATATAGATGTGGTATGGCGGAATTAGTTCTTCACGCGCCCAACTCTCTTCAATAATTGCGATTAATTCCTTAGATATATCAATGCACCAGCGGTCTGTCCATCTGTCTTCAAACCACGCCTCTAATTTTTGGCATGCATCAGCATCAAGTACATCAATGTTAAGTTCGCCCTGCTGCGAAAGTCCCGCAAGGGTTAGGTTACTACTGCCGAGGTAACCTACAATTGGAGAGATAAGGTCTTGGCGGTAAAGTAGATAGAGTTTGGCATGTAGGTGATGTTTAAGGAAAAGTTTTACTTTTACCTTTCCGTCTCGAAGTTGATGTGCTAATTGTCGTAAACCTTTTTCGTCTTCACGGGTAGGTATGCCAACGGTCAACTGCTCTCGAAATTCCTCTGCTAATTTCTTTTTCAGACGGTGAGCTGTCTGGTTATCTATTCTATTTGTGTCTGTGAAGATACGCATAGCATGGCGTAATTCTTCATCGGGGAGCCGCTGCATTCCGACGAGTAAACGGCAGCATTCGCCATCGCCGCCTTGCCAATTTTCAATGTAATTTGCGAGTCTTCTCCATCCTCGGAGGTTAAAATATCCCACACAAAAATCTGCATGGGTAGAGGATTCGAGAGTTTGTTGCAGTGCTTGGAGGAGCGGTTGGTCAATGTTATCAAAGATGCGTGGCATATAAAGTATTCCTTTATGGTTATTAGTTTAGAGTAAAACCCTTGAATACGGTTTTACCCCGAGTTGAATAAGGGCATTGTTCGATGATGAATTAAAGGTAAAAACGGGTTTTCCCCATTTCAATATTGTTTGTGTGAATTCTAAGGTCTTACTGTCTTGAGCGGCATGCGCAATGAATATCTTACTTGCAAGTGCTGCTACGAAAAGATTGCGTGGGCGCGCCAATAAAACAGACTGCTGCGGTTGATTTTCAAATATAGATAAGATTAGGAGTCTACCTTCAGATAACCTTTTTTGGCAGTCGGATTTTAGCCATTGCATGTTTTCAATACTCCGTGCGGGACTTAAAATTATCGGTTGTGAACCGCGCAACAACACCCTTAAACATTCCTTTTCAATTGGTGAATGAAATCCCCCGATTGTTGAGATATGTTCTGCCTTGAATTCCTGAGCTAAATCGTGTGCTTTCAAGATTATTTCTGCTGGACATTTACTGGAACAGAATAGTGCCCACAAGTCTTCTTTTGGAATATCGCTTTTATTAGATAATAGGTCTATATTCCCACGTGCCCATATCACTTCAGGCGTATCTGTTTTTAAATATGTCGCTATTGATACTGGATAATTAAAGTCTTTTTGTGTAATACGGTGAATGTGTTGTGTCACTTTCATAAATCTCGGAATGCTCATAAAATTGAAATTCGTGTTATTTCTTTTCCAATATCCTCAAATATTACCCATACTATTTTACCAAAAGTTAACACATTATGCAAGTTGTCCAAAAAGACAAAAATCTATTTGAAATCTGCAAAAAATTATGTTACAATTCAAAATCAACAGGAGGGAAATATGAAAGTAGGTATTAGAGACGGAATGTTACCCGTTCCGTTCACAGAATCGTTTAAGAAAGCAAAAGAGATAGGATTTGACGGAATTGAACTCTGCATGGGTGTAAATTATCGGGAGCATACACTTTGGCAAGAAGGCGGGATTGACACAGTAAATAGTCTCGCAAAAGAAGCGGACATTGAAGTATCATCGCTCTCCCCGGGCGGTTTTACAGCATTTTCTTTTATGCATCCAACAGATAGTGTGCGCACCGAAGGCATCGCGAAGTTGCAGTATCTCGCGGAAACATGCCCGAAATTAGGCACGAATGTTGTTCTTGTGCCGTTTTTTGGTGGCGGTCAAATACAGGATGAGCATATCACTGACTCTCGCTTCCTTGATGGGGTAAAGGCTGCCGCAGAAACTGCTGAGAAACATGACGTTTTTCTCGCAATTGAATCTACATTAAGCGCAGACCAACACCAACAGATTATTGATCAAGTCGGCTCAAAAAATGTCGGTGTATATTACGACATGGGAAATGCGACAAATTTCGGTTACGACTCACCATCCGAAATTCGAAGTTTAGGCAGTTCAATCGTGCAAATGCATATTAAAGACACAGGTGGCAACCACGCTGGCGAAGGTGATGTTGACTTCCCCGCAGTTTTTGAGTCAGCACATACAATTGGCTACGATAGTTGGTTTGTCTTAGAAACGCCAGGAAAAGACGATCCAATCGCATCCGCCGCGAAGAACCTGAATTTTGTCAGGAACAACTTCTAAACATAGTAGATTGTGGCTGTAGGGCGTTTTTTCACCCTACAGGAAACTAAAATAGTCCAAGAATAAACAGATTGAAAATAATCAGCTATCTATAAGAAAGTTTGACATTTTGCATAATTGACCTGGAGGGTTGATATGAGCAATCAGAAATTAGTTATCCCACAATCAGAAGCGAAGAAACTACTATCACTCCCTACACGCGAAGCAGAACAACTTTTTCAAAGTTACGAAAAAGACCAACAACTTGAGATTATCCGTGCCACCCGTAACCCCAAACAGCGAGAAGAATTATATTACCTTGTGCCAGACTGCACCGAGTTAATTCAGGATAGTCCCACCGAAGATGTCCTACAAGTGCTTGACACACTTCTTGGAACAGGGCTCGCCTGCGGTTTATTACCGTGTTTATCTAACGAACAATTTGAAGAGATCATTGACATTGCGATCTGGCGCGATGGGAAATTAGATGAAAATTCACTGAGTTTGTGGCTTTTTGAATTATCTGAATGTGAGAGAGACGACCTCAGCCGGTTCCTCGGACAAATAGATCTGCGTATTCTTGCTGGACTCCTCAAAGATCGTGTTAAGTTGAAAGGTGCTCTGGGTGCGATGCTGATAGATGAAGGTGTCATTGATCCGAGTTCTCCGTCAATTGAATGTAAAGATGACCAAGCCAAGTCAATTCTCAATGCGATATGGGAGGCAGATGGAGACCTCTTCACACGGCTTATGCAAGAAATGTTCGTTATTGACAAAGAAGCAGATGCAGACAAAGAGTTAGTTTCTGCATTAGAAAGGGCAACTGCGGAAAGAGCTGAACGGGTCAAAGCCCGTGATAGTGACGCAGGAATCAGTGTCACTGAATCTGATTTGAAGCAGCAAGTCGATCTGGATTCTCTCGAACTTGCTGAGGATGAAGAGGAGAATGCAGACGCGTAAATTTTCTCTCGTTGCGGACGCTGCCATTGATGGGCAGTCTTTCTTGGCACGAACGATACTGCACGGCGATTCCCTCGGTAAAATCGAAGCCGAAAGGTCGGAGACGCTTTCCGAGGAGATCGCCGCGCTTGCACATAAACTGATTACAATGAAGGTCGCTGACCTTTCTAATGAGTCAGAACTCCGCGAACAGATACAAGTCGCTTTCGCATTGACAAGTTTAGGGTTGGAATACGGCAGTAAGGGAAACTTAGACAAGGCAGTTAACGTGCTACTGGCGAACCCCATCGTCAAGTTTTTCCAAATCGGTAATACGCTTACAGACAAATTACTGAAAAAAGCCAGTCACATTCTTGAACATGCGATGATTGAACCAGATGAGTCCCTTTCCCACCTTGACATTGATAGCATTCGTATCTATAACCATGCCGAAGCAAAATTTTTAGATGCCTTAGCCTCATATAATTCTACTATCACCACCTCACAAGTAATAATAAAGAACAACCATCCGCAGCGTTCATTCAGTAATCTATCTGATATGGAGATTATCCGCCAACAGTTGGATTACATTGAGGCGAGATGGGCTTATGTCCAAGCATTGCCGCTTGAAGATATTTTTACGATTGACCCGCCACTTAGCATCGCTGTTGATCCTATTCAAACGTTAACACTCAGTTTGATGGCAAATTTGACGTTGTATTATCAACCCGATATACAATTAGATGCCGAAACGATTTCCGATTTCCGAGACATCATTTATGATGAAAGCAGTGGCGAAATTAGAGAGGCTCCACGCCAGCGATTGTTAGACTGGATTGAAAACTATCTTGAACAGGATAATCAGTCTGACAATGTAAAAAAATATACTGTAGCTTATTGGGATGTTTGCCTACAAGAAATGATTGATCCAGATTCCGATTTGGGGTTGTTGCTGTAATACAATTCCCTTGGTGTCATCTGAACCAGGATTTACAGGATTATCAGATTTTCAAGATTGTAAAGTTCTCCGGATTGAAATTGTCTCTTGTGGGAGGGCTTTGTAAGCCCGATATATGATTGCATAACGGTTGGAAACTCGCTGATGCCTTATGCACATTCAACGTTGATTCAGTAAGGGTTATTTAGTTCTCCATATTTTCGGTTATTCTTGAATGCCCCTCTTGCTGTAGGAGCGAGCTCCAGCTCGCGACTTTTTAACGAAAATGTGCAAAAACCCTAAAACTAAATAACCCTGTTGATTCAGTAAGCAAGTTGCATAACTCCTAAACTTGTGGTATCATATTTCCACTAAGTAAAAATTTTCCAGATTGTAGGAGCATTGCGGTATTCGCCAACGTGTGGAAACCGTATTAAAAAAATGCAATTAGAAACTGCAACGTTTGGTGCGGGATGTTTTTGGTGTGTTGAGGCAGTTTTTCAGCAGTTGGAAGGCGTTCATAAGGTTGTTTCAGGTTATACTGGTGGTACGACTGCAAATCCAAACTATCGCGCTGTGTGTATGGGTATGACAGGACACGCAGAGGTTGCTCAAATAGAGTCTGACCCTGAAGTAATTTCTTATAAAGAACTGTTGGAAGTTTTCTGGCAGACACACGATCCAACGACATTAAATCGCCAAGGAAACGATACTGGCACACAGTATCGTTCTGCCATTTTTTACCATTCCGAAGAACAGCAGCGCATCGCCGAAGAATCTAAAGCGGAGATGGATAAATCGGGGATGTGGAATGACCCAATTGTCACAGAGATCACCCAGCTTGATGTCTTTTATCCTGCTGAAGACTATCACCAAAACTATTTTCAATTGAATCCGAGACAACCGTACTGTCAATTCGTGATTCATCCGAAGATGAAAAAGTTTACAAAGGATTTCAAAGATAAACTAAAATCCATCTAAGGTTTTCTAATAAAGACCAAGAGAGTGTGTTCTTTATTATGAGAACCTATATTTTTATGTTAGGAGGTAACAGTATTGAAACCTTATTTTATAGGCGTTCTATCCATCGTTTTTCTTATATGCTGTTTCAGTGGTAGTGATGTGGTATCCCAAGAGACGGAACAGGCAACACTTGTGCAGGTTGAAACACCACGGCGTGTTACAATTGTCTCAGAAAAGACTTACAACGGATTTTTACAACCACGTGCCGAAGTGAAGGTGTTTGCCAATATTCCGGGTAAAATCGTCGCACTCAATGCGGAAGTTGGACAGAAGGTAGCAAAAGGGGATATGCTTGCCCAGATCAGCGCGCGTGAAGCAGGAATTGCAGCAATCAAGACTGAAGTCACATTAAGTGTTGCCAAATCGCAACTCACAACGACGGAAGCAAATGCACAAACGCGTGTAGAAACGCAACTCGTGACAGCAAAAGAAGCAGTTGCAGAGGCGGAGGCAAAACTTGAGGAGACAAAATCACTCGCTGAGATGCGGATTCGTAATAAGTTATTAGAAGCGAAATCTGCCCTCAAAGTCGCAGAGTCGAACTTTGAACGGGCGAAAGTCAACTCGGAGCAGGGACTGGAACGCGCGAAAACAGAGTTTACCAAAACAACTGCGGATTTTGAAAGGGATAAAGAACTTCACGGAAAAGAACTCATCAGTGACAGCGCATTTGAATCATCAGAAACGCGTTATAAACTGGGTAAAAGTCGATATGAAGAGGCAGTCGCAGCAGCAAATCAGTTTAAAGATGGAACTGCCCAACTTGCTGTGGAGAAAGCAAAAGCAGAATTGACTGTCGCACAAAAAATAGTTGAGAGCAAAGGGTGGGAGCGTGAAATTGCTGCGGCTGAATCTAAAATTACGCAAGCGAAAGCCAATTTGGTTACTGCCCAAAAACTCGTAGATGCAAAAGCATGGGAACGCGAAATTGCAATCGCGAAATCTGCAGTTAGTGAAGCAGAAGAACAATTGAAACTTGCACAGGAACAAGTGAATCAAGCAGCTATTATTGCACCAATTGATGGTGTGATTGTGAAACGTCACCAAGAGCTTGGGGACTATGCAAAAACCGCCGCTTCTTCTGGTCAACCTGTGTATACGGTTATTGCTGTAGATATTCTCAAAGCCGTATGGACGGTGCCTGTTAGCGATATAACCCGAATTAAGAATGGAAATATGGTGCTTATCTCAACGGCATCAGGTATTCAAAACATTATAGGAACAATTGATTTCATAAGCCCCACTGTTAAACAGGGTGAAAATACAGTTGTTGTTCACGCAACACTACGTAATTTTGTAGGCATGAACACTGAAGAAGGTTCCCCCGCGCCGATTGACAATAGCGCGCTAAAACCGGGCACATCGGTTACCATCTCTATCAAGACAGGTGAACGGCAAAAGGTATTGCTGCTTCCACGTCGTGCTGTGCTGCAGATTCAGAATGGAACAGGGAACATATTTGTTGTAGAGGAAGATGTAGCGCGCCTAAAACAGGTAAACGTAGGTGGAGTATACGGTAGCGAAATAGAAATTAACTCGCGTCTCGCGCTGGCAACAAAAGTGATTGTTGATGATCAGCATCGGCTTAAAGATGGGGTGGCGGTGTCAGTTGCACGGGATTGAGGTGTGACTCTGTCTATTTCTTAACCTAAGCTGCTACCTATTATAGTGACGGCTGCCTACCCTAAAGGATAGGGCTTCCTTTAGGTCATCTTCTCAATCCTTGATATTTTTGAAGATGTGGGCATCTTTTGTAGACTCAAAGGCTACTTCTATGATTTCTCATAGCGACACATTAACAACGAATGCGGCACCCGCCACGGTGCGACTACAAGACTTTACAAAGTCCCTACGATACGCCCTGATACTTTAGTTCTTTAGCGTCTTGCACATTGTTGCTGTGGTATAGGGTTCTCCTATATCATCTCTAAAAGCAACCGCAAGACTCATCACAAACGACTGGAGGATCATAACCTCCGAAACTTATAGGTCTGATTTGTGGTATTGTTGAACTTATCAACATCAATTCTGTCCGAGCAATCGGATTGGATAGGACATTGGCAAGGTTGCCAATGATTGCTCTCCTATCCAGTTGATAGAAATAGTATACCACATTTCTTGAATAAAATCAAGCACTTTTTGATAAATGGAGACGTTAGCGGTGTTTCATCCCCAAGCTAATGCAAGGGGCTTTCACACCAAACGTATGGGTAAAATCTGAAAATATGTTCACATTTCAATGAACAACAATCCCTACACGCTCGCGCTGGCGAGGTTTCCTAACCTCGCCAATGTCCAGGTAATTGTGAATTTTACTATAAAAATGATGATTCCATTATAGTCGGTGTGTTCTATCTTTCGCTCCAGATGAAGATTAACTATTAAATTGGGTAACTCTATTTTATTACAAACCCGGTAGGTGCGGTTTCCTAACCGAACCAGACTTCGCTGCATATTACCTAATTTATTTATGAATCTTCATGCGGAGCGAGATGTTTATAGAAAAAGTTGCCGTTTTCTTCCGCTCCAGCGGAGCGGTATGTGCAGAAAATCTGAACGTGTTATACCAAATTAACTTTATTTTTCTTGTATATATATTTTTTTAGATATGTTATTGTGAACAGATGAAAAAGCAAAAACATGAGGTTTTTCCTCACTTTTCAGTAGAAGTTCTTAGAGAAAGATATCTTGAATGTGAATGTCCTCGGGAACGGACGCACTGGCATATTATTTGGCTTCTTGCTGATACCGCACATTCCCGAACACCTCGCGAAGTCGCTGAGATTGTAGGGCGCACTCCGGACTGTGTTCGGAAGTTGCTCAAACGGTATAATGCTGAAGGCGAAGCAGCTATACAAGATAAACGCAAAAACAGTGGAAGAAAGCGTTTTTTGGATGAAACACAGCAAGCTGCTCTTGAAGTTGCGCTATCAGTGCCTCCTGCTGATGGTGGTCTTTGGACAGGTCCGAAGGTGGCGGCGTGGATATCCGAAACACTGCAGCGTTCTGTCAGTGATGTGTCAGGTTGGAAATATCTCAGGCGTCTGGGTTGGACTTTACAGACACCTCGTCCACAACATCAAGCAGCTGCAACCCCTGATGAGCAGCAAGCATTTAAAAAAAACTAAAGGCGCGGGTAGCTGTGCTTGAAAGTCAGTGTCCGGAGAAACCGGTAGAGATTTGGGCAGAAGACGAGACGCGCTTGGGATTATTGCCGGTTCATCGGCGCGTCTGGGCGAAGCAAGGTGAAAGACCGATAGCCCCGGTATATAAATGATAAATGGCTCTACGGGTTCGGTCTTGTCCGTCCTCAGACAGGTGAGACTTATTGGAAACTTTTGATGCCGAGTGTAAGTGTTGAAGTGATGAACCTTGCGTTGGCAGAGTTTGCTCGGGATGTGAACCCGGATGGGAAGAAACAGATAATCCTTTTGTTAGATCGTGCGGGTTTTCACACGGGTAAGGATTTAGAAGTCCCACAAGGGATTGAGTTGTTTTATTTACCGCCGTATAACACCTGAACTCCAACCTGCTGAACGGCTATGGTCTCTGTTCCGCGAGGTAGTTGTGAATAAAGTTTGGACAACGCTATCAGCACTTGAAGAAGTGCTTGTGGAAAGGTGTCGGTGGTTCTCCGAAAACAGAAAGAAGGTGCAGGCACATGTCGGTTTTCAGTGGATTTGCAAAATAGAAAAACAATATGAATCAAGTTAATTTGGTATAAGTCTCTTGTAGGTAGGGTAGAGCAAATGCGAAACCCGCAACTGTCAATTTAAGAATAATTGCGAGATAATCACTCCAAAAACGGTAGGTGCGGTTTCCTAACCGCACCATAAGCATCAATTTAGTGATGATTCTCTTGTGGGAGGGAAACCTTCTAAGCCCGCTGAATGCCCATACGGTGAATGCCTTAATGGCATTCATACCGTTGATTTGGCGCATTCAGCGTTGATTTGGATTTTTACATCTTGAGTTCCGTGGATCAACGCCAAATGCGCCTATGGCATTAGTCGCGATTCGGAGATCGCTCCCGCCGAATACCACACGGGGAATGCCTAAACGGCATTCATACTCGGTGAATGACTAAATGTCATTCATACCGTTGATTTCTTGATTTGGCGTATTCGGCGTTGATTCACAAGTGAGGTGTATAATTATTTCCATATTTCACCATATCAGAAATGAACGTTGTAATAAAATGTGCCAGAAAATCCGAAAACTAAATGACCTGCGCTATGTAAAATATAAACTTGACATCAGGTGAAAACTATGGTACAATTATGTATAGTAGATTTATGAATTGAATAAATAAGAAAAAATGAACATTTTACGGATAAACTTGTCAAACCTACATAAAAAGATACCTTGCGTGTTTATAACAGTTTACTTGTACTGCAAATAAGGAGAATATAGTGAAGTATTCAAAAATCCTGATTTTTTTGGGAATCTGTTGTGTAGCAGGTTTACTACTCGTATTTGGGGTAAGACTCCAAGCACAAAATAAAACAAAAGTTGAATCAATCGCTGTAAATACAAATGAAATGCAACCCAGGGCGGCGCAGCGTATGGAGCAGTTTCGCAATCGGCAACAAGGTTCTAACTTGGAGACACAGTTGCCTCAACAGGTTTCAAGATGGGGTGGGCAACAACGTTCTACGTCTTCAGATTCTAAAGACAGTTCAGATTTTTATAAGGTGATTGTTGATAATAGTCTCTTTCGTCCTCTTGGTTGGAGACCGCCTAATAAAGAACCGGAATATGCTTACATAGGCAAACGAATAAACCTGACAGGCACGTTTTCCGAGGCGTATGTTTCAGAACAACGTTCAAATCAATTTTATATTGCTAAGGTTGGAGATAAAGTTGGTGATGCAGTCGTAAAAGAGATTACGGAAAAAGAGATCGTATTGGACAAAAATGGTGAAACGATTACGCTCAGAAAGGGAAATATGCAGTTTCTGAAAAGTGGCAATTCTCGTCGCAGTTCGTCCAGATCAGAAAGTGCTAATCAGAACGAAAGCAAGGAGTCCTCTAATTCCTCTGATAAAGAAGCCGCTATGAAAAATGCTCAGAAAAATGCAGAGAAAAAAATGAGGGAAGAATGGATGAAAAGAGCTCAAGAAATGCGGAGAAGGTTTGAGGGTGCTTCGCGTGAACAACGTTCACGGATGATGCGTGAATTTGGAGGACGCAGAGGCCGAGGTCGCTAAGAATACTACTATACTTTCTATCTTAGACCGAATTTTCAAGAAACAACCCTACAGGGATTTATGTAAATTCTTGTGGGGTTGTTTCTTGACAGAACATATTGATGAATTCTATAATTATCAGGACTTACGTAATTTTCACGATTTTTGCAATAATTATGATTAAAAGGGTGTGATTTCCAGCAGAATTCTGAATTATCCACGCGCTTACAAAACGCCAAATCAACGGTATGAATCATGGCGAATGCCATACGGTGAATGCCTTAATGGCATTCATACCGTTGATTTGGCGCATTCGTCTTTAGGCATTCCTCGCCTACCTTTTGTGCGTAAGTCCTAATTATGGTAAATCTTAGAATTACTGAATACTTTGAACTGGCAAGGTGAATCAACACCGAATGCGCTTGACAGAACGCGCGTATAGCATTCTACATGATTCGTGGGAAACCTCACCCACCGCGGACAAGTGTCTATTTGTTTTTATTTTCCATAATGATATACCATCAATCAATACGCTTATAAAGCGCGTCTACAGCAAGCATCTATTTTATATTTCCCATTAAAGGGATCTACGAATAAAAGTATCGAATTGTTTGGTAGCGACCGTATACAAGCTGAGTATTCGCTATTAATTCACCACGCAAAAATTATGCAACTTTTCTTATATGTATTCGCGTCATGATCTATAGGACATTATAATGTATTAATTTTCAGTTGTTATTGATCTTTTTGTACATTATAATAATATGGTGACATTTCTTTTGTAGGAGCGATCTCCGAATCGCGACCAGACACTCAAAATGTCAAGTTTATTGTAAAATCCACTATAATAAAACCTAAAGTTCGTAATATATATAATGCTGTGCGTGTTTATATCAGTTCGCTTGCACTGCAAATAAGGAGAATATAGTGAAGTATTCAAAAATCCTGATTTTTTTAGCAATAGTTAGTGTAGTCAGCTTACTGCTTGTATTTGGAGTAAGACTTCAAGCACAGAATGCAAATAAAAAAGAAATCATCATTGCTAAAGCAAACGAAATGAAAACACAAGCGGCACCTCAGATAGTTAAATTTCGTAACCTTCCACAAGGTGTTAATTGGGGTGTGCAAGGACGTTCGAGAAGCGCAGAATCTGATAGTTCAGATTTTTATAAGGTGATTGTTGACAATAACATTTTTCGTCCGCTTGGTTGGAGACCACCTAATAGAGAACCTCAATATACGCTGAATGGTACTGCTATAAACCCAAACGGTACCAGAGTAGAGGCGTTTATATCAGAGGAACGTTCAAATGATTTTTATATAGTTGGTGTTGGTGATAAAGTCGGTGATGCAATCGTAAAAGAAATCCAGCAGAAGAAAGTCACTTTAGACAAAAATGGTGAAACGATTACGCTCAGAAAGGGAAATATGCAGTTTCTTAAAAGTGGCGGTTCTCGTCGCAGTAGTCCATCCAGATCAGAAAGTTCTAATCGGGACGAAAGCAACAACAAGGGTGACTCATCAAAGTCATTTGATAAAGAAGCTGCTATGAGAAAGGCTAAGGAAGAAGCGATGAAAAAAGCACAAGAGATGCGCGGAAAATTTAAGGGTGTTCCACCAGAACACCGTGAACAGATAATCCGTCGACTTAAGGAGCAGGGTATTCTCAAAGGGAATAGCAAAGTAATTGTTACTTTTGATTAACAACCATAATTTTACAGCAACTTTACAAAAACGAACCCCACAAGGACTGATGCCAGTTCTTGTGGGGTTCGTTTTTTACATGAATGTGTTTACACATCAAAAACTACGCAACGTTCTGGACATTCTCCGGCATATTTTCAAGTCGAGATAGCCAATAACCGACATCATAAGACTCATCACCAATGAGGAACCGCCAAAGTTTTATGCGGTTGACAATCTCAAGTCGGACATCGTTGCCGTACCACCTATGGTTTCGGCTTAAAATACCACGGATACCGGGAGCATCAATATCATCCGTGTTCCAAAGTTTGAGTTGACGGACAGTCGGGTTGAGTCGCAGTTTATACATGTAGCGGGTATCTTCAGTCAAATTCGGTTGTGCGCAGTGCCACATCCCATGATGTACAACGACAAGTGTGCCGGCGTTGCAAACCATGGGGTGTTGTCCAAGGAAGTTTTGGTAACGCGCAATGTCTGTTTCGCAGACACGTCTGAAATGGCTCCCAGGCAAAATCATTGTGCCACCCATTTCGCGTGGTGTGTCGTGTGAAAAATAGAAGAACTGAATGTCAAAGTGCATTCGAATGTCAATGATTGCATCCGCGTGCCAAATCTGTCCGTGTTCACTCTGTGGTCGCACAATGTGAGTAGCATGATGGTCAAACAATGGTGCCTCACCAACGAGGCTTTGGATAATGCCTTGCACTTGAGGGAGGCGAAAGACTTTTCCAACAGCGGAATCGTCGTGCCATACATCGTCTAACACGGTGCCACCGCCGCCTCGGACGTTAACGCCAGACTGCATTTCTTCATGTGCGGCTTCATTTAATTCATCAGGGATAAAATCATCAAAGCGTAAGTAACCGTCGGCTACAAAAGTTGCCATCTGTTCTGTGGTTAGGAGATGCTGTTTGTCAACCATTAGATTTCCTCCAATTTCTCCAAGATATATTCAAATCTTAGATATGAAGTGTGATACTCCATGCCGGGAAAAGCAGGAAATTGTTGTGGAAACTGAATAACCCGCCAACCATCCTGCATTGCTTCTATAACTGAGCTATAGGGTGGAGCCTCGCTATCACCAGTGGTATAGCGTTTTTTACCAGTGCCATCGTACATTGCCCATGCAACGACGTGGCTGTTGAGGTCTGGTGTGTGTAAATGTAAGACCAGAAGCTGCTGTCTTAATTCAGCCATATTAAGAGTCTGCCTTCCTTGGATACAAGCAGATATTCATATTATATTGTGCTGTATGAAGTCTGAAGCCTTTCCCAGAATAGAGGAGACTTCAGGTACTTGTGTGCATAAGTTAAACGATTACATCGGAACGCAATGCTTTCAGTAGAATCTACCTTGTTGCGTCTGTTTTAATCTGGCTCCACGTAGTTACCAGTTTCCCGCCCGGTTGTACGTCCAAAGCATCCGTAATTCCTTTCTCCATCAATTCGCCGATTTCCGCTTCGCTGAGGGCTCTGCCATAAAGGACGACTTCGTCAATGGTGCCGGTCATCCAATAGTCACCGATGTTACATCCGCCGATAAACAGGAAATTATCATGGTTGTCCGGATCAGTATTTGGGGCTGTTTGGGCATCTACTTGTCCGTCTACATAGAGTTTGAAATTCGGTTTTTCATAGGTTGTGACAATGTGGTGTCACTTGCCATCCGTAACGACGGTTTTTGCATCAAAAGATTTCCAACCGCCTGTAGTGAAGGAATAATGAACTACACCAGTATTGACATGTCCGAATATTCCATAATTCCGTCCTGTGGGACCGCGATTCTCTTTGGAAGCGATAATTTGCCATTTTCCTGAAATTTTCGGGATATTGATCCAAGCTGAAAGTGTGAAGGATTTGAGGTCAAGCGCGGCATCATCGTCAACTGTTACCATGTCAGACCCGCCAAATTCCATTGCGCCCCCAAATTTCCCTTTAACCCATTTCGGATTTCCTTGTGCGACTTTCCCATCTAAGCCATTATCTGAAGAATCAGAAACGGTTTTTCCATTGCCATCATCCATTAACCATGCACCGACCAAGCCATCTGTATCAAGTGCCACGACTTGTGGTGATATTATCAAAAGACTAAGAAATAGAAGAGATAACAATTTGGACATGTGAAACGCTCCTTTGCCATGAGACTCTATAGGAGTGGAGAATATCTCCACCCGCGTTAAGTGCTACAATTTAGACAACCGTATCAGGTAAAATCGTAGCGTCTTTCGGTACAATTACGATTCCGTCCCGAATATAATAGTTATCCGAATCATGATTGTCAAGATTTTTTGTATTTGCTATGACAGCATTATCACCGATTCGCGCATTTTTGTCAATAATTGCATTTTGAATTAAGCACTTTCTGCCAATACCGACATTCGGTATTCCTGCTTTGGCGTTTTCTGCACGTAATGTGTCCGACTCATAATAATCAGCTCCCATGAGAACAGATTGATAAATTCTACTGCCGTTGGAGATGATACTTCGGATACCGACAATCGTTCTATCCAGTTCGGAATCGTCAATGATTGAACCTTCCGCAAGGATAGAGGAACGGACACTGCTGCTGTTAACTTTGGTACTCGGCAAATGTCTGCGGTTGGTGTAGATAGGTGACTGTTCATCGTAGAAATTAAAAGCAGGGGATACATCGGTGAGTGCAATGTTAGCAGAATAGAAGGAGCGGATGGTCCCGATATCCTCCCAATATCCATCGAAAAAGTATGCAGAAACTTGGCGCGTCTTAATACTTTTCGGAATAATATCTTTACCGAAGTCCACGTTTGAATCGTCTTGGATGACCTCTTGCAGGACATTGCGGTTAAAGATGTAGATTCCCATAGAGGCGATGTATTCTCTATCATTGGGTTCGATTCCGCGTGAGGTAAAAACATCAGCTTCAACACGTAACTGCTGCAGTTCTTCCTCTGTTTGTGGTTTTTCAACAAAATCTGTTATACGCCCATTTGCATCAGCTTGGAGAATACCGAGTCCTTTCGTAACCTCTTTTTTCACAGGTAGGACAGATACGGTTATGTCCGCGTTGGATTCGGTGTGAACCGCCAGCATTTTCCGATAATCCATGCGGTAGAGATGATCGCCTGCAAGAATCAGGACGTGATCATCTGCTACACGCGGGTTGAGGATATAAGGTTGGTTATGCTTGACAGCATCCGCTGTTCCCTGATACCATTCATCGCCCATTAGCGTTTGTTGTGCAGCCAGAATTTGGACGAACCCGCGTCGGTAACTATCAAAACGGTATGTTTGTGCAATATGTCTATTTAAGGAGACAGAGTTGAATTGTGTTAAGACATAAATGCGCTCTAACCCTGAATGTAGGCAGTTGCTAATCGGGATGTCAACTAACCTGAATTTGCCAGCAATCGGGACACTCGGTTTTGCGCGGTCGCGTGTCAATGGAAATAGACGTGCACCACGACCACCTCCAAGAATTACTGCGATCACGTTGCCGTTACTCATAAAGTTCTCCCGCGTTTTTTTATTTAGCTCTTACAAACTTCCTTTGGTAGAAAGCACGCCAGTAATACGCCCGTCAAACTGAGTTGCAATATCTAAGGCTTTCGCGACTGCTTTAAAAATCGCTTCAATAATGTGGTGTTGGTTTGTGCCATACGGGACGTTAATATGCAATGTTGTACCGCTGTTGTTCACAAATCCGTGGAAGAATTCTTCAGTCAATTCTATGTCAAATTCACCGACCTTGCCAGAGTCAAGAGGCGTTTCGTAATGGAGATAGGGGCGTCCACAGATATCCAGATCAACTTTCGCAAGAGACTCGTACATTGGGACAGCGAAACTGCCAAAACGTCTCATCCCTGCTTTGTCGCCTACTGCTTTTTGAAGTGCCTGTCCTAAGCAGATACCGACATCTTCGGTTGTATGATGTGCATCTACATGCAAATCGCCTTTTGCTTCAACTTCCAGATCAAAGAATCCGTGTTTTGCAAAGAGTTCTAACATATGATCCAGAAATCCAACACCAGTGTTGATGTTGGAGGTGCCTTCTCCATCAAGATTGAGAATAAGGCGGATTTGGGTTTCTCTGGTTTCGCGTGTGATGTCTGCTTTTCTTTCCATGTCTATTAGAATAGGTTTTACAATTAATGATTCATTCTGCACCGGTGAGGTTAGGAAACCTCACCTACCGGGATGAAAGTGTATATTATTTTGTAATTCACCAGAAATGGCTCTATCTACAAACCTATTCAATTATACGCTCAAAAATAGGTTTACGCAACGGAAAAACGTCGGTGTCATTCAATTTCGGTTATCTACATGCAGTATCGGGTTGAAAACCTCTCCCACAAGAATAATTTACATACATCGGAGTCATAATTCTTCACTTATATTATGCCCATGTTATAAGGCCGAGTTCGTAAACGGATTGTAAATCCTCATGCGAGGGCAAAACACGCAGGTTATAGCCGTGAAGACCCGTTTGATTTAAACTAAGTGTTCCTTCAAACAGATATTTTCCGCCGCCAAGGTCTTCCTGATATTCCATATTTGTCACGCTGCCATTCTGGATTTCATCAGTTGAATTTAACACACCGTGATATATTTGGACAGCGAACTCATTAGGAAACAGTGCATCCGTGTGAACAACTGCTTGAATTGAAACCGATTCTCCGACAGAAACGGCAGATGCACTTTTTGGTAATGTATCTTGTGTTTTAGGAATTCGCTCCTCAATGCGCAAATTACGCCAATGCTTACGGATATTTGCTTTCCAATTTGCGAGTGCGATGCCGCGACGTGCTTCATTTTCATTCAGCTGTAGCCATCTTTGGTGTGCAGGAAAATAGAGACGTTCTGCATACTCCGCAACCATGCGTTTTGTGTTGAATACCGGTGCTAAGTTCTGCATCGCTGATTTCATTTTTGCGACCCAACCGTAAGGGATATCATCAACGGGGTTTCGATCATAAAACAGTGGCACAACCTCGTTTTCAAGTAAGTCATAGATTGCGTTTGCATGTGCTTTGTTAACGGATTTTGGGTCATCCGCTTCAGGTGTAGCGTCAATCGTCCAACCACCACCGAGATGTTGCGCCTCTGCCCACCATCCATCAGCCATACTGAGGTTTAGTGCACCGTTTGCTGCCGCCTTCATACCACTTGTGCCGCTTGCTTCATTCGGTGGCAACGGTGTATTGAGCCAAACATCTACGCCTTCAACGAGATAGCGTCCGACACAGATGTCGTAATTTTCAATGAATAGGATTTTATGTTGGAATCTCGGTTCTGCAGCGATTTTGTGAATCTTTTGAATAAAGACTTTCCCCTCATGATCATCCGGGTGTGCCTTTCCAGCAAAAATAAGTTGGACGGGTCGTTCTGGGTCATTGAGAATCTTTTCAAGACGGTCAAGATCGTTGAATATTAAAGTTGCGCGTTTGTAGGTGGCAAACCTACGTGCAAATCCAATCGTCAATGCTGCAGAATTGAGTGTTTTTGCTACAGATTTGTGTTCTTGATTAGTGTCTTGTGCTATCAAGGTATGGTCTGCACTTTTGTGTCGTTTTTGGCTTTGCCGCTGACGCGCAAATGCAATGAGACGTTCACGTCGGCGTTCATGTGTGCGCCATAATTCCGTATCGGGAATCTGCGAAATCTGAGTCCAAACCTCTTGATTTGTGAGATCAACAATCCATTTGGGACCGAGATACCTGTCAAATAGGCTCTGCATATCTTCTGAAACCCAAGAGCGGGTATGTATACCATTCGTGATTGCTTTGATGGGAACTTCATGGACAGGAAGATTGTGCCATAGATTTTTCCACATGTTGCGGGAAACATGTCCGTGTAATTGACTCACACCGTTGGACATCGTCGAAAGCCGTAGCGCGACTAACGCTGGGCTGAATTCACTGCTATTATCCGAAGGATTTTTCCTTCCTAAACCGAGAAACTTTTCTTCTGAAATACCGAGTGTACCAAAGTAGTTTCTGAAATAATGTTTCACGAGATCGGGCGGAAACCAATCAATTCCTGCGGGGACAGGTGTGTGCGTTGTGAAGATGTTTCCTGTCGTTGTTGCTTCGCGTGCTTCGTCAAAACTGATACCGGTATCTGCCATTAATTGACATATCCGTTCTAACGCCAAAAACGCTGCGTGCCCTTCGTTGATGTGGCAGACAGTTGGATGAATATTGAGTGCTGCTAAGGCACGGTAACCACCAATACCGAGCAAAATCTCCTGCTTGATACGCATTCGTTCGTCGCCACCATAAAGGTAATCGGTGATGTCGCGCAATTCGGCATTTTTATTTTCTGGGATATTCGTATCCAACAGATATAAAGGAATCCGTCCCACCTGTGCACGCCAGACCTTTGCAAAAGCCTTCCCTCTGGATAATCTACCTCAATTAAAAGCGAACTACCATCTGCTTTCTGCTCAGGAGAAATTGGCATATTGTAAAAGTCGTTTTCAGGATAATCTGCCATCTGCCAACCGTCTGACGTGAGTGTTTGCCGAAAATAGCCGTGATGATAAAGCAAACCGACACCAATAAACGGAAGCCCCAAATAACTGGTTGATTTTAGATGGTCGCCTGCTAAGACACCCAGACCGCCAGAGTAGAGTGGCATGCACTCTGTCAGTCCAAACTCCATTGAAAAATAGGCGATATTTAGATTGGTGAGTGACTTGTCGTCTGAATAGGTTTCAAACCATGACGGTGCAGAAAGGTATGATTTAAACTTTTTGTGAATAACATCAAGATGGGCTAAAAACACCTCATTCTTCGCTGTTGCTTGTAACTGTTCTTGTGAAATTTTGCCGAGCATGGCGACTGGGTTGTGATAGGTTTCTTCCCATAATTCTGAATCAAGGTGGCGAAATAGGCTAAGTGCTTCGTTATCCCATGTCCACCACAAGTTCAATGCCAACTCCCGCAGTGGTTCAAGGTTTGCTGGTAAGGTTGGTACAACTGATAATTGGCGAATAGGCTTCATTCTGCAGCATTCTCCTCGTTATCAGAAGCGGCTGCGGTGTTTAACTTGAAATAGGTGGCTCTTTGCCGTTTTTCAGTGTTTAATTTTCCTTCGCGTGCCAACCAACCGAGTCCGAGCAGTATCAATCGTTCAGTTTTTTTGAGTTCTTGTGTCAATTTTCCGACAGATGCCTCCTCATGTTTTTCAAGATAGTGCCAAATTTCGCCAGCGATTTTTCCGATATCGTCAAGCATATTTCCCTCCGAAAGTGTATTTTTTAGGATGTATGTTTTCAAGTGAATTATACTTCTATTTCTGCGGTGTGTCAAGAATAAAAGTAGGACGCTTCAACATAATCATGGATTGAGACAGTGCGATGAAAAGTTCCCGTACTCCTGCTAACCGATGCCCGCGTATAGTATGCTAAAAACGTATCCGCAAGTTTTAATGTCTTCTTGGGTTTTCGCAAAAATACGTTAATTTAACAATTTTGTGGTATACTACTAAAATGAATACGTCAATGAAATGTTTGTAAGGGAAACCGACAATCAAACAAGGAACTTTTATCCATGAAATCTGTTTCATTTTTCAACCTCACGTTGTTTGTATTCACGCTGCTTCTTTTACTGCCGCATGCTGTGTCCAAAGACTATATGCAATTCAGTCTACCCAAAGGTGCTAAATTCCGCATCGGTAAAGGTAATATAAATGATATAGCGTATTCCCCAGACAACACTCGTTTAGCGGTAGCAAGTTCTATTGGTATTTGGATTTACGATTCGCAAACCGGAGAAGAACTTAACCTACTCACAGATGATCCACCAAGTGTCACTTCCGTAGTGTATTCACCCGATGGAACGACAATTTCGAGTATAGGCGGTGATGGCAAAGTTCGTATGTGGAATGCTACGACCAGAAAACGCATAACCACACTTACAACTGACACAGATGAGGTATATCTTGATAACGTCGTGGTATACTCGCCTGATGGAAAAACAATTGCAAGTGGCGGACGTTATAAAAATAATTCTACGAATAAGTACAACGGTACAGTACGTCTATGGGATGCAACCACAGGGCAACTCAAAGCAACACTCACAAGACATAAACGTCAAGTCACTGCTCTAATGTATTCACCTGATAGCACAACCCTTCTAAGCATAAGTACTCATCCGAAGGTGATGCACTTATGGAATGCAATAACAGGTAAACTGATAACCACTCTTGGAAATATGAGTAGAATCTTTTCCTTTATGTATTCACCAGATAGCACTACTATTGCTACTTTTGGGTTAGATAAGAAGGTGTGTCTATGGGATACTACCACGGGAAAACTCAAAACTAAATTGTTGCATACTGACCAAGTCACTTCTATAGGGTATTCTCCGGACAGTTCTACTATTGCTACTGCAAGTATTGACCAAACAGTACGTCTATGGGATGCTAAAACGGGAAAACTCAAAGCCACGCTCATAAGATATACAGATTGGGTTACTTCACTTGTGTATTCACCAGATGGCACCACAATCGCAAGTTTAAGTAGAGATAAAACGGTATGTTTATGGGATTCTTCCACAGGGAAACTTAAAGGCACATTAGAACATTTGGATATAGTCGCCTCTATTGTCTATTCACCTGATGGTGTCACACTTGTGAGTAGGAGTTCTGACGAAACAATGCGTTTGTGGAACACATCTACAGGAAAACTCATAACTGCATTCGGACATCCTGACAAAATCCATTCCTTGATGTATTCACCAGATGGGCACACACTTGCAAGTTGGAGTAAGGATAAAAATGTGCGTTTAAGGGATACATCCACAGGAGAACTCAAAGCAACACTCACAGGACATACCGATGCTGTTTATTGTCTTGCATATTCTCCTGATGGGACAACTATTGCGACTGGGACTGCGGGGGAAAGAGTGCACTTGTGGGATGCGAATACTGGAAAACTTAAAATTACGCTTATAGGACATACAAAAAATCTTCATTCCCTCGCGTATTCACCAGACGGTGCCACACTTGCAAGTTGGGGTTATGATCGCTCAATGTATTTGTGGGATGTAGCAACAGGTGCCCTCAAAGTTAGAATTAAACCACCGCATTGGATGTCTTCCTTTGTTTATTCCCCCGATGGCACCGCTATCGCCGCTGCACTTGGGGACAAGACATTACGGTCGTGGGATGCAACTACAGGAAAGCAAAAAGCTACATTTATAGGACATACGGAACAAGTTCAATCAGTTGCATATTCGCCAGACGGTACTATTATCGTCAGCAAGGGTATTTACGGAGACGATGCGGTGCGTTTGTGGAAAGCAGCTACAGGTCAACCTATATCCGCATTCAGACATCCGGACGAGATATATCTTTTTGTGGATTCGCCAGGTGACATCATAGTCGCCAACAAAGGTAAAGATAATATGGTACGTTTGTGGGATGCAACCACTGGACAACATAAAGTCACACTTGCAGGACAGCAGGACTATTTTATCTATTCCTTTGTGTATTCACCAAATGCAACGACCGTGGCGTGCTTGGATGGAAATAACAAGACAATACATTTGTGGGATGCAACAACAGGACAACTCAAAACTTCACTACTCGCTGGGGACACACAAGGACCGGACAGAACGCATTCTGGACATAGTAGTTGGAAATATTCTTTCTCTTTTTCGCCTGATAGTAGCACTATTGCTGGGGGGTATAACAACTCGGTACGTTTGTGGGATACTAATACAGGAGAGATCAAAGCTAAACTTGAGCATACAGATTGGGTCTTTGGTTTTGCTTTTTCACCAGATGGCACCTTAATTGCAACTGGGTGTAGGGACGGCACGGTACTGCTTTGGGATATTGAACAAGTGATAAACATCAAATAGAATCATCATAAATTGACTCAAATTGAAAACACCTTGACACTTTCTTACTTTGCATGGTATTTTTAAGATATTCCAACCTTATTCTTTAAACGAGGTGAATCTTGAGTATTGTTGTCCACGTCACACACGAAGCTATGCAGAAAATGGGAGGTATCGGGGCAGTTTTGGAGGGGTTGCTGACAACCCGCAGCTACAACGAGGCGATTGAGCGAACTTTTCTTGTCGGTCCGCTATTCTCTGGTGCTGATTTGGGAGCACTGGATTCTGTATTGTATCACGCTGCAGACGGTATAAAAACTTCACCTCACGCAGTGGCACTCAGCGAGATTGAAAAGACTTATCAAGTTGAACTTATCTACGGGCAACGGAGATTTGAGAATAAAGACCAAAATGTTACCACTCTGACAGATGTAATCTTGGTTAATGTCTCTAACAGCAATGAAGATATGACCAGACAGTTCAAGTGGCAGCTTTACGAACATTTCGGAATTGAATCTACTCGTTATGAGAGTGAATGGGAGTTTGAGGAGTATGTACGCCTCGCTGAACCCGCTTACGAAGCACTACAGGTACTAATTGGTGAAGTGACCGAAACTCCTGTGTATATTATCTCGCATGAGTTTATGGGAATGCCGCTTGCGCTGAAAACACAGATTGAACGGAAAAACGGCAACGGTGCCGCAAACATTCGAACTGTCTTTTATGCTCATGAAGTGGCAACAATACGCCCTATTGTTGAAGGGCATCCCGGACACGATGTGCGTTTTTACAACGCCTTAGATCAGGCAAAATCACAAGGCATGTTAATTCGCGATGTATTCGGTGACCCGTTCTGGTATTTCAAGCACGCCTTAATTGACAAAGCACATCTTTGCGATACGATCTTTGCTGTCGGCGACCTCGTTGTAGATGAACTCCGCTTTTTGGCGCAACCGTTTGAGGCGTATCCCATTAACCTCGTCTACAATGGAATTCCAGTGTTTGAGATGAATTTAGAGGAAAAATTGGCATCAAAAGCACGACTCCAAAAGTATGCAAGGACGTTACTTGACTATCGTCCCGATTATGTATTTACGCATGTTACACGACTGGTTAAAAGCAAGGGATTATGGCGCGATTTGCAAGTGCTAACACATCTGGATTCGCTGCTTGCTTCTAATGACAAAACAGCCGTGTTGTTTATTCTTTCTACAGAAATTGCTACCGGACGCCCACATGAAAACATATATGAGATGGAACGCGAATACGGTTGGCCCGTGCACCATAAAATAGGTTATCCAGATTTGGTTGGGGCAGAAATTGAGTTGAACAACGGTGTGTCTGCCTTTAATTTGCAGTCTAAGGCAATTAAGGTGGTTTTCGTGAATCAGTTTGGATGGAGTCAAGCATCTTGCGGCAGTCGAATGCCAATAGAGATGGAGTTTATGGATATCCGCAAAGGAAGTGATGCGGAATTTGGGCAGTCAATTTATGAACCTTTTGGGATTGCGCAGGTGGAGCCGCTCAGCTTCGGTGCAATCTGCGTTGTTAGCAATGTATGTGGATGTTGTGGTTTCATTCAACGAGCGACTGATGATCGCGAAGTTCCTAATGTTGTTATTGCTGACTATACGCACCTTAATGCCGCGCCGAAATCGTTAGGAGATGTGCTGAACATCGGTTTGGCAGAACGCACGCAAATTGAAGTAGAAAATAGCCGTGACATTGCAGCGAAACTTCTGGGTAGGTTACCACGAAAACCTCGCGATGTTGAGGAAATGATTAAAGAAGGTTATGAAATCGCCTCTTGCATGAGTTGGGAGGTTGTTGTTAAAGATTATTTCTTGCCTGGATTGAAACAGGTGTTTTAATATTTTGGACAGTTTGTCTATAAAAGGATTTTATTATCATGCAAGAAGTACGTAATTCTAATGATCCAATGCCATTGGAACAGGGAGAGAAATTGATGACTCCTGAACAGAAGTTTTTCTTCGACTTACGGGGTTGGCTTCTGCTACCATCGGTATTGTCAGAGTCGGAAATCGAAGAGATGAAAGCGGAAGTGTATGCGGGTGCAAGGCAAAGTTATCACGGAACACTGCAGAACTTGCTTGATCATCCTGCAATTGTAGGTATTCTAAACGAAATCCTTGCTGATGAACGATTTATCTTTGATGATTGCTACGGCTTTCGGTGTGAGAATTCGGTTACTACGGTCAGGAAACCCGGCTGGAGCACTTCTTCTCATAGTGGTACTGCGGTACCGCATGTCGTGCGACCTCCACAACAAGCAAATGCGATGCGGTATCAGGTTGCTGGTGGAAAGATATTCGCAGGACTCACACGTGTGATTTGGGAACTTGAGGAGGTGAAGGCTGGACAGGGAGGTACTACTTTTCTAAGTGGTTCTCATAAGGCACATTTCAACTATGGTGGACCGGATCCAAACCGCCCGAATATTAGTGAATCACCTATGGAGAATAAAATAAAGAATATGATGGAGGACTATAGTTGTCCGCCTGGGTCGGTACTTATTTTCACTGAGAGTCTTGTACATGCTACCAACAACTGGACGAACCCTGACAATCCGCGTTGTGCTGTGTTTAATTGTTACAACTCAATATGGGCTCAATGGTTTCGGTTGAATCTAAGTCATGAAATAATAGTACAGATGCCTTCAAAACGGCAATCCTTATTCCGTGGAACTTGGGCAATTGGTGGAGGTCCTGGTGGAAACCGCCAGTATTCGTTGGAAAATAACACCACATAAATCAAAGACTATTTAAGAAATAGATTTCTTACCCAATGCAGTGAGTTTGATATTTATGGTAGATTTTACAACTAATTAGACATTATTCGTCTGTAGGAGGGAACTCCGATTCCCGACTACCAATGGTTATAGTCGCGATTCGGAGATCGCTCCCGACAAATTCCATACGGGGAATGCCATAAGGCATTCATACCGTTGATTTGGCGCATTTGGCGTTGATTCACAGGTGAGGTGTATAATTACTTCAATATTTCACCATAGCAGAAACATTTCAAATGAAGTGTAATACCTTGTGCAAAATTACCTGATTAATGGTAAATTGTTGTTATACGCATTATAGTGAAATCCATAATTATTTTTACACTACGGTAGGTTCGGTTTCCTAACCGAACCGTGTTTATTCAGTCCATAGATGCGGTTAGGAAACCGCATCTACCAGGGAGTGTGAACATATTTTTAGATTTCACTATAATACGATTGTGATTACATGCAAAGTGTGGCAACGACTTTTAAGGAGATATTAATGTCAAAAGAAACGTTTAATGATGAACCAGTACCGATGACTCCAGAACAGAAGTTTTTCTTTGATCTTCGCGGTTGGATTTTATTACCATCTATTTTGTCGGATTCGGAAATTGAAGAGATGAAAGCGGAAGTATATGCTGGGGCAAGGCAAAGCTATCACGGTGCACTGCAGAACTTGCTTGATCATCCTGCAATTGTAGGTATTCTGAATGAAATCCTGTCCGAAGCTCCTTTTGTGCACGACGATTGTTATGGATTTCGGTGTGAAGGATCTTTTACCACAGTCCGTGAATCTGGTTGGAGTGTTACATCACGTGGTGACAATGGCTTACCACATGTTGTGCGACCTCCGCAGCAAGCAAATGCGGTGCGGTATCAGGTTGCCGGTGGAAGAATATTTGCTGGACTAACGCGTGTGGTGTGGGAACTTGAGGAGGTCAAAGCAGGACAAGGTGCCACCTCTTTTCTGAGTGGGTCTCATAAAGCACATTTCAACTATGGTGGTCCTGATCCGTATCGTCCGAATATCGGTGAGTCGCCTTGGGAGGATAGCATGCGTGAGATGATGGAGGACTATAGCTGTCCACCCGGTTCTGTGGTTATTTTCACAGAGAGTCTTGTGCATGCTGCAAACGATTGGACGAATCCTTCAAATCCACGCTGTGCGGTTTTCAATTGTTATAACTCAATTTGGGCGCAGTGGCATCGACTGAATCTGAGCCATGAAATTATTGAAACAATGCCGCCAGAACGACAATCGTTGTTCCGTGGGACGTGGGCAATTGGTGGTGGTCCTGGTGGGAATCGTGAGTATTCACTGGAGAATAACACGACATAATGACATATATGAGCGAAACTTGATTATAATTTAACCCATAAACAGCTGGTGCGGTTCCTAACCGTACCAGACACTTTTACTAATTACTTAACTTTTCCCTCCATAAAATCTCACATGCCTACTCAATATCAATACTCTCCATTCTAAAACCCTGAACATAATATTTTTCACATTTTAAAGTATAAATCTAATATTATTTTCACAAATACGAAAATAAATATTAAAAATACTTTAACATGCTAATCGTGAAGACTATACTATTCTCTGCATGCCGCAAACTGTTCCCTTATCAACCGTTCACTCAGACTCCAGAATAGTATTCCAAAAAACATCCAAACACGCTATCTCCAAAAATGAATCAATGACGCATCCATTGGAACCGTCCCTATGAAAATGGACACTTTTGTCGGTTAAACGAGGTGCGACAAAAGTAAAATGATAGCTACCATCGGAAAACATGGATTGTTATACCACTGTCGCTATTGTGGACAGTTTTAAACATGCGGTAAGTTGGGTCGTATCCGAAGGATGCGATGATAGGTTTGTTTCAAAAATGTGATTGGAAACATTGAGATTTAACACTAAATATATGCGTTGATATGTCAGACGATGTAGAATGTGTGTGTAGGTTGATATAATCAGATTTCCATAGTGGTTATACAAGGTTAGGGATATGATTTCCAGTATTCAGAGCAGCGATTATAAGTAGCATATAGACAACGAATAGATTCATTTATATTGTATGTTCACACATACGGATTAAATTTTTTCAAAATAAATTTGACACTGGTAACATTACGTGATATACTATGCAGTATCGGTGATAGGGAACCAAAGCCTATCGCCACGACACAAAATGTATCGCCTATCGAAAAAAGGAGATAAAAATGCTAAGTGCAAAGGAAAAAGTGGCTGAATGGTTAGAAAATAATCCGGATGGGTGGCTTATGCAGTCTTTCGCATCTATTGGTAAGGAAATTGGTATATCGGCAGCTTCTGTAGATAGATATTTGCCTGAGTTGATTGCTGACCGAGACGACATTTTGCCGTCTGAAGTGTTGAAAAAACGACAAGAAGCAGGATTTACTTATCCTCGGAAGCCTAAAATTGATTTGCAGAAGGTTCGCGAGATTATTGAGAGTAACCCAGATGCTCCTGTTCGTGATTTGGTCTATCTAGCAAAGTGTGGTCCGAAAACGATTCAACAAGTACAAAAAGCAATTGAAGAGGAAAACCAAGGCGCAGAAAATGGCGGCGAGATAAGTGATATTGATGCTGAGATAAAAAAACTGCAAGCACGCCGAAGCGAACTATCAAAGCGATAGGAGCACTTGGTAGAACCGACCTATATACTAGGACGGTTCTACTACTCTATGAATGTTGATGATAATCTTACGTACTGCTGTGCTTCAGTTTATGAAGTCATTATGTAATCTATATACTGAAGCTGAAGTAAAGATATTTTCGTATATAATATGGTTGGATACACAAACGCATGAACAAAGCATTGGACAAATTTTATTGTTATGTTGATGAATCTGGACAGCACACGCAAGGGGAATTTTATAGTGTTGCTGTAGTTATTGCTGATACTGTTGATATACGTAATAAGGGTGAGCAGAGGTTGATAGAAATAGAGGAATATACGAAAAAAGGACTATCTAAATGGAAAAGCACCCACTATACAATAAAAGAGAGATACCTTAGATCAGTAATAACTATACCAGATTTAGAAAGATGCCTTTTCTATTCAATCCACACCAACACTCGAGATTATGTTAACGCAACTGTTGAAACAATAGCACGAGTAATCCATCAGCACGTAGAGAAGACACGTCAAGTGATAGTAGTGATTGATGGCTTAGATAAAAAGTCGAAACATCGGATTTCCAGACGTTTGAAGGAAGAAGGGATAATGTATAAGAAAGTGCGTGGAATAAGAGATGAAGGGAGTGCATGGATAAGATTAGCAGATGCGATAGCAGGATTTAGCTGGCATGTTTATGAAAACAAACCTTATACACAAACGCTATATCCTGAAATGCAGCAAAAAGGATATCTTATCCGACTTTAAAAGAGAAAATGCTAGAGTGTCTGGCTCTAGCAACCCAACATAGACATACCGTGAAGGTAGAGGTTACATTTGACATACGCCGAAATAACATGGCGATTCTTTCGTCTTTGACATACCTAAAGGTAGAGGTCACGGTTGGCTGTCCCTAGCTTTTCCGGAGAAAAGCACCGTCCATACGGCACGTATTCGGGCAAAGGCATAATCCAAATAAATTATAACACAAAAAAAGCACTTTGTCAAGTTTTTGTGTTACAATTTATCAATTTTGTCCGAAAAGTGTTAAAAATGTTAAATCGTATTTCATAAACTCTTAAAGTGTTGACTTATTTTGCGGCACCAACACCTGCGCGCTTCGGGCAGGGACATAAAGCTGAATGGATTGTGTCTGCCCTTCTATAGCAACATCTTGCCAAGGATAATGGACACCCTCCACTGCCCCGTAGCCTCCAAAATCGGTATCATCGGTGTTAAGGATAAGACGGTAATCCGCCTTCTCAGGCACGGGGATACGCCAATCCGTTGTAGATGCTGTCGGATGGAAGTTAAAGGCAAACACAAGTCCTCCGCGCGTGTATACAATTTGTTTTGCGTCCTCGTGAATCAATAGAAGCTGAATGTTTTCATCAGTGAGAATATGATACGTTGTATCAAGATGTTGCATGGCTCGGTCAAAAGTGTTTAGATGCCGATAATAGAGCGTCCCATCATCAACGAGATGCCACTGCCTGCGCGCATACCAATAAGAATTGTTGTTTCCTGCCCGGGGAAAATCAATCCACTCAGGGTGTCCAAACTCATTTCCCATAAAGTTGAGATACCCTTCTCCACCTAAACTAAACGTGAGCAAGCGAATCAACTTGTGCAGTGCTACGCCTCGCGCAATTCTAAGGCTTGGCGTGAAAACACTCATTTTTGTGTAGAGTTCCGCGTCCATCAACTGCATCGCAAGTGTTTTGTCACCGACAATGCTTTGGTCGTGGCTTTCTACATAAGCGATGTGTTTTTCACCTACGCGGCGATTGCGCAACATGGCGTAAATCTCACCGATGTTCCAATCTTCGTCCTTTTTCTCCTTCAACAACCGAATCCAATAATCAGGGATACCCATTGCAAGTCGATAGTCAAAGCCGAGTCCACCTTCTTCAATCGGACGTGCAAGACCGGGCATTCCACTCATATCCTCAGCAATAGAAATCGCGTTCGGGTTGACAGCATGGACAACCTCATTGGCTAACATCAGGTAAGCAATGGAATCCAACTCCACTTTAGGACCAAAGTAATCGTCATAACTTGTGAACTGCTGCCCAAGCCCGTGATCGCTATAAAGCATACTCGTAACACCATCGAATCTGAAGCCGTCAAACCGATAGGTCTCCAGCCAGTAGCGGATATTGCTCAGTAAAAACCGCTGCACTTCGTATTTACTATAATCAAAACAACGTGAATCCCATGCAATGTGTTCACCTTTTGCACCTGCATGAAAATAGTGATGTTCTGTACCATCAAATCGGTTCAAACCCTCATTTATATTCTTAACTGCGTGGCTATGCACGAGATCCATGATGACAAGCAAACCCATTCCGTGTGCAGTATCAATGAGTTCTTTGAGTTCTTCAGGTGTACCGAAACGGCTTGAGACAGCGAAAAAGTTGCTTACGTGATATCCAAAACTTGCATAATAGGGATGCTCCATGATTGCCATCAGTTGCACTGCGTTGTATCCTAAATCGGCAATTCTTGGCAGCACGTTTTGCGTAAACTCTTTGAATGTTCCGATCTTCTCTGCCTCTTGTGCCATACCGACGTGTGCTTCATAAATCCTTAGTCCTTCGGTGTTGGTGTCAAATTCGGGTGTATCATACCTCCACTGATATGGATTCGGCGGTAACCAATACTGCCCTGTGAAATCGGTCTCGCTTTCCTGCATAACACGTTGGATATAGGCGGGGATTCTATCGAGACCACCCAGTTCTGATTTGACATATACTTTTACTCGACTACCGTGTGTAAACCTATCTGCATAATCACTGTCGGGTAGAAATAGATACCACACACCCCATTCATCAACAGACATTGGATTAGCATTACGGTTCCAGTCGTTAAAATCGCCTATAAGGGAGAGAGATTGTGCCCCGGGTGCCCACTCGCGATACCAGACACCGCCTTCACCTGAGTTTTCGCCACGATTGAAACCGAAATACCGATGTCCTTCGCTTATTTTTCCTAATATACCACCAGTCTTGTTAATCTGCGCTTTGAAACGTTGATAGTACGCGAACCTTTCACGCAATTGAGGGGCATAAGGTTTTAGCAAAGAATCGCATTTGATGAGGCGTGTACCGTCGGGTTGCTGTTTTTCCATGATGTATCAGTTTAACACAAGAAAGTTGGCAATTCAAGCATGATAGCTGCTTTGGATGAGTAAATATTTTGTCAGGTTGGCTATAAAAAGTAGGATGTTGGATTTCGCCTCGCTCAACCCATTATAATTAAGACGAGCATAGAGACCCAGTCCTACGATATAAGCAAAGTAATTGTGGGCTTTAAAGTAAAATCCACAATTATTTATACACTACGGTAGGTTCGGTTTCCTAACCGAACCGTATTTATTCAGTCCATAGATGCGGTATAGAGACCCAGTCCTACGATATAAGCAAAGTAATTGTGGGCTTTAAAGTAAAATCTACAATTATTTATACACTACGGTAGGTTCGGTTTCCTAACCGAACCGTATTTATTCAGTCCATAGATGCGGTATAGAGACCCAGTCCTACGATATAAGCAAAGTAATTGTGGGCTTTAAAGTAAAATCTACAATTATTTATACACTACGGTAGGTTCGGTTTCCTAACCGAACCGTATTTATTCAGTCCATAGATGCGGTTAGGAAACCGCATCTACCAGGGAGTGTGCACATATTTTTGGATTTAACTATAAAGTAAAATCCACAATTACATTTACATTGGCGAGGTTAGGAAACCTCGCCAGCGCGAGCGTGTAGGGATTGTTGTTCATTGAAATGTGAACGTATTTTCGGATTTTACTATAAAGCCTATCACAAGAGAACAATAATTGCGCGACTAAAGATAGGTTTGTTTAAATCAGAATACCCGTTAAGATTAAACACTATATTTATTTTTTCTAAAATTAATTTGACTAAATTGGTCAGGTATAGTATATTATAACGTGAGTTCGGCAAAAGTAATTTTTGGGGTCGGTACGGTTAGAAACCGTACCGACCATGGTTGTGAAAGCAGAATCCAAAGCACTAAGAACTTTATATCTCTTACACCGAGTTTATGTAGTATTAGTTTTCAACACCAGATTCGTTCCATTGAGCGTGCCGCTGAAGTGTGCGGATATCAATACCTAACGACTCAGCTGCTTCACGTAGGGATGGGTATTTTTGTATACGCATCTGGGCTACAGCTTGCAGAATTTGATTCTGATTCATATCTTGTATGTTAAACGATTCTCCTGCTTCTTCAGTGCTTACATCATGCGAATTTCTTATGCGATACCATGGTTGAGGTGTCTGCGTTGAGAGTTCATGCATGATTATATGCTGCGTCTCAGGATGGAGCGCCTCCCAAATTGCGTGCTGTGTCTGTGGTGGAAGTGTTCCCCATACAGAGATTAGCGTCTGTAAGAACTCAGGATATATATTTGGAAAATCTTTTGGTTCAAGTGTGTCTGTTGTGGCAAGCGCGATAGCTGTTTGAATAGTGCTTCTCAGCTGCCGAATATTGCCTGGCCATGCCGCCTGCTCAAGACGCGTAAGTGCCTCTGGGCTAATACTTTTAATGCCTTTAGCATACTCGGAACTGAATTCACTAATAAATGCCTCTACCAAGAGAGGAATATCTTCTGTACGTTCCCGTAGGGGCGGTAGGTGCAGGGTCATCCCTTTGAGACGGTAGTAAAGATCCTCTCTAAATTTGTGTTTTGCAACGACTTTTTCAATATCTCGGTTCGTTGCGGTGAGAATATGTACATCCACTGTCAATGTTTGATTTCCGCCAAGCCGCGTGAATGTGGTAGTGTCCAAAACGCGGAGGAGCATCTTCTGAGCATCCAAGGACATTTCGGGTACTTCATCTAAAAAGAGTATCCCGCCGTTCGCTTGTTCAAATGCGCCTTGCCTCTGTCGGATTGCACTGGTAAACGCCCCTGCTTCATGACCAAAAAGTTCACTTTGCAGGAGTTCAGCGGAAAATCTACCACAGTTGATCGCTACAAATGGGTTATCCTGGCGCGGACTATTTTCATGGATATATTTTGCGATTCCTTCTTTACCGACACCTGTTTCGCCGGTAATTAAAAACGGAATATTTGATTTTACAACCTGCTTTACTGTTTTATAAATCGCCTGCATTTGTGCTGATGGCAATTCGATGAACGCTGGTTGATTGTTCATAATGTGCTCCTTAAAGTATATTTTAGCTGGACGAAGTATATTTAAGTTTTTTGCAATTTTATTCCTAAGGGCTGATTGCACAAGATGCGTCATTATCATGCGTATATCTTTCTTTGCCTTATAGGAAATAAACTACGGCACATTGTTTTTTGACTATTAACGTTGAATTTAGGTTTTAGTTGACTTGATATTTATTTCGTAACAATCACATTTTATTGAATTTTCATTCTTCATTGTCAATGTGCAATTTTTGTATGATACAGCAATTTTTGCATGTTGAAACACAAATTTCTATGTTACGCCATACAATTTTTGCGTATCGGGTTACAAGAACAAGTTTGCAAAGAGAGATTACTTTGACTGTGCAGAGATTTTTTCGATGAAAATGGAGGCTTAGCCATCTTTTGCTAATCCTTTTAGTAGCGTATGTTTTTGACATATTGCGGTAACAGGTATTCCAAAATCTTAGCAATTGAAGCGTGAAATTTTGGAGACGTAAAAAATTTGGCATGGAACTTGCTTATTTTTTTAAGTTGTAATGTAACTCTTTCGCAAATATTTGGAGTGTTTAGATAGATATAGAATTTTAAGGACATAGGCACATACTGTGTGCCTTAATGCTGTAAGCGCGCCTGTCCCTCTCCCCTAAAGGTGCGCTTACAAAATCGCGATTTGGGTAGGTGCGCTTACAAAATCGCGATTTATAGCAGTAGCGGTCTTCGGATCGTTACTGCCTTTTTATTGAAGGTTTCACAATTCAACGATACACTGTTGTCCTGCCTGCTTACAAAGCACAAAATCAACACAGAATGCACTTATAGCATCTGTCGGCTACAAGGTTTGTATATATTTTATAGTAAAATCTGAAAATATGTGCACACTCCCCGGTAGATGCGGTTTCCTAACCGCATCTATGAGACTGAATAAACACGGTTCGGTTAGGAAATCGAACCCGCTAAATGCCATGCGCGCATTTGGCGTTGATTCGTAGTGTGTAAATAATTATGGATTTTACTATAAATTACTATAAGCTTTCACAAAGGCAAGCATTTACAGGGCAAGTGCCTGTCGCACAGAGTTCGGGGATGGCGAGTTGTTTAGGGGACTGTGCGATTGGTGGGCGTAGTTCTCTATATGAATCCTTTAGAATAGAGACCGCGGACTTGAGAAAGATACTTGTAATGAGTAAACCTACCGCTACGTCTGGCAGTTTGGATTGAGTGATGGCAACGAGTGCCGCTGCTACGAAAACACTTGTGTTTGCGATAATATCATTGCGGGAACATAACCACGTTGAACGCATGTTAATATCATCTGCTTTGTGTTTGGACAATAGAAACAGACAACTGGCGTTTGCGATCAAAGCGAGGGCACTCATTATAAACATGAAATGCGACTCAGGAATACCGCCCGCGAGGAATTTATAGACGCTTTGGAACAGAACACCGATGCCAAAGATTGCCATGACGCTACCTTTGAGTAAGGCTGCACCTGCACGCCATCGATCACTTTTAGCAATTGCATAAAGGCTGAAGCCGTAAACCAAAGTGTCGCTCAACATATCAAGCGAATCGGCTTGCAATGCCACTGAACCCGCGAGGAGACCAACGATTAATTCTAAGCAGAACATAACACCGTTAATGCCAAGCACAATCCACAGTGTTTTAGATTGCTGTTCGCGGAGTTCTTCAAGTTCACCGCCCTTATCGTGACAACAATTATCCATAAATGCCTCGTCATCCCATAATGGGAGTATTATATTTACACAATTCGTTATTTTCTTCTTGTGTAAAACATGATACCATTTATGACAGACAGATTCCAACTAACTTCAAAAATAGACACGAAATGAAGTAAAGAAAAGATTGGGATATGCCCCAAATTCCGACCGAAATTGGGTCGAGTTATCATTTTTAGGACGTTTTCCGAAACTGAAGAAACTACCAATAGAGAGATGAATATCCTCTGCGATATTATATGCTATCTGCGGGGCAATCCATGCTGACAGATCGGAAAGATTGAACAACAATTGTCCGCTGAAACTGATTAGTGGTGTGAGTTGGTGGGTGAATCCGGGGGCAATATAGTGGACACCAAGCAGATAAACGCCTCCATGAGTATATGCAGGCTGGTTTAGATTAGTGAGGAAATTTTCTGGCTTATCCACACCTGCTCCATTGAAATGGTATTCGATAAATGTATAAGTTTCACCACCGAAGCTATAATCTAAACCAACAGAAGCGCGTAGGTAATTGTCTGCTGTATCAGCTTTCTTATCAAAAGGTTCGGCAAACACATAGGCAGTTTCTAACCAGAATCCCGCGCCTCCAATGCCACGTGCAACATCCAGACCTACAAGCCTGTTTTTCTGAAACTCCAGTAGTAAGATCGAAAAATCTGTTTCAATAGCATTTAATTGTGTTCGAAGGAAAATTGCACTCTTATCAAAGTTGAAATCGGTACCGAAGATATAACCGGTATCCACTTCTCCCAGCGCACCGACCGGAATTCGGATACGAACTGCATCCACCCCAACGCGATCTTCTGTGTCCAATTGGTCATAAGTATAAGGCGCAACAACATCGGTAGGGTTAATAATCCGTGCACTGCCCCAAGCAATTGCGTCGCGACCGATAGAGATGTCGGCAAAATCTGTACTAAACTGCACCGAAGCGCGATCGAGATTATGGTAAATGCCGACATTGCCGATTAGTTCGTCCTCATCTGGATATATCCGAGAATCAAAGTCTACCAAGCGATAAAGGGATGAAGCGATACCAACAGCAAATGGAGATTCAGTAAAGAGTAAGGGGTCTTGAACACGCGGTGTAAAATCGTAAGCAAAGGCAAAGGAAAACGTATCGGTAGGAGCGTAGGAGAGATTGAGTCGGAGGCGGTTGACCACTGCACCTATCATCGGTTCGCTGGTGGATGGTGAATTAAAAGTTGTAAAAAAGTTTTTGTAGTAGCCACCCAGTTGGAGTTCTGCGTTAGCGATTCTGATAAACAGGATTAGCACAAGACAGAAAACGAGCGTTACAATTTTTCTCATTTGTCAAATTCCCTATTTCGTCTCATCAGTGTCTACTTGTCCGTCGCGGAGTGTAATCAGACGTTTTGCACTTTCCATCACCATCGGATCGTGCGTTGAAAAGATAAACGTCATGCCGGTTTCCGCGTTAAGTTGACTCATCATCTCAAGCAGGTCTGCACCTGTTTTGGAGTCGAGGTTGGCTGTCGGTTCATCGGCGAGAATGATGGTAGGTTCAGAAACCATCGCGCGTGCAATGGCGACACGTTGTTGTTGTCCACCTGAAAGTTGGGTGGGGAGTCGGCCTTCAACATCCTTTAGTCCAACTGCTTCAAGCATTGCAACGACTCGGTCGTGCCGCTCTGCTTTCGGCACACCTGCCAATAGCATGATATATTCAACGTTTTCCTCAACTGTTAGCACGGGAATCAGGTTATAAGCCTGAAAAATGAAACCGATGTTATCCCGTCGAAAGTCAGAAAGTTCATTACCGCTCAACTCTGATAGCACCTTGCCGGAAAGCCATACTTTTCCTTCCGTGGGCGCACCTAACCCCGAAATGATGTTCAGAAAAGTTGTTTTTCCCGACCCGGACGGACCAACAATCGCCGTAAATTCTCCGGATTGAATTGTTAAATCAACACCGTTAAGTGCATTCACGGGAATTCCATCAGCGTCATAAATTTTTGTCACGCCTTCAGTAACAATGACATCGCCTTTTGGTGTCGCTTGCAAGCCAAAACTTGCTGTAGAAATGTGATTTTGTTCCATGATAACTTCCTAAAAACTGCGCCGCATTGCGTCAACTGGTGACATTTTGGCTACATGCCAAGCGGGATACAATCCGGCAATGATAGTGAAAACGAAGACCGCTACTGGATAAATAATGAACTGTTCAATCGTTAGGACAGGAAAGATGAACTCTTGGACCGTTACACCCATCATTTCATTACCGGTATAATCTATACCGACATTTGCAAATATCGCTGTCAATACAAAACCGAGTATCACCCCGATTACTATACTCACGATTGCCAAAGCACCTGCTTCAAATAAAATAATGCGAGCCATCCCGAAAGAACGCGTTCCTACGGCACGCAACACGCCAAACTCAAACATTCGCTCGTATAACGACATAAAGAGTGTGTTGATAATACCAAAAATAACCACTCCGAATAAGACAATTCCCATGATATATTTGCTGTATTGTGACATTGCAAACACTTTTGGCAATTGCGGTAGAATATCTGTCCAGCTGAGTGCCTCGTTCCCATGTTGAGAATAAGTTTCCCAAAATGGTACTTGCTTGTCTTGACCATATTCGGTTGAAGTAAACTTAATTGCTATTTCATGGACATTATTACCGATAGCAAGCATCTGTTGTGCCTTTTTAAGCCGAACAAACGCCATTCCACTGTTCATTGCGGCATCAGCAAAATAATAGATCCCTGAAACACGAAACCAATCTTCAAAATAATCTCCACTTTTTGCTTGAACGACTGTCACAACGACCTTGTCTCCGAGTTCAACTTCCAGAACTTCGGCAAGTTTGCTACCAATAACAATATCATGTTCATTCGTCTTTTCAAAAAAGACACCTTCCGTAATTGCATCATCAATCTGGGATAAGAATTTCTCTGTAGACGGTTGAACGCCGACGAGGTTAATTGCACTTCTGTTCGCCGATGATGTAATCATACCCGCAGAGTACGTTCTTCGTGTAAAATATTGGACGTTCGCTTCCTTGGCCAGATTCGCGCCCACTTTATCAAGTTCCTGAATCGTCATTGAAACCTCTTGCGTGTCCCGAAATCCTTGCCGATGAATCTGTGCGTCACCGATGAAGGAATCGGTAGCCGTTTTAATCAAATTCTCCATCATCCCTATCATGAAAGCATCTCCGAAAATAAGGGCTGATAGACCTATACTAATTGCTATTGACGCAATGATTGTACGCCGCTTATTTCGTAAGATGTTTCTCCAAGCGAGTTTGATTAAAATTAGGAGCATAGTTTTAATAGTTTTCGGCTATCAGTCTTCAGTTTTCGGCTACCAATAAGAAGAAAATTCTTTCTGATAACCAACAACTGATAACTGACAACTATTTAATGCGTTCGCATTGCTTTTGCAGGCATAATCCGTGCGGCTTTTATTGCTGGAAACAGACCGACAAGTGTGGCAGACAGCATTACAGTGATACCTGGAATCAATAGACATTGAGCGTTGACTTCGGCATACATTGTTCCAAATTCAACGCCGCCCAGGGTCAACCCTTCGGCATAAGTGAGACCGTGTATGGACAGCACATAATTAATTATAACACTGAGTAGTGCCCCAATACCAATGCTGCCGATAGTGATGATAACTACTTCACATAAGACTAACCAGAAAATTTGGATGGGTTTTGTTCCAACCGCCTTCAGCACACCGTATTCACGAGTCCGCTCCAACACAGACATGAGAACGGTGTTGAGAACGCCAATTGCAACGATAAGCATAATGATGAGGCGTGCAACAGCATCTCCTTGCTTATCAGTCTGCATTGCATCATAAAAGGACTTTGCAACCACTTGCCAAGGTAGAACTTCAAGGGTTGAATCGTCAAGACGTTCTTCAATCGTTTGAGTTATTTTACCAACCTTATTGATATTTGATACAATCACAACGATTTCGTGAACACGCCCCTCAAGCACAAACAGTTCCTGTGCATCTTCAAGGTGTAGATAACAGGTTATCCGATCCGTTATGTCATCACCACTTTCTGTAATACCAACAATAGTGTACTCATCATTCGCGATTGACCCGTCTGCTGCTTGCGAAAAAATTACAAATTTACTGCCCAGTGTTGCGGCAAGGGTTTTTGCAAGTCCTTGCCCAATAACGGCTTCACGCGAAGCAGTTTCCGCTAAAGTGTTGCCTTGAACTATTTTTTTATCAAATTGCGTTGCTTTTGTTTCCCTTGCAACATCAACTCCGATAATTCGTACAGCAGTGCTCTTTTCACCAACCGAACCGAGTCCACCTGCGTAAACTCGTGGTGTCCACGCTTCAACACCTTTGTCGCTTTCGATTGCTTCACCAATAGATTCATAGTCGTTAATCGTTTTATAGATAGACGGTTTTTCATGGTAACCTTCACGATGTACCTGGATATGTCCGATACGGTTTCCGGTGAACATCTCAATGATATTAGAATACGCACCATCAGATAGACCGATGACTAAAGAGGAGAGTGTAAATCCGACAATCATCGCGAGCGCGGTAAGGATTGTTCGTCGTTTTTGTCGGAAGATGTTGCGGAATGCGATTTTGAGTATCATTGTAATAAGCACGCTCCGCGTACCGTGAAATGGTTTTCTTTAGAAACAGACCGAGGAATTTACTTATTGGGCGACCAACATTGTTACCCGATGCGGTTGGGTGGATGACTTGTGGTATATGAGGATATCCTGTTTGTTGTCTTTATTGAGGTCAACGAACCGTATATTTCGCTCATCTGCAGGCATAGCTACTCCCACTTTTTGGGGCTTGCGCGCTAACAGTTTCGGTTCCTGTACACCGAGAAAGAGGTGCATTTCTTCCCAGTTTTTCCCTATTAGTAGGTCTGGGCGTTTGTCGCCGTTTACATCCCCGAACAGTACTGCTGGGAAGAAGACCCTTTTTTTCTCAAACAGGTCAAAGTTCGGTCTGATTTTACGCTTAGCAGCAGGCTTTTCGGGGTAGACACCGTCTTCCATGCGATATAACTCGATATCTATCGCGATGGAATTGCCGACCATAGCACGGGTCATCCCGCCGATATTGGTTTTTACGTCTCTGAACAGAATGTCAATATCGCCATCTCCGTCAAAATCTTGCAACCATTGGGATGAATAGCCCCATGGCAGTAACGCTCCAGCTGTACCTCTCGGTTGGAGCGTCGCGCTGGCATCTTGTGCGAACACCGTACCGTTGGGAGTTGGCGTACCCAAATGGACTTCGTATAGGCTGCGCTGTTTGCCAAGACTCCGCCCTTCCAGTGTGTGGATCACCATATCCGCAACCTCATCCCCGTTCATATCGCGGAATGTGTATAGTATTCTTCGTTTAGTGTTCTCTCTGAAACCAGATATAAGCGCAAACATGTTCTCACCACTGAATCCGAAGGCGATGGAGTAGGCTCCGTCCGTGTCAAATGGCACGTTGATAGTGAAAGTTTCAGGCACTGTAGAAAACATGCCGTTCCCATCTTGACGATAAACATCAAAATGGTCAACGTTCCAGAACACGAGATCGGTACGGCCGTCCCGGTTATAGTCCATCTGATGGACACGACTGAGATACCAGAAAACCGTCAAAACGTTTATCCCTACCTCGCGGTAGCTGCGGGATTCATCCATAGCAAACTTGTCAAGGAAGGGTTCGGGCGGTCCGAGTTTTACCGGTTCGGAAAATAAGCCGTTGTTCAATTGCGTGGCTATCCAGAAACCGTCAATATCTGGTACAATTATGTCATCCAGTCCATCTCCATTTAGGTCACGGGTGATGTCAATATGAGGGATTTCACTTGCATTTGTCGCGTTGTAGTTGGTAGCGATCTCTATTAGTGTGTGTTCCACCATTGAGTTAAGATCAAACCAATTTAGACGACCATGTTCGTAGGTGATGAGTCTGTCTCGCCCACCAATAGTTGCCATGTCAACGAATAGCACTTCTGGACGTAGTGTTGCCTCAAGTTTTTTCTTCCAAGCATCCTCACCAAAAGCATAGATACGCAAACGACGTGTATCGTTTTCGTCAATGTTCACTACAGCAAGTTCCGCTATAGGACCACCCAAAAGGAAGCCTGTCATAACGGTTTGCTGCTGTTTTGCTGTACCGATGGCAATTTCGTACTTCTCAAATGAGACAGGTATAGCGGAAACTGGTTTAACATCTTTACGGGACATCTTTGAGCATCCCAATAGGAGGATTCCAAGAACCAATATGGAAAACAGACACAGAGAAAAAAATCTAAAAATAGGCATGTATGCCCGCTCCTACGTAAACACCTGCAAGACCATTAGATTGAGAATTGCTATCTTCTCTACCAATCCCTTGACCGATTGCGATGTTTAAGCCGAGGGGAATCCCACCAAGTGAAAACACCAGTTCACCACCAAAGGCGACTCCAGCAGCCAGTGTCGTGGTTTTGGTAATATCTTTCTGGAGATCCATCTCTGTTTTATATCGCCATCCACCTTCCAATGTGAAATAGAGGCGTGCTTCGTTCCACTTGCCTCGGTGTTCAAAGATGGCATACGAAACGCCAGCACCGAACATGTGGTCTCCATCCTCATCATTGAGAATAAAACGTCCAACGGTTTGAAGGTATACGGGTGCCAGTCCATTATAGCGAAAACTAATACCACCAAATGCGGGTGTAGCTCCCTGAGATCCAATACCGAATTTTTTGGTGAGGTTAGACTCTTGTGCTTGAATTGAGGCACTAAGAATTAGACTTAAAAAGAGTGAGATTAAGTAGATAAATGTGTGTGTTTCTATTTTTCGCGTTGGATTGTGATTCATAATAAAGTCCATTCAGGATTCCTTCTGACAATATATGTAATTTTAAAATAATGATACACCGTTTCTCGGCGCGCTTACAAAGCACGCCTACATTTTTAACCAGGGGGTCGTGACCAGGAGGTCGCTCCCACAGAGGAATTAGTAAATGATCACCAATAGATAAATGTAAGAGGCACAATGAATTGCGCTACTACAAACGCTGCAAAGTAAAAAGAAAATGTATTGGAATTTTAGATTTTGCTATAACGAAAAATAGGCTATCTTCTTTTTTGCAGGTTTCGGCGTGTGAAGATTTTATCGTCGACGTTTGAGTCAAATTTAGCATCTAACCATCGGACAACCGTTTTGTGCCCTTCCTTGTTTTGCGGAATCATTTCCATGACAGAAGGAACGGTTTTCCTGCCGAACTTTTTAACCTCTTTGAAATTCAGGACACGCATCAATTTCCCTTTTTCATCATAGAAATGCTGCCACACCGGTATATAATCTTTGGATCGGACAGCAGCAATAATCTTGCCCCAAACGATTGCGGAATCTTCCTTCGGTATAAGCTGGACATAAAGGAGATCGGCAGATGCATCTTCTGGTTTAATTAGTTGGTAAGTATAATCGTCAAGCATTGACGATTCTTTGACCAGATCGTCATTCGTGAAATCCGACCCCATCCACGATCCCATCATCATTGATGGCGAAATCTTCATCGTTTTGTTTACTTTCGGCAGATAGTTCCACATTTCGTTTCCAATACGTAGTGTTGCGACTCCTTGTTCTTTCTTTGGCGCAGTAATTCGGATAAAAGTTTTGTTTGTTCCCTTTGTCCAAATCAACATCTTTAATGTTCGTTCGTAATGTGGAGTGACGATATGCATCTCCATGTCGGCATAACTTGTCTTACTGCGATAGAGTTGATCTATATGTTTGATAATGCCTTCAACATCGGGAGCAGCGGTGTGATTTGATGCGAATAAGTTAACAGTCGTAACAAACACAATGAAAAAGCATACTATCAAATTTGATGCTGCCTTATTTGTCTTAAAATGTGAGCAAAGATCTGGGCTAAAAAGCCTTGATATCATCATTTCTGGTCATCCTTCACCTTTTGGACTGTGCAATATAAGCAATCGTAAAGACCTACCGATACCTTATTATACCGCAAAACGTATAAAAGAACAAGTCTTTCACTGCTTTTGATTTTTCTTGCATTTCTAATCTATTTCTGATAGAATTCCCTATAAAGGCTGAATTGAAAAGATTTAATCATTATCAGAACTTACGCATTTTTTCTTAAAATCCCGCTGATAAGGGGGATTTAGGGGTTAAAAACACCGAAATAGCAACTTTTTAAGTCCAATTTTCCCTTTTTTCATCATTTTGCGTAAGTCCTGTCATTATATAAAGGATGGGAACGAATGGCACTTCCAAAAATGGGACGTGTACGACAACATTTTGATGCACCGGTTCTCACAGACTTGCCTGCGGCAATTCATGCGGAATTAGATCGGATTGACGCTGCATCTATTGTTAAACCCGGTGAGACAGTAGCGATTACTGCGGGAAGTCGTGGCGTTGCAAATGTAGCAACAGCAGTCAAGGCAACTGCGGACTATCTCAAAGATATTGGTGCAAAACCTTTTGTTGTTCCTGCAATGGGAAGCCATGGTGGAGCAACTTCTGAAGGACAAAGAGGCGTATTGGAGCATTACGGAATCACTAAAGCGACCGTTGGCGCGCCCGTAAAAGCGACAATGGAAGTGGTGGAACTCGGTGCACTGCCGCAGGCAGGGGCAGATGACTTGCCTGTTTTCATGGATCGTTATGCTGCAGAAGCAGATCATGTTGTGCCGCTCAACCGCATCAAGGCACATACAGATTTCAACGGATCTATTGAGAGCGGGCTGATGAAGATGATGGTTATTGGTCTTGGCAAACAGCAAGGGGCTAACTTTTATCACCGCGCTTTTTTTCAATTCGGATTTGAACACGTTATAACAGCAGCAGGTGGTTTCATTCTTGACAGCGGAAAAATTGCTTTTGGATTAGGACTTATTGAAAACGCACATGAAGATACTGCAAAAGCTGTGGCAATGCCTGCTGCACAACTATTGCAAACAGAACGCGAACTTCTGGTTGAGGCGAAATCACTGATGGGACGACTCCCTTTTGATGAGCTTGATCTGTTGATTGTGGATTGGTCTGGGAAAAATATCAGTGGAACAGGGATGGATACGAACGTCATCGGCAGGATGATGCAGAATTTTGAGCCGGAACCCCTTAAACCCGCTATTCTACGTATATTTGTCCGCGATCTTACTGAAGAGAGTGATGGTAACGCAACAGGTATCGGTCTTGCTGATTTCACGACGACACGACTGGTTGAGCAGATTGACCGACATTCGACCTATATGAACGGCATCACTGCACTTGGACCACAAAAATCAAAAATTCCATTCTATTACGATACTGACAGAGAAGCAATTGAAGTTGCCCTTGATACAATCGGTTTGACGAAGCCAGAAAATGCGCGCGTTATTCGGATTGAAAGCACATTGAGACTGACGGAACTTGACATTTCAGAGGTGCTTCTGCAAGATGCACAACTACATTCAAGTCTTGAGATTGTTGGTGAAACGCTTCCTTTTGAATTTGACGCAACAGGTAATCTTTTGCCGTTTTCATTGGAGACGCATTAATTGAAGCGATTGATTGTTGGTATCACAGGTGCAAGTGCAGTCGTTTACGGTGTCCGCCTTCTTGAAGTCCTCGCAAGGCAGGAGAATATAGAGGTACATCTTACGATCTCTAAATCTGGTGCGCGCGCGTTATGGGAAGAACTACAAATTGAAGTAGATATTGACAATTTTCGGTTAGAATCGCTTATTAGTGTTGATACAAAGCAGGTTATTTACCATCATGAATCTGATATCGGTGCGTCAATTGCCAGCGGTTCTTTTCGGACTGAGGGGATGATTGTTGTGCCGTGTAGCATGGGAACTGTTGCCTCAATCGCAACGGGTATTTCCCGCAATCTGATCCAGCGTGCAGCAGATGTGTGTATCAAGGAACGCCGTAAACTTGTCATAGTGCCTCGTGAAACACCTCTCAGTTCCATCCATCTTGAAAACATGCTTAAATTGTCGCGTCTTGGTGTGTGTGTATTGCCTGCGATGCCAGGGTTTTATCATTTTCCAAAAACGGTAGATGATCAGATCAATTTTGTTGTGACGAAAATCTTGGATCAGTTCGGTATAGATTCAGGACTGACGCAACGGTGGAAAGAATAAATAGTTGATGCGAAAACTTAAAATTATCCTTGAGATGATCAAATTTGAACATACTATCTTCGCGCTTCCGTTTGCGATTATGAGTGCGTTTATTGCTTCAGGAGGACTTCCATCGCTACCAAAACTGGGATGGATTCTCGTAGCAATGGTCGGTGCGCGTAGTTGTGCAATGGCATTTAACCGCCTTGCCGATGCGGAAATAGATAGCGAAAATCCGCGTACGGCAATGCGTGCAATTCCTGCCGGTTTAATCACAAAAGGGGTGGTATGGGTTTTTACCCTTGTTTCTGCAGGTTTGCTGGTCTTTGCAGCATGGCGATTGAATCCGTTAGCTTTTGCACTTTCACCTGTTGCGCTTGCTGTAATTATGGGATATTCATATACCAAAAGGTTCACTTCGCTTTCTCATTTCTGGTTAGGACTTGCGCTGTCCATTTCTCCAGTAGGAGCCTGGATAGCAATTCAGGGTAGGTTTGATTGGACACCAATAATTCTATGCTGCGTTGTGTTACTCTGGACTGCTGGATTTGACATAATCTATGCGTGCCAAGATGTGAATTTTGACAAAAAACATGGACTTCACTCTATTCCTGCGCGGCTCGGAATTCGCTGGGCGTTATGGGTTTCGTCAGCACTGCACGTTGTTGCGGTTTTGCTATTGTTCTGTATCCCCCTTCTAACCGAATTGGGACTTTTCTACTATATTGGCGTTGGAATTGTTATTTTGATTTTTATTTATGAACATGCTATTGTCAAACCGAATGATTTGTCGCGTGTCAATCTCGCTTTTTTTACATTGAACGGCATGATAAGTTTAGTTCTGATGGCACTTTCGATTGCCGATATTCTATTGTTGTAATGGTAGGATCCTATCAGACTATTAGTTTTGGCATTTTTCCCATTTCATTCAGAAAATCGCGAGTTGGAGCTCACTCCTACAGCGAAGATTCTCTGGCAAGAGATCAAATATAAAACGATATCCAGTTTATCTATGCACTTTGGAGAAAAGGATTAAATGAAACTCTCACTTTCCGTTCGCGTTGCAGAAAACGCCTCTAAAAGAGATGCTACCCACACTTTTGTGCAACTGACAGAACTTGCTGCAAGTCTCGGCTACGAGGCAATGTGTATGCGCGCATCCCAAGTCGGTATCCATTCACCTCTGGATCAGATTACCGATGCACGTAAACAGGCTGATTCACTTAACCTAAAAATCTCTATGGTCACTGGTGATTTTCCCGTACCTCTCAACAACGACGAAGGACCTGATGGACTACGCAATATAACCCCTTATCTCGATTTAACCGAATTGCTCGGTGCTGACCTAATTCGCATTGCAATGAAAGTTGAGGAAGACATTGAATGGGCACAACGCGCTTCCGACGAAGCAGCAGAACGCGGTATCCGTCTTGCACATCAGTCGCATACACAAAGTCTGTTTGAGACGGTCGAAGGTTCAATTGATGTGCTAAAACGCGTCGGCAGAAAGAATTTTGGGATTATCTATGAACCTGCCAATCTTGATCTATGTGCACAGGATTATGGCGTTGAAACACTAAAAAGATTTTCTCCATATCTTTTCAACGTCTATCTCCAAAATCATATCCGCCGCCCAGAAGGAAAGACGCGTCTTTTGACATGGATTCAAGGTGAAGTGCCGCATGATCCTATTCGATTGCAAGATGAAGGTGGTATTGATTTCCTATTGGTGTTTTGTGGTTTGGAAGCGATCAGTTACGAGGGTTATGTCACGGTGCATCAGGCGTTTCGAGAGATTATGGAGCCTGAAGACGCTGCAGAACAGAGTTATGCGTATTTAAAACCGTTTTGTACCTAATCTATAACTCACCTCAACGAGTTTAAATTCACATTGAATTTGTGGGAGGTAGCACTCATGGCTTTTAGCGATTTCAAGACAATTTCTGAAGTTCAAGAAAGATTCAATATCAAATACTCGTATAATGATTTTTTCGGTGTTGAGGCTAAAAAACCTTCAGAACAATTTCTGAAAGAGCTTGAATTTAGTCAGCAACATATTGATTTTTTTACATCAGAGGGATCAAGATGTGAAGTGGTTATATTCCCTATTTTAAGAGAGATCTACAAAGATTATGCTGAAAACTATGGACTTTGGGTAAAGAAATCCATTACTTATGATGAGACTTTGAATGGCACGCCAGATTATCTTGTTGCTACCAAATCTGAATTGGGCATTACTGTTGTCGGAATGCCTTTGATAATGATGGTTGAGGCAAAAAAGAACGACTTTGAACAGGGGTGGGGACAATGTTTGGCTGAGTTGGTTGCAGCGCAAAAAATGAATGACAACCCTGATTTTCCGGTGTATGGTATTGTAACTGACGGAATTATGTGGCAATTTGGTAGACTTGTAGGTGATGCCTTTACTCGGAATAGAACAAACTTTAGTTTAGATAATTTACCTGTTCTATTTGGTGCTATTGATTCTGTTTTCAAAGCAGTCCAAGAAAATTAATAGGATGGACGCAATTTTCACAAATTTTCAATAAATATGCCTAAATAGTCCATTTTTTAGAAGTATCTTGAGTTTTCAGCGAGCGGACAAAGCGCGCCTACCGTTTTTGCGTAAGTCCTAATTCGTATTGAAATTGTAGGAGGTAGCACTCATGGCGTTTAGTGATTTCAAGACAATTTCTGAGGTGCAAGAAAAATTCAGCATCAGATATACGTCAAATGACTTTTTTGAAGTTGAGGCAAAGAAGCCATCAGATACATTTATACAAGAACTTAAATTTAGCAGAAAATATATTGATGTCTTTGCATCCGAAGGTGCAAGATCTGAAGTAGTTATATTCCCTATTTTAAAAGAGGTATATAAAGATTATGCTGAAAACTACGGACTTTGGGTAAAGAAATCTATTATATATGATGAAACACTGAGCGGCACCCCAGACTATCTTATTGCTACACGATCCGAATTGGGAATAACTGTTGTCGGAACACCTTTGATTATGTTCGTTGAAGCAAAAAAGAACGATTTTGAACAAGGGTGGGGACAATGCCTGGCAGAGATGGTTGCAGCACAAAAGATAAATGACGATCCAGATTTTCCTGTCTACGGTATTGTAACCGATGGAAAAATGTGGGAATTTGGCAGGCTTGCAGGTGATACCTTTATACAAAACATGACGAATTATACTGTAGATAATCTGCCGATTCTTTTTGGTGCAATGAATTCTGTTTTCAAAGCAGTACAAGGAAATTAAGGCTGTCAATATCTATGAACGTACAACGTCCTAATATAATTATCATTACGACCGACCAGCAGCGGACAGATAGTCTCAGCTGCTACGGTTCAACATTCACAGACACACCGCACTTGGACAAATTCGCTTCAGAAGGTGTCTGTTTTGAGCGGGCATATTGTGCGAATCCGGTGTGTACGCCTGCTCGCGCCTCAATCTTTTCAGGAAAGTATGTCAGTCGGCACGGGGCATGGAACGTTGGTATGAACGTCCCGGACGACGAACCGATGATCTCACACCGACTCTTGGATGTCGGGTATCGTACACACTATATTGGAAAAGCGCATTTCCAACCCTTCGGTGCATCCCCGGAGCAATCAATTGAAACACGAAATAATACAGATCGTTATCCTGATTTCTGTGGTCCATATTATGGATTTGAGTCGGTGGAGTTGGCACTGGGACATGCAACTTACGGCATCGCTGGACATTACGGTGAATGGGTGCGATCTCAAGTTTCTGAAGAGACATTTGCCAGCTATAGCAAAGCGAAACGTCTATCGCAAGTAGGATTTGGTGGTGGTGCACACGATTGGGACATACCTCTAAAATACCACAATAGTGTTTGGACAGCTGATCGAACAATAGATTTTTTGAGAAAGCACGATCCTGAGCAACCGTTTTTATTGGCAGTCGGTTTTCAAGACCCACATCATCCGCACTGTGTGCCAACCGAATTTAAGGAACGCGTTGATCCCGCAGAGGTGCCGCTGCCGGACTTTGTTGAGGGTGAGTTAGACGACAAACCACCTCATTTTATGGAAGCGCGATGTGGACAATTGAGTAAGTCAAAAATCCGTGGCAAGTTTGCTATCGCGGGGCAGGGTGGTGGTGCTGATTATCGCAAAGTTCCAGAACACGATGCGCGACTCGGAAGAGCATACTATTACAATATGGTGAAGATTATCGATCAACAAATGGGACGCATCTTGGCGTGTCTTGATGAACGTGGATTGCGCGAAAATACATTAATGCTATTCACCACCGATCACGGTGAACTGCTTGGTGACCACGGACTTTGGATGAAGGGCCCATTTCATTATGAACAACTTGTCCGTGTGCCGACTTTGATGCGATATCCTGCAGCGATACCATCTGGACAGCGGACACAAGCATTGTTCAGCCATGTTGACATTGTGCCGACTGTTCTTGCAGCTACGGGATTGCCGATTCCATCAGATACAGATGGTGTAGATGCTATGCCGATGCTTACAGGAAAACGGGAGTCTGTACGGGATTCGCTATTGGTTGAATGTGTGGATGACCCACAAGGTTTGCGTCTTAAAACTATTGTGACTGACACACGGAAGCTGACGTGGTATTGTGGACACCCTTATGGTGAACTCTACGATCTGGAAAATGACCCGACTGAACGAGTCAATCAATGGGATAATCCTACTTATGCAGCTGATAAAGCACGTCTCATCGGCGCTATTCTTGAGGAAATGGAAACGTTGGAAAAACGAGTTGAACGGTCATCCTATGCATAAAAAACACAATATTACTACATAATATTTGGGAGGTAAGACTAATGGCATTTAGCGATTTCAGTGAATTTTATCATTAAAATTCATGTTCAATTGAAATATCACCAGGACTTTGCCGATTAAATGTAGATTTACCGAATATCTTTGATTTGCTAATGACTTTATCTGTATCTGTATCAACTAATTCAAAGGAAAATTCACCTCCAGCACTATAGGTAAATTCACCTTTCAAAAGGTATGTGCCGCCAGTTTTTACATCAGCAGCAAAACTTGATTTAGTTTGAGCAATTATCTGTGCGCCTTCCTCAAAAGATTTATAGACAGGACTTACGCATTATTATAAAATTGTGTTATACTATTTCATTATGATTACATTTACACTTCCTGAACAGAAGCAAAACTTATATTCAGATTATTGCCAATTTTTATTAGCAAGTTTCACTAATTGGACACAAACCTATTTTGCCGATCATACTGAGAAGTGGAGTCACGATCAACTCAATTGGTTTTTGAGAAACGAAAACATTCCTTCCAGCGAACTCTGGGAATCTGTCAAAACGGACATTGAGTTTGATGAAGATGGATACATTATCTTTGACGATGTCGTTCTCTCTAAGGAGTTTGCCAAAGCCATAGAAGCTGTCTATCCACAATGGAGTGGTAGCGACAAAAAAGTCATTCAAGGCATCGGTATTGTCACGTGTGTCTATGTTAACCCAAAGACACACGCGTATTGGATCATTGATTATCGTATTTTTGACAAAGATCATGATGGTAAAACGAAAATAGAACATTTACTGGAAATGTTGCATAATGCTGTCTTCAAAAAACAGCTCCCGTTTCGGACAGTGCTCATGGATTCTTGGTATGTTTGCATGAAAGTGATGAAAGCGATTGAAAAACTTTCCAAGTTCTACTATGCCCCCCTGAAACGTAATCGGCTTGTAGACGATACGGATGGTATTGAACCACACCAACAAGTGCGAAACTTATCTTGGACACAAACAGAAACGCAGTGTGGAAAACCGATACACATCAAAAACTTTCCGAAAGGACATAGAGTGAAGTTATTTCGGCTTGTGTCTGACAACGGACGCACGGAATACATTGTGACAAACGATTTATCTCAATCGGATGCGACTGCGACAAAAAAAGAGTGTCAGGTTCGTTGGAAGATTGAACAACTTCATCGTGAGATTAAACAGGTAACCGGTATTGACAAATGCCAGTGTAGAAAACTGCGTGCCCAACGCAACCATATTGCGTGTTGTTTCCAGGTCTGGGTTTGTTTGACGCGTGCTGCCCGGAAAGCCATTCAAACGATTTATGAACTCAAACAAAGTTTATTGGATGATTACATGCGACATCAACTCTCTAATCCTTCAATAATTTTCAAAACTGCGTAAGTCCTGATAGATAATTAGGACAGACATGTCATGCTTTCCTGGTGCAACTAAAATTTCATCAATGGACACATCTTTATTTTCAGCAATTTCTTTACGTATTGCCAACTTTCCATCGATTCGTAAAGCGATTAGATTAGTCCGTTGCATCCAATTTCCCTTTGTATCAATTTGAATAACAGCGAGTTCAGATTTTGGCAAATCTGGTGTTTCATATTCATCTTCCTTAATAAACATCGTTCCACAACCGAAAAAGTGTAAAGAAAGCAGGGCTAATACTAAGAGAATAGAAACACTCGATTGCCTGCTGGATCTCTGTTTTATCAGACTATTACCGATATAGTGTTGTCTGTGCTTTTTACGTGCCATTGCTTTTCTCCTATAAGTTTAATAGATTGAACTTGGCATTATTATATCACTTTAGAAATTTATTATCAATTTTTCTGGGTTTGTATAGAACTATTTTAGTGAAATCTGAAAATATTTTCACACTCCCTGGTAGATGCGGTTTCCTAACCGCATCTATGAGACTGAATAAACACGGTTCGGTTAGGAAACCGAACCCGCCAAATACCTTACGCGTATTTGGCGTTGATTTGGACGAATACCATAAGAGCATTTGGCGTTGATTCGTAGTGTGTAAATAATTATGGTTTTACTATAAACGTCTAAAGTTTGGACAATTTTATTTCCAAAAAGCAGAAAAGCAGGTATCCTTTCAGAAACAACACTTTTTGAAAGGAATATAAAATGGACCTCCTTCTCTGCTTAGAAAAAATAGTATCAGATTTTCGTCCTTTATTCAACCAACAAAACTTTATGCTTTTCCAAGCGTTGATTTTCGGTTTCATCGCAAATGGAGGGAATGGCACTCTTACAAGTCTTTATCAATCAAGTTTTTCACAGACAAGATATTGGTCATTTGCGAAGTTTCTGTCACGCGGTAAATGGGATGCGGATGCGGTCGCAACACACTTGATAAAACAGGTTCAACAAGTATTTGCTAACTGGGTTTATATTATGATGAACCAAAGCCATCAAAACAGGCAGGACCCAATGGGGATTGCACTTTTTTCGAAACTTCAGTTTCCAACGGCGTAGCATCAATCAATCCAGGTTTCAGTTCGGGGCACTCGGTTTGTTATGTGAGACAGCGACAGGACATATTCTTTTCCCTGTATGGGTCAAACTGATGTGTCCGAAAACACTTCATGACAAAACCGATGCGGTGATGCAGCGTATCTGTTCAAAGTTAGCCCCAGGGCTAATTATCTTTGATAGAGGGTTCGCACGACGCAAAGTATTTACAATGGCGTTACGTTTTGGACATCATATTTTGTGTCGTGCCAAATCCAATGCCGTGTTTTATCATTTACCGAAGATACCTAAGCGACGCAAACGCGGAAGACCCAAGAAATATGGAAACCGTCTGAACACTCACAGGTTGCGGTATCAGGTGATGGAAGTAGCTGGTAAAACGCTTTCGGTTGCCTCAAAAGTCGTGCGAACGAAAATGTGTGATGCTGATGTTCGACTCGTCGTTATACGCACACGCCCAAAAGCATCAAAGCCTTAACGGTATTTCTTCGTTTTCACAACGGACCTGACACTTGAAGTATCGCAGATTGTCTAATACTATCGCCACAGATGGCAGATTGAAACAGCTTTCCGAGATGTGAAACAAAACTTTGGGTTTAGCAAATATCAAGTCAAATCTCGTAAAAGCATCAACCGGTTCGTGCAGCTCAGTTTCGTTGCAGCAAGTTTGACAAAACTAATATATACAACGCAACCCGTAGCAAAATCGATCAGTGTTGAGGAAATTTGTCAACGGCTCAGTATTCATTGGTATCGACCAGAGAAACTCACACTCGGATTATGTGTCGCTTTTATGCGCTTGTGAATAGCACAAACATTATTTTCTGTGAGTTCCATACAAAAACCATACTCACAGAATATTACACATATCTTTCGGCAAATCAACGATACACCTATTGACAAGGGAACTTGAATCTAATAATATTGCCCAAACTTTAGTATAAACGTGAGTTGAAAGAAAAATTCCATGTGTAGTGTTGGTTTACAAAGGCTGCCCTACAATTTCTTGCAAATCACTTGGTAATCCATTATAATAAAAACATGTGGAATAAGATTTTTTATAGTTCATTTGCTATCTGTATTATCTTTTTTCTTGTTGGGTGGCTGGGAAACTGGACACGCTCAATGAAAACCGGCACCGAGGCGTATTGGATTCAGGACTATGATGCTGCAGTGGAAGCATTTCAACAGGCAACTTTTGACAAACCTGATAATCCGATTGCACTTCACAACCTCGGCACAGCACTCTATAAAAAAGGCAGATATAAAGACGCAGCTGCAGCTTTTCAAAGATCGCTCTTGCACAGAAATAACTCAAACAAATCTGCTATCTATTACAACTTAGGCAATGCGCAATTTCAGTTGCGCGACCTCACTACTGCGATTGAATCTTACAAATCTTCCCTCCGCTTAAACCCACATGATGCCGATGCTAAACATAACCTCACATTAGCACTTCAACTGTTGAAAGAGCAACAGGAAAACACCGTACAGCAGCAACTCAATAGTCAAAAGGATTCACCAAAAAACGAGCCAAGTAACATTCCTAAAACGGAGGCACTTCAACTGCTTGAACGCCTAACCAAAAATGAAAATAAGCGCAGACAAAAGATGCTCAAACAACAACTCAATAGCGGATACCGCCGTGATAAAGATTGGTAATTTTCAAATATCCTTGCTGCAATCACATTTCAGCATAACAATCTTCAGTATCTTACTTATGCTTTTCACGACAGGAGCACAAAGCAAGGATGTCAAAGTGGAAGCAACAGTTACACCGCGCCATATTCAATTAAATGAGAAAGCAACTTTGGAACTCACAATATCGGGAAATACACAAATGAAATATATCGGTTCTCCGACTTTCAATTTTTTGCCCGATTTCCTCGCTGTTCCGCTCCATTCCGAAACTATCCCTCGGTTAATGGATGATAAAATTGCTGTCACTATGGCGTGGGCTTATGAACTTATACCACAGAAAAGTGGTGAAATCCCCCTCTCGGATGTTCAATTTTCTTATCAAGGTGTGCCTTACTTGGTGAACCCTGGCAAAATTATTGTCGCTGCAGTTGACACCTATGTGAACAACATTACCGGCGGTATTCATAAAGTACGAGCTGAAGTCAGTAATCAAAAACCTTATCTCAATGAAGCAATCGAATATAGATTTCGCTACCTTTATACGACTGTGCTACCTACTCTGGAACCTCTGACTCCTTCACTTCCAGAATTCTCTGATTTTTTTATAGAGGAACTCCCCAATGAGAAAGGTGTTACTGTGCAGATACAGGGAAAAACGTTCATTGTTCAGGAGTATGTTAGACGCTTATATCCACAGAAAACTGGACAAATACTTATCCAACCCGCTCAGTTAAAACTTCCCATAAAAAGCATTCCAAAGACGCTAAAAACAAAATCTGTTGCACTCAATGTTAAACCACTCCCTGAAGCAGGAAAACCCGCCAACTTCACAGGCACTGTTGGTCAATATAACATAACCGCACAAGTTGACCGTAGAAAACTTGAAACACGAAACGCACTTACATTGTCATTACAAATCTCAGGAAGCGGTAATATCAAAACTGTAACGCCTCTGAAAATTCCTTCTATAAACGGATTCAGAATAGACCCTCAAAATCTTGCAAATACTTCTAACGATAATTTTCGCGTCTATACTTACGTCCTGACACCTCTAAAAGCAGGCATCTTACAGATACCTACAATTCAATACGTTTTCTTCAATCCCAAAAACGGCACATATCAAACAACCCAAACAACCCCAATTCCTATTACTGTGCTTCCTAATTCAAACGATCTGGTTGATAATGAATCCGATTTCCCTTCGTGGATATTATGGTTACTTCTACTGATACCAATATTTGTTGGGGGTAGCGGGTATCTACTGTATCGTGCCAAGTTAAAGCCGGAGAGCGTATCAACTATACCTGATACGCCGATGACTCCCGCAGCAAAAGCATTTTCCATGCTGAATGCAATCGATTCTGGGGAAATGGATGCAAAATCAACCTCCTTCGGTGAGGCATTGACCCGAAGTCTACATCAATATCTATGTGAACGGCAAGGTGTTTCATACCGCCAACTGAATACTGCTGAGTTTCATGAAATTTGCACACAAATTGGCGTTTCAATACCTATTCTTAAAGAATTGATAGACATCCTCACAAAGTGTGACTACCATCGGTTTGCACCGGCACCCTTTTCTGCTGACGAACGGAAATCATTAATCTCCCGTGCTGAGACTGTGATACAACATATTGAAGAAACGTAAATTTGTGTTAATGTCGAATATCATTAGTACATTCAATGTTGGTTTGAAACTTTTAACACTCTTCCCGTCAAATCCCCATGCTTTAGTTTGCGGGATGTAGACGGCTAAAATCGTTATTTGTCAAAAAACCTTGACATTTTCACTGACACTTGATATACTCTTTTTAGCAGTCGGCATTGGTTCTGATTGATGCGGTGGTAGACCGCTTGGCAGTGAAATAATCAGGTAAAGGTTTCCTTGCGTTTCAATACTGCTAAAGTTCTTTGTAACATCTATTGCACGTTGAGGATAGCACGTTTGAAAAGACGGCATCCGCTTGAAAATCACGTGTCAAAATAATTAGTGGTCTCCTTCGGGCAAGTGGCTGGCTTAGCAGCCACTGTGGAGCAGACGTAAGACGCTTCTTCGGAAACGCTGACTGCTACGAAGCACAAACCCCAGCCTTTAGGCTGTGGGTACTATGACGAATTCTATCCCTCCCCATGCAGATAAATAAGGAATATCGTAAATGGAAATATTTTGGTTATTAATTCGATGGATACACGTTATCGCCGCCGTTGTTTGGATTGGTGGCAATCTCATTTTAGCGATGGTAATTGTGCCTTATTTTAGACAGAACTTACCGCCTGTCCAACGTATTCAACTCTTAACACAAATAGGAAAGCGGTTTGAACCGATTGTGTGGGGTTGTGTCGGAATACTCTTTTTCACAGGTATTGCCAACATCTTTGAGGCAATAGGTTTAGGTTCACCTTCTGGCTCTGAGACCCTCAACGCCTTCATGCGAACACTCCTGATCAAACTGATCTTATTTATTGCGCTGCTTATTCTCACCGCGCTTCACAGTTTTGTTTTCGGTCCGCGGTTATCAGCGGCAATTGAAGGATTAGACCCCGAAACAGAAGAACTTCCACCTCAAGTTAAACCACTCCGCAAGCAAATGTCTATTGTTTCCAGTCTCATGGGTGTAGTTTCACTGCTAATTCTGCTTGCAGCTGTCGCACTCCGCATGGGAATATGATTTTACACCCACTATAGAGCAGGATTCCAACCGAATTTCAGATGTCATACTGCGTTCCTTTGGTTCCGGTAAGCGGAGTGCGCCCAACTATTCTTAACCTATAAGTTGAGTTGAACGGAGTAAAAATCCAATTTTTCAATTATGGTAGATTTTAGAATTAATTAGACATTACGGGTTTGTGAATCAACGCTGAATGTGCTTTTGGCATTCAGCCAAATCAACGCCAAATGCGCGTATGGCATTCAGCGGAAGGGAACTCCGATTCCCGACTATCAAAGCGTTTCGTCGTGATTCGGAGATCACTCCTACAAGAGACATTATAACAAGAGACATTATAACAAGAGACATTATAACAAGAGACATTATAACAAGAGACATTATAACAAGAGACATTATAACAAGAGACATTATAACGTTTTAATTGTGAGTTGTTATTGGTCTTTAATAAAATCTAAAGTTCGTCCGTTGGGGTTCGCTGCACTCTATCCTTATGTGTCAATTTTAGGATTTCCCGAATGTGCGTCCTGCTCTTCAGTCCCGTAGGGACGATATGTTTATAGTAGCACGTGCCATCTCTACTCTTAGTCCCGTAGGGACGATATGTTTTCGCAGCGTATTGGCAGTTGCTATGTCGTTCCTACGGAACTCAAGAGGTGTTGGTAATTTTTTCTACAAACATAGCGTTCCTACGGAACTCAAGAGGTCCGAAACACCCGGTAAACCTTAATTCAAATTAAATCATTATAATGTCGTCTAAGTCATTATAATGTCTCTAAGTGTCTAAGTGAAGTGGTGGGTTATTCAATAATTCACATAATAACCAATTTGACAAAATGTTTACACACGACAACCCAAAATAAATACTTGACACAATTGGATAAATTATTGTATCATAATAGAGCAAAGGGGCATTGTCACAGCACAACAATTCTAATGCAACACACATCAGCAAATCTGGCGAAAACATGGAACAGTTTCACTTCAACTACAAGGATATCTTCAGAATTAACCGTTACGGATTTAGTTCTCGAAGGATAGGGATTCATCTTGCGGGAATACTTTTTGGCTACCTAATTTACGAAATTTTGTTCTATCTCACCCTCTTCGTTGTGGATGGGGCAAAATCACAAACGTTTTGGGGAAACTTCGGACTCTTACCAGTTTTGCCATTCACTGCAACCAACTTAAACCCTCTTACAACTGGGGCAATGTGGGTAGGCATAGTTGCTTTCGCTGCTATTTTTTTTCTTGTCAGTACAATGGCTTCAAAGATTACTATTGAACAATTGCGCGGTGATGTTTTCTTCTCAGTTGGAAATTCTTTAAGTTTTTTAAAACAGTATTGGAAAACAGTCTTCGGATCATTTTTCGGTTTAGTTTTTATAATATTTTTCATATTCTTGATACCCGGTAGTGTGGCGTTGCTTGGAAAAATTCCATTTCTTGGCAAACCTATCCTCACATTAGCTTCACTTTTTACACCCATTGCATTTATTATAGGATTGCTCCTCGTATTTATTATCACTGTTTTGATTGCGAGCCTGTTTTTTGTGCCTGCCATTGCTGCCACGACCAATGCTGATGCGTTTGAAACTATATATCAACTTTTCGCGATAATCTGGAATCAACCTTGGCGAATTGTTGGTTACGGTATCTTCCTACTGGTTTTAAAACTGATCTTTGTTCCAATTTGGGCTATCTTCTGCCTTGCAGGGTTTGCTATCATATTACTACCGATGTATTATCTACATACAACATTTATACAAGAATCCATGGCAATCGCAAATGAATGGTTAGGAGGAACGCTTCAGAAATTTTCAAGTCTGTTCTTTCAAGACAATTCTGTTATCTTTGGCATTAACACATCCCAACCCTCTATAACAACTTTCTCAATCACAATTTGTGCCATTTTGATAACATTAACGTTAATATGTATTGCAGGTAGTGTTGTTGCCTATCTTTTTTCATTAGCATCTGTTGGCACAACACTAATTTACACGATACTACGAACACACATTGACGGGCAAAATCTTTTAGAGATAATCGGAACAGTTGGACAAGTGGAAGACGCATCACTGCCTATTGGAGAAAAATGATTTTTAACTACGGCACTCTTGCTAGTACATAAGAGACATCCTATTGACCCTGAGCAATCAAAACACCTTACTGTTAGAAATGAGAACACTTGATGGAGTTCAAAGAAAATTATGTTTGAAAAAGTAATGAGCAAAGTTTTTGGTACAAAGGAAGACCGTGATGTAAAACGTTTTCGTGAAATCGTCGAAGCGGTCAACAAACGCGAACCCGAAATCAAAAGACTTACCGACTCCCAAATCCAAGCTAAAACCCCGTGGTTCCGAAGACAATTAGATGCAGGTGCCTCCCTTGACGAACTATTACCAGAGGCTTTTGCCATTGTTCGAGAAACAGCGGTGCGGACACTGAAACAACGGCACTACGATGTCCAAATAATCGGTGGCGCGGCACTTCATCAAGGGGCAATCGCTGAAATGAGAACAGGGGAAGGCAAAACGCTAACTTCAACGCTCGCTGTCTATCTGAACGCACTCGCCGGAAATGGAGTCCATCTCGCAACTGTCAATGATTATTTGGCACGCCGGGATGCTGAATGGATGGGAAAAATATACAACTTCCTCGGTCTGTCTGTCGGATTAACATTGAGCCTAATGCCTCACGAACAGAAAAAACTGGCATATAAAAATGACATTACCTACGGAGTCCATAGCGAGTTTGGATTCGATTACCTGAATGATAACCGAGCACTTACCACCGAGACGAAAGTCCAACGGGGACACACTTTCGCCATTCTTGACGAAGTTGACAGTATTCTCATTGATGAAGCACGTACACCGCTTATCATTTCCGATCCGTCCAACAAACCTGCTGAACTTTATCGGAAAATAAATAGCGTTGTTACGCAGCTCCGTAATGAAGAACATTACGAAATTGACCAGAAAGGCAAGTCCCGCGGAAGTGTTTCGCTTACAGATGAAGGGATAGAAGAAGTACAACGCCGTCTTGGGGTCGAAAATTTATATGAGCAAAATAACATCATGCTTGTTCACCATGTCAAACAAGCACTGACCGCACATCACCTCTACAACCGTGATATACACTATTTGGTAGAAAATGGCGAAGTTTTACTTATTGACGAATTCACAGGTAGAAAACAGGTTGGACGAAGGCTTAGTGAAGGTCTCCACCAAGCTATTGAAGCAAAGGAACGTGTAAAAATCGCCCAAGAAAACGAAACTTTTGCTAAGATTACATACCAAAATTACTTCCGGATGTATGAAAAACTTGCAGGGATGACTGGTACTGCTGCTACAGAAGCAAACGAATTTGCGCATATCTATGGACTGGATGTTGTTGTTGTTCCCACAAATGAACCGATGATTCGGATTGATAACCCCGACCAAATCTACACAACTGAAGAAGCAAAATACAACGCCGTTCTAAACGATATTGCAGAACAGCACGAAAAAGGTTGTCCTGTCCTTGTAGGGACAATTTCCATTGAAAATTCTGAGAAATTGAGTAAGCTGCTGAGAGCCAGACATCGGAATATCAAGCACCAAATTTTGAATGCTAAGGAGCATACTCGTGAGGCAGACATCATTGCCCAAGCAGGATTGCCGGGAACGGTAACAATTGCTACCAACATGGCGGGTAGGGGTGTTGATATCTTGCTTGGTGGTAATCCTGAAGGCTTGGCAAAGGATACACTGCGAAAGAAAAAAGTTGATTTGAATTCATTGCCGCCGGATTCTGAAGAATGGGAAACCGCACTTGCTGAAGCAGAAGAAATATGCGATAAGAATCGGGAGCATATTCTGAAGGCTGGTGGATTGCATATTGTCGGGACAGAGAGACACGATTCCCGCCGGATTGATAACCAATTGCGTGGACGTTCTGGTAGGCAAGGTGATCCCGGCTCATCAAGGTTTTATCTTTCACTTGAAGATGACCTTATGAAAAAGTTCGGTTCGGAACGGCTGCAAGGGTTTATGAGCCGAACCGGAATGGACGAAGGCATTCCACTTGAACACCCGTGGGTCACAAAATCAATTGAAAAGGCACAGACACGTGTCGAACAGATGAACTTTGATATTCGCAAAAATATACTCAAATTTGACGATGTGATGGAAGCGCAACGTGATACCATTTATACGTTGAGAGATACTATTCTCTCAGATGAAGACCCCAAAGAAACTGTTTGGGAGATGATTGAGAACATCGTTGCTGATGAAATTGAAATGATCATTCCCGAAAAAGGACCGCGTGAAACCGAAGAACTTGAACAGTTTACAAAATGGCTGACGACCACTTTTCCCATTAACCCGATTTGGCAGACTCCACTAACCGAAATATCCGCAGAAGATCTCTACGACCAAATCATCGCTGAACTCAAAACCGCATATAAACAACGTGAAACTGAAATGGGACCGGAGACCATGCGTCTCCTTGAACGGCTCCTTGTGTTAGACAGAATTGACAGCCATTGGAAAGACCATCTCTATAATATTGACTTTATTGAAGAAGGCATCAGGTTCGGAGCAGGTTATGGTGGCAAAGACCCAATTGTTGTTTTCAAAAGTGAAGCACTCGGTGTCTTTGAATCCATGTATCAAAACATTGAAAAAGAAGTTAGCGAGTTTATCTTCAAATCGCGTCTTAATACTGAAGCACCACGCCGCGCTCCAAACAGAAGACCAAGTGGATCCCGCCGAACGCCGCCGCGTAGAGCTGCAGCTGCCAACAATGATTCTCAAACTTCAGCAGAATTTGCTTCACAGCAGGCGATGGGAACTATGCCAAAAGTCGGACGAAACGCACCTTGCCCATGTGGCAGTGGAAAAAAATATAAGAGATGCCATGGACAGTAAAGATACTAAAAATGAGTCATACAGAATCTCTACTCAATCCGTATACATTTTGGGAGAACTGTTTTGAATACTGAAAAACCTTATACCTTATCAAAGACTTTACTTGATATTCTGGCGTGTCCTGCATGTAAAGGCAAAATAGAGTATGTTGAAGAAGATCAAAAATTGATATGTCAAGGTGAATGTCAACGCCGTTATCCGATTCGCGATGGAATTCCGGTCATGTTGATTGATGAAGCAGAATTACCTTCTAAATAACAATTGGCAACTAATGTTTGATATAAGTCGTAACACGAAATGCGTATCTTATTTTTGAGTTTACGATCCCCTTATCCACCACAACGAGGTGATCGTATTCGGTCATATCATTTTATCAAACAACTTTCAAAACGGCACGACGTTACCCTCGTTTTCTTTGCTGAGTCAGAAGCGGACATTGAGGGAGTTGAACATCTTGGAACTTTCTGTGAGCGAGTAGAGTGGGTTCGATTTCATAGATCTTTTGCATCTATTAACACAGCGATACATTGCCTTTCAAGACTTCCTTTGCAAGTACACTATTGGTATTCACCGCAAATGCAACGTAAAATTAACCAACTTCTTGCAGAGGAGAATTTTGAACTAATCCATGCGCAACTTTTTCGGATGGGGCAATATGTGACACATGCTAAGGGGACAGCAAAGGTATTAGATTTGTGTGATTCGTTAGCTCTAAACTTGAGCCGTCGTGCAGATTTAGATTGCACCCCCAAACGTTTTTTGGTAAAATTGGAAGAAAAGCGAGTCCGCCGCTATGAAGTTGAAATTATGAAAGCGTTTGACTGCGGCACCGTCGTCGCAAACTTTGATCGTGATTACTTGCTAAACCAAGATGACACGCTAAATTTATCTGTTGTTCCTATGGGAGTTGATCTCAAATATTTCCATCCGCATCATGCCAACGGAAATAGTGATGCCAAGATAGATCCATCAACACCTTCTGTCCCTGAGGATCGAGCAAAAAACCTACTCTTCACAGGAACTATGAACTATTTTCCAAACTCAGATGCAGTCATCCACTTCTGCAATAGCATATTTCCATTGATACAGAAACGGCATCCTGATGCCACTTTTTATATCGTTGGCAATCATCCGACTGAACAGGTGCGTAGGCTTTCCACCCAAAAAGGAGTCGTTGTTACAGGCTATGTTCCGGACATCCGTCCATATTTTGAGAAAGCATCTGTTTTTGTCGCCCCTTTACGGGCTGGTTCGGGGATTCAAACAAAAAACTTAGAGGCAATGGCAATGGGAACCCCTATTGTTACGACTTCAATTGGCGCTATGGGCATGGAAGCGGAGGTTGATAAAGAACTCCTTATTGCTGATTCACCTGAAATTTTCGCTGAACGTGTCATTCACCTAATTGATAATCCTGAAATTCGACAAAACCTTTCTAAAGCTGGCAGAGAGCGTGTTGAAGCAAGTTATGATTGGCCTGTCCTTGTTGAACGTCTGGAACAAGTTTACGCCCAAATCTAATTAACCGAACTGATTTTGAGATTGAGTGGGATTTACAGCAGGAGCGTGTTATGTCAGAATCGATAGATCAAAACACAGAAAACTATAAAGAAGAAATAATTAGAATTCAAACAGGTATGAAGGGATTCAATACGCAAGTGACGAAGGTTGATAAAGAGGTTGATCCTGTTGAATGGCGTTTAACTAATCAGATTAAGGATGTAAAGCGCGACATTAATGTGGTTAAGGACGACCTAACAGTCTACATCAATCAGGTCAAAACCGATCTCAAGGACGACATCAATCAGGTCAAAACCGATCTCAAGGACGACATCCAGAGCGTTAGAGGTGAGGTCCAAAGAAGCGAATTCAAGAGTGACATGAAGAAACAACTATCAAGTTTGAAGCGGTTTATCGGTATCTTTATGACTGCTGGTTTTGTAGTTATCGGTGCAATAGTAATCCTAATCCCCTTATTCGTCAAGTAGAGGAGAAAAGAGTGACAAAAGAAAAAATTGGGGACTGAAGAATATAAACCAACCTGTCTGGAGTGGTTAGTGGTTATGGTGAACGCTATGTTACCAAACGTGGGTGATAAATATATTTTGGCATATTGTTTTGCAGGGAAAGATGAAAAAAGTATTATAGTACACATCAAGTATGATCGTCGTGCTGACAAAGAACGCGTCAGTAAAATTGAAACAGACATTAAAGAACTTGTTTTAGCCGTAGCCCAAATGTATGAATGGGATTCATGGGTCAAAATTGAAACCGTTATTTCGGTTACAGATTAGTAAAAACTTGATTACGAGAACAGTTCCACATGCACCAAAACCGAACCCTTATCCGTGGCGATAACCTCACCGAGATGCGCAATTTTCCTGACGCATGCATCGACCTCATCGCCACCGACCCACCTTTCAACTCCAAACGCGACTATTTTGTGCCGTTCCGTGACGAACACGGACGTGAACCTGATACGCTTGTCAGGGCATTTACGGATACATGGACATGGGGCGAGTCGCGCAGGCACATATCAACATCCGAGTTGTGAGATGGAAGCACCTGCGCTACAGATTTATGAGATTCAGGATTATTTTAGCGGTGTTTTGCCGAGATTGCCATTTGGTGAAAGGGTATTGTTGTAGAAGCGGAAACAGACATCACATTTTTATTGACAACCGAGTGCAAATGTGATTTACTATACGCAATGGAAATACATCAATGAAATCCGTACCGCTAATCGTGGCATTGATTCACAGGTTAAAGTGAGTTTCTCATACAACGTATTCGTCAAAGGTATTATACATATAAATTTATAACGTTGATTATTAATTGAAATCACCTAATTAGAGGAGGTAATATGGAAAAATCTAAGACTAAATGGAGTTCTTCAGTTGTTATTGACATATTGCTTATTAATTTTGCATTACTATTAACCTATTTTACATGCAGAAAACTCAATTTTGATATATTAGCAGAGTTCAAGCAGATACCAATTCTTTCTGAGATTTCATCTTCTCAACTCTTATTTTGTATTGCTGCCGTAGCAACATTAGTACGAATCATTACTTTCTTGTGCTTCCAAATTTATAAGCCTATTTGGCAATATGCAGGTGTAAAAGAATTTCGTTCTTTAGTGACTGCTATTGGAGTGGCAAGCTTAGTCCTTATCTGCTTATCGGCACTCCTGAAGCAATTCGATACCTGGACATTCTTTCTAATTGACGGATTTTTTAATGCCTCCTTGATCGGTTTTGCAAAATTTTCTTATCGTATTTTCCAAGAAGGTCGGCAAAAAAATGTCACCTCACCGAGAACGAAAGTCCTAATTGTTGGTGCTGGTGTCGCCGGAATTGGGGCCTTAAAAGAATTACGAAGCCACCCTGAAAAAGGGTACCTACCTGTTGGATTCATTGATGATAATATTCACAAAGTAGGTAAGAGTATTGCAGGACTGGAAGTGTTGGGAACTACGCGGGATCTTACCTATATTGCCCGTAAGCGTGAAATTGAGGAAGTTATTATCGCAATACCATCCGCACCGGGAGGAAAAATTCGAGATATTATCCGACAGTGTGAATACCGCCGATGCCAATTCAAGATCGTTCCAAATATACACGCTATACTTGAAGGCAAGATTAGTATCAACCACATCCGTGAGGTAAAATTGGAAGACTTGCTTAACCGTTCTACTACGCCCGTTGACTTAGCAGAGATATCGAAATATCTTTCTGGGAAACGGGTGATGGTAACAGGAGCAGGAGGGTCTATCGGCTCCGAACTATGCCGACAAGTAGCAAAACTTGATCCTGAGCTGCTTATCCTCTTCGGAAGAGGTGAAAACAGTTTATATCATATTGATATGGAATTGCGTGAATCTGATCCACAACTTAATCGGGAATTAATTATCGGTGATATTCGTGATAATTCCAAAGTCTTTCAGATAACAAAGCGGTATCGTCCACATATTATTTTCCATGCTGCTGCCCACAAACACGTCAAATTCATGGAGATTCATCCAGATGAGGCAGTGAAGAATAACATACTTGGAACGCAAAATCTGATTGATGCTGCGATAAAACATCAAGTTGAAGCGTTCATCCTCGTGTCTTCCGACAAATCAGTCAACCCTACGAGTGTCTACGGTGCCTCCAAGCGGGTGACGGAAAAACTTATCCAATGTAAAGCGAATCGAAATGGCACTAAATTTATCGCTGTTCGATTCGGCAATGTCATTGGTAGTCGTGCAAGCGTTCTGCCGAACTTCAAGCGACAAATTGCCAAAGGCGGGCCCGTCACTGTCACACACCGTGAAGCCACTCGCTATTTCATGACAATACCAGAAGCAGTCCAACTCTTAATCCAAGCAGGAGCAATGGGAAATGGCGGTGAAATCCTGATGTTGGATATGGGAGAACCTATCAAAATTCTTGACCTTGCTCGCGACCTGATCAGATTATCCGGATTAGAACTTGATAAGGATATTAAAATTGACTTTACTGGTTTGGAACCAGGTGAAAAACTCTATGAAGAACTTCTAACACCGCAAGAAGGTGTCACAGCAACCAAACATCAACGTATCTTCGTCGCGCAAATGGAAAACATTGCGGAGGAACAACTGCTGTCCCAAATCAGCGAACTTTCTGAATTGGCAGATGCGCTTGATACAGAAGGTATTGTAGCAAAATTCCAAGAATTAGTGCCTACTTACGAACCAAATCGCGCATTCATAGCAAACATAGATAGAGATAACCAATCCGATATCAGAAGTCATCTTATCAATTCTACCCAAGATACTGAAACAACCGAACCAGCGACAACAGATAGGAGTGTATAATCTATAGAAAAGTATAAAATAATTTTAAAATGTGGCGGCGTACATGTCCGCTGCTCAACGTTGAGTCGTTAATCGTAAAACTACTGTCTAAGATGCAAAATCCGTCAACTATAGTGAAGTCCACAATTAAGTAGACACATTTTCTGTAGGAGTGATCTCCGAATCACGACGAAATGGTTTGATAGTCGGGAATCGGAGTTCCCTCCTACAACTCAGATGTCTGATTAATTCTAAAATCTACCATAATAAACCTTCTCATAGCGTAAACGCAGCACTGACCATGGATAGTTCATCTGTGAATGAAGATCCGCATATTCGTCCAAATTGGGCGAAACGTAGTTTTGACATTCTCTTCGCGGTCACTACCTTATTACTTTCTTCTCCATTATTCTTACTTGGAAGTCTACTTGCCAAAGTCCAATCTGCCGGACCCGTGTTTTACAAAGCGAAACGCGTAGGTAAAGGGGAAACGATTTTTGAAATGTATAAATTCAGAACAATGGTTGTTAATGCGGATCAAATTGGAATCGGTCTCACAACACATAAAGATTCACGTGTTACACCTATTGGCAGAATTTTACGTTTTACAAAATTAGACGAACTGCCGAATCTAATCAACGTCATCAGAGGAGAGATGAGCCTAATCGGGCCTCGCCCTGAAGCTCCGAATTACGTCAAATACTACACAGAAACGCAAAGACAGGTACTCCTTGCGAAACCCGGCATTACTGGTCCCTCACAAATTGCTAACCGAAACGAAGAAGAAAAATTAGCTGCTCAAACCGATCCAGAGCATTATTACATTACAGAATTAATGCCGAAAAAGTTAGAACTTGACCTTCACTACGTCGCAACGCAGGGCTTCATCTCCGATATAGGTTGGTTGATAAAAACCCTTTGGGTAGTCATATTTCCACCTAAGGAAAAGAAACACATCAATGAAATCGGGTAAACTTCCAACATTTTGGACAACTTTGAAGATGGATATCCCATCCCGTCAGGCTACACAAAAATGAAACAGAAACGTGTTTTGATTATCATATCTGCTATTGTTGTTCTCTTTTTTTTATCTGTCATTATCCGTATTATGATAGTAGGAACATCATCTATGCGGCAGAAAGTCGCTGTGCTTGATATTACAGGCATCATATCAAAATCAGATGCGCCCATAAAACTGATTCACGCTTATCGAGATGATCCAAGCGTGAAGGCTATTGTAATCCGCATTAATACACCGGGAGGAAGTGTAGCACCTGTCCAGGAAATTCATCGCGAATTAACAAAGTTGGAGAAACCTATAGTCGCATCAATGGGTGGGACAGCTGCTTCTGGTGGTTATTACATCGCCTGTGCAGCGGATACTATTGTTGCTAACCCAGGAACGTTGACCGGCAGTATCGGCGTAATCATGCAGTTCACAAAGATGAAAGGTTTATACGAGAAAATCGGGTTAGAGCAACAAGTCATTAAAAGCGGTCAATTCAAGGATACCGGATCAATTTTTCGTGATCTCACCGAAGAAGAAAAAGACGTTCTTCAAGGTACTGTTGATGATGTTTACAATCAATTTGTAGACGCAATCGTTAAATCGCGTGAAAAGCATCTAACTCGAGACGAAATCGTCCAACTCGCTGATGGACGCATCTTTTCTGGTAAACAAGCTGTTACACATAAATTGGTTGATAAGTTAGGAAACCTCCAAGATGCTATTCAGATTGCTGGTTTACTCGGTAATATTGAAGGCACTCCCAAAATCGTCCGCAAGCAAAGAAAGTCATCCTTACTTGAACAACTTGTTGGTATAAAACATAATCCTCAATTTGACGACATTCTCAACTTCCCCGGTGTTACATTTCGATATGAACTTAGCCTTGGAAATTAGAGGCTCCCGCCATGAATTACAAATATCGAATTAACCCTGATTGGAAACGGCTTGCAAGTCGTATTGTAATGCCGAACCAAAGGATACTTGTCCTCGGCCCCTCAGATGCAGGAAAATCAACATTCTGTCGTTATCTAATTGATTACGCTTGTGCAGCATCGTTAAAAGTTGCGCTCGTTGACGCTGATGTTGGACAATCTCAAATCGGTCCCCCTACAACCATCGGCATGAAATTTTTTGAACCAGCATCAGACGGTGCTGAACCGCATTTACCTTTTGGTGGGCACAGAATTAGCACGTCTACCAATCAAGAAAATTCTGATACGGAATCCGAACAAATTGAAAACGGAAAGAAAGAACGAAGTGATGAAGTATACCACAAAGCAGATGCACTCTACTTTGTCGGAGCATTATCTCCACAACGCAATCTACTCCCGATTTTATCGGGATCCCGATTGATGGTTGATGCTGGACTGAATGCTGGTGCGGACTTCACTGTTATTGATACAACGGGCTATGTTCATGACGGCGCAGCTGTTATGTTAAAGCAGCAAAAAATTGATCTCATTCGTCCACACCATTTGGTCTGTATCGGGCGTTCCAGGGACTTAGAAAGAATTGTTGCTTGCTACAGCGACTTAAATTCTCTAACAATCCACTACTTACTCCCACATAAGTTGGTACGCACTAAAAGCAGTGAAGCGCGTAAAAGAAATCGAAAAGCGAAATTTCTGGCATATTTTGCAGACAGTGAACTTCAAACAATTTCACTTGAACAAATTAGGGGAGCGCGCACCTCATTTTTCAACGGCAGAATCGCAAATCATAAGGAGCTTGAGATTCTCACCCGCCTTTCAGAAGAGGAGATAATATACGCTGAGTGGGGACATCGCTCTGTAAGCCTAATTGCGCGAAGAAACCTACCACAATCTGCAACTAAAAGTCTGAAAAACTATCTGAGTTTATCATTTGTTGTAGCTGAAACACCTGCTTACTTTGAACAACGTCTTGTCGGAATGGTAAATGAGGAAGGTGAAACTTTAGCAATCGGAATTATTGAAAAGATGGACTTTCAAAATCAAAACCTAAATATCCGTTGCGAATCGGGAATCATTTCAAAAATTAAGGTTCTTCAGTTTGGAGATTATAGGTTTACCGATAAATAGTAAAGAATTTCCTATATATAGTGGATTATAGAAATAATTCTACATTTCCTCTGTAGGAGCGATCTCCGAATCGCGATAGAACTTAGGAGCAGTCGGGAATCGGAGTTCCCTCCTACAGTTCAGGAGTGTAGAGTTAATTCTAATCTTTACCATAATTATCTCATGCCAGAATACTCACATGAAAGTTGGGTCTTCTGGTTAAGGTGATGATTCCTTGCAACAAAAAAATATCCTTTTTCGGTTTCTACGTTATCTCTCTCCCTACAAAGGCTCTATTATATTGGCGATGAGTTGTGCTTTGGTCGTCTCTGTTTGTGATTATGGGCCTATTCAGATATTAGCGGATACGCTTGATTCGCTGAAACTATTAGAAGGTTTTAGCCAAACACCTCGGCCCGTTTCTATTAGTTTTTTAAACATAAAAAACATTTTTGAAGGTTTCGAAATTACACTGACAAATGCGGCGGACGCGTTCCGTTTCTTTTTTTGGCTTTTGGCAGGATTACTCAGTCTGGTTTTTGTCAAAGGATTTTTTGTATATGGCAGTGATTTTTTGATGGAACGTGTCGGAAATAAATTGAGTTTTCGTGTTCGAAATGACCTATATGAAAAAATTGTTTCTGCTTCTTTGGGAACTCTCTCAGAACATCACAGTGGCGATGTAATGACACGGGTCACCGATGATGTGCGAATGTTGCAGCAAGCAGTCGCCGCAACTGCATCAATCATGCGTGCTATTATCAAAGTCACTTTTTTTCTTGCTGTGATGTTCTACCAGAATATCCAAATGACAATTTTCTCCATGTTGGTGCTTCCGATGATTGCGTACTCTATCTCACGCATAGGAACACGTGTCCGAAAAGCAAGCACGGAAATTCAACTGCGTAGTTCAGACATCTACTCACAACTCAAGGAGACTCTTTCCGGAATCAATATAATCAAAAGTTTTACCGCTCAAAAAATTGAAATAGAAAGATTTCAATCTATCACCTCTGACCAATACAACTCGGCAATTCGGCGCGCACGATTTGCTTCACTGCTCCCACCACTTATTGAATGGATGGCGGCTATCGGAACCGCAACCGTTTTGGGACTTGGATGTTGGAACGTCATAGAAGGCAAGTTAACTATTGGCTGGTTTGCAGGCTATATTCTTATGGTTGCCCTGATGTATAAACCGATTAAGACGATAGGTAGTGTCAATATTGTATTACAACAAAGTCTTGCTTCTGCGGAACGCATTTTCCCGCTGCTTGATCTAAAAAGAGAGTCTGGTAGCGAATCAGATGGAAAACGTGTACTTCCCAGTGTACAGGGAACTGTCCAATTTCAAAACGTTTCGTTTGCGTATCAAGAACGCCGAGTGATTAAAAATGTCAGTTTCAGTGCAGAACCGGGAGAGATTATCGCACTTGTCGGACCAAGTGGGAGCGGAAAGACAACACTACTCAACCTACTTTTACGGTTCTATACAGTTGACAGCGGCGCAATTCTAATTGATGGTTTTCCTGTTAATGAAGTCACATTGACATCGTTAAGGCGAAATATTGCCCTTGTTCCACAAGATACATTTCTTTTTGACGGCACCGTTTTAGAAAATATCGGATACGGTTCTCCCAGAGCAACAAGAGAATCAATCATTGCAGCAGCAGAAAAGGCAAACGCTCACGGTTTTATTTCTCAAATGCCAAACGGCTACGACACCTCAATAGGAGAAGCAGGAGGTAACCTTTCAGGCGGAGAACAACAACGAATTTCTATTGCCCGTGCCATTCTAAAAGATGCACCAATTCTTATACTGGATGAAGCAACTTCTGCACTTGACACACAATCCGAGGCAATTATCCAAAAGTCATTAACGAATTTGATGGAAGGTAGAACCAGTTTTATTATTGCCCATCGACTCTCAACAGTAATGCGTGCCGACAACATTTTGGTTATTAACGATGGTGAAATCGTAGAAAGTGGAACCCATCAAAAGTTATTGGAAAAAGGTGGACTTTATTATAAATTGTGCCAACAGCAGATTTTCGGATAATCTTGACGAATTAGGTCTGCAAAGCATAACGCCTGATTTATGGTAGATTTTAGAATTAATTAGACATTACAGGTTTGTGAATCAACGCCAAATGCGCGTATGGCATTTGTCGGGAGGGAACTCCGATTCCCGACTACGAATGGCTTTGGTCGCGATTCGGAGATCGCTCCTACAAATAAGGTATAATTATTTCAATAATTCACCATAGTTTATTTTCAACATATAAAACGCTAAAAAGTTACGCATTTGTAAACTAATTGGATTTAAACACGTCTCATTACTATGTAGGTTAAATTAACGTTTCAACAATATTATATCGGATTTATATTTTTTATAGTATAACGCATTTCTTCTGAAAAGAATTTACATTGTAAGAAATACAAGTCCTGACCTGTGACAGGTCAGGACCGTTGTGAATAACTTAGGTTGAAACATTGTTCTAAAGTTAATTAGATTGTAATAGTTTGAACATAAATTTCTACTAAAACTGCAGAAGCAACAGAATAATACCTTTAATTGCGCCCTTGTTTGGTGATAGCACCCTCCAGGTCGGATTCACGGTAGATCGCTTCAGATAAATCTACCTCGTAAAGATAAGCACCTTTGAAATTCGCACCGAGTAAAACGATACCGTCTAATTTAATTTCACCAAAAATCGCTTCTTGCAGATTAGCATTTTCAAAAGTTGTAAGGTTGCCAAAGGGAGCAGTGGGAACACATTGAGGACATCCAAGCGTTGCGCGACGAAGATCAGCACCGCGAAAATTAGTGCCAGATAGGAGGCTTCCACTCAGAAACGCTCCAAACAAGTTAGCATTTTCCAGCGTTGCTTCTGTTAGATTTGCGCCGACCAAATAGGAGCGCAATAGAATTGCGCTGGATAGATCTGCTCCCGTTAGGTTTGCGTCATTTAGATTCGCGTCCGTCAAGTCAGCATTTTTAAGGTCTGCACCACTTAGATTTGCCGCTGAGAAATCAGCACCGACAAGTGATTGGTTTGCTAAGTCTATATTGGTTAGGTCTTCGCTAGCTAAAGACTTACCTTCCAATAAAAGTTGAACTACATCTTTTTGCAGTTTTTCATGCATAAATTGCCTCCATTTTGTTCGGTTTTTAATAGGCATCTCAGGTAATAAACACCATCAAAACTCTTGTAACAGCATTAACGTTAGACGTTTTTAACGCAAATTGAAATTTTAAGCTCTTATTGAATTGGACGGCGAAATATTCTATTAGTGGTTATCCGTCCGAAATGCTTGAAACATAAACGGTTATTTAGTGTATATGCAAAGTAAACAAACTCTGCATTAACATAAGGAAATACTAAAATGAAAAACTTTTACCCTGCCGATTCAGTTGATAGTGATCTGTTTCCTGCTGAGGATAAAAAAGAGGAGAATACTTCTCTAGTAAAGGATGAGACCTTCGCTTATCTCCAGACTATCGCGAAAACCCCGTTGTTGGAAGCGGAACAAGAAAAAGAACTTTTTGAGACTTACCAAGAAGGCATACAGATTTTTACTTTGAACTTCAAAAAATTTCCTAAGTGGGTAATAAATACGTTAGAAATTCCAATAAAAACCCGCAGCATTTCTGAACAAAATCTAAAACCTGCCCAAAAAGATCATAAACTAATTATAGATCAAATTTCGACATGCATTTTACCAATGGAAGACATACTACAAAAACTGGAGAAGAAACAAAAAAAGTTAGAAAATGTGAAGTCGAAAATACTTACGGGTAATCTGTACCTCCTCAAAAAATATGTAAAGGATCCAGAATACGCTGCATCAGTGTCTCCAGAATTAATGCAGGTAGGATACTTAGCTCTTATTAAAGCAATAGGAAGTTGGATACCTGAACGTGGGCAACAGTTCCGAGTATATGCACGAGGTTTAATCCGCGCCAGTATTGAAACAGCGCGTAAAAATCCTGATAAAATTGGGTTGTCCACCACAAAACAAGAACAAAACCCGTTTTCTCATAGTATGGAACACAATACCCTTATCAAAGCAATGCCGCTGGATAAGGAAGAAGAAATACGTTTACTTGAAATGTTTTCGGTGACACAATATGAAATAGTTCAACTTCTGAATAAACTGCCTCCAGATTTTTTAGATGAAATTACATATACAAAGTTTGGGAAAACCTTAGAAGTCCAGTGGACTACGAGCACACTAAATCCACTTTTGGAAATGCTTCAAACTGAATTAGAACATCTCAAAACTCTGTTAGCCAAACTTACAGAAGCAGATAAACTTGCCCACGGCACAAAAATGAAAATTGTTGAAGCAAACCTGCGATTAGTCGCAAGTATTGCAAAACAACACCATTTCAACAAAACGGCTTTGACCTTCCTTGACCTTATGCAGGAAGGAAGTATTGGACTGATGAAGGCGGTTGAAAAATTTGACCATACACTCCGATACCGCTTCAGCACATATGCCACGTGGTGGGTAATGCAATCGATTAAACGCGCATTAGACCAGCAAGGGCAAATTATTCGTGTTCCGTGTTACATTGGAGAAACACGCAGGTTGATTAAACAGGTACAGTCCAATCTCACTGTAAAACTTGGTCGTGAACCCTCAATTAAAGAGGTCGCACGAGAAGTAAAACTTCCTGAGAAAAAGGTTGATGAAATCCTGCAAGCGACGAAGGATCCAATCTCGTTGGATGCGCCGATTAATGAAACTGCACCAGAAGTGCCAATCCGGGACATGATTCCGGATGATTCTCAAATCACACCTGAAACAGAATTAGTTAACTTCTCCAAAATTGAAGCGTTAGAAGAAGTTCTTAACAGGACGCTTAACCCACGCGAAACCCACGTTATCGTGCTTCGCTACGGATTAATTGATGGCACAGAATACACGCTTGCTGACATCGGCACAAAACTTAAAATTAGTCGTGAACGAGTCAGACAAATCGAAGTTGAGGCACTTAATAAACTTAGACGGCACGAACCGAAAGAACTGTTGAAGGAACTGTTTCAGAAATATTAGGATTTTGTCTCGTCATTATAGTAGATTTTACAATTAGCTTTACATTTTGATTGGTAGGAGGGAACTCCGATTCCCGACTATCAGTGAGTTTCGTCGCGATTCGGAGATCGCTCCTACAAGAAATGTGTATAATTATTTCCATATTTCACCATAATATCTAAAAGACAAAAAGAACAATTACCGATTACGAGTATGTTGCAGGACTTTAGCAAGTTCTGCAACAACAACAATAGACACATCACCCAATTCCAACTGCTCAACTAAAGGAATCCCCTGATTGAAAATCATATACTTTGACTGTTTCTCCGGTATTAGTGGTGATATGATTCTCGGTGCTGTCGTTGATGCGGGAGTTGCCCCAGAGGCACTGAAAACGGAACTTGCGAAACTAAATGTAGATGCTGAATTTAGCTTCCATTTCCAAAAAGCAATAAAACACGGTATCAGCGGAACGCAAGCTGTAGTTGAGGCTTCTGAAAATTCATCTGAAGGACATCACCATCAACATGCCCACGGTCCGAGCAGACACCTTTCTGAGATTTTTGAGCTGCTCGATGCAAGTGACCTCAAAACCAACATTCGTGATACCGCTAAACAGATATTTGACAGACTTGCTGAAGCCGAAGCGAAAGTACACAACACTGACAAAGCCAAAGTACATTTACACGAGGTCAGTGGGATTGACTCTATCGTAGACATTGTTGGTGCTGTCATCGGTTTAGAGGAACTCGGCGTTGAAGATGTTTACGCTTCACCTCTTTCACTTGGTCGTGGTTTTGTTAAATGTGCCCACGGTATGATGCCTGTGCCTGTGCCGGGCACGATGGAACTTTTACACGGAATACCGATCCGCCAGACCGACATACCCAAAGAATTAGTTACGCCTACGGGGGCAGCCATCATCACAACACTCGCAAAAGGTTTTGGGGTTATGCCCAATATGACTATAAAACAAATCGGTTACGGTGCAGGCTCCAGAGACCTTGATATGCAGCCGAATCTCCTGCGTATCTGTATCGGTGAAAAATCTTCTTTGAATAATATTAATAGTGAACACTTAGTATCTTCAGCCGAAAACTCCGCACCTGCTACACATGACACTGTCCTCGGTTTTAATGACAGTATAGAAATCATCGAAACTAATGTAGATGACATGTCCCCTGAAATTTCCGGCTATGTGATGGACAAACTTTTTGAGCACGGTGCTTTAGATGTATTCTTCGTTCCCATTCTTATGAAGAAAGGCAGACCCGCGATACAAATAAACGTCCTCTGTCCATCAAACATACGGGATCTGTTGATAAAAGTTCTTCTAACAGAAACAACTACCTTCGGTGTTCGATTTTATGCTGCCGACCGTGTAATCCTTAATCGCGATTATGTGGAAATCAACACCCAATGGGGTCCCGTTCGAGCTAAACGCGGTTACTTAAACGGCGATCTAATCAAAACAGTGCCGGAGTATGAGGATTGTAGGTCTCTTGCCGAACAAAATGGTGTTTCTCTCCGATCTGTTTTTCAAGAGGCACTTCGTAAAATTTAAACCCATCCAAGCCAATCACAATAATCCGAGCATCGGTCAAGAAAATACAATATCCGCGCAAAAGATTACGCCACGACATTTGTGGAACAGTTATCACACATCCCACACTGATAATCCTCTGATACCTCCTCGCCGAAATAATGACGAATAAATTTCAGTCTACACTCATCAGTCGCAGCATAACGAATCATTTTATCAATTCTACTACGTTTGTATTTTACATAGTCGCCAAGCCCCATCTGTTCTTCAGAGAGAGTTGACAAGAGTTCACTATCCTTTAGCAATTCAATCAGCATTAGATCATTCTTACCCCAATACTGAAGGTGCCCCTCACTTTGAAGTTCTGCAAGTTGTTCCATAACCCGCCGTGGACTCAGTTCAAGGTCTCGGCAAAAACTTAAAATATCTGTCATTCGCCGCTGACGCAGATGTGTATAAAGTTCAGACTGGATTGATGTATCGTCTGTCGGTCGCGTTCTCCACTGGACAGAGATTTGAGACGGAACGTTATGCCATCTTTTAAGAAAACCGAGTTTTTCCAGATAGGCAAGTCCAACCTGTATTTTTGCTATCTTATAGCCGACCTCCAACTCCAATTCATCCATCGCTACCAAGCGATATTGTCCTGTCCCTTTCAAATTCTCCAGTGTTCGTAGCAGTTTAAGGAGTGAAGGTTTGTCGGGAGCACTCTCTTTAATGAACCATTCGTGTAACTCACGGTCTTCATGAAAATAACATAAAAGGCAATCTGAATCTTTTTCATCTCTTCCAGCACGTCCAATCTCCTGACAATATTCCTCAAGGGTGCCGGTCATTGTCCAGTGAATGATATACCGAATATTCGCTTTATCAATACCCATACCAAAAGCATTCGTAGCAACAACAATGTCTAACCCATTTCCGCTGTCATCAAAAAATGCTTCCTGTATCTGTTTGCGTTCGTGCAGCTCACGCCCCGCATGGTAAAACTCAGCACGATATCCTTGCTCTTGGAGAAACTTCGCAATTTCTTCAGTTTCGATTCGGCGTCCGGCATAGATAATACCGTTTCCTTTGAGCGAGTTTATACTTTTCTCAAGTAGCGTATATTTCTGTTCTTCGTCCTCGCTTTTGTGAACAGCAAGTTTCAGGTTAGGTCGTTCAATCCCCTGCACAATTACTCGTGGTTCTGGAATTTTCAGTATTTTCAGTATATCTTCTCGGATGTCTGGCGGGGCAGTCGCTGTGAAAAGGGCAATTGCACGTGGATAAAGTGTGTCAATGGCATCACAAATCGAAAGATATGCAGGACGAAAATCGTGCCCCCACTGTGAAATACAGTGCGCCTCATCAATCACAAATAGAGAAATTAGTACAGAATTCAGTATATCTAAAAACCTACGGCTGCGTAAACGTTCAGGAGAAATATAGAGTAACTTTATCTTATTTTGTTTTAATCGATTCAATTCAAAGCGATATTCTTCCCAACTGAGCGTGCTATTTATAAGCGATACAGACTCAATTCCCCGTGCCTTTAGTGCATCCACTTGATCTTTCATTAACGAAATGAGCGGTGAAACAACAACTGTTGTTCCCGGCAACATTAATGCAGGCAATTGATAACACAAGGATTTTCCGTGTCCTGTTGGAAATACAGCAAAAACATTCTCCTCATTTAAAATTGCTTCAATAATTTCCCGTTGCCCATGCCGAAAAGTATCATATTGAAAATATTGCTGTAATGCTTTTGAAAGTTCATCATTTTGTTGTTTTGCTTCTGGTTGTGCCAAAGGCGGTTGTGTTTGCAAATCGCCAGATGAATTCAGTATATCGTCCACCTCTTTAAGTAAATTCTGCAAATTCCTCATAGATTTTCAACCCTTTAGCACGGTCTGTTAATTAATGCTCCTTGTATGGTGGAATTAAGAGAAAAAACGGAACCTGAGAATGTGAAAAATTGCTGCTACGCCATCTTTCCAACTCACTGTTTTTCCTTCATGGTAGTCTCTACCGCGATAACTAATTGGTACATCAACCATTTTACACTTGCGTTTCGCTAATTTCGCAGTAATCTCTGGCTCAAAACCAAATCTATCTGAACACAATGATATATCTTTCAAAATATCAGTTTTAATGACCTTATAACAGGTTTCCATGTCTGTTAATTTTGTGCCGTTTACAAGGTTTGACAGAGAAGTAAGAAATCGGTTCGCAAGGTAACTCCGTAACAAACCTTCTTGTCGTCCTCCCATAAATCGTGAACCATACACAACATCCGCTTTGTTTGTCAAAATAGGTTCAAGCAGTTTAGGGTAATCTTGCGGATCATATTCTAAATCCGCATCCTGTATAAGGGTAATCTCTCCCGTAATATGTTGAAAACCGGTTCGCAAGGTCGCACCCTTGCCACGATTTATTTCGTGGTAAAATATTTTAGCAGTATTTTCAGATGAATTTTGGAGTTTCTCTAAAATCTCGCGCGTCCCGTCCGTTGAACAATCATCGACCAGAATAAGTTCTTTTTCCATGCCGATTTCGACCGCATTTATTTGTCGTAAAATTTCCTCTAAATGCTCAGCCTCATTGTAAATCGGAATCACAATGGATAGTGTATGCGCCATCCAGATTCCTCCAGTCTATCAAAGGTTATGATTAATCCTCTTATCTTTTAGAGGATGTGGCAAGACACAACCGATTTTAAAAAGGATACCTTATTATGGAATTTTATGCAAGTATTTTTCAGAAACTGGTAGGGTTATTAGTCTCATATTACAAGGTTAGGATCTGAAAGGAGACAATGCTAAATGAAAAAGTTGGTAATTTTTAAATCATGTGATATAATCTACTAAAACTCGTTGATCGGGTATCTATTTTATTTCTGTCACCTTCCTTTTGTAATAGGAGATAAAGGGATCGGAGGTAGGGAAATTAAGTTAACCACCAACTTATTATGAATAACCATGAAGGACAAAAACTCGTACCGAGTTTAGCACAAAAACTCATCATTGAACTATTCGCAGGACAGACGGCTCAATTACAAGAAATCAAAACAAAAGTTGAAGAAGTGCATCAGGAACGGAGAGGACTACCACTAACGGCTAAATATAGCCCTGTTTCAAGTGCACTGCGTAAATTGAAGGAATCTGGAGTTGCCGAGAATCCACAACCTGGAGTTTGGTCAATTCCAATCCGAACACTTGATGATTTTATAAAATGGACAAATAAATTTAATGAAGGTGAATATGTATTTAGAGGCGTTCCAAATGCAGCATTCGAAATTCAAGCATCAGCATCCCTTCGACCACACGTAATTGAACAAATGTACATTGAAAAACAACATGATGAAGAGAAAAGAAATTATAATAAATACCTTTACATCAATAAGGAATTGATTACAAAATCAAAACAGCGAGGTTACGATAAGAAGGGCGGCAAGGAATTTAACATATTAGATATACTTGCTGAACTTCAACACTATGGAGCAGCAACGTGTCTAATAGATTTTACATGCAGTGCACAAATCGCACTCTGGTTTGCTTGTCAACCTTATCAAAAGAGTAAGGATGAACACCAAGACAAGAAAGACAAGAAGAAGGAGACTGAAGACAGCATAAAACATGTCAATGGTAAGGTTTATGCGGTGAAGCATGTACCTCCAAGGTCGTCAGGGTTGCCAAAATGTATAGAGATTACACCAGAGTTCTTGGAGAAAGATACTGAAAAAAAGAAAGATATCAGTTATTTTCTCAAAGAAGAGAAGGATGCACCGCTTTATTATTATCAGCCGAAATATCAGAACCACCGAATTATTGCACAGCAGTCTGTTTTCCTGTTTGGACAATATAAGTTCAAAGCAGATAATGAATGTGTCATTGCAGCAGATTGCAAAGGAAAAATACTAAACGAACTTCATAAATCATCAGGTCTAACAGAAGACAAGTTGTTTCCTGACTTTGAAGGTTTCGCCACATGGGTGCATAGTAAGGATTCACCATACACAGAACCTACCCCGTCTGCACTTAAAGCGCGAAGTCGTACTGTTTTTGATAAGAGTCATGCAACTGAAATAGAATTCGAAAAGGTAATTGGGGATTTATCAAGGGCAATTAACAAAGACGATAATGATGTTGAAGCATATAACTTACGAGGTAGGGCATATACTCGGTTGGAGGATTATGATAAAGCATTGGAAGATTATAACGAAGCAATTAGGCTAAACCCAGATTATGCAGAAGCCTACTTCAACCGAGGGATACTACATAGAAACCAAGAAGAATATAATGATGCCATTATTGATTTTGACAAAACAATAAGTTTACAATCAGATCATGCAGAAGCTTTTTATATGCGTGGGAGAACGAAGTATAATCTTCGGCAATATAGAGGAGCCGAAGCAGATTTTAACCAAGCGACCGACCTTGATCCAAATTATGGCGAAGCTTTTTTCTACAGAGGTATCTCTAAATACAATTTTGAGCAATATGAAGAGTCTCTTGAACATTTTAACGAAGCTATTCGCTTGAAATACGAAAATGCACGTGCATATTTGTTACGTGGAGTTGTGAAAAATAGATTAGGGCGGTACGAATTGGCAATTGATGATTTTAACAAATCAATAAATCTTGATAATACTCTAATATTTTCATACCACGAACGGGCAATTGCTTGGTATAACCTTGGTCGATTCCCAGAAGCGATATCAGACCTTGAAGTTGCTTTAGAACTTGCTAACCAGCAGGACAATGTTGAAATGTGTAACGAAATTATAGATTTATTAGATAATATTGATTCCCGCACTGTTGGAGGATCTCAAAATGAAGAATAAACTATATTTCGGTGACAACCTTGACATCTTACGGAAAATGAACGATGAAAGTGTCGATTTAATCTGCACCGATCTACCTATCAACACTGGCCACAACGACAACATATTTCAGCCTAATTCGGCTAATGGTGTTTGGACGTGGGACAAAACTTCAAAGAATGCACGTGCGGATATTGAGAAAAAAGCTGCAAGTTGTAAAACCTACAAAGCACTCAATGAATGTCTACAGAGATACGATTTGGTGCTTCGTAATTCTAATTCTGCGATGGGTGCATATCTCGCTTTTATGGGACTCAGACTTGCCGAAATGCACCGTATACTTTCTAAAACGGGTAGCATATATCTGCACTGCGATCCAAATGTAAGCCACTATCTAAAATGTATGATGGATGCTATTTTTGGTTTAGAAAACTATAGGAATGAAATTGTGTGGTGTTATCGCAGATCGGCACCTGCTTCAAATCGGTTCCACAGAATGCACGATATAATACTGTTCTACACGAAAACCAATGATTATGTATTCACTAAATCCATGCCAGTTTATGAAAACGAGATATTTATTGAAGATGCAGTAGTAGAACTTATGGACGAGAAACCGGTTCGCTTGAAGGATGGCAAAGGAAATTCTATAAAAAGACGAACAAAAAGGGACGATGCGTTGATGCGCGATGTATGGGATGACATCAGTCTTCTTTCGTCAACCTCTATTGAGCGTCTTGACTATCCGACACAAAAACCGCGTCGGCTCTATGAGCGTATGGTAAATGCGTCCAGCAACGAAGGGGACTTGGTGTTAGATCCGTTTTGTGGAGGTGGCACCACGTTGGATGCTGCGCAAGCACTTAAGCGGCACTGGATAGGGATTGACATCACTATTTTGGCGTTTGATCCGATAAAACGTCGTTTAGAGGATCGGTATGGCTTAAAACCGTCAAAAGACTACAAGATTGAAGGTTATCCTACAAACATGCAGGATGTGAAAAAACTTGTGAGTGACAAGACGAAGGACAATGAATTTTCACATTGGGCGATAACACGACTTGGACTTAAACTGGCTAAAGATGTTGACAACGATGGGCATTTCGTAATATGGACCCCAGATGCCAAGGATAGGTCAGATGTGCGGGTAATTGCCGAAGTAAAAGCAAGTAAACCGACTTCGGAACAGATTCGCATTTTTCGGAAATCAATAGAGGATAGTAAGGCATCAATGGGTATATTGATTACCCTTGAGCCTGTCACCTCTGACATGCGTAAAATTGCTGAGGAAATGGAAAAGTTGGAATATAAAGGTCTGACGTATCCACGACTTCAGTTTTGGCAGATTACGGATGCGTATTTTGATGACCCTGAAACGAGTAATGATTTTCCTCAAATACCTGGATTGTGGCGTGTTAGACCTTCAAAGAAAACCGAACGGCATTTGCCTGATATTCAGTTTGATCTTAATATGAAGTAATTTGGCAGTGCAAAGCAAGGCGTATACCAAACACTCCTACAGGTTAATATGAATAATCCGCACAATCTGCAAAAATCCGAACCCAGGTAAACCTACCACTGAACCTAAAACAAACTTGTCCACATTGACTTTTTCCTAATATACCATACCTATGGCTAATCAAATGCGAAATCAGTTGAAAATCTTGGTCATTCTTTATCTGTGTTTACCACTATCTGCACTTATTGCAGAAAATAACGATCATGCCAAATATGTGCAGCATGTGGAACAAGGATTTGTATTTCTATTTCAAGGGAACAATAAGGAGGCAATAGATGCATTTGAATCAGCACTTGCTGTTGAACCCAAACACTATGAAATACTTCACTATTTAGGAGTAGCGTACGCACAGGAAAAATTCTGGAACAAAGCAGTTGAAGTCTACCAACGGTCTTTGGAGTTGAAACCGGATAATATTGAGGGGCTACATTCATTAAGCCTTGTCTACTTTAAACTCAATCAGTGGGCAGATGCAATTGAACCTTTACGAAAGGTGATAACGCTATCTCCGCAACACGCACGTGGACATGAACTCCTCGGTAAAGTTTATCTCAAGCAGCGTCAATTTTCGGACGCTGTTGACGTTTTAACACGAGCAATTGCGCTAAAACCCAACGCCGCGGGGACTTATAATGATCTTGGAACAGCACATCTCAATTTAAAGGATTATCCCCAAGCGATAGAAAACTTTACGAAAGCGATCAAATTCGGACCTCCTCGCTACGCAGAGCCACATCACGGACTTGGGACAGCGTATCTACGTATGGGTGATAGAGAAAAAAGCAGAAAAGAGATGCAAATATATCAGCAGTTACAAGCGGAATTTGCTGAATATGAACGTTTCTCTCGTCTAACTCGGACTGAGCCGAATAACCTTAAAGCATGGAAAGGTTTGGCAAATGTTTTAATACGCCAAAAAAAATATAATGATGTTGTGCCTGTCTTCCAGAAATGTATTGAGATTGCTACCAGACAAAATATGTCTTCACATGTTATTGCGAGTTTTTATCATGGGCTCAGCCAAGCATTTATCAACCTAAATTATCCTAAGCATGCCCAAGAATCAGTTCGTAAGGCAATTCAATTAGCACCCAATATTGCGGTTTTGTATAATACCCTTGGTAGCACTTACGCAATGTTGGGAGATGTCCGAAATGCAATCCCAGCATTCCGCAAAGCTATTGAATTAGATGGAGAACAACCCCACTATCATCTCAACCTTTCAAAACTTTATGAAAGTGTCGGAAACCACAAACTTGCCAAGGAACATTATCAAGCGTATGAATACTTCTTGTCAAAACAGAACAAAAATAAATAATCGTATTACACTAAAAACCGGAACAGATACGTTGAATTTTAGTCTGTTTTTTACGACTCTTCTAATTCTTCTATTAAGTATTGCCTTTACTATAGCAGTGTCTGCCGAGAAAAAAGAAAACCAGATGATATTGATCCCCGCAGGCACATTTACAATGGGCAATGACAAACGAGCGCAAGATGAAAGACCGGCGCATAAGGTATATCTTGAGGCTTACTACATCAGTAAATATGAAGTTACCAACGCAGAATATTATGAATTTTGGCGTAGTTTGCAAACTAACAATTCTAAAAATACACAGGAATCTATTCAACACACACCTGAAAGCTTCACCCATCTCACTCATATCGGCGATTGGCCTGAACGCGCTACAAAATTCCCGGATCACCCAGTTGTTGGTGTATCGTGGCATAATGCTAAAGCCTATGCTGAATGGAAAGGCATGCGACTCCCAACAGAGGCTGAGTGGGAAAAGGCAGCTCGTGGTTATACAGACAGAACATGGCCCTGGGGCAATGCTATAAAACCTTACGCCAATACATTCGACAAAAATGATGGCTATGAAAATCGTATCGCGCCAGTTGGTAGTTTTCCAAAGGGAAAGAGTTACTATGGCGTTATGGATTTGGCAGGCAACGTTTGGGAATGGACAGCAGACTGGTACAGCGATGTCTACTATTTTCATAGTCCAAAGAAGAATCCAACAGGACCAACTGTAGGTAGTTGGCGTGTGATTCGAGGCGGTTCATGGATTGATTCACTCCCGCGATGTAGTACAACCTTTCGATATTATTTCTACCCATCTCTGAAAACATCCTCGGTTGGTTTTCGGGTCGCAAAAACAGCAGAAAAACCCAAAAAATAGGTCTCCCACCTTCAACGAGTCTTCTCATGTTAAAATCCATTTTAATTCTTCTATCCGTTTCCATTATATTTGCAATTTGTAGTTCTGCTGAGCAACTACCTGTCTTCGTGGATGCCACCAAAGAAGCTGGAATAGATTTCAAACATAACAACGGTAAAACCGAACATAAACACATCATAGAGACAATGGGGTCAGGCGCTGTCTTTTTTGATTATGACGCAGACGGTGATGCCGACCTATATTTTATTAACAGTGGACCGGTTCCTGAAAAAGATGTTCCTAAGAGCGAATTCCATGCTGCCAGAAACGCACTCTATCGGAACGAAGGAAACGGACGCTTTACAGATGTTACCGAGGTTTCAGGAACCGGAGATACAGGTTACGGCATGGCTGCATCCGCAGGAGACATTGATAATGACGGGGACACCGACCTATATGTCTGTAACTTTGGTCAGGATACCCTCTATAGAAATAATGGGGACGGCACTTTTACGAATATAACAAAGATTGCTGGAATTGATAACTCGCTTTGGAGTATCGCTGCCGTTTACCTCGATTATGATTTGGACGGTGATTTGGACATTTTTGTTGTTAATTATCTCATTTATCAATTGTCAATGCCTATAACGAAATATAAAGGGATAGTAGGTTATGGCCACCCGCGAAGTTATGAGGGAACAGCAGATGTTCTCTATAGAAACAATGGTAATGGCACTTTTACAAACGTTGCCGACACAGCCGGTTTAGTGAATCCGATTGAGGGGCGCGGCATGTCGGCAGTTGTTTGTGATTACAACAATGATCGGTTTCCAGACATCTACGTTGCAAATGACACAGGACGCAATTTTTTGTATCATAATAACGGAAATGGCACTTTTACGGATGAAAGCCTATTCCTCGGCGTAGGTTATGGTGAAAATGGGGTTGCAGAAGGTTCTATGGGAGTAGACGTTGGAGATTATAATCGTGACGGTTGGTTTGACATCATCGTTGCGAATTCTGAGAAAGCGACACTCTATAAACTCCAAAATCTTGGTGATGATAGTTTTTTCTTTGAGGAGGCAACTGTGGAGAGTTTATTACAAAAACCAACCTTGCCATTTGTTGGTTTTAGCCCACTTTTTTTGGATTACGATAACGATGGACACTTGGATATATTCTCAGCAAATGGTCATCCGCAAGAGGTCATTGAACAACTAACGGACTATGAAACTTTCGCACAACGAGACCAACTGTTTCACAACAACGGCAATGGCACCTATACAGAGGTTTCACAGACTTCTGGTGATTACTTCTCGGAGGCACTTGTCGGTCGAGCAGCTGCATCAGCCGACTACGACAACGATGGGGATATTGATATAGTCATAATGAATTCAAATCAACGGGCTGTACTGCTCAAAAACGAAGGAGGAAATCAGAAAAACTGGCTCGGCGTTAAACTTGTCGGCACGCAAAGCAATCGTGATGGGATTGGTGCAAAGGTAAAGGTCAGAACGGGCAACATCACTCAGATAGCAGCAGTCAAAAGCGGTTCAAGTTATGCTTCGGGAAGCGATTTGCGGTTGCTGTTTGGTTTGAATATGGCGGAGGAAGTAAATAGCATTGTAATTGAATGGCCAAGTGGGATAGTGCAAAAAGTGGAAGATGTGTCTATCAATCAAACATTAACGATTTTGGAAGCGAAATAAAACATCTATTTTGAAGTCCACTCGCAACAAAAAACCCGTATCCTCTCCGGATACGGGTTTTTATTGTTCAAAAAATATTATCAATTATTTCCGCTTGAGATCTGCCCAAGTTGTTGTCACTTTGCCTCTTGGTTCAACAGGTGTCAGAACATCAAGGAATTGACCATCAAGTGTCGGTGCAATTTTAAGATCATCGTCAGATTCATCAAAACGAAGATTGACGTAATCCCCACCACCGCCTTCGCCGCACTTGAAGTGCAGGAAGTTTTCACCTTTAATAAGTTCAATTTCTGTGGGTTGGGACGCTACTTGAGCACCACCGGTCCAGTTCGGGTTGTTATAAACCTTTTCTCCATTGAGCCAAATTTCCGCATGATCATCGTGAGCAGGGTACATAGTCGTCTTCCTGTCATCCGGTGACAAGACGAGGATAATACCATGCCAGGTGATATTATTGAGATCATTAATGCCACGACTCGTTGACATATTGTTTTGGCTTTCAGTATCAATTGTCACTACTCCCCATGCAAGAACGCCGCCGTTGTTAGGAGGCAGGTGGACAGCACGTCTGCCAGTCTGACCAGCACCGTAGCGGGTTGAAGCATTTACATTTGTAATGTCACCATTGGTTCCATCAGCGAGATAGTCGCGTGCAGCAGATGCAGGATGACCACCGGTATTCATCACTAAATCAAGTGCCCACCATTTTTCAATCCATTGGTCACCAGCCAGTTGCCAGTTTTGCGCAAATGCCGTTGGTACAATGGCGATACACGCAAAAGCAATTGTGAGAAAAATTGTCAATTTTTTCATAGCTATGAAATCTCCTTATTCAGTATGCCCAAATTTGAATGTTTTTGAGTAAGAAGCGCGCTTCCCAAATCACAAATTGAGCAACATAAATTATTTTTATTATTTCGGCTTGCTAGCTATGCCGAAATTAAACTTCCTTATGGTGATAGCAAAAATACATGCAAATCACACAATTAATAATTAATTACGAAATTATAGCATTTTTGAATTCAAAATGCAAGAAAAATATAAATTATCATACAATAGTGACATATTCAATATTTTTCTCAGTGAGCATAAAAGGCAAATAGGTTACCGCAATTATCAGATTTATTCTGCTAACTCAATCACGCCGCACCCAATTCATGCCCCTGCATTTCCCGAAGGTTGAGACATAAAATCGTCAGCACCTGCATGAACGATGATGCCTTTTCCAACAACATCTTGAATAGAACCGGTGCCGATTTCCCAAAGTTCTGTTGACAATTCAATAGTCCCTGTACCATCATCGCCAACAGTTATATTTCCGATGTCACCAAGGTGAAATTCGCCTTCCCCCACTTGCCGTGTGCGACTTCAGTAGGATTCCAATGTCCGCCAGCAGATTTTCCGTCCGCAGAACACCAATCCCCGTTTTCGTGGATATGAACTGCGTGGACACCAGGAGGTGTATTCTTAACACCCTTCCCGTCAAATCCCCATGCTTTAGCTTGCGGGATGTAGACGGCTAAAATCGTTATTTGTCAAAAAACCTTGACATTTTCACTGACACTTGATATCCTCTTTTTAGCAGTCGGCATTGGTTCTGATTGATGCGGTGGTAGACCGCTTGGCAGTGAAATAATCAGGTAAAGGTTTCCTTGCGATTCAATACTGCTAAAGTTCTTTGTAACATCTATTGCACGTTGAGGATAGCACGTTTGAAAAGACGGCATCCGCTTGAAAATCACGTGTCAAAATAATTAGTGGTCTCCTTCGGGCAAGTGGCTGGCTTAGCAGCCACTGTGGAGCAGACGTAAGACGCTTCTTCGGAAACGCTGACTGCTACGAAGCATAGGTTCCCCAGCCTTTAGGCTGTGGGTACTATGACTCTCAATACTCAGCATGACGGTCTTACCAATCAGTGTAAAAACTGCCATGCCGGTTACTGTGCTTCCACTTGTCGGATTTATGGTAGATTATTGAATTAATTAGACGTATTTATCTGTGAATCAACGCCAAATGCACCTATGGCATTTGGCCAAATCAACGCTGAATGCACTTTTGGCATTCAGCGGGAGGGAACTCCGATTCCCGACTACGAGCGGCATCAGTCGCGATTCGGAGATCGCTCCTACAGGTGAAGTGTATAATTATTTCCATATTTCACCATAAACTCTTTTTCACAATTAAACTCCCCTATTTGAAAATTATAAGATTTGATGAATAAACATTACTACTACGCCGCAACTTCTTCATTCGCTCGTTTCACAAGGGCGTTCATATACGCAATGGTATATGCTGTGCCAACACGATGGTCGCCTGCCATGCTCGGAATATGGTCTGGAATTAACACACCGTTGAAGTCCACTTCTCGGAGTGCTTTTGCTACGTAATACATATCCTGATACCCATTATCTACAAATGTCTCAACAAAATGCGGTAACGGCTGATCGACATTACGAAAATGGACTTTGAAAATCTTACCGCGTTCACCGAAGTAGCGGATAGACTCAAGCACATCTTTACCCATTAAATCCCCGCCTTCAAGCCAGCACCCGACACAGAAACACATGCCAACATTCGGGCTGTCAGCAATTTCAAGCGCACGTTTGTAACCTTCAAAACTACTGAAGATGCATCTTGGAATTCCAGCGAGATGTAACGCTGGCGGGTCATCGGGATGGATACCGATCATCACACCTGCTTCTTCAGCAACAAGCGCGGCTTGTTTGATGAAGTAGGTATAGTTATCCCAAATCTCTTCCTCACTATATTCACGTCCATGTGAGAGCGGTATCTGATATTTATTACCGCCCCAATGCCCTTCCTGTGCAGTCTTTAGATTGAATGCGCGCGCACTTGCACCACCACGGGTTGTTTCACGCTCGGTACTCCATATACCATTACCCATGTGGGCATAAGTGGTATATGGAATTCCTGCTTTACCAAGATCACGGATGTACTTTTTATACTGTTCAATCTTAGCATCACGATTTTCTAAGTTTAGCACAATCCCGTCCTGATTGTGGACATCACTGTTGCCAAACCCATAGATTTTCAAGCCCGCATTCTCAAAAATCTCACGGCGGTTCATAAAATAATCGTAGTTGGCATTTGCACCGTTTGTCCAGAGAACAACATACTCAACATCCATCTGTTTCGCGAACTGTAAGTCTGCTTCGCTCGGTTCAGGGGACATCTGTGCCGTAACTTTCATGCCGGGTTCAATATTTTTCAGTGGATTACCGTTTTTCATTTTATGCCTCCTTCTGTGCTCTGTTAAAAGATACAAGAGAACACTTACTTACTCGTTGTCCATTGCCTCTTCTTTGAGTCGGTATAATTCCGCTGTCAATTCCTTGACTACATCCGCATAAGCAGGATCGTCATAAACACTGCACATTTCATTAGGATCCTTTTCAAGGTCAAAAAGTTCCCATTCTGGCTCTGTTGACTGGTTAACGGAACCGGATGTGCCGAGAGCTTCTCCGTAATAATAGATGAGTTTGTAACGATGTGTCCGAATACCGTAGTGAGCGGGAACATGGTGATGTGAAAGGTGCATCCAGTAGCGGTAATACATAGACTCTCGCCAATCGTTTGGTGTTTCGCCTTCAAATATCAGACGCAGACTGGTGCCTTGCATATCATCAGGAATTGGGAGTCCGGCATAATCAAGCCATGTTTCAGCAAAATCAATATTCAACGCCATTGCGTGTGTAGAACTACCAGCACCAATGGCACGCGGATAGCGAACAATAAACGGCATACGTAGCGATTCTTCATACATGAACCGTTTGTCGTACCAACCGTGATCACCTAAGAAAAAACCTTGATCAGATGTATAAATCACCATTGTATCATCGGCGACACCATCTTCATCAAGATAGTCAAGCAATCTTCCGACATTGTCATCAATTGATGCTACGCATCGCAGATATTCCTTGATGTAACGTTGGTACTGCCAATTCGCTAATTTTTTGTCAGACAAACCTTCGGGGGGCGGCCCCAGTTTTTCTATTTTCAGGTCTCTGTCGTTCATGTGACCGAAAACCCGCATTTTCGCTTCCTTCGCGGCATTTGAACGATTAGCGTAATCGTCAAAGAAGTTATCTGGCATTGGAACATCTTCGTCCTCAAACATGTGTGCATGTTTTTCGTCTGAATCCCACGGACGATGTGGTGCTTTGTGGTGGCACATAAGGAAAAACGGTTTGTCTCTGTCCCGATTCTGCAACCATTCCAATGAAAAATCTGTGATGATGTCCGTAGCATACCCTTCATGCTGTTTTCTACCATCTTCTTCTATCATGACTGGATCATAATAACTTCCTTGTCCGGGGAGCACGTTCCAATAGTCAAATCCAGTTGGATCAGCATCACCACCGTGACCGAGATGCCATTTTCCGACCATAGCAGTTTGATAACCGCTTGCTTGAAGCATCTTCGCAACGTTCGGTTTTCTACCATCAAGTGGGTCACCTAATGTTTTGACACCGTTGAGATGACTATGTAAACCTGTCAGGATGTTCGCGCGACTGGGTGTACAAATAGAGTTTACGCAGAAACAGTTTTGGAAAATCATTCCACCATCTGCGATACGGTCGAGATGTGGTGTTTGGTTGATGCGACTCCCGTAGCAACTCATTGCATGGGATGCGTGATCGTCTGACATTATAAACAGTATATTCGGTCTACTCAATTGTGTCTCCTTTAAATTTACAACGAATTAGTCGTGATGTCCTCCACAATGCGGACACTGTAACATTGATGAGTCTGGTGCTTCAAATTCAATTCCATGTTCTGTGATTTTTCTTTATGTCTTTTGTACCAATTTCTCCATTTATTCCGCTCCTTGGTTGTGCCCTCTAAAATACCTTCAACTTTGCCTTTAGCATTTGCGTAACACAATATCAAAATGATCCCTATAAAATAGGAAAAACCACAATGAAATCGCTTGAGAGCGCGGGCTATACCTTGCCAACCATCTATGATGATATCTGATAGTATTATACCAAAGGTCGCACCAACAATATAGAGCGTAGCATTCTTCACCGAAGCGTTACGAAACATAAATTGCAATGTTTCTATCATAAGTTACCTCCTTCAGTTTCAGGTTATAACATTCACATAATACATTTTTTGCGTTTAGAAGTCAATCGTTTTTAGTCTTTTATTCTAACCTAAGTTGCTACTTACAAAATTTCGAGTTTGTAGACGCAATTATTTACTTAAAATCAAGGGTTTTGCGTTGATTCTGATGTTTTCAGTTATAAATCGGGGTTACAAACCTCTCCTACAAAAGTGTTTGCAAAATAGGTAGCAACTTGGATTATTCTACAAAAACGAAACGCACCAGCTTTTTGTCTGATGCGTTGCGAAACAAAAAATCTTGCGAATTCTGGTGTTTATTGTCTGCAGATACTACAGCGTATCTCATAAATAGTCAAACTGTATAAAAATATTTTGATAAATCATCTCTGTTAAATTTTAGAGAACTGTAAAAACATCTTCGCAATTGCATTTATTGACAATTCATGATAATACAGAAAAACTGCTAATGCACGCAGCCAAAGTGGGTTTCCGCACGGTGTAAGGTGGGTAAACTGAAACCCACAGGATTTACACTTGTAACGTTGTTCACTTCAACTTCATCATTTTTGACACAGCGCACATGGCCGCAATGAGGACATGACATTTATATGCCTCACTTTACAATGTCTTATATGTCAAGTATACCATAAAACAAAACACAAATAAATTTCTTGATTTTTTTTGCAAAGTATTATCATATATATGAAAGTTGGTAGCAAGCTGCGCGATTCAGAGGGTTACCGTACAGCCTGTTCAAACCATTAGTTATGCAAAACCCTCACAATATATTATACTAAAAGTGAGGTTTATGATGTATAATAAGTTTATTATTTACGGTATAATCGTGCTATTAATGGGAAGTGGATTAGGGCACGTATTCGCGCATTGTCCCGCGGAAGGACTACAGGATTCAGGTTCATTTTTTACAGGCATAAATTGGATTTACGGTTCCGCTTCGGTAGGTAATCTTACTTATTGGCCTTTCGGGGTACTCGGGCAGGCCTATATTTCAAGTGACCATTCCATCTATTCCTATAGCTATCATGAGGATGATGAATTCAGTGCCTACTGGAAATTTCGACTTTTTATAGATGGTTGGGTACATCAATTTTTTGCCGAACCGCCAGTATATTCGGGGCCGTTACCTAAATATGATCCGGAGACACAAGCTATGCCAGTACCGCTTGAGGACTCTGAGACGCTCTGGATAAATGTACACAACCTACCGGCACCCAGAGCAGGGAAAGAGTATACTATGTCCGCGACTACCCATCTTGATGTGTATTTCGGACGTAATGGTAATAAGAAGCACTCTTGGAAGGACTGCGTAAACTTCATTCAGTTTAAACATTTCCCTCCACCACGTTGATAAACTTTAGGTTTTCAAGACCTTTTCAATTCAATGTCTCTCTTTACCTCTCAAAGCACGTGAAGAGAGACACACCACTGATCTATGAGGAGAAAAACTATGCGTTACATTTCAATTTTCAGCACGTTTTTCTTGTTGTGTTTTGTTCCCTTCGCCACCGCTAAAATTGTGTTTATGTCTGATTGGGAAATATATAAGATGGACGATGACGGCAGTAACGTCCAAAGATTGACATTCAATGATGTCTATGATGGACTACCACGGTGGGCACCCGATGGGAAGTCCATTGCATTTGAACGACAACAACCCAGAGAAACCAATGAACAGAATCTTGATATCTTCCTTATCAACCTGGATGGCACACAGGAGCGACAACTCACCACCTACACTGGACTTGATGCAAACCATAGTTGGTCTGCCGACAGTCAACACCTTGCATTTTCAAGTACGCGAAGCGGTAGTAAAAATGCGTAAGTCCTGTCTCCTTATACTCAGGATCCGGACTATACTGCTGCACGCGACCTGAACGAAGACGCAAACCACAACGAGACAGCACTCTATGAACACCACTCAGGCTGTATCCTTCTAACCAATCAAGACTCCTACGTAGTGTCCGAAGCGTCCAACGACTTGGGAGAGGCACATCAGTAGAAACGCCTTTCGCTTTATCCACAACTTCATCTGGGGCTTGGCGCACACGTTCTAAGCGTTCTTCTTCTTTTTTTTTGAAAATCGTCGCCTTGCCCCTCCATGTTCTCGCTGTATTAACCCATCAAAACCTTCGTCTTCATAAATATTCAACCATCTGTAGACGGTATCAGGCTTGCGGCGTTTGAGTAACCCACTGGTCGAAACCCAGTGTGCAGAATCACCTTCGGCTATTTTCAACAACGCAGCAGCTTTTTCTCTGACATCAGGGCGAGCGTGATGATCTCGATATTCAATCAGTTCCTGTTTTTCTTCTTCTGTAAGAAAGAGTTCTCTTCGTTTTGCCATGGTATACTCCTTATATTTCGGATTATACCATCATAACATTACCCCGTTTGATTGTCAAAGTTCATTAGGTGAAGTGTATAATTATTTCAATAATTCGCCATTTACGTTAAATTGTTCTGTGTCTCTCTTCTGTAGGAGCGACCTCCCGGTCGCTCCTTTTCAGCTAAAACAGGTAAAAGGTCCAAAACTAATAACCCTGAATCAGTAGTGTTTTTCTTGAAAACTTTGTGTGAAGGTGTTAAAATAGTGCCAAAAGGGATAGGAAGTATTGAATAGACACAGTTAAAACCTATGTACTACCTAACACGGCAGGCCGCTTTTGAGGCATCTCATTACAATCGGATTCCCGAATTGAGCGATGCCGAAAACTTTGAAATGTTCGGTGCCGCAGCAAATCCAAATAGCCACGGTCACAACTACGTGCTTGAAGTAATGGTCAAAGGGAATGTAGATGCTGATGACGGGATGGTCATCAATTTAACAACGTTAGATGCATTGTTGAAAACAGAAGTGATTGCGAATTATGATCATAAACACTTGAACAAACAACATCCTGTGTTCGCCAAAAATCCGTATCTGCAACCCACATGTGAAAATATCACGATTGAAATTTGGCAACGACTCGTTCCGTCCCTTCTCGATGGACTACTCCATCGGGTTCGACTCTATGAAAATTCATCGCGATTTGCTGATTATTATGGAGATGATATGATGGTTTATCTTACTAAGGTTTATGAGTTTAGTGCAGCGCATCGCCTACACAGTCATGTGCTTAGTGATGAAGAAAACCGAGACATCTTCGGGAAGTGCAATAATCCTGCTGGGCATGGGCATAACTACGTGCTTGAAGTCACTGTAAAAGGTGAGGTAGATGCAAAAACTGGACTGGTCGCGGGTTTGAATCTGCTTGATGTAGTGGTTGAAAAGCAAGTTTATGCGCGTTTTGATTACAAACACCTAAATTTTGATACGCCGGAATTTGAAACCCTCAATCCGACGTCTGAAAACTTTGTAAAAGTACTTTGGGATGTGTTGCAACCGAATTTACAACCGGTGGTTTTACACCGTCTCCGCTTGCGAGAAACACCCAAAAATCATTTTGATTACTATGGAGAATTCGCTTAATTTATGAATACTGAACAGGAAAGTGAAGCTGATCATAAGCATGAATTGCATGATAAGACAGCAGATTTAGAATCTCTTTACGGACAGATTCTCGAAAATCTGGGAGAAGACCCAAATCGTCAAAGTTTAGTGAGAACACCGCTCCGTGCCGCTAAAGCGATGGAGTTTTTGACAAGTGGTTACCAGCAAGATGTCGACAAGATATTAAACAATGCAATCTTTGACGAGGATTGTGACGACATGGTTATCGTCAAGGATATTGAATTTTATAGTCTCTGTGAGCATCACATTCTGCCGTTTTGGGGTAGGTGTCATGTCGGTTATCTGCCACAAAAACGAATTATTGGTCTAAGTAAAATTCCGAGAATTGTGGATATGTTCGCAAGACGTCTGCAGGTTCAGGAACGCTTAACACGCGAAATTGCCGAGGCACTACAAGTAGCTTTGGATCCGGCAGGTGTTGGTGTCGTAATGGAGGCACAGCACATGTGTATGATGGCGCGTGGCGTAGAAAAACAAGCCTCAAAGATGACAACAAACGCTATGAGAGGGGCATTTCGGGAAGATAATGCAACGCGTGCAGAATTTCTCAGGTGCGTCCAAGTTTCTTAAAGGTAATAGGCACACTCCGCCGAATACCACACGCGTATTTGGCGTTGATTTGGTGTGCCGTCCAACTTTTCTCTGTAAAACATAAAAATGCCTACACAAAACAGTACCAACGATCTACAGACAAATAATCTTAAAGACAAAGTAGCGATTGTCACCGGTGCATCAAAAGGCATTGGCAAAGCAATAGCAGTTGCCTTAGCAGATGCGGGCGCAAAGGTGGTCCTTGCAGCACGCACGCGTCAGACTGTGGAACAGGTTGCAGCAGAACTTAGAGAATCAGGAGCGGATGCAATCGCTATCCCGACTGATGTCACAGACGTTGACGCTGTAAAAAACCTCATTCAACACACATTGGACACCTATCAGAATCTGGATATTTTGATAAACAACGCGGGAAGCGGAAAATTTGGGACCATTGCCGATTTTGCCCCGTCAGATTGGGATAACGTCATCAATTCTAATTTGAAAGGGGTTTATCTTTGTGCAAAATACGCGCTTCCACATTTATTACAAGGTAGGGGACAGATTATTAACGTGCTTTCTATCGCTGCAAAAGTGGCTTTTCCTGCTTCAAGTGCATATTGCGCTGCAAAAGCAGGTGCGCTTGCCTTAACAAAGGTATTAGCTGCTGAGGTGCGGGACAAGAACATACGAGTGACGGCAGTCCTACCCGGTTCCGTTGAAACGCCATTTTGGGATGATATTCCAGAACATCCCGATTTTGAAAAGATGCTCAAACCGGAACATGTAGCAAACGCTGTTCTGTCCGTATGCCAGCAACCGATTGGAATGGTTACCGAAGAAATTGTTGTGATGCCACCGCTCGGTATTTTGTAGATATTTCCATATTCAGTTATCGGTGAGAAATAATTGTTTTCAACACCGATAACTATTTACAGAGATTGCTTAAGCATCTTTAATACAATCTTGCAAAACGTCAAACAAAACTAAAGGGAGTTTATGAAAAAACATAAATTTATATCAATATTGCTTTGTGTTTTATGTCTCCTAAGTAGTGATACATCTTCAGAAGATGAATGGATGCCAGACCCTCACTTACGTCAGGCAGTTCGTGAAGAACTCGAAATCCCTGATGAGATACCTATACATCCTGGAGACATGGCAGGATTACATAATCTTATCTTAATAGAAATAGAACACGAGATTAGGAGTTTAAGAGGACTTGAGTATGCCGTCAATCTTAAAGTCTTGGTTATTGACAGAAGTGAAGTATCAGATTTAACGCCACTTGCGGGGCTTGAGAACTTAGAATCCTTGTCTATTGTTAAAAGTGAAGTGTCGGATTTGACCCCGCTTGTGGGGCTTGAGAACTTACGGGTCTTAAAGTTGTATGAGAATCGCATTTCGGATATAACGCCCCTTGCAGGACTGGTGAATTTAGAACGGTTAGAATTACACGACAATAAGATTTCAGACCTCACGCCCCTCACAGGACTGGTGAATTTAGAAGTGTTGCAATTGCACTACAATCAAATTTCAGACATAACCCCGATAAGAAGCCTAACCAAACTGGAGCGGTTGACAATAATAGGCAATCCTATTGACTATGCACAATTGGGAAATCTACCCGCAGAATTGCGCGAGTGCCGGGTGGATGCCTCTCCGTATAAAGCCCCTATTGCAGAACGCATCCAAAACAGAACCTATCCTTCTATCGGGGTGAGAGACTACATACTTGCGACGCGTGGTCAAGACACTATGGAAATTTTCACGAGGTTTGACTTGGTTTTTGGAGCTCTCCCTTTTACTCCCCTTAGAGAATGGACAACAAGATGGCTAACAGCATATGGATTGCCGCCTGTCGTCAGAAACTTATCCACACGTGTGGGACGCATAGATGAAATGAGAGAGATGCATACCGAAGTGCTGCGTCTAAACCCTAATATGATTTTGCTTATAGGCCTGGATTTTCAGAACGGACTTTTCGAAAGGTATGGCGAAGATTGGGAGGGTTGGCTACGAGATAAAGAAGGGAATCGTCTAACATCAGTTTGGCGTACGTATACCGGGAAAGAAGAAATGGATAATCTTATGGACTTCACGAAGCCTGTCGTCATAGAACAAATTGTGCAACAAGCAAAAGCAATTAGCGAGTGCGGACTCTATGATGGTATCTGGCTCGATCATTGGGGCGAAGGAAAGAGGCTACAGGGAGTCTATACCGCAGAAGAAGAATATAGAGCGAAGGACGTTATCCTCCAACGCATCCGCGAAGTTGTCCCCGATGACTTTTTTATACTCGTTAACAACAACCGCCGTAAACTGCAGCACCGCTGGGCACCCTATGTCAACGGTATCTACATGGAATCAGGACGTGATTTTTTGGAGAATAGACCGAGTGGACCTGACGGCTATACCTTTGCAGGGATACGTGACATAGAAGAGGCACTTTTGTGGAACGAAACGAAGCTGAGGAAACCGACATTAAATCTTTTAGAGGGTGAGGTGTCATATCTCAAAGCAATTGACGGTCCCGAAGTAAAGCAAATCGTCAGGTTTTTCACGACAATGACACTCACACATTCCAACGCATCGGTTTTTATGTTGCATTATGAGGATTTTTACTGGTACCACTTCTATGATGCCCCTTTGGGTCGTCCGGTTGGTGGCGATGAAACTAAAGCGCAGCTTTATGAGAACCGAGAGGGGTTGTTTATCCGGGAGTTCACCAACGGTTGGGCGGTGTACAATCGGTCGGGCACGGCACAAAAGATCGAGTTTTCGCAGGAGGTCTCTGGCTGGTCAAGCGGTGTGGAGAATCAACGCCGGCATACGCTCCCTGATCTTGATGGTGAAATCTATTTGAAGTCGGAATCGGGGACATCTGCAGATGTCAATGGCGATGGTGTTATTAACATACAAGATTTGGTGATTGTTGCGAACGCGTTTGGCAAAGCAGAACCTGACCTAAATGGTGATGGTGTCGTGAATATTCAGGATTTAGTGATTGTCGCAAATGCCTTTGGAGAAAATTAAATTTATGCTAATTAAATTAAACTCACGAATGACAATGCGGTTAGGTCTTAAATCTACCGAGCCGCCGCCGAATACGAATTTTCTTGATAGCCCGTGTATCAGCGTCTAAGATAGTGATAACTGCATCGCCGAGTTCTAATTCCGTGCCAGTCTCCGGAATTGTGCCGGTACGATCAAGGATGTAGCCGGCGACAGTTTCATAATCTCCTTGAGGAATTGGTAGTCCATAGTGTTCTTCCAAAATATGAACCTCAGTTCTACCTTCGCATTCAAGAATGTCTGGAGCAATTAAACGAACAAAATCGGGGTCATCACGTTCATCAGCAAATTCACCAACGATTTCTTCAATAAGGTCTTCAACCGTTACAAGACCGACAATACCGCTATATTCATCAACAGCAAATACCATTGTATGCTGGGTATTTTGAATTTCTTTCAGGAGAGCGTTAATATTTTTCGATTCAGGGACAACGTGTATATCTGTACGGATAAACGGTTCGACCGTTTCAGGTTGGTTTTCTGCATAGATAACGTCTAAAAGGTTAACAATTCCAACAATGTCATAAATACGTTCATCGTATACTGGAATCCGTGAGTAGCCAGAATCAGCAGCAATTTGCAAAAAATCTTCACATGTTGTATTTTTTTCTATGGCGACGATATCAACGAGCGGCACCATAACTTGCCTAACAGTACGGTTTTGGATGTTGAGTAGACGGTGAATCATTTGCCGTTGTTCTGTCAGCAGATTGCCCGATCTTTCACCCATAGTTGCAAGTAATCGCAATTCTTCACGTTGCGCATCAAGAGTAGGTGGAGTCGCACCTCTATCTATGATTCTGACGAGAATTCTTGTAACAGTTTGCACAAAGTAAATTAGAGGGGCTAATACAAATTCAGAAAATCGTAAAGGGTAGGCATAGCGTAGAGAAAGCACATCTGCTTTAACACGGAAAATCGTTTTCGGCAGGATTTCTCCGAAGATGAGCAGCAAAACTGTTACGTAAACGATAGAGATCATCCCCTGCAACTCATCTGAAACGGACAGTACCGTTGCAGTCAATTGATCACCGAATTGTGAAATAAGGACATTCGCGAGATTTGTTCCTACCAAGGTCAGCGCAAGCATCTTATCAGGGGATTCAACTAAACGATGGATAATTTTCGCCTTTGCGTCGTTGGTTTCAACAAGTTGATTCATTCGGATTTTATTGACTGAGACGAGGGCGGTTTCTGAACCAGAGTAAAAGGCAGACAACACAAGGCAAACAAGTACCGCAAGTCCAAACGAACTAATGAGTATAACAGTCTGTGTTGCGCTGCCAGCACCGATTAAGAAAAGGGATAATAGCAGTATTATCAATGGAACAGCAGCACCGGCTATATTCCCATTGTTAGGTTCTTCAGGTGTAGGAACTCGGATAAACAGGCTTGTGATTAGGTTGCCTTCTGTAGCAGTAATTTCAAATTCTATGCCGTTTTCGTCAACGTGAGTTTCACCAACAGAAGGGATATGCCCAAAGAGTCCAAGAGCGTAACCGCCAATTGTATCTGCATCACCTTCTTGAATTTTGAGTTCAAATTGTTGATTGAGTTCGCGAATGCTTATGCGTCCGGTAGTTTCTATCACCAACGGGTCATCTGAATGTTTTATATACTTAGGTGCTGAATCGTCTTTATCATGTTCATCAGCGATGTCTCCTACTACCTGCTCAACGATGTCTTCAGTCGTCACAATGCCGGAAATGCCGCCATATTCATCACGGAGGATCGCTATTTTGGTTTGTTCGCGTTGCAGTTGGAGCAGCAACATTCCGATTTTGCGGGTTTCGAGTACTAAAAAAGGTTCTCGAATTAATCGGGCATCAGGCGGAACATCTGTATTTTGATCTCTTTTTTTCAGAAACTCATCAATTGTAAGCAAATTTACCGCTGCACGGCGCCACTGCGAAAAATCCTTAACATAGAAAATGCCACAGATGTTATCAATCTGTTCACGGTAGACCGGAATGCGTGAAAACCCGAATTCTTTTGCTTGTGTCAAGGTGTCTTGGATAGTGTTTGATGTAGGCACTGCAATAACTTCGGTTCTGGGAACCATAATTTCTTTCGCTTCAATGTCCCGCAATTGAAGGATATTGCTCACGATTTCCCGTTCATCAGGTGGGAGTGTTTCTTCATGATAGGTTTTGAAGAATTCTTGTAAATCTGTCGTAGTGAATTCTTCTGAAGGTGGCGGGTGTCCACCAAATATTGGGATAAGTTTGTCAATGATTTTACGTAGAAGGGCACGTACAGGAGAAATGAAAACAGAAAATGCCCATAACGGAGGTGCAGTTATTTTTGCAAACAGTTCAGCGTTCTTAATAGCATACGTTTTTGGAGTCATCTCACCGAAAATCAGCATCAAGAGCACACTAAGCACTAACGCTATAAGTTGATAAAATGTTTTAAAAGATTCGGGAAACACTGACGGCACGAGCCGCAGCATAAGAATTGCGAAGGTAACATTCACAAGATTGTTGCCAAACAAGACAGTAATAAATAATCGGCGTGGGTTGTCAACAAAATTGACAATTGCCGATGCGTTTCCTTGTTTAAGACGTATCTTTTCGATCTGCACTCGCGTTAAAGCGCATAAAGCCGTCTCAGACCCGGAAAAAAAGCCGGAGAGAATAAGTAAACCTACCAATCCAATTAGATAATAAGGCAGTAGTGGAACTTCCATTCTTTTAAGGGACGAGTTTAATGAGATGTTCGTCCGTGGACACTTACCTCAGTTTCTGGTGCTAAAATATAGTGTGTGCACCATTAATATTACGTAAATTATAATTAATCATAACATGTTAACACATTAATTGCAAGAAAAATTGAATAACTCTGAAGATTAAGATAAAATACGTAGACGCAATCAGCAACCAAGCGATACTTAACCATTAAAAATCAAATAAAATGAGGCAGTCTATGACAAAATTAGAACAGATGCAACGTATTGAGGCATGTGGTATTGTCGCTATAATTCGTGCAAACAGTTCAAATGAACTAATTGACGCGGCAGCGGCTATTCAAACTGGAGGTGTTGACGTTATTGAAATAACGATGACAACACCTAATGCGTTACGGGTGATTAGCGAAGTGTCAACCCATTTGGGTGATGCGGTCTTAGTTGGAGTCGGATCGGTTCTGGATGCAGAAACAGCGCGTGCAGCAATGCTTGCCGGTGCTGAATTTGTCGTCAGCCCCGTTACGAAGTCAGACGTAATAGAAATCTGCAATCGGTATGGAAAAGTCGTAATACCAGGAGCATTCACACCCACAGAAATCTTGGCAGCATCGGAAACAGGCGCAGATTATGTTAAAGTGTTCCCTTCAAGTGGAGTCGGTCCCTCTTACATTAAGGATATCAAAGCACCCCTTCCACAGATTCCACTAATTCCAACTGGCGGCATCAATGCAGAAAATGCAGCGGAATTCATTAACGCTGGTGCATCAGCATTGGGTGTTGGCAGCTCATTGGTTAGTAGTTCTATCCTTGAATCTGGTGATTTCGTTTTGCTCACAGAAAGGGCAAAAAAATTGATCACTGCTGTCAAATCTGCCAGATGATTAATAAACAAAATAATGCTGTAAACGTCTCACAAGCAGGACTTACGCAAAATGATGAAAAAAAGGGAAAATTGGACTTAAAAAGTTGGTATTTCGGTGTTTTTAACCCCTAAATCCCCCTTATCAGTGGGACTTTAAGTAAAAATGCGTAAGTCCTGACAAGTAATTATCTTGCTTGTGGTTAGATGTTCCTTTTCCAATTATAGTGATTTATATAAATAGCGCGTTGTGCTAAATAACTTACTATAGTTTGGACATTTTTTAGAGTTCTTGTGTGATAATGTCGGTTAATAGAGACTCTTTATACCATTTCTGAAAAAAACTTCTCATTTTCAAATTATCTGTTCGTAGTCGCGCAATTCATTGCGCCTCTTACATTCTTATCTTCTATAGATATTCCATTAAATGACAGTATGTTAAATGGGACATTGTATTTTAGAATTGGTATTAGATACCAACATGACTATTCCTGACTATTATTGATACACCTTTCGCCCCGCTGGGGCTTACGCCGTTTAGGTTATCGTTTTCTATAAACATTCCGCCCCGCTGGGGCTGCTTTCATTGTATCTGAATATTTTTCTGTGAGTTACGACTCCTGCGAAAAACTCGTAAAAAATAAAAGATAGTTGAAAACTCAACAAGGAACAGACAAAAATTGTCAGAACTTTAGTATTTAACCTAAGTTGCTACCTTTTTCTTTACCCTCTTGTAGGAGGGTTTCCAACCCGATTTAGTGAGGAAAACGTCAGATTCAACCAAAATACTTGTATTTTCAATTAAACACAGTGGCACTCCCTCAAAATCTTGTAGGTAGCAGTTTGAGTTAATTTAATGGAATTTCAACAGAAGAAAGAATGTAAGAGGCGACAAGTGCCAAAAGTACATTCAACGTTGATTCACCGCTCAAAAGTGTCAAAGTAATTCTAAAATCCACATTAATACCGTTTTTACGTTGACAGTTGATTTTATTTTTGCTAATTTTTTAAACAGAGATAATAAACCCTACAAAAATTTATCCAAAACAGGACATAACTTAGCGAATAATCGTTATGAAGATTAACGAATTGATATTAGGTAAATATAGGTTGCTTGAGTATCTCAGTTCAGGCAGCTTTTCGTCTGTCTTTCGTGCCCGCGAAGAGATGACGAACCGTATTGTTGCGATTAAAGCCCTCTCCAAAGACGCGTATCCAGCAGATAGAATGCGATATCTTCTAACTGAACTTCAAGCAATGTCAGATATATGGGGGCATCCTAATATCGTCTCAATCCTTACTGTTGAACCAGGGAAAGACAAATGCCTTGCCTGGATAGTTATGGAATATATTGAAGGAGATAACTTACATCAACTTGTTCAACAAGGAGACTTAACATTAAACGATGTCCTCAATATTGGTTTAGATATATGCAACGGTTTAAAAGCTGCGCATGCTCACAACATCCTACACCGTGATATTAAGCCACAAAATATATTACTCACTCCGGAAAAAGACGCAAAAATAGCAGACTTTAGTATTGCACGTATTTTTGGGGAAACAACCGAATTTGCCGTAACCATGACCGGCACCAGACGCTACATGGCACCAGAACAACATTATGGAGCTTACGATTTTCGTGCTGATCTATATGCTACGGGTTTAGTTCTTTATGAAGCACTCACAAAACAATTTCCTTTTTCTGGTGAATCCGATGAAATTGATAGAAAAAAAGCATCAGGTGAAATAGAGAACCTTGAAAATTGCCCAGAGGAATTCCGCAATTTTTCACTAAAAGCACTCCATCGAGACGTTGATAAACGTTACCAGACAGCAGCTGAGATGTACGATGAACTTGACAGAATTCGCCGCTGGCAATATGAACAGCAAGCTTCTGTCTTTATTGCCGAAAGTTCTAATTCCCCTGCAACGGAATTGGCAAGCGCACTCGAACGTTGTCGTAAGACATTTCGATTACAAATGGATGTTGCCGAGCGAATCAACCAAAATCTCTTCTTTGAGATGCGTAGCAAAGTCGAAAAGGAGAATAGCGAAAAACTGAAGATTCAACTCATGCAGCACTATACTGAAGCGATTGAATATGCACGCAACGGATACACAGATGAAACACTTCGTGAACTGCATAAGGCACATACCCTCTGTTTGCAGGACGCAGAACTCGTTGCTCAAGCGGATGCCCTGTTTAAAGAAGCGAGTACAGCACCACCACATTCGGATGCTTTGCCAGTTCAAGATATTACTACATTGGTTGAAAATCTCTCCGAAACAGAAAAATCAATCTTACTTGATGCGTTGAACGTATCGGAACTTCAGGTTGAACCTGAAGTTGACCATAAAGAACCTGAAGTTTACTCCGAAGAATTGGATATGCCTATTACACCCAAAACCCGGGTGCAACAAGCGGAAAATTACCGTATCTTAATAGAAGAAGCTTCCCCGGAATTCCTATTAGATAAAGTTCACGAAGATATTCAATACCCACATGAAGAAGAAGCTGCCTACATCTTTCAACAAGCACAAATTTTTACGCAACAAGAAAATATACGCAGATGTTACTCACAATATAAGAGACTCGGTGCTTTTTACCACAGACATGCCAAACGATTCATTAGAATGGACGAGATAGAACTTGTTGCGAATTGTTATACGCGCGCACGGTTTGCTTACACAGCAGCGAAAAAACAGCGAGAGGCGAGAAGGAACGCAAGAAACGGTGCAGCGTACTATGTGCATCTGGCACGCCAACTGGAATTACAACGTTCATGGATAGAAGCTGGCAAATCCTATATTCTTGCTGCAGACAATTACCGTTTTGCACAGCTGAATTTAGAAGTAGAAAAATGCGAGTCTTCGGCAACTGTATGTTATTTCAATGCCGCTGAAAGTGCACATCTCATCGGAGACCTCCAAACAGCATACAATTACTATATGTCAATTATAACGATAGGTGAAAACCTTCCAAGTCCACCAAGAGCTGTGCATGAAGCACAAAAATTGCTTGATGAAATTCGGAAAGGAAATTACGAATGAAGTTAGTCTCCTAAAGAATAATCGGCAATGGTATCACAATATGATTATTTTCCATTATTTCGTAGGTCGGGCGGTGTAGCGAAACCCATAAATCAACGCTATGAATGCCTGTTGGCATTCAGCCAAATCAACGCAGCATGCGCGTATGGCATGCTGCGGGTGTCAATTTAAGGATATATCCTATTGTTGGCGGGGTTTTCAACCCCGCTGAATACCATACGCGTATTCAGCGTTGATTTGGATTTAATAGTTTGAGACTTATAAAATCGGGCTTACAAAGCCCTCCCACAGAGAAAATTTAGCAATTTCATTCTTAAATTGACACCTATGGGCGGGTGTAGCGAAACCCGACAAATCATGCAGAATGCCATACGCTTCTTTGGTGTTAATTTGGATACGTATGATTGGATAGGGTATACCTGTCGAATTTCGCGTTGCTTTACTTGACCTACAGGTGATTTTGACAGAAAACGGATACGATAATTTGTCAGAAAGATATGGTATTACACTTATATTTCCACAGTGGGTATGTTCTGTTGCGTGTTGAAAATTTTATCTAAAACAGAGTCTATGAAGTCTAATTAATTCAGTTTTTTCAGTGTAGGTCGGATACAATGGAAACCTATGATATTCTTGCTATTGGTCGCAGCTCCATAGACCTGTACTCTAACGATGTCGGAAGTCCATTTCCTGAAATTACAAGTTTCGGAGCATTTGTTGGAGGATGTCCCACTAATATCAGTGTAGGCACACGAAGGCTTGGACTAAAGTCAGTTCTACTCACAGCAGTTGGTGATGACCCAGTCGGAGAATTCCTACTCAAATTTTTGAATGATGAAGACGTTGAAACGCAATTCATTGTTAACAAATCGGGGCACAGAACCAGCGCTGTTGTACTTGGAATTGAGCCGCCTGACCGATTTCCACTCATCTATTACCGTGATAACTGCGCGGATATTGAACTTACAATTGATGATGTTATTGCATCACCGATTGTAAAGAGCCGTGCTGTGCTAATATCTGGAACAGGCCTCAGTAAAGAACCGAGTCGTAGTGCTACAATTTATGCTACGGAACAAGCAAAATCGATGGAACGCTTGGTGTTTCTGGATTTAGATTTTCGCGTAGACCAGTGGCATGACCCGCGTGCTTTCGGTGTAGGTGTTCGATCCGTCCTACGTAACGTTGACATCGCTATCGGAACTGAAGAGGAGATTAAAGCAGCATCCCTTACCGATGTCTCACACATGTCAATAGAACATTCCCAAATTTCAAATCCGAACATTGAGGGGGATATGGAAGATGCAATTGCCACCATTCTAAATGCAGGACCTGAGGCACTGGTAGTAAAACGTGGTAGCGATGGCGCAGATATTTACTTGAAACATGGAGAAGTCATCCATGCACCACCTTTCCCGGTTGAAATCTATAATACACTCGGTGCAGGAGATGCGTTTGCAAGTGGTTTTATCTATGGCATACTAAACCGATGGGGTTGGCAAAAATCTGCTCGACTTGGTAATGCAACCGGGGCAATTGTTGTGACACGGCACGGATGCGCAAACTTTATGCCTACGATGGAAGAAGTCAACACATTCGTCGCACAAAGAGGCGAACTATAACCTATTTTCCAGACGGTAGGTGTGGTTTCTAACCGCACCTACCGTCTGGAATCAAGTTAATTTGGTTAAAGGATTTTAAAATGAAAACACGAAAACTAACAATGGGACAAGCCATAGTACGATTTCTCACGCAACAATATGTTGAACGTGATGGAATTGAGAGGGCTTTTTTCGCAGGCATGTTCGGTATATTCGGACATGGAAACGTAGCAGGGATTGGACAAGCGCTGCACCAATTTTCCGATGTCTTCCGTTTTTACCAAACGCGTAACGAACAATCTATGGTGCATACTGCTGCAGCTTATGCCAAGATGTCTAATCGTCTCAGTACCTTTGCTTGCACCACTTCTATCGGACCGGGTGCGACTAACATGCTCACCGGTGCTGCGGGGGCGACAATTAACCGATTACCTGTACTGCTATTGCCGGGCGATATTTTTTCAACACGTTTGGTCGCACCTGTTTTACAGCAACTGGAATCACCAGATTCACAGGACTTTTCAGTCAACGATTGTTTTAAGCCCGTTTCTCGCTACTGGGACCGTATCAATCGTCCTGAGCAGATCATCACAGCCCTTCCAGAGGCGATGCGTGTGCTTACCTCACAAGCTGAAACAGGAACCGTGACGTTAGCCTTACCACAAGATGTCCAAGCGGAAGCATTCCCTTATCCTGAACAACTCTTTGAAAAACGGGTGTATACCATTCCGAGACCTCGCGCAGATGTGAATCTGATTAACCGTGCTGTAGAGTGGATTTCAAATAGCGAAAGACCTCTAATCATTGCAGGCGGCGGTGTTATCTATAGCGAGGCAACTGAACAGTTAGCAAATTTTGCGGAGCAAACCGGTATTCCTGTCGGTGAAACCTTTGCTGGTAAAGGTTCGCTACGGTATGACCATCCACAAAATCTTGGCGCAATTGGTGCAACCGGCACCCCTGGCGCAAACATCGCTGCGCGTGAAACCGACTTAATCATTGCCATCGGAACACGGTTGAGCGATTTCACAACTGCATCTAAAACCGCTTTTCAAAATCCGAATGTACGGTTTATCGCTATTAATATTGCAGAGTTTGATGCAGCGAAACATGCTGCACTACCGTTAGTTGCAGACGCTCATGTCACGCTGTCTGAATTATCAGACGCTATCGGAACGTATCAAATTAATACCGATTACGCTACACAGATTGAAAATTACCGAGATGCTTGGGAAGAAGAAGTGGAAAGACTCTTCCATCTTGACCATCAGCCACTGCCGAGTCAAAGTGAAGTTATCGGGATTGTTAATGGATTTTCAAGACCTGAAGATGTCGTTGTCTGTGCCGCAGGTAGCCTCCCCGGCGATCTCCACAAACTATGGCGCACGCGTAATCCGAAACAATTCCATCTGGAATATGGCTACTCCTGCATGGGATATGAAATCGCTGGTGGATTAGGAATTAAAATGGCTGATCCTACGCGCGATGTCTATGTTCTCGTAGGAGATGGCTCATACCTCATGTTAGCACAAGAAATCATCACCTCAATTCAGGAAAACTATAAATTGATTATTGTGCTTATCAATAACGATGGACACAGCAGTATCGGTGGATTATCGCAGGCAACAGGCGTACAAGGCTTTGCAACGCGATTCCGATACCGTGATGATAATACCGGAGAATTAAAGGGAGATATTTTACCCGTTGATCTTGCAGCGAATGCAAAAAGTCTTGGTGCTAATGTCATTGAAGCAACAACGACGCAAAGTTTAAAGGCTGCACTACAGGAAGCGCGAGAAAGTGATCGCACAACCGTCGTTAAAATTGATGTGGAATTTGACATAAGGGTTCCACAGTACGAATCGTGGTGGGATGTTCCTGTCGCAGAAGTTTCAGAGGTAGATACTGCAAAACAAGCATATCAAGAATATAAAGAAGCAAAGCAGAAAGAACGGTATTTTCTCGGGTAGGTGCACTTTGTAACCTATTTCTTGAATTGCAGCGTTTGTAGTCGCGCAATTCATTGCGCCTCTTACCTCTGGTCGGTACGGTTTCTAACCGCACTTTTAATGGTGTTCAAGTAATTATAGGTTTTACTATAATGCAACTAAAGTTTGGACAATTTTTAACAATTTTATTTCCAAAAAGCAGAAAAGCAGGTATCCTTTCAGAAACAACACTTTTTGAAAGGAATATAAAATGGACCTCCTTCTCTGCTTAGAAAAAATAGTATCAGATTTTCGTCCTTTATTCAACCAACAAAACTTTATGCTTTTCCAAGCGTTGATTTTCGGTTTCATCGCAAATGGCGGTAGTGGCACTCTTACAAGTCTTTATCAATCAAGTTGCTCACAGACAAGATACTGGTCTTTTCCGAAGTTCCTATCGCGTGGCAAATGGGATGCGGATGCGGTCGCAACACTTATGATACGACTGGTTCAACACACATTTGCGATCTGGGTTTATGTTTATGATGAAACTAAAGCAATAAAAACAGGCAAATCACAATGGGGATTGCACTTTTTCCGAAACTTCAGTTTCCAACGGCGTAGCATCAATCAATCCAAGTTTCAGTTCGGTCACCAGTTCGGCGCACTCGGTTTGTTATGTGAGACAGCGACAGGGTGGATGCTTTTCCCTGTATGGGTGAAACTGATGTGTCCGAAAACGATCCGTGATAAAAGTAATGCGGTGTTGCAGCGTATCTGTTCAAAGTTAGTCCCTGGACTGATTATCTTTGATAGAGGCTTTGCGCGTCGCAAAGTATTTACAATGGCATTGCGTTTTGGACATCATATTTTGTGTCGTGCTAAATCCAATGCTGTGTTTTACCATTTACCCAAAATACCTAAGCGTCGCAAACCTGGGAGACCCAAGAAATACGGAGACCGTCTTGATATTCGAAGATTACGATATAATGTAATAGAAATAGCAGGTAAAACGCATTCAATCGCCTCCAAAGTCGTGCGAACCAAAATGTGTGATGCGGATGTGCGGCTCGTTGTGATACGCACACGCCCAAAGGTGTCAAAGCCTTATCGGTATTTCTTTGTTTTCACAACAGATATGACGCTTGAGATATCGCAGATCGTCAAATACTATCGTCATAGATGGCAGATTGAAACAGCTTTCCGAGATGTCAAACAACATTTCGGGTTTGATAAATATCAAGTCAAATCTCGTAAAAGCATCAATCGGTTTGTGCAACTTAGTTTCGTCGCAGCGAGTTTGACGAAACTTATATTTACAACACAACTGGCAACGGAAAGGGTGAGTGTTGAGGATGTTTGTCAACAACTCGGGATACATTGGTATCGTCCTGTGAACCTAACACTCGGATTGCGTGTCGCTTTTCTACGCTTGCGAATAGCGCAAACGTTATTTTCTGTGAGTTCCAAGCAAAAACCATACATGCAGAATATTACACATATCTTTCAGCAAATCAAAGATAAACCTATGGACAAGGCTACTTGAATCTAACAATATTGTCCAAACTTTAGTATAATGCAAATATGTAAACAACTACTGGTAGGCGCGCTTTCTAAGCGCGCCGATTGACGGTGTATCGTTAATCGCAAAATCAAATCTTGGAAAGGAAATCTAACGTATGAAAGCATCAGAACTATTATCCAAACTTAAAGAAGGTGAAGCCATTCCGTGTGATAACTGCGATGGCACAATTCCTGCCGACGAAATGATGCGTTTTGTCTTTAAATTAGGAGAACTCGCACCCCGCATGGAAAACGCAAACGTAGGCGACATCACTTGTGTTCAATGCCAAACAGACGATCCTGATATTAAGATTACACCACGCGGACCCGATGTTAAATTTACCCGTGGGGATTAATTTAACCTAATAAAGACCAGCCTTTGCATACTCTTCTAAAGAGGAATCCGTATGTCGGAACAAATTGTTGGTAGAAATCCGGTTATGGAAGCACTCCGTAGTGGATCACGTCAGATAGAAAAAATCTTAATTGTTCAAGGCAGTGAACATTCCCGCCTCCGACAAATAATTGACGCAGCTGAGCGCAAAGGTATTCCCTACCAACGTTCTCCAAGACACCATCTGGATAGCCTACAGCCGAATCATCAAGGTGTCATCGCCTACATCAGTAAATTCCAGTATACAGAACTGTCAACGCTTCTAAAAAAAATTGAGAACAAAAAAGATGTACCTGCTCTTTTAATCATGTTAGATCAGATTCATGATCCGAGAAATTTAGGTGCGATTCTACGCACTGCCAACGCAACAGATACGGATGGGGTGCTAATCCCCCAAAATAACGCTGCTGAAATTACAGCTGCTGTCCACAAAGCAGCAGCGGGTAGCACAGAATGGACACCGATTATTAAGGTGACAAACCTTGCGCAAACCATCGAAAAACTTAAATCAGTCGGAGTATGGGTCGTTGGGACTGCTGAAGACACAGAACTTTCTTATGCTGCTGCTGACTTTACAGTGCCATTATGTATTGTCTTGGGCAACGAAGGGGAAGGAATTCGGAGACTTGTCAAAGAGAAATGTGATTATCTCGTGAATTTGCCTATGTTAGGTCAAATTCGTTCATTGAACGTGTCTGTCACAGCAGGGGTGCTGTTATACGAAGTGCTTCGGCAACGGGGTGCTAAATAACGCCTTCCTCTTTCAAACTGTAAAAGATGCCATCGCCGATGATAATATGATCTAACACTTTGATGCCGACATAATTTCCGGCTTCAATCAATTGTTTTGTCGCACGGATATCCTCTTGGCTCGGCTGTGGGTCGCCAGAAGGGTGGTTATGAGCAAGAACAATAGAGTTTGCGGATTCCTCAATAGCAAATCGGAAGATTTCACGCGGATGAAAAACACTGGCATTTAAAGTGCCTTCAAATACTGTATTTTCAGAAAGTAGTTTTTTGCCCCACTGAAGTTCGTTATCGGAGTCACCCGCAATCCCTTGCGTTGTAACGCCGCCTTTGGTATCAAGACACATCACACAAACGACTTCCTTTCGGAGGTCACGCATAAGCGGCATTAACATGTCAGCCACATCACTCGGGGAGGAGATTTTAACCCGGTCAGCATGGGAACGTGCTAAACGACGTCCTAATTCAAATGCAGCAACCAATTGTGCAGCTTTTGCAGAACCAACACCCTTGATAGACTCAAATTGTTTTGGCCGGTTCTCTGCCATTCGCTTGAGGTCGTTATTATACTCAGTCAATATCTGTTCCCCAAGCTGAATGGCTGTAGTGCCTTTGAAACCACTTTTGAGAATAAGCGCGAGAAGTTCTGATGTTTTCAAATGTGAAGGACCGTGTTTGTAAAGCCGTTCCCTGGGGCGTTCATCTTTCGGAAGGTCCTTGATTCGTAATCTGTCAACGGAATACATCTCATACCTTTCAATTAAGAGTTAACATTCTATCTTGGTTTAAAGTATAGTTAATTTAGTCTATAAAGGCAAGTGAAATTTGTCAAAGTCAAAGCCATTCAATTCCCGTGTAGCATTCTTGTGGGAGAGGTATTCTTGTGGGAGGGGTATTCTTGTGGGAGGGGTATTCTTGTGGGAGGGGGGGTTTATAACCCCGATTAACCCAAGGTGTCATATTATAGTGGATTCTACAATTAACTTACATTTGAACTGTAGGAGGGAACTCCGATTCCCGATTACCAGTGGTTTAGTCGCGATTCGGAGATCGCTCCTACAGAATATATGTGAACTAATTTACATAATTTACTATAAAGTCTGTAGGTTTTTACAAATTTACTAAACCGTAAACACATATTCATCAAAGTTGTTAACAAACTAAAACATTTAACAAGTTTTAAATTTTCTTGACAAATGAACTAAAATTACATATAATAGAAACAGAATTAGGGAATTGCCGTATAACTTAAAAACATAAAAGGGAGAAAAAGCATGGCAACCACGGTTCGTTACAAAGATGGTGTCACAATTTTGGAGCCATCAGGAAAAATTATGGGTGCTGGGGTATCCGAGTTGAGAGAAGTAATCACAGCAGAGGTAGATGCCTCCGATGTCCCGAAAATACTCATTGACTTCGAAAAGGTCAATATGATGGATAGTTCCGGTCTTGGAACACTGATGGGGGCACATGTCACTATTACTCGGCAGGGTGGTAGAGTAGGTGTTCTCAATGTCGGAAAAAATATCAAAAATCTAATTGTGCGGAGTCGGCTCGCAAGTATCTTTGAACACTTCAATACCGAAGATGAAGCTGTCTCGGCGTTAAGCAGCGAAGCCTAATGCACATTTCATAACAGCAGCAACTTGGAGGCTGCACCAATGGCGATCACTCAATTAGAACGGGATGGCGTTTTCATTTTTAAACTTGATGGTAGGATTATAGCATCTGATGTCCAAGACTTAACAGATACCGTTCAAAACACACTTTCACAGATAAATGATTCACCGAAACTCGTCTTTGACTTCAAAGACGTTACCAGCATGGATAGTTCAGGACTGGGAGCGTTGATGAAAATCTATGCCGATATTCATCCGGTCGGTGGAACAATTGCTGTGATTAATGTCAATAAACATGTCAAAAATCTCATTGTCATGGCAAGACTTATTACTGTTTTTCGTAACTTTGAGAGTGAAGACGAAGCAATTTGGGCACTATTGAATCCGCCATCCGAATCGTCACAATAATTTTGTTAGGGCTGTCTCATGATAAAAAATATCCTCGTTTCTATAGGTGATACTGATTACGAAAAAAACGCCTTTGATTACGCAGGACAATTAGCTGTACTTTTAGGGACACACCTCTCTTGTGTATTTTTTCAGGACAGTTCACACGGTGGAAGTACTGAAGTCGCAGAAACAGTTCTGCGCCGAACCGAAAAGGAATGTACACTTTACGATTTTTTAGATTATCATGTTGAAGCTGTCGCAGGAAACCCGCGGCAGATGATCTGTCAAAAAGCACATTCCGCCGATTTAGTCGTGGTTGGACTCCCCGAAGATATTAAAACGCGCGGTTTAAAACTCATTCAAACCCAAATTGATGATGTCCTCGCACATATTACTAAGCCTATCATCATCGTTCACGAACAGTGCACCCTATTACGAAAGATTTTAGTTGTTAATCATGGGGATATTTATTCTGACCACGTGCTCTCACTTTCGGCAGAAATCGGTGAATTAACTAAATCTGAAATTCTTGGTTTAGCACTTTCAAATACCACCCAAGAAGCAACAGAGATTAAGCAACAGATGGAAGCTTACCTTGAATTCTACGATGTTCCAGCTGAATTTTTGACTGCCCTCGGCTTTACAGTAACAAATATATTAGAAAATGCAGAAGCGAGCGATTGCGATTTGATTGCCCTCAGTGCCAGCCATCACGGGCGATTATATGAGATGGTTTTTCAAAGTACCACACAAACTGTCGTTAAACTTGCCAATCGTGCCGTTTTAGTAACCAAATAATGGGGAACCCACATGGTGTCGGAAACCCTTAAAAACCCGCCTTTCTTACAGATGTCATCGGATATGTTCGGATATATCCATCTTGACGGTACACTTCTCCCACTTAATCCTGCATGGGAACGAATCCTCGGTTTCACTTGTACGGAACTCCAAGCGCAGCAGTGGATGGAACTTGTCCATCCTGATGACCGAAAGCCTACGTCCGCGCAATTCGCGAAATTGAACGCAGAAGACTGTGATACAATCTCCTTTGAGAATCGTTTTCTGTGTAGTGACGGCGAGTACAAGAGACTCCTCTGGTCAGTACAGTCTGATCCAGAACATCCTCGCTATTGTGCTATTGCTAAGGATACCACCAAGCAAAAAAGAATTGAGGCGAAACTTCGTGAAAATGAAAAAAGGTTTAAGCAATTAGCCCAAACCCATGCACAAGAAAGTGATTTCCTCCACACCCTCATGGATAATGCCCCCGACCATATATACTTTAAGGATATTGAGAGTAAATTTATACACATTAATCGGTCCCTTGCAAATCGATTCGGTCTCAAAAATCCTGCAGAAGCCATAGGTAAAAGCGACTTTGATTTTTTTACGCGCGAACATGCACAACAAGCATATCAAGATGAACGAACAGTCATTGACACCGGAAAACCAATTGAGGGGAAACAGGAGAAAGAGACATGGCCAGGCGGACAAGATACGTGGGTATCTACTACAAAAGCACCAATTCGAGATAGAAGTGGACGTATCAAGGGCACATGTGGTATTTCGCGAGACATCACAGAGTATCATAGCGCAGATCAGGCACTTCGCGATTCTGAGGCAAAATGGCGATCCTTGGTTGAAAGTGCGCCTGACATTATTACCACACTTGACCTTGACCACCGATTGCTGTTTATCAATCGGATACCAGCAGGTGTTAACCTCACAATAGAAGATGTCGTTGGAGAAAGTGTGTTTGATTTTCTGACCGATGAGCATCATGATGGATTTCGACAGGCATGCCAACAGGTTATTGAAACAGGTGAAGTGGCAGGCTATGAAATTCAGGGAAGAATCAGTAAAAATTGGTACGCTTCTTGGATTGCTCCCATAAAACGCGATGGCAAACTTGTTGGGTTCGTTATGACTTCAACAAATATTACAGACCGGAAACAAGCAGAAACAGAATTGCAAGAAAGTGAACAACGTTTTCGTCGGGCAGTGCTAAATGCTCCCCTGCCGATTATGATCCATGCCGAGAATGGTGAGGTAATTCTTATCAGTCGTACATGGACAGAACTGACAGGGTATACTTCTGAAGAGATGACAACTGTTTCAAAATGGTTAGAACAAGCAAACAGTGAAATGGGCGAGCAGATTCAAGAATACCTCGTACAAGTGAATCAGAAAAAGGAACGGAGCGCGCCAGAACAATATGAAATTATGACGAAGGCAGGCAAAAAACAGATATGGGAATTTAGTTCCTCTTTACTCGGCACTCAACCTGATGGACAACGGATTATCATTAGCATGGCACTAAACAATACTGCGCGTATAAAAGCACAACAAGCCATGCAAAGTGCAAAGGAAACAGCCGAATATGCAAGTAGAGCAAAAAGCGATTTTCTTGCAAATATGAGTCATGAATTGCGAACACCTTTGAATGCGATTATCGGATTCGCCGAAATTCTCAGAGACGAACTTGTTGGACCAGTTAACGATGAACAGAAAGAATGTGTCAACGACATTCGCATGAGTGGACAACATCTCCTTGAAATGATTAACGACATTTTAGATCTCTCAAAGATTGAAGCAGGAAAGATGTTCTTACAACTTGAAGAATTTGCAATCGTTGATGCAGTTGAGGATGTTCACGCAATCATCAAGGCACTTGCTCTCAAAAAGAACATTGAACTTACACTGGAGTGCCAACAAAATGCTACGATTAACGCCGATCGTGTCAAAGTGAAGCAGATATTTTATAATTTGCTTTCAAACGCTGTCAAATTTACACCCGAAGGTGGCAAAGTAACAACACAACTGGAAACCACATCTGCCGATCTCTATGTCAAAGTGATAGATACTGGAATAGGAATTGCCGAAGAAGATCGAATGAAGCTTTTTGCCCCTTTCACACAAATTGACACTTCTAAGTCAAGAAGATACGGTGGAACTGGACTCGGTCTTGCGTTGACGCAACGCTTGATAGAGTTACATGGTGGGCAAATCCATGTAACAAGCGCAGAAGGAAAGGGAAGCACTTTCTCCTTTAATATACCAACGACTCAGACAGGGCAAAAAACCAATACATAAATCTCGATCCACAATTACTGTTCCGTCGCCAATGCTCCTTATTCGACAACTTATAATCACAACCTTGATCATATTTTATGGTAGGATTAAAATAACTATACATTTTTCTTTGTGTTTATTGCATTTGTAGTCGCGCAATTCATTGCCAAATCAACGCCAAATACACTTATGGCACTTGTCGCCTCTTACATCTCGCATTAGTGTATCTGAAATCGCCATGGTGCCCAAATTGTTAGAATATGTATGAGGCACACTACAATTGATTTCTAAACCATAGTTGCCCCTCGTTAAATCCCAAAACAGTTCTGTCATGTCCTGGACATAGGAGCAGTGCGTTGACTACAGAAAATCCACAACCAATCTTAGTCATAGAAGACCAAGCGTTAAATCTAAAAGTTGCCCGCATTGTCCTACAATCCGAAGGCTATGAGGTTATTGAAGCAATTGATGCAGAAGAGGCTTTAGCGTGCTTAGAAAAGGTTGTCCCCGTACTTATTCTAATGGACATCGCACTGCCAGGACAGAGTGGTGAAGAACTAACCCGACAAATTAAAGCCGACCCAGATTTATCCAGCATACCAATTATCGCATTAACTGCCGCAGCAATGTCCGGAGACCGTGAAAGACTCCTCAAAGCAGGATGTGATGATTACCTTAGCAAGCCAATTGATACCCAATTACTTTTAGAACGCGTCGCATGCCATCTCAAAGGAAATCCAACATGAACACTGAAGGATCAGCAAGAATTCTTGTTGTTGATGATGAACCGCGCAATGTCAAAATCCTCCAGATCCAACTTCAGGCACGCGGTTACGCTGTACTCACTGCTGGCGATGGTGCTGAGGCTTTAGAAATTGTAAAGAACCAAGTGCCTGATCTGATCTTGTTAGATATTAACATGCCGAGAGTTGACGGATATGAAATGTTAGCAAAGGTCCGAGCAGACAAAACGACAGAATTTATCCCTATTATCATGATAACCGCCTTGCGCGATACAGAAGAAAACCGAATTAAGGCGGTTGAAGCTGGAGCAGACGACTTTATAGAAAAGCCTTTCAATAGTTTTGAAGTGTTGGCGCGAATTAAATCACTCTTACGCATTAAGCATTATCACGACACGCTTGAGCAACACAATGCGCGTTTAGAGATGGAACTCCAGATGGCTCGGAGTGTTCAAGAAATAATAATTCCTCAGAACGGTTCTCAAGATTTAGCAGGATTCCACACAGCCTCATACTGCTCTCCTGCAACCGCAGTCGGTGGGGATTTTTTTGATTTATGGGAGATTGGTAAAAATCGGATTGGTGTCTTAATTTCTGATGTGATGGGGCATGGAGCATCTGCTGCTCTTGTTACTGTCTTTATCAAAACGGTTTTAACGGAACATCGAGAACATATAGAAGATGACCCTGCTCAACTTCTGCAGGTACTCAATACTCGTTTCAACGATATAATTAGTTCCCGTCTATTTATGTTTGCCACTGCCTTCTGTGGCATCTTTGATCTGACAAAAAAGCAACTCGTCTGTGCAAATGCCGGACATCCGTTTCCCTTTTTACAGAGCGGTTCACAGTCCAACTGTGAACTTATTACCGAAAAACATGACGGAAACGGGTTAGGCATTCAAAAAGAATCTGTATACGAAAATTGCTATTACCCTTTTGATACCACAAGCAGAGCCTTTCTCTATACCGATGGTGTTTATGAAGTCAAAAACCCGCAAGGGGAAGAATTTACCGTAGAACGACTCCAAAACTTAGTAGCGATGTGTGAAGAAGAATCGCCCGAGAGGCTTATCCAACGCGTTTCTGATACTATCACAGAATTTACGCACGCACGCCCTAATGAGGACGACTTAACACTTATTACGATTCACGGCTAACCTGCGTTTGTATTAACATCTCGATAAAAAATAACGGTCACATCTGTTCCCCCAATCGCATTTGCTTCCAGTTTATGAACATCTGTGAGGCATTTTATTAAATACAGACCATGTCCACTTTCTCCTGCGGGTGAACGTTTCGCCTGAATCTCTGCTAAACTCTCAGGTGTTAACCAATCATGTGTGTTGCCTCCGCCTTTATCTCGGACGACAATTTCAAGCACACGCACATCTACAGAAATTTGCAATTGAATTCCGCTTGATATACAAGTGGACCCGTGAAAAACAGCGTTGCTACAGATTTCGTCAAGGGCGAGTTGAACATCGGCTATTCGTTTCTTGGAAAACCTCAAGGTTTCACATAACTTCCCGATAAACGCGCGTACCGGTTCAAGGTAATACACATCGCTCGGGACCTTCAACTCAATGTGGGTTTTCTCCATGGGCTAACACCAGTCTATTCTAATCTTGTGACATTGATTAAAAAGCCGCAATAGCACTTTTCTCAGATTCATAAATTTCAACAACACTGGAAGCCCCTATAAGATTAAAAGTCCGTGTGAGGGTTGAAGCTAAGTTGCAGAGTTTGAGGTCACCACCGTTTTGACGGAGACGTTTTGCAATACCCACTAACGTACCTACAGCGGTACTGTTTATGTGGTTAACTTCGCTAAAATTCACTACAACCTTATTCACCTTTTCCATCAAAAGGTCCTCCAGAACTTTCCGCAAATCCGAGGCAGCGTAGCTGCTTAGGTCGGTCTTTACATCAATGATTTTGACATCCGCATTCTCCCGAGTAGTTATAAATTCAGTACCGGTCATAAAAGTCACCTTCCGTAGTTAAAATCGGTATCTACAATTTTAGTTTAGATTCATGAAAAAATCAAGCACTTTTTGAATTTATGGTAGATTATTGAATTAATTAGACGTATTTATCTGTGAATCAACGCCAAATGCGCTTATGGCATTTGGCGGGAGGGAACTCCGATTCCCGACTAAGAGCGGCATCAGTCGCGATTCGGAAATCGCTCCTACAGGTGAAGTGTATAATTATTTCCATATTTCACCATAATGCACAATTAAAGCGTAGTTGACTTAAGTCATAGTGAATTAACGCCAACATATTAGGGTTGAAATTCCTCATACAAAGAGAATGGTTTATGTCTAAACTTTTCACACCTACGTAAATAAAGGGATTTATGGTGAAATATGGAAATAATTATACACCTTACTTGTGAATCAACGCCGAATACGCGTATGGCATTTGGCAGCATGCCGCGTTGATTCACAGATAAATATGTCTAATTAAATCAAAATCTACCATAGTTTTCGATATTCTCGCGAAATTTATTACAAATGTTTATCTTTATGATACGGTAAAATCTAACCATAGTCTAACGGTTCATTTAGGGAACCGCATCTACCCTCAAACCTAAATTCGCAGTAAAACTCATTAACTGATAATTCTTAAACTAAATAACCCTGCTAAGTAAAAGATTATTGTTGCATTTCTATGTACATTGTGATATACTATTAAGTAACCGATTTGAAAGTGCCAGAAGCACTTCGCAACAAGGAGGAACTGGCGGACTTAACGCTGTTTTGCGTTTTGAGGAGACCCAGGTATCTTAATGAATAACGAACAGACCCATACAGATGATTCCACCGTTGATGTGGAAGAAGAAAAACAAACAGTTGAAACCTCAACTGAAGTTACGCACGATGAAGGAAATGAAACGGAAACAGAGGTAGAAAACACTTCTGATAATGCTGAAACAGAACAGGCGGAATCTTCAGTTGATGAACCTGCACAAGTTGAGCAAACTGATGATTCTGTACAGAGTGCCGAATCTGGAGAAGCTGCTGAAAGTGCCCCATCCGAAGCTGAATCTCAAGATGCTGATCAAACTGCCGAAACCGAAACCCCTGAACCCGAGACTGATGAAGGCAATCAGACTGCTGAATCTGAAAGTGCTGCATCAGAAGTTGAACCTCATGATATACCCCCGACTGCCGAACCTGAAAGTGAAACTCCTGAAGCCGAGGCTGATGAAGTTTCTTCAACTGCCGAACCTGGAAGCGAGCCAGTAGATGAACATGCGCCTCCAATGAGTCAGGAATCTCTTGAAGAAGCCTATGATAATTCGCTCAAAGCGTTTACTGATGGAGAAATTGTCAAAGGGAGCGTTGTAGATGTGAGTCGTGATGAAGTGATGATTGACATCGGTTTTAAATCAGAAGGTTATATTCCTGCAGATGAGTTTGATACCGCTGAGAATGATTTGCCATCGGTACAAGTGGGCGATGAAATTGATGTGTATATTGTCCGACGAGAGGATTCAGAAGGGCAAATAGTTCTTTCAAAGAAGATAGCCGATCAGACGTTAGTTTGGGACGAAATAACGGAAGCTTATGAAAGTGGTTCACCGGTTGAAGGTCGGATTACCGAGCGGATTAAAGGTGGATTACGAGTAACTGTAGGAACTTTGCGAGGATTTTTGCCTGCCTCACAAGTTGAATTACGACCCATTCAAAACCTTGACCAATACATCGGGGAAGTTTTTCAGATGAAGGTCATCAGCATGAGTAAACGGCGGCACAATATTGTTTTGTCGCGTCGGGCATGGCTGGAAGCTGAAATGGCGGAAAAGAAAGAAGAAGTTCTAAAAACCCTTGAAGTTGGTCAGCACATAACTGGCGTGGTGAAGAACATTACCGCTTTTGGTGCGTTTGTTGACCTCGGCGGTGTTGATGGATTACTCCATAAGACAGACATGGCGTGGAAACGCGTTAATCACCCATCCGAAATTGTTTCTATTGGTGAAGAAATTGAGGTTCAAGTCATCGCTATTGCCCAAGAGAGCGAAAAAATTTCGTTAGGGTTAAAGCAGAAGACACCTGACCCCTGGGAAAACGTTGAGGAAAAATATGTTATCGGTTCAAGAGTTAACGGTACAGTCGTGAATATCGTCAATTACGGTGTCTTTGTCCAACTTGAAGAGGCTGTTGAGGGCTTGATTCACGTTTCAGAAATGGCATGGACTCGTCGTAATGTTGCGCCATCTCGTATTGTTAGTAAGGGCGATGAGATAGAGGCAATTGTGCTTGAGATTTCTAAAGAAGACAAGCGGATTTCCTTGGGTATTAAACAATTACAACCAAACCCTTGGGAACTCTTAGAACAGAGGTTTCCTGTGGGAACTAAGATTACAGGACGCATCCGAAATCTTACCAATTTTGGCGCTTTTGTTGAAATTGAAGAAGGTATTGATGGATTGATTCATACCTCGGACCTTTCTTGGACGGATCGCGGGACTAACCCACAGGAATTTCTTAAGGAAGGTGATGAGGTTGAGGTTGTCGTACTGCAAATTGACGCTTCTGAACGGCGCGTTTCATTAGGGCTTAAACAGACACAACCCGATCCTTGGGATGAGGTCCCCGAAAAGTATAAGGTCGGTTCTGTTGTACGAGGGAAAATTGTCAATTTGACCAGTTTTGGTGCTTTCACCAAACTTGAAGAAGGTATTGACGGGCTTATTCACATCTCTGAAATCGCAGACCGTAGAATCGAAAGACCCGAAGAGATTGTTTCTGTTGGCGATGAAATAGATGTAAAAGTCATCAACCTTGATCCAAAAGGTAGACGTATAGGCTTGAGTTTGAAAGCCGCGGTAGCAGACCAAGAACGTGCTGCGGCACCGCCAGAAGAGCGTCAGGAACGCCCCCGTCGTCAACGTCCCGCGCCGCGACGCGAACACAGAGAAGCTAAACCTGTAGAAGAAGAAACGATTATGGGCACGCTGCTCAAACAGGAAATGGGAAAAAACAATATTGAAAATCAAACGAGTTTTCAGGAAACCGAAACTCCTGAAATTTCTGAGGTTGCCGAAAACACGCAAGTTTCCGAAGACACTGAGAATACTGAGGTTTCCGAAGATGCTGAGAATGGAAGTCCTGATGCATCTGAAGATACTCAAGTTACCGAAAATGCTGAAACCTCTGAGGATATTGAGGTTTCCGAAAATGCTGAAACCTCTGAGGATATTGAGGTTTCCGAAAATGCTGAAACCTCTGAGGATATTGAGGTTTCCGAAAATGCTGAAACCTCTGAGGATATTGAGGTTTCCGAAGATACCGATAATCCTGAAGTTTCTGAGGATACAAGAGATTCCAATAATTCTGAGGTGCCTGAGAATTCCGAAAGTTAACGTTTTAAGTACAGCATATCTCTAAACCCTCTTTTGTTAGGTTTGTCCCGTTCTACTTCACGTTCCTTCTGCATATCACTCCTATTGTGGGCGGGTTTTGAATCCGTCCCACTGTAAACCCGCAAAAAAGCGAGACACAGAGACCTCACACTATAAGTGGTTTATGAGATAGGTTGTCGTATTTGGATACAACCTCTGCCTGAATTTCGGCAAGTGAGTTTCATGCAATATAGTTTCTTATATTCGTATAAAGGTGTGTTTTTGAGCACTCTCTTGTTCAGATAAGCACAAAAATACGCCTGTGTAACGGAAATTCGGATGCTGGTCCATTTCGCAGGTAGAACATAAAAAAAATATGCTGACAGGAGAACCGAATTGAGTCGAAATTTTTTGTTTACTTCTGAATCAGTCACAGAAGGACATCCCGACAAACTGGCTGATCAAATTTCCGATGCTATTCTTGATGCCATTTTGACCGAAGACCCCCAAGGAAGAGTCGCCTGTGAAACACTCGTAACCACAGGACTTGCGATTATCGCAGGTGAAATTACCACAACAGCCACCCCAAATCTACAGGAAATTGCCCGCGAAGTAATAGCAGACATCGGTTATACTGATGCCGGTTATGGCTTTGATGCTGAACACAGCGCAGTATTAATAACTATTGACAAACAGTCGCCTGACATCGCAATGGGTGTCAACCCCGGTGGTGCTGGTGACCAAGGTATTATGTTTGGTTATGCTTGCAAAGAAACATCTGAACTGATGCCTTTACCGATTACCTTAGCACACCAATTGACTCGGCGTTTAGCACAAGTTCGAAAAGAGGGCATTCTTGATTTTATCCGTCCCGATGGAAAATCCCAAGTCACAGTTGAATATATTGATAATAAACCTACGGGTGTTACGACTGTTGTCGTCTCATCACAGCATCATCCTGATGTTGCTGATTCTGACCTGAAAGAGGGGATAACCGAAGAGGTTATTAAAAAAGTTATCCCCGAAGACCTCCTGAGCCCTGATGTAGTGTATCATATCAATCCTACGGGTCGTTTTGTGACAGGCGGACCGCACGGTGATGCAGGATTAACAGGCAGGAAAATTATCGTGGATACCTATGGTGGCATGGGACGACATGGTGGAGGCGCTCTCTCTGGTAAAGACGCAACAAAAGTTGATAGAAGTGCTGCTTATGCTTCGCGCCACGCTGCTAAAAATCTGGTGGCTGCAGGGTTAGCGGAACGTTGTGAAATCCAAATTGCTTATGCAATCGGATGTAAAGCACCGGTCTCCGTAATGGTAGACACTTTTGGTACAGGAGATGATGAATTGGCGGCTAAATTGGTCAATCAACATTTCGATTTAACCCCAGAGGGTATCATTGAAAGGTTAAATCTGCGCGAGCCGATATACAGAAATACCGCTGCTTATGGTCACTTCGGACGCACTGAACCTGGGTTCACTTGGGAAAAAAATGATTATGTCGAAAAGTTGAAGGCGTAAGGAGAATAATGGACTACGATATTAAAACAGCAGACCTCGCAGATGTAGGTAAACAGCGGATTGAGTGGGCAAACCGATTTATGCCGGTTTTGACTTCTATCCGTGAACGTTTTGCAAAAGAACAACCGCTCAAAGGAATAAAAGTTGCCGCGTGTCTACATGTCACAACGGAAACAGCAAATCTTATGCAGACTTTGAAAGCGGGTGGTGCCGAGTTAGCATTATGTGCATCAAACCCGCTTAGCACACAAGATGATGTCGCTTCTTCTCTCGTTGTAAATGACGACATCGCAGTATTTGCTATTAACGGTGAAGATACCAAAACTTACTACAAACACATCCAAGCTGCACTCGCAACGCAATCTAATATCACAATGGATGATGGCGCAGATTTGGTTTCGCAACTACATTCAGAAGAAACAAATCCTGCACTCGTCGAACAAGTTATTGCGGGAACAGAAGAAACAACGACCGGTGTTATCAGACTCAAGAGCATGGCTGCCGAAGGCGTGCTGAAATATCCCATTATCGCTGTTAATGACGCAAACACGAAACACTTCTTTGATAATCGTTACGGTACAGGGCAAAGCACTTTAGACGGTATTATTCGTGCGACTAATCTCCTCATTGCAGGAACAACTATTGTCGTTGCGGGTTATGGATGGTGCGGTAGAGGTGTCGCAAGTCGTGCGCGCGGTTTAGGAGCTAACGTCATTGTAACAGAGGTAACTGCCTTGAAAGCGTTAGAGGCAGTTATGGATGGATTCAGAGTGATGCCGATGCAGAAAGCTGTTCAAGAAGCAGGCCTTGTTATAACGCTAACGGGTGATATTCATGTCCTTCGAAAAGAGCACTTTGAAGCGATGAAGGACGGCGCAATCATTGCGAATTCAGGACATTTTAATGTTGAAATAAACATCCCCGCACTTGAAGAACTTGCTGTTACCAAAGCAAAAGCACGCGAATTTGTAGAATCTTACACACTTGCTGATGGCCGGACGCTCCATCTCATCGGAGAAGGGCGATTAGTAAACTTGGCATCGGCAGAGGGACACCCCGCGAGTGTCATGGACATGAGTTTTGCTAATCAGGCATTATCCCTTGAATATATTGCCCAAAACCAGCAGAAACTTGAAAATAAAGTCTACGATGTTCCCGAAGCTATTGACGAGGAAGTAGCAAGGCTGAAGTTAGCCGCGTTCGGTATTGAAATTGACACGCTCACGGCTGAGCAGGAAAAGTACCTCAACTCCTGGGAGATGGGGACATAATGCAAGCTTAGCATAGGCTGCCAATTTAAGGAAAGCATTCCATCTACATACCCAGCCCAGGCCGGTAGGAGCGGTTTCTAACCGTTCCGTATTGTCCTAAAACGAACCGGCGCTCTTGTTGGAGGCGTTTTCAACGCCGATTATATGTAAAATATAACGGACTTAGGATGCCTTCCTACAAGTTGGACTAAATTGACACCTATGGACATAAGTTTACTTTCTGTACTCTCTGAAACCTATGAAAAAGTCAGAAATCTGGGAGGGAGTAGTATTACTCCTTGCAGCACTACTTTTACTACCAATATGGTTAGCACAAACCGGTAAAGTTCAATTCCCTCCAGCAATTTTCACGTTCCTTGAGTATTTGCGGTATCCACTTATCATAGTGCTCGCTGTCATTTTTGTGCGCCGCATGCGCAAAATTATCCGTGCACTGCGTGAGAACAAAAACCGACCAGGGACGTTTTAGTCCGACCAATTAACTTAATCTCACTCGGTAGGCACTGAATCATGTAGAATGCCATACGCGCATTCTACCAAGCGCATTCAGCGTTGATTTGGCGCTTCTAAGTACGCCTAATACCCAACAAAGTAGGATAAATCCGATTAATTTGGTATAAGACTGATGGAGAAAATGATGGGAGTTTTAGTTGTCGGAACGGTTACTTTAGATACCGTAGAAACACCACAGAAGCGGGTTGAAGATGTGCTTGGTGGTTCTGGTGTCTATGCTGCCGTTGCTGCCAGTTTTTTTGGTAATCCCGTTCAACTTGTCGGTGTTGTAGGTGCTGATTTTCCACAAGATTACACTGACTTTCTTCAAACCCGCTGCATTGACCTTCAAGGATTAACGCGCGTTGAAAACGGCAAAACCTTCAGATGGGGCGGCAGATATGCTGAAGACTTTAATGTCCGTGATACACTCTTCACCGAATTGAACGTTATTGCTGATTTTCACCCCACTTTGCCCGACATTTACAAAGAAACCCCTTACCTCTTTTTAGCAAATGACCCACCACAACTACAACTGAGCATTATTGAGCAAGCATCAAACCCCAAGCTAATTGTCTGTGATACGATGGATTTTTGGATACATGAGGAACGAGCGGCATTAGAGAAAACAGTAGAACGCGTGGATATTCTTATCCTGAACGACAGCGAAGCCAAATTATTGACGGGTGAATCTAATCTATTGAACGCAGCACGGGCAATCTTACGAAAGGGACCTCAACGTGTTATCATCAAAAAGGGTGAACACGGCGCAATTAGTATAACAGAATCATCCTTTTTTAGTGCGCCTGCATACCCGCTTACACAAGTAACAGACCCTACAGGCGCAGGCGATAGTTTCGCAGGAGGGTTTATCGGTTATCTTGCCTCTGTTGGTGATGTCTCGGAGGGTTCAATCCGCAAAGCAATGATGTATGGGACTGTTGTTGCCTCGTTTAGCATTGAGGATTTTAGCATCAATCGGCAGAAATCTGTGCAATTTAGCGAGATTGAAAGGCGGTATCGGGAGCTTGAGGATGCGGTGCGCTTTTAATTCGTTGTGGTGAATTTCACACCGTCACATCAACAAGTGAATTGTAATGAACATCCATCAATTAGTTAGCAAAGATTTGTTTGCGGTTAGGATAGGAATTTCTTGAGTTTTAAAATCACCATCATGTGTCACCAATGTCAATTTGTTGTTTTTGCAAAGTTCTGTTATGACTTGATCGTTAAAATCAGTATTTCCCTTAGCATAATCATTAAGCAAATCACTTATTTTTATCATTTCAAAGTCGCTTTCTATTCGTGAACAGTGTTGTAAAATTTTGTTGGTATCAGCAGTAATATCTTTCGCAACTGGTTTGAAATGCTTGCTATTGCGAAAATTCTTGAAATTCTTAAAACGCGGTGCAACAAATTTCATTTTTCTTCTTGCGTAAGTATTAATATATTCTGAGACAACCAAGACATCAATATAAATTTGACTGTTGGCATTCAAAATACATTTAAGGACATTGGAATAGATTTTTTCCCAGTAATTCCCAGGTTTCTGAGGACTGTGAATGTATAACCAGATATTGGTATCTAAAAATAGTTGATCCTTCTCAGTAAAGTTGTAGTTACGTACATCTTTTGCTTTATGCTTCATTGTTCAATGTTTCTCGAAATGCCCGGTTGTATCTATCTTTATTTTTAAAGTACAACTTTGCATTTTCAACGACCCGCTTCAATAGGGCGAGATCATCTTGTTCTGCGTCTTCAACTTTCAACAGTGAACGAATTTGATCTTCATCAAATTTCCCATACAACTGACCGATTGCAGCGTTCAAAAAAGCCGAGGTTAACGTTGTTACGTTGAGGAATGAAAGTGCGACGTGACGGTCATTTTGCAGAGCAGTGTAAAGACGGTCATAAACCTTTTGCCCATCGCCAGAGGCAACACATAACGAACTACCCACGACTTCAAACATAGATATTCTAATTTCTTCTGCCATAGTTTTCTCCTTAAAAAATTTCTTCTGCGTTTAGTCCGGAAGCAAGACCATAAGAATGTGTATCTGCCGTATTGATTTCTACACTTACAACGGTACCAGGAAACGGATTACTTAGTCGTTTGATTACTTTTTTTTCCCCTTTCTGCTGCCAGTAGCCAGCATCCGATACAATCTGGATACAACCATCATTTAATTCAATAAAATCACAAAGCAATTTCAACCCTAACCCTCCGGGCAAGTTATCACGTTTGGTTGTATGGCCTTCCTTAGTTGCCCAGCTTATAGCCTGCTCTGGCGAAAGGTCTCGTCCGTCATAGTCTTTTATATTTTTACGAATACCTATCCCCAGATCTGCCACCGTGAAATCAAGTTGGTTTCGCTTAGGGAAAAACTGTCCACAACTAAAAATTCCTAATTTAGTTCGTGAATGTAAAACGGCATTGCTGAATATCTCAAAAATACTTCCTCGGAATTTCTTCAACAATTCTTTCGACATATCAGGTATTTCAGAACGATGTATCAACTCATCCTCAATATAGCTGGCGAAATAGTGATCATCTTTAATATCAAATCTTTGATAAGTAATAGTTGTTTCCCATTGATCAGGAATTCTTTTACGACCATAGTGGCAGAGAAAACCGTTTTTTGATAGGATTCTTTCGACATCTCTAGGAATGTGGGTTAAATTAACTTCGTTTAATCTGTTTCCCAAACTATAGAGGATTGCCCCAAATGCTGCACACATATCCGCATCGAACCAGTCCGTTGCCCTTAGGTCAATCTCAACATCATCAAGTTTTAGGCTTTTAGTCTGTGCATAAAGACGCGCAAGGGTTTCAAAACTTACATAGTCGTGGCGAATTCGTGGCAAAGAGAATTCCATACCATTACCTCAATAATCGTTCTCATATCGTTGTGAAAAATCTAATACTTTAACGACAATTTTGCGGGGTCCGGTTTCGCATTCATAGACAACAATACTCAATTCCTCTGTTCAACATATATTACAAAACAATAATATAATTATAACATAAAAACATTTCAGATTCAAGGAAATGTATAATAATTTTCTTAATTATCAATTATCAAAGTTTGTTTATATTTGGTAAACTGTAAGAAAATTGTTGAAATTATTCTCGGTTGGCATCTGGCGCCCCTCTTCGCCAACATAAACACAGTCTTGGGTGAATCCGCTCTTTATTATACCATAGTTCTACTTTGAACACACCCAAATTTCGCATTTTCATCATTCTGGTGTAAGTAAACACAATCTAAAGCACATGCACCGCCTGACCATACGCCGCTTCAGCAGATTCCATCACCATCTCCGAAAGCGTTGGATGCGCATGCACAGTATGCGCAATATCCATAGCAGATGCTCCCAAACGAATAGCAACTGCCGCTTCATGGATAAGTGTTGACGCATGCACACCCACAATATGCACACCAAGGATATCACGACTATCGGCATCCGTAACGGTTTTGACGAATCCGTCTGATTCTCCCATACCTAACGCCATACCACTTGCACCGTAAGGAAATCTACCTATCTTAACCTTATATCCCTCATCTGTAGCTTCTTTTTCAGTCATACCAGCGTGCCCAATTTCGGGTAATGTAAAGACACACCACGGGATCACTTGGTAATCCATATCAGTTGTTTCACCCCGACAGTTTTGTGCGGCGACCTTCCCTTCAGCGGAAGCTACGTGCGCCAACAGATACCGACTTGCCACATCACCAACGGCGTAAATGCCGGGAATGTTCGTCTGCATTTGCTCATTCACAACGATTTTTCCATTTTCTGTGCGGACTCCCACCTTTTCTAACCCTATATCCTCTGTATTGTAACGTCTACCGATTGAAACAAGCATCTTTTGTGCTGTAAGATTCTCACCGGATTCAAGCACTGCTGTGACCCCTTCATCCGATTTTTTGACACCGGTAATATTCGCACCGGTGTGAATAGAGATACCTTTCCGTTTCATAAAAAGTTGGATATGACGGACAACCTGAACGTCTTCAGTTGCCAAAATTGTAGGGAGAAGTTCCAACACGGTAACCTTACAACCGAAAGCGTTGAAGATAGAGGCAAATTCACACCCCGACACACCCCCACCGACGATAATAAGACTTTCAGGGAGTTCTGTGAGGTTCAGAATACCTGTAGTAGTCAAAACATCGGTTTCATCAATCTCAAAGACAGGAGGCTCGGCAGGTTCAGACCCAGTGGCAATAATGACGTTTTTCACGTTTACCTGTTCGGTTGTGCCATCCGATTTACTCACGGCAATTGTGTTTTTGCCAGAAAGTATAGCATTGCCGTTTTTGGTGTGAATTTTATTGGCTTTAAGAAGTTGTCCAATCCCGCTTTTTAGTTTTTCGATAACTTCTGTTTTATGTGTTAATGTTTGTGAGTAGTCAACGGTTGTAGTTTGTGTATTTAAAGCAGGCGTGTTATGAACCTGCTCAGCAAGATGTGCAACAGAAAAGAGGGTTTTCGTTGGAATACACCCTCTATTTAGACACGTCCCGCCCCATTCACCTTTCTCTATGAGACATACGGTGCCACCGAGTTGTGCTGCTCTAATAGCAGCGACGTAGCCACCCGGTCCCCCACCGATAATTCCGACATCATACGTTGCCATATCTGCTCCTGCTCTCCGATATCTATTTTGGTTAATCTTAGAATTAACAATACACCGCGAATCAGCGCGCTTGCAAAGCGCGCCTACCAGTAGGTATTACTGCTGTTTCTGAGATGAATATAATTTTATCACAACAAGACAGGGTTGTCAAGTTGAGCCATTTCAGGACCAGGGTTATTTAGTTTTAAGATTTTCATTTTATGAGTTTAACTGCAAGTTTAGGTTTTGAAGCGAAATATCGGGTTGCTTTAGCGATAGCGGTATGCCCTGCAAATCGTAATACTGACATAGCCGTATTTCGCATTGCTGCAATCACTTGTGGAATGGCACCACATCTGACAGGAGAGACATCTTCCCTAAACACATAATCACGCACCCAGTGCACTTTGTTCTCTATTGTCCAATGTCCACGCCGTATCGTGAGTAAGCGTTCAGCAGACGCTTCTTCCGGGCTAAGACTTGTAATACCATATTGTGCCTTGTGCGTTTCTTCACCCGTGCGCATATTTTTACGCACCTGACGATATTCAATAACTTGTGCTAAACCGGGCCAGTCTGTCAGATACGCATTTAGTGCGGTGCTCGCTTTCAAACATCGCATTTCAAGTCTCCCATGTTCTTTATCCTAAGTTTGGAAACTGTCAAATATGCCTCTTATTTCAGGATTTTTCGCTACCAAAGAGGTGATATGATGTTAACTTTGAAACGTATCTTTCTCGCTTCAGGCATCTTGTGTGTTATAGGAATATTAGGTTGGACAATATGGTATTCCGCCATTGTCCGTCCTAAACTCGTAGGGAAACCGGTCATGCGATACAACACCAAACCACAAATAACAGCGGATGATAAGGTAGACACAGCAGTAGGAAAAAAATCTCAGATAGGGAAAAATACTCAAGAGGATGGCACCGCGGAAACACATAAACATCCTGTGCGTGAAGGAACAGAGAACGCAACCCTTTCCTCTACACAAAAAGAATCGGATCAACAGGCACACTCTTCTGAAACACACCAGCATAGTGAAGAGGAATTGGCAAAATGGGAACAAGAAAAAAAGAGTTAGAGGAAATGGATGAAATCATAAGAGAAAAAATCGATAGTGTTCTGTCCACTCTAAAATTGTGAGTCGTGTCAGTAGTCGGGAATCGGAGTTCCCTCCCGTCAAATGCCTTATGCGCATTTGACGTTGATTCACAAAGAGGTTTGTTCTGTAGGAGCGATTTCCGAATCGTGACCTTTACCCGCAAAATTTCGGTAGACACTCCACTAGTGGATAGTCCATCCTAAAAGTTTGTTTTAGTTTTTGTAGATTTCTCGGCATCTTGACAAACAAAAGTGTTCTCTTATAGTATAGCAATACATAAGGAGGAACACACCCTTGAATAAGAAATATGTTGTCCAACTGACCGATGCGGAACGACAGGAGTTATCAGATATTATTAACACAGGTAAAAAAGAGGCATATATGATAAGGCATGCTCATATTTTGCTGAAATCAGATATAAATGGTCCCTGCTGGACTGACGCGAGAATAGCTGAGGCGTATGAGTGCACTGATAGGACAGTTGCGAAAGTGCGTCAGCGTTTTGTGGAAGGTGGCTTTTCTCGTGCCTTATATCGTGCGAAGCGGAAGCATCCACCGACACCTCGTAAACTTGATGGTGACGGAGAAGCAAGGTTGATAGCACTGAGTTGTGGAACCCCTCCCGAAGGTGCTGCCAAATGGACGTTACGTCTGCTTGCGTCAGAGTTGGTAAGACTTGAAGTTGTGGAAAACATTTCTCCAGAAACGGTGCGGCAGACACTAAAAAAAACGCGTTGAAACCACACCTTCAGCAACAGTGGGTGATACCCCCTGAAAAAGACGCTGAGTTTGTAAAGTCAATGGAAGAAGTGCTTGATCTTTACCAGAAACCTTTGGCTGCGGATACTCCTGTTGTGAACATGGACGAACAATCTGTCACACTTAGGGATGATGTTCGTGAACCGTATCCTGCGAAACCGGGACAAGTCAAGCGCGTAGATAACGAGTATAAACGCAAAGGCACAGCAAATATCTTCCTATTTACAGAGGCACTCTCGGGATGGCGGCGTGTGTCTGTTCGGACGCACCGAAAGACAGTGGATTGGGCAGAAGAAGTCAAAATACTATTGGATGAGGTCTACCCATCCGCAAAACAGGTCATTTTAGTTTGTGATAACCTGAATACACATAAACTCGCGTCACTCAATAAAGTGTTTGGAGATGAAGAAGCAGATAGGTTCCGGAAGCGTTTAGAAATCGTGCATACCCCCATTCATGGAAGTTGGTTGAATATAGCGGAAATAGAACTTAGCGTCCTTACACGCCAATGTTTGTGTCGTCGAATCCCAGATATAGAGACACTCCGTAGAGAGACACAAGCGTGGCAAAAACGTAGAAATGCAGAGCAAAAGCAGGTAGACTGGCAATTTACAACGGACGATGCGCGTGTCAGATTAAAACATCTATACCCGAAAAGTTAGACTGGACTAACCAATAGTTATCAACACAGAATCCGTTTGAAACATACCAAGACGAAACTCGTACCAAAGTTCCACCAATTTGCAAACATTACGAGATGATACAATGATAATTACTAAGGTGTCAATATGAGTCTGACAGTAAAGTTAAAAAACATCGGAATCATAAAACAAGCGGAATTTTCGTTGGGTGATTTGACTATCATTTGTGGTGAGAATAACACCGGCAAAACTTATGCTGCCTATGCCCTGTACGGCTTCTTAAAGTCTTGGCATAATCTGATCCGTGTTCCGATTAGCGGTTCGCAGATCCAACGGTCGCTTGCAGAAGGAGTTGAAATTGAATCAAAATTAGATACCGATCAAATGCTTGCAGAGGCGTGCAAAATTTATACAGAGCAGTTGGATATTATTTTTGCTGCTAATGAAGGAACATTTCAGAATAGTGGTTTTTCCGTCTTGCCAGATGAAATTGACATATATAATAAAGAATTCAAAGATAGAATTGAAAGTCCTCAAGGTCACCGTTTCAGGTTCTCTGTAAAGTGTGATAAGGATGACGAACTGGTAGTCGTTTTAGGTGTGCTGAAAAATCCACAGAAAGAAGTTGATTTTGCTGATGTCGAAAAATATTTCAAGTCAAGTATCCTTAACTTTATTTTTTTCAGAATTTTGCCCAGGACTTTTATTTTTTCGTCTGAGCGGACCGGGGTTTCAATTTTTCGGAAGGAACTTGATTATGCCCGCAATCGTTTGCTTGATGAGGCAGGACGCGCGAACAAAGAGATAGATCCGCGTCAGTTATTAGCAGAAGTATATCAAAGTTATCCTTCTCCAATCGGGGAGAATGTTGACTTTTCTCGACGGCTTGAAGATATTGCGAAAAACAAAAGTTTCATTGCCAAAGAACATCCTGAAGTATTAGAAGACTTTTCGGATATTGTTGGTGGTGAATATGCTATTACACAAAATGACCAACTCTATTTTATCCCAAAAGACACACAGACCAAATTAACTATGGTCGAAAGTTCAAGTGTAGTGCGTTCACTTTTAGACCTAAGTTTTTATTTGCGTCACATTGCAGAAAAAGGGGATCTACTTATGGTAGACGAACCGGAATTAAGCTTGCACCCCGAAAATCAACGCCGTATTGCCAGACTTTTTGCACGACTTGTGAATTTAGGGATTAAAGTCTTCATCACGACACATAGTGATTACATTGTCAAGGAGCTCAATACGCTCATCATGCTTAACCACGACAAACCACATCTAAAAGCAATTGCCAAAGCAAACGGCTATCAGGAAAATGAGTTAATAAAGGCAGAACAGGTTAAAGTGTACGTGGCAGAAAAAGCGTTAATGCCGTTAGAAAAAGGACAGCAAAAACGTAGAAGGGCACACACACTCGTTCCAGCTGATATCGATCCTGAGTTCGGTATTGAAGTTCGAAGTTTTGACAAGACGATTGATACAATGAATAAGATACAACGAGATATCGTGTGGGGAGCAAAGCAAGATAAGTGAATGATATTACTATATTGGAAGAAATGCTCAGCGTTGGTGCTCAAGTTCCCTTACAACAAACGCATGGGAGACCTTCTGTCATACTAAAAGACAAGCAAGGAAAGACAACTGTAGAAATTATGAATCTGCCTGATAATTCTATTGTTATCAGACCAGAATATTTTAAGCCTCCCAACGCATTTAAAGGATCGAGGGGTGAACGGAGACGTTCTGATTTCGCCATCGTTTCCAATATGGACGCGGAAAAGTGGATTATTTGTATTGAAACACAAAAGGGAACCGGTAAAGCCCCAAAAGACATTGAACAACAATTGAGAGGGGCAGAATGCTTTATCGGTTATTGCAAATGTGTAGGCAAATCATTTTGGCAATCGGCAAAATTTCTTGTTGACTACCAATACCGATATGTAAGCATTGTAAATATTAACATTGATAAGCAAACTACCCGTACCTACAAACCTAAAAGCCAGTCCGGCAAAAAAGTACACGACAGTCCTGATACTTTCCGAGAAATTTTAGGGCATCAAACACTCTATTTTGATGAATTAATCTGAGTGCTGATTTTGATGGCGTGTCATGTTAACTCAATAACATCTTTCTTAACAATCTCTTTCGTATGCGTATGGTCTGCACGAGAAATTAGTTCCAACGTTTCTGGCGATAACCGTCCTCTCACCTCTTCAGAGACGCGACTCTCACCGCGATGTTGCGGTCTGTAGCGTAAGGTCAGGACACAACGATATCGGTCTTTCGGTTTCCAAGGCAGCGCACCGTGCATCAAGAGTTCCGAGATAATCACCATATCCCCTGCCTTCGGCGTGATGTTAACTACACCTTCTGGAATATCATCGGCATTTTCAATTTTTCCATTGTTATAGAGGTGTTCGGGACGATCAAAAACGGTTTTGTGTGTGCCGGGCACAACCAACAACCCACCATCTCCCGGATGCACATCGTATAGGTAGGGAAAAACAACAAAATCATCGCAAAAGATTTGACCGTTTCGGACCTCATAACGATTGCAGTGCCATCCGAAATCTTCTCTTGCACAATGTAAGCGGAGTCCTTCCGCAGACTCCGACATACCCGCCCGATCCGCAATCATTGTTCCGCGGAACAGTTGCGGTTTGTTATTCGTCAGCTCCTTGATGATAGGCCAGGTGGATCGGTGCAGTGTGAGGGCTTCTAACGGTTTCGCAAAGGCAAAACCGTTTGGAAGGTTTTTGGCACTGGAGTCAAATCCGGGTGGGAGTTCTTCGGTAGGAGTATTGATATATTCATTTGCTGCTGCTTGCGCCGCTTTCAACTCTTCAGCACTCAGGACATTCTTCAGATGGAGGTATCCTGTAACATCAAAAAGATAACGTTGCTCAGGGGTCATCATAAAATCTTACTCCTTTTTTACACATCGAAACCCGACACTGGTAACAGCAAAAGAGGGAATATCTCTTGATCGAAGCGAAACCCGTAGGTATTCAGCAGGATAATACCATGTCCCTCCACGAAACACACGCGAATTTTTTATAGTCGTAAAATTGGAGAGAACCTCTTCAATATTGCCACCAGCAATCGGATTAGATTGCGGCGAGTGCTTATAGTAATCCGCATGATATGCATCAAGACACCATTCACGGATATTACCTACCATATCACACAAGCCATATCTGTTAGGAGGATAACTCCCAACCGGTGTCATGCGAATCTTTGCGATTTGTCCATCCCAACGTTTCCCGTAGTTTGCTTTGTGTCTATCAATTGAATCTCCCCACGGATAGGTTTTACCTACCAATCCACCACGTGCCGCTTTTTCCCATTCCGCCTCAGTCGGCAATCGCTTTCCTGACCATTGGGCATAAGCCATCGCAGCGTACCAACTTACTGAAACAATGGGGTGATTGCCTTTTCCTTGTGGGTAACAATTTTCCTCATCCCAGAGTTTTAGGTAATTTCTATCATGGTATTCTCTTGGGATACTGTGCTTGCTCCACTGCGGGTTATCATCAACAAATACTTTATACTGTGCATTCGTGACCACATACCTATCCATATAAAAATCGTCAATATAGACAGAATGCATCGGACTTTCATCTGCCTCTTCGGTGCTGCTTCCCATCAGAAATCCTCCAGCAGGAATCAACACCATTTCGGCACCATCTTGCCCAAAAACTACATCAAAACTCGGGTTAGGTTGGTAATTTCGGTTGTAGCGTTCCCGTTTTTCATTGTCACACAATACCTCGTAGGCTTCCGTCACCGCCCGGAATGTTGCTGCAGCTGCCCTATCATCTGGATTCTTATCGGGATGGTATTTGAGCGCGAGTTGACGGTAAGCCTTCTTAATCTCATCTGTAGAGGCATCGCGGGGCACATTCAAAATTGCGTAATAATCGCGTTTTGGCATTACCTGTTTTACCTACAGATTTGATATTCCACTTAGTGAATGCCTAATGCTGATTTCAGGCAAACATTTATTTGCTGCATTGCAGAATCGGAAAGTCTGCCGATAACGCGCAGGATTCGGCTTTGGCTGAAGGTGATTAACTTTTCACATTGAACAACTGAATCAAGACGAAGTCCTGTTTGTTCACCTTCAGTTGTTGAAATGTCAATAAAATACTGCGTGGGCGCTCCGACCCTCCGATGACGACTACTGGTGACACCTGCAAGAATTGTGGCATCAAGCCGCTGATTCCAAGGGTCCGCTTGTACAACAAGTGCTGGACGTATTTTACTCTCCGTGTGGTTACTATAACGTGAGTTTGATAAATCAGATTTTTGGACTCGGTGCGGTTAGGAAACCGCACCTACCGGGCTTATGAGAATAAGATTTTATGCAAAATGAAGTTCATATATCTATTATCAAACTCACGTTACTATAAGGAAAATCCACAAGAATTACGTCACCGCGTTGAACCTTCATTGTCCCTCCGCGGATCAAGTTCATTGTAAACGTCCATCTCCGGATCATCCCAACCTATGCTAAGTCCTAATTCTACAAGTAAAGCTTCCCGTTCTTCTTCGGTTATTGGGCTATCATCGTATTGCATTACTTGCATCTTCGCGAATGTCTCCGCGGGTAACACAACATACTCAGCATTTGTTTCTGGGTCCACAAGGCGCACAAGGTTGTCCTTGGAATCTTTAACTGCCTGTCTAAGTTCTTCAGAAAGAGTAATCATAATTTTCTCCCTTCCAGCCCTAAAATTGCGGGAATTTTGCTCAACGAACCTATTTCATAGTCAGGTTGGGTTTCTGTATTGTTGCTTATACCTTCTCGGTTGAGCCAAACTGCATGTGCCCCCACATTCTGCGCCCCCGCAACATCGTTTTCAAGCGAGTCGCCTACATGGAGGAGCTGCGCGAGTTCACACCCTGCTTGCTGGGCAGTTATCTCAAAGATTCTTGGATCAGGTTTTTCAACCTGCACATCTTGGGAAAAGACAACAAAGGCAAAACGGTCTTCAAGTCCGCAGCGTTCTGGATAGGTATTTCCATTTGAAAGTAACCCTAACTTGAAATGCGGTGCCAAAATATCAAAGGTCGGTATAACGTCAGGATATAGTTCTATATCTTCAAAACGGTGCTTCAGGTATATCGCATTCAGATGTGCAGCAAGGTCTTTATCCGGATGTCCGACATGTTCAAGTGTTCGTTCAAAAGCGCGGCACCTAATTTCTTCAAGGTTCCAGATTTTACCCTTTACCTCTTCCGCAAATTGATTCCGAATTACTATCATCTCGCCGACTGTAAGTTCTAAAGCACTCTGGGTTAGAACTCGTTTTTGCAGCTCCGTCAATGTGTGTTTGAGCGAATGACGCATCACCTTGAAAAAATCCCACAAGGTCATGTCGCCATCAAAAGAGATAACCGAAATTTGCAAGAGCATTTCCTCTAAAACTAAGATGCTGGAACACCGATGGAAGCATGAATTTGTGCAAACTTCCACGACTCGTCAATCTTTTCCAAAACACCTGTCATCCGCATCACGAATTCTTCTGCAGTGCCTTGCCACTTGAGTTTCCACACTTGTTGTGTATAGAACCACGCGACATTTTCACGCTCTTGCACATCAAGGTCGATGCATGTGATGCTGAAATCCTCAGTGCTCGCGACATGATTCCGGTAATAAGTCGCAATCCCCGCCTCACCTTCCATGATTTCGTCAGCATCCGTGCCTATTTTTACATAGTGTGCAGCAGGAAGCATCATCGCAATAAGGGCTTCAGCATCTCTGGCGACAAGCGCGTCAAAATATCTTTTCACCGTATCATGCGCATTCGGCATCGTGAATTCCCGTGAGTGCATCCCATAAAGCACTGCTCATCTGTTCACATGCTTGCACAACAATTTCCTGAGAATCTGACGGTAACATACCGATTCGCTCAAGTAGTTTTTCCGCTTCATGCTCATTGTGTGAATGCGTTTCAAAATACGGTTCTACCTTTTCAGGAAGTTGATAAAATTCCTTCAAACCAGTCAATTTTGACTTCGCTGTTTCTGGTTGCTGTGCCTCAAAAGCATAGAGAGCGCCTAATGCTGTTTCACTTTGAGAAAAAAGGTTTTCTGCTGTTTCTAACAGAGTTTTCACTTGTGGAATCTGCGCTTCAGAAACCTCAGTGTTGAGACCATCTGCAAAATCAGCCCACATGTCAATGTGTTCTGTCTCTTCTTCCACGGTCTCAGGATCGTTCAAAGTATCCCAACCCTTCGGTAACGTTGAGATAAAGGCACCATATTCACGGGCATAACATTTTAAAGCTTCAACAGGCAATTCGCCAGCACTCCACGCTTGATAGAATGGATGATCGAGTAAATTATACTTGGAAATTTTACTATCTAATGCTTGTTTGAAATCCATCAATTAACACTCCATTTCCTTTATTTTAATTTAAGCTTAGGACGTTGTAAAATCACAATATCGGAATTGCAAACTATCCTTGAAAATCTGTTTTGTTAGTATAGCACATCTATGTGTTGATGTCAAGAAACAGAATTTTTCGTTAATAACATGTAGATTGATAAATCTCAAGAAAATATGAGAACTGCATAACCCTCAGAGGCATTCAATTGTCGCGAAGCACTCTTGTAGGAGGGCTTTGTAAGCCCGAGTTTAACAACAAAATCGTTTATAGTTAAATCCAAAAATATGTGCACACTCCCTGGTAGATGCGGTTTCCTAACCGCATCTATGGACTGAATAAATACGGTTCGGTTAGGAAACCGAACCCGCCGAATGCCAAAAAGCGCATTCGGCGTTGATTCGTAGTGTATAAATAATTATGGATTTTACTATAATGTGAATGTCGCACGTACATTCACTAAGCGCAATTTATTGCGCCTCTTTTAACCTTTGGAAACGTTATTTACTTTTGGATTAGGAAACTCGACAATTGAATGCCTCTGGCATAACCTATTTTCGTTTTCAATTAAAGTAGAATTCTGATACAATCTGTCATACAACCTAAATATAGTTTACCGAAAGGAATCCCATGACTGAAGAACAGAAATTTATTTTTGACCTTAAAGGGTATCTGTTAATCCCAGAAGTTCTAACATCCTCAGAAGTAGATGATATTAAGTCCCAAATTAACACCATCCGCACGAATGCTGAAGCATTACCGCCACATGAGCGACAATTTCCGGGTGGTGCGTCCTCGCTATTGATTGACCATCCAGTGATAATTGGTGTTCTCAAGGAGATTTTGGGTGAAATACGGATGGAATCCAGTTGGTTTACCTACCGTTCTATGGGAAATGGTGGACCGCCGCCACACGGTGGTGTCCGAAATGTCAACCCCAACTTTAGTTATCAGTCAGGACTTACGCAGTTTTGAAAATTATTGAAGGATTAGAGAGTTGATGTCGCATGTAATCATCCAATAAACTTTGTTTGAGTTCATAAATCGTTTGAATGGCTTTCCGGGCAGCACGCGTCAAACAAACCCAGACCTGGAAACAACACGCAATATGGTTGCGTTGGGCACGCAGTTTTCTACACTGGCATTTGTCAATACCGGTTACCTGTTTAATCTCACGATGAAGTTGTTCAATCTTCCAACGAACCTGACACTCTTTTTTTGTCGCAGTCGCATCCGATTGAGATAAATCGTTTGTCACAATGTATTCCGTGCGTCCGTTGTCAGACACAAGCCGAAATAACTTCACTCTATGTCCTTTCGGAAAGTTTTTGATGTGTATCGGTTTTCCACACTGCGTTTCTGTTTGTGTCCAAGATAAGTTTCGCACTTGTTGGTGTGGTTCAATACCATCCGTATCGTCTACAAGCCGATTACGTTTCAGGGGGGCATAGTAGAACTTGGAAAGTTTTTCAATCGCTTTCATCACTTTCATGCAAACATACCAAGAATCCATGAGCACTGTCCGAAACGGGAGCTGTTTTTTGAAGACAGCATTATGCAACATTTCCAGTAAATGTTCTATTTTCGTTTTACCATCATGATCTTTGTCAAAAATACGATAATCAATGATCCAATACGCGTGTGTCTTTGGGTTAACATAGACACACGTGACAATACCGATGCCTTGAATGACTTTTTTGTCGCTACCACTCCATTGTGGATAGACAGCTTCTATGGCTTTGGCAAACTCCTTAGAGAGAACGACATCGTCAAAGATAATGTATCCATCTTCATCAAACTCAATGTCCGTTTTGACAGATTCCCAGAGTTCGCTGGAAGGAATGTTTTCGTTTCTCAAAAACCAATTGAGTTGATCGTGACTCCACTTCTCAGTATGATCGGCAAAATAGGTTTGTGTCCAATTAGTGAAACTTGCTAATAAAAATTGGCAATAATCTGAATATAAGTTTTGCTTCTGTTCAGGAAGTGTAAATGTAATCATAATGAAATAGTATAACACAATTTTATAATAATGCGTAAGTCCTGTCAGTGTACAAATGGAAAGATATACTCAGCCTTAACACGAGTTGTCTTTGAACTCAACGAAGTCAAGGCGGGTGAAGGCGGCACCCTCTTCCTGCCTGGAAGCCACAAAGCCAACTTCCAAATTCCAGAGACACATCGCCAGGTTGATTCCCCGCTTTTTGAGACGTATAGTTGTCCTCCCGGTTCCTCGATTATCTTCACAGAAAACCTCTGTCATTCTGGGGACACATGGAAAAACCCTGATCGCCCTCGAATCGCTGTATTTAATTGTTATAATTTTGTTGGGTGTCAATTCCACAAACCAACAGTGCCAAAGCACATAATTGATGGGTTACCACCTGAAAAACAAGCATATTTCCGCAACGTCTGGGTGTGGGGACAAGGTGGACCTGACAACGGCAAAAATCTCCGCTACGATAGTTGATGAGGCGAAAAATAGAGACGCATGACGAAGAAAATTGAGGCATCTTCAACACTGATCATCAGAACCGCCCAAACTGATGCTCGGGAAAATGTCTCAAAATGGCGTTGGGGAATTTTAGGAATGTGTCTAAGTTTTCTACCCTTTATCAATGTTTTAGCACTCGGTATAATTGCTGCTTTTGTTTATTTCTCAATACCGAAAATTGACTTATCCGTACCAGAGCGAGTGAAGATTTATTCGCAGCATCCAGCACTCTATACCAAGCAATACCGAAAGACAGCCAAAAAATTACGATTTATAAATATCCTTTGTGGCTGGACCGTAGGAATAATCATTACAGGATTAAATCTGATTTAGGGAAGGAGCGTATTGGACGAAATGTCAGAAAAAGAAACGCCTTATCAGAGCATTAAAGGCCAACTTATTTTACGTGACCATCTCGCCGCTGACCGAACAATTCTCGCCAATGAGCGAACTTTCCTCGCCTATATCCGCACGGCTTTAACGTTATTCGTTGCAGGATTGTCCTTCGTGCATTTTAAAATCGTAAGTTCTCCCTTTGCTGATGGCGCAATTGGCGGTTTATTTATGTTCATCGGGACCATAACTTTTTTTCTGGGGCTTTATAGATATAATAAAATGAAAACTCTCATACGCGAAATCAAACAGAAAGAATTAGCAGAAGGGATCAATCATGAAAATTAGAGAGGTTGTTGTAACTGGACAGAACCAAGTTGAACTACAAACCGCTGAAATGGACGATTCAAAACTTTCATCTAACGAAGTGTTGATAGATACAGAATATACGTTCATTAGTAGCGGCACCGAATTGGCGAACTATACCGGAAAAGAACCGAAAGTATTTCAGGAAGGATCGTGGTGTGCTTATCCGTGGCGTTCTGGATACGCCAACGTAGGGATTGTGCGGGATGTTGGCACAAACGTTACCCGCGCGACATCAGGAGACCGTGTTTTTACTTATGGACGACACGTTTCAACAATTCGGTATTCGCAAGACAGACTTATTGCCCCTGTTAGAGATACAATAGACCCGGGTGTTGTCGCTGCATCTCGGATGGCAGGCGTTGCGATGACTGCTATCATTATCACAGAAATCGGTACTAATCCACGCGTCATTGTGTTCGGATTAGGACTTGTTGGCAATCTCGCAGCACAGATGTTCCAAATTCACGGGTGTCGTGTTATCGGTGTAGACCCTGTAGAAGCAAGGCGAAAATTAGCAGAACGGTGTGGAATTGAACATACCATCGGTGGAGATGCGGACGAAGTACAAGCACAAATTCAAGACATCACTAACGGAGAACTCGGTAATATCACAGTTGATGCGGTTGGACATAGCAGCGTTGTAATGCAAGCACTCCGCGCCACTGCCAGCCATGGGCAACTCGTTATCCTCGGTTCACCGCGCGTTTCTGTCACAGGTGATTTAACAGAACTTCTCTCCGATACGCATTTGCGTTGGATAACTATCCGTGGTGCTTTGGAATGGTGTGTCCCGATGTATCCTGATACTGGCAACCGCACCTCACAATACAGCAAGCAACAGACCATTTTCGCCTGGATGGCACGCGGGGAGCTGCGCGTTGAACCGTTAATCTCCCATCGTCTTAAACCTGAGCAAATTAAACAAGCTTACGATGGACTTCTTAATGAACCAGACACTTATACAGGTGTTGTTTTGGAATGGAATACTTAAGGAATCAGGACTTACGCATTTTTTCTTAAAATCCCGCTGATAAGGGGGATTTAGGGGTTAAAAACACCGAAATAGCAACTTTTTAAGTCCAATTTTCCCTTTTTTCATCATTTTGCGTAAGTCCTGAGGAATGAAAAGAAACTGTTGAGATTCCATCAAAGTTTGCAGTGAAATTGATTACATTCCGCACCCAATCTACAACTTATACCAAATTTATTTGATTCATCGTCTTCACATACCGCTCCGCTGGAGCGGAAGACGGAAAACTCCACGTGTACTATAAACATACCGCTCCGCTGGAGCGGAAGAGTGGAAAAAACAAGACGAATTACGTTAATTTGGTATTACTGCTTCAGTTTTCCCCACAGAGTGGTCAGTCGGTTTTTGGGTTCAATAGGATATACGTCCTCCGCACTCGTCCAATCAAACATTGGCACACCATTATCAAATATACCATCCAAAATTTTATACTGCTCTTTTCCATCAAGCGAGATTGCGTAGTTATTAAAGGAAAAATTAGGATTAAAAAAACCTCCGCCGTATGTTGTGTAAACTAAATATCTCCCATCAGGAGAAAATTTAAAGTCTAAGAATTGCTTGTGGCCTATAATTCTTTTTCTAATGTTCCCCAGGAAACGTAAGGTCTCGGTTGAGTAAATTTCAATTTCATACGCGATTCCAAAACGCCTATAAACATAAGCAAATTTTTTGCCATCTGGTGAAAAAGCAGGAAAACTTCCATCTATGCTAATTTGGACGACCTCTCCAGTATTGAGATTGAAGAGAAAAACGCCTTCTTCGGTGTCATAAGCTATTTGATGTCTGTTCGGTGACAGAGCAACGCGATGTGTTTCAATTCCCTTTAACAGTAGATGTTTTTTCTTTGGGAGCACTAAATCTGGCGCGGGACCAGGTATGTTAATTATGCTAAATTCAAGATCGATAAATTTTTCTATTTCATAATTTGGAATGAGATAAATACCGCTTGACGGTGGCGGTGCTCTATTAATGTTTGTAATTATCTGATTGTTTGTGAAAAAAATATCTCCATATTTTGAAATCTTGACATTAAGAATTTCAGTAAATAACCTATGTGTTAGGGTGTTCTCTTCTGCAGGCACCTTACTTCTATCAACAAGGTAAACGTCAAATGGGAAAGTCGGATCATCGCTTTTGGCATTGGTGACGATGAAGGTGCCATTTTTTTGGACAGATAGTTTATGAATCGGATATTTTTGTTTATGTAATAAACGGGCATTGTCCGTGTTTTCTACATCGGTAACCCACAATTCGTTGGGATTATCTGGGTGCCTAAAGATAACCTCACCTATAATCTCGGCATACGTTGTGAGTGGTAGGAGAAAGATTAACCATAGATATAGACATTTGAGAACGTATTTCATGATTTATATCTCCTTATACTTCTTATAGGTTGGGTAGAACTTGCGAAACCTATAGGTGTCAATTTAAGGAAATTATTCTATATTTTAGATATATTTCAGCCTCAGCGGGGCGATATGTGTATATTGTTATGTCGCTCCTACGGAGCTCAATACTTGATAGTCTTTTATTACTATAACGTGAGTTTGATAAATCAGATTTTTGGACTCGGTGCGGTTAGGAAACCGCACCTACCGGGCTTATGAGAATAAGATTTTATGCAAAATGAAGTTCATATATCTATTATCAAACTCACGTTACTATAAACATATCGTCCCTACGGGACTAAGAAATCAATAATAGACAACTATGAACCACTAAATTGACGCCTATAGGTAGAACTTGCGAAACCCAACATCTATACTCACTGTTTTAGTTTACCCCAGAGCGTTGTAAGTCGGTTCGTAGGTTCAACGGCATATACCGTTGTGCTCGCCCAATCAAACATTTTAACACCATGTTCAAACTTATCCAAAATTCTTTCAGGAGGATCTCCATCAAGCGGGACTGCGATATTGTGAGTTATAGATCCTTTTTTGAAAAGCATGTTTCCGAATACTGTGTAAACGAGATACTTTCCATCAGGTGACCATTTGAGGTCTGTAAATGTTGTGTGGGGCACAAAATCTTTCACGATCTTCATCGGACGCAGCGTCTCAAGTGAGATAACTCGAATTTCCTTCGTGAAAGCCACACCTCTAAAAACAACAGCGATTTTTTTACCATCAGGTGAGATGGCTGGATACTTTCCACCTCCACTAACACGGAATTCTTCTCCTGTTGCAATATTAATGAGAAAAACATCTCCGAAAGTGCCGGCGTAAACAAGCTGATCAGCATTCGGTAACCAGACAGCATTAAGAACGTCAGCTGTGTTTAGATGCGTAACTTTTGGCGACGGTTTATGCATTTCACTCTTTGGAATGAGATAGAGACCTTGCTTATCATCCCATCGGGAAATGTTTGTAAAGAGAATATCTCCGTTTTGCGAAATAGCAACATCTGATATGATATCAAATTGCTTATCTGTTAGGTTGCGCGCGCCTGCATTAAGCTGATTTGTATTGACAAGGAAAACGTCATGTTTATGGATTTTTGCATGTTGATCGCCAGCAACGGCAATTAAAGGACCATTTTTTTGGACAGACAGGTGCCGAATTATATGTTCCTCTTTAAATTTAAACAATAAACGGGCGTTGCTGATGTCATTCACATCTGTAATCCATAACTTGTACTGCCATCGGAAATTCGGGCCACTCTCTAAGACAAGATTGTGGTATAATATCCATCTACTGGAAAGGAGTATCCGATGGCGAAACGAAAACGAAGAAACTTCACCCCCGAGTTTAAAGCCGAAGTTGTTCTTGAGGCACTTACGGGTGAAAGTTCACAAGCGGAACTGTGTCGGAGACACAATCTCAGCGATGAACAACTCTCAAAGTGGAAGCGGAAACCACTTCTTGAAAATGCAGCGACCCTCTTTGAACCTGCTGATAAGCAGTCTGATGCCAATATGGAACGGATCGCACACCTTGAACAACTCGTTGGGCGGTTGACCGTGGCACTTGACATCCAAAAAAAAGCCTCGACTTGGTTGAGCTAACTCCAATGGAGCAGCGAGAAATGGTTCAAGAACTACAGACAGACTATTCGGTTCGGCAGATATGTGAGACACTCGGTTTCAACCGAAGCAATCTCTATTATCACCCGAAAAGCGACCCTTCTGAAGCGTGTCTCCAAGAGGAAATAGAGGCACTATCTCTGCGGTATCCGACATACGGTTATAGGCGTATCACAGCGTTACTGGTGTCTAAAGGATACTCTGTTGGTTATAGGCGTGTCGCTCGCTTGATGAAAGCCGCGAACCTCTCAGTCGCAGTCAAGCGTGCCTGTCAAACTACGAACTCCATTGAAGGTGTGCGTCCCTGGGGTAATCGCCTTGAAAACCTTCAGGTCTCCCGATGTGATCAGGTCTGGGTAGGCGATATTACTTACGTCTGTCTCAAGGGACACTTCATCTATGTTTGTCTGCTTATGGATGTCTTCACGCGCATCATGGTCAGAGCTTGGCATATCAGTCAGCACTTGACGCAATCTCTGACTTTGAAACCATTAGAGGCAGCATTGCGTCAAAGTGTTCCAGAGATCCATCATTCTGATCAAGGCGTTCAGTATCTTTCAAATGCTTACGTCTCAATGTTGAAGCATCATAGGATTGAGATTTCGGTTGCCCGTAGAGGGCATCCTTGGGAGAACGGATATGCTGAAAGACTCATCCGCACGCTCAAGGAAGAAGAAGTTCACCTCAACGACTATGAGGACATCCACGAAGCGAAAGCCCGAATTGGGCATTTTATCACACAGGTGTATCACCAGAAACGCCCACACTCGGCGTTAGGCTATCTGACACCTGTAGAATTTCAACGAAAAAACTTGTCTTAACTTTGCTGATTTTTTGGTCTGAATTACCGTTGGCACTTCACGAAGTTATTGAACTCTAAAACAACGTTGTTGAGTTCACAACATATTTATGACATGCCTGTGTATACCAATCTATTGAAGAGGCAGAACACACACAGGTCAAGCAAACTGGGTATAAAATACGCCTATAGTGTAAGTTTGCTCACCTTTTCCTTGATTATACAAAAAATGCAAAAAAAAAATCAAGTATAAATTTGAAATAATTGTGTAATTAGTGAGAATTTCGGAAAAATTGGGAAAATTTGCCGAGTTGACTTTCTGGCTAAGTTTTACACCTTGGGAGGATAACCTTAAAATTACTTGAAATCTGCTCCAATTTATGATATAATTACTCTCAATATGTATGAAGTTATTTCATAAAAGAAATTGGAGCACGGCAAATCTGATTCCGTCGTGCTTTTATTCTATGAATGAGGTTTATCTTATTTTTACAACAAAGGTACTCAAAAATAAAAAGGAGGTGAATAGATTGGCAATTGATGCAGCACAGAAGCAGGAATTGATTCAAAAGCACCAAATACATGATCGAGACACCGGTTCGCCAGAGGCGCAGGTGGCGGTTTTAAATGCTCGCATTCAGGAATTAACGCAGCATTTTCAGACCCATAGAAAAGATCACCATTCCCGATACGGACTTTTTCGGTTGGTAGGAAAACAACGCCGTTTGTTAAGATATCTCTATAAGAAGGATGTCCCACGATATTATCGTTTAATTAATGAACTCGGGATTCGCGACACGATCGGTTCGCAGACAAGTTAAGTATTCCACCGTAAGCATTAGAGTATGAGGAGGAAATTGAGTGAAAGTTGAAATGCAACTCGGAAGTGAAAAACTTTCGATTGAAATGGGGAAAGTTGCTAAGCAGGCAGATGGAGCCGTTTGGGTACAATACGGTGGAACAGTTGTCTTAGTGACAGTAGTCGCAGATAATAGCGAAAATGATTTAGATTTTTTCCCTTTGACAGTAGATTATAGAGAAAGAGCCTACGCTGGCGGACGTATCCCTACCGTATATGGAAGGCGTGAACCACGACCGGGAACATCAGAACAACTCATTGCACGCCTAATTGACCATTGTATTCGTCCGCTTTTTCCAAAAGAATTTAAGGCTGAAGTCCAAGTTTTATGCACTGTCTTGTCTTCAGATGGTGTCCACCCCGCGGATGTCCCCGCCTTAATCGGCACATCCGCCGCGCTATCTGTTTCCGATATTCCATTCAGCGGTCCAGTTGCCGCTGTAACCGTCGGGAAGATAGATGGCAAATTAATCATTAATCCAACTTATGAGGAGTTACACACATCTGAAATAGAACTTTTTGTTAGCGGCACTTCCAATGCTGTTATGTCTGTTGAAGGTGGAGGGCATGAGACCCCAGAAGACGAAGTAATTGACACTATTATCGCAGCACACGAAGAGATAAAAGAAATTATCAAACTTCAAGAAGGTATCGTTGCTGTCTGTAGCCAACAAAAACGGGAGTATCAAGCAAAAACTGTAGAAGATACACTAAACACACGCATTAGAGAACTTGCCACCACTCGAATCCGTGAATCAATCGGGATGGCAGATAAACAATTACGTGAAGATTATCTTGAACAGATCCAATCAGATATCCTCTCCGAAATCCAAGAGGATGGTGCAGAAGAAATTGATCCGGGTGCTGAAAAAGATGCTCGTTCTATCCTTAGTGATATTGAAAAAGAAGAGATGCGGCAAGCCATCCTTGTTGAAGGAAAACGGGTTGATGGACGCGGTGTCACAGATATCCGTTCGATTTCTGGTGAGGTTGCTCTCCTCCCACGAACTCATGGTTCTGGGATCTTCACACGAGGGCAGACACAGGCACTCTGTGTCACAACACTCGGCACCTCCGGTGATGAGGATGTTCAGCGTGGATTGGATGGTGAAGTCCGCCGACCTTTCTTTTTACACTACAACTTCCCACCGTTTAGCACCGGCGAAGTCAAACGAATGATGGGGCCTGGACGTAGAGAAATAGGACACGGTGCGCTTGCGCAAAAGGCACTTGAACCGGTTATTCCAAGTAAAGAGGATTTCAACTATACCATCCGCGTCGTATCCGAGATTTTGGAATCGAACGCTTCTTCTTCAATGGCTACCGTTTGCGGCGCGACCTTAGCTCTCTTAGATGCGGGTGTGCCAATCAAAAGTCCTGTAGCTGGTATCGGGGTTGGACTTATTAAAGAGGGCGAACGCGAAGTCATATTGACAGATATGCTTGGCACCGAAGATTTCCTCGGCGATATGGATTTTAAGGTCGCTGGAACTACGGAAGGCATAACTGCGGTACAGATGGACATAAAAATAGACGGTGTTACCCCTGAACTCATGCGCCGTGCAATACATCAGGCAAGAGAAGCGCGTATTGCTGTCATTGAGCAAATGAACGCCGTTATTAACCAACCGCGTGCGGAACTGTCACCTTATGCACCGCGTATCTACTCACTCCAGATCGCACCAGAGAAGATAAAAGACCTCATTGGCCCCCGAGGCAAAACTGTACAAGGTATTCAAGAGGAAACGAATACTACCATCAACATTCAAGATGACGGCACTGTTGAAATAGCTTCAACAAGTGCAGAAGAAGTCAAACTCGCTGAGGAGAAAGTCCGTCAAATTACGGCTATGCCCGAAATCGGAAAAGAATACACCGGAAAAGTTGTCCGGACAGCTTCCTTCGGTGCATTTGTGGAAATTCTTCCCGGAAAAGATGGACTTGTACATATCTCACAGATGGGAGACGGTTATGTGCGTAGAGCTGAAGATGTCATGAAGGTTGGAGATGAGGTTACCGTCCGAATCTTGACCATAGATGAACAAGGCAGAATTGATCTGTCACTCATTGCTGCTAACGGTGTGCCGCTTGAAGAACTTGATACCTCTTCAGATTCAGATTCAGATTTTGAACCGGATCAACGTGAACAGCGTGAACAACGCGAACAAGGCAGATCAAACTATCGCGACAATCGTCCTTACCGTGAATCACGCGATAATCGTGACAGTCGTGACAACCGTGACAGACGCAACAACCGATATGAACAGCGGGATAACCAGCGCGACAATAGAAACCGAAGATCTCCGCGTCTCCCAAAGGGTAGATTTTAAGACGCACAACTCATAACCAACGAAAGGTGTTTAGAAAACATCTTTCGTCCAACCAACGCCGAATATCGCGCGGTATTCGGCTAACAATTCAAGTGCCGCTTTATCCGTTTTATTTACTGAAATAGCGGTGCTTGGTAGGTTTGATATTCGCCGCTTATTATCTATTTAATTGGAGGTGAGCCTAATGAGAACTCGCAACCTCAAGGCAAAGCGACAGATTCAAAAAGCCAAAGGGGATTTGCTTGCACAGAAATGGATGACAAATCTGTTGGCGTTTATCCTTATCCTACTTATTGTTGCCTTTGTAATACTATCAATTCCTGCAGTAAAAAAACAGATTGTTAACTTTGCTCGGATTATGCTTTATGGGAGAGAAAAAAAACCTGAACGTCCGCAGGTTGCTCCCATTAGACTTCAAAATCCATTCCATTTTTTTATATTTTTACTACAAGGAAATTCGCATGCGTACTAAACGGAAGCACTGTAACACGAAATTCATTCATCTTTGTCCGCTATTTCCTCTAAAGACATGGAAAACTAAAAAAGGATCTCGATCATATCTCAACTTTGTAGTTTTCATATTGTTATGCTTTAGTTTCTTAGCATCATTTAGCGTGATTTTTGGGTGCGGGTATGTTTCTACATCTTCCTACTTAGAGCATATCAAAACCGTCAATATCCCACCTATTACTATTGATGATCCTGACTTCTTTTACGACGATGTTTCGCAGCGCCCTTTTGATGAAGTGATTCACGAGAAACTAACCCAACGGTTTAATCGAAAATGGAACGATGGGAACGACTCCGAACTCACAATTCGGATACAGGATTACCATATAAAAGAACACGGGTTTGGACCAAGCGGCAATGTTGAAATGTTACGGATGAGTTTGCAAGTCGAATATGAATTCATTGATAAGGTTAGAAACAATCGAATTGCTCAAACAGATAACCATATACAGATACACGATTTCTATGTTGTGGATAATCGGGGAGAACCAAGAGAGACACCAGACCAAGCAAAGAATCTGATAGTAGAAGAACTGATTGAAGACCTTTACAATCAACTGGCAGAACAGTGGTAACGCTATGAAACCCCTCGGCACAGTTTTGCGCTGCTCTTTTTTTATGATAGTTCTCCTTTCATGCCAACAAGAACAGGAGAATTTAACATCAATCAACCAAGAGAATGTGTACATTTTCGGCGTGTGGAAAGCATCTACACCGAAAAGTGCCAAGGAAGTTATCGCAAATGTCTCTGCAAGAATCCATGTGCATTCCAATATCCAATCATCCCCTAAGATCCCACAGGACAAAGAACCTCAACAACAAAATAATATAAAATCAAATGATAGCGAATCTAAGCATCTTACTGAATCAAAAACAGTTTATGAACCGCTACCATATTCCACGACAGCTGCACCAGAAACCCTTTTACCAAAGGATGGAGATGTAATAGATTGGGTGCGCGCCCGCAAACCGACAACGTATAATAGCGAAACGCTCTATCAAGATCGATTCATGTTCCGTGAAACATACCCCGAAATATTTCGTAATTACGGATTTCAAAGACAAGCAGAAGTGGAATACCAAAGTTCAAAATTCGGATCAGTTTCTTATATCTTGCTTGAAATATTTGATATGGGAACTCCTGAAAACGCATTCGGAATTTATAGTGTTCACAGTTACCCACAACCAAAATTTGAATGGATTGGATGTAAAGCACTTATTTCCGGGAAGTATCTCCGGTTCTGGAAAGGGAAGTACTACGTTCAAATAGAAGGATATGCGATTGCAACAGGGATTCGCGAGGGTATGATTGCACTCGCTCAAATCACTGCAAAACGCATACAAGATCCTCCGCAAAAAGTCCCTCTACTCGAACTCTTACCTACTCAACACATTCGTGGAAGTGAAAAGTTATTTTATACGAATTGGGCACTGCGCGAAGTCTACAAGGCTGCCCCTAACATTATCCCACAATTAGCAGATAAAACAATTGGCGTATTAGCACAATACAGAGACACTCGTTCTAAAAATTCGGCAGATTCCTATATTGTTTTCGTTATCCGTTTTCCTAATGTTGCCGATGCACGATCAGCGTATACGCAGTATAGTAAAGCTTTAATGTCAGAAAAAGTATCTTTTGAAACTGATTCCCAAAGTGGGGCAATCCTTATCAAAGAACAGTTTGCTGAACCATAGGATTGTTTTAACATCCAAGGCGTTCTCTCCCAATAATTATTGAAAAAATAGGAATTCAAAACATAAAAAGGAACAGTCTTATGCGCGGTGATTTTGAAGCATATCTTAATGATGAATTTCGTGACAGATCTGGTAATTTAGATTTAAACGCACTACTTGCATTAGAAGATGAGGCTGCTATGGACGTTGCAGTCATCATGCCGACCCCACAACCAGACCCTCGGAACGATGAACTTGCCGAAGTAATTCGTGGTAATCAACGAACCCTCGGCTGTGCCCTCGTGCATCCCACAGAACCAGAACCTGTCGAACAAGTTAAACTGGCTGCAAACGAGTGGGGAATGCGTGGTATTAAACTGATGCCAGCGATTCACAATTACAACGTTGATGACCCGATTGTGCAGCCTGTCGTTGAAGCTGCGCGTGATCATGGGCTAATCATTTCAATCCATTCTGGTCCGAACAATTGTCATCCAAACCGGATTGGCACAGTTGCGAGTTGGGTGCCAGAAACACCCGTTATCATGGATCACATGGGATTTCCAGATGATTTGGATGCCGCAATCTCTGTAGCAAAAGCGAACAAAAACATCTCACTTGGAACGACAATCTTACGTTTTCACCGTCGTTGGGGAACTGACCCGGACACGGTTGTACCTACAGAGGTAAAAACAGCAGTTGATGCCCTCGGACCAGAGCAAATAGTTTTCGGTTCTAACCTACCCGAATACCGACCAATTCAGGTTATCAACGCCTTAAAACGATTGGAACTCGGTGATGACGCAGAAGCGTTGATTTTCGGTGATAATCTTGCGCGTATTTATGGATTAGAAGAATAACATAAACAGGACTTACGCTGTTATGGTAGGCGCGTTTTGTAAACGCGCCTCCTTGAAAGATGCTACAAATGAAAAGAACACCACTCTATGAAGTTCATAAATCCCTCTATGCAAAATTCACCGAATTCGGTGGGTGGGAGATGCCGCTTCAATATACCAGTATTGTTAAGGAACATCTCGCTGTCCGTGAAACTGTCGGCTTATTTGATTTATCGCACATGGGAGAAATTGACGTTCAGGGACAGGGGGCAAACGAATTGGTGCAAAAACTCTGCACAAACGATGTGAGCCGCTTGACCGATGGACAAGTACAGTATACGCTCCTCTGTAATGAAACCGGGGGCATAGTTGATGATATTCTAATTTATAGGCACGTTGATAACGACTATACGTTGGTCGTCAACGCCGCTAACATTGAAAAAGACCTTACATGGGTAAAAACCCATAATGATACGGGAGCAGAAGTAAATGATGACAGCGAAAATACAACTCTCATTGCGCTGCAAGGACCAAGATCAATAGACATTCTGAGTCAGTTTGGTACTAAATGGTTTATCTCAGAAATTCCGTTTTTTCACTTTACAGCAGGACGGGTTGCTGGAATAAGTACCGCAATTTCTCGAACCGGCTATACGGGTGAAATCGGTTTTGAGTTATATGTTGATCCAAGCAATGCGGAAAATTTATGGGATATACTCTATCCTGCTGTGATAGAGGAAGGAGGACAACCAGTCGGACTTGGCGCACGCGATACCTTAAGACTTGAAGCAGGACTCCGTCTATACGGCATGGATATGGACGACAATACGACACCTTTTGAGGCGGGTCTTGGTCGGTTTGTCAAATTAGATACGGATGATTTTATCGGTAAAGATGCTCTCCTTGCACAGAAAGAAAAGGGAGATTTAAAAAAGAAATTAGTGGGTTTTCAAATGTTGGACCGTGCTGTTGCGAGGCATGGATATGCTGTCTATCAAAATGGCAATCCTATTGGCAAAGTGACAAGCGGCGCACCTTCACCGAGTTTGAAATGCAATATCGGTTTTGCGTCCATCTCTCCTAATACTGGGAAAAGCATAGAAATTGACATCCGAGGTAAACTGCACCCCGCGAAAATCGTGAAGGTGCCTTTTATTTAGAATGAACACAACTTCTTGGAGGTAAAAAATGAGACAGGACACAAAATTCTTATTATGCTTCTTGGTTCTGGGGTTATTCCTTTCACTTTCTTATGCACAGGAAACTACCGAAAAATCTGATGTACCAACGGAAATTGACGTAAAAATAGACAGGGCAAAAGAATCTATAGTACGCATAGTTTGGGGCGACTTTTTGCAACCTGTAATTGGGAGTGGTTTCTTCGTTGACAAAGATAAGATTGCAACAAACTTTCACGTTGCCGCAAATTTCACAACCGGACCTGTTACCGCCAAATTAAGTCACAAAGAAGTAATCTGGTTAGTGGAAGGTGTTGTAGCATTTGATATTGAGGCAGACATCGCCATTCTAAAAGTGAAAGGTGAAGGCAAACCATTGAGCTTAGTTAACAGTGATACAATTCAAATAGGTGATTCTGTATCTGCTGTGGGATTTCCGGCAGGAAAATATAAAGTGACAAAAGGGATTATACACAGCATCCGGAAAAAGGATAAATGGTTTCGGACGACAGCCGAAGTTTCTGCTGGAAATAGTGGTGGACCTATTCTAAACAGTGAAGGTGAAGCCATCGGAATTGTCACCAGCCGTTTTCGTTCCGACAGTTATGCAGCTTCTTCAAACGCACTCAGAGTATTACTTGCCGAGACTAAAATGGAATCTTTAGAGCAATGGGTGAAAGGAAAAATTGTCCGGGCGTATTCCTATTTTAAAAAGGGCAGGGGAAAATTTGATGATGGAAACCCTAAAGGTGCGATGGACGATTTCAACCAAGCGATCGAACTCAATCCGGACTATGCAGAAGCTTATAAATTTAGGGCTAAGGTGAAAGCAAGCCTTGGCAACCATCAAAGTGCGATAGAAGATTTTAATCAAGCCATCAAACTAAATCCTGATGATGCCGAGACATATAAAAAACGTGGAAAGGCGAAAGCAAGCCTTGACAACCATCAAAGTGCGATAGAAGATTTTAATCAAGCCATCAAACTAAATCCTGATGATGCCGAGACATATAAAAAACGTGGAAAGGCGAAAGCTGAACTTGGAGATGATGCTGGAAAGATAGAAGACTATAGTCAAGCTATCCAGATAAACCCGAAGGATGTGTTTGCATACAGTGGACGCGCCGATGCAAAACGCAAATTGGGTGACTATGCCGGGGTTATAGAGGACTATACACAAGTCATTGAACTCATGGAACTAAATCCTGATGATCTTAATCCTAAGCCTGATGATAATTACACCTACTATATGTATAACAATCGCGGTTGGGCGAAGAGAGAAATTGGCGACCATGCGGGTGCGATAGAAGATTTTACACAGGCAATAAAACTAAAACCTGATGATGTCTATGGATACAAAAATCGAGCTGCTGCGAAGAAGACACTTGACAACCACATCGGAGCAATAGAGGACTATACACAAGCAATAAAACTAAAACCTGACGACGCTAATGCATACAACCAGCGCGGGTGGGCAAAGCGTAAGCTTGATGATCATGTGGGTGCAATAGAAGATTTTACACAGGCAATAAAACTAAAACCTGATGATGTCTATGGATACAAAAATCGAGCAGGGGCAAGGAGGATTCTTGAGGACTATGCTGGTGTGATAGATGATTGGACGCAAGTCATCAAACATAAACCTAATGAAGTAAACGCTTACATAACACGCGCGGAGGCAAAGCAAAAACTTGGTGACTATGCAGGAGCGATTGAAGACTATAATAAGCTTATGAAAATTGAGCCCGGTTTCGCATATTACTGTATGAACAGTCGTGGGTATGCAAAGAGCAAGCTTGGTGATCATGCTGGCGCAATAGAAGATTTTACACACGCTATAAAACTGAAACCCGACGAACCTTATGCTTATAGGAGTCGAGGGTTAACAAAAGTTGACATGGGTGACTATACCGGGGCAATAGAGGATTATAATCAAGCTATAAAACTAAAACCTGAGCAAGCTTATATCTACAATGATCGTGGACTTACAAAGGTTGCTCTCAAGGACTATGCTGGTGCAATTGCCGACTACGATAAGGCAATTGAACTTAACCCCAAATATGCTATAGCATACCACAATCGCGGAAAAGCAAAGGAAGCACTTGGGCAACATCAAGCAGCGAAAGTTGATTTTGAGAAGGCAAAAGAGATAAATCCGGAGGTGCAAAAATGAGACATTACACAAAAATTTTATTATGCTTCTTAATTCTGGGGTTATTTCTCTCACTTTCTTATGCACAGGAAACTGCCGAAAAGCAGACAGAAACTGATTTAATATCTGAAAAAGGAAAAGATTCTATCGTCAGTGTCGGTGGACGAGATAGTGGGTTCTTCATAACAAAGGACAAGATTGCAACGAATTTTCACATTGCTATCCTATTTAAGCGCGGGCCTGTTTTCGCCAAAAGTTGGGACAAGAAAACAATTTGGCGCATAAAAGGTGTCACTGCCTTTGATATCAAACGCGACATCGCCATCCTAACAGTTGCGAGTGAAGGCACGCCGCTGCCTTTGGGTAACAGCGACATGTTGCAGATCGGTGAGTCTGTTTTTCTCGTGGGTTACCCTTATGGAGAATACAAGGGCGCGGCGGGAGCTGTAAATGGTATCCGACAGAACGATGGAGGGATCCGGACGACAATCGAAACGTCCCCAGGAAACAGCGGAAGTCCCTTACTAAACAGTAAAGGAGAAGTCATCGGAATCCACTATGGCCATAACACTGGCAGTAGTGGCAGTAGTCCTGTAAACACAATCAAGGCGTTGCTTGCTGGTACCACTTCAACGAAGTCTTTCACGCAGTGGCGGAAGCAAATACCTGTCCGAGCACATCTCTACAACACCGAACAAGCCAGAGCGAAATATTATGATGGCAAAGTGAAATACTATGATGGAAACGCTGAAGAGGCGATAAAAGATTTCGATCAAGCAATCGAACTGAACCCCTACAACGCTAAAACTTACAAGTTTAGGGCGAAAGCGAAAGCAAGTCTTGGCAATCTGGATAGCGCAATAGAAGACTATAATCAAGCCATCAAACTGAATCCCAACGATGCAGAAATTTACAAAGATAGGGCGAAAGCGAAATCCGACTTTGGCGATCATACGGGTGCAATTGAGGATTATAATCAGGCTGTAAAAATTAATCCTGATGATGCAGAAACCTACAAAAAACGCGGGGATGCAAAAGGAAAACTTGGAGATAAGACGGGGAAAATAACTGACTACTCACAGGCTATTCAACTCAAATCTGATGCCCTAAAGCTCAAACCTGATGATGCCAATAGGTATAAAGAACTCGCGCGCATGAAAGAATCCGTTGGTGATCACGCGGGTGCGATAGAAGATTATACACAAGCAATAAAACTAAAACCCGATGATGCTGATAGTTACAAAAAACGCGGAGATGCTAAAGGCAAACTTGGAGATAAGACGGGGAAAATAACTGACTACTCACAGGCTATTCAACTCAAATCTGATACCCTAAAACTCAAATCTGATGATGCCAATAGGTATAAAGAACTCGCGCGCATGAAAGAATCCGTTGGTGATCACGCGGGTGCGATAGAAGACTATACGCAAGCAATAAAACTAAAACCCGATGATGCTGATAGTTACAAAAAACGCGGAGATGCTAAAGGCAAACTTGGAGATAAGACAGGGAAAATGGACGACTATTCACAGGCTGTTCAACTCAAATCTGATGCTATCCAACTCAAACCTGATGATGCCAATATGTATAAAGAACTCGCGCGTATGAAAGAATCCGTTGGTGATCACGCGGGTGCGATAGAAGACTATAATCAGGCTATAAAACTCAAACCTCACGATGTTAATGCATACAACGAGCGCGGTTGGGCGAAAAAACATATTGGTGATCATGCGGGTGCGATAGAAGATTTTACGCAGGCAATCAAACTAAAACCTAATGATGCCTACGGATACAACAATCGCGGTTGGGCAAAGCGCGATCTTGGCGATCATGCGGGTGCGATAGAAGATTTTACGCAGGCAATCAAACTAAAACCTAATGATGCCTACGGATACAGAAATCGCGGTGCTGCAAAGGAGACTCTTGATGACTATGCGGGGGCGATAGAGGACTATACACAAGCTCTCAAAGTCAAACCTAACGATGCCAATACATATAGCTCTCGCGGTTGGGCCAAGAGAGAAATTGGCGACTATGCGGGTGCGATAGAAGATTTTACACACGCAATCAAACTAAAACCTGACGACGCTAATGCATACAATGCTCGCGGTTGGGCAAAAAAACATATTGGTGATCATGCGGGGGCGATAGAAGATTTCACACACACAATAAAACTAAAACCTGACGACGCTCAGCCTTTCCAAAATCGAGCGGATGTAAAGGAGATTCTTGGTGACTATGCTGGCGCAATAGAGGATTGGACACAATCCATAAAACTAAAACCTGATGCTTATGCTTACATGAAGCGCGCTGATACAAAGCGAAAACTTGGTGACTATGATGGTGCAATAGAAGACTATAATCAGGCTATAAAACTGAAATCCGATTTTACTTACTACATAATAAATACTCGTGGGTTTGCCAAGCACGAACATGGTGATCATGCGGGTGCGATAGAGGATTTTACACACGCAATCAAACTAAAACCCGACGATCCCTACGCTTATATGAATCGCGGGCGTACAAAAGCTGACATAGGTAACTATACAGATGCCATAGAGGATTATAATCAAGCAATAAAGGTTAGTTCTAACAACACTATTGAAACTCACCACGTCTATAGAGGTCGTGGTAATGTCCAGCACAAATTCGGTGAATATGCTGGCGCAATTGAAGACTATAATCAGGCTATAAAACTAAAACCTGAATACGCCTATGCTTACAATGATCGTGGACTTACAAAAGTTGCTCTCAAGGACTATGCTGGTGCAATTAAAGACTACGATAAAGCCATTGAACTTAACCCGAAATACGCTGAAGCCTACCACAATCGTGGACTTGCAAAGGAAGCACTTGGACAGCATGAAGCAGCAAAAGCTGATTTTGAAAAGGCAAAAGAGATAAATCCGGAGGTGGGAAAATGAGACATTACACAAAAATTTTATTATGCTTCTTAATTCTGGCGGTATTTCTCTCACTTTCTTATGCACAGGAAACTACCGAAAACACCGAAAAGTCAACGGAAACTGACTTAATATCTGATAAGATAAAAAAATCTACCGTCCTCATAGTTGGTGGTACCTTTTCGCTTTTCGGAGCGGGGACTGGGTTTTTCGTTGATAAAGATAAGATTGTGACCAATATTCACGTTGTTTCACACCCAGGTATCTTTTTCGCCAAACTGGTAGACAAGAAGACAGTCTGGCGAATTGAAGAGGTAACTGCTTTTGATATAAAGAATGACCTTGTCGTGCTAAAAATTGCAGGTGAAGGTATACCGCTTTCTTTCGGTGACAGTGATAGAGTCCGAAGCGGTGAGGCTGTATCTGCGGCAGGATTTCCTGATGGAAAATACACTGTGGCAGAGGGGACTATACATAGTATCCGGAAGAAGGATAAATGGCTTAAGATGACAGTTGATGTTTCTCCTGGAAACAGTGGTGGACCTATTCTAAACAGTGAAGGTGAAGTCATTGGAATGGCCGCTGCGGGTTTCGATACTTACGGTTATGCTATTCCCTCAAACACAATTAAGACATTACTGACTGAAACTAAGACAGAATCTTTGCAACAGTGGCATAAGCGCAAAGTTATCCATTCGGTCAAATATTATATAATTGCACAAGAAAAATACTTTGCTAAGGACTATAAACAAGCGATAACACATTTAGATAAAGCTATTCAGTTAAATCCAGAGGATACCTTTTATTTTATGAGCCGCGGGGGTGCCAAGGATGCACTCGGCAAGCATGATGATGCAATAGATGACTATAATCAAGCAATAAAACTTGATCCAGAGAATATTCATGCATACAATGCTCGTGGCAGCACAAAGAACTACATTGGAGACTATAAAGGTGCAATAGACGATTATACAGAAATCATCAAACTTGAACCCAACAACACTGCAGCATATAAAGAACGCGGGGATGTAAATCGTAAACTCAAAAACTATGAAGCAGCAATATTAGACTATACTGAAGTCATTAGACTTGACCCACAGGATTTAGATGCTAACCTTAGTATCGCTGAGTATTACCGTGATAAAGGCATGCTTGACAAAGCAGGTGAACATATTCAAAAAACGGGTTTAATTACGGAAGACTCCTGGATAGTCCTCGGTCCATTTGATAATATAGATAAAATCGGTTTTGATACCGCATATATTCCTGAAGATGCAACACATATTGACACAACCGTAAAATACGAAACCATAGATGGTAAGGTGGGTTGGCAGAAGTGTTCAGATGATAAATTGGATGGCAATATCAGGTTTGGGAAAGATGTTGATTGGCGTGTTGCTTATGCATGGACAACCGTTACTTCACCTGATGAAAGGGAAGTCCAATTCCGCTTTGATAGCGACGATCAGGGAAAAGTCTGGCTAAACGGGGTAGAAGTATATGCACATACAGAAACGCATAAAGCAATAATTGACAGATATATTTTTCCCGTAACACTTAAGACAGGTAAGAACAGTATCCTCGTCAAGGTGTGTGAGGAGAAAGAAGGTTGGGGATTTTATCTGCGGATTACAGACAAAAATGGACGAACTTTTGATGATTTGGAAATCAATCGTGCTATGCAGATTGGAGAATGATATAATCGTAATAGGTGAGAATCAGAATAACGTCTAATATAATTCGCAGCCTTGCGAGCATTTTTGAAGGTATTATTTTCATTTATTATTAAATAAACGTGAAGGAAGATTAAATGATTCCAGATAATTTAAAATACAATGAAAGCCATGAATGGGTGCGTCAAGAAGATGACATCGCCACTATTGGCATCACAGACTATGCGCAATCCGAAATTCAAGATATTGTCTACGTCGAATTGCCGGAAGTAGGCACCCAATTAACACATAAAACAGAATTAGGGGTGATAGAATCCGTCAAAGCAGCGTTTGACCTCTACGCACCCGTCAGTGGAGAAGTGATTGAGGTAAACGAAACCCTCCTTGATGCTCCCGAGCAGGTCAATGAATCACCTTATGATGACGGGTGGTTTCTCAAGATCAAAATGACCGATCCCAGCGAACTTGACAATCTCCTTGATGCCGATAGTTATCAAGCACATATTGAGGCGGAGCATGCTTGATAAACAAAAACCAACTTCCACCTTTGCAGACCGACACATTGGACCTCGTTCTGAAGACATTGAACAGATGCTGAAAACGCTCGGTTATGCTTCAATGGACGATTTCATTGAAGACGTTGTGCCAGCAGACATACGTCTATCATCACCGCTCAGCTTAGATTTTGATGGGAAAACCACATGCTCTCAAGGTCTTTCAGAATACGAAGCACTTGATGCCTTAAAGCAACTTGCCTCTCAAAACCGAGTCTACCGTTCCTATATCGGAATGGGTTATTATGACTGTTTTGTCCCGCCGGTTATTCAACGAAATATTTTGGAGAACCCCGGTTGGTATACCCAATACACCCCATATCAAGCGGAAATTTCACAAGGACGTTTAGAGGCGTTGCTAAACTTCCAAACAATGGTTATAGATTTAACTGGCCTCCCTATTGCAAACGCGTCCCTTCTTGATGAGGCTACCGCTGCCGCTGAAGCCATGACAATGTGTTTCGGAAATTCAACACAGAAGGAGTGGCACAACTTTTTTGTTTCAGAAACCTGTCATCCGCAAACAATTGCTGTTTTACAAACACGTGCCGAACCCCTCGGCATTAAATTGCACATTGGAGACCACAGGAAAATACATTTTAATGAACCTATCTTAGGAGCGATCGTGCAATATCCAGCAACAGATGGTGCGATCTACGATTATCATCAATTCGCTGAACAAGTGTATGCCGCTGGAGGCTTGTTCGTTACTGCCACAGACCTATTAGCGCTCATGCTCTTGAAGCCTCCCGGTGAATTTGGTGCAGATATCGTCATCGGCAACTCGCAAAGGTTTGGTGTTCCGCTCGGTTACGGTGGACCTCATGCTGCTTTCCTTTCCACGCGCGAAGAACTCAAACGTAACATCCCCGGACGGATTGCGGGGGTTTCTCATGATGCAAACGATGAACCTGCCATCCGATTGGCACTGCAAACACGTGAACAACACATCAGACGTGAAAAAGCAACAAGCAATATATGCACTGCACAAGTCCTCCTTGCTATTATGGCAGGGATGTATGCTGTCTATCACGGACCTAAGGGACTTAGGCAGATTGCTGAACGCGTCCATGCGCTTACCTGCAACCTACGCGCCGAACTTGAAAATCTTGGCTACGACACAGGAGATGCTCCCTGTTTTGATACACTTTGTGTTGATGTTGGTGCAGAAGGAATTGAGGAATTGCTTTCTGCTGCCCTGGCAAAGCAAATAAACCTTCGCACTATTGATTCAACACAAATTGGTATATCGCTTGATGAAACAACTACACCTGCCGATGTTGAAGACCTGATAGAACTCTTTGCAGAAAAAGCTACTGGTAATCGCAACGTAAAATCTATAGAAATTCCCAAAGAATTACTGCGAAAATCCACATGCCTTAAGCATCCTGTTTTCAATAGTTATCACTCCGAAACGGAGATGCTCAGATATATCCACAGATTGCAAGCCAAAGATTTATCGCTTGTGAACGCCATGATACCGCTCGGTTCCTGCACGATGAAACTCAATGCTACAGCAGAAATGGTGCCTGTCACATGGCAAGAATTTGGCGGGTTACATCCCTTTGTACCAAACGAGCAAGCGCAAGGTTATCATATCTTATTTGAACAGTTGGAAACGTGGTTAGCAGAGATAACTGGATATAGCGGTATCTCATTGCAACCAAATGCAGGCTCGCAAGGTGAATATGCAGGATTGTTAGTTATTCGAAAATACCATCAAACCAGAAACGAAGCACATCGAGATGTATGTTTAATTCCGACATCTGCGCACGGGACAAATCCTGCCAGTGCAGTTATGGCAGGTATGAAAGTCGTTGTCGTTGCCTGTGACTCTGAAGGTAACATTGACCTTGACGACTTACGGGAAAAAGCTGAAACTTATCATGAAACCCTCGCAGCGGCAATGGTGACCTATCCCTCAACACATGGCGTTTTTGAAGAAAAGATTCGCGAGATATGTAATATTGTTCACGAACATGGTGGGCAGGTTTATATGGACGGTGCTAATCTCAATGCGCTTGTCGGACTCAGTCGCCCTGCAGACCTCGGAGCAGATGTTTGCCATCTCAATTTACACAAGACATTTTGTATCCCACACGGCGGCGGCGGTCCCGGAATGGGTCCAATTGGTGTGAAAGCGCATCTAACCGATTTCCTACCTAACCATCCGATTGTGGAAGTCGGAGGGAAGGACGGAATCGGACCTGTGTCCGCAGCACCATGGGGAAGTCCAGGTATTCTTCCCATCTCTTGGGCATATATTGCCATGATGGGAGCAGAAGGGCTTAAATCTGCAACAGAAGTTGCTATCCTTAACGCGAACTATATAGCGAAACAGCTGGAATCTCATTATCCTGTTCTTTATACAGGTAAAAATGGGTTGGTAGCGCATGAATGTATTATCGATTTGCGCAACTTTAAGAAAACTGCCGGTATAGAGGTGACAGATGTCGCAAAACGACTTATGGACTACGGCTTTCATGCGCCAACGGTATCATGGCCAGTTCTCGGAACGATGATGATTGAACCCACTGAAAGCGAATCCAGAGCAGAATTAGATCGTTTCTGTTCCGCGCTCATCTCTATTCGTGAAGAAATAGCTGAAATTGAAAATGGTGTCGCATCATCGGATGACAACGTGCTAAAGAACGCACCACATACTGTCCAAACCGTTACACAAACTGACTGGAAACACCCCTATTCACGCGAAAAAGCAGCATTTCCAAAGCCATGGGTGCGGCAAACTAAATTTTGGCCTCCAGTCGCTCGCATTAACGAAGTTCACGGAGACAGAAATCTTGTATGTTCCTGTCCACCACTAACAGAATACGAATAGACGGTTTTCTGAATTTATGGTAGATTTCAGAATCAACCGGACATTATTCATCTGTAGGAGGGAACTCCGATTCCCGACTATCAATGCTTTTCGGTCGCGATTCGGAGATCGCTCCTACAGGTGAAATGTATAATTTTTTCAATAATTTACAAAGATGCAAAAAATATCTTACCGATAACCAAAGACTAAAGACCAATGAAAGCAATCATCATAGGCGCAGGCGAGGTCGGATTTCATACTGCCAAATTGTTAACAGTAGATAATAACGATGTTGTCTTAATTGATGAATCCGAAGAGGCTTGCCAACGCGTTAACGAACAGTTAGACTTGCAAACCCTTCGCGGATCAGGCGCATCGCCAGTGCTCCTCAAGGATGCAGGTATTAGTGATGCTGAACTGATCATTGCTGTCACAAACAGCGATGAGATTAATATGCTCGCGTGTCAAATCGCTGATCGGTACGAAGTTGAAACCAAAATTGCACGCGTTTCAAATCCTGACTACTTTTCCGAGGAAAGCGGTCTCACACCACAAGACTTCGGGATTGATCTACTTGTTAACCCTGAACATTTGTGTGTTGAGGAATTTACCCGCCTCTTAAAAACACCTGAAGCGCGAGAAATCGTTGAATTTGAAGATGGCAGAATCCAACTCGCCGCGCTGCGAATTAAACAGAACAATCCTTTTATAGGAAAATCTCTTGCAGAATTGGATAGGAACGGTGTTTTATCAGATATACGATTTGCAGCGATTAAAAGGCGCGGTCAGGAAAACGTTATTATCCCAAGAGGAGATAATGTCCTTAAACAGGGTGATGATGTCTTTGTCATCGGTAGCGCATTGGCGATAGAGCAGCTGTTCAGGCTTTTCGGGATTTTTTTTAACACACATCTTGAACGTGTCATCATTGTCGGAGCAAGCACTATTGGCATTGAACTCGCACGTGTCCTTGAGGGAAATGGTACTAATGTAAAGCTTATTGAGGCGGATGAAAATTTGGCAGAACTCGCGTCACGATCTTTAAAACGTGCAACTGTCCTCCATGGAAATTACCTCCAATTTCAATTGTTAGAAGAAGCCGGTATTGCGGAAGTTAATGGTTTTGTTTCGGTAACTGGCGATGATGAAAACGATATTATGGCATGCATGACCGCTAAAGAGCATGGTGCGCAACGCGCACTCGCTTTAATTCAACAACCGCGTTACCTTCCGTTGCTGGCTCGAATCCGACGTTTAGATGGAGCAGTCAGCAGACATCTAACCGTTGTTAGTAACCTTCTACGTCTTATCCGCCGTGGAAATATTGTCTCTGTCGCTTCGCTCCATGAAATTGATGCTGAAGTCATTGAGATTATCGCAGGGATAAACGCGAAAATTGCGCACAAAGAACTTAGTTCGTTAAAATCCAAATTTCCCGACAACGCTTTTATTGGAGCAATTCTACGGCGCGAAAACCTTATTATTCCGCATGGCGAAACCGTAATTCAACCTGCTGATCGCGTGATTGTCTTCAGCATGCCAGATGCAATACCTGATGTGGAAGATATGTTTGCAGCTCGGAGAGTGTAGGTACTATTAACGTGAGTTTGATAAATCAGATTTTTGGACTCGGTGCGGTTAGGAAACCGCACCTACCGGGCTTATGAGAATAAGATTTTATGCAAAATGAAGTTCATATATCTATTATCAAACTCACGTTACTATTAACAGTCAGAAGGTTCAAATATCCATCAAAACCTCTTTACCAATTACTTCAATAACCTTTCAGTTCACATCCAAAACCGATAATCATCAACTATGAGTCGAAAACTCATTTTCCATACACTTGGCAACTTATTAATTTGTCTCGCTGGCACAATGCTATTGCCATTGAGTATAGCTGCCTACTACTATTTCAGTGCAGGCGAACCGAAAGCGGATCTATTCGCTTTTGTTTATGCTACCGTTATAACGTTATGTGTCGGCTTAATTCTTCGGTTCACCATTAGACCCTCAGAACCAGAACTCGGAATACGTGAAGGGTTCGCCATCGTCGCTTTAGGTTGGGTTTTTGTCGCGCTCTTTGGCTCTTTTCCTTATCTTTTCGCAGGCATTTTCTCGGTAGAAGGACGTCCTCCTTTAGAAGAATTCTCGTTCTGTTATTTTGAATCCATGTCCGGTTTTTCAACAACCGGTGCCACAGTTTTAACAGAAATTGAACACCTTTCACATGCGATGCTATTTTGGCGTAGTTTCAGCCACTGGCTCGGCGGCATGGGAATTGTTGTGCTTGCTGTAGCGATTCTCCCAATGCTCGGTGTCGGTGGAATGCAGCTGTTTCGCGCAGAGGTACCAGGTCCACAAACAGATCGGCTAACACCACGTATCGCGCAAACAGCCAAATTGCTGTGGGGAGTCTACATTTTACTTTCGGTATTAGAGACGCTGCTGCTTTGGCTCGGAGACATGACCCTTTTTGATGCGCTCTGTCATACCTTTGGTACAATGGCAACTGGCGGATTTTCAACTAAAAATGGTAGCATCGCGCATTACGATAGCGTTTATATTGAAACGGTCATTACTGTTTTTATGTTCCTTGCAGGCACTAATTTCGCCTTGCACTATCGTGCACTCCGAGGTGATGTCAAAAGTTACTTCAAAGACACTGAATTCCGATTCTATTGTGTCGTGATTCTTGCGAGCATTCTTCTCGTTTCTTGGAATACCGTGAGATTTGAAAACGTCGATGGTCAAATTCCCTACGATTCCATGGGTAATGCAATCCGACACGCCGCATTCCAAGTACTATCTATAACCACAACAACAGGATATGGCTCTGCTGATTTTGAAACGTGGCCCGCATTGTCACAGTTTATCCTGGTAACCCTCATGTTTTATGGTGGATGTGCCGGGTCAACAGGCGGCGGTATGAAGCAAATACGCTTCCTACTCCTTATCAAACAGAGCGGTGCCGAAATTAAGCGACTTATCTTCCCACATGCTGTCCTCCCTGTACGTGTCAATGACAGAGTCGTGCCACCCGAAGTGCTTACACATGTTCTCGGTTTTTTCTTCTTTTTTATCGGCATATTTGCTATCGTGACATGTATTATGGCAACCCTGGGCTTGGATTTAATTACTGCTGCAGGTTGCACAATTGCTACAATGGGTAACATCGGTCCTGGACTCGGTGATGTAGGCCCCATTGATAATTACGCGCATATCCACACTGCAGGCAAATTTGTCCTGACTTTCTGCATGTTACTCGGACGCTTGGAAATTTATACCGTGCTTATCCTCTTTTCACCGAATTATTGGAAGAAATGATATGAAAACCGACAAACTCCGTAGAGAATATCAATCACACGGCGAATTAACCGAAGACATTGTTTCAAAAAATCCGTTTGATCAGTTTGAAAAATGGTTTACCGATGCCATAGAAGCAGAGATTGATCTACCAGATGCAATGACACTTGCAACCGCAACCCCAGATGGAATCCCCTCTGCCCGTATGGTTGTCCTTAGAGGTTTTGATACTAACGGCTTCTGTTTCTATACAGACTATGACAGTCAAAAAGGAAAAGAATTGGCGGAGAACTTGCATGCCGCGCTTGTTTTTTATTGGCGAGAACTTGATCGGCAGGTAAGGATCAACGGCACGGTAAAAAAGATGACACATGCTGAATCGGATGCATATTTTGCCAGTCGTCCTATTGATAGCCAACTTGCTGTCCGAACAGAACGGCAAAGCATCGTTATTTCAGGACGAGAATATTTAGAGGAAAACTTTGAAAAAGCAAAACTGACCTATTCTGATGAGGATATTTCACGTCCTTCACATTGGGGTGGATATAGACTTATCCCAAATATGTTTGAATTCTGGCAAGGGTGTCCAAGTAGACTTCACGATAGACTCCGTTACACTTTGAAAGAGAATGGCGACTGGGAAATAGAAAGGTTATCCCCATAATGTGCGATTTGTTTAAACATCCGCAAAAATATTAATTTACGCAAAAATTCTAAATTATGGTAGATTATTGAATTAATTAGACGTGTTTATCTGTAGGAGGGAACTCCGATTCCCGACTAAGAGTGGCATTCGTCGCGTTTCGGAGCTCGCTCCTACAGAAAACGTGCCTCTTTAATTTCAAAGTTTACCATGATTTAGGAAATTTTTATGTTTCTTGCAAGTCCCTTAGAGGGTTTCTATGAATAAAAATAGTTTCACTGTTTGGGAACTGCCACAGGACGCAATTGCCCGTTACGGGCAGGGTATCGTAACTGATTTAGCAGTTTCCGCAGATGGTGCATCCTTAGCAGTTGGTAGTGCTGCTGGCGTGTGGTGGTATGACCTCACCACACGCCAGCCCGTTTCGTTCTTTGAAACGCAACGAGGCATGGTCCGCTGCATTGCCCTCTGTTCAGGGCAACCGTGGTTGGCATTGAAAAACACGGGCAAAAATAGTAATGAGGTCATTAAGATATGGGATATTCAAAAACAACAATGTATCGCTGTCATGGCATATCCTGCGAGGTTAAATGATGATCCACCTCAAAATGTTTTATGCAGTCTCTGTTTTTCTCCTTCAGGGCAATGGCTTGCTGCAAGTCGAGATGGAAGCGTTATCGTTGACATCTATGAGTCGTTAACCGGTAGAGTACATGCATCACTGGAATTACCTGCTGAAGAAATAGAGTTATGTAGCATAGATGACTGGCCTGACAATGGATTCTTTTGGAACTTTAGTGGTGTCTTGGCGTTTTCTCCGGACAATCACCTCTTTGCGTCTTCACATTGGTCTGATTTTATCAGCGTATGGGATATAACACTCGGTAAACGCATCAGCCGCCTCACAGGACATCCCGAAGGTGTGCACGCGCTCAGTTTTTCACCTTGCGGTCAGTTCCTTGCGGTCGGGGGAGTGAAGGGGATTGTTCAAGTTTGGGAGACTGCTACGTGGCAGCTGCAGCAAACGTATCCATCGTCGGGTGATAATTGGATGGACATCTCCTACGCTCCTGATGGCACACTTCGGGCAGCAGCTATCTCTCATGATCAATGCACAGTTACTCTGTGGGATGTCGCACAGCAAAAAGCATTATATACTTTTCAGGAAAAAAATTATTACGGCGCAGAAATTTATCCTATTCACTTTTCCAATGGTACACATCTTGCCTTCCAAAGCGATTTTGAGGTGAAAGTTAAGACGGTGGGAAACACAGAAGACCTCTCTATACTGCCGTGGGAACTTGGCGATCTGCATTCACTAATATTTTCACCTGATGGACAGACACTCTGTGCGGGGTACCGGCAATTTGGCGGTATCGTGCTATGGGATGTTGCAACCCATCGTCCGCAACGTGTCATTACAGAGCCGCGTTGTCATATCGTTGCCGTTTATTCGGACACCGCGACTGGAAACTTTTATGCAACTGGGTTTCCTCCGGGAGAATCTGACTTGTGCAGCAACACACTGAATCTGTGGAAAATTGGACAAAGTGAACCGATAGCCGAACTCACAATCCCTGGAGAATTACCTTATCAACGTGCAATGGCATACGCGCCCGCAACGAACCTGCTTGCCTGTGGGAATGGAACGGATGCTGAGAACTGGCAGGAAAATGACCCTGAAAACGGCGCAGTCTATGTATGGGATGTCGCACGCGGACAAATGCGACACATATTCAGAGGCAAACATACGAATTACATCCACTTCGTGAGGCTCAGTCCGGATGGCACACGCCTTATCAGCATTGGTGATGACCTCTCAAATCGGGTGTGGGACGTGGTGTGCGGTGAGGACTTTGGAGAGCTAATTATTTTTTCACCCAAAGTTTTTTTTCCCTGTAGAAATCTAATTGCGGGAGCTTCCGGTAATAGGATATTTGTGTGGGATATTGAGCAGTGTGAAGCACGCATGATAATGCACATACCTCTCATAGTGCCAGATGGAGAGTATCCTAATATAGATCCGATAGAGATTTCACCGTGTGGTCAGTATTTGGCTTTCGGCGAAATTTGGCAACAGGGTTTAGAGAAAGTTCCTGTTCAGTTATGGGATATTCACACTAGTGGTTAGTCCAGTCTAACTTTTCGGGTATAGATGTTTTAATCTGACACGCGCATCGTCCGTTGTAAATTGCCAGTCTACCTGCTTTTGCTCTGCATTTCTACGTTTTTGCCACGCTTGTGTCTCTCTACGGAGTGTCTCTATATCTGGGATTCGACGACACAAACATTGGCGTGTAAGGACGCTAAGTTCTATTTCCGCTATATTCAACCAACTTCCATGAATGGGGGTATGCACGATTTCTAAACGCTTCCGGAACCTATCTGCTTCTTCATCTCCAAACACTTTATTGAGTGACGCGAGTTTATGTGTATTCAGGTTATCACAAACTAAAATGACCTGTTTTGCGGATGGGTAGACCTCATCCAATAGTATTTTGACTTCTTCTGCCCAATCCACTGTCTTTCGGTGCGTCCGAACAGACACACGCCGCCATCCCGAGAGTGCCTCTGTAAATAGGAAGATATTTGCTGTGCCTTTGCGTTTATACTCGTTATCTACGCGCTTGACTTGTCCCGGTTTCGCAGGATACGGTTCACGAACATCATCCCTAAGTGTGACAGATTGTTCGTCCATGTTCACAACAGGAGTATCCGCAGCCAAAGGTTTCTGGTAAAGATCAAGCACTTCTTCCATTGACTTTACAAACTCAGCGTCTTTTTCAGGGGGTATCACCCACTGTTGCTGAAGGTGTGGTTTCAACGCGTTTTTTTTAGTGTCTGCCGCACCGTTTCTGGAGAAATGTTTTCCACAACTTCAAGTCTTACCAACTCTGACGCAAGCAGACGTAACGTCCATTTGGCAGCACCTTCGGGAGGGGTTCCACAACTCAGTGCTATCAACCTTGCTTCTCCGTCACCATCAAGTTTACGAGGTGTCGGTGGATGCTTCCGCTTCGCACGATATAAGGCACGAGAAAAGCCACCTTCCACAAAACGCTGACGCACTTTCGCAACTGTCCTATCAGTGCACTCATACGCCTCAGCTATTCTCGCGTCAGTCCAGCAGGGACCATTTATATCTGATTTCAGCAAAATATGAGCATGCCTTATCATATATGCCTCTTTTTTACCTGTGTTAATAATATCTGATAACTCCTGTCGTTCCGCATCGGTCAGTTGGACAACATATTTCTTATTCAAGGGTGTGTTCCTCCTTATGTATTGCTATACTATAAGAGAACACTTTTGTTTGTCAAGATGCCGAGAAATCTACAAAAACTAAAACAAACTTTTAGGATGGACTATCCACTAGTGAAAACATTGCCACTTTCCTGGAACACCCGACAGATATTCAATGTCTTGCGTTTTCACCAGATAGCACGATCTTGGCAAGTGGTGGTTTTGACGGTGTTATCTATTTGTGGGATTTGAAACCTTACTTGCGAAACACATAAGGAGCATTTTTGAGACGTTACACGTTTTGCCTTATCATTTTTATTTTTGTGTTGTCTATATCTTTCACAGGTCCTGTGATGGCACGTCCTGTGATGGCACGTCCCGATAGCCACGCGCCGATTGGTGTGATGGGTGAACATGGGCATAAAGCAGGTGAAATGATGCTTGCTTATCGGTTCATGGCGATGGATATGCGGGGTCTACAATCCGGCACAGATACCGTAGAAACAGCGGATGTGCTAAAAGACTTCATGATGGCACCAACTGCTATGGACATGAAGGTGCATCTGTTTGGTGTCATGTTTGCCCCGCATGACAAAATCACGTTCATGGGGATGACAAGCTATCAACAACGCCACATGGAGATGGAAGAGGCACATCAACTCACCCTTTTTCTCCCTAACATCTAAAAAAATTGTAATTTTTTATTCAAAAAGACTTGACACTTTTATCAAAATATGTAAAATTATAAGCACGTTTAATAAATTTGTTTGTAAATTTGAACGCAAAACTCTTAATCAGTGTTAATTATTGGCAACGTCAGAAGTTTATTCTATAACAAGGAAATAACGGATAGTATAATCTGAATGTTGCTGGAGGCTTAAAATAGATTAGAGCAAATGTTAATAGATTATCTTCCGATAGTGTTTTTAGGGATATTCGCAGTCCTATTTGCTGCTGTTAATCTCGCCCTAACCCATCTTCTTGGACCCAAAAAACCCACACGCGCTAAACTTTCTGTCTACGAATCTGGAGTGCAACCGGTCGGTGATGCCAGACAACGGTTCTCCATCCGGTTTGACCTCATCGCGATGCTCTTTATTATCTTTGATATTGAGGTGGTCTTTCTCTACCCGTGGGCAGTGGTTTTTAAGGAGATGTCTGAAACAAATGGGACGTTTATTTTAATTGAGATGCTGGTGTTTATCGGTATTCTCCTTCTGGGCTACATCTATGCTTGGAAAAAAGGAGGCTTAACATGGGATTAGCCAATACCCATATACAAAGTGGATCAAGCACCGAACAAACTGATGGTAACATCATCACAACGACTATTGACAAAGTTGTCAACTGGGGACGAAAGAATTCCTTGTGGCCGATGCCGTTCGGTACCGCTTGCTGCGCAATAGAGATGATGGCAACCTTGGCTTCCAAATTTGACCTCTCCCGATTCGGTTCTGAGGCAATTCGGTTCTCGCCACGTCAATCCGATCTACTCATCGTTTCAGGACGGATTTCAATCAAAATGATGCCAGTGCTGAAACGGATTTATGATCAGATGCCGGAACCGAAGTGGGTTATCTCCATGGGCGCATGCGCATCCTGCGGCGGCGTCTTTGATACCTATACTTTAATACAAGGCGTTGACCAATTCCTTCCAGTTGATGTCTACATTCCTGGATGCCCACCACGACCTGAAGATTTGATTGATGCTGTCATGCAAGTACAACGGCAAATCCAAAAAGGTGAGCTTCCCAAAGGTTCTGAGGTCGCTTATGATGAATGAAGAAAAAGAGGTTACGGAAGAAACGCAACCACTTGTACTTGAGAAACTAAGAGAAAAGTTTACAGATGAGCTTTTAGCGGATGCCGAAACCAGTAATGGCGTTGCTGTTGTTGTAGACAAGGAACACATTTACGCACTGTTGGAATATCTAAAAACCGAACTCGCGTATTCGTTTCTTGTTGATGTCACAGCGGTTGACAATTCTAATTTGGAATCGGAATTGATGCAATATGACTATGCCAGATTCATGGTCGTTTATCACCTTTATACCTTTGAAGGGGAAATGCCTCGTATCCGAGTCAAAGTGCCGGTGCATGAAAAAGAGTTGAAGGTTCCCTCGGTGACGAAGTTATGGAAGGGTGCCAACTGGTTGGAGCGGGAAACTTACGATATGTTCGGAATTGACTTTGAAGGACATCCCGACCTCCGTAGAATTTTAATGCCGGATGATTACGAGGGACACCCACTCCGCAAAGATTATCCGCTGCGTGGACATGGTGAGCGCGAACGTTTCAACTTTGAAAAGCAGAATGTCTAACACACCAAGAGAATGAAAATGCTAAAGTTATTCATAACTTACTCACATGTTAATAAAAAGGAAAAGGACAAAATCATAACCTATCTTAAGGTGATGATTGACGAAGGTTTGATAAGCGTTTGGCATGACAACAACATTCGCGGAGGTGATGAGTGGCAAGATGAAATTTTTTCGAAACACTTGCCTAATTCAGACATCTTACTTCACCTTATTTCTGCCGATAGTCTTGCTTCTAAAAACTGTAATAAGGAATTAAAAATAGCTTTAGCCAAAGGAATAAAAGTTATCCCGATTATTCTTGAAGCTTGTGATTGGGAAAACCATCGACTCGGAAAATTCCAGGCGTTTCCTGAAAACGGTTTACCTATAAACGAGTGGCCTCCTAAGAGTAGGGGTTTTCAAAGTGTCGCAGAAGGTCTGCGAAAGGTAGTTGAAGCAAAAATGGAATCATCCCTTGACGCATTGGTAAATAACATCACCTATCAAGATATTTTCCAAAATGTTCTATATTGGCGCTGTGCACTCTTTACCGACAAATTTAGAGAACACGCCCTCACCCATTATCCCGATTTATCCGAATCGGAACAAAAGCGGTTGATTGAAACAGCACGTTCGTTGACACATAAATGGATAAACAGATTCAAAACACTGCTCACATTTGAAGACAGAGCGAAAATGACATTAACCATTCACGATTTCAAGCGACAGAATTTTGAGTTATCCCCCGCGTTTTTTGACCAGAACGCTACACAATACGATTTGACACGCAAAAGGCCAGTAAAATATGCAGCAAAAGCGAACTTGACCAGATAGAATATCAAAACGTTGTGCTATCCAAAGAAAAATAGAGGAGAACCGAATGAAACGGACCTATGAACGTTTATTATTTATGGTGATCGGTGCACTCATTAGTTTCACCGCTTATATTATTGGTTGCGTGAGTCATACTGAAAATATCCAAGCCCAAGCTATAGGTGAAAAGGTTATACAAACCACAGCGCAACAGGTCTCTGATGAAATTGTGACACGGAAAATAAGGGTTGTTAATGCCGAAGGTGAAACCATTGTTACCGTCGGAGAAATTGGAGGAAATGGTTCTATACTCGTCAATAACAAAGAAGGTAAAAGAAACGTTGCTATTGGGTCAGTTGGGGGAGGATGGTTGTCAATCCATCCCGACGACGGGGGTCTCGGTGCTATAATACGCACAACTGGCAATACACCAATTATGGAATTCTTAAATGGTAGTGAAACAATTCTTTTGATTGGTGCTGGTGAAGATGGTGGTATAGTCCGGACCTCTAACAACGCAGGTCAAATGGTTGCTCTTATGGGTGCTGATGAAGAAGGTGGAATAATGGCAAACCTGAACAACGCAGGCGAAATTCTTGGTAGTATAAGTTTTAATGAATATGGCGGTGTTATGGAAACCTATAACAACGCAGGGCAAGTCGTTACTGCCATGGGATCTAATCAAAATGGGAGCGGTGTTGTGCAAATCTCAAATAATAAAGGCGAACGCGCTGTGAGCATGTTTGTCAAAGGTCTTGGTAATCGTTCTTTGGGCGGTAGTATAGATGTTTTTAACGATGCAGGCATACGCGTTACTCGTATAGAAGCTGCTCTATATGGAGGCTTTGTGCAAAGTTGGAACAATGCAGGTATACGCGTTACTCGCATAGGTGCTGGTCCCGATGGTGGTTTTGTGGGAGTTTCTAATGACGCTGGTGAATGGATAGGAAATTTACCGCCTCGCTAAAACCATTTGACTCTTCTTTAACTCGTGAAAAACACGGTGTATGAAGTTAACCATAAAAAATTGGATTAAGTCCTGAATTAGAACTACTTGCCCAATGTGCAGGTAGCGGATGCGTCCATCGCAAAAAAAAGCACATCTTGAATTTACAGCATGGAGACCTTATGACACAAAACTTTTCCAATAACGAGTTATTTAAAATCAACAATCTCTAAGCAAAAACGACTATTTACGATTTTAAAAGGAGTACTTTATGCAAAGCGGGATGGAACGCACAACAGGCGAGAAAATGGTTCTCAATTTCGGACCGCAACACCCTGCGACACACGGCACCCTTCGTATCGTATTAGAACTTGATGGTGAATCCATTTTGAAGGCAACCCCACATTGCGGATATCTGCATACCGGATTTGAGAAACTTGGTGAACACTTAGACTATAATCAGTACATCGTTGTTACTGACCGGATGAATTATCTGTCGCCGTTATCTAACAATTTCGGATATGTGCTTGCAGTGGAACAGCTGCTCGGTATTGAAGTGCCAAAACGGTGTCAATATATCCGAATTTTGATGGCAGAACTTTCTCGACTGGCTGACCATCTGCTGTGGCTCGGAACTGCAGCGTTGGATTTAGGGGCATTTTCAGTTTTTCTCTATAGTTTCCGAGAACGCGAAAAACTATACAGCATCTTTGAAAAGACAACAGGCGCACGGCTGACAACAAGTTATACCCGTGTAGGTGGTGTATTTCGCGACCTTTATGATGGTTTTGAAACTGATGCCCGTGATTTCATCACCAATTTTCCAAAGGCATTGAAGGAAACACATACCTTGCTAACCCGCAACAGGATTTGGATGGACAGAACAAAGGGGGTTGGCGCAATTTCTTCTGAAGATGCGATTAGTTACGGATTAACCGGTCCCTGCCTGCGCGCAACAGGTGTCGCACATGACATCCGTAAGGCGGAACCGTATTCATCTTACAATGAAATGAAATTTGAGGTGCCTGTAGGCACTAACGGCGATGCGTACGACCGATATTTAGTGCGAATGGAGGAGATGATTCAAAGCTGCGGTATTGTAGGACAAGCCCTTGATAATCTACCGGACGGTCCATTTAGTGTTGAAGACAACAAAACCATGATGCCTGACAAATCAGATGCTTATGGACATATTGAAGGATTGATTCACCATTTCAAGATTGTTATGGATGGACACGGTGTGCAGCCGCCCGAGGGAGATCATTATTCCGCCACAGAATCCCCAAATGGAGAATTAGGATTCTATATTGTCAGTGATGGAAGTGGTACTGCCTATCGCATAAGAATTCGTCCACCGAGTTTCTTCCATTTCCAAGCACTGCCACACATGTTGGAGGGTGGCATGGTATCGGATACGGTGGCTGTATTAGGAAGTTTGAACGTGATCGCTGGAGAGTTGGATCGGTAAGTTGTCTTAAAACAACATTTAGCTTGATGCTGGGAGATGACACGATGCGGGAAAAGATACAGTCTGCGCCGACAATATTCTATCCGGAATCAGACGGTAAACCGATGGCAGAAACAGATACACACCGCAAATTGATGATGGATTTCATTTTGATGCTTGAAGACCATTTCGAGAATGATGATGTTTATGTGTCTGGTAACTTGTTTTTGTATTACGAAGAAGGGAACCCAAAGAAAGTTATATCTCCCGATGTGTTCGTGGTTTTTGGGGTTGAAAAGAAACTACGGCGCACTTTTCAAACGTGGGCAGAAGCAAACACTCCCGATTTTGTGCTGGAGGTAGCAAGTCCGAAAACATTTAAAAATGATATGGGGAAGAAGAAGGACCTCTACGCTTCCGTACTTGCGGTGAAAGAATACTATATTTACGACCCGCTTGGTCAAATCGTGCCGAGTTTTGTCGGTTACCGACTTGTTGATGGGGCATATCAAGAGATCGGTTTTGTAAATGATCGTTTACCTGCAGAGACGTTAGGTTTGGAATTGGGTGAGCATGACGGTAAGTTGCGACTCTATAACCCTAACACATCACAATGGTTGCAAACACCATCGGAAAAGGTAAAAGAAGTTAGAACACGCGCAAAAAACGCTGAAGCACGCGCACAGCAAGAAGCGAAGGCACGGCAAAACGCTGAGTCAGAACTTGCTAAGGCTTTAGATGAAATTGAACGTCTTCGTGCAGAGTGACAGACAATTATGTATCTTGGAAGCATCCTCCTTTTTGTTAAAGACATGAAATCTGTCATTGCATTTTATAGAAATGTTGTCGGATTAACGCCCGACGAAGACCAGCCATTTCCTGAACATCGGTTTTTTCGCTTTGACACTGGGGATTGCAAACTGTGCCTACATAGTGCAAGCAAGCCAAACGAAGGCAGACAAAAGGTGGTTTTTCATGTTGAAAGTGTGAGTGCCGTTCATCAGGATTTGAAGGCGAAAGGGTTGCGGTTGAGACCATTAGAGAACGAAGAAGGGTTAGCGTGTTTTGACATTAGAGACCCAGAGAAAAACCGAATTCAGTTTTGGGGAAAATACTAACTTATGGATGAAGTTGGAAAATAGGAAACGAAGGACTATAAACCTTTAAGGAGAAACATAATGGCACGCCCCTATGCAAAAGATACCTTTATTCCTTATGCCCCTACTGACGATAGAGACCTTTACCCTTCTGAAGATGGAAAACCCATGGCAGCAAGCGATTATCATTTAAGATTACTAATATGGACGCTGCAGGCACTTGAGGCACATTTTGCACAAAAACCGGATGTCTATATCTCTGGTGACATTATGATGTATTACAGAGAAGGGGATCCCCGGAAGTCCATATCTCCAGATGTACTCGTCTGTTTTGGCATAAATCCAAAGCTGCGTCTGACGTATAAAACATGGGAGGAAGGAAAAGCACCCGATTTCGTGATGGAATTCTCCAGGAAAAGCACCTATGATAAAGACTTAGGTGAGAAGATGGATGTTTACGCTTCATTGGGAATACAGAATTACTTCTTATATGATGCAGAGGGGTTGTATTTACCATCTCCGCTGATGGGATTTACGTTAGTAGATGGTGAGTATGTCGCTGTTTCTGCGGATGAAAGGGGAGGTTTTCGCGCCTCGGTTTTGGATTTGAATTTCCATCTTCGCGATGGAGAGATAGCGATTTATGACCCTGTTGCAGGTGAATGGCTCCAGACATTGGCAGAGAAAGAAGCTGCTCGCGCAGCATACGCTGAAACACGTGCTGAAAACGCAGAAGCACGTGCAGAGACTGCAGAAGCAGAAGCCGCGCAACTTCGTGAAGAACTTGCACGTTTGAAAGCACGCAGCTAACCCACTATCTGCTTGAGAACTTTATAGTGAAGCGAGTATTGCCTAAAACCGAATTCAGTTTTGGGAAACTATTGATGAGGTTGTTAGTTTTCGGTTTCAAAGTCTGTTTTGAATATTTAGTGAGTTGAATAAGCAAGAGTTTTATGTCACGCGGTGTGGTGGGGTTGTAAATGCAGGCGTTGAGGTGATTTCATGTATGGCAAAATAGAAGGTTCCGAATGGGGAAAACAATCTGATGTTGTCCAATCTGATAAGTTCAGGGATGGGACCTTTGAAGACCTAAAAAGAATTGCGTATGTGAATCATCCTATTTTGGATACAATTCAAATACGAGAATGGGATGTAGAACATCTGCTGGCCAATGAACACCCTGCCAGAACAGAAGACGTACCAGAAGATCGTAGACCTATTACGGTTACATTAGCAGGTTGGCTTGAAGAAGAATGCGAAGAAAACGGAGCGGACAGTGAATGGGCACAGAAATTGCGAGCATCGATGAATTGGAAGGAAAACTCTGACAAGATTGAAAAACTGCGAGATGAGATTAAAACACTTCGCCAGGAACTTAGAGCAGCTAAAGAATCATTGGTTGGAGTGGGGACACCGGAAACAGACAAAGAAAAAGAACTTTACTCTGTAAATAGGGCCGAAGTATTTAAAGCAGAAGAAGCGTTGAAATCTACTATAGAATGGACTGTCACAAAAGATGAATGTGGTTTTGATTGGCATGATGACTACAGATTTAGAGATAACTTTGAGGCGTTTTTGTCTGACATTTCGGATGCGCGGCAACGCTTCAGAAAAACATTTGATCACAAATCGTTCATTTATGAGGGGATTCCTGAACTTGTTCAGAAATATTTAGAAAATCCTTCGTGGCATCTGCCTCAAATAACCAATTTCCTTTTAGTTGATCTTATTGATTCAGACCTTATTATGATTGAAAAGGATTATTATATTGGTTTATTCGCTCAACGAATCTCAAACGAAATTGATATTTGGCTTTCCGAATGCAAACAACAATCATTTGAGATGTCTATCACGCCTTGTTTACCACCAAAAGCCAAAAAGAGACGCAGAAATCGACATCTCAAAGAATTTTGTATTGGTGTCGGTTTAACATACATCTTGAGTATAGGATCTTGGAAGGGTGAAAAAATAACCGATCTATTGATAAATCAAGGTATACCCTTTTGGATATTTCCAGCTATATGGATCATTGCGGGAGGTCTAATTTTACTTCCAATAATGACTATAGTTTTGGAATATATAAATAAAAGAAGAATTAAATATAAAAATATTTTTAAACAGGCATATAAACTGCTTAAGATACGTTGGGATATATATTCGGAGACATACGATGCAAAAACATGTATTGAAAGACTAAAAAAGTTGGACAATCAGGATCTGCACATATCCAGTTTAATTTATCCGTTATTAGAGTTACAACTAAAGTTCAGAGAGGAATGATTTTATGTTACGTATTCATGATAATTGCCAAGAAGAACAACAGGATATGTTTGGTGATGAGACTTATCAGCATTTTGCGCGGAAGGCACTTCCAATCCTCATTGATAGGGCAAAGAAACGCGAAACGATTCGTTATAAGAAATTGGGAAGTCTTGTTGAGCGGCATTGGAGGCACTTAGGTAAGCCGCTTGGTAGTATCTGCACTACACTTTGTAATATGCAACGAAATCCTGGTGATATGCCGAGATTAACAATGATTGTTGTCAAATCATCTGGCGGGATGGCACAATGGATTCTTGATGACTTAGAAAAAAAGTTGGGAAGGAAGCCAGAACGGGAAGATTTCAAACGTGAACTATTTAATCCTGTCTTCAATTATGATGGGTGGGATGCGGTACTTGAGAAAATAGAAGGAATGATTAGCGACTACGAAGGAAATAAAGATGTCAGATGAAATTATACAAATCGAAACACCATTTCAGTTTAACGAAGAAAACAAACGGGAATTTGACGAACTGATTGGTCGGTACCCTGTTAAAGAAGCATCGATGCTGCCAACACTCCACTTAGCACAACGGCAGGCGGGTTATATTAGTCCTGCTGTCATGAAGTATGTAGCGGAACTGTTGGAACTTTCCGTGATGAAGGTAAAAGATGTAGTAACTTTCTATCCGATGTTCTTTGAGGAACCGGTAGGCAAATATGTTATCCGCGTCTGTCATACGCTGCCTTGCGCCCTGCGTGATTGTAGGGTTGTTTTGGAACATCTCAAAGCGAAACTCGGTACAGACATTGCGTCGGAAACGAATCTCGCAAAAGGAACAACTGATGATGGCAAGTTCACCTTGATGAAAGTAGAGTGCCTCGCTTCCTGCGATGTCGCGCCCGTTATTATGGTGAATAACGATTTATATAAGAATTTGACACCAGAAAAGGTTGATGAAATATTAGAACAACTTCCAAGCTAAATTCGTGTCAGGAAACACCAAATTTATGGTAGACCTATAATTATTCCCAGGCCCGGTGCGGTTAGGAAACCGCACCTACCAGGGGAGTTAACATATTTTAGGTTTTACTAAGAATCTGATTTACTGCTTATTACGAGACAATATTATGTAGAGGAAAAATATGGTTGAAGAAAAACGGATTCTCTACGAGCATCTGGATGTGCCTAATATAAACACTTTTGATGTCTTTCGACAATATGAGGGTTACACCCGTTTTGAAAAGGCTATTGCCGAATATCAACCGGAAGAAATCGCGCAAATGGTGTGGGATGCGGGGTTGAAAGGCAGAGGCGGTGCCGGTTTTTCTACTGGGGAAAAATGGAGTTTTGTCCCAAGGGATATTGAGCCGCGTTACCTATGCTGTAACGCTGACGAAAGTGAGCCTGGCACCTTCAGCAATCGCTACGTCTTGGAGAAAAATCCACATCTGTTAATAGAAGGTATCTTAATCTGTTGCTACGCGATGGGAATTGAGACCACTTATGTTTACATTCGCGGTGAATTCACGCTCGGTAAAAAGATGTTAGATGCCGCTATTAAAGAGGCTTACGAGCAAGGTTACCTTGGGAAAAATGCCCGTGGCACAGGACTAAACATTAACATTTATACGCATCCGGGTGCTGGTGCATATATCTGTGGTGAAGAGACAGGGTTAATTGAATCGCTTGAAGGAAAACGTGGACAACCTCGCAACAAACCGCCTTTCCCTGCTGTCCAAGGGGTGTTCATGAAACCTACCGTTGTGCAAAATGTGGAAACCTTGTGCAACCTACCTTTCATTGTCGGTAATGGTGTTGAATGGTATACCCAGATGGGACCGACGTACGGTGATGCGCGATTTGACCCACCAAAAGCGGATCCGAATACAGGAACAAAACTCTATTGTATTAGTGGTGATGTTAATGAACCAGGTGTGTATGAATTAGAACTCGGTTTGACATGCACTGAACTTATTGAGGTGGCAGGCGGTTTGCGTGGTGAAGAGGTTAAAGCTGTAATCCCTGGCGGTAGTTCCGCACCGATCTTGACGCAATACGAGTTGGACACACGACTTGATTTTACATCACTCACACTTGCCAAATCAATGTTAGGTTCGGGCGGTATCATTGTGATGAACGAAACCCGCAATATTGTAGATTGTCTACTAAATATCATGAAATTTTATGCACATGAATCTTGTGGGCAATGCACACCGTGCCGATGGGGCACCCCATGGGTGCGTGATATTGTTCAACGCATTGTCGATGGCGAAGGCAGACAAACCACTATCACACGACCAAAATTTGGTGTCACCGAAAGTGGTAGATGGGGTGATACTGGCGAAATAGAAGAAATTTACGAAGAGCTTGATCTGCTGGAAAGCGTTGCGAATAACATCGCGAATGTGGATACAATGACATGGAACACTATCTGTGTCTTTGGTATTGCTGTATCGTGGCCGGCAGTAAGTTATATGCGCAAGTTCAGACCTGAATTTGAAGCTACTATCCAGGAAGGGAAATTGGTCACCTTGCCTGTTGATGAAGCAACAGTACCACCAGAAGAAAATTACGCGTATCAACAGCGGTTTATACCAAAGGAGTTTGCTGACTTGGAATAGAGGTAAAGTGAAGACATAATTGGCGACGGTCAAAAGGAACATCTACTATGAGGACGTTGTTTTTTACCATTATGGTATTTTTATGTCTGAGCACTGTCGTGTCTGCGGAACTAAACGTTGAAGACTTAGAAAAGATCCGCCAGATTGTAAACGAGGCAGAGGTGCGTTTAGAGAAGCGTATTGCTGAAGTTGAAACAAAGTTAGAGAAACGCATCACCGAAACCGAGACGCGGTTAGAGAAGCACTTTGCTGATCGCTTCACAGATCAAAGCAAAAGGTTAGACTTTCATGCAACATTGATAATAACACTCATCGGCGCGCTTATAGCCTTTGTGGGTGTGCCAGCGATCTTCATTGCGTATCAGCAGAACAGCCGTATACTATCAGACGATACCTTAAAAGTACAAGCTACAGAGTTACAGGCATTGCGCGAGAGAATTGAGTCACTTGAAAAATTGTTAAATTGACGTTAGCGTAACTTTCCTGGTAGGAACACATTGGAGTAATATTTATGGCATTTATTAAACTGAATGACCTTGAAATAGAGGTTGAAGACGGAACAAATGTAGTTGAAGTAGCACGGCAGCACGGCATTGAGGTGCCTCACTACTGCTACCACCCTGGGTTGAGCCGTCCAGCGAATTGCAGAATGTGTCTCATTGACGTTTACCTTAGAAGTTCGGAGATGCCAGAGCGACAATTAGCAACGGGCTGCACAACGACCGTCCGATCTGCTCCACCAGAGAAAAAATTGGATGGAAAGTATGACATTATCGTCCGCACAGACAGTCCCCGTGTCATAAAGGCACGGGAAGATATCCTTGAATTCCTGCTTGTACACCACCCTCTTGATTGCCCCGTCTGTGACCAAGCAGGCGAATGCGACTTGCAAGACTTTAGTTACCGACATGGCCATGATAAGAGTCGGTATCTGGAAGTCAAAAACGTTCCGCCAAAGAAGGACTTAGGTCCGGATGTTTTGCTTTATTCTACACGTTGTATCGTCTGCACGCGGTGTATCCGATTCTGTGATGAGGTTTCAGGTAGTGGAGAACTTGGATTAATTAATCGCGGTTCCCACGATGAAATTGATATTCCCCGAAGCCATGAGGGAACTCCCATACAACTGCTTGACAATAAACTTGCAGGGAATGTCGTTGATATATGCCCAGTCGGTGCGCTCATTAGCAAAGATTTCCTATTCAAATCTCGTCCGTGGTTTATGGAAAAGGCAAGCAGCATCTGTTCAGGATGTAGTGTTGGCTGTAACGTTACGGTAGAATATAAAACAGATGGACTGTACCGCATCAAACCCCGATACCATGAAGATATTAACCAACACTGGATGTGCGACGACGGTAGACTCGGATACCACTATGTGAACAGTGATGACCGTCTCCAACTTCCTCAAAAGAGAGTTGATGGCGAACTTGTAACAACTCAGTGGGCTGATACGCTGACGTTGATTACCGAAAATCTATCGGAAGTTGATGCTGCAGATATTGTTGTTATCGGTTCTGCACAAGGCACAAATGAAGACAATTACGTTTTACAGCAGTTTGCACACGATATATTAAAAACGACTCAGTTGGGACTCTTTGGGCAGCTACCTGGTGAAGAACACAAATTCCCACAATTTACCATTGAAGCGGACAAAAATCCGAACACTGCTGGTGCACGAACGATACTCGGTTCTGCAAATGGAAACGTCGTTTTAGAAGGCGATGCACTCTGGGAAAAGGTCGCAGGTGCAAAGGTTGTCTATCTTGTTAGTGGTGTGCCAGAACGCGCGCTTGAAGATACCGAAAAAGACGCATTAGAAAAAGTTGATTTCCTCATCGTGCAAGATGTTTTACCATCAGAGGTTACGGAATTAGCCGATGTAGTGCTACCGGGGACAACATTCGCGGAGAAGGACGGCACCTTTACCAACTCAACAGGGTGGGTGCAACGGATCCGAAAGACAATTGACCCGCCGGGTGAAGCACAGGTAGATTGGGAAATTACACAGCAGCTTGCGAAACGGCTCGGTGGAGAAATTGACTACCACTTCGCGGGTGAAATTGCGATCGCGATTGCAGAGAATGTAGAGGGTTACGGTGACGCTACACATCAAAATATTGGAGATGCAGGAATTAAGTTGGCTTAACCCACAACTTCAATAAGTACGTCATCAAAGAAGGAGAAAATATGGATATAGATATAGTAAATATTATAATTATCCCAATCATCAAAATTCTCTTCATTGCCCATCTGCTTATTATCGGTGTGATGGCGATGATTTGGTCAGAACGCCGAGTGAGCGGATGGATGCAGGATCGGCTCGGACCGAATCGTGTCGGACCGCAAGGACTACTCCAACCTATCGCAGATGGGATTAAGTTCCTCTTTAAGGAAGACCTCATCCCAAATCACGTAGATAAGCCACTTTACGTGCTTGCCCCTGCCATGCTCTTAATACCAGCGATGATTACGATTGCTGTTGTGCCTTTTGGAAGTTCCATGACAATCGCAGGATATGAAATTCCACTTCAGATTGCAGACATCAACATTGGCATTTTGTATATTTTAGCGATAACGTCCCTCGGTGTGTACGGTGTTGTTATCGGTGCTTGGGCATCAAATAATAAATACTCACTTCTGGGTGGCTTACGTTCATCAGCGCAGATGATAAGCTACGAGCTGACACTCGGATTGGCGATTATTGGTATTCTAATGCTCTCCTCCTCGCTCAGTCTTCGTACAATCGCCGTGGAACAGGGAGCATATCCATGGAAATGGAATTTCTTAATACACTTCCCCGCATTTCTTGCGTTTACGACTGCAATGTTTGCAGAAACGAACCGATTGCCGTTTGACCTCGCCGAAGCGGAGCAGGAACTTGTCGCGGGGTATCATACCGAATATAGCAGTATGAAATTCGCTATATTCTTCATGGCTGAATATATGAACATGATCGTAGGTTCTGCCGTAACGGTAACGCTTTTCTTAGGCGGATGGCACTTCTTTGGTCTGGAAAACATAGGTGGAGAAGGATCCTTACTCGCTGGACTTATCTCGTTTGCAATCTTCTTTGTTAAAACAGGAATTTTCCTTTTCGTTTTCATCTGGGTGCGTTGGACACTCCCACGATTCCGATATGATCAACTGATGAATTTAGGTTGGAAATTTCTGTTGCCCGTTGCATTAACATCAATCGTCGTTACCGGTACCTTGTGGATAGCAACGAACGGTAGTCGCCTTTGGATAGGTATTGGCAACGTAGTTGCAGCATTTATCGTTGTAGCAATCGTGGCAGGGATACTTGCTATGGACAATAACAATAAAACTGTAGCGCAAAGTACATCAGTCGCAGCACCGCTGCGCGGCTTGGACGCAGTAGAATAGGAGGCGTGCGAATGAATGCAGAAATGATTCTATTTTTTATCTTTGGTGCCGTGGCACTAATCGGTGCTATTGCTGTTATCTCGTTTCGGCACCCGATCTATAGTGCGCTCTCCCTTATTGTGACGTTTTTCGCACAAGCGGGATTGTTTGTGCTTTTGGGCGCACACTTCGTTGCTGCTGTTCAAGTGATTGTGTATGCTGGGGCAATCATGGTGCTGTTCCTCTTTGTGATTATGCTACTGAACCTCGGCACACTCTCTGCGAAAGGTGCTCTCACAGGAAAACTCAAAGGCGTTGCGATAATTTTGGGCATCCTCTTGGCTGCCCAAGGCATTTATATTGCCGTTAATGCGCTCAAAAATACTGAGGTCGGATCACCAGAAGCACAGGCAGCTGCAGCCGCTGCTGCTGAAAAATCATTCACAACTTATAATATTGGCGAGCTTTTGTTCAGCAAATATCTTTTACCGTTTGAAGTTACCTCGCTCATTTTATTAGCAGCGTTGATAGGCGTTATTGTGTTGGTAAAACGCGATAACCAGACTGAAAACTAACACAAGTTTCAGAGATATGTATGCAATGTATTTAGACAAAATGTCTTGTAGAAGGGCTTTTCAAGCCCGATAATACGAAATACTCTACAATATATTTAGAGTAAAGGGTTTATATGCCATTAAATTATTATCTCGTTTTAAGTGCGCTTCTGTTTACAATAGGCGTTATCGGTGTTCTCATCCGCAGAAACGCTATTATCATCTTTATGTGTATTGAACTGATGTTAAATGCAGCGAATCTCGCCTTTGTGGCAATTAGCCGTAGCCTCGGTGAAGTGGAGGGACAGTTGTTCGTCTTTTTCGTGATGGCTGTCGCTGCTGCTGAAGTCGCAATCGGATTAGCAATTATAGTGAGTGTTTTCAAGCATCGAGAAACAATTAATGTGGATGAAGTTAATTCGTTGAAAGGATAAATATGTCAAAAGAACTAATTATTGTCCTGTTAATTTCACCACTTGTTGGGTTTCTGATTAACGGGTTGTTTGGCAAATGGTTAAAAGGTAATGAGAAACTGAGCGGGACAATCGGCGCACTTGCGGTACTTGTATCCTTAATCTGTTCAATTATCGCTTTTGTTAAGGTCCAGGGCGGAACTACGCTTCCTAATCCAGATGAAGATGGAATCGTTTATAAATGGATTTCGGGGCAGATTTTGAATGAATCGTTCAGTTTCAACATCGGATTCCATGTTGATGCCTTGACAACTGTGATGCTCTTGGTTATCACAGGAGTTGGTTTTCTAATCCACGTATATTCCATCGGATACATGCACGGCGATGAAGGATATACCCGCTATTTTGCCTATCTAAATCTGTTTGTTTTCGCAATGCTTATCCTCGTTCTCGGCAACAATTACCTGATGATGTTTATCGGGTGGGAAGGCGTTGGACTCTGTTCCTATCTATTGATAGGTTTCTGGTATGAAAAGCAGTCCGCTACGGATGCAGGAAAAAAGGCTTTTATTGTCAATAGAATCGGTGATTTCGGATTTCTGCTGGGGATGTTTACGCTGTTTGCAGTTTTTGGCAGTCTGGACTTCACAACAATCTTCAGTGAAGCCGAAGCAAACAGTGCTGCGCAGGTATTCGGTGTAAATGCAATAGTATTGGCGACCTTGCTGCTTTTTGTCGGTGCAATAGGCAAATCCGCACAGATTCCGCTTTATGTCTGGCTACCAGACGCGATGGAGGGGCCAACGCCTGTCAGTGCGTTAATACACGCCGCCACAATGGTTACAGCGGGTGTCTATATGATTGCACGTTCTGCTGTACTTTATAACATTGCAGAAACAGGAGTAGTTGTCGCATGGATTGGCGTATTAACCGCTTTCTTCGCCGCAACGATTGCACTGAAACAGAACGACATCAAACGGATTCTCGCCTATTCTACTGTGAGCCAATTAGGATATATGTTTGTCGGTGTCGGTGTCGGTGCTTATGCATCCGGTATTTTCCATTTGGTAACACATGCATTCTTTAAAGGACTAATGTTCCTTACCGCTGGTAGTGTGATGCACGCAATGGCAAATGAATTGGACATACGAAAAATGGGCGGTTTGCGAAAAAAACTGCCGATTACCCATGCCACATTCTTGGTCGGTGCGTTGGCAATTGCAGGTGCTCCGTTCCTAAGTGGATTCTGGAGCAAGGATGAAATTTTACACAGCGCGTGGGGTAGTTCAAAAGCAATTTACATCATCGGATTAGTTACAGCATTTTTGACCGCGTTCTATATGTTCCGCCTCATTTTCGTAACTTTTTATGGGAAATCTCGCGTTGAACCTGAGGTTGCCTCACATCTTCATGAATCGCCAGCAGTGATGTGGCTACCCTTAGCTATTCTCGCGGTCCCCTCTGCCCTGATCGGATTGTTATTAGGAGTGGATGGGCATGAGAGTTGGTTCCACCATTTTACTGAAAAAGTAGCGGGTTTTAAAGATGGACACAGCGAAGCATTGGGTAATGCGACACCTTTTATGATAATTTCGTCAATCATCGGCATTGCGGGAATACTATTTGCTTGGACGCGCTATAAAGATCGCGCGCCTTCTGCGGAGCCTACCAACGCATTGCAGAAACTTGTCGCAAACAAGTTCTACATTGATGAGATATATAATACTTTTATCGTTCAGCCCATCAAAAACGCTTCCCATTTTCTATTGTGGAAATTGTTTGATACTGGAATTATTGATGGAATTGTCAATGGTGCGGCTGCGCTTATACGGGTGATTGGTGGAACGTTGCGAAGACTTCAAACAGGACTTGTCCAAGTATATATTATGTCAATGGTTCTGGGAATCGTGTTGTTCCTTGCGTACTATCTATTTTTTGCTTAAGATTGTCTTGTAATGTAGTCCAGTTCTCATGATCTTTTTTTAGGAAATGCTAAAGGAGGAAGAAAAATGAAACAGAGTACTTTTAGACCGCGGGATTTACTGAACCAAGATATCGCGGGCATCTGTGGTGTTGCACGGTTAACAGATAAGGCACGTGCTGCCCATGTTGGAGAAATTGGGAGTTATAAATACGGTGCTGATTCCAAGCAAGATAGCGGTATTTTGTCCTTCCTTGGTATTTCAGCAGATTCATTTCAAGATGCTGCTGTACGGATTGACAATGATTTTAGGTTAGGGGTATGGGTTCTGGACAACTGCAGTAGGTCGTCTGAGGAAATATCGAAATTCAATCGTAAGTTGAAGTTTTGGTGGCAGAGCAAAATGCCTCGTGACACTTATTCAAGGCGTCGCCGCGAATTGGCACGCCGCAGAGAATCATCCGAGTCATCTGATATAGACTCGGTATTATTCATGATTATTGGTTCCTGATGATGAAAGCTAAGTTATTCTAAAGGAGATTTTTTTGCTACTTTCAATAGTTATTTTTTTACCACTGCTTGGCGTGATAGCGATAGCATTGCTCAGAGGAATGGGTGCATCTGCTATTAAAGGCATCGCACTTGTCGTTAGCTTATTGACATTTGTTATCTCGCTTGGACTTTACACTGGGTTTGATGCAACCTTAACAGATGAAATGTTTCAGTTTGATGCGAAACAGAATTGGATTAGCGGTTTAGGCATAAGTTACCACATTGGTATTGACGGTATTTCGTTGTGGTTAGTCTTACTTACTACGTTCCTCACACCGATATGTATCCTTGCCGCTTGGAATTCGGTAGAAAAAGGTTTAAGCGGGTTTATGATGTCGCTCCTCGCGCTGGAAACCGGAATGTTGGGCGTTTTCTGCTCATTAGACCTATTTCTCTTCTTCGTGTTCTGGGAGTCAATGTTGATTCCGATGTATTTCCTGATTGGAATATGGGGCGGGGAACGTCGAATTTATGCCACGATAAAGTTCGTGCTTTATACAATGGCAGGCAGTGCCCTAATGTTAGTTGGCATTTTAGCACTCTACTTCCAAAACGGAAATAGTTTTGATCTCGTAACACTATTAGCAACAGAAGGAACATTTGATCACTCCTATCTACTATTCCTTGCATTTTTCATCGCTTTTGCGATTAAAGTTCCGCTCTTTCCATTCCATACTTGGCTACCAGATGCACACGTTGAAGCTCCCACAGTCGGAAGTGTTATCCTTGCAGGTGTCTTACTCAAAATGGGCACGTATGGAATAGTCCGATTTTGCCTCCCGCTCTTTCCACAAGCAGCAGCGGATGCTACACCATGGATAGTCCCACTTGCAGTAATTGGTATAATTTACGGGGCATTAGTAGCAATGGTGCAACCGGATCTGAAAAAACTTGTTGCATATTCCAGTGTGAGTCACCTCGGTTTTGTTGTGTTAGGTCTCTTCTCAAAAAGTCATTTAGGTATTCAGGGAAGCGTCTTGCAAATGATCAATCACGGGTTAAGCACAGGCGCGCTGTTTCTCTTAGTCGGCATGATTTATGAACGCAGGCACAGCCGAATGATTGTTGATTTTGGTGGATTGGCAAAGAAAATGCCGATCTTCGCCACCATCTTTCTGATTGTAACACTATCATCTATCGGATTACCCGGTCTGAACGGTTTTGTTGGAGAATTCATGATTCTGCTCGGTAGTTTTGTTGGCGGGGCATTCTCAATATGGTACGTGGTGTTCGCAACAACAGGTGTCATTTTGGCAGCGGTTTATATGCTCTGGATGTTCCAACGGGTAATGTTCGGAACACCAGACGAGACAAACGAAGCTTTGCCCGATCTGAAACCACGTGAAATCGCTGTACTACTGCCCATACTGCTGTTCATCTTTTGGATAGGTGTGCATCCAAATTCGTTCCTGAATCCGATGAAGATGTCTGTGAACACTGTCACAGCAAAAGTGCAAGCTTCCACGAATACGCCAGCAGTTGGACAAGTAATCCATCAAGATAAAACCCAAGACACTGTTCAGGAAGTTAAAACAGCTACCCTAAAGTTGATTAGAGAGGAGGCACAGACGAAGTAGTGAAGTCAAAACTTGCCTCTTTTCTTATACTATGCATCATTGTGGGGTTTACCTTAGCAGTTTCAATGGAAACCTTTGCTGCGGATGAGACACATGGTGAGGGTGGACACTTTCGAGTAGATGGTTCTATACTACCTATCTGGAGCATTATTCCTTTTGTAGGAATTCTCCTATCAATTGCACTTTTCCCACTCCTGTTAGATTCCCATTTTCTTGTCCATCATGGTGGAAAAATGTCACTGGCATGGGCATCATTATTCGCAATCCCATACCTTGCCGTTTTCAGAGGTGATGCGTTTCATGATATTTTATATATCTACTTGATAGATTACATTCCGTTCATCATACTGCTGTGGGGTTTGTTCACGGTTGCGGGTGGGATACTCGTACGAGGAACGTTGCGCGGCACCCCGATGGTTAACACGTTGTTACTGCTAATCGGCACTGTAATTGCATCATGGATAGGTACAACAGGCGCATCAATGCTCCTCATCCGTCCGTTGATTCGGGCAAATGCGTACCGAAAGAGTAAGGTGCATTTAATAGTCTTTTTCATCTTTTTGGTAAGCAATATCGGCGGTTCCTTAACCCCTCTTGGCGATCCGCCACTCTTTCTTGGATTTCTACACGGCGTGCCTTTCTTTTGGACAACAACAGCACTCTTTCCACACATGGTGTTTATTAGTGTCATTTTAATTGTTCTCTTTTTCATAATAGACACATTCATGTTCAAACGGGAAGGTGGTGTCGTCCCAGATGATGGCATCAGCGAACCGATTCGTGTTGAAGGTCTCTTTAATCTCGTGTTCCTTTTCGGTATTGTTGCGGCAGTCTTAATGAGTGGCACTTTCAAATGGGGAGATGTCAACATTTTGGGCGTTCATGTTTACTGGCAGAATATCGCCCGCGATGTCCTGATTGTTGCCATGGGACTATTGTCGCTCCAATTTACACCTTTTAGTGGTGAATTACGGCAATCAAACGAGTTTTCATGGGAACCAATTGAAGAAGTCGCAAAAGTGTTTGCCGGTATCTTTATGACGATTATTCCCGCCTTGACGATTCTCGGAGTAGGTAAAGAGGGAGCAATGAGTTGGTTAATCGTCGCAATAAAAGAACCGATGCATTACTTCTGGGTAACAGGGGTTTTGTCCAGTTTCTTAGATAATGCGCCAACCTATTTGACGTTCTTCAACACTGCTCTCGGACAATTACAACTTACCGAATCTGTAGTACCGGAAATTTTGTCTACACCATACACGCAATTGGCAGTCGAGAATCACCAAACGTTTGTGAGATTGCTAACGGCTATATCTGTCGGTGCAGTCTTCATGGGTGCAAATACATATATCGGCAATGCACCGAATTTCATGGTGAAAGCGATCGCTGAACAGAGTGGTATCCGCATGCCGAGTTTCTTTGGATATATGATCTGGTCAGTCGGGATTTTAGTCCCGCTTTTTGTGATTGTTACGTTCGTGTTTTTACGATAGGAGATCGTATTGTCTGAAGACAGAATTTTTATCTAAAGCTTAACGTGAGTTCGGTATAAAAGATATAATGTTCTTAATGCTTTGAATTCTACTTACATAACCGCGGTAGGTGCGGTTTCCTAACCGCACGAATTCTCAAAATTGCTTACACCGAACTCACGCTAAAGCTTAATGCTACAGCCTTTCTGCTATTCGGAGTTTAAAAATGGAGGTTTTGAATGCCTTTTGAGATACCTGATATTAATTTGTTAATGCCAGCACTTGTTATTGTTTCAACATTGCTCATTGTCCTTATCTTTGACATGATTGACGCAATCTCAAAAAAGACATTAGGATGGTTGACAATCGTTGGAGCAGGGATTGCCTTATGGGCATCTATCGATCTGCTGCAAGCAGGGACAGATCAAACCCAATTCAACGAAATGTTCAGGATAGATAGTTATTCCCTCTTTTTCAATATTATCTTCCTCGTTTCAACGATTTTGGTTGCCCTAATCTCAATTAGTTATTTAGGGGGAGAAGATAAAAAACAGGGACCTTACTATCTGCTAATCCTGCTTGCAACACTCGGCATGATGTTAATGGCTGCTGGCAACGAGTTAATCATTGTTTTCCTCGGTTTGGAACTGATGTCGTTATCGTTATATGTGTTAGCGGGCTATTTCCGTGAAAGTCCTGCTTCAAGCGAAGCGGGAATGAAATATCTGCTGCTCGGTGCATTTGCAAGCGCGTTTTTCCTCTACGGAATCGCGTTAATTTACGGTGCTGCTGGAACAACAAGTATTCCAGGGATTGCAGAGAAACTCACCACCGAGAGCCAATCACCTCTACTTTTAGCAGGGACATTCCTGCTTATTGTTGGGTTCGGATTTAAGGTCGCCATTGTTCCATTCCATCAATGGGCACCAGATGTTTACGAAGGTGCACCTACCACAATCGCTGCTTTCATCTCTGCGGGTCCAAAAGCAGCTGGATTTGCAGCGTTCATTAGGATTTTTATGGAAGCGTTGCCAGATATACAAACCGAATGGGGTGGGGTTGTTGTCCTATTGGCAATGCTGACAATGACAGTTGGTAATATCATTGCTATAGCACAGACGAATATCAAACGGATGCTTGCCTATTCAAGCATTGCACACGCAGGCTACGTGTTGATAGGCTTAGCAGCAGCAAACAGTGATGGCAAATCAAGTGCAATGTTATATCTTCTTATTTACTGCGTTATGAATATTGGTGCATTCGGTGCGGTTATCTTGGCAAGAACTGCTGATGGTGAAAGTTTGGCGATTTCCGATTACGCAGGACTCGGCTTCCGCAAACCTTTACTCGGCATGTTTATGACGTTAATGCTTTTGTCTTTGGCAGGTTTTCCACCTACTGCGGGGTTTGTCGGGAAATTTTATATCTTCAAATCTGCAGTTCAATCCGCAGTTCAACCAGATGTAGTCAACACTTGGCTCATCTCGCTTGTTGTTGTCGGTGCTGTCAATACTGCGATTTCGGCGTTCTACTATCTACGCGTTGTCGTAACGATGTATATGCGTGAACCCGAAGAAGAGTTGGAGTTCAACCCGTATCCTTCTACCTTAGTCATCGGGTTAGTTCTCGCTGCAATTGGCGTTTTGCTCATCGGTATTCTGCCATCGCTTTTGCTCAATCCCGCGCAAAGTGCAGTGCTATAACCAAGTTCATTGATCATAGAAAAAACATTCACAATAGCCTTAGTGTCGGTTTGTATGGGTTTAAACCAATAAATCAGCATTGAGGTTTTTATTTATACCTACTATCTCTTAACACCTTTGACATACTATTATAGTAAAATCTAAAAATATGCACATCACTTGTAGGTGCGGTTTCCTAACCACACCATTTACCCAGGCCCCGTAGGGTGCGGTTGGGAAACCGCACCTACCGCAGCGTCTATATATTTTCGCTAAATTCCCAAAAAAGACAAAAAAGATGCAACTTTTTTGTAACTTGTTTGTAGTAGCGTTAACTTCAATGTGAGCGGAGTTGCAACATGACAGAAGATGAATTCCTTGAACTGGTCCGCAAGCATCAAGATCAAATTTTTCGGCATGCCTTTTATATACTCAAAAACAGCGAAGACGCAAAGGATATGACACAGGAAACCTTTATCAAGGCATGGCAACATCGCGCAGAATTAAGACCGGAAACTACTCACTCGTGGTTACTAAAATGCGTACAGAACTTATGTTTTAACCAACTAAAACGCCAAAAATTTCAGGTGTATTTATCCGAAGAAAATGGCGAAACGCTTGAAATGCTACTGCATTCATATTCATACAAGTCAAATCCGTCACCAGATGAGATTTCTATCAAACAGGAACTCAAACAATTAGTGCGTCAAGCGATTAGAGAATTACCACCAATCATGCAATCAGTAATAATCATGCGGGAATTAGAAGAAATGAGCTACAAGGAAATCGCAAAGGTCTTAAAACAACCTGAAAACACCGTCAAATCAACCGTATTTCGTGCTCGCAAGAAATTGCGGGAGATTTTGAACCGTTTAATGGAGACACAAGTATGAAACCGACAATCATGATTCTTGGCAGCGGACACTTAGCGAATCCTGGAGAGGACAGATTCAATTTCAGAATGGATGATGTGCTTGCGCCAAAACGTCAACGCGAGATCCAACAACTGGTGACGCAACTCAAACCGTTTCGTCCTACCAAAATAGCCATTCAAGCAGACGAAAGGTTTGCCCATGAGATAAATGCAGACTACCATGGCTATCTGGAAGGTACGTATGAACTCAAGCGTGGAGAAAGTAACCAGATTGGATTTAGGTTAGCTAAGCAGATGGGACATCCGAAGGTATACTGCGTTGATTATTTCCCTGAGCAAGACCCGTTTTTTCTGGAAGATTTTGACTGGGATTTGATAAATGTTGATAAATTCGCAATGGAACACAATCAAGAGCATCTACTACCAAAAGTAGAGGATTTCATTACTCCCGATGAGAAAACCCGCCAAGAAGAAGACGGCAGAGTCTGGATTGAATCAAAACAATATGAATCTCTCATTGAGATGTACATACGGTGTAATGAACCTGAAGGAAGACGCGCCGACCATCAAGTATACTTACGCATATCACAAATTGGCGTAGACAATCAATACACCGGAGCGAATTGGGTTGGGAATTTCTGGTACCCACGAAATCTCAAAGTTTTTGTCAACCTAACGCGCATCACTGAATCCGCTGATGACAGGATTCTGTTGATTATCGGTGCTGGACGTGTCTTTCTATTACAGCAGTTTCTTAAGGATTCAGGGGACTACATCGTTGAAAACCCATTAAAATACCTAAAAATGGAGGATGTCAATTAATGAAAAATAAAAACAAACCAACAATCATGATTCTCGGCAGTGGACACTTAGCAAATCCCGGCTTGGACGCATACAATTTCAGAATGGATGATGTACTCGCGCCTAAACGGCAAAGCGAAATTGAACAACTGGTGGCGCTACTCAAACCGTTTCGTCCTACCAAAATAGCACTTGAGGCAGATGAAAGGTTTGATTCTAAGGTCAATGCAAACTATCAAGGCTATTTAAAAGACACTTACGAACTTGAACGGGGTGAAGGCGACCAGATCGGATTCCGGCTGGCAAAACAGATGGGACATTCGAAGATATACTGCGTTGATTATTTCCCTGAGAAAGACCCGTTTTTCCCAGAAGACTTTGACTCAAATTTGATGGATATTGACAAGTTTGCAAAGGAACATAATCAAGAAGACCTCCTACCAAGTGTAGAGGATTTTTTTGCTGATTCTGACGTGGAATTCCGTGAAGAGGAAGATGGCAGAGTCTGGATTGAACCCCTGAAATACAAATCACTCATTGATATGTACATACAAGGCAATGAACCTGAAGGAAGACGTGCTGAACATCAGCTATACTTACAAATGGCACAAGTTGGATTGAAGGATCAGTACCCAGGAGCAAATTGGGTAGGGCATAGCTGGTATACTCGTAATCTCAAAATCTTTGTGAACCTGACGCGCATCACCGAATCTGAAGACGACCGGATATTGTTAATTATCGGCGGTGGGCATGTCTATCTGGTCCAGCATTTTCTTGAGGCATCGGGAAATTATATTGTTGAAAACCCGCTAAATTACCTCAAATCGGAGGATGTTAATTGATGAAACATAAAATGAAACCAACAATCATGATTCTCGGCAGTGGACACTTAGCGAATCCTGGCATGGACGCATACAACTTCAAAATGGACGATGTGCTTGCGCCAAAACGCCAACGTGAAATAGAACAACTGGTGACACTACTCAAACCGTTTCGTCCTACCAAAATAGCACTTGAGGCAGATGAAAGGTTTATGTCTGAAATTAATGCGAACTACCAAGGTTATCTGGAAGGCACATACGAACTCAAGCGTGGAGAAGGTGACCAGATTGGGTTTCGGTTAGCTAAGCAGATGGGACATCAGAAGTTGTACGGTGTTGATTATTGGCCAAAGCATAACCCGTTTTTTCCAGAAGATTTTGACTCGGATTTGACGGATGCTGACAAATTCGCAAAGGAACACAATCAAGAACACTTGTTGTCAAGTATAGAAGACTATTATCCTGATGCCGACGTGGAATTCCACGAGGAGGAAGATGGCAGGGTCTGGATTGTACCTACAAAATACGAATCTCTCATTGACATGTACATTCGCGGTAACGAACCTGAAGGGAGGCGTGCCGAACATCAGCTATACCTACGGAGCGCACGGATTGGATTGGGCGACCAATATCCAAGAGCCAATTGGCTTTCACATTCTTGGTACGATAGGAATCTCAAAATCTTTGTGAATCTGACACGAATTACTGAATCTGTCGATGATCGAATTCTGCTGATTATTGGTGGTGGACATGTTTTTCTGGTTCAGCAGTTTCTTGAGGATTCGGGAGATTACATTGTTGAAAGTCCTCTGAAATATCTGAAATCGGAGAAAACTAATTGATGAAATCACAGATAATTTATGGAATAATTTTACTTATTACACTATCGCTTATATCAATTCCAAACGGACAAACTTGGGCAGATGAGAATGCTCAAACCGTCAAGAAAGAACTCACCGCACTCAAAACCGAACAACCACCCACCATTGATGGTATTCTCAATGATGTCTGTTGGCAAGACGCACCGCAAGCTACTGGATTTACAGATGAGCGCACCGAAAAACCAGCAAAGAATCAATCTGTCGGTCGTCTCGTCTATACAGACAAAGCCATCTACGTTGGGCTTCACCTCTACGATGATATTCCCGACAAAATTGTGGCACGCCAAACAAAAGATCAGACGCGATTTCAGGGCGAAGACTGGGTCTCCTTCAGCCTTGACACGTTCCACACACACCAGTTTTCCGATAGAAGTTTCTTCATCGTAAATCCACTCGGCACGAAATACGCACATCTCGCAACCGGACGCGCAGAAAAAAGCGAATGGATAGGACTCTGGAAAGCTGCAGCACAGATAATAGAAGACGGGTGGGTTGTCGAGATGGAAATCCCATGGCAGATGTTGGATTATCCAGATACAGATATACCTGTTCGGATGGGGATTAACATTGATCGAGGACAGCAACGGACCGGAGAAAAGTCGTGGTGGTGTAATCTGGGCGTTAACGAATTTCGTGAAAACGATGGACATTGGGTAGATGTGTTACCGCCACGCCGAAAACGTGAATTGAAGTTACTACCGTATCTAATTGGTGGTATTAGCGAAACAGAAATGGATGAAAGAGAATATACAGCCCGTGCAGGCGGCGACATCCGTTTTGAGGTTACGCCACAAATACGGCTCATCGGAACAGCCAATCCAGATTTTGATAACATTGAACAGGCAGTAGAAGGCATTGATTTCTCTTACGGCGAACGCTATGTGCCGGATCGCCGTCCTTTCTTTTCTGAAGGTGGAAATGTCTATAGGCTTGGAAATTCCTTTCATTCGCGGCGGATAGCAGATATGGATGGCGGGCTTAAACTCTTTGGGAAACTGGCGAAAAACACATCAGTCGGCACCTTAGGTACGTACCATCGAAACAACCAAAACTTTATTCTTAGAGCTTCGCAATCGTTAAGCGCGACCTCTAATATCAGCGCGGCGTTCCTTTCGCATCATCACCGTGACACTGGATTGAACAATGTAGGTTATCTTTCCGGAGATGTACGCCACGGTAAATTTTCAGTAGGTTCTAATCTCGTGCAAACTTGGACAGGCGAATCGGACGGAAGGAATGGGTTTGTCAGTTTAGGCTACAACGGACCGATTTTCCAACCCTATCTGTCCGCATTTTTTGTGGATCCGGATTTCGTCAATAGACTCGGTTACCGTCCGTTCACCGGCTACCGCGGTGTAGGTTTGGGTAGTTTCATCAAGAATGAATGGCGCGAAGGATTCTTCCGAAGAGCCTCCGTTTCTGTCCAAAGCCAAATCTCTAACACTTATGAAGGTGAGGTTTTCCGGCGTGACTTCTCCGTGTCTTCACTTATCCTAATGCATAGTGACTATGCACTTGCCGCTGGCTGGAGGGGCGGGCAATTTGAAGAATTCAGCGATAGTGTTTTCAGCATTGGATTACGTGCGCGTGCTTCTGACAGGTTCAATAATGTTGGCATTACCTACAATTGGGGTGAACAAGCAGGTGAACGGATTCATCGTATCAGCGGAAATCTAAATCTCCGCGCCTATGGTTTCACCGCAGGGCTCTCCTCACAAATCCAGTGGCACTTTGAGAGACGTTATCAACAGATTTTTACTCTAACGTATGACTTCAGTCCTGCCTTAAGTCTCGGCAGCCGTTTAATATGGCAAGCAGAGCATGTTAATGTCTATTTCGCATTGCGCCGTTCTGGCTATGCTGGCATGGACTTCTTTATCATCCTCGGCGACCCGAATGCACCAGAATTCAAACAGCGTCTCGTAGCAAAAGTGATTCGGGCATTTTAAATCCTTAATATTGTATCGCACAATCTTACAGAGGGCGTTTGTAGAAAACGTTCCTGATTTATAGAGGGCGCGGTCTTTCTCACTTACTGAGATAGGTCGCGCCTATAATTAATTCAATTCTATTGCAACAAACTTGTGAAACGTCCCTATAAAAATCCATATATTTTCACTTTTTTGGTATGATGCACGTTTTCTTGTTAAACTTTCGTCTTTAAATAATAGAAGGGTAAACCGTTTCCAATAGGAGGAAGTTTCGTGGAAAGAGAAGACGATGTTAATTTGATTCGCAAAATTTTATCGGGCGACGACGCTGCGTTTAACATCTTGGTCGAAAAGTATCAAAAAAGCATTCATGATCTTGCGTGGCGGAAGATTCACGATTTTCACTATGCGGAGGAGATTATGCAAGACACCTTCCTTAAGGCATACAGAAAACTTCCGACACTCAAGAATCACAATCAATTTGCTGGGTGGATCCATGTCATCGCAAATCGACTTTGTATTGATTGGGTACGAAAGCAAAAGCCTGCGATGCAATCCTTGGAAAACACACGTCCAGAAGAAATCGAGAAATCCTCTTATACACACCACATATCGGAACAGCGGGTGACAGAGAGAGTTGAGTATTGCCATGAACTTGTGCAAAAACTTTTAGAAAAACTGCCAGAAAATGAACGCACGGTCGTAACGCTCTACTATCTTGACGAAATGTCAACGAAAGAGATCGGCGAATTCATAGGAGTGTCGGTGAATACAATTACGAGTAGACTCCAACGCGCGCGAAAACGTCTACAAACAGATCAGGAACTCTTGGATCAAGAATTCTTTGGTCATTTACAATTACCTGATAATCTGAAGGAGAATATCATGAGTCAATTAGAAGAAATTCGCCACAAGTTCAATTCATTCATGGAAAAAGTAAAATCTGACCCTGCATCAAAAGAGGATATACTTAAAGAAGCAGACAGCGAAATTGATGCTGCGCTCAAGCGTGAAATTACACCTGATTTGGCGCATCTTGTGGTCGATAAAATATACCCATATATGGGTAAACTCGGGATGGAAAAACGGGTACCTCTACTCCGTAAGTATATGGATGACGCGCCAGATGATGCAGAACGTTTTTGGTCGCATAGGGGATTAGTCAATAGTCTCGCTCATCTTCGGAGAAATCAAGAAGCTATTGATGAACAGAAAAGGCTTTACCGTTGGGCATGTAAATATTCAGAAAAATATGTGTTAAGAACTATTTCTAATCTAAGCACTGCCGGGTGTTGGAAAGCGGAAGGTCGTATTGATGACTGGATTCAACTTTATAATGAAGTATCTGAACGTTTAGAGAATCCTAAAGTGAGTGGATACTCACGTTGTGATTTCCTGCAATTCGGAGCAGAGATATTACGAAGGAACGACCAGATAGATGCATCACATCTTGAAATAGAAAAGTTGGAACGTGCTAATAATGAACAGAGTCGGAACTATTATTTCCGATTCTGGTTGGCTGTGAGGGAGAATCGACTTCTGTTATATAGTGAAAAGGAAGATTGGGAGCGTTTCGATCAAGTTTATACAGAAGTGAACACATTTATGGAATTAGAGTTGAAAAAACTGGATGCAGGTTTTCCTGTAAATCTTTACGAGCTTATTTGGGCTGCTCACAATATTGGTTGTTGTATGGTCTGGACGAAGAAGTATAATGAGGCAAAACGTCTCCTACAAGTCGCTATTGATTTGGGAAATTTCAACGAATATAGTCATTTCCAGCTTGCTGTGAGCATCTGGGCATCTGAGAAAAACCGCGAGAAGACTTTACACCATTTGAAGGTCGCAGAAGACGCTTATGCGGTTAGTTCGTATAATTATATGGATTCCTACTACCCGTCTTTCCTTAAGACACCTGAATTTTCGGATGTTTGGGATGATCCAGAGTTTCTAAAAGTTCTGGGACAAAAGTAGGGCGATTGATTATTTATTCCTGTGGCAGGTTCGGTTATCTAACCGAACCTATCCAAGTCCGTAGGTTGGGTAGAACGAAACTGAGAAAGGCGGTACAAATACCCAACATACCTCAAAACTATACTCGTCATATTTCAGTATCGCGGTAGTGAAACCCAACTTTGTAACACCATATTGATCAAACCCACAGCAAATTGTTGGGTTTTACTCGTGTCTGCGGATGGAAAATGTGCCAACGTTTCTCTGTTATCTGTGAGGTGGCAGCATTTCGGTTTCTATCCGTTCTACCCAACCTACGAACTTTTCGCTGTTCCATCCATCGATCACCACCAACTTATAGTAAAATCTACAATTATGGTAAATTTTAGAATTATTTATACACTCTGCATCAGCGAGGTTAGGAAACCTCGCCTACCGAGGGATGAAAGTGTATATTTATTTTTATAAATCACCATACTTGGACATTGTAGATAGACGCTGTTAGAAACCCCACCAGTAAAGGCGGGGTGTTTTGTTTCTCAAAATGTCAACATATTTTCCGATTTTACTATAACCCCTAAAATCCCCTTCTCAAGGGACTTATGTACGCGCCGCGTAAGTCCTAAAAAATTCAAGTTTTTCCATTTTTTCTACACAATGCACGTTTTTTAATCAAACTTTCGTCTTTATTAGCAAAAGGGCAAACCGCATTGTATTACTTCATTAGCATTGATTAAGTCTTTTAGTAAATCCAATACTATCTGTTGATTAGGAGGATGTCTCGTGAAAAGAGAAGACGATGTTCAACTGATTCGGAAAATCTTATCGGGCGACGACGCTGCGTTTAGCATCTTGGTAGAGAAGTACCAAAAGAGCGTTCATGCCCTTGCATGGCGAAAGATTCACGATTTTCACTATGCGGAAGAGATTATGCAAGACACCTTCCTTAGAGCATACAAAAAACTTCCGACACTCAAAAATCCCAATCAATTTGTTGGGTGGCTCCATGTCATCGCAAATAATCTTTGCATTGATTGGATACGAAAGCAAAAACCTACGATGCAATCCTTGGAGAACACACGTCCAGAAGAAATCGAGGAATCCTCTTATACACATCATATATCGGAACAGCGGATGACAGAGAGAACCGAACGTTACCATGAACTTGTGAAAAAACTTTTGGAAAAACTGCCAGAGAATGAACGCGCGGTTGTAACACTCTACTATCTTGACGAAATGTCAACGAAAGAGATCGGCAAATTCATGGGAGTGTCGGTGAATACAATTACGAGTAGACTCCAACGCGCGCGAAAGCGCCTACAAACAGATCAGGAACTCTTAGGGCAAAAATTCTTTGGTCATTTACAATTATCAGATAATCTAAAGGAGAACATCATGAGACAATTAGATGAAATTCGCAGCAAGTTCAATTCATTCATGGAAAAAATGAAATCTGACCCCGCATCAAGAGAGGATATTCTTAAGGAGGCGCACAACGAGATTGAAGATGCGCTTAAGGGTGAAATCACACCTGGGTTGGTGCATCTCGCTGTTGATGATATATACCCGTATATGGGCAAACTCGGCATGGAAAAACGGCTATCTCTGCTCCGTAAGTATATGGTTGACGCGCCAGATGATACGGAGCGTTTCTGGGCACATGAGGGGTTAGTGAGTAGTCTTGCATGTCTTGGGAAAAACCGAGAAGCTGTTGAGGAACATTTTCGACTTTATCATTGGGCGAGCGAGCACTTACCAGATAAATATGCATTGGAGACTATTTCCATTCTAAGCGTGGCTGACTGTTTGAAGGCTGAAGGTCGTATCAATGACTGGATTCTACTTTATGAAGCAGCCGCTGAGAGCTTAGATAACCCTGAAATAAGTCAATACACCCGTTGCGAATTCCTGCAAATCGGGGCAGAGGTCTTACGAGCCAACGACCAGTTTGATGCGGCACTTCTTGAAATAGAAAAGTTAGAACGGGCAAACAAAGGGCAAGGCTGGAAACATTATTTTAGATTCTGGTTAGCTGTAAGAACGAATCGGCTTCTGGTGTATGGAAAACAGGAAGATTGGGAGCGTTACGATCAAATCTATACAGAGGCAAACACATATATGGAAGGAGAGTTGAAAAAACGGAATGCGGGTCAACCTGTAAATCTCGACGACCTTATGTGGTTTACTCACGATTTCGGCGGTTTTCTGGTGTCGTTGAAGAAGTATAACGAGGGAAAACGTTTCCTACAAGTCTGCCTTGATTTGGAAAATAACAACTATTATGGACACTTCCAGCTTGCTGTGAGCATTTGGGCATCTGAGAAGCATCGTGAAAAAACTTTACATCATTTAAAGATCGCTCAGGACTACTATGTGGTAAATTCCTATAATTATCAGGACACGTACTATCCGACTTTCCTTGAGACACCTGAATTTTCGGATGTTTGGGATGATCCAGAGTTTCTGAAAGTTCTGGGAAAGAAGTAGAGTAACAAAAATTTATGAATCTTCGTGATACGATTATCACAGGTGTAAAACCTCTTGTCCAAAATAGACTCCGTTCTGGACTGTCGATTCTTGGCATTTTCATCGGGGTTGCGGGGGTACTGTGCATGGTCGCCATCGGCGATGGTGGCAAAAAAATCATCGCCGAAGACATTGAAAAGCTTGGCGGGGCAAATCAACTCACACTCTGGACACGCATGTCCACTTTCAAACGTGGACGGCCCCGGCGCACCGCCGAACGATACACCGTTCAAGATGCTTATGCTATTGAAGCAGAATGCCCGGAGGTCCTATATGTCTTGCCGAATCATGAAAATTATGAAATCTTGGTTACCAGCCAAGACGGGAGTCAAACCAGGGCACTTTTAGAGGCTTCTACTGCAGACTATGCTCGCGGCATGGGATGGGAGCTACAAGATGGCAGATTTCTCACCGAAAACGATATAGAGACTGCAGCACAGGTTTGCGTCTTGGGGTCTGGTGCTGCTACAGATTTGTTTGGAGAAGCCTCTCCAGTTGGACAAGAGGTAAGGGTCCGGTATCATTGGCGAACGCCCTTACGGATGCGCGTTGTGGGGGTGATGAAGCCCAAAGGTCGTAGTCTCACTTGGATCTATTGCTTGGATGATGCCATCTGTCTTCCATTGACAACATATCAACAACGGCTTGAAGGCATAAACCACGTTGAAGCCTTGATTGTCTATTTTAAAAAGGGTGCCGATTTTAACAGTATTGTTGCTTCTGCTAAGGATACACTGCGTAAAAGACACCGGGGACAGGATGGCTTTATTGGATACTATGTACCGCAACTGACGTTCCATAGACTTGAGCACATTCAAAAAGTGATAAAGATCACCTTGGGTAGCATCGCTGGTTTTTCGTTGTTCGTCAGCGGTATTGGCATCATGAATATATGCCTCGTTTCTGTCGGTGAAAAGACGCGAGAAATAGGTTTACGGAAATCGGTGGGGGCGACACGGCTTCACATTTTTTGTCAATTTTTGACGGAATCGATCTGTCTCTGTTTGTGTGGTGGGGTACTCGGAATCGTAGGCGGTTGGGGTGCGGCACACGGAATGGCACGGCTTGCAATGCGGATTGTGTTAGTTGTGGAGGCGTGGCCCGTCGTGTTATCCTTACCGTGGATACTGACTTCTGTTATTTTTTCAATTGTCATGGGTGTAGGTTTCGGTGTCTATCCTGCGATGCAGGCGGCGCGACTTTCACCTATTGATGCCCTCCGAACCGAGAATTAGATTCGCAAATGTATAAACAATTGTAGGTTTTACTATAACATACCCAAGTTGCTACCTATAAGATTTTAGGCACACAGACACCATTTTTATAGTGAAATATACAAATAAGTTTACACTTCTTCTGTAGGAGCGATCTCCGAATCGCGACTGCACGCCTTGATAGTCGGGAATCGGAGTTCCCTCCTACACCTACAAAGTGTCCAAGTAATTCTAAAATCCACTATAATAGAGAAAAGTTCGTTATTGGTGAAATATTGTAGAGCAAACTTTCAGTTTGCGGACTAATATGCACAAACTAAATGAAGATTAAAAAATAAATTCGGTATTTTCCTTAGTCCCGTAGGGACGATATGTTTGTTGCCATGTGCTGCAAGGACATATCGTCCCCGCCGAATGCCATACGCGTATTCGGCGTTGATTCACGGGACTAAGAGAAGAGATAACACCTCCTGCTATAAACATATCGTCCCTACGGGACTAAGAGGGGAGGAGGTCGTCCGCGCTACTATAAACATATCGTCCCTACCAAATCAACGCCAAATGCGCGTATGGTATTTGGCGGGACTGAAGATAACTTAAAATGTTCCGAATATGCATGATGCAAAATTACCGATTTAATTACTTAATCTTCATAAAATTTGTGCTACATAGGTGGCAACTTAGGTTATAACATGAAACAACAGATTGAACCCGACATTCAGTTGGAACAGTGGAATCCTCCCATAAAAGAATGGGGACCTGTATACAAAGCGATTTTCCGTGCTTTCGGCATGATATGGCGCGCGGGAAAAGCTGAGACATTGGCACTCTTTTTCTTAATGCTCATCCAAGGTTTGTTACCTGTCTTCATCCTTTACTTAAGCAAGGATGCTATTAATATGGTCATTGCTATCGCTGATACGAACGATCAGAGTTTTGGGGACGCGGTTCCACTCCTGGTTGCGTTAGCACTTGCCACGATCATCATGCAAATAATGGAGCCGATTTTTCTTTTGGTGAAAAGTATCCTTGGCGATAAGATGCGGCGGTATGTGGCACTTCTCGTCATGGAAACTGCCAATCAACATCCAGGCATCGCACACTTTGAAGATCCAAAACTGCACGACCAGCTCCAACGGGTTCGACAAGTTGAAGGAAGTAGCGCTGACTTAGTTGTTTACGCTTTTCAGGCAGGAAGCGATTTTTGGGAGTTGCTTTCCGTTGCCCTTTTCCTGTCGTTATTTCATCCGCTTGCACCTCTGCTTCTAATACTTTGCGCGTTACCTTACGCCCTGGCGGGATATAAATACGCTAACCTCTTTGGTATTGCGCTTCAATTTCAAGCACCTGAAGCCCGAAAGCTTGACTATTTCAGAAATCAGTTTCTTTCTCACGATACCGCCAAAGATGTACGTATTTTTGGACTACACGATTTCTTTTTTGGAAAGTATCGACGCATCTTTAGTCGGGTTCTCGGAGTGCTCTGGTCTGTCCGAAGGCGTGAGTTTCGTATTCTCTCACTCTATGCCTTGTTGGGCGGTGCTGCTGTGTGTGCCGTTTATGTCACGCTTTTTCGACAGACGATTCTCGGCGAATTAAGTGTCGGTGAACTTACCGCTTACGCGGGTGCTGTCCTTCTCATCTGGACGAGCATGAGCACCTCTCTCTTCAGTTTCGCCTTCATGCATCGCATCGGGAGCTTTTTAACCCATCTTTATGACTTTCTCAAAAGAAAGCCAGTCATTAAAATGCCCCCCAAAGAATTCGCAAAACCGGTGCCTCGCCCAATTCAAAAAGGCATCGAATTGAGAAACGTCTCCTTTACTTACCCGAACACAGACCGAAAGATTTTGGATGGTGTTTCCTTGAACATTCATGCTGGAGAAACCGTTGCCATCGTTGGAAAAAACGGTGCTGGAAAAACGACCTTAGTGAAATTAATTACGCGAATGTATGACCCAAGTGACGGAGACATTTATCTGGACAATGTTCCTGTCCATCACTATGATCTTGACGACTTGCGTTCCCAAATGAGCGTTGTCGATCAGAGTTTTCTCAAATACAAACTCAGTGCACAAGAAAATATCGGACTCGGTAATGTTGATCGGCTTTCTGAATTAGATCATATCAAAGCAGCTGCTGAAAAAGCTGGTGCCAATTTTATCGACCAACTTCCAAACGGATATCAAACGATACTCTCGCGTCAGTTTGAGGATGGCACAGAACTCTCAGGCGGACAATGGCAGAAAATTGTGCTCGCTCGCGCCCTGACCCGAGACGCACAACTCCTCATTTTGGATGAACCCACCGCAGCCCTTGATGTCCGCAGTGAACACGATATCTACGCCCGATTTCAGGAATTAACGAAAGAGAAAACAACCGTCCTGATTTCTCATCGGATGTCAACCGTTCGTATGGCAGAGCGAATCCTTGTTCTTGATGGCGGAAAATTGATTGAGGAAGGTACTCACGAGGCACTGATAAAAGACAACGGGTTATATGCCCGACTCTACACTCTCCAAGCGGAACATTATGATGTTTAAAAAACTATTTTCTTGGAAAACACTGGTCGTTGATACCGTGAAAATGAGTCTGAAGAGCCTCGCTTTCGCCTGGCAAACTTCAGCCAAACGCACTTCTCTACTTTTGCTGTTTCTTGTTATTTCAAGCCTTCTTCCCGCGACCTCCGCATGGCTGCTCAATCACCTCGTCAACGATGTCGTAGCGATTGTGAAGACCGGAACCCCTTTGGAGATCACAACTATCCTTCTGGGCATCGGCTGTATCCTATGTAACATCCTCCCCTTCATTATGAATCCAGCAGCAGATGTTGTTCGCTCTACGCTTTCAGACCTGCTGATTGCCGACATAGATGAGCAGGTCATGAAAAAGGCATCGCAACTCACCGGACTGGCATATTTTGATGAAAACGAATTTTACGATCAACTCCGATTCCTCAGAGAAAACTCAACGCTCCCTGAGGGCACACTCTGGCTGCTGTCATCCACCATTAGCAACGGCATTATGCTCATCTCGCTCCTAAGTTTGACGATAACAATCAACCCTTTTATCCCGTTTGTTATGCTCATTGTAGCTTTACCTCACCTCTTCGCAGAATATCGCCATCACCAATATGCTTTTGACACTACTTGGGACAAGCTGCCAGAATCCCGTCAATTGGGATACTTCCACGGACTTCTTTTTAATGTTGAGTCCGTAAAAGAGATAAAACTCTTTAACCTGGGGGATCACTTTATCAATCGGTATCGGGAACTTTTTGACACACTTTTCAAACGGTTCCTGTCTATCAGAATCTCACACACCAAAATCACCTTGCTTTTTACACTCTTACACGGCATCGGACTCACACTCCTCTATATCTATGTCGTACTGATCGCGTTTCAAGGGAAAATTACCGTCGGAGAGGTAGCAATGTATTTTTCCATTGTAAATGGTTTGCAAGGGACATTCTGGCATCTAACTTTAAAAATTGGGAATCTGGTCGGTTCCACAATAGAGTTTAATACGCTATCGTCCTTCTTCGAGTTGGAACCTACCGTGAAAACTGCCGAGTCACCCCAAGGGTTTTCTCAGATTAACCGATCCATTGAGTTTAGAAACGTCTCTTTCCGGTATCCCGGACGTGAGAACACCGTATTCAGCGATGTCTCCTTCTCAATAAACGCGGGAGAGACACTTGCCATCGTTGGCGATAACGGTGCTGGCAAAACGACGCTTATAAAGCTCCTCTGCCGTTTTTATGATCCAACAGCGGGACAGATATTCATTGACGACATCCCGTTACATCAATATCACCTGGAAAGTTTACGTCAGAAAATTGCCCCAGTCTTTCAGGACTTTTCGCACTTTTTCTTGACTGCGGGGGAAAACATCGGGATCGGGGATGTAGAACAGATCAACAATGAACCTGCTGTGATTCAGGCGGCAGAGCAAGGTCAAGCAAATACCATCATTTCACAACTGTCTGACGAATACCAGACTTTACTCGGACGGCATTTTGACGGCGGCACCGATTTATCGGGTGGTGAGTGGCAGAAAATCGCTGTCTCGCGTGCCTTTATGAGAGACGCAGAAATCTTAATCCTTGATGAACCGACAGCCGCACTTGATGCAGAATCCGAATATGCCCTCTTTCAACGTTTCAAAATGCTTACGCAGGGCGTGACAACGTTGTTAATCTCCCATCGGTTCTCAACAGTCCGCATGGCAGATAGGATTCTCGTCATTGATGAAGGGAAAATTCTTGAGGAAGGCACCCATGAACAACTGATGAACAAAGGTGGTAGGTATGCAACACTCTACCGAATGCAGTCAGAAAAATATAAGTAAAATATCTACAGACGGAGGATGCTAATTGATGAACCTACAAAAAATTCATGCGATAGTGTTGCTGATCACACTATCGTTTATTTTTATCATAAACTCACAGACTGTAACAGCGCAAAACACACAAACCGTCCAAAAAGAACTCCCCGCAGTCAAAACCGAACAACCACCCACCATTGATGGTGTTCTTAACGATGCATGCTGGCAAAACGCACCCAAAGCTGTTGGTTTCACCGATCAACGCACCGAAAAACCTGCCAAGAATCAATCTGTCGGCAGGCTTGTTTACACAGACAAAGCCCTCTACGTCGCGTTTCGTCTATATGATGATATGCCCGATAAAATCGTGGCGCGCCAAACAAAAGATCAAACTGGCATCGGAGGAGAAGATTGGGTTTCCTTCAGTCTTGACCCATTCCACACACACCAGTTTTCTGACAGAAATTATTTCATCGTAAATCCACTTGGGACGAAATTCGCGCATCTCGCCACAGGACGGGCTGCAAAAAGCGAATGGATCGGTCTATGGAAAGCTGCATCCCAGATTGTGGATGACGGATGGGTTGTAGAAATGAAAATCCCATGGCAGATACTGGATTACCCCGACACAACAGAACCCGTTCGGATGGGTATCAACTTTGACAGATTTCAACAACGTACCGGAGAACGTTCATGGTGGTGTAATCTTGGCGTTCAAGAATTTCGCGAAAACGATGGGCATTGGATTGATGTGCTACCACCACCGCGAAAACGTGAACTAAAGTTGTTACCCTATCTGATAGGCGGTATCAGTGAAACGAAAATGGATGAAAGAGAATATACTACCCGCGTAGGAGCAGACATACGCTATGAGGTTACGCCACAACTACGACTTATCGGTACAGCTAACCCCGATTTTGATAACATTGAACAGTCTGTGGAAGGCATTGATTTCTCTTACGGTGAACGCTACGTGGGTGACCGGCGACCTTTCTTTTCTGAGGGTGGGAATGTCTACAATCTCGGCAACCTTTTCTATTCGCGTCGGGTAATGGATATGGACGGGGGACTTAAACTCTTTGGAAAATTAGCAAAAAACACATCAGTCGGCACTTTAGGCACCTATCATCGTAACAACCAGAACTTCATTTTACGCGCAAAACAATCCCTAACCGCAACTTCTCACATCATCGCGGCATTCCTATCGCACCATCGTCCGGACACGGATATAAACAGTGTAGGTCACCTTTCAGGCAATGTTAGACACGGTAAGTTTTCCGCGGAATCAAGTTTCACTCAAAGTTGGGAAGGGAAGTCAGATGGAAGAACAGGAGATGTCAATTTAAGATATAACGGTTCGCTTTTTCAATCAGTGTTATTTGGGTATTTTGTAGATCCAGATTTCGTAAATAATCTCGGCTATCGACCGTTCACCGGTCTCCGTGGCGGTGGTTTAGAAGGAATTATCTCAAACGAATGGCGTCAAGGATTAATCCGTAGTATTTTCGTGGGAGCAAATGTAATAGCAGCTAACACTTATGAAGGTGAGCTATTTCAGCAAGACTTCTCTGTCTTTTCAAATTTATCAACACATAGTGATTATGGACTTTCTATTAATTGGTTTGGTGGACAATTCCAAGAATTCACTGATAGCGTTTTTAGCATCAGATTAAGAGCACGCACCTCGGATCAGTTCAACAATGTCAGTGTTAGCTATAACTGGGGCGAGCAAGCGGATGAGCGGCTTCATCGCGTCAGTGGAAACCTGAATCTCCGTGCTTACGGTTTCACCGCAGGACTCTCCTCCAGTATCCAATGGCATTTTGAAAGACGCTACCAACAGATTCTAACCTTCGGCTATGACTTCAGTCCCGCCTTAAGCCTTGGCAGTCGTTTAATCTGGCAAGCAGAGCATGTTAATATCTATTTCGCATTACGCCGCTCTGGCTATGCTGGCACAGACTTTTTCATCATCCTCGGTGACCCAAATTCCCCAGAATTCAAACAACGTCTAATAGCAAAAGTTATCCGAGCATTTTAGAACTTTCACGGATATCCGTGTGTTGTTCATGAATGGTCTGGTTTTTTGCCCTAAACCTCATGGTATAATATATATTGCTGAATGTATTTTCGTGTTATAACCTTCAGGACGGACACAAATTGAGTAGAAAAAGGAAATATTGGACTTAGAAAAGTCGTTATTTCGGTCCTTTAACCCCCTTATCAAGGGGACTTGTGAACCAGCTGCGTAAGTCCTGACTTTTATATTTAGGAGACAATCTCATGAAAAGTCTGTGGAGACGACACTTTGCTATTAGCAAGTTCGTGTTGGTTCTCGTTATATCCGTATTCCTTTGCTCTATAACAGCGTGGGATACCAAAGCCAAAGAGGATACAGAGATGGAAAAAAACCGGATCCAGATTTACAAAGAAAACCCGCGTTACTGGCAGTATAAAGGTGAACCGATTCTGCTCATCGGCGGTTCAGTCGAAGACAATCTATTTCAGATACCGAATCTCAAAGAGCATCTGGAACTGTTGAAATCTGTTGGTGGCAACTATGTGCGGTCTACGATGGGGTGGAATGATGAAGGCGATATACCACCTTTTAAAAAAGTCGGCGACAAATATGACTTGAATCAATGGAGCGAAGAATTTTGGAACCGTTTTCAGAACTTCATAACGTGGACCCACGAAATGGATATTATCGTCCAAATAGAAGTGTGGGCAACCTTCACATATTACCGAGATAATTGGGATGTCAATCCTTTCAATCCAAAAAATAACAGCAATTACACAGCAGAGGAAACAGGGTTACCTACTGTTGTCAAAGACCATCCTGTGGCAGCAAAGAACAACTTTTTCTGGTCTGTGCCGAAAGAACGCAATCAGGAAATTGTCTTGAAATATCAGGAAAAGTTTGTAGATAAACTTCTCTCTGAGACGCTTCAGTATGGGCACATACTCTACTGCATGGACAATGAGACTGCCGTTACGGCTGCATGGGGTGAATACTGGGCAACGTATATTCAGAAGAAGGCAGCAGAGGCTGGGCGTGTCGTTGAAACGACTGAAATGTGGGATCCTTGGGATTTGTCACATGAGAAACACAAAGCAACGTTTGACCATCCCGAAACCTACTCGTTTTGCGATATATCACAGAATAACCATCAGAAGCGGCAGCGACATTGGGATAATGCCCAAAAAATTCGCGCGCAACTTTCACCAATTCGTCCCATCAATAATATTAAGATTTACGGTGCGGATAGTGGACGATTCGGTAGTACGCGAGATGGATTAGAGCGGTTTTGGCGAAATGTTTTCGGTGGATTTGCATCAGCACGGTTTCACCGTCCCAACAGCGGAGTCGGTTTGAGCGAAATCGCACAAGCACATCTCAAGAGTATGCGAACTATCACAGACGAAATAGACATTTTTACCTGCGAACCCCACAATGATTTGCTTTCCAACAGAGCAGATAACGGCGCATATACCACCGCAAACCCCGGAAAGGAATATGCTGTCTACTTTCCAAAAGGTGGTTCAGTCGATCTCAACCTGAGTGCTGGTAAAAGCACAGATGCCAAAACGGTAACAATCAGATGGCTAAATATCCGCAAAAGCGAATGGAAAAAACAAGAGGAAATCCCTTTCAACGATACCATAACATTAACCGCACCAACCGAAGCGCATTGGGCAGTCTTGATTCAAGCAAAATGACATGTATTCATACTTAAGAAGCAATCTTATGAAAAACCTGTGGCGACCACACTCAGTTATCAACAAATTTGTGTTGGCTCTACTTATATTCATGTTCGTTTGCTTAACAGTAGCATGGGATGCCAAAGCTAAAAAGGATACAGAGATGGAAAAAAACCGGATCCAGATTTACAAAGAAAACCCGCGTTACTGGCAATATAAAGGCGAACCTATCTTGCTAATCGGCGGTTCAGTTGAAGATAATCTATTTCAGATACCGAATCTCAAAGAGCATCTTGAATTGCTAAAGTCAGTCGGTGGTAACTATGTGCGTTCTACAATGAGTTGGGTTGATGAAGGTGATGTGCCGTTTCATAAAAAAGTTGGTGATAAATATGACCTGAATCAGTGGAATGACGAATTTTGGACGCGTTTTCGGAACCTCATCACGTGGACACACGAGATGGATATTATCGTCCAAATTGAGGTGTGGGCAACTTTCAGCTATTATCGTGAACCTTGGGATACGAATCCTTTCAATCCAAAAAATAACAGTAATTACACAGCAGAAGAAACAGGGTTACCCACTGTTGTTAAAACCCATCCTGTTGGAACAGATAATAACTTTTTCTGGTCAGTCCCGAAAGAACGCAATCAGGAAATCGTCTTGAAATATCAGGAAAAGTATGTAGATAAACTTCTTTCTGAGACGCTACAGTATGGGCATATACTCTACTGTATAGACAATGAAACTGAAGTTACGCCTGAATGGGGTAAATACTGGTCAACGTATATCAAAAACCGAGCAGCCGAAGCTGGACGTGTCGTTGAAACGACTGAGATGTGGAATCCGTGGGAACTATATCATAAAAAACATCGAAATACAAGCGATCATCCAGAAATATACTCGTTTTGTGATATATCGCAGAATAATACACAGAAGCGTCAGACACATTGGGATAATGCTCAGAAATATCGGGCAGAACTCTCACCGATCCGTCCCATCAATAATGTGAAGATTTACGGTGCTGATACCGGGAAATACGGTAAGACACAAGATGGGTTGGCACGGTTCTGGCGAAATATCTTTGGTGGATTTGCATCAGCACGGTTCCACCGTCCGCCGAACGGACTCGGTTTGAGCAAAACAGCGCAAGCGAGCCTCAAGAGTATGCGAATGATAACAGACGAAATGGATATTTTTACATGTGAACCGCATAATGATTTGCTTTCCAACAGAGCAGATAACGGCGCGTATACCATCGCCAACCCCGGAAAGGAATATGCAGTCTACTTTCCAAAAGGTGGTTCGGTTGATCTCAACCTGAGTGCTAACGGCAAGACAGATAACAAAACGATAACAATCAGATGGCTAAATATTCGCCATAGCAGATGGAGACAGCAGCAGGAAATCCCTTTCAGCGATAGTGTGACATTAACCGCGCCAACCGAAGCGCATTGGGCAGTTTTGATCCAATTATGGTGAATCATAAAAATAAACAGACACTTTCATACCGCGGTAGGCGAGGTTTCCTAACCTCGCTGTTGCAGAGTGTCCGATTAATTATAAAATCTACTATGAAATAAAATTTAAGCAAAGAAAATGTGTCAAAATTTTTGCATTAACACAAATCTTGTAGTATAATTTATAGCGTTGCTTAGAGAGGAGATATGTTCTAACACCATTTTCATTTTGTGGGAGCGAACGTCATGTTTAAACGACGGTTAGACCAATTCAAACATGAAAATGTAGGCATGTTTGACCTCGCTTCGATCGGGATAACGCTTGCACTCGCTATTGTTATCGGTTGGTTCGGGGGTAAGTGGATCGGTGGTAAATTAGGTAACGCAGAAATCGGATCATACATCGGGTTTGTACTCGGAGTCGCTGCCGGATTTATGGAGATGTTTCGGTCAATAGCACGATGGAACAGAAAAATGGAACGCATGGAAAAACAACGGCGTGATGAAGCACAACAAGCACAAGACACTGAAGAAGAATAACGCCTAAGCATCCGTAAACCATCGTTATTTTGACAGAGGAGTCGCTCATAATGAGTGCTGTTTTGGAATTTGAAGACCGGTCTATCCGACACGTCTATCTCTTTACAATCGGGCTCACCGTAGCTGTTGTCGTGGAAGCATTGATAAAAGGCGAATCTTCCACGCTCCCGATTTTTCTCATTGGAAGTACTATCGGGTTTAGTCTATTCTGGTCCATTGAATTCGCAGTTCGGAGATTTATTTTTATTGGAAAAACAAAGTACTTGCGGAGTATCATCTTTCTCAGTAGGTATGCAATTTCCGGCGGGCTACTCTATTTTTTATTTGCTTCAATTGATATCATATTCGCGATCATAAGTTGCATCACTTATTTCGGAAGCACGTGGATGGGTAGCAAGTTAGGTAACGCGAAAAGAATAACAGATGCAGATATGTTCAACCTCACTTCGTACGGGCTAAAGATTGTCCTCGCTATTTGTATCGGTTATTTCGTGGGCACGTGGATCGGAGGAAAATTGGGCAACGCAGAAATCGGATCAAATATCGGATTGGCATTCGGAATCACTATCGGACTCATTGAAGTGTTTCGATTGGAAAAACAACGGCGCGATGCTACACAAAAAGCACAAGATGCTAAAGAGGAAAACCTATTGAGGATCAACAATGATTCGTCGTTATTTTGACAAAGGAGTCACCTACTTTAATGGGGCCACACTTGAATTTGGTGAACGGTCTATCCGACAAGTTTATATCATAACAATCTTCCTCATCATTATAATTGCAGGAGTTTTGTCAGGTTTCAAACTTGTGGCACTCCCGAGTTTTCTGATGGGAAGTGCTATTAGTCTTTCGTTGTTCTGGTCACTTGAATTCGTGATTCGAAGACTGATTCGTCCGGGAAAAACGCAAAAAACAAAGTATCTGCTTGGCTTTATTGCTCTCGGCAAATATACATTGCTTGGTGTGCTTCTCTTTTTCTTGTTTAAAATGAAGTGGATGAATATCTACGCGTTTGGTGGAGGTATTGTTTTAGTTCAAGGTGCTATAATTATCAAAGCAATTGGTTTAATGGTAACTATTCTTAGAAAAAAAGATCCTGATCAACCATAAAAGACCTAACAAGTCTACTTTAAAAGTGGGTGAAGTAATCCCAAATTTAAGACACATTAACAACAAAATATGAAAAAAATATCGTTTATATGCTTGGTTGTCGGACTCACTTTGGCTGCAGTAGCCGGGAGTTTCGCAGCTGAGGACGCCCACCGTTCTTGGCTATCTCCGATTTCAAAGTTGTTACCGAATAGCATTATTCCCGAACCAAGTAAGTGGCATCAACCGGATCTGATCCCAAATACATTTTTTGCGGTTCTCGTTTTAGCCATTCTTTTCTTTTTCGCAACCCGGAAATTGAAAAAGATACCCGAAGGAAAAGGGCAAACCCTATTAGAGTTGTTTGTGGGCGGTATCACGGACTTCTTCGGAGGCATTTTAGGCGATCACGGCAAAAAGTATGTCCCATTCGTTGGCTCTTTCTTCATCTTTATTCTCTCCCTGAACTATCTCGGACTCATCCCTGGTTTTCAAGCACCAACAGCAGATTTGAATACAACAATCGCACTCGGCATAACAGCCGTGCTCGGCGTTCAAATTATCGCCATCAAAGAGAATGGGATAGTCGGATATCTTAAACACCTTATTGGCAACCCGCCGTGGTTGGGCTTTCTAATGTTTCCGATTGAGGTTATCGGACAACTCTCGCGGGCAGGTTCACTCGCTATCCGTCTTTTTGGAAATATCTTCGGGGAAGAATCGGTTATCATTCAACTCACAGGTCTTGGAATTATTGCCATAGGATCTTTCTTTCTTCCGATACCGACTCAAGTACCGATGTTGTTCTTTGGGTTGTTCGGTGGTTTTCTGCAGGCATTCGTTTTTACTCTCTTAACATCTATCTATATCGTGCTGTTCATAGAACACGATGAAGAAGCGCATCATTAATTTCTGTGGGACAAGTGCTAACTTGTCCCTATCCGTCCAAGGAGGACATTTCATGATTTATTTAGCAGTGTTAGCGTTTGGTGCAACTTTAGGATTGCCAATCGCTGTCATTTTCGCCTCAACGGCGCAAGGCAAGGCAACAAGTACTGCTCTTGAAGGAATTGCACGTCAACCAGAGTCAGCTGGGAAAATTCAAACAGCGATGATTATCGGTTTGGCTCTCATTGAATCACTCGTTATTTATTCGTTGTTAATGTTTTTTATTTTGTTCGCCAAACTTCCTGATGGTGAAATGGTGAAGGGAATCATTGATGCCGAAGCTGGAAAAGCTCAGGTTGAACAAGTGCAGGAAAACGCCGCTAACGGTGTTGAAATGGAAGACGCAGACGAAAACCAATAAACGCAACCTCCAACATCTTGGGGCATCCCGAAATTTGCCCCAAAAAAGTTGGGGTGCCTTTTGGCGAGTACAGGAAACTCCATGAGAAAAAATATATATGTATGTTGTCTCATTTTAATGGGAATGTGTCTCACCAGCGTATTCGCAGCTGAGACTCCTGCCGGTGAGGGGGGGCTATTATCCGATCTCGGTATTGATCCAAAGACTTTGGTGGTGCAAGTCATCGGCTTTCTTGTCGTGCTTGCCATCCTATGGAAGTTCGTATTTGGTAAAGTAGGTGGACTTTTAGAGGAACGTCGGACTGAAATCGTGACCCAGTTGGAACAATTGAAAACTGACCGGGAAGAATTGGACCAACTCACCGCTGAAACACGGCAACGTTTAGGTGATATTGAAAATGAGTCGCAAGCCAAAATTCAAGCCGCTATTGAGCAGGGGAATACGGAACGCCAGCAAATTGTCGCACAAGCGCGGCAAGAGGCTGAAGATGAGATAGTAAGAGCGCGTGCTGAAATTCAACGTGAAAAAGATGAAGCTATCTCGGAATTGCGTGGCGTTGTTGCTGAACTCGCGATTGATGCAGCCAGCAAAATCATCAGCGCAGAATTGACCCCTGAGAGACATCAAAATATTATTGATGCATCTATTAGCAGGCTGTCAGCGGAATAGTTACCAGTTATCAGTAGTCAGTCACAAGGGCTGCTTGTAGACGAAAACTTCTTAACTGATGACTGAAAACTATTAAAGGTGAAAACGGATAATGAGAGACATTCGGGTCGCAAAACCTTATGCCCGCGCGTTATACGAAGCGGCATCTGAACAAAATGTGTTATCATCTATTACCGCTGATATTGATAAGCTGCGAGAGTTGCTTGAACAGTCTGAGGAATTGACACAATTTATCAATTCGCCTCTGCTGTCCCCACAAGTTAAAAGCGACACGTTTCAGCAACTATTTAACGACGGTATGCATCCGCTGACGATTAATTTCCTCAAACTTCTTGCATTAAAACAACGCGAACGTTACCTTGTCGCAATAATGGATGTCTTTTCTGCAATTGCTGATGAAGCTGCTGGTAGGATGGTCGCAAAAGTGACGACAGCGGTGCCGATTACGCAAAACCAAGAACAACAACTCGTTCAGCAATTAAGCACATATTCGGGAAAGCAGGTGCGATTGGAAACCGAAACTGACGAGCAGATTCAGGGTGGGTTTATTGTGCAGTTAGGCGACACCGTTTTTGATGCAAGTGTCACGACACAACTTCAACGTTTGAAACGACAACTCGCAAAAGGGTAAATTGGACGCGTGTCCTGTGGTTAATGTATTATAGTAAATTATGTAAATAAGTTCACATATATTCTGTAGGAGCGATCTCCGAATCGCGACGAAACCATTGTTAGTCGGGAATCGGAGTTCCCTCCTACAGCTCAGATGTAAAGTTAATTGTAAAATCCACTATAAAATGTAGTTCGTTGTTGTGTTGGGTTTCACGTTGTTCAACCTATAGGTGTCAACTTAAGGATTTTCCGAATATGAAAATGCTCTTCAGTCCCGTAGGGACGCAATGTTTATAGAAAACGTGGTGAACACCCTTTTGAGCCCGTAGGGGCGGTATGTTATAGCATCGGTTTCCCCATCAAGATATGTCGCTCCTACGGAGCTCAAGAGTTGGGTCTAAACGGCGTGCTATAAACATATCGTCCCTACGGGACTAAATATGGGACAGTCTCAATCATAAAACGTATTGAGAAGGGTTCAATAAACACTGAAATTTCCTTAAGTTGACACCTATGGGTTTCACGTTGTTCAACCCAACCTACGGGATTTATACTTGCAAAGGATAAATAATACCATTTCTAATTGACAAATTGTCATAATATATTGTAGGTCGGGTAGAGGAACGAAACCCGACATGACGCTATAAAAAGTCGGGTTTCGCTACCGCTTCTACCCGACCTACGAAATAATGTAATGTTATCATATAGAAATGGTATAAGCTGCTCAGTATAGAATACACCACCACATCTATCTATTAGTAGAAGTGAGATAACGCGAATTCGCAGGTTTCCCTTCTGAATGAAAGACACAATTGCGACCCCATAGAGGATTGAAAATATGGCAAGAGAAGTCCGACCGGACGAAATATCAAATATATTAAAACAGCAGCTGCAACAGTTTGAACAAGATGTCGATGTCTATGACTCTGGCACTGTGCTGGAGGTAGGCGATGGTATCGCGCGGGTACATGGGCTTGCCAACGCAATGGCGAGTGAAATGATTGAATTCCCGAACGATATTTACGGCATCGCTTTTAACCTTGAAGAAGACAACGTCGGTTGTGTGCTGTTTGGCGAAGACCAACTTATACATGAAGGCGATACCGTTAAACGCACAGGCAGACTGCCTGAAGTGCCTGTCGGTGATGCACTCCTCGGACGGATGGTTGATGCACTCGGACAACCCATTGATGGCTTGGGAGACATTCAGACAGAACACAGACTCCCCGTGGAACAAAAAGGGTTAGGCATTGTTCAACGGCAACCTGTCAGTGAACCGCTTTACACAGGCTTAAAGGCTATTGACAGTTTAACACCTATCGGTAGAGGTCAACGTGAACTTATCATCGGTGACCGCCGAACTGGCAAAACTGCAATCGCAATAGATGCTATTCTGAGCCAAAAGAACACAGATGTCTACTGCATCTATGTCGCTATCGGTCAAAAAGGGTCAACTTTGGCACAAGTGGCAAATACCCTTCGCGAACATAATGCGCTGGAATATACAACCATCGTTTCTGCACCCGCAAGTGCACCATCACCGCTACAATATCTTGCCCCCTACTCTGGCACATCAATGGCGGAATACTTCTGTCATAACGGCAAACACGCGCTTATCATATATGATGACTTGACGAAACACGCGTGGGCATACCGACAAATGTCACTGCTTTCACGTAGACCTCCTGGGCGTGAAGCGTACCCCGGTGATGTGTTCTATCTACATTCACGCCTGTTAGAACGCGCAGCAAAACTTAGCGATGAATTAGGCGGCGGTTCACTCACCGCACTACCGATTATTGAAATCTTTGAAGGTGATTTGACGACCTACATCCCAACCAACGTTATCTCTATCACAGATGGGCAGATATATCTCACAACGGACCTATTTAACCAAGGGGTAAGACCCGCAATTGATGTCGGTACGTCTGTTTCGCGCGTCGGTGGTGATGCACAAGTTAAAGCGATGAAATCGGACGAGGTTGCAGGCACGTTAAAACTTGACCTTGCGAGTTTCCGAGAAGTTGCTGCCTTTGCACAATTCGGATCTGATCTGGATGTGTTAACGCAGTCTCTGCTCTTACGCGGCACACGGCTCGTAGAATTGCTGAAACAACCGCAATACCAACCGATGCCTGTTGAGCGGGAAGTCGCCTCTATTTTTTGTGGCACGAACGGTTATTTAGACGATGTTCCTGAATCGGAAGTAGCGCGGTTTGAGTCTGAATTCCTGCAATACCTTGACAGGAATCATGCAGAACTCCTCTCCGAAATCGCAGCAACCGGGTTGTTAGGTGATGAATTGCTTGAAACCTTGCACGCTGCAGCAAAGGCATTCAAAGAAAATTGGAGTGATACACCGACAGCACAACCACAAATTGAGGAAGTGCCAGCAGAGGAAACGCCCACAGAAGGTGAATAACCATGGCAACGTTACGAGAAATTCGGCGCCGTATCGTCAGTATTAAAAACATTGAACAGGTTACAGATGCGATGCGCGTCGTTGCTGCAGCACGGCTCCGTCGTGCCCAAGAAAATATCACAGCGACGCGTCCCTACGCGGATAAACTCAACACTATCCTCGGACACCTCATCTCACAGATGGATGTTGAGGAACAGGCGTTGACACATCCACTGCTTGAAGAGCGTGAAGTCCAGCATGTCTGTATCATTTCCGTTTCTGGCGATCGCGGGTTATGTGGTAGTTTCAACAGCAACGTCATTCGGACAACTACAGAACGTATACAACACTACCAAGATAGTGGTGCTGATGTGACGCTTATCTGCATCGGCAGACGCACACAAGAGCATTTTGACAGACGCGGATATGACATCACTGATTCGTATATTAATATCTTCCGTCAACTTGAATTCCAAACTGCTGCTGACGTTGTCCACGAGTTTGAACACCTCTATATTGACAAAACGATTGATAAGGTTGAGGTCATCTACAATAACTTCAAGTCTGCTATTCTGCAGACGGTGCTTGTTGAACAACTTTTACCATTGGAACCGATAGAACCAGAAGGCGATGCCCTTTTCTTAGACTATATCTACGAACCGGGACAGGTGGAACTCTTTGAAACGCTGCTCGGAAAGCATCTGAACATGCAAATGTGGAAAGTGCTTTTAGACTCAAATGCGGCGGAACAAGCAGCACGGATGGCAGCGATGGAAAACGCTACGCAGAAGGCGAAAGAACTCATTGACGAATTAGTTTTACAACGCAATAGGGCACGTCAAACACAGATTACAACGGAAATATCGGAAATTGTCAGTGGCGCTGCCGCACAAGAAGGATAATCATAGGAATGGTTGGAACCGATTTAAGAATTTAGGATGTTGCTCATGAAAAATATAAGACGTTTAGGCAAAACAGGACTGATTTTATTAGGTTTAGTTTGGTTGGGATTCTCTTTTAGTGGATGTGGGCCTTCCAATGCTTTACTGCTAACTGTTTTGATCTTTACGGTGGTAAACACAACAATTCTGGCAGGTAGTTTAATAGGCTTTTTTATATGGTATCTCATTAAGAATAAGAATAACAACGGTTCATAGTAGTGAAATTCATCTTATAGTGAAACCTAAAAATATGTTCACACTCCCGGTAGATGCGGTTTCCTAACCGCATCTATGAGACTGAATAAACACCGGTTCGGTTAGGAAACCGAACCTACCGTAGTGTGTAAATAATTATGGTTTTTACTATAATATGATTTTAGAATGCCACAAAATATAACCATCAATTAAAAAAGGAATCTCTCATGAACCAAGGAAAAATATTAGAAGTTGTCGGCGCACGAGTAGACATAGATTTTTCGGAAGGCAAATTGCCGGATATCCTAAACGCTGTTAAAGTTCAACGTTACGACGGAAGCGAGTTGGTACTTGAAGTTCAACAGCACTTAGGCGAAAATCGTGTGCGTGCAGTCGCTATGGACACAACCGATGGATTAGTTCGCGGCACACTCGCAACGGATACAGGCGGTCCTATCACCGTGCCTGTCGGTGACGCAGTGCTCGGGCGCGTTTTTGATGTTACAGGGCAACCCATTGATGAAAGAGGCGATGCTGGTGAGTCCGAGCGGTACTCTATTCACAGACCGCCACCTCCGCAGGCAGAACTCACCACAGCCTCTGAAATGTTAGAAACAGGTATCAAAGTTATTGACCTGATTCAACCTGTTGTTCGCGGTGGAAAGGTCGGATTCTTTGGTGGTGCTGGTGTCGGTAAAACCGTTCTGGTTGCCGAATTGATTTACAACATCGCTACACAACACGGCGGTTATTCCGTTTTTTGTGGTGTGGGTGAACGCACCCGTGAAGGCAATCAGTTCTGGCTTGAACTTGACGAATATGGCGTGATTGACAAAACGGCGATGGTGTTCGGACAGATGAATGAACCGCCAGGCGCGCGTCTCCGCGTTGGACTTGCAGGTCTCTCTATGGCGGAATACTTCCGTGATCAGCAGGGACAAGATGTTCTCATTTTTATTGACAACGTTTTCCGTTTCACGCTGGCAGGTGGTGAGGTGTCAGCACTTCTTGGTCGGATGCCCTCCGCTGTCGGATACCAACCAACACTCGCAACCGAAATGGGTGGATTGCAGGAACGAATTACCTCCACACAACACGGGTCAATCACATCATTCCAAGCGGTCTATGTTCCCGCTGATGATTATACCGATCCGGCTGTAGTTTCTGTCTTTGCACACCTCGACGCTGTAACACGATTGGAACGAAGCATCGTTCAGAAGGGAAGATTTCCCGCTGTGGATCCGCTCACTTCCAGTTCACGTATCTTGTCACAGGAAATTATCGGGGACGAGCATTATCAGACTGCCTTCAGAGTCAAGCAGGTGCTACAAGAATATGGTGACCTGCAGGACATTATCGCTATTCTCGGCGTAGATGAGCTCTCAGATGAGCAAAAGTTGGTTGTGAACAGAGCGAGAAAAATAGAAATGTTCCTTACGCAACCGATGTTTGTCGCAGAACGTTTCACCGGAACCCCGGGCAAATATGTGAAAATTGAGGATACCGTGCAAGGCTGCCAAGCAATTCTTAACGGTGATTGTGATGACCTGCCTGAACAGTCGTTACGTTATATCGGCACGATTGACGAGGCATTTGAGCAAGCAAAAGAAGCGGAATTGGAAGCAGCAGCGGATTAGTTAATGGCTATCAGCATTCGGCGTTCAGATAATTTATACATTACGGTAGGTTCGGTTTCCTAACCGAACCGGTGTTTATTATGTCTTATTGATGCGGTTAGGAAACCGCATCTACCAAGCGAATGTTCACATATCTTTAGGTTTTACTATAAAACAACGTATATATGTTAAACAGAAGTTTTCATCTTGAAATACGGACACCAGAAAAACTGATTTACGAAGGCGATGTGACCAGCGTCAACGCGCCGGGAATCGAAGGCAACTTCCAGATTCTATATGGACACATCCCTTTCCTTACAGCATTAGATGTCGGTGAAATACGGGTCCAAGAATCGGGTACATCACGTTCAATGGCGACAAGCGGCGGGGTTTTTGAAGTGCTACGCACTGGTGTCACCGCATTAGTTGAGACAGCGGAGTGGGCATCGGATATTGACGTGTCGCGTGCCGAAGATGCACGCGACCGTGCCCAAGAACAACTTGCTGCAGATGCTCCGGATCTGAATCGCCCGCGTGCTGAAGCGGCACTCGCCCGCGCCCAAAATCGGATTAAAGTCGCGAGCAATTCGTAACCTTAAACCTTCCAGTAAGCGTGCTTTGTCCTCCCTCCAACAATAGTGAATCGTGACAATCGAATAGTTCTAAACACCTATAGGAATTTCTTGATTTTTTTTTTGCGATATGTTAAAATAGTTTCAAAGTCTACGAGAGGTTTGTATGCAATATGCACTTTGAAAATCGTAAACCTATTCAATATAAACACAATATCTTGTTTAATGTCGTTTTTCAGGCTCGTTTTCCCGAAATTATGAAAATTGAGCACGAGCCTCCTATTAAGTTTCAGGATGCTATAAGAACGGAAGGGTACACGGAAATTAACCATAGTGTACCAGCTGCCCTGCCTGGTATGATGCCTAATCAAGCGTTGGATATAGGTAGGCTATTCCATTTCTTGCCTGAACAGAAGGACTGGGAAGTTATTTTAGGCAGGGATTTTATTTCGTTGAATTGTCGACGAAATTACAAAAATTATAACGAATTTCGAGAGAAATTAGAAAAGGTTTTGCGAATATTCTATGAAATCTATAGACCTTCTTACTTTACGCGTCTTGGTCTCATGTACCGAAATATGGCAAATAGAGTATCTCTGCCGCACCTAGAACAAGTGGATGTTGAGTCTTTTATTCCTGAGTATATTTTCCCGGTATTAGCGACCCCTATGGGAAATGATGTTTTGAATCTGCAAACAGTTTCTCAATTCGATGACAAAGAAATAAAAGCGACTGTGACTCATACTTTATCTCAGGTAAACGGAAGATTTAGACAAAAGCGGGTCACTAATGAAAAATCGTATATAATTGACATAGATTGCTTTTCTGACCGTAATGTAGGAGTAATAGATGAGATCTTTACAAAGTCCGACTTATTCAAGCAACATGAGTGTAACATCTTCGAGTGGAGCATCACCGATGTCCTACGAGAAGCTATGGGAAAATCTGAATCATAAACATATCAGTAATCCCTTTGGAGTATCTAAATTGCCTTACTTTGTTGATCTAACGACACGGGGGACAGAATTTCCCAGAACTTGCTACTCGGGCCCCTTCCAAGATCAAATAGATAGCCTAATTCGTGCAGAAACCTATGTTCGCCTTTGGGAACCTGAATCACCCCGACCTATTGGTGGAACCGTACAGATTAAGGAAGATATTCGCGCGTCATATTCGCTTTGTACTTCCATAACTCCGCAGTCTGATGTGGATATAGTTCTCGCTCAATCAGAAACCGGAACTAACCACTGCCAAGACTTCCAGAGACATCTACATAACCTAAGTCATGTAGATGCTAATGCTTTCTTACCGGAACCTGAATCCCCTCAACTTGTTGATGAAACAACACAAATTGAGGCATATCTTCTCGGCTCATATTCGCTTTGTACTTCCATAACTCAGTTATCGGATGTAGATGTAGTTGTCTTGGGTAGAGAAACCGGAACTTACTACTCAAAAGCCTTCCAAAGATTAATAAAGAACCTAAGCCAGACAGAAGGTAATGCTATTATTCCTGAACCGAAATCCCCTCAACTTGTTGACGAAATGGCACAGATTGAAGATGTTCCCTCACTATTTTTGTCTTATCCTCACCGAACTTCTCTATCAGATGTAGATGCAGTTCTCGCGTCTGCAGAAACCGGAACTGCAATAACGGGCCTCACCGAACTTAGAAAGTCCCAAGCCGAAAAGCAAAAGAGTGAGATATCAGAACAATTTGACATCTTAGCACAACGAAAGGATAATTGGGATGAGCGCGGATCGCTAAAACCAACCGATTTAACCTTAGCTCATGCGAAACAGATTATGGAGGGATTGTTAGATTCGGTCATTTCCGGAGGACATTGGTTTGATATTCCAACAATTTCTAGCGATGGAGACGGTAATGTAACCGCAGCATGGTACAAAGATAAACAGCAACTACACCTTCAAATTGGAGAACATGAGGCAGAGTACTTCAGAATTTGGGGCACGAACATTGATACAGAGATGGAAGTAGATTATCTTAAACCTGAAAACTATCTAATGCTTTGGAAATGGTTAATTAATGATTTACCATTTCCAGATGACATTGGTTCAATACTTCGTCTGTATCCAACGATGGAAATGGCAATGTAACCTCAGTATAGTACAAAGATAGTCGGCAATTACATTTTCAAATCACCGAACAAGAGGTGGAGCACTGCAGAGTTTAGGGTACAAACATTGATACAGGGATGGAAGTAGATTTCTAAAACCTGATAATTATTTAGAGCTTTGAAAATGGTTAATTAATGAAAAGTAATGATCCCGTGCAAAATGATGAGAAACTCTATCGAAACGTGCGTGGCAAATTGGAAGATAAAGAATATTCTATTCAGGACGGAAAACTCATAATTGAGCCTCATGCTTTTTGGGATCCTGCTAAAGAACCTGCCCCTAAAAACCCTTCCGTAGATAGGGCGAAGTTAAAAAATTTCGATCCTTCTTCGGCTTTATTATGTAAGACAAACGGAATTGTTAGCATAAATGCAGGTGATGTCCGCGCAATAGGAACTGTAAAAACAAAACATGAGAATGAAGTGATAGCCGATCACGCTGTAGATGTTATTCCCGATCCGACCTGCAAAAACCCCGCCCACGCCATAATTATTGTAAAGCCTGAATTATTGGGCTCAAAGAACAAGCAGAGAAATGCATTTAAGCTACTACAAATCGCACTTGCTGCACTTGCTACTAAAAATGGATGGGCTTTAGAACCAAACCCACAGTAATAGCTATAGAGCGTTTTTCGGATATTGGCGTATCGCGTGCTGAAGATGCACGCGACCGCGCTCAAGCACAACTCGCGACAGATACTCCCGACCTAAATCGCCCGCGCGCTGAAGCGACACTCGCCCGTGCACAAAATCGTATTAAAGTTGCGATCAATTCGTAATCCCTTCCTCCATTATCCGATAGGCGCGCTTTGTAAGCGTGCCTTTTATCTTTCCGCTTTACTCATTGAGAATACGAAGTGCTTTCTCAGCCATAGTTTTGAGATTTGCATCGCCCGCTTGTGTTGCAAGCCGCAAAGCAATGCTGAAATCTTGTTTCGCTTCCAACGTACGACCTAAAAGAACCTTTGCACGTCCTCGACTATAATACGCATCAGCAAGATCAGGTTTTAGTCGTATAATAACATCATAATCTGTGATGGCAGCAGCGTGTTGCCCCAACTTACCCTTTGCAACACCCCGATTATAGTATGCGTTGACATAATCAGGTTTTAGTCTGATTGCAATGTCGTAATCTGCAATCGCAGCAAAGTGTTGTCCTAACTTAGCCTTCGCATTTCCCCGATTGTAGTATGCATCAGCATCATCAGGTTCAAGTCTGATTGCGATATCATAGTCGGCAATCGCAGCAGCGTATTGTTTCAAGTCACCCTTTGCCACTCCCCGATTGAGATATGCTTTGGCATAATCAGGTTTCAGTCGGATAGCTATATCATAATCGGAAATGGCGGCAAAGTGTCGTCCAAGTCTAACCTTCGCATTTCCACGATTGTAGTATACCATGACATCTTCGGGTTTTAGTCGGATGGCAATGTCATAATCAGCAATAGCAGCAAAGTGTTGTCCCAAGTCAGCTTTCGCAGCACCCCGATTGAGGTATGCTTTGGCATCATCAGGTTTTAGTCGGATGGCAATGTCATAATCAGCAATAGCAGCAAAGTGTTGTCCCAAGTCAGCCTTCGCATTTCCCCGATTGTAGTATGCCTTGACAAAATCGGGTTTGAGTCGGATAGCGGTATCATAATCAGAAATCGCAGCAAAGTGTTGCCCCAACTGCCCTTTCTCAATTCCCCGATTGTTGTATGCATCGGCAGCATCAGGTTGTAGTCGGATAACCTTGGTATAATCTGCAATAGCACCCGCGTAATCTCCCAGTTTGGACTTTGTATATCCCCACAGGAAATAAGTATCCGCAGAAATAGATTGTTGTCCTTGTGATAAAGGTTTTGCTATCTTTGGCTGCGCCAGCAGTTTCTTGAGATATTTTGAGGGAATGGCAAAATTGAGATTCTGTGCATCCAAAGCTCGGTGCCCAGCAAAGGACACCCCAATAACTTCACCTTTTCTGTTTAGCACAGGTCCACCACTGCTGCCCGGAGAAATCGGTGCAGTCATCTGCAGCCGTTCTTTCGTGAGTGTATCTCTGCGGCTGCTAATAATTCCATCTGAGAACGTGCCTTCCAAACCTTTTGGATTGCCTGCAACATAGACTGCCTCACCGATCCGAACTTTATCACTATCTCCGAGAGAAAGCGATTTGATACCGTACGCCGTTACCTTTAGCAGTGCAAGGTCGTTTGTTTTGTCAGTGGCAGTAACGCCTTCAATATTGTACGTTGTGGACTTGCCAACCAACTTCGCTGTGCCTTTTGCTGCACCTTCAATCACGTGGTAGTTGGTAGCAATTAGGTTGGACTTCACAAAGAATCCGCTGCCGATGCCCAAAGTTTTGCCGTTTTTATCCTTCATCTCCAAGTATACCGTCGCTGCTAACGCTTTTTCGGCAATATCTTCGGCAGGTAGGGTGGTTTGTGCAGGTGCGGGGTTTATAGTGTAAAAGAGGAGAAGAACTATAATCGCGGTTCGGGGGAACGTCCACAATAATTTATCTCTATATTTCATAAATGCTTCCTTTGATGGAGTGGTTTGTCCTGCAGATTGAGTATGTTGTCTATAACAATATGATAACCTATTCAATTAAGAATGTCAAATGTAAAAACGTTTGACATAACGTGAGTTTGATAAATCAGATTTTTGGACTCGGTGCGGTTAGGAAACCGCACCTACCGGGCTTATGAGAATAAGATTTTATGCAAAATGAAGTTCATATATCTATTATCAAACTCACGTTTGACATAAGCAAATTTTTCAGGTATGCTAACCACAAATTCGGACGAAACGCGAGCCAAAACAGAAACACGTTGCGAATCTTCCAAGACATTCATTTGACATCGTCGTCCCTTACTAAGACCATGCAAATATGTCATACGCGTCCACCTCCCATTTTGATATCGGTGACTGGAGCAACGAGCATCAATTTTTCCGTTTGCAGGTTGATGTTGAAGGTGCTTTGAAGACATTAATTCGACCTTAAAGAAGCATAAGAAATAGAATCGCTCTCCGCAATCTGTCATCTTAACAAGTTTAATTCTATTTTGCGTTTTTTATTGACACATGGGAACAAATATGATTAACTATATCTAAAAGGAGAAACCTGATGAAAACGATACTTGCCTTCTTAATATTCTTCTGTGCGATAGTGTTACCAGCTATCAGTGAATTAACTGTACAAGATATTGAGAAAATTGATGCAAAAATCAAAGAGGCAGAGGCGCGAATAAAAGAACATACGAACGTGCAAATAGAAAGCATCAAGACCCTAATTGCTTGGCTAATAGGGTTGTTAATAGCAATAATCGCCCTCATAAGTATTCCATTGGCGGCTTTGACTATCATGATAGGCTGGCGGAGCGTAAAAGACAACTCACAGGATAAAAAAATTGACAAACTTAGCCAAGAAATAAAAATCACTCACACAACTGAAACACCAGCACATTAATTCGCAAATTGTTTTTCCTTACTATCAATACCAACTGTTGGGGTTTATCTTGATACACTAAGATTCCGATTTGCTCTCCTATAAGGTAACCAATCATGTACGTCACAACTAAAGAAAATGGAATAATAAATCCAGACAACTATCCGCGCATTGATATTTACCCTGATGCTGATACCTATGCCCTTTGCGCGTTTACAGAGCGAGAACCTGATCGGAGTGCCCCGAAACAGCGGATTACCATTGCTGTATATGATAAAAAAGTAGATGCTGATTATGCTCTTATTCACCTATATAGATCTCTTAATATGGAAAAAAGAACGTGGGATTCACAAAACGTTCCCTTGTTATCCGATATGTGGGACGAAGTAAAACAAAAACTCTCAAATGATCAATACGTTTCAAATATTATCCAGAACGCATCCCTTAATATCACTCTTCCAGACACACTTACAATAATTATTCCATATACACCTGCTGATGAAGGAATTGATGATAAGGGAGTAGATTTTATAACACTTGAGACGAAGAAGATTTCAAATGAACTGATTAATTCATTAAAGGAAGACTCAGTTTTTCCTATTAGAACATTCACTTTCAATATTTTAACAGACAGTAAAACAGCCTAAATTTCCTTTTGAGAATGTCCTTTAACCCTGCCCTATAAAACAAAGACAGCGTGCCTTGACACTAACATCACACTAGGCAAATCTACCATCAACCGCCATCCGGAAAAGCCAAATTTCCAATTTTAGGTAACTCTCTCATATTGATAAAGTGCATCCCTCCCAATGCTGACCTTGTTTTTCCTACTGATTTACCTTCTTATATATTATAGGTAGATGCTCATCAAGCAACACGCGCATCAGCAAACTCCAGAGTCATCTGCAAATAAGCCACTGCTTGCTCCCGTGAAACTGTCGGAAAATCGTCAAGGAATATATCAAGCGAGTCGCCTGCGACAAGGTGTTGAATCAGGCTTTCAACCGGCACGCGAGTGCCAGCAAAAACTAAGGTGCCGTGCATCACGTTTGGATCTTGGGAGACAATTTGTTCTTTCTTCATCACCCGCTGCTTCTCCTTATATGGTGTAGGTTGTTTCTACCTAAAGTCCAAATCTCACTGTATATTTATAGGGTGACATGTGTTTGGGACAATATCAAGATGATTGTTGGCTACCACAGCGTTATAAATCCCATCGAATGCTATGCACGTTCGGTGTTGATTGGCACTTGTAAGTGCACCTGGCTACCCTTAAACCGTCAACGTAACCGCATCCTGCTTCACAATCTCCTTGATATGCCCATACGGTTCAGACGCTACCAATTCCAACGTCTCAGGGGACAATCGATCCAAAATAGGCTGCGGTAAATTATGCGTGCCAGCGTATTGTGGAAAATACCGTAAAACAAGAAACCGCCTATCCCTATCTTTTGGCTTCCACCGTAAAACCCCGTGCGTTAGCAGCTCCGAAATAATCACAATATCCCCCGCCTTTGGTGTGATATTCACAAAAACAGGGTCATCAATCGGATCAATACCATCCGCTTCGTCAAGCGTTAGCAGCTGCTTCGGACGGTCAAACTCGCTCTTATGCGAACCGGGAATCACGATGAGTCCGCCATCACCCTGATAGACATCGGTAAAATAGGGAAAACAGACAAAGTTATCGCAGTAGATATGTCCGTTACTCGCCTCATAGCGGGTGCTATACCATCCGTAATCATCGCGAGCGCAGTGCAGTCCACCTGGATTTATATGTGCGTTTTCTCCTGCTTTCCATAAATCATGCTTGTCATGCTTCAGTGAACCTCTGCCAAACCGTGGTTGATTGTCCGTTAACTCTTTGATGATTGGCCATAGTGCTGTGTGCATTGTCAAACATTCAAGCGATTTGTCAAAAGCGAACCCGTGCTGATGAAGACCACGTTGTTCAAATCCCGGTGGCAATTCATCAGACGGTGTGGTGATATATCTATCAACTGCCTCAGCAGCCTCCGCTAATGCATCCCCGGCAATCGCGTTTTTCAAGTGAAGATAGCCTGTAATATCAAATAGATAACGTTGTTTTGGTGTCATATTTATGTTTTCCTTATCGCGCTCGTTTCTTACTACAACAAGTTATAGTAAAATCCGAAAATATGTTCACATTTCAATGAACAACAATCCCTACACGCTCGCGCTGGCGAGGTTTCCTAACCTCGCCAATGTCCAGGTAATTATGGATTTTACTATAAATGAGAATGGTCCATTATTCGTGATAGTTTTGTACCGTAAACTGTAGGAGGGAACTCCGATTCCCGACAGGTCGCGATTCGGAGATCGCTCCTACAGATTCCCGGCTGAACCGCCCTCAGTTAGATACTTACAACGACATATTAAATTTTGTCCCTGTTACATTGCCTTTCACAAAAGCATCACGAAAAAGTGTTTGCCGTTTAGGAGGCATTGTTTCGAGCAATGCTTGCGGCGGTTGGGAGAGCGACCACCGTTTGTCAACCGAATTATACGCGTTGAAAATAGCGACTCGATCAGTATCAGGGTTTTGCCACGCTTGACCGCTATGCGTAATCGCCTCTGTGAATATAATGACAGACCCTGCAGGACAAGAATAGGTATCCCAAAACTCCCATTCTTGTGTGTGTGCTACCTCTGGTGCAGTATGAGCCGCCTTGTGGCTGCCTGTGATGAACATCGTGCCGCCGTCCCCCTTCTTCACTGGGTTGAGTTCCCATACGACGCGCGTCAAACCACTATATGCCTGTCCGGGTAAACATTGGTACTGATGACAATCCCCCGGCATCCGAAACATGCCGTTACCGTTATGCGGACCAAATGCAAAGGGCGGATCGTCCGTTGCAGAACGCAACGCCATAAAACTCATCTCCATCCGAAACCCGTAGCAATTTTCTGATGCAAGGTAGGGGGATGCAAGGAATTCGTTCCCGAATGCCACAACAACAGGATGATCTATAAGTGCCTCCAATGGACCGCCGTAGGTATTGCGGTGGTACTCAGGAGTAATTGTTTCAGGATCACGTTTTAACCGATAGCAGAAATCTCGCATCTCCTCAACCTCAGATTCTGTCAACACACCTGGAACTAAGAGCCATCCGTTTTTATCAAAGAGATATTTCTGTTCTTGGTTCAAAGGGACGATGGGTTTGCCATCAGCGTTTGTTGTCGTAATGTCACAGGCATTTATTGCCATCGGATTACCCAAATCTTTATTAAATCTTATACCTATCTGTTCTGCCATAATTATCCCTTCTTGTAGGAGTGCTTTGTAAGCACGATTTATCTTAATTTCGCGCAAAGTTCGGAAATCAACGCAGCATTTTCACCAATCTGGTCGCCAAATTGTTGATACATACCGAGCAACAAGACATCAATCGGTTTAGAATTCTCTAAAGCGAATTTCACCTCTTCACGTATTTGCTGCGGACTTCCGATTGTCCTGCCGGCTGCAAGCACTTTGAAGATGATGCACGGTTTATCTGTCCGTTGTATCGCCTTGCTCATCTCATCACGGTCTTCGCGTGCATAGATTTCACCTAAAGGCGCGTAGCCGAACTTTTCCCTAAACTTTTCACTCCCACCGTGTAGGTTATAGAGTGCAGTCATATAATAGTCTATATCCCACTCTTCGTCTTCAGCGATATGCACCAGTTTCGGATCATGCACCGATAAACCGACAAGCGCACCGGTATCACGAATCCGTTTGAGAATATCCTGCAACAGATCAAGTTTGTTTTCCCGTAAACAACGTTGCCCCACGCCACCGCCGTGCGGTGCCATTCCGAAGGGGTTGTGTTTTGCATCCTCAAAAACATGATCAGGTTCATCATACCACACATACCCTTGACTGAGGCAAAACCAATTGATCTTGCCACCTTGATCGCGATATAACTTTAGGTCAGATAGTGAACGTGCTGTAGCAGTATTCTGCCAACCATTTATCCCAACTTCTTCAGCCCTATTGATCGTTGCTACAACCCGTTCTGGCGTATGATACTCTTTCTGATGCTGTGAAAGCAGTTGATTAAAGTGAGAATAGCCGTAAATCGGATTGTCTCCAATCAACAACTTACTGACTTGATGATTACAAAATGAGACTTTTGGTAAGGTCGCCATGTTTTCCCTCCAAGCAAAAGACACTAAAAAGTCAGGTAGGTGCGGTTTCCTAACCGCACCGAGCATGGTTAGCACATAACCACAATTATTTTTAATCTTCATGCAAACGTGTCTAACCAAACAGAAATCCCTCAAAAACAGATGCGTCAATTTCACGTACAAGATGCATAGTCAAATCCAACGCGGCGTTGTAGTCGTCAATATTAATAATTGATACATGACTATGGATATAACGCGACGGCACACCAAGCACAACGGAAGGCACACCTCTGCCGAATTGATGAATTGCGCCGCCATCTGTCCCACCGGATTGACGCACACCAAGTTGATACGGTATTTCATGTTTCTCTGCTGTTTCAATCACAAAATCAGCTAACTTCGGATTGACAATCATTGAAGAATCAATTATCCGAATTTGTACACCGCCACCAAGTTTCCCTTGTGTTGATCCAACGCTTAATCCTGGAGTATCATCGCCAGGCGGTCCCTCAAGCACAATTGCGAGGTCAGGTTCCACACTTGCCACCATTGTCTTCGCACCTCGCAATCCTATCTCTTCCTGCACACTTCCTGCACCGATAACGGTGTTCGGATGTTCTTCAAGTCTTAAAAGTGCTTCAATTACAAGTGCAACACCGACGCGATTATCAAACGCTTTGGCAGTGAGTAATTTTTCATTTTTCAACCGCATAAAGGGTCCGTAAGGCGCAATCGGGCACCCGGTTACTATACCATACTCTTCCACCGCCTGTTCTTCGTTTTCCGCACCGATGTCAATAAAAAGGTCTTTTATGTCTAATACTTTATCACGTGATCCTGAAAGTAGGTGCGGCGGCGTTGAGCCGATAACGCCCGGTACTTTGCCTAATTTCGTTGTGATATTGACCCTTTGCGCTAATAGTGTATGCGCCCACCACCCACCGAGTGGCAGAAATTTGACAAATCCGTTATCCGTAACGTTCTGCACAACAAAACCAATTTCGTCTAAATGTGAATCGAGTACGATCCGTGGGTTCTCAGCGCTTCCGGCGCGCGTACAGAAAATACTCCCCAGCCTATCGGTCTCAATTGGACCAACATCAGTGACAGCATCGCGAAAAATATCACGCACTTCTGCCTCATAACCAGGGATTCCGTCTGCTTGTGTTAGCGATTTGAGCAGTTCTATTGAGGTTTCATTCATCGTTGCATTCCTTGAATAATCATGTTATAATTTTGTGGAATTATACCATGTCTCAGATTTTCTGCCAACTTTTAAGTGAACGCCACAACCAGCATAGATTCATCATTTCCTAATTTACGTTTAGCGGTGTAAACGCTAATAGCACTATTTACGTTAGTGGTGTAAACGCTAATTACACCTTTTCTTTAATTTCACACTGATCTAATAGAATGACATACTAAATTTTATCGTAAATGTGTGTCAAAATATACGTTGATACACTTACACAGACATCTACCGTCTAAATTTTTCTCGGGACTGTCAGCGGAGGATGGAAGAAATGAGACATACAAATACGCAGAATCACAACAGCGACTGGACATCAATACAATCCACCGATAAGGAAGACTCCTTGTTAGCGATAATTCAAGAAAATTCACGATTGCCAGAAAAGGATCAGACACGTTATCAGCTGCTGTGGTGCAAGTGTGAAAATGGCACCATAAGCGATGATGAACTTGCCGAGTATCAAACGCTGTTACGCCATTGGAGACTCGTAACCTTAAACGGATTGAAGCGCTCATGGCTTGGGCTCAGATTAAAGGAAAACGTTACGTAAAATTGTTACCAAACCGCAACTAATTATTGAAGGAATTACATTTTGGAGTGATGCTAATGACAAAAACTGTTGAAAAAGTTCAAAAAACGCTTACGGCTTTCAAAAGGAAAACTCAATCGACTCTTCACAAATGCTTACTGAAGGCGGTTGAAATTGAAAATTTAATAATTAATTTTTTGAATCAGAAGAACTTTAGTGCCGCGAAGAATGGAATAAGTTGTGACAAAAGGTATTTTGTGATGCGCTTAGCGGTAATTACGAGGTCGCCACCTCAGCAGAGAAGTGATTTATAGTGAAGTCTAAAAATATATGAACACTCCCTGGTAGGTGCGGTTTCTAACCGCACTATTCACATAGGTTCGGTTAGGAACCATACCTACCGTAGTGTATAAATAATTATGGGTTTTACTATAAAGCGTTACATCAATTCTGTTTTCACGAAGTTCAGTGGAAAGTTTAGCATCTATTGTTAGTGTCCATCATTATGGCACTTATCAGGTTTGTGCCAACTTTTAAGTGAACTTCGCATCCAACATAAGTTTGTTTACCTTATTAAAATTTAGTGGTGTAAACGTTAATAAAGTCTTTCTTTATTTCACACAAACCTATTAGTATGCTATACTAAACCTAAACGCAAAAAGCATACCAAAGTATACGTTGAAAGTCTTACACAACATCTACTTCCTAAATTTTTCTTGATAATTTCAGTGTACAGTGAAAACAAATGGCACCAACCAATACACACGATTCCAACTACAATTGGGCAAAAGTACACATTACTGATTTTGAACGTTATCTCGCGGAACAATGCCAACCCTACTTTAAAGAAGTCACTGCTGAAGACTCATCTAAATTTATGGCACCGATGTGGTGGAGTGTTGGATATGTCATTCTACGTGGTATGGCAGACGAGCAATCCGTTTCTGCTGATGACACCGATACGCTCATTGATAGAGCAATGTTGCTTTTAGAACTTTTGACCCATAGTCAACACCCAATCTTCCAGGAGATACTTCACGGATTCGTGCTTCCAATGGCTGAAGATTTAAACATTGACAAAGATAATGATGCTATTAACGAACATATTTTGAACAGTATAGCATTCGTTGTCCACAAACTGAAAGAAGGGGAAACTCTATCAGTTCCAGATTTAACCGGACCAGATGGAATCACGATTAAAAGAGAAGGTGCTGCTCATACACACCCTACTTCTAAATCACAAAATAGGTCCATGCAGAGAGCTGCACCGTAAGTTGTTAGATAATTCTCTGACTTGCGGGTAAAATACAACGCGGGTGTCTAAACTCCGAGAAACATCTTGAAACAAAAGTTTTTACTCTTTCTTGATTCTTTAACTGATCTTATTCTTGAGGCAATTTACGTTGCTGTTTTCATTCTTTTGACTTATGGGATATCACTACTGATTAAGCACACTATCCGAGAAAAATGGAATTATATAGGCGATTTCATTACACATGGTACTTTAATTGTTGTAAGTGCACTTGGGGCATTCCAGTTCATAGGGTCGACAGCAATTAAGACTTACCAAAAACTGAAAATGGAACTAAAGGATGGACTTGATAAAGATGATTAAACAAAAGACTCTTCGACTTATAGGTTTAGTATTAATTGCTGTGCCCTTGATAGCGTGTTATACAATACTACGTATTCTCAACTTGTCTGCAAACATTACAGCGATCATTACAGTTTGTCTATCAGGCATCATATATCTATTGTTAGTTACCCGTATTGAACCATTTTTGTGCAGGGTGTTACCGTTTCTGGCTCCCAAAATACAGACTAAATTTACTTCGGCAAAATTCAAATTGGATGCTGTTCCTCAAATGGCTCAAGGACCAAGTTCATATCCTGGAGAAAATGAATCGAGTATCCTTTTTCCAAATATCAATCTTCCAAGAAATTCCAGGGGTAACTGGGTTCATTCATAAAGGAGAATTCCTAATGACAAAAACAACCTGCAAATCCCCAAAAAACATACTTTACTATTTGAAAAACTACACCCACTTTCTCACTCTTTTACTCTCTTTTACCCTCAGTGCAACTGCCGCAGATTACGACAACGACCCAATCCGAACCTTGTTGCCGTTTGACGCAATCCCCGCCATCACAAAGCCGCAATTTGTGCCTGCTGCTAAAGCAAAATTAGACGCAGATGCCCCTGTGATAGGTGTAACCTTCAACGGTGAAAGCCACGCCTACTCACTCTATCTGCTGAACGGACACGAGATTGTGAACGATGTTGTCGGCGGAAAGAAAATCGCTACCACATGGTGACCGCTCTGCAAAACGGCTATCGTGTATAGCCGGGAACTTGATGGTAAGACCTATACTTTCGGTGTCAGTGGGAAATTATGGCGAGATGCGTTGTTAATGTACGACCACCAAACGCGTTCTCTATGGTCGCATATCACAGGAGAAGCGATACAGGGACCACTGAAAGGCAAGCAATTGAAACCACTCGCCTCTATGCCACAAATCGCTTGGAAAACATGGCGTAAGAATTATCCACAGACAAAAGTGCTATCTGTAGGCACGCGTGAAAGCTTAAAGCGAGATAATTATGCTGACTATCATAAAAGCCAACGCGCGGGTGTGAGTGGAACGAGATACACTGACAAAAGATTGCCCAATAAATCTCTTGTGATTGGTGTTCAAGTGCAGACTAAAGATGGTGCTCCCGGCAGAGCTGGTGCTCCTGGACGTGATGGTGCTGATGGACAACCCGGCACTGATGGACAAGATGGTGCTGCTGGACGAAGCGGTGATTTCGATCCCTATAACACACAGTTTCGCGCGTATCCATTGACACACTTCGCCAAAACTGTCGTGATTAACGATAAGGTTGGTGAGGTGCCGTTGCTGATTTTTCACGATAAAGTGTCGTTCGCAACGGCTGTCTTTAAGCGGAACGTAGCGAATGGTGTGCGCACCTTTAATTCTCAAGATGGACATTTTGTAGAGGACAACACCGGAACACGCTGGAATCTGGTTACAGGTGAGGCAACATCGGGCAAAGAGAAAGGGACGCGTCTGGAACGGTTACCCGCTGTAAATATCTATTGGTTCGCTTGGGCACGCTACTATCCCGAAACAACAGTTTACAGTCCGTAATCTATCAATCGTCTAATTCAACGACTTCACCCGCCATATCACGATGCGTTGTCGGACGGATAACCAATTCTGGTATGTTGCTCCGTTGTGGCAAGGTCGCAATGAGGAGAATCGCCGCTGAAGTTTCGGCAACGTCTACCATCGTTGTGCGTGCATCATCATCGGGTGGGATCGGACGTTTGTCCAGAATCGGCGTTGCTACTTCACCGGGGATTATGACGCTTGCCCTAATACCTGTATTCCGCAAATCATTGTTGAGAAACTCGGTGAAATTAATTACCCCCGATTTTGCTGCACCGTAAGCAAACCCACTGAAAGGACCCGGCGTAACCGCAGCAAGCGATGAGATGTTGATAATCGTCCCCGATTTCGCTTTCAGCATTGCAGGCACAACTGCTTGCGTACAGAAAAACGTGCCGATTAGGTTTGAATCAATGACTGCGCGCGTCTCCTCTGGTGTCGTATTAAGGAGTCGCCGATTGTGCGAACTGTGTCCAGCATTGTTCACAAGCACATCAATCCGACCAAATTTCTCAAGCACATCGTCAACCATCTGTTGAACAGCATCGTAGTCAGCGACATCAAGCACACAACTTACCGCTGTCCCACCAGCTGCATCAATTTCAGATTTAACCACAATTAACTTTGATACTGTTCTGCCAACAATTACGACGTTGGCACCCTCTTGTGCCATTTTGAGAGCAGCATCACGACCAATCCCGCTGCCTCCACCTGTGATGACACATACTTGTTCCTTTAATTTCATCCTTTACCTCCTTTGGTAAAATACGTTGGACAACCGCTTTCACCTCTTTTGAAAACGATTCCAGTTCATACTGATCATCAGAAATTTTATCACGATGTACCTCAAATGGATACCCTCCCTTTCCGCCTTCATTGAAATAGACACTCAGTTGATACCTTTGAAAAATGTTCATGCGTGGGTAATCTTCTGTCCACGGACTCGCATCGTGAAGCAGATTCGTTGAGAAGACAGCGACATCACCTGCTTGCATCGGTAGCGTAATTGAGGTCGGTGGATCGTGCTGGACAGGCAGATGTTCTGGCGTTTGAAATAGGGATTTATGACTGCCAGGGACAAGACAAAATCCTGTTCCCGGTGGCACGTCTACCAATGCAACCCACGTCGCAAGATGGTTACAATAGATATGCCCAGCGGCAGCTTGATAATCGTTATGCGGATTGCGGAAACCTTGTGGAAACTTAAACCCGCTATCATCACGATGAAAATGTTGAGGGTAGTCATGCTTTGTCATCATCGTGAAATTGTTGTGAAAGAGACGCGGTGCATTCATGGTTAATCCCGCTACAACCCGCATAATGTCAGGATTCATCGCGAGGTCTTGAAACAAGCGATGTCCATATTGGATATGTCCTATATGTGTTTTACACGGTTCTTGTCTGCCACGGTGCAACGGTGGCGGAATGTCAGATTCATCAATTGTGAGCCAATGCTGAAGCACCTTTAACATCTCCTCAATCTCGTCCTTCGGGATAACATGCCGTAAAACGAGAAACCCGTGTAAATCAAAATACCACTTTTCCTCCTCGGTTAAAGTGGATTGAATATCATACATTAATTTTCTCCACAGTTACTGGTTGTCATACATAATAGATTATCAAAATTACCCAAAATTTACAAGAAATGGTTGTTCGAATTTAACTATCCGCTTGACAAAAACCTAAAAACATCTATAATTGAAAAGACTTCACAATCTGGTTAATTCCCAAGAAAATAACTATAGAACGCTAATAAGATTACCATGCAGAATTTTAAACCTTACTAAGGAGCATCACAATGTCAAAACGGATAAAAATCGGACTGATCGGATGTGGCATGATATCCGGTTCACACGTCAACGGATATTTGGCACACCCACAGCACGCGGAAATCGTTGCTGTTTGCGATACGGTAGACGCGAACGCACAACGGAGAGCCGCAGAAGTACTTTCTGGTGCGGAAGCACGCGCTAACACCGCTACTGCTGACGCAGAAAAAGCGGATACTGCTGAAGCACGTGAACGTTTGAAAGAGAACGCAGCACGTTGGGTAGAATATAAAGATAACGGTGTCGAAATCTTCAGTGATTACAACGAAATGTTGAAAGAGTGCGAATTAGATGCAGTTAGTCTTGCCACACCACCCTTTGCCCATGAAGCACCGACAGTGGCAGCTGCAAACGCAGGAAAACACGTCTTCTGCGAAAAGCCGATGGCACGCACAGCAACTGAGGCAAGAAATATGCGTGATGCGTGTGACAAGGCAGGTGTTAAACTTGCCTACCAGAGCGGTGGTACTTGTCTTGATCCAAGAAGTTACGCCATCCGAGAATATGTTACATCAGGAAAAATCGGAGATGTCCACTACGGTAGACTCACCAGTTACCGCGTCCGTGGTAGACCCAATGTTGACATGTTTGGATTCGGTAAATGGTTTCTCAATTCAATGTACAGCGGAGGCGGCACCTTATACGACACAGCAGTCTACCTCATCAATCGTTCTATCTATCTGCTCGGTTCACCACAACCTGCCACTATCAGTGGTATTGCTTACCGCGGTATGCCGCCCGAATACACTGGTGAGGAGATAAATGACGTTGAGGAATTCGCATCCGTATTTGTCCGATTTACCAACGGCATGTCGTTTACGTATGAAAACGGTTGGTCATGCAATATGGCAGGGCAACCGCAAGGCATCTTCATCTTCGGTTCTAAAGGATCGTTCAGCAACGATAAACTCTTCCTTGAAGAAGGGGAATGGGAAACCGATGATAAAGGCAATCGTAGACGTTACCGTGAAAATCTCGTTGAAACACCGTTGGAACTGCCCGATATGCACTTCCCGGATAAGTTCCGTGATTTTATCAACGCATGCAGTAGCGATGCGCAACCTGTTAGTAATGGCGATATTGGTCTGAAGGTTACAGAGATTATGAGTGGTGCGCTCCTGTCGGCAAAACTCCGCCGTGAGGTTAGTGTGGAAGAACTTTACGAACTTGAGGCACTCCGAACCGAACCGACACCAGGTTGGCCTATACCATAAAAGAACATTCGGTCTTCCGGAAGTTATGCTTCTTCAGCAAAACCTAATAACACTAAATGACCATTAATTTAAGGTTGAAAAACACCTCTTTTATAAGGTATCCTTAATAAAATTCAATTTGTGATGCTTTCAACACCTCTTTACCAAGGAACAGATGCTAGACCGATTGAAAGAAAAAACTGTAATGCAGAAACCTCTTTGATAGTGGGAACCTTATCTATTATCCTAAAAAAACACGCAAATTACAAAAAATCTGCAATTTGCTATTAACTTTTTCTATTTATAGTAAAACCCATAATTATTTTTACACTACGGTAAGTTCGGTTTCCTAACCGAGCCGTGTTTATTCAGTCCATAGATGCGGTTAGGAAACCGCATCTACCAGGGAGTGTGAACATATTTTTAGATTTCACTATAAGGTTGATATAAGGTTAAATGATGTCTCAAGAGACAGATGCTTTGAGAAGGGAGGGTCTCTCATGAAATTGAAATGTCAATTGATAGGTGCGAAATGTCCACCTTACTCACATCAGGGTGAATTCCAACCGAACGACGCAACAATTACCGGTCTTTTACCTGATTTGCGTCGGTGCGCGAACTGTATCGCGTATGAACCTCCATCGCTCTACGCGTTCCGAGATGATTTGATACAAATCGGTACCATCACGCTGCTTCAAAAAGGTCCTGCGTTCAATCCTACACATAAAAGTGATGCCAGTTTCGGAACTTTCATCCGTCCAAAGATTTGTGGAAGTTTGATAAATGCGAAGCACAAAGAGCTCAAACACCATGCACGTGAATGTCCTGAATCCTATATAGATGTAGATGCCAACGGGGTACTAAATGTTGAAGACGAGAGAGATATAAGCCTGATTTTAAATGTTCCTGATGCCAATGCCGAATGTTTTGTGGATAGGCTCATTTGGGAGATATCCGTTGCCAATTTCGAGAAAGACCTGCCTCAACTCCTTGAAACACTGACTCACCGTGAACAACAGGTTTTCGCCTGCATTCGCGAGGATATGTTAAATTGTGATATTGCTAAAATGTTGAAACTTAGCCCACCGAGAATCAGTCAGTTGGCACGAAGTGTAGAGCAGAAATTGCGCGAGGCGTGTCAAAGATTCGGTTTAATTGAATAGGACTTAGAGCAGATACTCACAATTCTCTATAGCAAAGAGTGTGAGGTTCATTCTATTTGAAATAATCATGCCTCAACTGTAGAGGCGATTGCACATGCCAGCAGTGCAGCTGGTGCGCAATCGCCTTTTTCTTTTGTTTGAGCACGCAACACTCGTCTACTAATACCTGACAACTATCCTAATGCCAATTGTTAGGATGTTAGTGGGTACTTGAAGTGCAAGCCTCAAAGTAGTACAACCACACACAATTAGACACTATCCTCAATCCATTCTAATTAGGAGAATTTGATTTAGAAGTCAATCACGACAAAGCAAAATGAAAATCATCGATTTTTCCTTTTTCCTCACATTTCACAAGGTTTTTGAGAGAATTTGCAAGAAAAATCTGCAATTTGCTATTAACTTTTTCTATTTAAGACTGATATATAAATAGTAGAGGGGTTCATAAATCAATGTCAAGTGTTTCCTCAGAAATAAAGAAATCGAATACGGCTGCAGTATTTATCTCTCAATTTGGACTTGGCATTTTCCGGAATTCCCTGCAGATTATCATTATCCATTAGAATTCACAGTCCGACTTCAAAGCATTAGAGGTGAATTAATGGCACGGGTCAGGCTAAAACTCTGGAAACAGGGGTTAGAGATATTAAGGGTATAAATTTTCTAAAGGCAGAATCTACATTAATCATCCTGATACCGTCTTGTAGTATAGACAAGTCGTAGAAGAAAACGGAGATATAGACAGAGTTAACAATATAGCATGCTACACTGATAATACTCAGTTTGCATATAGGAGGTCAAAAACCATGTTAAAATCGTTGTTCACCAGTAAATCTTTTATTATCGCTGTGTGTATCTTTATATTTGTTTGTGCAGCATGTTTTATGTATTACAATGCTGTAAGCCTTCAGATTAGTAAGGATGCATCAGAACATGAAACATATATCAGATCACTAGTAGAAAATACAGGGGATATAGATACACCTCAACGTACTGGTGATGTGAGTGGGGATGAAATTGTGGGTGACAGTTCGGATATACTTGCCAAACAAAAAGAAACACTGCGGGTATCAGAAAATGGTTCGGACACCGCGCCATCTGACAAAAAGTCACAATCTGTAATGCCTGAAATATCTGAGAAGGAAGTTCGGATGTCTCCGTTTGGATTAGGGCCTCTTCCTGAAATCCCAGAAGGGTGGCCTGGCAGGGGGTTTGTGAATAACCAGACAATTGGGCATGAATTAATAGAGCGTGTGCGTATTAAAATGTTTGCAGACAAAGGAGAGTATTATTCTGGTGGAACTATAGACCATGACACAGGATTAGTCAGACTCACAAGTAAAGATAGAATATATGTAAGCTGGGGCTATGTTAATATTAACGGAGTGCCTACTCCATATATATCAGGGATGTCCGCACATCCAGAAACTGGAGACAAAATTAGAAGCAATGCAAAGGCTCGTCAATCGGAGACACCTGTGGAATTAAGAACACGCAGGCGACCTCTGTTGCTCGAGGAGGATATACCAACTGGGGTTGAAATCTTGTCATTAGATAGTGGCGGGATTAATCCGTATGAATTTTTGGGTTTAGAAAGACGTTAGTCTTTCATATATTTACAATTATTTAATAAGAAGATTATCTCATGAAAAATCGTAGTTTCCGAACAGCGATATTTATCGCGGTATTATTATTCTGTGCAGTTCAATTTGTAATACCATCGTATAACGATAATTTTGGACAGTCACAATATGAGACCTGGCTTACGCAGGGGACTTTCAGATGGGCAAATGACAGTGATGGTCCTTTAAGCTCAGGTGCAGAAACAGACGCATGGCTGGTATGGGATTTACTTGATGTTGTAGACGGTGACATTCTTTCCTATAATTGGGACGCCTGGGCTTGGGCCTACTATGGCGGTGACGATGAAGACTATACAGGTTCTTATGAAGTCAGAGCGGTCGCCAATGGTGTCAGGAAGCATGTTAAAGGGGATTTTCAGGGAGAGCTCGATGTAAGTCGTGACGTATATGTTATGCATTCACCTCCTGGTGATAATGACGAAGAAATAACTATAGATGAATGCAATGCAAAGGGATTTGCCAAAGGTACTGATCCGACTACAGACGTCAAGTCTGAAACCCAGTCTCATATTCCGTTTGGATAACTTATAGTAAGCTTTAGAATTAACAGGACATTTGAGTTGTGAATCAACGCCAAATGCGCCAAATCAACGGTATGAATGCCATTTAGGCATTCCCCGTATGGCATTTGTCGGAGGGAACTCCGATTCTCGACTATGATTTCAGTCGAGAATCGGAGATCGCTCCTACAGAAAACGTGTCTCTTTAATTTCAAAGTTCACCATAATTTAAACAATCTGCACAAAATCAATAATAAGTAGATACTATTGGTTTTGTGCAGATTATTTCTTGATAAAGCAAAACTATGGTAGATTTTAGAATTAATTTGACATTTTTGAATTGAATAGCGTTAACTTGAGAGGTGATTGCACATGCTAACAGTGCAGCCGGCGTGCATTAGAAGTCAAGTTACAACAAAGCAAGATGAAAATCACCGATTTCACTTTTTTCTTCGCAACTCACAATGTTTTTAGCAAATTGCAAGAAAATTCTGCAATTTGCTATTAACTTTTTCTATTTAAGACTGATGTATAAGTAAGAGTAGTTCATAAATCATTGCAACTACAATTAAACGCAAACAAGGGGAGTATCCTATGTCAACTATAATCCGTCAGAAAGATCGCATCATAATTTTAGAACCGGCTGGGAAAATCATTGGTGAGGCGATACCAGAGTTGCGGGCGGTTATGATAAGACAAATAGATGCATCTGAAACACCGCGTATCCTTATTAATCTCAAGCGTGTTCATAAAATGGATAGTGCAGGTCTCGGAACATTTATCGTAGCCTATAACATGGTAAGGTCGAAAGGAGGACGTATCGCAATCATCAATGTCGGCAAACACATCAAAAACTTGATTGTCCAAAGCCGACTCATCAACATTTTTGAACATTTCAGCACGGAAGATGCAGCGATCAAAGCATTTTCAAATACCTATTTGAAAAACTATTAGGATTATACATTATGTTGTTAGGCATCGTCGTTTTTGTTTTGCTGGTTTTACTCGGTATCTCTATACGAAGTTTTTAATCTATCACAAGAAAACAGCAAGCTATGAACGCGTACATCAAATAGGCATTGAGAGTATCACGAACATGGTAGTTTTTATACTCTTATGCTATACTTCGTATCAGTGGTATATTGTTTCTATAGACAAGAGATCGCTGATACCAATGAGATTGTGAGGTAATTGAACGCACCCTCAAATACGGATACGCACGCGAGGTGGCAGGTAACCAATGCGTTACCTGCCGATGCTTTCTATACGAGACATTATAACGTTTTAATTGTTGTGAGTTTTATTAGTTTGTAGTATATTTGTAAGAAAACCTATTTTGGAGTGCGACTGATGAATTACCAATATCTTAAGGATAAACCCACAAGGTTTGAGTCTCTTATAGGATATACACTTGAAGAGTTTTCATCTCTTCTTCCCTACTTTACCAAACATTTTTTAGCGTATTATGCAACAAAGACACTTGATGGAAAACCCCGTGAAAAACGGCGATATTCCACCTACAAAACGAGTTGTTTACCCAGTTTTGAAGATAAGTTGTTGTTTATTTTAGTTTACCTCCGCAAAGCGACAACACAAGATGTGCAAGGTGAACTCTTCGGTATGTGTCAACCTGTAGCCAACAAATGGATCCATCGTCTTTTGCCGATATTAGATAGTGCTTTAGCCGAACTTGGAGAGTTGCCATCTCGGACGACAATCCCCGCAACTTTTGATGTGGCTTTGGATACCTCGGTTGACAATCAGACTTCCAACCATTTTTTTTCATGATGGCACCGAGCGACCAATCCGGCGTCCCAAAGACCCACAAGTTCAAAAGGCTCATTATAGTGGCAAAAAGAAACAACATACGCTCAAGAATAACTTTATTATCAATGCTGCTTGCAAAGTCGTGTTATTGACACCTTCCTTTGAAGGGAGAATACACGATAAACAGATCGCAGATACTGTAGGATATACTGTGCCGAGTGGTAGCAACTTATATCAAGATACCGGTTTTCAAGGGTTTACACGCCCTGGCATAAACATCATTCAACCGAAAAAGAAACCGAAAGGTGGTGAACTTACCACCGAGGAAAAAGAAAGAAATCGTCTCATTTCGTCCATACGCATACAGATTGAACATGCGATTAGTGGTGTTAAAAGATACCGCATTGTAAAAGACAAGTTGCGCAACTGGAAGAAAGGGTTCAGCGACTTAGTCATGGAAACTTGTTGTGGATTACACAACTATAGATTGAACTTCAGACCTTGGTGTTATAAAACACCTCCGATTTAATCATTATAATGTCTCTTGAAGATATCCGTGCGTACCGAGAAGAAAAACTTAGCGGCACCGGCTTCACACCGATTTTTCCGGTATGGGGTGAGGATACAACATTACTGGCACAAAAGATGATAGCGTCCGGCATGCGTGCGATTATCACTGCTCTCAATCCTACCAAAGTTCCCGCAGATTTCGCGGGGCGTTGGTTTAATGCGGAACTCCTTGCAGATTTGCCTGATGGCGTGGACCCACTCGGTGAAAACGGGGAGTTCCATACATGTGTTGTTGACGGACCGATGTTTAGCTCGCCTGTTGCTGCGAAACCCGGAGAAATCGTCCGGAGAGATATTGTTTCTGCCTCCAAAGACGATGATGACAAGATTCATTCCAGTAGCAACACTACACCAACCTATGTGTATGCGGACGTAGTGTTCTGTCCACACTAAAATTGTGAGTCGTGTCAGTAGTCGGGAATCGGAGTTCCCGCCTACAAAGAGGTTTGTCCAATAGGAGCGATCTCCGAATCGCGACCTTTACCCGCAAAATTTCGGTAGACACTCCAGTAGTACCTTTGGATGTGTAATTTAATGTAGTATTGTCGTAGGTTGTGTAGAGTTTGCGAAACCCAACGGATAACAGTCGTAATTAGTATTCTTGTGGAAGGAGTTTTTAACGTTGATATTATTGGCTTCCTTTTTGTCTGAACCAGGATTCACAGGATTTACAGATTTCCAGGATTGTAGTATCCGCACAGCATCAACATAATCTTGAAAATCCCGCCAAATGCCAAAAAGCGCATTTGGCGTTGATTCTAATCCTGTAAATCTTGGTTCAGATAACACATTGCCGAACTTTCGCAAAAAACTTTTAAAACTTATATAAAATTCACGTTCCCCTAACTCTCTTATCTGAACACACTCCTATTTGCAGAATTATGCACCCGTTTCACTGTTTCGTGGCGTCACTATAGGGTGAAATCGGAGGTGATCCATGAAAAACAATGATGTGCAATTAATCCGCCGTATTCTTGATGGTGATGCTGCTGCCTTTGCAGAACTTGTGGAAAAATATCAGAAACAGGTTCACGCGCTTGTGTGGCGGAAAATCGGAGACTTCCACATCGCCGAGGAGATTACACAGGATACATTTCTGAGAGCGTATCAGAAATTAGGCGAACTTAAGAAACCGCAGCGTTTTGCGAGCTGGCTTTATGTGATTGCTACAAACCGCTGCAGCACATGGTTGCGTAAAAAGCATTTACGAGCGCAGTTGTTGGAGGACAAGGACGTTGCTCAACCCGAAAAAGCGACTTATTCTGAGTATGTGCTTGAGGAAAACGAACGGATCACCGCAGAAACACAACGCAATGTTGTCAAGAAACTACTTGCGAAGCTTGGGGAAAGTGAACGCACTGTCATGACATTGCATTATTTTGGAGAGATGTCGTGTACAGAGATCGGTGCGTTTTTAGGTGTATCGGCAAATACGGTTAAGAGTCGACTTCACCGTGCCCAGCAGCGTTTAAAGAAGGAGGAACCAATGATAAGAGAGGCTTTAGACAATTTCAAGATTACACCAAACTTGAGAGAAACCATCATGCAAGAGATTTCGCGTATTAAACCCGCTACACCGTCCGGTAGTAAGCCATTAGTTCCATGGGCAATTGCCGCTTCCACGTTAGCAGTGATGTTGCTCATGCTTGGCTTTGGAAATAGCAAATACTTGCAAATGTTTCAGAAACCTTATAGTTTAGATGCCACCGCAGAGATGACGGTTGACATCATTGACGCACCAGTCGCGAACCTTGAGTCCAAACCGGATGTGCGATCACAAATAGAAAGTGCCAACGTTCAAAATAAAACCAATAACTCTGAACAGCAACCGAATGATACCACCGCAGCAATTGCAGAGGCACAAGCCGATGAAATAACGGAAGATTCGACAAAATGGCGTTTACCGATAGCGGCGAAAGCTCGTTTGGGAAAGGGTGGTATTAATGTCATGCAATTCTCACCGGATGGCACGCTACTCGCTGTAGGCGGTAATATCGGTGTGTGGCTCTACGATGCAAAAACAGGCAAAGAAATATCCTTGTTCCCTGGTGCGTGTCAATCCCTTGCTTTTTCACCAGATGGACGTTTTCTTGCTAATGGTGGTGGCGGAAATGTTGGTGGAAGTGGTAGATATCATGGAAAGGAAGTTCAATTGTGGGAAGTTTCTACGGGTAAGCGAGTACCATTTGCCAAAAGTCCTTCCGCTGCTTCAGCATTGCTGTTTTCTGAAGATGGCAAGACACTTATCAGTTTGGGGGATTGGGGAGATACGATTGGCGACTTAAATATTGAAACAGGAGAAATGAACCTAAAAACTTTCAGAGAGCGTCCAAAGGATAGAGCTTATAGTGAATCCTATGCACTTACACATGATAAATTGGCGGTTGGTGGAGTGTCCGGCAAGGTTCAATTATGGGACCCGATTTATTCGGGGCAATTTGAACAAGAGGACATTCAGGTGGAAATGTTTTTTGAAATGGGAAAAAACGACCATATCTTAGGATTAGCATTCTCCCCTAATGGATCTCAACTTGCTATTGGGAGCGTGAATACAACAGTTCTATTGTGGGATACTACTGGAAATAATGAACCGATAATCCTCAGAAAACACACAGGTCGAGCAAGCGCATTAGGGTACTCTCCGGTTTTAGCATTTTCTCCGAACGGAAAAATGTTAGCAAGCGGGGATACAGAAAATACGGTGCAGTTGTGGGATACAGGTACTGGTAAACTACTCGCGACACTTACTGGACATATCAACAATATAACTGCGCTAACTTTTTCACCAGACGGTAGCACGCTTGCAAGTGCAAGTGCAGATGGGGCAGTTCTGTTTTGGAATACAGAAACGAATAATCCATTACCAATACACATCTCCGATCACACACATACACAAAGAGGAATGGCGATTTTAAAAGATAGTAATATGCTTGCAAGTGTAGCGTATAACGGCATAATTACTTTTTGGGATCTTAAGACACAACGAAAAGCTAACTTTCAAACTAAAGGACATTGCGATGTATTACAGACTTTAGCCTTTTCGTCTGATGGAACAAAGCTCGCAATAGCCCATCAGCAAAGGATTCAATTAACTGATGTCCGTACTGGTCGTGAATTAGCACGTTTGACAGTAACAAAGGATAGGATTGTTTCAGCAATGGCTGTTTCACCTGATGGGAAAACGGTAGCTCTTGGTAGTTCAGGAGAAATCCGCTTGTGGAATACAGATACGGGCAAAATGCTAAACATGGCTTTTACAGATATACCCCTGCCTATGATGTCTCAGATTAGCACTATAATATTCTCACTGGATGGAAAAAAACTTGTCAGTGGAGACTTACAAGGGAAAGTTCAAATATGGGATGTGAAAACTGGGGATGAGTTAACCAACTTCTTAATAGGAGATGGAATAAATGATCCAATGGATAATGGAATTCTTTCTATGTTTCTAAAAAACCGAATTACCGCGTTGGCATTCTCTGCAGATGAGTCTCTGCTTGCTGTAGGAAATTTTGAACAGATTCGTCTGTTCGGCAGCCAGAAAAAAACACACTTTAAGGAAGTGTCCAAAGTAAATTGCAATGCCTTAGTGTTTTCACCAGATGAAACCGTGCTTGTTGTAGGACTTGCGAGTGGTGGAATTCAGTTATTGGATATTACTACAGGAGACGAACTCGCTACACTTGATGGACACACGGCACCAATTGTGAAGTTACTATTTTCGTCAGATGGCAAAACGCTTGTGAGTACGGGGTATGATGGCACAATTCTTTTGTGGGATTGGGATGAAGTCCTCAAGAGTCCGGCCCGATAGAAGAATAATGATATTTAACGGAAGCTCGGTGTAAGAGTTATAAAGTTCTTAATGCTTAGAATTCTACTCATATAACCGCGGTAGGTGCGGTTTCCTAACCGCACCGATTCCTCAAATCACTTATACTGAGTTCACGTTATTTAGGTAGTCAGAAGACCCACCGTTTAAACATTTGAATATTGTCACCTCACATAAAATTGGCAGTGTAAGAAATAGGCTTGCACTGCCAGTTTACCTTCTGTGCTATGTATCTCAAAAGGATAACGTGTAACCAAACTTTACATAAATCCCGATCTAAGAACTTTCCAAGAAATCTATTTTTTAGAAAATCCCTCCCAGAAATTAGATTTATGGTATAATTCTACTAACAGAGGAATTATATAGTGAACTTTAGAATTAACAGAACATTTTGAGTTGTGAATCAACGCCAAATGCGCCAAATCAACGGTATGAATGCCATTTAGACATTCCCCGTATGGCATTTGTCGGGAGGGAACTCCGATTCCCGACTATCAGAGGTTCGTCGCGATTCGGAGATCGCTCCTACAGAAAATGTGCCTCTTTAATTTCAAAGCTCACCATAATCAGCTAACGGACGATGTTTTGATATAGTCCGCTATAATTCCCTTTAGATTTCATATTTACTAATGAATCTCGAACTCTCTTATTTAAACACACTTCTATATTTGCAGAATTATGCACCCGTTGCACTCCTAAGTAGCGTCACAATTTATAAATCCAGTGTGATGCGACTATTCCTTTCAGAGGTGCCTAAATGAAAAACAATGATGTTGAGCTTATTCAACGCGTCCTTGCAGGCGATGATGACGCTTTTTCCGTGCTCGTAAGAAAATATCAGAAGCAGGTTCACGCACTTGCGTGGCGGAAAATCGGAGATTTTCATATCGCTGAAGAGATTACGCAGGATACATTCTTGAAAGCATACAAGCGATTGGCAACTCTGAAGGAGCCGCAACGTTTCGTGGGTTGGCTTTATGTGATTGCAGCGAACCGCTGCAGCTCATGGGTGCGTAAAAAACGTTTGTGGACACAGTCGTTGGAGCATCTTGATCGGGCAGACGAGGAGCAGTTGGAAAAAGAGGCGTACTCCGAATATATCGCAGAAGAAAACGAGCGCATATCTGGACAAGCACAACGCGATGTCGTCAAGAAACTGCTTGCGAAGCTTAGGGAAAGTGAACGCACTGTCATGACGTTACATTACTTCGGAGAGATGTCGTGTACAGAAATAGGTGCGTTTTTAGGTGTATCGGCAAATACGGTTAAGAGTCGTCTGCGCCGCGCACAGCAGCGTTTAAAGAAGGAAGAACCGATAATAAGAGAGGTTTTAGACAATTTCAAAATTACACCAAATCTGACAGAAAACATCATGCAAGAAATTTCGCGGACCAAACCCGCTACACCAGTCGGCAGTAAACCGTTAATGCCGTGGGCAGTTGCTGCCTCTACGTTAGTAGTAGTGTTGTTCATGCTCAGTTTTGGAAATAGCAAATACCTGACTCGTTTTCAGAAGCCTTATAGTTTAGATGCAAATGCAGAGATGTCGATTGAGATCGTTGACGCTCCAATAGTCGCAAACTTAGAATCTAAGCCAAATGTGCGGACACGAATCGGAAGTGTTGATGCATTGGATAAACACGATAACCCTGAACAGCAACCTAATGATGCCGCCGCAGCAATTGCAGAAGCACAAGCCGATGAAATAACGGAAGATTCGACAAAATGGCATTTACCGATAGCGGCGAAAGCGCGTTTGGGAAAGGGTGGTATTAATGTCATGCAATTCTCACCGGATGGCACGCTACTCGCTGTAGGTAGTAGTATCGGTGTGTGGCTTTACGATGTGAAAACAGGGAAAGAATTGTCCATGTTCCCCGGTAAGTGTCAATCCCTGGCATTTTCCCCAGATGGACGTTTTCTTGCCAATGGAGGCGGTAGGTTTGGAGGCGGTGGTAGATTCCGTGGAAAGGAACTTCAACTGTGGGAAGTCGCTACTGGGCGCAAAGTGTCACTCCCTGATGTTCTTTTGCCTGCCTCAGCATTAAGGTTCTCTGAAGATAGCAAAACACTTGTCAGTTTGGGAAATTGGGGAGACTCAATTGGTCAGTTAGATATTGAGACCAAAAAGGGAAATGTGGAGAAGATCGAAGAACGATCTTGGGAAGTGATAAAGAGGCGAAGTCTCCCTGAACCCTATGCGTTGACACATGATAAATTTGCCGTTGGACTAAAAGGCGGAAGGATTGAGTTGTGGGACACGACGACTGGCAAAAAATTATCCACCCTCGGAGGACATATAAAAAAGTTATCCATCTTTAGAAGGCTCTCAAGAATATTGTTAGGGGAAAATCAAGATCCGTTGCCTTTGGAGAAAGAGAAACGTATATTAGCCCTGGCATTTTCGCCCGATGGCACACACCTCGCCAGTGGAAGTGATGATACAATGGCACTGTTATGGGATACCACCAGCAACGATAAACCAATCACTCTCCGAAAACACACAGGTTTGATTAGCGTGTTGGCATTCTCACCAAATGGAAGAATGCTTGCCAGTGGGAGTACTGATAAGACGGTACAGCTGTGGGATACCCCCACAGGTGAGTCTATCACAACTTTCACAGGTCATATCAAAAGTATTAGTGCGTTAACGTTTTCACCAGATGGTACAACGCTTGCCAGCGGGAGTGTGGACGGTACGGTCAGATTCTGGAATATAGAAACCGGTGCTGCATCACCAATCCGTATCACCGGACACACAGAGTGGGTGAAAGCAGTAGTTTTTTTTAAAGATAACACCACACTTGCCAGTGCGGCAATTAATGGCATTATTTCCTTTTGGGATCTAAAAACATTGCAAAAAACTGAAGTCCAGATGAAAAGACATCAAGATTTGTTATCTGGATTAGCTTTTTCGTCCGATGGAACTCAGCTCGTCAGCATGGGTGCTGAAGATGGGTTGATGCGTCTGACTGATGTCCAGACGGGACGTGAGTTGGCAAACATGATAACAGGGGGTGGTCCTCCTGGAGCAATTGCTTTTTCACCTGACAGTAAAACGGTGGCTTACAACAGTTTCGGTAATGTTTGGAGGGTATTAACTAAATAATGATATTCGGAGGCATTTCTTCGATATTTAATATATCATATACGTTTCCATTAGCACGGAATCTCGCAAATAAGGCGATCGTCAAGTTCACCATCTCCACGCTTTTTGATACAATAATAGACTTGCGCTTGAAGCGTCCGAACCAGTGTCTCATGAAGCCGTTGTTGCGTTCAATACGATGTGTCTCTGCTTTCGTCTGAACATGTTTTGAGGCGGGTAATAAGGTTTCATAGACGTGCCACTTGTCCGTATAATATACCTTAACGTCAAGCGCAGCAAGGCGTGTTGTGAGTTTCTCAAGTGTTTTTTTATCGCGACCACCGCATTCCCAATCAATCAGGTGTCCCGTCTTTCTATCAAGCACTTTCCATATCCAAAGTTTGTTTTTCTTGTTGCCAATATAATGCCACATCTCATCAAGTTCCAAAACGACGGGAGTTTCGGGGGCAAGCGTGGGTTTGGGTGCCTGCTTTTTAGCAAAAGTGTGTATCCATTTCAGCACGGCAGTCGTAGAGACCTGAAAAAGTTTTGAAATTGCGTTCATTGAAATACCATGACAATACAATAGAACAGACAATCTCTTGTCGGTCTGCGGGTGTCCTCGTAGTGTGGTGCGTGTCCATTGGTAGTCGCAGGCTTTGCACTTATAGCGTTGTTTCTTGCTGACGAACCCATTTTTGACGAAATGTGTGTGTTGACATCTTGGACAATGTTTCATGGTATCCTCTAATAGTAGTGAGTTTGTTTTCAGTGAGGATACAAGTTTTAGATGGATAAGTCAATGAAAAAATAAAGATCTTTCATTGACAAATTTTTTCATATTTGTTATCATTGTTACAGTTGAAAAATGATGCAGCGAGATTTAGAGGGTATTTTGCTAATTCTTGCATCATTATTTGGTTAACACCCTCAATGTTTGCGTTTGGAATACGGAAACAGTATCTGTTTTAAATAACCCTCTATCAGATAAAGTGGAGTTAGATCAAAACGGTGCTTTGGTATTTCCACCAGGTGAAAACCACGATGTCCTACTACATCAAACCCGAATGATCGATGCTTTGGTTTTCTCACCGGACGGGAAGAAGCTTGTCAGTGGAAGTGGCGGAGGACAAGTCGAGATGTGGGATGTGGAAACTGGTGCTGTGTTAACTTCGCTAACAGAACAGAATCTACGGGAACCAATTGCAGCATTGTCATTCTCTTCAAATGGTGTACTGATTGCCATAGGAAGTAATAAACGAATTCGCGTAATGGGAGGTAGTAAACCGGTGCTTCTGAGGGAAGTTAGCGGCGGTGTTGAAACGTTAGTGTTTGCGCCAGATAGTACCTTGCTTGTTACTGGACTTAGAAACGGTAGAATTGAACTATGGGATGTTGAATCTGGGGACAAACTTACTACACTTGATGGGCACTCAGAACCAGTAGGAACGTTAGTATTTTCACCTGATCGTAAAACACTTGTCAGCACGGGACAAGATGGCACAATCCTTGTGTGGGATTGGGAGGAAGTTCTCACAGGTTCGGATCGATAGGATTATAGTTCTATCGTAGGTTGGGTAGAGCGCAGCGAAACCCATAAGTGTCAACTTAAGAAAAAATTGCTGGATTATCTCTTGTGGGAGGGCTTTCTAAGCCCGATTTATTACCCAAAGGTAGGCGCGTTTTGTAAACGCGCCGTTTATGGTGTCTTAGGTCTGGGCTCGGCGCGTTTACAAAACGCCAAATCAACGCTGTGAATGCCTTTATGGCATTCAGTGCCTACCAGGGGCGGAGCACTAAATTAACAGTTATGGGTTTCGCAAGCTCAACCCGACCTACAATATGTTATGACAATTTGTCAATTAGAAATGGTATCATAAACATTGTTCAAGGTTTATGTTGTTGTTTTCACTATTTAATTTTTAATTTAAAATATTTGATTAAATATTATAGTAAAACCCACAATTACCTGGACATTGGCGAGGTTAGGAAATCTCGCCAGCGCGAGCGTGTAGAGATTGTTGTTCATTGAAATGTGAACGTATTTTCGGATTTCACTATAATATTTTTTTTGGGAAAGTCGTTTGTGGACTCATTGAATCCATTTTCACGTTATTGGGTGGATTTTTTGGGGGAATATCTTGAGATATAATTATATCTTCCGCTACATCGTGGTGCGCGTCGTCTTTGTTCCATGTTCTGCTAGCTACTATAGAGGTTTACTTATCTGCCTCTCATACTCTGTATGTGTCCCAAGCCAATACCACGTGATCGTGTTCTCGTGTCTGTATCCCAAAGCCCTATAGTTGTGTGTAATACGGAGCGACCATCTCCCCAACACTTTTTTAAATCTGAGAGAGAGGGGTGGGATTGGTTCGTTTGAAGAAGTTGGAATTGTTTTGCTACAGTTCTCCGAATTTCTATAGGTAATTTATTTTCCAGTGCAACAAATCCCTGGCTCCTGATATGCTGAAATTGGTTCATTGAGTTCAGACAATCTTTGTATAATTGCCTTCCTCACAACTTCGTTTAGCTTTTTCTATAAGAGGCTCAAGACGACCAGCCTTCACGTCTGCTTCAAATTGCTCATCCCATGCTTCTTCTATAGCGACTAAAGTTTGGTGAAGAGTATCGTGTAGTTTTTTTCGGACGATCTCTACCGTCTCGCCTTCACATTTTACCTCGGGTAAATCTGGAATCCATCCAAGCCACGCGACACCGTTCTTTTTTATGTATGCTGTGAATGTCTCATCAAACGTCTCATTATGAACAACATGCGTCAATGGATGCCCTTCCTTGAATTCCATATTACACCTCATACCTTTATGATTTTACTGTATTATAAACAATGTCATTACGATATGTCAAGATTATTTTAAATATTACAACGTTCCGATTCCAACCACTTTTGAACCCGCTCCAACTTGTCAGGGACGATGTGTGCCACATTAGCATCTGTTGGAAAATCTCCGTTTTCTACCTCGTTTATATATTGCGATATTGCCTCAAAGGTGAGTTTGTTGTAATCCTGATAACGTTTGGCGTGTTTGAAAGGTGTACCTATTCCCAATATATCGTTGATAACGAGCACTTGTCCATCGCAGAATCTGCCTGCTCCGATGCCGATGGTGGGAATGTCAAGCGTATCCGTTATGATTTGGCTCACCTCTTCAGTGATTTTCTCAAGAACGATGAGTTTTGCGCCTGCATCTGCAAGTGCCGATGCGGTTTGAATAAGTTCCTTCGCTTTTGCTACCGTTTTGCCGTGCGTCGATGCTTTGGTGCCGTGAATTTGTGGATTATGTCCGATGTGTGCGCAAACCTCTATTCCCTGCTCGGTGAGTGCAGTAACAATAGAGATTTTCTCTGTACCACCTTCCAGTTTAACGCCATCAGCACCACTATCTAAAAAGAGATTCGCATTGGCAACGGCTTGCTTTTCATTACGGTCAGCAGCGTAGGGCATGTCAACGAGAAGGTAGGCATCTGTTACACCGCGGCGTACTGCTTTAAGATGGTGCAGCATATCTGCCATCGTCACCTCCATTTCGCTTTTATAGCCGAGGATATTTGTCCCAACGCTATCCCCAACAAAAACGATGTCAATACCTGCTTCGTCCTGCATGCAAGCGGTGGGATAATCGTAACAGGTTAGCACGGTGATGGGTTGCTGTTGCTGTTTTTTAGTGTGAAGATAGGTGATGTCTTTTTTCATTTGTTTATACTAAATTCTAAAAATATGTGAAACCCTCGGTAGGTTCGGTTTCCCAACCGAACCTACCGAGCTTCATTCCAGACAAAACTCTTTAAGCTAAAACCTCTGCGACGGTCTCCCCGATGGTGGTAAGGTCATCTGCCACAGCAATTCCAGCATCTTTCAGTGACGCAATTTTATCTGCAGCAGTGCCTTGTCCACCTGAGATGATTGCCCCCGCATGTCCCATCCGTTTGCCGGGAGGTGCAGTCTGTCCGGCAATAAAACCAACTACGGGTTTTGTCATTTCGTTCTTAACAAACTGTGCAGCCTTTTCCTCTGCCGTACCACCGATTTCCCCAATTAAGACCACGGCATGTGTGTTATCGTCTTCCTCAAAAAGCTTGAGAACATCAACGAAGTTTGTGCCTATCACTGGGTCGCCACCAATACCGACACAGGTAGATTGCCCGATATCGAGTTGCTTCAATTGATACGCTGCTTCATAGGTTAGCGTGCCACTTCGTGAGACAATACCGACATTACCGGGGGAATAAGCAAACGCAGGCATCACACCAATTTTACATTCGCCGGGTGTAATGATGCCCGGACAGTTCGGACCGATTAACCGAGTCTGTTTGCCGTGAAGGAACGCTTTCGCCTTCACCATATCAAGCACAGGGATATGTTCGGAGATGCAGATGATCAGTTCAATTCCAGCATCAGCAGCTTCCATAATGGAATCTGCAGTGTTGAAGCGCGCAGGAACGAAAATAAGGGAAGTATCCGCTCCTGTTTCTGCAACTCCTCCCGCTACGGTGTCAAATACAGGGATACCGTTCACATCCGTTCCACCTCTACCGGGAACAGCACCAGAAACAATTTGCGTGCCGTAGTCCACACACTGTTCTGTGTGAAAACGTCCAGAACGTCCTGTGATTCCTTGAACAATTACTTTTGTGTTTTTGTGGACGAGTATGCTCATTTTCCTTATTCAATTCAGTGTTGATTCACTATGCATAGTAGCGCAAATTTTTAGTTTGCGTTCTACGGATGCACAAACTAAATGGAGATAAAGTATTTAAATCGGTAATTCCAGTTTTCCGTAGGCATGGTAGGTGCGGTTTCCTAACCGCACCGAAGATGGTTATGGAATTACTAAATTTATTTTTTAATCTTCATAAAGTTTGTGCTACAAAGTACCAAACTCACGTCATAATAACGAAGTTGATACCTTATCGGGTTACCTTTCTGTTTTCAATTTTGCCCACGCCGTGGTCAGTTTCGCTTGAGGAGAGACAGCTGCAAAGCCGAGTGCGATAGATAATCCACTGTCTGCAATCGCTTTCACATCATCGTCTGAGAGTGCGACATTGAAAAACGCGATTTCATCAATGAGACCTGTGAAAGCCTCCTGCTTGTCGTCTCTTGAACCGATATATTTAGGTCCCGTTTTAAATGGACCTGCGGCAGCGTTAGATGCTTCTAACTTACCATCAACATAGACCTTCACTGTTTTACCGTCATAAGTACCAGCAATCTGATGCCACTTATCATCATTCAACAAAGTTGTAGACCACGTATTATGGGGAATCGGTTGTGCACACTGTCCAGCGAAATTTAATTTATGGTTCTGTAATGTCAAGATAACATCGCTGCAGGGACCTACGATGATGTCAGACCATGCTGGCGCTGCAGGCGTCTTAATCAAAGCGATGATTGACACTTTGTCCTCATAGCCAGAAAAATCACCGACAGCAACATGACCGCCCCCCTCAAACTTTAAGGCTTGACCGAACTTGCCAGCGACCCATTGGGCATCAACAATTTCTCCGTCATTGCCATTCTTGGAAGCATCTTTTGCTGTCCCACCTTTGTCTTCATCAAAGAACCATATTCCCAAAGCTGCGTCCGAATCGAGGGCAGAACTTAGACCTGGGTTCATGAAACAGAGGCAGATCAACGTTCCGTATACCAAAATTGCTTTTTTAAATTGGATGACTCTCATTTTACCTCCATTTGTGATGCACGGTTTATAGTAAAACCAAAAAATATGTGAACACCCATAGGCGTCAATTTAGTGTAACGTTAGTGCGTCTGATACACCTTTCGCCCCTCTGGGGCTTTGGCGGCTGTGGGGGATCAACGCTTACTATACACCTGTTGCCTCTCTGAGGCTTTGAAAATCCCATATCAGCACCAGCGGTGCGGAATGTGTATAGAAGAACAGAACACATATCAAACAAAACCGAAGCACCAACGGTGGCAGCATGCGCGTGTGGCATGCTGCATGAGGTGCATAGCATAAAATCGGGTTTCCAAAACCCTCCAACAAGAGACATGTTCTTAAAATGACACCTATAGTGCGGTTAGGAAACCGCACCTACCGTCTGAGAAATAAGATAAATCTCATTAATTGGGTATTATTCAATAACGAGATAGCTAATGCTTTTTGCTTCCATCTCAATTGGAATCTCAACGTTGTAGTTTCGGTCGATTTTGTACTGTTTGGTTTCTCCTTCTTTTTCACGAATCTTGGCAGCTTCAGACAATCCAGTATAATAGAGCGGTAATTTCAAAGTGATTTCTTGCACCGTCCGCGTAGGATTATAGAGCATCACTAATCCACAAGGGTTTATTTGCGGGTTAGCGTGTAGCACACAATCAATAGAACGTCCATCTGGGCGGCGCACATGAATCAGGTCAGATTCCAATATTGTACGATACTTTTTGAAGAAGTCAACCCATTTCTTAACGACAGCTTTGGTTTGTTCGGTATCAAAAAGCCGGGGACCGCGATAGCACGCAATCACACCACTGCCGAAGTTCTGTGCAAGATGTGATTCGTAGTCATCAAGATGGTCACAAAGCGGCTCAAATGTTGCGGCTTGTCCGCCTCCGTGATACTCCACTAACGGCACGAACATCCAACCCATACTCGGTGTCTTTTGGTATGTGCCATCGTAGATATTCTGCCGGGCAATTAAAATTTGCCGTTCGCGGGGTAAACTGAAATTCGTTTCTCGATAGCCCATACCGTATTTGTTTGAACCGTTGAGGTAATAATTATCTGGTGAATTGATATAGATTCCGCGTGCTCGGCATTCGTGGTAAAAATTCACGCACGCTTCCCACTGACGCAACTGTGAATCTGCCAAGCCGTTATGGTGTTCATGTTTCGTTGAAGCACAAACATCACCATGATAAGGACCATCGGTCTCTATAATATCCATTCCAGTTGCATCCATGAAATTCAGCACTCGCTGGGTATAGCCATCTCCCCAACTGCTCGCAAGACAAGCACTCTGTCCGAACTTACTTCCGGGTTGTCCGGTGTCTGGGTCGATACAGTTGAATTCTTCACCCACACCCCGCGAAGCACACATCAACGTATAACCACCGAGTTGAATGCCTTTACTATGCGCATAATCTGCCAATTCCTTCATTGTGGCAATGTATTCCGGGTCTTCGCTCTCAATATTGTATCCACTTCCAAAGGTCATAATCACCATCTCAAACCCGACTTCGGCGCACTGATCAATTGCTAAACGGACAGCGTCCGGTTCGGCACTCCGAACATGCATGAGGATTGGATTCTCCGTGACCTGTGGCGCGACTGTACGAAACATCTTGCGGCGTGCTAACCCTTTTCGCTCGCGTTCATCACTATCGTGCAGAATCTCAAAGGTGCGAAAACTTGTGAAAGTCTCTCCCGGTTGGAGAAGCACACCCGGACCGAGTGGATAGTGACTTGTCATTAACAGCGGCATCTGATAGCGATAATCAACTTGCGTCAGGTAATCCGCATCTGGTCCCCACTGTGTCGTTTCCATTCTACTAAATGCATAATCGCTCTCAACATGTAGTCGATGCTTTTCCTGCTCGTTGACCGCAAGGATTTCACAACTTAAGGCATCAATCTGAATCGGTTTTTGACCCTCATTGCGAATAGTGATCCACTTGGACAGTGTCGGAATGCCTTGGTATAGTTCATAATGCACACAAACCTGCAGGGAGTCAAGGGATGGTGGTGGTGAAAACGCAACCGTCAGTGTTACACCTGCTGGTGGATATACTGTTGTAGCATAACCTGTTAGGTTGTGCATTGATGATGTCTCAGTACGTCTGCGGACCCATGGGTAGCGGGCTTCAGGTTCACCGACTTGATATTCGCGAAACTGAAATCCGTTCTCGTCACTGGTCAAGCCTGCAATCCACTCTTCATCAAGATAGGCGTAGTCGGGCTGCCCTTTCAAGCCACCTACCTCAAATTGATGTCCATCAATTGTAAGCACCACCTCTGGTTTGATGCCACGCAGCAGACTGCTCTCGGTAATTTGATTTGTATAATCAACCGTTGCGAAATTCGGTGCAGTGACGAACTTTCGCTGAATGAGTCCATTACCGAGAATAAGCTGATTGTCCGTTTCTTCTACTGAAGCGGGTTGCGTGTAGGGTTGAACTAACCAATCATTTTGTTGTGATGTGTAGTGCATGTTAAGTCTTTCTTATCTCATGGTGTGTAAAGTATTCGTTATTGTATGTAGGACGTGTTGTAGGTGAGATCATATTTGGGAATTCCACGTTTCTGGATTGTAGATCACGGGTGTGTTCAGTTTTCATTTTTCAATTGGTTAATAAAAACTTTTCGATCTTCCCTTATACTTGACAGTTAGAACGCCGCCATTTTTGTTAGCACTTAAGCGAGCACCACTTTTATTCCTATTACTACCAAATATATTCAGGCTGCCACCTTCATCCTCAGCAATCAATCCAGCAACAGCTTGACCTGTTTTATCAGCGATACTTAGGGAACCACCTTCTTCAATAACACTCAAGGTGGCAACGGGAAAACCTACTTTATTGGAAACGGATATCATGCCTCCCTCGTCCTCAGCATCTGCAACCAAGCGAACGACAATTTTATTTCCCGCATTGACGATCGACAATCCTCTACAGACGATCTCATCAATTATCTGTTTGTCTCCTGCTTGTGCGGACGCATTTTGTGGGGCAAACCCTCCTGAGCCCAATGTAGCAAGGAAATAACCTGCTAATGTAAATAGACATCCGATGAACATATATACTAATTTTTGTTTAAAATTCATTTAATTCCTCCGATTTATTCGTTTATGATTCTTAGTTTAATACGCCTTGTTCTCTCAATCGAGCGGTTAGTCGTGCCTGCATAACTGTGCCTTTCGTTGAATTACACGTGCCGCAGAAGATGAGTGGGTTGTCGTGTAAAATACGATGTGGTTTGAACGTTCATAGGCAAGTTTACGCGGGGTTGCATTAGATTCAATCTTTATTCCTTTGTGAATTGACTATTTGTCATTGAGGATAGGATTATATTCTTCAATAAGATCTTTCTCTACCTTTTTACGGCGATCCACATCATTTTCAGGGAATAAGAGTATCATTTGCGCACCGTGTTCAATTGCCTCATCCCATTTTTCATGGCTATCAAGTCTTTCTTTAAAAGAATGTGTTTCACCGACATATAAATGAACATGTTGAACTGGTGCTTTACGCCCAAAGGAAGTTTCTATTTTGCTGAATATGTAAACACCTCCAACATCCTCAAATTCTGATTCTTTAAACCATATTTCGAAGTGATAAATCTCATTTAAAGGTCCATATATCTCCGTTGTTGGATTATTAGACATTGCATTATCTCCTATTCAGGACTTACGCATTTTTTCTTAAAGTTCCACTGATAAGGGGGATTTAGGGGGTTAAATAGCTAAAATAACGCCTTTTTAACCCCCCTAACCCCCCTTATCAAGGGGGAATGCGTAAGTCCTGCTATTTATATTAACGCGGTAGACATCCTGTTACAATTCCTTAGTTTATTACTGATCTACAACAGTATAGTTAAGAGTTTTTCTACCTATGCAAGCCCATGGTCTACTTTCGGTATAGCTGCAATTTTCCCACGTAATTGTGAGTGAAAGACTTCCAAGTGGAAAACCTCCAACGGGCGGGGTGATCGTTCGTGTTTCACCTGATCCCGTAACTGTTCCCACACTGGTTGTTACCTTGCCGGGATTGTTATCAAAGTAAAGTGTAATAGTTTGGTTAGCAGGAAGTTTTTTACCTGCAGGTGATACTAATCCAAGTGCTGCTTGTGGTCGGGGCAGTGGCGAAAGGTCTTCTGCAATTACACGTGGTGGTTTTAAGCTCATCTTAATGTGTTTTCGACCTGTACTCCAAGTGAGTGTTGTGTTAATATGATGTGTTAATAGTGTGTTTATGAGTTGTTTTTCTGCGGGAACTTCCTCACGCAGTCGATAATGTTCCGCACTGCTGCGCGTTCCCCAGAGTTTCACCTTAGGAAAATTAAAAGATAGAATAACAACATCCTTTGTTTGTTCCCAACTTAAATATTGTTGCTCTGCCACCTCCAAGAATTGAGGAGATTGAGAAAAACGGACTTGTATTTCTGCCTGCCAAGTCGATCTGTTTATGTCTGCGTAGTTCGGTTCATTGATTCTAACGATTTCCGCAACATCGGAATCTGTATCTGCACCGCACCCAATAAACATAGTACAGGCAAATAGACACCCAATTATGATATATGCTAATTTTTGCGTGAAATACATATTTTGGCTCATGTAAAGAATGAGTGCTAATGAAAAAGTTAAACCCCCGTGACCACTGCGTTCATTGAAAACAACAGCACATACCATAACAATTATTGAATGAGCATCATTCATATCATCTGGATCATATTTTACATCTATTTTATAATCTTCTATATCTATATCAGGCACTTTTCCAGTAATAAGTTTTGCAATACCGTCTGTTTTATCTCTTTGAGTTTTTGATGGATCGAAATTATGTTTAGAAGCTCTATCAACAGATATTTCACGACTTCTGTCATAAAAGGCAAGTGGTAAAACTTCTATTTTACCTGATTTATGACGTTCATATCTACGATCATTAAAGTGTATATTAGGTTTATGCACTTTAACCCTTCGATATAAAATCTCTTTATCCTCAATTGTTTCATTGTTATTCATTCAATTAGCCATTTCCATAGTGATACGCAGTTTTGAAGATTAAGTTGCTTTTTTTCTGATTTCGTCTTACCAGATGAACTCCATATTTTCCTATAATTCATGTCATTATTTTTTATGCGAAAATGTAAGGCTTTATCTTCATGATGCCAACCTATACATATATATCCTACCTCATTACTATAGATAAATGGATCGAACCATTTAGACCATAGATCATTATTAAGATATATTTGTAATAGAAGAGATTTCATAAGATCTATTGCATCAGACAATGTTTCACTACTCGGTTTTTCAAACCCTTTCCCTTCCCAATCAAACTCAATATCTACTATATCATTAATAGACTGTTCTATCTCTTCAATACCTTCGCCAAAAATAGTTGAATAAATAGGGTGGTTGTCCTAAAGTTATAATAGTTAAACATAACTTAGAAAGGACAATCGCCCATGTCAGAAATTATAGCACTGTTTTCTGTTCTTAATCCATGTTTATCCTCAACGACGACACGGCAGTTATGCCGAGTTGTATTCGCACTACTTGCGATGAGTGGTCGGGTAACCATGTTAAATATCTCTCGTTGGACATCACAAGGAGGTAGCTACCGCACCCTACAACGCTTTTTCAACACTGTTATGCCTTGGACGACGATGTGTTGGATGTTTTTTCGCACGCATCTGTTTGATCGTGAAAGTGACTACATCCTCGCAGGAGACGAAGTGGTTGTATCAAAAGCGGGAAAATCTACTTATGGTTTATCTCGTTTCTTTTCTTCATTGTATGGCAAAGCGATCCCCGGTTTGTCGTTTTTAGCCGTGTCCTTAGTGAGTGTCAACCGAAGGCGTTCATACCCGATGGTTATGGAGCAAATCGTGCGTGGCACGCCATCGTCAAATCAAGGAGTTTGTGCTTCCGAACATCAAGACAACACCGAGACAGCAACACCAAAACATAAACGCGGGCGTCCAAAAGGGAGCCGGAACCGGAACAAAAACGATGTCGTGCTCAGTGATGTGTTGAAACAACTTCAAACAATGGTCAAGGCACTGCTACAACTGGTTGGCGACTGGATCCCACTCCGTTATTTTGTGCTTGATGGATTTTTCGGGCATAATAATGCGCTACAAATGGTAAAACAATGTGGACTACACCTCATTTCAAAACTACGCACAGATGCTGCGCTGTATTTGCCACCGACAACACCTTACGCCGGGCAAGGACGCCCGCGCATCTACGGAGAGCGTTTCAACCCACGACAGATTGACGCTAAATACTGTGTCTCTGCCGACACACAGGGAGATATGAGAACCGAAGTGTATCAAATGCAGCTACGCCACAAAAAGTTCGCAGACCTTCTAAATGTAGTTTGCATTCTCAAGACGAACCTGACCACGAAACAACAAGCACACGTCTTATTGTTCAGTTCTGATTTGGCGTTAGACGCTGAAAAAATGATCGATTATTATTCCCTTCGTTTTCAAATAGAGTTCAACTTCCGTGACGCAAAACAATATTGGGGATTACAAGATTTTATGAATGTCAACAAGACACCGGTAAACAATGCGGTAAACTTATCAATGTTTATGGTATCTGTCAGTGCTAAACTCACAGATACATGCCAGTGTGAGAATACAGAGTATAGTGTTTTAGACCTAAAAGCACGCTACCGAGGGTTGAAGTATTTAGACGAAACATTAAAAATACTTCCGCAAAAACCTGATCCTATTGTTATTGAAAAAATCGCACAACATCTGGGATCAATCGGTGCTATTCATCACACGCAACCTGAACTAAACCCAGGATAATTGGCGAAGGTATTGATCTCTTGTAGTATACTATATTTTTCACTTGCGATTGTGACTTTATGGGTGTCTGGAGATTTTTCACTATAGTCTAATTTCATAAGGACATCCTCTTACTTGCATAGTTAGCGTTTTAGACCTGTTAATCTAAATCGTTGATGGGACCGCCTTCGGCTGTTCAGTATTGCTGCTTTAAATAAATTTTAACATAACTATTGGACATTATCAAGATATAATTTTGTACTGCCATCGGAAATTCGGGCCACTCTCTAAGACAAGATTGTGGTATAATATCCATCTACTGGAAAGGAGTATCCGATGGCGAAACGAAAACGAAGAAACTTCACTCCCGAGTTTAAAGCCGAAGTTGTTCTTGAGGCACTTACGGGTGAAAGTTCACAAGCGGAAGTGTGTCGGCGACATAACCTCAGCGATGAACAACTTTCAAAGTGGAAGCGACAGTTTCTTGAAAATGCGGCGACCCTCTTTGAACCCGCTGATAAACAGTCTGATGCCTCTGCGGAGCGGATCGCCCAACTTGAGCAACTCGTTGGGCGGTTGACCCTGGCACTTGACATCCAAAAAAAAGCCTCAACTTACTTGAGTTGACCCCGATGGAGCAGCGAGAAATGGTTGAAGCATTACGGATAGACTTTTCGGTTCGGCAGATATGTGAGACGCTCGGTTTCAACCGAAGCAATCTTTATTATCACCCCAAGCAGGACCCGTGTGAAGCGGGCCTCCGGGATGAAATAGAGAAGTTATCTTTGCTATATCCAACATACGGATATAGGCGTATCACACAGTTGTTAGTGCGTAGCGGATACACCATCGGGTATAAGCGTGTTGCCCGATTGATGAAATCCACCAACCTCTCGGTTTCTGTCAAACGTGTCTGTCAAACCACGACATCCGTTGCGGGTGTGCGTCCCTGGGGTAATCGCCTTGAAAACCTTGATGTCTCCCGATGTGATCAGGTCTGGGTTGGCGATATTACCTACGTCTGCCTCAAAGGACACTTTATCTATGTTTGTCTGCTCATGGATGTCTTCACTCGCATGTCAGGGGTGGCATATCAGTCAACACTTGACGCAATCTCTGGCGTTGAAACCCTTAGAGACAGCATTATGTCAAAGTGTTCCAGAGATCCATCATTCTGATCAAGGCGTTCAGTATCTTTCAGATGCGTATATCTCACTGCTTAGGCATCATGGGATTGAGATTTCAGTCGCCCGGAGAGGGTGTCCTTGGGAGAACGGATATGCTGAAAGACTTATCCGCCCGCTCAAGGAAGAAGAAGTTCATCTCAACGCCTATGAGGACATCCACGAAGCGAGAGCCCGCATTGGGCATTTTATTACACAGGTGTATAATCACAAACGCCCTCATTCAGCGTTAGGGTATTTGACACCTGTGGAATTTGAGCAAAAAAACTTGTCTTAACTTTGCTAAATTTTGGTCTGAATAAACGGTAGCACTTCAAGTTCTGTATAGGAAGTTTTCATGGGTATTAACGTGAGTTTGATAAATCAGATTTTTGGACTCGGTGCGGTTAGGAAACCGCACCTACCGGGCTTATGAGAATAAGATTTTATGCAAAATGAAGTTCATATATCTATTATCAAACTCACGTTGGGTATTAAGTATATTTTATATTTCTGGAAGAAAACCGAACCAGTTTTCAACAAAACGGTGTTAGAAAAAATCAATGGGCTTTGGAAATGAACTGTTTGCGAATACGAAAAGGAGATTTACTATCATGAAAACTTCCCTTTTTTTGATATGCACACTATTTATAATTTCAATCTGTTGTTTACCCGCATCTGCACAAGATAACCCACAAATTGGCTTGCCCGAAGGTGCAATAGCACGTATTGGCAAAGGTTCTCTTGGTAAAGTGAACTTTTCTCCAGATGGTAGCAAACTTGCAGTTTCAACTTCTATCGGTATCTGGTTCCACGATCCACAAACCGGAAAAGAATTGGAATTGCTGCGACGTACGAACATAACATATCCATACGCGTTTGCCTTTTCTCCTGATGGCAACATAATCGCTATTGGAATTAGAGAGAAAAAGAGAAAGTCAAGCGGAAGTATTAGGTATCCAGTAGAGTTGTGGAATGTTACTTCTGAAAAAGAAAAGGAGATGCCTCTTGGACACTTACACAGAGTTAAATCCATAGCCTTTTCTCCTGACGGAAATTATGTAGCTTCTGTTGGAGGGTTTGCTAACACTGAGCGCATATGGAACACACTGACAGGAGAAAGCATATCTATAAAAAGAATGCATGCAAAGGGCGTTAATTTAGTTTTGTTCTCTTTGGATGGACCAACTTTCGCCACTGTGGGATACGACAATGCAGCATATTTGTGGGATGGAAAAACGGGTAATCATAAAATTACCCTTACTGGACATTCAGAACAAGTTTCATCTGTCACATATTCTCCAGACAGTAAGACTATTGCGACACGCAGCTACGATGGGACAATTCGGTTGTGGGACGCTACCACAGGAAATCACAAAAATACACTCACGTCAAACAAAGAAAGTGTAAGAGCTGTCGTATATTCTCCTGATGGTGATACTATTGTTAGTGGTAAAGGAAACGGTGATATAGAATTGTGGGATACCCGAACAATGAAACTTAAATCCGCCCTCACAGGACACACAGAGAGTATTAATTCTGTGGCTTACTCTCCAGATGGAAAGACTATCGCTACCGCCAGTAGGGATAAAACAGTGCGATTGTGGGATGCTGCCACTGGCAAAACTAAAACCATACTCACAGGATATATGGAAATCAATGCCGCCGCTTACTCTCCAGATGGAAAGACTATCGTCACTGGAAGTCGAGATGGTAAGGTACAAGTGTGGGAAGCAAAAACAGCGGATATGAAAAACACATTTACTGGGTCCGGTAGAATTGCAAGAGTAGCATATTCCCCAGATGGTAATACAATCGCTGTGGCAAAACCTTATGATAAGGTTTTTTTGTTAGATGCGCAAACGGGCAAACGTAAAGCCACACTCAAGCATTTCGGTTTGATTGATGCTATTTTTAACGTAATTCAGGATCGAGAGTATAGTTTTTCTTCCATGGCGTATTCCCCTGATGGTAGGACAATCGTTACAGGATTAGATTGTTATACTCATGAAAAAGGGACGTTGTATTTGTGGAATGCCAGAACAGGAAAACGTAAAAGAGTGATATATAAAGGACCTGGTGCTGTTCGTACTGTGGTTTTTTCGGAGGATGGCAAAAAAATAATTGCTACTGGAGATTGGAGCAAGAAGACACGAGTGTGGGATGCCAAGACCGGAAAGGAACTCAGAGCAACACCCGCAGATATTCCAAGTGGTTCCAAAAGATTAATACATTCCCCCGATGGCACTACAACCGCACATGTGAATCAAAACGGTACTGTGTTAATTCGTGAAAGGGATGCAACTTCACTGAAAGAATAACTCAACCATTTTATAATCAAATGCCCTACTGTAATCATGCTTTGATGAAGATTAAAAGATAAATTCGGCAATATTGCAGAGAAATCCGGTGCGGTTAGGAAACCGCACCTACCGGGATTGGAAACAATTGGAATTGCCGAATTCAAACTTTACCTTCATGTAAGCGCGCCGAGCGAAGATATATTTAATGGTAAAATTTACTATAGTTTCAATACGAAAATAGGAGAAAATATGAATAGACCACCAGAAGAGTTCCTCCGAGTTGACGAAGAACGACTTCTCAACTTCAGTACTGCCTGTTTTGAAAAAGCAGGTATCACACACGAACACGCCGCACTCATCAGTCGCTTGCTCGTAAATTCCGATTTGCGTGGTGTCCGTAGCCACGGCACACGGACGCTAAGCGGCTACTGCGGCGGTTTTGAAAACGGTAGTCTCAATCCCAACCCGAATATCCATGTTATCCATGAAACACCGACAGCGGTTGTGCTTGATGGTAACGGTACACTCGGCTATCTTCCCATGGTACGTGCTACTGAACGTGCCATCGCTAAAGCGAAAGAGGTAGGCATTGGAATGGGACTCGTCCGCTACATTGGTCACTACGGCTCAGCAGGTCACTATGCCCGTTTATGCAATGAATCGGGTTGTGTCGGATTTTCTGTACAAGGGTATCAGAACCACGGCAACGCTGGAAATAGAGATACAAAGCCGCAACTCGGTTATTACGGTAATCCACCTATCTGTTTTGCTATTCCTTCTGGCGATGAACCTCCGGTCGTGCTTGACGCGGCAACCTGTATTATGGCAGACTATCAACGCGGTCCCGAATTTGATGAATTACTTTCGGTGATTCCCGCCGCTTTCTTTAAAAGCATCGGCTATACTGCAGTCGCTTGCCTACTGGGTGGTGCGTTGACCGGTTTCACTGAACCGGCACCGGAAGACACCGCAAAATGGGCAGGTGCACGTCATGGTGGCATGGTACTCGCTATACATATTGAATCCGTTGTGCCACCCGACCTTTTCCATGCTGAGGTTGATCGGTTGGTTCATGATGTCCGAGAAACTTATGAACCGCTGCCGGGAACAGATCAAGCACTGCTACCTGGTGCAATTGAAATAGAACGAACAGAATTACATCGGCAGGAAGGTATCCGTTATGGCGAAATGGAACAGGCATCCGCACGCGCAGCGAGTGAACGTCTTGGTGTTCCGCTGCCTTGGGATGAATAGGTTTTAGTTTTTATTATGCCATTCTTCTTGATTTGGCATTCGGTGTTATAGTAAAATAACGTGAGTTTGATAAATCAGATTTTTGGACTCGGTGCGGTTAGGAAACCGCACCTACCGGGCTTATGAGAATAAGATTTTATGCAAAATGAAGTTCATATATCTATTATCAAACTCACGTTAAAATACACAATTACCTGGACATTGGCGAGGTTAGGAAACCTCGCTAGCGCGAGTGTGTAGGGATTGTTGTTCATTGAAATGTGAACATATTTTCGGATTTTACTATAAAAGAAGCAAGAACGATTATACCAGAATAGAACTATAAGGATTCTAACAATCCTGGAAATCTACAAAAACCAAACCTACAAGAACTGACATTGTAGGAACTATTTATGAAATAGACTGTCATAATTTTAAGGAGAAAAAATGATACGTTGTATTCAATTGACAATAATAATTCTGATTCAATGCTTTCTGATTTCATTTGGTGTATTTGCTGCAGAAGAACCCGTTGAAGGCGAAAACTTCATTTGGGTAGACCTCGGTGAAGAAAGCGATGGTGTCCTACTAACACAGAGTGAACAGGGAGACGGAATTACAGAACCTGCGGAACAAGATAAAGTTGACTGCTTGGAAAACCCTTGGCCCTATAATGGTCCGGGACACAACCACATGTATTTCAAAATTGACGATTCATTTCTATTTGGCGGAGACCATAAAGCATGGATTGTCATGGAATATTTTGACTCTAATAAGGCGGAACAGATTAATTGCCAATATGACAGCAACGGAGCAGGTCCCGTTGGCGGCGCGTTCCGTGGCGCAGGAGATGGTGCTTTTCCTGTTGTAAAACCGGAAGGAACAGATAAATGGCGCGTTCATATTTGGGTAATCAAAGATGGTCGTTTTGAGAATCGTGCGAATGGTTCGGATTTCCGACTTTCTTCGAACGGTAAAGGACCGATTTGGATCAATCGCGTTTGGGTCAGCACTATTGAACCACCAGAGAATTTTGATCCAGATGGTACGTTTGGTATGCCACAATCTGTTGATCCTATATCAAAGTTGGCAACGATTTGGGGGCAACTGAAGACGTATACTGAATGACCATGCAATATCTGTGTAATAAATGTAATGTTACCTATAAGGTGGAACCCTTACGTTATAAATGTGATTGTGGTTCCCCTTTAACCTTACAAAAAAATGCCTCGCAACGTTATGCATGGGATACCTCTATCTCTTCACTCTGGCGTTACCGCGAGGCATTGCCTATTCCCACAAACACAGAGATTGTCTCCCTTGGCGAAGGCATGACCCCTATCATTCCGTTAGACGCAACAGAAAACCCAGAACACTACGTCAAACTGGACTACCTCTGCCCAACTGGCTCATATAAAGACCGAGGGGCATCTGTGCTACTCACACATCTCAAGGCACTTGGAGTCAAACAAGTCGTTGAGGATTCATCGGGTAATGCAGGTGCAGCAATTGCCGCCTACAGCGCAAGAGCTGGTATACGCTGCACCATCTATTGTCCAGAATCCACTTCAAAAGGCAAATTAAAACAGATTACTGCTTACGGTGCAGACTTAAAAGTGGTTCCGGGTAATCGTATGGCAACGACAGAGGCTGTCCAACAGGCTGCAGAAAACATCTGCTATGCTTCTCATAATTGGAATCCTTTTTTCTTGGCAGGCACAAAGACGTTGGCTTATGAAATAACTGAGCAATTTATAGGAGCTGTTCCGTCATATATTATCTGTCCAGTAGGATTCGGAAGCATCTATCTGGGACTATTTCTCGGTTTTCAGGAACTATATGAAGCAGGGACGATTGATTGTGTGCCTCGTTTATTAGGTGTTCAACCAGCAACTTGTTGTCCAATTTACAATGCCTACCGCGACAAAACACCTACCATCTCAAGAATGCCACAAACCGCACCAACCCTTGCAGAAGGAATTACCGCAGAACTCCCCGTCCGAGCAGAGATGATTTTAGAGGCTATCCGTTTCACAAACGGTGCGTTTACGACTGTTGACGATACGGACATTAAGGCAGGCATGAAAACGCTTGCCGAAAAAGGTATTTATGTTGAACCGACCTCTGCTGTCGTTATGAAAGGATATGATAAGTTTCGGGTAGCAGGTATCATTCGTAAAGACGATAGGGCTGTTTCAATACTTTCAGGTAGCGGTTTAAAGGCAAGCACAATCCAATTCCCTCGGTAGGTGCGGTTTCCTAACCGCACCGCATAAACACCGATGCGGTTAGGAAACCGCATCTACCAAACCATAGGCGTCAATTACCGCACCGCATAAACACCGATGCGGTTAGGAAACCGCATCTACCGTTTTAGTAACAGTATAAACACCGATGCGGTTAGGAAACCGCATCTACCGTTTTGGTATACAGTATAAACACCGATGCGGTTAGGAAACCGCATCTACCGTTTTAGTATACAGTACTCACAATAAAATAAGGAACTTGCAGGGGGGCAAGCTCCTTATTCAATAGGTTAGTTGGATAGGTTAGGTTAGTTGAGCTATCCCGCCATAGGAAACTGCTGCACCGGAAAATTGCAACAGTCTCCTAAATGGGGAATAGTTTAGTTAGATTTTCTCTTCAATAAGGTTTCTGCAGATTCCTTATTGTGAGGAGAAATTGGTTAAATATCCCTGAATTTAACCCTATTGTACCTCTTTCAATTCGCCCCAAGTCGTTGTCAGTTTGTTCTCAGCTGATATAAAACCTTTCAACTTGGTCATAGCAAGCACTTGGTGCTCACCGGCGAAGGATACGTCTTCAATTTGATAGTAGTACGCGACACCCGGTTTGGCGGTTGCGTCAACCCAATTATAGGTTGTCTTTTCGCCTGTGGTGCCAGCACCTTGAATCAGCTCAGTATTCACCTGCTTGTACTCACCGTTCCGAGATTCACTACGGAGGATATTAAACCCTGCGTTGTCAAGTTCGGATTCGGTGGTCCAACGGATTGTAACTTTGCCGTCTAAGAGTGTTGGACGGAAGGAGGACAAACTAACAGGTAGCGCGCCACCACGTTTATGTCCAGGTGAACCTTCATCGTCAACATGACCGTAATAGGTTAATCCTTTAATTCGGTTCAAGCGTGGATCATCAGCGGAAACAACCCAATTTGATTCCTTGGTGCCATCCATGGTCATTATACCAGATATACGCCGTGCGATTGAAGTACGGGCATCATCATCAGTTAATCCTGATGGCAGTTCCCACGCAGGATCGGTAAAGGGTTGTAGATTTCCTCTACGATCTGTTAGTGGATTGTCTGCAGTAGGTACTGCAAGGTTACCTGCTGTATCTCCTTGCTGATGCTCATGCGCTGCCTTATGGGTTCTCGCTTTGAGCGTCAGATAGAAACCGTAAGGATTCAGTAGAACTTTACCACGATCCAAGTTACGATTATTGATTCGTGTACTTGGAAGATTCGTTGCATCCCGACGTGTACCATCTGAGACAATCAGTATTGTCTGGTTCGGTGGTATCTCATAACCGTTGAGTGAGATATTATATTCTAATGGTGCTGCGTCGAATTTCGCGCCATCAGCATGTTGACTGTGGTTGACAATGTACAGTTTCCAATTCTGCAGATTCACACCGACTGATGTTGATGTGTTCTGGAGTTCAATCCACTGTGGCAAACCGTCACTCGTATTATACATAATCTCGCTGATAAGGATGGGTCCGGTAGCATCGCCACCTTCATTCTTTTGGGCACCATGCGGATAACCGGGTGTTCCACCGTGTGCACCACTCTCTGCAACATTACGTTTATAACCGATACCACTTCGCCAGCCAACACCACGGAATGCGGCATCATCATCGTGAGTTCTGTCACGACGTGTCGCACTTGTTCCCCAGATACTGTCTTTCTGACGATAGTGAACAGTATTCTCATCAAATTTGTTACGGTTATGTTGCGCATCTTGGACACCACCTTTAAGGGGCCAAAGATTTGTGAACCCAGCCTCGTTAGCTGAAACCTTTAACTTGTCTGACCAACCAGCGATGTCAACGAGTTTTTCGGGTTTACTGCGTTTGTCGTTACCGCTACGTAGTATCAACACGAAGTTCCCAGTGTCTGGCAAGCCATCACCTGGAAAATCAATAACCAGATAGTCGTGTGTACGGGCTCGGTTACGGAAACCTTCAGCTTGGTCATTAGCGCCTTTTAGGATATCCCAACCACCTGACAATGGATGAGAATCATCACCAGTCGGATCAGAGTCAACCAACAAGAGGATAGAATTCGCTTCAATATGACGCTTATCATTATTCGGGAAGGTATAAAACACATCATCTTTACCGACATCCGTTACAATACTAATCTGCCAGTTTTTGAGGTTTTTACGTCCACCTTTGTTACGAAGTTCAATCCATTCGTAAGCTTTGTTGGCATTATCTCTGTTACCGATCTCGTTGAAGATGATATTGCCAACATCAAATGACGTTGCACCGATAGTACCGACAGCACTACGTTCTTTGGCACCTGGTGTGCCTTTATGGTTGGCAAGATAGGTTTCCTCTGAAGTCTTCCAATGTCCTTTGGTATGACCATCTTTGCCGCGTTCTTTACGATAGAAAGAGACAAACGGGGTACTCGTGGTAGTTATTTCACCATCATCATATCCATTCTGACCGAGACCTGAGAGCTGCCAACCTCCACCAACAACATTGCTCAAGCGGTCTAATAGTGCTTCACCGGTACCCGCACCGGGTGCAGGACGACTTGCTTGTGCCCGAAGGATACCACCACTCACAGCAACATTTAATGGGTTGTAAACTTCAATCCATTGATGAGAGAGTTCCTGCGGAGTGCCTGTTTCAGCATTATTGAGTGCCGCCATAACTTCGGTGATGACAAGATGACGTGTGCCGTAATTAACCATATCGCTGTCAGCATTGCCATCATGATCAAATTGACCTGCGGCGTGAGTCAACGTTATTGTTCCACCTCTAAAGAGGAGGTCCTCTAAATCAGGCATAGAAGGCCATTCCACCATTGTTAAACCATCTGGAAGCCCTGCATAACCTGGCTGATCAGCGGCAGAATCATGTGTGACAATCACATAACCTTTAGACGGAATTTCGGGTAACGTCAAATCATCTGAAGGCATAGGTATTGGCTCAACAGGATCAACAGGATCAACAGGATCAACAGGATCCGGTGCATCCGGTGCCAACGTATGTGAAGCTTGATTGCTGTCAACTTCATCTCCGTCAGCCCTAACGACACCAGGATTAATGGTTACTGTTACTGGCATTGTTTTATCAGCAGGTTCAACCACTAATGTATAACTTTCTACATAACCAGTAGCTGGTGGGGTAAGTGGATTGAAATCAGCACTTTTTAATAACTTATTACCGGTAACTTGAATGTCGCCTATTGTAAAAGTGCCGTTAGTGACTTCTTTGAAACTAAACGTGAATACAATCTTACCACCATCAGTGCCAGCGCCATCAGCGGCAGTAATCGTCACTGTGGCAACATAACCGTCTGGCTTATAAGTCCCGGACATCTCCTCACTCATAAGATCATCAGCATTCATTACAGCACCAGCTTCAACTGTTACTATAACTTTTAAGGCTGGATCCGTCGGTTTGACCGTTAAGACAGAACCGTCGTAGTCCTCTTTTGTACCGTTTACGACTGTGATTTCACCAAGTGATACTGTCTCACCAGTAGCAAGACCCGATTCATCATCAATAGCAGTAATAGTGAACATCACATTACCAGTGGTCATATCAGGAGTGCCAGGAGTGATTGTTACCGTTGGTGCTGTGGTGTCTGGGGGGTCTGGGGTTACTACCATCTCATCTGCGGGCAACTTATTGACCAACGCAAACACACGGGCACTCGATTCATCATTATTACGACCTAGCGTATTCACCAGATTAACAAGACCAGTTCCGCTGAACAGAGCATCCGAGTTTAATGTTATCGAGATATCCAAGGGATCGGGTGCTTCGACTGGATCCACTGTTGAATCACCTAAAATACTATCTACCGTGGCTGATGTCGCTTCAAAAGTCACGGTGAACACTCTCAGAGATTCATCCACATCGGTTGCATCGTCATCAGTCGCTGCCGTGGTTGAAACGACAGAGATAGTACTTCCAATATCAGTACCAGATGCAGAACGCAGCGCAGCTACAACGCTAAAGTCTCCAGTAGTGAGTTCGGCGGGACTAGTACCAGCTAAGTTATCATACACATTTTGGTTGAATGTGATCTTTACTTGAAACTGACCTGGTGCATTACGAGCTGCTGCTACAATAGGATCATCAGTAACATCAGCAACAAGTGTTACATCAGTCATATCTTTTACTGTGGAATCTGTGCCGATCATAATATCAACCAATTCTATAGTGGCTGTTACAGGGCCTGTATGGCTGTGATCTGTCTCAGTCGGGGCCTCATTTTCAGGATTATCGTTTGCCTTCCCATCATGGTTCGTAGCAAAAGTTCCAGAAGCGGGCTCGTGTGCCATAACGGGAGTCACGGCATAAAAAACCCCCAGCGCAAGCAGCACAATTAAACTTGCTAAGCAAAATGTCGATTTATTTGACAATCGCATTACTTATTTCTCCTTTTAGAAATATTAAATTCAAGTTAAGATTCAGGGAATTAAATCCTGTTAATCTAATCTTTCCATTCTCAATATTAATATTCTGTATTAATATTGTGTAAAAAAACAGGGGTTACCTGTTTACCTATCTCAATTGACACCACATCTATCCATTTAACCTAATTTGCGGTTACCAATTGTTTTCCTTGCATCTTGCATCAACGAAGCATTGCCTTTTTCAAATTGACCTTGCTTCGCTCCAATCTACAAGATCTTTAAACCTACATTGTCCGGTGCAGATGAAAACAACACCTGCATCTTTCAATATCTTAATTATAAGTTAAAAACTATCTAAAGTCAAATTAAATTTTAGTTGTCTTAAAATTAAATCAAAAAATGGGACTTCAGAGCGGAACATATTAGTTTGTCTATGTGATGGACTTACCGATACATACTTTATGTGTGTATACGGGTTTGGTTCACTACTCCGAAACTTGAAGCCTCATTTTGAACCGACATTTAATTATAACATTAATATTAATTAATATCAAATTAAATATCTACTTTTTTTACATTTATTATGTCTTAAAATGAATTACATGACATATTGTATAATATATTACGTGCTATGTCAAGTAAAAATTACAGAAAAACACACATTTTTTGCGAAAAATCTGCATTTTTTGCGAGAATCCTACATTTTTTGTAAAAATTCCACACAGCGCATCGTAGGTTTCGGTAATTCATATCTTTTTTTGTCTGAATCGCGGAAGGCGCGGAGAACGCGGAAAGATGAATGTTTTGATAATCCAACTTGTTTATTTTGGAAATCAATATCGTTTTGACTATAGCACAGCTCGCTCTATCCTTATGTGTCAACTTAAGAAAAAAATTGCTGGATTTTTTCTTGTTGGAGCGCTTTGGAAGCGCGATATAACGGTTTGCTTCTCAAAAATCGGGGTTGAAAACCCCTCCAACAAGAGGACATATCCTTAACGGCTATGGGTGTTGCTGCGCTCTATCCTTATGTGTCAACTTAAGGATTTTCCGAATATGGGAAATGCTCTTCAGTCCCGTAGGGACGATATGTTTATAGAAAACATGGTGAACATTTTCTTGAACCCCGTAGGGGTGATATGTAATAGCATTGGTATGATGTATTGTATATGTCGCTCCTACGGAGCTAAAGAGTTGTGTTGATACAGCATGCTATAAACATATCGTCCCTATGGGACTAAATATGGGACAGTCTCAATCATAATGCGTATTGAGAAGTATCGTAGGTTGGGTTGAGGGACGAAACCCAACATGTAACCCTTTACAGGCTGTAAATGTTGGGTTTCACCTGCGGTTCAACCCAACCTACGGATTTGGATTAACACTGAATAATTATGCACACACCATTTATAATGTTAAAAACTTGATAAAAATTAAGATATATGTTAATATATTAAGGTATAAGACGTTGGTAGGTCCGTTTTCTTAAGCGTCCCGATCAACAGTCTATATGTTAGTTGGAACAACCGGAAACCCAACATTTATTACATTCATTAAGGGAATCGGTGTTAATTTGGCATTTTGCCTTGTTTAACATTGTAGGGGAGTCTCAGGGTTTCCCTACGCCGATGCTGTTCTTCCTTGGTAGTCGCTGTTTTTAACTGCGCCGATGTGTTTCGGTGCGGTTAGATGAAGTTTAAGAAAATAAATTGGGTAATTCCATAATTATGCTCGGTGCGGTTAGGAAACCGCACCTACCGTGTCTATGGAAAGCTGTAATTACCGATTTAAATACTTAATCTTCATGAAACCGCACCTACCAGGTTTGGGCAATGATGCGCGCAATCAACGCACAAGACCGTGTGAGAATTGGTTAAATATCCCTGTTAGCACCGAATACGGTTCGGACCGGAAACCGAACCGTATTCAGCGTTGATTTGCACATGGTAGGCATGCTCCGCCTAATGCGCTTTTAGTGTATATTGTAGGTTGGGTTTCGCACGCTCAACCCAACCTACGTGTATGCTCATATTAGAGAAAGATAGACATCATGAATGTATTAGAAGATATTTTTCAACGCTGCCACAAACGACATGCAGAAAGAAAAATACTTCGGCAACGTAAAACAGTCGTAACAACAGCGTTATATAAACGTTTTCGGTATGGCATTAAGGTGCATTGTGTACGCAGCAATCCGTTGACACTTGATGCACTTGAGAACGCCGATATCTCCTTTATGCCGATAGGCCACGCGCCTGAAAACGACCAAGCACCACGAGATTTTGGCGGTGCTCGGTTCTTGAAGCGGCAAACTGCTGAAGACTGGCGAATGATACAGTGGTATGCCTCATGGGGAATTCAGATATATACCGGCATCCCCTCCCAACGTGATGGTGCGCGATGGCACGACTTTGAATTTAAATATGCCGCTATTTGTGCTGCACCGGAAGCCGTTTCTACCTGTATTCAAGCACTCCTTAACACGATTGCCACCCCATTGTTGACGATAACAAAATCCGGTGGACTCCGGTTCTCTTGCAGAATCCAAGACTATCTCCATCCAAACACCGATGAAGCGAAATTTTTCATTTATAAAGGGACGCCAACGTTAGAGAACGCGAACTACCGTGACATTTACCTGGAAGTCCGTGGGAACGAGGGTTACAGCCGCTGGGATATGCGCTACGAGATTCTGCTGGGTAATCTGTTAGCGCCACCTGTCATTGCCAAAGAGGTGCTTTTTGCCCCTATTAATAACCTCCGTGCTGCACTTCACGAACCTGAGGCACCTGAAAAAATGCCCCTAAAAGCGGCTCCAAAATCTGATACCGATAGCCAATCATCCCTTGGTTCAGATGATCTTGCGAAAGAAGCGTTTTTGAAACGCGGATTTACTTATGAGCGCGAAGCAAACGGTTTTCACTACTGGATGCGTGATGATGCGTACGTGTCGCTGTGGGAGGACCAGGACATTTTGTGGGTTCGCGCGGCTACACCAAATACCGAGTTCCCGACACATGCTGTGCCAATAACAGATATATGGGATGACACTGGCATTTCTGCGCCGACACCTATCAGCGAAAAAATGCTCGCTATTCGGGAGGGACACTTAAGCCCATTGGCAATAAAACGTTTGCCGCCGAAACTTCAAAAGCAGCAGACACCACCAAAGGTATATAAAACACTAAAACAGCATTCAGCGCAGCTACAACGTATCTTGAAGCGCGATACACGTATTCTTGCACTCACGGCTACCGAAGCAAATATATTAACGAATACCGAAACAGAAGACTATCTTTTGAACAACCATGCAACCAGCCTAAATATACCCGACCCATATATATCAGAAGCAACAGAACAACGATACCGATCAAAAAAACTGTCCTCTTTCGTCCGCTGGCGATATTTATTCCACCAGTGGGAGCAGGTGAAGGATATACCTGTAGATGTCCGCATGGCAAATCCCTTCCAACACGGCAATGTGTGTGAGGATCCTGAGCGGTTCAGTGCGTTTGAGGAAAAGGGTGGCAATGCACGGGAAAGTATCTGTCCACAGTGTCCCGTTTATACTGCCTGCCAAGAACGCGGGTTTCTATCACAACCGCTTGCATTACAACGCACAAACGCACAGATATTGTCAATCTGGAAACTGTTTCTGGATCCACAATACACACACGTGGTGCAACAGATATTGGAACACACTAATGAACAGGAACGAATCTGTATCATTGATGAACGTCTAACAACAATAAGTTACCTGTTTCCCGAATGTGAATTATCAAAAAAAGTTGTGGAGGAATGGATCGAAAACTGGCGGGGAAATGCTTTAGGCAACTTTGCCGTGGCTTTAATGAATGCACTCGAAACACAAGGTGAACCTTATAGCAACCCTATCGGGCAAATTCGCGCTGTGGTTGAAGCGTTCCCACAACACGAAAATGAGATTATTCAGCAGATGTGTTACATTAATGTACAGGGCAGAGCCGTGGAGCGTAAAACTGTTGATACCAAAACAGGAACAGAATTAGCACGTTACGCGATTGACTTTCACGGCGGCGCAACGGCACACATCCCTTTGGACGCGAATGCTGAAGATAAACTGAGAGCGGAAGGGTTGCCTACTTTACCTCTCCACTTTCAAACTGGGAGTCGAGACAATGGTCGGGAATCGGAGTTCCCTCCTACAATAGGCAACATTACTGTAGGAGCGATCTCCGAATCGCGACCTTTACCTGTAGGAGCGATCTCCGAATCGCGACCTTACGAGGATGTCAATATCCCGATGCAGATGTCAGAAGCAGTCGCATTAGGAATTCTTGATGTTCAAACCGTAGAGAAAATAGATTCTTTTCCCACCGTCTGTAGTGATCCAGATTGGACATATTGGCATCAGTTGCAGCATTTCTTCGCGCATTATCCGCGGGATGCTGATGCACCGATGCAGTGGGACGATGAATATCTGAAGTTTCGAATGCCGCCCAAGCTGCATCCAAACGTCAAACGTCTCTTATTAATATCAACATACCTCTCCGATCAGCAGCTTCGCAAGGTGTTCCCGGATGAGGAAATGGACGTCATTCATATTGAACCGACAGCATGGATGCCAGGTAACAAAGTCTTTCAGATCCGCACAGGTAGCAAATCGCTACATGAAATTCGAAACTACGATTTCAACTCAGACGTTACCGAGTTGTCTAAATTAGGAGAACGTTATTTTTTAGGTATCCGCGCAGAAATTGACAGGGACCCGAGCATAAAGCACGCGATTGTTACAGATAAACCAATTATGGATAAGTTAGCGGACCTAACAGCAAAGCAGAACGTCTGTTTTGTAGCGGAGTATAAAACGTTGCACGCGATAGAGGCAGATATTGCAGCAGTACAGGTCTTATGGATAGTCGGCACGCCATTTTGGCCCCAAGACACACTCTGTCACCACGCGCAGATGTTGTTTGGAAACGACGAAAAACCGCTCAATTATGAAAGAGAAATGTTGTCACAAGAAATGTGGTCTGATCGCTTTATAGATGAATGCATACAAGGGGTATATGATCAAAATATCGTGGGGTTACTCACACAGATTGTCGGATACTTAGGGTTGAAGCGTAGGAAAGGTAAAACGGTAATGCTGCTCAACAACATTGAACTGCCGGACATCACCGATAGACCGGAAACACTTCTTTTCGACTGGGTAGACTTTGAGATCGCTGGTGGGTTACATAAACTTGAGGAAACCGTCCGAACACGCGAACGTTTTGAAGTGGAGCGTGATAACCTAACTCCCGAATCCAGCAGAGAAGAAGTGGAACGTGTTTTAGGATGCTCCTCAAGGCAAGCGAACCGCATGTTGCAGAAGCTGCGGGGCGGCAACATTCCTCGCGTTCCTTTCCGTGATCAGATACTGTTTCTTCTATCTTCTGGTCGTGAGAAAACAACATCATCACTTGTCGCAGCGCTTGATGCAAGTCCTCAGTCGATAGGAAACGAACTCAAGCGGCTTTTAAATGCTGGCGAGATTGTTCGGGTGCGGCGGGGTGTCTATACGCTTCCAAATCGTCAGCAAGCGGCTTCGTAGGTTGGATATTATGTTGGGTTTCGTTCCTCAACCCAACCTACGAATTTTATGAAGGCACTACCTAATCACTGCCAATCGGTGAATACTCTCAACCTTTTTGTCTTCGAGAACAGCACGTATTTTGTAGAAATAAACCCCATTTGCAAGCGGCGTGCCTTCAGCGTCTTGTGCGTTCCACGCAACCTCGTTATACCCCTCTTTACCCGAAACATCTTTCAGAACCTGAATCCGCCGCCCTGCTGACGTATAAATCGTAATCTTCACCTCATCAGCATCAAGAGTCAACTGATAGGTAAATGTAGTTTTACGCTTGAGTGGGTTCGGATAGTTGTAAACTTCGGAGATACGGAATTCGGTCTCCTCCGGTGAAAAACTTTCGTCATGTTTCTGAAGCGTTCGGTAATCGAAATTGGCAAGCCATGCAACCTCTTCTTTTAAGGTATTCCCCAATTCTACCTCATTCGTCTGATGCGAATAGCCAAAAAGGGGACCAAATTCTTCAAACTGCTTTATCACAGGTTGTATAGATTTTGAGAACTCCGCTGCACTGGCAAGTTTAGCGTTAATTGCACTACCGGTGTTTACTTCATAACCGAGCGTGATTGCTTCAACAAGTTTCTCTCGACTCTGAAATAGCAAGACCCACAGTCTCATCAGGTGCATTGCATCGTTCAAATCTTGTGCTGCATCAATATCCACCGGTTCAGCGAGTCCAATTGCTTCAAAAATTTCGTTTGCTGCACGTTGCTGTGGCGCCAGAAGATTTGTGAATCGGTGGACAGCGGTCTGTGCAATTTTTAATTCGGGGATCGCTAATGTATCTTGCACAGCCTTGCTACCAATCAGGTTCCAAAACCGCGTGGCTAAACCCGCGGACCCGCTGCCATAAGTGCCACCGATGGAAAGAGAGCTCGCATAATCTGAAAAGTAACTTGCCAAAGTCCAACCGTTGATACGTAGCGCGCTTAGAATCAAGTCAGCTGCTTCAGTGTTTCCGTAGCGTGCCACCAATTCATTATGTAATAATTGTAGAGGATCAAGCTGAATATCCCAATTAATGCGAGCACTCACAAGTCGGTCAAGGTAACCTAAGCCTTGCGTTGCGCCTTGCACAGTAAATCCGCTTAACCCAATAACTTCAGGTGAGTTAGCAAGTTGGCGTACACCTTGTACGAACAGGTCACTTTCAAGCATCCAGAACGGCATTACTTCCTCGACATCATGGGAAAGCACGATGAATCGGTGCCCCATCTCACCGAGCGCATTCATTTGTTCAATTGAAATATTCGGATCAACAACTGGTTCCCCGTCCGCACCCCACTTTTGCGAGAAAATCGTGCCTTTGGGCAGTTGACGGGCATAGTCGCTATCGGGGTCTTGCAGCCAACTTCTGTTATACCCCGAAATGTAGAACTTAAAATCAGGTCGCACTTCTTGCGCCGCTTTGATGACCGTGAAGTATACTTCCCATAGTTTCGCTTGTCCTTCAGGAGATCGGTCACCACATTCAGGACAATTGCACGCCCGCGTCTCATGTCCCCAAGATCGTAAGTGAAATCCTGCTAAACCGGGGTAGGTTTTCACAATTTCCTGTGTTAATTGGCGTGCTAACGTATGGAATTCTGGCTTAGACCAGCAAAACGGACGATAAGAAACCTCGTTCCTTGATGCCCCGTACAATACCTCTGGTCCCAATAGATCGGGACGTGCTTTTATGAGTGCTTCTGTCGGTTCACCTGTTAAGTACATAAATAGGTAGGCATCAATACCGCGGTTTCTGAGTGCAGTAAACCGGTTTCTGAGTGTCTCAATTCGCTGTAATCGTTGTGGGCGAGGTTCATCTTGCAGTTCTGAAAATGCAGGAGTGTCCACATATTTGAAGGCAGTGCCAAATCCGTCTTCAATTCCGGTACCTGTCCAGATGCCTTCACCACCGCTCATATTCACACGGTTTCTTGAAAGCCAATCAGGATCATCTATTTCCAATACTGCTCTTATGGGATAAAATGGGCGGGAGGTTTCGTCTAAAAAGGGCATGGACAGTGAAGGCGTAGGCTCCACTGCGACCTCTGGATGGACAGGTTTGAGCCCGGTTAATGTGGTGATACATGCCTCAATAAAGGCATAAACACCATAAATCACACCGCGTGGGGTATGGGCGGTGATAACAATGACGATTTCTGTCCCAAGATCAGCGGATTTAATCTGATACCCTTCATCACCAAGTTCTTCTGATATTTCTAAATTGATTTTTGCTTGAAGGGACCGAATCGTCGGATTTGAGGTAGGTGTGCCTAAGACTATAACCGTCGGCGTTGTCGTTGACTGTTGATTGGTTTGCAGTTCAAGTCGAGCGCCTGTAAATTTTTCAATAAAAGCTTGGATTTCGGATGCTGCAAACCGCTCCTGGGTTGAAGCGTTAGCACCGATTTGAACGGTTGCACGAGGTTCTCCCGATACAACAATCGGAATCTCAGCCGCATTCGCCTGTGTTGCTAATATTAAAAAACAGAATACCGTCTGCAGAATGAGATATATGCTTTTCCCAGGTCCAGTTCCTGAAGTTTTAGTGCACATGCTCAAACCCTGGGAAGAAATACATAGCGCATATAGTTAAAATCAATCCCACAACAAATACTATTTTGGTAGTATTACTAACCTTTTCTTCTGATGGCGTGTAACCGCCTCGCAAACCTTCCATCACAACGTGTAATAATGTTCCTGCGGCGAAAGCAGTTAAATACTCTGTAAACTCCATAAAAATACCATGTAGCAGGCGTTTTCCCATAAATGCCCCGATAAATGGAGCAATGATTAGTGGTGAAAGCCGCAATGATGTCTGTACAAATCCGTAATTACGGCGTAACGCTGCCGTTATCACTGTTGCCACTGGAAACCGGTGAAGTAATACTCCAAGAGCCAGCGCGATACCCACTGTCTCTTCTTCTGCTGCGATACTGAGGTTAAATCCATCTGCAATTGAATGAATTGATAAACCGATTACGGTTAAGTTCACGCCCCAATGTTGTTTCTTTTTAACTTCTACATGATTGCCGAGCCGTTCTTGGACTTGATGTGTGAGGTTTTCCAACAACCAAATTAACAAGAACCCTCCCCACATCACTATAATCGTAGGATACCCGACCTCTGTGAATAAGTGTACTGCCAGCATCAAGACGAATCCGAGGACTGCACCAGCAGTAAAACCAAAAATAAGACGGAATTCAGCCTGTTTCTCCCGAAAAATAATGGCCATTCCAGCGCCAAGCAGCACAGTTACCGATGCAATCGCCAAATATAATATTAGCATAACATGAATATTATCAAAATTTTCTTTTGAATTCAAGTGAAACTATGTTATACTTTATGCATAACATAGTTGTATGTTCAAGAAATTGGTCTTCCGAAAAGCTCGGATTACCAATTTTGAGCATAAACTTGAATCGTTTTCTGTTTCTATAGTAAAATATGGAATATGTAGGCATTTACCTATTAAATGTCAAGGCGCGCTTACATAGTTCGTTTACAATATCTCAATAATTGTAAGTTTTACTATAATACAGTTATGTTTTTAAGATTAAGGACACCTAAGGAGTCTGAATTTTATGAAAGTCACATCGATTATTAAAACGGTTCTGCTTGCGATGTCTATCGCTTTAGCAGTTTTTATGGTCTATTTACCTGCCGCGGTAGCGCAGGAAGAAAACACAGAAGAAGCTGAGGCTGAATCTGCTGATGCCACCTCTGAAGGGGAGGTAGTTGAAATTAAGGGCGTAGTGGTCGTTGGTACGCGGGCAAGACCGCGTTCTGTCTTGGATTCAGCGGTCCCGATTGATGTTGTGTCAAACAAATCCTTTGAAAAGCAGGGCGGCGCAGATCTACCGGATTTGCTGAGAACTTTGGTGCCGTCTTACAACATCAATACACAACCGATTAGTGATGCGTCAACGGTGGTGCGTCCGGCGAATTTACGGGGGCTTGCCCCAGATCATACGCTGGTACTGGTCAATAACAAGCGGCGACATCGTGCCTCAGTGATTCACTGGCTCGGGAACGGTTTATCTGATGGTTCACAGGGGCCTGATCTGTCGGCTATTCCGGCAATCGCGCTGAGACAGGTTGAGGTGCTACGAGATGGAGCATCCGCACAATACGGTTCTGATGCCATTGCTGGGGTGATGAATTTTCAATTGAAAGACAACTACGAAGGCGGTTCGTTTGAATTTAAACCCGGTATCTACCAGTACGGCGATGGTCGGCAGTTTGCGCTCGCTGGCAATATCGGTTTAGGTACCCCAGACGCGTGGAGTAGCCTCAGTTTTGAATACGGTGGCGCAGATCCGACCATCCGTTCTGTGCAACGTACTGATGCGATAAACTTGATTGACGCAGGCAATTTCAGTGTGAAAGACCCCGCGCAAATTTGGGGACAGCCGATTATAGAGGGTGACACCAAATTGTTTGCCAACTACGGTGCTACTCTCACAGATACCATTGATTTCTATGGGCATGCCAACTACGCCCGCAAGCGGGTTGAAGGTGGATTCTATTTCCGAAATCCAAACACTCGCAATGGCGTGTTTAGCAAAGCCGATAGCGATATATTGCTCGTCGGGGATTTGCGAGGTTTGACAGACGAGATGGCAGCCTGGGAAGCCCGAAAGGCAGATTGGGAAGCCGAAAATGTGGCAGCAGTGGAGGCCGGAGAGGCGTTTCCCGAACTGTCACCTTACGATGCTGACGATATCCCGATAACCGACGATGTTCCTGATCCAGAACGGTTGCAAGCAGTCAAGAATGACCCGAATCTATTCACATTCCAGGAGATGTTTCCAGGCGGATTCACACCCAGATTTGGCGCGTTCGCTTGGGATAGTTCCGTCGTCGTTGGCGTTAAGGGCACTGCTCTGGAAGAAGCGTTAGGCAACCCCCTAACGTGGGATGTGAGTGGTTCTTTTGGACGGCACCATGCCGATTTCTTTATCTTCAATACCGTCAATGCTTCCCTCGGACCAGATACACCGACATACTTTGATCCGGGCGATTATATCCAGACAGATTACAACCTGAATTTTGATGTAACGTATCCGTTGCACGACATGGTGTTTCTGGCTTCTGGTTTAGAATATCGGGATGAAGGGTTTGAAATCATAGAAGGGGAACGCGAATCGCATCAAATCGGGCCCCTCGCAGCGCAAGGCTTCACTGCTGCCTCCAACGGATTTTCGGGGTTCAGCCCAGTTGCGGCAGGCAAGTGGCACCGTTACAACGTTGCCGCCTATCTGGAAACTGAAATCAGACCGATTGATCCGCTCCTCATCGCGCTTGCTGTGCGCGGTGAACAATTTGAGATTTTCGGTGGCACTCTGAACTACAAAGCCGCTGCAAACTACAAGGTTACGGAAACGATGCGTTTGCGGGGAAGTTATAGTACTGGGTTCCGCGCACCGACACCCGGGCAGCAAAATACGTTCAACATTACCACTGAATACGATTTTGAGAAGGGTGATCTCGTTAATAAAGGAACAATTCCTTCCACCAACTCTGCTGTCGGTGTTGTGACAGGCAAGGAAGATAACTCGCTTGACCCGGAAACATCAAATAACTTCACAGGTGGATTTACCGTTGATATTTTGGGCGTAAACTTCACGATGGACTTATTTGATATTCGGCTGAAAAACCGGTTATCGGTGTCACAACACTATACATTGACTGACGGGCAGAAGGAGCAGCTCATCGCCGCAGGTGTAACCAGTGCAGCGAATCTGGAAACATTCCAGTTCTTTATCAATGACTTCAATACCACAACCAATGGTATTGACTTTGTCGTTACAGCACCAATGCCCAACGGAAACCTCATCGCCGTGTATAACTTCACGTCAACTAAGGTTACCCATCTCGTAGTCGACGGAGAACTCGACGAATTACCTTCTGATTTCGATCCTGCTGTCGAATTAACTCCTGAACTTGAAGCTTTCTTCGATTCTACCACACTGAACGCTGATCGAATCCGGGAACTGCAAGAGAATTTACCTAAACACCGCGGAAGCCTGACTGTCGGTCAATCCATAACGGATGCGTGGGGAGTGCTCGGACGCGCCAGTTATTTCAGCGGTTGGTTCGATTCTGAAGATTACTTACAGAATCCAGATGTGGAAGGGACTGGAGAATACACTGGAAGGGTTATTTTCGACTTAGAAACCACTTACACCGTGGAGTCCGGATTGGCTCTCACTCTCGGTGGAAGAAATATCCTTAATACCTTTCCCGATGAAAATCCGAATGCTGCTGCTTCTGTTGGCAATAAATATGGTCAATTCAGCCCCTTCGGTTTTGATGGTGCATACTGGTATGCCAAAGTAGGTTATAGTTTCTAAATCCGTAACATAAATCAGTAGGCGTGTTTGTAAATCTACAATTCACGCCTATTTACTTTGTAAGTTCTGTTGTAAATACAGGTATTTTCATACAAAAAGGGAGAGTAAATTATGAAAGGTACATCTGATATTAAGCCGTTTCTGCTCTCGTTTTACATAGCATTAGCGGTTTCTATGGTTTTTTTACCTGTCGCTGTAGCAGATAACCATGAAAGCGATACTGAAACTGAATCAAGCGAAGCATCATCTGACCAAGAAGTCGTGGAACTTGAAGGTTTGGTTATTGTCGGCACGCGTGCAAAGCCACGTTCCATTCTTGAATCCACTGTGCCTATTGATGTCGTGCTCAGCGACGACTTTGTTAAACAGGGTGGGACAGATTTGCCTGATCTATTAAGAAATTTGGTGCCCTCTTACAATGTGAATGCGCAGCCTATTGCTGATGCAGCAACTGTCGTGCGTCCTGCTAACCTACGAGGATTAGCACCTGATCATACGTTGTTACTCGTCAACGGCAAACGCCGTCACCGTGCTTCTGTTATTACTTGGCTCGGCAACGGATTATCCGATGGCTCGCAAGGTGCGGACCTCTCGCCTATTCCTTCTATTGCGATTAAACAGATGGAGGTGCTTCGAGATGGCGCATCCGCGCAGTACGGTTCCGATGCTATTGCCGGTGTGATGAACTTACAATTAAAAGACGGTTACAAAGGCGGTTCTTTGGTAATTAAACCCGGTATTTACCAATTTAGTGACGGTCTGACATATTCTGTCGCTGGTAATATCGGTTTAGGACGAGAAGATATCTGGGCAAACCTTAGTTTGGAATACGGTAATGCGGACGAGACAGATCGTTCAGTACAACGGGATGATGCCTCCGCACTTTCCGGTGCGGGGAATAGCCATGTTGCTAATCCTGCTCAACCCTGGGGGCATCCGATTATTAGAAATGACATCAAGTTCTTTGCAAACTACGGGGTTGACATCGTTAGTAACATTCAACTCTACGGTCATGCGAACTATGCGCAGAAGCAAGTTGAAGGTGGATTCTATTTCCGAAATCCCAATACGCGACCTGCCGTATTTAGTAACGATGGTGGGGAAACCTTACTCGTTGGACGTTTGTCCGGAGAAGGCGAAGTCCCTGTGGTCAAAATAACCGATAATGTTCCAGACCCAGAGGCTTTACAACAAGTTCTTGAGGATGATGAACTTTTCACATTCCAAGAACTTTTTCCCGGTGGGTTTACTCCCCGATTTGGTGCAGATACCCAAGACGTTTCAGGTCTTGTTGGACTGAGGGGAACAGTCGCTGAGGATTTAGGATGGGATTTGAGCGCATCTTATGGACGACACGCTTCTGATTTCTTCATAAAAAACACAGTGAATGCATCTCTTGGACCCGATACACCAACTGAATTTGATCCGGGTGATTATATCCAAGCAGATACCAATATTAACCTTGACTTGACCTATCCATTGCATGACCTCGTTTTCCTCGCCGCTGGCGCAGAATATCGAACAGAGACTTTTGAAATTGTGCAGGGACAAAAAGAGTCTTGGGAAATTGGTCCACTGGCAAGCCAAGGATTTAGTTCAGGGTCCAACGGATTTCCCGGTTTCAGCGATATTGCGCAAGGCGATTGGACGCGTGCCAATTTCGCGGGATATTTAGAAACGGAATTGAAACCGATTGACCCATGGGTTGTTAGTGCTGCTATCCGAGCCGAAAACTTTGATGATTTTGGTAGTACAATCAATTACAAAGTTGCAACGAGTTATGCTTTCAGCGACGACCTCATGGAATTTCTTACACTTGATCCTGAGGTAGACTTCAGAGTTCGTGGCAGTTACAGTACCGGTTTCCGTGCACCGACACCAGGGCAACAAAATGCCTTTAACGTCACAACGGAATTTGGTGAAAATAATACCTTGGTCAATAAAGGCACTATTCCTTCTACCCATGCTGCCGCAGGTTTGGTGGGTGGTAAGGCACTTGAACCTGAAAAGTCAAAAAACTTTTCTGTTGGAACAGTTATTAGTGATGATGTTGTTAGTGTTACAATAGATTATTTCAATATCAAAGTAGAAGATCGGCTGGCGCCCTCTAAAGACTTTCAACGCGGTGAAGATATTAAGGAGGAGCAAATTCAACAACTGGTTGATGAAGGCATCACGAGTGCCGGAAACCTGCAAGAATTCCGATTCTTTACCAACGAATTTGAAACAAGTACGCAAGGTATTGACCTTGTTCTTACAGCACCAATCGCCAAAGGTGCTGTGAGTCTTGCATATAACTACACCGCTACTGAGGTTACCAAACGCAACGCTGATATTCTGGACGATTCACGGGTGCGGCTATTAGAAGAAGGACTACCCAAGCATCGCGGGAACGTGACGTTAACACAAAATGTTGTCGGTAATTTAGGAGTTTTGGGACGTGTTAATTATTACGGACCTTGGTTCGAATACGCTGTCGGTTCACAAATCTATGACGACGTGTTTTTAGTTGATCTTGAATTTAACTATGCATTTGCTGATAACTTAGGTATCACGGTTGGTGTCAATAATGTATTCAATGTTGAACCTAATAACATTACTTGGTCAGATCCGAATATTGAAAACTTTACAGGTTCAATCGTTGGCAGACCTTTCGGTGAATATAGTCCTTACGGGTTTGGTGGTGCTTTCTGGTATACCAAAATCGGTTACAATTTCTAACGTTATTGTTTCTTAATAGGGAATGGTTTGAAGCCGCTCCCTAACACATACCGAAATAATAATAAAATCTAAAATACGTGGACACTTCACTGTTGGTGTCTCACATTTTTTATTTTTAAAGGGGAGGTAAATTGGCATGAGCAATCAAAGCAGAGATGCAGAATATACAATGGGCAGGAGCGAAACTGAAACGGATCGACTGATTGAGCAGTCCGTACTTTACGACGATGTAACGCGGCGTTTTTTACTGAGGAGTGGTATAGATAAAGGCATGAAAGTGCTTGATGTAGGAAGTGGTGCGGGGGACGTTGCACTTGCCCTCTCTGAATTTGTTGGGTCAGAGGGGACGGTGATTGGTGTAGATGTTAATGCTGATATTCTTGAAAATGCAAAGGCACGCGCAGACGCAGCGGGTTTTACAAACATTGAATTCATTGCAGGTGACACCCGAACACTTGAACTTCCTAACGATTTTGATGCCGTTGTCGGTAGACTTGTGCTGATGTATATGGCAGACCCCGCAGATGCGCTCAAACATTTGGTGACGCACCTACGCCCCGGTGGAATCGTTGCTTTCCAAGAGGTTGATTTTTCACCTTATACTGTTGCTGTCCATTCAGATACACCTTTGATAAACGATTTAATTGAATGGGGACGTACCGTGTTTGAACGTTCAGGAGCACATGTTGAGATGGGAATGGAACTCTATAAAGCTTACGTTGATGCTGGTTTGCCCGAACCCGCATTACATTTTGAGGCGCCCATGGGCGGTCCTAAAGATTGGCCCGGATTTGCATATCTCGAAAATAGTTTTCGAAGTATCCTGCCGTTGATTGAGGCTTATGAGATTGCTACTGCTGATGAGTTAGACGTAGACACACTTGCATCTCGGATGCAAGCAGAAGTCGCTGCATCAAAGCGACCAATTATGTTGCCTCCACACGTCACAGCACATGCATCTCTCCCAACATAAAAAACTTAGCGTATGGCAGAAAACCATTCACAGAATTCGTCTGCATCAAATCGTGATGCAACCTACACTTTAGGGCGAACCTCACACGAAACAACACGCCTCATTGAGCAATCAAAAATCTATGGAGAGTCAACGAGACTTCTCTGTGAACGTGCGGGTATTGGAACTGGAATGAGGGTGCTTGAGATTGGTAGTGGTGCTGGTGATGTTGCTCTCATGCTTACTGAACTTGTTGGCACATCAGGACAGATTGTCGGCGTTGATATTAATCCGACGATTCTTGAAACGGCGCGCCAACGCGCAGCTGATGTTGGCATGAAAAATGTTGAATTCATTGCAGGTGACGCGCGAACACTTACATTTGAAGAGAAATTTGACGCGCTTGTTGGTCGGTTTGTGTTGATGTATATGGTAGACCCTGTAGATGCACTTCAAAAACTCGTAACACACCTAAAACCGGGTGGAATCGTCGCGTTTCAGGAACCAGAATATACACTCTATCCAGCGTATTCACATCCAGATACACCCCTTATGAATCAACTTTACCGATGGATTTTGGATGTATTCAAACATTCAGGCGCACATCTTGATATGGGAATCGGGTTATATAGGGCTTTTGTTGAAGTAGGTTTGCCACCACCGGAGATGCATCTTCACTCTCCCATCGGTGCAGCAGCGAATTGGGCAGGGTACCGATACATGGTAACTATCTTTGAGAGTCTCCTTCCACTTATAGAAAAATATGAAATTGCGACGGTGGAACAGGTAGGTATAGACACATTAGGGGAAAGACTCCGTGAGGAAGTCCTTTCTTCAAAACGTCCGTTCTTTTTGCCTCTACATGCCACGGCACATACGCGGTTGACATCATAATACCTGAATACTGAAAAGACAGATACATTATAGTAAAACCTAAGAATGTGAACACTGCCTTGGTAGATGCGGTTTCCTAACCGCATCCATGAGACTGAAGAAACACCGGTTCGGTTAGGAAACCGAACCTACCATGGTGAGTAAATAATAATTGGTTTTTTATAAAAACTGTAGGCGCGGGTTTAAACCCGCGCCTACAAGAATTGTCCACATATTTCAGATTTCTATAAATTAACGCTTAGAAGACTTCAGTTTTCCCCATGTAGTTGTCAATTTGCCACGCGCTTCAACAGCCAGAAGTTTATCCAAACTATTATTCATAATGTCTTTAACTTCTTCATGCGTTAATCCGCGTTTCCAGACATTTAAGTCATCCATGAGTCCAGTAAAAGGACGTTTGTTGTCAATGTTATAACCGACGCGCGCGCCCTGTCCCCAATCTCCGGCAATCGGATCTGGAAGGCGTGCTTTTTCCTCACCTACTTTATTACCGTTGATATAGAGGTAAGCCATGCCTTCTTCACGACTGAAGGTACCAGCGTAATGTACCCATTCCTTTGCCTTGTTTGTGCCAGCCTTGATATCAAATAGCGTTTTCCCTGGATTATGCCCACGATTGAGCCAACGATAATTGCCGTCCCCTCGCGCCTCTGGGTGTACAAGCCACGTACCATCTCCTGCGCGTGCATTGAAAATCGCCATATCTGCGATAGACTCAACGTTAATCCACGCTACAATGCTCATACCCTCAGTCGGAATATCGTCTGGATTGACGTTAGGGCCATCTAAGTCCAGATAACTGGTTGCGGCGAATTGTCCCGCTTTTCCAAACTTCCCATCGTCAGATTGTGTGACTTTTCCTATGATTTCACCATCATAACCACGCCCGGATTTTTCTATAACATTTCCACCATCAAAGTTTTCGAAATCAAAATAAAGTACTAAGTCAGGATCTAACACATCAGCGGACAAACCGCTTATTTGAAATGTCAATATTAGACACACGAGAATCACTATACTGCGTTGCATTTGAGGCTCCTTTGTAAAAATTTAATGGAAGCAATCTCTTGATCGCTATTCCGTTGCGTTAAAGTATATCATTTTTTTCTAATCCATGCAATGAAAATCGTGGTAGTTTTTCCTTGCTTATTAAGGTGTATTAAGATAAATTAAATCAAGAACTTTGGAGAAACATAATGAATATTTCACCCATTGATTGGGCAATTGTTGTCGGCTATGTTCTATTTGCGCTTGGACTCGGTATCTATTTTTCTAAACGCGCTGGAAAAAATATCAACGAATTTTTTGTCTCTGGACGCAATCTCCCTTGGTGGTTAGCAGGCACCTCTATGGTGGCGACAACCTTTGCTGCTGATACACCACTTGCGGTCACGGGAATTGTTGTTAATGACGGAATAGCAGGCAATTGGTTGTGGTGGAACGCCGTTTTGAGCGGCATGTTAGCCACATTTCTGTTTGCCCGATTATGGCGACGTTCTGAAATCATCACCGATGTTGAATTTACCGAACTCCGTTACTCGGGACCCTCTGCAAGTTTCCTGCGCGGTTTCCGCGCACTTTATATCGGTTTGCCAATTAACTGCATTACAATGGGATGGGTTATCCTCGCAATGCAAAAAATTGTTGTGCTGACCTTCGGTCTCCAAGATGATACTAACACAAAGATCTTAGTTGTCTTAGGATGCTTGCTAATTGCTGGTATCTACTGTGCGTTGTCAGGGTTTTGGGGTGTTGTGATGACGGACATTGTGCAGTTCGGCATGGCAATGGTGGGTTCAATTGCACTTGCAATTATCGCTATTAATAAGGTAGGTGGTATCGGCGTACTAAAAGAAAAACTTGTTGATGTTTACGGAGCAGAACACGGCATACTGAATTTTACTCCCGACTTTAGTGCGGGTGAAATGGCTATTATCACTTTTGGTGTGTATCTTGGTATACAGTGGTGGGCATCAAATGGTGTTGATGGAAGCGGATATATCGCGCAACGGATGTTTGCAGCGAAAAATGAGCGCCATACACTCCTTGCAACATTATGGTTCAATATCGCGCACTACACACTCCGTCCGTGGCCATGGATACTCGTTGCATTAGTCGCGATGGTGGTTTACCCTGGACTTGGCAACCCAGAGCATGTTAATCCTGCACTGCACGATGCCGAAGCTGGCTATCCGATGCTGATGCTTGATTATCTTCCCGTAGGATTACTCGGACTCATGCTCACCGCATTTTTAGCGGCGTTTATGTCAACGATTGACACACATCTGAACTGGGGAGCATCGTATCTTGTTAACGATTTTTATAAACGCTTTTTTAAACCCGAAGCGACGCCTGAACACTACGTTGCTATCTCACGTCTTTTTGTAATCCTGATTATGCTAATTGCAGGTGCGACAAGTTTTTTCATGAATTCCATTGCTGGTGCTTGGAAATTTCTCATTGCGCTGAATGCTGGCATCGGACTCGTGCAGATTCTGCGATGGTATTGGTGGCGCATTAACGCATGGTCAGAAATTTCTGCGATGTTTGCAGCACTGATCGTTTCGATTGTTGTCTTTTCCTTACCACAAACGAAAGACGAATTCGCACTTCAAATGCTAATTATTGTGCCAATTTCCACTGTGGTCTGGATAGTTGTGACGTTTTTAACAGAACCCGTTTCAACTGAAACACTGACACATTTTTATAACAGAGTTAGACCGAGTAAAAGCGGTTGGAAACTTATTGCAGCGGAAACAAAAGAAGCATTAGATGAGACAAACAGGCAAAACCCTCAAACCGATTCTAAGACTCCTGCTTTAGTCAATTGGGTTGTTGGCGTAGTTTTCATCTACTCATTTTTATTCAGTATCGGCAAACTCCTATTAGGTTTTACCGGCATCGGATTAATTTTCCTATTAATCGCAATTATTAGTGGGGCAATAATGTATCAAAATTTACCGCGTAAAGAGAGAGACAACATTTGAAAAGTGTAGGAATAATCCCAGCCAGATATGCCTCAAGTCGTTTTGAAGGAAAAGCGTTGGCGGATATTCTGGGAAAGCCGATGATACAACATGTATATGAACGTGCTTGTAAGTCCAAAATACTGAGTCAAGTTATTGTCGCTACGGATGACCAACGTATTTATGATGCTGTTATTAGTTTTGGCGGAAATGTCCAGATGACAGGTGAGTGCGCAACCGGAACTGATAGAGTCTCAGTCGTAGCGGAAAAATTGACATGTGATGTTGTTGTTAATATACAAGGTGATGAGCCTTTGCTTGAACCTGAACAGATAGATTTGATGCTTCAGCCTTTCATTGAAAATCCATCTGTCCAAGTTTGCACATTAAAAGAGCGTATTTACACTATGGAAGATTTTCTTAACAGGAATGTCGTTAAAGTCGTTACGAATTTTCAAGGTGATGCGTTATATTTTTCAAGAAGTTCTATTCCCAGCACACCAATAAACAAGCAGCATAATTTTGATGAAAATGCTTTAGTGTTTAGACATATCGGACTATATGCATTCCGAAAGGAACAACTGCTTGAATTCACATCTTGGGAGCGCACCCCTTATGAGATTGCTGAGGGTTTAGAACAGTTACGTCTTTTAGAACACGGCGTTCCTATCCATGTTGTTGAAACCGACATACCCCTTATTGGAGTTGATGTGCCTGCAGACTTGGAACGGGTAAAACAGATTTTAGAAAAGGGAGGCCCTCATTTTTGAAGGGAAGAAAATGATAAAATATATCTTTGTAACAGGCGGCGTTATCTCAGGAATAGGCAAAGGAATTACAACCGCAGCATTAGGCAGATTGCTCATTAACCGTGGCTTCAAAGTCAATGTTGTCAAAATTGATCCATACCTGAATGTTGATGCGGGGGTAATGAATCCCTTCCAACACGGCGAAGTTTTTGTAACGCATGATGGTGCTGAAACTGACTTAGACTTAGGAAATTATGAACGTTTTCTCGGTGTTGACCTGAATAAACAGTCTAACTTTACTACCGGTTCAGTTTATAAGGAAGTAATAGAGAAAGAACGACGTGGTGATTATCTGGGGCAAACAGTTCAACTGATCCCACATATTACGGATGAAATCAAACGCCGCATCTACCAGCTTGGAAAAGATAGCGACGTTGACATCGTCATAACGGAAATCGGTGGCACTATTGGTGATTTTGAAACACCTCCGTTTGTTGAAGCTATCCGACAAATGGCTGTGGAGGTCGGGCGAGAAAATACTTTGTTCCTCCACGTCTCGCTCATCTACACTTTGCCCAGTGGGGAAAGCAAAAGTAAACCTACGCAACATAGCATTAGGAAACTTCAAGAGTTAGGTATCCATCCGGATTTATTACTATGCCGTACGAGTCAACACATTGATGAAGGCGTCCGAAGAAAGATTGCGCTCCTCTGTGGTATCAGTGAAGAATTTATTCTGGAGGGATTGGATACAAAATGCGTAGATGAAATCCCACTCAATTTTGAAGAACAGGGCATGGGACATCTCGTCGCGAAGAAATTAGGTCTTGAGAGGCGCGCAACATTGGATGTTGAATGGATAGCCATGGTCGAAAGACTTAAAAATCCTAAACACACGACGAACATCGCTATCGTAGGAAAATATACTATTGGAAATGATGCCTATATCAGTGTCCAAGAGGCTATTAAACATGGTGGTATAGCGAACGAGGCAGAGGTCCATATTGAATGGATAGAAGCTGAGTCGTTGACGGACCACACCAATATTGATGAATTGTTTGAAAATATTGATGGAATTTTGGTGCCTGGTGGATTCGGTGATCGTGGCATTGAAGGAATGATAACGGCGGTTAGATACGCTCGCGAAAATCGTATCCCTTATTTTGGATTATGTCTCGGCATGCAGTGCCTTGTTATTGAATTTGCTCGACACGTTGCGAACCTAAAAAATGCAAACAGCACAGAGGTTGATGAGAAAACACCGTATCCTGTCATAGATTTGATGTTAGAACAGCGCGCAATAGCCGACTTAGGGGCAACGATGCGACTTGGACATTACCCGTGTGTTCTTAAGGAAGATACCAAAAGTTACGAAGCGTATCAACAACCTATTATCTTAGAAAGACATCGTCATCGCTATGAATTAAATAACAACTACCGTTCGCAATTGAAAGAAGCAGGACTCTATTTTAGTGGAGTATCGCCTGATGGAAGTCTTGTGGAGATTGCAGAGGTAGCTGATCACCCATGGATGGTCGGTTCACAATTCCATCCTGAATTTCAATCCAAACCCCTCACACCACATCCACTATTCCGAGAATTTATTGCAGCAGTCCTGCGTTATCAACAAGAAAAAAATGATTAGGGAGAGGAACCATGGACAACGTTGCTACAGTTCGCTCCGGTGCTTGGCACGGAGATAAGGAACTGACGTTGAATTTTCCAACCGGTTGGGAAGTGGAGATGCTGAACCCAAAGGACGCACCCGCACTTTCTGACGCACAAATTGAGCAGGCATTCGCAGAGCCAATTGGCACAAAACGTATCGCTGAACTCGCAAAAGGTAAAAAGAGTGCTGCCATCATCGTAGATGACTTGAGTCGCCCGACCCCTGCGTTTAAAGTTATTCCGTTTCTGTTGCAGGAACTTTTCGCAGCAGGTGTTCCGAAATCAGAAATCCGATTCGTTGTTGGCGTTGTCGCACACCGTCCCATCTCTGAGGAAGAGATGGCAAAGAAAGTTGGCGCTGACATCGCAGCAGAATATGAGATTACCAACCATAATTTCCTGAGCCATGATCTTCGGGCATTGGGACACCTTGAAAACGGCACACCTGTCTATATCAATAGGACTGTTGCAGATGCAGACTTCAAAATTTGTCTTGGTGGTATCTATCCGCATAGCTCAGTCGGTTTTAGTAGTGGCGCGAAGCTGATTGTACCGGGCACGGCAGGATTTTCCACGATGTACTATTTTCATACTTTTCCACCGGGGCGAGGTCCCGCAGTGATTGAAGGACAAAGCGATGAACCGGACCGTCGCGACACCATCGAAATGGCAGCAGCTGTCCTTGGTCTTGATGCTATTGCTAATGTTGTCCTGAATAGCCGTCGTGAAATTTGTGGGTTGTTCGTGGGAGATTTCATTAAAGCACATCGTAAAGGCGCACATTTTGCGATGGACACTTATAGAACGGAAATATCGGAATCGACCCGAACAAAAAGCGATCTTGTGGTGATTAACTGCTATCCGCTTGATGCTGATGCAATTCAACTTGATAAGGCACTCGCTGCTTTTTCCTATTTCTTCGAAAACGCCTATACGATAGCACTCTATCCTGCAACTGATGGTACCTGCTTCCACGGACTGTTTGATCGACTTGATTATAGACGGTATCTTAAGCAGAAAGCAGAACACATACCCACTAAACCATCACCCGTCCCAAAACTTGGGAGACGATCTCAACTACATGTTTGGTCTGAGCATTTTGAAAGAGATGATTTCTACAAGGAATATCCTTCCTCGATTCTATTCCGCGACTTAGATCAGTTAATTCAATTGTTAACGCCATTCCGTCAAATCCGCATGCTTTAGCTTGCGGGATGTAGACGGAAACCAATATGTGAACGGGCAACACAGACTGCCCAGCGAAAGAAAAAAGGTGTAATGCCACATCGCAATAACCTATAAAGTTGGTGGATAGCGTCCATATCAAGCCAATACATGAAAATGTAGCCTGGAATGCGTGAGCGGAGGCAACCCCTCCCGAAGTTTTTCAATAGAAGACTTGCCGCGCGGCGTCTCTGGTAGGAAGGAGAGCTGTAAAATGGGTGGAAACAGAGCCAACCCACGACGTTAGCGGAAAATATAAAAACGGGCAGGCTTAGCTGCCCTAAGTGGAGACGATGTAAGACGTAGCTCAGATCGGCTATTGTCGAGGAAGCATAGGTTCCCCTACCTTTAGGTAGTGGGTCACTATGACCTGAGGAACTTCCCAAACGTGCTAAAGTTGCTGTCTTATCTGTGGCGGGAATTCAGGTGTTAACCCCAGAGTAGTCCCATTACAGTAAATCTAAAATATTTGACATCCTCTGGTAGGTGCGGTTTTTAACCGCACCTGCAGGACTGAATAAACACCGGTTCGGTGAATCAACGCCAAATACACGTATGGTATTTGTCGGGAAACCGAACCTACCAAATATATTTAATTACTGATTTACTGTAATGTTAAAACTTACACATCTGCAAGACAAAATATCTTGACACGGGTTAATATTTTGATAGAATAAGAGACATCTAAACTTATTCTCGAATTCAAGATTTAGAAATGGAGGACACCCATGAACAACACAGCAACGGTTCACTCCCGTGCATGGTATGGCGATGAGGAACTGACACTGAATTTCCCAACGGGATGGGAAGTAGAAATGTTAGGACCAAAAGACGCACCGGTACTTTCTGACAATCAGATTGAACACGCTTTTGCAGAACCAATCGGTACCCCACGTATTGCTGAACTTGCAAAAGGCAAAAAGAGTGCTGCTATCGTCGTTGATGACCTGAGTCGTCCGACCCCTGCAGCCGATGTTATCCCGTTTCTACTACGTGAACTTACCTCAGCAGGTGTTCCGAAATCAGAAATCAGATTTGTTGTAGGCGGTGGATCACACAGACCTCTCACTGACGCAGAAGCATCGAAAAAAGTCGGTGTTGACATCGCGGCAGAATATGAGGTAACAAGTCATAACTTTATGAACGGTGACCTCCGTGGCTATGGGAGCCTTGATAACGGAATGCCTATCTATATCAACAGCGTTGTTGCAGATGCGGATTTCAAAATCTGTTTGGGTGGAATCTATCCGCACGGTTCCGTTGGATTTGGCGGTGGTGCAAAGTTGATTGTTCCCGGTGTCTCTGGGTTCGCAACGATGTTTTATTTCCACTCCTTTTCACCGAGTCGTGGACACGCTGTCATTGAAAGAAAGAGTAGCACACCCGATCATCGTGATTTTGCTGAAGAGGTTGCCGCTGTCATCGGTCTTGATGTAATCGCAAATGTTGTGCTTAATTCTCGGCGTGAGATTTGTGGGTTGTTTGTTGGAGACTTTGTGCAGGCACATCGCGCTGGTGCACATTTCGCGTTAGATACCTATGGCACAAAAATACCGATGCAATCCCGAAAAGAGACCGATCTGGTCGTTCTAAATTGTTATCCGCTTGACAGCGATCCTATCCAAACAGGAAAAGCGTTATGGGCAAACGGCTACTTTGAAAAGGCATATAAGATGGCACTTAACCCTGCCAGCGATGGTATCTGCTACCACGGATTGTTCGATCAAATCGATTATACCCGTTTTCTTGAGCAGAGAGCAGAAAGAATCCCGCCTGAACTCCCTGAACCAAAACTTGGCAGTCAGGACCAACTTCACGTGTGGTCAGAGCATTTTTTGGTAGACGATTTTTACAAAAAGCACGCAAATGCCCTCCTCTTCCGTGACTTGGAACAACTTATCCAACTGTTTGCTGAAAAGCTCCCAGAAAAAGCGAAAGTTGCAGTCCTACCGTCAGCAGGAATTCAGGTATTGGCAGAAGAAAAATAGCAAAGAATCCAATGGAATCTCCTTTCAGAAATTACTTACAACGGATAAATACCTTCCTCGGCAAAATTGAAACCGGTTTGTTATGCGTAATTGTTGCAATGATGATTGGACTTGCAATACTTGAAATTGTCTTACGTTACGGTTTCAAAACGAGCCTGTTGTGGAAACACATAATGCTTCAGAACTTAACACTCTGGTTGTGTTTTCTTGGGGCTGCACTTGCTTCATCTGAAAGACGTCACATTAGCATTGATGTGCTCAGCCGAATTTTACCTAAAAACGCCCTACGTTATAGTTCTTATATTATTGATGTGCTGAGCCTGATTGTAGTCAGCATTTTAGCATATTTCGGTTTTGGCTTTCTGATACAAGAACAGCAAAGTCCTGCAACACTGATAGGATCTGTGCCACTTTGGTGGGCAAAGACGATTATCCCAGTAGGGTTTGTCCTCATCGGGATTCACTTGGTGCTTCAGATTTGCATCCGTTTGACAGGACGTGAACACCATCATGATGATGTTAGGGGAGAATCAGACTAATGGGATTAATCATTGGCATCGGATTAGTAGGTTTCGCACTTTTCGGTGGGGCACTCTTTGTCTTACTGGGTGGTGCTACAATTATCGGATACGCCACAGCAGATTTACCGATTTCAACAATCCTGATTGATTTCAACAGAATCATAAAAAATACGACAATTCCTATTATCCCGCTTTTCACCTTTGCAGGATATATTATTGCGGAAGGAAAAGCACCGCAAAGGTTGGTAGCGTTTGCACGTGCCAGTGTTGGCTGGCTACCGGGCGGAATCGCAGTGGTTGTACTCGGTACTTGTGCTTTCTTTACCACTTTTACGGGGGCATCTGGTGTGACTATAATCGCTCTCGGCGGTTTGGTCTATCCGATTCTGCGCCAAACCTATAGTGAAAAGTTCTCACTCGGTTTGATAACAGCCTCTGGGAGCATCGGACTCCTCTTCCCACCGAGTATTCCACTTATACTTTATGCCATTATTGCACAAGTACCAATTGACGCAATGTTCTTTGCTGGCATCATTCCGGGTATGCTTATTCTTATTATACTAAGCTGTTACTGCAGTGGATGGAGCATCTTAAAACGGGCAGAAACAACTCCGTTTGACTTGTCGCTTTTTGCCCGAACGTTCTGGGAAGCAAAATGGGAATTGATATTGCCATTTCTCGTATTAGGCGGTATTCTTTCGGGTTTTGTTACTCTTGATGAAGTTGCGGCATTGATGGTCATATATGTTTGTATCGTAGAAATATGTATCCACAGATCAATTTCTGTGAAAACATTACCGCGCCTTATCAAAGAAAGTATGCTGCTCGTTGGTGCAATTCTTATTATCCTCGGCATTGCCTTAGGGTTAACAAGCTACCTCACTACACTTGAGGTGCCTTTCATTGTGCTTGATTGGATTCAGTCGATTACAGAAAACAAAGTCATTACACTTATTGGGCTTAATATCTTTCTACTCATTGTTGGATGTTTGATGGACATCTTTTCTGCAATAATCATCGTTGTCCCATTACTCATCCCGATCGCTGAAGAATTTGGTATTGACAAAGTACATCTTGGTATAATTGTCCTAACAAATCTTGAAATCGGTTATCTCACGCCGCCAATAGGCATAAATCTGTTTATATCAAGTATGAAGTTTGACAAATCGGTTGTGTTACTTTATAGGTCCGTTTTGCTGTTTATCGGTTTGTTGTTGATAGCCTTAATACTTGTAACCTATATCCCAGACTTAAGTCTCTGGCTACCGCGTGTGCTTGGAAAAACATCGCAACCGTTATTTTGAACTGCCAAGAATACACCGGAAGAACTTCAAACCTAAACTATCTGGTATTTGCTGAGTTGTCTGAAGTTTGAATTTCAGGGTTATTTAGTTCTCCATATTTTCGGTTATTCTTGAATGCCCTCTTGCTGTAGGAACGAGCTCCAGCTCGCGACTTTTTGACGAAAATGTGCAAAAACCCCTAAAACTATGGTAGATTATTGAATTAATTAGACGTATTTATCTGTGAATCAACGCTGAATGCACCTATGGCATTCAGCCAAATCAACGCCAAATGCGCTTTTGGCATTTGGCGGGAGGGAACTCCGATTCCCGACTAAGAGCGGCATCAGTCGCGATTCGGAGATCGCTCCTACAGGTGAAGTGTATAATTATTTCCATATTTCACCATAAATAACCCTGTTTGAATTTCAGACAACTTTACAACGCTTAACAAATATGCTATAATAATCACATCATAATACTACAGAGGAGAAACATTATTATGAAACAAGTTTGTTGGTCAAATAAAATTAGTATAGTAGCTGCAATGTGCATGGTATGTCTTTTGACGCTTGGCCCCATGCTTGCTACATACGCAGATTCTCACACGAAAAGTAAATTCAAGGTTGCCATGCTTCTACCAGCGTCCATTACCGATGCAGGGTGGAATGCTTTAGCGTACGATGGGCTTCTCGCAATAAAAAAGGAACTCGGTGCGGAAATCAAACATGTTGAAAGCCGAACACCCACCGAACAAGAGCAACATTTCCGCTATTATGCGGAAAGGGGATATGACCTCGTCTTTGGACACGGTTATGAATTTCAGGACCCTGCAAAAGCGGTAGCACCTGATTTTCCCAACACAATTTTTATTACGTCTTCAGGCGGCACCATTACTAACAATATCGCCCCTGTCAACTTCCGGGTTGAGCAACCTGCTTACCTTTTAGGGATAATGGCAGGCATGATGGCACAAGGAAACAAACTCGGTTGTATCGGAGGTCAGGAAATTCCATCTGTCAAGAGTACTTTTATCGCATTTGAAGCGGGCGCGAAAAGCGTTAATCCTAAAATAGAGGTCCGTCAGGTGTACGTAGGAAATTGGGAGGACATCGGTAAAGGAAAGGAGCTCGCTACCGCACTTATCAATGAAGGTGTTGACTTTCTGTTTCCAAATGCAGATGCCGCCGGACTTGGTGCCTATGAGGCTGCAGAAAATGCTCAAGCGGAAGGGAAAACTGTATACACGTTTGGTGCAAACCGAGACAAAAGTGAAATTTCGAAAACGACTGTACTCGCAAATGCTGTGATTACACCGAAAGCCTTTGTTAAGATCGCTAAAACGATTAAAGATGGTAAGTTTAAAAAGCAGATCTACACTTTCAACATGTTAACGGACGAAGCAATCACTCTCGTTTACAACCCTGAGATGAAAAACAAGATACCTAAAAAGGTGCTTGATGCCGTTGAAGCAGCAAAAGCCAAAATTCTTTCAGGTGAACTTGAGGTTCCGCAGATCGATTTCACTGATAAAAAAGAAAAGTAATACCAACTGTTTAAAGTTGCAAAATCTGTAGTCGTTGGTGAGATGGAGCATGGACTATGTCAGATAAAATGGAAATTGATGGGGTTGAAGTCACCTTTTCCGAAGGTGAAACTGTGCTTGAAGTGGCACAGCGACATGAAAAAGATATTCCTACGCTCTGTTATGACCCACGTCTGGAACCGTTTGGCGGATGCCGCCTGTGCATTGTTGCGTTAGAGGGAGCGCGTAATCCAGTTGCATCTTGTACAACAAAAGCTGTGTCTGGTATGGTTGTCCGCACATCAACCGAAACAATAGAAACGTATAGGAAAACGCTACTTGAGATGGTAATTGGTGAAAATCGAGAAGTAAATGTCCATCCGTTACGCGGATATGCTTCCGGTGAACTCATGAGTCTTCGTGACAGGTACGAAATCAAAGACACAGATATTACAGGGGCAAAATCCGGCACGAACAAAACCGATGACAATCCATTTATTCTCAGAGATTATGAACTTTGTATCTCCTGTTATCGGTGTGTGCGTGTTTGCGCTGAACAAGAAGGTGATCATGCAATCAATGTGATGAACCGTGGTTTTCAGACACAGATTACTACAGAATTTGATGGACTTCTCAAAGACTCCGCCTGTACTTTTTGTGGACAATGTATTCAGACCTGTCCGACTGGTGCACTTGCGGACAAAAAAGCGTTACGTGCGGTTGATGAGGTCGCCGATGCTACACTCAACAAGACTCGCACCATCTGTCCATATTGTGGTGTCGGTTGCTCTGTTGATGTGCTAACGAATGACGAAAAAATAGTTGGTATTCATCCCGCTATGGACGGACCCGCTAATCAGGGTGCGCTCTGTGTCAAGGGGCAATTTGCTTACGACTTTGTGCAACACTCTGACCGATTGAAAACACCGCTTGTTCGTAGGGACGATGGCGAACTCCACGAAGCCACATGGGAAGATGCACTTGATAAAGCTGCTGATGGTTTCCGTAAAGTTCATGCTGAGCATGGCAGATATAGTATCTACGGAATCGCCTCTGGTCGTGCACCGAGTGAAGCGGCGTATCTGATGCAGAAGTTCATCCGTGTAGGATTTGGCACAAACTATATTGACAATTGCAGCCGTGCCTGACACGCTCCTACCGTTGCCGGTCTGGCAGCGACGATTGGACGGGGGGCGATGTCTAACCCACTCGTTGATATGCAGAAGCCTGATGTTATTTTCTGCATCGGCACGAATATGACGGAATGTCATCCTGTTGCAGCAACCGGATTGAAAAAGGCAATTGCTCGTGGGGCAAAACTTATTGTGGCAGACCCAAGGCGTATCGGATTAGCAGAGATGTCTCATCTGTACCTACCGCTTCGTGTCGGCTCAGATACTGCACTGCTTCTCGGCATGGCACACGTCATTGCTCGCGAGGGGTTGATTGATGAAGAATTCATCGAAAACCGCACAACTGGATTTGATGAATTCTTTGAACATATCAGTCAATGGACACCAGAATGGGCAGAATCTATCACGGGTGTACCTGCCAAGGACATTGAAACAGCAGCAATATGGTACGGCACTACGGATAAGGGTGCCATCTATTATACGCTTGGTATCACAGAACATATCTGCGGCGTAGAAAATGTCCAAAGTCTGTGTAACCTTGCACTGATGACAGGAAACATCGGACGTGAGGGGACAGGTATTAACCCGATGCGCGGGCAAAATAACATTCAAGGTGCCGGAGATAGCGGCGCGTTACCAAACAACTATCCCGGTTTTCAATCCGTCACTGATCCCAAACATCAGGCAAAGTTCAAAGAGGCGTATGGTAAGGAAATTGATCTTGAGAAGGGTATTACAAAGGTCACGGCTTTAGAACTCTGTGGTGACAGCATCCATGCAATGCTTATTGATGGTGAAAATACTTTGTTATCTGACCCTGACCGTGAGCATTGTGAGCATGCACTCCGTTCTTTAGATCACCTCGTTGTAATTGACATTTTTCTAACCGAAACAGCCGAACTTGCTGATGTTGTACTGCCCGCAACTGCCTGGGGTGAAACGGATGGGGTCTGCACAAATACTGAACGCCGTGTCCAACGGATGCGCGCTGCCGTTCCGCCTGCCGGTGAAGCAAAACCTGATTGGTGGATTATCTGTCAAATTGCAAACCGACTCGGATTCAAAGGTTTTGATTATGACGCACCAAAACCAATTTTCAACGAACTTTGCCGCCTTTCGCCTATTTATGCGGGGTTAGATTGGGAACGCATTGATAAAAGTGAATACCAGTGGCCTGTTCCACACAAAGACCACCCCGGCACACCGCGCTTACATGAGGAAACGTTTGTCAATGGAAAAGGGATATTTTCTAACGTTCATTACCGAGATCCGGCGGAGACAATTAGCGATGACTTTCCTGTGTGGCTGACGACAGGGAGACGTTTACAATCCTATCACACACGGACACAGACGGGTAGAGCACAAGGAATTGATTATCTGTTACCAGAAGAGTCCCTTGAAGTGAACCCTGCTGATCTTGAAAAATGGGAATTGACAGATGGTGAATGGTGCAAAATGAGCAGTGCACGTGGAAGCATTGACATTAAAGTGAAGGCAACAAACCGATCACCACGTGGTACCGTTTTCGCGAGTTTTAGTTTCGCTGATGTACCTGTCAATCTTTTAACTGGCTCTGGATATGACCCAGTGACCCACACAGCCGAGTTAAAGGTGTGTCCAGTCCGATTAGAACCGCTATAAGGAGAATATATGATGGAATGGAAATCAAATTGGTTAGAACAGAGTGATGACACTGATGCGTTAAAAGAGCAGTTGCAATCCGAAGGTTTTGATGCCTATCAGTGGACAGGACGTCCCGGCGGCGCTTACCTTGATTACATCCATAGCCAAGATGAAGTTGTCTGCGTGCTATCTGGCACAGCTGATGTGAAAGTCGCCGATGACCACGACACTGTTAAACGCGGTGACCGCATTGATGTACCAGCGAATACCTATCATTCGCTAACCGTCACAAGCACAGAACCCCTTGTCGTTTTGACGGGAATGCGCAAATCTCAATAGTGATCTGCTACCAGCTATCAGCAAATAGTAAAGTCTAAATACTTATACATTTTTTGAATTTGCTGTGTTTGTAGTCGCGCAATTCATTGCGCCTCTTACATTGTGCCTTTTATAGTAAAACCTAAAAATACGTTGCACACTCCTTGGTAGATGCGGTTTCCTAACCGCATCTATGAGACTGAATAAACACCGGTTCGGTTAGGAAACCGAACCTACCGTCGTGTATAGATAATTAACTGAATAAACACCGGTTCGGTTAGGAAACCGAACCTACCGTCGTGTATAGATAATTAACTGAATAAACACCGGTTCGGTTAGGAAACCGAACCTACCGTCGTGTATAGATAATTAACTGAATAAACACCGGTTCGGTTAGGAAACCGAACCTACCGTCGTGTATAGATAATTATTAGTTTCTCTATAAATTCATGAAGTATGGTTGAAACATCCACTGGCCAATGTATTTATAATTATATACTTTACCAAAAATAGAAAGGAATATATATGAACATTACTGTCGAAACTGGTGATTTTCGCCAAGCGGAAACCGATGCTGTGCTCATCCCTATGCTTGAGGATGACTTCCACAATGAGTTAGTTTTAGCCGCTGATGCAGCTTTAGAGGGACGCATCCAAGCATTTTTGAATCTCGGAGACTTCAAAGGAAAGCCGAAGACAACCAGCGTGCTTTATACAAACGGTGCTATAACTTCCTCACGTATCATCTTAATAGGTCTCGGTGTGTACGCAGAGCTCAACGCGGAAAAGGTGCGTCAAGTCGCCGGGCATACTGCGCGGCAGGCACGTGATATGGGACTAAAATCTATCACAGTACCCATTCCCCCAGAAACTCAGGACGATTGGGCACAGGCAGCCGTTGAAGCAAGCCTTCTTTCACTCTACGAGTTCAAACAGCACAAAACACAAAACGACGATAGCGAAGAGGAAAATAAAACCCTTGAATCTATGACCCTTCTGGTAGGTAGCGAAGTAGAAAAATTATCCTTAGACCGCATCGTTGAACGAGGACAAACAATCGCTAACGGCACTATTCTGGCTCGTGATCTCAGCAACCAACCCGGGAACCACCTCACACCCACACAACTCGCTGAAAAGGCTGAGGAGGTGGCAGAAACAGCGGGACTCAACTGTACAGTTTTTGACAAGCCAACGCTTGAAGAAAAAGGTTTCCGCACACTTTTAGCCGTTGCACAAGGCAGTATTGAAGAACCCAAATTTATCATTTTGGAATACACGCCTGAAGATGAAGGGCAAGATACCGTAGCACTCGTAGGAAAAGGGATAACTTTTGATACTGGTGGGATTTCGCTCAAGTCTGGAGGCGGTATGCATGAAATGAAACACGACATGTCGGGTGCTGCAGCTGTTTTAGGTGCGATGCAGGTAATTGGACATCTGAAACCGAACGTACGCGTTATCGGTGTGATTGCGACCACAGAAAACATGCCGGGTTCAACTGCAATTAAGCCAGGAGATGTTGTCACATCCTACGGTGGAAAGACAATTGAGATCCTCAACACCGATGCTGAGGGAAGACTTATTTTGGCTGATGCACTCGGTTGGACAGCACAGTATGAACCGAAGGGCGTTATAGATTTAGCCACGCTTACCGGTGCTGTGATTACATGCCTTGGACACGTCGCCGCGGGGGCAATGGGTACCGATGACGCTTTAATGGAAAAAGTTAAGAAAGCCGCTGATAAAACACACGAGCGGGTCTGGGAATTGCCGCTTTGGGATGATTATGATGAAGGCGTTAAAAGCAAAGTTGCAGATGTACAGAATATTGGAGATGGTACTTCCGGAACAATTGCTGGTGCAGCGTTTTTGAAGAAATTTGCTGAAGGATACCCGTGGGTTCATCTTGATATTGCTGGCACTGCTTGGGGAATGAAAGGCTCAACCTATATCCCGGAGGGAGCATCCGGCTACGGTGTTCGGTTGTTGGTGCAATTGGTTGAGGATTGGTAGAAAATAGTTTGGTTTATATGTAGGGCTGAGGTTTAAAAGATCACTTTTTTCTAAGTGCAGCTTCTGAATAGTCATGTTATTATGCGCCAAATCCTGAAAGGTGAAAATGAGCAATCACACAAATTACGACGATTTACAGACCCATATTCGTGGACTGGAAACACCGTCAATTGAGACATGGGAAAATCAGTATAGCCACCGGAGTTATACAATTGAGATTACCAACTTAGAATTTACGGCTGTCTGCCCCAAAACAGGATTGCCCGATTACGCTACAATTTGTATCACTTATGTTCCTGACCAGCATTGTGTTGAACTCAAATCGTTGAAAGAATATTTTGTTTTTTTTAGAGATGTTGGCATTTTCCATGAACACGTTGTAAACAAAGTGCTTGAAGATTTTGTTGAAGCGTGTCAACCACGAGCGGCTGAAGTTGTAGGTGATTTTAACATCCGTGGTGGAATAAAAACGGTTGTGCGTGCAAGTTATGAGAAGGAGTAGGTTTTGGGACGGATATGAGGAACCGTCCGAACAAGAGATTTTATAGGATCGGTACAGAACGACCTATTCGAGCGGATTCGTAAAGCGCGTCAAAGATTTTTGTTACATTCAATACCTCTTTTGCGGGTACAGGAGAAGGTAAATCCTTTCGAATAGCCGTGTGGAAAGATTCAAATTCACCGGGTAATCCTTTGAGAAGTTCGGGTTCGTAATTAACCATTTCATCCTTTTTATCACGATATATCTGAAGCGGTTCGTAGGTAGCACCGGCTAAATCCCCCATAAAGAAAGTGCCGCCGATATTCTGGATATGCGATGCCCAAGCTGTTTCTAAAGTCACCGTTAATTCACCTTCAAACTTGATAGTTCCCATCGCGAAATCTTCCACCTCAAAGTCTTCAGGATTCCATTTTCCCCATGGGTTGATAACATCAGCTCTATCTCCAAATTTCTTCGCTGTCATTCCGAATGCTTCAACAGGTTTGGGACAACCGATCATCCACAGCAGCACATCAAGGATATGCACGCCTATATCAATAAGCGGACCACCGCCAGCGATTGCCTTGCTTAGAAACGAAGGGGACGCAGGAACACCGCGCCGCCGCATTGCCATAGCGCGCGCATAGTAGACATCACCAAAAAAACCGTCTTCGTGAAGCTTACGCAATGTCCGCGCTCCTGCACCGAATCGGGATTGTAATCCGATTTGTAAAATCTTGCCGCTCGCTTTTTGTGCGTCAACCATCGCTTGACCATCTATAGCATTGGCAGCGATCGGTTTTTCACAAATAACGTGTTTTCCTGCATTCAACGCGGCGATAGTCGGTCCAGCATGAAAGTTGTTTGGGGTGCAGACGCTTACCGCATCAAGCTCATCCATCTCAACTAACTTTTCGTAATCGGTGAAGACATTCGGAATATCATGTTTTTTGGCAAATGCTTTCGCTCGCGCTTTGTCAATATCACACGCGGCGATAATTGATACGTCTTTAACGCTGTTATGTCCGGGAAGATGTTTTCCGCCAGCGATGCCGCCGCATCCAACAATCCCGACTTTAATTTTTTTCATATTTGTTCCTTTCATTGAGTGATGTGAATTCTATTTCGTCTATACTAAATTGTGACGACTTGTGGTGCCTGTTCTAACTTCAGATTGTGTTCAGCTGCCCATTGCGCTGCTGCGCCACCACCACCTCCGAGAAATTGTTTGCCGAGATCATCAACGTTTTTCAGAACATCTTCGTCAGGCTGCTGTTTGTCATTGTAATGCAAAAGATAGCCTTCTGGTTTCAGCCAAGCGTAATGGTATCCGTAAATCACTATCTTAGCGGTTTTATCAGTAAAGTTGAGACCAGTGGAGTGGTAGATTCGGTTTTCAAAGAAATACGCGTCTCCTGCTCGAAGGAGTGGTTCGGCAAAAGGTTCGATCGGGTCAATATTGCCTTCGGGAATGCCTAAAGGTTCGCTTAGAGAGTGGCTTTTAGGGATAAATAGCGTAGCACCAGAATTTGGGATGGTGAGATCCGTTAGGCAGTATGCGACCTTCAGTCCAACGCGCGGGCAATTCTTGTGTCCGAGATCTAAATGCAAACCGACATCACGATGCCATCCGCGATCCTCAGGCATCTCGTGTGGCTGCGGGCGTTTGTAGAGGAGTGCAGTGTTGGTAATATGTATATTTGTTCCAAGTAGTTGGATCACCAATGGAATTGCTTTTGTCTGCGAAGTGAGTTCTGCAAATGCGGGTTCTTGCACCAATCCGTCTCGTTTGTGTACGTAATTCACGTCTGTTTCAAGTGAATCTACAATACGGTCGCCTGCTTCGATCAAACGGGCTATCATATCGTCGTCAAGCACCGACCGCATAGTGAAAAACCCGTTTTCTTCAAAATCCTCACGTTGTTCTTTTGTCAACTGGACGAATTCCATGTGTTATGCTCCTTTGTTACCTCAAGCGATTGAGAATAGAGTTTTCGGATATGGTATCAAAATAAGAATTGGTATCTACTTAAAATATGAATCGTGGTACTACCTATTGGAGTGTCTACCGAAATTTTGCGGGTAAAGGTCGCGATTCGGAGATCGCTCCTACAGAAAATGTGTCGGTCTTTGTAGGAGGGAACTCTGATTCCCGACTATCAAAACGTTCTGTCGCGATTCGGAGATCGCTCCTACAGAAAATGTGTCAACTTATTTATGTATTTCACTATAAAATAAGAAGCGTGCTACTGCCTATAGTGTTACATCCATTTGATTATACACCACTCACTTATTTCAGAATTAACATCTTTCGCGTTGATTTGAACTTTCCTGCTGTTAATGTGTAGAAATACACACCACTTGCAACAGCATCACCAATTTCGTTTTTACCATCCCAGAACGCCGCGCGGGTTTTATCGTGATAGATGCCCTTAGGTTGATGCCCTAACGCTAAGGTGCGCACAACTGCCCCATCCGATGTATAAATAGAAATGTAGACATCCGCGGGTTCTGCTAATTGATAAGGTATCCATGTTTCAGGATTAAACGGGTTAGGATAGTTTGGTAAGAGTGCTGTCATTTTCGGAGTCAAAGATGCTAATAGATATTCTAAAAAGCGAATACCTCTTTTTGATACAGCATCTGTCACGTTTAAATGTTGTGCGTGTGAGAGCCACTTTTGTATTTGGTCCGTTGTAAGAACTCCCTTTAAATCAAGATTCCACATAGCAGGCGCAGCAGCTTCTTCACTTATCGCTCCAGCAACTGTAACCAAATCTATGATATTGACCACACCGTCTTCATTGACATCCGCCGGGTTTCCGCCTGTTGAAGTTTCTTTACCTAAACTTGAAGCGACCTGCACCAAATCCAAGATACTCGCGCTCCCATCTCTGTTCACATCTCCCAAAATCGGTTCAATTACCTCTGCACTTTCAAAAGTTGGAATATAACGAAACCCATTTGGTGCTACTAAATAGCCAGAAACTCCTACAGTTGAACCTTTAACATCAAGCACTTCGAATGTTATAGTCTCAAGTGTGCCGTTGCCGTTGCCAACCCCGTCAGCAAAATAGTTGCCTTCACTGCTTGATATATGTTTGAGCGCAGACTGATCAAAGTCCAATGTTAACTCTGATCTCGCCACATTTTGACCGTCGGCAATGTTAACGTTAAAAACAAGTTGTTCACCGATCGCGGGAGACAGCACTGTGGAAGGTGTAAAACTAACAACTGCAGAAGAGGGGAACTGAGATGGTTCGACCAGTGCATTATAAGTTCGGTAGGGAGGAGTCCGATAAACGTAGAAATCTACGTCAGAAATAGTGATGTGGGATGGTCTCACATCAATTACCTCAAACGTTATATTGGCAAGTGTGCCTTTTCCCGGAAGAAAACGTGCTTTTAACTCTATATCGTCAAAAAAAGTTGGTAATAACCTTGTTTCAATGGTATCCGAAGGTTTAACTAAATCACCGTTAGTAGTTTTAACATAACGAAGGGAATCTTCATTAAAGTTTATAATAATTTTTGAAACACTTAGATTTGGTCCTGTATCGTTTTCTATGCTGACAGTAAACTGTTCACCGATAGCAGGTGATACTATAGGGTGGGGTGTTATTTTAAAACATCTGTTAATATTCCATAGACGAATCTTAGAGTCCCAGTTACAACTTATGATTGTTTCACCATCGGAACTAAACATTATATCGTCAACCGTGTCCGACCTACTCCTTTTGCCGTCCCATCGGTCATAAAGGCTACCGATTCTTCTTGCTGTAGCTATATCCCATAGAAAAATACTTCCGGAATGTATCCCTAATGCGATTGTATTGCCATCCGGACTAAATGCTATGCACATGACCCAATTGGTATTAGAACTATACCACCCGAGAATACCGATTTTCTTTGCAGTTGCAATTTCCCACAGAATGATATTCCCATTCTGATTTCCATAAGCGATCGTTTTGCTATCCGGACTAAACGCTACGCTCATGACATCATCTGTGTGTTCAGAGAAAGTAGTGATGTTTGTGTGTGTGTCTACATCCCACAAACGCACGGTTTTGTCCCAACTGCTACTCGCAAACATTTTGCCGTCGGGGCTCAATACAACAGACGTGACCCTACCCTTATGCTCAGTAAGAGTTTTGATATTGGTTTTTGTCTCTATATCCCATAGACGAATGGTGTGGTCATAACTACCGCTTATGAGTATTTTGCCATCACGACTAAAAGCTAAGGAAGAAACCGCTCCCTTATGCTCAGTAGGAATTACGATATTTGTATGTGTGTCAACATCCCATAGACGAATGGTGCGGTCATAACTACCACTTGCAAGCATTTTTCCATCGCGACTGAGTGCTACAGAATAGACCGGGCCTGTATGTTCAGTGAGCGTGGCGATCTCTTTGCGAGCGGCTATATCCCATAGACGGACGGTTTTGTCCCAACCGCCACTTGCGATTATATTGCCATCAGAACTCAACGCTATGCTATCAACCTTACCTGTGTGCCCTTCAAATCTAAAAGAAGGATAATCGGCGAAAATGTTTAAAGAAAAAACGAAAAATAGAACAAATGCTATCAAATATGTTTTCATAACTAAGTCCTCTTTTATATTTTGGGAGCGTAAACTTGGGAGTTTGCTGCCAAGAAACTGCATTGCTCTTTTATAGTGGTGTCTACAATTAAGTAGATACATTTTCTGTAGGAGCGATCTCCGAATCGCGACTGATGCCACTCTTAGTCGGGAATCGGAGTTCCCTCCCGACAAATGCCAAACGCGCATTTGGCGTTGATTTGGCTGAATGCCAAAAGCGCATTTGGCGTTGATTCACAAACCGCAATGTCTAATTAATTCTGAAATCTACCAGAATATATTTTTTGTTTCATTTCTATATTATCATAAAAAGTAGTTCTATGAAAGCGAAATTTCTGCCGTATATAAACCTTGAAAATTTTTATAGCACTCAATATAATGGAGAGTATATCCGTCCTAAAATCCTACACAAACAGAATGACATCTAAACTACGACCCGCACTCTATTTCCTTATCCCTTTTCTACTTGGTATTTTAATAGGTGAATGGACAGCAATTCCGATTCTTTGGCTATGGTCATCTGTGTTGATATGCCTTATCGGCAGTATCCTGACAAGAATTCGGTCAAAATATCTATGTTACGTGTTGCTTCATATCGCAATTTTTGCATGTGGAATGTTAAGATTGGAAATTGCTACTGTTCCATCAATTCCTTCTCATTTTTATAATCAACCAGTTAGTTTTTCAGGCAAAACTGTATATCAACCGGAGCGCGGCGAAACTTGGGAAGCATGTTATGCTGTAGGACAGATTCAACTTATATCAGAACCATCACAGACAGTATCGGCAAAGTTCTTGATACGGTTTCAGGAATTGATACCGTTACGTTACGGCAAATATCTTAAACTAACAGGTGTGCTGCATCAACCCGATACACAGAGAAATCCCGGTGGTTTTGACTATCGCGCCTATCTTGCGCGGCAAAATGTTTCTGGAATCATTTACCACCAAGGTCTGCTTGACATAGGTGAACAGTCAGGATTTCCACCGTTGCGCTGGATAGAGACACTTCGCCTGCGGACCGAGCAGGTTATTGATGCTGTATATTCGGGGTTGGAAACCCCTCCTACAAGAGGAAATGCATTGCATACGAAATTACTAAAAGGCATTCTCCTCGGAAAACGCAGCGATGTGCCATCAGAAACTTTAGACATCTTTCGCAACAGTGGCACTTTTCATGTGCTGGCGGTGTCAGGTTTACACGTTGGACTCATTGCAATGTTTTGTTTCGTCGGATTATCTGCATTTCGAATTCCGAAGAAGGTGCTTGCTCTCCTGACGATTTTCGCGGTTCTAATTTACGCGTGTTTAATCGGTTTCCGCCCATCTGTTTTTCGTGCTACACTCATGGCGATCTTGTTCCTATTTGCAACAATAATAGATCGGGACATAGACATTTTTAATCTACTTGCAGTTGCTGCTTTGGCATTACTCCTTTTAAGCCCGATGCAGTTATGGGATGTCGGTTTTCAACTCTCGTTTGTTGCGGTAGTTTCTATTGTCTATTTTGTTCCGAAAATGGAGAAGCCTTTACGAAAGTTGTGGGAGTCCTCTGAATCTGGTGATATTAGCTACCTCCAAAAATTTAAGAACGCTGCTCTGAAATGGTTAGCATTATCCTATCTTGTAACATTCGCTGCGCAGCTCGGCACCGGACCACTCATTGCTATTTACTTCTACAGAGCATACCCGCTTGGCATAATCGTTGGTCCGTTTGCCGTTGGGCTGGTATCACTAATTGTTGGAGTGGGGATTATATCAGTCTGTTTAGGTTTTGTCTGGCTGCCGCTTGCTAAGCTGTTGGCACTGGTTAATCACGTTATCATCTTCATTTTTCTAAAACTCATCGGAATTTTCGGACAGGCATCGGGCATCATGAAGATCGTGCCGCCAACGTTAGGTCTTATCGTTATCTACATAGCAATATGTTTAAGCATCACACATTGGCGATATGTGTATAAACAGTGGAAAGTGGTAAGTCTCATTGGACTATCAGTTGTAGCAATCTGGATTTGGGACAGCGCTTTCAATGAAAAAGGTCGTTTATTGGAAGTGATTACGCTTGATGTCGGACAAGGGGATGCAGCTATCATCAGATTTCCTGATAGGCGAACATTGTTGATTGACGGTGGGATACAACGTTCCTATTACAATGAAAAGCGGCAGAGAGTGGTTGAATATGACGTAGGTAAGCGAATTATTGAACCTTACCTTGATGCTCATGGCATTCGGAAACTTGATTTGGTGATGCTCACACATCCAGACATTGACCACGGCGGTGGACTTGCGTACATTTTGCAAAACTTTAAAGTAAAGCGGATTATCGGTATCCCAGATATGCAACTTGATTCACAAACCCATCAACGATTACGCAGCATTGCCAAAACACAAGGTATTCCATACTCCTTTCCATACAAAGGGGAAGTTGAATTGACACCTACTACTACACTTAATCTATTGCACCCGATTGATGCTGCGTCCACAAATCTAATAGATACGGATAAGAACGATGATTCGCTTGTAGTAAAACTGAGTTATGGCGAAGTAGACATCTTATTCACTGGCGATATTGAGTCCAAGGCTGAAACTCGTTTAATCGCGTCTCAGCAGGATTTGAGGGCAGAAATTATAAAGGTGCCGCATCACGGAAGTCGAACCTCAAGCAGTGCACAGTTTTTAGATGCTGTTCAGCCGCGTTATGCTGTCTTTTCGCTCGGTCAAAGGAATCGGTTTCAATTTCCGCATGCGGATGTGGTTAGGCGGTATAAGGAGAGGAATTGTGTGCAGTTACGAACAGATCAACTCGGTGCGATTATTTTGAAAACAGATGGGACGCGGTGCTGGTGGGCATTTAAAGTCTTTTCACAAAGGTTTGAATAGATGAAGTTTCATAAACATTTGATAAAAAAACATAGGCAGACAACACATCGGTTATCTACCTATACTTTTGTTAAGAACTTGTGTTATTTTTTCGGTTGCAACTGGCGCATGACAGCATTTATGAAATCTGCATCCCATGTTCTACTCAGTTCTCGGCGAATTCCTTCTATGACTTCCGTTCGCTTTTCAGGAGGTATTCCCGAAAGTTGAGCGCGAATCCGTGTCGCATATTCGTTATGCAGTTCTGTCTGTCTGCTCTCATAATATTTGCGAGCATCTTCAGTTGGCAGTTGTTGTGAAAACGCGTCTCTTGCTGCTTTATCTGTATCCGTAAACAAGTCCCGATAATTGTCCTTCAGCGTATCGTCCCATTCCGTTATAACTTCGTTCCATGGGTTGTTATCTGGTGGTTGATTGGGTTCGCTAATGGTTTTGACAGGTGTATCAGGATAACGTTCTGGGTGTGTGGGTTCATCGAGATTACCCTCAGGTTGAAGAATATCCTCAAACATTTCGGGATTCTCCCGTATGATTTTCAAATATTCCTGTAAGTGGTGCGTTGTTCTCTCATACCACTCTTGATCAGCTTTTTTCTGTTGCGCTAATTTCTGCTTGATATCAAGAGGTGATAAAGCGGGAGCGTTACCACGAGCATTCCATTCTTTTCTAACCTGTTCCATCATCTCATTAAAATCTTTATGCGCTGCTTCCCACTCTTCATCAGATAACGCATTTAGTTCTGCAAGTATCTCATCTGGAGACTTTACCTGTGCCACGATCTTTTTGTGTATAGGCGAGTTCAAAAACTTTTCCCGCGTCTCTGGATCATCTGTATCGATTTCCGTCATATATTTTAAAGATTGATGATACCTATAATCTGCAAGCTCAGCATCTGTAAGCTTTAGTTTAGTTTCTGGTGTTTCCACAACCTCAGATTCTGTGACTTCAAGTGTCTTCCTTGTGATTTCATAGTTTTGTTGAAAATAGAAAACACCGACACCAAGTAATATGAGTATAGCAATCGTGATAAATGCTTTGTGTTTTGTCATTGTTTATTCCTCCTTATATTAGTGATTAGCCGCGTTCGGACAGAGAGTACTATTATCTCTGCAGAAATCACAATTAGGACTAAGATCGGGAAGTGCTGCATCAATAAGCCTTTGTATTCGGTCTATCTCATCTTGCGCAGCTTCTGACATAGTTTGGTGATAACTTTCGTACATAGCCGCTAAATTTCGCTGTGATATTAAACCTCTCATTGTAGCCTCTCGACGTTTTAATTCGCCTCGTGCGGATGCAAGTTCGGCTTCTATCATCGGAATTTCTGCTGTATAACGGTTATATCGGTCGCGTGCTTCGTTGCTTCTGCCTCTCCAGTAATCAACTGCCCCCGGCATCACTTGACTTGGAGACCTGTTTGACAACGAATCAAGCATGCTGTTTGCATACATCATATCACTATATGCTGCATTCAATTCACCAACAGCAATTATCCGACGGTTATCTACTTCATTATATTCGTCTCGTGCGGACTGAACCTCTGAATCGTATTTCTTTGCTTCGTTATCAACCATTCCTTTGTTGTTTTGTGAGATTGCGCGTGGATATCATGTAGATACTTAATTTGTCTCCATTCGTCTTGGTCTATGGTGAATCCACTAATTAATTCACCTATATCAATCCCCATAACAACTGGGGATGTGCCAGATACAAGCACTGCGATAACTATTAACGTTAGCAAAACCTTTTTCATTATAATGTCTCCTTAATTATAGAAGATGGTAAAACGTTTGTCAAGAATAAAGTTAAGTTTTGAATAAAAAATTGATAACTTCTCATTGTTGATTTTTCCGAATAAAATGTTACTAAATGGGGTATGCATGTCTGTTTCAAGAACATTATATCCCAACAATCCTTGAAATTTTGAAACCCTGAGAATCCAAGTTTAGACAATACATATAATCTGACTCACACACAAAATCAATTATCCTGCTTAACTTTTGTAGTGGCATTTTGCATTACGGTTTTCTTCCACCGCTTTATCACGCTTTTCACGCACACTTCAACATCAGTCGGGGAGATACCTAATTTTTCACCAATATGTTCGAGAGGTTGATTGTCTAAATACCGTTCCATAATCTTTTGTTCTTGAGATGGAAGGTCGCTGATCAGTTCGTCTAACTGATGCGCAATCGGGCGTAACCACTTGAGTATCCGCTCCCATCTTTTCTGAACAGCCTCGGCAGTGGAACCTATTGCTTCAGCAATCTGTTTCGGTTTTAGGTCATCTAATAGATATTGGTTTCAGTTTCCGCATGCGGATGTGGTTAGGCGGTATAAGGAGAGGAATTGTGTGCAGTTGCGAACGGATCGACTCGGTGCGATTACGCTGAAAACTGACGGGACGCGGTGCTGGTTTAGGCGTACTTTTGTCTCTGATGAATATTAGTGTCATTTCAGCAGTGTTTTGTATACAGGCAGGACTTACACATTTTTTCTTAAAGTCCCCTGATAAGGGGGTTAAATAGCTAAAATAACGCCTTTTTAACCCCCCTTATCAAGGGGGAATGCGTAAGTCCTGACAGGTAACGATGCATTTACCGGGTAAAGACTTGACAAGAAATTAGAATATCTGCTTTCTTTTTCGATTGAAATGTTATTGTTTGCTTTCTTTGTAAACATGTGTATGGGGTCTACAAAGAAAGTAGCAATCATGTTTACATGAGTGTCCATCGGCATTTTGCGGGCATGGCATGCGTTTATGTTTTTCTGCGATAACTTCACAGTAAAAATGTCCACACTTGCCGATGATACCGTGATGTTTTCGCTGTTCAGCTTTTGAGCAGATGCTAAACCAGTTGTAGCACCCGATTTTCGCCTCATCTGTGTGGCATTGCACTTGATGCTTACATTCATAAAGGTGCTGCTCAGTATTCGTAAACTTTTGCATCCCGATGGTAGCCAACGAACCGGTAAGTATCAAACATCCGACGTACAATAATATTCTCATAGGTGGGTGTCCTCGCTTTACTTTTTCGGTTTGATATTGAGGTATTCATCCTTTTTTTCAATATCATGTGGGTAGTGTATCTCCCATATTTTGATAGTATCGTTAGTTTGTGGATCGATTGGATAGACTTGAATAAACGCGTTAGTGTAATCTTCGCGCATGAACAGCCGTACGATAAGGCTGTTCCAGCTGTTTGGTGGCAGGTATGCGGCGTTGCTGAGGTGTCCATGTCCATCATAGCCGAGCAGCACCCCACCGTATGGATTATCGGCAGTTTCTGTAAAGGGCGGAGAGAGTTTCTGTTGTGTCAGGTCGTATGCAATGTAAGGGAGTTGTATTGTATCCCCATTGAGCAGTGTAGCATTTAGATAGGGCGAGACTATATCGAATGGTGTTTCTACGTATGCAAAAGGTGTATTTTTGGGTTCAAACAGGCGCCACGGGATACCATCATCTGTGTGTAAGATTTTGAGAAGTGTTCTTTTAAAAGCCTTATCATCAGTATCGTCACTTCCGATGAGTGCGTCTATATCCCCAGAGTAAAATGCTTCATCGCTGGTTATTATCAGATATGTGGCTTCACGCGTTTTTAGGTATTCAAGTGCTTCTTTTTCAGATTGTGCGCAATAGACATGTCGGCAGTAAAGGTGTATCCAGTATTGTAAATAGTGATCTGGATCCACAATCGTTTTGACATTTCCGATAACATTGAGTAGATTCCCCATCGTCCAATCTGCGGCAACCACGGCATCGGGTGATAGTTCTGTTTTTATCCAGTCGAGTGCTGCTGCGGTTGGTGTGTCTCCGGGAAACGGCGTTCGCCTGTGCTGTTCAATATGTAATAGATGCTGTGCGTGTCCACCGAATGGTGACCAGAACAAGAGTAGAGCAAGCAGTGTGCAGGTTGCCCCTGTTGTAAGAGCAACATGTGGCACATTTTTTCTAAATTTATCCGTAACATATTGGGACCCTCTTATCTTTTGACTAAGGATATGTGTTGATGTGATCATAAAATGTGCAGCAAAGAAGGCAAATGCAACACCGGTAAAGAAATCATAGCGGAGCGCTTCACGTGCAAGCGTGACCCAACACAGATACCAAACAGCAAAGGTTACAAAGATAAGTTCATTTTTGGCAGGTTTTTTCCGGTGCCACGCGACAAGCAAGAATGCGATAACACACACGATACATGCTGTGAAGAAGAATACATTATTAAGTGTTGTCGAAAAGCGTGCGATGCTTTCTGGTGCTGCATCTGCAAACAAGAGTTCCCCCAAGGTTGCAGAAAAAACGGCTTCCAACGGATTACGAAAGAGTGAGGTGATTATAAAAAGGAGTAAGATCGGTATCAGCAAGCGTTTATTTCCATAGCGGGTGCCAGCGAGCAAGAATCCTAAACTTCCACACACAAAAACACCGCCCCATCGGAAAACCCACACCGCATGTTCAGGATTTTGGAGTTCGTCGACACTCGCAAGAAGTTGCGTTTGGCTGAAGGGTACCGCAGTGTAAGCGAAGGTGTTGAGTTGTGTCAGCACATAAATAACTGCCCCTAAAAGCGTTGTCAACACGAGACAAAGTGAAACCGTCCGCGCATGAACCCGCAGTTTCGCAGCGAAAGGTGGGTAGGAAATCAGCATAAACCTTATCCCACGGATACCTAAAAGCACAAGCGATGATATCAGCACAAGCGAGGCGAGGTGTTTAGAAAAACCATAACCACTGCGATATGCAGGTGAGATCAGATACAATGCTGGTACAAATATCAACACCCACACAAAGTATTGACCTAATCCATCATCCATCTCGGTTGTGATAAACACCCACATTTCAACAAAGAGGATGACGATAAGGAAGACCCCAAAACCTTCCCACGAGAAGCCGCCTAAAAACATCGTCACGCCACTCACACAGGTGAACAACCACCGGTCCCGCCGCCGGGGTGTGATGAGAGAAGCCAGATGTATACTGATAAGTAGCACGCCAAGCAGCCAACACCAACTATCTCTGTCGCTGAAGCCGGCAACACTGCGAGAAATCGCGCCAAATAGCGTAGCTAAGAATATGCCAACGATGCCGGAAAAAAACCAGTCAAAAGTCTGATACAGGAAAAAACAGAGCACACCTAACCCAAGACAGAAACAGACAACCGGTGCATAGAGTACAACATGATAAAGCGACACATTCGGAAAAAACGACGCAATTAACTTGTGGGCATACGCAAGTACAAAGGAATACAATGGCAGCATTTGTTCATTGTCTCTACCGATCGGTAGCCATCGAGACATATCGCGTTTGGGCAACAACCCATCTGCCGAGATGGTTTTAGCCTGATTGTAGTAAAGATATACGTCGTTGCCGTAAAATTGTCCGTCTTGGATTGTGTCCACGCCTTCGGTACGGATCCAGAACGCGAGATACAAAATACCTAAAAAAAGCGTTATCCCGCAGACGCATTTGAAATAACGGTGTCTTATTACAGCAACGCTTACTTCAATGATCTGATGTTTCATTTCGGTACACACGTATGTCCAGCACAGACGCGATATTGCTTCTGGTAATCCACACACTTTTCATTACGGCAGCGTCGGAGCGTGCTATGCGAACTATCGCAAGGATAATTAAAATCATTGCATCCACACGGTTTCCAGTCAGCAGAACAGAGTTCACCGGGTCCATGACACTCTGTCGTTTCACAATGCGGGCAGATGTGGATGTCTGCAATAGAAAGATTTAGGTCACTCTTTTGTATCAGTTCCGAGAGCATCTGATCGCAAAAATCCGCTGACCAACCCGACATTAACATGTTGTTACGGACACAAATAAGGATACCCCGCTGAAACTTTGGTGGCAACTGCGGAAAAAGGTCTCTAAACATACCCGAAATTGCCTGATCCCACATATCAAATTGTTTGCGAAGTTCACCACTGTCCGCTACAACGCGATCAAGAACCTCTTTGGCACGAAGCGTGTGTATATCCGCAAGTTTGGGATATTGCGCATCCAAAGACGCATCTAAAGCAATAAACTGTTTGGCTTTCTCAAGTAATTCTTCACTGATTCCATATTTATTCATGTTCGTGGCCCCTTTCATCAATCTTAGTTTTTTCGATATTCGCCATCATTTCAGTGAGAACCGACAAGGAAACTTCTTCACCCCAATTCTCACAGGCATAGTCCTCTAAATGAGATAAAGCCTGTATCTGTATATTTAGAGGCAACTGTAAAATAAGTTGTCGAAACAACTCAAAATACTCCGATTCCATCTGCTCAATTTGTTCACGTAGCAAACGTTGCGCTTCCTCTGTTGGATAACGTTTTAAAAGTTCACTTGCAGACAGCGTGTGTATATCCGCGAGTGCCGGATATTTTGTGTCCATCTGCGTTGCTAATGAATTGAGTTTTGTCTGCACATCTTCTAATAAATTGGCTTCCGCGGTGTCAACATGGGGATGCCCGTGATTGTGAGGTTCGCCATGCGGGTGTGCAATCACAGTGAAATGGTTATAGACCCCGACCGGTTCTTTTGAAATCTGCTTCTGGTGCCACAGATTCGCGCCGAAGATGGCAAGCAACACATAGACAATACTACCAAAAGTAAACCATCCCATAAAATTGTGTTATTTTTTCTGTTTTACACCTTCAGTCCTTTTCATCATGAACTTTCCCTTATAGACGAGTGGTAGCAACATTGCTGTCAAAGCAAAAGCAACTACCACATAACTCACTAGTGGTTAGTCCAGTCTAACTTTTCGGGTATAGATGTTTTAATCTGACACGCGCATCGTCCGTTGTAAATTGCCAGTCTACCTGCTTTTGCTCTGCATTTCTACGTTTTTGCCACGCTTGTGTCTCTCTACGGAGTGTCTCTATATCTGGGATTCGACGACACAAACATTGGCGTGTAAGGACGCTAAGTTCTATTTCCGCTATATTCAACCAACTTCCATGAATGGGGGTATGCACGATTTCTAAACGCTTCCGGAACCTATCTGCTTCTTCATCTCCAAACACTTTATTGAGTGACGCGAGTTTATGTGTATTCAGGTTATCACAAACTAAAATGACCTGTTTTGCGGATGGGTAGACCTCATCCAATAGTATTTTGACTTCTTCTGCCCAATCCACTGTCTTTCGGTGCGTCCGAACAGACACACGCCGCCATCCCGAGAGTGCCTCTGTAAATAGGAAGATATTTGCTGTGCCTTTGCGTTTATACTCGTTATCTACGCGCTTGACTTGTCCCGGTTTCGCAGGATACGGTTCACGAACATCATCCCTAAGTGTGACAGATTGTTCGTCCATGTTCACAACAGGAGTATCCGCAGCCAAAGGTTTCTGGTAAAGATCAAGCACTTCTTCCATTGACTTTACAAACTCAGCGTCTTTTTCAGGGGGTATCACCCACTGTTGCTGAAGGTGTGGTTTCAACGCGTTTTTTTTAGTGTCTGCCGCACCGTTTCTGGAGAAATGTTTTCCACAACTTCAAGTCTTACCAACTCTGACGCAAGCAGACGTAACGTCCATTTGGCAGCACCTTCGGGAGGGGTTCCACAACTCAGTGCTATCAACCTTGCTTCTCCGTCACCATCAAGTTTACGAGGTGTCGGTGGATGCTTCCGCTTCGCACGATATAAGGCACGAGAAAAGCCACCTTCCACAAAACGCTGACGCACTTTCGCAACTGTCCTATCAGTGCACTCATACGCCTCAGCTATTCTCGCGTCAGTCCAGCAGGGACCATTTATATCTGATTTCAGCAAAATATGAGCATGCCTTATCATATATGCCTCTTTTTTACCTGTGTTAATAATATCTGATAACTCCTGTCGTTCCGCATCGGTCAGTTGGACAACATATTTCTTATTCAAGGGTGTGTTCCTCCTTATGTATTGCTATACTATAAGAGAACACTTTTGTTTGTCAAGATGCCGAGAAATCTACAAAAACTAAAACAAACTTTTAGGATGGACTATCCACTAGTGGAGTGTCTACCGAAATTTTGCGGGTAAAGGTCACGATTCGGAAATCGCTCCTACAGAACAAACCTCTTTGTAGGAGGGAACTCCGATTCCCGACTACTGACACGACTCACAATTTTAGAGTGGACAGAACACTATATCATACCAGAACCATATCAAAATCGTAATTATAGATCCTTTAGATCAGAGTTAACAGGCTTTACACATCGAAAGCCGAGATCGTTAAACCTTTTGGTTGGTAAATTTGAGTTGCGTTGAAAAACTTGTACTTGGTAAGCATCGGATGCATGAGAACCCCCTCGACATACACGACGAGTAATTATGTTATTTCCATTTTCAATGGTATCAATAATACTTTCACCTGAAATCGGATTATCACTGTGAGAACTCGCGTAGAAATTCGGATCGTATTCATCAAGGCACCACTCCCACACGTTCCCTGCCATGTCATGCAAACCATAGGCATTGGCAGGATAACTCCCTACAGATGCGTTGTGAACGTATCCATCATCAACATCTTCATCTGCCCAAGCAACGAGTTTTTCCTCCCCATCAAAGCTCCATACTAAACCGACAGTATGTTTATCAGCATAATTACACTGTGTTCCATCTGGTAGGTCGTTGCCCCAAGGATACTTCTCCCCACTCAAACCTCCACGCGCTGCCTTTTCCCATTCTGCCTCAGCTGGCAAACGTTTTCCTGCCCATTTTGCATAAGCCATCGCATCGTACCAACTAACACCTATCACCGGATGCTGATCCGTTGGAGAACGATCATAAACCCAAGAAGGTAACGGTTGATATCCTGTTTCTCGAACAAAACGTTTGTATTCACCAACTGTCACTTCGTGAATGTCTATATAAAATGCATCTATATAGACTGTATGCGGTGGTTTTTCATCGGATGAAGCTGATGGATCATTACTTCCCATGAGAAATTCACCTTCAGGTATTAGCACCATACCTTCGGGGGTAGCGAGTCGCGCTAAATCGGTCGGATCAAGAGGTATTGACTTAACTTTGTAAGGATCACCTAACTCATACCGACTCAATTCATCATACGAAGATAGCCCAACACCCGTTAACGGGTAGTCTGTCTGACTTTTCTCCCAGAAAGGTAAAATTGAAACTTCCCAAGATACAGAACTATCAAGTCTTACAGTAAATGTCAGTGAAGCAGGGCCTTTCGGAATCACTTTCCAACTATGAAACGCCTCCTTCCCTTCAGCAACAAATTCAATTAAAACAGGCAGGTCCTCAGGGCGCGGTTTTGCTTTCAGTACAAATTGTGCCACGTCTACATCTTTGTAACCCACAAATTCAATTGTGACTACCGGTATCACCGGATCTTCGGTTTCACCACATCCTATCAGAAAACAAATCATTAACACATAGAATGCTCGCCGACATATCAAAAACATCAATTCTTCTCTCCATGTATACAAACCGTAGGGGTATTTGTACCTCATTTTAGTATAAGACATTTACAAGATATTACCAATACCTTCGCCAATTATCTGAGTTTGAGTTGAATGAGTATGTAATGAATAGCACCCATAAGTGTCAACTTAGCGATCCTCCAGGGGCGGTAGGTTCGGTTTCCTAACCGAACCGGGTTTGTTCCAGTCCATATTCTCAGGTGCTCGTTAAGCAATCTTGCTTGGCATCCTGATGTTGAAGGATTTCATGAATAAAAATAACTTCAGGTTTTTGCGGAAGTATTCTTAAATCATCTAAAGATTCAACATACGCCAGACTGCCTTGAAGTCTAAGACGCTAAACTTAGCGTGTTCTAAGCAGAATGCGGGTAAGATTAACACTCTAATCTATCTGACATTTATTAATTTCATCACATCGTTCATAACGGTTTAGTTGACTTATGAAAAACCTGCCATTTTGGCGAAGGTATTGATTAATAGATGTAGTTCTTGGTAATTCACAGCATCTCTACGAACGCATCAACCTTAGTTGTAGGTGCTTGACAAACATAGTTTTCACAAACATAAGCCGTAGCACTGTTATCAATCTGCGGTTTGTTCACAAGAAGTGGTAACGTTGTTTCCTCAGTCGGTTCACTTAAAGCAACGATTTTATTGGGCAGATACATCCCGTGCAAGGCTGCTAACATCGCTTCTGTTTTCGTATCCCCTTTTTCCCCAATTATCGCGATCTCTTTCGGCGTTGACAACAGAAACGCTAATTCACAGAGCAGTTGACCTGAACCGGAAGGCATTATTTCCATCTGGTGAAAATAAAGTTTCAAAGTCTCTACCGCTTTATCGTGAAATTCCGGTTTGTCCAGATGTTTGGCGAGGCGTAACAGACTATGGATTGCCATAGATGCTCCAGCGGGCGTGGCACCGTCATAAGCGGATTTGGATTGCACGATGAGCGACTCATGTGCTTTGCCTGTAAAGAAAAATCCACCCCCAGACTCATCTCCAAATTGGTCAATCATGATATGTGCAAGACGTTCTGCCTCAGATAACCATCTCGGTTCAAAACTCGCTTCGTAGAGCGCGATTAAGCCAACGATGAAATAGGAATAGTCTTCAAGATAGGCGTTGAGATGACTTTTGCCAGCACGGTAGGTGCGCAACAGAAGTCCATCGTCTTGGGAGAGTGTTGTTAAAACAAACTCTGCAGATTTTTCGCAGGCGGTAAGGTATTCAGGATTTCCTGTCAATTGGTATCCCATCGCCATACCGCGAATCATGATGCCGTTCCAACTGGTCAGGATTTTGTCATCCAGACCAGGTTTGATTCGTTTTTCTCTTTCCGCAAACAACTTCTGCCTACCTTCTGCAAGGAGTACCTCTAACTCATCATGATCCATTCTCAATTTTCGAGCAAAGATGTCCGAGGGTGTTTGGACGTGGAGTATATTTTCACCTTCAAAATTCCCTTGCGGTGTGATGTCGTAGTATTCGCAGAAGATTTCAGCGTTCTCTTCCCCGATAATATCTTCCACTTCGGGAGGTTCCCAAACAAAAAATTTACCCTCTACACCTTCACTATCCGCATCTTGTGTGGAATAGAAACCGCCATTTTCAGCGTCGTACATCTCACGCAGCACATAATCTAACGTCTCAGTAGCTATGTCCCGATAGAAAGTATTTTGTGTGGCTTGGTATGCTTCAAAATAAGCGACAACAAGTTGCGCGTTGTCATAAAGCATCTTTTCAAAGTGTGGGACAAGCCAATGTGCATCTGTAGAATACCGGTGGAAACCGCCGCCGAGCTGGTCGTACATACCGCCGCGTGCCATCTTCTGCAAAGTGAGTTCTACCATCTCTAAGGCATTCGCATTGCCACTGTGATGCCAATACCGCAGGAGAAAAGGTAGTCCCATGCTGGGTGGGAATTTGGGAGCATTACCAAACCCACCATATTGCGAATCAAATTGGGAACGGTAATGTTGAAAGGCTTTGTTCATCAGTTCTTCCGTGAGTTCATGTTCGTGCGGATCCACAAGATTACTCATCTGATTGAGCTGCGTTGTGATTTGATCTGCTTGTTCAAGCACCTGCGCGTTCTTTTCACTAAATGCTTCTGCAACGGCGCTCATCACTTTTGGAAACCCCGGTCTGCCGTATCGATCTTCTGGCGGATAGTAGGTGCCACCGTAGAAAGGTTTGAGATCAGGTGTCAGGAAAACAGTCATTGGCCAACCGCCCTGGCGAGTCATGGCTTGGACAGCGTTCATGTAGATTTCATCTAAATCAGGGCGTTCCTCTCTGTCTACCTTGATGTTCACGAACAGTTCATTCATGACTGCAGCGATCTCCTCATTTTCAAAGGACTCGCGTTCCATAACGTGACACCAGTGACAGGCGGAATATCCGATACTCAGCAAAATAGGTTTCTGTTCGCGTTTAGCAAGCTCCAACGCTTCTTCACCCCACGGATACCAATCAACGGGGTTGTGTGCATGTTGGAGTAGGTAAGGGCTTGTTTCATGAATTAGGCGGTTGGTGTGTTCAGGGGTATCTTGCATGTGTGCATTCTCCAATGTGTGGGAGTACAAGTTAAGAAGGATAGGCGCGTTTAAGGCAACGGACAGATGGTCTACTCCGCTCCTACAAATGGAAATACCGCTACGGGGATTCGAACCCCGGTTTGATGGCTGAGAACCATCTGTCCTAACCCCTAGTGGTTAGTCCAGTCTAACTTTTCGGGTATAGATGTTTTAATCTGACACGCGCATCGTCCGTTGTAAATTGCCAGTCTACCTGCTTTTGCTCTGCATTTCTACGTTTTTGCCACGCTTGTGTCTCTCTACGGAGTGTCTCTATATCTGGGATTCGACGACACAAACATTGGCGTGTAAGGACGCTAAGTTCTATTTCCGCTATATTCAACCAACTTCCATGAATGGGGGTATGCACGATTTCTAAACGCTTCCGGAACCTATCTGCTTCTTCATCTCCAAACACTTTATTGAGTGACGCGAGTTTATGTGTATTCAGGTTATCACAAACTAAAATGACCTGTTTTGCGGATGGGTAGACCTCATCCAATAGTATTTTGACTTCTTCTGCCCAATCCACTGTCTTTCGGTGCGTCCGAACAGACACACGCCGCCATCCCGAGAGTGCCTCTGTAAATAGGAAGATATTTGCTGTGCCTTTGCGTTTATACTCGTTATCTACGCGCTTGACTTGTCCCGGTTTCGCAGGATACGGTTCACGAACATCATCCCTAAGTGTGACAGATTGTTCGTCCATGTTCACAACAGGAGTATCCGCAGCCAAAGGTTTCTGGTAAAGATCAAGCACTTCTTCCATTGACTTTACAAACTCAGCGTCTTTTTCAGGGGGTATCACCCACTGTTGCTGAAGGTGTGGTTTCAACGCGTTTTTTTTAGTGTCTGCCGCACCGTTTCTGGAGAAATGTTTTCCACAACTTCAAGTCTTACCAACTCTGACGCAAGCAGACGTAACGTCCATTTGGCAGCACCTTCGGGAGGGGTTCCACAACTCAGTGCTATCAACCTTGCTTCTCCGTCACCATCAAGTTTACGAGGTGTCGGTGGATGCTTCCGCTTCGCACGATATAAGGCACGAGAAAAGCCACCTTCCACAAAACGCTGACGCACTTTCGCAACTGTCCTATCAGTGCACTCATACGCCTCAGCTATTCTCGCGTCAGTCCAGCAGGGACCATTTATATCTGATTTCAGCAAAATATGAGCATGCCTTATCATATATGCCTCTTTTTTACCTGTGTTAATAATATCTGATAACTCCTGTCGTTCCGCATCGGTCAGTTGGACAACATATTTCTTATTCAAGGGTGTGTTCCTCCTTATGTATTGCTATACTATAAGAGAACACTTTTGTTTGTCAAGATGCCGAGAAATCTACAAAAACCAAAACAAACTTTTAGGATGGACTATCCACTAGACGATAGCGGCTAATTATGGCGAATTACAAGAATCTATTGACACCTTCGTCCCCGGTAGGCGGTGAATGCCATACGCGCATTCATACCGTTGATTTGGAGGTTTCCTAACCTCGCTGGCGCAGAGTGTCCAAGTAAATTCTAAAATCTACCATATCATATTTTTTATAAGTGCTGTTCTACTGCCTGATATTTACGATTCGCTTTCAGTTGTTATTCTTCCTGCGTGTTCAATCATCTCGCGTAACACATCAAGATTAACATCTTCCAAGTTCCGAAAACTGACGCTACTTTTTCCGGTCTTGACTTTGCCGAGTCGGGAGTTGTAAATTTCAGCGAGGTAACGTTTCCCCTCAACTGCATTCACATATACGCTGAAGTAATTCTTCTGTCGAGCCAACCCAACGAGAAACCATTCAACTTGCTTCTTATCAGAACGCACGTAAGAAAAATTGCCGTAACCGATGATTTGCTGTTCGCTGCCACCCCAGAAAACACCTTCCCACATACAGTGGTCCTGATCTGGTAGTGCCAATTTGATAAGCGTATGAAGTTTTTCTAAAACCGTTCTTGTATCTTGTTCTTGGTTTGCAATATACTCATCAGGTGAGGTTTCTACCCTTTCCATTTGTTTCCTTTCTGGTTACAATATGACCGTGTTCAAGCAGTTAGTTTGCCACAAAATGACTGCCCGGGAAGGACTCGAACCTTCACTACATGGTCCAGAGCCATGCGTCCTACCATTAGACGACCGGGCATTGACCTTAAGTTTAAGTATATCCTAATAGACGCTATTTGTCAACCTATTTGCTATCGCGGTAGGAGGGAACTCCGATTCCCGACTATCAATGTGTTTTGTCGCGATTCGGAAATCGCTCCTACAATATTGGAAAACTAAGTAACCCTGCTATTGAAGTGTAATTTTTTCTGAGAGGGAGTAGAAAATATTCAGAAGTCCGATAAGAATTGTTGGGACAACAAAGACACTCAACAGGACAAAGGTGCCTTTAGAAAAGGAGAAACTATCCGTATCCTCGGCAGATTCAAAATACATTGCTTTGACAATGCGAGCGTAGTAGTAGAGCGAAACAACACTGTTTAACAATCCAACAAACGCAAGCCAATATAAATTTCCTTCAATTACAGCAGTAAATAGCACCCATTTCCCAAAGAAACCGGCAAAAAACGGAATCCCTGTCAACGAAAAGAGGAAAATCGCCATGGCACCAGCGACTAAGGGTGCTCGCGACGAGAGTCCACGGTAGCCTTCAATCATTTCACTGCCTGCCTCGTTAGCAATCAGGACGACAACATAAAACGCTCCCAAGTTCATAAAGAAGTAGACGACCAGATAGAAGATGATAGCACTAATTCCCTTGTTGACAAGTGCAGTATCGCTACTGGTAAGCAGGACAGCACCCATCAATAGGTAGCCACCGTGTGCAATGCTTGAATACGCTAATAAACGTTTGACATTTTGTTGTGGTAAGGCGGCGAGGTTTCCGATAGTCATTGTGAGTGCGGAAACTATTGCTAACAGCAATCCCCAATCAATAGATTGCATAACTTCTGAATTGCCGAATCCTGAGTAGAAAAATCTAAGGAACAGCGCGAACCCAGCGGCTTTTGAGGCGACAGATAGGAACGCCGTTATCGGAATAGGTGCGCCTTCGTAGACATCGGGTGACCACATGTGGAAGGGGACAGAAGCAATTTTATAACCTATACCCGCAAGAATGAAAGTTAGCGCAATTAAGACACCGAGTGTCGTAACTTCACCTGCAGCAAGTACTTCGGGAAGCCGCTGACTGATTCCGGCAAGATCGCCTGTTCCTGTCATGCCAAAAATCAAGGACAAACCAAATAGCATCGTTCCTGATGCCACGGCACCATAAGTGATGTACTTGAATGCTGCTTCGCTTGAACGTGGACTGTGCGTCAAAAATCCCGCGAGAATATAGGATGTCAAACTCACCGTTTCAAGCGAAATGAATATCATCAACAGATTTGTTGACGATGCCATGAGGAACATTCCGAATGTAACGGCTAACAATAATGCGTGGTATTCACCTTTCAATCTTGCATCAAGTTCCTCAGAACGGAGGGAAAAAAGAATAGTTGCGGCTGTTGCCAGAATCAGGAGAACTTTGAAAAATACGGCGAACCTGTCTAACCGAATCATCCCAAAAAATAGGGGTATTGGTTCGTTTGTGTCAAAAACGGAATTTGTGATGAAGATAGCCACTAAGGAACAACCGAGTCCCACAAGGGAGAGATATGCAACCTTCTCACTTTCTCGATTTTTTATGAGAAGATCAAGGATTATGACTGCAGCAGCGAATACGACGAGCAGTATCTCCGGTGCGAAATAGGCAAGGCTCTCAATATTTTCTAAGTAATCCACACCTTCCTCCTACAGGCTTGCCTGAAGTGTGCTCATTATTTTAGTAGTGAGTTCGGTAACGGATTCGCTGAACATTTCAATCGCAAAGTGGGGCCAGATACCGAGGATAATGGTCAGAATGCCAAGTGGTACTAAAGTTAGGATTTCACGCCTATTGATCTCTGGAAGGTCTTCATATTTAGGATTGAGTGTTCCTAAGAAAACCCGTTGAAGTGTCCAGAGGAAGTATGCCGCACCTACAACAATACCTATCGTAGATAAAATAGCCAATGTTTGGAATCTCTCATAAGCACCAAGCAGGGAAAACGCTTCACCAATAAATCCGCTTAAGCCAGGCAATCCCAAAGATGCCATAAACGCAAGCGTTGTGATACCCATATAGACTGGCATTCTATTTCCTAAACCACCAAACCCGTTAATTTCACGATGGTGTGCACGGTCGTAAAGGACACCGACAAGCAAGAATAGCATTGCGCTGATGACACCGTGATTGAACATTTGGAGAATTGCACCGGTAACACCGACTTCATTTCCTGCGGCAAGTCCCAAAATCACAAACCCCATGTGTCCGATACTGGAATATGCGACCAATTTCTTAAAATCGGTTTGCGCTAACGCACAGAAGGATCCGTAAACAATATTAATAAAGCCAAGTAAAGCAAGACTGTTACCTACAAAACCGACTCCATTAGTGAAGAACGCCATGCCTTCTGGTAACATATCCATGTTAATCCGTACCAACCCGTAAGTGCCCATTTTTAAAAGGACACCCGCAAGGATAACACTAATCGCCGTCGGTGCTTCAACGTGTGCATCGGGAAGCCATGTATGGAAGGGAAAAATCGGAACTTTTACGGCAAAACCGATAAAGAAACCAGCGAAAATCCAGCGCTGGAAGACTGGATCGGCAAGAGCATGTCCTGGTGTCCCAGCAAGTGTGATAAGTGTCGGAATATCAAATGTTCGATCATCTGGTACTCCACTGTTCAGATAAACCGCTATGATTGCTACCAGCATCAGTACACTGCCGAATAGCGTGTAGAGAAAAAATTTAATAGCAGCATATTCTCGGCGCGGTCCACCCCACACACCAATCAGGAAATACATCGGCAGCAGTGTCAGCTCAAAGAAAACAAAGAACAGGAACAGGTCTAACGCAGCGAAGAAGCCTAACATCCCTGTTTCAAGCAACAGGAACAACGCCATATATGCTTTAATGCCCTTCTCAATATTGCGCCAAGAGGCAAGCACACAGATCGGTCCGAGGAGGGCTGTGAGGAGTATCAGTATTGCGCTTAAACCATCAATGCCGACATGGTATTGGATATTGAATGTCTCAATCCAGGGAACATCCTGTTTCCAAAGATGCTCAAGATCAGGCTGGTTGTGCGTTATGTATAAGTATACTGCAAGTATCAGCGGGATAAGCGTAAATACAAGTGCAGCGCGTTTTATGAGTTCTTCCGACTCCCGCGGAAGAAGTAAAACAACGATCATCCCAAGTAAAGGGACAAAAATCATTAGGGACAATAACATGTAGTAGGAATCCTCCTTATCCCATCAGGCAGTATTTTATGTATTTCAACTACAATGCCCGGAAAATCAAAATTATCAACACTATCCCGCCAAGAACGACAAAGAGATAGGTTTGTATTGCTCCTGTTTGAATTCTGCGGATTCTACCGCCAGCTGCCCACGTAATCTCTGCTACTCGGTTAACAATGCCATCAACGACACGATTATCAAAAAAGCCGATGTATGCAGCGAATATTTGCCGTGTTATTGTTGCAACACCGTTGACGATACCGTCAATGATAGAAAGGTCAAATTTGGCAAAAAGTCGAGATTTCCACACCGTTAGCGCAACTAAGATACCATCGTAAAATTCGTCAAAATAGTATTTGTTCCAAAATAGGTTGTAGACCGGACGGAAAGTTGTTGCGACAGATTCGGCAGAGAACCTACGTCTATGGTAAAACAGCCAAGAAAGTAGTATTCCTAAACCTGCGACACAGATAGACAACACCATAGCGATGGTATGTGCAGGACCGCCATGATGTGCGCCATCCGCATGTTCAACGGCCTGTTCACCCTCTTCTTCTGCTGCTTGCGCTTCGGAAATTCCAAAGAATGCGATGCCAAAATTCATACCGCCTGTTTTGGTGTTCGGTCCGACCTGTGCATGTTCAGGCGCATGAAGATGCGCTTGCGGTGGTGTTTTAATATAACCTTCTTTGAACCACCATTTATTTACGACAGGAAAACTGAGCACTGCCAAAACGAGAAGAGGCACTACCATCACCCATGGGGATTCGTGTGCCATGTCGTGCATTTCTTGATTGCGCGGTTCTCCGAAAAAGGTCATGAATATTAGTCGGAACATATAGAACGCTGTAATTCCCGCAGCAATGAGTGCCATACCGAAAAGAACATAATGATGCACTGAGCTCCATTCCATCGCCCGCTCAAGCACGCCGCCTAAAATCGCATCTTTACTCCAGAACCCTGAAAAGATGAACGGCACGCCAGAGATAGACAACGTTGCGATGAGCATGGTGGCGAAGGTCCAAGGCATTTTACGTCGGAGTCCGCCCATGTTCCGCATATCTTGGTCAGGTGGGATTTCAGAACCGTGTGCATGAACTAAACCGTCGTCATCGTGTTCATGTTCGTTGCCATCTGCGTGTTCCTCATCATGATGTGCATGCATTGCGTGAAAAGCATGGATAACGCTTCCTGAACCGAGAAACAGCAGTGCTTTGAAAAATGCGTGCGTCGTAAGGTGAAAAAGTCCTGCAACATAACTACCAGCACCAATTGCCAGCATCATATATCCTAATTGGCTAACAGTAGAGTACGCTAAAACCCGCTTAATATCAAATCGGACGATAGCGATAGTCGCTGCAACAATTGCGGTAATCCCACCAACATAAGCGATTACCAGAGACGAACTCGTTGTTAAAATTGGGAACATCCGAGCAGTGAGATACACCCCTGCGGCAACCATCGTAGCAGCATGAATTAACGCACTGACAGGTGTGGGACCTTCCATCGCATCGGGCAACCATGTATGCAACGGCACTTGTGCAGATTTGCCAACAGCACCACAAAAGATAAGAACCCCGGCAATAGAAAGCCACACGATATCAGAGGTGTCACCTGTAAACCTTGCGGGATCAGTAATCAGCGTAAAAATACCATCTGTTCCGTGAAGGGAAAGTGTTTCAAATTTTTTGAACAGCATCATCATGCCGATGAACATACCAACATCACCGACACGCGTTGTCAAGAACGCTTTCTTACATGCATTCGCAGCGGAGTCTTTTTCAAACCAGAAGCCAATCAGTAGATAGGAGCAGAGTCCAACAAGTTCCCAACCGATATAGATGCCGAGTAGGTTATCCGATACAACCAAAAACAACATTGAAAAGGAGAAAAGTGAAAGGTAGGCGAAAAACCGTGGATACCTCGGATCACCATGCATGTAGCCCATAGAAAAGATATGCACAAGGCTGCTCACCAGCGTGACAACGATCAGCATAATCACCGTGACGCTGTCAAGGTAAAAACCCATTGAGAATGTGATGTTACCGAGTGAAATCCAATCAACAGTATGCGGTTTCGGTTCGGGGACTACCTCCCGTAAAAGGAGAAAAGAACAGACGAGCGCGACAAGCATCGCCGCAGTTGACAGCAAGTCTTGTCGTGGAAAACTCCGTTTTGCTAAACCCGATAGTGCAAAGATTGCGAAGGCTGCAAGCGGGAAAAGTAAAATGATACTAATTAATGGGACGACCATATTTTTTACTTTTTAACCTTTCAAGGTATCCACTTCATCAGGACGGATACTACCGAATTCACGGTAAATAGCAAGAATAATAGCAAGAAAAACAGCTGCTTCCGCTGCAGCAAGCACAATGCCAAATATAGCGATTATCTGACCATCTATATCTTCAGGTGGTGTAACAAAACGTGAAAATGCGACAAAGTTAAGGTTACAGGAATTCAGAATAAGCTCAATACCCATCAGAATACTGATAGCGTTTTTTCGCGTCAGCACTGCGAAAATACCGAGTGTAAATAAAATTGCGCTGATTACTAAATAGTGTTGTAGACTCATTGTTCAATCCTAAGAGTTGGGTTTCGCTTGCGCTTTACCTATAGGTGTCAACTTAGCAAACATGTTCTTGTAGGTTGGGTTGAACCGCAGGTGAAACCCAACATTCCGAGTCTGTAAAAGCGTATCATGTTGGGTTTCGTGCCTCAACCCAACCTACGAACTATCCTAAAGGCACAGCGGGAATTAATCCCGCACCTCCTTACGAGAAATAAGCGCAGCTCCGATTAACGCAACTAATAGCAGCACGGAGGCAACCTCAAACGGTAGCAGAAATTTTTCGTTCAAAATCAGTTCACCAATACGTTTCGTTGTCGGTTCAAATGCCGTTCCGTCATCGGTGAGATTTTCCCATTTGGGTGTATTGGCAATCACAGTCAACAGTAGCATAAGCAGTGCAAGTGAAATACCACCCCCTAATAGGAGTTGACCGCGTTCAATGTGGATACGCATCTCTAACCGTCCACTTGTCATCATAACACCGAAAAGAATAAGCACGAGAATACCACCGACATAGACAATTACTTGTGTCGCAGCGAGAAAATCTGCTTGTAGAAATACGTAAAGTCCGGCAACTCCGAAGAGAGTAACCATCAGCGCAAATGCCGCATGTACGATGTTTCTGACGGTTACCACAGCAAGTGCTGAGGCAATTGTCAAAAGTGCGAAACCGTAAAAAATAAATGTTTTGAGTGTAAATTCCATCTATAAAACTATTCTTGCAAAGACTTTGATCTTAGAACTTCCCTAATCTGCAACTTCTGTGTTATCCGCATCGTCTTTATCGTACATTTCCTGCTTGTCAAAATTGAAAATTAAGTCCGTGCGATCAAAACTTGAGTACTCAATACCTTCAAGTGAATCCTTCATTACGAGACACTCTGTCGGGCAAACCTCTGTGCAAAGTCCACAATACATACAGAGGGACATATCTATATCAAACTGATCAAGATAGAAAACAACAGGGTTTCGCGTAACGACGCGAGACACTTCGTCTCCAGAAAAGGTTTGTATTCGGTTTTCATCTCCCGATGGTTGCAGACGGTCTACAACCTCTTGTGACCCTAAGCGAGTTGTGATATTGGTGAGGGTTATAGGATTTTCCAAGTTTAACTTTTTGTCTTCACCTTCTATGATACCGATAACCTCCCGCCCATCCTTGAAGTGTACAACGTTCATGCTATCCCAGAGTTGTTCACCTTTAGGTAGTTTGTCGCCTGTAATCGTAATACAATCTACAGGGCAAATCAACTCACATTTTTTGCAGCCGATACAATCCTCAATCCGATTGTAGAGTTGACCACGATAACCCTTTGGAATTTCACGGACGTTCTGCTTCTTTTCAAAATCGTGTTCGTAAGGATATTGGTGCGTCACGTTCGGTTCAAAGAATTGGCGAATTGTAATCCGCATCCCGACGAGGACGGTGTAAACACCTTTGTAAATGTTGCGTATATATTTGTCCATAACGAATGTTCCTTTTTATGTCTGTAGTTTTCTCACACCACAAACGCAGACTACCAATTATATCCGAAGGATTTGGCAACAACACAGACGAGTAGTAAACCATTAATACCCAATCCTATGTACTTCCATAGACGAAAGTCATTGAAAACTTCACTAAAAAGTGTGATTATCCAGAAACCGATCCAGAACAAAATAAAAGCTGAAATAAATCTTGAACCATATAGCCAGTCAACATTGAAAACTAAAGCTAATGAATTGTTCGCGACTATAAACGCAACACCGAGAACGGATAGTGATAAACCCGATATTACTGCTATTTTTTCCCGTGTAGCGACCTTCATAGTCACTAATTTGCTAAACTCCTTGTATGCCCAGAAACCAAGACATGTCAAGCCGAGTCCTAAACCAAATCCCACAGCAGGCAACCAACGAGCATCTACACCTCGTCCTATGATGAAAATATCCACATTGATAAGTGCAATTATAATGAATTTGTGGACAAATGGTTTACGAAACATGCGATTTTTCCGATTCCAACTTTCTCAAAATTGGCACAAAAGTAATCATTGTTTCACCTAACGTTGTACAAGAATTCAACCATAATATACGTTCCAAAAACACAAACGGTTGTCACATTATGACTTGTTTAAACTGAACTCGCTTGTGGCTCAGGTTTTCGCGCAAGATTCCTTCCAGCAACTGTGTATGCACCGATTAGACCAACATAAATAATTGCACAACTGATTCCGATGCTCCACGTATTACCCAACCCAATACGATCAAAAATCAGTACCCATATTCCTGTACCTAAGATATTAAAGAATGAAATCGGGATAAAGTATTTCCAGCATAAATTCATGAGTTGATCAACGCGTAGACGTGGTAGCGTCCACCTCAACCACATCATTAGGAAAACGAGTCCTAATGTTTTGATAACGAGCCCTGGAAAGCCTCCAAGAAAATCGTACCCCGGTAAAACACCTTCCCATCCACCGAGGAAGAGCGTCACAGCAATTGCACTGACAGCGAACATATTTGCGTATTCTGCAATAAAGAAGAGGGCAAAACGCATGCCGCTATATTCGGTATGGAACCCCGCAACGATTTCGGATTCTGCTTCGGGTAGATCAAATGGTGTTCGGTTGACTTCGGCAATAGAAGATATAAAGAAGATAAAGAATGCGATAAAGGTAAATGGTGTCCGAAAAATGAGCCAAGTGAAAATTCCTCCAGATTGACTATTCACGATGTCCCGCATGCCTAAACTTTCCACAAGCATAACAACGGTTAAAATAGAGAGGCCGAGAGGTATTTCATAGCTGACAATCTGTGCAGCGGAGCGCAAAGAACCTAACAGTGACCATTTGCTATTTGATGACCAACCTGCCATAATTACGCCCATTACAATCACAGAGGAGATCGCCATGATGTAGAAGATGCCGATATTAAAGTCGCTCACCAAAATATTTTGACCAAAGGGTATAGCGGCGAAAACAGCGAAAGAGCATGCAAAAATGATATAGGGAGCAAGCAAGAAAAGGAGTTTATCGCCTTGTGGTGGGATATAATCTTCTTTGAAGATGAGTTTTATGCCGTCCGCCAACGTTTGCAAAGTGCCCCATGGACCAACACGCATGGGACCGGTACGGTTCTGAAAACGTGCAGCAACTTTCCGCTCCGCAAGCACCAGCACCAACGGAAGGAGTGGCACAAGTGCCACGAAAATACCTGCGCATACTAACATCACAAGAACCGTGCCTAATTCCATGGAGAAATGCCCCGCGATCCCTTCTGGCAATCGTGGAATGATAACATCTTGGACGAAATCTGTTGCCCAATTGGTTTCCTCTTGCAAATTTATTCCTGGAGAAAAAAACTGAGATAAAAAATCTGGCATCTAATCTCCTAATTGATTCGGAATACCTACTGCCACAAAAAACCTCTACCTTTTCAAGATAACATGCATGCTATCCCGTAAACACAAATTCCCAAAGTTCTAAAACCGAGGATAAAATTAGGAAAACCATTAATAACGCGAGTATCCAACCAAAAAACTTGTCCTCAGGCAAGATCGTAGATCGGTTTAGAAATATTTGCTGTCCTGGTTCTGACCGAACAACCGCTTCATACAGCAACATACCACCCATAGTTAAGAGCATCCCATTAGCATTAAAATTGGTCAAAAACACCATTAACGCTCCGAGAACACTCATCACTGTACAAGTCCCTATCAGGATCTTTGCTTGTTGCATCGTTGTGATTCCCATTTATAAACTCCGTTTAGACGTTGTTATCTATCAACTTCTCCCATGACAATATCAATGCTGCCGATAATTGCAATAATGTCTGCAACCATCAAACCACGACTCAGTTCTTGTAGCGCACTTAACGCACTGAAACAGGGGGAACGTCCTTTTACGCGTACTGGCTTCGGTGTACCGTCACTTCGGAATACCTATTGCCACAAAAAATCCCTACCTTTTCAAGATAACATGCATGCTATCCCGTAAACACAAATTCCCAAAGTTCTAAAACCGAATTTACAGTCAGTAGAATCCCTGACAATGCGAATATCCACAAAAATACCTTGTTCTTAGGCAAGAGACTCGTTTGGTTTGGAAATATTTCACGTCCCGGTTCAGATCGAGCAACCGCTTCATACAGCAATATTGCACCAATAAGCAAGAGTGCCCCATCAAAATTGGTCAAGAACACTATTAACGCTGCGAGAACGACCATCACTGTGGCAGTCCAAAAAACTATCTTTGCTTGTGTCATAGTTGTGATTCTCATTTGTCAACTCCATTTAGCGCATTTACCGATCAACTTCTCCCATGACAATATCAATGCTTCCAATAATTGCGATAATATCTGCAACCATCAAACCACGACTCAGTTCTTGTAGCGCGCTTAACGCACTGAAACAGGGGGAACGTCCTTTAAGACGTACTGGCTTCGGTGTACCGTCACTGACTATATAAAATCCGAGTTCACCGCGTGGTGCTTCACTACGAAAATAGATTTCACCTTTTGGCGGACGGACAGCTTTTAAATCTGCCATAACGGGACCGTCAGGAAGGCCTTCTGCTAAAATTTGTCGGACTATCCGAACGGATTCCTTCATTTCATCCATACGTATTTTATAGCGACTCCAGCAGTCACCGACAACAGCACCCAACTCCGGTATATCCTTAGCAACAGGCACATCAAAATCAAACCGATCATAGATAGAATAAGGTTCGTCTCGTCGTAAATCCCAATCAATGCCTGAGCCGCGAAGATTTGGACCAGTAGCACCGTAACTCAGTGCCATTTCTGCAGACATCACAGCGACCCTCATAGTCCTCTCGGAGAAAATACTATTTGATGTTAAAAGGTCGTTATATTCGTCAATCTTCGGTTCAAAATAGTCGAGAAAATCTTTAATTTCGTCCAAAAAATTCTGTTCATCAAGGGAACCGGGTTCCATGGGAATGATTTCGGAGACACCACCGATGCGGATATAGTTATAGGTAAGCCGTGCACCACAGATCTTCTCAAAAAGTAGGAGGAGTCGTTCCCTATCTCGAAACGCATAGAGAAACGGTGTGAACGCCCCAATGTCCATTCCATAAGTGCCAAAAGAGAGCAGATGACTTGCAATCCGATTTAATTCACAGATTAATACACGTAGATATTCCGCCCGTTCCGGCACCACAAAATCCTTTGTTTCATCTGCTGCCATCAGTTTTTCAACAGCAAGACAAAACCCCCAATTCTGGTTCATTGCCGCCACATAATCCATGCGATCAGTAAAAGGTATAATTTGGGGGTAAGAGAGGTTTTCAGAATGTTTCTCAAAACAGCGATGTAGATAACCGATATGTGGAATCGCTTCCCGCACGACCTCGCCATCCAGTCTCAATTCCAGACGTAACACTCCGTGTGTACTTGGATGCTGAGGTCCCATATTTACGACCATTTCGTCGGTAAAAGGTTTTAACTCAATAATTTTTGATTCTGTCTGTTGTGTAGTTTCCATAGTGCGGGTTTTAAGGATTGGCTTTATTATCTGTTTATTTGCATTTATTGCTTAGTACGGCACGCGCATCCCGCGATAAAGTTCGGGTTCCGTATAATCTTTCCGTAGAGGATACCCTTCCCAGTCATCAGGAAGTAAGATACGACGGAGATCTGTATGTCCTTCAAAGAGAATACCGTATAGGTCATAAGCTTCACGCTCGTGCCAGTCCGCTGTTTTCCAGATATGTGAAACGCTTGGAAGGTGCGCGTCGGTTTTTCGCATTGATGCTTTTAAAACCACGCTATGTCTATGTTGCATAGCGTAGAGATGGTAGACGACAGAGATATCTTCTTCCTTAGCGCCCAGATCAACACCGCTAAGACACATCAACGAATCAAACGCCAACGTGCCAGTTTCGGCGAGGTATTGACACACGTCGGCGATAGCTGCAGGATCGATTTGAATGCTTGGGTCACCAGCAAGTTCGGTGTCAAAACCGAGGACAGATTCACCAAACTTGTCGGCTAATGTTTTGTAAATTTCTTCCGGGTTCACGTAATATCTACTCCAAACGAGATAGTGTTATTCTATAGGGTGCTTTCAGCGTTTTCGTTTTCAGATGTTGAAGTTTCTGGGTCATCTGTGCCTTCAGTTTTTTCAGTTTTTTCGTGTTCGTACCATTCTGTTTTTGTAAAGAGTCTCTTTAGGAACGGAACATTAGCACGTTTTGCGACGGTTTGCGTTTTGATTTTTTCCTGTAATTTCAACAACCCTTCAATGAGTGCTTCTGGTCGTGGAGGACATCCAGGCACATAAACATCAACAGGAATAATTCGGTCAACTCCTTTGAGAACATGATATCCGTGCTGCCAATAAGGTCCGCCGCTGGTAGCGCAGCTACCCATAGAGATGACATACTTCGGTTCAGGCATTTGCTCATAAAGGCGTTTGATACGTGTTGCCATTTTGAGCGTTACGGTACCAGAGATCACCATTAAATCAGATTGGCGCGGTGTTGCGCGAGGGACACCTGCTCCGAATCTGTCCAAGTCGTAGTTAGAAGCAGCGGTAGCCATAAACTCGATCGCACAGCAAGCAAGACCAAACGTCATTGGCCAGAGTGCGGAGGAACGTGCCCAGTTCGCAACAGCATCAACTGAAGTCACAATAAGGTTTTTATCTAATTTTTCATCAATTATCATAACTTTCCTCCCTTTGGAAGGACTGTATCTCTAATTGTGTAGAACGTATCCACTCAAGATCGCCTTTTGCCCAGACATAAGCAAGTCCGACTAACAGGATTGCGATAAAGACGAGCATTTCCAAAAAGGCAAAGAGACCCAAATCTCGGAAGACGACTGCCCACGGGAGAAGGAACACTACTTCCACGTCAAAGATTAAGAAGATGAGAGCGATGACGTAAAAACGTGTGTTGAACTTAATTCGTGTGTCGCCAATCGGGTCTTCTCCGCATTCATAAGGGATATATTTTTCGCCTGAAAACAATTTTGTATGTAAGAGACGAGAAATAGTAAGGTTTAGAACAACGAATAGACAACCGACAATTAGAAAAATGAGAACATTGGCAAAATGAAAAAGCATGTATCTTACCTTTATTTCGGAACCAAGTTTCTGTTAGTCTTGTGGCGTGTTGTGTTATATTGCATTTTGTCTATAAAGTATATCTTAAATTGGTTGAAATTTGCAAGAAAAAATTTAGCGACTCACGTATTTCCGTTATCTTAAAAGGTTGGTGTTCTTGGAAAATTTTGTTTAGGATTCGCCGCTTCTTCAATTTTTTGTTGCAATACATCTAAAATTTTGTCATAATTTCATTAGGAATGAAAAAGTTTGAAGGAGTACGAAATGCTTAGTTGTGACTACCATATTCATACACAACTTTCCGGGTGTGCGGATAATGAGTTTAGTATAGAGAAAATCATTCAACTTCAACAAGAACGTAGTATTGAAGCAATCGGAATAACCGATCATGATTACAGTTATCAGGGCAAGGTAAAAAGGATTCAAGCCTCGCGAGAGGCAATAAAGAAATCGGATCCATCAATTAAAGTGCATTTTGGTGTGGAGTCACAGATGTTGGAATATCAGGTTACTTCAATTAAAATTCGTTTGGCATCATATTTTGATTATGTCCTGATGGCTCCGAATCACTATCATTTACGCGGTGTGGCACAGCCTCGGAGTTTTAGCGATCCACGGCGTGTGGCACTCCACGAAATTTATATGTTTGAAGCAGCAATCGCATGCCCGATCACCGATGCAGTCGTCCACCCATTTCTTCTTTCCCCAGATGTTTTCCAGTTTTCTACTGAGGAACTCGCTGCTTTTGCACAGGAAATGATGCGTAATATTGAACAGAAGCGGTTGATTTATCAACTTGATCTTGCATCTCAGCGTGGGTTGGGTATAGAGATTAGTCCTAAGATGGTACGTTACAATCAACGCCACCTTATTGAGTTCTATCAACTTTGTTTGGAACGCGATGTGAAACTGGTCATCGGAAGCGATGCTCATAATCTAAAACAGTTGGAAGAACTTTCACTGCTTGCACCAATTATAGAAGAATTGGGAATAACTGAAGAACATCTCTGGCATCCGAGAGAATAGTTTGGTAGTAGAGATTCTGTCGTTCAGTTGTTTCATGCAGTGAAGGCAGACTAAGAACTCATTATAGTAAATTATGTAAATAAGTTCACATATATTCTGTAGGAGCGATCTCCGAATCGCGACGAAACCACTAATAGTCGGGAATCGGAGTTCCCTCCCGCCAAATGCCAAAAAGCGCATTTGGCGTTGATTCACAGCTCAGATGTAAAATTAATTGTAAAATCCACTATAAAACCCCTATTCTATGGTTAGAGAAATACCATTAGAAACAAGCGAAGCCTTTCCCCGTAGCGATTTGAGCGGCAAATAGATGTTTTGCAGTGCTTCCTTATGCTTCTCTTTGATGAAATCAATTTGATCTTGCGTGTAACTGATTGCCTCTTTTTTTACCTCTGGCGTAAACTGTGGGTTTGTGCTGTTCTGTATTTTCTGAATTTCACGTTGCAATTCAATGATTTCTGGATGTTGATCTTCCATGGATTCCCGGTATACCTCTAATACAATTACAACTTTCACTGAGTAATCGCCGGGTTGAAGTTGGTAATGTGTCTGCAAATTTTCCAGAGAAACTGTCTGTAACGTTCCTGCTTTCATATCAAAACCCTGAATACACCTGACAGATTTTCCATCCTTGTAGAGCGTTTTGAGGGTGCCTCCGAGTGGAACTGACTTTTTCATCTTGACAATTTCGCCATTGTTATCTGTCACTGTGAGTTCTTTGAAAGCCCTTTGGGTTGACACGATGGAAATTGGCACAAGCAGATCAAACTTACCGTTTTGAATCGTAAGTTCTAACGGAATTGCTTCTTGTGCTGAATAGGTTGTTTTGGGCGTTGAAAGTTCAAGCATCGCGAGGGCTTCAGATTTTTCTGTTTCAGTAGAGGCAGTTTCTGTCTCAATTGTTTGTGTTGTGGTTTGCTGACTGCCGAGACAACCAACCAAATAAAAAATTAGCAGTAGATTAAAAAATGTAAATAGTCTCATAAGTTTGTATCCTAAAAGAGTGTTCGTTTATAAGGATTTGAGAGATATACCAAGTCCTGATCGTGTTGAAAGTTCAATAAAACCGTCAATAATTTGTTCGGACGGATCAACGAGTTTACTACGCCAATCTACCTCATCCCAAGCATATTCAAGGATACCAAAGTTTGGCACACTTGCCATACATTGAACGCTTGCAGCTGTTGCGACGGGACCACTTGGGTTGTGAGGTGTTATCTTGATATTCGTTGTCTCTGCAAGGGTTGCTATCTTTTTCAACCCCAACAACCCTCCGACATGTTTGACATCTGGCAAAATATAATCAACGCGTCCGCGTTTTAGCAGTCGATTAAAATCGGTCAGTGTTCGCAGGCGTTCTCCAGTTGCAATCGGCATAGAGGTAGATTGGCTTACATGTGCAACGGCATCAAGATCAGTCAGCGGTACTGGGTCTTCAATCCAGAAGAGGTTGAGGTCGTCCAATGCTTTAGCCGTTTGAATGATAAGACCGGAATTGAACCGACTGTGGCAATCTACCATTAAATCAATCTCAGAACCGATAGCAGCTCGAATCGCACGGATACGGTCAATACCTAAGTGGATGGCAGATGTAAGTGTTCCTTTTGATATATCTGAAACCGATACGCCATCAAACGGAGCGCATTTTATTGCCGTAAATCCTTCGGCGACTGCTTGCTCAGCATTACGTGCGAAACCGAGTGGACTACGATCTACTGTCGCACGGTTTATATTTGCATACAGACGAATCCGATTTCGACACTTACCTCCCAGCAGTTGGTAACTCGGCACGTCTAACGCTTTCCCGACTAAGTCCCACATCGCCTGTTCAATTCCACTAAACGCGGTATGATAGGTGTGTCCCTCACTATCACGGAAGAAACGGTGACGAAATGCCTCTAATTCAAACACATTTACCCCGATAATGTCGGGTTTGAGGGTATCAATTAGGTGTCTGACACGTTCATCGCCTCTGCCATGGGAAGCCTCACCAATGCCAGTTGTGCCATCTTCAGCGTAGAGCTTAACGAAAAGCCAATTGCCGCGATGGTTGACATGGATGGTTTCGGTTTCTACATTTTGGATTTTTAGCGTGTGCATCTTTGGAACTTTACGATGTAGCAGCCCATTTTACCGCTTGCGTAAGGAATTTCTGCATTCCGCCACGTTCAAAAGTGCCCGGACCGTGTCCCAAGGTTGTATAAAATACTCTCCCCAAGCCGTAGGGTTTAACCCATGCCATCGGATGCGCCTTGCCGAACCATTCCGCAGTTGCTAATACATGGATGTGTGGGTCGTGCGCCGAGATGTAGATTTCATCTTCAACGTCAAAATCTGATACGCCTTGAGTCGTGGGGTGTTCAGTGTCCTTAATTTGCACAGTGAAGGTTGAGCCAGGGGGATGCCAGTTTGCGTGCCCACCGATGAGATCAACAGCGCGCCCACCGATCCACCACGCAGTACCATGAATGCCGACTAATCCTTTGCCACCATTCACGAACTGAAACAGACCATCTTCTTGGGCATCGGTCAAATCTGAAACGCGCTTGGAAGTGCCATCTTCTTGACGCTCCGAGCGGGTGAAGCCAGTACCGAAAACACACGCATCGTAGGTATTTAAATCCTTGGATGCTAAAACATCTTTATCGTCGGTTAGTGTTGCTGAAATCTCTGCATCTGCATCCAGAAAACTGTGGATGACACTTGCGCTTGCATTGAAACGATGGTTTTCGCCTGATAGTACGAGAATTTTTGACATAATTGCCTCCTTTGGAATAACGTTAAGTTTTTATAATCATAACGACTTGTGCTAGTGCTTTGTCAACATATTATTGTAGGTCGCGATTCGGAGATCGCTCCTACAGAACACCCTCTTTGTAGGAGGGAACTCCGATTCCCGATTACCTTTAAGACCCATCAATTATCACTTGACGAAGCACTAGTTACGTGATAGTTTTATTGTTTTTCACAGATGTTCATATTTTGTGAATCAACGCTGAATGCGCTTTTGGCATTCAGCGGGAGCGATCTCCGAATCGCGACCTGTTTGTAGTCGGGAATCGGAGTTCTCTCCTACTTTTGGGACTGTCAGGTATCAGAAAAGTTGAGGAAATCAACATAAACGAGACGGACATGTGAAATATAAATATACCCAATGTTAACTGGCACAACGCGTAATCATAAAAATTGAACGCTAAGCCTATCCTTTATGTCATAAGTTTAGTTGAAAACCCGAATTATGTCAATAAGACAATTAAGTGAAAATGCGTCTTACGCGATTTTCCACAGTCGCACTGTGCCATCTTCACTGCCACTTGCGAGTTTTGTTCCGTCAGGACTGAACGCTACACTTTTGACAGATGCAGTATGTCCTGTGATAGTTTTGAGATGTTCCCCTGTGTTAATATCCCATAGACGGATTGTTTTGTCCTCACTACTACTCGCGACAGTTTTTCCATCTGGACAAAAAGTAACACACCAGACAGTGTGCGTATGCCCAGTGAGAATTTTTAGTTCCCTTTGCGTAGCAGCATCCCACAAACGAACAGTTTTATCCCAACTACCGCTTGCGAGGGTTTTTCCATCGGGACTGAACGTTACACTAAAAACCCAATTATTATGTCCTTCAAGGGTTGCCTTGTGTACACCCGAAGCAATATCCCATAAACGGACTGTGTTGCCAGCGTTTCCACTTGCGAGGGTTTTTCCATCGGGACTGAACGCAACGCTAAAGATATTCTCTGTATCTTCAGTAAGTGCTTTTAGCTTTTCACCTGTCGCTACATTCCACAAGTAAAGATTACCGTCCTCACTGCCACTTGCGAGTATCTTACCATCTGCACTAAATGCAACGGTATTGACCCAATGCAATGCTTTACTTGTCCTTTCCCGCAATGTTTTAATCTGTTCCTCTGTTTCCGTATTCCAAAGACAAATCGTTTCACTTGCGGCAACTCCACCTGCGATTATTCGTCCATCCGAGCTAAAAGCAATACTTCTAACAGTACTTGTAGTATGCTCTCCGACATCTACCCAGAACATCTTCTTTTCTTGCCCTGTGGCGGCATCCCAAAAACGGATAGTGTTGTCCTTGTCTGCTGCGAGTATTGTGCCATCAGGACTAAATGCAACACTATAACGTCTTTTTTTATCTTGATCAATAATTACGTGAGGTATATTCTGGGCAGCGGTAGTTTCCATAGTGAAGATCTCCTCTACACAAGTGAATTCAAAATCGGAAGTAAAGTACCCATCGTAGGAACATCGCGAAAGGTAAAACCGAACTGTGAGAAATACGCGGATGCTTCCAACGCCTCTGTGATTATCGGCTTTTTTTCCAATTCTTTTGAAACACCAAGTATTAGTGGAGTATCGGTTTGTTCTGTAAGTGTGTTGAGACGCGCAAGAAAATGACTTTGGTGCCATGGATGAAATAATTCAATCCCAACCTGAACCCCGCTGGTGTGGATTAATTGATAATCTGGAAAGCAATAGAAATCTCCCGGTAAAGGGAGAAATTGACTTCCTGGACGAATCTGCCATTCATCTGTTTTATTACGGAGCATCTCCTGAAAGAGTTGAATGTCTTCGGGAATATAAGCAAGAAATTGTTGTGCAATCGGTTTTATCCCGCACGATTCATTGAGATATAACCGCAAACTCCGTTTATTTCGGAGCTGAATATCAGCAGTTAATTCCCATTTCGGTTGGTGTAACACGGCGACGAAGAAATTCGCCAAATTCATACCGTACCGCTTTGTTTTGTAAAATAGGTTGAGCGGCCCGTCCACCGTAATCTGGAACAAATCCTCGTTTTCGACTTTCTCTTTCCGAATTGTGGAGAGGAGTTGATTAAATCTAAGATACTTGAACAACTGGCGCAGTTCAGCAGTCATAGAATCGGTAAGGTTTAGCGTGAGGGTGTTGCAATGGAGAAGTAATCCTTGCACCTGCGCGGTGTTGTAACGATGGAGTAAATGCTCAGCAGAAAGTGTTTTGAAAGACAAAATCGGTTGGCAACTCGGCAAATCAGCGTACAGCGTATCACCTAACTCTACCGCCTCGGGTTGCAATTCATTCCCTGCTATCTTTAAAACTTTTTGCTGATAGTCCGCATAATCCTGAAACTGCTCTTGTGAAAGTAGACGGCTTGTCTCTGTAAATAGTTTTTGCCGAAATGCGATCAGTTCTTCGTTAGGGGCAGTGTCAAACTCGGTTCTATCTAACAGAAGTTTTTCAAGTCCACGCTTGACTATGAGTGTCCCCGGTGTGCTATCAATAACATGTTTACTTGCCTCTAATAACGTTGACCGTGCTTTGTCCGGTGATTCTTCAAAGACAGCGATTAATTGCTCAGCAATTGTCAGCAATTTGTTATCGGTGGGATTAACAAATTCGGGATAAATCTGCCCGTTCTGAATTTTGTATCGGAGTAAATCTTTGGTAAGCATGGTATTTTAGTGTTATGGGATAACGTGAGTTTGATAATAGATATATGAACTTCATTTTGCATAAAATCTTATTCTCATAAGCCCGGTAGGTGCGGTTTCCTAACCGCACCGAGTCCAAAAATCTGATTTATCAAACTCACGTTATGGGATAGGTTATTTTATTACAGTACATGGTCTTTTAACTCTATACTGTGAGAGGGGTTTTCAACCCCGATACTGTTTATACTATCTTGCTTGATACGCATTGTGCTGCCTTCGTCTCTTGTTAACATATTGTTCGCTGGTCTGTTTGGAAATGAGCTCGTAAAGCACCGCCTGTTTGCCTTCCCGTTTACGGAGAATGCGTCCTAACCGCTGCACATGTTCACGCACGCTGCCACTTCCAGAAACAATAATAGCGACATTCGCCTCCGGTACATCGACTCCCTCATTTAGCACTTTGGAGGTAACAAGGATAGAATAGGTGCCGTCGCGAAATCCATTCAAAAAAGCGTTTCGTTCTTTCAGTTTTGTTTGATGCGTCAACACCGGCAGAAAAAAACGCGTCCCTATCTGATATGCAGTATCGTTATCCTGCGTAAAGATAAGGATTCGGTCGCCGCTATGCCGCTGAATCAGTTTCCACACCCACTCCTGTTTTGCAGCGGAGGCGAAGCTAAGCTGCTTCTGTGTGAGATACGCTTTGAAAGCGGTACGTCCCGCTTCGGATTGTGAGGATTTCCACAAAAACGTTTGCCATCCGCGTGATGTTCCCATATTGATTCTTTCTTGTTTAAGAAAGTTCAAGTAGGTACGGCGCGCTTCTTCATACTGAACCCGTTCCGTATCTTCCATATCAACTGCAATCGTGACAACGCGATATTCGGAGAGTGTTTTCCCAGAGAGCTCCTGCACCTTCGCTTCATAACAACATTCACCCACGAGCGCATAGAGTCTACTCTCTTTTCCATCAACGCGTTCGGGGGTAGCAGTCAATCCCAAACGGAAAGGGGCAATACTACTGATTGCTGCATATTGATACTGGTCTCCCGGTAGGTGATGGCATTCATCGAAAATGGCGAAACCAAATCGATTTCCGTAGTGAGGGGCATGCAGGACCGCAGATTGATACGTTGTCACGGTGAGGTCTTGTAATTCGTGTTGCCCGCCACCATAAAGCCCTACCTCCTGTCCAAAATGTTCTTTCAGCACTTCGTACCACTGATGCATCAGATCAATTGTCGGCACATGCACAAGCGTTGGACGTTGCGTTTCTGCAATGAGCAGAACCGCAATGAAGGTTTTGCCTGCACCTGTCGGGAGACTTATAACGCCTCGTTTGTTGTTTGCGTGCCATGCATCAACTGCCTCAGACTGATAGGAATAAGGTGATACTGACTTTTGGTTGGTAAAGGTTTTGACTGTGAATTGTCGTGCTGTATCGTTATACGGGATGTCGTGTGCACGCAGCTGCGAGACGATATGGCGGTAACGGTAGGCAGGCGCGCGGAAGGTCAAGGTGCGCTCGTCCCAGCGGATGTCTGGCAACTGCGATTGGAGTTCCTCTGGGACGTTTTGTAGGATGAGAGTGCCTTTATCAAAGTCTATTTTTAACGGTGCCATTCTTTCAACCTCTTCGGTGTGTAGTACTAACCCATTTCGTGAATGGGTTCAATGACTTCCGTTCTCTATTCTGGCTTTCGCGCTTGTTGGATTTCCTTGAGAATCGCCTTGATATCTTGTTCAGGTAGTTTGTGTCGGTCCATAGTATAATCACCTTTGCCGCTTTTGTCTTTAAGGACTTTATCTAATAGTGCGTAAAGTTCTGGGTCGGAGTGGCGGAGTTCTCCCATCTTTTCATTTTGTACCGCTTGGATGTTCATTCTTAAAAACCTCCGGTAACCATGTGTAAGGGTTTTCAACCTGAACGAAAAGTTGATTACGAACTTGACCACTTTTCGTTTTTCAGATTAACTTGTCATCTGTTGTCAGAAACACACCTACACCACCTCGCTCTGCACAGGCAAGGTGCAAAGCGTCTTCGATCTTGAAACCTAATAATTTAAGATGTATGGCTCTAAGAACTTCTTGTTCACTGACATAAACAGTTTGATGTGCGTAATTTAAGATATCTGTTATTGTATTCCGTTGGTCAGAATTAGGATTCTTTTTTATTTCCACCATCAAAAAATCGCTGATAATCCATTGCCAGTTTGTTGTAAAGAAACCTATAATTGAGGCGATAGCTTGGGTTTACTGTCGAATTCGCTCCTGTGTTTGATTATCAAAGAGACGACTTAAACAACAAGTGTCAAGATAAATTTTCAAGTTTTGAAATTGACTTTGCAATCGCTGATCCTATAACAGTTTCACTAATTTCTTATACATTTTCATTTGAATTATACCATATTTTCCGTTAATATAAAAGAAATTTGGTTACCAATACCTTCGCCAATTATCTGAGTTTGAGTTGAATGAGTATGTAATGAATAGCACCCATAAGTGTCAACTTAGCGATCCTCCAGGGGCGGTAGGTTCGGTTTCCTAACCGAACCGGGTTTGTTCCAGTCCATATTCTCAGGTGCTCGTTAAGCAATCTTGCTTGGCATCCTGATGTTGAAGGATTTCATGAATAAAAATAACTTCAGGTTTTTGCGGAAGTATTCTTAAATCATCTAAAGATTCAACATACGCCAGACTGCCTTGAAGTCTAAGACGCTAAACTTAGCGTGTTCTAAGCAGAATGCGGGTAAGATTAACACTCTAATCTATCTGACATTTATTAATTTCATCACATCGTTCATAACGGTTTAGTTGACTTATGAAAAACCTGCCATTTTGGCGAAGGTATTGGTTAACGAAAGATATTATAGTAAAACCCATAATTATTTTTACACTACGGTAGGTTCGGTTTCCTAACCGAACCGTGTTTATTCAGTCCATAGATGCGGTTAGGAAACCGCATCTACCAGGGAGTGTGAACATATTTTTAGATTTCACTATAAAATAACAAGAAAGGAAGAATCTATGCCAAAACTCATAATGATGCCGCCGCAGAGCGCGGAATCACACGCGTGGGCAGAACGTATACGAAGCGAAGTGTCCGAATACACTGTTATTTTACCGAAAACAGAAGAAGACGTAAACGCACATCTCCCCGATGCAGATGCTGTTTACGGTTGGGTGTCTCCCGAGCAACTGCCGTTGGCAAAAAACATGCAATGGCTACAGAGTCCTGCTGCCGGTCCGGCTGTCGGATTCTATTATCCCGCACTGATTGAGCATCCAGTCGTTGTCGGCAACCCGCGTGGCATCTATAATGACCACATCGCACAGCATATCATGATGTTCGTGCTTGCACTTGCTCGCGGGTTGCCTTACTACATGGACGCACAACGCAAGGGCATCTGGGATAATAATGCACGTAAAAGTGGGTATATTGACCTCGCGCAGGCGACTGCGCTAATTGTCGGTGTGGGTGGTATCGGACACGAAACAGCGCGACTCTGTGCCGAATTTGGTATGAAGGTGCTTGGTGTTGACGCAAGATGGGAATATGCAGTGCCGTTTGTGGAAAAGCATGGACCCGCAGAGTTAGACACGCTTCTGCCACTTGCTGACTTTGTGATAGTAACCACACCGCACACACCGGAAACGGAAGGGATGTGGTACAAAAATCGTTTCGCGCTAATGAAAAAGACGGCTTATTTCATCAACATCGGTCGCGGTAAAACAACGAAACTTGCTGACCTTATTGAAGCACTTGAACAAAGAACTATTGCGGGATGTGGATTAGATGTGTTTGAAGTTGAACCTTTGCCTGCCGAAAGTCCGCTGTGGCAAATGCCGAATGTCCTGATAACGCCACATATTGCTGTTAAGGACGCGGAGAATATCTCAGAACGTCACTTTGATATTCTTTTAAAGAATGCGCGTCGGTTCGCTGAGGGTGAACCATTACAGAACGTTGTGAATAAAGCTGTGTGGTATTGATAAATTCCGAAAACAACGCCTATCTTCATGAAAGCTCAACTGCTAAACAGAGCAGTTATAGTGAAGTCTAAAAATATATGAACACTCCCTGGTAGGTGCGGTTTCTAACCGCACTATTCACATAGGTTCGGTTAGGAACCATACCTACCGTAGTGTATAAATAATTATGGGTTTTACTATAAAAGCACCGATGAAACTACCCTATCGTCGCTGTCCTTAGAATAATTCGATCCTCTGTCCAATTATCCCGATACCACGTGCATGCCTCAAAGGTGTCGTTGAGTGCATCCATGCGTTGCTTTAACATGTTACGAAAATCATCTCGGAGTGTTGCCGATACAGGATCATCAGCCAAATTACGGGTTTGGAACGGGTCAACCACATTGTCAAAGAGTTTTTCACATCCATCAGGACGGTGAACAGCATAGGTATGCTGCTTTGTTCGGAGTGCGCGCCACTCATAACCGTCTTCCCATTTTGCCGTACAACCCATTCCCTGCATAAACGCAGCCTCTGGTTCATCGAAGGGGTGATTAAATGCTGCCTGACTGAGATCTGAACCTTCAACATCTTTTGGAATTGGCAGCTCCATCATTGACAGTAGTGTTGGCAGGATGTCTGGTGTATTTAAACAAGCGTCTGTGACGTGTCCCTCAGGAATCTGATTTGACCAACGGACAAGAAACGGAACACGTACCGCTTCTTCATAAAAGATATTTTTTGCCTTGCGCCCCTGTGCACCAAACATTTCGCCATGATCGGAGGTGAAAACAAAGATTGTGTCGTCCCGTAATCCGAGTTCATCAATAGCATGCAGCAACCTACCGATATTCCAATCAAGGTTAGTCGTCATTGCGTAATAGACGCGCATCCATTCAGGTAATTTAGCACGGTTTTCCGCTGACATCATTGCCCACGTATCGCCATAAGGGTCGTTTTCTTCTCTATAATTCGGTGGCAAAGGGAAGTCAACGTCTCGGAACATCTCATAATAAGCATTCGGAACGTTGTTCTGTGTCCACGGGTCATGCGGTGTCCCGATTGAAAGGAAAAGCGCGAAAGGATTGTTTTCTGTTGATGCGCGTTGAAGATAGTCAATCGCTAAATCTGTCTGTCCATCCGGTTCATAACCGGGAATCGTAATCTTTTCTGGACCGTCTTTATGATAATATGTGTCAAAATAGGTATGATGGAAATTGTATGCTGACCATTCCCCATCAAAACCGAGTCGATGCGGTCCTGGCGGAATATACGAATTCTGAGGATCGTGATGTTTTCCCAACTGATTTGCCCACAAGTGCCACTTTCCGATGTAACTTGTTTGGTAACCGTTGCGATGTAAAACGTGACCAAAGCAGTCATGGTTCGGGTTCATACGGAGTTCATTGATTGCCATGCCAGTGCTGCTTGCATATTTACCAGTGAAAAGCGAAGCACGGTAAGGTGCACACATCGGACTACCGGAAACTGCATTGCAGAAATCCGCTCCCTCTGTGGCAAGTCTATCAATGTTCGGCGTACGCGCAGGAGTATCTCCTGCGTAGCCACATGCTTGATAGCGGAGTTGATCTGCGAAAACATAAATGAGGTTAGGTTTTCTATTTAATGATGCCATGTCAATACCTTGTGTTTTTTATGGTGTTTTAGATTGTACAGGTTTTCGCCATTGTCCATCAGTTACTTTATCAATCAGAATACGTGCCTTCTGACTCTCACGTACCTGTTTCTCAATTTCTACCGGATCCCATTCTGCTAACAGTTGTGTCTGCAGTTCGTTGCAGATGGTCTGATATTCGGGTTCATTAGCAAGGTTGCGGAATTCACCCGGATCTTCGGCTATATCGTAAAGTTCAGGTGGATCGCCAAGGCTATAGTTGAATTTGTATCTCCCTTTCCGCAGCATCGCCATCGGACGTTCAACACCGTGCGCAAGATATTCTGAGAAGGCGAAATCTTTCCAATCGGTTGCTGTGCCTTGTATCAAGGGAAGCAGACTATCACCGTCAAATTGACTTAAGGGATGTCCTCCTGCAATATCAACCAACGTTGCTGTCAGGTCAACAAGTGAAACGACTTCATCAATGCGTTTGCCTGCCGACACCTGTTCAGGAAACAAAATCTGTAGCGGCACACGAGCGGAAGCCTCATAGAAGTTTGACTTACGCCACATACCGTGTTCACCGTTCATCTCACCGTGATCGCTGGTATAGATGACAACGGTATTCTCCAACTGTCCTGTCTCCTCAAGCGTCTGAAGCAATCTGCCAATCTTCTCATCAAGATAGGTAATCAATCCGTAATAGCCTGCGCGTGCGCGGCGAACTAACTCCTCTGGAAAATCAACACATCCGAACATACGCCGCATCCGTTGATAAACCGGATGCTGATTTTCGAGGTGTCCATCAGGAATATTGGGTAAATCAATCTCATCAAGCGGGTAGAGGTCCCAAAACCGTTGCGGTACGACAAGTGGAAAATGAGGTGCGATGAACGAGACGTTGAGTGCCCACGGTTGCTCTTGTCGTGCCGGGTCTCGAAGATACGTTAAAGCCGCTGCCTCAGCAAGATCATCAACTTCAATTTCCGTAGTTGTGCCAGGACCAGCTTGTGACAATCCTTGCCATGGGCGGGATGCTGGTGGCGTGCCGTTATCCCAATCCGTAAGTCCGTGCTGCCTTTCTGCGTGTAGGTCTCGGGCAAGTTGTGGGCGAAACCCGTGCAACTGGTCCATCCCACCGAAATGCTGTTTTCCTGAGAGAACGACGTCATAACCAGCATCGCGTAAGAGATGTGCCCACGTGACAGCATCCGGACGCAACGGTGCTGCGTTATCCCACGCGCCAACGTGATGGATATATTTACCCGTCATGAAAGACATCCGCGATGGCATGCAAAGCGGCGAATTGCAATAAGTATTCGTGAAGGTTACACCGTCTTTAGCAAGTCTGTCCATGTGTGAGGTTTTGACAAGCGGATGTCCATAAGGACCGCTAAACATCGGTGCATGTTCGTCGGACATGATGATGAGGATATTGGGAGGTTGGTGTGAGGGCATGGTGTCTATTCTTTCGTAGATTTCTTAGAGAGTATTTTACCGACATCTTATCGCTTTAGCATTCCAAAGGGTTAATTTACCCAAAAATCTTAATTTGATTCTTCCACTTTGGATAGCAATTCTCTCAGGTAGTAGGCAGGGATCGCATAGTTAGGATTCTGCTTGGCATTATCATGGAACTCATAGCGAGTACGAGATAAGCATCGTTGAAAGTCACCCGAAAGTTTATCATTGAATATGCTAAATTACGAAAACCTAAACGGGTTTCTTTGAGTTTATCGTAACTAAGAGCGAGTTTCCGATAAGTATCTTGCCAACCGAAAGTTCGCTCTACTTTATATCGGTCTTAGTATATATCTTTCCTAAACCACCGGAACTTGCGAGCGATGACAATAGGTTCTTTGGCATTCCGTCGGTTCGGATAGATCACTGGGATAAGCCCGTGTTCTTTGATAATCTTATGATTCTCTTTGGAATCAAAACCGGAATCCAGCGTTAGCGCAGATGCGCTGAGATCCATCCCAATGCGATGGGTAAAGGTGATAAAATCTGCGAATGCTTCGGGCAAAATCGTTGTATCATGGTGATTGACCGGTTTGGTGGTTATCGGACTGACGATGAACCCTTGATTGTCGGTGATGGTCAGTTCTTTTTCACCTTTCTGATGTTTGTGTCCCGAATAGCCGATGCCATCACCCCTTTTTTTACGACGGTATTTGACCCATTACCATGAAGTTGAGAGGTGTCAAGTTGATCGGTATCAAGCACAGGGTTATTTAGTTTTCTATATTTCTGACGCTTTTTATCACACACGTTAATTATTTATAATATTATCGTAGGTTGGGTTGAGGCACGAAACCCAACAGGATACGCTTTTACATACTGGAAAAGTTGGGTTTCACCTGCGGTTCAACCCAACCTACAATATAAACCTTGAGTAACACCTATCAATTGATAATTCTTAAAACTAAATAACCCTATATCAAGCAGATGTCCGATAGACGCTTCAAAAAGTTCCTGATAAGAGCCGTCTTTTGACCACCGATTATGCCATTTATAGACATTAGACCAATGGAGTTCATTACGCCGTGTGCGGAGTCGCTCCCATTGAATGCCAGTATGTAAAACATAGAGGATATAGTTGAATATCTTAACGTGAGTTTGATAATAGATATATGAACTTCATTTTGCATAAAATCTTATTCTCATAAGCCCGGTAGGTGCGGTTTCCTAACCGCACCGAGTCCAAAAATCTGATTTATCAAACTCACGTTATCTTATAGAAGGTGAGTTTGGGCTTTGGCCCTTTCACGCGTTTCTTTAGATGCGGCAAGATATAACGATTGAAATCCTTACGGCGAACCTGTTTCGGAATACCGTTGTATTTTGGTGATTTTTGAGTCTCGTTTGCCATAATAACACCTTTCATAAAGTAAATCGGTATCTGAAGTGGAAAGAAAGGGACATAAAGTATACCCTTTTCTTTCCCTATTTTACCACATCCTTATGTTTTACTCAATATGACTTCAGTGTCAACTTTTCCGAATTTTCACTATCTATTGTTTTCAATTGCTTCCTTTCCACTATTGTTTACTACTTGGTCGGATTCTCCTGATTGTTTCTCAAAATTCCTGAGAGCATCTTGGAATGCCAGAAGCATTTCCGTTTCGTCTTCAGTGAAATTGTAATCAGGATCATCTCGGTCCTCAATCAGTTCGGTAATACCTTGTTCAAGGGCACTAATTCCATGCTCTTCAGCGAACTGCTTAGCAAGATAATATTTGTTTTGGTAGTCATGTTCCGGTGAAAACTTGTTTTCTTCAAATGCCCCAACTTGCGAGTGGGATCTCATCCCTTCTGAATAAGATCTTTTATTTTTCTCACACAAAAGTGTGTTTGATTCAGAAAAGTTCTTTGCTGCCAACTGCCGTAAAGAGTTGAAAGAGCTTATTCCTCTTTGTGGCCACACATTGGGTATAAGGGAAGAAACGCCATCTTGTTCATAGTCCGTTATGGGTTGAGAATTATTTATTATTTCAGCGATTTGAGCATCTCTTTCCTGTGTAATTTGATTTTTGTCAACACCTACATTCTCTAGTAATATATCCCAAATTTGTTCAATGGAATGTTCAGATTGAAATGTCTGAAATTCTGTGATTTCCCGCTTCAGTTTCTCTCCAGTATAATAGGTTTCCGATTCATCCAACTCCTTCTTTTCGACATTTGGTAATAGTTTTATACCCTCCTGGTTTCGCTCAATAAACCCTAATTCCTCAAAAATAGATAGACCTGTTTCAATACCTACTTTTACGATATCCAATTCGTTATTGACATTATCCAGATCCACAAAACTGTCTTTTGTATCTACAAATTTTTGCATTCCACGATACAACTCTTTTATTGCTTCTCGATCCGGATACTTTTTATTTAACTCTTCAATTGTATCTTGAAAATCTTGTGTACTATCATATATAAGATGGAGATAAGCATTTTGAACTGAGGTGAAAGCAGATTGGCATCGTTTGAAAAATGCATCTAAACCCAAAACAGGGTGGCAGAAGACAAAGTGTTCAACACAATGCTGTTCTGGTAGCGAGGAAAATGTAGCATCTGAGACAATAGCGATTAAATCGCTATTCTCAAGTTTTTCCAACAACTCTATTTCTTCCGCATTAGTGGTCTGTTCGTTATGTTTTCCGATTACAGCTGCTATCTCATCTCCAACAAGAGTCAAGAATTGATTTATCATTTGTTCACTTTTTACATATATAATTGAAGGTTGCTTGAGTTCAAGTAGGTTTAATAAGTAGTCCCTTTTATCTGTGTTGCGTTTGTCAATGAGGCAAACCTGAAAGCCAGCACTAAGATTTGGGTAAATGTGTTTTACAGATTGATTGTCGATTATAATGTTTAACAAATTACGAAATAAAAAAAATCGCTCATCTATGTTCGACTTTTCTGTTTTAATCGCAACAAGTTGTTTTTCTATGTTTGTGATGTGTTCCTCTGCATCCTTTTTCTCTGTCTGCATTGCTGTAAGTTGACTTGATACATCGGCAAGGTTTTCTTTGGACACAAGTAACTCCGCTTTCGTATCTTTTAATTCCTTTGACTCAGTTTCAAGGCGCTCCTTATAGTCAGATTGCGCAGCTTCGGATTCTTCTAAACATTTATTTTTTTCAGCAAGGTTCTTTTTATATTCGTAATTTTCTGCTTTCGCATCCTTCAATTGTTTTGATGTGTTTTCAATCTTCAGCGCGTTATCAATCAATTGTTGGGACAACTCTTTCTTGCTTTTCTCGGATTCGCGTTTTTCCGACTCCGTTTTCTCCAAACGCTTCTCTGTCTCCGCCAGCCGTTGGGCTAGTTCTGCCTTGCTTTTCTCGGATTCGTGTTTTTCTGACTCCGCAATCTTTAAGCGTTCTTCTGCTTCCTCAAGGCATTCCTTTGTATCATCAGAAAAGAGATCCTCTCGTATTTCCTCTACCTCACGCTGTTTGTTCGGTCTATCGATTTTCCCAAGTAGTTCAGCGATCATAAAGAGTTGTGTTCGAGTAAATTCTAAGTCTAGATCCCATGGTGGATGTGAAGCTCGATTTCGACCCTGTACTATCAATTGCACCACACTCCGAGCCTCGCAATATGGATCTACGCGGTTAAAGTGTCTTTCAAAAGAATTCTCCCAATAATTTCTGAATAAATATGGAATATCTTTAAAATCTATCGCATCTTTGATATTATCTTTGATATTAAAGTGCGGATCGTCTCTACATGTTTTTTTGATTATGTCTTCCGCTGTTTCCCCGGGAATTTGATCTAAACATCTAACAATGAAGGCACACATAGCATCTAAGTATATGTCTTGTGCTTTTCGGAGCGCATCTCGGTTAGGGTAATCATTTGTGATCATATTCACATCTCCAGGTGGTATTTTTTCAGTATATCGTTTTTCGGAATATCAGTCAACTGTAAATAAACATGTGAACCGAATTTGGCTATTTCCTACTTAAAACATACACCTGAATATGTTCCCACTTCCGTTTAGACCGATGCGTTGCGACACGTCTTTTAAAAAGATCTTTGCAGACAAAACCTGACTCATCTATTACTGCTTCAAGGTTAGCAATCGCTTTGGGACCGGAGGCATCCGCATAGCCTAATAGTAAAGTTCCATTAGGTTTTAAGAAGTTTGACACCTGCTCAAAAAATCGTTTCAGCGTTTGTTGTTTTTCGTCATGGATTGCTAACTCCGCTCTGTTTCGCACGCGCGCAACAACCCACGGCGCATTGAAAATGATAATGTCAAATTGGACTGACGGAAACGGATCAAACAGGTCACCAGGGGACATGACATGCACATTATCTGAATTTGATAACACCCGCTGAACATTCAATTTTGTTGTCGCCACTGCTTCTGGCAGAATGTCAGAGGCATATATCTCTGCTTCCTCTCCTAACGCCTGCTGTGCCAGCAGTGTCAAACACCCGCTTCCACAACCAATGTCTGCAACTATCGGTTTACTGTGCAAGTTTTCATTCCGTACACTTTGCAGTGCCTCTTGAAAACATTCAATCGTCTCTTGTGAACGCGGTGCAAGGACATTTTCGGACGCAACAAGGGATGCATCTAAGACGCGGATAGGATAAGTCTCTTCAAGCGTGTTTTGAATGCGTTGAATAGTGACCACAGGCACAAGAAACGGACAGTCTTCATTAGCATCTGGCGATTCACCAATCAATTCCAATAAATAAGGTAAAACGGGAGCAGATTCAACCTGTAAAACACCCTCCTGATTCGCCCAACACATCAACCTCAATAGTGCCGCTTCTCGATCCTGTTTCGGATTGTTGCGTTGATCACGCGATTTACCTTTTTCTATACGTTTGGTATTTGAAGTAGATAATTCCTTTTTGTGCCGCTGGATATAGTCCATTATAGAGGTTATCTGTTCCCATTCCCCTTGAACAACAGCAACGCCACCGCGCTGGATATGTGTGAAGATTCGTCCAAGATTTCTTAATTCCTGATGTGCAAACAACTTTACTCTTGCCCGTGCAAAGACAGCATCGCGACACTCAGTAGGGACGTAGAGTTCCCCGATAGAACTAACAGAATAGAATTTATTCATTTCAACACAACAGATTTAGCGAATTGCTACAACCTTCCCTGTCCTTACAGACTCTGCTTCTTTGTAACAGAGCAGGAGTGCGTCTCTTGCCCCGATACCCGACAGCGCTGTCGGTGCTTCCTCCCAATCAATAGCATCAACAGCGTATTGAATCTCAGCAGTAAACGCATCAATCGGGTCAACTTCCCCTAAATCTACCTGTTCAACGTTGCCATCTTCTGTGAGGAGTGTCAACGGCATGGCTGTAGAAGGTTCACCTGCAAGGGTAGAGAAATCAAACAGTAGCGTGGCTTTTTCAAGGAAGATTTCAAATCCGTGCGAAAAAGCTCTACCCCTTTGTGAGATCGCGCCTGATGAACAACTCACCGTTAGGTCCTTATCGTTGTAGATATATTGTGTCGTCAAAAAGTCCAGGAAATTGCCACCTGCCAATTTACCTTGTGAGAACACCGCATCGGGAACGCCACAGAGCAGTTGAATAAAATGTGTGTCGTGAATATGTAAGTCGATACCAGGGCCTCCACTCTTTTCAATGTCGGCAATGTCCCGCGACCAACTCGGTTTAGAGATAATTCGCTTAAAATGTCCACCGAGAAGTTCACCATATTCTCCACTTTCAACAACCTGCTTTGCATAGGCATATTCAGCAAAAAAGGGAAGCACATGCGCCACCATAAATTCTTTGTCTGTTTGTTCAGCAAGTTCAACAATTTCATTCGCATCGTCAATGTCAATAGAAATCGGTTTTTCAACGAGAGTATGCTTTCCCGCCTTAAGAGATGCGATACTAACAGATTTATGAAGATGTGTAGGTAAACATATATCAACCAGATCAATGTCTTCATCGGCAAGTAGTTCGTCAATATCGCTGTATTTTCGGATGTTGGAGAGGTCTTCCATACCACCGCGAGGTCCAAAATTTCCTTGAATCCCGGTCCAATCACCATCAAGTTTCTTCGGGTCTCGTGTGCAGATGGCTACCACTTCTGCACCTGTTCCTCGCTGAATGCCGTAATAATGGATCATTCCCATAAATCCGATACCAACAATTCCAATTCTTATCATTTTTCTATCCTTATCTTATAGAAGAAGGCACAGATGCCCATTCTTTATAGTATAATCCGAAATCCCTACACGCTCGCGCTGGCAAGGTTTCCTACCCTTGCCAATGTCCAGGTAATTGTGGATTTTACGATTATTCCTCACCGCACTTTTAAATGTCCCACGTATGAAATAATTTTCCGCTGGCAGATACGTATCCTCTCATACGCACTGTTGCCAATTGTTTCCGAATACCGGCAAAGGACACATCTTCTATGCGATAATAGTAGACACAATATCTGGTTTGGCAGTAGTATCTATCCACGTGTAAGTGTGTCGCTCACCTGTGGTACCCGCGCCTTCAATTAGTGTCGGATTAACAACTTTGAACGTACCATCTTTTGTCCGACTGCGTAGAATGTTGAATCCCGCATTGTCAATCTCAGATTCCGTTGTCCACCTGATAGCAACCCCTTCCACCGTCCGTTCCGCACGGAAATAAGACAGCGTGACAGGCAACGGAAGATCACCTCGCGTGTGATATATTTTCAATTCCAAATGCCTATTCTGTCGGTTAAGTGCAACAAGCGGTTCTAAATCCACAAGTTTATTTCCCCTTATATTTAGATATTTAAGCTTCACCAATCCAACGAGTGGACTGGCATCTGTAATCTGATTTTCAACAAGCAATAAAGTTGTCAACTCGGTCAACCCCGATAGCGGTGTAAGATCGCTAATTTGATTGACATCAAGCCATAAACTTGTCAACTCGGTCAATCCCGATACAGGGTTATTTAGTTTTCGGTTTTTCAGCTATATTTTTCACATTTCTATATAAACCACCTGTAGGTCGGGTAGAGTTTACGACACCCGACACGTTCAACCCCTGTCGGGTGTCGCTTACGCTCTACCCGACCTACGATATAAACTATCAGTAACACGCATCAACTGATAATTCTTAAAACTGAATAACCCTAATCCCGATAGCGGTGTAAGATCACTGATTAGATTTTCACCACAGTCTAACGTCTTCAATTGAGTTAGATTAGCCAATGGTGTAAGATCGCTAATTTGATTGACATCAAGCCATAAATCTGTCAAATTTATTGCATGCTCTAACCCAATAAGACTTCTTATCTCATGCCCAGGAACATTCAAGAAAACTAACCTGCGGAGTTCTTGTTGTGTAATCGGAGCATTTTGAGCTAACTCCAAGTGTGCTCGGACCGTCAATGCTAAATTAGCATCACGGAATTCTACGACTCCCTCATCTTGTGCAGAAGCAATGTTACCCCAACTAACGAACATAAACATGCAAACCAGTACTGCCAATAAACGTTTTATCATTATATTCCCTCTCACTACTAAACTTTGAACAATTTTTTGAATACTGGGTGACAAAAACATGCTCATGTAAAGAATGAGTGCTAATGAAAAGATTAACCCTCGCGGCTATTGCCTTCATTAAAACAACAGCACACACTATTTACATGAGCGACTATATTTGTGAACCCTACAAAGTTAATTTGGAATAATGGAAGCAAGCCGTTAATAGGCAATAGTTCTTTGCTTAATATTGCCCCATGTTGTCGCAGCTTTATTTTTCGGTGTAACAGCGAGGAGACTACCGCCCATTGCCTCGTTGATTTCACCTTCGTCAAGTGCACGACTCCATACAGCGGCATCGTCAATCATACCGTTCTCAAACGTGTACTGAGGTCGGTCTTTGGAACATCCAATCCGTAGGTCTTGGTCGTTGGTGCCAGTAAAGTTGAAAGTTTTTGCATCTTCAAGTGCCAATTCACCATCAACGTAGACTTGGATCGTTTCACCGTTGTATGTTCCGACAACATAGTGCCACGTTTCCGCTTTTAGTGAATGCGGTTTGTTCAAGGTTTGACGATTGGCGTCTGAACCTAAAAACACATGTAAATTCGCGCCATTATCAAAAACGCCCATGCCGTAAGATGTATGCTCACCTCCGTTATGGCAGTTTTTGTCAAACCACTGTCCACCAGGATTCCACGCTGCCTGATAAACCCAGGATGCCATGGTAATCTCTCCGCTGATTTTCAATTTTTCGTCAGCGGGGACATTCACACAATCCGCGCCTTGAGCAGTGATTTTAATTGCATCGCCATTTTTTCCTTTGACGATTTCAGCATTTGCAACGATGTTTGCGTCAAGTCCGTTGCCCGAGCTGTCACGAATCGTTTTACCGTCAACATCGTCAAATGTGAAGAAGACGACAAGATCATCTTCAAGTGCTGCCATGAGAGAACTAACTGTGATTAACATGAGTATGGTTAAGAGAGAAAACATTATAGAGCGTACCATTAAAATATACCTCCTATTAAGATTACAATGGAACTTTATACTACTTCCCGCTGCTATAGCAGGATGTAAACTCGTATAACACGGATGTTACCGTGTTTTGCAAATATATTATAGCGACTCAAATTTAAAATCAAGACAAATTTATATCTCATGTTTCAGAGACGTCAGGTGAAAATTGGGTTGATAGGTTAACAACGCATTTATAGTTGAAAGTATTCAGATATTGCTTTTCACTACAAAAATTTGACCAAGACAACTTGAACTATATTTTAAAAACAAATTTTGGAATAGGTCTATATTGAAATTTGGCATTTTTTATATTTATGGTGAATTATAAAATAAGTTGACATTTTCTTTTAGGTGATACGTTTGTAGTCGCGCAATTCATTGCGCCTCTTCATGTAGGAGCGACCTCCAGGTCGCGACTTTTAAATGTAGGACGCGTTGTAAGCACCGAATGAGAATGAAAAGTTAATTCTAAAATCTACTCTAATTTATCAAAAGCGTATCTGAAATACAACTTTTTTATGCGATTCTCTCAGATATTGTTTTTTGTGATCAAGGAAAGATAACAGAGTGACAGGACTTACGCATTTTTATAAAATGGTGTATACTATTCTATTATGACTACATTTACACAATCTAAAAAGAAGGAAAACTTATTTTCCGATTATTGTCAATTCTTGTTCGCAAGTTTCACTAATTTTACACAAACCTACTTTGCCGATCATATAGAGAAATGGAGCCACGATCAACTCAATCGTTTCTTGAGAAATGAAAACATTTCTTCAAGTGAACTTTGGCAATCCGCAAAAGATGACATTGAGTATGATGATGAAGGATACATAGTTTTTGATGATGTTGTGCTTTCTAAACCATACGCTAAAGAGATTGAAATCCTCCGTTCTCAATGGAGTGGTAGCGACAAAAAAGTCGTTGTAGGCATCGGTATTGTCACGTGTCTTTATGTCAATCCAAAGACACAAGAGTTAGGGTTATTCAGTTTTAAGAATTATCAGTTGATGCGTGTTACTGATAGTTTATATCGTAGGTCGGGTAGAGCGTAAGCGACACCCGACAGGGGTTGAACGTGTCGGGTGTCGTAAACTCTACCCGACCTACAGGTGGTTTATATAGAAATGTGAAAAATATAGCCGAAAAACCGAAAACTAAATAACCCTGCACAAGAGTATTGGATCATTGATTATCGTATTTTTGACAAGGATCATGATAGTAAAACCAAAATAGACCATTTACTGGAAATGTCGCACACTGCTTACTTCAAAAAACAACTCCCGTTCCGGACTGTTCTGATGGATGCTTGGTATGCGTCAATGAAAGTCATGAAAGCGATTGAAAAACTTTCCAAGATTTACTATGTGCCCCTCAAACGTAATCGTCTTGTCAATGATACGGATGGTGTGGAACCGCACCAACAAGTCCAAGATTTATCTTGGACCCAAACAGAAACACGACAAGGAAAACGGGTGCACATCAATAAGTTTCCAAAAGGGCATCAAGTGAAGTTGTTCCGGATAGCGTCCTCTAACGGACACACGGTATATATCGCTACAAACGATTTATCTCAATCAGATGCAGATGCCACAATCCAAGAATATCAAGTGCGTTGGAAGATTGAACTACTTCATCGTGAGATCAAACAAGTCACTGGTATTGGCAAATGTCAATGTCGTAAATTGCGTGCCCAAAGAAATCATATTGCGTGTTGCCTTCAGGTATGGGTCTTTCTGCAGCGTGTTGCCCGCAAATTTGGCATAACGATTTACAACCTCAAAAAAGGTCTATTAAAAGATTACATGAAACAACAACTCTCAAATCCATCAATAATCTTCAATATTGCGTAAGTCCTGAATGTATTAAACTTCGCTAACTTATTATGTTTACCATAAAACAGAATAATATCATGCATTCTCTGAAAATGTTTTGTAGCACCTGTCCATCGTTGATATGACCATACAATTTCATTCCGAAAATACTCATTTTTCTTTCGGATTTTCTGATCCCAAATTGCGTCCATCACGCCTTTGAGATAGTGGCTTGCTGTCGGATCGCAGTGTAGGTAGATGCTCCCAGTGTCTTTGAGTAGTCTGTGCATCTCCGCCAGTCTCGGTCCCATAAATGTGAGATATGCGCGCATTGAGCCTTTATTCCCGGACACAGCATTCTGTAGAACAAGATCGTATCCGCGCAGGCAAGCATCCAGTGCTTTGTAGGTATCACTTGCACCTGTGAGTCTTCGTATATCGTCACGGGACTCTGTTGCTGCGTCGTCCCATTGCCAAATATCTGTGTATGCTTTACTTTGTGCTTTTGACTCTTGGAAAAAGGCGTTGTAGTTGCGTCCGCTATTGAATGGGGGATCGGTACAGATGAGGTCAATGCTTTCTGATTCCATCTCGCGCATGATTTGTAGATTGTCGCCAAAGTAGAGTTTGTTCATAATTGAATATTACCTTTTTTCAACAAAAAATATATTGATGTGGACTTTTTTATAGAAAAATAATTTTCCAGAATCTGAGAAATATTGGAATTTCTTAAGATATTGCTGTGTTACATTTGGCAAAAGGTTTATATGAATGAAGCCACTTCCTCGGTTATACTCACCTCCAATAAAATCCTCAATGTTATTAAACACATTTTCAATAAACTCCTCCACCTCTAAATTAGAAACACGGCGGTGTAAATTTTGTTTGTTATCTTCATAAGGTAGATATTCAAGTGTAAATTCAAAAGTGGTCCTTTCAGTTTCTTCCTTATCAATAGTAATTTTTAGATCGTTTGCTTTATTCATGTAATCGATAAGTGCTTTGACAGTTAAGCATAATTGGTTTTTGCGCGTTTGTTCTTCCCGTTCTTTTATTGTTGACATGGTGTTATTCTCCTATTTTTTTGGTAGGTGATTAAACAATCCTTTAATATCACTGAGGTCAATGAAAAATATTTATGCTGAAGCCAGCACGTTATCCATCAACTCTTGCCATCTACCCTCAAACTTCTCACCGAACTCTTTTTCTCCACCGGTTGCCAAAGGTCCCAAGATCATCGGTTTAGTAACGTTATTCCGTTCCCAGAGTTCCTTACCACCGAAATCGTTGTGAAGAAAATGGAGTGCAACACCAGCGCGTTCTTTATCAGTGAGATTTGATCTGGTACAGTGCGCAACGCCATAACAAAAGAAAAGCACGCCACCTGCCTTCAACTCAATCGGAACAGCACGTTCTTCCGGTGGATCGCAACGAATATGGTGGTCGCTCAACGGGTCTTTATAGTGTTCATAGGATTCCCGATGGCTGCCCGGAATAACGTGTATACACCCGTTTTCCACGTTTGCATCGTGAATGGCAATCCACATAGCAGTACCGCGCAATGGGTCAGCAATTTTGAAATAGGCGTTATCCTGATGCCAACTGGTACCAATACCGACTTTTGGCGGTTTCCAAAACGCCTGATCCAGTTCCAACATGAATTCATCACCGATAAGTTGTTTGACAGCGGAGACAACTTTGGGATGAAAAGGTAAAGCTTTGTGTAAATCACTACGATTGTTTAGCGGAATAACCTGCAAGTTTTGGCGTTCACCTTCGTTGTCACGTTTAGTGCCATCCTCTTGCACTGCGCAATTGATGCCGGTTCCTTTTTTGAGTTCAGTATTGTATATCCGTTCTAATTCAATCCGAAGTGCCTCTGCTTCAACAGGAGAGAAAAAACCATCAATTGCAAGGTATCCATTTTCTTCAAAGTGTGTGAGTTGTGTTTCTGTTAATTGCATATCAACTATCTTTCCTACTATTTACTTGATGGAAATTCATAAAATGTAAGCCAATTGTCAGGATGAGACTTACTTACTACTAACAATTTTGCTTTTTGATATATGCGATTAAGTATATCATATTTAACATTTTTTTGCTACAGGTATTTTGCCAATTCATTTCTAAAATTCGGAAATTGATTATCCATAGTATTGTGCGTTTTCAAGCAAATTAAGTTCTTACAGATTTAATTTGACTTAATAAGGTCGGGTCGAGTATAATTAACTATAATAGGCAACTACAATTCATTTGATTCATTATAAATTAAGTTGGACTTAATACAGTCTTTGTAGTTAATTTTTCTACTTATTAGGAGGTAATATAAGATTTATGTCAAAGATGTGTGTATTCATGAAAAAACAAATAATTTTTTATTCTAAAATTCTGTTAATTTATTTGTTGATCTTACTATCTTTTTTATGGGAAGCAACAGCAGAACCTGTGAACATTCCCGATCCTGGTCTACGTTCTGCGATGGAAGCAGCGCTCGGAAAAACTGCTGGAGATACAATCACCCAAGCAGAAATGGGAGATGAGAGTTTCAAAATCTTTACTGCAAACAAAAGGAATATTAGCGATTTGACAGGAATTGAATATGCAACCAGTCTGCAATATGTGTATCTTGAGTGGAACTCAATATCAGATATTTCACCTTTATCTCATTTAACCGGTTTGGAACATCTACACCTTGAACATAACCAGATATCAGACCTTTCTCCACTCTCCAACCTAACTGCTCTACAGAGTCTGAACATTTCATACAACAATCTTACAAGTCTGGATGGTTTACCAGACCTAAGTTTGGCGTATGGACTATATTTTCATTACAACCAAATTACCAATATTAAGCCCTTAATAGATCACACCGAATTGACCAGTGTCAATAACCCATATTCTATCAATGTAAACTTGGAGGGAAACCCATTAGACGATGATTCTGTTAATGTCTACTTTCCAACACTGTTATTTGATAGGGATATAGATGTAACTTTCACGACCACATTCGTGAAGAAGGTTTCAGGGGATAACCAGACAGCAACCACTAACACTACGCTGCAGCCATTTGTCGTTGAGGTAGTCAATTACAAAAATCACAAACTCTCTGGAGTCGATGTGAGTTTTTTGCTTACTTCGGGGAGCGGTAATTTTGCAAATGGCTCTTACAAATATGGTTACGAAACCTTGGAGACGACAACTGACGCTGAGGGCAAAGCATCCGCAACACTTACTACTGGGTCTAAAACTGGCACCTATCGTATTTCTGTGTATGCAAAAATAGAGTATACAAGGCATGCTGGAACAGAGAGCACCGAGCCTTTTACCTTAACGGTTACACAAGGACCGTCTACGCCATCATTACTGCAGCAACAGCACAAATCGCAACCAGAACCAACGCCTGAACCGACATCAGAGCCTGAGACTGAAGCAGAACCAGAACCAACATCTGAACCGATATCAGAACCTGAGACTAAAGCAGAACCAACATCTGAACCGATATCAGAACCTGAGACTAAAGCAGAACCAACATCTGAACCGACATCAGAGCCTGAGACTGAAGCAGAACCAGAACCAACACCTGAGCGAGAACTAGAACCGAATTATACTATATTGCCTTTCGACTATGAGAAGGAAGGTGTTGGTAAAGTCGTGTTTAGTGAGCTTATGATAGCGCGTCTTGGCAAATATCCTCAATGGATAGAACTCTATAATACTACGGATCAAGACATTGATTTTAATAGATGGAAAATTGTCGGTAGATATTTAGATGATTCAAATACAATTCACTTATTAGAATCTCAGGTTATTTCAAAATTGTTTACAGTGAAAGGCAAAGAAACAGTTTTAATAGTGAGTTTTGCAACTCCAAATTCCAGGGATAGAATTTCTAAAGGTTTAGCAGATAAAGTTTATCCTTTACAATCAACATCTAAAAACTTCTGGGATTATAAGGGACTTGTATTAGAATTACAAGATGCAGAAGGTAATCCTATAGATCGTATTGGCAATCTAAACGAAGCAGACGAAATCGTCTGGGAAATACCAAGTCTTGTGCGGAATAGAAGAATTTCTTTAATTAGAAGGCTAAAACCTGTTCGATCACAAGAATACAATTTTACTTTGGGTGTGAAAGAATTCGGGTGGTTTCCTGCAGAAAAAGTAAAAGGTCTGATTGAAAATAGGATTCAATATTATTACGGCAGATATACTGATATAGGAGCTCCGGGATTTAGAACAGAAGATGGAGAACCTTTACCTGTTACACTCTCTTCGTTTAGTCCTCAACTCAATAAAGACGGACAAATAATTCTAAGTTGGATTACTGAATCAGAAATAGATAATGCGGGATTTAATATCCTACGAAGTCAGTCTAAGCAAGGTCCGTTTGTGAAAGTCAACCCGAAACTCATACAAGGTGCTGGCACCACAGGCAAACGCAGTTCATATACATGGACAGACACAACTGCTAAACCTAATGTTGAGTATTACTACCAGATTGAAGATGTGTCTTTTGCTGGTAAACGTCAAACGTTAACTACAACCCGTTTGAAAGGATTGATCACTGTGAAAAATAGATTTACCACAAAGTGGGCGCAATTAAAATTAAGCCATTAACACAGCAATAATGCGATATTCTAACTAAACAACCAAAAGCGGATGATAAACCTTGGTTCATTGTCCGCTTTTTAATATTTCAGTTCTACAAATCAGGTCGAATACGCTAACCAATCATCACATGATTTGTCCACGGTCGTCCAATCTTTGCAGGATGGAGGTTATGCGATAGGTTTAATAATTCTTCTACTGAATTTTCAAGAAACTCCGAACTTTTTTATATTTGAATTGACTAAAATAAGGATGAATGTTTCTATTCTATACACCATAAATCGCAAAAGTTGTAAAACAAATTTGAAAGGATTTCAATGTTACGTAAATTTTTACTCATACTCATTATTCTCTCAGCGGCATGTATCGTAGCACTCACACTCAACATTTTCGACTCTGCTGAAGTAGAAGCAGAAAAAGCGGCAGAAATCGCTGAAATATCAACAAAACCGTCTATCGTTGCATTGGCTACTGTGATGAAAAGTTTTCGCGACTCACTGAGTGAAGAACTACTTGCCGATGCTTCTTATCCTCTTGGACATAAAGAATCATATTCTTGGACGAATTTACCGCCAGCAAGGGGCGAGGATCGTGGTGGTATTGATTTTGGTAAGTTATCTGTAGATCAATTAGCTCGTTTCAATAAAGTTTTGGATGCGTTCATGAGTGATGAAGGTTACACAAAAGTTTCGCTGATTACCACAAAAGCTGAAACAGATATCAGCAAAATCAGACACAATTTTTGGGATTCACGTCCGTACTATATCGCACTGTTTGGAAATCCAGAGACAGATGGGTCGTGGGGATTCCAGTTGGATGGACATCATTTGGCACTCAACTTTCTGGTGCACGGCGATGAAGTCTCTATCGTCCCTGCCCATCTCGGAACGCAACCTACAACCATCAACGGAACTGTAGTACTTAAGGACGAAAGAGGCATCGCATTAGCCCTACTCAACAGCCTTGACGCGAACCAAAAAGAAAAAACAATACAAACAGGCGCTCGTCGTGGACTGAAAGTGGGACCCGGCAGGTCAACCGACCCTTTCCTGAATTACGATTATTCACACTTCGTAGGTGTCGGATTAAAGGCATCAGAGATGAACGATGCGCAAAAAGAAAACCTTCGAAAACTGATTAAAACGTATGTCTACAATCTTGAAACCGAGTTTGCGGATGTTTGGATGAAAGATATTGATGCTGGACTTGACGACACCTACTTCGTCTGGATCGGTGGCACAACTGAAAACAATTCGATTTACTATCGCGTTTTTAACCCCGCAGTCTGGATTGAATTCAACGATGAAGCACGGAGAAGTGGAAAGCCAGACCACATCCATACGATTACCCGATCACCAAATGGAAAAGATTACGGTATTTTCGCCTTGAATCGTGGTCCAAAGACACTCTTGGAGCACTATGCTATAGCAGATCATCACAAAGGAAACAACGTATTATTTGATTATAACATTCCTGAATAATCGTCTATCAATAACAAAAACGCGTTTATAGTGAAATCCGAAAATACGTTCACATTTCAATGAACAACAATCCCTACATACTCGCGCTGGTGAGGTTTCCTAACCTCGCCAATGAAAAGGTAATTGTGGATTTTACTATAATGTGAATGTCATACGCACATTCACCAAGCGCAATTCATTGCGTCTCTTACATTACACAGATGCAGGAAATGTGAAGGAGCACTAATGTTTGATAAAGTTTTAGAAGAAGTTGAGGAGCAATGTCGGCAAGAACGAATTCCGATGCTCGGACCCGATAAAGCAAAACTGCTCGCAAGTTGTGTTGAGAAAGCGAAACCATCGCTTATTGTAGAATGTGGGACCGCCATCGGCTACTCTGGGTTGTGGATGTTACGCGTTTTGAAAACGTTAGGCACAGGACGTTTAATAACAGTAGAGATAGACGCTAACAACGCACAACGAGCACGTGATAATTTTGAAAAAGCTGGTATGGCAGACCTCATTGACTCACGTATTGGAGATGCCTCAGAAGTTCTCAAAACTATTCAAGACCCTGTCGATTTTCTATTCCTTGACAATAACAAGGATGGTTATTTCGCATGTTTCCAAGCGATTGAATCCCGGTTAACCGATCCTGCAACTATTGTAGCAGACAACGTCGGTAGAGCAGATCAGATGGCAGATTATCTGGAGCATGTCCGTTCCAACTACAATTCCGAAACGCATTGGTTTGAAAGCTGGCGACGAAGACGAGGCGGAAGCGAGGGTGATAATCAAAGGCAACGAAGGCGCGATGGGATGGAAGTTACAATCTATCGCAGTTGATTGGTGAAAATTGGCAAGTAGTTATTCCCTCTTAGCACATGGAACAATAATAGAATCCACCATGCCGTGTAATATTTTCTTATCTGCAGGACAGACAGCCGCCTGAATTCCACCAAGTTTCACTGTATCGCCCACAACAAAATAGTATGGACGCAGAAGCGGACGGGATGGCATCTCTTGCATATCCTTAGTCTCAAAATCGTAGTATTGCATCCGTACCCGTTTTGCAGTGTGAAACTGCTGTAGCACATGGGGCGTTTTCTCAAAGTCTTCCAAAGCGTTTTCAATCACAGATTCCCATTCCTCTGTAGGCAAATCATGCCCAATAGCTACGCCACGACTTCCCCATGCCAGTTCAGAAAAACCTGAAGGTTTAATAACCAATTCCCGTTGTTTTTGTGTCACAGTGCTCAGTTGTCGCCAGTCTGTTACAGGCATATTATCTATTTCCAAGTTAGGAATTACAGCATGCGGTGGTAAAGGACGCGGATCAAGAATCCATGTCTGTGGAATCGCTTCTTGTAGAAACGGATAAGTTTTTTTGCCAAGTTGCCGTTGCCAAAACGGTTGAAGTGATGGATGGTGGAAAAGCGCAAGACACAATTTTTCTTCTAAGTACGCTTTCGGTGGTGGTGTCATCACAACGGTGCGCTTTTTCGCACTATAGAAGATTAACTCTGCTTTGGGGATGTTGGGAAGATCGAACATTTCATAGAAACGGTAAACAACATCAACAGCCATTCTACCGTCTGCACTTTCAGCAAAGAGTCCATCTTCTGTAAAGATAATCTCGTGCGGTTTAACAGCAGCAGTTTTGAGTCCGGCATCACAAAGCGCATTCGCGAGCCATACCATCTCCGGACGGTAGTCTTCAGATTCATCTGAAACGACAATTGCAAGCGTGGGATCATCTTTTTTTGCTAAAGCACGGATCATCTCCGCATAGGAATTCACCATGCCGTCTTTACCGCCGATGGTGGAATAGCCAAGTTTCGTATACAGCCTCGAAAGACAACCGGTTGCACCGATGAAACCGGGGATTGAATCCAACTCCGTAATAACTCTGGTGTCGTCCGTAGTAGGCAAAATATCGGGACGTATCACGCCAGGCAGTTGGCTTTTGAAACGGTTCATCCGACCCTGTTGGATTACACTCTGCGGTTTACCAATATCTAAATAATCTGCTACCCAAGCAGGTTGAATGCCTCTCGCACTTTGGGAATAGAGTAAGTTACAGGCACGATAAAAACTTAACAGATGACTACCGAGTTCTTCAAACCAACTCAACTCTTCTTGTGAAATCCAGAACGGTTCCGGCGAGATTCTCCATGAGGTATTGCAATCGGGATGGACATCCCGTTTTTCTGCGGAAAATAATTTTTCCTTCGGTATCTCATCGTTGATAAACAAACATATCTGTTTTACATCCAAACTAAAACTCCCTCATCGTATAAATCTTGCTAACCTCTGCTTTGTCAAATACTATGGTGAATTAGTAAAAATAAGTTGACACTTCGTCTCGGTAGGCGAGGTTTCCTAACCTCGCTGGTGCAGGGTATCCAAGTAATTCTAAATTCATAAAATTATTGGTTCTATAACGTTCTGAATAGATACGGTTGGAAACCGCATCATAACTGTCAATTTAAGGATATATTTCTTGTTGGAGGGGTTTTCAACCCCGATGAATGCCATACGGTGAATGCCAAATGTCATTCATACTGTTGATTTCTTGATTTGGCGCATTCAGCGTTGATTTGGATTTTTACATCTTGAGTTCCGTAGGAACGCTATGTTTATAGAAAACGTGGTAATTAACCTCTTGAGCTCCGTAGGAGCGACATATAGATTCTATAAACATTCCGCCTCTACGAGGCTATAACATTAACAAAAAACAGATTTTTCTTATAGTAAAATCCGAAAATATGTTCACATTTCAATGAACAACAATCCCTACACGCTCGCGAGGTTTACTAACCTCGCCAATGTCCAGGTAATTGTGGGTTTTACTATAAATTGACGCTTATGATACGGTTGGAAACCGCATCTACCATGAGATGAACAGCGCATTACAGAATAACCTGCTTAACAAAATCAATCTTTTTCTGTGCAGCAATTGATTTCAAAACGTTGCGTGGCACCAAACTATCCACATTAATAAGTGTCAATGCAACTTCTCCGATGCGTGAACGTCCGACCGTCATATCCGCAATGTTGATATTATGCTCACCCAAAATTGTGCCAATCAATCCGATCATCCCCGGCTGATCGCGGTTGTAAATAAGCAGTATATATCCTTCTGGCGTAGCGTTCAGATGAAGTTGGTTAATACGAACGATACGGATATCTTTACGTCCGAAGGTTGTCCCAGCAAGGACTGCATCGCCTCTATCTGTTGTGACGGTAACGGTCATCAAGTTCGAAAATTCTGCTTGTGAGTCGCTTTTGGTCTCAGTCACCGAAATTCCGCGTTGCTTGATTAAAAAAGGCGCGTTTACATAGTTGACCTCTGTTAGCACGGGTGATAATAACCCTTTCTGCAAAGCGACGGTGATGGGTGTTACATCTTCTTTCTGAAAAAGCGTGCCGCTATAATGAATTTTGATCGCCGAAATTTGCCCTTCAACAATTTGGGAATGAAAACTTCCGATCTTTTCAGCAAGTTGCAGGTAAGGACCCAATATGTCAAACATCCTTGGATCAATTTTGGGTTGATTAACAGCATTCGCGACCGGTTTACCTCGTAGAGCATTGATTACCTGTTGTGCCACTTCAATAGCAACATGTTCTTGTGCTTCGGTCGTTGATGCACCAAGGTGGGGCAGCGCGAGAAAATTATCCAATTCAAGGAGTGGGCTATCAATTGCCGGTTCATCTTCAAAAACATCAAGCGCAGCACCAGCAATCTGTCCATCTTTCAGCGCGTGATAGAGTGCCTTTTCGTCAATAATACCACCCCGTGCACAGTTAATCAAACGTCCTGTGGGTTTCATCAGTTGGAATTCGGTTTCCCCGATGCTGTGGTATGTCTCCGCATTGAGGTGGGTATGAACAGATATATAATCCGATTCCCGGAATAAGGTTTCGCGGTCAACCAAACGGACTCCCATTTTATTAGCAGCGTTAGCAGAAATATACGGGTCAAAAGCGATGAGTTGCATGCCAAAAGCGTGTGCCCGTTTCGTGACTTCACGTCCAATTCTGCCGAGTCCGACGGTGCCGAAAACCTTGCCGTATAACTCAACGCCGATAAAGTCGTTCCGTTGCCAAGTTCGGTTTTTGAGAGAGATACCAGCAGGCACAAGGTTCCGTGCCAACGCCAATAAAAGCGCAACGGTATGTTCGGCTGCTGCAATCGTATTACCGGTAGGCGTATTGACGACTAATATCCCGTTTTGCGTTGCCGCTTCTACATCAATGTTATCTACACCAACCCCAGCACGTCCAATGACCTTGAGTCGTTTTGCTTCAGCAATTACATCTGCTGTTACTCTCGTTTCACTTCTAATCAGTAGGGCATCATAATCGGCAATACGTTCCAGCAATTCCTCATGGGTCAACTCCAACGCGACATCAACCTTGAAATCGCCGCTTTTGATAAGAACATCTAAACCCCGCTGTGATAGCAAATCGCTAACTAGCACTTTGTCCATAATTGAAATCCCTCCTGCTAACGCTTATGGCGTTTAAAATTGTAGCACCTTAACCCCACGGTGTCAATAAAAAGAATTATGGCGGATAAATTTGCAATCCTCTCTACTAACGTGTAAAGATATACGTAACTTAGTCTTAGATAGTTACTTTGTATATCCCTGTAGGTCAGATAGAGTTCGCGAAACCCATAAATCAACGCTATGAATGCCTGTTGGCATTCAGCGGGTGTCAATTTAAGAAAAATTCTGTGTTTTTATAAACACTTCTCAACAGACCTGATTATTGAGACTGTCCTATATTTAGTCCCGTAGGGACGATATGTTTATAGTAATGGCGGAACAATCAAGTCTTGAGCTCCGTAGGAGCGACATATCTTGATGGATAAACAGGTTTGACGACATATCGCCTCTACGAGGCTCAAGCGCGTGGTTGATGACGTTTTCTATAAACATTCCGCCTCTACGAGGCTATACAAATCCTTAAATTGACACTTATGGGTAGAGTTTGCGACACCCGACATCTTCTTCTCTTGTAGGAGGGGTTTTCAACCCCGATGTCTTCTGTAGGAGCGAGCTCCACCTCGCGACATGTTCGTAGTCGCGCAATTCATTGCGCCTCTTACATTGTCGGAGGGTTTCAACACCGACCAAACACCTTGAATTTGGTAGGAACAATATCTTTTAAGAACACCTAAAACAAAGTAGGCGCGCTTTGTAAGCGCGCCGTTGCAATATTCAACTAATACACACTTCACGGTAGGCGAGGTTTCCTAACCTCGCCGATGGGCAATGTATAGGTAATTGTAAAATCCATTTTAGTTTATACTATAGTTTGGACAATTTTAAGAGTTTTGTTTGATTGCTTTGGTTATAGTAAAATCCAAATACGTTGATATTATCAAGAATAGGGATTATCCTAAAAAACATCTTTAGTTCCGTAGGAACGATATGTTTATAGAAAGACGTTTCTCACGCCTCTTGAGCTCCGTAGGAGCGGTATGTGAACACCCAGTTGTGTCTTCAAGCAAAAGGAATACCTATTTACACATATCGCCCCTACGGGGCTGAATATGGATGCTTACGATTTTCTATAAACATTCCGCCCCGCTGGGCTGCTTAATCTGTTTTCTGTGAGTTATGATCCTATACAAACGTGAGTTTGATAATAGATATATGAACTTCATTTTGCATAAAATCTTATTCTCATAAGCCCGGTAGGTGCGGTTTCCTAACCGCACCGAGTCCAAAAATCTGATTTATCAAACTCACGTTATACAAAACTCGCAGAAAATAGAAAACACTTGAAAACTCAACATAAAACTGACAGAAATTGTCCAAACTATAGCAGTGTCTTATACAAGATGGAAATTTTGAATTACCCCCGCAGTTGATGCTTTTTTAGGAGGTGAGAACAGTGTCAGTCAAAACAATAGAAAAAGACTTTATTGATAAAGTCTCTGCAGAGATACAACTTTTAGCAGATGGCAAAGACCGTTTCCTTGTTTTAACTCCCTTCCATTTCAATGATGGGGATCAGTTGGTTATTGTCCTGAAAAAGATGGGGGATAAATGGGTACTCTCAGACGAGGCACATACCTTTATGCACCTGACATATTATATGGATGAAAAAGCGCTACTGAGTGAGACTCGTCAGAAACTAATCTTAAAAACCCGATCCATGTTTGAAGTTAAAGATTATGATGGGGAGTTGATAATAGAAATTCGGAATGGAGATTATGGACAAGCTTTATTTGACTTTGTTCAGGCACTTCTCAGGATAATAGACGTTACATACTTATCAAGAGAAAATGTTAAATCCACGTTTAAGGATGATTTCCGTGCCTTTTTGTCCCAGAAGGTAGAATCAAACCGTATGACTTTCGATTGGCAACATCCGTTACACGATCCTAAAGGACTTTACAAAGTGGATTGCAGAATTAACGGAATGCCTAAACCTCTTTTTGTATTTGCCCTAAACAGTGATAACAAAACGCAAGCAGCAGCACTTGCATTACATCAATTCAAGAGACATTATAACGTTTTAATTGTTGTGAGTTTTATTAGTTTGTAGTATATTTGTAAGAAAACCTATTTTGGAGTGCGACTGATGAATTACCAATATCTTAAGGATAAACCCACAAGGTTTGAGTCTCTTATAGGATATACACTTGAAGAGTTTTCATCTCTTCTTCCCTACTTTACCAAACATTTTTTAGCGTATTATGCAACAAAGACACTTGATGGAAAACCCCGTGAAAAACGGCGATATTCCACCTACAAAACGAGTTGTTTACCCAGTTTTGAAGATAAGTTGTTGTTTATTTTAGTTTACCTCCGCAAAGCGACAACACAAGATGTGCAAGGTGAACTCTTCGGTATGTGTCAACCTGTAGCCAACAAATGGATCCATCGTCTTTTGCCGATATTAGATAGTGCTTTAGCCGAACTTGGAGAGTTGCCATCTCGGACGACAATCCCCGCAACTTTTGATGTGGCTTTGGATACCTCGGTTGACAATCAGACTTCCAACCATTTTTTTTCATGATGGCACCGAGCGACCAATCCGGCGTCCCAAAGACCCACAAGTTCAAAAGGCTCATTATAGTGGCAAAAAGAAACAACATACGCTCAAGAATAACCTTATTATCAATGCTGCTTGCAAAGTCGTGTTATTGACACCTTCCTTTGAAGGGAGAATACACGATAAACAGATCGCAGATACTGTAGGATATACTGTGCCGAGTGGTAGCAACTTATATCAAGATTCCGGTTTTCAAGGGTTTACACGCCCTGGCATAAACATCATTCAACCGAAAAAGAAACCGAAAGGTGGTGAACTTACCACCGAGGAAAAAGAAAGAAATCGTCTCATTTCGTCCATACGCATACAGATTGAACATGCGATTAGTGGTGTTAAAAGATACCGCATTGTAAAAGACAAGTTGCGCAACTGGAAGAAAGGGTTCAGCGACTTAGTCATGGAAACTTGTTGTGGATTACACAACTATAGATTGAACTTCAGACCTTGGTGTTATAAAACACCTCCGATTTAATCATTATAATGTCTAAGGAATGGGGAGTTAAATGTCAACCTCTTGGTATATTTGAGAAAAAACCTACTCGCGACGTGCTTTCACGTTTTAATGATGTCTGCGAAACATATTTTACCGACATAATCAAAAATAGCACAGAAATAGAACAATATCTACAAGATTATATGTCAAACGAAGCATGACAATTATTGTCATATAGTGAATTATAAAATTATAGTGAAACCTAAAAATAAGACACTTTCCTACTACGGTAGGCGAGGTTTCCTAACCTCGCTGGTGCGGCGTGTCCGATTAATTCCTAATGCCTATTATAGGTGAAAATTTCTTAGCATTTGTGGTGCTTGTAGTCGCAAAATTCATTGCGCCGCTTACATTCCCCAACTGTCAACTAAAGAAAAACGCGTTCAAGCGTAATTTATTGCGCCGCTTACATGCTGTCCGAGCAACCTCCCGGTCGCGACCGCAGCATCTTCCTGCGAAAACCCACATATCTTCGCATAAAACCCGAAAATCCAAATCCTGAAAATCCCATAATCTTGTAAATCCTGGTTCAGACAAAATTCCAAACCTATTGGAAATCTATTGGAAATCTATTGTTCCGCACGCCTTAAAAACTTCCATCACCCACAAACCATCAGTTATAATATCAGTATGGAAAATCAAATACAAAACCTCAATCAAGAAAACTACCAAGACGACCAACTCACAAATCTGGAGCGAGACCTATACGGTGGAATGTTGACGCTACTCAACGAAAAATTTCAGAGAGTCAAACAGACCCCAGATGTTGAAGAGAAGGACAAAGAACTATTCGCATGCATAAATGCCTACAACAAACTCATTCGCGCCAAAGACATACAACGCAAACGCGAAAACATTGAGTTACGGGGATACGACACCAACGCATACATCATCGCATCAAAATACAAGGCAGAACAAGCAGCAAAAAACCAAAAGACCGACACAGCACAGCACAACGCCACACAGAACGGGCAACCAGAACAATCTGACAATGCCGAACAAACCGACGAAATAGAACAACCTGACGAAGAACCGCAAGAACTCACACATCTGCATCCCGAAATGGAGCAGTATCAATCCTGCCTACCCAAGCAAGATGATAAAAACGATACCGGTAGGAGCGATCTCCGAATCGCGACTAAGAGCGATCTCCGAATCGCAACTGTCAGCAAACAAAAACCGCCCCTCATCACATACAATCCAAACGGATTCCGCCCTCACGGACAAATGCGCGACCTATTCAAATCGCACGCAAACATAAAAATAGCAGGAGGCACCTATGACGCAGGCAAAACCTACAGCTGCGTCGCATACATAGACCAGTTAGCAAGGAACTACCCCGGCGCACGTCTCACCTTCATACACCGCAGCCTCAAAAGAGTATACAAAAATATCGTCCCAACCTACGAAAAATATCTCCGATTCCGACCCAGAAGTCGCGCCGACCCAAAACCCACACCCATTACACGATACGGCGGCGAACATCCAGACTTCTTTGAATATTGGAACGGCTCACGCATCTACATGAACGGATTAGACAAACCGCAAAACTTACTATCCGACTTCTTTGATGCCGCATTCGTCAACCAAGCAGAACTTGTCTCCTTTGACACATGGGACGAACTCACCGCAAGAGTTTCAGAACGCGCTGGCACACTGCCAATCGCATTCCTACTCGGCGATTGTAATCCCAGCACACCGAACCACTGGATACGCCAGCAGACAAAAGCAGGAAAACTCACATATTTTGAGATGACATTCAGAGACAATCCCGAAATATACAATCAACAAACTGGCGAACTAACCGAAAATGGTAAGCGACGTGTCCAAAGATTACAAAACCTTGAAGGATTAAGATACAAACGCGGATACGAGGGCAAATGGGTATCAGGCGAAGGACTCGTATTTGATGGATTTCTACCTGAAGTGCATGTCATCGACAACTTCACCATCTCAACGAAGTGGGAACGTTATATCAGTATTGACTGGGGATTTCGTAATCCATCTTGCTGTATATGGTGGGCACGGTCACCAGATGACCGCATCTACGCATACAAAGAGATATACAAAACAAAACTCACAAAACCCGATTTTATACGGATGATAAAAGCAAATTGTGACGCTTCAGATCGGATCCGATACGCAGCGGTAGACAGTGCTGATCAGGATGCAGTTGAGCAGCTACAGCGCGCGGGGTTCCGTGTCAAACAACCCAAAAAATCGCGTGCCACACAAATAGACGCTATCAAGGAACGCCTAAAGGTAGACGCAACGGGTGCCCCGGCAATCTTTTTCCTACGGGACAGACTTGTCCATCCGCCAGATGAAGATTTGAAGGACACATATCGTCCTATTGAAGTCACAGATGAGTTCTTGAGTTGTGCTTATGATAAAAATATGCGTGGCACAAACAGGGATGATGAGGCAATCAAAGGTGATAACCACGGCATAGACAGCACCGCCTATTTTATTTTGAGCCTACAAAACAGGCAAAGTATCGGCAGTGGGCGCGTCGTTCACGGCACCGTCCAGTTGCGTTAACATTTCTTCGTCCGTCCGGTAGACCGTGCCAAACCCATAGCTGTCAACTTAAGGAAAACGCGTTTAATGTGAATGTCATACGCACATTCACCACGCGCAATTCATTGCGCCTCTTACATTGTTGGAGGGGTTTTCAACCCCGATTTTTTACCCAAAGGTAGGCGCGTTTTGTAAACGCGCTATCCCTCTTCTTGTAGGAGCGAGCTCCAGCTCGCGACTTTTCGGATAATTTATTTCTTCGTCCGTCGGATAGAGCGGTAGCGGCATCCATAAGTGTTAACTTAAGGATATCTTCTTGTGGGAGGGGTTTTCAACCCCGATTTTTACCCAAACGGTAGGCGCGTTTTGTAAACGCGCTGTTTTTCTCGTTTTAGGTCTGGTCTTTACGTGCAAAATATGCGAAAGGTAGGTGCGTTTTGTAAACGCGCCGTTTCACAAAATTCAGCAGGAAATAAAAAATTTATACAATTTACTTGACAAAATTCTTTCAAATAATATATGATAGAATTAAGCTTAAATAACGAGTTGTGCTAAATAACTTTTTGTAAAATATTATTTCACATAAGCAGAACGTTTTGTTCGTGTTTCCTATTCGTTGATACACTCTTCAGTCCCGACAAATGCCATAAGCGCATTTGGCGTTGATTTGGTAGGGACGATATGTTTATAGAAGTACGGCAATAACGCTCTCTTTAGTCCCGTAGGGACGATATGTTTATAGAAGTACGGCAATAACGCTCTCTTTAGTCCCGTAGGGACGATATGTTTATAGAAGTACGGCAATAACGCTCTCTTTAGTCCCGTAGGGACGATATGTTTATAGAAGTACGGCAATAACGCTCTCTTTAGTCCCGTAGGGACGATATGTTTATAGAAGTACGGCAATAACGCTCTCTTTAGTCCCGTAGGGACGATATGTTTATAGAAGTACGGCAATAACGCTCTCTTTAGTCCCGTAGGGACGATATGTTTTTATGACAATACCTAATATCTGTGAGAATAACAAAAACATTTAGTTAACTGGCACAAGTCGCTTAAATAAATTGAACGCATAGACAAGTTTCTATTTCATGATATCAAACAAAAAAAGCATCCGTTTGTGGCCCCTATTCATCATCGTTAGTCTCACCGTTTTAGCATTCGGATTAGTGTGGTCATTGGATGCTGGTCATCGCCAAGACAAAGTGGCACTAACGGTTTTAATATTCATCATCACGGTTTTTCTGAGTATCGTATGGTTGTTATGCCTTTCCCGCTTGGCATGGCGAGTTAAATTCTTCTCCTGTGGTGTTATCCTATTATGCATCGTTGCGTTTGTAACCCTATTCCGATTTGATGGATTCAGTGGTGACCTTGCCCCAAAATTTGAATGGCGATGGCGCGGGGAACCAGAGAGTTATGTGGCATTAGCCGAAGCGCAAACCCCACCAGCTGCAGAACTTCAGACAGATTTTCCACAATTCCTCGGACCGAACAGAAACGCTGTAATCACCAATATAAAACTCAACACGGATTGGGTAAATAATCCGCCAGAGTTAGTGTGGCGACAACCTGTCGGCGCTGGATGGTCAGGTTTTGCCGTTGTAGGCGACTCTGCGATCACGCAGGAGCAGGAAGACGAATGGGAAAAAATTGTCTGTTATGATTTATACACTGGCGAAGAAAAGTGGACGCACAGAGATAAGGCAAGGTATTATACGACACTTGGTCAACTCGGTCCGCGGGCAACACCAGCTATTGACGGTGACCGTGTCTATACTGTCGGAGGAACAGGTATCCTCAACTGTTTGGATTTTGAAACAGGTAAACAGATTTGGTCTACTAATATTTTTGAGGAAAACGGCGCGGGAGCACCGCCTTGGGGTGTGAGTGTTTCACCACTTGTTCTTGATGAACTCGTTATTGTGGATGCTGGCGGCGCAGTGGCGTATTACAAAGAGACAGGCGATATTGCGTGGACAGGACATAGACATCGTAGCGGATACAGTTCACCCGTTCTGACTACCTTGGCAGGTACTGAGCAGGTTGTGTTATTTAACAACGGTCTTGTCACATCTCATGAACCTACCACCGGCGAACTCCTATGGAAACAGCCATGGCCAGCTGCAGAATGTGCCGCACAACCGACACCCCTTCCCGGAGATAAGCTTCTCGTCTCCACTGCTTACGGTATCGGTGCAAAATTATTTCAGATATCAAGAAGTAACCCATCAGCGGAATTCAACGTTAACTTACTATGGGAAACTATCTACTTCAAAGCCAAATTCACAACGATAATTTATTACGAAGGCTATTTATACGGGCTTGATGACGGAATATTCGCTTGCATCAACCCCGCGGATGGAACGCGTCAGTGGAAGCGGGGTCGTTATGGTCACGGGCAGACGATCTTAATATCAGATGTCTTGCTGGTGCTTACCGAATCCGGTGAGATTGTTCTTTTAGAACCGAATCCAGAAGCACATAAAGAACTCGCACGATACACCGCGTTAGAAGGACAGACATGGAACAACCCAGCACTTGTCGGCAATTATCTACTCGTTCGTAACAGTCGAGAAGCAGCTTGTTACCGGTTGCCAACTGAATAAACGGTTTCCGCGTTACGGCATCACCACAATTTTCATAAGCTATTATACCCCACAATTTATCGGGGATATTTTACATAAAAAGAGGAAGACAAACACTGATGAAAACTTATGTTAACAATCTTTTCAAATTATCGGTTTGCTGCGGACTCATCGTCTTACTCTGCGGAACCACAGTAGTTGGCGCTAAGTACGATCCAACAATTGATTCCCCACTTGAACAAAATATAGACAGCTTTGTGAAACAATTCCGTCGTAAAGGTCCTTTGGCATCAACTGATAGGACCAGTTTTGTTGTTTACGATCTCTCAAAAGGAAAGAAATTGGTTTCTATTAACGAAGATACCCCGAGAATGGCTGCCTCGTTAATAAAAAACTTTGTGATGCTTGCGTATTTTCACGAGGTAAAGCACGGACGCTTAAAATATACTGAGAGAAGTCGTCGCCATTTGCAGAATATGATTCAAGTCAGCTCAAATGGCTCAACTAACTATTTTATTAATTTGATTGGTGGTCCTTCCAAAGTGCATAGAATTCTGAAATATAACTATCCTTATTTTAAGCAGACGAAAATTGTTGAAAAGATTCCCACAAACGGTCGGACATATAGAAATAAGACCTCCGCACATGATCTAAATAAGTTCTACGTACAGTTGTGGCATGATAAACTCCCTTACTCCCGCACAATGAAGGTGTATCTTGGACTTCCGAACGGAGATTACATTTACAAAAAGACTCGCATCCCCACATCTGTCAAAGTTTACAATAAAACAGGAACTGTTTACGGACTGATAGGAGATAGCGGTATCATAGTTATGCGTGATCCGCAGGGAAAACCCCGTCCTTATGTCTTTACCGGATTGATTGAAGATAGAAGCAAAGCTTATGGAAGACGGCGTATCTCCTTTGGTGCTTGGGTTAGTCAACGCGCTAATGTTCTACGTAAGGTTTCAGAAAGGGCTTACGGCTACATATATAATAGCTACGGTGGTAGGCTAAGGTGGTAGTTTTATCGCTCGTTGATTGATATAATGAATTAAAAGAATAGATAACACTTTCGTCCCTCGGTAGGCGGGGAATGCCTAAATGGCATTCATACCTTTGATTTGGAGGTTTCCTAACCTCGCTGGAGCTGAGTGTCCATGTAAATCTAAAATCTACCATTTAAGGCGATCCTATGGCATCCGTTGTTAACATCGGTAGGCGAATCGAACTCGTCCCGATTGATCCACATTTCAAAGATATTACGATAGCACTCTATCGGCAGCAACAAGGTGAACGTGCTGTCTTCCTGGTGCATACCTACAGTCGTATCGAAGGTACTGCAACACGAATTGAAGACGTTGTGCAGTCAATGAAAATATTAGGTGGCATGCAGGAGACTTCAGACGGGATGCTCTATTTTCCTTGTGGTGAAAGACATGAAGCCGCTTGTCGACGTGTATTTTTAGAAGCGTGCAAACTTCCACTGAATACCTCAATTGAACCACGACCCTTGAACACGCTTGATAAAAAATCTAAATTAACTATCACCGTCGATTCTGTGGGAAAAGGCACCTACCGTGTTAAATCAAATGGTGATGGTCGCGGTGCTGAACGTAGGGTCTCTGCAATTGCTGGCGGCTTGATAAAATTGGGTGAAATGGTAGTTGCTCAGGAAAATGAAGGTGATTCAGTTGTCTTCCCATGTGGGCAGTCGCATGACGCTCTTGTCGGTCTTCTGTTAGTCCGTGCACCAAATGTCCGAGTCATCCTACGTGAAGAGGAAACGGGTGCTGCACGTGGTGTGCTATCTGCACCAAGTCAACAGACATAAGGTCCAGGTCATTTATGATGAATTATAAAAGTAAGTAGACATTTTCCTAAGTTGATGCGTTTAATGTGAATGTCATACGCACATTCACCAAGCGCAATTCATTGCACCTCTTTCCTTCTTGTAGGAGCGATCTCCGAATCGCGATTGTAGGAGCGATCTTCGAATCGCGACTTTTTGAGTAAAATGTCAAATGCCCAAAAACAAAATAGTCCAAACTTGAGGTAATATCTGTGGATAGTGAAAAAGATCAAACCGTCAAACCGATGTCCGGGCGCGAACGTGTTCTCGCCGCCCTCCGAAACGAACCTACCGACCGTACCCCTATTTGCAATCCTACCTCTGTTGCTACCGTCGAATTGATGGATTTGGTTGACGCACCTTTTCCGCAAGCAAATCGTGAACCAGAACTCATGGCGAGACTCGCTGCGACCGGTTATACCGAACTCGGTTTTGACACCATTATGCCGGTGTTCACGATTATCCAAGAATCGAGTGCGCTCGGTTGCAAAATTCAGTGGGAGCAGAAAGATAACTGGCCAACCGTCAAGATGCGTGAACCGATCTGGGAAGATGTTGACGACATCACCATCCCTAACGATTTCCTAACACATCCTGACACGCAATGCGTGCTTGAAGCGATTAAGATTTTAAAAAAAGAGTATGGTGATGAAGTCGCTGTCATCGGAAAGACGATGGGACCTTGGTCGCTTGGGTATCACTGCTTCGGTGTTGAACCGTTTTTATTATTGTCCCTTGATGACCCCGGAAAAACAAAACTCGCTTTAGATAGAATGAAGGAAGCAACTGTGCAGTTCGGTATTGCGCAGATAGAAGCAGGTGCGGATGCACTCACACTTCCCGATCACGCAACGGGCGACCTTGTAAGCGGAGAATACTATCAACGCTATCTCCGCGACCTGCATATAGAATTTGTGGAACGGATTCCGATACCCCTCATCTTACATATCTGTGGACGCACTGTGGATCGGATGGAATACATCGCGCAAACTGGCATGGCAGCCTTCCACTACGACTCCAAAAATGAACCCAAAGAATCTATGGACATCGTTCAAAAACGTATTGCGCTGGTTGGCAATATCAACAACCCTGAAACGCTCTTTGCCAAAGGACCGGAAGACGTAAATGCGGAAGTAATAAAAAACCTTGAAGCAGGCGTACCGCTAATTGGTCCGGAGTGTGCTATCCCACTCCAAACAACAATCGAAAACCTCCAAGAAATCCCAAAAGCAGTTCAGGAATGGCACAAAAAGTAGATATAATTCCGATTTTTTCTTAAAAAAGCTTGACATTATTTGCAAATTATGTAATACTTTATAGTAGACTGATATTTTGTTATTTTATAATTTATTTCGGGAAAATTAATGAAAACAAATTTTTATTTAGAAATAGATTCTAAAGTGTCTATCAGTCAAAAGGTTTTCCCACCACAATATATATATATATATTGTTGCTCGCCCGCCTAATTCACATTCGTTAGTTTTCATATTACAAATCTATATCTGGAGTCTTCATGATCGTGCTGCCTTTGTGTGTGCTTCGTTTGGACTCTTTTTTGTTGCAGGTGGGGTTTTTGTGTTCAGAAACACAAGGCACAGAAATTATTTATTTTATACAGAAAACGTGTTAATATGTGACATCATACATTAGCGTTCTAATCTGAGGAATCTTAAACAAGGAGATAACAAAATGAAACATTTTTCTAACAAACTTTTTCTCGGTGGACTAATAATACTAAAGTTTGGACAATATTGTTAGATTCAAGTAACCTTGTCCATAGGTTTATCTTTGATTTGCTGAAAGATATGTGTAATATTCTGCATGTATGGTTTTTGCTTGGAACTCACAGAAAATAACGTTTGTGCTATTCGCAAGCGTAGAAAAGCGACACGCAATCCGAGTGTTAGGTTCACAGGACGATACCAATGTATCCCGAGTTGTTGACAAACATCCTCAACACTCACCCTTTCCGTTGCCAGTTGTGTTGTAAATATAAGTTTCGTCAAACTCGCTGCGACGAAACTAAGTTGCACAAACCGATTGATGCTTTTACGAGATTTGACTTGATATTTATCAAACCCGAAATGTTGTTTGACATCTCGGAAAGCTGTTTCAATCTGCCATCTATGACGATAGTATTTGACGATCTGCGATATCTCAAGCGTCATATCTGTTGTGAAAACAAAGAAATACCGATAAGGCTTTGACACCTTTGGGCGTGTGCGTATCACAACGAGCCGCACATCCGCATCACACATTTTGGTTCGCACGACTTTTGAGGCGATTGAATGCGTTTTACCTGCTATTTCTATTACATTATATCGTAATCTTCGAATGTCAAGACGGTCTCCGTATTTCTTGGGTCTACCCGGTTTGCGATGCTTAGGTATTTTGGGTAAATGGTAAAACACAGCATTGGATTTAGCACGACACAAAATATGATGTCCAAAACGCAATGCCATTGTAAATACTTTGCGACGCGCAAAGCCTCTATCAAAGATAATCAGTCCAGGGACTAACTTTGAACAGATACGCTGCAACACCGCATTACTTTTATCACGGATCGTTTTCGGACACATCAGTTTCACCCATACAGGGAAAAGCATCCACCCTGTCGCTGTCTCACATAACAAACCGAGTGCGCCGAACTGGTGACCGAACTGAAACTTGGATTGATTGATGCTACGCCGTTGGAAACTGAAGTTTCGGAAAAAGTGCAATCCCCATTGTGATTTGCCTGTTTTTATTGCTTTAGTTTCATCATAAACATAAACCCAGATCGCAAATGTGTGTTGAACCAGTCGTATCATAAGTGTTGCGACCGCATCCGCATCCCATTTACCACGCGATAGGAACTTCGGAAAAGACCAGTATCTTGTCTGTGAGCAACTTGATTGATAAAGACTTGTGAGTGTGCCACTACCGCCATTTGCGATGAAACCGAAAATCAACGCTTGGAAAAGCATAAAGTTTTGTTGGTTGAATAAAGGACGAAAATCTGATACTATTTTTTCTAAGCAGAGAAGGAGGTCCATTTTATATTCCTTTCAAAAAGTGTTGTTTCTGAAAGGATACCTGCTTTTCTGCTTTTTGGAAATAAAATTGTTAAAAATTGTCCAAACTTTAGTAATAATAGGCTGTTTGATTTTTATCATCGGTGCTTTCCTTATTCTCAATGCGATTATAACCCCTTATTTTTATAAAAGCAAGCTCCCAGAAGATACTGCCGGGATACTCACCTCACCAAAAGGGAATAAGGCTATATACCCGCCAAAGAACAAAACTGCAACTAAAACCGAAAAGAATTCTACCAAACCTGATGCTGCTAGTACCTACTTTGAAGGCACTACAATTCCTAAATTAACAGAACAGGATTTGTGGGTTGCAATGATGACATGGCATAAAGGCCCGCAAACCGTTCAGGCACTCATGGAATCCTATCATGTAGCGTATCTTCAGCTTAAAATGCATAGAGAAATAGACAAGGTAGTCCCTCCTGAACAGTGGATGCAAAGTTTGCTTGATAAAGGATACACCATCCTCAATTATGTTGAATATGTTCAGTATATGGATGCCCGAGTAATAACGGATAGTCTTGATAACCCCAGAGTGCGGCAGATAGAGGCGGAGGCTTTAGGAATTCCTGAATCGGATATAGAAAAACTCAAAGAAAGATATCTTGCGGAACATCTTTTTTTTCTAAAGCGCAAACACGCTTTAGAGCGCACAACGGATGAACCTATTTCGGGAGGAGTTTATATTGGAGACAAGATTCTACCTTTTTATCAGAACCGAGATATTGTCTACGTGCAACGTGATGAAGATAAGCTTTCTGCACAGTACCACGGTGCAATTCTTAACCACGAACAACGATTTAACCTTATCTTCAGAGGTGTTGAGCCAGAAGGAATTGAGGTCATCTACATTGATAAAATGGGTAATCAACTTGCTGATAAACCCGCACCTGTAACCCGCGAAGCGGTCCGAAAAATGATGGCGGCAGGTGAAAAACCTCCGCCTAAAGAATGGTGGGACAAGGATACGCCCATACCAGATTCAGAGGACTTAGAAAGATTTTTGCCACCAGAAAACACAGATACTGAATTGGATTTTAGAAACCCACGCGCAAGAGAAGAATTCGAACGCGCAAGAGAGGAATTCGAACGGAGAGCAGAAGAAGTCGGACGGCACCCCGAATTTGAACAGTTCATGCGGGAAGTCCGACAACTTGAGAAATTCGCAACTATGTTCGATGCAGAAATTGCTGCCGAACTTGAAAAACAGCTGCGACAACAACTGCTACCCGGACTTCCAACTGAGGAAAGTCTTGAAGATGCACTCCGCGAAAAAATCACTCCAAAACCGCTTACCCCTGAACGGTTCAACAAGGCAAAGCAAATTTTGCAGAACTACGGACCAAAAGAGGGATTGCGGAGACTCGCAAAGGCTGATCCAGAACTCGCTGAGTATTTCCGCAGAAATCCGCAAAAGGTGCCGCCCAAACGTTCACAACCTTCAAACGCTGATGACTCACGAAAGGAGTAACTTATGAAAAACATGTCCATCTTATACGGTATCGCCATCCTGGCAGTTGTGGGAATCCTTGTATACTGTGTCAGTTACACAAGCGGTACGGTACAGGTAGACACACCTCAACAATCGGCATATACGGCGAAGTCTAAACAAGCGTTAAAGAAGAAATCCTGTGCTTGTTGCGATGAGAAACAGAAGCGCACGCGTGAAATGATGCGTCAATGGCTCAACGAAAAACCACAGGAGAATCTTTCAAACAAAGAGGTTTCTGCGACAGACGCAGACCCCGAACGAGCACAGATCGTTCGGTAAACGCAAGAGAACTGTTCTCTTGGGGTGTGTAAAGTTTTTGTAGCAACTCTGATGTAAAGAGTTGTTGCGAGTTATAATAAAAATGGGTATCCTATCCTAATAAATTCAAAAAGGAAAAGGATACCGATGTTTAATATACCATCAGATAACCCCGAAGTCAAAGAGATTTTAGAAGATATTGCTCAGGTGGTAGGAGAACTTTTGTCTGAGCCTTGTGTTGAGTTGGAAGCAGCTGAGCCTTGTGTGCGAGACTTATGAATAGAACGGGTCAAAAGTTGTTGGAAGTGTGTGTATCCGAAGCAGCTTCTCAACAATCAACAGCACCTGTTGAATGTCCACAATGTGAACAAGCGTGTCGTCCGATACAGAAACGCGGCGTGAATATCACAACACTTTGTGGCAAGATCCGTGTGCAGCGTTGGGTGTATAAATGTGTGTCGGGTCATTATCATAGGCCTTGGGATATGCGCCAGAAGTTGAAAGGTAAATATACGTATCGTGTTGCAGAGCGGATGTGTTATCTGGCAGCACCTTTTGACTATAGAGCCGCAGCGAAAGAGTTGTCTTTTCAAGGGATAAAAGTGAGCCATACGACATTGCACCAAAAAGTGCGTGAGTGGTTATCAGAACTGCACGCATCGGAACAAGTAGAACCGCAACAACTTGTGGCAAATCAGCGTTGGTATGTGGGGTGTGATGGGTGCTACACGAACTCGCCGGATGGGTGGAAAGAAGTGAAAGTCGGTTGTGTTTATAGAGATTATCCACAACTGGGTTCGGGGGCGACACCGAGTGCCAGAACAGAAAGTATTCGTTATGTTGCGGGGCGTGAGAATGCGGCACAGTTTGGGGAAAAGTTATTTACGTTAGCAACGCAAAGTGGCATTTACCGAGACGATATAGATACCCAGGATGTTGTGTTTATTGGGGATGGTGCGGCGTGGATATGGAACTTAGCGGATGAATACTTTCCGAATGCCATTGAGATTGTGGATTACATGCATGCGAAATCCCATTTATATGAAGTGGCAAAACAGGCATTTGGGGAACATCAGACAACAACGATTGAAAAGTGGGTAGAGGCAACAGACTTTTTTCTTTATGAGGGAGACACGGCAGAAGTCGTTTTACGCATTCGGGGTTTAGGTATGGAAAATCCAGATGTTGTGAATATCTTAGACAGGGAAGCAGGCTATTTCGAAAAGCACGCTGAACGCATGCAATATAAAATGTTTCGGGAAAAAGGGTATCAAATCGGGAGTGGCGTGATTAGAGTGCCTGCAAACATGTTGTCGGACAAAGGTGTAAACAAGCTGCTATGAGGTGGCAGAAGAAAGGTATCAATCCAGTGCTTCCCGCACGATGTTTGATAAAAAATGGGGCGTGGGACACATATTGGAATGAACTCAAACAGGCAGCATGAACTTATAACCAAAACTTTACACACCCAAATTAGAGTCTGTGCTTGACTTATTCAACCGAATGTGGTATTACTTTTCTGATTGCTCGTGGAATATCAAACAGGTGGAAAGAGAACCCACGTTAGTGCGTTTAGAGGAATAATGAAAATAAACCGATTGTCTATTGGATATGTTACTGTTATTGTGCTGTTGGTAATACATCTCCTGCCGGTCTGGGGTTTTAAGTATTTTCCCACTCAGGACGGGGCAAGTCACATCTACAACGCTTATGTTCTGAAGGAGTACCACAATCACGAAAACTACCGATTGCGAGAAGTCTACGAACTAAACCCTACTCTTTTTCCGAACTGGACATCCCACGCACTCCTGCTATTACTGCTATACATCTTTCCGCCTCTGATTTGTGAAAAGATAGTACTTACCCTCTACATCGCTTTCGCATAACGTTTCGCCGGTTTGCGAATCCAGAGCAAAGCGGGTTGCCGAAACCGGGGACACAGTGTTAGACGCTACAATTTTCGTTCTATGTCATGCGAAGAAAAAGGGCTGATAAAAATCAAGTTGGATAGAAAATTCAAGCACTATTTGTGAGGGCGCTCAACACAGATCCGAGTTGCTTCGTAAGGTATGGAGATTCCTGTCCCACTTTACTTACCGACTCCATCAATGGAAAAGCAGACCCGTGCCAGTCTCCGTTCCTGTCGTTCACCTTCCTCCCTATCACGATTCCCGGACCTCGGGTGAAGCTCTTAAGTCGGTCAATACCTTCCTCAATGATGTCCTTGGGAAGGGGTTTTCCTCTTCGCCGGGACCACTCCACGAGGTAATGGAGGCCTCGCAGGATGTCATATTCGAAAAAGCGGGGAAAAAACGGCTTCAGCCATTCTGGATTTATAACACTCCCACCTTCCTTTGAACAAACCAACCGATGCTCAATCAGGTATCGCGCTCCATTATCGAGGAATCTCTTCTCCGCAGCCGTGTAGTCTCGATCTGTGAAGAACAACACGGCCTCCAGGGGTGGCAGACTTGATACGATCGAACTCTTACCCGACTTCAGATAAGCGTCCGGCTCACAGTTTAGTCCTCCATCTGAAAGCTGGTGCTTTAGGAACCACCTTCTGATCCATGGCAGGTCTGCCTCTGTATTGCATCCACAGGCAGAAAGGATCATATAGAACACGCCCAGTTCACAGTGGCAGCAGTCCATTTTTTTCTTATCTGCTTCAGTCTGTGGAGCATCATGTTCGGTAATAACGAACTCCTGCCAGGCTCCATGCTTGAGCTGCCCCAACGCGCTGTCGACAGCTGACCGGGGAATCCGCGCGACCTCCCCCATTTCGTAAAGAATAGCCAGCTGCCACCACGGTCCGTCCCATTTCCTTCTGCTCCCGCGGTCCGGGACTGAGAATGCGCCTTCGGACGATATCACCTCAACTGCTGACTCGATTGCGTTGTCCATGTTGACTCCTTTGTCTGCGAATACTTGGGCATATTCCTGTTGTGCCTTTATCAAGAATGTCAGCGGCACAAGCTGTTTGTCGTCCCCGATCCCATGTCACTTAAGGGAAACAAACCAGATTGCAATGCACCATTACGCGTCTTTTGCCTCTAAATGTTCCCAAAAACCTGACGCATATGATGCCTGATTTTTACCCAAAAATCAAGTCTTTTTTCAACGGGCTAAAGTCCGCCTGCTACCTCTCCAGCTTAAGAGATTGGAGTTTTGTAGACACAGCTAAAGCTGACTTTGATAACGTTTCAACGGTTTGTGAACCCGTAAAGCGGGTTGCCGAAGACCGAAGCATCAATGCGTCGAAGCCGAGGACATGGTGTTAGACACTGCGGTTCTTCGTCCTATGTTAGCGGCCTTCCCCAGGTGACCCTTGCTTCTAATTGGAAACTGAGGAGTCCCTCATCATCGACAAAATCAGACAAGATATCCGATAGTTCAGCATCAAAGGCCTTCACATTTTCCCCTCCCATGTGTTCCTTAGACAGACTTTGTCTCGAATGAAAAGATTGAACATAGTCCGTAAGGGATTGCGAGAAACTCACTGGTGTTGTTCGTTTATCTCCAATCAAATGTATATGTCCCCTATTCGCGAGTTCTTGAACCAGATCAATCTGCTTATAGTGCTTGTTAGTAGAATACTTGCGGATCAATGCAAGTTCTGCGTCATGCCAAGGTGCCCCAACAGGACGATCCCCATTAATGATTACGAGGTATCCATCTTTTGTCAACACTTCCTCGAATTTTGGAAAAACCCTGTCCCATTCCATCCAGTGAATACTTGCTCCAGCTGTTACCATGCAGTAAGGTGGATATAACTGAACATCTTCAACACGTCCATTGACCCATCGGAGGTTTGGATGATTGCCATTGGAGAGCGACTTTCCCACGCGAATCATTTCCAATGAAAAGTCAACCGCATCAACACCGTCTACGTGATTGACCAGTGACCGTGCTATCTTCCCAGTACCGCATCCGATGTCTAAGACTTTCCCTTGAGATTCCTCCAGCAGACTTAAAAGTATCTTATACGTCTCATCTGGATAGGGAGGTCGGAACTCGTACGCTTCTGCTAAACTTCTGTTTTTGAATCGTGATGCGTAATCATCCCAATATTGTCGTGGTCTTGTGGTTTTCATGCTTTGATCCTAACTATTGGATGAAAAAAAATTAAATGCTAACGCATCTCCTATAGGAACATAACCGATTTTGCAGTAAATGCTATTGGAAGTTGGATTTGATAAATCGGTATATAGGCTGCAAAATGAATAGCGATCTGTTAGCAGTTCCTTTGTTAAGACCAAAACACATGAAGTCGCATATCCCCTATTGCGATGCTCAGGTGGCGTGTAAACGACACCGATTGTTGCGCCATTTCTCGTTGGACGGGATACGCCAGCGATAGACACCGACTCACCATGATCCCAAATGTACAGTTGCTGATCCTTAATGAGTTTCTCAGCGCGGCTTTTGGCACTGTCAAAACTGGTAGGCTCACCTATTTCCTCCGATAGGGCGGCAATCCATCTCGCCATGAGAGGGTGATCATCTATACAAGCAGCACGTAACTTTCCCGGTGAAAGTGGAAGATTCGCGACGCTTCTTGCCTCAAATACACGCATTCGCCTGGTTGCGCTGGCTGATATACCGAGCGTGCTGTCAACCCAATAATCAGAAAAAGTTTGGGCTTCTACCACCGGTCCGACAACTCCCGGTATCTGCATGTTAATTTCATGCAAGTAGCGCACAAGATGAAGGATAGCGTCTTGGATTCTCGTGTCAATCCTGCTCAAGACGATTCCCTTAGGTGGTGTCATCACTGCGACACCGATTACTCTCCCTTGTTCCAAAATACTCAACAGAAGAGGCGACTTGGGTCCATAATAGTGCGGATCCTCGGAGAGCCTATAAGCGAGGCCAAGGGGCAAATTGTTTTCGCTCTCATTCTGTTCTAAGTAGGCATCCGAAAGTGAAATAAGCTCACTTGCATGGTTATGAAATCGTATCTCGATCATCGTTTCTCTTCCTTATTCGCTGCTTGAACAATATTTTAACCGAATTCCTCCTATTATTCAACTCATAAAACTTAGATCTCAGCACGCAACGTCGCGATCAGGGATCACTCCTAATGAACTTTGACAATCAAACGGGGTAATGTTATGATGGTATAATCCGAAATATAAGGAGTATACTATGGCAAAACGAAAAGAACTCTTTCTTACAGAAGAAGAAAAACAGGAACTGATTGAATATCGAGATCATCACGCTCGCCCTGATGTCAGAGAAAAAGCTGCTGCGTTGTTGAAAATAGCCGAAGGTGATTCTGCACACTGGGTTTCGACCAGTGGGTTACTCAAACGCCGCAAGCCTGATACCGTCTACAGATGGTTGAATATTTATGAAGACGAAGGTTTTGATGGGTTAATACAGCGAGAACATGGAGGGGCAAGGCGACGATTTTCAAAAAAAAAGAAGAAGAACGCTTAGAACGTGTGCGCCAAGCCCCAGATGAAGTTGTGGATAAAACGAAAGGCGTTTCTACTGATGTGCCTCTCCCAAGTCGTTGGACGCTTCGGACACTACGTAGGAGCCTTGATTGGTTAGAAGGATACAGCCTGAGTGGTGTTCATAGAGTGCTGTCTCGTTGTGGTTTGCGTCTTCGTTCAGGTCGCGTGCAGCAGTATAGTCCGGATCCTGAGTATAAGGAGAAAGTGTCGTATCTATGTTCCTGCTTACAGCAGACCATTCACAATCGTGGTAAACAAGAGTTAGTATTTCTTGATGAGATGGGATATACTCGCTGGCCTGAAGCTGGGCGTGTTTGGACACAAGCACCGCCGGAAAGTATTCCGGTGGCAGGTTGTGATGGAAATAATCAGCAATGGCGGATTATTGGTGCGCTGAATGGGTTGACGGGACAGGTATGTTATCTTGATAACTATATTGTAGGACGTGCGAAAGTGGTTGAAATGTATCAGAAGTTGACACAAGTCTATCCACAAGCAGAAACACTTTACGTTGTTCAAGACAACGGGTCTATTCACAAACATCCGGATGTGCTTGATGCGTTATCAGAGTTGCCACAGATCAAGCCTGTTTGGCTACCGACTTATGCGCCGTGGTTGAACCCGATTGAGAAGTTGTGGAGATGGCTGCGGGTTGATGTGTTTAAGATGCATCGCTTTGCGGGCCAGTGGGAGACGTTCAGAGCCCGGGTGAACGGATTTCTTGATCAATTTGCCGCTGGTTCGGACGACTTACTCCGTTATGTAGGACTGAAAGGCGGTGGTCTAATGGCTAACGCTTGTAGACCTGTTTAAAAATTACCCAACTTGAACGTCAAAGTTCATTAGGTAGTGGGTACCTATGACATGGTTGTTTCAGTTGATGGTCGTTTTCACAGTCGGATTAGCCTTGGCTTTAGTCGGATGTGGTGAAGATGAAAATGGTGAACCAGAACCAATAGTTGAGGAAACCATTACCGTTGATGGACGTGGAGTGGTTGTCCTGCAAGGCGACCTATTAGAAGATAGAACTCTTTCATCGGACAACGATTATCTATTGCGTGATGCCGTATTTGTCAAAGACGGTGTAACGCTTACCGTTGAACCAGGTGTCACGATTTATGGCGAAAATGCCACAAATGGCACTCTGATTGTTGCTCAAGGCGGTAAGATTATGGCAGATGGCACAGCCGATGCGCCTATCGTTATGACAAGTGATGCTGAAATTGGACAACGTGCACGCGGACAGTGGGGCGGTTTGATTATCAATGGTAGAGCACCCACAAACCAAGGTATTACCTTCGGTGAAGGTGATACTGGTGCTTTCGGCGGTGATGATCCTGCAGATAGCAGTGGTGTTTTACGTTATGTCCGAATTGAATATGCTGGTATCGAATTTAGTGCTGACAACGAATTGAACGGTATCGCATTCCAAGGCGTTGGTTCTGGTACGGTTGTTGAATATGTCCAGGTACACATGAACCAAGATGATGGTATTGAAATGTTCGGTGGCACAGTTAATCTAAAATACGCCTTTGTCACTGGTGCTCGTGACGATTCGTTTGACTGGACTGACGGTTGGACAGGTAAAGGTCAATTCTGGGTGGCACAACAGTACGGTGACGATGCAGATAACGGTTTTGAAAATGATAACAGCAGTAAAAACAATGAAGCAATGCCACGTTCAGCACCGACGATTTTCAACGTTACGCTCGTTGGTGATCCAGCAGATGGATCCAAAAGCGATAACGGCATGCTGATTCGTGAAGGTGCCGCAGGTATGTATGCAAACTTTATCGTTACTGGTTTCAGAGAAGTTGGGCTTGATGTTAACAATGAATCATCACACAAGCAAGCGAATGAGGGGAATTTGGTCGTTAAAAACAGTATCTTCTTTGAAAACGGCAAAGCGAACTTCGGCGATGAAAAGGATGATGATGGTGGTTTTGACGAAGCAGCATGGGCAAAAGGTCTTGGCAACAAGGAAAATGACCCGAATCTTGCAGCACCATTCAACAGGGATAATCCGAATTTCGCATCAGGTGCAGGCACCGATTCTGTGACACCAGCTATACCACCTTCAGAAGGTTTTTTTGAATCTGTTAACTTCATCGGTGGTGTGAGTCCCTCTAATACCAAATTAACGAGATTTATCTCATTTTGCTGATGGTAGGTGCGGTTTCCTAACCGCACCATAAATATGATTCAAGTTAATGTGGTATAACAACTGGACAACAGGTTGGACAACGAGTGCACGGAACTAAACAGTGTAGTACTACAATCTCTGCTGGGTGCTACCTCTCTTACATTGCGATTGCAGTTCTACTGTTTAGCAGTAGTTTGATGGGGTGTCAGCGTCGAGTATGGGAAAACAGTCTCGACTCGCCAGACCAGCTTGGTCTGGCAGTCGTTGACGCTTTAAATCGGAAAGATATTGTCCATTTAAATGAGTTGCGGGTACAACGGAAGGAATATGTTTCTTGGATTTACCCAGCTTTTCCGAAAAGTAATTTTCCACCTGATTTCGCTTGGTCAAATCTGAATAAAAAGTGTAATGTAGGTATGAAAAGGTGGATTGACCGATACGGTGGTATCAACCTCAGTTTTGTAAATATACGATTCGATAAACCGACAGAATCTTATGATGGGTTCCAACTTTTACGTGGAAACGTTTTGACGTTACAGAATTCAGCGGGGCAAAAGGGAGAATTGAAGATTTTAGGTTCCGTTGTAATGAAAGGTAATCGTTGTAAACTGCTCAGTTATGATGATGGTTAAGTTCGATTTTATCCGTGAATTGAATTGTTTTTATAGTAAAATCCATAATTATTTATACACTACGGTAGGTTTGGTTTCCTAACCGAACCGTATTTATTCAGTCCATAGATGCGGTTAGGAAACCGCATCTACCAGGGAGTGTGCACATATTTTTGGATTTAACTATAATGTGCTTTTGGTGTGATATATACCGAAAGTTGAATCCATAAATATAGGCAAAATGCCTTTTCCAAAATCTGGGAGGACTAAACTGAATGAGTTACGCACTCTCTAATCACATTTCTGGTAAACGGAGAAGAAAGCGTTACAAAAGAAAAATAACAATGGCTGATGGCATGGAGTTAAACCGCCGAACGTTGCGAGAAGGATGACATCTGAAAAATCTTCCGAAGTTTCAATCACATTTGTTGATGCGCAACGGAAAAATCGTCAAGCAACCAATAAATGGAAAGTAAAAGCAAGGAAGTTCGCATTTGGGACTGCAATTGGTCTTCACGCTGTCGCCATTATCTTCTTTGCTGTCTGGTTTGTTAAGAAGACAGTTTTACAGATGAATGTTGATAAGGTTCAAGGCATTGTTGTGAAGGCACCGAAAGCTCAGACTAAATGCGTCATTCCCCTACGCCGTGCCCAGAAAGTGGTAAAACCGAAAGCCGTTGAAGCCCCTGCACCGAAGTATAATGGGATAACAACAAACACGAACATTTCAGTGGGACCTGCAGATTTCACTATTCCAATAACTGACCTTCCGACTGATAAGACGATGGGACTCACGGCATTGGAAAGCAGAAGAGGTATAATGGAACAAACCCGACAAGTTAAGATTGTCTCCACAGTTCCTAAGTTTGAATTGCCTAAGTTTGAAAATACAGGACTAACAATGGCAATGAATATGGAAACAAGTTTAGTTTCTATGGATTTTAATGTTTCAATGGATCTTGGTCTGTCTGCTGCAAATTTTGATGATACAAAACAGTCATTCACCGAATTTTTGAGACAGGTCCGTGAACGGATTAAAGAGGTTCAACGTTTTCCCCCAAATGTTCGAAATTTTGAAGAAGGTTCTTCAACAACGATCCACTTTACGCTTCTTAGAGATGGCACCATTCGAGATCCGCAGGTTGCAAGTTCCTCTGGTTCACATGTGTTAGATAACGCCGCCCTCGCGGCTGTCCAAAATGCTGAACCTTATCCACCATTCCCTGAAGGACAATCAGGAAATAGTATACGACTTGAACTCCCAGTTGCTTTTGAATTAGTCAATTAATCGTCTTTAAATTGATTGGTTTTGCAGAGATAGGGTGGTAATAAGCCACCCGTTTGTACTTGAGAAGAATTTAAGCACAAATGCCGTATTAATTTAGTGTTTCCTAACCGTATAAACACGGTTCGGTCAAACAAATTTGGAACATAGGTAAAATTGAACCTATATCACTAAAGAACACAAATGAATTGTGCTACTATAAACGCGGGTCGTAATTCGTGTTTACAAAATCCTTCCACGATTTATGGTGTAGCGGGTTTAATACGGGCAATCTCCCGCATAATTTTCTCTGTTAGGTTCGATGAAATTTGGAAGCGGCTGATTGCTTCTCGTATCATAAGTTCATCCTTTTCAGTCGGGTTCGCGCGTGGCGCAGCCAACTCTCAATGGTGTTCACAGATATACCTTAAGAATTGCCGATTTCTTTCGTAGTCATTTTACCGAATATCAAATGCAAGTTTATCTGCTTTCGCCTTCTCTTCATTGACAAACGCAAGTAGAATCAACCCAACTATAAAGAAAACCATTAATGAAATGATAGCAAGACGCGCTGACCCCGTCCTCTGTTTAATAAAACCAAATGTAAAAGGTCCCCAGATTGCCGAAAACTTGCTAAAGACAGAAAAAAATCCAAAAAACTCGGCACTTGCATTCTCAGGAATCATCGCGCCATAGAAAGAACGACTGAGTGCCTGCGTCCCACCAAGAACTATCCCAACAACCATTCCCAAGATAAAAAATTCCGTTGCCGTTTGGATAAAATAACCATAAATTACGACACCACTCCATAGAACTAAAGAAACCATCACTGCTTGTTTTGCGCCAATACGGTTTGCGATTTTGCCGAATATCAACGCGCCCCCGATCGCAACAACTTGCACAAGCAGGAGTGTCACCATCAGTGATGTCGCTGATAGTCCTAACTCACCTTTACCATAGATTGCCGCCATGCTTGTCACCGTGTGAGCACCATCATTGTACACCATATAGGCAATCACAAAAAGAGAGAGATGTTTGAAATTGCTCACCTTTTTAGCGGTTGCGATAGTTCGGTTAAAGCCGAGTGAAAGATATGCAAATATTTTACGTTTATTGCGGTAAATAGCAGGTAATTTCTGTTCTGTTCTATCCTCTTTTAAATATATGAGAGGCAGCACCGTCCAACCTGCCCACCAGATTCCTGTCATTGCCATACTGATGCGTACCGCCATCGGTTGACTAATTCCGATTTTGTCATGCATAGCAACAATTGCAAGCGATATACCAAATTGTAACGATCCCCCAACATAACCGAATGCATACCCCCTGGCAGATACCGAATCAAGTTTGTCGTCCGAAGCAAGCTGCGGTAAAAACGCGTCATAGAAGACATTACCCCCAACAAAGCAGACTTGTGAACTGATATAAAGCACAACCGACAACCACACAAATCCAGGTTTACAGAAGAAGAGTAAGGTGGCAAAAAAACTACCGAAATAAGCAAAACCGATAAGAAACCGCTTCTTTGCTGAAGAAAAATCGGCTATCGCACCAAGCACTGGGGCAAAGAGAAAGACAAAAAACGCCGCTATTCCCACCATGAATCCCCACAAAGCCTCCGCGCTGACTGTTAGTCCGAAAATCGCTGTGCCCGTATCCCCAACAATACCTTCCCGAAAATAAATCGGCAGCAATGCTGCATGGACAGTGGTAACATAGGCAGAATTTGCCCAGTCATACATGCACCAGCCAAAAATTGATTTTTTATCGTTCTTCATATTTATCCTATATGCAAAGGGATAAGGCCGGTACCTTTTCTGTATTTCCTACATCTACTATTGGAGTCTACATTTATATTGTAGGTCGCGATTCGGAGATCGCTCCTACAGAATCATGTGTTGTAGGAGGGAACTCCGATTCCCGACTATTATCAAGACCCACGATTTTAGATTAGACAATCCACCCTACAGAATCATGTGTTGTAGGAGGGAACTCCGATTCCCGACTATTATCAAGACTCACGATTTTAGATTAGACAATCCACTATGCAAAGCAAATTGGGGCAGTAGGAACGTGAAGATTCCACGCTCCTGCTGCCCACCTTGCCAAGATTAAACAAGGTCGAAGCGATCAAGATTCATGACTTTATTCCACGCAGCCGCGAAGTCATGCACAAATGCTTGTTGAGCGTCATCACACGCGTAGACTTCCGCAACGGCTCGGAGTTGGGAGTTTGATCCGAATACAAGGTCAACACGGGTGCCCATCCACTTGAGATCGCCTGTTGAACGGTCGCGTCCCTCAAATATATAATCAGAATTCTTAGCCGCCTGCCACTCAGTGTTCATGTTAAGTAGGTTAACGAAGAAATCTGTGGATAACGTTTCAGGACGATCAGTCAGGATACCGAATCCGGACTCGCAAACGTTTGTATCCAAGACGCGCAAGCCGCCGACGAGAACCGTCATCTCAGGAGCGGTTAGTGTCAGCATCTGTGCCCGATCCACCAGCAGCTCCTCGGCTGTTCTCTCTTGTCCGTTTGCGATGTAGTTGCGAAATCCGTCAGCAGTCGGTTCAAGTACAGCAAATGATTCCACGTCAGTTTGCTCTTGCAACGCATCTGTGCGTCCGGGAGAGAATGGGACTTCCACGGTGATACCAGCACTCTTCGCTGCTGCCTCAACCGCAGCACAACCGCCCAAAACGATCAAATCTGCGAGTGAGACCCTTTTACCGTCGGATTGCGCTCCGTTGAAATCCTTTTGGACCTCTTCCAGAGTCTGAATAATATCAACCAGTTCCGAAGGTTTGTTGACTTCCCAATCCTTCTGAGGCGCGAGACGAATCCGTGCGCCGTTAGCACCACCGCGCTTATCGGTGCCGCGGAATGTTGCCGCAGATGCCCAGGCGGTCGAGACCAGTTGAGAAATGGACAGACCTGATTCGAGACACTTGCCCTTGAGGGCAGCGATGTCCTGCTCGCCAATCAATTCATGATCTACATCAGGGACGGGGTCTTGCCACAATTGTGGTTCCGTAGGTACTAACGGACCGAAACACCGTGTGAGAGGTCCCATGTCTCGGTGGGTCAGTTTATACCATGCCTTAGCAAATGCGTCTGCAAACTCCGCCGGGTTCTCGTAGAAGCGCTTTGAAATCGTCGCATAGGTAGGATCCGCCTTCATGGAGAGGTCGGTCGTGAGCATCATCGGAGCGTGTTTCTTTGAGGGATCGTGAGCGTCCGGCACGGTGCCCTGTGCAGATTCATCTTTGGGGGTCCACTGCCACGCACCGCCAGGCCCTTTCCCCAATTCCCACTCGTAGTTAAACAGATTGTAAAAAAAGCTATTGTCCCACTTGGTCGGCGTGGCGGTCCATGCACCCTCCAACCCGCTGGTGATCGTGTGGACACCTTTGCCGCTGCCAAAGCTATTCTTCCAGCCAAGTCCTTGCTCCTCAAGGGACGCTCCCTCAGGTTCGGGACCGACGTACTCATCCGCATCCGCAGCACCATGGGTTTTGCCGAACGTGTGTCCACCGGCGATGAGCGCAACCGTCTCCTCGTCGTTCATAGCCATGCGACGGAATGTCTCTCTAATGTCTATAGCTGCAGCGACAGGATCTGGGTTACCGTTCGGCCCCTGCGGATTCACATAGATTAAGCCCATCTGAACGGCACCGAGAGGTTTCTCCAGATCCCTGTCGCCAGTGTAGCGTTCATCGCCCAGCCACGTGGTCTCGGATCCCCAATAGATGTCTTCTTCAGGTTCCCAGACGTCCTCTCGCCCACCGGCGAATCCAAGGGTCTTTAGACCCATAGACTCAATGGCGCAGTTCCCCGCGAAGATTATCAGATCTGCCCATGAGAGCTTCCGACCATACTTCTGCTTGACGGGCCAGAGCAATCGAACCGCCTTGTCAAGGCTCGCGTTGTCGGGCCAACTATTGAGAGGGGCAAAACGTAAAGTGCCAGAGGCTGCGCCGCCACGTCCATCGCCGATGCGGTATGTGCCTGCACTGTGCCACGCCATCCGAATGAAGAGAGGTCCATAGTGACCGTAGTCGGCGGGCCACCACTCCTGTGATGTCGTCATCACCTTATCAATGTCCTGTTTCAGAGCCTCCAGGTCAAGTGTCTTGAACGCCTCAGCGTAGTTGAAATCCTCTCCCATAGGATTGGATGTGGGTGGGTTCTGGTGTAACATCTTCAGGTTCAACTGATTCGGCCACCACTGTTGGTTCGCTATGGTGCCCCGTGCATGAGAGTGTCCCATCACCGGACATTTACTTTCGTTACTCATATTTCCTCCAATCGTGTTCTACATTTTTTCTAAGCTATTCCTTGAAGTATTCTTTCCTTAAGAGAAGTATTCTTTCCTTAAGAACCTGTTAAAAAATCAAATGGATCTCTGAAAATTGTCATTTTACGGGTAAATACCTTAAGAATCGGTTGATTTTGCTTCTAAAATGACAAAAGATGACCATTTACCTGCTCCTAAAACAGGATCTAAGTGTCATTACAAGGGGGACTTACATGCTATTCCTTGAATATATTATACATCAACGCTGCCAGAATGAAAACAAAAATTTGACTTCCCTTTGTTAATTTATAAAACTAAATAATCCTGCTATCCAAACATTGTTGGAAAAGATTGAAATTATTCGAAGAACTCTTGGAAGAATCCAGAAGATTAATGTATAATTTTAACAGATTGGGTATAATAGCAGTAAACATTTTAACGTTGAAAATATACTTGTGCGTAGGAGAAACGCAATGAAAATAGTTGAGGTAAAAACCTATATGGTTGACGTGCCGCCTCCACATTGGGGTGGTAGGCATTGGATTTTTGTCAAATTAGTTACTGATGAAGGGATTGAAGGCATAGGAGAATGCACCTATCATACCCGACTAAACCACGTCGTCATTGAACTAATCAAGGATTGGGGAGAACGTTATCTCATCGGTAATGATCCGTTTCGGATAGAAAAAATCTGGTCAACGCTTTATGAAGGTCCTTGTGTACGACACTCTGGGCCGCTTGCCACGCCCGCGATGAGCGCAATTGAAATGGCGTGTTGGGACATCGTTGGAAAAGCGGTGAATCAACCTATTTACAACCTTTTGGGTGGCATGTTCCATGAAAAATTGAGAGCATATTCCTATCTCTTGCATTGGCGGCACGGTGATTCTCCAGAAAAAACTGGTGAAGTCGCGCTTTCTTACGTTGAAAAAGGGTTTACTGCTGTCAAATTCGATCCCGTCCATCCTCACACTGCAGATAGATTAGAAACACTCAACTATGCAGAAAGTGTCATCCGTGGGATTCGTGATGCTGTAGGTGATAGATGTGATATTCTCATCGGCACACACGGACAATTCAATACTAATAGTGCCATTCGCTTTGCCAAACGTGTTGAACCCTACGACCCACTTTGGTTTGAAGAACCGATACCACCTGAAAATATCAAAGAGATGGCACGCGTCGCACAATCCACCAGTATCCCTATTGCTACCGGAGAAAGATTGCTGACCAAATATGAGTTTGCTGACCTATTGGAGCAGCAGGCAGCATCTATTTTGCAGATGGATTTGACAATAACAGGCGGTATCCTTGAAGCGAAGAAGATTGCATCTATGGGCGAGGCACACTACGCGCAAATCGCACCACACCTATATGGCGGTCCCATCGGTGGTGCAGCGAATATACAGTTAGATGTTTGTAGTCCAAACTTCCTGATTCAAGAAGGTATCCACATGTGGGACGGTTTTCATGCTGAAATACTCAAGGAACCGATACAGTGGGAAGACGGGTACATCATTCCACCGACCGGACCTGGACTTGGTATTGAACTAAACGATGAGGTATTGGAAAGACACTCAATTGAACTTTAAAACTCATATATAGTAGATTTTACAATTAGTAGCTGGACATTTTGATTGGTAGGAGGGAACTCCGATTCCCGACTATCAGTGAGTTTCGTCGCGATTCGGAGATCGCTCCTACAGGAAATGTGTATAATTATTTCCATATTTCACCATAAATCTTCGCAATAAGTAGTTTTAGGTTTACTAATATAACATTTTTGAGGTTCTTTTGTATGGCTACAAATATTAAACCAAAGACGATATTCACAGGTGATAATCTGCCTATAATGCGTGGGATAAATAGTGAATCAGTAGATTTAATCTACCTTGACCCACCTTTTAATAGTAAGACTAACTACGCAGCCCCTATAGGTTCAGCTGCTGCTGGTGCTGAATTCAAAGATACATGGACGCTTGATGATGTTGATAATGCTTGGCTTGATCTAATTGAGACGAAATATCCTGCTCTGAACCGAGTTATCCATGCTGCAATGACAAACAGTGATAAATCTTACCTGATTTACATGGCTGCTCGGTTACTGGAAATGAAGCGTATTCTAAAAGACACGGGATCTATCTATCTTCATTGTGATCCGACCATGAGCCACTATCTCAAGTTGGTTATGGACGCGGTATTTGGGAAGGCGAACTTTCGGAATGAGGTGGTTTGGAAGCGGACATCGACGAAATCGTTGGCGAAACGCTACGCGGTAAACACCGACCGAATTCTTTACTATATCAAGTCCAATGGGGCAACTTGGAATCAACAATATGCTCCCTATGACGATGAATATATACAGAAGACGTTTCGAGGTCAGGACAAACATGGTAAATACGGAACAGTTGATTTATCAGGTGGAAAGGCAGGCAGCAGCAGAGCTTATATGCCATTGAAAGGCATTGAACCTCCTCCCGGTCGGGCATGGGCACCACCTGCTCGTAACAAATTTCCTGCTTCTGCACAGGCACTGTTGCCAGATAATTATGAATCTCTCGACCAACTGGCAAAATGTGAAGTTCTTGATGATGCTGGACTGCTGCACTGGCCCAAAGGTAAAATAGGCAGACCACGGTGGAAGAAGTATTTATCTGCGATGCCAGGTATTGTAGCAGGCGACTTGGTTCTTGATACTCCACCTGTAAAGGGCAAAGAAGGTACTGGCTACCCAACCCAAAAGCCTCTTGCCCTTTTAGACCACATTATCAAAGCCTCATCTAGCAAAGGCGATGTCGTTTTTGATCCATTCTGCGGTTGTGCGACAACTCTCGTCGCAGCAGATAGACTTCAACGAAAATGGATAGGTATTGACATATCAGCGAAAGCAGCTGAATTAGTTGTTGAACGTATCAAAGCAGATCAGGGATTGTTTCAGGAAATTATTGCACGCCCAGATATTCCCAAACGCACGGATTTAGGAGATATTCCCCGATACAACGCACCTGAAAACAAAACCCAGTTATATGGTGAACAAAGTGGGGATTGTAATGGGTGTGGCACACATTTTCAGAAACAACACCTTGAAGTTGACCATATTATAGCAAAAGAAGTGGGAGGCACTGACCATATTGAGAATCTTCAATTGCTTTGTAGTAACTGCAACAGAATTAAAGGGGACCGCGGGCAAGAATATCTTATCTCAAGACTCAACGAGAAATAAAAAACAAGCCCGAAACTACAAAAAGGGGACTTATTAAGTTTATGATAAAATCTTTAAAACTGGAATCGTATAAAGGTTTTAGTGACACAACTATCGGATTTTTTAACATTACATGCATTATAGGAGAGAATAGTACAGGTAAGAGTACAATAATACAAGCTATCCAACACTTATTAACCTCAGATAATCCGATAGCTCAAAATTATTGCAAGGTAGGTATACCTGATAATAATGCTACATCTTTATTGTTAGCGTTTCAAGACGGAAGGGAATTGACTAAAAATATCCAAAATGGTAACCGTGGGAACGCTAATTCTCTTCCTGAATGTATTTCATCTATTAATCCGATCGTAGCATCTTGTACCCTTACTCTGACAGATAATAAGGACTACGATAAACCTATAAAAAATCAGAATATCACAGATATAGCATGGCAGAACATTTTGAGCCAATGTGATTTTACTTTGAAGACTGCTCATGCCTCAATTCTTTCAGGTAGTGGTAGTAGTGCTAAGAGATTTAATAAACAACATACATTGGGAATATCCAAAAAATTTACAAATACTTTTAATGATATGCTGAAAGATAGCAATAGGCGGTATGAGTTTGAAGTGTTTTTTGAACGTAGTGGAAACGACTTAAACGTTCAATTACTGCATTCTTATAGAGTAAGTAATAACGAATCTAATGAAGAATCGCCACAAGTTGATTTGAATTATGAATCTGTAGGCTTTCAGACTTTAATTACTCTCTGTAGTTACCTTTTTAACGATCAAGATAAATCGGAAAAGATATTTGTTATGGATGAACCTTTTACAAATATACACCCAAAGGCACAGAGGGAAGTAAGTCGTATGCTTCAATCATTAAGCCAAAGGTTTCAGATTATCTACGCGACACATTGCCCTCACTTATTGCCTGAACGCGATAAAATTATATGCACATTGACAGCGGATGCAGGTGATTTATCAACCTGCAAATTTGAAGAATATCCTTTGAATCGCTTTTATGATCTTTCACCATTGGCTTTAGATACCGTTGAAAAAATAGAAAGGAGCGATTCTGCTATAAACGTAATTCCTGAAGGCACGACAGATAATAAAATATACCGAAGACTTTTTAAAATCGAAGGAATTTCTGATAAAATTGAAATTGCAGATATGGGAGGGAGTGGTAATTTGGAAAATCGTATTAGGGTTTTTGCAACTATAAATAAACCAAGTTTATTTATTCTTGATCCCAATGAGAAAGTAAGAAAACTTGAACGTTCACGTGAACTTATAGCAAAACATGATCATCTTTTTCTATTAGAATTACCCTATCAAAAGGACAATCACGTGAAGAAAGGAATAGAAAATTTAATACCAAATAATATAATCGAAAAAGCCTCTGAAGTGGAAAATCAAGGTGTGCAACTTTGGGTTAAAAAAATAGATTCAAGCAAACAGATTAAAGAATATGTGGTTATCAATAAAAAAGAATTAGCTGAGTTTTTTGTAAATGAAGCTGAGGACGATGATTACCAATTTTTTAGTCCAGTTATTGATAAGATTAAGGCAATTCAAAATTCTCTTTCCTAAAATTAAATGTGAAACTCAACTTAACCAATTCCAAAACTACTTATTGCGTAAATCTTCTTGTATGCGCGATTTGAAATCGCGCATACAGTATTACTTTAAAGGAAGACATGTCAACCGCAGACACACCAACGGGTACGCTTGACGAGCTGCCCAAATCAATTGAAGAAACATTAAAAACGCTGGATATCCAATTTGAAGAGATACGATTTGCTGTCCAAAGTGATGTAAGTTCGACTGGGAGTTACGGTGAAGAATGGTTTGTATTAACAGATGCGTCGATTTTTACCGTAACGGGTGCGGGTGAGGTGCTTCACTATATACCTTATGAGAATGTCTTAGGTATTCGTGCTGAGACGGTGGTAGATGCTGGTCTCGTTGTGCTGGAAACACAGGAAGGGACGATAGACTTAATCCGTTATTCAAACGGTTGTGCGGCGAAGTTCGGGTTTGTCGCCCGTTTTATTGGCGATGAGATAGAATTCCGAGATGGCAAACGGGATGAAGCACCAATTTGGGATTATAAGGTTGAGGAGCATTCCTGTAAAACCTGTGGATTGCCGCTGGCAGATGAGTTCTCTCCGTGTCCTGCATGCACGAAAAAACATAGGGTAATGTTACGCATTTTATCGTATATGCGACCTTACCGGGGTAGGGCAATACTCTTTATTGTTTTTGTCATAGTTGGGACTCTGATTTCTCTGGTTCCTCCCTATTTTCCTCGCATTTTGGTTGACGATATCTTGCAGCTAAGCGATGCTGCAGCTCCAACACCGGATGAACAGATAACATGGTTAGGCGAAATTTTTCGATCGTTCCAACCAGCTGCAATAGCCTTATCCATAGCGGTTGGTGCGCTATTAGTATCGTATCTAATCAGCGCATTTATTGAAATATTGCACTCACGTTTGAGTGCATGGTTAACACTCCGCATCGCAGCAAATATACGTGCACACGTTTACGAACATTTGCATAATCTCTCTATCAGGTTTTTTGACAAACGGACTACAGGAACTGTTATCTCACACATCACGGAGGACAGTGAGCGGTTACAAGACTTTATGTTGGAAGGATTATCTTTCCTTGGTAGGGACTTGTTTCTGATCTTCGGGATTGGTGTCATGCTTTTTTTAACGAATTGGCAATTGGCATGTTTCGTCTTAATCCCAATTCCGATTATCGTTTTGGGGGGAGGTTGGTTTTGGCGGAAGGTGCGAAATCTCTGGCACCGCGCATGGCGACGCCGTTCAAAACTCTTTGATGTTGTCAACGATTCTGTATCCGGTATCCGAGTTGTCCGAGCTTTCGGACAGCAAAGAAGCGAGGTTGACCGGTTTGGTGGTGCAAACGTTGATGCACGGGATTTTGAAACCAAAGCTGAGATGGTCTGGGCAACTTATTACCCGCCGCTGATGTTTGCTGTTAATTTGGGTACTCTCATTGTCTGGTATGCAGGTGGTCTTGATGTTCTCGGTGGGTCAATGACTCTCGGCAAATTGATTTCTTTTCATGCATATCTCACAATGTTCTATGGACCGTTGCGATATATTAGTCCACTCATCAATTGGGCTTCTCGGTCTATGACAGCAGCCGAACGACTTTTTGAGGTGATAGACTCACAACCGGAACAGTCTGACGATGGCAATCTTAAAACGATGCCAAATATTGTTGGAGAAGTCAAATTTCACAACATGACTTTCGGTTACGACGCACATAAACCTGTGCTTCGCGACATAAATCTACATGTAAAACCGGGTGAAATGATCGGACTCGTTGGGCATTCAGGGGCAGGAAAGTCTACCCTCATCAATTTAATTTGTCGGTTCTATACACCCGATGCCGGAAGATTAGAAATTGATGGCGAAGATGTCAAACAGATTGACCTTAAGGATTTACGTAGACAAATTGGCGTAGTGCTACAGGAGCCGTATCTGTTCAGCGGCACCATAGCAGAGAACATTGCCTATGCGAATCCCGATGCCTCAATGGAGGAAATTATCACTGCATCAAAGGCAGCTAATGCACACGAATTTATTATCAAATTCCCTGATGGATATGATACTGAAGTCGGAGAACGGGGCGGAAGTCTATCCGGTGGCGAACGTCAGCGTGTCTCAATCGCACGAGCGATTTTACATAACCCGCGTATCCTGATTCTTGATGAAGCCACCTCCTCCGTAGATGTAGAAACCGAGAAAAAAATTCAGCAGGCGATTGACAGGTTGGTGCAAAACCGAACCACGTTTGCAATTGCACACCGTCTTTCAACACTCCGAAATGCTAATCGGCTTTTCGTTATAGAAAAAGGCAGAGGCGTTGAGTGCGGTTCTCACGAAGAACTCATGGAGAAAAAAGGTATCTATTACAAACTCGTGGAGACACAGCGGGAAGCTGCTAATGTTCGCTCAGAAGCACAAATCGTGGAGAGATAGACATGCAGAACGAAAATACTAAAGAACAAAACACAGATTCAAATAATAAACCCGAAACGACAGAGTCTCATCAACAAGACGATTTTACATCACGCTTTCTGGAGGCATCTGAACTTACATTCACACGTTCTCAAGTAGGCACTGCACGGCTTGAAATTCGCAATGAGGTTTGTCATCTGCGTGTGATAGTACGCAGGCTTATGCCGCTTAGTCATCCTGAACAATACATCTCACTCGCGGCGGATGAGGACACTGAAATCGGTATCCTTGTGAACCCATCGGAACTTGCACCTGAAAGTCTCGAAATACTAAATGAAGAATTGGATAAACGATATTTCACGCCTATAATTCAAAAGATCTACCGTGTAAAGGAACAATTCGGGGTACATGAGTGGGAGGTAGAAACGGAGCGTGGACGTGTGACGTTTTTGGTGCGTGGCTTGAATCAAAATATAAAGCAGTCCCCACCTGCTCGACTTTTTGTTACAGATGTCCGGGGGAATCGCTATGACATTCCAGATTATCGGGAGTTAGATGCACAGAGTTTTCATCAAATTCAGCGGCATCTATAAATAAGCAATGAAATATAAACGTCTTCAGGCAGTTATTGCTTCTGTATTGATTCATCTTCTTTTCGCTGCGATTATTGGTCTGCTTATATCAGAACACTATTGGACATTGAATGACGAGGCAATCGATGTGAGATTTGTCAAAGGCACGTCTACCAGGAATACAGTGCACCGAACACATAGAACAGTGCCACTCCCCACAACTCAGCAAACAGCAAATCCATCGCGAATTAACATCCCCTCAGTCAACCAACTCCCAAAAGTTGACACCTCAATTCAAAGTACAACGGCTACGCCGATGTATGCCACGGATGTGTTAAAACCAGACGATGTCTCTGCCCCAAATCTCCGAGTCGAAACACAACAGCAGACAGTTAATACTGGGCAAGGAACTGCTATAGATGTCCCATCAGTTCCATCAGGTGCCCCAAAGATAAAATCGCGTCCTTCTGCTGTTATTAGTCCAAAACCAAACGCCTCTAAGACAGGCAGGTTCGCAGATTTGCTTGATAGCACTTTCCCAGAGGGAGGCTTAAGGGATGGAAGCCTTAAGGTCACATTGCAAAATCCTGTTCTGCTTCCGCGTGGACAATTGGGAGCAATCCTTGAAGGCACAAGCAAAAATCTACGCGGTCATATTCGGATTATCCGCCTAAAACATGCACTCTCGGATTGGTGGCAAGACCCCACAGCATTGCCTGCTCTTATGAGATGGATGGATAAACACACCACAATCCGATTAGATATGAGTTTTGAAGGCGGCGCACTCCCCCTAACAAACCAAAAAATTTTTGACGCACCCCTCATTGTAATGACAGGACACGACAGAGATATTACTGCTGGGCGCGGGCTTGTAAAAGATGGTCCCTTACAAAGTAGTTTTACACCAGAAGAACGTGCTGCGCTACGCAAATATATTGTTGATGAAGGTGGTATGCTCTTTTTTGATGACTGCGGTTTTCACGGTCTATTTGCAAATATTGTAGCTGAGGAGTTGGAACAGATTTTTCCGGAGTACCCGCTTGAAATCTTGCCGCATGAACATGAGATTTACACGATTCATTTTCATCTCAAGAAACCACCAACAGGTGGCGATGTGTTCTGGGGCAACGAAAATAATGCTCAGCCAACGCAGTTCCGTTTTCAGAAAGGAATTTTTATTGAAAATCGGTTAGCAGTCGTTTTCAATCGGAAGGATTATATGTGCGCGATGGAAACTGCAGAGATTGAAAGCCGCACGATGCTACGGCTTCGGCGTTCTCCGGACGTCTATCGGTTTATGACAAACTTGTTGATTTATGCACTGAAGTACGGTGGGAATACAGATAGGTCGGGGTATAAGGAGTAGGAGTGTTTTTGTCTGGATCGTGGATGATCATGGATACTCTCCACAACCATATCCGCGATCCAGACACTCTTTATGATGTAATTAGGTGTGCTTTACTCAACGACCCACGTATCACCAGCATTGAGGAGTGCTTCAAGGTCGCCTTCGCCTCGCTGCTGTTTAGCAGAGACAATTTGGTCAGCCATCATATCCTCATAGCAGGTATGCTGAACGCTTCGGAAGATACCGATAGGTTGAGGCATTTCAGACATATCGCTCATGCGGGCGAGGAAGTTCGCTAAAGTGGTATTTTCGGCATATTGATCATGCACGATAAGATCATCCGTGCCATTTGGCGTGGTAGTGACTTCAGGCTGGAAGCCGTTTAAGCGAATCCCTTTATCCAATTCTCTGCCGAACACCAAGGGTTCGCCATGTTCAAGAAGAACGATGTTCTCAGCTTTCGTATCTTTTTCAGTGTATTGAAAGAAAGCACCATCATTGAAAATGTTGCAGTTTTGATAGATTTCAATGAAGGAAGTGCCTTTATGTTCAAACGCAGCTTTAATAATTGAACGTAAGTGGTTGGGATCTCTGTCAAGTGAGCGAGCTACAAAGGTTGCTCCCGCAGCCAGAGCAAGACTAATCGGATTAAAAGGGGTTTCAAGCGAACCGAACGGACTGGATTTCGTGTCTTTTCCTTGTTCCGAAGTGGGGGAATATTGTCCTTTGGTAAGTCCATAAATACGGTTATTGAAGAGAAGGACATTGATATCAAAGTTGCGGCGCATGAGATGGATGAAATGGTTTCCACCGATAGAAAGCGCGTCCCCATCCCCAGTGATAACCCATACAGAGAGATCAGGATTTGCCATTTTAACACCGGATGCGATTGTCGGGGCTCTGCCATGAATCGTATGAAACCCGTAGGTGTTCATATAGTACGGAAAACGACTTGAACATCCAATGCCGGAGATAAAGACGATATCCTCTTTTGGGATACCCAATTCAGGCATAATCCGCTGTGTTTGAGCGAGAACCGACCAATCACCGCAACCGGGACACCATCGAACATCCTGATCGGATTCAAAATCTTTTTTGCTTAACGTAGGCACTCCAGCTGGAATACCTGAAGATTTTTCTTTTTTCATAAGTGTGCCTGCCTTTTTGCACATGAGCCGAGACTTTTTGGTGAAAGGCAATTTATTTTCGTCAAATCCCAGCATATTTGTGTGTTAGATGTAATTTTTTATTTTAGACTCCAGTTCAAAAACATGGAACGGTTGGCCTTGGATTTTGTTAAATCCAACAGCATCAATAAGAAATTCGTTACGAATTAATTGTCGGAGATGACCACTATTTAGTTCAGGAATTAAGACGGTTTTAAATCGACTGATTATTTCGCCTAAATCACTTGGAAAGGGATTGAGGTAACGTAAATGAACATGACCTATAGCGCAACCTGCTTCAACTTTATTTTCAACAACAGTTCTAATTGTTCCAAAAGTACCACCCCATCCAAGTACGAGCAGGTTACCTTCCTGTGCACCGAAAATCTCTGTGGGAGGAATTTCATCTGCAATGCGTATAACTTTTTCTGCTCTGATAGAAACCATTTTCTCATGATTTTCAGCATCATAACTTACATTTCCTGTGATGTCAGACTTTTCCAACCCACCAATTCTGTGTTCAAGTCCGGGTGTGCCAGGCTTTGCCCAAGGTCTCGCGAGGGTCTCTGTATCTCTCAGATAAGGTTCAAAACCGTTCACATCGTATCGGAAATTCGGTTCAATTTTAGAGAGGTCAGCAACATCGGGGATCAGCCACGGTTCCGCGCCAAGCGCGATATAAAGTTCTGAAAGGAAAATGACTGGAGTCCGATATTTCACAGCGATACGGCACGCTTCAAAAACAGTTTCAAAACAGTCAATTGGACGACATGCCGATAGGATCGGAATAGGGGATTCTCCGTTTCTACCGTAAAACATCTGTAACAGGTCTGCTTGTTCTGTTTTTGTCGGCATTCCTGTTGAAGGACCGGCTCTTTGGATGTTGCAAACAACAAGAGGTAATTCAGTTATCATAGCAAGGTTAATTGCTTCAGATTTCAGGGCAAGCCCTGGACCACTACTACCGGTCACGCCAAGTGCGCCACTAAAAGCAGCACCGATAGCAACTCCAACGGCAGCAATTTCGTCTTCCATCTGCATTGTCACAATGCCAAAGTTTCGATAATTTGCCAAACCATGAAGGATGTCACTCGCAGGTGTAATCGGGTAGCTGCCGTAAACTAACTGTAATCCTGATTGATGTGCAGCAGCCACGAGTCCCAAAACAGTCGACGTATTGCCAGCAATATTTCGGTATTTTCCTGGTGCAAATTTTGCTGGCTTCACCTCATAAGAGGTAACAAACTGTTCAGTGGCTTCGCAATAGATATTGCCTGCGCGGAGGGCTAAAATATTCGGTTCTATGAAATGCGGATATTTTGCGGCGAACTTGGTCTTTACCCATCTTATGGTATAGTCCATTGGACGGTTGTATAACCACAATATCATGCCGAGGGCAAAAAAGTTTTTACATTTATCCTGATCGCTGAAATCAAGATCTGTGTTTTCAAGTGCACTTCGAGTCAGTTTAGTCAAATCAACAGGAAAAACCTGATACTTGGTAAGTGAGTCATCCTCTAACGGATTGTCTGCGTAGCCAGCAAGTCGTAAGTTTTTTCGTGCAAAATTATCGGAATTGACAATCAGTATGCCGTTATCTTTTAATTTATGGAGATTGACTTTTAACGCAGCAGGATTCATCGCTACCAGGACATCACAAGTATCACCGGGAGTGTGGATAGTTTCACTGGAAAAGTGTAATTGGAATCCTGAGACCCCAGCAAGTGAACCAGCGGGGGCTTTAATTTCAGCGGGGTAATCGGGCAACGTGGCGACATCGTTCCCGACAATAGCGGACGTTTCTGTCATTTGCGTTCCGATTGTTTGGGAACCATCACCTGAGTCCCCAGCAAACAGAACTGTCGCCGCCTGAATTTGCTCTACTTGCTTACGCATCAGTGTTCAGCCTTTTTATGTGCAATTTTGTAAGAATGGTGCCAAAAAGCCTATCTATAAAGACCTCGTCCATTGTCATGCTCCTTCTCGTGCCTTTAAAGCATCGCGTACCGGATTGGAGGGTAATGTCAAGACCTCTTGTGGGAAATAATCAACGAGATAAGAGATAACATCACGAATTGAAACCATGCCAATGGAGTGTTGGTGTTCATCAACAATCGGCAAGTGCCGAAAACCGCCTTGTGCCATATATAAAACAGCTGTATCCAACATATCATCGGGGTTTGCTGTTTGTGGATCCGCTTTCATGAATTGCGTAACAGGAATTTGCGTTAGATCACCCACCTGTTTGTTTAACACTTTCCGCAATACGTCGCGTTCACCAAAAATACCACGAAGAACCCCATCTTTCACAACTGGCGCAGCACCAATATGGTGTTCAATTAGCAAATCAATTGCGTCCTGTATGCTTGCAGTAATGTCAATAGTCACACAAGGCCGCATCAAGTGTCGAAGTGGCATCTGAATTTCACTCACTTTTAACGCTTTAAGAGGCGCCTCTGCATCTTTATCCATCTGTGCTAATTCTTCGTCGATTGCTTGGTCATAAAGCATAGTTATGCGCCTCCTTCCTGATTCTCAATAAATATAGCGACGTGGTCTAAAATATCCCGTGTTGAAATCAATCCGATCGGAAATTCTTGATTTTGGTCATCCCAAATACAAAGGGGTAAATGCCTAAAATGTCCGAGATGCATTAGATTCAAAGCAAAGGCGATCGGGTCGCTGGCACGTAAAGATTCGGGGTTTACTGTCATAATTTCTTCAACATTAACATTTGAAGGGTCTAACCGTTTGCCACACACATGAACGAGCAAGTCACGATCAGTGAGAATTCCGACAAGTCGTTGTTCCGTATCAACAACAAGGATGCATCCGAATCCCTCTACTTGCATGATGTCAATGGCATCTGACACCGGAGAACCAATTTGGACTGTGGCAGGTTGTTTGTAATCAAGCGTGCTAATCGGCAACGATAACGTTCTCGCGTCCATCGTACAGACTCCTTGATGTTAACGTCAAAAAACGGGGTTGGGTTTCTTACTGTTCCTTATTAAAGGATACCATATTTGTTATGAATTTGCAAGTATATTTAGTTGCAGCACTATCAGGTGTAAAAACTGCAAATACAGATTAATTTCTCAACGCTACGGTAACTGCGTGAGAAGTGGGAGAACCCCAGCCGGGAACAACCATACTCCATCTTCCTGCCGGTCCGCCAGCAATCATCAGAAGTAGGTCATCTTCCGAATATCGCTTTGTCGTCTGAACGATGTAGCGTCCGATGTCTGCTTTACTAAAGCCATCTGCTGAAATTGTCTTCGCGTGTTCAATTCCCATAACGATAAGCGTTTCACCGCTGCTGTTGCCGGGAGAGGATATGTTCTGACAGATCGTATTGAGAATTCCTTCTGCTGTGTTACTACCGTGATCGTTAATACTCTGTGGGCCAGCACCCGCAAAAACGGTCACAGTGCTCTCATGAGTCTTAAAACCTCGCTCAACGTGGAATGGTTCCCACGGACTCTCCTCCTCTTTTTCAGCTATGCAACAGGTATATTTGCCAACATGTCCAAAAGCAGCACGGTCTAATTCTCCTGGGAGTGCCCCACCAATGTTTGTACAGATGAGGCGTACCGCCCTACCGATAGTCGCGTTTGCACGCCATCCCTGACCGAAAAGATTGAAACCGTCGTTAATATCCAATTGCTTCCGGATAGGACCGTTAACCACTAACATAGGACCAACATGTGAGGTAGTAACTTGAACACCGTGTAGATTAAATTCCTCGGATGCCATTGCTTCTACAGATGCCAGAACAACCGGTAGATACGTTGGTAGACAACCTGCCATAACTGCGTTAATTGCTATCCTCTCAACCGTCGCTCTACCCCATTTCGGCGGAACTGATGTAATTAATTCCTCTGGTGAACGTTCCGTAACGCTAAGCATTCTTTTAACGCGTTCCGGTGTTGGTGGAACAACGGGAAGACCATCAGTCCATCCGTTCTCATAGCAAACCTCAATTGGGTCAACTTTCTCGTCAATAGAAACCTGTCTGGCGTGCCATTCTTGTGCCATGTCTGTCTCCTTACAGATGAGATTGATATGTTCTTTAGGAACATGTTATTATGTTAGCATAGACTTTATGGTTTGGCAAGAGACAATCTGCCACAGATAGGGTTATTTAGTTTTAAGAATTATCAATTGATGGGTGTTACTCAAGGTTTATATTGTAGGTTGGGTTGAACCGCAGGTGAAACCCAACTTTTCCAGTATGTAAAAGCGTATCCTGTTGGGTTTCGTGCCTCAACCCAACGGACGATAATATTATATATAATTAACGTGTGTGATAAAAAGCGTCAGAAATATAGAAAACTAAATAACCCTGTGCCACAGAACAACGCGTAGATAAGGTTTACTGTTGATTAAAAGCCATGTTGTAATAACGTGAGTTTGATAAATCAGATTTTTGGACTCGGTGCGGTTAGGAAACCGCACCTACCGGGCTTATGAGAATAAGATTTTATGCAAAATGAAGTTCATATATCTATTATCAAACTCACGTTGTAATAACAAACTAACATCCAAATTGAATCAAAATCGTATCGTTAATCGGAGAAAATGTGTTAGAACAAAACAATAGCGATTCTACTTCAGTAACAACACCCCTTAAACCGATGGGATTTGGGGAAATTCTGGACACAACGTTTGGTCTCTATCGGAAACATCTTACACTATTTTTAAGACTTATCGCATTTTCAGTCTTTGGGGAACTGACATTACATCTTTTTATTGATTTTTCTGATTTCTTCTTTTCCCGTTATCTTCTATTGGGAATAGGAACCGTCATATTTTCAGTCACTTTCTCCATCATAGGTATAGGTGGAATAGTTATCGGAACAGGTGCGACTTATCTGAGTGAGGAGATTACAATTCGCTCAATTTTGCAGAGAACGATTCAGCGGTTTTGGCAATTGTTAGGTTCTCTATTTCTTTGGTGGTTAGTTGTAGGCGCTTTGACAGTTACAATCATTGGAATCCCGTTTGCAATCTTTTTTGCTGTCCGATGGGGCCTTTTCATTGGAACAGTCATGTTGGAAAAGCCTGTGGTTAGCACACCTTTTAGGCGGAGTGGTCAACTTGTTAGTGAGATGTGGTGGCAGATGTTTGGAATGCTACTTGCGATCTTTTTGTTTAGCACACTTGTTCACGCAATATTAGAAATTTCTATCGGATTCATATTTATTTTAACAAACCCTGGTGGTGAAATTGGCTTTATTGATATTATTGAATGGGGGCTTTTCGGAGAATCTTTTGAGAACAGCACACCATTTTTTTACACGATTTCGCTCGTCATACATCTACTTGTCTATGTAATATCGTTTCCAATCTGGATCATCGGTATCACCCTTCTTTACTTTAACCAACGTATTCGGAAAGAGGGTTTTGATATTGAAATGCAGGCACAGAATACCTAATGCTGTTGAACGTATTTCGTTTGATTCGTTGGTAACATTATTTATGCACAAACACATTTCAATTTCATAGACTTCAGGACTTACGCATTATTATAAAATTGTGTTATACTATTTCATTATGATTACATTTACACTTCCTGAACAGAAGCAAAACTTATATTCAGATTATTGCCAATTTTTATTAGCAAGTTTCACTAATTGGACACAAACCTATTTTGCCGATCATACTGAGAAGTGGAGTCACGATCAACTCAATTGGTTTTTGAGAAACGAAAACATTCCTTCCAGCGAACTCTGGGAATCTGTCAAAACGGACATTGAGTTTGATGAAGATGGATACATTATCTTTGACGATGTCGTTCTCTCTAAGGAGTTTGCCAAAGCCATAGAAGCTGTCTATCCACAATGGAGTGGTAGCGACAAAAAAGTCATTCAAGGCATCGGTATTGTCACGTGTGTCTATGTTAACCCAAAGACACACGCGTATTGGATCATTGATTATCGTATTTTTGACAAAGATCATGATGGTAAAACGAAAATAGAACATTTACTGGAAATGTTGCATAATGCTGTCTTCAAAAAACAGCTCCCGTTTCGGACAGTGCTCATGGATTCTTGGTATGTTTGCATGAAAGTGATGAAAGCGATTGAAAAACTTTCCAAGTTCTACTATGCCCCCCTGAAACGTAATCGGCTTGTAGACGATACGGATGGTATTGAACCACACCAACAAGTGCGAAACTTATCTTGGACACAAACAGAAACGCAGTGTGGAAAACCGATACACATCAAAAACTTTCCGAAAGGACATAGAGTGAAGTTATTTCGGCTTGTGTCTGACAACGGACGCACGGAATACATTGTGACAAACGATTTATCTCAATCGGATGCGACTGCGACAAAAAAAGAGTGTCAGGTTCGTTGGAAGATTGAACAACTTCATCGTGAGATTAAACAGGTAACCGGTATTGACAAATGCCAGTGTAGAAAACTGCGTGCCCAACGCAACCATATTGCGTGTTGTTTCCAGGTCTGGGTTTGTTTGACGCGTGCTGCCCGGAAAGCCATTCAAACGATTTATGAACTCAAACAAAGTTTATTGGATGATTACATGCGACATCAACTCTCTAATCCTTCAATAATTTTCAAAACTGCGTAAGTCCTGGACTTAAACAACACACATTACACTGCTAAGTCTAAAAGAATCAAAAAAGATACGATACTGTAAACATTACACGCAAAACTAATACCATTTCTATATGATAACATTACATTATTTCGTAGGTCCAAATCAACGTTGAATGCGCGTGTGGCATTCAACGGGTAGAAGCGGTAGCGAAACCCGACTTTTTATAGCATGATGTCGGGTTTCGTTCCTCTACCCGACCTACAATATATTATGACAATTTGTCAATTAGAAATGGTATAAGTTAAAAAACATAAATTCTAAAATTCATAGGAGAAAAAATGAAATCTGTTACGTTTCACGGAATTATCGCTGCCAGAAAAGTAGTGACCCGTTTTTTTAAATCAACACCTTTAACCCACTATCCCGAATTATCAGAAAAACTCGGATTTCAGGCGTATATTAAACATGAAAATCATCTACCGACAGGCAGCTTCAAGGTGCGCGGCGGCATTAATTTCATGTCTAATTTCCCGGCAGAACAGAAAAAACAAGGTGTTGTGACCGCAACACGTGGCAACCATGGGCAATCCATTGCTTACGCTGCTGCACAGTTCGGCGTAAAAGCGACTATCGTGGTGCCGCACGGGAATAACCCAGAGAAAAACAGCGCGATGCGCGCCTTTGGTGCGGAATTAATTGAACACGGTAATGATTTTGACGAGGCGCGCGAATTGTGTGACACGCTTCAAGCGGAACGCGGGCTTTATTACGTTCATCCGTGCATGGAATCAGCACTTATCCACGGTGTCGGCACTTATTCGCTTGAGATTTTTGAAAACCTTCCCAATGTACATACAATTCTTGTCCCGATTGGGGGCGGTAGTGGAGTCTGTGGAGCGATCACCGTCGCCAAAGCAATTAATCCAAATGTGAAAATCATCGGAGTCCAAGCGGAAAACGCTCCTGCACTGTACCGTTCATGGAAGGCTGGAGAACATGTAGAAACTGATTCTTGTAATACAATCGCAGACGGTCTTGCGACACGGGTTCCGTTCCCCATCCCATTCTCTATCATTAAGAAGGGTATTCACGACATCGTTACGGTCAGCGAGGAAGAAATAAGATCGGGTATCCGAACAGCGTTACGATATACACACAATTTAGCTGAAGGAGCAGGTGCAGCGGCACTCGCAGCTGCGTACAAACTTACGGATAAGTTGGCAGGTCAAAATGTTGTGATTATAATGAGCGGTGGAAACTTGGATATGGAGACGCTTAAGGAAGTGTTATCCAATTCCTAATCGGACCAATTATGAATCACGTAAACGGGGGCGGAGTTTGCTGTCAATTGAAATTCCGCCCATTCCGCGCCTGCTACAAACTCGTTTCGGAGGGCGTTTGTTAAGTCAGGATGGATATGTAGAGATACCAATTCCCAACGCAGATTTTGGCTGCTTTCTACAACGACGTTAGCTTCTTCCGCGATAAGCGAAACGCGCTGTAAACCAATGTTTTTTCGGGTTAGTCGTAATCCTGATAGCACATAGTGGATCGTTTGTTGTGGATCACGCATCTCGGCTTTGTAGTTTGCGCGATTATCATTTACGAGATAATGTCCAAAACGCATCAGTTTCAGATTTCCGAGAAAATGATCCGTCTCATATTCTTCGGGACGAGGCAAGCTGCCGTAAATGATAATATGTTGAGAGTTGTAATGTTCCAACGCGTATTCTACTGCAAGTTGACCATCGGTGTAATCCTTATCCGTTTGTCCTACCCACTTTTCGACGGTCCGTTTTGCTTCAGTTGTTCTCTCCTTGATTGAATCTAAATCCCCAATAAGAATATCCGGTGTGAGAGTCTTGCACTCCTGCTGATTCAATTCGTCAAATATTCGGATACCGCCATCGGCACAAATAAGAGGGTTACCTTTTTTTATGGCAAAGTCAATTTCTTGTCGATAAAAATTCAGATGACGTGTGTCGTAGTATCCGTTAAGGAAGATCAATGCTGCTTTCATAAATGTTATATGTTGGTATCAATTGTGTTGGATGATAGGAACGTTTGACACGTTTTAGATTCTCTAACCCCGAATCGTCCATTGCGTTTATCCACTTGTAAGTCCTTCTCAATTCCTTACAAAATTCCCGATAGATGAACTGTGACAGTCCTTTTATGTTGAGGTCTGTAATTTCAAAAAGCACACAGAACGTCTCACTATTCAATTCATATCCGAAGGTATACGCGCTTAACTCACCATCAATACGGACAACCCTACCGACCAACCCCAATTCCTTTGCATGTGTTACCCCGATCCGATGTGCAGATTGTGAATCTTCCAGCATTGCTTGATAGATTGGGTCATCATATTTTTCTGCGCGCGATTTTCGCCATCTCTCGTATAGATGGAGGCAAGCATCCCGATCAGTTAGTTGATATGGTTCACATTTAATTGAGGCGTATTGTGCGATAAAAGCGTTGTAAGCATTTCTTTGCTGTTTGTAACGATCTCCTCGCAACTCACTTAAATCTTCTGTCCTATAGACATATTCAGTTTCTTTTTGAATAGTGTGAAAACCTTCATTTTGAAAAAGCGGGAGTAGTTCTTCTGGGACATTTTCAATACGTGCAATCTGAGGATTTTGATTGGACTCCAGCATGAATTGATACGCATCGCTAACAATTTTTAAATGAGAATGGTTGCCGACAGCACAAGGTATCGGCAAAATCGGCATAAAATAGTCATCTCCCTGTTTAGCAAAGATACAGAAGTGGTCATGTAGCAGTGTCCAATAGAACTGAAAGTGCTTTCGCCACACATAAAGTGGTGCGAAAGCATAACTGGATAGGTGAATATACATCTGAGACGCATATACCTCAAAAACGGATTTGTCTTCAAGGGTTAGGGGACGCAATTGCATGTGTCAAGTTTTGATTGAGTGTATGAAAAACCTTCACCGTATCTTGATATTCCCCAATGAGACTCCAATTTGCAGCAATCTGTTCCCTCACTGTCTCTGATTCGACATAACTAATAACATGCTGAAGATGTAGCTGGAAGGCTTCTGTCTCCAGATGTGCTTCACCAAACGGGCAGAGCATATCCACACCTAACACTACACTGTTTCCATCCGCATTGAACATCAAAGCAAAGGGATAGAGTTGACAATCAAATGGACGTTTCGCATAAATAGTACATTTACTCGTATCTGGCTCAAAGAACGGACAGATGTAAAAATCCTTATGCGGTTTTAACTTAATCTGTGAACTTTTTCCGTCTGCTTGTGGTTGGAACAACGTTGGGTCTGTCCCTTGAGAAATTGTGTGTTGTTTCTCAATCTCTGTAAAAATTGGAGCGAGTGGACTATCAGCCTCTAAAAAACGACAGCAAACATCACAAGAAAAGCATACTTCACTGGGAATGATTTGGTAGAGTTTTGAGGTAGACATGTGGATTCTTCCTATTCCAACAAAAATTATGCACCAATGGGGTACATTATGATGTCAGAACTTTACGAATAGCCTCAATCACAAGATGCACATCCGATTCAGTCAACCCTGGATGGAGCGGTAGACTCACAACACGTTCAAAAACTTCCTCGGCACACGGAAAATCGCCCACACTATAGCCGTACTGCTTCTGATAAAATTCGAAAAGGTGTAATGGGATATAGTGGACACTACATTCAATGTTTTCTTCGCGTAAGGATTCAACGAATTCATCGCGGTTACCGGTGTGGAGTTGGATAATATAGAGATGCCACGCGTGTTCTTTTGGGTTATCTGGCACAAACGGAGTGCTAATCTGAGGTAATTTCGCCAATTCTGATTGATATATCTGTACGAAATTCTGACGCCGCTCATGCTGTTTATTAAGTTTCATGAGTTGGCATAATCCCATCGCCGCCTGAATATCGGTCATGTTGTATTTATAACCTTCAGTGGTGATGTCGTATCGCCAAATACTACGTTTCGACTGCCGTGCCCAGGCATCTTTGTCAATTCCGTGGAGTCGCATTGTTCTAAGTGGTTCTGCGAGTGCATTATCGTTTGTGGTAATCATCCCACCTTCCCCAGTCGTCATGTTTTTATTCGCATAAAAGCTAAAGGCAGAAAGGTCGCCAAGAGTTCCGATATATTGCCCGTTATATTCAGTAGGGATAGCATGTGCTGCATCGTCAATAAGCACGAGATTGTGTGCTTGACAAATCTCTTGTAATGCATCCATATCACATGGTAACCCAGCGATGTGGACAGGCATTATCGCTTTGGTGCGTGAGGTAATCGCTGGCGCAATTTTCGTAATATCAATGTTCAATGTATCGGGATCAATGTCTACGAAGACAGGCTTTGCGCCGACATATCGGATCGCTTCGGCAGTAGCAGTAAAGGTATAAGGTGTGGTAATAACTTCGTCCCCAACACCGATACCGCTAACAACAAGGCTTAGATGTAACGCTGCAGTGCAAGAACTCACTGCGATTGCGTGTTGGACACCGAGATATTCAGCAAAAGCACGTTCAAACTCGCGCACTCTTGCACCGGTACTTATCCATTTAGAAGCAAGCACTTCGCTAACTGCTTCGATTTCAGTCTCGTCAATCCACGGACGGCTAAAAGGTATAAATGGCTTTTGTTCCACAAATAATTCCTTTCAATTATTCATCTAAATTATCGGTTGAATTCGGACCAAGAATATGAATCATCGCTTCAAGTGCAAGTATGTAACTATACGCACCAAAACCACCAATCACTCCTGCCGCAACGCCTGATACATAAGAATGATGCCGAAATTCCTCGCGAGCGTAGATGTTAGAGAGGTGAATTTCAATGACGGGGACTCCGACAGTCGTGAGTGCATCTCGGATAGCAATGCTGGTATGTGTATAAGCAGCAGGATTGATTAAAATACCATCTGCCCAGTCAATATGCTCACCAATAATAGAGACCAGCTCGCCTTCATGGTTAGATTGTAGAATTTTCAGCACAACATTGCGAGGCGATGCTGCTACAAACTGATCAAGCGCACCATTGATGTCATTCAATGTTTGGTGTCCGTAAATCTCTGGTTGGCGTTTACCTAAGAGATGTAAATTCGGTCCGTGGAGGACAAGGATATTCATTGATTGTCTGTTCCTTTTCCAAAAAGTATACAACTAATTGTGAACTTGCAAGTTTTGTAGTTTTCATGGTTTGATAAATGAGGCACTACAGATTATTTTAACATACGCCTCTGATTGCTCATCAGATTTTTGTTGGTTGTTTTCCAAATCCGCCATGTTATGCCGCTGATAAATGGTTGCAAGTTCGGTAAGCAATTCGTCTCCTGTGACTTTTCCGCGATGCAAACGATTGATCTCCCGCTTGATTACTTCTGTGAGTGGCAAGCGGAAGGCTTGGTCAAGAGTGCTAATATTTGCAGTGTCTTGTGATGTGTCACCGAGCAACCTTAACTCTTTTAGGATATATTTTTGTGCGTTAGTTAAGCTTTGTCCAGAAAGTAAAGTTCGATTTCGGTTTTGTTCGGCAAAATCTTTTTGGTATTTCGTAACGCGCGTATTATGTTCAGGAGGGACAGGAAGTGCTTTCAATTCTGGGTCACACCGCAGTTTTTGGAGAATTTCAGCGGGATCTTTAGTCACCAATTCTCCATTTTCATCATACACACGAGGCTGCTGAAGAGATCCCATCCGACAAAATATGTAAGTACCTTTCTCATCGGCAGGAAAACCTGTGCGGATGCCATCTCTCAGGTTTGTAATGCGTTCAAATTCATCTGGATCATCGCGCATGATTTTACGTAATATCTCTTCCGCTTCAATAAAACTAATTCCTGCTTCTTCTTTATCTTCAAATAGGTTGAGCTGTGCGCTGTCTTGTTCATAGATTGCATACATTGCATCTTCGTTAAGTTGCTCTGTGTTGTCGAGAATGTGGGAATCTTCTCCGATTGTATCGTGAATTTCTTGAATTCGGTTATGAAGTCTTTGTTGTAAGCCAAGGTGGCGCTCAATTCCAAGTTCTGGTAAGAAGTTGAAACCATGAATTTGCTCAAATTCACTACCTATCCGATCAATGCGACCGAAACGTTGAATTAGCCGAACAGGGTTCCAATGGAGATCGTAGTTAATCAACATCCCACAATCTTGTAAGTTAAGACCTTCTGCAAGAACATCTGTAGCAATAAGCGTATTTAACTCACTTTCCTCTGTCCTCTGTCTGAATTCTGGGTTGGCATTCGGTGCAAAACGCCCAACGATTTTCTGTTTATCTTTGTTGCTGCTATAAATAACGTCGGTGTCATCAGTCTGTAAATTTTGGTAAAGATATTCAGCAGTATCAATATAACTTGTAAAGATCAAGCGTTTTCCTTCGTTCAAGGGAGGGGTGTTGAGCAATTCTATAAGTGTTTGGAGTTTTGCATCTTCATCCTCAGTAATCTGTTCCACAGGTTCTAAAATCTGTTGGAGTACCTTGATGTCATGTTCAATGTCTCGACGTAGTCCTCCAACATTGAAATCATTTATATCATAGTTTTCTGTAAGATTTCCAAGCTGGTCAAGGATATCTCGTTCGGTGTTATCAATATCGGTATCATTGGCATTGCTTGCATCATATAGTATCTGTTGTGCAGCCTCACCGGCAGCAACAGTACCGTCGTCAAGTGCATCAAGAAAAATCCTGTGGACCGTCAGAAGCCGAGAGATGGTACGCTTGAATGCGTAAACACTGGATTCAAAACGTTTAAAGAGAAGCACGCGAATTAAACCGCGTAGGTTTATTCCAGCACTCTGCAAGTCTCTGTAGGGTTCAACATCTTGCTGTTCAGTTTTAACATAATTCCACAGACCGTAGCGTGCATAGGTCAACTGTGCTGTAGAGTTTGCACTCTTAGTCCCGATATGCTCCCGAATTTGTTGATACAATCCTTGATAAGTGTCCTCAATGCTATATTCAACCGTTGTGAGTATGCGGTGCGGAAAAAACTGTTTATTATCGCCGATTTGAACATAAGCGCGGCGTTTCTGATTCAAATAATCGTCAAATTGGGTTGGGTCTACAGGTTGTTGTGTTTCTGCATCGTATCCGTACCATCGTAAAATGTGGTTTCGCGTACGGCGAATAAGAACGTGTTGTAAAAGGTTACGGAGGTCTCGTTCGTTTTTCTCAATAGCGCCAAAATACTCGCGCAGATTTGCAGGTTCAATTGGCAATTCTGTATCATCATCAAGATGAAAAAGTTTTAATTGGTGGAAAATGTCCCATGCACTTTTGTTTCGCGGTGTTGCTGTGAGAAAACAACACTTTTTCTCATCCGTTGTTAAAAACTCTTGCAGAATTCTATAACGTTGCGTCCCAGGATTACGGAAATTGTGGCTTTCGTCTACAAGCACAAAATTTCTGTGTTTATATGTATCAAAAAGCAAATTCCAAACTCTTTCCACGTCACTACTCAGCATACCAGAAGAAAGCACTTGAGCGTTGAGTTGGTGAAATTCGTTATAACGTTCCCACATCGGAATAAGTGCAGGCGGACAAAAGATTAACGGACGTGCATTTTCCACTTGCTCAAAATACTTTACAATAGCCGAACCGATAAAACTTTTTCCAAGTCCGACAACATCAGAGATAAAAGCACCGCCGTACTTATTGATGATTTTTATTGCTTGCCACACTGCAACCTGTTGAAAATCTGCCAATTCCTTCATCAAGTTTTCAATCGGTGAGATACTGTCTTCATCTTGCTCAAGTCTCTCTTTAACAAGTTCATAAAGCGTTTTCATGTAGATGTCGTAGGGGGAAACGGTGGCAAGTGCCCAAGAGGTTTGCATCTCTTCCATCAAGGATTTGTCAAAATCGTCCGCTTCGTCCCACAATTCATCAAACCATTTTCGGAGTTGCTCTTGATTGGCGTTACCAGAAACAACAACATTCAATTCCGTGTTACTCGTTAAACCCGCCAAAGTGAGATTTGACGATCCAACAATAGAGGTACCGGTATGATAGCCTTGCTTGTAATCAAAAATGTAAGCTTTGGCGTGAAGTCTTTCTTTGGTATAAACCCTGACTTTCAGTTTCTTATTAACGATCATTTTCACTAATGTTTTGATTAACTGCTCGGATTCATCCGTTTGTGTCATTGAATCAATGCATGCCCTTAGATTTTCTGCAGTTTCGTCTGCCCTTGCCCTGCGCGTCGCGCGGCTCGAATAGGTGAGTTCATCAGTAGCATTTTCAATAGCGGATAATTCCTTGTATGCCTCTGCAAGTTGTTCTATAGTCTCACGGGTACTCGTATTCCCGATAAGGAGGCGGAGTTCCGTCAAGTTCTGCAATTCTTTTGCTATACTGGTGAAACCGTTGAGGAAAAAGTACCCTACAGCAAACCGCGCTCGCTCGGTGGAGTCTAAGATAAGATTGACGTGCTCAATTAGTTTTTCGTTTCGGTTATCAATGATGTCGTGTGTCATATATTTGTTTTGAATTATATACTCTTCGCTTTTTGTAGACGAGTTGTTACGAGTTGTGTGACCGCTTCGTACACACCGTCGCGTTCGCCTTGTGTGAGGTTGAGGGCATCAAAAATAATTGCATCAAGGTTAGACCACTCAGAATCGGAATTAACAAATTTTCGTGGAGATAAAGGGAAGATTTGCTTCAAGATCAATTTAACTGTTTTCTCACCTACATTTGCCTTCGCTAAAGTTGGGACATCCTCATAATCTGAAACCATCATGCTTCTTGCTCCTCCACCAAGTCCTGCCCGATTGTAGATTTCAAAGAACATTGCACCAATAGCTGAATTTAAGAATAGAAGAATGTCATTAGGTAGATCGGCATAGTAAAGTCGGCAATCAACGAGATAATTGTTAGGATTGAAAAACACCGCTGAAGTTTCATTTGCTTCTTTGACAAAAATACTATTTCCAGACTCGTTCGAACTTTGCCACCAGTGCGCCCTTGACTGACAAGTCGGTCGCTTATGATATTTCTGTGACTCTCCCCATTTGATGTATTCCAACGCAGCCGTGCCTGTCAGGGCTGCGTTGTCCGAATTGCACATAAACAGTTTAAACTGCAACTGACTCGGGTCAATACGGATGCTTTTGCACTCTTTTGGGCTTTTGATGACGGGTTTCAAATATTCTGACTCAATTCCCCATTCCTGAATGCGTTCAGTGTCAAAGTAGAAGAACTCATTGGCACCCGTTGTGAAACCACGTCGCACCTCAGCGATGTCCCCCAGACGCACCAGTTTACCATTTCCCTTCTCCAGAATTGTCCAAAAGATGTCTGGGGCGCGTAGATATTTTCCACCCCATTTGTCACCGATATATTTTGCGTTTTTGTCGTTTCCATTGGCTAAAAGTGATTTCTGGGACAATGGATGAATACGGTACTCTGGGGAGCTATCGCGCGCCGAAGTAGTTTCAATTTCGTAGAAAATAACGGCGTCCAGAATTACCTCAAATGGCACGGTGAAGTTGACAAAATGCGTCATGTGTTGCAAGTAAAACTCTTGATTTCTGTTGGGGCAGAAATAACACATATCACGGTGTTGACCTCTGCAGTCGAAAAGGAGCGTTTTGCCGAATTATCCAAAACCATCTTAAGATGACACTGTTTGAGAAGAAATTCTTGTAAATCTTTGCCGTAGTCAACATCTAACCACGAGTTGGAGGTGATAGTGCAAAAACTACCTTTTGGATTAAGTAGGGAGAGTCCATGAAAATAGAAGTAGACGTAAAGACCATTTTTGGCATCCAGTTTATACTTGGTCGCCGCATCAGGTTTATCAGGTTTGATGTCTTTCTTATGTTGATAACTGAAGAAACTTGGAAAAGCCTGATAGATTGCCCTCGCTAATTTTGCTTTGTACGCTTTCTTGTTGGTTTTTTTTATTCCCTCGTTCCGAGGCAGCATTAGATCTCTGATATCTTTTTGACGAGTGTATGGAGGATTTTCAATCACAATATCAAATCCGCCGCGATGGCTAAAGATTTCAACGAAGGCAATATCCCAGACGAAAGGGGATGTTGTACTTGATGACAGAACCTTGCGGGTTCGTTGAATCTGTGTAAGATTTTCTTCGTGTTTTTGGAGTTCATTTTTTTTCTGTTGTGTTTGACGGTCCAATTCTTTTGTATCGATTTGTTCGGTATCTAAGAGTGGAATCTGTTCAGCCGGGTCCTCCAGCCACGCTTTAGTTTTACGAATTTCTTTGGAAATCTCTACCTCATAATTCTCAAGACGTTCTCTGAAAAGATTGTTTTCTGCTTGTTGGACATCCTCTTTCTCGGCATATTTTCTGTCTGGATCGGTGTTAAAAAACTTGAGTTTTTCTCTTTTAAGTTCTTTGATTTTGCGATCAATTTTACTTGTACCAATACCACCGATAGTACGGGTTTGTGCAAGGTTCATGCCACCGATGTTCTGCACAATGCTATCGCCGTGCCGGATATTGAAGGAAAAATCGGGAAGCAAGGGTTCTGGTCTTACGTGCAGTTCATTTGAAGGAATTTCAGCGTCAATAATCAAAGCAAGCCAGAGTCGGAGTTCAGCGACTTTGCATGCCCACTGCTTCACGTCAACACCGTAAAGGTTTTTACCGATAATTGCTTTTCTACGTTCATAGCTCGATTCGTACTTGGTTCCTATATGTTTTTCAGCTCGTTCGTGCAAGTCATCAAGGACATGAAGCATGCCGACAAGGAAAGATCCGCTGCCGCACGCAGGGTCAACCACTGTAATCTCAGAAAGGTGATCATAAATTTTTTCCCACAGATCCGCAAGTTTTGCATCCGCTTCTGCTTTTTCGTCCGGTTCAAATGCGAAAAGTGCTTCGTAAAAGAGGAGTTTATCCTCTTTAGTGCCGATGTTGTTAGCGAGGTTATCAACAAGTGCGAGTCTGCACATCAGATCAATTTCGACGCGCGGTGTATAGAATATCCCTGCATCGCCTCTCTCTTCATCCTCAACAGAGACAAGACTCTCATAAACCTTACCAATCATTTCTGGGTCTACGCCTACCTCTTGATCAAGCGGAGTATCTTCTGCTATGGTGAAGTTGTATTGTTCTAAGAAAGTGAATATCTGTTCCCACAATTTATCCGAAATCTTGAATATATATTCATTATCTAATTCGTTTTCTCGGAATAAACCACCGTTTAGGTAAGGGGCAAGTTGCAGGATGTTTCGTAAATCGGTGGGAAAGTAGTTGAGTCCACCATGAAATTGGTTGTTGAATGCCTGGAAAAAAAGGACGTTTAACCATTTTTCAACGAAAGTGTCTGTCGGTTGTGATGAGGATTGATACGTTTGCCAGAATGTGTGAAGAAAATCGGTGTCACCGCCAAGCCAACCCTTTTTTTGAATAAAATAAAGGAATATACAGCGAGTAAGGAATTGTTGAGAAAAATCGTGTGCCCATTTTTGATCGTTGTTTTGTCTCTTGAGTTCAGTTTGGAGTCGCTTGAAGATACTCTTGTAACTCTCAAAAAATTTCTCTGTAACTGCTTCAACATTAAACGCTTCTTCATGCCCTTGTCTAATATCTAATGCGGTAAGCATATCTTCAATGTCAAGCAATGCGATCCGTTCAGCGGCGGTGCGGAGTCTTTCATCGGTAGCAATCGTTATTCGTCTGAAAATGTTACGTAGTTTGGTCCTTGCTTGGGGTTGTTCCTCACTTTCTTCCTGTTTATCACGTGCAAGTTTAACGTTAATAAAGTGCCATTGTTCTTGCTCAGAATTGCTAAAGATATATAAGGAATCTGGATAACGTGTTTGCAGGTGTGAGATAATTTGGCGTTCGTCAGTTTTTCGGAGATTTTCAGATTTGAGCTTTGTGTATATTACGTGAAAATCTTTGTTTTTTCCCGCAGTGGCAAAACAGAGAGGATCTTCCGCAACGAGGTTAGCCACACCTTCTGGTAAGTTTAAAATAGGGGTATTGTCGCGTTTATAGTTAAGTTCTACCCAAAAAAGTTGTCTAAGCGGTTCAATACCGCGAAAGTTTTCTAACTGTGAGAAAATGCGTTGCGTGTTTTCAGACAATGGTATCAATTTCTCCGTATGTTGATTTTTGTGGTTGTATTTTATTGGAAATTGTTGTTTTTGTCAACAGAAATTTGAGTTTTGAGAATGCCTTAATCATCAACTAAAATCATTAACCTATCTAAACCTTGTTATAGTAAGGCATGAAAGCATAATCATCAACTAAAAATCGAAAAAATCATCAACCGAATCATCAACCGCTGCAAACATTGATATAGTATGGGTTCATAGCGTAATCATCAACCAAAATCGTTAGAAATCATCAACCAGTACATAATAGGTTCCTCTCGCTTTACCTTTTTTATTTAACAACCCACTTTGTACCGATGTTAACAATTCTTTATGAGCCGTTGCATGTGAAAGATCGGCAAGTTGCTGTAATTCTCGGTTTGTAATTCGTCCATGCTTTTCGATATAGGCGAGAATAGCGAGCTGTCGTTCTGAAAGTGCTACTTGTCCAATTTTATCTCGTAAAGCCCTATCCCTGCTGTGGGTCAACACCAATTCTTTAATCTTCTGCATTTCCGCTGCGATACCAGCAGTAAAATACGTCAACCATGTTGTAAGTACGCCTATTATCCGGACACTCTGCAAAGCCTCATAATAACCAGCAGGGTTCACATCGTAATATTCTTCAAGAGAAAAGAGTTTTTTGATGTCGTAACCTGCATGGTAAAGAATGAGATTTGCGAGTGCGCGTGCTGTTCTCCCGTTACCATCAAGAAATGGATGAATGTCAACTAACTGGTAGTGTGCGATACCTGCTTTAAGTAAGGGCGATAGTTGATTTGCTTCGTCTGATCGCAACCAATCAACCAATTCAAGCATCAGAATTGGCACTTCAGAAGCAGACGGGGGTGTGTAGATGACCTCTTTAGTTTTGTTGTTTACAACATAATTCTGGATTTTGCGGAATTCCCCCGGCTCATAACCGCCTTGAATTCCATCAAGTATCAAGTAATGTATATGTCGGATCGTGCGGAGGTCAAGCTGCATGTCAGGATCTCCATAGACTTCATCTATGAAAGCAGCGACTTTCAAATAATTACGCACCTCCTGTATATCTCGTTCTCGTGCCACAATAGGTTTCTCATCAATAAGGTCTCGAACCTGTTCTATAGTGAGTTGAGTCCCTTCAATCCGAGTGGTGTGATGTGCTTGACGGACTAATGCTTCTTTTTGGAGACGTGACTGCCAAACAGGAAGGATAGGAGAGTTTTCAATTACCTCTTTCGCTCCTTCAATATTCATCAGATTTCTAACAATGTTATGTGTATAATTGAATTCAGGTTTAAACATAATGTTACCTCAATCTATTTGCGGGTCAAGTGCATCTCTGAGCGCATCTCCAAGGAGATTGAAACCTAAGACAATGAGAAAGATAGCCACACCGGGAGCAGTAACAGCCAGTGGTGCCTTGCGAATATACTTTGTATTTTCATTCAGCATTGCTCCCCATTCAGGCACACCAACCTCTGCACCGAGACCGAGAAAACTGAGTCCTGCCGCATCTAAAATAGCAGCACCAATCCCCAAAGTAGCTTGAACAATCAACGGCGCAAGACAGTTTGGTAGAACCGTCGTAACCAGAATCCGAATGTCACTTGCGCCAATCACTTTCGCTGCGGTAACGTAATCTAACTCGCGCACTTTGAGAACAGAGGCACGTAAAATCCGCGCATACTGTGGAATATAGACAATGGAAACAGCGATAATCGCGTTTGTAAGACTCTGCCCCAAAATAGTAACAATGACCATCGCGAGTAAAATACTCGGCATCGCAAGCAACATATCCATCACACGCATAATCAGGTTATCTAACCACCCGCCAAAATAACCAGCGATTGCACCAAACAAAGTACCGAATCCAAGCGAAAAGGTAATCGCGATAAATCCGACCTTCAGGGAGATACGAGAACCGTAAACAATTCGGCTAAAAACATCACGTCCAGTGCCATCCGTGCCAAGATAATGTTCACCAGACCGACCTTCAAGACGTTTTGCGATCTCTGTTTTCCACGGATCGTGCGTTGCAATAAGCGGTGCAAAAATTGCCACGATGACAAAAAAGAGGATTATAGACGCACCGATAGTAGCTGAACGGTGCCGCAGAAGTTTTCGGAAGACATTGGGTTGACCCAATGATATTGGCGTGTCATTCATTTGGCTTCGTCTCCTACCCGGATGCGTGGATCAAAATATGCATACAACAGGTCAACAATGAGGTTTACAAACATAAAGAGTGCAGAAACGAAAAGCACACCGCCTTGGACAGCGCGAACATCGCGTGCTTCAACTGCAGCGCGCAACCATGAACCGAGTCCGGGCCACGAGAAAATATGTTCAGTTAAAATTGCACCCCCCATCAGATAACCAAATTCAAGACCGATAACAGTCAAAACTGGAACCATGCTATTTTTCAGCGCATGTTTGATGATAACTTTCCATTTTGACAAACCCTTTGCGTAGGCAGTGGTAATGTATGGTTGATTTAACACCTCAAGCAGACTTGAACGGGTCATTCGCGCAATAATAGCTAACGGGATTGTGCCTAAGGTAATTGCGGGGAGTATGAGGTGTGCAATTGCATCTTTAAATGCAGCGAAGTTGTTGGCAAGAAGTGTATCAATTAAATAAAAACCGGTATGCGATTCAATATCCAAACTCAAAACAGTATCTAAACGTCCTGTAGCAGGCAATATCCTCAAATAATAGGAAAAAAGCAGAATCAACATCAACCCAAGCCAGAAGATCGGTATTGAGATACCTGCGAGAGATGTGGACATTGAAAAATAGTCCCAAAATTTACCGCGATATACAGCCGCAATGATGCCTGCCGCTATACCAAAGAAGATGGAGAATACCATCGCTGCAAGCGTTAATTCAGCAGTCGCGGGAAAATAACGTTTGATTTCTTCTAAAACGGGCTGCTTTGTTTTGAAGGAGTGTCCTAAATCAAGACGCACAAGGTCCCAAAGGAATTTCGCGTATTGGTGATATAATGGCTTGTCAAGTCCCATATCTTCTCGGAGTTGTTCAAGCACTTCCTTAGTGGCACGTTCGCCTGCAATGGTGAGGGCTGCATCACCAGGAATCAGATGAACCATCAAGAATACAAGGATGGACACCCCAAGAAGTGACAAGCCGATGGAGAGAAAACGTTGGACTAAATACGAGAGCAATATTTAAGCCTCACACGGCACAAGTAAGGAACATACACACCGTCGCAGCGGTGTGATTTTAGAAAAATGGGTTGTGTAACTTCTCTTCGCCAACGGTTGTTGCAGGACCATGACCAGGGAAAAGTCTCACATCATCTGGAAGTGAGAGAAGATTATCGCGGACACTATCAATTTCATCTTGATAAGAGATATTCGGTCCGCCGACCGAACCCGCGAAAATTGCATCGCCCACGAAAGCTGCGGATTGCGTTAGAAAACTGCAACCCCCAGGGGTATGTCCGGGAGTATCAAGTACAGTCACCATAAGCGTTCCGATTTCTACAACATCCGAATGGACGAGTTCCCGCAATTTGCCTGCACTCCGAGGTTTCGGTTCACTCTTATGGATATACGCTTGGCATCCGGTAGCGTTTTCGAGTTGGGGTAACCCATCGGTGTGGTCTTTGTGTGAATGAGTCAATAGAATAGCAGTCGGGTTAACTTTATGTATATCAAGTTGTTCCAAAATCAGGTCGGGGTGTGCGGCAGTGTCAATGATCGCGGTTTCGTCTGTGGCTTTGCAGATTAAGAGGTAAGCGTTGACTGGCCATCCGCCAACTGGCGCGCTTATCGTAATAACATCAAGGTTTGTATCGCCAGATTGCTGAGCAGGATCAGGTTCCCACTGTTCTGTCGCAATCGCAAGTAGTTTTGTCCCATCTAAATTAAGTACCTCTGCCAGTTTATAGACTTGCGCTTCTGTCGGTTTTAAGGTATACTGTTCCATACGTGACAAATCTGATTCTGTGATTCCAGAGGCTTCGGCTGTTTCATTTTGCGACATGTTTTGTCCACGTCGGGCTTTACCGATGATGTCACCAAATTCGTCTTCAAGTGCGTATGCCATGAATGTGTTCTCCTTTATTGTAGAGTTAGAGAAATTATAGCAAAAAAATCGGTATTTAGCAATTCAAAATAGGAGAACGGAAGAAGGAGAAATCTTGTGAACGTTCCAAAAAACGGTTATGAACAGGCAGAGATATCCCTTACGCCAATAAAAACCGATATGACATTGGAAGAATTTCTTCAAAATGACATAGAAGGATATGAATACGTTAAAGGAGAATTAGTGCCGATGTCCCCACCGACGATGGAGCATGGTGAAATAAGTATGAGTCTTATTTTACCTTTAGGTACATATATTCGCGAAAAACATTTAGGTCGTCTGTACCCCGCAGATACAACATTTAAGTTAGGTGACAGATTGGTGAAACCTGATATTGCGTTCGTTTCAACAGAACGGTTGCCTGAAAACAGACGCCAAGGATCCCCAATACCTCCAGACCTTGCAGTTGAAGTGGTTTCTCCGACAGATCCTCAGTATAATATCGCTGAAAAGGCATTCGCCTATCTAAATGCGGGTACTCGTCTCGTTTGGATTATTGAACCTATCGGAAAAACGGTAACGGTTTATCGTTCAGAAACAGATATAAAAACACTCACTCGCAAAGATATACTCACAGGAGAGGATGTCGTTGAAGGATTTTCTTGTCCAGTAGCACAACTTTTTGAATAGATTTTGAAATTGCAATTATGTATGGAGGAATTAAAAATGCATCCACATGACATCAACGAATTTGCACATGAAACTCTTCCAACAGAAAACATTTCAATGACTTTGGAGGAATTTCTTGAGAGCGATTTAGAGAGATTTGAATATATAAAAGGAGAATTGATTCCGATGCCGCCAACCTCTATAGAACATGGCAATATTAGTTCTAACATACAGTGGTATTTGCAATCGCATGTTCGTACGAATCAACTTGGTCGTGTCTATACCTCAGACACCGGTTTTCGCGTTGGTGAACGGATACTAATGCCTGATGTCGCTTTTATTTCAACATCTAAATTGCCTGATGACCAAAGAGGTATATTTTCAATCCCGCCAGAACTCGCGATTGAAGTGATCTCACCGACAGATTCCCAGTCTAAGGTTGTTGAAAAGGCTCTTGCTTATCTGGAAGCTGGAACGCAAATAGTTTGGATTATTGAACCTATCGGAAAAACGGTAACGGTATTTCGGTCCGAAACAGAGATTAAGTTGTTCACACGCAAAGACACGCTCACAGGAGAAAATGTTATTGAAGGATTTTCTTGTCCGGTGGCACAACTTTTTGAATAAGGAGAATTTATGAAACTTGGTTTAGTAACTTATAATATGGCAAAAGATTGGGATGTTCCGACTATCATTGAACGGTGTTCGGAAACAGGATTTTCAGGTGTGGAATTACGGACAACACACGCACACGGCGTTGAAGTTAATCTCTCTGCAAGTGAACGAGCTGCTGTAAAACAACAGTTTGAGGATTCTCCCATTGAGATTGCCGGTTTAGGTTCCGCTTTTGATTATCATTCTGTTGATCAAGATGCTGTTCGCCAAAATATAGATGGCACGAAAGAGTACTCTCAGTTGGCAGCAGACATCGGGGCACCGGGTGTAAAGGTGCGTCCAAATGGTCTCCCCAGTGAAGTTCCTGTGGAAAAAACGTTAGAGCAGATTGGGTTGGCATTGCGAGAATGTGGCGAATTCTCGGCGGACCTCGGCGTTCAAATTCGACTGGAAGTGCACGGTGGCGGCACCTCCGAACTCCGACATATACGCACTATTATTGATGTTGCCGACCATGAGAATGTATACGTGTGCTGGAATTCCAACTTTGGCGAAGTTGAAAACGGTTCTATTCAAAATAACTTCAATTACGTAAAAGGGAAAATCGGGTTAGTGCATATTACAGAACTGCATCGGCGTGAATATCCGTGGCGAGAACTGTTCACCTTGCTGAAAGAGTCTGGATATTCGGGCTACACCTTGGCAGAAATTGCTGGGAGTTCTGATCCGGTCCGAGTGATGAATTTCTATCGGGCGTTATGGGAAGAATTCAACAGATGATTGAGGAGTACACATAAATAATTCGGATGTGAATGTGCACTTAAAAGTAGTAGGCACGTTCCGCGTGCAGTAACCCAATTTGAATAGGCGCAATTTATTACCAATTAACGCCATTAGAGGCAATTGGAAGGAGATACAATCTAATATGAAAAATACCATAGTGATGATACTTTGTCTAACAAGCATGATGATAATATCTTTCAAGAATATTGATGCAAAAATTGATCCAGATTCGGTTGTCGGCATCTGGCTTCTTAACGAAGGAAAAGGAGATACTGTCAAAGATACTTCAGCAAATGGAAATGACGGAAAAATTATTAATGCCAAATGGACTGACGGGAAATTTGGGAATGCACTTGAGTTTGACGGATCTGCTCGTGTAGAGATACCCCCAAGTGAATCCATTGACGATTATCTTGATGGGTTCACTTATCTGCTATGGGTGCAACCGACTGCTCCGCCTCCGAACGTTAATACACGCGTTATTGAACGCGATTGGCATAATCCCACCATCCAAATTGGACAGGCTGATTTTTACGGAAGTATAGCGGTAAATGCTGACCAAGGTGCAACACACGTACGAGGTGGAACATGGGAACAGGGTGAGTGGAGTTTTGTTGCAATCACTCATGATGGAAACACACTTAAACTTTATGTAGACGGTGAATCTGTTGGTGAAAAGGCAGTTGGGAAACCTGACGATAAACCAAGCGGTCAACTTCGGCTTGCGTCTTGGAAAGATCCAGGTTGGACTTTTATTGGAATACTTGATGATGTTGGTGTTTTTAACACCCCGCTTTCTGACAATGACATCATGCAGATCATGGACAACGGTCTTGAAGAAGCTTTAGCCGTTACTGCGCTTGGCAAATTGGCAACTACATGGGCGCGTGTGAAAGAGATGAGATAATAGATAGGAGTCGCATTATTGATGGATCAACTTGAATTTTATCAAGCAAAGTTAGCTTATGAAACCGATTCCTGGGATCTCAGCGAAGCACTCAATAACGGAGAAGATGTTGTCGTCATAGATGCTCGCTCACCGGAGGCATACACGCTTGAACATATACCAACAGCAATAAATGTGCCTCATAGAACAATGTGTGAGGCAACCACAAGTGATCTTGACAAATCAAAGTTGTATGTTACTTATTGTGATGGTATCGGTTGTAACGCTTCTACCAAAGGTGCTTTGAACATGGCGAAATTAGGGTTTAATGTCAAAGAATTACTCGGCGGTTTAGATTGGTGGAAGCGTGATGGTTATGAGACCAAAGGCAAGCAGGGGGTCCAGAGTAAGGAAGTTAAGTGTGGATGTTATAGTAGAATCCATAATTATTTATACATGACGGTAGGTTCGGTTTCCTAACCGAACCGGTGTAAATCGTGCGGTTGGAAACCGCATCTACCTGGGAGTGTATACATATTTTTAGGTTTCACTATAAAATCTGCAAAAAGTGCATTTTAACTTGCAATCGGGTATTATGATATTGTATAATTAAAAGTGCTAAATGTAATTAATATTCCCCCATAGCTCAGTTGGTAGAGCAGATGGCTGTTAACCATCGTGTCGGCGGTTCGAGTCCGTCTGGGGGAGTTTTCTATTTTGCTGGCGGACTTGACGTTCAAGGTTCGTCAGCATTTTTTTTAGTTTTCTTGTTCAGATTTTCCCACTTGTCCAGTAGAGGGTAACATGCCCATCAAACTTACCGATGCACATCTTGACAAATTCGCTGCAAAAGGCTATCTAATCGTACCGGACTACTATTCGGGGGAGCAGCTCACAGAGATGCAAGCTGCCCAACGTCGTGTGCTACCGACGTGGGAAGAGGTCAAAGACGATCCACCTCCGGGCAGAGCGATCTTGACTGAATTCCCATCATCTGAAATGGCGCTGTTGCGTGGGATCGTGGACTACGAGGCGTGGGAATTTGCGCGTAAGTGGTTCAAGACAGAGCACATTCACTTCCGTGCAGGGTGTATGATTGCACGTTATCCTGAATTCAAAGGTGGTGGTATCGGTAGCGATGCAAGCGGCTTGCATATTGATAACGGAAATAACTCATTGCTACCACAGTCACAGTCCGCTCCGGAATTCGGACAACTTGTATTTTGGGCACATCTTGAGGATGTTGATGAAGATCAAGCACCGCTCAGATTACTCGCTACCGAGTACGGACAGGATATGTCTAAATGTGAACCACTTGTCTGCAAAGGCGGAACCCTCTGTATCTTCAACAACTATACATTGCATTCAGCAAGCGATTACCTGCGGGAAGATGGACAACGTTTTACATGGGGGTTCGGTTTAGGAAGGGCAGACCATTATTGGGAAGGCTTTCGACACTACACAGATAAAGGACGACACGCGACGTTCTCGAAATTCATCGGCACGTTGACGGCAACGGAACGCGAGGTTTTTCGGTTTCCACCTGCCGGTCATCCATACTACACGCCACAGACGCTTCAGGCGTTGGAAGAGCAGTACCCTGGCTGGAACGCACGCGGCGAGTATTGAATCGCATAATAAGGACTATAGCTTAATCTGGAAATAGATTAAACAATCTGTCGAAACCAATGATGAAAGTTATAATTCCACCGATTAAGTGTCAAGGAATAAAAAGCAAGCTTGTCCCTTTTATAAAGCGTGCTGTAGACTGGTCTTTTGAAGGCAGATGGATTGAACCCTTTATGGGATCGGGGGTTGTTGGCTTCAATATGACACCGCGCAACGCAGTCTTTGCAGATAGCAATCCACATTTGATTAACTTCTATAACGCGATAGCGAATGGGAAACTTGATGGTTTGAAGGTGAGAAACTTCCTTGAACAGCACGGCAAATTGCTATCAAGATGTGGGCAAGACTACTATTATGAAGTTCGAGAGCGATTAAATAAAACACATGAGCCTTTAGATTTTCTTTTTTTAAATCGCTGCTGCTTTAACGGTATGATTCGATTCAATCGCAAAGGGGATTTTAATATACCTTTTGGGCACAAGCCACAGCGGTTTTCTAAAGGATATATCACAAAGATTGTAAACCAAGTTAACTACGTTCATGTCATGTCAAGACATTTTAATTGGTCGTTTATCTGCCAAGACTTTAAAGAAACACTTAAAGACATTTCTGCAGATGATTTTGTTTACTGTGATCCGCCTTATGTTGGGCGGCACGTTGATTATTTCGATAGCTGGAACGAAGAAAATGAACAATACCTATTTGAGAAGTTGAGCCAATCTCCTTGCAAATTCATTTTATCTACTTGGCATAGTAATCAGTATAGAGAAAATGTATTTCTTAAGACGCTATGGTCGGAATTTCATGTGTTAACCAAAGAGCATTTTTATCACGTCGGCGCGAAAGAGAAAAATAGAAATCCGATGCTTGAAGCATTGGTAATGAATTTCACACCTAAACACTTGGAAGAAGAACCAGCAGAGCGAGCTGAACAACTCTTGCTTTTTGAAGAGTTGACAGAATACCGAGAAAGTGAGGGTTTGGTGTCGTAAGATTGAATTATGTTGCCTCTCCAGCATAATTTGCTTGGCGAATTTCATAACAGCATGTCAAAAAGAGTTTTTCCGGAGAGCATCAGCTTTCAACCACCCTATAGAATCAATAATTTCGTCTTGATGTTCCCGCATCACCACTTCAATAAGTGCAGGTTTTTCAGCAGCGAGTGCCTCCCGTAGTATTGGTTTAAAGTCTCCCAAATTTTCAACCTTCCTTGCATAAGCACCGAAAGACTGCGCAAACTCAACAAAATCCGGATTATGTAGGTCCGTGTCAATAGTACGTCCATCAAATCCCTTCAACTGAGACCCTTTAATCGCTGACAACGCATCATCATTTATTACAATTGCAACGACGTTGATGCCATATTTCATCGCTGTTGCCATTTCCATTGCGCCCATCAAAAATCCACCGTCGCCGCTAAAGCATATAACCGTACGGTCAGGATACGCCACCTTAGCACCAATCGCCGCAGGATAGGCATACCCTAACGCCACACCGATATTCGGATAGAGAAAGGTGCGCGGATCGTAAATAGGAAATTCCGCAAAGGAAGCATATCCAAGTGAATGAACATCAATCGAATAGATGGTATCTCGCGGCAGAACATCTTGGAGTTCGTGAATGATAGGCAGTGGCGGTTGTGTATCAAACTGTGCGCGAAGTTGTGGTAATACGTTATCCCAACCGTTTTGATCCGTGGATATATCCTCAATCAGTGCCTGTAAGGTAAGTTTTAAATCACCCACAACACCTATTTCACACGGATATTCCCGTCCAATTTCGTTTTCATCTTCGTCAATTTGGATGAAAGGCTGCGGCAGTTTCATGCTCCAACTGCGTGTGTCAATGGATGTAAACCTCGGCCCAATACCTATTAAACAATCAGCGTGTTTAAGTGCCTCTTGCCCCAAAAAGCCGTAGCAGACTTGCAACGCTAACGGATGGTCTTCCGACAAAGCACCTTTCGCACAACGGGATACAATAACAGGTGCTTTTAACTTCTCTGCAAGCAGCCTTAACTCATTTCTGGCATTAGCATGAATAACAGCGGAACCAGCAAAAATCAGGGGCAATTTCGCATTGCGTATCTTATCAACTGCGGTACTTAGTACAGAATCATCGGGTGGCGGTAAATCTTCACGTTCAACGCGGGACGGAATTTGGACTTCACCATCTCCAGTGGTTACATCCATCGGAAATTCCAATACCGTCGGTCCAGGTCTACCGTTACGCATCGCTTTAAAGGCATTTTCAACTACAACAGGAATCTCATATACAGTATGCGCAATAGCACAATACTTGGTTATCGGTTCAAAAAACCGCATCTGATCCAAGCCGTGGAACATCTTACTCGGATGTCTGTTATAGGAATCGGAATGACTCTGTCCGGTAATTAGTAATACCGGTATACAATCGGTGAAAGCCTCCAAAATCCCTGTAGAAGCATTGCTTGCGCCCGGTCCTGGTACAGTGATGGCAACGCCAACTTCACCTGTTGCGCGGGCAAACCCGTCTGCCATTTGCGTTGCAGCATATTCATGTCGGACCAGAAAATGATTTATTGCCCCGGATCCTCTGCGAAGCAGTGAATCGTAAATATGAATGTTTTGTGTGCCGGGCATTCCAAAAACAGCCGAAACACCTTGTACTTTCAAACATTCAATCAGAATATCACCGCCATTCATACTTTACTCTCCTTTATGTTTTTTGAGGAAATTTTCCAACCAAGCATCCGGATCACGTCCAAGTTTCCGCAAAAACTGACATCCTATTTTCTTAACAAAATTGGGAAGTAAGTTGAAAAGTCTTAGCTGCAAACTCATGATATAGTAGGTTTTCCAATTAACGATACATCTTGACCGGCGCGCTTACATGAAGATTAATTAATTAAATCGGTAATTACAGCTTTCCATAGACACGGTAGGTGCGGTTTCCTAACCGCACCGGGCATAATTATGGAATTACCCAATTTATTTTTAACCTTCATCAAAGCGCGCCTACAAGTAGATGTACGATTTGGTATACAGATTAGGTTAGTAATGCTTCACCAGTAACCTTGTCGAAAAGATGAATTCGTTCGGGGACAAAAGAAACATAGAGATGTTGCCCAATTTCTGCTTCAAAGTTGGGCGCGGTGCGTGATTTAATGATCGTCCGAGAACCGTCAACATCCGTTCCAAGCGTAATCTCAGCTATCGTTTCTGCCCCGAGTGGTTCAACGCTATAGACTTCAGCCAGAAAAGCATTGGGAACAGGTTGGTGACTGACGAGGACATCTTCAGGGTGGGCACCGAATACTAAATCCCTTTCTGTATTGAGCTCACTTACCGTTTTAGCAATACGGGTATCCTCAATTGCAAACGTATTGTCTCCATTTCCATCAGACAAGTTTAACTGGATGTTGCCATTATTGCTGGAGATTTCACACGGAATACAGTTCATGCTTGGACTACCGATGAAACCCGCAACAAACAGATTCGCAGGATGGCTATAAATTTCGGAAGGTGTTCCCAACTGCTGAATCTTCCCGGTATCAAGCACAGCGATACGGTCTGCCATGGACATCGCTTCCACCTGATCATGTGTTACATAAAATGTAGTAGTGCCGAGTTCGCGTTGTCGCCACCTAATTTCAACACGCATTTCGGCACGCAGTTTGGCATCAAGGTTAGAAATCGGTTCATCCATCAGGAATACTTGTGGGCGACGTACCATGGCTCTACCGAGTCCAACGCGCTGTGTTTCACCACCACTTAACTGATTCGGTTTACGCATTAGTAGATGCTCAATATGTAACATCTCCGCAATGTCTTTGACGCGCCGATCAATCTCTTCAGCAGATAATTTTCGTGGGTGTAAGGGGAACGCCATATTTTCGTAAACGGTAAGGTGTGGATAGAGAATATGGGATTGAAAGACAAAAGCAACATCGCGTTCAGCGGGTGTTTTGTCGTTTACACGGGCATCGTCTAAGTAGATGCTGCCTTCTTCAGGTTTGTCTAATCCAGCGATACAGCGGAGCGTTGTCGTTTTTCCAGCACCAGTCTGACCGAGTAACACAAAGAATTCTTCATCTTTCACATCAAGTGTGATGTCGTCCAGAGCGGTAAGCTCGCCGAATCGTTTTGTAACGTTTTCCAGTTTTACTGTTGCCATATTCGTATTAACTTTGATTCAAATATTGTTTTATTATCTCATGATTGCAATTGGATGTCAACAGAAAGATGTTGAACTTAGGAAACAAAAAAGTTGACCATAACTTTAAAATCTGATATTCTAATTGACAGACTCAATTTTTTTAATGAAAGATGTCACTTTAAAAAGACACATTAGACGTATTACATTGGAGTTCGATCAGATATTTACGGATGCGATTGGAGAGATAGATGCCAACGAATGCAGAATTGATTGCCAATTGGCGTGACGCGCCTGCGCCATTGCTCGGCATATTAAACGCGTTTCATGACAGAGATGGGTTTATATCGGAGGCAGCTCTCCGAGACATTGCAGTCGGATTTCGAATTCCACTTGCAGAACTTTTCGGCACCTTAACTTTTTATCACCACTTTGCACGCGAAGCACCAGGGCAAAACGCTCCGCGCGTCTGCACCGGACCTGTATGTCGGTTGCAAGGTGGATTAGAAATCTTTGAGGCACTTAAATCTGAAGGGGCTACCGCAATGCCCTGTGCTGGAAGATGTGACGATTGTGTTCCAGTTCTAAAAGGGCATCAAGTACTCACCGGAAAACAAGCAGACACACTTTCTGTTCAACCTACCCCTTTACCGCCACTATACCCGGGTGATGGCGAAGAATGTATCTTTGCAGAAATTCGTGAACCAAACCGAAAGACGATTACGGGTTACCAACGCACAGGTGGCTACGAAGGATTAAAACATGCGGTAACATCCCTTACCCCCGAAGAAGTAATTGATATACTTAAAGAGAGTCAACTTGCTGGTAGAGGTGGTGCAGGATTCCCTACAGGCATGAAATGGGAATCGGTTTTGAATGCGCCCGGTGAACCGAAAACAATTGTCTGCAATGCAGATGAAGGTGAACCGGGTTGTTTCAAGGATCGGGTTATTCTTAATTATGCGCCGCATGCAATAATTGAAGGAATGACACTCGCCGCTTACGCAACAGGATCGACACGAGGCTTTATCTATTTACGCTATGAATATCCAGAAACCTTAAAAATTCTTGAACGGGCAATAGCGGAAGCCGAAGCAGAGGGATTGATTGGTGATACTATCTTGGGAGAACAATTTAATTTTTATATCTATATTCGCCGCGGTGCTGGTGCTTATGTTTGTGGTGAAGAAGGTTCGTTGTTGAACAGTTTGGAAGGCAAACACCCTTTTCCGAGAAATCGACCACCTTACCCTGTGACGCACGGTTTTGAAAACCTGCCTACTGTGGTAAACAATGTGGAGACACTTGCCGCCGCTACACAGATTTTGCGACACGGTGCAGAATGGTATAAAAAACTGAGTTACGATGAAAATCTGGCAGGCACAAAAATCATTAGTCTCTCTGGAGACATACAAAGACCGGGGAATTATGAGGTGCCGTTCGGACTTCCGCTAAAGACACTACTTTACGAATGGGCAGGAGGTCCTTTAGAAGGACGTTCAATTCAAGCAATTACATCAGCGGGGTTATCAGGTGGGTTTATCAGTGAAAAAGACTTTGACATCACGATTGATGAACCGAGTTTCCAAAAGGTCGGCGCGATGCTCGGTGCAGCTGGTATTATGGTGTTTGATGACACACGAGATATGCTTGATGTAGCGCATAATGCAATGGAATTTTTTGCTGAAGAATCTTGTGGAAAGTGCTTCCCGTGCCGTATCGGAACACATCGACTCACCGAATTATTGGCTGCACCGCTGAACCAGAAATCAAAAGAGTTGATTATGGAAATTGGGTCAGTCATGAAAGCAACAAGTGCCTGCGGACTCGGAACCGCTGCTCCGAACATTACAGAGACGTTGATGCGAATAAATCCGTAAATTGAAGTCAATATATGACAGGTTAGACAGGATTTCTACCATGACCACATTTTCTGACGTGCTCTGATGTGGACACGAGGATTCATTTCGCTCTGCCTCATCGTGTTTGTGATCGGTTTGATTACTGGCCCAGTACACTGGTTCTTTCCGGTATATGCCGATAAAGTTTTAGGAAAAAACGAACTTTTTGCGGGGTTACTACGTGCTATACCTATAGGTCTTGGTGGAATAACAGCACTCATCGGTGGAACGCTTAGTGACAGATTCGGACGAAAACCGACATTGCTTATCGGCATGACCGGAGCAGTTATAATAGGAGGACTTTTTACCACACAAATACCTTTGTTTATATGGGGTATTCTCTGCTATGAAGGCATTGCTTCCGGATTCAAGACTGCAGGTGGGCAATCATATCTCATCAGTTCAGTGTCGCCAAAGCAGTTAGGGATGGCAACAGGACTATACTTTATAAGTAGCACAGTCGGAAGTGCTGTTGGCAGTGCTATCGCTGGCGAGATTATTGGTCGGATCAACGACAAAGGCGAGATTATCCCCCTGATCAACTACAATGTTTTTGGAACTGGCGCAGTGTTTCTGTCCGGTCTACTGTTTGTTGGCGCATGCTTCTTTTTACCGCGTCTTAAACAACACGTCAATGACCGCCAACAGAAACAGGGCGGAATTTGGAAATCAACCTTAAACATCGGAAAATATACGAACTTATGTCGTAGATCAAACATACAAATGCTGATCGGTTTGCGCATTTTCCCAACGTACTATTGGGGATCTGTAAACCTACTCATGCCGATTTTGGTTAATAACCTTGGAGGTGATAAGGCAACTGGATATTACGGTGCAATTAAATTACTCTTTGCATTTGTTTGCCAGTTTGTTACTGGAAAAATATGTGATGCAGTCGGTCATCGTATCCCTGCTTTAGTAGCAAATGTAGTCGTTACAATTCTCGCTTTTGGATTGGCATTTTTTCATAACTCGTTAGTTACTCTGGGAATTTTCGGGATACTTGGGGCGGGTGCAGCATGGGCACTCTCAACTACTATCCCACGATTTATCAATGAATTTACTAAAGCCGACGAGAAAGGACACGGTGTCGGCATAACACATTTAGCGTGGAGCACCGGGTTTCTTCTCGGTTATGTTGCAAGTGGATTTTTAATTAACATTTCAGTTTATGTACCATTTATTGTCGCAGGATTTTTCCTGATTTGTTCAACACGTATTGCCTATAAACTTTGGCACACAAATAAACTAAGGAAGGAACACCTATGATTATTGCTGAACTTGATTTAGAAAATGCTGAACATCTTGAACTCACAAATGCTCAATGGCGTTTTGCCGCGGGACTCGTCCCCGGTGAGCCAAACGGAGGTTTAGTTGATCAGATGCCAGAATCGCCAGCGCGTAATGCCGATTATGACGATTCCGGTTGGGGAATTTGTGAAAATATTCAAGAAATCGTCTTAACAGGTCTCTGTTTCGGTTGGTATCGGATTACTGTCACTATTCCTGAAGAAGTAGATGGAAAGTCCGTTGCCGGTTCAAAAGTGTGGTTTCACACTTGTATTGATGACTACGGTGAAGTTTGGGTCAATGGCGAAATTGACTTGGCATTTGGAGAGTCTGGACGTGGTGCTGCTTCGGGTTTCAACGCCCCGCAACGCGTTGTTATATCCGAAAGTGCTGAACCGGGTGCTAAACATGTCATCGCATGTTTGGCTATCAACGGGCCTCTTGCCAGACCGGGTGGAGGTATTTTTCTCCGTTTTGCCAAGCTTGAGTTTGAAAACGAATAGCCCATGGTGAATTATAACATTGTGTTGACACCTCTTCTGTAGGAGCGATCTCCGAATCGCGATTATACCTATGTAGGAGCGATCTCCGAATCGCGATTATACCTAATGATAGTCGGGAATCGGAGTTCCCTCCTACAACTCAAATGTTAAGTTAATTGTAGAATCTACTATAATCTTTGTTGGGATGACATTATGCCATCCCAACATAAAACAAGGAAAAGAATTGTCTACAAGAACAACACATCTTAACGATTCTCAAGATACATCAAAAGCGGTTGTCCTACTGAGCGGAGGTTTAGATTCAACCACTACCTTAGCTATCGCGCGCGACGAGGACTATGATTGCTATGTGATGAGTTTTCGGTATGGGCAACGGAACAAGGCAGAACTAAAATGTGCAGAAAACGTTGCAAAGTCGCTTGGCGCAAAACAACATACTATCATTGATATTGACCTGCGTATCTTCGGCGCATCTGCCTTGACAGCGGATATTGAAGTGCCTAAAGGTAGATTAGAAACTGAAATGGGTAATAGCATACCGATTACTTATGTCCCTGCCCGGAATACTATATTTCTCTCTTACGCGCTTGCATGGGCGGAGGTGCTTGCTGCCGATACAATTTTTATTGGCGCGAATGTTATTGACTACAGTGGATATCCGGATTGTCGTCCAGAGTATATCAGCGCCTATCAAAAGATGGCAAACCTCGCAACACAAGCTGGTGTAGAAGGCAAAACAAAACTAACAATCCATGCCCCACTTCTTGATAAAACAAAAGCAGAAATAATCCAAATTGGCACAGCACTTGGTGTTGATTATAGTCTCACGCTGAGTTGTTACGATCCAGATATGGATTCCAGAGCGTGTGGTGAATGCGATAGTTGTGTGCTCCGCAAAAAAGGTTTTGAAGACGCAGGTATCTCTGATCCAACGCGTTATCGCTGAATGTAGTGCTATGATACCTTTGTAGATGCGATTGATGTCTGATAATTTCTTTATCCTTGATATTTCCTAACAACCTATCATATAATATTTGTATGGCACAACAATATGATACAATAGGAAAAAATATTCTGAATGAACGTATCAATGAAATTGCACAGTTTGTTCTGAACGTACCTGATGTTGAAGTGATCGCAGACCTTGATACCGAGCAACAGGTAGTCCGCGCGTTTCGCACAGACATCACAAAGCGCATCCGTTTCAAGACCCACGAAGCTGTTCTACATATTGAACTTCAACTCCGTGACAGCTCGGAAAAACCGATGTGGGCAAGGAACGCACACTATCACGGATATCTTGTCGGTGAACATCAGATACCTGTCTATTCCAATGTGATTTACTTTCATCCAGACGCGGGCAAAAACGATCCGGGGTACTATGCGTATAGTTGGAACGGTTACGATTACCGACTCAGCTATAAGGTAATACGACTCATTAAGATAGAGGGACAAGCAATTTTAGAGGCGCAAGTCCCAGGTCTGTTGCCGTTCACACCACTCATGAAACCACCTGGCAATATGAATCCTAAGCAATGGGTACAAAGATGCATCGACGCAACATTAGTTACAAATGTTGATCTACCGACTAAAGCAAATTTACTTTATGGGCTCTCCCTCTTTGGAGGGCTCGTGCATAACCCTGACTTGTTTGAACAAATACCGGAGGAACTTATGCAAGAATCTTCTGTTTTTCAACACCAACGCGAAAAGTTTATTACACAAGGGGCAAAAGAGACTACCCTCAAAAACCTTCTGACAGTCCTCAACGCGAAATTCGATACAGAGGAAGTACCGACCCTAGTGCCTGCACTTGAAAACATAGACGATTTACAACGTCTTGAACAGCTGCATCTCGCTGCTGTTAAGGCGGAAAGTCTTGAAGCCTTCGCCGAAACTCTTTTTGAATAGAGCATAGGATAGGATCAGCCGTCAGTCCTACTTTATAGGACACATATCTGAAAAGCGCAGGACGTTCACAAGAAATTTATGATAAAAGCAGTATTTTTTGATTTTTATTACACTTTATGTGTTTGGGGACGACCCCTTGAGGAAAGTCTGCAAATAATTGCAGAACGATACCAATTTGAAATTGACGAGGAACGTTATGCTGCGGCAGTCAAGAATCTGTTTGCGGATGCGTCAGATTCCGACCCTACCACACACTCTCTGCTTGGAACGATGCAAAAGATTGTGGACAGTTACTGTGAGTTTGTCCGAGAACTCGGTGTTCAGGAACATGCAGAACAGATGGCATGGGAATTGTTGCAAGCTGGACACTCACTTTTTGCCGCGAACGTAGCATCGCTCTATAACGATACTGTTCCAACACTCCAACGTTTGCGTGATGATGGATACAAGTTAGCGATTGTCTCAAATTGGGATACACCATTGGATCCTCTTACAGAAAGGTTAGGAATAGCAAAGTATTTTGATGTAATTACTGCCTCACATGATACGCGCGTTCGGTCAGCAAAACCAGATCCACACATATTTGAGTACACGCTAAAAGCAGTTGGGGTGTCTGCGGAAGAAACAGTGCATGTCGGGGATACTTATGAAGCCGACATTATAGGCGCACAAGAGGTAGGTATTCGTCCTATACTGATTGATAGAGAAGGTTCGCAACTTGGTAGGTGGCATGAAACGATTCGGAGTCTCAATGAATTGCCTGAACTGCTTAATGCTACTTAAACCGCTCTCGTAATGCCCACAACTTACCTTATATATAAATTTATATTAATCTATAAGCTTCCAAAAAAGTGTTTCTGGGAATTCCTGCCTGAGTACATATTCGGCGCAAAGTTGAACCTTTTATGCGACGATGATTCGTTAGTACCAATACACTTCGACTCCCATCTGGGTTTTCACGCGCCATACAGATATGATTTCCTTCACGAATTATACGAAATCCTAATCGTTCTAACGCACGGATTACTCTGTTTTTGGGTGCATCTATAGGAAAACAAGGCATCAGATATTTACTTCAGTTACAAAAACGTCTAAGGCAGGTTCTTCAACTTCAAGTTTTTCTTTTCCAAAAGTTTCAATATAAAACCGAATTGCAGAAGTTACGTCTGCAACACTTTCCTCATAAGTATCGCCTTGCCCTATGACAACACCCTTCAATCCCAGTGGATAGGCGACATAACCATCAATATGTTTTTCAACAATCACTTTAAACGGTTGCATTTTTGTTCTCCTTTCTATGGAAATTTATCTAATCGCTGAACTGTGATCGCAATGCCCATAAACCCTGCCCGGGTTCACTAATATAGAAAAAGCCATCGTCGTTAAACCCATCAATAAGTGATTCCGGATTGTATTGCGTGAGTATTTCGTGTAATGGTCTCCATTGGTAACCAACCGATTCAATCTCTGTTTGCGTAAGGTGTTCTGTGGCATAAACAACTTTGAAACGCCTCTCGGTACTGCCGTGAATTAGGTGTGCTGCTGCGGAGAGATTTTCTCGCAGTTCGGTGTTTTCTTCAACTGCTTTTAGTGTAGTAGGTGAGTCGCGATACCCATATTTTCGGATGAGTCTGTCGATTTCTGCATCCTCACCGAATTCCCGTAACCCTGGTGCGATTATGATTAACTCGCCATCGTCCGCCATTGCCATCCGCGTGCGATAGATAGCCTTGTTACCAAGCCATGTGCTTTTAAACTCCCTCGGATCCAAGTAGACAACAACCTTTTCTAAAGGTTCATCTAAAAATGTTATATTAACGTTTCTACTTAGCTCAGCGGCAGTTTCAAATGTGCGTGCATCATCACCGATGTAAAGCCCACGCATAACGCGTTCACCATTTGTATCAACATCCATAACGCTCATGATGTAAACAATGCCGAGTTGTTTCAGGTAATGTATATGTGCATAATTCAGCACCCGCCTAACAGAGGTATCCGTGCGTCCCATTAACCTTTCCATACCGTCTACAGCACCGAGGAAATGAGATTTGTTAATCATCTCAACCCCGCCCGCACCGACAAGGACATTTTTAAATCCGTTTGCAATGCCAATCACTTCGTGCGGAATTACTTGTCCGACAGAGATAATGAGTTCATATTCCCCTTCTACAAGTTCTTGATTGACTGCCACAGGAATATTATAATCAAGTTTGCCGCCAGATACCTCACGGATAAACTCGGATGGCACTTCTCCAAAATGGTAAAGTCCTGTCCGCCAGTGATGGATATGATATTTTGCCTTGGGCAGCTCGCCATACATATCGGCAATCTGCGTCTCAGTCATAGGAGCATGCGTGCCGATAGCAGGTAGTATATCAAAAGTTGTTCCATCTGCGGTATCCCAGAGTTCATAGAGAATACGCGTAAGTTCTCCTGCATTTGAGTGAAGGCGAGTTATATCTGGTGGAATTACCAGTATATTTTTCGGGATACCACCCAACTTGAGTAGTGCTTCTTGAAGTAATGCGTGTTTTTCTTCGGTTGTAATAACAGTGTCTTTTCCACCGTGGGCAATATAGGTTGACATAATGTTAATCTCGTAATCTATTTATAGTGAATTATAGAATAAGTGAACATAATTTTATGATTGGCGGTGTTTGTAGTCGCGCAATTCATTGCGCCTCTTACATACACTGGTAGGCGCGCTTTGATGAAGATTAAGTATTTAAGTCGGTAATTACAGCTTTCCATAGACACGGTAGGTGCGGTTTCCTAACCGCACCGGGCATAGTTATGGAATTACCCAATTTATTTTTTTATCTTCATGTAAGCGCGCCGATCAATGACATATCCTTATCTTAATCGTAAAATCTGTTATGAAAAAGCTAAGGATACCTCGCCCTCCAACAGTTGAATTAATACGAGGCTTTAATAGTGCCCCAAGTCGTGCTTAACTTATCCTGTGGTTCAACAGGCAAAACCAGATCATCAACGGCATCACCGATAAAGAGGTTATCAATATAAACAAGACCGTAGTTGCCGAACTTGCCCGTTTTATAGTCCCCATCTTTAGCCTCTGTGGCTGCGGCGACGTCTTCAAAAGGTGTTTTATCATCTCGCTCTTTGAGCTTAAAGGTGAATGAATCGCCGTCTAACGTGAGTTGTGCGCGATACCAAACCTGCGGTTCGTTGTCCACCACTCCATCTCCTATAAGCGGCCAGCCGTTTTTGCGTTTATAGAATCGGTAGACCTTACCTCCTTGACGGCGATCGCTCAGGTAGAACTGTTCACCATCTTGAAAACGGAACACAACCCCCATATAAAAGTCATCGGGAAACATCATATCCCATTCAGCGACATAATCAGTCCAATCGGCATCTCCACAGACATAGATGGAACCGCCGGGACCGTCATGTCGTGAATCATTAGACGGGTTATTAGAAGTCTTAAGCACCTTATTACCTGCATCTTTCGGATCAGCAACAACTATTGCCTTTGTTTTACCAGCAAACCCGATTTCCCATTTCTTAGGTTCTTGGTCAATGGTATCTTTCTCAAAATCGTCATGGAACAACAACTCTGCTGATGCACTCATTGAAGCAAATAGAGTTAACACCAACACAGTGCATAAAATCAATAGCATTGTAAAACGCATTTTTTCCTCCTTTAGACTTACTCAGATTTCACTTGAAAATTTTCTATAACAATTATATCATAAAAATAACAAATAGAGTAAAAAAAGAGGTATGCATGCGCATTTTGCACACTGCCGATTGGCATATCGGACAGCGACTTCATGAACGCCAACGGCATGAAGAACATAAAGAATTTCTAAATTGGCTTCTACACACAATCCAAGAACATAAAGTTGAACTTCTCCTCGTTTCAGGCGATATTTTTGATACCTCCCTTCCATCAGCAGAGGCAACCAATCTCTATTATGAGTTTCTCTTCCGCCTTTATGAAGAAACTGATGCATACACGGTAATTATTGCTGGAAATCACGATTCTGCCCGACACTTGGAAGCCCCCAGAGAATTCCTCAAAATGGGTAGGATCCACGTCGTTGGACTGGTAAGAGAACCGACTGAATGTGTCTTCAATATTCCAGATGAAAATCCTCGCGTTTCTGTTGTAGCTGTGCCGTATCTCTCTGAAAACGAATTCCCACACGTCTCCTATGAATCCGATATAGAAAAGAGCGAACGGTATCGTGAACGGCTTAAAACGTTCTATGCAGATTGCGTGTCTCACATGCCAGAAGAACTGCCGAAAATTTTGATGGGACACCTCTTTGTGCAAGGTGGAAACGTAAGCGATTCTGAACGAAATATCCAAATTGGCGGTACTTCAGCTATCCGTGCCAGCGACTTTCCCGATGACATAGATTATATTGCTCTTGGACACCTCCACAGACCACAGACGATAAAAAGCAGTCTTTATCCAATCCGATATTCTGGATCACCTATCCCCCTAAGGTTCAACGAGGCAAATTATCGCAAAAAGATATATCTACTGGAACTGTCTGACGATGGAACGCTGATGTTAGACGAGGGAATTGAAATACCTATTTCTAAGGAATTATGTACCGTCGTAGGCGATGAAACCAACGTTTTATTTCAAGCAATGACTGAAAATTGGAATGGGAAGTACATTCAAGTCAAGCTAAAATTAGAAGCTGTAGCAACCGGCATTAACGACAAAATTCGGCAAGCGTTTGCAGAGCGTGGTGGTGATGTCTTAAGTGTAGAAATTGAGATACCAGAAGCAAAACGCGATATTAATATCTCTGTTGAAGATATGAAACGTCCTGAGGAAATCTTTGAACAATTCCATAAGGCAAAACATGACGGTAAACCACCCGATGAAACCTTAGTACAAACGTTTAACGAATTACTTCAGATGGTAGAGGAATCTCAATGAAACTGTGTAAACTAAAACTAAAAAACCTAAATAGTTTTCGTGACGAGGTTGAACTTAATTTTGATGAACCTCCGTTAGACGATGCATCACTTGTAGCAATTACCGGTCCTACGGGGGCAGGAAAAACAACCTTGTTAGATGCGATTTGCGTTGCGCTATATGGTAAAACACCGCGCTTGAGTGGAACTGGCAGCCAAAATCCGAACTATCTCATCAGCCACGGAGAAAAAGAAGGTTTCGCTGAGGTTCATTTTATCGCAAACGGTACGCGCTACATTGCTACGTGGTCGGGTAAACTCAAAGCGTCTCCTAAAGGGAGTTTGTTAAATGCCGATTCTGATGAACTAATTACCGAAAAATTGTCAAGAAAAGGCAAATCCCTCGGTTCAAGTGAAAATACCGTTAGTGAAGAGATAACGTCAATATTGGGACTTGATTTTGCTGCCTTCAAACGTTCTGTGATGTTAGCACAAGGCGAATTCGCAGCGTTTTTGAAGGCGAGCAGCGAAGATAGACGAAAAATTTTGGAAGCCACAGCAGGTATTCAGATCTATGACAAACTTAGAGACGCATTAAACGTTAAGGTAAAAGAAGTTTCTGCTGCTTATGATGAAATAGTAAAAAAATTAGATAAGATTCCAGATGCCTCCTCTGAACAACTCGCGGAGGTGGAGGCACAACTTGGCAGATTGAAAATGAAGGAAGAGGAGTTGGGAGTAAATAACCAGCAAATTCAAAAGAAATTACAGGTAGAGGGGCAACGCAAAGAGGACTTTGAAAAACTTCATTCTTCTGAAGCAAATCAAACAGAACTTATCAATAAGCAACCGATGATTGATGAACTTGAATGGGAGCGTGAACGCGCTGAGCGAGCAAACCAACTTCGCCCAGAAAAACAGGCGTTTGATACAGCAAAATTGGAGCATGATAAAGCATCAGAAAGATTACAACAGACTAAAACTGAATTTGCGGATGCACATCAACAAGTAGAGACTAATCAAGCCGATTTTGATAAGAAAGACGAGACTTATCAAACAGCTTTATCTGAGCGTGATCGGAAATTTGACATTTTTAGCATCGCAAAATTAGAGGTAAGTCAGGCAGAAAACCAATTTGAACAAGCAAACAACCGAATCGTAGATAAAGAAAAAGTAGATGACCAGATTCACACATTGTCAACCAAGTTAATCGAAAGGGAAACTCGTCAAGCTGAATTGCAAGCACAGATCGTGGCAGCACACACCTTCTTAAATGAAAACCCTCTCCCATCGGATCGGCAGTCACGTCTTAACCGAACAAGTGTTCTAATGTCAGAACTCAACGCAAAACGTCAACAGCAAAAAGAAAAAACAGATAACCAGTCGGAGCATAGGACACACATTGAAAAGTTAAAAGAAAAGTTAAAAGGTCTCTCTGAAAGCCGAGAAAAACTTGGATCGGAAGAGGAAAATGTAAAGAACGCTCTTAGACAGACTGAAACTGAATTTAAGGAGCTGCAAAAAGCAGGCACCATTGAGGATTGGCAAAAGCGAAGAGATAATGCAAGAAAGGCACAACCGATAGTCCAGCAGTATGAAATTTCATATAACCAACTCTGTGACGAAAAAATCAGTCTGGTGGAATTACAAGAACGTATAGATACACTTGATGAAGCCCTTGATGAGCTTAAGGAAAAACTTGAAGTTCAATCTCTACTCTGCAAGCGAGCAGATGCAGAAGTTGAGAAATTAGAAGCAGAAAAGGAATTGGCACTTTTAGCAGAACCTGTTAATACACTTCGACAGCAGTTGGAGGAAGGGAAGCCTTGCCGCGTGTGCGGTTCCACAGAACATCCTGACGCTGATAAAGTTGAACATGAAACTGAAGAACAACTAAACAATATTCAGAAAAAGTTAGACGATGCCGAAAAGGAGGTGAAGAAGGCACAGTATCAAAAAAGAGAATTGGAACAGGAGCAGGTGCGTCTCAAACAGGATAAGGCAAACACCACTAAGCAAGTTAACACGTGCCAACAAGAAATAGAGGGCCTAAATTCTGAAACCGAAAACCTTTGCACACAGTGGCAAGAACTTTATGAATCTGCAGATATCTCATCCGATTGGGTTGATGACAGGTTTAATGAAGCAGACACAGCGATTGATAACCTCAACACCACTCAAAAGACTTACAACCAAATATCCAATAAGTTAAATCAGGTCTCTCAAGAACTCGCCACTTGTGAACGTGATCATAATCGAGAAAGCGAACTGTTGAACGATACAAAACAGGAATTGGAAACTGTAACAGATGAGATTGAGGTCTTGAAATTGGACATTTCTGATACCGAGAAAGATTTTTGGACTTCAATGCCCGAAGTTTTTCACGGTGTCACGCCAGATGAAGCCGTCAAACAATTTGACGATAAGATCAAGGCAGTCGATTTACGTGATCAGGAACTTACAACAAGAAACAACCAACTTAAGGTGCTTAACACCGAAATTCAGAACGACCAACGCGAACTTCAAGGCTTACAGGAACGCCAAGAAAAACTTGAAACCGAAATAGAACACTATCAAAGTGAAGGCGATACGGTTTTAGATGCTGTTCGTGAGAAAACAGATGGATTAGAAACTGAAGATGAAATTAACACTGCTATCAATAAGTTAGAAACGGAACTTCAGGTTAAGGAGAAAGAACGAGATGATGCTCAACAACGATTGCAAAATAGCCGCCAACTGTTCACTCAAAAGCAGACTGCCCACGAGATTTGCGAAAAACAGCAGGAAGAATGTGGTGAAAAGTTTGAAGCAGCACATGATGCTTACTTTGTTAAGTTGGAAGAAGCAGGATTTGATTCACCCGAAGCACATGAAACTGCTTTCCGAGACGAAGCACAGACACAACAGATTACAGAACAAATCAATGAATACACGAATGAGAAGAAGCAGCTTGAAGTAAAAATTGTCGCATTGCGAACACAGTTTGTGGAAGTTCCGTTTGATAAAGAGATATTAGTACAGATTTCTACACAAGCAGAAAAAATTGCAGTGGAGATTCAAGGTATACAGAACAAAATAGGCGCGCAACAAAAAGAAATTGACGATCTGAAAGATGCACTTAAAGAACGTCAGAAACTTGATTGTGAAGTAGATGCTGCAAAGCAAGAATGGGAACGTTGGAGAAAGTTACAGGAAATAATTCCCAGAAACGATCTTCGGGATTTCGCATTGGATATTATGTTTCAACAGGTCAGTCGTATTGCCAATATTCAGTTGGCATATTTAACCTCAGAGCGCTACCAACTTGATGTAGAAACTATCGGCAAGTTGACCGTTATTGATCGATGGAATGCAAATGAAAAACGTCCTGTTGAAACGCTCTCTGGTGGCGAATCGTTTTTGACAAGTCTCGCACTGGCACTGGCACTATCAGAGCTTAGCCAAGGTCGCGCACAACTCAATTCGTTATTCCTTGACGAGGGATTTGGAACGCTTGACGCAGAAACACTTGATATTGCTATCGCAGCTTTGGAAGGACTTCGCACGCAGGGACGCAGTATCTACCTTATCAGTCATATACAGGAATTGACGAGACGTTTGCCTGTTAAAATCAACGTTAAGAAACGGGGAAACGGCAGTTCATATATCGAAATTCGAGATTAACGCATATCATTGTGAAATATAACATCTATAGGTAGGCGCGTTTTGTAAGCGCGCAAAGGAATAACTTTAAACAAATTGGAGGCTATACATGCAATTCGGTTTCATGTCGTCTGTCTGTCCGCCATTAACACTGGCAGAACTCACTGACAAAGCAAAACATTACAACTATGAACACTTAGAACTCCGTGTAGAATGGGATCACGGTCACGGTGTTGAATTAGACTCTACACCACAACAACTCAACGATGCAAAGGCTCGTTTAGCTGACAGTGGGATAACTCTATCCTGTATCGCAACTGGGGTGAGATTCATTGATCCGGATTCAGAAAAACGCGCGCAACAAGTTGATCTACTGAAACGTTATATTGAACTTTCAGAAAAGATGGGAGCAAAGAACATCCGTTTTTTCGGTGACCCGGTGCCGAAAACACCGGTTGAAGTGGATCAAACACTCAATTGGGAAGCAGACGGTATCCGCGCCTGTGATGCGTTAGCAGGTGAGGCAGGGGTTGCGCTCTGTTTGGAAACACACGGGAATCTTATTGCGAGTTACTTGGCTGAAGCACTATACCGAGCCGAGGCGCAGAACACCTTTGTGAATTGGCATGCAGGACACCATGTCCGCCACGGACAATCGGTGGAAGTCGCGTATGTCCATCTACGTAACAAAATACGGCATGCACATGTCAGTTTCGGCGACGAAGGTCCAATGCCTGACACAGAAAAAGACTCCTTAACACTCCTTGCGCAAGATGACTATAAAGGGTTTATCTCTATAGAGGTTATCAATCCAAAGGATTCGGATGCTGTGCTGCAACGACATGCGGAACTATTCAAAACACTCTAATTGAATTAGACATCTCCGGTAGGCATGCTTTGAGAGTACGTCTACCGGAGACACTTTTAAACGCTAAACGATTCGCCGCAACCACAAGTGTTTTTTGCATTTGGATTGGTAATCTTAAAACCTGAATCCATTAGACCGTCATTGTAATCCAGCACCGAACCTGCAAGATATAGGCTGCTGCGCGGATCAATGAACACCTTTAAACCGTGAAATTCAAAGACCCTATCGGTGCCTTTCGCTTCGGCAAATTCAAGGCTATATTGAAAACCTGAGCAACCGCCGCCGATAACCTGCATGCGCAAACCGAATTCCGCATCCGCGCTATTTTCGTTGCTGTTTATGAGTGTAATCGCTTTTTGTGCCGCAGATTCCGTTACATTAATCATTGGTGCGTCTCCTGTTTTGAAAGCGAGTTCTCAATCGCTGTTTTTAGTGCTTCTTCGGCATAGGTGGCATAACGTTGCTTGTCTGCCGGTAGCCCACCTAAAGCATTTGAGATATGTGATGCTGTAATCTCCAGCGCATCTGAAATTCGGCTACCGGTGATCAATTGCGTTAACACAGAACCGCTGGCAATTGCTGTTGGACACCCAAAAGCTCTAAACTTTGCCGCAACAACTGTGCCATCTGCAATTTTAAGCGTAAGTTTTAGCATCTCTCCACTTGCAGCGGAACCGATAGTTGCTGTGCCATCCGCATCAACAATTGTTCCAATATTGCGCGGGTTTTCAAAATGCTCGGTCACCTGTGGGGTATGCATAGCAGTTGCCTTATCCGAAACGGACAACGTATCGCCGAAATATCTTTTGTTCCATATTATACACTATTATCATGTAATTGTCAAATCCCACTTTAAGCAAATCTATAGACAATTATCACATTTTCAGTTAAATTCTGATATAATGCTATTGAAACTTACATATTTATAGTAAAAACCATAATTATTCACACACTACGAATCAACGCTGAATACGCTTTTGGTATTCAGCGGGTTCGGTTTCCTAACCGAACCAGTGTTTATTCAGTCTCATAGATGCGGTTAGGAAACCGCATCTACCGGGGCGTGTGCACATATTTTTAGGTTTCACTATAAAACGAAATGGAGGATAAGATGACAATGTATAGAACTGCAATCGTCGGTGGCAGACGCGGTGTTCATCATGCCCGATGCTATGCTGGTATTGAAAACATGCAGGTAATAGCACTTTGCGAAATTGATGCCGACCAACTCAAAGATGCTGTTGCAGAATTGAATGTCACAGGTTACACAAACTACACAGAGATGTTAAAAGCCGAAAAACCTGATATTGTGCATGCAGTTACTCAACCGACAGTGCCACGACATATATGGGTAGAACCTGCCGCTGCAGCAGGTGTTAAAGCGTTGGTGATAGAAAAACCGATCGCGCTTAGACCTAAAGAGGCTGAAGCACTTGCCGCCGCGCATGAGAAAACAGGATTAAAGATTATTGTCAATCATCAACGAAGATACCTTCCGTTTGCTGAAAAACTACTGGAGTTTTTTGCTGAAGACAGTCTTGGCGACATACACTTCATTCGAGCCTCTACACAAGGCGAGATAACTGATATGGACACGCATCTGATGGATGTTGTGCTTTTTGCGCTTAAGGATATTCCTATTACGCATGTCTGGGGTGCTGTTGAAGGTGGAGAAACCTACGACGTTGCAATCCTTCAGTGTCCAGAAGATTTAATGGCAATCTATACATTTGAAAACGGTGCACGCGTATTTTTTGAATCCGCTCGAAATGCTTTTGGAACAATAGATTTTCCCGGTAGTAATCCACGCTGCAATCTTGATTTTTGGGGAACAAAAGGGCGAATGTGGTGGCGTGAGAACGGTTCATGGGGATACCAACTTGATGGTATGGCAGAGACCTTCGTTGAAAAGACGCATTTTGGAATAGATGACAGATTCGGGCAACGCGCCTTTACACAAGCCATCGCCACATGGCTTGATGACGAGAATCAACCGCATCGCAATAGGTTAGAGTTCGCTTTGCTCGGTTTTGATCTGATTATGGCAGCATATCGTTCAGCACTGATTGGTGAACGGATTGCATGGCCTCCAAAACTTTCCGATGGTGAATGGGTAGAACTCAAGAATCGGGTAGTGGGAAAATAACACAGTAGAGCCATTCAGTTTTCGTGTTTTCTCAACATTTTGGACATGGTCTCGAGCTGGAGCTCGCTCCCGCTAAATACCATAAGCGTATTTGGCGTTGATTCACAAGAAGAGACCTTTGGTAAAATAGCAATTGCTGGAGAATTGAATGACTCTGATAACACTGGAATCCAATTTGACAGAAAGATATTAAAATGCTATAATGCCGTAGACAAAATCCCATAGGAGACAAATATGCTTACCCAAACCCAGGTTGACATGTTCCGTGAGAAAGGTTTTCTGCTCGGAAATCGTGTCCTAACTGACGAACAGGTCGAAGAATTGCGGTCAGAATTGGCTCGCGTTATTGATGATTACGAAAAAAACGATGTCCCGCAGCCTGTACGAATAGCAAACCTTGGCGGACGGGAAGAAAGTCCCGTCTGGCAAATCGTCAATATCTGGGAGGCGAGTTCTGCCTACCACCGACTTATTTACAATCCAGTAATCGTAGAGGAAATTGGACAACTGACATCGGCTACAGAATTGCGCGTATGGCACGACCAGATTCAATACAAACCCCCTCAGATTGGCGGTGTCAACAAATGGCATCAGGATTCACCGTTGTGGGGGATTCTTATGCCGAAAACAAGTCAGGTAACTGCTTGGGTTGCATTAGACGATGCTAATGAAAGCAACGGATGTATGCGTATGGTCCCAGGTTCCTATCACTGGGGTCCTCAAATGAAGTTTTTGGGCAGTGTCGGAGACATCCACACAATGCATGACAACTTTGAAGAAAATAAACTATTTGTAGAACTCTGTCCTGTGCCAAAAGGACATGTGCATTACCACCATTCACTAACATGGCACGGGTCGCACGATAACTCCAGTGAAGCGGCGCGACGCGCAATTGCAGTGCATTATATGACAAGTGAAACGGTTTACCATGAAAGTGGAAATCATCTCATGAAACCTTTTGTTACTGTCAATGGGGATGAAAAATTGGCGGGTGATCATTTTCCACTTGTGATGGAGAATGGAACACCGACAAGCTCAATGGCTTGATAATCATACAAACACAAACAAAATAGTTGACAAAGAAATCCTGAGAATCTGCATTTAAATCCGAATGTCAAGGCATCGGATAATACGAATACCTTTCTCTACAATAACCAAGTTGCTATCTATAAGTTTTCGCAATTAGTAGTTTTGGGATTTTTTATTACTGATTTTAACTAATCCCAAAACTACTAATTGCGAAATGTTTTACCATTCAGCTTATAAAAAGCGCTGCTAATTATTTCTGATTGGAAGAAAGTTAATGAGAACAAAATTTACTGAAGAAGAACGTATTTGTTTCTACGATGCGATACTTTACCTAGATGGTGAAAATGAGATCGTTACTATTGATAAAAATAGTGATACGCTAACTTACAATGAAGGGAAAATAGAGAGTGAGGAGAAAATATCGGGTGTTCCTAGTGACGAGGAATTAACCCGATGTTTGATATTGCTTAATCTGGTAAAGCACTACGGGTACAATCCTGATAATATTAAAATTGAAGATAGTTTTAAAATTGGTGGGAGAAAGCCTGATGGAGCAAGGGCTGTAGAGACTGATATTATCATCAAGAATAAACACGGACAGATTGATATAGTCTGTGAAGTAAAGCGTGTCCACGATTATAAGGGTGTAGGTGATACATCTATCAGGAACCAGTTATTTTATCCCTACCAAAACATTGTGAAGTACAATTCAGCAAGATATCTCTTCTATTTATCTGTGGACGTTCCTCTTATTAAAGAACAGTTTCCATTGAATTGCATTGGAATTGACACTAGTATCTCGAAAACTTATGATGAGTGGACAGAGCAAGGAAAAACACCGCATCTTGTAGATATTGTTCGGCCTGATGAGGAACCAGGTGTTCAAGATGTTTTTGTCAAACTATCGGGCAATGAAGAAAATTTGCTGAAAAACTTTAAAGATTTAGATGGTAGTTTTGGGATAAATGTACTTAGACGCACGTGGAGGATTCTCTGGGATTATATCTGGGGCGGAACACTTGAAGACAACAAAAAATTTGAAAACTTTAACAAAGTTTTGCTCGCAAAAATTTATGATGAACGAAAGACTAAGGTAGGTACAACATATCAATTTCAGCGGAAATTTAAAGGGAACGTTCCACAGACTGAGTTAGAACTAGTGGATAGTCCATCCTAAAAGTTTGTTTTAGTTTTTGTAGATTTCTCGGCATCTTGACAAACAAAAGTGTTCTCTTATAGTATAGCAATACATAAGGAGGAACACACCCTTGAATAAGAAATATGTTGTCCAACTGACCGATGCGGAACGACAGGAGTTATCAGATATTATTAACACAGGTAAAAAAGAGGCATATATGATAAGGCATGCTCATATTTTGCTGAAATCAGATATAAATGGTCCCTGCTGGACTGACGCGAGAATAGCTGAGGCGTATGAGTGCACTGATAGGACAGTTGCGAAAGTGCGTCAGCGTTTTGTGGAAGGTGGCTTTTCTCGTGCCTTATATCGTGCGAAGCGGAAGCATCCACCGACACCTCGTAAACTTGATGGTGACGGAGAAGCAAGGTTGATAGCACTGAGTTGTGGAACCCCTCCCGAAGGTGCTGCCAAATGGACGTTACGTCTGCTTGCGTCAGAGTTGGTAAGACTTGAAGTTGTGGAAAACATTTCTCCAGAAACGGTGCGGCAGACACTAAAAAAAACGCGTTGAAACCACACCTTCAGCAACAGTGGGTGATACCCCCTGAAAAAGACGCTGAGTTTGTAAAGTCAATGGAAGAAGTGCTTGATCTTTACCAGAAACCTTTGGCTGCGGATACTCCTGTTGTGAACATGGACGAACAATCTGTCACACTTAGGGATGATGTTCGTGAACCGTATCCTGCGAAACCGGGACAAGTCAAGCGCGTAGATAACGAGTATAAACGCAAAGGCACAGCAAATATCTTCCTATTTACAGAGGCACTCTCGGGATGGCGGCGTGTGTCTGTTCGGACGCACCGAAAGACAGTGGATTGGGCAGAAGAAGTCAAAATACTATTGGATGAGGTCTACCCATCCGCAAAACAGGTCATTTTAGTTTGTGATAACCTGAATACACATAAACTCGCGTCACTCAATAAAGTGTTTGGAGATGAAGAAGCAGATAGGTTCCGGAAGCGTTTAGAAATCGTGCATACCCCCATTCATGGAAGTTGGTTGAATATAGCGGAAATAGAACTTAGCGTCCTTACACGCCAATGTTTGTGTCGTCGAATCCCAGATATAGAGACACTCCGTAGAGAGACACAAGCGTGGCAAAAACGTAGAAATGCAGAGCAAAAGCAGGTAGACTGGCAATTTACAACGGACGATGCGCGTGTCAGATTAAAACATCTATACCCGAAAAGTTAGACTGGACTAACCACTAGCTAATGATGTTGACTTACTGTATCGACGAGCTTTTTTAGAATACCTATCGAAGGATAAAAACATTGAATTAAAAGATGTAAAAGGTATTGACTTAAACGAATTTCCCTCTCATTTAATTAGCAAATGTGTAGAATGCTTGTGTTCACTTTCGTTCCAGAAAAATCGATACCAGAACATGGATGTACTAGGTGAATTCTACGAAATGGTTATTAGAGAAGCGTTTAAACAAACAAAGGGACTTTTTCTTACTCACCCAAATATTGTTTTGTTCATTCTCGCTGTACTTGAAGTCGAAAATTTGGTCACAGAAAAATTAATCAATCCTGACGAAGACGTTCGGTATAGATTACCTTTTGTGATAGATCCTTCTTGTGGCACTGGCACCTTCCTTGTGCATTACATGAAATATGTTCAGAAATATGTCTTTGAGAAGGGCAAATCAATTTCCGCTGGAGACGATGATGTAACTGAATTTATCAAAAGCAATATGTCAGGAAGTAATCCTTATAAATGGGTAATAGATTATGTTTATGGCATTGACGATGAACAAGTGTTAGCTACTGCTTGCCAAATCAATATGATTCTTCATGGTGATGGGAGCACTAATATCTATGGAACGGATGGATTAGATAGTTTTGAAAACTACTCAAAAATGGAAGTTACAGGAGCGAACAATATGTTATCATCGAAACCGAAAACTGGTAGAGTATATTATTCGAAAACCGCGATTGAAAAATTTGACTTAGTTATTTCAAATCCACCTTTCAACGTCAATATTGATAAAGTTTCTACCCAACGAAATTTTGACATTGTTAAAGGTAAATCCGAGGCATACTTCCTTGAACGATGGTATCAATTACTAAAGCCTTGCGGAAGAATAGGAGTCGTTTTACCGGAGAGTTTTTTCTCTGTAGGAGAGGATATTGAGGGAAGGTTTTTTCTCTATAAGCACTTTAATATAAGAGCAATAGTGTCACTTCCTAACCATGCTTTTTCACCTCACACGACTACATCTACAAGTCTTTTGTTTGCAACTACAGCGTATCTCATAAATAGCAAATAGTATCAAATTGTCTTTTAATCATGGCTTATTTCTGTTAGACTATATTTAATAATATATAATAGTTAGGAGATGATTTGAATGGAACTGAGTGATAAAGAGTGGAAAATCATTGAACCCCTATTGCCCGAACTCCCTAAAGACGTGCGCGGGAGACCTTGGCGTGATAATAGAGAAGTCTTAGATGGGATACTGTGGGTGTTGCGGACTGGCGCACCTTGGCGTGATTTACCGAAAAAGTATCCATCTTATCAAACGTGTCATCGTCGTTTTCAACAATGGTCTTCGGATGGCACACTTGAAAAGGTGGTCACAACGATCACAGAAAAACTTGAGAAACGCCGTCACCTGAATATGAGTGAATGCAGCATTGATGCGAAGTTCGTTGCAGCAAAAAAAGGGGTCTGTGTGTAGGAAAGACGAAGTGTGGCAAAGGGACAAAACTGGTAGCGATTACAGATAAGCGTGGCAGACCTGTGAGTGTTTTGATTGCGAGTGCCTCCTGCCATGAAGTCCGTTTGGTTGAACCGGCATTGGACGCGTGTTGGACTTCAGAACCTCCAGCAGTGTTGATAGGAGACAAAGCCTATGACTCGGATCCTTTAGATGCGTCTTTGCGGTGTCGTGGCACTGAAATGATAGCACCCCATAAAAAGAATCGGAAGCGTCCTGCTACACAGGATGGTCGTCGTCTACGCCGGTATAAACGCCGTTTCAAAGTGGAGCGTTTTTTCAGTTGGTGTGAAGACTTTCGGCGTTTGGTAGTGCGTTGGGAATATCATGCTGAAAACTATTTAGGGTTTGTGCTTCTGGCATGTCTACGGATGTTAATGAGGTATTTATGAGATACGCTGTAAAAAGACTGAAGAAGAAGAGGAACGGTTTCAAGGGCTGTGGGACGAATTTTTAGCATCATTTAACGAGAGGTACAGTCGTTTTGATAGTATTCTGTCGACACCTAAAAAGGAGATAAATTTTGATCCAGCGGATGCCGAACAACCTAAAAGTATTAAAACTTTTTTGAGTAAAATTGAGCAAGTACTAGATAAAGAATTTGGAGAGAACATTGTCATTTTACCTTACTTTTCTGATGCTTTTCTATTTGATGTCAATAATTTTACTGGATTCAAGAAGCAAATAAGAACGGTAGTTTCCAGTGTTAAAGAGCGATGGGTGTTACTACAAGTTTCCAGAGAAATCAAATGTGAGTTTTATAACCTTGCTATTTCAGAGATAGGATACAAAGCTGGTAAGAAAGGTTCAAAAGATAAACCTAATGAACTAATGGAAATGCTGGACAGTAATAAAAAACAAATTTATAATTTAAAGTACGCGCACTCTTGGAGCAAAATTAATGTGTCAAATGAAGATACAGCTCTGGGAATACTAAAAGGATTAAAATTGTGGGAATAATAATAGAAAAGAATTCGCTTGAGTATCTAGCTAGTTTCTCACAGGTTAGGTGTGATACTCATTTTAAGCATAATATCAAGCAAGCAGATAGTTTCATTTCCTCGTCCGGAATTACTTGGTTTGCTCTCGGTTCAATCTTAGAAGAAATGCAAAATGGTATGAATCTTAAAACAAACTTCTACTCTATGGAGGCGACCAATACATTTTACGTGTCCGTTTCTCAGATCAAAGAGTATGGGCTTATAGACAAAAATCAAAATTATTTGATAGATGAAGTCAAGGATTTGAAAAACTACTTTGAATTAGAACCAAACATGCTATTAATTACAAGGTCGGGAACAATTGGCGTAGCGTTGTCCACGAATCATCCATCTTTCAACTTTGATGAGTACTCTTATGTTGCTTCTGGTTTTGTAATCACAATGAAAATTAAAGAAGGATTTTCGGCTGACGTAATAGCAGGCTATATTAACCTAATTGATGTTCAAAAATATCTTACAGCTATGGCAGCGGGGGCATGTCAAAAGAATATTTCTCAACCAGTAATAAAAAATTTACCTGTCCCAGACCACCTATTAAATGGTGCAACAGAAATAGAACAGTCTTTCGCGGAGTACGAGGAGGAAAGTCGAAAGATACTTGAATCCATAGACTCACTTGAAAAACAACTTTCTGAATTGAAATCTAAAGTATCAAATTCAGTAAAAAGTAAAATAATAGGTTATCGCAATTAGTAGTTTTGGGATTAGTTAAAATCAGTAATAAAAAATCCCAAAACTACTAATTGTGTAAAAGGTTTACCAAAGGAAATTAAGTATGATATTCCTACTCCAGCTCATTTCTGCCCTGTTTGCAACTTGAAATCTATATCAGAATTAGTTAGATTACTGCTAAGCATATAGTATAATTGAAAGGTCAATATAATAACTTATTTGAAAATTTGGAGGTTATTATGAACGAAAGTAAAACTGAAAATAAAGAAATTAGTTATTGGTTTGATATAAATAATATTGGAATTAACATCGACGAAGTTGTTATGATAGAATTTTCAGAACAGAACGTTAATCCCATTACTTTGCACTTAAAAAGTGGTATAAATATGGTTTAAACAATACAACTTCTAATATGAGCGATAGAGAATTATTTCAACATTTGTCTGATTACTTAAATGCTATAGCTGAAAACGAATATAGACTTAAGGCAAATTCCTTTAAGTTGCTTAAATCTATTCTGTCCGAATTAAAATTAATTTCAGAGAAACTTTAGAATATAGGTATAACTTAAATCAAGTGAAAAACTTAAGATTTATAGTGATTTAAATTATACTAAATTTAACCAATCCCAAAACTACTAATTGCGTAAGTTTTTAGACATGGAAACTCCGTTTTAGTGAAAAAATGCTGATAATTAGCCAATATTTTGTAGCGTGAACTTCTAGTTTGCTCCCTTATGACACAAACTGGATGAAGATTAAGAAAATAAATCGGTAATGTGGCGAGGTTAGGAAACCTTGCCAGCAGAGGGGGCAACTGCCTCGTGCGGAAGGAAAATTACCAACATTAATAAATTAATGTTCATGAAGTTTGTGCTACATAGGTGGCAACTTATGTTACAATAAATACCTGTTTATAGGAGACAAATATGCTTAACCAAGCCCAAATCGATGCATTTCGTGAGAAGGGCTTTCTTCTTGGGAGTCGCGTTTTAAACGATGAACAAGTTGAGGAATTGCGATCAGAATTGGATCGTGTTATTGATGACTACAAAAAAGACGATATTCCGCAACCGGTCCACATTGTGAACCTTGGAGGCAGAGAAGAAACACCTGTCTGGCAAATCGTTAACATCTGGGAAGCAAGTCCTGCCTATCATCAACTTGTTCATAATCCTATCCTCGTTGAAGAAATTGGACAACTGACATCCGCAACAGAAGTGCGCGTCTGGCACGACCAAATTCAATACAAACCGCCAGAAGTCGGTGGGGTCAACATGTGGCATCAGGATTCACCTTATTGGCCAATTCTTACGCCAAAAACGAGTCAGGTAACCGGATGGGTAGCATTAGACGATGTAGACGAAAGCAATGGATGTATGCGTATGGTGCCTGGATCATACCATTGGGGTAATCAGATTCCCTTCCTGCATTCCGTCAAAGACATCCATTCAATGCCAGACCGCTTTAAAGATCACAAATTGGAAGTGGAACTTTGCCCTGTACCTAAAGGTTATGTCCATTATCATCATTCCTTGACGTGGCACGGATCGCATGCCAACAACAGCGGTCAACCACGACGTGCTATTGCAGTGCATTATATGACAAACGAAACGCTCTATGATGAAAGCGGAAACCATGTTATGAAACCTTTTGTTACTGTCAAAGATGGTGAAAAATTAGCTGGCAACCACTTTCCACTTGTGATGGATGCTGGCAGCCCAATCCAACCATAGTGTAACCTAATAGGAGATTTTTTATGAAAGTTGTTGATGCGGTTGCAAAAGTCCTGAAGACTGAGGGTGTGGAATACTTATTCGCATATCCCGTTAACCCAATTATTGAGGCTGCCGCGAAACTGGATATCCGCACCATCATTGTTCGCCAGGAGCGAATCGGGCTTCACATGGCGGACGCGATGAGCCGAATGACCTCTGGACAGCAAATTGGTGTCTTTTGTATGCAAAGCGGACCGGGTTCTGAAAACGCTTTCGGTGGGGTCGCACAAGCTTATGGTGATTCCGCTCCAATCGTTGTTTTACCAATGGGATATTCACGACCATTGTCCCAAATTCAACCCAACTTCAATTCTGCCTTAAACTATCGTCACGTAACAAAGTCCTGTGAACAACTCACAGTGCCAGAAGCACTGCCAGAGGTGATGCGGCGTGCTTTTACACAAGTTCGGAACGGTAGACCAAGACCAGCGCTTGTTGAAATCCCTGGTGATTTAATGTCGCAGGAAGTGCCAGAACCGTTTGAACCGACACCTGTTCCGACTGTGCGTTATGGCCCTGACAGTGCTGAAATTGAAGCAGTTGCAGATGCTTTAATTGATGCAGAATGTCCTGTTATTTACGCTGGGCAAGGGGTTCACTACGCACAAGCTTGGGATGCGCTAAAGGAACTTGCTGAACTCCTCGCTGCACCTGTCACAACGAGTTTGGGAGGAAAAAGTGCTTTTCCAGAAGATCATCCGTTGGCACTGGGTTCTGGCGGACGCTCCATCCCAAAACCGGTGCATCACTTCCTCCAAAAAACGGATCTCCTTTTTGGTATCGGATGCAGTTTCAGCAGAACAAATTTCGGTGTAACAATACCAGAAGGTAAACGGGTCATTCATGCAACGTTAGATCCCGCAGACATTAATAAAGATGTACCAGTTGATGCTGCTCTTGTCGGTGATGCAGGCTTGATTTTAGAAGGGTTGATAGAAGTTGTTCGCGAACGTTCAGATAGCGCATCCGAAGGCCGCACGGCTGCCGTTACAAAAGAAATCAGTAACGTCAAAGCCGAATGGCTGAAACAGTGGATACCAAAACTCACATCCGACGAAGTCCCGATGACACCTTACCGCGTTATCTGGGATCTGATGCACACCGTTGATGTCAAAAACACAATCATCACGCATGATGCGGGCAGCCCCCGCGACCAACTATCTCCGTTTTGGCATTGTGAAAATCCACTTTCATATATTGGTTGGGGTAAAACGACTCAGCTTGGCTACGGTCTCGGTCTGGCAATGGGGGCAAAACTTGCAAAGCCGGACGCACTTTGCATCAACGTATGGGGAGATGCAGCGATCGGTTTTACCGGCATGGATTTTGAAACCGCAGTGCGTGAACAAATTCCGATTTTATCTGTCCTATTTAACAATTTCTCTATGGCAATTGAAATTCCGATTATGCCTGTATCTACCGAGAAATATCGGTCTACAGACATTTCTGGCAACTACGCAGATATGGCAAAGGCGTTCGGGGGTTACGGCGAACGCGTTGAAACACCGGACCAAATTATACCCGCTATCCAGCGCGGTATCCAAAAAACACAGGAAGGTATTCCCGCGCTGCTTGAATTTATCACAGCGAAAGAAATTCAGATTTCTAAGTTCTAATATGTCCGACATGAGAAACCTCATGGTCGTGACAAAGGAGTTTTGAGATGAAACTTGTTACTACTGTTCTCCTCATTGCCCTAAGCCTCAGTGTCAATGCTTGGGCGTTAAACGATGACAAGGCACTCATGATGTATCTCCCTTTTGACGAGGGAAACGGCAACACAGCCAAAGATGCAAGTGGAAATGACCTTGAAGCTACCCTGAATGGAGCAACATGGTCAAAAGATGGTAAAATTGGGGCATGCATCCATTTGGCAAATACAGAGCATTTTGTAGAAGTTGCGTCAGTCCCTGAACTTGATATTACGGATGAACTCACGATTCAAGCTTGGTTTTTACCAGAACAGGACCAAGGTGATTCTAACCTGATGGGACGCAGGACAGCAAACAACACTGGAGGTTATTGTCTTCAGTGGAGTTCAAATCCTACTGGTGCACCGCAAATTGAAACGTGGATGAACGTGGGAGGCGGATGGCAAGGGTCTCGTAATAAACAGACTATCAAACCCAAGTTGAACGAATGGCATCACGTATCTTCTACTTTTGACGGTGATATGATCCGCCAATATATTGATGGTAAGTTAGACGTTGAATGGAAACCACCCGGTAATGAGATTTTCAGTGTTGATGTAGTTTTCCGTATCGGCAAATCCCAAACAGGTCTTTCTGGTACAGTATGTCTTGTTGACGAAGTTGCCATTTATAGCCGCGCCCTTTCCGAAGACGAAATTAATCAGGATATGAACAACGGTGTGTTCTTTGCAGTTGATCCTGGTGGCAAACTCGCCACAACCTGGGCAAACCTAAAGAAGTAAGCCAAACACACAACTGTGGTTTAATATTTTCTAATTCTGTCGTGTGGCGGGTCTCAGCACCCGCCTCTGTCCCATTCCAATCAGTGCTAACCTTCCAAATTTTGAAATACCTCTTCAAGGAGGGATCAATATGAAAACCCAGAAAGTTATCTTCCTAAGCATTTTCCTAAGCCTCCTCCTCTGCCAAGTTGGATTTGCTGCTGGTGGAAAAGGTAACGTAGCACAACTCGGCAAGAAGTTATATGTCTGGCATCTTGACGAAGGCATCGGAAAACAAACTAAAGATGCAACTGCGGGATTAGTTGGTAAATTCACTGGTGATGTCAAGTGGGTAGAAGGAATCGCTGGTAAAGCTGTCCAGATGTCTGGAGAAGTCGGTAAACCGGATTACATAGAGGTCCCGCATTCCGATGAGATTGATATGGACAAAGCGATTACGATGATGGCGTGGATTTATCCTGATCCACTCCCTGCTGGTGGACAGGAGAACAAATCCACTATCTTTTACAAAAATACCTACTATCTACAAATTGAACCCGGGGCAGGTCAACTCGCATACTATTTCTACGATACCGATAACCAAGGCTACCATATTTCTGATGGTAGAGTGAAAGCGAAAGAGTGGTCGCATGTCGCGCTTGTGTGGAACGGAACAGAAGCGCGTTTCTATATTAACGGTGAACATGACGGTAAAGTTATTGACCAAAAGGGTGTGGGCAGAAGTTCACCAAATAAAGTGTTGCGATTTGGTGGTGAAAGCAATGCTTGTTGTCCGCGTTTCTTTCAAGGTCGCATGGACGAACTGATGTTAGCCAACTATCCACTTTCTGAAGCGGACATACAGAAAATCGTCAACGATACACTCGATGTTTCTGCTCGCGGTAAATTGACAACAACTTGGGCAAATCTTAAGATGTAAACCTATATATATCTCTCTGTTATTCAACATGTTTACTTGTTTTGTTGTCGGGTCTCTGTGCCCACCCATTTCTGAATCCTCCGAGTTGCTATTCCTTGCAATTAGCAGTAAACAGGCGTATAATTGATTTAAGTCCATCCTCGTAGGAGGATAAAAATGCACGAAGATAAGACACACAACCCCTTAACATCCAAATTGCCGTAGAAAATTTTGGACCGATAGAGAAGGCAGAGATAGATCTCCGTCCTTTAACCGTGTTTGTCGGTGAAAGTAATACCGGTAAGACGTATCTTGCCTCGCTAATCTATACATTATTTAACACCTTTGAGGGGTTTTCCCGAGTACCTTTGCCACATAGTATAATTTCGCTTTTAAAACAATCAAGATTCATATCTCAGAAGGAATTAGATGAAGAGACTCTGGAGACGCTAAAAAAACTAAACATCTGTGGACAACCATTCAAGTTTTCAGACTTGCCGCAGTGGTTATGTAAGCATATATTGCGCGACCTTAACAATTCCGAACACTTTGTAGACGAACTCAAAAGGTGTTTTGATCTGGACTCTGTCTCAGAGTTGATTCGATTCATAAGTAACAAGGGAAACAAACTGAAGGTTTCACTAAAAGTAAGTGAGAATAATCAACCTCTTTGGAACTTTGGAATGGAAAATTCAGGGTCGGAGATTGCTGTAAATAGTAATGTTAATGAGGATATGACCCTTCACGTCAAGGATGAAAGGATATCACAAGATATATTGAGTCTTGAAGACCTTTCGCTACTTTTACATGCCAACAGAAGTGAGACATCAGATTTTTATTTTTTTCCCGCTCCTCGGGGTGGTATTATGGAAACTCATGGTGTAATTCTTAGTTCTCTCGTAGAGAGTGCCACCCGCGTCGGATTAGAGCGTTCCTCTGTAAGTACTACGATTTCCGGGATGATAGCGGACCTTTTAAAGCAAATCATAAATTATAGTGAGTGTCGCCTGCCTTCAGATGAAATGAGTGGCATTGCTAAAGTTTTGGAGGACGAAGTGCTGCGCGGAGAGATAGAGGTTATGAGGCCTGCGTCAGGATTCCCTGAATTCCGATACCGTCCGCGAAAAGCGGAGCAGTCTATACCGATGAGTAGATCCTCATCAATGGTATCGGAACTTGCACTACTGGTACTGTTTTTACGCGGAGTCGTTCAACCTGGGGATACACTTATCATTGAAGAACCTGAAGCTCACCTGCATCCCAGAGCGCAAACCCAAATAGCCATCACACTTGCAAGATTAGTCCGAGCAGGAGTACGTGTAATTATAACAACCCATAGCGACTGGCTTCTCCAACAAATCGGAAATCTGATTCGTGAGGGTGAACTTATGAATCAGAAAGAAGATAAAACGGAATTGCCACACTGGTTATTAAAAGAGGAGGTTGGCGCATGGTGGTTTCACACTGATAAACCCGTCAAGGAAATTCCGTACGATCGCATTGAAGGTATAGAGCCAAGAGACTACGAAGAAGTTGCTGACGGTCTATATAATAATTTCGTTGAACTTGAGCGGCAGTTCCTTAACGAGAAAGCAGAGAGTGAAAATGAATGAAACTCTCAACGAGATTCGTAATAGGATGGGTGAAGAAAATCTAACAAATTCGTGTAGCGGAAAAGATTGTGGGGTTTACATGGATGATGTGCCAAGAGAACGAGTTATTGTGGATGTTGACCTTGCTTTTGAGGCACACGGAAAAACTGGTAAACATTGTGACCGGATACTCTTTTACATTAACTCAACTGAAAACTACCTTGTAGTCGTTTTATAGTAGATTCTACAATTAACTTTACATTTTCCAATTGTAGGAGGGAACTCCGATTCCCGCCTATGACCGCTTTTTGTCGCGATTCGGAGATCGCTCCTACAGAAAGTGTCAACTTAATTTTGTAATTCACTATAATTGAGCATAAAGGCAAAACTTTTGATAGTGCAACAGACGTGGCAAATCAGTTGCAAGGCGGAGCAGATTTTGCGAAAGACAAAATTAAAGACATAATTTCAGTAGACATCAAAACTACTTGTGTTCCTGTTCTGTTCCACGGTAGTGGGAGTCACCAATCACAATTCAAAAACTTAGACGCCAAAAGATTCAGTTCGGCAACAAGAAATTTCCTATCAGTAAAGACAAATGTAATGCTAAAGAGAATTTAGCAAACGTTCTGCGAGACGCGAATCTGTTGTCCTAACTCCACAACCTATCGTGTGAACGTTCCGCATCCCATTCAGTCGTCGGAACGAAATATCCCGTCTCCTCCGCATGCAGATGTTCTCGTATCACCTCTTCATTAAGTTCTATACCCAATCCCGGTGTTTCTGGAACATCAATATAGCCGTCTTGAATAATCGGATTCGGCAATCCGGTAACCATTTCGTCCCACCACAGATTATCCACCGAATGATTTTCTAACACCATAAAGTTTGACGTAGCAGCAGCACAGTGAACGCTGGCCATCGCACAAACCGGTGTTCCTGCCATGTGCAGTGCCATTGCAATACCGTGTTCTTCTGCAAGGTCACCAATCTTCTTCGTTTCCAAAATCCCGCCCGATGTCGCAATATCAGGATGACAGATCGCAATTGCTCGGTTTTCAAACAACGGCATAAAATCCTCTTTGCAGTAGATATCCTCACCTGTGCAAATTGGTGTCGCACACGAATTGGAAAGACGAACATATTGATCCGTATATTGCCACGGCACCATATCCTCTAACCATGCAAGATTATACTTTTCCAATGCTCTTGCGAGACGAATACAATCCTCTATACCGATATGTCCAAAATGATCCACCGCGAGCGGCACCTCATACCCGATAATATCGCGCACCGTCTCCACATATTCACACAATATACTGATACCTTTTTCTGTCAGGCGAATGCCGGTGAAGGGATGCATCAGATTGTGTGTGTCTAAATGTCCATCGGGTGCCGAGAGGGTACCGGGTGTGCCACGAAGCAGTGCGACACCGATGTCCATCTTTAAGAATGTAAAACCTCTATCTATGCGTTCTTGAAGTTTATTGCCCATCGCTTCAGCATCTTTGAGCGACGGTGTATCGCTATAGCATCGGATTTTGTCCCTGAATTTCCCACCTGCGAGTTGATAACACGGCACGCCATAGGCTTTACCCGCGAGGTCCATTAATGCCATTTCAATACCGCAAACACCACCCCCTTGCCTTGCATGGTGGCCAAACTGCTTAATCATCCGAAAGATTTTATCCACGTTACAAGGGTTTTCACCCAAAATCCTACTTTTGAGCATCAACGCATAAGTTGGACTCGCACCATCACGCACCTCCCCAAGTCCGTGTATACCTTGATTTGTATCAAGTTTCAAGATAGGTCCACCCACTTGTGTTCGAACAATACGCATGTCGGTGATTTTCAGTTCTGAGGGACGAGAAGCGGTATTCACATTTGATAGCATCTGTGATGTTTCCATCTATATCTCCTCTTAGTGATATGTTAAAGCGGCAATTAACACGCCTAAATGTAGTGAAGCGCGTTGTGCAAGCGGCCAAGCGGTCGGTGTTTCGGTGATGATGACATGTTCGCTATGGAAATGTAATAGGTAGGGGGCTAAACCTTGTGTGCCCCATTCTGAGGCAACCTTGTAAACGCCTTTCGCAATGTCAGGCGCATCTTCACCTGAATCTTCGGTATCTATTGGACCAATAGTTTTGACTGCGTCTGCAAGTTGAGGGCCTATATACTGTTCATCTCGCTTGCCTTCATAGAGGTAAAATCCTGTTGCTTCGTAGTCTTCATGAAAGTCTATAGCGAGCGAAAATTGCATTTGATGAAGGGATTTTTTGACAATAGCCGCTTCCAAAACTTTGATAGTTTCAAAAGAGCGGTTAATATCTGCACTATCGCTGTTTTCCCGCGTATCGTGGACAAAACCGTACGGATTTACACACGGAATAACAACAAACGTAAACCTTTTCAGGAGTTCGGTATTATCACGCGCCAAGAACTGTAGTACCGCTTCTACACCTGCTGGTTCATCGCCGTGTACGCCACCCGTAATTAGGATATTTTTGTGTTCTTTTGTTGACGACTCAAGGCAGATTTGATAGATAGGATAATCGTGAATCGTTCCGATTAAATCTAACGGCAAGTCTAAATAGTGTAATCTATTGACAATCTCAGAATAATCCCGCAATGTAACTTAACCTTTGTGTAGGAAGATGTGTCCCCAAAACCATATCTATTCTTGTGTGGTACGCCACTCAGCGAAATCCTTTTCAATCTCTTCCGACCATTTTCGATCAATTTCGCCTGGAGTATAGACGCCTTCTCGCAAACGTTGATGTCCGAATCGGTCACGCAATTGAACTTCCTCACCTTGTTCAACCACCTGCTGTGCAAAGTGCGGTGGAATAAAGATTACGCCGCCACGTCTACCCAAAACTACATCGCCCGGTAAAACGGTCGCTTCAGCAATGCGGATAGGAATGTTAATTCCGGTGAGTGTTACGTTTGCGATGCCGGTTGGGTCTACGCCGCGCACAAATGTGGCGAAATCGGGCAATTCGTAAATGCCATCCAAATCTCGGATACCACCGTCAATCACCATGCCTGTTTTTGTTTTCGCATAGATGGAATTACCGAGGTTATCACCAGCGAATGTACCTTCTTTGACCTTACCAAAAAGGTCAACAACAATGACATCATCTTGGACAAGCGTATCAATCACCCAAGAGTTTTGCCCCCCGACGCGTTGCTCTTTTTCACCTTGTTTGGACACTGCATCGTTGAAGTCCGGACGTATCGGCACAAATGCACATGTTACCGCTCTACCGACCAAAATCCTATCAGGATGCAAATTCATCCAATCACCAGCAAATTGAAACCTATAACCATTCCCGTTGAGAACACCCCACGCTTGTTCTATACTGATTGCCTTCATCCGCTGCAGAATATCATCAGAAACGCGCGGGCGTCCATCTGGAAACCGATCACCTTCCCAATTATGTGTCATTGCAAGGATGCTCTCTTTATTGATAAGTTGCACGTTTACGACCTTTCAGATAAGAAATTTGCTACTTTACAGTCCAGAATTTTCCCACACTTGATTGAGCGATTCCGCTGTGGCTTTGGCAGCATCTGCGGGTTCCATTGCGTTCACCTCTTTACTGAACGGTTCTGGAGTCACAGGCCCATCATAACCGATACCGTCAAGAATTTGTATCAATTCGGTGAGAGGAATAACGCCAGTTTCAGCAGGTAAACAACGGATGTTATCAATCTGTTCATCCGGATCAATACCAGCAGGTGCATCATTGATGTGAACATAAACGACATCCGATGCAGAAAGTTTTCGCACATCGTCAACGGTAGAACGACAGGTGTACCAGTGCCACGTATCAAAGAGCAATCCAACGTTACCTGTGCCAACTGCGGCAGCCAAGCCTAACATTGCATCCATTGAATATGCAAAGAGGTGTTTTGCAGATTTCCGACTTGTTGCCGGTCCAATAAATTCAAGACCGATTGAATGACCGTGCACATTCAGAATTTCAGCAACGGACCGAAGCCGTTTGACTGAGAAATCCCAATTCTCCTGAAACGTCATATCGTTTGAAGCAGGTCCGACAACGGTAGTTGTGCGGAAACATCCGAGTTCAGTAGCAAGTTCCGCGCGAGCAGGTAATTGCGCTAAGCCAGTATAATAATCAGCATCGGAGCCACGCCAATTAACGCCGAATCCCCAACCGCCCATCGTAATGCCAGCCTCTGCCCACAAGTCATTTACATATTGAACAGAGTGTTCCTCAGCAAGTTGACTCGCTTCGCCGATATTTAGGTCAAGCCCTTCAAATCCGGCTTCCTTTGCTAATGCTAATCCCTCTTTCATATCTGCCTGGATACCAATGGCACCCGTACTTAGATTTTTAAACATGTGTTCTCCCTTTTCATTTCAAATTAATTCTTCAAATACTGCAAGAGAATTACCCTTTTTCTCCAAGCAAAACTTTCGCAGCTACTGCCCACGGATAGTCAGTATCTTCAGCCTTTGCATCACGATATGTAGGAATCCAAACCCAACGTTCCTCACCTGAGCGGTTGGGATGACTTGCATGAAGCGTTAGATCGTGAAAAAAGACTGCACCTCCTGCTTCCAATTCAGCAGTAACGGCAAGACTTTCATCAACAGCATCAGGGCGCAAGCGGTTTCCAAACCCGTGTCCGTCACTCGCATCACCATCGTGCACAATCGCAGATTTATGTGAACCCGGAAATAGCTTGAGACATCCGTTTTCAACAGTAACATCATCAAGTGCAACCCAAATAGAGTATTTGTGCGCGCCGTGCCAATAGTGCCAATCTTGGTGCCAGGGACTTGCAAAGGTCATTGAATCACTTTTGAAAACCACCTTATCGCTCAGAAATTCAATATCTGGTGCAAGGATTTCCGCTAATATTTCAAGTATCCGAGCATCGCCAACTGCTTCCTGAAAGACAGAACTCCGTGCCGCTAAACCGACATAAACACCGTGTCCAGCAACTGAACCCGTTTCTTTTTTAACTGCTTCCAGAATGTCAATACACTCCAATTTTAGCCGTTGCACCTCGCCACGAGTAAATAGGTTGGGAACGATAGCGAAACCTGTTTGAACAAAATCGTCGCGAAGGGTTGACATTTTAACATTCATATTATTCAACCTCAATATGAACTTCGCGTCCTGTTTCACCGCTTTTAAGCAAACCTTCCATCATCTTCTGCACGATCAGTCCGTGCCGAAGCGGTGCTTTGCACTCTACATCATCCAAAATACATTCAATAAAATGATCCGCAATCGCATCCCACGCTTCATTGTACTTACTCTTGGGCAAGGTTATATCTATATCTTCAAATTCACCTTTTTTATCAGTTCGATATGCTTTCAACGGACTCAGTGTAGCACCAGCCTCAGTACCAAATAGTTCTATCTGAAATTCGCCAGGTTGATGTGATGCCCAGAAACTTTCCACTTGTAATCCAATTCCGTTTTCAAAGGTAATGAAACCACCTGCATAATCATCAGAATCATATTTCTCGTAAGTCTCTTTCGGAGGTTTTGTTCGATTCCAATAACCGAGTCCGCGCGGTCCGAATTTCGCTCCAGCAGCACCGAGAACAGAGATAGGTTTCGGCATACCCATAATCCACCAGACAGAATCAAGCACATGCACTCCCATATCTCGGAATGCGCCGCCACCTTTTTGAATAAAGCCGAGATTCCACGCGGGGATACCACTTCTACGAACACTACGAGCGCGGGCATAATATAATTCACCAAAATAGTTTTCACGAGCGAGGTTGCCGAGGTGTTGGCAGCTATGACCAAAACGGGTAGAAAGCGACATCATATTAACAACCCCCACTGCCTCTGCTTCTTTTACTAACTTTCCAGCTGCATCCTCACAATCTGCCAACGGTTTTGTTACCATGACGTGCTTGCCGTTCCGCACCGCTTCTAACGCTATCGGCACATGCCACTGATTCGGTGTGCCAACAAACACTGCGTCAATATTAGATGCTTTGCACATCTCTTTGTAATCTGTGTAGAGTTTAACTTTCACCGGTAAATCCTTTGCGAAACCTTTCATACGTTCTTCATCGAGATCGCAAAGTGCTACAACTTTTCCTCTTGAATTTCGTGATAAGGCTACCCCATTAGGTCTACCAATCCCCATCCCGACAACAGCAACGCGGACATGTTTTTTCTTTGATGCCATTAAAAATTCTCCAATTTATTGTAAATCCTATTATTGTTCGGCTACGACATACAATTGAATCTCCTAACTCCCAATACAACCTACACATTATTTTAATGAGGACGTCCTTGATGATCTAAAGCAGGATTGACTTCGTTTTTAACGGGTTTTATAGTGCGAAGATATGCCCAAACTGCCTTGAGATCGGCATCACTCATTTGAGCATAGTGCTTTTTCGGCATCGGCGGTAAGATTTCTCGATTGTTCGGATTGCCTTGATGATGCCCTGTCCGCATCGCATCAATGAACATCTTCTCTGTCCATTCTCCTAAACCTGTCTCTTTGTCCGGTGTAAGGTTTGACGCGAAGGTTGTGCCAAATGGCGCAGAAAATGCAGTAAACTGAGGAGCAGTCAGCATAAAAATGCCTTGTTGAATCATGCGAAAATTATATTGCGGTATAGATTCGCCCGCTGGATGTCCCGCGAGATACATGTTCATATTGTATTCAGCACCCGCACGCGGTGTATGGCAAAACCCACATGCAGCAACTGCATCCACAAGATATTTTCCACGTTCAACCATATCGCCCTGACTTTCGACTGACCGGATACCTATTGCTATTATGACACCGATGAAAAGTATCGTTACACCAAAGATAAAAAGTTTTCGACGCATTTTATTTCTCCTATAAATTCAAATCTTGTGCTAATCTCATCTTAATTTAGCACTTTGTGCAAATAGATGCAATAGAAAAAGGCGCGGGTTCACCACGCCTTTCATCTTTTCAAGCTATAGTAGATTTTACAATTAGCTGGACATTTTGATTGGTAGGAGGGAACTCCGATTCCCGACTATCAGTGAGTTTCGTCGCGATTCGGAGATCGCTCCTACAGGAAATGTGTCCAATTATTTCCATATTTCATCATAATTACAAAAAACTATCCTAAAAACTATAGGACAACTTCGTGTAATAAAGTCCACCGTTGAAACCGAAAGGTGCGGACCTTCTTGAATACGTGAACACACCGGGGGAGTCAACAATGACCTGTCCCGCGCCATCTTCTAATTTTCCACCGCGTGACTGGCCAATCATGTTTTCATCGGGAAGTTGATCGAACAGATTATTTGCACCGATGGTGAGTGAAAGTCCTTCATTCAACTGATAATTGCCTTGGATATCAGAAAACCATTTGCCACCGTAGGTTTGCCGTGCAGGATCGTCACCACTACCTTCTTGAACGGTATATTCGCCAAAGTAGCGCAACGCCGTACCAATAGTGAGGTCGCCGATAATGTAGTCCACACCAACGTTAATACGGGTGTTTGGCTGCCACTCTTCAATCATAGAACGTTCCTGTGATGGGAAGAGTGTATCTTCTAACCCAACAAGAATTTCGGGGGCTTCCACATCACCAATAACTTCAGTATCTGCATAAGTCAACGCAACCTTCAAATTGAGGAGAGATTCGTTGTCAAAAGCATGGAGATAACCTGCAGCGACATCAACACCTTGTGTCCGTGTTTGTGCGACGTTCGTGAAGACCTGCGCGCTGTTAGCACCTGCTTCAGCTAAACCTTCAACATTATCAGCACTGAAACTGCCACTCAGCACAATACGGTCGTCAATTTGAATAAGAAAACCATCAACAGTAACCCACAATTTCTCAACAGGTTTCAGCACGACACCACCTGAGACATTAAACGCAGTTTCCTCTTTCAGTTCGGGAATACCGAGCGCACGCGCGGCATCACTGTCATTGCGGAACGTGCCAACTTCAAGCGGTATAACTTCCTCTGTGTTACCGTCGCCATCAATGTCATCAGCATCTATCTTGAACTGTGTACTGATGTTATTGAAGTAGAGTTGTTGCAAGGAAGGCGCACGGAAACCGGTACTACCAGCAGCACGTACTGCAACCTGTTTCGTAAGGTCATAACGCGCTGTGGCTTTTCCTGTAACGGTTGTCCCAAAGTCGCTATACTGTTCACCGCGCACAGATGCGCCGACAAGGAGTCCGCTTCCGGGTTGTCCACTCAGATATGATTCAAAGTCTGCGTATCCTGCGATATTCGTGCGGCTTTCGTCTGTCTCTCGGTTCGGACTGAACCCAGGAAAGACTTGGATACCTGCAGAGGCACCATCAATACCGAGTCCTGCGTCAATATATGAAGCAGGTTCACCTGCATGGATACCGTAACCTTCACGCCTAAATTCTACACCGCCTGCCAAATTAATGAGTGAAGATTGATACTCCAGTGGATAGGTAACGTCCAAATTAAACGCTGTTTGTGAAAGTTCAAATCCACCTGCATCCGCTGAGGTCGGACTTGCTGCACCATAAGACGCATTCATTGAATTGGAGATGAAAAAGTCAAAGGTGTTCAACCCATGATTGACACTGACATCAACGTTCAAATCAGTCGCTTCATGTGTCCACGCTGCGCCGAATGCAAGCGAGACATCTTCTATATCCGTGTTAATTTCAGGCAGGAAACCGTCAGGGTAAATCTCTGTCACTGTTCGCGCTGCCTGGTTGGCTCTACGATAGAAGCCTGCACTGTTGTTTTGACGCGTTGAATATCCACCGAATGAATACAACTCCATGCCGCCAACAATCGGTAATCCAAAGTTGTAAAATCCGACTTTTTGTGTAGAATCGGCATCACCAACACGGAAGTTTTGGCGATCAAATGTGTATTCACGTGAATCAAACCATATAGGTTTTTCACCTGTTACATTTCCATCTGCGTCTTTTACCTCAAGCATGGCATCGGGTTCTCGTCCTGGATTCTCTTCTACCCAGTCATATTGGCGTTCACCAGAGAGTCCCGCGCGGTTCGTGCGGTATCTGTCGCGCCATTCTGCTGTCAGATTGAGGAAACCCGATTCACCTACTTTCATACCGTAATTGGCGCTTCCGATCCATGTATCACCATCACCTTCGTAGGTTTGTCCCCAATATAAGTTCGCGTTGCCTGTATCAACATCGTCTTTCAAGACTATGTTAATCACGCCTGCAATAGCATCAGAACCGTATTGTGCAGCGGCTCCATCACGCAGCACCTCAATCCGTTTGATAGCGGAAGACGGTATCGCGTTGAAGTCTGTGCCAGCGGTACCGCGACCTACCGAAGTGTTGATATGTAGCAATGCACTTTTGTGACGACGTTTGCCGTTCACAAGCACTAACGTCTGGTCTGGTCCCAAACCTCGTAATGTGGCAGGACGTAACGCATCCGTTCCATCACTAATTGATGAACTTGAAAAGTTAAAGGATGGCACTAACATCTGTAGTATACGTCCGGTTTCGGATTGCCCTGTCAGGCTAAGTTGTTCTCTATCAACCACTTCAATCGGCACAGGTGCTTGTAATGCACGCCGTCCGATACTCCGTGTGCCTACCACGACTACTGATTCTATGGTTTGGAGTGGGGCAAGCATCACCGTCAATTCTACCTGTCCAGCGGTAATATTCATTCGCCTATCGGCAAAACCGAGTGCTGTAATTTGCACTGCTTGCGCACCTACCACGTCACTAAACATTGCTGCGCCGTTATCATCTGTTGTCTGTTCTTCGCTACCAATCAGCACCTTTGCTGATGGAATTGCGCTCCCGTCTTGGTCTTGAACGACCACTTTAAGAGCGTCTGCATTTGCGGTCAACGGTACTACTGATAGAATGCCAAATAAAATTGCGACAACACACCAGAAATACCTATTCTTCTCTGAAATTAGCATATTTTTGCTCCTTAGGTTTTAACTTCAAATAAAAATCTGTAAATTTAGAATATCAAGCGGAACCACAAAAAAGCCCTGATGTTTATCTGTGTTCCCGCACAAAACACTATAATTATGACCTATTTCTGTTGTAAAATGCAAATCAAATTGCTAAAACCTACTAAAGTTTGGACAATTCTTGTCTCGTGGAAGTTGAGTTTCAACAGAAAATCTATTTTCTACGAGTTTTTCGCACGAGTCGTAACTCACAGAAAAAATATACAGGCACAATGAGAGCAGCCCCAGCGGGGCGAAATGTTTATAGAAAACGATAACCTAAACGGCGTAAGCCCCAGCGGGGCGAAATGTGTATCAATAATAGTCAGGAATAGTCATGTTGATATCTAAAGAGCCTCTATTAACCGACATTATCACACAAGAACTCAAAAAAATGTCCAAACTATAGTAAAACCTATAATCTTATGAATTATCCTGTCCATTTCATAATGCGGATATTGAAGTCCAAACACACCGATTTTTTTACAACAAACTCATATTTTATGCTAAACTAAAATAATGTTTATATTATCAACAAGAGAACAAACATGCTTGGCACAATGATGGACTATCCTTTGACACTCGCGCAGATTTTAGAGCATGCACACAGTATCCATGGCGAAAAGCAGGTTCACACACAGTTGCCGAATGGAAAGGTGTATACCTATAACTACACTGCACTATACCGTCGTGTCAAGCAGCTGGCAAACGCTATCGCCGCAGTAGGTATACGCCCAGGTGATAGAGTCGCTACTTTCGCATCTAACACTTATCAACACTTAGAACTCTGCTGTGCAGTTCCATATACCGGTGCAATTATTCACCCACTCAATGTACGGCTTGCCCCTGCTCAACTCGCAAAAATAGTGGAAGAAGTAGATGACAAACTCTTTTTTGTTGACGGAGTATACGCTGAACAGTTTTCTCAACTACAACATAAGATTGACCGTAAACATGTCGTTCTCTTTAATACAGATACTGGGCAGCATAAAAACCGCACCAATTTTTCTACTGAATATGAAAAACTAATTGCCGAAGCAGACGATAATTACATCTCAGATATTCTGGATGAAAATTGGGCAATGGGACTGTGTTACACAAGCGGAACAGACGGTGAACCAAAGGGAGTTCTCTACACGCATCGTTCCATGTTTCTTCACACTCTGGCAGTCAATCAAGCAGATGTGTTCGGATTAACCGAGTCGGATGTAGTCATGCCGCTTGTCCCGATGTTCCACGCGATCGGATGGGGACTGCCTTACGCGTCAATGTTTGCTGGGGCAGATATTGTATTTGCTAATGCTAACCATGACCAAATCGTTGAACTCATCGCTGAAACGGGAGTCACCGTTGCTGCGGGCGTGCCAACAGTCTGGGCGAAACTTCTTCCTGAATTGCGCAAAAGAAAACAAGACATATCTTCATTACATCGACTAATTGTCGGTGGTGAACCGATGCCATCTACGCTCATTGAGGTTTATGAGAAGGAACTTAGGGTTGAGGTGCGCCATGCATGGGGCATGACGGAGATGTCACCGACAGGAACGTTCTGCACGTTGCGAAAAGCACATCAGCATTTGTCAGACACTGAAAAATGGAAAATAAAATCGATGCAGGGCAGACCTATTCCCGGTGTTCAGATGCGTCTTGTCAATGAAAACGGCATTGAACTTCCGTGGGATGGAAATGCAATCGGAGAGGTACAGGTGAGAAGTCCTTGGACAGCGAGCAGTTACTACAAAAATACACCTTTACCAGAACATTTCACTGCTGACGGATGGCTGCGAACAGGTGATCTTGCGACTATCAACGCGGAAGGCTACATGCAAATTGTTGACCGCGCGAAAGCATTAATTCGCAGTGGTGGTGAGTCTATCTCTACTGTCGCATTAGAGGCAATGCTGCTGAAACATCCATGCGTAAACGATGCTGCGGTCATCGGTATCCCCAACGAAAAATGGGGTGAACGTCCAATTGCTGTCGTTGCCCTTTCTTCACAGGCAGAAAATATCTCAGAGATACTCATGTGCCACCTCACTACCGAATTTCCCAAATTCTGGATACCGGATAAGTTTATAATTGTTGATAAAATTCCGAAAACGGGTGTTGGAAAAACCGATAAACGTGCTATTTTGAAGATGTTTGCACCTAAACACAAAGGAAACTTCACTATGCTAAACACAAACCATAAGCTAAGTCAAGAAGATATGGATCAATTTCGGAAACAAGGATACCTTGGTCCCTACACACTCTGTAGTCCAGAAGATATGCTCAACATGCAGCCGGAAATTGAACATATACTTGAAACCGATGCCCCTGACCACAAAAACAGAGTGCATAACCGCCATCTCGATTTTCCGTTGATCCATGACCTCGCCACACATCCGACCATCGTTGAACGGATGGCATCTCTCTACGGACCAGATCTTCTACTTTGGCGTACTAACTTTTTTGTCAAAGAACCTGGTGCAAAAGAGATTCCGTGGCATCAAGATTTCAACTACTGGCCCCTTGAACCGCCCATCATCATATCAGCCTGGATTGCCATTGATTCGGCAACGCTCGAAAATAGTTGTCTGCAGATTGTGCCAGGATCACACCGCAAAGTTATCCCCCACGTAAAAGCCACTTCCGAGATGGCGTTCAATCAGATGGGAGACCTTGATTTTATTGACACAACCAATTTTGTCAATTTGGAGATGCAACCCGGTGAATTTGTACTATTTAATGAACGCACGCTACACCATTCGGAGGCAAACCGTTCTGATAAAAGACGCATCGGATTGGCTATTCGCGTCATCGTCCCCATTGTCAAAGTCTTTGATTGGGATTCACCACAACACGAATTGATTGTTATTCATGGCGAAGATCCCGTCCAGTTTAATGAAAGGAGTTAATATGAATCGTCAAATTACATTAGCAGCGAGGCCTGTTGGGTATCCTAAAGAATCGGATTTCAAACTGGTTGAAACCTCAAAACCGACACCAGAAGATGGACAGGTGCTTCTAAAAACTATCTACCTCTCTGTTGATCCATATATGAGAGGAAGAATGAATCAAACACGCTCTTATGCTCCCAACGTCCAAATCAATGAAGTTATGGTAGGCGGCGTTATCGCGCAGGTTGTTGAGTCGAAACATTCCGATTTTCAGGTCGGTGATATAGTGAACGCAAATATCGGATGGCAGGAATACGGTGTCGCTCAAGGTGAAGGATTGCGGAAAATTGATCCGTCAATTGCTCCAATCTCAACTGGTGCAGGTATCCTCGGTATGCCGGGATTGACAGCATATTTCGGTTTACTGGAGGTTGGCAAACTTCAAGATGGAGAGACAGTGTTCGTCTCTGGTGCTGCAGGTGCGGTTGGTTCAGTGGTCGGGCAGATTGCAAAAATCAAAGGATGTCAAGTTGTCGGTTCAGCAGGGTCAGATGAAAAGATTGCGTATATTCTTGACGAACTTGGATTTGATGCAGCATTCAATTACAAGAACGTCACAGATTATCCTGCGAAGTTGGCGGAACTTTACCCCGATGGTATTGACGTATATTTTGACAACGTTGGTGGACAGATCACGGATGCTGTCTTTCCCAATCTAAGAGTTAAGGGGCGCGTGGTTATATGCGGACAGATTTCACAATACAACTTGGAAAATCCTGAGACCGGTCCACGCTTTCTCTGGCATCTCATTACACAGCGCGCGAGAATTGAAGGTTTTCTCGTATTTGATTATGCGGACAGACATGCGGATGCTCTCGTTCAAATGGCAGAATGGCTCAAACAGGGCAAACTAAAGTACCGAGAGACAATCGCTGAAGGCGGTATAGAAAACGCACCTGCAGCGTTTATTAGCCTGCTCAAAGGTGGCAATATCGGAAAACAACTAGTCAAAATTGCTGAGTTAGATTAAGCAGCTCATTCTTCGCTTTCTGTGGTACTGTCCAAAAATTGTATAGTTAGGTGTTCAGAATTTGAATAGTTCAACACTGTCAAAGCGTAAAATTGCTGTATAATCAAGAAACTTATGCTTATCCAATTGGCACGAGAATTGCTCATAAAAGCATATACAAGAGATTCTTAACAATTGACTAAGGTAGCGATCAGTAATAGTATTTGATTAAAGTAAAACCAATAATTTTCTATACATTGCGGTAGGTTCGGTTTCCCAACCGAACCGGTGTTTATTTAGTCTCACAGATGCGGTTAGGAAACCGCATCTACCAAGCATGTTTACATATTTTTAGGTTTTCTATAAATATGCAAAGTCTCTATAAATAACCTAATCCAATCGGGTTCTTCCTTATGCATACCAAAAACAAAACACTTCTGTTGTCAGTTATAATACTATCTGTTTTTTGCGTCAATATGGTTTGTTGGGGACGAGGTCTTATTGTTTTTTCATTCCGTGGTGATGCCTATATGATGTGTCCAGATGATGTTGAACCCCGCAAAATTAGTGAATTTCGTTCAGCAAGTCCATCGCCTGATGGACGCTTTTTGGCTGAGTTCGATATAGATATCGAACGAACAGATATACTCTACATCCGGCATCTGCATACTGGTAAGAAAACCCGTTCCCTTAAATTGAAAGTACAGTCTATGGCTGGTATTTCTTGGTCGCCTGATGGACGTTGGATTGCCTACGCTGGCAATGCATTAGGACCAATAAAGGGACACCGGATGGATACTGACCTATTCTTAATTTCACCAGATGGAAAGCAACACCGTCAATTACCTAATCAGGTTGGCGGAAAACCAGGAGCATTTGTTTGGGCAGCTGACTCACGGTCTATATTCTATAATTTAGGTCGGGTAGATAAAATCTGAGAACTAAATATCAATGGCAAACAAAAACCCAAAAAATATAAACCGTATCATAAAGGCATGCAATACATTAATTCCGGTCCGTTATATAGTTTTTCGCCGAACGGTAAAGAAATTGCTTATATCTCAACTACACAAGGTGTATATGTTGCCAATATAGATGGCACTAACCACAGAAGAGTCTTTGATAACGATCGGTTTAAGCTTCTTTATCAGGTGGACTGGTCTCCGAATGGACAACATCTCGTCTTCTCCGCTTCAAAGAAGTTTGGTGATGACTTTGGACTTTACATTTTCTCGTTTGCGTCTAAAAGAGTTCGCACTATAATTTCTTTACAAGATAAAAAACCAAGACCATTTCGTTGGGTTGAAGATTCGTTGGCAGTGCAGCCAGTTAATAAGATGACTGTAACTTGGGGGGAAATCAAAAACACAGCAAAACACTAATTTCATGCGTGTGGAATTTACAATCCTAATACCCCTTCCGCTTATCAATCACACTGAGAAGCGGTTTATCAACGAGAAATCGTTCCAGATTATCACAGAATAACGCAACCGTCCGATCCATCCGAATCGGTGAACCGCCAGCGACGTGCGGCGTAATAATCACATTCGGCATATCCCACAACGGACTATCCGCAGGAAGTGGTTCTACAGGCGTGACATCTAAACCCACACCGCCTATATTGCCATCATTAAGAGCACGAAGCAGAGCAGGACCATCAACAATCTGACCTCTTGTCACGTTGATAAGCAGTGCGTGCGATTGCATTTTTTGGAACGCTGCATCATTAAACATGCATTCTGTTTCTGGTGTCAAAGGGGCACAGATACACACAATGTCAGACTGTGCAAGCAGATCATCAAATCGGTCCATCTTCCAAATTTCATGGACAAACGTTGGTGCTTCAATAGCCTCAGGATCAACAGCGATCACGTGCATTTCAAACCCTTGTGCACGACGTGCAACCTCAATCCCCGTTCCGCCGAGACCAACGATACCAAGTGTACGCTCGCCCAGTTCCCACGTTGCCAAACGGATAGACATCTTATTGTCCCACGTCCGTTCCCGCGCTGAACGACCAACACCCCGAATCAGACCAAGAATCAATGCCCAAGCCTGATCCGCCAGATGTGTTCCAACAAACCCTTTTGCACTTGTCAAAATGACATCACTATTCACAAAGTCTGGAAACAAGGTGCCATCAACACCTGCTGCCCACACTTGTACCCATTTCAGTTGCTTTGCGTTTTCAAAAAGCGAGCGGTTAAATCCACCGAATACAATGTCGGTATCCGCAATTTCGCGCGCTGTTTCTTCCGAACTTTGTGGTTTTACAATCTGTATCGCATCTGATACTGCTTCTATCTGTTGCTGTTGTTCCGATGTTATATCCGAGTTAATCAATATTTTCATTTGACATCTTCTCCATTTCGTGATATGTTATATGCAAACAAACTACTTTAAAGATATTTTTCTCAAAAGGAGGAAAAACTTGATAAACTTAAATTTAAATCGTTTATGCTCTGTCTTACTTACAATATTTGCTATCAGTCTTTTACTCACTGCTGGCTTCATAACCGGTTGTGGTGATGAAGGCGATCCTGTTACAGATATGGTCAGTGATAAGGATGATGAACTTGTAGAACCTGAGGAGCCGGTTGTGGACCCTGAGGAACCAGTTGTTGAAGAACCCGAAGAACCGAAAGTTTCCTTTAAGGATGACGTATTTCCAATTCTTGCTGAACGATGCGCAACGGTAGGTTGCCACGTCGCCGGACACGTCACTAACCTTGACCTATCCACCTATGATACCTTCAAAAAGGGTGGAGATAGAGGCCCCGCTTTTGTTGCAGGTGATGGTAAAGGAAGTCTTGTCGTAAAATTTATTGATGGTGGCGGCATGCCACCAGGCGGACCCCCTCTAAACGGAGAACAGATCCAACTCTTTATTGATTGGATCAATGAAGGTGCAGAGAACAACTAATCCATCCAAAAACCATTTATTTGCAGGGCAGGTCACCACGCCTCCGCCCTGCAGGTTTTTATCCAGTACGACTAACCCTCACATTTTTTCTTACGCTATCTTTTTATCATACCATCGTCTTATATTTGTGTCAAAGAAAATGTATCGGCATTTGAAATTGACTGTAATACTTATAGACCCTACATACCTTCTGTAACTATCGCTCCCGTTCATTAACACTACGTATAATTGACCTTTTCTGTTAAATTATCCGAGAAATCGGAACATATCCATTGCATTTACAGAAAAAGCCATTTTATGCAACCTTTTTGTCTTCGGTACGCGTTATTAACTTACAAAGACATTTTATATTGAGGGGACACATGATGACCAACGACTTTGTATTAATCCAGCGCACTTTAGATGGTGACCAGAAAGCGTTTACTGAACTCGTAAACAAATATCAGAAACGGGTGCACTCTCTTGTATGGCGGAAAATTGGTGATTTTCACATTGCGGAGGAGATTACGCAGGATATCTTCCTAAAAGTATACAAAAAGTTGTCAACTCTGAAACCGCCTCAACATTTTCCGGGATGGTTATACGTCATTACCTCGCGGCATTGTATTGCATGGCAACGGAAAAAGCAGCAACCAACTGAATCTCTGGACGCTATGCCCACAGCGGAACTTGAGGAATTGTGCTATACACGTTATGAGGTAGAACAAGAAAAAACAGTATCAATTCGACATCAGCGCGAAATTGTCAAACGTCTTCTCCAAAAACTTCCAGAAAGCGAGCGCACCGTCGTAACGCTGCACTATTTGGCAGAAATGTCTTGCGAAGAAATCAGTCAATTCTTGGGCGTTTCGCAGAACACCGTTAAAAGTCGGCTCCACCGCGCCCGAAAGCGATTGGAGAAACAAGAACACCTACTCCACGATGTCTCAGAGGTTTTCCAATTGTCACCAACTCTTACTGACAACATCATGCGTGAAATCGCGCGTATCAAACCGACATCTACTTCTGTAAGCAAGCCTTGGGTGCCATGGGGATTCTCATTCGCATCAGTCTTTTTGGTAATCCTGATGATGGGGATGGGACCTCGTCCGTTATCGCGTTTCCAGAAACCCTACAGTTTGGCAGCGGCATCGGAGATGAAAATAGAATTGGTTGATACACCTATTGTCCTTGAATTAGAACGCAAATCCGACGCGCTGACCCAAATTGGAAAAATCGACGCACTTGGAAAAAACAGTGAAACTGGATTCCAAGCGGAATCACTGCTTTTCGCCGCTGCGCAAGCAGACGAGACCGACCTTCCAGCAGCAAAATCTGAATGGATTCAGACAAAAGGACCGGGAGGCGTTGGTATTTCAGGCACTAAACTCTTTCTTACGTCCGACCAATCCCTCTACGCGATTACAAGAACAGAGCTTTATAAATTCACAGAGAAAGCAGACATGTGGAGACTTGTCAGTTCCAGTGCTTATGAAGGGATTATGGCGGAACGCGACGACACCCTTTATCTCCTTACCCCCTACGAAATATTAGCCTCAATCGATGAAGGTAAGACATGGGATAGACTCGGCAGACGCCCAGAAGGGCATGCCGTTGCATTGGTTGCTACGGATACGGCGATGTACCTCGTCCTCAGAACAGATGTCTTTCGTCTTCGTTTTGAGGATGTCGGTCATGCGTGGGAACTTATAGGAGATTCCTTGCGTGCCTTACAAGACGACGACGTACCGGAAGTGGTCAATCCCAATTTTCGTCCCATCTTCCCTTTGGATGGACTCGCTTTCCGCATTTGGGACGCACTTGCCATTGACAACACACTGTTTATTGGAACAAGCAAAGGGCTTTTCCGATTTACGGATGACTGGGAAAAATTGCCAGTGCCGACATCACAAGGTATCAAATCGTTGGCAGCCGCCAAAGAAAGGCTTTATGTTGGGACGATGGTCGGACCGAGACAAATGGGCGGACCGGGACCAATGAGGGGTGGGATACCTCGCGCAGCAGTTTTCTCTTCCACTGACCTTGGCGATACCTGGACCGATATTACGCCGAAGTCCCCCAAACATTCATTCGGAACTGCTGAGGTTGTTACAGTCGGAGATACACTGATATTGTCTGGTTACGGTCTACGCTCTAAAGATGGTGGCAAAACATGGACGGCTCCTGAAGAGGATCTTAGGATGATTAGTGTTTTTCCTGCTATAGCGTTAGACGAAAACAATTTATACAGCATCGGCCTCGGCGGAATAAATCGATCCACGGATGGCGGTATCACGTGGCATCCATTTATGACCGGAATAGTGAATTCCCTTGTCCGGAATCTGATTATGGGCAAAAACGTTCTCTTCGCGCAAACACCTACAGAAATGCTCAAATCCGCAGATGGTGGGGAGTCCTGGGAACCTGTTGACTTAATAAGTGCTGACGAAAAAGCTTTGCCTTTTGTTAGAAAAATGCAAATGAAATTTTCAGCAGCCAATGGTGTTCTTTATGCAAGCAATAGTCAACCTGATGGTGTCACACTCTTTCGCCTCTCTGCTGCTGGTGATATGTTCCTACCCGTTGAAGGTGTACCGGATTTTGCCATAGACACCTTACAAACGGAATTGGATAAAAAGTTTAAGAACGAATCTGATAAAGCAGCAGAACAGTTTAAGGCGGAATGGAAGAAAAAGCGTGAGGAGTTAATAAAAAACAATCCTAATGTTGACATTGACAAAGCGATGAAACAGTTTATGGTGGAATGGATAGAAATGCGTATGAAAGCATCAAGGAATAATAATGAGGCGATCAGGATCAATATAAGGATCGATCCTGATCTTGATCCTGACTCTTTTTTTCACCAAGTGATGCCAGTGATGCAGCAGCGGATGACTCTTGCCACACAAGACCAGATCGCTGAAGAACAGAGGACAAATGGAACATTTACAGTCGCTGACGATACCGTCTTCATGGTATACAGGCATAAACTGTTCAGATGGCGGTTCGGTGAAACGGCGTGGCACGACACAGGTTTGGATTTGGAAGATCAAGAAGGCTTCACGCTTGCTGCTTCTGGGAACACCGTCTATGTCGGTAAACCGGGGGGAGAGCTTTTCTTGTCACAAGATGGTGGAGACACTTGGCGTGATGTCACTGCAAACCTTCCATTTCCTGGATTTTTTAAGGAGATACTGTTCGCGGGTTCAACTGTCTATGTTTCAACGGATATAGGTGTCATGAGTTCACACGATGGCGAAACATGGCAAACATGGCACGACCTCACCGATGTTGATGGGAATGTAATTTTCATAGACCGAATTGCAGCTGATGGCGAAACTGCTTACGGTGTGTGTGATAGCGGTATCTATCAAGCAGATAAGGAGACAAACACATGGAAACAGATTATCACAGAACTACCACATAAGGCAACCTCCTTTGCAATTGATGGTGATACATTCTACATCGGTACAAGACAGAACGGTGTGTTCCGCTTTCAGCGCGCGAATCGGTAGGTTTACCTATTTTTCCAATACATCCTTCCATCTTCTCTTTCACAGGCGAGGTTTCTCACCTCGCCTGCTCCTTTTTACCCAGCAAACTTGCAAATAAAATAATAATTCTATCTTTTAGCATCGCCTGATGTTTGTGTCAATGCTAAAATTGACATTCCAAGACCAACGTACTCACCAAATTCTGCATAAATTTTTCAAACTACGCAAAATTTTCGCAGCACGCAAATTTTGCGTAGTTAAAGAAATGGTAAAATCCTTTAACGATGCGATTCTTGAATTGGCACGGAAATTGCTAATATGTTTCCAAACGAATATCCGACGCACACGGGCGTAGGGAAAAACAGGAACAAAAGGAGGTCTAAGATGTATCGTGATTTTCTGACGAATAGATGGATTCTCGGAGGTGTTGGCTTCCTGATTATGCTATCTGTTGCATGTGTGTTGTGGTATCAGTACGATATAGCAAATGAGAGAAAAGCCGCTGCTGATGCCGAACAAATGCTGCGCCAATCCGAAATAGCCAAAAAGGTCTCCGATGCAGATAGCGTGACAGAACAAGCAGCCGATACAACCACTGCGGACAGTATAACGCAATCCGCAGAGAAACAAAGAACCGATACAACCCTCGTGACAAAAGACATGGGACTGATACAAGCACAAGCTGCTCCACCTGCGGAAACTGCAGAGGTGGCAGAGGTGTCAGTGTCGCCACACGGCTTCGGGCCTTATCCAAAAATACCTGATGGATACCCTGCTGGCAACCCATTTACGTATGATATGAGACCCAATATTGAACTGGTACACCGAGTTCGCATAAAACTTTTTGAAGAACGAGGTCTTTTTGCTGATGGTATTAGTATTAACAGAGATACTGGGTTGATAAAGTATGTTACGAGAAATATAATATGGATTGAATGGGGAAGGGCGCGACTTCCTGGACTTGGTGAACAAGATTACGCTGTGTCTGTTAGAGGTCACCCTGATACAGTGGCACGTATAAAATCAAATGTCGCAAACCGTGAGTCACCCATGCCTGTAGAAGGCAGGCAAATAACAAGGGCTGATATTCCTCCAGATGTTACTGTAAAAAGTGGCTACGAGGCGATCGACCCATATCAATTTCTAAATCTAAAGAGGCGTTAGTCTCATACATATAAAAACAAAAAGGATCTTTATCATGAAAATGAAAAGGTTTTTGGCTTTCACACTAACCGCAGTTGTTTTGATAGCAGGTTTTCAAATTTCTATCATGGCATTAAATAACAAGGCTTCTGGCAGTAGAACATTTGAGATGGGTAAATACGTCATAACCCAAAAATGGGGATACGATCAAGATCCACCTCCAGGACAGGGTGCCGTAGTGCTTGAATCGTATGCGTATGCACAGGTTGCCACAGCGCCAGCGATTAGAGATGCTGAGGGCAATATTGTTGAAAAATCCGAAATTAGTTGGTCTGCAAATTCTGGTGCAAGCTATGCTGGTAATAATGCCAACTATGTAAGCAGTTATAGCGTAAGTGTGGATGTATTAGATTATCATCGAGCAGATGCAGATAGCGATGTCGTTGGTACTATGAACGCAAGCGAATCGTTGGCTATGTCTATTACACCTATACCAGAAAATACTGTTGCAAAGATAGGTGATTGCTCGGCTAATGGACAAGCAAGCGGAATAAATCCAACTGATAACTCAATGCATTCAACTGAATCAGATGTTTAACCAACTGTTATGATTGGTTCCGCAGGTACTTACGCAGCTAATCCTACTAATCATATAAAAAACTACGTAGTCAGTTCCAACGGATATTTCGCTGGCTACGTAGTTTTACTTTATACAAAAATATCATTAAGACTTAAATTAGAGACTTTTCAGAAAAAGTCTGTACAAAAATTTTCGGTTTTGATATTCTATGAATTAGTTTATATCAAGTTTATGTAAGTCGTAACATGAAAATTACAAGCAGGTAATAATGAAGCACCTGCTTGTAATTTAACCTTCGCTCAAACAAACTGGCAAACATAACCATCGTAAAATATCAGTTTGCTAAAGGTTCAAGCGCAAACGATTGAATGCGTTTCTTTACTTTATCATCTCCTTCAATCTATAATATTCTTAAATCTTTTTTATATGTAATGTCTATCTTGTTGATTCCGCAAACCATTTTCACATCAAGACAAAAACCTCTATAGGCTAACCTTAATAGGCAAGGGCATTCTTTGCGACTACAAACGCATATTTTTAATGAAAAACGATCAGTTAGAAATGATATTATTTCCCAATTATGCGCTAATATTTTCTAAAGGTATGCAAAATTTGCACAATTTACCGTGCAGATTTTGCACTATTAAGAAATTCGCAAACCCTATAACAGCGCATGTTTTGTAATTGGCACGGAAATTGCTAATATGTTTCTAACGAATATCCCACGCACACGGGCGTGGGAAAACAGGAACAAAAGGAGGTCTAAGATGTATCGTGATATTTTTACCAACAGATGGGTTCTCGGTGGCGTTGGTTTTCTGATAGTGCTTGCTGTTGCTTGTGTGCTGTGGTATCAACACGATATAGCAGATGAGAGAAAAGCTGCTGCCGATGCTGAACAACTGCTACGCCAATCGGAACTTTTTCAAGAAAGCGAGATGAGCAGCGTGGTGGGACAGGCAACTGATATAACCCCTGCAGAAAGCACAACGCCAACCGCAAAGAAATCTGTAACTGAGAAAACTCCCGTGACGAAAGACACAGCACCGACACAAGCACAAAACGAAACTGAATCTCCGGCGGAAACCGCAGAGACAGCAGAAGTGCGCGTGTCGCCAAATGGATTCGGACCCTACCCAGAGGTGCCCGAAGATTATCCACTCACTGTAGAATGGGAAAGGAATCCTGATACCCCAGATATAACACACGAACTCCTGAGTAGAGTTTTTGTAAAGTTATGGACAGAAGGTGAAAAAAACTTTTACGGGGGTAGCACTCATAAAGGGAAAATCTATCCTCACTACAATGATGCTGTCTATGTTAATTGGGATGAATATAGGGACGCAAACGGGAAAATGGTTAGGCGTATCGGTCATATAAAATCAGGGACTCGTGTTAAGTTTACGCGGGCTGATCTCTATAACCCACCACCGGATTTACGCGTTTTAGATTTAGAATCTTCAGGTATTGATCCGTATCAATACCTAAATTTACCTTATAAAAAGAGAGGAAAAAATAATGTTCAATAAGTTTTGGTTTACATTCGGACTCGTATTAACTTTGATGGCGATTGTTGTGTGCCGTGGTGAAACCGAGGATCTGAATCCAACAGGGGCTGGATATGCAGATGTACATGGGGCAGCTTTCAATGAGCTCCATGTTCACGGTATCGTCTATGCAAGTGATAATCCCGCACTCAATTCGGATGCTGCAGGGAATTATACGCTTGTCCTCACGGTAAGTGAAGCAAACGATGCTAATTGGGGGCGTGATAATTTCAAAGACGATGTCTCCCTCCAAGGTAGTTTTCAAGGAGAACTTAATTTTGAAGATAACATTACTTTTGATATACCAGGAGGGGCTGATCTCAGGGATATTGAGTGGACAGCAAGCGCTACTGTCGAACTCAAGACAAGCCTCGGCGATCCTATTCTTTTTAGGGATTACGATGAAAAAAAGGCGGGGCCTTTGATGAAAATGATGACTGGGAAGATGCACAGGGTGATGCAGGCCCAACCCCCGGTATTCTTCTTGCTGACTCAGATCAGATTCCCGAGCCCGGCGACAGTGCCACACTAAATCTTGTCACCAGCGAACCATATTATGATGTGAGCTGGTATGTTTTAGCACCCTGGGAGACAGGGGATCGCGGCACGTATCAAGAAGGAACCTCTGGTGACGGCACGTCAACGGAAACGTCATTCAGTTACACGTTTCCAAGCGGAGCCATGCATACCGGAGATTTCCTGATAACAGCAGTCATTTCCCGATATTCAGATATGTCAAGTTATGAGGAAACCTATACCGTGACTGTTGATATGACACCGAATTGTAGCGACTGTACAGACGGGAATTCCAACTGTCCTAATGCAAGTTCGCATTAACAAATAAATTATCTCTTACAACACAGGCAGGTAGCTATAGATTACCTGCCTATCTTATTGTGCTTCGTTGATTTAACCATATTTCCAAACTTTTGTGTCCGTTTCCACACCAAATCTTTTTAATATTTACTTGACATTTTTCGCAAATCTGCTATGCTAATTGGTAAAATACATACCTCCAACAATCCACTTGTTTTTATAGATAGTGTGGATAGTGAACGACCAAAAAGCGAAATAGCCCTAATGCGAAACGAAAATGATAAGCCTATCGATCAAAAACACATTATTATTGTTGGTGAACCATCCGATACAATGAAAAATTTAGGTGATCTGCTTGAACAGCACGGTTACGAAGTCTCTATCGCCAACGAGGACAGCGAGGAATTACATCAAATTATAAACGCAAATCCAGAGGCATATTTGTTGAGACCGGTGCATACTACTGATACCCAATGGATGCTGAGCGCGCGTACGACAATAGAAACAGAAAGGATTGGTGTTACACCGCACACATCAAGAAGCATCTTGGATGGGGATTATACGGAGATTATCGGTGAGAGTCCACAGATACTTAAAGTTCTCACCGAAATAGAGCAGGTGGCAAACACGAATGCAACAGTGCTAATTTATGGTGAAACAGGGACAGGTAAAGAGTTAATAGCGCGCGCATTGCACAAAAACAGCAAACGCTCAGAAAAAGCGATGGTTGTAGTCAATTGTGCTGCATTGCCAGAGAACCTGATAGAGAGTGAACTCTTTGGGCATGAGCAGGGTGCCTTTACCGATGCGAAATCGCAACATATCGGTAGGTTTGAACAAGCACAAAATAGCACCCTATTCCTTGACGAAATCGGAGAGTTACCTTTGTCCCTACAACCGAAGTTTTTACGAACACTTCAAGAACGCGAAATTGAACGAATCGGCGGCACGAAGCCGATTCCAATAAATTTCCGAGTTGTAACGACTACCAACCGTAACCTTCAGGAAGCTGTTGAAATTGGGACGTTTCGTGATGATCTCTACCATCGATTGAAAGTGGTCTATATTCACCTGCCGCCATTGCGGGAGCGAAGAAAAGATATTCATAGTTTGGCAAAACATTTTTTACAAAAATATAGTCAAGAACCCGATCGACTAAAACACAAAATTGCACCGCAAACACTTGTACTCCTTCATAATTACACATGGCCCGGGAATGTACGAGAACTTGAAAACGTCATGAGTCACGCGGCCCTTTTTGCCAAAGGAGAAGAGATTTTACCTGAACATCTACCAAGAGAAATTCAGACTTTTCAAGTACAAAACATTGACTTGCCAGAAGAAAAACAACCCCAAGAAGAACAAACACTCACACTCCCTATTGGAACACCGATGAAACAGGCAGAAGAAACGTTTATCTTGAAAACTTTAGACCAGATGGAAGGAAATCGCACAAAAACGGCAGAAGTATTGCAAATTAGTCTGCGGACACTGCAAAATAAATTAAAAAGGTATTCTAAAAAAAGTAAGAAGAACAGGCAGAGATAGAACCTATCTTCCCTACCGTAAAAGGAATTTGCTCATGAAAATCACAAATATAGAACGTCTTCTTGTTGATGTCCCCTTTACGCCGCGCCAACAAGAAATTACCACCCAAAGCGTCTCAACCGTTTACAACTGGTCACTCCTTGAGTTGTGTAAAGTGACGACTGATACCGGGCATGTTGGATGGGGTGAAACCGTTATCCACTATACCTATTCACGTGTCAGCGACTCCAGCGTCGAACGTGTGCTCGGGCAAAGCCCCGCCGAACACATCAACGACGATTCACTTGGTGCCGGGCTGCAGATGGCACTCTTTGATGTTGTCGGCAAAATCTTGGAGGTGCCCGTTTATCAACTCCTCGGAACACAGTGTCGTGAGGCGGTACCTATCTCATGGTGGAGCATTGATTCATCACCTGAAAATTGGGCGGCAGAAGCAGCAGAGGCAGTAGAAAAAGGCTATACCAGTTTCAAAAACAAACCACGTCCATGGTGGGATATCGTCAAACAGGTAGAGGCTGTTGCAGAAGTTGTGCCTGCTGACTTCAAACTTGATTTAGATCCGAACGGTTCTCTGCGTGATGCTGATACCGCTATCCCCATCTTGCGAAAACTTGCTGCACACCCCAACGTGGCAATCTTTGAATCGCCAATTCCGCAAGGAGATGTAGAGGGCAACAAACAGATTCGGCAGGCAATTGATTGTCCTATTGCGATGCACTTCGGTTCACCGCCTTATACCACATGTATTCGCGAAGAAGTATGCGACGGTTTTGTCATCGGCGGTGGCAAATCTCGGACAATGTACGACGGATATCTTAGTGCAGCTGCTGATATGCCGTTCTGGCTTCAAATCGTCGGCAATGGATTAACAACGACATGGGCTGCACATCTTGGAAGTGTGCTTACGCATGCAACCTGGCCCGCGATCACTTGTCTCAATTTATATAGTGATCATCTGCTTACGAAACCCATAGAAGTTTCGGACGGTTGTCACACAGTTCCCGATGCTCCCGGATTAGGCGTTGAGGTTGACGAAGCAGCGATTGAGAAATTCCGTGTCCCCGATGAAAATTTAGATGCTGATGGTTATACCATCCACCCACACCCGCGGATAATCAAAACAGCCGTCTATCCGGATGGAAGTTGTATCCACATGGTAGGCGATGGCTTGAGTTATTTCAACGCTGGAAACGGAGATGCCTACGTTGAAAGAGCACGTCTTGAACTCACCTTTGACGATGGCACAAAAGAATGGGCAGAACTGTATGAGAAAGCACAGGAAACACCTGTGCATGCACATTGGTAATAATCGCCTTAAGTTGGCGCACTAGTGGTTAGTCCAGTCTAACTTTTCGGGTATAGATGTTTTAATCTGACACGCGCATCGTCCGTTGTAAATTGCCAGTCTACCTGCTTTTGCTCTGCATTTCTACGTTTTTGCCACGCTTGTGTCTCTCTACGGAGTGTCTCTATATCTGGGATTCGACGACACAAACATTGGCGTGTAAGGACGCTAAGTTCTATTTCCGCTATATTCAACCAACTTCCATGAATGGGGGTATGCACGATTTCTAAACGCTTCCGGAACCTATCTGCTTCTTCATCTCCAAACACTTTATTGAGTGACGCGAGTTTATGTGTATTCAGGTTATCACAAACTAAAATGACCTGTTTTGCGGATGGGTAGACCTCATCCAATAGTATTTTGACTTCTTCTGCCCAATCCACTGTCTTTCGGTGCGTCCGAACAGACACACGCCGCCATCCCGAGAGTGCCTCTGTAAATAGGAAGATATTTGCTGTGCCTTTGCGTTTATACTCGTTATCTACGCGCTTGACTTGTCCCGGTTTCGCAGGATACGGTTCACGAACATCATCCCTAAGTGTGACAGATTGTTCGTCCATGTTCACAACAGGAGTATCCGCAGCCAAAGGTTTCTGGTAAAGATCAAGCACTTCTTCCATTGACTTTACAAACTCAGCGTCTTTTTCAGGGGGTATCACCCACTGTTGCTGAAGGTGTGGTTTCAACGCGTTTTTTTTAGTGTCTGCCGCACCGTTTCTGGAGAAATGTTTTCCACAACTTCAAGTCTTACCAACTCTGACGCAAGCAGACGTAACGTCCATTTGGCAGCACCTTCGGGAGGGGTTCCACAACTCAGTGCTATCAACCTTGCTTCTCCGTCACCATCAAGTTTACGAGGTGTCGGTGGATGCTTCCGCTTCGCACGATATAAGGCACGAGAAAAGCCACCTTCCACAAAACGCTGACGCACTTTCGCAACTGTCCTATCAGTGCACTCATACGCCTCAGCTATTCTCGCGTCAGTCCAGCAGGGACCATTTATATCTGATTTCAGCAAAATATGAGCATGCCTTATCATATATGCCTCTTTTTTACCTGTGTTAATAATATCTGATAACTCCTGTCGTTCCGCATCGGTCAGTTGGACAACATATTTCTTATTCAAGGGTGTGTTCCTCCTTATGTATTGCTATACTATAAGAGAACACTTTTGTTTGTCAAGATGCCGAGAAATCTACAAAAACCAAAACAAACTTTTAGGATGGACTATCCACTAGTTAATTCTCTGAGCGAAGGCGAAATTCAACAACTTGTCAGAACCAAGATTTTCAGGATTATAGGATTACCAAGATTAGAGCATCTTTCGCGATAAACGGTTGTTTCCTATAGTAAAATCTAAAATATGTGCACATCACTGATAGGTGCGGTTGGGAAACCGCACCTACCAAAGTGTAAAAATAATTATAGATTCTACTATAAAGCAAAGTATCCAAGAGATTGTCAAAATTCAGAAGTGTTTTTCTGAATTCAGAAAACATTCATACCACCAATAATCCTGAAAATCTGGAAATCTTGAAAATCTTGGTTCTGACAAAATGGCAGCGCGAGAACCCTATCCTACAATGTTAACCGTGCATGGCACACATTAAATTAACACTAACTTTTCACCCTTTCCCCAATTTACTTGAATCGACTCTGCATATCTGCTAAAATCAACGAAGCATTCTTCAGATGTGACAGAGGCAAGAGAATTGACTCCTTCCCCACAACAGCGTTTACTCACTTGGCGCGTGCTCCTCATCTTTGCTATTATTACTCCGATTAACTGCTATTTTCTTATCCAAATGGAACTGGTACGTTATACCTTTCCGACTTGGGTGGTGCCGTACTCTAATGTGATTTTTGTTCTCATAGCGATTCTAATTTTTAATGGTGTCATCCGCTTACTGAAAGCCAATTTCGCGTTCGGGCAAGGGGAACTGTTATTTCTCTATGTTACGCTAAGTTTCGCCACGACGTTAGCAGGATGCGATGTCTTGCAAGCTGTTCTATCCGTGCTTGGACACGGTTTCTGGTTTGCCACAGAAGAAAACGAATGGCAAACACTTTTCTGGCATCATATCCCAAACTGGCTGACCGTCTCAGATAAAGACGCACTACGTGGTTACTATCTTGGTGATTCAAGCCTATATCTGACGCATCATCTACGAGTTTGGGTGCCAGTGGTTGGCGCGTGGCTGTTGCTGTTTTCGGTCATCGCGTTCATTTTTCTCTGTCTCAACACTATCCTGCGTCAGCAATGGTCACAACGTGAACGCCTCACGTTCCCTGTCATCCAACTACCTCTTGCCATGACAGATTCAAAATTCGGTTTCTTTCGGAATAAGCGAATGTGGATAGGTTTCGCAATTGCTGCGGGTATCAGTCTATTTAACGGATTGAGCCATCTTTATCCTGTGATTCCACACATTCCTGTGACCCGCCGTTTCTTTAGATTCTCTGAACCACCGTTAAGTCTCTACGGCACGATCATCACTGCCTTCTATCCGTTTGCCATCGGCATTATGTTTCTCATGCCGTTAGATGTGCTGTTCTCCACAACCTTTTTCTATTTTCTCTATCGAAACGAAGTAGCTTTAGCAGACGCTGTCGGATGGAAGAGTATCCCACGATTTCCATATCTCAATGAACAAACTATTGGCGCATTTATAGGATTATGTTTTTTCTTTTGGTGGACAGGTAAGCGGCACTTCAAATCGGTCTTACAAAGTGCGCTAAAACGTGGACGAGAACCTCCCGAATTATCTTCTAACGAACCGATGCCGTCTCGGGTGGCAGTGTGGGGATTTGTGATAGGTATCCTGATTTTTGCTTTCCTACTCCACAAAGCAGGCATGGCAATGTGGCTCGCTTTGACTTTTGCCGTGCTTTTTCTCATAACACCGTTGGTAACAACACGCATCCGCGCAGAATCCGGCATTTTTGTGCATGCCTATCATTGGCAGGCTCCCCGATACATCTTGAACACTCTGATCGGCACGCACCGTCTCGGCGCGCGAAACTTAACCGCTCTCTCGGTCTGTTTTTTCAACCGTGATTACCGGCCACAGCAGATGCCACACCAGCTTGAAGCGTTTAAAATTGCTGAGGTTGCACATCTTAATCCACGCCGCATGCTTTACACAATTATCATCGCTACTGTTCTCGGTGGACTTGTTGCGTTTTGGGTACAGCTCCACCTCTACTATCAATTCGGCGCAGACACGGGTTATTACGGTCCGTGGGCACTCGGATACGGAAGGCAATACTTCAGCAGATTAACAAATTGGATCACCTATCCGCTTGACACGGACTGGATCGGCGTTATATTTATAGGTATTGGGTTTACTGTGATGATGGGTTTGACCTTTCTACGGGTCAAATTCTTTTGGCTACCGTTACATCCGATCGGCTACGTGATGGCAAGTAACCAAGAGATGTCTGATCTCTGGATTCCGTTGTTAATAGCGTTGACATTGAAATGGCTTATCTTACGCCACGGTGGAATAAAGAGTTATCGGCGCGCAGTTCCGTTTTTTCTTGGGTTAGTGCTTGGTGATTATCTGATGGGAAGCACGTGGAGTCTTTTGAACGTGCTACTGAACACAACGATGTATCAATTTTATCCATAGGTCGATATTGCGGTTATATGCCATTCTTAGTATTGTAAGAGTTGGTTAGCCTTACTATAACGGAAACAAGATTATCTACAATAAATAATCCTGACGTTATCTTTTATTTTTCATCAAGAAATTTCACATCCATAAGTTTCCCTTGATGAATTGTGAAGTGTTGTTCAATCGCTTTATCAGGTTTCTCACTCATGCTTGTTCCAGATTCCCTTCCCTTGTAGTTGACAGTCACGTAATCACCACGGTATGGCTTGAACATGCTAACATTTTTTATCTCCACTCGATCTCCGAGTAGGAATGATTGTACACCTTTCAGAGTTGTTTTCTCAACTGCCATAAGGTAATAAAAAGTTCCTGTGCCGCCCCAGTTATAGGAAACTACTGCATAGATATACTCATTTGCTTCAACAACATGCTTTTTGTGGAATGTATACGTGAATTTATGAGCTTCACCAGCACCAACAGTATACTCACCTTCACCACTGAATCTGCTACCTACAGTGATTTCTAACGGTTTCCCGCCTTTGCCTTTCTCTTCAGGAACAACAAGGGTGATTTTGGACAGTACATCTCTTAGTGGAGCATTCAATTTAACAAAATTCCTCCCGCGGTTTTGATCGCAGCCGTATATCAACACAACCACACAGGAAATCAAAATAAGTATAAAAGTTTTCAAAATATTTCGAGAAATTTGATGGACACTGGAATTAAACATCTATCTGTCCTTCCAAACTAAAATTTTGTGAATGTATCATCATTGGGTAAATCAAATTTACTTTGTTATGGACAGTATACCGTTAAAAATGAGACGCGTCAATCAAAATCATCAGATTAAAACTTGACAGTGTGTCTGAAATAGGTTAATATTAAACGAAATAGAGTCTACAAGTTGGGCATTTCTGGAAATTAGAATGTCGGGCATTGGAAGGATTTTACAAGACACCTATGAAAACCTATCGCGTTGCCATATTGGGGTGTCGTAGCCGAGGCACTTCTGCAGCAAAGGCGTATCACGCACACCCGCGCACCGAAATCGTTGCGCTCTGCGACCTTGTTCAGGAGCGCTTAGACGCACTCGGTGAGATCGTGAACGTCTCAACACATTTCACTGATTTAGATGAAATGATTCGGCAGACCACACCTGATATTGTCGCAATACCCACAGCTACAGACATGCATTATCCGCTCTGCATGCGCGTCCTTGAACATGGTGTGAACATTGAAGTAGAAAAACCACTCTGTGTTGATTTAGTTCAAGCAGATGCAATAATAGCTAAAGCAAAAGAGAAAAACGCGCGCGTCGTTGTGCACCATCAAAGGCGGGTTAGCCCCACGATGCAGGCAGTTGCAAAAGCACTTAACGAGGGAAAAATCGGCGATCTGCGTTATATTTACGCGTGTGGAAAAGGGTATTACGCTGGCTATGGGTTGATGAATATCGGCACGCATGTCATCAATAACATGGTCCGTTTCGGTGGACACTGTAGAAGTATCATGACGCAGGCAACAGCAGGGGGACGCGAGCTTAAACCAGAGGATGTGATCCCATCACCGGCTGGCATGGGCACAGTTGTCGCCGAATATACGACTTCAACGCTTCAGTTTGACGGAAATATCACAGGAACTCTGATTCAACAACGTTTTCCAAAAGTGGACAGCGACGCTTACGTTTTAGAACTCTATGGCAGTGAAGGTAGATTATTCTGGTCTGAATTAAAAGGGACGTGGTGGTTACCTACACCACACTTTGTGCCTGATGGCACGCACGACAAATGGGAGAAACTCACGCCCATCTATCCTGAGCATTTTGACAAAGACAAAGGCGCAGATGCTGACGATTACTGTATTGTTGACGAATATGTGAACGCTCTCGACGAAAACCGTGAGCATGAATGTAGCGGCGAAGAGGGACGCCATGTTATTGAGATTTTAATGGGTATATTTGAGTCAGCAATTTCTGGAACGCGAGTAGAACTACCCCAAAAAAATCGGGAGCATCCATTACCGCGATGGCGCAAAGAAAATGGACTCGGTGCACCTAAAGAGATGCCACGCGATTATGGCACATGGTTATCACAAGAAACTGAACGGTTGTATGGCAATTAAAGACATAGAGCAAACCTTCAATGTAAAAATATGTGCACATTACTGGTAGGTGTGGTTTCCTAACCGCACCATTTACCCAGACCAGTAGGGTGCGGTTAGGAAACCGCACCCTACTGCAGCGTATAAATAATTATGGATTTCACTATAAAGAAATTAACCCTCTGAGGTGTAATGTTATAGTCGGAGAATCTTATGCCAAATCCTACAACGAATGCTGACAATTTACCGCCAATACCACTCACAGAGGAACAACGTTTTCTCTGTGATACACGCGGATGGCTCCTGTTTCCCGGTGTGTTAAGTGAAACAGAAGTTAAAGAAACCCGTGAGTTCTGTTATCAACTGAAACAGGACCCAGAATCAATTCCAGAACATCACCGTTCATCTATCGGTGGTCCATTAGAATCGCTAACCGACCATCCTGTTGTGTTCGGTTTTATGAATGAATTTTTGACATCTGGTTATGCCAATGAGAACTGCTACGGCTTCCGATTAGAAGGTACGTTCCTTACAATTCGCGGAAACGGACACGATAATTTCCGACCACACGGCGGACGTGGCATGCTCAACTTTCCTGGCAATTCCCACACCTATCACTTGCACCACGATAAAGCACACAGCGGCTTGACACGGGTTGTGTGGGAACTCAATCCTGTTAAAGAACGCGGTGGTGGAACAATGTTTCTTACAGGTAGCCACAAAGGTGCGTTTCCTGCACCACAATCAACTGCTAACCGAGACTCGCCATTGTGGGATGACTATAGTTGCCCCGCAGGTTCTATCGTGATCTTCACAGAGGCAATTACACATACCGGTGCGAAATGGATAGATGATACAAATGACCGTGTTGCGATTTTCCACTGTTACAATACCGTCGGCAACAAATGGCACAGATGGGAACCACACCCGAAACACGTTGAAGAGATGCCTTTCAAACGCAAGACGCTTTTCCGTCCGGTTTATTGTCAAGACAACACACCGACATTAGATGCGGTGTAATCACACTTTGATTTCGTTTCTTGTATCGCCTGTTTGACCTACATAATGAGGTATTTATGAAAATCACCAACGTCAAATCGTTTGTTTCATCATCTGGACATTTCTTCGTGAAGGTTGAAACCGATACCGGTATATTCGGTGTTGGCGAAGGCGGCATAAGACGGCGCGCCCTTGCTCTTGCTGAAGTGGTTCGCTCATTTGAACCCTTTCTCATCGGTGCTAATCCGTTTCAGATTGAACATCTATGGCAGGTGATGTTCCGTGGCGGATTTTTCCCTGGTGGTGTTGTCCAATCTGCTGCGGTTAGTGCTGTGGATATTGCACTGTGGGACATCAAAGGAAAAGCACTTAATGTCCCAGTCTATGAACTGTTAGGTGGACGGACGAGAGACAAGGTTGTCTGCTATCCACATAACGGTGGCGGTTCTGTTAATGCTCTCGTTGAAAGTTGTCGACAAACACACGAAGCGGGGTGGAAATTTGTACGATGGGGTTTGGCTGACAGGACAGGTACAGGCACATTTGAACCGAGACGTGCTGTGCAGTTCGGATTGGAAGAGGTGCAAGCAGTCCGTGAAGCATTAGGTGACGATGTTGAAATCCTCGTTGATGTACACACCCGACTTGACCCAGCAGATAGTATTGAATTTTGCAACAAAGTGGAACCTTACAATCCATTCTTTATTGAGGATCCGTTAAGAAGTGAAAACCCGTCGAGTCTTAGACGGCTACGTCAACAAACCTCCGTCCCCATTGCTGTCGGTGAACAATTCGATAGCAAATGGACCTTCCGCGAAGTCATTGAAGAAGACCTGATAGACTACTGCCGTGTTGACCTATGTATTGCTGGTGGATTGACAGAGGCGCGTAAAATTGCTGGTTGGTGTGAAACACATTATATCCATTTAGCACCGCACAACCCGCTCGGACCGGTTTCCACAGCAGCGTGTCTACATCTCTGTTTAGCATCATCGCTTGTCGGTGTGCAGGAACTTCCGCGTGCACCTATGTCTTCACTGACCGATGTTTTTCCCGTACAGGTGCCGTTTGAATCTGGTTATCTTTTGCCACCTGAATCTCCCGGTCTCGGCATTGAATTCAATGAGGATGCACTCACGAATGTGTCTACACAAGAATACGGACCACCTCACGGCTATCAACGCGATGACGGTTCCTATACAAATTGGTAAGGACTTAAGCCGGTTACATCACATAGAATTTACACCACAATTGAAAATCGCTTGTGGAATGAATTTCCGTGCTGCGCGGAAGGAGGAATAGGATGAGTGAAATAAAAGAGACATTTGACTTTGCAAAACGTCAGATATCAATTTCAGACATATACAACGCCAGCGCGGACGTTGTTCTCTTTGATGGAAATTGTAGCGAGCTGCTAAAGGACATTCCGTCAAGTTCAGTGGATTTAGTCATTACTTCCCCACCATACAATTTGGGCAAAAAATATGAGAAAAAAATGTCTTTACAGGCATATCTTAAAAATCAGGAGCCTGTAATAGTGGAACTTGTTCGGGTGCTTGCCGATACTGGAAACCTCTGTTGGCAGGTAGGTAATTATGTTGAGAAGGGCGAGGTCTTTCCGCTTGATATTTACTTTTATGAAATTTTTAGACGATTCGGCTTAAAATTACGGAATAGAATCATCTGGCGATTTAATCACGGTTTGCACTGCAAAAATCGGTTTTCGGGTCGGTATGAGGTCATCTTATGGTTTTCCAAAACCGACGAATATATTTTTAATCTTGACCCTGTGAGGATTCCTGCCAAATATCCGGGCAAACGACATTTCAAAGGACCGAAACGCGGTCAACTTTCAGGTAATCCTCTCGGCAAAAACCCTTCTGATATTTGGGATGTAGTGACACATGACTGGGAAGACGGTGTATGGGATATTCCAAACGTGAAAGCGAACCATCCAGAGAAAACCGAACATCCATGCCAGTTTCCTGTGGAATTAGTTCAGCGTTGTGTGTTGGCACTCACGCAGCCAGAGGGAGTCGTCTTTGACCCATATTGTGGGGTTGGGTCAACGATTATTGCTGCCTTGCAGCATGACCGTAAAGCGATTGCAGCAGAGCTCGATTCAAGTTATATTGAGATTACACGTGAAAGGTTACAGAAGTTCGCTGATGGAGAATTACCGCTCCGTCCGCTCGGTAAACCGATCCACGAACCGACAGGGAAAGAACGGGTTGCCCAAATTCCTTTGGAAAGGTTACAATTATTCAGCTAATAGCAAACAACTCTTGCTTGAATTAGGCAACAAGACCTTGTAAATTTAAACATTCATAATTATAACGAGTTGTGCTAAATAACTATATGTAGAACTCTATTTCACAAAAAAAGGTGTTTTGAAAGTCATATCCTATATTTATATGGTCTTCAGTCCCGTAGGGACGATATGTTTATAGAAAAAGGTCGGACGAGCGCTTTTTAGTCCCGCCAAATGCCAAAAGCGCATTTGGCGTTGATTTGGTAGGGACGATATGTTTATAGCACTAATACAAATATATGTGAAAACCAACAAAACATTTTGTTAACTGGCACAAGCCGTAATTATAGCTTTTAGGTGCCGTTTCTTATGGCATCTACCTGAAGCATACAAGGAGAAATCTAATGACAACTGCAGATATTAAAGCGATGGCAACAAAATATATTATTAACACTTACGGCGACAGAAGTCTGGCATTCGTCAAGGGTGAGGGACCCTACCTATGGGATGCAGACGGCAAAAAATATCTCGATTTTTTAGGAGGGTTGGCTGTCAATGGATTAGGACATGCCCATCCCAAAGTTGTCTCTGCTATCCGGGAGCAAGCAGGCAATCTCTTGCACACCTCCAATCTCTATTACATACAACCACAGGCGGAATTAGCGAAACTACTGATTGAAAATTCGGATATGGACCAATGTTTCTTCTGTAATAGCGGTGCTGAGGCAAATGAAGCAGCGATCAAATTAGCGCGTAAATGGACGAAAGACAGCGGTAGAACAGATGCCTACGAAATCATTACAATGGATAATTCGTTTCATGGCAGAACAATGGCAACGATTACTGCCACAGCACAGACGAAATATCACGTCGGGTTTGAACCGATGCTTGAGGGTTTCAAATATGTCCCATTTGACGATTTGGATGCAACCGAAGAAGCTATCAGTGCAAAAACATGTGCGATTTTAGTTGAGCCGATTCAGTCCGAAGGTGGTGTTAATATTCCAAGCGATGGTTATTTACAAGGATTACGAGAACTTTGCGATAAAAATAATCTGCTACTAATCTTTGACGAAGTGCAAACAGCGATGGGTAGATTAGGTACATTTTTCGGATATCAGAGTTATGGTGTTGTGCCAGATGTAATCACAATGGCAAAGGCACTCGGGAGCGGAGTGCCAATCGGTGCAATGTTGGCAATCCAACACGTGGCTGAAAGTTTTGTACCTGGTACCCATGCTGCAACATTTGGAGGTAATTACTTATCCTCTGCTGCAGCCGTAGCAACAATAGAAACTATCCTTGAAGAAAATCTTGCCGTAAACGCTGTAAAAATGGGGAACTATCTCACAGGTGGATTGATGGAACTCAAGGGCAAGTACCCAATAAAAGAAGTCCGTGGAAAAGGGTTGCTCCGAGGTCTTGTCATGGAAGAGGATGCTAAACCACTCGCTGCCAAATGTATTGAAAACGGTTTAGTCACGATCTGCACCAACGACTATGTGCTTCGATTTTTACCACCGCTCAATATCAACGCTGGTCACGTTGAAGAAGCAGTGAATATCGTTGAAAAATCGATGTCTGAGGTTTTCTAAATGCGAAAACGTCTTATTAACGGTTTTCCTCTGTTCCTCTCAGTGTTGGTAACAATTATTGGGTGCAGTGTAAAGACCTCTGAAATTGACCTCTCTTCCGAGAAAATGTCGGAATTTTCTTCGCACTTAGCAACGCTCCAAGCGAGATATGATCTAACCGAATCCCTAAAAACTACTAAGATGATGGTAACGATTCAGGAAGATGGTCGCGCTCCGGAAGAACTGCGCGAATTGCTATGGTATAAGAAATCTGAGAACGGTGAACTTCTACATATACAAGCTTTGGGCGGCTTCAATGAAACAAAAGGCGTTGCAATTGCAAACCGAAATCAATTCCTGCTCGCTCTCCTTGATGAACAGAAAGCATATTTAGGTGAGTTATCTGACGGCATTTTGCAAAATATTTTCGGCATTGACCTACGTATTTCTGATGTACTGAGTGCGATCTTTGCAAATCCTTTCCTTGATGGACGCACCGAAAAGTTAAAAATCACGAGTTCCGGGCAGAAATTCATCGTTACCCGCCCCGGTGTTGAAGTTGGGCACACAGAGACTATCACCGTGCTTGTAAAAGACGATGAGCCGCGTGTAACAGCATGGCATATCAATGACAAAGACAAGGTGTTGCAACAAAGTGTCGTTTTCTCAGACTATCGTGAAGTTGATGGAATCCTAAGACCTCACAAGGTTGAAATTGGACGACCACTTGAACAGACGCGCGTTGTTGTAAAAATGGCACAAGTCCAACTAAATGTTGAAATTGAGGACAGCAGGTTTGATTTTGAGCCGTTTCTAACTGAAGATATGGAAATATTACCGTTCTCGGAACTCGCGGAGACAGTTGTTCCTGAATGAACAAACCCAAAACTTTACGGGTTCGCGCCCATGCCAAGATCAACCTCTATCTCAATGTTATCGGAAAACGCGAGGATGGATACCACAACCTTGAAACAGTTTTCCATTCCATCGGTCTGTATGATGAGGTCATTCTTCGCGAACGCTCGGGCGAAGGGATTACACTTTATTGTGATCATCCCGATGTGCCGTCTGATTCCCGAAACCTTGCCTATCGTGCAGCGCAATCTATCAACGATGTAGTTGATGGGTTCGGTGGACTTGAAATAAAGATTCATAAACAGATTCCCGTTGCGGCAGGACTTGCAGGCGGCAGTGCAAACGCAGCCGCTGTTCTTTACGGTGTAAATGAACTATTCGCGTTAGGGTTGTCAGAAGATACGCTTATGGAGATTGCGGCGCAATTAGGAGCAGATGTGCCATTCTGCTTGCATGGAGGTGCAGCTTTCGGCACTGGTAAAGGCAACATTTTAACCCCACTTCCAGCGTTATCTGAAGTCTCACTTGTTCTTATCAACCCAGGGTTCGCGATTTCAACCGCTGAGATATTCAAAAATTTAGACATTATCTTGACAAAGCCAAAAAAAGAAAGTATAATTATAAAAACTTGTATTGAGAAGGGTGATTTAGTCGGTATTGGAGAAAACCTATACAACCTTCTTGAAGTACCTGTTTTTTCCAAACATCCCGAATTAGCCGTGTTAAAAACGCAGTTGTCAACACAGGCAGGCTGTCAGGGTGTCCTCTTGTCGGGAACTGGTGCCACGATGTTCGCTTTGATGGAAAACTTCACTGTAGCACAACGATGCGAATCATTCTTCAAAAACAGCGTCAGTTTTTGCACAACTACAGTAACCAATTCTGTTGGTGTGCGTATTCACTAATTGAAGGGCGGTGGCCAAGCGGTAAGGCACAGGTCTTTGGAACCTGCACGCGTAGGTTCGAATCCTACCCGCCCTGTTCTTATTTCAAAGAAAAAGGTTTAGAAGATCAAAATGCAGCAAGCAAAATTAGACGTTCAACAACGAAGTAGTTTTGGAAAAAAAAGCTCACGCGCAATTCGACGGGCGGGTGATGTACCTGCCGTTCTATATGGACGCAAACAAGACGCAGTTGCCCTGCAAATCAATGAACGGGCATTCAAACAATTCCTCAGAACTTATGGTGAAAACGTCATCATTAATATGGAGATCACCGAAGGTAATTCTGAACCCGCTATTATCAAAGAAATTCAACGTGACCCTGTTGAGAAGCGGGTTTTGCTCCATGCAGATTTTCTTCGAATCTCTTTGGATGAACCTGTCACATCAACTGTGCCAATAGTTTTAGTCGGCACACCTGCAGGTGCACAAGAAGGCGGTGTTATTGAATTTTTACTCCGCGCCCTCACTCTTAATTGTCTACCCGCATCGATGCCGAATGAAATTACTGTAGACGTGACCAGCTTAGATATAGGCGACATCATCTATGTCCAAGACGTAGAACTCGCTGATGAAGTTGAAGTATTAGATGACCTCCAACGGATGATAGTCTCCGTCAGCCAACCGCGTGTACACATTGAAGAAGTCGAAGAACCTGAAGAAGGTGAAGAAGGCGAAGAAGGTGAGGCTGCCGAAGGTGAAGAAGGCGAAGAAGGTGAAGCTGAAGAACGCACCGAACCAGAGGTAATTTCACGTAGACGTCGTAATGACGAAGACGCGGAATAACTTTAACATGTGGTTACGCCCATTTGAGTCCTTATCCCTCTTTCTATTCATTGTTATATTAATTTCTGTAACGCACGGTATTGCACAAGCACCTACCGTGCGTTTTGTTAATAGTGATGGTGAAACTCTCGCCGAAGTAGAATTCAAACTTCATCAAGAAATAGTTTACCTGCCTGTTGAAACACTCAAAACCGTCTTTGATCCGGAGATGACACACGAATACCACCGTCCAAGGAAACAACTTATCTTGAAAACTAAAGGTAAGGAACTCCGACTGCGAATGGGAAATACTACAGTCAACCTTGATTCTGGAAAACAGACTTTCACTCTCGCCGCACCGCCTTTAACGATTCAAGGGCAACCTATGTTGCCCATTCATTTTTTTCGGAAGGTATTAGAACATCTTGATGATGTTGAGGTGCTCTACAATCCTGATCTTCAGCGGATTAGGATAATACCAAAAACCACATGGGCACTTGACGCATCAGATGACACTCGCGGGTGGACAATCATTATTGATCCCGGCCATGGTGGGGAGGATGATCTCGGTTGTGAAAGTCAAAATGGACTCCTTGAGAAAGATATCGTTCTGGCTGTTGCAAAAGAAATTAAAAGACTTAGCGATCAACACCGGCTTTTAATCCATCTAACCCGCGACCAAGATGGAGAAAAAACGCTGATTCAACGCGTCCAAACTGCAAACCGTGGTCAAGGACGATTATTTCTCAGCCTGCATTGCAATGCTTCGTTCTCACCGAATCACAGAGGAATGCGTCTCTATATCAATAATCCAAACGGACAACCCCGTTTTAGAACAAGTGAGATGCCAGTATTTGGCAATAAACGACTAAATATTCTCACACAAGCCAATTATTTGAAACAGAGCAAAAGTTTTGCCAATGTCCTTCAAAAAGAATTGAACTTCTTGGCTGAAAATCCAATAGTTATCACTGAATTCCCTATAGTTACCTTGTCGGATGTCAGCATGCCAGCAGTTCTATTAGAACTTGGCTACCTATCAAATATAGATGATGCTAAACGACTTTCCAATCCTGACCATATCTCCGAGCTTGCTGTTGCTATCATACGCGCCATCCAGTTATATTCCGCATCAGTTAATCAATCATCCAAATCAAACGGACCTTTAGAAAGGAAATCCTCGGACGCTAACTAAGACTCACTTTATAACTGGTATACCTAATCTTGTAGCAGTAAGAACACAGGAACAAGAGTCTATTGGAGCAAAAAACGTGAATTTTCTCCGAAAAACTATCCACTCAAGACTCTTTATGGTGTGGGGCATTACTTTGGTTGTTATTATAATCGGTCTTGCCGTTACGCTTGTGCTAATCTCGCATTCAAAAAGAACAAGAATTTTAGATGCTCCACCAAAACTACCAGGCGCAGCCAATCCAACAGATATCTTGCCACCACCGGAACAAGTAAACATCTTTCTATTAAATCCAACATCACTTGAAATTGCCCCCGTTCAAGTCGAACTCCGACTCTATTCTGAACCAACTGAACGGTTAAAACAGATAGTTGCAGCACTCGCCCAAACAACACTTCCCAACTATAGAAATCCAATTCCACGAGGAACTTTACTTAACGAAGCTTACATAGATAGTCAAAAAACTGCATATTTGGATTTTTCTCACCAGCTTGCAGATGGACATATTGGTGGAACAACAGCCGAATTATTAACAGTAACTGCCATTCTTAAAACGGTCTTTGACGCGTTTCCTAACGAAATTATACATGTCCAGATTCTTATTGACGGTAAAGAAAAGAAGACTCTTGCTGGACATTTGGACCTTTCACAACCTCTGCGATTTTGATGGTAAGCCTATTTTAACCGCACTATTACAACGTTAACGGAGAAAAACTTGTGAAACTCATCGTTGGACTCGGTAACCCCGGTCCACGGTACGAGCATACGAAACACAATATCGGTTTCCGAGTGATTGATGCAATCTACGACAAAATACGATCCGCGCAGAACACCGAAAATGTATTTACGAAGCGCGTAACTTCTATCTGTCAATCGCTCGTTGTGCAAGTCATGTTGCACGATTCCTCTATCATCCTTGCGAAGCCGATGACATATATGAACAATAGCGGTTTAGCTGTCACGGCGCTCATCAATCGGTTTGAGATTCCCCTTAAGGACCTCTGTATTATCTATGATGATATTCACTTGGACATCGGGACGATTCGGATTAGACAGAAAGGGAGTGACGGTGGTCAGAAAGGCATGAAATCTATTATTTATCACATGGGCACAACTGAGTTCCCACGCTTACGCATCGGTATCGGTGAACCTGTCGGTGATTTAACAGATTATGTTCTCTCAGAATTTTCAAAAGAAGAAGAGATCGAGATTGAAGATACTATAAAACGTGCAGTTGAAGCAGTTGAAACTTACGTCCAAGATGGTATTCTTGCAGCTATGAATCGGTTTAATGCTCGCTAAATAGAAAAAAGAGGTATTGAAATGGATCCGAAGTATCGCATACAGAACGTTGAAAACATACCGAGTCCTGCGCTCGTTGTCTATCTCCCACTGGTGCAGCAGAATATAGAGCGCGCTATTGCCACTGTTGATGGTGATGTCTCAAAACTCAGACCTCATGTGAAGACGCACAAAACAGCAGAGATAATTGAAATGGAACGGGAAGCGGGTATCCTCAAACACAAATGCGCCACGTTACGAGAAGCAGAAATGCTCGCGCAAAACGGAATAGAAGATATTCTAATCGCCTACCAAATGGTAGGTCCTAATATCAATCGTTTTCTTTCACTACAACAGCGGTATCCAAAAGCCGATTTCAAGGTCATCGTTGACCATCAAGAAGCGGTAACCGCCCTCTCTACAGCAGCTGAGAAGATGGGATTGACCGTTAAAGTCATGCTCGACCTTGATGTAGGTATGCATCGCACCGGCGTGCCTGTTAGCGATACTGCTGTGGAGATTTATGAGACTATTGATCAATCAGATAGTTTACAGTCATGGGGTCTACATGTATACGACGGACATATCCACGATGAAGATTTAACAGCACGCAAAGCCGCTTGCAATCAAAGTCTTTCACAAGTTGAAGAGATGCAGGAAATGCTTTCGGCAAAAGGACTCGCAGTACCGTTAATTGTGATGGGTGGCACACCGACATTTCCTATTTATGCTGAAACACCCGGGGTTGAGGCGTCGCCCGGAACGTTCATTTTTCATGATTACGGTTACACTAACCGCTATCCTGACCTCGGTTTTACACCCGCAGCGTTACTACTGAGCCGCGTCATTAGTATACCGACCCCGAACCGAATCACACTTGATTTGGGACATAAAGCCATCGCCGCTGACCCTGATGGCGTGCGCGGAATTATCTTGAATATTGAAAATGCTGAAGTGGACAAGCAACACGAGGAGCATTGGGCAGTAAATATCCCTGAAGATACGCCAATACAAATCGGACAAGAGGTTTACGTCTGTCCAACCCACATCTGTCCATGTGTTGCTTTACATCCGTTTTACTATGTAATTGATGCTGATGGGTATTGTCAGGAAACGTGGGAAGTCACAGCGCGAAACCGAAATGTGTCGTAAGGTAGAAAATAAGAAAATAGTACAGACTGTTCATTTCCTCGCGTAGCATATCCGCAAGCAATTCTACAATGATGTCCACAAGAGTAGTTAAAACGAACCACCTAACTTAATTTTACTGCAGTTCCGTACATCTGCAGATAAAAGTATTGAAAACTGTTCGTATCCAAGTCAATATCTTGGTGCATACTTATAATAGCGTCAGCTCCTAAAAGTGCTGCACGTTTTTTCAACTCTTCAACTGAAACAAAAAATGCCTTTTCAAAATCACTTTGACCTACACTCCACTCACCGTACAAAAATCCCCAATCGGCCCGATCCTCTCCCATTTGACCGCTTCTTTTCATATCTATGATTTCTGCTTCGTATTGTTTGACGAGTTTAGAAAGGGCATTTGAGAAAATCCCTTTATTTGAGATCTGAAAGTAAACAGGACCTAAAATCTGATAGTCCTGTTTTATATCTCCAGTTGTTACAAGAATGTCACTTCTCATTTTTCCTCCAAAATTATAGACAGATTAAGACTTAAACTATATAGCCAGACTATGTAGGGTTGAAATTAACATCTCAACGAGAGTTAAGATAAGTTCACCCTACTTCATTCGGAAGGCGATTTTCCGTCAGTTTCCGAAAGATGTTTATCCGATTCCCTCCTCTGTTTATTCATTTCGTTCAATTCAATGTATATTCCCGCCAAAAAGGCAGCTATAGCAGCCAACATGAACGGTTCCGTTGAGTAAGTTTCAGGGTGCAAAATCATTGAGAACCCAAGAACAAAAGAAAATATTACCGCTACAAGTATAACGGCCCAATTAGGTTTTGAAATACGCATTATTTCCTCCAAATTGATTACAGATTTATTCTTAGCAATATCAGGTTTGAGAGTTAAAGTTTTCCACACATCTTCTGAATAGCATCAACCAACTTTCCCGCACCAAACCGCACTACATCTGTAGCAGGCAATCCTGTTTCCGCCTCCGCAGCAGCAATTGCCGCATGTGCTTCCTTTTCAGACAGATCGAAACAATTAAGTGCTAACCCAATCACCTTTGCAGGTTTTATTGGCGCAGTTAACATCTCATAGTGTGCTATCATTTCAGATAAAGATGGCAAAGGCACTGTATACCGCGCAACTTCTTTCCGCGAGGGTTGATGGCAAAAAATCATCGCATCGGGCATGCTACCGTGAAGCAGACTCAATGTCACACCTGAATATCCTGGATGAACTAACGATCCTTGTCCTTCAACGATTAAAAGGTCGTGATTTTTCGCCCCTTCAAGCACAATTTCCTCAGCAGCACCCGCTGTGAAGTCAGAGACGACAGCATCAATCGCAATACCCCAACCCCACACCATAATGCCGTTCTGCCCTGTCGGACAAAACTCAGCATTGAGTCCTCTTTCCCTTGCAGTATTTGTAACCTCTATGCCGGATAACATTTTTCCCACGCGGCAATCTGAACCAACAGTGAGAATGACAGTCGCTTCTACATCTGCAGCTTTACAAGTTGCCACTGGTAAATTATCTGGCGGTTTCCGCGCATCCCACAGCACTACATTGTGTGCCGCTGCCAACTCAGCCAACTCACCATTCTCACTCAAAAAATGGTGGAGACCGCTCATGATGTGTAAACCGTGACTAATTGCTTCATGGAGAATACCACGCCATGCATTCGGCAACTCACCGCCGGGTGGCGCAATACCGATAGCCAACATTGTCGGTTCAAACAGCATCGCCTCAGCAAAATTGCGGACAACCGGTATTCCTCTGCCAATTTCGATGACTTCGCTAACATCTTTTCCTGCTTTTGTGCTATCAATGACTGCAACAACGTTGTCCGGAAGGTAACGCACCAAAACTGTAGCGGTTTTCGATTCAAGGACACCGAATGAACCTTCGGCAAGAATAGCGATTCTATGTGATTTAGGTTGCAATTGTTTATTCATCTACCAATAAATTAGCACAAATCAGGGTCAATTTCAAGAACATATAAGGTTACATTATCATTCTTGTAGGAGGGCTTTGTAAGCCCGATAGATCCAAATCAACACTTCATGCGCGTATGGCATTCAGCGGAGTTGAAAACCCTAACAAGTGCGTCTGCTCATTTTCAGCGGATACAGAGCGGTTAGAAACCGCTCCTACCGGCCGTGGAACCTGACACTTTTGTCTCATATTTTGTATTCAACACTCAAGAATTTGGCAAGAATTGACGGAGATGCCTACAACCGATAGCAAAACCATCTAACCCCGGTGCGCCACGGTCCTCATTCTCCACACACAGAACATAATCATAGCCAGATTCTAACAACGCACCAATAATCGTGCCCCAGTTCAATTGCCCGCGTCCCGGCACACGATACTGCCACCACCAATTCCCGATGATACCTTGCCTAAAAAGCATGCGCGGACTAATTTCGCAATCCTTAACATCTGCATAATACCATTTTCCGCTAAACATACGGATAGCGTCTTCAGCAGGCAAAATCCCCATCCATAGCCAGTGCGATGGATCGCAAGATAATCCCAACGCATCCGAGGGCACAGCATCAAGGATACGTTCCCACATTTCAGGATTACAAGCAATATTACCCATGCGAACAGCACAATCTAACGCAAGCCTTACGCCTTTCTCTTCGGCGAATTGCACAACAGGTGTCCACATCTCCTTGAATCGTTCAACGAGTTCCACGGAACGATCACCAGGGTTCCCCGATTCGGAAGAAAATTGCCCATAAAAATGCCAACTGACAGGACTTCCAGCATAGGTGACTATTACTGGAATTTCAAGGATATGTGCTGCTTCAATTGCTTGCGTCAATGCATCGCGAGCATTTTCCCGTTTTTCTGTATCATCGTCTAAAAGGTTAGAATGTGCCGTTAGGGCTGCAAGATAGATGTCTGTGTCAGACAAAATCACCTTGACTTCTTCTCCACCTGATTGTATAATCTGGTTCGGTTCAAAAAGACCGTTAGTGTAGGGACGGATTGCATCAAAATCGTTGGCTTTTGCCCACGCTGCGCATTCAGCAAGACTCCACGCATTACCACCAACACCGATACTAAAACTGATGTTCATAATTATCCTCACTGTCTAAATTGGGAATTATACAAACCTATAATGTAAACAACTCCTGGTAGGCGCGGTTTCAAACCGCGCCTACGGTTGTGTTCATCATTACACACATTATATACAAATATGCGAATCATTTATCAAAAGAATCTGAATAAAAAACTGTTTGACCTGTATCATCAACTCCAAAAGGAACACGGTACACTTAAGTGGTGGCCCGCAGATACACCTTTTGAAGTCGCGCTCGGTGCTATCCTAACACAAGCGACTGCGTGGCGGAACGTAGTTAAGGCAATTGACAACCTCAAAGCGGCAGACGCGTTTACACCTGAACAGATACATGCTATTAGTCAAGACGAGTTGGAAGAACTGCTCCGACCTTCTGGCTATTTTCGAATGAAAACGAAGAAGGTACGCGCCTTTGTAGAACATATCGTTGAACGTCCGATGCAGGAAATGTTTAAGCAAGATGTCAACGAATTGCGAGAAGAACTGCTTTCTATCTACGGTGTCGGCCCCGAAACTGCCGATTCAATCATCCTTTACGCCGCAGAAAAACCGAGTTTTGTTGTTGATACCTATACCTATAGGCTGCTCAGTCGATTAGGATGGGTTGAGGGAAACTTTCACTATGCAAGACTTCGCGCGCTATTTATGGATAACCTACCACACGAAGTAGAACTATTCAACGAATACCACGCTTTAATTGTCCGACATGGTGCGAGAGTGTGTCAGAAAACCCCTGAATGTGAAGCGTGTGGTTTGCAATCAGTTTGTGACTATTTTCGGAATTAAACCCAATAAATTTAAAAAATAGGATTTTCGGACTTTTGTTGAGCAAATTTTAACTTTTTAACTTGCAAATTTGTTAAAAAAGTGGTAAAATCCCTTAATATTCAGAAAATTTGTGTTTTTTTGTAAATTTAATTTGACAAACCATGTTTTAGCATGTATAACCATGTTTGAAGGTTATGGTGTATGATAACACAAATTCTGAAGTTTAGTAGAAAGTTGTGTAGTCCGCAACGCGTTTTAATGACTATATCAGAGTCAATTACGTTAAGATTAGCAAAAGACTCAATCTTACTCGTGTAACGTTTCCGGTTGGCCACAACGGTTTAACTGGAAAGAATTCAACCGACATTTATCAAGAATATGTAATGAAAGGAGAACCGAAATGGGAACCAAAAAAGTGCTTGTGAACCCTGAACCAGTTTCTGATGATTCTGAAAAGACAGCGGAAGCTGAAGCACACGAGGCATTACTTCAACAAAAGTTTGATGAATTACAACGTCTTCTTAAAGAATGTGAAGACGATCCGACCCTCATAGAATGCATTGACGATCCAAAAGAAAAGGATGTAGCGCTTCAACTCGGTAGGGAGATAATGGCAGAATTGCCCGAAATCCTGAGGTTAAAACTGCCCGATTCTGCAACTACGGAGGAAGAACGTACAGAGAGGCACAAACGTTTGGCCGTTTTCCGGGAGAAGTTTGGGGCGAGAATTATAAAGACGATGAAAGCTAGAAAGGTAATTACTTCAGAAAGCCGCGAAAAGAGCGAAGCTCTCATGAAGTTTTTAGAAGGTAACTGATACAGATGAGCCTTCCAAACCTGAAGAGAAAAAGCGTGACGAAAGAAAATCATAAACTTTGAACAGGTACTTTAGATGTCTGTTAGTCGTAAAAGGTGCTAAAGGCATGTCCCCGTTCAAATTCAGTGGCAATGGTTACTTTCCTCGTTTTGTCTCATTCTTCTTTATTGGAGTGCGTATCTGTATCCATTTGCAAAACTGATGAGTGGTGTTACGCAAAGACATGTTTCTTTTCATAATGCTTGGATGTTATTTCATCTTGCAAACATTACGCGTTATCTACCCGGACGGATATGGGGCATAGTTCGACTTCTCTCTTTAAGCAAACAGTTCGGGTTGACCAAAACCACTGTCGGAAGCAGTCTTACCTTACATGTCGGCATTGAAACGTTTCTTGGCGGGGTTCTTGCAATGTCATTACTTTTTTCACAAGAGATGCGCGGAACCGGACAAGAGATGCTTAAGACATTTACAGATAACGCAATTCTTCCCATATTCGTCATCTTAGGTATCATGGTGGTTGGGGTATTTTTTATTCCAATATTATCGTCAAAAGCACGACAATTCATAAAAACACTTCTGGAGATTAGGAAACCACTTTTTCAGAAACCATTTTTTCGACAGTGGATAAAGATTTTTTCAGGTCACATTCTGCTGTGGATGTGCCAAAGCCTCGCCTTTTTTCTCTTTGTCAAAAGTCTTGCCTCTGTGGAATGGGCGCACGCTGGTGTTCTTAGTGCTTGTTTTGCCTTCGCCTGGATTGTTGGATTTCTTAGTTTCCTGACTCCTGGTGGATTAGGAATTCGGGAAGGACTATTAGGGATACTATTAGCGAATTATATGCCGGCACTGCAAGCGACAAGTGTTGCGCTACTTTGTCGGGTTTGGATGCTTTCGGCTGAGATAATCTTGGCTGGTATCGCCTTTCTATGTAATCGGAAAAGACAATAAAACAATGTGCCAGATGATGCGGATATTCGAATCACTGCTTTTCCTCTATAACAAGCACCTGATTCGTCCCAATATCTTTGAAAGTCTCAACATGTCCACAAATCCAGCGGACTGTTACCGAGTCAACACGCTTAGCATCTCCTAACCCAAAATGCAACCGCATATCATTTTGACTGAGATAGCCGGAACCACTTTTCACCTCTCGCATCTGTGTCAAATTTCCTGTTACAACCTTCACACGTGCGCCAATTGCATCACGGGCACAGTGCGTTCCGACCAACCTTATACTTAGCCAATTCCTGGCATTTCCACCCTCATTTCGCAAAACGGTTGGCGTATCTTTTAGGTTGGCAACGACTATATCCACATCGCCATCGTTATCAATATCTCCGAATGCAGCACCACGACTCACTTTTGGAAATAATCCAACTTCTGCTGCCTTAAACGGGACACCCCGATTGTTCCAGAAAATTTGATTGACTTGCTTATATGTGCCAACAGGATCAATCTCAGCGATATTGTCGTCTAAATGTCCGTTAGCAACAAACAGATCAAGCCAACCATCATTGTCAAAATCCACAAAATCGACACCCCAAGCCAAGTAGGGGAGACTCTTTTCGCCAATACTTGTGGCAAAACTAACGTCATTAAAAAATCCGTTTTTTGCATTCTGATAGATGTTATTAACCTGGTCCTGAAAATTCGTAATCACGATATCCAGAAAACCGTCGTTGTCAAAATCGCCGAGGTTAGCACCCATCCCGCTATACGCACGCCCCTCTTCACTCAATGCCACACCCGCAAAAAGTGCATCTTCAGTGAAAGTCCCATCTCCGTTGTTAAGGTAGAGAAGATTCGGCGTGGTGTCATTCGCGACAAAAATATCAACATCTCCATCATTATCAACATCTCCACAAACAACTCCCAATCCTTTTCCAGGAGGGGCAGTAATCCCTGATTTTGCCGTCACATCCGTAAATGCGCCATTCCCATTGTTGCGATAGAGTCTATCTGCCTCACCCTTAAGTGCTTCAGGCGTGCAATACACCGGAACACCTTGACGCGTACATTCCGGGTTCGTCTCCGTATCAAATTGCACATAGTTAACAACATAGAGATCCAAGTATCCATCAACATCGTAGTCTAAAAAAGCGCAACCGCTGCTGAGCCTGTCGCCGCCTACCCCTGCTTTATCTGCCACATCTGTGAAACTCCCATCGCCATTGTTTTGATAAAGCACATTCTTGCCATAGTTTGTTACATAGAGGTCAACAAAACCATCGTTGTTGTAATCACCTATGCAGCATCCCAACCCGTACCCCGTATCGCCTACAGATGCATCGTCTGTCACATCAATATATTTGCCATCATCGTTACGGTAAAGCATATTTTTTGGAGGAATTGGCGAGGTAGCACCGGGTAAATCGCAACCATTGACAAAGTAAATATCTAAATCGCCATCATTATCATAGTCAAAAAGTGCTACTCCCCTTCCAAGCGGTTCAATAAAGTATTTCTTCCCGCTTTCGCCATTCACATCACGAAATTGGATACCGAGTGCTGCTGTCACATCACTAAACCGCACATTTATATCTTTAGGGGCAACTTCCTGCGCTTTGCTGTCTGTCAATGTGAGTCCCAGTAGCGTGATAGAGAAAATTGCAAGGAATATCAGATTTTTGTATCGCATCGGACGCTTATGTGCTATAATACTAAAAAATTAGTTTTTGAGTTTTTTGCCAGACCTATATTGAGTTCTGTCTGGCAGTAAGAATTATTTAAGTACTTTCATCAGGAGAATCCGAGTAAGGTACGTTATTAGGAGAAATTTAATGGCTAATAATCTACGTTTTGGTGTTGTTGGCTTAGGTATGGGCATGAATCGTTCAGGTGTAATCCATAGTACAGATGGTGCTGAACTCGTCGCTGTTGCTGACCTCGTTAAAGACCGCCGCAAAGCAGCTGAAGAAAAATTCGGGTGCGAAAGCCATGACGACGCGCTGGAAATGTTCGACCGTGACGATATTGATGTGGCAATGATTATGACTCCCAGTGGTCTCCACGGAAAATTCGGAGAGGAAGCAGCACGCCGCGGAAAACACGTCATTACGACAAAACCGATGGATGTCAGCGTTGAAAATTGTAATTCGCTCATCAAAACTTGTGAAGACAACAACGTTAAACTGCTCGTTGACTTCGGAGAACGATACGGTGGACATAATCGGCGAATAAAATCTGCACTTGAACAAGGCGCAATCGGTAAACCCCTTCTGTGTGAACTGCGTATGAAATGGAAACGTCCAGATAGCTACTACGTCGGTTGGCACGGCACTTGGGAACTTGACGGTGGCGGTTCTATCATGAACCAAGGTGTACACTACATTGACATGATGTTGTGGTTTATGGGACCCGTCAAACGAATCATCGGTGCACACTTTGATGTTTATGACCACGAAAATTGTGAAACTGAAGATATGACCTCCGCAATTTTAGAATTCGAAAACGGCGCGCTTGGACACGTCTTAACTACCACAACTTATCCTGGAGGTAACGTGTCAATGATTCATATCCACGGTCAACATGGAATTATTGGTCTTGGACCTGAAATGTGGCAGTTCCCCGAAGGCAAAGAGCCAGATATTGAACTTCCACCCTATCCGGGTAATGTTATTCAAGATGCGCTCCAGGTGATCCACGATGATGCTGCACCAGCAGTTGACGGATACGAAGGCAGACGTTCTGTTGCACTCAACATGGCTATCTATGAATGTGCGCGGAGTGGTGAGTCCGTAACATTATAACGATCAGATTTTCTGCAGTAGTCGCAAGTTGAGTTGAACTGTAAAAGATCAACTTTATATTTAATGTCCATTTGTATAGATAAATGTTGAGAAACCCAACATTTTAAACACTCTCGGTGTAATCATGTGTTGGGTTTCATTACGCTCTACCCTATAGGTGTCAACCTAAGGAAATTTATATGCTTTTTTCCGATTTGGACGACTGAATAAAGTGTCTATAGCACCAACGGTGCGGAATGTGTATTACAACCCCATATAATGGACACCTGTCGCCCCGCTGGGGCTTTGAATGTGTGCTACGCGCGTTCTATACACTTATCGCCCCGCTGGGGCTAAATATAGGACAGTCTCAATCATAATGTCTATTGAGAAGGATTCATAACAACACAGCCTTTTTCTTAAATTGACACCTATGGGTTTCATTACGCTCTACCCCATAAGTGTCAACCTAAGGAATTTCCGAATATGGGAAATGCTCTTCAGTCCCGTAGGGACGCAATGTTTATAGAAAACATGGTGAACATCCTCTTGAACCCCGTAGGGGTGATATGTTATAGCATTGGTATGATGCATTGTATATGTCGCTCCTACGGAGCTAAAGAGTTGTGTTAATACGGCGTGCTATAAACATATCGTCCCTACGGGACTAAATATGGGACAGTTTCAATCATACTGCTTATCAATAAGGGTTCATAAAAACATATACATTTTCTTAAGTTGACAGTTATAAGTTTCATTACGCTCTACCCAACCTACAGAAACAGTTTTTATACTTAAGTCATCCCAAAATAAATCAAGATTCTTCTGCTTTCGCCTTTAAATCATAAAGAATGTTCACCGCATCCAAAGGTGTTATCTGGGAAAGTTCTAACTGTCGGATTTCTTCCACCAGCGGGTGTGTTTTCGGTGTGAACAGTGCCATCTGAAGCGAATCGCTCTGTAGTGTTTTCCGAGTAACGCGGCGTTTTGGGCGTGGCATTTTCTGGGTTGTTTTCTGCGATTTTTCTGCTGCATTATCTGCTTCAACGCTGAGATTGTGCTGTTCAAGGACTTCAAGAATTTGCTGTGCACGCGAAATCACAGTGTGCGGTAAACCTGCAAGTCGAGCAACGTGAATCCCATAACTCTGGTCTGCACCACCAGGCACAACTTTTCGCAGAAAGGTTACCTTCTCCCCATCTTCATGGACAGCAACATTATAGTTTTTCGCGCGTTTGTACTTGCTTGCAAGTTCAACAAGTTCATGGTAATGCGTTGCAAAAAGCGTTTTCGCACCCATCTTTTTCTCATCCAACAGATATTCTGATACTGCCCACGCAATACTGAGTCCATCAAACGTACTTGTACCGCGCCCAACCTCATCCAAAATAACGAGGCTTTTACGGGTGGCGTTGTTGAGGATATTCGCGGTCTCGTTCATCTCCACAAGGAAAGTACTCTGCCCCATCACGAGATTATCCGATGCACCAACCCGAGTGAAAATCCTATCTACTAACCCAATTTTCGCAGCAGATGCAGGCACAAAACACCCTATCTGTGACATCAAAACAATAAGTGCTGTCTGACGTAAGTAAGTGCTTTTTCCACTCATATTGGGTCCCGTGATGATGTGTAGTTGTTCATCATCACAGTTAAGCATCGTATCGTTCGGCACAAAACCTTCTTGGATAAATATCTGTTCTACTACCGGATGCCGTCCATCGCGGATAATAATCTCCTCACTGTTCTCCACAGTAGGTTTTACATAGTTGTATTTTGAGGCACAATATGCAAAGTTTGCGATGACATCAACCATCGCAATAACTGCAGAGATTTTCTGAATCGCTTCCGTAGATTTCGCCACCTCATCTCGAATCTCGCAAAACAGTTCATATTCAAGCGTCTGTATCCGATCTTCCGCGTTCAAGACTTTTGCTTCTTGCTCTTTCAGTTCAGGCGTAATAAACCTTTCGGAGTTCCGCAAGGTCTGTTTACGGATATAGTGTTCCGGCACCATGTTGAGATTCGGTTTTGTAACCTCAATATAGTAACCGAAAACTTGATTAAATCCTATCTTTAGGGAAGTAATTCCACTGCGTTTCCGTTCCTCTTCCTGTAGAGCCGCCATCCATTCTCTGCCTTGTCCAACAATTTGCCGCAATTCATCAAGCTCAACGTTGTAACCATCACTAATCACACCGCCCTCACGAATTGTCGCAGGAGGATTCGGATGAATTCCACGTTCAATCAATTCCGCCAACGTTACCATCGGATTCAATTCTGCATTCAGAGAAGTTAAGAGCGATGTCTGGCAATTTTGAAGTTGTTCCTTAACAGCAGGGATAAGGTGCAGGGAATCCTTGAGTGAATGTAAATCGCGCCCGTTTACGGAACCGAGACTGATGCGAGTGATGAGACGTTCTATATCGGACATCTGCTCAAGTGCTTCCCGCAACTCCTCTTGTTGGTTTATCTGTGTTTTTAACTCATCCACCGCGTCAAGCCGTTCTATAATTTCTTTTTCATCTAATAACGGCTGTAACAAGCACTGGCGAAGTTTCCTCCCGCCCATAGAAGTAACTGTTTGATCAAGCACTTCAAGTAAAGTGCCCTTTGTAGAACCATCGCGAATAGAAGCAGTTAACTCAAGATTACGTTGCGTATCTGCATCCAGCACCATAAAATCCGAAAGTGTATAGGTATGGAGAGAAAGGATATGTTCGACTTCCTGTTTCTGCGTTTCATGCAGATAGTAAATGAGTGCGCCAGCGGCGCAGATAGCAGTAGGAAGATGTTCGCATCCGAACCCGTCAAGCGAAATCGTCTTGAAATGTTGAAGCAATTCTGTCCGAGCAGTATCAAAATCAAAACGCCAATCAGGCAGAAAATTGACCACTGCTTTCAATTCAACCTTAAGCTGCTCACACATCTTTTCATCTTCAAAAGACTCTGAAAAAAGACATTCTTTTGGTGAAAATCGGTGTATCTCTGCCCAGAGTCGCGAGAAATCTGTGAGTGCAGTTACCTGAAATTCTCCAGTAGAGAGATCCGCAACAGCAATGCCGTAAGTGTCTTTTTGATGATAAATTGAGATGAGATAATTGTTTGTTTTATGCTCAAGTGCTTTTGGATCAGTAACAGTCCCAGGGGTCACAATTCGGACAACATCGCGTTTGACAAGACGATTTTCATCGCGTGCAACTTTCGCATCTTCCGTTTGATCCAAAATTGCAACTTTGTGTCCAGCAGTAACTAATTTATAGAGATAGGAGTCAAGCGCGTGGTGCGGGATTCCAGCCATTGGTGGCGGTGGTGTCTTTTGGTTTTTATGGCTTCTGGATGTCAGGGCAATCTCAAGCAGACGTGAGATTAATTCAGCGTCTTCATAGAATGCTTCATAGAAATCACCGACCCGACAGAGGAGAATGGCATCTTCATGCTGTTTTTTCACCTGTTTGTAAAGTTCCATCATGGAAAGTTCCGACTTTTTTGTTTGTGGCATGCTGATGTCCTCACTATAATCCAGTGAATTGGTCTTACAGAAATTTATTCTTAATACCTTACCACAGACTGCGTTGTATGTCAAATTTTTTGCAGTAAGGTATAACAATTCTCACTTGCTATTTTTTGGCGTATCGTTTATTATTAATGAATATGGAAGATATTGGTACCGGTATCCGTATACTACAAGGAGAACACGATTATGGCAGGGAAACTGAAAGTTGCAGCAGTCGGTTGCGGAGGGATCGGATTATTACACCAACGAGGATACCTCCAACATCAAGGCGTAGAATTGGTAGCAGTGTGCGATATTGATACTGCCAAAGCACAAGCAAGGGCTGAAGAACTCGGTATTGCCAAGTGGTATCCGTCTATTAAAGAGATGCTTGCGAATGAAGAGTGTGACCTGGTCGACGTAGTGACTGCTGACCATTTACACTTTGAACCTGTGATGGAATGTCTTGATGCTGGAAAACATGTTATTTCTGAAAAACCACTGTCGCTTGATATTGACGAAGCAGAACAGATGGTGGCAAAAGCAGATGAGCAAGGGGTACACCTCGCGATAGACTATAATCGCCGATTCGCCCCCGGTTACGTACAAGCGAGGAAATGGTTTGATGCTGACGCAATCGGACAGACCTATTACTTGGATATGAAATTGTCACAAGGAGGACCCGCCTCCACATGGAAAGGTGAGTATTACCTGCTCTACGAGTTACAAACCCACGCCCTTGACCTACTACGCTGGTTTGGCGGTGAAATTGTGGCTGTATGTGCTGAAATGGCTAAACCGAGAAAACATGAGGCACGTGAAGGTGAAGATGCATGCTATACAAGCATGGCAATTTCAGTGCGGTATGAGACAGAGACAGTCGCTACCTTGTTAGCAAGTTGGGATAGCGATTTTATTCATCCGATTGAGCGACTGGAAATTTGCGGTGCCGCGGGTGAAATCGTAGTTGACAACGTCCTGAGCAAAGCAACATTGATGAAACGGGACAATCAAGTCGTTGAGGAATATCGCCCCTCTATTTTTCGGATGGAACAACTTGCATTTGATGGGACCTTTGCCCTGCGTGTGGCTGCCTTAGTAGATGATTTACTAAATGATCGCCTACCCGAACCGACAGGACGAGATGGCTTACAAGCGATGCGGATTACAGAAGCCATCGTGGAATCGTGGAAGGAAAAACGAGAAGTAGCAGTTAAAATCGATTAAGAAATAACATGTAAACCTTTTCTACATATAAGGAGAGATGAATCATGAAACGGCATCTGTCTTTCTTAAAGGAAACTCGTCTGCCATTACTCAATGGCTCTTTATATTCAACGCTGTGCGCTTCTTTAACATTGCTTATTTTCGCACTTCTGGCAATTAATTGTGGTCCAATACCGCAAGGGGAATACCATATCCCTGAAACGGTAAACACCACTGCAGAAAACACAACGCAATCCACACAAAGCGTAGCAAAATTACCGGAATCCGCTACTGTCGATTTAAAGAAGCATGCTTACATCAGAAATGCTTTCAAACAACGCCCGCGGGTTACCAGCAAAAGTGCGCTTGATGATTTTCACACTACGACGCGTAGAACAGTGCGGCATAGTGCTGTAATCGCTAACTGCTCGTTTGATGTCCTGAAGGCATTTATTGCAAAAGGATGGACTCCTATTGTAATGGTTGGATTTCAAGGACGAACCCTGGAAATCTTACCATTGTCCGAATATAACGATCAATCAAGCATGGTATCCCTTCAAGATCCTACCAATCTCACCAGGCGCAGGTTAGCCTACAAGGAATTTGAAGAATCTTGGAAAAAGAATTCGCGGAACAAATGTGTTCTAATCACACCGCAAAAACTTACGGAAACAGACGTTCAGAAAGTGTTAGGGGAATATTTACCGCCAGAAGCGTTCCAACAAATTAGCATGAGAAGCCGCTGATACCGTATAAACCCGATTTGTTCTGTAATTCCTGTTTTCATAAGGACGGTAGGTGCGGTTTCCTAACCGCACCAAGTTGGTTATGGAATTACCTAATTTATTTTTTATCTTCATCAAAACGCGCCTAATGAACTTTGACAATCAAACGGGGTAATGTTATGATGGTATAATCCGAAATATAAGGAGTATACCATGGCAAAACGAAGAGAACTCTTTCTTACAGAAGAAGAAAAACAGGAACTGATTGAATATCGAGATCATCACGCTCGCCCTGATGTCAGAGAAAAAGCTGCTGCGTTGTTGAAAATAGCCGAAGGTGATTCTGCACACTGGGTTTCGACCAGTGGGTTACTCAAACGCCGCAAGCCTGATACCGTCTACAGATGGTTGAATATTTATGAAGAAGAAGGTTTTGATGGGTTAATACAGCGAGAACATGGAGGGGCAAGGCGACGATTTTCAAAAAAAAGAAGAAGAAGAAGAACTCTTAGAACGTGTGTGCCAAGCCCAGATGAAGTTGTGGATAAAGCGAAAGGCGTTTCTACTGATGTGCCTCTCCCAAGTCGTTGGACGCTTCGGACACTACGTAGGAGTCTTGATTGGTTAGAAGGATACAGCCTGAGTGGTGTTCATAGAGTGCTGTCTCGTTGTGGTTTGCGTCTTCGTTCAGGTCGCGTGCAGCAGTATAGTCCGGATCCTGAGTATAAGGAGAAAGTGTCGTATCTATGTTCCTGCTTACAGCAGACCATTCACAATCGTGGTAAACAAGAGTTAGTATTTCTTGATGAGATGGGATATACTCGCTGGCCTGAAGCTGGGCGTGTTTGGACACAAGCACCGCCGGAAAGTATTCCGGTGGCAGGTTGTGATGGAAATAATCAGCAATGGCGGATTATTGGTGCGCTGAATGGGTTGACGGGACAGGTATGTTATCTTGATAACTATATTGTAGGACGTGCGAAAGTGGTTGAAATGTATCAGAAGTTGACACAAGTCTATCCACAAGCAGAAACACTTTACGTTGTTCAAGACAACGGGTCTATTCACAAACATCCGGATGTGCTTGATGCGTTATCAGAGTTGCCACAGATCAAGCCTGTTTGGCTACCGACTTATGCGCCGTGGTTGAACCCGATTGAGAAGTTGTGGAGATGGCTGCGGGTTGATGTGTTTAAGATGCATCGCTTTGCGGGCCAGTGGGAGGCGTTCAGAGCCCGGGTGAACGGATTTCTTGATCAATTTGCCGCTGGTTCGGACGACTTACTCCGTTATGTAGGACTGAAAGGCGGTGGTCTAATGGCTAACGCTTGTAGACCTGTTTAAAAATTACCCAACTTGAACGTCAAAGTTCATTAGGAGCGATCTCCGAATCGCGACGAAACGCCTTGATAGTCGGGAATCGGAGTTCCCTCCCGCCAAATGCCGAACGCGCATTTGGCGTTGATTCACAGTTCAAGAATGTCCAATTAATTCTAAAATCTACCAAATATGAAACTAAATGACCCTGCTATTGATTGTTATTTGCTAACGAACAACCAATTACCAAAAACGAGTAAACTTTTGTTACGCCAAAACTTCCCGCCGAATTGGCGAGTCAATGAACAATGAATCGCCACCATCAATCGTCAACTCCAATCCTGTAACCCACGCCGCTTCGTCCGAGCATAACCACAGTGCAGCATACGCTATATCAATCGGGTTACCGAGACGTTCCAATTGTGTCGTGACTGGAGCAATTTCTCCCTCCGGTAACGGATCCCAAATAATCCCCGGACATAACGCATGTACACGAATGTTTTTATCGTGCAACTCTTTGGCAAGATTTTTTGCTGTTGCCACCATTCCTGCTTTTGCAGCAGCGTAAGCAGCGTTCGCATCTTGACGCACTCGCGCACCAGCAGAAATAGTGATAATACATCCGCCATCGCGCTTCTCTAAAATCGGCACAAGCAGACGCACGGGGTTAAAAAGGGTTCGCAAGTTGTTTTGCAACGCGCCATCCCAATACTCAGGATCCATAGCGGTAATATCGTGTTCAGTTGAGAAATACCCACCTGCAGCGTGAATGAAGCAGTCAACACCGCCATATTCGGCAACTGTAGCATCAATAAGCGACTCTACCTGCAAGGCATCCGTTAAATCGGTTTGATGCGTTAGTACGTCACCGCCGTTTGCACGGATACGTTCTGCTGTCTCTGCCATCTTCTCTGTTGTGCGTGCGGCGAGTGCCACTTTCGCACCTTCTTGTGCAAAAAGTAGTGCTGTTGCCCGACTCATGTTTGAACCAGCACCGCCGACTAACAAAACTTTATCTTTTAATCGCATTTTTTATTTCCTCTTATATCTAATCAAAAATCGCGGGGAAACCCGATTTACAATACACCGCGTTTGTCGTCGCGCAATTCATTGCGCCTCTTATTGATTATCACTGAGACTCAGGAGTAGGTATGTCGGATTGGCGATTTTATCTGTAGATCCACTTCTTTGGGTGACTTCTTGAATTTCTGCGGTGTATTCTCTACTCAGTGTTGCGTTCCTAACAGTCTCAAAGGCTTCGTCTGTGATATATCCAGTATAGGTTTTTTCTACAGTTTCTATTTCAAATGTTTTGGATCTTAGTAAAACACCTATTAACGCACCAGTGACAGTAAATGGTAACGGAGGTCCTTTCGGTATAAGATCAAGATATTCACCAGGATCTGGAAGCATATCCTCAGATATTTGATTTGATTTGACGAGTTCAGTCAGAGGTAGGGTTTCGTCGTATGGAAACTTTACCTGAAGTACAGAACCATCTTCGGTATCCGCAAATGCATCATGTAGGTCAATTGTGTCAGATTGTATAAGATTGAGACGGTCAACGGAAACTTTCGCATAAAGCCAAGTTTCATATTGGTCGTTTTCATCAGCAGCAACAACAAGATAAAGATCGCCTACTGTATCTTTGCAGGAGAATAGTACAGGTTGATCGTAGTAGTCATAGATTTCTACAATTTCAAGTCTACCCAACTTTGGGATATTGAGTATATCAGCCACCTCATGCCTCCATTTTGAATTACTATTTCTCTATTTGCTTATTACCTTAAAAACAGACCATGACTTTATTCCAATGGGAACCCACCAAGTATGATGAGATTTTCTCCTTCGTGATGGTGTGTGTTGAATCCTACCAAGGGTTGGATTAAGTTTCCCTTCGGCAATATGTCTGTTTTTGAGTTTTTTACTTCTTTTTTTGAGTCGTCTAATATCTCTCAAATCTGTATAAACTGAAACTCCACAACCCTTACAAAGTAGTTCAGGTTTACTGTCAAAAAATCTTGGATTTTCTTCAAAGTATGTTTTTAGGTCCTCAGCTTGCGGTGGATCGTGTCGCACAAGTCGATAAACTGTCCCAGAAGCCTGTTCAGCTTCCGCAGGTGGACAATTTTCTGGATAAAAGTCTGGCCACTCCAACTTGGTCGTCCTTTCAGTATGCATGCTATTGAATACCGAGTGTGACACTTATTAACACTTCGATATATTTTAACATACTTACTTGTTAGATTTCAAATATAAATTTGTAAGCATTTGCTAAACGGACAGATCTTATAATTTTAGGTATAGAATACGTTATTTTTTCATAAAAGTCAAGCCTTTCTGAAATCTTGAAAATCCTATAATCTTGTAAATCATGGTTCAAACAATAAAAAGCAGACTCCCCAGAATTACACTTTGTCACTACAATAATCTATCGCATCCTTCATGTATTTCAACGCAGCGTGAATCTGCGGCAGTTCCTCAAACCCGTAAGAGATACGGCACTGTCGTTTTCCGATGTCAACCATTTCACCACTCGGATGGACACAGTATTCACCGGGGATGTAGATAACCTTTGGATGCGGGTCACGTGAGGGACCATCTATATCTTCATGTCCGGTTGTTCGCGTCAAAAACTTGAAAAAATCGGAACTTGAACCGGTTGTAATATTCGCGAGTGTCAGGTAATAGTAGAATCCCGCACTCCCACCGCTATACGTTTGAACGTTATCACCAAGCAATTCTGCCATCCACGTTTTTACCCGTTTCGCCTTCTCCCGATACCCATTATTGACCTTCTCAATTTGCGCCTCAATGCCGTTGTCAAGCAGATAACTTGCTATTTCCTGATTAATGAGCGGTGCGCTGAAACCGATGTCGCTTGTGCGCTGGATGATGCTGTCAAGGAACGCTCCCTTTGGACCGATTAGGTAGCCGATGCGTAATCCCGGGGCAAGTATCTTTGATAACGTTCCGATCTCATATACAATACTGAGTTCATCGTAGCAGAGTGCTGACTCCAAAGGTTCAACGGTGCTGTCATGCACAAGGTCACGGTAGGCATTGTCAAAAAAGAGCGGGATTTTTCGCCCTACTTCGTGTGAAAGTTTGGTTACAATCTCAACGAGTTCTCTCTTTCGGTGATTTGAGAGAATAGTGCAGCTTGGATTGTTAACCGTTACAACATAGAAAAACTGGATAGCCTCTTTTCCGCCTCCTAACGTCTTTAGTTTTGCCTTCAAAAGATCGGTTTGGAGTCCCTCATTATCCTCTGGTATTGCAACAACGGTGAAGCCTTTTCTATTGAGATCGTTGCAGTAAATATAATACATCGGATCGGCTGTTATCACAATGCCCGCAGGAAGCAGATGCGTGATGCTTTCCAACAGACTGGTCGCGCCGTTAGCACCGATAACAATGTCCCTTGTGTTAAAGGTGTCTTCCGTTATGCCGCCAATTCGGTTGTCAACATGAAATTTTCTGATTGACTCAATCAGATTTGGAGAGCCTTGCGCACCACCATAATTGAGGGAAGCACGATACTTTTCGGGATGTGAGAGAACCGCTTCACAAGCAGTTTGAATTTGTTGGCGTGGGATTGTGTTTTCGTTGACATATCCCACGCCAAGGTTAATATCGTATCCATCCCGAAAACCGATAGCAAAATCGGTCATCATTCGGTTGACTGGAGATGGAATACTTGAGGCTTTTCCGTATTCAGAAAGTAAAACATCGCGAATTTTCATTTTTTGTCGTTGAAATCCGCCTATTACAGTAAATCTTTGAGTGCAGATTCAAGCGTGCGATACTGAAATTCGTAGCCGCTTGCCTCTGTTTTTTCAGGGAGGACGTTCTGGCTCAGCACAACAAAGTTCGCAAATTCACCCATTATTAACTTTAACCCGAACGTAGGAACAGGAAAAATCGCAGGCTTTCGGAGAACTGCACCAAGCGTTTTCGTGAACTCTATGTTTCTGACGGGAATAGGTGCTGTTGCATTCAATGCACCGCTAATGTTTTCATTTTCTAAAGCGTGCATCATAATACCGACCACATCATCAACGTGAATCCAAGACATCCATTGGTTACCGCTCCCGAGTTTACCACCAGCCCCTATTTTGAAGGGTGGCAGCACCTGCTCTAAAAGTCCACCACCTAAACCAAGCACAAGTCCAATACGGACCGAAACAACGCGTATACCGTACTCGCTCGCTTTGTGTGCTTCCGCTTCCCACTCTTGGCAAACTTCAGCGAGAAAGTCGGTGCCAGCGGATGATGCCTCTGTCCAACTTTCATCTCCGCTGCCGCCATAAAGACCGATTGCTGAAGCACAAACAAACACATCGGGTTTGGAATCAGCATCAGCAAAAGAGGCAACCAGGTTTCGAGTAGAGAGGATACGACTGTCTCTTATCCGCCGTTTTTTCTCATCGTTCCACCTGCCGGCTATTGATTCACCTGCAAGATGAATGACAGCTTGCACATCTGATGTGGCTTCTGAAGAGAGTTGTTCAGTTTTGGGATCCCAAGCGTAGATTTCTTGGACGGATTGTAATTTAGTTTTGGCACGTGCAGGGTCACGAGATACCACCTGCACTGCGTAGTTTTTTTCGTGGAGGGCATCACAGACTCGACTTCCGATGAAACCGGTTCCACCTGTGACCAATACTTTTTTCATGGTTTACCTCCAATACACAACATCCTGGTAGGCATGGTTTCAAACCCAACCTACAGCGGTGTAAAATATAATCTGTTTATTTTGAAAGCTCAGCGATAGTATCTTCCAGTTGCCGATAATCATCAATCACTGCGTCGCTGAGTGTATCATTTGTTTCTGTTTTATTGAATCCTGCAAACCGAATTGCTTTCATGCCCGCGTTTTTCGCACCCACAATGTCTGTCCGCACAATATCTCCGATATGCACTGCGTCTTCCGGTTTAGCATTTAGCTGTTTCAGGGTAGAATTGAATTGTACGACTTCAGGCTTTGCCCGCTCTGTTTCATCGGAGAAAGTGAATGCGGAAAAGTAATGCAGAATTTCGTCACGTTCCATCAGTTGTCGTGCATAACTGCCGGGTGTCAATGCTGAATCTGAGATAATCCCCAGCGGATAATCTTCACTAAGTCTCGCCAGCACCGGCTTAATATGTGAGATAAGAACAGGCGGAGACGCTAAAAATGCATTGCCAAGACACACAATCAGAGAAACGATTTCTGTCTCATCAAGCGTAAGTTCAAGCGTTTCGGCAAACTTTAGCATACATGTTTCTACAGATACGCCTCTGTGTTGATGCCACCGAGACATTGATACGTTATAAGCATCATCCATACCAATTTCTATATCAGACACCTTGCAAGGATAACCTTGGTTCATCAAATACTTATGACAATTATCCACACGTATAGTCTGCCGTTTCTGCCAATTTTCAAGCGTATCAGCATAAAGTGTTTGCCAAAAATCGAATGTGATTGCTTTGAACATTACTTCTCCCTTCTTACTCAGATTTTTCTAATGACTATATCTCCGGTTTATTTTATCCTGCACAAAGTAAGATGTCAAGCGTCAAATTGTAGAATACATGGTTTACGCTAACCGAAATGTAGTCAAAAAGAAAAACGAAGAATATGAAAGAAAGTTGACTCATATAAGTTAATTCTATATCTTAGTGGGTAATTCAGGATTCTCATCGATTGCGCTGATGACGCGGATTTAGGAGATATAGCACCTACAGAAGGATATTGAACACACAATTGAGAATATGGAAACTAAATAACTTTTGTAAACTCCCTTGAAAAATCAAATCAGATAGGATATAATATTAACATGCCCAGATTTTAAGTGTCTAAAATTTGCCCAGGGGGGGTTATGGCGAGGTGGAATCGTAGCATCACATCTACTTATCCGACTGGTGGGTTAATGCTCATCTATTTCGGTGTCGGTGTTTGCATATTGATTTTTGTATTTACGTATTATACGCGCCAAATTTCTCATTTGAATACTGATATAGAGGCTCAGATAGAAATCTTTGTAAGCCTTGCAGCCGAATTGCCAAGTATTGAAAACCGCGCCCTACAAGAACGGCTGCTAAAGGTAATGAGACAAGAACTTTACGCAGAGGGGCGATCTCGCAGGTTTTCCTTTATTATCACTGATGCCGATGGAAAAGTGGTAATTTCGCAGGGAATTGATACTAAATTAGATGAGAAAGTCAACGAAAGTGACAATATTTCGTTAAAACAAGATGAGCAAGAATTGCTAACTTCAACATTGGAACGGATGAAAAGCAAGAATCAGCGGCGAAAAATACCGTTTCTTAAAGAAGATAGACAGATTATGGGATATTTTTACTACGGGGATGCAAGTGAAATGGCACAACTTCCCTATGCAATTACTGATACCGAAAAGACACCACAGAAATGGCAGATGTGGAAAGATGTCATCACCGCTGAGAATGCGACATTGGAGGAGAAGGAACGCGCAAAAATTTTCGTTCAAAATACACCGGCGTTCGTTGCGCTTGAAACACCACCCCCCGATTGGCAAGAGGGTTATTTTTACTATGAAATAAAATCGTTTTACGGGTTATTAATAACGCCTATTGTGTTATCTATTGTTTTGCCGTTCTTCGCGTTTGGTTCTATTCTTATCTATCGGCGGATAAAATCTTATGAGCATGCGGCGATTTGGGGTGGATTGGCAAAAGAAACCGCACATCAACTCGGCACCCCTATCTCTGCTTTGTTAGCATGGACCGAGTTGTTAGACGAACGGAGTCAGGAAACTGGAGATGAAGTCCTTGCTGAGCTTTCAACAAACATGCAGAGTGACTTAGAACGGCTGCAGAAAACAACGAACCGATTCGGAATGATCGGCACGGAGCCAACGAAAGCTGAGGTAAATCTTGAAGAGGTACTTAAGGAGGTACTCACATATTTTGAGAAACGTCTCCCTCAAATCAGTCGAAATATTGACATAAGTGTCACACCTCATAATGTCCCCATAATTTCTGCAAATGCGCATCTGTTACAGTGGGTTTTTGAGAATTTGATTCGCAATTCGCTGGATGCGATGCATAAAGAAGTCGGACATATTGAAATTGAGCCTCTCTATGATGACCGCCAAAAACATGTTGTAATCCGATATTCAGATAACGGTAGCGGCATTCCAAGCGAAAATCAACGTTCAATTTTTGAACCGGGTATGACAACTAAAACGCATGGATGGGGACTTGGATTAACAATAGTCCAACGAATCGTTAGGGATTATCATCACGGAAGTATCCGTTTAGTCGAAAGTAGTCCTGCTGGTACAACTTTTGAAATTCAGTTGCCGTGTAATGTCTCTTAGAGGGTTTCAAAGGAGTGGATATGCCAAATAAGCTGCATAAAATCTTGTGGATAGATGATGAAATAGAGGCATTACTGCCACATAGACGTTTCCTTGAAACCCGTGGATATGATGTCATCCCTGCCACGAATGGTGAAGATGGTATTGAACTTTTAAAACAGACCGATACGCAATACGATGCGATCCTACTTGACCAAGTGATGCCCGGAAAAGATGGGATGGCAACGTTAGATGCAATTCGAACAATCAATCCACAAATCCCCGTTATTCTCGTGACACAGTCCAGCGAGGAAAAATTTGTTGATGTCGCCCTTGGAAAACAGGTGACGGATTTTTTGGTAAAGCCTATTGGTGTTGCACAGATTGCTTCTACCCTCAAACGGGTACTTGAGCAGAAGCAGATTGTGGAAACCCAAATACCGGGTCGTTATACCAATGACTTTAATACGATTAACACACTGAAGGAATCACAACCAAGTTGGCAAGACTGGATTGATATCTACGTTAAATTACTGGAATGGGATTTGCTTTCCGATCAGTTGGCAGAAAAGGGTTTAGAAGAGACGCACTTTGAACAGAAAAAAGAGTGTAATGCCGAATTTTCTGATTTTGTGGAAGCAAATTATCCTGAATGGGTTAACGGAAGCCAAGATAGACCCCCATTGTCAGTTGACGTATTAGACCAGCATGTGCTGCCCCTGCTTCAAGCAAAAGTTCCACTCTACTTTATTGTTGTAGACTGTTTCCGGCTTGACCATTGGATGGCAGTAGAATCACTGTTGTATCCTTATTTCTCTATTGATCGGAAGTATAGTATTTCGATTTTGCCGAGTGCGACAATGTACTCTCGGAACGCACTATTTAGCGGGTTGTTTCCGGCAGAATTGGCAAAAGATTACCCACAATATTGGCAAGAGAAATCGGATGATGGCAGTAGCACAAATCAATTTGAACGGCAACTGCTTGAAGAATACTTAAAAAGAAACGGAATCAGGATCAAGCCTGGAGTCCAATATTTCAAGGTTTTTGATTTGCGCGGAGGAAATGAATATAAAAAGCGGGTTGCAGCGGCAACACGAGTTAGTTTATCTGCGTTAGTTGTGAACTTCGTAGATATATTGACGCATCAACGTTCACAATCGGAAGTTTTGCAGCAACTTGCACCAGATGAACCTGCTTTTCGAGCGTTAGCTCGGTCTTGGTTTGCACATTCGGCACTGTTTGATATTTTACGCCTTATAGCTGAACAAGGTATGCATGTTGTGCTTACCACTGATCACGGTTCAGAGTTTTGCAACCGAGCAACTCGTGCCTATGGCAATCGCGATACCAGCACAAGCCTCCGTTTTAAAATTGGGAACAATTTAGTTTGCGATGATAACCAAGCCGTATACATCCCAAACCCACAAGTATATCGGCTACCCGCCGAAAGTGTGAGCAAGGATTATATTATCGCTAAAGACGATTTTTATTTCGTCTATCCAAACGACTTTTACAAATATAAGCGGCAGTTTCAGGGAGGGTTCCAACATGGCGGCATTTCAATGGGAGAACTCATAACGCCAGTGGTGACGTTATCACCGCGGAACTGATAAGCATTGGAACGCATTAGCACCCAATCTGAACTGATCTTTTAGGCAGTAGAAAGACTACGGTAAATTATTTTACACTATTCATTACACCAGTGACACTCTTGATCTGAGCTGAGGGTTGAATATGTTCTACATCCTCTATTTCACTGAAATTGAGTTGTCGTGTCATTTTTTTATAAGACTGCCGCTTTTAAGATGATTGAATTAACTGCCGAGATGTCTTTTTACTACTTTTACTAAAAAGACATGATAGGAGGAAAGAAAATAATGGAGAAGGAGATACTTATTGCTGACGATGAGTACGAAACACGTTGTGCAGTCCTTGAAAAAGGAGTATTAAATGAAATCCACATTGAGCGAAAAGCAGTGAAACCTGTCTTAAATAATCTATATAAAGGCCGTGTTGAAAATGTGCTGCCGGGTATGCAAGTGGCTTTTGTTGATATCGGTTTAGATCGGCATGCATTCCTACACATCTCAGACCTGAAATATAACAGTAATTCTGAGAACGGAAGTTCGTATGATGGGCTACCAACTTTAGATATGCAGGCAACACCGTCAAACAAGGCTCGTGGCGGCAGGGGTTTCCCATATCTTATAACTGATCTTATTTCAAAGAATCAGGAACTTCTTGTGCAAGTTGGGAAAGAACCGATAGGCAGTAAAGGGGCACGTGTAACGAGCAATATCACCTTGCCCGGTCGCTATGTTGTTTATCTGCCGAATTCATCTACAATCGGAGTTTCACGGCGAATCGAATCTGAAAGTGAGCGTGACCGATTACGCGACTTGGCACAAAAATTGAAGGCAGACGTTGACGGAGGCTTTATTATTCGAACCGCTGCCGAAGGTTTGAGTGAAGAAGAATTTACGGCAGAAATCCGATACTTAATCAATCAGTGGAAACAAGCACGAGAACGAGCAAAACGAAAAACCGCACCGAGTTTAGTTAGTAGAGACGTGAGTTTCACGAATCGGATTGTCCGGGATATGCTTACCAAAGATGTTAAAAAGCTTCTGATTGATTCGCAATCTGGTTTTAAAGAAACAGTTGATTATGTTACCACTGTAATGCCAAGCATGGTTGATCGGATAACGCTTTACAACGAAGACACCGCGCTTTTTAAGGCTTATGGGGTGGAAGCAGAGTTGCAGCAAGCACTTAGCGAAAAAATTTGGCTCAAGTGTGGTGGACACATCATCATCCAACAAACAGAAGCGATGGTTTCAATTGATGTCAACACGGGACAGTTTGTTGGTAAATCCGATCCGGATAACACAATTCTAAGTGCGAATCTTGAAGCAGTTGATGAAGTGGTCAGACAAATTCAGTTGCGGGATTTAGGGGGTATCATTGTTGTTGACTTTATTGATATGGACGAACCAACGCATCGGAAACAGGTTTTCAAATTGCTGCGAGAGGCGTTAAGCAAAGATAAAGCACGCACTAATATCCTCCACTTTTCGGATTTGGGATTAGTGGAAATGACGCGCCAGCGGACACGGCCGAGTCTATCTACTTTGTTAACAGAACAGTGTCCTTATTGCGAAGGACACGGGACCATTCTATCAATTGAAACGGTTGTAATTGGACTGTTCAGAGCAATAAAAAGAGCATATAACCAAACTCGGCAATCCAAACTACGAATTGTCGCGAATGATCACATTATTTCGCATCTTAACACGCAGATGTCCTCTAAATTCCGTGAACTCAAGCGTACACTGAAGTTGGAATTGATTCTTGAGTCTGATGCAGACCTACATCTTGAAGACTATCGAATCTTTGCTGCAAACGGTGAAGAGTTGTTTTTAGATTAATACCTGAAGTGATGTAAGTTGAGCATATATAGTGAAGTCTACAATTAAGTAGACACATTTTCTGTAGGAGTGATCTCCGAATCACGACGAAATGGTTTGATAGTCGGGAATCGGAGTTCCCTCCTACAAACCCGTAATGTCTTATTAATTCTAAAATTCACCATAAACACGAAGTTTTATATTATATCTTGTATCTATGAGGGAGATTTGTAACCCCTCAAAAAGATTTGACTTTTGAACTAAATTGTGGCATTATATAATAGTTGAATTACAACATGGGCGAATAGGTGCGCCCAAGGCTCTTATTACACGTTCCCTACAACATGTCTGAATAGAGCATAAATTAAAAGATAGAAAATTCCTTTGATTCTAATGAATTTCTACACCTAAAAGGAGTGTCAGTAAATGTATGCAGTATTTGCAAGCGGTGGGAAACAGCATCGTGTTGAGGTAGGAAGTCTCATAGATGTAGAAAAGATTGACAATGCTGTTGGTGAAACGGTGACGTTTCCTTCCGTGTTAGCGATTGCCGGTGAAGATGGTCAGCTGCAAACCGGTACCCCTTATCTTGAAAACATGTCAGTTACGGGTGAGGTGGTTCAGCAAGGTCGTGCAAAAAAGATCGTTGTTTTCAAGTCTAAGCGCAGAAAAGGGTACAAGCGTAAGTTAGGTCACCGTCAATCATTCACCCGTATCAAAATTACCGCAATTGGCGGTGAGGAGGTTGAATCTGATGGCACATAAGAAAGGTGGCGGAAGTACTCGTAATGGTCGTGACAGTATCGGAAAACGGCTTGGTACTAAAAGGTTTTCAGGAAACTATGTTACAGCAGGAAGCATCCTTGTCCGGCAGCGTGGAACTCATTTACACGCTGGTAATAATGTCGGCGTTGGCAGGGACTATACGCTTTTCTCAAAGATCGATGGTTTTGTCTGGTTTGAGCGAAAAGACAAATACCGCCGTAAGGTGAGTGTTTACACAGAGCGTCCTGCGTATTAGAGCGTTTTTTAGAAAGCCTCACCTTAGTGTGGGGCTTTTTTGTTTATTGGGCTATACGTCAAATTCTGTTAGATTGTCAATACACTTATATTTGGAACTTTTAGTAACACCTATAATTATGGTGAAATATGGAAATAATTATACACCTCACCTATAGGAGGGAACTCCGAATCGCGACCTTTGCGAATGTCGGGAATCGGAGTTCCCTCCTACAGTTCAAAAGTGTGCAAGTAATTCTAAAATCTACTATAATAAAAGGAAAATAACGTGAAATGGATACTCTCACTCCTAATATTAGTTACTGTATTGGGATGCGGTAGCAAGCAAATAGAACAATTGGCAATTGAAACCGCAGATAACGCGCGGATAAGTATTGCTGCTGCAGAAAACGTTGGTGCGCGCGATGTGGCAGTGAGCGAGATAAACTCAGCGAAGGAGATGCTTACCAATGCTGATTCCTCTTTGCAATCAGGCGATATAGAACGCGCGTATAGATTGGCATTGCGTGCGTATCTTCATGCGCGAATTGCAACCGAGAAGTCATTGGCAGTTCGGCAGGAAGCACAGGTTAAAGAAGCACAAGCTGAATTAGAGTTACGACAACAGGCAACGGAAGAAGTTCTCAACAATCTTGAGAACCTTAAAGCAGAACTTGCTGCCCAGAAGAAATAAAGGAAGTTACGATGCGGATTTTTGGATGGTTGCTATTAATAGGATGTCTAATTAGTTACGGATGCGTGTCACTTGAAATTGATAGTGTACTCCTTGAGACACAACTTCAGAATGGTCAGAAGGCGATTTCCAGTGCAGCTGAACTCAATGCTGAGCAGCTCGCAACCGATGAATACAGTCGTGCTATTAAGCTGCTGAGATTTGCCAAACAAGCACAGGAGCGTGGAGACATCGCACAAAGCATGGAATTCGCATATCAGGCAGAACTTGTTGCGCAAATCGCTTTGTATAAAGCAAAGCAGCAGCAAGCACGTGCCCAACTCATTGCAATCCAGGAACAGATGTACCAAGAGGTGATAACGGAAAAAGAATATGAAATAGAAATAGCAAAGATTCGCAATGAGATGAAAAGGATGGAAATTGAACAAAAGTCAAAAGAGATTGAGGCAGGAAATGAACGTGCCGGTTCACTCACAACGGATCTTAGGGAAACAAAAGATGCGCTTCGCCGTGCGGAAATTCGCGTGCCAATGTCCGGAACAAAAATCTTTGTGACCATTGCAAAACTAACTTATCCTGAAATTATAGAAACACCCGAGTATGAACGTGTGCAATCAGCAATTGCGTTAGCGACATCATACTTGGAGCGAAAAGAATTCACCGCCGCAGAAAAAGTTGCAACAGACGCGCTGACACAAGCTAACAATCTTTATGAACTGGCAATTCGGTATCAGAAGCTTCGTGCAGCGGCGGAAAATACCGCGCTTATTGCTATTGAACGCGCGCAGCTTAAGATTGAGCGTGCAGAATTTCTGAACGCAGCCACACACGCTACACAACAATTCCAACAATCACGCGATCAATTAGATAAGGCAAAAAAAGCGTTGCAGGAAAAACGTTATGGAGATGCACGCCAGACCGCAGAAAATGCTGAGCAGATGGCGGACAAGGTAATCACAATTTCTGAAGTCGCTGAATATCGCCGCCGTGCACAGGAGGAACTTACAGCGAGAATCAAAAAAGCAGAGGGAGCAGTTGCATCAGCCAAAGCAGCAATAGCAGAACAAGCACAGACCAAAGTGCCGCAGTTTGCCCCTGAACTATATGAATTGGCTACTTCAGCACGCGCAACTGCCGAGTCAGCACTTGCAAAAAAGGAATACTCAGCTGCTGTTGATGCTGCACAACAGAGTCGTGATTACCTCCGACGCGCTATTGAAAAGACAAAACAACAGAATTCTGCTCAAACGGCACTGGTTGAGGCAGTAAAGCAAATGCCAAAGGCAATTGTCATAGACCGTGAGGAAGGGGTACTCATTAGAATTAGTGGCAACCTATTTGCAACCACAAGCACACGTTTAAATGAGGCATTTTTCCCAACATTTGTGAAACTTGCATCTATATTGTTACAAGATGAATTCAAAGATTATGTTGTAAGAATTGAAGGTCATAGCGATTCACTTGGAGATGCGAAAACTAATCAGGCACTGAGCGAAAAAAGAGCAAATTCAATTAGAACGTATCTAATTAATAGCGGCAGAGTGCCAGAAAACCGATTGACTGCTGTCGGTTTAGGTGAATCTCAACCAATTGACAGAAATTCTCAAGAAAAAAATCGTAGAATTGATATTATCATTGATAAAGCACCGTGACCTCTCAATTGCTGAGGCAACATACTGCCCTGATAATTGCGAAGGCAATCAAAAGCATTGCATAATTTTAAAATTGCCCCTTATGTTGTCAATCAGATAGCACAAAGTCTGTTTGGTGACAGATACATTATCATCTATGGGAACATTATTCAATTTCACAACCATTGCTACCATGTTCGTACTATCGAATCTGAAGAACATCCGCACAGCGGATGTTACTATTTACAGGACGCGAATACGGACTTAGCGATGTGGGACGATATAGCATTCGCGCCACCAGGGTATTACGGTGTGATTTTTGAACCTGAGACAGGGGAGATTATTGATTGTGAACCGCAACGATGATATATACAGGACTTACGCATTTCCCTTGATAAGGGGTTAGGGGGTTAAAAATCTTTATTTTGGTGTTTTTTAACCCCGACAAATGCCAAAAGCGCATTGGCGTTGATTCACTAAATCCCCCTTATCAAGGGGAAATGCGTAAGTCCTGATTGTAACGATCTATTTTAGTTTGTGTTATGCAACCTCCGAGGCTAAAAACTATGAAAAATATATTGATTATCGTTTTATTGCTTACCTCTATTTTCTTAATTCCAAACGTCTTTGCTCAGGATTACATGAAATGGGGACTCCCTGAAAACGCGATACTTCGTATTGGAAAAGGAACAATAAACGACTTAAAACATTCGCCAGACAGCGACCTAATAGCAGTAGCAACTCATATCGGAGTCTGGATATATGATGCTAATTCAGGAAAAGAAATTAGGTTACTAAAACACACTGAATGGGTAACATCATTGGATTTCTCACCAAACGGCAAAATGTTAGCAAGTGGAGGTTTTGATGGTATCCATCTATGGGAACCTCACACCGGACAGCATCTATTCGAGCTTACAAACAAAAAAATCATTACTAAATTAGTGTTTTTCCCTGATGGACGCACATTAGCCAGTGTTGCCAATAGAGGTAAAATAATTAACCTTTGGGATATAACAAATAAGACTATTTCTAAAAGCATTACAACTACTCAAGGACGTTTTAGTTCAATCGCTGTCTCGCCAAACGGTAAAACTATCGTTAGTCATGATACTTCTGCTATGTCCAAAGAGCAACTAATTTGGTTTGATGTTGATACTGCACAACGTATGTTTTCTTTGACAGACTTGGAATTGGAATGGGTCAAAAACGGTAAATTGATAACGTGTCTAATGTTTTCCCCTAATGGAGAAATACTTGCTTGTGCGGATAATGAAGACATCTATTTATTTGATGGTGTTAATGGTAAATTCTTGAGAACATTGCGGGGACATGAGAAATGGATAAACCGCGTAGTATTTTCTTTTGACGGCAAAACATTAGCTAGTGCTGGATGGGATAAGACAATCCGTTTATGGGACCCGCATTCTGGTCACTCTATCCATACGTTTAGGGAACACACAGATAGAGTTTTTGCATTATCGTTTTCTCCGGACGGTGAAACCCTTGTCAGTGGAAGTTACGATGGGACGATACGGTTTTGGGATATAGCAACTAAACGGCGACGTAAAATCATTTCTGGTCATTGGCAAAATATGAATGCGTTGGCATTTTCTGCTGATAGTAAAACGTTAATTAGTAATGCATCTTTGACAATTCTTAAATGGAATACAGGAACGGGGCAACTCAAATCTATCATAACACGAACAGGGCGTGATGAACATGTTATGTTAAAAAATAGTCAATCTGTTTCGGTTATTAGAGATGAAGTTATTTCTGCTATTGATGTGGAAGGAGACATAATAGCCAGTTATGTAGAAATAGCCAGTTATGCAGATGTGTCCATAAAAAAGGAGAATAAAAAATTTCCGTCTGATCATACTATAATTGATATCCGTTCAATTAGTAATAATCTATTAAAAAAATCAATAGATTTAGGAAAAATAAATTTTGCTTTTGACCCATGCGCAGCATTAGCACCCGATAGAATGCTTGTAATATGGTCCCCTGAGAATAAAAAAGTAGCATTTTGGGATACTTTGTATACTTTGAATATGCCTGTTCAACCTCACTTTGAGTTTGATCCTCAAATGACCAGCGTTACGGCTCTTGCCGCGTCACCCGACGGTAAACTCCTCGCCGTTGCTGACTTATTAGGAGTTGTTAGTCTTTGGAAGTTTGGCACTAATGATTTTATCCGACGCTTCAATCTTATTGCCGCCGAAACATTGGCATTTTCTAATGATAGCAAAACCCTTGCTACCGGAAGCTCGTATGGCAGAGAAGGTATTCAATTAATTGAAGTAGATACTGGAAATCATATCACAACCTTACCTGGACATCATAACGGAGTTAACGCATTAGCATTTTCAGCGAATGACAAAATGCTTGCAAGTGTAGGAGATGACGACACAATATTAATTTGGGACTTAGAAAAGATAATAAAAAGCCGCTAAGTGAAACCAACTTGCTATCTACAAAATTTTTTTAGACATGCAGACACCTTATTGCTCACAGCATTGATGAATTATGAATTGTGGGAAGGAACTCTGGGGAATGCCAAAAGGCATTGGTCCCGTTGATTTGGATTCCCGACTGCTCTAAAAACTGAAATTACCCGATTAAATTATATCAGGACTTACGCATTTCCTCTTAAATCCCTCTTGATAAGGGAAGGGATCCCGTAGTGATAGCGTCCGGGAGGGTGGGGATTAAAGTACCAAAATAACGGCTTTTTAAGCGAAATATGCTCATTTTCCGCCCAATTTGCGTAAGTCCTGATATAAAATCATATTTTGAAATTGTTGAACATAATTAGGAAAATTACTGAATTAAATCTTTAAACTTCATATTGGCAACTCTGCCGAAACCCAATATCTAAAAACGGAGAAAAGACATGGAGCGAGACGCTATTGTCGTTTTAGACTTTGGCTCGCAATATACGCAGTTAATTGCTCGGCGCATTCGGGAGCAGCAGGTTTACTGCGAAATTCAACCTTATACTTTGCCGCTTAGCGACATTGAGAAAATGTCACCAAAAGGAATCATACTTTCTGGTGGTCCTGCGAGTGTGTACGAGGAAAATGCGCCAAAGATTGATGAGGACCTTTTGACACTTGGAATTCCTGTGTTAGGCATTTGCTACGGCATGCAACTCATTGCTTTTCTCTTAGAAGGGGGTAAAGTTCATCCCGCAACAGAGCGGGAATATGGCAACTCACAACTTCATGTCAGTTCGACATCAGAACCTCTATTTACCGACTTGCCATCGGAATTGTCTGCATGGATGAGCCATGGTGATAGAATTGACAAACTCCCTATAGGGTTCCACACAATCGCCCAAACACCAAACTCGCCTATCGCAGCGATGGTCAATTCCGATGGCACTTTGTACGGATTGCAATTTCACCCTGAAGTTGAGCATACACGAGATGCTGACAAAATCCTTCGCAACTTTGTCCGACATATCTGTGGCTGTAAAGCGAGTTGGACGATGGACACTTTTATAGCAGAAGCCATAACAGACATCCGGGCAAGGGTGAAAGGCGAAAGGGTGTTGTGTGCTGTCAGCGGTGGCATAGACTCAATGGTGCTTGCTACACTCCTTCATGAGGCGATAGGTGATGCGTTAGTGTCTGTTTTTGTGGATAATGGGCTTTTGCGCCAAAATGAGGTGGAACAGGTTTTAGCAACCTGCAAAGCACTGGGAATAAAGATTGAGTTCGTGGATGCGGCAGAGTCTTTTTTGAATGCGTTGGCAGGTATCGTGAATCCTGAACAGAAACGAAAAGTTATCGGTGCTCAGTTTATTGAAACCTTCAGGGCAAAAGTGAAGCATCTCGGAGTTTGCCGTTTTCTGGCACAAGGCACACTCTACCCAGATGTCATAGAGAGCGTTTCTACCAAGGGGCCTTCCGCTACAATTAAAACACATCATAATGTCGGTGGACTCCCACCTGACCTGCCGTTTGAACTTATTGAACCTTTTCGTGAACTTTTCAAAGACGAAGTGCGAGCTGTGGGTGCTGAATTAGACGTTCCATCTCACGTGCTCGGTAGACATCCGTTTCCTGGGCCAGGGCTTGCTGTTAGAATTCTCGGTGAAGTAACACCGGAAAGGTTAGCAGTGCTAAGATCGGCAGATGCAATTTTTATCAATGAAATTAAGGCAGCAGGATTGTACGATGAAATTTGGCAAGCGTTGGTAGTACTGCTGCCTGTTAAGAGTGTTGGTGTGATGGGGGATGAACGGACGTACGAAAATGCGGTTGCTTTACGTGCTGTCACCAGTAGTGATGCGATGACAGCGGATTGGGCGAGGATCCCTAATGATGTTTTGGCAAGAATTTCTACCCGAATTATCAATGAGGTCCAAGGGATCAATCGTGTTGTCTACGACATTAGTTCAAAACCACCGAGCACGATTGAATGGGAGTAATTCGGATGAAAGTCCGAAATTATGCGGATGTTACGGATCGCATTCTTGAGGCACTTAGAAAGTCTGAGCGTCTTACAGTCTGGCACCAAGCGTATACTGCTCCCTCTTCTATATCATTAAAGAATTCCTCTTATCCTTTATACTGTTTCCGTTATACTGCTCAACAAAAAAGTTCTCCCCTGATTTATATATCAGCCGGTATTCACGGAGATGAACCTGCAGGTGTTGAATGTGCGCTGCGCTTTGTTGAATTACTTGCCGATGACAAGCGACACAACTTTTTTCCATTTCCATTAAACGAATACAACTGGCTTATCTCACCTTGTGACAACCCTTATGGGTACGAAAGAGATATTCGTGAAAATGCTGCGGGACTTGACCTTAATCGGATGTTTGAAACCCCAATCCAATGTCCAGAAACAGCGTTCATCGCAGAATCACTTCAACGCACACAGTGCTCGCCTCCGCAAAATACACATAGTAATCATACTACAAAGAAAAGAGCAAGAATTGAACTTGCGTTGGATTTACATGAAGATAGTGATAGCAATGGATTTTACTTATGGGAACGCCGCACTTCACAATGTTTTCCGATTGGGAATGCGATTGTGAATAACGTTGCAGGACTATGCGCTATCAATCGGGAACCTCAGATAGAAAACCATCACAACGAAAATGGAGTCGTCACACTACTTGATAAAGTTACAACTAAGGGATGGACACGCGGAAGGTATTTAGCTGAGCAAGTAAATACACGTTGTCTAATTCTTGAAACACCAACGCAGCTTGACTGGGAAACAAGAATCGCTGTACATCTGATGGCTGTTCAAACGGCAATCAAACATGTTTTATAGTGAAACCCATAATTATATTTACATTCTGTTCTTATGTGGATTTCAAACATACTAAAAATGTCCGAGGCGCAATGAATTGCGCTTGGTGAATGCGCGTATGGCATTCACATTAAACGCTGCTAACCTTAAGAAAATGTAAAGGTATTTTAGAGCGTATCTCATAAATCATTTGTAGGGCGAGGTCTCTGTGCCTCGCCATGTCTCATAACCGGAAAACAATGGGCGGGCATAGAGACTCGCCCCTACGATGAAGTTGAATTTTCTGGCGGAACAGTGTTTAACGATTTATGAGATACACTGTTGATTTTATAGTAGATTTTACAATTAACTGGACATTTTGATTGGTGAATCAACGCCAAATGCGCGTATGGCATTTGGCGGGAGGGAACTCCGATTCCCGACTATCAGTGAGTTTCGTCGCGATTCGGAGATCGCTCCTACAGGAAATGTGTATAATTATTTCCATATTTCACCATACTATAAAATAATTTTAATATGGTAGATGATATATCTTGATCGGCGCGCTTACATGGAGATTAATAAATATGAACCAAGATTATCCGTATCCTGTGCGGAACATCAATCCAGTAAATCTTAAAATCCTGCTAATCCTGGTTCAGACAAAAAGGGAACCAAGTCATACCGGATTTTCTAAGCGCGCCTACAAAATAAATTATACGCTAAATTGATGCCTATGGCGGGAAACCGCACCTACCGGTCCTGGGGAAATCGGCTTTACCGAATCAAATTTTTAACTTCAACAAAGCACGCTTATAGGTAAGTGTTTACTTATTTTTAACTGTTCTGATATACCGCAGCTGCTGCACTAACAGCTGTTCCCGTATCAACTTTGTATCCGAACTCAATAAGTAGAGTTTCAATTGCGTTTAAAACGAGTAAGACATTTTGTTCGTTAGCAGCATCACCCATAAGTCCGACCCGCCACGCTTTACCAGCAAAGATTCCCAAGCCACCACCAATTTCAATGCCGTAGTCTTGAATAAGACGTTTTCGTATAGCAGCATCATCAATTCCATCTGGAATGAGCAGTGTGGTTAGCATCGGAGCGCGATGATTTGCTGATGCGGCGGGTTTTAAACCGATGGCTTCTGCGCCAGCAATCAAAGCTTTAGCATTGCGTTCATGTCGTTGATAACGGGCTGACACACCTTCCTCTATTACAACCCGTAGTGCCTCGCGTAGGGCATAAATCATGGACATAGATACGGTATGATGATATTTTCGTGTGTCTCCCATCCAATATTCGGCAAGCAGTGTCACATCTAAATAGAAACTCTGAATTTTCGTTTTACGGTTCTGAATCACTTTGACTGCCCGGTCACTAAAACTGACTGGTGAAAGTCCTGGAGGACCTGCAAGGCATTTCTGTGTGCAACTGTAGGCAATATCAATACCACGGGCATCAAGTTCAACAGGCTGTCCCCCAAGGGATGTGACACAATCCGCAAGAAACAATGCTCCCTTTTCACGGGCAATGTCAATTATCTGTTCTAATGGTTGCAGCACACCTGTAGAGGTTTCGCCATGGACTACAGCCACGAGTTTTGGTGTAACTTTGTTGCACGCTTCAGCAATCTGTTCCGGTTCAATAATATTTCCCCATTCAGCGTGGACAGGTGTAACATGTGCCCCACACCGTTCGGCAATATCTGCTATCCTGCCGCCGAAGTAGCCGTTAATCCCTACGATAACAGAATCCCCCGGTTCAATAATGTTGATGAGTGCTGTTTCCATGCCAGCAGTACCGGTGCCAGAAACCGGAAAGGTAAGGGGATTTTGGGTGCCGTAGACTTGCCGTATCAAGGTAACAGTATCATCCATTACATCAACAAAATCTGCATCTAAGTACCCGAGCATAGGAGTTGTCATTGCTTTAAGCACGCGTGGATTTGCTATGCTGGGTCCTGGACCGAGTAGGATGCGCGGTGGCACTCTTAATTCATCATACACTTTTCATAAACTCCTCTGATTGTTTTTCATACTCTTGAGGACTCAGCCGCAAGATAGACAATTAATTCGGTTTTAAAGATAAGGTAGAAATTTTACGTAAGGCGATATTGTTTGTGAACGCACAATTTGCCTTACGTATTAAAATAGGATAGGGACAGGTATTAGACCTGTCCCTACGAATACAGTGTTCGTTAGCCCAGGTTATTCGCTACCGTTCTCAGGTTTTCCCTGCAACGGTTGAATGTTCTTAGACCTCATGTAAGCTTGAATCTCATTAGCCTTAAGAATACAGTAGTTAATTGCATCATCAACTTGAGAGTCAGCTGGGCTATTAGTTGCATATTTCTTAGGCAAGAATTGGAAATAATACAATGCATACGGATAATAGTTTTCTTCTTTATTTGCGAGCATTGTATATGCTTCACCTAACTTACCGTAAGAAAGATCACCATACTTGGTTTCTGAATAAGTTTTCGTGATTGCTCTGAAGAGCTCAATTGCTGCTTCAACGTCAGATTTTTTGGATGCCCTTTGAGCCTTACTAAGTGATGTGATAGCATACTTATATTCATTATGCGCGAGAAAACTCTGGGTCTCATTAAGGAAACCTTCCGCGGTGTTTTTGGAATCTGCACTGAGACCGGGCGCTGCGAGCGCACGCTTGTAGTTTTCAATCGCCTGTCGGAAAAGATCGATTTGCTCAGTTGCCTCAAGTTCTGGATCCAAAGCGGCGTTATAGTGCTTATTGCCAATGTTGATAAAGGCTTCACCAGCGAACTTGCTATTGTTATATTCCTTGACAAGTATTTCGTTTGTTTCGAATAGTTTGTCAAGAAACGCTTTTTCAGCATCTGTATTGCCCGCGTCTTTCGCTGTTTCAGAAAGAAATTGATAGCAAGTAGCGATAGCGTATAAGGATTCAGGCGCTTTTTCATGCGTCTTGTTAACCCGTCTAACCTTATCATATTCAACAATTGCCTTTTCAAACTGCTCTGTTGTATAGTAAGCTTCGCCAGCTTGATACTGCCAGAGTGCAGCATCTTTGGCATTTGGATAGCGTTTGACAAGATCATTGAAAACTTTAACAGAAGCTTCAAAATAAGCAACAGCTTGCGGAGACATCTCTTCGTCTAATCCAACTTGCATCCGTCCCAAGTCAAAGTTAGCAGAGGCTAAATAGGTTAATGAAGTCTCCATGTTCCGTGATAGATCCGTTGAAGCAGGGAATATACCCGCATCCGCATATTTAACAAACTCTGTAAGCGGATCAATGGAGAGTATCAACTCTGCGCGCCGCTTAAATCCGGCACCAAGTGAATAGTATATCTGGCCTGCTTGGAAAAGCGAATTTTGTACATACGGAATGACCGTTTGTTTATCCGCCTTCTCTATAGGCGAAGCAAGTTTATTTACTTCAAAGAAAGAAGCGGCAGCTAACCCACTCGTTTCAATGTAAGGCTTAAGATCAAATCCTTGGGGTAGCTCCTCAGGATAATGGGTCCGCGCTTTATCAGAATAGAGAAATCCGAGGGTGTATAGTGCAGCGACTTTCTGCGCAACAGTTGCAGTTTCACTTGTCTTATACCCTTCTACCGTGCTAAGTGCATCAGCGATAGCCTCGTCTAAGCGCCCTAATTTCACAAATAGTTCAGAACGACGTAGGCTCGCGTCAGCAACCATAGAAGCAACACCGGTATTCTGTTCCGTACTATAGTTGGCAATTAAGTTTTGGAAAACTTCCAACGCTTTATCAAGTTTGTTGAGTTTTTCTTGATAAATCAAACCCATCCTATAATAGGACTGTGCCTTCACGACATTATCAGCTAACTGAGTAGCGTTCTGATAGTTTGTCAATGCATCATCATACATCTTAAGTTGTTCGTCTTGTGCGTATGCCATTGCAAAATAGGAGCGTCCACGCAAGTCGTCATCTTCGGTATTAGCGATAATGTACTGATACTCTTTCACAGCATCCTTATAATTGCCAACATTGCTGAATAATTCAGCAAGTCGCGAGTGTGCTTGAGAGATGAGATTCTTGCGATTTTCGTCCTCAGTTTGACCTTCAAAGGAAGTGACCTGCTTGAAGGCATCAATTGCGGCTTGCGTATCCTTTAGCCCAAACTTTGATAACCCGAGCGTATAATTTGCACTAATGAGGTTATCAACGTTATCCGTCATTTCGGTAACCTTCTCTGCTTCGCTGGCAGCATTGGTATATGCGAGTTGTGCTGCATCGGCATCTTCAGCTTTCTGAGCGATCTGGTAATAACAGACAGCAGATTGAAATTGTGCAGTTGGTGCAATTTCGCTATTTGGAAATTTTTCGACGAATAATTTATACGCAGCAAGAGCTTCTTCAAAACGTTCTTTACTGTAGTAAGTATGCCCGATCTTAAGTTGTGATCGGATGCGGGCATTTTCAAGCGCTCCAGGGTTATCAACAATTCGTTGTAGACTCGCGACAAGACCTTCAACATCATCAGCATTTATGTTTTCAAGGGCAGTTGCCTTGATGAGATCAATTTGTCCGAGTGTCTGGAGAACCAACTCTTCGGTACTGTCAACGAATTTTTCACTCGCTGCGTCTGCCGTCTGAACAACAAGTGACCACTTCGTTGTATCACCATGTTTCTGGGCAGCATCTTGATAAACAAGTGCCAAGCCATAATAGGCTTCAATAGCGTTTGGAGTATCACCGTATTCATCAACAACCTTATTGAAAGCCTCTACAGATTTTTCTGCAAGTTCAGGTTTGTCTGACGAAGCGTTGTAATAGCAAAGACCAATAAGGTAAAGTGCATCATCGGCATATTCACCTGTCGGGTTACTATCAACAACAATTTGATATTGTACAGCAGCTTCTATAAAACGTTCTTCAGCACGCAGCAGATCGGCGAGTTTAATTTCTGCCAATGAACGGTTGTTCTTATCTGTGAGTTGGGGTAATATTGAATTGTAATAAGTGATAGCTTCGGTTTTGTCACCTTGCCTTACATAACTGTTTGCGGTGAGCAAAAGTGCACGTTCATAGTAGTTACTGGCTTCAGGAATCATAGCGTAGCGTTGTCGCGCTGTATCCCATGCCCCCAGCATCTCGTGTGAGAGTGCTTCGTTCATGAGACATGCTTCAACCTGCGCAATACGTTCTGAGAAGTCTTGGTAACGTCCTTCTTCAATGCCTGGCAGAAAAAATTCATCAGAAAACATGTTGATAGCGTCTTGGTATGCCGCAACAGATTTTTGGAGGTATTCCGTATTGAAATTTGTGGAAGCATCACCTTCTTGGAAATCTTCAGGTTTTGCGGCTTCATAGTAGGAACGCCCTTCAAGGAATTTTCCCATTAACTTGATAAGATGGAACTTAGGAAGTGGACGGTATTCCCACAATTTAGCGTATTCTTCTGCGGCTTCAACGTATTGTTTAAATTCGCTGCGTTTAATGTCCGCAAAGCGTAGTTGTACCTCTGCAGCAAGGATATCAAACTCGTTATCGTTACGATTTTTTTCAATAAACTCGCGAGCGATTTTTTCCAATTCTTCCTTGCGTTCCAAGTCATTCAATGTCCAGATTGCACCATATAGTGCATGCGGAACAACAGGGTTTTCTGGAAAATCGTCAACAGTTTTCTGGTACCATTCTAAAGCGAGTTCAAGCGTTGCTGTCCCTTCCTGCATTTGACCGGCACCTTGTTGATCCGTTCCGAGTTTGTAATATGCTTCGCCAACTTGGAAAGAACAATAAGGAGTAAAATTGAGTTCAGAGGCTTCTTCGGCTTGCATTTCACTTTTTTCGTGTTCAATAACCGATTGATATGAAGTGATAGCATCACTCCAACGTTCTAATCGGAACTGACTATCGGCTATACCGAGTTTTGCATCACCGATGAATGTACTCTCTGGATATTCGTCTAAAAGTTTTGTGTAAGATACAATTGCGTTTTCATAGTCAGCTTGATCAAAGTATGTTTGCCCAATTGCAGACTGAATTTCGGATTGTAGCCCTCGGTCTGCTGTATTTTGGAGTGCTAACTCAAAGTTAACGCGTGCATTGTCATAGTCTTTCTGTTTAGCATAAATATGACCTTGATCGAAGTATGCCGCCGTAACGAGCTGATGTTCCGGAAATTGTGTAATGAAGTTTGTATAACGACTGATCGCTTCATCATCTCTATTGAGTTGATTCAAACAGTATGCAGCTTTATACATCGATTCGGCATGTAGTTCTGGATAATTCTTAAACTCATCAGTTGCAAATTTATCAAATTCCGGATAGGCCTGTTCGTAATTGCTTTCGTCAAGGAACGATTGAGCGATGAGAAGCTGCGCGTCATCCTTGAATTCAGAGTTAGGAAAACCAACAAGTATGTTGTTGAAAGCGGTTCGAGAACTCTCATAATTTCCTAACTTATAGTTCAATTGACCGATAGCGTACCACGCGTTCTCTACTTGTAGACTGTTGGGGAAATTATCAATCAACTGTGTGAACTTTGCTTCAGCAAGTTCATATTGTTCAGTTCTATATAGAATGTGTCCCCAAAGATATGTTAACCCTTCTTGATGTTTAGCTATAGTAGCGGTAGGAGCAACTTTTTCGATATACCCAAGTGCTGTATCATAGTGGTTAACGTCACCTGTCTGCTCAGCAAGTCGAGAATAGGAAACGGCAATTTGAAAGTTCGCAAGCGTGGTAAAATCTTTGTCAATCACTTCGGTTTTCACACCACGTTTCTTCGCTTCTTCAAGTGCCTCAGTATATTTGGCTATCGACCCTTCATAATCTGCTTGTTCATATAACTCTTTAGCGGATAAATAGAGTTGCTCCACCTTTTTGGAACTTCCCATCATAAAAGGCGAGAGTATAGCAACAATAAGGGCGAGACCGCCAATAATGCCCAAAATTCTTGGATTCATTACATTCTCCTTTGGATATGGATAAAGAAAAGTTGGGGGAACTAAAAAATATTCCGCCCATTGATTTTTCAAAATATGGACGGAATACAATAACCGTCCTATTTTTGTAAATCTGTCTTGATAGCACATCAAGACTATTATGAAGTATCAAAAAACACTTCGTTTGATTTGAAAATGTTTATAATTTACTTAAGTCGTAGAGTTCTGGCATAGTAAGTACTTCTGAAGATACATTTTCTGAAGATACGTTCATTAATTTGTCAACATACCGGGATAATCTACGGTACTTTCGCTGGTATTTCTCTGAAAAAGGCGCAACTTGAAGTTCCAACGGAAGCGCGGCATAATTATCATCTTGTAGAGGTGATTTCCTGCTCAAGATGTCAGGTTGTGCATAAACAACCTGTTCGGAATCAGCAGCGTCACTCGGAACAGAGCGATCATTACTGATATGCATAACAATAATATGCCCTTCGGTTTCAGTAGTTAAAGGTTCTGTCAATTTCCAATAGCCTACTTTCTCTGCATTTGCTGCGAGAGTTGGTGAACTAATTTCCCCAGGCGCTTTCCGCTTGGTTTTACGATCATTGTAAATACCGTGCCGCAACTTTGATTTTGCGTTGACAGCACCTGATTCGTTGGAGATAGCCGTTTCACCTACCTGTTGTAGGTGGTATACCTTAGGCGGTGGTGAAACTTCCTGTTTTAGCAGATGCGTCACCACAAATCCTGTAGTTATTAACGCTAAAAGCACACCTAACGGTAACGCATTCATCCTGATGAAGCTATATCGGCCAAAACTTTGACGTAGTTGTGTCAGCAAAGACCACGTAAACTGCAACAACGAGGTTTTTAGTCGTTGGTTTAGTGAGATGGGTCCCTTATTTTCAATACAACGGTGCAATTCTACCTCAAATTGATGGAAATAACTATCAGGTGTTTCAGGTTCAACATAGAAACCGGTGATAAGATCGCGCGTCTTTTTGAGAGCATTGACTTCATGTTGACATACTAAACAGAACTGGAGATGTGCCTCAACCTTTGCGGCATCGTGCGCCGAAAGCGTATCATCTATGTAGTCTGATATCAAGCGTTGTATAGCGTTACATTTCAATTTCATAGCTTTTGCCGGTTTCCTCGTTTTGTTATACTTCTTGGAAACCGCTCCCACAAGAATTTTTTAACATTGATTCAATTTTACCGACAATAGTGGAAAAACTCGTTAAAATTCGGAGTTTGCATCAACGTACGGCTTTAACAACGTTCTAAGCTGTTTTCGGGCATAGTGTAAACGTGATCGGACTGTCCCCTCGGAACAATTTAATATTGACGCTATCTCTGGATGCGTTAACCCTTCTAATTCATGAAGAATAACTACAATGCGATGTTTAAGTGAGAGACTGTTGACCGCCTTTGTTACCCAGTGCCGTAGTTCAGCTTTCTCCGCTTGTATTTGTGGATCACTCGCCATCTCTGCTTTTTGTCGCACATCTGGATGAAATTCGGATTCATCAGTAGTAACAAGCGAAGATTCACGACGTCGTTTGCGCCGTTTGACGAAGTTGATTGCCTCATTGACAGCTATCTTATACACCCATGTTTCAAAAGCTGCCTCTTGCCGGAAGGTATGAATTGACTGATATACCTTTATAAAGGTTTCCTGCATTACATCATTAGCATCCTCGTGATTTTTGGTGATTTGCATCGCGAGACGGTGCACCATTCGTTTATATTTTTCGACCAACGGTGCTAATGCTGTTTCATCTCCTTCACGAAGATGGTCAATGAGTAAGGCTTCAGTCCTTTCCACAAAAAATCTCCTTCGGCTTCTATTATATTAGACAACGCTATTTCAAAAACCGTTCATTTTTCTCCAAACATTATAGCATATATTGATAATTTGTGTTAAAAAAAGTGACTCTGTAAGGGTGTGTAAGTATTTTGTAGCATTGATTCAATTGGCAAAGGGGATGTCGCGTTTTCTATTGTAGGGTGGGAACCTACAATCTGGAGTGTGTTAATTTGGCAAAACTTTAAAGACCTATTTTTATTCAACCTCACAGCTCTGAATCCATAAAAAAGGACAGCGTATCTTAGACACGCTGTCCTTTAATTGAAATAGTCAGAAATTTACTCTTTAGCTTTAGTGACAAAAGTGATGCTGACTTCAGCTTCGTTACCAGCACCGTCTTTGACCGTACCTGCGACTTCGTACTCAGTTTCGTTGCTGAGTTCTTGGCCGGCATTTCCTTGTAGCGTAATTGTGTCGCCATCAGTCTTGGACGTCCAACCGACATCTTCATCGCCGTCCATTAACATGAGGTCTCCGGTGACGGGTTCGCTGAAGGTAACTTCTATACCATCTTCAAACACATCAGCGGGATCAACGCCTTCAGCACCATCTTTGGGATCACTACTTGTGACTTCCGGTGCGGCTTCATCTGCTGCGACAACGGTATAGTTTAGTGTATGGCTGCCTTCACCGTTTGTCCAGTCAATTGTTAGTGCAAGGGCACCAGCATCAAAGGGGCCAGAGATGGTACGCGACTTACCAGATCCTGCGACTGTTCCAGCACTCACTGTTACGTCGCCTGGATTGTTGTCAAATGTGACTTTGATACTACCGTTTGCTGCAAGATCGCCGCTTGCGGGCTCAGCACTTTCAAACGCTGCAGCTTCAGGTTCAGGTTCGTCATCTCCATTACCACAACCAACCATGTAAACGGCGAACAATGCCGCCATGACTATTGCCAAGGTTCTAAAAAAAAGTTTCATGAGTAGGTAACTCCTTAATTAAGGTTTATCAGAATGTAAGGTACCCGAAAACCGGGCACAGATTAAAAACTTCATATATAGATGGGGTTCCCGTGTAGTTATTTGTTAGTACCGGAAACTGCCATCATGTCCATGTTTAGTCAAGTAATTTTCAGACTATTTCGTTTGTCTTCCTCCGTGAAGTCCAGAGGATAGACGATGCTTTGAGAATAGGACTTTCTGCGGAACTGTAACCTTCTAACACCATCGGATAGGCTATTTTCAGTTCCGAAAGTCAACACCCAAATTCTGTACCTTCAAGTTTAGCAAAATTTGCAAAATCTGTAAAGGTAAAAATCGATTTTCGCTAATAATTATACAAAATTTTGCTCATTTTGTAAAGCGAAAACCAAAATTTTTAATAAATTTGCTATAGATTAACATAAATTAAAACGTATATCAAGTAAAAATGACACATTATACATTAAAAATTTTGCAAATTTGAGATATTTAGTTTTCCTGTTGTTCAAATAGCGTCATCTGTTCAATTGAGGTTCCGATAACATGATTTTGAAGACGTTCGGGGTGTGTTAGTATATCAATAACTGTATCAAGTTGGTCAGGTAAAAAAGGTAAAGCACCGTTTCTAATGAGTTGACGTGTTCCATCGCTATGTTGATTGTGTGAGTTCCACTGACATGCAAAAACGGGTCGGTCTTGCAGTTGCGCGTATCGTGCAGTGTGCATTGCCCCTCCCTCTTTAGAGGTTTCAACTACCACTGTAGCCTTAGAAAGTCCACTGATAATCCGATTGCGTAAAACAAGATTGGCTGGTGTTGGTGAGGCCGGAAACGGGTGTTCTGAAAAAACACACCCTGTTTCACATATTTTCATAGCAAGCTCATGATTTTCAGGTGGATAGATAGACGAGAGATCAGTTGATACAACACCAATAGTTGTTCCGTTTACACCTAACGCTCCGTAATGTGCATTGGTATCTATACCACTTGCAAGTCCGCTCACTATTGTAAAACCTGCTTCAACTAAGCGTATTGAAAGTCCAAGCGCTACATTAATACTGTCAACTGTAGGACGGTTGCTTCCCACAATTGCAACGCACTGTTCGTTGACCTCAGATAATTCACCGATTCTGCAAATTACCGTTGGCGCGTCTGGCACTAATTTTAGAAGTGTTGGATATTCAACATCTTCCGGAAATAGTACCTCTATACCCTGGTTCTCTAATTCCTCCAATTTCTGGCGTAATTCGGTAAACCTTTTACGGACCGTAAGTATCCGTGATGCTAAGATCGGGTTGAAGTTTGGTAACTGTGCTATCTCAACCAGTTCTGCATCAAAAATGCTCTCAACACTACCGAAACGTGTTAACAAGCGTTTGAGGCGAACTGCCCCAATTCCTTCAATCGAAGCAAGCGCGAATAAATATTCCCGATGTTTCTCTTGATCTATTTCGGTTGAATGTGGCATACAGATGCAAAATTCTCAAACAATGAAAATTAATAGTAGATTTAATTCAGGAGGCACTATGATCGACGCGCTTTGAAAGCACTTCTACAGACAGATAAGTGTTTACTTATTCCATGCCTTACTAAAAATGGAATTTACAAAATAGAAATTCCCTATTCCTGAAATCTACAATATCTTTTTATTCTACAACTACTATATTTAACCCAAGTTGCTACCTATAAGATTTTAGACATGTAGACACCGTTTTAATCAAAATAGTGCATTATTTGCGAAAGTTTTGTAGCGTAAACTGTATGAAGATTAAGAAAATATTTCGGTAATTCTAATTCTTCCCAAACCCGGTAGATGTGGTTTCCTAACCGCATCGGAGTTTCTCCAAAATTACCGAATTAATAAATTAATCTTCATTTAGTTTGCGCACTTAGAGGCACAATCTAACAGATTATGCTACAAAGGTGGCAACTTAGGTTATATTTAATGTAAACGTGAGTTTGATAAATCCCGTAGGTTGGGTTGAACCGCAGGTGAAACCCAACATTTAGAGTCTATAAAAGCGTTTCAAGTTGGGTTTCGTTCCTCAACCCAACCTACATCTACATTTGGATTTAATTATCAAACTCACGTTAATGTAACACATACTGGCAAATTTTACAACTGTAAATGTTACGGGAGAGATCCGGGTGTTTAAATATTTTGGCATGTGTATTGTCTGAATCGCGATAATCCGCGATTCAGACAGGAAAATGGTAAACATCTCAGACAAGACACCTTAGTCCGAATTTTGCGAAAAAATTTTACACATCCAGAAATTAGTTGACACTTTAATGCTGTTTAAGGTATCTTATTAAGGAGATAATTGTATCAGGAGATGAAGATGGCAGATCAACCTATAAACATTCTTGAAACACTGGAGTTGAGTCGACACTATGGAGGGGTCATAGCATTATCGAAAGTTACAATTCATGTGCGTGCTGGGCAAATTTCCAGTTTGATAGGCCCTAACGGTGCGGGGAAAACAACACTGTTCAACTGTGTTACGGGATTAGATAAACCCACATTGGGTAGGGTCAATTTTTTAGGGAAACAAATTACAGGTTTACGTCCGGATGAGGTTACAGGGCTTGGGGTTGCCAGGACGTTTCAGAATATTAGACTTTTCACCGAACTAACGGTGCTGGATAACGTCAAAATTGGTCGACACCCGCGTACCTCTGCCACCTTTATAGGCGCAGTATTCCGAACTAAGAGACAGCAGCGGGAAGAGAAGGAGATCGCGGAATATGCCGAGGAGATGCTAAAATTTGTCGGATTAGCGGACGTTAGTAACCAGACAGCAGGAAATCTATCTTATGGAGACCAACGCCGCGTTGAAATTGCCAGGGCAATGGCGACAAAACCTTTACTTATTCTCCTTGACGAACCCGCTGCAGGCATGAACCCACAAGAAACAAGTGATCTTATTTCTTTGATTTATACCATCCGCGAACGGGGAATCTCTGTCCTACTGATTGAACATGATATGAAAGTAGTGATGCAGATCTCCGATTGGGTTACTGTGTTAGATCATGGCGAAAAAATCAGTGAAGGACAACCTGAAGAAGTACAAAACGATGAACGCGTTATTGAGGCATATTTAGGAACATCTGACGATGCTTGAAATTAAAGATATTCATACGTATTACGGAAATATCCGTGCGGTGCACGGAATTTCAATTGAAGTCAACGCAGGTGAAAAGGTGTGTATGATTGGCGCGAACGGTGCCGGCAAATCTACTACACTGATGACAATTTCCGGCGTTTACACACCACGACAAGGAAGTATACATTTTGAAGATGAAGATATTACAACGACTTCAGCAGAGCAGCGAGTCGCCCTCGGAATTTCTCAGGTGCCTGAAGGTCGTCTGATTTTTCCTGATATGACTGTGTTGGAAAATCTTGAACTTGGTGCCTACATACGGAATGATGCAGCCGTTATAAAATCTGACTTAGACAAAATTTTTGATTATTTCCCTGTGTTGGCGGAGCGGCGGAAACAGCGAGGCGGCAGCCTCAGCGGTGGCGAACAGCAGATGTTAGCAATTGGTCGCTCACTTATGTCAAATCCGAGGCTTTTACTTCTGGATGAACCCTCTTTAGGGCTTGCCCCGCTGATTGTCAAACAGATTTTTGAAATTATACAACAAATTAATGAAGAGGGAACAACAATTTTATTGGTTGAACAGAATGCACAACTTGCTTTGAACGTAACAAATAGAGGTTATGTGATGGAAACAGGTGAAATAACAATTGAAGGTGCCTCTACTGATCTCTTAGCGGATGAGCGGGTGCGGCAAGCTTATCTCGGAGAATAATATAGATGTATCCCACCCTAATTGATTTTGGGACTATCTTTTCAATTCCTATCGGTGTCCATAGTTACGGCGTTATGTTAGCCACTGCTTTCATTACATGTAGTGTGATGATACAACGTGAATTGAACCGTAGGGGTTTTCAAGGAAATATTGCCACAGGTATCGTCGCAGCGGGTGCTATCGGTGGGATAATCGGCGCGAAAATCTATTATGTACTGTTCATCGTAGAACACTTTTCAATAAGCAATCTCTTTAGTCCGAGCGGATTAGTCTGGTATGGTGGATTAATCGGTGGCAGTGCGGCAATAAGCTGGGTTATCCATCGCTCGCCTAATCCTTTTCTTCCGACCATTGACGTTATTGGACCTCTTTTGCTGCTTGGATACGGCATTGGCAGGGTTGGATGTTTGCTTGCTGGTGATGGTGATTACGGACCTCCGTCTGACGTGCCGTGGGCAATGGCATTCCCAAATGGTACCGTTCCGACAAATGACCTTGTTCACCCTACCCCTATCTATGAAACCCTGATTTCATTTACGTTCTTTGGTATCCTCTGGTCACAACGGCAAAAATTATACTCAATACCAGGAGTGCTTTTTGGGACGAGCCTTGTTATGCTTGCCGTGGAGAGGTTTATCGTAGAATTTTGGCGGTTGACGCCGCGTGTGTTTCCAGCAACATCGTCTTTGTCGTGGTTGACATCACCGCAGGTCGTTAGTATAATCCTGTTCTGTTTTGGAATCTATTTTGTTGTTTGGATGTATAGACGACCAAGAGTTGTGGTGGATGTTGAAACGCCAACTCCTGAACCTGTAAGCGTGACACCGCGTCCGCAAAAACGACGACGAAGAAGATGAGTTAACTTGGCTGTCAGTTATCAGCAGTCGGCAATCAGTTAAAAGTGATTGTTTAGTCTAATTGTATAGTGAAACCCACAATTATATTTACATTCTGTTCTTGTGTGGATTTCAAACATACTAAAAATGTAAGAGGCGCAATGAATTGCGCGACTACAAACGCCGCTAACCTTAAGAAAATGTAAAGGTATTTTTAGATTTTACTATAATGTGGGTTCAAATACGGTACGATTTCTAAAATTTCAGAGTTTTCAGAGTAAAGTGCAAAATGGTTGCTTTGTAAGAAAAGCCAAAAATCCTTATCAGAATTGACTTCATGGACAATTTCTCTGAATAAATATATCCAAGGACTCTGAAAATAAAGCAAAAATTTTAGTTGAATTAGCGTTCTATCTACTCACGCGCCTGACCATTCCCATAAATAATATACTTATAACTTGTTAATCCCTCAAGCCCCATCGGACCGCGTGAGTGGAGTTTTTGCGTGCTAATACCGACCTCTGCACCTAACCCAAATTCATAACCGTCGGTGAAAACGGTGCTGGCATTGACATAAACTGCAGCGGAATCTACCTCTTTGAGAAATCGTTCGGCTGCTGAATAACTTTCTGTGATGATTGCATCTGAATGATGTGAGCCGTACGTCTCAATATGGTCAATGGCAGTGTCCATGCTATCAACGACCCGGATCGATAAGATGTAATCAAGGTATTCTGTGCGCCAATCTTCTTCGGTTGCGGGTTTTGCTGCAGGAAATATCTTCTGTGTATGCTTGCATCCTCGCACTTCAACTTCAGCATCTTGCAATTTTTCGCAAATAATAGATAGGTATTTTTCAGCAAGTGCCTCGTGGACCAACAGGGTTTCCATAGCATTGCACACTCCGACTTTATACCCAACTTTTGCATTCATGCAGAGTTTGGTTGCCATCTCAAGGTCAGCGGCTTCGTCAACATAGATATGACAGATACCATCTGCATGTCCGAGCACGGGTATATCGGATTCCCGCATCAAAAATTGGACGAATTCATTACTACCGCGTGGAATAACAAGGTCAATGTATTCGGGAAGACGAATAAGTTCATAGACAGCTTGTCTGTCGGTGGTGTCAACAAACTGAATGGCATCTGGTACACCTTCAGCTGCTGCGGTATCGCTGAGAATGCGGGCGAGTATGGTATTAGAGTGGATTGCTTCGGAACCGCCCCGTAAAATAACCCCGTTTCCAGATTTGATGCAGAGTGCAGATACCTCAACAGTCACGTCAGGACGCGACTCGTATACAACACCTACTACACCGATAGGGACACGGACTGTACCGATTTTGAGTCCGTTGGGGCGTTCACCCATACTTATAACCTCACCGATAGGATCTGGCAAGGCAGCGACTTGTCGAAGGTTGTCCGCCATCCGTTCAATCTTTTGGTCGTCAATCAGGAGACGCTGCATGAGTGGTGCTGCAAGTTCTGTTTTCTTGCCGTTTTCAAGGTCAAAACGGTTTACTTCCTGAATATCGTCTTTTGCTTTTAGGATATTTTCTGCCATCGCTAAAAGAGCGTTGTTTCGTATATCAGCTGAACTTCGCGACAAAATGCGCATCGCAGATTTTGCCTTTTTGGCTTTTGATTGAATCATGTTCTGGATATTTTCGTGCATGGTATTCCTTTCCATTAAGTGTGACAGGGCACAGAAACTTTGCCCTACGATTTGTAATCGCGTCTAATTCAGTTCAGTTTAGCAATACAAGGTTATCCCGATGTATAATTTCATCGTAATCGTGGTAACCAAGTATTTTTTCTATGTCCTGCGTCTGCTTGCCAACGAGTTTTGAAACTTCTGTAGAGTTATAGTTTATCAAGCCGCGAGCGAATTCAGTTCCATTTTCAGTGAAACATGAGACCGTATCGCTATAATTAAAGTGTCCTTCCACGCGCTGAATCCCTGCGGGTAATAAACTTTTTCCACCCTGCACAAGTGCATTTTGTGCACCATTATCTACAACAAGGTAACCTTTGGGTGGGCGCGAATAAGCGATCCATCTTTTGCGTCCGGAGATACGAGAATTGGGAAGAAAAAGGGTACCGAGTAGTTCGCCTTTAAGAAGCCTTGTAACTATAAGTGGTTCTCGTCCATAGGCGATAACTACCATCTCACCGGAAGCAGTGACAATTTCGGCAGCATGTAACTTTGTGATCATCCCGCCAGTGCCACTGGTTGTGCCAGCTTGCCCCGCGGCTTTCCACATTTCCTTCGAAATAACGTTGACGGTGTGAATTAATTCCGAGTCAGGATTTTGCCTCGGATCTTCGGTAAAAAAACCGTGTTGATCGGAGAGAATAACAAGCAAATCAGCTTGGACGAGGTTTGTTACGTAGGCTGAAAGCGTATCGTTATCACCAACCTTAATTTCGTCTACAGCGACACTGTCGTTTTCATTGATAATAGGAATAGCATCAAGTTGAAGTAGCGCATGCAAGGCATCGTTCATACGGGTGTAACGTTTCCTGTCGGAGAAATCATCCTGTGTGAGCAAATGCGTGCTGCACACTTGTTGATAATTGCGGAAACGTTCTTCATAGGCAGCCATCAACCGAATCTGTCCAACAGCAGCAGATGCTTGTAATTCGGGTAACGTTTGTGGTTTTGTGCTAAGACCGAGGTAAGGCCACCCCGCCGCAATCGCACCTGATGTAACAAGAATAACCTCAATTCCGTTCTCTTTGACAGTGGCTAAATCGTGGACAAGTCCATCAAGTGCAGATTCATTGATGCGCAAGTTGTCTGAAATTGTGCTGCTACCAACCTTTACAACAACGCGTTTTACATTTAATAAACATTCACGCCTTTGAATTGGTTTGCGTTGATGTGCGTTGCAGACTTGTTGGTGCGATTGCGCGTGCGTAAAAATCTCACCGGAATTTTCCATTCTGTCTCACTTCACTTCATTATTTTTGGACTATAGGTGAACTCGAATTCATCAATCTGAATTGTATCACCTTCTTTGACGCCAGAACGGGTAAGAGCGTTTATTACGCCCATCTTTTTTAATTTCCGAAACAGTAGCATCAACGCTTGTTCGTTTTCCATATCGGTCATAACAACAGCACGTTTTGGTTCATCACCAGTAACAGCAAATCCCTTTTCAGTTTTATGGAGTTCAAACCGTGCCCGCGGTTCCGGTGGCAGTTCATCTTCAAAAGTGATTGTTGTTTCATCTTGTTCGCGTGCCTTTGCTTCAAGATATTGTAAGGAACGGTATGCCTGTTGCATCAAAGCATTTACGCCTTCACCCGTAATTGCGGAGATAGGGAAAACTTTTCGCTTACCGAAATATTCTTGTACGCGTGCTAAGTTTGCCACCGCTTCTGGCGTATCAGTCTTATTTAATGCAATAATTTGGGGAAGATCGGTCAATATGGGATTATAGTGTCCGAGTTCAAGATTTAGCTGCTCATAGTCTTGGATGGGATCTCGACCGTCTGTGGCACTGAGGTCAATGACATGAATCAGCATCTTGGTGCGTTCAATGTGTCGCAAAAATTGGTGCCCCAACCCCGCGCCTTTATGTGCACCTTCTATTAATCCAGGGATATCTGCAAGCACAAAATTCTGCTCTTGATCAATACGGACAACACCTAAGTTTGGGATAAGGGTTGTGAATGGATAGGAGGCGATTTTGGGAGTAGCAGCGGAAGTACGGGCAAGTAGGGTGGATTTGCCAGCATTGGGGTAACCAACTAATCCGACATCGGCAATGACTTTAACCTCAAGGCTTATCTCCCGTTCTACCCCAGGTTCACCTTTTTCTGCCACGCGTGGCACCTGAAAGGTACTGCTCTTAAAACGAGAATTGCCTTTGCCACCGATACCGCCGTGTGCAACTACAACGGCTTGGTCAGGTTCTGTCAAGTCCGCAAGCATCTCAGCAGTGTTGAAATCTCTGACAATAGTGCCAACAGGAACTTTAATGATGCGATCTGTACCATCTGCACCATCGCGTTGTTTACCAGTACCATGTCCACCGTTTTCAGCTACTTGGCGTGGATTATGACGTAAATCAATCAGTGTGCTCATTCCTAAAGTAGCGATAAGGATGATGTTACCACCTCTTCCGCCATCACCGCCATCGGGACCGCCACGAGGCACGTATTTCTCACGGCGGAAACTGATACATCCGTTACCACCGTTACCTGCTTTGGCCTGAATTCTTGCTGTATCCATCTATATCACACTTCAGAAAACATAACACCGAGATTTTCCCTGTTTTACGCCAGTAGATTATCTATGTTGTCTGGTATGGTCATCGCTGTAACCTACTTCATCATACCTTGCCAAGTTAATGCTTCTATTGAGAGTATATGTTGCAGTGCGACCAGAGTAGGGTGGTTGCCACTTCACAGTAATCCTTACTATCGGTTTACCTGTTTTAACGTATATCTGAACACTGTACGTGGCATTATCTTTTTCGTTACAGGGTCTGTCCCATTGCCCGTTGCCATCGTAATCATTGCAGTCAACTGCAGTTTGTGCAAAGTTTTCTATCACACCATGACTCAAGGTGATCGTGAACCCGTATCCTGCGGGGTCTTCTCTTAACTTACGCGGGCCGGTGTAATTTGCTGGATAGTATATCTGCACTAACCATCCGTCTCCTGATGGTGGGTCAAGAGTATGATAGTAGTAGTGTGATGATATATCGGTTTCGCCAACAGGGATAGTGTTGGGGGGAATCGGGGTAGGTGTAGGTGTCGGGGTAGGATCTCCATTGCCGTTCCCATCTCCGTTTCCATTGCCATTTCCATCTCCGTTGCCGTCTCCATTCCCATTTCCGTCTCCGTTTCCATTCCCGTTGCCGCCGTTGTTATCTCCATTGTTCCCATTATTACCGTTACCATTCGTGCCGCCGTTGTTGTTATTTCCGCCGCCGTTGTTGTTTTCGCCACCGTTGCTGTTTTCGCCTCCATTGTTCCCATTATCACCGTTACCATTCGTGCCGCCGTTGTTGTTATCTCCATTGTTCCCATTATTACCGTTACCATTCGTGCCGCCGTTGTTGTTATCTCCATTGTTCCCATTATTACCGTTACCATTCGTGCCGCCGTTGTTGTTATTTCCGCCGCCGTTGTTGTTTTCGCCACCGTTGCTGTTTTCGCCTCCATTGTTCCCATTATCACCGTTACCATTCGTGCCGCCGTTGTTGTTATCTCCATTGTTCCCATTATTACCGTTACCATTCGTGCCGCCGTTGTTGTTTCCGCCATTGTTGTTATCGCCATTGTTCCCATTATTACCGTTACCATTCGTGCCGCCGTTGTTGTTTCCGCCGCCGTTGTTGTTTCCGCCGCCAGTATTACCAGGCGGTTGCAGATTGCTACCACCACCGCCTGTATTGCCGGGAGGTTGCTGATTGCCACCACCGTCTGTATCACCTGGGGTTTGCCCTCTACCGCCATTTGTATCAGGTGGTGGCGGGTCTGCCGGAGGCGGATCCTCTGGAGGTGGAGGTGGTAAAGGTGGATCTACCAAACGAATACCACTATCTCTCGGTTGATTACCGTCTCCTGTACCTTTTATCTGATCCACTATTCCAGAAGTGTCCATCGGTCTTTCTGCCTGTACAACTGGCACACCTTCATAATAAAACACATACACAACACTTGAGGGATAAAAATGGATTACAGGTAGATTGTGATTGTTTTGTTTAGGTACAAGTGTTAGGCAAGCTGTCTCGAACCCATTGGTAAGACAAATTCTTCCGTCACCAGGTGAGAAAATATATTTATCCACATCACCGGGTTGCAGCATTGAACCTGTATACGGCGTATCAGAGCAACCGTTTATACCGAAGAGCATAATCAGAATACCACCAGCAAACATTAACGATAAGGATAAGGTTTTCATGACTGCCACAAAACTCTTTTTAGTTTTTGACCCTATTAGGTTGGAGATGATAATGCGCGAGGTGTTTAAAGAGGTATCCCCTATATCACGACGCAGATGCATTTTTGTGCAACGAACATCTTCCTCTCCTCTCAACGCATCCGGGACTCTATTAATACTTACGTGTACGAAACATATTGAATTCCTTTATTAAACTCACATTGTAAATAGTTTGCTGCATCCCTTGGACTGACAGGACATTCCTTGAATCTGATCATAAGTCATAATCTGTTAGGTCAATATTGCGGAACGATCAGTATAGGGCGGATTCCATGCTACGGTGATATGTGTTTCTGTCTGATCTGTTCGAATGACGAGCCTAACACCGGATCCGCGTTCCCCTCCAGTAACTTGTGCAAACTCTGTTGTTTCACCACCATCTACGGTAATAGTGAACCCGTATCCCTCAGGGGAATTCGGCACCCCACTCGGTCCACTATAGTCATCCGGGTAGTATATCCACACTATCCATTTGTCTCCGCGCAAGTTATTCGGGGGATTGCTAAAAACGTAATGTGAAACAATATTATTGGGAGGACTATCGTCATTAGGCGGAGTGCCATCAGTAGGTTGTGTGCCACCATTGTTGCCACCGCCAGTATTATCACCAGGCGTTTGACCATCATCACCACCGGGTTGTGTGCCACCATTGTTGCCACCGCCAGTATTATCACCAGGCGTTTGACCATCATCACCACCGGGTTGTGTGCCACCATTGTTAGGAGGTGTGCCACCATTGTTGCCACCGCCAGTATTATCACCACGCATTTGACCACCACCGGGTTGTGTACCAGTACCGCCTGTAATTTGTTTTATAATATCTGAGGTGTCAGTCTCTCTTGCTGCGCGTATAATAGGCACTCCTTCATGATAGAACACATGCGCAATGCTTGATGGGTAAATGTGGATAATAGGCAAGGTGCCATCTTTTCGCTTTGGTACAAGTGTTACACATGCTGTTTCAACTCCGTTGGTAAGACAAATTCTTCCGTTACCAGGTGAAAAAATATAGTTATCTACATCGCCAGGTTGCAGCATTGAACCTGTATAAGGGTTGTCAGAACAACCGGTTACGTTTAAAAGTACTATAAGAATACTTACGATAAAACTTAGTAAAAAAGGAACGGTTCGCTTGGCTGCTTCAAAACTTTTTTTTATTTTTGCCGCTGTGATGGAGGAAGCGGGAATGTGTGATGTGTCAAGATAACTACTTTGGTTACTGCAACGCAGATTCACGACTGCACGTAGAACATTTCCCTCTTCTGTCAGTGCCTCCGCCACTTTATTTCTACAATGTTGACGGAATATATCACCGATTCTTATTTCTTTTTTTCCCATGATGCTACTCCTTCTCAAGAGGCTACTGTAGAGGTATTAATTGGAGGGCATTATTGCCTTCATCAGATCCTACACTATCAGCGTTGATATAGAACTTTGCCGTATGCCCGGGGACTAATTTATCCACTTGAATCGTTATATCAGTTGCTTCCGTTTCAATAGAGAATTGAACACCGCGAGTGCCATCAGTTCCGTCAATTTGTGCAAAATTCTTTATTTCAAGTTCCTGTTGCTTGTTTATTTTTTGCTTCATTCCTTTTGCCACTTTTATGTCAAATCCACTGGTTTTCGGTGTTTTTCCACGCTTTGCTTCAGGAAATGAATCTGGGTAGTATATCTGGATAATCCACTCTTCGGGAACATTTTCATTTGCGCTGCCAGCTGCTAGTAATTGAACATGTCCTGCATCTATCAATTCCTGAACAATCTGGGTGGTGTCCATTAACCTTTCCGCACGCAAAATAGGACTGTCTGCATAATAGAACATAAAAACGAGGCTTGTTGGATGCACATGGACGATAGGTACATCGTCGCTTGTATCGCCTTCTTCTCCCGGAACTTGTTTTAGGCATATAGAATCAAACCCATCTTGAAGACAGATTGTATCCTCGCCTACCGAGTCAAGATACCGGTCAACATGGTCAACCTTCAATATCGGTCCCGTATAAGGCACATCGGAACAACCGATTACACTGAATATTAGAATTAGAGATACTGTAAGCAATTTCAATGACGTATATTCAGTTTTCTCTGCTGCTTCAAAACCTGCTTTTGTTATCGCTTTCGTTAAGTCTTCCGTGGTGATACGAGCAGTGTCAAGCTTCACCACTGCCTCATTTTTGCGGAGGTCTACTTTTGCTTGTTTAACACCTTCAAGCCGTGTCAAAGTATCTGTCACTGTTTTGACGCAGTGCTGACAAGACATACCTTGAATTTTTAGTTTTATTTTTCCTGACATGTCCTCTTCCTCATTTAAATTTGCGTCTGTCCGAAGGACAGGTCCGCAGATAAAATATTGTAAAATCACACCCTGCTCAGATACGTTTTCCTATACTGTTGATTACCACTTAGCGTGTCCAAAATAGTAACAGGACAACGTTCTTAAAATTCCAATTTCTTTAATAAAGAAAATACTTTCGATTATTCTGACTTTCCTTTACCCTTTAAAGACAAATTACGTCCACATGAAGGGCAACTTGGCAAATATGTGCGCATTGCTAATCCACAATCAGGACAGACGCGTTTCGTCTGTAAATTCGTGGCTATCCGAGATACCAATATTATACCTAAAAGTAGGAGGATAAGAAACGCTACCTCCCACAGACCGATCTGCATTTTTTACCTTAAAGTGGCTACAGAATAAAGGATTAATTATTCTTCACTAAACCGCGTAATGTTGTAAGATTTTTTCCGTGCATTGTATTCATATTCGGCGTTTCTATGATGAGTGGCGTTTGTGCAAAGCGTGAATCGTTTAGGATATAAGCAAATGCCGTTGCGCCGATATTTCCTTCGCCGATATGTTCATGTCTATCTACGCGGCTCTGATACTCCGATTTCGCGTCATTAATATGAAATGCCTTGAGTCGTTCCAATCCGATAATTTCGTTAAACTTATCAAATGTAGTATCACAATCTGCTTCAGTTCGTATATCATAGCCAGCGGCAAAAACGTGGCATGTATCAAGGCAAACCCCGAATCGATCTGGATATTTTGACATACCGATAACATCCCGTAAATGTTCAAAACAGTATCCGAGGTTTGTGCCTTGCCCGGCTGTTGTTTCAAGCAGAACTACTACATCGGGTGCTTCTGCCGTTTCGAATAGCAAATCAAAACTATCACTTAACATCTTCAACCCGAACTCTTCCCCTTCACCGAGATGTGCACCGAGATGTGTAACGATATGGCAAATTCCAGTCTTATGTGAAAGTTCCATCATTTTTTTAAATTGGTCGCGTGATTTTTCTAATACATCCGGTTTTGGCGAAGCAAGGTTGCTAAGGTGGATATCGTGAACAATCACATCCTGAATAGGCGAGTCTTTCCACGTTGAACAAAATTTCTCAATGACATCAGCGGCAGGTGGCTTTGACTCCCAACGGTTTGGGTTCGCAAGGAAAATTTGGATTGCGTCACATTTGAGGTTGTTACCATTTTTGATAGAATTGTGTATTCCACCGGAAGTGGAAACATGTGCACCGAGGACCATATTTTTATAGCAAATTCGAAGGCTTAAAAACTTCTACGAAATTTGATTCCCCATTTTGTTGTTGCGTAAACTGCAGAATGTTATTGCAATCTAAGACAGATTACACATCTATTGACAATTAATAGACTTAACGCGCCAATAGTTACAATATTGTTTATGCTAACTACTTTTGATCTGTACCGTCGCGTACTTAGCACAACTTGTCTTTTAATTTAGTTGAAATATATAAGGTACAACTGCGTCTATTAAGACGTTAAAAATGGGGTAAGAGTTACAAACGTCTTCGCGAATTTTCTGAGTTTGAGTTCTGGTCGTATGTGGGTAAGTAGAGCAAACTGCTCCCAAATATCCAGTAATTCATGAACAACAAAACAATAGGTTTATGTTTTGTGGAAGGATTCTTAATGTCTCGTGAAAAAATTCACTGTACTGCCATCGGAAATTTAGACCACTATCTAAAACAAGATTGTGATATAATTACAATCTGATTTTAAGGAGAAACCGATGGCAAAACGAAGAAGATTCACTCCCGAATTTAAAGCTGAAGTTGTTATTGAGGCACTGAGCGGTCAAAGTTCACAAGCGGAGTTGTGTCGCAAACATAACCTCAGCGATGTTCAACTCTCAAAGTGGAAACGCCAACTTCTTGAAAATGCGGCAACCCTCTTTGAACCTATTGATAAACAGACCAATGCGTCTCAACAGCGAATTGCGCAACTTGAGCAACTTGTTGGAAGGTTGACCGTGGCATTAGACATCCAAAAAAAAGTCTCAACCTTGCTGAGTTGACCTCAGCTGAAAAACGAGGCGTTGTAGAAACTTTGCGAACCGATTACGCTGTGCGACAGATTTGCGATACACTTGGTTTCAATCGAAGCAGTCTTTATTATCAACCAAAAAAGGACCCTTATGAAGCGGTGCTCCGACAGGAGATAGAAAAGTTATCTGCATGTTATCCAAGATATGGTTATAGGCGTATCACAGAGCTGCTGTTGCGTATGGGATACACCGTCGGATATCAGCGTGTCGCACGAGTAATGAAATCAGCTAATCTGTTGGTCTCTATCAAACGCTCCTGTCAAACTACTAAATCCCTTGACTGTAAGTGTCAATGGGGCAACCAACTTGATAACCTTGACATTTGTCGGCGGAATCAGGTCTGGGTTGCGGATGTTACCTATGTCCGGCTCAAAGGACACTTCGTCTATGTTTCAGTTCTCATGGATGTATTTACTCGAATGATAAGAGGTTGGCAACTGAGCCGACATTTGACACAACCTCTGACATTGATACCATTGCAGCAGGCATTACGACAAAACGTTCCAGAGATCCATCAGAGTGATCAGGGAGTTCAGTATCTTTCAAGAGATTATATTCCACTCTCACCGACTATGGGATTGAGATTTCGTTAGCTCATAGAGGGTGTCCTTGGGAGAACGGTTGTGCGGAACGGCTTATCCGAACTCTCAAGGAAGAGGTCCACCTGAATGACTATGATGATATAACGGAGGCTAAAACTTGCATCGGGCATTTTATTGAACAGGTGTATAACCAGAAACGACCTCATTCGGCATTAGGTTATTTGACACCTGTTGAATTTGAGCAAAAAAACTTGTCTTAACTTTACGAAATTCTGGTCTAAAAAATCGATGGCACTTCACATCTTGAATATTTAATGTAGCCCAAACTAAAGGAAGTTATACCAAATTAACTTGATTCATATTGTTTTTCTATTTTGCAAATCCACTGAAAACCGACATGTGCCTGCACCTTCTTTCTGTTTTCGGAGAACCACCGACACCTTTCCACAAGCACTTCTTCAAGTGCTGATAGCGTTGTCCAAACTTTATTCACAACTACCTCGCGGAACAGAGACCATAGCCGTTCAGCAGGTTGGAGTTCAGGTGTATACGGCGGTAAATAAAACAACTCAATCCCTTGTGGGACTTCTAAATCCTTACCCGTGTGAAAACCCGCACGATCTAACAAAAGGATTATCTGTTTCTTCCCATCCGGGTTCACATCCCGAGTAAACTCTGCCAACGCAAGGTTCATCACTTCAACACTTACACTCGGCATCAAAAGCCAATAAGTCTCACCTGTCTGAGGACGGACAAGACCGAACCCGTAGAGCCATTTATATACCGGACACACCGGGGCTATCGGTCTTTCACCTTGCTTCGCCCAGACGCGCCGATGAACCGGCAATAATCCCAAGCGCGTCTCGTCTTCTGCCCAAATCTCTACCGGTTTCTCCGGACACTGACTTTCAAGCACAGCTACCCGCGCCTTTAGTTTTTTTAAATGCTTGCTGCTCATCAGGGGTTGCAGCTGCTTGATGTTGTGGACGAGGTGTCTGTAAAGTCCAATCCAGACGCCTGAGATATTTCCAACCTGACACATCACTGACAGAACGCTGCAGTGTTTCGGATATCCACGCCGCCACCTTCGGACCTGTCCAAAGACCACCATCAGCAGGAGGCACTGATAGCGCAACTTCAAGAGCAGCTTGCTGTGTTTCATCCAAAAAACGCTTTCTTCCACTGTTTTTGCGTTTATCTTGTATAGCTGCTTCGCCTTCAGCATTATACCGTTTGAGCAACTTCCGAACACAGTCCGGAGTGCGCCCTACAATCTCAGCGACTTCGCGAGGTGTTCGGGAATGTGTGGTATCAGCAAGAAGCCAAATAATATGCCAGTGCGTCCGTTCCCGAGGACATTCACATTCAAGATATCTTTCTCTAAGAACTTCTACTGAAAAGTGAGGAAAAACCTCATGTTTTTGCTTTTTCATCTGTTCACAATAACATATCTAAAAAAATATATATACAAGAAAAATAAAGTTAATTTGGTATTACTATAGAAATGTGAAAAATATCGCAGAAAACCGAATACTAAATTATCCTGGTGAATAAGTGAATAAGTTTCTATTTGACATAGAAATATGGGTTGTAGTACAATATTAAAGGTTTTTCAAATCTCATCTTAGTTTTCAGTCAAAACTTTATCAAGTCGACATAGAACGCTGTCTGAATATCTCCTACAACAACTAAAATTGCCTGCTCAAAAAACGGCTATAATATAAGTCTTACAATACTCAAATCAAACTCACTTTATGAGATGTTTTGTATGTGCTTAAGGTGGAAAAATGGTTCAAAGAATTGAGGAACAAGACGGATACATGTTGCTCTATTTTGATGATCCTCCAAAAAATGTAGGGGAAATCAAGTTCGTCAATTGTCTCGCATATCAACAAAATCGGATGCTCTTTTGCAAATGGCGTGATGAGGACATTTGGGTTTTACCCGGTGGACGCATTGAATCCGAAGAAACGACTGAACAAGCGTTACACCGTGAACTTATGGAGGAGACAGGCGCAACGTTGAAAAATTTCGAAGTGTTGTGTTACCTCCATTGCTTTATGTTCGATCTCGAATATTGGGGAATCGCTTACTTAGGAGAGGTCGAAAAATTAGGCAGCCCATTGGATACAAACGAAGTTAGCGAAGCGAAACTGTTCTCACATTTTCCAGAAAACCTATCCAAGCCAGGACCTTTTGATAATCAAAGTAAAGCATTATATCTTGCTGCGATGCGTAAGTTACCACGCTATTGAAGACTCAAAATGCATCCGAAAATGTGTGACGACACAATATTTGAAAGAATTATAGACATAGTCTCATCTGCTTGGAGAAAAATATGAAGAATGGCTCGGAAACACACGACTAACCATATTAGGAAATACAATGGCATTTGAATTGCAAGATTATATGGTCAACGAATATCTCTCACAAGGTTACTTGATTTTTCGGGGGATTGTGCCACCATCGCTTCTTACAGACTTACGTAGGGAAGCAGAGATAGCGCGGCATTTAGCACATAAACTCAATGGACCACAGACACAGCGGATTCAACCGTTGTCAAACTACGGCGATGATTTAGACTTGAAACCATTTTATGACTACACAGAACTGCCAGAACTTCGAGATACTATCCAAAAGTTGCTTGGTGATGACTACACACATGGGCATGTTGATATTATGGGATTACTCGTTGAGCCTCTTGAACATCCTTGGCATATCGGTTGGCATCGTGATGGCGTGGTTGAAGTGCCTCCTGAAGCACGTGATGAAACCGTAAACGCAAAACTTGCAGAAATCTGGCATGACCTGCGCCATTTCAATCAGGTCAACTGTGCAATTTACGCGGACTCCTGCACATGGTTTGTACCCGGCAGCCATCTTCGGCAGTGGGACATGTCCGGTGAAGTACAGACAACTGGCGATCCTGCGTTACGCAAACCTGCCGAGGGTCAGTCTAACGTAGAAGCAGAACGGTTTTGCCTTGAACACTGTCAACAATTTCCCGGTGCAGTTCAAGTCCATTTAGGACCTGGCGATTTTATGATTTATCGCAATCTTGCGTGGCATACTGGCAACTATATTACCTATCAACCGCGTGCAACAATTCATGATGTTGTTCGGTATGAAGGCAAAAAAGATTGGACAGATTGGCAGCAGACAAAAATTGATGCGGTTAAACGCTGGAAAGAAAACTAACTCAGCTCAAAAAAGTTTACACAGAATTTACTACAAGGAGACTGAAAGTTATGGCAATAGGTCTTTGGGAAATCGGGATCATATTATTTTTGGTTGGTGCAATACTTGCGGTAATAGTGCTTGTCAAACCAAAACATTAATTCAGGATTAACGTAAATCGGCATCAATATTGTTTTGAAATCATTAAACATTTAGATGTCAATACATTCTCAGGAGAATAGAAAGATGGAGCAGAAATTCACAATAGAACACCCGGGCGAAGTAATAGATCATCCTTTTCCACCGACCCGTCCTGATATCAAGATAGTTGAAAGTTCAGATCGTATAACGGAAGTAGATTGTCAAGAGTTACAGTGGTGGTTTGCTATCCCTAAGATGGGTGAACGTTATATGTGGGCAGAATACGATGGTGAAACACAGAAGTTAGACGCTGTAACAGAGATGATTCCCACTGCTCCCGCAATTATTCGGGACATTGACTGTGTTGAAATCCAATTTAGAGAATGGCTTGCGAAGGACTGGCCACCCTCACCAGATTTGATGTATGTTGCAATTGATGAAACACACACAAGGTGGATTTCAGTCGTAAATACAATTGATGGCAGACGGATTTTCAATACAATAGGGGACGAATGGTTTGAAGACCAGTGGGGACCTGATGGCAAACGCCGTATTGTTGATGATGGTCGCTACCAATTGCAACCCGATGGTTCCTACGAACTTACGGACGGTCAGGGATTCGGAGCAGGCACTTATGATGTGACGATTGGCGAAAACACCTTCCACTGTCTCCGTGTTTTAGATGCTGATATTACCAAAGAGCACGGTGATGAACTTGCGGAAGTTTATATTGAAGAAGAAACCGGACGCACAGTTTTCTTTAGACGTTATGACGGTCGATATTTACGTGGTGATCTGCTTAAAAAGTTTCCTAACAATCGTCGTATTGTGATAAATGACATCACCTATATACATAGCAACTGCACAGGTTGGTTTCACGATACATTTACATTGGCATCTCTTGGTAAAACGCTTATCACCACAGATGAAAACGATAAGTAACAACCATAGGACTATATTCTAACGTGAGTTCGGAGTAAGAGATATGCAGTTCTTAATGCTTAGAATTCTACTCATACAATCGCGGTAGGTGCGGTTTCCTAACCGCACATATTCTCAAGGAGGTATTCCGATGTTTGGACGTGAAAAATCTTTAATCGCTTTATGTGTGTTATACGTTTTATTTTCTACCTTATCTATTTCTCTAACCATCTTTGCTCAAGATGAAACAAACGATGCTAAAATCATCGAACGTTACAAGTTGATGCTTAGCCGCAAACCAAAAGAGGGTAGCACATTTGATAGGCTTTATCAGTTTTATCTTGAAGGACCTGGCTTAGACGCTATGGTTGCCGATTACAAGGCAGAGGCGCAAGCCAAACCGAAAAATTCAAACGTGCAACTTATCTTAGGTCATCTCTACAAAAGACTTGGGAAAGATACGGAAGCACTCACTGCGTATCAGCGCGCCGTTGAACTCTCACAGAATAATTACTATCCACACTTTGCACTGGGAAAAATGTTTGCGACCCTACGTCAACATGAGAATGCGATTATTGAATTGATAAGGGCAGTGGAATTAACAATACAAACACAATCTACTTCTCCAGAAGAATTAACTGAAATATATAAAGTCCTTGGACGTTCATTTTTTAGTCGTGACAGGGTGGAAGAGGCAATCAGTGCATGGTCAAAAATCGCAGAACTTGATCCGGAAAATATTTTTGCGCGTATTGAACTTGCTGACTTATTCTATGAACAGCAACTTTACCCACAAGCAATTGCACAACACCAAGCGATCCTTGAGATCAAAAAAGACGATCCATATCAAAAATGTCTCAGTTTGCGAGAAATTGGTAAAATCCATGAAGATATTGCCGCATATCAGGAAGCGCGTAACCGCTATGATGAAGCGTTAGCATTAACAGCACCCGGCAATTGGCTCCGAAAAGACCTACAGCAACGCATCATCGGTATTTACGCCGCTGACGGAAACTGGGGAGGATTAATCACCTACTATCAAAACAAACTTGAGGTAACCCCAAATGATCCTGAATTGCTTGGTTTGCTTGCCTCAGCGTATATAGAAAATCAACAACTTGATGAAAGTATCGTGACGTTTCGCAAGGGATTAGAACTCGCTCCAACAGACTCAGGCCTACGTCTCAACCTGATTACTGCACTTCGCAACGCCGAAAAATTGGAGGAGGCAGCAGCAGAATACGAAGTTCTTACTGAACAACATCCCGATGATTTTGGGATTTATAGAGAACTTGGAAAATTGTATGTCCAACTTGCAAATGTAGACAAAGCAAAAGCAGTATATCAGAAAATGATTGACCGCGATCCACAGAATGCAAGCACACATCTTATCCTTGCCGAAATTTACACCGGACACGAATGGATGGAAGATGCTGTCACCGCATACCAAAAGGCAATCTCTCTTACGCCTGAAAATCTCGATTACATAGAATATTTCGGAGAGTTTTATTTCCGTCAAGGCAACCGTGAAAAAGCTGTTGAAACGTGGAATCAATTGGTTGCTGAAAACAAAAGCACTGCTGAGAATCACGACCGTTTAGCGCGATTGTTAGACACAAAAAAGTTTCCTGCCGAAGCAATTGATGCAAGCAGAAAAGCAGTTGAATTGATGCCAAACGCGTATCGCTATCGTGAAGCATTGGCAAAGCGGCTTATGAAAAATGAGAAATACGAGGAAGCACTTACAGAATACGCTGAGGCTGAGAAACTTGCACCAAACGCATTTTTCGCTGAACAGATGGGTGACCAGAGAATTGAAATCTATCGACGGCAAGGAACACTTTTAGATCAAATTGGAACAGTAGAAGAGCAACTGGAAAAGCAAAAGAGAAATGCTGAGGGAGCTTTTGGACTGCAGATGCGTCTCGCTAAAATGTACCTCAAGTTGGGAAACATCACTTATGGGCTTGAAGTTCTATTGGAAGCGAAGGCACTTCGTCCAGATGATATCGTTGTAAATAGAAGGCTTGCCGAAGTATATACGAAGCAGAAACGACAAGATGATGCAAATGCTATTTACACACACTTAATTGAGATAGATACTGCAAACGCCCGCGAATACTACGCGAATATCGCGCGTGCACATCTAAACACCATGGATTTTGAGGCAGCTACGGAAGCGGCAAAACAGGTGGTTGCACATAGTCCGCGGAACCCAGAGGGACATCAACTGTTAGCACAAATCGCAAAAGGATCCGGTAATTATGGGACGGCTATTGTCAGTCTCAAGCAAGCTATACGGCTTCGTACAGATGCAACCGATATTCGAACAGAACTTGCATCAATTTACAAACTTTCAGGAAATCTGCGGCAAGCACTTGATCAATATTGGCAGTGTTGGAAATTGAGTGATAGTGTCAGTGATAAACTTGCCTTTGTCAAACCTCTGTCAGAGTTATACTACGACCTCGGACAACATAACGAGTTTGAAGAGAAACTTAAACAACTTTCAAAAGTTGACACCTCCAGTGTTGCACCTGTCCTTGCACTTGCGAATATCTACGAGGATATTGGGGATCTATCTAATGCCAAGTTCCAACTTGCGCGGGCTTTAGATCGGCAACCCGACAATCAAAACCTGCTGGAACAACTTGTAAAAATTAATACGGACCTGGGAAATATAGAAGATGCCTTAAACTACCAACAGCAGCTTGTTAAAGCACATCCTAATGCTGTGCATCAACAAAAACTGGGTGAATTGTTATACGATGCGGGGCGTGAACAAGAAGCCATTCAGGCATGGACAAAGCTGATACACGCCAAAAATCAAACGCTGGAAGCAGAAATTAAACTCTCTAACTTACTTATTCGACACGGACTACTTGAGGAGGCATTACTTACTCTTGATCGCGCTGCTGAAAAGGCAACTGATGCAATAGACATCTATAAAATAGGGGCGATGTTGGTCGAAATGAACGAATTAGAACGCGCTGAACCACATTTTCAGCGGATTCTGGAAATGCCTATGCCGCAAGCTAAACCAGGTTCAGCGACCACAACGACTCACATCCCTCACGGAACACCTTATACACCTTATGTTCCTTATGCACTTACCACTATCAGCATGGGTAAACTTAACCTCCCACGAAATCTTGTCAATCAAATTCAACGGCAATCTTATTATTATAGTGGTAGAAGCACGCAAACTTGGCAGCCAAATAGTTTTGAGGAAGCGCAAGCAGGCGCACTCGTACAATTGACGACAATTGCGCAAAAACAGGGAAAATTGAATGAGTTAATCGAGCAATATGAGGCGAATGCTACCGCTAATCCTAAAGATATAAAGACTCTTGAAACGTTACTCCAAGTCTATACCTTATTCAACAACTACAAAAAAGTAAATGAAATTGCAGAGCAATTGCTTTCTGTATCTCCTAAGGATCCAGCTTATCAAAGCATGCGGTTGAATCTGTTAACACAACAGAATGTAGATTATGAAACGTGGAAAGTCCATTATGATAAAATGACAGCATTGACACCTGACGCGCGAACATGGCTTGCCATTAACTACGCATCCATTTCATTTTATACTGGAAGAATGGCGAATGCCGAAAAAGTTATTAGTGAACTTGAAAATATGAAAGTGACAGACTTAAGTGCGGGGTTGATGTTAGTACCTATTCTTGCTGAGTTGAATAAAATGGATCAAGCTGAGAAAATACTTGCTCAAATTCGGATACCGATAAATCAAGCGAATACCCAAACTTCCTCAATTGGTGCCCCATATTTTCCAATGCAACAGCAGGGATTCCACAGTCAAATTTATTCTACGCTTGCAATCGCTTACCTTAATAACGGACAAACTGAAAAAGCAATAGAGCATTTTTGGACACACCTTGAACGGACTAAACCAAAAACTACCAATTCCAAACGTGTATCCCCACTCACATACGCATCATACTCATCTGGAGGTTATACCCCGGTTCAATCAAGTTTTCCTTCCCCAACGGTATATTACAATCAAGATAGGTTGCGCTCCCTCCAACAGTTCTTCAACACAATGTTAATAAAAGACCAGCAAGAAGTTTTATATAGTAAATTACAGGCTAAACTGGATGCTACTAATGGAAAGGACCGCATGTACCCAGGTTTGGCGTTAAGTTATTGTTATTGGTGGGCAGGAAAACGTAACAAAGCGCAAGTGGTTCTCTCAGCACTACAAAAAGAATTCACGAACGACTTATCACTTAAACTGAATACTTGTTTTGTCTCTATGAATATTGGCGAACATAAAACTGCCCTTACGCTACTTAAAGAACTTGTAGAAGCAGATCCTCGGAATCGCCGTCAGTACAATCAGATGATGCTACAGTTAGCAGTGTATACTGGTGATACTGTCACTATTCGAGAGCTAATGACAAAACTTCTAAATTCTCCGAGTGGAACGCGTGAGCTTTACCAGTTTTCGCAAAAACTTCAGAATGCCGGTTTAACACAATTTGCACTTGCTGTAGCAAAAAAAGCAGTAGATATGTCAAAGGGTGAACGCGACCCGAATTTTCTGATGCAACTGAGCAGACATTTAGAAAGGCTCGGCAGACAACAAGATGCCGCCCGTCTTGCTGAACGCGCGTTGCGATTTGCTAATCAACGCGACCGTCATGGACAAACCTTACACCAGTGGAATATTCAACATGCTTCGCGTCTCGTCAAAAATACTTCAGTTGTCCAAAACCGTGAACCAAAGTTGCTTGAAGCTGCACAAAAGAATCCAAACTCGTTCCGCGCGCAACTCAATTTAGCCAACTATTATGAAAGAAGTAAACAGTTCCCAAAAGCATCAAAGGCATTTGAGGCAGCACTTGCACTCAGACCAAAAGATAGTACAACTCGACATCAATACGCGCAGATGCTCCAGCAGAGCGGAGATGTAAATAAAGCTGTTGACCAATACAACATTTTGATTAAGGAAAATCCAAACGCGCTCGGTTATAATTCTAACCGCGTTATAGATGCTTTCTTAGTTGCAGGAAAAGTTAACGAGCTTCTTTCTCTTACTAAGGAACTGATTGCTCCATCTGTTGGACAAAGCACCGCAATTAATTTCGTACGAAGCACTGCGCAGCACTTTCTTAGACACAACGACCCAAAAGCAGCTGTTGAAATTTACGAAAAGATGATCAAAGTAAACCCAAACGATGTCTACATATACAAAAATTTAGTTTCTGCCTACGAAAAACTGGGTGAGACAGAAAAGGCTATGCAATTCTTGCGGGAAAGTATGGAAAATACGAATCAACTCAATTCCCCACATCCCTTTGCACAGGTAGAAACTATATTACAATTAATTGAACTCTATAAGAAATTGGGTAAACTAAAAGAATTAGCAACTGAATATGAGGCAAAACTTGCTAAGAAACCCGATGACCCTTTACTAATCTTTCCCGTTGCGTTGATAAAAATCGGTTTAAATGATTTAGAAGGTTCAGATCCACTTGTAGAACAATTATTTGAAAATACACTATTGATAGTTAATCTTGAATGGGCAAACCTTCTTGCGGGTGCATATAGAAGTGCAGGGGATAAAGACCGCGAAATACGTGTGCTCGAAATCGCTACACAGAAAGTTAATCCTCAGAATTCATGGGGGCTTCCGGAAAGTTACCGGCAACTCGGAACTGCCTATATGCAAAAAGGTGGAAAAATAAAAGGACAAGATACATTCAGAAAGATGGGAGCGATTCTCATGTCGGGAGGTGGCGTATATGGTTATTGGGAAAAAGAACGGCTTGCACAAACATATATGCAATATGCTATGTGGAACGATGCTGCAGCGCTTTTCACTGACATCAGCAACGATCTTTCAGCAAACCAAAGCAGCCGTGAACAGGCACAACGACAGTTAATGATGATAAAACAAGTGCGCCGTGGATTAACAGCGACGACTCAATCACCTCAAAAAACACAAGAAATGAATATCGGTTCTCAGAAGGCGTTGGCACAGCAGTATATAAGAAATAATAAAACCAAAGAGGCGATACAAATTTATGAACAAATCACTAAAGCAATGCCCGAAGATTTTGAATCTCGCTCACAACTTGCAAGCCTCTATTCACGTGAGAGGCAACACGATAAAGCGCTTAAAACTTGGGAAGCATTGCTAAAAGCCGATCCTGAAAACTCAAGGTATCAGGATGGTATCATCAATGCATATCGTGCATCAAGTAAAATTAGTGAAGCACTTGAGCTTGCGCAGAATTACCTTACAGCAGAACCGCAGAATAGTGCTCATCACGCACGTATCGCAAGACTCTATTCCTCAGATGGACAGGTTGAAAAAGCCATCGCTGCCTATAAAAAGTCAATTGAACTTAAGCCTGGAGACAGACGAATTTATGAGGATTTGGCGCGGCTTTACACACAAAATAATGAATTTGATGATGCTGAAGAAACATACAAGGAAGCAATCAAATTCGCGGAACGGGATTGGGATAAGGAGCACTTTGAACGACAACTCATGGAACTCTATCGCCGTCAAGGTAAGCTTGATCAAATTCTGAAGGATGCAGAGGAAAAAGGCACACTTACGCTTAAAATGCAAACTGAAATTGCTAAACAATACAAAGATAAAGGCGAATCGCAAAAAGCAATTACAGCATATAGAAAAGCACTCACCTTAGCAACCCAAGACCATGAGCGCCGCAATATCTCATTACAGCTTATGGAGGAATATGCCAAAGTTGGTGAGGATAAATTGGTATTAGAACTATTTGAAACTGCATATAACCCAAATTCAATTTCATTGGGTGGTAAGTCAATCAGAAGTAGTGGTACTTCTATTACGGCAATCAGATTCGGAAACGATAGTGTCCGCGATAAACTCATTAAGACCTATCAAGACCAAGGGAAACTTGAAAAGTTGCAATCCTTTTTTGAAGAACGCCTCAAGTCAAAGCCAAAAAATATTGCTGTCCTTCAAATTCTTAGTGATATCTATCGAAACACACATAACTATAAAAAAGCTGCTGAGATATATCAAACTCTCAGTGATGTACAGCCCAATAATATCCGCAGTTATTATTATGCAGCTGCATCCCTAAATAGAACGGAACAATCAGAATTGGCGAAACAATTTCTTAATCGAGGTGAGGCTGCGCTATCTTCAAGCAATTATAGAAATGATATGTTAGTCCATGTTGCACTTGCAATTATTTGTCTTGAAGGTGACATGCCTGATCAAGCTGTAAAATATGCGGAACAAGCAGTTACCAAAGGTACTGGTGGCGATATTTTCCGTGACGGTGTATACGGACTGCTTGGAAAGTGCTATTTCGCGACAAAACAGTATGAAGAAGCCGCAAACGCTTATCAACAGTTGGCAAACATAACCAGAAGTGATTGGAAACGAAAAGAAGCGGAAAAGGCTATTCAACGTGCCTACAGAGAAGGAAATCTTCACGAAACACGAATTCCAAAATTGGTAAAAATGGCAGAAGAAAATCCTGATGATCCAGATGTCCGCCTTTCTCTTGCCAAAAGTTATGAATCCAGCAATCAGGTTGACGAGGCAATCGCGCAATATGAAAAACTTAGTGAACTCCAACCTGACACTTCAGAATGGCACAAAACTATTGGTGACCTCTACCAAAGGTCCCGTGAAACACATGGAGCAGAACGAATAGCAAAGGTCTCAGCTGCCTATGAAAAAGCTATTAAACTTGAACCGAATTCATATCAACTTTACGATAAATTGGGGCAAATCTATACACAAGGATCGGAATTAGAAAAGGCTGATGCAGTTTATCGTCGTGCTTTAGATGCACAACTTAATGAGTATGAATACAACAGGGTAATAAGTGCGATCTGGACACTTTATGATTCGCAAAAGCAACAGGAAAAAGGAATTGCTGTCCTTGAAGAATTGAAACCAAAATTGCAAACAAGTTCCACATTACATGAATTGTTAGCCGAGGCATATAAAAACGTCAATGAAACTGAAAAATCAGAACTTGCCCGCTCCCAATGGTTGGAGATTCGCCAGAAACAAGTGAGCAAACGACAATATCATAGAGACTATAATGGACTTGCTGAGCAGCTACTTAACCTAAATATATATCCAGATGTAGCGTTGGATTATGCGCAACGTGCTATAAAAGCTGGAGATAATCCAAAATATGGGTTGACACTTGGAATGGCATACCTCGCTAATGAGCAGTATGACGAAGCTCTGGAACAGTTAAAAAGTAGCCTTAACACCATAAAACCAAAAGATATAGAAAGCCAGTTATTGTCGCGTATCTCAGCCGTCGGAAAGAACGCACAGGACAAAGAACGTTTTACTGAAATGGTGGCACAATTGGTAAACGCCATCCCCGATAATTTAACAAATCAATTAAAAACCAACTTAGCTCTGGCTAAATTTTGCCGTGAACACGGTTTAACCGAAATTGCGAAAACATACATTGACAAAACTGGTTTTATTCCTGAAAATGAATGGTTTTACCTCGGCCCATTTGACAATACTAAGGGAGTCGGATACAATACAACCTATATTCCTGAAAGCACAAAAGTGTTTGACACTACTACAAAATACGATGGTGTAAATGGACATGTGAGTTGGCAGAAGATTGCTGATGATACTTTTGATGGTTTTATTGATTTCGGCGGAAATGATAATTGGTATACTGGATATGCCAGGACAACTGTAATTTCACCCGATGAACGAAAAGCACAAATTCTATTTGACAGCGATGATCAAGGTAAAATATGGTTAAATGAGAAGAAAATGTATGCACATAGAAGAAATCGTGGTGCGGTAGTTGATCGCCGCATTGTCCCCGTAAAACTTATGGCTGGTGAAAATACTATCCTCGTCAAGGTCTGCAACGAAACGTCACCTTGGGGATTTTATCTTCGGATTACTGATTCGGACGGAAACCCTTTTAAAGATTTGAAATTTGGCAGTTCAGAAGAAAAATAAAAACATGTTTCCTTAATTCTGAACAAAGGAATACCTATCAATCTTTTTGATGCTTATTATGGTGAGCTTTGAAATTAAAGAGGCACATTTTCTGTAGGAGCGATCTCCGAATCGCGACGAACCTCACTGATAGTCGGGAATCGGAGTTCCCTCCCGACAAATGCCATACGCGCATTTGGCGTTGATTCACAACTCAAAATGTTCTGTTAATTCTAAAGTTCACTATAACTTATTCCAAAAGGAGATCTCTGATGTTTGGACGTGCAAAATACTCTATTGCTTTATGTGTGCTATGTCTCTTATTTTCAACTCTACTTCTTTCTCCCATCATCCTTGCACAAGATGCAACAAATGATGCCAAAATCATTGAACGTTACAAGTTAATGCTTAACCAAAAGCCGAAAGAAGGCAGTACATTTGATCGTCTTTATCAGTTTTATCTTGAAGGTGATGGTTTAGAGTCGATGGTAGCAGATTATCAGGCAGAGGTGCAGGCAAAACCTAACGATCCAAATATCCACCTCATTTTGGGGCATATCTATAAAAGACTTGGTAAGGATAAGGAAGCACTTACGGCATATCAACGCGCAGTGGAACTTGCTCCTGACAATTACTATGCCTATTTTGCGCTCGGGCAGCTACACGTGACACTACGCCAACATGAGGACGCTATTCGCGAATTAACCAAATCCGTAACCTTATCAGAGCAATCTCAATCAGTGTCGCCTGAAGAATTAACCGCAATTTACAAGGCACTCGGACAGGAATATTTCAGTCGAGATAAATTAGATGAAGCAATACGGGCATGGGAAAAAATCTCCGAACTTGATCCACAGAATGTGTTTGCACGCATTGAACTTGCCGACCTTTTTCGGGAAAAAGAACTCTATCCACAAGCAATCGAACAACACCAAGCAATCATTGATATTAAAAAAGACGACCCATATCGTAGATGTCTCAGCCTGCGGGAAATCGGTAAAATACACGAAGATATAGGTGAGTATGATAAGGCGCGTGAACATTATGATAAAGCGTTGGACCTAACTGCCCCCGGCAATTGGCTTAGAAAAGACCTGCAGCATCGAATTATTGCAATTTATTCAGCGGACGCAAATTGGAAAGACCTAATTACATATTATCAAGGAAAACTTGAAACAGATCCGAACGACCCAGAATTGCTCGGTTTACTTGCCGCAGCCTACATTGAAAATCAACAATTTGACGAAGGCACGGACACCTATAGAAAAGGGTTAGAACTTGCCCCGACAGATACCAGTCTCCGTCTAAGTCTTATCGCTGCACTTCGAAATGCTGAAAGGTTTGCAGACGCAGCGGCTGAATACGAGGTACTCAGCGAACAACAACCTGACAACTTTGGTATCTACCGCGAACTCGGCAAATTGTATCTGCAGCTTGATAACGAAGACAAAGCAAAATCGGTATATCAAAAAATGATTGATCGTGATCCACAGAATGCCAGCACACACCTTACGCTTGCCGAGATTTACACCGGACACGAATGGATGGAAGACGCTGCCACATCTTATCAAAAAGCAATCTCCCTCGCTCCTCAAAATCTCGATTACATTGAGTATTTCGGAGAGTTCTATTTCCGCCAAGCGAACCGTGAAAAGGCAATTGAGACGTGGAACAAAATGGTTGCTGATGACAAAAGCACTCCAGAGAATTATGACCGTTTAGCGCGGTTGTTAGAGGCAAAAAAGTTCCCTACCGAAGCAATTGACGCAAGTAAAAAAGCAGTTGAACTGATGCCCGATACGTACCGTTTTCGTGAGGCTTTAGCAAAACGACTCATGAACAACAAGCAATATGATGATGCACTATTAGAATACACTGAAGCGATTAAACTTGCCCCCAATGAATTTTTTGCGGAACAGATGGACGATCAGCGAATTGAACTCTATCGCAAGCAAGGTACGCTTGTTGAAAAAATTGAAGATGCTGAAACACAACTTGAAAAATCCGGCCTCTCTGATACCGACAAATTCACACAGTTAAAACGACTTGCAAAAATGTATCTAAAGTTAAGCAATACTACCTATGCCCTTGAAATCCTTTTGAAAGCCAAAGCACTTCAGCCTAACGACGTTGATGTTAATCGTGAAACAGCAAATCTCTATACAAAGCAAGGTAGGCGAGACGAAGCGATTGTAATTTACAAGCATTTAACCGAAATTGACAGCACAAATGCGCGGGAATACCATGCGAATATTGCAAACGCATATCTGAAAGGGATGGATTTTGAAGCTGCCATTGACGCTGCAAAGCAGGTAATTGCGCATAGTCCACGCAATCCTGAAGGACATCAGCTGCTTGCTGAAATTGCCAAACAGTCTACAAAATTCGAACAGGCAATTGACAGTTATAAGCAGGCAATTAGACTACGACCTGAAGCAATTGACATCCGAATCGAACTTGCTGCGCTTTACAATCGTTCAGGGAACTCTCGGCAAGCAATCGCACAGTACTGGAGATGTTGGGAACTAAGCGGTAACATAAGTGACAAACTCAGTTTCATTAAACCTCTATCTGAAGCGTACTATGATTTAGGTAGGCACGGAGAACTTGAAGAAAAACTGAAGCAGATGGCAAAATCCAATACATCTGGTGTAGGGGCAGTTTTAGGTCTTGCACAAGTCTATCGGATTGAAGGCGACCTTTCAAGTGCACGGTTCCAACTCGCACGTGCATTAGACCGACAACGCGAAAATGCTGAACTTCTATCTGAACTTGTTGATATAAGTTCAGACCTTGGCGATATGCAGGAAGCACTCACTTACCAACAGAGGCTTGTCAAGGCAAATCCCGATCCCGTACATCAGCAAAAACTGGGCGAACTGTTATTTGATGCTGGGCGTGAACAGGAAGCGATTCAGGCATGGTCTAAAGTTCTTCACGCTAAGAACCAAACCCTTGAAGCTGAAGTTAAACTCGCAAAATTGTTAATCCGGCACGGTTTGTTAGAAGAAGCGCTTTTTGCATTGGATAGTGCCGCTGAAAAGGTTTCGGGCAAAGATGCTCATCTTGCATTATTCCAAATCGGTGCAAAATTTGTTGAAATAAACGAAACGGAAAGAGCAATTCCTCACTTTCAGCGAATTTTAGCAATGTCCGAACCCGCTTCTGATTCTACTTCCACTGTTGCATCTAATAACACCACAACAAATGTTCCATCTTCCTACTACGGTCCCCCCGGATTTAATAGAAACAAAATAGCACTCGCATCAAATATACTTAATCGTATCCAAAGGCAGCCTTATGCTTATGTAAATGTAAGTAGACAGGCTTGGACACCTAATAGTTTTGAAGAGGCACAGGCAGGTGCACTTGTGCAGTTGAAAATTATCATGGAAGAAGAAGGAAAAATAGCCGAGTTTGTTGCGCAATTTGAGAAAAATGCTACCGAGAATCCAAAAGATATCCAAACACTTGAACAATTAGCACAACTTTATGTCTTGACTGGAAACCGCCAGAAATCGGAACAAATTACCGAAAGGTTAATCGCTGCATCTCCAAACAATCCAGCGTATCAAGGTATGCAGCTGAATCTACTCCAAACACAGCAAAAACTTAATTATGATACCTTAATGGAACAGCTTGAACAGATGACGTGGTTAACACCAGAAGATCGGCAATGGTATATGGCAGACTTTGCCAGAAGGTTTAGCTATCAAGAACAGAAAGAAGATGCTGAAAAACTTTTAGACGATCTTGAAAAAATAAGAGTGATTAATCCTAATATCTTTTCCATGTTAGTTGATACTTTTGTACGGATGGGGAGAACAGATACGGCAGAGAAGTTTATTGACCAATTTTCGGCTACAACCCCCCAATTATCTCAACAACATGTCCGCATCTATCAAACACTTGCTACTACTTATCTTCGTAATGGTAAAATTGATGAAGCAGCAACAATCTATTGGCAATATTTAGAACGCACGAAACCAAGTGTTACAAATGCGCGCCGTACTATGGCACTCAGTACATCTACTTCTTACTCCTACGCGGGATACTCACCTATTCAAGCCAATTTTCCAGCACCAACAACCTATTACACACAAGACCGGTTGGAGTCTCTACAGCAATTTTTTAATCAATTTTGGATAAATAATCAACAACAAGCATTGTATAATGTTTTACAGACACAGTTAGATGCGGCTGAAGGTAGAGACCGAATCTATCCTGCGTTAGCGATGTGCTACTGTTATTGGTGGGAAAACAAACGCGAAACTGCATTGGAAATACTCTCTGGTCTGCAGAAGGAATTTGCTGATGACCTTACACTTAAACTCAATACTGTCCTGGTCTCAATTCAGGCAGGTGAACATAAAGCAGCATTAGAACTCCTTCAGAATCTCGCTGATGCAGACCCAAGAAACCGTCGCCAATATTTCGACCTAACGTTACAGGTCGCTGTGCATGTAGGTGATACGCTCATTGTCCGCGATTTAATTACAAAAGTTCTGAATTCACCGAGTAGTGTCCGCGAACTTTTCCAGTTTTCGCAGAAACTTCAACAGTCCGGCCTCACGCAATATGCTATCGCCGTAGCAAAGAAAACCATGACCTTAGCAATGCGTGAACGTGACGCGAACTTTCTCGTGCAATTAAGCGAGCATCTGAATCGACTTGGTCGAGGACAAGATGCAGCGCGGATAGCAGCACGTGCTATACACTTCGCAAACCAACAAGACCGTTTCGGACGTACGTTACAATCTTATCAGCTTCAGCAAGCATCGCGTCTTGCCAGTCGTTCTATACCTGGCGTGAATCATGCAGCAAAGTTAATTGAAGCTGCAGAAAAAAATCCAAATTCATTTCAAGCCCAGCTAAGATTAGCATCATACTACGAAGGTAGAAATCAGATACCCAAGGCTTCTACAGCTTACGATGCAGCACTTGCATTACGACCCAAAGACCACACTACCCGAATGCGATATGCCCAAATGCTGCAGCGAAATAGACAATCAAAAAACGCTGTAACCCAATACAGCATTCTCATGAAAGATAAAAAGAATATTCAAACTATATTTTCCAACTACTATGAAATTGTCCGTACATTTGTTGATGCCAGAGAAATAGATAAATTGGTTTCACTCGCAAAAGAAGCAATTCAACAAGACAACCGATATTCTGTGGGAAACGAATTCGCATTAAGAGCTGCTCAAGAATGCGTCAGAAACAAATATCCGAAGGCGGCTGCTGAAATCTATGAAAAAATAATGGAATCCGGTGGAAGGAATGTATATAGCCAATTAGCAGATGCTTATACAGCCGCTGGTCAACGTGAGAAGGCAATCCAACTCTTACGCGAGAAACTAAAAACAGAAAAAACAGAATCAAAAGTCGGAATCGTTTTAAAGTTTGCAAAATTCGATGAAACGCAAGATGAACTTAAAACTTTAGTAACGGAGTATGACAAAGCAATCACTGATGAAAAAGCCGATCCATCAACACTTTATCTTACCGCTGTTACGAAGATTGTGACAAATGACTTAGAAGACTCTGACCCAATTGTCAATAGACTCCTTGAAAACATACCCTCACAGTCAAGGCTTCAATGGTTAAGTTCTTTAGCTAATACCTACAGAGAAAAATCAGACCTTGATCGCGAAATCCGTATGCTTGAAGCTGCAACTGAGAAAGTTGACCCGCAGAATTCTTGGCAACTTTCAGATGTTTATATGAAGCTTGGATCGGCATATTCCAAAAAAGGTGAAAAAGAAAAGTCACAGAATGCCATCAGGAAAATGGGTACACTTCGACTGATGCGGCGTGGAGCACCACTATATTATGAAAAAGAGAACGTGGCACAAACATATATTAAACACGAATTGTGGGACGAAGCAGAAATCCTGTTAACTGAAGTAATCAACGATCTTGCCGCACAACAATACTATAAAGAACGCGCGCAAGAACAACTGATGACAATCCAACAGAGACGAGATGGCGTTACAGGCAACCAACAGTCAAACGTAAGAACAGGACGAGTTAATATTGGGGTGCAACGATCAATGGCACAACAACTCATGCGCCGCAATCAAATCCCTGAAGCCATAAAAATTTATGAGCAAATCGCGAAAGCGATGCCACAAGACCTTGAATCTCGATCTCAACTCGCCAATCTCTATTCGCGCCAAAACCAGCATGAAAAGGCTTTAGAAATTTGGAAGGCATTGCTTGAAGCCGATCCTGAAAATACCAAATATCAAGATGGGATCATCAAGGCATATCAAAACACAGGAAAAGTTGATGAAGCGATAAAACTCGCACTGAAATATATTCAGGACGATCCTGAAATTGGTGTTCATCACGCACGCCTCGCTCATCTCTACTACAGCAAAGGTCAACATGAAGATGCCATCGCAACCTACCAAAAAGCCATTGAACTCTCACCTGGAAATGCTGAGATTTATGAAAAATTAGCAGTTCTGTATTTGCGTAGTAATAAGATTGATGATGCAGAAAAAGCATTCAAGGAGGCACTTAAATACGCCGCACAGACGCACCAACATCAGAACATTCAACGACAATTGATAGATATCTATCGTCGGAAAGGTAAACTTGAAGAATACTTAAAGGAAGTGCAAAATAAAGGGGCGCTTTCCTTTGATATGCTGAAGGAACTTGCACGCAACTATCAGAATCAGGGTAAGTTGGAGGAAGCTGAAAAGACGTATACTCAAGCACTTCAGATAGCACCCCATGAATGGGAGCAGCGTAATATTGAACGCCAGATATTGTCTATTTATCGACGTCAAGGTAAATTAGAAGAAAAGTTAAAAGAAGCGGAAAAGAATGATACGCTTACTTTCACTATGCAAGTGGAACTTGCCCGACAATATCGCTCTAAGGGGGAATCGGAAAAAGCGATCGCTGCCTACAAGAACGCTATCAACATGTCATCCAGAGACTATGGAGTGAATAACGTCTATAGCGAATTAATGCAGGAGTACGTCCGACGTGGTGAAGATGATTTAGCAATTGAACTTCACGATTCTATATCTCAACCCAATTCAACCACTACCTCTATCAGCCATAACCAATCTGGTTTCGTTATCACCTTCGGTGGAGATGAAGCACGGAAAATCTTAATTAATGCCTACAAAAACAAGGGAAAATTGGATCAGTTGAAAACAATTTTTGATGCTAAACTCGTAAAGGAACCTACAAACCCGATATTCCTTGAAGTAGTAGCCGAGATTCATCGAAAAGCTGGGAACCTTGAGGAAACTGCTGAGGCATATCAAGCACTCTGCAAAGCGGATCCGAGTAACGTTCGCGGTTTTTATTACGCTGCCGCCGCTCTTAATAAAAGTGGAAAATCAGAACTCGCTGAAGAACTGTTAAAGCAAGGCACTACTGCCCTTGAATCCAGCAACCGCCCTAACGAAATGTGGCTCCTCTGTGCGCTTGGTTCTATCTGTTATGACGCTAAAATGTATACACCCGCGATCAAACACTTTAAAGACGCTATTGCTGCCAACACGATGCACAGATCTGGCGGTTATAGATGGGAAGAGGAAATATTATATGACCTCATCGGAAAAAGTGCCCTTGCTACAAAACAGTATGAAGAAGCAATTGATGCATACCAGCAGTTGAAAAAAATCGCTCGTGATAATAGCAAAAAACAAGCTGCCGATAAAGCAATTGCCCAAGCATATATAGATGGAAACCTTCATGCAAAAAAGATTCCTAATCAGATAAAAAAAGTTGAAGATAATCCTAATGATGTAGATGCGCGACTCGCGCTGGCAGAAACTTATGAGTCAAGCGATAAGGTAGAAGAAGCAATTGTGCAATACCAAAAGATTAGCGAACTTCAACCGGACAAAGCACAATGGCACAAAAAAATTGGTGACTTATACAATAAGTCTACACATACAAACAACCAAGAGAATTTAGAAAAGGCAGCCGCAGCTTATGAGAAAGCCATCTCGTTTGCCCCTACCTCGTATGAACTCTATAACTCGTTGGCAAAAATACATGCAGAACGAGATTATCTATCGAAAGCAGAAGTCGTATATCGTCAAGCATTGCAAGCATCTCTCAAACCGGCAGAACATGATTTAGCTGTCAAAGCCATCTTGGAACTTTACAAAGGCAAAGAATATGCCGATAAGCGACTTGCTATTCTAAAAGAACTTGGCTCAAAAACAGAAAACAGTCCACTCCTACATAAAATGTTAGGCGATACCTACATTGAATCAGGTGATACGGATAATGCAGCATCTGCATACAGAAAATGGTTAGAAATACTTAAAAATGAACCTAATCAGGGAAAAAACGCACCGGAATATTTCCAACTTGCTGACCGTCTTCTTAATCAGAATATCATGCCGGATATTGCGTTGGAACTTGCAAAACAAGCAGCTGAAACCCGAACTGATTCAATGTACCTTTCAACCTTGGGACATGCGTACCTGGCAAATGAACAGTATGATAAGGCATTAGTGAATTTTCAGTCCAGTCTTCAACTTATGAATCGATCTGGAAAAGTGAGTGGAGATAGCATCAAACATTTACTAACGCGCATCTCTCAAATAGGTAAAAATGTAAAAGACAAAGCACTTTACATTGAGATGATGGGAAATTTGGTTGATGTGATACCTGACCAACCAGACGACCACTTAAATGCTAACTTATCATTAGCAGAATTCTGTCGTGAACTTGGAATGACAGACATGGCAAAAACCTATATTCTGAAGACTGGATTTTTCCCCGAAACAGCATGGTTGACTCTCGGTCCATTTGACAATACAAAGGGAGTCGGGTACAACACCGCTTACATTCAGGAAGATACAACCCAGATTGATACTGAAGCAAAATACGATGGGGTTAATGGACAAGTCAGTTGGAAACAAAGCACTGATGAGACCTATAACGGGTTCTTCGATTTTGGTAACGATGAAAAAACGCATGTCGCGTATGCATGGATAACTTTCATCTCTCCTGAAGAACGAAAAGCACAAATCCGATTCGATAGCGATGACCAAGGGAAAGTGTGGTTGAACGGTAATAAAGTATATGCACACAGAAGAACTCGTGGTGCGGTAATTGACCGTCGTACTATTCCGGTGACACTTACTGCTGGACAAAACACCATCCTCGTCAAAGTCTGTAATGAATCACTTCCTTGGGGATTCTATTTGCGGATTACTGATACTGAAGGTAAACCCTTCAGCGATTTGAAAATCGCTGACCAAAAACAAAATTAACTACGACGGACATCTTTGCTTACTTGCAAATGTGCCATCGTTTTGTAGTAGCACAATTCATTGAGTGTTCTTCAGCAATTTAGGTTAGATTTGCTGAGTGCCCAGATTTGTGCGTAAGTCCTGTTTATTACCTAATGCTGCCTATTTGATTACGGAGGTATTTCTATGTACAGGCAACGTGACTTTATAATCTTTGTATGTGTACTATCACTATTCGTTTTTAACTTTAGTTTTTTCACCAACATCTTCGCACAAGATTCAGCGAATGACGAAAAGACTGTCCAGCGCGATGATGAGACAATTGTTGATACGGCTCTCAATCTTGACGGAAATTTAAGTTATGTAGAAATTGTTGATAGCGATGCGCTAAACACTATCAACAAACAAGTTACTGTTACAGCGTGGATAAAAGCAACAGACTTTCCCAATAGATATGCTCCTATCCTCTACAAAGGCGACAAACGGACACCTGATATAAGTAACCGTAGCTTTGTCATGTTCCTGCGAGACGATGGCGCTATTCAATTCGCTTCATCCCCGAAAGGGCAGGGAGAAGAATATATTTTTTCACCATCCGGGGCAATTTCACTCAACAAATGGCATCACGTTGCTGGTGTCGTTGATACTAAAAGAGATACAATTAGAGTTTTCGTTGATGGTATTGAAGTCGGAAGGACAACTTTTTGGGGATCCCAAAGTTTTTATGAAAGTCTACTCCCATTTCGAATTGGCGGTTCACACGAAGAAGCAAGAGAAACACATTCTTCCTTTGTCGGTCAGATTGATGAGGTATGTATCTGGAACATTGCTCTGACAGAAAATCAAATCCGATCCTATATGAACAAACATTTGATGGGAAATGAAAAAGGCTTAGTTGGCTACTGGAAATTTGACAAAGAAGCAGATGGCATCGTCTCTGATGTCACAGGAAACAAAAACGACGGTTTCTTAATCGGTGACGCAAAACTTATCAGATACATCCGTCCCGTTTCTATCAATGCCGGTCCGGAACAGCTGGCAAAGGCTGCTACTGCTTATGAAAAGGCACTTGCACTTGACCCAAACTCTTATGAAATATACCGTTCACTGGCAGAAATTTATATCAAAACAGGACGTTTATCGGATGCAGAAGAAATCTATCTTCGCGCATTGAAGGCTGATCTTACACAGTCCGAACATGATGGTGTTATTCAATCCCTTTGGGAACTTTACATCCGAAATGGTGCAGAAGATGAGTTCATCAGGCTGCTTGAAGAACTGAGACCGAAAATGGGAAACAGTTCTATTCTACACAAACTGTTAGGAGATGCTTATATAGATGCTGGTGAAGAACAGAAAGCTAAACTCGCCTATTCCCAATGGATCGAGAACAATAAAAGAGAAGTTGATGGAAGAAATCAAGCATCGGTATATTACGATCTTGCTGTAGAACTCCTTAACAAAGATATTTTACCTGAAATGGCTTTAGAATTAGCGTTGAAAGCAACAGAAGCCCCATCAAGTCCAGATTACATAATTACACTTACACAAGCATTTCTTGTGAATGAACAGTATGAAAACGCATATCAGCTCATTGAAAGTATCTTTGATATGATGTTTTTACCGTATGTTGAACGTGATCTGTTATCGCAGGTTGTCAAAGCTGGAAAAAATGTCCAAGACAAAGAAGGTTACGTTGAAATGTTGAATAAGCTGATTGACTCTATGTCTGACAATCTCCGCTCACAACTAAGTACTACGCTTGCTTTGGCACAATTTTATAGAGAAAGTGACCAAAATGAAAAAGCAAATGCACTTATCCGAAAAACCGGTTTTATTACCGAAGATGCGTGGATGGTTCTCGGTCCATTTGATAATGCCGGTGGGATCGGATTTAATACGGAGTACATCCCAGAAAACCTGCCTCAGATTGACCTAACTGCAATATACGATGGGAAAAATGGAAAGGTCCGTTGGCAGAAAAGTACAGATGATAACTTATATGGCCATATACATCTTGGAGGAACGGTAGATTGGTGTGTGGGGTATGCGTTTGCAACTGTAAACTCGCCAGATGAACGGGAAGTCGAATTCCGATTTGACTCCGATGACCAAGGGAAAATCTGGTTAAACGGTATTGAGGTGTTTTCACATACGAAAACCTTTACTGCTGAAATTGACAATTTCATTATTCCTGTAAAACTCCAACCGGGTAAAAACAGTATCCTTGTCAAAGTGTGTGAAGAAACAGGTGGTTGGGGATTTTATCTGCGGATTACCGACACAGATGGAAAACCGTTTGATGATTTGGAGATAATCACTCAATAGAAATTAACTTAGAAATGCTTTGTAATAAAACCAATTTTAACTTCATGTTTCAAATCTAAGATAATTTAATTCTTTATGTAATTGTTCATTACGGAGGTATTGCTATGTACAGGCAACGAAACTTCATAATAATTGTATGTGTACTATCACTATTCGCCTTTAACCTCAGTTTTTCCACCAACATCTTCGCACAAGATTCGGCAAATGACGAAAAGACTGTTCAGCGCTATGATGAGACAATTGCCGATACTGCTCTCGATCTTGATGGAAGTTTAAGTTGTGTAGAAATCAAAGACAGTGAAACTTTAAACAATATTACAGAACAGTTGACGGTGTCGTTGTGGATTAGATCGACCACTAACCCAAACAGATACGCTGCTATTTTATCCAAAAGTGATCTGTGGGTTGACCGCATCACGCATAGAAGTTTCATAATGAATTATAAAGAAGGTGGTTCAATTCAATTTGCTGCATCTCCTGATGGTGAAGGTGAAGCGTCCCTTTATTCCCCAAATGGTGTCATCAAACATAACACCTGGACGCATATAGCAGGAGTTATTGATGCAAAAAAGAATTACATGAAACTTTTTATCGATGGAATTGAAGTCAGTAATAGAGATTTTAAATGGATTAAAAAGATTTACAAAAGCCAACTCCCACTGCGTATTGGGTGGTCGCACGAGAATAGACCTGCTCAATCTCCTTTTGTCGGGCAGATTGACGATGTACGTATCTGGAACATTGTACGCTCTGATGCCGACATCCGATCTGATATGATCACCGAACTTAATGGTGATGAACCCGGATTAGTCGGATACTGGAAATTTAACAAAGTAACAGACGGTATCTTCTCGGATATGTCACCAAATAGTAATGATGGTAGATTGATAGGCAATCCCAAACTGACTGATTACATCCGACCTATTTCTGCTTTGACCGGTAAGGAACAATTGGCAAAGGTAGCAATTGCCTATGAAAAGGCACTTTCCCAAGAAAAAAACTATTATGAAACATACCGTTATCTTGCTGAAATATATATCAAAACGGAACGTTTTTCAGATGCAGAAAAGGTCTATTTGCGTGCATTAGAGGCAGATCTAACACAGAGCGAACAAAACGATGCAATTAGTGACCTCTGGAAGATATACTCTAAGAGAGATGCAGTAGAGGAATTCATTACGCTCCTTGAAGAACTGAAACCAAGAATGAGTGAAAGCTCCGCTCTACACAAACTATTAGGTGATGCTTACATAGATGTTGGTGAGGAAGAAAAAGCTGAACTTGCCTATACACAGTGGATTAACATCCGCATAAAAGAAGTTGACATGGAAAATCGTGCGTCTGAATATCGCAACCTTGCTGAAGAACTACTTGAGAAGAATCTTTTTCCCGATACAGCGTTGGAATTGGCGGAAATCGCATTAGAAAAAATATCTGGTTCAAGATATATGATTACCGTTGCACATGCCCTACTCGAAAATGAGTTCTATGATGATGCTTTTCTACAAATCAATAGTTTTCTCAATGCGGGGTATTATGAATACACAGAACGAGAAATGTTCGCGAGGATTGTTAAAGCAGGAAAAAATATCAAAGACAAAGATGGATACGTGGACATGTTAAACGACCTAATTGATACTTCGGAATTAGACCTTCCTACACAATTAAACACTACCATGGCTTTAGCCCAATTCTATCAAGCAAATAACCTGTCTGAAAATGCTGAAGCACTTATCCAAAAAACAGGCTTTATGACTGAAGATGCATGGATGGTTCTCGGTCCATTTGATAATGTTGACAGAATTGGGTTTAATACGAAATACATCCCGGAAAACTTACCGCAGATTGATGCCAGCGGAAAATACGATGGGAAAAATGGACAAGTAAGTTGGCAAAAATGTCCAGATGATTTCATAGACGGCTATATCCGTATTCTACCTAACGTTGATTGGAGTGTTGCGTATGCATTCGCAACTGTCCATTCTCCGGATGAACGGAAAGTTGAATTCCGTTTTGACTCCGATGACCAAGGTAAAGTATGGGTAAACGGTATAGAGGTGCATTCACATACAAGAACCTATGCTACAGATATTGATAGAGATATAATTCCAGGGACGCTCTCTCCAGGAAAAAATAGTATTCTCATCAAAGTGTGTGAAGAAACAAGAGGTTCGGGATTTTATCTACGGATTACCGACACAGATGGAAAACCTTTTGACGATTTAGCATTTTCTATCTCAGAAAAAATTAAACTGAACAAATGAAAATTAAACACATATTCTTAGTTGCTTTTTTATGTGCTACGGTGCTGGTTCCCCATATCTTCGCGCAGTATGAAGCACATGCCAACTTACCTGACGGTGCGATAGCACGCCTTGGCAAAGGAGGCATCAACGTCATCCGTTTTTCACCAGATGGCACCCGTCTCGCGGTTGGAAGTGACATCGGCGTATGGCTATATGACGTTACCACAGGAGAAGAAATCCCGTTGCCTAATAAAGTCATCGGACAGGTCAATGCTATTGCTTTTTCACCCAGCAGCGGTGTTCTTGCATGTGGAGGCTATTTCAATCCAATTGTTCAGTTATGGGACATACATTCAAGAAGTGATCTTCCATCACTCCCAGTTTCAATATCACATAGAATTATTGCTCAAGAGATACAAGAGATACGTTCGGTTGTAGAATTGACATTCTCAAAAAACGAAACAAAACTAATCGGTGTAAGTCATACCGGCCTATTTATGCACTGGGATTTAAACACATACAAAATAGCATCTGAACATCAAAAGTATCATTTTTCCGAACTAAAGTCATCTACGTTATCACAAGACGGAAGTATCTTCGTTACAGGAAATGGTGTCGGTGAGATCACATTGTGGGATACATACACTGGCAGCCAAGATGCAATAATCAGCGGGCATAAACCTATTTTGGCATGGTCAAAAAAACGCACCAGAATTCGCGCATTAGCGTTTTCACCAGATGGCAAGACATTCGCAAGTGGAAGTGAAGACACGTCTGTTCGATTATGGGATTCAGAACACCGTAGTAAACGTGCAACCTTGAAGGGGCATAATGGATGGATCACTGCTCTTGCGTTCTCAGATGATGGTTATACAGTCGCAAGTGGAGATACTGATGGCACTGTCCGTGTATGGGATGTGCGAGAAAAGCGCAGGAAAGCTAAACTTGAAGGACACATGAACACCATCGTCGCACTATCGTTTGCACCAGACGGGAAAACTCTCGCGAGTGGAAGTGCTGACGGCACAATCCGGTTTTGGGATGTAAATGCCGAAAAAGAGAAGTTCATCTTTGCCACAGAACACACAGAGTGGGTGAGAACAGTAGCGTTTTCAGCTGATAACGCCACCCTTTCCACTGCTATGTTTAATAACACAGTGCAGAAATATGATGTGAAGACTGGGACGCAACAAAAACCTTTCAACTTAGGACAGCAGAATCTGACACATGCAGTAGCACTCTCACCTGACGCAACGTTACTTGCGTGTCATCCGGTAAATGGTCAAATTGCATTCAATGCAAAGCAAGTCTGGCATACAGATCAGACTTATCAAGGACACGAGAAAATCCAAGTTTGGGATTTGAACACCGGTAGAGAACTTCCACCTCTCCCGCAGGCTTTTGGTAGGATGGTATTTTCACCTGATAATAAGCTGCTTGCATGTAGTTCCTCGGAAAAAATCAGAACATGGATTTCTTCTGGTGCAGGTTTCTATTCATCAGGAAGTAGTCACGAAATTTGTTTATGGAATGTGAGAATAGGTCAAAAGATTTTCAGTTTTAACGCTGAGGATTCGCGTCCAAGTGCCCCGCTGGTGTTTTCTCTTGATAGTACCAAACTTGTTTCAACTGATCATTTTGGTCCTACGCATTTATGGGATGTGGAAATGGCTCATAATCCCCTTACTCTCACTGAGGGGGCAGATGCAGTGGCTTTTTCACCTGATGGGTCACTTCTGGCTACAATAAAAAGTTTCGACATCTATTTATGGGATACTGTTACCGGCAAGAAAGTACGAAAACTCGCCATTCGAGAGGGAAACGGTGTTCAAGGAAAGACAATTACATTCTCACCTGATGGAACGATACTCCTTGCATCTAAAGTTGCACATGTTTTGCCTTTTTGTTTAGATACCATTGGATTGTTTGATATCAAAACAGGCAAAAAACTGCTATCACTTCCCGGACACACGGAACCGATTGAAACACTTGTATTCTCACACGATGGAAAAACACTCGCAAGCGGTTCTCAAGATGGCACCGTGCTGCTATGGAACTGGGAAAAAATCGTTAAAAAGAACTTGACATATAATGTAAAAATGCTGTACACTATTAACAACTCGGAGAATAACTCAATATTTTGATGGTTTCCCAAATAACGTTTATCCCATAGTTGCAATCTTGTTAAGGAAATTCCCTATTTAGAGCGCACTATGGTCATCGGGAGGTATACTTCATGCAAGAAAAATTGATTCTTGAAAAGATCCGTAACGTGCGCCGTCGTTTGAACGTCCAAGGATATTTTCAAACACTCGCGACTTTTCTTTTATATGGACTTTTGGTGTGTGTACCGGTAGTAATAGTCGACAGTGTCATTGCATCTTTTAACATTCCACCACTTGTATTCGTTGGGGTCGCAGGCAGTATTGTGATCATCGCTCTGGTTGTCCGTCTTATTCGCCCGGTCAACCTACACGAAGCAGCTCGGGCAATTGACATAGACGCGTCCCTTAAGGACCGTGTTGTAAGCGGTCTGGAACAGATTCAACGTAAAACCAATGAAACTTTGACCGCTCTCCAAATCCAAGATACCTCAAAAAGGTTACAAGCAATTCCTATCAAACAAGTTGCGAGATATACTGTCCCGCGTGAAACGAAATTTATTGCTATTATCGCTGTTTTTCTCATCACTTTCTCGTTTGTTGAGTTTTTCGCACCGCCAGCGACTTCAACAGAAATAGACTTTTCACCACAAATCGCAGCGGAAGCCGATACGTTTTTGAAGAAGATTGAAGAAGCAAAAAAAGAGGTCGAACAAAGCGAGGATCAGGAACTCAAAGAAATATTGAAAGAAATTGAGGAAAGAACGCTTGAATTGAAAAAACCAGAGGTTACCCCGAAAGATGCGTTTACCAGATTGACCGAATTGGGTGCGCTGTTGAAAAAGAAAATGGATCCACTTAAAATGGCGCAGCAGGAAGAACTCATGAAGGGACTCGGACAACAGTTGATCGGTAATCCGATCCTCGGTGAATTTGGGCAACAGTTGAAACGCGGTGATTATCAAAAAGCGGCTGAGAAACTTGACAAAGTCGCAAAAGACGTTCCAAAATTTGACCAAGAAAAACGCCAAAACCTGTCCGATGAACTCAAACGCTCTGGCAAAAGCCTTAAAAATACTGATCTTGATGGGCTTGGAGGTGAGTTATCAGGCGCAGGGGAATCACTTGAAGGAAATGATTCTGAAGGTGCTCAAAAAGGCTTACGCGCTTCAGGCAAAAAGATACGTGATTTTGATCTCCTCAAGAGTCGAAATCAAAAGTTGGCAGAATTATTGTCTGAATGTGAAGCATGTAAAGCAGGTATTGCAGGTGCTTGCAACAGCAAAGGTATTAATCCCGCTACTGGATTGACAAATTTGTTATCTAACAAACCCGGTCAAGGTGCGGGAAATAAAACTTCTAAGACCCAACAAGGTGATCTTACTTCCCTCGATTCTACCCTTAATCTTCAACAACTCACAGGTGTCCAAGGCGAAGGCAGTTCCACCGTTCAAACCTCCAAAGCATCGGCAGAAGGTCAAGAATCTGCTCTTAGTTATAAAGATGCCTACATGAAGTATCAAAAACTTTCTGAAGATGCGCTCACCCAAGAACAAATCCCTCTCGGATATAAGTTCTATGTTAAACGTTATTTTGAATCGATAAAACCAACTGATGAGTAAACCGAGTTGTCATGTAAATCACCGCAGAGATTATATCTTTGCGGTGATTTAATGTTTACGCGCTACTACCATTAGAGGGAAATATGTCCGAACAAAATGTTTCCGAACAAGTCGAACAAAAACATGATGAATTTCGAGAGACCTTCCTAAAGATACAAGAAGAGGTCTCAAAGCGGATTGTTGGCCAAAAGGAAATTATTGAAGGTGTTTTAATTTGCTTAATGACGGGAGGACATGCGTTATTGGAAGGAGTTCCTGGCTTAGGCAAAACATTATTGATCCGTACATTAGAAGAAGTATTAGATTTAGAATTTAATCGTATTCAATTCACACCTGACCTGATGCCTGCTGATATTGTTGGTACTACAATCGTCGCTGAGGATGAAACTGGACAGAAATTCTTTGAATTTCAACCTGGTCCTATATTCGCAAATCTCGTCCTTGCTGACGAAATCAACCGTGCAACCCCTAAAACACAATCTGCCTTGCTTGAGGCGATGCAGGAAAAATCTGTAACCGTTGCAGGACAACACCGTACCTTGGATTTACCTTTCTTCGTAATGGCAACCCAGAACCCGTTAGAGATGGAAGGAACATATCCGTTGCCGGAGGCACAACTTGACCGCTTCTTTTTCAAACTCAAGGTTGAATTCCCTACGCTTGAAGAACTTGACATCGTGATGGAACGTACCACGAAACGCGAGATGCCCACTGTTGATAAGGTTTGCGATGGGAAGTCAATTAACGAATTAGAGCAGATTGTTCGCGACATCCTTGTTGCTGAAGACGTGCGCAAATACGCCTTACGAATTGTTATGGGAACACACCCCGATGTTGAGGACGCACCGGAACTTACAAAAAAATATGTTCGATACGGTTCAAGTCCGCGTGGCGCTCAAGCTCTGATTCTCGCAAGTAAGGTACGTGCAATCCTTGATGGTAGATATAACGTTGCACGGGAAGACATTCAAGCTGTTGCCCTACCGAGTCTACGCCATCGTCTGATTCTTAGTTTTGAAGGCGAAGCTGAAGGAATTGATCCAGACGGAATCGTCCAACATCTGTTGGAAGTTATTGATTGATTTTCCTTATTAAAATTCAAATTTTGTAGGAGTGAATCAACGCTGCATGCCTTTCGCGCATTCAGCAGGTTGTAATTCCGACACAGCATAAGGTCTTCCTATGAACGATACACAATCCGCCTTTGATAGTGATTTTCTCAAAAAACTTGAATACCTCTATATCGTTTCAAAGAAGATTTTTGCTGGACGGATCAAGGCTGAACGTCGTAGTACACGGCGCGGTGTTAGCGTTGAATTTGCCGATTACCGTAACTATACTGCTGGTGACGATTTTCGCTATATTGATTGGAATGCATTCGCAAGATTAGACGAACTTCTGCTAAAACTCTACGAAGAACGCGAAGACCTGCACATCTACTTCCTCGTTGATGCAAGCCAATCCATGACTTACGGTGAATTACCCAAACTGATTTATGCCAAACGGGTTGCCGCCGCGCTCGCATACATCGGACTATCCAACCTTGACCGAATCGGTATTACTGCCTTTAATACTACCGACATGAATCGGCTACCTACAGAACGGGGGAAAGGAAAAATTTTTACAGTCCTTAATTTCCTTGATCAGATTAATGGTACTGGAGAAACCGATCTGGAACAGGCATTCCACAATTTTGTTCACATGACCAAAAGACGTGGGTTAGTCGTCCTAATCTCCGATCTTTTTGACCCTAAAGGGTTTACTGCTGGTCTGAATATGCTGAAATTCCAAAAACACGATCTTTTCGTCATTCACATCATTGACGAAAAGGAGGCTGAACCCAATCTATTGGGTGATTACCATCTCGTTGACGTTGAAACCGATCAGCTCCGACCTGTTACCATTAACGAAAATCACATTAAACGATATCAAGCTCTTTTCAAGAAATATTGTGATGACATTGACCGATATTGTACACAGCGAGAGATCAGCCTTGTGCGGACAATGACAAAAGCACCTTTTGAAGAACTCATCCTACGTATTTTCCGAATGGGTGGTTTTGTATCTTAACAGATCAATTTTAACCTAACGTTGTCCGGCTGAAATTCATTAATGAATTTTTTAACTCCCACCTCCTTATTCCTATTTGGTCTTGCGATTCCCATAATCGCTTTGTACATCCTAAAATTGCGGCGGAGACGCGAACCTGTCTCTACATTGATGTTTTGGGAACAACTTTTCAAAGAGCGACAAACAACATCTCTATTTCAAAGACTCAAGCATCTACTATCGTTATTGTTGCAATTGCTATTCCTGATGTTTTTAGTGCTTGCAATAGCACGACCACAGTTTGCATTCATCACGAAATCCGCTCGACAACTCATTCTGATAATAGATCACTCAGCAAGCATGAACGCAGTTCTGAATCTCGATCCTGATGATTCTTCTTCCGAATCCCGTTTAGATTCCGCAAAGCAAAACGCATTACAGATGGTAAAAGGACTGCGGTTTATGGATGAAATGTCAGTGATCAGCTGCAATACACGTCCAGTAATCCACACTCCATTTACAAACCATCAAAAAACGCTTCAACAAGCAATTGAATCAATTAAACCAACCGACGTAAAGACAGACCTAAAGTCTGCGGTAGACTTAGCATTTGATGTTGCACAAACAAAGCCTAATCCAGAAGTGATTATCCTTAGCGATTTTCAGTCTGTTTCCGAGGAAACGCTTGCCAAATTCCAAGAATCGATCCAACAAGACACAACAACCGAAGAACAGGATAAAAAAGAAAAAATTAAACTACATCTTATCAGGATAGGTGAAAACAGCGATAACGTTGGTATCACTCAATTTCGAGTCCGAAAAAGTATCGTTAATGCTTTCGATTACGAAACACTACTGACTGTCGTTAACGCTTCTGATGAAGAAAAGAAGTGTAGTGTGGAACTCTACTTTAATGAGAGTCTATTTGATGTCCGTCCTTACACACTTGCACCTGGTGAGAAAAAATCTGAAATTTTTAGTAATTTCACTTTTGAGGGTGGAGAATTAAAAGCAGTGTTAGACGTTACAGACGTGCTTCCTACCGACAATGTTGCCTACGCAACATTACCGAAACGCGAATTGATTTCTGTTTTATTGGTGACAGACGAGAATCCATTTCTGCAAAAGGTTCTTTCCGTTGATGAAAAGCTAAACCTAAGTATTATGACTCCAGCAGAATACGAGTCTGGCCCTAAAGACGCTGAGGTTGTCGTTTTTGACCGGTTTAGTCCAACAACGTTTGGTGATGGAAATTATATGTTCATCTATCCTCCAAAAGCCACTGATCCGCCTAATGAGGGTGAAACCAACCCTATTGCAACTTGGAACATCGGAGAAGCGCTTGAAACCCCTATTATCACCGATTGGGAACGAACACACCCGATCCTACGTCACGTCCATTTGGAAAATGTGTTAATCGGCGAGGCATACGAGGTCAAACCACCCTCTACAGCACAGATACTTGCACGTTCGTTTGAATCTCCTGTGCTGTTCGTTGATGTAACACCGAAGCGAAAAATTGTCTTTGCTGCGATTAACATCCTTGAATCTGACCTACCATTGCGCATCGCATTCCCTGTCATTATCGCTAACACAATCCAATGGTTTCAACAAAGTGAAGGTATACAGGAATATCACCTACACACTGGTGAAGTGATCCGCTATAAAGTAGATTCCCAAACTAACCAAGAAGATTCCCCTTCCGAAAGCATACAAAAAATCCTGAAAGTTAACGGTCCAGGAGAAGAATCGTGGGACGTTACTGTTGAGAATGATGAAATACTCTTTGACCAGACCTTACATGCGGGTTTTTACGAGTTAACTTTCTCAGATAAACCAACCCCTGACAATGAAGATGTAACTATAGTCAATAACGAAAATGAAGTTACAACCGATAGCGAAGAAGCAGATGACCAGAAACATGTATGGGCAGTCAATCTCGCAAGCGAGACTGAATCTCACATCGGTATCGCTGAAGGAATTGAAGACCTATTAGTAGAATCAGATGTTTTAGGAGGAAGTTCAATTTTCCGTTATCCGCCTTGGATATACTTGGTGTTCCTTGCTGTAATTCTAAGCGTTGTAGAGTGGTTTCTGTATCAGCGTAGAAAAATTGATTAACGAAATTTGACTTTAACCTACCATCTAAATGTGCTACTATATGCAAGTAGGCTTAGCACATAGTAGCACTATATGCAAATAGACTTGACATTTAGTAGCACTATATGTTACCATAAATGTATGGTAAAAAGACAATTCTGGCTGAATCGTATTGAAACTGCTTGGGAACGCCGTTCAGTCGTATGGTTATCAGGGGTACGCCGAGTCGGAAAAACGTGTTTGTGTCAGACACTTCCGAATATTGAGTATTTTGACTGTGAACTACCTCGCGTTAGACGGTTGATGGAAGACCCGCAAGGATTTCTTGATAGTATTAAAAACGGACGAATTGTCCTTGATGAAATCCATCGATTACCAAACCCCTCAGAACTCTTAAAAATCGCAGCTGATCATTATCCACAGATTCATATCATTGCAACCGGTTCATCAACACTCGGGGCAAGTGCAAAATTTCGGGATACTCTTGCAGGGCGTAAAATGGAATTGTGGCTAACCCCGATTATAAAAGCCGATCTTGCGGATTTCAATCAAACAGACCTTCAACATCGTTTACTGCACGGTGGATTGCCTCCGTTTTTTCTTGAGTTGGAATTTCCTGAGTATGAGTTCCAAGAGTGGATAGATGCCTATTGGGCAAAAGATATTCAAGAACTTTTTCGGCTTGAACGACGGTACTCATTTCAGAAATTTGCAGAACTCCTGATGGCACAGAGCGGTGGAATATTTGAAGCTACTCGCTTTGCAGCACCCTGCGAAGTAAGTCGGGGTACAATATCAAATTTCCTTTCTGTGTTAGAGGCAACGTTTGTCGTCAATATCATCCGACCCTTCAGTACCCGCCGCTCAACCGAAATTGTTGCTGCACCGAAAGTCTATGGGTTTGATACTGGTTTTGTCTGTTATCATCATGGATGGTCACAATTACGACAAGACGATTTTGGCCTACTGTGGGAGCATTTTGTTCTCAACGAGATGATGGCATACACACAATCACGCGCTATCCAATACTGGCGTGACAAAAGGGGGCATGAAGTTGATTTTGTTCTTACACGTGCCCGTGACATACCGGTTGCCATTGAGTGTAAATGGTCTGTCGCAGGATTTTCACCGCGTCAGCTGCTTGCATTCCGCAGACAATACCCAGATGGCAAAAATTTTGTCGTCGCACACGATGTAGATAACCCTTTTACGAGAGAGTACAACGGTATCGTGGTAAAGTTTGTGAATTTGGTCATGTTGATTACTGAAATATTTGACAATAAGGACGGTAGTAGAGATGGATAGCAAAACGCTGAAAGTTGTCGTTGCCGTAGTTCTTTGCTGTCTTATGACGATAGTTTTTATTCTTTATATCTTAAGACCAAAACGCCATTCTCTGAAATTAGAGGAATAAAGAATTCATGTCAGACACACCCGAGACATCTCACATAAAAATATATGATATTTCCAAGCTCCAACCAATGGGAGTTGGAGACATTCTTGATACAACTTTCAGCTTGTACAGGAAGCACTTCTTACTGTTTTTGGGGATTGCAAGTATTTATTTTTTTGCAATTCTAATTGAATATTCGTTAAAAGGGTTTATATCAGGTCCTATCCAAAAAGCACTAATACCACCCCTCACTGCGATGCCATTTGCAATTGTAAGCATAGGTGGGGTCGTCTTGGCAAGTGCCACAGTTTATTTAGGTGAAAACATTACAAGCAGTGCTGCACTAAGGCAAGTGTTTAAAAGGTTTATCCCGGTGTTAGGCAGTCATCTAATATGGAGACTGTTTTTTGTTTTTACATTCATCAGCATAAGTTATTCAATCATCCTTACGATACGTCAAGGGGCATCCGGTATACTTTTAGGTTTAATTGGCTTTCCAATAGCCTCCTACTTTCTTGTATGTTGGGTGTTTCACTTACCAATTGTGCTACTTGAAGAGCCACGTGTCGTATACGCACTCAAACGGAGCACAGAACTCGTCCGTAGTACGTGGTGGCAGGTCGTTGGAATTCTAATCTTAATTCTTCTAACGAGTTTCGCGATTGCAGTCATATTTAAGATGTCACTCGGATTTATTTTCGTCTTCACGAAATTTGCTGGCAATACCGACTTAAGAAGTATTATAGAATGGTCAATAATGGAAAAGGTCCTTGATTCCAGTAATTTCTTCTTTTACGTAACAATGACGTGTGCTGATATGATCCTTAAAGCACTCGTTTTTCCAATTTGGGTAATTGGCACCACGCTTCTCTATTTTGACAGGAGGATACGTAAAGAGAGTTCTGATATTGAGTTAACTGAAAACACTGGCGAAGATGTTTAAACCAATTCCAATTGAGAAAACCTAAAAGTCTTCTATTTGTGTTGCCATCTTCAAAATTTTTGTGATATACTCTTTTATTGAAACCAGCCGACTTAATCGTAAACCTAATTGCTAACAACTATCAAATTTCACCCAAATAAACAAGATTATGGAAATTGCACGACCATTTTTACTATTACTGCTGCTTTTATTGCCAGTTCTCTACTACGGTTTTCGGCGCAGTCTTGTAGATTTATCTCGAACACAACGACTGATTAGTTTATGTGTCAGAATCATTATTGTTCTACTGCTTATCCTAAGTGTAGCGGATCTTCAGTATCTGAAAACGGATGACAAACTTGCAGTGATGTTTCTGGCAGATATTTCGGATAGCATTTCAGCAGATGGATTAACAAAATCAACTGATTACATCAACGAAGCACTCAAATCCCATAGCGGAAATCAGCAAGTAGGCGTTATTGCGTTTACAGATAAAGCTAAGATACTTCACGCGCCCCATCTTGAAAATCAGAAGGATGCCGAAGAAAATTTGGATCTTGCCGAGACAAAAAAAACTTGGTTAGAAGCAGATGAGGACGCAGCAGACACAACAAATATCGCACAAGCAATTGAAACAGCATGGAGCGTTTTTCCCGCAAATGCGAACAAACGTATTGTCTTAATCACAGATGGTATTGAGACGCAAGGAGATGCAATTCACACAGGACTTCGTGGAAAAGACTTCGGCATACAAATTGACACGGTTCCGATATATCCAAGTGATGAACCGGAAGTAATGGTGCAGCGAATTGAAGCGCCTGCACAGGTCAAACAAGGCGCTCCCTTTAATTTGGAAGTACTTATTCACAGTAACCATGAAGATATTGCGCAGATAAATCTCTATAAGAACAAATTTGAGGTAGCAAAAAAAGAGGTGAGACTTGTAGAAGGTGGAAATCGTGTCTTGTTCACTGAAACTTCTATGGAAAGCGGTACATTGACCTACGACGCGACCTGCCGCACGACACAGGACACACGCTACGACAACAATCGGGCATTCGGCATTGTATCAGTCTCTGGTAAACCGAGAGTCTTGCTTATTGATGAAAACGAGTCGCAAACCCGATATTTAATGCGAGTGCTTGAGGATGCCAAGATTCGTGTTGATGTGCGCAATGGCTTAGGCGTTCCTAATGAACTTGCCGACCTCCAAAACTATGAACTTGTTATCTTCAGTGATGTTCCCGCTAACCGTCTAAACGAAAAGCAGATGGAACTCATCCGCACTTATGTCCAAGACCTTGGGGGCGGGTTCATGATGCTCGGTAGTGAGAACAGTTATGGGCTTGGAGGCTATTATAAAACCCCAATTGAGGAGGTTTTACCTGTCCGGACCGACACTGAGAAAAAAAAGGAAACACCATCCTTAGCAATGATGCTCGTGATTGACAAATCTGGAAGTATGGGCGGAATCAAGATTGAATTAGCAAAAGAGGCGGCACGCGCAACCGTAGAGCTGCTCGGACCGCGCGATAAAATCGGTGTCATCGCTTTTGATGGTTCACCATTCTGGATTACAGAAATGCATGACGCATCAGATAAGCAGTTCATTTCAAATCAAGTAGGGTCAATCACTGCAGGTGGCGGCACAAATCTTTATCCAGCACTCCAACAGGCGTATTTTGCCTTGACTGAGACAAGTGCTAAACTCAAGCATGTTATTGTTTTAAGTGATGGCCATTCTCAGCCCGGAGACTGGTACGGTATTGCGAGTTCCATGCAATCTGAACGTATCACGGTTTCCACAGTCGGTATCGGTAGTGGCGCTGACATGAATATGTTGGGCGATCTTGCAAAGTGGGGTGGTGGACGCGACTATTTCACGCAAGACCCATATAATGTGCCGCAGATATTTGCTAAGGAAACTGTTACCGCCTCTAAATCCGCTATTATTGATGAACCTTTTATTCCTCAACGTATCAAGCCAACCCAGGTTTTAAGTGGTATTGACCTTGAACTTGCACCTTTCCTCCTCGGATATGTGGCAACCCATCCACGTCCCACTGCCGAAATCTTCCTCGTCTCTGATCGCGGTGACCCTGTCTTAGCAAGTTGGCAATACGGTTTAGGAAAGGCAGTCGCATTCACATCCGATGCTAAAGCGCGATGGGCATCAGATTGGTTAGAATGGCCGGGCTACGGCAAGTTTTGGACACAACTCGTCCGTGACACGATGCGAAAGACAACTCTTAGCAATTTCCAGGCAGAAATCACGAAAGAGAAAGGGATCGCGCACCTTGCTATTGATGCGCTCAGTGAAACTGGGGATTTCTTAAACGAATTGGACAGTGATATTTCTCTTATCGGTCCCGACCTTAAAAAGAAACAACTTGCTATCTCACAAACCTCGCCCGGACGATATGAACTTGAATTCCCAACGCAAGATGTCGGTCCTTATTTCTTAAACATCATGCAAAAACAGGCAGGAGAAATCGTCAATACCCAAGTAACCGGCACTGTTGTCTCCTATCCAGAAGAATACCTCGTCCACAACGCCAATGAATCGCTTCTCACACAACTCTCAACTGTGTCAGGTGGAAAGTTCAACGTTTCTGCTGAGGAAGCATTTCGTTCTCCCGAAAATCCTGTAACGCTGCGGATTCATCTGTGGCGACCTTTTCTTATCACTGCGCTAATTCTATTACTCATTGATATTGCGCTGCGCCGCATTGATATGAGACGCTCCTAATCTACCACGTTTCAGAGATAAAAATTAACATTAAGTTTCTTTATAGAATATGCTATACTTAAACTTAAAGTCTTATATGACTTTGCGAGGATAATGGCATGAGTATTACACAATTCACAATGGAAGAAGTTCGCTGTTTTGGCGGACGCCAGACGCTTGAAATTCGCCCTCTGACGTTTTTAGTTGGTGAAAATAGCACTGGTAAGACAACTGCTCTTGCTTGTTTCCATGTGTTAGCAGATTATTTTCAAGGGCGAGGAATAGATTTCAATTCACATCCTTACTCCATGGGAACTTTCAGAGATATTGTCAGAAATAGTAAAAAAAGGGAAAAAACTTTCAAACTTGGATATGCTTACAAATACGATAACGAAAATATTGAAGTGACAGTTGAATTTACCGAGAAGGCCAGCGGAATTGAACCTATTGTAAATTCAATTACAATAATACTCACTGATGGAAAAATCATTTATGAGATAGAAGAAAAAATGGGTAGGGAGTTCCGCTTCAATACTTTAAATCAAGAACAAAATCAATATCAAATTGTTACTGCAACTGAGGTATTAAACAATTATCCTCTTTTTCTATTGTTCCCTTCTTTCAGTAGTGAATCAGAATCAGAAGCGGAAACTGCTCTTTTTAATTATTTGCAAAAAAAATATAAAAAGCCTGAAAGAAGGAGATTTCAACCGTTTGATGCTCTACAAAACTTGTCTATATTTAGTACGTCTCCGGTCCGCTCGCGTCCTAAACGGACTTATGACCCAACGCGGGAATTTAATGACCCAGAGGGAAGCGATGTTCCTATGTTTTTAATGCGTATTGAAGCAACTCAAAAAAAAGATTGGAATACGTTAAAAGAGCAATTGGTTAAATTTGGCGAGAGTTCCGGACTGTTTCAGAACATAAAAATTAAAAAACTTGGTCGTTCCCTCGGCGCCCCATTTCAACTACAATTCAAGGTAAGGGGTCCTACTTCAAATATCACTGATGTTGGTTATGGAATCAGTCAAATTTTACCAATTCTGGTTCAGGCCTTAAATCCTGGCATTTCTCAGAGAACTCGACGTACTAGTGGTTAGTCCAGTCTAACTTTTCGGGTATAGATGTTTTAATCTGACACGCGCATCGTCCGTTGTAAATTGCCAGTCTACCTGCTTTTGCTCTGCATTTCTACGTTTTTGCCACGCTTGTGTCTCTCTACGGAGTGTCTCTATATCTGGGATTCGACGACACAAACATTGGCGTGTAAGGACGCTAAGTTCTATTTCCGCTATATTCAACCAACTTCCATGAATGGGGGTATGCACGATTTCTAAACGCTTCCGGAACCTATCTGCTTCTTCATCTCCAAACACTTTATTGAGTGACGCGAGTTTATGTGTATTCAGGTTATCACAAACTAAAATGACCTGTTTTGCGGATGGGTAGACCTCATCCAATAGTATTTTGACTTCTTCTGCCCAATCCACTGTCTTTCGGTGCGTCCGAACAGACACACGCCGCCATCCCGAGAGTGCCTCTGTAAATAGGAAGATATTTGCTGTGCCTTTGCGTTTATACTCGTTATCTACGCGCTTGACTTGTCCCGGTTTCGCAGGATACGGTTCACGAACATCATCCCTAAGTGTGACAGATTGTTCGTCCATGTTCACAACAGGAGTATCCGCAGCCAAAGGTTTCTGGTAAAGATCAAGCACTTCTTCCATTGACTTTACAAACTCAGCGTCTTTTTCAGGGGGTATCACCCACTGTTGCTGAAGGTGTGGTTTCAACGCGTTTTTTTTAGTGTCTGCCGCACCGTTTCTGGAGAAATGTTTTCCACAACTTCAAGTCTTACCAACTCTGACGCAAGCAGACGTAACGTCCATTTGGCAGCACCTTCGGGAGGGGTTCCACAACTCAGTGCTATCAACCTTGCTTCTCCGTCACCATCAAGTTTACGAGGTGTCGGTGGATGCTTCCGCTTCGCACGATATAAGGCACGAGAAAAGCCACCTTCCACAAAACGCTGACGCACTTTCGCAACTGTCCTATCAGTGCACTCATACGCCTCAGCTATTCTCGCGTCAGTCCAGCAGGGACCATTTATATCTGATTTCAGCAAAATATGAGCATGCCTTATCATATATGCCTCTTTTTTACCTGTGTTAATAATATCTGATAACTCCTGTCGTTCCGCATCGGTCAGTTGGACAACATATTTCTTATTCAAGGGTGTGTTCCTCCTTATGTATTGCTATACTATAAGAGAACACTTTTGTTTGTCAAGATGCCGAGAAATCTACAAAAACCAAAACAAACTTTTAGGATGGACTATCCACTAGGTTATCAAAATTTTCCCTACTACAACAGCCCGAAGTCCATTTGCACCCAAGAGCACAAGCGGAATTCTCATCATTGTTGGCAAAATTGGCAAATCAAGGTAACCAGTCATTCATCGTTGAAACGCATAGTGACTATATGATTGACCGTGCACGTATTGAAATCAGAAAAGGTAACATCAAACCTGAAGATGTGTCTCTAATCTACTTTGAACCGAAAGGAAATATTGTCAATGTGCATAATATCGGGTTTGATGAAATGGCAAATATGACAGATGTTCCACCACATTATAGAAATTTTTTCCTCAAAGAATCTAAACGGCTTATGGGGTTTGAGGATTAAACAATGTGTGCGATATTAGATGCGAACACTTTCAATAAATCCAAGGACCCTGCCGATGAAGACATGGAACCTGTGTGGAATTGGTTGGAAAACAAAAGTGGTAAATTAGTTTATGCTAATACTCCGAAATTTGAAGAGGAATGGGAAAGAGGTGGAATGATCCACATAAGAGACCAACTCATGCGCGCTGGTCAACTCAAATTGATATCTGAAGGCGTGCAAGAGAAAGCAAATGAACTAAAAGACAAAATTAGATCAGATGACGAGCACATTATTGCTTTGGCACTGATAGCAGGTGTAAAAGTTCTTTTATCTCGCCGAGAGGGTGATAGGGACCTGATCACAGATTTTAAAAGTCGTGATTTAGTTCAAGGTAAAGTTTACACAAGAAAAGCTCATCGGGATCTGCTAACTAAAGATACCTGTCCGTGAACCTAAAATGAGTAATTTCATCTAACAAAAAATTTCGGATGTGCTATTATTGACGAAACTACTACTGATCTCACATAGGACAAAAGTTTGGACAATTTTTGTCTGTTTCTTGTTGAGTTTTCAACTATCTTTTATTTTTTACGAGTTTTTCGCACGAGTCGTAACTCACAAAAAAATATTCAGGTACAGTGAGAGCAGCCCCAGCGGGGCGGAATGTTTATAGAAAACGATAACCAACGGCGTAAGCCCCAGCGGGGCGAAATGTGTATCAATAATAGGCATGAATAGTCATGTTGATATCTAAAGGGTCTCTATTAACCAACATTATCACACAAGAACTCTAAAAAATGTCCAAACTATAGTCACATAGGAGGAAACACGTGCAAAAGAAAAAACGCATGAAACGTTATGGAAATCTTCACGGAAATTCGGGAATCGCTGCTTATGAAGTGGGAGCTAAGTTCATCAGAATCCAGTTCACGAGCGGCAGCATCTATTTGTACACTTATGAGAGTGCTGGCGAGGATGACATTGAGGAGATGAAAGAATTGGCGAAAGAAGGGGAAGGGTTAACAAGGTTCATCAACGATTTTCAGCCGGGCTATGCTAAACGAGAACGTTAACAGTCTTGATAACATGGCGTTAGTTCTATGCGGTGGAACTCCGAATCCTTAAAACACGGAACTTCACAACAAAACAGGAAAAATTCACATGCCAGTTCATTGGAGAGATCACATTGTTAGCACACCAGATATTTTAAGAGGTAAACCACGTATTAAAGGAACGAGGATTCCAGTTAGCCTCTTACTTGGATACTTGGCAGCGGGATATACAGCAGATGAAATTATTGCAGAATTTCCTGACCTCAAAACGATGCAAATTCGAGCCTGTCTTGATTATGATCGTGAGTAAGCAGAATTTTAAAATGCGACAGTAAAATCCCTTGACACACCTCCCAAAACTGCATACAATAACCCCAAATAACATCTATGCGGAGATTTCCCATGCCAACAATCGAAAAAGTTTTTGACTCACCAGGACCAAAACCTAACGGCTTGCAAGCAACCGAAGAAGGTCTATGGATTATTGATCAACATAGCAATGAAGTTCATCTCGTCTCTTATGATGGGGAAGTGAAAAAGGCACTCAACACAGGTTCTGATAGAGGTAGCGGTATCACACATACTGGCACAAACCTCTGGCTTGCTTCAACCTATAGTTGCGAAATCTTGTCCACTGATCCAGAAAACGGCAAGACACTTGCCTCTTATGATACGCCTGGCTCAGGACAAACAGGCGCGCACGGTTTAGAGTGGCGCGACAACAAACTGTGGGTTGCAGTGCCACCCACTGCAACTATCTATCAAGTTGACGTAGAAAACGATTTTACAGTGATTCATACGATCCCTGCTCCAGCTGACCGACCACACGGCATTGCATGGGTTGGGGACGACCTCTGGTGTGTTGAAACTAATCATCGTGCAATCTATCATCTCAATCCAGAAGATGGCAGTCATCTTAACAAAATTGAGATACCTGAACCACATCCTGAACCGCACGGCATGACTTACTGGGACGGAAATTTCTGGTATTGCGATGCACACACAACCGCTGTCTGCCGAGTGGCACTATCTTAATGGAAAGTACTGGACGTCTCTTAATTATGGGGAAGAACTGCGCGGCGATGAACATGGCAATTGATGAAGCAATTCTGACCGCGCAGAAGGAAAAACCTAACCCGACGTTGCGGTTTTATGATTGGACAACGCCCGCATTTAGTTTTGGTTATTTTCAAGATATTACCTCAGAGGTAGACGTTGAGGCGTGCCGTGCTGAAGGGATCGAATTAGTGAAACGGATGACTGGCGGCGGCACCGTCGTGCATGGATGGGATGTAACCTATACACTGATCCTCCCCCGCCATACGAGAGAAAAGGGCATTGCTGAGATGTATCAACAATTAGGAAAAAGTCTCGTCAAGGCGTTTGAGAAACTTGATATTCCAGCGGAATGTTATGCAGATAAAGCAGACACCACCGAATCATCCGATAATATCTGCCTGACAAATCCTGCCGAAAACGATGTGATGTGCAACGGTAAGAAACTGGCTGGCGTTTCAACAAGACGCAACCGAAACGGAATACTGTTCCAAGGATATATCTCATTGAATATACCACCGAACATAATTCTTAAGCGCGTTTCAAAACACCCTGATATTCAAGAAATGTTATGCAAGCAATCTGCTGCTATAAATATGGATGGACGTTTTATAACGAGAGGTTCGCTTTTCCAAGCAATCTGTGAAACATTTGAGGTCCAAATCAACGGTATGAATGCCTTAATGGCATTCCCCAGAATTAAGTTTAATTCGGGAAAGTTATCACAGACAGAGAAGGCACAAGCAGAGACGTTAGTTAATACGAAGTATGCTACGGAAGCTTGGAATTTTCATTGATTGAACTTATTCATTTGAACTCAGATAAATTCAGTTTTGGCATATATAAATCGGGCTTACAAACCCTCCTACAAGAGAGCATAGTGACAATTGAATTATATTGACGTTGACAAGGATGTAAATTCAATGTAGACTTTTGCAAATTAAACACCGCTGATATAGAGGAAAACAATGGACTCCCTATGTTTAGAACACTGTTTGACTGAATCAGAAAAACAACAATTTGAAGATAATGGTTACTTCGTCGTTGAGAATGCCGTTCCGCATGAAATAGTTGAAAAGTTGATTGCCGCTTTTGACCGTATTGGCGCAGAGCATCTGGGAAAAGACAAACTCCCTCCCAATGCAAGCTTTAACATACTTGACTTTGTTGGTAGGGACGGAATCTTTATTGAGATGCTGGATTGGTATACAACGTTTCCAAAAGTGTGGGGGATTTTGGGGTGGAATATCAAACTCTACCACTCACATTTGATAGCACTACCGCCACTTCCACCTGAAGAGCGCGACAAACATAGACGGCTTGGATGGCACCAAGATAGTGGACGACTCAACATTGAATTGGAAGGTGAGCCACGCCCGCGCGTATCTTTGAAGGTTGCGTATTTTTTGACGGATACATCGGTGCCAGGGCGCGGCAACTTTTCCGTGATACCGGGAAGTCAAAAATTCAACAAAGTTGAAATGCCTGAAGATGATAAGGCTGATCCTGAAAACGCTACCCCCGTTTTTGTAAAACCGGGAACGGCAGTCTTTTTTGACCGTAGACTGTGGCATGCGGTTGGACGAAATACATCTGACATCATGCGTAAAGTGATTTTCTACGGCTACAGTTACCGTTGGCTGCAACCGCGCGACAACATGACGGTGGAGCACTATATGGAAAAATCCGACCCTATTCGCCAACAGATTTTAGGCAAAAGCACAGGTGGAATGGGGTATACTTCCCCTGGCGATAAAGATGTCCCACTCCGCGCATGGATTCAAGAAAATATCGGTTCTGAAGCAGTTGCACGTTAACAAAAATGGGCGGGAACATACCCCGTCCTATCGTAGAAATACAAACTTTACTTACCAATCCCCTCTCCGATCATCCCAGAGATGTGCCTTGACGACTTCCTCATTTAATTCTGTGCCCCACCCTGGACGCGCCGGGATTTTCATATAACCATCTACAATCTCTGGAGTGTGTGTCGTCAAATCGTCTTTCCAAGGCACATCGTCTATATCAACTTCCATAATGCGTACATTCGGCAACACAGCACATAAACTTGCACTCATGTATGTGGCCAGATGACTGTAATAGTTGTGCGGTGCAACATTGAATTGGTAAACATCCGCTAAATCACCGATCTTCTTTGACTGTGCAAACCCGTTCCAAGGCACATCTATCATAAAGACATCTGCAGCGCGTGCTTCAAAATAGGGCAGGTATTCGCGCATATAGTATAGATTCTCACCTGTGCATATCTTCGTCGTTGTGGAATCCTTGATTTGACGAATCGCCTCATGGTCATACATATCAATCTCTAACCATAACAGATCGTACGGTTCCAAGGCCTTTGCGATACGCATACACGCCTCCGGTTTAAAGTTGAAGTTCAAGTCAAGGTTGAGACCAACATCAGGTCCGATTGCATCTCCAAAAGTGCCGATGAGTGTTTCAATATGTCTTAGTAGTTCAGACGTTACATTTCCATCGGTAGAGCCAAGTCCTCCTCCAAAGCCGCTAAAATATACAGAGGCAGGTTCTCCAGGAATAACGATATTAGTTTTAAGTGCTGTGAAACCTTTTTCAACCACTTCGCGTCCTAATGCTGTGATGTCATCCATTGTTCTTAGCGGCGGCACGCCTATCAGTTCAAAATTCTGCACACGAGACGACCCACAGTGCGACCAGTAGACGCGCACGGCATCACCGTGTCGGGACCACCAAAGAGTTCCACAACGGATATTCCCAAAGCCTTCGCTTTGATGTCAACAAGCGCGCATTCAATGCCAGCGATTGCCTTTGCAGCGATACCCCCCGGACTCTGCCGTGAACCGCGAATCATATCCCAAAATCGCATCTCGTACGCGCGTGGATCGCGTCCAATCAACAAAGGTGTCAAGTCTTTGATAGTTCCTGCAACGCCATTAGGATTTCTGCCATCGCTGCATTCCCCGTATCCCGTAACACCCTCATCACAGGGTTATTCAGTTTTCTATATTTTTTCACAAGCGTTTATTTTTTATGAAAAGCAGATATAGCGTGATTTGTCGCGCTATATCTGCTATACTTCACCTTAAAACTACCTATTTTGAGGTGAATAATGACAAGAAGACTATCTTGCCACTTGTTAGATATGTTAGCAGAGATTTCTGATCCACGCAAGGATAAAGGGAAACGACACCCGTTGAAATCAATCCTCGCACTTGTCGTCATCGGATTGATGTGCGGACATAAAGGATATACATCCATCGCAACTTGGGCACGGTCACAACCCGCACTCGCAAAAGCACTCGGTTTTACAAAGAAGATAACACCTTGTGCTTCAACTATTCATAATCTATTGAAAAAGTTAGATGTTGAAGCATTAGAAGAAACCCTGACACACTGTGTAAACACCGTGATAGAAAGTCGTCCCGATTTGACAAGATGTTTTGACGCAGTCGCTATAGATGGCAAAACGATGCGTGCCTCCCAAAAAAGTGGTGCGATAACAAGCCACTTGCTCTCTGTCGTTTCGCATGAGTTAGGGGTGACCCTCACGCAGCGAAGTGTTAGCGACAAGACCAACGAAATACCGATCTCAACAGAGATACTCAAGACCTTTGATGTGAGGGGTAAAGTCATCACAACGGACGCACTTTTGACACAGCGAACTTTCTGCCATGCCATCATAGCGGATGAAGGCAACTATGTGCTCCCTGTCAAAGACAACCAACCGGACCTTTTAGATGCGATTGAGAAACTTTTTCAAGACATTCCTGGCACGCTTTCTGAAGAGACAACACACCCTATTTTAGGAGAACCGATTCACATTCACGAAACAGTTGAAAAATCACATGGGAGACTTGAGACAAGGTGTATCAAAGCAAGCACAAGTCTCAACGAGTATCTGGACTGGCCAGGGATAGCACAAGTGATCCAATATCATTATACTTACAAAAATCAGAAAACAGGAGAAGAAACACACAAAGTCCACTATGGTATAACAAGTCTAAATCCCGAAGAAGCATCTGCCGAGCACTTACTTGCTTTACGGCGTGGACATTGGTCAATAGAGAACAAGTCGCACTGGATGCGCGATACGCTGCTTGGAGAAGATGCTTCGCCGGTCCGATGCGGGGCAATACCACAAGTCATGGCTGCTTTGCGAAATACCGCATTATCCGTATTCCGATTCGCAGGAATAACGCGTATAGCTGATAAGATGAAATATTATGCTTCAAAACCTAAACTCGCAGTTAACATGATAAACTGAAAATTCTTAAAACTAAATAACCCGGGAAATGTTTTGAGTGTTCTTGACGGTTTTTATCAAAACTGTTATCATTCTTCCAATTAATTCAGGTGAAAGGTCGGATGGTAAGTTTTCATTCACCGGCGCAATATGTCTTTTTTAGAAAACGTCTAATCCATCATGTGTTGAAGAAGCAAACAAGGAGGCGATTGATGAAAACAGTCCCTAAGATTGTTGCGATCGGCGGAGGTGAGATTAGTGAACGGACAACCGCTGCGATTGACGAACGCATTATTGAATTGACTGCCAAAACTAAACCTAAAGCTCTCTTTATTCCAACTGCAAGCAATGATGCCCCTGGCTACATTGAAACATTTGAGGCGTATTACGGTAGACATTTTGGATGTCAGACGCACATTCTCAAGCTCGTTGAAAATCCACCAGCATTTGAGGAGATGGCTGCGACAGTGTTGAATTCTGACCTTATCTATGTTGGTGGCGGAAATACCTATAGAATGATGAAGTTGTGGCGACGGTTGGGATTAGATAACGTGTTGACACAAGCTGCATCTCGCGGCATCATTCTGTCCGGTCTGAGTGCTGGTGCGATCTGTTGGTTTAGATACGGACATAGTGATTCTCGGTCTTTCTCCAATAATCCAAACTGGGACTATATCCGCGTGAGAGGACTGGAATACATAAATGCTGTATTCTGTCCGCATTATCACGTTGAGAAGCGAGAAAACTCTCTTTCGGAGATGATCGCAAAACGAGGGGGCATTGGAATCGCCTGTGACAACAATGCCGCGATCGAGATTATTGGAGAGTATTACCGAATTCTTACTTCTACCTCTGACGGTAAAGCATACAAACTCTTTAAACATAACGGAAGCACCGTAATTAAAGAATTATCTCAAAACAGTGAATACTCGCCTTTAGCCAACCTTTTAAAGCGGAAATAATACCAAAATTCTATTTTGCGTGATACTAAGGAATCATTTCTGAAGTTATAGTGAAGTCTACAATTAAGTAGACACATTTTCTGTAGGAGTGATCTCCGAATCACGACAAAATGCTTTGATAGTCGGGAATCGGAGTTCCCTCCTACAAACCCGAAATATCTTATTAATTCTAAAATCTACCATAATCTTCTGATTGGGGACACTTCACTGTAGAAACAACCTTCCGATCACCTTTTCCTCTCGCAAGAGGGAAAAGTGGTTAATGTTAACAACTTTACAAACCCAAGATGAATTATGTCTTGATAGATTTGATTGGATGTGCTATGGTATTAACATATCTTAGAAGAAGGAATGCCCTTTCTCTCGTGTAAAAACCTGCTTTTCAGGTATCGGTATTGGGCAAAGATTTATATGAAAGTAGCAGCAATGTTTGGTGAAGGCAAAGGTGGCGTAGTAGACAAACCTGATCCCAAGGCAGCAGGGGATGTGGTGGTTGTTAAAATCCATGCCGTTCCGATGTGTACTGAATACAAATCATTTAAAGGCGGCGGTACTGGCGAACATTTTGGACACGAAGCATCGGGTGAAGTTGTTGAAGTCGCACAACCCGGTCGCGTAAAGGTGGGAGACCGCGTTGTGGTGCAACCGCAGAATTCATGTGGCAAGTGTAATATGTGCGTCATCGGTGAACATATCCATTGTACTGGTGGACGTAACATCCGAGAAATGGTTGGTACTGATGTTGCTGGAGCGACCTATGCACAGTATATGCACAAAATGGAGGATATGTTATTTCCAATTCCCGATGGGATGAGTTTTGCACACGGTGGAATGGCATGTTGTGGACTTGGACCGACATTCGGTGCAATGGAACAGATGCAAGTTGATGCGTTGGATACTGTGATGGTAACCGGTTTAGGTCCTGTAGGGCTTGGTGGCATCATCAATGCCAGTTATCGTGGTGCGCGTGTTTTTGGTGTAGAAAGCCATCCATATCGTGCTGAACTCGCTAAAAAATTAGGCGCAGAAGTCGTCCTAAACCCAAATGATGAAGATATTCTTGATCAAATTCGTGAATTGACAAACGGCATCGGTATTGACAAAGCAGTTGACTGCTCAGGTGCATCTGCAGCACATCGGTTGATGGTTGATGCAGCCCGAAGAAAAGGTCAAGTCACGTTTGTCGGGGAAGGTGGCGAATTTCCACTTGCCGCAAGCCGAGATATGATTCGTAAGGGTCTGGTTCTACGCGGGAATTGGCACTACAACCTTGGATTCTATCCAAAATTGATGAAGGTTATCCAAGAATCTGCCGATAAATTAGACACCTATATCACGCACACTTTCCCGATGCAAGAAGTGCAAAAAGCGTGGGAATTACAAGCGACTGGTGAGTGCGGTAAGGTTGTATTGGAACCGTGGGCATAGTCAATCGGAATCTTTGTTCAAATTATAGTGAAATCTAAAAATATGTTCACACTCCCTGGTAGATGCGGTTTCCTAACCGCATCTATGGACTGAATAAACACGGTTCGGTTAGGAAACCGAACCCGCTAAATGCCTTACGCGCATTTAGCGTTGATTCGTAGTGTAAAAATAATTATGGGTTTTACTATAAAATCTAAAATAATGGACAAATCCTTGTAGGCGCGTATCAAAACCGCGCCTACAAGGATTATTTATTTCGATTGAATTTTATAGTAGAATCAAGCGTAATTGGCGTTAGCAGCCACTCGGTGTCCGCACCGGTTACGCCGATGATTACAAGCCTACCCGGTAGGTACGCTTTGTAAACGCGCCTATCGGGAAAATAAAAACAAGCAATGGCACCGCCACTGCGTTAGCATCCGCAGCCTCAGCCGCCCGATTTCCGCACCGGTTCCTTGGTTTCTGGCTCAGGGGGTGCTACCTTGCTATCCGGATCCCCGTAGCAGAGCGCAAAACCACCCTTGCCAAACCAAGACCCTAATGACAGCCTGTAATTATCAAGATTGCTGTGTGCCAAGAAATCTCCACGTAATTTGTGATCATGCCGCGCAAAGAAATAGTGCCGATCCCCGCTCCAGTGCAGTTCTCCGTTCATTGAAATACGATAGGAGGTATTCGGGATCGGGTCCATATCCTCTGGCTTAACATACTCAAGCGGAATCTTGAGAGCCGCTATGAAATCCTCTATGGAACCACCCGATTCAACGTAGGCAACTATGTCGTTCCAGTCAGCGAGTCGGACACCTTCACCTAATTGCGTCTTACATTCGGTTTTTAGGTCTCCTGTCTCGTCCAAATCGTGAGTAATGACGTGGAACTGTTGGTAACTCGCTGCAATTTTTTGTTTTTGCATAGGTGAAACTCCTTTTATTTATTGCTGTTTTGTATGAAATCCTTAATGTCAGTGATGTATCGCCATTAGACGAAAACCTAAAACTAAATAGCGCAATTTAACACCCATGATTATAACTGATCCGATCAAGAAATATCAAGAGAGAATCTGCTTTGGCAGGGTTATTCAGTTTTAAAGATTCTCAGTTTATCATGTTAACTGCGAGTTTAGGTTTTGAAGCATAATATTTCATTTTATCAGCTATACGCGTTATTCCTGCGAATCGGAATACAGATAATGCTGTTTTGCGCATTGCTGCCATGACTTGTGGTATAGCACACATCGGACCGGCGAAGCATCTTCTCCAAGTAGCGTATCGCGCATCCAGTGCGACTTGTTTTCTATTGTCCAATGTCCACGCCGTATCGTGAGCAAGCGTTCAGCAGACGCTTCTTCCGGGCCAAGACTTGTAATACCATATTGTGCCTTGTGCGTTTCTTCACCCGTGAGCATATTTTTACGCACCTGACGATATTCAATAACTTGTGCTAAACCGGGCTAGTGTTCTGTCCACTCTAAAATTGTGAGTCGTGTCAGTAGTCGGGAATCGGAGTTTCCTCCTACAAAGAGGTTTGTTCTGTAGGAGCGATTTCCGAATCGCGACCTTTACCCGCAAAATTTCGGTAGACACTCCACTAGTCTGTCAGATACGCATTTAGTGCGGTGCTCGCTTTCAAACACCTTGTCTCAAGTCTACCATGTGTTTTTTCAACTGTCTCGTGAATGTGAATGGGTTCTCCTAAAATAGGATGTGTTGTATCATCAGAAAGCGTGTCAGGAATGCCTTGAAAAAGTTTCTCAATCGCACCTAAAAGGTCAGGTTGGTTGTCTTTGACAGGGAGCATATAGTCTCCATCACCATCTATGATTGCGTGGCAGAAAGTTCGCTGTGTCAAAAGAGCATCCGTTGTGATGACTTTGAATAACGGTGTTTACCCACTTTGTCAATCTCTTTTCTAATGCCACAACATCTAACTTTTTCAAAAGATTATGGATCGTTGCGGGACAAGGTGTTTTCTTCTGTGTAAATCCGAGAGCTTTTGCGAGTGCTGGTTGAGAGCGCGCCCAAGTTGCGATAGATGTATATCCTTTATGTCCACACATCAAACTGATAACCACAAGTGTGAGGATTGATTTCAACGGATGTCGTTTTCCTTTATTGTTGCGCGGGTCTGGAACTTCTGCTAACATATCAAGTAAGTAGCAAGGGGACTTTCTTGTCATTTTTCACCTCAAAATAGGGTAGTTTTAAGGTGAAGTATAGCAGATATGGTGTGAAAAGACACACTATATCTGCTTGTCATAAAAAAAATACTTGTGAAAAAATATTGAAAACTAAATAACCCTGCAACTTGAGTTTAGATAGTTGACAACAATCCCAAAATTCTTCATAATTGAAAACAACTTTTTACGTTTCCACAAATCAATTGGAGGTTACCAAATGGATATGATAACTATCCCTTGGCAAATGATTCTTCTGTGTGGCGTTTCGCTCTGTGTTGGTTGGGGAATACGCGGTAACTTCGGTCATGAATATGGTGCTGCGCTACCGGGTGCGCTTGCTGCCATGGCAATTGTGTTGCTCTCTGGGCGTGAAGATTGGTGGCGTTACGTTCACTATTTTGCTTTATTTGGGGCAATAGGGTGGTCATTCGGTGGAAGTATGTCCTACATGATGGTAGTTGGGTACACGCACTCATCCCATTCACCGACAGGACTATATGGGTTCGCTAATCTATTTGTAATCGGTTTTTTGTGGGCAGCACTCGGTGGAGCTGGAACAGCACTGCCCGCGTTTTTGACAGGTTTTGACCAAAATCAGCCTACTGCTTCATTATCTGTATTTTTTGTTCCAATCTGTGCCGTTTTTATCGGATGGTCACTGCAGGCAGTCTTGGTGGATCGCATTTTCGCTACCAAACGCATGCAACGACACGAAAATCCACTCTATTGGTATGACTCTGACTGGTTAGCAGCACTTGTTGCAATTATTGCTGCTCTCATTGTCATCCTTTTTCGAGGGCGGATAGACATGAGCACCTCGCTCATTCTATATATGGGTATTGGCTGGTTTGCTGCATTCCTGCTTTTAGTAAACGCCTTTAAACTTCGGATGACTCCGCCACGAGGTGACAACTGGGCAGGATGTGTCGGTATGGTCGTTGGTGTTCTGGGATATTGCTGGCATTACAAACTTGGAGGGGTGGCTTTCGCAACACTAATGACAGGTTTTGCAGGCGGTTTTGCTTTTTCATTTGGGCAATTGCTGAAGCTGCTCTGTATCCGAACAGGACTTCAAACAAACTGGCACAGCGTAATGGAGCAATTACAAGGCTTACTTTTCGGACTCGGTATTGCAGTCACGTTCGGCTTTATCCTCAATCGCACGCCACCATTGGAAACTGATCCAAATTTCCCTCACTGGATGGAGATTTTCACTGTATTTTGTGTTATTATTGCCTTGACGTATCTAAATTATCGAAAAGCGGTACAAACTTGGGTGGAAACAATTGACTCTTTGCCTGAACGGATGTTTGGGATACCTGTAGTCGGTTGGTTTCGTCATTCCAGAGGGTGGATAGGCTGGTTTGAACTTTTCTACATTGCACTAACTATCGCGCTTGTTGCTATTTTGACAGTCAACCTTCGCGATCCGATCCCTTTTATATCAACAAGTTGGTTAGGGAAGGGACAACTTCTATATCTTGTTTTTTTGTGGTGGATGGTCGTTTTCAACTTTGAACGAGCCTTAGTTAACTTCAGTCCGGGACGGTTAGTTACAGAGGGTACGATCACTCTCAATGCTATTATTTGCACAGTCTTAGTCGCTATCGGCGCGCAAATTGTTCCAGAACAGACAGGAAGCGTTTTCTCATATTCTGAATGGTTATGGAAAGTATCGGTGTGGGGTTTAGTAATGATGGTAGGGACAACATTTGCTTTCTGGGGAATCAAGCATGTGCTTTATGGGAAACAACATGCCCCTGGCGCAGCACTACATATCCGTTTTGGAAAAGATTCTAATGCACCTAAAGAGAAACCGAAAGCGGGTGAGGCGCACCCTTGAAGATTATTCTTTTGTCATTAATCAAGTAATTATGGAAGATTTACAATAACGATACATCGTTGATCGGCGCGCTTAGATGAAGATTAAAAAATAAATTCGGTATTTTCCTTAGTCCCGTAGGGACGATATGTTTATAGAAAACGTTGCGGACACGCTCTTTAGTCCCGTAGGGACGATATGTTTGTTGCCATGTGCTGCAAGGACATATCGTCCCTACGGGACTGAAGATAACTTAAAATGTTCCGAATATGCATGATGCAAAATTACCGATTTAATTACTTAATCTTCATGAAAGCGCGCCTACCAGCAGGTGTTTATATCTACTTTAATCTGCTATTTCCACAGCGGTTCCACTTTCAGCAGATGCGTAGATAGCATCCGTAATTTGCTGAACAACAAGTGCTTGCTTCAACCCAGTTATCGGTTGGCGGTTTTCACGGATTGCTGCAGCAAAATCGGACAATGGATTACCGTGATGCGGGCCTTCAGTATCACCGGTATCTGCAAGCGCATCCGATATGACTCCTTCAGCAGTTGTAGTTTGATTATGGATAATATTGGCAGGATCCCCATCTCCCAACTTAAGCTTTAGAGAACCTTCCGAGCCAATTATCTCCCAGTCGGAATGTGCATGCATTGTCATGAATTCACCGCGTTCAAGGGTAATTGCGGTCCCATTTTCACACCGAACCAGAGCAGAATAGTGCGTCTCAGCATCAGAGCCGGGCGCGATATGTGATTCAAATACAGGCGGCACTGTCCACGTTTGCGCAAATACAGTCTTCGGTTTAAGCTCCCATCCTGTAATTCCAAGTAGGAAGTCAATGTCGTAACATCCCCAGTTGACAAGGATACCACCACCGTTAAGTGATTTTGTTAGCCTCCATGCGGGCCGAGGCGTCCCAGGTTCTTTTCCGCAGCCTCTAATAGCACGGCAATGTACAGTACGAAGGTCTCCTAAACCACCTGTTATGATAAGTTCCGTTGCAAGACGGGCAGCTTTGTTGAAACGGTTCCGAGATGAGCAACAACCCGAAACTAACTCCCCGCGTGCAGCGATGAGTTGCTTAACCTCACTGCCGTTCATCGCAATCGGTTTTTCAATCAGGACATGTTTGCCTCTCTCAAACGCACGCAACGCGACCTCGGTACGGTATTGTGTTGGAAATGCGAGCACAACAGCCTCAACCTCATCATCGTCAAGAATATCAATGTCATTCGTATACATTTTCGGAGGATTAAAACGTTCGGCAGCTCGTTCCCTGTTCGCGTCAATTAAATCTGCCGCTGCGACTAACTCAAGATTATCAGAATCCGATGCTATACTGAGATGTCTACTTCCAATGACACCACATCCAATGACACCTAATTTTACTGGGTTCATAAAGTCTCCATTTATGTTTTAACGTGAGTTTGATAATTAGATTGAATATAGATGTAGGTTGGGTAGAGCGAAGCGACACCCAACTTACGAAATAATGCAATATAATCACTTAGAAATGGTATTTTCTGCATTGTGAACCGTGATTATCTTCATTGCTTCATACGTTCAGCTTGTTTCAACCGACCCCAGAGGGTCGTCTGGGTGTCCACAGTCGGAGAAACTGAGAAAAAACTTTCGGGAACCCATGCGGGAGAATAATGTTGCCCAGTATTTTGTGTGATTTGCCGTGACTCGCCCCCTTCGACAGAAACGATAAAAATGTGTCTCTCTCCAATCCGGTTTTGGAAAGGATTCGCACCTCCATCTGGATTCAGGTTTTGGAAAGGATTCGCACCTCCATCGAAGGCATCGTAGACAATCCACTTACCATCAAGTGACCACGTAGGACTGTAGCTCCAAGTCCCAAGAGGTGAGATGCGGCGGGCGTTTTGTCCATCTGTATCCATGATGTAGATACCAACCCCATCTTTAGCGACAGTACAAGCAATCTGTTTTCCATCAGGCGACCAAGCAGGAGACCTAGAAGATCCCCCTACATGTAGCGGGTTTATAATCTGTCTGGGATTTTTTCCATCTGCGTCCATCACATAGATACCGACGCCATCATTCCCAACAGAATTGAAAGCAATTGATTGCCCATCTGGAGACCAGGCTGGGTTAGTGTTGTATTTTCCCTGGTGAGTAAGCCTCTTTAGATTATTGCCGTTGATATCTATTTTGTAGATATGACGTTCCTTTGTTCTCGTGGATACAAAAGCGATCCAATTTCCATCAGGTGACCAGGCTGGATCAGCATTGCTCTCCGGATGATTTGTCAACCGACGCGGCTGAACTACATTGAATGTCTTAATATAGATTTCCTCATTTCCATCACGGCTCGATGCAAAAGCAAAAGAACGCCCATCCGGTGCCCACGCTGCACAACAGCTTGATGCGGGATGTTTTGTTAGGTTGCGTAGATTTTTGCCGTTTGTATCAATGATGTCGATGGCGATGTAGACGCCAGTTTCCCCTACCTTGAGAGAATTGAAAGAAATATACGGAGCTCCCCAAGCGTTTACGGTAAGCAGAAAAAAACTGAACAGGAATGTCATTCCAAACAACATATAGAGGCGTTTCATTTTTTATCTCCGGGAAAATCACTATCAAGAATAGCGAGTTGTGAATAGTTTGACGTAAGAATTAAACACAATACAGCAGTTATTACAAATTTCGGAGAACGGAGGCAAATTTAAAGACTGTCAGTTGCCAATGATATGTAACTTCTAAAATTATTGGCTCATGTAAAGAATGAGTGCTAATAAAAAAGTTAAACCCGCGTGGCCACTGCGTTCATTGAAAACAACAGCACACACTTTATACATGAGCGAAATTATTTATCAAACTCACCTTATGTTTTAGTTTAACGTGAGCGGTATTAGAGATATGTAGTAAAAAGGTCGCGATTCGGAGATCGCTCTTACAGAAATAGGGTATGGTAGGAGGGAACTCCGATTCCCGACTATACGCGTATTCTGCCTGTTTCCAAAATTGCTTATGCCGATCTCACGTTAGTTTATATTTAACTTAGCAAGTTATATAATTTTTGTGTAAACTCCTAAATATAACCGGTAGATCCATCAGGACGGATAGGGCACGTTCGCTGCCAATGAACGTATTCATCGTCTGTGACAGCATCCTCGTTTATCTCTACACCCAACCCCGGACGATCTCGCAATTCCAGATACCCGTCTTTGGGCATATACGGTTCATCTACCCATGTATTCCAAGCACTTTCGGTCGGTAGGAGATATTCAAGGATTTTGAAGTTCGGGGTTGCAGCAGCGAAGTGGACATTGACAGCAGTTGCTAATGGACCCATCGGATTGTGTGGCGCAATGCTGACATAGTGCGCCTCAGCAATTGCAGCAATTTTGCGCATCTCTAACAATCCGCCACAAACACATATATCTGGCTGAATGATGTCTGCCCCTTGTGCCGCGATCAGATCAAGGAATTCAAATCGTGTATATAAGGACTCACCAGTTGCGAGCGGCACCTGCATCTGTGCGCGTAGGCACGACCACGCGGGTATATGTTCGGGACGCAGCGGCTCCTCATAGAAATACGGATCGTACGGTGCAAGCGCGTTGGCAAGTTGAAGTGCACGAATCGGCTCAAAGATTTTCGCATGCGGATCGAAAGCAAATTCCCAATCGTCTGGGGTGTTAACCCGCAATTGTTCAAAGTAGGTAGCAGCCGCATCGCAGACTCTACCCCATCGATCTGAATCTGGATTAAGTTGGTAAGGACTTGTCTTAAATGCTGTGAATCCCCATTCCTCGTTTAGTTTTCTGGCTTGATCAGCAGCTTCTATACCGTCCCTCCCACCGATACCACGATAAACACGGATACGGTCACGCGCGTGTCCGCCGAGGAGCATGTAAACTGGCAATCCTGCTGCTTTTCCACTGATGTCCCAGAGCGCATGGTCAACTGCTGAGATGACCGCAAGTCCCGCACCACCCGGCGGAAATCGGAATTGCTGGTGCAGTTTCAGCATGATATATTCTATCCGACGCGGGTCATCCCCTCGAATCATCTCAAAAATATAGTTTGCTATTGGTTCAACAGAGAGATCTGGTCCCGTAGAATACGCTTCACCCCATCCGTGTATACCTTCGTCTGTTTCAACTTTGATAAGGCCGCGTGGACGATTACCAAAGTTTGCCATGAACGTTCGGATTGCAGTGATTTTCATCGGTTGTAATGCTCCTGGAATATCATCAGGATTCAGGTTCAGTATATGTTGCTCTATTATTACAGATACTCTAAATAGCGTCAAGAGAATTGTTGAAACGGACAGGGTTATTTAGTTTTCGGTTTTTCGGCTATATTTTTCACATTTCTATATAAACCACCTGTAGGTCGGGTAGAGTTTACGACACCCGACACGTTCAACCCCTGTCGGGTGTCGCTTACGCTCTACCCGACCTACGATATAAACTATCAGTAACACGCATCAACTGATAATTCTTAAAACTGAATAACCCTATGAAACGGAAAAACATTTGACCTAAATTCGGATTTTTTGTATAATTACTCCCAATCGGGTAGCATGTTAGCTGCTTGAAAGTCTGTTACTTTGGTTGAGATTTCATACTAGTGGATAGTCCATCCTAAAAGTTTGTTTTGGTTTTTGTAGATTTCTCGGCATCTTGACAAACAAAAGTGTTCTCTTATAGTATAGCAATACATAAGGAGGAACACACCCTTGAATAAGAAATATGTTGTCCAACTGACCGATGCGGAACGACAGGAGTTATCAGATATTATTAACACAGGTAAAAAAGAGGCATATATGATAAGGCATGCTCATATTTTGCTGAAATCAGATATAAATGGTCCCTGCTGGACTGACGCGAGAATAGCTGAGGCGTATGAGTGCACTGATAGGACAGTTGCGAAAGTGCGTCAGCGTTTTGTGGAAGGTGGCTTTTCTCGTGCCTTATATCGTGCGAAGCGGAAGCATCCACCGACACCTCGTAAACTTGATGGTGACGGAGAAGCAAGGTTGATAGCACTGAGTTGTGGAACCCCTCCCGAAGGTGCTGCCAAATGGACGTTACGTCTGCTTGCGTCAGAGTTGGTAAGACTTGAAGTTGTGGAAAACATTTCTCCAGAAACGGTGCGGCAGACACTAAAAAAAACGCGTTGAAACCACACCTTCAGCAACAGTGGGTGATACCCCCTGAAAAAGACGCTGAGTTTGTAAAGTCAATGGAAGAAGTGCTTGATCTTTACCAGAAACCTTTGGCTGCGGATACTCCTGTTGTGAACATGGACGAACAATCTGTCACACTTAGGGATGATGTTCGTGAACCGTATCCTGCGAAACCGGGACAAGTCAAGCGCGTAGATAACGAGTATAAACGCAAAGGCACAGCAAATATCTTCCTATTTACAGAGGCACTCTCGGGATGGCGGCGTGTGTCTGTTCGGACGCACCGAAAGACAGTGGATTGGGCAGAAGAAGTCAAAATACTATTGGATGAGGTCTACCCATCCGCAAAACAGGTCATTTTAGTTTGTGATAACCTGAATACACATAAACTCGCGTCACTCAATAAAGTGTTTGGAGATGAAGAAGCAGATAGGTTCCGGAAGCGTTTAGAAATCGTGCATACCCCCATTCATGGAAGTTGGTTGAATATAGCGGAAATAGAACTTAGCGTCCTTACACGCCAATGTTTGTGTCGTCGAATCCCAGATATAGAGACACTCCGTAGAGAGACACAAGCGTGGCAAAAACGTAGAAATGCAGAGCAAAAGCAGGTAGACTGGCAATTTACAACGGACGATGCGCGTGTCAGATTAAAACATCTATACCCGAAAAGTTAGACTGGACTAACCACTAGTGAAGTGTCTACCGAAATTTTGCGGGTAAGGTCGCGATTCGGAGATCGCTCCTACAGAAATCTTGTGTATGGTAGGAGGGAACTCCGATTCCCGACTATTACTAATACCTAATAAATTTAGACTGGACAGAACACTAGTGGATAGTCCATCCTAAAAGTTTGTTTTGGTTTTTGTAGATTTCTCGGCATCTTGACAAACAAAAGTGTTCTCTTATAGTATAGCAATACATAAGGAGGAACACACCCTTGAATAAGAAATATGTTGTCCAACTGACCGATGCGGAACGACAGGAGTTATCAGATATTATTAACACAGGTAAAAAAGAGGCATATATGATAAGGCATGCTCATATTTTGCTGAAATCAGATATAAATGGTCCCTGCTGGACTGACGCGAGAATAGCTGAGGCGTATGAGTGCACTGATAGGACAGTTGCGAAAGTGCGTCAGCGTTTTGTGGAAGGTGGCTTTTCTCGTGCCTTATATCGTGCGAAGCGGAAGCATCCACCGACACCTCGTAAACTTGATGGTGACGGAGAAGCAAGGTTGATAGCACTGAGTTGTGGAACCCCTCCCGAAGGTGCTGCCAAATGGACGTTACGTCTGCTTGCGTCAGAGTTGGTAAGACTTGAAGTTGTGGAAAACATTTCTCCAGAAACGGTGCGGCAGACACTAAAAAAAACGCGTTGAAACCACACCTTCAGCAACAGTGGGTGATACCCCCTGAAAAAGACGCTGAGTTTGTAAAGTCAATGGAAGAAGTGCTTGATCTTTACCAGAAACCTTTGGCTGCGGATACTCCTGTTGTGAACATGGACGAACAATCTGTCACACTTAGGGATGATGTTCGTGAACCGTATCCTGCGAAACCGGGACAAGTCAAGCGCGTAGATAACGAGTATAAACGCAAAGGCACAGCAAATATCTTCCTATTTACAGAGGCACTCTCGGGATGGCGGCGTGTGTCTGTTCGGACGCACCGAAAGACAGTGGATTGGGCAGAAGAAGTCAAAATACTATTGGATGAGGTCTACCCATCCGCAAAACAGGTCATTTTAGTTTGTGATAACCTGAATACACATAAACTCGCGTCACTCAATAAAGTGTTTGGAGATGAAGAAGCAGATAGGTTCCGGAAGCGTTTAGAAATCGTGCATACCCCCATTCATGGAAGTTGGTTGAATATAGCGGAAATAGAACTTAGCGTCCTTACACGCCAATGTTTGTGTCGTCGAATCCCAGATATAGAGACACTCCGTAGAGAGACACAAGCGTGGCAAAAACGTAGAAATGCAGAGCAAAAGCAGGTAGACTGGCAATTTACAACGGACGATGCGCGTGTCAGATTAAAACATCTATACCCGAAAAGTTAGACTGGACTAACCACTAGTTTCAATTTGCGTTCACACGAGAATTGAAAAGCAGAAATTCTCTCCACAATAACAGGGAATTCTATTTGAGGTGAATTACTGATCAAAATTACTATAGTTGGACTTATGCAGGATACGAATACCTACATCAGGTGTCCTTATGTTTGAACAAGACAATATCTGTGTAAGTTCCTAATTTGCCACAGACTTTATCAAGAAGTCTGTGAAAATAATATAGGAGTATGGCATTATGATAAAGTTGAGTGTTTTAGCAGCAACTCTGGTATGTCTATGTTTTAGTTTTATGGTAGTTCAAGCCGAAGCAGCAATTGATCCAGAGACACTTGTTGGTGCTTAGTTGTTTGACGAAGGTAAAGGTACAGTTGCGGAAGATCTCTTAGGTAATGAACTGGATGGCACACTCAAAGGGGACCCAAAGTGGGTTGATGGAAAATTTGGCAAAGCACTTGAATTAGATGGAAGTGGGGCGTTTGTAGAAGTACCAGGTCATGAAAACCCGCGCGAAGAGATAACTGTCTCAATTTGGGTCAAAAGCAAAACGGATACTTGGAATCAGCACGGTTTTTTTGTAGAAAAACGGAATGCTTATGTTCTGCATCCCAACGCAAATACGAAAGTGGTTGCCTGGGCAACGTGTACAACGGCTGCTGGAACAAACCCCACGCATGGAGCACTAACGCTGTTGGACCTGACAACATTACTGATTGGCACTTGTACACTGTCACATATAACAGCAATACAGGCGAATGGTTTATCTATATTGATGCCAAGGAAGAAAGTTCTTTGGATCTAAACAAGGATCCACTTGATGCAGACACAGGACCTGTCTTTATCGGTAACGATACTTGTTGTGCCGGTAGGTTTGGAAATGTGTTTATTGACGAGGTCGCAATCTTCAGCGTCGCGTTGGAGCAAGACGATATTGAGACGCTCATGGAAAAAGGTCTTGCACCGACACTTACTGCTGTTGATGCAGAAGATAAAATGGCTACCACATGGGGTAAGGTAAAAACCCGTTATTAAGTGAACTTTTGTTGATTATAGTAAAACCCATAATTATTTTTACACTACGAATCAACGCTAAATGCGCGTAAGGCATTTAGCGGGTTCGGTTTCCTAACCGAACCGTGTTTATTCAGTCCATAGATGCGGTTAGGAAACCGCATCTACCAGGGAGTGTGAACATATTTTTAGATTTCACTATAACATCAATTAATTCTTTTCCCAAATAAAAAGAGCACATCCTATTTGTATAATGCAATAGAATGTGCTCTTTTGATTGATTTTATTCTTGCCGTACTTTTTTAATTTTCCCCCAACGAGTAGTAAGTTTCCCGCGAGGTTCAACAGGTAGACCTTCTGCAGCAAAAAGCTGCTTGACTTCCTTTTCTGAAAGTGCTCTATTGTAAATTACGACCTCATCAATTATGCCAATGAAGCCTCCATCTATATTCGCACTTCCGATTTCAGTTTCTGTGCCACCTGTAGACATGGGCCCGTTGAAATCACCTTCCTTCGCTAATTTGCCATCAAGATACAGAAATTTCTGATTTCCGTCAACAACTCCAACGAGGTGGTGCCACTCACCTTTAGGAAGTGCAGCAACTCCAAATCCGCCATCCCCTTGCCAACCCGGTTGTGTAATAAATTCTAATTCGCTTGCGGCATTTCTACCATCAAATCTTAATGCCCATCCGTTCACGTCACGCTGAGCGACAATCGTCCCGCAACATACACCAGCCACAGCACCGTCTACAGGAGAATCGCTATCACCATTTATCCATGCAGCAACAGTCATTGCCTCCGCACCATTGAAATTCAACGAATCTGTACCAGGAATATGCACAAAGTTGTCACTATCAAATTCAAGACCTTCTCCAACTTTTCCATTAACAGATTTAGGATTCCCGGTAAGTTCACCATCGTTTTCACCCAACACATCTTGAACAGTATTGCCATTAATTGTTCCATCGTCAAATGGCCAGTACCCCACGACACCATCTTCAGGAAACTGTGCATTTACCAAAGGGACAGCAAGAAAAAGCGCGCAGATACCTAAAGTCAGGATTAATATCATTATTTTAGACATAGACTATCTCCTTTTGAAAAAAGTTGCCAATGTATTGTTCTCCAATGAAATTTAATGGTATGATTATACCTTAGAAGGATTTATGAGTCAATCATTTATAGTAAATTATGTAAATAAGTTCACATATATTCTGTAGGAGCGATCTCCGAATCGCGACGAAACCATTGTTAGTCGGGAATCGGAGTTCCCTCCTACAACTCAGATGTAAAGTTAATTGTAAAATCCACTATAAATTCACGGAGTAGGACTATTATTTTCTGTTATTGGACATTTACATTGATACACAGCGAAAAGCCTTAAGTATATGATTAAGACTTTTGAAGAATTAAATGTCCTAATATGGCTGTTAATTGATTGACAATTTTAGACAAAAATAGTAAGATATAACCATCCTTTGCATATTGGAGGCGGACAATGGACAAATTCCCGATTGCTGATACACATGTTCATCTATGGCACCCAAAGCAGCTTAGATACCCTTGGCTAAAACAAGTTCCAATATTAAATAAACCGTATCTTCTGAATGATTATTCCGCCGCGCATGAGAATCTGGAAATAGAATCCATCGTTTTTGTCCAATGCAATGTGCATCCAGATGATGGACTGAAAGAGACTGCTTGGGTTACTTCCCTCGCAGCCGTAGAGCCACGCATTAAAGGTATTGTTGCATGGGCACCGCTTGAAGAAGGCAAACTGGTCGCACCTTTTGTGGAAAAATTGGCTGAGGATACGCTTGTAAAGGGTATTCGTCGCCTTATCCAAGGGGAAAGTGTTGATTTTTGTATTCAATCCAACTTTGTGAATGGCGTGAAAACACTTGCACGCTACGGATTGAGTTTCGATATCTGTATATTTCACCCGCAACTCTCCAACGCTATTCGGCTTGTAGAACAGTGTCCTAATGTCCAATTTATCTTAGATCATATCGGTAAGCCAGACATCAAAAATCAACTTTTTGAACCGTGGAAGCAAGAGATTAAGACACTTGCGGATTTCCCAAACGTCTATTGCAAAATATCCGGGTTGGTAACAGAGGCAGATCATGAGAACTGGACAGCTGCTGAACTACAGCCTTATATTGAGCATGTTATTGAATGTTTTGGATTTGACCGTGTTATTTACGGAAGTGATTGGCCAGTTTCGACGTTAGCATCGAATTATCCGCGCTGGGTACAGACTTTGCAGGATGCTGTATCAGGATGTACGCCCGAAAAGTTAAAAAAGTTATTCCACGACAATGCTATCAAATTTTATAGACTACGCTCATAAGGTAAGGGTAAAATAGACAAATTAGAAGATACCATCCATCTAACGTCAGTTTTAACTCCGTGCCTTAACTTCTCGTCTGCGTGGATGAAGCACAAACTCCGTATACCCGTTCGGTAGATCGCACCCTTTAAATACCAAATCTAAAGATGCTTGAAAAGCAATGCTCTGTTCATAATTGGGAGACATATTTCGATAGTTGGGGTCACCCTCATTCTGTTCGTCAACAACCTTTGCCATCCGCTCAAACGTTTCTGTTACCTGCGCTTTCGTGACAATCCCATGATGTAACCAATTTGCTATATGCTGACTCGAAATCCGTAGTGTTGCACGATCTTCCATCAAACCGACGTTATTGATATCCGGTATTTTTGAACAACCGATACCTTGGTCTACCCATCGCACGACATATCCAAGGATTCCTTGTGCATTATTGTCCATTTCACGTTGGATTTCATCAGCGGACAACTCACGTTCTTTTAGCAAGGGCGGAGTCAATAGGTCTCTTAAACTTGCACGCTCCCGTAAAGCCAACTCAGTTAACCATTTGGCAACATTCACTTTATGATAGTGTATCGCGTGAAGCGTTGCGGCTGTAGGTGAAGGCACCCACGCTGTCGTCGCTCCCGCCATCGGATGATTTACCTTTGTTTCAAGCATCTCTGCCATCTCATCAGGTTTCGTCCACATCCCTTTTCCAATTTGTGTAATCCCCGGCAAACCTGTCTCAATTCCTATATCAACGTTCCAATCCTCGTAGGCACGCATCCAAGGTTCGTTACGAATATCCATCTTAGGAATCATCGGGCCCGCTTTCATACTTGTATGGATTTCATCACCAGTTCTGTCCAAAAACCCGGTATTTATGAATACAAGACGTTGTGATGCTATCCGAAGCACTTCTTTGAGATTAACGGTGGTGCGGCGTTCCTCATCCATAATACCTATTTTGATAGTATTCGGTTTAAGTCCAAGTGCCTCTTCTATCTTTTCAAACAACCGAACGGTCATATCTACTTCTTCCGGTCCGTGGAATTTCGGTTTGACAATATAGACACTACCTGTTTTGCTATTGGTATAGTCGCTTTTCCCTTGCAGATCGTGCATAGCGGCAAATGTCGTTACCATTGCATCCAAGAAACCTTCCGGGATTTCTTCTCCGTCTGCGGTTAAAACTGCATCCGTATACATGTGGAGTCCGACGTTCCGAATTAGGAGCAAACTCCTGCCCGACAATGTGAAAAAGCTGCCATCTGGTGCAGTGTAAGTTTTATCTGGTGCCAATCGTCGAGTTATCATCTTGCCATTCTTCTCAAACGTTGTCTCCAAAGTCCCTCTCATAATGCCGTTCCAGTTGCTATAGACACGCACCTTATCTTTAGCATCAACAGCAGCAACTGAATCCTCGCAATCTTGAATAGTCGTTATTGCAGACTCAAGGATCACATCTGACACACCGGCAGGATGTGCTCTTCCAACTGCGTGTTCTCTGTCAATCTGTATTTCAATGTGCAATCCGTGGTTTTGAAATAGGATAGAACTGAGTTCATCGCCATCTTGTGTAAAACCGACAAATTTGCTTGGGTCTTCTAAACCAATTTCGTTTCCTCCACGAAGTTTAGCGCGCAGCTGCAACTTTCCACCAATTGTCTTTAGCAAAAACTGCGTAATGTCTGAAAAACTTCCCGATTCAAGGCTTAAAACTTCATCTAAAAACTGCTCGGTGTAAGCAATAACTTTCGCACCCCGGATTGGATTATAGGCATCGCCGCGAGTAGCGCCATCGGTTTCACCAATAACATCGGTTCCATAAAGTGCGTCATATAGACTACCCCATCGAGCGTTGGTAGCATTCAACGCATAGCGCGCATTATCCACCGGAACAACCAACTGCGGACCAGCAATCAGCGCAATCTCCAAATCAACGTCTTCCGTTGTAACGATAAAATCACCACCTTCAGGCACCAGATAACCTATTTCGGTTAGGAACGCAGAATACGCTTCATAATCTATCGGTTCACCATCGCGTTCAAGATGCCACGCGTCAATCTGTTGCTGTAAGGTATCCCGTTTATCTAAAAGCAACCGATTTTCTGGGGCAAATTCCTTAACAATTTCGTCGAATGCAGTCCAGAACGAGTCTGCATCTATCCCTGTGCCAGGCGCTATCTCATCTCGGACCAACGCATATAAATCTTGATCAATTTTGAGGCTGCCGATTTCAATCCGGTTTTCCATGTTATCTTCTCCATTCCAAGACGTAATTTCATGTTCCATCGCTGTATCGGATTTTACTTAGTCGGTGTATCGTTGCACAAACTCACATTATTTCAAGTGTCATTATCTTACCAACAGTTCCTGCATGTGTCAAACATTTTCTGATTTGAATTCACATGTAAGCGTTCTTCAATAACATAGTGCAATTGCCAAATTTCGTTGACATTATGATACTTATCGGCTATAGTAACGAAAGTTAGTTGCTATATGTTAAATAAGGAAATTTCAATGTTTTTCGTCTTTTGCATATTTATCCTACCGATCACAGTTTTAGTGATTTTGCTCCTTTCTACCAGGCAGAAAACGGATAGTGAATCATCATCAACAGCACCCATGGAAGTTTGCGCACTCTGCCAAAAAGATTTTCCGATGAACCAATTGGTGGAAAAAGAGATAGGTACTTACGGTAGAGTTTACTGTTTCTGTAGGGAATGTATCGAAAAATTATACAACGAATTTAGAAATCAAACAGCAATAAAAACAGGAGAATGAAGTATGTACGATTTAGTTACATTTGGGGAGGCGATGATCCGTCTCACAGCACCAGAATTCATGCGTCTTGAGCAGGTGTCATCGTTGGAAATAACAGCGGGCGGTGCGGAGATGAACGTTGCTGTCAACGCTGCACAACTCGGCTTAAAAACTGCATGGGTTTCACGACTCGTGGACAATTGGTCAGGTCGCTATATTCGCAATAAAGGACGCGAACTCGGTGTAGACATGTCGAACATTGTATGGGTAGATTTTGACGGTGTAGGCTTTGAACGGAACGGATTCTATCACCTTGAAATGGGGGCAGGTCCCCGAGCGAGTAGCGTTACTTATGACCGCGGACATTCAGCTATCTCTAAGGTTCAACCCGGCGAAATTGATTGGGCATCTATTTTTAACAATGTGCAATGGTTTCATCTCAGTGGAATCACACCTGCCCTATCAGAGTCTGCAGCAGCAGTTTCTGCTGAAGCACTCAAAGCCGCACGTGTGGCTGGTGTCAAAACAAGCTACGACCTCAACTTCCGTTCCAAATTGTGGAGTGCTGAACAAGCGCAAGCAGCAAACCGACCAATGATGGAACACGTCTCTGTCCTTATCGGAAATGAGGAAGATTTTGAGAAATCCTTGGGGTTCGCTGCGGAAGGCGCAACTGAATCGTATAGTAAACTTGAACCTGAGAGTTATAAAGAAGTTGCTCAGCGCGTTAAAGAGGCTTTTCCAAACATTGAAATGATCGGCACAACATTGCGTGATGCGAAAACCGGCTGGCTAAATGATTGGCGGACACTTCTGTTTGATGGTAAAGAATTTTATCTGTCTCGTATCTATGAAGATTTAGAATTGGTAGACCGAGTCGGTGGCGGTGACAGTTTCTCATCAGGATTAATCTATAGTCTACTCAATGGAAAATCACCTCAAGATGCGGTTGATTTTGCGGGTGGATATTCCGCTTTGGCACATACTTTCCCAGGGGACTTTAACTGGGCAACGGCAGCAGAAGCAGAAAAAGCGATGCAGGCAGGAAGTGTCCGTATTAGCCGCTAATTTTTCTCAAGCAAGAAAAGAAATTCTCGGTTCGGTTTTTCGGCTGCGTTCACCCATTCAAGTGTCCATCTCATACCTGCCATGACGTTCCGTTTGTAATTCATTTCAACGACAGCGAGGAGTTTACCATTCTTTTGCATAACCTCGTTTAGTTCTTCGGCTGTTGCACGACCACCCGAACTGTAAGACAAGATAATCCAACGGGCTTGTGTTGCTTGAATCAGTTCTGCTATTGCCTCAACAGCGATGAAACGACCGTTTGTGTCACATCGGAACTCCTCAAATACAGATGCGGCGAGTTGATCGGATGTATCCTCACGTCGTTTTGCTTTACCGAAAAGTGTTGGCTTGTCAAAGAGAATAACGCTTTTCCAGAGATGGTAATAAGCCGCGTATCTCACACGGGATGGCGGCATTTTTTCATTGTTTGAACCGTAGGGCGGATCAAAATATGCAAGGTCTACAGAGACGCGCGAGACAAGATCAAAGATGTCGGTTTGATAAACTTCGTGGTTGCCTTCTGATGTAAAGACTTTTGGCACTTCAAGCACGAGTTCTTTATAGGATCGCGGTGACCAATCTTTGAGGTAAGCGGAATAATGACCGAGGGTACTATCAACGCGATCCAGTGCCAAAATTAGGCTTGTGAGTGCCACTGCTTTATCAACTGGATCAAGGTTAAGATTCTCAATTTCCTGCCGAATTGCATCTAATTTGCGGGTATTGTGTAACTGCCAAGGCTTTTTAAGTCCATCTGCTTGGATTGCACACCCATCATTCACATGTCCGCCATAATGCTCTGTGAACCACCCATCTGCGGGTGGCACAGCGTTTAAATGGGCAATAAGCGGTTGATATTCAGAGTGCTGTTTTGTGTTGAGAAGGTAGCAAGTACCAAATATTTCTGACCAAGGCGCTATGTCGTTGCATAAGACCGTATAGCCGAGTTTGGCGAATGCTTGTGAGACGCGAGTTGTGCCTGCAAAACCATCTAAAATCGTTTTGGTATCAACTTTTTGGGCAAGTTCGAGTATTTGTGGGATAAGTTTTAGTTTGGATCCAGAATATTTTATGCCTTCTGTGGGAGGGACATCAAGGCAGGGAATCGTTTGTTGCATGGTTTTATGCCGGATTTTCTGTCACAGAATCTGCTTAGTTACCGTCTCTACCTCCGTCCATTTTGTCCTTTTCTGGATCATATAGGCGGTATTTTCCCCTTGAAATCCACCAGTATCTGTCACTGCCTCCCGGATAATGATGGCGTGATGTGTGATTAACACAATCCGAAGCGATTTGGCAGCTTACTGTAGTGGAATTAAAGTCAGGATACTTTTCTAAAATGAGTGCGGTAACCTCTTTTGAAGCAAAAAATTCTTTATCTCCTTGCATTAATTTTTCAATGGTTTCCCACACTACTTGGTTTACGGGTTTATCACCTGACCATCTCGAGGCTTGTGGGGCATGCTGTTTCTGAGTTTTAGATGCAACAACATCTTCATCTCCAACTTTTGCTTCCATACTGACAAGTCTTTCGCCAGCTTCCGTTTCAAAGGTGGAAACATCAATACAATTTATGTCCATGCCTTGTGGAGTTCGGAGGAATCGACAAACACGTGCCACTCCTGCGGGTATACTTCCTGCTACAATGTACAATCGCAAGTTCCGATTTAACGGTGGAACTTCGTCAGTATCGGGTATGTCAAAAACATCCCTAAAAGCATCATGGAAATGTGTTTCTTTAAATTCGTCGCGAGTTTCAAAGTAGTCTTCTGCAATTTCCTGAATCTGTTGCTCTGAAAGTTCGTTTGCCCATGCTGCATATTCCAACAACTGCGCAACCACTTCCCGTGGTGCTTCGTCGCGTTTTAACTCAACGATAATAAGATTTCCTTCCGCATCAAGTCCAAGCAAATCAGGAAAGATAGTACTTTCTTCAATAGAAGCACTCGTTTGTCTGCCGATCCAGAGAATTGGTTCTTGGGCAAGAGCTGGCGGACTGTTTTCAAGCCAATCCTCCAGATGGCTTTCGAGTTTCAGGTCCGTTTCTTGTGCAATCACAAGTTTAGCATTTGATATTTCGTCACCTTCAAGTCTAAAAATAGGCATTGTTTTCTCGTGTGTATTTTAATCTTATCCCAGCATTGTTTTACACCTGTATCTCCATTAGTTCTGGCACCTGTTCATCTTCATAATTCTCAATAAGGATACTGACGAAGTCCATCACTGTCGCTAATAAGTGGTTCTCATTCTCCCCAACCACATCAATCAGGTCATCCAAGATTTTAACAAGTTCTTGGTAATCACGTTCTGTCAGTGAGGCAAAGAGGTGCGTTTCATTTTCACCAACTGTTTCAATCAGATTATTCACGGCAGTCACAACGGGCAGGGAGACAGACACAGTATTTGGGTTAGATGTTTCAAGTGCCGATAGTCGGTTTGAACCCTCGTTAATCCGTTTCTCTTTTATCATAGTAGATTCATCGCACAAAACAGGAAAGAAATTCATGAGAACGCAAAAGCCCTTCCGATTCTGCTTCCCAAGTCCGCCAATAGCGGTAATCTTCCAACTCAACGCTAACAATACCGTCAAAGTCTGCATCTTCAAGAAGCTGCACCACCTTCAGCCAATCCACAACGCCATCACCGGGAATGGTATATCGCCACCAATCTTCACCGAACCCACGGGGACCTTGAAAACTCGGTCCCAAATTGCCGTGCAGATAAAGTGCTTCCTCATCAAACGCGGTATCTTTTCCGTGAACATGTTTAACATAAGAAGCAAATTCATTAAGTGCGCGAATGTGGTCAATACCGATTCTAACAAGGTGTGACGGGTCATAGTTGAGACCTAAGCCAGGGGAAGGACATTCAGCAAACATGGCACGCCACATTTCAGGCGTACACCCGAGAGCAGGATACGCAGGGGCACCGCCAGGCCAGCCTTCTATAGCAATCGTTACGCCTTGGGACTCAGCGAATTCTGCAATAGGTGGAACGGTATCTTTCCATATATCAAAGTTTTTACCGCGTCCAAGACTTCCGTCTTCTGGAACAAAAACGCAGAACATAATGTGGACACCGTTGTCTGCGGCGGCTTGGATAGCTGCTTTTGCCTTTTGTGCACCAGATTTTTGTGTAGACTTCTTTGCGCTGAGTAGTTCGCGCGTACCAGGCAAATCTGCTGTTCCAATTTCTAATCCAGCATCTCGTGCAGTTTTCACTACTTCGGGAGTCGCTTCACCAATATCAATTGCTTCAAATCCGTTATCGGCACACCACTTACAGAAATCCGAGAAGGGCATTTGTCGGGCTGTGCCGGGAATACGTAAACCTATTTTCATATTTTTCCTTTACTTATTATGGGAGTGGTTCTAACCTTGAACGTTGTTAATATCCCATTAAACCGCAACAACGGCGACATACTGGCATCGGTCCATCTGTGCTAATGGACTGACGGAATTTCACCGCCTTTTGATTATTCCACATATCCACAACCTTGTCTTCTTTGATGTTGCCAATGATATAGTCATGGTAATCTCTGCAGAGACTCACATCGCCGTTGCTATCAATTTCCATAGTCATGAAGATACTCACACACTGGTTGTAGCCAAAGGTTTGCTCATGGTTAGTATAGTAACGTTGAATTTCACCCTTTGAGTTTAACCTGGGCATCATCACAGGCGGGCATCGCTGCTGCTTTTCAGAGAGATTCTCCATCTCTTCAAACCGATCCAGAATTACACCATGATCAAAGTCGTGCCAAGTGCCAATCCATCCATAATGTGTTTGTGGTTTGAAGCCAAAACGTCTTTCAAAATCCTCTGTGTGTTCCTGAGCGGATTCGGCATCTATCCACCATGTCAAATAGAAGATTTGTGCATCTGCATACTGGCTTGTGAACTTATAGAGGTCTACCACAAAATCAATGTTATACATCGTAACACAGCTAAGCGGGATAATATAAGGGAAATTTTGGTTTCGGCGTTCTTTCTCCGCACTAAGCGTTTCCAATGCTGCTTTAACATCCTTGAAGTTGTCATAGTTTTCAGTAACACCGGGACGTTGCGTATTGTGGATTTCTTCACTGGGTCCATCAACACTTAAGTAGACAATCTTGCATGTTTCCAAAATGTCGTCCGCGCGTCTTGCGATATTGGTAGCATTGCTGACGAGAGAGATAGGCATCCCTTTCTCTTTGATATAATGCATCAATTCTATGATGCCGGGATAAAGCATCGGTTCACCACCCCAGATGTACCACACAGGCGACCAACCAGCATCAACAACCTGGTCAACGAGGTTTTTATATACTTCCACTGGAACTTCACGTTGTTTCAACTCTTTGAGCGATTTCCCGACGAGATACCCGTTGTCACCCCACTGCCCGCAGGAATGGCAACGCAGATTACACATATCCGTAATACGGAGACTCACTAACTGAACATCGTCGCCCTTGCCATGCTTCGCACCAAACGGATGACGCAAATTAAATGATTCCTTAGCAAACTGGTAGCGCATGAATTTACGCGATGTACGCCAGTCTTCCGATATAGCGGTTGCAAGTTGGTTAACGAGAAACCGCGATGAAATTCGACTTCTTAATGCCATTAATACTCCTTTTAAACTGATTAAGATTCTTCATCTGACTTTACGAGCGTAAGTGCTGCAGAATTAAGGCAGTAACGTTTGCCTGTAGGTTTCGGCCCGTCATTAAAGACATGTCCGAGATGTGCATCACAACGGCTACAAACGACTTCGGTACGCGGCATGAAAAAGATGCTAAAATCCGATTTTGTCTCAATGCTATCAGGGGAAACAGGTTCCCAAAAACTGGGCCATCCCGTTCCAGAATCGTATTTTGTTTCAGAGGTAAAAAGCGGACTTCCACAACAGATACAGTGATATGTACCCTGTTCTTTGCAATCGTGATATTTACCTGTAAATGCGCGTTCAGTCCCTTTTTTTCGGGTCACTTTAAATTCTTCAGGTGAAAGTTGTTCTTTCCACTCTTGGTCTGATTTTGTTATCTTTACTACACCCATTGTTCACTCCTCAATTTTCTTGCCCTATACTATCACATATTTTGGTAAAAATGCAAGAATGTTTTATAGTTTCGGCAGTGCCATCCAATTCTCACGAAATCCTTTTGTAGGAGGGCTTTGTAAGCCCGATTTGCATGGAATGCGGAATTGTCTGAACCAAGATTTACAAGATTTTCGGATTTACAGGATTATAGAAACTTCTTGGAGAAACATCGGTTTTCATCGGATCCGAATTTGACGATGTTCCAAACAGAAGACAGAGATCAATCCAAAAACACTCCAATCCTGATAATCTTGGTTCAGACAATTTCTCCGTTGACACAAATCTGTGAAATCCGATCTACAATTAAAATTATTCTGTATAAGACACTCTCAAATATTTAATTTTGATCCTTTACGCGTCCTAAAACCCTGCATGTAGTGGCAGAAAGGATCTCATATCGGACACCACCCCAAACAATCTTACGTTGGAACATAGCATACAAAGCGTTGATACCCGCAAGAAAAATGGAAAACGGTGCTGCATATTTACTGATACGGAGTGTGTCCTGCACCTTCGGCGTATCGCGAAGCCACTGCGGAAGGTTTCGACAACAGAGCTGAAAACTGAGCACCTCCAAAAATGGTATGAAGGCAAGGGTTAACAGTGCGTGTCGTGAAAAAATAAAAGGTATCGCACCAATAACCAGCACTGCTTTGGGTAGAAAGAGTATCAAGCTGCCAAACCACTGTGCCCACAAACCCATGTGTCGCGTCATAATCATCTGCCGATTTGTAAATTCAAAAATCTGTCCCCAAGTACGGTTTGAGGTGTGAGTAACCGCAACGCAATCAGGAACAAAATGTATCTTACGTTTAACGTCTCGTACTGCGCGAGTTGTGTTGAGGTCTTCAATTGTTGCTCGTTCCCAACGTTGTAGTATCTGCCCTTTTTCAAGAAATTCGCGGCGAAAGGCATTAGAACCGCCCCATACCATCGTAAGCCAATGGTCCCCCTGTAATGCCATTTGAAAGTTGACCCAGGTAGCTTCAACAAGTGATGGAAAGTTCCACGTTTGCGGAAAATAGAACCTACCACCGACAGTCGCGCCAATTTTACTGTCCTGAAGTGGTGTCACAAGGAGTCTAAGCCAATCCTTTTGAATTGCGACATCAGCGTCTACAAATGCGATTACCTCAACATCCGCTGGTAAATTTTCTATCACGGTCATAAGATTCTGCACTTTTTGAGAACGTGGTAGGTTGTTATCAACGATATTGGGTGCTAAAAATACATCGGCATGGGGAACATCATCTACGAGTTCTTGTAGATGTGGGTAAGAAACATCGTATCCAGAATCATCTTTTTCGTGGGTTACGAAACAGATTTGAAAGTTTCCTTCGTAATCCTGATCAAGTAGACTCTTAGCGTGCTCAGCAGTGTCATCATCCCAACCGTAGTGAGGTGCGACTATAGCCACTTTTGGTGTATATGCGGGTCTCTCGGTCTTTCGCTCGCGACGTACATAGAAAAAGGATTGACCAATCAATAACACTTCAAGGATGAAAAAAAAGTAGGTCGTTAGAATAATATATGTGTGCATAACCTTCAATGTAAAACCGTTAAAACAAACTTGTAGATATTCGCAATGCCTACAACCGCAGGCTTTTCTTCCCTCCTATCAATTGGCAATGTATCAGGATTACTCTTCTTTTGTGGCACGGAACCATTCAAGTTTCGTTTTAAGTTTAGGAATAATTTCTGCATCAAGCATAAAAATTTGATCAGGTTTATTTTGAAGCCTTGCATAGTAACGTCCAGATGAATCCGCATTACCAATTTGCAAGGTGAAAACTTTTTGAACTCGCAATTCTACGGTAATTTGTATTTTTGGCGAATTGAAACCAGTTGTGGTATCAGGTAGATCGTCTTTTTTATCTCCAAAATTTCCGTCAACAAATTCTACGGCTTTTAAATCAATCAGTCCATAAAGCAATGAGTTCACTTCAGCGTTACTCGCATTTTCTTGGACAGGTGAAGTCAACCGCCAATTTGTCCCAAGACGTTGGCAAGTGAATTGGACACCATCATATTCCTGTGAACCGTCATTATATTTTACAGTAACCCGAGTCGGATCATCAATACTAAATTTGAAAATTTGCTTGTCTCTTAACCATGTTTTACCTTTCACAATCTTATCGATCAAGTCACGTCTAACACGGGTAATCTGTTCTGAATTGTTGGCTTTGGCGTATACGGTATTGTCCTTGGCGAAGTTGCCGATAAGCAGTTCAGCAGGCTTTTCTTCACCACGTATTGTAAAGATTACTCGTATTGAAGGATTCTCTAATCCATACAATGAAAGGTTTTTCGCAGAATCAGTAACAAACGCAACTGCCTCCAGTGAATCAACACCGAAAAGTAGGTCACTCACTGCTTGTGGGTCAGCCATTGTTTTATTGGGACCTTGTAGTTCCCACGTTTTTTTATCTAACTTAATGCCAACAGTTTTTTGAGAACCGCGATGAATTTCAAATTTCGTTGTATCGCTACGTTGAAATTCAAGTACGCGTTTATCACGCAAGTCAAACACAGATTTATTGAAAAGTCGGATAATTTCATTAGTAACCGTGTATATTCCGCCTTGATGGATAGATTTTACATAAACGCGTCCTTTATCTTCGTCACCTTGATCCGAAGTAGACGGTACTGCTGAACCGATAGCAAGTCCATACTTTTTATTTTCATCTTTGAGCGTGAATAAGATATGCGGCTTATCTAATCCGTATTTTTCTAAGAGCGGTATAACGTTTTCACCATCTGCTTCAAAGGTGGACACTTGTAAGGCATGCAATTCCGATAACATGTAATCAATTTCCTCAGTGTCAGCATTCACAGATAGCGGATGTGTTATTTTCCAGATGTCCCCTTCTTTCTGACACGAAAACGTCTCCGGTTTTTGAAACTGAATTTCTGTGATTGAATTTGGATTGAACTTAATAACTGCCCTGTCCCGGATATCTGTTGGGGATATTGAGAGGTCGTCAAGTGCGCTGGATTCAATCAAGAAAATATCCGCTTCCGATTGCTCTTTGGTGTAAACAGAATAGTTTAGTCCCTTTTTGCCAATAAGAAACATCTTTGGTAAACCGTCACGGTCTCTCCATAATTCAACTTTAATCGCGGGTTTTTCTAACCCATATTGCTCATATTCCGACACTTCAAGGATTTGTTTGATTCGTTTGTGAACAAAATCATCTAACATTTCGTTAACTTTCGCGCTATCAACATCTGCTTCAAAAGGCACTGTTAATTGCCACATACCATCAGTATCTTTCACTACGGTTAATGTTTGATATGCATCATCTGCATAAGAAAGCCTAACTTTCTGAATGTCTTCACGGGGCAGGTCGTAAGTTTCAGAGATTCTGGGTTTGTCGTTCTGCAAAGTGTTATCAGTGGGTACATTAAAAAATAGAAAGTATGTTGCCGCAATACCCACCAATACAATTATAATGATGAGGGTTGATCGGAAACTCACGTAGTCCCTCCTTCGCGGCGGCGGTGCCACCATACAACTAAGCCCGCAATAAACACAATTAGAGGGATGAAAAAAATGGAAGTAATCCGTACAAGCCGTTCTTGATGAATATTCATTGCTCGTAAGATTTGTCCACTGGGATCAGGCGGAGCGATAGCGATAAGGTCTTTATCTAATGTGAGCCAATTGATAATGGAAGGAAAAAGGGGGGCATACGCAGGTATATCCGGATTATCGGTTGCAAAATAGGTATCTGTTGCAAAATCCGAATCCCCAAATACGACAATACGGGTTGGTGTTGATGCTTCTTTTTTTTCGGTGTTCTCATCAATTTTCTGGTCAACTGCAACGGCTATAGACACAGGTCCAGGAATGTCGACTCCTGCAGTATAACCATTGTTACTAAAAGTTCCGTCCACCTCCCGTTCCATTTCTGCCCAACTGATTCCTTTAGGGCTTTTTGTTTTCACGATGGATTTAACGGTGAGGTTATTCGGTATATTGTCCAAAGGTGTAACTGAACGACAAAAAATAAAGGGAATTTGCTCTTGGAAATAATGACGGGTAATATCATGCGGTTCGAACTGCAAATTTAGCACGTTTGGACCGCCTAAACCTTCAAACAAAAGGTAGAAATTTACGCGATCAAATACTAAATCATTTCCTACCTTCACGCCCCATTTTCTTATAAGTTGGACAAGCCCCTGATTAACATCTTCTGCTGAATTGAGTGAAGGATCAAGTAGCAAAAGAAGTTTGCCGTTCTTTGCTAAGTATTGTTCAATTATCCCGATTTCTTGCGGCATTAAGGGTTTTTTTGGACCGGCAATGACCAGAACGTCACAATCTGCTGGAATCCGAGGTTCCTTCAATAAAGAATGTGAAAGAACAGCATAATTTTGCTTCTCCAATTCTGCTCTTACTTGTCGATAACTTATATTAGTGCTGTCGTCAACCCCATGTTCATCATGACCAACAAGAAAATATATCTTTTTAGTTCTGTTTTGAATGATTTTGAGAAGTGCACTCGTAAATTTTTGTTCGCTGACAGTCGTTACCTTTTCTACCCGATCCTTACTCTCAAAAACAACCGTTCCATCAATCCGGAGATTATACTTTTGGATAAGTGCGGGAACAACATTAGGATTTTTGAATGAGACGGTAATAAAATTCGATTCACGTTGGTACAATTCTAACCTATCCTTAGCGTAGACTGCCAATTGCGTGGTTTCGTCACTGAAAAACGCAGTAATATCCACTTTCTTATCAAGCCTTTTAAGAATCTGCTTCGTTTGTTCAGAAAGCGAATGATCCCGTAATTCAGTTAAATCTACCCTTTTATCAAACTGCTTTGTTATAATAAAGTTAACAAATACTGCTATACCTATAACACCAAGTATACTCAGCGCGACATTTGTTCCATAACGAAGCTGTCTACTAACAAAAAAGTGAACAAATTCTTTATAGCGCAACCGAGCAAAAATAGCAAGTGATACTAAGCAGAGGACCAAACAAATTGCAAAAGCTGCCCACGCTTTTAGGAACAGACTTGCTATTGAGACAAAACAGAAAATTAAGGTAAGAAATCCAAACAACGGTCCTACAACGTTTTTTCCTGCCATACCTTATCTCCATTTTGAGGACTCAATTGATTTGAACGTTGCGAAAAGACAGATACATGTAAAACTTACATAATAGACAACATCCCTAAGTTGAATTACACCGCGAGAAAAATCAGTATAGTGCTCATGAAATGAGAGATAGCTTAGAAATGTTCCAATTGTTCCAGCACGAGAAGAGAGTGCCCCTATTAACCATAAGGTTAGAAAAAATCCAAAACTTGTTAGTGCAGCAACAATTTGATTCTTGCTCATAGAAGACATGAGTAGACCAAATGCAAGAAAGCAAGAACTGAGCAGGATAAGACCGAAGTAGCCGCTCAGTAAAACCCCGCCATCTAAAGGCCCAAATCGTTGTGTTAGAATCGGAAAAAGGAGCGTCAAGGCAAGCATAATAATGAGGAGGGTCAAACTCGCAAGAAATTTTCCGAAGACAACTTGACCGTCAGTTATTGGTGAGGTTAGGAGCAATTCAATAGTCCCAGATTTACGTTCTTCAGCGAAGAGTTTCATCGTTAATACTGGGGTAAAAAAGAGAAGGATTATTGCAAGGTTACCAAAGACCGTCTGTATGACACCAGCACCATAACCACTATTGGTACTTGCGTATATTAAAGTGAACGAAAAAAGAAACCCTGAAATTGCTGAAAAAACGATACATACAAAGTACGCTATCGGTGAAACGAAATATGTATAGAGTTCTTTAGTGCAAACTGCAAGTATGTTTCTCATTTTCTGTTCTATGGTGGAGTGCTGGATAACAGACACCGCTAACTAAACTGCTTTCGGACTTTTCCGACAAAGAAGGGACCAAGCGATTCAATATATTTGGTTGTCTGTTCTGTTTTGCGCATATCCTGTATCAGTCGTGACAACGGATATAATTCTGATCCCACCAAGCCAATTACAAACTCGTTGTCATTTGTATCTAAACCGAAACATGCCAACCGGATATCACTTGCATAACCTTCTGCAGCGTAACTTCTACCGAGCATAGCGTGTTCACCTAATATTTTGCCACGATCGCGCGGTTCAAGTTGGTAAAATTCCGGTTTTCTACGGAGGGGATACCAGATTGCCCAAGGAAAGTCAGGATTGAGGACATTTTTCCGAGGCTTGTTGATAAGCCACTCTTCCAAATTCGGTTCTCTACCGCTTGAATATGTTCTTCCAATCATTGTCATTTCGGGACGATATACGAGGTTCGAGGTCTCTTGTGCATTTTGTAATAAGGAACGTGTTTCTGTAATCAACGCCGCTGGATCTTCCGCCAGAAAAAGCACACCGATACCTGTTGGATGATTCAGATCGTCATACAATACTGCATCCAGACTACCGTTTTCAACCAATTCAATAATGAATGTCGGGTCGTGACACTCTTCAAAGACATGGAGTTGCAAGAACAATCGACGGTCGCTATATTGGGGTTTTCCGTCAATAGGTGTCCCTGCCTCGCGAATATCCAACGGTTCAGGTCGTGCAGGTTTCTCTGTTCTGGTTTGCATAATTTGATTTTTCTATAGATTCCTTCGGTTCAACGTTTTGTGGTGTATGATTCACGGATCCATTCTTCAAGCACTGGATCAGGATTTTCCACAACCTCTTTTGGAAAGGTGAATGATGATTGTCCTGTGTTCTGCTTGATAAGGTTCAACCCGTGCTGATAACTTTTCAGAATTTCATCACAGATCTGTGATATAGATTTTTCTTGTGCTGACGCGCGTTCACAAATGGCTTCTGCTGCTTCAGCATCAAACGCAATCTGTAGATCGTGATCAGCACAGAACTGTTTTTCATACCGCCGCACCCGTTCTTGCATTACTTTGTTGCGATTGTAATCAACGTTCTCTGTTATTCGTTTCAACTCAGCATCAGGGTCATCAACAACCTCTGCAGTAACAACAAATTCCGCCACATTTGTAGACGGAAGTTCAAACTTATAATTGCGTAAAACCTTTTCACAAACAGTCATTAAGGCACGCGCACCGGTTTTCTGTTTAATGGCTTTTTCGGCGATTCGGTGCATTCCACAGTCGGAAAACAGAACAGTAATACCGTAAGCTCGGAAGGCGTTTTCATATTGCCGAATGATAGAACCTTCTGAATGTTTCAAAATATAAAGAAGATCGTCAACAACCAATTCGCTACATATTACGTGCACAGGCAGCCTACCGATAAACTCTGGTTCAAAACCAAAATCAATAAAGTCTTTCGGGGTAACGTGCTCAAAATACTGTACGGCATCATCTTTTTGGCTCGTGACTTTGGCGTTGAAACCGATCCTGCTTTGGTGCATGCGTTTCTTGATAATATCCTCCATGCCGGTAAACGCACCGCTGATAATAAACAAAATATGGCGGGTATTAATCACTTCTTTTTCTACCTTGCCACGTTTCTGAAATTCCATTGCGGCACGCATCTGAGACGCTACATCGTTGCCGCCTCTAAGGTCAACTTCGGTTTCCTCCATTAACTTAAGGAGGCCGATTTGCACACCGCGCCCACTGACATCACGTCCGATGATATTCGGCGGCGTGGAGATTTTGTCTGCTTCGTCAAGATAGATAATGCCATATTGTGCCAATTCAAGGTTATCATCCGCTTGCGCTACTAATTCCCGAATTAGGTCATCTACATTTGCGCCAACATAACCGGTTTCGCTAAATCGCGTAGCATCTGCTTTAACAAACGGCACACCGATTAACTTGGCGATGTGTCTTATCAGATATGTCTTACCGACACCTGTTGGACCAAGCATGACGATGTTCTGCTTAGAGTAGTCGGTATCCGCAGCATCAGGATTTTCGTGGCATTCTCGGACGTGGTTGTAGTGGTCGCAGACAGCTATGGCGAGTGCCTTCTTAGCATCATCCTGCTTGATGACATACCTATCTAAATACTTCTTTATGTCTTTCGGTTTGAGGTCAAACTTCAAATCAAAAGTTTTCTGCGGTTCTGGCGCTTCTTCCTCTGTTTGATCGGGTGAGTCCTGCTGTCCACCCACGTAACCCAAGCGAACACTTACGCCATCACCGTACTTCTCTTTAAAGAATTCTTGAAAGTCTTTTTCTATTTCTTCTTGAGTTGGAACTTTCTTATTAGTTATCATAATGTATCAATTAGCCATCGACTTTCAGCTGTTGGCATTCGGTTGTTGATATTGGATCTTCGATCAGGTTGACTGTACTTTTCGTTTTTTCGCGTCAAACTGACTCACCTCACAAATAGGCAATATAACGACCAATATCATGATCAAATTTCGCCGAGATTTCACGACGAATCTGTCGGGTATCTTCAACGATAGGAGAATTTTTAATCATTGTGTACTTCTATTACTTAGTGTGCAAAACAGCCATATTCGATTAATGTGGTATCAATCTCTTACATTTGCATAGAAGAACGGTGGCATTGTCAAGGCAACTACATCGTCTTCGCCAGAAATGCCGCGTGCCATTGTGAGGGCATCATCTAAGTTTTTTGCCCACTCAACGCCTAATTGTTGTGCCACTCGCGGTTCTTTTGGACCAACTAAAATCACTTTTGATAGATATTTCAGTGGATACGTTGCCCAATACCAGACAGTAAACGGATGAAACCCGTGATGCGCAAACTTGTTCCGATAACAGTCAATTAAATACTCGTCCTTCGCATATTTTTCTTGATACTTCTGTTGCATCGCAAACGGTTCTGTTGTATCGGCAAGCACCTCGTCATAAAACATCTTATATGCAACATGATACTCCTCGTGGAATATCTCGTAGGTCGGATTCATGATGATGACAACACCGTTTTTTTTGATAATCGGTTTGTTATAGAACCAGTTGAAAACATATCCCAAGATGTCGCTCACGACCAAAACAGGATTGATGCGCGCATCAACGGCGTAGGGACTCATATCGGGCAGACCAAACACTAACGTACTGAACTGGCGCGGAATATCTATTGCCAATTGTTCCTTCATTGATGTCAACGTTTTTGCGTGAACAGCATCAATGTCCCCTGCGTTTACCTCTATCGGTTCATAGTCTGTCCGGACACTTTTGAGTATATTATATCGGACAGATTCTGGTAAAAGTGATAAAGTTGCAGGTGTAAATGTTTTGATAATCTTTTCAGCAATGTTGCAGTCTCGGTTGGGTTTTCCGACATAACGGAGATGGAAGGGGTATATCGCGCTATTCATCGCCGCTTCAAGCACTAAAATCGGTGTTTCTTTCTGAATAAGACGGCTCATCCGCTCAATACAAGCATGCATGTGTGAACCTTCTGGTTGCATCACATGCGGAGATTCCGATGTCATGTGGGGTGAGTGATGTGGAGCAATTGAGTTGTACGTGCCGAGTCCCACTGCAACAGATTTGTGTCCACCGTTAAGCGGAATCTGAATCATATCAACATAAATGATCAGATCAGCTTCAAGAGCCGCTTTATCTGTTTCAACGATTTCATCATGCTCTGTTTTTCCTACTTCAACAATCTGTTCGCTATCTTCAGCGTCAAAATTTCGGAGTTGATGTGGATAGAACTCGTCCATAATGTCTTTGCCTAACATATAGGCAAGTTCATGTTCCTTCATCTTGCGGTGAAGTGCAACAGCACACATCAGTTGGATATTCTTTTTTTCTACTCCATACTCGTCCAACATTTTCAGGAGCGTTTCGATCATAATCTGCCGCATATCCGGCTTTTTGGTTGGCGGAAAAGGTTGACAGTTATCATCAAATAGGATAAGCACCTTTGAATTGCCATTCACGAGTTCACGCAAGGGCGGCATCTCAAGCGGGTTTTCAAAGGCTCGCCGCGTATGCTCACTGAGTGCGGGACGTTTTATACCCGGCAGCGGGGGTTTGGCATAGAACACCTCCGAATTGTTAGGTATTTTGGCATTTACGAGGTGGTTTCCGAAGTAGGTAAAGTATTTCATTTCACACTATCTTTTATTAGACTTTTTGTTTGTCTTTATTTTAGCACAGTTGACGGGATTGTGCAAATATTTTGAAAAGGAAACTGGTTTCTGAGACATCAGTTGACTTTTAATTTTCTAAGCATTCAGTGCAACAAGACAAGTACTCAGCATTTTTTCAACATCTTGACGCGTATCATTGCGCAACGGCCCCGAAAGTGCTGCGCGATAAAGGTTCACGGCCCTACTCGGATCCCCTGCCTTTTCATAACACGATGCCGCGCTGATTCTATGCATTGCCCCCTCTAATTCACGACCTAACGCGTCAAGTATCGGTGCGATATGCTCTTCATAGTTTGCAGCGGATAGCCAAAGCGGTTGTGCTGTTTCTATCATGCCAACTTCCCAAAGTGCCTGTGCTTTTGAGAGAATCTCTGACTTTCGGTTCATCGTCTCTTTGAGTTTTTTTGTGTAAGGTTTAATTTTTGAGGTAGCCATGTGTTCACTCCTCCCAACGGTGGTAAGAAAATCATATACTGTGTCCAAACTTAGAAAAAGAGCTGACTATAACATAAGCATCCCATCCGAATGGATTTTGTAACGCTTGTTCAACCTTTTCACGATGTCGTCGTTTGAGTTCAGATGCTGTTTCTGTGCCGCTGATTTCAAGAACGTTTGACATATCTATAGAACGGTAATCTGCCCGGTCTCCATAATTCGTTACATCTAATTGTCCCAGATCGACAATATTTGGAATAATAACAAACGCGAGAGCAGACGCTGCCATTTCTACAATTGGTTTTGTTTGTATAGTTGCTCGTAGACGTTCTGCTTTCCTCTCAGTTTCCTCTGACCACGAGATTTCAAGCATAAACTGCGTTTCTTCACCAAGCCAATTGGAAACAATATTCTCACATATAACTTCAAACTTTGCAGGTGATGCGGAATGTGAACGCATCACTGAGACACATGCAACAATATGTGCCTCAAGAAACATCCGTGGATGCCAATCTGAAACTTTTTCAATGCCGCATCTAAATCTAAGCATATTTATGGTAGATTTTAGAATTAATTAGACATTACAGGTTTGTGAATCAACGCTGAATGCGCTTTTGGCATTCAGCGGGAGGAAACTCCGATTCCCGATTACGAATGGCTTTGGTCGCGATTCGGAGATCGCTCCTACAAATAAGGTGTATAATTATTTCAATAATTCACCATATTACACTACCAACGGAAATAAACTCATTTTTCAGTTCCTTGCACTGCCCACCAAAATTTTTAATATTCTCAGGACTTACGCATTTTTTCTTAAAGTCCCACTGATAAGGGGGGTTAGGGGGGTTAAAAACACGAAAACGAGGACTTTTAACCCCCCTAACCCCCCTTATCAAGGGGGAATGCGTAAGTCCTGATTCTACTATAATTCTTGTATAAAGTAAAGAGAAATAACAGATTGAATTGGTCAATTTAATCACGTAATAGCTGGAACAGTAGTCAGTATAGAGAGTGAAAAGGGAAATCGTGGTAATCTCATAATCTTGAAAATCTTGGTTTAGACATTAAATCCCACAATGTCCAATTGAAAGTATCTGGTTTTCAACCCTACAAGAAATTATTATCCAGATTATGCAACTATCTCAACCAAGATGTCACTTCTACTATTCCGTTCGCAAATCAAAAACGGTTTTAACTGTGGAAGTTTTTCCTGTATTAAGAGCAGTCTGAATTGCTCGCTTGTAGTCTCGAATGGAAAATGGTGAACCAACCAGTGGAAGCAATTGCTCTCCATGCTCCTGCAAGAGACGTAGTCCGAGTTGAAATGTGTGAATTTGTTCGCCGTTATGCGTTTCCAAACCGTAAGCGTATGCCCCTTTTACACGCAATTGCTTATACCAGATAGATGTCCAGTCGATGTTATTGGGAATTCCCGGCATACCGAGTAAAACAACCTCACCGCCTGCCCGCGTGAAACGGAGCGCGTCGTCTATTGTAACACTGGAACCGATACAATCAAAGGTTAAATCTACCCCTCCGAGCAAAACCTGTTGCCCAAGTTCAGGTTGATAAGATTCTGCATCAATTAATTCAGAAAAGATAGCGTAACGACGGCTATTTACAGGCAGCACCACATCTGCGCCCAGATCGCTTGCTAACTTCTGTTGATGAGAATGTTTCGCAAAAATGAGGATTCGGTTTTGATATCCGAGCATTCGCAGCGCTGCAACGGTAAGCAATCCGATGGTCCCGCCGCCAATTATACAAATGTCATTTTTGCCGTGGAATTCAGCCTGCAAAACACCGTGTATCGCACAAGCGAAGGGTTCAAGTAAAACCGCTAATTCATCTGATATATCATCAGGGACGAGATGAAGCTGTGATTGATGAGCAAGAACATATTCACTCCACCCGCCACCTGTATCCCGACAATAACCTGTTTGAATGCCTGCAGATATACTCCCTTTTGTGATATTTTCACAGTTCGCAAAACGCGAGTTTTGGCATTGATGGCAAGGCGGATCAATCTCTCGCACTGGACAAGAGAGGGCCGGTTCAACAACGACTCTTTCACCGATAGACCTGCTTTCAACCGCATCACCGATCTCTGCAATTTCACCAACGATTTCATGCCCTAAGACAAACGGTGTTGATGTGAAGGGAGAAAAATAGGGACTGCCTTTTGCGGTAATCGTTGCCAAATCGGAGCCACAGATTCCGCTGAGTCGGGTTTTGATTTTGACCCACTGCGGAGTTGGCAGTTGCGGCTCCGGTATATCAACGAGATGCACACAGGAGAGCGAGGACGTATAGAGACTGCGCCACCTTTTTCCAAAATAGCGCATTGCGAGATAACGTGGGATGCTTTTGGTGTATTGGATGGCTTGCACTGTGGTCGACTAATTTACCTCGCTTTGGTAATACTCCATCAAAATCTCTGCAACTTCGGGACGTGCGATTTCGGGTGGCAGTGGTTCTCCAGCGGCAAGAATTTCGCGCTGCTTAGTGCCAGAGATTGAAAAATAATCATCTTGACCATGTGGGCAGTCACCCATCATGATGATTTTGTTGCACTTATTGCACCACATTGTCCAGTTGCCACGGAAAATTTCAATTTCTAAAGCATCCGTGGGGATTTCATCAAAGATTTTTTGTGCGTCAAACGGCCCATAAAAATCACCTGCACCAGCATGGTCGCGCCCAACGATGAAGTGTGATGCACCACTGTTCTGCCGAAAAACTGCGTGTAGCAGTGCTTCTCGTGGCCCCGCATAGAGCATGTCAAATCCGTAGCCTGTAATGGAGACGGTATTTTCAGGAAAATAGTGTTCTACCATAGCACGAATAGCAGCATCACGGACAGAGGCGGGGATGTCGCCCGGTTTTAGTTTGCCGAGAAGCATGTGAATTAACACACCATCAGCGTTGACTTCTCTTTGTGCGATCTTACAGAGTTCTTCATGCGCGCGGTGCATTGGGTTCCGCGTCTGGAATGCGACAACTGTGTCCCATCCACGCGCTGCAATGTCTTCGCGGATTTCAACGGCTGTTCGGAATGTGTCAGGGAAGTCTTCGGGGAAATAGGAGTAGTTCAATACTTCAATAGAACCAGAGATTACATTATCTCCGACATCCGCAAAAGCAGGGACACCGGGGTGTTCAGGGTCAGTTGTTCCAAAAGTCTTTTCAATAATGAGATGTTTCTGTTCGGATGAAAGCACTTCAATTGCCGAAACCTTCATAATAGCCAACGGAGGATTGCCATCAACGTTCGGATCGCGTAGGGCAATTCGGTCAGCATTTTTCACCGCATCTGTAAGTTGATCATCAGGGACGATGTTCATAACGGGAACGGGCCAAAAAAGTCCGTTGTGCAGTTTCATATCAGATGCAACGTTTGTTGCTTCGGTGATATTCATGTATCCCGTCAGCGGGGTGAAGTACCCTGATGCAAGCATTACGGCTGATGCAGCTGCACCCGAAGAAAGCAGGACAGACGGAAGTTGTTCTGCCTCTTTCGTCAGTTCGGCGCGTCGTGCATCAGCCGATACGTAAAGCGGTGTTAAGGTTTCAGCTCCATGTGGTTTAATCATTCAATTCTCCTTGTACATTTAATTCTGAAATTATAGGAATCACAATGGTTAGTGTGTATCAGTAATTTAAAATTCACATAAAATACATAATAAACGGGAAAATATTAGTTATAAGGTTATTCTTCCTCAGCAGTAATCTGCTCAACTATACAGCCGTTCCAAATCCAATGAATATGTCTGCTATCGGTCTGTATGCGTTTTTTTGATGTATAAATTACAAGAGCAAGATAACCATTTTCCACCTTAACCGTAGTAACTTTTTCAACTTTTTCGTTTTGAGGCGGCACCATGAGTTTTTTTATAATTGTTTCTCCGTTTGCCAACATATTGACTTCATGTGTTGCTTCTTCTGCTGATTGAAAAATGTTTGTCACACGGTATGTGCCATTTGGCAGGTCAAGTCTAAAAGCAGCATCTTCTTTGCCATAGACAGCATCCCTTGTAAGTGGAGTAGAACCCTCTGGTGGTCCCAGATACGCTGCACGTGGTGAAATTCTCCAGTTTGTGGTATTCGTCTGTTCCCTCGGATTCCACTCAGTATCCCATCCGAATTTACCTTCCTGATACATTGTTTTCGGACCAACGATATGGTAGTTTTCTTCCGTTTCGGCATTGTCAGGCTGCATATCAAAACGGATAATCAGGTTATTCTCCTCCGTCCTATCCCAGAGGTCAAGTGCTGGTTCTTGCGTTTTCCTTTTAAATAGTTTCAGATGCTCCGTTTGATAAATAATGTCATAATCAGGTTTAAGGTCCGCAAACGGTTCGGTTTCTGGATAGTACCAGGCAATAACATAATCCGCGCGAATATAACCTATTCCTACGCTATCCTTATTATTCCGATTTACCGGAAAATAGTAATAGTTAGCCTCATAGTTTGCCATGTGGACAACATCATCTGCATATACGCCGTAGAAAGCTTGTGTGTGTATAAAGGGAGCAACCGGCTCAACCCGCCCGAGTGCCTCAGATTTGTGCCCATCTGCGGTACGAATGGAAAACGTCGTATGTGGTTCTATCAACTTTGCCCCTGATGCAAGTTCAGCCATCTCTGGCGAGATACTTCCATGTTCGTAGGCGGTCCTACCGAAATGGATCAAGGCGAAAATAATTAGGCATATCGTAATACCGTATCGAACAAATTTGTGCATATCTATGATTAACCAGGGTGCTAATATAAGCAAGATGTAAATGTAAATTCTATCGTTAATCCACCCGCCAGGTCCGTAACTCCAAGGTGCCTTGATGAACATATAAGTAAACATGATTGCAATCAGCAAAAACACATCAGTCTGTTTTACCCACTCTTTACGGTAGATTCGGTAACCTAACGAAACAAGTATAGCAATTCCCAGAACAATGAGCAGAAAAGAATTAGCCGATGCATGCCAATAAGTAAAATAAACAAGACATCCAATATCAAAGAAATAGTCTCTAATATAGTCCATCCCCCTATGGCTACCTGTTGGATGCAGTTTGAGGCTATGTAAGTAGTATTCCATTAATACAAAATAGATTGGCACCATGTAGAGAAGGAAGCGGAAAAAAGGTTTTAGGCTAATAATAAATTGTTTGGTTATAGTACCGATCTGTTCACTCCGAACCCGCCATGCTTCTGCTAATGCCCCACATCCCCATATACATCCCGCTGCAACAGATATGCCTAATACGACGAGTCCATAAGATGCAATGTGGGACAGATAGGTGAGTAATAACAGCACATATAGGACGCAGATATGCTTAACCTGCATATTGTCCTTGTGTTTCCACCAGAAACCGAAACTGAAAAAGAAAAACGACATGCTGAGGGTGAAGTTGTAAAATCCCATGTAGAGAAGGTAATTGTAAGCAAACGGAAAACCGAGCCAAGCGAACAGATACCTCTCTTTTTTATCTTTGTGGACGGCGTTAAGAAAATAAAAAAACGCAATTGGTATCATGCCAATTGTGAACGTAAGGAAGACTTTCTCTGTCATGACAGGCGGAAAAATGTAGAGGAGGGCAGCAAGTGCGATGTGGGATAACCAGTTCGGAAAGATGGTGATATTGAGCTTCCAAGCATCCCGCATCTTGTAATTTTCGTGCTGATTATATTCTTTCAGCACTAACGCGTTGTAAACATGGCTTGGACCATCTTGAGAGGGAAAATAAGCAAAAATCCAGAGCGGCAGAATATGTAATATCAACAACACAACAAATAGGTGTTTCCATGATAAATTTCTCCAATTAAACATATCCTGTCTCCAAAATACAAACACAATCTAATGCTGTGTCAACATATTATTGTAGGTCGCGATTCGGAGATCGCTCCTACTTCTGGAACGTTTATGGTAGGAGGGAACTCCGATTCCCGACTACTTTCAAGCCCATCAATTATCACTTGACGAGGCAATAAGCTTACGAGTTCTCTTTATAGTAAAGGCAATGCTGCGTTAAAGGGCACTGTTCACACAAAGGTTTTCGAGCATTACATATTTGTCTGCCGAAGTAGATCAGGTTCATGTGAAACGGATACGATTTCCCCTTCGGTATAATCAATGGTAACTCGTAGTGTGCCTTCTCCGCACTGCAATTCGGTGGAATTAGTCCGAGACGTTTAGATATTCGCAAGATATGCGTGTCAACGGGAAAAACTTCTCTGCCGCATGCAAAAGAGAGTGTAACAGAGGCTGTTTTGATGCCGATGCCCTTATGTTGACAAAGGAATTCTAATGCCTCCTCTGTTTTCATATCGTGGATAAACTCTAACGATAACTCCCCATGTTCTGCCTTGAGCCAAGAAAGAAAGTTTTTGATAGTCTCAGTTTTCTGTTTTCCTAACCCAACAATCTTTATTGTTACTTCAACAGCGTCAGCATCCGCTTGCAAGACATCTTCCCAGGTTGGAAATTTATCTCTGAGCTGGACGTAGCCCTTATCTCGACTTACATCAGTCGTATTTTGGGACAGAATGGTAAGAATAAGACATTCCAAGACATCTTCCGTGCCATCCCAAGTTGGAACACCGAGCAATTTTTCAAGCGTATCTGATATGAGTTCTGCTTTCTGCTGTAATTTCAATTGTCTGTTTCCGTGTGGTAGTGAAATCTTCGATTCTGAACGTATAAAGGTAGACCCACTTGCTTCATGTTCACTTCACGCTGTCTGTCTGTGTATTGGTGGTCGCGTTAGGTGTAACTTCCCACAAAAGCACCGTGCCGTCACGACTCCCACTTGCGATTGTGTTGCCATCCGGACTAAACGAGACGCTATTGGCCCAGTCCGCATGCCCTATAAGAGTGCGGAACGTTCTGCCAGTTGCAACGTCCCACAGATGAATGGTGCCATCCCCCCATCCGCTTGCGAGAGTTTTGCCATCCGGACTAAACGAGACGCTGTTAACCCATGACCAATGCACAAATGTGTGGAGAATTTTGCCAGTTGATATATCCCAAAGGCGTACCGCACAGCTGGATTCCTCCTCCGCACCATCATAACTCCCACATGCAATTGTGTTGCCATCCGGACTGAAAGACACACTATTAACCGAAACAAAATCAGCATGCTTAAAGCTTCGGAGGGAACTCCCAGTCGCTACATCCCACAGATGAATAGCGTCATTCTTACTCCAACTAGCGAGGGTGCGACCATCCGGACTGAACAATAGACCATTGACTGAACCCGTATGCTCAAGGGTACGAAGGACTTTGCCAGTCGTTACATCCCATAGATGCACGGTGCCACGACTCCGACTTGCGAGAATATTGCCATCTGGACTGAACGATAAGCCATTGACTGAACCCGAATGCTGTGTGAAGGTGCGGATAGTTTTGCGAGTTTCTGTATCCCTTATATACACGGTACCTTCTTTGCTTCCACTTGCATAGGTTCGCCCATCTGGACTAAACAGTACCAAACCCGTATGACCTGTGAGGGTACGTAGAGTCTTTCTAGTCGCTACATCCCAAATATGTACGGCACTTTGACTCCTGCTTACGATGGTTTTGCCATTTGAACTAAACGAAACACTATTGACCCAAGACGTATGCTCGGTAAGAGTGCGGAGCGTTCTACCAGTCGCTATTTCCCAGAGACGAACGGTGCTGTCCTCACTTCCAGTTGCAAGCGTGTGACCATCCGGACTAAACGAAACACTATTGACCGAACCCTTATGCTCAAAAGTGTGAAGCGTTTTGCCAGTGGATATATCCCACAGACGAATGGTGCCATCATAACTTCCACTTGCAAGAGTGTTTCCATCCGGACTAAATGATATGCTATTGACCGAACTCGTGTGTCCTGTGAACGTGCATAGAGTTTTGCCAGTCGCGACTTCCCATAAACGGATAGTGCGATCATAACCACCACTAACGAGAGTGAGGCTATCTGGACTGAATGATACGTTATCAACCGAATACTTACTCCCTTTGATAGTGCGGAGAGTTCTATCAGTTGCTATTTCCCACAGATGCACGGTGTCACCACTTGCACTGACAAGGATGTGACCATCTGGGCTGAATGATACGCTATTTACTGAATAGGCATGTTCTCTCAGTGTGTGGAGGGGACGGCCCGTCGCTACATCCCACAGACGCACCTTGTCAGGGGCTAATCCTTCCTGTCCAGATTTACTCCCAGTTGCGATGGTTTTACCATCCGGACTGAACGAAACGCACAAGACCTCTTCCGTATGCTCTGTCAGCGTGTGGACTGTTCTACCTGTCGCGATATCCCATAGACGCACGGTGCGGTCAGAACTCACACTTGCGATGGTTTTGCCATCCGGACTAAATGATACGCTATTGACCACTCCCGTATGTCCAATGAACAAGTTAAGTTCTTGTCCACTGTTTGCATCGTAGAGCCAAATACCAATACCACTCGCCACCGCCAGACGCTTGCCATCTGGCGAATACTGTATGTCATATACTGTCCCTTTACCAAGCCGTGCTTTTGCACCTTCGGGTAAATTCAATTGTGTATAGTCTTTGGCGAAGGCAGAAGGCACACAGAGTGCGAAAACGAGAATGAGCGTGAGAAAAAACGAAAATAACGGTACTTTCATGAAATTCTCCATTTATAGCAATAGGAACCGAATACCCGCATGCAGCGTTGATAATAGACATTATAACGTTTTAATTGTTGTGAGTTTTATTAGTTTGTAGTATATTTGTAAGAAAACCTATTTTGGAGTGCGACTGATGAATTACCAATATCTTAAGGATAAACCCACAAGGTTTGAGTCTCTTATAGGATATACACTTGAAGAGTTTTCATCTCTTCTTCCCTACTTTACCAAACATTTTTTAGCGTATTATGCAACAAAGACACTTGATGGAAAACCCCGTGAAAAACGGCGATATTCCACCTACAAAACGAGTTGTTTACCCAGTTTTGAAGATAAGTTGTTGTTTATTTTAGTTTACCTCCGCAAAGCGACAACACAAGATGTGCAAGGTGAACTCTTCGGTATGTGTCAACCTGTAGCCAACAAATGGATCCATCGTCTTTTGCCGATATTAGATAGTGCTTTAGCCGAACTTGGAGAGTTGCCATCTCGGACGACAATCCCCGCAACTTTTGATGTGGCTTTGGATACCTCGGTTGACAATCAGACTTCCAACCATTTTTTTTCATGATGGCACCGAGCGACCAATCCGGCGTCCCAAAGACCCACAAGTTCAAAAGGCTCATTATAGTGGCAAAAAGAAACAACATACGCTCAAGAATAACCTTATTATCAATGCTGCTTGCAAAGTCGTGTTATTGACACCTTCCTTTGAAGGGAGAATACACGATAAACAGATCGCAGATACTGTAGGATATACTGTGCCGAGTGGTAGCAACTTATATCAAGATTCCGGTTTTCAAGGGTTTACACGCCCTGGCATAAACATCATTCAACCGAAAAAGAAACCGAAAGGTGGTGAACTTACCACCGAGGAAAAAGAAAGAAATCGTCTCATTTCGTCCATACGCATACAGATTGAACATGCGATTAGTGGTGTTAAAAGATACCGCATTGTAAAAGACAAGTTGCGCAACTGGAAGAAAGGGTTCAGCGACTTAGTCATGGAAACTTGTTGTGGATTACACAACTATAGATTGAACTTCAGACCTTGGTGTTATAAAACACCTCCGATTTAATCATTATAATGTCTAATGATAACATACTTTGAGAAAAAAATCCATGAAAATGAACTGATTCATCCTACAGATATAGACAGATTCTACTATAAACAAAATCGCAATGCTTTTTGTGGTAAATTAAAACAGGAAGCGGTACATCGGTTGATCGAGTGCAACTGCTAATAGACTCCAAAACGCACCAATTACGAATTCTCCCAATACAATCCCCAGGAAAAACGGTATCGCCTTTCGGTGCAAACGAATACCACCATATTTCAGCACAAGCCACTTCAGTAGCCATCCGACAAAAATTGATCCAATCATCGGGTTAATTGCCCAACTGCCCGATATGGCATATCCAACGGGGTGTAGATTCCACCAGATAAATCGCATCCGCATCGCTGCAAGAAGCAATGTTATGACAAATCCGAACGTTGCAAAACTAATCGCTGGTACATCAGGAGGCGCGGCATAAGTCAACCACGACTCCAACCGACCAAAGGATTCTCTGCCAAAACCAGGACCGCCTCCTTCTGCGTAATACATGGACAGAAAAGCCCAAAATGAACCGAGCGCGCCTAATACAGATGCTAACATCATGAGCAATGCGAACCTTCGTATTGGAATATTCGCACCTTCTGAAAGTTTGAATCCTTCAAGTTGATGCGGCATTGCGTGCGAACGGTGCGCACGGTTGAGAAAATAGAGGTAGGCAAAACCGGTCAAGTTTACTGCACCCAGTCTGCGGATACCGACTAATCTCGGCAACATTTCATCAGGTCCAATAAAGTGTAAATCATGCACAGGTGATCCAAGTTCCGCACGGAGTCTTGTGATTGCTATCGCAATTGCAAACCAGATTGCAAAATAGACAATGATTATCCAAAGACTCATTCCCATCTTGAGACAAAATCCGACAATAAAGGCAGAACCAGCAAGCAGCGCGAAAAGGATAAGTCGATATGAAATTGGTTCATCTTGATTCGGTGGGGCACGATCGCTGAGTTTGTAATTCCTTCTAAAAACACTTTCTACAATCTGTTTCAAATACCGCCGACCCATCCAGACAGCAAGAACGCACAACCCCAGATATGCGCCGTGAGACTGCTCCGCTTCATAAGGAAAGCGTGGTAGACCGCGCCAACCAGCAATTGTCCCTATCAATCGTTCTGCGCGCCAAATTAGCCAGAATGCCCAACACGAGAAAGAAAGATCGAGCGGTATGAAGAACGATAGTCCAACTCCGAATGGAAAAACACCGATAGGGCTCCATCCAATGCCATTCCATGGGCGTTCTGTAAAAATTCGGCGTAGGTCAAATAGTTTACCACCAAGACTGGGAACAGCAGGAAACAGATAATTTAACCCGTTGATAATATCAATTGACACGCCTATTGCCAGTCCCATCCACATCCACGGTGATCGGAAAAACCTACCGTTAGATGTTGTCATTTCATACGGCAGTTGGATAATCGGATAGCTGAGTCGCTCAGATTCTACCCATTGCTTTCGAAAAATTAAACTCAAACACAACATAACGAGGTGAACAGCAACAATAAACAGCGTCCACCAAAAAATTTTGGGAATCCAAGCAATTAGGTTCTGCGATTCATAGATGCTGGAAAACCCGTAATAATATCCTTCAAGTGCTCGTTTATTGCTGACCACCAACCATTCTGGGATGTGTAAGTGAAACAAGTTTATCCAGTCATTTTCGGGTGTAGCAAACCAGTGTGCATGTCCGATGAGCGGCATCAGCACGAGGAATCTATCAACACCAGCGAGTCCAGCACCGATGGAGATGCATGTGTAAATCACAAGCAATTCAGCGCGATTTAGCGCGAGGATACGATTCAACCGACGTAATAAGAGTCCAATCCCAAATAGAATTAAAATGGTTATAACGGCATTGTAAAAAAGGGAAACCTGTGTTGGACTGCCACCACCACGCAGAATGGAAGCAGAGACCCACCAACAGTTCAGCGGCACTAATACACAGATTAAGAGGATAGAAAATGGTCGGATTTTGAGAGTTTTTATTGGAATTGGTTCGTCTTGTTTCATGATTAGGTTGTTAATTTTATAACAGTTTCCCCAATTAGGCAACCTATTTTGAATTGTCTACTGCGCACGAGATATGCTATAATCAATGATAATAACTTGAAGCATGAGAGCGGGTTTTAAACCTTTATGCAAATTTCAAGAAAAAAACTCATCTTCATAATTCTAATCGTCCTGATAGGCATCATTGTTTTGTCCACCGTTATATACCGACAGACCTCTCTTTGGAAACCTGAACAGAGTCTTATTACGTTGCTCCCAGAATCCCCAATTTGTTATTTGACGCTCAAGGAATTGGAAGAGCTTGTTAACACCTTTAACCGCAGTGAATTAGGAAAACAAGCCGCGCAAATGCCGATCCTCAGCCACATCAAAAGGCAGTTCTGGTGGAGACAACTCGTATATCAAAAGTTGGTGTGGGAATATGAAATAGGTGGCAAACTTGACATGCGGGCAGTTAAGGGACATTTCGGCACAGAAGCCATTTTTGCGGTTTATCAACGTGAAGGTGAACTTTCGTTCTTACTTATTACAGAAGTGGGCGGACCAGAAAAACTTGCCATAGAAGCACTCACTGCTACAGACGCAATTAACCCGCGATACAAAAGGATTCAAACTAAATATAACGGTCTAACCATCAACACTATTACCGGATATCCGCTTGATTTTAGTTATACATTCATCGGAAAGATCGGTGTTTTATGTCTGAATCCGTTGCTTTTGGCAGAGGTCATTAATATTTATGCTGGAAAAACGGATGGTTTCCTTGTCCGACACCCTATAAAGGAGAATATACAACATAGCTACGATCATGATACAAATACCGGATATTTAGATGTTCCGAATCTTTCTGGTGTGTTTAAAGGTCTTGGGGACGATTTCGCTTCACTTGCTGAACAGATTTCTGTGTTATCTGGCAGAGGGGAATTCTGGACATTTGGCAATCGGTATGAAGATGGCGAAATTATTTCGCGGTATCGTTCTGGAAATCATAACAAATCCATCCCATCTCAATCAGGAGAACAGCACAAACCTACATACCTTCCTGAGCAAACAGCATTAGTTACATTCAATCCGCATCACGATTGGACTAAGACATGGAAAATGTTGAAAGATAACTTAGCAATTGAGGTCGGCTCAGATACACTTAATTTTTCTCAAAATTTAAAACCCGAAATGACCGTCGCAGTAATTACGCACAGCGAAGGAGAGGTATCAAAATTTCCTTCGTTAGTTCTGCACGCGCCAATTCAAGACAAGGTCGGTTTTGCTGAAAATATTGAAAAGTTAAAAAACGCGAATATTGCGATAGCTGGCACACCGATCGAATTCCTTGAAACGCAAGACTACAGAGGAATAACGGTACAACCTGTCCGACTACGGTTGAATTTCCTATTGTCGTTCATTGGGGGATATGCTATTGTTGATAACCATTTTTTCTTTAGCACAACTTTAACGGGTTTAAAATCTGTTCTGGATACGAATTCTGGTGATGCACCAACATTAAGCGACGTAACCTTTTCTGTAAACGGTATACAAACTTATATTCAACCAAATTTGCTGGTGCCGGAAATAGAACGTTTCATACCAGTAGCGACATTGCTCGCTTCTCTGTCGGGACAAAAATTGGATGCCGTTTTAATGCAGCATATCAAAAATAACCTATTTCCGTTGGAGGCCCTCGGTCCGATTACGGCTGATGTCTACCTTGGTGAGGATGGCGTGGATGCAGAGGTGCGAATTGTATTAGAGAAGTGATTCTTAACAAATGAATAGTGGAGGATAACAATGCAAAAAGCTACACTTGAAGGCGTTGTTGAACGTTTAGATAGATTGGAAAAAGGGATTGTTGAGTTAAATCAACAACTTTCCTTGCTTGTGGATACCTTGATGATACACCCTTCAAAAAACTTCAAAACCGGTGAAGAAGTAATGGCATTTTACGGTCAGGACAAAAAGCAACATGCTAAAGTTGTTCGTGATGTGTTTGAGAAAATAGGGATTTCTGGCAAACCAATTCCAGCTGAGGAACTACAAGAGCGTATGGCAAAAAGTGGTATCCGTGCTGAGGAAAACGAATTCAGTCGTGCAATTATTGAAGAACGCGAGAAATAAGTATGTACTACTTCTATTTTGATGCCAGTGCCCTCGTTAAGCGTTATACCCAAGAGGTTGGAAGTGACAAAATCAATTTTCTATTCACTCATGTTCCTTTGAGCCGACTGATATGTTTGATTCTTGGGGTTGTTGAAATGTTTTGGGTTTGCGTGCGTAAGAAGAACGATGGGCGAATCACAGACCTCGATTTTTCTCAAGCAGGAATTAACTTAAATCATGAAATTATTGACCACTCCTCAGATTTCCAAACGATTTCCATTCCAGATACGCTTGTTTTGAACTCAATGTCTTTGATTGAAACACACTCGCTTAATAGTGTTGATGCAATGGTGCTACGTTCCGCTTTGAACATCGCAACAGAGCTTCGTAATACAGGTGATACGTTAGTACTCGTTGCCTCTGACCAACGTCTCCTCAGAGCTGCGCAGGATGAAGAATTGCTTGTCTTTAACCCCGAAGTTGATTCACAACAGACACTCACAAATTGGATTACACATATATGAATACAAAGATTGGTATCGGAATAATAAGTTTCGCACATGGACACGCGAACGCATACTGCAACAGGATGCAGACGTTTGACGACGTTAAACTCATCGCTTGTTGGGATGACAACGTAGAACGCGGCGAAAACGCAGCTTCACAATATGGCATGAACTTTTCACCTCACCTTGAGGATATTGTCAATCATCCTGAAATAGACGCTGTTATTGTGACGTGCGAAACAAATCGACACGCGGAGATGGTTGAAGCAGCAGCTTCGGAAGGCAAACATATCCTATGCCAAAAACCGATGGCACTCACTTTAGAAGATTGTGATAAGATTGCGGAGGCAGTGCAAAAATCTGGCGTTAAATTCATGACGGCACACCAGATGCGGCGCGATCCTGCCAACATAGCAATGAAGGAACTTATTGAGAGTGGAGTGTTGGGTAAAATAGGGATGCTGCGGAGGCGGCACTGCATCAATGTTCTCTTTAATGAGGCATTTGTAACAGGACCGAGTCGTTGGCACATTGATCCAGTGAAGAATATGGGCATGTTCATGGATGATGCGTCTCATGCGACCGATTTTATCTACTGGATGCTCGGAAAACCAACCAGCGTTATCGCCGAAATAGATAATGTTCTGACAGATGTCGCACCTGATGACACAGGCGTTGCAGTCTATCGGTTTTCGGGTAGTGCGATGGCTATTCTGATTAACACCTCTGTGACACTCGCTGGTGAAAATACGACTGAAATTTATGGAGATGAAGGTGTTGTTATTCAGAACTATGGTGATGGCCCTTCGTGTAACATGCCGCGTCCTGAAGATGCAATTGCATTAAAACTGTATACACGAGATGAACCCTCATGGAAAGACCTTGGTATCCCAATTCCGAACAGCCATGGTGAACGGATTGCGGGTGTCCCTCGTCCGTTTATTGATTGTCTGAAGAATGATACTGAATCGGATGTGTCTGTTGAAGCAGGGAGGGTTTCTGTTGAAATGGTTTTAGGTGCATATCGTTCGGCACAAGAAGGAAGGCGAGTTAGGTTTCCACTATAATGGAAAACATCATTAGCTAATTTCACTTGCAAAACACGGTCTTACGGACTATTTCTCCGCATAATACTTAGAATCTGCCCTGTCATACCGCTGTCAGTGGGTTGTGTTGCAAGGAAAAGCGCGGATGGAACAACCTGCTCTGGCTCCTTCCAAGGATCACTCTGCCCTCTAAAAGTATCGGTACTCTCCCAAGCAGGTTTAGAGAGTTCTGTTTTTACCGGACCGGGTATCAGGATATTGGCAATAATCCCGTCCTGCCACACCTCTTCGGCAATTGCTTGTGTCAACCCGTGCAAAGCTGCTTTAGATGCACAATAGATACTAAGATTCGCGTGACCAACCTGCCCCATTCCTGAACCAATGTTGATGATATTTCCACTTTTCTGCTGTTTCATGATAGGCAATACTGCACGGCAACAGTGGACAACACCCATGACGTTGATCTTCCATACTTCATCCCACTCCTGATCAGTTGTCTCTAAAAACAAGCCTCTTGGATTGATACCAGCATTATTGACAAGGATGTCTATTTGTCTGTAACTCTCCATAGTCTTACGGATAAGATTTTCCACCTCAGTACGGTTCCGTAAATCAGATGGTACTGTGAGAACATTGCCACCATTTGCTGAAATCACATCTGCTACCTCATTAAGTTGATTCTCACTTCGTGCTGCGATTACAACATTAGCCCCTTCTGCAGCGTAAGCAATGGCAATGGCTCTACCAATTCCCCGTCCAGCACCAGTGACAATAGCGACTTTGTTGGTTAGTTGCATGGATGATTCCTTCTATATTAACGTAAAATCAATTATTGGATTTGGTTTATGAAATATGGTGAATTATAGAAATAAATAGACACTATCACCCTGGGTAGGCGAGGTTTCCTAACCTTGCAGGTGCAAAGTGTATAAATAATTCAAAATCTACCATAGTTAAGAGTTTTTTGAACGACTCCACATATTAATCAGACGCGTCAATTGTGCGCGACCTGATTGAACTTTATGTTTCAAATCAGCGGCGAGAGTCGTTAACAAGTCTTGCCCGTTTTTCTCGGCTGTTTCTACCTGTTCCTTCAACCGATAGGTGCGTCCTGCCTTAACCCGATTTATCTCTGAGCGTAATTCTGCTGTTGCTCTATTAAGATTTCGCAATTCAGTCTGTAGTCGTTCCCTTTTTACTGCTGTGCTGTCTTCAGAATCAATTGGAAAGTCAGTCTCTCCTATACTTAAACGCTCCAAAATTTGAATGTCTTGATCATGATATGCCTGGTTGATGAGCGGCATCAACTGTTCTCGTCGGTTTTGCTCCTCAGGATGCTCCGCTTTGTCTGGATGAAATCTCTTGGCAAGTTTACGGTAGAGATTTTGCAGGAACTTCGCTTCCTTATCTGGAAGTTCGCTTTTTTGAGATTTTTGCTCATCTTCTTTTTCTGTTTCACAAGCATCAATCCGCGCGCGGTTTTCCCTAAAACAGGATTCTACCCGTGCTTCAATTTCTTCTTCACTTATATCTTCTCGACGTAATTGCAAGCGAAGACGATACTCCTTTGTTTCAAGTTCAACCTTATCAAGTTCAAGATAAACACGCCCAATATGAGCATTGTACCTGTGCTGAAACAAGTCTACCTCAGCTTTCAGGTGTTCCTTTGCCACTGTGAGTTCCTCAACTTGTTCCCGTTTTTCTTCAATAGCATGAAGTAGTCGATGTATCTCCTTTTCTTCATTGTTATTGATATGAACTAAGGTAGTCGGTTTCATGGCTTACGATATGTAATACGTCCTCGTGTCAAATCATAAGGCGAAAGTTCCACAGTTACCTTATCTCCCGGTAAGATTTTGATGAAGTATTTCCGCATTCTACCAGAAATATGTGCAAGAATTTCATGTTTGTTATCTAATTCTACACGAAACATTGCATTTGGCAAAGGTTCAACAACCACACCTTCTACTTCGATTTTATCTTTTTGAGAAGGGGTTCGTTCAGTAGCTTCATTATCTGAAGCGACATCTGTAGCTGCATCCTCTTTTCGTTTTTTCTGTTGTTGCTTCCGCTTTGGGCCCCGCTGTTTTGTAAACCGAGGCTTCGGTTTTCTCTTATTTCCTGAAGGTCTACGATTCAAAATATAGTTCTCCCTTTTTAAAGTAATAAAAATTATAAATCAACTTGTAGGAAACAATTACTTCCTACATACTAAGATTGATCTTCATAACTGAAAGATTTGCCTGCTTCAAGAACAAGTTCTTGAAAATAATCTATCGCGAGTTGGAGCTGATTTTCAGACTCCTCTTTATCGCTACTTGTTGAAACAAAATCTACAGGCATCATGTTGCCGCCAACATCACGTAGTGCCACATAAGCCTTTAGATAAACATCTGGATAACGTTCCATCACCTTTTGCATCAGTGGTGAAACTTCCGCTTCAAACATATTTACAAATACACGCGCTGTGCTAATTTCAGCACGGTAACGTTCAACGATAAGTGGTTGGATATGTGTTTCAAAAACCGCTTTCATTTCACGCGGTGGACCGGGCATCATCATGAGAGTCGATTCCTTATGAGAAACACTGATACACGGTGCCCATCCCGCAGGATTCTGAAGGGCTTCTGCTGTTTCAGGCACAGTCGCCATTTTGGTCAACGCTTCATTGAGCGGATCGTTTTCAGACATCTCACGGCGTTTGCGATATTCTGCGATGGTCTCTTCGCTCACAACAGGTTTTGTTCCGATGAGCGATGCGACAACTGCTACCGTCATATCGTCTGGTGTCGGTCCGAGTCCGCCTGTCATTAGGATCAGTGCTGTTTCACGTCCAATTGCAGAATCCAATGCTTCAGTCATCTCATCAAAATCATCGCGGAGCATCGTTACCCGCCGTAACTCCCCACCGAGTTGGAGTATCTGCTGTGCAATCCAATGGGCATTCGTATCCTGAATTTGTCCAAGCACTAACTCAGTTCCAATTGAAAATAGCTCTATTGCCACCTAATTCTCCTTACTATAAAACCTGTTTGAGAAACTCAAATGCGCCGACACCGTAAAAACTATGTCCCGCTTCAAATACCTCAAAACCCAAATTATCTTCGGCATTGAAGTGCCTAAAGATTGTTTTGGCACGTTCCACCGATGCGCGGGTAGCCGCAATTGGAAAAATGGTATCTTCAGTACCAGACTCAACAAACATTGCGCGCGGCGCAATTAATCCGGCAATATCGGACATCTCCGCATATTGTAGCACATTTGGTATATAATTGTCTATACAATGACTAATGCTTAAAATGCTATCCTTAAATGTATTGAAATATCCGCTTATAACCGCAGCCTTCACACGTTGGTCAATTGCCGCAGTAAAAAACGAAGTTGTTCCACCACCAGATATACCCATTATACCGAGCCGATTCATATCCACCTCAGAACGAGTGGCTAAATAATCATAAGCGCGCATGGCATCGTAAACTCGCCATCCGACCATCGTCTGCCCCAGCAGCAATGCGGCACCTGCGCTCGGTTGACACGAAGAACTCCCGCCGCCTCTTTCACGCGAAACCGCATCTCTCCTATGACCAAAGCCGAATTGTTCTATCGCAAGCACAGTATAACCGTGTGCTAAACATTGGAGTGCGAAATCGTTCTGATAACCACCAAATTCCTCTCGCATTGTGCCATCTTCTTCAATCCCAACAATGTCGTCAACACCGCGTCCATGTCCCGCTAAACAGAGAATCGTCGCGTTTGGTGTGGAAATGTCTACGTGTGTTGGCGTAAGGAAATATCCGTAAGTCGTCATATTTGGTAGACTCTGAAACAGCACTGTTTCACGGATATAATTCTCAAATTCACGTATCTCCACAGTCTCTGGCTGTAGGTCGCACTTCGTTGACGGAAAACCGCCTACCAATTCTATAAGTTTTTCGCGCAGAACTTGCTGCCATTCCTCCGCTTCAGCGAGAGTCGTCGCTCGGAATTCCAACTCGCGTGGTATCTCATCGTATAACTGATGTGAAAAAGTTAAGGTGTCTAAGTATTGTTCAGTGTGCATCTTTTCACTTTTACTTTCCATTACATTGTCAATAGAAACTTTCTTAATTTCCTTCTACCACCAAATCCACAAATGCATGATACAGATTGGCGGAAACTTCTGCAGGCAGGATCCAGAACGTCTTCAATCTTACGTTAAAAACCTACTTTGATTAACGGTTCGCTAAAGTATTTCTGGTTTTGGCGTTGTTTCTGTGGCAAAATTTATGAGCGGTTTAACTACTTCTAATAGTTCTCTTTTTGATGAGATAGCATAGTCTTCAGAATGTGCAAATGTAAATGTGTTTATATCTCTTATTAGGTTTTCTTTTCTTGGCGAATCATATTCGGATTTTACCGAATCAAAATCGGATCTGATTTTAGAAATTCTGTCTTTGGTTGATGCAAAAACCAATAAATGGTTTGGAGATACAGGGAAATGTATCCAGGGATCTGTTTGTAAATCAACATTAGCAACCTTGAATGTTATCCCGAATGAAATTATGGTATCCTGTTGTTCTTGTTCAACTGTATTTTCAGATTTTTTTAAGCTCGTTATATTTATATGAAAATGTCCGTTTTCTCTATTGTTGACTACTACGGGCGAATTACTGGAAATAAAAACTGGTTTATCAATTACAAACGATAAACCTTCCCATCCTTCTATTTCTCTAAATAAGGCTTTGGCACAATTTTCGGTCCAGTCAAATTTCCCTTTAACATCATTCATCACCTTCACACTTCCAATCGGGAGACCATATTCATTATCTATGTGTTCTGTGATATTTGTAATTAAGTTTTTTCTAAATTTGGGTGTTCCACAAAGTAATAGACAAGCGAAATATTTTAAGTTTAATATAGACATTATAACGTTTTAATTGTTGTGAGTTTTATTAGTTTGTAGTATATTTGTAAGAAAACCTATTTTGGAGTGCGACTGATGAATTACCAATATCTTAAGGATAAACCCACAAGGTTTGAGTCTCTTATAGGATATACACTTGAAGAGTTTTCATCTCTTCTTCCCTACTTTACCAAACATTTTTTAGCGTATTATGCAACAAAGACACTTGATGGAAAACCCCGTGAAAAACGGCGATATTCCACCTACAAAACGAGTTGTTTACCCAGTTTTGAAGATAAGTTGTTGTTTATTTTAGTTTACCTCCGCAAAGCGACAACACAAGATGTGCAAGGTGAACTCTTCGGTATGTGTCAACCTGTAGCCAACAAATGGATCCATCGTCTTTTGCCGATATTAGATAGTGCTTTAGCCGAACTTGGAGAGTTGCCATCTCGGACGACAATCCCCGCAACTTTTGATGTGGCTTTGGATACCTCGGTTGACAATCAGACTTCCAACCATTTTTTTTCATGATGGCACCGAGCGACCAATCCGGCGTCCCAAAGACCCACAAGTTCAAAAGGCTCATTATAGTGGCAAAAAGAAACAACATACGCTCAAGAATAACCTTATTATCAATGCTGCTTGCAAAGTCGTGTTATTGACACCTTCCTTTGAAGGGAGAATACACGATAAACAGATCGCAGATACTGTAGGATATACTGTGCCGAGTGGTAGCAACTTATATCAAGATTCCGGTTTTCAAGGGTTTACACGCCCTGGCATAAACATCATTCAACCGAAAAAGAAACCGAAAGGTGGTGAACTTACCACCGAGGAAAAAGAAAGAAATCGTCTCATTTCGTCCATACGCATACAGATTGAACATGCGATTAGTGGTGTTAAAAGATACCGCATTGTAAAAGACAAGTTGCGCAACTGGAAGAAAGGGTTCAGCGACTTAGTCATGGAAACTTGTTGTGGATTACACAACTATAGATTGAACTTCAGACCTTGGTGTTATAAAACACCTCCGATTTAATCATTATAATGTCTTATGTCATCTTTGTCATGTTCTTTATCCAGATACTTTTGTAATGAACTGGTAAATTTATCTTCCATTCGATCTAATTTTTCATTTTGTGGCAGAGCATTATAAAAATCTACTGCACAAATATTCGCTATTTTTTCCTTTTCAATTTTTTTTGTCTGTTTATGCAGCAAAAATACTTTGCGATTTTTTTTAAGACTTTCCGGATTTATCTCAAATTTACGCAAAAGAAATCCAGAGATATAATGTTGGTTTTTGGCTTGGTTACTCAATTTATAACTCCTAATTTTTGCGGTATGATATGTTTAGGATTTAGCGTTCTGCCAGTTTTGCGATCAAATATTCTTGTCCGCGGTTTCCTTTGATTCGGTTGCAATTACCACAAAGCAATTGAAGGTTGCCAATGTGGTCTGTTCCACCAACTGATTTTGCGATAATATGGTCTATTTCCAGATGTTGAGTTTCAAAATGGGTGTTACATCCGTTGCAGTTACCGCTTTGTTCACCATATAATTTTGTCTTGTTTGCCGATATGTTATAAGATGGTATATCACCTAAATCTGTGCGGTGTGGTATATCTGTGCGACATATAATCTCTTGAAATAATCCTTGATCCTTCTTAATTCGCTCTAAAACTAATTCAACTGCTTTGGAGGATATGTCAATACCTATCCAATTCCGATGCAAGCGATCCGCTGCTACGCATGTTGTAGCACACCCACAGAACGGGTCAAAGACAACGTCATCTTTGTTGCTACTGGCAGATATGATTCGCTCAAGTAGTTTCAAGGGTTTTTGTGTTGGATAACCAACACGTTCTTTAGATGATGGGGCGATAAATGGTATTTGCCATACATCATTTTCGGCAACCCCTTTTTCATTCTTGCTTCTATTGCTCACTAATGTAGGTTTTTCACCCTTCTTAAAACGATGTAATACACCTTGCTCCTTTCGAGATATTGAACCGGGTGTATATGTCGTATATAGTTGATTAAATGTATATTCTTTTGATTTTGAATAGAACAAAACTATATCATGTAGTTTTTGAAACCTTTTTGATGCTGCAGTCCATCTCCTATAATGCCACACAACCTCATTCCGAAACATCTTTCTGCCAAATATCGCGTCCATCAGCAACTTCAGATAATGAGACATTGTTGGATCACAATGTAAATATATACTTCCATCTGATTTCAAGATACGATGCATTTCCAGTAGTCTTGCTGCCATGTAAATAAGATATGATTTATCGGAATCTGTCATTGCTGCTTGAATAACGCGGTTGACTGCTGAATACTTTGTTTCAATCAAGTCAAGCCATGCTATGTCTAAATCATTGAGTGACCAAGTATCTTTGAATTCCGCACCTGCTGCTTGTGATCCGATAGGCGCAGCATAGTTTGCATTGCTATTAAACGGCGGGTCAAGGTATATCAAGTCAATGCATTCAGAATTAATCCCGCGCAGAATAGGCAGATTGTCACCCGTAAATATCGTTTTATTCGCTATATTCATAAAAAAGACCTCAATAAGTTCAAAACGAACCCTGTCGCCATTTTCGGATAAAAATAGGTTGATTTCTGCGGCATCACCGATCCTGCCATTGCTACATCCAAAACTTGCTCAACAGGTGTCGGATTCATCAATAATGCGACGCGGTGTGACGCATAATCAACATGCATAACAGCATCATCAGGGTATGCGGTATAACTGATATGGTCTGCTAATGTTTCAACTTTAAACAACTTGTTGATGATAGTGTCTTGCACAAGCGTTACATCTAATTGTCCTGCAGGCGATGAATGCGGAATTAACAACCGATACTTATTGTCAGGCGTGGACATGCCAACAGCAGGTGATTTTCCCTTAAATGTCCCTAATTTTGCCATAAGATTTGAAAGGGAATCAATTTCGTGCACCTCAAATACTTCAGGCAATCCAGCAATAGCATGATTTATCTGATCAGTAGTGAGATCGCTGAGTAAGCGATGAATTGCCAAAACCGCTAATCCGGGTGATTCCATTCGAACAAGGTTCACCATCATATAGCCATATCCGTATAATGTTTCGTTTTTCCCTTTATGAGCCATCTCATCTCTAAATGCAAGAGCAGTTTCATAGCGGTGATGTCCATCCGCAATGAGAAGCGGTTTTGATGAAAAAAGTTGCTGAATTTCACGATTTGATTCAGCATTATCTAAACACCACAATTGATGTGTACTTCCAAAACTTTCGGGGCAATCTATTTCAGGCGCGTTTTCATCAGTAAAACCCTGCATAATTTGCTCAATATCACCATTTGGATCTTGATAGAGAAGAAATATAGGACTGAGATTGGCATGACATGTACGCATGAGATTTAGGCGATCAATCTTCGGTCCTGCATGTGTCTTTTCGTGGGGTAGGATAACCTTATTTTCAAAAGGTTCAAGTTTAACGAGGGCAATTAAAGCGCGGCGTGTATAGTGCTTTCCATCGGGGGCATGAAACGATTGATCGTAAATATAATAACGGGGAATTGAGTCTTGAACGAGGGTATCATCAGAAATCCATTGGTTCATCAGTGCGGCTGCGCGTGTGTATTGATTTGAATTATCAGTGTCATTGTCTTGTGGTTGGCTCAAAATTAAGTGGATAATATTGGCGGGGTGTCGCGCTTCCAAATCAACCCGTTCTTCAGGTTTAATAACATCATAAGGCGGTGCAATAACATTCGCGATTTCTCCAACCTTGCCTAAATTGTAACGTAACCCGCGAAACGGAATAACTGTCGTTTCCATAGAACTCCTAATTTATGTCGTTTGGAATCTTCGGTTAAGAGATATGTCAATCCCATAATCTCATACTAAAATACCTTTCGCCAAGGTCATTAAACACTGTGACAATAACTCCTTCCTGTATCTCTTGTGCAAGTTTGTATACGCCGTATAGGTATCCGCCAGATGATGTTCCAACAAACCAACCTTGTCGTGCAAGACGGCTGCACATTTCGTGTGCGTTTTCAATTGAGGTAGGAATTCGGTAATCTATCACAGATTCATCAAGAATTTCCGGCACAATATCATCCGGATCTCCGAGCGGTTTTAACCCTTCAATTCCGGGGAACCTCTCTGGCGCAATAGAACATACCTGTATATCAGGATTACAAGCTTTAAGCCGTCGCCCTACGCCTGTAATAGTGCCACCTGTTCCCACACCCGCAACAAAATGCGTTAACTTACCATCTGTCTGCTCCCAGATTTCTACACCTGTCGTATCATAATGAGCACGCCAATTATTTTCATTTTCGTATTGGGATTTGAAAAAATATTTATCCGGTTCTGCTTCATACCTTCGATCCACCTCTCGCAACGCTTCATCATAGCCGAGGATTGCATCCGTATAGATAATCTGAGCACCGTGTGAACTGATACGTTTTTTCCGTTCTTCGGTGGCATTGTCAGGGATCACGAGTTCAACTTTATAGCCGAGAGTAGCGCCAATCATTGCGTAAGCGATCCCCGCATTGCCAGAACTGGAATCTAATATCACTTTTTCGCGTGTAAGTTCTCCCGAAGCAATTGCCTCAGTTAGCATCCGCAAAACCGGTCGGTCTTTGATAGAACCACCAGGGTTATAGGTCTCCATTTTCGCGTAGATTTCTACATTCGGAAATTCATCAGCAAAAATATCAATTTTGGCGAGGGGAGTTTGTCCAATAAGTTGAAGTAGCGGATAGTCTGATAAATCCACTGTTGAACCCGTTCGGTTGCTCATGTAGCGTTATGTACCCTACCTTTTTTATATATTGTTGCAACTCGCTATCAGGAAGTTGCGAGTCGTTCACATATCAACCTTTTGATGTAGGCTTTCGCGGCATCTTCTGTTAATTCTCCATCAAGGACTGGTTTAACCTCAAATTCCGCGAGTCTCACTGTTGGATTCAGTCCATGTTGTGGCGGCAACCAATCCCGGAACGTATCAAAAAAAGCGCGTTGTGCTGCACGACCATTAACATAAGGAAAATCTGCGGTAGAGCGGCGAAACCGGTCAGGTCCCTTTGCAAGTGCTTCCGTGTGGTATTGCTGGCAAAACTTTAGGTATTTCTCCGGTGCATAAGCAAGCGGTATGTCCTCAGGATAAAACCTAAATGTCTGTTCTCGAAACCGAGTAAAGTGCTGCAGCTCATCAAACTCAAAGATAAAATGGTAGGGGTCTGGAAAATAGGCATCAGGTGTAAGGAATCCGTCTGTTTTTGCTGAAGTTCCCTCCCAGTCTCCCCCAAATTCACCGTAAAGTTCCATTAGAATATCGTAATAATCACCGAAATGTTCACGACTCGGTTTGTTACGAAGCCAATCAAACTGCGCGCGCTTTTCCGCTGTAGATTCTAATGCCTCTTCCACAAGTGCAATGATACCGATTTCTAACCGCATATACTGAAAAACTGAATCTGTCTAAACAGATTCAGTTTCTAAATCTTTTAAGGAACGTTCGGCTAAAGGCGCTGTTAAGCTTGAAAGGTAGTCTCTGTCACGTTGTAAAGCCTCTAATTTGTTATCGCCGTGCACAAATTCTACCTGAATGTAACCGTCATAACCAGCACCACTGAGAGTCTCAACTACTCTACTATAGTCAACAACACCTTCTGAAATTGGACATGCTTTCCCGTTTTCATCAAAGTTCTGTGCATGCACGCTCACAACATGAGGTGCAAGTTTTTGTGCAGCCGTATGAGGTTCATCCGCATCAAATCGAGCAAGTGGCTGATAGTAAGTTTTAAGAGAGGGTTGATTAGTACTCTCAATTACCTCCAAGATGCTATCAACAGTGTCTGTCAGATGGTTATTATGCATCTCCATACCCAATTTAATACTTCTGAAATTTGCCCACTGCGCTAAAGTGACCAACCGAAAAAGGATAAGTCGTTTATCCGCAGGAGCAATGTATTTTGAGGGACCTCCTCCTGACCAAATTCTAATCAGATCAGTGCCGAGTTCGTGCGCAATTTTAAACGCTTCCTCTAAATGCTTTTGGTGGAATGTCATCAAAGGATCAACATAGGACCCAAACGCAGAAACCGCCAGCCCTTTTTGCTGTGCCAAATTCCGAATGTTTTTGACATGCGTTTCATCGTATTCTGCAGGCATGTGCGGGGGTTTGCCCCAAACTTCTACGCCATCAAATCCGTATTCTGCCGCGATATCAATGACCTCTTCCAATGGTTTATCTTGAAAAGCGATGGAGCATAAACCTAATTTCATTGTTTTATCTCCAATTGTGTATTTTTATATAAAAAGGATACCATGATTAAAGTGAGATTGCAAGCAAAGTTTGTTTGGGTGTGTAAAGTTTTGTCAAAATTGACTGAAGATACATCAAAGGGTGTTAGGAATTGATTTTTTTAGGTATTGGAAGTATTGATAAAAAGATAGGCAGATACCCTTCTCGGATACCTGCCTGTAAAATAAATATGTAAAGATTACCAGGGGATATAAACATTGGTGCCATATCTTACGGAGGGAGTTCTGATATCTTTCGCACTGATCCAACCATGGGCAATACAGTATTCTATGGTGTCGGATTGATCATAAGAATCCCACCAATCTTTGTCATCTGCATTTGTCCATTTGGAGATATATTCCTCCCATTCACCATCACCATCATTATCACCGTCGCGATTATTATCACTTACCCAGTCATGGTTGAGTGTGGCATAAAGAGCATACTGTCCTGTGAGCCAAGGCTTCGTGACAGAGCCGAGCATGGTGCTTGCGGAAACAGAATGTCCGGTACCACTTTGCGTTGCTGAAGTAATAGCATCGCTCCATATTTTCATAGAGTCACTATCACCTGCCCAACGATATAAGGTATAATTAGGATCATCCCCCCGGTCATCCGCGGAAGGATCTTCCCATTCCGATACACCACTGTTGTTCGACCCTAACGTTATCGTCGTGATGGGAACAATGACACACGCGATGATAAGAAAAACTGTTACTTTTTTCATTATACTTTCTCCTTATTGTAAATCTAAAAAAGTATACGGGTCAATGCCCGCATCTTTATATTCAATCACCTTTATATCGGACGGAATATCGTTTTCATAAATAGGGCCACGACGGTTACGTAGAAAGGACTCGGTTCCTGGAGAGCCACTTATGCTCGAAGCCCGTTTCCTCGTTCCAAAAGGCGTCCATTGGGTTTTCCATTTTACAATAAGCGTATTAGGATAAACAGGATAAACTAATCCATTTTCAAATGATGAGCCTTGTGTGTATACCTTGTTCCCATAACTTTATGCATACACGCGTCATTAGTTCATGTTTCTCCGTTCGTGGATACTCCCAAAAATTCGGATCATCTCCGCCTGGATAGCCTAGAGGAACTTTGGGATATGGCCCGAAGCCATGAGGAGATACCTTCTCATCCAATTTCGCAGCGTTTTCTGATGGTGTATCAGAAACCTGCTGTTTTCCCTCCGCTTCGCTGTTATTTTTCCCTTCAGCGGAGATCTTGTTGATAGGTTTATCTGTAGTTGGCGTTGTGCCTTCCACAGATGCTTGATTGGCTGCCTGTTCCGCCCGGTTCTCAGTGCTCGCTTTTTGGGTTGCTTCCCATTCGCGGGCAACTTCGGCGGTTTCGGCTGCCTCTTGTTTATATGGTGCCGTGTCATATTGGTACCATAGATAACACGCACCAGCAAACATTATCAGGAAGACCATGCCGCCAACAACCCATCTGTTGGTAAAAATATCGCGGAACATTTTAGACCTCCTTTTGTTTAAGACACGTTTGTGTGAAAATTACTTCATCTCTATATTAATAATATACGTTTCAACCGAAAAAGTTTAGGACTTTTTTCGGATTGTCTTCATAAGTTAAAGACACAGTTTGTAGGTTAGAAAGGGTGCATAATATGAAAAAAATTGAATTCCATCTAAATTTGCAAACCCTTTTCAAAGTGTTTCAAGGTTATCACTATGTCATCGGATAAAACAAATTCTAATAAATGCGTAATATCTACTTTCATAATATAAAGACACAATTTTAAGGTGAATAATTGCACTTTTTTGAAAAAAGTGCAATTATTTGTAATTCTTAAGGAAGAAATTGCTGTTTTTTTATGTGAAAGAAAAATGTTCAGGCGTTACACGAATACTATAACACAATGAAATAAAATTAACACATTCAAACAAGGAATTGACATAACTTCAAATGTTTGTTATAATCTTTTCGTGTTAACCACGGTTTTTGATGAATTATTATGCACCAGAACGTAAAATTTTACACCTTTATTATGTTCATGCTGATATGTGCAGCATTTGTAGGGTGTGGACATACACAAAAAGACTCTGAATTAAGAGTTTTTGGTGCAATGAGTTTGACAGATGCGTTGACAGAAATTGGTGAACAGTTTACTGCAAAGTACAGTGTTAAAGTTAGTTATAATTTTGCAGCATCTACAACGCTGCAACGGCAAATTGAAAAAGGTGCATCAGCAGATGTTTTTATTTCGGCAAGTCCTCAGCAGGTTGAGGCACTTGCAACACTTGGCTTACTTCAAGACAGCAGTAGATACGATGTGCTGTCAAATCGGTTAGTCCTTGTTTCTCATAAAAACTCCGTTTTATCCGTGGAATCCGTTGAGAGGCTTGCCGAGAATGCTGTTTCAAGAATTGCTATTGGGCAGCCCGAAATTGTGCCTGCTGGCACTTATGCGAAAGAGGCTTTGACGCATCTCGGTTTATGGGAGAAGGTGCATCCTAAGTTAGTATTCGGAACAGATGTCCGAGCAACACTTGCTTATGTTAGTGCTGGAAATGTTGACGTTGCTATCGTCTATCAAACAGATGTAGCACTCAGCAAAAAAGTGAAAGCTCTTTATGAATTTCCTGATGATACCCACACGTCAATAGTGTATCCTGCTGTTGTTCTGAAGGATAGTGACCAAAAACAGTTAGCACAACAATTTATCGCGTATCTTAAAACCTCTCGTGCCATTGAAATATTCGAAAAACATGGGTTTACTTGTATATCGACTGACTCAGCACAATAGAAATATGCCTGCGACATTGCAATGAGGATAACCCCTGCCGAAATTACCGCTCTCATCTTATCTATAAAAGTTGCGTTGTTGAGTCTCATTGTGATGTTTCCGCCAGGACTGTTGGTGGGTTGGCTGATCGCAAAACGTGAATTTCCGGGGAAATCTTTTCTGAACACATTCGTGATGCTACCGTTGGTTCTTCCACCTGTGGTGAGCGGATATTTGCTCCTAATTCTCTTGAGTAAGAATGGACTTATCGGGGGATTTTTATTTAATGTCTTCAACTTAGAACTTGTTTTTTCACCATTTGCTGTTGTAATTGCTGTTTCGATTATCTCCTTTCCCTTATTAGTACGCGGTATCATCACAGGAATGGAGTCTGTGCCGCCTGAACTTGAAAACACAGCACGTACGCTTGGCGCATCACCAATCAAAGTCTTCTGGACGATAACACTTCCGCTTGCATCACGCGGCATTATCGGAGGCACAATTCTCGGTTTTTCAAAAAGTCTGGGGGAGTTTGGGGCTACCATCATGGTTGCGGGTAACATCCCGGGTAAGGCACAAACGATGGCATTGAGTATTTATCATGCTGTCCAACTGGGACAAGATTTAACAGTTTATCGGTTAGTGTTTATTTCAACCGTTGTTGCATTTATTGCAATCTGGTTAACGGAACGTATCACCCTTAGACAGGATTAATTCTTAGTTTTTTATATTGAATTTACCTAATAAACATGACTAAATTAAGACGAAAACTCTTACAATTCTTTATACACAAAGGAGCAACATGATGGGTATGGAAACACTTTTCGTTCTGATTGCAATTGGCATATTTCTGGTGGTAATCTTGAATCTGGCTCAGCGTTCAAAAAACAAACAATCACAAAGGAAAAAGCGGCAGCAGGATGGTCATGTTGACGACCCTACTAATACTGTTGACGGGACAGAGGACACTCTCTTTACTGGTATACTACTCGGTAGCATGTTAAGCAATGACAACCAAGACACCTCATCTACTGATACAGATTCCAGCGGGAGCGACGGTGGTTTTGATGGCGGCGGAGGATTTGACGGTGGAGGCGGTTTTGACGGCGGCGGATTCGAATAAACCTCTATTTTAGAAGATTTTACGTCTGGATTCGCGTTGTAGATGGGTCAATAGATTTTCAAATACACTATGGTAGACAAAGCCAAAATCACACTTGACTTTCGTAAAACACTTGGTAATTTTACGTTAGACCTCAATTGCACACTTGAAAAGAAGGTCACTGCTTTTTTGGGTGCGTCTGGCAGTGGTAAAAGCACGCTTCTTAACTGCATCAGTGGAACACTTTCTCCAGACAAAGGTAAGATTATTTTTGGAAACGAAACACTTTATACCTCTGATTCTCGGATTAATGTGCCACCAGAAAAACGACGTTTCGGATATATCTTTCAAGAGGGATACCTTTTTCCACATCTTACCATTGCACAGAATATCCGCTATGGACAAATACGAAAAAAACGTAAAAATCCCGATAGCATTTCCGAACTACTTGAAATCCTTGAAATCACGGAGTTACTTCAACGCTATCCAAAACAATTATCAGGTGGACAACGTCAACGTGTTGCTATTGCACGCGCGCTTGCGATGGAACCGCGCCTACTTCTCATGGACGAACCACTTGCTTCACTTGATGGCGGATTGAAAAACCGAATTATTCCGTATCTACACCATATAAAGAACGCTTTTGAAATACCAATTCTCTACGTCACCCATTCCATATCAGAAGCGATGGCAATCGCTGATGAGGCTTTTCTTCTCTCTGATGGAAAGATTACCGCCAGTGGAGAACCGTATCAAATCCTAACTGTTCCTTCCGCGCTGCCGATTGCAAACTTAATAGGTGTAGAAAATATCTTGTCTCTCCCAGTTGTAAATTCAGATCAACATAGAGGTGTAACTGAATTAGAAATAGTATCCCAGTGTCTTGTTATCCCTTACGTAAATACAGAAATCGGAAAAGAAGTTCCAATCGCCGTTCGGGCAGAAGATATTATCATTTCGCTTGAACCCAATCTGCCAATTAGTGCGCGGAACATGTTGAAGGGAACGATTGATCAAGTTAATGTGGTCGGGGACAAAACAGTGTTATCTATTCTTGTTGAAACGTATCGACTTTCGGTAAAAATTACACACGAAGCACGCGAACAACTCCAACTGAATAAGGGGAAGGAAGTTTTCTGCGTTATCAAGGCAAACGCTATCAATCTCCTTTGGCACGATTCATAAGTTGATCCCAAAGTTGGTACACTTTGTCATTGAGTTCTTCAAGCGTCCCATCATTCTCTATAACAACATCCGCATATTTTACCTTTTCAGATACAGGCATCTGCGAGTCTATTCGTGCCTGTGCTTCACTTTCGGTCAGAGGTCGGTCCTGTGCGCGGCTCCGTTCTATAATCCTATGCAATTGCATCTCAGGCGATGCAGTCACAACAACAATCAGATCAACAGAATCGTAAGCACCTGCTTCTATAAGAAGGGGCGCGTCAAGCAGGACAACACATGACGGATCTTCTATAACAAGTTGGCGCGCACGAGAACGGGAACGTTGGATAATCAACGGATGGAGGATTGCATTTAATCGTTCAAGCGCAGATTTATCTCGAAAAACGATTGCGCCCAGTTTTTTCCTGCTAACATCTCCCGATTCCTCAAGAATTTCCCGCCCAAATGCGTTGACAAGTTCATCTATCACAGGGCTATCCGCTTTGAGCAGTTGATGTCCAATTTCGTCGGCGTTTATAGGAATCGCTCCCTTTTCAGCGAGTAACTCAGAGACGGTTGTTTTCCCGCACGCTATACCACCTGTTATTCCAACGATGATGCCGCGCTCGCGGTCTGCTTCTGATTTCATACCAATTGAGTATACTCCAAAATCTAAAATATATCAATGTTTGATACAAAAGTTTTGATGAAAGGAAAACTTGTCAAACAGTCTAATAGGTGCTAAACTATTAACGCTTAAAACTGATCTACCTATTAAATAAGAGGATATCAAGATGAAGACTGCAAAAAAAGTATTAGCACTCATAGGCTGCCTTACATTAGGGATTTTCTTGTCATGTGCCTCAAGTATTGAGCAACAAACAGCACATAGCGAAAAAGCCATTGCTCCGCCGAATTTTGAACAAATTGCGGAAATCGGGAAAGCTGGTACTGTACAGATAGGGAGTCTAAGCGTTGAAGGCCCACCAGCATCAGGTAGTGGTTTTTTCATCAGACATGATCTGATTGTTACGAACATTCATGTTGTTAACCAAAGATCCTTTGATGGGGCTGTCAGCGTGGCTAAGTTGGTTAATAAGTCAACATGGTTCACTATCAAAGGGGTTATGGCGAGTGATCCGATACGAGACCTTGTTATCCTAAAGGTTGCGAAGATGGGAGGTGAAGATCCGCACATTCTTTCAATTGGAGACAGTGATACTGTGAAAGCAAGCGATACTATTTTTACCATTGGCAGTGCTCGCATAGAGGGTAAGTATGAACGTGGCATCGTTTCAAAGGGTAAAATAATACGGCTCACACCTCATTTCTTTCATGTGAAGGCGGGAAATATACGTAGTGGATATAGTGGTGGTCCGATCTTAAACGTTAATGGAGAAGTGATAGGCATTATGTCTAAAAGTGATTTGATTGGATCGGGTTATGTAGTTCCTTCGAATCATCTCCAAACATTACTTAAAGATATGCCAACGGAAATAAAATCGTTGGCAACATGGCGTGAGGAACCTCTTATCCGTTACTACAGTGCAAAGAATGCGGCGCACCGCGGGGAACTTGCAAATGCTATGAAAGGCTATGATACTGCTATTCGCCTCGCACCAGATTTTGCTGATGCCTACATTAATCGTGCGGATACAAGGGAAAGGTTAGGGGACTTTGAAGGTGCAATTAAAGACTATGATACAGCGATTCGTCTCGGCGCAGATGATGCCTTTGTCTATGTAAGTCGTGCTGGTGCGAAGTCTGATTTAGGGGATAATAATGGCGCAATTGAAGACTATAATAAAGCAATCCGATTAAAACCTGAAGATGTTATTCTCGCGACAATCTACATCAATCGCGGTAGTGCGAAGTCTGATTTAGGGGATAATAATGGCGCAATTGAAGACTATAATAAAGCAATCCGATTAAAACCTGAAGATATTATTCTGACTCTAGCCCACGTCAACCGAGCAGATGCAAAGTCTGGTTTAGGAGATAGTAAAGGCGCAATTAAAGACTGCAATACCGCGATTGGTTTAGCGCAAGAAGATGTTATTCTTGCTGAAGCCTACAACGTTCGGGGTAAAGCAAAATCTGCTCAAGGCGACAATATCAATGGTATCATTGACTATGATAAAGCTATCAAGTTAGAAAGGACTCATCCTGAGTTTTACTACAACCGAGGTGTCGCAAATGCTGCCTTAGGATATACGCAGGCGGCAAAGACAGACCTCAAAACTGCCCTAAAACTTTTAGATCAAATAGTTAATATTTCTAAATCGGTTGACAATAAAACTGCTTTCGCAGATATGCGGGTTAAACTGAATATACGTCTTGATCTCAAAACCGACATTGAGAAAGCACTTCGCGATTTGGAATAGGATTTTTCAAAACTTTGGAAATAGAATATGCTTAACCAAAAAATCTATCATCGCTACGAACTTGCATCCCGCCTTCAGCAAGCAAAAGCAGATGGAGACGTTGTTGTCACTACCAACGGTTGTTTTGATGTGCTACATTTAGGACATCTCCGTTATCTTCAGGCAGCGCGACAACTGGGAGACCTGCTTGTGGTGGCAGTCAACAGTGATAGTTCGGTAAGAGAATTAAAAGGTGAAAACCGTCCGCTCGTTCCTGAAGATGAACGCGCTGAAATGCTCACAGGGTTGGAATGTGTTGATTACGTCGTGATTTTTCCAGAGTTAACACCGATTGAATTGCTTTCTGAACTCAAACCGAACATTCACGTTAAAGGCGGCGATTATAAATTAGAGCAATTGATTGAAAAGGAAGTCGTTGAGAAAAATGGAGGTAAAGTTATTGTTGGACTAAACGTCCCGGGAAAATCTACAACGAATCTCATAGAAGTAATATGTGAACGATATAGATAATCGTGAAATAGTATACATGTTGTAAACGATATACAAACTCTTTGAACAGTAATTGAGGATATATGCAGATAAATAGTTCATTGCAAATTCAGGACATGAAACCACAGTTAGAAAGGCTTTTTGAATACTCAGGTCAAAAAATATTGGCTATAGAAGACACATGGCCCACCGAAAAAGGCACACCTGTTTTCACCGTTGCTGGCACTTATACGACGCGAGGTTGGACAGAGTGGACGCAAGGATTTCAATTCGGATCTGCTATCCTTCAATTCGACACCACAGGTGATGATCAGTTTCTTGAAATCGGCAGGCAAAACACGATTGAAAAGATGGCACCGCATGTCACACACATCGGTGTGCATGACCACGGATTTAACAATGTCTCAACTTATGGCAACCTACGTCGACTGATGCGCGAGGGTGTAATTCCGTGGAACGACAGCGAGATGCATTTCTACGAACTTGCCCTAAAAGCCTCCGCTGCCGTGCAAGCGAGTCGCTGGACAAAAATTAAAGATGACACGGGATATATCGCCTCTTTCAACGGACCGCATTCGCTTTTTTCGGATACCATCCGTTCACTACGTGTTTTAGCAGTCGGACACACGCTCGGCGCTGTGCTGATGGGTGAAGGCGATGTAGCAATCAACCTCTTGGAACGGCTAATTCAACATTCTCAGACAACAGCAAAGTATAACGTGTATTTTGGTGAAGGTCGTGACGCTTTTGATGTGCGTGGACGGGTTGTGCATGAATCTATCTTCAATACAAATGATGGTAATTACCGTTGTCCAAGTACACAGCAAGGTTATTCACCGTTTTCTACGTGGACGCGCGGATTGGCATGGATTATCACAGGCTACGCTGAACAACTTGAGTTTTTTGATACGCTGACAGAGGATGATCTTGAACCTTACGGGGGATATGCAGAGGTGACCAAACACATGCGCAAAGCAGCTGAAGCCACTGCTGATTTTTACATTGAGAACACTGCACAAGATGGTATTCCGTATTGGGACACAGGCGCTCCCGGTTTATCCGAACTCGGTGATTACTTGGCAGCACCTGCAAATCCGTTCAACGATTTTGAACCGGTGGATAGTTCTGCAGCGGCAATTGCTGCGCAAGGACTGATTCGGCTTGGCAACTACCTCAAAAAACACGGTGAACACGATGCAGGAAATTCTTATTACCAAGCAGGTCTGACAGTCGCCAAAACACTTTTCGCTGAACCGTATCTCTCTACTTCCGATAAGCATCAAGGGTTGTTATTGCACTCTGTGTATCACCGTCCGAATGGATGGGATTATGTACCTGAAGGCAGAAAGATCCCGTGTAGTGAATCTTCTATGTGGGGAGATTATCATGCCCGCGAACTTGCAGTATTGCTATGGCGGGAGATCGTTGGAAAACCATATTTGACGTTTTTTTAACCTACATAACAATCATATTTGAGGATATAACGATGAGTGAAGTCAAAGACACACAAGAGCAGCCGAAGGTTGAAATAGCAGTTGAGAACTTTGGACCTATTGCAGAGGCAAATATTGATCTGCGTCCGTTGACGGTGTTTGTTGGCCCCAGCAACACTGGGAAGACTTATTTTGCTACGCTTGTGTATGCTTTGCACGGTATCTCCGAAGGGTTCACTCCACTTTCCTTAGTTTCTGTACTCTATCAACTTCGGAGCAGATACTTTTTATCTGTATCTGCTGAAAAGAAAAAGGTAATAAAGAAACTGCTTGATGCTACAACGGAACTACTTAAAGAACTGATAACCAGTCGTTCTCGATTCAAGTTTTCGGATCTCCCTCCAGCGTTGCGCGACCACTTGCAATCAAGTCTTGCAGATCCGGAAGTTATTAGCACTGAACTCAATCGCTGTTTTGATTTTAAATCGGTTTCAGACTTGATACGGTCTATGGATGGTAAAGCTTATGAGATGAAGGTTTTCTTAAAAGTTAGCAATAAAAGTCAAAAATGGTGGGACTTCAACATGACGGTTGCCGAATCAGAGCTCATAGTAGATGGATCAATCAATGCTAATCTGGTGCTTGCGCGTGCGGAGGATCCATTATGGGATTCAATACCTAGTGGATAGTCCATCCTAAAAGTTTGTTTTAGTTTTTGTAGATTTCTCGGCATCTTGACAAACAAAAGTGTTCTCTTATAGTATAGCAATACATAAGGAGGAACACACCCTTGAATAAGAAATATGTTGTCCAACTGACCGATGCGGAACGACAGGAGTTATCAGATATTATTAACACAGGTAAAAAAGAGGCATATATGATAAGGCATGCTCATATTTTGCTGAAATCAGATATAAATGGTCCCTGCTGGACTGACGCGAGAATAGCTGAGGCGTATGAGTGCACTGATAGGACAGTTGCGAAAGTGCGTCAGCGTTTTGTGGAAGGTGGCTTTTCTCGTGCCTTATATCGTGCGAAGCGGAAGCATCCACCGACACCTCGTAAACTTGATGGTGACGGAGAAGCAAGGTTGATAGCACTGAGTTGTGGAACCCCTCCCGAAGGTGCTGCCAAATGGACGTTACGTCTGCTTGCGTCAGAGTTGGTAAGACTTGAAGTTGTGGAAAACATTTCTCCAGAAACGGTGCGGCAGACACTAAAAAAAACGCGTTGAAACCACACCTTCAGCAACAGTGGGTGATACCCCCTGAAAAAGACGCTGAGTTTGTAAAGTCAATGGAAGAAGTGCTTGATCTTTACCAGAAACCTTTGGCTGCGGATACTCCTGTTGTGAACATGGACGAACAATCTGTCACACTTAGGGATGATGTTCGTGAACCGTATCCTGCGAAACCGGGACAAGTCAAGCGCGTAGATAACGAGTATAAACGCAAAGGCACAGCAAATATCTTCCTATTTACAGAGGCACTCTCGGGATGGCGGCGTGTGTCTGTTCGGACGCACCGAAAGACAGTGGATTGGGCAGAAGAAGTCAAAATACTATTGGATGAGGTCTACCCATCCGCAAAACAGGTCATTTTAGTTTGTGATAACCTGAATACACATAAACTCGCGTCACTCAATAAAGTGTTTGGAGATGAAGAAGCAGATAGGTTCCGGAAGCGTTTAGAAATCGTGCATACCCCCATTCATGGAAGTTGGTTGAATATAGCGGAAATAGAACTTAGCGTCCTTACACGCCAATGTTTGTGTCGTCGAATCCCAGATATAGAGACACTCCGTAGAGAGACACAAGCGTGGCAAAAACGTAGAAATGCAGAGCAAAAGCAGGTAGACTGGCAATTTACAACGGACGATGCGCGTGTCAGATTAAAACATCTATACCCGAAAAGTTAGACTGGACTAACCACTAGTGATGAATTCACTGATTATACCCCAAATGGTCGAAAAAGGTATTATTTGCCAGCGTCCCGAAGCGGTATCATCCAAAGTCATCGAGTTATGGCAAGTTCTCTGATGGAGCGAGCTACCCGTTCGGACAGTTCAGGGATTCCGACACTTTCATCGGTGATTGTGGATTTCATGAAACATCTTCCCATTTATGAAGAAAACAAAAAATCTAATGACGCAATATTTGCTATCGCTGACGTGTTAGAGACCAAGGTATTAGCGGGAAAGATAATCGCCAGGCCTTTGCTGAGTGGCTACCCAGAGTTTTTCTATCAGCCACACGGAATGACGGAAGAAATTCGTCTCAGTCAATCTTCATCAATGGTATCTGAACTTGCCCCTTTGGTGCTATATCTCCGAAGTCTTGTGCAACCCGGCGATACACTCATCATTGAGGAACCAGAAGCACACCTACACCCTGGCGCCCAAGCGGATATGGCAGTCATTCTCGCGCGTTTAGTTCGGGCAGGCGTGAAAGTAATAATAACAACGCATAGTGACTGGTTGCTACAGGAAATAGGAAACTTGATTCTGGAAGGTCTAATAGAAGATAAAACTGACGAACCTGCAAGTTGGCTGCTGCCAGAAGAGGTAGGTGCATGGCATTTTCAAAAGGAAAAACCAGTAAAAGAGATCGCGTTCCATCCAAGAAGAGGTTTTTCTCCCAAGGATTACCATGACGTTGCAGAAGGACTATACAACCGATCAGTGAATCTCCAACAGAAGTATGAGAAACAGAAAGGTGAGAGCGGACGTGAATCTACATGAAGCTCTTGAGGAGATTCGTCAACAAGTAGGACATAACGAAGCTACATCTCATACCAAAGAGGGGTGCCGAGTTTCTATGGCTAATCTACCCTCTGAACGCGTTGTATTAGACGTTGACCTTGCATTTCCAACAAGCAGTGCACAGACAAATCAAATCAATGCGACTTTATTCTCTTCTACATTGACACTGCCCTGAGCAGTCTCGTTGGTGTTCCAATGGAACTAAAGAGTGGAGACGTAAAGGCATCACTGGTAGTGGCGCAACTCCGAGAAGGTGCTCGTATCGTTGACAATTTCACACCAAGGAATATTGAAATTGAATTGATACCAGTTTTAGTTCACGATGGAATTCATAAGGCACAGTCTGAACGACTTAAAGTATCAAGAATCAGGTTTCGTAGGGATAGAATTCCAATCAACATGACAACATGTGGCTATCAAGGCAATATAGCAGAAGTTTTAAATAAATCTACTAAACGTTGAATTCATTAGCCTCGCTTCACTTAACAATAAGCATGCGGCGAGTATAATCATAGTCTCCCGCACGAAGTTGATAGAAGTAAATTCCACTTGCAACCTTCTCACCATCAGCGTTGCGCCCATTCCAGTGGGCAGCTCGGGACTTAGCAGCATAATTGCCTGCTGGTTTCTGTCCAAGGTCTAATTTTCTCACAACAGAACCGTTTATATCGTAAATAGTAATCTTCACGGCTGCCTCGTTAGCGAGATGATAGGGTATCCACGTCTCAGGGTTAAATGGATTCGGATAGTTTGCGAGAAGTTTTGTCTCTTTTGGTAACATCTCAGCTAAGAGACGTTCCAAATTTGCAATACCTCGTTTAAATGCCAGCGAACCGTCGTTTGCAATCCGTGCCAGGTCTATCCATATTTGAACTAATTCCGCTGTGGCATTGCCATCCGTAGTTGTTTTAAGAGCAGGGAATCGCTCAAAACGCTTGTTGAATGGTGCTGCTGCTTGTGTTGATTCTCCCAAATGTTGTGATACAATTAGGAGATCACGGACATCAATAGTTCCATCTCCATTTACGTCTGCGCGAGGATCAGACTTTTCAGTTTCTCCGATGTATTGCGCAACCTCAATCAGATCGCGGATATCAACCTGTCCATCCCGATTAACATCCCACGCTGGCGTAGTATCTTGTTGATGAACAACCGTTTGGATTGTTCCATCCGTGTTAGGAAGTGGAAATAAATGTATTCTTCCGGTATATCTCTCATTATACTTGGGAGTGGTATATATCATCAGATGTGTTGGTGTCACAGTTAAATACCCAACTCTTATCCCACCAAAACCGAAGCTTTCGTCAGGATAAGGTGTGCCATCATGTCCAAACACGCAAACTTTGAAATGAACTGCATTCTCGCTAAACAAGAGATAGAGACGAGTTTCAGTTGCCGCCATGTCTCTAAAGTAAAGACCTCGGTTGTCGTCCACATTGATTTCAAAATTTTCGTTTGGGTAGGGTGTCCCATCGTGCCCATAAACATAAACTTTCCTATAAATCCAAGTAATCGCATAAAAACGCGTAGCAGTTGAGGCAATCGTCGTTGCGCGCCCACCTTCATCTTGACCTATGGAAAAAGTTCCATTACTTCCTGTGCCCGTGAGGTCAAACACATAGACTTTTCTACGGTAAGTCGGATCAGATTTGCGTGAATCGTCATAGCTCTCTAACATAAAAAGACGGGTTTCTGTAGCAGCGATGTGGGTATCAATACTATGTGAGTCTTTTATATGTTCCTCTCCAAGTTTAATGTCTTTATCCGGATGCCGAGTTCCATCATGTGTGTAGGCACTAATGTTAGGCACATAGTTCCGAATGCCATAGAAAGTATAAACGTGTGTCGCTGTGGAGGTAATGCTTCTTACATCTAATTCTCCATAGTTGAGGTCCCACGCCTGAAAATTTGGAAACTTCACAGTAAGCATGAAGGTTAGATCAGCACTACCTTTACTGTTTGTTGCTGTAACCTGTATATTTTCAACGTCTGGCTTTGTTGGAATTCCTGAAAGCACACCATTTTGTAGCGTAAGCCAATTAGGCGGTGTATAGCCTTCTGTGAAGTTGATCTGCGGTGTTGGATCCCCCTTTGCTAATTCTGCTAAGGAGAGCGTCCAATTAGAACCTTTTTCTGCCCCAGGGATTAAAACAGTATCCCAACTCGGTGCGCCGACAACAGCAGCAGTGCTAACAATACCAGGGATCGGATATGAATAGACCTTCTGGTCAATAATATCTACTACCAACAGATCAGATGATGTCGCCGTTATACCTGTCGGACTCCTATTTTCGGTAACAAGTTCAACAACTTCCCTGCTCTGCAACTTACCATCAAAACCATAAGCATAAATTTTGTCTGTATCACCATCTACAATGTAAAGGCGCGTGGAAGTTGCTGTGATACCTGTAGGTTCACGATGACTATAGAGATTGAAATCTTCTGTGGGATACTGTGTTCCGTCGTGTGCGTAGACATAGATTTTGTCATCTTCGTTGTCAACAACGTAAAGGCGCGTTGTTGTTACAGCAATACCTGTGGGTGCCTGATTGTCCGGATGCAATTGAAAATTACCCGCAGAAACCTTTCCATCAGCATCTAAAATTGAAACATCGTTTGCCTTGTTATCCACAATATAGATGTTTTCTGCTGTCGCTGCGATGCCTATCGGATTTTCGGTAAACGCTTTGATACTAACATCCTCTGCCGTGTATCGCTCGCCATTGTGCCCGTAGACATAGATTTTATCATCAATAATATCTATAACATATACGCGGTTGTCTGTTGCTGCAATACCTTGTGCAGTATCGTTCAAGGTATCAATCAACCAATTTGAAGATACTTCACCTTCAACAACCAAATGTATTATGCGGTCTACCCAAGTTCTGTATTCAGGGCGATCAAGAGGTGTAAACGCCGTGAGTTGGATAGGAAATATACCACCCTTTGTCGGGGTGCCTGAAAGCACTCCGTTTCGTAGTTTTAACCAATCAGGCGGCGTATAGCCTGCGGAAAAAACAACTGCTGGTCTGGGATTGCCAGCAACAAAATCTTTTACAGACAATGACCAAGCATCATGTACCCTTGCCTCTGGCACTGAGAAATCAAGCCAACTTGCTGCAACAGGTGCCGGAGCAACATTTAAGGTAAAATATTGGTCTGCACTACCGTGTTCGTTTGTAGCAGTCAACTCAACAATAAACTTACCTCCTGATGGAGGCGTGCCAGATAAGACATCATCCTTTATTGTTAACCACTCAGGTTTTCTATAACCTTCTGCGAAAGTAATAGTTGGCTCAGGATTGCCAAATACAAAATCAGAACCAGGACCTACGGAAAGAATCCAGGGAATCCCTGCTATCGCTTGATATTTGTTCCAGTCTTCACCATCTGTAGCTGACCTCGACATATCAACAATATCGTATTCATACGGTTGTCTGCGCCGAATTGTTTCTGCGGGTATAGGCTTCCAACTTGGTGCTGCTGGAGGACCATATACAAAAACATCTCTACCACGTATAGCCCCCTCCGGCAGCATTGAGATGAAAAATGTGTCTCCATTTATTGCAATACCCGATTCCTCTGGATGGACTGAAACAATATCCAGTGTAAAACTCTCCTCAGGTAAATACTCAAATACGTCGGGTCCATCTAAAGCATAGACAAAAATCTCAGCAACGACATCAGGTCTCCCTTTATCATAATTAAAACCTCTATCAAGAACATAAGCGCGGTTTTTAACAATCGTTATACCACATGGATACCTATGATTTGGATGGAGGTCTATTGGATTACCAGGTAACGCATTTCTATAGAAAGAATTAAAGCGATAGATTCGTGGTGCTCCCCTCCAATTCTCATTAGAACCCAAGACGTATAGAATTCCCTCCGAATCAATCGCAAGCCCTATGCCTTGTTCAAAATTCTCCAAGCTAAATGGAAGTTCAAGATCTTTCAACAAAGTCGCGCCCTGGGGAACAGATGCTTCTGAATTAAGGGAACAATAGCGAACAGAGTAAGCACTTCCAGGATTGTCCGAAAAACTTGGACTACTCGCAGCTAAATAGTGTTTTCTAAGGATATAGATATTGTGATAGTCAACAGTCATGCCTTCAGAATATAAATAATGGTCATATAGGCTAAAATTTATCGCTTTTTTGCCAGAGTCAGCGTATAAGCTGCCCGGTACGCCATCAGAATATTTTTTACCAACTATTTTACCATAGAGTCCTCCAATAGATCCGCTACTTGTTGCGACATACACGTTTGAATCCGTGGCAGCTATGCCAGAACCAGATGATGGTATATGAAAATAATAACTCGGTGTGGCAGGAGGCTTTGCCGGCAAATGAACCTCTGGACGCTCAGCAACTTCTTCAGGAATAGAATAGCGATATACCACTGGCTCATAACCCCTTTTGCCATCAGACCGACTTTGAGACAACAATAAAAATAATTTACCGCCTAATGGTGTTGTTGCAATACCTGATAAGATTTTAGTTGGGACGTTAGTCGGTCCAGTTATCCCTTGCCATAAGCCGTTGTGGATATCTTCGCGAGCACGTCTACCTCCGTCTTGGGCATCGTAAACGTAGATAGTAGGATCGTAAGGATTTTGAATATAGACCCGAGTGTCTGTCGCAGCAACGAAAGGATTACCACCGTCTGCATCAGTTGTAGTACCCCTACAACTTCTTACATAAGAAACTCTCTTTCCGTTTTCATCACCCTGAATGTCCTGAAACTTGTAAATATTAATGTTCTTTTCCGCGGTGAAAAAATGTGTTTCCGTTGCGGCTATACCTTTTTTACCACCGCCGTAGGGACCAACTAAGTCCTCTTCAGGTAAACGGGTGCCGTCAAAGCCATAAGCATCAATAAGGGGATAACTGAAATACGAAATATAGACAAGTTTGTCCGTTACTGCAATGCCGTGGGGACTTCGTTCCATGGCGAGTTCAAATTCTTCGTCTGGGCGACGTGTGCCTTCATGATCAAAGACGTACACTTTTCTGATATACGACTTAACTTTTTTTTCTGGGTCCAATCCAACATACAAGAGGTAGAAACGCGTCGCTGAAGCCGCAAAATCTCTTATTATTACATTTACGCCAGTTCTATTACGCGGTATTTCTTCAAGACGCATAGATGCTTCAATCCGCGCATGAGCAAGATCAATAGATAACGTCAAAATGGAAAGACAAATAAACAAAAATAGAATGAAACGAAATATAGTTTTTTTCATCAAGGACACTCCTCTTGTAGTAAGGACTTTTACAGATATTGAATTAACAACATAACCGAATGCTGCCCTATGCGCAGCATTGTGTTTTTCTTATACCAAACTTACGTTCTTTAATCAACATAAATTCGCAAGATTTTCGATCCTCAACACAACATCAATTGTTGCCTTTTTCCAAAACCGGTTCAACCTGTTCTGTCTCTAACGAACGATTCGCCGCCAGTGTGACAGCAAGCGTTTTGAAGGCATCTGCGTAGGAGGAACGCACTAAACTTTGATCGTTGGCTTTAACTGCTTTGACAAACTGCTCAACCTGTCGGAAATAACCTGCTTCTGTGCCAGTAAAGTCAATTCCCTCACCCCCAATCTGTCCGCGCAAACCGAGATCGTGTGTCAATTTGAGATAAATATCATCACCTACTAACTCAGTAGCAAAATTCTCGTGTGCGCGAGCAACACAAGTACTCGTTATACTACCGACTGCACCACCCTCAAATTTCAGGTTGCAAACAGTACACTCCTCAAAATCTGCAATATCTTCAGAAACGCCTTTAATACCGAATGCTTGCACATTTTCTACGTCGCCAAGGAAGTAGCGGATTAGATCAAAAACGTGCGTAGTTTGTTCCACCATCTGTCCACGGGATACTTCAAATTTACCCCACCATGGATGACTCGCCCCCATTCTCGCGAAAAACCGACCGATCCCCATTGTCAGTTTCTGATCGCCAACTAATTCCTTCGCTTTGTCAGTGATGTCGCTATACCGTGCCATATAGCCAACTTGGTTAATGATACCCGCTTTTTTAATGGCATCACAAGCAGCTTGAGCAGTTTCCAAATCCTGTGCAACAGGTTTAGCCACAAAAACCGCAGCTCCGGACTTTGCAGCATCAGCAACCTGTGTTGTGTGCGCACCCGGTGGGATACAGGTAAAAACAACTTCTGGATTCTCTTTCTGCAGCATTTCTTGATGGTCTGCGTATGCTGTAGCATTTTCTTCGGAGGCAATTGATGCCGCGCGATCTGCGTTTATATCACATACGGCTGCAATCGGATGCTGCAGTCTTTTCAAACTGCCACGGTAATTACCGGCAATGCCACCAACACCAATAAAAGCTATTTTCATATCACTTTGACTCATAATATTCTCCTTGATTTTCAACGAATTTGCAATTCAATGGAGGAAATTCAACTCAGTTCTCGAATCTTATCCCGAAAATAACGGAAACTTGGAGATTTGTTCTTATTTATATCCATAAATGGAGTTATTCTTTCTGCCCATACAGATTTTTCTCTACCAACAGCCTGCCATCCTCTTTCTTTCAATTTACTTGAACCACCCTTATATATTGCATCGGCAAGAAGCTCCCAAGTATCACATATTGAGTCATTCTGGTACTGTTTAACGTGAGTTTGATAATAGATATATGAACTTCATTTTGCATAAAATCTTATTCTCATAAGCCCGGTAGGTGCGGTTTCCTAACCGCACCGAGTCCAAAAATCTGATTTATCAAACTCACGTTACTGTTTAAGTATACTATTTTTGGCTTTCGTGTAAGCTTTCTTAATAGCGATAAGATCTCCAAGAAACCATGCTTCACCTTCTTCCACGGCTATACAAAACCGGGTTTCTAAAGCTGGATTACACTCATTCATCACATCAAGAAGTTCTTGACGAAAGTTTTTTAAACATTTTTTGTCTAAATCACAAACTATAATCAGGGCTGTAGAATGTTTAGCTGGATTGTTGGAATATGTCTCCCCGTATCCTTTGAGCAGGCTGGGTAGACGATCAAGCAGAATACGATTGTGTATGTCGGAATGACTTTTAAGGTCTTTGGGGATACGACCAATTCCACGACAACTTATTACTCTACACGTGTGATCTTCTCCAATAACCTTGGGAATTAATATTTCAAGTGTTGTTTTACCCGATAGGTCTTCAACAAGTATTTCAAAATGCACTTTTCACCTCGGATCAAGATAATCGCTGTACCAGAGTCCACCCAAGGGAAGTCCCTCCTCCACTAAATTGGTCACGAGCGGATCCTCGCTTGCTCGAAGAATTTTGGAAAACCCATCTTCCCCCTTTTCCAAAATCCAAACCTCTTTTGGGTCTAATGCATCAACAAAGTATGGTTGATGCGTCGTAACAAAAACCTGTGAACCGCCTTTGAGTCCCGTTGCGTGTTCTCGGAATTCGGTAGCGAGAATATCTAACAGTTTATGGTACAAGCCGTTTTCGGGTTCTTCTATGCATAGGAAAGGTGGCGGCGATGGATCCTCAAGCATAAGTAGATAGGCGAAAAGTTTGAGCGTTCCATCAGACATTTGTTGAGAATAAAAAGGGTCTTGAAAGCCTTTATCGGTAAATTTTAGTAATAATCTGCCATCATTGGTTTCTTCTGTGTCAATTTGGTTTATACCCGGTATTTTATCAGCGATTTTTTTCAATATTGATTCGAATCTTTGCCGGTGTTCACGTCTCATGAACTGCACAACGTTTCCAAGATTGTCGCCGTGGATATTAAGCTGTTTTTGAGGACCCGCAAGTGGTAGGCTGCGTGCTGCATCTGGAGTGAAATAGCTGAGATACCAACCTTCAATGAACCTACGAAAAGCAGAAATTCTCGGATGTTGCTTTAATGCACCGAGAGTGGCAATGCCAAGTTTCCGAAGGTCGTCCATTTCAATTTCTTCTCTCTCTCCAGATTCACTATCGTCTATCAAAGACTGAAAGAGATCAAAATCTTCAATGTCTTCAACAAACTTGATTCCTTCTTGTTCACCTTTCCATGCGACACCATTACCTTTATTAAGAATCAGAAAAGAGAAAGGCCAACCTCGACTCTGCCCTTTTCGTCTTTGTCGAAATCTTTCTCGGAGCACGTACGGACATCCAAATTCGTCTGTGGTAATTGCAATTTGGTATGTAATCGGTCTGGCATTTCCGTGTTCTCTGTAGTACACATCAAATTCAATTGGATCTGTTGCCCCTTGTGTCCGCATTCTGTCAAAGCCGCCACGCTCACGTGCATTGCATGCCTCTTCAACATTATTAAAGTTAAGAGCATCGGACAAGAAACCGAAAGCATCAAATAATGCGCTCTTGCCAACCCCATTTTTTCCGATTATCGCTGTTATTGGAGTCAGTGCTTCTTCCTTCCGTCTGTCCCAAAGACGACCGAGTGTTACATCTTTCAGAACACCGAAATTTCTCACTCTGAAACCTTCTAAAGTTGCCATTTTATGACCCCTATCCCTGATTGTGCTGACATTAAAACCATGTTGCTTCTATTATAACACATTTGTGTGCTTTTGAAAAATGTCAATTTTATTCCAGATTAGGTAGTTGGCGAAGCAAACTGTCTTCCGACTGCAAAGATTGTTTGGTAATAAACCCTAATCATCAGATGGAACTGCAGCACTTAGCAATCCCTCATCAGAAACGGTTCGGAACCGCGCTTCTGCATCTCTCAAGAAAAACATACGTAGGTCAGTCATGATTGCATAAAGCGCGGGCATCACAAACAAGGTCATCAAAGTTGCAAAGGAAAGTCCGAAGATAATTGTATACGCCATCGGCATCCAAAACGGTGATTTTCCGCCAATCCTGATCGCCATCGGAATGAATCCGATAATTGTTGTCAGTGAGGTGAGAATAATCGGACGCAATCCGACACTCCCACCTGTTGTAACCCTGTTATCGATATGTTTTAATATAGTCGATGGGAACAATTGAGTCGTTCACTGAAGTGCCATATTTCATTTTTTTTACATTTATAGTAAAATCTAAAAATACCTTTTCATTTTCTTAAGGTTAGCGGCGTTTGTAGTCGCGCAATTCATTGCGCCTCGGACATTTATGGTGTGTTTGAAAACCACATAAGAACAAAACGTGAAAATAATTATGGGTTTCACCATAAAATGAATTGTTACCTCTACAAGATTATAGTTTTATAGTGAATTATACATATAAGTTAACACATTTTCTGTAGGAGCGATCTCCGAATCGCGACTATCAGTGCGTTCAGTCGCGATTCGGAGATCGCTCCCACCGAATACCACACGGGGAATGCCTAAACGGCATTCATACCCGGTGAATGACTAAATGTCATTCATACCGTTGATTTCTTGATTTGGCGTATTCGGCGTTGATTCACAGGTGAAGTGTATAATTATTTCCATATTTCACCATAATATAAGGGATGGGGAATATAATACCATTTCTATTTAATATTTTCGCTTTTAATATTTTTTCTTTTCTGCTATATTTTATCACAAATTTATAGTTGATAGGATTAATATCAATGAAGTTAAAACCCGCACAGATAACAGAAAGTGTTGCCGAGTTGAAAAAAATGTTGAGAAAAACATCCATAGGTTATCAAAAACAAAGGTTGACAGCCCTTTTACTATTTCGCAGCGGTCAGGCTCTAACTCGCAAGCAAATCGCGTCGATGATAGGTGTTGATCGGAAAACGATTGGTCATTGGTTTCAAACTTATGCCTCTGATGGACTTGATGCGCTTTTGACACGGAAATATTCTCCCGGGCGTCCATCTCAGCTTACCGAAGCACAACAAGAAATGTTGCGAGCAGAACTCAATAAACCTGAGGGTTTTTCCAGTTATCAACAGATAATAGATTATATTGAAGAAACTTTTGATGTCAAAATGAACTATAAAGCAGTTCACGCGTTGGTTCGGTATAGATGGAAAGCAAAACTCAAAGTGCCCCGCAAGAGCCATATAAAAAAAACGAAAAAGCGTGTGAGACGTTCAAGTTAGACTTCCCTGAAACAGTCAAGACAGCGATTTCGGAGAAAGATTGTGCGTTTGAAAATGTCCGCCTTTTTTGCGAAGATGAGTCAAGATTTGGTCTTCATCCTTTTTCATATCGGTGTATTACCTTGCCCGGTGTCAAACCGATTGCCAAAATCAGTTATACTTATGAGAACTTTTATCTATATGGTGCTGTGGAACCAATAACGGGAGAAAGTTTTTTCCTTGAAATGCCCTGGCCTCAATAGTGCCTGTTTCCAAATATTTCTTGATGAGTTTGCTAAGGTTTATCCTGCGTCTCTGAATATCCTTGTGCTTGATAATGGGCGTTTTCATCAAGCGAAATCACTGCAAATCCCTGACAATGTGGTCTTACTTTTTCTGCCACCTTATAGTCCGGAGTTGAACCCTATTGAAAGACTATGGCAAGACATCAAAGCAAAGTTGTTTCAAAATGTGTTTGCTTCAATAGAAGAGATGCAGGACAAACTGACCGATATATTAAGAAATTACACTAAAACCACTATTGAAAGTATAACAAATTATCGTTATTTAACGAAAGTCGCAAATGAGATATAATTTATTAGAATTGGTATAACAACAGTAAGCCGAACAGAAATGACACCAAGAATGGAACGACAAACACAATATATCCACCAATCAATTTGCTCCATAAGAAGAGATCGCGTGGCAAAGAATTCGCCAAAGTTATCCGGAGTGTTCCTGCCTCCCTTTCCCCAGCAACGGCATCAAAAGTAAACAGGAGCGCAAGCAAGCTGAAAACCGTGCCTACAAGAAAAAGAAAGTCCAGATGTCCTAAAAGATAAGAAAGCGAAACAGAAACCAGGGCAGAAGGGCCTTGTATAATGCCATTGCGTGTCATACCGAGATAACTCGGAAGTGCGTCTCCTAATCCGTTAGCGAATATGCCCAATGGTGTTGGTTTCAGAAAAAGTTTAGAAACTTCCAACTCCGGATCCAGTCCCATGTTCGTGTTAACTTCTCTTTCTTCAGCGTTGGCAAGTTTGATAGCTTCTTGATAGTCAACAAGGTTTAGGCGGTAATGCTGATAATTCATAGAAAGGGTGAGCGGAACAAGCAAAAGACACATCAGGAGCAGCACAATAAATCGAACGCTGAGGATATGATGCATCATCTCTTTTTGAATCAATGTCGATAACATGTTGAATTCCTCTTATTTTACGAATTAAAGTGAGTTCGATAACAGTATGGCAGAAAATACCCTTAATATACTATCCTTTTTTATTCTGTTCGTAAAGCTTCAATCGGAGACAACGACGATGCTTTTATTGCAGGATATAGTCCGAAAAGGATACCTATAACAGACGAAAATAGAATCGATATTAATATCCACTGTATTGAAATTGCAGATGGCCAGTTTGGGACAATTTTGACAATCTTAACAGCGAGAAATGCAGCACCTTTACTCACGAAAACACCTAATCCAATTCCAAGTACGCCGCCAATGCCACACATCGCAATTGATTCCATTAAAAACTGTAACAGAATATCTGTCTGTTTTGCGCCAACTGCTTTTCGCAATCCAATCTCGCGAGTCCTTTCAGTGACAGCGACCAACATCATATTCATAATCCCTATACCACCTACAAGCAGTGAAAAACCTGCGATACTTCCCAATGCAATTTTTATCACTGTGCTGATTTTATTAAGCTGCCGCATGCCGGATTTCATGTCCCAAGTGACGAAAAAGTCATCTTTGTTCCGATGCCGTTTTCGTATTGTCGCTTTGACTTCTTCAATTGCGAGCGGAATATCTGATATTTCCTTCGTTTGAATTGATAACATCTCAATCTTATCGGAACCGGTAAACCGCGTCTGTGTCGTTGTAATAGGGATAAAGATTTGCGCGCTCAGACTGAATCCGAATTGTAAGTATCGTTGCCGAGGCATCATAGTGCCAATAACTGTCATACGTTCCTTTTCTCGGTTGTTTCCCGCGCCTCTTGCGATCTTTATCTCTTTCCCTTATAGGAGATTCCTCTCCAAATAGGTTTGAAGCGACTTCAGCACCAAGTACACAGACTTTTGCAGCATTTTCAATGTCTTCATCTGAGATAAAACGTCCCTCTTGGATTTCCCAATCCATTGCTTCAGCATAAGTCGCATTCACGCCATTATAACCGGTGCGTACTTCAGCACCGCCAGAGACTTGTGCAAGAACACCACCCCACGCAGGAATACGAGGCACTGTTAGTGTAACAGAAGGGCATTCCGCCTCAATTGCTAAAACATCTTCATACTTAAAGTATTCATTAGAGCGGTTCGCAACCCAAACATCTCCAACTTTCTTGATGTTCACACAATACATCGTGAATTGGTTTACGCCGCCCTGTTTCCGCGCTTCTTCAAGTACTATCATCCTTGCACCGTCACCAATGGCAATCATCGCTAACACGGAAGCCACGCCAATGATAATACCGAGCATTGTCAGCAAGGAACGTAGTTTATTCACATAAATTGCTGCAAAGGCAATAGATATCCCTTCACGAATACGCATTTTTTACGATTTTGCAGTGTTTTTTGTATGAACCAGGATTTCCAGATTTCCAAGATTACAGAGTTTTCTTGATTAAAGGGATTTCTTGTGGGAAGAGGTCTTATTTCTCTATACAATATACAAGGAATCGGGCTTACAAAGCCCTCCCACAAGAGGTAATTGTTAAAACCTAATTCAAACGCTAATTGACACCTATGAGGTAGATGCTATGACTCTGCACGTTCAAAGCGAAGCACACCACGATGTTCCGTGCCAACGTAGAAAGTGTCTCCATCAACGACGAGAGAAGTTATAGCATCTGGAATTTCAGGCACAATTTGTTCCCAAGTCCCTGTTTTCTTTTCTAAGTGATAGATGCCATCATCATTCGCTCCATAAACAGCTTCCACCGCTGTTGCTAACGACTTGATAATTACGGTTTCCCCTGCTATATCAGTGATTGCATTCCAAACAACGCCATCTATTGAATTGAAAACCCCTTTGTCGGTTGCGACATGAACCGTTGAATCGGCAAGGACAATTTGATTGAAGTACTCAACCGACTGCGGCAGATTTGATGTTATGTCGTTCCAACTATCTCCTTCATCAAGCGATTGAAAGAGTTGCCCATCCCTCTTTCCGACGTATACTGTTTCACCCGATGTAGCAAGTTTAAAACCTCGCGCCATGTTTTCACGAGTGAGATCGCAAGTTTCTTCTACACCTGTATCGGACCATCTTGTGTCACCAGGTTTCCATCGGAAGAGCTTATAGTTATACTCCATGTAGTACGTTTTTCCACTCACCGCGAAGTTGCCGTATAATCCTTCCAACATCAATTCGTAAGCCAGTTGATGATCACCTTGTACTTGACCCAATAGTTTTAAAAAGCGTTCTGCACCAAATTTTGGATCATCCCGTATTATCTGAGTGGATAAAGACTCAGAATCGTCAGGATCTGTAGAGAAGGTAGAGGAAAAGGAAATCAGTACCCCTTGTCCCATTAGTCGATCAGAATCGAAGGGAAATGTTGCTTCACCAAAGACAGTCCACATAAGTCTTGCTGAATCTCGCGAAGGTGGTGCCGTTCCCTCAACAGGTCTTAAACAATATTCTCCCTCAACAGCAACTAAGCAGTTTTTTTCGGGAACGAAACGATAGTAAGCCGTTTCATTATTACGTCGAATTCCTTTAGCATACAGAACACCGTTGTCTTCGGAAATCTGCACAATTCTCGGTGTATATTCTGTGTCTTTTAATTTTGTATTGAATTTTGGTATTTCAGTAGTAACCCTTGGCAAGTTAATCCCCACAGTAGACCATGAACTACCTGCGTTTGTTGATTTGACCACACTCCCAGCAACTGTCGCGTAGAGTGCATTTGGTGTTTTTGAATCTGGATCCGCATTCAAGCTAATTAGGTTTTCCACACGACACGCAAACCTTGTATTGAATCGGTGCCAAGTTTCACCACCATCCGTTGTACGATGAATACCAGAAATTCCACCTGTATAAGAGGTGTTTTCGTCTAATGCTACAGCACAGTTTACGCTAAACTGCAATGGTGCAATACCAGACTGTTCTATAGTCTTCCAAGTGTTCCCACAATCAGTTGAGCGTGCAACAATTCCGTCCTCGCCACCTACCAGTAAGAGTGTTTTCCCTGATGAAAGAAGTATTATCGGAGGTAAGGTTTTCATTATTTTATCCCGGGCATCCGTAGGCGTTATATCAGTCCAAGAATTTCCACCATCGGTTGATCTGAATACCCACCACGAATCCTTGCTGATATCACACAAATTATAGTAATTTTCTGTAGGTGTTCCGTCACCCTCCATTATATTTACCGATACTGCGGCATATATTTGGTCTTCGGTCACCTCCAGAGAATTTACAATCACAATATTGTCTACTGGTAAGGGCAGGTGTTCCCAAGTTTCAGAGTTATGACGGTATACTCCCAGAGATGTTCCAACAAATAAGGTGTCTTGGCTGACTCGTAATGTCCTAATACCTAAATTCTCTGTCACACGTTTGTCAAAACCCTCGTTCATGTCTATCCATGACTTTCCAGCGTCGTCGGAACGGAAAATACCATGATTAAGAGCGATGTAAAATGCATCTTCTGTGATCAACAATTCCCTCACATGCCCTTCTGGACAGGGTCCGACAGAATTCCAAGTTTTACCCCCATCAGTTGAGACAAACATTTCATGAGATGGGATAATATAAACCGTTCCATTGTGCTCAGCAATCGGAATATTACCCTTGGTCTTTTTAGGCAAAAAATCCGAGTTAACGGATTGCCATTCATTTTTATCCGCAGGTAATTTGTAGATGCTCTCATAACCCATCACTGTATAGAGTGTCCCATCCGATGTTTTAGATAATGTGCCTACTGAAGCCAAAACGCCCGGTTCATTCATCTGAATCCACTCCATGATATTCTCCGTAAGATTTTCTGGCAATTCAAAACCACCTAATGTTTCGCGAACCATCAATTCCTCCTCCTTTAATCGCTTTCTTGCCCGATGAAGTCTGCTCTTAATTGTATTCACCGGGACATCCAAAAACTCGCTAATATCTTCACAACGCATATCACCGAGATAGTGAAGGGTTATCACAGTCTGTTCATTCTCAGGTAATTTGTTGAGAAGGTGTTTTACAACTTCATGCCGTTTTTCATCAGCAATATCTTCGCGCTGTTTCTCAAGATATTGGTTATAGAAAACTCTTTCTAACTCTGCTTCAGGCATGGCCTCGAGAGATTCAATCGGTAGCTGCATTTTTCGAAAACACGCTAAGCAACAATTCCTAACAATAGCGTATAGCCATGCGGCGAAACGACTCGGGTCTCTAAGTGTCCAGAGTTGGTTATAAACCTTAAGAAAAGCGTCTTGCGTGATCTCTTCTGCGAGATGGAAGTCACCTAACTTCCGCCATGCAAACGCGTGTACCTGCTTCTGATATTTTTCTACCAGAACAGTAAACGCGTTTTGGTCACCACTGAGGGTCTCTTGAATTAATGTAACATCGTTATTTTTCATAAGTGCCTCCTAATGGATTTCCCTTATGATATAATGATTCATGCAAAAAGGAAAAGGTTGCATAAAATGCAATATTTTTTTAAATTCTTCCGAAAAGGGTGTAAATATATTCTCAATAAGTAGAATTAAGATATGTTATATGAGGATTCATTACTTTTATCTGAATCGCGGATTATGCGGATTTCACAGATTACGCGGATTTTGGTAAATTTGCCGTTAAGTCAATATTTACAGTAGATTTTAGAATTAATTGACCATTGTCATCGGTGCGGTTAGGAAACCGCACCTACCGGCCCTGGGAAACCGGCTTTACAGAGTTAAATTCTTAAACTTCATCAAGCGCGCCTACAAGTAGATGTTTACATATTTGTATATTTTACCATAGTTTGTGCTTTTTCAAAATCTTCTGGTGTGTTAACGTTGAAAAACGACTGGCCCTCAGAATCATAGGTTTTCCAAATTTCTGGAGCGAGGGCAAGGACATTTGCGCGTTCCTGTAGCGCATAGACACGCAAATCCTGTTCACTTAGCATCTGTTCAATAATAGGCAGACAACGTTTAGAATATACCGCGCACAGTGTTTGGAGGGTAATTTGTGCGTCCCTGTTATAGGAGGAAGGTTCTTTGTCGGTGTAAGGCATCACAGCATCGTATTCATCTTCACCTAAAACAGAGACGAGATAGGTAAGCAGGTTAGGCATAAGGAAGGGACTATCACAACCCACACATAGAACTTCTTCATGCAAAGCATACGTCAAACCTGCATGAATACCCCCTAACGCTCCCGCATTTGGAATAATATCACCGTGCATGTCAATATCAAGATGTGCATACTCATCTGGACTGTTTGTGATTAGCAGAAGTTCATCCGTGATGGAACGCATGCAGCGGATAACATGACCGATGAGCGTATCATTACCGAGTCGTAGCAGCGCCTTATTCTGCCCCATCCGCCGACTCTTTCCACCTGCCAAGATAACGCCTGTTACCATCTATTTCTTCTCAATTCTAATCAACAAGATTTGGACCATACCGACTATTCATATGAGAACGTAATTCTTCAACAAGTTCCTTTTCGGACCCAGCAATATTGTGTAATTCGTCTGGATCGTCTTCAAGGTTATATAATTCCATGAATCCATCACTACTTTCTATGAGTTTATGTGTCCGTGTCCGAATGCAAGTGAAGTTTCCCAGTCGACTGACCGTTGCTGAACGGTGCGTTTCAGATTCTCCCCGTACCACTGGTCCGATTGATTGTCCGTCAATATTCTCTAAAACCGGTACTCCCACCAAATCGCAAATTGTAGGATTGATATCAATGAGTTCTACCAACTCATCAGAGACACGATTACCGTCTATTCCCGGTCCTGTTACGATGAGCGGGACTCGCAGCGATGCCTCATAAGCCGTACTTTTTGTGTAAAGTCCATGGTCACCGAGCATTTCCCCATGGTCGCTGGAGTAGATAATATAGGTATTTTCAAGCATACCACGATCTTCCAACGCACAAAGCATATTGCCAATCTGATCGTCAATCAGTTCAGTTGCAGCACAATACTGTTGCCGCGTAACTTTAACTTCTTCGGGACTGATATTAACGGTGCGTTTTTTCACCCATTCTGGTTTGCCTTCCATGTCATCCACAATAGCACTTGGCATGTTTGCATTGCGATACTTGTCGCCATATTCTGTGGGCGGATCAAACGGGTCGTGTGGTCCAACGAAACTAACGAACAAGTGCCACGGAAAATCGTCAGGGATGTTTTCAATAAACTCGGTTGAACGTCTGCCGATATACGAATCCTCAAAATCCTCAGTCGGAAGCACAGAATCATAAGAACCGTTTTTTATCCAACCACCAGAAGAACGTCGGTTCCGATAATCTTGATGGAATTTCTCTAATAGTCCTTTTTCTTGTAAATAGTGTGTATAGGGTCCAATAGGCGTTGCGGAGCCGCCGGCATGCATCTTTCCTTCACATTCTTCAGGATGCGTGAATCCCCAATTATAAGCGCGCGGGCGATCGCCGTAGCGACCATTGTATCCATCCGGTTTTGCAAGGTCAAGTTTGCCCACACATCCTACGCGATATCCATGGTCTCGGAGTTGCTGATAATATGTTGGTATAGATGTTGGATAAAAACTACCGTTCCCCAGTGATCCTAAACGAGAGGGTTGTATCCCAGACGCTAAGCCTATTCGGGATGGCGCACAGACAGGTGCATTCACAGTGCAGTTTGGGAAATTTACACCCATTTCTGCTAATCTGCACATGTTCGGGGTGTTAAGTGTGTCAGGGGCATTCTCATGGGTTTCCAGATAGTCGTATCGATGCTGGTCTGACATGATAAATAGAACGTTAGGTTTATCTGTTTTTCTGTTCATATTTCCTCTTTAGTTTTCACGACTTTGCTGTGTTTGAATTGCTAAGTTCTTGCAGTTGTTCTTCAATTAAAGTTTTGAGACCTTTCTGCCCCTGCTGTTTTGCTAATTCTAAAGCAGTTTGGAAATCTGAAATTGCTTCATCAATTCGGTTCAACTGAATTTTTGCCATTCCTCTATTGGCATAAGCTTCTGCAAAATCAGGTTTTAAGGCAATTACCTTGTCATAAACAAATAACGATCTTTCCTTTTTATTTCCTTGCCAGAGAAGATAACTAATTGCGAAGAAGGCATATGCAGCAAGTTCATCTTCAGTCCCAATTTCACTTGTCCCTTTCTCCGCCAACTTTGGAGATCGTTCTGTCAGTTTCGGAACATAAGCGTCCTCATAACTACTAATGATACGAATAATGAATTCCATCAATGGTGCTAATATGTGATTTTCATTCTCACCAACAGAATAAATTAATTCTTCAAGCACATCATCCAGCCACTGGTACTCATCTTCCGTCAAATTGATGGTGCCGTAATGTCCGTGTCGGTTGCCAAAATCTATTAATACGTCTAACACCACTGCTAACCATTGATAGGCACTATCAGGATAGGTTGTAGACATCACTGGAAGCGATTGGTGAATGTGGACTGGTTCAAAACCCTTATACATTTGAAACCTATTCGACGTTACATCAAGAATGCTGGATGTAATTTTGATGGTTCTACTGATATTGACGACAAATCGAAAGCCGGTTTTTGTTGATCAACGTCTATCACCTTTCAAGTCCTGATTTCGCAGTTGAATGTTTCTTTGCAAATTGATCAAGTTTTCTCCGTCCGGTGATACGCATTCGTAATTTGGAGTGGACCCTCTCTATGTGTATTTACTGCAGACCTCTATTTGAGATTATTATACCATACAAACGTCACGTTGTCAAAAATAGCCGTAGTGCAATAAATCAAAGCAAACCTTGATTTATTTACCCTTTTATGATATTTTATTTGAACAAGATCGCTGTGTTATTAAAATGTCCCAAAATATTCCTTGAGGTAAATTTGAACTACAAACAAAAAACCCTGATATGCGTCCCAATCTTTTTGGCAATATGTTTTGTCCTGATGTGGCAGTTACCCAATGTCGCATCTGATGATGGGAAAGTTGTGTGGTGGTATAGTGTAATTCCGCCACTAATCGCTATTACTTTAGCAGTGATAACGACGCGTCTGTTTTTGAGTCTTGGTGTGGCAGTAGGCACGGGACTCCTCCTGGCATGGGGTCAGCAAGGGTTTTCGTTAAACACATTTTTTTCGGAAGTTGTTTGGTTTGCACGTGCCGTAACTGTTGGCAATGATGGAATTGATCTGTTCAACATCTGGGTAATACTTTTTGTTCTTTTCATGATGTCTATGATTTCTGTGGTGATAGCGTCAGGAGGAATTGCCAGTGCTATTTCAATTTTATCTCACCTCGCGAGAGGACCCCGTACTACCCAACTCATCACCGCTGTGATGGGAACAGTTATTTTCATAGGTGACTATAGCAATGCAATGCTCGTTGGTCCTACGATGCGACCAATCACTGATCGGTACAAAGTGAGTCGTGAAAAGTTAGCCTATATTGTGGATTCCACCAGTGCACCGATTGCTGGACTTGCCTTTGTTAGCACATGGATCGGATATGAGGTGGGTCTGTTTAATGCTGTTGCTGAAAATATTGGCTTAGATAGTGATGGCTATTCAATGTTCTTTGATGCGCTGCCATTCCGCTTCTATTGTATTCTAACCATCATCTTTGTACTTATCAATACTCTCAGTGGACGGGATTATGGCTTGATGCGGCGTGCACAAACGCGTGCTCGGGACACGGGAGATGTTTCAGCGTCCGATGCGAAAGTCATGGGTAATATTGCTGCGGACATCGGCACGGAAAACGGCAGAACTCAAATTCTTTCAGCAGTTATTCCACTTACACTGCTCTTTAGCTTGATTCTTGGTGGATTGTGGATAGATGGTAAAGGGACAGGTTCTATTTTTTCCCTGACTGCGTGGAGGGACGCGCTCTCAAACGCGAATAACGTCAAAATACTTGCTTCTGCAGCTATCATCGCGTTTGTTGCAGCAATTGTATGCGGGCGTGTATTTTCTAAAATGTCTTTTCCGGAAATCGGCAAAGCTGTCAAGGAGGGACTCTCAGGAACACTTTTACCGATAGGAATTATCTTATGTGCGTGGGGCATAAAAGCAAGTTGTGATAAATTATTGACAGGTCAGTTTATTGCATCCATACTCAGCGATGTCGTATCGCCGCTCTGGTTTCCGGCACTTGTTTTCGTTGTTGCTTCGCTTACCTCTTTTGCAACTGGCACCAGTTGGGGCACGATGGCGATTCTCATCCCCACAGCGATTCCAGTTGCGTTTTTGCTTGATAATGACACTTATGGAATTACCACAATCATCTGTCTCGGGGCGGTGTTAGACGGTGCAATCTTCGGTGATCACTGTTCGCCAATTTCGGACACGACTATCCTTAGTGCGATTGTGAGTAGTTGCGATCCAATGCATCATGTGAGAACCCAAATGCCGTATGCGCTTACTGTTGCGGTAATTGCTTTAATGTGTGGTTATCTTCCAGCTGCACTTGGATTACCGTCATGGATCGGAATAGTAATTGGAACAAGCGTCATTGCTCTGTTATTTTTGGGTTTATCTCGTCTGCGACCTGATTGATTTATAGTAAAACCCATAATTATTTATGCACTGTGGTAGGTTCGGTTTCCTAACCGAACCTGTGTAAATGGTGCGGTTAGAAACCGCACCTACCGGGGAGTGCCCACATATTTTAGATTTCACTATATTATCGCAAATGCTATGAATTTCTATTAGGAAATCGTAAAAACCGCTTGGCATTTCCTCCCATAATGTCTGCTAACTCTGATTCCGATAGATTAGGTAGCAGTTTTTCTATAATAGTAGTGAGTTCTCCGTAACCCGGTTCTTCCAAAATCCACGGAAAATCGGTCGCCCACATCAACCGTTTAACCCCAAAATCGTTTAGAAGATTCCCATGCCATCCTGCTAAATTCTGATATGGATATGCCTCCCTACTGAACGCGTACTGACCAGATAGATGTACGGTGACGTTTTCAAACCGCGCCAACCGGTATGTTGTATGCATATTGAGATTGTAGCCAGATACTTGAATCTGCGGTCTTCCGAACTCGTCTAAAGTAAATTTGCCTTTTCCGGGTGTCATACCGAGATGATTGAGAACCACCCGAACTTGTGGAAACGCTTGGACTAAATACGGAAGCAAATGTGCATCAATTGAACGGGGATAAAGCCACAAGACGTAATCTTTTTCAGCAGCGTACTCCCAAATAGGATATGCCTTAATCTCTCGCACATCCGTTGTTTCAAAAATATCTCTCGGTCCACCGAGTTCAAAGAGACGGAATCCGATTATCCCAGTTCCGTCTGCCAATTCAGCCATGTGTTCAGCAGGTTGAGGATGATCAAGCGGGACAAGCCCTATTCCAAGAAACCTATCGGGATAACTTTTGAGACAATGCAGCAAATAATTGTGATGTTCTATGTTTGTGCCGCCGATTTGAACGAGAACTGCTTGGTCAATCTGGTGTTTTTCCATTTCACCTAACAGTTTTTCGGCAGATTCTTCTCGTTCAACCGGGCAAATCGGTGTAACCACACGTGGGAATTCGGATGAAGCCTTTGTAAATACGTGGACATGTGCATCAATTCTTGGCATAAAATTACCTCCTCAGCGGTAGACCACTAACACATATTGAGGGAATTGGGTATGTAAGGGTTAGTTAGTCAAACTAAACAATTTACGTCGTTCAGGTGTTGTGCAATGTTCGGAGATAGCCGCGAACTGCTCAGGTCCAATCCGTCCTGGGGTGAGTTTTTCATAAATGAGAATAATAGATTTTCGGGGCACATCCGAAGCATTGTCCATTGATGTATGCCAACCACATGAATTGAACATAATAGCAGTCCCTGCTTTTCCCGGGAAAGTTTTATGCCCATGCATACTCTCTTGCAGCAACGGACGTTTATAAGGACCGGTATTTGGCTTGTGACTGCCGGGAACAAAACCGAATTCACCACTTCCTGCGGAGACATCGTTAACGTAGATTTGCACTTTAATATGAAGTGGATTGCTCTGTCCCACATCGGGATGCCATCCGGTGTAACTCACGGGCCACGGTGCGACTGTTCTGACCTGCGGTCCAAGCAGGATCAAATCGTCGTCTGTGAATTCCATCAACGCACCGTAGTAGCTTGGGTAATCAATTATGTCAATGAAAATTGGGTCTTTTTCAAGCGGATTTGGAATGTCGTAAAAGGTGGCAGCAGCCTCACCCGCTTCAACTCTATCTAACCATTCTTCCTTACATTCCGCGGCCCAAAAATCAAAGGCAGATTGTAGACGTTTCAAGTCATCACCTTGAATTGCGTTTTCAAAAACGAGATAACCTTCTTGTTCCCAATGTTTTTTCTGTTCTGGAGTTGGTCGAATCATTATTTTATCTTCCCCCTACCTGCAATTTGCCAGACTGTTTCAACGGTATGTCCGCGTACACCTATGAGTTCATCGTGAAGGTTGCTTGTCATTCCTTGGTGCAGCGGAATAACAGAGAGCCTTTCACCGACCCGAAATTGATGTGAACATTCACTTACATCTATATGCCCGTGTTCAACAGACATACCGTAAATTTTCGCTTCAGGAAATTCAATAATATGTCCATACGGTGTTGGTGGATAACTGGTAAACGTCTTTTGTCCACCATCAATGATTATTCGGTCAGATGTTGGCGTGCTAACAACTGTTACGAGAACACGAAGCGCACATCGGTCTGGTGACAACATCTCTGAATTGCCGATGCGTGTCATTCCTTCATAAACATAAGAACCGCTGCGCGTTTCCGTACAGCCAATTTCTTTTGATGCCTCTTCTGCACCTGTCCCACCTCCGCTGATTATTTCTACAGGGATACCGTCATTCTTCAAAAGGTCAAGTATTTCAGTGATAAACGGCTTTGCGTTTACGTTACTTGGATAGGTCATCACGCCCTGAAAATCAATTCCTGGCATTTTTGCCACTTTTTGAGCAAGAAGTTGTGCTTGTTGTGGTGAACCTACACCACATCGTCCGCCACCTGTATCTAATTCCAATACAACGGGGACGACACACCCATCTGCATTCGCTTGCTGAGAAATACCTATTGCAGTCTCTTCAGAATCCAGAGCGACTATAATCCGAGCACGTTTTGTCAATGCTGTCAGTCGCTTCAACTTCGGTTTCCCGACGATGTTGTAAGGAATAAGGATGTCATCAATACCTGTTTCTACCATCGCCTCTGCTTCACCCAATTTTTGACATGTAATTCCTTGTGAACCCGCGCCAAGTTGTAATTTGGCTATTTCAGGAACCTTGTGTGTTTTGGTATGAACGCGTAGCGGAATGTCAATGTTACGGCAGTGGGTTGCCATTCCACTTATATTGTGTTCAAGCACATCTAAATCAGCGATGAGGGTAGGCGTGTCTAAATCGTTGATGTGCATAAATATTCCTTCAACAGAATTCTGTTTTTAGTTTATCTATTGCGTGTTTTTATGTCAAGTGTTTTGGCTATAACGAAAAATGAAATTATGATATAATTGATATTAGGAATTTAGAATTCGCATCCTAAACAGTAACCTTACCTTGTTGCTAAATCTATAAAGAATTATGGAGACATTTATGTCATCTGCTGCAGCGCGGACTTATCTTACGCCTGAGGAATATATTTCTTTTGAACGGAAGGCGACCACAAAACACGAATATCTAAAAGGACAAATAATCGCTATGTCCGGTGCAAGTCGCGCACATAGTTTTATCACTGGTGATATTTTTGGGGAACTCCGAGACCAATTGAAAGGACAAAAGTGTGAAGTCCATTCGAGTGACATGCGCGTGAGAATTCATTCAATAAACTCATACTTTTATCCAGATGTCGTTGTTGCTTGTGAAGAACCTCGATTTGAGGATAACGTATTTGATACACTTCTTAACCCAAGAGTTGTGATAGAAGTTCTTTCTCCTTCAACAGAGGTGTATGACAGAGGTGAGAAATTTGAATTTTATAAGCAGCTTGATTCTTTGCAAGAATACCTTCTTGTTTCACAGGATCAGGTTAGCGTTGAACACTATATTCGTCAAGAAACTGAATGGGTAAGGAGCGAGTATCGAGAATTTGATGATACGGTGAGGCTGCGTTCAATTGAATGTGAGTTGCGTTTGCAGGACATTTATACACGCACCGAATTGGTATTGAACGCGTCTTAATGACCAAAAGGATTTAGCTACAGCAATAGACACCCCAAATATGTGCTTATCTCATTCCACAGTGGCAAGAACTACACGTTCTATCCCAGCGTAATCCTTGATAAACTGGTAATTCTGATACGCAGGTTGTTCCTCAAGCAATTCCTTAACCTGTTCCGCTTGCTTATCCCCAATTTCAAAAATGAGTTTGCCTTCAGGATGAAGGTAGTTTGGAGCTTCGGCAATTAAGCGGCGAATGACAGATAAGCCATCTTCACCTGCAAAAAGTGCGATGTGGGGTTCATAATCCCGGATATCTGGACTCAAGCTGTCGTGTTCTCCGGACATTACGTAAGGTGGGTTGGAAACTATCCAATTAAATTGTGAAGACTGTAGGGTTTTAATTGGTTCAAAAAGATCACCGTGCAAAAGAGTAATGCGATCAGTGCAATTGTGTGCATCTCTATTTTTTTCTGCAACTGCTAATGCATCATTAGATATATCGGTTGCGATGATTTCCCATTCTGACTTGTTGACCGCGAGAGCAGTTGCGATAACACCACTCCCCGTACCAATTTCCAATAAGCGTTGAGGTGTGTCTTCTTTCTTCTTAAGGATTGTTTCAACGATGAATTCCGTCTCGGGACGTGGGATTAGTACCCTTTCATCAACGTAGAAATTCAGCGACATGAACTCTTTGTGGTTGGTGAGATAACTGATCGGGGTGCGCGCAATTCGTTTCTTAATAAGCTCTCGAAAAACCGTAAGATCGTCCTGAAAAACTGGCATATCAAAGTGAAGGTAGAGTTGTAAACGACTTTTTTCGAGCAAGTGTCCGAGTAACACTTCAGCATCTAATCGTGGATTTGGAATATTATGTTTTTCAAAATAACCTGTTGTCCACTCAAGGAGTTCAAGCACATGCCAGATTTTGGTAGCCATAAATTCTTATCTGATTTCAGAGAACTCCGTAACGTGAAATAGGGAAGATAGAATTTGGAAGAAGTGAAAGAATTCAGTTTTGTGGGTTTCTATTTATACACGATACCATAATTAATATTTAATTATGGTGAAATATGGAAATAATTGGACACTTCACCTGTAGGAGCGATCTCCGAATCGCGACGAAACACATTGATAGTCGGGAATCGGAGTTCCCTCCTACATTTCAGGAATGTAGCGTTAATTGTAATCTTTACCATAATTATACACTTCACCTGTAGGAGCGATCTCCGAATCGCGACAAAATGTTGTAATAGTCGGGAATCGGAGTTCCCTCCCGCCAAATGCCATACGCGCATTTGGCGTTGATTCACAGTTCAATAATGTCGAATTAATTCAAAAATCTATCATAAATAAGTTTATAGGTTTTCGTTTTTTAACATTTCAGCTTGATCGGCGGTTGTTAAATTTTCTATAAACAGGTCTAATTGACCATCTAAAACAGTATCTAACTGGTGAATACTAAACTGGATGCGATGATCAGTAACCCGTGATTGGGGGAAGTTGTAGGTGCGAATTTTCTCGCTCCTATCCCCACTGCCTACCATAGATCGACGGGTTTCAGCACGTTCCTTATTTAGTTCCGCCTGTTTTCTTTCTTGTAGCCGAGCTCGGAGGATTTTCATCGCTTTAGACCGGTTTTTGTGCTGCGATTTTTCGTCTTGCTGGGTTACGACCAGACCTGTTGGAAGGTGTGTAATACGGATGGCAGAGTCCGTTGTATTAACACTCTGTCCACCGGGTCCCGAAGATCGGTAAGTATCAATCCGTAATTCAGTTGCTTCGTCTATTTCCAAATCAACTTCTTCCGCTTCGGGAAGTACAGCGACCGTCACAGCAGAAGTGTGAATTCGCCCACTTGTTTCAGTCGCAGGAATTCGTTGGACGCGATGGATACCACCTTCATATTTGAGGAGGCTATATGCGGATTTCCCTTCAATTGAAAAAATCGCCTCTTTGAATCCTTTTAACCCAGTTGCGTTTGCACTGAGCATTTCGACTTTCCAACCCTTTCTTTCAGCGTATCGGGTATACATGCGAAAAATTTCAGCTGCAAAAAGGCTTGCTTCCTCTCCTCCTGTCCCAGCTCGAATTTCTATAATGACATTTTTTTCATCATTAGGATCTTTCGGAATAAGAAGCATCTTAAGTGTTTCTGTTAGTTCGTCACTTTGCCTCTTGAGATCATCCAATTCCTCTTGAGCCAATTCAAGCATGTCAGCATCACTTTCTTCTGATAACAGCGTTTGTGTTTCTTCAATAGCAGTTTCCAATTGGTGATAGTCCTTATACGCGGACACAATTGGTGAAAGTTCAGCATGTGCCTTTGAGAGTTCCTGCAGACGTTGTGGGTTGGAAATTTGTGCAAGGTCACTTAATGATTTTTCGACATCAATGAATTTATTCTGAATGTCGTTGAGTTTATCAAACATATCAATTCCCTTGTAGGGCGATTTCACAACTGCACAAGAACGCTGCTCTGAATAGCTCGGAAATAAATGTCAACCGGCATAGCAATGTTATGATTTCTCAGTTAAGCCATAACGACGTCGGAAACTTTCAACGCGTCCAGCAGTGTCAATAAACCTTGTTTGCTGACCTGTATAGAACGGATGGCACTTTGCACAAACATCTACACGCATCTCTGATTGGATTGTAACTGTTTGGTATGTCGCACCACACACGCAGTTGATATTACATTCAGACGTTTCTGGATGGATTTCAGGTTTCATAAATTACTCCTTATTCATCAGTATATTTGGGTGTTGGTATCAATAATGTGAAATTACTCTTTTCGAGTTCCGCAACCAACACGCAATTAGTTTTAAGAATAGAATCTTTGTCTCCATCAAGCTAAGATATCTGGTAATTTAAAGTGAGACAGGAAGTACTTCTCATTTTGCGGTTCTGGAATATTGTGTGGACTGTGGACCTACTTGTCCGACATCTTCAACCATCTTTTCAAGAAATTCTTCATTTGATTTAGTCTTAGCAAGATGCTTAATCAAAAATTGCATTGAATCAGCGATGCTCATTTGGCTGGTCAATTTCCGTAAAATCCAAACTTTGTTAAGCACATCTGGTTTTAACAATAGTTCTTCACGGCGGGTCTTTGATTTTTCAACGTTGATAGTTGGGAAAATCCGCAGTTCTAACAGCGTACGATCCATGTGAATTTCCATGTTCGCTGTGCCTTTGAATTCTTCATAGATGTACGTGTCGGAACGACTTTCAGTGTCAACAAGAACAGAAGCGATAATTGTTAAACTGCCGCCCTCTTCAAATTTACGTGCAGCACCACAGAATTTGCGAGGTTCTACAATTGCCATTGCATCTAACCCACCCGAAAGTGTTCTACCGCTATGTGGTGCTGTCATATTGTGTGCCCTTGCAAGACGTGTCATACTATCAAGTAAGATCACAACATCTTTTCCACATTCAACCATGCGTTTTGCTTTTTCGATCGCCATTTCTGCCACTTGGATGTGTCGTTCTGGATGTTCATCAAAAGTAGAACTAATGACTTCACCATTAACTGTCCGGATGACATCAGTGACCTCCTCTGGTCGTTCATCAATTAACAAAAATATGATTGAAACTTCCGGATGATTTGCTTCAATACCGCAGGCGATGTTTTTGAGAAGGGTTGTCTTTCCGCTAAAGGGTGGAGCAACAATTAAGCCTCGCTGCCCTTTACCAATAGGTGCCATGAGGTCAATGATACGCGTCCCGAATTCAGAGGTATTGTGTTCCAGTTTCAACTGTTCATAGGGAAAAACTGGCATCGGACTATCAAAGGGGATTCTTGACTTGACAGATTCAGGGGGTTCACCGTTGACTTTCTCAATCTGTAACAAAGCGTAGTAGCGTTCTGTTTTGTTTTCCGATTTCTTAGGTGGACGGATCAAACCTTCAACAACATGACCGGTCTTCAATCCGAACAAGCGAATCTGTGAATGAGAAACATAAATATCTTCATCACTTTGCAGATAATTAGAACGCGGTGATCTAAGAAAACCGATGTTCTGATCTCGGTCATTTATGATTTGCAACACGCCCTTGCCGTAAAGGGGAATATTTTGTTCAGCGGCCTCTCCAAGGATCCGAGTAATGAGTTCATCTTTACGCAATCCATTACTGTCTTCTATTCCGTAGGATTGTGCCATGGTATTTAAGGCCGAAATCTCCATTCCTTGGAGCTTGCCAATGTCCAAGCTCTCCATAGTTTTCATACTCCTCAGTAATACCTATCTCGATTTAACCATATTTGAGACGCGGACATTGCTAAGTCGGCGTGAAATCGTTAAAAGGAATCAGGTGAATACTTGTGAATCTGACAGAATCTGCAAGATACCGCAGAACTATCTTAGTGGCTAAATAAATATATACCGGACTATGATGCCGGAGTGAATATAGAATTTGAATAGTAAATGTATTATTAGAACGTTTTATACGTCGCAAGACGAATTTCATCATGTCCCGCGGGTAACAAAGCCAGCAATCGTACCCAATTTGTATTCTGGAGGGCACTGTCTGACAAAATGTAGGATTTAGTTTATTTTTGGGGTCCGTATGAAAGCGTTGGCAGGAATTTGACATCCTTTTTGTGTTGGGACCGAATGCTTGATCCATTGATTGTGAATCATCTCAATCTATATTATACATAATTTACTTTTAAACGTCAAGTTTTTCTGAAAAAAGTTGTATTATAAAGGGAAATTTCTGTGCAGAACCATGATGTAATATATTACACAGACCTATGTTATAGTGAATTAGACATTATAACTAATTAGTTGTAAGTTTGGTTAGTCTCTATTATACTTATTACAATCTTACAATAGGAGGCTAACTCATGACAAGTTTTCAAGAACTAAAGGACAAACCTGCTACGCTCCTGTCCCTCACCGGATATACCTTAGAAGAGTTTACTGAACTATCACCTTATTTTACTAAATGTTTTTTAGAGTATGTTCAAACACATACCCTTGAAGGAAAACCACGCAAAAAACGGAGGTATAAACCGTATAAAAATAGTAGTTTTGATACGCCTGAAGATATGTTGTTATTTATATTGATTTACCTGCGTGAAGCACCGAAACAAGTGCTATTCGGTGCACTCTTTGGTATGTCTCAACCTCTTGCTAATAGATGGATACACTTGCTTGGACCGATATTGAACAAAGCATTAGCAGGACTTGGAGAGTTACCATCTCGGGAAACAGACCCCGCACCTATATGTGCTCCCTCAAGAGTATCGACTCAAAATCAAGAAGTAGAACATTTTTTTTCATGATAGCACGGAACGCCCGATACGACGCCCCAAAGACCCACAAGTTCAAAAGGCTTATTATAGTGGTAAGAAGAAACAACATACTGTCAAAAATAACCTTGTTATCAATGCAGAGAGCAAAGTTGTGTTATTGACACCTTCCTTTGAAGGGAGAATGCACGATAAACAGATCGCAGATGTTGTAGGTTACACCATTCCAAGTGGTAGCGTCTTGTATCAAGATTCCGGTTTTCAAGGGTTTTCGCTCCCTGATGTAAATGTCATTCAACCGAAGAAGAAGAAGCCGAAAGGTGGAGAACTTACCCCTGATGAAAAAGAAAAAAATCGCCTTATTTCGTCCATACGTATACAAGTTGAACATGCGATTAGCGGTGTCAAAAGATATCGCATTGTAAAGGATAAGTTGCGTAACTACAAGAAAGGTTTCAGCGACTTCGTCATGGAAACTTGTTGTGGATTACACAACTTTAGATTAAATTTCAGACCTTGGTGTTATAAAACACCATCAGTTTAAATCATTATAATGTCTATTATACAAATAAGTTGACATGTTTTCTGTGAATCAACGCCAAATGCACCTATGGCATTTGGCGGGAGCGATCTCCGAATCGCGACTGAACGCTTGATAGTCGGGAATCGGAGTTCCCTCCTACAGAGCAAATGTGTCAATGTAATTCTAAATCCACTATAAGTACGTTTTAAGCGTACTTAACATAGGAAAAGGGGTTTTCGTTGCAGATTTTCGTTTTCAGAGTAATAAACGCAGCTATTTTCTACTCGTCGTTAGCTTTTAAAGGTTTTAGCCGGCGGATCACTTTGGCATTGTACCTGTCTTTTTCCAAGTAGTTTTCCCAGAGTGTAATCGCCTCATCATTGTACCCTTTAGAAACGTAGTAATCGCCAAGTGCTATAACGGGTATGTCTAAGCGCGGGGCTTTTTCTATAGCCTCTTTGAAAGCATCAACCGCTACTTTTTCATCACCTTTGAGTAGGGCAATTTCACCTTTTGCGTATAGAAGTAAAGGGTGCTCAGGATATTCACCAGCCAAAGTATCAATCAGGGTTTGTGCATCCGCTTCTCTGCCCTGCTTGAAAATTGAAAGCGCAGCAAGAATAGTTCCGTAACCGTATTGGTGTGTCAGAATCTTTCTTTTTGCCGGACTTTCTGATTTTTCCAGAAGACGTTTTGCGGTTCTGGCAGCAGCTTTATACTTAATCTGTGCTTTATTAAATTCTCCGTGTTTATGACACACGTCTCCAAGAGTTTTCATTGTAATATAAGAATCTCTCTTTTTTTCTACAAGGTCTTGGAATATCACGGCAGTTTTTCTATCATTCAAACGATAGTGGAGTACTTCTGCCAGACTTTGCAAAGCATCAGTATCTTCAGGGTTTTTGGCAACTGCCCGTTCGAAAGCATCTCTTTCTTTTTTGTGATCACCAAGTTTCTCATACGTCTTGCCGATAAACCAATATATCTCTGCATCTTTATTGCGATTTAAACCTACAATAGAATTGAATGTTTCAAGTGCTTTCTCGTACTCTTCATTAGTATACTGATTTCGTCCAGTACTGATTATCGCCTCAATCACTTTGCTATCTTTGCTTGCAGCTTTTTTGAGAACCTCTGCTGCTTTTTGGTGCATTCCAAGTTTTCGGTAGCAAATTGAGAGGCGTAGGTAACTATAAGGATCAATTTTTGCCTTCTCTGCTTCTGCGCGTGCGATTGCATCAAAGTATAACGCCCCAGCATCACGATAGTTTTCATCACCGTAAAAGAATCCGGCAATCATCAATTCTGCATCGTAGTAACTACCTTGTTCATCCCCTGCTATAGCGGTTTGTCCGCCAAAGTTTCTCATGACTTCATCCGCAGTGATTCCAAAGCCGGAGTCTTGTAAAACAACTTTGGATTTCACGATCGGACTTTTTTCAACGCCACGAGGTCGGTCGCGTTCACGTCGTGCTTGTTGTCTCGCCAGCGCCCGACCAATCTGTGTGTCTTCAGGGTTATCCGGTTTAGGGATGGTGGCGTTGAGTTCAGTTAGTTCTTCTTTTGCTTTTTCGATGTGCGAATGTGCCGCATCAATACTACCATATTTCTTGACAGTAAATTGAAGAGTGCGTTTTGCCTCATCATCATCTTTAATCAATTCGCGCTGTATTCGAGCTTTATTAAGAAGGGCTTGTGCAGCTCGTTCGCTGTGAGGGTTGCGATTGGCAAAACTATCAAAAGTTTCCACGGCTTGTTCAAATTTTTGACCTTCTTCAAAACTTTTCGCTAACATCAGGTGAGCGTCGTGACTCAACTCCAGATGTGGGAATTGGTTAACAATCGTATCAAATTGGGTTTGCGCTGCGTCAAATTCCTTTTGACGATAGTTGTGCATTCCAAGTCGATAGTGAGCCTCAGCAGCTTCATCGCTTTCCGGTGCTTCTGCGATGATTACCTCATAAGCCTTAATGCCTTGTGCAGGTTGATTCATTTTCTCTATGTAGAGTTTACCAATAGCAAGTTGTGCTTTACGTGCATCAGTAGTGCCGGGTTTGGTATCAACAACACTCTGATAAGCTTCTATTGCGCCGCGGTAATCTTTCGCTTCAACTAATTTTTCCGCAGTACCCATAGCACCGCCGGATAAACAACCGATTTGCACTACTGTTCCAAGAATAAAAGTAGTAAGCAGGCAGTAGTTGATAAATTTCATGGTTTTTCTCCTTTTCTATAAACATTCCGCCCCGCTGGGGCTGCTTTCATGCCAAATGTGCCTGTGGCATTTAAAGGGTATTCTGCATGATTTGTTGGGAAACCTTACCTACAAGAGTCGAAATCCCGCTGAATTGACACCTATGGGTTACGCAGTGCTGTAGCCAACCTACACATCATACCTTGTAATCTAATACATCTGTCTCGACGCGCATTGGTCAATTAGGGCTAAAACATCCTGACGGCTATATCCGTCTTTTTCAATAAGATTGTCACAATCAACTCTATTTTTTTCATCAGGTCCTCTGCCGGCTTCAAGAATAGAATTTGTCAACCAACTTGTTCGAACCCCGTTGATACCGGACGTGTAGTTTGCATCGTAATCACCTTTTACGAGACCGACAAGCTGGTCAACTTTACTGCGTGGGTATCCTTCGGGACGTGGGTATGAAAGCGGTTCAGGTTCGCCGCCTTTGGGTATATAGCGGATACCATTTTTGATTTCGATCGCGCCCTCATTACCTTCAAGAATAACCCATTCTTCAAATCCTACGCGAGTATTACCAAGAATAGTAATTGTTCCTTCCGCGCCGTTGTCAAGTTTTACGTCAGAGTAGGAATTAATCTCAACGAACTTCGGCACAAGATTTCCGTCATCATCTTCAAATTTCATGTCGGTTGTGCCGTAAACGTCAGCAGGTAAAGCATCGGCCATCCAAAGAAAAATATCTTGTAGATGGCTTCCTGAGTCATTCGGTTGCCCACCACCAGAAAAGCGGGGGTCGCCGCGCCATCCACCTGCTCCCCAACGTTGTGCCATGTAAACCTCAAACTTTTTCAAATTGCCGATGAGACCTTCTGCAATTGCACGTCTGCCAGTGATATAAGTATCTTCGTAGTGGCGTTGATAACCTCCGACGAGGTGTAAACCGCTGCCGATTGCGATTTTGGTTATTGCAATTGCGTCTCCGACAATATTTGCCATCGGTTTTTCAACGATGACATGACACCCCGCTCGGAGCGCATATTTCACATGAATATCATGCAGAGAATGCGGTGAGAAAACCCCTACAATGTCTAAGTCTTCGTGATTGAGCATCTCAACAAATTCGTATTCACCGAGATACCGTGTCATACTATTGGGTTTGTAATCTTCAACCCGTTGCTGAAGCGCATTTTCTAATGCATCTAAACTGGACTCATACGCGTCTGCTGCAGCGACGACTTGGCAATCCGGACGTGTTGCAAATCCAAGTGTGTTGCCTCGTCCTGCACCACCAGGTCCAATTACACCAACTCTTAATATATCGTTTTTACTTGCCATTATTCTAACATCTCCAAGGTAACTCAAAAGAAATTATAAGTATCATAATGTCAATTTGTGTGCTCATACACAGGCAGCGTAACAGTTCTAACGGGTTGCTGCTGGTTCCACACAATTTGTTGCAAACGGTCAACAGTTCTCGGAGAAAAGAATTGTTCTCCTGTTTCGACATTGACTCGGGCGGGAACATTTTCAATTAAGAAAAACTTTCCATTCATCTCAAGCGTGTACGTAACCTTCTGATCAATTAGGATTTCATCCCAGTCTACTTTGTTAGACATTTTTTCTCCTTATTTGAAATCAACCCATTTTGATGGATTGGGTTCGTACAAAGCAATAATTTTGATCAAAGATCGTGAAGGGTAACTACACTGAATATGTAGTGGCCGGTTGGATTTCGTAAACCCAAAAATCAGACAACTTGGTCCGTACTTGTCTTCTGGATAATCTTCAAGCATTTCACAGTTTTCTATTGCTTCACGGACCTCTTGCATTGTGATATGTCTTATGATACTTTGGTTAGCGGCGTGTCGGGAAAGTTCAAATTGCCAATTTTCGATTTTGGTTCGGATTTCATCAAGAAGACTCATCACACAATTATGATAGTTAAGTCAAAGGCAAGTAAAGCGTATCACAAATTTTGAGGAAAGTCAATTTATTTTATAGGTAATCCATTAGAAAATCAAAACAGCATTCTTAACCACTAAAAACGCGGAAAAGTTTTTTAATCGGATCATAAAACTCATCAACGACACGTTCTTTAAGCGGGATAATTGCATTATCCGTAATCGTAATATGTTCAGGACAAACTTTCGTACAGCATTTGGTAATGTTACAATACCCGATACCGTCCGAATCTTTCAATTCCTCCAACCGATTTTCGGTATCTATCGGGTGCATCTCTAAAGATGCCGCATAGACAAAGAAGCGAGGTCCGATGAATTCATCATGAAGGTTATGTTCACGCAAGACATGGCACACATCTTGGCAGAGAAAGCATTCGATACATTTTCGGAATTCCTGAACATGATCAATGTCTTCTTGTTCCATGCGCCATGTGCCGTCTTCTGCATCGGGTGGTCGTGGCGTAAAAGGTTTCATTTTCTCTTTGACTTTAAAGTTCCACGACACGTCTGTTACGAGGTCTTTGATGATTGGAAATGCGCGCATCGGTTCAACAGTGACAGGCTGATCAAGCGGTAAATCGTTGAGGCGCGTCATACACATTAATTTGGGGTTACCGTTCACTTCTGCAGAACAGGACCCGCATTTGCCAGCCTTGCAATTCCAGCGCACAGCAAGGTCATTCGCCTGCTCCGCTTGGATGCGATGGACAGCATCTAAAACGACCATCCCCTCAGAGACTTCTGTTTCGTAATCAACGAATTGTGCCTCGTTTACATCCCCGCGCCAGATTCTAAAAGTTGCTTTTGCCATTTTGGATTCCTTCCAATGTGTCGTGCTTAACCTATTTCCTCTATAATTTGCTGATACTCTTCGGTCAATTCAGGAACAGGTTCACGCCGGATAGCCATTGTGCCATCATCCGCTTTTTGGAGAATAGTGTTATATTTTCCGGCTCCTGCTTCTTCTTTCTCTGGATAATCATCGCGAGAATGCGCACCTATACTTGCCCTACGTTCAAGTGCTGCAAATGCAATTGCTTCTGAAACTGTGAGCAGACAGTCAAGGTCAAGTGCAGTATGCCATCCTGCGTTGTATTCGCGATTGCCGATAGCATGAACGTCGTCCGTTTTTTCACACAGACTCCGAATTTCTTCTAATGCTTGCGTTAGGTTTTCTTGACTACGCGCGATACCCACTAATTCCTGCATCTTCTCTTGAAGTTGTGCCTGAATTTCGTAGGGGTTGTCACCATCCTCTGGATTATCAAAAGGTTTTAGAACATGCTGAACGATTTCATCTATTGCACTTTCCTCAAGCACAACTGCTCCGTTTTCTTGAGCAAATTGTGCAGCGTATTCGCCCGCCCGTTTCCCGAAGACAAGGAGGTCGGATAATGAGTTACCACCGAGTCGATTGGCACCGTGTAAACCTGCTGCGCATTCACCTGCTGCGAAGAGCCCTGGAACACAGGTCATTTGAGAATCCGCATCAACACGGATACCGCCCATAATATAATGTGTCGTCGGACCTACCTCCATTGGTTCTTCAGTGATGTCAATATCAGCGAGTTCCTTGAATTGATGATACATACTGGGCAGTTTTCTACGTATATGTTCGGAGGCGCTTGGAATTTTCTCCTTAATCCAAGCGATGTCTAAGAACACCCCACCGTGTGGGCTACCTCTGCCTTCGTGAACTTCTCGGACAATACAGCGTGCAACATGGTCGCGTGTTAACAATTCTGGAGGTCTACGTGCTTCACGGTCACCTTGTGTATAACGCCAACCTTCTTCAGGGTTGTCTGCTGTCTGATTCACATAGAGTTCGGGAATATCGTCAAACATGAAGCGATTACCTTCACTATTTTTGAGGATACCGCCTTCACCTCTAACCCCCTCAGTAACCAAGATGCCTCTAACACTGGGTGGCCAAACCATACCTGTCGGATGAAACTGGACAAATTCCATATCAATCAGTTCAGCACCAGCATGGTAGGCAAGAGAATGACCGTCACCAGTATATTCCCAACTATTGCTTGTGATTTTGTATGCCTTGCCGACTCCACCTGTTGCCAAGACGACTGCTTTTGCTGAAAAGATTTTGAATCGTCCTTTTTCACGCTCGTAACCGAATGCCCCTGAGACTCTATTACTTGTCTTGAGGAGTGAAACGATGGTATTCTCCATGTGTACTTCAATGCCTTGGTGAATACCGTGGTCCTGCAAGGCGCGAATCATCTCTAAACCGGTTCGGTCACCGACATGAGCGAGGCGTGGATATTGGTGTCCTCCAAAGTTACGTTGTAGGATGCTACCTTCTTTTGTGCGGTCAAAGAGTGCTCCCCACGCTTCAAGTTCACGAACACGGTCAGGAGATTCCCTCGCGTGAAGTTCTGCCATTCGTGCGTTTGAAAGATATTGCCCACCGCGCATTGTGTCTGCAAAATGTACTCGCCAACTGTCTCTTTCATCTACATTCGCCAACGCAGCGGCGACACCGCCTTCCGCCATTACGGTATGTGCTTTCCCAAGCAAAGATTTGCAAACCAGTCCGACCTTCAGATCACCTGTAGATGCTTCAATTGCAGCGCGCAGTCCAGCACCTCCAGCTCCGATTATTAGGACGTCATAGTCAAAAGTTTCGTAAGATGCCAAGCTAAAATTTCCTCTCTTTTCCCAACACGTTATTAATATTGTCTAAGATTGTTATAGGATTGTGGTAAATGTACATATTATTTGTTGGGTTTCGCTACGCTCTACCCATAAGTGTCAATTTAAGAAAGAGTTATACGCAAAGTGCCTCTAAACGGTAGGTGCGGTTTCCTAACCGCACTGGATCCTGTGCGAAAACCATTGCTTCTGTGTTTGTCAACCGTGCCGATACACAAGATACCAAGAGTGAGGAGTGAACAAGTCCGGTGCGGTTAGGAAACCGCACCTACCGGTCCTGGCACCCCTTAAATTGACAGTTATGGACTTCGCTGCGCTCTACCCAACCTACATTTCTTAAAACGTAATCCAGTCCTGCCATCCGGTAATGGCAATTGTGCGAACATAGAGGTCAGAAAAACCGACCCAAAAAAGACTCATCCACGCCCAGAGCATGTGTCTACGGTTTAGACAACTGACACAGTTATACACATTTCGGCGTACGGGTGCTTTAGAAAGCAGATCCACTGCGCCCCCGACAAGGTGGCGTAATGAATGACACCCAAAAATATATCCAGATAATAAAACTATATTAACTGCTAAAATGATAGTTCCTATGCCGATTCCAAAAGTCTTCCCACCGTTTCCATCATCAAACCAAAGAGCAAGCCATACATCATAAGTAAGAATACATAGAAATATTAATGCAACATAAAGAAAATATCGATGGATATTCTGTATTATCAATGGGAAAGAATGTTCTCCTCTGTACCCTTTACGCGGTTCTGATACCGAACAAGATGGTGGATCCGCCCAAAAAGCTTTATAATATGCCCCGCGATAGTAATAACATGTAAACCGAAATCCGAGGGGTGACCACAAAATTAGGACAGCAGGTGTAATAACTGCGGGTATCCATTCAGGCATTGCACCAAACCAACTATGTGCAGTGGTATGCTCATCTATGCCAAAAAGAAGTGGTGAATAAAAAGGGGTCAAATAGGGTGCATGTTCTGGTAGAAAATGTGCCCCTTCAAAAACACGATATGTCGTGTAAACGATGAATATGCCGAACCCTATAAATACAACTAAAGGTTGGACCCACCAGGTGTCTTTGCGCTGGGTTTGGAAGGGACGGTGTTCAGTTAATGTTAGTTCTGGGTGCGCCATAAAGACAATTTTCCTTTATATCTAACAGAATACCATAATTGTAAATATTAAGCAAGTTATAACAAATTTAGTGGGATACGAAAACATCAGTGTGAAGCATGAAGTCTGGGATGGTTGGAAGAACCCTGTGAGTATCAGGTTTCTTTTTCATTTGAATCTTCCTTAATTCGTGGAGGTGGAGGTGGCAGATATTTCCAATCCAAGGCTTTAAATTTTTTTGCTCTGCTTTTAGATAGTCGTAGAGTTCTTGCGTTGAGTTGAATTTTGCAGCGAATGCTTCTTTCATTCGATAGCATTCTTCAAGGATAGGATCCGTGCAAGTATCGGGTTTTTCTTTCACGTGCATCTCCTCCATTAACTCTGTTGGTGTGCAGAGGTTTGTAGGTTTAACACCTGCAGCATAACAAACTTCATTTATTAGATTAAGCTTGGTTTCGTTAACGATATGTTTATAGTTCCAAGAAATTAGGTATTCAATACTATTAAGCGTGGCAATGGCGATATGTTGTGCATCTGGGCGTGATTGCTTTGGAACAGCACCGGCATTTAACAAATTATCCACAAGTATCATCGCTTCAGGAGTCATATCTAATACTGGAAAACCATCCAACACCTCAAGACGTTGCTGTGCTGCTATGGGATCACCCTCTCTGGCTTCGGTAAGTACTATATCTGAAATCACAAACTCAAAGTGGTCAGAATATTCTTCCCACAGCTGCCGGGTTGCGCGTTGCCGAGATTCTACAATCTCGTTACTACTGGGTCGTGCAACGAGATAACCATAGGTGTCAATTTAAGGAATATTATCTGTTTTTTGGAGATGTAAAGCCCCAGAGGGGCGACAGGTGTATAGAACGATTGGAACACTCATTTACCAAGCCCCAGAGGGGCGACAGGTGTCCATTATATGTGGTTGTAATACACCTTTCGCACCGCTGGTGCTGCTTTCATTATAAATAAACTCCGTTTTGCTCATACTACACACTAAATTGACAGTTATGGGTCGTGCAACAAGATAACTGGCGACTGTCGTTTCAATGTAAACCTTTAACTTTATTTCAGTATATTCTAACATGCAAAAATTATATTGTCAATTTCTATTGCAGGAGGAGTTTTCAAACCCGCCAAATGCCATAGGTGCATTTGGCGTTGATTCCGATTTATTGGGCTTACAAAGCTCTCTTATACCAAATTAACTTTATTTTTCTTGTATATATATATTTTTTTAGATATGCTGATATTTCTCAAAAGCACTCAGAAGTCAGTATCTATCAATGGTCTTTCAATACGCGGTTATGAAAATGGTAAAAAATGCTAATTGATATGCTCCATTATGTGAAAATACACCTTATTTTCAATACAAAACAGAAAAAAATCGTCCATTAAATCGGTTTTTCATAGGTATTTCGTATTGATGTTATTAGGTTTAGAGGAATTAGAAAACTTTCACTCATGTAAAATGTGTGTGCGTTTATTTTCGCAAAGTCAATGGTCATGGGGGTTAAAAGTTGCATTTGCACTTATTTTTTACATGATCTGAACAATCGTGAGAAATCTCAGATATGTTATTGTGAACAGATGAAAAAGCAAAAACATGAGGTTTTTCCTCACTTTTCAGTAGAAGTTCTTAGAGAAAGATATCTTGAATGTGAATGTCCTCGGGAACGGACGCACTGGCATATTATTTGGCTTCTTGCTGATACCACACATTCCCGAACACCTCGCGAAGTCGCTGAGCCTGAACTCCAACCTGCTGAACGGCTATGGTCTCTGTTCCGCGAGGTAGTTGTGAATAAAGTTTGGACAACGCTATCAGCACTTGAAGAAGTGCTTGTGAAAGGTGTCGGTGGTTCTCCGAAAACAGAAAGAAGGTGCAGGCACATGTCGGTTTTCAGTGGATTTGCAAAATAGAAAAACAATATGAATCAAGTTAATTTGGTATTATACAGTTAGGATAGGTGCGTCTGTTAGCAATACATTGTTAACGCTTACACCTATGAATGGTAGTTAGTCATGAGGAGTCTTTCATATATGTTCTGGACTTTTTGGACATGCTTTTCTATGCTAAATGCTTCCTCAGCATGTTTTCTCGCAGCATTACCCATCTGAGCACAGCGTGCTGGTTCTCTAACAAGTTGGATAATCTTATATGAGATCGCCTCAATTGAGTCTAAAGGTATAACCCAGCCTGTTATACCGTCTACAATCATTTCAGAAGTGCTGCCAATTGGCGTGCCGATGACAGGTTTCCCCGATGCCATTGCTTCTGCTATGACACTTCCAGCGGATAACGTAACCAAAATGTCAAGTTCCTGCATTGCGCGCGACATGTCGTCCCGATGCCCTGTAAAATGTATCACCTCTTCCAACTTATATTCGGATACCGTTTGACGCACCTCTTTATCATAAGCGCGATGCTCGGGTGTATCAAGTGCAGCACCAATAATGTGAAAGCGAACGTTTTGGCATTGCTTGACAACCTCCCTCGCTATCTTAACATAAGTTTTTTGATTTTTGAAGGGTTCAATCCTGCCTACTATCCCGACTATAAATGGGTCTGATTCCCTCTCTTTTTCTGCTGGATCAGGTTGGAAAGCAAAAATATTAACACAGTTTAAAACAACATCTATTTTTTTGGACGGAATATCTGCTTGAATGAGTGGAGTTTTACTCTGCTCAGAGATTGCAATGATATGACTCATCTGGCTAAAGTGGTACTTTGCAACTTGTGATAGTGTTAGAAGATTCCGCACATGCGAAATGATGGGAACATTCAATTGATTTTTAATTTGCAAAAGATACGGATTGAGCCACGAATCGGAGGTATGGACTAATTGTATATTGTGTTTTTTGGCAAGATCAGTTAACTTGGCGGCAGCTGAGTGGCGAGTGAGGCGGGATACCACTTTCCGCCAAGGCGGTAGATTCAAAATAACTGTGTGAATATCCGCTTCTCTTAATTGTTCAGCAAAAATCCCTTCATCTGGACAGACGACAATCGGTTGATAATGCTTTCTATCCAGATGCGTAACAAGGTAAAAAAGTTGTTTTTCGCCCCCACCGATGCTTGACCCACAATGACTAAGGTAAAGTATAGGAATCATCTGTTTTTCAGCAGAAGCGAAATTTCTGATTACACTGCAAAATCGAGATGTTGATCACGGAAAACTTGACTCACTGATCTGTGCTGGTGAACTCTTAGAATAGCTTGCGCCAGAAGTGATGCAATAGAAAGGACTTCTATTTTCCCATCAAGCTGCTTTTCAGCAGGGACAGGAATTGTATCTGTGGTGACCACTTCACGAATTGAAGGGTGTTTGAGCCTTTCCAAAGCAGGACCGACAAGCACAGCATGTGCGATGCTAACATAAGCGGGTTTTGCTCCAGCTGCTGCCAACGCTTGTGCTTGTTCGTAAATACTACCGCCGGTTGCAATTTCATCATCAATAATAATCGGGGTTTTACCTTTGACATCACCAACAAGCTCAACGAATTCAACGTCTTGTCCATCAGCACCATTTCTCCGTTTGTGCATGATGGCTAACGGGAGACGAAGGATTTTGGCGTATTTTTCTGCAAGCTTCGCACGACCAACATCAGGTGCAACAATCACGCCATTTTCAATCTGTTTATCCCGGAAATAATTTGCCAGAGTTGTTAACGCAGTGAGGTGATCCATCGGAATATCAAAGAAACCTTGGATTTGTGGAACGTGCAGATCAATCGCCATCACCCGACTTGCCCCCGCAGTTGTCAGGAGATTTGCCACGAGTTTCGCGCTAATCGGTTCACGCCCAGTTGTTTTATGGTCTTGACGAGCATAACCAAAGTATGGGATGATCGCGGTAATCTGTTTTGCAGATGCGCGTTTCATCGCATCAATCGTGATGAGGAGTTCCATTAAGTTTTCGTTAGCGGGTTCGCACGTCGGTTGAACAATATATATATCGGTGCCGCGTATACTTTCTTCTATCTGCACACGCGTCTCACTGTTTGGAAATGGACCAATTGTAATTTTACCCAGTTCAACGCCTAAAATCGCAGCGATCTCTTTTCCCAAAGCCGGATTCGCGCGTCCGGCAAATAGCCTAAAATCGTTGCGAACTTGCTGGTCTTGGTCTATCAATATGGACATGCCAAAATCTCCTTCGTAAATTTATAGCATTGACAATTCAGCCGGTATTTTCACAAATTTGGTAGACACAATTAGATCAAGGATTCACCTGTCATTTCAGAAGGCTGTGATAAGCCGAGGATACTCAATACTGTCGGAGCGATGTCGGCAAGTCGCCCGCCTGTCCGCGGTTGATGTTCTCTGTATCGGTCATCAACAACAATAAGATCTACATCATACGTGGTGTGTGCGGTATGAATACCGCCAGACTCTGGATCAATCATCTGCTCGCAGTTCCCGTGATCTGCTGTAACGATGAGCGCACCGTCTTTTTCCAGAACAGCATTAACAATCTTTCCAACCCCTATATCAACTGCTTCAACTGCTTTGATAGCGGCTGGAAGCGACCCTGTATGTCCTACCATGTCGCCGTTGGCGTAGTTTAAAACCATCAGATCATATTTGTCAGAAGCAATTCGGCGTAACATCTCGTCCGTAACACCCGGTGCTGACATCTCAGGTTTCTGATCGTAGGTAGTGACATCACGTGGCGAAGCGATTATTTGACGTTCTTCACCTTTATAAGGCTCATCTCGGTAATCATTGAAAAAGAAGGTGACATGTGGAAACTTCTCCGTTTCGGCACATCGGAATTGCGTCAGACCTGCTTCACTGACATAAGCACCAAGCATATTACGCATTTTCGGCGGTTTTCTAACAGCTGCTTCAACAGGCATTCCCTGTTCATATTCAGTCATCGTAACAAACTTAACGCTCATTTTACAATTCCGTTTAAAACCCATTTCGCGCGTAACACCGTCTTTTCCTTCTGCCTCGTAAGGAAATGTATCTAAGCAGAAAGCTTTGGTGAGTTCCCGAGGTCGGTCACCTCTGAAGTTGTAGAAAATAACAGCGTCTCCATCAGAAATTCGGGGCAGCGATTCTCCGTTACTGTCAACAACCACAGTCGGTCTAATAAACTCATCTCCTTTACGGTTTTCATCATCTGGATTTTTGTAGTAATCACTGTATGCTTGCGTTGCAGCGGTAACACGCAAACCGACACCTTCAGTTAAAAGGCGATACGCTACCTCTACACGCTCCCATCGGTCATCGCGGTCCATTGCGTAGTAGCGACCAATAACAGAAGCGACCCGTCCAATGCCAATTTCTTTTGTTTTTGCTTCAATCTGTTCACAAAACTTAATGCCGAGGTCGGGTTGGCAATCGCGTCCATCACTGAAATTGTGAATAAAAACTTGATTAGTTTCCAATCCGTTGTTTTTCGCGAGTGAGAGCAGCGCGTAGAGATGTTCAAGCGAACTGTGAACACCTGCATCGCTTGCCAAACCCATCAGATGTAAATTTGTTCCGTTGTTCTTGACATGTGCGATAGCGTTTAAAAGCATTTCGTTCCGAGTGAACTCACCGGAACGAATCATTTTGCTGATGCGCAGAAGTTCTTGATCTACAATACGTCCTGCACCAATATTTTGATGTCCGACTTCACTGTTACCGATGACACCTGGTGGTAAACCAACATCTTCGCCAGAGGTGTGAATTTGGACATGCGGATAGTTTTGCCGTAACCAATCATCTACAGGTGTTTTTGCCAGATGAACAGCATTGACTTCCTGAAATTCAGGATACGGATTGTTGCCCCATCCATCTCGAATGATGAGAACGATAGGGCGTTTCTGTTGGCTTGTCATACAAATTCCTTATAACCCCTTGATTTTTGCCCATGTTGTGGTGAGTTTGCCACGCGCTTGCACGTCCGCGGGTGTATCCATGACTCTTTGGATGTCCACTTCGCTTAGGGTCTTGTCGTAAAGCCGAACCTCATCTATTTTACCCGGAAACCAGTCAGACGGACGACCGTTGTCATCGCCGCCGATCCATAACTCTAAATCTGAGGGTGCAATTGGTTTATTATTTGGAGCTTCCCCTTCCAACTGACCATTAATGTAGACTCTCAATGTTTTTCCATCAAAAGTTCCAGCAAAATGATACCATTGACCAATCTTCCAATCAGTTGTTTTTGATTGGGCAAATAGGTTGTCAGGTTTCACCAGAAAATCAACGCTGTTCGTGTTGCCGAAGTCAAAAATGACGAAGATAGAGTTATTCTTAACCATCAAACGGCGGCTTGTTAGGACATCGTTTGGACTGAACCATGCCATCAGCGTGATATTTTCTTGTATATCTAATGCGTTATTATCTGCCACAGCGACATGGTCTTTGACACCATCAAATTCCAGTGCGGTCCCGAATTTCCCCGCAACCCATTTAGGTGTACCCTTAAATTCTCCGTCATGTCCGTTACCTGTAACATCCGTTGCTGTTTTACCATTTCCTTCATCAAAAGACCAATAAGCGACGAGTCCGTCTTCCACCGCATAAGTGATACTTAGGCTTGCAAATATTAACAGGGAACACAGTGATAACACAAATAAGACTTTAGACATAGTAATTTCTCCTTTGTAAAGCGAATTTAGATTCATATCGTGGGATGCCTTAATATTATACCATGTTTTATGAGGTGGTGGGAATTAAAATAGGTATATTTATTAGAATTTATGGATAGGGAATTTCAGAGTTTTCAGAGTAAATGAAAAAATTGATATTAATTCAGAGTGGCGATAAACTCAGTCTGGGTATAGGTTCGTGGGAGGTTTAGGGTGGGTTTATTTTAAAGTACTCTGAAAATTGGATAAGTGGTTGATCAGTCAAGTACCAATGATCCAGCTCTTTCTGTTAATTCACCACGTTGAATCATTTTATAAGTTAATATTTCAATTTCGTCTTGCATGTCCCAATTAATCTTTTTAAAACCAAACAACCTACAAGTTGCGTGAGGTAAATCGTCTTGTTCTATGCCGCAAGATACCGATACAACCAACTTGATTGCCTCTTGTATTTCTTCGGGGGCAATAAGTTGCAACTTGCGTGAAGCATTTGGCAGTTCACCACGATCTCGCACAGTGATTTGTTCCTGCCCAGTCCAATATAGAAATGTCTCATATAGAGATGTCTCTTTGGTCTGAATACTTTCAGAACGAGCTGCTTGTGTTGCAGCAAATTTAACTGCGTTTTGAATACGATTGCCGATCCTTTTGAACCCTGCAGCATTGGCAATACGTTTTGCTACTTCATTAATGTGCACTGGACTCTCAATTTCTACAACACGTTGAATCCAGTCCATCATCGTGCGGTACGGGACCGCATGTAAATCAAGCCCATTGGTAGAAATAGATAGTTCTGCAAGTTGATACTTTTTTGTTTGGGAATTGGGCTTCGGTTCTGGGGTTGGATCATCAATTGCCTCAACCTCTGTTTCTGATTCTTCCTTATCTTCATTGGAATCATGAGTTTTGTTTTCAGAGGTATTGCCCTGAGAGAAAGGGATGTGTGCTTTAGCTGCTTCAATCGCTTCAGCCGCCTTTTTGAGTTCACGATCTGGGAATCTAAACCAATCTGTACTCCAAATACGATGGATACACCAACCTAATCCTTCAAGAACTTCCTGCCTAATTCTATCACGATCGCGAGCTGATTGAGCACTGTGATAAGTTGCTCCGTCGCACTCAATCCCCAATAAATAACGTCCTGGGCGTTCAGGGTCCTTAACCCCAAGGTCGATGAAATAACCAGCAAAACCAATCTGATGATCAATTTCATAGCCACATCCCCGCAACGCATCTGCAACCTCTACCTCAAACGGGGAGTCTGGTAGTTTGCCGGTCCGTTCTGGGATGTCAATTTCGTCTGTCTGTGCATATTTCAGGTAACGTTTTAAGACTGCTACACCGCGGGCATTGGTCCGACTTAGGTTAATATCATCAGCAGTAAGATTAGTAAACACTTCACAACGCTGCCGTGCTCGCGTAATCAAAACGTTCAGTCGTCTTTCTCCGCCATCTCTACCGAGGGGACCGAAGTTCATCGTAAGTTTCCCATTAGCATCTCGCCCATAACCAATACTAATAAATATAATATCTCGTTCATCACCTTGAACGTTTTCCAAATTTTTGACAAAAAATGGTTCTTCGGGATGAGCATTGAAGAATGTATCCTCACAGGATAGATCTTCTCGGCGCAGGAGTTCCAGCTGATCTTGAATTGCTTGCATTTGAGCAGTACTAAACGTTGCTACGCCAAGCGTCAAATCAGGACGTGTGCATGCGTGTTCCATGACTTTTTCTGCGACTATTTTGGCTTCTTCCGGATTGCTTCTACTGCCCCCACGGTCATAAGCAGTATTCGATAGGTAATGATAAACTAACCCAACCTCTTTCTTCGCGGCATCAGGACTCGGGAAGAGTTGAAGCTTGTTGTCATAGAATTCAAGATTTGACACAGCAATTAACGATTCGTGTCGACTGCGATAGTGCCAACGTAACATGCGTTCTGGCGAGTTCGAAGCACTAAACAAACCAAGAATACTCTCTGTATCGGCTGGTGCGTTTTCTTCCGTGTCATTGTCATCTTCTGCTATGTGTTTATCAAAGAAAGAGGTCGGTGGTAGTTGTTGAGTATCACCAACCACAACTGTTTGTTTACCTCGAACAATCGATCCGAAAGCATCAACAGGTTTTACTTGGCTCGCTTCGTCAAAAACCACTAAGTCGAAGTCAACGCTTTTCGGTGGTATAAATGTCGCTACAGAAAGTGGACTCATCATAAATATTGGCTTAATTGCTTGTATTGCATTGCCTGCTTTAGCCATAAGTTGACGAATTGGCAGATGTCGTCGCTTTTTTTGAAACTCACGCCTGAGCAATCCTAATTGTCCACTTGACGCTTCATACTTTGGCAAATATTTCCAATGTTGATATGCTACTTTTACCTTATTGTATTCAAGTGATATGCGGTCTAACTCTTTGAACTTTTCTACAATATACTGATGGGTCTCGCTACTAAAACCCGCAAGGATTGGTCGTTCTCTCATTACCGTCTCAATTCTTGCGTTATACCACGTTTGTTTGAGTAAATCCGATAAATATTCTCCTGCTTCCGACCATTCATTTGCGACCTTTACAATTTCAATGAAATCTTTATCACTTAATTTCTCAACAAGGTGATTATACGAAACCATATCCTGGAGAATGTCCGGTTCAGTATCCCAAGATTCAAAGATTTTTGCCTGTTCAGTAAATGGAAGTTGTTTTAATCCATTATCACTTCCAAAACGCACTTTTTGATCAAGTTGAATTTTATCAATCACCGTTTCAAGAAGGTGTGGATAACCGCTCAGAAATTCTTCAACGGTTGCAAGTAATGCCTTAAGTTCTTCCAAATTTGGACTTGATGCAAGATATGTAACTACTGCTTCGGGTAATTCACTGTTTGCTACCGATTGGTGTAGTGCTGAAAGATATTTGATGATTTCACGTAGTTGATCCCAATTCGAGGACTGCCCCTGCCAGTATGAACCAAATAATTCTTGTCCGATCTCTTGTATCTGTTCGAGCTGGGGCAATTCACGCTGTCCTTCAAGAATCGCATCAACGATACGAAGCCGGGCATCATAGGCTTTAGGTAGTAGTTGTGGTTGTGAGCATAAACCTTTGAGTTCATTATGGGCACGTCGATATTTCCCCGAAAGTATTCGCCACCACTTATCTCCATAAGCAGCAAGCATTTGCCGAATCTCAAGCACGTTTTGCTCCCATGCTTCAGTTATAAGGATATTATCATGTGCGTTATGGAGCTTGCTTAACTTTTCTCCTGCGTTTAGTCCTAATTCTAAATCACTTTTATGTGTTCTCCATTCCGTTGACTGCACAGCAACACCTGATAATTCTGGTGCATCTAAAACGTGACGCGCTGCGCGGATAAGACTTTCAACCCCCTCACAAGTGTCTGGGACAGCAAGTTTAAGGTGCTGTGCAAGTTGTTCAGATGAATTCTTGAGTTCTGAAACTCTTTCGCACGCTTCTGCCGATGCTCGTTTCAGTGGTTCTCTATCGGTAGGAAGAAAGACCTTACAAAGACTTCCCCAAAACAGATGTTTTTTGGGTATGCCCATCCGCTTAAGGAGTGTTTGGAATTCTTCAGTAAGTGCCATGCCTTCTCTAAATTCAGATGTTGTTTGTTGAAAATCTTTTGATACTAAAGTCGGCAGTTCCTTCCCTGAGAGGAGACGCTGTGTAACTAAAAGTTCTCCATACGCCTGATAGGGTGTAATACCACTTTCGCCAATTGGTTTGTTGACTGCTTCACAGTAACTGTTCAAACGGTTACGATTATTGAGAAGAAGCTCCAGTTCTTGCTGTAAATCTGTTATTTGAGGTTCACTGGTATTAAGAATTCGCTTCAACTCATCAACTACGGCTTTTTTGTTCATCTTATGACTATGCAGTTCCAAACATGCATTGCCAAGTCCAACTTTGTCCAAATTACGCTTGACCACTTCTAAAGCTGCCATCTTCTCAGCAACAAAAAGAACACGCTTCCCTTCCGCTATAGATGCAGCAATCAAATTGGTAATGGTTTGGGATTTACCTGTACCGGGAGGGCCCTGAATAACGAGATTTCGTCCTTCACTTACATCATGGATAGCCAATACCTGTGAACTGTCAGCATTCACTACGTGATGCGTATTTTCGGGAGTAAGGTGTTGGTCAACGTTAGGGTCACTATCCTCAATGGATGAGTCTGGTTCTTGGAATCCGTTTACGAGCACTGAATCTAATATAGGATGTTCAGAGAGGGTATTATCAGGCCAATTGTTAACGTCTAAATCGCAATACATTAGAAACTTGGCAAATGAAAAAAAACCAAGCGCAATCGCTGAATCATCTACTGACCATTTCTTAAAGCTAACAATTGCCTCATTTACTTCTTCAAAGTATCTTAGAATGTTGGACTGATTAAGGTCATTCACTTCGGGAAGATCCGGTAATTGAATACTAAACTCAGTTTTCAGTTTTTCTTGAAGTGAAAGATTCGTTCCAATCTCCTCCTCTGTGTACTGAACTCGAAAATTAGCACGCACACTGGTTCGGTTGAGTTCCACTGGAACCATAATTAGTGGAGCACGACGTAAAATCTCACTTGATTCAGATTCATACCATTCAAGCATCCCAAGGGCAAGATAGAGGGTAGTCACTCCCTGTTCTTCAATTGCCGTTCGCTCCGTATACTCGGTATTCCGTAAACGCTTTTGAAGTTCAGTAGAGGAATGGTTTGTCTGAAGTTTAGAGTCAGTATGCCGATCAGGGTCATGTTCCGCTTCATTTTCAAACAGAAAAGAACTATCATCTTCATCTCTTGGTAGGAAAGACATAGTTTTCTTATTTTGAACAAGTATCTGATAAATATCTGATGGAGATTCATCAACAATCTCAACGCCTCGCGCCTTGAGAAGTTTATAGTTGATCAATGGGTTACGCAAGGTTAAGTCAAGCAGTTCAGCGCGAGCTTTATCTAATTTCGTTTGTACAGAATTCATTTTATCCATTTCTTAATTTGATCACTAAATTAAGCGTTGCCTTTTCCTAAGGAGTTTTAAACGCATATAAGCATATCAAAAAACATATCCAAAGTCAACTTTTTAAAAATTTGATCTGCCGCGGGTTGAAAAATCTATGGAGTGGTTTCAAAAGGTGCAAACATAACATGGTGGTGTTAGATCAAACACTGCGTTCAATAGACCAATGGCGATCAGTGCTTTGGACGACAACTGCATCCGGCATGTCCATCTGTGTCAACATCTGATTGACTTCAGCAAGTGTGAAGGAAGCAAGGAAGGAATCGTAATAGAGTTTCTGTTGGTAAAGGGTATCATCTGCGGCATAACGGTCAACAAAAGCCTGCGCGTCTGCTGGCGTTTCAGGACGAATGAGGTCGCGTATTAAGACTACGCTTTCAGGTTTGACAACCCTGCCCATTTCTTTAAGGGCACACAGCGAATCGTGGATATGATGCACAATGCTGTTGGAGATAAGTCCGTCAAATGTGTTGTCGGGGTAGGGTAAAACTTTGGCATCAACGTGTTCAAGTGTAATACGGTCAGTGAGATCGGCATCTGCGACGTGGCGTTTTGCTATCTTTAGCATCTCTTCGGATAGGTCAATGGCAGTAATGTTGATGTTAGGGCAACGTTCTGCAAGTAGGATTGGGATTTGGGCAGGTCCAGTACCGACATCAAGAAAATGTCCATCGTTCGCGCCGAGTTCGATAATCCGATTAACAAAGGCATCATCAACCTCTCCATGTTCCATCGCATCGTAAGCTTCGGCGGCTTCCGCTGTGTCCATCACTTCTGGTTCTACAATTCGGTTCATTTTAGTTCTTTCGTGCATTGCGCGCTTACAAAGCGCGCCTACAGGGGTTGTTGATAAGTTTAGCGGCAGTCAACGCGTTTTGGCGAATCTGGTCGGGTTGAAATTGGGTATACATGCCAACCGCCATCGCATCAATTGGTTTGATATTTTCAAGTGCAAACTGAAAGGCATCATTAGGTTCATTTCTACCTGCCGCTAATACCTTTATAGCAATTACGGGTATCGGGACCGCTTGAATGGCAGTAACTGCTGCATTACGGTCATCTGGTAGATACAATTCCCTATGCCGAGTATGATTATACAACGCGCACACATAAAAGTCAACATCATATCCTTCTGTGTAGCAGTATTTAAGGATTTGCGGGTCGTGTGTGCCGATTCCGACCGCACATCCGAGGTCCCGGATACGTTTGAGACTATCGTGAAGTGAATTGAGTTTGCCTTCAGCGTACAACTGATCAGTGGTGCCGCCGTGGTGGTAGATAGCAATCGGATTATAGTGTGCGATAATCTGGAGATAGTCGTTGAGGCTACTATATTCTGTCGGCTTTGGTGTTTGTGCAATCCACTGAATTGTTCCACCTGCGTTCCAATATTCGTTGAGTGTGCGCATGATATGCTTATCGGCGCGGGCAAGTACGGTGTTAATTCCGTTCTGTTCCGCTTGCGCAAGGTCCGCCATAATTTGGTGCGTCGTATAGTAATCCTCCATTGCTTTTGATGCAGCAGGGGAACGGTGCGAGATACCACTATACGGATTACCACCGATTATAAGGCGCGTAATGCGATGGGATGCGATGGAAATTGTGGGTATTTTCACAGATGTATTCCTCAATCATTTGAAAGCATATCAATGCACAAACCGAATATGAAGGTTTATTTTTATGAATCTTCTGGTGCTGCTAACACACATACATAGTTTTCACTAACAGCGATGCTTATTGGGTGACTTGCCTGTAGCGGCGTAGCAGATAAGAATTTATCTCTAAGTCCCTCACGTCTTTCCTCTATAGTTACCAGTCCTTTTATAGAAAAAAACCCGTTTGCATTGACTATGTAAAGTAGATTATCCGAAATTTGAAAATCAGTGATAGGTCCCATAAAATTAATGTCATCAATGTGTATTGCCTTGTTTGAGGGCTCGGGAACAATTTGCTGCATCTTTCCTGATTTGATGATTTCATAAGCAATTTCTGGTTTGCTATAGGTAAGTGTCGTTTGTTCTTTTGTAGAGAAATAGTCTATACAATTCTTCTGAACATTATGGTTACCTACCCCTGAGCTAAAGATAGATCCTCCGTTAGCCCTTGGTATACGCGCAGCATCATAAACCCACAGATTACCAGAAGCCGTTCCCATATCCCCCATAACCAAAAACTCTGACGATTTGCAGACTTTGTCATTTTTGCTTGTTCTGATTTGCAGAAAATCTCTATTTAACAATAGTGGATCCATTAAACCTTTTGGAAGACCTGAATGACTTATAATTGGGTACTTAATCTGTTCCACCATCTTACTCATGTCTTTCAGACTTAAAAACTGCCAATTTTCAGATATTTTAGCTGTTCTGAGGAGTTTTGTTTGCTCATCGTCTATAGCAAAAATGTATAGCGCGTTGTTCTCCCCCATTACATAGAGATAAGCGTCACGAACATCAAAATCATTGATCGGGTTTCGACTTGGCAAATGCGTGGTAAATTGAATCACGGGTAACGATGGTTCTGAAACATCAATGATATGAATTTTTTGAGGTGTTCCTACTACAAGATGATGATCTAATACAACAACCTTTCCAATTTCATCAGAAAATTCCAGAGATGTGAGATAGACTGGACGTTGCGGGGTAGATACATCTATGACATGTAAGTGTCTTTCTGTCGTGACATACGCGTGATTTCCTGCAAGGGCGACACCGTTGTTTGGATTGACGCGAAACGGTAATCGGATAGAAACAGCGAGTGCTGGGTTTTTCGGATCTGTTGTGTCTACAACAGTGAAAACGGTCTCTTGCGGTTTTCCATCAGTAATCGTATTTTGACTCTGCTCAAGAACATTCAAGCTGCACCCAATGTTAATAATCGTGAGTAATGTTATTATGACAAAAGTAAAAGCTGACTTTGCAAGAACTCTTTGCACTGTTTTATCTCCTCTGTAATAATTACCCTAATGCCTCGTCAAGTGATAATTGATGGGTTTGAAAGTAGTCGGGAATCGGAGTTCCCTCCTACCATAAACGTTCCAGAGGTAGGAGCGATCTCCGAATCGCGACCTACAATAATATGTTGACAAAGCACTAATGATATTACGTTACGCTACTGTTCACACATGGGCTTGCCATTTATTATTACATATCTATGAGCAATTTCTGTGCCAGTGCCGAAGGCACTAAACATACAGATAAGTCCGCATGTCAACGGTTGAATTGCACAAAAAGGGGCAAATGAGAAATTATATGTACAATTTTGTGCAGATGTGAATAGAGAAATGGAGGGATTGTGGGACAGCAGGAAAGCTGTCCATGGAAGATTATCGGATGGCGATCAGATTGCCGGGAGAACCCGTAGCACCTTTGAGGCGAAGTGGTGCGAAACTGAAAGCGAATTCATAAACCTTATCCGCCGCTAACTCCTCCGTGATGTTCTCAAGGTCGTGAATTTACAAAACCGCCATCTCTACATTGTCAAAGTTGCGCCGGTAGTATTTCATGTACTGCACCTTTTTCTCAAGTGCTTCAATAACTGCCGCGTTGAAATTTACTTTCTCAAACTTTTGCGCGCTTCCTAACCCTCCTGGACTAAACACATTAATCTCCATAAGTTTGTTGCCGACAATATCCAAACCTACAAAGAACATGCCGTCTTGAACTAATTTTGGACGTACCATTTCGACGAGTTCTAAGGCGGTCCCGGTAATTTCCGCCTGCCGAAGTCCTCCACCTGCATGAATGTTACTTCTCATATCGTCACCGATGCGAACACGGCGGAAGGCTGCATATCTGCCTCGGTATCGCAATGGCTTACCATTGAGCACAAACAGGCGCATGTCACCTTCTGCTGCTTCAGTCAAATATTCTTGTGCAATGACATACCCATCGCGATTCACAGCATCTATCATCTGATTAATGTTCGGGAGGCTATCAGGTCTAACGAGAAAAACATTTTGTCCGCCAGAACCTTGAAGCGGTTTTAGGACGATGGTTCCACCTTGTTCTTTAGCAAAGGCTTTTATTTCGCGATGACTCCGCGTGATTAGGGTTTTGGGTCTCACTTCTTCAGGGAAATCTTGGAAGTACATTTTGTTGGGTGCTTTGGCGAGTCCGTTTGGGTCGTTGAGAACAATCACACCATGCCGCATTGCGACTCTTCCAAAAACGAGTCCGGCATTTTGTGCCCAAGGTCTATTAATAGCATCTTCTGCTGGATTGTTGCGTAGAAACAAAATATCCAGTTCGTCAACGGTAATACGTTCTAATTTTGCTTTCTTGCTCTGTATGTCTTTAAAATAGGTCGTATGAGATTTGTAATTGCTGCGCGGTGCCATACGCGCCATAGCTCGGATACACTCATCTGGGTCGTAAGATAGATCTCCTACTGATATTATCCATGCTTGGTGTCCCATGTTAATCGCCTGCATTGACATACGGGTTGTGGTGTATCCTGATTGTTCAGTCTTCATGTCATTGACGACAAACCCAATTTTCATTTCTCTCCTTTTTGAATAAATCCAGGGTTGAAACCCTTTCTGTAGTGTATTAAATTTACGAGTTGTGCTAAATAACTTTTTGTAAAATATCATTTCACATAAGCAGAACGTTTTGTCCGTGTTTCCTATTGGTTGATATGCTCTTCAGTCCCGTAGGGACGATATGTTTATAGAAGTACGGCAATAACGCCCTCTTTAGTCCCGTAGGGACGATATGTTATATGACAATACCTAATATCTGTGAAAACAACAAAAACAATTAGTTAACTGGCACAAGTCGTTAAATTTGTTTATTATATGTAGGATTCACATATATCTTGTGCGGAATGGGTGCGGTTTCATTACTTTGAAACACCGTAAACCTCAATGATAGAATACGTTAGCAATATTCACCTATACAAAAAGCGGACACGCGCGTTTCTCCCCTTTAAGATGAATTTGATTAAAAGAATAGAATTATTGTGATAGAAAGAGAATTTCTGTGGTATAACGAGGTAAGCAAACGGTTAAGAGGAGTCCTCATTGATAATTATACCATTTTTTTGTCATATTGACGACTTTTTTGTGTTGAAAAGCAGATATAGGGAGACAGTTTCTGATCTTCAACAATTCACAAGCGAATTGGCGCAGGTGTTAATGAAATAAGAAAAAGATACGGGATAGCAGGGACGCTATCCCGAGGAAGATTATCGGATGGCGATCGGATTGCCGGGAGAACCTGTCGCCCCTTTAAGACGCAGCGGCGCGAAACTGAAGGCGAATTCATAAACCTTGTCCGCTGCTAACTCCTCTGTAATAATGTTTTCAAGATTGTAAATTCCGTGTTTAACAATAAACAACTGGTGCACCGGAAACGCGAGGGATTCATCAGGATTCGGTACAACCTCAATTCCCCAGTTATCACAACATGCCATTACGATCTTTTGTTCAACGAGGAATTGCCCTGCTCCCAACCCGATACCGGGTTCTGTTGCACCATAGCGATCATTGTCTGTCATCCAGTATTTTCCCCAACCGGTATGGATTATAACAACATCACCAGGCGTAATTTTGACTCCTTGCTTTTTCAGCGCACCCTCTAAGTCAGCACGCGTAATTTCATAATTATCGCCAAGGACTTCAACGCCTTTATAGCCAGCAACATCAATCAGTACACCGCGAGTCACGATAGGTCCCACATTCTCAACACCGAGTTCTGTCAATCCTTCAGCTTTGGCAAAATCGTGTTGATCCAACCCATTGTAAAAATGGTCACCGATACCGATGTGACCGAGTCCATCAAATTGAGTGCCAATCTGTCCGATCTCACCACTGAAAATTTCCTCAAACCATGTGGTCTTGTTTTCACCGAGTGGACCTGACATCGCTGGAATCCGCAGGCTGTAATGCCGCGTGCCAAACACTGGGATACCGCTTTCATACACTCTGCCGAGTTGATATACTTTGCCGGTTTTGATTAAACTTGCGGCTTGTAGCACTTTTTGTGGTGTTAATCGGTTTGCTGCGCCGCGCCTGTCATCTGCTCCCCATTCGGATGGAAACCACGACTCCATTGTCAGAGTAACAGTTGCTGTAAAAATAAACAACCCAAATGCAATCACAAATATCACGATATGTTTCGGTTTGTAAAACATTGTTGCCTCCTTATCATAAGTTAATTGTTGCCTAAAATGCTCGCCAAAATAGCGCGCTGTAACCGGGTTGTCTCTGCCTTTTTAGTGATACGAACGCTTACATCCCTTGTCATTGGTGGATTTTCAACAACCCCACTTAGCGTGACAGGTAGGGTAAGCGTTTCGTCATTCTCTACGATTGTTACCGTTAGTTCGTCACCAGATTTCCACGTTTTTGCGCTTACACGAAGGTCAGCAAACGTTTCAACTTTCATACCGTTGACAGAGATCAAACGCCACTTTTCTTTTTGTAAAGTGGTTTTAAGAACCTCAATAATATAATCAGTTGTCGGCAATTCTTCGCTGTATTCTATCTGGACATCTAAGCCAGCATAGTTGAAATACTCAGAAAGTGGGAGCCGCTCTTTTCCTGTGACGTATTTTTCAAAGAATGAATCATAATCTTTGCCTGCGACTTTATTAACAGTTTTAGTAATATCGTCTTGCGCGTACTCAACAGTAGTATTGCTAAATTGTTTATACATCTGCTGCACCACATGATCTAAACTCTTCCTATTTTTCTTACGTTCGCGTATTTCTAAATCCAACGCAGCAGCAATTAAACTACCACCGTTGTAACTGAGCCGTCTATCTCTTGCGTCGCTTATGGTGAATTTTTTGGATGCGGATAGATACAATTCGCAAGCACGTTCAATCCTATCCAAAAACTCACGTTCCGAAAGATAGCCAAGCCGAGCAGAGGTAATATCAGAATAATAGTCTGTCACACCTTCAAGAAACCAGCGTTCACGGTCACTGAATGTTTGGAGAGCTGTAAGTCCATTCCAGACGTGAAAAACTTCATGTCCAAAGAATGGTGCCCACTCGTATCTGGTTGTCTCATTTAGGTTCCAATCTATCATAATGCTGACAATTTTGCTGCTACCGTGCCCTTTAAGACGTTTGTTTCCTTCTTCTTTATAGGGATTTAATATAAATAGCACACGTTCTTTCGGACCGCCTTTAAAGAGTTTTGAATAAGCAATTAAAAACTGTTCAACAGTATCCACAATAAGATCATTATGCTTTTTTAGACTTCCACTTATCGCAAGCGTGATCTCTGTCTTACCTAATTTAACGACTGTTTCAAGATGTTGTCCGATTAACAAACGTTTATCTATCAATTCATCCACATTTTTGGCGGTGAAACGGTGATTGGTTTTGTCAACGGCCTGCCAAGGTGTTGAGACGCGCCACCCTTCAGGTAGTTCAAATTCGACCTCAATATTTTTGCACTCTCCACCGATGAGAAATAGTAAATTGCTATGCCAGCGGATACAGTCTTCTCTAATATCGGGAGCGAGTTCTGGAAACAGTTTTTTCTTCCATTCCATTTTATGAAGTTCCCAGATCTCCTCTGCTTCCTTTGGAGATACTTTATAGCCAAACACGAAAGGAAATTTATCAAGGTTGCGGTTCCAGTACTTAAAATTCCATTCAGCATGATCGTAATTCCTTATATATACATCATCTTTCCAAACAACCCCTTTAGGAATTACGGCATAGACATAGGCACTATCACCGTTGAGACGTAGTTGTACGTGCTCAACACTGAGATCTTCAGGTGTAAATGTGCAATGAACATCAATTTCACTCGGCTCATCTTCATTGATTTTCACTACATACCGTAAATCTTTTAGTGGCATTCTATACCGCTCTTTATCGACTTCATCGACTTCATCGACCTGAACTTTTTCAATAATCGGATCGTTCCGATACTCGTTCTGCCATCTATAAGTCCACCTTGACCCAACATTGAAAGGGAAATATTCCTTACTTTTACCCTTTATATTGTAATCAGTTAATTCGGCTTCGGTGATAACGTTGTTTGAATGTTCATATCGCATCTTTACGAGTCCGACACCTTTCGCAAACCAGAGATATCGAGTCCCATTAATTAGCGAACTTTTCAACTCACTGTCAGCCTCAGCACCTGTAAAGACAGTCTTATGCTTCAGACATTCTGGGAATGTACCTGCATCAACATTTACGGACTCATAACCTTCTATAATTGTTTGTACCTGTGAATTCCATACCCCATGCTTTGTCCACGTTTTTCCAACAGTTAATGGGAAACGAAATAGTCCTGGAGAATATTGCCCGATATTGTCTAAAAAAATGCTTTTGGGACCTGGAGCCGAGTGATTTTCATCGATATATTTGGACGATGAAAATATTACTGATAAGTACGTATCAGTCTTTTGGATTTCGCAAACTCCATCTCCTACGTATTGAACTGTATCTGAAACTCCCTCATTCATGATACTGACTGTGAGTTGATGTTTCATTTTCTCAGCGGTCCTACTGGTAAATTGATTACAAGCTATAAGAACCAACATCATGCTTGAAAGGGTCAATTTAATCATATAGGTTGTCAAGTTACGCTCTACAAATATGCTCATTTTTTCCTCGTCAACTTTCATTTCCAGTGCTATACTATTATCTACTATTTCTTCCCTAAAACACTCGACAAAATAGAGTGCTGCAACTGAGTTGTCTTTTTGATGATACGAACATCATTAGTTTAGTACACTATTGAAAAGAAACACCCAATTTGACACTCCGTTCGGGATGATTGTCCATCTCAATGTATGCCTCAACTGAATCCTCAAACGGGACAATAGGATCAACAACAACTTCACATTCAAATCGTCCTTCAACAAGCCACTTCCAACAAGTATCAACGATACGCCGGAAATCCCAACGTGGATGATCGCGATTTGGATCGCTGTTGGCGCGCGCAAAGATTATGTTCGGAATGTTGACATGCGCGACAGCACCAAGGTCAAGCCCGCCAGTACACTCTTTCGCCCGTCCAGCGTAGACGATTGTTCCTTCAAAAGCGACGCTGCGAAGGGCATCATCAAGTGCTGTGTAAACCGCACTCGTTTCTACAGCCACATCAACGCCAAGCCCGCCGGTCGCTTCTTTAAGCACTTCACCGACATTGCAGGTAGTTGGGTCAATGACAAGTTCCGCTCCAGTCTTTTCAGCAACTTTCCGCCGTCTTTCAAGCGGGTCTACGGCAGCGATGAAGTCAGCACCCGCGATCCGCGCCATCTGCACCGTCATCAACCCGATAGCACCAAGTCCAAAGACTGCAACCCGCTCGCCAACGCGGACTTTTCCATCACGAATTGCGGACATTGCGAAATGTGCTGGATCATAGCAGACTGCTTCTTTCCACGTCATCTGGTCGGGCATCTTGAGGGCACTCCCGGCGCGCCACGTGTGCGTCTCCTTGAGGTGTCCGTGGTTAGCAACGCGCTCACCAATCTCAAAGCCTTCCACATCATCACCAATTTCAATGATTTTTCCTACGCACATATTCCCAAGTCTCAGTGGAAAATTTGGATTGTTGTATCCGTAGTACGCTGTCAGTTCGGTGCCGCGTTTGGGCGCGCCGAATTCAACTTGGACCCGGACACTATCCGCAGGGACGGGACCGTCCTCATATTCTCTTAAAACAGGTTGTCGGGGGGCAACTGCTACTAATTCTTTTGGCATTTTTTCTCCTTAAAATTTAGGTTTATTCCTATAGAAAACCTTCTTTAGAATGATAGGTAGGAGCGGTTTCTAACCGCTCCGAAGCATACACGGAAACCGGATCCCACGCCTCGCTCATACCAACAAACCCATGCGCCGTTGCTGGGATATTATAGGTGCGGTTAGGAAACCGCACCTACCAAGACTGAGAACTACTGAATTAGCACCTATGGTACTTAATGCGGAATACCCAATTGATGCATGCGACGGTGAATCGCTTCTCGTGCCTCTTGGAATGGACGGGAAAGGTATTCCAGATGATCCCCCTCACCGTGGTGATGCGTCACCGTACCGGGTTCATGATGCCGTGCTGTCTGCCTGATATAGGATAACCCCCCTTCAATCAAGGTGAGCATATAGTTTGCCGTTTCCGGATCAAACATCCACCATTCGCCACCGACAGCGATGTAAATCGGGGACGTGTGTGCAATGATGCCGCGTCTCCACCCATCGTGATGTGGGATTGCCTGAGCATAGTTTGGACCGCCACACCGCGCAGCTATCCACGAATGTTTATCCACTTTCAGATTTGCCTTCAGACGTAACTGGTGTGAGCCGTTGTTTTCCTCTGTAGAGGCAACTACTTGCCCTGCCTGCACAATTTGTAAGGTATGGATTGGAAAGATAGAATCGGCGGATGCTTCAACTTCAACGGTGCCGCCGTTACCGGGCAAGTTAATAGTGCTGCCTATTGGCTGTCCATTTACAGTGAGGCGAATCATCGGACCACCGCTGAGGAACGTGTTCCCAGCACTCATATATTTGCACCAGTTATCGTAGTTGAATTCCTCGTCTTCGGGGATATGAACATACGTGCGATAAACGCCTACCGGCACATCACTCGTCATCTTATCCGTACCACCGACAAGCGGTAGTTTATATCCGCAGTTGAGATAACGGTAATATTCAAGATGTCCATACATAGCATTGGTGAGATATTCTACAGCGTCAACACGTCCAGTAGCGATTAACGTTGCTGGTTCACAATTCGGATTTGGAATGTGCGGTAAGACGACCGTGCCGCCTTGTGCATGACACGCATCCGCCCAATGCGAAAGCGTGACCTCCATGTTCCCGCCGAGTTCCGCTTCACCCGGTCCATCGGAGCACCATGGTGCCACCTGTTCTTTTAGACCAAGTAGTGTGAGATGTCCAAGCACATGCTGCCGATTTTCCTGCGTCGCGTAGACGATACTCCGTCCATCGGTAGAGACGGTGGGTCTTCCAATGAATTCCTCTGTATTCGTGAAGAGATGTCCCCACTGAGAGAGGAGGAGGTTGACAACGCCAAGGTCTTCGCCTTGTGCTTCGGTATGTGCGCCTTGCGTAGACAGGAAATGAACGTGCGTGTCCCCACTGAAATAGCGTTCGGCATTCATATTGCACCACCGCTTTATCCGTAGCGTCAACTCGCGCTGTCCGGGTTTTATGTTGACGGTAGTTCGCAAAGGCGTATATTCAAAACCGCGGGCAACATCAACAATAACATCACCGCGAGGTAGCCATCCCTGACATGTGCCATCAATATAAGCGTAACTAATCTGTCCCAATCGCACATCGCCACCGATATCTATGTGCCATGTGCCCATGTTTGAATTGACGTGCGCGTGATGTCCATGCGGGGCATAAGGCACACCGTGCGGCGAGCGGAAATGGACACGACATGGAACTGGTTTGTTCGTGTCTTCGTCAATCACGGTGGTATGCACCCAGTTTCTGCCCGTGTCAATGACTTCTACCTTAACCCGTTCGTTCGGTTGAGCAACTCCTTTTTCTTGGAGTTCACCCCAGTTAACCTCACCAAGTGTTTCACCCTGATTTTTCACCTCTACAGTAGCAGATGGTGTAGCGGATACCTCAACATAAGCGGGACTGCTCTTGTTGTTTTGGAATTCTCCCCACCCTTTAAAATCGTCATTGATAAACGCATCGGGTGGGTTTTCTGGCAACGGATAGGGATAGGTCGCAGTACCGCGGTCAACATTCACTTCCATGTCAAAAGACTTATCAGCGTCTTCTGCTTGTGGCAATGTGATTTTTACCTCACGGTTAGGGTGCCGCGGGATCGGGTCCTCGTCAAGGTAACCGAGTGTGATGGCTGCAATAATAAACTTACGTTCTTGTGGACGAATTTCTATATAGGCAATTTCTTTATCAGGATTGGGATTCTTCCATATCCATAAGTAGTAGTTACGCGGGACACACTGCGTTGCCTCTGTTTGACGATTGCCAGCAGCCCCCCAAGGTCCTTGATGGCGAGCATGCAAACTTTCCTTTGTATCGGGGACAGCAATGAAGGTTTGTTGTCCCCATCCTTGCGGCACGCTGCCAATCTCAAACCGTTCGCGAATAGGCACACTCATTGACATTCCATCTGCATATTGGACAACATAATTGGCGATGAGTCTGCCGATTGGCTCGCCTTCATGGATGCGCGACTCAAGCAGCCGATGTGCTACGATAACTCGTTTTGGACTTGCATTGATAGGAACTTGGATACGGTCTGTATTTACCCCTTCACCGAAACCTAAGAAACATTTTTCACCTTCGGAAATATTAAAAGGGAGGCCGTGGAACGTTTGTTGTCCTAAGGTCGGTGTTGCGTTCACTCCGATAATTTCTGCACCAATATTACACAAATCGGTAAGGGAAATAGGTTGATAGTCTTGCATGGTATTCCTCAGTTCGGGTTATGGACAGATGAAGTGAAATCTGAAAACATATATACATTTTCTTTGGTTAATGGGTAGTAGTCGCGCAATTCATTGTCAATCAACACCGAATACACGTTTGACATTCGAGGGATTTAACCTCTACCCGCAGGATTAACGTGTTAAATTTGGTATAGCTAATAGTTGCACCAGGCAATTATCATCTACGATGATTCGATCGCGTGGAGGCGTTCAGCTAACCACAAGTTAACCAAAGTTTCTGGTAAGATACCCTGTTCCAGTGCTTGTTTTTCAATTTTTTCATAGATCTCTGGGGTAAGCGTTACACGACACTTTCGCTGCATCAGAACCTCAAAATTGACTTCATGTGTTTCATCCCAATGGTCAGCCAAGCTATGCGTGTCCCAATAGTCGGCAATCTCCTCCAGAGTTCGTGCCTTAGATATACTGGTAACCTGTTCGTCTTTATTTTCTTTCATACCTTTCGCACATCCAAGCATATATAGTAGATTATAGAATTAATTGGACATTGTGGATCGGTGCGGTTGGGAAACCGCACCTACCGTCCGAAAATGAGATAAAACCCCTTAATTTGGTATTAGAGCGGGAATTCTATTGCCTGTCCCTGTTCAGAGGACATATAGAATGCCTGCATCAATTCTGTTAGGTTACGTCCATCTTGGATCGTGATTGTCATCGGTTCATCGCGGAAAATAGCATTGATCCACTGTTGCAGTGGTGGCGGTGGTGCTGCGGGGGCATCTGCGATGTATTTTGCTTTTTCTTCATCAGACAGTTTCCGCGTCTGAAAATGCATCTCACCATGTCCCGCGGCGAAAGAACCTTCTGTGCCGTAAATCTCAAGCATATTCGGACCAGAGCGGTGTGTCCATGCAACATCAATTACCCCAAGTGCTTTGTTGGCGAATTCAACGACAGAGACACTGTTGTCGTCAATTGGGAAGTTGCCCGTGAAGTTATTTATCTTAGCGATTGCACTCTTCGGTTCACCCATCAACCAACGTATGACATCAACACGGTGGCATCCTAAGTCAAAGAGTGCGCCGCCACCGGCACGTACTGGGTCTGCAAACCACGCACTTGTACCGCTAAACCATTTATCAAGTGCTGCGGAATGTGCAATCCTACCCCTACCGAATGTTATGTCTCCGAGCAGTCCGTCATCAATTGCCTTTTTCGCAAACAGAATCTCAGAATTGGCTCGCGATGGAAGCGAAATCATGAATTTTACGCCAGCTTTTTCAACTGCCTCAATAATCGGGTCACATTCTGCAACGGTAATAGCGAGTGCTTTTTCGGTGAAAATATGTTTGCCTGCTTCAGCAGCAGCGATCATCACACGCGGATGGTCGGATGTAATGGCATCAACTGCCACAGCGTCAACGTCGTCTCGGCTTAAGACTTCATCAAGGTCGGTATAGAAGGGAACTTCGTATTGTTCTGCTGCTGCTTTGCCACCGTATTCTTCCTCGTCCCAAACAGCAACGAGTTCGGTTTCGGGGTTTTCGTGAATTTGTCGTGCATATCCACCAGCGTGAACATGCGCCATGCTAATTTTTGCGACTCTTATCATTTATTTCTCCTTTTTATAGTAGATTTTACAATTAACTGGACATTTTGATTGGTAGGAGGGAACTCCGATTCCCGACTATAAGTGAGTTTCGTCGCGATTCGGAGATCGCTCCTACAAGAAATGTGTATAATTATTTCCATATTTCACCATAACTTGGTTGAATAATCAAAGTGATGTCCTCAGCATCCTTACCTGTCGGTGGATACGCTAAGTACAAATGTTATGTAGGATCGCGGTGGATACCAGGTGATGACTTTTGGTAAATCTTCCTCATAGAGATCGCCTATAGTCTTTCCGAGACAAGAAACATGATGCTTTTCGGACACGCACAAGTTCCGAAAGTCAAAATACATCTTATCGCTTTTGGTATATTCTGAGTTTGCTTTAAAGCATTAAGAATATGAACAACCGCCTCGCGTATGGTATCATTCGCTTTTCCCCTTGAGGATTTGTTGAATTTGTGTCTGCAACAGCGGCAGTTCAAATTGCACTACGTCCCAGATAATATTAATATCTACATTAAAATATACGTGCGTCACTCTGTTCCTTAACCCCGCAATTTCCTGCCATGCAATATTTGGATATCTGTCTCGGATTGAATCAGGGAGTTTCTTGACCGTTTCACCGATGATTTGAAGGTTTCGGATAACCGCGTCAATCCGCATCTGATCCGTTTCAAATTCACTATGAGTAACATCTTTAACGTACGATGCAATACGTTCAGATGCTTCTACTATATCCTGGAGATATAAACTATAGATTCGTGACATATTCTATCTCTTTTTCAATATAAGGCTTTAGACGCGGTTTGATAGAGGTAGCTGTAACTAGTGGTTAGTCCAGTCTAACTTTTCGGGTATAGATGTTTTAATCTGACACGCGCATCGTCCGTTGTAAATTGCCAGTCTACCTGCTTTTGCTCTGCATTTCTACGTTTTTGCCACGCTTGTGTCTCTCTACGGAGTGTCTCTATATCTGGGATTCGACGACACAAACATTGGCGTGTAAGGACGCTAAGTTCTATTTCCGCTATATTCAACCAACTTCCATGAATGGGGGTATGCACGATTTCTAAACGCTTCCGGAACCTATCTGCTTCTTCATCTCCAAACACTTTATTGAGTGACGCGAGTTTATGTGTATTCAGGTTATCACAAACTAAAATGACCTGTTTTGCGGATGGGTAGACCTCATCCAATAGTATTTTGACTTCTTCTGCCCAATCCACTGTCTTTCGGTGCGTCCGAACAGACACACGCCGCCATCCCGAGAGTGCCTCTGTAAATAGGAAGATATTTGCTGTGCCTTTGCGTTTATACTCGTTATCTACGCGCTTGACTTGTCCCGGTTTCGCAGGATACGGTTCACGAACATCATCCCTAAGTGTGACAGATTGTTCGTCCATGTTCACAACAGGAGTATCCGCAGCCAAAGGTTTCTGGTAAAGATCAAGCACTTCTTCCATTGACTTTACAAACTCAGCGTCTTTTTCAGGGGGTATCACCCACTGTTGCTGAAGGTGTGGTTTCAACGCGTTTTTTTTAGTGTCTGCCGCACCGTTTCTGGAGAAATGTTTTCCACAACTTCAAGTCTTACCAACTCTGACGCAAGCAGACGTAACGTCCATTTGGCAGCACCTTCGGGAGGGGTTCCACAACTCAGTGCTATCAACCTTGCTTCTCCGTCACCATCAAGTTTACGAGGTGTCGGTGGATGCTTCCGCTTCGCACGATATAAGGCACGAGAAAAGCCACCTTCCACAAAACGCTGACGCACTTTCGCAACTGTCCTATCAGTGCACTCATACGCCTCAGCTATTCTCGCGTCAGTCCAGCAGGGACCATTTATATCTGATTTCAGCAAAATATGAGCATGCCTTATCATATATGCCTCTTTTTTACCTGTGTTAATAATATCTGATAACTCCTGTCGTTCCGCATCGGTCAGTTGGACAACATATTTCTTATTCAAGGGTGTGTTCCTCCTTATGTATTGCTATACTATAAGAGAACACTTTTGTTTGTCAAGATGCCGAGAAATCTACAAAAACTAAAACAAACTTTTAGGATGGACTATCCACTAGAACTTACATGGCAGTTACCTGACCATTACGTGTTATTTTGTGCTTCAATTGATCCAATGCTAAACCATAAAAGACGAAATCAGATGCTGTTAACTAATCCTTACTACGATTTTATGACTATAATCAAGAATCCTGTTTATTTTGCTAAACAGTTGGGAGTTGATGTGAGAAAACAACTTAATACTTTATCCACTATCGTATATCACGGTCCAGTCATATATTTAGATGAGGATAAAATCAATGAGTTTGCTAATCGTTGTCATAAAAGGTTTTGTAACTATGAAAGTTTTCCCGATTTTCTACCGATTGCTGAGCATGAAATTCGTCTTTTTTTAAAGGAAGAGAAATACCAAGTTCAGCAAGAATATCGGTTTGTTGTTAGCACTCCTTTGCATCTACATACTGAAAAATATATTAAACTACAGCGTATCTCATAAATACCTCATTAACATCCGTAGACATGCCAGAAGCACAAACCCTAAATAGTTTTCAGCATGATATTCCCAACGCACTACCAAACGCCGAAAGTCTTCACACCAACTGAAAAAACGCTCCACTTTGAAACGGCGTTTATACCGGCGTAGACGACGACCATCCTGTGTAGCAGGACGCTTCCGATTCTTTTTATGGGTGCTATCATTTCAGTGCCACGACACCGCAAAGACGCATCTAAAGGATCCGAGTCATAGGCTTTGTCTCCTATCAACACTGCTGGAGGTTCTGAAGTCCAACACGCGTCCAATGCCGGTTCAACCAAACGGACTTCATGGCAGGAGGCACTCGCAATCAAAACACTCACAGGTCTGCCACGCTTATCTGTAATCGCTACCAGTTTTGTCCCTTTGCCACACTTCGTCTTTCCTACACACAGACCCCTTTTTTTGCTGCAACGAACTTCGCATCAATGCTGCATTCACTCATATTCAGGTGACGGCGTTTCTCAAGTTTTTCTGTGATCGTTGTGACCACCTTTTCAAGTGTGCCATCCGAAGACCATTGTTGAAAACGACGATGACACGTTTGATAAGATGGATACTTTTTCGGTAAATCACGCCAAGGTGCGCCAGTCCGCAACACCCACAGTATCCCATCTAAGACTTCTCTATTATCACGCCAAGGTCTCCCGCGCACGGCTTTAGGGAGTTCGGGCAATAGGGGTTCAATGATTTTCCACTCTTTATCACTCAGTTCCATTCAAATCATCTCCTAACTATTATATATTACAGGACTTACGCATTTTTTCTTAAAATCCCGCTGATAAGGGGGATTTAGGGGTTAAAAACACCGAAATAGCAACTTTTTAGGTCCAATTTTCCCTTTTTTCATCATTTTGCGTAAGTCCTGATATTATTAAATATAGTCTAACAGAAATAAGCCATGATTAAAAGACAATTTGATACTATTTGCTATTTATGAGATACGCTGTACATATATCTGAGGATCTCCGAAGATTAATGTATCCTGCCGTGTAAATCAAATCCACCCTCAATCCATTTCTGTAACCGAGGATTCCATATAAACGTTTTCATGGATAAACCTATCCGTATGGAATCCAATGTCCAAATAACCCTCCCTAAAGCAGTAGAGTTAGTCCCAATTGGTCGGTCTAAACTCTAAAAACACGCAGCTGATGATACCATCAGCACCGATATATTCCAAAGACAGGATATTCCGAAAGAAAATGAATACCGACATAAACAAACTCAGAGATTTAATACGTTACCATGAGCGTAAATACTATATTGATGACCAACCCGAAATATCTGACGCAGACTTTGACGCGCTGATGCGTCAACTTGAGGAACTTGAGAAAGCATCTCCAGAAGACATACCGTCAGATTCCCCTACGCAACGCGTTGGTGGCGGTGTTGCATTAGGTTCACGGATACCGCACCGCAGCCCGATGATGAGTCTTGATAATACTTTTGGTAAAAACGAGTTGCTGGATTTTGGTGTGCGGGTGAGGAAATTGTTAGAAGACGAACCCGTTGAATACGTTACGGAGTTAAAGATAGATGGATTAGGTGTTTCACTACTCTATGAAAATGGTGTTTTTGTTCGCGGTCTAACGCGCGGGGATGGTGAATTCGGTGAGAATGTGTCCGGTAATTTGCGGACTATTCGCGCTATTCCGTTGCGTCTCACTTCCACATCGGATAACCCTGTCCCGCCTGTATTAGAAGTACGTGGTGAGGTTTTTATTCCGAAGCATTTGCTTGGTGAAATCAACGTTCAGCGGGAAGCAGATTTGATACACTTATAGATATACTAAAAACAGCCCTCAACTTGCCTGATATTCCATAGATAAAATTGATAAAAACAAAAACTAATTATTTGTTTATTTTCCCCCAAAATTAAAATAGAACAAGCCCGAAACTACTTATTGCGTATTTTTTTGTATAAAGTCAAACTTACTTTTTTCATTTTGTCCTCCGTATATAATCAATTGACCATATTAAAACTTAACAGCACAAATTAATCAACTTAAAACATGCCAACACTAAACGACGTCATCTGGGAAACAGACCTCATACCCTATATCTACATCAGCCTGCTTGGGCAGAACATCACGGGCGATGTCTTGTCCGAAAATCGGCAAGGCATAGACGTCATTGAGATCACGTTGGATTATCCGCAGCTAAACGTTTTCAAAGCATCAAATATCATTTTGATGTTAGCTAGCGAATGCGGATGGCAAGTATTCCCCGAATACCCCGAACAACTTCTTTGTCCAGCATGGCGATGCGACCATAGACCGAGACCGCAGCACTGCCGGGTTCGGTGCAACTGTGCAGGTAGATATCGGCAAAATCGTGAACGGTGCAATTATCTCCAAAATTGCGTTTATTAATCAGTTTGGGGTTGGAACTTTGACATATCCCATAATAGTACCGTTCCGTCAGCACTTCCACTCGCCAGCATCTTCCCATCTGGAGAAAACGCAACTGATAGGACGTACCCAGTATGTCCCATGAAGCCAGTGATGTGCGTTCCAGAATTTGCGTCCCAACAACGGATCATTTTGTCCCAACTGCAGCTTGCGATTATATCTCCCAGAGGTGAGTAGGCAACAGATAAAACATACCACGTATGACCATTTAGCATCAGTTTATTTCTCAACGTTCGTGCGTTCCACAAACCGATTGTTCTGTCATCGCTTGCACTTGCTAACGTATTACCATCGGGACTGAAAGCGAGTTCTGTTATATCCCCTGTGTGTTCTACAGTTTTTTTAAATAAACGTTGAAGTGAAGACTTTTGCTTCTGTAATCCGGTGCTTGGGTCCCAAAAAAGGATTTTGTTATGCCCATCTCCACTGGCAAGTATGCTACCGTCAGGTGAAAATGCAACTGCCCTGACGTTATGTGTATGTCCATTGAGCGTATACAAGAGTTCACCCGTTTGCGCGTTCCATAAACGGACTGTATCGTCAGAACTACCACTGGCGAGGATACTTCCGTCTGGCGAAAACGCTACTGATGCAACATTATCCGCATGTTCGCTAAGTGTCTGCTTATGTTGACCTGTGTGAGGATCCCAAATACGGATTGTGTTGTCCTGACTGCTACTGGCAAGTGTAGTCCCATCAGGATTAAACGCAACACTATAAACTGTTTGGACGTGTCCGAAAAGGGTATTTATGTATGCACCTGTCTGGGAATCCCATAAGTGGACAGTGCTTCCCGTATCCCCACTCGCCAGTGTTTTACCATCAGGTGAAAATGCAACAGTTCTCACATCCCTGCTATGTCCAACAAAGATATTTTTTTCGCGTCCGGCGCGTGGATGCCACAAACGAACTGTACCGTCGTAACTTCCACTTGCGATTGTATCTCCTTTCGGGGAATATGCAACTGAGACGACATGATTTGTATGCCCTGAAAGCGTTTTCACCTTTACGCCTGTATCCGCGTTCCACAAATGAATATCATTGTCCCAACTTGCACTCGCAACTGTCTCTCCATCCGGCGAAAATGCAACCGATACAACATACCATGTGTGTCCAACGATAATCTGCTTGTTCTTACCTGTAGACGTTTCCCACAAACCAACCGCTCCGTCATCACAACCACTGACGATTGTTTGACTATCAGGACTAAATGCAACAGAAGTTACAGCACGCCCATGTCCTGAAAGTGTCCTCAGATGCTCTCCAGTGTTGGCATCCCATAGTCGGATTGTTGTATCGTTATTCCCACTCGCAAGGGTTTTTCCATCCGGACTGAAGGCTACTGCCCTCCCCCATCTTACATGTCCAGTCAGTGTTTTTTTGTGTCTTCCTGTAAAGGTATCCCACAGACATACAGTCGCATCTTCACTGGTACTTGCAAGGGTTTTTCCATCCGGACTGAAGGCAAGCGATCTCACATCGTCTAAATGCCTAACGAGAGTAGCCTTTCGTGTGCGAGCCTCCATGTCCCATAACCGAATGGTGTCATCGTTACTACCAGTTGCTAATGTATTGCCATCGGGACTGAAGGCAATACACTCAACTGCCTCTGTGTGCCCCGTGATGAGTGCCACTTCAGCACCTGTGTCTGAATCGTATAGCCAGACCCCTATTCCAGTGGATACTGCAATTAGGTTACCGTCAGGGGAATATTTTACCTCAAATAATTTTCCTTTCCCCAAACGTGCTACGGCACCTTGAGGAAGTTGCCACCGAGTATAGTCTTGGGCGAAACTGTTCGACAACGAGAACTGAAAAATAACGAGTATAAGTATAACAGATAGGCAAATATTTTTCATAGCCATCTCACAGTTGTAGAAACAGTATATGATTGGAAACAATAAATTTGAAAAGGTTTTAAAATAGAAGGTAAGGCTTATTCAATTATATTAGGACTTACGCACAAATGGTAGGCGCGTTTTGTAAACGCGCTGATAATTCAGAATTTTCTTGAAAAGAACACCGTTTTAACCATAATTATTGCAAAAATCGTGAAAATTGCGTAAGTCCTGTATATATGAAGTTTAACACTTATTTGTATGGTATGTCAAGGAAAGTCTGTTTGGGGTAGGACATTATAGTAGATTTACAATTGATCAAACCCTTGATAGGCGCGCTAACAAAGCGCGCCTATCAAGGGTTTGACATTCAAGTTGGGTATTCGTAGGGGCGTGGTCTCCACGCCCGATCTACAGAAACTCACAATCCAAGCGGGTTGGGGAACCCAACCCCTACGTATTCAACTACCGATTTTGAACGTCAAAGTTCATCAGGGTAGTATCACTTTTCTCTATACTTTACAATTCAGAAGTTAGAAAATTTGTGCGGGTGTCTTGTGATTGGGTTTAATATGTTCTGAGCCATCCAAGGGGTTCGTTTTGCAAGTAAGGACGCAGCATATCTCGAAGTTTTCGATGTGCATGGTGTAGGTGGGTTTTGATAGTTCCTTCAGATCTATTCAAACGCGAGGCTATATCTTTAATTGGGAGTTCCTCCGCATAACGCAAATGAAAAACACGACGTTGACCGGTTGGCAGTTGCCGGACAGCCTCGCCGATGATGTATTCAAATTCCTTCTTTTCAAGGATTTGACTTATCGAAGGGGGTGTTTGCGTGACTTCAAGAACCACTTCTGCATTTGAGGGTAACTCTTCCCAGCTAACAACAGATTGCTTGTTTTGTTTGCGAAGGAAATCAGTACTACAATTGATTGCAATTTTATAGAGCCAACTGTAAAAAGCAGATTGTCCCTTAAAGTTGGGTAGTGCTTTCCAGGCTTTCAGGAATACCTCTTGGCAAATATCTTCCGCCGTCTCACGGTTGCGCACTCTTTGGTAAATCAAATTATAGATTTTCTGTTGATATTTGTTCACAAGCGGGTTAAACGCTTCTGACTCTCCCCTCTGTGTGCGTATGATAAGTTCCTTCTCATCAAGGTGGTTAAGTTCCAGGTGTGTTGTAATAACATTTTCCATATATTTTCTCATATACCTCTACAGTTGTTGCTTCCGTTTAAAGAGGCAGAATGAATTGCGATCAAACGCGTTTTTGTTTCCAAGAAATCGTGATTAAGAATGGTATTAGGTTGATTTAGCACGGTTTTTTCGCCAATGTTCCGTATAGTTATTTAACACTGCGCGATGAGTTATGACCCGTACCCATGTATGGAAGGGACTTACAAATAGAAATTTGTTTAACTTATTGATCACCTTTTCGAACGTCTGCAGCTCAAGTGCTTTCATCTCTTCGTAATTGCACAGGCCGTAAAATTGCTTGTAATAACGCTCAATATAATTGCGGATCCAGGGCTTGACCATGTCCTTAATCAATTCAGTTGCCTCACAATCACCGCTCACAGCTGCGGCTATTATTTTATAATCTGAATTCTTATCGTTTTGATTTTGGGATTGAACAAATTCTGAAGACATAATTCCACCTTTTTTATATTCTACATCAAACTCCTTTCGCAGGAGTAATCTTGTTTCTCTAAGTTTTGTCTTAACAGTACCGATTGGTAAGTTAAGCTCTTCGGCAATCTCTTTCATGCTCCACGATTCTAAATAATACAATACGGCAACGGAGCGTATTCGCTGTGGAAGTTGTTGGACTGCTTCTCTTGCATCAGCACGGAGCTCATATTCCCGGAAGCGCGGTGCTGCCTCTTGGTCAATTTGCTCAAACAATTCCGCATCAGTGTGCGGAATTTCACTGCTTATACGTTTAGAAGAAGCGTAGTACCTGTTACAAGTATTATAAGCAATTTTCTGCAACCATGGTCCAAAACTATCCATCTTCTTGAGTGTGCTAATGTTATCCCAAACTGCCACCCAAGTATCTGTGAGAATTTCTTCTGCATCAAGACGTTGCCGCGAATTTGCGATGATTACACGCCAAATTCTTGGCGTGTAACGGGATATGAGTTCTGAAAAGGCAGACTCATTCCGGTTTTGTACTAATCGTATGAGTTCTTCATCTTTTAAGCTTCTGATGGATTCTGAATCGTAGTACATAAACAAATTCCAATTAGCGTTTAATATATAGAGGAAGATTTTTGGGAAAAAGGTTTAAATAATGGTTTTTTCAGGACTTATGGATAAATCTATAAATATTGGATTACATACTTGAAACGATTTGTAAACCTTTACTGGGTATATGCTAATACCATTTCTAATTGACAAATTGTCATAATATATTGTAGGTCGGGTTGAGGAACGAAACCCGACATGCCGCTATAAAAAGTCGGGTTTCGCTACCGCTTCTACCCGACCTACGAAATAATGTAATATTATCATATAGAAATGGTATAATGTGTCTTCCGTACTAAAAAATCTGTAGTAGCACAAATCAATTACGCTACTACAGAAACATTATCTTCATGAAGACATGGAGTACACACCGTAAAATTAGTGGTATTTAGGGATTTATTTCCCAGACAAGCACAGAACCATCTCTACTGCCACTTACAAGGGTTTTTCCATCTGGACTAAACGCGACACCTTTAACCTGACTTGTATGTCCAATAAGTGTTTTCTTATTTTCGCCAGTGTCTATATCCCATAAATTGATCGTAGAGTCAAAACATCCACTTGCGAGGGTTTTCCCATCCGGACTGAACGTTAAACTGTACACCCAATCTGTATGTCCGGCAAGTATCATCTTGGTCTTACCTGTATCAACATCCCAAAGGCGTATCGTATTGTCCCAACTACCACTTGCGAGGGTTTTCCCATCCGGACTGAACGATACTGCTTCAACCGGATCTGTATGTCCGGCAAGTATCATCTTGGTCTTGTCAGTATCAACATCCCAAAGGCGTATCGTATTGTTTTCCATGCCTCCACTTGCGAGAGTTTCCCCATCAGGACTGAACGCTATGGTCGCAACCGCATCTGTGTGTCCGGTCAGTGTTTTCTTGTGTTCGCCTGTGTGTGCATCCCAGAGGCGGATAGTATCGTCCCGACTCCCACTCGCAAGTATATTTCCGTCCGAACTGAGTGTTATATCATCAACAATATTACTGAGTGCTATATCATCAACAATATTGGTATGTTCAGTAAGCATTAATTTGTGTTCGCCGGTGTGTGCATCCCAGATGTGAATGCCATCGTGAGTCCCACAAAAAAGAGTTTTTCCATCAGGGCTGAACACTATACTGTAAGCCGATTCTATCTGCCCATTTTTAGGCTCGTTAAGTGTTCTTATGGGTTGCCTTGTGTCCGCATCCCATAGACGAATAACTCCACTGGCGCATCCACTTGCGATATAGTCTCCATTCGGATTGAACGCCACACTGCGGACCTCCTGTGAATGTCCAGTGAATATCTTTTTCGCGTCGCCGGTGTGTGCATCCCAGAACCGGATGGTGCCATCGCCACCTCCACTGGCAATTGTTTTTCCATCAGGACTGAACGTTAAGCCCCCATACCCGACATTTCGCGGGTGTTCGGTGAGTATCTTCCTGTGTGCACCAGTGTTTACATCCCATAGACAGATTGTTTCTTCATCAAATGACGTAGTAGCAAGTATTTTTCCATCAGGGCTAAACGCTAAGTTAGCAACATGATCCTTATGCTCGGAGAGGATCATCTTGAGTTCGCCTGTGTTTAAGTCGTAGAGGTAGACAGTACCACTTGCACTACCAACAGCGACTGTTATTCCATCCGGACTGAACGCTGCACCTATAGCAGCGCAATCAGGGTGCATAGCGAAAGTTTTCTTGTGTTCACCCGTGATTGAATTCCACAGGCTGATTTTGTCTCCCTTCTTATTCATACTTACAAGTGTCTGCCCATCTGGCGTGAATGATAACTTTGCACCCATATCTGAATCATTCGTGAGTGTATACTTTGCCTCTCCGGTGATAGCATCCCATAATCGGATAGGGCCTTGCCGACTAACACTCGCAATTGTCTTTCCATTGGGACTGAATGCTAAGCTTGTGATATATTCTCCATTATGCCCAATGAGCGTTGTTTGCTCACCAGTGATTCTATCATGCAGGACAATAGTGCCATCAACATTTCCACTCGCTAAGATGCGTCCATCTGGGCTGAAGACAAGGCAGTCGAGTACAATACCCGTATTTCCTGTGATTAGACTGGCCTCTTGATGTACTGTTACATCGTAAAGCCAAATACCGATGCCGCTTGGAACAGCCAGAAACTTCCCATCAGGAGAATATTGTATATCAGCTATAAACCCTTTACTGAGGCGCGCTTTAGCATCTTCAGGTAAGTTCCATTGCATTGCATCTTGTGTAAAGTTGTTTTCCACTGTTTTTGTTCCTTTTGTTAGACCGTTGTTTCTGTTTTTGCTTTGATTCGTACCACCAACCCGGTTTTGCAATTCTGGTTTTGATTGGAGATTTAGAACAATAGGCGCGTCAACAATTTCAATAGTGGGTTCGGATTTTGCCTCAAGATTATAGGGTTGCTGAAAATTCGTGATGAGTTGATTGCTTGCACCTATCAGAAAAATGACCAAAATGGCAGATGAAGCGAATGCAATCCACGGTAGCGGTTTGCCACCTGATGGAGACGTTTGTTTGATTGTGTCAATGCGCCGCACGATGTTTTCGGTTAAATCTGGATGTAATTGGACACTACCGAGGGTTTCCCGAATTATCGACTCTTCATTCTGTAAACGTTCTCGTGCACGTTTAAGTCGACTTTTAACAGTGTTCGGAGATACACCTAAAAACTTGCTGATTGCTTCGCATCTCATTTCTCCGAGATAGTGGAGGACCATTACTGTGCGTTCGCTCTCAGGCAGCTTTTCCAAAAGTTTTTGCACAATTTGACGTCGGTGTTCAACGGCTGCATCCTCACACTGTTCACAGACATAGTCGGTGTAAGCAGTTTTTTCGAGTGTTTCTTCACTGGTGGTATCCAACGATTGCATATACATTCGCTTCCTCCGAAACCATGCTTTGCAACGCCGATCTGTAATTACATAGAGCCACCCAGAAAACTGGCTCGGATTTTTCAGTGAGCCAAGCTTTTTGTGTGCTTGGAGGAAAGTGTCTTGTGTTATTTCTTCAGCGATATGGAAATCGCCAATTTTCCGCCAGGCTAAGGCGTGAACGCTTTTTTGGTATTTTTCAACCAAAATGCTGAAAGCATCTTCATTACCTGACAATATGCTGTGAATTAGTTCAACGTCATCTCTTTCCATCATAGTCCTCCATAATCAATTTAGGCATACAATAATAGGTGACGCGATTTTACGGTTGACAGGTTGCAAAAATGTCATAATTCGGAAAGAAATAGGATTTTTATATTAATACTATTAGGACTTACGCGCAAATTGGGAGCACTTGGTAAATAAACGGACATCGCTAAAAACGCACAATAAATTGTGTTTCTACAATTGCTGTTAAGTCCGTAAACGAGCAGACTGTGTAAGTCTATAAAGCTCGTTCAATTGTCTATCGATCAGAAACTAATTTTGTCAAATCCCAGAACAGAATAGAACCATCAGTGCTACCACTTGCGATTGTTTTACCATCAGGTGAATACACAACAGAATTGATCATAGTAGTGTGTCCTATAAACATATTGATGTACTCCCCAGTGCTCAAGTCCCATAAGTATATTGCATCGCCGCTACTACAGGTAAGCACACTACCATCCGGAGAAAAATCAACAGTAAGACTATTCCGCGTATGACCTCTAAATGTATTGAGGAGTTCACGAGTATTGAAGTCCCATAAACAAACCGACCCATCCGTGCTGGCACTTGCAAACGTATTACCATCCGGGGAAAAAACAACGGTATGTACAGCCCTCGTATGCTCCACAAGTGTGTTTATGAGATTTCCAGTTTCCACATCCCACATCCGGATTGTGTTGTCATCACTTGCACTCACAATTGTCTTACTATCTGGTGAAAACGTTACATAATGCACATCATTTGTATGCCCTACAAGTGTATCTAACCGTTCCCCTATGACATTTTGCTCACCGGATCGTATTTCCCACAAACCGATAGTATTGTCCTGACTTCCACTTGCAAGCATGCTACCGTCAGGTGAAAAAACTACACATTTGACAAGATTAGTATGTCCTTTGAATGAACCAAGGAATCGACCAGTTTCAACATCCCACAACCGAGCTAAGTTATAATCGGCACTTGCGAGGATTTTACCATCCGCGGAGAAGGCAACGGAGCTGACGCTTCCGATAGGTCCAGCGAGTGTTTTTTGAAGTTCACCTGTCTTCGGATTCCAGAAGCTTATTTTAGACACATTTCCTGTTACAAGGGAGCTGCCATCTGGTGTATAAGCGATAGAAAAAACTTGAAAGGTAAAATCAGTGATTGTTTTCTTGACATTGTAAGTGCCTACATCCCAAAAATTAATCATCCCTTCCTTACTAACACTTATAAGTGTCTTTCCATCTGGAGAATAGGTTAAAGAAGTGATTGGTTCATCAGTATGGATAGTTTTCAACAAAAGTCCTGTTGAGACATCATTTATCAAGATAGCATTGTTTTCAATCCCAGTTGCGAGGGTTTTTCCGTTAGGTGAAAACACAACTGACCAAATTTCTTCTATACTTTCTTCTGCTTCACAGGTTATAAGGAGTTTACCGGTACGTCCTTCCCATAAACATATCTTTCCCCAACTTCCTGTTGCGAAAATGCTGCCGTTGGGTAAACTTGCTACAGAATGTATATGCGCTATATTATCTTGATCACTGGTTATAGTGCTGATGCGTTCTCCTGTTCTCGGCTCCCAAAAACATAGGGTCTTCCCAACCCGAAACGAGCCGCTTGCTATCACTGTTCCATCTGCCGAAAACGATACCGAGTGTACGTTATCTGAATGTCCTTGAAGAGATGCTACCCATTCTCCGGTGTTGACATCCCATAATCCGACCGTATTATCATCGCTTGCAGTAGCAATTATTTTACCATCCGGACTGAATGACACCTCATTAATGTCGTCCCGATGTCCAACAAAACTTAATAAGTGTTCACCTGTGTTTGCATCCCACAACCAAGCAGTATTATCATCACATGCGGTGACAAATGTCGCCCCATCCGGACTAAAAGCGAGAGACTTAATTGGACGTGTATGTCCTGTAAGTAAATCTAATAATTCATCTGTCCGCAAATCGTATATCCAAACACCGATAGTCGTAGTAACGGCAAGACGATTACCATCTGGAAAATATTTTACTTTATATGCTTTACCTTTTCCAATCCGTGCTTTAGCTGCTTCAGGTAAATCCCATAGTTCTTTTCCTTGACCATAGGTATTTGATAAACATAGAATAAAGATTAATGGTAAAGTTGTTAGTAACAATTTCAGCATTTTCATTACATCTCTCCTTCGCTTTTTTTGTAAATTCAAAAATATGTGAATACTTTGCGACAAAAGTGTTTTACAATGTTCAACCCAACCTACTGCTGTGTCCACATTTATATTGTAGGTCGCGATTCGGAGATCGCTCCTACAGAATACCCTCTTTGTAGCGGATCTCCGATTCCAAATTACTTTTAATGCCCATCAATTATCACTTGACGAAGCACTACAAACCCATCGCTTTAAAGGTTTTATCAATATGTGTGTCCTACATTTGCAACGTCCCAGAGAAGGACTGTGCCATCATCACTACCACTTGCAAGGGTTCTTCCATCAGGACTGAATGCCAAAGTGTCAACGTCGGCAACGTGTCCGTTTAGAGCTGCCCGTAGATTGCCAGTGTAGGCATCCCATATTTGGATTTTTCCATCCTGCCCAGCACTCACAAGCGTCCCTCCATCTGGCGACAATGCTAAAGCATGAACGTGATTCGGTACTGTCAATGTTGACAGATGTTGACAGGAATGCATATCCCAAAATCGAATAGTTTCATCCGAGCCTCCACTGATGAGAACTCTGCTATCTGGTGAAAATGCCACTGAAAAAACAACATCAGTATGTCCTTTGAGAACAGTTAACGGATGTCCAGTGATCGCATTCCATAAGCGAACTGTACCATCTGCACCACAACTGGCAAGGGTTCTACCATCTGGCGAAATCGCAACGGTACCAATCCAGTTAGTATGCCCCTTTAAAAGTGCCAATTGATTTCCAGTATCAATATCCCATATTCGGATAGTCTCATCATCACTGCCACTGACAAGCGTGGTGCCATTTGGTGCAAACGATAATGAACGAATCATATCTGTATGCCCTTGCAAGATTGCTCGTTGGGTTTTGGTGTTTATATCCCATAAGAAGATTCTTTCATCTCGACTGGCACTCACAAGGGTTGTGCCATCTGGAGAAAAGACGACTTCATCAATGGAACCGAGATGACTGTCGAAAGGTGTGGACTCAGTATAAGTATCCAAGTCCCACAAACAAGGTGCTTTATGATTGGATCCGACCGCGAGAAGGCTGCTATCAGGTGAGAAGGAAACGGAATGTACCCATCCCACATGTCCGGTAATGATTCCTTTTTCTCTGCCGTCAGCAAGATTCCAGAACCGGATTGTGTTATCTTCTGCAGAGCTCACGAGTGTTGCACCATCGGGTGAAAACGCGATGCCCCAAACAGAGGCTGTATGTCCAGTGAGTCTTGCCTGTTCAGTACCTGAATCTGCATTCCAGAGCCGAACGGTATTATCGTTACTTCCACTGGCGATAAGGATTCCATCTTGAGAAAATACAAAATGACCGAGATTACCCAGATTTGTAAAGGTCTCTCGCATCTCGCCTGTAGCAACGTCCCACAAACAGATCGTTTTGTCTGTACTTCGGCTGGCAAGAATAATGCCGTTTGGTGAAAATGCCAACATCCAGATATCAGCTTCATGCCCAGTGAGGGTGGAAAGATGTCTGCCATTTTGGGTATCCCACAACCGAATCGTCTGATCGTCGCCGCCACTGGCAAGAATTTTGCCATCCGGGGAAAATGCTAATGCGTTGATCTTCTGCGTATGTCCAACAACAGTAAAGCGCAAACGACTTGTACGGCGATCCCAAAAGCGAATTGACTTATCCCATCCTGCAGTGACAAGCGTAGTTCCATCTGGTGAGAGTACTACATCATAGACATCTTCTGCATTGTCATCTAAGGTAATTTGACGTTGTCCCTTGCGAGTATCCCACACCGAAATCGTTTCATCCCAATTTGATGTAACAAGGGTTGTACCTACCCACGAAGGCGGAAGCGGATCTGTTCCGTGAACTTGTCCGACTCTCATCAGAGCAACTTCTGCGTGGGAATGTGCATCGTATAACCAGATGCCAATAGAACCAATAGCGGCAAGTTGTGTGCCATCTGGCGAATATAGGAGCCTTCCAATTGTGCCTTTTCCGAGACGTGCTTTGGCATCTGGGGGAAGTCCCCATTGTGTGTAGGGTGGTCGGTTTTCTCGGTTCATATTGTCAATCCTCTGTTGGTTTACAATTTACTCTGTTAAATCCCACAATAGAACAGTACAATCAGAACTCACACTTGCAAGGGTTTTACCATCTGGTGAAAACACGACAGCATTTATACTTTGTGTATGTCCTGAAAAGGTATGAAGCTGTTTTCCTGCCTGTGTATCCCAGATGTAAACAGCGTTGTTATCTTGAGTCCCACTTGCAAGTAAATTCCCATCTGGAGAATATGCTAAAGAAGTTAATTGTCCTGCTTCTTCAATTGGTGGAAGGGTCAAGTCACCTGTATGTACACTCCATAATCGGATAGTTCCATCCTGACTTCCACTTGCAAGTATGCTACCATCTGGAGAATACACCACAGCGTTAACACCCTCTTCATGTCCTGTGAGGGTCTTTATGTGGCTGTGCGTATTTATGTCCCAAAGTTGAATTGTTTTGTCTTGGCTACCACTCGCAAGCACTTTTCCGTCAGGCGAAAATACCACTGAAGTGACACTTTCCGTATGTTCAGTGAACGCCGCCAACCGTTCACCAATCAAGTACAGTTCACCCGTGCGAATTTGCCATAAACAGACCTGATTGTCGCTACCTCCAGTGGCAAGTATATTGCCATCGGGCGAAAAGGCTATGGAAAAGAAGTGTCCTGCAAAGCTGCCGAGAAACCGTCCGGTTTGCACGTCCCACAAGCGCGCCTTATGAGAAGATGTTAAATGAGAACGTGTCGAAGGACCTGCAGTAGAAATTAATTTCCCATCAGGAGAATATTTTATAGAATAGACTTCGCTGTTAGGCTCAGTAGAAGTTTTCAACAATTCACCGGTCTGAGCATTCCATGTGTAAATTTTGTGTTCGCTGCCACAAGCAAGTGTGCTACCATCAGGTGAATATGCTGCAGAGTAGATTTCAGAAGACATGTGCCCGGTGATGGTTCTTATGAGGTCTCCAGTGGCGGCATCCCAAAACTTAACCGTGCCATCGTCACTTCCACTTGCAATTATTTTTTCATTTGGGGAATACGTCACAGATACGACCTCATCTTGATGTGACATGCTTCTCAGGAGTTTTGCAGTGCTTACGTCCCAAACATCAACCTTGTCCCAACGGCCCCCTGTGATCAGAGTGCGCCCATCACTTGAAAACTCCATTGATTTGAACTCTCCTACCCACTTTGTGTGGCTTCTTAAGAGTTTACCTGTCTCTACATCCCAAAATTGCAGTGGATCTTCCTTACCACCAGCCAATATCTTACAATCCTGTGAGAATGCAGCAGCACTAAAATTTGTTTCAATGAGGACATATTTTAAAAACTCACCGGTTTGTGCGTCCCAGAACTCAATGTAGTCTTCGTACTTATCGTCAAACCTAATTGTAAGGAGCATTTCACCGTCAGGAGAATATGCCATTGCATACATGTCATCGGCACCACATTCCGTAATAGTTTTTAGAGATTTACCTGTTTGCGCGCTCCAAAACCTAATCTTCCCGTCTTCGCTCGTACTGGCAAGCATCTTTCCAGTAGGACTAAAAGTAATTATATTTACATCATCTTCATGTCCAACACAAGTAGCTTTATGTTTACCAGTGCTTGTGTCCCATAATTGGATTGTGTTGTCTTTGCACCCGGATGCTAAAGTTCCACCGTCTGGGCTGTATGCTATCGACTTTACAAGTGCTGTATGCTCTGTGAGCAGATCAAGTGCTTCTCCTGTTTGAACATCATAAATCCAGGTACCGATAGAAGTCGAGACAGCCAAACGTTTACCATCGGGGAAATACTTTACCTGAGTAATTTTACCCTTTCCAAGACGTGCTTTGGCACCAACAGGTAATCCTAAGCGTGTGTAATTTTGGGCAAAGCCAGTTGAAGACAAAAAAGCAAAAAGAAATAGCGTAGAAATCACTGGTAAAGTAGGTAATAAGAGACTAAGTATTTTCATGTGAATATGAACTCCTTTAAGGGTTATGTAGCAGATGAAACTTTAGGCTATGATAAATAAATTCTCATTATGGCACATCCCACAGCAGAATCGTGCTATCCCATCCTGCCGTGGCAAGTGTGTGTCCATCTGGCGAATATGACATTAACCAAACGTCCTGTATATGTCCACCGAAAGTTTGTAGTAATTTACCTGTGCGCGTATCCCAAATTCGAATTTTATTGTCCCTATGAATGCTGGCAAAGGTGAGGCCATTTGGTGCGTATAACAGATTTCTTGCCTTTGTCTCAGGCGTAATGATCTTATATGGTTCATCAGCATCCATATTCCAGAATTGAATTTTCCCATCCATATCTATGTTTACAAACCTTTCCAAATTGGGAGAAAATGCGACTGCGTGTCCAGAAATTGTTTTGACAGCCTCTCCAGTGGTGGCATTCCAAAATTGGATTTCCGCGTCGTTTGTGCTCACAAGTGTTTGTCCGTCTGATGAGAATGCCAAAGTTCTGACATAATCTTCTTTCCATGTGAATTCTTTTAAACTTTCACCAGTAGCGGCATCCCATATATGGATGGTACCCCGCTTGTCCCCACTTGCCAGTATTTTCCCATCAGGGCTGAAGGCTACCGAATCAACACCATCTTTATGTCCCACGAAAATCTGTCCTTGTTTAACTGCCTTTATATCCAGAAGCCATATTGTATTATTTCTACCATCTCCACAAGCAAGGGTTATCCCGTCCGGTGAATATGCAATGCAATCGATTCTCTTAGGGTCAGGGCGGACTGTTTTCATCAATTTTCCCGTTTGCGTATCCCATAAATGTAATCTATTGTCAGAACTTAGGATGGCAAGAATTTCGCCATTTGGGGAATATGCCATTGAGTTTGTAAACATCTCGGAGTAACCAGTCAGTGTTCGAATCGGTGTCGTGGTCGCAACATCCCAAAATCGGATTGTGCCATCCCTACCCGCGCTTGCAAGTGTGCTACCATCCGGGGAAAACACAGTTTTCTCGGTAGTATCTGGCGAACTTTTGATGGTTTTGAGACGTTCACCTGTAGCCACATCCCAAAACCGAATCGTATCGTCTGCGTAATCTGCACTAACCAGAATCTCGCCATTCGGACTGAACACAACTGACAATACACCCTCGGAATCTGCTGTATCTGTTATGGTTGCCTTAAGGTGTCCTGTGTCGGTATCCCATAACTGAATTGTCCCATCATCACTGCCACTTGCCAAAGTTTTGCCATCAGGAGAATATGCTATAGAATGGATATAATCTGTATGTCCCGTGAGAGTCCGCAAGAATTCTCCGGTGTGTGCATTCCACAGATGAATCATATCATCCCCGCCATGACTGGCGAGAATTTTACCATCGGGTGAATACATCACATCGGAAACGCCATCAGCATGTCCAGCAAAGGTGAGACGAAGTTCACCTGTTGCTACATCCCACAACCGAATACTTTCATCGCCCCCACCGCTTGCGAGTGTTTTTCCATCTGGACCAAACGTTACAGAATTAACTTTGTCCTGATGTCCCGTAAGTGTCTTTCTATGTTCTCCGGTACGTGGATCCCATAATAGTATTGTATTATCTTTTCCATTACTCGCCAGAAGTTGATTGTCGGGACTGAAAGCGACTGTTGAAGCACTTTCCATGTGTTCTGTAAGCAGGTTGAGTTCTTTACCGGTGCGTCCATCATAAATCCAAATACCGATGGTGCCTCCTGCAGCAAGTAGGGTGCCATCTGGTGAGTACGCCATATCAAATATGTGACCTTTTCCCAAGCGCGCCTTGGCACCTTCAGGCAATTTCCACTTTGTAGAATCTTGAACAAGGTTATTTTGCATAGATGTTTTTCCTTTTCTTAATCCTTCGTTGCTGCTTTTCTTGGTATAGTGTTGCTTCTAATCCAAATTTTACCAGAACAACCGATTTTCAATTGGCGGTAACTTGGGATCAAAGTAGCATTTACTGCGGCACATCCCACAGCAGAATCGTACTGTCCCATCCTGCTGTGGCGAAAGTGTGTCCGTCAGGAGAATATTCAAAAAAATAGATGTCATCAAACCTGTTACTTGACCATTCACTGCTTTTATGTCCAATGGCAAAAGTCCGAATAACCTCACAAGTATCTGCATCCCAAAACGATAATAATTCACCGTTCGAATCAATGCCAACAATTGTGCGTCCATCTGGTGAATACGCCGAAAAATATGTTTCTACTTCTGACGTGATGGTCTTGAACGGTTCATTACTGTCCATATTCCAAAACTGGATAATGCCATTACTTCCTCTGATTACAAACTTCTCCCAATCCGGTGAATGAACAATAAGAGAACCAGCGATGGTCTTGAACGGTTCATTACTGTCCATATTCCAAAACTGGGTAATGCTATTACTCCCCTTGATTACAAACTTCTCCCAATCCGGAGAAAAAGCAATAGCGTAACCAGCGAAGGTTTTTATGACATCCCCAGTGCTGATGTCCCAAATACGGATTCCCGCATCGCGTCCCGTATCGTGTGTGCTCACAAGTGTTTGTCTGTCTGGTAAAAATACCAAAGTTCTAACATCCTTTTTCCATGTAAGTTCTTTTAGGCTTTCGCCAGTAGCGGCATTCAATATATTGATGGTCCCGCTTTCGTCCCCACTTGCGAGTATTTTCCCGTCAGGACTAAACGCAACTGATGAGATGCTATCCTTATGTCCTGTGAAAACGGGTCCGTGCTCACCCGTTTCAGTATTCATAAGCCCAACTGCATAGTATGCGTTTGCAACACCCCCATAGGCAAGAGTTACACCATCTGGCGAATAAGCAATATAATCGATTCTTCTATTGGAATCTACAAAGTATGTTTTTTTCAACTTGCTGGTATGAGTTTCCCATATCTGAATGATGGGACCAGCACTTACAGCAACAAACTTACTCCCATCTGGCGAATACACCATATCACGAAACAGATCTGGATATCCTGTGAGGGTACGTATCGGTGTCGTGGTCGCAACATCCCAAAAACGCATTGTACCATCTCCACCAGCATATACCAATGTACTTCCGTCGGGTGAAAAAACTATATGATTGGGTGTATCTGGGGAACTTTTTATAGTTTTAAGATGTGCCCCTGTAGCTACGTCCCAAAACCGAATCATATCGTCAGCGTAATCCGCACTAACCAGAGTTTGTCCATCCGGAGTGAACACGACTAACGCGACACCGTTGGAATCTGTTGTATGTGTTAAGGTTGTCTTAAGGTGTCCGGTGTCGGTATCCCATAACTGAATTGTCCCATCATCACTGCCACTTGCCAAAGTTTTGCCATCAGGAGAATATGCTATAGAATGGATATAATCTGTATGTCCCGTGAGAGTCCGCAAGAATTCTCCGGTGTGTGCATTCCACAGATGAATCATATCATCCCCGCCATGACTGGCGAGAATTTTACCATCGGGTGAATACATCACATCGGAAACGCCATCAGCATGTCCAGCAAAGGTGAGACGAAGTTCACCTGTTGCTACATCCCACAACCGAATACTTTCATCGCCCCCACCGCTTGCGAGTGTTTTTCCATCTGGACCAAACGTTACAGAATTAACTTTGTCCTGATGTCCCGTAAGTGTCTTTCTATGTTCTCCGGTACGTGGATCCCATAATAGTATTGTATTATCTTTTCCATTACTCGCCAGAAGTTGATTGTCGGGACTGAAAGCGACTGTTGAAGCACTTTCCATGTGTTCTGTAAGCAGGTTGAGTTCTTTACCGGTGCGTCCATCATAAATCCAAATACCGATGGTGCCTCCTGCAGCAAGTAGGGTGCCATCTGGTGAGTACGCCATATCAAATATGTGACCTTTTCCCAAGCGCGCCTTGGCACCTTCAGGCAATTTCCACTTTGTAGAATCTTGAACAAGGTTATTTTGCATAGATGTTTTTCCTTTTCTTAATCCTTCGTTGCTGCTTTTACCGGGGACAGCATCGCTTCCAACCCGATTTTGCACATCAGGTTTTAATTTGATATTAGGGATAACGGGCATTTCAACAATTTCAATAGTGGTTTCAGATACCGTATCAAGACTATAAGGCAACTGACACTGAGTGAGGTATTGATTGCTTGCACCCAACAATAAAACAATTAGAATAACAGATGAACCTAAAGCACCCAGCGGCAACAACGGCTTATTCCCTGAAGGATATGTCTGTTTTACGTTGGCGATGTCCCGCATGATATTTGCTGTTAGATTAGGAGATAAAAGAATACTGCCGAGGGTTTCTTGAATTATGGAGACTTCTGATCTTAGACGTTTTCGTGCACGGCTCAACCGACTTTTAACCGTGTTCGGGGATACACCTAAAAACTTACTTATCGCATCACAAGTCATTTCTCCGAGGTAGTGGAGAATTACGACCGTGCGTTCACTTTCCGGTAGCATATCCAGCAGATTTTGAACGATTTCACGTCGGCGATCAACTTCAGCTTCTCTACGCTGTTCCGAAATATAGCACGCATACGTAGTTTCTTCTAATGTCTCTTGGCTTGTGGCTTCAAGAGATTGCACTGCATGTTTTTTCTTGCGCAGCCATGCGATGCATCGTCTATCAGCGATCACATACAACCATCCAGCAAATTGATTCGGATTTTTAAGGGTTGACAGCTTTTTGTATACATGGAGGAAGATATCTTGTGTTATTTCTTCAGCGATATGGAAATCACCGATTTTCCGCTATGCAAGCGCGTGAACACTCTTTTGGTATTTTTGGACTAAGGCACTGAAGGCAGCCTCATCGCCGGACAAGATTTCGTGAATCAATTCAGCGTCGCTTTTCTTTATTAGATACCTCATTATACCAAATTAACGGTATTAGTCTCATTTTTTGGGGTAGACAGCGCGCTTACATAAAGATTAACAAATAAATTCGGTAATTTGGCAGAGAAATCCGGCGCGTTTACATGAAGTTTAAGTTTTTAATTCGGTAATTCCAATTATCCATAAACACGGTAGGTGCGGTTTCCTAACCGCACCGGAGATGGTTATGGAATTACCCAATTTATTTTTTAATCTTCATCAAAACGCGCCCATAATTAAAGTTAATTTGGTATTATACCATGTGCTTGCAATAATTAATGACGCGATTTAAAAGTTGAAAGGTTGCATGATTGTCATAAATTGTCAAAAAATGTAAATTTAATCAGATTTCTTCCATTTTTGCTCTACTCATATTACCATCTCCACACTTTTAGTTGTAAACCAATTTTCGCTAATTTTGGAAAGCTTGATTTACTGTTAAGTTGTTAATGCCAACACCTACAGATAAGGTTTTAAGTCCCATACTAAGATTGTGCCATCAAAACCGCTACTTGCAAGCATTGTACCATTTGGAGAAAATGCAAGTGATAGCACGGATGAGTAGGGTTATTCAGTTTTAAGAATTATCAGTTGATGCGTGTTACTGATAGTTTATATCGTAGGTCGGGTAGAGCGTAAGCGACACCCGACAGGGGTTGAACGTGTCGGGTGTCGTAAACTCTACCCGACCTACAGGTGGTTTATATAGAAATGTGAAAAATATAGCTGAAAAACCGAAAACTAAATAACCCTGACGAATGAGTTATGCCCATGGAAGGCATGGATTTGTTCACTTGTAGAAACGTCCCATATCCGAATTGCCAGATTCTCCCAACCCTCCTGCCACAAAGTCGCTCCTGCAAGATACTTTCCACAGGGTGAAAATGCAAGTGGATATGTTTGTCGGTATACTTCCGGTTGCGGTATTGAACGTGTCTTTGTGTACTCCTTAGCACACCAGAAACGGATCTCATTTTTTAAAGAGCCAGCGATAAGGTTACCACAAGGTGAATACACAAAGCCCATCGGTGTGCCAGGCTCGTCAATAGGTAATCTGGCAATTTTTTTGCTTGATTCCACATCCCACACGCGAGCAGTCCCGTCTTTTGCCCCACTCACAAGTCGTTTCCCATCCAGCGAAAACGCGATTGAGTAAATTATATCCGAATGTCCTTTAAGCAGTATCGGCTGCTCGGGTTGTTCGAGATTCCAAACATATATTGTACCATCTAAACTTCCTATTGCAAGATACTTACCAGTCGGTGCAAACACATTGTCTCTCACCAATTCTGTTGGTTTTTCGGGAAGTGAAAACTTGGCAATCAGTTGATCGGGCATACTGATAACATACACTTTCCTATCCTCTCTATTAACATAAGTTACCTGCAGTTTACCAGAGGGCAAAAGGATGATAGCATTTATCTGATCATCTGTGAACAATGAATCCCGGATACATTTTTTGTTGACATCCCATAACGCTAATCCTGTGGTATAATTACTTACAAACGTCTGGTCATCCAACCAATGCAGTGTCTGTGGTCCAGGCCACGGGAAGGAAGGTTCATGCGCTATTGAGTACATCGGTATTTTTCCATCAGACTGTTTGGTGTTTGGTGTTTTAGATAATTGTCGTGTATAGGCAGTAGCCAAACATAAAGCCAAACCATGAGCACCAATACCTACAGACATCTCGAATAGTTTTTCACGGTGTTCTACATCCCACGCTTCAATAAGATCCACAGAACTGTTCAACATTAAAGCAATTAGTCTACCTTCTTTTGTGTAAAATAAGGAATACGGATCGCCAAAGTCAGGATATACATTCTTTTGTGAACCTGTTGCTATCTCCCACACACGTAGTACCCCATCATCTGATGCAACGAATTGTCCACACGGTGAAATAGCGATATCGTGTACCCAATCGTCGTGTTCAGTAAAAAGTGCAATCTGTTCGCGTAATGTCACATCCCATACTGAAACCCAGCGGTCAACGCGTTTGCCATCGTTCAAAGTTTCGTCAGCACATGCTCCCACCAATAAACGACTATCTGATGAAAATACGAAGTCCTGCCCCGCAAATTTGATAATTGGCTTACCCGTTTCGGGATTCCATACGTAAGTTTGCGTTCCTTCTGTGTCTGGATTCAAAAGTTCGTCATCGTTTGAAAAAAGTTGAGGATTTCCGGCGGTGGCAGCGAGTAATTCGCCATTCGGTGAAAATTCAAGTTGGTGAATATCATTTGATTCCCACTCATGTTTTCCCCGATCCATTTGGGCGATGCATTCACCCGTTTGGACATCCAACACTTTAACAATACCCTGCATGCTTGCTGTCGCAATCCATTTGCCATTTGACGAACATGCAAGATGTCCAAAAGCATCTTGATCGTCTATCTGCCTGACACACTCTCCTGTTTGAATATCAAATACCTTGATGATATCGTCAACAGTATCTGCGACGATCCATTTGCCATCAGGAGAAAAATCGATAGAACTGATTAGTCCTCTATGTGGTTCCCATAACGAAACAGGTAAAGTAGTCAAGACATCATACCACCATAACCCTAACCCAGTACCGACAGCAATATACTTTCCATCAGGTGAAAGTTTGCAATCATTCCCGTTTCCCTTTCCAAACCTCACAATTACGCCCTCCGGTAGTGCCCAACTATTCCCAGTGGGGTCGTTTGGAACAACATTCAGCTGTGCGGGTATTCGGATTGGTTCTGCTTTATTTGTCTCAACCTGAATTGGACTGTGTGATTCAACATTTTTTGAAGACATAACTCCTCCTCTTATTGGTTCTGCATCAAATTCTTCACGCAGGAGTGTTCGTATCTCTCTTAATTTCGTTTTAACTGTACCAATGGCAAGATTGAACTCCTCCGAGATTTCTTTGATACTCCACGATTCTAAATAAAACATTTCTGCTACAGAGCGTACCTTCTGTGGAAGGTGATGCACAGCTTCTTTTACATCAGCAATCAATTGTGCTTCTCTGTATCGCGCTGCAGCATATTGGTCAATGTGTTCAACTATCACGGAGCGTTGATGCGGAACTTCATTTCGTGATTGCCTCGCCAAAGTGTAGTATCGCTTGCATGCGTTGTAGGCAATACGATGCAACCATGCACCAAAACTATCCACTTTTCTGAGTTCTCTGATGTTTTGCCATACCGCTACCCAGATGTCAGTGTGAATTTCTTCAGCATCTCGACGTTGTCTCGAATTAGCAACAATGACACCTCTAATCCGTGGTGTCCAACGGGAAATCAGTTCTGCAAAAGCTGCTTCGTTCCTGTTTTGTACGAGCCGAATCAATTCTTGATCTGTTAGATTACTGAAAGCAAGAAAATCGTTGCACATAAATAGAATCCTGAGCCAGTTTTAATGTATAGAGGAGGGTTTTTTGAAGAAAGGTTTAAAAAAATGGAATTTACGAAATTGGCACGTTTTATACCAAATTAACGTAATTCGTCTTGTTTTTTTCCACTCTTCCGCTCCAGCGGAGCGGTATGTGAAGACGATGAATCAAATGAATTTGGAATTAGGCGTTAAAGTGTTTGTAGTAGCACAATTTATTGTGCGTTCTTTAGCGATGCCCGTTCAACTTTGTTGTGATATCCAATTTCTGCGTAAGTCCTAAAAAAGCATTTGAAATTTTAGGCAATCACAGATAAGGCATTAGATCCCAAAGCAGAATAGTACCATCATAACTTGCACTGGCTAATAGTTTGTTGTCTGGAGAGAAGGCGAGAGCCTGCACGTCTGTTGGATGTCCTCTAAGGGTAACAATCTGTTTGCCGGTTTCTACCTCCCATAAACAGATAACCATTTTCTCCATGCCTTCTTGCCACCAGGCACCTGCGGCAAAATAGTTCTCACACGAAGAAAATGCCTTAGCATGCATACCTTCGTATTCTCGTGGAAGCGACAACCTTGCTCCAATTTCATCCACTGTTAAGTCATAGAAAATTTTTTCATCCTTGCAGAGTTTACGGTGGGTGATGTCCCAAATTAGAATTTCTTCTATTCCAAAGCAAACAAGGTACTGTCCACACGGTGAAAATCTGAATCCTGTGACACTATCACTTGGAAACGTATCTATTTCTTCACCAAGTTCCAGGTCCCACAGTCGGACATTTCGATATTTTGATTCACTTGCGAGTAATTTTCCATTATAACTGAATTCCAACTCTCTAATTGAGTCACCATCATCATCTTCATCATCGTCGTCATCACTTAGTTCAAGGGGATGTGTCAATTCATAAAGTTTCTTTCCATTCTGTACATCCCACACTTGTATGTTGCCATCTGCGCCAGCATAAGCAAAAAACTTGCCTATTGGTGATAATGCAGGAAAAGCACTCCAATACTCGCGACCTGTCCCTTCAATCAGCAGGATACCATCACTATCAGCTTCCCAAAGTCCGACGTTGTTTTCTTTGATACTGGCAACATAGAGTCTTCCATCACTGGTTTTATATACGAACTGATTTTTACCTGCCGATGCATCTTTAATTGCCGGACGCGAACGTTTACTTTCAATGTCCCACAACATAACACCCTCATGATGATGCTGAACGGCTAACGTCTTTCCATCCTGCGAAAATATTGCCGATGTCGGAAATGAGATAGGAGAATGTGTGAATTGACGTTTGGTAGGATTGTCAGAAGTCCATACGTTGATAAATTCGTGTCGGCATTCATAAGCAAGTTGCGAACCGTTTGAAAAAACGACGGTGTTGCCCCAATCACCAGCATCAGAGAATTGGACAGTATTGCCCCAAAATTGATCGTTATAAAGTTGCTCATCACTTTCAAGGTCACGGACTGAGATAGTAGCGGGACCGGTCTCGTCATAATTCACAATCGCTGCGCGTAGAATTCCATCTGGTGAATAAGAGGGAATAATACGATACACATTGCCATAATCGGTATAACACTGCACCTGTTGCCAAGTTTCCACATCCCATACGCACACTGTGCCATCTTCACCCCCAGAGGCGAGGAACTGTCCACAAGGTGAAAAGCAGAGGGTCGTTACCCAATAGGTATGTCCGGCAAGAGATGCAATTTGCTGATCTTTTTCAACGTCCCACACCACTATTGCATCTGCATTCTGAACTTTGCTATTCCTACATGTAGATGCTATGAGTTGAGAATCAGGCGAAAAACTGATAGGGCGGTAGAAACCTGCTTTTTCAGTGTCTGAAGTGAATTTTGACAACGGTTCGCAGGTTTCCGCATACCAGATTTCAACGGTAGAAGAATTTGCATAGGCAGCTGCAATATATTGATTATCAGGTGAAAAAGTCAGCCCTGAAATATAATCATCTGTTTCTATTTGTGTTAAGCACACGCCATTCTGGATGTCCAATATTTTTAAAATTTCGTCTGAATTGCTGGTAGCAATGCATTTTCCGTTAGGTGAAAAAGCAACGTGAAATACCATACCGCGTTCCGTGTCCCATAGCGCGATAGGAGATAGCGTCTCCAAGTCATACATCCAAAGACCTAATGAGTTCCCTATTGAGATATATTGCCCATCTGGTGAGAAAGTAATATCCGGTTCACGTCCGCGCCCTAAACGAGCAATTGCACCTTCGGGGAGTGCCCAAGTTGTAATGTCGCTGTTATCTACAGCATCGCGCTCGGAAATCAAATGAGTTCTGTTTTCCATTATAATTCTCCATTGTAATGAGTCGCGTCTGAGGATATTTTTGAGGAAGTACGCGCTAAGACAACTTGTATATGAAGTTAGTTCGTGCACATATAAGGGAAATTTGCGCGCTTATATAAAACAATGAACATTTAGGGAAATACGCGCGCCTGCTGGTAAATGGGGGCACATAGTAAGAATCAAAATTAAATCAGACATTCAGGCATGTGCCGGAATCTGCTTATTGGATGAGAAAACAGGTTCATCTGAACTTTGTTCTTCACCGATTAACTCGCGACAAACATCAGCAATATGACGCGCAGCGCAACCGTTTTGCACAGGTGTCAATTGTCGGAGTTCATCCATGTCAAGTAAAGAATAGACCTCTTTGCCAAGTGCTAATCCGACGTAGATTGTTGATGAATAACTCGTAATCAACGCTTCAGAGTTTGCAATCATCCCTTCAGCACTGCCAGAGATGTAGACAAGTGCGTCAGGTGCCAATTTTTTGATTTCGGCAGTGCGCCGTTCAAACTATTCATTGGGATGAAGTTTGAAAATCAATTGCCGTCCGTTGGCAATTTTAAGTGCTATTTGATGAACTTTTTCCGATTTAATATCGGAATTTCACGCAGTCAGAGAGACAAAACATGCCTATATGTGGAAATCATTGTAGGTAGAACTTAATCAAAAAGCGGATACAATAATGAGAAGTCACAACACATTCAGATACTGGACACAAAGGCATGGCAGAAAATATCACATCAAATTTATGCAGAATAATATGTATTTACTACAAGGCAAACAATATGCCTATATGGGCAGTAGAAATTCCAAGAAGCACACCTGCAAGAACATCAGAAGGATAGTGGACACCAAGATGTACCCTTGCGATACCTACAGTTACAGCCCAGAGAAAAGTTGGAATTTGTAAAATGGGGAAGAAACGTGTTAATATCACCATCATAAGGAAAGCTGAAGCTGTATGACCTGACGGAAAACTAAAACGGTCTGGTGGTCTAACGCGAAAGTTAACTTCATTAATCTTTTCAAAAGGTCGGTCACGTTTCATTGATTGTTTAAGGAATTGGTATAGTAATCCCTTAATTGGGAATGCCACAAACGCAGCTATCAAAAAAGGTCTGCTAATTGTAGCATCAAATTTGATAAATACGTACAGTGCAATAAATGGATAGAGATACCCGTTAGCACTCCAAGAGATAAGACGGAATGATCGGGTAAGAAAACGTCTATCACCCCAGCCAAAGATGCGCTGGAATAATAACGTGTCCCATCGGGTGACATTATTGGTAAATTCTCTTAACATAAGCAAAAGGTGGTATACGCGAAGTAACGTATACTACGTTTTCAATCCTTCAAAGTAAAAAGTAGGTGAACCGTTAATGCTTAATAAGTATACAACATAAATTCATATTTTTCAAGAATTATTCACTGCCGAATTAGTAGTATTAGTTCAAGCATTTTACCGTGTATCACGAAAGCGGCACAAGAACTCATTTTACAGTAAATTGTGTTGTTAGGTCCTATTTGATTAAAATGTATATCCTGTGTTTTTGTTCACAAAGTTCATTCTTAGCACAGATTGTTAATTCTTTCACAATCTGTAACTAACTTAACTCTGTTTCATTTGAATCTATCAATATAATTATAACGATTTTAATGAAAATTATAGTCAAAAAATGTTACATGAATATAACTTAAATTTACGACTTGTGCTAGTGCCTCGTCAAGTGATAATTGATGGGTCTTGAAAGCAGTCGGGAATCGGAGTTCCCTCCTACCATAAGCGTTCCATCGGTAGGAGCGATCTCCGAATCGCGACCCGTTTGCTGTTGGGAATCGGAGTTTCCCCCTACCTTTGAGGTCGTCAGGTATCGGAAAAGTCGCTGAATTCAATCCAAACAAAATGGACATGTGAAATATAAACATACTAAATGTTAACTAGCACAACGCGTTTAATTTGAAAATAGATAAAATGGAAATTGAATATGGTAGGAAAGCACTATTTAACAATTTCAACTATTGAAAATTGATATAGTTGCTTAAGTCTCGAAGGGCAATGACAGTATAGTCATTTTCGGCAAGATACGTCATATAGGTTTCAAACGCTTCTGGTTCTGTGTGAACCCACGGATGCTCCAGATCAGGCACACCGTGAAACGTCAGGACAGCAATATTCCCCTCTGTTGCTTGTTCAAGTGCCCATGCAAAATCACCAAAGTTCCAATTCGGTCCAGAAGCACCTGTGGTCGGAATCAGAAGAGGATGGTGGACGGTTGGATTATAAGCTGGACCGCGTCCCCCTTCGGAATTGTAAGGATATTCTGGGGCAACACCACGACGCGCAAAACGGAAACCGTGCTCCGCCACAACTCTGACTGCTGCTTCATTGTGACTGTAACCTGGGTAACAGAAAGTTGTTGGTTGTGAAATGTCGTATTCCTTACAGCGTGCATCAATATACTGTAGGTCGTCTTTTAACTCTTGATCGGATTGTTGCGTAACATTGCGGTGATGGCGCGTATGATTCCCAATTTCAAAACCTGTTTCATGTAATCCGCTCACCTCTTCCCAGGTCATATAAGCTTCTTTATTGTTGAGAAAACCGAGTCCCTCTGTTATATAGAAGGTCGCTCCGAAACCGCACTTTTTCAGGATCGGTGCTACAAAGGTGGCTTGTGATTTACATCCATCATCAAATGTGAGGATAACAAGTTTATCAGGAATTGGTTTGTATATAGCCTTTTTCATGTTTGTAATATTATAGTAAAATCCATAATTATTTATACACTACGAATCAACGCCAAATACGCGTAAGGTATTTGGCCAAATCAACGCCAAATACGCGTAAGGTATTTGGCCAAATCAACGCCAAATGCGCTTTTTGGCATTTGGCGGGTTCGGTTTCCTAACCGAACCGTGTTTATTCAGTCTCATAGATGCGGTTAGGAAACCGCATCTACCAGGGAGTGTGCACATATTTTCAGATTTCACTATAATTGTTCTGTAACTTGAGGATGTTGATGTATCTCATATATTATGTAATTATACATTGGAAAAATCGCTTTGGTCAAGCAAAACCTGTCAAATACAAATTTTCTTGACAAAATTGAGGTGAGATTGTAAGATGAAAATCGGAGGTAACAACTATGATTGATCGACGGGCATTTCTAAAGTCATTGGCAGGATTAACAACAGGTATTCTCCTATCTTCAGCAAATGCAGAAGGTCAGGAAGCAAAACCTTCAAGTGACCGTTTAGGGACACTCCTACCGATGCGAAAATTTGGTAGAACTGCTGAAGCTGTGACAATACTCGGAGTCGGTGGTTGGCATATTGGTGAAATGGCAGAAAAAGAAGCACAAAATACAATAGAAACCGCCCTTGAAGGTGGTGTCCGTTTCTTCGACACAGCAGAATCCTACCAAGCAGGTAGAAGTGAAGAACGTTTAGGCAAACTGCTTGTTCCAAAATACCGCGATGACATCTTTCTCATGACTAAGACAACAGCGCGCGATGCTGCAACCGCAAGAAAACATCTTGAAGGTTCACTTAAACGTCTCAATACTGACCAACTGGATCTCTGGCAGGTACATGCAGTGAGAAACCCTGAAGACGTAGATGTAAGAACTGATAAAGGTATTTTTGATGTAATGGCAGAAGCGAAGGAATCCGGAAAAACGCGTTTTATTGGGTTTACCGGACACACGAGTCCCTCCGCTCATCAACGTGTCTTAGAGAAATCCGACATTTTTGATGCTTGTCAATTGCCAGTAAATATAGCCGACATGAGTTACGAAAGTTTTATTGAAGGTGTTGTTCCGACGCTCGTTAAGCGAAACATTGGCGTAATTGGAATGAAATCATTAGCAAATGGTGGGTTTTTTGGCGGTTCTAAACATGGCAAACACGGTCCCAACCCAAGAGTCGTGCCAAATAGAGTAAGCATTCCAGAAGCTATTCGTTTTGTCTGGTCATTTCCTGTGAGTACCCTTGTCACTGGACCTGACGATGCAGCACAAATGCAAGAAAAAATAGACATCGCGAAGGCTTTCTCTGGCATGGGTGAGACTGAACGGGACAAACTGATAGAAAAGGTTGCTAACATGGCTGGCACAACAGTAGAATTTTACAAGGCATAACATATCTGTTGTATTTCTGTTTCTTCTGCGTGCTCATCCTAACAAAAGGGCGGGACACTGCCCGCCCGAACCTAATCTGTTCGCTATAAATTGCTCTCCCTACATCACTCACCGAAATGACTCGCAACAAGCGTCAAATCTAAAATATTTACTTTTCCATCCCCATTGACATCTGCTGCTGGTGGCGCATCTTCTTTCCCAAAATGCGCTGCCACAAAAGTCAAATCCAATATATTTACTCTACCATCCTTATTAACATCCCACGGTCTTGTTGGAGGTGGCTCAAGAATCTCGGCATTTTCAATTATAACAGGAAAATTAACGCCACCAAATCCCCCAATTACCACATCAGATAAAGTTAATGTTGATGCTTTGGCATTGAGAACTTCAAAAGTTATTGTAACGAGAGTGCCTTCTGCTGTGCTTGCTGGAGTCTCAATAGCAATTTGAGCGAAAGAGACTTGATCCTCCTCAACTTCTGTAGGGAGAGACAACACTTGACTAGAAAGAAAAGTACCATGGCTCAATGAAATATATCGGAGTGCTGTTGGGTCAAACTCAATTGTTCCCTCATACCCGGCAACACTAAAACCATCAGCAATGTCAACAGTGATAACAAGTTGCTCACCAACCTGCGGTGATTCAACTGATGCTGGAACAATCCTAACAACGACAGGCGGTTTTATATTTAGTAACGCAGCAAGTTCATCAATTGCAGCAGGATCCAGAAGCAATAGTTGAACATCAGGATCACTAATGAACGTTTTAACTTTAGGATCCTCCTTGAGAAGCCTAATGAATTCATCATTTATCTGCGGCAACACTTCCTTTAGATGATCAGGATTTTCAGCCGCGAGTGTTAACGTATTTGGTTGTAGAAGTGCCTGATTATCAGGGTTCTTGAATTCTGCAAAGATGCCAGGAAGAATCTGTATAATATCTTCTCGTTGAAAAAAATCTTGGTACCTTTCAAAAATACGTTCTACCAGAGGGAGTTCATACATCTCAATCAGTTCTGCGAGTTCATCAATTGCCTCTGTATCCTGAAGCAAAGCTTGAACGTCGGCATCTTTTAGAAATGTTTGTATTTCCTGGTCATCCTTTAACAACGTGATAAATTCATCCTCTATATCAGGTATAAACGTCTTTAGGAGGTCAGGATTATCTACAACAGCTCCAAGTGTAGATGGTGTTAAGAGTTTTTGATTTTCTGGCTTCTTGATTTCTTCAAGGATTGTTGGTAGTAGTGCTTGGATATCTTCTCGCAGAAGCAATGTTTGGTATTTTTCAAAAACCTTTTCAGCAAGGGAAGGTTCCGCATCAACTTGAGAAGGTTCCTGACTAAACGCGTTTGCTGCAAAAACAGAGCATATACTTATCAGGAAAAAATATAAGAAGCGTTTTAAGAAGATATTTTGATTCCTTTTAAGAAAATTTTGGATTTTATTACATAAAGACATCTATATCCCTCCTTTCAGCACCAATTCATCACTCTAATAGACAATTTGGCACTGGTAGATTTAGGATCAAATTGAGAGCTAATTCACCCTCATGTTAAATATAGTTCTACGGTAAAATGCTGAAATAACAAATTAATATTTCAGAACAATCTATTATTATGCGAGTATGTCGCCTGCAGAAGGATTATCTTTAAAACCACCTGCCATAATGTTGTTGTACGGCTCTTTTGGATCTCGACCAACAGGACGCATTTCAGGTGTATGATACCCGAATCGGACTGCCTTCCGCCACTGATCTGTCCGATTTACTTCAGACCAATGGATAAGACAATAGCTAAAGAAGATAACATCGCCTGCTTTTGCCGGTATCGGAATGGAGTCAATAAAATCGGGATGGAATTTATCTGTTGGCAAATGTGGGGCAGTCCCTTCTCCTGTGATATGTTCTCGCGGTCCCTCTTTATGACTTCCCGGTACAACCCTTAGCGCACCGCTTTCAAAAGGCGCATCGTCAAGATGAACGAGACAATCAACGAAATCAAGACCATCGTGTGGGTAAAACGGATAGTCTTGGTGCATCGGAAATGGGGTGCCTTTATCTGGTGGCTTCGCATGCAGCACAGTGTGGTGCCACTGAACAGTGTCCCCGATGAGTGACCGAACAGCACCTGTCAAACGCTCATGGAAAATCACTCTACCCCATGTAGCTGAATAGAAGTGAGGATTGTGCATGAAAACTGCCTTTGTAGTTTGCTGGTCTTCCTCTTTGAGGTATTTGGTGCGCCACGGTCCGGGCCAACCGATAGTCTCCTGTCCCCAATTGTTTATAATCCGCACCATTTCTGACGCGAGTTCCTGAGTTTCATCCGGTGTGAAAAGCTGGTCTACCTTGAGATAGCCGTTCTCACTGTAAAAGGCTGTCTGATCTTGGGTAAGCATGTTAAACTCCTTATTGTAAAATGCAGTTAGCGTTAATGGTTCTATTAAGATATTACGCAAAAACTACACAGTTTGTCAACACTTTTAATTCAAATCGGTCCCGGCACGCTTTATAGTAAAATCCGAAAATACATTCACATTTCAATAAACAACAATCCCTACACGGTCGCGCTGGCGAGGTTCCTAACCTCGCCATTGTCCAGGTAATTGTGGATTTTACTATAAAAGACTGGTTTTATCCGTGAACCCTTCTAAAAAACAGTGATAGTGGTATAGCGTATCCTACAGTTCCTTACAAGACATTTCAATCAAAATATTCATCTTCATTGAATCTTGTCCACGATTTAAATACAGGGAATGGCGTTGGTAAGATACTTTCAGGGTCGTTCAACTTGAACTGTATCTTCTCACTATCAAAAAGGTTTCGGATTGAAATAGATATCCCTGCTGTTTCAATGCAGTTGTCGCATTGAGTAGGCAATATTTCATGTGAACGCGGTTCTTCAAAATAGATTCTGTATTCCGAACCCGCTTTTTCTATGCGGTAATCCTCTGCGAAAATTTCCCACTCTTTTAATGCAGTATCCCCTTCAGCATATTGTGCCCAAAGATTGATTATTTGACCCTCGCTATCAAAGAAATCAAGGATAACTCCTTTGCGTTTTACTGCATCTTTAGAAGGGGCGAATTGTCGAAATGAACGGTCTTTTAGTGCAGATTTGACCCGTTCTTCCTCTTCATCGTCTACTGGCACTAATGGATTAGCACAAGATGTATAAATTAAAGAGAGCAAAATCAGAACTACGGACAAAGAGAGTATAGTTATATCTTCAATGTTGATTTTTGAGCGTTTTTGATTTAAAAAGTTTGGTTTTCGCATTCTTTCATTTTATTGTGTATTCTTTGATATAAATTTTAACATTCTGAAAGTTGATATGTCAACGAAATGCTGAATTTTCGGAAATTACAACCACATTACGACATCAAAAATTGTGCTTGATTCATTACCTACTGTCTGCTAAAATGGCAACTAACTCATTTCACGAGAGGGTCTTATGCAGGAAATTGTAGTTGATGCAGTGAAGTTGCATGATTTCGCTCGGTCTTTATGTGAAAAGGCTGGTCTGCCGTCAGATGACGCTGAGCAAATGGCTAAACTCCAGGTGCAGACCGATCTGCGCGGAGTCCATTCACACGGAACACGTTCGCTGCCCGGTTATCTCAACCAAGTCCTTGATGGGAATTTAAACCCAAAACCCGATCTCCGTATTGTTTCAGAGGGACCGAGTTTCGCTGTCATAAATGGTGACAACGGTATGGGACATCTGGCAAGTACACTCGCAATGGAGACAGCGATAGCAAAGGCAAAAATGACCGGTGTTGCCGCCGCGGGCGTACATAATGCAGGACATTTCGGTGCAGCAGCATGTTATTCAATTATGGCTGTGAAAAATCGGATGATCGGTTTTTCAACTACGAATACAGGTAGACCTTCTATTGTGGCACCTGGTGGCGCAGAAGCAGTGGTCGGAAACAGTGCTATGAGTTATGCTTTGCCAACTGGCGATGGACATCCGATAGTATTAGATATGGCGTGCGGTGTTTCATCATGGGGGAAGATTGGAACGTTACGAATGTACGGCAAATCGATTCCAGAGGGATGGCTTTTGGACGATTCAGGTCAACCGAGTAGCGATCCAAATCAAGGAGGTTTGATGGCACCTGCTGCAGGACCGAGAGGCTACGGATTGGCACTCATTATGGGAATTTTGGCTGGTCCTCTAACTGGCGGTATGATGCCTTGCAATAAGACTAGTACATCATCTGAGCACTTCTTTATTGCGATAAACATTGAAAGTTTTACAGATTATGATGCATACATCGCTGAAGTTAAACAAGGAATCGGCAAGATTCACGGTGCGAAAACGGCAGAAGGATTTACGCAAGTCTATCTACCGGGTGAAATTGAGTGGAACAACTACGACAAATGGATTGAAAGCGGTATCCCTATCCACGTAGATCATCTACGAAATCTCGCAAGCATCGCTGAGAAATTAGATATAGACATATTTTGGGAGTGGTAATATATGGCAGAAACGAATGAACGTGTTGATGGCGGCACACTTCCTGATTGGGAGGTTGCTGAATTACCAGCACCGCCGCGTTATAAATTTAGTCTTGCGTTTGCAGGTATACTCGGACCCGGAATTATTGCCTTAGGAGCTTCCATCGGCAGTGGTGAGTGGTTGTTAGGTCCGGCAATTACAGCACAATATGGAGGCACACTGCTCTGGATTGCGACTATTGCAATCGTACTTCAATCAATTCTAAACACAGAAGCGATCCGTTATACGCTTTATACCGGTGAACCGATGTTGAGCGGTTACATGCGCTGTAAACCGGGACCTCCGTTTTGGGCTATATTCTATTCCAGTGTTGACTTTTTCAGTAGTTGGCCTGCATGGGCAATGGCTGCTGCAACCGCATTGGCTGCGGCATGGCTTGGCTACATGCCTCAGGACGCTGATCAAAATACTGTCCGAATCTTTGCATATCTTATATTTTTTGGTTGTTTAGGAATAGTGATGTTCGGAGGTAAGATTTACAACGCTCTTGAAAAAGTACTACTTTTCATGGTTGTATGGATTATTGGATATTTGGTTATCGTAAACTTATTTCTTGTCCCGCCAAGCGTATGGTGGACTGTTATAAAAGGATTCTTTAGTTTTGGTGCGTTGCCTGCCGATGTAAAAGGCGAAGAGTTTGATTGGTTATTACTCGGTGCGTTCGCAGCTTATGCTGGAAGTGGTGGCTTGGGAAACATTACAATATCCAATTATGTCCGCGACAAGGGATGGGGAATGAGCAAGTTGGTTGGTGCTATTCCATCTATAATCGGCGGACAAAATGTGAAACTATCCCACCTGGGTAAAGTATTCCGTATAACGCCTGAGAATCTTGAACGATTCAAGGAGTGGTGGAAATATGTCCGATTTGAACAGTATTTTATATGGCTTGTCGGATGTTTCGTTGGGTTAGCTTTACCCGCAATGCTTACAATAGCTTTTGTAGATTCGGGTCAAGAAATGGATCAGTGGTCTGCGGCTGCATTTCAAGCTGAAGGACTCGCAAAACAGGGTGGACAAATCTTTTGGTTTCTTACTTTGCTATGTGGATTTTGGGTACTCTTTTCTACGCAACTCGGTAGTGTTGATGGTGTTCCGCGTCGCTATACAGATATTATCTGGACAGGTTTCAAAAGTGTGCGGAAAATGGGTGAACATGATGCAAAGTGGATATACTATCCTATTCTGATTGCTTATATCACGTGGTGCATCATTTCTATGTACATCGGAAAACCGTTATTAATGGTAGTGGTATCTGCTACGATTGGAGGTTATCAACTTGTGATTACTTCACTCCATACACTCTACGTAAACCGAAAATTCTTACCGAAAGAGATACAACCCCCTATATGGAAACAGATAGGATTGGTGTTGTGTGCTGGTTTCTATTCCATTTTTGGAACGATAACAGTTTACCAAAAGGTGATTTCACCATATATTCTGTCGATTTTTCAGTAAAAGTTGACAAATCAGCGTTACATCTATTTAGATAGATCGCGATATTCCGCAATTATCAGTAATGGGCGTCAAAACCCGATGCTTTAACTTCGGGATGTAGATGCCCGCAAGTCTTGAATTATAGAAGCATTGTTGACTGAATAAATATTGGTCATAGACTTCTGTTAGAAGTTAGGTTGTTCAATGTCAGTCAGTCTGGACAGTTGTATTCAGGTTGACTTTTTCTTTGGTATTTTCGATTAAATATGGTAAAATAGTATAGTCCATACGAGATACTGCATGAGATTACGACTCATGCAGTGTATTCAATTGTTCCCAAATCGCACCTAACATTTTAATTTAGGTGAAGTAAAATGCTTAGTTTTGGAAACCATCAAAATGGGAACATTACGTTGAAATCCGTTTAGGTTTTCGTTATTTAACGTGAGTTCGACTTAGGTTAGAGAAATTCGACACAATAATATCACGCTATCGCATAATTGATGATGGATATGTTCCCGCACTCCAGCGGAGTGTTATGTGTGATAAAATTACATACCGCTCCGCTGGAGCGGAAATGCCAGTTCGGCTGGCTGCTATAGACATATTGCTCCGCTGGAGCAAAGGCGGACGTTTTAGGTGTTGCATTGGGTATGTCTTTAGTTCAATTAAATATACGTGATGAACAATTTCTTATATTGAACTCACGTTTATTTAGTATATTTGATGATAAACTTTCGAGTAACTTTCAACAATGCTTAACTCTTACTCGCTATGAGTTCTTACTATGTAGGTGGTGTGGCAACGGGTGGCACACCTTGTTCGGTTGACCACATAGATCGCATTTTACAAGAGGTTCACATGATTATGAAAAGACTAATTATCTTTACTATATGCTTCACGTTCTTTATTACTGTAGCATATGCACATCGGACAGAATTTCAGTATCGCGAAGGTGTCATGGTGGGTGTGGGTATCGGGCCTAGTGGTTAGTCCAGTCTAACTTTTCGGGTATAGATGTTTTAATCTGACACGCGCATCGTCCGTTGTAAATTGCCAGTCTACCTGCTTTTGCTCTGCATTTCTACGTTTTTGCCACGCTTGTGTCTCTCTACGGAGTGTCTCTATATCTGGGATTCGACGACACAAACATTGGCGTGTAAGGACGCTAAGTTCTATTTCCGCTATATTCAACCAACTTCCATGAATGGGGGTATGCACGATTTCTAAACGCTTCCGGAACCTATCTGCTTCTTCATCTCCAAACACTTTATTGAGTGACGCGAGTTTATGTGTATTCAGGTTATCACAAACTAAAATGACCTGTTTTGCGGATGGGTAGACCTCATCCAATAGTATTTTGACTTCTTCTGCCCAATCCACTGTCTTTCGGTGCGTCCGAACAGACACACGCCGCCATCCCGAGAGTGCCTCTGTAAATAGGAAGATATTTGCTGTGCCTTTGCGTTTATACTCGTTATCTACGCGCTTGACTTGTCCCGGTTTCGCAGGATACGGTTCACGAACATCATCCCTAAGTGTGACAGATTGTTCGTCCATGTTCACAACAGGAGTATCCGCAGCCAAAGGTTTCTGGTAAAGATCAAGCACTTCTTCCATTGACTTTACAAACTCAGCGTCTTTTTCAGGGGGTATCACCCACTGTTGCTGAAGGTGTGGTTTCAACGCGTTTTTTTTAGTGTCTGCCGCACCGTTTCTGGAGAAATGTTTTCCACAACTTCAAGTCTTACCAACTCTGACGCAAGCAGACGTAACGTCCATTTGGCAGCACCTTCGGGAGGGGTTCCACAACTCAGTGCTATCAACCTTGCTTCTCCGTCACCATCAAGTTTACGAGGTGTCGGTGGATGCTTCCGCTTCGCACGATATAAGGCACGAGAAAAGCCACCTTCCACAAAACGCTGACGCACTTTCGCAACTGTCCTATCAGTGCACTCATACGCCTCAGCTATTCTCGCGTCAGTCCAGCAGGGACCATTTATATCTGATTTCAGCAAAATATGAGCATGCCTTATCATATATGCCTCTTTTTTACCTGTGTTAATAATATCTGATAACTCCTGTCGTTCCGCATCGGTCAGTTGGACAACATATTTCTTATTCAAGGGTGTGTTCCTCCTTATGTATTGCTATACTATAAGAGAACACTTTTGTTTGTCAAGATGCCGAGAAATCTACAAAAACCAAAACAAACTTTTAGGATGGACTATCCACTAGTGCAGTTGCCATTCCGAATTATACGGCTGCCATACTTCCAAACTTATCTATGGAAATTGGTAAGAGTATTAATGAAAACTTAATTGGATTACTTACATATACAACTAATAGTTTCATGTCCAAACGGATAGGTGTGGGACTGCAGTACTATTTTCAGGATGCCAAGTTCCAGAAGTATTACACACTGGCAAATGTAAGTATGGGAGACTTTAAAAAGATACCTTATGTAGTGATAACGGGTGGTGGAGGATATCATCTATACAAAAACCTACTCATTGATGTATATGGAAGTTACTCAAGGTTCTTTCCTGAACGCTATCAGGTCATTCGGAGCAATCACATATTTCAGTTAAATGTAATGGTGCGCGGTGTGCTCTGGTAATAAATTAATTTGATAAAGGCGATGCATAATATCTTCAGTACTTCATGTAGGGAATGCCAAATAGGTATTTTTATCTCAGGGTCGGAAGTCTGGGTTTGGTGAAGATCCAGCGAAAGCGCAATTGAGACACCTCATAGACAGAGAACCTGTGGAGGTCAAAGAATTTATATTCGTTGGCAACAGAGCAATTTCGGAAGTCTGGAAGAGTAAAGATGGATTGCATATAAATCAAGTTATGCGTAACTATGGCTATTCTAAAGTCAAGAAATCAAAGAAGGATTCAGAACCGTTCAATTCTCCAATAATTTCTTTTTTCTGAAAACCTCTTCTTGTAGGAGCGAGTTCCAACTCGCGACCCTATCCAAAATGTTGAGAAAAACACAAAAACTGAATGGCTCTGGGAAGGATTAATATCATGGAGGAACGCTGAATAGAATATAAGGGTATCTATTTGAATATGGCATACGTGACTCATTTTGAAGTAGTATTTGACGATGTGGACTACGTCATCTATGCCAATCTGCATTGTGCTACGTTAGCACTTCCACCAGAAGAGTTGGTTGGTATTATCCCAAAATCAAATCAGGTCGAACTGGATAGATTGCATAGAGAAAAGGATTGTGACGTTATCGCTTCCACGAGGCTCTCTATTGAGGCTTCTTTTGCTACCACATCAACGCGCACACCGTGTTCCGCCGCAGTTGCCTCTGTTGTTGGACCGATGACCGCAACTTTTACCTTTGCCAACAAATTCCTCGCGGTATGCGTTGAAAACATCTCAAGAAAGTTGGTAACCGTTGAAGAACTTGTGAACGTAACGAAGTCAATTCTACCATCTAAAAGGTCTTTTTCAATAGTATCTCGGTTTTCACTTGCTACTTTGACGGTATCGTAGAGTGGAAGATCGTCAACGTGTGCGCCTCTGTCGCGCAAGGTATTGGGAAGGTCAGCAGTAGCGATTTTTGCGCGTGGTAACAGGAATTTCTTTCCTTGTACATTTTCTATTTCCGTTGCGACAACTTTTCCGCTGGCATGTAATGGCACAAAATCGGGATAAATACCGATACTGTTTAGTGCTTCAACTGTTTTCGGACCAACTGCACATACACTGCATCTACCAAAAATTCGCGTGTCCGCCCCCTTTTCTCGTAAGTGTGCATAGTATATCTCAACAGCATTGACACTCGTAAAGATAACCCAGTCATACTGTTCAGGAGAAGGAATCTCCGAGCTATCAATTTCAAGCAGGCGAATCTCTATGGTGGGAAATTGGATGACTTCTGCACCTTCTGCTTCCAAAAGGTCAGCAAATTCGCTTGCCTGCGCCCGGGCGCGTGTGACAAGAATTCGTTTTCCGAAAAGAGGCTTAGTATCAAACCATCGGAGTTGATCACGTAGTCGGTTCACTTCCCCCACTATGATAATCGCTGGACTGTTCAGCTGGACTGCTTCTGCTTTTCTCACAATATCTGCAAGCGTACCTTGCACAACAAATTGTTGTGGAGTCGTTCCCACACGAACTAAACTCACCGGAGTTTTCGTGTCTCTGCCGTGTGTTGTTAATCGTTCTACAATCTGGCTAAGATGCGCAACTCCCATATAGACGACAAGTGTATCTACCGCAGTGGCAAGTTGTTCCCAATTGATGTTTGAATCAGGATGTAATGCAGCCGAATGTCCTGTAACAAAAGCAACTGATGAGGCATAATCGCGATGCGTAACCGGAATGCCAGCGTATGCAGAAGCAGCAATAGCAGAAGTAACGCCAGGAACAATTTCAAACGGAATACCTGCCTCAGCAAGTGCCATCGCCTCCTCGCCACCACGCCCGAAGATATAAGGATCCCCACCTTTGAGACGCACAACGATTTTACCATCTTTGGCATGCTGGACAAGCAATTGATTGATCTCAACTTGACGTGTCGCACGGATTCTCGGATCGGGTGCTTTTATCTTTTCTGTATGTGCGGGACAATGTTCCAAAAGCGTATCGTTCAGCAGCAGATCGTAAATAACAACATCAGCTTGCTGAAGGCATTCCACTCCCTTTAGCGTGATAAGCTTCTTATCGCCAGGACCGGCTCCTACGATGTAAACGATACCGTTATGTTTTGCTTTCATAGACAAAATTATCCCACATCTGACTGTGCTTTCAACAGTTCATTTGCACCACGGTTACGCAATTTCTCGGCAACGATTTTCCCTAAGTGCTCAGCATCGTCTAACTTTCCCGTAATCCTTTCTACAATACGTATCTGTCCCTCAGGATGGCACACAGTACCTATAAGTGAGAGTTCACCATGAGCATGCTCAGCATACGCGCCGATCGGGAGCTGACATCCTCCTCCGAGGCTTTGCAACACAGTTCTTTCAGCGGTAATCTCGGCTACTGTCGTGAAGTCGATCAAAGGAAAAAGCAACTCTTCAATGTCACTATCTCCTTCACGCGCTTCGATTGCCAATGCCCCTTGTCCTACTGCCGGAACCATCTGCTCTATTTCAAAATATTGCGTGATAACGTCCTCTCTAAGAAGGCGTTTAATTCCTGCTGCAGCGAGGATAATACCATCAAGATCAGTCTCTTCAAGTTTACGAATCCGAGTATCAACATTGCCTCGGACATCAACAACTTGCAAATCTGGACGTATATGAAGTAGTTGCGCCTTTCTTCGTGGACTTGTCGTGCCGATTTTCGCTCCATTCAGCAAATCGTCTAAAGGAAATCCTGTAGATGTAACAAGTACATCACGCGGGTCTTCTCGTTTCGGGATAGCAGCTATGCAGAGTCCTTCAGGCAATTCTGTTGGGAGGTCTTTGAGACTATGAACAGCGATGTCAATTTCACCATTTAACAGCGCGATTTCTATCTCTTTCGTAAAAACACCTTTGCCTAATCCTAACAATGAGCGATTTTGGATAGTATCCCCTGTGGTTTTGATGACTTTGAGGTCAACCTCAAGATCGGGGAAATGGTGGGCTAATTGCTGTTTGACGAAGGATGCTTGCCAGAGGGCAAGTCGGCTGCCACGCGTGCCGATTGTAACCGTACTGCTCATTCCTGTTCCTTATCGTTATTATCATCCAAAGCGAACAGTTCTTGGAGCGCATGAACATACTGCCCATGATCAGCATTTCCATCGTTAACAGCGTGACGCAAATTTTCTACAGGGTGATGGAGAAGTTTTTTGACTATTGCTTGTGTCATAGATGCAACAGCATCTTCTTGTGTGTCCGACAGTGTAGTCTTACCCAAACATGCTTTGAGTTCGCATTCGGCTATCTGTTGAAACTGCTGATGTAGCGCTTTAATGGTGGGATTAACTTCAAGGATTTGCAATTGGTCGTGAAACCGCTTTGCCTCTTCAGAGACAATCTGTCCTGCGCGAACTGCTTCTTGCTGCCGTTCTTTGAGGTTGGTGGCAACAACAGCTTCCAAATCATCAATGTTATAGAGAAATGCGTGGTTGATTTTACTGACATCCGGTTCAATATCGCGTGGAACAGCAATGTCAATGAGAAACATATACCGATGCTTCCGTTTTTTCATGATTTCAGCGAGGGGTTTTCGTTCAATGAGATAATGCGGTGCGTCTGTAGAACTGATGACGATATCCGCATCAATAAGAAAGTTTAGGTCTTCTTCGTAAGCAACTGGAACGCCTTTAAACTTTTCAGCAATTTTAACTGCTCGTTCATAAGTGCGGTTTGCAACAATCACTTTTGAAACACCATTCGCGACGAGATGTTTCGCTGTCAGTTCGCTCATCTCACCCGCCCCGATAATCGCTACAGTCTTGTCTTCTAAAGTATTGAAAATCTTTTTAGCAAGCTCAACCGCCGCATAACTAATTGAGACTGCACCCGTTGCAATAGTTGTTTCTGAACGTATACGTTTACCAACGCTGAATGCCTTCGCGAAAAGTCGGTTCAGAATTATTCCTGCCCCTCCAGCCGAACGCGAAAAGTCATAAGCATCTTTTACCTGACCCAAAATCTGAGATTCTCCTACGACCATTGAGTCAAGACTGGATGTTACTCTGAAAAGATGTAGAATGGTATCAAGATTATGATGGCGATAACTCCACTTTTTGAGAGTATCCACGCTAATTCGATGGTAGTCAGACAAAAAGTCAAGCAGAATTTTAACAGGTGATTCGGCTGTTCGCTGGGAATTAGCGACACCATAAACCTCTACGCGGTTACAGGTAGAGAGGATTACTGCCTCATCAACCTTATATGATTCACGAAGGTGATGAAGGGACTCTATGAGTTGTTCTTCGGAAAAAGCCAGTTTTTCTCTAAATTCAACAGGAGCGACATGATGACTTGTTCCAATAGATACAATCTGATTCATGGTTTGACTCTACGGAAATTAAAACTGTGTTTACGCCATAAATTAATAAATTATATCACATTTCAGTCTTGATGTCAAAATTAGACAAGACATGAACTTGCGGAATACCGTGTTGTAATAGTGCTTAGTCAAGTGCTAATTGACGGGTTTTGAAAGTAGTCGGGAATCGGAGTTCCCTCCTACCATAACAGTCCATTGGTAGGAGCGATCTCCGAATCGCGACGGACAATAATATGTTGACAAAGCAATAGTGTCTATCGAAATGTATGTACGCTGTCTAAAAATAGATCCACACCAATATAAGTGCAGAGAACTGCAATAAAACCGACGATTTCAGAATATGCTGCTTTTCTCCCGCGCCAACCCCACAGCTGACGGATACTAATTTGCACAACATAGATTACCCACGTCGCGACGGTAAAAAACACCTGAGCGTCAAGCCACTTCCAAGCTACTCCTTTGATATATTGTGTCAAGAGTGCCCCGACAATTATACCAATTGTTAACAGGATCACACCAAAGATTGTACATCGGTGACCAAGCTCATCCGAAGCACCGAGTGCCGGAAGAAGGTTGTGAAAAATCGTATGTTTTTTTTCGCGGATTTTCTTCTCTGCCATCAGATACAACAATCCAAATCCAAATGCGGTAAAAAAAGTAGCATAGGCGAGAAAAATCAATGTAATATGAGGGACCAACCAATAGGTTTTCAAATTTTCAGGTAATGCGGAGGTATTTCCAGAAAAACTATATGAAATCAAGATTGTAATGAATGCCCCCGGTATAACAAAACTACCGATAACACGTAATTGCGTCATTCGAACTACTATCAGGTAGATCAATGTGATTGCCCATGCAAAAAAGGCAGTAGAGTCTGTCCAGTGTGTCATAGGAAAATGACCTTGACGTGACCACCAGAGTATGATAAAAAGTGTTAACAGGGCAAAGCCAAGGCCCGTTCCCCAGAAAGCAATTAAGCCAATCCTTGGGCGTAGAGTCGGAGTTTCAGTTCGTTCACCTATCGCGAGGTAAAGTACCTGAAAAATACTTGCTGCTAAATAGACTAAAACAGTTACAAGAAATAGAAAATCCATGGTTTTGCTTACATTCGTTAGAAGTTTGCACGCTGTGCGCTTAAAAACTTGGAAATGAAGTTATTCGCCTGTTCAATTTTACCGTGTCGCACCCAGTTGAAAAGGCATTCAGCGGAACACTCTGGGTTTGTAAGTCCCAAACAACATGTTCGGGGTTGCGGACTGTCTGCCACATATCCGATGAGTTCCTCAAGAAAGTCGCCGCGCATTTTTGACGTAGGAAAAGCTTTGAGAACTTCCGCACGCCGCGCGCCGAGAAGATCAATAAATGCACCATAACCACTGTTTTCAAACTGATTTGTGAGTTTTTCATGTAAACGTTCTGCCTTGCTTATATTTGCACTATCCTTCGCCGATATGCTGATGATGAGGTTATTATCTTTAATCAAATTCGGAGTAGAGAAGTTTCCAGAATCTGGTTTCTCAAGGGACTCTTGTAACACGACATCAGAAGCACCGCGTATAGATGTATCAGATATCACGATGAATGCGTCTGCAAAGTCAGTGGAATTATACACGACAGTAGCACCGCATTGTTGTAACAGCGAGACTCTACGTTTAATTTCCGATGTTTCCTGCTCACATAGGACCACACACTTACGATCTTCCAATAGAAGATAAACAGGATAGGGCAATTCTTGATTTTCAATAGGCGTAGGTTTTCCATTTTCGTATCCAAGCGTATATAAAGATGACGTATTCAATGTCTCTTCAAAATGTTCTCGGATGCGCCGACTTGTCGCTGGGCTTTTACCACTTGTTGAGATGCTAATCATGAGTTCGTCATCTGTTACTACAGACGCAGCAGCAAATGTGCATTGTGGGATAACATCCACAACATTGACTAAACGGATATGATTCTTTTCATGTGCTTCAGTATATACTGCAGTGTTTATAGCTGTAAAATCGGTTGCGGCACACACAAGAAAATAACCTTTCGTATCCCCTGTTTTAAACTGTCGTTTGTGCCATTGTATTGTACCGAGTTCTATAAGAAACATCAATAATTCGGTTGCGTCAGGACTAACCACTGTTACGTCCCCGCCACTGATGAGCATAGCGACAACTTTCCGTTCAGCAACAGTACCGCCACCGACAACAAGGCATTTTTTGTTTTGAAGTTTTATGTGTGCTGGGTAAAACATCTTACCTATGATTCCCGTGAGACTACGTAATCCGCGAGGTTTTCTAAAGCAAACCGTGCATCTGATTGCGGTATTTTTGCCAAAGCAGATTTAGCATGTTCTGCGTAGCCCTGGGCAACTTTCAAACAGTGAGCTTCCACATCATATTTTTTAAATAAAGATTCAACAAAAGTAATAGCCTCGATTTCATCAGTGTTAGGATTCAGCACTTTTTCAAGAGTTTGTTTCTCATTGTCATCACACACTTTTCGGGTATGGATGATAGGAAAGGTTAGTTTCCCTTCACGAAGATCACCAAAGGCGTTTTTTCCCAATTTTTCTGGGTCTTCCACGAAATCAAGCAGGTCATCTACAATTTGGAATGCGGTTCCAATTTGCTGACCGTAAGTAGTGAATGCATCAACCTGCTGATTGTCAGAGGATCCGAGAATAGCACCGAGTGTGCAAGAAGCGGCAATCAATTTACCGGTCTTAAAACTAATTATCTTGAGGTACTCTTTTTCAGATATATCAAAATCTCCACTTTTGTAGGCATGTATAACCTCGCCTTCACACATCGCCTGAGTAGTGTCCGCAAGTATTTTCATTGCGGGGTCATCTGCACGGCGGGAAACGAGCATTGCAAGTACACGTGCATGTAAATAGTCTCCTACGAGTACCGCAACCTTATTACCCCATTTTGTATGTAATGTTTCACGACCACGTCGGATCGTAGCTTCATCAAGAACATCATCATGCACAAGCGATGCTACATGGATGAGTTCAACAACTGCTGCGAGTGTGTGTGCATCAGGACCTTCATATCCACACGCTTTAGCAGAAAGCACAACAAGGATAGGACGCAGACGTTTACCACCACCTTCTACAACATGTTGAACTGCCATATCTACAAAACTATACTCACTCACGGTATTTTCAGTCAGTTTCGCCTCTACAGCACTAAGATCATCGGCAATTAATTTAACAATACCATCAAAGCTTGACATTCAATTCCTTTACTATTGTTTAGAGATTTGCGATTACCTCAGTTGCAGCTTGCACGGTCGTGTTGATATCTTCTTCAGAATGAACTAATGAGACAAATCCTGCTTCAAATTGGGAAGGGGCAACATAGACTCCTCGTTCAAGAAGACCCCAAAAATACTGACGAAAACGTTCTGTATCCGCAGTTCGTGCACCATCTGCGTCAGTAACGGCTTCTGATGTGAAGTAGAGCATCAACATTGACCCGACACGACTATGCCACGCATCAATGCCATGTTTTTTCGTTGCTTCGGCAATTCCGCTTGCGAGTGTAGCGGCACGACTTTTGAGTTGTTCATAAACCCCCAGTTCTGCAAGCTTTTTCAATGTCGTTATGCCCGCAGAAACTGCTAACGGATTTCCAGATAGAGTCCCTGCTTGATACACATCACCTTCAGGCGCTACACACTGCATAATCTCTCGTCTTCCACCGTAAGCACCAACAGGCAAACCACCACCGATTATCTTCCCTAAACAGGTCATATCAGGCGTAACGTTATAATATGACTGTGCACCGCCATAAGCCACCCTAAAACCAGTAATTACCTCATCAAAAATAAGCACGATTCCATGCTGTTCAGTAATCTCACGAAGTTCATTGAGATAACCTTCACGCGGTGGGATGATACCCATGTTGCCCATAATGGGTTCAAGAATGAGACACGCGATCTCATCTGTATTGGCTTCGATCGTTGTTTTCACTGCTTCAGGATCGTTAAATGGCACAGTAAGTGTGTTACGTGCAAAATCTTCTGGCACACCGCCGCTATCCGAAAGACCGAAAGTCGCAACCCCTGAACCCGCTTTTGCCAAGAGATAGTCTACATGCCCGTGATAGCATCCATCTATCTTGATGATTTTATTGCGTCCGGTATAACCACGTGCCACACGAATCGCACTCATTGTCGCTTCCGTGCCGGAATTGACAAGTCGGACCTGCTCAATAGAAGGCACTGCGTTAACGATAGTCTCAGCAAGTTCTGTCTCTAATGTCGTCGGAGCACCGAAACTTGTGCCTTGTGAAGCTGCAGTCCTGACGGCTTCGACCACATCAGGATGTGCGTGTCCCAAAACTAATGGTCCCCATGATGCGACATAATCAATATACTCATTTCCGTCTATGTCGTAAATATTAGACCCTGCACCACAATCAATAAAGCGGGGATGTTCACCAACCTTGCTAAAATTACGGACAGGACTGTTGACACCACCAGGGATAAACTGTTGTGATTTTTGCCACGCTGATAAGGATTTGCTACTCTCCAATTCGTTCCTCCATTTTTGGTATTTCATAAAATCTAAAATATGTAAATTCACCAACGGTAGGTGTGGTTTCCTAACCGCACCATAGGCGTCAATTTAAGAAAACACGTTGTGGTAAGGTATTGCTCTTTAGTCCCGTAGGGACCCTGATAACGAACTGCTTGCTGATTTAACATCACCGATAAGGTATTGCTCTTTAGTCCCGTAGGGACGCTATGTTTATAGATTCGTGTTTACCTGTTTCTTGAGCTCCGTAGGAGCGACATATAGATTTTATAAACATACCGACGAGGCTCAGGAACGCTGAGTAACGCCTTTTCTATAAACATACCGCCTCTACGAGGCTACATACCATCAAAAACAAATTCATGTCCTTAAATTAATACCTATGGTGTGATTCCTAACCGCACCTACTACCTCAATCTTCAAGCCATTCCACTACTGACTTTGCAAAGTAAGTCAAAATCATATCTGCGCCAGCACGTTTGATACTTGTTAGGACTTCCAGTGCAACCCTTTTTTCATCAACCCATCCGTTTTGCGCTGCTGCCTTTATCATGGCGTATTCGCCACTAACGTTATATGCTGCAACAGGCATCTGATATTCTGTTTTCACTTGATGGATAACATCAAGATATGAAAGTGCGGGTTTCACCATTACAATATCCGCGCCTTCCTCAATATCTAATGCTACTTCACGTAACCCCTCCTCAGAATTTGCCGGGTCCATCTGATATGTGCGACGGTCACCGAATTGCGGTGCTGATTCTGCTGCTTCACGAAAAGGACCGTAGAAAGCGGATGAATATTTTGCCGAATATGCCATTATTGGGATATTTTCGTATCCCTCGTCGTCCAATGCGTCGCGAATTGCACCGACACGACCATCCATCATATCTGATGGAGCGATAACATCAGCACCAGCCTGCGCGTGCGATACACTCTCTTTTACAAGCAAATCAAGCGTTGGATCGTTCTGCACCTCGCCATCTTCAATTATACCACAATGCCCGTGGTCAGTATATTCACACAGGCATACGTCTGTCATCACAAGTAGATCGGGGACAGCATCCTTTATAGCGCGTACTGCCTGCTGAATTATGCCATCTTCGGCATAAGCTTCCGACCCAAGCGCATCTTTCGTTTCAGGAATTCCGAACAAAATAGTTCCAGGGATGCCAAGTGATGCAAGTTCTCTCGCAGCAGATACAAGTCTATCAACAGAATATTGATAACATCCCGGCATAGAAGAAATTTCGATTGCTGTATCTTTACCATGAACAACAAACATCGGATAGATAAGATCATCTACAGACAGACTCGTTTCTCGAACAAGTCGACGCAGGTTTTCATTTGCGCGTAAGCGTCTCGGACGATAGATAGGAAAAACGCTCATTCGGTCTCCGCGGTATCTGGTTTAATTTCAAATTTCTTTAATTCAAACGTTTTCAGCATAGGATCAGCAGGCAAAGGAATTCCTTCTTCATCTGGAATCATATCTAAAAAAGTATAATTCATTTTCTGATGCAATTTTACGATTCCGACGTTGGGAGCAAACCACACTGTCGTCACGGTTTCTCCTGGCGGATCTGCTCCAGGAGGTGGAGGAGTCGGGGTTATGCCCCCTGTTGTTTCTGTCCGATATTCAACTTTCAAACAATTCTCAAATTTCCCTGCCGCTGTTTCAACAGTTTCTTTGCCATGGACAACACCTGTTTCTATAATGGAAAAATCAATTGTCATTTGTTCACCTTCAGGAATGTTTTCATCTCCATAGATCATCTTAACTTTGGCTTCAAGTTGGTTTGCGTCCCACTCCTCATCAACAGTAATAGCGTCAGGGAGAAAGAACAAAATATCTTGTGCCTGTACCTTAATATCAAAATCAATATCTGCATTTGGCCGAGTCTCTCCTTCTAATACGTTGACGAGGATATCCATCTCCCTTTTTAGACGGGCTTTGACTGCCTTCTCTCTCTCATCACCAACAACGAGTATAACCCCCGCATCGCTTATGTTATATAGAGATGGTCGGATAAAAGGACTATATTCTGCCCAATCCTCTAACTCAGGTTCATAACTGAAGGCAGGATAGATTTTACCAGCAATCTCTTCGCCTTCAATTGAATGCCGTGTCAACTCATTACCGTCTTGGTCTTCATACACCCAATAACTTCCAAGTGTGCTGGGAAAATATTTTGTCGCCGACTCATTTCCAAAAAGTGTTGCACTAAGACTAAAGACGAGTAAAATAATCAAGAAAGTGTAAAATCTATTCAACATTGAATTCCTTCTAATCGAGTGGAAGGTGATGTCTGAATTTCCGCATATTAATTCTTAACATCGTTTCCCGATTCGGTGGGTTTAATTTCATATTTTTTCAATTCTAATGTCCTTACCTGGGGTTCGCGTGGTATTGGCAAATCTGCATCGTCAGGAATAATCTCTAAAAATATCGGTTGTAACTCCTGATTTAACTTTACGATACCAACATTTGGAGCAAACCACAAAGTCGTTACTGTTTCACCGGGTAAATCTACCTCTATGTCTTCTTCATCAGGGTCTACGACAAGTGTTGTTTCTGTACGGTATTCAATCTTTAGACATTCTTCAAATGTTCCTGCAGGCGTTTTAACTGCTTCTGTCCCTAACACATTTCCTGTCTCATTAATGGTAAAATCAAATAGTATTTCTTCAGGTACTGACGCGTCTCTGCCAGTAGGTCTCATCTTAATCTTTACACCAATTTGAATTACGTCCCATTCCTCATTAACAGAAATACCTTCGGGGAATAGGTACAACTGATCCTGTTTTTCTACCTCAATATCAAATGCCAACTGAAAATCAACATCGCCTTCGGAGGCTGCCTCTTTTTCAAACACATCAATCAAAACCTCTGTTTCCTTTTTTAGTCGTGTCTTGAGCGCTTTTTCAATCTCATCCTCAAAAACAAAGGTAATTCCCTTCTCATTAACTTGATATAGCGTAGGATGCATATAACGACTAAAATAAAACAACTCTTCAATTTCAGGTTCATAGCTAAAAGCGTGATACGTTTCCCCAGCAATCTCTTCTCCCTCAACTGCATGACGCGTCAATTCATTCTTGTCCTCATCCACGTATACCCAATAACTACCAGACGTGGTGGGAAAATACTCTTTTACTGACTCATTTCCCAGTAGTGTTACACTGAAGCTAAAAGCAATTAACAATATCAAGATAGCAAATAAATTTTTCAACAGAAATTATCTCCAATTGATTATAAGGTTGTAACTAAATTCCCGCGTATTTATAGTGAAATCTATAATTACTTGGACACTACGGTAGGTGCGGTTTCCCAACCGCACCTACCAGGGTGTGCACATATTTTTAGATTTTACTATATTTAAGCAGCGCTCCTATTCAGCAATTTTGATTTCATACCTCTTTAATTCCAGTGTTCTCTCAATAGGAGGAGGAAAAGCAACAGGAAAATCGGCCTCATCTGGTATCATGTCTAAGAACATGTATCCCGATTTTTGATGTAACTTTACAATTCCAACGTTAGGCGCAAACCATACTGTCGTTACGGTCTCTCCGGGAGCAGCTATTTCATCAGGTGGAGGGTTAGGCGTCATTACTGCTGTTGTTTCTGTCCGATATTCAACTTTCAAACAGTCTTCAAATGTCCCAGCTATCGTATCAACAGTTTCTGTGCCAAGCACAATTCCTGTTTCTACAATGGTGAAATCTACCGTCAATTGTTCATTTTCTGGAACGCCCACACCTTGAGGAATTATCTTAGCCTTTACTTCGATTTGGTTAACGTCCCATTCCTCATTGATTGTAATAGTATCAGGCAGCAGAAACAAGTGGTCATGTCCCTCTGCCTCAACATCTAAATTAAAGGCGGGTATTTCTACACCTGGCGGCGCTTGGCTTAAAACTTCTTGGCTTAAAACTTCCACGAATATATCCATTTCCTTTTTAAGCCGCGCTTTGGCTCCATTCTCTACTTCTTCACCTACAACAAGTGTAATCCCCGCATCACTTATATTATATAAAGAAGGATGAATGAAACAACTATAATCCGCCCAATCTTCTAACTCAGGTTCATAACTGAAGACGGAATACGTTTCCCCCGCAATCTCTTCACCTTCAATTGAATGACGTGTTAACTCATTGCCATCCTGGTCTTCATAAACCCAAAAACTCTCTAAAGTCCCAGGAAAATATACCTGTGCAGACTCAATTCCTAACAAGGTTACGCTAAAACTAAAGACTAACAGTAATATTAATGCCACACTAAATTTTTTTAACATGTGGATTCTCCATATCTGTTTTGTTGTTGGTATAAGTTTGATGATAATCTATTATTTGCTGTCATCGTTTGACGATACTTCAGATACTATTTCGTATTTTTTTAATTCAAATGTCCTGACCGAGGGCGCAGTAATCTCTGCAGCTTCCTCATCAGAAATATATGTTTCAATTGCATCTCTTGTTGATAACATATTAAGAAATATCTTATCAGATTGTTGGTGAAATTTGACAATTCCGACTTGGGGCGCAAACCATAAGGTTGTTACTGATTCTCCCGGTAAGTCTTCTGTTCCTGTTCCTGATGGGTGAGATGCTATCATTTCTGTTTCCGTTCGATATTCAATCTTCAAACAATCTTCAAACACACCTGCGGCCACTTCAACGGTTTCTGTTCCTTGAATTTTTCCTGTTTCGAGGATCGTAAAATCAAGTGTGATTTCAGGTATTTCTGCAGCATTCTGGAAGTCTGGCAACCCTTGTATGTCAAACTTCATTGTGATTTTGGCATTAATTTGTGTTGCTTCCCATTCTTCATCAAGGGATACTTGGGTTGGGAGCAAATTGAATTCGTTCTCAGCTTCTACTTCCACATTATAGTTGAAGTCAACGGTAAGGTTAAATTCAGAGGGAGAATTGTTCTCTAATGAGTTTTTCGCCAATTTGGAGAAAATTTCCATCTCTTTGGTGAGCCGCGCCTTTACTGTGTTTTTTATTTCATCTTCGACAAGAAACTTTATCCCCTTCTCACCTATATTAAACAGCGAAAGATGTATGTAACGGTGAAAATCTTTCCAGTCTTCTAATACAGGTTCGTAACTGAAACTGTAATACGTCTCACCCGCAATTTCTTCTCCTTCAATTATTTGACGAGTAAACTCATTACCGTCTTGGTCTTCATAAATCCAAAAACTTCCAAGTGTACTTGGAAAAAATCTTTGCGTGGATTCGTTCCCTATTAGAGTCGTACAGAAATAAAAAGTTAGGATAAATATCAAAAAAGGACAAAGTTTTTTCAACATGCTGAGCGTCCCCTAAAAAAATCATATATTACATGTAAAGCAATATAGAAACGCTTTGTAGATTATTTACTATCCCCGCTTTCGGATTCATTCGGTTGGATTTCGTAGTTTTTTAGTTCAAGGGTTTTCACATCATCCGAATTCTCCTGTTCACTCTTGAATTTGACAATTCCAACGTTCGGTGCTAACCAGAGAGTTGTAATCGATTCAGCCGATTGCTGCTCAGGGAGGAGCTGCTTAAACTCAGTAGGAAGTGTTGTGTCTATAGTTGTTTTGGTGCGATATTCAATTTTTAAGCAATCATCAAACGTTCCTGCTTGTGTTTCAACAGTTTCTGTTCCGAGAACGTTGCCGGTTTCTACAACATTAGTCGTAGATGAGAGGGATTTCAGTTCTGCCGGAATTTCAACGGGTGCCCCTTGAATGTCCATTTTCATCTTTACTTTTACTTCCAGCTGCATGGCAACCCATTCTTCATTATATTTTACAGGTGTTGGAAAAAGATAGAAATAATCTTGTGCTTTGGGTTCAATTGTGTAGTTGAAATTCATCGTGATACCTTCTGGAAGTTGTCCCGCGGTCTGTTGCCGGATTAGTGCCAGGGTTTCATCAAGCTTTTTACTTAGGATTGACTTAGCAGCAAGTTCTATGTCATCGCCAACATAAAATGCTAGCCATTCTTCACCAACTTGATACAGAAATGGATGCACTGGATATAGATATTTTTCCCAATCATCAATTTCAGGTTCATAGTCGAAGGCGCGAAATGTCTCGCCTTCAACATCTTTTTCCTCAACAGCATAGCGAGTTAATTCGTTTCCGTCTTGATCCGCATAAACCCAATAACTCCCATTTGTGTCCGGGAAATAATAGGTTGCCCATTCGTTAGCAAGCAACGTTACACTTAAACCGAATATAAGCAGTAAAGTGAAAATTGACTGAACATTTTTCAACACCTTTTCATCCTCCAAGTAGTGTTAATTCTACCTTTTTAGTATACCCCAATATAATGATAATCACAAGATAATTCTTCCTATACCACACACGGAATGATACATTTTTCTTTGTTTAACGAGTTGTGCTAAATAACTTTATGTAAAATATTATTTCACATAAGCAGAACGTTTTGTCCGTGTTTCCTATTGGTTGATATGCTCTTCAGTCCCATAGGGACGATATGTTTATAGAAGTACGGCAATAACGCCCTCTTTAGTCCCGTAGGGACGATATGTTATATGACAATACCTAATATCTGTGAAAACAACAAAAACAATTAGTTAACTGGTACAAGTCGTTTGTTTAGTACTCAAATGGAAAAGTAACAGGTGCACCGCTATTTGCACATGAGCGTCCCATAGCAACATCAATTTCCCTGTCTTTACGCCCATTGTATGCACCATATTCCGGTTCAGTATCATTTCGGACAGCATTTGCGATGCTCATTAACTCCGATGCAACAGTAATCTCGCCATCACTGAGTGAATAATTCTGCAATGGGTTTTCCCATACAACTTCGGGATTAGTGTCAGTAACAAGGGCAGCAAGCGTTTCATAACCGTCAACTTTATTCGTTTTACGTGTAATAGTTACGGGTCGTTGTTCGTCCGCATCATCATTTAAGATAACAGCATCGTCTCGGAAACACATCCCGCGTTCCGCATAGAATTTCGTCCCATTAAATCCGCGAAGTGGTGAACCGTAAGAAAGACTGCTGAAGTTGAAAATTCCCATTGCACCGTCAGCAAACTCAATGACTGAATGTAGCCAATCCTCTTTCTTACGCGAGGGTTGTCCTTTTCGCCATACGTGCTCCTGCACGCTAAACGATTTATTAAAACCGTAAACCTGCACCGGTTCATTGTCAAAGCCAACGTAACTCCTTATTAAACCAATACCGTGATAGCCGTGTCCACGGAAATCGTTGTGAGCAACGTTTACCTTACCAAAAATGCCCTGAAGAATCATTTCCCGCTTAATACGTTCAGATGGACGGCGATAATAGTTTTCGTTGACCTCCAACTTTGTACCGTGCTCTTTGGCTGCTTCAATCATCATATCTGCACGTTTGAGGTCGCTGTTTATTGGCGTTTCTGTGCAATAACTTACGCCATGTTGCGAACAGAGAAGCCCGGGGACGTGGTTGTTGCTCGGTGTGATAACAATTGAACAGATATCTGGCTTTTCCTTCTCCAACATCTGTTCAGTGTCTGTGTAGGCAGGCACGCTATACTTTTCTCCCTGCTCCGTAACCCTTTTGTCGTGTACATCACACACTGCAACAAGTTCTAAGTCATCTCTCAATTTGGTAATCAGTGGAAGATACGTATTGGAACCTCGATTACCTGTCCCAATATGCGCGATTTTTATTTTTTTCATTGATGTTCTCCTTCAAGTGACATCATACTTCATCAGGGTCTGTAAAGTTTTTGGCATGAATACTACATCTCTCTTGTAGGAGGGGTTTTCAACCTCGATTTATCGGGCGGACAAGAAAATGACATGGTTAATGCCAAAGTATTTACACACCCCTTCATCAAAAACTTGGGTTATTTAGTTCTCCATATTTTCGGTTATTCTTGAATGCCCCTCTTGCTGTAGGAGCGAGCTCCAGCTCGCGACTTTTTGACGAAAATGTGCAAAAACCCTAAAACTATAGTAGATTTTACAATTAACTGGACATTTTGATTGGTAGGAGGGAACTCCGATTCCCGACTATCAGTGAGTTTCGTCGCGATTCGGAGATCGCTCCTACAGGAAATGTGTATAATTATTTCCATATTTCACCATAAATAACCCCTGATCAAAAACATATAGACATAGACGCTATATGCTGCTAACATATAATGTGAGTTTATTTTAGCACGTGTGCATCAGAAAAGCAACCTTTTAGATGGCAAGGAATAATACATGGCAGGGCCATTGGATGGAATAAAAGTATTAGATTTAACGAGAGTGCTTGCAGGGCCTTATGCAACGATGATCTTAAGCGACCTCGGCGCTGAAGTGATAAAAATTGAACAACCTGAAATTGGGGATGAATCTCGGAATTTTGGCCCCTTTAAAAACGGATTTAGTCTATATTTTATGAGTGTAAATCGTGGAAAACGAAGTATAACCCTTGATCTCAAAACTGAACGTGGAAAAACTATATTTAAGCAACTCGTTAAACAGAGCGACATTTTAGTAGAAAATTTCCGTCCAGGGACAATGAAAAAACTCCATTTAGATTACGATACACTTGCAGCGGAACAACCGTCGCTTATCTATGCTGCATGTTCCGGTTTTGGACAGACGGGTCCCCTTGCTGAACAAGGTGCTTATGATATGATTATTCAAGGGATGGGCGGTATTATTAGTATCACGGGTGAACCAGATGGACCTCCGGTGCGTGTCGGCACATCTATTAGCGACATCACTGCTGCGTTATTTACAACAATCGGTATCCTATCCGCGCTACACCACCGCAACAATACTGGAAAAGGACAGTTAGTAGATGTAGCAATGTTAGATAGCCTTGTGGCAGTATTGGAGAATGCAATTGTCCGCTATTTCGCCACAGATGAAATTCCGCAACCGCTTGGAAGTCGACACCCTGCGATAACACCTTTTGAAGCGTTTGAATCAGCAGATGGACACATTATTATTGCTATCGGCAACGATGTACTGTGGGCAAAATTCTGTGAGCACGTAGAGCAAAAGAATCTTATCTCTGACCCACGGTTTTGCTCTAATGCAGATCGGACAGAAAATCACAATGAGTTGTTTCCTATTCTCTCTGAGATTATGCAGCAACGCACAACTGATGAATGGATTGAGGCACTTGAAAAAATCGGTGTACCGTGTGGTCCCATCAACACGATTGACAAGGTTGTTAGTCATCCGCAGGTTCAAGCACGGGAGATGATCACACAAGTGGTGCATCAAGTTACGGGTGCTGTGGAGGTACCGGGTGTGCCGATTAAACTTTCTGATACGCATGGCGATGTAGATGCCCCCGCGCCAAATCTTGGTGAACATACGAATGAGATATTGACTGATTTGTTAAAAATGTCTTATGATGAAGTGGAACAGTTAAAACAGGAAGGAATTATATAATTATGCAGTCACGCAATTTCCGCGTGCCTATGTCTGAATAAGAGAGAAAAATCATGCCAAAAAATCACGCGCCAGAATTACAAGACACAGCACCTTTGACTTATGAAGGTGATCTTGCCGCACAAATGGTAGAAGACCTTGACAAATACGTTACCCGCGCTATTGAAATCGCAGCAGAAAAACGTGAAACGTTGGGGAATCGGGATTATAGTTCCCACGCAGCATACACTGAATCTGTTGAACAGAACAGGCAACGTCTCAAGAAACAAATAGGGTGCCTTGATGAACGTCTATCAATTGAATCTCTCTCTTATGTTGCTACGACAAATGCTTCCGCGCACATTGCAAAAGGCGAGAATTACACCTTATCCCGTGTTCGGTGGCAGGTTTTTGATGAAGTTGAAGGTGAAGGACTTCTATTGGAACCAGATGACAACGTACCGGTTGCCGCTCAGGTGATCGTATTGCCGGATGCCGATTGGACTCCTGAGATGATTGTAGGTGTAACTGATGAACTTCCGCCTGATGTTCAGTTTGCAAGGCATTTAGCAGGTGCTGGATGTCGCGTTGTGATTCCGCTGCTTATCAATCGTGAGGATACATACTCTGGCAATCCGAAAATCGGTGCGTTTACCAATCAACCACATCGTGAATTTATCTACCGAATGGCGTATCAATTGGGACGACACATTATTGGATACGAGGTGCAGAAGGTCTTGTCGCTTGTGGATTGGATGTCCTCTTTTGATGAACCCATTGGCGTAATGGGTTACGGCGAAGGTGGACTGATTGCATTCAATAGTACCGCCGTAGATGAACGAATTCAGGCAACGGTTGTCAGTGGATATTTTCAATCACGTGAAGATGTGTGGAGCGAACCAATTTATCGCAATGTATGGGGACTAATCCATGAATTTGGAGATGCTGAAATTGCGAGCCTTATTGCGCCGCGTCCGTTAATTGTAGAAGCCAGCCGAGGTCCTGAAGTGGCAGGGCCACCAGCTGCACGAGATGGTCGCAGGGGGGCAGCACCCGGACAATTGGTTTCGCCACCATTGGAATCCGCAAAAGCAGAGTTTAATCGTGCAAGTGCCGTTTATCAGGAACTTGGGTGTGCAGATAATATGCATCTAATCTCACCAGAGGATGGTTTACCCGGTTCCACAGAAACATTAACTGCTTTTCTGACGAGTCTGGGGGTTGAGAATGCAGATATTGACAAAAATCAACCTATTGCATCCGAAACAACTGAAGCGTTTGATTATGATGAACGGCAACAACGTCAGTTTATGCAACTCGTCAATCTGACACAACGTTTTTTGCGGGAAGCAGCGACGCGACGGCAAGAGTTTTTCTGGAACAAAACGGACACATCATCACTGGCAAAGTGGGAAGAGACATGCACAGATGCTAAAACCTATTTCTGGGATGAGGTCATTGGACGGTGCCCTCCACCTGACGTACCAGCTAATCCGAGAACCCGCCTGATTTATGACGAACCCAAATGGAAAGGTTATGAAGTTGTGCTTGACGTTTGGAAAGATGTTTTTGCGTACGGCATCTTGCTACTTCCGAACGACCTTGAACCGGGAGAACAACGTCCAGTTGTCGTGTGTCAACACGGATTAGAGGGCAGACCACAGGATACTGCTGATCCGAACATTAAATCAGTCTATCACTCCTACGCAGCACAGTTGGCGGATAGAGGTTTTATCACTTACGCACCACAGAATCCATATATTGGTCAGGATTCTTTCCGCGTTATCCAACGCAAAGCGAATCCAATCAAATGGTCACTCTTTTCTTTGATAATCCGTCAGCATGAACGCACGCTTGACTGGTTAGCAGAACTACCGTTCGTTGATGAAAACCGCCTCGGTTTTTATGGTTTATCTTACGGTGGAAAAACAGCGATGCGCGTGCCAGCAGTTCTTAAACGATATGCATGTTCTATCTGTTCAGCTGATTTCAACGAATGGATTGTCAAAAATGCCACGTTCGATTCTCGGTATAGTTATATGTTCACAGGCGAATATGAGATGCCAGAATTTGATTTGGGAAATACGTTCAACTATGCGGAGATGGCAGGGTTAATCGCACCGCGTCCGTTTATGGTAGAACGCGGGCACGATGATGGTGTAGCACCTGATGAATGGGTTGCTCATGAGTTCGCAAGAGTGCGACGTCTTTACGTTCGCCTCGGTATAGCGGATAAAACTGAGATTGAATTCTTTGATGGTGGACATCAGATTAATTCCGACAAAACATTCCAATTCCTGCACCGACACCTAAACTGGCCACAGCCATAAAAGGATACAGATGATCTATTCAATTTTCGTCACTGCAGGATTGGAAAACATTGCGCGCCAAGAAATCATTGCCCGCTTTGGGGATACAGAACAGTTCAAAATCGTCATGAGGAAACCGCAGCGAATCGTTTTTCAATATGCTGGGAATCCAAAAGATTTACTATCGCTTCGGACAGCGGAACATCTGTTTGTCGTGGTAAAACATATCCCGAAAATGACGCGTTCACGTAGTTCTTTAACTGCTATAAAGAGTTCACTCGCTCGATTTAACTTTAGTGAAACGTTGTCATGTTGTCGGCAAACGGGTATCAGTATGCAAAGACGGATTCCGTTTCGCGTCATCAGTCGGATGTCCGGGTTCCGTAATTTTCAAAAACGTGATCTACATCAAGTCGTTGAAAGGGCATTGATTGATCGCGGTTGGCAATTGACGCAGTCGAGTTCGGGCTTGGATGTGTGGGCAGAGGTGCATGGTCAGGATGCATATATCAGTATCCGACTTTCAAGACATAACATGGCGCAACGTTCTAACAAACAAACACGCATATCGCAATCGATTAAGCCAACATTGGCATATAGCATGGTGTGGCTATCACAACCACATCCGAACGATATTTTTTTAGACCCGATGTGTGGGACAGGGACTATTCTGCTGGAGCGTGCGTTTGCGGGTCGCTACCGTTATCTTATTGGCGGTGATATTTCTAAAGATACATTAGACGCTACCGTAAGAAATTTTGGCAGGAAGCATCAGCCGCGTCAGTTTTTTCGTTGGGACACCCAGTTCTTACCCGTACAACCGAATTCTGTTGACAAAATTGCCTGTAACCTGCCGATAATTGAAAGAAATGAAGATTCCTCTCAACTTGCTAACCTTTATAGAGAATGTCTTGTTCAATTTGAAACTGTCCTCAAGTCGAACGGTAAAATGGTGTTGTTGACATTACAACCTGCACTTTTAGACAAAATTCTCAAACAGCAAAAATCACTCAAAACAAGGCAACGGGTTAATGTAGATGTTGGTGGGAAACGTGGAAGGATATTTGTTATTCGTAATACTTAAGGTGGCGAGGCACAAAAACCTCGCCAACAAGTTTCTGTTAAGTTCTAAATTTCAGGCACTCTCACCGCAACCTCTTTACCAGCTGCATGTGATCGGAAAATACCGTCCATAATCACATTCGTGAGGAGGACACCTTCTGGTGGTATCGGTGAAGGACCATCAACTTTGACAGCTTCACGGAAAGCGATCATCTGTTTCGCCCAGTTATCGGACGAAGGGAATCCTGATAAACGGATAGTCGTCATTCCTTCCGGTGGGTTCGGTTCCGCTGTCAATCCTTCCGATTCGACAAACTTCTTGAGATCACCGGCATACGCATCGGCGTAAATAACCGGTCCATCCAATGAAATCCCCGCTTTTTTACCGAGACAGAAATTGCCACCGAGTGAGTCAGCATGCACTGCCCAAGAGATCTTAAACACCATGACACCGCCGTTTTCAAATCGCACCCATGCCACACCGAACTCTTCTACATCCATTTTATCCTTAAACCTTGGATCTTGCATTGAAATGTAGTCTTCAGTAATAGCAGAGACACGCACAGGCTTCGGATACCCCATCGCAAACAGCGATCTATGCATATTGTAGACACCAATATCGACGGTTGCCCCCGCGCCCGCAGTTCTTTTATAGATGAACGTATGTCCGGGATTTCCGCGTCGCCTGCACCCTGCGGATTCAGAGTAATAGATATCGCCAAGAAATCCTTCGTCATTCAACTTCCTCGCGAATTGGAGCCTCGGATCAAACGTTGGATTGAGACCTATTTGTAGGATTTTGCCGGATTCCTTTGCTGCCCGTACCATCGCGGTCGCATCTGGTAACGTCGCTGCCATCGGTTTTTCACAGAGGACGTGTTTACCGGCGTTTAATGCCGCAACCGTCGGGCGTCGATGTCCTTGATTGTAAGTACAGACGCTCACAGCCTCAAGATCGTCCATTTCGAGCATCTTGTTGTAACTTGAAAAAGCGTTCTTTTTCGGAACCCCCCACTCTTCAGCGGCTTGGTTCGCCTTACTTTTGATGATGTCGCACACAGCGATGATCTCAAAACCGCCTACTTTCTCATAGGTACTACGGTGTGCACGTGAAATGCCACCTGTACCAATAATACCTACTCGTACTGCCATATCGTTATCTCCTTATGACAAATGCAATTGTATCGGTGCATTAGTTTAGTGGATACTCTGTTGGAATGCAAGGAAAAAATTGGGTGAATAGTGGAATCACACCTCGTCAATAATATTACAAAATTTCAGGAGCCTTCACCGCCACCTCTTTCCTACTTTCCTGTGAGCGGAAGATACCATCCATAATCACATTGGTAAGTAGAACACCTTCGGGTGGAAGTGGTGACACAGCGTCAGTCTTGACTGCTTCACGGAATGCGGTCATCTGTGCTTCCCAAACGTCAACCTCCGGAAATTCCTTGAATCTAATTGTGGTCATACCTTCAGGCGGATCCGCTTTAGCAGTTAGTCCCTCGGATTTCACGAGTTTCTGCAGTTCTTTGCTGTAGGAATCTGCATAGACAATCGGTCCGTCTAAAGATATTCCAGCATTCTTGCCGAGACAGAAAATGCCTCCGAGCGAGTCTTGGTGAACTGCCCACGAAATCTTAAATACCATGACACCACCGTTTTCAAAACGAACCCACGCCGCGCCGAACTCTTCTACGTCCATTTTATCCCGGAATCTCGGATTTTGCATTGAGATGTAGTCTTCGGTAACGGCAGAAACACGCACAGGCTTCGGATACCCCATCGCATACAGCGAGTTGTGCAAGTTGTAGACACCGATGTCAACGATTGCACCAGCACCCGCGGTCTTTTTGTAGATAAACGTCCGTCCAGGGTTTCCGCGCCGCCGACATCTTGCTGATTCGGAATAGTAAATATCACCGAGGATACCTTCATCAATTATTTTCTTGGCAAATTGGAGTTGTGGTGTAAACGCGCTTTTTAGCCCGATCTGCAGTATTTTGCCTGACGTTTTCGCTGCACGCACCATCGCGGTTGCATCCGCGAGTGTTGCTGCCATCGGTTTTTCACAGAAAACGTGTTTACCTGCCTTCAACGCTGCGACAGTGGGTCGTCTATGTGCTTGGTTATATGTACAGACGCTCACTGTGTCAATCTCATCCATTTCAAGCATCTTGTTGTAACTTGTGAATACGTTCTTTTTGGGAACACCCCAGTTTTCCGCAGCTTGTCGCGCTTTTTCACCAATAATGTCGCACACCGCAACGATTTCAAATCCACCTACTTTCGTGTAAGCTCTGTGATGTGCACGCGAAATACCACCTGTCCCAACAATACCCACGCGGATTGCCATATTGTTTTTTCCTTATGATAAATGCAGTTGATTTGATGTGTTAGTGTAGATGATATTCTGTTGGAATGCAAGGGGAAAATGTGGTATAATAAAGATGAATATTCTATCCAATGATGAGAAGGAGGACATTATGAGTATTAATGCAGACAAAAAACGACTTTCGCAAACACATATATTAGCAGAAATGCAGCGCGAGTTAAAGTCAAATGATATGGTCACTGTGTATAGAGTGGACAAAGATACAGAAGAACATAGTAAACGTTACATCTTTTGTGCTCTGATTCCATCTTCTCAAATTCAGGATTCGCTTGCTGACTCAACTTGGAATTTGGAACTTTCTGATGGCATGCCAAGTGGTATGACGTACCGCAAACAAGGTGAATTGCAACACGAATATCTCCGTTATGGCAATGATAACGGTGTTGAACCTTTGATTATTGATAGAGAATTTTGTAGATTGCGGGAAGACTATAGGGAAATATCTGAAGAATTCCGCTTTTTCCACAAACTCTATCACGACAGAAAAATGGATCAATACCTCAAAATAGATGATGCTGGAAATGAAGAAATCGTAGCAATTGCCACACCAGATCACATTCAGATTCGGCTCAAAGAAATTCGTCAATTTTTGGCTATCAAGGAGATGCATCTTGCGATTCAATTCGTTTTTGATGAAACTTCATTACATTCATTGGAAGAGTTAGAATTGCAGTCTGGCGACAAAAATATGCAAGATGGACTGATGTGTTGGCTGCACCGCTATGGTGATCTCACTGGCATTGGAAACTGTCGGGCTTTTAGTCGGTTGGTCGGAAAAAGGTTAGTTGAACCACTACCAAAGGCAAAAAGTGGTTTTTGGCCCTTCGCGGAGGAAAAAGAAGAAAAATTTGTAGAATTTATTATTGATGTTGATGAAAACGGAGATGAGATCATTTACACTTCTAATCCAGACGAACTGAAAACACCCGCCGATCCAGAGAATATTCGTGGTGTGGATAATGATGCCCCGAGTTATCTAACTCCTGTTCATTTTAACAAAAAAGTATTAGACAAATATTACCAAGAACCAAGAAAATACAGTGTAGAGGATTCAATTTTGAGGTGTGGGAGTTTGTGGAGTGTCTTTATTGACAATCATCATGAAGACAGAGTTTGTGCGTGGTTAGGCGATCTTGGGCGCGGCCTGCCTTATAGCGAACAGCAACATTGGCGACTACATAATATTCCACCAACAGGTGGGATAAGCAAAACGTTTTTTGACCGTCAGTTGGGTGCCCAATTCAAAAATTCAGATATGCCTGAGCATATTTTTGAGCAATGTTATCGTAATTTACAAAAGGCCAGTCAAGAGAATCTTGGCGAACAGTGGTTATTACCACTAAACACAGCAGATACCTATCATCTTCAAGGCATGAGGATACCCGTAACTGACGAACAGCGTAATTTTGATGAGGTCGTTTTGAGTCTGACAAAGGTATTAATTGATTCCCTGAACGAAGTGTATTTAAAAAAGATGATTCCTTTTGAAAAGCGTGAGGCGTTTAAAGGCAAAAAAGGAATCGCACTCCTTGAAGCTGCCTTGCATTTGAATGAAATTGAAGGAGCAAATGTGCATGTTGATTTCCTCAGGAAACTTCAAAGCCTACGTTCAAGTGGCAGTGCACATCGTAAAGGGCGTAATTATAAAAAAATAGCGAAGCACTTCGGCATTGAAAATCAAAGCCTACGTGATGTGTTTGCTGGGATTCTCAATAGTGCCACGAACGTCCTTGATTTCTTTGTTACGCTTGTGAAAAGTGGTCGGCTCCGTGAAATCGTTGAAAAAAATCAGATGGCAGCAGGATATGCTGTTATGGGTGAGATGATTGGAATTGCGGATTCTGGTCCAGCTGATGCTTCCGAAAATCACGATGAAGTTATCTATGAGTTACAGTCTAAAACATGATTTTTGTTGATACAGGCGCTTGGATCGCTATTTTCAATCAGAGGGATCAACATCATCATGATGCTGTAGCTGTGTTCGAAGGTTTGCAACAGCAGCAAATTCGACTGCTAACCACAGATTATGTGATTGATGAAACCGTCACTCGTCTCAGATACGACACAAACCATTCCCTTGCAGTTCTATTCTTGAACCGTATTAACCTCTTTGAAGAAACAGAAATTCTAACCATCGCAGAAATTGACAAGAAGGTGTTTACAGAGGCAAAAACTCTTTTCTGCCAGTATGACTCGGCACGGTTATCCTTTACGGATTGCACCAGTTTCGTAATATGCCGAGTTAATCACATCTCTGAGGCTTTTGCGTTTGACCACCATTTTCCTATAATGGGAATTGATTTGCGTCAATAATAAGACTTGTCTTACTTCCTCAGCAGCATCTTCCGAGTCGCACTGAAATCCCCCGCAGACAAAGTATAAAAATACAAACCACTCGCAACCGACTCACCGCCATTATTCCGACCATCCCAATACGCCGCACTACTCCGACCATAATATGTCCCAGCAGATTGATGTCCCAAATCTAATGTTCGGATAAGGTTTCCGCGCACATCATATATTGTTATCGTAACATCAGCGTTAGTGGCTAACTGATACGGAATCCACGTCTCTGGATTGAACGGATTAGGGTAGTTTTCCAAGAGACGCGTTTCTGTTGGAATCACGGCTGCGAGGAGTTGTTCAAGCACCGCTATACCTTTTTCAACGGTTGCATCTCTATTCGGTAATCGATTTGCCATATCAATCCACTGTTCTAAAAACTTCGCATTGAGCGATGCGATCTGATGAGATTGTGCTGGCGCAGCATTCGTTTCCGAATTAATTTCGTTTATAATCAACAGCAGATCAACAATATCCACAATACCGTCCCGATTGACATCGGGATTTGGATTGACACTACCGACGACGGTTTCACCGAAATGGGCAGCAACAAGCACAAGGTCGACGGTATCCACAATTCCATCTCCGTTTATGTCGGCGCGGTTCTCGACTGAAGGTGATTCCCCTGCCCGAAGGACATACGCTTGACGAGTGATATTTCCGTAGATATCAATAACTTGTAACACAATCGTGTTCATTGGCAGCGAGGTTAGAGAAGTGATGTCAAATGTAACAGCGGCACTTTGCGCGTCTACATGCTTACAACTATGTAATTTTGTGCCGGGTGCTGGGTCTGCATTAGTCGTTGGTACAAGCAACTGAACCTGATGGATGTTATCAAAATCAGTTATTTGAAATAAAATTGGGAAATTGGTTGCGTTTGGCGGGTAAGTCTCCGAAGTGAGCATCTGCAGTGTTGCTAAATCATTGAAGGCAATGTGGTCGGAATTAAAAAACCGACTAACACTCAACCATTCAGTAGCACATTTGGAAAACCGATCAGGTGCATCCCCATAAGACATAATGTATCTATTGTCTCTGAAGTCGTGGTCTAACCCAAAGGCGTGTCCGAGTTCATGTGCAGCCACAATCGCGCCTCTGTCACCATCAAAACACTCTCCGGATGCGGGAATAACTGCGTATCCACCACGTGATTTTACCTGATGCTGTAAAACAAGCCAATTACCGCCGCCGACTCCACACACATCCTCTTGTTCAATGGCTTGGCTACTGACTTCTACCACAATAAGATGAACGTGTTTTTCTATATCAGACTGTGTAGAGATTTCATTAAGTATCTTCTCTGTTGTGTTTGTGTAATAGTAAACATCATTGAACCTTCCATCAACGCGATAGACGATAGTTTCAGCGTTTTCATCAGTTTCAAACGTAAATGTTTTTCTGCCGAATCCATTCGCTTCCATCTGGTCAGCATAAAGGTCCTGGACATTTCTGATGAGACGATCCAGTTTTGTCCACATGTCCGGTTGAGCACTGCGATTATTTGGGATAAAGTAGATGATTCTTACCATATCCTGCGGAGTAGACTGATAAGAGGTAACATCCCAGAGTCTTAGCGTTCCGTCACTACCGCCACTGATTATGGAATTTCCATCATGTGAAAAAGCGGCAGCATTTACCCACCCTACATGACCGCTAAGCGTAGCGATATTTTCACCATTTTGAATTGTCCAAAGGTTTACTGCTTCATAATCTGTGCCTGCAAGTGTGCTGCTATCCGGTGAAAAACTAAGGTCAGTGACTGTTCCATTCGTAGGTAATGTGCCAATGAGTTCCCAACTTGATAGTTTCCACAATTTAACGCCGCCGTTATATCCCGCACTTGCAAGTGTTTGGTCGTCAGGCGAAAACTTAACGGCAGTCATAAAATCGGGGTCGCCTCGGAATTGGACGACATCTTGTTGGCTTTGAAGGTTTCTTACCTTTATCTGTCCACTTGCATCTCCTATAGCGATGAATTTCCCATCAGTAGAGAACGCCACAGCAAAAACCCATTCAGCATGTCTAAGCGTCATTATCTCCCTAAGCGTGTGAATATCCCATATTTTTACGTGTCGTCCAGCAGTAGCAATTTTCTGTCCATCAGGTGAGAAAGTAATCGCTTTGATTTGTGATTGGGCTTGGTCGGTAATGTGTCTAAGCGTCGAAAGGTGGCGTTTACCTGGGACATCCCACAATTTGAAGGTATAATCATCGCTTGCGCTAACAAGACGGTTCCCATCGGGAGAAAAAGCGATAGAATTGACAGTTTCTCTGTGGTTACCTAAGGTCGTTACAACTCCCTCCTCTAAATCCCATAATTTAACCGAATGGTTCCCTCCAGCACTTGCAATGAGAGAAGAATCGATAGGCGAATATGCGACTGCTTCAACACTGCCGCCGTGGATCAATGAGGTGTGTTCTTGGGCAAAGGTAATGAGTGGGAAGATTATGAGAAAGGTAATCGTGAGAAAAGGATATTTGCGTTTCATGAGATATGTTAATTCTGGGAGGTTTGATACAATTAAATCGCGGTTGAAAACCGCTCCTACAAGAGATTTTCATATAAATTATTGATAACGTGCATTATCCGCTGCTTCAACTATCTCTTTGCCGATTGAAACATTATATTTCTCTGCACATTCCTGAAGTTGATTTTTGATCGTATCCGGTATCTCAATTCCACTCTTTAGACGTTCTGCACGGTAGCGGGATTCAAAATCCCCTGGAACTAAAACTTCATCAAATCCGGAGGCAGGAGGCGTATCTTTGATGACATCTAAAAAAGCACGAACGCCTTTCTGATAATCTGCAACTGGAGTAAAGGCATTAACATCAATAGCTTGCATGAAGATGCCGTTCATTCGTCCGGTCTCTGCATCAAAAGTTCCCGCCAATCCTCCGAGCAGACATGTAAACATCGCGAGTGCATATCCCTTATGTTTGCCAAAAGCAAGGAGCGCGCCCCCATCGTAGAAATCAGCAGGTTTGATACTTGGTGCGCCGTGTTTATCCAAAATGCATCCTTCTGGCAGTTCTGTTCCTTTGCTGCGCGCAACCTGAATTTTACCCTCGGCTATTACACTCGTAGCATAGTCAACTATAAACGGAATATCATCACCTGTCGGAACACCAATAGCAATAGGATTTGTGCTGAAAGTGCCTTGTGAACCACCATAAGGCACTGTAGGTCCTGCACCTTTGCCACCCATTCCGACAGAAATAAGTCCGATACAACCTGCTCCCGCTGCTTCTTCCGCATACTCCCCTAAACGACCAATATGTCCTGTATTGAAAATGCTAACACAGCATGACGCGGATGTCTTTGCCTTCGCTATCGCTTTTCGCATTGACCAACGTGAAACATAGTGTCCGAAACATCCATTTCCATTAACGCGTAACGTGTTGTCAGTTTCAGCAATGATTTCAGGTTCAGCAGAAGGTTTTATATGTCCAGAGTCAATCCCTCTGATATACGCTGGGATTCGGAGTACACCGTGTGAATCATGACCCGCTAAATGCGCTTTAACAAGAATTTCGGCAACATCATCAGCTATATGCTGAGATGCGCCTGCAGCAACAAAAATCGTACGAGCTATCGCGTGAAGATGAGGCGCGTTAAATAGATGCGTTTTTTCCATATATTTTAGTCCTTTAAAAAATATGTCTGTTGAAAGATAATACCATATCTGAAAAATGACTTCTCATTTTCAAATTATCTGTTTGTAGTCGCGCAATTCATGGCCAAATACCTTACGCGTATTTGGCGTTGATTCACAGTGTATCAATAATTCTAAATGTCACTATAAATGACAGCATGTTAAATGCAACATTCTATTTTAGAATTGGTATAAAATTGCGAAAATCTGTTCATATTTTATGTGATATTCTTTTTTTGTCAAGGAAAACATGAGGGTTGATAACGCAGTCCGATGCTGCTATACTATCCAAAACATCTATTATTGGAGCAAAGATGCAACAGATTACAATATATCGTGAACCCGGGCGTTATGCAGGATGGCCAGCGAATTACGGTATCTGGTCATGGGATAACGAAATCGTTGTCGGTTTTACCGTAGGATACCATAAATCGGATGCAGGGTTTCACCGCAGAGACCGTGACAAACCCTTCACGGCGATGCAAGCACGAAGCACAGATGGTGGAGAAACATGGGTGGTTTCAGAAACACCTTGCCAGTTGCCCGGTACGGGCACTTTGTCTGCAGATGAACACGTGGCGGGTAAACATAAATTACAAGGGGATTCAGCGTTTTGCACACCGCAAAACGTCAATTTTGAACACCCCGATTTTGCTTTGATGTGCAGCAGATCAGGTCTCAGAGCAGGTGTGCACTCATGGTTTTATACCTCTACTGATCGCTGTCATAGTTGGGATGGTCCGTTTCAACTACCGATGTTTGGTTACTCAGGAATTGCAGCACGCACAGATTATCTCGTTTCAAGTTCTGATACGTGTTTTCTGTTCCTCACCGCATCCAAAAAGAACGGTGAGGAGGGGTTGATTTTTTGTGCACGCACGACCGATGGTGGGAAATCCTTTTCACTATTATCACAAATTGGACCGGAACCAGAAGGTTTTGCGATTATGCCTGCAAGTGTTCGTCTCTCGGAATCCCGGATTTTAGTTGCTGTCCGATGTCGTGGACAAGGAAAAAAAGATTGGCAAGACCGACAAAATTGGATTGATCTTTATGCATCAGATGACAACGGACAGACTTGGAATTATATGAATCGACCTACAGAGGATACAGGACGCGGTGGAAATCCTCCCACGTTAACCCGTCTGCTTGATGGCAGATTGAGTCTTACGTATGGTTATCGGGATGCACCACATCGTATCTGTGCAAAATTGAGCAGTGATGATGGGAATACTTGGGGTGAAGAGATCGTTTTGCGGGATAATGGAGGTGACCACGATATCGGGTATCCTCGCACTGTCCAACGTCCTGATGGCACGATCGTAACAACCTACTATTTTGATGAAGAACCAGATGGAGAAAGATTCATTGAGGCAACGTTGTGGAAACCTTAAACAACCTTCTGTGTTAGTTTTTGTGTGAATCCAAGTCAAAACAGACGAGCCGATTTTTACCGCGAATGTAGAGACGACCGTCCGACAACACAGGCGCAGCCCACGCTGGATAATTAATCAATTGCCTACCATTTTTGTGTGTCGGCACAGCTTGCGAGATGAGTTCAGCTTTTTGAGGTGTGCATTTAAGCAACATCAAACGTCCATATTCGCCAAGATAGATAAAGTAGTCATTCACCCATAGCAACGAGGCACGTTCATTGACACGCTGCCGCCACATCACCTTACCGGTTTTCAACTCCACACAGCGGAGATCGGCACCACCAGTATGTCTACCACTACTACCGTAGAGGTAACCATCATGATGGATAGCAGTGTTCCAATGTAACTCCATCGTCATATTTCGGGAATTTGCCCGATCTTTCCATACGACATTGTATCCACCCGGACGCACCTGAATGACCGAGCTGCCGATCCCATACGATTCGCTTATAAAAACAAGATCATCAGCAACGACAGGGCATGAAGCGTTGACAGATTCAATTTTAGAGTGTCGCCACGGATAGTGGAAATCAATTTTGCCTGTGGCAGGTTCAAAGCCTACAAGTCCACCGCGCTGGAACGCAAATCCCCATCGTCTTCCATTGATAGTAGCAAAGACAGGACTTGCATAGCTCGCAAGTTCATCGGCAATCTGGTAGACAACCACCCCTATGTGTTTATTGAACGCAATGATACCGCTCCCATTTGGTTTGGGTTTACCGTTTGATGCCCAAATGTCCTTTGGCGTTCCCGGTGGTGAACCGCCAATCTGAACAATAAGCAATTCACCTTCAACAGCGGGCGCAGATGCCACGCCGAAGAAGTTTTGAACGACATTAAACTTTGCAACGGTATCCACTTCCCACAGACGTTTGCCGTTTTGTGTGCTAACGCAGTGGAGCATTCCTTCAGCACCAAAAATATAGACGCGATCCCCATCAACAACAGGACAACACCGAGGTCCGTTGTTGTAGCCATACATATCCTCATAATCAGTAGGATATTCATACTGCCAAAGTTCGTTACCTGTGTCGCTTTCCAAACAGGTTAGCCGTGCCATATTGCCGTGTCGTGCAAAGATATATACACGTCCGTTTGCAATAGTCGGAGCACCGTAACTTGTGCCAATCTCTTTTATCCAAAGCACCGGTGGACCTGTTTTTTGCCAAGGTGTGATGTTTATCTTTTCTTGCGATTTGCCGTTTTGTTCTGGTCCGAGGAAACCTGACCAATCTGATGCATGTGCGTCAGACGAAACAAGCAGCAGAAAACACAGTAAGAGAAAAAGGAAATATGTTGATTGTAGAAGTTTTGTAAAGATGTTTTCAGTTCTTTGATTCACAGTATTATTAAGTTGCATAATGGTGTTGTTTCGTCAAATTGACATTTCTATAACGTGTGTTCGCTCCAAATGAAGATTAAGTATTTAAATCGGTAATTACAGCTTTCCATAGACACGGTAGATGCGGTTTCCTAACCGCACCGGGCATAATTATGGTATTACCCAATTTATTTTTAATCTTCATACGGAGCGTGAAACATGAATACGAAGTTGCAAAAAGATAATCACAAAACATTATATCATTTTTCTGTAAATATAACGTGAGTTTGATAATAGATATATGAACTTCATTTTGCATAAAATCTTATTCTCATAAGCCCGGTAGGTGCGGTTTCCTAACCGCACCGAGTCCAAAAATCTGATTTATCAAACTCACGTTAAATATAACGACTTTTACCAACCTATCTTGCCGAGGCATCAAATTCTCCAAATGATTTTTATCTTTACCAAGAATCCAAAAAATCGCGTCAACCACCATGCTGACAACAAAATGCACGCTCATCCAAGATGCAAAAAACGTACCAACCCCAACTTTTCCTGCAAACTTATTGTCAATATATTGGATATCTATTGTTCCTAACGCCACAAAAACCTCTAATCACTACACAGAACTTGGTATAATATCAGTATGAAAACAAAACCGATCTCCCAAACAGAAAAACAATCAGACCAAATATCTGCAGCACAACCTGCTCAAGAGAAAAACCGTGTTCCTTATACAGATGAGAAATAAAAATAAAATTTTTTCCAAAATAAGAAAAACGCCTATAAACCCTTACAGATACTGAGTTAATAGCGAATTTCAAAAAGTTACCACGGTATGAAAAAAGTTACCAAATGGTAACTTTTTAAGTAGGAGCGATCTCCGAATCGCGACCTTGCATCTGTAGGAGCGATCTCCGAATCGCGACTTTACGACTTGAACGGATAAAAAACCGAAAATTGAAACCCTCTGGGCATTATACCAGGGTTATTTAGTTTTATGAATTTTCATTTTATCAGGTTAACTGTGAGTTTAGGTTTTGAAGCGAGATATTTGATTGTATCAGAGATAGCCGTATACCCTGCAAATCGTAATGCCGATAATGCCGTATTACGCATTGCTGCCATGACTTGTGCTATCCCTGGCCAGTCCAGATACGCATTGAGACTTGTGCTTGCTTTCAAACACCTTGTCTCAAGTCTACCATGTGCTTTTTTAACTGTCTCGTGAATGTGAATGGGTTCTCCTAAAATAGGATGTGTAGTATCATCAGAATTCACCTCAAAATAGGGTGGTTTTAAGGTGAAGTATAGCAGATATGGTGTGAAAAGACACACTATATCTGCTTGTCATAAGAAATAAACACTTGTGAAAAAATATTGAAAACTAAATAACCCTGGTAAAATCCAAATTATGTTGACCTGTCCTACTAAACCTGTTATCATGTCAGCGGCGGGGAAAGAAGGTATCAATTCCTGCCGCAACGTCTTCAATGGGATGTCCATACTGTTTTTCATAGTTTTCGTGCGTATTGCGTTCGGTTTCAGTGAGTTCGGTTAGCGGGAAAGGCAGGGTTTCTCGGCTACGTTTGCCGGATTCGTTCATAGCGATATTCATTTCCTGATCTTGTCTGGCAAGGACAGCACCATATTCCGGTTCTGTATCATTGAGTACTGCCGTAGCGATGCTAAGCAGTTCATCCGCAACGGCAATCTGTCCTTCTGAAAGTGGGTAGTTCTTGAACGGGTTTTCCCAAGTAACCGTTTGCTCTGGGAGTTCCAATTCAATCTTTTCAATTACATCAACCCCGTCAACGTCAATTGTTGTGCGTTTGGCACGGTGAGCGATGCCCTTAGCACCGGATTGCAAGTCGGCCGCAGGTGTTACATAAATATCTTCACCAACGATTGTGCCTTTACTACCATCAATTTGAGAGATACCTGTTTGTCCACGTCCGAGAGATCGTGCATGAATGACATTTGAATATACCATAAGCGCTGTCGCGTTGTTATCAAATTCAATGAAACCGAGACTCCAATTTTCACTTGTATGATTTCGTTTCATGCGATCAATAATAGGAATCACTGGACTCGATTGTGTAACACCGAGCGCGGATTTCGGTTCACCACCCGCGCGGAGACGAAGCATGCTCATGCCGTGATATCCACCTTCGTAAAAAATTCGGTAAATCCGAGCGACATCGCCGATAACGTCCGCTTCAATAACTTCTGATAAAAACCGTTCCCGTGGTGCGCGATAATAATTTTCCGCAACTTCAAGTTTAACGTTGTTAGCTTTTGCACTTTCAATCATCATGTCGGATGTTGGAAGCGTAACTGCAATAGGGGTTTCACAGAGGATATGAACTCCCGCATCTGCCATAAAGCAAGCAATAGCATGATGTGCTACCCCAGGTACCGTAATATTCACAACGTCAAGTTCTTCATGTTCAACAAGATCGCGGACGTTGGTGTAAGGGTTTGCGCCGTATTGTTTTGAGAAGTTGGTTGCAGTTTCTTCGTCTATATCGCAAATAGCGACAAGATTGTAGACATCTTTGAGTTTAGCAATTACAGGAAGATGAGAACCTCCACCACGTCGTCCGGCACCAACTAAAGCGATATTGAGTTTGGACATAGTTTTCTCCTAAATTTACAGTGAGACATTTGAAGTATAGGGTTACGTAACAAAAAATACCATCTTTGTGATAATCCGTCAATGGAATTACTTATAGTTGATCCAATTATGGCAAAGTCTACAATTTAGTAGACACATTTTCTGTAGGAGTGATCTCCGAATCACGACGAAACGCTTTGACAGTAGGGAATCGGAGTTCCCTACTACAAACCCGTAATGTCAAATTAATTCTAAAATTTACCATAGTTTTCAGGTCAGGAGTCGAAAACTCAATTCTCAAGCACACTAATTATGTTAACTATAATCCTAAAAGACCTTCGTTTATACACCAATTCTCGCAAATACAAGATAATCCAGTTTGGCATTTTAGCAGTTCTTGTGTTTGCCCTTTTTGCAAGTACAATGGAGTACTATGCGCAAGGAACAGACACGCAACTGGACAGAGGTCAGATTGATGTTGGAAAACAGACATATTCACTTTTCATCATCTGCATTTTTATTGCGCAATTTCTTGTGCCGAGACATGCTGTTGAAGCAGTGCGTATAGAACATCATCAATCTTTTATTGGAGATCATCTGCAAAGATATAGTGGAAACAGCGCACTGTTAGCTTTAACACCGCTGCCTAATTGGAAAATCTTTGGTGGGAAGTTAGCTGCGATAGTGATTTGGGCATTATGGGGTGTATGGTTCACAATTCCGTTATTTGCACTTTCAAGTTATATTGGCGGGTTGTCAATACCACAACTGGTGAAATGTGGTGTGGTAATATTGGTGAGTTGTATTTTTTTCGCACTAATTGGCATTGTATTCGCGTTGTGGAATTCTGCTACCCGCGCAAAAGGTATCAGTTACGGGCTTGTTCTTGCCATAACTTTCCTTCCATTACTTCCGATAAAGCCCTTTACTGATATTTCGTTGTTAAGGGTGATGAGTCCGTTTTGTGCTCTACTTTCAATTATTGGTTCAAATCCAACATCTCTCTGGATTTGGAACGTCTGCTTGTTATGTGTATTGTGTCTTGTGATTTTTCCTGTTGTGGTCAAGCGGTTTCGTTAAATATCTCTGTGTTAAAGATGCGGTTAGGAAACCGTATCTACCAGGGAGTATTTGCTTTTTAGATTTTACATTAGAGATATTTAGTGCTGCGCTTTAAAATCTGCCCACCGTGTAGTAAACTTACCGCTTGCGGACACTAACCCCCTCAACCGGACGGTGGCTGATTGCTTACGCTCGCCCGCATGCGAAACATCCTCTATCCGATAATAGTAGACAGTATTCGGTTTAGCGGTGGTATCTGTCCAAGTATACTCATTGCGTTCACCTATAGTGCCAGCACCTTGAATCATGGTAGGGTTGACGACATTAAATTCGCCATCCTTTGTTTGACTGCGATAGATGTAAAATCCTGCATTGTCTACCTCTGACTCCGTTGTCCAGTTGAGGACAACGCCTGCATCGGTATGCTCTGCACGGAAATAGGATAGGTTAACAGGTAGTGGTTCCCCATGACCCTCAAGATAGATTTTCATTTCCCTATTCTTTCGCAATAGCGCAAGGAGGGGTTTCCGGTTCTTAATAGGGTTGCCCTCAAGTCGTAATTCTTTAAGATTTACCAGTTCAGTGAGTGGACTAACATCACTAATTTCGTTATTCTTCAGATATAAGATTTTCAAATTTTTTAATTCAGCGAGTGGTCTGAGATCGCTAATTTCGTTACTCCCTAACCACAATGTCTCCAAATTTGTTAATTTTGCGAGCGGCCTAATATCACTAATTTGGTTGTACCCTAACCCTAATCTTTTCAGATTTTTTAATTCAGCGAGTAGACTAACATCGCTAATTTGATTTCCATAGAGATAGAACTCTGACAATTGTGTTAATGTCATGAGAGGGGTATAATCACGTATAGGATTTCGACTCAACTCTAAAACCTGTAATTGTGTTAATTGTGTAAGAGGCGTGATGTCGCTGATTTGGTTAGAATTTAACCTTAAATCCTCTAATTGTGTTAATCCTGCAAGATGTGTGATGTCCCTGATTTGGTTACGGCCCAACCATAAGGTTCGCAATTCTGGCAAACTTGCGCTTGCGAATAGAGTGATGTCGCTAATCTGATTATCAAAGAAGCCTAAAACCGTTGTGTTCTTTGCATGTTCAACACCAGTAATGTCTGTTATCTGTGGGCTTTTAAGGTCCCAGCCACCGTTAACAACTTTTAGTTTTAGCATATCCAATTCTGTGATAGGCTCGTTGGGTTCCAATTTAAGGGATCTCCGTATCGCTGCTGCAAAAGCCGGGTCCGGTATTGAAATAGCGTCGGAAGGTGGAAGCAAATCGGTAATATCATACGTGAACCGACGCGCACGATCATTTCCATGCACATCTATAATATGTATTTCTATAACATCAACATTTAGCAAATCATTCGTTACAAATTTAGCAATGGCGCGCTGTCCGCTTAACCTCTGACAGGCGATTAGAGTAAAGCTTCCGCCAGTGAGTGCCTGCAACTGTGCTTGATGGAGTCCATCGGGATCAGACACCTCAAAGCGGAGGCGTATATTCGCTGGAGGCGAAACGAGGTTGGGTGTAAGCATCTTAACACTTGGATCCCGATTGAAGGGTTCTTGATTAGGGTTAAAGTAGCGATGAACATCCAACCATTCAGCGGCGCATTGTGATAGTTGATTTCTATATCTGCCGTAAGACATCATGAACGCATTACGCCGGAAATCGTGTTTTAATCCGAAGGTGTGTCCGAGTTCATGGGCAATGACTTCAAAGTTAAAGCAGGGACCAGAAGCAGGGATACTTGCATATCCTCCAATTGAAAAACTTGTTCCTATCCCACATGCCTGCGCACTAGTGGATAGTCCATCCTAAAAGTTTGTTTTAGTTTTTGTAGATTTCTCGGCATCTTGACAAACAAAAGTGTTCTCTTATAGTATAGCAATACATAAGGAGGAACACACCCTTGAATAAGAAATATGTTGTCCAACTGACCGATGCGGAACGACAGGAGTTATCAGATATTATTAACACAGGTAAAAAAGAGGCATATATGATAAGGCATGCTCATATTTTGCTGAAATCAGATATAAATGGTCCCTGCTGGACTGACGCGAGAATAGCTGAGGCGTATGAGTGCACTGATAGGACAGTTGCGAAAGTGCGTCAGCGTTTTGTGGAAGGTGGCTTTTCTCGTGCCTTATATCGTGCGAAGCGGAAGCATCCACCGACACCTCGTAAACTTGATGGTGACGGAGAAGCAAGGTTGATAGCACTGAGTTGTGGAACCCCTCCCGAAGGTGCTGCCAAATGGACGTTACGTCTGCTTGCGTCAGAGTTGGTAAGACTTGAAGTTGTGGAAAACATTTCTCCAGAAACGGTGCGGCAGACACTAAAAAAAACGCGTTGAAACCACACCTTCAGCAACAGTGGGTGATACCCCCTGAAAAAGACGCTGAGTTTGTAAAGTCAATGGAAGAAGTGCTTGATCTTTACCAGAAACCTTTGGCTGCGGATACTCCTGTTGTGAACATGGACGAACAATCTGTCACACTTAGGGATGATGTTCGTGAACCGTATCCTGCGAAACCGGGACAAGTCAAGCGCGTAGATAACGAGTATAAACGCAAAGGCACAGCAAATATCTTCCTATTTACAGAGGCACTCTCGGGATGGCGGCGTGTGTCTGTTCGGACGCACCGAAAGACAGTGGATTGGGCAGAAGAAGTCAAAATACTATTGGATGAGGTCTACCCATCCGCAAAACAGGTCATTTTAGTTTGTGATAACCTGAATACACATAAACTCGCGTCACTCAATAAAGTGTTTGGAGATGAAGAAGCAGATAGGTTCCGGAAGCGTTTAGAAATCGTGCATACCCCCATTCATGGAAGTTGGTTGAATATAGCGGAAATAGAACTTAGCGTCCTTACACGCCAATGTTTGTGTCGTCGAATCCCAGATATAGAGACACTCCGTAGAGAGACACAAGCGTGGCAAAAACGTAGAAATGCAGAGCAAAAGCAGGTAGACTGGCAATTTACAACGGACGATGCGCGTGTCAGATTAAAACATCTATACCCGAAAAGTTAGACTGGACTAACCACTAGCATCGCCTGCAACCCTTTCATTGGCATAGTCATTAACAATGAAATAGATGTTTCTGGATTCGCCAAACACAAAGTTAAACTGCTCTTTGATTTCTTCTAAAGCCCATCTATTCTTGGTTATATAATCTGCGTCGTTGTATTTTCCTTTTACATGATGCACTTTGACATTTCCGTTTTTTTTGCTTTCAAATTTAAATGTCTTTTTACCGAAACCGTGTCGTTCCATCTCGTCAGCGTAAAACTTTCGGACATCTTTTATCATCGTATCCAATTTTGTGTCCATGTTGGGATCAGGTTCTCGGTCCTTAGGGACAAAGTAGACCACTCGCACGACATATTCTGGTGCCGTGTCTTGTGCGAAACTACTTGACACAAACGTAAGCATTGCAAAAGTGAGTAGTGTGAGTGTGTAGCATAGTGTCGTTTTCATAAGTTAGTTCTCCTCTTTGTGTAAGGGTTTCATGTCCATACTGGACAAAGCACAGAACTTGCGCGTAGAAAACACTTGAAAATGTCGGTAAAACAAAAGACACAGAGGGAATCATCCTTATACCATTTTTAAACATATAATATGTGACTATATATTACATATATATTGGTTTAATCGTGGGAAATTATACACGATTACGACTGAATAAGTCAAATCAAATTTATAAGAAATTCGCTTGAATAAACGCAACAGATGTAGTACACTTTTAATGCATTTCCCTTCATATCCCAATTTATCTTATGACGAACACACCAACCATACATTTTCAAAATCTTCAAGAAACACCGCAATCTAAACATCCAGGTGCAACCTTTCGTGCGATTCTCATAGGCATCTTATTAATCCCTCCTAATACCTATTTCATCATGGCGAATCATCTTCGTTTTTGGAGTACTCTACCCACAACGATGTCTTTGATTTACAACGTCGTAGTGACATTGGCTGTGTTGACATCTCTCAATTTCGTGCTTTATAAGTTTTTGCCCCGTTTCGCACTTCGTCAGGGAGAATTACTTACGATTTATGTTATTCTCTCACTTTCATCCGCAATTGCGGGGCACGACATGATGCAAACTGTTGTGCCTGTTATTCCGAACGGCTTTTGGTTCGCAACGCCTGAAAATGAATGGCAACAAATCTTCTGGCGATATTTACCCAGTTGGATGACGTTGAGTGACCTATCTGTTTTACAAGATTTCTACGATGGCGATACAACCTTTTATTCCAAAAGATACCTATCCGCTTGGTGGGAACCAATTTTATGGTGGACTGTGTTTTTGTCAGTAATAATTTGGGTTATGATTTGCATTGATCTGCTTTTACGGAAGCAGTGGATTGAGCGGGAACGGTTGACCTATCCGATTGTTCGTCTGCCGATAGAAATGACACATTCGGACGGAAGACTCTTTAAAAACAAAATGCTGTGGGTTGGCTTTGCGATTGCAGGTGGAATTGATCTGATTAACGGCATCCACGCCTTCTTTCCTGCTTTTCCAGAGATTCCAGTTCGCCAAGCAAATCTCGGTGCTTACTTCACAGAAAAACCGTGGGATGCCATGGGATGGACTCCTGTCTATATTTTATCATTCGGCGTTGGGCTTGCATTCTTAATGCCGTTGGAGATGTCGTTTTCACTCTGGTTTTTCTATCTGTTTTGGAAAGGTGAACGTATCTTGGGCAGGGCAATGGGGCTACAAGTATTGCCCGGTTTTCCTTATGACGGACCGCAAGGTGTCGGTGCATATCTTGCTATAGCCTGCTTTGCGCTTTATGGGGGTCGCAAACATTTCTATGCTATGTTCCGTAACATAATAGGAACACGTTCTGATCCATCAGCACAAAACCTTACCCCTGAGCTACGAGATTCGACAAATTATCGATGGCCGATAGCAGGGTTAATAGCAGGCATTCTGTTTCTTTTTATTTTTTCAGGTTATGGTGGGATGGCTGTCTGGATGATTGCGCTGTACTTCCTTATCTATTATCTTCTTGCTCTTGGAATCACCCGTGTACGTGCTGAAGTCGGACCTCCGACACACGAGATGTTTGTGGCAAACCCACGACAGTTTATCTTAGATGCGTTCGGTTCACGCAAGATTCCGCCACAAAGCCTAACGATGATGTCACTATATTACGCCTTTAACCGTGGATACCGTGCACACCCAATGCCCCATACGTTAGAGGGATTTAAACTCGTTGAAGTAGCAAATATGAGGACGGGGAGAATGGTAATAGCAATGATGTGTGCTGTCTTCTTCGGTATCCTCGCCTCGTTCTGGGCATACCTGTTTGTATCCTACGACATAGGTGCGAATCCGGGTTTGGGGAACGGCGGTTATAACAGGCTAAGGACTTGGCTTTATTATCCAAGCGAAACAAATGTCCCTGCTATAGCATTCATGGGTATTGGATTTCTTTTTACAGGGTTACTATGGTGGCTCCGCACCCGTTTTCCGATGTTTCCTTTTCATCCGACTGGCTATGCTGTTGCAAGCAGTATGTGGACTTTTGGTTGGCTCTGGTTTTCTGTGTTCATCAGTTGGGGTATCAAAAATCTCATTTTACGTTTTGGCGGCATCCGTCTCTATCATCGGGTGTTACCCCTATTTTTAGGACTGATTTTAGGTGAATTTATAGTTGGTGGGGCATGGGTGCTAATTCGGCTTATCTGGGGTGTGTCCGTGTACTCGTTTTATCGTTAGTAAATCGCAGTCAAGGTTACATTCCCTGCTTGTAATCCATTCAGTTTTCAGTTTATTAGTGGTCTTTACCTGTTGCAGGCTGACGTTGGCCTCCATCTCCATATATCGTTGCTGAGAACTTGTCATCGCCATCAGCGTGAGTTTATCATGTGGGCCAACATCGCACCGAATAGAAATAGAGATAAAATCATGATAAGTATGTAAAGTTTCAAAAGGTCCTCCTTATGTATCTTTTAGATAAGGTTTCAAATCCCATAACAGAATAGTGTGATCAAAACTACCACTTGCCAAGATAGTGCTATCTGGTGAAAATGCAAGACATTGAATATCTGTCGGGTGTCCCAGAAAAGTGGCTATATTTTCACCAGCGCTAATGTTCCACAACCGAACGGCTACTTTCTCTAAACCAGGTTCCCAAACTTCGCCGTAAGCCAAATACTGACCACAAGGCGAAAACGCTATCGGATCTACATTAGCGAAAGTTGTGTCTATTGTCACGCATGCTTCACACTGCTCAATATCCCACACAAGCATCCTGTCAAAAGAAAAATGTCCCGCAATTAAATTTCCACAGGGAGAAAGAGCTTTGGGTATAAAATCTGGAAACTCACAGAGCTCTTCACCACGCATCACGTCCCACAGAACCCTTGTGTCGTCCCAATCCATGCTTTGAAGCCGTGTGCCATCCGGACTGAATCTCACGGTGTGGACCCAATTCGTATGTTTACCTCTGAATATGTGTCGCATCTGTCCGCTTGCGACATCCCATACATAGACCGCACCGTTTTCAGGGTCATTTTCATCCCAGCTCTCACCATCCTTTCTCATTGCATTCCCATACGCAAGCAGGTTTGTCGCGGGCGCGTATACCATCCCAGTTCGTTGATCGGGCAATCCTCCAGGGATTATTAGTTCGGCTATCGGTTCACTTTGTCCAATTTCCCACAGATACAAAGTGTTGCTCCAAAGGTCAAATTCTCCTTCTCCCGGAGGAAACCCGGTTGCATAAAATTTTCCAGTCGCGGTGTCCGAATAAACGGCAACGATATGACAACGCGGCTCTGTAACGACACGTTGCGGACGCTCAGTTGTAACATCCCATAGAATGACTCCACCGAATTGCCGATACCCCGCAGCAAGCGTCTTTCCATCAGGTGAAAATACCAGAGAATGCAGATCGCCAAGTTCCCACGGCAGGGTAGAGAGAGACTCTGTCCCTCCCACCGACTTGACTTGGACTTCAAAATCACTTTGGAAGGCAAGATGTGTGCCGTTGGAAAAGTGAATAGGAAAAATTTCAGCATTATAATAATTTTTTTCCTGAAAAGTATATAACGCCTTTTGCTGTGCGACATCCCACACAGTGATTGTGCATTGATCGTGAGAGATACCTGCTGCCCGAAGGGTGCCATCGGGGGCATAGGATATGTTGATCCAATCATCACCCAACGATGGATACGTTCGCTGCAGCTGCCAAGTAGAAGTCTCCCGGACTTGCACAGTCCCCCTCACCCCGCCCGCAGCAAGGAACTGACCGCAAGGTGAAAAACTGAGCGAGTGCACACCTTCGGGATATCCCGTGAGGCGGATGATGCGTTCACCGACCGTTATATCCCATACGCTGATAAAATCAGACCAATGTGAAGAGGCAAAGAGGTGATTGTCAGGAGAAAACGCTAAGGCACCACTAAAGTTCCAAAAGAATCCATTGTCAGGCCAGTCATCTATGCTACATAACTCTATTTCTTCAGCAGGTAATTCCAGTGATGCATGTACTCTACCGGTTAACGACTCATAGATGTCAACGATAACGCTTCCATCTCGACTCACAGCAAGCCATTGCCCCGATGGAGAAAAACAGAGGCTGCAATAGCCATTATCAGGTGGATCGTCCCCCCACCTCACAGGATATGCCATGACAGCGATACATTTCTGTCTTTGCATATCCCATATCTTAATAACCTGCTTCCCATTTTTATCACTATTACTCACTGCCAACATAGGTTGATTTGAACAGAGGGCGATGCTGCTAACCATGCCTCGATCCGTTTCAAACAACGTAACGGGCTGACGTGTGGTGAGGTCGTACCACCACACGCCCATCCCAGTACCAGCTGCCAAGGATGTTCCATCTGCGGAAACTGCTAAATCACATAAGGCACCCGACCCATAACGAGCAATTGCGCCCTGTGGCAGTTCCCAAACAGTGAAATTATTTTTATTCATAGAAAACATGTAAGTAATTTACCCTTTAATCTTACGTTTAGGTATATCTGTATCTGGAGTAAGACAACAATCTTTTCGGTCTGAGTGTCATGTGTATTGAGTGCCAATCAAGCTTTTGGTAAACTTACGATTTGGAGATCAGTCTTATAAAAAGAGACAGTATCTGGTAGGAAGGACTCTGATTCCCGACCTGTGCTCCACGCAGGTTGAAGTTGGTACTTGGATATCGCTCTTTCAGAAGTAGTCTTTAGAAAAATATAAGCAATTACAAGAGAATTGAACACCCTTGCATTTTCTATATAAAAGACACATGAGTTGTATCTTTCCAACAGCCAAAACCTACAGAAGTTTGCGTTCCCACCATGAAAGGTAATCAGCATCACTAATATCGTGTGATAGACCGCGATTTTCCATGCTTTCTCTATATTTTTCTGTCATATTTTCATCCCAATAAGCAGTAACTTCATCGGATTCAGGCGTTTCCCCCATGTCTCCCGTTGTTTCTATCCACCCGTCTAATTTAGCGTTTAGGTTATTTCGCACGTCATCATACCGTTTATCATCGGCGATGTTGTTAACTTCGTGTGGGTCTACTTGTAAATCATATAGTTCTTCGGCAGGACGCGTCTGTTGCAGGAAATGCTTTTGAGCCTTAGACAACTCACCTTTTTCGGATAAAATACGGATCAGTGTCCACAAAGGATATTGCAGCTTCTTATACGCGTTGAACTGCATATAAGGTAGTTCAGGATCATAGTTTCGGATAAGTTTGTACTGATGTGTACGGATGCAACGAATGCGATCATCTGTTCCATCACATCTGTCACGAGCAGCAAAGATTGCATCGCGAGATGTCGCATCAGAACCTAAGAAAACCTGTCCTTGAACGTAACTTGGAATATCAACTCCAGCAAGAGAAAGTGTTGTCGGTGTAAAATCAACACCGCTTACAAGTTCATCACTAACAATCCCAGCTTCAATATTTCCTGGCCACCTTACAATCAAAGGTATGTGAATGCCACCATCGTAGAGGAATTGCTTGCAGCGGATATGAGCGCGTCCATGATCGCTCATGAAAAAGACAATTGTGTTTTCAGAAAGAGCTTCATCGTCCAGACGTTTCAGGATTTCCCCCACTTTCCTATCCAAAATCTGAATGCTTTCAAGATAGAGTGCCCAATCCTTTCGGATAAGCGGATGGTCAGGATAGTAAGGTGGTAATTCAACATCATCAGGATTGATTGGGTGTTCGGGATCCGGTTTAAATACGCGATGTGTGTCAGGGATATTGATTTGAGCGTAAAAAGGTTGTCCTTCTGCTCGTTCAGACCAATCTATGCCATCAAAAGGCTGCTCACGTTGAAAGTTGAAATCTGTTTTACCCCGACGTTTATAGGGCGGACCAGGACTATTGCAGGTGAAATAGCCTGCTTCACGAAAGCAATCAGTGATGAGTTTCATATCATCCCGTAAAGGTTTTTCGCGGTTGCTTCGATGATTGTGTGCATCAAAATGGGTTTGATACGTACCCGTAATTAGTGCAGATCGACTTGGTGAACAGACTGGACAAGTGACAAAAGCATTAGAAAAAAGCGTCCCCTCTTCTGCGATTCGATCAATATTTGGTGTTTGTACAGCAGGTGTGTCGTAACACCCCAAATCTGGTGAAAGGTCTTCACCGTATATCCACAAAACATTAGGTTGCGTTGTTGCCAAAATTATCTCCTTTCAATACTTTCAATAAAACTATTCAACTCTGTTGGGTTTCGCTGCGCTCATCTCAGCCTACTGGTTATAGTCCACCTCTTGTGGAAGGCGTTTTCAACGCCGATAAATTAACTAATCGGACTGAGAAAGCCCTCTCACAAGAAAGAAAATACGCTAAATTGACAGCTATGGGTTTTGCGTTCGCTCTACCCAACCTACGCCTTTTGATTTGAAGTTTTTATGTACCATTCAGATTGTCAACAACATACCGATTGCGGAACAGCGTTTGACGCAGCGGCGGCATTTCTTCAAGCAGTTTCGGATGTGGTTTGTAAACCCTTGCGTAGCCGCTGTCAACTGGACTATAAAGGTTGAAAATCGCTATTCTATCGTTGTCGGTATTTGTCCACGGATTTGCACTATGCGTGAGTGCTTCAGTAAAAAAGAGTAGTGAACCCGGTGGACATCCATAAGTACTCCAGATATCTGACTCTGGATTTTGAATTTCAGAGGGTGCTGTGTAAACAGATTTATGACTTCCTGTGACCAACAACGTACCACCTTGTCCTTTTTTGACTTCATTCAATTCCCACACAATACGAGTATGTGGACTATACCCCTTGCCGGGGAAGGCATTATAATAGTGAACATCACCAGGGAAACGGAGCAAACCGTTCCCGTTATGTGGTCCAAATCCTCCCATGCCGGGCGTTCGGTAAAATAGATTAGTACTCTCTACACAAAAACCGTAACTCTCTGGACTCGTCACTGCGGGATGTGCTGTGAATTCATTGAGAAGTGAAACTACAAACGGATGGTCAATTAATTTTTGGAGGGGACCCCCAAGCGTACTTCGTTCATGCTTTGGGATAGACTCGGGGTCATGGTGTAGTCTGTACCCGAAATCACGCATCTCTTTTAATTCACTGCCTTTAAACACTTCTGGTATTAAAAACCAACCGTGTGTATCAAATGCGTATATCTGTTCTGGAGTCAATTCAGGGATAGCTATACCATCGGCGTTGTGAGTCGGCAATTCGCATGTTTCTGCTGGCAAAGATGAGTTTAGGGTGTCGTATCTCTGTTTTTCCATTTAATGTATACCTTCGTTAAATCTCTATAGGATATGCGGAAGTGCGATTGCCAAAATCACCGTTGACAACATTACCTCCTGCGTAGGGCTCTCGAAATAGCGTTTGTCGTTTAGATGGCATTGCATCCAGAAGTTCAGGGTGCGGCATCCAATTAGACCAGCGACTTGCCACAGTATTATATAAATTTGAGACCCTAACACGCTCCACACCAGTGGAATGAGGTGTTACCTGTACATTCATCTGCAGTATTGATTCCGTTAGAAGAAAAAGCGATCCTGGTGGACATTCATAAGTGTCCCAGAGCGATGAATTTTGATCATGCACTGCCTCTGGTGCTGTATATGCAGCTTTGTGGCTGCCTGTTATAAACCGAAAATTATTTGTCTCTGCATTAACCTCTGATAATTCCCAAATCGCGCGCGTTAAACCACTCCATGCGCGTCCCGGAACACATCGGTAAATATGTGAATCGCCAGGTAACCGAAACAGACCGTTCCCTTTCTGCGAAGTAAACTGCGATACAGTGTCTCTCTCCTGAGCACGAAAAATCACACCGGTTTCTTCCAGTCGAAATCCGTAGCAATCCTCACTGGCGGCAGGTGGATATGCCAAAAATTCGTTCAAAAATCCTACAACAACTGGATGGTCTGCAAGTTTCTGTAAGGGACCGCCAAGTCCACAACGTTGTGGTTCAGGTATGCTATCAGGTTTGTCGTTCAAACGTTCACTAAATTCCCGCATTTCCACTATTTCTGTGTCAGATAAGACAGCCGGAATTAACAACCAGCCTGTGCGATCAAAGTCATATTTTTGTTTCTGTGTAGGGATCACAACGGGTAACCCATCTGCATTGGTCTGTGTCAATTCTTCAGGTTCAACCTCAACTGCACTACCGAGGTTTTTGTTAACAACAAATGGTTTCTTCGTTGCAAGTTCTCTGTAAGCCATCGAATGCTCCTTCTAACGCAATGTTCACGTAAATCAGTTTAACACGTAATCAATAATCTGTCAAAAGTAACTTATCCCAGGGTGTGTAAAGTTTTTGTAGCAACTCTGATGTAAAGAGTTGTTGCGAGTTATAATAAATGGGTATCCTATCCTAATAAATTCAAAAAGGAAGAGGATACCAATGTTTAATATATCATTAGAGAACCCAGAAGTCAAAGAGATTTTAGAAGATATTGCTCAGGTGGCAGACGAACTTTTGTCATCCCCTTGCGTCCCATTAGAAGCAGCTGAGCCTTGTGTGCGAGACCTCATGCTTAGAAGTAGTCAAAAGTTGTTGGAAGTGTGTGTCTCAGAAGCAGCATCTCGGCAATCTGCAGCACCTGTTGAATGTCCACAATGTGAACAAGCGTGTCGTCCGATACAGAAACGCGGCGTGAATATCACAACACTTTGTGGCAAGATCCGTGTGCAGCGTTGGGTGTATGAATGTGTGTCGGGTCATTATCATAGGCCTTGGGATATGCGCCAGAAGTTGAAAGGTAAATATACGTATCGTGTCGCAGAGCGGATGTGTTATCTGGCAGCACCTTTTGACTATAGAGCAGCAGCGAAAGAGTTGTCTTTTCAAGGGATAAAAGTGAGCCACACGACATTGCACCAAAAAGTGCGTGAGTGGTTATCAGAACTGCACGCATCGGAACAAGTAGAACCGCAACAACTTGTGGCAAATCAGCGTTGGTATGTGGGGTGTGATGGGTGCTACACGAACTCTACTGATGGGTGGAAAGAAGTGAAAGTCGGTTGTGTTTATAGAGATTATCCACAACTGGGTTCGGGGGCGACACCGAGTGCCAGAACAGAAAGTATTCGTTATGTTGCGGGGCGTGAAAATGCGGCACAGTTTGGGGAAAAGTTATTTACGTTAGCAACGCAAAGTGGCATTTACCGAGACGATATAGATACCCAGGATGTTGTGTTTATTGGGGATGGTGCGGCGTGGATATGGAACTTAGCGGATGAATACTTTCCGAATGCCATTGAGATTGTGGATTACATGCATGCGAAATCCCATTTATATGAAGTGGCAAAACAGGCATTTGGGGAACATCAGACAACAACGATTGAAAAGTGGGTAGAGGCAACAGACTTTTTTTTTTATGAGGGAGACACGGCAGAAGTCGTTTTACGCATTCGGGGTTTAGGTATGGAAAATCCAGATGTTGTGAATATCTTAGACAGGGAAGCAGGCTATTTCGAAAAGCACGCTGAACGCATGCAATATAAAATGTTTCGGGAAAAAGGGTATCAAATCGGGAGTGGCGTGATTGAGAGTGCCTGCAAACATGTTGTCGGACAAAGGTGTAAACAAGCTGCTATGAGGTGGCAGGAGAAAGGTATCAATCCAGTGCTTCCCGCACGATGTTTGATAAAAAATGGAGCGTGGGACACATATTGGAATGAACTCAAACAGGCAGCATGAACTTATAACCAAAACTTTACACACCCCGCTCAGGATGATATTGTACGCCTATAACAAACGGCTTTGCTGGATACTCCATTGCTTCAATGATGCCATCTTCTGAGCGTGCTGTGACAACTAAACCCTTGCCAATATCGTCTATTGCCTGATTATGTGCTGTGTTGACTAAACTTTTTCCAATCTCTTTTATTGCTTGATGATGTGCAGAATTGACTTTGTCTGTACTTTCCTTTACAATATCCATTAACTTACTGCCAGATTCAATTTCAATTTCATGCCAATCATCATCGGGTTTCCCATCATGCTTGCATATAGGTCGTGGGTATAAATCTTCTATATCCTGGTACAAACTGCCACCCGTTGCAACATTCAGTATCTGAATTCCGCGGCAGATTCCGAAGACAGGTATATCGGCTTCTAATGCCTTCATACATAATTGTAACTCTGATGTATCGCGCGACCTGCTAACACCCTTGATCTTGCTAATACCTTTAATATGGTACCGAGATTCATTATAACGGCGCGGATCAATATCACCTCCGCCAGGAAGTAAAAGACCATCAAAATCAGCAATAATTTTTTCTGCAGCCCTATTGTCACGGATAAATAATTCTTCAACTCTTCCTCCATGTTTCTCAATCGCATATTCATAATTTTCAAATTTGTAGCATTCTGTGATTCCAATTATAGGTGCCATTTTGATTCTCTCCTTTCATGATAGTTTTAGACAACATCAAAAACAAGTTTTGAAAATTAACAATTAGGTGCCAATAACACTTTAGTTTAGCAGCGTTGCACGGTCAATTTCAGCTTGTAGGTATGGTATAATTCGGTCATTAGTGGCCTGCTGATCAGAAATTGGACAAATATGGATAAGCGTGTCACCATCTACTAAGTAAAAATCTTGAGTCACTAATACAATGCTCCCGTTTCTAAATCCAACTTTCTCCGCGAAAATTAGCAGTTTCCATTCTGCTTCACGCGTTGGGTCATCTTCATAGACATCCCTATACTGGACAAGGTTGATAGAAATATTGCGGTCACGGAGAACTGATATATTCAGGTTTTCCATTGATTTACACCTTTCTTTGAGGTGTGTGCAACCGTTAAGCAAAACGGCTATCAAGATTGTCCACACTATGATAAGAACAATTATAGGTTTTCTCATAATCTTGTGCCTAATTCTTTCAATTTCAATAATTACTGACTTATTCATTACAAACAGGGTTGAGTACCGCAATCAGATCATTTTCTTTTTGATGCCGCAAAAATTCAATTTTCTCACGGTGGACGCAGATAATATTCCCACCCTTTTTCTTAACGCAATCGAATTTTTTAGGGTCATAAAAACTGCCTTCCAATGATCGTGCTTGGCCGATGTACAAAGGTTCATGAATGTTTTTTCCTGATGCGGCATAACGTTTTGTGAATATATAGACCGCTCCGACACCTGGAAACTCTGATAAAATGTTATAACACTCAAATTCGTACGGTGTGCCTGAAACACCTATAAAAGTTTCAATCTCTCTGTTTGATACATTACTATCCCAATAATAGTCTCGCCATCGGTGTTTCGTTGCCCACCTACGAATTGTTGCCGGTGGTAGCCCAGTAGCTTCCCCTGCGATCGTAGCAAGCTTGTGGTCTGGTTCCTCTGCCTGTAGTGCTTCAATGTAAATCGATCTCGCCCTCTCATAGCTATCTCTGGACTTATATGCAATATCACGACGAGGGGGTGGTGTGAAAGATCTATCACCGGTATATCCCCAGGCGTTCAATGCTTGTTCCCATTCAGATTCTTTTGACCATCGCTCTATGGTGCGTTCTGTTACACCGAAGTGATTAGCAATTTTCTTTTTATCGCGTGAGATATGGGCAAAGTAAAACGCTGCACCGTGAATCATCGCAAGGTCTTTAGTTCTAGCCATTTTTTGTATTTACCTCTGCCTCTTGTAGTTAACGACTAACTGAAATTCTCTATAATGTTTTATTTATTTGACGAAAATATTAATTATAGGTTTAATTAACAACATTTTTAACGACATATATAGATTCACATATTTCGTTTTGTAAAGTAAATATATCTATCGTATTGCCTTACATATCCATTTTTATCACATTTAATTATACAACATAACGAAGCCTAAAGTCAAATAATTATTTCTTATTATTTTAGCATATATAATATAAAAATGATATTCTAAATTGACATTATATTCAAATAAGATAGTCACAGGTTGTACCGATGTTTCTAATCACACAACATTTGAATGACTCTACTCTAAGGAATTATTTCTTTGATATCCATCAACATGTATGTTATATTGTTCAACAAAACGTTGAACCGCCGATTTAACATTTCCCAACATGGAGTTTAAGATGTCTGATGCTCGTCCGAATATCGTGTTAATCACTACTGACCAACAACGCGGCGACTGTTTAGGTATTGATCCTGACGGTCCCGACTGTCTGCAGACACCGAACCTGGACTGGATCGGTCGCAGCGGCACGCACTTCCGCCGCGGGTACGCTGAATGTCCAAGTTGTATTCCTGCTCGGCGTGGGATAATGACCGGCACCGCACCAGCCGCCAACGGAGCAGTTGGATATAGAGGCGCGCAGTGGGATCCACCTCATACGCTGGCTGGTGAATTATCCGCAGTCGGTTATCAAACTGAGATGATAGGCAAACTACATCTGTCGCCGCCGCGCAAGCGATACGGTTTTGATCACCTCCAATTGTCTGATGCTACGCATGGAACCGCAAACAACGACTACGTCGAGTGGTTGCAACAATACCATCATCGTAATGACTTTGAACCGGGTATGGCACACGGTGTTTCTGCTAATGGATGGGTTGGTCGTCCGCATCACCTACCTGAAGAGCAGATGCACACCTTTTGGTGTGTTGACCGCGCACTCAATTTCCTGCGAAAACGCGACCCGACAGACCCCTTTTTCCTCAACATCTCCTTTATAGATCCACACCCGCCGCTGACACCACCACTCCACTATTACCAACGCTACATACAGCGGGACCTTCCATCTCCCGTTATCGGTAAATGGTCATTAAACCTTGACATTGAGGAGAAGGGACAGAATCCAAATGCATGGGAGATTAGCCTTGATAGCCACAATATGCGCTGTGCCCGTGCTGCTTATTATGGGATGATCAATTTCATTGATGATCAGATCGGTAGACTGCTCCAAAACGTCGGTGGATTGAACGATTGCCTACTTATTTTTACTTCCGACCACGGCGAAATGTTGGGTGATCACAATATGTTCCGTAAAACCTTTCCGTACGAAGCCTCTGCACGAGTGCCTTTTCTAATGCGCGCACCCGCGAAATGGGGTTATCCGAAAGAATCTGTTTGCCAAAGTCCCGTTGGCTTGCAAGACATCATGCCCACGATTCTCGACGCTGCAAAGATTGAGATTCCCAACACCTGTACCGGTAAAAGTCTACTCCCCATCATGCAAGGTGATACTGATAGGGTGCGGGATTTTCTACACGGCGAGCACTCTGGTTGCTATAATTACAAGCACGGCAACCACTATGTGACTGACGGACACCACAAGTACATCTGGTATTCCCAAACCGGACGAGAACATCTCTTTAATCTGCAGGAAGATCCACACGAAACACATGATTTAGCAAGCCAGAGCGATGCTGAAACTCGCTTAACGCCCTGGCGAAATCGTCTGATTGAGTTTCTCCGCGACCGTCCTGAAGGCTTTACTGATGGCAAAAGGCTCATAGCAGGACAACCCCATGATGCTTTGCTACCGGATTATCAACCAGATGCTACCTATCCTTATTTGTAAAGTTTCTGCTTATAAGAAAGCCTTAAATTCTGTTGCGTATTCGGTGATGGCGTGCTATCCTATTTAGTATGGACAAGGAAACACGTACCCTATCAGCGATGCACGCCCCCGGTGCAGTCCTCTTAATCTCTTGCTACGAACTCGGGCACCGACCGATGGGGCTTACACGTCCACTCGGAACGCTTGAAGCTGCTGGATTTTCTCCTGATGCGACTGACATCGCTGTCGAACCGCTAAATGCCGAAAAAGTCAAAAGTGCTAAGTTTATCGGTATTTCTGTTCCGATGCATACTGCCCTACGACTGGGTGTTCACCTTCTTCAACGAATTCGTGAACTCAATCCAGATGTTTCAATATGCATGTATGGACTTTACGCTGAACTTAATGCGGACCATCTGCTTTCACACGGGGTTGATTTTTGTATCGGTGGTGAAACGTCAAACCAATTGGTTGCGTTAGTGCAATCCCTTGTAGGTGAAAAACGACTTGCACACCAGATATCTCACCCTACAATCGTAAAAAATGGGAAACTTCCTTCTTTAGAGAAGTATGCACGATTTGAAGATAATGATGAGGTGCGAACCGTCGGGTATACAGAGACAACGCGTGGATGCAAGCATCTTTGCACGCACTGTCCTATTCCACCTGTATATAACGGCAAGTTTTTCGCTGTGCAGCGAGAAACTGTGTTAGACGAAATTCAGAAACAGGTGGCTGAAGGTGCAACACATATCACATTTGGTGATCCAGATTTTCTCAACGGACCGATGCACGGACTCCGCATTCTTCGTGCAATGCACGAAACATTTCCCAACCTTACTTTTGACTTTACAACTAAAATAGAACATATTCTTAAACACGGCAAACACTTCCCAGAATTCGCTGAACTCGGATGCCGATTTGTCATCTCTGCTGTGGAATCGCTGAGTGACACAGTGTTAACGATTTTAGAGAAGCATCATACCCGCGCCGATGTTGAAGATGCAATCGGGATCGTTCAGAGTACTGGTATCGCACTACGTCCGACCTGGGTGCCGTTTACGCCGTGGACAACCTTAGACGACTATCTTGAAATTCTTGAATTTGTTGACACACATCGTCTCATCTATCATGTTGATCCTGTGCAGTTTGCTGTCCGTTTACTCATTCCGCCCGGTTCATATCTACTTAACCGTCCGGAAACGAAGGAACTTTCCCTTACACTTGATGAAACTGCTTTTAGTTATATTTGGGCACATCCCGACGCTCGTATGGATGAACTTCATAAAACGGTCAACGCGCTTGTAGAAAACGACGCGCGAATCAGTGTTGATACGCTTGAAACCTTTTATCGGATATGGAAACTTGCTGCCGATATGCATGGTAGTAGGCACACTCCGTTGTGCCGTAACCGGATTTCTTTAAAGGAACAAACACATCTACCCGCGCCACGGATTACTGAGGCATGGTTTTGCTGAGCGGAACCTACCGAGGGGCAGTTCGCTCCGATCCAAGTTTAGTTTGTCAGGACTATGTTCAGAAGTGAAAGAATAGGATATTTTACACGTTCAAAAAAGAGTCTAAAACGATAATTGTAAAATTTCCTTAATCAAAAGACAGAGATTTGGTAACATAACGTGAGTTTGACATATAGTTTAGAGAAATCCGACACAATAATATCGCGCTATCGCATATTTGATGATGGATATGTTCCCGCACTGCAGCGGAGTGCTATGTCTATAGAAAACCAATATCCAAACCCCCGCACTCCAGCGGAGTGCTATGTGTGATAGATTACATACCGCTCCGCTGGAGCGGAAACGTCGGTTCTGATGGCTGCTATAGACATATTGCTCCGCTGGAGCAAATGTGGACGTTTTGGGTGTTGCGTTGAGGCTGTCTTTGGTTTCATTTGAACCTAAGTGATGAACCATTTTTTTATATCCAACTCACGTTAAAATAATCGGCAACTCTGAATTCTGACAACACTTATGGTAGATTTTAGAATTAATTAGACATTACGGGTTTGTGAATCAACGCTGAATGCGCTTTTGGCATTCAGCGGGAGGGAACTCCGATTCCCGACTACGAGTGGCTTTATTCGCGATTCGGAGATCGTTCCTACAGGTGAGGTGTATAATTATTTCAATAATTCACCATAGCTTACAAGGAGTGAAAATAGAAATGGAACAACGTCCAAATATCTTGTGGTACTGTACAGACCAACAACGCTTTGATACTATCGGCACGTTGGGAAATCCACATATCCACACACCAAGACTCAATGAATTTGTCCAGCAATCCGTCTCATTCACCCACGCCTATTGCCAATCCCCCATCTGCACACCTTCTCGTGCAAGTTTTATGACGGGTATGTATCCCTCCGCTATAAGTGTAACTGGCAATGGAAATCCGGTTTTTCCCCAATATTATGAAGATCGGTTAGTGTCTCATGTTCTTGCGCAAGAAGGTTACGACTGCGGCTTAATTGGCAAACTGCATCTCGCAAGTGCATTTGATGGGCAGGAACACCGCGTTGATGATGGGTATCGTTACTTTCAATATAGTCACGACCATGGAAAACCGAATGCATTTGGACACGAATACGCGGATTGGCTACGCACACAAAGTGAGGACCTTGGTAAACTTTTGCAACAGCGAGTGGTTGTCCAAAAGCCAAAGAAAAACACGGGGCAATTTCCTGAACCGACCCCAGATTGCGATAATATCCCACCTCATCTCCACCAAACCTACTGGTGCACCGAAAAAACGATCGAATTTATCCAGAAAAATCGCAGAAAAAATCAACCGTGGATGCTTAACATCAACCCCTTTGATCCGCATCCAGGGTTTGACGCACCTTGGGAATACTATCGACGCTACGACCCAGAAACGCTACCCGGTCCTTACTTTGAAGAAAGTGATATACCCTTTCAGGCAAAACTAACTGACGCAGGAATTGATTTTCAATCTAAGGCAAAATATCCTTCAGAATTTGACGATAAACAGATACAAGCATCTTATTACGGCATGATTGAACTGGTTGATCATGAATTTGGACGGATACTTGACTATCTTGATGCGGAGGGGCTTCGTGAAAACACTATCGTCATCTTCACTTCCGATCATGGAGAATCACTCGGAGACCACGGATTGCTATACAAAGGCTGTCGTTTTTACGAGGGATTAGCAAGGGTGCCACTTATTATCTCATTGCCAACACATTTCTTGGAAAATGTTCAAAGTGATGCGCTTGTTGAACTGCTTGATATTGTCCCCACGCTCTACGATATGTTAGGTATAGATATACCTTATTATGTGCAGGGTAGATCGCTCACAACACTACTACGGGGTGATGCTCCTATCAACGAACATAGCGAAGCAGTCCGTTGTGAATTTTTCGGTGCACTCGCAACACCCGATCAAACACACGCCACAATGTATCGGGACAGACGTTGGAAACTCGTTGTGTACCATCAAAAAGGTATTTGCGAACTGTATGACCTTGACAATGACCCGTGGGAACATAACGATCTTTCCGAACATGCTGATTATCAAGATATTAAGTGGTCACTCATGCAAAAGAGTTTTGATGCCACCGTCTATGCACACCCACAAATGATACGCAGGGTTGCTTCCCATTAGTGGAGTGTCTACCGAAATTTTGCGGGTAAAGGTCGCGATTCGGAGATCGCTCCTACCAATACGGTCATCTCTTTGTAGGAGGGAACTCCGATTCCCGATTGTTATTATCCTATAATTTAAGACTGGACAGACTATTAGTGCGTTGTTTGTTCCCGATTTGAAGATGTTTCTTAAAAATCATGTGCTAAAGCGAGGTGGAAATAGATGACCGTAAGAGCACTTCTACTCGGTTTAGCACTCGTCATTGTACAAACAGCAATTACCCCGTACAACGACTATTACCTCCAAGGAACAGACATCGCCGGAAATCACTTCCCTTTAGGCGCTGTTTTCACACTGATCTTTCTTACGCTTGTCATCAACCCTATTTTAAAGAAGGCATTTCCTCGATCAACATTAAATCCGGCAGAGTTGATCGTAATATGGGTGATGATGGGAGTTAGTTCAGCGATTCCGTCGAAAGGAATGATGGGGTTTTTACTACCCTATTTGGCTGCACCGGTCTATTTTGCCACACCTGAAAACGAATGGGCAGAAACACTTCACCCCCACTTTCCCGAATGGTTAATCGTGTGGGATAAACATGCCGTTACCAATTTCTATGAGGGAGAGTCATTTGTTCCGTGGGCACTCTGGGTAAAACCGATCATAGTATGGTCAGCTTTCATCCTTCTGCTCTATTGTGTGACAATTTGTGTGTCGATTGTCTTACGGAAACAGTGGGTTGAACGCGAAAGATTTATATTTCCGCTCGTTACTGTTCCTATAGAGATGGTGCAGCAAACCTCAACGCACAGCGGCGTGGGCAGTCTTTTCAGGAATCGGCTCGTCTGGATAGGATTCGGTATTGCCGCTGCATTTCATCTACTGAACGGACTACACGAGTATTTCCCCGCGCTTCCATCTATTCCGAATCGGTACGATCTTTCCGCGCCATTCACGGAACGTCCGTGGATTGTGATGCGGTGGTGGCCTCAATTTCGGTTCTTTCTCTATTTCTCCGTTATCGGCATAACCTATTTCCTCGCGATGGAGGTATCGTTTAGCTGCTGGTTTTTCTTCCTCTTCTTCAAGCTGCAGTACATCATTATCAATGCCTTTGCGATCCCTATCAGTCCTTGGATCTGTGCAAGAGGACAGACAATGGCTGCCTATGTAGTGATGGTTGTTGCTTTTCTGCTCAACAGCCGCTTGCATATCACAGACCTTCTCAAGAGAACATTTCAGCAGGCTACCTCTACCACAACGATCAACGACTCGGATGAAGTATTACCGTATAGATGGGCTGTTCTGGGAGCAATTTTCAGCTTTCTACTACTTGCCGGTCTCTGCTTCTACGCTGGCATGTCGTTTTGGGTTGCCTGCAGTATTATCACACTGTTCTTGATTACTTCTACAGCACTGTCATGGATGGTAGTCAACGGCGGTCTGTTGCTAATTCAGGCACCTATGTACCCCGTAGAATACTTTGAAATTGTTACAGGTTCAAGAATCATCAATGCGAATAGTTTAGCACTTTTAGGGTTTCAGCGGGTGATGATGCGCGACTGGGGTGGTATTTTGATGCCAAGTGTGCTACACGGCTTCAAAGCAGCAGACCCACTCCGATTAAATCGAAAAAGCGTGTTGGGGGCGATGGCACTTGCAATTGTTGTTGCTATCGGTGTTTCCTATGCCGCTTCGCTCCCCTTGATTTATGAAAAAGGCGGTTTAAATCTGCAAGGCGGACCTTTTGTTGGAGCACCAAGATATTTTAATCACATGGTTTCACTAATTCAATATCCGAGAGATGCAAAACTGGGAGAAGCATACAGCATGATTTTAGGAGTCGGAATTACATCCTTTCTACTCATCATGCAACGGCAATTTATGTGGTGGCAACTTCATCCGATTGGGTATGTGATGGGAGCAGTTTATTCCTCCTATTTCCTCTGGTCATGTATGTTTATCGGTTGGTTTTTAAAGTTTTTGGTACTGAAATCGGGTGGTATCGGTTATTATCGCAGGTTTCGTCCATTGTTCATGGGATTGATCATAGGTGAGTTTGGCATTGTCGGCGCGTGGATGGTACTTGGGATGTTTACTGGCATAAATTACCAGAATGCTTTACCGGGGTAAGTCAGTTGTTTGACGGAATTCATCATGACTTCTTTGGAAATATGTGCTTTATTTCTTTGTTCACTTAAAATTGTGAGAAAATTCATTATTCATGTCACAATTTTGTTACATTTTCCGTTGCCTATTTTAAGAGTTTTTGTTATAATTGGACATTATAGCAAAGTCTATAATGTTTTTGAGATACCTTATACCCGTTATGATTTTCTGGCGAATGTAGATAACAGTGGAATGTTTGACTACAAACGCCACGAATTCAATCTTAACCTGAATTATAGTAAATTATGTAAATAAGTTCACATATATTCTGTAGGAGCGATCTCCGAATCGCGACGAAATCATTGTTAGTCGGGAATCGGAGTTCCCTCCTACAGCTCAGATGTAAAGTTATTTGTAAAATCCACTATAAACATCCCTTTTAAGTAGGAAAACGAACAATTTGATATTGGAGGAAACGAAAATGAAATTTGGAAATCAAAGTGGACCTATATTAGTTTGGTTAAGTGTCATTATTTTTACATTGTCGGTCACCAGTATTACCTATGCTGCCTTGGTTGACGAGGGGACAATTGAAGTTATCTATCTCTTTGACGAGGGAAAAGGTGAGGTCGCCGTGGATTCCTCTCCCAACGGTCGAGATGGGGAAATCATTGGGGCACAATACGCCCAAGGCGTCTTTGGCACCAGTCTACGATACGATGGAGAAGATGACAATCTGATCGTTACCGGTTATGCCGGTGTTGGTGGCACAGAACCCAGAACGACGCTCTTCTGGTTTAAAGCCAATGGTACAAGAGAGCACTCATGGGTGAAGTGGGGACCTAATGCTTCCGGTGCAAAATATTACATCCGCGCGCATGTAACTGGTGAAAATTGCTTCTTGAGAATTGAAGTTAACGGCGGGCAAAATTACGCGAGAGATAACGTATGTGATGGCGAATGGCATCATTGTGCGGTGGTCTTTCCCGAAGGTGCAGACTCCGTGCAAGACCATGATCTCTATGTGGATGGTGTCCTTCAAGAAAAGGTGGGCAACGATAAAGAGATGGACACGAACGGTGAAGCACAGGAGGTAAACATAGGGGCACGTCTGACAGGGCACGCATTTATGTTGGGATTTTTAGATGAACTCGCTATTTTCAGTGCGGCCTTGGATGCGGATCAGATCAATGCCATCCGAGAAGATGGATTGCATGGGTCCGTCAGTGTTGACCCGAAAGAGAAATTAGCCACAAGTTGGGCAAGGATTAAGAAGTACTAACGTTTATTGCTATCAGTTTTCGGCAGTTCTTTGTTGTAATGGATGGGTTTTTGTGTCCTCCCTACAGCATGGATGGAAGTAAGACTATTAAGCAGATGTATTAAAGTTCCAAGTAGAATTAGAAAAGGGGGAGTGAATTTCCATAGCACTCTCTCTTTTCTGTTTTTCAGCGCGGTATTTCTGAACCCAATCCTCGGACACACTGTCCGCTTGTTTCAGTAAGCGCCTTGTTCCAAACACGAGGTCTTCAGGATAAGGAACTTTTAGCCAATCCAAAATTCGGAGTGCTGTTGTCTCATAATAAGGCACAAAATCCTCGTAAATTACTGTAAATGGGGTTATGCCATATCGTGTGAAATACTGTTGCCATGCTGCTTCGTGTAAAATAATTTCTTGAACCAGATAGTCAATTGCCTCAAAGTTGTATTCCGGTTCTTTTTCCAGTTCAGGTATAGGGTCGCCAATTCTTTTCCGCCAAGCCAATCCCCGCAGTCCTTTCCAAAGAGATACTGCCTGACGCACCTTATCTCGACGCATAATCCAGATGTAATTCAGATTCGGAAATAGTTCTGATAGTACCGCATACGGGGACAGATCACGATTTTTGAATTGCGGTGTTTGGCACACTTTACCGATAAAGTTTTCAAAGTATCCCCACATAAGTTTTGTTCCAAAAACACCGTTTGTGGTTGTGCTTTTTTCTTTTACTTTATCCAGAAAATCGGCATAGTCCGTTGCTTCCCACTTCTTAGACCATTCTTTATCGTCCCAAAAATATTCTCCGGGGATTCCAGCGAGTCCTGTATTCTCTAAAGCCTCAAATAGTAGGTAACCTCCACAACGAGGTGTCGCACAAATCAAATATGAAATGATCGGTTTCACAGAAGATGATCTCCTTCCAATTGGTTATTATGGTGAAATATGAAAATAAATAGTCATTTTGCTGGGCAAACTTAGAAGACTCCCACCGCGGTAGGAGCGGTTTCCTAACCGTACCGATCATAATGTCCAATTAATTCTAAAATCTATTATAGTTGTTGAATCATCGTTCCGCTTTAATCAGGAAGAAACGCAGGGTACAGCGGCATTACTTGAACTTCAGGTGGCCATATTGTGCTGAATTTATCTTGGATTTTTCTCGCTGTTGCACCGAGTGCTTGCAGATAACCGTATTCTTCAGCCAACTGTGCCAACATGCCTAAACGGTAGAAAACACGTCTACGCACGGCGGGTAACCCCCAATGGTTGTAGTTCGGGTCAGTCCTCAATGCCTCATAATCGCCAGCGGGACGATTATTTATGGTATTGCTAAACACGGATTTTGGCGGTTCAAAAAACCGGTAAATACACTGGATCGTTTCATAAACACACGCCTCTATGATACGTTGATAATACCACGTGTCATCTTGTGCTTCAGGACAAGCAGTGGCAAGTTTGGATCGGTATATCCTTTCCATTTCTTGTATTACATTGTCAGGAAACCGAGAAACGTCCGCCCACATATCAAGATGCACACGAATCTGAAACCCATCAACAAGCACATGTTGAAAGTGCCCAAACTCGTAATCAAAAACATACACTTTCGATTTTGAGGTAGAATGATAGACATTTACGGGATAAAGGTCACCATGGGTTAGTCCGTGAAAACGGTTGGAAGGTTCAAGAAAGTCTACAAGTGCCTTTAACTCGGAAAAGGACTCTTGATAAGGTGTGATACCTGCGGCATCACATATCTCCGTTAATTTATCAGCATAAATAGAATAGAAGTCATGACTTTTTTGTTCAATTGAGACAATCGAATCCCGTATTTTGAGGAATTCCTCTACCTTGCCAATTGCGTGTGCATTAATTCTTCCAAGAGCTTTGGCACATTCAATCATGACCATTTTTGCTGTTTGGCTATCATCAGAAAGTAATATTGCCCTGAGATTCTGACCGTCTCCCATATCTTCCATCACAATGAGGGGTACGTTATTTTTTCCAGTATATCCACCGCCATAAAGGTTCGGTGTAACACTATTTTCACCCATCTGGTCACTCAAGAATTGTAGACACGCCCATTCAACACGGATCCTCCTTGCCCGCTTACGTTTAACAAAAACACTTTCGGGTATCCCTTCGGGCCCCGAAAGTATTTTGAAACGATATAGACTTTGAGGATGGATATTCTCACCTTTATCAATGCTAATCTCCCTACCAAATTTTTGTGTCAGTATCGCCTGAACTGCTGAGTTCAAATTTCTGAAAGACGTGTTATTTGTTACCATTGGAAGGTCCTTAGGAAAAAGGCTCACAATAAATTCTACGGACATTTGCGGAGATTGTTACATCCTCAAATCTAATGACTGGTAATTACTTGATTACCGCCTGCAAATCAATGAGAATTAGGTCTGTGTGTTCAGTGTCTTTCCACTTGTTTATTTTAGACGATTTTGCTAAAATCATCTTCAAACTTTGAATCAATATATGAGAATGACTTTAAATTCAAATTAAAGTGCGTATATTTTTAATGGAGGCAAAAAAATGAGATTTGGAAGTCAAAGTAGATTGATGGTCTTATGGCTAAGTTTCGCCATCTTTACAGTGTTAATTGCCAGTGTAAGCCACGCTGCAGCTATTGAAAAAGATACACTGGAGGTAGCTTATCTGTTTGATGGGAATAGTGCCGTCGTTGTCAAAGATATATCTGGAAATGATCGAGATGGTGCACTCACTGGGGCAAAACGTGTCAAAGGTGTGTTCGGGAACGCTTTAGAATACGATGGAAGCGATGATAACGTCATTGTCACAGGCTACAACGGCATCGGTGGGACTGAACCACGAACGACAGTTTTCTGGTTTAAAACTACAACAGTCCGAGACCATTCCTGGGTCAAATGGGGTGTGAATTCTCCGAGCCAAAAATACTACATCCGCGCACACGTCCGTGGAAATGAATGCAACTTACGGGTGGAAGTCAACAGCGGCAACAATTTCGGTACTGACAACGTCTGCGATGGTGAATGGCATCATTGTGCAGTGGTTTTTCCTAAAGGATCAGATGCGGTGAAAGACCACGATCTATATGTAGACGGTAAACTTCAAGAAAAAGAGGGAACCGAATTTGCGATGGACACCAACGTTGATACCCAAGCAGTTAATATGGGAGCAAGGTTGGCTAACCACACCTTTATGCTCGGTTCATTTGATGAAGTCGCTATCTTTAATGTGGCTTTGGATTTGAAGCAGATTAATGCTATCCGAAATACTGGATTACAAACTGCGCTTGGTGTTGATCCACAAGAAAAATTAACCACAAGTTGGGCAATGATTAAGACGTATTAATCTATTTTTCTATAGGAGTGACCTCCCGGTAGCGAAAATGATTAATCCCACAAATCAAGTCCCAACAGTTTTCGTCCCAAAGGTGTCAATTCCGGGGATCCATAGTTTTTCGCTTCCCATCCACGCGGGTCGCCAGGATAGGGACCGCGGCCTAATGCCCTTCGCTCCCGCCACAGTGTGAGGCGTTCTTGATGTCGTTCTTCATTCATAGGATTAGGAGCACGATAATAGTTCATGTATTGTGCTAACCGTGGCTTATCGGACGTGTTGCGACCATTACCGTGCGGAAGTGCTACATGCCATATAAGCAGTGAACCCGCCTTCGCTGGCACTTGTATGAATTTTTCCCTATATATTTCCGGTGTAAGCTCTGGTACCCAAGGGTTTTCTTCGTCAATCAGTGACCTATGCGCTCCGGGCCAACAGACAAAAGACCCTTGATTTTCGGCTGTATCCCTGAGAAACAAAACACCTTGTGTGCTAAACCTAACCGGTAGTTTTGAGGTGTCCGCATCCCAATGATACATGCCTTTATGGTCCCATTCAGGATAGTCGGGATGTTTAGGCAGTTTCATGTTGACTCTATCAATGTGAACCCAAATCCGTTCTGTGTCATAGACTTCCCTATAGATTTGATGAATCGGTGGATGTTGGTAGACGTTCCACATAGCTTGATGAAAATACATTTCTACCATGCCTGCCCCAGGTTTATGAGGTGCGCGATACCAGTCATTCGGATTGGAAGGATCCATCTCCAAAAACGCAAAAATTGCATCAACGACTGCCTCGCAAAGTTCAATCGGAACAGCATTTTCAATGACCATATAACCGTATTCATCAAAATGATCGTGATGTGCTTGGGTTAATATCGACATTCCATTCCTTTTCTGTTAGTGTGTGTTGCGTAAATCACAGCGTAATTTCGAACTAATTATAACACCTCCAATTAAAAAATACAAGAAGAACTCTGCTGTTACAGGGTTATTTAGTTTTCGGTTTTTCGGCTATATTTTTCACATTTCTATATAAATTACCTGTAGGTCGGGTAGAGTTTACGACACCCGACACGTTCAACCCCTGTCGGGTGTCGCTTACGCTCTACCCGACCTACGATATAAACTATCAGTAACACGCATCAACGGATAATTCTTAAAACTGAATAACCCTACTGCTGTTATCTGTAACAGCAACGCGTTGTATAGGATAAATCTCTGAATGACGATTTTTCCTATACAACGCGCAATACTGTCCTGACAGTCTAATCTTGAGAGTGATGTTCTTCTGGTCTCAAATAAACAATAACCATACCTACGAAGTTTAGTAAATAGAAAACGGCATCGTTTTTGGGTTCAATGAAATTGTCTTCCGTGCGTTTTGCTAAGGCAGCACCAATCAACATCTCCACAGTTTTCTCCATCTCATTTTCGGAAATACCACACCCTTTTGCCAAGACAGCAACAGATTTCTTGCCTCCGACTAACTGCCTTAAAACAGCTACTACGACAGGATTTGTGAAGAATTTTGCAAGATTCACGATTTCAGCATCTGGGGCTCTGGATAAGAAATTATCAACATTATCTGTCCAGATTGAGCCACGCGTTGATGACTTACCAGAAGCGGTGCGATAGGCACCACCGTACCCCCATCTGATTATATCATCAGAATCATCAGGGAGCCGAGTTAATCCTGCAAGCGTGTCATTTTTCTTTGAGTCCATAGATGTTTCAGATTTGGATGCAAGAACATTAATTTGCTCTTGCAAATCGACAATTTGATGTAGCATCTCTGCTAACTTCGCGTCAAACTCGGATTCATTTCTCACTTCGTCTGCCATGCTAATTTCTCCTTTCAACTGTTGCGGAGAACGATGTTCCCCTTCAATTGTAATATCTAATTCCGCTTGAATCATGAATTCATACTTCTTCAACCGCTGTCGCGCACGGTAAAGCCGACTCTTAATCGTATTTTCTGATATTCCTAAATACGTCCCTATCTCAGCAGTTGTCATCTCTTCAAAATAGTGGAGTGTGATTATCTCTCGGTCACTCTCCTTCAACTTCGTAAGCAGTTTTTTAACGAGGTCGCGTTGTGCATACGCAGTCGCTTTTGCATGTTCGGATGCGACATACCGCGAATATGTATCTGTCTCTATTTTTGAGATATGAATCTCTTCTAACGATTCAGGTAGAAACTGATTTTTTCGGTACCAAGCGATACAAAGGTTTTTCACAATCGCATATAGCCACGTTGAAAACTTCGCCGGGTCTTTCAGCGTTTCCAACTTCTGATAGACTTCCAGGAAGGTCTCTTGGGTAATGTCTTCAGCAATATGGAAATCACCTATTTCCCGCAACGCATACGCGTGAACTTGCTTCTCGTATTTGCTAACCAAACTGGCAAAAGCAGCCTCATCGCCTACAAGGGTGCGCTGAATCAACGCAACGGTGTCGCTTTTCATCTGACATCTCCAAATAGATTTTTTATCAAGGGAATTATATGGTTTGCGCGTTTCTTGGATAGGACACTTATAAAGCACTAAGAAACGCTAATCAATACATTCGCTATATAGTGACGCGAATAAGACGAAAAAAGTTGCATATATTTAAATTGGAGTGGATTTAGGTGGGATATGTTTGTCGTAGGGTTTGTTATAATAGGAGATGGTAGATGGCGAGGTCGGAACCTCGCCACTACATAACAATAATTCGGCTGCCTATCGGATGTAAACCAGAAACAATACTAACACCTCATCAAAGTGCTTCTACGAATCACCTATCCTCAGATTTGATATGTTCGCGATGTACAATTGTCATACTAACGAAGTTTAGGAAAAAAGAGGTGACATCGTTTTTCGGCTCAATAAGATTATCTTCTGTGCGCCATGCCAATTGGGAGTCTATTAACAACGCTACGACATCCTCAATTTCACTTTCTGGGATACCGCACGCCTCTGTCAAATCTGAAACTGATTTTTTGCCCTCTATTAACTGTCTTAAAACAGCAACTACAGTCGGATTCGTGAAGATTTTCGCAAGATTTACAATCTCATCATCCGGTGCTTTAGATAGAAAGTCATCAAGGTCGTTCCACCAAAATGCAGTTCGCTGGTTAGTTTTACCGGGAGCAGTGCGATAAGCACCTACATAGCCCCACGCAACCTGTCTTTTGCCATCAGGGAGTTGGCATAATGTTGCAAATGCCTCACTTTTTTCTGATCGAAAATCGTCAGCTTCATCTCCGATGAGGGTATTTGTAATAACAAATAGACCAATGGTTAATGTAACTGCAAAACATGATATTATCAGGTGAGCAAGCAGCCCGCGTTTCAAGATTTCGAAAAACATTGAACATTCCTTTCTGCCCACTTGGGCAAGTGAAAATTAATTTGGGAGCAGCCATACAGGACTGGACATTTTGTCTAAAATCTGAGGGTTTCCTCAATAATTGAAATTGAAAGGGCAGACAAAAAGCCCACCCATTTGTTTAATTCTCTGGTTTGATATGTCCGAGATGTACGATTGTCATACTCACAAAGTTGAGAAAAAAGGAAATCACATCGTTTTTTGGTGCAATGAGGTTATCTTCCGTGCGTGCCACTAACGTAGCATCCATTAACGTCTGAACGGTTTTTTCTATCTCGTCTTCTGAAATGTCGCCTCCCTCTGCCAAATCCGAAATAGATTTATTGCCCTCTACTAACTGTCTTAAAACAGCAACTATAGTGGGATTTGTGAAGAGATTCGCAAAATTTATGATCTCCGTATCTGGTGCTTTGTTAAGGAAAATATCAATGCTATCCGCCCAATATGCGATGCGCGATTTTCCAGCATTGGAAGCGGTCTTATACGCACCAACATAACCCCATGCTACCTGATTTTCAGCATCTGCTGGGAGTGTGCTTAATGTCTTAAGTGCATTACTTCGTTGTGTGCAAGAAGGATGCGGTATATCAAATTTTTCACTTAGTTGATCCGAGAGAGAATGAATCTGTTCACGAAGTTCAGCCATGTCTTCTTGCAAATCAGGTAAAATCCTTACTTGCATCCCCGTTAGGTTATGCAGGGTTTCTTCAGAATTTTCCTCAGCTTTTGTTTCATCTTTCACTTCTTTTGCCATGATAATATCTCCTTTCAACTGGTGCTGGGAACGATGTTCCCTTTCAATTGTAATGTCTAACGTCTCTTGAATCATGAATTCATACTTTTTTAATTGTTGCCGCGCACGGCGGATCCGACTTTTGGCGGTATTTTCTGATACGCCTAAATACGTTCCTATCTCTGAAGATGTCATCTCCTCAAAGTAGTGGAGTGTAATAACTTCCCGATCACTTTCTTTTAACTTCGCCAGTAACTTTTTGACGAGGTCGCGTTGCGCCTCAGCATTAATTTGAGCGTGTTCTGCAGCGACATATCGGGAATACGCTTCTGTCTCTATTTCTGATATGTCGGTTTCTTCCAACGATTCCGTTTTTATCCGATTTTTTCGAAACCATGCGTTACAGAGATTATTCACAATCTTATAAAGCCATCTTGAGAACTGTGTCGGGTCTTCCAGTGTTTCGAGTTTCTGATACACTTGTAGGAAGGTTTCTTGTGTAATATCCTCGGCGATATGGAAATCTCCGGTTTTCCACCATGCATGTGCATGAACTTGTTTCCGGTACTTTCCAATCAAACACGCAAAGGCATCCTCGTCGCCTATAAGGATACGTTGAATCAATGCAACATCATCATTTTTCACCAGATGCCTCCGGAAAAATTATCTTCATTCACTCATATATAATGACGCGAGTTAGTGAAAAAAAGGTGCATAATTCGGAATGAGTTGTATTGTGAAATTAACTTGACACATTCTATTCCTTCCCATATAATCTATCAACACAATTCAACAAACATAGCGGAGGACTCTGCCGATGGCGAAAACAGTTTGCATTGTCGGAACAATGGACACCAAAGGCTTAGAATTTGGCTTCATCAAAACACAGATAGAATCAAGTGGTGTTTCAACCTGTATTGTTAATACAGGAATCTTGGGCGAACCACAGTTGACACCCGATATCTCTGCCGATGAAGTGGCACAAGCGGGCGGTTTGTCGCTAAAGGCATTGCGGGACGAAGGTGACCGAGGCAATAGTGTCGCTGTGATGGCACAAGGCGCGGCAACACTTATCGCTGAAAAACATGCTGCTGGCGAAATTAATGGTATAATCTCACTCGGAGGTTCCGCAGGCACAACGATTGGAACAACAGCGATGCAGGCGTTACCTGTCGGTGTTCCGAAACTCATGGTGTCAACCCTCGCTTCAGGTGATACAAGCCCTTATGTGCAGTCCAAAGATATATGTATGATGTATTCTGTCGTTGACATTGCTGGTATCAATCGCTTGTCACGACAGATTCTTGCTAACGCTGCAGGTGCAATTGTTGGAATGGTGACCGCAGCAGCCCCGGAGGCGACAGATGATAAACCCCTAATCGCTGCGACAATGTTCGGTGTCACGACCCCGTGCGTGACAAAAGCGCGTGAAATCCTTGAAGCCGCTGGCTACGAAGTACTCGTTTTTCATGCAACAGGCACAGGCGGACGCGCAATGGAAGACCTTGTCAAAGGCGGATTCCTTGCCGGTGTGTTAGACGTAACTACGACAGAACTCGCCGACGAATTAGTGGGTGGGATTCTCAGTGCTGGTCCCGAACGATTAGAAGCCGCAGGACAAGCAGGTTTGCCTCAAGTGATTGCTCCCGGTGCCTTAGATATGGTGAACTTCGGTCCTCCTGACACAGTGCCAGATAAGTTTAACGAGCGACATTTCTATCAGCACAATCCGACAGTCACACTCATGCGGACAACCCCCGAAGAAACAGCTGAGTTAGGAAAAATCATGGCACATAAACTCAGCGAAGCGAAAGGACCAACGACCGTCCTTATTCCTACACAAGGTGTCTCTGCTATTGATAAAACAGGACAACCTTTTGATTCACCCGAAGCGCGAGATGCGTGGCGGGAAAATCTGAAAGCAAATATCGGTGACAATGTTACAGTCATTGAGATGGGCGCTCATATCAACGATGACGAATTCGCTACAAAACTCGCAGAAACGTTGTTGGATAGCCTGAAATAAGAGGATATAGATGCCAAAAACTTACAAAACACTTACAGAATCGGATGTAGAACATTTCGTTAAGAAGGGGCATATTGTCCTGAAAGACTGCTTTTCAAGCGAATTAGCAGCAGGATGGCGGGCATTTGCTTTCAAACGTCTCGGTTACAACCCCGATGCCCCGACAACTTGGAAGGAACCACGCATCCATCTACCCTCAATGAATCGTTTACCGATCCGAGAAATCGCGCCGAGGGCATGGGATGCCATCTGTGACCTGCTCGGTGGTGAAAATAGAATCGCCAATACAGAACCGTCGTGGGGCGATGGGTTTATTATCAACTTCGCATTAGGTGCAGATTCAGAATGGCAACCTCCCGAGTCTCATTTCTCCGGTTGGCATAAAGATGGCGATTTCTTTCGTCACTTCTTAGATAGTCCAGAGCAGGGACTACTCACAATCGTTGTCTGGTCAGATATTTTTCCGAAAAGCGGTGGCACTTATGTCGCCTGCGATTCGGTGCAACATGTGGCACAGCATTTGTCCGCACATCCAGAGGGTTTGCTACCGGGGCAAGGTTTTGGTCAGTTGTATGAAAAGTGCAAGGACTTTGTAGAAATTACTGGGAACGCAGGCGATGTTGTCCTCCTACATCCGTTCATCTTGCATTCTGCATCACAAAATCCTTCGGGACGCGCCCGTTTTATTACAAATCCACCAGTTGCACTCAAAGAACCGATGAATTTCAATCGCGAAAATCCTGATGATTTCTCACCGATAGAGTTGGCTGTCTTACGTGGATTAGGCAAAGACCGCTTAGATTTTAAACCGACAGCACCGAGGGAAAGGTTGGTGCCGGAACGTGTGAAACGTCAAAAGAAAATGTTGGAAGAGCAGAAAAAACGACTTGTGGTGGGATAGGTGATGCTTTTCAAGGATTTACAATACGTTGTTGTCTGAGTTTCTCTGCCTCTGCTATGAGTGCTGCTTGAATCTTCTTCTCTTGAATCTGCTCCTCTTGTAAGCGAACCTTCCTTTTATGCCATTCGATAATGATCTTTGGGATAATCCATGCTACTGCAAATATAGCAATTAACCATATAATATCTCTGCCAAAACGATCAAGTTCGCGTTGTACTCGTGCAACTTCTCCTTTAACAGATGCTATCTCTATATTTATTGACGTTATCTCTGTTTTTATAGGTTTAATTTCCTTTTCGATTTCCTCTTTGACAACCTTGCGAATCTCATTAAGGTCTTGCTGCGTCAAATCGGTGAAAGATGGCATAGCAAGAGCAAACAAGCAAACTGAGAAGCAGAGAATATATTTCAACATCGTTTAACTCCTTCCAAATAGTAAATCATATTTGTACTTGTTTGTCAACAATATCTTTATCTCTTTTCCGCTTCTAACTGCGCCTTTTGCCAGCCATAATCCACATTGCCATCATAAAATTTGTCGGGATGTTCTACTGCCCATATCTGCTTGTGGATAATCCAATTTTTGGGGTCCAATGTGAGTGCCTTTCGCCATTCCGCCATCGCTTCCGCCTTCTTTCCTATCTCTAACAGGGTCCGTCCAAGTTGAAACCGCGCATTTGCTTCAATAACTTTTGGATTTTGTGATTTGTTGAGCGGTTTTAAATTACGAAGGAGGGTCGCATTATAGGTGGGATCGGATAACCACTTCTCAAGCATTGCAATTGTTTCTTTCTTGGCAACATTTATGTTGAAAGGAGATTTGACCATCCGTCCTGCCTCGTCAATCATAACGCCGTATGGAATAGCTTTGAGATTATACCGATTGCCCAATATATTTTGTGAATCGACGAGTGTGACAAATTCTGCGTTGGCGTTGTCGTGCCATGGTTGCACCACAGATGCACCTTGCGCATCAATCGCAATGGACACAAGATTTAATTTATCACGGTGTTTCGCGTAAAATTTCTGCCATCCTGGCAGTTGTCCACGGCATGCTCACCACGAACCCCAAATATACAGAAACGTCTTCTTTCCACGGAAATCCTGCAAACGTCTCGGTGTCCCGTCAAGGTCGGTTAGCGTAAATTTAGGGGCAAGTTGTTCCGGGCGTATAACTTCCAATTGAGTTTCAGAGACTTTGTAAATTTCAAATCCGAACGGTTCAGTGATGTTTTCAAGTTTAGCGTAAGTAACACCATCAATGTTGAATGCGCTCTCACCAAATTGTAGTGGGACACACAACTCCGACTCCCCACCGCCGCAGATAACCGCCATATCTCCACCATCTGGAAGTTCAACTTTTAATCCTAACTGTTTGCAGAAAGACTCCAACGGCACGAACCACGCGCCATTTTTGAATATAGGTGCTGAGGGAAATGTGGCGGGTTGATTATCAATTGAAATTTTAAGTGTTTTGACAGGTGCCGCATGCAATCCTATGGCAAAAGACAGCAGGACACAAGTCGTAAGCATTAGTTTCATCATGGCGCATTTCTCTCCCGATGTTTCGCATCGTAAATTAGAAATTCTATTATCTGTTCAGAAGTTTTAGGGGTGAGTCCGGAGCCTGGCTTTCGCATCATCTTACGCACATATTTTCGCCATTCTTCCGGTGTAAAGGTGGAATTAATCGGACGTGCAACGGTATGGCATCGACTACATTTCCGAGTAAACAACTCATAAAGTTCTTGCATCTTCTGTGGATATTCGGAAACATCAATATAGTTAGGTCCCTTATCTGCGGGGTATGTTTTAGCGGCAGTGCGCGGTGCACGTAAGGCGAAAATCATCCCAATGCCTACCAGAAGGATAACACCTAGTACTACAATCCAAACTATAGCTTGCTGCATGTTTTGCTAACCTTAAACCCTGCTTGAGACTATCAGACAACTTCTTTCACCTTCTGTACAATGGCATTTGCGCTGATACCGTGAAGTTCTAATAACTCGTCCGGTTTACCAGATCGCGGTATTCCCGTAACAGCAAGTTTGTGGACATGGATACCTTCAGTCGCAACAGCATCTAACACAGCATCGCCTAAACCCCCTTCAGGATAGTGGTCCTCAACGGTGATTATGGTGTTTTTTGTTTCGGCTGCAGCAGCTAATAGTGTTTCGGTGTCAATCGGTTTGAGGCAATACAGATCAATGATGCGTATTGCGATGCCTTCTGCAGCGAGTATTTCATGTGCTTTCAAGGCTTCGTGCAATGTGACACCTGCGGCAACAACCGTAACCTTATCTTCACTGCTTTTCCGAATAACCTTACATCCACCGATAGGAAAACTTTCATCGGCATCATAGAGAATAGGGGTTTTTGGGCGCGAAGTGCGGATATATACAATACCTCTGTGTGCGGCAGCTTCAGCGACAAGACGTTCAGCTGAAACAGCATCGCTTGGGTATAGTACGACTGCCTCTGGAATTGCGCGGAACATTGCAATGTCTTCTAAACCCATCTGCGAAGGACCGTCTTCACCAATTGAGACACCGCAGTGTGAGCCAGCATATTTTATATTCGCTTGTGAAATAGCGGACATCCGAATTTGGTCATAAGCACGCGATAGGAATGCTGCAAATGTCGAAACAAAAGGAATTTTACCTCGTTTTGCCAAACCGATGCCTGCACCCACCAGGTTCTGTTCTGCAATGAACATCTCAAAATATCGGTTCGGATGGAGTTGCATAAATTGTTCTGCGTAAGTAGAGTTTTTGGTGTCGCCATCCAAAGCGACAACGTTGGGATTCGCCGTACCAAGTTTTGCAAGTCCAGTACCGTAACCGCCGCGTGTTGCTACTTCTTCATCAGTTGCGTACTCTGGAGGTTCACATTCCGTAGTGGTAGAAACCTGCTTTTCTGCGGGATTTGGAGATTCTATTTGTAACGGCATATCTGTCCGCAGTGGACCGAGTTCAGCTAAAGCATTGTCAAGTTGTTCACCTTTAGGAATGACTTTCCCGTGCCAGTTATCTTCATTTTCAAGGAATGAAACACCTTTCCCTTTAAATGTTTTAGCAACAATCATCGTTGGTTTATCGGTTGAGGCTTTGGCTTTTTCCAACGCAGGTAAAATTTCATCAAAGTCATGTCCATCAATACCGATAGTTTGCCATCCGAATGCCTCAAAACGATGGCAGTAGGTATCAATATCAAATGCATACATAGTGCGTTGGCTCTGTCCAAGGGCATTTACATCTACAATTCCGATAAGGTTATTCAACTCATAATGTGATGCTAACGCAGCTGCTTCCCAGACACCTCCCTCAGCGGTTTCGCCATCACCGAGAAGCACATAGACATGGTAATCTGATTTATCTAAGTATTTGCCGTTCAGTGCCATCCCAAGACCGAGCGATAAACCTTGTCCAAGGGAGCCTGTTGCCACTTCTGTCCATTCAAAACGTGGAGTAGGATGTCCCTCAAGAATGCTATCAATCTGCCGTAGTGTCATCAGATCATCTACTGGTATGATGCCTGCTTCAGCATAAGCCGCATAAAGCAGCGGTGCAGCGTGTCCCTTTGATAAGATAAATCGATCATTGTTTGCGTTTTGCGCGTCTACACAATCATAACGCATTGCATGAAAAAAGAGGGCAGAGACAATATCTGCTGCTGAAAGACAGGTTGTTGGATGTCCGGAACCTGCCTCCGATGTAGAGATAATGGAGTGAATTCGTAAGTTTGTCGCTTTCTGTTCAAGAAGATTCTTCAAGGTATCCACAAATTTCGCTTTTCCTTTCCTTTTAAGAGTGTTTTGTTTTCAAAATTTCCGCGCGCCGTTGCGCCGATACAGTAAGATAATGCTCTTGACAGGTTTTTACGAGGGACTCAAATGTCTTAATCGCTTTTGGAATGTCTTGCGTTTTGACATAAGCCTCTGCCTGCCAATACATAGATTTGGCAACAACCTCGTTTGCCACGGACTGTTTGCCTTTCGTTTGCTTTTTCTCGTTTTTGATAGCTTCGCTAAATTTTTCTATTGCTTGTTCATAATTCTTTTCTTCATAGTAGGCTTTAACGGCTTCTGCGTAGGCAAAGTTATTTTCTTCCTGTGAATTAAAGGGTGCTATTTCTACACGTTCCTGCTCTAAAACTAATGAGGAAGATTCTTCTTCCAGCTCATCTTCTTCATCATACGCATCCTTCGATTCCTCTGGTTCCGGTGATTCATAAGCCGCCTGATCAGCATCTTTCTCGTCGGTTTCGTCATTAAAACCTAAAGGATCAAACTCCTCCTCATCAGTATTATCGTTGTTGTTATCTTGATCAAAAGGGTCTATTTCTTCTTCGTCAAGTTTGAAATCCATTTTCTTCTCCTCAGTTGTGATGCTTTTTCATACATAATTTAGTGTTGAATTACCTCAAGTGACTTCATTGCAGCGTAAAAGTAGTTGTTTTATGTGGTATAAATGGCTACACTGTATAAGTTTCCAAATAAAACATATATTTATATCATATCAAATTTAAGCGATGATGTCAAGAAAAACTCAAAAGTACATTTGAAAAAGAATTGACATCGACAGTTTTTCTGTCTATAATAAATACGAATATCATTAACACTATAGGGATACTTTCCTTTATACTTATAGTGGAGTATAGAAATAATTCTACATTTCCTCTGTAGGAGCGATCTCCGAATCGCGACCGAACTGTTAGGAACAGTCGGGAATCGGAGTTCCCTCCTACTGTTCAGGAGTGTAGCGTTAATTCTAATCTTTACCATAATAAGATAATCAACATGAAGCAAATAGGGTTTATTTTTATAATTGTTATTTTTGGTGTCCAACCGCTGTTTGGACAGTTGTCAGATCCGCAAACTGAACCTTCTTCTCCGGCTACGCAGGAAGAAAAACCTGTGGAGAACGACGAACAGAATACAGAACTCGTTTCACCATCAACACAAGATGTGCCTTTAGAAAACGAGAAACAGGACACTGAAAATGCATCGCTATCTACTCCGGAAGAAACCTCCGTAGATAGCGACAAACAGGATCTGATACCTGAGATAGAGAAAGTAGAAACCGAAGAACCGCCTGATACATTAGATCTAGCACTCCCGAAGTGGCAAGGGAGACAGCGGATTTTCAAACTTGTTAACGATTATCAGTTAAAAGCAAATGATGTCATAACAACACTTGTCATGATTGCCGGTGACGCAACTATACAGGGAACAGTAACAGGAAATATTTTAATAATCGGTGGAGATGTCGCACTTGCACCTGGTGCTCAAGTGAAAGGGATGTTAAGAGTAATTGGAGGGGAAATAACCGGAAACCTTGAATCTGCAAAGAATTCCAGTGTGAGCAACCATTGGAAAACCCTACCAGCTGTAGCGGATGTGTTGATGCGTCCTCATACCGTCTGGGACATCAGAAAGCATAGAAATTTTCGGTTGACTCTCGTCAAGTTTGTGCTTCTGCTTTTGACGTACTTGCTAATTGCGTTGGCATTTCCAAAGCCGATAAATGCGATAAGCTCGCTGTTCGCAGGTAGACCGATCGAGAGCATCCTATTTGGTATCCTAATGTTTATTGTTATTCCAGTAATTTCCGTGGTCCTAATACTTTCTATTGTAGGGTATCCATTTTTGTTGCTATGTATTTGCCTTTTGGTACCGCTGGCGTTATGTGGTAAAACGGCAATCTTTTTTACACTTGGGAGCACACTTCTTGCCGGCCGTTTAAAACCGCTTGCTGTGATTTTCGGGTTTATTCCCTACTTTATGGCAACTGAAATCCCACATGTGGACTGGATAGCTTTTCTTGCTTTTAATGGCATCGGTATCAGTCTCTGTATACTGGCAGCCTTAAGTGCAATGTCATCACAAAGTCAAGGTAAAAATATTCACTGGTCTGAAAGGGTGCGCTAATAATGCATCTTGAATCCCCTATTTTTCTCGGTCTGTTCCTTATATTACCACTCTTAGTAATATATCTATGGTGGATGCGGAAACAATCGACCTTGTCCACCATCCGCTTCGGTGAACTTAATGGTGTTCAACAAATTCCGAAAACTCTTTCGACCAGACTGCTGCCGTTACTCAAGGTAATTAGGTTCATCGTAATAGCCCTTCTTATCTTTACCCTTGCCCGACCACAACTATCCCAAAGTCAGGAGAGACGTTTCGCCGAAGGCATTAATATCTTCTTGGCACTTGATGTATCTGAAAGCATGCGCGCAGAGGATTTTAAAGACGCTAATCGACTCCAAACAGCGAAATCGGTTATTCGAGATTTTCTGAGGAACCGTGAAAGTGACCGAGTCGGATTAGTTGTTTTTTCCGGAGAAAGTTTCACACTTTGTCCGCTCACATTGGATTATCCAGTATTGATAGAATTACTTAATGACGTAAAAATTTCAATGGATGGACAATTGCAAGATGGCACGGCTATCGGGGACGCAATTGCAACTACCACACATCGGTTACGTGATTCAGAGGCAAAAACAAAAATCGTCATTCTTCTGACAGATGGTGAAAACAATGCCGGTACAATTGACCCCGGGCCAGCAGCATCGTTAGCACAATCTTTTGGAATTCGGGTCTACACCATCGGTATGGGTAAAGAAGGTGGCGCGCGTATTCCTTATGAGGATACTACATTCGGGAAGCGATATCGAGAGGAATTAACCTATCTTGATGAAGGGACACTCAAGCAGATCGCCAATACCACTGGTGCTCGTTATTTTCGCGCTACGGACGTACAATCTTTAAAATACACTTATGCCGAGATTGACAAGCTCGAAAAGACAAAATTTAAGGTTGTTAACTATACTGATGACAAAGAATTGGCAGCGTATTTTCTTATACCTGCAGTCCTTCTGTTAGGACTTGAAATTCTATTGAGCAATACGGTTTTGCGAAAAATTCCATAAAATCACTATCCTTCTCAAGGAGATTATAATGAAAAATATTATTGCATGTAATTTAGGAAGTTATCGGCAGTTTGGTGCGAATGCTTATTCGCACTTAGCAGAAATCGGTTTAACCAACGTGGAGATTGGTGTGCCTTCAGCTGATTCTATTGACACAGTACAGGAAGGCTTGAAAGCACACGGACTCACTGCTACAAGTTTACTTGGCAGTTGTAATGTTCAATCAGACACGGTTGTTGAGGATTTTCAGACGACGTTGAACACCGCAAACGAGATGGGTGTTAAGGTTATTTTTGTTAGCGTTCACGCAGGAGAGGCAGACCGAAACGCTGTATACGACCGTCTCCGTGCTATCGGTGAAAATGCTGAGCCATTGGGCGTTAAAGTCTGTTTAGAAACGCATCCAGATATGGCACACAACGGAGACATCGCGCTTGAGACAATGAAAGGTGTTAATCACCCGAATATCTGCATCAACTTTGATACGGGTAATGTCTATTACTATAATCATAACATCTCGGCTGTCACAGAAGTCCAAAAGATTGTTGAGTACGTCGGTGCTGTTCACCTCAAGGACACAAATGGAGGTTATCGGACATGGCATTTTCCGACACTCGGAGAAGGTGTGGTTGATTACAAAGCCGTATTTCAGACATTGAACGATGCCGGTTTCTATGGTCCCTTCACAATGGAATTAGAAGGGATTGAGGGTGAAAATCTTGATGAAGTAGGCGTTAAAGCTCGCGTGGCTGATTCACTGCAGCACCTGAAAGATATTGGGGTCATCTAATGGAAACAAATCTCTGTATTATTCGGCTCGGTGAGGGAGAACGGGTCGGCGATACACTCGGGAAAATCCTGGATACTCCAGATATGACAACGATCGGACCTTTTGCCGTATCTAAGGAACATCCGACTGAACTCCATTATCACGATTTTGATGAATATTGGTATTTCACCGAAGGCACAACAACGGTGACACTCCGCACCGCTGATGGACAATCCAAATCCTATCGCATAAGACCAGGGGATTTAGTCGTTACCCCCAAGGGTGTTGAGCATGGGCATATTCCAGACGATGTTGTCAAAGGTGTGCAATGGGTGAGCGTGATTCATCCCGATGCGCGCCGTGGACACTTACACCGATAAATGGACTACGATAGAGAATAGGCGAGGTTAGAAACCTCGCCTATTATTGTTGAGGAAACGATGTCAACACAAATAAATCCGTTGCCAAAACAAAGATTGGGACGAACCGAATTGCAAGTCACATGTCTCAGTATGGGCGGTGCAGGTATCGGCAGAGGGGAAGTCACCGATGATGAGGCAATTGAAGCAGTACGGCGTGCCATTACATTAGGTATAAATTATCTTGACACGTCACCACTATACGGTGAGAGCGAGAGACGGGTTGGACTTGCCCTTGCTGATGGGTGGCGTGAGAAGATTTTTCTTGCTACGAAAACAGGCACACACCCAAAATGGCGCGGTGATTATAGTGCTGCAGGCACACGGCGAAGCGTTGAAAATAGCCTACGTCTGTTGGGAAGTGATTATCTTGATGTCTGTTTAGTGCATGACCCCACAAGCATGGAGCCGGTTATTGCCAAAGGTGGCGCATTGGATGAACTACAGCGGATGCGTGAGGAAGGATTGGTTAACTTTATCGGACTTGGTGTAAGAGAGCATGAATTCCATAAAATTGCCATAGAAACCGGTATAGTTGATGTTATCCTAACCCATTTGGATTATACGTTACTTAGCCAAACTGCAAATAAGTGGTTATTATCCTTTGCTTATGACAACGACATTGGTGTCATCAACGGCAGTCCTTTGGCAAGGGCGTTACTGACTGGACTTGAACCGGATATCCAAACAGAATCTCCTGATGCTGAAAAAGCACATCAACTGTGGCAGTGGGCAACTGACAACAATTTGAATGTACTGAATCTCGCTATCCAATTTTGTCTGCGGCAACCGTTAATAGCAACAACCTTGACAGGTTCTAAGAATGCGATAGAGGTAGAGCAAAATTTTGCTGCTGCTACAACACCTGTTTCCGATGATGTGTGGGCACAGCTACAAACGCTCTTGTAGGAGAAGATTTAATGAAATTTCAGGGAAAGGTTGCTCTGGTAACCGGAGGGAGTCGTGGCATTGGAAAGGCAACCGCTTTCAAACTTGCAGGTGAAGGTGCAACTGTTGCCGTACACTATTCTCAATCAGTTGCTAAAGCGGAAGATGTCTGTGCTGAAATCTACGACAAATATCAACAGAAAGCATTGCCTTTTCAAGCCGATATTTCGAACAGAGAAGCAGTAAACAGAATGGTTGCAGCGGTGACAGAAGAACTTGGCACAATTGAATTGCTTGTGAACAACGCTGGAGATGTCGGTGATATGGTGTTTGACGAGCTTACACCTGAACATTGGGACCGCATCGTAGCGATTAACCTGACCGGTCCCTTCAACGTGTTGTGGGCAGTTAAACCCGGAATGATTAAACAACAGTTTGGACGTATTGTGAATGTGTCATCAATTGCTGCGTTAGCAATGCGTCCAAATCAACTGCCTTACGCGGCGGCGAAAGCCGGTGTTATTTCCCTGACGAAATCGTGCTGTGGACCGCTTGCACAGCACAATATCCGCATCAATTCGGTTGCCCCAGGAGCAATTGCCACAGATATGTTAAGTGAAGTATCGCCAGAAATGGTAGAACAACTCCGCTCTACGACACCGCTTGGCAGGCTCGGTGAACCGTATGAGATGGCGGACGTGATTGCATTTCTTTTGAGTGAGGAATCCAGTTATATGACGGGTTCAACTGTGATTGCGAGTGGGGGGCGTATCCTCATACCGTAACTACCAGTTCTGTTTCTCCTATTTCCAGATCGAAAGCAACATAAGTCTGCTTGCCTTCACAGAGAAACGTATCTCTCTGGAAGTCGCGCCGAGAACGAACCTCACGCAAATCCCCTCCATCAATCTGAATATGACTTATCGAGTCATCAATTGCCAACGTAAAGTTTGCTGTCGGGAATTGCGTGGAAAGATTTATCTGCTGTTGTTCTTTAAGCACTGTAATTTCAGTAAATTCACGCGCCATCCAGTAGTGTCCAATTTCTGAGGTTTTCATCCAGATTGTTTTCGTTCCATCAGGGTCGTAATTATCTAACCGAGTTTTGACAGTTTTCAATACGTCAAATCCGAGTTTTTCTCCATTGAAATAGAAACCTGGCCAATGCCCCACGAGGACACATGGAAGTTCCTTCTCAAGAATCGAGGGCAAACGCCCTCCTTGTAAATCTTCCGTAATAAATTGATTAGCATCTCCCAAATCGTAACCTGTCCACCCACCAAACCAATCCCCTGCACATGAAACAATGCTTGCAATTGCGATCCCTTTCTCTTTTTCAGCATGCCAGATAGGCACATCTGGAAGTTCATCATGTTTAAGCCAGAGAAAATAGAAAGGACGTGGATCGTTGTTGACCTCCTGTGATGCGGTTAAAACTGCTTTCGTATACGCAGCCTCCTGTCGTTTTCCGAATGCGCCAGGGCTCGTTACACCTTCACACGGAATGCCGACATTATTGAGCATTTCCATCGCTGTGATAATATAATCTGTCAGTCTATTGTCAACAGGTGGATTCACCCACTCAACTTGTTCCCACTCTTGGGTCAACGCGAACGTTTCTAAATCAACGACAGCGGTATGGGTGAGCATTTCCGGTGTTAAATCAAAGTTTGGCCAGATAATTTCTCGATAAATTCGCAGCCACGACTGATATTCGTGTGTTGGAAAATCGGGAAATCCTTCATCAACGCGTCCGACTCCTGCGGGATAAGGAATAAGGCTAAATTTGCCTTTCACGCCGTTCTCCCAGCACCATTCTGCCCACTCCCATGCAAAATCCGCAGGGATTGTTGGCGGCATTTTTTGGTGTTGAGCCGCATCACCTTCCCACCGACCAAGAGGAACATTCGGTTTATGTCGTGCTTTCCACGCATGCCTTTGCTGTATCCAATAGTAGGTGAGATTGATTACCGGACATGAATCATCAACAATAAGCGAGAGAGGAGTTCTGAGAAGCGGGTTGCAAACGGTAACGTTCATTCTTTTTTATTCTACGCCCCGATTTCATTAGTAATTTGTTTAACACAGTTTCTGATGTAAGGTACATCGTCTACCCAAAGACCTCGGATACCGTTTCGCACTGCCCAAGCAACATCTTGAGACGTTAAGATAAACCCTGCTTCAACAATAATTCCATTTGCGCGAAGTTCGTCTACTTGCCGTGGGATGGAACGTGTAAAGGCATTGTAGATTCCAAAATGATTGATTTTACTCCAACCAAAGATGATACGGTTCGCATCAATCTCGGTGGCTGCTTTGAAGAAGTTTACCATCGGATTAATCAAAATCGCGCTTGTCTGGAGTCGTGATTCTAATCGCTTAGCCTCAACAAGCAATCGCTTCTGCTTCTTAAAGTAAAAGGTGAGAATACTGACGAGGTGAACGACATCAAAGTGATGAATGCGTTCTATGATGATAGGGAGAAGTTCTGGTGTGTCCGATTTCGGTTCAACAAAACACGGCATTTGGTTTTCCTGTGCAAATATGAGTGCGTCATCAAGATGTGCCACAGGTTCATCTGAGTTTTGCGACTTTAACTGCTGGACTTCGTTCCAGTTTAATTGACTGAGGGGTGTCGTACATCCGGTGGCTTCGCGAATATCATCTCGGTTAAAGACAACGTGAATCAGCACAGGCTGCTTATCTTGTGTGAGGCAGACATCGCATTCAAATCCATCAGCACCGTCTGATAGTGCTTGTTTAAAGGATGCAAGTGTGTTTTCGGGAGCACGCCCCATGCCGCCGCGATGTGCGAAGAGTTGGATGTTCATTGTCAATTGCTCAACTACTCAATTTGTTAATCAATATTTGGTGAGTATTCGCCCGAGTTTCGCAATGCTCTCCTCAGATTTACTAATTCCAGGCGATTCATGTTTAACGCATCAACTGTTGCCCTCCCTGTACGCGTACGACCAATTATATATTGAAGGTCTTCGCTCCACATAAAATGTCGTTTCCAATTTTTCAGACGAGGATTAAAGAGTGGAACACGTTGTCCTGTTTGGGGGGCATGTGCATGTGTTTTAGTATGTTTTGTTGAGTTACACCAGGGACAAGTCCAAGCTAAATTATCCAACGTAGATTTTCCGCCATCCGTTCGCGGAATGATATGATCACAATGGAAGGAAGCACTTGCGAAATTAGTAGGTGCTTGACAGTATTCACAGAGTCCTTTAGCGCGTTTTTGCACACGAAGTCGTAGTGACTGAGAAATCCGTTCAGAGTACATCATTCCCCGCTTTTAATCCAAATTTTGCAATAATCTCCTCTGCCGGTTTTTCCCAACGATGCGCTAAAATTGCAATACCTTCAAGACGCTTCGTATTCAAAATTGTTAGCTGCCTTACGAGTTCTTGATACTCAGGAAGTTCATCATCAGTTAGAGCTTCATCATCAGATTTAGCTCGCAATTCCCAATAACGTCGATTCTCTTTTTCGGGTAAACGTGTATTTTTCCTGATAAATGCTAATATCTCGTCATCCGAGGCATCAGGATCAACATCCTCATTTATCATTACTTCTCGCTGCTGTTGCCATTCTGCTAACTTCTGAGTGAATTCATCCAATTCGACTGGCGATAACTGTTTAACGCTATTCAGTAAATGTTCAACCTTTAGTTCGGTGGGCATATCAACGGTAGACATTATCGTACCTCCGAGGATGTATGGTAGTCAAGATTACAAATCGCTTCTACTGGTCATATTGTATATCACAAGTTTAACACAGATTATCGCAGGTTGCAAGCCATTCGGTATGGCTGAAGTAAGACGCTATTCTTCCTTCTTCTTATGCCACATCCACTCAAAGTTATCCTGTGGTTGAAACCCTAAAATCCGTTTCGTTTTCGCATTTGAGAATTGTTGATGCGGCAAATCAGCGAAGATATTGAAAATCTCACACTTTGATGGTAATTTTTCCAGATCAATTTCTAATCCTAATCGAAACGCTTCACCCGCATCTTGCCAACTAACGGAAAATGGGTTGAGATCGGTGCCTTCTGCTTCATAGTTGAGTTCCTGAAAACTGAGGAACAGATAACAGAGAACATAGATGTCGTAATGTTCCGTAAAGACTTTACAGATTTCTTGTCCAAGTCCTTTAGTTAACGGATAAAGTCCTGTACTTGTCTTTGGTGGAACATCTGGGTTAATCTCGTAATCCCAACTTGTATAATCATCACCTTGGATAGTGAAATGTGGACCGGTATTGATGATACGGCTGATACCGTGTTCTACTGCAGCGCGCATCATATTATAACATCCACGCGTGCTGACATCAAATGCTAACTGACGGTCGTGGCGAAGCACTGAGCAATTGACAATAGTATCCATCCCCTCCGCTGCTCGCAAGACCTGATCTAATGACCCGACATCAATATGCATAGACTCATGTTTTGTCTCAAGCTCGTTGATATCTGTCACACGCAAAATGTAGTAGGGTTCTAATGCCTTAACAACATGGGGTCCGAGATATCCGTTACCACCTAAAATAAGAACTTTCATTGCTATATCCTCTCTTGTTTGTGTTGGACACGGTATATGTTTGCTATTTTGCTGGTGGCACAAATTGTGGGTCGAATTTTAGGTGCCCCTTCGCTTTGCTGATAGCAAAACGAGAACCGGGAAACTCCGATTGAACGTGGAAAATACCCCATCTTGATGGTGCATCAAGTGCGCCTTGGAAGGCTACTACTGCATCGTTCATTCCAAGCCACATGGAGTTGAACTCCGCTTTAGCTGCTTCCTCAGGAGTAACAATAGCACCAAGTCGAAGGCATGTTACACTGATTTTCCCTTCCCGTGCGAATTCGCGGCACGTGAACTCACCGAGATGTTTTGCAAGCACAAAACTATCCGTACTCGGACGCGGCCTCCAATTCTCTTTAACGGTCCAATTTTCACCGTGTTGTTCAAACAAGCGGAGCGTGCTGGCATAAATGAAGTGTTTCACACCTTCTGCCGAAGCAGCCATCAACAAGTTATAGGTGCAACGTGTCTGATAATCAATCTCAAAATTCTCCGGTTCGTCAGCATTTGCCATAAGTTCGGGAGGTATCTCTGCGATATGAACAATGGTGTCCATACCTTTCACCAATTCGTTCGTTGACTCGTCATGCCCTAACGCACTCTGCACAAAATCAAAATTGGTATCAACAGGTTCAAGTTCCGTTAGGCGAATCGTATGTGATTCATCTACTGCTATTGCTAATCTGCGTGCCAACTCGGAACCTGCTGAGGTAATTAAAACGTTCATAAGATTTCTCTCTTAAAATTGGGTTGTTAGATTTGTTCTACAAAGCCTCTCGAATTTTCGCTGCAACGTTACTAATTTCTTCAATGTTTCCTTCATTTCTCAGTTGCCAAAGTGGCTGCAATGAATCTGCTTCCCATCGAGGAATGAGGTGCAGATGGAAATGAAAAACCGTCTGAAATCCAGCTGCTTCGTTATTTTGGATCAGGTTGAGACCATCTGGATTTAACGCCTCACGGATCGCTGCAGCGAGTGGCACCACGGCTTCCATAATTTTACTGGCTACTTCTACGGGTATATCAAAGATATTCCGATAGTGTTGTTTTGGTATAACAACAAGATGTCCCGGATTTGCTGGGGAAATGTCCATAAAAGCGAAGACGTGCTCGTCTTCATACACTTTTGCAGAGGGAATTTTACCCTCAGCAATCACACAAAAGATACATTCCATTAATTTGTATCCTCGCAAGAAATTTGGATTATTTTAGCAAATTTAGGGTTGAATATCAAGAATAAATAAGGTTCACGGATTTTATCATTAGGCTTGATTATTGGATAGGGGTGTGGTAAAATGCCGACAATGGAAGACACTCAAAAACCCTATACTTTTATTCACAAAGACAAAGAAACTGAAGCACGCGTTGGCAAACTACACACAGCACATGGGGTTGTAAACACGCCGATTTTTATGCCTGTAGGCACCCGTGGTACTGTGAAGGCATGCACGCCGCAAACCCTATCTGAACAGATTCAGGCAGAAATCATCCTTGCGAATACCTACCATCTCTATCTGCGTCCAGGACATGAAATTGTCCAAGAAGCAGGCGGTTTGCATCAGTTTATGGGATGGGATAAACCCATATTAACCGATAGTGGCGGGTTTCAGGTTTTTAGCCTCGGCCCGCTGCGAAAAATCACGGAGGAAGGCGTAACGTTCCGTTCTCCTATAGATGGCACGGAGCGATTCATTAGTCCTGAACGTTCCATTGAAATCCAGAACGCACTCGGCGCAGATATTATCATGGTGTTTGATGAATGTCCCGCGTTACCGAACGAATATGAATATCTCAGGAATTCAATGGAGATGACGTTGCGTTGGGCAGAGCGAAGTAAAAAAGCACATGAGAATCCGAATCAATTGTTATTCGGAATTGTGCAAGGAGGGATGGAGCGTGACCTCCGCTGTGCAAGTGTGGAAGGTACAGTGTCGCTTGATTTTCCGGGATATGCTATCGGTGGCTTGAGCGTTGGCGAAGAAAAAGATTTGATGTATGAGATGTTGGCATATATCGCGCCGCTCCTTCCAGAAGATAAACCACGCTACTTGATGGGTGTCGGCACGCCTGAAGATTTGGTATTTGGTGTTCGCTGCGGTGTTGATATGTTTGATTGTGTTATGCCGACTCGGAACGCTCGCAACGGTTCACTGTTTACATCTGAAGGCATTGTCCGAATTAAAAACGCAAAATACACGCGTGATTTTAGTCCCTTGGATCCAGCGTGTAGTTGTTATACCTGTCAAAATTTTACACGCGCCTACCTTCGACACCTGCATGTCGAAAATGAGATTCTCGGTTCGCAGCTGCACACGTTGCACAACTTGCATTTTTATGTTAGTCTGATGCGTGGGATTAGACGGGCTATCTGTGATGGTAGTTTTGCGGCATTGGCATCTGACGAGCCAGATATTGGTGCATTGGTGAAGTTGGGACAGCCTACGGATATGGTAAATCTGCAATAGTTAAAATAAAAGTCGTTCAATTTAGGGGAGATTCCAGAGAAATATTGCACCATCACTGCTGCCGCTCGCAAGGGTTTTACCGTCCGGTGAAAACGATAACACGTTAACCCTATCAAAATGTCCTTCATAGATAGTTAATTCGTTGCCAGTAGCAATATCCCACAACCGAATTGTTCCATCATGACTCCCACTCGTAAGAATTTTGCCATCAGGGGCAAATGCCAATACTGTCACGTAATCATTCTCCACTTTAAGGGTTTTCAGTTGTCTGCCAGTAGAAATATCCCATAGTTGGATATTAGCATTAGTACTGCTTGCAAGGATTTTACCATCAACAGAAATTGCCAAAGCACGGGTACTGTCCGAAGGAAGACTTAACAACTGATTACCAGTGCTTGTATCCCAAATGCGAATCGTTCTATCACTACTTCCGCTTGCAAGGGTTTTACCGTCTGGGGCAAATACTAATGTGTTTATTCTATCTCTATGGCCCTTGAGAGTTATATCTGTATGGTCTTTGAGAGTGATGTGTGACAAGTTGATGGGATTCTCCCATATCTTCCATAAGTGTATACTGAATTGGTTATCCTTAGTAGCACGAGTTGAATTTAGAGCAACAGCAATCATATTACCATCTTGAGAAAAGACAGCTTGACTGTTTGTTCCACTGGTATACTTTGAAATTGCTGGCAGTTTAGGCAATTTCCCTGTGTGTGATTCAACACGAAAGTCGTATAACTTGTTCCCTGTACTTGTATTCCATAAACTCACCGTGCCGATGAGACTCTCCTTGGCATGTGCACCGCGGGTATGTTTCTTGTATATGAAGTTTTCTCCTACCGTCATTGTCCTACCATTCTGAGAAAATACTATAGCAGGATGCCAAGTATTGATCTGTATACGTTTAGACAACTGAGTGAAGTTTAAGGCATCCCAGAACTGAATTGTCCCACTATGTTGACTTGCTATTATTTTGCTGTCAGGTGAATATACCAGCGCGGGAATACCATTTATGTGTCTTGATGTAAAAGAGAGCAGTTCTTTACCTGTGGCAGTATCCCAAATCTGAATTTCCCCTTTCCGATTTGCTCCAGTAATCATCTTTCCATCTGGTGAAAATGCCAACACATAAATTGTATTATCTAACGAACCCTTAAGTATGACTCGTAGCGATTTTGTGGTAACATCCCATAACTCTATAGCACCAGATTTTGCTTGACATGCCAAAGTTTTGCTATCTTTTGAGAACGTGAGTGTTTTGCTGTTTCTGCTAAAACTATAAATTGACATGGCCTTTAACTCCTTTAGCAATTGACCGTTAGTGACATCCCATAAATAGAGTAAACCATTTCCATATGCAACTGTAAGCAGTTTTCCATCTGGTGAAAACACTAACTGAACGACATGATTTTGATCCCCCTTGAAAGTTTTCAGGTGTTTCCCGGTTGTTGCGTCCTTCAACCTAATCATTCCATTCTCGTATCCGACAGCAAAAATTCCATTATCGTTAGGATTTTTTATGAAAAGGCGCGATGCCGTAGGTTGATGTCCAATGATGTCTTTCAAAAATCCAATTAATCCTCCTCGTCGAGATTCCCCGTCCATATCCTTTAATTTTATACCGGTGTCAACATCCCAGAGAACACTTGAACCATTATAGCGGACACAGAGAAGGTTTTTGCCGTTGTTAATGAATCGAAGTGTCTTTATCCAACTCTTATCTTTTTTGAGAGTTTTTAGGAGTTTTTTGGTCGTAATGTCCCATAGCTGTATCTTATTATATTCTCCACTTGCCAATGTATTTCCATTCGGTGAGAATACCAAACGGCCAACCTGAGATGTATGTTCGGTAAGTAAACTTAGTTCAGCACCGGTGTTAGCATCGTAAAACCATACACCTGTAGAACTTCCTATGGCAATACGAGTGCCATCCGGTGTAAAACTTATATCCTTTATGTTCCCTTTGCTAAGTCGTGCTTTTGCCTCTTTAGGTAAACTCCACTGCGTGTAGTCGCTTTTATCGCCTAAAACCTGATTTGATTCCTGTCTTGTCCCATCACCTTTACCCTCACCATCAGAATTTACCCCTAACTGATTTCGAACATCCGGGTTCGCCTCAACATTTAGCACAACAGGTGCATCAATGAGTTCCACTGCCATTTCAGACCGGGAGTCCAGACTATAAGGTTGTTGGAAACGGGCTAAGTATTGGCTGCTCATACCGAGCATCAGCACAATTAAAGCAATACTTGACACGCCTATTACCCATGGCACTAAAGGTTTACTTCCTGATGGTGCAGTGGGTTTGATACGTTCAACCTTTTGCAAAATATTCTCGGTGAGGTTTGGGGACAGTTGAAAATTGCTAAGTGCCTCTCGAATCATGGGTTCCTCCTTTTGTAACCTTTGTCGCGCACGGTAAAGTCGCAGCTTGATCGCGCTTGTAGATACACCTAAAAATCGACTGATCTCTTCAATCGTCATTTCACCAAAGTAGTGGAGCGTCATCACGGTCCGTTCACTCTCTTTCAGTTTTGCAAGCAGCTTTTTTATCACCTCGCGTTGTGCTTCTGTCGTAGCTTTCGCATGTTCCTCTGCGACATATCGGGAATATGCTGCTTCATCTATCCACTCGGTATCAGCGTCTTCTAACGATTCTGTTTCAATACGTTTCTTACGAAGCCATGAGAGACATTGGCGAGTCGCAATGACATAAAGCCATCCAGAAAACTGATTTGGATCTTTCAGTGTAGATAGTTTTTGATAGACTTTGAGAAAGGTGTCCTGCGTTATCTCTTCAGCGATATGGAAATCACCTATCTTCCGCCAAGCGAGTGCGTGAACTTGCTTTTGGTGTTTTTTTATTAAATCCACAAAAGCGCTCTCATCACCTGTGAGGATGCGGTGTATCAGTTTAACATCTTCATTTTTCATCAGACACCTCAAGAAAGTGGTAGATTGCTTAATGTTCTATCAATATATAATGACGCGGGTTGAGTACGAAAGGGTTACATAATTCTTTAAAGATGTGGATACTCTGGCAACGGAAACGCTTCTATCCAACCAAATACTTAAAAACAGCAGAGAGGTTGTCATCGGGTGAGTAGAGTTGAGAAACGTTCAATTCGTTTTCAATGAGAATTTGCGGGAGGCGAGCGTAAAAAACATCTGGTTTTGCCGTTTCAATGATAACATCCCCTGCCGTATCACCGAAGGTGACGCTGAGGATATCTTCAAACGGCAAGCAGACTTGTGCTAAACGGCGCGGTTCGTCAGCATTCAGGAAGACCTTATGCGGATGTTCATCAATCAGTTCGCGGATATCGGAGATATTTCCTTCTGCAAGGATGCGTCCTTGATGGATAAGCAGGATCGTCTCAGTTACTGCTTCTATCTCATAGAGGATATGGCTTGAAACAATCATACTGATTCCCTGTTGTGCAAGTTCTAAGAGCAGATTCATGACATGTCGCCTACCGATTGGGTCAAGTCCGGTAAGCGGTTCGTCCAGAAAAAGGAGTTCCGGATCATGCACAAGTGCTTGTGCAAGTTTTATACGCTGCCGCATTCCTTTGCTGTAGGATGCAATCGGTTTATCTTTTGCGGAAAGCATATCTACCGTTTCAAGCACTTTTAGACTCCGCGACTCCACATCCACCTTCTCACATCCGCTCAACGTTGCGAAAAAAGAGATGAACTCAAAACCGGTCATAAATTGGTAAGCTAATTCAATATCTGGGCAGTAACCGACATGTTGCGTTAGAAGATAGTTGTTCCAAACAGGTTGATTTAGGACAGTGATGTCCCCTTGGTTGGGCTTAAGTTGCCCTGTCATTAATTTCAGTAGAGTCGTTTTGCCTGCACCATTAGGACCAAGCAAACCAGTGATTCCATGGTGAATCGTCAATGTAACATCATTCACGCCCATCACTTCACCGTACCATTTGGACAAGTTTTCTGTTTGAACGATTGCAGAATTATTCATGAAGTGAGTTCCTATCTACACACTTACGGTATTGTGCTGCCTTTACAGATTTTCATGGTTTCTTCAAGGTTTTGGATACCTGCGGTGGTTCCGATAGCGGTTACGCAGGCAGCACCAGTCGCTGATGCTAATTCGGTTGTTGTTTTAATATCCCACTCTTTTACCGTTCCAGCGAGAAAACCTGCTACATAAGCATCGCCTGCCCCAGTCGTATCAACAACATTCACAGGATATGCGGGGACAAACAACTCTTCTTCAGGGGTTGAAACATAACTACCGCGTTCACCCATTTTAATTCCAATAGTGTTGATACCGTAGTTCCTCAAAAATTTGGCGATTTCTCGTAGTTCAGATGTACCTGTCAGATGTTCTGCTTCGGTCAAACTCGGTAAGAAGATGTCAACGAATGGTAAACATGGTTCCAACGTTTCTAACCACTTTCCTGTTGCATCCCATGCGGTATCAAGTGAAGTCGTTATTCCTAATGCTTTTGCTTTGTGGAGGACATTCGCCATTGGTTGTCCATCAAATTTGGGCATGACAAGTGCGCCTGCAATGTGAAGGATTTTTGCTGTTTTTATAATATCCCAATTGAGGTCGTTTTCGCTCAATTCCCCATTCGCACCGATATAGTGGCAGAAACTCCGTTCGCCATTAGAAGCGATCGCTACGAATGTAAAGGAGGTGTTCGCATCCGCATCCCGTTGTATGCCTGCTGTGTCAACCTTGTTTTCCGTAAGACTCTGCAAAACTAAATCCCCAAAATGGTCATTGCCGATTTTACCCATAGCACCAACAGAAACACCGAGCCGTGAGAGCGCAATCGCTGTGTTATTGGCACAACCACCAGCGTGGATTTCCAATTGATCGAATAGTTCTAATTTTCCTTTTTCAGGAAAACGGTCAATGGGTCTTCCAAGCACATCAACCACAAAAATTCCGAGCGATAGAACATCCATCTGTTCACCTCTCATCGCCTACAAGTGTAGCGTGAGGTTACATCCCTTTGTCTTTTTCAGCAAGATACATTATAACTAACGTTACATCATTTGAGGTAACATTCTCATTTATTGGCATGAGCGGAATTGTTGTTAAAACCTGCCCTAACTGCAAAGTCCACCCAATTAATACTGTGCGGTTTTGAACTTTATCAATCGTAAGTACATTTTCCGGTTTCAACAGATATTGTAGTAACCCTTCCCGTTGTAAAATTTGTGCAAACGTTTTTTGAGTATCTTCAAGTCCATTGTGTGGAGGTATTTTATTTATCATTTTACTTGATGACTCTGATGACCACAGATCGCTACTACTGAGTGTGATTGTTCCCAATTGAGTTGCTTCTTCACCTATAATTCTCCACGCATTCTCAAGTGTTATTTGAGATTGTTGCGTATCCAGCGGAAAAAACGTCTCTTTTACGTAAATATTCGGACTCCATGGTTTTAAAGTGACTTCGCGCAGTTGAAACGGTGTCCCTTGAAAAAATTGTGATGGTTTCGCAATACTTTCAGTTCTTAAAGGACGAATAAAAGTGTTTTTTTCCAACGCAATAGACGTTTTCGTGCGTGCAGTAGTCCTAAGAGACGTATACGTTTGCAAGTGTGCGTTTTTCTGTTTAGGATAGACTGATAATATTGAAAAGCGATCTGTCTCAATCTTCTTAGGTAGAACAACCCGCGCAACACTGATCGCGCTAACGGATACAAAGACAAAAATTAACCCTCCGATCCAATAACTTCGGTTTCTATTTTGGGAACGTGCACGCTTCCCAAAATAGAGGAAAAATCCACCAAAACCGATCAGATATATCGGTAACACGACAGCCAAAAGTTTAATCAGTGGAATCTGTGTCGGCATTTTCGACAGAAACTGTTTATGAATCTTATCCTCGTGTTGCCGAAATGGTGCGAACTGGTCAGCAAATAGCCTTGGTGATTTTCCATGTGTTTTGAGTAGCCAACGCCAAAAGGTTTCTCCTACTTTCAATTCTGAAAATGGTGGTGCATTGTAATCAAACGCAAAACATATAATCTGTCCACTTCCAAAGTTTCGTTTTGCAATGTAAATCTGTTCATCCGTTCCGAGCAAGGTGTGACATTCAGGTTTAGGTTCAAATTGAATGCTTTTAAACGTAAATATTGCATCTTCTGTATTAAGTTCGAACTGTTGTAAGGCAGGCGACACCTTATCAATTGTCTCTTCACGTATCAATGTGACCGGAAGATACTGCTCAATAAAACTACCTTTCAGGTAACGAAAGTTGCCGCCGCCCGATACGATTAGCGTCCCGCCCCGCTGCACCCATTCTAATAGTGCTGTCTGTTGATTTTTAGAAACGCGTCTCTCAGTTAATGAAACCTCACGGATCACCATCAGATCAACAGCGTTATAACCTATCCATCGCGTTGGCATTGCGTTTGAATTCGAAAGGTATCTGATGTGTGCTCGTGCGTCATCTTCATCTAATTGTTTTTTATCAATGATTTTTTTTAGTTTGTCTCCGCTCGGTGCTAATACCAACCCGAAATAGTCTTTGTTTTCTATCGGTATTGGTGGTAAGAGTTCTTGTGTAGCATTTGGTTCTGAATTGATAATCTCAATTTTCTTATCGTTTCCCCTTGTTCGAACCGCTTGAATGAAAAGTTTTATGGCTGTTTTTGGACAGTAGATATAGAGTTTTTTATGTTTCCGATCAGTTTTACTTAGCTGCAGCGGGGTCGCATAACGGTAAATAGGTTTTTCAGAAAAAAAGTCACGAACTTCAACTGCAAGCTCTCCGTTAAACGTGTTAGGTTCATTCTGACTCCGCACGGTAACATTGAGAAGTGTCCATTTTCCTTGTTTATATCCGTTGTTGAACCCAAACCTAACATCTTCAATATCCATCGCACAAAGCGCTGAAGATACCACAAAAAGCGCTAAGAAAACTGTAACTTTCGTTCCCATTGCAACTCCAGTTAACGAGAGGGTTAAGTATAAGACGTAAAACTTCTATTTTAGATGAGTCGTGCAGGATTTTTAGAAAGTTGCGTCTCTGTTGCGCCATCAAACGGATGTGTGCTGAAAACTCCATTTCCCAACATAATCATTGAAGCAACACCACCTGCAGCCTCAATCTGTGCTATTGTGTCTATCACTCGTGCATCGCTCAGCAACCTACTTTCTACAGAAAATTGTTTCGCTACTGCAAAACATGCAGTAAATAGTTCAGGATTTGACGGAGTATGTGTAAGTCTTTGCAGAGCTGCTAACGCTGTATCCGCAGCACAGTTGATATGTTTCGTTTGTTCACTGTCTCTGAGTACTTCGCTCGTTTGAATTGGTCCAAAATACCGAAAATAGATAGGTTGTTCAGGAATCGGCAATTTGTCGGCAACTAATGGTGCACCTTCCTTCAACTTAACGAGACATCCCCCATGATATTGTGAGCAGACATCACCTAACCCTGTTCGGTTTTCAACTTCAGCCACATGCGCTATCATTGCAAGTTCTTCATTTTCTTTTTCTGCCCCTAACAGTTCGTTCAGTGCGTACGCAGTAGCAAGTGCAGCAGCACCGCTCAAGCCGAAGCCGCAACCCAACGGAAGCGGAGACGTTAGATTCACCCTTATGCCTGCTGTGTCTGTGTTTTGGTTTAGCCGATTGACAACAGCACGGACTGTTGGAAAATTGATGTTCTCTCCGTTAAAAAGCACCTTTGTTTCACGATGCTCAGAAACGGTGACTTCTACACCCTCTGTGACGGTGAAACCCATGCCGAGAGAATGCATCCGCGCCGGATCGGCATGCGGAATTATCTTGAAGACACACGAAATGTTGCCAGGTGCAAACGCACTCGCCATATCACTCCTTATTATAATTTAGAACTCAGGTAATGCATTTTCAGTTATGCGGTTGGGCTGCTTAGTTGAAAGAAATATTCTCGTATTCCCTTATATTTTTACACACATCTCTATCAGATAGACCTGATTACTGCCTATTCTGGTTTTGCCTACCTCCTCTTATTTTGAAGGCATCTTCACCATACTTCCCATCACCTATCTTTGCTGCTTGTCCTCCACCAGTGACAGCAAATCTTGCTCCATCTAATCGCGGTATTACATACTGCTCAAACCATGCCCCCATCTGTCTCCGCATATCGCTAATCAGTGATCTATGTGCCTTGTCATCTACCAAATTCTTCCGCTCGCGTGGGTCATTCACTATGTCATAGAGTTCATGCGGTCCATAAGGATAACGGTGGACATATTTCCACTCTTGCGTGCGTATCATACGCACAGGACCATATTCATCAAAAACAACGATTTTATCTTGTGCATCGTTTGTTTTTCCGGTAAGTACGGAGACAAAACTTCTGCCGGGAGACATGTCATCATTCGGATCGGGCAAACCGAGATAATCGAGAAGTGTTGGCATAAAATCGTATTGACTCACCATCGCCTCGCTGACACGCCCTTCTGGAATTCTACCAGGTTGGCTCATGATAAACGGAACTTTGACCGAATTCTCATACATATTCAATGGGAACGTTCCGTTGCCTTTATGCCAAAATCCGTGATGTCCACACGAATAACCATTATCACTACTAAAGACAACAAGTGTGTTCTCTCGAATGCCTAATTCGGCGAGTCTTTCTAAAATCCGTCCGACGTTTAAATCAAGTGCCGTTATTGCAGCGAAATAACCTTTCAACGACTCGCGATTGCCCATATGAGGGAGTGTTCCTCGTCCAGCCCACGGGTGCAATGCCTCCTGTGGACAGGTTTTGAACGGACAATCGTCGTAAGAATCTACGATGTCTTGCGGATGTCCGTTAAACGGGGTATGCGGTGCGTTATAGTTGACACTCAGATAGAAAGGGCCTTCTTTATTAGCAGAAATAAAATTTAACGCATCATCGGTAATTACGTCAGTCAGGTAGCCGGGTTGCATTTCTACCTGTCCATCTCGAATCATGTTGGCGTTGTTGTATTTACTGCCACCTAAGGGCATAGCAAACCAGTGACTAAAGCCGTGTTGTGGTGTGAGACTATCGCCGAGATGCCATTTACCACTTAACCCGACAGTATAGTCGTTGTCAGCGAGTACGTCGGTATAGCAGGTCAAACCTTCAAGATAACGTTCAGCATTGGGTGGCATGCTACCGTCACGGCAAAAATCATGCACACCGTGAGCGGAAGGGATACGACCGGTCATGAGGGTTGCGCGTGCCGGTGAACACACGGGAGTAGTACTGAAAAAATTGGGACAACGAGTGCCTTCTGAAGCGAGTTGGTCAATATAAGGTGTACGAATCTCATCGTTACCGCAACACCCTGCTGCCCAAGGTCCTTGGTCATCCGTCAAAATAAAAATGACATTTGGTTGTTTTTCCATTTGAGTTCCTCCTTTTTTCTCATTACCGATTAAGATTGCTGGAGCAACGGCGGCAGCAACAGTACTAGTGCCTACGTTCTTCAAAAAACGCCGGCGCGATATATTCGTGCTCTGGTTTCTCTCCTTATCTGACATGCTCTTTTCCTCCGATGCTACCACGCCAACGTTGAATGTGCGTTGACATTCAGCGGACTTGCTTCAGATGAAGATGTGTTGTCTAAACATTTCGTCGAGGTGGAGCGTATCTTGGATGGAAGGAGTCTTCACCATATTGTCCTTCACTAATTTTAGCCGCTTGTCCACCGCCAGTGACCGAACATCTGGCACCATCTAACTCCGGCACCACATACCGCTCAAACCACGCGCCCATCTGTTGACGCATATCGCTGATTAATGCGTGATGTTCTTTCTCATCTATCAGATTATTGCGTTCGCCCGGGTCTTTCGTTAAATTATAGAGTTCATGCGGTCCATAAGGATAACGGTGGACATATTTCCACTCTTGTGTCCGGATCATACGAACAGGACCATATTCATCAAAAACAACGATCTCATCTTGGGCATCGTTTGTTTCCCCGTTAAGTGCTGAAACGAAACTCCTGCCGGGTGACATATCATCATTGGGATCGGGTAAACCGAGATAATCAAGAAGAGTTGGCATAAAATCGTATTGACTCACCATCGCCTCGCTGACACGCCCTTCTGGAATCCTACCAGGTTGGCTCATGATAAAGGGCACCTTGACAGAATTCTCATACATATTCAGCGGGAACGTGCCGTTACCTTTGTGCCAAAATCCGTGATGTCCACATGAATAGCCGTTATCACTACTGAAAACGACAAGGGTGTTTTCACGAATACCTAACTTAGCAAGTCGTTCTAAAATTCGTCCGACGTTTAAATCAAGTGCCGTTATCGCAGCGAAATAACCTTTCAACGATTCTCGGTTTCCCATGTGTGCTGCTGCCCCCTGCACTGCCCACGGATGTAACGGCTCTTGTGGACATGTCTTAAACGGGCAATCGTCATAAGAATCTACGATATCTTGTGGATGACCTGTAAACGGGGTGTGTGGTGCATTGTAGTTGACGCTGAGATAAAACGGACCTTCACTATTTGCAGAGATAAAATCCAATGCATCATCGGTTATAACATCGGTTAGGTAGCCGGGTTGCATCTCTACCTGTCCGTCCCGAATCATATTCGCATCGTTATATTTGCTACCACCAGTGGGTAACGCGAACCAGTGACTGAACCCGTGCTGTGGTGTTAAACTATCGCCGAGGTGCCACTTGCCGCTCAAACCCACAGTATAATTATTTTCTGCGAGAACATCGGTATAGCAGGTTAGTCCTTCAAGATACCGTGCAGGGTCAGGGGGCATATTTCCATCGCGAATCCAGTCGTGTACACCATGCGCTGAAGGGATACGTCCGGTCATCAGGCTTGCGCGTGCGGGTGAGCAGACAGGGCTTGTGCAGAAAAAATTGGGGAAACGTGTACCTTCAGCAGCAAGTTGGTCAATAAAAGGGGTGCGAACCTCATCGTTACCACAGCAGCCTGCTGCCCACGGTCCTTGGTCATCTGTCAAAACAAAAATGACATTTGGTTTGTTTTCCATATTCAATTCTCCATTTCAGTTGGTAAATTTGATGTGATAGACTGTATTCTTTTACGTTTATTCACTTGTTGAATCATTTGCTTTTTGCAATTCTTCAAGAAGCCAAACGATATCTCGGTAGCATTTGTCAAACGAATCTGCTTGCCGCGCTTGTTCAAGGTTAAAGAGAGCTGCAAGTGCAGGTTGGTCGCGCGTTTCACGATATGTTCTGCTGTCTTCCATTCGCTTACTAAGCCATCCCTTTGCATCGCGAATTGCCTCTGGATCGTTTGGAGAATCAATATTGTCTTTTAATCCTCTTTGTCCACGAAGCGATTCGGCTGCGGCAAGAAACCATGCCTCAAATTCGCACTTAGCGAGCACAACGGCAATCGGTAAATCGCTACGAGTTTGCAATGCTCTATCCAGCAACGCAGGTCCGAGTTCCGCCGGGCATTCATCGTCACCGTCAAGGATAATAAATATACCTCCTTGTCCACCAATCTTCCGAGCTGTAAATTCAACCTCTCGCTCAAGTTCATCTTCTTTAATGACCTGATCTCTATGAACGCGGATGGGGCGTAGTATGTCAATTGCCAATTCTGGATAAAGGTCAGCCGCAATGCGCCGAATCAGTATCGGAAGAGCTTGCACTTCACCATGACCCTCAACAATACAACCGAATTTGATCGTCATTCACATTCTTCCTTGTTCTTCCATCGACTGTGTTTTCCGATCTTGAAATCAAACAAATCAAGCTGTTTAGCCTTTTCGTCAGAAATCAGAGACTCCGAATCTGGTTGCAATTGGTCACGGCGCAGAAGTTCTCCCGTTGTATACAGTTTGTCTCGTAACGCAGATCTACTTGCATTGTCCACTTGGGCAATTGCTGTATTCCCATCATGTGCTTCCACAGCGAGAATTGAGTCTACATCCAGATCCTTGTTATCCAATAGATCGGGACTATGACTGGTGACAATAACCTGTGTTTTCTCGGCAGCATCCCGAAGTCCATCAAGCAGGACACCAGCTGCAGCTGGATGAAGTGCGATTTCTGGTTCTTCAATTCCGACGAGCATCACGCGTTTTTGTGCGTCCTGATCTCCCTGAAATAGTGCTACAAGAATTCCCAACACGCGGAGTGTGCCATCAGACATATTATTTGCGAGAAATCGCCATCGGTGTTTATCTCCTGCTACATCCTGTCTGAACTCCAATGTTTCCTTCGGACCAAACTCCTTAACCTCCACTTTATGCACACCTGGAACAACCGCCGCGAGATATTCCTGAACACGTTGCTTCGCAGGGAGAGGCAATTGAGCAAAGACACTTGTAAGGTTGTCTCCATCACGGGTAAGCACATCGCGAGGATCTGGTGCTTGGAGATCACGGATTTTATCGGGATTGAGACTATAAAATCCCATTCGAGAAAATGTCTCATAAACAGGACGAAATTCAGGTAAACCTGATGCATTTACCAAATAGAGACGATCGGTCGCAGCCGCCGGTGCAACCTTCACACTTGTATCTGTTACAGTACCATTATCAACACGGAAGTATACCTCAGGTGTGAAAAGTTTCTTACTCCACAGTCTACACTCTTCTGTCTGAACTTCGTAACCTCCTGGCGAACGGGTGCCAATACGGAAGGCATAGTGCCCCGTTGAACCTTCAGGCAGAGCAAATTCAAGGCGAATACTAAAATGATTTGGGTGACCGCGAGAACGGCGGCGGACATCGTTAATACCTCCACGATCGCGTATTGCATGCTCTAACGATGAATCTAACGCATCAGCAACAAATCGTAACGAATCAAGAAAATTGCTTTTGCCTGAACCATTGCGGCCTACGAGAAACATTAAGGGGCGCAGCTGCACATCACAGACTGCGATACTTTTATAGTTTTTTAGAACAACTCTTCTAATGAACGTTGAATTTTGCATCTTAGTATTTAAACCTCGTTATGCTACAGGGAATCCATCACCAACAAGCGGTTCGCCATCCGCAACCTCAATTGTCGGTACAAGGACGTGTCCCGAAGATTGCGCGTTGTTATAGCAAACACCTTGCGCCATAAAAATCATAACAAATGCACGACGTTGATGTTCCGTCACATTTGGTGGCGTACCATGCCAGTTCAGGCAATGATGGAACATACATTCACCCGCTTTTAACTCCACTGGAATGCCGTGACTAATGTCCAAACTACGTCTCTCTGCCCACGGGTTTGAGGGTGGTTCACGTCCTTCTTCTTGTGCTTTTGCTATTTCCGCATTGAACGCTGCTTTTGCTTTAACGGAAAAACGTTCGTCTTTGTGGCTTTTCGGCATAACGTGCATGCAACCGCTGTCCACCGTGGCATCATCCAAAGCAAGCCAGCAACTCACAATGTTCGGTGGACTGAGGGGCCAGAAGAAGAAATCGTGATGAAAACCGAAATGTCCGTTGTCTTGTGGAGGCTTGGAAATCACCTGATCATGCCATAGACGGACTTCAGAAGTATCCAATAATGCACACGCTGTTCCTGAAATCAGAGGGTTATGGATAGCTGCTTCATAACTTGGTTCACGTTTCCACATGTTAACGAATTGATGGATTGCGCGCGGGTGATCTCTGCCTCTATGTAGTCGCTGTCCTTGGCGGTCATGCCCGTACTTGAATTCTGGGGATGAATCATCACCATCATTGAGTTCTAATTCAATTATAGCGTCTAATCCGTCGCGCATTGCCTCTACACCATCGCTATCTAAAACCTTACCGAACTTGAGATAACCGTTTTCCTGAAAAAAGTCTACTTGTTCTTGTGTTGCCATTGTGTTTCTCCTTGTGATTTTGATGTCCATTTAAAATCTACGAAGTTGTATAATTTAAATTGGAAACTGGTGGTTACCAGCGGTCAAACCTCCGTCGATCACGAAAACCGCACCTGTTGCAAAACTTGCCTCATCGGATGCAAGGAACAGCGCGGCATTGGCAATATCCACAGGTTTTCCGATACGTCCGAGCGGATACCACGGTGTGATCTCGTCTAATATACGCGGGTTCCGTTCAATCATCGGTTCCCAGACTTCAGTTTGCACGGTGCCTGGGCAGATACAGTTGATACGGATATTGTCTTTTCCGTGTGCAACTGCTATAGAACGTGTCAATGCGATAACGCCACCCTTCGCAGCAGAATATGCATGAATTCCTTGTAACCCAATGAGCCCGTTGACTGATGCGATGTTGACAATGCTGCCACCTCCGCCTTGTTGCATGATTGGTATTACAGCATTACTACAATGACTCGTGCCTTGAAGTGCGACCGCTAAGTTTGCTTCCCAGTTATTGTTCAAGACATCCGCTGTGGAGCAGATAGCATTGTTTACAAGCACATCAACTGTTCCATAAACATTGACAGCCTTAGTTGTGAGTTTTTCTGCATCTGCGGCATTAGAGACATCAGCGTTAACAAATAGAGCTTCGCCACCTGCATCGGTGATAGTAGAAACGGTTTCTGTGCCGATGACTTCGTTTACGTCATCAACGACAACTTTAGCACCCTCTTCGGCAAACCGAAAGGCTATTGCTTTGCCGATACCGCGTCCGGCTCCTGTGACAATGGCTATTTTATCCTTTAACCGCATGATAAGTTTTTCGTATCCTTTTTTCTACTTTGTATGGTATAATAAAAGTATGGTATAATAAAAAACAAATTGAAGCGAGTACTTAAACATATTAAAGAGAGTATAATGACATCACCTGGCATCCGCTGGACAACGCATGACCGATATAGAAATGAAATTTATCTAACACATGAACGCTGGCAGCATATTATTGCTTCAATTAACCATCCAGATATGACTAATTATGAGGAGCATCTAAGGTAACAATTGGCCACGGAACAAGAACGCAAGATTCGTTGAACCCACAAAAATATCGTTATGTTAATGCCTTTAATGATTTACCCGCAGATAATACCCACATAATTGCAATTGTTCTGTTCCGATTTCGTGAAAATTCAGATGGCAAACCTATTTCAAATAACTACATTGTTACAGCTTACCAAAAACAGATAAGGTAAATACTAATGACTCAACCAATTTTTAACTACGATGAAGTAAGCGATACACTTTACATCTCATTTGCCCCCGGTGAACAAGCAACAGGTATTGAGTTGACACCTCACATATTGCTCCGACTTAACAAACAAGATCGTAGAGTTATTGGGATGACTTTTTTGGAGTACTCTTTACTTGCCCAAAAAACCGATATGGGACCTCGGAGTTTTCCACTCACAGGTTTATCCGAATTGTCCGACGATCTGAAAAATATTGTGTTAGATGTTCTCCAACGTCCCCCGGTTAGCGATGTGCTTTTGCTCTCATCTTATACACCGTCAATTTCAGAAACGATTCCGATTATGCTTCTGCAAACTGCTTACTAACTGATAGGTAACAGTTTCATTTTACACCGCATAAGACAATCCCTCTGTTAATTTATCGGATTCTCTGAATTAACTGAATGTTGTGACGTAGCAATTCATTAACAAGTTCTCCTACTTCTTTTCCCTTTACTTCAGCGAGATGTTGCAAGAAGTCGCAAACGTCTTCTTCAAGATAGATAGGTGTTTGAAAAACAGCTTCTTCATTGTAGAATTTACCACGTTCACCCTTTGAAAAATCATATTCTGCTTTCATTGGTTAAATACCTCATCCCATTCAAAATTATACAGCAACTTGAACTCCTAATACAAATCCTAATGTTGCAGTGTTTGCGAAATAAAAAGCTTTGTGCGTTCGTGCTTCGGATTATCAAAGAACTCTGTGGGTGCTGCTTCCTCTATAACTACACCCTCATCAAAGAACATGATGCGATCAGCAACTTCGCGTGCAAATCCCATTTCATGTGTAACAACGAGCATCGTCATGCCTGAACGTGCAAGCTCACGCATTACATCCAGCACTTCCGAGATCATTTCTGGGTCAAGCGCACTGGTTGGTTCATCAAATAGCATAATCTTGGGTTCCATTGCCAAAGCTCTTGCGATTGCAACACGTTGCTGCTGTCCACCCGATATTTCTGATGGATACTTATACGCTTGATCAGCAATGTCCATCCGTTCTAATAAGGCTAAAGCCGCTTCTTCCGCAGCACTTTTTGACATCTTCCTAACTTGGATTGGACCTAAGGCTATATTTTTGATATTTGTCAGGTGAGGAAATAGGTTGAACTGTTGGAAAACCATACCGACTTCCTGACGGATAAGATTGATATTACGCAAATCATTGCTTAACTCAATTCCATCAACAATGATTGTGCCGCGTTGATGCTCTTCCAGCCTGTTTATGGTTCGGATAAACGTGGATTTCCCAGATCCCGAGGGACCGCAGATAACTGCCTTCTCACCTTTTTGAAAAGTGGTGGTAATTCCTTTGAGGACATGAAAATCGTCAAACCATTTGTGAACGTCTTCACATATTATTATTGGATCGTTCGTGGCACTTTCGTTTTCAACCATTGATATGTTCCTTCCTTTATGATTCTAAAATAGATGTGGATCGCTCCTACAAAACCTCTAATACTTTCCGACTCCTAATTCTGATTCAACTTCCTGACTGAAATAAGACATTGAGTAGGTAAAAACAAAATAGATAACCGCAACAAATAGATATACTTCAACGTGATGACCTTGCCATTTTGGGTTTGCGAGAACGCTTCTGGCTACTCCCAATAGATCGAGCAGTCCGATAATAGTTACCAGAGAAGTATCCTTAAAAAGCGCAATGGATTGTCCCACTACCGTAGGAATAACAGCTCTGAGTGCTTGCGGAAGAACGATAAATAGCATCGTTTTTGGATAGGTAAGTCCAACTGCTTGTGCTGCCTCAACTTGCCCTTGCGGAACTGCCTGAAGTCCGCCACGTACGTTTTCTGCCATATAAGAAGAAGAAAAAAGGGTTAAAGCGATCATAGCGCGTATAACTTTATCCAGTTGAAAATCTCCTGGCATAAATATGGGAAGCATTACACTTCCCATGATCAGTATGGTTATCAACGGCACACCACGAATCGTTTCAATATATATTGTGGAAACCCACTTAATTGCTGGCAGTTGACTTCGCCGTCCCAGTGCGAGAAGCACGCCGAGTGGAAAGCAAGCCACGATCCCCACAGATGCCAGAATCAACGTTAAAAGAAGTCCTCCCCAATTTGTTGTGGAGACGGTATTTTCACCGAATCCGTGTAGCACTATCATAGTCCATGGAAAGGAGAGAACCCATCCACCGATGATCCATCGCTTCAATACATTCTTATCGCGTCCGAGAAAGAAGGTGACAACAAGTAGTGCTAAACCACCTAATAACCATCGTCGCTTGAAAAAAATGAGATAAATGATATTGAGGTTAAATTCAAGTGTAGCCGGATCAGTTCCACCCTTTTTTACAAGATCCAAAGGTACGAGGAGGAAAATCAGCGCAATACTTGCAATAGCAATTGTGATGCGGAGAACTATACCTTTCCATATCCCGGCACTCAGACCTAACAATACAAACAAAGTATTAATGACTATCCATACCCGCCAGACCTGTTCTATCGGATAAGCTCCGATCATCAGTATTTGCAAGTTAGCAGGGATTACTTGCCATTTTGCCTGTGTAAACGCCCATATAAAAATACCCTTAAATGCAAAGAACAGAAACACAAGTGCTAAACATGTCAGGACGGTATTATACCAAGTGCTAAGCAAGTTATCCTTAAGCCAATGGACTGGACCTTTTGAGGTATTTGGCGGTTTAACTTCTTGTGTAAATTCAAGATTATCCACTTTTCTGTTCCTTTTTCAGTTCTATCTTGATCGACCAAATCGGGTAATTCTATGGTTGTACCAATTCATGAATGCGGATGTCGTAAGACTCATGATGAGATAACTTACCATAACCATCCCGAAAATAGGAATGGATTGTCCCGTCTGATTCATCATTGTGTGTCCGATGTGAAGTAGTTCCGGAAAACCAATTGCGGTGGCAAGGCTGGAGTTTTTAGCAAGGTTCAGATATTGGCTGGTAAGCGGCGGCACAATAATCGGGATCGCTTGGGGTATGACAATTAATCGCAATACCTGTGATTCTTTCAAGCCAACTGCTCTCGCTGCCTCCCGTTGTCCTTTCACCACAGCTTGTATACCGCTTCTCACAACTTCTGCAATAAATGCACTTGTGTAGACAGCGAGCCCAATTAAGAGTGCCGAGAACTCTGGTGTTAAGTTCATTCCACCGACATAGTTAAACCTTTGAAGCACAGGTCGGTTTACTATAAATGGTGGTTCTGATGTTAGAAACCATCCTGCAATAGCGACTATCAAAAAAGTAGGAGTGGCAGCCCACTTCGCGCCTAAAATTATATCAGAAATGAAGGAAGGACGGTCTGTGTGGCGAAGTTCACGAAACTGTCCGAAATGTCGGAATGCTGCAAAACAAAGAACAACAATTATCGCTAAAATTATTCCCCCAAGCAGATACCACAACCAAGTGGTAAATCCAGCATCCGGTTCAAATGTGGAAAAGTATATGCCACGTACGTTTAAAACTATATTATCGGAAATTACAATACTGTTAGAGACCGTAGGTAGCGAACGTGTTAGGGCATACCAGAAGAAAATCTGTAGTAGTAGCGGAATATTACGAAAAATCTCTACGTAGACAGCAGCAATATTTCGGATTAACCAATTGCTGGATAACCGAGCGATTCCCAATGAGAAACCTATAATAGTTGCACAAACTATCCCTATAATACTTACTTTTATTGTGTTGACAATCCCAACCCAAAATGCTCTGAGATATGAATCTGAGGAATCGTAATCAATCCCTTCGGATATTCCAAATCCTGCTTCGCTGTCTAAAAAGGAAAGATCAAGTGCTAAATTCTGTTTTCTGAGTCCATTCAACATATTTGAATAGAAAAATGCTGCTAACAGAATGATAGCGATAAGGAAAAGCACTTGAAAAAATACTTTTAGAAACCGAATATCTCGCCAGAAGGGGATGTTTGTTGTATTTTCTGCCATTATATTTTCTGCCTTCAACTTTCCTTAATCGTTCCTGTGCGCGGCGGACGATTGCTCACGATAGGCTTGATAAAGTTGATTTTTGAGATCCTCATTAACATCTGATTTTGATAATTTCTTATAGAGATCAAGTTTGCTATTGACGAAATCCAATATCATTTCATCAATCACTTGATCAAACTTATACCTTTTGTTGGTCTCCGTATTATCACCATCAATCACCTGTCGTAGTTCTTCGTTTTCGTTCACTTTTCGGTTAATGGTCTCTATATCAACCTTATGTTCTGCTGTAAACTCTGTCTGATGGACATCGTTCAGCGCGTTAATGATATTGGATAGAAAATCCTGCTCCTGTTCCCTGAAGCCGCCGACATCACTGCCAATCCCTTCCGCCTCGCTATCTATTGCCTCAAGGGAAAGTTCCTGACTTTCATGCCTTCTTTGTACCCTAAACGAATCCAAGTCTACAGAATCTAAGAGGTCATTCAGGTCCGGGTGTTCCCGCTTCGGTAGTTTCTTGTTGAGGTGACGACCAAAGATATACAACTTCTCCCACGCTACTTCATTGAAGGTAATCAACTGTGAGATGTATCCATAAAGGCGTATATAACTTTGTAGGGCAGAACGAAAATCCTCTCTATGTTCTGTTTCAAGCTCTGCCCATTTCTCAACAACACCATCAAGGATTCCCTGCAGCAATTCGTCAGGTTTATTCTCATTATAAAAGATACCGCAGAATTCTTCAATGGTCTCCTCGTCGTAAAAGTCAAAACCTTCTAATTGACTTTGTAGGTCATACAACCGATTCGGGTCAGTTTCCTCTGAAAGGATTGTAGTCTGATAGTATTCTTGAAATGCTTCTTGCACTTGGTCTGGTTCATTCACAAAATCAAGTACCAGCACATCTGTCTTGCCAGGGGCAATGCGGTTCAGTCGACTCAAAGTCTGGACACACTGCAGACCATCTAACTTCTTATCAACGTACATCGTCTGTAGCATCGGTTCATCAAAACCTGTCTGGAACTTGCTCGCGACAATTAGAATACGATATTCAGGACTCTTGAAGGCATCTGCTATTGAAGTTCTTAGTGGTAAGTCGTTCATGCTGTTTTCCGTGTGGTCTACTCCGCTATCAGTGTCGTGGACTGTATCACTAAACGCGACCAAACACCCATAGGGTAGATCCTTCTCACGCATCTGCTTATCAAATTCCTGCTTGTATCTGACGCAGTGCAGTCGGGACGGTGTGACTAACATCGCTCGTCCCTTACATTCTATAGTCTTTGCTGTATATTCAATGAAGTGTTCCAAGATAATCTGGGTTTTCTTTTCAATGCTATGTGGTTGCAGGTCAACGTAATTGGTCAGTGCCCGCAGTGTCCGAGCCCTCTCATACTCTCTATCCTCCTGTATACTTTTGACCAATTGGAAGTATCTCTTATAGGTGGTGTAGTTCTGTAACACATCAAGGGTAAACCCTTCGCTGATGCTCTGACGCATGGAATATACATGAAACGGGACAAATTTCCCATCCGCATTCCTCTGTCCGAACAGTTCTAATGTCTTGTTCTTCGGCGTGCCACTAAAACCGAAATAGGAGATATGTTCTTGCATTCTACGCTGTTCCATCTCCTCAATAATTCGAGCATCTATATCCGATACTTCGACTTCATCATCTTCGTCTGTTTCGACTCTTTCAATTCCTTGGGAAAGTGAAACTCTTAGCTTTCGGGCAGATTCTCCGCTCTGTGAGGAGTGTGCTTCGTCAATAATCACTGCAAAGGTCTTGCTTTTAAGTTTGCCGATCTCCTTGGCAATCACACTGAACTTCTGAATCGTGGAAATAATGATGCTCTTGCCAAATTCAAGGAAACCCCTGAGTTGTGCTGAATTCTGGTCAACTGCATAAACTACCCCCTCAACCTGTCCCACCTGCTTGATTGTGTCCTGCAGCTGCTTGTCGAGTAAACGCCGATCTGTCACGACAATGATTGAATCGAAGATACGATTAGTTTGAGCTGTAGATTGGTAAAGATGTGTCAACAAATGCGCTAACCATGCAATAGAGTTTGACTTCCCACTCCCTGTGGTGTGTTGGATTAGGTATTTGTGTCCAACGCCATCTTTCACGATAGCCGCTTTCAATTGACGAATCACATCCAACTGATGGTATCGTGGAAAAATAAGCACTTTCCGCCTCTCATCTACCACGTTGCCACTTCTGGAATCGTAAACCTTGTCAACGATCTCTTGTTCATGGATAAAGTTGTTGATTAACTCCATCAGGTTATCAGGCTGCAGGATGTCCTCCCACAAGTATGTGGTCTTGTGTCCATTGGGATTAACTGGGTTTTGGATGTCCTTGTTAAACGGAAAAAACCGTGTCCCATTCCCTTTCAAGTGAGTTGTCATTGAAACCTTTTCGTTACCCACTGCGAAGTGCACCAAACACCGCTTAAATTGGAACAACGGCTCTCTCGGATCCCGATCTGTCCGATACTGTTTCTCTGCATCTGCAACCGTCTGACCAGTGAGACTGTTTTTCAGTTCCATTGTCACCAACGGTAAACCGTTGAGAAATAACACCATATCAAGCGATTTCTCGTCCTGCTGTGAATACCTAAGCTGCCGAATCAAAGAGAATCGGTTCTGAGCGTAGCGTTCTTCATGAGTAGGGTTCATGCCACTTGACGGTTGAAAATAGGTCAAGTCAAAGTAACAACCTCTGTCTTTAACTCCGTTTCGCAACACGTCCAACACACCACGATTTTTAATTTCCCTACTAACACGTTCTATAAGTTTAACAGGTGTATCGCCACCGTGTTGACGTTCCAATCTCTGATACACTTCCGACTGCGTACCCTGAATAAACTGCAGCATTTCATCATGTATTAAACAGAGACTTCTATTATAGACGGTATATTGCCGTGTTCTGTAGCCTGACCGATTTAAGTGTGCCTCTATGTGTTCTTCAAAATTTCCTTCTGTATAATTCGGCATGTTCTAAACCTTGTTTCGGACATCTATTTTGCCTGTCACCGCTTCGGAGATGAGGGATTGACGGTATTCTTTGAGGAGTTCAATTTTTTGCTGCTCTGCTGCTATCAGTTCGTCAATCTGTTTGCTTTTGTGGTCAAGGAAGTTGACGATCTGCTCTTGTTCAGAATCAGTAGGTATCGGTAAGAGTAGATTTTCAATTGACGGTTTTCCCAAGCCGTATCTGGTGACTCCATTTGACTCCAACTCAAAATATTTTCTCGTCCTATCGGATTGAATAAATCTAAAAATGAACTCGCCGCTACAAGCGAATGGTCTAATCAATGTTAAATGATATCCACAGACAACATTTTCTAGATCGTCTTTGACGAATGTTGGAACACCAATATCATCTGGAGTCTCAGAATCTTTGGTAATGATGACATCACCTTTCCTCAAAACAAATTTCTCAAACTCACGTTCCTTACAACTACCCTTTCCCAAAACGGTATCAACTGTAATATAATCGTTGTAATATACATCTGTATAATTACATAATCTGACTTGGATCTCATCTGGATAGATGTGTTTATCAACATTACTTGGTAGTATCTTCGCAACATATTTGAGTCTTTGAACATCCCAATGTGCTGGTATTTCTCCAATCCATTCCACGCCCGACGGTTTCATCTCCACATTTAGGTCAAGTCCTTTTGTCAATGTCTGGTATTTCATAATCTACTCTATTCTAATTTAATGTTCAAAGCAAAATGATTCACATAACCTTGCTCAACAAGCCCTTACTTTCTCGCTCCAGCACCAATAATTCATCTGCAATCTCTTTCAGTGAACGTAGCGGCGTGTACTGATAGAAAGACTTGTTGAAGTTAATCTCGTAGCCCGCCTTATCCTTTTTTCTATCCATCCAACTATCAGGCACATGCGGTTTCACTTCTCGTCGGTAGTAATCCTCAATGTCCTCTGTGAGTGGCACGCGTTCAGAGTCTCGCAGCTTGGTATCTGGTTTCGGTTTGCCTTGCTTATCCGTGACGATTTCCCCTGTCTCTTCGTCAATGAACGGTCTCTCAACCGTTATTTTTGTATAACCGAAAAATTCGTTTGGATAGATTTTGCAGTGTTCTATCTCTTCAAAGTTTGTGTAAAGTTTCGTCAATTGACTAATATGATTATTGGAAATAAGAACGTTCTTTTTTCCAAGATTTCTTCTCATCTTATCGTAGAAGTCGACGGCATTGATCAGTTGGACCTTACCTTGCCGCGCTACCGATTTTCGATTCGTTAAAGTCCAAATATATGTGTAGATATCTGTGTTGAAGAATAGACTATTAGGCAGTGCAATAATACACTCTAACCAGTCGTTTTCAATGATCCAACGTCGGATTTCACTTTCACCACCACCAGCGTCTCCATTAGACAAAGGCGAATTGTTAAACACAATTCCAATTCGACTACCGTGGTCCTCCATCTTGGAGAGGATGTGTTGTAGGAACAGCAATGATCCATCAGAAATAGGAGGCGTTCCGACTGAAAACCTTCCAGTGGGGTTTTTCGCTTCTGTTTCTACAAATTGTTTCTCAGACTTCCAGCTGACACCAAAGGGAGGATTTGTTATTAAATAATCAAAACGTTGACCTTGGAACTTATCATCAGAGAGACTGGATCCCTGTCGAATGTTATCAGGGTCCTCTCCCGTGATAAGCATATCCGACTTACATACCGCATAAGTCTGCTCGTTCAGCTGTTGCCCCAGCAGGCGAATATCTGCATCCGGATTGATCTGTTCGCGGAAGTACTCCTTCCCAACAGTTAACATACCACCTGTCCCGCAGCACGGGTCGAAGATACTACGGACAACCCCTTTCCCGCGTAAATCTTCATGATGTTCCGCAAATAACAGTGAGACTAATAAGCGCACAACATCCCGCGGTGTATAGTGTTCCCCACTTGTTTCATTAGACATCTCCGAAAATCTGCGGAGCAGCTCCTCGAAGACCTGTCCCATCAGGTGATTGTCCACTTTATCGGGGTGCAAATCAACTTCGGTAAAATTTTCGCAGAAGATAAACAGTCGTTTGTTATTGTGCAGACGCTTGATAAACCTATCAAGCTCAAAATTTTCAATGATGTCGCGCACGTTCTCACTGAATCCTCCAAGGTAGTTCTCGAAATTAAGATGGATATTGTTTGGGTCCTCTTTCAGTCGTGATAGGTCGTATTTGGAGATGTTATAGAAACCAACATTTATCTTATTTGTGATAATCGGCGGTAATGCTTCTTCGGGGACTTTATCTTTGAATTCATTGTACGTATTGATAGCTTTCTCTTTTCGTCCATCTTCCTCTAAGACACAGTCTAACCGACGCAGCACAAGAAATGGGAGAGTGATGTCGCCGTATTCGTGCTCCTTGAATGGTCCTCTGAGAACATCATCTGCCACATTCCAAACGAGTTGTGCCAGTTCTTGATAATTTGCCATACATTTCCTTTGTATACATATATCGCCACATTGGGTTATTAAGGCGGTGTATCCACCTAAATTTATATAATAGATAGACATTTACTTGTAGACGTGCTGTGTATGCACGTCTACAAGTAAATGCGTAGGACCTACCGGAACGGCATTGAGTAAAGTAAACCACCTTGAGTCCACGGTTTATTGATGCCACGAGGCAAACCAATGGGAGTGAGGTTACGCTCAAAGATCTCTCCGTAGTTACCCACAGAAATAATTATCTGTTTTGCCCAGTCTTTTGGAAGTCCAAGTTTTTTACCCATTTCACCGGATTCACCCAAAAAACGTTTGATTTCAGGATTATCAGTTTCAAAATCCTTGACATTTTTCTGCGTGATATTGTGCTCTTCTGCGAAAAACGTCGCGTAAACAACCCAGCTTACGACATCATTCCACTTATTATCACCGTGAATAGTGAGGGGGCCCAACGGTTCTTTTGAAATAGTGGCATCCAGAATAACATGATCATCTGAGTTTTTCAGGTCCTTACGCCGCGCAAAAAGTTGAGACTTGTCACTGGTGACAACATCCACACGTCCCGCATCATAACTACTGTAAAGCGTGTCAATGTCCTCGTAAACGACAGGGTTAAAATCAATTCCTAAAGAACGCATCGTATCTGCCAGGTTCAACTCAGTTGTGCTGCCGGCAGTGATTCCGATGCTTGCTCCGTCTAATTCCTTAAGTGATGTTATTTTAAGAGATTTGGGCAGCATAAATCCTTGTCCATCGTAAAATGTCGGTGGTGCGAAGTCAGTGCTCAACTCGGCATCGCGGCTCAGCGTCCAAGTCGTGTTTCGAATTAAGACATCTATTTCACCTGTTTGAAGTGCGGTAAAACGTTCGGCAGCATTTAAGGGCACAAATTCAACTTTGCTCGAATCTCCGAGAACGGCAGCAGCGATTGCACGACCAAAATCCGCGTCAAAACCCTGCCATTTGCCATCTTCACCGAGGAAACCGAAACCCGGCAAACCACCGTGCACGCCACAGACTACTTTGCCCCGGTCTTTAACTTTGTCCAGGATACTCTCGTGATTGTCTGCAAGCATCGGTGAAACTATTAAAAACGCTAATACTAATACTGAAATGTGAAAACTGATTTTTTTTATAATGGATCTCTCTCCCAAATTAATTGGATTAATTTGTTAAGTAATTGCTTTCTGTAAATTCCTCTATTAATAATGATAGAGGTGATAAATTTATTGACAAAAAGCTTGCTATCATACAATATATCAAGTTTTACTTAGACAGATTAGGTTTCAAACTTTGTCTAACAGAACGTTCACAATTTTCAGATTTATTCTTCAATTAAAGCGCGCCCAGTTTTATCTTCAGCTTGAAACACGGTTATATTTTCACCATTTTGGTCTTTAACTAACCAGATATGACCTGCATGGGTATGTTGAATACTAAATGCATCGGCAGCAGCACGACCTCGGTAAGACTCGTTACCGTCACCATCTATCCAATAATAGGTAATATCTGCTTCGGTTTTGTTCACGAAAAGGACAGCAGTATGCCCACCATCGTTTGATTTTAGAGTTGAAAGTTGGTTCAGTTCATAGCGATTCAAATCTATCCATTTATCACCACCCTTACAGTTCTGGTCAAACAACTGTTCATAGCACGCAGCAAGTTCAGCGGGCCATTCAAACTTTGGCGATTTGTCGGGATTGAATCCTTGCAAATGTGGTAGATCGGTTCGCGTTAAAGTAGTAGTGTACCGCCAGCCGGTATCACAATAGATTTCAGTCAGCAGCGATGCTAACTCTGGGTCATAATCTTTCAATATTTCCCGTTTGCTGACGTGATTGTGTTGTGCATCATTCTCCCGGTTCGCGTTGAACCAAGATTGCGTGCCTTCAGCCCAATACTCTTCCTTGTTCGTAGAGGCATAAGTGCCTTTCCACAAACCTTTCTCCATTGCTGTCTCATACAATGCCTTGAGTCGACTATCAAAATCCAGATCAACAGTGCTAAGCCCCATTTGATGTATCGCATGACTGAATTCGTGGATCAGAATGTTTTCAGTTATGTATGGGTCCCCCGAATAATTGAGCAGATTTTCTTCACCACAACTTACAGCCGGACGTGCGGATGTTGCACCTAAACCGCGAGCACGTCTATCCCAATAAAAATCGGGATGTAGATCGCTATGTTCGGGAATCTGTGTAGTCATTTCATCATAAGCCATGATGGAGAAACGGACATTGTTTTCTGCCAATGCCTGTAGTATATCTGGTCGATGTCCAATCATTTGCTGGATAAGCCAAGCTGCTTCTTGCATAGCACGTGGATTTACTTTCTCTGATGCGACGACAGGGAACCCGTCCACATCAATCCACTGTTGGTAAAATCGTGGTAACTCAAAATTTCCTCGAATAGTTGGTGGAGGTTCGGTTGGGTTCTCAATAGTGTCGGCAGCTGTCGCAAACGAAGTAAATGCTGTGGCAGTAATAAATAAAGTAAGTGAGAGATTCATAATGGCGTGTTTAATCTTGTAGTTTTGGAAGTCTCATAATGCAATGCTTTACATCTCTCAATAGTATAGCACTAATCGATTTAATTTTCATTCAAAATTTGCGGGTAGTCGGAATTCTGGAAGATATAGCGATTCAGTTTTCAGATGCCCCATATTGTGCATCTTCAAGCAGAAATTGCACATTTTCGTGCAGCAGATTGATTCCAATGTGAGAAATATCGGTATTTTGATAGTCCTAAAGTTGGCATATAAATTGCTCGTTTCGTAATAGTGAAAAATTATTATCACAACTATAAAAGGTAAACTCGAAGATTATTTGTTATCAATTAAACAACTTGACATCTTTTAAATGCATTGTTAAAATTCAGTTTGATATACCGTATTCAGTATTCCAAAAGGAGAAATAAATGAAAAAGTTCATAATCGTGGAAATCTGCGTTATTATTGCCATTGCTGCAGGATTTTGGATCGGACGAATTACAAATCCTTTTAATGATTATGCACAGTATTATGAAAATGCCGATAAAGCGTGGGCTAAAGTCCGAGAAATGAATAGTCCACCAGTAACGTATGATGAGCCCGATAAAAATAGATTGCGCAAAGTGCGTTCAGCGTGCCGGGCAGTTTTTGAGAATTATCCTGACAGTCGTTGGGCGGACGATGCTCTCTATCAACTCGCCTCACTTCCTCGTACAGATGAGGAGGGATTCGCGCTGCATCGCCGATTAATCCGCGAATATCCAGACAGTGAGTTCGCAGATGATGCAATGTACGCTATAGCCATTACAACATACGAGATTGCGAGGGAATTAGGAAAAACCGGGACACTTGAATCTCTTTCAGCTTACTATGACAGGGCACTTGCTTTATTCAATCAATTAATAGCAACTTACCCAGGCAGTGTTCTTCAAGAGGATGCACAGATTAACGCTGCGATGTGTTACTACGGTAGAAATGATGTAAATATCGCACTGAACCAACTTGAAAATCTCAAAATAGAACTCGGTAATAGCCCGATTATTTTTGAGATTTTATACAATATTGGATGGATTTATCTTGAGCAGAAGGATTATGAGGATGCAAGAGTTGAATTCAAAAATGTCGTAGATGCTGGTGACCCAAAGTATGCACCACCTTCGAGTTTTGGTATTGCACAAACCTATTTTGGTGAAGGACGAATTAAAGAAACAGAAGCGAAATTTAAGGAAGTGGAAGACAAACCTAAGGAAGCGGAGGCAAATTATAGGGAAGCGGAGGCAAAATATAAGGAAGCTATCACCTGGTACCAACAAGTTATTGATCTATATCCTGATACCCAAGTCGGCCAGAATTCACATTTTTACATCGGGTGGGCATACCACCTATATAAAGATTACGATGAAGCTATCACGCGTCTTGAGGGGGCAATAGAAAAGTATCCGAATAACGCAATCGCTACGACTGCTAAATTTTACATCGGTCAGATTGCTGAAGATAAAAAGGATACCGCTCGCGCAATTGAAGTGTATCAGAATTTTGCAGATGACCCTACACATAATTACGACTCCCGGCTACAAGCGCAGTACAAGGTTGGAAAAATCTATCAAGAAATTGGAGATATGGAACAAGCGATAGAAGCGTACGAAAAACTGCTCGCTGATTTTCCTGAACCGCATCAAAACACTGCACATGAATCGCGTAAGATCACTGAAAATTATGTACAGACGCTAAAAGCAGAGCATTTAGGTGAATAAATAGGGTAGATACGCAGATGAAATACATAATTCCGTAGGTTGGGCTTCGCTCTGTTCTACCCATAGGTGTCAACTTAAGCACATAATTACTTGATTACCTCTTGTAGGAGGGAAACCTTGTCCGCCCGATTTCAACCCACTATCCCCTTGTAGGTTGGGTTGAGGAACGAAACCCAACATGTAACGCTTTACATACACGAAATGTTGGGTTTCACCTGCGGTTCAACCCAACCTACAAGAACATTTATCTAAATTGACAGTTATGGGTTTCGGTCCGCCTTACCCAACCTACGGAGAACTTGAGATGACTTGTAACCTTGTCATAGTACCCACTACCTAAAGGTAGGAGCTTGTGTTTCCTCGACACGTGCCTTTTTGCAAAGGTCTTACTGTGTCTCCACTTTAGGCAGCTAAGCCTGCCTGTTTTATGTTTATAGCAGCGTTTATGTCTCTATCGTGATGAGAACCACATTTTGAACATGTCCACTGTCTGTCTGAAAGAGAAAGATTTTCGTTTTTATGTCCGCAGGTGTTACAAGGTTTCGTAGTCGGTGTCCATTGTCCGACTTGAATAAATTGTCTATCGTGTTTTGCACACTTTTGTTCCAACAATTGAACAAACTGATAAAAAGCGAGATCGGAAACTTTGCGTCCCCAAAGGCGTTTCATGCCGTCAAGGTTCAAGGTTTCAATAGCAATGATGTCAAAGCGTCTGCATAAATCTGTGGCAAGTTTCCATTGCCAATCTGTGCGTTGTCTTGCGACTTTGCGATATTGTCGTGACAACGCGCGGATAGCACGATAGTAGTTGCCGGAACCTTTCTGTTTTCTGCTGACGCTTTTGTTCAGCGTTCGCAACTTATTCAAAGATTGATTCAAGAACTGCGGGGACTCTATCTTGCTACCATCAGAACCCGTGAGAAAGGTTTTCAGTCCGAAGTCAAAGCCAGCACTCTTACCTGTCTTTGCTATGGATTCCGAACTGTTGTGATTATCGCATGTGAAGCATATCCAATAATCCCCACATCTGTCACGCTTGAGGGTTATTGTTTTGATCTCACCTGTAATTTTACGATGTTTATGAAAGGAAAACCACGTATCAATACAGTTGATCTTGATGCGGTTATCTTCCAGTTTATAACCTGCCTGTGTGAAAGTCATAGAGTTGTATTTGTGTCGAGGTTGATATGCGGTATGCCGACTTTCCGTGTCGTTTTACCTGCTTTGCGTTCTTTGATATTCCGGAAGAACGCATCATAAGATTTGCCCATACGCAATACAACGTCTTGGATAACCTGGCTCGGCAACTGTTTCCAATGCGGTTTAGTCCGCTTTTTCAACTTTGCCACATGACGATTCATAGTATAGGCAGATATGTTTTTACCAAACAGACGATAATACCTTTTCTGCAGACGCATAATATGCACGTGTATCTGGTGCATATCATCAAGCAGGTTGCCAAGTTTTATCGTATTTTTCTGACTTTGTATCTTGTATTTGTAGGTGCGCATAGTTCGCTCCAGCATAGTCCACGATACTACTCGGTGGTAGAGACCTCTCCAAGTGGAGAGGGTAGTATTCTCTACCAACTATGCGGGTAATATGATAACACAAATACACGAAAATGTCAAGCGGTTTTTGATAAATAAACCAATTGGTTTCCGTCTACATCACGCAAGCTAAAGCATGGGGATTTGACGGAAGGGCGTTAAGAAGGCAGTGTTTCTAACGCCTGCTCAAGATCGTCCATAATATCCTCAGTATCCTCTAAACCAATTGAAAACCGAACTAAGCCATCTGTGATACCGGTTCGCTGCCTCACTTCAATCGGGACATGTGAATGTGTCGTTGACGCAGGGTGACAAACTAAGGTGCGTACATCACCTAAACTCACTGCCAGCGCGCAGATTTGAAGTTCGTTCACAAATTTTTCACCTGCCGCACGTCCCCCTTTGAGTTCCATCGTTATCATACCACCAAATCCATTCATCTGACGTTTAGCAAGGTCATGCTGCGGGTGACTGGGCAAACCCGGATAGCGAACCCACGCAACTGATGGATGTGTTTCAAGAAAGACTCCGATGCGCTCGGCATTCTCACAGTGTCGCGCAAAGCGAAGAGGCAAGGTCGGTATACCGAGCAGTGTGAGCCACGCATTGAATGGACTTATTACCGCACCGAAGTTACGTAACGCTCCTTTTTGTGCGCGAACAATGAATTCTTTTTCCCCGACTATCGCACCGGCAATAACTGCTCCGTTACCGCTCAAGTATTTCGTCATACTGTGAAGCACCACGTCAATGCCAAGAGTAATCGGTTGCTGGCTGCATGGCGTTGCAAATGTATTATCAATGATTGAGGTTATGTTATGTGCCTTTGCGATTTCAGCGCAAGCAGCAAGGTCAACAAGTTTAAGTAACGGGTTGGTAGGGCTTTCAAGATAGAGAATCTTTGTGTCAGGACGAATTGCGTTTTCAACTTTGTTAGGGTCTGTGGCATCTACAAACGTTGTCTCAACTCCCATCCGTGCGAGTTCTTCATTTAGCAGATGGTAAGTGGCAGAATAAAGGTTTTCCATAGCAACAACGTGTCCACCATCGGTTAAAGCAGTGAGTAGCGCAGTGCTAATCGCTCCCATTCCTGAGGCTGTTGCTAATGCGGCTTCACCTGCCTCAAGTGTCGCGAGTTTCTGTTCTAATACCTTCTGCGTAGGGTTGCCCCATCGGGTATAGACGTAACCGCTCTCCTCATCAATGAATGCTGAAGCACATTCTGACGCTGTTTGAAAACGAAAGGTGCTGTTTTGATAAATAGGTGGTAGTAAAGGAATCCCTGTTTTTCCTGACTGGTGATTTTGCGCGCCTACAGGGAGGATCGGCAACGCTTCACCTGCATGAATCGCCTCCGTTGATTTGCCCTTATATTTCTTATTTTCCACAATCAAGACCTCTCACGCGGTTTTTGCAACACCTCAACCGGGTATCCTTCAAGCGTTAGCAATTGACGTTTCCGGTCAAGACCACCTCCATAACCGCCTAAATTACCGTTGCTCCCAATTACACGATGACACGGAATTATGATTGTAATCGGATTGCTGCCCGTAGCATTTCCGACAGCACGAACAGCCTTAGGTCTACCAATCTGTTCTGCTATCCATTTGTAGCTGCGCACCTCACCATACGGAATCTGATGAATAGTGTCCCAGACCGAATTCTGAAAGTCTGTTCCGTTCTCTATTTTAACTGAAATCTCGCGAAAATCTACGGACTCTCCATCGAAATACCGATCCAATACATTCTTCGTACGACTCAGCAACTTGGTCTGTGGGGTGAATGGGGGTTCATAAAATCTGGAATCGTCGTTAAAAAAAATATATGAAATGTAGGAACGCGTTTGAATTATGTCTATATGCCCAATGGGCAATTTATATCGAAAATTATCCGGACCATAAAAATCTCGGAAAGACTTTGATATTAGCTTTATATCGTGTGAATCCAGATTTTCTTTAAAGTCGTGAATAAAATAGTGTAACAGTTTCTTTTTCATTTTTAATTTGACCTTCTTGTGTATTATAAGGTATGCTATACCGCAAACTATGGCTATATTTGAAACATCAGAACAACTTTATAGTTATATCAGCGAACTGTTTGAGGAAATTGCCACGTTACCAGAAGCGCAAGAGGCTATAAAATCGCTAAACTTAAGCGTCCAATTTAATTACAGTATGCCAGATTGTGTGATGACGTTAACAGCAGCGAATGGTGGATACACCATCTCTCGCGATGCTTGTTCTGGGGTTACGCCAGATGTAGAACTAACAATGACAGGAGATGTAGCACACAAATTTTGGACAGGTGAGCTCAATGTTATGGGAGCGATTACAACACGCGAGATCGGTATCGCTGGTTCATTAGGCAAAATTATGCGTCTTACGCCACTCATTAAGGCAGCAATTTATCATAACAAAGAACGTAACTGATTGTCATATAATTTTATTAGACTCTATTATCCTTCCAATTCCAGTATTCATAAGGAGAAGTAGAATGACCACAGAAAATTTATCAGAAACCATCAACCCTTATGTCACGCAGTTGAGCGAAGAAGGTTCGTGTGTATTAGAGGGTGTTATCCCCGCAGATGTTGTTGATTCAGTTCGCGAAGAGGTAGAAACCTCAGAAGCAGACTACAGTCAATTCAGCAAAGACAATGGCAGATGGGAACGCAATGTGATAAGTTTTATGCCGCACTTTGCTGAACATCTGGCAAACGAACGACTCCTTGCAGTTATCCGCGAATTATTGGGACCGCAGGTGCGTATATCTCAAACCGAGTATAAGATTCGACCACCACATTATAAATTAGTGCGTGCATATCACTCCGATTTTCCGTATGACTTGAACCAGAAATGGCATATCACCCAACCTTTTCCGAGTGCTGTTATCGGTATCACAACGCTCTGGATGCTCACCGATTTTACAACAGAAAACGGCGGCACTTGGATTGTTCCGAAATCACATGTTGACCTCAGAAATCCGCGTGGCAAAGAGGATGGCATCGGAGATCGTAACCCACTTGAGGGTGAAACCCAAGCCGTCGGAAGCGCGGGCAGTGTGCTTATCATGGACAGCAGGATTTGGCATTCCAACGCAGAAAATCCGAGTGATGGTCGCCGCACTGCCGTTGTCGTTAGATATGCCCCGTGGTGGCTGAATTTGGAACTCTTTGGTGTCAATACCGCTACGATTCCTGGCGAAACGTTCGACAAGTTTCCGGATGATGTTAAACTGCTCTATGAACATCGCGCCGTAGACCGTGAACCAACTGTCTGGGTCTAAAGTCATAAACAATTTTTGTGTTATCTTACATTACCCAAAAGGAGATTTTCTCATGTCAACAACACTTGTACATATTGGTGTTCGCACTACAAATCTTGAAAAAAGTATCCGTTTCTGGCGTGATGCGCTCGGATTACGGGTTTCCTCAACTAAAAACGGATGCTACGATCTAACTGACGGTTATCACAACTTTCGCGTGTTTCAACACAACGGCCCCGACCGCCCCCAACATGTCGGTGGGATGTTAGACTATCTTCACATTGGTGTTCGTGTTCCGGATTTGCGAGAAGCAGCCCAACGATGTGAAGAACTCGGCTTTGAAATTACTTGGGAAGGTTTAGATGGCACCAAACCTTACGACCCGAATTCCGACGAATTACCTTCTATAGCTTTCAAGGTTGAAGACCCAGACGGGATTGTCGTTGATATTACCGAACGCGACGATCAATGGCCCGGTGTAGATATTGAAAGCAAAGGCTAAATCGTTAACTCCGCGATAGGCGCGGTTTCCACGCCGTGCCTACTACCATAAATCTACTCATCACCACCCAAAATCCCTAAACGGAATAGAAAGTAAACAAGCGTAAGCAGACTTGTAACTGCTGCAGCAAGATACGTTAAAAATGCTGCGTTGAGCACTTTGCTTGCATGACGATTTTCTTCGGGCGAAAGCATCCCCGCTTCATCTATCGCAATTCTGGCGCGTCGACTCGCATCCCATTCCACTGGGAGTGTTACCAGTGTAAATACCACGCCTACCGTAAAAAGTGCTACCCCAAGCAGCAAGAATGGTTGAATAAAAAAGCCTACCATTATTAGAATATAAGAAAACATTGAACTAAAGTTAGTTACAGGGACAAGCGCACTGCGGAGACTTAGCATTGCGTAACCTTGCGCATCCTGCATTGCATGTCCTGCTTCATGGCATGCGACTCCAATTGCAGACAGAGAATGGCTTGAATACACATCGCTGGACAACCTTAACACCTTTTTACGAGGGTCATAGTGGTCACTTAACCATCCACCTGTGTGTTCAATTTTAACGCCATCAATGCCGTTCTTCTGTAACATGAGTGCTGCTGCCTGTGCACCCGTCATCCGGTTTTGAGAACCGACCTTCGAATATTTTGAAAATGTTGATTTTGTCTTCCATGTCGCATATAAAGATAGCGCAAGTCCGGGCGCAAGAAATACGAAATACATTGGGTCAAACCAACCTAACATGGTAAACACCTCCAAGTTTCTGTGTTTATATCAATTTATGAGTAAAATCGTGTCTATTAGATAATGGAATTATATAAGATTTTAGTTGAGAATTCAACTTGATTTTTAGGTGTGTAGAGTTTTTGGCAAAACACACACCTACAACCCGTAGGAGCGATCTCCGAATCGCGACTTGTTGCTTATGTTGTCGGGAATCGAAATTCCCTCCTACAGGGTGGTCGGAAACAAGAGACACTGATACCTAAAAGTCTCACATCTTATGCCAAATATTTACATACTTGTATTGAAGGTTTAGGTTTGCGAATATCTTACCTATGGTTATATAGATCGATGTTTAGCGACACCGCGTGGGTTCTCAAATGCGTCTACCCACAGATGACACCACTCTGCATGGTCTGTCAGAACAGTGTCCGGTTCTTTGCGGCTGCGGACGATAAAATCGGGGTGTGCTGTTCTACCTGTGTGATGTCCTGTCGTCTGAAAACGTAGGTCCAACGACCAACGACACCGGTCCGATTTGTTCGGTTGTGAACGGTGCGGCGTGAAACGGCTCAGTAAGATAATGTCCCCTCGATAACATTCAAGCATCATCGGTTCAACATCTGGCATCAGATCGGGCACAATCATGGTGCCACCCTCTTTCTGATGTGTCAGGTATCCGATATCTTCTGTAATACCGGGTAACGCTTCAAGGCATCCCATTTCAATTGTGCTATCGCCTAATGGAAGCCAACAGGTGACAATATTTGAACCTTCCGCCTCCTCCATCATAACACCAGCATCTTGATGCCACGGCACGCCCCCTGCCCAACTCGCGTTTCCATCAACCACTGGTGGTTTCGCGCGCACATGCTGAATCGGGTTGCATGTAATTTCGGGACCGACAATTCCTTCAATGGCATCAAGAAGGTTGTCGTTTCTCATGAAATCAAAGATGGCTTTACCCCGATAGTGCATAATGTCCATCCCACTTCCGATTTCACCGGATTGCGCAAGGAGATTTCCAAATCGGCTGTCAAAAGGTTCATCTTCATAAAGTTCTTCAATCTTTCCTTCCTGACGTAATGCGTTGGCGCGTTCTGAAATCCAATCCTCAATTTCGTCAATAACGGGTTGGGTATCCTCATCTGTCAAAGCATTTTTGACCACCAGGACTCCCTTTCCCCGATAAGTTTCTTTCTGTTCTTGCGTTAGTTTCATAAGCGTTCTCCTAATAAGTGCTCTTTAGCGATTATAATAGCATTAACGCAAATGGTAGACAAGGAGAAATAGTTTTTTGTAAAGCACTCTTTCAAAAATAAGATTGGCAATTAAACTAAAATATGGTACGCTAAACAAATCAAAAAATCAGACTAAAAGGACTCCAGATGCTGAGTAGAAATGTATCTGTTTTTGCAATTTTAACATTTGAAGTCACTGATGGCACGCTTGATTTTAACTTTGCTGGAAATGCGGAAACAGGTAAAGGTGACCTTAACGCAATGTTCAGTGCCTTGGAGGCAGTGAAATCTGCTGGCACAGCTGTGGATGCAAAGGCTAAGCTGACAACCACATGGGGTGCGTTGAAAAACAATCGTGAATAGACAATTGAATTCATATTCAAGAAAATGCCCGCGGTGCTTTTAGTGCCGTGGGCATTTTTTGTAACACCTCTCCAAATGGTACAGAATCAACACCAGTCGGTAGGTGCGGCGATTTCCTAACCGCACCATAAGCGTCAATTTAACGTCTAATCTTTCTTGTAGGAGGGCTTTGTAAGCCCGATTGGGAATATTGAGTTCCGTGAATCAACGTTGAATGCGTATAAGGCATTCGTCGGGAACGATATGTTTATAGAGACGCAATTGGATACATATACCGCTCCTACGGAGCTCAAGAAGGACTGATGCCGTTTGCTCAAACATGCCGCCTCTACGAGACTATACATATCCAAAAGTAGAATTAAAATCCTTAAATTGACCTCTATGGTGTGGTTTCCTAACCGCACTGGAATTCTTCGTGAAAACCTTTATCTTTAGGATATTCCTAACAATAAGCACTTTCAACCAACTGGAGTAAAACCGATGCGGTTAGGAAACCGCATCTACCGGCTGGGAAATAAGAAAAATCTGGTTAATCTGGTATTACTACAGTTTTTATTAAGACTTGTGTTATTCTGGTTCAGGGGTAGTTAAATCACCACTCAAGATAGAAGGACACCAGAATTTCTCAATATATTCAACGACTAACTGCGTGCCTTCTTCATGGCTTACGTATGGAGGCTTAAAGGGATTGTACATTGCATCAGTTAAATCGCGAACTAACACAACGTTAAAGCCCCACCGAACCATCTGTTTAATAGCAAAGGAACGCCCCAGTACACACATATTGGTATGCACACCCATGATAATAATGTTCTGAATCCCTTTGTGCGCAAATAGATTGTACACCTCTTGCCCGTTATCACTGATAGCATCTATGTCATCAATTTCAATTGCTGGATGTTGACGGTGCCATGCGCCATACATGTTTGTTTCACCTGTGTCTGAACCGCCATCGGATGCGTCTACAGGCTGAGGCGGGTCTGGCATTTCACGCTCCTGTGGAGGTTCTGCCTTCGGAATCTCAAGTATGGCCGTACGCGCAGGATGGTCCTTATAAAAATCCATGGTATCAGAAGGCGCGTGGATTATCTGGACACCGCGTTGTCTTGCACGTTGTAGAACAATGTTCATTCTCGGTGCCATGATGTTGACTCGTTCAGTTGCCCCCCATGACCAGTGTTTATTCCACATATCAACGACAATGATAGCAGTTTCGCTTGCCTGCCAGTTGATTTCCTCTTCGATGATTCGCCATCCGTTTCTTCCCGCAGTGCGTGCTTCTTGTCTTCTAATTGAAAGCGAAAGCGCTTCTTCGGAAGGTGTTGCTGAAAAAGCAGAACGTGCTATATCAAATTTCATAATTAATATCTCCTATAAACGTTTTATAGTAAAACCTAAATATGTGCACACTCCCTGGTAGATGCGGTTTCCTAACCAATGCAGAATGCCATACGCGCATTCTGCCGAACTATGAGACTGAATAAACACCGGTTCGGTTAGGAAACCGAACCTACCGTAATGTCCAAATAATTTTATAGGTTTTACTATATAACCTTGAGTGCCTTCACAAAAAATTTGTGAAGATTAACATTGTACCTCTTTTCGCAAGACATACGCATCTTCACCGTTACTATAGTATCTTTTGCGGATACCGTAAACTTCAAATCCAAATTGACTGTAGAGTCCTCGTGCTGCGATATTATTGACAGAAACTTCAAGAAATACTTCCTCTCCAGCATTTTTCCGAACAACCTCTAAAGTGGAGGCGAGAAGATATTTTGCCACACCGCGCCGCCTATATTCAGAGGCTACGGCAATATTCAGGATGTGTCCTTCGCCACGGAAGATGTAAAAGACAATATATCCGATGACTTCGTTATTTAACCGGGCAATATATAAATGTGTATATGTTTTTCTTTTACGAAGTTCCTTTTTAAAAAATGATTCAGACCATGGATCGGGAAAGGATTCCTTTTCTATCGCCATTACCTGTTCAAGGTCTTTTTGTTGCATCTGTTCAAAGATAATTTCTGGATAAGGTTTCTTGATTACCATTGTGGAATTTTAGCATAAGGGGGTTGTGATGTCAAGAGAGTGATTGTTAAGTTTGAGGTTGTTTTTTTACACAACTGATGCTATAATAGAGTTAATATGGAATTTGCCAAGTTTTTAAGGAGACCAAATGAAAGATTTTGCGTTTACAGGGGGCAGACCCGACCCTTATACGTTTCCGACTGAAGCGTTGATTGAGGCAAGCGCAAAGGCGCTCCGAAAATTAGGGGGACAACTGGTCAATTACCCCGGTGAATCTGGTTACCGTGGGTTGCGCGAACTTGCATCAATGCGTTTTGAACGGCGAGAAGGTATCCCGCTTCCAGTAGATAACACCTCAATTACTTCAGGGTCGATGCAGGCACTTGAATTAGTCTTAGGAACGTTTATTAAACCAGGCGATACGGTGTTAACAGAGGAATTTACCTATAGCGGCACACTCGGTATTATGCGGCACCTAAAGGCGAACATTATCGGGATACCGATGGATTACGTAGATGGCATGGACATGGATGCGTTGCAGGCTCAACTCAAAGAGCTTAAACGCCAAAATGTCACACCTTCTCTTATCTATACGACTTCCAACCACCAAAACCCAACAGGTGCGATTCTATCGCTTGAACGGCGACACCGCATGTTGGAACTGGCGGAAGAATATGACACACTCGTTGTAGAAGATGATTGCTACGGTGATATTGATTTTGTGCCGAACCCAACACCTGCTTCACTGTTCAAGTTGGACACATCTAACAGAGTTATCTTCATCGCTACATTCTCAAAAATCTTAGGGGCAGGAGTGCGACAAGGTTACTTTGTTGCCAAACAACCCTATTACGGGATGATTCACCGCAATCGCTGGGACGGTGGAACGAGTGCACTCGCGAGTGCTATTGTGGCAGAGTTTTTCATGGAGCATCTTGAGGCGCACCTTGAAACGACAAATGCTGCTGTCGGTGCTAAATGTCAATCCGTAATAGACACGCTTGAGACACATGTTAGCGACCTCTGTACGTGGACGAGACCACGCGGAGGACTTTTCCTCTGGATAGACCTGCCGGAATCAACTGATACGAGTAAGTTAAATGAATTGGCATCCGCAAAAGGTGTGGGTTATAGCAACGGCAGCGCGTTCCACTATGCGGGTGATCCGGTAAAAGCAATTCGGTTGGCGTATGCGTATTGCCATGTTGATGACGTTCCGGAGGGAATTACCTATCTGGCGGAAGCGATCCGAAGCGCACAAGTGGCAACAGTTGATGTCGCTGCAGCTGATTAACGGCAACTTCAACCACTGACGGTGTGACATCTTAGGAAAAAACTCCATGGAGGAGAGTTTTGCGTAATATCATCCTTTTCTCATTAGATACGCTGCGCGCGTCAAGTATGAGTTGTTATGGACATACTCATTTGACAACGCCACACCTTGACGCACTGGTAACAGATGCTACCCTCTTTGAAAGCTTCATTAGTCCGCATATACCGACACATCCAGCTCATACGACAATGTTTACTGGAAAAGATGTGTTGACGCACCAAATTATAACGCAAGGTGGACGTTTAAACCTTTCTGAGACCATCAAGACTCTCCCGGAATTGCTGAGCGAAGCAGGTTATTTTACCGTAGCAGCGGACAATTTGGGGCGCTGGTTTCAGCGCGGTTTTCCAGAGAACCAGTATCGCGGTTATCAGTGGGAAACCGCTTACCGTAGTGCGCGTAAGGCTGAAGCGGTGAATCAAACAGCGATAGAACTGTTACAACTTGCACAATCGCAAGATAAACCTTGGTTTGCGTTTTTTCACTATTGGGATCCACATACGCCTTACCTACCACCGCTACCATTTGAACGTATGTTTTATAGTGGTGACGAATGTGATCCGAACAATCGGAGTATGGATGCTGTCTATGCATGTGAACCGTTTACAGATTATTTTCGGCAGTGGATGTGCAAACCCGACGCAGATGATCCTGACAACCTCGCTAAAAAACGCCTCTGGACAGACCGTAGGTATGTGAACTCGCAATATGATGCTTCAATTGCTTATATGGATGCATCTTTGGCGCAGCTTTTCCAATATATACAAGACTGTGGACTGATGGAAAAAACGCTCTTGGTAATAACGGCTGACCACGGCGAGGAACTTGATGAACATGAACTCTGGTATGATCATCACGGTTTGTATCAAACAAATTGCCATATTCCGTTGATAATGCACTGTCCGGCGGTTGTTCCCAAAGGGCAGCGGCTTGACGGATTAGTGTCACTCAAGGATATTGCTCCGACAGTTTTAGATTATGCTGGACAGAGTGCATTGGCGGAACGTGAAAAAATGGAAGGGGTAAGTCTTCGCAATCTGGTTGAAAGTGGCACAAACGAAGGTTCATGCAATGCGATCTATCTTACGGAATGTGGATGGATGAAAAAGCGTGGATGGCAAACACGTAAATGGAAACTGATTGTAGAAACCGGTGGTACACCTGCTATCTATAATACCCCTGATATTGAACTCTATGACCTTGAGGAAGACCCTGATGAGATTTACAATTTGGCTGAGGAAGCGGATCGCGTTGTTGCACAATTAAAAAACGATATGGATGCTTTCCTGAAACAGCGGTTAGCCGAAACAGGACTGCCAGACCCGACGGTTGAACAGGAAATCACGATGCGGCGGATTGGCGATAAAACAAAAGCTGTACCGCTGCCATAATAGTTTACAAACACTTCCAAAAGAAGTGATTATCCATAAGAGAAAATGAAATCTATAATTCACTTTTTACAGGCAAATATAATAAAAATAAAGATCGTTTGTGTTCTTGTCACGATAGGATTTGTATTCAATGGGTGTACTGCACTACAAGAGGCACAGCAACGGAAAGATGAACGTCTTCTTAAAAAGCGAAATGCTAATCGCCTGATGCTTGTCCCATCAGATGCGACCATTACTGTTGATCCAAACCCGATTGAAGGTAAACCCCATGGTGAAAGTGACCACTATACATTGACCTTCGCAGCAGATTTACGTACACATGAGGACTATGATGAGGCTGAGGAACGGAAGATATTTGCTCAAAGCGCGCTCGGCTATATGGAGAGTCTTTATGATGCGATGTATGACATTTTCGGTTTTAAACCGAAACATAAAATTCACGTAACACTGCATCAGGTTTTATTAGGCACAACCCTGGGTGCATTCACAACAACCGAGTATCGTTATGCCCCCAATATCAAGTATGTGACAGGTATTAAAATGGATTTCCCGATGACGATGTATGAAAAGCATGGAGTCCGAGTGCATGAGTTAACACATGCATTCACAAATATCTACTTCCTACCGACGTGGTTTTCGGAAGGTATCGCCGTGTTAATGCAGACGGAATACGCAAAAGGTGGTTTACATCCGAAATTTGATAGCCTTAAGCGTAATCTGGAACTTGATCTGGACGGTTTCAACGAATTAGAGAATTGGGGAGGACATAGCGATTCCGGTCCATTGACCCAATGGCGATATAGTTACGCCTATACGGTTGTGTCGGAACTTCGCGAAAAGTACGGGAAAGATCTATACATCAAGGTTTTTGAGTTAATGGAAGCCGATCAGTTACATCAAAAATTGGGTGATGATATGCCAACCAGTTTTCTTGTGTATTACATCAGTAAAGCAGCCGGAGAAGACCTTGTTCCATTCTTTAAAGAGTTAAGGTTTAAAGTCCGCAAATTAGAAAAATTGGACATTTTAGAATATATTCAGCAATTAAGGACTAAAAACCGAAGGAGAAATTGATGTATAAGACACAAAATCAAACAGCGGATGAAAATAAGCAATCTTATTTATTTAGATGTAGTGAGACACAGAAAACTTGCACTATAGTGATGCGGTCTTATGCATTGATGTCTCTGCTCGGGCTGATTCTAATGATGTCTGCGTGTACTCTCGGACAACAGTGGAGCCAGAACTACGCGATCATGCCAGGGGTAAAGTCAAATGTACCTGTAATCATTGACGGTAATCTTGAAACTGTGGGGCAGTCACAAGCAAAGAAAAGTTCTGGCGATTTAGTGGTTGATATGAAGTTGTCTTCAGAAGTTATTATCTTTCTACCAGACAAAAAAACTATTTTTCGGGTTGTCGTCCATTCGTCGAATCTGCAAGATTTCCAATTAATGGCACTTGATTCAATGGGAGAATGGGATAAAATTCATGAACAGCGTAGCAATAAAGCACCCATCATAGATATTCGTCTCAAACGCGCAGTTACAACTAACGGTGTCAAATTAGTTGTTCGAAAAACAACAGACGATGCCGCACGAAAACGCAAAAACTTAAAGCTTGAAAGGGAAAATGAGGTTACAGCCGATGGTAAAGTGCGCCGTGGACGACAAGTCTACAAGCTCTATGGTTCCCTAAAAGCACCGGCTAAAATTGCGGAAATGGAGTTGTACGGTTACGCTAAGGCGACACCGTAATGTGTTGAATGCAGTCGAATCGACGCCAAAAATTCTTTGACCGATACGCTGGCATTCCTATCGGCATATTTTTATTTCTGATCAACATTGTTAGAACCTTTCTGAATAGGAAAGTGAAATCACCTAACCGAGGATTAGGTTATCAAAGCGAACCCAACTTCCCTACAGACCTTCCCAAAAAGATTCTGTTCATCCAACTCTCCGCTTTGGGCGACACAATTTTGGCAATCCCCACCGTTTGCACTATCCGTCAGAGTTTCCCAAACTCAGAACTCTCGTTCTTAGCATCAGCAACAAATCTCTCATATTTAGAAAAGTGTCCCTATATTGATAGGAGGATTCTGTTCCGTTATCCCTTGCACCAATTAGTTCAGACGCTTCGTCAAGAGCACTTTGATTTGGTGATTGATCTGGAACATTGGTCGCGGTTTAGTGCGATTCTTGCTTATGCGACGGGAGCACCTCGTCTCATCGGATTTAGTGCTGTGCATCAATACCGACACTATCTATTTACCGATACCGTCCCACATATTCCAGGAAAGCACGAAGTTCTTAACTTTCTGAACATTGCACATGAATTGGGATGTAGTATAGAGGATACGACACTTACGGTTTGGATTAGCAAGACAGAACACGAATGGTGTCAGAATTTGTTTGCACAGGAACAGATAGATCCGTCTGTGCCATTGGTTGTGCTGCATCCGGAGGCGGGTCGGCGTGGTGAACCGCGTCGGCGCTGGCCATGTGAACGTTATGTGACGCTGGCTGATACGTTAACATCTCGCTACAACGCACAAATAGTCTTGACAGGTGCACCGGATGAAGTAGCAGTTTCACAATGGATAGCAGAACGTACGGAGTGTGAGACGGTCTGTCTTGCTGGACAAACACAAGTGAATCAACTCACTGCGCTGTTTGCGCAAGCTGATCTGGTTATTAGTGGGAATTGTGGACCGATGCATCTCGCGGCGGCGGCGGGAACACCAGTGATCGCACTTCACGGACCCACGAATTCGGTCCAGTGGGGCCCGTGGGCAGATAAAGCAATCTGCCTTGAGACAAATGTACCGTGTAGTCCGTGCCTTAATTTGGGATTTGAATATGCGTGTCAGGCGTTGCCGGATGGGACATCGCCTTGTATGCGGACGATTGCGGTGTCGGAGGTGTTGCAAGCATGTGAGGTGTATTTAGGATAGGTGTTGTCAACCCTCTGACACTGTAGAGCGGGTCTCTATACCCAGTATAGTTTGGATAATTCCAACACCTCATTGGCATGGTCTACCCCTCGTTTCGGACATCTATTTTGCCTGTCACTGCTTCGGAGATAAGGGATTGACGGTATTCTTTGAGAAGTTCAATTTTTTGCTGCTCTGCGGCTATCAGTTTGTCAATTTGTTGTGTCTTTTGGTCGAGGGAGTTAGTGATTTGCCGCTGTTCGGAATCAGGAGGTATGGGTAAGAGTAGATTTTCAATTGATGGTTTTCCTAAACCATATCTGGTAATTCCATTTGACTCCAACTCAAAATATCTTCTCGTCCTATCGGATTGAATGAATCTAATACCATTTCTATTTAATATTTTCGCTTTTAATATTTTTTCTTTTCTGCTATATTTTATCACAAATTTATAGTTGATAGGATTAATATCAATGAAGTTAAAACCCGCACAGATAACAGAAAGTGTTGCCGAGTTGAAAAAATGTTGAGAAAAACATCCATAGGTTATCAAAAACAAAGGTTGACAGCCCTTTTACTATTTCGCAGCGGTCAGGCTCTAACTCGCAAGCAAATCGCGGCGATGATAGGTGTTGATCGGAAAACGATTGGTCATTGGTTTCAAACTTATGCCTCTGATGGACTTGATGCGCTTTTGACACGGAAATATTCTCCCGGGCGTCCAGCTCAGCTTACCGAAGCACAACAAGAAATGTTGCGAGCAGAACTCAATAAACCTGAGGGTTTTTCCAGTTATCAACAGATAATAGATTATATTGAAGAAACTTTTGATGTCAAAATGAACTATAAAGCAGTTCACGCGTTGGTTCGGTATAGATGGAAAGCAAAACTCAAAGTGCCCCGCAAGAGCCATATAAAAAAAAACGAAAAAGCGTGTGAGACGTTCAAGTTAGACTTCCCTGAAACAGTCAAGACAGCGATTTCGGAGAAAGATTGTGCGTTTGAAAATGTCCGCCTTTTTTGCGAAGATGAGTCAAGATTTGGTCTTCATCCTTTTTCATATCGGTGTATTACCTTGCCCGGTGTCAAACCGATTGCCAAAATCAGTTATACTTATGAGAACTTTTATCTATATGGTGCTGTGGAACCAATAACGGGAGAAAGTTTTTTCCTTGAAATGCCCTGGCTCAATAGTGCCTGTTTCCAAATATTTCTTGATGAGTTTGCTAAGGTTTATCCTGCGTCTCTGAATATCCTTGTGCTTGATAATGGGCGTTTTCATCAAGCGAAATCACTGCAAATCCCTGACAATGTGGTCTTACTTTTTCTGCCACCTTATAGTCCGGAGTTGAACCCTATTGAAAGACTATGGCAAGACATCAAAGCAAAGTTGTTTCAAAATGTGTTTGCTTCAATAGAAGAGATGCAGGACAAACTGACCGATATATTAAGAAATTACACTAAAACCACTATTGAAAGTATAACAAATTATCGTTATTTAACGAAAGTCGCAAATGAGATATAATTTATTAGAATTGGTATAATGTTAAATAGGATAAGAATCCAAAACGCACAAGACAGAATGAAACAGCAAGGTATTGATGCTTATCTGATTCTAACGCACGATGATTATATCTACTTTTTCGGCGAGGATCGGTATCAACCTCGTGCGGTAATTCCTGCAGAAGGCTCACCTCTTATTGTTACCTTTGCTGGAGAGGAAGAAGAGGTTAAGGAGTCGTTGGGAGTGGAAGATGTCCGTATTTTCGCATCAGTTGGTCAACAGATCAAAGATGTTGTTCAGGTGATGCGTGGCATGATAGGCGAAAAGGATAGACTCACAGTAGGTGTGCAGATGTGGTTTGGAACGCCTGCGTTCCTATTGAACATGTTCCAAAAAGCAAATCCTATTGTTAATGTAGTGGACATCGCTCCAGTTATGGATGCACTTCGTATGGTGAAGGACCCTTCTGAGATAGCACTCATGCAGCGTGCATCGGAAATTGCTGGCATCGGCATGGAGACAGCAGTCAAAACACTTAGATCAGGTATAACAGAAAATGAGGTCGCGGCAGAAGTAGAATACGCTATGCGAAAAGCGGGTGGACATGGAGTTGCAACGCCTGTATTCGTGAATTCTGGGATTCGTTCGGGTTGGCTGCACGGGACAGCATCTGACAAAGTTATTGAAGAAAATGACCTTGTTGTCCTTGACTTAGTCCCGCGTTACAAAGGTTATTGTGCAAACCTCTGCCGAACCTTTGTAATTGGGACACCTTCTGCAAAACAAGAGGAGATGTTCGCGACTTACAAACAAGCACAAACCGCAGGAATAGAAGCATTAAAACCGGGTGTTAAGATGCGAGATATTGATGCAGTTGCAAAGATGATTTTCACTGATGCTGGCTACGGAGAATTCTATGTCGCTGGTATCAGTCATAGTATCGGTTTAAGTTTTGAGGAGACACCCGCACCTACAATTCACCCTGGTGATTCCGGCATTCAAATTCGTGAGGGCATGACGATAACTGTCGGGCATCCGGTCCTTTCTGTGCCCGGTACTGGCGGGGTAAGGCTGGAGGACACATTTCATATTTCGTCGGGTGTAGCAAACCCTTTAACGGTTTTTCCTTCAGAGTTAGAATTGCAAGATTATACCTTCGCCTAAATCTGCATTATATGGTGAATGTTTTTGAAGAACGGTGAGGTGTTGACCTCACCATTACCGTAATTTAATCATCAGCAGGAACTGCAGCACCTAACAATTCTTGATCAGACACAGCGCGGGAACGTTCGTCTGCACCTCTGCGGAAAACATTACCGAGGTCAGTAGTTATTGCATACAAGGAAGGCATCACAAACAGCGTCATAATCGATGCAAAAGCAAGACCAAAAATGATGGTATTTGCCATTGGCTGCCAGATTGGGGATTTTCCACCAAGTCCCAGTGCCATCGGAATAAGTCCGAATATTGTCGTCAATGAGGTTAAGATAATTGGCCGCAAACGGACACTACAACCTTTCATAATCGCATACCATCTGTTAAAACCACGTTCTCGGTATTTATTGATAAAATCAATCATCACAATTGAATCGTTCACGACAATACCGGCAAGTGCCACGATACCGAACATTGCCACCATACTGAGCGTCGCATTGGAAAAGAGCAGACCAACCATCGCCCCTATCATTCCAAACGGCACGGCAAACAAGATTATAACTGGTTGTGTAAACGATTTGAATTGTGCACCTAATATCATATAGATAACAAGAATTCCAACGACAAAGAGCTTCCGTAACTCTCCAAAAGATTCTATTATTTCGTCGAAAACCCCACGGAAATCAAGTCGATAACCGGGATATAAGGATTCAATATCAGCGAAGGAATTCATTAATATTTGGTTAACTTCAAAAGGCGTGGTTTTCGTTCTATCAACGACAGCATAAACAGAGATTGCCCGTTCACCTTCAAAACGTCGGATATCCGCATATCCCTTTTCCTTTGATATTACCGCAACATCTTTTAAGGGTACAATCAGACCTGTAGGTGTAGCAATTAACATATCTTTGATTCCTTCAATCGTTTGTAAAAGGTCATCGTTGTATTTGACGATCACGTCAATTGCTTCATCAGCCTCACGATAGGTAGTCGCTTTCGCTCCCTCAATGGCAGTGCGAACGGTTTGTGCAACTTGTAGAGTCGACATTCCAAATAGCGCTGCTTTTTCAGGTTTCAGATAGATGCGCAATTCCGATTTGCCGATACGAAAATCATCTCGAATGTCTTCAACACCATCTATCTGACTTAATGTCCCTTTTAGCCGATCAGCGATTTCAGCTAATGTGTCAAACCGAGCTCCTTTGACTTTTACCTCAACATCTTGTCCCTGCGGCGGACCGCCTTCAAGTTTGACAAAATTGAGTTTTTCAATGCCGCTAATATTGACAGTTTTGTTTCTTAAGGTCGTGATGATCTGATCAGTATTCCGAGTGCGTTGATCTTTGGGGACAAGTTCAATGATGAGTTCACCAAAATTAGAACCGTAGGTAACACCTTCAAAAAGACCTGAGGTGGGCGTATGTAAACCGATGTTGCTGACAATAGCAGCAATCTCATTTTCCGGCAAAGTTTTGGCTGCATCTTCAAGTTGCGCGATAACGTCTGTCGTCTCTTGTATACCGCTGGACGGTGGCATCTCTGCTTTGACATAGAATTGCGGAAAATCTTCACCAGGAAAAAGTTCCTTGTCAAGTACTAAAAAAGCACTGACACACGCAATCAAACCAATAAAAAGAACACTTCCTACAAAGATATACCTTTTTCGTATCGTAATTTTAAGGATTCTAACATATCGGTTCCGAATAAGGTCAAAAATCGTGGTGAACCACGTAAAAAAGCCTGTAAAGAAGATGCTCAAAGTAAAAGCACGCGGAGAACGGGTGCGGAGGTTGTCAAGTCTACTACGTCCTGTCCGGGTACTGGCTTTTCCCCACTCAGATACGTGTGCTGGTAAAATAACGAAGACTTCAAAGAGAGAAGCCACCAAGACGATAATCGCCATTATTGGCACGATCCGCATAAATTGCCCTGAAACACCGGACATAAACATCAACGGACCAAATGCGCCAATTGTTGTCAAACTTGCTGCTAAAACAGGCCAGCCGACCTCTTCTGCCCCGCGAATAGCAGCAACTTTCGGCGGTTCACCTGCTTCAATATGACGATAGGTGTTTTCTATAACTACAATGGCATCGTCAACAACAATTCCAACAACCAAGATGAGACCAAACAGGGCAACCCCACTTAACGTATAGCCTGCAATCGACATAAACCAGAACGTCGCCATAAATGCAACTGGAATACCGAGTGCAGCAAACAGTGCATTTCGCCAACCGATAAAAAGGAAAAGCATTAATATGACGAGAATAAGCCCGAAAACTGCGTTTGTTTCAAGAATGCCTAACCGCTCTTTTAAGATAACGGAATAGTCGTTGACAGGTGTCAACACTGCACCTTCAGGAAGCTCGTATTGACGTTTTTTTACCAAATCGCGAAGTTCTGCTACCAAAGAGATAGTATTTCCTTCTTTCTTTTTTTGAACACTCAGGCTTATTGACGGTTCTCCTTCAATACGCGAAAGTGTGCGTGCTTCCTCATAAGTATCAGAAACTGTGGCAACATCACGAAGTCGAAGTGGTGTTCCTGATGGCTGAACGCTGATAATTGTTTCACCAATGTAGTCCGGGTTAGGAAATTCTCCCATTGTCCGCACCATAAATTCGGAGTCACCAATCTCTATCGTCCCTGCAGGTAGATTTAAATTTCCAACCTGTAATGCAGTGGTAATCGCAGTAATCGGGAGGTTATAAGCTTTCAGTCTATCTGGGTCGATCTCAATCCATATCTCTCGCTCACGAAGTCCAGCTATTTGCACCGATGCGATATTTTTTATTTCTAATATCTCATCCTTCAAATTTTCAGCAATATCTCGCATCTGCGCTTCTGAAATTCCTCCACCGACTACAATCGTCAACATCGGAAAACCAGACGAAACATCCAATTCCATAACTTTGGGATCGTCTAAAATCTCTTCCGGTAGATCATTGACACCTTCAACAGCTGTTCGTAAATTTTCCATCTCCTTGTCGAATTCTCGATCGCTCATCTCATCAAAATCGGCCGAGATAATTGACCTTCCCTCTGAAGAAGTGGAAAGCATCAGATTGATTTTGTTTACGTTTTCCTCTATAGCGTCTTCAATTGGTGCAGAGACCAATTTTTCAACTTCTTCTGGAGATGCGCCTGGGTATAGTGTCGTTACGGTAGCGCTTTGTAGAGCGATTTCCGGGGTGAGTTCCCTTGGTAGATTTATCCATGCATACAACCCAAAAATAATGATAAGAATCATCAGCATGTTCGCTAAAACGGGGTTGTTCACAGACATCTTTGGAATGGACATGATGGTATAATTTCTCCTTGTATTAATTTTTAATGCTATGTGTGTTTTAACGTGAGCTCAATATAAGCATTTTTTTGCAGCACAAACTTTATGAAGATTAAGTATTTTGATCGGTAATTTCAATTTTCATAGGCAAGATAGGAAGAGTTCCCTAACCGCTCCAGGAATCGTAAAAACATTACCGAAATATTTGAAACGTGAATTATAAAATTAAGGACTTGTGCCAGTTACGTATCAGTATTGTTGCTTTTCACAACTGTTCATATTCTGTGAATCAACGCTAAATGCGCTTATGGCATTCAGCCAAATCAACGCCAAATGCGCTTTTGGCATTTGGCGGGAGCGATCTCCGAATCGCGACTCGTTTGTAGTCGGGAATCGGAGTCCCCTCCTACCATAAACGTTCCAGAGGTAGGAGCGATCTCCGAATCGCGACCTACAATAATATGTTGACAAAGCACTAGCACAACGCGCAAAATTAAGGGACATATTCTAAGGATTTTCGGCGTCTGTAGTCGCGCAATACATTGTCAAATCAACACCAAGCACACTTAGGCGAATACGCCGAAGCAAGAAATCAACGCTACAAATCATGGCGAATGCCATACGCGCATTCGTCTTTAGGCATTCCCCGTGTGGTTTTCGCCATGACTTGTCGCTCTTACATTTCTCGGACACCAAACTCACGTTACTATATCCAACAAGATGTTACGGATTAACAACCTTTACACTTTCTCCTGCTTTGAGAGAATGTTGTCCAGCAACGATAACGGAGTCTCCTTCATCCAGTCCGTCGCGTATTTCTACCTCACCACCACGAGAAAGCCCTATCTCCACAAGACGACGTTGGCTCATACCGTCTTCAACTACGAATACGTTTTGCGTTTTTGTGCCAGAATCTTCAATAAGTGAGACACGCGGTACTAAAATTGCATCTGAGCGTACTTCAATAGGCACGGTAACTTTGGCAAACATTCCCGGTTTGAGCATGCTTTCAGGGTTATCAATCCGAAATTCAACCGTTGCAGTACGCTGCATCGGCTGTAACGTTGGACTGATATATGTGATTGTACCCTCAATCTGAGTATTGATCCCATCAATATTGATTGATGCTTGTTGATTCAATGTCAATTGACTCAAATGGGCTTCTATCACATCTGTTGTGGCTTTGACTGTGTCAACATCTACGATTTCAAATAATGGTGCTGTTGGTACTGCCATACCACCTAAATCTAAGAAACGTTGTGAAACTACGCCAGCAATAGGTGCTTCAATTGTGGCATCTCTAAGTCGTTTTTTGGCAAGTTTAAGGGCAATACTCGCTTGTGTAAGTACAGTCTTGGCAGTCGTAATCTCTGCTTCCCAACTTTTTGCTTTTTCTAATGCTTCTGCAGATGTTAATCCTGCTTGTGCTGTTTCAACATGAGATTGTACAAGTGCGATGTCTTTTTCCCATGTTTTAGTGGCAGCTTGTGCTTGTGCAAGTCTTAGTGCCGCCTTTGCTTGTTCAACCTGCGCTTCCATCGCCTGAATATCTTCTTCCCGTGCACCGTTATCAATAAGTTGAAGTTGTTCAGAGGCAATTTTATGTTGAGCAGTAACAATATCTAACTGTGTCTGACTGTTTTCTAACGATTGCTGACTAATTGCGCCGTTCTTGAAGAGTTGTTCCATACGGGCATAGTTGTTTTGCGCATTAAGTAGGTTTGCCTTCGCTTGATTCAAACCTGCTTGAGCCTTCTGACGATCCTCATCGCGCGCACCTGTTTTGATTTTTTCCAGATTTGCTTCAAGGGATTTTAACCCTGCTTCAGCTTGGTCTATTTGCGTGGTTGTGCGAATTTCAGCAAGTTCTTTGACCTGTTGTAGTGAAGCTTCAGCAGCGTTGAGTTGTCCCTTTGCTTGTGCAATTTGCGAATGGACACGGACTTCAGCGAGTTGCTGTGCCTGAGAATATGCAGATTCGGCTGATTCCAGTATCGCTTCCGCTTGTTGAACTGCAAGATCTAACTCTTCATACTCAATGACTGCAAGTTTTTGACCTTCTTTCACACGGTCCCCCTCAGTTACGGAAAGGGAAATGATACGCCCTGAAATTTTTGGGATAACACTCACACGGGATTCCGCTTCAATTGTACCTGACAATTGAAGTTCTGAACGAATTTCACCACGTTTTGCCTTGGTTATTTCTACAGGTTTAGAAACCTCAGTTTGATCTGTTGCTTCGATTGCCGGTTTTTCGGGTTTCAAAAATCGGAACATCGCTATTATTGCTATCACTGCAATTACGATAATGCCAATCCATAGTTTTTTCAATTGTGTAATTCTCCTTCCATTGATAGATAAATATCCACCTTTATGTATGATCAATATCTCTTTGGGTAAAAGTTGTCTATTGTATTTTCTGTCCTATTGCTTTTTCCAGTCTTGCCAAACTCACAACATAGTCGTGTTGTGCTTGCAGACGATTGACTTTTGCCTGCATCAAAGCGAGTTGTGTGTCAGTAAGTCCGACAGTCGTAATCATACCGTTCTCAAATTGCAGATTTGCAATGCGAACGCTTTCTTCTGCCTGCGAAACGGTTTCACGCTGCACATCAATGAGAGTTTTTGCTTCAAGTAGGGCGAGATAGGCATTGCGCACCTCAAACTCAACTGTTGACATAACCTGTTTAGTGCCCAGTTGAAGCTGCTTCAGAACCGATTCGCTCTGTTTTACACCCGCACGAGATGCAAAACCATCAAAAAGGGGTATATTGATTTGCAGTCCCAGACTCCAGATTCGGTTCATTTCCGTAAGTCTTTCGTTATGAGAAATTTGGTAGTTTGAGAAAAAAGCGAGATCAGGAAGGTTACGAGTCTTCGCGACACTCAGTTGTTTTTCACCTGTTTGTTCGTTGAGTTGAGCTCGGTTAATTTCTGGACGCGTTTCAAGAGCCAATTGAATTAATTCGTCCAGTTGAACTTGGATTTCAGTTATTTCAAAAGAACCTTCAACTGAAATCTCGTCAGATAGCGGAAGGTTAAGTAAGGTTTTGTAAGCGTTTTGTGCCGTTTTGACTCCGTTTTTGGCACGAATTAATTGTGATTCAGCATTTGCAAGTTGGACTTTCGCACGCAGCACATCAAAATTAGTTGTAGCACCAGCATCAAAAGATGTTTGCGCAATACTGAGTTGCTTTTTTACTAATTCAACGCTATGTTCTGCCACTGCCACGAATTCTTGCGCTATTAACACACGATAAAATGCCTCAATTACATCTAAACGGAGTTTTTCAGAAGCAGCGTTTAACTCTTTTTGCGCTGATTCGTATTGAAGTTTCGCTGCTTGGTAACCGTAGTAGTAGCGTCCCCAAGCAAAAACAGGTTGCGTTAAATTGACTGCGCCTTGAACATTATGATGTGCCCCAAACTCCAATTCAATTAGATCAACCTCATTATCTACACTCGGTGTCGACATTTCATTCATATCTTCCCCAGGTATAGGGAATCCGAAACCTCCCTCTGCTTGAATTACTGATTTTTGCACATCTTTGAAATAGGTATAGTTTCCATTTGCTGAAAGCCTTGGTAGCATCGCCGCGCGGGCAGTACTGATTTGTGCTTCAGCAGATTTTAGATTTTGTTCAGCTGCCTGAATAGTAAGATTGTTCTGTTTAGCAACTTGAAGACTATCTTCAAGACTAAACACCTTAGATTCCTCAGCGGATGCTGACAAAGTTAGCAATAGTAGTAAAATGGTTCCAACCCAACTTGGGCAATGGAACCGTAATGTATTCATATATGATGTCTCCTCCAAATGAGGTAAATCAAATCTTGTCACTGATCATCAAAAACATTTGTCTGATGTTCTCTCATAATAGATACTATAGTTTGGACAATTTTTACAAACCTGAGATGATATAAGAAATTGGTTTACGACTTATGTTGTAAAATCAACGCACGGCAGACAAAACGGAAACCCTTTGCTCCAGCGGAGCAATATGTTTATAGACACAGGATGAACCGACATATCCGCTCCAGTGCAGCATTTTCGCGGTGTTCCACTGATATGCGAAACTCGTAGAAAAATAGATTTTCCGTTGAAACTCAACTTCCACGAGACAAGAATTGTCCAAACTATTATATTCGTTAGTGAAATATATAAGGGCAATATCTGTGCCAACATTAACCCAGAAAACTATAGTCAAGTCTAAAAAACCTATACAATATCTGGTAGGCGCGCTTTGATGAAGTTTAAGTTTTTAATTCGGTAATTCCAATTATCCATAAACACGGTAGGTGCGGTTTCCTAACCGCACCGGAGATGGTTATGGAATTACCCAATTTATTTTTAATCTTCATGTAAGCGCGCCGCTACGCTAATAGAATTCAAGTAATTATAGATATTCTACAGGTGGATTTTCATGGGGATTGTATCAAATTGGCAGTTTTAAACTCAATGAACTTTCAATGCTAATGTCAATTTGACACATTACGAATACTATACTTCTGTTTCAGAGTGCCCCATGTTGTTGATAATTTGTTATTCGGTTCAACAGCTGCGACACCACCAAGTGCTTTGTCTAAACCGTTATCCATGATAGTTTTCAAATCATCTTCAGTGAGAACAGCGTTAAATATGGCGACTTCATCAATGATACCGAAAAAGTATGAACCGTTATTCCATCTTCCGATGGTAACAGGGTCAGCATTTCCTGTACCTTTGCCGGGACGTGTGCTGGCACCAGCCTGGACACCGTTGACATAAACAACAAGTTGGTTATTGTTTTCTGAACTGTCGTAAGTTGCAGCGAAGTGAATCCAAGTATCCGTATCAGGAACATTTGCGGAGGCTCTCGGTTCCCAACCACCAAGATGCACAAATGACGACATCTTGTTACCTTCTCCAGGTGGATCAATACGTAAAAGATATTCGTTGTTTTTAGCGATTAGCTGTCTCCAACTTGCAATATCTGTGGCAAAAAACCACGCCATCATGGTATGTTTATCTCCAAGCTGTAGATCTGGCGTTGATTCTATGGACACCCAATGTGCACCATCAAATTCAAGTCCATCACCGAATTTTCCATCTTTCCACTTAGCACCATTAATCTTACCATCATTGCCCTTACCAGAAGCATCTTTTACATCATCACCTGCCCCTTCGTCAAACAGCCAAACACCGACTGCTGTATCTGGGTCAATCTTAGCAGAACTAATGTGTGGCATCAACCATACGATTGAACAGATAATTCCCAATATCAAAGATAATTTTCGCATTATGTCTCCTTCATTTTCCACACGCTTTGGCGTGCCTTGTTAGGATTAAGAATTTAACGAATTTTCCCGAATTAAACGCTGCTAATTCAGCACTTGTTTCTATTATAACATTTTTGACTATACAATGCCAAAAAAATTAATACTTCAGAACATTCTAATTGGACAAACAAATCGAAATATGGTAATCTGAAATAACACGATTTATTAAAGATAGATAAAAGACATTATAATGATTAAATCGGAGGTGTTTTATAACACCAAGGTCTGAAGTTCAATCTATAGTTGTGTAATCCACAACAAGTTTCCATGACTAAGTCGCTGAACCCTTTCTTCCAGTTGCGCAACTTGTCTTTTACAATGCGGTATCTTTTAACACCACTAATCGCATGTTCAATCTGTATGCGTATGGACGAAATGAGACGATTTCTTTCTTTTTCCTCGGTGGTAAGTTCACCACCTTTCGGTTTCTTTTTCGGTTGAATGATGTTTATGCCAGGGCGTGTAAACCCTTGAAAACCGGAATCTTGATATAAGTTGCTACCACTCGGCACAGTATATCCTACAGTATCTGCGATCTGTTTATCGTGTATTCTCCCTTCAAAGGAAGGTGTCAATAACACGACTTTGCAAGCAGCATTGATAATAAGGTTATTCTTGAGCGTATGTTGTTTCTTTTTGCCACTATAATGAGCCTTTTGAACTTGTGGGTCTTTGGGACGCCGGATTGGTCGCTCGGTGCCATCATGAAAAAAAATGGTTGGAAGTCTGATTGTCAACCGAGGTATCCAAAGCCACATCAAAAGTTGCGGGGATTGTCGTCCGAGATGGCAACTCTCCAAGTTCGGCTAAAGCACTATCTAATATCGGCAAAAGACGATGGATCCATTTGTTGGCTACAGGTTGACACATACCGAAGAGTTCACCTTGCACATCTTGTGTTGTCGCTTTGCGGAGGTAAACTAAAATAAACAACAACTTATCTTCAAAACTGGGTAAACAACTCGTTTTGTAGGTGGAATATCGCCGTTTTTCACGGGGTTTTCCATCAAGTGTCTTTGTTGCATAATACGCTAAAAAATGTTTGGTAAAGTAGGGAAGAAGAGATGAAAACTCTTCAAGTGTATATCCTATAAGAGACTCAAACCTTGTGGGTTTATCCTTAAGATATTGGTAATTCATCAGTCGCACTCCAAAATAGGTTTTCTTACAAATATACTACAAACTAATAAAACTCACAACAATTAAAACGTTATAATGTCTAAAGGAAAATACCATGAACCAAAAAGAACAACTCATTGCTGAACTCACTGAACTTCTCGGTTCAAAAAATGTCCTAACAGATGCGACCGCACTATCGGTATACGAATGTGATGCTGCCCCCTCGTTTAAGGCACTGCCTGATGTCGTTGTTTTTGCTGATACTACACAACAGGTGTCAGATATTGTCAAGTTAGCAAACAAGTATAACTTTCCCTTTATCGCACGTGGTGGTGGGACAGGTTTAAGTGGTGGAATGCTCTCCGTTCAAGGCGGGATAATCATTGCGCTCAACAGGATGGATCGTATTCTGGAGATAGATATTGAAAATGAGCGAGCAGTAGTTGAACCTGGGGTCGTCAATCTCCTTTTGTCTCAAGCAGTGCAGGCACAGGGGTACCACTACGCGCCAGACCCATCAAGCCAAAAGGCATGCACAATCGGTGGCAATATCGCTGAAAACTCTGGTGGTCCGCATACGCTTAAATATGGTGTCACCTCTGACCATGTACTTGGCATGGAAGTTGTAATGCCAGATGGTGAAATAATTGAATTCGGTGGGGAAGTTGAAGATGTGCCCGGCTACGACTTGCGTGGTGTGCTAATCGGCTCTGAAGGCACGTTTGGTATTGTAACAAAAGCGACAGTCCGTCTCACACGGAATCCGCAAGCGTATCAGACCGCACTCGCAGTTTTTGACAAAATGGACGATGCTTCAAATGCTGTATCAACGATTATTGGTGCGGGCATTATCCCCGCTGCGCTTGAAATGATGGACACTCTCGTTATCCGAGCATTGGAGGAGGCGTTTCAGTTCGGTTTTCCCCTTGATGCTGAAGCAATCCTTATCGCGGAACTGGACGGCATTGAGGCAGGCATGCAGAACCAAACAGACAAAATCTTGGAAATATTCAACCAACATAACGCTCGCGAAGTGAATTACGCCAAAGATGATGCTGAACGTCAGGAACTTTGGAAGGCTCGCAAAAGCGCGTTCGGTTCATTTGGACGACTTGCGCCGAACTATATCACACAAGACGGGGTTGTGCCGCGCACTCGATTGCCGAAGGTGCTACGCCGTATCTCTGAAATCTCTGAGAAATATCAGATTGCGATTGCGAATGTGTTCCATGCAGGTGATGGCAATATCCATCCGATTGTCCTCTTTGATGAACGCGACGCTGACCAATGTGAACGTGTGGAACATGTGAACAAGGAAATCCTGACTGTGTGCGCTGAAGTCGGTGGCACAATCACAGGTGAGCATGGGATCGGTGTTGAAAAGATGGATTATATGCCGCTTATCTTTAGTCCCGCAGATTTACAGGTGATGGCGAATGTCAAGGAAGTCTTCAATCCAACGGGACTCTGTAATCCCGGTAAGATTTTCCCAACTGCTGAATCATATCAGAAACTCGGTTTGCAACCTGAGGTTGTGTAATAAAGTATCTGTACCCGACATTTGATTCAACTTGTTTATTATGTTATAATGTATTTAACAACAGTTCGTATTTGCAAGAGTATAAAGTATAGGTATAGTTTCTTTAAATCTTGAGGTTACTATCATGGCTGAGTATATTAATGGGATTAATCCTAAAATCCTTAAATGGGCGCGTGAGTGTTCCGGTTACTCTAAAGAAGCGGCTGCCAAAACATTAAATAAGGATAAATCATTTATAATTTCATGTGAGTCTGGCGATCGCGCACTGACTTATGTTCAACTTGAAAAATTTGCTGATATGTACAAACGTCCTATTGCCTTATTTTTTTTACCCAATCTGCCAGAAGAACCAAAATTGGAAGAGAAACTTGCACTGAGAAGTCGTGATGTGAAGAAGTTAGAACCCAGAACACTTTTTCTGTTTCGCCAAGCTTATTCACGACAACTTTCATTGATGGAGTTGAATAACGAAAAGAATCCATCAGAAGATTTAATCTTTCGGGATATTCAACCTACATCTTCTAATATTGATCTAAACGAAGAATATGCATTTGAATTGGCAGAAAGAAGCCGAGTTTATCTGAAAATCAGTGTTGAAATGCAATCAAATTGGGAAAATGAGAAAATTGCACTTGAGAATTGGCGGAACCACATTCAGGATAAAGGTGTTTTTGTCTTCAAAGATGCGTTTAGAGACGACTTAGTAGATGGATTTTGCCTATTACATGATGAATTTCCAATCATTTATCTTAATAATAGTCGACCTTCTCTAATTCAGGTTTTCTCATTAATTCATGAGTTAGGACATATTTTAGTAGGTAAGAATGGTATCACACCCGATATTGCTGGAACGATCAAAACAGAATCCGCTGAATTGGAGATTTTCTGCAATCAATTTGCACACGAATTTCTTGTACCAACAGAAGACTTTAAGAAACGACTATACTTTTCTGAATACAATGACGAAGTAATTCAAGAGTTGGCTAAATTCTATAAAGTTAGTCATCATGTTATCCTATTGAAACTAATCAAGATTGGAATACTACCGCAAAAAATTTATAATCAGAAAGTCAGAAAATGGGCAGAACAACATGAATACTTCAAACAAAAGGAAGGGAGTAATAGAGAAATAGGAGGTGCAGATTACTATAATACACAATTAAGTTATTTGGGTCACAAATACACAAGTCTTGCGTTTGAAAAATACCATCAGGAGTTAATTTCCTTTGAGAAACTTGCTGATTACTTAAATGTCAAAGCAAAACATTTAATAGAACTTGAAAAACGATTCTTACGTAAGGCAATCAATAGATGATATATGTATTTGATACAAATAGTTTTCGAGAACTTGGCAGTTACTATCCAGATCAGTTTCCATCATTTTGGAGAGAATTCAATAAGGCTGTTGACTCTGATAAAATCATTATCTCTGTAAGAGAAGTACGCAGAGAAATAGAAATCTATACACGTCATGCTCATATAACTAATTGGGTAGCAGAGCATAAAAGTATTTTTAACGTGAGTTTGATAATTAAATCCAAATGTAGATGTAGGTTGGGTTGAGGAACGAAACCCAACTTGAAACGCTTTTATAGACTCTAAATGTTGGGTTTCACCTGCGGTTCAACCCAACCTACGGGATTTATCAAACTCACGTTATTTTTAGAGTACCAAGTGTAGATGAAAGGAATTTTGCTAATCAGATTTTATCAACAAAGAATTTCAAATATATGCTTAGACATGAACATCTATTTGAGGGTAAACCGTGTGCTGATCCCTTCATTATTGCTGCAGCTAAATTTATTGACGGTTGTGTAGTCACCGAAGAATCAAAAAAACCGAACTCACCCAATATACCCAACGCGTGTGAATACTTTGATATTGTAATGTACAAACCTTCAAGGATTCATGGAGCGGGAAGGTTGGAGTTTTTAAAACCTGAGAAAAAAGGACGACAATGCAATATCATAATACAAACCGAACCTTTGATTGTGAACCGACCCTCACCGATTCACAGGTGCTGCAATTTTGCAGAGATGGCTACCTACAACTTCAAGGTGTTGTCCCTGATGAAATTAACCAGCGCACCTTTGATTATCTGAATGGCGATATTCCGATCAATCCGAGTTATATCCCCGATGGCATGACGCATGCCGATTTAGAGCGAATTCGGGGGACGCATGAACCGAGTTCCATTCTGCTTGAGGATTGGTATATTGAGCATGTGCTGCTTAATCCGGAACTTGCAGGAGCATTGCGTTCTTTGCTGGGTAAGAACGTCGGGTTACCTGTGTTGGTGAGTAATCATAGAGTTGAATGTCCGATGCCTGCGCAAGGTTGGCATCACGATGCTGATCACGTTTTTGGACCTGAAATCAATTTTGTGGAGGTCTTCTATTTTCCGCAAGACACACCGTTGGAAATGGGACCAACGGAACTTCTGCCCGGTTCACATATCTCACCAACAAGCCGAGATATAACAGAGAAAGGTGTTGCAAGCGATGGACCGGCAGGGTCATTCGTGATTCATTCACAGAGTATTCTTCATCGTCGCGGTGAATCGACAGCCACTGGGTTGCGCCACATGCTCAAATACAGTTATTGGCGAACGGTGCCACCGACACGCGATTGGATACATGAACCGGATTTTGATTTTCAGATGGCACCTTACGGAGGACATGGTGTGGCACGATATGTGGCGCACATGTTCTATTGGTTATGCGGTAAAGGTGATGAATTTCGTCTTATCGGTGGACAAGCGTGGCCCTGGTCAAGTGCAAATCAGATTGGTCCTTCTTATGGGTTTGGGCATGCGGAGGGGTATCTTCCAAATTGGCGTAAGAATAATCCTGATGATTATGCGGTTGGTTAATCCACTTGACACCCATCAAAATTTAAGGTATTATCCCGATAACAACAAAGGAGGGCATTTATGGCAACAAAAAAACGCACTACTTCAGAAAAAGAGATCCAAGATTACCGACACGACACCGCAAAACGAAAAAACAACCCACCCGCAGGCATCGCAGCACAAGGAAAAATACACGATCCACCGAAGCAGGAATACGCATACAACCCGCACCTCCCGCCAAACCTCCGATTTGACCCAAACGGCAATGCTGACCAGCTCCCCGAACTACTCCAAAAAGCACTGCACGAAAAACTCTCTGCCAATGAAGTGAAGACTATTGCAGACGCACTCAAACACCATGAACCCTGGCTTGAATGGGCAGGTAAACAGGAGGCGAAATCTTTTACTGTGGATCCTGTTGCGTTGCATGTGCATGAGCGCGTCAGCACAAAAGCGATTCTCAAGGTGGCAGAACGCGAGAACGTCCAACGCCAACTCTTTGCGGACCCGCAGCAGGATTATGCTGAGGCAGTTGATTTTTACCAGCACGACGTGGATTGGGCAAACCGCCTTATCTTGGGTGATAGTCTGACCGTGATGAGTTCCCTTGCACACCGAGAAGACCTCGCGGGTAAGGTACAGATGATTTACATTGATCCGCCTTACGGTATCAAGTTTGCATCTAACTTCCAACCGACCGTCTTTCAATACGCTGCAAAGGATAGTGACAAAGACCAAGATTTGACACGCGAACCTGAGCAAATAAAGGCATACAGAGATACATGGTCACTTGGTATCCATTCCTACCTCGCCTACCTGCGCGACCGACTGTATGTAGCGAAAGATTTGTTACATGATAACGGTAGCATTTTTCTCCAAATTAATGATGAGCATGCCCATCTTCTGAGAAATATAATGGATGAGGTATTTGAACGTGAAAATTTCATTGCAATGATTTATTTTCAAACGGCTGCAAATCAGAATGCCCATCGTATTCAACGTCTATATGACGTGCTTCTTTGGTATAAGAAAACACATGAGTTTAAATTTCACCAGATGTTCAAAGAAAGAACTCAATCACAAATTGAGAGTGTTTTCACTGCAAAGGATAAGATCTCGGGAGAACCATATAAACCGATGGAAATGAAATTTTCCAAGCAATCTGAAGAATACAAACGATTAGCTAAGGCAGAACGTCTGACTCCAAACCGTAATAATTGGATGAGGTGTCCCAATGATTTTCCGTATGTAAAATACGACAATGTTTGGACAGGCACAGTTGAGTCCACTTTTTCCAAAGAAAAGATATATGTGGTTCAAACTAATAAAAATGTTATTCAACGTTGTATCCTGATGGCCACAGATCCTGGTGATCTTGTCCTTGACCCAACTTGTGGTGGTGGAACTACTGCTTTCGTTGCGGAGCAGTGGGGTAGGCGGTGGATTACAATTGACACCAGCCGTGTCTCGATTGCTTTAGCACGGCAACGCCTCTTGACATGCAGTTTTGACTATTACAAACTCAAGGATGAAGCAGATGGTGTCGCAGGTGGGTTTGTCAATAAAACCGTGCCTCAAATCAAGCGTAGAAGCATTGCCGAAAATACAGCACTTGATCCTATCTTTGAAAAGCATGAACCGATTCTCACAGAGAAGTTGGAGACGTTAAATAGCGCATTAGCAGATATTACGCCAGAAATCCGAACGAAACTACGCGCTAAACTGGCAGAGAAGGAGAGACGCGAAGGGAAAAGATCTATCACAGACGCTGATAGACGCCGTTGGCAGCTGCCTGAGACAGCATGGCAGGAGTGGGAGGTGCCGATTGATACTGATCCCGATTGGACTAAAGCATTACAGGATGCACTCACCGATTATCGCAAGACATGGCACGCAAAGATGGATGAGGTAAATAAATGCATCGCTGCTGCCTCCGAATGTAAGGAGTTAGTGGATCAACCAGAGGTGGATAGAAAACGGATACGGGTGAGCGGTCCGTTCACCGTGGAAGCGGTGCAACCTCCCGAAGAATTCCTTGATGTTGAATCTCCTATCGGTGGAGAACCTGAGGAGATGGAAGGGACATTTGACACCGATACTGAGGAACACGAGGCTGTCAATGCTGAGGCATATCTTGATAAAATGATCCGTTTGTTGCGTGAAGATGGTGTGAAGTTTGCGGAAGATCAAAAACAGAAATTCGCCACGCTTGATCCGCTTGAAGGGGATATCCTACACGCTGAAGGGAGTTGGGAAAATGGTGATGCGGATCGCCGAGTCGCTGTTGTGTTCGGTCCACAGCACGGACCTGTGACGGTGATGCAAGTCGAAGATTGTTTGCCGATTGCGTCTCGCCGCGGTTACGATGAGTTGATTTTTGCGGGGTTCAGTTTTGATGGTGCTGCACAGGCGATTATCCAAGACGATCCGAATCCGAGGGTGCGTATCCACATGGCGTATGTCAGTCCGGATGTCGTAATGGATGACTTGCTCAAAAAGACTTCTACCAGTCAGTTGTTTACGGTGTTTGGGCTACCTCGCACGACGCTTGAAGCGGATGACAACGGAGAATATGTTATTACGATGGAGGGTGTGGATATCTACAATCCTGTAGACAACACAGTGAATTCTGCTGGTGCGGATAAGGTGGCGGCATGGTTCGTTGACTCGGATTATGACGGTCGGACATTTTGTATCACGCAAGCCTTCTTTCCTGATAAAAAGGCGTGGGACAAAATCGCTCGCGACCTCAAGGGCGTAGTTGACCCAGAGTGTTTTGAGATGTTCAGTGGGACAGAGTCGTTGCCGTTTCCTGTGGGGGAACATGGGTGTGTCGCAGTCAAAGTCATTGATCCGCGCGGGAATGAGGTAATGCGCGTGCATAACTTACGTGACCTGGAGTATTGATTCCCATTGTCTGAATCTCGTCACGGTGCCAAGGCTGGTAGGTGCGGTTTCCTAACCGCACCGAACCATTGTCTGAATCACGGATTTTCACGGATTTATAGAATTTTCAGGATAAAAGTATTGGGATGGATTTGTGATTACGATTGTGCTAATATTATATCACCTAACCTATAGATCAAACTAATTTTCGTCTTCGTTTGCGGATGATTGTCGATTATCCTTCTGCAATTCCAGAATTTCTTTCTCCAATTCCAACTTCTTGATTTCCCCTTGATAAGGGGGTTAAATAGGCAGAATTTGGTGCTTTTAACCCCCTAAATCCCCCTTATCAGTGGGACTTTTAAACACATTGCGTAAGTCTTCTCACAGTTTAGTGCCAGCGAGGCAATAGGTATATAGTGTCTTAACAAATAAAAACGTTGACATATTTTGTTAAAATGTGTTATACTAAATATATGTCCTTCTGAACGTGACGATATTGTTTAATCAACTTCTTAAGTAGGCAACATGATGGACGAAGAACGTCAAAATCCAGATGATGACCAAGAAGAACTTTGTGAACAGTATATTAAGCAGGACGAAGAGTTCTCTAAGAGCAATAAGAGTTGCCGTTATGAATATTAACAAATTCTATTCCACAAAGATTGGAAACCATGAAGTCATAGAAACTGTTGGACCGAGAAGGCCGCCGCGCAAACCGCCAGCGAAACCAGCGCAAACCTCTCCGCCATCGAAACCTGCTTCTAATAAGCCTGCTCAGGTTCCCAAGTCACCCAAATCACCTAAAAAGTAGGTACAATCTACACAACAAAAACAACGCGCCTTTTGCAAAAAGCGCGTTGTTTTGCTATAATGCCAAGATGTATGAAAACTGAAATCCTTATGTGTCAATAATGAACAAAGATATTTTTGACGGTTTCATGGTCAATGTGTTTTTCGATGAAGATGGTGATTATCTGGCACATCTTGTGGAACTCCCAAACGTCTCGGCTTTCGGACCGACACCTGCCAAGGCATTAGACGAACTAAAAACCGCGTGGGAATTAATGAAAGAGTGTTACCAAGAGGATGGAGAACCCATTCCCAAACCACCTTCACGGGATGGATATGAGGGCCCTTCAATGTTCCTGTTGATGCCCAACTTTACCATGCTTTAGCAGACGAAGCATCGAAAGCAGAGATGAGCCTTTACGCGCTTGTTGCTCAAAAGTTGAAGTCAACTATCCCTACGTTCAAGAAAAGATAGAAGATGAAAAAAATTATATCCTATCTACTGTTAGTACCCTTACTATCAGTTGTAGTTTTTCCATCGTTTGCACAGCAGAATGAAAATGCACTACAGCAGGAAATTGAGTCACTCAAAAAACAACTTTCGGAAATCCAAAAACAACTCAAGACAGTTGAAAATGTTGAGAAGATGGAGTTGGCAGCGAAACTCGCTGACGCAAATGCGAAACTCCGTAACGCGGAAATTGACAAGTACAAGAGGGAGTTGAAGGACGCTAATAATGAATGGTTAAGAACATGGAGTCTTTGGTTTGTAGGGATACTTGGCTTTTTTATCGCAATTCTTCTTGGTGTTAGTACAGTTTTTTGGTATTGGCTTAAATCAAGAGCAGATAAATTGATTGCAAATGAAGTTGAAAAAAGTCTCAACGGATTTAAAGAATCTGTAGAACAGGTGAAGATACAGCAAGATAGAATAAGGATATTAGAAAAAGAACATGCAGCCACCGTGATAGATGATATACTGTTCTATTCTCCGGGTGTTACATATCCTTATCCTGAAAGAATCAACGCAATCTCAGACATGGCACTCTTGGATGTTTTCAACGATGAAAAACGACGAATCGTTTGTCGAAGTAAAGCTGCGGAATTTTTGACTGATAGGAAATCCAAACAAATTGTCCCTCCATTGATAGTATTTTTAAATACAATTTTGGATTCTGACTCTTACAATGAGGTAGAACCTCTAAGTCAAGCAGGATTTGCACTACGAAAACTTGTTAATTATCTTGGAATGATACACAATCCAGAAATTTATAAGGAACTGACGAAATTCCTTAACCGTTTATTAAGAGAGAATACAGAACTGAAGGATATGTTCCTCACTTGGACTGTGTTTTCACTTGCAGATGTTGGTGATGCGTTGAACACAGGAAGTTCAATATCTAATATGAAGGAAGCCATACCAGATTTAGCACTATTTCAGCGCGAAAGGGAAGCCATAGAAAACTTAGTTAACTATTTTGATAAATTTGATGAACATGAAGGTATCAAAGAAATCTATAATATTCATGTAAAAGGTAAGATGTCCGAATTAGCAGATAGATGTTTGGATTTATTGGAAAAGTATGATCCAGACTTTGTAAGAGAACAACGAGAAGAAAAAGCAGCGAATAATGCAGAAAGCGAGGACTCTTGATGAATCAAAGCCAACAAACTGATATTCCAATACAACCCGTTGAGCAACCGATCCTATGCAGCCCATACCAAGAACCAACTGCATACTGGATTTACGATCCACAAACAGGTGAAGCATCCAAGAGTCCAGGACGACGCGAGGCAGGATACTGGTACAAAACGGAACGTACCGGCAGCGATCAACTTAACCTCTTCCAAGAGGAACAACGTGACGACCTGCCGTTAGTGAACGCGCTCCGTGCCGATATCAAACGGTGGCGTAACTCAAAATACGAAAGTGCTACGAATGTAACAAAAGAATTGTTGAGACATTGGGGACGTGAAAACCTATTGCGAAGACTCTTTTTCTGTCAACGCGAAGCAGTAGAGACAATCATCTATCTCGTCGAAATACTTCAAAGGGAGAGGGGGCCACGGTTTAATCCTCAATTTACCAAAGATGATCTGGCAAAATTAGTAGACTCACCGAACGGTCCCGATATTCCAGATCTGATCCGTTACGGTTGTAAAATGGCAACTGGCAGCGGCAAGACTGTTGTCATGGCGATGCTCATCGCGTGGGCATTCTGTAATCGTGGCAAAGTGTCATCAGATGAACGTTTCCCCGCGGCAGCACTTGTTGTTTGTCCGAATCTTACAATCAAACAACGGCTGCAGGTTTTGCGTCCTGAAGATAGTGATAACTACTACGACGATTTTGAACTCATTCCGACAAAATTGCGTCCGTTACTCAATAGTGGGAAGGTGTTGATTACCAATTGGCATCAATTTGCACCTGAATCGGAACATAGCGAAGGCGGTCAAACCTACACAGTTGTCAATAAAGGTGCGGAAACAGCGGACGTATTTGCCAAACGTGTATTAGGGGAACTCCACGACCGCGCGCCTATTATGGTGCTAAACGATGAGGGACATCACGCCTATCGTCCCGCACCGACTGAGGAAAAACTCTCTGCAGAGGAAAAGAGAGAACGCAAAGATGCTACCGTGTGGGTAGAAGGTTTGGATAAAATTAACGTGGGGTGTGGTATCAAATTCTGTGTTGACCTTTCTGCCACACCGTTTTACATTAAAGGCAGTGGTTTTCCAGAGGGTTCCCCCTTCCCGTGGCTTGTGAGCGATTTTGGTTTAGTAGATGCAATTGAGAGCGGCATCACCAAGATTCCGCGATTACCTGTTAGTGACACCACTGGCAGACCAGAACCCAAATACTTCCGTCTATGGAAAACGATTGTTGACGATCTTTCGGTTGTAGACACAACGCCAGGAAGACGGACAAGAACACCGAAACCGGATGCCATCTATCGTGAGGCAGAACCAGCACTGCTTACACTTGCCAGCCAGTGGAAAGAACGTTTTGGATATATTGAGGAAGCATCAGATGCACAAGAAAAAACACCGCCAGTGCTGATTATCGTATGTGCCAATACCGATATCGCAGAGATTTTTTATCAAAAGATTTCTGGTGAACGAGTCGAAGAGGTAGTTGACGACAGCGACACCACCGGAAAAAGTAAAAAGAAAAATAAGACGAAAACAGTCTATGAACAAGGATCTATTTTTCCTGAACTATTTTCAAATACCGAAAACGTAAAACGAACGCTGCGTATTGACAGCAAAATGCTGGCACAAGCGGAAAGTGCCGACCCAAACCAGAACACATCACAAGCCGCAGAGGCACTCAGAGAAATTGTAGCAACAATAGGAAAGCCTGGTAAGCCGGGAGCACAGATAAGATGCGTTGTCTCAGTCGCAATGCTAAATGAGGGATGGGATGCAAACAACGTCACACATATTTTTGGGTTGCGTGCTTTTACCAGTCAACTGCTCTGTGAACAGGTTGTCGGACGCGGGTTACGCAGAATGAATTACACACCGGATCCAGAAACCGGACTACTCACCGAGGAATATGTTGATGTCTACGGCATACCATTTTCAGTTATTCCCTTCAGAGGTAGACCCACAAAAGGCCGAGAACCTGATGACAAACCGAAAAATCACGTCAGAGCATTACCTGATCGTGAAGATTTTGAGATACGATTTCCGATTGTGGAAGGATACGCCTTTGCTCTACGAAAAAACGAAATCAAGGCAAATATCGACTCAACAGAACCGCTTAGCATTCAACCGGAACTGAATCCCACAGCACTCTATGTTAAACCCGCTGTAGGATATGAAATCGGCACACCTTCGGCATCAGGTCCGGGTGGTATTATTCTTCAAGACCGGGAAGAATATTACCAGACCACCCACTTGCAAGCCATCCAGTTTGAGATTGCACACCGAATTGTTCTCAAATTAGTTGGGGACAGTCAAACCGCTCCAGATCCGGACAGCAATCCAAAACTCAGATTGCTCTCTCGTCACCGCCTTTTTCCGCAAGTCTATAAGTATGTTGAGGCTTATATTAGAACTAACGTTGACTTCCACGGTTGTAACCCTTGTGAACTCGGTCAAGATAAATACGTTACGCTAATCGTGGAACGGTTGATGACTGCTATTCAACCCGATGAAGCGAAAGGTGAAATCCCGCTGCTGCCTATCCTCAACCGCTATGCCCCGATTGGCACATCGACTGATGTTGACTTTCTCACGGCGCGGCCGTGTGTGGCAACAGAACGGAGTCATGTAAATCAGGTAGTACTGGATACAGACACATGGGAACGTGCTGCCAAATTTCGGCTTGAGCAATCCAATGTTGTAGAATGTTACGTGCGGAACGACCATCTCGACCTCGGAATTCCGTATGAATACAACGGCTTTTCTCATCTCTACGAACCAGATTTTATTGTTCGACTCACAAATGGAGTCCATCTTGTTTTGGAAATAAAAGGTTTTGAACCGGATCAGGTTCACGCGAAACATGCCGCAGCTAAAAGGTGGGTATCCGCAGTGAATAATTGGGGTAAATTGAAAAAATGGGAATTTCATGTTTGCCGGGATCCACAATTGCTGGGGGAGGAATTGGCTGAGATTTTAGAGAGTTCAATTACACCTGGTTAATTATAGAAACTTAGTATTAATTCCGGAGAAATACATGAAAATAGCAGTACTCTCCTATAGCCATCACGGACGCAGCATGGCACGCACAGCAGAAGCACTTGGACACGAAATTGTCGGTGTCATGGATGCGGAGCATTCACCACGTGAACAATTAGCAAATGACTTTCAATGTCCAGCATTTGATTCTGCTGGCAACTGTCTGGATGCTACCAAACCGGACGCAGCACTTGTCGCAGGAAAACATACTGAGATACCATCTCATGTGCAGGCATGTGTAGACAGACGTATCCCCTACCTTTTAGATAAACCGTTTGCGGATTGTGCTGATCGGCTGCGTCCTGCGGCGGAGGCATCCGAAAAGCACGGTGTCTTCAGCGCGCTTGTGCTGCCGAACCGTGCAAGCAAAATTGTGAGTGTCGTTAAAACAATGGTTGAAGATGGTAACTTGGGTGACCTTGTGTTATACAATAGCAGATTGAACAACGGTCCGCCATCCCGTTACGACCCGACACCTTCCTATTGGCACAACGATCCGAGCATATCTGGCGGAGGGTGTTGGGCAGTTGAGGCAGCGCACGGTATTGATACATTCCTTCAGTTTGTGGGTAATCAGGAGATAACAGTTGTTGGTGCGGTAATGTCCAATGCAATGTATAGTCGTGGTGTGGAAGATAGCGGTATCGGTGTACTAAGGACAGAAAACGGTATCACAGGGATTATTGAGTCGGGTTATACCTATCCGTCAGGCAAGCGCGGTGGCGATCACTTCTTCCGATTTATCGGTACTAAGGCATCAGTTTTTGAGCAGTATGGCAAAAACGGTGAACCGTTGATTGAAGTTCACACAACCGAAGGGGTGCAGTTCAGTGAGGACATCTCACACGGAGCGAGAATAAAAGGTGTGATGGGCAGTGCGTTTGACGCTATCCGTGATGGCGACACTTTTGGGCCGTCTGTAATTGATGCGGTGCGGATACTTGAAATTCAAGATGCCGTTTATGCACACGCCCGGCAGAGTGTGACGACCCACGGACCTTATCCAATGGGGTAATATATCCTATTCATTCAACAGACAAAAAAGGAGTAAAATATGCCGAATTCACATGCTACATCTATAGAAGAAATCTTACCAGCAGACTCTGAACTTGAGGAAGTTTTCAGTGACGCACATTTCACCGAAGGACCAACCGTCGCGCCAGATGGCACGGTCTATTTCAGCGACATCACCTTCACACACCAAGCAGACATGCAAGCCGGACATATTATGCGATACGACCCTGAGACAAGGGATACGTCTGTCTTCCGTTCACCGAGTGGAATGTCAAACGGCATGAAGTTTGACGCGCAAGGACGTTTGGTTATTGCAGAAGGCGCAGATTTCGGAGGCAGGCGGATTACTCGAACTGATATGGAAACAGGCAAAAGCGATATTATTGCCGGTTTATATGAAGGAAAGCCTTTTAATTCACCGAACGATCTTACGATTGATGAGCAGGGACGAATCTATTTTACAGATCCCCGATATGTTGGACATGAAGCAGTAGAACAACCGGTGATGGGTGTCTATCGGATTAATACAGATGGGACAGTCCATCTCGCCATCGCAGATTCTGGCAAACCGAACGGTATTGCGGTCTCACCTGATCAGAAAACGCTTTATGTCGGTAGCAACGACAGCGGTTCGTTTCGGGAGATGCCTGATGAAATGCCAACCTGCATGGGACGGATGGCACTCCTTGCTTACGATCTGTCTTATGATGGCACAGCTACTTTCCGAGAAACGCTTGTTGACTATGCCCCAGAACACGGTCCTGACGGGTTTGAGGTTGATGTTGAAGGTAATCTCTACGTTGCAGTTCGCGATGCAACACGGTTTGGGATATGCGTTTATGCGCCAGATGGCAAGGAATTGGCGTATATCAAGACACCGGAATTACCGACTAACGTGGCTTTCGGGCGTGGTGAAGCGAGTAAGATGCTTTATATCACCGCAGGCGGGAGTCTCTACAGAATTCAGGTTGGAAAAGACGGGTATCACCTTCCGCAGAAATAGTTTCACCTTTGCTCAAATATCAGGATGAAGATTATGCCATGAGGTTGCACTCTCATAAGCGTGTCCGACTTGACACAATAGCGGTTCTGACAAATGTTTGCCAACAAACTGAATGCTCAAGGGCAATCCTTCGCTGTTCATTCCACACGGAACAGATAAGGTTGGTGCACCGTTGAAGTTAAAAGGGGCAGTGAATCGTTGAAACCGAGCTGGTCTCGTTTCCATAGGTCCGTATAGCAACTCTGGTGTTACTTTGTGTGGTGGAGCGGACATTGACGGACATACCAATATATCGATATCTTGAAATATGTGTTCCAGATGTTCTGTACATGCCGTACGTAATTCGTGTGCTTTGATATAATCAGAAGATGTAACTTGTGCTCCCATATCAAGCCATCCTTTGAACCAAGGACCGTAATCATCGCGATATTCAGGATAAATTTTTACATGTGATTTCACTGCTTCATACGAACATATTGTTGGCCATGCCAATACATATTCGTCCATATCTGGCAATTCCACATCAATGATTTCAGCACCTAATTCTTGTAGTAATTTCACACCATCGGATACTGCTTCGGCAAGTTCTGTGTCAACATCCTTCGTTGCGTAATTCTCGTCAAAACCGATTCGCACGCCTTTTATGTCTTGATCAATGTTATCAAATATGTTTGGTACAGGATCAGGAAGAGATGCGAAATCATTCGGATCAGAACCAGCGATTACTTCCAGCATGATTGCTGCATCTGCTACACTTCGTGTCATAGGACCGACGTGATCCATAGACGGAGCAAGTTGCAACACACCATATCTACTCACTCTAACAAAGGTCGGTTTTAAGCCGACGATTCCGCAGGCAGCAGAGGGAAAGCGGATTGAACCACCCGTATCACTACCGATAGACCCCGAACATAATCCTGCAGCAGTTGCTACGCCAGAACCACTTGAAGATGAACCTGTCCATCTGTCAGGATTCCAGGGGTTTATCGGAATATCAAAATCTGGATGGTAGCCACCCATTGCCCCTTCCGTCAAGTTGAGTTTGCCAAGTAATACTGCACCTGATTCCTTCAGTTTTTTGACAACGGTACTGTCGTATTCAGGGATGTGGGTGGTCATGACTTTCGAACCACCCATTGTGCGGATACCTTTGGTAAAACAGAGATCCTTTACAGCAATAGGCACACCATGCAAACGACCGCGATATTTACCTGCTGAAATTTCCTGTTCAGCTTTCTGTGCCGATTCCATTGCTTGCTCTGCAGTGACTGTTGCATAACTCTTTAGTCTACCATCATGTTGTTCAATACGTTCAAGCATAATAGTTGTCAGTTCAACCGGCGACAACTCTTTTGAAGATAGTAATTCAGCGATTTCGGTAATAGGCTTGTAGTGAAGTAGTGTTTCTGACATGTTAGTTTCCTCTGTTCTCAATTAAGCATTTGGACGACCACGCCCCAACAGACTCAGCAGGCGATCGCTGGCATTTTGTAATGCATCTTCTGGTACAGGTACGCCGTTACAGAGGCTGAACCGCCAATATGCCCAATATGCGGCATACTGAGATTGTATAATATAACGGGTTTTATTGGAATTGTTCGGTGCACCGCGATGCCAACATTGCGGATCCTGCAGATAAATATCACCCGCTTTGCAGAAAATAGAGACCGGCTTATTTCCTTCAAATTCGGGATTTTCTTGATTGTTCGGACCTCTGCCTGAATAGTGGCTGCCAGGGACATATTGTGTCGGTCCTTCCTCAATTGTATCAATATCGTTTAGTGCCATCTGAACCGTAAACCACATCACAGGCATCCGTAAACGTGGGTCGTGGCGCGGTATCTCATCGGTAACAGGGAAATGCACCGAACCGTCTACATGCCAAGTGCTAATAGAGAGTCCAGGAAGATTGCGGAGTACATTTTGACCACAAAACTTGCAGTTCTTCCCGACTATTGCCTCCGCTAAACTCAAAATCGGTTCACGGAGCAGCATATCCCGAAAGATCGGATCAAGCTCAATCGTATTCCGTAAAATGAAAGGCAAATGTTCGCCGGATTCAGTGTGGGCACCCATCTGGATATATCGCACATCTGCAAGGTCAGGGTTTGTTCTCTCCGCGAGTTCGGGGTCTGCGAAAAACGCATCTGTTTTGTCTCTTAGGGCAGTGACCTCATCTTCAGTCAGCACACCCGGAATATGAACAAACCCATCACGAAAGAATTGTTGGGCAATTTCAGTTGTTTTCTCTTCACTAAAAGGTTCACCACTTATGATTGGACTGTTTGTCATTTTGTATCTCCTAAGAAAGAATAAGGTCTGTCAATTTAGTTTCGTCACACTAAATAAGAACTTCAATCCAAATAATCCATTTCTGGCAAAAGATTCCATCGGTACTGGTCAGGAGGTTGTGTGTTGCGTGCCCATTGACCAAGAACTCGTGTATCGGCCCGTTTTGCCTCCAACTGGATAGCAATTTCATTGGGATCCCATCCGTCCAAAACCTTTTCGGTCAACGACATAAAGATGTCTTTGCATGCAGGATCGTCTGATTGGTCATTTAACTCATTTGGATCTTCCTTCAAGTTAAACAACTGCGATGGCTGTCCGTGATAGTAATTCAGTTTCCAATCTCCATCACGAACCATCCGATGATAACATCCATCGTCGGTACAATATTCAGAGAATGCGATATCTTCCCATGCCACATCTTCGTCACGCAAAAGCGGTAAAACACTTCTCCCGCGAGAATTCGGCAAAGGGGGTCCGCCAAGAGCATCAATCATGGTCGCATTCAAATCAAGTGAACTAACAACACGGTCACACCGCACGCTTTCTGGTAAGTTGCCACGCCACGACAAAATCGCCGGAACTTTCACTGAGTGTTCATAGAATGTCTGTTTCCACCAAAGCCCATGTTCACCAACCTGTTCGCCATGATCGGAACTATAGAGAATGATTGTATTCTGATCTAATTCGTTTTCTCTGAGAGCGGTCAGAATCTGTCCAATCATTATATCCATCCGTGTAACCAACGCCCAGTATGCCGTGCGCGCCTGAAGGATCTTGTCATTAGATACCTCGGTTATCCCACATTTTTCGCGCCACCATCGGAAGTAGGGATGCAATTTGTCAGAAAAAGGTTCAGGATTTTGCGGCATCGTCATCTGCCCTTCATAAAGTTGGTAATCTTCTTGACGCGCAACAAATGGTTGATGCGGTAACATGAAACCAACCGAAATTGAAAACGGTGCATCAAGCAATCCGGCTCTTTTCTGAACACCGAGTCGATTGAGATAATCAACTGTTGCTATAGTCACATCTTCATCGTGAACCTGATATGCACTTTGCCCCGCACCAGATTTTTGTAGACTTACACGTGCCGGTCCCGCTGTCCCAGATAACTCACCGTGGTCAACACCGCCACCACCCGGATGATTCGGTCCGTGATCACCCACAAGACGTTCAGTATAACCGTGCAACTGATCCGGTCCCAACGCATGCATTCGCCCGATGAGTAAAGGTTCATACCCAGCAGCACCCATCACATGCGCAAATGTCGGAATCCCAGAATTAAGGATATGACTGTTTGTCCAGACTGCATTTTCGTATGGGTATCGTCCGCTCAACATTGACATACGGGAAGGTACACAGATCGGAGACGGACAGTAGGTATTCTCAAACACAATACCTTCTGCAGCGAGTTGGTCAAGGTTAGGGGTTTGCACCAATTCATCGCCATAGCATCCGGTTACATACGGATTATGTTGATCAGAATGGATATATAGCAAATTGGGACGTTGAGTGTTCATTCTATTTCCTCGTAAACGATGTTGAATTTCATTATACATAGCATTAGATTATCGTCAAGAAAAAACATATCAATGAATACACAAGGCTATTTATGGTGAAATATGGAAATAATTATACACCTTACTTGTAGGAGCGATCTCCGAATCGCGACTAATGCCACTCGTAGTCGGGAATCGGAGTTCCCTCCCGCCAAATGCCAAACGCGCATTTGGCGTTGATTTGGACAAATGCCATACGGGGAATGCCTAATAGCATTCATACCCGGTGAATGACTAAAGACGAATGCACGTATGGCATTCGCCATGATTCATACCGTGATTTGGCGCATTTAGCAGGTTTCGCAAGCGTAACCCGACCTACAAAAGACATATTATAACGTGAGTTTGATAATAGATATATGAACTTCATTTTGCATAAAATCTTATTCTCATAAGCCCGGTAGGTGCGGTTTCCTAACCGCACCGAGTCCAAAAATCTGATTTATCAAACTCACGTTATTATAGAAATGTGAAAATATAGCAGAAAACCGAAAACTAAATAACCCTACCTATTTATCAAATAGCATTGACTTTCACAGAAGAATTGGGTACACTTTATAATAACCGTATTACATTGAACTGAAAGGGATTAACTTCAAATGGTACATTATAGTTCGAATCAGAAACGGTTTGCAATCGGAGTATGTTGTATTTTTTTTATTAGTTTGACTATTCTACCTGCACAAGCAGCCCGTCGCTCACACGGTCTTGCAATAACCTTGTTAGCATCTGGAGTAGGTTTGCAAGTCGGTAGTACGTTGCTGTACACCTCAGCGCAAAGTCGGTATGAGGAATATCTTTCTGCGGCAATCCAAGATGATATTCAAAGTCGCAAAAGTGACGTGGTTGCGAGGGAAAACGCCAGTGTCATTATGTCTCGCGTCGGATACGGATGTATAGGACTCGCTGTTATCCTTTCCATCTTTAACCAGTTGGAAAACGCTTCAATCAAAACGCCACCGTTACCGCAAATACCAAACAATATTAATAGCAACGCACAATATCCAATTAACTTCACCTCTTCACGTGTATTAGGGGACGAGATTTTGCGTGAGTCCCTAATTTACAATTTGCGACCTTACTATGATTTTCAAAAACAGCGAGTTAGTCTGCAATACTTATACCGTTTCTAAGGCTTCATGTTCTATTGTATTGCTGAATAGACGTGTCTTTAACACGCTATTCTGTAGTGTAGATAGATTATCAATTTGCGGGAGAAAATTAAATGTATTCATTTTACAGTCTTTTTAAAACGCAATCACTCCGTTTTTCGTTAAGAACAGCATCCACTCTCTGTTTGCCGTTTTTCCTAATAATTACGGTGTTTTTAGCATGCACTAACAGCGAGGATTTTGCAAACCCGCTTGACTCAGAAAATTTACGCACTGCAGGGTCTCCAGAAGGACTCGCACTTTATCCAGGTGACCAGCAAGTCCGTGTGGCATGGATAGATATCGGACAAGAAGGTATCAAAGAGTACCGAATCTATCGGCGTTCAATAGCCAATTCAGATGAACCGTTTGAGTTAGTCGGAAAGGTTGACGCGCCTGCAAATGAGTTCGTGGATACGCAGAATATCGAAAATGATCGTAAAGATTCACTTGGTCGTGTGCTTGCGTATGAATATCGTATCTCGTATGTTGATATAAATGGCGTTGAAACGCCAGATCCAACAAACCCACCAAGTATTTCTGAAGAACCGATCCGAGTCTGGCAAACAGTTGCTGGCACACCAAGTATTCCACCCGCTCTTCCTATCGTAACTCTTGGTGACCCGACAGACCTTACCGTCAAACTATTTTGGGAAAACTACGAATATCCCCATGATTTTTCCCTGTTCCGTGTTTACGTGGCAAGAGATGAAGGAACAGGTAAACAATTGGCGTTTAGACGCATTGTGGAGATTAAGAGGGATCAACACTACTACTTTGATCTTAATTTTCGGCAAGACGGTGAATCCAAAGTTTATCGTGTCGCGGCTGTTGATGAATTTGGGGTTGAAGCAATCACCACTATTAGTGCCACGTCTCCTAATTTTCCGCCAGCACCACCAAAGAACTTTAGAGTATTTTATGCCGCTCGTTCCTTTTTTAATAATAAATATGACGCGATATTATCATGGGAAAAGAATACAGAATTTGATCTTGCAGGATACCAAATCTATTCAAAAGATGCAGAAGGAAATTTGATTCCGCGTCTGTCTGCTGGTCCAAGAGATAACGGTTTGACAATTCCTGGCGAAGACCCGATCATAATTGGCCAGGAACTGGTCCCAAGAACTTACTTCATCACTGCATTTGACGATACGCCAGGCCCTGATGGCAAACGTGATGAAAGCGAGTTAGTTGAAGCACAATGACTTAATTGATATTTGGTAAATAAAACATTTGAGGAAAATCATGCACTTTAAAAACCGATTCACTATTGGAATCATTTTAGTTTTCATCGGAATTTACTACCCGAGTTTTGCACAAACACTATCCAATTCACAACTCACGACTATACAGACGGCAGAACCGATAGGCAAAGGCGGATATGTTACATCCTTTGGATTGTTTCAACATTCCAAAGAGGAATTACTTCCTGAGCACAGCCAAAAAGTTGTCATTGGTGGGTTTGAAGAATCTCACCGTGTCACACTCGAAATTGAAACATTCGTCATACCTGTCCGATTTACTTACGGCTTAAGTGATCAACTCGATTTGCACTTAGGGACTACCCTTTCAACAGGTGGTGTTCACAAAGTAGTTCATGATTTCTATAACACTGGCGACCCAGAGCTTGACTCAAAACGAGTTTACGACCAACCACTCAACGAAGGACTTTTCGGGCTTAAATATAACATCAAGCCAGAAACAAATGACGGGTTTCCAAGTATCTCAGTCGGTGGGGATGTTTATTCTGGATATACAGCAGATGACCGTCTCAATTCGGATAATGATTTCCTTGATAATAGTCCTATCAACGGTTTTCCATTTGTTGGTATCAATACTTATGTTGTTGGCACACAAAGAATCGGTAGATATTTTAAAGTTCATGCGGGGGCAGGCATCTTCCTATCTTCAAAAGCACTCAGAACAACAGACTTTTTTACGCTTAATTGGCAGGCAGGTGGTGAAATCGCTGTTTCAGATAACATGTGGCTCGCCGCTGATTTCTCACGTGAACTCCAGTATGCGGGGGTCAACTTCTCAAGCATTCTCGGTCTTGCATTCCGTTATGAAGTTTCGAATACGTTGGCATTCCAAATTGGACTCAATAACCTGCCAGGATTTCAGTTCAGTCTTACATTAGGTGGCGAAAAAGCACAAGAAATGGACGGCAACAAGTTGCTATTTTAATCCAAGTTGCTACCTATTTTGCAAACACTCTTGTAGGAGGGTTTCTAACCCCGCTGAATGCCCAAAAGCGCATTTGGCGTTGATTTGGCTGAATGCCATACGGGGAATGCCATAAGGCATTCATACCGTTGATTTGGATTTATACCAAATAACAGCAGAATCAGTGCAAAATCCTTGTTTTTCAGCAAAAAACAAAGGCTTTCTGATCGAAATCTTATACCAAATTAACGAGATTTATCTCATTTTGCTGATGGTAGGTGCGGTTTCCTAACCGCACCATAAATATGATTCAAGTTAATGTGGTATTAGTAGGTAGCAATTTAGGTTATTTTAAAGCTTACTAAAGTTTGGACAATTTTTGTCTGTTTCTTGTTGAGTTTTCAACTATCTTTTATTTTTTACGAGTTTTTCGCACGAGTCGTAACTCACAGAAAAAATATTCAGGTGCAATGAGAGCAGCCCCAGCGGGGCGAAATGTGTATAGAAACCTAACTAACCAAACATCTAAGCCCCAGCGGGGCGAAATGTGTATAGTTATACAATTTTTTAATAGCAAATTTGGGATTTAAGGGTCTTACCTACATTTAGAGATTCAAGGACTATGTTCATTGGAGATAAAGTCTCTATTTTATCCTGCAGAACAAGAAAGAATCAATGAGAGCAGTCATCCAACGTGTGAAATCAGCAAGTGTCAAGGTAAACGGCGAACTCGTCTCTGAAATTGGAGCGGGATTGCTTATATTTCTTGGCATTTCCCATGACGATACTGAAACAGAATTGGATTATATCGCTAACAAAGTTGCAAACCTACGTATCTTTGAAGATGCGGATGGCAAAATGAACTGTTCACTACTTGATATAGGCGGTTCAGCGTTAGTTGTTTCACAATTCACACTCTACGGGGATTGCCGTAAAGGGCGACGTCCAAGTTTTATCAATGCAGCACGTCCCGAAGTTGCAAACACACTTTACGAGCAATTCATCACTGCCTTAAAGCAACTCAATATCCCCACGGAAGGCGGCACCTTTCAAGCAATGATGGACGTACAACTCATAAACGACGGTCCGGTCACCATTCTGTTGGATAGCGATAAACAGTTTTGAATCAAAAAGGAAAAAATGCTTCTATAGCGCGTAGATTAAAATGAAATATTTTGATTACATTGATACTATCAAACAAGGTGACTGCATTGAACTGATGTCTAAAATGCCACCTGAATGTGTTGATCTTATCATAACAGATCCACCTTTTGCTATTGACTTTAAAGCTACACGGCATAACTATAATAGAAAGGGGAGCCGCGTTCTTCAAGGATACAATGAAATTGAGGGGAGTGACTACCTAACTTTTACACTCAATTGGCTCTCAGAAGCAACAAGAATGTTAAAAGATTCTGGTAGCATGTATATCTTCTCAGGTTGGAATTACTTGAAAGACCTCTTAATAGCAATTGATGAGTGTGAACTTACAACGGTCAATCACCTCATTTGGAAATATCAATTTGGGGTTGTTACCAAGCGTAAGTACGTGACATCTCACTACCATTGCCTTTTCTTATGTAAAAACGACAAAAAACGACAATTTTACCCTTACCGTCGCTTTGATAAAGAAGCAAAAACAGAAAACGGCGGATCCGCACACTACAAAGACAAGGAAGATGTCTGGGAAATTAAAAGAGAATATTGGCAAGGTGCCGTGAAAACACCGACTAAATTGCCAGCAGAACTCATTGAAAAAATCCTTGATTATTCAAGCCAGAAAGGTGATGTTGTTTTAGATCCATTTTTAGGTTCAGGTCAGGTTGCAGTCGTCAGCAAAATGAAGGGGCGGCATTATATAGGTTTTGAGATAGTCCCCGCATATTATGAATTTGCACGGGACCGTCTTGAGTCAGGAAAATACCTAATTCATAAAACGGAAGATGAATCTGAATGGAATTTGTTTAGCAATAAAGAACTTCAAACATCAGCAGTAGGTTAGTGTTACGTTGAAAGATATTATTCTGATCGGATATTATAGTGGATTTTACAATTAACTTTACATCTGAGCTGTAGGAGGGAACTCCGATTCCCGACGGCTAATAGGTTGAGTCGTGATTCGGAGATCACTCCTACAGAAGAAGTGTAAACTTATTTTCTAATTCACTATAAAACAAACACAGTGAGGTGACACCATGTGCAACAGACCTCCAACTATCGGCGAATACCTACTCAAAAAACTCCAAAGTTACGATATTGAACACATCTTCGGCATCCCCGGCGATTATGTGCTGCGCTTCTACCATCTCATTGAACAAAGTGAAATTCAACACATCGGCATGACACGCGAAGACGCAGCTGGCTATGCAGCCGATGCTTACGCCCGCACAAAAGGCATGGGCGCTGCGTGTATTACGTATTGTGTCGGCGGTTTATCAATGGTGAACGCCATCGCGGGTGCTTATGCCGAAAAATCTCCCGTTGTTGTGATTAGTGGAGCACCAGGTATCAAAGAACGCGCCAAAGATGCACTCCTTCACCACAAAGTCAGGGATTTCCACACACAGCAACGCATCTATGACGAAATAACCGTCGCAACCGCACTACTTGATGAACCTTTTACCGCATTTAACGAGATTGACCAGGTGCTTGATGCCGTGTATCACTATAAACGTCCGGGATACATAGAACTCCCGCGTGATATGGTAGATGTGCGCGGCACGCTCTACCGCCGTCCTTCAACCGGTGGACGCGTCAGTGATCCAGAAACACTGAATGCCGCCGTTGACGATGCGGTCAAGTTCATCAATCAAAGCAAAAATCCAGTTATTCTCGCGGGTGTAGAACTTCACAGATTCGGATATCAAGACAAATTACTCAAACTTGTTGACGAAAAACGCATCCCCGTCGTTGCAACACTCCTCGGCAAATCCGTGATACCAGAGTCACATCCGCTTTACTTAGGGATTTATGAAGGTGCAATGGGTAGAGAGGAAATTAGAGAATTTGTTGAAGATTCCGATTGCGTTATTATCCTCGGTGCTTTCATGACAGATGTTAATCTTGGGATTTACACCGCTAACCTTGACCGTGCGCGTTCTATCTACGCGACTTCAGAGAAAATCTCTGTCAAATACCACTCTTATGAAACAGTCATGTTTGATGATTTTATTGATGGACTCATTTCACCCCAACTTAAAAGACGAAAGAAACCGAACTTGGGATGGGCATTACCGGATACAGCACCCTTTGAAGTCAAGTCTAACGCACCTCTAACAGTCGAACGTTTGTTCCAACACCTCAATGAATTCATTAATGATGAACTCACAGTGATTGCCGATGTAGGTGATAGTCTTTTCGGCGCAGCAGAATTGCGGATACATCAACACACCAATTTTATCAGTCCTGCCTACTACACATCTATGGGTTTTGCAGTGCCAGCATCCGTTGGTGCGCAAATTAGCATGCCAAATACCCGTCCACTCGTTATCGTCGGGGATGGTGCTTTCCAAATGACAGGCACAGAACTGTCAACCACCGTCCGTTACGGGCTCAATCCGATTGTGCTTCTTTTAAACAATCATGGCTATGGTACGGAACGACATCTCCTTGAAGGAGAATTTAACGATATAGGGTGTTGGAATTATAGCTGCATGCCTTCACTTTTTAGTTCAGGACGTGGGTTTCATGTCCGAACCGAAGGCGAATTTGATGAGGCAATGAAAACTGCCTTAGCTGAAACACAACAATTTACGCTTATTGAGGCAGAACTTGAAAAGTTGGATAGGTCACCAGCACTGGCACGTTTAGCAGAGCGCATGTCTGAAACGGTATGATACAGACTTATAACTGTTGTGCGGCACGCTTTCTAAGCGCGCCGCACAACCACGTATCGTTAATTGTAAATTTACTATAATCCTGTAAATCTTTAAATCCTGGTCCAGATAATTTCTACAACGCCTCAATCTTTTCCTGCAAAAATTTTACACAAGACGGTACCTGTTCTTCCGAAAGCCCATGCAGTACCACCGCGCCATCATAGCCACTCTCCTTTAGCAAACCAAGATATTGGTCATAATCCAGCAGCCCAGTGCCCGCAGCAAGATGTCCTGCTTGCCCATCCCTATCTAAATCCTTCGCGTGTGCAAGCGCAATATCTTCACCAAGCAACGTAAACGCCTCGTCAAGAATTTCACGCATCTTTGGCAACTCACCTTTGTGGAAGATATTCGCGCCATCCATACAAACCTTTAGGTAAGGGGATTGCATCTCATCAAGCAAACGACGTGCTTTCTGTGCCGAGTCAATCACGTTTGACACTTCCGGTTCAAACGCCAATGTCACCTCATATTCCTCAGCAACCTCCAACGCCTTTTCCATAGATTCAACAAGATCTTTCCATGCAGACGTTGCGTAATTGTCAGGGTGAGCGCGCCACATGCTGTGTGGGTTGCGGGAGCCAGTGCAGAGTGTAATCACAGATGTGCCAAGCAATTGACACTGCTCAGCAACGTGGCGTAACATGCGCAAACCCGTGTTACGTTTCTCAACATCAGGATCAATCATGTTGTAGGTGCCGGAAAGTGCTGAGATCGTAATCTGTCGTGCATCCAACTCCTTACGAATTTCTGTGAGTGACGGTGCTCCTACGGGCAGATGGTATTGTAGGTAGTGAATACCATGCGTTGCCACAGCATCAAGCGTTTCTCCCAGCGTTCCCTGACGTATCGTTCCCTCCATCAAACCTATTTGCATTAATCGCTCCTATAATAATGATGATAAAAGAGTGATATAAAAGCATTGTGATTATATAACACAACTTACCAAATCACAAGTAAATAGTACTCGTAGTGCTTAGTCAAGTGATAATTGATGGACTTGAAAGTAGTCGGGAATCGGAGTTCCCTCCTACCATAAACGTTCCAGAGGTAGGAGCGATCTCCGAATCGCGACCTACAATAATATGTTGACAAAGCAGTAGGTTAGGTAGAGCGTAAGCGAAACCACTTTTTATCTCTGAATCAGGATTCTTAAAATAAAATGAATTTTATCTCAACGCCGCAGCCCCAACGTGGCGATAGGTGTATAATTTAGTTTCTCTTTTTCTTAACATGGTTTTCATGGTATAATTGAGAAAATCAAATTAGCATTGTATCTTCACTGACCTATTTTCTAATATAATGTGAGTTTGATAAATATTTTTAGAAGTTAACGTGAGTTTGATAAATCAGATTTTTGGACTCGGTGCGGTTAGGAAACCGCACCTACCGGGCTTATGAGAATAAGATTTTATGCAAAATGAAGTTCATATATCTATTATCAAACTCACGTTAATATACCTATTTGAAAACCGAAGTCCAAAAGTCGGTAATTGGTAAATCGGAGCAATTTTACAAAGGAATCACATGAATCCACTTAAGTTCCTCAAGAATCAGATCGAAAAAAAGTTTTATAACGCGTATCAAAAACGGTTAGAAGCAGAAGCAGGTACGTGGAATATACCGCGCCATATCGGTGTAATTCTTGATGGAAACCGCCGCTATGCAAAAGCGAGTGGATTAGACAATATAATTAAAGGACACTATGAGGGTGCAGATAAACTTGAAGAAGTTCTCCATTGGTGTGATGAACTTGGTGTTGAAATCTTTTCAATATGGATTTTCTCACTGGATAACTTCAATCGTGCAGACGATGAAGTTGAAGGTATTTTAGGATTGATAGAAAGAAAAATGCGAGAATTGGTCACTATTGAGGGGCTGCATGCAAATCAGATTAAAGTGCGTGCAATGGGACAGATTGATCTTTTACCATCAAGTCTTCAAGAAGCAATTCGGGAAGCAGAAGAAGCAACGAAAAATTATGACAAGTTTATCTTGAATGTTGCTGTTGCTTATGGTGGGCGCGAGGAAATAATTGAGGCATTCCGAGGACACTTAAAGGCGGAAATTCAGGATGGTAAAGATGCCGATCAAATCATTAAAGAATTGAGCGTAGATAAAATCGCGCCATATCTGTATACCTCTAATCTTCCCGACCCAGAACTAATTATTCGGACAAGCGGCGAGGTGCGTCTATCCGGTTTTTTGCTGTGGCAGAGCGTCTACTCAGAATTCTATTTCTGCGATACCTATTGGCCCTCGTTTCGAAAAATCGACTTTCTCCGCGCTTTGCGTGACTATAGCCATCGTAGACGCCGCTTCGGAAAATGATTGGTGATACTTGCATTGCCTAACTAAGTTAATGATGTCTGCGAACAATCAGTGTCAGGCATCTCCTGAAACACATACTTAGGAGAACCTAATATGCTAATAAATTGGATTTTGAACCTATTGGTACTGAGTACTTCGGTTTTGATTGTGACATATATTTTGCCTGCTGTTCGAGTTAAAGGGTGTGCTACTGCGGTGGGGGTTGCTCTTGTATACGGGATTTTCAAGTTTCTCTTCACCGGAATTTTGGTATTTTTGTCACTTCCATTTATCATCTTAACATTAGGACTTTTTTATTTTGTTATCAATGCATTTTTGCTTTGGATCACCAATAAATTGATTGATGGATTTGAAATTGACGGGTTTTTGAACACACTCATCGCTGCGGTATTAATTTCTTTTATTGAAACTGTGATACGTTTTTTCATTCCTACTTTTTAAGCACATCTATTTTGGAGTAACTCATGCGATTTGGGATATGTACTAGTTTAGAAAATGTCAATCGGCTTGCGGAAGTTGGATACGACTATATTGAATTAGGTGTACGAAGTGCACTTATGCCGGAAGCAGATGAAACCGAATTTCAGAAGATTCGAGAGCGGGTGGCAGAAGCACCTTTGAAACCTGAGGCGTACGCCGGATTTATCCCCAGAGACCTGCGCGTTGTCGGTGACACGGTAGATTTCCCTCGGTTGTCTCGCTATGTGGAGACTGCATGTCGTAGAGCCAATGAAATTGGCGGAGAGATCATTGTTTATGGCAGCAGCGGCTCTCGGAACGTTCAGGAAGGTTATTCAGAAGAACGGGCATTAGCGCAGATTGCAGAATTTCTTGATATGGCTGCCGATCATGCGGAAGCGCACGACATCATAATTGTCATTGAACCGATTTGCATGAAAGAGGGAAACATATTACGCACCGTTGCCGACGGACTGGCTATGGCAAAACGGGTCAACCGAAAAGGAATTAAGGCATTAGCTGACCTATACCACGTGTGGCAAGAAAACGAACCGATGCAAAACATTGTTGATGCTGCAGAATGGTTAGCACATGTTCATATCGCTGAACCTGTAAAACGCTCCTATCCGGGCAATGACGACTTTGATTTTACGGACTTTTTTACCGCACTCCAAAAAGCAGGTTATGATGGACGTATTTCTTGTGAGTGCAAATTTGATAATTTTCACGAAGATAGCGAAACAGCCTTGAAAACAATGAGAAATTATGTTTAGAAATCAACGATCAAATATACAATTAATGTATTTGGATACTGTGAATTGCAACTTATCCAAGAAGTTTTATTTTGCACAAAATCTATTGGGAGGTGGCATTTATTCTTACTCGTGAACAAGGCAGAGTCATTCGCGCACGGACTGGATTTTACGATGTTCAGCACGGTGAACTTGTTCTGCGATGCACATTACGCGGCACTTTAAAAAGAAAACGACGCTCCGAAACAGGACGTAGGCTTTTTGCGGATCCAGTCGCTGTTGGGGACCAAGTTATTTTCACTCAACTTGATTCAGAAGAAGGTGTCGTTGAGGAAATTCTTCCACGCCAAACCAAATTTTCACGGCAATATGCAGGAAAACATGAAGAAATTGAACAGATTATTGTTGCCAATGCGGATCAGGTAGTAGCCGTTGTCTCAACGCGGATGCCTCCTCTCAATTTTCGGACACTGGATCGATTCCTGATTTTAGCAGAGGCAGGAGACATGGCAGCTGTTATCTGCTTGAATAAAATGGATTTGGTAGATTCAACCCAACATGACCAACTCATCTCTACCTTCACAATCTACGAGAAACTCGGCTACCAAGTATTGTACACGAGCATAAATGCGCCTACCTCGCTTGAATCTCTAAAGGATGCACTAAGAGATAAATTCAGTGTGATTGTAGGAGCATCCGGTGTAGGAAAATCGAGTCTCCTGAATGCTATACAACCGAACCTTAAACTGCGAACTGGGGAAGTTGGACAAAAAACACGGAAAGGTAGGCATACAACGACGCTCGTAGAGTTATTTACACTTGAAATTGGTGGCGAAGTAGCAGATACACCAGGAATCCGTGAAGTCGGTTTATGGGGAGTTGACACAGAATATCTTGAACTCTATTTCCCAGAGATGGAACCTTTTCTTGGTACATGCAGATATAACGATTGTGCCCACGTCAAAGAGTCAGACTGTGCCATACAGCGTGCTGTTGAATCGGGGGATATACATCCAGAACGGTATCGTAGTTATGTTGTTTTAAAAACAGGAGAAACTACAGAATTTTAAGGTGATAAATGAAAAATAAATATCGTATTTTAAGTTTTATTGTTGCATGTCTGATCATTTTTTATATTGCTGGTTGTGGTTCTGATGATGGTGATGATGAACCGAGCAACAGTTCACCTATCGTAGACGCTTTTATTGTCCCAACTCAATTTAGTCCTGGAGAGATAATTGAATTTAGAGTTCTTGCTTATGACAATGATGGCGACCCATTGACCTATACATGGGAAGTGGATGCAGGAAAACTTAGTGCAACATCGGGGACAAAAGTGGAATGGACTGCGCCTGAGGACGTTGAATCTGTCAGAGTCACTGTCTATGTGAGCGATGGTGTGACCAAGTCCACAAAAAGAGTAAAAAAGATCGCTAACCAAAAATTTATTCCACTACCCCCATTAGATATTCCATTTGATCCTACGCCGAATCCCCCGCTAAACACTATTGTTCCAGGAAAGGGTGCCGCTGGAATTAAATTAGGTGATCCGTTTAAAAAAGTAGAAACCGTATATGGCAAACCGGACAATCCACCTGATAAAGGCGGATATTTCACCTATCGAGAGCAGAACGTAGGATTATCTGGTTTTGTTGATGGTATTGATCTTGTTGAAAGTCTATTTTTAAGACATCCTCATAAAGCAAAAACAGCAGGGGGCAATGGTGTCAAAAGCCTACTTGAACGTGTAGAAAAAGAGTTAGGCAAAGCCCAAGAGATTGATAACAATGATTTTGGTGGCAAACGGCATTGGTACTGGAGAAGAGGAATTGAATTTACCTATGATGAAGATGAAAAAGTCGAAAGTATTTTTATTTTCAAACCGATAGGTGCCGCGCCTGGAGTAGCAGGTGCTCCGTTACAGCATCAACAAGTAATAAGAAAAGCAGCTATTGAAGCGTTACGCCACAAAGAAACTTTACAAACGCAGTCTGGAGATTAAATAAACTTGTCTTTGTAGGGACTTGCTTCCCATTGCGCATGCCACGCTTCCCACGACGTTGGACACTGCGCGCTATTACCCTCACCAGCGGAACAAATTCGGAGAGACTCCCGCCTCGGTAGGAGCGGTTTCCTAACCGCTCCATGGGTGTCAATTTAGGGATATATTTCTTGTGGGAGGGCTTTCTAAGCCCGATTTTTACACCTTGAGTTCCGTAGGAACGATATGTTTATAGCAAAAGTGGTAAATTAATCTCTTGAGCTCCGTAGGAGCGACATAGATTCTATAAACATTCCGCCTCTACGAGGAAACCATACACATTCACAAAAATAGATTCATTTTCTTAAATTGATGCCCATAGTGCGGTTTCCTAACCGCACCGTTCACAATGTCCAATTAATTCTAAAATCTACTATAGTAAAAACTACAGACACAAGAATTTACAACCGTTCCCTAAGCGAATCCATCAACCCATCCGGAGGATCAAATGGAAGTTCAATTACCTCGTTTGTAATACCACTATGATATATACCTAAAAGCAGATTGAACTCTGCCAGCGACTGCTTGAGATGTGTTGGATGCACTTTGTTTTCATCATCAAGCCAATCAAAAACAGCGTTGGTAAGATTGCCTTGTGCGACAACATCTTGTTCACCATAGCTGAGTGGACCGCCTTCATAGCCACCGTCACGGGTTGAACGTTCCCAACTACTAAACCGCCAATGTACAAATCCATCTGTGCCGATAACAAACACGCGCTTATGGAAGAAAACCGTCTGATCATCGGACGCAGAAGGGGCAATGGCTGTACCAAATGCGACAGAGACATGCAGTCCGTTCTCGTATTGGACCCGTGCTGCTGCGTATTGCGGAGATGGCTGCGCAGAATCTAAATGTGCCCCACCAGAGATTTGCCCTAATACCCTCACTGGACGTGAGTTGTCAATATAGGATGAAACCAACTGAAGCACGTGTGGGCCTTGGTCAACAGGTGTGCTCCGCGCGCTTGCATCAATAAACTTGATTTCACCGATTTTGCCTTCTGACACATCCTGCTTCAGTTCAAGGTTTTGTGGATGAAAGTTGAGTTGTGTGTTGACAACAAACTTTGTTTTCGTCTCTTCTGCTAACCTGGCAATTTGCTTCCAGTCTTCGCTTTCAACGGCAATCGGTTTCTCTACAATTGCTGCTGGCACGCCGTGGTCAGAAGTTTGCTTCATCAATGGATACCGAATACGCTCATTTGAGCCACGAAGCACAGGTGCTGTGACAATATGAAGGACATCCGGTTTCTCTTTCTCAAGCATCTCATCTAAATCTGTGTATCGGGAAGAAATACCGAAGTCGTCTCCGAATTTGTTGAGTAATTCTTTGTTCATATCGCAAATTGCTGCGAGTTTACCACCTTTAACAAAGCGATACGCGTCAGCATGCGCACGAGCACGACCACCGCAGCCTAACATCGCTGTCTTATACATAGAATGTCTCCTTTATATTTTCATCACAGGTAGGATAAATGGATGTTATATAGCACATTGTAAATTGGGTTACAAACCCTCCCACAAGAATGCTTCAGTACGATGGAATGGTTCTGATGTAGTTTTACGCGTGGGGCAGACGACAAGCCTACCTCCACGCAATTTGATTGGTTTACAGGTGCTCCTTGAGAGAAGCCATTAATCCATCAGGTGGATCAAACGGAAGATCAATTATCTGATTCGTTATTCCGCTATAGTATATTCCCAGAAGCAGGTTGAATTCTGCAAGCGATTGCTTGAGATGTGTCGGATGTTCGTTTTTCTCATCATCAAGCCAATCGAAAGCAGCTTCCGTAAGGTTGCCTTGTGCTTGAATATCCTGTTCACCATAGCTAAGTGGACCGCCTTCATAGCCACCGTCACGGGTTGAACGTTCCCAACTACTGAACCGCCAATGCACAAAACCTTTTGTGCCTACGACAAAAACACGTTTATGTGTTACTGTGCCTCCACTCTCTGATGCCAAAGTACCCATGCCTGTGCCAAACGCAAGAGAAACGTGTAGACTATTTTCATATATTGCTTGTCCGGCAGCATGCATCGGAGAGGGCTGTGCTGAATCTAATTGCTCTCTTCCCGCAATTTGCCCTAATACGCGCACGGGACGCGAATTGTCTATATATGACGATACCAACTGCAATACGTGCGGTGCTTGGTCAACAGGTGTACTACGTGCGCTTGCGTCAATAAACTTAATTTCACCAATTCTACCCTCTGCTACATCTCGCTTTAGTTCAAGGTTTTTGGGATGAAAGTTAAGTTGTGTATTGACAATAAACTTTGTGCTCGTCTCTTCTGCTAACCCGGCAATCTGCTTCCAGTCTTCACTTTCAACAGCAATAGGTTTCTCTACAATCGCTGCTGGCACGCCGTGGTCAGAGGCTCGCTTCATCAACGGATAACGGATGCGCTGATTGGTACCGCGTAATACTGGTGCAGTGACAATATGGAGAAGATCAGGTTTCTCTTTTTCAAGCATCTCATCTAAATCTGTGTATCGGGAAGAAACATCAAAATCATCACCGAATTTATTGAGGAGTTCTTCGTTCATATCACAGATTGCACCAATTTTGCCACCTTTAACAAAACGGTACGCACTTGCATGCGCACGGGCACGACCACCACACCCTAAAAATGCACTTTTATACATGGAAATTTCTCCTTAGTAAAATTCAAAAATGTGAACTCTCCCTTGTAGGCGCGATTTGAAATCGCGCCTACCAAGTGTTGAGATATAATAATTGGCGGTAGTGGCAAACAAGTTCGCTGCTACCGCTAATGCCTACATATTGGAAATTAATTGTTTTTACAACTGCTCTCTAAGTGTATCCATTAACCCATCTGGTGGATCAAACGGAAGATCGATAATTTGATTCGTTGTACCACTATGATACATTCCTAAAAGGAGATTGAACTCAGCAAGGGATTGTTTGAGATGTGTTGGATGGACTTTGTTCTCATCGTCAAGCCAATCAAAGACTGCCTCTGTGAGGTTTCCTTGTGCTTCAACATCCTGTTCTCCATAGTTGAGTGGACCACCTTCATAGCCACCTTTTTGTGTTGCGCGTTCCCAACTGCTAAAACGCCAATGCACGAACCCTTCTGTTCCAACGACAAAGACACGTTTATGGCAATAAATACCTTGATTATCAGATGCCATCGTCCCCATTCCCTGTCCAAATGCAAGAGAGACGTGAAGCCCATTTTTATATATAACCTGTGCTGCAGCATGCATCGGTGAAGGTTGCGCTGAATCCAAATGTTTTCTTCCAGAGATTTGCCCAAGCACACTCACAGGTCTGGAATTATCAATGTAGGATGATACCAACTGAAGCACGTGTGGACCTTGATCTACTGGCGTACTTCGAGCACTTGCATCAATGAACTTAAGCTCGCCTATTTTACCGTCCGCAACATCTCGCTTCAATTCAAGATTTTTTGGATGGAAGTTGAGTTGTGTGTTGACAACAAACTTTGTTTTGGTTTCTTCAGCTAACCCGGCAATCTGCTTCCAATCTTCGCTTTCAACAGCAATCGGCTTTTCTACAATCGCTGCAGGCACGCCGTGGTCTGATGCTTGCTTCATCAGCGAATACCGAATACGCTCATTCGAGCCGCGTAGCACTGGGGCAGTAACAATATGAAGCAGATCAGGTTTCTCTTTCTCAAGCATCTCATCTAAATCTGTATAGCGAGAAGAGATATCGAAATTATCACCGAAATCGTTGAGTCGTTCTTCGTTCATATCGCAGATCGCTGCGAGTTTACCACCTTTAACAAAGCGATAGGCACTTGCATGCCCTCGGGCGCGTCCACGGCACCCTAACATCACACTTTTATACATAAAACTATCTCCTCTAATGTTAACAATGGCACGCCAACAGCGTACCGGAACATAGCATAGGGTGAAGGCATAGTGACCTCACCCACAATACTAATTCATATCAAATTACAACTTTTCCCGGAGTGAGTCCATTAACTCATTGGGCGGTTCAAATGGCAGTTCAATGATCTCGTTTGTTATTCCACTGTAGTACATCCCTAAGATAAGGTTAAACTCTGCAAGCGATTGTTTGAGATGCGTCGGATGGACATTGCTCTCATCGTCTAACCAATCAAAAATGGCTTCAGTGAAGTTAGCCTGCGCAACGACATCTTGCTCTCCATAGTTCAGCTGACCGCCCTCATAACCATCCTCCAACGTTGCGCGTTCCCAACTGCTGAAACGCCAATGCACAAAGCCTTTCGTCCCAACAACAAAAACACGTTTGTGACCGTAGATACCTTGGTTATCGGATACCATTTGTGCCATCTCTGTTCCAAACGCAAGAGAGACATGGAGACCGTTTTCATACAAAACATGCCCGACTGCATGCAGCGGAGAGGGATGCGAATCAAAATTCAAATTCTCGCTTCCAGCGATTTGTCCAAGAATCCGCACGGGACGTAGGTTGTCAATATATGATGACACCAACTGTAGCACATGTGCTCCCTGCTCGGCAGGTCTACTACGCGCACTGGCATCAATAAACTTAATCTCGCCGATACGCCCTTCTGCGACATCTTTTTTTAACTCCAGATTTTTCGGGTGGAAGTTGAGTTGCGTATTGACGACAAATTTCGTTTTGGTCTCATTTGCTAACCCCGCAATCTGTTTCCAATCTTCGCCTTCAATAGCGACCGGTTTTTCTACAATCGCCGCTGACACGCCGTGGTCGGATACCCGTTTCATCAACGGATAACGGATACGTTCCTCACTACTCGGAATCACAGGGCTTGTGACGATGTGAAGGACATCCGGTTTCTCTTTTTCAAGCATCTCGTCCAAGTCGGTGTAACGCGAAGAAATTCCGAAGTCATCCCCGAAGTTGTTGAGTCGATCTTCGTTCATATCGCAGATTGCAGCGAGTTTTCCACGTTTGACGAAGCGATAAGCATCTACGTGCCCACGGGCGCGACCACCACAACCTAACATCGCAGTTTTGTACATGGAAATGTCTCCACATTTAGGTATCTATTAGTTTTGTAAATAAAGTATTCTCGTATATGAGGAATATATCATTTTGGTATAGATTAACAGAAAGATGTGTTTTTGTCAAATATAAACCTTTTCACCACTCTTCGCGCTGTCGTAAAGTGCATCCAATATCTGCATAAAGGTATAAGCATTAGATGCATCAACATCTGGTGCTACTTCATCTGCTATTGCCATGGCGAAATGGTTGAGTTCGTAGTAGAAAACAGGCACATCTTCAGGCAGTTCTCCGTGATCAATTTCAATAGGTTCATCAATCGGTTCTCGGACAAATTCGCCATCTTTGAATCTTGAGATGCCGCCGTTTGTGATTGCACCAGTAGTGCCGTAAAGTTCCACTACACTACCCGAATCTGAATGACTCATCCGTGAGCAGTCAATTTGGATAGTTTTTCCACCTTCACAACCGAGGAGACCTGTGAAATAGTCTTCTGCTGCACCCTCAGGTCCATCGTATTGTGGATAAAGCACGTGCTTTGATGCGAATGCCCACAGTGGTTTCGGACATCCCATCCACCACCATGCCAGATTGAGTTCGTGTGAATAGTGTTGTCCTAATGAACCACCTTTTTGTCCATAGACATGTAGCCATCTACTGTTGGCATCAAGGGTTGGAATAAAGTTGAATTTTCCAAAAACGCGGGCGTGAAATGGGTCCCCAATTGCGCCATTCCGAATTGCGCTCCGAATTTGGCGGTTGTGCGGAAAGTGACGCATAAAATAACAAAATTGGAGTGTTTTGCCTGATTGTTGTGCTGCTTCTTCCATCCCTAATATTTCAAATGCACGGATTGCGTGCGGTTTTTGAACTAAAACATGTTTACCTGCATTGAGTGTATCCAAGACTTGCTGTAGCCTACCATCAGGGGAAGTGGCGAGATAGACAGCATCAACAGTGGAATTATCAAGGAGTTCGTCATAGTTAACGTAACGGTGTGGTACTGCATAGTCATCTCCTGCTTGCTCACGACGGGTTGGATCGCGTTCTGCAATAGCGACAACTTTCAGTCGAGAGGTAGCATTAGCAGCGTGGATAGCTTGGCAGCCTGCCCATCCGCACCCAACAACTCCCAGTTGGATCGTTTGTTTTGTCATAAGTGTCTTCTCCGATACTTTCTGAAAGACCTCTTAAAAAAATTGTCTTAACTCTGAGATACTCTCAAGTACCCATGTCGCTTTCACGACAGGGTTTTCCAATTGATTAGGTTTAAACTTCCCTGTCTTCACAAGGACACTCAGCATCTTCATTCTTTCCGCACCTACGATGTCGGAAGTAATGTCGTCACCTACCACAGTGACATCACTTGGGGAAAGTTGAAGACTCTCAAGCGCAATTTTAAAAAATGTCTCACTCGGTTTGCCCATGACTTTAGCAGTTTTGTTTGCAGCGGATTCCAGAAGTGTCACAAATGCCCCACAATCTAAGAACAAGCCTTCTGAAGAAAACCAGTAGAGGTTCTTCTGCAACGCTATCAGCTCAGCACCACTCATCAACAGGCGAAACGCATGATTCAAAGCGTGGAAATCAAACCCTTGCCCGTAGTCCCCGACAACGACAAAATCGGGCGCATTATCGTCTATCGGTATCTCTTTGAAAAACGCTTTGACGGCATCATCAACCATGAAATGACAACTTATGTTCGGTTGTGAGCGCAAGTATAAAAGACACGCATAAGTTGCATTAAAGATTTCATTTTCATAGATGTCAAAACCCAACGCTTTCATCTGCTCGTGAAGCATCTTTGGGGTTTTAGCAGTCGTGTTTGTCAAAAATCGGAGTTGATAGTCCTTCTGCCGCAGATAATTAACAACCTCAATTGCTCCGGGGTAAGGTTCACCTTTATAGTAAAATCCATAATTATTTTTACACTACGGTAGGTTCGGTTTCCTAACCGAACCGTGTTTATTCAGTCCATAGATGCGGTTAGGAAACCGCATCTACCAGGGAGTGTGAACATATTTTTAGATTTCACTATAAAATAGAGCGTTCCATCCAGATCAATTAAAAAAGCCTTTGGACGTGTTGCTATCATCTTGCTTTGTATCCTACACGCGGTTACGGTGCTACAACTTTGTAGTGTTTGACTGTTCCATCTTGGATTGTCTGAATTGCAAGGCTTTTGACTGGATGACGGTTTGCATCGTAATGCGAAATAGTTGTAGCACCTTTGTAATCTTTGACTTCTGCAAAGGCATTACGAACAGCCGCCGGATCAAGCGTATCTGCTGTCTCTATTGCGCGTGCCAAAAGCCGCATCGCATCATAGCCAGATGCTGCAACGCCGTCAGGTGGACTATCGTACAACGCCATATAACCATTCACAAATTCCTGTACATCTGCATCCTGTGTCACTACAGAGAAATTAGTCGGATAATAACTGCCATCCAATACAGTGCTATCTTCTAAGACACCAAGGAATCGCTCTCTGTCATCCCACGCGCTGCCACCGAGAAAAGTTGCTTTGATGCCAAGTTGTTTTGCTTCATTTATCAAACGTGGCACTTCTGGTTGATGACCGGGGCAAAAAATGATGTCCGGTGTAGCACCTTGAATTTCTGTGAGCAGTGTGGTGAAGGTAGTCTCACCTGCTGAGTATGAACCACTGTGAACGATTTGACCACCGATTTCCTTAAAAGCTGCTTCAAATGCTTGGACGAGATCAGTAGAATAACTATCGCCCGCCTCATAGATTGTCGCTGCAGTTTTTGCCCCAAGTTCGTCAGGATTCATAGCGAAACTTGCCATAACTTTTCCTTGAAAAGGGTTTGGGACTGTGATGAGAAATATATAATCGCCGGATTCTGGTACATTTGAGCCGCTTGAGCCGGGAAGCATGAGTCGCTGTGCCTGCTGCGCAATTGGGCCAACCTCAAGAGCCATGGTTGAGCGAACGGGACCAAGTAGTGCAAAAACGTTTTCCATCTCAATTAGTTCTTTTGCTGCGCCGATACTTGCTTCCGCTGTTGGTGGTTCATCTGCTACAAGCTGGTTATTTCGGGGGATAAATTTTACCGCCATGCCGAGTGCTCCACCATCTTTATTAATTTGGACGCGAGCAGTTTCTGCACCTTGACTAAAGGTTGTGTAGCTATGTGCTGGCTGAATGATGCCAATTTTTAGCTTTGTTTCCATCGGAGGTATGGTGTCGGTTGGAATCATCTGATCAACTTTTTCACATCCTAATAAGGATACACTGAGTACTGCCAACAAAACAACTGAAGTTAAGATATAATTTTTCATATTCATTATGTGCAATTTCCCTTCTACGTAAAACGCTTGAAATATATTTAGGTTAATGGTAAAGTTTTCAGGACTTACGCAAAATGATGAAAAAAAGGGAAAATTGGACTTAAAAAGTTGGTATTTCGGTGTTTTTAACCCCTAAATCCCCCTTATCAGTGGGACTTTAAGTAAAAATGCGTAAGTCCTGGTTTTGATAAAATTTAAGACTTGTGAAAACAATAACAGATTCCTTTTATCTTGTCAAGTTCAGAAATATCCGCAAATTGCCTTATCCAAGACAACAAAACGCGTTTCAAAAAACATAATCCACGACTTACAGAAGCACTGACAAGAATCTTTTACTTACTCCGTTCGTTTTATACATACAAAGGAGTTAATCTATGGAACTCGGATTTTTCACAATGCCTTTGCATCCTCCCGGTAGCGACACCACGAAAACATTAGACGATGACCTTGAACAGGTAGTAACGTTGGACAAATTAGGCTATAAAGAGGCTTATATTGGTGAACATTTTACATTTACATGGGAAAATATTCCGTCTCCTGACCTCTTTATCGCCAAAGCCCTTGCGATGACAGAGAATATCATCTTTGGCACTGGGATAACGTGTATGCCGATACACAATCCAGCAGTTGTAGCACATCGCATCGCGCAGTTAGACCATCTTGCACACGGACGTTTCCATTGGGGTGTAGGCTCAAGTTCCACACCAAGCGATGCAGAGATGTTCATGGCTTCTGCTGACAGACGGAAGGCAACTCGGGAAGGGATTGATGCTGTTCTCAAAATTTGGACGGATCCTGAACCGGGGCATTATAAGAGCGATTCCTGGGAATTTAAAATTCCCGAAGGTCACCCGGATATCGTGAGTATTCACATGAAGCCGTATCAGAAACCGCACCCACCGATTGCACTGGCAGGGTCGTCAACTAAATCTGACACACTTATTTTTGCGGGTGAGCGTGGATGGATTCCGATGAGTATCAATTTGGCACCTGTTTCCGTGATTAAGACACATTGGGATGCCGTTGAAGAGGGTGCGGCAAAGACTGGACTCTCTCCGTCTCGATCCACATGGCGTATCGCCCGCGAGGTATACGTTGCTGATACCGATGAGCAGGCGCGTAAAGAGGCGATTGAAGGCACACTCGGACGCGATTTTCGGGACTATTGGTTTAGACTCTTTGGATGGGAAAAATTCAAAATGAATCCGGATATTCCCGACGTAGAAACATGTTTGGAGTACTTATTGGACACATTGTGGATTGTTGGTAGTCCTGACCATGTTGCAAATCGCTTGCGTCAGCTCTATGAGGATGTCGGTGGGTTCGGTGTGTTGCTTGCAATGGGACACGAATGGGAACCTATGGAACAGTGGACGCATTCAATGGAACTTCTAAAGAATGAAGTGATGCCGCAACTAACTGATTTGACATAACCATAGCACAGAGAACTAACAATGCTACTATAGATAAGTCAGAAAGTCGTGACCAGGAGGTCCCTCCTACGAGAAGAAAATCAGGCTTATAAAGCTCTCCAACGAGAAAATCAGACACTAAGTTGACACCTATGGTAGAACGGATGTCAAACCAATCAACGCCAAATGTGCGTATGGCATTTGGCGAATAGCATTCAGATAATTCGCAAGTTCTATCCATCCTCTCATTCGTGAAGTGAGAGATAGAACAGTGCTGTTCACTAACTAAAATAGGTTTCTAACTTCATGCGTGCGTTTGAGACACCTTCAACAATCGGTTGTGGTGTATCCGCTTTCAACCCTAAATAGATAAGCATAATTTCTTGGTCGTAGCCTACCCTATCAATTTCCTTGCAAATAGCGCGAAAATCCATTTCTGGTCCCCAAAACGGTTCACTACCTGTCCGCGAATCTACACCACAATTGAAATAGACGCTGTTTAGCCGTTCTGACAAGGTTTGCAAGGCGACAACGGGGTCATCCCCTGCACGATGAAAATGATACGGACTATAATAAAAACCGAAGTTTTCGGACGGAATTGCATTGAAGAGTTGTTGCGTGCGTTCCATGTTGTAAGCCAAACTCCCTTCATGTGCATAGAGAGCAAGGCTCAGATTGCGAGCCTGCGCTTCTGCTGTAACCATTTTAAGATTATCAATAATTGTATCAATTTCGCGAGCGGTGGCATCTTCTTTTCCACCACTCGCGATGCTAACTGTTGGAATAGAAAGCCTCTGGGCAGTATTAAGAATCGAGATTTGGGCTTCAAGTCCATCTGGCGCGTCAACCCGTACCGTGCTCAGTAAAGATTTGAAATGAAGTTCGGTATCTTCTCGGAGAGTGTCGATAGTTTCGGCTTCCACATTTGAGAAATGAGCATGGGCGAGTTCAACGGCAGATATACCGCCCTCGGATAACTCGCCTACAAACTCGGTCAAACGGAAAGATGAGAGCGGAAGAGTGCTTGCACAATAGGTTTTCATAAGTCTATTTCAACCCCAAAATTACTTGCCCATTCCTTTGAGTGCTTTCAGACAGCGTTCAACAGCTTCAAGTGGTGGGAAGGCATCACTTTCATATTCAACGATATACCATTCCGTGCCACCTGTTGTTTCGCAGACGCGAAAAATCTCTGACCACGGCACGCTGTCTTCACCAATAATTGGTCGAAATCCGGCATGTCCACCCTCATCATTGTCTAAAATAGTATAAGGTTTAAGATGCACCGTTCCTGCACGACCAGGATATTTCTCCAGAATAGAAACGAGATCGGCACCGCCATTGAGCGCATTTCCCATATCCAGCTGCATCACAACCCCATTGTTCGTATTACCGAAAAAGGTGTCCCACTGAATTTCGCCATCCATAGGTGAAAACTCAACGTGATGGTTATGATAGCCAGTTACCATGCCGTGTGGTTCCAGTTTGTTAGCAAGTTCATTGAAAAAATCTGCTAATTTCAACCAATCTGCCCGAGATTGACGGAGTTCTCCAGGAATGCCGGGAATGATAACATAACGATTTTCAAGGACCTTGTTGAATTCAATTGTGTCAGCGAGGGATTCCTCTTGAACGAGGTTGAACGGCGTATGCCATCCACAACAGACTAACCCGAATTCGTCAAGGTAACCTTTCAATTCCTCAGCGGAATGTTGTGGTGGACCTGCGAATTCTACGCCTTCGTATCCCATTTCTGCGACTGCCTTTATTGTGCCGCGCGTATCCTCAGCTAACTCATTGCGGACAGAAAATAACTCTAAACCGATTGGTACTCTTGCCATTGTTTTCCTTTCAATTTTGACTTCAACTATGAATATAAGAGGCGCAATGAATTGCGCGACTACAACATATCAAGCCTATAGAGTGAAAAAAGTAATTTAGATTTTTCTATAACCCATAAATTGTTGACACTAAGCCTTTTGATTTTATTGTAGATTTTTGAATTACTTGCACACTTTTGAACTGTGAATCAACGCTGAATGCGCTTTTGGCATTCAGCGGGAGGGAACTCCGATTCCCGACATTCACAAAAGGCCGCGATTCGGAGATCGCTCCCGCCAAATGCCATAGGTGCATTTGGCGTTGATTCACAAAAGACGTGTAAACTTATTTTTATATTCTACTATAAACGTTTACCGTGCGGTGTAATTGGGCGCGAGTGGGCAACTATCCGACATAGTTTGGCAAAGAGCAACCCGCGCCAAACCGTGAATCAGATATGCTGCTCCCGTTTGCGACTCATACCAGTCAATCCCAGATGCACCGTAGGGAAGCGTTTCTGGAAAATAAACCTCCAACACTGTCTCCGCAAGTTCAACACCGCCTTCCAGCCATTTAGGTTCGCCAGTGATGTCGTAGAGATCAGCAAAGAGTTCAAGTGCTAACCCTGCATCCGATGCAGGAATCTTAAACCCTTCTGTGTGGACACGGTCAACCGGAAATTTCTCATCGAGATAGATACTACCAATGGCGAGAGCACAATCCATCAATCTTTCATTCTGTGTCAGCCGCCATCCACCGAGACAAAGCACCCCTGTACTACCCACTGCCCCGGAACCATAGACACTTCCCCATGCTGACATTCGACCGTACGCGCGATTCGTCTCACATTCACACATACTAACAAATTCGCGAGTCTCAAGGTTGTGCGGAGCGGCGAGAAACCCGTCAATGTAAACCATGCCGTATTGCCGCATCTGGTCTGCCAATTCTGGTTGGAGCGATTCTAACAGCGTTGCGGATTCAAGCAGACTAATTCCTAACGAAAGCGTTTGGGTCGGCGCATTCTTCTCAAAAAAACTTTCAGCCTCCTTCGGTGAGCGACTTTCAATACGTAATAGCCCACGCGCATCCCGTTTTTCCCACCAATAACCAGTATATTTTTGAATCTGCTGAAGCGTTTCAGGACGTTGATCTTGTGTATACGCGAAAGCCAAATCAAAGATATAAAACCCCGAATGTCGTGGAAAATCGCATGAGCGTCCACCACGATCAAGATGTTCCTTCGTGTCAATATTCGCATGACGGATGTATTCAAGATCATCCCCTTTTGCCGAATGATAATCCAACCCATCCGCAAAATTTTGGACACAAGTGGGATTATATGTATTGAGCTTTTGCCAGAGCCAGAGCGGAACTTGCCGCAGATGGTCGTGAATAGCGGCACCGCCTTCTGGATTTCGTGAACATCCAACCCGTTCCTCAATCAGATGCCAATAAGAGTGTTCGCCCCAAGGGAATAGTCCAGTTGTTGTCTGTGTGCAATTCTGGGCAAAGTGTTTTAAGTATCTATCTACGGCTTCGGCATAGATCGGTTTTGACTGCGTTTCAGCAAGTGCGTACATTGTAGCGAGTAGTGGCTCATCATGAATCAAGTTTGTGCCGAGATGTGCCCTATCGCCGTCGCGTTGACCGGGAATCTTAGGAGGTTTCTCCATTAGCATTTTGCCAGTTTGCGGATGCAGAATAGAAGGAAACAACCCTTTGTATTCCTTGCTGCTTTCAATCATCAGATCCATGGCGTTGTATATTTTGGTGATAATTGCATCCGGGGTAACCACAAATAACTCCTCTATCCTGACTGAATGGAAATATGGTATCTTGACATACTCCCAAGCCTAAAGGCATGGGATTCTTAGCTCTTATATTGGCAGCAAGTGTTGTTGCCAAACAGCTTTTCTTGCTTCCGTCTCTCGTGCCTCCGATTGAGGTCTTACTTGGACTCCACAAGCGTTTTCTGTCTCGGTATGCCCTACCGCGACATTTCTTAGATTTATTGCAGCATTGACATCTCTATCTATAGACACATCACATTGACTGCAATGATATGTTCTTTCTGATAGCACCAAGCTGTCTTTTTTGTGTCCGCAACAGGAACAGGTCTTTGACGATGCGTAGAATTGCGATGCTTCTGTGACAGGTATTCCACGTGCTGCTGCTTTCGTCTTAAGTTTCTGAAGAAAACCGCCTAATGCACTATCAGACAATGCCTTTGCGAGTTTCCTATTCTTCAGCATATTCTTTATCTTCAGCGTCTCAATGCCGATAGCAGAGGTGTTATTGACAATATCCGTTGCAGCTTTGTGGTGTGCGTCATTTCTGATGCAAGCAATCCGATAGTGGATACGTGCTACTTTCCATTTCTGCTTTATCCAGTTTTTAGACCCATTTGCCCTCTTGCTGAGCCTACGTGCTTCTCTTGCTAACTTCCTTTCATAGCGTTTTAGCGGTCTCGGATTATCATATTTAGTGCCATCACTCAAGGTAGAAAGAGAGTTTATACCAACATCAATACCAATCACAGGGTGAGTTGCTAAATTAGCAACTGCTTCGGTGTCCTCTGTGTCAACAGTGATAGATACAAACCAACGGTGTGCTGTTCTGCTGATAGTCACTTTCATGATCTTGCCTGACCAACGTAACGCTTGAAACATCTTGACCCATCCTATTTTTGGGAGTCGGATTTTCTTACCGTTAACTTTTACACTTTGGTTATTTGTAGTGTAAGATTGACGGCAACCGCGTTTCTTAAATCTTGGAAACCTCGCGCGTTTATCAACCCAATTCTTGATACCAGTTGCCAAATTCACAAAGATGCTTTTGTTCGCTGCGACTTGGTCTTGTGATTTTGTCCAGTCATATTCTTTTTTTGCCACGTTAAATCGTTCATTCAACTTGACAGCAGATAGGAAGTTATCGTTATTCAATTCTGATCTAAAATCTGATAATGCATGGTTATAGGCAAAACGGGCATAGCCACACTGCTGCGCAAACCACGCACGCTGTTTATTATTTGGGTTCAATGCAATCTTATGTGTTTTTAATCGCATATCACGACTTCCTTGAAAAGATACTACTTCTCATTGGTGTGGTAGTTACACCAACAATTACCACTGAAGTAGTCCTATTAGAATGCCATGTTTCACAGTAAAAGTCAACTGTTTTTGATTGATTAATCATAGTGCCGTTCTGTATCCCCGAGCTAAAGCAACGGGGTTTTAGAACGGAATATTCCGATAAATATATGAAATGGTCAAGAATCTGTACACCTATTCGATAAAATAGCCGTTGACAACCCATGCGCATTGCGGTAGACTACATAAAAATAATACCCGTGAATTGATTCAAGACTAAATGGAAATTCAAAAGTCCTCATTCTCGAAATCCTTCCAAGTTCCTGCTCACGGGGTTACGCTTAAATCCATCCTAATTGCTGTTATTCTGATTCCGATTAATTGTTACTGGGTTATTGAAATGGAGGTAATCCGCTATTCGGGACACCCAGTCACGATTTCACTTTTTTTCAACGTTATTTTCAGTCTGTTTGTAGTTATCGGTGTCAACCAATTGCTGCAACGTTTTCTTCCAAGGATTGCGTTAGGCCAAAGCGAGTTGGTCGTTGTTTACCTGATGCTTTCGATCGCATCAGGAATTACTGGGCACGATATGCTTGAGATTTTGGTGCCGATGCTTGGGCATGCATTCCGTTTTGCTACACCTGAAAATGAATGGCAGCAACTGTTTTTACCCTTTCTTCCAGAATGGCTCACAGTAAACAATAGCCAATTGTTACAAGGTTATTATGAGGGCGATCTACCACTCTATACTTTTGAAACCTTACTCGGTTGGGCAACACCTGTGTTGTGGTGGACAGTCTTTATTAGTATGTTGGTTTTCGGCATGCTTTGCATCAATATTATCATCCGAAAACAGTGGATTGAATATGAAAAACTGAGTTACCCGATTATACACCTACCCCTTCATCTTACAGAAACCCCTCAAAATCGTCTTTTTCAGAATAAGCTAATGTGGCTCGGTTTTGGTATTGCTGGTGGCTTGGCATTATGGAACGGTATAAGTTTTTTATACCCTTTTTTACCGGAGTTGCGTACCCGTATTAAAAGTTATCAGGTTTTCACTGAGAGTCCCTGGAATGCAATGGGTAGAATTCCTTTTTCGCTCTACCCATTTGCGATTGGACTTGGGTTCTTCATTCCACTTGACCTCTCTTTTTCTTGTTGGTTTTTCTTTTGGTATTGGCGGATAATGCGTGTTGCGGGTGCAGCATTTGGATTTCGAAACCTTCCACGTTTTCCCTACACGAACGAACAAGCATCTGGCGGTTATCTTGCCTTGTGTATTTTAGCTGTATGGGCAAGTCGCAGACATCTACTTCAGGTAGGGCGATCACTCTTCGGTCAAAACGAATCACAAGATGATGGAATTGAAGCGATTTCTTACAGAGTCGCCGTTCTTGGGCTGATTGCTGTAATAGGCTTCTTAGTGATTTTTTGTTACTATGGTGGGGCAAACATAGGAATCATGTTTGCGTTTTTCGTTATTTACTATATGATTTCTATTGCAATCACACGGATGCGTGCTGAGTTGGGGACTCCTGTGCATGATTTGCACTACTCTGGTCCCGATCAAATTTTAACGCGAGTGGTAGGCACACGCAGGTTGGGTAGAGGTAATCTCATCATGTTTTCAATGTTTTGGTTCATCAATCGTGCATATCGAAGCCACCCGATGCCACATCAGTTAGAAGGGTTTAAAATTATAGAGCGGACAAATATGACAATGAAACGGATTATCTTTGCCTTAATGTTAGCCGCTGTTTTAGGATCGTTGGCAGGTTTCTGGGCTTTAATTGACCGAGGTTATCAATTGGGAATGGAAGTTCGGGCGTATTCACCATCCTTGAGTGCCTTTGGTATAGAACCTTACCGACGTCTAACAGGGTGGCTTCAATCACCTACTGACACGCTTATTCCCGAAAGTGCTTTTACAGGTATTGGATTTCTACTGACAACTGTGCTAATGCTATTTCGAATGCGTTTTGTTTGGTGGCCGTTTCATCCTGCTGGTTTCGCTATTTCTACCAGTTGGGGCATGCACGTTACTTGGGGTTGTCTTTTTATGAGTTGGTTAATTAAATTGATAATTCTCAAATATGGTGGACCTGTGAGATATAGAAAGGTAGCACCGTTCTTTTTAGGGCTTATCCTTGGTGAGTTTACGGTAGGAAGTGTCTGGACAATTATAGGCATTGTTGGTGGTATTCCAACCTACGGATTCTGGGTTTAAGTTCTATCTTTACGTGGATTTATAGCCAAATTTAATGGTAGCAGTAGCAAAATTAGACTACATAAAGACGTTACTATCCATTCTTGCTGAAGCGGGACGATTTCCAATACGTTCTGCATAGGGCCAATGTACATGGCTGATACATGAATTCCGATGACAATAACAAAAATTATAAATAAACGGACGTTTGTGAACATTCTTTTAAAGAGAGATTCCCAAGGATATCGCGTACATTGGAAATAAACCACCACCTGTGTAAAAATCAAAGTAGTACAAGCTGCTGTCCGCGCTACTTCAACATTAGATTCAGTTCCAAAAGATGTTACCACTAAAAAATGGGTTATTGTCATTAGACTGATAACAAGACTTCGGCAAACAATATCAAGTACGGCAGTTGTTGGAAGCAGCATGGCTGCTCTACCAGGACGATATTGCTTTTCATTGACAGATATTTTTTCATAACCTAATCCGATTGTAGGAAGCAAAGTTGTTAAAAATTGGACCCAGATCACTTGTGTTAGTGTTAGCGGTATCTCAAACTTGAACCCCGCATGCAGAATTAATCCAAAAACGACAGTAAAAAATTGTGCCAGTGTACAGGAAAAACACCACCGAAGTGTGCCAGAAAGGTTGTGATATGCTTCTCGCGCATAGAGCAAGCAATCTTTGACTGCCTTAAAACCTTTCTCAATTATCAAACAGTCAGCGTGGTCTTGGGCGAAATGTGAAGCGTACCTCGCATCTGCAAATGCAAGGTCTGCAGTAATCATGGCTCTTTGATCATTAGCATTTTGACCTAAAAAACCGACAGAATGATTATGACGTTTCAAACTAAGAACAATATTCCGACGTTGTTCTTGTGTCGGTTGTGAATACGCATTCCAATTTAAGATCTCTTTGTCAAACTCTTGTGTAGATAAGTTCATGAGTTCTTGTCTCGTTCCGACAGCGTTGCGAGTATGGACGAGTCCTAATTCTCTGGCTAAATCGGTTGTTGCCTGTTCATCGCTTTCACTCATTAGAATGACCTTTAAACCCGTGTCCATAAATGATTTTATCACTTCTTTTGTTTCGTCGTTATCAGTAACAGAAAAACTAATGAATCCTAAAAAGGTTGACACTTTCTGAACTTCTTGTGGGGTTAGCGGCACTTCGGAATTGAGTGATGCTACACCATAGACCGTATCCCGTGGGTTCTGCATATAATTGAGAACTTCATTACAAATCTCGTACTGTTCATAGTAGAATTCACTTACCTCCCCGTTTACAAGTATAGAATTACACGCCTCCAGGACGTTACGCGCATCACCAAATATAATATTTAGGTACTCGTTTTCTCCTGATTCAAATACGTGAAGTTCATATCCAAAGTTAGGTGTCCATGGGTATTCTGAAACAAGATGCATATTAGCTTTAAGATCAGTCAATTTATACCCGAGTTGTTCCATTGTATCTTGGATGACAAGTTGATGTGCATGATCAATACCTGTTCTATCGTAATATCGTTCGCCAGAAGTTCCTAACCCTGCAGTCAATACAAGACCAGGCGCTCCTTGTGGAATTTGAAACCTTGGTGGAATATTGTTGATTCGTTTACTCTTTTCTTCGGGAGATTGGGATTTTAGGGAAATTAACCACGTTTCCCATTCTGAACGATTCACCATTTGTTGATCAACAAAAATATTGGAAATAGTGAGAGATTTGGTGCTCGCGATGCCCTTCTCATCGGAACAAAAAGCTGTAAGACGGTTTAATTTCTCAAAGAAATGTCTTTCCCTGAGTGCTATTCCTTTTTTAAGCACACCAGAGACTCTCTGGTCAAGAATGGAGTGTAGTAACAATACTAAGTCATGAGGAGTTGCAGCAATTGCGAAGATTAGACCGAATTGAAGAAACTCTATCCAATTTGGATCACTCTGTTGCGATTTCTGCCACCAGAGAATAGCGACTGCAATGCCACCTAAAACCAAACCTGCAACTTTTAGAATATCTTTGAAAAATTTTATTTGATTTTCTGCGACAGTCATCTCATTTGGTAACTCGCGTGTGTTACCACGGTTCTGGTGCATTTCTAATTCATTACCCGTTCTAACGACAACCGCATTACCTGTTCCGGCATCAACGTACGTCCCACCAAAAACCATGTTTGTCTGTTTTTCCGCTGGTAGTCCCGATTCAGCTATTTCTTTGAACGTTTTTGCGGCGGCACCGCTACTCCCGAATAGAGCAGATTCGTTAACTTTTAACCCGTCTGATTGCACTATTCGGGCATCGGCAGGGATATAATCACCAGGTCTAAGAAGGAGCAGGTCGCCTGGAACAATATCGGCAGGCGAGCATTTTTCTTGCGTACCTTGACGCATTACTGTAACGGTAATGTTGAATTGTGCTTTACGCTGCTTGTGTCTACGTCGAAAACTTATAACAACTATGGTTGCCCAAAAGAAGGACAATATCAATATCCCACCAATAAGTCCAATTTTCGGAATATCAGGGGTAAATGCGAAAACTGTTGTTGCAAGTACTAAAAGCAGTAATCTCCAATTAAGCACTTGCTCAAAAAACGATCCAATTTGCGAAGTGTCTACCTTGGAATTCGACTCATTGTTACCATGAATATCTTTTTGCTTTTCTACATCAGCGTGGCTCAAGCCGTATTCAAGGTCGGTATTGAATTGGTTTAGCAGAAAAGAAATACTTTCTGCATAAAAATTAGACATTGTTTTTCCTAACGTTTTACTTTCTGACAAGAATTACTATAGATTACGACTTGTGTTAGTTACGTAGTAGCTTAGTTGCTCTTCACAGTTGTTCATATTCTGTGAATCAACGCTAAATGCACCTATGGCATTCAGCCAAATCAACGCCAAATGCGCTTTTGGCATTTGGCGGGAGCGAACTCCAGCTCGCGACCTTACATTATCGGGAATCGGAGTTCCCGCCTACCTTTGGTGGTTGTCAGGTATCAGAAAAGTTGCGGAATTCAACCCACATAAGAGGCACATGTGAAATATAAACATACTATAAGTTATTTAGTATAACGCGTATAGATTGTATAATTATAGTTTTTTACCTTCGTTATTCCAGACTTTTGCACCTTCCAGATCAGTACCAAGCACTTTGATTTCGCATGGAATATCACGTTGTTTAAAGACATTCTGCATCCGATTTCCTATCTCATCCATGTTATTTAAACAGTATGCTGCGATGGTTGGTCCTGCACCGCTCAATGCAATACTAAGTGCTCCTGCATCTATTGCGGCTTCAACCATGTCATCAAATCCAGGAATTAGGCTACTGCGATAAGGTTGATGCAGCTTATCCTTCATTGCTATTGGTAGCATCTCCAAGTTTCCGGTGGCAATGCTCGCGACAAGTAAGGAACTTCTACTTATATTATAGATAGCATCAGCAAAATCAACAGTTTTCGGTAAAATGTTCCGCGCTTTTTGGGTGGACAGTGTGAATTCTGGAATAACGACAACTACATGAAGGTCGGGATCACATGTTAACTTTATTGTATGGACGTGTTTGCCTTCTTGCACCGAAATGACCAAGCCGCCATACAAAGAAGCAGCGACATTATCGGGGTGTCCCTCTATGGCAGTTGCAAAATTGAGCAGTTCTGAATCAGAGAAGGGGTTACCACACAGTACGTTTGCTGTCAGTAATCCGCCAAGAATTGCTGTTCCGCTTCCACCTAACCCACGAATCGCAGGAATTCCGTTAACGATGCTCAATTTTAGACCCTTGGGTTGTCGCACACCGCTCCGTCGGAAAACAGACTCTACAGCTTGAAATGCGATATGTTCAGGAGTGTTTGGTATCTTGTCAACATCTATCCCGCTAATTACAACTTCTGTTTGGCCCCCAGTAATTTCTAAAGTTACGGTGCTGTAAAGTTGCAAAGCAAGACCTAACACATCAAACCCGGGACCCAAGTTTGTGGTACTTGCGGGGATACGCGCGCTAATTTTTTGAGACATACGAGAATTTCCCAACTTTACACTATATAGTGAATTATATAAATATATTGACACGTCTTCTGTAGGAGCGATCTCCGAATCGCGACACATTAGTAGGCAGTCGGGAATCGGAGTTCCCTCCTACAGATAAATACGTCTAATTAATTCAATAATCTACCATATATAAATATGTTGACACGTCTTCTGTAGGAGCGATCTCTGAATCGCGACACATTAGTAGGCAGTCGGGAATCGGAGTTCCCTCCTACCCTAAAAGCGTCAAAGCAATTCTAAAATCCACTATAACTTGGCAATTGCCGTTTTTATTCGGCGTAATGCGTCCTCAATATTTTCCAACGAATTCGCATACGAAAGCCGTAGATAACCATCACCGTATTTTCCGAAAGCTGTACCGGGTAACAGGGCAACCCCTGCGTCATCCATCAAATAATCAGCAAGTGCTTCACAGGAAAGAGGGAGTTGGGTGACATTTGGAAAAACGTAGAAAGAACCGAGTGGTTTGACACAACTAATACCATCAATCGCATTTAAACCGTCCACAATAGCATCACGTCGTTTTCGGAATTCTGCAACCATTTGCATAACAAAAGTTTGAGGTCCTGTCAACGCTTCTATTCCAGCAATTTGTGTAAAGGTTGCGGTGCAGGAATTTGAATTAATTGTCAACTGAGTGATCTTATCTGCAATTGCGCGGGGGGCAATACCATATCCAAGTCGCCAACCGGTCATAGCATACGTCTTAGAATGTCCGTCAATCAGGATAGTCCTTTCTTGCATACCGGGTAGGCTCAGGATACTCTGATGTGTGCCTTCGTAAAGGAGGCGTGAATAGACTTCGTCAGTTAGGATATAAAAATTATGTTTTTGGGCAAGTTCCGCTATTGCAGCAATGTCTTCTGCTGTAAGGGTTCCACCAGTTGGGTTCTGCGGTGAATTCAGTATCAAAAGTTTTGTACGTTCAGTGATTGCCTTAACCATATCTTCTATTCGGAAACGAAAATCAACCTCTTCCCGAAGCGGCAGCGGGACTGCTTTGCCTCCTATAAACTCAATAACCGATTCGTAGACAGGAAAGCCAGGTTCTGGATAAATTACCTCATCGCCGTCATCAATTAATGCTAAAATTGTGAAAAAGATAATCGGTTTTGCACCCGGTGTAACGGTTACTTCATCTGGATTGATTTCCACACCGCGCGTCTCAGAAATGTGCTGTGCCACGACTTCTCGAAATTCAGGTATCCCTGCTGATGGGCAATAACCGGTATGTCCATCTTTCATTGCCTTGAATGCTGCTTCACAAATATTCATCGGCGTTGAAAAATCTGGTTGACCTATTTCTAAATGAATAATATCTTTGCCTTGTGCTTCTAAGCTTTTGGCTTTGGCTAATACCTCAAACGCAGATTCTGTTCCCAAGCGACTCATCCGCTTGGCGAATGTAGAACTTACCAAAATTATCCTCCTTTATTCTTTCACGCCGTTTATAGTAGATTTTAGAATTACTTGCACACTTTTGAGCTGTAAGAGGGAACTCCGATTCCCGACATTCAAATAGGTCGCGATTCGGAGATCGCTCCCGCCAAATGCCATAGGTGCATTTGGCGTTGATTCACAAAAGACGCGTAAACTTATTTTTATATTCTACTATAATGCTCTAATATAATGGTATATCAGTCTGCAAGCGTTTACTGTTCAGATGCAGACTACTTTTACTATTATTTGAACTTATTCTGCCTTTAAGATTAAACCAGTTGACCCTACTAACCAAGCAGTGTCTTTATCAAGTACAAATACATTCACCATTTTTTCTTTTTCAATTTCCTCTGCCATTTCTTCAATTTCCCATTTTTTCCCGCCACTATTGGTGCTGAGGATAATACCGGCTCCGAAATCACCCCCTACTGCCCATCCAGTATGTTTATCTGCAAATCGGACACTTCGGAGGGTTTCTATGGTGCCGCTTTTCTGTTCTACCCATTTTTTCCCACCGTTGGTTGTGTGGAGAATGACACCGTTTTCACCGACTGCCCAACCTACGGAAGCATTAAAAAAAAAGATGTCTTCAAGAATATCCTCTTTTCCTGATTCTTGCATTTCCCACGTCATCGCTCCATCTGTAGTTTTCTGAATAACAGTTTTTTGTGACTTTGTAGCAGGAAAAACGCGTACTCCAGCAATCCATCCAGTGTTTTCGTCAAGAAACTGAACTGCATTGAACATACTGGTCTCATCATCGCCTACGTTTCCAACTTTTCCACCTTCTAAGGTATTCCAGGTCTTTCCGCCATTTTTCGTTGAAATAATAGTATCGTTCTGACCAACAGCGTACCCAACATCTTTATTGAGGAAATAGACATCTTGAAGTCCCGTGTTCAACTCAAGAACTTTGTCCACCTTACATACTTGACGTTCCCAGTCTCTGCCGTTACTGGTGCTAACAATTAATCCATTTGCTCCGACAGCCCAACCATGATTAGCATCTAAAAAATAGATTCCGAGTAGGTCTGACTTCAGTTTAATTTCTGATTTTTCCCAAGTTACCCCGCCATTTTTTGTGTATCCAATAAAGCCGGGGTTTTCAAAATCTTCAAAAGCTGCCGAACCTACTGCCCATCCGGTCTTTTCACCTGTAAATGTGATAGACATATAATCGCGAATAGCTGGATCGTTTTTTTGTAGTATAACCCACCCTGCTGCGGGTAAGGTAATTGCTAAAGTGCAAATGATTGAGAATCTGATGATTTTAGATAAGTGTAGAGATGACGTTAATCTGTTCATGATAGCTCCTTTACATTTTATATTTCTTCTGAGAAGAGTCTTATTTATATAGTATACATGTGTATCTATTATTAAGTCAATATTCTAAATCGGTTTTTTACAAATATTGTAGACGTACCTGAAAGCGCAACATATTACGAATGAACTACCAAATTATATTACAAAATCATTATTGTTTATAGTAAAATCCATAATTATTTTTACACTACGAATCAACGCCAAATGCGCGTATGGCATTTGTCGGGAAACCGCATCTACCAGGGAGTGTGAACATATTTTAGATTTCACTATAATATACCCGCCTCAGTAACATCTATTGTGGACCAATAACGTAATGCATCTAAATCAGTATAATATTAATGCGGTACTATTTCACAACAATGATTGTTCCTGTTTTGGAACTACTTCCAACTTGTAATTGATAAATATATATGCCGCTTTCAACGGTTTCGCCGTTTTCATTTTTACCGTCCCATTTTAGTTTCGTTTCCCGAGGTTGTGCGGTCAAGGTTTTTACAAGCACTCCGTTTAGATTGAAGAGAAGCACACTAAATTCACCTTCAACATCATCAACTGCGCGTGCTGGGAAGATTACGGTATTGAAATCAGGATCATCGGATAGCGGTGTAAACGGATTGGGATAAGGTTTATCAAAAATCCGAAGTCTTTCCTTTGCTGGGAGAGATTCGTTGTTTGCCTCGTCAATTGCGACTATGGCATAAATATAACTACCCACTGATAAGGACCTACTATCAAGAAATTTAAATTCAAAAGATTCATGTGAGGCATCATCAGTAGATATTTCACCATCGGGGAGAGGTTCCAAAGTTTCAACTTCTGAGGTACCGAACAGAATTTGGTACCTTGTTGTATCACGACTAACACTCGGCTTCCATGAAACTTCTATACCTTCGCTTGAGGTGTCGACGCGGAGCATGTTCGGCGGTTTTGGTGCCGCAGTGTCTTCCAAGACATTCACGGTATGTATCGGTGAGCGCTCTGATTGCAAAGTTTTTATCTTGTAAGTGGTAATCTGATAGGTGTGGTTTCCTGGGACAACATTTACATCACGGAACGTTGTTGACTTGCTTCCTTCAACATCGATCTGGAAATCCTTATCTCGGTAGATGAGGTATCCGCTAACATCTGGATCAGTTGATTTTTGCCAACGGAGTGTTACATCATTTTCGCCAGTTTTATCAGCCTCTGCAGTAAAGCCCGAAACAGGGCCGGGCGGTACATTTGGGATTACTTGTAATGTGAAGTCATCGTTATTTAATTTGCCATCTGCTTGTCCTTCCTTAATAAATTCACCGATCGGCACGTCATCGTTATTGCGAAGCAATACTCTGAACGCAGCTTCAAAGAAATCCTTTGATGTTCTACAGTCAAATGCAATGTCATATCTTGAATTCTGAGTATCCACGATCGTCCGCGCAAGTTCTACACGCAGCGCATTTCCAGGGAATATCGCTGTCGCTTTTAATGTTTCTTTATCTCGTAAGATACTATCAAAATCGGAGACCTGGGGCACAAATCCGTTGGGCATAGTTATTTCAATAGTCTTGATTTCTTCACCGATTTCTGCCAATGACCTATCAATTTGAAGCGTGACAATGAGTGGTACTGTTGAACTGGCAGGGACAACTCCTTTCGTTTGGCCAGCGACGTTAATTTCACCGCGAGACTCAACATGAGCCTTAACTGATGCGACTCCACCGTAACTTTGGAGAATGATGAGTAGACCAACAATAAAGATCAAAATAAGGATTGGGTTTTTCATGAGGTATAATTCCTTCTTTAGAATAAGAGATTAACGGAGAATCGTTGTGTTGTGTTGTCCTGCAAGTCTGCCATCAGAATCTGAAATCCGTAATCAAGTTGAAGTGCTGTACTACTAATTGGTATCTTAACACTGCCACCGAGATTTAGGGTCGTGGCTGAATTACCGCCAGTTTTCATTCCGTAGCCGCCTCGAATAGCAATAGCTTTATTTAGCCAGATTTCTACACCCGCACGGGTAAATGTTTGACCGGGGGATGCCACCTCATAAGTTTCTTCGCCATTGGAGCACTCATCAGGAACATCAATTTCTCCGTTATCAGGACAAGGAACTTCATAAACTTCGCCATTGCGAGATACCACTTCAACAGTTGCTAAACTTGTTTTCAACAAGTCTCTGATTATCGCCCCCTGCGCGCTGATCTCTGCGATAGACTCAAGTCTGTATGCAAAGCCTGCGCGGATGTTCAAAGGTATTGAACCCTTGTGGACATCAGAGATACTCATATCTGCAGGAAGTAAATTCTCCACAGATATCCCAATACTTAGACTATTGAACGGTTTAGCTATCAAACCAACATCAAACGATAAGGCTGAGCTTGAGGTTTGCGAAAAATACGGATTCTCAATCACGAATTCGTTTTCTTCATCATAAGTTATGCCGAACAACTTTAGGTTTGCACCAACTCCCAATTGCTCAAAAATGGTATTACCATAAGAGAAGCAAATTGTTTGTTCCTGATAAATATCAGAATCTTCTGCAAGGATACCGATATTTGCACCGAGTGTTCCCACACTCCCGAGCGGGATAATCCCTCCTATCGTGTTGTAAGTAATGAGTCCGCTAAATCGCTGTGCATGAGTAGCACCGATCTGGATCTCTTCAATATAGGCTAAGCCAGCAGCGTTATAGTTTGGAGCATTGCTATCATCAGCGAGCGCGACGAACGCTCCACCGAGACCGAGAGGACGTGCACCTACGCCAATATCATTAAATGCAGCAAAAGTCAACGGCGTAAAGCATAGGGTCGTAAACAGTATGTAAAAACAACTCAGTTTAATTTTCGTCATTTTTTCTCCTACGGTGTACCTGTCATTGGAACAAAATTAACGCCAGTGATTCTTGTGGTTTCAAATTTTCCGTTACATTTCTGAACTACGATAAGTTCTTGTATATCCGAACCAACAGGAATGACCATTCGTCCGCCTTCGGCGATTTGTTGTGTAAGTCGATGTGGTATCTTTTTAGGGGCGGCAGATACAAGTATGCCATCATACGGAGCATGCTCAATCCAACCGTGATAACCGTTTCCTTGTTTAAGAAAAATGTTCTGATACTTAAGTGCATTTAGCCTGGCTTCGGCGGTTTTGGCAAGTTGGGGTAGAATTTCAACTGAATAAACATCTTTAGCGAGTTCTGCCAGCACTGCGGTTTGGTACCCACACCCTGTGCCGATTTCAAGTACTCTGGAAAGGGGATTTAATTCCAATAATTCTGTCATCAATGCAACTATGTAAGGTTGTGAAATTGTTTGTCCATTATCTATTGGAAGGGGTCTATCGTGGTACGCCCATTTATGAAATTCAGGTGTTACAAACAGATGCCTCTGAATTTTTCCCATCGCAACCAGTATTTCAGGATTCCGAATGTCACGTTTTTCAATTTGGTTGCGCACCATTCGCTGTCTGGCAATAACAAATTCATCGGCTTGTGTCATTGAATATTTCCCTTGAATTTATCATGTGCCAAACTCGTAAAATTGTAATCTATGGTAGATTTTAGAATTATTTATCCTCTGTGCCGGCGAGGTTAGGAAACCTCGCCTACCAGGGACGAAACGCCTGTTTATTTTTATATTCACCATAAAATAAATTTTAAGTTATGCGCCAACATTTATTTTGTAAGGCATCAAAAGAAAGATTCGATGCTTTTTAATGATATCGAGTAATTTTAAGCTCGGTGTTTCTCCAAACAGTTCATGTCCAAAAGATTGATAGACATCTGACAACTGAAACATCTTACTGTTAGATATGAGTTGGATGTTTCCCAACAATTGTGTTATCCAAGGTAGTTTTGGTAATCGGACTATCTCTACTATCTTATTGTCTAAACCTGCTCGTTCTTTAGCGATGGAGAGTGCTTTACTGAGACCACCAAGTTCGTCAACCAACCCATTTTCTTTTGCTTGTCGTCCTGTCCATACCCTGCCACGGGCGACTTTATCTACATCTGCTTTTGTTAATTGTGTTCTTCCTCTTGCAACTTTAGATGTAAAATCTTCATAAATTTCGTTGATCTGTTTCTGAACAATCTCCTGTTCGTGCTGCGGATAATCGCTATAATTGCTGTAAAAGTCGGCATGTGCCCCGCGTGTTATAATTTCCTTCTTGATACCAAGTTTTTCATATAATCCCTTGAAACTATACTTTCCACCAATTACACCTATAGAACCGGTAATTGTCCCTGGTTCTGCAACAATAACATCGGCAGGTGCTGCGATGTAATATCCACCAGAAGCGGCAACATCTGCCATAGAAACAATAAGTGGTTTTGTAATGGTGAGATGTATGAGTTCATTCCATATAATATCCGCTGCGATGACCAATCCGCCGCCGCTATCAATTCGCAAAACGACTGCTTTAATCGATTCGTTTTGCCGTGTGTATCTGATTGTCCGCGCTATGGTTTCAGCTCCCATCACTTTCGTTCCTGTAAATGGGTCCGTAAAACTCTCGCCGGTTAACATCATGCCCTCTGCGTTAATAATCGCAATTTTCGGTTTTGGTACCGTCCAGTCGTGTGGATATAATCCACTATTTAGATAATCATTTACGTTAACAAGGGTAACTTTGCTTTCTGTGAGTTTGTTGGCTCTGTGATCCAGACCATCCACATAAACAAGTTCATCTACAATTTTTAATTTCCGTGCTTGATTAGCAGTAAAAGGACCTTGATCAATCAGTTGCTTAACGAATTCAGGTGTCCAACCTCTTGCAGTTGCGATATCTGTCGTGAGTTGGTCGTATAGATCATCAAGGATTGAATTTTGGTTTTCGCGATGGGGCTCGGACATATTGCTTCGAGTGAAAGTTTCCGATGCGGATTTATATTCACCGATATGCTCAAGATGTGCTCGGATACCAAGTTTGTCTAACGCCCCTTTGTAGAAGGAGCGTTCTGACCGTAAACCGATAAGACGTACTTCGGCACTTGGATGTATCAAAATTTCATCACATGCTGAGGCTACGATGTAATCACCAGTGGAGCAATCAGTGATATAACAGATAACGACCCTGCCGGATTCCTTGAATTCCATGATTGCATCACGTATTTCTTGGAATCGCCCCATTCCGTACTTACTCCCGTTAATTCGGATTAAAACACCCGCGACATCTTCGTCCCATTTAGCGATTCGGAGTATTGTGTCAAGCTGCTGCATTCCTAAGTCAAGAAATAAGCGTTTACGGGGAATTGGTTTAGTGATTGATGCTGTTGAAAAGTGAAAGTAACCGACGCCTGTGTTCGTTTTTCTGTTTTCATCAAAACAGTTTGCAGTGCCGATGCCAAAATTTCCAATGTTAATACCGAAACGTATATCAAAACTATGATCACTATTATACGCACCGCGGAGCATAAGTTCACGAATTGGACGGATTTCAACAGCGTAACTCAGATCAATTTCACTCACGTCTTGTGTTTTCTGCATATCTATGGATAAAGTAGTGCGCCATGTTCCGGGTCGAAGTGCGATACCGAAATCATAAGTTCGTCCTAACTTTTGATTAAACATTTTTGGGCGATTCAGGTCTCGTCCTATTGCCCCGATTGAGAAATAACGGCGACGATACATCAACCCGATAGAGAGTGAATTGTATCGGTCATAAAACCTATTATCTGAGTTAATCCAACTATAGCTTGTTCCCCAGTACAGCGCGTTACCAAAATGGTGTCCTGCAGAAAGACTATAACGCGTAAAGTCAATGTTCTCCGAAGCATTTGCGAATTCCACACTGAACCCGCCATTTGGTGCTGAGATAAATAGAGCGTCATCACCTGGCAGATCACCGCGATATGTTCGTAAGTAGTATAAATTCAGGGCGCGATTAGTGCCTAATCCCGCAGGATTAAAAAAGGTGGCTAACGCATCATCGCTCATCGCAACGGAATTTGAGGGTAGGTGACTACGTACCTTTGGCGGGTTGGCTGTAGCAAGAATGGGGAACAAACTACAGATAAAAAGGATAGCAACAAACTTTTTCAGGATATTCAACAAATTGTCCTCTTTAGTGCGGTCAAATTTCATCCTTTTACGATACCATATATGTAAAAAAATGGCAATAGAAAAAGGAGATAAGATCAGAACCATTCAGTTTTTGGGTTTTTCTCAATATTTGGACAAGGTCGCGACCAAGAGATCGTTCCTACAAAAAGAGGTTTTTAGAAAAGAAGAAATTATTGAAGAATTGAAAGGTTCTGGAGATTACATATACATCATTATAGTGGATTTTATAGTAAAATCCATAATTATTTATACACTACGGTAGGTTTGGTTTCCTAACCGAACCGTATTTATTCAGTCCATAGATGCGGTTAGGAAACCGCATCTACCAGGGAGTGTGCACATATTTTTGGATTTAACTATAGATTACATTGACATATTTACTCTGTGAATCAACGATGAATGCGCTTTTGGCATTCAGCCAAATCAACGCCAAATGCGCTTTTGGCATTTGGCGGGAGGGAACTCCGATTCCCGACTATCAAAGCGTTCAGTCGCGATTCGGAGATCGCTCCTACAGAAAAGTGTTGCTTATTTGTATAATTCACTATATAGGAAGGTGTTAAATGTGTTGACAGTAATATCAATCTTTCAATTTGGATTGGGTTTAGTCAGGTTCGAGAGTAACAGACCTTTAGGATCGTCTGGCATATTGCGGAAACAGTTCGTCATGAATGTCACTACATTGCTGTAGGTGAATCTTTCGTGTCGCGTCGGCAGTATCAACCATAGTTGGGAAGAACATACCTGCGCCGGTGTCAATATTGTAGCCGCCAGCTGAATGGACGCTCAGATATTGATGCAACGTTTCTAAATCAGGTTCTGTTGTGCAATGTTGTGTGCAATTCATCGTGAACATCCGCCGCTGGGTTCCGCCACCAAAAGATGCATGATAGGTGTCATGATTGAAAATCACTACATCGCCAGGGTTGCTTTCTAATGCGATGCTTGTTGGGAAGTCTCGCGGTGGAATACCAAACAATGTTTCCGATTGATTCGGATCAATCTTTTGTGCGCGTACGAAATGTGCGGGATTTTGGCTGCCGGGAATTATTCGCAAGCATCCGGTCTCGCGCGTCAGTGGGTCGAGGTAGAACGCTACTTTACATGCAAAAAGCCTTCCCCAACTTCCATCCGGATGCCAACCTGTATCACCTGTATAATAGTTTCCATCGCCGCCAGCATAGTTGAAATTCTCTCCGAGAACACCACCGATAAGTCCCTTTAGACGCTCATCATCAAGCAGCGCACAGAGTAGAGGACGATGTTCAATGGGACCTCCGAACATTGTGCGGCGTGTACCATCGTGGTCCTTACCACCACCAAATTCTTGGATAGAAATTTCAAATTCTTCTGTTATCCATTCAACTTCGCTCGGTGAAAACATGCCTGATATTGATAGGTAGCCGAACGTGTTAAAGAAGTTTACTTGGTGTTCTGTTAGTTTCATGATGTTTTCCCTTTTCAAAATCGGAAACTGTGGGCGATAGATAATACCTAATTTTGAAAATATAGTGATTTTACAATTACTTTGACACTTTTAGGGTAGGAGGGAACTCCGATTCCCGACTGCTTACTAATGTGTCGCGATTTGGAAGTCGCTCCCGTCAAATGCCAATAAGCGCATTTGGCGTTGATTCGCAGAAAATATGTCAACTTGTTTATGTATTTCACTATAAAATAGCTTTAGGAAACTTTTTAGCATTTTGAAACTCACATTGTGTTGAATGTAGGAGGAGCAATGAATTGCGCGACTACAAACGCGTTTATTGTTAATGAGAAGTGGTCATTCAGATATGGTATCCAGTGTTGATTTCACTTTCAATGTTGAACGCGTCTAACACACGATAGATTCGTAACTTATGATATATTTTACGAAAGTCCATCCCAATATTTCCACATATCTTCGGGGGTATCAAACTTAATCTCATCCAAGTCTTTCCTGCGGTACCTACCTATAAGAGCAATTCTAACGTTGCGTCCGCAGTTCGGACCGGCAGTATGACTCATTTGGTGATGCCAAAAACAGACATCGCCTGCTTCTCCTGTAAATTCATAACTTGGTCCGAGATCAAATGGGGCACCACCACCGGGAAGGCTATCCAAGTCATGGTGTCTGAAGTATTCCGCCCAGATACGATGGCTTCCTGGCCAGATAGTAAATCCACCGCCTTGTTTTTCAACTGTGTCAATGTACACGGTTGCTCCGAGAGTAAATGCTCCTACAACACCTTTTGGAACACCGTTGGTCGGTGTATGGTACCCGTCAAGGTGTCCTCGCGGTTCGCGCCATTCTCTGTCAGGATCAGGAAAATTTATATGTGGACCTGCACCACCACCTGTATGCAGTTTGCCTTCACCTACCATCTCTTCAGCCATAGCGAAGACGTTGTTACCGTAGATTGTTCCCTTGATAACATCCTCTCCACCGATGGGGGCAGTGCGATATCCTTTACGAATCCAAGATTCAGGATCGTTCCTATCTTCTTCAATTGAATCCCAAACCTTGTCTAATGCAGCATCAATTTCTTTCTGATTAAGCGCGTCGCGCACAACCAGATACCCGTTTTCTTTGAAAAATTCTTTATCTGCGTCTGTTAATAAGGGCATAATCATTTCCTTTATCACGGTCATTTAGTTCACCAAGTTTATATTTTTTGCTTAAGACTCTTCCTGTAGGAGCGAGCTGTAGCTAGCGACTTGCCAGTAAAATGTCCAAAAACTAAATAGCCTTATCTTTTTATTATTACTAAAGTTTGGACAATATTGTTAGATTCAAGTAGCCTTGTCCATAGGTTTATCTTTGATTTGCTGAAAGATATGTGTAATATTCTGCATGTATGGTTTTTGCTTGGAACTCACAGAAAATAACGTTTGCGCTATTCGCAAGCGTAGAAAAGCGACACGCAATCCGAGTGTGAGGTTCACAGGACGATACCAATGTATCCCGAGTTGTTGACAAACATCCTCAACACTCACCCTTTCCGTTGCCAGTTGTGTTGTAAATATAAGTTTCGTCAAACTCGCTGCGACGAAACTAAGTTGCACAAACCGATTGATGCTTTTACGAGATTTGACTTGATATTTATCAAACCCGAAATGTTGTTTGACATCTCGGAAAGCTGTTTCAATCTGCCATCTATGACGATAGTATTTGACGATCTGCGATATCTCAAGCGTCATATCTGTTGTGAAAACAAAGAAATACCGATAAGGCTTTGACACCTTTGGGCGTGTGCGTATCACAACGAGCCGCACATCCGCATCACACATTTTGGTTCGCACGACTTTGGAGGCGATTGAATGCGTTTTACCTGCTATTTCTATTACATTATATCGTAATCTTCGAATATCAAGACGGTCTCCGTATTTCTTGGGTCTACCCGGTTTGCGACGCTTAGGTATTTTGGGTAAATGGTAAAACACAGCATTGGATTTAGCACGACACAAAATATGATGTCCAAAACGCAATGCCATTGTAAATACTTTGCGACGCGCAAAGCCTCTATCAAAGATAATCAGTCCAGGGACTAACTTTGAACAGATACGCTGCAACACCGCATTACTTTTATCACGGATCGTTTTCGGACACATCAGTTTCACCCATACAGGGAAAAGCATCCACCCTGTCGCTGTCTCACATAACAAACCGAGTGCGCCGAACTGGTGACCGAACTGAAACTTGGATTGATTGATGCTACGCCGTTGGAAACTGAAGTTTCGAAAAAAGTGCAATCCCCATTGTGATTTGCCTGTTTTTATTGCTTTAGTTTCATCATAAACATAAACCCAGATCGCAAATGTGTGTTGAACCAGTCGTATCATAAGTGTTGCGACCGCATCCGCATCCCATTTACCACGCGATAGGAACTTCGGAAAAGACCAGTATCTTGTCTGTGAGCAACTTGATTGATAAAGACTTGTGAGTGTGCCACTACCGCCATTTGCGATGAAACCGAAAATCAACGCTTGGAAAAGCATAAAGTTTTGTTGGTTGAATAAAGGACGAAAATCTGATACTATTTTTTCTAAGCAGAGAAGGAGGTCCATTTTATATTCCTTTCAAAAAGTGTTGTTTCTGAAAGGATACCTGCTTTTCTGCTTTTTGGAAATAAAATTGTTAAAAATTGTCCAAACTTTAGTTATTATTAAGCGTTGACAATAAACCCGTTCTCTTTAACTGCTTTTTGATACGGTTCTTCATCTATTCTCAACCCAAAACCGGGGAGATCAGGGACATTCACATATCCATCAGAAATAGAATAGCTGGAGTCGTCTATTCCTGGTGTTGTCGCATGATCCCATTCAACAAACTCAAAATTTTCAACCCTTGCAGCAAGATGCCCCGTAACAAAATTGCCGTAGTACCCACCGTAGTGATGTGGTGCTGTGCCGACGTTGACTGCATCTAATTCGGGTCCCAGCTCAAGCCATCGAGAGAAACCGGGATGGAAAATATCGTATTGAACAATATCAATAAGTCCGTCTCTTGCCCAGTTGATTAGATTCGGTGATGCACCACCTTCACCATCGGCGATTTTGGTTTGTATCCCTTCAGCATTCAACCATTCCTTCAATAAGCTGTAAACACGTGCGTCTTCGTGGAATGCCTCTTCCATCCAATAAACGTTTGCATCTGCTGTTCCACCCAATACCTGTTTCGTAATGTTGAGATTGTAGCCGTTGTTTGCGTCAATTAGAATTGCGGCATCGGGTCCCACTGCATTACGCACAGCATGGATAACATCAATATCGCGTTGCGTGCCTTTTTCAAGGGGCATGTGCATCGCACCACGTCCGACCTTTATCTTAAAAGCGTTGTGCCCACGTGCCTTTCCTTCAAGTGCCTCAGACGCAATAAGGGCAGCAGCTTCCGCATTGTCCTCAAGATGTAAGTCGTCAATGTAGAGAGAGGTATCGTAACACGGTGCTTGAAAGTCACCATTTTCACTAGACAACATTGCATAGACAGGCTTTTGCTCCAACTGCCCAACGAGGTCCCAAAGTGGATATTCCATGAACTGAAATTCCTCGGTCACGCCGTTTTCTGTGTCAAATGTCTCGCTCAGTTGAAATCCAACGATGGCTTCCGCTTTCTCACGTGAAATTGACGAAAATCCGATGCCGCTGGCACCGTCAGAAGTTGTTATACGCGCAATCGGAGGTCGCACATGTAATCCGTGTTCACCGAGCCGAGAGTTGCAACCGGCTTTGCGGGGACGTTCACCTGTTAGGCGTGCCCACTCAATTCGTTCTATTTTTACATTTTCCAAAGTTATTCTCCTTCAAGAATGCCAACCAAAGTAATAATTCCAACTACATTTGCGTTTGAAGTAAAGCAATGCTTTTCGGATCTAATTTATTATAGTTCTCAATTTCATATCGGTTGCCGTCAGCATCTTTAATGAGGACGCGTCCGCTTTCAAGGGTGACAATATCGTATCGGGTGCGGATGCCGAACTCTACATCGCCTTGAGAAGTTTCAACATTCCACGTCGTAACACCGAATTGTCCATCAAGTGAGTTGATTTTGGTGATTTTCGGCATAAAGTATCGTTTTTGTAACTCTTCGGTGAGGACATCGCGTGAATTAGGCGTGAGTTTTTTAACATCTTCAACAATACCGAGTTCGTTTCCCTCGTTGTCTAAAAGGGCAATGTACCGAGTGGTTTCACTCACTGGAAAACTACGCACAGGTTCAACCTTTGTGTGAGTTGTCCCGTCCGGAAGTTGGACAACAAGTTCTGCAAATGCGTTACGAGCGATGCTAACCTTGCTCGCATCAAGGAATTCTAATTCATCAGCAACCTTAATCGCTTCATTCATTAGCTTCTCTCCTCTAATCTATCTGTGAACTACCACGCGCGAATTTTGGATAATTCGGTCTGTTTTTGGCACAGGTTTGCATAAGTACCATCTTGGGCTATCAGTTCCTCATGCGTCCCTATTTCGTCAACCTCACCTTCTTTCAACACGATGAGTCTATCGGCATATTTTAGGGTTGATAACCTGTGCGCGATTGCGAACACTGTCCTACCACGGACGAGACGTTCCAACGCCTCTTGTATTTTGGATTCCGTTTCAGTATCAACAGATGAAGTGGCTTCGTCTAAAATCAGGATTCGTGGGTTTTTCAAGATTGCGCGTGCGATAGAGATTCGTTGGCGTTCACCACCTGAGACACGTGCGCCTCGTTCACCAACCATTGTGTCGTAACCGTCAGGGAATTTGATAATAAAATCATGTGCATTTGCGGCTTTAGCAGATGCGATAATTTCATGCCGAGATGCGCCAGGTTTTGAGTAGCCAATATTTTCGGCAATTGTGCCTGCAAACAGGAATGGGTCTTGCAAAACGACACCGACCTGTTGCCGCAATGCCTTAATCCGAATGTCTTTGCTGTTGTGACCGTCAATTTCTATTGTGCCGTCATTTGGATCGTAAAAACGGGTAATCAGATTAATGAGCGTGCTTTTCCCAGCACCGCTATGTCCAACTAATCCTATCATTTCACCGGGCTGCACCTGAAAACTTACACCATTTAGCGCATCCTTTTCGCTGTCGTAAGAGAAATAGACATCCTTAAATTCGATTGCCCCGCTAATATTCGCGAGTGCAACAGCATCCCTTTTATCTGCAACACTTGGTGGCGTATCCAAAATTTCAAATACCCGTTCTGCTGAAGTGCCTGCTCGGATAAACCTTTCGTTCATTTGGCAGAGAGTAGTCACGGGCCCAAAGAACTGCATCATGTATGACTGAAACATGAACAGGGTGCCAAGTGTTAAATCGCCTTGGAGTATCTGCCATCCTCCAACTAACCAGATTATTATCGAACCGGAGTAGGTAATAAAATGCATCATCGGACGGTAAAGCGTCCCAAGTTTTGCTGCGTTCATTTCACCAGCAAACACCTGATGGGTTAGGTCACTAAACCGGCTTATCTCGTATCGTTCTCGGGCGAATGCTTTGACTACACGCACCCCAGGGATTGTGCTTGCGAGAATTGTACTAATGTTCGCGTACCGTTTCCATAAAACATGGTAGACTTTGCTCATCTTTTTGCCAAAAAAGATTGTGAAGATGATAAGGCAGGGGATGGGAATTAATGTCCATAACGCAAGCTTCCAGTTATAAGAAAACATGAAAGCACACATAAAAATGATAGTGAAAGAATCGCCGATAATATCTTGTAATCCGTTTGCGATAAAGTCTCTAAGTCTGGACACATCATGCGTGATTCTGGACATCAGATTACCAGTATCGCGTTCATGAAAAAAGTCAATTGAAAGTGCGTTGAGATGTTCATAGGTCTCGTTTTGCAGTCGTCGGGTAACATTTTGACCTACCCAAGCCATCATATACCCACGGACAGAGGAAGTAACCATAGAAAAGACTCTTAAACCTGCCATCAATAGAACAATTGTAATTAGGTGTCCAAAACTACCACTGAGTGGCATACTACCGAACCAATCGATTAGTGTATCTGCTATACCTTGCAGTTGCCCCCAAGTTGTTTCTGGAAGTTGTTCGGGAATCGGTTGATTATTAGCGTTAGCGGCAGAGATAACAGTTCCGGCTGGGGCAAGGATATTGTCAACCAATTCTTTACTTAGTATAGGTGGGAGTACAGAGACAAATCGGATTACAAGCATCAATAGGAAAGCAGGAATGATGACATGCAGATATGGGACAGCATATTTGAACAGGCGAAAAATGAGTTTGCTTCTTTGAACACAGTTTACACAGACACCAGACCAAGTAGGGATAGGTTCACCGCATTTCTCACATCGGCTTTTATCGCCCCCTGGCATCATGCCGGCGTTACCACCAGGACCGCGCCTACTACGTCGCCTGCCTCCTGGTCCGGGACCCCTTCTGCCACGCGCCCCATCTCCTGAATTGGCTTCATTATGTAAAGATAATTTTTCCAATTCCGATACAGCAAGGTTGAATTTTGGGGTTAACCTTTTTGAATAACGTGCCAATTCAAAGGCATTTTCTGATGTGGTAACCTTGAGTATGTTATTGCCGTACATCTCAAGGATTTCAATGTCTTCAACGGAGGTGAGAGCCACCTCTCGAATATCGTGTCCAAGGACACCGCTCTGATTGAAAGCAATCAATCGCTTATCTGTAGCTAATAGCCAATCTTTTCCATAGGTGTTGTCAAACCGCAGGTCGGTTGAAACAGCAACCTTGATTTCCTCCCCTTTTTCAAGTAACCCTTGTGCCTGTTTTTGTAGGAGTTCAGGCACTTCTTCCTTTGTCGTTAACTCGTTATTCCCTTTCTTTCGGCGCAGTTTACCATTATAAGATCCCATCCGGTGGGATCTCCCGCGCCCTGAACCGGACATAGGACTGTGCATAAATCAAACCCCACAGAATTTATTTATACTAAAATCTGAATATATAAGCATCTGCCTACAAGTGCACTTTAAGCGCGTGCGCTCAATGATGTGTAAAGAATTATAGGTATTTTATAGAAGACTTCTTTATTTAACGAATTTTGAAGGGAAAAGTTGAAGTAAAATTTTTTATGCTCACGGAGAGCCAGATTAATCTTGTGGCGATACTTGCACAGGTTGACTGGGGTTGTCAATGTCCGAAGTGTGGAGAAATATGTTACCATTAGCAAGGAGCGAGTATCTTCTTTTTTCAGCTGCAAGGTAAGTTCTGCTTTGATCAAGTATAACAATCGGGAATCGGAGTTCCCTCCGACAAATGCCATACGGGGAATGCCAAATGGCATTCATACCGTTGATTTGGCGTTGATTTACAAAGAGATGACCGTATTGGTAGGAGCGATCTCCGAATCGCGACCTCTACCTATAAATTTAGAGTAGACATAGCACTAACTGGAAGTCGTAAATAACTTTAAAAATAAGGGTTCCCGATTAATAGTCAATTACTTCTAATCCTTGCATTCGCTCAAGTGCGAAGACTCGAATATCTTGACGCAATTCACAAAACCCTTCTACACACAATGTCTCACCAGAATCTCGATTGTTTGGGATATTAAGAAGCCGCTCTGGTACTACCACGCGCGTCATCCATGTTTTAGCATTCGGTTTCTTATAGTCAAATTGAATTCTCTGATTGTTGTTAATAGCCGATTGAATTTCTGCAACTTGATCGGAGAACTCTGATTGTGACGGATTCAGCGTAAAGCTGCCAAAAATATCTCCTTTACCGTACATACTGTCATGACACGGTTTACAAATCAATTCGAGATTATCCAACTCGTTCGTCCCATCTTCACACAAAGGAATCTCATGTATCAGATAAACCTCCCGTTCTTCTCCACAACTTGAACAGATTGAACCTTTCTGTTGGATAATGTGACGTTTTCGTTCTTGCCAATCTGGAGGCCAACTTGGCAGATAATTGTAAATTGTGGTTATAATTCCTCTTAGTTTTGTTAGTTCAGAAGATAAACTTTCAACCTCATCCTCTGATGCCACTTTTTCATCTGTAACTTCGGTTCGCACAAAGAGTGACAAAATGAGTTGTGGCTTCTGACGCCGCAGAACAGTTTCAATTTCATCTTCCCGCATTTGCAGCTTGATCATACAAGAAGGATGAAGAAAGTCACCGTTGGACAGTGCGATGTCGTATTCATAGTCAGTAAATTGCTTGCAGACGGTACAATAAGGCATTTTCAATCCTCATTTTAATCGTCAAAATTTTCTGCTGAGGGACGTTCCTGCATGACAGGAATAACATAACTCCGAATTTTAAAACCTTCAATTTCTTCTGTCTCAGAACGTGGTGCTGAATTGTTGCGATGGTCAAAAACAACATAGTAGCCCTCCGTAGCTCTTTCCAGTTTGAGATACGATGCGAGTTGCCGCTTCCCTTTCTGATAGCTCACTTCGCCTCTCCACACCTTCGTTTCAACCACGTATTTTCGCTGATTGTGGGTAATTAGCAGGTCCATCCTACCGCGTCCGGTTTGCACTTCAATGTGCATAAATCCACCTACCACTTTTACAAATTGCTCCAGATAAGCAAGGAGGAGATGCCGACCCACAGATTCTTGCGGTGTGTCTGGCACTTGGAGCACATTAAAGCCAGCGCGTGCGATGAAGTCTCGGAAGTTGTCAAGTAGTGCTCCCATTTCAATATGTCCAGTCGTTGAGAGGTAATCAAGGAAACCGTCTCGGGTATCTTCAGGAAGATATTCCTGCTCTAACCCGTTTACTGCAGGTTTGAACGTTTGTAAGATACAATAAAAATAAATTGGGTTAGCAATTTCACACATACCATCCGTGCCTTGTTTTATAACGCCATAAGTCGCAAGTTCACTGATAAGATCGTCGCGAAGGTTGAAAGCCATACCATCATCAAATGCGGTGATTCTCATCAAGATACTCTCAAAACGTGGGTTTCTACGGATATTTGTTGTCAAATGATCAATGTTGGTATTTCGTTCGTGAAGCAGCTGCGAGTGTGCTTGTGAGAAGTGTTCTATCGCAATTGAGTCGGTCTTTGGAATGTCAAGTTCATCAGTCAGTATTTGTGCCAATCGGTTGACAAGGAAAGGCTGTCCAGCTGTCTGTTTGTGTATGGATTCAATTACCTCTGGCGCAAAGGGTTGTCCAACTTCTTCTGTGTACTGCTGTAGTAGTTCCCGCACCTGTTCAGGTGTAAAGTTCGGAAGGTGAAATTCATCTTGAATGTTGAAAGGGGATATAGAACGGTCGTAATTGAGTTGGTTAATGTTTTTAACACCGATAATACCAACACAGTGGGGACACCGAGGTTCTTCGGAAAGATAGATGTGCCTGAGCGCGTACAAAAAATCACTCACGACTGTATTCGGAATACCGTCAAACTCGTCAATAATAATTACAACCTTCTTATTTTTTAAAAAACCTGAAAGTTGTTGAAAAAACGTATTCATTGAAAAAGCATCGGTTAATTGTGTATTCTCCAAAAATTGTGTAAGAGTTTCTGAAGGCGTTTTCCCGCGTTTCTGGAAAACGCCTTCTATCTCTTTGCGCATCATTTGAATCAATCGATCGTAAAAAATGTTAGTAGAGATATCGCGCATTACCTGAAAGTCTAATCGAATTGTAAAATAAGTGGGATCTGCGGTTGCGAGTGTATCAAGAGACCAGCGAAAAAAGGTTGTTTTGCCGGACTGTCTTGGCGCAAAGAGCACAATATAGCGTCCGTCTTTGACGCGCGCAATGAAATCGTCAAGCTCCGCTGAACGACTGACAACATAGTTTTTCCCTGGATGAACGGGCCCTTGTGTGCCAAAACGTCTCATTTGCTTTATTGGTTGGTCAAATGTTTCCATTTCTCACCGTATTTTGTCATAAATTCTTGATAATCTGGATAAAATCTTAACATCTGATGTCCACCTCCAGGCTGTTTAGAATGACAAGCAATACAGAGTGCTATTAAATCATCGGGATCGTTATAGCGCGTGCCCCACTTATGGTGAACGTGGAGAAGATGCTGATGGGATTCAAGATTAATATTGCATTTCTGATTCTGACATGTCCAATTGGCTCTTTCACGACAAGCCTGTGATCGTGCTTTCCATACTTCTGATGAATAATCAAAAAAAGGCTCAAACCAATCTTCCAATGGGAAATTCTCTGGCTCTTCAGGAAATATCCATGCTCCATATTGGAATTTTAATTCGTTCAAGCAATAATTACAGAGCACCAATTTAACGAGACTTAATTCATCACTTGTGGGAAGTTTTAGGTAGAAATTCCCGTCTATTCGCGTTGATGCAATATACCTATGATAGCGTCCATTTTCTTGCATTTCCACAATCTTTTCACAATGTCGAATGTGGTATTTAGGATTGCCATATCTATGAACATTGCCGGGTTCTCTTATATAGAGGACAACTTTTCGGTCATGAACCATAGGAATCTCATCCTCTATTTTAAAATTGTCTTGAGTTACATCTACTCCTACGACTCTTAGCCGCATATCTACTTCAGGCTCAGTCTGAGCATTCATTTTCTCTATCAGTTTATCTAATGCTGTCAAATCTATTTGCAGGTTCATTGCACTTCACCCTCTTTATCAAATTCTTCCATTAATTCTTTAATTTCGTCAATGAGTTTTTCAGATTTTGTGACAACCCTGAACTCAACGCGACGAGACTCTTCTTTGTTCTCATTTCCATCTGAACCAGGAATGGGTTTACTTGAGGACAATCCATTGGCGGTCAAATTTCTCTTAATCCATTCTTTATTCAGAGTTATTTGGGGACGCTTGATTCCAAGTACATATCGGAGCACGTTCCGTGCTCGATTCTGTGACAATTCCATATTTTTAAAATATGCTTCATCAAACGTAACTTCACGATTCCACTCACCGGAGGTGTGACCTTCAATGCGAATTTCCGCAACTTCATCTTTATACTTAGGTTTGGTTAATATTGCAATATACCGTGGAAAGAAATCGCGTAAAACACTTTTAAAAGCATTTGGGACTGCGGCATCACCTTGTATAAAAGGCTTTTTAAAACGGATAGACAAGGTTTCCATTTCCAGATTACCGCTCCATTTTTCTTTAGCCAAGTCTTCCTCAAATTCAATACGTAAATCTTCAGATAAGTGTGCCTGAAGGTTTCTATATGCATCAAGGAGGTTTTCAATCGTATCTCGAAGCTTAGTAATTCGTTCTGTTTTGCGGTTAGCGTTAACCATATAACTAATGGCGATAAAGAGGAAAATCACCATTAGCCCCGCCATCACATCAGAGATAGAAACCCAATGCTCTTCGGTTTCCTGATTCCGTGTATTAAACAATTTTCCTATCATAAATTAAAATCTTGGATCTCTGGGTCGGTCTCTTTCTGCTATCATAATAACTTCACGAAGTCTCTCAGTTAGTGGCGTGTAGTCCTCAACAAACTTTTCAGAGAGAGCTGCGAGTTTTCCAGCTAAAGTGTTTACAGACTCCGTTAATTCCTGTTCAAGGGTGCTTTGCATAGAAACAAAACGTTGCATCAAATCTTCAGATATATTCTTTTGCAAATCCATGCTTTCCCGCAAATTATCAACAGTACTTAAAACGTTTTGTGTTACCCCATCAATTTGCGTTGTAAAACCACCAAGACCATCAATAACACTTTTTAACTGATCGGATTGTTCGCTGAATGCTTCACGTTGCGTTTCCATGCTTGTCTTAGAATCAGCAATAGCGTTCTCAACCGTAGACGAAAATTTGGTGGTCAGTTCTTCTAAATTATTATTTATAGTTGGAAAGGAATCTTCCGCATTCTGGCGCAAATTACTAAACGCTTCTAATTGATCATTCATGGTATGCAGAATAGGTTCTAATTTTTCAGCACAAGTAACAATACTATCACTCCGTTCTACAATTACACTTGACGAATTCGCTATATTTTCTAACGCGTTCTGAGACTTTTCAATACCTTCAAGTGCTAATAGAAATTCGTCGGTAAGTTCATTCATCTGTTCGCGGTATTGTTGCTGCCATTCTACAGTTTTTCCTACAGCCTCGTTTAACTGTTTAAAGTTATCGCCAAACTGTTCAGTGATTTTCGCGTTAAACTTCTCAATAACGTCACTAAGAGCTGAAATCAATTCGTTAGTAGCAAGTTTAGTGATGCTTTCAGCGACGTTGTTTGAAAAAGTCTCAAATTCATTTCTCAGCTTATCATGTTCATCTGAAACAGTGGCTGTCAGTGCCTCTAATTTCGTGAGAACGCCGGATTCCGTGTCAGTGAGAGAATCTTGAATTGCAGTTAGTGCGGGCATAGTACCGTTTAGCAACGCATCATGTTTTTCAGAAACAGTTGTTGTCAACGCCTCTAATTTCGTGAGAACGCTTGCTTGCTCATCGGCGAGAGAAGTTTGGATCGGCGTTAGTGCATCTTTAAAACCGTTTAACAACTCACTTTGTTTTTCAGAAATAGTTGTTGTTAAATCCTCTAATTTAACGAGTACACCGATTTCTTTGTTAGTTAGAGAATCTTGGATAGTAGTTAGTAAGGGTATAACTCCGTTTAGCAACTCGCTTTGTTTTACAGAAACAGTTGTTAATGTTTCCAGTTGCGTAAGAGTCTTGGTTTGTCCTTCGGTGAGATCTGTGCTTATGCCGAGCAAAACGTCCCGAGTAGTTCTGTTATCTTCTTTAAGTGCTGTTATTAAGTCATCAAATTGTGAAGAAAGGTTGATTTCTCCAGATTTCATAAGGGGTTCCAGCGCGGTTTTTATTTCAATCCCAAGATTTTTTATTATTTCTTCACTTGGATCGCCGCTTTTTTGCGTTTGACGTAACCCTTTCCATTTCAGAATAATAGCCGATAAAATACCTAAAAGCGAAGTCAAGAATGCAAGTTTGAGACCTTCTAATAGTTCTGGAATGCTGCCATCAATATTCTCAATTTCGAAAGCTTGGAGTCCGATAAAAATTCCAAAGAACGTTCCAAAGATACCTATAACAGTTAAAATAGAAGCCCAGGTATTTGTATCTGTGTGCCAAGATGCTTGCTTAGACAAGTTAAGCCAAGCAAAACCCAATATGAATAATTGAATAATTAGGAATATAAAAACTATTATTTCAAGCCATTCCTGTAGAAACCCGATATTGAATATATCCATAGAATATCTCTTGATTTTATAATTTGTAAATATAACACAGAATCAACATTAGACTTAGGTTGGGTTGAGCGATAAAAACCAAGTCTTTCAAATTTTCATGGCATTATAAGTGGCAGCATTGATAAATGCTTTAAATAATTTCTCCGCATGCCCACAATGTTTTGGTTCTTTCAGCATACGTTCTGGATGGTACTGCACACCTATTACAAAACGTCTTGACGGAATTTCTATAGCCTCAATAATATCTTCTGCGTGCCCTGTCTCAACAAATTCGTCGCCAATCCTATGCACTGCTTGCTGATGTACCGAGTTGACTAAGGCAAGGTTTTCGTTTACGATCTCGCTTAACCGACTATGAGGTTCAATATTAATTTCATGCCGAGAATCCTTCCCTTTTTTCCTTTTATGCATAAGTGCTTTTTCAGGATATACCAATCGTATATCTTGATAGGGGTATCCTCCCGATGCAACACTCATAACTTGGATACCTCGGCAAATGCCGAAAACAGGCATGTCAGCATCCAATGCCTTTTGACATAACCTTATTTCCAAAGCATCACGTGATCTGCTAATAGTATTAAATTTTTTCTTCCGCTTTTGGGAATTACGACCCGGATCGATCGCACCACCACCTGGCAGAAGAAGGGCATGAATTTGTTCAAGGTAGTCAGGAATAGATTCCAAATGTTCTGAAATTGATTTTTCTAACGAAACAAACATCTTTGGTTCTCCACCAAACTCTTTAATTGCCTTGATATAATCTTTCATATTGTCGAGCTTTTTACATGTGATTCCAATTACAGGTTTCATGTCTCACACCTCCTTTCAGTACTACTTTTTTGTGTGTTAGTAGGTCTATTTTCAATGAAGTGAAACCAATCCGATGGTGTCTAAGATTTTGATAACGAATATAACATGAATTGAGCGGGAAATCAATAGAATTCAAATTCCTCAATCCAACGGAAACAGAGGACGTCTAACATTCCGAAACTTAAAATGCAGCGGATTCACCGCTGTCAAACCCGGTGTATCAACCTCAATTATCTTCCCAGCAATCGGTTCATAAGCAGCGCGATATGCGATTGCGGCTTTGACAACAATCATCCGCATTATCTTCGGATTGATGCCGATACTCAGCAGCTGTTGGAGGCTAAAAGGCGTTTGACGATTACTTGTCAAGACAACTAACGAGTCCTCTATTGCCACAACAGATGTTACCCCTTGATTGTGATATTTTTGTCCACCGTGGCGTGGTTCCGTCTCAATAAAATGACCGTCATGAATTAAGCGAACTTTGCCCTGAATTGCTACTGGATCACCGTGAAGATTATCTGCCTTTCCACCGACTTCTAAGGATACCTCATTGCCGACACCTACCTGAATACAAGTTTGCACACTCTCTGGATCACAGAGAACAACAACAAACCCTGATGCCTTCTGTCGTAACAACTCTGAGAGAATAATGGTGCTATCCCCGGGTGAACCGCCGCCAATGTTATCCCCCATTTCAACAAGAATCGCCGGATGTTCGTGGCTTGAAATTGCTTGTTGTACGGCGTGAGCAGCATCAGGCAGATTCAGCGTTAATTGGTCGTGGACATTCCACAACATATCTGATAGCCGATTAGCCTCAGTTTGCGCAAGTTGTGGGTTATCATCCGTAACGACAACAAAGGACGGACCTGCCTCATAGACATCAGCATAAGGGTATCCCGCGGCAACGTTGGTGGCAAGGACATTGGAATCACTTTCTATCTCCTTAGCCTTACTCATAATAGATAGCATCGGTTCAGCACTTGTGTTTTGATACAATATGTTGAGCAGCATTGCTGGTTTGGCAAGAGCCTGTATAGGTATTACTTCTTCTTTCAGAATGTGCATCATCAATTCTGCTGCCTGTAACCCCCGCTGGCGTTGATCAATATGCGGGTTCGTTTTGTAAATGATAAGTGCTGTTGATTTGTCAACCATCTGCTGAGAGACATTTGCGTGATGGTCAAGTGTGACGACAATTGGCAAAGATTCACCAAAAGTGTCTCGTAGTCTTTTTAACACTTCACCGTCACCATCAGGATAACTCTCTACCACCATCGCGCCGTGCAGTGCAAGCAGTAATCCATCAAGTTTCGGTATTGCTTTGAGTTGTTGGACAAGAATATCGGTGAGTTTATCAAAAGCAGCATCTGTTACAGGACCGGCAGGTGTTGCAGAAGCCATCACGGTAGGATATGCCATATAGTTATGGTCTTCTGCGCCTTGAATAAATCCTCCCATTTCATGATGTGTGCCCTTCCAAACCGATAATAGATTATCTCCGATAGTGTGAGAAAACGCCTCAAAGTCGGTTGGTGTATCACTAAACGTATTAGATTCGTGCATGATCCCACCGATAGCAATCGTAGCCATAATATCCTTCCTTCTAAAGATGCGCGCCTTAAAAAGCGTCGTCAAGAAGCACCTATTTGTAGGCAATCGTATCCATCAAAGTTTTCACATTTTAAAAATATCTTGACTGAACAAGCAGAAATAGTGTATCATTTAACACTGTTTTTATCTTTGAATTTCTAACAAATGTATTGTGTACTGATATTTATAGGCGTGAATTGAGTAGCGATAAGACGTATGACGGAAGATGGTACTCGGAAAAACCGTATTGAAGAAGCGATAGAAGTCGCTGCACAAGCACACGATGGACAGTATCGGAAAGGCACTAACACGCCGTATATTACGCATCCGTATGCCGTTGGTCTCATGTTGATGGATGCTGGGTGTTCAGAAGCAATTGTGATAGCAGGAATCCTGCACGATACGGTTGAAGACACCGACCTAACGTTAGAGTGTATCCGAAAAAACTTTGGCGAATCTGTAGCGAACATTGTTGATGGATGTTCTGAGAATAAGTCACTGCGATGGCGTGAACGAAAGACTGAACGGATTGAAGCATTAAAAACTGCTTCCACAGAGATTTGTCTCGTAACTTGCGCGGACAAACTTCATAATTTACGGACTGTGATTTCGGAATACGATGATATTGGTGATGTGGTTTGGGAACGTTTTCACGGTGGTTTAGAGGCGCAAGCGTGGTATTATTGTAGCATTTTAGAAAGTTTGCGAACACATATAGAAAGGAATAAAAAGGTCCCGTGTGATGGGACTGTCCAGAAACAATTCAATGTTATTTTTCAAAAGTTGCAGCTGGCTGTGATGTGTCTTTTTGAAGGGGAAATAGAATGAAGATTGCGTATGCTTTTCGGCGGTGTGCATCTTATCCATATAACGGAGGTGGACTACCCACCGATGCCAAAAATCAACAACAGTTTCTGCAAAAGGCGAGAGAAATAGGTTTTGAAGGCATTGAACTTCCAACAATGAATCTGCCGGATGCAGAGATTGCTACACTTCGCACACAACTTGAGGATGCAGGAATGCCGTGCGTTGCAATACGGGGAGGCGGCGGTGCTGCCCATCCACGTGTCGCTGCTGGGAATAAGCAAGCCATGTTAAATGCAGTTAATTTTGCTGCAAAGATAGGCGCAAACGTTGTGAATTCCACTGTTACTACGCCGCCACGAGACCCGAACGGCAAAGGCACGTATCGTGGTGAATCTGTCTCGCAAGGTTCAAGCCGTCAAGCAAGCACAATAGATTATGAACGGACAGCGGCTGCAGTCTCTGAGGTGGCATCTATAGCAGCGGATCAAGATGTCTCTATCTCCATTGAGATACATCAAAACTCAATTGTGGACAACAGTTGGTCAGCTTTGCATCTACTTGAGTTGATTGATGCACCGAATGTCGGTATCAATCCAGATTTAGGTAATATCTACTGGACCTATGATATTCCAGAAGAATCGTGTGAAGATGCTATTGTAGCACTTGCACCCCATGTCAACTATTGGCATTGCAAAAGCCTCTATCGTGTGCATATACCAGATTTAGAAACCGCTATTTACGTCCAAGTTCCACTGCCAGATGGGGAAATTGATTATCGTTTCGCAATTGCTGCACTGTTAGATGTAAACTTTGACGGATATCTTGCGATTGAAGGTGTCCGTTACGGTGACCAGTTCCATCAAGATGGACGGAGTGTTGCGTATGTTAAATCCGTTATAGCGGCGCTTAAATCATAAAGACAAACTTCAATCAAATGAAACAATCTCCTTGAATCGCCTGCGATTTCAAACTTATACCGTGTTAACATATTCAGATACTGTTAATTACTTCAACCTGTTATATCTGCTCAATTTTACATCCCAAAATTATGACAAACAAGAAAATCCGTCTTACTGCGACCGTTAAATGTGCTGGGTGAGCGTCAAAACTTGCTCCGGGCGAGCTTTCATACATTTTAGATAACCTACCTAAATCGACTGACCCGAACCTGCTTGTTGGCACCGAGACCTCTGATGATGCGGGTATATATCGCATTTCGGATGACCTCGCGCTTGTGAACACAGTGGACTACTTCACGCCTATTGTGGATGACCCGTATACATTCGGCGCAATTGCAGCGACAAACTCACTCAGCGATGTGTATAGCATGGGTGGCACACCGAAAACCGCGTTGAATATCACCTGCTGGCCAAAGGCTGACCTTGATCTTTCCATTCTCGGTGATATTGTGAGAGGAGGTGCTGAAAAGGCTGCAGAAGCAGGAGCAGCACTTCTCGGTGGACATACGGTGGATTCACCAGAACTGATGTATGGACTTGCAGTAACCGGTGTCGTGCATCCAGAAAAGTTTGTTAAAAACTACGGCGCGCGTCCCGGTGATGTTCTCATTCTAACGAAAAATCTCGGCATTGGCATTCTCACAACAGGATTGAAATTCAACAAAATCAGTGATGAAGTTCTACCACATTTGGTTGAATCGATGACACGGTTGAACGCTTCTGCTGCTGTGGTTATGTTAAAATATGGTGTCTCCGCATGTACAGATGTCACAGGTTATGGGTTGTTGGGACATGCGTCAGAAATGGCGGCAGGCAATGATGTCCGCCTAAAAATAGATAGCAGTGCCGTTCCCTACTTTGAAGATGCTCCCTCGTTAGTTGCTAAGAAAACTTACACGCAGGCATATCTTGCAAATACAAAGTTCCTATCGGATAAGGTTTCGTTCCAATCTTCGGTTTCGGAGGAGATGCACCATATTTTGATGGAAGCAGAGACATCAGGTGGACTGTTATTTGCGCTGCCAGCAGAAAATGCCGATGCAGCCGTAAGAGAACTTCACGCTGCTGATTGCCCGGAGGCTGCGGTAATTGGTGAGGTAGTAGCAGTAGATTCAGCACATATTGAGGTGCATTAGACTACTTTTCAAAATGGTGACCTTATTATGACAAAAACTGAATTGGCAAAGCAGATTCGTGCAGTAGCATATCTTACAGGTGAATTCACACTCCGATCAGGCAATATCAGCAACTTCTATTGGGATAAATACCGTTTTGAAAGCAATCCCGCGCTGTTAACTGCAATTGCAGCAGAGATGGCAAAATTACTACCAGCAGAATGTGACGGTTTAGCAGGATTGGAATTAGGAGGTGTTCCACTTGCGACAGCAATCTCTTTGAAAACAGGTATTCCTTGTTTTTATGTCCGTAAGGAAGCAAAAAATTACGGCACATGCAATCTCATAGAAGGAGGTGTAAAAGAGAAAAGCACACTTGTTATAATAGAAGATGTTATCACGACTGCGGGACAAGTCTGCACATCCATAGAACAAATTCGTGCAGAGGGACACACAGTAGGACATGTTGTGGCAGTCATTGACCGACAAGCGGGGGGAGAGGAAAAAATTAATGCGCTCGGATGTTCATTCGCATCACTGTTTACACTTTCGGAGTTAGAAGCAGTATAACAATTATTTGAATAAGAAACGAAAACACTTCGCAAAATTAATAATCTGATAAATACCGTGCGCTGCGGATTAGGAAAGAAATTTAATAATGAAAATACGCTACAGAAAAAAGCGCGAGTAAACCGTAAGAGATTACGAGAAATGTGATAAAGAAAATGAAAATACTATTTATAGGGGATATTGTTGGAAATCCGGGGAGAAGAGCAGCAACTGAATTTCTAAAAGAACTTAACAAAACTTCTACCGATTCGTATGACTTCATCATTGCAAACGGCGAAAATGCTGCTGGGGGAAGGGGTTTAACATTTGATATTGTGGATCAGTTATTAGCAGCAGGGGTTTCTGCAATTACCACTGGAAACCATGTCTGGGATCAGAAAGAAATCTTTGACTTCGTTGACACAACGCCGCAATTGATTCGTCCAGCAAACTATCCTGCCGAAGTTCCTGGACGCGGCTTTACAATCGTCCCATCAGTTGATGGAAAAAGCACACTTGCTGTGATCAACCTCGCTGGTCAGATATTCATGAATAGATACACAAACCCGTTTCACGTATTGGATACAATTCTGGCTAAGGTGAAAACTGAAACGCCGTATGTGATTCTTGATTTTCATGCTGAAGCGACTTCAGAGAAGATCGCAATGGGATGGCACGCGGATGGTAAGGTAGGTGCTGTGATCGGCACACATACACACGTTCAAACAGCAGATGAGCGAGTTCTGCCACAGGGTACCGCTTATATCACTGATGTCGGCATGACAGGCCCACACGATTCTGTTATTGGGAGTAGGATAGAGCAGGTGGTTGAAAGTTTTTTGACACTGATGCCGGCACGCTTTGGCGTGGCGAAAGGCAATATTAAGTTAAATGCAGTTCAGGTGGAATTGGATTTTGAAACAGGATTAGCACTCAGTATTGAAAGGATTCAATATCAGCTTTGAAATCCCTGTAAAAATAAGTACTTGTAAGCAAACCGTGTATAAGAGATTAATTTAAGGACACCTGAATGCAGTTAGAACTTCCGATGCCTCGGACGATTTTCAGTGTTACGCAAATAACTAAGACATTATCGCGTATAATTGAGCAGCAACCGTTACTGCAAAATGTGTGGGTGAAGGGGCAGGTTTCAAATCTTAGTCGCCCCGCGTCTGGTCATATCTATTTCACGCTTAAAGATGAAAACAGTAATATCAGGAGCGTTGCGTTTCGGAGTAGTGCGTCGCGGTTACAGTTTTTGCCGCGTGACGGAGATGAAGTTCTGGTACAAGGACGAATCAATATCTATGCTGCAAGTAGTGAATATCAAATAATTGTTAATACAATTGAACCACTTGGAATCGGTGCCCTGCAGAGAGCATTTGAAGAACTAAAACAGGAACTTTCAGATGAAGGTCTATTTGATGATAGGCACAAAAAGCCGTTACCCACTTTTCCAAAGAAAATTGGGGTAATTACTTCTAAAACTGGTGCTGCCATTCAAGATATCCAGCAACAATTGCAAAAACGGTATCCGTTAGCTGAACTATTGCTATACCCGACACTTGTGCAAGGAGAATATGCTGCGGCACAGATCGCACGTGCCATAAATGTTATGAACAGTAGAACTGATATAGATGTTTTGATTGTAGGACGTGGTGGTGGTTCACTGGAAGACCTATGGGCATTTAATGAAGAAATTGTCGCACGAGCTATATTTGACTCCAAAATCCCTATTGTTTCGGCTGTTGGTCATGAAACGGATTTTACTATTTCTGATATGGTTGCGGATCACCGATCCCCGACACCGTCTGCCGCTGTGGAGCATGTTGTCCCCGATAGATTAGATTTATTGGCACAGTTAGAAGGTGTGAAAAATCGTTTAGAAGAACTCATGATGCGCAGACTTGCAACGCAACATGGCGAACTTGATGCGTTGGAATCAGGTCTTTCACCATCTAAACGGAAGGATACCATCTATCAGTTGTCACAAGCTATTGACGGTCTTGAAGCGGCATATCAAAAAGCAATAAATGATAGATTGAAGGCAGAAAGTAATCGATTACAGTCTTTAGCCGCTCGGTTAAATGGACTTAGTCCGTTAGCGACCTTAAAACGAGGATATAGTATTTGCAGGACATCCTCAGGAGATGTGGTAACATCAAACGATCAAATAAAAATAGGAGAACGGCTTGAGGTAAAACTATCACAAGGACATCTCGTTTGCACAGTTGACGAATGTTTATAGTGGATTCTACAATTAACTTTACATTTTGATTTGTAGGAGGGAACTCCGATTCCCGACCGTATCGCGATTCGGAGATCGCTCCTACATGTGAAGTGTCTAATTATTTCAATAATTCACCACAGATTAAAATATGGCAAAACAATATAGTGCTGTTAGGTAAGGAGAAACCGTTTGACATTTGAAGAAAAACTTGAAAGACTAAAAGAAATTGTTGAAACGTTAGAGGTTCCAGACACTTTGGAATTAGATGCTTCTCTGACACTTTTTGAGGAAGGAGTCGGGTTAGTTCGTTCGTGTAGGGAACTCCTTGAAGCTGCAGAGGTGAGAGTGCAAAACGTGTCTCAAGAAGATAATGGTGACACGGCAGCAGAATCTATATCCGAAGATGAAAACGGAGAATAGAGATGGTTTTGGAAAAAATCAAATCACCAGTTGACCTAAAGGCACTAAATTTAAGTGAGCTTGAAACACTCGCTAAGGAGATGCGTGCCTATTTATTGACAGTACTATCCAAGCACCCCGGACATTTCGCCCCTAATTTCGGGACAGTCGAATTAGCGATTGCCTTACACACGGTTTTTGACACACCTCGCGACAAACTAATCTGGGATATAGGTCATCAGGCATATCCGCATAAACTTCTTACGGGGCGCGTAGATACTTTTGATACACTTCGACAAACAGAGGGTATCAGCGGTTTTCTAAGTCGTGAAGAAAGTAAGTATGATGTCTTTGGGGCAGGACACTCAAGCACATCAATTTCAGCTGCTTTAGGCATTGCTGCTGCCCGTGATGTGAACAACGATGATTTCAAAGTTATCGCTATTATAGGTGATGGTGGGTTGACGGGAGGCATGGCACTTGAAGGGTTAAATGCTGCAGGTGACTTCAGGAAAGATATGATCGTTATTCTCAACGACAATCAGATGTCAATATCTCCTACTATCGGGGCAATCTCAAAACACTTTCACAAATTGATTAGTTCGCGTGGCTATAATCGTCTTCGAACAGGTGCGAAAGAATTAATAAACTTTTTTCCATCAGATGCAAAGGCATTAGCACAGAAGATTGAAGCATCGCTAAAACCTGGCACACTGTTTGAGGAATTTGGATTCAGATATTTTGGACCACTTGATGGAAACGATTTGGAATCGTTAATACCGATTCTTACAGGTATTCGAGAATTGACCGGGCCGATTTTAGTGCATGTGGTTACAAAGAAGGGAAAAGGGTATCTTCCTGCTGAAAAAGATCCGGTTAAGTTTTATAGTGTCAGTGGGCAGTTTGACGTAAAAACAGGTAAATCGCTCCGTCCGTCATCCGCCACACCTAAGTACACAGATATTTTTAGCCGTACTCTCATTGAAGAAGCCAAGCATGATTCTCGTATTATAGGCGTAACAGCTGCCATGTTAGGTGGAACGGGTTTAGACAAGTTTTCGGAGGCATTTCCAGATAGATGTTTTGATATTGGATTGGCGGAGCAGTGTGCCGTCACCTTCGCTGCAGGACTCGCAACGGAAGGACTAAAACCGGTTGTTGCCATCTATTCTACCTTCTTACAACGTGGCTATGACCAAGTTCTCCACGATGTGTGTATTCAGAATTTGCCTGTTGTCTTCGCTCTTGACCGGGCAGGAATCGTAGGGGCAGATGGACCAACACATCATGGTGTATTTGATATTGCTTACCTCCGTTCAATTCCCAATATTGTGTCAATGGCACCCAAAGATGAAAATGAATTACAGCACATGCTCAAAACAGCATTGACTTATGAGATCGGTCCTATCGCGTTGCGTTATCCACGCGGAACAGGAATCGGTGTTAAGTTAGAAACTGAACCTAAGCCCCTGCCCATCGGAAAGGCTGAAATCTGTCAAGAAGGTGATGATTTACTAATAGTGGCACTGGGAAATCGGGTTTATCCTGCACTTGAGGCAGCAAAGACTCTGCGTGAAACAGGTGTTGAAACTACAGTGGTCAATGCACGCTTTATTAAACCTTTGGATGTTACATTGATTGTAGACTTAGCAAAACAGATTGGAAAAATAATTACGGTGGAAGATGGTGTCTTAATGGGTGGATTTGGCAGTGCTGTGCTTGAAGCACTTGCGGCGGAAGCGATTACAGATGTCCGTGTGACTTCACTCGGAGTGCCGGATCGGTTTATTGAACATGGAGACGTAAACACATTGTACGATAGATACGGTTATGATGCAGAAGCCATTATTCGCGCCGGAGTCGCCTTAGCTGTAGGATCATAGAGTCAACCTGGGAACATCAATATGCGTTACGATTATTTGAGTAATGTTCACAGGCTATCAGTATAGTTTTTGATCGTAAATTAGATATGATGAAAGATGGATAGGTTAGATATTGTCCTTGTTCAACGCGGTTTTGCTGAAAGTCGTCTCCAAGCGAAACGTTTAATTTTAGCAGGGGCAGTCAAAATAAACAACAATTCAAACCTTAAACCGGGCCAACGCATACCACATGACGCTGAAATTGAGGTTGAACATCCACCAAAATATGTCAGTCGTGGTGGATTAAAACTTGAAAAGGCACTACAAGATTTTGATATAACCGTTGAAAATAAAGTTGCAATTGATGTTGGTGCCTCCACGGGTGGTTTTACTGACTGCTTACTCCAACACGGTGCCGATTTCGTCTATGCGGTTGATGTCGGGTATGGTCAACTTGCATGGAAACTTCGCATTGACCGACGTGTTCACGTCCTTGACAAAACCAACATCCGCTACATTGACCAACACCTATTTTCACATCCGCTTGACATCGCTGCAATTGATGTGTCTTTTATCTCCTTACAAAAAGTGTTACCTGTTGTGATTGAAAAGTTAGACGTATCGGAGATTATAGTGCTCGTAAAGCCACAATTTGAGGCAGGGCGCATCCACGTTAAAAAGGGCGGAATCGTTGACGACCCGAGTGTGCATAAAGGAACATTGATTAATCTGATTAACTTTGCGAAAGAAAACTATTCAGCAATATTTATGGGGTTAACCTTTTCACCAATTCACCGAGATATAAGTAATATCGAATATCTGCTTTGGCTCCGAACACCCACCACAGCAATACAATCAGAATCTGGATTAGAAGCCCTGCCTACAAAAAATATGGATTTTGTCAATAATGTAGTTAACGCCGCTCACGACGCTTTTTATACCAACAGCGTAAACATTTCGGAATAGGAATGATGATAAGACGAAAAAGAGTGTTTATTTCAATACCACTAATTACACTTCTCTTTGGAATCGTCGGTTATTTCTATATCAGTTCAGATTCTTTCCTAAATAATTTCATTAAGCCTCGACTGATAAAAACTTTGAATAACCATATTACCGAGGATTACGAGGTTAAGCTTGGTGAATTGAGTGGGAACATCTTCACTGGTGTTGAAGTCGAAAATTTTAGGATAGAAGACGACAAAAAATTGTCTATACTCTCCACAGATGAGATAGTCCTCAAATACTATTTTTGGGGTCTTCTACAGCGAAAGTTTCTTATAACTGCGTTAGAGATCAACGCCCCAGAGTTAAACCTACGGCGTAGTTCGGATGGACAAGTAAACCTTATACAAGTGCTGCGGAAAACTGCGCCTGAGCCAGAGTCTAATAATTCCTTTGCATTTGCAATTTCCAAAGCTGCTATTAATGGTGGTAAGATTCTTTTTACAGATACACAGCAGGACATTAAATTAAGTCTGCCAGATATTGACATTAAGTTGTGGCGTGAATTAGAAAAATGGGATCATACAGGAGAACTCTCTATTGGTAAAGGGAGTTTTATCCTAAATGGAACCGAATTGCCAATTGAAGAGTTGAAGAATATAAACTTTTCTGTATCAGCGAAAAACAGTACATTAGAAAAACTAAAACTACAATTAGGTAACTCATTTATCGAAATACAAGAACTTAAAGGTAATTGGAATGAACGAGAATGGAATACAGTTGTAGAAGGAACAATTGATGCAGCAGATGTACAAAAGTTACTTGGTAACAACACGCAACTTGCAGGATTAGGCAAAGTTGTGTTGGATTTAAACGGCACAGGTTCAACTTTAAATGGAAAACTTATAGGAACATCGGAATCGCTTTCAATCAAGCAAATTTCTGGTTCTGCAGATGATAAATTCGAATCTAAAACAAGACAAATAGATATTACAAATCTAAAGGTCAACACTATTTTGGACTTTGAGCAAGTTCCGAAACTGACGTTAGACAAATTCAGCGCACAGGTTGCTGGCGGCACACTTTCTGGAAATGGTAGTGCAACATTTGACAATAACACTGAAGGCAATCTAATTGAGCGGTTACACCACTTTGTAAAGCAGCCTATCACTTACAAGAGTAATTGGCAAATTACAGATGTTCAACTCCGGTCGCTATTGTCTATGTTCTTAGAATTGCCAACAGAAACTCCTCAAATCAAATCTGGCACATTTACTGGCTCGGCACAAATAAATGGTGATACAACGGGAACTTTTCATTTTGATAGCAATGTAGAACTTTCAGATACAAATCTTCTTGGAAAAGACGAATCTATACCTTTGAAGAATTCATCTCTGATTTGTCTAATATCTTCAGAATATGAGCATGGTTCAAGTGTTAGTGTAGATGGCACTATAGATGACACAAGCGTTGAAATCGGTGGTTCTTTTGATAGCCTTGATGTCCAACTTGAGAATGTTGACTTTGGAAAATTATTTAAAATTTTTAACTCCATATCTGTCAAAGGTGTCGGAAGCATTACTGCACAAATAAAAAAAGATGGCACTGCTACTGGGCATGTAGAAATGCCTGAGACATTCTATTGTCACAGCGATGATGACCCAATCCCGCTTGGTCATTTAGCAGGAAATTTTCGCTATGAAAATCGGGTTGTATATTTTGAAGACGCACATCTAACAAAACAAGGTGGTACAAGCGTTTCCATTGAAGGTGATATTGGTATAGATGAAAAATTACCTGCGAATTTTCGCATCATCGCTAATCCACTTGTGCTGGATGCTGACTATAACAAACTCTTTTTTACTGTAGCCTATCCCATTGAAGGTGATATAAAGGGAGAATTAAATCTATACGGCCAACTCATTGGGCACCTTGATGGCAGAGGTAATTTTACCATTGATTCTGGAAACGCATGGAGCATCAATTTTGATCCTGTAACATTGCAGTTGGAAATTGATGATTACTCGCTTACCATCCCCAATTTTGTAATAACGACACGCGGTCAACAAGTTATCCTTAATGCCAAGGTAGAAAGTAATGGAGATTTCAACTTCAGTCTAAAAAATAGTAAAGGTAAACCGATTCAATTGGCTGAACTTGCACGCGCTGCAGACATGACCGATTTTCCGCTTGATGGCAAAATGGATGTCAAAGTTGAATCATATCAAAAAAAGCCGCAAGACCTTGTATTTACCACCAAATTTATCTTTTCAGACCTCACATTTGAAGACAACCCCCTCGGCGATGCCTATCTGGATGGCATTCTCATAAAAGAAAAAGATCATTTCGAATTTACCGGAGAAGCACTTGCTGGAACGACTGATATTGAGGGTACAATCCGCAATGCTTTTCCTAATCCATACAAGTTTTTCCTTAAAAGTGAAAAAACTGCAGCTACTCCGATTCTGCGCATTTTTCATCCTGCCCTTGATGCAATTACTGGCACTATTGATAGCACTGTTGAAATAGAAGGCACAATTACAGAGTTAGTTGAACCTGCTAAAAAAAGTGTTCATCCTTATGATGTTGACGTAGTTATCAACGAGACACTACTCCAGTACAATTCGTTGCGCTTTACAAATCCAAAGCCGATACGTCTAAATTTAGAAGATGATATATTGACGATTTCTGACAGTTCGTTATCTGTGGACGGGGAGAAATCTCCATTCATTGAACTCACCGGCACCATTGATACAAAAACTGAAGATATGAATCTTTCCTCCAAGCATAATCAAATATTAACGCTGGAATCTTTCGGTGCAGCGTTAGGGTTTCCCATTTCTGGTACTGCTCAATATAATTTAAAAACAAAAGGAACGTTAGAAAATCCTATTGTTGATCTCAAATGGACAATACCAATGTTAATTGTGGAAACCGAAATTGGAGATATAAGTGTCCGCAAAGCTAATAGTGAAATAATATTTCAAAATAATGCTGTACATATCAAGCCTTTCTCGATACATGTATTGGGCAACGTTTTACAGATAGATGGGAATATAGCAATCGATCAAAATGAATTTGACAATTCTAAACTAAACTTTGGAATAGTTAGTGACAACCTTGATTTAGCAAAATTCTCAGATTTACTTATGAATAGTTTGTCTGTTGAGACAGTGAAACGCCTAACGTCTGACAAATTTGCCTTAATTAAAGGAAATGTTAGGACTATGCTAAATGTGGCAGGAACCGTTGCTGAACCTGTTGTTGATTTAAACACACATACAATCGAAAATCACCCTATTCGTCTTGGTACATTTGCAAAACCGATCACACTGGACAAATTGCACGCACTTACTACTATTAGAAGGCAATCAATACAAATACGGGACTTAATTGCCAATGGACAAATCGGAAAAGGCATTTTTCAGATAAATGGCAAAACTTCATTTTCAACCGAGAATAACGACGAAATGACGTTTGACTTAGGTATATCTGTCGAGAAACTGGAGGTGGGAGATTTTATCACATTTTATCAGCAACATCCCACTCCCTTAAGCGGAACAGTAAGCGGTTCTGTGAAGTTAATTGGAACAGGTTTTACCAGTGATCTTTTAACAGCAACATGTAAGATAAATGAACTCAATTTACAGGCACAAGATTATCAAATTTATAATACCTTACCTATCGACTTCAAATTGAAAAATAATAGCGCTACTACTCGTCTTCCCTTACAGATTGAGTCTTCTGGCATGGAATCCGCAGTTAACATTGGTTTTGATGGTCCGCTTACTATGCCAAACATAACAGCGAAATGGCAGGGAACTTTTAAACACCCTATAAAGAACGCAACAAATTCACGACTACAGTGGCACGGTAATGTTGAATATGCAAACAAACAGATTAAATTGAGAACTGAACTTACCACTAATGGTGACAATTTAACCTTGAACGGTATGATTCCGTTTGATCTAACTTTAGCACAGATTAATTTATCAGAACGATTCCTTGAAACACCTATTGAGGTTCATCTGCTCGGTAATGAAATACCACTCACTTTTTTCCCGGGAATTGATGCTGTTTTTTCGGAAGCGGGAGATGGTGTTACAGATATTAATTTGAGAATTCAGGGCACGACGCGAACACCATATTTACACGGCGATGTTTCTTTATATGTTCCCAAAATCCGTCTAAACAATTTCAATCAATCTTTTGAGAACGTTGATGTTCAACTCAAAGCCGGTAGAGATGCTCTTGAGTTTGCAAAGTTCCAATTTGATATTGAAGATGGGACGTGTAATCTTGAACAAAGTGAATTGCAACTTGATGGTTTGACTCCGGAGTTTTTCTCAGTAAAGGGTTTGTCAATAAAACAGTATCCTCTCGGTTCAATTCTACGGCAAGCACTACCACAAGATAGCTTTGAAGATGTGAACGGAAATGTAGCGGCTACGCTTACGGAATTGAACATACCGCTTGATAACTTTTTTGAAAATGGCGAAAAATCCCCAATTCCGAAAATACGCGAAAAAATCTCTTTTGACGCTCTCACTCAGGTAGCAACAGCGGATTTTACCATTGATAACATTTCCCTGGGTTTTACTACCTTAGACCAGCAATTCAGCTTTGAAAATCCAGAACCAATTCCGATTACGTTAGGAGATTCTGGCACATTCAGTATTAAAGGACTTAAACTCAAAAATACTATCCCAATCTCTTCTGATATAGCAGAGGATCCGCTTGTTTTTAGCTGTTACGGTAGATGGAACATGCAAGGTGAAATGTTTGCTAACCTGAAACTGGACAATTTCAAAATATCTATTTTAGATCCCCTTCTACCTAAGGGGTATCGTGAGTCGTATCAGAAGAAGGGAATGCTATCAACGACCATTGACATCAAAGGTTCTTATGCAGCGCCTGAAATAACAGTGAAGTGTGTTGGGCATGAAATCGCAATTAATCGAGCAAACATTGATGAATTCTTTGTTGAACTGCAATATAGTAACGATACCCAACAGTGGATAATTTCTGATGATAAGCCTATCCTGAGATTTGGCAGGAATCAGCTCTCTTGTTCGGGGCGAGTGCCTTATCTGATTTCCTTCTCAAAACTTCAAGCGAAACCGCTTCCCGAGGAGATGGAGATTAAAATTGATTTTAAATTGGACGAACTTGAAATTTTACCACGAATGGAACCTCTGATTCAATCTGCAAGTGGAATTGGATCAATCAATGCGACAGTCAGTGGAACGCCGCAAAACCCACTACTCAAAGGCAAGGGAAATTTTTCAGAACTTAAACTCGCAAGTTCACCAGTTTTCTTTGAGAATGTTAATGCACAGTTTAATTTCACCGAATCAAAACTTGAAATCAAAACCGTTGAAGGTCAATTGAACAATGGCGAATTTTCAGCCAGTGGTGAGATTACCTTAGATCAGTTTAAGATAGATGATATTAACCTTGAATCCAGTTTAACAGATTGCACTTTTACCGAACCGAGGTCGTATCAGATTAACATAAGTTCTGATGAGTTACGGTTACACGGCAAAATTACAGATATGATTCTGGAGGGTCATATTAAAATCGACTCTGGACATTACCGACAGGATTGGAATTGGGAAGACGTACTAAATGTTTTCTCTGCTGGTACAGTAAGAGAAGCGGACCTATTCTCGTATGCTCCAATCTTGCGCGAACTTGATTTAGATATAGGAATAGATATACCAAACAACTTTCATCTACGTTCATCAACTGGTGGAAACACTGACATTGAAATCGCTTGTAGCGGTCAGATCACAGGTGCAATTCAAGAACCACTTTTCACGGGTAATGTTTCCATCCTCAAAGGGAAAATTGGCATCATTACACAGGTTTTTGAGATTGTTGGGGATTCAACAATTAGAAACTCAAGCACTACTGCCTTCAACCCGGAACTAAATATCTATCTCGAAATTCCGAACCCAATCCGTGGTGTTTTACTTAGGGACGGAAGCACATCAGATCTAAGAATTACCGCAACAATAACCGGTACCCTTGAAAACGGCGATATTGACAAAGCGAAGCTTAATTTACACGCAGAACCACTCAATTCCTCCACAACTGAATTTTTGACTGAAGCAGATGTGCTTGCGCTCCTTTTGCCGGGTAATTTTTTTTCACGGTCATTTGGTGGGATCACCTTCACTATTTCATCCGGTCTTGATCCGAATGAGCGCCACATTATTGCGGAATATCCATTACCTAAAAATATGTCCATAAAAGTAGAAGGTGATGAAAAAGGTGAAGTTGGTGTAGATATTCAACTGTTGGAGCGGCGATTCTAAATGTTTAAAACAAGTTTGAATCGTACACTGAAATCATTGTCTATTTGTTTAGTTAAGGGCTGCATACTTTGTGGACTATTACAAGTGCTTCTCTGTTTTTTTTCTATTGAACCTCTCTTCGGAGAAGTTACAAACACCTCTCGATTCCTCGATTCCTCGCGTGAAACCTTGCAACAAAAGAAAGTTGTTAAAATTGAATACCTCATTGACGACCTCCCTGTAACAAATAGCAACACACTTGATAGTCTAAAAAAAATAACCTCTGTAACGGATAACTCACAGTTTTCGCGTTATGCTATTCAACAAAGTGTTAGTTCACTTTTTTCCTCACAACAGTTCTCGCAGATTAATGTATATACTCGCCAAACATCTGAAGGAATAGTGCTCAAATTCGATTTAAAAAATGTGATGCGCATCCAAACAATTAATATAACAGGTGGACTGCCTGATGAACTTGAACAAGCAATCCGTGCTGCAATAAAATTGAAACCTGGTGCAAGGTATGTCCCTGTAATTGGTAAAAAAGATGTTGATTCTATCAAGTTGGTGTGTGCTGAAAACGGTTATTTTAATGCTGATGTAGAAGAAAATACAATTGCCTCTAACGGGAGTTTAACATATCAGGTCAATTTGGGAAATCCTACGGTCATAAAAGAATTTCAAATTCATGGTAATTCAGCGATATTCACAGAACAAATTAAATCTATATGTCAAAGCCGTGTCGGAAGAGTTTATCGCAGATCTGTCTTAGAAAAAGATATTGAGGAAATTCGTGACCTTTATAGGAAGAAATACTATCCGAATACTGAAATTAAGCCGAAATTTTTGCATCAAACCGGTATCTTAGCACTCGAAATAGTTGAAGGCACACAACTATTGCTTGAATTTGTAGATGAGAACGGAAAACCGATCATTCAAGATTCGCCTATTCGTAAGTTTTGGGCAAATTTAGGGATTCGCACAAAAGAATCTGAAAGAGACCGACTCAGAAGCGAAATAACATTTTTAATAAATAACCGTCCTTTGTGGGAGGAAACCGTACAAGATCACTTTGAAGCGAAGGGTTACCACGGAACCGAAGTAAAATCAAAGGTATTAACCAATTCTCCACTCCATGTTAAATTTACTGTGTTGCGGGGTATCCGATATATTGTAACTGGTGTCACATTTTCTGGAAACAACGCCTTTTCTGATGAGGAATTGCTGCGCGAGATAGAGATGAAACCTCACCGTCCCTTCTCTCGCCTCTTTCGCAAGCGCATTTTTTCTCAGCAAACGCTTTTAAGAGATATACAACGTTTAACGATATTATATGAAAAAGCTGGATATCCTGATGCTGTGGTAAAGTTACCAATTCCAGAAAAACAGACCTCTAATAACCGAAATTTTGGAAAAACTAAGATACATTATACGATAATTGAAGATCACAAAGAAGTGATTAATCGGTGTCAGTTTAATGGAAACGAGGCGTTAGACACCACTACACTCCTTGGTGCTTTGCCAAGTAAATCTCAGGAACCGAATGCCCGGCTTGTTCGGAAAAATTACGAAAACGCGATACTTAAAGCCTATCAAGATCGGGGTTACATAGATGCAGAAATATTGGATACACAATATCTACACAAAACAGACACACCAGTTTTTCGGATAGAAGGCAATTTTTCTGAACAATTGGATTCAGGCACGCTACCGAAAAAATTACGTGATGCATTTAAAAGACACGATCTCTCGCTTGCTGGAACGTTTATTGCGACAAAGATAGGTTGGAGTATTCAAGATTTTGATGGTAACGCTCGTTATACGCTTGAGCAGGGAAAGAGGCATCTGTCAGTTTATGAACATGGTATTTTACAATTTGAAATTTCTGAAGGGGCTAAAATAGTATTTGGTACATTCAGTTTTGTAGGCGACACTGGGGTTAACACAAACGTCCTTAATCGCGAGATTGCGCATCTTCGAGGTGCTCTCTATACCCCAGATAAGTTGAATCAAGCTATTCAAAACCTCTACAGTACGGGAATTTTTAAACATGGAATCAGCGTAGGAGAACCTATAATCCCAACGGCTTTTGGTAATCAACCAAGGAATTTGAATAATGAAGGTCTACCAATTTTTCCTTCAACCCAACCAATAGTCAGAGATGTAGAAATTCTACTTCAAAAGAGGGAACCACGCTCATACGGTGCAAGCATTGGTTATAGTTCTTCAGACGGACCCCGCGGGACGATTGCACTAAGCCATCTCAACCTTTTTAAGCGAAATATCCGATTCCGTTTGCGAGGTAGAGGTGGAACACTCGGCTACCTCTACGATACGACTTTAACAGATCCCTGGCTCATAGGCAGAACAAGTGGTAGTCTGCAATTCTGGGGAAGAAAATTGGAAGAAGACGACGGTGTCCGGGCACTGCAAGGTAGTTTTAGTCTTAGTAGAAAGTTATTCAGATCACATCGACTCAATCTACAATACAGTTATCGTGATTTAAAAGATACTTCTGTGGCACCACTTATCCCAAACCCATCAACTACAGTTAGCAGTCTTCGTCTCTTATGGAGACAAGATAGTCGCATTCCTTCCCTCAATCCAACATCTGGTATGTTAAACGAGGTTACAATGGAATATGCTGGAGGTTTTTTAGGCGGGAAGAGTAGCTTTATCAAAATAATTACAGACACTCGCTATCACAAAAAACTAAATGCACGCGGACTTGTGTTAGCAACAGCACTCCGTTTAGGTTACACCCCGGGCCTCCAAGCGAAAGCAGACAGCGATGCAGAACTAATCTCTTTTGAAAGATTCTGGGTAGGGGGTAGTACAACAGTTCGAGGCTATGAGGAACGGGGACTTGGACCTGAAGATATTACCGGAAAACATCGGGGAAACGTCCAATTCATCTTTAATACCGAATTGCGCTTTCCAATTTATACACCTATTGACGGAGTTTTCTTTTTTGACGCAGGCAACGTATGGGACACTGCGAAAGATATTGAGTACGAATGGTTACCTTCCTCTTTAGGTGTAGGTCTGCGCTTAAACTTGGGACCTCTTGTTGGTGGTGTAGATTATGCTGTGCCACTCATCTCTGTGCCTGGTGTTACAACAGAGACTTTCTATTTTCGCGTTGGCAGCACATTTTAGGTATGTAAGATCACTCTGATGGATCATAAGGTTTTCCTAATGCAAGTGGTGCTTCTGCACGTCCAACAAAACCAGCTAACACCGCTAAACAAAGCACAAAAGGCAGCATCGAAAACCATTGATATTGGATATCCCACCCAAATGCTTGGAATCGATTGTCCAGTGCAAACCCAAGTCCAAAAAGTAGAGCGGCTCCACAAGCTTTCATTGGATGCCACTTACCGAAAATTACGATAGCCAACGCAATGAAACCGCGCCCTGTTGTCATTTTAGGAGTAAAGTACGGGACATCTGCAAGCGATAGATACCCGCCACCGATGCCTGCCATAGTTCCAGCAAACAGCAGACACATCGTACGCAATAGTGAAACATTTGATCCAACGGTGGAGATCGCCTTCGGATGTTCACCACAAGCGCGAATTCGCAGACCGAGTTGGGTATGGTAAAGGAAAAAGTAGACGCAAGGGACCATCAGGAAAGCTAAATAGACAATGATATTATGTGAGAACAGTGCTTCACCAAAAAATGGAATCTGTGAGAGCAATGGCATATCAAATTGTTTAAAATCCGGAACGCTATGTGAACTACCTGTTTTCCCAAATAATCGTTGATATACCACCTCCGTGAATCCTAACGCTAATAGTGTTATTGCTGTACCGATGACAACTTGATCTCCCCGTAGTTTTATCGCAAAAAACGCGAATAACGCGGCGGTAACTAATCCGCTCAGCCCTGCTATTAAAAGCCCGATCCATGGGGCAAGGAACAGTAATTCAGCAGTATAAAAAGAACCTACCCATCCGAAGAGCGCACCGATGAGCATCATACCTTCAATGCCGATGTTTATCACTCCAGCGCGTTGTGCAACCACCTCTCCTAATGCAGCAAGTAATAGAGGGGTTGCCCCACGGATAGTAGCTGCAAGGATATCTTCAAGTATTGCTATAATATCCATTTTTTTACAAACCTATGATTACATAAATTGGATAAGGTCTATATGTATTATTTTAACCTAAATTGCTACCTATGTAGCACAAACTTTATGAAGATTAAGTATTTAAATCGGTAATTACAGCTTTCCATAGACACGGTAGGTGCGGTTTCCTAACCGCACCGGACATAATTATGGAATTACCCAATTTATTTTTTAATCTTCATTTAGTTTGCGTCATAAGGGCGCAAACTGAAAGTGCTATCAACGGTATGAATGCCTTAATGGCATTCCCCGTGCTACAAAATCTATGCTAATAGTGAACTATCCCGATTAAAAAGGTGTTTTTTATGTCAATTATCTTGTAGGTAGCAACTTGAGTTATTTTATATAGAAACCAATAATTATTGTATACTGTATTAGGTTCGGTTCAGGGTTATTTAGTTCTCCATATTTTCGGTTATTCTTGAATGCCTCTCTTGCTGTAGGAGCGAGCTCCAGCTCGCGACTTTTTGACGAAAATGTGTAAAAACCCTAAAACTATGATAGATTTTTGAATTAATTCGACATTATTGAACTGTAGGAGGGAACTCCGATTCCCGACTATTACAACATTTTGTCGCGATTCGGAGATCGCTCCTACAGGTGAAGTGTATAATTATTTACATATTTCACCATAAATAACCCTGGGTTCGGTTTCCCAACCCTACCTATCGGGAGTGTCCACATATTTTAGAATTCACATTAATGTTCGTTTTCGAAAGAATTTTACAGCACTTGATCCAATGACGAAAAGAAGGATTATTGCTTGCATCATCAATGTCACCTGTCTGGATATGCCGACCTCCGCCTCCATTGCAAACGAACCTTTTGCGAGTGCCCCAAACAACAGTGCTGTCACGACCGTTACCAACGGATGCAACTTCGCTAACAATGCCACAGCAATTGCTGTGTAACCGTAATCGGGTGAAAAATTTTCAGAGAGTCGATGGGGAACGAGTGCCATGATTTCAATTGCGCCTCCGAGTCCTGCAAGTGCACCACTTATAAAAAAAACGCGAAGAGTGTTGTGTGCAGTCGAAATTCCTGCTGCTTCCGCTGCTGCGGCCCCTTCGCCTACGGCACGGAGTTGAAATCCAAAAGTCGTCCGAAACAGGACAAATGTCAAGGCAATAGCTAATATAACAGCAATGCCGATGCCGAGATGAATCCGATGAGATTCAAAAAGGCGTGGTAGAAACACCCATTCAACTATCGGATCGCTCTGCGGTCCAGTTTTTGATGTCTCCTGAAGTGGGCCTCCATCTATCATTAAACTTACGAAGTTAATTGCCACGTAGTTCAACATTATCGTGCTAATAACTTCGTTAACACCGCGTGTTACCTTGAGAACTGCGGGGATTATGCCCCATAGCCCGCCTGCGACGACTGCAAGACTGAGACAGAGCGGCACCGCTGTCCAAGGGGTCTGGGGAAGCAGTGTCGCTATCTTAGTGCCGAACCATGTTGCTGCCAAAGCACCTATCAAAAACTGCCCTTCAGCACCGATATTCCATATCCCACACCGAAACGCTATTGCAACAGAAAGCCCTGTCATAAGAAAAGGGGTGCTTTTTACCAATGTTTCACCCACACCGCGCACAGAACCGAATGTCACATCAATAGCTACAGCATAAGCTTCTATCGGATTATAACCGAACAAAAATATGATAATGCCATTTGTTACGAAGGCTGCCGCTAAAATCAAAATTGGCGTTAACATCCATTGAAAAAAAAGCAGAATTTTTTTCAATATACTGAAACATACGGATTTTGCCTTTTGGTACAAGGTAGTAAATCTATTCATCCGTTTCCGTTTCTCCCGTCATCAATAATCCCAATGTTTCAATGTTATCGCGGTGTGCAGTGGCTTCAATTAGTTTTCCTCTTGACATCACATAGAGTCTATCACTCATCTGTAAAACTTCGTCTAACTCAGTTGAAATCAATAGTACAGATTTTTTTCGGTCACGTTGCGCAAGTAAATTTTGATGTACGTATTGTGCAGCGCTAATATCCAATCCACGTGTAGGGTTAACAGCAACCAGCAGTTCAGGTTGCGGTGATATTTCTCTGGCGAGAACAATTTTCTGTTGATTTCCGCCCGACAGAGCAGAGGCTGGAATGTTAGTAAAAGGTGGTCGAATATCGTAAGTATCAATAAGCTGCATCGCTGCTCTATTTTTTGTTTTCTGACCAATTATTCCACGTTTCGCCAAATGTTCAAAATGCATTATGTTCAACATCAGATTCTCCGCTACAGAAAATGAAGTGATTATGCCCATTGTCCGCCTATCTTCAGGGATATAACCGACACCACACCGGCGAATATTCTTTGTTCCGGACGGTTGCATGCCTAAAATCTCTACTGTGCCAAACTTGGATGGACGCAATCCCATAATTGCTTCTGCCAATTCACGTTGACCGTTCCCATCCACCCCAGCAATTCCGACAATTTCACCTCGATACGTCTCCAAAGAGACATCAGCAACTGCAATTTCCTTGCGGCTTCCTACTACCGTCAGTCCTGAAATATTAAGGACTAAGTCTGTTGTTGCTTTGTTCTCTCTCCGTTCTATTTCTGAGAGTTCGTCCCCAAGCATTTCTCTGGCAAGTCCACCCGCAGAGAGTTCACCTGTTTTTCCGTGATAAACTTTCTTGCCATGCCTCAATACCGTAATCCTATCACTGATTTCTAAAACTTCTCTCATTTTGTGGCTAATAAAAATGATAGAGCGGTTGTCATCTTGTAATGCGCGCAAAATTTCAAAAAAGCCTGTAACTTCTTGTGGACTGAGGACTGCTGTCGGTTCATCAAGAATCAGAATGCGCGCATCCACTGCAAGTGCTTTAAGAATTTCAACTCGTTGTTTTAATCCCACTGAAAGGTTCCGCACAAGGGTACTTGGATCAACAGCCAAACCAAATCCTTGTGAAAGTGCTTCGGTGAGCTGGATCGCATCATCTTTTTTATAACGAAACGGACTAAGTTTTATAAGGTTGCTGTTTTCTTTCGGTGTGGATTCCGAGTTGGATTCGACAGAGTTTAGTGTCCCATCTCTTGAACTGAATTGCGCAACAGTAAGTGCAATGTTTTCAGCGACAGTAAGATTATCAATTAACATAAAATGTTGATGCACCATGCCGATACCGTTGGCAATCGCATCGCGCGGGGATTTTAATGTTTTTGATTCGCCAGAGATGTGGATACTCCCACCTGATGGTTGGTAAAGTCCATAGATGAGATTCATGAGGGTTGATTTTCCAGCGCCGTTCTCCCCTAAAATCGCATGGATTTCACCGGTTTGCAGTTCAAAATTAACATTGTCAACAGCGACAAGGTCACTGAATGTCTTCGTGACATTCTGAAGTTCAAGGATGTTTTCCGTTTCCATCTACACCATACACCACTTCTCAGCTCTGGCAGTTGTTAATTCTCCGTCATAAGCAACAAATCGAAGGGCAATCTTCCATGTCCCATTTGCTGGTGTTGAAACTGTACCTGTCTGTGTGGGGTTATAGAGTGCCATACCGTAATCCCGTATGAACCACGGACCGCGAATGTCTTCCTCAAGAATTGTCATAAAAACACCAAAATGACCATGCCCAGGTAGTTGATTTTGATATGCCACAAAGTCCGATCTGTTTTCGTCTATGACTTCAACTTTTCCTCTACGGTTGTTGTCACCAATGACAACGCCTCCCATGACAGGCAAAAGTCTCGGTTCAACACGCATGCCGATACTTCCATATTTGGTTTGTGGATATTCAACGGGACCATAGTTAGCAATCTTTTCGCTTGTCATTTCACACACCGTGCCATCAGCAACGGAATATAGATTGACAGTCCGGATTTCATCGATTAAAGGTTCTTCGTTGGTGTCGCGCCAGATAATATTTTGAACGAATTGAAGACCGTTTGAATGTGGCGATATGTCAATTTCTTTCTCCGTTTCCATACGACCCAAATTCTCAAAGAGTCGGTCCGTAAAGGAACGGCGTGGCGGTGCTCCCCAAAACCATGCTTCTCGTTCACCAACCTTCACAGGCGCTTGTCCTACAAAGATGCCGTTATGAAACGGATGGTCAAACGCGAATTCCTGAATTACGGTGTGTCCAGCAGGCGTATAGAATGGAAAAACAAACGGACGATAAAAATTTGCACCGACACCCCCTAAACAACGTTCCTTATCGGTGTCAACAACTAAATGTGTTTTAGCATTCATTATAACTTCATAATTGCCCATTATTTCACCCATTGTTATACCAAATTATCCTGATTCCAATCTATCGGTGCGGTGAATCAACGCCAAATGCGCTTGACGGAATGCGCGTTTGGCATTCCGCATGATTTGTCGGGAAACCGCACCTACCGTCCAGATAATAGGTTAAATCCCATTAATTCGGTATTAGATATTGCTAATAAAGTATATGTTATCAGTCCAGAGATGTCAACATCAATTTGACACTAATTTTGCATTGACACGGTGAGAAATAATCTGGTAAAATAGAATGGATGGGACAAAATGAATTTAACCGAACATCTGAACAATAAACATCAACTAACTATTATGGTAAAATAAGGAAATAATTATACACATTTCCTGTAGGAGCGATCTCCGAATCGCGACGAAACTACTGATAGTCGGGAATCGGAGTTCCCTCCTACAGATCAATACTGTCCAAATAAATTCAAAATCTACCATAAAAAATACATTTCCTGAGGTAAAACAGATATGAGAAACCTCCTTTCGGTAATTTTAGCCATCCAATTCATCTTCATTTCCCTCGGTTTTGCACAAGAGAGCTGAGGCGCGTGAAGCAACCCCACAATCCCACAGGGTGGGGGTAGTGAAGTTAGTTTAACTTCAGAGCAAAAGAAATTTCAAATCTCCTTTGGCACGCGAACGTTTAATGCACAGGGCGGACACGACGAGGTTAAAGGATTATCTTCAATAGGTAGTTTACCCGAAGTTGTGGCAGCTCACAAACATGAAGTTGAGATGAACGTTGTGCGGTTTGATGTCGGTCTAAAATATCAGTTCAACAAGCATTTGCGACTGGAAACAGTGGTGCCTTATGAGATAAAAGACCAAGATGCCAACGTCGGCGGACTTGAGAATATTGATGATCCTGATGTGAGAAGGAAGATTTTACTCTATCAAGAAATTCATCACCGAGACGAAACCTATCAAGGTGTATCGGATATGGAACTTTTGATAGCGTATAACAAGCATGGTATTTTTGGGCAAAATGATATGCTGACCGCGAAAATTGGCACGACAATTCCGTTCGGTAAGACTGAAGATGACCCGTGGAAACTCGGAGAAATGGGGATGGAACATCTCCATGTTCAATTCGGTACTGGCACATTTAATCCTATAGCGGACCTTCGTTATAGTTTTCCTATCTATGGCGGATTGAGGGCAAACGCGAGTGTTCGAGGTAAGTATCCGTTCTATGAAAACAGCAAAGCCTATCGCGGTTCGTGGGATGTGACTTATACGGGTGGGTTGAATTATCGTGTCACCGATTGGCTTTCGCTACAGACAAGTTATCTTGGACTTTATCAATCTTATGCACATTGGGATGGTGAGATTGACATCAATACAGGACTGCGTTTTAGCATGGTATCGCTGGGAACTTCTATCGCGACACCTTACAACGTACCACTCTCTATTACGTTTATGTTGCCGATGCAGCAGGAAACTTTATACGATGATTCTGCATCCGGTAACGATGCGTTTAAATTAGGGGCGTTGGTTTCTGTAACAGCGTTGTATTCATTTTGAATAATAGTGGGGAATTGTGTGTGCAGCAAAAATGGTGAGACGCAATTCCTCGTCAAAGAGTTCATAGATAGGCGGTTTTCCACTCAATTCCTCGCTTTCGTTCAGAATGATACCTACTCCTTCGCCTCTGCGTTCTAAAAAGTGTCTGCGGACTACTTGTCTTCTCATATTATCGTCCAACGTAATTTCCGAAAGTAGCCGCGCGAGAAGCTCGTTTCGCGTGGCTTGGCTATAACGTAAATTATCCACCGTCACCGTATTTGCCAATGCCCCAGGCGAATAAAGTTCAAGCCGATCATCAAACATAAACAACCGAATTTTTGAGCCGCTTTTTGAATAATCTCTATGCACGACCGCGTTGACGATTGCCTCAAAAATGGCACGCATGCTGTATTGCGGTATGTCTATCCTGCCAATGTCCTTCCGTGCTGCGACCACGTTATATCTACCAGCGAATTTCATTGCGTCTACGATCTGTTGGTCTAACGGTCCCCGAATGTCTGTGGCATCAAACTGATTGTTTGCGTCCTTTTCCTTCCCTTTATACAAAACCGCTTGAATGTAACTGTTATAGAGATAATCATCGGGTGTGTCATAGCACATCAAGATACCGGCTACAGAGGCACGAATCTCCTGACCTTCCTTAACGAACAGATGTCTTTTTAGGAGTAGGTCCTCTATCTCATCTTCAGCGGCACCTTCTGTGATAAATCGGCGATAGAGGGGTTCCTTTAGTGTTTCCTTATCTGTGTTCGGGACGAACTGTTCATCAAAAGCGATAATACGTGCCTGTGAGCGGGTTTGAAACAACCGCGCTAACTGCTCAGAGGACATCTCTCTTTTGCTACTTCCTTGACGAATGAAGTAACCGTTGGCGGTTTTGTGAACAAATAGACTTCTCGGCACCTCTATTTTCAGCAGATTTTTATCGTCAATCCGTAATTTTTCTGTGTAAATGAGAACGATGGGGTCAATGCTGTCTCGGCAGATTTCAACGACTGTTTTTTCTACCTTATCCAAGTCCGCTTTGTCTAACCCAGTGATTTCGCTATCGTCGTCAACGCCAATGAGTATAACGCCGCCTTTAGCGTTAGCAAACGCGACGATTTCGTCTGCCAAGTTGCTTCTGCGCGGCATTTCTCTTTTGAATTCTATCGTTGCGTCTTCGCCGAGATGTATTTTTTCTATGAGATCGGTTATGTTGTCATACATTGCTATTTTGCCAGTGATTGCAAGTTCTGCAAATATTCCTAAATGTCGGCACCCCAACTTTTCTTGATGCGCGGGAGTAGCTGGTTTTAGAGTCATTCTTTTAATCTAACTATAAAATAGAAACCCGCAATGATGAAAGCTGTACCTGTAATTATATAACTAAAGCCTTCAATTTCATTAGAATAGTTCATAAAAGTATTTTGCTTACCATCTATCCACTCATTTATCGACTTTTCTTCGTATGTGTCAATTCCTGAAATGATGAATCCGGTCCCAGCAATTATTAGAATTACCATTAGAATAATCATCATATTTTTGAATGTAAAGACTTCTTTTTTCATCGTTTACTCCTATCATTTTGATGGATAATAGAAATAGGGTATCACACGATTCAGTAAGATTGCAATCAAAATAGAAAGTCGGACTGGCGGTTTCGTTTTGGCTTTTAAAAAAACATGGATTATAAACCCAACTCCTCTGCCCACTCACTCAGCACCCGTGCCATCTCAACAAAAACGTCCTCCTCCGTAGTACGGCGTTTGAGCACTTTGAATCCGTGATCCGCAGTATCAAGCAGATGTAAGGTCGCTTTGTCGCTAAGTTCTTCGCAGACCGGTTCCAACAACTCAAGTTTTGCCAACTTATCGCGTGTGCCCGACAGGAATAGCATCGGAATTGTGACATCAGCAAGATGTTCCGCGCGTTCTGTGCCTTCCTTACCAGAAGGATGCAGCGGAAATGCAAAAAACACGAGACCTTTGACATGTTCAATCGGTTCCTTCGCTGCGGACATTGAGGACATGCGCCCGCTATAGGAGTGTCCACCGACGAGAATGGACAGATCGTTTGCAGCTTCATGTGCAGCTGCAGCAGCAGATCTGACAGTTTGCAATGCAACTGCCTCTGATTCCCTACCACCACCGCCACGTTCCATGTATGGAAACTGATAGCGGAACGTTGCAATGCCGATATCTGCTAAGCGTTCGGCGATGGTCTGGAGCGTTGAACTGAGCATATTTGTGCTCGCGCCATGCCCAAGCACTAATAGCCATTTTACGTTGTCTGGACGGATGAGGAGTGAAGACACCTCGCCTTTTTCTGGTGTTGCGATAAACTTTGATTCTATTGCTTCATAACTCATAATTTTTACCCTTCTGGAATGTAAGAGGCGCTATGAATTGCGCGACTACAAACGCTATAAATCTAAAACTTGGATTCTATTTTAAACATTGTTGTACGACATCTCGATAGGTTTCTAATCCTACAGTCTCTAATCCTTTAACTTTAGCGAGATCGTCCCATCGTCGTAAGGTGAGCGCATCCCGAAAATGCGGAATCTGTTCAAAAGCCTCCCGTTCTTCGTCTGACATCACGCCACCCTGAAGTTTGAGACTTCTTTTTGATGCATCGGATAGCCCATCATAGTAAGCGGTATCGGTTGTACACAGATACCTTTTTGCGGGAACATGTAGTCGGATCGGTGTTATGATGGCTTTTGGGAAAAATGGTTCCAGATACTGCGCGCCGATCTCCTCGTGATTCAGGTCTGTGTCTAAAAAGGCAACATCGGCATTGTGTTCGCCTAATATAAAATGTCCGATGTCATGGACTAATGCGCTTGTAATAAGCGTTGGACTCGCTTCATTCTGTTTTGCGAGGGCAGCACATTGGAGTGCGTGTTCTAACTGTGTTACGGCCTCATCGTAAAACGACTGTCCGCGTTTTTCCATGTAACCGAAAAGTGTGTCAACCTTTTGTTCTGGAGGTGCGGCATGCATTTCTTGTGCTAAGGTAGGATCAACGAAATTATTCATGATTTACTACTTTTCCTCTAAAATGTGCGATTTTGCTAATCTGTTTGTCTCGTTTTGAAACGTCTGTTGCGTATTGTGCGAAAGCCTGCCGTTTGTCGGCATAATACTGTTCACGCCAATCGCCTTGGGATTTTGCGTTATAGGTAAGATAGATAATTCGTCTCGGTTCATCTGAACGGTTTGTGGGACTCTTGTGTGGAATGTAGGAGCCGAAGAGGAGGATGTCTCCAGGATCTGTCGGAACAGCGACCCACTCCATTGACGAGGCAGTTTCGGGCGCGACACAACCTTTCTCGTCAAGTGCGATGAATCCTTCTTGATGCCTGCCCGGTGCAAAATAGAGACAGCCACTTTCTGGAGTCGCTGAATCCACAGAAATTAGGCAGGTGATGTGATAGTCGATAAACTCGTAGGCGGGTGCGTCCTGATGGGCAGCGTAACCGCCACCACCGGGATATTTGTAGTTGATTTTCTCTTTGTAGAGCACTGCCGGTTCTACCATCAACTCAGAAACAACGCCTAAAACTTTACCGCTTGTCACGGTATCCTTCATATCGGGATGGTACGGCACAAAATTTTCTGAGCGAGAGAGTCGCGCACCTTCTGGCGTTGATTCGTAGTGATGCATCCATTTGTCTTCTGTCGGCTCCCAAGATGAGATTTCAGAGACCCAAGTTTGTAGGTCTTCCACTTCTTCAGTAGAGAAGAAGCCCGGAATTTTCAGATAACCTTTGTCTTTCCAGTCTCGGTCAAGTACCGAATTGAGGTAAGCCATAATCCATCCTTAAAAATAACGTTCTTATGTTATAGTTAAATCCAAAAATATGTGCACACTCCCTGGTAGATGCGGTTTCCTAACCGCATCTATGGACTGAATAAACACGGTTCGGTTAGGAAACCGAACCTACCGTAGTGTATAAATAATTATGAATTTTACTATAATATAACGTGTATAGGGTTTTTTGTCAAATTTCAGATGTTTTAGCAGAGCCATTCAAGCGTCGTGCAGCACTCTTGTGGGAAGGCTTTGTAAGCTCTCTACCGTTTACGTATTTTGCACGCAAAGTGCCTTAAGTTGACACCTATGGGTGGGTTGGATTAAGACCCAACTTTTTAATTCTCTGAAGCCGGTTTTATCTTGAACTCAAACACCTTCGTGGGGTCTGCAACTTCCATCCGATAATCCCACCATCCATTATAATCACCAGACAGAATCGTCAAGGTATTCCAACCTTCCTTCAGAGGTAATTCAAAGTGCGCCCACCAAGAAAATAGATGTTTGCCGGGAATAGCGGCACCAGGAATCTCAACCCCATTGAGATAGATTTTTCCGAGATTGCTTCCCCATCCGATCTGTGCAAAAACACGTCGTGTATCAGGACTCTTGATGTAAGTCATTCCAAAACCGTAAGCCATCTCAGCATTTCCAAATACCTCGTCTAACTTAATACGTTCCTTTTCAGAATTGTGTTCTTGCCAAGTGATTTCTCCTGCTTTTCCTTGATATGTTTTCTTAAGATTGGGTTCAGGGACAGGTATTTCAAGAAAACTTTGTGGAACATCGTTTGAGTCAGTAGGTGCTTTTTCTATGCCGAGTTCAAAGGGACCGAGAAGCATCCAATCTTTAAGTACGCGCATAAATACTCGGTCAATAGGGTGAAACAACTGCCTGCCTCTTAATAATTGTTCACCACCGTATAACACCGAATATTTGTAAATAGGAAATGGGAGGAAGTCATCTGATGGAACAGAAAAGGTAACAGTTGTTTTTGAGGTTTGTCGGGGTTTAGCTTGAATAGATAGTTGGTTCGGAGAAATCTGCCAATTCTGATTTGGTTCGAAAACTATTTCAAACTTCAGTTGTTTTTCAAGCGTGTTTTCAAGGGATATTTCAAGACTTCCACTGGAAAAAGATTCGTCTTTGTTAAGGTTAAAATCGGGTTTAAATTTGAGTAGGTTGGAAACCTTGTCTTTGAAAGCAGCGGTCGAGAGGTCTGCGGGGTGGATATTGCCCGGTTCAATAATTGCGATATTGACATCTTCGTTGTCAACGGTTACGAGACTGTAGTGGTCAAATGCGCCGTATTCCTTCACAGCTTGCGGGGTAAATCCACCACCGGTAGCACCGAGCACGAAGTATCGTCGGTCATTGCGAGTATGAAGTGTCAGTCTGTGGTAATGTCCTGCGAAAACAGTATATGCGCGTCCACCGAGTGCTGCTTCAATTTCCTCCCAACCGGAGTGTTTCTGAAGCCATAAGGGTCTATGCAACATTACAAACGTGTGCCGCACATCCGCGTGTTGTGTCAATTGCGATTTCACATATTTAATCTGTTCCTCTCCAAACCAGTTTGTCCATTCACCATTGTTTGTATGCCACTCCTCTGTATTGAGCAATAGAAATAGACAATTTTTGTATGTAAACGCCGAATAGGTGCGTCCGATGTGTTCCTCCCAGTAGTCATACATCACTCTATTGGTAATGTCGTGGTTACCGGGCAATGGTAGAAATGGAACGATTAAATCGGATTGATGATCCCAAAATTCTTTCCATTCTGCTGCAAGTTGTTTGATGTCCGTTGTATCTCCTTGTATTAAGTCGCCGACCATAATGGCAAAGTCGGGTTTTAATATGTTTATTTCATCAATTGCGCGGTCAAACACTGGCCACTTATCTAACCCGCCGCCAGTTTTATCACCGATGATAGCGAAAGTGAACTTGTCGGGGTCATCAGAAAACGGCCGTTCGACAATCGGCATTCGTTCTGGAAAATTTGGTTTTTGAGCATTAATCGTAGCAATCATTGCAAGACATAGGACAGGTATTACTACCATTCGCAGTATGTGCGCGTATTTAGGCATATCATTCTCCTGATGTGTATGAGTTTTAGAGCAGCTTCCTTTAAGATAATTCTTTCAATGTTTAGTATAACGCATAAATACTCTTTTGTCAAAGTGCTGAAAACGAATGTCTATTTGAATGGTACACTAACGACTTGTGCTAGTTACGTATCAGTTTTGTTGTTTTTCACAACTGTTCATATTCTGTGAATCAACACTAAATGCGCTTATGGCATTCAGCCAAATCAACGCCAAATGCGCTTTTGGCATTTGGCGGGAGCGATCTCCGAATCGCGACTCGTTTGTAGTCGGGAATCGGAGTTCCCTCCTACCTTGAGGTCGTCAGGTATCGGAAAAGTTACGGAATTCAACCCAAACGAGACAGACATGTGAAATATAAACATACCAAATATTAACTAGCACAACGCGTTACACTAATAAACCTACATATTTTTTTGATGTCAATTTTACAAGAATGTAACATTGTGGTATTATAGTGCTATAAGGTTTCTGATAAACGTACCATTGTAGTGAGTTACCCCATCTGTTGACCGCATGCAAAGGAAATCTATCTATGGCAACGATTTTTTCCTTGCAGGAGAGGGGAGAGGGCATGCTACACGGGGACGTGCTGTTGATGAGGAATTACGGAAACACCATCGGAACGTGATTTACGCGCCCGGCCATGCGTATCCTGCCAGATGGACGTGTCCCAACTTGCCAATTCAATACAACATCTGTCGGTAATCTGCGGGATCAGAAATTTAAAGACCTTTGGACTAACGCCAAAATTCAGATACAACGGGAATGGGTATATAAATGTCCGGGGTGTTGGGCGGAGTGTGAGGTGTTGCCGAGTGCAATTTATACTGGTGATCTGCTGCAGCGAACACTCTTTCCTGGCAGCAGTGCCTAATTTCCCGCTTCACTTTTCAATCAGATTCTGGTATGGGTAAAACGTTCCGATAGACTGGTTCCATCTTCTCTGAGTATGTATCACCCCGAACCCACATAACAGGACGGACATTTTTGCCATCCTTTTTAGGTATACGTTCTGCATTTGCACTTATATAATGTGCAACATTACATCTGCGAAAGCGTTCACTATGGTTATCAGTGCTTTTATGCAGGAGTTGGTTGTTGAACCAAACGACTGCTCCAGGTAGCACTTCAACAGCCACACCATCTTCGTCACGGGCATCACGTGCTATCTTAAACTCATTTTGTTGTGAACTTCCATGTCCTCATGCGCAAGAATCCCATATTTGTGGCTACCGGGGATAACGTATAAACATCCGTTGTCTCGGTCTGCTGCATCAATAGCAGTCCACGTTCCAACTGTTATTTCAGTTTTATACTGCCAGTTAAAATACCATTTGTCTTGGTGCCACGGGAAACCTAAACCGATCTTTGGCGGTTTCCAGATATACAGATTGTTGAGACCGAGGATGTCTGGACCGATTATGTCAACGATTGGATCAGTTAAACGAATATCACGTGTTCGTGCAAGGAATTCAGGTGAATGTTTATTAACATGATGAATACAGTGCATCGCATTGGAACCAGTTGCTTTTACCTTTCCATCTCTGACCAACGCGTTTTGGTTGATTTGCTTGGCGGGGAATGGACGTTTTCCTATGGCAATGTCATCGGCGACTTGTGCGAAAGAGTCGTTTTCTTCTTTTGTAAAAACGTCGTAACGGATAAAGTAACCGTTTTCGTCCCAAGAGGATCGTTCTTCAGGTGTCAGTCTAAATTTCCGTTCCTCGAATGTTGTATTCGTGTCCATTAACGCTCCTATTGATACATTTATTCCTTTGGGAACTTGTGCTTCTCTCTCCACCGTGGGTAATAATCTGTGAGGAGCTTGGCGGCCCAGCTCCCGTAGTAGGCGTATCCGGTGCGGCGTTCCTGCCCGATCTCGGATAACGAGTAACGGACCACCGAGTCGCGGTCGAGAAAGATTGGACGGTTGCTACCGATTTCGTAGAAACGCGCCCAGAGCGGTCCCGCGTCGGAATCCGCTACGACCCGCTTATCGTCCTGCCCCTCTGCGTCAGTGAACTTTTCTTGGCGGATGCCGTGGATAGCGACGCTTCTGAACCACTCGACGGATCCTTCGACAGCGGCGATGATTTCTGGCGTGGGTTCTTCGATTGACATCAGGAATCGCACGACACCGACACTTTCGGCACCTGAGAGCGACGGCGGCTCATAGGAACGTGCCCACGCAGGTTCAAGCGTTTTCTCGTCATGCTGCGCACACCAGGCTGTGAGTTTGCCATTCTGCTTGATTTGCGTGCGTAGGATGCAGTCAATGCCCTTGGTTACAGCAGCTTCAACCTTAGCGCGGTCCTCGGTTTTCAGGAACTGATAGTCGGAAGATTCAGAGACATCTCGGAGGAGTTCGAGAATGCGGACCATAGCATTGTCATTGAACGTGATGTGACGATGGTAGCCTTTGCTTAGCGGATAAAACTGTGGCCACCCGCCATTCGGGTATTGTGCTTCAAGGATATGAGAAAGCCCTTTGAGAAATGCTTGTTGGTAGCGCGGCTCGTTTGTCGCACGAAACGCACGGGCAAGAAACCGTAGTTCGTTAGTGGTCGCACCGTTGTCAAACGTTGCGCGCAGATCCTCACTTTTACCATCAAACGGCTCAGACGCCGTGTCTCTATTCTTGGGCCAACCGCCGTGCGGTGTCTGCCAGGTGAGGACGTTGTCGGCAATACGGCGACCTTCCTCGCTCTGGAACCATTCAACGGATTGCTTCGCGTATTGGGAAGGAACGGTTGCATAGGAAGATGACAGAAGCAAAAGAAGCAGAATATAGATGGAAGTCAGTCGTAGTTTCATGATAGAGTTCTTTCGTTTGTCGTCAATCGGATTATAGAATTGATATAATGTGCAATGTTTGCGCGTCTGAAACGTTCACTGTGGTTATCGGTGCTTTTATGGAGGATTTGGCTATTAAACCAGATGACCGCTCCAGCAGGGACTTCTACCGCAACACCATCTTCATCACAAACACCTTGTGCTTGTTTAAACTCCCCTTGTTGTGAACCTTCAATTTCCTTATGTTCGTGAACCTCATTTTTGTGGCTGCCGGGGATAACGTATAAACACCCGTTTTCTTTATCTGCTGCATCAATGGCAGTCCATGTTGCGACTGTCGTCCCGGTTTTATACTGATGGTTAAAATACCATTTATCTTGATGCCACGGAAAACCTAAACCGATTTTTGGCGGTTTCCAAATATACAGGTTGTTCAGGCCGAGGATATCTGGACCGAGGATGTCAACAACGGGGTCCGTTAAACGGGAATCGCGTGTACGAGCAAGGGATTCTGGACAATTACAACTTACATATTGGATATTATGCATCGCATAGATGCCTTGTTCTTCGATTTTACCGTCTCTGACTAAAGCGTTTTGAAAGATATGGTAGTCTGGGAAGGATCGTTTGCCGAGGGCAATATCATCAGCGATTTTCGCTAAAGAGTCGTTTTCTTCTTTTGTAAAAACGTCGAAACGGATAAAGTATCCGTTCTTGTCCCAAGAGGATCGTTCTTCAGAGGTCAGTCTAAACTTCCGTTCCTTGAGTGTTGTATTAGTTTTCACTAATTCACCTAATTAATAAAATCTATACGGTATTATTTATTACGACATAGTGTTCTAATGATTGAATTAAAAGGTTGTAAATAGGGGGAATCAACGAGATAAGTTATAAAACCACAATTGTATGTAAGTAACGTCTGTAGTTACCACAAGGCAACTACAGACAATCATGGCTTTACATTGAAAAATTACCGACAAAAACGTTGTTGGCTGCATCGCCTTGCTGCCAATTCACCGGGAGGTGGGTATCTTTATAACGATAAACTTCCGATTTGCCGACAATAGCGTTCTGAACTTTTGTCAGCGGTTCATACCAAATTTGATGGGGTTGTGTGCATTTTGCGCACGGATAGCGATTTGCAGCTAATGTGAGCATTTTCCCAACCGTCACATCGTATTTCGTTCCCTTTTTCGTGAATGTAATGGGCGCGATTTGGGTTGCAACAACTTTGCCGAGAACTTCAGAACGTTTTGTCGCGAGCATGTTGCTAATTGCTGCGCGTTGTTCTGGCGTAACCTTTGTGTCCATATACAACACACTCTTACGTGTCTTTGTATCAATCGCCAAGTTGTTTTTAGCACTGACAACAGCAACAACGGTTAATCCATCTAACGAAACATTGTTCCAACTTCCACGATGGATATTCCAAACAAGTGTTGCCTCTTTTCCACCTTCCACAAATTCAGCACCGAAATGGCATGCGCCAACATACACACTCGCGGACCGAGCTTCAATATACTCACCTTGCACAATCGGGGTATTTGTAGCAAAAACAAAACCTGCCACGAGCATAAGTGCAAGCGTTGTCAAAACAAATATATTTTTCATACTAATTCTCCCTTCTGATTTCAGATTACCTTATCGGATTTAAGCACTGGAATTCCACTTCTTAAGTTTATAATACCAGAATGTTAGTAAAAAATCAAGGAAACTATTGACCTGCTTCAGATAGTAATCGCTGAAGGGTTCCACCCAAAATCTCCGCTTTGTCAGCATCGGGGATAAAAGTGCAGTGGGTGCGGAACGCTTCAAGCGCGTGCTGATACGTCATAAAGTTACGCACTACCGGATAGTCCGAACCCCAGCAGAGGCGACCAGGACCGAAATGTTCATAAAGCGCACGAACAATCCAGTGTGTATCCGAGTATGGATAATCCCATGAGACCTGAGAGACATAAGCAAACCCTGACATCTTCACGTGGATATTCGGAACGTTTGCGGAAACAAGTACCTCCTTTAGCTGTGGATAGGGATGTTCCTCACCTGTCCGAGCACCAGCCATGTGATGGCACAGAAACGGCACCGTAGGAAACTGTGCTGCTAATTTGCGAAGTGGCGCGTGTTGATGGCTTCCCATGGCAATGCTGGCGATTAACCCCAGTTCAGCAGTCATTTGAAAGAATCGTTGCCCCTCCTCCGAAAAGAACCAACTCCCATCGTCATCGCCTCTGAGATAGTGCGTATAGCCTTTTAAGTTGTATGTTTCTGCTGCGGTTTTGAGACGATCTGCTGCACCTTCGGTGTGATATGTGTCTGTCCAAGAACAATCTACATCTGCAAACTGAATTAGTCTATCTGGATAGCGTTGAACGCATTCAGCAGCATAGTCGTTGTTATCGGAATTTCTATCAATCCTTGCACAGATAAGCACAGCTTTGTCAACGTTGTGCAAATCCATTTCGTGGAGCAATTGTTCTACTTTCCCACGACTCTCATGATCGGGAATAGGAGGTTGATAGGGCCAGCGTGGCCAAGCGTGTGTATGTGAATCAATAATCATTGTGTTTCCTCAAGTCAGGTTCATTGCTGTGTCCACTCAAATTTATAGGTAAATGTCGCGATTCGGAGATTGCTCCTACAATAAATGTTGCGTATTGTAGGAGGGAACTCCGATTCCCGACTACTGCACGACTCACAATTTTAGAGTAGACGATCCGTATGTTTCCAAATGCAGCCCACAGCGTATATTAATGTTCTAAAGACAATCCAAGCATCAAAGCACCGAGTTTTTGTTTATCTGTTTCCGATAAACTGTTGCTATTATCACTATCAGAGGTAGGGACAACAATTCCTGCAATCCTACCATTATACATCACCGCAATTCTATCGCTAAGTAGTAAGAGTTCGTCAAGTTCTGAGGACACAAGTAAAACTGCTTTTCCACGGTTCCGCGCCTGAATAAGACGCGTGTGAACAAATCCCACAGCATGAATGTCCAATCCGCGCGTTGGATGTGCAGCAATAATAAGGGAAGGATCACCAGATAATTCACGGGCAACAACCACCTTCTGCTGATTTCCACCAGATAGTGTTTTAATCGGATTTTTTATATCTCCAACCCGAATTTGATATTTATCAAGGGCATTAAAAGCAAATCTTTGGATGTTTTTTTGATGCAACAGAGTGTTGCGAGAAAACAGTTTCTGTTTATGTTTCCCAATGATAAAATTCTCATCAGTTCGGTTATTCAGACTAACACCGTGGCGGTGTCTATCGGCAGGCAGGTGTGCAACCTGTTTTTCACGGAATTCTGAAGTAGAGCAATTAGTAACGGATTCCCCGTTCAAAGTCAATTTCCCTTGCTGAATTTTTCGTAATCCTGTTAGGATTTCAATTAATTCTGTCTGACCGTTTCCTTCAACGCCAGCTATCCCAACAATTTCGCCAGAGAAGACATCAAGATTGATTCCATCAAGAAGGTTTTTATCCGTTCCTGTTCGGATCGTTACATCTTCTAAGTGCAGCATAGGACTTTCTTCATTGAATTTCTTGCGTTTTATTGAACTTTGAAGGACTGACTCACCAAGGATATGTTCTGCCAATTGACGCGGATTTGTTTCAGAAATGGGGCAGGTAGTAACGGTTTTCCCGCGGCGCATTACCGTGGCAGTATCGGCTATTGCCATCACCTCATCAAGTTTATGGGTAATAATGATGATACTTCTACTTTCTCTTTTGAGACCACGCATACATTCAAACAAACCTTCAATTTCTTGTGGAACAAGCACAGCAGTCGGCTCATCCATAATCAATATTTCAGCACCGTGGTAAAGCACTTTCAAAATTTCCGTGTGTTGTTGCGCACCAATTGACAATGATTCTATGGGGGTGTTCAAAGGCACATCAAACCCAACTTGTTCGGCAAGTTCTGTTATTTCGGCTTCAGCCTTTTGGTAATCAAGGAGGGTTCCAAATTTACGTGTCTCTTTTGCGAGGATAATGTTTTGAAGAGCGGTGAAAGCGGGTATCAGTGTAAAATGTTGCTGAATCATGCCTAAACCAAAGCGCATGGCACGCTTCGGTGAGGAGATAGTCACAGGTTGTCCATCAACAAAGATTTCACCTTCATCTGGTTGATAGAGTCCGTAGAGGATTTTCATCAAAGTAGATTTGCCTGCACCATTTTCGCCAACTATAGCGTGTATTTCGCCGCGCTGCAGCGTAAAATTCACTGCGGCATTAGCTTGCACCTGTCCAAACTTTTTGCTGATGTTGTGCATTTCAATAATTGGTGCTTGCTTCATTAGTCTAATTCTACGCTTCCATCAATTTATAGTAAAATTACTGAAGGGTTTGCATAATTTTTTGATGTAGCACCACAGACAGTGTGACGCTTTATTTCCCGTTACGGCACGCGGAGCGTGCCTACTACTTTTAAACACTTGTTTAACTTCAAATTATTTATGTGCATAACTATGTGTTTCGTGGAGAGAAGCATTTTTGATATAACGCTGCTATATCTTCTACAGATGCTTGGCGAGGATTGTTTGCTGGACTCCCACTTGCGATAGCGTCAACTGCCATCTGATCAATGACCTGCTCAAACTTCACCTTATCAATACCGATTTCACCGAGACGTGGCATCTGAATATCATTGATGAGGCGTTCAACTGCAGAAATCGCTGCATCTGCCTGTTTCATCGGTGAAAGCCTGTCAATCGGTTCACCCATCGCTTGTGCAATATCGGCAAATCGTTTAGGCGCGCCGACAACGCTAAATTCCATCACATCAAGCAGCAGTACTGCGTTTGATAATCCGTGATGGATATGAAAATATGCACCAATTGGTCGTGACATGCCGTGTACTAACGCAACAGACGAATTGCTGAATGCCATACCAGCAATAGATGCCCCGAGCATCATATCTGTGCGTGCAGAGATGTTTTCGCCATCTGCCCACGCTTGACGAAGCGAACCTGAAATCAATTCAATTGCTTTCAATGCAAGTGCGTCCGTAAGCGGTTGTGCACGGTTTGAGATATATGCCTCTATTGCGTGCGTCAACGCGTCAACGCCAACAGCTGCGGTCAGGTGCGGCGGGGTTGTGAGGGATAGCAACGGATCGACCAATGCAACAGATGCCAATATACAAGCACTGCTCAGCATCATTTTGACATTACGATCCGTGTCGGTGATAACGGTGACTTTAGAAACTTCGCTCCCTGTCCCAGCGGTAGTAGGGATCGCAATCAATGACGCACCCGGATTTGGGATTTTGTCCACACCCATATAGTCAGCAAATTCACCATCGTTCGTGAGTTTCATGGCGATGCCTTTACCGCAGTCAATTGCACTGCCGCCACCGACGCTTACAATCACATCGCAGTTTTCGCCACGGTATTGGTTTAGTCCATCAGTTACGTTTTGTAATGTTGGATCGGGTGTGACATCAGAGAAAATAGAGGAGGCTATTCCAGAATTGCGTAAGGTTTTGGCAATCTGGTCGGCGTATCCGATTTTGGCAATGCCCGGGTCTGTCACAATGAGTGCGTTCTTGGCACCGAGTCGCTTTGCTTGTTCACCGACTTTTTCGGATGCGCCAGCACCGGTAATTATTGTGGGTGGGATTGAGAATGTGGTAGGCAATTTTCAATTTCCTGAGTGGAATTAAACATTTACAACGATTAAGGGAACATCACTGACCTGAATCTGTGGGAGGGATTCAAAAGGAAGTTCTTCTCCGTATTCAAAAAAACATTCGACAAGTAGGTCAACTACATCCTGCAAATTCTTTAATGCTTCTTTCTGCGTATATCCCCAACTCGCAGCACCTTGACATTCTAATGCGGGAATATACGCACGCCAGACAGCGTTCTCATCGGGTTCATCGGGACATTTGTCCTTTTCTAACACAACCTGGAATGAATACGTTTTCATGTGTCTCCTCCTACTATAGAAGTATACCACAAAACAGATTAAAATGAAATGTATTCAGAAACTAATGCCGAAAGTGTCTGACACCCGTAAATACCATCGCCATACCAAATTTATCCGCTGTTTCAATCACTGACTCGTCGTTTACAGAGCCACCAGGTTGGATAATCGCGCGGATCCCTGCTTCACCCGCAATCTCAACGCCATCCGGGAATGGGAAAAACGCATCAGAGGCTAAAACTGCGTCTTCCGCCTTTTCACCTGCCTTACGGACAGCAATAATCGCAGCATCTACACGGCTCATCTGTCCTGCACCGATACCGACAGTTTGCGTGCCTTGCGCAAGCAGGATACAGTTAGATTTGACATGTTTACACGCCTTCCATGCGAAGAGTAGGGATTCTATCTCTTCGTCCGTAGGCTTACGTCTGGTGACAAATTGTAGGTCATTCTTCTTGATTTTATGTGCATCCTGTTCTTGGACAAGCACACCGCCGGTTACATTACGGAGTTGCAGAATTGGTTCTGTCGGTAAAAGTTCTCCAGTTTCAAAAATCTGGCGATTTGAGACACGAGACAATGCACGCAATGCTTTTTTGGTGTAACTCGGCGCGATTATCGCTTCAATTTTAACTCCTGATTTTGCAGCATCGCGAATCGTGTTCGCTGTCTGAATCGTCACTTTACGATTTAAACCTACAATTGAGCCGAAGGCAGAAGTTCTATCACATTCAAGGGCATTGGTGAAAGCATCTTGCAGGTTGCCAGCAGTCGCAAGTCCGCAAGGATTGTTATGTTTGATGATCGCACAAGTAGGCGTTTTAAAGTCCTTGACGATTTCTAAGGCAGCATCTAAATCAAGAATGTTGTTAAACGATAAAGGCGATCCATTCAATTGTTTTGCCCATGCTGCACATGGCACAGGAGCGGTTTCAGTTCTGTAAAAAGCAGCGCTTTGGTGTGGATTTTCACCGTATCTGAGCGAATCCGCTTTTTGGTAACGAAGATTCAGGACATCGCCGAATTCCCCATCAGATTGTAAATTGGCAAGATATGTAGAAATCGCGTTGTCGTAATGGGCAGTATGAATAAACGCCGTTTTTGCCAATTCAAATCGTCCATCTTCAGATAAACACCCATCATTAGCATCTAAATTTACAATTATTTGTGGATATTGATTAGGATTTGTGAGGACTGCTACGTGCTTATAATTCTTCGCAGCAGCGCGAATCATCGTCGGTCCACCGATGTCTATATTTTCAATCGCTTCTTCAAGTGTAACATCAGGTTTCGTAACTGTTGCCTCAAAAGGATACAAGTTGCAAATCACCATGTCAATAGGTTTTATTTCATTATTGTTGGCTTGTGCCGCGTGTTCTGCATTATCCCATTGTGCAAGCAATCCGCCATGGATTTTGGGGTGGAGTGTCTTAACCCTCCCATCTAACATCTCAGGAAAACCTGTGTAATCAGACACATCAGTGATCGCAATCCCTGCGTCACGAAGGTGTCGGGCGGTGCCGCCTGTGGAAAGGATTTCAACTCCGCATTGCACAAGCGCATTTGCAATCTCTATGAGACCCGTTTTGTCGTAAGTGCTGATGAGCGCGCGTTTAATTTTCTTCATTTTTCGTCTGTCTCAACCCCTATTCTATTTTGCGGCGATAATTTAATCCCTACATATAGGTGTATCTTGTGGGAGGAATTTGGAACCCCGATACTGAAACTCTAATGCAATTTATGTTACATATCTGGGAAATCCAAAACCATCATTTGCTACGTGGCTTCGTGCAGGAATCTGCGCACGAGTGGGTATAATCAGATCCATTTCAGATGTATTTTCAATAACCGTGCCATCACCGATTCGCACCTCATCCCCAATCATTATTTTACCGGGATGTTCTGCAGCACCTCGAATTGTACCAATAACGACTGACGAACCGATACGACACCCTTGATCAATTTCAACAAACCCGTAAATTTCAGTGTTTGTCCCGATACTCGTATGGTCAGCAATTTGGACTGGACCGAGGAGGCTTGTGTCTGTGCCGATCTCAACGAATTCCCCAATGATGGGATGGCGCTGCTTAACTTTGACACTCAACCCGCCAAGTGTGCAAGGGTAGAGAACACACCCAGAGCCGATAATACCTGTTTGTCCAGTCGTCACGCCACGGTGAGGGTGCTCTAAGAAATTTGCATCGCCTATTTCAGTTTCTGGATGTAGATCGGCTTGATAATAGCGCCCGCCTAATTCTGCAATGGCACGTGGCAACAGTGGAACAGGAACTCTGTGGAGGTCGGGATTATCTTCAGGTGGTTCGCTTCGTGTTAGAGCATAAGCCACATCATGATAGAAAAGCACGCGCCATCCAGGATAAGTGCTAACTACCAATTGAAGTTGATATTCAAAAACGGAGGCAAGGTTCAAAGTGCCGAGAAAATCTTGGTATGGGTCAAAACTTCGCTCTTTGATTGCGTTGTCAATTTGGGAACGGAAATCAAGGGCTGCAAGTTTTTCGCGAGAGATGCCGTTATGAAGGAGATACGCATCCCAGACAGCCGGGTCTTTGAGAGATGCAAAGCGATTCCAGAGTGCACGGCTTTTCAAGCGAGGCAATTCCCACAGGAGTGAGAAGGCAGTTTCAAGGGCAGCACCAAGATGTGTTTCGTCCGTAACTGCTAAGAACGATTGCGCTACCATCGCATATAACTGATCTGCTACTTCCTCAATCGCTTCCGAAAGTTCACGTTTTTGGTTAAAAAGATGTGGCGCGTTATGAGAACCCGGGGCAACGCATTCCAATAGGTTTCCCAGAACGGTTTCAAGAATATCACGATTAACAAATCCGCGCCCTGAACGTTGTGATAACCCCTCTCGGCTTGTGCTGTCTATCCGTAAAGCATTTAGCTCTGACTGACTGTAGATAGGGCGTAACCGTTCTAAAGTTTGAGTCAGCAAGGGTTTTTTTCGTTGTTCGTAAGAGACATCAAATAGTGTGGTTTCAGACATATTCTTATCGGGAGTGTGAAGTCAAGAAGCATACGAGAGTAACCGCATTGTTCCCTTTTCCTTTCTTCCATTAATCTAACCTTTTTATTATCTTCAATAATAACGCTACCGTGTAAAAACTTCTTGCGCGGCGGCAACACCTGCACCAAGTGAAACATCATAGCCGATTTCTGTTAAACCCCTCTCAAAGGCAGAGATAGCAACAATAACATCGTTTTCGTTCATCCATCCGAGGTGTGCAATACGAACGATTTTCCCACGCAAATCACCTTGTCCACCCGCATAAGTGATACCTTGTTTTTCACGCATCATCTTAACAAACGCTTTTCCATCAATTTCTTTTGGTAAACGGATTGAGGTTAAGGTATTTGCAGGCGATGTTGCGAATAGTGGTAGTCCGATCGCTTTGATAGCACTGCGCGTTGCTGCTGCCATCAGGCTGTGACGAGCAATGGTATTGCGAATACCCTCTGTGCAGATACGATTTAGGGCATATCGCAGTGCTTTAAGGAGTGTAATGGCAGGCGTAAAGGGAACTGAACCTTCAAGTCCACGTTGATGTGCCTTGTGGAAATCAAGATAATACTTCGGCAGATCAGACCGATCAGCTGCTTCCCATGCACGACGATTTAGGGCAGCAAAAGCGAGACCGGGAGGTGTCATCAATCCTTTTTGCGAACAAGAAACAACAACATCAACTCCCCAATTGTCCATTTGTAAATCATCTGCCCCGAGTGCGCTAACCGCATCAACAACAAGCAGCGTTGGGTTGGATTGTGTCAAACGAGCAAGTGCCTCAATATCGTGCAAAGCACCGGTTGATGTTTCGCAGAGTGTTGCGAAAACTGCTTTTACATCAGAATAAGCACTTAACTGCGCTTCCACTGCTTCAGGTGCGACTGAATCTCCCCATGCAACATCAATTGGAATAACTTCAACTCCGTACGCCTCACAGATTTCTGCCCACCGTTCTCCAAATTTACCGCTCCGAATGACTAAAACTTTATCGCCTCGGCACAATAGATTTGCCACTGCACCGTCCATTGCACCTGTCCCGGACGATGTTAAGAAAAGCACATCGTTTTCTGTTTGGAAGACGTGCTTGAGTTTTTCTAAAACGTCTTTAATTAGCGCGACAGCATCTTCACTTCGGTGATAGTCAATCGGTTGTGCCATTGCTAACAAGGCTTCAGGTGGAATTGGCGTTGGACCTGGCGTAAAGAGATACTTTTTTTTCATGATTGACCTAAGCGGTACCGACGGCTCCAGGTGTTTTTCCTTCAACGTTCAGAATAACCCACTCTCTGCTCAGGAGTTGTAGCACTGACACAATTGCTTCACGTTGTCCAGCACTATCCATTGGCACTTCGATTGTGAGGGTAGCAAATTCCTCTTTTTGCACGTCACCGTCTTTGTCAAACTTCATCGGTGTAATTTGTATCTTTTTCAGTTTTGCATCCATATTTTATTAATCCTCCAAATTTAATTCATATTGAAATAAGTGGTTTAATGAATATATAGTGAACTTTAGAATTAACAGAACATTTTGAGTTGTGAATCAACGCCAAATGCGCGTATGGCATTTGTCGGGAGGGAACTCCGATTCCCGACTATCAGTGAGGTTCGTCGCGATTCGGAGATCGCTCCTACAGAAAATGTGCCTCTTTAATTTCAAAACTCACCATATTTATTCTTACGAATCATTCATGAATGATTCTAAATCAATACATTCACCATGATGGCGAGATGATTCCCAACCTGCCAAAACAGGCGCTAAAGAGAAAAGCCCATCGTGATAATCACTTTGTAATATACTTGCATCTCCTGTCTGAACAGCACGGATAAAAGTTTTATCCTGTTCTAACCACGGATTAAATTCTTCCGCCTGATACATCTTCTCACCGTTTACCTCAATTCTATCGTATCGGTAAATTGCGAGGTGTCCTCCTTCATAGAAAATCGTAAACCACGGTTCATCTTTCGGACTTGAACCAGCAGAAACAAAGTTAAGCGTCATCGTGGCATCGTTGTCGAAACAGTAATTGAAACTACACGACAAAGGCGTGGCATATTCTGCTCGTTCACAATAGAACGCTTGCACACGAACAACGTTCAATCCTGTCATAAAACGGCTATAATCCGTTGCATGCACACCCCAGTCAAGGGCACGACCACCGGACTTATTCATATCTGCCCACCACGTTTTTGCTTCGCTCCCGGCTGCAGATGGTAATCCTCCATAGCTTTGGAATCGGACATGTACGACCTTTTTATCAGCCAAAAATCCGCTTGCTTTTTGGAAAATTGGGCGATACCGTTCGCGAAATCCAACAGTACTGATAACCCCTGCTTGCCGAATCGCTTTGTCTATCTTATTGGCGACCTGCATTGTAATAGCTTGCGGTTTTTCACTAAAGATGTGGATTCCTTTTTCCGCAGCGGTTGCTTCAACATCAGTCCGTACATACGCAGGCACGATTGAGTATAACACGTCAAATTCATGCACATCAAGCATTTCGTGTGCGCCACCATTTTCGCTGTGGTAGACATGTGGAATGTTGAAATGTCGGGCAGTTTCCTTCACCGTTTCTACATTACTATCACACACTGCAACAATATTAACGGAATCCTGCTGTAAAAGGTTCGGAATTCGGGTATTTTTAGCAAAATTTCCGCATCCGTAAAATGCGACGCGAACTTTGGAGGTTGCCAAAATAAATGTTCTCCCATTTGTTGAAAGTCGGACATTCAAGATATAGTAAAACTTAAAAATTTTGGAACATTTCCCGGTAGATGCGGTTTCCTAACCGCATCGGAGACTGAACAAGCACGGTTCGGTTAGGAAACCGAACCTACCACAGTGTATCAATAATTATTGGTTTCACTATAGATGCAATAATTGTCATTCGCTTCAATTAATTTTCACGCCAAGGTGGAACAGTCCAAGTGTTAAACCAATCCCATTTCCAGATTACCTGTTTCATTGGCATTTTGACCTCGTATTCTATTCCGGCGGTAAAAGGCAGGATTTGGGTTTTCTCACCTACAATTTGGCGAATTGACTCAATGAATGCCATTTCATCAGTGACGTTTGGCGGCCAATGTCCTTCAGGTATCGGTTCGGATTTCCGATCAGTCCGATAGTGTGTCGGTATCATGAAACGCGGTTGAATAAGTTCTACCAGTTCAATTAACCTCTGCTCAAGTCCTTTTCCGAGACCAAGTTTCATGTGAATCAGGAAGTCAACTTTGCCTTGGAGGTTTGCTAACGCTGGATAGGGTTCGTGCAAATCACCAATATGTAGGATAGAGACATTCTTGGTAAGGTGTGTAATGAGATAGCCGTTTGTTGGTAAATCTGGGGTTTGGTTCTCGCCACTTTCAATTGTCTCAACGTGAATAGGACCGAGATTAAGTATCTCTGAACCTTGAAACGAACGTGACGTGCCTTGCTTATTGTTGAGATGTTTCGGGTAGAGAATTTGTACTTTTTCGGCTGGAACATGCTTGGTTATTGGTAGGTCGCGTTCAAAGGCAGCATCCCCGTATTTCTCATTGATGGGTTGGGCAGGTGTGATGCAGCCGGGATTCACAAATAACTTTTTAAAGCGCGTGCCGCAACATAATTTCCGTAAGGTGGCAGGGTGGCAATGGTCAAAATGCTCGTGGGAAATAAAGATATAATCGTATATCGGTTCGGCACCCGCTAAGTTCTGATTGAACAGATAGGGGTCAAATGCGATATTAACATCGCCAAAGCGTGCATCAAATGCACCGCAACCCCACCATCTCAGGAATATGCTTTCCATAATCTACTTCATCAACCACATTTTACGCACACTTTGGGTATTGCCTGCCTTGAACTGATAAAAATAGATTCCACTGGCAACAGTCTCGCCATTTGTATTCTTGCCATCCCAAAATAATTTCTTTTCACCACGCGATTGTTGTCCAAGTTTAAATTCTTGCACTAAATCTCCGCTCTGAGAAAAAATTGAAAATTTCACATCACTGGATTCAAAAAGATTATACGGTATCCACGTTTCAGGGTTAAATGGGTTAGGATAGTTTTGAAACACCTCTGCAGTTTTGATCTTTCCCCACGTTGTCGCCTGTTTTCCTGTTGGTTCAACCGCTACAACAAACTTTTGCATTTCTCCTTCAGTAAAAATAAACATATCCGCCGCGTATAGATCTTCATAGGTTTCGATAATTCCTGATGGCCATGTCAGCGTAACGGAATCGATTCCAGAAGCACCTGCAAGTCCAAATTCAAGATCTAAACTGTCGCTACCGAGAAAACCGGTGCCGCAGATTAATTCTTGTGTCTGGACGAAGTTGCCTATCTTTACTGATACCCGTGTCCCGATGCCATCGCGGTTGCTTTTTGTACCACGCAAACGGAATTGGATGCGTTGATTCTTAGCTAAGTTGCGTCGAGAGGCAGCATCACGCGCATATCTAAGCGGTAAAAGGTTACGTTGAATCTGAGTTAAGTTGTCCTGAGAAGCAGGTTCACTGATATGAAAGGAAGGATCAAGATCGTTTAGAAGAAGTGTATTACCAGTATTATTGACGACAAAGAAATCAACATCGCCGTCGTTATCAAAATCTCCAGCGGTTGCACCACGTGCGACAGCATCAACAGTGGCGTTGAGTTCATCGGAGCGATCGACAAACTTTCCGTTTCGATTATTATGATAGAGACGGTTGCGATTGGTCTTTTGTGAATTATCTACATCACCGTTGACAACGTAAAGGTCGCGATATCCATCGTTGTCAAAGTCAACGAAACTGGCGTACCACCCTACACCTACGTTTGCGACTCCAACCGCTTCAGCAACGTTTGTGAAAGTACCATTACCGTTATTTCGCCAGAGCAGATCCTCATCGTAGTTTGTAACGAAAAGGTCAAGGTCAGCATCGTTATCATAGTCACCGACGCAAAGCCCCATCGCGCCAGTCGGTTTTCCTCTGATGAGCGTAACAATGCCCGATTGCTCTGAAACATCTGCAAAGGTGCCATCCCTATTGTTACGATAAAGTTTATCGGGACCGTGGTCATTTGCTACGAACAAATCTGCCCAAGTATCGCTGTTATAGTCAAAAAAGATTGCCCCCCATGCAATTCCATCATCAGCAATCCCAGCAGCCTGCGTGACCTCTTCAAAGGTGCCATCCCCTTTGTTCCGATACAGCACATTAATTCTTGGAGCAGGTTCAAAAACTAAAAGGGAAGCAGGACGACCCCAGTTCGCAACATAAATATCCAACCAACCATCGTGGTCATAATCAGCAACCGAGGCACTGGTGCCGTGCTGGGCATCAGTGACCCCCGCCTCTTCGCTTACATCTGTGAAGGTGCTATCCCCATTGTTCATGAAGAGAAAGTTTGGTCCTGCACAAGTTACATAAAGATCCCGCCAACCGTCATTGTTATAGTCAAACCATACACATCCACGCCCATTTGGTGTGTTTGCCACCCCTGCTTTTTCTGCTATATCCGTAAATGTTCCATCAACGTTGTTGTGGTAAAGCGCGTTAGGTAAACCACCATCACCAACAACGAAAATGTCAAGCCAGCACCCATCGTTATCATAATCTACAGCGGCGGTTCCGGGGCCCATCCAAGCCCCGGAATTTTCATCAACCGGTACCTCTCGTTGATGAACCCCTGCCGCTTGACTAACATCTGTGAAAGTCTCAGCCAGTAGGGGAGAAACGACACAGAAACAAAGAAAAATGATTAAACTGTATCGCATTACATCTACCCTCCTTCGTATCAATATCGGGATTTCACTATACCCCAAGTTGTTGTCGCTTTGCCGCCCGGTTCAACAGGGAAAGGGTTCATATTGTCTCTGAAGTATTCGTATTCTACCTCAAGATTGCCAGTCGGATCTGCCACACCCGCATAAATACCGAGCCAAAGTGGCGGAGTCAGGGCAAAGTTGCCTTGTCCGATATCCATCCAATCCTCATCACCCTCTGCTTTATACCATGCTGTGTATGTATCGCCCTCTTTTTTGAGTCGGAGAGACATTTCGATGTCCCCCCAATCACCAAATCTCCATTGGATATCATCCAGTCCCATCCCAGCTCCCTTGGTTTGATACTGGATGTGTCCCCTATTAGCGGCATCTCGCCCCCAGAATTTAATGGTTACCCAATTATTGTCAGCAGGACTTTTTACAAGAAGCCCATTGACCCCAGAACTGGTGTCCCATTTGGCGCGGAAATGCGTTTCTACATCAAACATATCGGTTTCAGTTTCTTGATACAAGAAATGAGAAGCATCCGATGCCCATAGATTTCGATTCGGTTCACAGTCAATGTATAGGAAATCCTTACGGGTTTCGCCAACATCCCATTTAGGTGGTTCATTTTGCCATTTCCAATCAGGGTTTTTTAATTTAGCCCCTTCAAACGGGTCGCCAAATGAGTCTGCTGCATCTACGCCGCCCACCCAAATCGTTAGAGTGGCGAACATACAGGCAATAATACTATAACAAAGAATTTTCCCACACACAAGATGGGAATTCTGTAAATAAGAGTTTAAATTTCGAATTTTCATTTCTATCTCCTACATAAGATTTAAAATATCCCTGCTATAAACAAAGATATTGTCTACAGTTATTGAAAACTTTTGTATGTTGAAAAGGTGAGCAAACCATGGTCTGCCCACCTTAGAACTAATAACGGGACTTTACTTTACCCCACGTTGTTGCTACCTTTCCCTCAGGTTCAACATCAGTGAGGTTAATATTGTCTCTGAAGTATTCGTATTCTACCTCAAGATTACCAGTCGGATCGGCAACACCAGCATAGATTCCGAGCCAAAGCGGTGGAGTCAGGGCAAAGTTCGCATTTTCGTGGATTACCAACCAATCTCCATCCGCTTCGGTTTTATACCATGCAGAATACTGATTTCCCTCTTTTTTTAGTCTAAAGAACAACTCAGTGTCACCAAATTCCGGTTTCCATCCAATATCACCACCTGGTCTTAAACCGGCTTGTCTGGTTTGATACTGAATATGGCCTCTGTTAGCGGCATCTCTCGACCAAAATTTGATAGTTACCCAGTTATTGTCAGCAGGACTTTTTACAAGAAGTCCATTCACCCCAGAACTGGTATCCCATTTAGCAAAAAAATGCGTTTCAACATCAAACATATCGGCATCAGTTTCCTGATACAGAAAATGGGAAGCGTCCGATGCCCAGACATTGCGGTTAGGTTCACTATCAATATATAGGAAACCCTCGCGGGTTGTGCCGAGATCCCAAGTCGGCGGTTCGTTTTGCCATTTCCAATTGGGATTCTGCAATTCGCCACCATCAAACGAGTCACCGAATGAATCTGCTGCATCTACAGTGCTTATCCATGCAGACATTGATGTGAGCAAACAGACGATTGCACTATAACAAACAATTTTCCAAAAATTACGGTTTTTCATAAATATATCCTCCTATCTTTTAATTTTAAGGTTGATTGACAGAATTGTCAAGACAATTCAACGGTTTTCTTCAATACGGATAACTTGATTTGCTGAAATATTTTCAAGTCTTTGTGTATGTCCTTCCTGCCATGTTACCTCAATTGATTGCACTTTTGAATATGTGCCAAGTCCAAAAAGAAGAGTCTGATCGTTTCCAGATGCGTAGCTGCCTCCGCAAGTAACTTCTTTGACTTGTGTTTTTTTACCTGTCTGTACCCGCACTTTAGCACCAATTCCGTCGCTGTTGCTTTTAGTACCGACTAATTGGACTTTTACCCAATAGTTTTCTGTTTTAGAGTCGTTTCGAAGAAGTACAGCACTCTCTCCACAAAATGAGACCAGAATATCCGCGTCTCCATCGTTATCATAGTCCCCAATGGCAGTGCCACGTGCAACCACGGGACGCGTGAAAAACGAACCTGCTGCTTTAGTTATTTCTTTGAAATTTCCAGTTCCGGTGTTTTCAAAAAGTTGGCATTTCTGTTTGTAGGCGAGGGAAGGTGTGATTTGTGCGACGTTGTCCCACACATGCCCGTTTGCCACAAAGAGGTCTAATGCGCCGTCATTGTCTGCGTCAAGAAATTGTGTGCCAAAACCGAGTTGTGAAAAACTGGGTTCGGCAAGTCCCGTTTCAAACGTGGTCATTGTGTAGAGTCCATTACCATCGTTGTGGAAAAGACTATTAACTTCCAACGAGAAATTTGTGACAAAAAGGTCTAATAAACCGTCGTTATCATAATCGCCATTTGCAATGCCCATGCTCGCTGTGGCGCGTCCTTCCGAATTATACGCAATTCCTGCTGCTATCGCAACATCCGTAAACGTGCCATCTCCGTTATTGCGATACAGAAAATCTTGGACAGCATCGTTTGCTACAAAAATATCGGGAAAACCATCGTTGTTGTAGTCTGTAAAAAGAACGCCTAAACCTTTTCCTGCATTGCGCATGCCTGACCGTGCTGTCACATCCGTGAAAGTGCCATCACCATTGTTGTGGTAAAGTGTGTCTCGCGCCCCGGGATATTCATGTGGACCGCAGTAGATATGAACGCCTTCAAGTAAACACGCGTGTGCTGATTCAACCTGATAATCAAGGTAATTCACCACATACAGATCAAGGTGACCATCAAGGTTGTAGTCGCCAAAAGATGCACTAACGCTCCAGTGAGAATCCCCAACACCCGCATCAGACGTGACATCGGTGAAAGTGCCATTACCATTATTGCGGTAGAGTTGATTCCTCCCAAAATTTGTCAGATATAGGTCTGCATCACCATCGTTGTCATAATCAGCAGAGAGACACCCCATTCCGTAACCGTTATTTTTCTGAAATCCAGCTTTAGCGGTGACATCTCTAAACGTGCCATCACCGTTGTTACGATACAGAACGTTCATCTCATCAGATTGGGTGCGCGGTTGAGAAGCGTTCTCACAAGATTTGCCGCTGTGGACAAGATAGATATCAAGGAAACCGTCGTTGTCATAGTCGAAGAATAGGCAACCAGCACCCATCGTTTCAGGCAGATATTTCTGTTCAGATGCACCGTTGATGTGTTTAAAATGGATTCCAGCTGCTTCGGTTTGTACGGAAAAGTGGATAGATGTTTCGTCCGCGTTTACAGGAACGGAGTATGTGAACAATAGCGCGCAGATGAGTATTAGGTAAAAGGCGTTTTCCATCACGTAATTCGTAATTATAGTAAAACCCATAATTATTTTTACACTACGAATCAACGCTAAATGCGCGTAAGGCATTTAGCGGGTTCGGTTTCCTAACCGAGCCGTGTTTATTCAGTCCATAGATGCGGTTAGGAAACCGCATCTACCAGGGAGTGTGAACATATTTTTAGATTTCACTATAATGGTGACGAATGCTATTAATGGGAATTTGATTCCGGGCTATTCATTAACTTCGTAATTTTATCCAGCTGTTGGCGTGCATGAGGGACGATGCTGTTGTCTGGATATGTTGTAAGCAGAATTGTATAAGTATCCGCAGCATTTGAAAAATCCCTCTTTTTTTGATATATTTTTGCGATTTGCGTTAAAGCCTCAGCTGCTAAAGCACTTTCTTGCGAAACTATTTGCCGATATGAATGGATGGCATCACCATGAGCATTTTGAGAACGATATATTGAACCGAGCAGCATCCACACATCATCAGCAATTAGAGATTTTGGATAAAGTGAAATTGTATCCTCACACTGTGTGACTGCGGCTTCAATGTTACCGGTCAGGTAGAGTTGAAGTGCATTGGCATAATCAGTTTGTGGTATGGCGAAATAGTCGGAATTGTCTTGGATCAGGACAATTCGTTCGAGCGCATCGTTCGTGAGTTTATCCGATTTTGAGATTCGGATAGCTTTCTTATATTCTGCGACAGCGTTGTCGAATTCTGTCGCGAAAAAATAAGAGTCGCCAATCAGTTTTCGCGCAGTTGCACTTAAGCGATTTGTGCTGTCGGCTATTGGTGTTAAGACCTGTCTGGCAAGGGTATATCTTTTCAGCAGAACGTGACATTCACCTAAAAGCAACTGTGCTTCCATAAATTGACTACTTATTAAACGCTGCGTAAACAAAGGTTGAAGTGTCATTTGTGACGCTTTAGGATCATGAAGACCGTGTAATTGAATCTGTGCGAGCAGAAATTGACTCTCAATAGAAGCAGTCCTATTCCTATCCAATTCTTTGAGGATATTGACTGCTTCAGTCCACTGCTCTGCATTTTGATATAACTTTGCAAGTTTGTATCGTGCATTTGTAAGGATCCTTGTGTCTTTTGAAAGCTGCAAAAGTCTTGTGTAGAATTCAATTGCTGATGGATTTTTGTTGCGCTCCAAAACGCTTGCAAATCTTCCCAAAGCTGCATCAATGGAGGTAGGATAGCATCTGTGGAGTTTTGTGAATGTTTTCAGTGCTTCGTCAAGTTGTTCGGCATAGAAAAAAAGTTCCCCTAAAGTCAATGCGTTGTTAAGATTTCGCGGCGCAGCCTGATGTCCCTTTTGATACTGTGCAATCAACTTTTCACGAATTGGCTTTTGCCTGTCACCTTGATAAATTTCAAGCATGGCTTCCCATATAGACTCCCGTTGACTACTGCTGGGACCAACGCGCTGTAAACCGTCAAGATAGGTTGTGGTAGCTTTTTCAATATCTCCCTGAATTTTATATACTGCAGCGAGCTGAATATAGAGGTAGCCGTATTGGGGATTCATATTTATAGCTTGCTGAAACGCCTTTATTGCTTCAGCGTACATCTTGTGTGAAAGATAAATCGAGCCAAGCTGCTGATGTTGATCAGATGCACCTGCTACCAGTTTTTTCCATTCGGTGATCGCTTTTTCCTTATTGCCAAGTTCAATGTAGAGAGAGCCGAGTTTTCGCCTGATAGATGTATTTGCAGGATTTTTTTCAAGCACGTCCTTATAAAGTTCCAGAGCTTTCTGATATTTTCCCTGTTGTTGGTATAGTTTTGCAAGTTCCTCTAAAAGGGTGGTATCAGTCGGATTTAGTTTCATCCGTTCCGTGATAAGTTTTTCCGCCTCTGCGTGGCGTTCGTTTTGGGTATATAAACGAACAAGACTGCTAACTGCACTTGAGCGATAGATGGAATTCGGAAAATTATCAAGGAAATACTTGTAACTTGCCATCGCATCCTCATGTTTTCCTTCTATGTATTCGTAGTACGCAGTAAGGTAGGCAGCGACGGCTGCAGCGGAACTATCAGGGTATTGTTTCACAATCTGCTTGCATAGTATAATTGCTTCTTTGTACTGGTAGCGTTGCCGATAGAGATTGGAAAGTTGATGGACAGCCTGTGTAGCGTAAGATCCATCAGGATTGTCATCAATAATCTCTTTAAAGATACGGCGTGCCTCCGCATCCTCACCAAGTTTTGCGTGGCTTTGCCCTAACATTATCCGTATGGAATCTTTTTGTGTCTGTGTAAGTTCGGTTTTAAATAAAGCTTTATATGCTTTAATCGCTTCGGCATAATTACGTTCATAATAGAGATCGTTTGCATCCTGAATGGCGTTTAATGTTTGGATTCTTGCCGCGTGGTCATTATTAGGTTGTGCCTGTGCATAGACATCGGTGCAGGCAACTATGCTGACACAGAGGAATAGCGTTATAATCGGAACTGATATTGAAATTCGCTTTAAGTAAGCGATTGATTGTAGCATTTTTATATTCATAATCCTTTCTTGTCACCTATTAACCCATTAAGCCAATACTCGTTGTTAGTGCCATACCGTAAATCATACAAGTTTCGTCAATATCAAACTGTGGATGATGACACATATTAACGATACCTTGCTGTTCATTTCCCGCACCGACCATAACAAAACACGCTGGTATCTTCTGTGAATAGCACGCGAAATCCTCACCACCGAGTATTGGTAGTATCGGAAAAATAACATTTGCCTCGCCAACTAATGCTTGTGCAGAGGATACTACCGTGTCAACACACGGTTCATGATTGTAAGTTACTGGACACCCTTCCTGGTAGGTAAATGTGTAAGTGGCATCGTGTGCATTTGCAATAGCAGAAAGTAGATTTTCCAGTTGTGTTCTTATATGTTTCTGGACCGCCTTGTCCAGAGTCCGAACTGTGCCTCCAAGTGTCACAGAAGGTGGAATTACGTTCTTGGCATCTCCACCATGAAACTCTGTAACACTGACAACTGCGGAGTCTAACGGATTCACATTTCTTGAAACAATTGATTGTGCAGCATTTACAAACTGCGCGCCAATGAGAATTGGATCAACAGTCAAATGTGGAAAAGCGGCATGTCCACCTATTCCGATGATTGTAATCTCAAAAATATCAGACTGTGCAAGCATGGGACCAGTGCATGTAGCATATTGACCAACCGGATAGAGTGGAAAGACATGTATGCCGTAGATTTCGTCTACACCGTCCAATGCCCCATCTTCAATCATTGCTTGCGCACCACCAGGGTACGCTTCTTCACAAGGTTGGAAGATAAATCGAATATTTGCCTTAAGTCTACTTTTGAGATGCGATAGAATTCTGGCTGTGCCGATGAGCATTGCAGTGTGTGCATCGTGTCCACATAGATGAGCTTTGCCATCAATTTTGATTTGTAAGGAACATCGGTCTGTTCCTGAATTGGAAGTGCGTCCATATCTGCCCGCAGCGCAATCCGTTTCGGTGCCCCAGAAACTTCCAGATCACCGACAACGCCTGTCTTACCGACGCCGGTTTTGACTGATATTCCGAGTGCCTCAAGCGAATCTGCAGCAATTCCTGCTGTACGTTCAACATCAAACCTAAGTTCAGGATGTTGATGAATATCGCGTCGGATAGCGACAATGTCGTTAAAATGGCGATAACACTCTTCAAAAATTATATCTTTCATGTTTAGTCACAAAAACCCTGTGGCGTGTGCCTAAAACCCCAAAGCTGCGTAGATTGGGTTGAGAGCTTGCGTAAATGCGAAACCCAAATCAACGCCATGAATGTCTCTGTGGCGTTCAGCGGGTGTAAATTAGCCATTCATATTCTTGTTTGAGGGCTTACAATGTTTCCTTCCACCACCGTTCGCGTATTTTGCACGTAAAGTGCCTTAAATTGACATTTATGGGTGAGAACTTGCGAAACTCAACATTATTATAGTGACATTTAGAATTAACAGGACATTTTGAGTTGTGAATCAACGCCAAATGCGCGTATGGCATTTGTCGGGAGGGAACTCCGATTCCCGACTATCAGTGAGTTTCGTCGCGATTCGGAGATCGCTCCTACAGAAAATGTATCTCTTTAATTTCAAAGTTCACCATAGTTTGTAGTCGCACGATTTATTACGCCTCTTTTGAATTTATTCACTGCACCTCAGAGCAACCAACTATTGATACGTTAACGTTCTACGGAGAATACTTTTATGCCCACGATCATTTTCAAGGCGATAGATGACGGTATAGGTACCAGGTACAGTTAAAAATGCGGTGCTATCAAGTACAGGTGTCAATTCAATCTCTGTTGAAGTATCATCTGGGATTTCACTCTTTATCACAAATGGACCGTAGCATCTCTCACCCAACGGATTGAGCACCTTCCATGTCAGTGTCAACTGTTTGGGGCGCGGTGGATTGTTAACGTACACTGTGATTTTATCACCGACAGTGCCACCATCAACACTGAGTGTGCCTAATTTTGATAACATCTTCACCGTTAATGTTAACGGTGGAACATATTCAAGATAGCCTTTTCCGGGAATTGCGCGCCAAGTACCGTCTGTAGCAAGTGCAATCTGTTTGATAGGCAGATAATCAAGTCCAATCACTTCAACGCGAACTTGTTCCTTTTGTAAGTTAGCAATTACCTCATCCAGGCTATAGGAAGATCTACCGTCGAAATCAGCGTCATGGAATGCAGCATCACTCGCAAGGATGAAAAAACGCTGTGCATCACGCCGAAATTTGATCTTTTTTATGGCAGCCATCAGCGCATCTAATCCTGCTTCTGAGATGTCCCCACCACGGTCAACGTCTATCTTGAAAAGCCAGTTTTTGAACGTGCCGAGGTCGTCTGTTCGTCCGTATGTTTTAGTTTTGTCAGTAAATGTTACCAATCCATAAGTAGCATCGTTTCCATTTCGTTGGAAAGCATCAAAAATGAATTCAAAATATGCTCGGATACCGCGTATATTGTCAACCATACTTGCGGTTTCATCAAGAACGAAAACGACATCAACCTTTTTTGTTGTCGTTGCTGCTGTCAGTTCTTGCGCAATATCCTTCATCATTTTGATATAGATTCCACCGATTTTACCTTCACCCGAATAGCCACCGCCACCCCATGAATTACCCATTCCTGTTGCTTGGAGCGCATCTCCACGCCGACTTCCATAATTAATCTTCGGAGCACCCACTGCTGGCGATGCTGTACCTAAAGTATTATTCGTGTCCAAAGCAACCCGACTCATATCTGTTTGGAGTGCCACTGGTGTTGTATCGGAGGCAGTTGACATAGCAAATAGATCACGATTTATTTTAACAGCTGTGGTTCGAATGTTCGGTTTTTGCACAGTTTGAGGTCTTGGAACAGCACTTTTACCATCTGTGAAGGTGCTATCCGATTTTTGGGAACTACTCAAGTTTTCCTGCCTACGCAATTGATCAGTAGGGGTATACTTGCGATTACTTTCAACTGTTAGCCACTCGTTGCTCAAGTCTACTGTCGGTTTTAGCGGTGCTGGCGGTTTTTCATCTTCTTCTACAATTGGGGTTTTCAGTTCAGGAGATGGTGTTTTTTTAACCACTTCTGGAGGCTTCGCTACTGCAACACGTGGCATCGCAAAAATGTCAACAATAGGTCCACCTGTGTCTGGTGACTGTGATTCATCTATTGGAGAAAACCACCAGATACAAAGCAGCAGCACAATGTGGATGAAAAGCGAATAGATAAGATATTGAGGGGTTCGCTTTTTATTTTTCATGATCTCAACTTTTTGAATACCTCATAAAAATGTTGGTCTTAACCCATCTGCTAAATTATGACTGGTGATATAGACAAGCATCCAATACAATTAGGACTTCGTCAAGAAACCAAGTAGGTGATTTTCAAGAAACTCAACCTCACGACTCGCTTAATCAACGGATTTAATTTGCTCTACCATGATGTATCCTGTAAGCGATGAATCAGATGGTATTTTTACATGAAATGGCACATTTCTGAATGTGTTGGTTATGGGACACACCATAGCAATAGTAAGCTTTAGAATTAACAGGACATTTGAGTTGTAGGAGGGAACTCCGATTCCCGACTATGATTTCAGTCGCGATTCGGAGATCGCTCCTACAGAAAATGTGTCTCTTTAATTTCAAAGTTCACCAAAGTTGAGTTTGGATGTTGAATGAGGTGTCGCTTACGACCAAAGCAGGACATCCGTCTACCTTTTTGTTCATATCCTGACTGTGGATCGAAAGATAAGCGAACAAAATCACCTTTCTCTGGAACATATTTAGGCATCTACCATACCTCTTTACCAACAGGCTTACCCCAATCTATTTCTTCAGGTTGATAATCCTCAGGCATTTTGGCGAGTAATGTCTGCAAATCAATACGCTTACGCGCTTGCGTAGCTGTTTCAACAATGATTCTACCGTCCTGAATCGTAACCTGGACTTCGTCCCCTACGTTTATTTGCGCTGCTTCCAACATTTCTTTTGAAAAGCTGATACCATCACTTTTTTCTGATTTTTGGATCTTGATTGTCACAACTTTCCTCCGTATTTAAAATTACATAAAACTTAGCGGATTTCTAATCACGAATATCAGGAAAACTCTTATAAATGAAATTCAACAACATCTCCATCATAAATTACATCATTTCGGCTAACAGGTTGACCATCGTGCCACTCAGGTCCCCATATCCGTGCGAATTTGAATTCAGCAAAATCTTTGTGTAAGCCGAGGGCTGCATCAAGTACGGTTGAACCGTTCGGTAGCACAATCGGGTCATCACGTTCTATCGGTTTTCCGGGTGCTTTCGGATACACACGAACGATATCCAATGTGTCATAAAGTGCTTGCAATAGAGTATCTTTGCCTTCACCTGTCTCCGCAGAGATTGGATAGATATGTAAATCTTCCCCATAAAACTCTGTCAGAATTTCTAACCTATCCGATGCACCCGATGCATCCAATTGATTTGTAACAACAAGGTATCCGACCTCATCATCCTCAGCATCGCCTCTTTGATCGTTAAACACCGTTAAGACTATATCTAATTCATCTAACAGACCATCATTCGCAAGACTCACGACTCCTAAGCATAAGTCAGCATTTCTAACTAACGTTAACACCGTTGGAGAGATAAAATCTTGCATTATGGAAGGTGTATCAATGAGTTGAAATTGTATGTTTTCATACTGGAGCATTCCGACAACAGGCATCGTAGTTGTGTAGGGAGTGGGTGATACTTCAGATTTCGCTTTCGTAAAATTCGAGAGCATTAGCGATTTGCCGCTATTTGGGGGACCTAACATTACAATTTGTCCAGCCCCCTGCTTCGGTATATGTTCACTATATCCCCTTTTACTTGCTGCCTTACCTCCCTTTGCAGACGCACCTTTTTTCAGGACAGCGATACGTTTGCGAAGATCGGATACAACTTTCTCTGTTCCTTTATGCTTAGGAATAATGCGCAGCATTTCCTCTAACAGACTGAGCCGTTCCTCATCTGTTTTGGCTGCTTCATGCTGATGTTTGAGTTTATAGTATGTTGGAGGAAGGTTTGCTGGCATAATGACACTCCAAATCTTTGTTTGCAATCTCTCTGAAAAACTGATAAAATCAAAGATGTTATTTACTGAAATGCAGAGTAATTAACGCAGGTCAATGCAGACATCAAAATAAAGTATTGGCGCGCAAAATCCATCAATGAAATTATTGTTAATTGCTTCAATGTAATTGCTAACTTTATCCTAACATAATATCAAAAATTCATACCTATGTCAAGCCAATTTACGGGTCTATTCTATAAACTTCCTATAGTTCAAATCTGCATAATTTTTTTATTTATACTTTTCCTTTCGGTTTCGGTATATGCTGAGTGTGGTGATGAACTCATCCAAAAAGTGCAGTCTGATGTACTTATTTCACATGTAACCGCGCTACAAGACAATGTGACGTTTTTTCCTCACCATCTTGCCTACCGTACCCGCAATGCGCATCATAGCGAGGCAACAGATAATGCAATAAACTATATTGTGACGCAGTTTAACCGCTCTTCACGACTGAGAGTGAGCGAACAGATTATTGGGGGTATCCGAAACGTTGTTGCAGTCCTACCACCTAAACCGACTTCATCAAGTAACAGAATCTTTATTATATGTGCACATTATGACACACAAGCAATACGAGAACCGAGTTGGAATCCGTTAACATCAAACGCACCAGGGGCAAACAAAAATGGCACAGGTGTAGCGGCGATGTTGGAAATTGCCAATATCTTGAGTCAATATGAATACGATCATGAAATAAGATTCATCGCATTTGGTGGAGAAGAGCTCGGTTTCTTGGGGAGTCGTAACTATGTTCGTGAGGCAGTTAGAAATGGAAATTCCAACAGCGATTCTTTACAACCAAAACGCACACCAGACTCCGAAAAAATTGCCGCTGTTTTCAATTTAGATATGATCGGGTTCAATTGGAAAAGCGATTTAGTTGAAGTGATTTCCAATAGAGATTCAACGTGGATAAGCCGTGCACTCACGATTTCAAACACATGGTACGACATCGGCTTGAAAATACGACGAACTCATGACGAATTTATTGATATTTCATCACACAAATCTTTTTGGGATTCAAGGTATCACGCAGTAACATTGATAGAGAGTTCAACACCGTGGCGAGATTCGCAGAACTACGATGCTAATCCGTTCTATCATACGTTCCAGGATACAATTGATAAAATAAACTTTCGTTTAGTGACAAAGGTGACACAACTTGTACTTGTCACAGTAGATAGCATCCTTACAGATATGTTCCAACCGGAAAGACAAATGCCACAGATTACGTTTGAACTACCAGATATCGTCAAACAGAATCCGCTGCAAATCACAGGAACTTTCACAACAGACTTTCCAATAGACATAATTGTGCATCCGAGTAGCGTAGAAGCAAAGTTAGATAGAGAAAAGCAAACCTACACAGCAACGATTCCGTTGTCTCCAGGAAAAAATACCCTTATGGTAGTCGCACGATATCCACTTGGTGCAGCATCAGTGAAGCAATCTGTTGTTTTAGAAGAAGGATTCATCTGGAAGGATGTAATCGTATCGCCAAATCCTGTACGTTTTAACAATCGTACAGAATTTCGTGTAGAGGGAAATCTGGAAATAACCGATATGAAGGTGAACATATATGACATCCACGGCAGTCTAATTAAGAGAATTGAGGGTGTAGGGGATAGACTTGATAAACGGATATGGCGGACGTGGTGGAATCAGCAGACATCTTATGGGTTAGCTGTATCGGGCGGAATTTATATCTGCCACATTTCTGTGGTTGCAAAAGGTGAAACATACACCGTCGTAAAAAAGTTGGCTATTATGCGGTAAAAATGGAAAGGAATTAAAGATTCGAAAATAATATGGTATGACCTAATTTCAGTAAAACACTGCTTACACATATATAAACAGAACTGTTTGGAAAAAATCTGGACAAATACCAATTTTTGTGGTATCATTAAAGGGATATTACAACATTAATTTCAAATAAGGGGTTACGTTTTGCATAGACGATCTGCAAAAATACATGCACGCGCGGATGCCAAAAAACGGGAGCGGAATAGACACCGCAAAGTGACACTCAGAACTTCGCTGAAAGCTGCTGAATTAGCACTTCAGGAAGGTGACGCGGAAAAAGCACAACAATTGTGCAAAACCACTGCAAGTCTACTTGATAGAGCTGCAAGTAAAGGTGTTATCAAAAAAGGCACTGCGAATCGTCAAAAATCACGGATTGCACGCAGGTTGAACGCGCTCACTGCATAATTGCCTAACCACAATAAAAATCACACTATAATAAATCTTTAGTGTGTAGGGAAGGTGAAAATGAACTCACGGGAAGTCGCATTGGCATGCCTGTTAGAGCTCTCTGAAAGTGATGTGTCAATTGCGTCTGTCGTTGACAGCGCATTTAAGCGGTCCACTCTCAACGGTCGTGAACGCCGATTGGCAAACGCATTGGTCTATGGTGTTGTGCGTTGGCAACAGCAACTGGATTGGGTGTTGGGACATTTCATTAACCCTCAATTTCAATTAGATGCGAAACGTCGTGCTATCCTTCGACTCGGCGCATTTCAATTGTTACATCTTGATGGCATCCCACCGCACGCCGCAATTTTTGAAACTGTCCAACTTGTCAAAAAGAGTAGAAAGACAGCCGGTTTTATCAATGCCGTTTTACGTTCCCTTCAACGTAAGGGATCAGAATTAGCCTATCCTTCACTTGATACCCACCCAATTGAAAATATATCTTTTTCCTTATCTTATCCGAAATGGTTAATAAAAAGATGGATTCAAGCGCGCGGAGTTCCTTGGACTTTGGCATTTTGCCGAGCAAGCAATAAAGTTGCTCCGCTAACGTTTCGCGCGAATTCCCTTCTAACAAATCGTGATGAACTCAGCGAATCTCTCAAGTTAAACGGGTTATCTACCAAAGTTTCAGAAATCGCGCCTGATGGTATTGTGATAGATAATGGAACGATCACAGCTTACGATGCTGTTTCAAGCACTACCAGCGAAAAAACGTTAAAAGATGTGCTTAATCGTGATGATGTATATGTGCAAGACGAAAGTGCAATGTTAGTTCCATACTTGCTCATGTCGGAATCTCCAAAGTTGGTTGTTGACCTATGCGCAGCGCCAGGCGGTAAAACAACACACATCGCATGTATGCTGGGTAATTCAGGAAAAATAATTGCCGTTGATATTTCGAACAAGAAACTTGCTATGCTGCGGGAAAATTGCAAACGCATCGGTGTTCTGAATGTGGAAACCCGAACAGTAGATGCAACAAAATCGGATCTCAATTTTATCAACACTGCAGATGCCGTGCTTATTGATGTCCCATGCTCAGGATTTGGCACACTTCGACGACATCCTGATATCCGTTGGAATAAGACCTCAGACCAACTTCTCTCCCTTAACGATCTACAGTATCGTCTCTTGGAAAACGCTGCGCGACACATCAAACCCAGTGGTATTTTAGTTTACAGCACTTGTACAATTGAACCGACAGAAAATGAGGAAATCGTCAATCGGTTTTTGAAAAATTTTCCGATGTTTACAGTGGAACATGTAAGTGAATTTTTACCCGAGATTCCACAGAGTGCGATAACGCCAGAGGGCTTTCTGCAAACTTTTCCCCACGAGCATAGAGTCGATGGTGTTTTCGCTGCAAGACTTCGTCGTATCTAACCCTAACAAATGATTGATTTTAATCTGTACGTCATTACGAATAGGCACTTATGTGCCCCCAAACCTTTGCTTGCAGTCGTCTCAGAAATTTTGGATGTTGGGGTTAATGTAATCCAGTTGCGTGAAAAGGATTTAGACGATGTTGCATTGTTCAAACTGGCGAAATCCATCTCCGATTTGTGTCAAACAAACAACGCGTACCTGTTTATTAACAGCAACATCAAAGTCGCTATGGATGTAGGTGCTTCAGGCGTTCATCTACCCGATATTGATGTGTCTGTCGACAAAGTGAAAGCACAATCGGAGTCCGATTTGCTTATCGGGTGTTCAATACACGATGTTGATGCTGCCAAAAAACGAGAGACAGAAGGTGCAGATTTCATCATCTACAGTCCGATCTATCCGACAGCAGCCAAACCACAATATGGTCCAGCAGCTGGTGTCGGAAACCTCAAAAAGTTGGTAAAACAGGTAAACTTGCCTGTGTTTGCACTCGGAGGCGTTACCCCTGAACGCGTTGATGAGTGCTTGGGAGCGGCTGCAGCTGGCGTTGCGGTTATGTCTGGTATTATGTCTCCGACTGATGCAGCAAAACGCGCTAAGGATTATCTATGTTCGTTGTGTGGTAATCAAATCTAAATCTCTATCCATTTTTATATCGCTATTGCTGATTATAGTAAAATCTATAATTGCTTTTACACTTTGGTAGGTGCGGTTTCCTAACCGCACCATACTGGGTCTGGCACTTTGGTAAGTGCGGTTTCCTAACCGCACCATAGGTGTCAATTTTAGGATTTGTATAGCCTCGTAGAGGCGGAATGTTTATAGAAACAAGGTAGAACACGCTCTTGAGCCTCGTAGAGGCGGAATGTTTATAGAATGTATATGTTGCTCCTACCAAATGCCAAAAGCGCATTCACAGCGTTGATTTGGTGTGCCGTGATTCTATCGCTTGTGTGCGGCACGCTGAGCGTGCCTACTACAGCGTATCTCTTGTAGGAAGGGTTACAAAACTTTCCACCCCAGGGTAGGCGCGTTTTGTAAACGCGCTGTTTTATACGGCATGCTGCCAAATCGACACCAAATGCGCGTTTGGAATTTGATGCCTCGGACATTCTGTGAATCAACGCCAAATGTGCTTTTTGACATTTGTCGGGAGCGAGCTCCATCTCACGACCGTTCGTCCGATGTCGCGAGCTGGAGCTCGCTCCTACAAGAAGAGAATTGGGCGGACAAAGTCTCCCTCCAATAAGAGAAAATCAATGGATTATCTCTTGTTGGAGTTCCTTGTAAGCCCGATTTGGAATCTTGAGTTCCGTAGGAACGATATGTTTATAGAAAAAACGTTAACCTTTCTCTTGAGTTCCATTGGAACGATATGTTTATATAGACGCAATTGATATACACATACCGCTCCTACGGAGCTCAAGGAGGACTAACACCGTTGCTATAAACATATCGCCTCTACGAGGCTATACATATCCCAAAAGTAGAATTAAAATCCTTAAATTGACACCTATGGGGGTGTTGCAAGCGAAACCCGACCTATAATACTACAGCGTATCTCATAAATAGCAAATAGTATCAAATTGTCTTTTAATCATGGCTTATTTCTGTTAGACTATATTTAATAATATATAATAGTTAGGAGATGATTTGAATGGAACTGAGTGATAAAGAGTGGAAAATCATTGAACCCCTATTGCCCGAACTCCCTAAAGCCGTGCGCGGGAGACCTTGGCGTGATAATAGAGAAGTCTTAGATGGGATACTGTGGGTGTTGCGGACTGGCGCACCTTGGCGTGATTTACCGAAAAAGTATCCATCTTATCAAACGTGTCATCGTCGTTTTCAACAATGGTCTTCGGATGGCACACTTGAAAAGGTGGTCACAACGATCACAGAAAAACTTGAGAAACGCCGTCACCTGAATATGAGTGAATGCAGCATTGATGCGAAGTTCGTTGCAGCAAAAAAAGGGGTCTGTGTGTAGGAAAGACGAAGTGTGGCAAAGGGACAAAACTGGTAGCGATTACAGATAAGCGTGGCAGACCTGTGAGTGTTTTGATTGCGAGTGCCTCCTGCCATGAAGTCCGTTTGGTTGAACCGGCATTGGACGCGTGTTGGACTTCAGAACCTCCAGCAGTGTTGATAGGAGACAAAGCCTATGACTCGGATCCTTTAGATGTGTCTTTGCGGTGTCGTGGCACTGAAATGATAGCACCCCATAAAAAGAATCGGAAGCGTCCTGCTACACAGGATGGTCGTCGTCTACGCCGGTATAAACGCCGTTTCAAAGTGGAGCGTTTTTTCAGTTGGTGTGAAGACTTTCGGCGTTTGGTAGTGCGTTGGGAATATCATGCTGAAAACTATTTAGGGTTTGTGCTTCTGGCATGTCTACGGATGTTAATGAGGTATTTATGAGATACGCTGTACTATAACGTGAGTTTGATAATAGATATATGAACTTCATTTTGCATAAAATCTTATTCTCATAAGCCCGGTAGGTGCGGTTTCCTAACCGCACCGAGTCCAAAAATCTGATTTATCAAACTCACGTTACTATAAAACATAAACGTTTGTCATAAAATATGCTGGAAAAATCGAAAACTATGGTGGGTTATTGAAATAATTATACTGATATTTATCAAAATCGTTCATATGTCAATGTTTATCAGTGTTTTCTCGTTTATTCATCATGAAAATGCGCGCTGAGGTCAGACAGCATCTGCCTTTGTCCCATGAGTTCAAGTTTGATCTGATGAAAGGTTTTTCGCACACAACGGCTCACATCCTGTATTAGAAGGTAGCTCATTACTTTCACAGCTAAGTTTGCATACGCGCCATTTCGTCCTTTTAGTCTCATGGATGTGAGGTTTAGGTCTGTTTTTAGGTGTCTCCAATATTGTTCTATACCGTGGTGTTGAGACCATATCCGTAGGATTTCACACGCACGCAGTGGTTTCCCGAATACCAGCATGGTTCGTATTTTGCCACGGTCAGCAAAGAACACCACCACCATTTTTCCGAAGGTTTGACTTGTGGCTTTAGTGCGACAGGCCGGTTTATCACACCCCCATTTATTGGAGAGGAGTTGGATTGACTTCTTATGTTCCGAGAGTTTCGCCTTTTTTCCATCAATCGTCATCACATAGTTGCTTTTTCCGTGCACAAGGATCGTTTCAAATCCCATTTCTCGCAAGGTTTCAATCAAGTGATGGCTGCCATACCACGAATCGAAGGTGATCGGATAGTTCCGGATATCTATCCCTGTCTCTTCAAAGAAGGACACCACCTCTTTGAGCATAGAGACGACACAGGAGGGTTTATCCGTGTTCCCGCGTCCTTGTTTGCTGATCAGTCGCATATTCAAGGGAATGATCTGGTCTCCAATCTTTATCGTTATCCCCAATATATTTTGTCCTTTCATCGGTTGATTTGCTTGAGAACACCACCAGTTAGATGTGTAGGAGAGACCCTCTCCATAACGGAAAACAAAGGTATCATCCACACTGATGACGATACACAGACGCGATAGGGTAGAAGCACTTTTCGATACAACCTCCCGGAGTGCTTCTAACGCAATAGAACACCCCAGACGCACAAAAAGATGTTGCCAGAGATGAAGACTCATATTGTTCAGTTCACGATACAGTTTCGCTTTCGGAATAGACAACGCATCCGACACTTGATTCGGGTTCGTAAGTCCAAACAGATGACAGGTTGACAAAAACACGAAGGTATCAACAAAACGCTGTTTCAAGGTGCGAAACTGTGAAGATAGAAGTAGTTGAAAAAAGGTTGTAGATGTGATAAGCTGAGTTAGCATGAGATGTCCTCCTAATGTTGTTATATTGAAATCTGTAATTAGGATGAGATCTCATGCTATAAAAGTCAAGCAAAATCTACACAGCAAAACGCATTTTCATGGTGTTATACCTTGTTACTCTTGATTATGATTAGGTCGAACAACATTCTGAGAAATATCAGTTATACACTTTGCCTGTAGGAGCGATCTCCGAATCGCGACGAAACGTTTTGATAGTCGGGAATCGGAGTTCCCTTCCGCCGAATGCCTTATGCGCATTTGGCGTTGATTCACAGTTCAAGAATGTCCATTTAATTCTATAATCTACCATAAATCATCTTGTGTCTAAAAGATTTGATTTGCACATATTTAATTTTTATGATAAATTACTTGACATAAAAATCTTAAGGTTTATAGTACCCGTATTTTCGTCTACTTGCGAGGAGGAGATGTTCTACAATGTTTAGAACGTGCCAAGAAACAAAGTTATTTTCGTTGATGCCATTGTGCAAAGGGTTTATTTATCTTTTAGTAATCGCGCTGTTGTTAACAACATTAACGCAGTTCGCCGATGCTGAGAAAATCCAATTTGATAGAGATATTCGTCCGATTTTATCTGATAAGTGCTACGCGTGCCACGGTCCTGATCCGGCGGTACGGCAAGCCGAACTGCGGCTTGACACGAAGGATGGCGCATTTTCTGCACCACGCGGTTTTCCAATTATAGTTCCGGGTGAACCAGAAAACAGTGAATTGGTACAACGTATCACACACGAAGACATTGATAGGCGGATGCCACCGCAGATATCTAATCGTCAACCTACACAAGAACAGATTGACATGCTTATTCAGTGGATTGCCGAAGGTGCTGAGTGGGAGGAACATTGGGCTTATAATCTACCGAAACGCGTTGAACCGCCAGAAGTTAAAAGACCCGATTGGATACACAATCAGATTGATCAATTTATTCTTGGCAAGTTAGAATCAGAAGGACTTGAACCCTCTGCAGAAGCAGATAAACGTACACTCATCCGCCGTCTAAACTTTGATTTGACGGGGTTACTGCCAACACCCGCTGAGGTGGATCAATTTGTGAGAGACGAACGGCCTGAGGCTTATGAGGATCTGGTCAATCGCCTGCTTTCCACACCACAATACGGCGAGCGACTCGCAATTTACTGGCTTGATCTGGTGCGTTATGCTGATACAAGCGGCTACCATTCGGATGAGAATGTTAGTGTTTGGCCCTACCGTGACTATGTGATTAAGGCATTTAATGACAACATGCCATTCGATCAATTTACGTTAGAAAACCTTGCAGGCGATCTGCTACCGAATGCATCACCAGAACAGAAGGTTGCGTCTGGTTACAACAGGTTAAATCAAACCACGGCGGAAGGTGGCGCGCAAGCCAAAGAATACCTCGCAATCTATGCTGCTGATAGGGTGCGGACCACTGCATCTGTGTGGTTGGGTGCTACACTCGGCTGCGCACAATGCCATGATCATAAGTTTGACCCTTATACCGCAAAAGATTTTTACAGTTTTGCTGCGTTCTTTGCTGACATTCAGGGACCCGGTGTGTATGGCGGTGGAAGTAAATGGGATCCCGTTGTGATGCTGCCATCGTCTGAACAACAAGATGAATTACAGAAAATTGACGATGAATTAGCAAGGTTGCGCAAAATATTTGAGTTGTCATCACCTGGATTGCAAGCAGAACAGTTAAAGTGGGAAGAGGAGACTCGGTCACTCCTTGCTTCAACAGAAGCAACCGATTTCGCATGGGTAGACGATGCACAATCGAACGGTGGTAGAACTGAAGGCACATGGAAATTCGTTGGTAAAAATGAGGGACCGGTTTTCAGTAAAGAACGTTCACGGGTACAGACTGCAGCACCAGAACAGCTTGTACAGCATGCATTCCGTGGCGCAAACAGGAAAATCACATTGGCTGAGGGTGACAAACTTTTCGCTTATGTATGGTTAGACCCCGAAAATCCTCCTAAAACAATCATGCTTCAGTGGAACGATGGAAACTGGGACCATCGCGCATTCTGGGGTGAAGACAAAATCACTTATGGTGGAATAGGAAATGATACACCTGCTCACAAACCGATGGGAGATCTTCCGAACCTTGGTGAATGGGTGCGTCTTGAAGTTGATCCCGCAGTAGTTGGGCTTAAAGCAGGCAGTGTTCTAAACGGCATGGCGTTTGCCCAGTTCGGTGGTAAGGCATATTGGGATATGGCTGGCATTGCGACCACTCTCGGTGCAGCGACCAAAAATACCCACGATGATGCTGTCATAAAAGCAATTCAGGTTGATTCTTTCGTCAGAACCACAAACCAGCGGAAACAGATAGCGGACTACTACAGACGTATTGCTCCCGCACTTGATGGTATACGTAACCAGATTGCTGACCTTGAAAAACGCAAAAATGAGATCAGATCCAAAAGTCCATATTCTCTAACAACCGTTTCGGTTCAACCTCGGACAACTCGGATACTGCCAAGAGGAAATTGGCTGGACGATTCAGGTGAGATTGTTGAACCGATAATACCAGAATTCCTTGGAGATCTCGGTATTAAAAACCGCCGGGCTACACGCCTTGACCTCGCAAAATGGGTAGTATCAAGGAACAATCCATTGACAGCACGGACATTTGTGAACCGTCTCTGGGCACTTTACTTCGGTACAGGCATCTCCCGTGTTCTTGATGACCTTGGGGCACAAGGTGAACCACCTGTACATTCAGAACTACTTGACTGGTTAGCGGTGGAGTTTATGGAAAGTGGATGGAACGTAAAACACATGGTGAAACTCATTGTTTCCTCAAACACCTATCGCCAATCTTCAAAACCGAATGAAGCCTTGCGCGAGAAAGACCCTTACAACCGCCTTGTTGCGAGGCAGTCACGTTGGCGCTTGGATGCAGAAATCGTGCGCGACAACGCACTTCTACTGAGTGGTCTCCTTGTGCCAAAAATTGGTGGACCAAGCGTTAGACCGTATCAACCTGTAGGATATTACTCAAATCTGAACTTTCCCAAGCGCAAATATGTCCATGATCAGGGTGAAAGTCAATATCGCCGTGGGCTTTATACACATTGGCAGCGAACCTTCTTACATCCAAGCATGATGGCTTTTGATGCGCCAAGTAGGCAGGAATGTACCGCAGAAAGGTCAACCTCCAACACGCCTATGCAAGCACTTACCTTGCTCAATGATCCAACCTATGTTGAGGCTGCACGTGTGTTTGCAGCACGAATGATAAAAGAAGGCGGGCAGACCCCGCAAGACCGTATAAATTGGGCATATCACCGAGCACTATCACGATTGCCGCAACCGAAAGAATTGGAAATTATGTCTGGGTTGTTCGAAAAGCACAAAACCGAATACACCGAAAATCCTGATGCAGCCAAGACTTTAATGGCAATGGGTGAAGCCCAAGGCACACAAGGTATTGAACCTACCGAACTTGCATCGTGGACCTCTGTCGCACGCGTGATTTTGAACTTGCATGAAACTATTACGCGATATTAACACTATGGTAGATTTTAGAATTATGGTGAATTCTAAAAATTGTGCTACAATACACGTGGTAGGTGCGGTTTCCCGCCAAATGCCATACGGGAAATGCCAAATGGCATTCATACCGTTGATTTGGCGTATTTGGCGTTGATTCACCGCACCGTGCTTATTCAGTCCATAGATGCGGTTAGGAAACCTCGCCTACCGAGGGGTGGATATGTTTTTTTGTTTTTATAAATCACCATAGTTTTGCAATTAAAGAGGAGATCGGACAAACTATTGAAAGTGATTCAACTGACTAAACATGTGGAGTTGTGCTGTCAATTGGCGGTTAGCAAGTTGGTAAAAGGGTTATGAAGTCCAAAAAATCGAAAATCTTGTTATCTCTGCTTGTGATTTTATGCATTCTATTTGGAATAGCAAGCGGAATTTATTTCGAATTTGTGGATGACAGTGCAGGTAATGAGGAAAACGCTACAAATTGGAAAAAAGGGTTTTTTAGATTAACACTTGTTTTCTCAATCGCTGTAAGTATTTTGGGAGGTACATTTTTTGCTTATCTTGCTAAGAAAGGAATACTTGCAGATAAGGGCGATGGTGATCCACCACCTACATATTTTACCAATCCGAAGTCAACTTTTTTTAGTTCTGCCAAATTCATTTTTGGTTTCGTTTGGTTCGTATATTTTATTATTCAATGGCCCATTTATTACATCGTCATTTTCGTCATAAAAGGTTTTACAGGTTAAAATAAGTATAGGTTGCCAATGGAGTTTGAAAATTTAAAAATGGGTAACAGAGACCTTCACCGATGCCCTTGATGACGCTTTACCTATTCAGTCAGAGACCTAAATTCTATTTATGGTGAAATATGGAAATAATTATACACTTCACCTGTAGGAGCGATCTCCGAATCGCGACGAAACTCACTGATAGTCGGGAATCGGAGTTCCCTCCTACAAATAAATACGTCTAATTAATTCAATAATCTACCATAAGCGGAAGAGACCACAAATGGAACAGACAACACAAATAGAACTCGCAAATCGGGATGATCTAGCTTTAGTAAGAGCAGACATTATGAACCCGGAAGATGTCCGGCAACTGACCGTCGAAAATGCACTCGTTGATACCGGCGCAACTGGACTCTGCTTACCGATACCGCTCATCAAACAACTCGAACTCACACCACTCAGAAAAATTCAAGCAGAAACCGCAAACGGCATTGTGACGCGTACCATTTATTCAGAGGTGGAATATACTGTCCTGGAACGAAGCGACTCCATCCGGGTAACAGACCTTCCTGATGGCATGCCTGTCCTCCTTGGGCACATGATCTTGGAAGCATTAGACCTCTGCGTTGACATGAAAAAAGGATTAATCCATAACCCTGCACATGATGGCGCATGGATGATAAAAATTCTCTGACAACTATGAAAGGAGAAATATGGCTATGGATATTCATGAAAAAACTAAACTCCGCCTAACAAGGCGCACTTTTTTAGGGAAGACAGCGCGCGGCATCGGATCGCTTGCCCTTGCATCCCTACTCACACCGTCGATATTAGAGGCAGCACCGCAAATTGAGCAGTGGCCAGGTATAATTACTGAACCGCATGTGGCGCCGAAAGCAAAATGTGTGATTCATCTTTGCATGGCAGGCGGTCCCTCACATTTAGAGACTTTGGATTACAAACCGAAACTGGCAGAAATGCACGGCAAACCGATGCCACAGTCATTCACGAAAGGGCAACCGATCGCGCAGCTGCAGGGACAGGCAAATTCGCTCAAATGTCTTGGACCAACCCATGAATTCAAAACATTCGGGGAGTCGGGACAGGAGATGAGTTCTGCGTTTCCACACATCGGTAGTCTTGCAGACGACATTTGCATTGTGCGGTCTTTGCGAACTGAGCAGATTAATCACGATCCTGCACATACCTTTATGAATACAGGAACAGCGATTTCAGGAAGACCCAGCATGGGGTCGTGGCTGCTATACGGATTAGGAAGTGAAAACGAGAATCTTCCCGGATATGTCGTTCTAATTTCCTCGGGCGGTGGGCAAGACCAACCGATTGCAACGCGGCAGTGGCATAGCGGATTTCTACCAGGGCAATTTCAAGGTGTTCAGTTCCATTCAAATGGCGATCCAGTTCATTATGTCTCCAGTCCTGGCGGTGTGAGTCAGGAGCAGCAGCATGACGTTGTAGGTGCAGTCCAAACTTTAAACAACATATTGAATGAAACAGTCGACGACCCAACAATTGCCACACGTATCAATCAATATGAGATGGCATTCCGCATGCAAACGAGTGTGCCAGAATTGACTGACATATCCGAAGAACCTCAGGATATTCTTGATATGTACGGTGCCAAGCCGGGTGACGGTTCGTATGCATCAAACTGCCTACTTGCCCGAAGATTAGCTGAACGCGGCGTGCGCTTCATTCAACTCTATCATCGCGGATGGGATCATCACGGTGGAATACAGAACGCTATCAAAACAACTGCTGGATATGTTGATAAGGCGACTGCAGCACTTGTTAACGATCTCAAACAGCGCGGTATGTTAGACGAGACTTTGATAATCTGGGGTGGAGAATTCGGACGGACGCCAATGGCACAAGGTAGTGGACGTGACCATCATATTAAAGGATTTTCAATGTGGATGGCAGGCGGTGGTGTTAAAGGCGGTATTAGTTATGGTAATACTGATGAACTTGGCTATAATGCCGTTGAAAACATCGTGCATGTTCATGACTTCCATGCCACAATGCTTCATCTGTTGGGAATTGACCATGAGAAGCTGACGTATCGTTTCCAAGGTCGAGATTTCCGTCTTACAGACGTGCACGGACATGTTGTCCGTGACATTTTAGCTTAAAGTAACTAAGGTTACCACCTATTGGAAAAGATCGGTTGTGTGATAGTTGAAGTGTTCAATCTCCGCTCCAGCGGAGCAGTATGCAAAAAATCAATGTTTTGTGGATAATGTTTTTAGTTTAGGTAGCAACTTAGGTTAAAGTAGTAGACACGTTCCACCGTGCCTTCAACTATTTTACTGACTTTGAACCCAAATTACGCAGGAAGGAAATTAACCAATATGCCAAGAGAACTCATAGCGCCTGCCCAGGAACAGGTCGCTTTCCGAGAATATGAAAGTCCACCGTTGCAAGCTAACCAAATTCGGGTCAAGAGTCGGTTTGGTGCAGCCAAACACGGTTCGGAGATGGCTTCGTATAAGGGCTATGCTGGCCCACGCGGTGGCTACGATGGAGAATATAAAATCTTTCGAGCAAACGGTTCTGGAATGGTGAACTATCCCTCAGGGCTTGGAAACATGTGTGTTGGTGAGATAACCGAGATTGGAGCGGACGTTACCGAATTTGATGTCGGAGAGCGAGTTTTTCGGCACAGCTCCTTCCGTGAAGAACATGTTTGGGGTGCAGCAGGTACCCGGAAACTCCCTGATGGTGTGCCTTGGCAGGCAGCTGTCTGTTTAGATCCAACAGATTTTGCCCTCGGTGCAGTGCGCGACGGTCATATCCGGATTGGTGATGCCGTGGCAGTCTTTGGACTCGGTGGCATTGGGCTGATGGCGCTGCAGCTTGCCAAGCTGGCCGGTGCTTACCCTGTAATCGGTGTCGATCCGCTTGAGCTACGCCGCAATGTAGCCCTCGAATGTGGCGCTAATATTGTCATTGACCCCGCGGCAGATGATGCCGGTTTGGAAATTAAAAAAGCCACGAACAAACGTGGTGCTGATGTTTGCATTGAATATAGCGGCCATCACATGGCGCTTCAACATGCTATCCGGGGCGCGGCGTATTTAGGGACGGTTGTTGCTGGTGCATGGCCCGGTATCTACCCAGCAGGATTGGATCTCGGTGCCGAAGCGCATTTCAATCGACCTACTATTATCTTCTCGCGTGCTTGTAGCGAGCCAAACCCCGAATATCCAAATTGGAATGAAGGCAGACTCTTTGAAATCAGTTGGCGGCTACTTAGCGATGGCAGTCTGAAATCTGAACCGGTTATATCTCCAGTTGTCGATTTTGATGATCTGTTGAACGAATATCCGAAGATCGCAACGCATCCGGGTGAGAATGTAAAGTTAGGTGTTCGATTTGCTTAACCGCGATTTATAGTAAGTCTACAATTAAGTAGACACATTTTCTGTAGGAGTGATCTCCGAATCACGACGAAATGCTTTGATAGTCGGGAATCGGAGTTCCCTCCTACAAATCCGTAATGTCTTATTAATTCTAAATCTACCATAGTTATATAATGTGCTTAGAGAATTCCCTTAAAAGGGTTTCCTAACCTCATTATACCAAATTAACAAATTAACAAACTCTTAAACACTTTAAAAATATGAATGTAATTCCAAAAGAATTTATCCGCGTTATGCCAGATATAATGCAAGGCTTCATCAGTGAAGCTTTCCAGAAGGCAGGAACCTCAGAGGAGGACGCTGCGCACATTGCTCACTTGCTGGTTCTCACAGATCTGCGCGGTGTGTTCAGTCATGGCACGCGCCAAACACCGGGATATGTGGGGATGATGCTTGATGGCAAAGTAAATCCACGTCCAAACGTCCGATGTATTGATGATTCCCCGACGACAGCGGTCTATGACGGGGATGGTGGTATGGGGCATTTTGGCTCGTATCATGCTGCAAAAGCAGCGGTCAAAAAAGCCAAAGAGGTGGGATTAGGTGCCGCAACGAGTCGGAATCACTTCCACTTTGGGAGTGCTGGCAAGTATTCACGGCTCGCGCTTGAAGCAGATTGTGCCGGATTTGCGGTCTCTTGCCACCGTTTTCGACACAGTCCTGGTGGTGCGATTGCTACTGCAACTGGTGCTTCACCGATGAGTTTTGCAATTCCAGCAGGCAACCAACCACCCATAGTCGTGGATATGGCAACCGGCATTGATGCTAAGCTGCCGTTCGAACAGGCGTTTGAACAGAGTCCTGCTGCGTTCTTCAAGATGTTGGGTTTGAGTCATGTGAGTCATGCACTCGGTGGTTTTATGGCAGGCATCTGGCTATTTGATAAGCCTCCGGATCCCCCAACAATCTGGGAAGGTGCCAATCAGGGTGCTTTCATTGCAGCGATTGACATTTCCCGATTCCGTCCGATTGACGAGTATAAAGCGGAGATTGACCAACATATCCACGATGCACGACAGATGCAGCCTGCACCAGGTTATGACCGATCAGATCTGCCCGGCGGCTTAGAATGGGAGCGCGAACAGGAATGGGCTGAAATCGGTATTCCGGTTGGCGAAGCACATCGGGAACAGTTGAAGGCAGTTGCTGAGCGAGTTGGCATTTCTCACCCATTCTAAATGCTGATTTGAATGACACGATGCAACCTCAATTTTTGGAGGTGATCGCGTCAAGTGATACCGAATTAACGCGATTCGTCTTGGTAGGTACGGTTTCCTAACCGCACCTGACTCCAATAAAATAAGATAAATCCTGTTAATTTGGTATGAGATGCCCTGCCGTAGGATAGCAACTTGGGTTATTGTATTCCTGCTGCCCGCAACACCGTTTCCTGAACAGTGAACTCGTGATCAAGTGAACGATCAGGAGATTTATCGCCCCGAATATCGGCGACAAACGCTTGAAGGCTTTCGACATAACGCGGGCGTGGCTCCACAGGCACTGACTGCCAACCTTTAGCATATCCATCCCGCTCCTCATCAAGACACAACCGCAACGCTGGCGGTTCAAGCGGTTCGAGAATTGCACTCCCGCGTGTCCCGTAGACTTCCAATCGCCTTGATTTGCCAGAATCAATTTCCAATGCAGTTGACTCAAGAATCGCCAATGCTCTCGGATATTCAAATACAGCCACTGTATTGTTCCGATACCACGGCACGTCATGTCCGTCGTGCCTCGAAAACGGGGTCACCCGTGTGGGTCGTCCTAACAATGCAACGATAATATCGGTGAGATGACAGGCGAGGATAAACATAATACCGCCGGAGTGTTCACCGAGCGAATCCCAGCGTAGCCAATGCGCATCGTTTGAACGCCCTGATGAGATTCGTCCCCGAACAGAGAAAATCTCCCCGAGTTTACCTGAGTTCGCCCAATCAAGGATAAACTGAAAACCAGCATTGTATCGGAACATATAACCGAGTTGAACGAGCAACTTTTTGTCTCTTGCAATATCTAAAACCTCGCGGAACGTATCAAGGTTATCACCGGCAGGTTTGTCAAACCAAACATGCTTACCGTGTTCAAGAATTTCCTTTGCAAATGTAAGATTCTGCGACACGCACCCCTGCGCCGCAACGCCAACGATTGTTTCGTCCTCAAATATCTCTTCTTTGGATTCAAACCAGTGAACGCCATCATAGACGGAGCTTTGACCAAGGGTCTCTCGGACTTCTGGTGATGGCTCAAAGACACCAGCGAAGTCAATCTCGTCACTTTCCTTCATCACGCGGGCTTTTCCACCAGCATGGTCGTGGGAAATACCGTATTGTGCAAGTCTCAATTTCATGCTTTTCTCCTTAGTGCTTTGTCAACATATTATTGCAGGTCGCGATTCGGAGATCGCTCCTACCAATACAGTCATCTCTTTGTAGGAGGGAACTCCGATTCCCGATTACTTTTAAGACCCATCAATTATCACTTGACGAAGCATTAGTATGTATGATTACCAAAAACATCCGGTAAGTTCAGATATGATTTTATCATAGAATCTATTTTGGTTGATGTAAAAAATGAGTGAGATTTTTGGCTACTTGTGCTAAACTTTTAGAGTATGGATCTCCGAATATTTAAGTCAAATCTAAACTACCTATACATTTTTTGAATATGCGATGTTTGTAGTCGCGCAATTCATTGCGCCTCTTACATTCACAATGTGGATTTGAATTGCTATTGGGCAAATGAATCAATAGTTATGGGTTTTTCTATATCTTTTTCTGGTTTTTTGGTGATTCTATTGAAAACCGAACCGATGCAACTCCAGTTTTACACGAAACCAGATTGCCCGCTCTGTGACAAGGCAAAGGTCGTGCTGCAAAGCATCGCCGCGAAGACATCGTTTGTTACGATAGAGGAAATTGACATCACAAAAAATTTGGGATTATTCACAAAATATAAGCATCTGATTCCTATGCTTGAGTTGGACGGACAACAGCTTTTTGTGCATCGTGCTACCTATTGGAAGTTAATATGGCAGCTGCGGTGGCATCGGTTTCAGAAGTTCTTGGCAAAGTTTGCAAACTAAAACTTAGAATAGAAAATAACGAGGAGGCACGCATGGCTTTTCCATCACACGGCACAACGCACCGATCCACCGTAACGGGTACGCGCGGAATGGTAACAAGCGCGCACCCACTTGCAAGTCTTGCAGGCGCACGTATGTTGCTGGCTGGAGGCAACGCTTTTGATGCAGCAGTTGCAGTGGCATCAACGCTCAACGTCGTTGAGCCTTATATGTCGGGTATCGCTGGCAACGGATATATGCTGCTCTATAGTGCGAAGGAAAAAGTGCACCGCGTAATAGACTATCTGGGCACTGCGCCTTACGCAGTAACGCTTGATGCTTATCCGACACTTGAAAGTCAACAGGTTGGCATCCGTGCTGGTATGGTGCCGGGTGGATGTGGTGGATGGTTGGCACTCTTAGACCGATACGGCAGTATGGAGCGCGCGGACATCTTTGCCCCGGCGATTGAATCCGCAGAGAATGGATACGCTGTCACAGTCAAGAATGCGGAGTTTATCGCAGGCGCGCGTCCCTATTTTTCAGAAAAGGCTGAAGAGGTTATCGCCTCGCGAGGGAGAACACCGCATCCCGGTGAGCTTTTAGTGCAGAAGGATCTCGCCCAAACGTTCCGCACGGTTGTGGAAGGGGGTGCAGAGGCATTCTACCGCGGTGAAATTGCCAAAGAGATTGTCCATTTTTCCAAAGAGACTGATGGACTGATCACTGAAAAAGATTTAGCTGACTTTGAGGTGGAGTGGCAGCCCCCTATCTCTGTTACCTACAAAGATTATGAAGTCTACTGTCCGCCGCCACCTTGTTCAGGTTTTCAATATCTGGAGACACTGAATATTTTAGAAAACGATGCCCTCGGTGAACTCGGACACAATACCCCGGAATACCTGCATCTGCTGATTGAAGCGATTAAGTTAGCAAGTGCGGATAGAGCGGAATACGCTCCGCGTCCGAATCCACCGATTGAAAGGTTGTTATCAAAAGACTATGCACAGGCACAACGCGAACGCATTGGCGAACAAGCTGCAGTCGGCGGTGGTGAACGTTGGTCAAAGGATAAACTCCCCGGTGAGATTATCGCTAACGACTGGACAACTGAATGCACTACCCACTTTGATACCGCTGATGCAGAGGGCAATATCGTCGCTGTAACGCAGAGTCTTGGACAACCCTTCGGCTCAGGCGTAATTCTCGGTTCAACTGGGATGTTTCTTAACAATTTCATGAACTGGTTTGACAGGATTCCAGAGAGTCCGAACGCCGTTGGACCGCATAAACGGATAGAGATGTGTATGTCACCGTGCCAAGTATGGAAAAATGGACAGCCATTTGCAGCGATTGGCACACCGGGCAGCCACGGTATTCTTCAGACGACACTGCAGATGGTGTTGAATCTGATTGAACACGGAATGAATGTTCAGGCGGCGATTGAGGCACCACGCATCCGGTTGGTAAAACCCGGTAAGCATGTCAGTATGGAAGGACGTATTCCTGTTGCGGTACGTGCAGCGTTAGAAGCGCGCGGGCATGAGGTAGAGGTGTTGCCCGATTGGACTGCGACTGTGGGAGGTGGACACGGTATTGCTTTTGATCATGAAGAAGGAAGTTTTATGGGTGGTGCTGATCCGCGGCGTGATGGATACGCAATAGGTGTTTAAAAATGAATCATCCGAAACATATTGTTGCTGTCTCAGGATTGGTCCGTCATCCGGATGGAAAAATCTTGCTCATAAGAAGCCCGCGCCGTGGCTGGGAATTTCCAGGCGGTCAAGTCGAAGAAGGCGAAAACCTTATTGAAGCATTGCAACGTGAGATAAAAGAAGAGTCGGGAGTAACTGCATCAATCGGATCATTGATCGGTGTCTACTCAAACATCAAATCTCCTGCAAAATTAGCGTTCGGCTTCTTAGCAGATTACGTCCGTGGTGAATTGACAACGAGCGATGAGAGTCTGGAAACCGAATGGGTGCCACGTCATTCTGCTTTACACCGTGTATCAAACCCGATTATTTATGATCGAATGAAAGATATGCTTGATTTTTCGGGAAGGATCATTTATCGTGTTTATACCTCAGACCCGTATCAGGTTTGCGAGGAATTTTTTCTGTCAAATTATTGTGAAATATACAAATAAGTTTACACTTCCTCTGTAGGAGCGTCTCCGAATCGCGACTGAGTGCCTTGATAGTCGGGAATCGGAGTTCCCTCCTACACCCAAAGCGTCCAAGTAATTCTGAAATCCACTATAAGATGTGTCAGTTACTGAAAATGTCTATTGTTAGATGTCCTAAAACTAAACATAAGGAGAGAATATGAAAAGAATTCGTGTCTTAAGAAATTTGATTCTAATGGGATTGGGATTACTATTAATTTCTGGTTGTGAAAAAATAAATCAGGTAATGCTTCCTGAGCCACCAAGCGATATTGAAATTACACCACTTCGTGTTACAATGATATATCCAAGCGATTGCGTCGGCTCTGCGGCTTATTGTACTGCTTTCCATACCGGTGTAAGGACTGCTCAGGAAGAACTTGGAATTACGCTAACTGAAGTAAACGGTATGGAAAACGATCCTGTTGCGACAGAAATGCTCATAAGAAATGCAGCGCAGAACTCAGAACTCGTTTTGACAGCTGGTTATCAAATGGGAGATGTGCTTGCTCGTGTAGCACCAGAATTCCCGGATATCAAATTTGCAATTTTTGACGTTGTGCTTGATATTCCAAACGTGGCTTCTGTGAACTATAAATCCAACGAAGGATCGTTTTTGGTTGGGGCGATTGCGGCTTTAAAGTCGGAAAGTAACAAAATCGGTTATATCGGTGGTGCGGATGTCCCTCTATTACAAGAATTTGAAGCAGGCTACATTGCCGGGATTCACGCTATCAATCCAGATGCGAAAGTCACTGTGGAATATATTAGCAAAGATGCAACAGGTTTCGGTCAACCGGAAAAAGCGAAAGAACTGGCGTTAGCACAATATGAAAGCGGAGTAGATGTGATTTACGTTGCTGCGGGTGGATCCGGTCAAGGGGTACTCGAAGCTGCACAAGAGCAGCAAAAGTTTATTATTTGGGTTGATTCCAACGGCAATCATCTCGCCCCGGGGATTGTCTTGACAAGTATGACAAAAGAGATTCCAGCATCGGTGCTAAGAATTATCGGAGAAACTGTTGATGGCAAATTTATGGGAGGCAGTCGCTACTTTGGACTTGAAGACGGCGGTGTTAGTTACGCTGTTGATGAACACAACCAACCGCTGCTTTCAGATGAGAACATAGCAACTGTTGAGACATTGAAAGCAAAAATAATTGCTGGTGAAATTATCGTGCCAAACACAGTCCCCCTTCCGCGAGAGTAGTGCAAGGTTCTGTTTACATTATAGTGAAACCTAAAAATATGTGCACACTCCCTGGTAGATGCGGTTTCCTAACCGCATCTATGAGACTGAATAAACACCGGTTTGGTTAGGAAACCGAACCTACCGTAGTGCTATGTCCATCTATATTTTGTAGATTAAAAGTCGCGACCAGGAGGTCGCTCCTACAGAAATCTTGTGTGTTGTCCGAGGGAACTCCGATTTTCGACTATCACAAATACCTACAAATTTAGAATGGACACTCCAGTAGTGTATAATAATTATGGGTTTTTTATAAAAGTTTTGCTATTTTTATTGTTGCGTTGGATCCGCGCGAATGTTTCGGTAAACACTCCACAAATCTTGATCCAGAAACGTATATACATGTGAATACATAAAGGCATTGGTGAAGCAGTCAATGCCTTTTTTATTTCCCTCCTGCATAGACATGGACATGATTGGCTTGGCAAAGGAGCCATTCTTTTTGTAGACTATAGAGCAATTCAGTCGTCGGCGCTGTAAAGCAAAAGGTAAATTTTGGTAATACCATTCTAATATATTCTATTTCTTTGTAGGATCGATCTCCAAATCGCGACCTGTTTGTAATTGGGAATCAGAGCTCCCTCCTACAGCATTGAACCCTTTTTCTTTTTTGAAAAATGTTCAATTAGAAACAATATAATACCATTTCTAATTGATCGCCTTTCATTAACAAAAAACGCGTTTGTAGTGCGCAATTCATTGCGCCTCTTACATTCTTCAACTCTGCTTGAACCGATAATTTCACAATGAAGTCTCATCTTTTAGAAATGGTATAACTTCTTCATACAGAATAAGCGGATTTTTAGAGGCATCCAAGTGGAACAAAATTTGACATTTTACGCTAATAAAGAAAATTCATGTTAAAATATGTCAAAATCTGGCGAAATATAACTTTTTTTGTTGACATACGATATTTTATAGCGTATAATTACATAATATAGAAAAATATGGCATAAATGCCGCGGAGGAAATGAAAATGTTGATTTCTTATGAAGAAAAATTACGCATAGCACAGGAGTCGCTTAGGCAGCCATCCGTGAACCAGATAGCGGAGGCTACCGGTATACACCGCAGTGTCGTTCAGAAGGCACTGAACGATCCAGAGATTATGGAGTTACAGGAGACTCTCAAGATACATTTGCAGACCAGATACCTCAGTACCTTTCCCGTCGATGCCTCTGCACCAAGAGAGGCTAAGTCAGACGAGGAGGCTGAGTCAAATCAGGTTGAGTTATCAGTCCCGAAGGAAGCTGAACTTCGGAGCCGAGAAGTAGATGCTCTGGAATCAATTGCTATATCTCTGGCGAGTCTTCGGTCAATGTTTAAAGATGCTGCCGAGCAGAAGACACCGACATCAGCAGAACTTGATGAGCAGACTCGCGATTTGAATGGTGTGTGAGCATCGTTTCCGATTACCCAAGCCCGGTAGGTTCGGTTAGGAAACCGAACCTACCGGGGTGTCCAAATAATTATGGGTTTTACTATAATCATTATTTTCGGGATTGTGTTCTGCTTGTCTGTTTGGATATTCAAACTTATAAATTAACGTGAGTCTGACTCAATGATTTAAAGAAATCCAACACGATATATCAGGACTATCCAAATTTGATACCAAGTATATCGCAGCACTTCAGCGGAGTGCTATGTGTGCTGATTCACATACCGCTCCAGTGGAGCGGGTGATGCGTAGGATAGCTGCTATAAACATATTGCTTCTACGGAGCAAAGGTTTTCAGAGATTTTATTATTTTGGGAGATGCTACTTCCGCCGTGAAAGATAAGCCGACAACGCGTGGTCAAACGGGGTGGTAGTATCCATCTGCACGTAATCAATCTGGCTTGCCCCGCACCCACGACGGTAATTCTGAATAAACTGATTCAGATTTTCAAGATATGCAGTTTTAAGTGAGTCGGCTTGTGTTGAGAGTGTCTGCCCTGTTTCCATATCTCGGAAAATGACGGAACCGTTATAAGGGAAGGTAAGTTCAGCGCGATCAAGGAGGTGAAAGACAATCACCTCATGTTTCTGGTGACGGAGATGTTTTAGTGCTGATATGACATTTGAGGGTTCATCAAGCAGGTCGGAAATAACAATAACCAATCCACGTCGAACAATCCGTTTAGCGAGTTCGTGAAAGAGTCCGCTTAATTCAGTTTCTTCACCGGGTGTTGCATTTTCTAAAGCAGACATAATCGCACGCAGATGTGTTGCTGTGCCTCTCGGTGGAATGTATTCCGTAATATCTGTATCAAAAAGTGCCAACCCCACAGAGTCACGCTGCTTCAGCATGAGGTAGGTAAGTGTCGCAGCGAGGTAACATCCGTATTCAAACTTCGTCAATGTGTCATCTTTATGCTTATAGTTCATTGATGCACTCGTATCAAGGAGGATATATGCACGCAGATTCGTTTCCTCTTCAAACTTTTTGACATAATACCGATCAGATTTTCCGTAGACCTTCCAATCAATATATCGGATTTCATCACCGGGCATATATTGTCGATGCTCAGCGAACTCAACGCTAAATCCTTGATACGGGCTTTTGTGCAATCCGGTAACGAACCCTTCAACCACAAGTCGAGCGACAAGTTCCATGCCCCCTATCCGAGAAAGTGCTACTGGGTCAAGATATTTGTGAGATGTTTGCATGTTTTCCTTATCTTACAAGAGAAGCGATATAGAACGCTAACTGGTTATTAACCTTAGCCTTTATCATCAATTCGTTCAAAATGTTTCACAATTTTGGACAAGTTTTCGTCGATATTTTGAAAAGTTCCAGACATCTGTTTTAGCCGCTTTTCAACATTACGAATTCCTAACAAAACTCCGAAAATTATCAGACCAATACAAAATAGTGACAAATTAATACCAACATATTCCATCTTATTACCTCTTATTGTTATCGGTGGTGTTGTGTCAAATTCATGCTAATCACCACCTAATCATGTCTCACAATTATAACAAAAACTCGTCTTAATATCAACAGAAATCTAAGAGATGAAGAGAGAAATATCTTGGAAGAAAAACCCATCATGAATTTCAATATTTCAGAAAAAATGATGCAACGATCAGCAAATTATATCGTTTTATATTTTGTTGGAAAAACAGATTAAAACCCGCACGGATTTTTTCTGCAAACACTATTACCTTAGCCTATTTCCATGGGCATGTAATCATTCACAATGTTACTGATGTTAAGATTATAAATACGGAGCATATTTCAATGGGTAATCCTGTTACATACTTTGAAATAGCAGCTAAAAACGGTAAAGAGTTGTGCGGTTTTTACAGTGCCGTATTTGGCTGGAAAATTGAACAATTGCCTGGCGGTGATTACGGTATTGACTCACAGTCAGAAAACGGGATAGCTGGACACATTTTTGTGTTGCCTGAGTTTTTTGACTTCACAAACCAAGTCACTTTTTATGTTAAGGTAGATAATCTGCAAACCTATCTTAACAAGGCAGAAAGTCTTGGTGGTAAGACCCTTATTCCACCTCAGCAAATTCCTGGAAACAGAGGGTCATTCGCATGGTTCGTTGACCCGAGTGGTAACTGCTTAGGGTTGTACAAACAACCTGAATCAAATGCGTAATGTTCTTGAATCTTTCCAGCTCAATTTGTGATTAAAGAATTTATCATAATAGGAGAAATTAAAATGGCAAATCCTGTCACGTTTTTTGAAATTGCAGGTAAAGACGGTGAAAAGTTAAATGATTTTTATAGTTCTGTATTCGATTGGAAAACAGAACAAAACCCTTTCGGGGGTGCTTATATGGTTAACCCGCAGTCAGATGAAGGGATACCTGGACATCTTTTTCCGGTAACCGATGATATGGACTTTACTAACCACGTCACAGTTTATGTTGAGGTAGACGATCTTCAGGCATCGCTTAAAAAAGCAGAAAGTCTGGGTGGTAAGACCCTTATCCCACCTCAAGATATTCCTGGGAACATGGGTTCATTTGCTTGGTTCGTTGACCCAAGTGGTAACTGCATAGGGTTGTACCGACAGCCAGATTCAGAAGAGTAAAGCCCTGATTTTCCTATAGGTAAAAGTATAGGAAAATCAGACACGCAAAAGAAAAGGGTGGTGAACGAAGGTTCTCCACTCTGTTTTTATGACTGTTATACATTCAAATTATAAAGGAGTAACTTCAATGGGAAATCCTGTTGTGCATTTTGAAATAGCAGGCAAAAATACAGAAAAAATAAGCAATTTTTATGGCTCATTATTTGATTGGGATATACAAAAGGACAATGACGGATTTTACAACATAATGCCAGTTCCAGATTTAGAACAGGGTATATGTGGGCACATATTACCCACTACTGATGAGATGTCTGTCTCTAACTTTGTCTCTGTATATATTCAGGTTGATGATCTTGAAGCGTCGCTTGAAAAGGTAGAAAATCACGGTGGCAAAACACTTGTCCCGCCTCAGTCTATTCCTGGAAGTGGAAGTTCTTTTGCTATGTTCCTTGACCCAAGTGGTAACTGCATCGGTTTGTACAAAGCATAAATTGTATATAGTCAAGAAATGATGAAAACAGCGACAATCACGCTGTTTTCATCATAAAGCATTTTAAATAAGGAGAAAATTCCAATGGCAAATCCTGTCACAATTTTTGAAATAGCAGGCAAAAAAGAAGATTCGTTATGTGACTTTTACAGTTCTTTATTCGGTTGGGACATTAATCAGGATGATGATTGCGGTAATACCGTAAATACAGAGTCCGACGAGGGAATTCAAGGACACATTGTCCAGACGACCAAACAGATGCCGATTACAAACCATGTTACTGTTTATATTGAGGTAGATAACATTGAGGCATCTGCAAAGAAGGTAGAGAGTAATGGTGGCAAAGTGATAATGGGTCCCATGCCAGGGCCTGATGGAGAAATCACATTTGCAATGTTTCTTGATCCGAGCGGTAATTGTCTCGGTTTGTTCCAGTCGTAAGTAGGCATTAGTAGTCGTTTCATTTTCCGATTGGTCAGAAAGTGGAGCGACTACTTACTTTAAGGTTGCAAAAAACTTCTGTCTCCGATGGAATTTGGACATTTTTATAAAGGAGAGAATACTATGAGTAGTCCTGTTTTGCATTTTGAAATCGCTGGAAAAGATGTCCAAAAGTTGATTAATTTCTACAGCACTGTGTTTGAATGGAAAATATTTCCGTTAAACGATGAGTTATACATTGCGGATCCGAGTTCAGATAAAGGAATAGAGGGACATCTATTTGAGACAACCGAAGAAATGGGTTTCACAAACCTCGTCATCATCTATGTTCAAGTTGATGATATCTGGGGTTGTCTGGAAAAGACAGAGAGTCTTGGTGGGAAAATCCTGATACAACCTCAAGAAATACCGGGTAATGCAAGTCACTACGCGCTATTCCGAGATCCAAGTGGAAACTCCATCGGTTTGTTGCAACGAAGGTTGTAAAGGAAAACGCATGCCAAATCCAGTCATGTATTTTGAAATTGTTGGTGAGGATAGTAAAATCTTAGGCGATTTTTATCATTCCGTATTTGATTGAACAATTCTTCCATTTGGTTGGGCAATACCACACTTTCCTAACGATATTTATGGCGTTGATCCGACACCTCCTCCGTTACCAAACAAAGGCATAAAGGGACATATTTTTCCGCTATCCGATGAAATGGATTTCTCTAATCGCGTCTCAATTTTTATACAGGTTGAAGACCTGCAAGAAACACTGGAAAAGATTGAAAGTAAAGGTGGAAAAACGCTTGTGTCGCCGCAGGTGCTTCCTGAAGGCATGGTCTCAATCGCGATGTTCGCTGACCCAAGCGGAAATGTCGTGGGTTTGTACCAGTTATAGATGATATATTAACAAAACTTGTGTATGATTTTAAGTAAGTAGATGTAGGTTGGGTAGAGCAAGTGGAATCCATAACTGTCAATTTAAGGGTTCCCAGGACCGGTAGGAGCGGTTTCCTAACCGCTCCATATTATGCAAAATGCTCTTGTGGGAGGGCTTTCTAAGCCCGATTTATTTCCCAAGGTAGGCGCGTTTTGTAAACGCGCCTATATCAGTGCTAAAGTCTACCTTATGGTGCGTTTAGAAAACGCACCATAAGTGTCAATTTAGGAAAAGTTCTATGTTTTTATGAACCCTTCTCAATAAGTATGGTTATTGAGACTGTCCTATATTCAGTCTCGTAGAGACGATATGTTTATAGCACAATGTATTGCCATATCTCTTTAGCTCCGTGAATCAACGCCAAATACGCCTATGGCATTTGGCGGGAGCGACATATTTTGATGGGTAAACGGGTGCGTCAACATTCCGCCTCTACGAGGCTCAAGAGCATGTTTGATAACGTTTTCTATAAACATTCCGCCTCTACGAGGCTATATACAAATCCTTAAATTGACACCCATGGGTAAAGCGAAGCGAAACCCAACACTCAATTGCTATGAGTTAAACAAAATCGGTAGTGAATCAATTTCAGACCGATATAAATTAGAATTTTAAATTATTGAAGGAGTAAATTTCAATGGGTAATCCAGTCATGTGGTTTGAAATAGCAGGCAAAAATGGTGAGGAATTATCTGAGTTCTACCGTTCCCTTTTTGGATGGAAAATTTCACCAGAGACAAACGGTGTTCATTTGTGTGATCCGTCCCCAGATCAAGGGATAAAAGGGCATATTTTCCCAACAACCGATGAGATGCCGTATACAAACCACGTAACCGTTTATATTTCTGTGGATGATCTGCAGGCAGCAGTTGCGAAGGTAGAGAGTAATGGTGGTAAGATTCTAATACCACCACAAGAAATTCCAGATTTCGGGGTTCGTTTGCGATGTTTCTCGATCCAAGCGGCAATGTTGTCGGTTTACACAAGCAATAAATCGTCTTAATGGTGTAAACCTTTTATTTTTGGAAATAGAAAATCTAAATATGTGAACACCCTGGTAGGTGCGGTTTCCTAACCGCACCACAGCATATATAGTGAACTTTAGAATTAACAGAACATTTTGAGTTGTGAATCAACGCTGAATGCGCTTTTGGCATTCAGCCAAATCAACGCCAAATGCGCTTTTTGGCATTTGGCGGGAGGGAACTCCGATTCCCGACTATCAGCGAGGTTCGTCGCGATTCGGAGATCGCTCTTACAGAAAATGTGCCTCTTTAATTTCAAAGTTCACCGTAAATACAGGTTTTGCGCCAACGTATAAAGTATAAAATGAGATTTTGTTTATGTAAGCAATGGCTTTAGCCATCGCCTTGCTGTTTCCATACCCATTCCAGTACGTTCCGCGTAATCCGCAACTTGATCCTCTCCTATTCTGGCAATGCTGAAATACCGCGCATCAGGATGTGAAAAATACCACCCGCTAACAGATGCTGCAGGATACATCGCGAGATTCTCAGTAAGATAAATCCCAGTATTATCTGTAGCATTCAGCAGATCAAACAAAACCCGTTTTTGGTTATGATCGGGACAGGCAGGGTACCCTGGTGCCGGCCGTATCCCACGATATTTTTCGGCAATCAAAGCATTGCTATCCAATGACTCATCAGTTGCGTAACCCCAAAGTGAAGTGCGGACATGCTGATGCATACACTCAGCAAAAGCTTCGGCTAAGCGATCTGCTAATGCCTTTGCCATAATGCTGTTGTAGTCATCTTGATTTTTCTCAAATTCGGCACAGAGTTCAGGGACACCGATACCTGTTGTAACTGCAAACGCGCCAATATAGTCTGGGACAGATGTATTCTTCGGTGCAATAAAATCACCGAGGCTTCGGTTAGGTCTAGAAAAAGGTTGCTCTGTTTGTTGACGTAGATGATGCAGAATAGCAATAACCTCCGTCCTCTTTTCATCCGCATATATTTCCGTATCATCACCAACACCGTTCGCAGAAAAGATTCCTACAACAGCAGATGCGCAAAGTCTTTCCGTTTCAACGATTTTCTTTAGTAATGTTTTTCCATCCTCAAGAAGTTTCCGCGCTTCTGCTCCCATATCTGGGTTTTCCAAAATATTGGGATATTTTCCTGTGAGTCCCCATGTCGTAAAGAATGGGGTCCAATCAATATATTCAACAAGTTGTGCCAATGGATAATCGTCAAAGACCTTAATTCCTGTCATGTGTGGTTTAGGAGGGAGATAATTTTTCCAGTCAGGAATAAATTTGCGTTGTTGTGCGGTAGCAAATGGCAACAACCTTGTCTGTTTCCTGTTTTTTTCGCGACGTTCCCGAATATCAGCATATTCTTCGCGTGTCTGCTCAACCAACCTTTGTTGGTTTTCACTGCTCATCAAATTACTGACAACGCCAACACTTCGGGAAGCATCTTTAACGTGAATTGTAGAACCGCTGTATGCAGGTTCAATCTGAACAGCAGTATGTACTTTTGAGGTCGTCGCTCCACCAATAAGAAGTGGAATGCGGAAACCTTCACGTTCCATCTCTTCAGCGACATGCACCATCTCATCTAACGATGGCGTGATAAGCCCGCTCAATCCGATCATATCAGCACTTTCATTTTGTGCTGTTTCCAAAATATCTTCTGCTGCCACCATTACTCCTAAGTCAACGACATCGTAATTGTTGCAGCCGAGCACCACGCCCACGATGTTTTTGCCGATGTCATGAACATCTCCTTTCACCGTAGCCATCACAATCTTTCCTCTGGATTGAATAGCACCTTCAGTCTGTTCCTTTTCAATGTAGGGAGTAAGATGCGCAACTGCTTTTTTCATCACACGCGCACTTTTGACGACTTGCGGTAGAAACATCTTACCATCACCAAAAAGTTCACCCACGCGATCCATGCCATCCATCAACGGGCCCTCAATCACCTGTATGGGACGTTCATACTGTAAGCGCGCTTCCTCCGTATCTGCTTCAACGAATTCGATAATACCTTCAACGAGCGCATGGCTTAAGCGTTTTTCAACTGATAACTTTCGCCATTCCTTGTTGACGCGCTTTCTCTTTCCTTTGGTTTGCAGAGTGCTTGCGAGATTAACAAGACGGTCTGTCGCATCTTCCCTACGATTAAACAATACATCTTCTACTGCTTCTAAGAGCGGTTTAGGTAGATCGTCATACACAGCAAGTTGACCTGCGTTCACAATCCCCATATCCATGCCTGCATTGATTGCATGATAAAGAAATGCCGCATGCATTGCTTCACGCACTGTGTCGTTGCCACGGAAGGCGAAAGAGATATTGCTAACACCTCCGCTTACTAAAGCGGATGGACACGTCTTTTTTATCTTTTGGCACGCTTTTATAAATGCTTGCGCGTATTCATTGTGTTCTTCAATACCGGTAGCAACAGCAAAAATGTTTGGATCAAAAATAATATCCTCTGGTGGAAAGTTTACCTTTGCCGTCAGTAGTTTATACGCTTTTTGACATATCTCCACTTTACGTTCAAAAGTGTCTGCTTGACCCTTTTCGTCAAAAGCCATGACAATAACCGCCGCACCGTATTTTCTAATAAGCCGTGCCTTATCTAAAAAATCGTCCTCACCCTCTTTTAAACTAATTGAGTTGACGACACCTTTCCCTTGAATACATGCTAAACCCACCTCAATTACTTCCCATTTGCTTGAATCCAGCATAATAGGCACGCGACTAATATCTGGTTCGGCTGCGATGAGATTCAGAAACTTGACAATTGCAGTTTTAGCATCTAACATGCCAGCATCCATATTGATGTCAATAAGCTGCGCGCCGTTTTCTACTTGATCGCGAGCAACCTCTAAGGCTGTTTCGTAATCCTCGTTTTTGATAAGCGTTGCGAAGCGTCGGGAACCTGTTACGTTTGTCCGTTCACCTACGTTAACAAAGAGAGAGTCGGGGGTGATGTTGAATGCTTCTAAGCCGCTAAGTCGGCAAGCACTTTTTTGAGGTTCGGGTTGTCTGGGAGGATATTCTGCGGCAACTTTGGCAATGGTTTCAATATGTTCAGGTTGGCTGCCACAACAACCACCGACGATATTGACGAATCCGTTTTGTGCGAATTCGTGCATCCAATTTCCCATCTCATCTGGTGTTTGTGTGTAGTGTCCGAGTTCATTCGGGAGTCCAGCGTTCGGGTAGCAGATAACAGGAATATCCGCGAGTTTCGCCATTTCTGCTAAATAAGGTCGGATCTGTTGTGCGCCAAACCCACAGTTTAAGCCTACAGCGAGTAGGTTTGCATGTCGAACAGAGTTCCAGAAAGCCTCAACTGTTTGCCCTGACAGGTTGCGTCCGCCGCCGCCGCTTCTGTCTGATGAGACAATCAGGGGAATGTCAATGCCTCGTGTTTCAGCAAGGGTTTGTATCGCAAAGAGTGCTGCTTTACAATTGAGGGTATCCATGACGGTTTCAACAAGAAGCAAATCTGCACCGCCATCAATTAAGCCTTCAGCTTGTGTGGTATAGGCAGAGACGAGTTGGGAAAATGCAATATTTCGGTATCCAGGGTCATTCACGTTTGGCGAGATAGAGCAGCTGCGATTTGTAGGTCCCATACTTCCCGCAACGAATCGAGGTCTTTCTGGTGATGACCATTCGTCTACCACCTCACGAGCGATTTGTGCTGCTGCAAAGTTTACCTGATACGCTTCATCTTGGAGTTGGTAATCTGCCATTGAAACGGATGTGCTGGTAAAGGTATTAGTCTCAATAATGTCTGCGCCTGCCCGACAGTAATTTGTATGTATTTCACGCACAATATGAGGTTGTGTGATAGAAAGCAGGTCATTATACCCTTTGAGTTCACGCGGATGATTAACAAACTGATCGCCTCGGAAATCCTCTTCCGTGAGTCGATAGGTCTGCAAAAGTGAACCCATCGCACCGTCAAGGACCAATATCCGTTTCTTTAGTTCATTTTTTAGATGAGTGATTCGTTCAGAATCTGCCATATTTTTCCCTTGTGTGTTAGGTAATTATGCCCTATATATTATAACACGAGCAGAGCATTATGTCCATTTCATTTCAAATTCAATCGACGATAAAAACGTTGAGGATACTAATTATAGTGAAATATACAAATAAGTTTACACTTCTTCTGTAGGAGCGATCTCCGAATCGCGACTGCACGCCTTGATAGTCGGGAATCGGAGTTCCCTCTTACACCTACAAAGTGTCCAAGTAATTCTAAAATCCACTATAAAGGAGACAAATCTTTTGCGGAACACAAAAGAAGATTTTATACAGAATCAAGATACTGATATGGCACTTTATGCCCATAAATACGCGATTCATTTCGATATTTTACCCAAAATTTCGTATCTCAATCAGGATTTACCTATAATAATTGCAAAACTATTGCAACTTTTTCGCCAATTTCCCAAAGAAGTATGGATTTCACAGCAATCGATTGACGAAGGCTTGGATTTTTGTCGAGTGGTTTTCTGGGTGTTTTCGGAGTCATCCGATGCGCTCAAAACATTTAGCATCTGGTTCCAAGCAATTTTTCGTGAACCACAAGTCGCGCACGTTTTAGAACATCTCGTCGCTTGTGCCTTAGATAAACCAGATGCTGCATCGGTAGAACTGACTGATTGGACGCGGTTAAATGCTTTAGAAGTAGATGTTGAGAATACTATCCGAACCGAAAAAGCAAAAAATAGCATTGACATGTAAAATAGCTTGTGCTATACTATTTTACCGAAATAAGTATCCTTCATTTTCCAAAATAGGAGAATTGCCGTGAAGCACCTGTATTGGAGTTTTGTTCTACTCTGTTTTTCAATCTGTTTTGTTACCAGTGGGTATACCTATACAGTTGATGAAATTTTCGAGAATTTTCAAACGGCTTATAAGAATTCTAAGAATTTTAGTGCTGAATTTGAGGAGACAACACTATACAAAAGGAGAAAAGGAGTTTCTCGCGGGCAATTTACGTTTGGCAAACCTAACCTACTCCGTAAGGAATACGTAGATCATAAAGACCCCGGTAAGATTATAAAAACCATCGTTTTAGATGGTGCTTACGCATGGTCTTATGCACGAGTAATTAATCAAGTCAATAAACAAAAGTTGAGTAACGCCCAACGACGTGAACTTATACCCGGGATAGGTGCATCTCTTGAGGAAGTATCAAAAAACTGGGATATGCAATTAGTTCCAGATGAAGCAGCGAACCCGAAAGGCATATATCAAATTCGGTTGACTCCTAAATCCCATTTATTGAATACACCCTCAGAACAAATTCCTGCCAAAAGAAATATCAAAGAATTTCTTGAAATTTGGGTAAAAGAAGGTGAGTGGCTTCCTGTCCAATTTGGTTTTGTAACTGAGTATGAGGATGGAAGTCGTCGTAGCGTAATTACGAAGTTATCAAAAATACAGCGAGATAAAAAATTACCTCTAAATGCATTCAAATTCGCTATTCCTAAAGGGGCAGAGGTGATTGATCTTTCTGAAAAATAAGGACTTATGAATTTTCGTCCCTTTTTACGGTTAGCAAATATCCTTACATTTTCACGGCTACTGCTGACACTGCCTTTCTTTTTATGTTTTCGTGCAAAATTGATGGTGCCTGCATCAATCATTTTCGGATTGGCAGCATTGACAGACTATTTTGATGGCATAATTGCCCGAAAACAAGGTATTACCAGTTTCGGCAGCTTCATGGATTCGATTGTTGACAAAATCTTGGTAGGTACTGCATTGATAAGTTTCTGCCTTTTTCAGCATGAACACTTAGATACCGGGGTAGGATTAATTCCAATATGGATGGTGTTGGTTATCCTTGGACGTGAAGTAATTGTCACTGCTTTGCGAATCTTGTGTGTGGCAAAACATGGTGAAGTAATATCCGCAAATCGCTGGGGCAAATACAAGACCACTTCTCAAGTCGTCGTGATATTAATAAGTTTGGTTTTACTCAGCTTTTTTCAAGATTCTCAATATGTTGTTCAACTTCACGGACCGATTTATTTTATGATGTACCTCCCCTTGGTATTAACAGTTGCCTCCGGTTTAGAATTTGTGTACGGCAACCGAAAAACATTCTCGACATAGAAGATACGTGAAGGTTTGTAATTTGGGGTGATCAATATGAAACCTGATTCAGTTCGGTGTTTTGTTGCTATTGAGATACCAGAAAGAATTCAGGCTTTATTGGTAGAGGTGCAAGATGTGTTTCGCCCAAAGATTGAAAGAGCATCTTGGACAAAAACTGGAAATCTTCATCTGACGGTGAAGTTCCTTGGAGACGTAGAGAGCCTTAGTATCAATGAGATTAGCGCAGCATTACAAAAGATAGCGGAAAGTCAAACACCATTTTCAATCGAAATTGGTGGGATAGGAGCATTTCCAAATTTGGCACGTCCTTGTGTTTTATGGATAGGATTAAAACGGGGAACACCGCTAACAGAAAAGTTGGCTCTTGCGATAAACCATGAACTTGTTAAGTTTGGTTTTGAGAAAGATACGCGTTTTCACCCACATTTAACGCTCGCGCGACTAAGAGACCAAGTAAATTTGAATACTTTTATCAGTTTATTTAAGAAATTTGAAACCCTTGACGGGGCTTCGTTGACAGTCGATAAAATTACGCTTGTCAAAAGTGAGTTGCATCCCAGTGGTGCAGTCTATACCCCGTTAAAAATCTGTGAATTGGGCAAGGAGAAAGTTGCTAATGGCAAATGACGATCAAAAAAAACCTGAAAATGAAGGAAGTCCCGCAGAGAAAAAAGCTGCTGAAGAGAAAAAAAAGGCTGTTGATCAAGCTATTTCTCAAGTAGAACGCGCCTATGGAAAGGGTGCTATTATGCGTCTTACTGATAACGAAGTAGTGCCGGTGGAAGTAATCCCTACAGGGGCACTTGCACTGGATATGGCATTGGGTGTTGGCGGTGTCCCGCGAGGTAGAATTATAGAAATTTTTGGACATGAGGGAACAGGAAAAACCACATTGGCGCTCCACATTGTGGCTGAAGCGCAGAAAACGGGTGGAATTGCCGCATTTATTGACGTTGAACATGCTTTGGATACAACTTACGCCCGCAGTATCGGTGTTAATCTTGAAAACGTATTAATTTCGCAACCGGATGCCGGTGAACAAGCATTAGAGATTGTTGAAACGCTCATCCGTAGCGGAGCGATTGATGTTGTCATTATCGATTCGGTGGCTGCCTTAACGCCGCAAGCAGAAATTGAAGGTGAAATGGGTGATGCGCATGTCGGGTTGCTCCCGCGCTTGATGTCTAAGGCTTTAAGAAAATTATCGGGGGTGACAAGCAAGTCGAAAACGTGTGTCATTTTCACCAACCAGATTCGCCAAAAGATCGGTATCATGTTTGGTAACCCAGATACAACCCCAGGTGGACTTGCACTGAAGTTTCATGCCTCTGTCCGATTGGAAATCCGCCGTCCTCAACAAATTAAAGAAGGTACTGAAGTGCTTGGGAACAGAGTTACGGTTAAGGTCGTGAAAAACAAAGTAGCACCGCCCTTCAGAGAAGCAGAATTTGATATAACTTTTGGGAAAGGCATATCAAAAGAAGGTAACCTTTTAGATATTGCTATCGGTGCCGGGTTGATTGATAAAAGAGGTTCATGGTTCTCATATAACAGTGAACGGATTGGTCAGGGGCGCAATAATGCGAAAAATTATTTAGAACAAAATCCGGAAGTCACAGCTGAACTTGATAAAAAGATTCGGGAAAACCTTGGATCACTTTCTCAATCTGGAATAGGTGAAATTCCGGATGTTGATTTTGTTGATGAGCAGGTCGATACCGAATTTGAGGGGACAACTGATACTGACGATGACGAAAGTTAGGATTTTTTGGAAAATCGTTTGAGTGTTTTTTCTTGATGTAAAATTTACAACATGTTATACTTTTATGCGTAAGAGTCGGTTATCATAAAACCGACTTTTGTTTACTATACTATCAATCTTTTCAATGGAAAGTGAGAACATCTCGTATGGCTGGCAAAAGAGAGACTTCATCTGAATTATTGAAAGGTTCTGATATTGAAGCGATCGAATCAGATAATACGGTTGACTATCCACAGCGGATTCGTGAGTTGAACTGGCAGATAGAGATGCTTGAAAACGAAGTTTCGGATCTGCGAAGACAACTCAGTACTGCTCCAGATGAGGATGTGGACGCACGTCTGTATGAAATGACGCGAGAACTCATGCAGGCACACAGACGCAACCGCAAACTTACAACTACACTCCAAGAGGCAAGGGAAAAACTTGAACTCTTAAAAGAAAAGGTCAAGCAGCTGAGTGCGCCTCCGAACAACTACGGCATTTTTCTCGGAGCGAATGATGATAACACGATTGATGTTGACATCAGTGGAAAAAAATGGCGTGTGAATCTTGATCCTGCCATCAAAGCTGATCAAATACAGATAGGACAAGAGGTCATTGTTAATAGTGGCTTAAATGTCGTTGCTATTAAACCGCCTGAAAAACACGGGGATGTTGTTAAGATAAAAGAGGTACTGGAATCCGACCGCGCAATTGTGAATCTACGTACAGATGAAGAACAAGTTGTACGTGTTTCCGCCGCTTTGAAAGACGAAACTTTGAAGACAGGTGATAGTGTTTTGCTGAATCATACCAGCGGGATGCTCCTTGAAAAACTGCCAAAACGCGAACTTGATGACTTACTCCTTGAAGAAGTGCCGGATATAAGTTATGCGGACATCGGTGGACTCGATACGCAGATAGAGTCGATTCGGGATGCCATTGAAATGCCTTACCTTTACCCTGATGAGTACCGCGAATTTGATCTTACCCCTCCAAAAGGTGTGTTGCTGTATGGACCTCCAGGATGTGGAAAAACATTGATAGCACGAGCGGTGGCGAATAACCTCGCTGAGAGTATACGGCAAAAGACCGGTAGAGATGACGTCAGAGGTTATTTTATAAATATCAAAGGACCAGAGTTACTTAATAAGTATGTTGGTGAAACTGAGCGAAAGATACGAGAAGTTTTCCAAAAGGCACGTGACAAGTCGAAAGAGGGGTATCCTGTTGTTATCTTCTTTGATGAAATGGATTCTTTGTTCCGATCTCGCGGCATGGGAATTTCATCGGACATGGAGTCTACTCTGGTGCCACAGTTCCTCGCCGAGATTGATGGCGTAGAAAATTTACGCGATGTTATTGTTATAGGGGCAAGCAATCGACAGGATCTTCTGGACCCCGCTGTTTTGAGACCGGGTAGACTTGATATAAAAATAAAGATTGATCGCCCCAACATGGACGGTGCTAAAGATATTTTTGCTATCTATTTAACACCGGATCTTCCGTTCGCAAAAGAAGAAATAGATAAATTTGATGGTGATACTGATAGTATTTCAGAACATCTCATCTCCGCTGCTGTGGACGAGATGTACGCGACTACAGATGAGAATAGGTTTATTGAAGTAATATACACCCGTGGTGAACGCGAAACCCTCTTTTTTAAGGATTTTGTGAGCGGAGCAATGATTAGAAACATTGTTTCACGCGCGAAAAAGACAGCAATTAAACGCTTAATTGATTCTGAAGGGAAGGAAAAAGGAATTTCGCTTGGCGATTTGAAGGCCGCTATCCGAGAGGAGTACCACGAAAACGAGGACTTACCGAATACCACGAATCCAGATGATTGGGCAAAGATTTCTGGACGGAAGGGCGAAAAGATCGTCAACATTCGAGCATTGATTAATGAGCCGGAGGCGCGTAGGAAACCAGAGGTGAGAGTCAGTAAAGGTGGAACATATCTATAGCAGTCCGTTGTTCTCGTGGGATTGAATGTGACACATTATTAGATGTAGGAGAGCTTTGTAAGCCCGATTTGTAATACGTAAGAGAATATGTCAGTACCAACAATTATCGGAACCGAAACAGAGTTCGGTATTTCCGTCAAAAATGCGCGAGACCAAGACCCGATAGCGGCTTCAACGTTAGTTGTAAACGCCTATAAAAGCCCGAACATCCCAACGATTTCGTGGGATTACGGGCAAGAAAGTCCTTTAATGGATGCCCGTGGATTTATGGAAGAGGGTCAAAATCCATCGGTGGAGGACGAGAACAATAATGTTATCAATGACATTTTGATAAACGGTGGTAGATATTATGTTGACCACGCACATCCGGAATACTGCACACCTGAATGTTCAAATGCCCGCGACCTCGTTAAATATGAAAAAGCCGGTGAACTCATTTTGGATTTAAGCCGACTCGCCGCAGAGCAGTTGCTGCTGGATAACCAAGAAATTATTATCTACAAAAACAATACTGATTACAAAGGACATAGTTACGGAGCACATGAAAATTATTTGATGTCGCGTAAGGTGCCGTTTTCGGATATTGTAGATGGATTAACACCTTTCCTCGTAACACGACAGATAATCACCGGTAGTGGTAAGGTAGGTGCAGAAAACGGGGCAGACGATACGGATTTCCAAATCTCACAACGGGCAGATTTCTTTGAAAAAGAGGTCGGTCTCAGCACAATGGTTGAACGTCCGTTGATTAACACACGCGACGAACCACACGCAGATTCAAAACTTTATCGTAGGTTACATGTGATTGTGGGCGATTCGAACATGTCAGAATTCGCTATCTACCTAAAAGTCGGGATTACAGCTATCGTCTTGCAATTAATTGAGAAAGGTGTTGTCGGTAAGCAATTTGCTTTACAAGAACCGGTTGCAGTGATAAAATCAGTATCGCGTGATCTGTCGTGCAAAAACATGATTGAGCTTAAAGATAGTCGCAAATGGACAGCAGTAGAGGTTCAACGAGCGTATCTTGAACTTGCACATCAACATCTTTCAAATGAGGAACGAACGCCCATAGTTGAAGATGTTTTGGAGAAGTGGGATTTTGTTTTAAAGGGTTTAGAAACTGATCCGATGTCTTTAGGACAGCATTTAGATTGGATCATCAAGAAACGACTAATTGATGCTTATGTCGCACGTCACAATTTCAAATGGACTGACCCGCGTGTTCGAATGATGGATCTTCAGTATCATGACCTGCGACCCGAAAAGGGACTTTTTGCACGATTGCTAAAAAATGGGCATGTTGAACGTATATTAACGCATGAAGAAATCGTTCATGCAATTCAGCATCCCCCATTAGATACCCGCGCATATTTTCGAGGAACATGTTTACGAAAATTTCCTAATGACATTCATAGCGTGAGTTGGAATTCAATAATTTTTAATGGCCCAACCGGTTTTGATAAAATTATGATGGAACGTCCACACTTTGGCACACAAGAAATTGTTGGTGAACTATTAAACACTTGTACGGTCGTTGATCTCGTGAACCAAATCCGAGCTGACTGCAAATAATTTAATTGATAAGGTTTTATCCCTAATGCTGAAATGTAAGGTATACGGAATTTCCGTTGCCCGTAATTTTAAAAGGAGTACAACATGCCAAGCGAAAAACAGCAAGAATACAGAGACCATCCCGCGAATGAAACTGCGGAGATCCAACCCGATTCTGAGCTAAATGAAAATGTTGATGAGTTGACTGAAGATTTAGATGCACTCCTTGATGAAATCGACGAAATTCTGGAAGAAGACTCCGAGGAATTCGTCGAGAACTACATCCAGCGGGGAGGGCAGTAGGATTGCTCAAACTCCATGATTATGGAACTACCGATTTTTTACAAATTCTGAAGAACCGATACCCTGATCAGGTTGGTAACTGGAACCAACCTAACGGATTGCAAGATGCCCTTCCACAAAATGTCTTGGAAGGCACTACAGTTCTCGCGCTTGTGTATAATGACGGTGTTATAATCGCAGGTGACCGTCAAGCAACAGAAGGGTACCAAGTCGGAGAACGACGAATTCAGAAAGTCTATAAAATCGATAGACACTCTGCAATAGCGGTTGCTGGCGTTGCGGGCCCCTGTATTGAAACGGCAAAACTTTTCCAAGTTCAAGTGGAATTTTACGAAAAGATTGAAGGGGCACCCTTAAGTTTGGATGGCCAAGCTAATTATTTGTCCAGTCTTGTCAGAGCGAATTTAAGTTTAGCGATGCAAGGGCTAATTGTTTTACCGCTTTTTGCTGGCTATGACTTAAAACGTGAAACGGGACGGATTTTTAAGTACGATGCACTCGGCGGACGTTACGAGGAAGACTCCTATTATGCTATCGGTTCCGGTGGGAAAGATGCACGGTCAACTTTAAAAAAGTTGTATCAATCGAATATGTCAAAGGAATCGGCACTAAACGCTGTCGCAGAAGCACTCTGGGATGCAGCAGATGAGGATATTGCTACTGGCGGTCCTGATTTGATTCGGAAAATCTTTCCGACCTTGACATTGATTACAGCAGCAGGTGTATCAGAGGTGCCAGACGATACCGTTGCAGCGTTGTACCGGGAATTAGTTGCCCGCTTAGAACAACCTTAGGCGGGTTTTTTCTTCGTACTCGGTAAATCTTGAGGAGTTATGAATGTCGACGCCTTATTATGTGTCGCCTGAACAGATTTGGGAAGATAAAAAGGATTTTGTCCGTCGCGGGATTGAGCAAGCGAAAGAGGTGGTTGCCTTAGAATATAAGGACGGACTACTGATGGTTGCCGAAAACCCGCGCAGAACCACCTTTAAGATTTCGGAAATTTATGACAGAATAGCGCTCGCCTCAACGGGTCGTGTTGCAGAATATGAGGCACTTCGTGTAGCAGGTATTCGTGAATCTGAAGTGAAAGGTTATACTTACTACCGTGAAGATGTCACGGGGAAATGGTTAACAAACCTATATTCACAGCACATGGGGGCGATCGCTCAGGCATGGGATGCCAAACCTTTAGAGATTGAACTGCTTGTATGTGAGGTAGATGGAAATCCTGCTGTCGGTAGTCAGATTTACTATGTAGACTTTGACGGGACCTACCACGAAGAGGAAAAATTTGCAGTTATAGGCGGCAGGGCAGAAGCAATCACTGATATCCTAAAAGAGACATTTACAGAAGGTTTAGAATTATCTGCAGCATTACAACTTGCTTCACAGACTCTTGAACGTATTGAAGCAGAAGAGTCGGAACCGTATGAGATATCGCCACAAACCATAGAAGTTGCGTGTCTTGACGTAACCGCTGGACGCCGTAAATTTCGTCGGTTTTCCATTGAAGATATAACTGAGATTTTTAATCATGCATCGTAGAATATACGGATTGGAAACCGAATACGGGATTATCTGTACCCCTGAGAAAAACAGAGGTAAAAAACTAACAGTCCAGAATGTAGTTATGTATCTGTTTCGCGAAATTATATCGGGGCGAATGTATCCCGATGTATTTTTAGAAAACGGGGCACGGTTTTATCAAGACATTGGGTGTCACCCTGAATATGCCACTCCAGAATGTGACGATATTATAGAGTTGGTGGCGCATGACAAAGCAGGAGAACGAATCGTAACACGGCTTGCCACAACTGCTGAGCGAAGGATGCGCGCCGACGGTTTTCGAGGCAAGATTTCTATTTTTAAGAATAATTTAGATACGGTAGGAAATACTTATGGCTGTCATGAAAACTATCTTATGGAGCGAGAAAAAGTTAGTTTTCGGCAGTTAGCATCACAACTCATCCCTTTTTTTGTCACCCGACAAATATACTCGGGCGCAGGTAAAGTCAAACGAAGCGATCAAGGTTTCTATGAGATCTCGCAGCGCGCCCAACACATCCGAGAAGAAATTTCTATCGCTACAACCACCGCACGCGGTATCATAAATACGCGCGACGAACCCCACGCTGACCGAGAAAAATATAGACGTTTGCATGTCATCGTTGGTGATTCCAATATGTCCGAATTTTCAACGTTTTTGAAAGTCGGAACAACTGGTATCGTTCTTCGTATGATTGAAGATCATTTTATCAATGAACGTTTTGCCCTGCGTAACTCTGTGCAAGCAATACACGAAATTTCCGAAGACATCGCCTGCAAGCGACTTATTGAACTTGAGAACGGAAAGCGGCTTTCTGCTGTTGAACTTCAGTGGCAATATTTTGAATGTGCAAAACGGTATCTTGAACAGGCTGAATCTGATCCAACCACTGACGAGGTTATGGCACGTTGGGAATACGTCATGACCTGTCTTGAAGATGATCCTATGCAACTGGAACGTGAGCTTGATTGGGTCATTAAGCGGAAATTGATTGAAACTTACGTCAACCACCGCTCCTTAAACTGGGATTCCGCAGAAGTGAGACGTTTAGATTTAGAATATCACAACATTCAACAAGATGCAGGCGTTTATTATAAGGCAGAAAAACGGGGGTTGACAGAAAGGCTTTTAGATGATGCACAGATTCGTCACGCGATGCACGCGCCACCTGAACGTACCCGCGCAAAGTTTCGAGGAAGATTTATCAAACTCGTCAATAATGGAAAAGTTCTATGTGGTGTAAATTGGAGTTACATCCAACTGTATGAACCCTACCAAAAGTTGTACTTGTCTACAGATCCACTTGAACCAGAATTTGAAGAAGCAAGTCGAATGATTTATTCAATCTAATTGGCTATCAGCAGTCAGTGGTCAGCTATCGGTAAAGAGATTTCTGGTTTAATCAAAAACTTATTTAACCGACTACTGATAATAGGGAGAATTTTAATGACACAACCGAAGTATGTTTACTTCTTTGGTGCTGGTGAAGGCGAGGGCGACGCAACGATGCGAACACTACTTGGTGGTAAGGGTGCGAATCTCGCTGAGATGACCAACCTCGGTGTTCCAGTACCCTCAGGCTTCACGATTTCCACTGAAGTATGCAAATTCTACTACGATAACGATAATAAATACCCCAGCGGTCTTGACCAACAGATTACCGAGAACCTACAGAAATTAGAAGATGCACTTGACGCAAAATTTGGAGATACCGAGGACCCGCTCCTTCTTTCTGTTCGTTCCGGTGCCGCAGTTTCAATGCCAGGTATGATGGATACCATTCTCAACCTCGGTTTAAATGATGATGCCGTTAAAGGACTTATCGCCAAATCTGAAAACGAACGTTTCGCTTACGATTCGTACCGGCGCTTCGTCCAGATGTTCGGAAACGTTGTACTCAATGTCGATCACGATGAATTTGAGCATTTACTTGAAGCAAAGAAAAAAGCAAAAGGCGTTACATTAGATACTGAGTTAGATGCTGACGATTTAGCTGCACTTGTCCATGAATTCAAGAATGCTGTCAAACAGCGAACAGGAAACGATTTTCCTGATGAACCTCGCCGTCAATTAGATATGGCACGGGATGCCGTTTTTGAGTCTTCAGGCAACCCGCGCGCTATTACCTATCGTCGTCTCAACGATATTTCTGAAGAACTCGGGCGCACTGCTGTTAACGTCCAAGCAATGGTGTTCGGAAATATGGGCGGAACTTCTGGATCAGGAGTTGCCTTCACTCGTAACCCTTCGACCGGCGCGAACCAATTTTACGGTGAATTCCTCATCAACGCGCAGGGTGAAGACGTGGTTGCTGGCATTCGAACGCCTCTACCGGTCAACGAATTGAAAAACATTTTGCCCGATGCGTATAATGAATTGGTAGATATCGGGTTGAGACTTGAAAAGCATTACAGTGATATGCAGGACGTAGAATTCACAATTCAGGATAGTAAACTCTATATGTTGCAAACTCGTAACGGAAAACGCACCGGTCAAGCTGCTGTCAGAATTGCCGTAGAGATGGTTGAAGAAGGTTTGATTGATAAAGAGACTGCTTTGACGCGTGTCCCTGCCAATGACCTTGACCAGTTGCTGCATCCGAGTGTGGACCCGGACGCGTCTGTTGAAGTAATAGCACAGGGTTTGCCTGCCTCTCCTGGTGCTGCTGTCGGTAAGGTTGTATTTACTGCCATTCGAGCCGAAGAACTCGCAGCCGAAGGTGAGAAAGTTATTCTTGTCCGATCAGAAACATCACCGGAAGATATTGGTGGGATGGACGCTGCAGAAGGTATCCTCACTGCGCGTGGCGGCATGACAAGCCACGCTGCTGTTGTCGCACGCGGTATGGGAAAATGTTGTGTTGCTGGGTGTTCGGATCTATTTATCAATGAAGAGGCTTTGGAATTCTACTCTGGTGGGAAACGCTATGCTGAAGGTGATTTTATCACGCTCAACGGCTCCACAGGTGATGTACTTAACGGACAAGTTTCGCTCATCCAACCTGAACTTAGTGGACAATTCGGTATACTCATGGAGTGGGCAGACGAAGTGCGAACATTGGACGTTCGTACCAATGCGGATACACCAGAAGATGCAAAAAATGCAAGAGGATTCGGCGCGGAAGGCATCGGTCTCTGCAGAACTGAGCATATGTTCTTTGGCACAGGTATTGACGCTGTCCGAGAGATGATCCTTGCAGATGAAACGTTAGAACGAAAACAGGCATTGACGAAGCTGCTTTCGCACCAACGTTCAGATTTCATCGGAATCTTTGAGGCGATGGTTGGCTATCCGGTTACCATCCGTACACTTGATCCGCCTCTACACGAATTCTTGCCAAAGAACGAGTCTGAAATCCTTGATCTTGCTGAAAGAATTAACGTTGATCCGCAAAAACTCCGCGAGCGCGTTGAAGAATTACACGAATTCAATCCAATGCTTGGACATCGTGGATGTAGGCTCGGTATTGTTTATCCAGAGATAACTGAGATGCAGGCGCGTGCAATCTTTGAAGCCGCTGTGGATGTTACAAAGCGCGGTATCAAGGTTTTACCTGAAATTATGATTCCACTCGTCGGGCATATCAATGAATTCTCATTGCAGCGAAAAGTCGTTGTTGATACAGCAGAGGAAGTCTTTAAAGAGACCGGCAGTCGCGTGGAATATCTCGTTGGTACGATGATTGAGCTGCCCCGCGCAGCACTTACTGCCGACAAAATCGCCGCAGAAGCCGAATTTTTCTCCTACGGGACAAACGATCTCACACAAACGACGTTCGGAATGAGTCGTGATGATGCTGTGAAATTCCTTGACGACTATGTTAAAAACGGAGTTCTTGAATACGATCCGTTCCAAGTCCTTGACCAAGAGGGTGTCGGCAGTTTATTGCAAATCGGGTGTGAAAAAGGACGTGCTGCTCGTCCAGAATTGAAAGTTGGAATTTGTGGTGAGCACGGTGGCGAACCGAGTTCTGTGAAGTTCTGCTACGGATTAGGATTCAATTACGTCTCTTGTTCCCCGTTCCGTGTACCGATCGCTCGACTTGCTGCTGCGCAGGCTGTAATTGAAGACAAAGCATAAGGGAAGTAATTGTATTGTTTTGGCATAGGCGTGTGTGCTTTATAAGCGCGCACGCCTAAATCATTAATGCAACCCAAGAATGTAAAAAGCAGTTGAATTCCATACGCGTATTGTGGTAAATTGTCAAAGAAGTTAATAAAATTCGCCTGATAACGTATCGCAGGAGAATAAGAAAATGGATGCCAGAGAAGTTCGCCCATACACGCAAGAAAGCCTCCCTTCTGAAACTCCAAAGATGACGTTGGAGGAATTCCTTGAAAGTGATTTAGAGGGGTATGAATACATTAAAGGAGAATTAATTCCGATGCCACCTACCTCATTGGAACACGGTGACATAAGTATGAACCTAATTTCGTCGTTAAACGCTTACGTTCGCGAAAATCAGTTGGGACGTGTCTATATGCCAGACACAGGCTTCCAGGTAGGTGATAGGTTCCTGATACCTGATATTGCATTCATATCAACTGACCGACTCCCAGCTGACCGCAGCAAAGCATGCACGGTACCACCAGACCTTGCTGTTGAAGTTGTCTCTCCTTCAGACACATTACTCCGCGTTGAAGAAAAGGTTTTTGCCTATCTTGAGGCAGGCACACAGTTAGTATGGGTAATTAAACCTCGTTCTCAGTCCGTGACCGTCTATCGTTCAGAAACGGAAATCACAGTCCTCACACGGAACGATACACTCAATGGTGAGGAAGTTGTCAAAGGATTTTCTTGTCAGGTGGCACAACTTTTTGAATAGAACTTTATGAACAGATAGAAATTGTCCAACTATCGTAAATAGTGAATTGGATTGATTAGATATAGGACTTACGCAAATTATAAAGGACACAACATTTAGTATAATTACTAAAGAACGCACAATGAATTGTGATTGAACGCTACAACGCTTGAAAACAAGCAAAATGCAGAAGTCCTAAGATATTTATGGGATTTTTTGTAAGGAGGATTCTATGAGAGACTGGCCCGAACCGGATCAGGATACATGGCTTGAAATGTTGGATATGCCTGAACCTGACGAAAGGAATTGGCCGGAACCAGATGAAATGGTACAAAGATACGATGGTCTTGTTCCTGATCCTATATATTGTGAAGGATGTGGATACAAGGGGGGTCCAGAAGCAGGGACAACTCTGTTAGGAATGTTCGCTCGCCATGGCGAGCGACATGATGGCAGATCAACACCCATACTATGATGAACCCGATTACTCAGAGTGGTATGAACAACTTGCGGCTGAAATACTGTACTGCCATCGGAAATTAGGGCCACTGTCTAAACCAAGATTGTGGTATAATAACAATCTAATTATAAGGAGTATCCGATGGCGAAGCGAAAACGAAGAAGCTTCACCCCCGAGTTTAAAGCGGAGGTCGTTCTTGAGGCCCTCAGCGGTGAAAGTTCCCAAGCAGAAGTGTGCCGGCGGCATAGCCTCAGCGAAGACCAGTTTTCAAAGTGGAAGCAGCAGCTCGTTGAAAATGCGGAAACCTCTCTGTTTGCCTCCACGGATAAGCAATCCAGCGAGGCGGCCGAGCGGATCGCCCACCTTGAACAACTCGTTGGGCGGTTGACCGTGGCATTAGACATCCCAAAAAAAGCCTCCACTTGGTTGAGTTGACCTCGTCTGATAAGCGAAACCTCGTTGAGGCGTTGCGAAATGATTATTCAGTTCACCAGATTTGTGAGACGCTGGGTTTCAACCGGAGCCTTCTCTATTATCACCCGAAAAGCGACCCTTCTGAAGCGGTGCTTGGAGAGGAAATAGAGAAGTTATGTGCGCGTTATCCGAAATATGGGTATAGGCGTATCACACAGATGCTGTTGGGTATGGGATACACCATTGGGTATCGACGCGTCGCCCGATTGATGAAATCCCAGAACTTGTCGGTTTCGGTCAAAGGGGTTTCTGGTCAAACCACGAGATCGCTTGAAGGTGCACATCCTTGGGTAAATCGCCTCGAAGCACTTGACATCTGTCGATGTGATCAGGTCTGGGTTGGCGATATAACGTATGTCCGTCTCCACAGACGCTTCGTCTATGTTGCGGTGCTCATGGATGTCTTCACTCGCATGATAAGAGGCTGGCAGGTCAGCCAACATTTGAACACATCTCTGACCCTGAAAGCCTTAGAACAGGCATTACGCCAAAGTATCCCAGAGATCCACCATAGCGATCAAGGGGTTCAGTATCTTTCAAGTGCCTATATCTCAACGCTGAAACAGCACGGCATTGAGATTTCCTTAGCGCGTAGAGGGTGTCTGTGGGAGAACGGGTATGCTGAAAGGAGACCCATCCGAACTCTCAAGAGGAAGAAGTTCATCTCAATGATTATGAGGATATAACCGATGCCAGCACACGCATCGGGCATTTTATCACACAGGTGTATCATCACAAACGTCCTCACTCGGCGTTAGGCTATTTGACACCTGTTGAATTTGAACAACAAAACTTGTCTTAACTTTACTGATTTTTTGGCCCTAATTAGCGTTGGCACTTCAACGCTACAGCAAGATGATCAAGAAGACAACGCCACTAAGAAACCACTTATTCGTAACGTGAGTTTGATAATAGATATATGAACTTCATTTTGCATAAAATCTTATTCTCATAAGCCCGGTAGGTGCGGTTTCCTAACCGCACCGAGTCCAAAAATCTGATTTATCAAACTCACGTTATTCGTAAGAAAATCACGATACATCTTAGACCTCCTTTTGTCTATGACACGCCATGGTCGTGAGTGTCTGTTAAAGAGGACAAGATAACTTGATCGTCTAAACCAAGTATTATTGCATTGTCTCACGAAATTATTCATGTTAAGCTATATTTTTATACATTAATATATATATTAAATATGACTAAACATGGATAGTTTGCCAAGTTTTTTAAAAAAAAGCAAGCAAAAAATGAAATTTAATGTAATTTTGGGGAAATCTATAGTGAAATCTAAAATTACTTTTACAGTTCTTTATAGGTTTGATGCGTTTGTCGTCGCACAATGAATTGCCAAATCAACGCGAAATACGCTTTTGGCATTTGGCGCCTCTTACATCGACCGGTAGGCGGTGAATGCCTAAATGGCATTTATACCGTTGATTTGGAGGTTTCTAACCTCACCTAATTGCAGTGTATAAGTAATTGTAAAATCTATTATAGTTGAAATTTTGAGAATTAAGACTATTTTTTGGCAATTAAACTGATCGGAAGGAAAAATAGGGAACGAGTGTTGAAAACTCTTCAGGCATATATCCTGTCATTGAACTGATAATTTTTGAGATCTTACCATAGATCAATGACAACTCACAATTAAATCGTTATAGTGTCTAATGTCTAATAAATTTGAGGGATATGCTGGCATGCCTGATGAAAAAGACCCAGGTGGCTGCGGCCACGGCGGCAGTAGTCATTTCACTTTTTCTGTTGATGGAAATGAGGTAGTTGCAACCGAAACATTGCAAGGTGCTGTGGATGGCGAAAATGTTGAGGCATTTAAAGTTGAATTTGATATCCCCGCTAACGCCGAAGAACTCACAATCGTGATGGGCGATGGCGGGGACGGTATAGGCTGCGACCACTCTGCAATCGGGGATGCCAAGCTCATCACCTCGCAAGCAACCGCAGTTGAACCTGCTAATAAACTTCCCACAATCTGGGGACATCTGAAAGCCCGTTATTAGGTTTTAATACATGAGGGTAGGTCTTCAGATTTGCCTATTTTCTAAACCTTAAATATTGTACGTGCTTACGTGATGTGTTAAACCTGATTCAGTTAAGACGTATCGTGTATTGACTGAATCAGGTTTTTTCTTGCAATTTGTTTTATTCTTCCCTTTCTGACGATCCACTTGAAAACAATTGAAATCCAACACCTATTGTGGTAAAATAACTTAAAACATTTTACTACACGAAGGAGTTGCAGATGCCCCATCCCTCTCACAATCTATTTAATACGCGCCGATCCTTTGAAAGCGGAGGGTTTGAGTGTGCCTACTATTCACTTCCTGCCTTAGCAGAAGCGGGTAAGGGTTCAATTGAAACCTTACCTGTCAGTATTTGCATTCTACTTGAATCGTTATTACGAAATTACGATGGACATCAAATCACTGAACAGGACGTTATCAACTTAGCGAATTGGGATGCACATTCCCCGAAGGCAGCGGAAATTCCGTTCAAACCTGCACGTGTCGTTGCACAGGATTTCACAGGCGTTCCACTTGTTGTTGATATTGCTGCGATGCGGTCTGCTGTTGCAGAACTCGGTGGCGATGCACAAATGATTGAGCCGCTTGTACCTGTCGATTTGGTAATTGATCACTCTATTCAGGTTGATGCGTACGGCACAGAGAACGCTTTTCAATTCAACACCCGCAGAGAGTTTGAACGTAATAAAGAACGTTATGAATTTCTGAAATGGGGACAGCAGGCGTTTGAAAAATTCAACATTATTCCACCATCTATCGGCATTGTACATCAGGTGAATTTGGAATACCTTGCGCAGGTTGTTATGACAGAAGAGTCGGTTGCTTATCCTGATACTGTTGTCGGCACAGACTCGCATACCACTATGATTAACGGATTAGGCATTGTCGGTTGGGGCGTTGGCGGTATTGAGGCTGAAGCGGCGATGTTAGGGCAGCCAGTTTACATTTTGACTCCTGAAGTGCTCGGCGTTCACATGAAAGGCGAACTCCGAGAAGGTGTAACCGCAACGGATCTGGTATTGACTGTAACGCAACGACTCAGAGCGGCTGCGGTTGTTGGTAAATTTGTTGAATTTTTCGGTGAAGGTGTAGAAGCGCTTGCGCTGCCTGACCGGGCAACACTCTCTAACATGTGTCCCGAATATGGGGCAACCATCGGATTTTTCCCACCCGATGCTGAGACGATGAATTACCTCCATCTTACCGGTCGGGACGAAGCACATGTTGACTTTGTGGAAACATATCTCAAAGCACAAGGATTGTTTGGTATTCCGCGCCTCGGAGAAGTTGAATACTCCGATGTGTTGGAGATTGATCTCAGTGATATTGAGTCGAGTATCGCCGGACCAAAACGACCACAAGACCGTATCGCCTTGTCAGATGTCAAAGAGACTTTCAATGAACTCCTTACGAAACCCATAGCAGAAGATGGATTTGGTGTGACAGAAAAGGCAAGGGATGATATTATTGCCCATGGCTCCGTTGTCATTTCAGCAATTACCAGTTGCACAAATACCAGCAACCCATCTGTGATGATTGGCGCGGGATTACTCGCCAAAAAAGCGGTTGAGAAAGGTTTACGCGTTCCCGACTACGTAAAAACAAGCTTAGCACCGGGTTCGCGTGTCGTAACGGAATATCTGCAGAACACAGGTTTGTTACCCTATTTGGAAAAGTTGGGATATAACGTGGTAGGTTATGGCTGCACAACTTGCATCGGTAACAGCGGACCACTCAATGAAGTTGTTCAGGAAGCAATTGACACAGAAAATCTTGTAACTGCCAGCGTTTTGAGTGGAAACAGGAATTTTGAAGCGCGTGTGCATCCAGAAATAAAAGCCAATTTCCTCATGTCGCCTCCACTTGTTGTTGCGTATGGACTCGCGGGACGGATTGACATTGACCTCGTTACAGAACCCATTGGGCATAATGATGCTGGTGAGGCAATTTATCTGCGGGATATTTGGCCCACACGCCAAGAAATTGCTGATATGATTGGCACTGCTGTGGACCGCAAGACGTTTAAGGAGATATACGAATCGATCGGTAATCAGGCACCGGAATGGGAAGAACTTGCAGGCGCGACAGGAGTACTTTATCCATGGAACGAAAGAAGCACCTATATTCAACATCCACCCTTCTTTGAAGGATTTTCGCGCGAACCCGCGCCGATTTCCGATATTACTGATGCCCGCATCCTTGGTATCTTCGGAGACTCTGTCACTACAGACCACATCTCTCCCGCAGGAGCAATCGCGGCAGCAAGTCCTGCAGGCAGTTTTCTGCAGGAACGTGGTGTTGTAACACAAGATTTCAATACCTATGGGGCAAGACGCGGCAACGACCGTGTGATGAGTCGTGGTACGTTTGCAAACCGCCGCGTCCGAAATTTGATGACGCACGATGTAGAAGGTGGATATACACTTCAGCATCCGGAAGGAACGCAGACGACTATTTACGAAGCAGCACTTCACTACAGCGAAAACGAAGTTCCCACCGTTATTTTTGCCGGACAGGATTACGGTATGGGGAGTTCACGCGATTGGGCAGCAAAGGGTCCTAAACTTCTTGGGGTTAAAGCGGTTGTCGTAGAAAGTTATGAGCGAATCCACCGTAGTAATCTCATCGGTATGGGTATTTTGCCATTGCAGTTCAAAGGCGGTGAAAATGCACAAACGCTCAACCTTGATGGTAGTGAGATTATCAACATTACAGGTTTTGCAGATAACTTACAGCCGGGACAGATGGCAACGATGAAGATTGTCCGAGCAACCGGTGAGACGCACACAACGGAATTACTTATCCGAATTGATTCACCTATAGAAGTAGAATACTACAAACATGGTGGGATTTTGGATTATGTGATTCGGAATTTCTTGTCTTCTTAGTAAACACTCGGTAGGCGTTAGGACTTGCAGAAAAACTGGTAATACGCGCGTTAAGAATGCTACTGAGAAAGGACTTGGGGTTAGTCAAAACTCACCTGAAAAACGAAATGAACAATTTCAATGCTGTTTTAGAAAAACTTAACGAGATTCGTGAGATAGTAGAAAGTCAACCGGTTGGCACCTATATCTACCGAGGTGAGTCCCGAACACTATAAGAATGTATCCTCAAACCTCTACCGGTTCTGTCGCGATGAAAACTTGCCAATTAGATGCCTTTTTGGTGTCAAGAGTTTACTAGAAAATTCTCTAAGGAAATTCAGAAGGTTTATAGATGAAGAAGAGGAATCGGAATTCGCGGATATGCTACAACACTATGGAGGACTTACCAACCGCATAGATTTTACAAGTGACTATTTAATCGCTCTCTTCTTTGCTTGTCACGGTTCTTCTGACAAAAATGGCAGAATTATTCTTTTAGAACAAGATAAAGTAAGTTTTCCCGGAGTAAAAGGTTATTGTGAAATTAGGAAACTTGAGGCTTCAAATAATCGCGTTATCGCTCAGAAAAGTATATTCGTTATTCCTAGGGAAGGCTTTATTGACATTGAACAAAATGGAGTCCTTGAAGTTAATATTCCGAAAAATCTCAAACGTGATATCCTACAATTCCTGCGGAAGCACCATGGTATATCTGTTGAAACTATCTACGGAGATTTTTCCGGTGTTATAAGACTCCAACGCGTTTACTTAGCGGCTACTTCCTATTACCTTCAGGGCAATGATCTAATTCTTCATGACCAATACGATCTAGCTCTCAAAAAATTTGACGAGTCTATTAAACTGGACTCAAACTATGCTGTAGCCTATCAAGGACGCGGGATTGCCCATGCGTATAAAGATAAAAATGAATTGGCTATTGAAAACTTTAATGAAGCGATAATAACAAGCCAATATAATGCTAAATCCTATCTTAGCCGTGGTAATGTTTACGCGAAAATCGGCGACTATAAACAGGCTATTGCAGACTTTGAGAAGGCAGATCAAGTACAAATACCGCGTGATGATATAGTATTGCCGCGAATACATCTGAGTCTCGGCAATGCTTACACAAAAAGTGAAAACTATGATGAGGCAATCAAAATTTTTAATCATGCACTAAGGATATTACCAGATTTTCGAGATCGTTCAGGTTGGCGCCCTTCAGATGATACCTACGACATAGCCAGTGCATTATACAACAGTCGTGGGAACATTTACGCGAAAAAGGGTGAAGACAATCAAGCAATTGCCGACTTTAACGAGGCAATTGAATTAGAAGAACATAATTACTTGCCCTATTTGAATCTCAGTAAAATTTACATGAAAATGAACAAAAACGAAAAAGCCATTGAATACTACGATAAGTTAATTGCTACAATGGCAAAGTCTAATTTTGCCCCCTATCTTTGTCGTGGTCATTTTTACGCGAAAATCAACGAATACGAAAAAGCTATTGGCGATTTTAACGAGGCGATAAAAAGCCTGAAAACACGGTGGTATAGGGCTTTTGTCTTTTTTTACCGTGGTCATTTTTACGCGAAAATCGGTAATTTAAAATATACTATTGACAACTTCAGTGAAGCGATAAGATTACAACAATTTTGTCACAAGTGGATTGTTGCAGCATTTACAATCGCCATCATGCTTATCTTAGGATAGGCAATGCTGAAAAGGCTGCTGAAGACTTCAATGAGGCAAAAGAACTGGATCAAAAATTAACTGAAGACTCACACCCACGTTTTTTATTTCCAATGCCCGTGTTAATCCGCCAGTCTGACATATATTTATGCCCAGCATTTCACGGTTGGGAAGTGGATTTATCACCCTAATATTGTCATGCGAGGAAAAATGCAATTCCCAACAAAACTGATACTACCATTCACATTAATCCTATTATCCCTCACCATCGGATGTGGTCCTGACTCTGAGTTTAAGAATCCATGCACTGGGTCTTGGATTTCGCGGTGCGCAGCAAATACCGAAATCATTATAATTGGTCCCTAATGAACTTTGACAATCAAACGGGGTAATGTTATGATGGTATAATCCGAAATATAAGGAGTATACCATGGCAAAACGAAGAGAACTCTTTCTTACAGAAGAAGAAAAACAGGAACTGATTGAATATCGAGATCATCACGCTCGCCCTGATGTCAGAGAAAAAGCTGCTGCGTTGTTGAAAATAGCCGAAGGTGATTCTGCACACTGGGTTTCGACCAGTGGGTTACTCAAACGCCGCAAGCCTGATACCGTCTACAGATGGTTGAATATTTATGAAGACGAAGGTTTTGATGGGTTAATACAGCGAGAACATGGAGGGGCAAGGCGACGATTTTCAAAAAAAAAGAAGAAGAAGAACTCTTAGAACGTGTGCGCCAAGCCCCAGATGAAGTTGTGAATAAAGCGAAAGGCGTTTCTACTGATGTGCCTCTCCCAAGTCGTTGGACGCTTCGGACACTACGTAGGAGCCTTGATTGGTTAGAAGGATACAGCCTGAGTGGTGTTCATAGAGTGCTGTCTCGTTGTGGTTTGCGTCTTCGTTCAGGTCGCGTGCAGCAGTATAGTCCGGATCCTGAGTATAAGGAGAAAGTGTCGTATCTATGTTCCTGCTTACAGCAGACCGTTCACAATCATGGTAAACAGGAGTTAGTATTTCTTGATGAGATGGGATATACTCGCTGGCCTGAAGTTGGGCGTGTTTGGACACAAGCACCGCTGGAAAGTATTCCGGTGGCAGGTTGTGATGGAAATAATCAGCAATGGCGGATTATTGGTGCGCTGAATGGGTTGACGGGACAGGTATGTTATCTTGATAACTATATTGTAGGACGTGCGAAAGTGGTTGAAATGTATCAGAAGTTGACACAAGTCTATCCACAAGCAGAAACACTTTACGTTGTTCAAGACAACGGGTCTATTCACAAACATCCGGATGTGCTTGATGCGTTATCAGAGTTGCCACAGATCAAGCCTGTTTGGCTACCGACTTATGCGCCGTGGTTGAACCCGATTGAGAAGTTGTGGAGATGGCTGCGGGTTGATGTGTTTAAGATGCATCGCTTTGCGGGCCAGTGGGAGGCGTTCAGAGCCCGGGTGAACGGATTTCTTGATCAATTTGCCGCTGGTTCGGACGACTTACTCCGTTATGTAGGACTGAAAGGCGGTGGTCTAATGGCTAACGCTTGTAGACCTGTTTAAAAATTACCCAAGTTGAACGTCAAAGTTCATTAGGTAGATGGCTAAATATTCATATTTCACCATAAACAAGAAGGATGATATTTTGAAAGCAATACCATTCACAGATGTCACTATAAAAGATCGTTTTTGGGCACCTCGGCAAGCAACGAATTCAAAGAAAACAATACCACATGAACTTGAGCAGTGCCGAACAACCGGAAGGATTGATAACTTTGCGAAAGCTGCCGGTTTGATGGAAGGCAACTTTGAAGGCATCTTCTTTAACGATTCAGATGTCCATAAATTAGTGGAAGCAGCATCATATACGCTACAGACACATCCCAATCCAGAATGGGAAACAGAGCTGGACGAGGTTATTGACACAATTGCCAAAAGCCAGCAAGCAGACGGTTATCTGAATTCCTATTTTACAATGGTTGAACCAGAAAAAAGATGGCAAAATCTCGGTATGATGCACGAGTTGTATTGTGCTGGACATCTGTTTGAAGCGGGTGTTGCACATTATCAAGCGACAGGAAAACAGAAACTGTTGGATGTTGCGTGTCAATTTGCCGATCTGATTGACAACACTTTTGGACCTGGAAAACGTGATGGTTTGCCGGGACATCAGGGGATTGAACTCGCGTTAGTGAAACTGGCACGTGTAACAGATGAAGCACGTTACATGTCCCTCGCGGAATACTTTGTTACAAAGCGCGGACACTCTCCACATGTTTTTGAAAAGGAATTAGAAAATCCTGAACTACCGGGTGGTCTCGGCGCATACCAGCATCACTACACACGGGATGGAAAATACGAAGGTACGTATTCGCAAGCACATAAACCATTAAAAGAGCAGACAGAATGTGTGGGACATGCAGTGCGCGCGATGTATCTCTATGCTGGTGCGGCTGATATTGCGCTTGAAACGGGTGATACCGGCACTACAAATGCTCTTGATGCACTATGGGAGAATGTAGAGAAACGACTGTACGTTACCGGTGGTGTAGGTCCCTCTGGACACAATGAAGGGTTCACACAGGATTATGAATTGCCAAATTTCTCCGCCTATGCTGAGACCTGTGCCTCAATCGGATTGATATTTTGGGCACATCGCATGTTCTTATTGAAAGGTGAGTCACGTTTTATTGATGTGCTGGAAACCGCCCTTTACAACGGCGCACTTTCCGGTGTTTCACTTGATGGTACAGGTTTCTTTTACCAGAATCCGTTGGCGAGTCGGGGAGGAAGGGAGCGGCACGCTTGGTTCGGGTGTGCGTGTTGTCCTCCGAATATTGCTCGGCTGCTCGGTTCTCTCGGACAGTATATCTATGCACAATCCGAAAAAGACCTATGGGTTAACCTCTACGTAGGTGGCACTGCCTCCGCTACAGTAGCAGACGATGTCTCCCTGAAATTAACACAAGAAACCGACTATCCGTGGTCGGGAGATCTAAAAATAACAGTAGACCCAGAGAAACCTGCAAAGTTTACATTGAATTTACGGATACCGAGTTGGTGTAGCAATTTTGAAGTGTGTATCAATGGCAAGTCCTACAGTGATAAAGCTACGCCTAACGGATACCTTTCAATTGACAGAGAGTGGCAGGCTAATGACACAGTAGAATTGAACTTGGATATGCCTGTTGAACGAATCTACGCGCACCCTTATGTGAGAGATAATCTTGGACGGTCAGCATTACGCCGCGGTCCGCTTGTCTACTGTTTTGAGGATGTTGACAATCCGGATGGTGCTTTTGAGACGTTATCGCTTGTTGATGATGCATCAGTTGAAGCGATGTTTGACAGTGAACTCCTCGGCGGTCTTACGCTTATCCGTGGCACTGGCACGGTGTTTGATGCTTCTGATTGGGAAAATAGTCTCTATCATCCGAAACCGAGTTTGCAACGGATGAATGTTACGGCAATTCCGTATTATGCGTGGTGTAACCGTGAAGCAGGACAGATGGTTGTGTGGGTTTTGTAAAGCGTCACACATTTTGAACCACGGTTAGCAACGCCTGAGCTGAGTGCCGCTGTGTAGGTCATAGTGGTAGCGGAAATACATGTTCGCGAATCTGTGGAGTAACTAACGCAGTTTCCATAGCAGAATTGTGCCATCCCAACTAATGCTGGCAAGTGTACTACTATCCGGTGAAAAAGCGACATTTTCAGACATGTCCCCTTACCGAGACGTGCTGTTGCACCGTCGGGTAGACTCCATTTCGTGTAATCTTGGGCAGACGCGTTCGGAAGTAAAAGGGTAAAAGTTAAAAACAAAGTGATGAGAAATTGACGGGGTAGTTTCATTGGGTAAGTCTCCTATCCAAATAAGAGGTTGGTCCCATTGTGATGTTATCAATGAAACCGCATTCTAATTCATCTGCGACAAAGGTATCACAAAAGAGTTATTGGATCGTTATTCTATCCCCAACCTGGGTGTTTTCTGTTATTTTCTCCCTGTCAAAATCGGTTGCATAAAGGTTTTCAAGTCATCCGAACGTTTGAGCCAGTTCTGGAGGTGGCTCGCGTATTTCTCTGGATTCTTTTTTGCTAACGATTCGAAAACGTCACGTTTTTGGGCATCAAAACGGAGGAATATCTTCCATGCGTAGCCTGGATTCTGTGAACGTTTTGCTTCAAAGTCAATATTGAATATTTTCACGGCTTTTGCAGTGGCATCACCCCACATGCCGTCCGCTGCAACCCCTACGAGTTTCTGTATCTCCTTTACCGCTTCGCGTCCAACTAATGTAACAAAATCAGCATAAATCAGTTGAAGTGCTGGGTGGATGTCCCACGCGTGCCATTTATGGAGAGAGTCATAGTAGAAACGTTTGATGACAGTTATATTAGCTTCCGGATCCTTTAGAGGATGGAGTTTCGGGTTACCTGCAAGCATTCGGACATACCTGGGTAGGTGACGGATATCACCCTGTTTGCTGCGCCATACCTCCCATTTTTTTTGAGTGATACCAGCATAAGTGTTAACATTATTGACACCCTCCTCATGTGTGATAATAAACACGAGCGCGTGATCGTGGTCAATCGGAATACCACTGAAGTTTATCAATAAGGCGTAAACCGTGAAAAAAGAACAAACAGCGAAAAAAGGTTTAATCATTTTATTTTCCTATTTGATATTTGAGGCTTTTAACCAAATAATGATACGAAAACTGTCGGACATCTAAACTGCCTTGAACACAACAACCGCCAAAATGATATATATTTGTAATACTGAGAACTGTAGCCTTAATTTACCGGTGGAAACGACGTTCCAATTCATCCCGCCCCATTTCAATGATGATAGGACGTGAATGCGGACAATTGAAGGGTAGTTTCGCCTCGGATAACTCGCGAATGAGGTTAACCATCTCTTTGGCGTCCAACGTATCACCAGCTTTCACAGCAGAGCGGCAAGCGAGCGTTATCAATGCGTTGTCAAGTGCTTCGGGTAACTCAACCTCGGCATGCGGTTGTTCAGGGAGTTTGTCAAGCAGGTCCGTAACAGCCTGTGCAGCGGTTCGGGTTGGCAGTGGCGATGGTATCGCTCGGATGAGTATCGTGTTGCCACCGAATTCCTCTAACTCAAACCCGATTTTCTTGAAGATTTCCTCGTGGACTTTGAGAATAGCAACTTGTTGAGGTGTGGCTTCAAGCGTAACAGGAAGCAGTAATACTTGCACTGGGATACCGTCAGCTTTTATCTGGTTGACGTAACGCTCATAAAGTACCCGTTCAGCAGCAACGTGCTGGTCAATGAAGAAGATTTTATCTTCTCCCTCTGCCACAATATAGGTCTTAAAAAGATTCGTTTTCAGTTCTACATTGTCAAAATCAAGCAGCTTGAGCATTGCCCCTTCAGGGATCGTCTGCTGTGGAGGTTGCACAACAGTTTGAGGGACTTCAGTGATGGACTCAACGGCTTCGTCCACCGGGGTTTGCGTATCAATCGTTTCTGGCCCAAGATTTTCTGTAGGAACATCTTGTGGTTGTGGTGTTTGAATAGGTTCTACTGTTCTACCTGTGGATAAAGGTTGTTGGGGGCGGGGTTGTGGTGTTGGGATTTGTTGCGGTGTGCTGGTCGTTTTATTTTCTACCACAACTTCTTCGGCAGATGTGGATTCAGATGTTTCAATCTTTGGAATAAACTTCTCTTTGTGAATGACGTTACGAATCATTCTGACAATGCCGCTGAAAATCGTCCGTTCGTTACGAAACCGAACCTCAATTTTGGCGGGATGTACGTTGACGTCAACTGTATCAGGTTCAAGCGTCAGAAATAGCAATGCTACTGCTTGTCGATCCTTCTGAATTGTTGCGCCGAGTGCCTCTTTAAGCGCTGCACCGATCATTTGACTTCGGATTGGTCGCTGATTCATAAAAAAGAGTTGATATTCGCGGTTTGGCTTCGTAAAATCAGGTTTTCCAAGCAGACCGGAAAGCTTAAAATCAGGCAGTTCTTCCTCAAATTCAATGAGATTATCAGCAAATTCTTTGCCATATAGAAGACGTGCACGTTCAACGTTAGAATCGCAAGATCGCACATCCAATACTGATTTGCCGTTGTGTGATAGTGAAAAATGTATTTTCGGATGTGCTAACGCAGCCCATGTCACCTGTTTTATGATATGGTTGATCTCAGTCGTGTCAGTTTTGAGAAACTTGAGACGTGCAGGCACGTTATGAAAGAGATTGTTAATGGAGATATGTGTGCCGGGTGAACATCCGCTCTCTTCAACAGAACGGAAGACACCTCCCTCAACGTTAATCTGTGTTCCCTTTATGGCATCAGCAGTACGGGTGAGAAGTTCAAACTGAGATACAGATGCTATGCTCGCCAATGCCTCACCCCGGAATCCAAAGGTATGGATATTTTCAAGGTCTTCGATTCGGCTGACTTTACTCGTCGCGTGACGTTCTAAAGCAAGGAGTGCGTCCTCACGTTCCATGCCGCTGCCGTTATCGGAAACGCGGATAAGCCGTTTTCCACCCGCGCGAATTTCAACTCGAACACTTGTACTTTCAGCATCTATTGCGTTTTCTATAAGTTCTTTGACAACAGACGCGGGACGTTCAACGACTTCACCCGCCGCAATTTTATTTGCCACATCTGCAGAGAGTATTTTTATTTTTGGCATGTGTTTCGGAAACCCTGATTTTAGAGCGGGCTGCCTCCAGTATATAATATGGTCTATCTTTTGATATTGAATGGGATGCTATCATTCAAAGACAATCTCTAATGGGGTGACCAGTCTTAAATTATAGGTATAATAACAATCGGGAATCGGAGTTCCCTCCTACAAAGAGATGACCGTATTGGTAGGAGCGATCTCCGAATCGCGACCTTTACCCATAAAAATTGAATGGACACTCCACTTGGATAGAAATTTGGGTTTGAGATTTTGGACTCTGAGTATCGTTGGCATGTGTTTAATTTAGCATATTCAGAGGCAGATGTCAAGTGAAACAAATTCAAAGTACTCTAAAACACTTGACAGATAAACAGAAGTACATTTATGATTACTACAGCATGAAAACAAGAATTGAACTTGATGATTTCATTGTTGAAGAACTACCGCTTTATGAACCTTCGCGGGTAGGCACGCACACGTTTTTTGCTATCCGAAAACGAAATCTCAGCACCTTGGAAGCGATTAATCAAATTGCACACTCGTTAAATGTAAACCCCAGAATTATTGGGTATGCTGGTCTGAAAGATAAACGTGCAATCACAACGCAGGTGTTATCTGTAGAAGGTATTCCGCCTGAACAGGTTTTGGAGGTGGTACTACCGGGAATTGAGGTTTTGTGGGCGGAACGACATGCACATAAGTTGCGTGTCGGACATCTTCGCGGCAATCGGTTTGAGATAACATTACGCGGTGTCTCACAAACAGCATTACCAATTGCCGAAAAAGAAATGGCGCGCTTGGCAACAGAAGGTGTGCCGAATCGGTTTGGCGCGCAACGCTTTGGCAATAAGCACGACTCACATCTGATAGGAAAGGCATTGGTAAAAGGAAAGTGGGAGGAAGCATTAGGGTACGTGCCATCAGATGAAACAGCACAGTTCAGCGAATTAGCGAAACGGATAGAACGGGAAAAAGAAAAGGGATCAATAGAAAAAGCAGTGGCATGTATTCCGCATCGGCTCCGGAAACTGTATTTGTCGGCATATCAGGCGCACCTATTCAACTGTATTCTGGAAAAGCGGATGCCAAATTTAGGGCAACTTCTGGATGGCGATATTGCGGTGAAGCACAGCAATGGAGCGCCGTTCCTTGTTGAAAACGCTGCGATAGAACAACCCCGAGCAGATGCGTTTGAGATTAGTCCTTCCGGTCCGATTTTCGGTTATAAAATGCGGCACCCTAATGGAACAGTTCACGCATTGGAGGCAGAACTCCTCGCGGCGGAAGGGGTTAAACCTGAAGCATTTCGCAAAGTGGCAGGAATTCGGCTACCAGGAACACGGCGACCACTACGTATGCTTATGGAATTGCATCAAGTTACATCCATTGACGTAGGGTTACGTCTCTGTTTTACGTTGCCTGCGGGAGGTTATGCAACTGTGGTGTTGGATGAACTCAAAGATTATTTCTCAGACTGACTAATTTTTTCCCAGTCCCAGAGAAGAATCGTACCATCCCCGCTGCAACTTGCCAAGGTTTTACCATCAGGTGAAAAACGTAAAGCCTTAATACTTTCTGTGTGTCCAGCAAGTGTCCTCAATATACGTCCGCTCGGAACTTCCCATAAACGAATTAGACTGGAACGGTTTATGTTTTGATCATACACGCCACCACCCGCAAGTATTTTTCCATCGGGAGAAAAGGTTATAGTGGTAGGCCGTCTTGAATACGTAGGGATCATAAGTAATTCTTTGCCTGTTGCAACCTCCCATAACCGAATTGTCGTATCTTCACTCGTTGTGGCAAGCGTTTTCTTGTCAGGTGAAAAACTATACCACCAGATAATACCCTTGTGTCCAGTAATATGGTACATATCTGTGCCTGTTTCAGTAGAAAATATACGAATAGCGGTACGATCTTGAATATATTGTGCTGAGATATGACGTTGAGGTGTAGTTGATTTTTGTTTTACAGAAGGGGTTTTTCGTTTAGGAGCTGATATTTGCGCTCCCGTAGTTGTGTCCAAGAACTTAATATTGTCTTTTCCACTTATAGTGATAATTGTATTTCCATCGAGCGAAAACTGTAATGTTTTACCTACTGTGGCATGCCCTGTTGTAAATATTGAATGTTCCAAAGTTACTGGATTCCAAGATACAATTGTATCTCCCCAACCCCCAGTCAAAAGTGTGCTTCCGTCAGGTGAGCTTGCCAAGGATTTTATTTGATATGTGTGTGGTGTAGGAGTGGACATTAACAGACCGCCAGTGTTTACATTCCATTTGTGTATATAAGGTTGCCGTCCGATAGTGTCTTGACCCATATAACCTATACCGAAAAGGTTGTTACCATCCGGAGAAAATACTAAATCCTTGGGGAAAGGAACATAATGAATATGGCGCGACTGGTGTTTACCATTTTGAAAAGTGTGTAGCAAAATTTCTTGTGTCCTAGTACAACTTACTAACTTTTTTCCATCGGATGAGAATGCTAAACCGTCTATAACTACACTTTTGTGGTCTCCAACCGTTGAAAGTTTTCGTCCAGTTTCTGCTTCCCATAATCGCAGAGTCCCATCTCGGTGTCCACTCGCAAAGGCTTTCCCATCGGGTGAAAAAGCCAATGCTTCAATCGCATTAGAATCTGACAAAGTAGTAGATTTATCAAGGTATATCTTCAATCGACGAAACAAATTATCACGGTATTTGGAGTGACGTTTAATTTGCCTACCTGTCTCTACATCCCAAAGGATAATAGTGGTGTCCCAAGTTCCTCCACTGACGACGGTTTTCCCATCAGGTGATACTGCGATGTTTTCAATTGAACTCCGATGCCCAGTAAAAACAGCAGTTTGTTCTCCTGTGTCTATGTTCCACAGTCGGACAGTTCCATCAAAACTGCAACTCGCGAGAAAACTACCATCCTCGGGAAAGTCTATTGCTGTCACCCTACCTGTATGCCCGGTGAAAAGAGCGAGTTCTTTATGCGTATGGGCATCATATATCCAAATTCCAATATCTGTTGCGACTGCAACGCGGTTGCCATCTGGGGTGAATTTGATGTCATTTAGTTCTCCCTTTCCAATCCGTAGTTTAGCGCCTTCAGGAAGTTTCCACTTGTTATAGTCTTGAGCAGAGAGATTTGAACTAAACGGGATTGACGTAAAAAGTAACACGAGTAAGATGCATCGGACAGTTTTCATTTGGTAAGTTTCCTTATTTGCAATAATATGTCTTCAAGATTGGGGTTGATAGGTGATACAATATTTATTTCAACGTTCCTTAAATATACTATGAATCGCTATATGAATCAAGCAATTGTTGCGTAAAACTCCTTGTATTTTTGCGTTAAATAAGATATACTAACTCCGTGAAGATGGAATTTACCCTGACGTGAAATTGTGTCATATTAAACCTTAAAAAAACAATACTAATTCCTTCTAAAAAACACTGAGCGATAGAGATGAACATTCTCCATGATTTGAATGAAAAACAGGTGGAAGCAGTAATCCATAACAACGGTCCCATGCTTGTTATCGCGGGTCCTGGCACAGGTAAAACAAAAGTCATCACCCACCGTATCGCCTATCTAATCCGTCAGCACGGAATCAAACCGGAAAGCATCCTTGCGATCACCTTTACCAATAAAGCTGCACAAGAGATGCGGGATCGTGTGAATAATGAAATCGGAGAACCGCACGGTTCCAACATTAAAGTTAGCACCTTCCACGCCTTTTGTGTTAAAGTTCTCCGAGAGCATGCCCACCATATTGGATTGAGCGAAAACTTTGCTATTTTCGATCAGGAAATCCAAGACGAAATATTATTGGAAGTCGTCAATGAACTCAATCTAAATTCGGACAACTACCCGCCATGGCGGCTACGGAATATTATTAGCGATGCAAAATGCAAACTAAATAATGAAACGGATGACCTACTTATTGATCCGGATTTTCTGGCTGAGATAGACGACCCAGATGCGGAAACAAATGTTGAAAATGCGATCAAAACCTACCAGCATAAACTTGCTGAATACAATGCCCTTGATTTTGACGATCTCCTCATAAAAACGGTTACGCTGTTTGAACAGAGTTCAGAGGTGCAGCAAGAATATCATCAGAGCATTTCCCATATCCTTGTAGACGAATATCATGATGTGAACAATGTCCAATATCTCCTCCTACAACTGCTTAGTGCTGCTCCAGAGAATAATCTTATGGTTGTTGCGGATGCGGATCAATCTATCTACAGTTGGCGCGGCTCAAATCCGCAGTATATTGAAAATTTCTTAGATGATTTCACACCGCAAACTGTTGAATTAGACGAACACTATCGGTGTAGCGAAACGATCCTACGCGCTGCGGAGGAGGTAATCGCACAGAATCTGGAGCGGCAAACACAGCACACCCTCATAGCCCACAAGGATGAGGGACGAGATATTTATCACTACACATTCAGTACTCCCACTGAGGAGGCTCGGAATATCGTCAAGATCATCCGAAATTTGATTAAGCAACGCAATTTTTCTTATCGTGATATTGCGATCTTCTACCGCACGCACAGACTGGCAGATGTTTTAGAGGAAGAATTACTGCGAACCGGCATTGAATTTCAGCGGATTAGAGCGACAAACTCCTTTGATGATGAAAATCTTAAAGGTATCCTCTCATACCTCTGTTTTGTCCAATGGCAGCTCCCGCGCGACCTTGAATATGCCATCAATTTTCCTGAGAAACGGATTGACGACCTGACTTGGGTTCGTCTGAAGTGGTTAGCGCAACGTAAGGAGTTAACGTTGTCGGAACTCTTGAAAAATATTGAGGAATATCCGGAAGATGTTGGTCCCTTGACGCGCCGAAATATCCGCAGATTCTGGGAACAACTTGAGGCATTGATGGAGGATATTGAAGGAGAAACAATTGATAAAATCGTCCAAAAACTTTTTGCACGTTTAGAGCTTTTCCGTTCTCCCTACCGCGCCAAAGAATTGTCGGTCATTGAGGAACAACCAGAGATTCAGAATCTGGCACTCGCGCAGGATGTGCTTTATAGTGCACTCGACCGTGGTGAGCCAATTCAGATTACAGCGAGTTACGGGATTGATGAATACTGTGCAGCGAAGATAATTAATCAGACGCTAAAAACCTATCTGAATAAAAATGTGCAAATCCGTTTTTTACCTAAAGAAGCAAATGTTGCGGAACAAGGTTCTCAACCTACGATTGCGGGTGTCGGAAGAAGTGAACTGATACGGAACGGAAACGCGGTTAATCTCCTCATCGGAGACTTTGCTGAACTTGGGGAAAAGGGAACAGCAGCGCGAACTATTCTTATCGGCACCACTTCTGAGGAGACAGGTGTGATTCAGCTACAAGCAGAGGGAGTGCGGAGTATCGCTGCGCTTAAACTATGTCAGCGTCTTTTAAGTCGATTTGAAACGCCAAACATGGCGGATATGGTTATCTACGACTTGGAAACGACAGGTGTTAATACAAAAATTGCAAACATTGTTGAGATTGCTGCGAAACGCCTCAATGTTATCGGTGATGAGATTGAGAGTTTTGAGCGATTGGTAAAACCCCCTGGAGGATACATTCCACAAGCGGTTACACGGGTTCACGGAATCAGCACAGAAGATGTAAAAAATGAACCGAGTATCGAAATAGTTCTCCCTGAATTTTGCAGTTTCATCCAAGATCGCATCCTAATTGGACATAATGTGGCTCGGTATGATAATCCAATTCTGGAACGCGATTTACAGACATATCTAAAAAGAAATTTACCAAATCCGTATTACGATACACTTGTTACGGCGCGCAAGCTTCTTCCTCGGCAACGTCGCGGAATTGAAGCACTCGCTGAAAAATTTGGGATTGAACATGGACGTTTGCACAGAGCGATGGAAGATGTTGAGACAAATCGGCAAATCTTTAAAGAATTGATAAGGATTGATTTGCAGAAACGTGAGGTGAAATCGCTCACAGAATTTCTACCGCTCGTCGGAGTCGCCATCCTTTCCAAAACAGATGTCCCTGACAAACGAGATACCTTGACAGAAGTAAGTGCATTCCTGAATGCTGCAAAGCGGTTTGTCAAGACACATCATTCCACTTTACCGGACGATCTCCCCCTTGATCCGACAGACAAACAAGAGGTTGGAGACATCATTGATCAGTTGGCACAATCCGATATACCAATTTTCCGAGAAGATACAGAATGGATAGAAGCGAAAGCGAAGTTCCGAAACCTCTTGTTGAAATTTGGTAAAGTTAGTGGCGGGAATAGTCTTTCCGACTTCTTGGATTACCAGAAATTGCTCACCAATTTTGATGAAATGGATGACAAAACTGAGCAGGTTACATTGATGACGCTGCACGCTGCGAAAGGCACAGAGTTTCCGGTAGTCATCATCATCGGTATGGAGGAGGGGAGTTTCCCGATGTGGAAACGAGGAATGACACAAGAAGAAATTGAAGAGGAGCGCCGCCTGTTCTATGTTGGGATGACGCGCGCACAGGATCAACTTTATCTATCTTCCACCATCTATCGTTATGGCGACCGTGAACGTTCTCCGTCTATGTTCATTTATGAGATGCCCCCTGATTATATGATAAAGTGGAGCCCTTCTCCCATAGTATAAAAGAAAATCAGTAGTAAAGAAACAATTCTATAAAAAGTGGGTGGAAGACCTATAACTTCCACCCACTTTTACAATTAGCTTGCGATTACAGGTTTACTTCAGAATCAGCATCTTACGTGTTGACTTAAACTCTCCTGCGGTTAGTGTGTAGAAATAGATTCCACTCGCAATAGACTCACCTACGTCATTTTTTCCATCCCAATAGGCAGAGCGACTACGATTTTGATAGATTCCTGCAGGCATCAGTCCTAACGCTAACGTCCGAACCCTTGTTCCATTCACAGCGTAGATTGTCAGGGTCACCTCCACCGGTTCGGAGAGTTGATACGGTATCCAAGTTTCGGGATTAAACGGATTCGGATAGTTCGGTAGCAATGCTGTCTTTTCAGGGATTAGAGCTCCCAGAATCCGTTCGAGATTCGCAATGCCCTTTTGGAAAGCGAGGGATCCATCATCTTCAGCACGTGCCTGCTCTATCCATGCTTGAACGGTCGCGGGGTCTAATCCTTTTACGTCTTCTATTGCGATAGTAGTAGGTGCTGCTCCAATTGTTGTTTCACCGAAATGTTGTGCAACAAGGATGAGGTCTATAATGTTAATAATTCTGTCGCCATTGATATCAGTTTGGGAATTAAGGGATGCTGTCTTTCCGATATCTTGTGCAATGAGAAGCAGATCTAAGATGTTTACATGTCCATCTCCGTTGACATCCCATGCCAGCTGACCCTTCACCACAATCGTAGTTTTATGCGGTCCAGCAGGGATTACTTGACCGCTGCTGTCATATAACTGGAAGTTATTGAGTGTCAATTGTGCCTTACCACCTGCTTTTGCTGCAAAAGTTACCGACAGCAGTAAACCTGTGCCACTGACACTGTTTCCATTGAGTACCGCTTCACTGAGCTCTGTAATTTTACCGGCATGATTATCAATTGTTCCTTTCTGGAACAAGGTTGCCCGATCCTCCGACTCCAGAAAATAGCCTTTGCTTACCTCAATCGCTTCAAGTAATAAAGGATCAAAAGCAATATCAAACTGCCATCTTGTTAAATCGGTCACATTTTCTGCGTATAGGTCAAGCGTAAACGTATCACCACTATTGATCTCATCATTGAAAATAGCATATCCGACACCAGCAGAAGGTTCCAACGTATATTCCGCACCCAATCGAAAGCCAAAAAATCCGCTCCATAACCCACCTTGAGTGTCAACAGCGACCAACAAGACATTTTTTCCCTGTTTTAAAGTGACAGGGAAATTACTTCTATAATCATAGGCACTCCATTTATTGAGATCCTTGCGGACCAAGTTCCCATTGAGCCAAATTTTTACGCCATCATCGGCTCCATAAAATATTCCTGTATTCTGTTCGCGCGGTGAATTCAATGCGATGGAACCATAGATGACATTGTCCTGATTCGGTTTTTCCCAATTGAGAGCACCTATCATACCATTGATATTATTTCCGCCGCTTTCAGAAATTTTTGAGGAGGTCCAAACGTTGTCTCCAACTTTGTCTCCTGCTTCCACCCCGGTGGTTGCGGCGTTTTGCTCTGTAACAGTCCCATTACTTACTTTCGCCAGCAAGTCTGTGGTTTCGTCAAACCGTTGCCCAGGCAATAGTACCCATAACCACGGACCAACTATTTTCGGACCGCCTACTCCATCGGTAGATAGCAAGGTATATTCCGCATCTACTTGAAACCCAAAAAATCCACTCCAACTTCCAGTGCCGTTGCCAACAGCAACTAATAAGGTATTTGTCCCCTTTCTTAGAGTAATTGGGAAAGAACCTTGGTAATCCTCGGCAGCCCTCACAACGATTTCTTTGTGAACGAGTTCGCCATTGAGCCAAACCTTTACAGCATCACCACTTCCAACAAACATCCTTGTGTTCTGCTCCCGGGGAGAATTTAAGGCGATGACACCATAAATAACACGGTTGTTGCCGTTCCAGCCAAGTCGTCTCGTCATATTAGTGATGTTGTTTCCACCACTGGCAGAAATCTTTAGAGAAGTCCATACATAGTCTCCAACTTTGTCTTTTGGCACCGCACCGTTAGTTGCGATTTGTTGTTCTGTAACAGTTCCGCCACTCGCTTTTGCCAGCAGGTCTGTGCTTTCGTCAAGACTTTCATCCAGTACCAATACCCATAGCCACGGACCCTCTATTTTTGGACCGTCTTCTTCAGAATGTATAATTTCTTCTACGGTAGGAGACAACACCGTATATTCCGTATCTGCTTGAAAGCCAAAAAATCCGCTCCAACCGCCAGTACCGTTGCCAACAGCAACTAACAAGGTATTTGTTCCCTGTTTTAGGGTGACTGGGAAAGAACTCTGGTAATTCTTGGCACCTCTCTTAACGATTTCCTTGTGAACGAGTTCGCCATTGAGCCAAACCTTTACAGCATCATCACTTCCAACAAACATCCGTGTGTTTTGTTCTTGTAATGTGTTTAAAGTGATGACACCGTAAATGACACGGTTGTTGCCGTTCCAGCCAAGTCGTCTCGTCATATCGGTGATGTTATTTCCACCACTGGCGGGGATCTTTAGAGCAGTCCATTCATAATCTCCAACTTTGTCTCCTGCTGCCACACCGTTAGTCGCTATTTGATGCTCTGTAACAGTCCCGCCACTCGCTTTTGCCAGCAGGTCTGTGGTTTCGTCAAGACGTTCATCCGGTACCAGCACCCATAACCACGGACCAACTATTTTCGGAGCACCCCGTGACGGATCCAAGTACCTATTATAAGCATCGGAAGATCCTTCGGGCTGCCCTGGATCAACAACAATGCTCTCAAAAAACGCTTTATGTTCTTCTTTTGCAACGTCTACCCACATAGGCAGTGTGCCTAATCGCAACTCCAGTTGTGCCTCGTAAAGTGATTGGGGTGAAACGTGTGTGCCGAATGCCTCAAAGTAGGCGTTGCGGGGGATGGCACCTCCCAAAGTCTTATATCCGATCAGGCTGCCTTGAGTGAAGGTGGAGCGGTGGGGTGCCCACAGGTTAAAGGTGGTATCGGAGAAGACAGTGTTGTTCCAGCGTATGTAGCCATCTAAATGATGCGGCAAACTATCCCGTCCGCCCCCACTTGTATGATGGGTGATGCTGTTGTAATTATCAAACAACGAATGGCGCGACTGTGCACCATGCGTATCAGGTCCTCTTACTAATGGACCACTAACATGCCATATAACACTTCCTGCCGAGTAATGTGACACAGCCGCACCATGCAACATACCTCTATCGGTATGATCTTGTAAGAAAGCCACCATGCTATATGTTGATTCAAAAATACCACCTAAACTATGTCCAGATCTACCATCAACTATATTGTTAATTGCCGAACCACAATAAGATTGACTAATTGTAAATGCAGAAATAACATTGGAAATCCGACATCGACGAATCCATGAATGTGCAGTTTTCGATAATTTAATGCCACTACGACCTCCTTGAACTAAATGCTCATAAATTTCATTAAAACTACCATCAATATGTAAATCTTCAAAACCGATACCGACTGTTAAATCTTGCCAAAGAATACTCGTACCGTGTTTTAGATGCGTTATGAGTGGGGCTTTTAGATAGACACGGTTTCCTTCAATTCTATCAATCTCATGGTGTTCTCGAACTTTAAGACCTTTTTTAACATCTATATACGAATCAGGCATATCCGCTAATGGGCGTGATGAAAGTTTATCATAATCCTCTCCAAGTAGATCACTTCCCCTTATTGTAATAAATTGGTGTCCTATAAGTGAAGTTGCATTGTGTACATCAAAGTATTTCATTCCACTTGGAAATGAACCACTAACGCGTGGTCTATTACTCCACCCATTATCAACATCCTGTGTAACAAACAATCGCCCTTTCGTAAGTTCATTGTGCATCTTAATAGTTGTTCCACCGCTGCCAGCACCTTGAGCTCCACTACCACGAACAATCACATGATGTCCTCTTATGATAAACGGGTTTTTTACATCTTCATCAAGTAAAACATCATATTGTCCAGGTGGGAAAAACACTATAATTCTACCTACAGCAGCTGCATCAAGTACTTTTCTAATAGCAACAGTATCCGACCCGCCGTCATCGGGAGTTGCTCCATAATCCGTAACATTGTACACTGTATATGGGAAATCATCGGGTATCGCTTCCTCGCCGTTTTTATAGCCTGCGTAGGAGTAGTCGATCAGGTTAGGCGTTCCCACAGGGGTCGGTTCGCCGATGAATTTCTTCCAGATGTTTGGTGTGAGTTGGGCTGATGCAAGCGGCATTAGGAACAGGAATAACGACGCGGAGACTATCCAACTTCTCATTTTGTTGGTCATGGTTCGCTTGTTCTCCTTATGTCATAGTTGTAAAAGAAGAATCTTCGGTCTTTTACAACTTCTCTCCTTAATGATGTTGTTCTAATGCCCCACAAGGGTTTATTCCACCCCATGTTTCTCCAAAGTAAAACAGCACGTGTTATATAAGTTATAGATTGAATGAGAAACAAATTAAATTGTCTTCAGTAATAACAAGCCTTTAAAGATATAGGTTGTTAATATCTATATATACGACTTTATATGATTATATCAAATTCTGTCTTAAGATTCAATTGAACTTTCAATATCAAAGTAGGGCTATCAGTTTTCCAACAATCTGGATCTGATTTAGACTCTTCGCTGTAGGAGCGATCTCCGAATCGCGACTTTTCGGCTAAATTGGATAAAAATCCTAAAACTAAATACCTCTACTATTTAGAAAAGACATCTTGAAAAAAAAGACTACACATGGCATACTAACAGATATACCAAAACCAAACAATTTTGTTAGTAAAATGCGAATCGATTGCCAAAGCCACATATTCCCCAAATCCTATATTGAAATTCTCGCGAAAAACCCACATCCGCCGCAGGTAATTCGTCATGGCAGTGAGGCAATCGTCACTTATGGTGATGTGCAAACATTCCGACTACAAGACGAGGCTTACGACCCGAAACACAAACTCAAGGATATGGACGCAGCAGGCGTAGACATTGCATTGCTTAGCACCAATATACCACCGCCGTGCATGCTCACACCCGAACTGGGAAATAAAGGCGCGCAAGCGATTAACGATGCTATCGCAGAACTTGTGGACACATATCCAAATCGATTTGCAGGATTGGCGTGCCTTCCGTGGCACAATCCTGATGAGGCAATCACAGAAATGGATAGAGTAAAGGAGTTGGGATTTCGCGGGATAATGCTCTATTCACATATCGGTGGCAAACCGGTTGATGCACCACACTTTGAACCTGTTTATACGCATGCCGAAAAACTGCGGATGCCGATTGTGATGCATCCCACCGTTCCAACTTGGGGTGAGGCGATCAAAGACCACTGGATGATTGGCATGATGGGATTGCAAGTAGATAACAGTTTCACACTGTTGCGATTGATTTTGAGCGGCATTCTGGAACGCCATCCAAACTTGCAACTTGTAATGCCACACGTGGGAGGTATTCTGCCCTATATGAGTGGGCGAATAGACCATCAAACCGAAGTATTGGGCAGGGCAAGGGAGCATATTACAGCATATTACGCAACCACCAAGCGCGTATCTAAGTCGTATTTACTTGGATACTGTGTCGCCATCGCTACAAGCACTGCATTACGCATATCAGTAGACATTATAATGATTAAATCGGAGGTGTTTTATAACACCAAGGTCTGAAGTTCAATCTATAGTTGTGTAATCCACAACAAGTTTCCATGACTAAGTCGCTGAACCCTTTCTTCCAGTTGCGCAACTTGTCTTTTACAATGCGGTATCTTTTAACACCACTAATCGCATGTTCAATCTGTATGCGTATGGACGAAATGAGACGATTTCTTTCTTTTTCCTCGGTGGTAAGTTCACCACCTTTCGGTTTCTTTTTCGGTTGAATGATGTTTATGCCAGGGCGTGTAAACCCTTGAAAACCGGAATCTTGATATAAGTTGCTACCACTCGGCACAGTATATCCTACAGTATCTGCGATCTGTTTATCGTGTATTCTCCCTTCAAAGGAAGGTGTCAATAACACGACTTTGCAAGCAGCATTGATAATAAGGTTATTCTTGAGCGTATGTTGTTTCTTTTTGCCACTATAATGAGCCTTTTGAACTTGTGGGTCTTTGGGACGCCGGATTGGTCGCTCGGTGCCATCATGAAAAAAAATGGTTGGAAGTCTGATTGTCAACCGAGGTATCCAAAGCCACATCAAAAGTTGCGGGGATTGTCGTCCGAGATGGCAACTCTCCAAGTTCGGCTAAAGCACTATCTAATATCGGCAAAAGACGATGGATCCATTTGTTGGCTACAGGTTGACACATACCGAAGAGTTCACCTTGCACATCTTGTGTTGTCGCTTTGCGGAGGTAAACTAAAATAAACAACAACTTATCTTCAAAACTGGGTAAACAACTCGTTTTGTAGGTGGAATATCGCCGTTTTTCACGGGGTTTTCCATCAAGTGTCTTTGTTGCATAATACGCTAAAAAATGTTTGGTAAAGTAGGGAAGAAGAGATGAAAACTCTTCAAGTGTATATCCTGTAAGAGACTCAAACCTTGTGGGTTTATCCTTAAGATATTGGTAATTCATCAGTCGCACTCCAAAATAGGTTTTCTTACAAATATACTACAAACTAATAAAACTCACAACAATTAAAACGTTATAATGTCTAGTTTATCGGTGAACATCGTCTGTTATTCGGCACAGACCACCCGTGGGTTGATATGCCGCGGTTCGTGGGTTTAATTGAGGAGATGGATATTCCCGACACTGCACGTGCGCGCATCTTCGGAGAAAACGCTGCAACACTTTTTGGTTTATAGTAAAATCCGAAAATATGTTCACATTTCAATGAACAACAATCCCTACACGCTCGCGCTGGCGAGGTTTCCTAACCTCGCCAATGTCCAGGTAATTGTGGATTTTATTATAAAATGAATAGAGAATAGGAAACATCACCACTACTACAAAACAAGGACGTTAATATATGCGTTTAACTGAATCTGAAGTTTCGTTTTTCCACGACAACGGGTATTTACTGCTTGAAGATGTGTTAGATGAGAATGACTTAGGTCCTGTGATAGAGGAGTATTCAGATATTATCGCTGAACGCGCTGAAAGATTACACAAGGAGGGAAAGGTTACCTCAACATATCCGGATAAACCATTCACGGAGCGGTTGCTGCATCTTGCGGCTGAGGCACCAGAAGTAACTGCAAATTTAGATATTATGCGTGCACGCGGTGAAGCGACTTTTAACTTCCTGAAAAACCCGAAAATACTTGACCTTGCTGAATCTTTTGTCGGTTCCGAGATAGTGTGCAATCCTATTCAACATATCCGCGCAGTCTTACCAAAACGGGAATCTCAACGCCACCCGACTCCGTGGCACCAGGACGCAGGCGTTTGTTGGCCCGATATCGACCCGTATTTTATGCTAACCATTTGGATACCGATTGTAGATGCAACGTTGGAAAACGGATGTCTACAAGTGCTGCCGGGCAGTCATAAGATGGGGTTGTTCACGCACACTTGGAACGACGCTGGATTGGCAGTTATACCTGAACATCAACCACCAGACCTCACACCGAAAGTGTTGCCGATACGTGCAGGCGGTGTTATTCTGTTTCACAATTACACGCTCCACAGTGCAAAACCGAATGAATCGGAGAGTGTCCGATGGAGTTTTGATTTACGTTATCACGATGTTTATCAGCCAACGGGAAGACCTTACTATCCCGCGTTTCTGATGCGTAGCCGTTTGCGTCCAGAAGCGTGCCAAACTGACTATGAAACGTGGTGTAAACGGTGGGAGTTTGCTTTGGAGAATTCCAGAGGCGTGCAGGCATATCGGTGGCCCCGGTAGAAAAGGAGAAAACGTGCTTGAGATTTCGGATTTGCCAACTGTCAATGCAACTTTAAATACAATCAGTGCTATCCTGTTGACAGTAGGTTTTGTCCTAATTCGGCAGCGGAAAATTGCAGCGCACAAAAAGTGTATGCTCGCTGCATTTGCAGTGTCCGTGCTTTTTCTGATTAGTTATTGTATATATCATGCAAATGCGGGGTCAACCAAGTTTACACAACAAGGATGGATACGTCCTGTTTACTTTACTATTCTGATTTCGCACATCATTTTGGCGTTTGTGATAGTGCCGCTGGCGTTACGCACGCTCTATTTGGCATGGCGCGAGAAGTTTGAAAAGCACCGCCGCATCGCAAAAATCACATTGCCGATCTGGTTATATGTTTCTGTAACAGGCGTGCTTATTTATCTGATGCTGTATCAGCTGGGTTAAACGATAGTAAAATATGTTCAAGCATAGAATATTATAGGAGAAATTAAGTAATGAAGCACACGCGCATTTTTATTATGATACTGCTATCCATCATGATATTTCTTTCACCTACCTTTGCACAAAACTATACACGATGGGAATTGCCTGAAGGTGCGAAGTTAAGGCTTGGTAAGGGAAAAATAAGCAACCATGAAGGACATCTCACAACTATCGGAAAAGGGAGATCGTATCATTTTTCACCCGACAGCACTCAACTTGCAGTTATGACTTCAATCGGAATTTGGGTATACGATGTCATGACGGGAAAAGAATTCAGTCTATCAACCGGAAACGGGATAAGAAGAGATTATGATGTCGTTTTGAGTCCCGATTCCCAGATTTGCGCAATTCTGCGAAACCATAGGATTGAGTTATGGGATTTAAATACAAATCAACTCAAAACTACCCTTGAGGGTTCTACCAAAAGAGTCATTTCTGTTACGTTTAGTCCCGACGGACAGATGCTTGCAAGTACAGATTTTTCCGGAATAATACGATTATGGGACGTAGACAACGGGAAGCATAGGGAGATTCAAACACAAAATAAAATTGTAGATAGAGTGATGTTCAGTCCTGATGGCAGTAAGTTAGTAATTAGTAGAAGACAAGATGTTCAGTTGTGGGATATCATAGCGGAGAAATGGTTGTGGGATATCAAAACGGAGAAGTTTAGGGCTAATTTAGAAGATACAACTGGGGTTGATAACATAGTCTTCAATTCTGATGGAAGTGCTCTCTATGGCTTAAGTAGAGGCGGAGACGAGGTGCGATTTTGGGATACCAATACCGGTAAAGTAAAATTGAGATTGGGACTTGAACGTTCTTACAGACGTCCATTTGCACTATCGCCCGATGGAAAAACATTCGCAACAGCAAATCGGAATGACTATAAGGTTCAGCTATGGGATACACAGACAGGTAAACTGAAAAATACACTTACCGCAGATGCACGGTATGTAAAAATGCTGGCAATTGCTAACGGCAAACCAAAGTTGGTGAATTATGCCACAAAAAGTGTTCGTTCTATTGCGTTTAGTCCAGATGGACAAACCCTTGCGGTCTCAAGTGATGGCGAAATTGCGCTTTGGGATCCTGAAACAGCACAACCCAAATTTATACTAACTGAAAATGGAAATTTCTATTATCTAATGTTTAGTCCAGATGGACGCTCGCTTGCTGCACGGAGCTCTTTATCTCTTGAAGGAACCCGTATCTATTTATGGAATATAGATACGACAAATATCCAGAATTCGGGATTACGTCACATCATCACGGACCATAACGATGAAGTGAGTTCTGTCACATTTAACCTTGACGGAAAGATACTCGCAAGTGGACATGATTTGGAGAAGATTAAGCTTTGGGATGTGGAAAATGGACGACTCAAAACGACCTGTGATGGATATCCTTATCAATTACATGTTCAATCTCTTGCTTTTGCACCAAACGATGAGACGCTTGTGAGTTTGAATATCTATTCACAGAGATCAGGTGGAATAGCCCAAATACTTCTTTGGGATGCGATAACAGGCGAGTACCAAAAAACTCTCAAAGGACACGGTAAAGCAATAGGTAATTCCCGACCCCTTGCACATGGTGGAGGGATTGCTTTCAGTCCAAACGGTAAATTGTTTGTGACTGGTAGTTTGGATGGGACGATACGGTTATGGGATACGAACACCGCATTAAAAGGTTCAGTTATTCAACGGTTGGGCGGTAGACTTTTCGGTCCACAGAAAGCAAAACTTCAAGGACATACCGACCAAATCTTTTCTGTTGCCTTGAGTCCAGACGGACACACTGTTGCAAGCGGAAGTAAAGACAAAACCATCCGTCTATGGGATGTCCCCAACCGAAAACTTTTAGCAACACTTGAGGGACATACTGAAGGAATTATAACAGTTTCTTTTAGTCCCGATGGGTCAACGCTTGCCACTGGGTGTCGTAATGGTTCTATTCATCTATGGGATCCAACCACAGGCAACCACAAGACTTCTCTTATTGGAAACGATCTTTTTACAAATCCTCCAGGTCTACCTCGAAAAAAAGATGACCCACCGAATATTACTTCATGGGGACGTAGCGATGTCACTTCACTCATTTTCAGTCCTGATGGCAAAACACTTGTAAATGGAAACAGGGACGGCACAATTCACTTCTGGGACATGAGTACACTGCAAATCAAATCAACTTTTTCAGGACATAGTGGATTGAATACTCTTTCTTTAAGTCCTGATGGACGCACCCTTGCCAGTGGAAGTTCGGACGGGACGGTGCTGATCTGGGATGTCAATCCTTAAACCGCTCCAGTGATAGAGCGGTTTTGCGTATCAATTAGTGCTCTCTATGCAGAATATGGACGAAAACCTCGCACCATTAAACCGCGATCACTATTAGATTTCTTGGCTTCCTCCGCTTCCGCAGCCCGTTTCTCCGCTTCTGTCCGATTTGTGGCTGTTGTTCCACCAATAATCACAAAGTCATCTGTCCGACGGTAACGATTGATGAAAACCGGACGCGGTTTGTCTGACATATTTTGTTTAGAACCATGCACCGTCTTGACATTAAAGAAGATAGAATCACCAGCTTTTCCAATTACAGGAAGTGCGCTCTCCCAGGGCCATTCATCCTCCTCCAAACCGAGATGTGAGAAAGTATCCACATGCTTCAATTGTCCGAGGCGATGTGATCCTGGCACCACGTATAATGCACCGTTCACAAGGTCAGTATCCACAACATAGTTCAAAATACCGACAGGTCCCTGATAGCGATGCTCAAAATAAGCGGAATCTTGATGTAGGTGCTTCGGATGTCCACCTACCGGTTCTTTATAGAGGCACTGTCCATTACCGAAAATTTCAACGTTCGGTCCTAATATCGCCTCAACGATGCCTATAGCATTTTCATCAAAAGCGGAATGGAAAAATGCTGCGCTTGTCTGATAGTTCATTGCCAATACCATAATCTGTTTATCTCGATCATATCCTTGAGGGGCAGGAATAAAAAGCGTCCCGTTCGGTGTACGCCACCCCTCAACAATCTGTTGTGCCTCGTCAAGTAGCGACAAAGATTCAGCAGCGGCAGCTTCAGCATCTTGGTAAATTTCCTCAACATACGGTTTCATCAGACCTCGCACAACAAGGCATCCATGCTCCTCAAAGATGCTGGCAGCCTTTTCAACATCTAAATCGTCTACCGACATTTCAATATCTTCAACTGTTACCTTTTGTTCCTGATTCACGAACTATTCTCCTTAGAAGTCATTTTATAGTGAAACTCATAATTATTTATCTGTGAATCAACGTCAAATGCCATACGTGCATTTGACGTTGATTCACAGATAAATACGTCTTTAATTCAATAATCTACCATAAATGGTGCGGTTAGAAACCGCACCTACCGGGGAGTGTTCACATGTTTTTAGATTTCACTATAAGTGATCTGTGAGACAGAAAAGAAAGCAAAACTTACGAATTAACCCCATGGGGGTCGACGTCCCGTTAACTTTTCTAAATATTCTGCCGTTTGACGCACTTCAGTTTCAAGTTTTCTTGCTGCTCTCTGTTTCTGTACTTCTTCAGTCCTATATTGCACACGGTAAGTTCCTTTGTCCAGTCGCCGCAAAGCAAACTCACCTGGGACATTCCGGTTCACATACGCGAGCATATCATGCAATAACCAATAAACATCTGTTGGTGTGTACTGCAAATCGCAATGTTCGGATTTCTCTTTTACAGTTTCAAGTGTTGTCTGAACAAACTCTACGACTTCGGCAAGCGTGTAGGATTTATCTTTATCCAAATTAATCTGATTCATTTCAATACCTCATAATTTGATGGTAGGCATCCGAGCAGGCTGTGCTTCAAAAGATTGTCCTTTTTCCGCACCGTTGCGCACCTGAATTAACTGTGAAGCGATGCTTACTGCTATCTCCGGCACAGTCTTGGAATTTATATCCAACCCAATCGGTGCGTAAACTCGCTGCAGTTTGTCAATCGGTATGCCTACCTCCATCAGATCGTCAAAAATCAATTTGATTTTCCTACGGCTACCGATTAACCCGATGTATCGTGCGTCCGACTCAACAACACTATGCAGAGCAGACTCATCATGTTGATGTCCGCGTGTCACAATTACCACATAAGTTAAATGGTTAATTGGATATTTTTGCAGTTCTTCTGCAATATCTCCGATGATAATATCATGTGCTTCAGGTAAACGCTCAGTTGAAGCAAAATCTGCACGGTCATCGATGATCGCGATGTCAAAATCTAACCAACTACCGAGATGGCAAAGTGCTTGCCCTACATGCCCTGCCCCAGCAATAAGCAGAGTCGGTCTTGGCTGAAGCGGTTCAAGGAAGACAGACATAGTTTCGTTCTGTTGGAACATGCCTGCACGGTTTTCTTCAAGAATAGTGGAAATTTGGTTCTCAACATCTGTTTCTAAATCCGAATTACCTAATGTGCCGATCCGTTCGCCATTAGTTGCAAAGACCATCTTCATGCCGACATCTACACTTTGCAGTTCACTTTCCACAACTGTTGCAAAAATAAGAGGCACTTTCTCTGCATTCAGTTCCTGTAGACGAGTAAACATATCAGCCTCAGCACGAGTTCTCGGTAAATCTATAAAGATCTTCATATTTCCACCGCAGATAAGACCATCGTCCCAACCGTAATCACTATCCAATTGAAACTGAAGTAGCCGAGGCGTGCCACCTTGCATTAGCCCAATGGCTTGTCGGCGCGCTTCCGCTTCTACACAGCCACCACCGAGTGTACCGATATTGCGCAAATCTGGCAGGATCAACAGTTTTGCCCCCGATTTTTGCGGTGTTGAACCTTTGGTCTCAACAACAGTACAGTAGGCACCGACTTGATCCAATTCAATCAATTCTGGGATTTTTTGATATATTTCTCTCATCTGTTATATTTTAACTGGAACATGAATCAAGGATTATTTTCTCATATTATATTCGTAAGTTGGGTAGAGCGCACGCGAAACCCAATCAACGCCAAATGCACTGTTGGCATTCAGCCAAATCAACGCCCGGGGAATGCCACTAAGGCATTCATACCGTTGATTTATGCACTGTTGGCATTTGGCGGGTGTCAACTTAGCAATTCTCCTACAATGGTAGATGCGGTTTCCTAACCGCATCGGGTTTCCTCCAGTTATTTGTCAGTGTTTACTGTAGTGCGGCATTGTAAAGTTCATAATCAACTTTTATCAACCGCAAAATTGTTGGATGCTTCCCAAACTCTTTCCCCATAAGCAATCGCATCCATTAAGTCGTAATATGCGTCTATGGCTGCGTCTTTATTGATGTAAGTTTTGATATGTATAATTTTATCTTTTGTATCCATTGTTGGCATTACAACAGCAAGACTATGATACTCTGTGTTTGCAATAGGAACGACAAGTATATCCCGTACAAATTCGATATTAATCGCACCCATTACTGAGCCAAAACGTTTCTCGCCGATGTTAGATATGATCATTTCAATTTCAACTTATCTCAAAAGTCACTTGTAGAGGAGGTCTCCGGGGAATGCCTACAAGCATTCATACCCGGGGAACGCCTACAGGCGCCGAATGCCAACAGTGCATTCGGCGTTGATTCTGTTCATACCGTTGATTTCTTGATTTGGTGCCTCGCCATATTTCGGTATGGAAACAACGGGCAGGCACAAAGACCCGCGTCTACAATAAGGGATGCAAGACTTTGATGAAACTATACACATCCAACATATATTCAAAAACTTGATTCAACTAAAATTCTGTGACGCTGCACTCTGCGCAACCAGTTGCTTAAATTGATCGCGTTGTGGATTTGTCAAATCTAATGGAATAATCTGTTCTATGCCCCCACTACCAATTTTTGATGGAACGTTAAGAAAAACTGATGTCGTATCTGTTGAAATTCGTGTGCCAACACTCATAACCCGCTTCTTATCAAGACTGATTGCTGACAGTACCTGAAGTATATGACTTGCCAAAGTATATTCGCTTGCCGAAGTGTATGGACAGCGAGCAGCGACGGCTTCCGGTAAACTTTCACTGTCGGATTCATCCATCAGTTGGGAAAGTGGAATCCCATTCACCCTGCAATACTGCGGCAACGGATACGTAACTTCATCATTCCCGATTGCCAGTGCGGATACATCCTTCACCGACAGCCCAAGCCGTGATGCTATTTCTGATTTTAGATGTCCTGTGGAAACACCATTTGCAAGCCCGATCACTGCATCTGTTCCGTGAGTCTGATGTATCCATGCTGAGATATAGTTAGCAAAAGGCATCGCAACCAGTATTTTAGCATTTTGCGTATGCTCCAGAACCTTCGGCACGATCTGACGAGTTATTGAAAGATTAGTTGTTTTCAATGCTTGTGCTGAGTGAAAACCAAAGGAAACGGCTGTAGGTAGTAAAACAACCACGTCAGAATCGGATAGTTCTTCACCAGAATTTGTAAATGAAACCACAGTATCGCTGGCACTCATAGCAGTTGCAAGCGTAAGATCTTCTACAATATCGGCTACTGAACGCGAATTTCTTGAACTACGATTCCCATGTTTGCCACTGGATTGAGTATCTGTAAAAAAGACAACTTTCTGTGCTAACTCCGAATGACAAACACCCCAAGCAACTGAAAGTGACAACTGACCGGCCCCTAATAATGCGATTTTCATACAGTTAGTTCCTATAAAAGAGTATCAACAATTTCTTGAAATCGTGATTCAAGGTTTTCACGTTCAACGTTCATCTTAGAGTCGGCTTTCAGTTTAGTTTGCAGCAATTCATCATAACGCTCGACATATTCCATCAAGGTTTCTACCTCTTTTTCATAACAGATAGCCGAAGTTAAAACCTTTTCCTTTACCACAACCGGAAGCTCCTCAGATGTAATTTGCGTTAATTCCCAACGCCATACCTTTTCGGAGATATACGCAACAAATTGATCTAAAACTTCGCCTTCATAACTACTGCTCTGAAGTTCTTTGACCTCTTGAATTAGCCCTAATACCTGATTAAAGAGGGAGTCGGACAAAATATTGCGTAATTCCATCAAAATACGTCCTGTCGTTGAAATTGGCAACTTATTTTGAAGCAGAAACATTCGGAGATTAGGATAATCCTCCAACGTCTTGATTTCGGAGAGCCACGTTTCACCTATTGAAGGAAGTTCATTTAAATCGAAACTCAATACTTGTTGTTTCCGAATGTGTTCAAGTTCAGCGGCACTTCTATCAAGTCCGGCGTTCGCGAGCGTACTTATAACCTCTGATTCTTCATAAGGTTTTAAAAAGGTAATCATTTCGGTAACTTTCGCCTGTTCTGCTTGAATTGCCTCGGAAGTAGCGTTGCCGTTATTGCGTGCTTGAGTAGCGTTTCGTTTTTTTTCTTTCCGTGTCGGGTTTGTGAGACGTGTAGCACGTTTGGCTAACGTTTCATCGTACCGAACCAATTCTTGGCGGAGTAGAGAAAGCGTAACATCTCCATGAATAGCAAGTTTCTCAGATGTTGTAATTTCACGCAGACTGTGTCCTGTTTTCGCAACAAGTGCACGATTGAGATTGCGTTCCAAAACCTTCCGATCTTTCTCGTTTTCAACTACAAGTTGACTTTCCAATGTAAGGTTCATCAACCTTTTCGTCTGGTCTGGTACACTAAGATTGATGTCACAGGTAGGTTTGAAATCTCCCAAAAGTATCTCACGATATTTTCCATTAAGTACCAAAATCCACAATGTATTATAATAAGTTTGAAGTTTCTCAGTTTCTCGCGGTGCCTTCTCAATCCATCTCTTTATGATTGGAAAATGATCTTTCACATGCGTTAGGAGTTCTTCAAACTCAGCGTCTGTAACCTCAAATCCTGGGAATTTTGATTGTGTTTGCCGGTTCGTCCTGTTGTTCCGCTGAGCAGTCGCCTGTTTGGTGGCTAACAGAATATTCTCAAGCGGATGGATAACCTTTTCAAAATCCTGATTATGTTGACTCGTAAAGTTAGCGATTTCAATAAGGGCTAACCACACGCTCCGCATTCTCTCAATTTGCGTAGCATGCAACGTGGAACGCAAACCGATCCGAGTCATCTTTTCACGGACAGAACCAGATGTCCATTCAGGCAGATAGATTTCGTCTAACGGAACGTCATCTTCAAAAATTTCTGCTTCAACCGGCGCGACAAGTCCGGTTGCGATGAAATCTGTTTCAAAAACAAGGTCGTGGAAAAGTGCGGCTGCCTTATCTAATATCTGATTCGTCAAGGTATAACTTGATTGAATCATGTGGTTAAGCGTAAACTGCTGATTCTCTTGTAGTTGCCAAAATTCAATTATCGGTTCAATACTATCGCTAAATATCTCTGTCGTTATTTTTGTTGCTTCCGCGTCAAATAGTTCACCAAGATAGTCAGCGTAGAAATCAGAAAACGCCCCTACCGTATTACGTAGTTCACGAATAACGAGGTCATCCCACACTTTATTATGAATCCGTTGCCCACGATTGAGCATCAAAGCTCTAAGTCGGCTCTCAACACCTTGGTGAAATTGTGTCATCAATTGGTACGCATGCTGACTTGCTTTGACCATATAGTCTTCAATTTTTGCAGTGCTCTCAGTTATAGTTTCCTCAATTTTTTTAGGTGGCGCGTTGAATGATATTGGAACAAGCCTTAGCGTTTTAGGTTCAAGTGGATCGTAAACAGCAGCTGTTGATAATATCCGGACAGATGGTTGAGTTCCTGAAGCATCGTCCTCCAAAAAACGTTCATGAAGCGTTAAGCCATATCCTAAGTCAACGAGATCAGGATACTTTTTAATATGGGTACGCAGCACTACCAAAACCGTGTCATATCCTTCTTTCTCCACTTCTGTAAGCACAACATCTTCGTTGAGATGTACTCTGTGGATATGGGTCTGTTCAGGAATAACAATTTTTGCGGAAGCGCATTCGGTGTCTGCTGCCTTCGCAAGAACAAAACCACCTGTTTTGATAGTACTCGGTATTACTAAACGCGACTGTAAAACTTCTTCTGTCAGTTCAGAAAGTGTAAGAGATTTTCCTAAGTGTTGGACGGTAATGTTAGCAAGAACACCGTCAGCGAAATCGGTGATTTGACGTGTGTTGCGTTCTAACTCTTGGACACTTTTGTGAACGCGATCATAGTCGTCAAGCGATGAAGCTTGCACTTTTGCTTCATCAATCCAGGATACCCAAGCCCCTGGACGCTGCTTCATTTTTAAAGTGAGTTCTCCATCTTCGGAGTCAAAACCGGGAAGAATCTGGCTCTCGGATGTCACCTTAGGTGTCCAGACAATCAAATGTTTATTGTTCTTGCTACCGAGCCCGATGCCAAAAGTGTCTCCCCAACTCATCCGGCCCTCAACACTGGCTTTGATTTTTTCAGTTAATGTAAAAAGTAAATCGGAGTGAAAATTAAGAGATATATCTTGCATGTGTCAATTATATGTGTCCTCCTTTATTCTGTAGTTAAGTCTCTGAAGAAATTTTTATCTTGTTCAATTCTTGTTTAATCTCAAGTCCCCATACATCCCAGCCTTTAACTTGCTTGCGTGCGAAAAGCTCCAGTTTGCTCTGTTCGGGAAACATCTCTTGAATACGTCGTCGCACCTCATCCGGTTTTTCCGAATGTTGTGTTCGCTTTGATTGGACAAGCTGCCGAATATTTCGCATACCTCTCGGCTGCGGAATTGTCCCGCGTTTAAAAACAAGACACAATTCGCACTGGCTCATCGTATAGAATCCTGGGTTCACACGGCACTTATCCCATACAAACGCTACGGTAGCCCAGTTAAATCCCCAGGATTTTCCTAATAAGATAGCTTGGTCGAGATGGGGCGATGAACTCCACATAAACAACAAGCAATTCTTAGAAGATATAGCCGCAATATTCCATTGCGCCATATCTGATACAGATAGGGTCGGATAATGTCTAATTGCTCCACCACTATCTTTGCCTCCAGAACCTGTGTGCTGGAGTTGACCTTTGTAATCCCAGGGCGGGTCCGCGTAGAGTATTTGATATTGTTTATTCGGAAACGGTGGGTGTGATATCATAGTCCGTTTACAAGCAGTACCTTACTTCCTAAAACAGTGGCACTAACTGTATTACAAGCGCGTTAAGCATGGCAGCAGCATTGCTTACTGTGCATCAACGCTAAGTCCTTCTTGTGCAATGTCATTGTTTGCAACTAACATATCACGGTTAAAGATGAAATCACTACGAGCACTTCCGAGTTTTTCACCTTCTTCCTGACGTTCACGGAAATATTGCGGTAACGTTAATCCTGTCATGCGAATAGCGTCTTCAGGACACGCTTCAACACAATAACCACAGAATATACAACGCAGCATATTTATCTCAAAAACATCCGGATATTTTTCACGTTGGTACCCCTCTTTAGTTGTCCAACCTTCCGGAGCAGGTGCCGCCTGTATCGTGATGCAATCTGCGGGGCACGCGGTTGCACATAAGAAACATGCAACGCACTTTATTTCATCTTTGTCAGTTGTCGTTAGTTTGTGAACCCCTCGATACCGGTCATTACGTTCATTTACGCTTCGCGGATCCTCAGGGTACTGAACTGTTAACTTTTTCTTGGGGATGTGTTTTAACGTTGTAAACATCCCCTTAATCAACGCTGGGATATAAAGTCTATCCCAAAATGACATCTCTTCGCTAACTTTCATAAGCGGAATTCCTTTCTAATCATAACTTGCACAAATTTGTTCTTTCCAATTGTGCCAGTTAACATTTGGTATATTTATATTTCACATGTTCGTCTTGTTTGCGTTTGAATTCCGCAACTTTTCCGATACCTGCCGTCCTCAAAGTAGGAGGGAACTCCGATTCCCGACTGCAAACGGGTTGCGATTCGGAGATCGCTCCTACAGAATATGAACAGTTGTGAAAAACAACAAAACTATCACGTAACTGGCACAAGTCGTTAAGCTTTGTTGGTATTATATCACTTACCAGATAATTATTCAAGTCCAACTAAAAGATTGATTACCCTCCATCGTTAAATCCGCAGTAGGAATGTCAAATCATTGAGCAGTTATTACGATATTGACCCATTCACTTTTGGCAGAACCCGCAGAGTTGGTCGCCTTAAATTGCAAACCACGACTTTCAACGCCCGCCACCGTGCCACCCATCTGCAATGTCATTTCCGTTGTTGTCAAGCGGAATTGCAATACGATCTTCGGCATCATTATTATTGCTCGGTGTACCGTCCTTTTCGGTGCCGTCCGTATTTTTCTTATCGTTAAGGAATACCTGTGCATGCAAAATAGAATGTGCAGCATAGTCTTTGACAAATACGGTAACTGTCAATGAGGTTACAGGAGCAATGCATTTGACGGTGAGTGTCTGCCCATTATTAGAAACAGTATAAGATAAGATGCTGCTACTCGGTTGATCCGCAACACGAAAAATGATGTCAAAACTCGTATCGTTCTTATTACCAGCATTCATGCAATAGCCAGGATACCTTGAGGTTTCCTCAAGTGTAAAGACATACCGCGTAGATGTCAACGCATCCGTCGCGTCCGAATCAAGATCAAGCGTTGCCTTAAAAGACTCATTATCCTCCCAAACCGGACGCCAATCAGACCAGCCCGCCACGTCAACAGGATTGAGATCTAATACAGGATCACCATTTGCAGCGAGGTGCAAAGTCGGTAACAAAATACAACTCAATAAAAACGTAAGGAAAAAAGTGTCTCGTATTTCGCATAATCCTACTCTAATCCTAAGCGTTTGCGGGTATCCGCATGCTTTTTTTGTCTGACTTTCTTAGACTTATTTCTTTCATCTTCAGTCCCTTCAAGTAGTTCAACAAGTCTATCTATCCTCATATAGTCTATCTGGGTCATGCGTGGGTTGCTAAGAAAGTCTTGTGGACGCACCGGATCTCCTGAGACATTATAGACGTTTTTATACAGTGCCAATGACTCTTGAAGTTCGCCTGCCTCAAGATAACTGGCTGTCAGCCACAGACGTATGCTACGCAGGAATTTATGTTTTGGATGCAGTCTAATAAAACTCTGGGCGTATTCAATAGCTTGTTGCGGATATACGTCATATAACATTTCTGTCAATCCAAACAGCACATCGGGCTGGTCTGGATTCATTTCGTATAGTTTCCGCAGCACATCTATCCGTTTGCGTTTGTATGTTTCGTATGATTCGCCCTCACGCCCCAGATTTGCTTTTATTACCCAGAACAGCATTGTATCATAATCATCAGGGTTCGCTGCGAGCATGTCATCAAGAATGTGTCTCTTGCGTTGGTCAACATCCAAGTGAGATAAGATAGGGTCTGCCAGCGATGCTTGCAGTTTTTCCTTCCAAATAATCTCTATTTCCGAATTCGTTTTTGCGGTAGGATTGGCAAGTGTGGGCGTATCTACGCCGTCAGGTTTTTCTGGTGGTATGATTTCTACTTCCGGTATCGGTGTTTCGTCCTGTGGCACGCCTGCCTGTTGTGGTGTGTTTTTGACGCCACAGCCACTGCAGCCTGCCAATAAAATAACAATAAGTGTAAGCAAATAAGTAAAGTGTTCAATCCGTAGTTTAATTGTAGTTCTCCTATTGCTTAACTTGCTAAGTCTCAATCGTTTATGTGTTCAGATTAGCAACTGTATAGTTTGGTGCTTCCTCTGTAATATCAATATCGTGCGGATGGCTTTCTCGGTAACCACTGCTCGACATGCGCACAAATTGAACATCTCTACGTAACGATTCAATATCAGGCGTGCCACAATATCCCATAGCGGATCGAATCCCACCCACTAACTGATAGACATAGTTACTCAGTTTGCCTTTATGCGGGACTCTACCTTCAATACCACGAGGTATCAGTTTCGCCATTTCTTCATCACTCACCTGTTCTCCAAGAGCAGCTCCTCGTTTTCGTAAAGCACCCAGTGAACCCATCCCACGATGCATCTTATAAGTTCTGCCCTGATAGATAACTGTAGACCCCGGGCTTTCATCTGTCCCTGCAAGTAGGCTGCCAATCATCACAGAACTTGCACCTGCACCAATGGCTTTAGCAATATCACCAGAATAGCGGATACCACCATCAGCAATAATCGGCACGCCTGCTTTGTCCGCCTCTTGTGCGCAATCGTAAATTGCCGTGATTTGTGGAATACTGACACCTGCAACCACCCGCGTTGTGCAAATAGACCCAGGACCGACCCCTACTTTCACAGCATCTGCACCAGCGTCAATCAAACTTCGCGTCGCTTCAGGGGTAACGACATTCCCAGCAACAAGTTCAACATCTGGAAATTCTGATTTAATGTACTCTGTTGACCGAACTACATTTTTGGAATGACCATGCGCTGTGTCTAACACAAGCACATCTACTTCCGCTTTCACTAACATTTCAACGTCTTCCAAAGAAGTTGATGGAACAATCGCTGCACCAACTCGTAACCTGCCAGCCTCATCTTTACAGGAGTGCGGAAACATTTGCACTTTATCTATATCTTTAATTGTGATCAATCCACATAAACGGGATTCATTGTCAATAATAGGTAATTTTTCTTTTCTATGCTTGTGGAGTACCTGTTTCGCGTTTTCAAGTGTAACGCCTGGGGATGCGGTAATCAATTTGTCAGCTGGTGTCATCCGAGCGGTTACGGGAATATCCAGATTGTCTTCATACTTGAGATCCCGGTTGGTAATCAAACCAACAAGGTAACCGTCTTCAGTTACAATAGGCACACCACCGATGCGGTAACGCGCGGTTATTTCAAGCGCATCACCGATCGTTTTATCAGCTGTTAACGTAATCGGATCACTTATCATCCCGCTTTCAGAACGTTTCACCCTGTCAACTTCAGATACCTGTTCTTCTATAGAACAGTTGTAGTGAATTATTCCGATACCACCTTCCCGTGCAATTGCAATGGCAAGGGTAGATTCAGTGACGGTATCCATCGGGGCACTACAGATAGGAATATTAAGCCGAAGATTCCGCGTCAACTGAGTGCTTGTATCAACGTCATCCGGTAGCACACTTGATTCCGCAGGAATGAGCAAGACATCGTCGAAAGTTAACCCTTCTTTTTCAAACTTCGGGGGAAAATCATCGGAAATTTTGGTGTCCATCGGAATCATCTCCTTATGATGCAATTAAGGTGGGTGAGATGGGCTTACAAAATCGCCCTAAAACGCGTCTTGACAATGTGTTATAAATTATAGCATATTCTCTCTTTTATGTCAAAATATTTTTGGCATTTTGAGAAACCACATAACACTTTCAATTGTATATCAACATTGTAAAAAAATACCCGATTTATATCAACAAAATTTTATCTCGTTAATTTCAATAACTGTGCTAAAATATCTGAAACTACTGAGAAAAAGGAGTTATTAAATGGGTAACCTAAACGTTGGAATTGTGGGTCTCGGTTGGGTCGCTGGCGCGCATATAGAGGCATTCAAAGCGGTCACTGGGGCAGATGTCACCGCTATCTGTTCACGACGTGAACACGATGAATCTGTTTTAGCAGAGACTTACGGAACGCCGCTAAAGGCATATACTGACTATGAAAAGATGCTCGCCGATCCAGATATCCATATTGTAGATATTTGCACACCGCATCCCTTTCATGCGGAACAAGCTATCGCTGCTGCAAAAGCAGGAAAACATCTCATCATCGAAAAACCGATCTGTATTACTTACGAAGATGCTTTAGCTATCCGCGATGCAGTGAAGACTACAGGTGTCAACGTATGTGTGTGTTTTGAGTGCCGTTACAGTGCACACTTCACAATGATCCGTTCTATAATTGATAACGGTTTGCTTGGTGAACTTCACTACGCAGAGGTGGATTACTACCATGGAATCGGACCTTGGTACGGACAATATGAATGGAACATCAAGAAAGATTTTGGTGGTAGCACGCTCCTCACTGCGGGGTGCCACGCGCTTGACGCACTTCTCTTTTTCATGGATGGAAATGTGGAAGAGGTCACCAGTTATCATACCCAATCCATAGGTGAAGCATTTCAACCTTATGAATACAAAACAACCAGTGTAAGTCTGCTTAAGTTTGAGGGAGGACAGAAAATCGGTAAGGTCACTTCTTGTGTTGATTGTCTACAGCCATACTACTTCCATATTCACCTTGTCGGAAGCGAAGGGAGTCTACTTGACAATCGTATCTATTCAGCCAAAATTAAAGGCATGGACAAAAGCAAATGGAGCAACCTTGAGACCTCGCTCATCGACTCTGGTGATGTGAGTGACCATCCGTATGAACCGCAGTTCCAAGCATTCATAGATAGCATTGGACGAAACGAACCGATGCCGCTGACCGATTTTGATACCGCCTTTGAAACACACCGGGTTGTCTTTGCTGCTGACCAGTCGGCTGAAGCAGGAGGGCGGACTGTCAAGTTGTCTGAACTTGCAATGTAAAAGTTACCATATAAGAAATGTGTACCGCGAAAATAATTTCTTATACTGGTCTTTGCGACTTTCGTTTTGATATTGATATTTTACACTTAGCAATTTTATGTCTATCTTTACTGTGAATGGTCGGGCAACCGAATGTTGCCCGACCATTCACAGTAAAGAGGTTCAAAAACCACAAGAAGCTGGCATTATACCATTATCATCCCAGGTCCACAAGCTATAACATTGATCAAAGTCTTCGCCACCGGGACCATGAAGTCTACCTTTTGACCACGCGTCACTTTGACTTTCAGGAAACCAATCATCATCATATAGCTCGTCTTTGTCTCCTATCTTCTTAACTTTCTTTCTCCAATATTAATACCGTATCTTCCGAAATTAAAACCCCACTGCCCGCTCCAACCTTCAGTAATTATTATTGAGATTCTACCAGTGACTTTGTCATTGCCACCTGCCCAAACCATTCCTGGTCCAGTGTATAAATCACCATATTGTCCGTATTGAAGACTGCTAAGATCAACGTCAACAGCTGCCTTTGCCACGATCATTTCACAATGAGTCTTGGCATTCACGCTGGGTCTAGCATTAGGGTTGCAAATATCGCATTGAATCCACAAATCCTTTTCGCCTGTCTCTTCATCATATCCCAATTGGCCACTCCCATCACAATTGGGATCCTCACATATATGGCCTGAGGAGTGGTCGCCATAGATGTTAATCTGAAAAACTGTTACTACGAGTACTACCACTAATGGTAACATGGATAATTTGTAGAGCGTTTTGTCCTTCAAGAAACCTCTAATTGAATCATTTGATTCTCCTTGTTTTGTAAAATGTATGTGAAATCTAATCACATTTGGATTAGGTTTAGAATTTGCAAGAGAACAGTTCTCTTGCGTTTACCGAACAATTTGTGTTCGTTCGGGGTCTGCGACTGTCACAGAAATCTCTTTGTTTGAAAGATTCTCCTGTGGTTTTTCGTTGAGCCATTGACGCATCATTTTGCTCATGCGCTTCCCTTTCTCATCGCAACAAGCACAGGATTTCTTCTTTAACGCTTGTTTTTGTTTCGTCGTGTTTACCAATTGTTGGGGTGTGTCCATCGGTGCTGTGTCAATTGTAGAACTAACACCACATACAAGGATTCCCACAACAGCGAGGATAGCGATACCGTATAAAATGTGCATGTTTTTCATGAAGTTACTCCTTCTGTGAATCTTGAGAACTTGAGGATTGTGAACGTTTTGGCGGCACCTTTTGCGGACTTCTGCGGAAGTACTCAGCGAGTTCCGGATCAGCCTTTGCGAGTCTACGCAATCCCTCTTTTGGTCCGTGGTTCTGCAAAATTTGCTTTGCCTTGTTGAACCGTTCAGGGGTTAACGGTTTTGGGGTGATTTTTTCACGGGGTGCGTCCTCAAGACTTTCCTCAGTTGGAAGTCCGGGTAGCAATTGTTGGCGTAGCTGTTTTTCAAGTTCGGCAGCAATTTCTACATCGGACATCGTTGCAAATTTTTCAAGTTGTCTGACTTCCCGCATGAACTGTTCAAATTCGGGTTGTCGTGCGACTTCTGCCGCTTGTCGTTCGAATTCTTCTCGCGCGCGTTCGAATTCCTCTCTCGCGCGTGGGTTTCTAAAATCCAATTCAGTATCTGTGTTTTCTGGTGGCAAAAATCTTTCAAATTCCTCTGGATCTGGTATGGGCGCATCCTTGTCCCACCATTCTGCAGGAAGGGGATTTTCACTTTCTGCCATCATTTTTCGGACCTCTTCGTGTGTTATAGGTTCGGGTTTCTCTTCAAGACGATTGCCTTCACTATCAACATAAACGATGTCGATTCCTTCTGGTTCAATACCTCTGAAAACAAGATTGAACCTTTGTTCTTGAGTGAGAGATGTCCCTCTAAAAGTCGTACCGGTTCCCCTTCTAGTGGATAGTCCATCCTAAAAGTTTGTTTTAGTTTTTGTAGATTTCTCGGCATCTTGACAAACAAAAGTGTTCTCTTATAGTATAGCAATACATAAGGAGGAACACACCCTTGAATAAGAAATATGTTGTCCAACTGACCGATGCGGAACGACAGGAGTTATCAGATATTATTAACACAGGTAAAAAAGAGGCATATATGATAAGGCATGCTCATATTTTGCTGAAATCAGATATAAATGGTCCCTGCTGGACTGACGCGAGAATAGCTGAGGCGTATGAGTGCACTGATAGGACAGTTGCGAAAGTGCGTCAGCGTTTTGTGGAAGGTGGCTTTTCTCGTGCCTTATATCGTGCGAAGCGGAAGCATCCACCGACACCTCGTAAACTTGATGGTGACGGAGAAGCAAGGTTGATAGCACTGAGTTGTGGAACCCCTCCCGAAGGTGCTGCCAAATGGACGTTACGTCTGCTTGCGTCAGAGTTGGTAAGACTTGAAGTTGTGGAAAACATTTCTCCAGAAACGGTGCGGCAGACACTAAAAAAAACGCGTTGAAACCACACCTTCAGCAACAGTGGGTGATACCCCCTGAAAAAGACGCTGAGTTTGTAAAGTCAATGGAAGAAGTGCTTGATCTTTACCAGAAACCTTTGGCTGCGGATACTCCTGTTGTGAACATGGACGAACAATCTGTCACACTTAGGGATGATGTTCGTGAACCGTATCCTGCGAAACCGGGACAAGTCAAGCGCGTAGATAACGAGTATAAACGCAAAGGCACAGCAAATATCTTCCTATTTACAGAGGCACTCTCGGGATGGCGGCGTGTGTCTGTTCGGACGCACCGAAAGACAGTGGATTGGGCAGAAGAAGTCAAAATACTATTGGATGAGGTCTACCCATCCGCAAAACAGGTCATTTTAGTTTGTGATAACCTGAATACACATAAACTCGCGTCACTCAATAAAGTGTTTGGAGATGAAGAAGCAGATAGGTTCCGGAAGCGTTTAGAAATCGTGCATACCCCCATTCATGGAAGTTGGTTGAATATAGCGGAAATAGAACTTAGCGTCCTTACACGCCAATGTTTGTGTCGTCGAATCCCAGATATAGAGACACTCCGTAGAGAGACACAAGCGTGGCAAAAACGTAGAAATGCAGAGCAAAAGCAGGTAGACTGGCAATTTACAACGGACGATGCGCGTGTCAGATTAAAACATCTATACCCGAAAAGTTAGACTGGACTAACCACTAGTTACATAGGTTATTTTTCTATCATGATAGAAAGGAAGAAAGTTCTTATTGTCTCCGATAGTTATACCCCCACGGATGTTCGGATCTGCGTTCATAGTTTGCAATAATCGCTGCACTTCCGCAATCGCACTATCAATATATGCAGATTTAAATACTTCCCAATTATCATCAGCAATCCCGAAAGAATCTGCCACAAATTCTCGCGTATCAACATCGTTTTCACTTGCAATTAACTCACTCCGGATAGTCATATATGCTGAATATTCTGATCGATTTTCGATGCGAACGCCCTTATCGAGAAGCATTTGCAGCCACTGTTTAGGTGGATATCTGTCATCAAAGCGTCGAGTGCGTCTTCCATAAGGACCATGAAATTCTGCCATCAAAGCCTCAACGGTTTGTGGTCCGGTATATTTTTTATTGGGTGTTGGTGTAAATTCTAAAGGTTTTGGCATGGTATAGTCTAATGGCGGTGGGACATCGAAATGCTTTTTTAGTTGATCAAGTTGTGCCGTGAGTTTTGAGACAATCTCCTTGTAAGCATTATCATAGGTTATCTCACCCGCGGAGGCCTTTACAATATTTTTGGCAGATATATCGGCTTGTTTCAGGATCCATTCACTCCAAGGATTGGTTGCAGTAAGTTGCGAAGAGGCATCACCTTTTGGCAACTCGGTTGTGGGGGGCTCTTGAGGATTTTCGTTCGTGACGGAATTCTCTGATTTCTGCTGAAGAAAAAAATAGACCCCTACAATAAGAACTAAACAAACTATTAATCCGCCAAGAAAAAGTTTATTAAAAAATATATTGTGTTTCATTTTGTTATCTCCTTGTTTAAGATTCCTCAGATTAGAACGCTAATGTATGATGTCACATATTAACACGTTTTCGGTATAAAATAAAAGGGTATTGGTTAAATAATGATGCAAGAATTAGCGGATACCCTCCATAACCCGCTGCATCACATTTCAACTACAGTAATGATAACACTTATGATTAAAATTGTATTGTCAATAAAAAATCAGACTGATTTTTTATTGACTTCTGCGCCTAAAACTTGTATCCTCATTGAAAACTAACTCGCTGCTATCGGAGGATACCATGAAACATTGTCCAAGATGTCAACACACCCATTTCGTCAAAAACGGATACGTCAACGCAAAGCAACGCTATAAATGTAAAAATTGCCAATATCAATGGACACGCACAACACCACGAGGGAAACCACAAGCACATAAAACCCTCACCGTTCTCCTATACTGCCACGGTATCTCAATGAATGCTATCTCAAAACTCTTCGGAATCCATGTAACAACGGTTCTTGCATGGATACGCACCTCTGCTAAAAAGCATGCCCCGAAACCGACACTTTCGCCCGGAACCACCGTCGTCTTAGAACTTGATGAAATGTGGCATTATATCGGAAAGAAGAAAAACAAACTTTGGATATGGAAAGCACTTGACAGGAACACAGGATACCTCATAGATTGGCAATGCGGCGGACGCAACACAGAAACCCTTGAAAAACTGACGAGTCGCCTCAAGACCTTGAATGTCAAAATGTATTACACCGACAAGTGGCAGGTCTACGAATCCATCCTACCTGCTTCAAAACATGTTCAAACCAAGGCGGAGACACATCGCATTGAACGCAACAATTGCTTGATGCGGCACTGGTTCGGCCGGTTCAAACGTAAGTCCATTATTGTTTCAAAAAGTGTGGAGATGGTGAACTTGACGATCGCCTTATTTGCGAGATTCCGTGCTAATGGAAACGTATATGATATATTAAATATCGAAGAAATGCCTCCGAATATCATTATTTAGTTCAGGACTTACGCATTATTATAAAATTGTGTTATACTATTTCATTATGATTACATTTACACTTCCTGAACAGAAGCAAAACTTATATTCAGATTATTGCCAATTTTTATTAGCAAGTTTCACTAATTGGACACAAACCTATTTTGCCGATCATACTGAGAAGTGGAGTCACGATCAACTCAATTGGTTTTTGAGAAACGAAAACATTCCTTCCAGCGAACTCTGGGAATCTGTCAAAACGGACATTGAGTTTGATGAAGATGGATACATTATCTTTGACGATGTCGTTCTCTCTAAGGAGTTTGCCAAAGCCATAGAAGCTGTCTATCCACAATGGAGTGGTAGCGACAAAAAAGTCATTCAAGGCATCGGTATTGTCACGTGTGTCTATGTTAACCCAAAGACACACGCGTATTGGATCATTGATTATCGTATTTTTGACAAAGATCATGATGGTAAAACGAAAATAGAACATTTACTGGAAATGTTGCATAATGCTGTCTTCAAAAAACAGCTCCCGTTTCGGACAGTGCTCATGGATTCTTGGTATGTTTGCATGAAAGTGATGAAAGCGATTGAAAAACTTTCCAAGTTCTACTATGCCCCCCTGAAACGTAATCGGCTTGTAGACGATACGGATGGTATTGAACCACACCAACAAGTGCGAAACTTATCTTGGACACAAACAGAAACGCAGTGTGGAAAACCGATACACATCAAAAACTTTCCGAAAGGACATAGAGTGAAGTTATTTCGGCTTGTGTCTGACAACGGACGCACGGAATACATTGTGACAAACGATTTATCTCAATCGGATGCGACTGCGACAAAAAAAGAGTGTCAGGTTCGTTGGAAGATTGAACAACTTCATCGTGAGATTAAACAGGTAACCGGTATTGACAAATGCCAGTGTAGAAAACTGCGTGCCCAACGCAACCATATTGCGTGTTGTTTCCAGGTCTGGGTTTGTTTGACGCGTGCTGCCCGGAAAGCCATTCAAACGATTTATGAACTCAAACAAAGTTTATTGGATGATTACATGCGACATCAACTCTCTAATCCTTCAATAATTTTCAAAACTGCGTAAGTCCTGTTAGTTAATACCCTCGTATATTAAACATCGGTATCCTTTTCCTTTTTGAATTTATTAGGATAGGATACCCATTTTTATTATAACTCGCAACAACTCTTTACATCAGAGTTGCTACAAAAACTTTACACACCCACTCTAATTTTTCTTGATCACAAGTGTCAATTTAAGAAATACTATACGCTTGTCTTCACCCGGTAGAAGCGGTTTCCAACCGCTTCGTATTGTCCGAAAACGAACGGATGCTCTTGTAGGAGGCGTTTGCAATGCCGATATATCGCATTTACAGAACGTTCTCACTTATGTAAGTGTAAGTTCCAGTGCGGTTAGAAACCGCACCTACCGGGGTTGGGTTACGCTAATTGGCACCTATGACTCTCAGTTTTTCTTGACTCATCCTGATAGAAAAGGTATACTCACAAAGAAACAAATGCTTTTCATGGGATTAAACTTACACAAAGTAAATTTGGAGAGGCAGTGAATATTCCAAACATTTTTATTATCGGAGAAGATTCACAAGCAGGAACATATATTCTACGAATTAGACTTGAAGAAGATACTAAATTGCAATTTGGACGATTTAAGAAAGGCAAACTGATTTCACTCCCTGCTGGAGATTACACTTATGTAGGTTCCGCACTGTCGGAAAAAGGCGCAACTTCACTCGCTCGACGACTTGTTCGACATGCAACGCGAAGCGGTGACAAACCGCCACACACTATCAGAGATGAAATGCTAATACAATTCCGAGAATGTGATTTAGGACCGCCCGACCCGCTACCAAAAAGCGGCAAAAAATTGTTTTGGAACATTGATTTTATGCTGGATTTAGAATTAGCTGAGATTATCAATATTATTGCAATTCGTTCTCCTGAACGTTTAGAATCTACAATTGCCGAGTTCCTTGAACACAATGCAGACACACAGATAATAGAAAAAAATTTAGGTGCGAATGATGCGCCGCGCAATACCCATGTTTTACGCGTCAACCCAGACGATACATGGTGGACTTCAATAGCAGACAATATGAAGGAAAACTACTTATCTCATCCAAACAATATTGGAAATTAAACGACCTCAGAGGTAATATGCACGACCCACGACTTGATAAACTCGCAAACCTACTCACAACCCATTCCACCAAAGTCCAACCCGGTGAATTTGTCCTAATTGAAGCCATTGATATTCCACAGGAGATGGTAATTGCACTTATTCGTGCTGTGCGGAAAGCAGACGGCACTCCACTTGTTGAACTCAAACAAAACCGCATTCAACGTGAAATTATTCTTGGTGGAGACGATGCTGGTATAAAACTTATTGGTGAATATGAAACATATCGGATAAAAAAGGTTCAGGCTTATATCGGCATACGTGGCAGCCATAACATTACAGAGATGTCTGATGTGCCATCGGAGGCGATGCAGCGCTATCAAAAGTATTGGCTACGGCCGCTCAATGATATCCGCGTGCCGAAGACAAAATGGGTTGTACTACGATGGCCCCTGCCAGCGATGGCATAGCAGGCGAAGATGAGCACAGAAGCGTTTGAGGATTACTATTTTGACGTTTGCACGCTTGACTATAGTCGGATGGAGCGAGCGATGGGACCGCTTAAGTCTCTCATGGAAGAAACGGATGAAGTCCACATCGTCGGTGAAGATACCGATTTACGATTCAGTATCAAAGACATTCCTGTCATTCCGTGCGCAGGCGAGTGTAACATCCCTGATGGCGAATGTTTCACAGCCCCTGTGCGCGATTCTGTCAACGGGACTATCCATTTCAATACCCCTACAATCTATCAGGGAACGACATTTACTGACATTCGACTCCGCTTTGAAAATGGTAAAATCGTTGAAGCATCTGCAAATTATACCGAAAAGTTGAATGCTATTCTTGATACAGACGAAGGCGCACGTTATATCGGAGAGTTTGCTATCGCGTTCAATCCATGCATTACAAACCCGATGCTTGATATCTTGTTTGATGAAAAAATTGCTGGATCGTTTCATTTTACACCCGGACAGGCTTATGAGGAGGCAGATAACGGTGTTAGGTCCGCTGTCCATTGGGATATGGTGATGATCCAAACGCCAGAATACGGCGGCGGTGAAATGTATTTTGATGGCAACCTCATTCGGAAAGACGGACGATTTGTTCACCCACAATTAGAAGTGTTAAATCCGGAAAACCTAATCAATTAACCTAAAAGGATTCACTATGTCACAATCCCCAAATATCTTATTTTTACTAACCGATCAACAACGTTTTGATTCATTAGGTTGCAACGGTGCCCCCGTTTGCCAAACGCCTGCGGTAGACAATATCGCCGCAACCGGTATGCGTTTCATAAGAGGCTATACCCCGATCGCGCTCTGTTCACCGGCTCGCGGTTCACTGCTTACAGGACTCTATCCCCATAATCACGGACAACTCTCAAACATGGGCAATTTCAACGCGGTATTCTCAGATCAGATTCTCGACAAACCTGCATATCCACAACTACTAAAAGCAGCGGGATATAACGTAGCGTGTGTCGGAAAATGGCATCTTGCTAAACAAGGCGATACTGAGTTCTGGGGTTACGACAAGTGGCATCCGTACAGTGAATGGCATCAGTGGCTCAAGGATGACGGGATTGATTTTAGGATTGACCGGGACGCGGTGCAACCTTATGAATGGGGAAGAGAGGCACCGTTCTATGGTCGACTTCCACTCCCGGTTGAACGCACCATGGAGGCATGGACTGCAGATAAAACCATTGAATTGATCAACGGATATACCAATTCTGAGCAACCTTTTATGATTGCAGCCAATTTCTTCGGGCCGCATTTCCCTTATGCTGTGCCAGAACCTTACGATACGATGTACGACCCAGATTCTGTTGAACGATGGGGTAACTTTGATGAACAATTCATTAACAAACCGCTTATCCAGCAGAAAGAGATGCTTCGTTGGAACGCTAGTCATTTGACTTGGCCCGACTGGCAGAAAGTCATCGCAGCGTATTGGGGATTCTGCACCTTCATTGATGACCAAGTTCAACGGATTTTCAATTGTCTTGAAGAAAACGGTTTGGCAGAAAATACCATCGTTATCTTTTCAACTGACCACGGCGACATGCTCGGTAGTCATCGCCTCTTCAACAAAGGATTTCACATGTATGAGGAGACACATCACATTCCACTTGTGATACGATGGCCAGGAGCGACATCACCGGGAACGACTTGTGATGAATTTGTTAACCTTGTTGACCTTATGCCGACATTTTTGGAAATAGGCAATGCAGCAATGCCTGACAATCTTGATGGAAGGTCTATTGTGCCGCTACTCAAAGGGGAAACCGTAACGGATTGGCCGGATGATGTCTTTGCTGAATTTCATGGATACGAACCAACACTTGCATCTGTACGGATGGTACGCACAGATTCGTGGAAATATGTTTACAATCCGTATAGTGAGGATGAACTTTACGATATGCAGAGCGATCCGCATGAACTTCACAATCTCGCAACACATCTCGGATATAAACACGTACTCCGCCGCATGAAAGACCGTATGGTCAAACGGCTGCGCGAAACGAAGGATAACATCGTTATGGAAGGTGGGTGGCAGAGCAATTCGTTTGATCTGCTTATCTCTGATCGGGAAAGATAGTTATGTTAAATGCCTCACAGAATTAATGGTTGATTTCCTTATTTGAATGATGCAAGAGTATAAGTAAATGCTACAACAAGGTCCAATAGAACATCTTGAAACATTTGGCTATTGTCTGATTGAGGATGCAATTCCCGCAACAGAAGCAGATGCGATGGCGGAGAAATACTTCCAACTCCACCAAAACCCTGCCAACCGTCAAGCTTTTCAGGATTCGAACGCCGATTTGTATCAAACCCTTTTCGGAGTGGTCAATCTTGATGAGATGTGTTGGGAGTGCATTGCACATCCGCAAGTACTACAAGTTGTCCGCCATTTTCTCGGTGATAGCGCGCGGTTGGGTGAGGCTTGCACAAAGTGGGTCAAACCACGTGCACCACAAGGTGGTATCCATTCCGATTCAACACACGACTTGCCAGAACGCCTCCCCGAAACACCGTGGATGATTAATTCAATCTGGATGATAACAGATTTTACCGTTGAGAACGGAGCGACACTTGTAGTGCCGTTTAGCCATCGCGCACGGCGTAGACCAACACAATCCGATATTGCAGAAAGCCATCCGGTATCTGTTTGTGGACGACGCGGTTCAGTGCTGTTGTGGCAAGGTGGGACATGGCACGGACAGGGCGCGAACACAACCGACGACGAACATCGTATGGCGTTGAATATCGCTTACTATCCTGCTTGGTGGAACCTGATGCGGGAAGGTGGGCACCAACCTATTTTTCCTGAAACCTTTGCCCGAATGCCAGAAGACCTACAAGCACTTGTGCGACATAAGGTGGCGAAACGGCGTGCGGATATTTATGAGTTTTAATCTGACCAAGTACTCCGGTTATTGTTGTGCCGCAATCCTGAGAACCGCCTTGGTAGTGTCCGAGATGTTAAGCGTTGTGAACGCCGCGTCAGACAACGCAACCAAATAATATGCTTGATGTTCGGTAGGACTGAGTTTGATCTCGCCTTCCTCTACCTCAACAAGAAAGTTGAAATGCCTTGATCTTTCGCCGGAACTGGATGTATGATCAAAAGAACCGAGATATTCAAGGACTGATGTTATAATAAGTCCAGTCTCTTCCTGTACTTCTCTATCGAGTGCTGTAAGTAGGTCTTCCTCCACCTCCACAGTACCGCTTGGTATTTCAACAGATCCACCCATGAAGTCAGATGGAACTCGCTCCACGAGCAAGAATTTGTTGTTTTTGTAGATTACCGCTCCTACAACCAGTTTTTGCACGCCATCTTTTTGAGAATCGGTGAGCAACTGCTGAATTGTAGTGTGGTCAATGTTTGACTGCATATTGTGCTTGATTTGCTTATTCCTGATGTCATACCTTAATGACAAACCCACATCCCTCTCGAAACCACTCCCGAAGAATCGTATTTTCATTGTAAGTCCGTTTCGCTTGTGAACCTGTTGCTTGTGAGAGGTCAATCGTAGCAGAAACGATTTCATTACCGAAAAAACCTGCTTCTTTGAGTACATTACCGTTCGGATGGACTATTTTGGAGTTGCCATGTGACGACCCTGCTGCCCTAATATCATCAGAATTCGCAGGTGTGTTCGCCATCACAAGATAAATCCCATTTTCCGTTGCACGTGAAATCGGCATAGCACGATACGCAGAGAGTTTATATTCCGAAAGTAATCCCGATTCACATGAGCAAAAGAAGCAAATCTGTGCTCCCATCGCAGCAGGCAGTTTCACGAGTTCAGGATAGCGAACATCGTGGCAGATAATAAAGCAACATGCAACATCTGCTAACTGCACAATCGGCAGTTTACCACGATTGTTTGTACACCACTTCTCTCCAGCGAGGAAAGTCTTACCGTACCGATATTTGAGACTACCTTGCTGATCAAATATCGCTAAGTCGTTGTGCCAATTTTCGCCATCGTGATGTGCAGAACCGACAATTACTGCCATCTTGTGCCGACGCGCAGCTTCAGCAATCTTAGCCTCTGCCTCTTTAAAGACTTGCGACGAAATCTGTTCCCAATAATCGGTTTCACAGCAGTAACCGAATAGACACCCCTCAGGAAATGCAGCAATCTGTATCTGCTTTTCTGCACACACTTCTATTTGCTCCAGCACTTTTGCGGTACTTGCATTAACATCCTTGCTTGTAAGCAACTGACATGCTGCGACTTTGATTTTGTTATTAGCCATTATATTTTATCCTTTTTTGTAATACACTTTAAAGCTAAGCGAATATCTCCGATCTGCTATGCTTTTTAGATACTACGGAATTATACCACTTTTCCGAATGTGCTTCTACAGTTTATTAGGAAAATCTACAGGGTTATTTAGTTTTCGGTTTTTCGGGCAGATTGTATCACATACGTTAAAACTTTAATATGCTTATTTTGAGGTATTGCTTTACTTATTGTCTGAACCAGGATTTGCAAGATTATAGGATTATGAGTTTGATTCTTCAGGAGTTCTCGCAGAAGTTAGACCCTCTTCGTTTATTTGCATACAAAGGGTTCAATCCTAATCCTCTGAAAAGCACCTTGATAAGGTAAATCCTGAAAATCGGGTAATCCTGCAAATCCTGGTTCAGAATAGTAAAATGTAAAAATATGTGCACATCACTGGTAGGTGCGGTTGGGAAACCGTACCTACCATAGTGTAAAAGCAATTATATATTACTATAAGTTAATCTTGAAAAGACAGAATTCTTAAAACTAAATAGCCCTGAGGAAATCTATTGCAATTAGGACTTAGGTAACGTATAATATATACCGTATCAAAATAGGTTGCACTTGATACCTACTTCTGATATACTATACAGCAAGTGTATTCTTTTATCAAAATATGATTCAAGAACACTACCTTGCAGGGCATATAAGGTAAATTAATAATCCCAAATTACTATAACGAAATCACGAGGAAAATCGATTGGCAGAACAGAAAGCAACTAATATTACGTGGCATGAAACAACTGTCACAAAGCGAGATAGGGAACAACTACTCAACCAAAAAGGTTGTGTCGTATGGTTCACAGGACTCTCAGGTTCAGGAAAATCAACATTAGCAAATGTAGTCGCACACCTCTTACATGAACGAAAACATCATACCTATGTCTTAGATGGGGACAACGTCCGACATGGGTTAAACAAAAATTTAGGCTTCACTCCCGAAGACCGCGAGGAAAATATTCGCCGAGTCGGTGAAGTAGCGAAACTTTTTGTGGATGCAGGAACTATCGTAATGACAGCGTTCATCTCTCCATACCGCGCCGACCGTGACCAAGCCAGGGACCTCATTGCTGAAAACAGATTCGTTGAAGTCTATGTTGAATGTCCACTTGACGTGTGTGAAGAACGCGACCCGAAAGGTCTATACAAAAAAGCGCGTGCAGGAGAAATTAAGGAATTTACAGGTATCAGTGCACCTTATGAAGCACCTCACACACCAGAGGTTGTTGTCAACACGGCTGAACTAACTATAATTGAAACTGCAGAAAAGGTTATAGTGTTTCTTGAGAAAACGGGTTTGGTCCCATCGGAACATTAATGTTTGGAGAATTATGAAACTGATCCAATATCACTTACCGAATTTAGGTAAGCGAGTCGGGATTGTCACCCGTGATCACGAAGTTATTGATGTAACCAGTGATGAATCGCCAGGTGTTTTAGAAATCCTTGAACTTGCCGATAAAGAACGGGTGACTCTGGGCGTGCTTTTGGCGGATATCCAAGAACAAGTTTCAGCACCACCACCGATGCGGTTCACGGCATTCCAAGACCTTGAGTCAGCTTCAGAGGAAGAAAACGGGCTAACCTTAGAGAAATTAGACGTTACTCCTGATGAAAAAACTCCACACTTGTTGACACCAATAGATGCACCTGAAGTCTGGGGATGTGGTGTTACTTACAAGCGGAGCGCGGATATGCGCGATGACGATACGCAGCAAGATATCTACAGTCGCGTGTATCATGCGGATAGACCAGAAATCTTTTTTAAAGCGACACCGCCACGTTGTGTCGGCCCGAACGATTTTATTGGGATTCGTAGCGACTCTGTGCTGACGGCAACAGAACCTGAACTCGCTTATGTTCTTGGTGCAGAGGGTGAGATTCTCGGATATACGCTTTGTAATGATGTTTCTGCTTGGGATATTGAGCGCGACAACCCACTCTATCTGCCGCAATCAAAGGTATTCTACGGGTGCTGTGCGCTCGGCCCAATGTTCATTACTACTTCTGAAGTTGATGATCCGTATAATCTTGCGATGAAATGCACAATCCTTCGTGATAAAAAAGAAATTTATGAGGGGGAAGTAAATACCTCTCAAATTAATTGGAAGTTTGAGCAACTCACAGAGTTTTTGATGCGAGATAACCCGATCCCCTTTGGCACTGTTGTTTCTACTGGCACTGGGATAATTGTTCCAAATGATTTACCGCTTGCACAAAACGACATCGTTCAGATAGAAGTTGAAGGTTTTGGGACGCTTTCAAATCCTGTGAAACAACTATAAGAGGTGTTGTATGCAAGACACCGATACATATATCGGTAGACACAAAACTGAATTGGATACGCCCGCGCTGTTAATTGATCTGGATAAAATGGAAGCGAATATCCAGAAGATGGCGGGTTATTTCACTACTGTCAGCGCAGAACTCAGACCTCATCTCAAAACGCATAAAACACCGATTATCGCTCATAAACAGATTGAAGCGGGAGCAATAGGAATAACTTGTGCAAAATTGGGGGAAGCGGAGGCAGTCATTCATGCGGGCATCCGAGATGTCCTAATTGCTAATCAGATTGTCGGTACACATAAAATAGCACGTCTCATCAATCTCGCAAAACATTCTGAGATTATGGTTGCTGTGGATAACGCTGAAAATGTGGAGACTATTTCCCAAGCAGCAACAGCAAAAGGCGTAACTATCAGAATTTTAGTGGAAGTCAACATCGGGATGGATCGATGTGGTGTCGAACCCGGTCAACCGACACTTGAATTGGCACGTCAGATATGCCAAAGTGCAAACCTGAAGTTTGAAGGATTGATGGGATATGAGGGACATACCGTCGCAAAACCGGACAGAACCGAACGCGAGACTGCTACACGAGAAGCCATGCAACGCCTGATTGAGACAAAACACTATCTCGAAAAGCATGCTATAGAAGTTTCAATTATGAGCGGTGGCGGAACTGGGACCTTTGACATTACGGGAAGCATACCCGAAATGACTGAGGTACAGGCTGGTTCTTATGTTTTTATGGATTCTACTTATCGCAATGTTGAAGGCGTTGGAGAGAAGTTTGAGCGCGCATTGTCAGTTTTGACTACTGTCGTCAGTCGTCCTGAACAAGATCGCATCATCGTAGATACCGGTCTGAAAGTGCTTACGAAGGAATTCGGCATTCCGCAACCGATTGGTGTCGCTGGACTCGAAATGACAGGTCTTTCCGAAGAGCATGGAAAAATGCTGGTTTCCAACGAAGATGTTACCCTCAAACCGGGGGATAAACTGGAGATTTTACCGACACACTGTTGTACAACTGTTAATCTTCACGACAGATATTACGGCATACGAAACGAGATTGTCGAATCTGTCTGGGAAATTACCGCAAGAGGAAAATCACAATAATGATCACAACTACAACTAATACGATTGAAGGCAGACAAATTGGACAATATCTTGGCTTAGTCACGGGTGAGGCGATCATGGGTGCAAATATTTTTCGTGATTTTCTCGCTGGTATCACAGATATGATTGGTGGACGCTCCGAAGCTTATGAGAGCAAACTTGCTGATGCACGTGAGACCGCTATACGAGAAATGCAAGAAATAGCCCAACGTCAAGGGGTAGATGCTGTCCTCGGTATAGATATTGACTATCAGGTGCTCGGTTCCAGTAACGGTATGCTGATGGTAACCGCCACCGGTACGGCTGTTAAACTTAAATAACAAAGACTTATGAACTATGTTTTGGGTATTTTTCAGATGTGTAGTAGTGTAAGTAATTCATTTACTGTAACAACAAACAAAATTAACTAAAAACAAAATTTCATAGGAGGAAACTTCAGTGCAAAATATAAGATCGGTATTTAAACAAAGTACTACTAAACGTAAACGTTATAATTTAATAGGGATACTTGCTGCAAGCGTCTTTGTTTTTACACAGTTGGGCGTGGATGCTTACATTTCAATACCTTATACTATTCCGCAAATTGTCAGTGAGAGTACCAACGTAATCTTTGGAACTATCACAGAGGTTAACACCAAACGACGGACTGCTGATATTAAGGTTGAACAAAACCTCAAAGGTCGCAGCGAATTTGAGGTAATAAAAATTCGCTTTGATTATTTTAAAGGCGAGGAAGATCATAGAAAAGAGATCGCAAGTTTTCTAAAGCAGGGTGAACCGATTGTTGTTTGTTATGAGCAAAAAGAAGGGCGAATCAACAGTATTGCACATACAAGAGGAAAATGGTTTCAACTCATGGTCACAAAAGATAAAGAGAGAGGTTGGGGCAGGTGGGGGTTCACCCATTTTGAAGTGAAACTCAATCAGTTCAAAGTTTCAAGAAGAGATTCAACTCCTGAATTCCAGAAAGAGTTACGCGCAATGTTTGGTGAAAATGCTATCAAACTTCTTCTTTTGTACAAAGACGACTATGAAGCAGAGATCCCTATTATCTCCGGAATCAATAAGGTTACAGATCGTTGGGTTGCTTATGATCAGACAGAGGATCGTAATCTACCGGGACTCAGCAAGACAAATATCTTGTGGCTTGGGTGCCGCTCAATCGGCAGAGACGGTCGCTATAAGCTTAACGACAGACAGGAAAAACGGATTAAAGATTTTGTCAAAAACGGGGGTGTTGTCATTGTTTCTGGTCAAGATAGCGACCCAGAAAGACCTTGCGGTGATGGTTGGTTACCCGAACCTCTCAAAGGTGTAGAAAGCAAACACAGAAATGATTTTCAACCCACATCCAAAGCAGGCAACCTCTTTAAAGCACCGCATCGTATCCGTTCGGGACAACTTTCACTTGACGATTCTTGGAACGGATGGAATGATAAGTATGAAGTCCTCGCTACAACCAATAGTGGCAAGCAAATTGTTGTTGCTAAATTGAGGTATGGAAAGGGCATGTATCTTATCACGGGTCTCCATAACAATAGAAAAGAGCAGGTTGCTCAAAATCGTCTGATGCTTGAAAATCTTATGCATTATGCTGTAGCATACTTGGATAGATCCAAATAGTACGGGAGTTACCAACGTATGAGAAAAATTACATGGATATTAACCTTAAGTCTGATCTCAGTTTTGGTCTGTTTCACAGTTACTGCCCATGCAGTTATACCACAACTTTTAGGTCCTCTCACTGCATTGCTTAGTATTATCCCGCAAATCCTTGCTTTTGTTGGTATTGCTGCTCTAACCGCGCTTGTATTCGCACGCGATACAACTAAGATGCTTTTTTACAAACTTCGCGATTTCTTCACTGCACAAAGAATTATTGTTTCTCTCATTAGTTTGGTTGTGCTAATTGGTTTAGCAGTTTTAACCTACCAGTTCGTTGGAAGGGGTATAAACCAGCCCACTTCCCCAGTGGAAGCAGGTGATCAGCAAACTGGTGCCCAAAATGTGTTAACAGGTACGGCATGGAAAACATTCAGAAGTAATGCGAATCGCACAGGCCACGTTGATGACCTACCCGGTCCGACAAGCGGAAACCTTTCATGGGTTTTTAAAGCTAAAGGAACGAAAACGGTTCAATTCCATTCATCTCCTACTATAGTTGGTAACCGTCTCTATATTGGTGCTACCAGTGGTGCAGTCTTTTCTGTTAGCGGGGCAACTTACTGTATTGATACAGATACAAATGAACTAATCTGGCGGCACGACTCAGAAATACCTATCTTTTCATCACCTGCTGTTGTAGCAGGTAGAGTTTACATTGGTGAAGGTTTTCATTATGATAGTGGATGTCAACTCCGATGTCTTGACGCAAATACTGGCGAGCCCATCTGGAGTTTCACAACCGAAAGCCATGTTGAGTCAACCCCGTTTATTACGCAGGGTCGGCTCTATTTCACCGCTGGCGCAGACGGTGTTTATTGTGTTGATGCCCTTGCAGGCGAGAAGATTTGGCATTTTCCTGCTGTTCATGCAGATATGTCTCCTTTAGTTAAGGATGGCAAGGTTTATTTTGGTACCGGTTATGGAGAATACCGTATTTTTGCCGTAGATGCCCAAACTGGTGTTGAAATCTGGTCAAAACCGATGCCGTATCCGGTTTGGGGTACCCCAAGTGGACACAATAACTTGGTCTTCTTCGGCTTAGGCAGAGGAGATTTTTCTGAAAGTGCACCCATTCCAAAAGGAAAGGTTGTCGCTGCAAACGCTGAAACAGGGGATGTCGTTTGGGAGTATGAAGCAGCCGATGCAGTCCTCACTGCCATTGCCGTACATAACGATTTTGTAACGTTTGGCTCACGAGATGGTTTTGTCTATACACTTACAGCTACAGAAGGAGAAGTCCATTGGAAAACCTATCTGAAAGCATCTGTTGTATCATCACCTGCTATTACACAAGATGCAGTTTATGCTGCAACAGAAGCGGGACGAATCTACTGTCTCGGAATTGATGATGGCAGCATCAGATGGGAATATGATACACAAAACGTAAAATATGGACTGAAACTCCTTTCTTCTCCCGCTATTGCTAACGGAAAATTATACATCGGTTCAAGTGACCGATATATCTTTTGCTTAGGCGGCAAAGAATCTGACCAAGCTTTTGAAGACCGTTGATTTTGGTGTTGATTTGAACGAAATCTTGTTTTTATGGTGAAATATGGAAATAATTATACACATTTCCTGTAGGAGCGATCTCCGAATCGCGACGAAACTCACTGATAGTCGGGAATCGGAGTTCCCTCCCGCTGAATGCCAAAAGTGCATTCAGCGTTGATTTGGCCAAATGCCATACGCGCATTTGGCGTTGATTCACCAATCAAAATGTCCAGTGAATTGTAAAATCTACTATAATGTCTGATTAAAGTACGAGTCAATTTGTTATCATTTATCTTGTAAAACAGTGAACTGCATAGTTAGTTGTTTTACGGACAAAAGTTTTACTTCTAACAAGGAGAACGAAAATGAAAAAGTTTTTGATTGCAATTACACTATTGCTATTCCTCACAAGCGTTGCAGCACATGCACAATGGCGTAGCAAAACACATGACGTTTACAATGCCCTTCAAAAACCCGCGGATATTACAATTGATGGTGAACTTGATGACGCTGAAGGATGGGAAGGTGTCTTTGAAACAGTTAAAGGGACTAATGGTGAACCCTTTTGTGGTGTTGAAAATGACGCTGGCGGCCCTGTTAAAGCTTTTGAAGAACACGGCGGCGGTAAATGGAACGGTGCCGATGACCACGAAACATGTTTTGCATTTGTTTGGGAACCTGATGCTATTTATATTTCACTAAGTGTTACTGATGACGAGCATCAAAATTCCGGCGGAGCATGGAACGGTGATAGTGCACAGATTGCCTTTGAGCCAACTGGTAAGCGCGATGGAGGGTTACAACTCTTTCTCTATAACGTTGCGTTAGACAACAATGCAAAAGGCCTCATCATTCATAATGAGAGAACAAACGGTGGTCCTGGACTTGTTGCCGATGAAGATGTCGCCATAGTCCGAAACGAGAACGAAAAAGAAACCTATTATGAGATTGCAATTACTCCTGAAGATTTGGGCTTGAATGGTCAGTTTAAAGAAGGCTACGAATTCGGAATCGGAATTTGTGTCAACGATGGCGATAAAGCCGCCGGTCAAGGTGGACAGAAAGGTTGGAGTGGATGGTATCCGCGTTCAGTTGTTCACGGAAAGCAATCTGAAAATACAGGGCTTGTCATTCTCACTGATGAAGTTCTTGCTGTTGAACCTTCAAATAAGTTAACGGCAACTTGGGGTAAACTAAAATCAACCCGATAACTGTTTTGGCATACGCTAAAACTACTAAACCGTAGCGGTTAAAACAACCGCTGTCTATTCTGTTTAGGCAGAAATATCTGCCTAATTTTCTAACAAATGAAGCAACACAGTTGCACTTTCAAAACATCCACTGCTAAAGTGGAATACAATTTATAAGAGGTAAATTTAGATGAAAAAACAGGTTTTTGTATTCGCTGCTATATTAGCAGCAGTAACTCTATTTACAATTAATGTCGCTGATGCACAGTGGCGCAACGCAACACACGACGTTTATAATGCTCCTACAGGTGTTGATGTTACTATTGATGGAAATCTTGACGAATGGGGTGAGGTTATGGATGCTGTCACTGGTACCGACGGATCTCAGTATTGCGGCGTTGAATTTGAAGGCGTTGGCGGCGCTGTTAAAGTTTTTGAAGAACACGGCGGCGGAAAATGGAACAATGCTGATGACCAAACAGTCTGTTTCATGATTGCTTGGAATCCAGATGCGGCTTATCTTGCACTGAGTGTTACTGATGACGATCATCAAAATTCCGGCGCTGCATGGAATGGTGATGCTGCACAACTTGCATTCGAACCAACTGGCAAGCGTACTGGAGGGTTAGCACTCTTTCTCTATAACGTTGCATTAGACAACGATGGAGAAAAACTCATTCTTCATAATGAGAGAACAAACGGACAACCTGGGCTTGAGGCGGAGAGAGATTTCGCTATCACCCGAGACGAGAGTGCTAAGAAAACCTACTACGAATTTAAATTCACACCTGCGAATTTCGGTCTTGATATTGAGCTTAGCGAAGGTATTGAAATCGGTTTAGGCATCTGTGTGAATGATGGTGATGTAGACACTCCTGGGCAGAAAGGTTGGGGTGGTTGGTATCCGCATTCCGTTGTGCACGGAAAAAATTCTGAAAAGACGGGGCTTGTGGTGCTCAGCAGTACTGCGGTAACCGCCGTTGAACCTGCGGATAAATTAACGACTACATGGGGTAATTTGAAATCTACCCAGTAGTAGCTTGGCCACTTATCAGTAATCATTTTTTCCATTATAGTGGTTCGAACGAGCCACTATAATGGAAATAATATGCTTTCAAGTAAAAGGAAAACATGGACATAAAGCGCAATATTCCATTTATTACATTTTCAGATTCGCCCACCTCGTTGTGAGTTTCCCATCTGCTTCAACAGCAGCAAATTCTTCAACATAGTTCAGCAAATTCTCCATGAAAAGTTTTGCCATGTTTTTCGTATGGTCATCGTTACCTACGATATAGTATTTATCAGGTGCAATTGCCATCATCAGGAACTTACCTTTCCCGAATTCCGCTTCCATAATGACAGGTTGTCCCAAACTATCCATCAGCACGTCAAATCCTGTCTGAGAAGCGATGACTTCCCAAACAGTAGGCCAGCCTTGATGTCCCCAGCCTTTAAACGTATTCTCATTCATACGGTTTGGTTCGTTAAAGATCTGATGGTCCGCGTTTAGAATTTCAAAATCTGCACTATCACGGTCACTCCGAACACAACTCAATTCAGGCGGCAACCAATCCACATCCGCTTCGTTCTGATCAGCTTGGGTCGGTTCCCAGACGACACCACCATTTACGACGAAATCCTGAATCACTTTTGCATTCTTGTCGAGGTTTTGGTGCAATCCAGCATTGTTGGTCGTCATGCTACCGATTAGGAATATTCTATTTTCCGCTTTGAGAGGCAGCTCCCCATCTTCAAGCGCCTTTGTCAGATCATCGTACTCAACTTTGAATTCATCCAGTGTCTGACGCAACGCATCAACCTTTGTCCACTCGTCAGCAAAATCAACAACAGCAATTTTAGCAGCTTCTACAGCCATGACGCTCAAAACGAGGTTCAAAATACAGAACCACGCAAACAAACGGTGAAACATAAGTTTATCTCCTTACACGTAACACGTGTTTTCACGAGCCCAAAGAACCTTTTATCAACTTGCAAGAAAGCCGCCAATTTTGGTTGCTTTCTTACGTACTGTGATTTATCTAATGATCGTGATGGTTAGTTTTGTGGTAGTGCAGCCGAAGCAGATCAGCACCAAAGTCATCCTCAATATGCCTCCATACGGAATGAATGTGGTTTGCACTGTTCTGCGTGTTATCATACTCCACAAAGAAAAATGGACTGTGAAGTCTATAGTAGTGAGGCATCCTACGTTCTTCACCGCCTGCCCATGCAAAGTGGATGTCATTAAAACTGATTTCTCGTAGTTTACGACGTTCGATCTCTGCTACCTCATCAGGGAGTCGATCAATATATTCATGAACCAATTGAATTAGAAGTTCACGTTGATGCGTCTGCATGGACTCAACCGCTAAACCCTCAACTGCTTCAAATTTAACTTTGGGAGCATTACGAGTGAGAATATCAGACGGTGCCTCCGTATTGATAACGGCTAACGTTTTTTGGTATGGGGTAAGACTTGTTAAAAGTTGGCGTGCCAAGTGTTCTTCAGCGAAAAGGACCCGTAATCCTTTTTTCTCGCCTTGGGGTACTTCTGCCGGGTTTGAGCCAAAGAAGAAAGGATTAGGAGAAATCAATTCGCGATTGACCACCGTAAAATTCAAAGAAACATGGTGTCCTTCGGCTCGCCAACCCCATGCACCATTTCCTGTCGGATCACCGAATACGGTAAAAAAGTAGAACTCAGGATTACGTTCAAGTCGTGTCTCTCCCGCTGTCTTTTCAATTTCCCCTAATATGGATTCTAAATTAATGATTGCACGGGCTTTTTCATAACCTTTTGCACTTAAACCGCTTTCCATAAGTGCAAACGCCGATTCCTGCTGCTTGGCATTTAGATCTTTTAGCGAAACACCTTGACGTTCCCACATCTCTATAGGAATATAGTGCCAGCGAAACCGCTCATTTCCATCAAAAGGTTGGCACGCCTTTTCGCGTAAAGTAGGAGGCAAAACATCTAAAAAATTGGCTGCTGCCTGTGCCATCCGTTCTGCCGTTTCTGAAGCTGGAATCACTAATGGTGTTTGAGAATTAGAATGTGTGTGTGCCACGAAAATACCTCCGTAAGTTTTTGCTGTTATCATTCTACCCGAATTCCCTTCAAAAATCCACTTAATTTCAAATCCTATCTGCATAATTAGCGATTACCTTAATCGTTTACCAAGGAATCAACAAGAATTTGATTAACGATACTCAAATTTGACACAAAACCACAATTTCTGTAAACTTAATAAAACACATCTACGTTAAAAGAGTAAGTTGTTCACAAACTGAACGAAAGTCTGGCAAAAGTTATGGACAAATTGATTGACGATGAAATGCTTGTGACACAGTTCAAATCGGGTAGCCAAAAGGCATTTGATGAATTGATGAAACGCTATGAACGTAGGATATTCGGGTATCTCCTACGTTCTGTTAGGAATTATGAAGATGCTGAAGATTTAACCCTTGAAGTGTTTTTCAAGGCATATCGTGCACTGGATTCATGGGAACCGAAAGCAAAATTTTCGACTTGGCTTTATACGATTGCATCTAATCTTGCTATTGATTATCACCGTTCTAAAGCTCGACAACCTACCTACGTGTTTGAAGATGAAGACACTATTGAAGCAAGACTGGTTGCTACAGACATATCAAGCAATCCCGAAAAAGAGCTTGAAGAAAAAGAACGTGGACGTATTATCCGCGAAGCAGTTGACGAACTCTCCTCAAAACAGAAGGCTGTTTTTATGTTGACACGATATGAGGGGTTACAGATTCGGGAGGTCGCAGAAGCACTCGGAATGGCTGAAGGTACTGTGAAGATTCATCTGCATCGTGCAATGAAAAAGTTACAGACTTTGCTACGACCTTTATGGGAAAATAATGAATTATAGGAGGTCCGTTCATGCCTAAATGTAAGAAATTTGAAGCACAGGCAATTGATTATGTATATGGTGAGTTACATACATCACAATTAGCCGAATTCGAACGGCATCTTACGACATGTGGTAGCTGCACCAGAAAAGTCAGCGCTTTTAAGCGTGTGCTTCACCTTGTGGATGAAGCGGAGGCGGAATTAACGCCTCATGCAATTGTTCCACCTAACCTTGAAATGAAACTGTACAGACGCCTCGCTGAGGTTCCACCTGACAAACCCTCGATAATTTCCCGGTTGGTAGATTATGCTACGGGCTTCCTATTAACCTTGCGAGAACAGAAGGTTGTCAGTTTCTGTCTTTTCATTTTTGCGGTAATCTCTATTGCGTTTTTCGTTGGAAATCCTTTTCGACCCGCCCCGACATTTGAGATCAGTCAAATTGACTCCGCGGAGGAACGGATTGAACAGTATAGGCATCAGGATATTCAACGGAACATGGAGGATGTTTTACGGAGTAGACACCTTCGCAATTCAGATAAATGGGATACAGTTAGTCAACTCAATCGCGTCAAAGACCAAGCACAAGGCACCGATTGGGCAAATATCGCCAAAAAACACCTGAAGAGTGTTCATTCTGAACTCTGATCATACAATTCTCAGGTAGTTGTTGAAATGAAAAGAGTTTTACGTGGAAGATTTAAAATTTACTTCTATTATCCATCGCGTCATGTTATCAATGCTGTTAATGTTGCTGGTTTTGTCCACAGCACACGCGCAGCGTGATGAAGTGAACTCGTTACTTGAGGAACAACGTTATGCGGAAGCTGCCGCTAAGTTGGAGAAACTTGCTAATTCTTCAAAAGACATTGAGACTCGGAGCAGGTACTATTACCAACTCGGTGAGATATATTACAACTATACACAGCAATATCCAGAGGCACTCAAGGCTTACGAAAAAATTCTCAGCATGAAATCGGATGGGCTGCCGATGGCTGAAATTTTTCTCGCGTATATTAAAATTAGCGATGTGTACTGTAGGATGGGAGAACATGGGAAGGCTATTCAAAATCTCCGCACGCTTGTTGACATGGCACCAGAAACTCATTTCGTCCACAAAATGGGATCACAGAAAATTAGAGATATTCGGACTGCATTAAAAGATCAAATGATGCAGAGAGAGATTATTCGTACATATAAAGGCACCCCTCTTGAGGCGGTTGCACTATCTCAGATTGCTGCACTTTACCGAATGCATTCCCAACTCAATCAACCTGAACGTGCAATTGGAACATATCAGGAGTTGCTTAAAAAACATCCTACTGTTAAGTTAGCCGCTGAAGCACAATGGCGGATCGCACATTTAAGACATACGGTGTTACATCAATTGCCTTTAGCTATTGATGCCTACAAAAAAGTTGCCGACAATTTTCCAACAAGCAGCTACGCTGCAGAAGCTCTCTTTCATATTGCTAATCTAAATCGAGAGGCAAAAAAGTATCAACAAGCACTCACCACATACGATACTATAGTAGAGAAATATCCGAACTTCTGGAATATGCACGCTGTTTTCTATTGGTCTGGCATTTGCTATGAGGAAACGCGGAACTATACCGAAGCACTTAATGCTTTCAAAATCTTCCTTAACGTTTACCTCCCTACGCTTGATCCGGTGTACCTTGGACAAATTGCAATGTATGATAAAAGTGTTGCGGAAGTGACTGAATTGGTCCACAGAAAAATCGGAACGATAACACAACTCATCCCCAAACATGAACTCGAAAAAATCAATAAGGCTGTGGAAGATGGTAACTACGGTGAGGCTTCAAAAATTGCCCATAATCTAATCAGCAATGCCCCAAATACACAATTTGCTAAACGGGCTGCAGCACAACTAAGTTCAATTAAACACCTTGCGGCAATTCAGAATTTACTTTCACAAATTCAGAATTTACTTTCACAAATTCAGAATAATCGATCAAACACTGCCGAGAAAATCAGAGCGCAACTACAAATTGCTACTATCTATGAACGCGAGTTACTGGATTATTCTAAAGCCGTTCAGGCGTATAATAAAGTGGTGCGGGAGCATCCTAAGTCACCTTATGCAGCTGAAGCACGTTACCGTATAGGCATCATTTATGCGGACATACTTGAAAAACCAAACAGCGCGCTTAAAACTTTCAACGCTGTTATAGAACAACACCCAAACACCTTACAAGCCATGATGGCAACCTTCCAAGTAGGTGAAATCTATAGGAAACTCCAGCGATTTGATGAGGCATTGCAAGCCTACCAAACGACTATCAGTTATCCGGAACGCGAACTATATCTGTCCGATGGATACAAAGACAGTTATGCTGATAGAGCGCTATTTCGTATTGGCAGGGTTCACTTTGAAGACCAACGTTATACCGAAGCGCGTTTCGCTTTTGAAGAGTTTATCAAAAACCGCACCGGATCACCACGACTCGCTGCTGCGCATATCTACTTGGCAGTAATGCACCAAGAAAGCGGCGAAAAGGATGTGGCAGCAGAATATTACCGAAAAGCAGAGAGAATACTGACGGATAACCCCGTCCAGATGCAAATGGTCATTGACGAAGCAGGAACTCTCGGGTTCCAAAGTCCGGATACTGTAATAAAATTCCTACAAGATCGTCAAAAACGCCTTGATGGCGATTAGTATTTAAGTCTCGGTAGGCAATGTATCTTAACCTCGCTGGTACAGAGTGTCCCCAGTAATTCTAAAATTTACTATAATATTAATCTTCTTGAAGTAATTTCCTAAAATCTGGGTACTTATCCAATAAAGTCCGCTGTTGTTCTGGTGAAAGTTTATTGTACCATCCCACCCAAAACTGCTTCCTCCTTTCCTCCATTTCAGTAGACCGTTTTTGATCCTCAGCTCTCATCTGATCCATTACTTTTTTTGCCTCTGCTGAGCGAACCTCATCTGCTGCCAATATCTCCGCTGCTGCTTCAGAATAAGGGGCGAGATTTCGAAGTGCTTCCTCCCGGCTTAACCTGGCGTTCTTAAGAGTTTCCGTTGCTGCTTCTATAGAGGCTGAATCTTCAGATTTCAATGCTTCAATGAGTTTACTCACAGCAGATTTGTGATCTATCTCAGCCATTGCGTATGCTTCAAAGGCGGCACCTGCTGCTATATCCTCGGCAGAAGGTGATTGTTCTTGCTTCTTTTTTTCGTTTAAAGTAGTATTTCCGCCAGTGTCGTTAGTCTTTTCAGAATTTGAACCTTCCTTCTTAGTTTCTATCTCATCTGCAGTCTCATCCTTACCTGTTTTCTGTGTAGACTCAGAAACTGATGATGTATCCTGCGGACGGTTTTCTATTGGTAAACTGTCTTTAGATTTACTTTTTAGTTCTTCCGGATTGCTGCTCTGATATCCGAAATACCATACTGCAAATATTCCTACTATGCAAAGTGCTGAACAAATTGGAACAAGAAACTTTTTCATGATTGATACTCCCTATTGACTTAGATAGCGACTATGGATAAAAGATTTTATGGTCGTTTTCAACATCCTATGATATTATTCATCGCTTTTTTTAAGCGGAATGTAGAACATCCCGAGACGATTGGTTGCAATGTAAAACCTATCATTACTAACAACGAGGTCACGTACTCTATCTGGCACTTCTGGCCAGTTCAGTTCCCATATACCTTTATTGTCTAATTTATAGATGCCAGCATCACATGCACCATAAACCTCAGTGCCTGCAATTGCTAAAGAGTCCATTGCAATTCGATCCCCATTTTTATCGGTAAGTACACGCCATTTTTCTCCATCATCTGAAGTTAATACACCATTGTCAGTGCCAACATAAACCGTTGAACCTGCAAAAACTATCTCTTTGAAAAGGTTAAAGGAAATAGGAAGGTCTGGGGTAACATCTTTCCATGTGGTTCCGCCATCAAGCGATTGAAAGAGATGACCATCCCGCTTTCCCACGTAGACCGTTTCATCTGAAACAGCGATTCGGAATCCTTCCCTACCGTAAGGGCGTTGTTCACCTGCATCTATTAAACCTGTACTGGACCAGGTTGAACTGCCGGGTTCCCATTTGAAAAGTTCGCGTTTGTATTCTAAGTAAAACTTTTCACCACTGGCAGCAAACTCTCCTAATATTATCTCTCCTTTTGCAATAGTGTTAACTATATCCTCTAAGGCACGAACAAATTCATCTGAAAAAGGAGAGATAATATTAATATCCCCTGTGAAAGGCGGTATTTCTTCAACAAACATAAGTTTATTCTCATTGGCAGATAAGCGAGAGACTCGCATGCCACTTTTTTCTGGGACGAGTGCAAAGAAGGCGTCATTTGTAATTGTTAACTTTTGACCAAAATAAGTAAAAATATTGAATGTATCGCTTCTTTTGTTATTGTCACGCGTATCCTCACTTGAATCAACGCGAACGAGATTCCAGGATTCGCCCCCATCAGTTGATTTAAGAATGTCCTCGTCAGAGTAACTGTAGAGTCCATTTTTGAACGCAACTAAATTCCGTCTCGTGGTTCCCGGCATCCCTTTCATAAAGAGACGCCAAGATTCACCCCCATCAATCGTCCGATAGAGACCAGCCCCTTTTACTGTGAAAAAAGTATTCTCATCTACTGCAACAACAGGGTGGGAACTTAATGTAAACGAATCTTGCGTCTCTCTGAAGACCTGCCAAGTCTGCCCTCCATTTTTAGATCGGAGTCCAAAATTATTTCCTAATACAAGCAGCGTATTATCTGCAGCCAAGACCTTAATAGTAGCTATAGCCATATCGCGAAACCTGTTTTTTGGTGTTATTTCCACCCAGGAATCACCTAAATCAGGAGAATAGAAAACCTTCCATAAGAAATTGTCGCCAGTAATTAGTGAGGTGACCTTTACAGAATATGTATCGGATTCCTTTGAAGGAAAATCAGATATTGTTCCAACATACAAATTATTTTCATTGACAGCTAATGAGGTGATTTTATTTGCTGGATCTATTGATAATCTCTCCCAGGTACCGGCACTGAGGCGAAAAAGCCCTCGGTCTGTTCCAACAAATACTGTGTTTCCAATTGCAGTTATTGCCGAAATTGTTCTGTCATTCAAGCCATCGTTTAAAGGTGACCACTGTTTCCCAACATCAGTTGAATGAAAAATGCCATTCCAACTCGCAAGATAAAACACTTCATCTATAATTACTAATCCGACAGCATTCCCTTTTGGGCGTGAACCAAGGGCATGCCATGTCACACCATCATCAGATGAAGCAAAAACTTCATCCGTAGAGACAATATAGAGTATCCCGTTTGCTTCTGTCATAGGCATCCGGATTCCACCAGTTGGAACGGTGTTGTTGATTAACGTCCACTGAACGGCATCCGTTGTCAATTGATAGATGCCTGTCGGGGACACAGCATAAAGTTGCCCTTCAGATGTGAGAAATACTTCGTGTACTTTACCGCCTTGTGGACCACTCGCTTGAGTCCATTTCTGCGTTAGCAGAGTAGAAGTTGATAAATCCTGTTGGGCTTCTGCTAATAAAACAGCATTGACACCCTGTTGATTATTCTTTGGTCCATCGCTGGAAATAGCAGCTCCTGAAATCTGATGTCGCACATCAAATATTGACGGAACATCAACAACTGGCGCATCAACGACTTCAACAGTGGTTTCTGATTGTGCTTCTAAACTATACGGTTTCTGGAAACGTGGGAAGAAATAATTACTTGCACCGAGCATAAAAATAAGGAAAACGAGAGTTGTACCAAAAGCTGCCAGCGGCTGCAAAGGTTTTCCAACCGTACTGGGAACAGGTTTAGTGTCAGCAATTTGTTGCGCAATATTTTCAGTAAAGTTTGCAGGTAGTTGTACACTACCAAATGTTTCACGAATCATGGGAACCTCCGTCTTTAAACGTTTTCGGGCGCGGCTCAGACGACTCTTAATTGTATTCACAGACACACCTAAAAACTTGCTGATTGCTTCGCACGTCATCTCTCCGAGGTAGTGAAGGATCATCACCGTGCGTTCGCTTTCCGGTAGTTTTTCTAACAGTTTTCTAACCAGTTCTCTGCGATATTCTGTAGCTGCTTCCTCCCGTTGTTCCGAAAGATACTGATCATAAGCATATCTTTCCAGTGTGATTACATTAGACGCGTCAAGAGATTGCATCTTCGGTTTTTGCTTTCGAAGCCATGCTGTGCAAAGCCGATCGGCAATCACATAAAGCCATCCAGCAAACTGGCTCGGTCTCTTTAGTGTTGAGAGTTTCCTGTGTACTTGAAGGAAAGTATCTTGGGTAATTTCTTCGGCAATTTGAAAATCCCCTATTTTTCCCCATACTAAGGCGTGAACGCTCTTTTGGTATTTTTTTACTAAAGTCGTGAAAGCAGCTTCATCCCCAGACAAGATACTATCAATTAGTTGAACATCATCTTTTTCCATCAGATTCCCCGAAATGATAAAATTTAATTGTTAGTGACGCGATTTCAATGGGAAAAGGTTGCAAGATTGTCAAAATTTGCAAAAAAAGTGAATTTATTGACGGTTTTAGATTTGGATAGTTTTTCTATGGGATAAACACAGTTACACTTACCATTATAAACAGAAGCACCATTAATTCATAGACAAAAACGAAGTTATCTGTTAAAATAAATTTATACCGAACTTAAGATTAGACAACGTACTTATAAATGTGTTCTATTAAATTCTTTCAAGCATCAGTAATTTGGGAGGAAAAGGCATTTGTCAGCCGAAATCCTTAACGGCACTCGCCTTGCGCAGCAGATCCGTAGCACAATTCGGAAGCAACTTAAAAAACTTAAATTCACCCCTGGACTCGCTGTTGTCCAAGTTGGTGATGATCCCGCATCTACTATATATATCAAACACAAACAACGCGATTGTGAAAAAGTACATTTCCACTCAGAAGTTCACCGACTCCCCGCGGACATAACTCAGCAGGCACTTATTCAAAAGGTTACCGAATTAAATGCTTGTGAAGATATACACGGCATTTTAGTGCAAATGCCGCTGCCAGAGGCAATTGACGAACAAGCAGTCATAGATGCAATCGCACCCAATAAGGATGTAGATGGCTTGACACCTCTCAATTTAGGAAATCTATTCATCAACCGAGAATCTGTTACACCGTGTACACCCACTGGAATTATCAGATTAATTGAATTGACCGGTCAGCTGATTGAAGGCAAACATGCGGTCTGTGTCGGTAGAAGTCATCTTGTCGGCAAACCGGTAGGTGTTATGCTTCTCAACCGTAACGCTACTGTCACTTACTGTCATTCACGCACAAAAAAAATCGCAGAGGTAACAAAGGAAGCGGATATACTTATTGCTGCAGTTGGAAAACCTGAATTCATCACAGTCGATATGGTTAAGCGGGGAGCAACCGTCATTGATGTCGGTATCAACTCAGTAGATGATCGGCTTGTCGGTGATGTTAAATTTGAGGAAGTTAAAGAGATCGCAGGATTTATTACGCCGGTGCCGGGAGGTGTCGGTCCGTTAACACGTGCAATGCTATTAGAGAATACGCTAAAATTAGCAAATAGATAAGCAGATTCTGTTTTTGGAAGAAACTGAAAGTCTTAGCCAAATGGAGGATATTTATGGCATTTCCAGGATTTGAATTGAACGATAAAGTTATGTTAATCACTGGTTCCGGCAAAGGTATCGGCAGAGGAATAGCCCTCGCTGCCGCACAAATGGGAGCAAAGGTTATCTTGAACAGCCGAACCCGATCCGACCTTGATGAGGTCGCGGAAGAAATTCGCGCAAACGGTGGAGAAGCAGAACCGGTTGTGTTTGATGTAAGCGATATGAAGTCTGTTGCAGATGGCGCGCAAGCTGCGATTGACGTATGGGGAAGAGTTGATGTCCTTGTCAATAACGCTGGAACAAATCGCCCTAAACCTGCATTAGAGCTCACTGAAGAAGACTGGGATGCAATCTATGATCTCAACCTTAAAGGGCTATTCTTTTTGACGCAAAAGCTTGTTAAACCGATGATTGAACGTGAGAGCGGAAAAATCATCAATATTTCCTCTACTATGGGTTTAGTCGGCGGTCCGTTGCGGACTGCCTATTCTGGTAGTAAGGGGGGAGTGGTTTTATTAACGAAAGGACTTGCTGTTGAATGGGCACCTCACAACGTCACAGTCAATGCTGTTGCCCCAGCGTTCACACGCACCCCACTTGCGGACGTTCTTTTACAACGAAAAGAATTTTATGAAGATGTAGTACGCCGTATCCCAATGGGGCGTGTCGGCGAGGTAGACGAGGTGGTCGGTGCTGTACTGTTCTTAGCCTCAGATGCAGCAAATTGGGTCACTGGACAAACCATCGCTGTTGATGGTGGTTGGGTTGCATGGTAGTTCACACCTATTCCGAATATCTAAGTGGGGTGAGTATATTCAAGCCCCACGACCCTATCTCCTTCCCTATATTAAACACCTTAATTTTCCGTTCTTTTCCTTGCAAAAACCATACTTTGTAGTGTATAATTTTCAAGATAGTAGATATTAAATATTGTGCTGATTATGGCTATTCTAAAAATTTCTACCGTGAGCCTTACAAATAGTGGTTAAAACCAAACAAGGAAAATCCGTTAGAAATTATATAAAATTCGAAATAATCGAGTTTTTAGTTATAGGATAGACTTTGATTAGCCAAATTCAATATCATTTTTAACATTTATCAAACCATATAGAAATTTTTAGTTAGGAGACGTATAGTGAAACGTTTTTTTGTTTTAGCAGGAATCGCCATCGTGATTCTTTGTCAGTTGAGTTGCTCTTCTGATGAAGAGCAGGCACAAATTGAAAATCCAGCAATTGCTGATGCCACAGATGGGTTTATCGCTGCACCGGTGGTCGGTGAAGTAAAACTCGAAAGTATGTATGAAGATGAAGTTCGCAAACTTGCGACAAAAACACCTATTGAAATAATAACCGCTATTGAAGGCACAAGTAAGGTGATAGTTGAGGCTGAATTTCGCAGAGTTCAATCCTCTGGTTTTGGCTTTCCACTTTACGAATGTGTCTTGACAGATGAGGCAGTTGCAGCAATGGGTGGAGTTGCGAAAGGGATGTCTGGCAGCCCGGTTGGTACTTCTGGACGGGTTTTCGGCGCGCTTGCGTATGGTGATGCGTGGGCAAAAGCCCCACATCGGTTCTGGGTAACACCTATTGATGCAATGGAAGCTACACTGGATCACCATACATTTGGAGAATTCCTTAACCCACCCGCTGCACCAGGTGCAGTCGTCAATTCTACCTATACTGCAGTCAAAACGCCTATTACGATTTCTGGAATTGACCCTAACAGGTTACAACAACTTTCTTCACACCTCGCTGATACACAATTCAATAATGTTGAATTCTTTTCCCGAATCGGTGGGGCGCCGGCAGCACCCCCGGCGAATGCATCGCATAATCTTTCTGCTGGTGACATGATAGGGGTCGCTATTGTAACGGGTGATATTGTCAACAGCATAGGTTTTGGGACTGTGACACAGGTTTATGGCGATAAATTTGTTGCATTCGGTCACAATCTTCTCCGCGAAGGACAGGCTTCAATGCCAGTGTACAGAGCTGTCGTAGATGGAATTGTTCCCAATGCAGAAGCATCTTATAAATCCGCAACTGCCTACGGTAATCCAATTGGCACAATAACGAAAGACCTCAGAGCCGGGATTGTTGGTGTGCTTGGCAAATTACCGCCAATGATTCCTGTGACAGTGACTTATCAACCTGTCAATAGTCCAGAGCCAGTTCAAACACACCACAAAGTGGCTTATGGACAAGAATGGGCAATACCGGTTGTCGCTGCTTCAACTTTAGATGCAATTCGTAGTGAAATTAGTCCGGGTACTATTGAGGCAAATGTGGCGATTAGCTTTAAAGAGACTAAAAACGTCTACACAGAATCTTTCAGGTCCATTTCACCGGATCCGTATGAAGCGGTACTGGCCAACATGGATATAATTGTTCAGTCATTTACAAACATACTTGCCAATGGTGCAGGCAGAGCAACAATAGATGAGATAAACATCTCTATCATTGACATCCCTCAAATCCTCCATACAGAGATTACTGATATACATGTCATCGGGGAAGTTAAACAAGGTGAAGAGGCTACTTTTGTTGTTGAGATGCTGCCGCACTGGAGTGCTACCGGAAGAAACCGCAAGATGTATAGAGAAGTGAAACTTCAGATACCTGAGCATTTTGTTACCGGACCAGCAAGTTTATCTATAGTCGCTGCAACTGAATATGGTTTTAATCCGTTCAGTAATCCGTACGCTCCATCCCCAGAAAATTTAGATAAACTGATCGGACAACTGAGAGATAGGCAGTTCGATAAAGGATTAGTCCTTGTGACGCTTGCTACATTGGAGGAAGAAGATCCTGAGTTGGGAGACATAGAGATAGGAGAATTTTTTGAAATATTCTTTGAAGCGTTTTTCTCAGGATTATTAGAAAGCTTACCATTCCCTGAAGATGGAGAACTTCCCCCTGAAGATGGAGAACTTCCGCCAGAGGATGACGTAGTGCCAGACGAAGAGGTAGCACCTGAAGATGGTGAAACACCAGATGATGGTGAGTCTCCAGAAGATGGTGAAATAATTGAAGTAATTGATGAAGAAGAGTTGATGGATGATCTGGCACCAACACCGCGTCCGATACCTATTACTGGAACAGCATTGCTTGTCAATCGCTTTATCGTGACTGGCGATACTGAGGTGGAAATAGAAGTTCAACCGATGGAAGTTGAAGCTGAGCCAGAAGCTGAGACTGATGCTGAATAATCTAAATTCGAATTTATCCTATCCGTGGGCAGGTAAGTATACCTGCCCACATTCTTTTCTTTTTCTACCAATTTACATTCTGTAGGAGCGATCTCCGAATCGCGAAAAAGGGTCGGGAATCAGAGTTCCCTCCTACCTTTGGAAAGCATTATGTATCGGAAAAGTTGCGGAATTCAAAATAATGTGAGACAAACATGTCAATGTTAACTATGACAAAGCGTATATATGAGAGCATTGTAAATTTAATTACCACATATATTGACAGTTCGTTTTACTTTTACCGACTCTATTCACACTTAACAGGTGACCTATCCACATAACATTTAACAATGTTTATAATAAGTTCAATGTCATTCCGTGCAGATTCAAGTGAAGTATAACATTCTTCACCTTCCGTGATGCAAGCATGAAAATGACGCAGCTCCCGCACAAATGCACTCTCCCATTCAATTGCAGGGGTTTTACTATAAGTTGTCCCATCAGCATCTATGCCTTGGACTGTCACCTCTGACAAAATTCCCCGCGAAAAACCGGTAGGATACGACACCAGCACCCGTTTATTATCCCCGTAGATTTCTAATGTTTCTTTAAAGTCCCAAAGGTCAGGCAGATCCACCCAAGTTGCAACACAGCGTGCACCGTTTGGAAAGCCAAAAACGATACTCACACCTTGCCCACCAGACCATACTTCCGCGCTTATCACCTCACTTGGTGAACCTAACATTACCCGTAAGCTATAAATGTCGTGAATCATACTACCTGAAAGCAGAAAAAATGCGCGTTCCGCTTCTGGTGACGCGTCACCGATTGCCTCAGCGCGCGCTGACGTACGCGCAGCATGTGCAGGGGCGAAGGCATCTGGAGGCACATCGTTGAAACGTTCCACGTCAAATTGGCTAAGGTGTAATCGGTTGTTCGGATGTAAGTGGTTTATCTGAATAAACCGATAACTTTCCATCGTATCAACCTCGCGCTTTGCAAGCTGGAAGGCAGGGTCATGCACCTTCATATAACCCGCTTGTCCAACTTTCCCCCCTTTCTGTTGCGCTTTTATCATAGAATCGATCTCTTGCAGTGAAAAGCAGACAGGTTTCTCAACAAAGACATGCTTTCCCGCCTCAAACGCTGCCAGTGCCACTTCGGTTTTTGGATCTCCATGACACAGTAGCACAGCATCAACATCACTTTCTAAAAGTTTGGTATAATCTGTTACAAATTGAGGGATGTTGAATCTTTTCGCAGCTGCTTCCGCTGCACCGAGAGACAGATCGCACACAATCGACACCTCAAACTCACGGTGAAGTTGCTTAAGGTTTGGTAAGTGATGAACCTGTGCAATTGCGCCACACCCGATAACACCAATCTTTACACAACTCATTATTTTTGCCTCCAGCAATAAACTCTCCGAATATATCCCTATCGTATCATATATTAAAAATAGATGCACCTCATTTCCCATCTGAATAACTAAAATTCACAGAGGCATTCAATTTTCGGCTTATTACCTGTTTTAGTCGAAATGTCGCGAGCAGGAGCTCGCTCCTACAAGAAGATACCTTTGGTAGAAGTTAGAACTATTCAAGAATTGAATGGCTCAACTAAAATTGAATTGACACCTAAATATAGTATATGATAATCTGTATCTATCAGCGTGCTTCAACGTTTAACGTGAAATGATGCGAAATATTAAACTTGTGCTTGAATATGATGGCACCAATTATCACGGATGGCAGACGCAACCCAACCTTCCGACAGTTCAGGATGCAGTTGAGGAGGCATTGGCGCAATTAACCAAAACACCGATACAAATTATCGGGGCGGGTAGAACAGATACTGGTGTTCACGCGGAAGGACAAGTTGCAAATTTTCATACCGATTTACAGATCCCTATTGTTGCTTTTCAAAAAGGGCTGAACACCCATTTGCCGCGAGACATTGTTGTATGTTCTGCTACTGAGGTAGATACAGACTTCCATGCACGCTTCAGTGCAACGAGTCGGCGTTATCGGTATACGATTTTAAATCGTGCGTATCGATCAGCGCTTCTGCGGCACACAACCTATTTCTATTCTATACCAATTGATGTAGCGTTAGCTGATGCAATCTGTCGAAGTATAGTTGGAAAATGGGATTTTTCCTCTTTCCAAAAAACAGGGAGTGATAGGCTGAACCCTGTATGTGAGATCTTTGAAGTGTGCTGTTGGAAAGAAGATCAATATGTCTACATCGAAATTGAAGCGAATTCCTTTTTGCGAGGAATGGTTCGTGCTATTGTCGGCACAATCTTAAAATGTATCAGGCATGTCCCTGGCAATATGGAGAATGCTTATGCTCAGTTTCACAGCATATTAGAGGCGAAGGACAGAGCATTAGCGGGACCTTCAGTTCCTGCTCACGGGTTGTCCCTTATCCGTGTTGAATACAACGTTTATGGTAGATTTTAGAATTAATTAGACATTATTCATCTGTGAATCAACGCAGCATGCGCTTTTGGCATCCTGCGGGAGGGAACTCCGATTCCCGACTACGAATGGCTTTGGTCGCGATTCGGAGATCGCTCCTACAAGTGAGGTGTATAATTATTTCAATAATTCACCATAATTAAAAACGAGGTTTTTTATGAACTACGCCCAAGTCTTGAATGAATTGGAAACACTGGTCAATGAAACGTTTGGTCTTTGGGAGCATAACCGGGTTGGATTTCAATGGCGGCACTATACTTGGAACCATACGATGCGCGTCCGCGCAATGAGCATGGAACTTGGCAGGCGCGAAGGTGGTGATGTCAAGCTGCTTGAGGTTGCTGGAACGCTACATGACATCACAAAACGTTACGACGGTGTCATCTTGACTGATGATAACGGAAAACGTATCCTTGACCACAACGGCTTCTGGTTAAACGAAATGCTCACACCCGCTGGGCAGAACATTGTTACTGATCTTTACAAAAAACATAATCTTCACGGTAAAGTACACCACGAATCTGGGGCAGTTATTACTGAAAATATTTTAGCTATGTACGACTTTGAACCAGAATTTGTAGAAGCCGCAACGTCTGTCGTTTTGGCACACCTGAAACCCATGAATCTTACTGCTGAAGACTTTAAACTGTTGTATGGCAACATCGAAAACCAGATACTTTATGATGCAGACACTATGGATCCGAATGTTGGATTCACCGGCTTTTTTCGCAATATCCATATTCATGCCTATTTTGCACTTCAACGCGGAAACTTTGATTTAGAGGAATATGTCAGAAATCTTCCACGTTGGATTAATTCCAAGCAGGAATTTGTAGATAAACTGTTAACCGAATCGTCACGTGAAGTAGGGCAAATCAGACAGGATCGGAATCAACGACTCTTTGCCCAAATGGTAGATGAATTGGACGATATGGAGATTAATCGCAAATATGGATTACTCGGCATAATTGAGTATTTTGTCAGTGAAACAGAAGATCCACATTTCCTAAATCAGCTCAATTATCTCCAAACCGAATGGCTCCCGCAACGGCAGCAATGGGTAGCTGAAGAGGAGAAAAGCGCATCAGCACGCGAACGCGCCCAAGCTGCCGTTGATCGTGTCAACGATTTCTTGACGTTATTTGAACAAGAAAGTCAAGGCGAATTTAAGGAGAACTAATATGAATCATTCAGCGACTGCCGAACCTAAAGAGATTGTTACTACCAGACCAATTCCGTACCCTGATAATCTCTACCGCTTTGATACGGTAGCAAATGGTATTTCTGGCAGCTTTTCAGCGGTAACCGATGCGGAAATTGAATACTTTCATCAACATGGATACCTTGTCATTGAAGATGCATTTACGACTGATGAGGTTAAGGATGCTATAGCAGGTATGGTTCATCTGATGGACGGAAAAAATCCGGACTTCCGGGCAATCCAATTTGAACCGAAACTCGCGAAACTTAAGGATGAGATGGATGCAGACGAACGCCGTGATGCCATTAGAAAAATATTCAGGTTTGTTGACTACGAACCGCGTTTGAACGTGGTGGCTGCACACTCAGGGCTTCTTGGTGTCTTAGAGCGAATTATGGATGACAAACCATCACTTTTTCAAGATATGGCGTTGGTTAAGCCACCACGACACGGTTCGGAGAAACCTTGGCATCAGGATTGTGCCTACTTTAATCTGGAGCATGGAACAACCGTTGTCGGCGTGTGGATCGCGTTAGACGAAGCCACTGCAGAAAACGGATGTATGCACATCATTCCCGGCTCTCATAACGAAGGTCCGATGGTCCACTTCAAACGGCGAGATTGGCAAATTTGTGATACGCATGTTCCTGTGGCTCGCGACACAATGGTACCGCTTGCACCAGGAGGTTGTCTATTCTGGCACGGATTGACCCATCACGGAAGTCCTGTCAATCACTCGTCGCAACGCCGTCGTGCGCTTCAGTTACATTATAAACCTGCAAATTCTGAAGATATTACCACACAGGAACGGATGGACGTATACGGAAGTGAGGGAAAAGACGTAGACTGTTAATCAAAACTCACCCAAATTCTCTGTCCCATCTACTCTAATCTTTTATCAAGTTTTCGGCACAAAACCCAATCCTTTGAATCAACGCCAAATGCCATACGCGCATGAGGCGTTGATTCCCTACAGGTTACTATGACAATTTGTCAATTAGATATGGTATAACAGTTTCCAAAAGGAGAACCAACTCATGAAAACAACACTATGTCTTACACTTACATTATTCATCTTTGTCACACTTGCGTTTGTGCCGAATAGTTTCGCACAAGACGCATCACCTGAGTATGTCGTGCGGGCGATCTATTTTGTTCCAAACGACCGCGAACCTGATCCTGACATAGACACGAAACTTGATACGTTAATGAAAGAATCACAACAGTTTTATGCTGATCTGATGGAATTCCACGGGTTCGGTAGAAAAACATTTAGACTTGAAACTAATGCAACCGGAAATGTTATGGTGCATCATGTCAACGGAAAATTCAACCATGCTTATTATCAGAACCCTTCAACCGGAGGAGGCTGGATAGTATGGGACGAAATTGAGGAACGGTTCGACACATCAAAGAATATCTATCTTCTCGCGCTAAATACTGATCACCTTATTGCTCAAGGGGTTGGTGCTGTTGCAGGTTTAGCAAATGCGGAGAACCATAGTGGGAAGGTACTCATTCCTACCTCCAACACTAATGCTGCTTTGCATGAAATCGGGCATTCCTTTGGATTAGCGCATGATATCCGCGTTGAGGCTAACCGATGGATTAATCCTTTTTCAGTTGACCCGATGATTACGTCTTTCTGTGCAGCCGAATGGCTGGATGTAAACCGTTATTTCAACTCTACTCAGGAGGGCTTCAATGATGTAATACCAAGCGTTCAAATGCTTGCACCAAGTCTTGCTTCCCCACCGTATACTATCCGCCTCCAATTTGAGATAACCGACCCTGATGGACTCCATCAAGCACAGTTGTTTGGATTAGGGAATTCTCCAGGTGTAATCGCTTGTAAGAAGTTAGATGGTAAAAAGACTACTCTTGAATTTATAACTGCCGACTTGACAGATCTTACTCCCCGCATACACCTGCGACTTATAGATGTGTATGGAAACTTCACAGGGCATACGTTTCCAATTGATATGGGCGATTTGCTGCAGCCGGGTGAAATAATTTCTATATCGGATCCGAATTTAGCATCGGCGGTGCGGGAAACCCTTGGGTTGGCACCCGATGATGCCATTACGCAGTTAGTAATGCTAAGATTAACACGTCGTCTTAGTGCCTCCAATCGCCAGATATCTGACCTTACGGGTCTGGAACATGCACTCAATATACAGTTTTTAAACTTTGGGGACAACGAAATCCGAGACATCACGCCACTGGCTGGATTGACGAAATTGACAAGGTTAGATCTATGGAAAAATCCAATTAACGATATGAGGGTGTTAACCAAATAATGATGCAAGAATTAGCAAAATACCCTCTAAATCTCGCTGCATCATTTTTCAACTGTAACAATGATAACAAATATGAAAAAATTTGTCAATGAAAGATCTTTATTTTTTCATTGACTTATCCATCTAAAACTTGTATCCTCACTGAAAACAAACTCACTACTATTAGAGGATACCATGAAACATTGTCCAAGATGTCAACACACACATTTCGTCAAAAATGGGTTCGTCAGCAAGAAACAACGCTATAAGTGCAAAGCCTGCGACTACCAATGGACACGCACCACACTACGAGGACACCCGCAGACCGACAAGAGATTGTCTGTTCTATTGTATTGTCATGGTATTTCAATGAACGCAATTTCAAAACTTTTTCAGGTCTCTACGACTGCCGTGCTGAAATGGATACACACTTTTGCTAAAAAGCAGGCACCCAAACCCACGCTTGCCCCCGAAACTCCCGTCGTTTTGGAACTTGATGAGATGTGGCATTATATTGGCAACAAGAAAAACAAACTTTGGATATGGAAAGTGCTTGATAGAAAGACGGGACACCTGATTGATTGGGAATGCGGTGGTCGCGATAAAAAAACACTTGAGAAACTCACAACACGCCTTGCTGCGCTTGACGTTAAGGTATATTATACGGACAAGTGGCACGTCTATGAAACCTTATTACCCGCCTCAAAACATGTTCAGACGAAAGCAGAGACACATCGTATTGAACGCAACAACGGCTTCATGAGACACTGGTTCGGACGCTTCAAGCGCAAGTCTATTATTGTATCAAAAAGCGTGGAGATGGTGAACTTGACGATCGCCTTATTTGCGAGATTCCGTGCTAATGGAAACGTATATGATATATTAAATATCGAAGAAATGCCTCCGAATATCATTATTTAGTTAATACCCTCAACGATATAACGCCACTTGCAAAATTAAAAAATTTAACCCATTTAAAATGCGGTTATGCTCAAATCAGTGACATCACACCGCTTGCAATGTTAACAAACCTGAGAGAGTTGGTCCTCAGTGGAAATCCAATCAGTGACATCACACCTCTCGCAGGATTAACGGACTTATACAATTTAAGTATTGGTAGTAGTCAAGAACCAATCAGTGACATTACTCCTCTCGAAGGATTAGTGATGTTGACGTCTTTAAGTCTTACCTATGCATCAATTACTGATATACGCCTAATTGCAAGGTTTAGGTACCTAACATATTTAAATCTTTACGATGTTCCAATCAGCGATATAAGTCCTCTCACAGAATTAACGAAATTGAGGTTATTATGGCTAAGTTCATGTAAAATTAGTGATGTAAGTCCTCTTGCAGGATTAAAGAATTTAGAAGTATTATCTCTCAATTACAATCAAATTACCGATGCCAGCCCGCTCGCTGAGTTAGTAAACCTTAAAAAGTTATGGCTTGTAGGGAATCCGATTAAGAATAGAAGGCCACTCATCGCCCTATTACAAAAGAATCCAGATGTGAAAATATATCTTAAGCCCGGGTTGGTACCCTTGTCATTGCCAACTTCACAACTGCCCGAAGATGTTAATGCAGATGGTGTAGTCGACATTTTAGATCTGGTCTATGTTGCGTCAAACTTCGGTGAGCAGGGAGAAAATATTGCGGATGTTAATGGGGATGGGACTGTTAATATTTTAGATTTGGTGCAGGTTGCATCGGCATTTGGGAATACAGCTTCCACACCGTAAATTATGAAATGTTATCTGTAGTAGTGGTCAACGCCAAATGCGCGTGTAGCATTCGGCGTCTACCGAGTGAGATCAAGAATTTGGAATCAGAGGTTATTTGTTCTCCTCAGGAAATGGTGCGCGAATGTCATATCGCCCCTCTTTAAACACAGGCAGCTTTCCACCTTCAACCAACAGATCAAGTGGGTTCGGGCGCGTTTTTAACGGGAAAGTAACAACGTCTTGTAAGCGCAGCGATTCGTAAAACGCCATAAGGATTTCTATGGTGCAGAGTCCGTGTCTACCAGCATTACGGTGTTCATCAATATCGCCTTCAATCCAAGCTAACATCTCAGAAAACTGATTCGGTTCGCTTTGACGAGGTTTGATGGTCTGCCAACCAGATGCTTTGCTATTCAAGAGTTCAATTGTGCCATCGCCACCACGGCGGAGTTGACCATCATCACCATAAACAGCATCACCACGGAGTCCCGGTCCCGGTAAATCACTTTCGTAGATACCGCGGATACCACCTTCAAAGCAGATTTCCGCCATACACAGGTCTTCAGTTCGAACACGTCGTTCCCATCTGTCAGTTTTACGTGCAACTTGAGCAATTAGCCACTGTGGATCAGGATCACCGAGAATAAAGCGCATTTCGTCAATTTCGTGTGTTCCACGATTCAATAGTCCATGTCCATCACGACGCAGCATCGCTTGTGGTTGACCAATTGCCCCCTCTTGTATAAGTCTTCGTGCTTCACAATTTTGGGTACTAAAACGTCGTTGATGTCCTACAACCAATTTTGTGCCGTTCTTTTCACAGGCATCCATCATGTCTTGTGCATCGCCAACAGAGGCAGCCATCGGTTTTTCGGTGATAACACCCAACACGCCATTTTCAGCTGCGGCGATTGTCGGTTCTGCACGCACACTCTGCCAAGTGGTGATACTAACAATGTCAAGTTCCTCTTTTTGACACATTTCTTCGAAATCCGTGTAATATGAAGGGAGTGAGAACTCTTCAGCAAATTTCGCAGCAGAGTCTGCACTGATGTCCGATGCAGTGACGACTTTAGCACGACCACTGCCGTTCCAACTCCGCGCATGGGCACGCCCCATGCCGCCACAACCGATAACGCCAACACGATATGTTTTTTCCGCCATTTTTTACCTCTTGTTAGATAAAATGTTGATATTAACGTCAAAGTTTATCAGAAATCAATACGCTATGCAAGTCAATTCTGACAGGGGTGTGTGAAGTTTTTGATACAAGATATAAGGTTGCGGGTTATAGTGCATCTTGCTGCAGGAGAACCTGTACGAGGAACTCCGATTCCCGACAATAATCATAATGATCGCGATTCGGAGATCGCTCCTACCGGTGATTTCATCACAAAAACTTTATACATCCCTGACAGAGACAGAAGTAACCAAAAATAACATGTGTCTATTTTAATACAATTCACAAATTGCGTTTTTTAGTATATACTTATATTTGTAACAGGTGCACAGTTGGCATCGTTTATGCAAGACAATAGATAATAAACTTAAAACACGCGATGTTTTCCACTCAAATATTAATCACGGAGAAAAAATGCAAAAATTAATAATCAACGGCGGTACCAGACTTGAAGGTAAAATTCAGGTAAGCGGTTCAAAAAATGCAGTCCTACCTATTGCAGTCGCTGCAGCAATTCTTGGCGACAGTGTAAGTGTGCTTCATAATGTTCCAAATCTTACAGATGTGAAAACGCTTAGTGCAGTTTTGGAAGGTCTTGGAGCTTCAATAACACGAAAAAACGGTTCTCTATATATAGAACCAATAAACCGTATGGAATATGAAGCACCTTACGATCTGGTGCGAAAGATGCGCGCATCTATATACGTTTTAGGACCGCTCGTTGCTAAACTTGGACGTGCAAAAGTCTCTTTCCCCGGAGGGTGTGCAATCGGTCCACGACCAGTTGATTTACATATCAAAGGTTTGGAGCATTTAGGTGCACAAGTTGAGGTGAAAAGAGGGTACATCTTCGCACAAACAGAGCGTTTAGTAGGTGCTAAAATGAATTTAATTGGACAGCATGGCCCAAGTGTTGGCGCTACGGCAAACGTTATGATGGCGGCAACCTTAGCCGAAGGAACAACCGTTATCCGAGGTGCCGCGTGTGAACCCCATATCAGTGATCTTGCAAAATTTCTCAATGCAATGGGCGCAGATATAGAAGGCATCGGTACTTCTACCTTGACAATTCGCGGTGTTAAGCAGTTGCAAGGGACAGAACATAGTGTCGTCTCAGATGACATTGAAGCGGGCACTTTTATTGTCGCAGCTGCTATCACTAATGGTGATGTTTTCGTTGAAGGTGTTGCTAAGCAACAAATCTCCGCTGTTTCAGAGAAACTAACACAAGCAGGTGTGCAATTAGATTGGCGCGATACAGGCGTACGCGTCACAACTCCGCATCAACTCAAATTAATAGATATAACAACCGCACCATTCCCAGGGTTTCCCACTGACATGCAGGCACAGATGATGGGGTTGCTCAGTCTCGCATCAGGAACAAGCACTATTACTGAAAACGTCCATACGGATCGCTTCATACATGCCGCAGAACTCAACCGGATGGGAGCAGACATAAGACTTGACGGACGCAAAGCGATAATCAATGGCGTCTCGTCTCTGAGCGGTGCACCGGTGATGGCTTCCGACCTGCGTGCGGGGGCTGTACTCGTGGTAGCTGGGATGGCAGCTGCTGGTGAAACTACTGTTTCACGTATCTATCATATTGATAGAGGCTATGAAGCAATTGAGAAAAAACTTAATAGCATTGGTGCTGATATTCAAAGAGTCAACGAAAGTGAATAGAAGGTTTTTAAGCGCAATTGTAGAAGGAGTTCTCAACCCCGATTTTAGGAAGGATTTGTAAATCTAATAGAAAATAAAACCATGTTGCGAATTATTGAAACACATACCCCAGAAAGTGAATCCTTTATTGCAAAACTGAACGAGCGTGGCAGGTTAATGGATGAAAACATTTTGAAAACTGTTCGACGCACGCTAAGCGAAGTGCAAACGGAAGGTGATAAAGCTGTCGCACGGTATACCCGCAAACTTGATGCACCACGAATTTCTGTAAAAGGACTGAAAGTCCAACAAGGCGAATTTAAACAAGCTTACAATGAAGTAGATCCTGATTTTATTGAGGCAATTGTACACGCAAAGAAAAACATAGAAAGTTTTCATCAAAAGCAGATGCGAACTTCTTGGTTTTCTACTGAGGCAGACGGTGTCTTGTTAGGACACATAATTCGTCCATTAAAACGCGTTGGTGTTTGTGTGCCTTCTGTCAGCCAACTTCTGGTTTCTTCACTGCTCATGGTTGTAATACCTGGGGTTGTTGCTGGTGTTGAAGAAATTGCGGTTTGCATGGGACCGATGCGAAATCGGCAGATCGACCCACACATGTTGGTTGCCGCCGCTGAATGTGGCGTTAAGGAAATCTACAAATGTGGTGGAGCACAAGCGGTTGCAGCCATGGCTTACGGTACTGAGACCATTCCCTCCGTTGATAAAATTGTTGGTCCAGGAAACTTATATGTTCAATTTGCTAAGAGAGAAGTTTTTGGACACGTTGATATTGATAAAATAGCCGGACCAAGCGAAATTCTTGTTATTGCAGATAGCACTGCAGAACCTGATTTTGTCGCTGCAGATCTCATTTCACAAGCTGAACACAGTCCAGAATGTTCTGCAATTCTTGTAACGCCATCACGTGGATTTGCTGAACAGGTTAAAGGGGCAGTTGAAGTCCAAGCGCAGACCCTTCCTCGACAATATGAACTTGTAAAGGCATTTGAAGATTACGGTGCTGCGTTTGTCGTTGAGGATTTAACGGAAGCGGTTGCCTTCGCAAACCAGATTGCCCCCGAACACGTTGAACTACACGTTGAAAATCCGCTTGACTGGATCGGAGAAATACGGAATGCGGGTGCTATCCTCGTTGGACCTTATTCTCCTGAAGCTGTAGCGGATTATATTGCTGGACCAAGCCACATTCTTCCGACAGGCAATGCAGCGCGCTATGCATCCCCATTGAGTGTTCACGACTTCCTTAAAAAGACAAGTCTTATCTCTTATACCAAAACTGCTTTAGAGAAAGTTACACCAGATGTTGTTAAACTTGCTGAAGTAGAAGGTTTAGAAGGACATGCCGCAGCTATGAAAATCCGTTTTGAAGACGATTAGTCTCCAAATTCTATCTTGTGGGAGGGCTTGTAAGCCCGATTGATTTACAATAACCAACCAAAATGCTCTTTATACCATCACTTATTATACCAATTTCTCCAGTTGCAACATTTTCAATCGTTGGATATGACCCAGAAAATGGTGATTTAGGTGTTGCCGTACAATCAAAGTTTTTTGCGGTAGGCGCTGTGGTGCCGTGGGCAGAAGCTGGTGTTGGTGCGATTGCAACGCAATCATGGGCAAATACGACATACGGACCCAGAGGATTAGAGTTACTCAAGATTGGACTTTCAGCACAACAAACATTGGACCATCTCATCAAAGATGATTCCGGACAGACAACACGACAAGTCGGGATCGTGGACGCAAATGGCAATGTTGCTAACTATACAGGTGAAGAATGTCACGTTTGGGCAGGTGCTGTTTCTGGCAAAAATTACACTGCACAAGGGAACATTCTTGCTGGAGAAGATGTTGTTAAGGCGATGGGATCAGTGTTTGAAGAAACAGATGGCGAATTGGCGGAAAAATTGATGGCTGCCCTCTTTGCTGGACAAGAAATGGGCGGTGACAAACGCGGACAGCAATCAGCTGCACTGCTCGTTGTACGGAAAAATGCCGGTTATGGCGGTTTCAATGATCGCTACATTGATTTACGTGTTGATGACGCTGATAAACCGATTGAAGAACTTCAGCGCCTCTTAGAAATTCACAAAAAAATATTTCCCCGATAATTGATTCCTTCCCCCGTAGGAGCGACCTCTCGGTCACGATTTTCTACAAAATGGTTAAAACCGATTATATTTTGACTTTTTTCTCAAAATGTGCTAACATTTCCCTACCACCTACAGTAAACTGAGTTTCCACACTATCCTATCAGAATTTCTTCAAAAGTTTCATCTTTATAGTGAAATCTAAAATATGTGCACACGCCCTGGTAAATGCGGTTTCCTAACCGCATCTATGGACTGAATAAACACGGTTCGGTTAGGAAACCGAACCCGCTAAATGCCTTACGCGCATTTAGCGTTGATTCGTAGTGTATAAATAATTATGGATTTTACTATAAAACAAATATAGAGGTATAATGATGCTAAAACAGAAACGGATCATAGCGATCATCTTAGCCTATTGCCTACTACTTAGTGCCTTTATCGTTTCAAGGTATGTACTTGATCATTCCAGGTCGTTGGCAAATTCCTTTCCGGTAGGAGCGGCGTTAGCAAGTTACCAAAATTTTCACGTCATTGCCCACGATTTAGATGAAATGGCAGACCTCAACGCAGAGTGTAAAGCCCAATTGGGTGATGGTGTGCGAATAGCCGATTGGAACGACATCGTTGCCTACTATGAAAATGGAGGTTCGTTGGAGGATTTCATTGCAGGTCTCAAGATGTCTCTTAGAGATGATGTGATAAATCTATTTGAGAGAGTGCGTGAACCCTCTAATGATTCTGAACCTACTACAGATGACAAAGCACAGAAGTCAGATACGCTTGGAAACGAATATAGGATTTCAAAAGATGGTAGCCTAAGATGGCAAGAGCGTCGTCATTATTTCGTTGGTCGGCACGACCACTCTAAACCACCCGGTTTCTTGGACCACGATGACCTTAACAATTACCAATTGACGCTGGGTTCATGGGTCGGAAAGGGAGGTTATGCGCTCTGCTACGGAAAATTAATAGGAACTCCAATTTCTTTAAGCAAAGCACTGAAGTTGATAGCACCGATTGTTTCTATCTTGTTTGTGGGTTGTCTACTACTCTGTTCTGTTCTTGCTGCAATGCACGTGCTCAATATGCCGGGCTGGTTAGTTGGCGGTAACATCAATGCTCTTAAGCATAGTATACAAATGAAGAAAAATGAGATTAAAGCATTGAGAAAACATAAGGCAAATGCGATTCAGAAAGTAGAAGCGGAGAGAGCAGAACTCAAAAAGGTTAGTGAAGATATAAAAAGTGGGGATGAAGAATCCGATAGCTAATAGCATAGGGCATCATCTAAATTCCATATACTTTAACCTGAGTTTGACATAGCATATTTTCTACATACGCTGATGTTTTCAGAGTCAGTTTTCAGGATAGGCGCGAAAACTGCCGATAAATCCAGTCCCAATAAGGGTTATCAGCGTTCTTGACAAAGCAGCAATTTCAGAGTTACTCTGAAATTTTCATATATTTGTAAAGAATCTTAACAATTGTTCCAACAAGAGAAGTTTGAAACCAACCTTCAAGTACGCTAAATTCTTATATTGAACTTACGTTACTTTAATGCGGAATATCTCTATTGTTCTTTTATGTGATGTGTATCTAATTCTGTTTCTCCTCTAAAACAAGTGGTGGACGATTGAAACGTTCACGAATCTTGTTTGCAGCGAATAAAACTGTACGCGTACGAATAATTCGGCGTGCCAACCGTTTTTTTCCAGGAAAATCGCTGATAATCAACCCCGTTAAAATGGTCAATAATCCCTGCCCCGGCACTCCTGGCACCGCCAGCAATGCTCCCACAATGATAAGCACGCCACCCACCAGATTTTTCAATAAGGAAACAAAAATGCGTAAAATCGGGTTTCTGATGTGCTGTCCCTGTTTTGTTTCGGTAAAATAGTCTGATGGTAGGAACGTAATCAATGCAGCACAACCAACAATACTCACAACTAAACTTGTCCCTGAGAAGATACCTACAAATAACCAATAATCTGCTATTAACTGCAAGAAAGCGACAAACCATCCACTGATTACTTGCCAACAAGTTTTTAATGCATCAATCAACCACAAGAGGTTCTTCTCCTAACACCCTATCGGCGCGAGACTGCTCCACCATCAATCGTCATTATATCACCGCTAATATAGGCGGCATCATCAGAAGCGAGAAACAACACTGCTCCAATATAGTCCCATACTGTTGCACCTCGGTCAAGCGGCGCATCAGGTGAAGCAGGTAATAATTCAGGAAGGCTATCATCGGCAGGAAGATTGTGTGGTGCGTTCATACCTGTCGGGGCACCACCTCCCGGTGCAACAGCATTCACTGTGATGCCGTGCGGACGCAGTTCCAACGCAAGACTACGCGTTAAACGATTTACTGCTGCTTTGCTCACGCAATAACTTAAGACTCCAGCATGCGACTCTTCAGCATAGATAGACGAATTATTTATAATTCGTCCCCGTATCTCTTGTGCTACCATTACCTTGGCAACCGCCTGTGCACACAGCAGACATCCTTTTACATTTACTGCCATTACCCTGTCAAAACCTTCAGGAGTCAACTCAAAAAGCGTCTGGCGATTGATAATTCCAGCATTGTTAAAGAGAATATTGATGCGTTTGAATGTATCCACTGTTGTGTCAACGACATCTTGAACCTGCGCTGGATCAGTGACATCTAACGGCACGGCAATAGCATTTCCGCCTTCAGCACGAATTTCTGCGGCAACAGCATCTGCATTCCTTCCACCTGCAACTACCACTGACGCTCCTTCACGTGCAAATGCTAAACAAGCAGCTCTGCCAATACCTAAAGGTCCGCCACCACCTGTTACAATTGCTACCCGATTTTCAAAACGCATTTACTTCCTCTTCCAAGTCATTTAAAATTCATTATAGCATAATATGAGATAAATATGAAATGAAATTGTAAGGGAGTCTAATATTGAATGTATGGATGAAGATTAAAAATAAATTGGGTAATTTCGTTGAGATGTTCGGTGCGGTTAGGAAACCACACCTACCGGGATTGGAGAAAATTACCGAATTAAATACTTAATCTTCATGAATAAATTTCTTGTAGGAGGGTTTTGTAAACCCGATTTCCGTTCAAACGAGTGGATGGGAGCAGAGACCTACTCACAGGATGGTGGGACAGTTCGGGAAGGCTTAGAACCAAGTTTTCAAGCAAAAACTCGGTTCTAAGGAAACGTTTTATCCGGTAATGAACAGTGTTATTCTTGTGTATGGCAAGCCATAATATCCCAAGTAATTCCAAATTTATCAGTACATTTGCCGTAGTAGGAACCCCAGAACACGTCGTCCATCGGCATAATGATTTTACCGCCATTAGATAGTTTTGCAAACACTTCGTCTGCATGCGATCTGTCACCCATCTCAAAACAGAGCGAGAAGTTGTTACCCGCGACACGCGGTGGACCAAACGATGAACAGGTGTCGCTCCCCATCAAGACATTGGATCCAATCAGAAGGGAAACGTGCATGATACGATCAAGATCTTCTTCTGCAACGCCAAGGTCTTCTGGTGCCTCACGGAATGTTGAAATGGTCATGAACTCGCCACCGAAAACGGAGCGATAGAATTCGAATGCTTCGCGGCAATCACCGTTGAAATTTAAGTAAGGGTTGATTCTCATAAATTCCTCCTAAAATGTGAATGTATTAATTATTGCAGGTCATCAAACCTATCCATGCATAACACGTTTCGGAGGCGATTTTGGTTTCAACTTGAATTCGTTCCGCGTTGGACTGGATAATCAATCAGTATTGTGTTAAAATTGGCAAATGCAGCGGTATTGCCAATGTCCTGAATCGTTCGGATGATCCGCAGTTGAATTCGGATAATTTGGAGACGGTAGACTATTGTTGAGAATTAGCCGAAATTAGGGTAGAATATAGATAAGGAGGAATTTATGGGAATCATAAATTGGTTAAATACAAATGATGGCGTAGTCATAGGGATTGCGACTGTTGTGCTTGTAGTCATCATAGGTTATTACGCCTATCTGACGTGGCGGATGTTAAAAGCCAATAACACACCCGAAATTGCTGTTTCCCTCCGTCCTCACGAAGCACATATTAATGCTCTTATGCTTTGTATAGAGAACATAGGGACAGGCGCTGCTCAAGATTTACAGTTCACAACAAATCTTTCTACTATACCTAACCTTGACATACCATTAGAAAAAATCGGTTTTCTCATGAATGGAATTACTTTCTTTGAACCGGGAAGAAAGATTGAACAGCTCCTGGTAATTGTAATAGGAAAAGAGAAATTGAATGAATTAAGACAAACACCACTTCAGATAACTGTTAAGTATAAGGATACGGTGAATCGCAAGCATGAGAATGCTTTTCATCTTGATTTTGGCGAATATGAAGGTTTCTCACAGTTTGGCACGCCGCCACTCTATGAAATAGCTAAAACTACTAAAAAGTTACAAGAGGATTTACACCGTATTGCTACGGGTTCACGAAAACCAGTAATTCTCACAGAAGCACTGTCTGAGCATCGCGTGGGGCAACGTGCCAATTCTCTGGAGAGTCGGATAGCACAACTCCCGAACCAGGTTCAACACTGCCGACTTTACCCGCTATACCCCCGAAGGAATTACCGCTGTTAATCCTGCGGAAGTTTAGCAGTTACACTCCCACCCGTAAACATCATTCAGATTCCGGAATTGGCAATACATCACGTTCAACTTCATGCACCTTATCAGGAAAAGTCTCCCCGCGAACCCACATCACAGGTTGCCCTTTATATGTTCCGTTCCCTTTTGCCCATTCTGCCTGCGCGCTCAGGTAATGAGAGACATAACTACGCCGAAACCTAAGACTATGGTTGTCTGTGCTTTTGTGTAGCAGATGGCTGTGAAACCAGACGACAGCACCGGGCGGCACTTCTACCGCAACACCATCTTCATCGCGTGCGCCGCGTGCCAATTTGAATTCCCGCTGTTGTGAACCTTCAAGGTCATCATGTTCATGAATATCGCCTTTATGGCTACCGGGGATGACGTAAAGACAACCGTTCTCCTTATCTGCCGGGTCAATAGCCGTCCACGTCCCGATGGTCGTTTCAGTATTAAATCTATTCCGAAAATAGAACTTGTCTTGATGCCAAGGAAAACCGAGTCCAATCTTAGGTGCTTTCCAAATAAACAGATTGTTAATACCGAGGATATCTGGACCCATCATATCAACGAGCGGGTCGGTTAGCCGTGGATCACGCACGCGCGCAAGGAATTCTGGGCAGAAACAACTCGGATGATGAATCTTGTGCATCGCGTAAATTCCCTGCTCCTCAATCTTTCCGTCTCTAACAAGCGCGTTCTGATCAATGTGTGCGGACGGAAAGGGACGTTTCCCGTCGACAATATCTTCTGCAACTTGACGGAGTGCATTGTTTTCTTCAGCGGTAAATACATCCAAGCGGATCAGATAACCTTTCTCGTTCCAAAAAGAAAGTTCTTCTGTACTCAATTTAAAACGCCGTTTCTGTGGCGTTGATTTTGTGTTCATCAAATCTCCTGTTTAAATGGTTCGCTTCAGAAAATCTTAGATCATACTGCTTCATATTCAACTGCAAAAATAGTAACATTTTTGATAAAAAAAGTCAAATGATACACAGTCTCATAAATAGAGGCATTCAATTGTTTATTATAACCTAAGTTGCTACCTTTTTCTCTTCCCTCTTGTAGGAGGGGTTTCCAACCCCGATTTAGTAAGGAAAACGTCAGATTCACCCAAAATACTTGTATTTTCAATTAAACACAGTGTCTATCCGCTCAAAAAATTTGTAGGTAGCAACTTGAGTTATTATAGATTTTACTATAATTGCACATTCTAACTAGTGGATAGTCCATCCTAAAAGTTTGTTTTAGTTTTTGTAGATTTCTCGGCATCTTGACAAACAAAAGTGTTCTCTTATAGTATAGCAATACATAAGGAGGAACACACCCTTGAATAAGAAATATGTTGTCCAACTGACCGATGCGGAACGACAGGAGTTATCAGATATTATTAACACAGGTAAAAAAGAGGCATATATGATAAGGCATGCTCATATTTTGCTGAAATCAGATATAAATGGTCCCTGCTGGACTGACGCGAGAATAGCTGAGGCGTATGAGTGCACTGATAGGACAGTTGCGAAAGTGCGTCAGCGTTTTGTGGAAGGTGGCTTTTCTCGTGCCTTATATCGTGCGAAGCGGAAGCATCCACCGACACCTCGTAAACTTGATGGTGACGGAGAAGCAAGGTTGATAGCACTGAGTTGTGGAACCCCTCCCGAAGGTGCTGCCAAATGGACGTTACGTCTGCTTGCGTCAGAGTTGGTAAGACTTGAAGTTGTGGAAAACATTTCTCCAGAAACGGTGCGGCAGACACTAAAAAAAACGCGTTGAAACCACACCTTCAGCAACAGTGGGTGATACCCCCTGAAAAAGACGCTGAGTTTGTAAAGTCAATGGAAGAAGTGCTTGATCTTTACCAGAAACCTTTGGCTGCGGATACTCCTGTTGTGAACATGGACGAACAATCTGTCACACTTAGGGATGATGTTCGTGAACCGTATCCTGCGAAACCGGGACAAGTCAAGCGCGTAGATAACGAGTATAAACGCAAAGGCACAGCAAATATCTTCCTATTTACAGAGGCACTCTCGGGATGGCGGCGTGTGTCTGTTCGGACGCACCGAAAGACAGTGGATTGGGCAGAAGAAGTCAAAATACTATTGGATGAGGTCTACCCATCCGCAAAACAGGTCATTTTAGTTTGTGATAACCTGAATACACATAAACTCGCGTCACTCAATAAAGTGTTTGGAGATGAAGAAGCAGATAGGTTCCGGAAGCGTTTAGAAATCGTGCATACCCCCATTCATGGAAGTTGGTTGAATATAGCGGAAATAGAACTTAGCGTCCTTACACGCCAATGTTTGTGTCGTCGAATCCCAGATATAGAGACACTCCGTAGAGAGACACAAGCGTGGCAAAAACGTAGAAATGCAGAGCAAAAGCAGGTAGACTGGCAATTTACAACGGACGATGCGCGTGTCAGATTAAAACATCTATACCCGAAAAGTTAGACTGGACTAACCACTAGGTTTTTTCTTGTAGGAGCGATCTCCGAATCGTGACGAACCTGACTGATAGGAGGGAATCGGAGTTCCCTCCCGCCAAATGCCATACGCGCATTTGGCGTTGATTTGGCTGAATGCCAAAAGCGCATTTGACGTTGATTCACAACTCAAAATGTTCTGTTAATTCTAAAGTTCACTATAATCGGGTGAACTCAACAATTGAATGACTCTGGTCTTATAAACAGATTCCTTGCATTAAAAAGGAATTTGTATTATGCTATTCACATCCAGTATTAAGGAGAAAAAGAATGAGTCTATTGGGAATTGATGTCGGCACAACAGGATGCAAAATCATCGCATTTCGAGAGGATGGTGAAATACTTGCACACGCCTACGGTGAGTATCCGTTAATACACTCGCAACCTGGTTGGTCAGAACTGGATTCAAATGTTGTCTGGGAAAATGTATCCAACGGAATTCGTCAGGTTGCCGCACAGACAAACGCAGATCCGATTGAAGCAATTAGCGTTGCATCACAAGGCGAGGCAGTAACGCCCGTTTGGGGAAACTGCGATGTGCTTGCAAACGCTATTACCACATTTGATTCCCGCACCACAGGAATCTGCGAAGAAATACTACAGGATATAAGTCCTTTAGAAGTGATGCAAATCACTGGCATGCCGCCAAGTAATATACACACACTTGCCAAACTGGTATGGATACAACGGAATCAACCAGAAATATATAAAGAGGTATGGAAATTTTTCGGCTTTGAAGATTTCATTAATTTCAGGCTGGGTGTGCAACCTGCGGTGGATTATTCTCTCGCTGCGCGCACTATGTGCTTTGACATTATTAACAAATGCTGGTCCGAAAAAATGCTCGGTTTGGCGGATATTGACGTGTCAATCCTGCCCGATACAGTGCCTTCAGGCACTATCATCGGTGAAATAGGCACAAAAGTTGCTGGAGAGCTTAATCTTCCCAAAGGCGTAGTTGTTGCAGCAGGGGGACATGATCAACCGTGCGGGGCATTGGGCGCTGGCATCATTCGCGGTGGCGAACTTATGGACGCAACAGGCACTGTGGAATGTATTGCTCCCGCCTTTCCCGAACCGGTTGTCAATCAACAGATGATAGAAGGTAATTTTTCTTGCTATCCTCATGTCGTTGAAGGACTCTATGTTACATTAGGGTTTGTTTCCAGCGGTGGCGTTGTGCTGCGATGGTTCCGCGACACCTTAGCACAAGCAGAAGTAGCACAAGCAGCTGCAGAGGGACGCGATGTTTATGACATCTTGCTTGAAGAGATACCCGATTCCCCTGGAACAGCCATGCTCCTTCCACACTTTACTGGTTCTGGAACACCGCATCTTGACTTGGAATCGAAGGGCGCAATTGTCGGGTTGACACTTTCTACAAGCAAAGATGAATTGGTAAAAGCCATCCTTGAAGGTATCAGTTATGAAATTAAACAGAACCTCACAATGTTAGAAGATGCTGGCGTAGAGATAAATGAAGTTCGTGCCATCGGTGGCGGCGCGAAATCAGAAAAATGGTTACAACTCAAAGCGGACATGTTTAATAAAAAGGTCATCGCGCTTGACATTTCAGAAGGTGTCTGTCTCGGAACCGCTATCCTGTCAGGGACGGCAATTGGGAAGTATAATTCGATTGAAGAGGCGGTTGACCTATTAGTTAAACCACAAAAGGTTTACTATCCTCGTGAGGAAATAGCACAACAGTACGATGAGAAGTTGAAAGTTTATGAGCAGATATATCCTGCCCTTTGTGAGCTGAACGACCAATTGTAATTGTTACTGTTGCCTATCTGTAATTATTGTAGGAGGGAAACCTTGTAAGCCCGATATAGTGCAATCATGAAACAACATGTCGTAGGAATAGACATCGGTGGCACAAAACTCGCAACCGTTGTGGCAGATGAATCAGGCAAAATTCTTAGCAAAGTTCGCAGACCAACCCGCGCTGATAAGGGACCAGAATATGCCATCAAACTACTTTTTGAGATGGTTTATGAAACCGTCGATCAAGCAAATCTCAAACAAAGTGAAATTTCAGCGATAGGTGTCAGTTGTGGCGGTCCATTGGATACAAAAACTGGCATAGTCTATTCCCCACCCAATTTGCCCGGATGGGACGCATTTCCACTTAAAGCACAACTTGAATCCGAGTTTAAGATACACGCAACGATTGAAAACGATGCGAATGCATCGGCACTCGCTGAATATCGATTTGGAGGTGGCAGAGGATGCGATGCAGTGCTCTACATGACGATGAGCACAGGTATCGGCGGCGGGATCGTGATTGATGGCAAAATTTATCACGGTGCTAATGATAGTGCTGGCGAAGTCGGTCACCAGATACTTCTGCCCGATGGTCCGCTATGTGGATGTGGTAAACTCGGATGCTTGGAAGCACTCTGTTCAGGACCGGCTATCGCGCGTCGTGCCAAAGAAGCGGTGCATAAGGAATCGAACACCGCAATCCTAACACTTGCTAACGGGCAGATAGCAGCAATAAAATCAGAACACGTGCTTGCAGCAGCACGTCAAGGTGATGTGTTGGCACTTAAGTTGATTAACGAAACCGCATTTTACATGGGATGGGGTATCGCAAATTTAGTTAACATATTAAACCCTGACATTGTTCTGTTGGGAACGATTGCAATTGCAGCTGGAGACATGTTACTTGAACCGATTCGAAAAACTGTATCAGACCTTGCAATGGAGCGCTCGTCTGAAGCAGTTAAAATAATGCCTGCACAGTTGGGAGATTCATTGGGCGACCTTGCTGCTATTGCACTGGTCGTGTAATACACCGCTCAAAGTTGGAGAGAAAACTTGATGGAAAGAATCCAAAAATATATTTCACATTTACAAGACGTGTTGGAACGGTTAAAACTGGAAGATGTACGCCAATCAATAGATCTAATCATGGATGCATATCATGCCGACAAACAGATTTTCGTTATTGGCAATGGCGGCAGCGCATCAACCGCATCCCACCTTGCATGTGATTTGGGAAAAGGCACAAGCATTGCAGGTAAACCACGTTTCCGTGTTATCAGTTTAACAGATAACGTTGCAACGATGACCGCGTGGTCAAATGATGTTGCTTACGAAGATGTTTTTGTTGAACAGCTCAAAAACCTTGTTAACCATGGAGATGTTGTGATAGGGATAAGTGCAAGTGGCAATTCGGAAAACGTTATTCGCGCGATGCAGCATGCCGCTCAAATAGGTTGCCAAACTATCGGATGGAGTGGATTTGGCGGTGGGAAATTAGCCACAATTTGTGATGTAAATGTTGTTGTTGATAGCAACCAATATGGTCCTGTTGAAGATGTCCACCTCATTTTGAACCATGTCCTTCACGCCTGGATTAAGGACGAGTTGACATTATCATAAAACACATTGCTTGACACACCAACCTCGTTTAAGGTATACTAATAGCAAAGTTCGCTATCCATTAATTAACCTAAGTTGCTACCCCTCTTGTAGGAGTGAATCAACGCTGAATACGCCAAATCAAGAAATCAACGGTATGAATGACATTTAGTCATTCACCGGGTATGAATGCCTTATGGCATTCCCCGTGTGGTATTCAGCGGGTTTCCAAAACCCTGATTTAGTGAGGAAAACGTCAGATTCAAACAAAATACTTGTATTTTCAATTCAACACAGTGTCTATCCGCTCAAAAACTTTGTAGGTAGGAACTTGAGTCAATTAGAAAAAGATATTGAGGTGCATTTATACCAAATTAACGTAATTCGTCTTGTTTTTCCACTCTTCCGCTCCAGCGGAGCGGTATGTGAAGACGATGAATCAAATGAATTTGGTATTAGTTAATCAGGAGTGATAGGAAGATGAAAAACCAAAAAAATCTGCTATGTTGCGCGCTACTCTTGATCGGGTGCCTCTTCATGAGAGGTGGACTGTCCGCTGAGGACAACGCATTAGTTTACGTTATAGACATCCGCACCGAAATCGGTGGCGGAGTAAGCACTTACATCAAAAAAGGGATTCAAAAGGCAGAACAAGCGAATGCAGATGCCATAATTTTTGATGTCGACACCCCAGGCGGAAAAGTAGATTCTGCAGTAAAAATTATCAGATCAATTCAAGAAACTCAAGTTCCGACTATTGCTTTCGTCAATCGACAAGCTATCTCTGCTGGTGCAATGATTTCTACGGCATGTGATCAGATTGTTATGACATCCGGAGCAACCATTGGAGATTCAGCACCTGTAGACGCTCAAGGAATTGAGGCAGGTGAGAAAATAGTTTCATATATACGAGGTATTATTCGTTCCACAGCAGAACGGCAAAGTAGAAATCCAGATATCGCTGAAGCAATGGTGGATAAAAGACTTTTCCTCGTCCGCTTAGAAAACGGCAATATAATTAAATTGCGACCAGAAGAGTACCTAAATGAACAAGAGGCAGGCACACAGATGGATGTACTCTGCGGTAAAGGTGAACTACTTAACTTAACTACTTACCAAGCTCTTGAGTACGGTTTTGTAGATGCACAAGCAGAAAACCTAAAAGAACTGCTTGCGCAATACAAAATGGTTGAAATTGATGAAGGTTATAGAGACGATAAGAATGACGTTATCATAATGGCACTCACTGAAGACGGTATCGGACACAAACAGGAAGAACTTGGTGTTAATCAAGTTTCTCCTATAAAATCGTTGGAAAAAGCGCAAATTACTAAATTTGTTGTAACACTTGCAGATCGCACCGTCTTTTTTATTACGAGTCCTTACATTAGTGCGATGCTGCTCTCGTTAGGTGGTCTCGGTCTACTTGTTGAGATACGGACACCAGGTTTTGGCATTCCTGGATTTCTCGGTTTGCTTTTCATCGGACTCTTCTTCGGTGGACACATGCTGAACGAGGTTCCAAATGCGTATATTGTTGCGTTAATCTTTGTCGTTGGGTTGGCATTAATTGTATTGGAGGTATTTGTAATCCCAGGTTTTGGAGTCGCTGGGATTCTCGGACTACTTTTGATGTTGGGAAGTGTTTTTTACACATTTTTTCAAAGCACAGATGATGTCGGGACCGCTCTTTTATGGCTCTCCATTTCAGTTATTTTTACCTCTGTATTGGCAATTCTTGCTACAATGTTTCTTCCTAAATCGGCTCCGTTTCAGAGATTCGCGCTCTCCACTGTGATGAGTACTGACCAAGGTTACCACTCTGCTGGCTCTCAGGATTTTGAAAGTTTTCTCGGTAAAACTGGGATTGCCTTAACGCCGCTACGACCTGCGGGAACCGTCAGAATTGATAATAAACGATTAGATGTTGTCACAGTTGGTGACTTTATCGCAGAAAATACACCAGTTCAAGTCTTAGAAGTTGAAGGTTCGAAAATTTCAGTTGAAGCTCTTGAGGAGTGACCTTTTAAGTATAAAATGTGTGGAGGAAATTTCTATGTTATGGGTTCCAACTATTCTCATTGCACTCGGTATACTACTAATATTTGTTGAGATTTTAATTCTTCCCGGTTTTGGAGCAGCCGGTGTGCCAGGGATAATTCTATTCTGTGTTGGAATCGGCTTGATTTGGGCAAAATCAGGAATGACGACTGCTCTGATCTATGCAAGTGTTGCGTTAATTTTTGTTATTCCCATAGCCATTATCGGTTTGTCACTTATCCGTGAAACACCTCTTGGCAAAACCTTTATCCTCAGTGCTTCTCAAAAAAGTGACGAAGGTTTTCATGCAGCACCTCAAGAATTAACAGCACTTGTAGGAAAATCAGGAAAAGCAGTAACCCCTCTTCGCCCTGCAGGTGTTGCACTCATCAACGGTCAACGTGTTGATATCGTTACGCAGGGTGAATTTGTAGGGCCAGAAACAGAGATTGAAGTAATTCAAGTTGAAGGAAGTCGAGTAGTTGTCCGCAGTTTGTAAAATCGTGAAATTGACAGTGTTATTTGTAAATCAACAAACCGTTATCCTAAAAAAGGAGATTCTTTATGGATGGATTTACACCAATTGTCCCTATAGTTGCTGTTGCAGTCCTTGTAGTTATTTTTATGTTCTTTTGGTTCGTCCCAGTTGGGCTCTGGATTGCCGCTATTGCAGCCGGTGCTCCACTTCGCATTTCAGAACTTATTGGAATGCGCCTGAGACGAGTCAACCCGAATGTCATTGTCAAAGCCTTAATTAGTGGACATAAAGCTGGATTGACAGTAGCAACAACCGAATTAGAGGCACACTACCTGGCAGGTGGTAACATCCTGAACGTTGTTAGTGCACTCATTGCCGCGGATAAAGCAAAAATTGATCTTTCATTTCAACAATCATCCGCTATTGATCTGGCGGGTAGAGATGTGTTTGAAGCTGTCCAGGTGAGTGTGAATCCGCGTGTCATTACCACGCCAAAAATCAGTGCACTCGCTTTAGATGGTGTTGAACTCATTGCTACCGTCAGAATCACCGTCCGAACCAATATTAACCGTCTCGTCGGTGGTGCTGGTGAAGAGACTATCGTCGCACGGGTTGGTGAGGGCATCATCAGTGCGATCGGTGCCTCTGAAACATACGAAGATGTGCTTGAAAATCCGGACATTATTTCCAAAACAGTACTTGATCGTGGTCTTGATGCAGGTACCGCTTTTGAAATCTTATCTATTGATATCGCAGATGTAAACGTAGGTAAAAATATAGGTGCGGAACTTCAGGCAGAACAAGCAGAAGCTGATCTTGTTGTTGCGCAAGCCAAAGCGGAAGAACGTCGTGCACTTGCGGTTGCTCGGAAACAGCAGATGACAGCAAACGTACAGGAGATGCGCGCCAAAGTTGTTGAAGCCGAAGCGACTGTTCCTCGTGCTCTCGCGACAGCCTTTCGTGAAGGAAATTTAGATATTACACCTCAGCGAGAAGGAGAATAAACATGGAACCAATTTTACTTGCGATTATTGCAGTCTGTATCCTGTTATTTTTAATTGTTATTGCTTGGTTAGTTCCACTCGGATTGTGGATCACCGCGATTGCAGCGGGTGTTAGAGTTGGTATTTTTGATCTCGTTGCGATGCGGTTGCGACGCGTTCCACCATCCGGAATTGTTGAACCCCAAATCAACGCCACAAAGGCAGGGTTAAGCCTATCACTTGACGATCTTGAGGCGCATTTCCTTGCTGGTGGACGGGTAGGAAGCGTTGTTGCGGCACTCATCGCCGCCGATAAAGCTAACATTCAACTTGGTTTTGCGCAAGCCGCCGCTATTGATTTGGCGGGAAGAGATGTCTTGCAAGCTGTCCAAGTCAGCGTCACACCAGAGATTATTGATATTCCAAGCAGAGATGAACCCGCTAACGGTATCACTGCAGTTGCCCGCGATGGAATCCAACTCATTGTTAAAGCACGCGTCACTGTGAGAGCAAACATTGATCGGCTTGTCGGTGGTGCAACTGAAGAAACGATACGGGCAAGAGTCGGGGAAGGGATTATCACAACGATTGGTTCTTCAGCAAACCATAAACAGGTTTTGGAAAACCCTGTGCGTATCTCTGAAACAGTTCTTGAAAAAGGGCTTGAGGCAGGCACTGCTTTTGAAATTTTGTCTATTGATATCGCTGACATTAACGTTGGCGAGAACGTTGGCGCAAAATTACAGACCGATCAGGCACAAGCTGAACTCAAGATAGCACGTGCAAAAGCGGAAGAGCAACGAGCACGCGCGGAAGCGGAAGAGGAAGAAAACAAGGCACTTGTAGAAGAAATGACCATCAAACTGATTGAGGCGGAAGCGGAAATTCCACTTTCCATTTCAGACTCGTTTAATTCCGAAAGGATGAGTGTTATGGATTACTACACGCTCCGCAATATCCTTGCAGATACGGAGATGCGTCAATCTATCGCCTCTCCAGGGGGTACTCAAGACGTAGACACAACCCGATCTTCACATTCCTTGGGACTCTCATAAATAACTTCTAAAGGAGAAACTGATGGAATTTGATCTGCAGATGTTAATTCCTTTAATTGTCTTTTTACTTATTATGATATTTGGGAGAGTGCGCCGCCGGAAAACCGATCAACGCCCGGTTGAAAACAGCCAAAGTCCCACTGAAAACATGGCCGAGGTTGATACGGCTCCCGATAACGAAGGTGTATTTCCTCCCTTCATGGAAAATTTTGAGGGTTTCCCTGCTGAACCAGAAATGGTGCAGGAAACTGTGGAAAACACCGAGGCGGATATACCAATGGTAGTGGAGCAATCCGAGCCAGTTCAAGAGCCAGCACCAGAAAGGACGCCTGTTGAACCGCCACCGGTTCCAGTGGATTCTCCAACGCGGCTGCCAACGAAACCAGTGCCTGTAACTTCTCTGATTGATCCGTCTCCCGAGACGTTTCGGCAAGGTATAATTCTTGCTGAAATCCTTGGGAAACCTAAGACGTTACGCCGTAGACTTTAATAGCTAACCCTGTTTATGTCCGTAGTCTTGAAAATAGTTCAAGGCTACGGACATTTTTAGTACCTCGGAAACTATATCTAACAAAACGTGGTTTAGAAAATGTCCTGTCGAATTTATCAGTTTGTTACTATTTCGGTATTTCTTTCACTTTTTTCTGCTTGTACACAACAACATCCAAAAGTAGTGATAGATCAAAATGCTGTTCAGATGGAGTTGCCGCCTTATGCGCGACACCTTAAAGGCTTTAAAATTTGCCTTGACCCAGGACATGGTGGACAAGGACATATACCTGATTACAAACGTGGTCCAACAGGGCTTCGCGAGGCGGAAATCAACCTAAAGGTTGCATCCTATCTACGAGAAATGTTGGGACAGGCAGAGGCGACCGTCATCATGACTCGCGTTGACGATTCCTATGTTAGTCTTTCAGAACGCAGTCAAATTGCTAACGAAAATCACGCTGATTTCTTCATTTCGCTGCACCATAACGGAATTGATAATAGCCCCGAAACGAACTATACTTCAACGTGGTATCACGGTGATGCTGACGCATCCCACCCAAGTCTTGACCTTGCGCGCTATGTCCAGCAAGGTGTTTCAGATGCCCTGCGTTTGCCCAAATCTGCATCAACAGGTCTATATTCTGATAAATTAATTGTTGCATCAGGTTTCGGTGTTTTACGTTTGACAAAATGTCCGGCAATTGTATGTGAAGCATCTTTTTATACGAATCCAGAGGAAGAAGCAAAACTGAAAAACGATGATTACCTTAAAAGACAGGCATACGGATATTTTCTCGGCATTGCCCGTTATGTTGAAGCAGGGTTTCCAAAAGGTGTACTGATCACTCCCAAACATGAATCTGTCATTCAAACCAAAACCCCCATGCTTAAGATACAGGTAAAAGATGGACTACACGAGCGCGGAGCGTGGATGCTTAAACGACAGCAGATTTTTTCCAATTCTATTCAGGTCAAAATTGATGATGTGAACGTACCGTTTAATTATGACCGCGATACCGATATAATCACTGTAAAACTCAAAGAACCGTTGTCTAACGGTATTCATTTGGTCCAAACAGAATTGGTAAATTATTATGGGAATCATAGCCTACCCAAACCACAGCAATTTAAGATCGCACCGAATGCTGCTAAACTGCAGCTGAGCGCATGGACAGGTGCCCTCCCCAATGATGGTAAAAGCTACGTTGGTATCACTGTAACCGCTCTCGATGCTGACGGAATGCCAATTGCAGACGGCGAACAAATCAAAGCAAAAACCTCAAACGGTGTACTTGCTAAAACAGAGAATCTTTCAAAAAATGGATCAGCACACTTTTATCTCTACGCGCCTGATAAGCCTGACACAGCCACGGTGGAAGCGTCTTATGGTCGGACTCGCCAATCTTTAAAAATCAACTTTGCAGATATTGCTAATGGGATTTTACAAGGTCAGGTTTCCGATGCAAGTTCAGAGGCTCCAATTGCTGAGGTACTATTGCAGGCTAATCCTGAGCTAATTGCTACTACAGATGCTGAAGGACACTACTTCATCAAAACCAATTCTACATTGATAACCCGGCATGAAACGACACTGTACTTTTCAAAACCGGGATATTACCCAGAAAAACATGAAATTCTCGTTGAACCGAATAAGGCAACAATAGTCAATACGAAACTTCACGCTATTGCGGACGGTGCTTTTGCCAAAACCGTCCTTGTCCTCGATTCAAAGACTGATACGCCCAAAACACACCAACTTATTACAACGTTGAAAAATATGTTAGAACTCGCTGGTGCAAAGGTTTATGATGTCCATACCTCCGAAAAAAAAGGCTCTACGAAAAAACAGATTAAAAAGGTTAACAACATCAAAGATGAAGGATACTATTTACAAATAAACCACGTGCCACAACGTAAAGGTAAGCCTTCAGTTATTGCAGCGCATAACCGCGGCAATCAAGGTACAGAGACGTTTCAAAAACGGATACTTGAGCAATTCAATCACAAACTATTTGAGACACCGATTGTCACCTTACAAGATAGGGAAACACCTATAATCCAACAGACGAATAAAATGGCGATGACACTTGAAATCCGAACTTTAAATTATCCTGACACCACCGCTGTGGAAGAAGCATCTGCTATTTTCATAGGTGCATGGCTTTTCCTAAAAGAGGAAACGGAGATTGATACGGAAAAATTAGAACGTTTCATGTTATACTTAAACAAGACACGAGGTGAATGAAAGTGAAAATCGCTTCGAAAATCACCAAATTGCATCTCAATCATCCGTTCAAGATTTCCCGAAGGGCAACTGATGCATACCGAGAGGTTATTTTTGTAGAAATTGATGGTGGTATCGGTGAAACTGCACCAGCGAAGTTTTATGGTGAAACTGTTCAGACAGTGGAAAAAGTTTTAGCAACACTCTCCTCAGTACTTGATGGTAACCTTGACCAAATTCAAGATGTGATGGCAGGCATTGAATCTCTCCTTGACGGTAATTACGCTGCAAAATCAGCCATTGATATGGTGCTTCACGACAGGTTAGGTAAAAAACTAGGATCCCCGCTTTACAAACTCTGGGGACTCAACCCACAGAAAACACCATGCACTTCGTTTACCATCGGTCTTGACGAACCAGCAGTGATGGCGGAAAAAGCACAACAAGCAGAGGCGTATCCGATTCTCAAAGTTAAGCTCGGAACATCTCGCGATATTGAGATACTTCAAACGTTACGGAATGTCACAGACAAACCGATCTATGTTGACGCAAACACAGCGTGGACACCAAAAGAGGCAGTTGAGAAAATCCCTCAGATTGCAAAATACGGCGTAGCGTTAATTGAACAACCTACAATGCCCGACGACATAGCTGGACTTAAGTTCGTCCACGAACATTCAGAATTACCGATTATTGCTGACGAAAGTGTCAAACGAGCAAGCGATATTCCTGCCCTGGCAGATGCTGTAGATGGAATTAACATCAAATTGGTCAAATGTGGGGGTATATCAGAAGCACTGCGGATGATACATGTGGCACGCGCACACGGTTTACTTGTCATGATCGGTTGTATGATTGAAAGTTCTCTCGGAATCACCGCTGCAGCACACTTGACACCGCTCGTAGACTATGCCGATTTAGATGGAAATCTGTTAATTTCTAATGATCCCTACTCCGGCGTAACGCTTGATAAAGGTAAGTTAATTTTACCGGATCGTCCCGGTATTGGGGTATTATCAATATAGAAGGAAAATGTATCGTCCAGACATCTGAGTATTTGTTAAAAAGTCGATATGACACAAAATATAGAAAAACCTACACCTACTGAAACAGCAGTAACGGGTGGGCAATACGACACAGTATCAAAAAACGTCATTCAACAAAATCCTGAGGACTGGGTTCGGTTTGGTCTTGGCGTATCAGATGTTCAGGTTATCCAAATTCTTGATACTGAGCAACCGACTGTCAAATCAAATCGTGTGGATAGTTTTATACATGCAAACGTTAATGGAAGAAATGCCGTTATACATTTTGAAATTCAGACGCGTGACAGCACACAGATTCCGATGCCATATAGGATAGCGGGGTACGCGGGAAGGGGAATTGAAAACTTCGGAATGCCAGTTTATTCACATGTTATCTATCTGCATCCCGATGCAGGTCGTAATGACCCAGGACAATACGTTCAAGAGATGTCTGGATATAATATTTTAATCCAATACAAGGTGATTAGACTATGTGAATTAGACGGACAAACCATACTGGATGTTAAACTAAAAGGGTTAATTCCATTCGCACCGCTTATGAAACCTCCAGAAGATGTGAATTCTGAGGAGTGGTTACGGCAATGTGTTCTGGTTGCTAAGTCCGTGACTCAAGACGAGTCAAACCAAGCGGATTATCTTACCAACCTTGGTATTCTGGGTGGAATATTATTAGACTACGAAACCATTCGTGATATTATATTGGAGGAAACCATGCAAGAATCGTCTGTTATCCAACACTTCACACAACAAGGTATAGAACAAGGTATAGAACAAGGTATAGAACAAGGTATGCGAAAAGGCACTATTGATGCTATACTTGAAGTGCTTGAGGAACAATTTCAATCCAATGATGTTCAGACCTTAAAGCCGGTACTTGAAAACATTGAAGAACTGCCACGCCTTAAGCAATTGCTTCGCGAGGCAGCACGGGCAAACAGTCTTGAGGAATTCACACAAACGTTAGACGCATAGGAGAGCTTAAAATGACAAAACAGAACCGAAATGTCCTTATTACTGGAGGCACTGGTATATTAGGTAGTGCTGTCACTAAAGCCTTCCTTGCCCAAGGAGATACTGTAGCAGTCACGTATCTGTTTGAAAATGAGGTCGACCGTTTCAAGCAGCACAATCCCGAACTCAGCGAAAATGTCACCTTCCTATTTGCAAACGTCACGGAAGAATCAGAGGTACAGAAAACCATACAAACATTCATCACACAATTCAGTCATCTGGATATTTTGGTAAACATCGTTGGCGGATTTATCGGAGGTATTCCAACCGCAGAACTTGAAACAGACCGATGGGATTTCATGATGGACCTTAACCTCAAATCCGTTTTTCTCTGTTGTAAGACGGTGATTCCACACATGATGGAACAGGGGTATGGCAAGATTGTCAACGTTTCCGCCCGCGCAGGACTAAAAGGCGAGGCAGGATTGAGTGCTTACTGCGTGTCTAAAGGTGGAGTGCGCACCTTAACAGAAGCATTAGCAGCTGAGGTAATGGATTCTGGTATCAACGTCAATGCCATCATGCCAAGCATTATGGACACCCCTGCTAATCGAGAAGCAATGCCAGATGAAGATTATAGCCGCTGGGTAGGCACAGACGATGTTGCAAAGGTTATCTGCTACCTTACTTCTGATGATGCATCTATTATCAACGGTGCCGCCATACCTGTCTATGGTAGAGCATAGCGTGTTTTGCCTTAAAAGATGCCCATATCACAACATGCATACATGAAACCCCCAAATTCTGAGCATACACCGTTGTCGGGTGCGCTTATAGTTAAATCCAAAAATATGTGCACACTCCCTGGTAGATGCGGTTTCCTAACCGCATCTATGGACTGAATAAATACGGTTCGGTTAGGAAGCCGAACCCGCTAAATGCCTTACGCGCATTTGGCGTTGATTCGTAGTGTATAAATAATTATGGATTTTACTATAAATGAAGTTTATAGTAAAATCCGAAAATACGTTCACATTTCAATGAACAACAATCCCTACACGCTCGCGCTGGCGAGGTTTCCTAACCTCGCCAATGTCCAGGTAATTGTGGGTTTACTATAAAACGCCTGTCTATCAACCTCCCGATGAGAACACTGATGCGGAATTTCCATTCGGTTTGACGACTGGGCGCGTTGCGAGTCAATGGCATACACGGACCCGTACTGGGAAAGTGCCACAACTTACAAAAAAAGACCCCGAGCCTTTCGTTGAGATTCATCCTGATGATGCAGCGGAAAACGAAGTTGAAGATGGAGAATGGGTATATCTTGTTGGGAGACGGGGCAGGTGTTATGCGCGTGCGCGCGTTACAGATACTATTCGACGCGGATTGCTTTTTACACCGTTCCATTGGGGCGATCTCTTCCACGCTGAGACGAATGTGAATTATGTAACGAATTCAGTGTTTGATCCGGTGTCAAAGCAACCGGAGTTGAAATTCTGTGCTGTGCGGATTGAGGTTGATGTGACACAGAAAAAATGTTGTGGTGATTCACATACTTCAGTAAAGTAGGGATGCATCTTTGTGTCCTCATGCTCTGGCATGAAAAACAGCTAGTTCATGTTGAAGCCGCATATTACTTAAACTGATATTAATTCTATCATATTTTGACGGAAGTCATTTTTATTTTCAATTTTTCGGTTAACTTTTATACCCTCGGATTAGCAAAGGTGGTTATATCGCATTCAAGTCGATCTGCAATGTCGTCTAAAATCTCTTTCTTCTTTACAGTATTAGTACCCGAAACTATATAGTATGTCCCTTCCGCTGTTTCAACTTTTCTTTGGGCTTTACCGTCATAGTCACGATCTGCTATTAGAGGTATTTTATTAACAGACAAATCGAGTTTTTTGACTTCCACAATTCCTATTACCTTAATTACCTCAATGAAGGTATCTATTGCCCAATCTTCTGCAATCCAAGTGCCATCCTCCATTCGAACAGCGAGAATCTTAGATTTCATTTTCATGGTAGAATCCGCAGGATCACCAAATAAAGCGGTCAAGGCATTATGTAACTCCCTACCGGGCATACCCCAGCCATTCTTCAGGTAACGGATGTATCCAGCAGTACAACCGACATTTTTAATCAGGGTATCATCGTCTATCTGATGTTCTGTCATGCAATTCTTAAGCCAGTTTCCAAATGCAATGGCTTCCTCACTTCGGGTAGACGGTGACTCGGATTCTACAATTTCTGTATCTGGGGTCGATGGCACATCTTCTATAAACAGTTCCTTGTATTGTACTGCATAATCCTCAATATATTGGATGATCCTGGGTGTTGCATAGAACCATTCTCCGCGTGCACGAAACCCTCTAAAGTGCTCCTGTATCCGTCTTTCTTCACGGCGTGCTTCATCTTCTGCCTCAAACGGGAGAACACCCATTGTCCATATCGGAGATTCAGACCGGTTTGGAGTGCTGCTCTCCGTAGTGACAGTTCTGTACTTGTATAACCAATTTTGATAAAATCAGGATTAGTATCCCCAAAGTTGCTTTTGGCGAAAAAATATACCAAGTGTTGATTTTGATTTGACATGATTACGACTCCTTGTTGGTAAGGACTTTGGATTTACGTCCTTGTAGATCAAAAGCCTGATATTCTTGGTATCAAGGGTAGCAGTGGATTGAAATCTGTCTATCTACCCAAATGTTGACGTTAACGGGTTGGTTTTTTGAGAGGTGGAATCGGCCACGGAGGGAAAAAACACGGCAATAATACCGATTTATGACTTTTCAGTCAAAAGTTGTTCAATACTCGTATCAAAAACTTTCGCTATCCGATAGCATCTCCAAACCGAAGGGGAGTCCTTTCCTTTCTCAAAACGGGAAACCATCATTTGCGATGTGCCGATCTTCTTAGCAAGTTCGGTTTGGGTCATTTTTCGGATAACGCGCTCCCTTCGGATATTTTCACCGAGTGTTTCTCGAACGTGTTGTGGAATGCTAGATCTGCCTCTCATGACACCCTCCATTATTATTTATAGTGATATTATATCACAAAAAGTAATAAATGTCAAATTAAATTATTAAAAATAAAAAACGAGGCACGAGAATTTCACCCTCCACAAGTCAATTTTCACCTATTGAAGGAATTCTTCCTGCCTCGCGAAAACATTGCAAGTTTGTCTAAAAGGAGCAGCTACCGAGCGTCATCTCTTGAAGGACGCTCTTGCACCACAGGAATAACGTAACTCCGAATAGTCATTCCGTTTATTATCTCCGTTTCTGTGTGCGGTTTCGGTGCCTCGCGATGATCGAACACCACATAGTAGCCCTCGGCTACTCCCTCTGTTGACAGATACGCGGCGAGTTGCTGCTTCCCTTCGACATAGTACCTGTCACTTCGCCATATCTTTGTTTCAATGACATATTTTCTTTGGTTGTGAAGAATGATTATATCCATCCTGCCCCGCCCGGTTGGAACTTCCATATACATTGTCCCGTTTATGCTTGTAACGAACTGGTCCAGATAGGCAAAAAGCAAGTGCTGTCCAACGAATTCTTGAGGGGTTTCGGGGACTTGTAGAATCCTGAATCCAACGCGGGCAATAAAGTCTCGGAAGTTATCCAAGAGCCGCTCCATTAGGATCTGTCCGGTGTCCGTGAGGTACTGAAATCCATCGGTATCTTCGGGGAAGTAATCGCGCTCCAATCCGTTGGCTAATGGTTTGAATGCTTGTAAAATGCAATGTAGATAAATTGGATTGGCAATTTTACACATTCTGTCAGTGCCTCTCGTGAGTACTCCGTACGTTGCAAGTTCACTAATAAGTTCATTACGTAGACTGAAAGGCACCCCTTCCTCGTACAGTACGATTCGCATCAAAAAGTTTTCAAAGCGACGGTTTCGGCGGATATTGGTTGTCAAATGTGATAGGTTGGTGTTCTGTTCCTCTACAAGTAGTTGATGTGCCTTTGCAAAATGTGTCATTGTCAGTGCTTCAGTTTTCGGAATGTCCATCTCTTCGGTGAGTATCTGCGCGAGTCGATTGACGAGGAAGGGTTGTCCTCCTGTCTGTTTGTGAATGGATTCAAGGACTTCTGGGTCGAAAGCCTGCCCCACTTCGTCTGTATATTGCCCGAATAATTCTTGCACCTGCGCAAGCGTAAAATTGGACAAAGCAAAATCGTCCTGGATATTGAACGGGGAGACAGAGCGATCATAGTCCAGTTGTGTGATATTTTTGACACCCACAATGCCAAGGCTGTGAGGACATTGAAGCGTAGCGTGAGTGATGTATGTATGTCGAAACGCGTGCAGAAATCCCTTCAGGGCAGATTTGGGAATGCCATCAAACTCGTCGATAATGAGAATAACTTTCTGCCAATTTTCCCCGTCCTTCAGGAAACGCTGAACCTGTTCAAAGAACTCCATCATTGACAAATGGTTCGTTATTTGGGCATTGTTAAGAAAATGTTTAAATGCTTCGTCGAGTTCTTCTCCGCGTGTTTGGAAAACGTGTTCAATTTCCTTGCGGATATGTTTGGTGAGAGAGTCGTAAAATTCGGAAAGGTCACAATCTACATATATTTCAAAATTCAGTTGAATGGGAAAATAGGTTAGGTCTTCAGCGGTGAGTGCTGCAACGGCGCGTTGAAAAAAAGTTGTCTTGCCCGTTTGCCGGGGTGCAAAGATGACAATATAACGTCCCTCTTTAACGCGCTTAATGAACTCTGTGAGTTCTTCCGTACGTGCGACAATATAGTGCTGTTCAGGGTTCACGGGTCCCCGCGTTCCAAACCTTCTCACTATGTTTTCCTCTCAGCATTTAACTGTTTTTCAGCAGCTTTGAGTGCTACCATAAGGTTTGCATTAGTTATAGACGTTGGCTGATGCAGTGTCTTAACAACTGAAGTTAAAGTTCTGTGTGGTGCGGATTGAGACAGATAATTCATAAGTAGGATGAACTTATAAATATTCACAGTCCGTTAAACTCCTAATTTAGGACTTCGCTGATTACATCTTGGATATCACTAAGTTCTATCGGAGGAACACCAATTATTATAATTTTTCGGTTATCTTTTACGCCCTCGGATTAGCAAAGACGGTTATATTACATTCAAGTCGATCTGCAATGTCGTCCAAAATCTTTTTCTTTGTTACAGTATTGGTCCCCGACACTATGTGATATGTCATATTATCTATTTCAACTTTTCTTTGAGCCTTATCAGTATAATCACGATCCGCTACCAGCGGAATTCCATTGACATGCAACTTCTCTCCTTTGACTTTCTCAATTCCTATTACCTTAATTACCTCAATGAAGGTGTCTATTGCTTTATCCTCTGAAATCCAACTTCCATCCTCCATTTCAACGGCTAAGATATTTTCAGATCTTGGCTCATCGGTGAGTTCCGAAAATTCACCAAATATCTCAATTAATTTATTATGTATGCTCTCCCCAGGCACCCCTCTATTATTTTCCAAGAAACTGATATATCCGCGTGTACAACCTAATCTAATTGCCAATTCATCTTGGGTCATATTAACAGTGTTCCGTTTCTCCGCAAGTTGTTTCCCAAATGAGATTTCTGGTGAGTCTTCCGTTTCTGGAGACTCGTCTTCAGAAAGCAGCTCAGTATGTTGCACTGCATAATCCTGGATAAATTGTATTATCCGAGGTGTAGCATAAAACCATTCTCCACGAGCCCGAAATGCTCCGAACTGAGACAGTATACGATCTTCTTCCCTGTGTGCTTCATCCTCTGTATCAAAAGGGATGACTCCTATATCCCATATCCGCGCTTCATTTCCGGTTTGGAGAGCAGCTTGTCGTATTGAAAGATCAGTGCCAGTGTAACCTATTTTAATAAAATCCGGTTGGTCATCACCGAAATTGCTCTTCGCGAAAAAGTATACTAAGACTAAGGGTTGATTTTCATTTGGCATGATTTCTCCTGTGATGACTAAAACCCAAGCTGTTTATCCACAACATTTTTCAATTCTTCACCCTTCAAATACCGCTCAAGGTTATCTAAGAAAAACTCAGTGATGCGCCGCATACGGTGCTGTGAACCGCCCGCTGCATGAGGCGTAATGATAACATTATCCATATCCCACAATGGACTCTCTTTATCCAACGGTTCTACCTCTGTAACATCTAAGCCAGCTCCAGCAATTTTACCGGCTTGTAAAATCTCAATTAAATCATCTTCCTTAACAATCGGTCCGCGGGCTACGTTAATGAGATATGCTGTCGGTTGCATCACAGATAAGTTTTCGGCATTAATCAATCCACGGGTCTCCTCAGTCAATGGACAGGCAATCATCACGACATCCACCCGCCTCATCATATCGGCAAGTTTATCCATCGGCATCAGTTCGTCCACATTATCAGGCTTTTCAGTGCGGTAAGCATCCACAGCGATAACGTGCATATCAAAACCTTTCGCGCGTTTTACCATCTGCGTGCCTATACCACCTAAGCCAACGATACCGATTTTGAATCCATCAATCTCAATCATCGGCGATTTGCTACCACCCCACTGATGGTTATCTTGGTTGCGTGTAAAATGGTGAATACCACGTGTTATACCCAGCAGGAGCGCGAACGCTTGGTCAGCGACGTGTGTGCCGTAAAGTCCTGCAGCGTTTGTTAAAATCACATCGCTCTCGCGCATCGCAGAATACATGTGTTTGTCCATACCTGCACTGGATGCCTGAATCCACTTGATATTTGGCAGGAGCGGGAAAATGTCCTCGCTACAGAAACCGAAGAAAATATCGGTATCTTTGCCTTCTTCAGCAATTTCCTCGCGTGAACCTGGAGCAACATAGGTATGTTCATCACCGATAATGTTTTCTAACCGCTTTAACTGGTCACCTTCAACTCGATGTTGTAATAAAATCTTCATAAATGTCCTTTCATAATACTGTTTACGAATTCAACTTACCATGGCGGTGTTTCGGGCAGCAATTCTTGAAATTTGCCAAGCAATTCATCTTCGTAGCTGCCTGCGTATTGCTCATTAAAAAATCTATCAATGCCTTCATCAAGGAAGTGTGACCAAGATGCGTCTTCAGCACCTGGATTAACAGGAAAAAACAGTGCGTCTACACTACGACCCGCTTTTAAGTCGCCAGGTGAATCGCCAATCATCAAGACGTGGTTTTCAGGATATTTGTCCTTTGTTGTTATGGTGAGATGTTCCGTTTTTGTTCCCATCTCCTGTCCGGCAATCAACTCAACGTATTGGTCAATATCGTGTTCGTCCCATTCCCGTTTGAGTGCTTCATCTGGCGTAGCAGAAACAACAATAACATCTGCTTTTCCTTGGAGCCGTTGCAATGCTTCACGCACGCCGGGAAATGGGGGAAGATTGTAGACAATCTCCGCAACGCTTTCGTTCACACCAAGACTCCATTGCATCACATGACTCAATTCATCCTGTCTTTCACCAGTGGCATTATCAATCGCTTCCTGAAGTGCGGGATTTCCAAGTTTTGTTTCAGTTTCAGTCCATTCTCGTAGGTGTGGTAGTTCTGGAACTTCCACACCCATCTTCTGCACAAGGGACATTTCACGTAGATAATCAAACACGAGCAGGACTGCCTTAAACCGATTCGTGCCTCGCATCGTGGAATAGAGATTGACAAAATCCCATGCCTGATGCACCTGTCGTGAAATGGATGCCAATCCAAAATGTTTGACAACGTTCACACTGAAGCAATCGTTGTGTTTGACCTCCATACTGTTGAAAACGCAACCGTCCGAATCAATTCCTACAAAAAAATCGTGTTGCGGTTTAAAATCATACAATGCTTGTTGTGGTTCTTGAGCCATGAATTCTCCTTTAAAAGAATACCTTGGGCTACGGCACGGCGGAGTGTGCCTGCTACTTTATTTAACAATAACTTCTGGGCGGTTCTCCAGCATCCATTCGGTATGGAACACCGTCGGTTCGCCATCTTCTCCGACAACCGTGTTGCCATCAGCATCCAATTTATGGTAGGTATGTGCTCCAAAATAATCGCGCATCGCTTGGATAAGATTTGCGGAGAGTCTACTACTGCGATAACTATCAAAATAGGCTAACGCTGAACTGAACGCTGGAATGGGAACACCGAGCTGCGTGGCAGTGCTAATGACATTCCGCCAGTGAGGTTGTGCCGCTTCTATGACACCGCGAAAATAGGAGTCAAGTAATAAATTCGGCAGATCAGGATTACGTTCAAACGCATCTGCAATTCTATGCAGGAATTTTGCCCGAATGATACAACCTCCGCGCCAACCTAAAGCGATTTTACCAAGGTCCAGATTCCATTCATTTTCTACACTTGCTTCGCGCATCAATGCGAATCCTTGCGCATAAGAGCAGATTTTGGCAGCATAAAGCGCATCGTGGATAGCTTGCAAAGCTGCTTCCCGGTCTCCATCATAAGTGCCAACCGGTCCTTTAATTACTTCAGATGCATCAACACGTTCGCTTTTGATAGCAGAGATACAACGTGCGAAAACTGCCTCAGCAATAGTAGGCGCAGATATGCCGAGATCCAGTGCCGAAATGCTCGTCCATTTGCCAGTGCCTTTTTGTCCCGCTTGGTCCAGTACAACATCAACAAACGGAGTTCCACTTGCATCGCGTTGTGTGAAGATGTCAGCAGTGATTTCAATGAGATAGGAATTCAGTTCTCCCTGATTCCATTCATTGAAGACCTCATGCATCTCGTCCGCGTCCATCCCTAAGATACCCTTCATCAAGGAGTAAGCTTCGCAAATCAGCTGCATGTCGCCGTATTCAATGCCGTTATGCACCATTTTAACGTAGTGTCCCGCACCGTTGGGTCCAATGTATGAACAGCATGGTGTGCCTTCTACTTGTGCCGCAATCTTCGTAAAAATCGGTTCAACGAGCGTATATGCCTTAGCCGAACCACCTGGCATCATCGCAGGTCCCTTCAATGCCCCCTCTTCACCGCCAGAAATTCCTGTCCCAATAAATAGAATACCTTGTTCAGTCAACGTTTCGTGTCGGCGCATAGTGTCATTGAAATTGGAGTTTCCACCATCAATGATCAGATCGCCTTTTGAGAGATGTGGAACAAGTAACTCAATAAATGCATCAACAGGTTCCCCTGCTTTCACCATTAATATTATTTTTCGGGGTGTATCTAATTTATCAATAAATTCTGTAATAGAGTGTGCTCCGGTGACATTTTTTCCTTTTGCTGCACCTGCAATGAAATCATCAACGCGAGAAACGGTTCGGTTAAAAACTGCTACCTCAAAGCCTTTGCTTTCCATATTCAGTGCAAGGTTTTCACCCATCACGGCTAATCCGATGAGCCCTATATTTGCTGCCAAATTTGTTTCCTCCAATAATAATATGCTTTTTGCATATCATACACGGTAAGAGATGATGATGTCAACAGGAAATTATGGAGAAATATGAAATTGGGTAGACATCTATAGGTAGGCGCGCTTTGTAAGCGCGCTGATGGACGGTGTATCATTAATTGTAAAATTTACTATAAATGAGGGTGTTCGTTTTCGGAGTGTGTTGAATGCTGCTTTGTATATTTACAATTTTGGTAGGGGTATGAGAAAGAATTAGGTCAATTTAGCAGTCCCAATCCCGGTAGGTGCGGTTTCCTAACCGTACCGGACTGATGCAAGTTGGCAGTTAGCAATCGATAAGACTTCTTTGTAGGAGCGCTTTGTAAGCGCGATATATCGGTATTGCAGACACCTCTCACAAGAATGTCTGTTTGTTTTCGGACAATACGGAGCGGTTAGAAACCGCTCCTACCGCACGAGACGGGCGTGTAGTGCTTTTCTAAATTGACACCTGTGGGTTTCGCTTACGCTCTATCCAACCTGCAAACTTTATTTATAAATCCCTCAATTAACTCATAACTTGCCAAATCGGTTCCGCACCCTCAACACCGACGAGTTTTTGATCTAATCCGCTATGGAAGTAGGTAAGCTGATTAGGTTCGATTCCAAGTTGATGCAGGATTGTTGCGTGCAGATGTCTGACATGAAACGGATCTTTGACCGCCGCGCTACCGAGTTCATCCGTTTCGCCAACACTAATGCCGCCTTTGATACCGCCACCTGCCATCCACATCGTGAAGCCGTACGAGTTGTGGTCTCGACCTGTGCCTTTGGCATATTCTGCTGTCGGCTGTCGGCCAAATTCACCACCCCATACAACGAGCGTTTCGTCAAGTAACCCGCGCTGTTTGAGGTCTTTTAGAAGCCCAGCAATCGGTTTATCAGTTGCCTTAGCGTGCTTGTTGTGGTTTTTCTCAATACCGCTATGTGCGTCCCAATTGTCGTCATTATGGGCACCGCCAGAGTAGAGTTGAATGAAGCGCACACCCCGTTCAACTAATCGCCTTGCCAAAAGGCATTTCGTGCCATACTCCTCCGTTTCCTTCTCATTGATCCCGTAAAGTGCTTTGATGTGTTCTGGTTCACTTTCTAAATCAACCGCTTCGGGTGCGGCAGATTGCATTTTATAGTGGATTTTACAATTAACTTTACGTCTGAGCTGTAGGAGGGAACTCCGATTCCCGACTATCAGGAGTTTCGTCGCGATTCGGAGATCGCTCCTACAGAATATATGTGAACTTATTTACATAATTTACTATAAAGGCTAACTCATAACTTGAAATTCGAGCCGCGAGATCGGTATTATCAGTCCGTTTGGAGAGATGTGTTGTATTAAATTGACGCAGATAATCAAGTAACCGCCGTTGTTCGCTTTGGCTAACGTCGCTCGGACGCTCCAAATTGAGAATAGGTGTGCCTTCTGAACGAAAAACTGTGCCTTGAAAAACGGCGGGCATATATCCGCTACTCCAGTTTTTCGCGCCGCTGATAGGACCGCCTGTCCGATCAAGCATCACAACATATCCGGGGAGGTTTTCGTTCTCACTACCAAGCCCATAGTTCACCCAAGAACCGAGTGACGGGTGACCGCTTAGTATACGACCAGCATTCATCATCAGCATCGCTGAACCGTGTAAGGGTGAATCAGCAGTCATTGATTTGATAAAGGCGATATCATCAACACAAGTGGCAATGTGTGGAAATAGCCCTGACACCCACTGTCCAGACTCGCCATGCTGTTTGAACTCCCATTTGGGACCGACGATGCGTCCTTGATTCCTCTCACCGCCACGCCCTTTTGTCTTGACTTGGACGGTTTTATCGTTGAGTTCCAACAACTTTGGTTTGTAGTCAAAGGTATCAACATGGCTTGGACCGCCATACATGAACAGGAAAATCACGCGCTTAGCCTTCGGCGTGAAGTGTGCCAATTTAGGTGCAAGTGGATTTAGGTAGGGAGTCACGCTGTCTTCTGCAAACGCCTGTGAATCGAGAAAACCGTCAGTGGATAAGAGCCCTGTCAACGCAAGCGATGCAAAACCACCAGCGATGTTACCGATAAATTCCCTACGGGTTTGACCACAGAAGCTACCTACGGAATCTGTTTCTTTCTTAATCTTAGATTGACTTTTCATAACCTCACTCCAATCTTAGAGTTTCTGTTTGAAATTCGAAAACAGTTCATATTAATCCAAGAAGATGAATTCGTTTAAATTCAACGCCAATAACGCGAATCGGGCAAGCGCGACTTCTGAACTCAGACCATCTTTCTGCTGAAGTTCCTGTATGAATGCCAACGCTTTTTGAATCTCAATTGGTTCAGGTTCACGACATAGCACAAGCCGTAGCCCAAATTGCACACGGTCTTTATTCGTCACACCGCCTTCCCATCGCATTCTGTTAGCAAAAGCACGTGCTTGGTCGTTGATAAATTTTCCGTTGAGCATTGTCAGCGATTGAGTCGGCACGGTTGTCGAAAAACGAACAGGGCATGTCGAATCGGTGTTCGCTTGGTCAAATTGGTTCAGGATAGGAACAAGTAACGAACGTTTTATTTTTACATAAACACTTCGTCGGCTCGCCTCATCTGGTGGTGATTTCCCCCAAACACTCTTCGGTCTTGAGGCTGTTGCCAACACTTCTTGCGGTAGTTCAGGAAAAACACTTTGTCCTCCCATTTTAAGGTTCAGTTTTCCAGTAATCCAAAGGAGTGTGTCCCGAATCTCTTCTGCTGCCAAGCGGCGCATGTTGAATCGCCAGAACAGGTCATTGTTCGCATCGTGTTGAATGAAATCCGAGTTGCTCTGAGAAGACATACGATAAGCGTTTGAGGTCATTATGAGCTTGTGCATCGTTTTTAATCGCCAACCAGACGCTATGAATTCAGAAGCGAGCCAGTCGAGAAGCTCGGGATGTGTTGGTGGTGTGCCTAACTTTCCAAAATCGTTGGATGACCGGACAATCCCACGTCCGAAGTGATACTGCCAAATGCGGTTGACCATCACGCGTGCTGTGAGTGGGTTTTCAGCACGTGCCACCCATTCAGCCAAGACACGACGTTTTCCAGACGATTTTGCATCCTTTGGAGTTAGCGGTATGTCCACTGCACGTGGATTCAGCACTGCAGGAAATGCAGGTTTTACCTCGCGTCCGACAAGGTGTGGATTACCGCGCCGAAGAATGTGTGTTGGTGTCTGCCCATTCTCTGAAACGGCTAAAGCTTGATGATCGTAGGGTATACGTTGACGCCGAATGTTATCTCGCTGTTTTTTCAGTTCATTGTATTTATCTACCAATGCTTTCAGTGGTGGGTTGGCTTCAATACTTTCTGTATGTGTTTTTAGAAGTTTGCCAAAATTGAGTGTGGCAGCTGCCGAAAGGGACTGTTTCTCAAGATTTGGTCCAGACCACGAGATTTCCAGCTGGGGTTTATCTACATCTTTGTTGAAATACTCAAGGCGAATCGGCACATCACCACCCGCAAGCGCGAGTTGTGTTTCGCTATCACCACTCAATTCACTAACTAACTGACCGTTGAGAACCAGCCTAAATGCGCCATTCAGATTTAGATGGAACGTATAGGTTGCATCTTCTGGCACTTGTAATTCCCCCTCAAAGACCAAGCCAATGTTCTTCTTTCGGTTGGCAGGGGTAAGGGTAAAGAGGTTTCTAAATAATCTACCTTCGGCGGTAGGTTCAAGAGAATCAAAATCATTAGGAAACTGTCCAAAGATGTCACGATAGAAGCGATAGGTTAAGTCACGGATTGGAGACACCACGATGTCAGGTGCTATCGGCTCTGGATGAATTTTAGCGAGTTCTATTTTGATGTTTTCTTGTATTTGAAAGAGTTTATCCTGGAATTTTTCTTCTGCATGCCGCTTTTCAGTGAGTTGTCTGTTACGTTCAGCTTGCTGTTCAGGTGTGCCAATGTCAGTATGCGGTCCACGGTTGTGAGGTGTGATGTCATGGAAAAACGCAAGAAAACTGTAATAATCCTGCGTTGAAATGGGATCAATTTTATGGTCGTGACATCGAGCGCAACCGATTGTCATGCCAAGCATCACTTGCCCGGTTGTAGAAACAATATCGTCAAGATAGTCGTATCGCGCGAGTTTCCGATCAGCTGGCCCAGTGTCCCAAACACCGAGTCTATGATACCCAGTCGCAATGATAGTCTCTGGAGATACGGTATCAAGTTCATCACCTACCAATTGTTCCTTAATGAATTCATCAAACGGTTTGTCTTGATTGAAAGCGTTTATGACATAGTCTCTGTATCGCCATACATACGGCTTGTCAGAATCGCTCTCATAGCCGTTTGTCTCGGCATACCGAACAAGGTCCAGCCAATGTCGTCCCCATTTCTCACCATATCGTGGAGACTTCAAAAGTTTATCAATTAGTATTTCATAAACGTCCGGTGATGTATTATTCAAAAAAGCGTCTACTGCTTCTGGAGAAGGCGGTAATCCTGTGAGATCGTAGTATGCGCGGCGAATAAGCGTCAGTTTGCTGGCGGGAGCGGCAGGAGTTAAACTATTGGAGTGTCTACCGAAATTTTGCGGGTAAAGGTCGCGATTCGGAGATCGCTCCTACTGAACAAACCTCTTTGTGAATCAACGCCAAATGCGCGTATGGCATTTGTCGGGAGGGAACTCCGATTCCCGACTACTGACACGACTCACAATTTTAGTGTGGACAGAACACTATGTGCTTCCAGTTTTGCGAGAATAAAAGCGTCAATTGGGTTTCTGATCCAATCCAATGAATGCACCGATGGCACTTGTGGTCGTTTTAACGGGCGATATGCCCAATAATCTGTTGCGGTTTGAAGTACCAGTTCAGCATTACTATCTTGCGCAGGGTAAGGAAGTCCTATGTTGATCTACTTCGCTAAAATCTCAAGCGAGGCATCGTCTAACCTGTCATCCGGTGGCATTTGGGCTGTCTCTTGACCATAACCAATCATCTCAAGCAAGAAGCTGTCATTAGGGTTTTCTAACGATACCGCAGCTCCATAATGCCCGCCTTCAAGCATCTTTTCCCGACTCGTCAAGTGGAGTCCACCTTCTACTTCAGTCCCACCACCGTGGCATTGGAGGCAGTTTTCTTCAAGAATAGGCTTCACTTGAGTGTTAAAGAATTCAGTTTTTTCTTTATCGCTCAGATTATTCGCATGACTGGTGCTAAGAAAAATCAACGCACATAAAAAAACAATGATACGAAAACAGAATTGATAAGAATGTTGCATAGTTTCTCCATTCAAAGATGGCATGAGGCGTGAATCACAGTTTTTACTTTCATTTTGCGTAACAAAACGTCAAAACACCAAATTTCAGTACATTTTAGTCCTGAACTGTGATACATTGAAATCAAATTTCAAAATGATAACATATTTTGCATAAAGAAATCTATGAAAATCTGTTAAATTCCTAATATAGTGAACTTTAGAATTAACAGGACATTTTGAGTTGTGAATCAACGCTGAATGCGCTTTTGGCATTCAGCCAAATCAACGGTATGAATGCCATTTAGGCATTCCCCGTATGGCATTTGGCGGGAGGGAACTCCGATTCCCGACTATCAGTGAGGTTCGTCGCGATTCGGAGATCGCTCCTACAGAAAATGTGCCTCTTTAATTTCAAAGTTCACCATAATCATCCATTTTGTAGAGTATATCCATAATTACCTTACAACGTTTCTTCCGTTTCAGTTGGCACGATAGAAATTCGCGCAAGAAATGCGTTAGTGCTTCCCTTTTCGCAGAACCAATTACCTGTCGCGCCTAACTTAAACCGTTGTCCACGGGCGAAGCGGTGACGAATTTGTCCTGTGTCGCCGGGTAGAATATCCCACGCTGAAGCGAGAGCGTCATCTGGATACCCCTCTGTGGGCAGTTCAACGTCAGCATCAAACAGATCAAATGAACCCGTCGCCTCCCCCTCACCTACCTGTATATCAATAATGAGCGTTCCACCCTGTTCATAAGACGTGGCGTCAATTTCAGTAGGTGTGTAATCCTGATAGCCGTCTCCAGGACCGCGGAATACATTCAAAACCTCCATTGATTGTTCGCGCAAGTTCATGTCCAATTTTGACATCAATGTCCCTCTATTTTCGCTGGCGACGTTGGTGTTCATAACTTTGCCTTTCGCAACGTCCGCTAACTGTGTTAAATATCTTTGTGCCGGATTGCGGCTTGGGAGTTTGTTTTCAGGCTGGGGCATAATTATTTCGGCATCAGGATTCAGCACCTGAATATCCACTGCACCGACGTAATTTTCTTTGAGTGTTTTAGCGAAAACGCCGACCCTTTCACCCTCTGAATCCTCAATCAGTTCTGACAAATCGCGAAAGAGCACGCAGGTATTGACAAAATTCTCCTTAAGCACTTTGATGAGTTCCGAATTCGAGAGCGGACCCGCCCTCAAGTTTTTACCGTTCGCTCAGCAGGATTCATCATCTAACGGACCCCAGCTAATGACTGCATGCATCGGACGCTGTGTTGCAGTCACTTTTTCAACTGCCTCCTCAAGCGTTAACCAGTCAATTTCAGCGAACTTATAGAACTTTAATTCCAATCTTTTGCGTGCCTCTTCGGATGTGAGGAAACTTTCCCAATCAATATCGTCCTGTGCTTTAGTCGAAGTGGCATGGAGTTTCATACGCGGCACGAAAACCATATCAGCATATCCAAAATCGTTGATATCCGCATTGCTATTGCGCGGCGGAAGCGCGAGCGAAAAGTCACAAACAACACCTGTTTTCAGGTTGATGAGCAATCGTCCTGCAAATTGCGATGGAATAAAGCGAGCGACATCCATATAATCATCATCGTTACTGCGTTTAGATTCCGGTTTAGGACGGGTTGCCAAAGTAAACTCCGCATGAATTCGGAACGCAATGTCGGCATAGTCCGGTGAAAGTGCGCGTAAACAGGCGAAAGCCCCTTTCTGTCCGTGGCGTAACTCCCCTGTAGCACCCGAGTGAAACTGTGAAAGGAACGGAATAACTCTGTCCAAATCCAGCTCCCAAACATCGCCTACCGCCACAGTTGACGTTGGAAGAAAGGCGTTGAAAGCCTCTACTTTATATTCTCGGGTGGGTTCGTTTGGCGACAAATCAAAGAGTTCAATGTTTTCTGGTGAGTCTTGATGTAGGTCGTAAGTCGCATCGGCAATCGGGTCCCAATGTGCATAAACTTGTAAAGTTGCTGTATTTTTCAAGACACTGTTAAGGTCTACCATCGATTTTTCCTTTTACGTGATTCATACTATAGTTTCATGTACTATAAATTATACATGCTACATACGAATTTTGCCAAACTTATCGTATCATAAAATTTCTTGCTACAGGTAAGGTGTCATATCCCAAAGCATGATAGTGCCATCAAAACTACCACTCGCCAAAAGTGTACCGTCTGGTGAAAATGTGAGCGACTGAATATCTGTCGGGTGTCCCCAGAGCGTAGTGATATTCTCACCACTTGCGACATCCCATAACCTAATTGCCATCTTCTCCATTCCGTCATGCCACCAGGTGCCGGACGCGAGATAATGTCCACACGGTGAAAATGCCAGTGCGTAAGGTTTTTGTGTCTCTGGATGTGGTATCGTAATAAGCGTAGTCAAACTGTCTGCACACCAGATTCGCAGTTCACCGAACATCCCACCAGCAATCACTTTCCCACATGGCGCAAATGCAATCTTCATAAGTATACAACGTTCCTTCAAAGGCAATGTGGCAATTTCTTCGCTTGTCTCTACGTCCCACAGTCGAGCAGTTCTATCGCTTGAACCACTTACAAGTCTTTTGCCATCTGGTGAATATTTCACTGACCAGATGAAATCGGTATGTCCAGTGAAAGGTTTTAATTTCTCTTTAAGTCTGAAATCCCAATGATAGATTGTGCCTTCCCTACTTCCAACTGCAAGTTGATCGCTTGTCGGTGAGAATGCTATTTTCCATGTCAATTGCGCTTGTTCGGTAAATTCAGCGATCGGTTCATCAGGTTTCCCAGCATCCCAAACACAGCCATAGTCTTCGTTGCCCCGGATATACGCAGCGATGATGCTTCCGCAAGGTAAAACATCGAAAGAGGTGATTCGTTTGTCCTCAAGTAATGTTTCTCGCGCTTGCTTACTTTCAACATCCCATAAAACAATTCCCCTACGATCGCTTGTGCTTGCAAGCGTCTTTCCATCCGGTAAAAATAGAACCGGATCTGGAACATAGTCAAATCTACGAAGCGTTGAGATTCGGTGTATGTTATTACCTACCTCTGACTCTTTGCTAAGTGTAATGTCTGTAAGAACCAACTGCGGAAATTCTCTAAGCCACATAGCATCAATGCTATTAGAATGAATTTCAGGAATCGGGAGTTTTTCTCTGCGTTCCACATTCCATACTTCAGTAGTATCTTCCCCATCCACAATAACAAATAACTCACCTTCTGTGGAGTAGAAAGGCACTGCCCGATTCGTTTGAAAATCAGTATAAACCTTCTTTTCCACACCCTTTGCCATGTCCCATACGAATAGGATTTCATCTCTACTACTAAATGCAAGGAATTCACCACAAGGTGAAAAGGTGGTAGCACTTAACCAAGTACTTTTCACGCTGAAGTGGGCAATGCGTTCACCTGTTATTATATTCCATACTGAGACGTAATGGTTAATATGATCGGTATCGCTATCGGATTCGTCAGGAGTTAATCCCGCCAGTAGGTGGCTATCCTCAGAGAAAGCAAAATTTCTACCCGAGAACTTGAAAATTAACTCACCTGTCTCTGAACACCAGATGTAAGTTAGTGTTCCTTCTGATCCGAGATTATGTGCAGTAGCAGCCACATACTTTCCATTTGGCGAGAATTCCAAGTGGGTAATATCAGCGGAAATGATTTCACGTTCACCTCGATCCATCTGTGCAACACAAACACCTTGATCCACATCCAACACCTCAACGATTCCGTTAAAATTCGCAGTGGCAATCCACTTGCTATCCGAAGAAAATGCAATGTGCCAATACACATTATGCTCTTGCCTCCGTTTTATTTGCGCGAGGCATTCACCGCTCTGAGCATCCAACACTTTGACTATACCGTCAGAATTGGCAATAGCAATCCATTCACCATTTTGTGAAAAATCCAGAGTCGAAATCATCCCGCGTTCTGTTTCCCACAACGCGATAGGTGATTTTGACGACATTTCATACCACCAAAGCCCTATAGTGGTTCCGACTGCGAAATATGTGCTATTGGGAGAAAGTGCTATTTTAGGACTTCTTCCTTTTCCCAAACGAGCAATTGCGCCATCAGGTAACGCCCATGTAGTTCCTTCAGTGTCACCCGGCACAACGTTGAATGGTGCGGGTTTTCTATTTTGATTCATATTTACTCCTTAGATTAGGTTGTTATGTATTCATAGGGTTGTAGTTGGAAATTGTACCGACATACTCAGAGGTGCTAACATTAGATATAAGGTTTCAAATCCCAAAGAAGAATGGTTTTATCATAACTACCACTTGCTAATATTGTCCCATCTGGTGAGAAAGCGAGGTCCTGAATATCGCTACTGTGTCCTTGAAAAGTAACGACATTTTCACCGCTTGCGATATCCCACAATCTAATTAGCATATTATCCATCCACACATTCCACCACGTGCCGGACGCAAGATATCGTCCACACGGTGAAAACGCTAAGGCATACAGTTGCTCCCAACTATCCTTCGGCTGCGGAATGGTCTTGATCATTTCACGATGCTCAATATCCCATAATAGAATTTCTCTTTCGCCACAACAAGCGACAATGGAACTACATGGTGAAAATGCAATGTGCGTGACTTTGTTTGGAAATGCTTCAATTGCTTCACCGCTTTCAACATCCCACATTCGAGATACGGGACCTGCACGCCGGATACTCACAAGTTGTTTTTCATTCGGACTAAATGCAATAATATGTATCCAAGAGGAATGTGCTTTAAGTTTATGAGACATCTTTTGTCGCGCTACATCCCACACATAAAGCGTACCCTCATTGTCCCCACAAGCGATCAAGTTACGGACTGGCGCGAATACTGAACTATACAGTGCTACTGGATTTTCTTGCTTAGGGAACGTGAAAGAGGCAATTGGTATCTTGTCCTTTCCAATTTCCCATACACTTATAATCCGTCCTTTCGTAGTGCCCTGCTCAGGTGCAGTCGCATACAATTTACCGAGCGGTGACATAGAAAAAGTGAAGTTTCCCCGCGCCTCGTTAAAACGCTTTGGAGGTTGAGAAAGATTGGCAGTGTCCCAGAACATCAATGTATTTCCCGAACATGAGGCTGCAAGAGTTTTTCCATCCTGAGAAAAGGCGAGGGGATCAGGTATACCGATATACGAATAACTAAATGTCTTGGGTTGGGAGTCGCCAACTTTCCATACCTTAAATTCACTTTCGACATCCCACACGGTGAAGGTATCATCAGAGACTTCAGCAGCATACAGTACACCCTCTGACGAATAGAAGACTTTCTTTGGATCTGTTCCATAGTCGTGGAATTCCCGTTTCAGTTTCCAATTGTCAAGTGTCCAAACCCTAACCGTACCTTTCTGCCCACTGGATGTAAGAAACTTCCCACACGGTGAAAAGCAGAGACTCACAGCAGAATCCGTAGGTTCTGTTAGACAAGCGATCTGTTTACCGCTTTTCAAATTCCATACTGCAATATAGTTTAAGGAGTTTTCAGGAATTCGAATTCTATCTAAAGAGTCTGCACAAGCCAGCAAATTGTAGTCGGGCATTGTGCATGCAAGTAATGAACCATCGGCGGAGAAGGCAATAGGACGAGGTTTGCCACGGTACCATCTGAAATTGGTTTCAATATGATATTTTGCGACCCTATCACCTGTTTCTGTCTGCCAAACATACACGATATAGTCACGAAGGACTGAGGATGTAAGATGACGACTATCTGGAGAAAAGACTAAATGTGATACAAGATTTACTCCGGACACATTTTGCTCTGTTTTCTTCGTCTCATCACGTTTCAATTGGTAAACACAGATACCACGCTGTACATCCCATACTTTTACGACCCCTTCCCCGTCACCTGTAGCAAGCCATTTGCCATTGGGTGAAAATGAGATAGCAGTAATCCATCCCCTCCCTGTGTCCCATAAGGTGACAGGAGTCATAGTAGATAGATCATACCACCAAACTCCTATTCTATTGCCTACAGCGATATATCTCCCATCTGGTGAGGGCGCAATTGGTTGCGATGTTATATCGTCCATTATTTGTCCTTGTCCTAATCTCGCAACCGCACCATCAGGAAGTTCCCAAGTCGTTATATCACTGTTTTCAGGTTGTCTTAAAGCAGGCGACCATTTTTCACTATTTTGCATAAACTTTGTCCTCATAATTGTTTTATTTTAGATTGAAGTAGTTTGAACCTATGTGCTGCGTAATACTTGTAAGGTTAATTCAAGGCATTTTAAGAGTCTATATAAGGTTTAATATCCCAAAGCAAGATAGTGCCATCATAACCACCACTCGCCAAAAGCGTGCCATCTGGAGAGAAAGCAAGACTCTGCACATCCGTAGGATGCCCTCCTCGGAAGGCGGCAATATTTTCACCACTTGCAACATCCCAAAGCAACACCGGACACTTCTTAATACCGAATCCCCTTATCCACGATGCACCGGAAGCCAAATAGCAACCACAGGGTGAAAATGCTAACGCAAATGGATTCCAACTGTCCTTTGGCTGAGGGATACTCATTATAGTTCCACCATGCTCAATATCCCATAAGAGAATCTCCTTTCCCTTACCGATGGCAATTAAGGTACTACAAGGTGAAAAAGCGAACGCATAAGTTCTTTCTGGAAACCCTTCAATCGGTTCACCGTTTTCAACATTCCATAGCCGAGATCTGGGACCGGTGCGTGTAATACTCACAAGGAACTTTTCGTCTGGACTGAATGCAATTGAATTAACCCAATTTTCGTGTGCCTTAAGCGCGTGTTGAATACGTTGTTGCTGTACATCCCACACATACAACATGCCTTCACTATCCCCGCATGCCATCAGGTTGCTTTTGTGTGCAAACGCTGCCGTTGATACCTGCCGTTCTTGTTCGGCAAGAGGTCTTTTTTCGATGGGAAGTGTGAAAGTAACAACGGGTGTCTCAATGTTTTCAATGTTCCATACCTTTGCAGTTTCACCATCGGGACCAGTTGCGTAGATTTTTCCCTGCGACGACACAGAGACAATATATTCTCTTCCAGGTAGATTGAAACTGGATGGCGGCGAGGATGGTTTGGTAATATCCCATAACATTACCTTCTCGTTTTCACTCCAATACCCGCCTGCAAGGGTTTTTCCATCTGGCGCAAAAACCAGCGAAAAAGGAACGCCAGTGTATAAATGCGGAGATAAATGCGGTTCGGAATTCCCCACCGTCCACTTCTTAAATTCACGCGGGTGGTAGGAAGCTAAAACGAACGGAGTTCCCTTTGGAACGTGTACACCTTGGAGAGAATTATGTTCTTCAAGGAAGAGGTCACCCTTTTCACCACGCGCTATGTCCCACACTATCAAGGCATCATCAGACATCTCTAAAGCGTACAGCATGCCCTCTGGTGAATAAAAGACCTTCTTCCGTTCCGCTCCAAGATTCTTAAAAGTATGGAGCAACTCCCAATTTATGACTGACCAAACTCGGATTGCGCCATCTCGTCCTCCAGATGCAAGGAACTTTCCACAGGGTGAAAAACTAAGACTGTACACAAAATCAGAATGTTCTGTAAGACAAGTGAGCTGCTCACCTGTTATTATATTCCATACCGCAATATAATTGGAAGAATGTTCTGGAGTGCGGATTGTGCCGCCGCGATCAGCATGTGCAAATAAGCTATCATCAGGCATTGTACACGCGATCAAACTGCCATTTGGAGAAAAGACAATAGGTCGTAAGAGAAAAGGCCACCATCTGTAATTTGTATCATCGTGATATTTTGCTATCTGCTCCCCTGTTTCAGTGTTCCAGACGTATAGGATATAGTCACGCCGACTGGAAACAGCGAGAAGCTGACTATCAGGCGAAAAGACGAGGCGGGAAACAGAATGGTAGGGTCTCTCCTCTTCATCCCGTTCCATCTGCACGATGCAGACACCACGCTGCACATCCCATACCTTGACGAGTCCATCTCCATCGCCTGTGGCAAGCCATTTGCCGTTTGGAGAAAATGAGACTGCAGAAATATATCCTCTGTCTGTGTCCCATAAAGCAACGGGAGTCATAGTGGATACATCGTACCACCAAACCCCTATATCACTGGGAACAACGAAATACTTTCCATCTGGTGAGGGGACGATGTTTGGAGTTATTCTACTTTGTCCTAATCGGGCGGTTGCGCCCTCAGGAAGTTCCCAAGTGGTTATATCGCTGTTTTCATACGGCACTAAAGCAGGCGACCATTTTTCACTATTTTGCATATACGCACCTCTTAAAAATTTAGTATTAGTGGAGTGGGACAGTCTTTTATAGTAAAATCTATAATTATTTATACACTACGGTAGGTTCGGTTTCCTAACCGAACCGTGTTTATTCAGTCCTATAGATGCGGTTAGGAAACCGCATCTACCAGGGAGTGTGCACATATTTTCAGATTTCACTATAACAGACAAAAGGAATAATGATTCACCTATACGCATTCTTGGATGCACATTCCCTTTGCTACCCAAACAAAATGGTGCGGCTGCAACTCTCTCCGCTTTGCTGTAAAACTTGATTAAACACCCTTCGCAAATTCACGTCAAAATGCAATACCTATATTGAGGAACGCGCGCAGCCCAAATTCACTGGCATCGGAAAGGAAGCACCCCATTCGCAGTCTACTCGGTCTCAAAAAATACGTTAAACGTCATCAATACGCCATCTTGTTCAGTTTCATCCTTGTCCTCTTGACAAATGGACTTCTGCTGATCAGTCCGCAGATACTGAAAGTGTTTTTTGATGAGTTACAAGAAGCATATAATGACCCGAACCTGACGGTGTCAAAGGATCGGATTCTCTTTTTGGCTGCACTTTTTTTGGGTGTCGCCCTCATCGGTGGAGTTCTTCGTTTCGTCCAACGCCGCACTATGCAAGGTGTTGCGCGGCAGATGGAATTTCATCTCCGTGCTGACTTTTTTTTACATCTACAAAAGCTCTCTGCTTCCTATTACGATAATGTGCGCACAGGCGATTTGATGACCCGCGCAACCAGCGACCTAAACGCTATTCGGATGGTTCTTAGCAGTGCCATCATTTATACTGCGGATGCTACGGTGTTTTTCGGATTAGCTCTCGTTATCATGTTGCGCATTGATGCTACACTGACACTCGTAGCGTTGGTACCCTTTCCTATCCTCGTAATCATAATTCGTCTACTTGGTAAACGCTTACATGCCCATTACGAAAGAATTCAAGAGGCTTTTTCAATAATGAACACGAAAGTACAAGAGAATTTATCTGGCGTACGTGTTGTTAAAGCATACACACTTGAAGCGAATGAAATTGAACATTTTAAAGAACTGAACCAAGAATTTGTCAATCGTAACAACAAGCAGATCCGATTGATGAATTTCTTTTTTCCGTTATTCCGTTTACTACCGGGGATCGGTGGTGTAGTCGTCCTTTGGATGGGCGGACTCCATGTGATTCAGCAGAAAATAACTCTCGGTGATTTTATTGCTTTTGGTGCCTATCTCGCGATGCTCGTCCGTCCGATGATTATGCTTGGCTTTATAGTCAATACATTTGAACGGGGTGCCGCATCAATGGATCGGATTAACGCAATCCTGAGTGAAGAGCCAGAAATCTACGATAGCGAAAACGTCAAATGGAACAAAAAAGGCATTGAAGGCGCAATAGAATTTAGAAATCTAAATTTTTCATATCCGGATGGACAGCCTGTGCTAAATAACATCAATCTTAAAATCAAACAGGGAACTACTATTGCAATTGTAGGTGGAACAGGGTCAGGGAAATCCAGCCTTGTCAATCTAATTCCACGCATCCGTCAAGCAGAACGCGGCACCATTTTTATTGATGGTGTAGACATCCAAGATATACCGTTGAATGTTCTCCGTTCCAATATCGGATTTGTAGAGCAAGAGCCGTTTCTGTTTTCAGATTATTTACGGAATAACATCGCTTACGGTGTAGACACTCCGAATGACGATGAGATCAGAGAGGCAGCACACAGTGCTGATCTGCTATCGCAAATTGAGGAGTTTCCAGATGGATTGCAAACCTTACTCGGTGAACGGGGGATCACAATTTCGGGTGGGCAACGCCAACGCAGCGCACTTGCACGCGCTATTATTATTAAACCCAAAATACTTATCCTTGATGATGCATTTGCGAATGTAGACACACAAACCGAGGATACAATTCTCAGTCGACTCGCTGAAATCATGAAGGGGCGAACAACTATCCTCATTTCGCATAGGATTTCAACAGTCAAAGCAGCCGATCACATTATCGTTTTGAATGATGGTAGTATCGTTGAATCTGGCACGCATCAACAGCTTCTTGAAAAGAACGGTATTTATGCTGGTATCTATGAAACACAACTCTTACAAGATGAACTTGAAGAACTTTAGAGAGGAACGCACTTATGTTTGGTATGGGAAGCAACCTATATGAATATAGCGATGAGGAGCAAGACCTCGGAAAAGTCTATGACCGGGTGTTGATGAAGCGACTGCTGGCATACCTCAAACCTTACACATTTCAATTGCTTGTAATCGCTTTTTTTACTTTAGGAACCACACTCTCACGACTTGTCGGACCATATCTTTGGCAAATAGGTATTGATAATCATATTACACCTGGTCAATTGGATGGTTTGAGCACTATCGCGTTTTTTTTCGTATTAGGATTGATTAGCGATTTTGTTTTTACCTATTTTGGGGAATACCAAACGCAAATGACCGGGCAACGCGTCATGCACGATCTTCGCCAGACACTATTTTCACATTTACAACGTTTGGACGTTCAGTATTTTGACAAAAACCCGGTTGGCAGACTGATGACACGCGTCATGGGTGACGTACAAGTTCTCAACGAGTTATTTACTTCCGGTGTAATTACCGTTTTTGCTAACCTGTTGGATATATTGAGTATCATGGTGGTGCTGCTGCTCTACAACTGGAAACTTGCACTTGTAACATTCACAGTGTTACCTATCATTTTTGGTGCAACACTTGTCTACCAAATTTATTCTCGCCGTGCTTTTCGTGAACAACGTAAGCAATACGCACGTATCAATGCGTTTTTACAAGAAAACATCGTTGGTATGACGACGATGAAACTATTCGCGCAAGAACGCCGAAGCCATCTTCGTTTTAACGAACGCAACCGTAGATATCTCGCCGCAAATTTGAAAAGTATCTTCTATTTTTCAATTTTCCATCCTTTGATTGAGGTGACTGCATCACTTGCTACGGCAGTGATTATCTGGTATGGCGGGGGACAGATTGTGCAAGGGGCGTTGACTTTTGGCGTGTTAGTCGCATTTATCCGCTATGCTGAACGGTTCTTCTGGCCCATTCGTGAACTCAGCGAAAAATATACTATCTTCCAAAACGCTATGGCATCTTCCGAACGCATCTTCCATCTGCTTGACACAGAACCGAGCATCGTTTCTACTGCCGATAAAAGTGGAGTAGAGACTCTAAAAGGTGAGATAGAATTTCGGAATGTCTGGTTTGCATACAATGATGAGGATTATGTTTTACGAGATGTATCGTTTACAGTAAAACCGGGTGAAAAGGTCGCGCTTGTGGGGCATACGGGAGCAGGAAAAACATCTATTATTAACCTGCTCTGCCGATTCTATGAAATTAACAAAGGACAGATTCTGATTGACGGTGTGGACCTCCAAGAAATGAATCTTGAGGAGTTACGGCGTGCGATTAGCATTGTACAACAAAACATCTTTCTCTTTTCCGATTCAATTGAGCGCAATATCAGTCTCGGTGATCCGTCTATTTCATCAAAACAGGTGGAGCGCGCATCAAAGGATGTACATTTAGACCGATTTGTCCAAAAAATGCCAGACGTTTATGGCACAGAGATCAAAGAAGATGGGGGCGGGTTATCCGTTGGACAGAAGCAGTTGGTAGCGTTTGCACGTGCTTTAGCTTCCGATCCGAGTATCCTCATTCTTGACGAAGCTACCTCAAGTGTTGACACCGAAACCGAAATTTTGATTGAGGATGCCCTCAGCCGTTTAATGGAAAATCGGACATCTGTTGTTATCGCGCACCGTCTTTCTACGATCCAAAATGCGGACAAGATTATCGTCATGCATCGCGGTGAAATCCGCGAAACAGGTACGCACAATGAGTTATTACAAAGGGAAGGCATCTATTATCGTTTGTATCAGTTGCAATACAAAGGGCAGGAAAGAAAAGAGAAACAGTAAAAGTTTTATATTTTCCGATTTACTTTAACAATTCTCGCATCTTTTTCTTTTCATCTTTATCAAAATACTTTATCGCATTTTCATGACTTTCCCTTGAAGAAAAATATGCACGATTTTCCGCAATAAAATCCACCACTATCTGTTTATCTACCTTTGATAATTCCCGCAAGTTTATCTTCAGAATACGCCTCTTCAAAAAATGAAAGAGCCAAGTTCAACTGCTCATCAAGTGGAAGTTTGTCTATGTTTTCTTGCTTATACCAGTCTTTTAATTCGGTTCTAATTGTAAGGATTTCTACGCCACGGAATTTGGTGTCATGTTTTATGTAATTTTCGAACCATAATTTTCTTTTCTCATCAGCAAATTTAGCAATCCGTGATTGTAGTTTCTCTTTCAATTTACTGTTATCGGTCATGATTATCGCTTTTGAATTAGACGAGTACTTTCACTACACCATAGTCCTCCGGTATTTCAAACTCCACACCATCCTTCTTTTTTCGTAAAAAATAATCTTGATCTCTATGGATTCTGCTAAGATAAATCCCGTAGGTTGGGTTGAACCGCAGGTGAAACCCAACATTTAGAGTCTATAAAAGCGTTTCAAGTTGGGTTTCGTTCCTCAACCCAACCTACATCTACATTTGGATTTAATTATCAAACTCACGTTAAATAATACCAATTCTAATAAATTATATCTCATTTGCGACTTTCGTTAAATAACGATAATTTGTTATACTTTCAATAGTGGTTTTAGTGTAATTTCTTAATATATCGGTCAGTTTGTCCTGCATCTCTTCTATTGAAGCAAACACATTTTGAAACAACTTTGCTTTGATGTCTTGCCATAGTCTTTCAATAGGGTTCAACTCCGGACTATAAGGTGGCAGAAAAAGTAAGACCACATTGTCAGGGATTTGCAGTGATTTCGCTTGATGAAAACGCCCATTATCAAGCACAAGGATATTCAGAGACGCAGGATAAACCTTAGCAAACTCATCAAGAAATATTTGGAAACAAGCACTATTGAGCCAGGGCATTTCAAGGAAAAAACTTTCTCCCGTTATTGGTTCCACAGCACCATATAGATAAAAGTTCTCATAAGTATAACTGATTTTGGCAATCGGTTTGACACCGGGCAAGGTAATACACCGATATGAAAAAGGATGAAGACCAAATCTTGACTCATCTTCGCAAAAAAGGCGGACATTTTCAAACGCACAATCTTTCTCCGAAATCGCTGTCTTGACTGTTTCAGGGAAGTCTAACTTGAACGTCTCACACGCTTTTTCGTTTTTTTTATATGGCTCTTGCGGGGCACTTTGAGTTTTGCTTTCCATCTATACCGAACCAACGCGTGAACTGCTTTATAGTTCATTTTGACATCAAAAGTTTCTTCAATATAATCTATTATCTGTTGATAACTGGAAAAACCCTCAGGTTTATTGAGTTCTGCTCGCAACATTTCTTGTTGTGCTTCGGTAAGCTGAGCTGGACGCCCGGGAGAATATTTCCGTGTCAAAAGCGCATCAAGTCCATCAGAGGCATAAGTTTGAAACCAATGACCAATCGTTTTCCGATCAACACCTATCATCGCCGCGATTTGCTTGCGAGTTAGAGCCTGACCGCTGCGAAATAGTAAAAGGGCTGTCAACCTTTGTTTTTGATAACCTATGGATGTTTTTCTCAACATTTTTTTCAACTCGGCAACACTTTCTGTTATCTGTGCGGGTTTTAACTTCATTGATATTAATCCTATCAACTATAAATTTGTGATAAAATATAGCAGAAAAGAAAAAATATTAAAAGCGAAAATATTAAATAGAAATGGTATAATAATCCTGACCTCTATGGATTCTGCTAAGCTTGGCTTTGATTCGTAGGTACTGGGTTTAATAGAATACGCATCTTCACCTATGAATCCATCTATACCTTGGGATTCTTCAGAGGGTTCTGCTAAACGGTAGTCGCAACCTTTTATTTCCGACAATTTTCTCAGAATTGCCTCCTGAAATTTAAGTCCTGTATATGTCTTGACAAGAACCAGATCCTCTACCCATGCTTTAACCATAGCCCGATCAATTTTGACGAATGCCTCGTTGAGTTTGTCTATCATTGTAATTATTTTTTCTGTTGCATCATCAATAGCATCGGGATATCTTTCTTGATACCACGTAACCCATTCGTCAAAAGTTTGTCCTGGAAATTCTTGTATTAGATCTGTCATTTGTCCAACGAATTTTGGACGTGTTGCTTGCGAATTTTGATTTGCGAGATTTATTAATTGAGTCGTGTACTTAGGAAATTCGTAAGTAGGAGTCTTCACCACATATTCCTGAATATCAGCATTTTTTAGTTTTATTTTCATAATAACTCTTTGTCCGATATGAAATCATTGTGCGTTGAATATATCAAGTTGAGAATGTTTATGGTAAGATTTCGTTTTCTTTCCAAGCAGAGATTCTGGAGTTTGCTCAAAATCCACAGTTTGCGGTTTCAGTGAATAGATGACTTCAAAGATGTTGTCTTTGAGTGCTTGCACCTCTTTTAAACCGTTTAGCAAAATAAACTGTTCCTGACTCGCCACCACCGGACATTCATAATGCTTGTTTGTATATTTCAGCGGTCCCGAATTTTGGATCCGATTTTTGGCAAACTCAAAATGTCTTAGCAATCTATCGTGTAAATAATAGTTTGAAAAATTGACAATACTGCATGCAATCGGATGAATCGCCTGTTCAAAACTCTTATCAATTTCAACACCGATACTACTACGTCCCGATGTCATCGCAGCTGCAATCGTAGTTCCCGTGCCTAAAAACGGATCAAGTATCACATCCCCTTTTACCGAATACATATTGATCAGTCGATAAGCCAACTCATAAGGAAATGCGGCACTTCTCAATCTTGACATATCATTAGAAAGTTTCTGCTCTGTTCCCTTAATATCCGTCCAAACATCCGAATACCATATATTCCGTTCTTCCCAAAACAGTGCGCTTTCACGTCTATTTTCTTTTTCTTTCTCTGTTTTAAATTCTCTTTTAGAGCCTTTTCTCACTATCAGAATGTACTCGTGTTCTAGTGTTACATAAGCACCGGCAGGCAACATACCCGATCCCATAAATTTATTGGGAGTGTTAGCCTGTTTTCGCCAGAGGATATCAGGCAGTGTTGAAAATCCAATATTTAAGAGGTAAGTCAAGATTCTCGCGTGGTTCGGATACAAACAGAAATCGTCTTTTACCGTCCTTGTTGCATCACCTATGTTAATACAAGCAAATCTGCCGTTTTTTAAGACCCTAAATACTTCGTCCCATACAGAATCAAGGATCTCGTGCATTAACGAATAAGCCAGTTTTCCATCGCCGTTAACTAACGCACTCTGGATGTCTGGATTCTGATTACCATACATTTCATCCCACATCTCAATCATAGGGTATGGCGGCGAGGTAACTATGAGATCAACACTTTCTGAAGGTATATTTTTCAAATCGCGTGAATCTTGAAAAAGAATCTTGTGGGTAGTTTTCATAGGAGGTATTGCCTAATTAATGATATACAGTGCATCTTGCTGAAAATTCAGATAGTTTCGCCTAAATTATAACTTTTTTCCTGGCACATTTGAGTTAAAGGAGATTCAAAAAAACTCCCGTGGCTGTCTTTAGTTCTATTTGGTTCATGGAATTTGATATACTGTTCCAAAAATTCAAATTTTGTTAGCCAATATACGCCACCGTTTGCACAAGAATTTCCATTCCAATCAACCGCTTTGATTTTAGATATCAAATCTTCTACTGGAATTTTTGACTTAAGGAAGTATCCTCGATTATTTGATGTCGGAGTTTTTGTAATTCTTCTTGGAGAAGCACCAAATACAAATATGTCAAAATCATCTTTATTGGAGAACTTAAAATCATTAGTTTCTGTGTAGGCATTAGGATTAACTCTTAAATCTCTACCTTCTGATTTATCAAAAATGAAGAAACTTGCAGGCACATGGTATTCCTTACCTTCTAATGTAAAACAATCCCTTCCTAATTCAGTGATGGAGGCTATTCTCCAATTATATGGTAATATTTTTTGCCGTGTATGTTTTCTATAAACATTCGGTAAAACAAAAGCAATTGTTTGGACATTACTAAATGAGATGGCATGGGATATAAATTTTGAAGATAGTTTCTGATATTGACCAAAAGGTGGATTCCCTACAACTAATACGCGCTCGTACACTTCACTAATTTTGTAATTGAACCAGTCTCCTTTGATAATCTCATCATATTGCGGATCAATATCAATTCCTATTTTGTTGTCATGTTCGATATTTTTATAGAAAGCACCATCTCCCGCAGACGGTTCTATCACGCAATCATATATGTAAGGTAATTTATGGACTTCATCTAAACACCTTTTGACTACTTCCTGTTTCGTGTAGAATTTATCAAGGATTCTACTGCGGTTTTTATATTCTTTTCTCCAAATGTGAGTCATTCTTGCATCTCCTTTAGAGATATTTATTTTATTTGACTTTCACATCATAAATAGTGCATCATTTCCATAGGTTTCATAATATCATATTGATCTAACAGAATCAAACACTTTTCAACTTCTTCAGATACCAGTTCTTCGTTCATTGCTATTCCACCTCCGGAGCAGCAATATAACCCTTTTCAATAGCATAATCTGCTGAAAACCACTCATAAAACGGTGCATACACAAAGCATTCCGTTATGAGTTCGCCTACTACAGGATCATAGGCAATAAATTCTTCGGGCGTTTCAAATTGCCATCCGGGTTTTTGCCATCCGGGTCTAATGTTATAAAACCATATTGTAACGATGTTTGCCCAAAACTCTCTTATCTCGGCTGCTGCACTATAGTGTCCTACCAGACGCGGCCATAACCCTTTCTCTAGTGGATAGTCCATCCTAAAAGTTTGTTTTGGTTTTTGTAGATTTCTCGGCATCTTGACAAACAAAAGTGTTCTCTTATAGTATAGCAATACATAAGGAGGAACACACCCTTGAATAAGAAATATGTTGTCCAACTGACCGATGCGGAACGACAGGAGTTATCAGATATTATTAACACAGGTAAAAAAGAGGCATATATGATAAGGCATGCTCATATTTTGCTGAAATCAGATATAAATGGTCCCTGCTGGACTGACGCGAGAATAGCTGAGGCGTATGAGTGCACTGATAGGACAGTTGCGAAAGTGCGTCAGCGTTTTGTGGAAGGTGGCTTTTCTCGTGCCTTATATCGTGCGAAGCGGAAGCATCCACCGACACCTCGTAAACTTGATGGTGACGGAGAAGCAAGGTTGATAGCACTGAGTTGTGGAACCCCTCCCGAAGGTGCTGCCAAATGGACGTTACGTCTGCTTGCGTCAGAGTTGGTAAGACTTGAAGTTGTGGAAAACATTTCTCCAGAAACGGTGCGGCAGACACTAAAAAAAACGCGTTGAAACCACACCTTCAGCAACAGTGGGTGATACCCCCTGAAAAAGACGCTGAGTTTGTAAAGTCAATGGAAGAAGTGCTTGATCTTTACCAGAAACCTTTGGCTGCGGATACTCCTGTTGTGAACATGGACGAACAATCTGTCACACTTAGGGATGATGTTCGTGAACCGTATCCTGCGAAACCGGGACAAGTCAAGCGCGTAGATAACGAGTATAAACGCAAAGGCACAGCAAATATCTTCCTATTTACAGAGGCACTCTCGGGATGGCGGCGTGTGTCTGTTCGGACGCACCGAAAGACAGTGGATTGGGCAGAAGAAGTCAAAATACTATTGGATGAGGTCTACCCATCCGCAAAACAGGTCATTTTAGTTTGTGATAACCTGAATACACATAAACTCGCGTCACTCAATAAAGTGTTTGGAGATGAAGAAGCAGATAGGTTCCGGAAGCGTTTAGAAATCGTGCATACCCCCATTCATGGAAGTTGGTTGAATATAGCGGAAATAGAACTTAGCGTCCTTACACGCCAATGTTTGTGTCGTCGAATCCCAGATATAGAGACACTCCGTAGAGAGACACAAGCGTGGCAAAAACGTAGAAATGCAGAGCAAAAGCAGGTAGACTGGCAATTTACAACGGACGATGCGCGTGTCAGATTAAAACATCTATACCCGAAAAGTTAGACTGGACTAACCACTAGTGCGTTTGTGTATGCATGTCGCAATTTGTCATTAAAATTGGGGATAAATTGATTAAATCCAGATTCGAGGGCATGCGCCCATTCGTGCGTAGTAACGTACATAGAATCCCCACGACCATTCACTGCGGTCTGTGATGTCCACCCATAATACTCTCTGAGCGGCGCACGCGGGTATGTCCAGTCAGGATTATAAACTATCCCAAGAGAAAGTGTGCCGCTTGCAAAAAACGCTGAAGGTGCTTCTGGCACTAAATCGTAATGGTTTATTTGACCATGTCGACCAAAAGTTAAGCCCTCGTTACACGTATCGCTTATAAAGCGACCAGAAGGCATTGCTTTATTAAAATCGTCAACGCCACCAGCGACAATAACATAAAAGTAGTTCCTGTAGGCTTCTCTCACTTCAGGATGCTGCGCTGTCATTATTAAAATACACTTCGCCGCGTTGATAAAATGCACGTCATGCGTCGCGTCATTTCCCACAATAGAAATACCGTCAGCATCCACATGCCGATTGTAAAACGCTTCTTGTGCCATGCGAAGTTCTTCTACTCGCTCAACGAAAACACGCCCCGATTCCTCTCTATAGTATCTGAGTTTCTCCCACGCTGCTGGGGTCATGTCCGTAACTTCAAAATGTGTTGCGTCAATGCGATCTACATCTAACAGTATATTCAGAGGAGACCTATCACCGCATCCAAAAATGAGCAGTCCAACAACTATGAGTAAAAGCAATTTGTAACGTTTCATGTATTCTCCTTTAGTTGGGGGGATGGAGTCACGCGACAAGTTCTATCGCACCGTAAAATATCGTGCGTTGATGGATACGGACGGTTCTATCAGGCTCGTTTTCATCAAATTGGTCTCGTGGGAAAGGTCCCACCTCAAAAGACATGATCCAATACGCTTCAAGTAGTTCCGAGCACGGGATTTAGCAAGACGCATTAGGTGTTCAAGTTGTAAACAGTGATTAAGTTCCGCCGTTTCTTCAGAGGTTAAGCCGGTTGTTTTCTCACGATGAATTAGGTCTGCAATACGTTCCTTAGCCTCCTCAGATGGACAAAAATCTACCAAATTTTGAGGGGTAGTCCCAGCTGCAATAAAATCAACTATTTCTTGATAGGCGGGTGAAATACGCATTAGATGTTCTTCTTAGGTAATATTTTATTATACGAAAGCCTCTGGAGCATTTATATCTTCCTCAGAGAATTTTAATCGTCCATACACCGCCGTGAGCTGGATTGTGAATCAATCCGTTTCTCATGTCAACGCAGAGATCAAGTGCTTCCAAAATCATGTGTCCAACGAGAACAGGCGTGCCTTCAGGAAGGTCTGTTACTTGAATGGAGTGGGTTCGATCCAAGACGGTATATTTTACTTCTGAATAAATAGTGCGTTCTGCGGTGCCATTTGCAGTTTGTACCTGGATTTGTCGGAGCGGAGTAAGTCCAAGTTGCTGAATGAGCGATTTGGGTAGACAGAGCCCTGTTGCGCCAGTATCAACGAGCGCATCTTCAATGGTAAGTCTACGCACATCTTCAGGTTTAATAACGTCCGCTTCTGCTAAAAACAGATCTTTTAGATTTTCAAGTTCAATTCGAGTTGTATGTTCCATTTTCTTACTCCTTCGTTTTCTGAATTTTAGCACAAATTCGAGCCGAATGTCAAGGCGTTTAGCATCAATGCCACACAATATAAGTCGGCATTTTCATCACTAAGCCAATAAGACTCCACACGCACCCAAGCGTATAATCTCCCAAGATCAAACCTAAAAAGAACGGCACCGCTTGCCGATACAACTTCACACCGCCTATCTTTAGCACAGTTGCCTTTGCTAACCAACTCAGGAAGATTGGAAACCACAAGCGTCCCATGCCTGTACCGCTGACCAACACATAACCGCCCGGATGCAGGGGCCACCATAAAAACCTTATCTTCATAATCATCAGGAAAATTGTAAACAGGAAACTGCTACCGATAACGCTGAGTTCCGGCACACTCGACTCACGCGGACTGACAAGCCACGTCTGTAAGCGATTAAACGTCTCCCATCCCATATAGACGATCCAACCGCGTGCCTTACTTCCCGCTCCCATATCGTATAAGACATGCAGATATGCCCAAAACGTTATCACAATACCAAACGCTATAGCCAAAATCATTCCAATGAGCAGCTGCCGATACCCAATACGACTCCGTTCTGCCAGTCGAAACGCCTCTAATTCGCTCGGTGTCGGGTGTGCCCGAAAACATCTCACAAACGGATACAAAAACGTTAAGCCTGTCAAATTGCCTACGCCTAACCGGCGTGTGCCTAATCCTAACACCATTGTCCGCCCCGGATCCACAAGGATAAGTTGATGCAGCGGTGGTCCTATTTCAGCACGTATCCGTGTAATGCCGAGAATCATCGGAAAGTACAGTAGAAGAAACAGACCAATTGCCCATAATGCCATCCCCATCTGAAAACAGAAGAAGAAAAGGAATAGTAATCCAACAGTAAACAACACCGCGGCAGATCGGTAACGCATCGGTTCACCCGAATCGTCAGGTACAGATTCTCCATCACGTTGTGCTATGCCGAATACTTTCCGAAGAATACGCCCGTAGTAACGCCGACCCATCCACAATGGAATACACCCAAACGCAATCCACGCTCCTGTTTGCTGTTCAAGATTATAGATATTACGGGCACCGAACATATCTGTTACGATCAGTTGTAAACGGGTCAGTAACCAGAAGAACCAGCAGGAAAAAGACAGATCCAGTGGTGTAAAGAACATTAAACCGATGCTAAACGGATAGAACGAAATGTTAATAGGTCCCATCGCGCTCCACGGCTTTGAAGTGAATTGTCCGAGTCTTTTGTTTCTGATAGGTAGGGAAGGTATCTCAGGAAACAGGAAACTCAAGCCATTTAGCAGTTCAACACTACCCGCAATAGCAAATCCAACCCACATCCACTTTGAGCGAAAGAAACGTTTCGGATTGCGGGTCAGTGCTAACGGGAGTTGGACAATCGGATAGTTCAACCGTTCATTTTCTGTCCACTGCTTTCGGAGAAAAACCGTAACCGATAATAACGTCAACCATAACGCAATTACAAAACTTGACCATGCAAGCACTGGAGGTATCCACGCGTTTAAAGTAGACGGATTATAGAGTGTAGAATCTCCATTATAGAATCCATCTAAAATACGCGGATCTTTTACAGCAATCCAGTTTGGGATGTTGTTTCCGAAGAGAGAGAGCCATTCATTTTCTGGAGATGCAAATTGGAAGGTATGCGCGAGGACAGGGATGAGATACCCCATCATCGTATGTCCGCTTATAGTCGTTACCATCACAACCATCACATAGATGGTTTGTAAATCTGCCTGAGACATCGCAAGACGGGGCAAAAATCGTTGGAGGAATAAATTCAGGACGACGAAGACGAGAAGCGTGAAAACCGCATTAAAAAACAGCGAAGCAATTGTCAATTGCGTGGAGTGCCACACCTCTGTTCCCATCAGACACCAGTAGCTATTAAAGGCTACAAGTGCTAACCCAATTAGTAGGATATGCGGCTTAACACGGTGCTGCTTTTCGTTAGCCATTGGCACCCCTACTAATATGTTGAAAAGCCTCCTGTAGTACTGATTCGTTGCTATATTCTGCCAAGGTTTTTTGTGCTGCAGGGTTTTCCGAAAATGTTTTTATTTTTTTACATAACAACGGTAATGCCCGTACAACGTTATCTACGATTGTGACGCTTGCCTGTTTTGCGGTTCGCGACATCGGGTTCAGATCAACAGTGACAACATCTTTCCCCATTTTCCGCAGTGCCTCGCAGCGATCTCCATCTTCAAGTGGAACGAAAACGACATCTGCTTTGAATATTCCTTCTGGGTGTACAAACTTTCGATTGGAGTCGATATAGGAGAGTTGCGCATCGGTGGTAGGCATTAGCACGTCTGATGCACCATGATTTTGCAGATGTTGTCGGATTTTCTGCTCCCGTCCCGATTCTGTGTGAAAGATATTCACCTCCAACGGTGCCTTCAACACTCGCCCCAATTCAATTAGATCATTTGGTGCTAACGCTGCTAAATTACCATTCACGGAGATAACGGGATGTTCAGCTAACCACAGCATCGCAGCTGCAGCACAGATCGCCTCTTTAGCGAACGGTTGAGTTTTCTCGCCAATCAGATAGTCAAATGCTTCCCCGCGTCCGTGCGCAATGAGACCGTGGATAGAAGTAATTCCTTGCTCTACACCGTTCACAATTCTATCTCTTAATGTCAACGATAGATAGCGAGGGTGGGATTTTGGAACATCACTCACCTAAATTAACACCTCAACACAAATTTGCGTCTATTATACAGTGTCTTGAATATGTTTTCAAGGGACATTTAGCACTACAACTCAACAACACACTTGCAATTTACTACATTTTGAAGTATAATTATTGAAAGTATTTATGGGAAAATAATTATAATTACATATCATACAATGACTTAATCTGGAATCCATTTAGTGACTTCGCAATTGCAGTTTCAAAATTTGCTTTAAAGATTGTAGTCATAAATAGGAAGCCTTACAAGGGCGAAATGTTTGGAGAGGAATTTATCTGTCTTATGTCAACTAAAGTAGGTATTAATGGTTTTGGTCGGATTGGTAGAAACGCGTTTCGTGCAGCACTACAGAATCCGGCGTTAGATATAGAATTTGTTGCAATTAACGATTTGACAAATCCGGAGACGCTCGCGCACCTTCTTCAATATGACTCCGTACACGGAATGCTATCCGACGATATTGATGCATCAGATCAAGGTTTGATAGTAAACGGAAACGAGATGCGTGTTTTTTCAGAACGTGATCCTGCTGACTTACCGTGGGGAGAACTGGGAGTAGATGTCGTAATTGAATCGACTGGCTTCTTTACAGCACGAGAAGATGCCGAAAAACATATCGCCTCTGGTGGCGCAAAAAAAGTTGTTATTTCCGCACCCGCAAAAGATGAAGACATCACAATAGTTATCGGCGTTAACGATGATAAATATGATAAAACACAGCATCATGTTATTTCCAATGCTTCGTGTACGACCAACTGTCTTGCCCCTGTCGCCAAAGTGTTGCATGAAACCTTTGAAGTTGAAAGTGGGTTGATGACAACTGTGCACGCTTACACTGGAGACCAACGCGTTCACGATTTTCCACATAAGGATATGCGGCGAGCACGTGCTGCCACACTATCAATGATCCCGACAACAACTGGTGCTGCTGTTGCTGTCGGCAAAGTTCTACCGGAATTGAACGGAAAATTAGACGGGTTCGCAATCCGCGTGCCGACGCCGAATGTATCCGTTGTTGATCTCACCGTTGAACTCAACAAAAAGCCGAGTGCGGAAAATGTTAACGCTGCCTTGAAAGAAGCATCTGAAGCTTCATTGGCTGGAATCTTAGGATATTCGGAACTTGATCTCGTCTCATCCGATTTCAACGGAAACAAACTCTCCTCCGTTTTAGATGCTCCGTTTACCAAAGTAATTGAAAACGGATTGGTTAAAGTCCTCTCATGGTATGATAACGAGTGGGGTTACTCTAATCGGCTCGTTGAACTTGCATCACGAGTACTCTAATGGGAAGGACTATGCGGACACCTATCATTGCAGGAAATTGGAAACTAAATAACACAATTTCAGAGGCGGTTACCCTCACAACAGCGTTAAAGGATTTAGTTGCTAGCTGTACCGGAGTAGAAATTATTGTTGCTCCAACTTTTACTGCCCTTGATGCTGTTAGCAAGGTAATAAAAGATACTAACATACTTCTTGCTGCACAAGATGTCTATTGGGAAGATAGCGGTGCATTTACCGGTGAAGTATCAGTGCCGATGTTGAAAGATGCTGGATGCGACTACGTTATTATCGGACATTCAGAGCGACGGCAATACTTCGGTGAAACAAATGAGAGCGTTAATCAAAAAGTCAAAGCAGCATTATCTCACGATTTGAAGCCCATTATCTGTGTCGGCGAACAACTTGAAGACCGAGAAGCAGGACACACAGAAAAGGTTATTGAAAACCATGTTACAGGAGGCATTGCGGACTTATCAGCTGCTGATTTGTTGTCCAGTGTTATAGCCTATGAACCTGTCTGGGCGATCGGCACTGGGAAAACCGCAACGCCTGCCCAAGCACAAGAGGCACACAGTTATATTCGAAAATTGTTGAAGGATGCTCATACCGACGAAACTGCATCTCAGATACGTATTCAATACGGTGGCAGCGTGAAGCCAGAAAACGCAGCGGAATTAATGGCACAGCCCGATGTAGACGGTGCCCTTGTTGGTGGAGCAAGTCTCCAAGCCGAATCTTTCGTTGAAATCGTGAAAAATGCAATATTATAATTAAACAGCCTTGTAGGCAATTTAGAGAGGATTATCTTATGGGAGTTTTCATAACTATAGCAATCATAATCTTTGTTCCAGTTTGTGTCGTTTTAACGCTGATTATCCTTTTACAGGACAGCAAAGGTGAAGGGCTTTCGTCAAGCGCGTTTGGTGGGTCTGGAATGCAATCAGTACTCGGAGGTCACGGTGCCGCGACGTTCCTTAGCAAACTTACCACTTGGGTGGCAATCGGATTTATGGTTATTTCGCTCTTATTGATGCGATTTTATGGCGAAACAGGAGATGGCACTATTACACCGCTAAATGAAGAGACAGAAAATTCGCAAGAATCTGCTGGCACTGAAAATGGCGTGGAAGTAGAAGAAGATTCAAAAGGCAACGTCATACCCACAGAAGAAAACACAGATGAAACGCCAGCAGAAACACCCGAAAAAGATTCAAAAGTCGATTTTACCCCGACAGAAGATACAGAGTAGCACGTGCAGGAAGAACACCGGACCGTTGCAGAAACTGATTCTCTGTCTGAACATACACACGCGAGAGAAATTTCATGGCGTGTGCATCCACTTCTTGAAAATTGGAAGCGGTCTGTGTTGCTGATGCTGTTTTTGTCTTTTATTCTTCTCTGGATATATTTCGGATTTCAATCTATCGTTGTTCTGCTGTTATCAACAATTCTTCTGGTTGGTCCACTCTACAAATACTTTTTACCTTTTCATTACAGCTGCGGAATAGAAAGCCTCATCGTCACTGCATGTTGTTATAAACTTGAACGTCCTTGGTCGATGTTCCGCAGCTACTACGTTGACAAGCACGGGGTACTGCTCAGTCCCTTCGCGAAACCGACACGTCTTGAAAACTTCCGCGGTGTTTATGTGCGATTTGGAAAACATCCGCCTGAAGAAGTTGTTAATTATATCCACCATAAGCTCAGTTCGGAGTCCTAATATGAACGTTCCCAATACAAATACTAACACAGAAATTAAAACGACTGATCAATTGAGAACCGCTATTACAGACGCTGTTCACTCCCAAAATATCACCGATATTCACACACATCTTTTTAGTCCACCTTTTGGTGAACTTTTGCTGTGGGGAATTGATGAACTGCTAACCTATCACTATCTCATCGCTGAAGTATTCCGCAAATCCGATGTCTCATATCAGCAATTTTGGAGTATGACAAAAGCGCAGCAAGCAGAACTGATTTGGCAGACGCTTTTCATTGAAAACTCACCTATCAGTGAAGCATGCCGAGGCGTTGTTACGACATTGAGCGAATTAGGGTTGGACATGGGTTCGCGAAACTTGCAAGATTATCGTGGATATTTTGCCGATACCACCGTAGAAGATTTCATTGATACTGTTTTTAAAAGCACAAACGTCTCAAAAGTCGTTATGACAAATGACCCGTTTGATCCAGCAGAAGCACCGGTGTGGGAATCAGGTGATACGGGTGATACACGTTTTGAAGCTGCCCTTCGGATGGATGTTCTCATAAACAGTTACGAAGAATCAGCGTACGAACACCTCCGTGGACTCGGTTATGAGGTTGATCCAACGCTCTCATCTGAGAAAAGCTATAAAGAAGTTCGCAGATTCTTAGAGACATGGATTCAACGGATGAATCCAAAATACATGGCTGTTTCCCTACCTCCTGATTTTCAATATCCTGATAATGGTGTTCTCGGAAGGTTGTTTGATAACTGCATTTTACCAATCTCGCGTGAATTCAACCTCCCTTTTGCGTTGATGATTGGGGTTAAACGTGCTGTGAACCCACAACTCAAAATGGCAGGTGATGGTACTGGAAAAGCGGATCTGAGCAGTCTGGAGGCACTTCTCCGTGAAAATCCCGACAACAAATTCCTTGTAACACTTCTCTCTCGCGAAAATCAGCATGAGTTATGTGTCATCGGACGCAAATTCAAAAACTTAATGATATTTGGATGTTGGTGGTTTATGAACAACCCCAGTGTCATTGAGGAGATAACCCGTGAGCGGATTGAATTACTCGGTTTGAGCGTCATCCCACAACATTCCGATGCGCGAATTTTAGACCAACTCATCTACAAATGGAAGCATTCGCGCCAGATCATCGCTGACGTTTTGGTAGAAAAGTATCAATCCATTTTGGATGTGGGTTGGACTCTCACTACCTCAGAAATCGAACGAGATGTTAACAACCTCTTCGGCGGTAACTTTGAGCGTTTTTTGAATGGAACTAATTGATTTGTGGCTTGGTCAATCTAAAGGCGAATTCACATTTTTGACTCGCGTATACACGTTTGGAGTTCGCTGAATGGACATTGGGTTTATATGGGACGGGGATAAATATAAGGAAGCACAAAGGAAGCACAACGTCCAATTTTATGAGGTAGTTTCTGATTTTGACGATCCAGATGGATATGACGGTCCCGATCCACAAGGGCACCCGGACCGGTGGATGTTCATAGGAAAAAGCGTCACTAATCGTATATTGATAATTATCTACATCCCAGAAGATGCAGAAATACATCGTTTATAGTGAAATCTAAAAATATGTTCACACTCCCTGGTAGATGCGGTTTCCTAACCGCATCTATGGACTGAATAAACACGGTTCGGTTAGGAAACCGAACCCGCTAAATGCCTTACGCGCATTTAGCGTTGATTCGTAGTGTAAAAATAATTATGGATTTTACTATAATAACTGCGTATGAGGGCAGTCAGGAGGTTCGTAATGGGTACTATGGAAGAAGTTGAATTTGATTATGAGGCTCACACGCGAGATAATCCGCCAGATCTATCCAAGTTTCGCCCCGCGCCTGAAGTGCGTCAAGAACGGCGGGAAGCCTTCAAAGCGCGATTAATCAACCATATCAACATGGAGATTAAACACGCCAGAGAGATGAAGCATGTTTTATCTCTTATTGTCATGAGAACAAAATTATTGTTGATCGTCTCTGCCAAACTCTTGCCTCACACGACATTCACATCTGGCTGGACAGGGACAATATAGGGCCCGGCACGCCGTGGAAACAAGCAATTCAACAAGCAATTCATCACGGAGATTTCTTTATCGCATGTTTTTCAAAAGAATATAACACTCGCGACAAGACATACATGAGTGAAGAACTGTCTATTGCAATTGAGAAACTTCAACAAAAGCCTATTGATAAGATATGGTTTATCCCCATAAAATTGAACGAATGTGAGATTCCTAACATTAATATCGGAGAAGGTGAGACCCTACAAGACCTTCAATATGTTAACCTCTATGAAGACTGGGAAACTGGTATTCAACAGATCCTTAACATTATGCCATCCATATCTTCTGAAACTATTTACAATATGTGTAAAGAAGATGATAATTGTGTTTTGTTCCGGTCCGTGAACGGACAGCATTACTTCATACCTTTTCAAGAGGTTCGATGGGATTCAAAGGAGATTTCTCTAACGCTTTCCCCTACTTTTTCTAAACAAACTTCTTTCCTATGTTCTTTGAGAAAGGGAAAACCTGATGTACTAGTGGTTAGTCCAGTCTAACTTTTCGGGTATAGATGTTTTAATCTGACACGCGCATCGTCCGTTGTAAATTGCCAGTCTACCTGCTTTTGCTCTGCATTTCTACGTTTTTGCCACGCTTGTGTCTCTCTACGGAGTGTCTCTATATCTGGGATTCGACGACACAAACATTGGCGTGTAAGGACGCTAAGTTCTATTTCCGCTATATTCAACCAACTTCCATGAATGGGGGTATGCACGATTTCTAAACGCTTCCGGAACCTATCTGCTTCTTCATCTCCAAACACTTTATTGAGTGACGCGAGTTTATGTGTATTCAGGTTATCACAAACTAAAATGACCTGTTTTGCGGATGGGTAGACCTCATCCAATAGTATTTTGACTTCTTCTGCCCAATCCACTGTCTTTCGGTGCGTCCGAACAGACACACGCCGCCATCCCGAGAGTGCCTCTGTAAATAGGAAGATATTTGCTGTGCCTTTGCGTTTATACTCGTTATCTACGCGCTTGACTTGTCCCGGTTTCGCAGGATACGGTTCACGAACATCATCCCTAAGTGTGACAGATTGTTCGTCCATGTTCACAACAGGAGTATCCGCAGCCAAAGGTTTCTGGTAAAGATCAAGCACTTCTTCCATTGACTTTACAAACTCAGCGTCTTTTTCAGGGGGTATCACCCACTGTTGCTGAAGGTGTGGTTTCAACGCGTTTTTTTTAGTGTCTGCCGCACCGTTTCTGGAGAAATGTTTTCCACAACTTCAAGTCTTACCAACTCTGACGCAAGCAGACGTAACGTCCATTTGGCAGCACCTTCGGGAGGGGTTCCACAACTCAGTGCTATCAACCTTGCTTCTCCGTCACCATCAAGTTTACGAGGTGTCGGTGGATGCTTCCGCTTCGCACGATATAAGGCACGAGAAAAGCCACCTTCCACAAAACGCTGACGCACTTTCGCAACTGTCCTATCAGTGCACTCATACGCCTCAGCTATTCTCGCGTCAGTCCAGCAGGGACCATTTATATCTGATTTCAGCAAAATATGAGCATGCCTTATCATATATGCCTCTTTTTTACCTGTGTTAATAATATCTGATAACTCCTGTCGTTCCGCATCGGTCAGTTGGACAACATATTTCTTATTCAAGGGTGTGTTCCTCCTTATGTATTGCTATACTATAAGAGAACACTTTTGTTTGTCAAGATGCCGAGAAATCTACAAAAACTAAAACAAACTTTTAGGATGGACTATCCACTAGTGGAGTGTCTACCGAAATTTTGCGGGTAACGGTCGCGATTCGGAAATCGCTCCTACAGAACAAACCTCTTTGTGAATCAACGTCAAATGCGCATAAGGCATTTGACGGGAGGGAACTCCGATTCCCGACTACTGACACGACTCACAATTTTAGAGTGGACAGAACACTAGCTTTCGCACATCAGGAAGATGCAGTGTGGGTAAAGCCACGGGAGGTTGCAGAACTTTCAACTGAAGGCAAAAATATATGGGAAGTCGTTCTCAGTGAAGATACAACAGGGAAAGTGTATAAGCATCGAACTGAGCAGGTACATTTTGAATCTCTTACACTGGATCAAATCGCAGATATGCGCGCGAGGAGAATCCTCCTTAACGAAAAAATAGAAAATCTGAATACTGACTTATCTCTAACTACCACATTTGATCAGTTACTATTAGAGGTTCAGATCCGTGGCGAACTCTCATCACAATATGGCAATAGACTGCAAGCCTTAACATCTCCAATCCCAGAACTCTATCAACATTTCAAAACCAGACCAGAGACATTTGAAAAGTTAGCACGGTTAGTTTCTATACTCTATTTGAAATTGTCAGACACGGTTGAAGATATACTTCAGTTAGAACTAAAACTGCATGATTCGACAGGGTTACAAGTAAAATTTAAGGGACGACGATCCCAATTATATGTAAATAAAGAACCTGCGTTGTTGGAATTTGAGGGAGTCTGCCCACTTCCCCAATAAACCGAATTATGTAGTCTGGTGTAAGTTAACACTCACAGGGTGCAGCGTTACACTTCGGACACCCATCTGCATAGATTTGCGCAGCATCCTCAAGAGAAATACCGAGCAGGCTTGCTAACGTGGATAACCATGCGAAAACATCGGCAAATTCCGCGCGTAGTCGTTCCATATCTTGTGGTTGTTTACGAATCTCTTTCGCTAATTCCCCTACTTCCTCAATAAACCACGTGAAGGTTAATGGAACTCCACGCTCGGCATCGCGCGTGTAATAGATTGCCTCAATCTGTTGTTGAAATTTTTGAATTGTCATAATACTCCTTTTTCAGTATAATAACCCAAGTTGCCACCTATTTCGCGAACGCTCTTGTAGGAGGGGTTTCTAACCCCGATTTAGAACAAAAAAGACAAGAATCAGCGAAAAAGCCTTGTCTTTTCAGTAAAAAGCAGTGTTTGCCAGCTTGAATTCTTGTAAGTAGCAACTTAGGTTATAATAGCATAGTAATCTGAGATTATCAATTGCCAAAATAGCAGCTCCAAATCAGCAATGATTGTCGTTGTGGGTTGCCTGAATTATCCGGTTAGGAGAATGCTAAGTCCGCACGGGAGGATACTTATGAACGTCCAAAAACCGATTTTTATCAATCAAGCTGAACTTGAATGGGAAGGTTGGGAGGACCCGGACATCGATGCCAAAAGTCCGATTCGTTGGAAACTGCTTATCACAGGTGAACGTGGTCCGAGCAGCGGACTTGTCACGGGTATAGCAGAGATACCACCGGGCGCGTCGCTGCTGCTCCATCACCATGAACCTGAGGAAACCTATTACATCATTAGCGGCAACGGGCACATGCAGATTGACGATTGCGAAGCAGAACTCGGCCCGGGTTCAGCAATCTACATTCCACCTAATGCTAAGCATACCATCCGTTGTACTGGAACCGAACCATTGGTTTTCATATTCACCTTTGCACGCGATTCTTTCGATCAAATTGTCTACCATTTTGATGCGTAATAGCGTGTTACAAGCAACTTAAGTTTTTACAATTGAGGTAATCATAGGAATGTCAACATCTAAAACAGCAGATATGAAAGCGATCATTTCTAACGCAGAAGCAAGCCTCTTTGATATCGGTGACGGTATCACCTATTTTGAACTACATGGCAAATTGAACATTATACAAGATGCCACGTTAGCAATTCTTGATTCTGCGCTGGACGAGGTAGAAACAAATTTTTCTGGCATGGTTGTCGGCACGAAAGCAAACAATTTTTCGGTAGGACTCAACCTCATTCTTTTACTTGAGCGAGCCCGAAGTAAAGATTGGGATGCAATTTCCAAAACACTTAGGAACCTGCAGAAGGTTTGCACTCGCTTACGTCTTGCGACAAAACCTGTCGTGGCAGCAACGATTGGCATGGCACTCGGTGGTGGATGTGAACTCGCTTTCAGTGCTGATGCTGTGCAAGCTTTCACTGACAGCAAACTTGGACTTGTTGAACTTCGCGTTGGACTGATCCCTGGCGGTGGTGGAACTACTGAGATGGCGTTTCGAAGTTTAGAAGGTCAAGACACATCAGTATCAATTCAACAGCTTTTTAAGTCCGTCCATAAAGCATTTGAAACTATTCGTCAAGCGAAGGTATCGCAAAATGCTGCAGATGCAGTAGAGTTGGGTTATCTTCGTAAAACTGACCTTATCTCAGCCAAAAGAGACAATCATCTTCAAGATGCTAAACAATTAACCCTCTCACTTTGGGAAAGCGGCTATCAATCGCCTCAGCCTCGTGAGATATTTGTGTTAGGAGAAGAAGGGATTAGCCACCTAAAACAACAGTTTCAGGAATTGAGACAAGCTGATACCACCAACGATTATGAGCAATCTCTTGCTGAGAAATTGGCTTATGTGTTCTGTGGAGGCATGCTTTCAGCACCACAGTTTGTCACCGAACAGTATCTGCTTGACCTTGAGCATGAGGTATTCCTCAGCCTCTGCAGCGAACCGAAGACTCATGCAATGATTGAATCTACTCTCAAAAAAGGCAAAAAATGAAATACAATTGTCGTTAATGCAAAACGCACAGCTTAAAACTATGACAGATTATAGAATTAATTGGACATTCTTGAACTGTAGGAGGGAACTCCGATTCCCGACTATCAAGGCGTTTCGTCGCGATTCGGAGATCGCTCCTACAGGTAAAGTGTATAATTATTTCAATAACCCACTATAATAATTGAGGAAAAATATGCAATCTCACTTATATCTCTCCATTGCAGGAGAAAACAGAATCGCCATTTATACCTTTGATGTCTCTAATGGCGCAATTGAGTTCCAAGAAGATGTTAACGTAAGTGGTTCACCAGGTCCTTTAACCCTTTCACCTTGTGGCAACTACTTGTATGCCGGACTCCGATCCAGTCGAGAAATCTCAACTTTTCGTATTGATGAAAAAAGCAAAGAACTAACACTTTTGAGAACAATTGAACTTGAGGCGGATACATGCTACATTGCAACCGACAAAACGGGAAGCTATTTACTTTCAGCATATTACGGTGCAGGCAAGGTTACCGTGCATGCTATAGGGGACGATAAAACTGTCCAAGATGAATTGATCCAAACCATTGAAACGGCTCCGCACGCCCATTACATTGAAACAGATGCATCAAACCGTTTTGCCTTTGTACCACACACCGTCCCTCGAAATGCTATCTATCAGTTCCATTTTGATCCGGATACGGGCATGTTGTCTGAAAACTTTTTCGGAAATTTTAATCCTGATGATCCAGTCGGACCTCGCCACTACTGCGAACATCCTAACAAACCTATCTTCTACTTCTCAAATGAACAAGGCTCAAGTGTGTCTGCTTACAACCTTCAGAAAGGCGATCCAGAGGTCTCAATCCCAAAGTCAGGTGTTCCCGACTACACGGTACACGATGCACCAGGTCTATTGTGGGAGTTCCAAACACTTTCCACACTTCCTGCCGATTTTGATGAACATAATAGCTGCGCACAAATTCATATTGATCCACACGCGAAATTTCTTTATGTTTCCAATCGCGGGCATGACAGTATCGCAATGTTTTCAATTGATGAAGAAAATGGAGAATTAACCGCTTTAGGACAACAACTGACTGAACCCACACCGCGCGTTTTTAACATCGACGAGACAGGGAACTTCCTATTTGCTGGTGGGCAAGGATCGGGCAAACTTGCTACTTACCGTATAGATCGGGAGAGCGGTTTACTCAATGGTATTGAAACTTATGAGGTCGGTAAAAATCCGATGTGGGTGCTTTTTGTGTAGTATAGAAAACGGAAAGAAATACTGTGATTGTTCTCTCGGTGTAACTGGAGTTTGAGATGGAATGTTGCAAGACTATCACAACAACATATTAGGGTTAGATTAAAATAAAAAATGGGCATGGTAGTTGTTACCATGCCCATTGCTATTTGTTATACGCTATCAATCGTTGTGGTGATCTGTTCTGGTGTGGGAAATTGTCGTGTCTCTAACTTGGAGTAGAGCAATTCATCATTTAAGTATACTTCAAATGCACCACCACTACTTTCAACGAGTTTCACATCTTTAACCTGACCACTATATTTCTCTTTTAAGGCTTTTGCCAAACTGGCTGCCCGTGGTTGGTAGTTTCAAGAAGTGCAATACTCAATTCTAATGTCCATTTGGTATATATCCTCCTAATTGTAAGGCATTCTATTTAATTTTACCAAAAGTTATGTGAAATTGCAAGTTTTTTCATCTTTGGAGTGGTGTAAAGTTTTTGTAGCAACTCTGATGTCCAGAGTTGTTGCAAGTTATAATAAAAATGGGTATCCTATCTTAATGCTTTGTCAACATATTATTGTCCGTCGCGATTCGGAGATCGCTCCTACCTCTGGAACGTTTATGGTAGGAGGGAACTCCGATTCCCGACTACGAGTGGCATCAGTCGCGATTCGGAGATCGCTTTAACAGAAAATGTGCCTATTTAATTTCAAAGTTCACCATATTATACCATAATGATGGGAAAATAGCAATGCAAGTCACGAAAGGTCACAGCAGAGCCATTCAATTCACCAATAATTTCTTCCTTACCGAAATGCAAAATAACCTGTCAACACCCAATTTTTCCTGCAAACTTATTGTCCATATATTGGATATCTATTGTTCCTAATACCACAAAAACTTCTGACCATCACCTATAACCAAGTATAATATCAATATGAAAAACAAAACCGCCATCCAAACACTTATGCAACCAGTCCACAAATCTATAGCAAAAAATAAACGAGAAAATGTTGCCCAAAATTATACCAATTTAGCCATAATATTGAAATATCGTGAAAGTTGTCCAAGTCCTAAATTGCAAATTAATGCAACAACGATAAATCTATTCTAAACCCAATCACAGACTGGATTTAGAGCGAATTTCAAAAAGTTACCACGGTATGAAAAAAGTTACCAAATGGTAACTTTTTAAGTCCTAACGATTCCACAATCGCGGTAGTGACGATCACCGGATAATGACCTTATACCATTTCTCAAAATAACTTCTTTAAAAAAACAGACCTTTCGTAGTCGCGCAATTCATTGCGCCTCTTACATTCATAGGTAAGCGAGGTTTCCTAACCTCGCTGGTTCGGAGTGTCAAAGTAATTCTAAAATCTACTATATATTCGAATTAAATCGCATATATATTGCCCCCGCATTCTTGTAAAGGGATTTGACATTTTCCCGTGATATATGCTATCATAAACCCTGCAGTGTCGGAGGCGCAACCTAAGCATAAGGAGCAATCTTATGAACCAAAAAAGACCACCCCGTTCATTCTTCAAGAAAAGGCAGGTAAAAGCGATGATTGTGTGGTATCTAATACTGCTTGCGGGCATCCTAATTTTAGCGTGGAAAATGCAGGATATCATTTCACTGTTTAGAGTCTAACACATTGTATCGGTTTCAGTTCTCAGCGACGACGACTCACGATTTGTAATAAATTTCAATATGCACAGGAGAAATCACAACCATGTCCTATTTAAATCCGTTACGGCAAACATTGAAGATTACCCATATCGCAACATTGGGGATACTGCTCTGCCTCATGGCAGTGCCGATTGCCGTTTCAGCACAAGATAAACTCATTATAATATCACCCCATCCCGAAAGCATTGAGACAGAATTCGGCAATAATTTTGAAAAATGGTATGAAGAACTGACAGGCAGATCCGTCAAAACCGATTGGCGAGATGTCGGCGGCACCTCATCCAATTATCGATTCATTGAATCTGAATTTAAGCGTGTGCCAAATGGTATCAACATTGATATTTTCTTTGGCGGTGGAACGGATAGTTATCTCCGTCTGGCAGAAATGGATTTGTTGACTTCATACAAACTGCCCGATGCCCAACTTAAACAGATACCACAATCGTATCATGGGATTCCTGTCTACGATTCCAAACATCGGTGGTATGGTGCGGCGCTATCCAGTTTCGGCATTATGTATAACGACCAACTGCGTGAGATGCTCAAGTTACCTGAAGCCGCAAAATGGGAGGATTTGGGAGACATCGCGCTAGTCAATAAAATCGGTGCAGCAGACCCAAGAGAAAGTGGTAGTGCACACATGATGTATGAGATTATCCTTCAAACGCACGGATGGGAGAAAGGGTTTGCGCTCCTCACCAAATTGGGTGGAAATGTAAAGAAGTTCTCCGCTGGTTCTAACGTTATTCCAAGAGACGTTGGTGCGGGGCAAGTGATTTACGGGTTAGCCATTGATTTTTATGCTTATAGCCAAATCGCGGCACTTGGTCCTGAAAAAATCAAATATGTTCTGCCAACCGACGGTACTGTTGTCAATCCGGACTCCATCGCAATTCTGAAAGGTGCGCCGAACATGGAGATAGCGAAAAAGTTTGTTGAGTTTGTTTTGTCTGAACAAGCACAGAAGCTGTGGATGCTGCGCGACACTGATGATGAAGGACCTAAATGGAAAGGTGGACTGAATCGTGCAAGTGTGCTGCCTGCACTCTATGACGAATTGGGGGATCGGTGCGTTGTGACGAACCCGTTTAACTTGCAATCATCCCCATTTCCTTATGATGCTGATAAAGGTAGCGCACGGTGGGATATTGTAAACGATCTCTTCGGTATTCTCATTATTGATTCGCACAAGGACCTTGTTGATGCATGGAAAGCGATTAGCAAGTGTAAAGATGCAAAAAAACGTGATGCAGCAATCGCAGCACTGGTCGAGATGCCGATTACTGAGGGAGAGGCGATGCAAGTGGCATCTGACAAATGGAAAGAGCCTATCTATCGCAACGAAAAGATCAAAGAATGGGGGCAATTCGCTAAACAGAAGTTCAAAAAAGCGAAAGATTTGGCGAAGTGATTACATGATAGTAGGCACACACCTGTGTTGTCCACCGAATTTCAGGAGTGCAAAATCGGCGTTTGTAGTCGCGCAATTCATTGCGCCTCTTACATTCAGAATGGTAGGTGCGGTTTCCTAACCGCACCTACCGAGTTTGAGGCAATTCTCACGCCAAATTGACAGTTATGGGTTCTGCTGCGCTTTACCCAACCTACGAAGATTTTTATCCTCTTTTTCTAAAAAGATAAACAAACCCGATAAGTCCACCCACCGCAATAACGGAATAGACCGCAATATATGCCCACATATGAATCAGATAAGCAATAAAGTAGATACCGATAAAGACCACCATTGCCAAATGAACATAGATAAAATGTGCACACCCCATTCCGCCTCTCTTTGGGTTAATTTCTTCAGAGAATGGCAGACCTGATTCGGGTTTTGGGTGAAACAGCATATTATACAAGATAAAAACCAGACTCGGTAAAACATATAAAATCCCTGCTGCCTGCCAAAAGATGGTACCAATAGCGTACAGCAAAAGTGTATACGGCATTACAGCATAGAGCATAGTAGTTATCTGCGCGCCGCGCCATAAGTCAAGCGGTGCCGTAAGGGGTATAACCCTAAACATCCAGGATGCCTTCCAATGTTCCGTGTATCTGACAACAGTCAGAAAAATGCTTACAAAACCTGTACCAAAAAAACAGGACATCATAAAAAACGCGAGGTTTAGTCCGGGAATATATGACTTCATAATCCATCCGAGATAAAATTGATCTGATTGCGTAAGAATGACAATAAAACCTATGGAACCTCCAAGCATACCTAATATACCTTGTAGCATCCTTTTGTCTCGGTAGAAATATACTGAACTCATACTAAAACCAGCACGGATAACACGGTTTTTGATGATTTTCGCAAACCGAGGGATTTTCACTTTTAACTTATATTTTTGCTTTGTATCAGCTTCTATTAGGTAGGAAAGGTATTTAGAATATGTCTTAGCGATGCTTTGAAGTGGCACAAGAACTAAGAAAGCGCTTGAAATAACTGCAAGTGCAGTTAAAATCAGATAATGGACTTCTATTTGTCCAAGTCCGACCGAGACTGAGGCAGCAAACCAACCGTTCGGAAGGGCGTAGAACCATTTTGCAGCAATGGAAAACATTTCTATAGTGGTGTCCTTAGGGATGTCTTTAGGAAAAAGATAAATGACCATCCAGATCGATGAAAACAGGAGCGGAAACATTCCTTGAGAAAATTTAGCAACATTTCGTAGTCTTTTATAGGCATATAGCTTTGTCAGATACCCTGCAAATATTGTCATAATACCAACGGTGAATATGCCGGAAATTATAGCGATCGGGAGATAGACCAGCGGAAAAAAGAATTGGAGCTGAGAAGATTCTTCACCACGAATCCAAATGCCACCAATAGCAGGAATGAGATTTAGACAAACCAACAACTTGGCAGTATAACTTAGTATCTGTGTCAACTTCACAAGAAAATAGGTGCGCGATGAAATGGGTGTGTGCGCCACAACGGGGTAGTTTGTAGGATAGATGAGAATATCAAAGTAAGGAAGCGTCCATATCCCTATCATCACCATTGATACAGTTATTCCTATCAGTGCGTAGTTATAGACAGAAATGTCAATCAGTAAAGGGATAAAGAAAAACGTTGCACTAATCATAAAACTGAACACGTAGTTCAATATGTTTGAAGCAAGGGGTTGTCCTTCAAGTGATCGTTTCGTGACGGTTTTTTCTATTTGTAGGAGATAGCTGTACTGGGTTGAGGATACGCCAAATATACCTGCAATTTTCTTAAGCATCAGAAGCTTCCTTCATCGATTCTTTATGAAGAATCTTACAAAACCGATAACTCCGCCCACTACAATAACGCAATACACCCCAATATACACCCAAATATGAATGAAAGCAGCCAAAAATTGGACACCGACTAAAACACCTGCGGCAATCATACTTAAAGCAGATGCGAAACATCCTGCCATTCTATCTATTTCAACTGCTTCTTTGGAAAGAGGTATCCCAGATTCCGGTTTTGGGTAAGTGATGACTAAAAAGAGCACAACGATGAGTCCTGGCAAGATAAAAAATATCCCCATAACACCCCAAAAAGCTGTAGCGACTATAAAAAATAGGAGTGTGCAAGGGAAGACAATGTAGACAAAGGTTGCTGTCTCAACACCGCGCCATAAGTCATGCGGTTTCCGAAGTGGTGTGAGAGATAGCATCCATGACGCTTTCCAGTGTTCTGAATATCCTACAGAATTGAGGAACCCCATGACCGTAGGCACTCCCAAAAAGACGAAAAGCCCTGTAAATCCGGGACTAAGACCGATAGTGTAATGATACTCTATGAATTCTATTGGATATATTTTCCGCGCAAAGAACATGCCGATCATCATGAAACTGACAGCCGCTCCTGAAGCGAGTTGGTGTAAGATTTGTCTATCACGGCGCATGTAGGCGGCACTGAGGCAAAAACCTGCATAGACATCGCGTGATCGAAAAAATCGTGCAAGGAATGGCACTCTCATCTGCAGTTTGTCTTTTCCCTTACTGGCAGATTCCATCAGAAAGGAGAGATACTTTGAATAAGTCTTTGCTATACTTCGGAGTGGGATCAAGACTAACAGGAGTGTTGAAAAAATCGCCAACGCAGCCAAAATCAAGTCACGAGTAAATCCAGGACGGTCAATCGTACTAACTGCAAGTGAGACACCTCCCGCAAACCATCCGTTCGGAAGCGCATATAACCATTTTACGACCAATTCAAAATTGTCTGTAACGATGTCAGGTGGGATTAGGTAAAAGGATGCAGGTAAAAGAAGAGGCAATATAAACTGAGCGGATTTAGATATTTTTCGAAGTCTTTTTACAGAATAGAGTTTGGTCAAATACCCTGCAAACGTAGTCATGAGTCCAATGGTGAAAAAACCTGCCATAAAGGCAATAGGCAGGTAAAAAACAGGAAAAAAGTAGCACAGAATTGTGGTGTTCTGTCCACGGATGAAAATACCACACATTGATGGAAAGATATTCAGACAGATTAACAACAAGACAGCATATTTGAGTATCTGTGTCAGCTTTACGAGAAAATAGGTTCGTGACGACACAGGCGTATGGGCTACAACAGGATAGTTAATAGGACTGAGAAGAAGGTCAAAGTAAGGGAGAGTCCACATCCCTACAGTGAACATAGACATTGTGACACCAATAAGGGTATAAGTGAACACGTCCATGCCATAGAACACTAACAGTGCCGAAAAGATGCTAATTAGAAAGCAGAAAGCACAGGTCACAGCGAGTGAGAGTTTTGCCGTTCCCTGTTTTCCTTCAAGTGCACGCTCTTCAACGGTTTTTTCTGTCTGTAGAAGCAGTTTATACTGAATAGGACATGCGCCAAACTTTGCAGCAACTTTCTCAAGCATTCGGTATGTCCTCCATCACAATCCGAATTGCTTCATCAGTCTTTTCATCAAGCCCTGTTGTTTCTGTCAACTGGACAAAAATTTCATTGAGTGCTGTCTGGTTTGTCTGCTCCCGTAATTCTGCCACTGGTGCATCGGCAATGAGTTTTCCCGCATTGATAATCATAATTCGTGGGCAGAGCGTTTCTGCCACTTCAAGAATATGTGTGCAGTAGAGAATGGTTTTACCTAACTCCGCTAAACGTTGGAGTAGTGATTTCAAAAACGTCACGGTCGTAACATCCAGATTGGTAAAGGGTTCATCTAAAAACAGGACATCTGGATTATGTAACAGTGCCGCCATAATGAGACACTTTTGACGCATGCCTTGTGAGAAACTGCTTATCCTTTGGTTTGCTTGTGCTTCCATGTCAAACAACTTTGCAAGTTCTACGATCTTATGAGCTATCAGTTCTTCCTCTAAATGGTAGAGTCTGCCCATTAACTGTAGGTGTTCCACTAAAGTGAGATGCTCATATAGCTGCGCTTCTTCAGGAACATAGCCGACACGTTGCTTTAATTCAAGCAGCTCAGTTTCTGCACTATACCCTGCAACTGAAATGTCACCAGAGGTTGGTTGAAGTAAACCGACTAACATTTTTAGAGTTGTGCTTTTTCCTGCACCGTTTGGTCCGAGATAACCGACAATTTCACCTTTTGCGGCTTTAAAACTAATGTCATCAACTGCCTTCTTTTGTCCATATTCTTTTGTGAGATGTGAAACGCTAATCATATATTGTTTATCCTTGTGTTGTGGTGATAGTAGAATCAATTAAAACATGATACCATATTCAGTGATTTCTATCACTTGGATTTCTACAAGCACAGGTTTAGTTAATTTTTGGTTTTTCTGGGTATTCATCCCAGGTAGGTGCGGTTTCCTAACCGCACCGAATCTGTCTTGGAAATGGTGCGGTTAGGAAACCGCACCTACCATAACTCTTCTATCACAATGATCTCCTTGAAAATTGTTCAAAGATATGATAACATGCAAAGCAATAGATTAAAGAATAACACAGCAAACAAACCTGCCCAAATGGAGATAGAGCGACATGAAACGATTGATATACTTAGCACTTGTTATAGGCATTGGATTAATCGGTAATCCGATACTCCATGCCCAACAGTCGTCTTTACCAAATGCAGCTAAAACGCAACCTTCCACCAACAGCTTCACTGCTAAACTGTCTGGAAAGGTTATTTGGAAGGGACAAGACCTTTCACAAACAAACGTCTCGGTGTATCGCGATGAGAAACTCAAAGACCTTTATACCAGTGGATTGTCCCGCACAGGGACAGGGGCATTCAAACTACGGGTAGAACCAGGTAGATATTATTTAGTCGCTTACGTTGACGTTGACAACTCTGGTAAATTTGACGAGGGGGATGGTTACGGTGTTTTGGGAATAATGGATTGGCAAAATGAAGCGCAAAAACATGTGGCGGTTGATATAGGTGAAAACGCTGAATTAAAAGGCATACAGATTCCAATTACTGCCCGACTGCAACGTATCGGGGACAAACAGAAATTGGTTGCTATATCCATATACCAACCGAGCGAATACCAACGATTCAAGACTGAGTTGTCTCGTGCAACATCAGGTTGTCGAGGTATACTGAAATATGCGAAAGAACCAGAGACTTCAGAAGTTCCTATGCTTATCCTTGCTTATACTGATACATCATGGAAATATCGTGCGGGGATTGCTGCTGTTGATGCGAAAACAGGACAGTGGGAGATACGATTAAAACCCGGCAAATACTATCTGATGGCGATAGTCGACAAGAATTCCAGCAATAAACTTGATGCTGGAGATACCTTTGGATTTTACGGCGTTACAGATATGCATAAACGCGGTGCTTTTCCAGAACCAGTCTTGATTAAACTTAACACATTTAATGAGAATTTAAAAATACAGATTTCTGCTACCTATACTGCGAAACCTCAATCCAAAAATCAAGAAAACACCGCTATTATTTTTGGTCGTGTAACCCCTATTCCGCAAACGGAAACAGAGGTTCGGGTTGAAGTCTATCCTACATCCGCCTTAGTAAATCCCATCGCGAGTGCCACAACGAATTCGGAAGGGGAGTTCCGTTTTCAACTACCGCCTGGAGAGTATTACCTCATCGCTAATCATGACGCGGATGGAGACGGTAGGTATAGTGAAGGGGATACACTTGGCGCTTTAGGTACAGACTCTATAGCCACGACTCCACCACCCGTAGTAGTTTTTGATGCAGGTGAAACGCGTGCCGCTAACATTCAGATGAGTGCACGTTATGGTGTGGAAGGACAACTTGTCACAATCTCTGATATAGAGAACAAACTACTCACTGGAAATTTAGCAGTGAATGCATCCGCAGGTACAACGTCAGAAGAACAAGTGGGCAGTATTGCTGGAAAAATAACATCGTTTTTCTCCACTCACACCACTAAAATAGATAGTGAAGAACCTACTTCGGAGAATCAAGTGCGCGTCCCAGATGGCATTTTGAGTCTTTCTACGACACCAGATTTCAGTTCACCGATGTGGATGCCGCTATTTCTGGATGAGGAGGGGAGATTTCTCGTTGATGTCAAACCCGGACAATACTACATCATGGCAGTCGTGGACCAAAACAGTGACGGACGCTCGGGAACCGCGGACGGAATCGGGATTTACGGCACACATCAACCGGTGCGTGGCACACCAGCTGCTGTTACCGTTTTTCCCGGCAAGACAACGCCACATGTAGATATTGATATTTTGGCATCTTATGTTGATGAGGAAGGGACAATGGCTGAACTTTCAGATGGTGGACGCTGGAATATCGCACGTAGATTCGGGGAACCAGAGGACATTTTCAAATACACCCAGAATGGAAAAATGATTGAAGAGTGGATGTATTGGTCAAGAGGTATAGGGTTTAACTTTGAAGCGGACGGTGCTGGATGGGAACTTAAAGACCAGAATAAATTTGAGCCGAAAACACAAAATATTCCGAAGGAGACAGAAACAACTGAGGAGGATAAACAAGACAGCGAGAGTAAACCTCAAACTGAGCAGCCAAAGAGTATGAGTGTAGATGGATTTTCGATTGCTGCGGAGTCCGTGTTTATCTATTATAGTCATGAGGGTGTTTTATGGCGGATTGCACCTGCAGGTGCTGTTGATGCTGCTGCAAACGTTCACCGCGATGTTCCAGTAGACACACGCGTTGCACCACTCGGGGCGGGTTTTCGACCTTCCGCATCAGAAAATGGGAAGCTTGTTTTCCATGATTTTGATGACAATGTGATCATAAGGAATATTGCTAAGGGAAGAAACAAGATACTGCTTGATAACCGACAGCTTGCGGAAGATGTCGCTATCTCTCCAAATGGTGAATATATTGCTTACGCACAAACCGATCCGACCAGACGGAAACGGATTGTTATTCAAAGTCTCCGAAATGAAAAGATTTTCCGAATTCCTTCAACAGCACTTGAAATGTCTAATCCGGCATGGCGTCCAGATGGGGAATTGCTTGCTTATGCCACGGCAGGATCAATTGAGAACCCTAATGCTGGCGAAAATCGCAATATTTACGCTTTTGACAATGTGGCAAATAGTGTTGAGCCGATAGTGATTTCGCCTGCGGATGACGCAGAACCGGCATGGCATCCTGCTGAACGAAATACGCTCGCTTTTTCACGCGGTGAAGATGGGAATCCTCGTCAAATTTGGATTGTCACTTTTGACGCTAATGGTGAACCCGCAGAGCGAAAGATTACCGCAATGGGTGGTAGCCGCCCCGTCTGGGTACCGCCCAACGGACGCTGGATACTCTATGAAAACAACGGACAACTCTGGACAGTAGATATGCAGACCCCTGGCAGTGAATCGCCATTCATGAGCAATGGAAGAGCAGTCTTTGGGTATCAGCCTATTGCGGTTGCAGTTGAGTGATAAGTATATAGTGGAATTTATATTTAACTTAACATTTTTGAGTTGTGAATCAACGCTGAATGCGCTTTGGCATTCAGCGGGAGGGAACTCCGATTCCCGACTGCAAATGGTTTTGGTCGCGATTCGGAGATCGCTCCTACATATTGAATACGGGTCACGATTCGGAGATCGCTCCTACAGAAGACGTGTTAACTTATTTGTAACGTGAGTTTGATAATAGATATATGAACTTCATTTTGCATAAAATCTTATTCTCATAAGCCCGGTAGGTGCGGTTTCCTAACCGCACCGAGTCCAAAAATCTGATTTATCAAACTCACGTTATTTGTATAATTCACTATAACTACAGAGCAACCAATATGTTTTGGAAGTTTCTTAAAATGTAGGACTCACGACATGGTAAGGCAGTTTTAAATGAATGTTAATAACCGAACAATCTTTTGCAACGACAACTTACACATTTTGCGGGGACTGGATTCCAACGCAATAGGCCTGATTTACCTTGATCCACCGTTCAATTCTAATCGCAACTATTCTGCTCCCATTGGCAGTGAAGCAGCAGGCGCAGCATTTAAAGACACATGGACACTCTCCGATGTAGATAATGCATGGCACGGTGAAATAGCTGATCGTGAACCTGCTTTATATCAGTCAATACACACGGCAGAACTAACGCACAGCAAAGGTATGAAGTCTTACCTCATAATGATGGCGGTACGGTTGCTTGAGATGAAACGTGTTCTCGAAAACAGCGGGAGCATATATCTGCACTGTGACCCGACCGCAAGTCATTATCTCAAAATGCTTATGGATAGTGTCTTTGGTAAAGATAACTTTCGGGATGAGATTGTTTGGCAGCGAGCATCGGGACGCGCAAAGGGCAGTCAACATAAAAGCAGATCGCTTGGACGAGACACCGATAGTGTTTTTCATTATTCTAAATCAAAAGATTTCATACATAATACAGTAACCCAAACCTTAACAGAAGCAGAGATATTGGTAAAATTCCCCCATACTGATTCAAATGGTCGGAGATATAACACTAATACGCCACTATTTTGTCAACCTTCAATGGGAGACCGTCCAAATCTTTGCTATGAATATAAAGGTGTAAGAAATCCTCATCCTTCCGGGTGGCGCGTTAGCAAAGAGAAGCTGATTGAAATGGATAAGGCAGGTGATATTATTTGGCGTGAAGGAAAACGTCCCCAACGCAAATCTTATGCAGACCGATACATAGGTAAACCGATCAGTAATTTATGGACTGATATACCTATTGCAGCAGGTAATGAACGCACTGGCTATCCTACACAAAAACCCGTTGCCTTATTAGATCGTATCATCAAAGCCTCCACTAACAAAGATGAGACAGTGTTAGACCCCTTTTGTGGTTGCGCTACAACTTGTGTTGCTGCCGAACGGTTACAAAGACAATGGATCGGTATTGATATATCTTCAAAAGCAGTTGAACTCGTCAAATACCGATTAGAAAAGGAAGTTGGTTTTTTCGGTAAAGTAATCAGTCGAGAAGATATACCTAAGCGCAGTGAGAAATTGCCGAATTACACCACGCACAAGCATCAACTCTATGGTAAACAGGAGGGGATATGCAATGGTTGTAAATCACATTTCCCATTCCGCAATATGACTGTAGATCATATTGTCCCACAAAAACACGGTGGTACAGACCACGAGGATAACTTGCAACTTCTCTGTGGGGCTTGTAATTCCACTAAAGGCACAGGCACGCAGGCAGAACTTATTGCGAAACTTAAAGAGACATGCATTTTACGAGAATAATCTAAATCTACTAATTGAAGATAAAATATGAAAGAAAAATTGGACGACAGAACTGAGTATATCTATAATCATTATGTTCCAAAGTTTTATTTAAGCTATTTTACACTTGACGATAAGCCAAGCATTATCTATGTAACCGACTTATCACGCAACAAAACATATCTATGCAACATTGCTAATATAGGCGGTGAAAAATATCTGAATACAGAAGAATACGAAAAAATACTCGGTAGAAAATATGAAAATAAATATACTGAAACTCTCCGTAAAATTCAAACTATAGATACTGCGGCAAAATCAAATCGTCAACTCCCTCCTGGCTATATGGACGATTATTTTGAGTTTGTAGCATTCATATATTCGCACAATCTTTACAACCGACAATCTATAGCAAAGGAAGTATCAAAATCTATTTCAGAAAATCCAAATGTGGGATTCAATGAAATTGATTTCCGCTGTCAGGACATTATACCTAAACAATTATTTGAATTTTGGAAAGATGAATTCTCTAAATGGAAACTTTTTATTACTTATTGCAGTGAAATGCCATTAAACCACATAACTTCTGATTCACCTATAACCTTACTTTCCATATCTCCTGATTACTTAACTTTCAGACCATTAGACATTATAATGATTAAATCGGAGGTGTTTTATAACACCAAGGTCTGAAGTTCAATCTATAGTTGTGTAATCCACAACAAGTTTCCATGACTAAGTCGCTGAACCCTTTCTTCCAGTTGCGCAACTTGTCTTTTACAATGCGGTATCTTTTAACACCACTAATCGCATGTTCAATCTGTATGCGTATGGACGAAATGAGACGATTTCTTTCTTTTTCCTCGGTGGTAAGTTCACCACCTTTCGGTTTCTTTTTCGGTTGAATGATGTTTATGCCAGGGCGTGTAAACCCTTGAAAACCGGAATCTTGATATAAGTTGCTACCACTCGGCACAGTATATCCTACAGTATCTGCGATCTGTTTATCGTGTATTCTCCCTTCAAAGGAAGGTGTCAATAACACGACTTTGCAAGCAGCATTGATAATAAGGTTATTCTTGAGCGTATGTTGTTTCTTTTTGCCACTATAATGAGCCTTTTGAACTTGTGGGTCTTTGGGACGCCGGATTGGTCGCTCGGTGCCATCATGAAAAAAAATGGTTGGAAGTCTGATTGTCAACCGAGGTATCCAAAGCCACATCAAAAGTTGCGGGGATTGTCGTCCGAGATGGCAACTCTCCAAGTTCGGCTAAAGCACTATCTAATATCGGCAAAAGACGATGGATCCATTTGTTGGCTACAGGTTGACACATACCGAAGAGTTCACCTTGCACATCTTGTGTTGTCGCTTTGCGGAGGTAAACTAAAATAAACAACAACTTATCTTCAAAACTGGGTAAACAACTCGTTTTGTAGGTGGAATATCGCCGTTTTTCACGGGGTTTTCCATCAAGTGTCTTTGTTGCATAATACGCTAAAAAATGTTTGGTAAAGTAGGGAAGAAGAGATGAAAACTCTTCAAGTGTATATCCTATAAGAGACTCAAACCTTGTGGGTTTATCCTTAAGATATTGGTAATTCATCAGTCGCACTCCAAAATAGGTTTTCTTACAAATATACTACAAACTAATAAAACTCACAACAATTAAAACGTTATAATGTCTATTGCAATTCAGGTTTGATTTTGTATATAACACGGATATTAAAATTACAAGATTTCTTCCAAACAGTATAAGCGACAATAATACATCACTTCTAATGCCAATTACCAACAAAGCCTTTTTTTGGTGTTTTAAAAATCATGCAACTGCCCATAATTTTATATCTAATTTTCACACATCAGGGCACACAATAAATTATAGAATGTCTACCAATGCTATGGTTTTATCTAACGCGAAAAATTTTATATATTCAAAATCTAAAAACGATATTAGAGTACTCAACGAAACCTTACGTGAATACTATGCCAAATTCAAAAAACACTTGCATAAAACATATAACCCTTTCATCCATGAATTCAAAAATTGTTAGGCAAGCAACATAAATTCATGTCCAAAACTACTAATTGCGAATAATTGAATCACAATTTGAAAGAGAGGTTGCACTATGTATAAACCACACAAGTTCCTACTTTCTTTGCTAACTATAGTTTGCCTTACAATGCTTTTGTCTACCGCCTCAGCGCAATATCTGCTTGTGCCGATGGAGCAGAAACAGACAAACCATCTGAAGGCTTACGGACTGACATATTGGGCATTAGAGGTGCCGCGTGAATACCAATGTTTCTGGTGGCTAAACTATCGTGGCGGGTCATTTGTGCTTCCCGATGCTCCCGATGTACGAGTGCGTGCCGCACAGATGGGTGTTACTTTTGAACAGATGAGTGATGTTGAATATCGGACTATCAAAGAGACCATCATTGAAACCAGCAATATGGATGAGATTCTGTTAGAGAAAGCACCAAAAATTGCTGTGTACGCACCACCAGAGGCATCCCAATATCGCGACCCGTGGGACGATGCAGTGAAAATCGCACTGGACTATGCCGAAATCCCTTACGACCAAATCTGGGACAAAGAGGTACAGCGCGGCGCATTGCATACAGAGGGTTACGATTGGTTACACCTACACCACGAAGATTTTACGGGACAGCACGGCAAATTCCATGGTTCCTTCTCACACCAAGTATGGTATCAACAACGGACAGCACTCTTTGAGACCGCAGCAAAAGAAGCAGGATTTAAACGTGTTTCTCGGCACAAGGGGCAAACGGCACTGGATATCGCTGATTATGTAGCAAAAGGCGGGTTTATCTTTGCCATGTGTTCAGCACCTGAAACTCTGGACATTGCTTTAGCTACAAAGGGTGGGATTCTTGATATTGTTGACCCTGTGTTAGACACGACACCGCTCGCTCCTGATTTCCAAAAACAATTGGACTTTGAGCGAACCTTTGCATTTGAAAAATTCACGCTCTACCCCAATCCGAACCGTTATGAATTTTCAGATGTAGACAATCCAAATCCTGATCGGAGTCCGCATACTGGCGTAGAGGATTTCCAACTGTTTGAATTTTCTGCAAAACATGATCCTATTCCGACAATGCTCACACAAAACCATGTGTCGGAGGTACCGGGTTATCTTGGGCAGACGACATCCTTTAATTTAGACAGGATCCACAAATCGGTTACGATTTTAGGTAAAATTGAAGGCACAAATTATGCCAAATATATCCACGGGACTTTAGGGAAGGGCACTTTTACATTTCTCGGTGGACATGATCCGGAGGATTATCGCCACCTCGTTGGAGAAGGGAAAATCCCTACTAATCTTGATCTGCATAAGCATTCACCAGGGTATCGATTGATACTGAATAATATTTTGTTTCCTGCTGCGCGGAAAAAGCCTCAGAAAACATAATAGTCATCAGCCGTCAGTAGTCAGTTAAGATAAGTCCTCTTTGCTGAATGCTGACGACTGATAAATATAAAAATATGGAAGTTTTCGTAGGTTGGGTTGAACCACAGGTGAAACCCAACATTTCGAGGTTGTAAAAGCGTTTCATGTTGGGTTTCGTGCCTCAACCCAACCTACAAGACTGATGGCTGATAACTATAAAGAATATGAAAGCAACACTCGCAACATGCAACCTGAATCAGTGGGCACTTGACTTTGAAGGGAATTGTGATCGTATCATTGAGTCAATAGAACTCGCCAAAGCAGCGGGTGCACGCTATAGACTCGGTCCTGAACTTGAGATAACAGGGTATTCTTGCGAAGACCATTTCCTTGAAGAAGATACGTTACGTCACAGCTGGGAATCGCTTGCCCGCATCATCATGGGTGGGCATACTGATGACATCTTGTGCGATATCGGCATGCCGGTGATGCACAAAAGTGTGCGTTATAACTGCCGTGTGTTTGTCTGCGATGGCAAGATTCTCCTAATTCGTCCAAAATTGGTGCTTGCTGCTGAGGGAAACTATCGGGAGCCTCGTTGGTTTGCCGCGTGGCAAAAAGGATGGACAACTGAACCTTTTCAAGTACCACCTGAGATTCTTGAAATCACGCCTAATTCCACTGTGCCTATAGGGTGCGCAGTCATTGTAACACATGACACGGTTTTGGCATCGGAAACCTGTGAAGAATTATTCGCGCCGCACTCTCCACATATTGACCTTGCATACAATGGTGTTGAGATAATCGCCAATGGGTCAGGATCGCATCACGAACTCCGCAAACTTGACACGCGTCTGTCACTAATTCGAAATGCAACTGAAAAATGTGGCGGCGTTTATCTATACGCTAATCAGCAGGGGTGTGATGGTGGTAGACTTTACTTTGATGGTTGTGCAACGATTGCCCAAAACGGAGAGATTCTCACGCAGGGATCACAGTTTTCTATCAATGATGTTGAAGTTGTTACAGCGACTGTGGATTTACGGGATGTCCGCTCCTATCGTGGTTCAAGAATGAGCGGGGCAGTACAGGCGAGTCGTGGAGCTTCTATTCCGCAGATTTATGCTGACTTCAAAGTCTCGGATGCTGAAAATCGTTCTGTCACCGTTCCGAAGGTTGACCTCAACATTCATACCCCAGAAGAAGAGATTGCGCTCGGTCCTGCGTGTTGGCTATGGGACTATCTGAGACGTTCTGAAGCAGCAGGATTTTTCGTTCCGCTTTCGGGAGGTTCGGATAGCGGGGCTGTTGCGACGCTTGTCGGTTCTATGTGTCAACTTGTTGCGAAAGGGATTCTCGGTGATGTGTCGCACGTCATCCGAGATGCTGAACGATTGCTTGGTGCAGAATGTGTTGAAAAAATCAAAACAGATTTTAGCGATCCTTGGCACGCTGCGCAGTATCTTGCCAATCAACTGCTCTATACGTGCTATATGGGCACAGCAAATAGTTCTCGTGAAACAAGGCAGCGCGCCAAAGAGTTGGCAAGTGAAATCGGAAGTTATCATCTCAATATTGATATGGAGTCGCTTGTCGGCGCTTTGCGAAAACTGTTTATCGGCATAACCGGAAAAACACCTCAGTTCAAAACGGAAGGCGGCAGCACTGTTGAAAATCAGGCACTGCAAAACATACAGGCCCGTCTGCGAATGGTTATCAGTTATCTCTTTGCGCAAACGTTACCGTGGGTTCGGAATAAGCGTGGGACGCTTCTTGTATTAGGCACAGGTAACGTTGATGAGGCACTGCGTGGTTATCTCACCAAATATGATTGTAGCAGTGCAGACATCAACCCGATTGGCAGTATCAGTAAAACGGATTTACACAGTTTTCTCCACTGGGCAAAAGAACATCTCGGCTATCCGAGTCTTGGTACAATCTTAGATGCACCCCCAACCGCTGAATTAGAACCCATCACAGAGACCTATATCCAAACCGATGAGGAAGATATGGGAATGACTTATGCCGAACTTAGTCGGTTCGGTCAGCTGCGAAAAGTTCATCGGTGCGGTCCCGTCAGTATGTTTGAGAAATTGGTTCAGGAATGGGATCATCTGCTGCCAACTGAAGTCGCAGAAAAGGTTAAAAGGTTTTTCCGTTACTATGCAATTAATCGGCACAAAATGACTACACTAACACCGGCATACCACGCTGAACCGTATTCACCCGATGACAACAGATTTGACCTGCGGCAGTTCCTATACAATACGCGTTGGAGTTGGCAGTTTCGTAAAATTGATAGTATTGTAGAGAGGATGGAAACTGAATGAAATCGCAGTTTTTAAGCATAGTACATAGGAAGTTCGCGTTGTTTCTATGCTCTATTTGCTTGATGTTTCTCCTCAATTCTTCTTCAGTTCATGCTGCGCCGAATATACCGCTCAACTTTGACGGTTGCGTGATTGACACACTTAGCAAACTTGAGGTGGCAGGTATTACGGGTGGGTTTCATCGGCATTCTTTACCGCTATCTCGTGACGATGTGGCAAAAATAATCCAACGTGCTGAAACGCGAATCAGCACGGGTGTTGTCACTGTATCGCCAATAGATAGAAAGTTGTTAGAGAAACTCAAACGCGAGTTTCGCTTTGAATTAGAACGCACAAAGCAAAAGACTGACATACGTATTCAGCCAGAAATACGTTTTGCAGATAAAAAAATTGCCCCTGCGCTTCAAAGTGGATTGCATTATGCTGTCGGAAACAACAAGCATCGACTTACTGTATATTCCGAATTAGAATTCTCCAATTTTGAGCAGGGTCCAGATTTTATAGAGAGTTTTTTTCTGCCTGATCCGCCACCACTTCTGAAATCTGCTGACCAACGATATGAAAGGTGGCGTGGGGATTATGTTGTTGACTTCAAAAGGAGTTATCTGCAATACCAGTGTGCGCTTTTTGGAGATGCCGAATTAGACTTATTAGTGGGCAGGGATTTTGTGTTTTGGGGAGCGAGTCCTGACAAATCTGTCGGAATTTCGGACAACTCACCGCCGTTTGAACTAATTCGACTCACTGGCATTTTTCCTTGCAAAATAGGAACGTTGAAAGCCACCGCATTTTCTGCTCAACTCAACGCAACGTGGTTTGACGATGGCACAACCCGCTATCTCGCGAAACGTTATATGAGCGCACATCGGTTTGACTATCAATTTAGCGATTGGCTTGAAATCGGCGCGGCTGAATGGGTGCTTTACGGTGGTGATGTGCAAACGGTGGAGTGGAACTATCTCAACCCCGTTATTCCGTATTATGCGGTGCAATACAATGCGAAAAGAGATGACAACATCATGTTCAGTCTCAATGGGGCGGTGCGTCCAATTGATGGTGTTCGTCTATATGCGGAGTGGGTTGCAGATGATTTTCAGTATAATCCGGACACTTTTGACCCGCATGCGGTAACTTGGTTGGTAGGTTTGGAGTGGCATCCTCAACTCACTGAACGTCAACTTGGTATACACACAGAGTACGTCCATGTCAATCGGTGGGCATATACACATCTTGTTCCCGATAACCGGTTCACGCATTTCGGCGCGATGATTGGACATCCGATTGGTACAGATGCGGATATATTTACGTTCCGTGTGTCACATCAGGCGACACCTTCAGCCGTAATTGAGAGCCGTTTTAGTCATCAGCGAAACGGGGAGGCAAATATTACTGACCGTTTTTACGGGGAAAATTATCAAGATATTCCATTTCCTTCAGGCGTAGTTGAACGACTTTCTGAAATTCGGATTGGTTGGAAATATCGCCCGACTACTGGATTGAATGGTTCAGTTAATTATGCGTGGCGACATATCCAAAACTCGGCGCATGCAGCGGGTGAAACAGAACAGCAACACCGTTTTGTTTTTCTGTTTGCTTATGCCTGGGGAAATTAAGAGTAATCGCATAGGTATCGGTTTAAGGTGTACAATGCCCGTTAACATTGTAGAATAAGGCATTTAGAAGGAAATCGCGCTTACAAAACGCTCCTACAAGAAAAGAAATTAGAACATACGCGTATACATGTTGGGTTTCGCTGCGCTCTACCCATAGGTGTCAATTTAAGGATCTATTTCCCTGTTGGAGGGGTTTTCAACCCCGATTTTTCAGGTTGAGACTTACAATATCGGGCGGACAAAGCCCTCCAACAAGAGAGAATCCAGAAATTTTTACTTAAATTGACGGCTATGGTTTCGCTGCGCTCTACCTATAAGTGTCAACTTAAGGATTTTTGTAATAATGAAATGTCGTCTTCAGCCCTGTAAGGGCGGTATGTTTATAGAAAACGAGGCAATTCAATCCCTTGAGCCCCGTAGGGGCGGTATGTTGTAGCCTTAGTTCACCAATCAGGATATGTCGTTCCTACGGAACTCAAGAGGGGTGGTAACATTTTTTCTATAAACATAGCGTCCCTACGGGACTAAATATGGGACAGTCTCAATCATAGTGGGTGCTGAGCAGTGATCTAAAAATATAGAAATTTTCTTAAGTTGACACCTATGGTTTCGCTGCGCTCTACCCAACCTATAACTACGGACTCGGGCACATTCGGTTAGGAAACCGAACCTACCGTACATTAGCGAGAGTGAGGTTATACTCACATGGCAAAGATAACAAAACGCATTCTTGTGAGAATTATCATCTGTACGCTACTGATTGGGGGCCTTGCCGTATTCGTCCGTGACTGGAACGGTGTTCGCCTTCTCGCTGTTTCGCCAAAGATTCTAAAGTATCGTCCAGTGATCCAAAAACATGCTGCCACACATCAGTTGGATTGGCGGCTGATTACTGCACTGATTGTCCAAGAATCTGGATTTAACGAAAATGCCGTGAGTCCTGCCGGTGCGAAGGGACTGATGCAGCTGATGCCTGAGACTGCAAAAGAATTGGGTGTGACCGATCCGTTTGCAGCTCATGAAAGCATTGCTGGCGCGACCCGTTATCTTCGTAGTTTATACGATCTCTATCCAGAGAGTTCGCATCCGAATCGTGTGCGCATCGCTTTAGCAAGTTATAACGGTGGACGTGGGCATATCAAGGATGCACAGAAAATTGCTAAACACCGCGAGGATGGACCACATCAGTGGGAGTGTGTCAGTACAAGTCTCAGTCTACTCACAGAAAAGGATAAGGAATTACATAAGGAAGTTTGGGAAGCGGGTGTGCCACCGCACGGGTATTTTAGAGGCTATCAAGAGACGCGACAGTATGTGAAGCGGGTGATGGGATATTATGAGCGATTGTGTTATTTTTCTGATATTGTGAAGCGGGTGAAATCGTTTGTCCGTTTATAGAAGAGATTAGGGGAAACAAAGCGTGATAAAAGACCGGAAGGCAGGTAAAAAAGTTAAGGCAGGTACCCAAGATGGATACCTGCCTGTTTAGTTGTCCGTGTAGTGATATGTACCGCTAATCCTCCATAACCATGCCATCTTGGTTGAATTCGCCATCCGTGGCATCTGTTGTCTCGTCCTTGATAAAAGCTCTGGCTTTGTAGACAAGGTGATGAGGTTCCACATGGTCATACTGACCAAAGACACTAGCAAATTCACGACACCCATCTTCATACGTGCTCATATTATTATCATCTTTCTCGACCCAAAAGACCCACCATGGGGCATTAGGTGCTTCCTCTATCTTCGCGAGAAGACTAAAATAACCGCTGTAATCCGAATCTGCAGCGGCAATTCAATGGGCGTGGGCTTTTGTGTGGCCGTTGGGCCACCACCATTTATTGAACCAATTTTTATATCCGTGTGTGGACGCATAAAGACTTGATGGCAATTCATCATTGTCAGGCCAACTCTCTGTGTATCCTTGATACAAAACGAATGTAGCCAAACTAAATATGACAAAAAGCGTGCAACAAAAAAATTTTATATACATCATTTTCTCCTTTTTAAAGGTAAATCCAGGTATTGATACGGATCAATACCTGAGGAATCTAAATCTAAAATACGTAGATGCGGTGGAGGGTCTAAGAGATCTGCCTCGGTATATTTAACAAAAGGTCCAGATTTGCCACGCGCAGGGTATCGGACTGTTTTTCCCTCTGAGTCCTGATATTCAGCAAAACGAACATAGACAGTATTATGGTAGTGAGGATAGATTTTACCATTGTAAGTGCTGCCGCCTCGAAAGTTTTTATTCCCTTCTGTCCATAGCTGTACGAGAACTCGAGATAAGAGTTCTGATTGAGGGCGTAATGCTTCTGGTAAATATCTTTGATCCCTTTCCCATGAGACAGTAGATGGATAATCTGCTGGCACCTCAGGATAGGATCCAAAACCAAATGGCGACACTGGCACATCCGCTGCTTCCGTGGTTTCCGCTGCATCTGCAGGTTGTTGTGCCTGTATCGCTTCAGTGTCTCTCACCTCTGCGGTGGTTGTCTCTGTTATCGGTATCTCAGCGGTTGGCGTACTGCCTTCCATAGGTGCATCGGCTGCCTGTTCCGCCTCGTTGTTCTCCGCTTTTTGGGTTGTTTCCCGCTGACGGAGTAACTTGGCGGCTTCAGCTGCCTCTTGCCTATAGGGTGCCGTTGTGTGTTGGTACCATAAATAACACGCACCAGCAAATATTATAAGGAGGGCAATAGCACCAATAAACCATTTATTGGTGATGAATTCACGTATCATCTATAACCTCCGATTGTTATGTGACACACCACAATGGCATGTCTGTTCTGAGAGTTTTGTCTGCACCGTTAGTTTTCCACTCGTCAGTGGAGAACGCGCACCATGCGCGTCGTGTATTTGGTGCAAGTATCTCTCAGTAATTAACAACAATTATACGCAAAAAAAAAACAGTCAAGTGTTAATTGAAACTTTTTAAGGTATTCTTTGTAAAGGGAGGAAACTTATATGATGGAATTCAATTTATTTAGTGCGTAATAGCAACTTCTTAAAAAGAATTAGACACTGTCCTATCTCCCTTCAATTGCTTCAACGTTGGCACGCGGCAATGTCGTTTTTTCTCCATCTTCAAATTCAACCTGTAGCACGCGTACCTCTGCCTCTGTTTCTAATTTTTGTAGTTCAATCGGCAACTCAGTGACGCGTCCCAATTTTCCGAAATGCGGTTCACGAATAATACGAACATGTGTGCCGATCTCTAATAATCCCACAGTTGCGTCAGCGTCTGTGTCTTCACCTTCTGATACAAACGGAATTACGATTTCTGGTCGGACAACACCCGCTCGAATTTGGGTGGCACCGTTGATAGAAGTTTTCATGCCTTCCCGCTCCTTGAGCAGTGCAAAAGTGCGTTCCGCCATTGCGATGCTTCCAAATCCTTCGGTTATAACCAGCGTAATACCGAGTTCTTCAGAACCGGTAATTGCCACACCGAGTTCATAACCAAGTAATTGCCGTAGGTCCGCGTCATCAATGCCACCTGCGATAATGCCGTGGACGCCAAGTTCGACCGCTTTCTGAATAGCATCAGTTTTTACGAGTGAACCACCGACGAGTATATTGCCTTTGTGTTCAGGTAGTATCTGTTCTGTAGTCAACTCCTCACTCGGTGAATTAGCCACCATAACTAAGTTTCCAAGCGTCTCACCACCCACTCCGAAGATGCCTTGGATGTAAGTGCCGTAGGTTTCCACAGTGACACCTTCTTTTGGGATAGTTTCAGTCACAGTACCGTCCGTATAAGCTTTGAGTTCAACAGGGATAGGTGGTTCGCGAAGGATAACTTGTCCTGTGACATCGGATATCGATTCAATCGTGCCGTTAATCGGTGAACGTGCTTGTGATTTAAAAAGCCCAAAGAGCCCTTTTGTTGTAGCGATGATTTCGTCTTCTGAGACGGTTTCACCTATAGGTTTGAGTATGTATTCTGCAATTTCTTCCGGTGGAACACTGAGTAGATTGGCAACGTTCAATAACTGCACATTGCCGGGCAGATCCGCCTTTGCCACGATATCCTCTGCTTTCACTGTAGCGCCAGTTTCGACCAGTACCTCTCCTTCAAGTGGAAGCCTACGTTTTTTTTCAATCGTCATCCCCTTCGTGACCTTAAGTCCGGGGGTATATGCATGCGCCATTAATTAACCTCAATTTAAAGATGGAGCCTGTTTTCATTGGTTTTAGATGTGTTATAGCAAAATAGCAGCGGTACTGGATAACCTGCCGCGTCCGCTTATTGATTAGCACAACAGACATGGATACATCGTAACTGAACTTTTCTTTTTTTTAATGATACCACATTTAGGAATGGTAGTCAAATGTAGTAAGTTTTCGGGTAGCAATCTGGAGAGGGTAGTTTCCTTCTTTTATTTTACATCGCTTCGCAAAAACGCTAAAGACGCTGCCAAAAACAACAGCAGCGCGAGTGAGATTAACAACGTCATATCCAACAGTGCCTCTCCGAGCGTAATACCTAACGTCATCTGTTCTGAGAACTTCGGAATGCTATTAAAGGCAACAGGTTTTTGAGATAACCCTTCCTTTACAAGATACACATGATAACTTTCGTTGTCTGCTCTGTCCTCTGATTTGATAAAATCGATAAACTGTTGTCTATAGCGACGTGCTTGTTGGACGAATCTTTTATGTCTGGCGAATCCTGTACCAGCCAGAGATTCTAAAGCGTATTTGTAGATGGATGTTGGAGAGAGTCGCGTAATTTGTCTTGCATAAGCTACCTGAGCAAACTGCTTGTCCAAATGTGCATCATCAAATTTGGTCTTTGTATCAGCACGTTCGGTTAAGTAGGCTGCCCACGTTTGGAGTGCCTCAATTTTGGGGGGATTGTCGGAAGGGGATCCGAATTGGAAGAGTCTTCTATCCTTTTCGAAGTATCTATCATTGATTTCGTCTAATTTTGCCTGCTTTAGTCTAAAGACTTCGCTTTTTGAGGGCGCTTGCTGGAAACTACTTGACAATGTTCCCATTGTGTTTGGAATAAGCACCACAAACACTACCCAAATTAGCAATAGAACCAGTAAGCTGCTTGATGAATTAGAAAATTGACTTGAGATAAATAACCCAAGCCACAAGAATATTGAGATGTAGAGAGCGGAGATGGCAAAAATTATCCCAACTCTTGCCCATTCGCTTCCATCAAGCGATACTAAGTCTGACGCGTTGACAATCATCAAATTAAGCAATATCCCAATCAATAGAGGTAGCATGAGGATGAGAAGCGCACCAGCAAATTTTGCCAGAAGCACAGTGGCACGTGATACAGCGTTAGACATCAGCAAGCTCAACGTTCCTGTTTCGCGCTCTCCAGAGATTGCATCGTAAGTGAACAGGATCGCCATAAAACTCATAACCAATCCGATGATAAACGTCCAATCTAATTCCGTGAAATTTGGCAACGCATCATTTTTGCGAAAGACATCTTGTGGATATTCAAGCGACCAATTATTTGAGCTTGAGTAGTAAAAATTAGGGGCTCTCCAGCTGCTGCCAGATCCACCATTTCCGGTAACCCGCATTGGCAATTTCGCGTCTGACCCCGTGGCAATGAAACCTAATGGACTTGGCTGCTTATACAGATTTCCTGGACCCTTTACAGCCAACTCGCCTAAACTGGCACTTCGCTCTTTCAATGACTCTATTGCAGCGTTTGTATCTTGAGAATAATCTGCTATTCTTCGTTGATATTTGCTGCTAACAAATATCACAGCAGTCATCACCATCAGCACCATTATAAGAATCAGTGTGAGTGCAAACCGAAACCTTGTGAGGTTGTCAAGGATTTCTCGTTTTGCTATGTGCCAGATCATGTTGCCTCCTTTCAGACAATCAGAACTGCTTACTACCTATGAATACAAGAGGCGCAATGAATTGCGCGACTACAAACGCCACAAATCTAAAGAAATATATTTTAGCATTTTTAGATTTTACTATATGTCATAGCGCAGGAATGAGATGAATGCTCCCATGAAGAATAAGATATTTAACACTGCCAATATCATAATATCTGGCAGGGCACGTTGCAGGCTACTGCCGATGCCTTCGCTCTGTTCCTTAAATGTGGGCATTCCACTGAGGTCAAGGGATTCTTCCGTGTCACTTCCGGTGAACCATCTGCGCGAAGAGAATATTTTTTTATCTATTAGATATTGGACCCATTCACGGCGATATTGGCGAGTCTGTGCCATAAATTGCCAGTAACTCCCCAAGTCTGTTTCAGCAAGAATTGCAGCGGCATTGTAATAAACGGGTGCTGGAGATATCCGGGATATGTTTAGTGCCAACAAAGACTGTCGGTTTGGATTTTTATCAAGATACGTTTTACGTATTTGCCATGCCTTATCAGCGTATTGCGCTCGGAGATTTTCCTTGAATCCGTAATACCCTTGAACAAATGGTACGCCCTCCTCATTTCCAATTCTACTCATGCCGATGGTTTCTCCGCTTCCGTAATCTTCTGCAGTTTCGTATATGCCTAAACCTCCGGGATTGGCAGGTTCCCAAGGCAGGTCAACCCCATGTTTCTTCAAATAATCACCGGTTTTGTTTCCAAATTCCGCCCACAGTTCATCTGCTTGCGTTTTATACGGTTCTTCCGATTGAATTGGACTCGCATGTTCAACAAATAATATTGTTAAATTTGGGACAATCAGCACGAAAATTACCCAGACACACATTGCGAACATTAGGGTAATAGAGGATCGGTGTGTGCGAGCAGAAAGGAAGAGTCCGATAAGAAAAAAGAGAGACACGTATAACAGGGATACAAAGAAGATTAGCAATATCCGCCCCCAATCTGAACTACTGAAGGAGATATAAGGAGAAAATTGTATTACCAATAAGCCTGCCACGAAACTCGCGAGAAGTGGGAGAGATATAGACACCATTCCGGCGATGTATTTTCCCAAGAGCAGCGTCCGTCTTGGAATAGCGCAAGAGAGTGTTAGTCTCAAGGTTCCCGCTTCCTTTTCTCGGGAAATCGCGTCATAAGAGAAAAGCAGCGCGAGCAGACTCATGACTACTTGGAAGATGATTGTGAAATCTATGGAGGAGAAGATATTCAAATAAGGATTATCAGAGCCGTGTTGTTCGGCAATGGCAGGAACATATCCGTGCGCCACGGCAACGGAATTTCCCTTTCTTTTGTCCATGCCTTCGTTAAAGATGCTAAGCAGTTTCGGTTTTCTATTACACTTTAGTGTGCGAGTTTGTCCAAATTCAGAGTATTTTTTGACCGACCTTATCTGATTTTCATTTTCTTGCAACGCTGTTTGGTAGCCTTGCAGCCTATCTTCGTAATCCGAAGTCAAAACGAACAGATTTGTCACAATGAGGAAAAAGTAGATGAGCAATCCCATAAGAAATCTGAAACTTAAGATATTTGAGGTGATTTCTCTTCTCACTATTGTCCAAAGCATCACATTACCTCATTTAGCGCAATTTTAACCCGTAAATGTCAATTTCGCGGTAGATATTCTTGCAGGAAGGAATCTTATAAGCCTGATATTACGAACTTCCCTTTTGCCTGAACCAAGATTTCCAAGATTATCGGATTTTCAAGATTATCCTATTTCTATGCGGATACCTATAATCCTGAAAATCTGGAAATCCTGTGAATCCTGGTTCAGATAAACACAACTGTCTAACTCTCACAAAAATTAGAGACATTTTTTAAGTTGACATTTCTGGGTTTCACTACGCTTTACCCATAGGTGTCAACTTAAGAGGAGAAAACCGCAGGGTTATTCAGTTTTAAAGATTCTCAGTTTATCATGTTAACTGTGAGTTTAGGTTTTGAAGCATAATATTTCATTTTATCAGCTATACGCGTTATTCCTGCGAATCGGAATACGGATAATGCGGTATTTCGCAAAGCAGCCATGACTTGTGGTATTGCCCCGCATCGGACCGGCGAAGCATCTTCTCCAAGCAGCGTATCGCGCATCCAGTGCGACTTGTTCTCTATTGACCAATGCCCACGCCGTAAAGCAAGTAAGCGTTTCGCAGACGCTTCTTCGGGATTTAGACTTGTTATACCATAGTGGACTTTGTGTGTTTCTTCTCCTGTTTTCTGATTTTTGTAAGTATAATGATATTGGATCACTTGTGCTATCCCTGGCCAGTCCAGATACTCGTTGAGACTTGTGCTTGCTTTGATACACCTTGTCTCAAGTCTCCCATGTGATTTTTCAACTGTTTCGTGAATGTGAATGGGTTCTCCTAAAATAGGGTGTGTTGTCTCTTCAGAAAGCGTGCCAGGAATGTCTTGAAAAAGTTTCTCAATCGCATCTAAAAGGTCCGGTTGGTTGTCTTTGACAGGGAGCACATAGTTGCCTTCATCCGCTATGATGGCATGGCAGAAAGTTCGCTGTGTCAAAAGTGCGTCCGTTGTGATGACTTTACCCCTCACATCAAAGGTCTTGAGTATCTCTGTTGAGATCGGTATTTCGTTGGTCTTGTCGCTAACACTTCGCTGCGTGAGGGTCACCCCTAACTCATGCGAAACGACAGAGAGTAAGTGGCTTGTTATCGCACCACTTTTTTGGGAGGCACGCATCGTTTTGCCATCTATAGCGACTGCGTCAAAACATCTTGTCAAATCGGGACGACTTTCTATCACGGTGTTTACCCAGTGTGTCAGGGTTTCTTCTAATGCTTCAACATCTAACTTTTTCAATAGATTATGAATAGTTGAAGCACAAGGTGTTATCTTCTTTGTAAAACCGAGTGCTTTTGCGAGTGCGGGTTGTGATCGTGCCCAAGTTGCGATGGATGTATATCCTTTATGTCCGCACATCAATCCGATGACGACAAGTGCGAGGATTGATTTCAACGGGTGTCGTTTCCCTTTATCCTTGCGTGGATCAGAAATCTCTGCTAACATCTCTAACAAGTGGCAAGATAGTCTTCTTGTCATTATTCACCTCAAAATAGGTAGTTTTAAGGTGAAGTATAGCAGATATAGCGCGACAAATCACGCTATATCTGCTTTTCATAAAAAATAAACACTTGTGAAAAAATATAGAAAACTGAATAACCCTGAGAAAACCGCGTCACACTTGACATCACACAACTGGTAGGTGCGGTTTCCTAACCGCACTTATTATACCAAAGCGATCTTGTGGGAGGCGTTTGCAACGCCGATAATCGCGCTTACAAAGCGCTCCTACAAAGATGTTTTGCCAATTAGTGGCAACCAGCTAAAGTAAGTCCGGTGCGGTTAGGAAACCGCACCTACCGTATTTAGAGTACTCCCTAAGTTGACATTTCTGGGTTTCACTATGCTTTACCCAACCGACGAAAACTGCAATAGGTATAGCTCGGATTCAAAAGCTTTCTGTGACTCGCCACTTCTCAAAGGCTGTCTCATTGAGAAAGACGCTGTGGTATTTATATGTATACGTAGAGCCAATCTGTAAAGGGTGATATTCCTGTATCTTGCCTGGGACTCTGTATTCAATTAACTCAGCCTCCGTTGTGAGACCGTTGGCATGTTCGTAGCACACTTTCACGAGTCCTACACCCTTGGCAAACCACAAATAGCGCGTGCCATTAACATACGGGTTCTCCTTTTTAGAGCCTCGCTCATACGGTTTACCATTAGAAGTTGCAAGCAGATTATTCTGTTCGTGTGGTGGGGTGTCAATAATAACGCTTTTATGTTTGAGGCAAGCTGGGAAATCTCCAGCAGAAACTCTTACTTGTTCGGATTCCTCTAAAGTTGTATTTACCTGTGAGTCCCAGAACCCCTCTTGGTTCCATGTATCTCCCACAGCCAAGGGAAATCTAAAGAGATGGGGTGTAATAGAAGTTCCTAACAAAGGCATTGTGACGGGTTCTCCCTTATCGCGTTCTTCCCAGCCGAAACTGGAAAGTCCTAAAAACAAATCGGTTTTTAGTAGAGAGGCACCACCTTCTCTAAATTGCCCAAGGCACTCAGTTGTAGCGTTAATACGTACCCTAATCTTACGTCCGGTTTCAGCCATCTCGCTCAGGTTCGCAAAAAATTGGAAATCGTTGAGCGTTGATTGAATCAGAGGTTCGTTTTTCTTTAGCCGATTTCGCGCACGGTTGAGTCGACTTTTTATTGTGTTTGTGGTTACATCTAAAAAAGCAGCAATCTCTTCACAGGACATTCCATCGAAATAGTGGAGGGTTATGGCAGTCCGTTCACCTTCTGGCAATTTCTTAAGCATCTTTTTAATGATTTCTTGCAGTTCTTGTACTGCATCTTTAGCTTGCTCTTTCACGAGATAGCCGGAATATGGGTCGTTCCGTTTTGTGGCTATGTCCATATTCTCAGAGAGTCGACTATCCAAGTGCTTCTCGCGAAACCACGCGATGCAACGACGTGTTGTAATTGCATTGAGCCATCCAGAAAATCGATGTGGATCCTTTAGGGTGCCAAGTTTTTGATGGGCAATCAGGAAGGTTTCCTGCGTGATGTCCTCAGCGATGTGGAAATCTCCGGTTGTGCGCCACGCGATCGCGTGAACCTGCTTTTGGTAATTCTCCACTAAAGCAGAGAAGGCTGTTTCGTTACCTGCCAGGGCGTCCTGAACTAATCCGATATCATCGTTTTTCATTAGTTTCTCCAGTCAATATGGATAATTATGGCACAGAGGCATTCAGCTTTTATACGTTCTAATTGTAAAGTCGCGACCAGGAGGTCGCTCCTACAGAACGTAAGAGCCGCTATAAATTGCGCGACTACAAAGGTAACAAGCACAAATGTTGGGTTTCGCTGCGCTTTATCCAACCTACGCGTCTTCAGTTAAGCATTTCCATATTTACCTAAGTGACGCGAATGGAGAGGAATAGGTTGCATAATTCTGCAAGTTGGGAAAATATATTATCAAAGCAGTATCAACCGTTTGAGAAAGAGTAGATATTGTTGTGGGTGGGAAGTACTACTGTGCGTGTAGGTCAACTTACTGTATCTTGTATGCTATAGATTACCTTAACTCACCCTTATTAAGACACACATGTAAATCCTAAGGTGTTCTTAACGCAAAATTCATTGTGCCAACTTCTTCTGCAGTTTTGGACTATCTAAAACATCTCGGTTCACAATCCACGTAGGCATTTGTCCCGAAGCAACGGTAATGATACTTTCACACGCGCTTTTACCGTTACCATCAAAACATTCATCTGTCCAACAGATACTGTGCGGGGTAACGATAACATTGTCCAGACTTAAAAGGGGGTCATCATCGCTGATCGGCTCTTGCTCAAATACATCAAGTCCTGCACCTTGAATACGTCCGTTTTGAAGTGCATCAGTGAGTGCCTTCTGGTCAACAATCGGACCGCGTGCAGTGTTTATCAGGTAAGCGGTCGGTTTCATCAGTCCGATACATCTGGCATCAACGAGTCCTCGCGTTTCTTCAGTCAACGGGCAGCAAACACAGACAAAATCGGCAGTTCGCATCAAGGTATCCAAGTCTACGATTTCTGCGTCAACTTCAGCAGCGTCCAACGGTGTTACGTAGGGATCGAAGGTGATATGATGCATACCGAAAGGTTTTGCCAGTTTGAATGTCTCTTTTCCGATATTACCCATCCCGACGAGACCGAGCGTTCTTCCGACTAAACCCATGCCCATGAAGTCTTTCGTATCTGTCCATCTGCCGGTTCGGGTGAGTCGGTCTTTTATCAGCAACTGATGGCTCAAGGATAAGACAAAAGTGAGGATAGAGGTAGCAACGGGTCGGCGTACACCATCCGGGGCGATTGTCAGTAAAACGCCGTTTTCAGTGCATGCGTCCACATCTACCTTATCGTATCCGACTCCAAACCGTGCTATAATAGCCAATCTATCAACATCTGTGAAAGTTTCATCTGTGATGCCCGCTCCCAATACCAAGAGAGCGTTATAGTCTCGCACCTGTGCAGCGAATAATGCGGGTGTATTTTCTGCAATATATTCCCAGTCCAAACCTGCTTTTTCAAATAGTGGACCGGCAATGTTGTCTAAATCAGAACTTCCATCAGGTTTGAGGAAGTCACGCGTTACACCTACGCGAAATTCGGGTTTTGGCATTCATTATATCCTATTTATAGTAAGTGCATTTCATAGTTGATGATGTTCTGTCAATTTGGCGCGCTTTAAAAGACGAACCTACCATTCCAGTAAATGTAAGAGGCACCATAAACTCTGCGGCTACAGACAAAACGACTATAAATGTTGGGTTTCGCTACGCTTTACCCATAGCCGTCAATTTAAGAACATAATTGCCAGATTTTCTCTTGTGGGAGGGCTTTGTAAGCCCGATTTATTACCCAAAGGTAGGCGCGTTTTGTAAACGCGCCTACCGGGGTGATGGAACACTAAATTGACACCTATGGGGCTTCGCTACGCTTTACCCAACCTACGCATCTTTGGTAGATTTTAGAATTAATTAGACATTCTTTATCTGTAGGAGGGAACTCCGATTCTCGACTACGAATGGCTTTGGTCGCGATTCGGAGATCGCTCCTACAAGTGAGGTGTATATTATTTCAATAATTCACCATTGTTAGAATTTTTTTGGATACATACTTACTCTGATTCAAGTGATACACGACGGAGATATTTCCATCCTACAGGCGCGAGTTTGATATTCTGAACACTTCTATCAATGACCAAAAGTCGTTGTGCATGTGCCAGCGGCACCCACGGTACATCTCTATGGAAAATCGCTTGTGCTTGCTGATAAAGTTCAATGCGTTCATCTCTATTAGTACTCATTCTTGCGCGGTCCAGCACATCTTGCATCTCATCGCTTTGATAGAAGGCTATATTGAGCGCAGGTTTCTGCGCTGTTGTTTTGCTCAAAAGATAGTAGAGAAAACTATCAGGATCACCACCAGCACTCCAGCCAAGCATTGCCATATCGTGCTCGCCAACTTCTGTTTTGGCAATATAGGTGCGCCAATCATAAGTTACGATATTTGCCTCAATGCCGATGTTTCGGAGGTCAGATTGCAATGCCTCTGCAAGTGCTTGCCCATTCGGGATGTAGGGACGCGGAATAGGCAATGCCCAGAGTGTCGTCTCAAATCCATTTGGATAACCTGCTTCTGCAAGCAGTTGTTTCGCGAGTTCCGGATCGTAGGCGTAATCTTCAATTGAATCATCGTAACTCCATAATGTCGGTGGAATTGGATTTTTCGCGGGGATGCCTGTCCCCTGATATAAGCTTTCAATAATCTCGGCTTTGTTGATTGCATGGTTAATAGCAAGTCTCACTTTTGGATTATCAAACGGTGGTTTTTCCATGTTCATTGCCAAATATCCCACATTCAGACTCGATTGCATAAGAAGATCAAACTGCGGATCGCCTTGAATCAGTGGTATTTCATCGGGATTCGGAAATTCCATGACGTGTATGTTACCTTGTTGTAGTTCCATAAACCGTTCAGCATTATCAGGAATAGAGTGGAAGATCAGTTTATCAATTGCTGGTTTCCCTGCCCAATGTGTATAGTTTGCGTCAAGGACAATTTTGTCGTTTTTATCCCACTGCATAAATTTGAAAGGTCCAGTGCCTATAGGGACGTTGCCGAAATTTTCGCCGGAACTTTGGGCGGCAGTAGGACTTATGATTGAAAATGAAGTTCCCGCTAACGTACTAATAAAAGGTGCGTAGGGTGCTTTGAGTTGAATCTTCACCGTAAACGGATCAATGGCGATAATCTGATTGATAAATTGCTCATGAAAATCACGGAACAGCACAAGGGGGCGAGTGAGTGAAAAAACGACTGCATTTGCATCAAATGGACTGCCATCGTGGAATCGGACACCTTGTCGTAAGTGGAATGTCCATACCAACCCATCGGCAGAACGTTCCCATGCTTCAGCTAATCCAGGTTCAAGATCGGTTGTGGCTTCTCTGTATTGCACGAGTGTATCGTAGATCATATCACAAACTTTTGCCGATTCCCCATCTTCAACTTGGGCAGGGTCAAGCGTAATGGAATCGCCACCGCGTCCGAAAATCAGAGTACTCACTTCGGGCACGCTATCGCCTATCCTATTAGCAACGAAAACTAAATCTAAAATATTGACGATGCTGTCACCGTTAACATCAGGATTCGGTGTCTGTGCTTGGTCAACATTTTTACCAAAGTGTGAAGCGACGTAGGTCAAATCAAGGATATTTACGACACCGTCACCGTTGACATCACCTGGGACGGTTCCGTTTTGTGCATTCATTCCTGTTAATAACAGAAATGAAAAAACGAGTGTTATTACAACAAAAGTTATTTTCTTCATACTTTACCTTTCAAGTGATACATTTCGGAAATATTTCCAATTTAACGGATGAAGTTTAAGATTCTTAACCTTTTTGTTAACCACTAATATCTGTTTTGCGTGTGCTAACGGCACCCACGGCACATCTTTGTGAAAAATTTGCTGTGCTTCTTTGTAAAGCGAAATGCGTTTTTCTTTATCTGATATCGCTCTTGCTTGTTCTAAAACATCTTGCATCGCATCACTACGATAAAAAGCGATATTTCCTGCGGGTTTTTCTGCTGACGATTTACTTAAGAGAAAATAGAAAAAGTTATCTGGGTCACCGAGGTCGGCACTCCAGCCCAGCATTGCCATATCGTGCTCACCATTCTTGGTTTTTTCAAGATAGGTGCCCCAGTCATAAGTTGCGATTTTCGTTTCAATCCCAACATTTCGGAGTTCAGACTGAAGCACTTCTGCAAGTGCACGCCCATCAGGAATATAGGGACGCGGAACGGGTAATGCCCAGAGTGTCGTTTCAAAGCCATTCGGATATCCTGCTTCGGCGAGAAGTTGTTTTGCCAATTTCGGATTGTAGGCGAAATCCTCAATTGTATCGTCATAACTCCACATTGTCGGTGGAATTGGATTCTTCGCTGGTATGCCGAGTCCTTGATAAAGATGCTTGATAATCTCGGATTTGTTGATGGCATGGTTAATTGCAAGTCGCACCTTAAGGTTATCCAAAGGTGGTTTGTCCATGTTCATTGCTAAATACCCGATATTCGTCCCTGGTTGAGACAGCAACTCAAGCGTATCATCATCTTGAATTTGTCGCAGATCGTCTGGATTTGGGAACTCCATTGCATGGAGACCGCCTCGCTGAAGTTCAATGAGTCTCACAGCGTTATCTGGAATAGAACGGAAGATAACTCTATCCAACTTTGGTCGTCCACCCCAATAGTTTTCGTTTGCTGCAAGCACAATTTTATCACCTCTATCCCACTGCACAAACTTGAAGGGACCCGTTCCAACTGGACTGTTGGAATACTCATCACCTAATTTCTTAACTGCTGTTGGACTGACAATGGAAAAAGATGTTATCGCAATGGTATAAATAAAAGGCGCATAGGCAGTTTTAAGGTGGATTTGGACTGTAAACTCGTCAACTGCAGTAATTTTATCCACAATCTCTGCTAACCCTGTAGCAATCCAATAAACATAGCTGCCACCAACATCATGAAAGGGATGTGTTTTTTCGTGCTGTCGGTTAAGTGAAAAAAGAACTGCTTCAGCATTGAATGGGGTGCCGTCATGGAAGGTTACGCCTTTCCGAAGGTGAAAAGTCCATGTTAAACCATTCTCTGAACTCTCCCAACTCGTCGCGAGACCGGGTTCAATTTCAGTGCTTCCGTCTTTGTATTGAATGAGTGTATCGTAGATGTTATCGCAGACTTTGAAGGATTCGCCATCTTCTTCAAGGGCGGGGTCTAATCCGACAGAGTCGCCACCACGACCAAAAATGAATGTGCCTCCTTTTGCGTGAGAATCGGCTTCTGCAGGCAAAGATAGGAAAACCGTTGATAATGCAAGGGTTGCGAAAACGAAAAGTATAAGGAATGATCCTGACAATAGACAGGGAATATAACCATTTTTTTTAACTTCTTGATTGATAAAACGCTTAAACAGATTTTTCGTCATAAATCTCTCCAAATAATGTCAAAAGATATGTTTCATGATATAGATATTTTTGAAAATGTCAAGTCAATTATAGAAAAAGACATGTAAAGTTTTGGCAATTATCTGAACCAGGATTTTCAGATTTGCAGGATTGGTGGAATATATAGTAGACATTATAATGATTAAATCGGAGGTGTTTTATAACACCAAGGTCTGAAGTTCAATCTATAGTTGTGTAATCCACAACAAGTTTCCATGACTAAGTCGCTGAACCCTTTCTTCCAGTTGCGCAACTTGTCTTTTACAATGCGGTATCTTTTAACACCACTAATCGCATGTTCAATCTGTATGCGTATGGACGAAATGAGACGATTTCTTTCTTTTTCCTCGGTGGTAAGTTCACCACCTTTCGGTTTCTTTTTCGGTTGAATGATGTTTATGCCAGGGCGTGTAAACCCTTGAAAACCGGAATCTTGATATAAGTTGCTACCACTCGGCACAGTATATCCTACAGTATCTGCGATCTGTTTATCGTGTATTCTCCCTTCAAAGGAAGGTGTCAATAACACGACTTTGCAAGCAGCATTGATAATAAGGTTATTCTTGAGCGTATGTTGTTTCTTTTTGCCACTATAATGAGCCTTTTGAACTTGTGGGTCTTTGGGACGCCGGATTGGTCGCTCGGTGCCATCATGAAAAAAAATGGTTGGAAGTCTGATTGTCAACCGAGGTATCCAAAGCCACATCAAAAGTTGCGGGGATTGTCGTCCGAGATGGCAACTCTCCAAGTTCGGCTAAAGCACTATCTAATATCGGCAAAAGACGATGGATCCATTTGTTGGCTACAGGTTGACACATACCGAAGAGTTCACCTTGCACATCTTGTGTTGTCGCTTTGCGGAGGTAAACTAAAATAAACAACAACTTATCTTCAAAACTGGGTAAACAACTCGTTTTGTAGGTGGAATATCGCCGTTTTTCACGGGGTTTTCCATCAAGTGTCTTTGTTGCATAATACGCTAAAAAATGTTTGGTAAAGTAGGGAAGAAGAGATGAAAACTCTTCAAGTGTATATCCTATAAGAGACTCAAACCTTGTGGGTTTATCCTTAAGATATTGGTAATTCATCAGTCGCACTCCAAAATAGGTTTTCTTACAAATATACTACAAACTAATAAAACTCACAACAATTAAAACGTTATAATGTCTAGTGGAGTATAGAATTAATTCTACATTTCCTCTGTAGGAGCGATCTCCGAATCGCGACGAAACGCATCAATAGTCGGGAATCGGAGTTCCCTCCTACAGTTCAGGAATGTAGCGTTATAGTAAAATCCATAATTATTTATACACTACGAATCAACGCTGAATACGCGTATGGTATTCAACCAAATCAACGCCGAATGCGCTTTTTGGCATTCGGCGGGTTCGGTTTCCTAACCGAACCGTATTTATTCAGTCCATAGATGCGGTTAGGAAACCGCATCTACCAGGGAGTGTGCACATATTTTTTGATTTAACTATAATTGTAATCTTTGCCATAAATATCTTTGAATCCGAGAAGCATTGACGCTTGATGACCAACCGTGTTTATTTTCAGAACAAACATTTAGATGAGAATCTGATAATCCTGAAAATCCTGGTTCAGACAATAGTGTATCTTTTCCGCTTAGAAATCGTTTTATTAGGGATAAAGTTTACACAAATTAAGTATGATGTGTCCAACTTGAGATGTAAAAGCTCAAATTATCGTGAGACCGTCCTCACTTCATCCACGATACTGAGAAATAGGTGCGCGAAGATTTTATTCGTGAATGAATTATGCCGTCATTTGAACAACTTACACAAAATTTAACTGATACCTCGCAGCCGATAACGACTCGTAGGGCAGCGGTTATAGAGATCGGCAATATAGGCGGTGCACAAGCTTTACCTTTTTTGCTTAAAGCGTTGTCCGATGCTGCGCCTGGTGTGCGGCGCGAAGCAGCGAACGCGTTACAGAAATGCGATTTGACAGAAGCAACATCTACGCTTGTTGATACTTTAAAAGACGAAGATAGCGATTTAACCCGCTGGACACTCATTGAGGCACTTGGGAATATTGGAGATGTGTCAGCACTTCCTGCACTGGAATCACTTCTAAGTACTGATGTGTCCCCGTTAACCCGCAGGGAAGTACAGAAGAGTATTGACCTTATCGCCGCCAGGTATCCAGACACTGACGCTGTTGAAACGACATCAGAAAATAGTGAACCTTTCACTATGCCTACGGATTCTCCAGATTATAGCGAGTCTCCCTCTTTGGAAGTGGAACGACCAGAGTTGCCTCAGGAAACTGCCAGCGAAAACGTAGTTGAAAGTGAAGACTATCCTGACGATTTGCCATCGGATTCTGATGAATTGATTATTATTGAAGATACATCCGAATCCTTGCCTATTGCAGAAGAAAAGACCCCTTCCGATAATATTGAAACACCTATAATTGATTTAACAATTGAAGAAGAGCCACAGACTGATGTGACGGCAGTAGAAGAAACCTCAGACTCTGTTGCGTCTTCACAAGTTACCTCAACTGACATTGAAGATGATACTGTACCTCCCAAGGATCCAGCACCGAGAGTGGAAATGCTAAAAAGGCATGGATCTTCACCTGCGTTACCGGTCCTGGTTCCGAATACCTCTGTTGTGATTTATGAACAAGAAGATCAGAAATTTAAGCCAAGTGTCTTCGCTATCATGTTGCGACCTAATGCGTATCTTTCAAAGCGATGGGTCTATCGCACACGTCTTTATCTCACCCTGTTATTTTTACTGGCTGCCGCTTCAATCGCATTGGTATATTCGCAAGTGCAACGGCACCCTCACCCACCGTATTTTCGCAGCACAGAAATTGCTTTTGTGGAAAACCCTCAACACTATTTAGATGCTGGAAGTTTCTACATACAGCAATCGGACTATCGCAGTGCAATTGAAATGTATGAACTTATTCGAGGAATTGATTCAATGGACCCAGTTTTATATAAGAATCTGGGATTTGCACATTTTCAGGAAAACCAATACGCCCTGGCAGTTGAGGCATACGAATTTTATCTGCAAGCACGGAAAACCAAACCGTATCAACCATTTATTGCGGAAGCTTCATATTCATCCAGCATAGATGATAATGAAGAGGGGGATTCGTCTAACTATACGACTTATAACACACTTGGAACAGCACATAAACGTTTAGGCAACCTTGACAAAGCACGTCTTGCGTATGAAACTGCCATAAAAATTGCACCTAACGAGGCAGAAACTTACAACAATCTCGCCCAACTCTACTCAGATGGTTATCAGCAGAAACATCTTCTCACCCAAGCACTTGCGTATGCTGCAGTTAGACTTAATCCAGATGTTGCTTCACATCACGATACATTGGGATGGGTGCTTGGTAAGAGCGGACGATTTAACAAGGCTAAAAACGTGTTAGAACAAGCTATCCGACTACAAAGTGATTATGTTCAGGCTTTTTATCATCTGACAGAAATAGCCCAAAAATCTAAACATTCAGATAAAGATAGTCAAGTGGTTCAAAACGCACTTATAAAAAAGATGTATAACACAAGGAAATCGCGTCAAAGTATCCTAAAAGTACTATCTCACATTTACGAAACTGATTCTCAGAAAATACCACGTTTTAGTACTTCATTTTTATATCTACGCGGGATAAAGAAATAGCCAAACATCTTTGTGTGTTAATTCATCCATTTTCTAAAAAGTGTCCCTAATTGAGCATTCACAGTTTACATCCATATAAACATGTCGTCCTGTTAGGGTTTAACATGGATTGTTTAACATTTCTTGTATCCATGTCGGGTTTTGCAAACGCGCCGCGACCAGACCTAAGACAACATAGACGGCGCGTTTAGATGAAGATTAAAAAATAAATTGGGTAATTCCATAATTATGCCCGGTGCGGTTAGGAAACCGCACCTACCGTGTCTATGGAAAGCTGTAATTACCGATTTAAATACTTAATCTTCATGAAAACGCGCCTACCAGGGGTGGACGGCTTGTAAGCTCGATTTCTTAGCCTCAATCTAAGAAATCGAGCTTACGGTTGGTAAAAATATAAACTTACTATAAATTTACCGAATGACAGAAAGTTTGCCAACCTGATGCCCTGTTTCAGTTTCTAATACATAAATATAAACACCACTGCTGACTCCATCCAAAGACCAGATTTTTCTGCACCTATTCCGTGATGTGTCATCTTCAGTTGGAACAAGAGATGCGATGCGGTTGCCCGCGACATCGTAAATGTAAATACGGCTTGATGCGGGCAATCTATCAAACGTAACCTGATTATCCCGTGCAGGATTTGGATAAACAATCATTCCTGAGTGAGATTGTATAGAAAATTTTACCGTTAATGTTCTCTCATTTTCAGGAATCTCATCCCCATATATGTCAGAAAGTTGGAATGTTTCTATCTCATAATAGTTATCTGCATTGAATACATTAGCGGAAAACGTTAACACGACCCTTTTGCGCGATCTATCGAAAATAGCGGATTGTGGCGCGAAATATTCTGTGTTACTAAGTTCTGTTTCATCGTCGTTCTGCGTTTTTTGTCGGTGGAGTCGATAACGCGAAGGGCTCGCTGCGGAAATATCCATCGGTTTGTTGAACGCTAACAGGAGTTGATTGGGTGGTGAATAGACAGCTGAAATCATTTGCGGAGGTGTGGTCATAATGACAGATATTGAATCAGATTGACTTGAAACTTCGCCGCTTTCAGTTTGCGAGGTATTACCGTGAGAATTCTTAAAAATGGTCAACGCGTCTTTAGTATTAAACAATAATTCATTGTTACCATCGTTATCAATGTCTGCAACAATTGGATTGAACGTCCTTGTCGCTGGATGGTGCCAAATAGGACGGTAAGATATTCCATCGTATTGCACAAGGTAGAAGTTTGGGGAAGCGGCAAGGCATAGTTCATTTTTGCCATCGTTGTTCGCGTCCGCAATAGTTATTCCACTTTCTTCATCTCGTAGTTCGCGAATTCGTTGATTCCACACGGCACTGTAAGAATCGTTGCCATTTGATGTAAAAATTGTAAAAAGCCAATGTTGGCGCGGAAGATCGAATTCCGTTGTCCAGACTTTTGCCCCAACAGCAAATTCTGGTATCGCATCACCATCCATATCTCCAGCGGCAAAAAGATGTGGTATTCCATCTGGAAGAGTGCCAACCCATGTTTGTCTGTATTGGTTATTTCCCACATTTTCAAATATGAATAATTCTCCATCACTATCTCCAGTTAAAATTTCTGTCTGTCCATCTGCGTCAAAATCTCCTGTAGCGAATCTTGTTGGAATCTTGTTATCTCCTTGCGTTGGATTTTCAAGTATAGCGGTGTTGTTATAGCTGTTATTTAGCTCTGATTCGTAGACCCAGATAGAATTGGTAGCGTCATGGCGTGAGATAATTTCTGGTTTGCCGTCTAAATCCAAATCCGCGATCGTTCCACCCCAAATACCCTCAGCATTCCAGATTCGCACGTCCGGGAATTGTCCTGGAGCAGATTGTTCCAGTAAAAATGTATCTTCTGATTCGTTGGCTAAGAGTTCTATGAGTCCATCACCATCTATATCCGCAGTCCCCCAGAGACGCGACACTGGTTGATTTAATGAAAAAATCATCGCAGGATTCCCATTATTCATTTCAAAAATATGGGCAGAAGTTGTGCCAGTTTCGACAGCGATTAGTTCTAATTTTCCATTTCCATTTATGTCCTTAGGTGCAACAACCGCATGCAAACCGAACTGTGCGGATGTTGTTTGAAGTAAATGAGATCGTTGAATCCAATCGTTACGCACAGTAATCGGATATAATTGACCATCATTATCATCAATTCGTATGAGTCCAGTACGATTTTGTGCTGTAAGGCGATATAAGTATTCACCTGACGGTAACCCTAACTCGGGCAGATAAACGACATGTTGTCTGTTCACCGAATCCGAGCGCGCGACCCGTAGTGATGAATTATCGGATATTAGTGCTTGATTTTGCGTTTTGGGAAAGATTTCAACTGCGCCAGTCGTTAGCACATCTGTTTGCCAGATAATAGTAGAATCAAAGCGGTTTCCTGAAAGCCATACCGATCCTTCATGTTTGGATATTCGGGGAAGTGTGTGACGAATTTCAACGACTACTTTGTCTCTCACAGGTTTTCCATCTTTAGCCTTAACGCTAAGTCGCAGTGTGTAAGTGCCTTCCTCCAACGTTGAAGTATCCCACTCGTGAAGAACGGTGTTATATTTCGGTTTTGTTTGTGAGAATCCTATACGAAACCAAAGATCAGGTGTTTCAGAAATACCATATTCGATCCAGTATTGTGTAAATCCTTTGCCACCTGCACTGCCAAAAATTTTAATTTTGGTGCTTTCTTCTAATGTCTCTTTTTGCGGAGTTGGTATGAGGGTAATATCTGCAACGAGTTCGATTTGCTCCGTTAATGCGGCATAGGTGTCAACAAGACCTGCGCCAACGATATTTGTTATAGACAGTTCTCTCGCTGTGCCAGTTAACCATTGCTGAGTTTCTATATTGCTGCAAGAGGGATTCGCAGAAATTAATAAGGCAGCTGCACCAGAAACATGGGCAGCAGCCATTGAGGTGCCAGATCGGTAATTATATCCACGAGAAGACTGATCAGTGTTGAGATCCGTGCTCAAAATTTCTTCGCCCGGTGCAGCAATATCTATCGATGCACCGAAATTGGAATTTCCCAATTGGAGATTTTTATCCAGTGAAGCAACAGATAAGACCGTATTTAATGCCGCAGGATAATACGCTCCTGGCTCTGGTGAGTTTCCGGCAGCACCGACGAGGATACACCCACGATTGTAGGCGTATTCCACTGCATCTTGAATTAGGAATGCGTTTACTGTGTCTCCCAAGCTCAGATTGATAACGTCTGCACCATTATCGGCGGCATAAACAATGGCAGCAGCGACATCATCATTTTGTAGGAACGCGCCTGCACCAATCCGAAATCCTGCTCGTAGCGGCATCAGACGACACTGCCAAGCAATCCCCGCAATTCCGATCCCGTTATTTGCCTCAGCAGCGATAATTCCAGAAACATGCGTGCCGTGCCCTGTCTCGTCATCAGGTTCATTATCGCGCTCTTTCCAATCGCCGATGCCCGGCAGTGTGGGCGCATCGCTAAAATCCCACCCGTTAATATCGTCAACGTAGCCGTTTTCATCGTCATCAATGCCATTATTAGGAATTTCACTAAGATTTTGCCAAAGTTGATTACGAAACTCAGGATGTTCTCTCATAATACCGCTATCCACAACCGCCACTACAACAGATGGTTTTCCTTGTTCAATGCTCCAAACCTTTGGCAAATGCATCGTCTTTAGATTCCACTGTTCGCTATATCGCGGGTCGTTGGGGGTTATTTCTGCACAAAACCGATTGAGACGATTCATTTCAACGTCTTCAACTAAGACATGTTCCATATACTTTTGCTTCAACTGTTCCAATTGCAAAGTGGTAGGAAAGCGGACGAGGTAGATACGACTGAGCAACGGATGCTTTCCTGCAGGTGTAGTCGGTGAGAAAATAGGTGAAACAGATTCTGCCCCCATTTTCTTGCTAAATGTGTGGAGCTGATTTATAGAAGCACTTGAATGTAAACGGACAATGAGTTCGCCTGGTGTGTGAGTTAACTTGATAAGGCTGTCTGAATGTGAAAAGGATTGAATTTGTTCTGAAGCCTCAATCGTGACGGTATTCAGTGAACATATTAGGTATATGATAAGATAAAAATAAATGTAATATTTCCTCATAAATCGACATAACCTTTCGTTTTGTATCTTTTTGTTGTGAGTCTATTGTTTTTTCTTCAGAAAAGTAAGGTGTAATCTTATAGTGGATTTTAGAATTACTTTTACACTTTGTAGGGTGAATCAACGCTGAATGCGCTTTTGGCATTCAGCCAAATCAACGCCAAATGCGCTTTTGGCATTTGGCGGGAGGGAACTCCGATTCCCGACTATCAAGGCACTCAGTCGCGATTCGGAGATCGCTCCTACAGAAGAAGTGTAAACTTATTTGTATATTTCACTATAAATGGTTTTGAATGCGTTGTTATGAACCAATATAATTGCAATTTCGCATATAATCTGCTATAGTTAATTGTATTGAATCCGCGTAAGAAAAACAACTATTATCGTTGGCTGAGGAATAATATTATGAAAGCATCAGAACTTATTGTAAAATGTTTGGAGAATGAGGACGTTGACTATATTTTTGGACTACCGGGTGAGGAAAATATGGATATGTTGGATGCTTTGTTAGAATCAAAGATCCAATTTATTCAGACACGTGATGAGCGTGGCGCGGCATTCATGGCAGATGTTTACGGGCGTCTGACGGGTAGGGCAGGGGTGTGCCTTGCTACGCTTGGTCCCGGTGCGATGAACCTTGTAACAGGAGTTGCGGATGCAAATATGGATAGAGCGCCTCTCGTTGCAATCACAGGGCAAGCAAGTTTAGACAGGATGCACAAAGAATCACACCAATACATGGATGTGGTTTCTGTCTTCAAACCGATGACAAAATGGAATACGCTTGTACATCTACCTGAAATTATACCGGAATCAATTAGCAAAGCCTTCAAAACTGCAGTAAGTGAAAAACCTGGGGCAACACACATTGACTTACCAGAAGACGTGGCAAAGATGCAAATAGATGCCGAACCCATGCGGCATGATTTTCCCAGTGAAGCAGAGCCTGTCGCCTCTTGTCTTCAACGCGCTGCACAACTAATTAACGATGCCAAACAACCGATTATTCTTGCGGGGAATGGCGTAGTTCGCCAAAATGCCTCACGGATTCTAACACAATTCGCTGAGATGACAAATATCCCTGTCGCACACACCTTTATGGGTAAAGGCAGTATTCCGTGGACACATCGGCTCTCACTCCTTAGCGTTGGGCTTCAAGCAAACGATTTTGTTTCTTGTGGATTCGACCGCGCAGACCTCGTTATTGCAATCGGGTATGATATAGTGGAATACCATCCGCGCTTATGGAATCCCAATGGTGACAAAAAACTGATCCACATTGACACAGAACCGAGCGAAAGTGATGCATCCTATGTCACGGATGTCGAAATGGTGGGGAATATTAGACAGAGCATCAGGCATTTGATGGCACAAGAAATTTATCCTAAAGATTCGGAGTATGCGTCAAACACCCTACGAAAAATAATCCTTGATCAACTTTCTGAACACCGCGATGACAAAGAATTTCCGATAAAACCGCAAAAAATTCTAAGCGATGTCCGTTCCGTACTGGCTGAAGATGACATACTCATCTCTGATGTGGGGGCGCATAAAATGTGGATTGCCCGTATGTATCCGTGTTATCAACCGAATACATGCATCATCTCAAATGGTTTTGCCTCTATGGGCATTGCGATGCCAGGTGCTTTTGTGGCAAAACTTATCTATCCGGAACGGAAATGTCTCGCTGTTTGTGGTGATGGCGGATTCCTGATGAACTCACAGGAACTTGAAACCGCTACGCGAACGGGTGTGCCATTTGTTACACTCATCTTCAACGATGAGGCGTATGGACTTATTGAATGGAAACAGATGAACGGTTTTGGTAGACCGGCGCATATTGATTTCACGAACCCTGATTTTGTGAAATACGCTGAAGCTTTTGGAGCAAAGGGGTATAAAGTTGAAGGCAGTGACGAGCTTGTTCCAATATTAAAGGATGCGTTCAGTCAGGATGTTCCTTCGGTTATTGATTGTCCTGTGAATTATGCCGAAAATCTGCGATTGACAGAGGAACTTGGTCACTTGACATGTCCAATATAATGCAGGATCCGTTAATACAATGATTCGGCAATGAATTGCGCTTAAACGCGCATAGTTTTAAAATCCGCATAATTCGTGATTCTGAGAAATGGCGGGAAATAAAGATATTTACCATAGGAGGTTATGATGAATAATTCATTTTCAACACCTGAATTTCCGAAATTTCCGATTGAGGAGTTTGAGGCAGAACTTGAGCAAGAGCATGTTGAGTTTAAATCTGCCATTCAAGAATTGTCGGAAAAATTATTAGCACAACTCAGAGATCAGAACCCGGAACTCATGGATGCCCAAATTACTAAACAGAATGATATTCAAATTAAAATAATATTGGGAAGAAGACAACCTGATGGAATTTTGTTAGAACATTCCAGGCAAGTTCAAGATGTCGTGCGCAAAGATATATATTCTCGAATAGAAAAGGAAGTTGGTCGCCCAATCACACCTGCTGAATTAATTTCTTCTCCCGCTTCTACCTCTTTATCAGAGATTAAAAAATGGGATCAAATTGAGGAGAATTACGAGTTTGCTGTTGCCAAGGGACAGCAGAACCACTTCCTTACCTGGATAAATGAAAATATTCCTGAAGACCAAACTACTCGACCGGACATACGAATCTTTGTCTATGCTCCCAGTCCGCGTGGCGCACAGATGTTTATCTATACCGAGTCAAATGGGATAGTATTAATAGACGATATTTTTAAACCGCCAACCGTAACGCTTGATACAAACGTGGTAAAAACATGGTGGAAAAATCGATCTAAAGTTGAACATGTGAAAAAATTATTAGAACTCGGTAAAACATTTGAAGTTGATTTAGCAGTAACACGGAGAATTCGTGATGACGTGCCAAGGCGGCCGTTAGCTGCCAAAATTAACGATCTTCCGAACCTATTAATCCATGAGGTTGGGGCAGTTATGCGTCTTAACAATTGGGAGGTCGGCACTGACACAGTAGGTATTACTGAATTCGTGAATTTTACCGGATCGATTGAAATCTCTGATGAATTCAATAACATGAACAAAGATAATCAACCAGATTGGCGTGATTGGGACCATATTCATACACATTATAGGTATGGTAGAAATTACTTTCTCACCTGGGATGGTGGACTTCTACATTTTAAGAAAAAGTTTCAAGATGAATTAGGCATTACGTTAATGAAACCTGAAGAATACCTTTCACAACACCAACCACTGAATCTTGAAAAATGGGTAAACGAAACAATATGCAATTCTTTACAAAACTGATACTTTCAAAAGTAATAGTCATGGTTGAGACAATTAGTCCGTAGATAAGGTATCGTAGATAAGGTATATTAGAATCTTATAAAATAGGGCATAACAAAAAGTTGATGTCCCATAAAATTTAGATTTGACAGTCAGAGGAGGAAACTTTACTTAAAATGGCAGTTTCAACAATTGAGTGGGCAGACGGTCGAATAAAATTAATAGATCAAACATTGCTCCCCAATGAATTCAAACAGATTTATTGTGATGACCTTCCATCAACTTGGGAAGCGATTAAATCTTTGCGTGTACGAGGTGCACCTGCGATCGGTATTGCAGGGGCTTTAGGGGCAGTTCTCGGGATTTGGGATTCTACTGCGAAAACTTATGAGACATTTGCAGCTGAACTCAAGTCCGCAACCGACTATCTTGCAACGTCTCGACCAACAGCCGTTAATCTCTTTTGGGCACTTGATAGAATTACGAGAACAGCGGAAGAAAACAGTAACCTTCCTATTTCTGAACTCAAAGAGGTGCTACTTGCTGAGGCACAAGAGATTATTGAAGAGGATAAAGCGATGTGTCGTGCTATCGGGCAACACGGCATGGCGTTGCTCAATGAAAACGACACGATTTTGACGCATTGTAACGCCGGCGGATTAGCCACCTCCGACTACGGCACAGCATTAGCCGTGATGTTCAGCGCACACGAAGCTGGTAAGCAGATACAAGTCTACGCTGATGAAACACGACCCTTGTTACAAGGTGCGCGCCTCACCACATGGGAACTGATGCAAGCAGGCATTGACGTGACGCTTATCTGTGATAATATGGCTGCACAAGTAATGAAAGAGGGCAAAATACAGTGCGTTATTGTCGGTGCGGATCGGATTGCTGCCAATGGTGACACAGCGAACAAGATTGGTACCTATAACGTTGCTATCCTCGCGCAGGCACACGACATACCTTTTTATGTCGCTGCCCCGACATCAACGTTAGACTTCGCGCTGGAAACCGGCGCGGAGATTCCGATTGAGCAACGTTCAGCAGAAGAGGTGACAGAAGGGTTCGGCAAACTTACCGCACCTAAAGGCGTAAAAGTTTATAGCCCTGCTTTTGATGTCACACCCGCGGCGTTAGTCACGGCGATTATCACAGAAAAAGGTATTGCACGACCACCTTTTACGGAAAGTTTAAAGGCATTGAGCGACACATAAAGTAGGCATTATGCTGCTTTGGCAATGTTAGCGCGGGTGCCATTGACATCAAAGCATGCGTACTGATTTGTATGCATAATCTGCGTAGCAAACGTCATCGCTTGTTTTTCGGTTAGATATCCATCTGCTATTTCTGCCTCAAGGGCACGTAGGATCTCGTTTCGTGCTTGAATTGCATAAGCCATTGCACTTGTGGGCCACCCTGTGTCGCCTCCGAATGCGAATAACTTGTTTGATGGCACTGCATGAATGCACCGCCGCAGAAAATCACGAGAACTATACGGGTCAATGCTCCATGCCCAGCAGAAATCGACCCAGATGTTGCGATAGTGCTTTGCGAGCGCGACCAATTCATCGTTGTAGGGATAAGCAATGTGCATCAGGACAAACTTTGCATCCAGGTAGCGAGTCAATAAAGCACACATATTCCCTGCTGGGATACGACGGACCGGCATCCGATTGTTGCCTGCATAGTAGCCAGTGTGAATTTTGAACGGGAGATTGTGTTCAATTGTGAGTTCAACGCCGCGTGCCCAACACCAATCGCCAAGACATAGGCGTGTCGCTTCATCAATTTCTTCTGCGGGTTTTGTCAGCATAGCATTGAGTGCAGTAGATGCGTCAGCATCGCTCCGTTCAATCCAGTTGAGCGTCCGGTTGTAGGCGTGTTGCGCTTTTACTGCGATTGCACATGGAGCGTGTTTGGCGAAAATCGCCTCCATGCTGTTTTTCAACGAGGTGAGGTCTTTAACTTCAATGCTTGTTTCAGCATGGATAGCACTCGGATCAACTTGTCCATTACAGAAAGCTGCCCATGAAAGGTCATATAAGAAAAAATCAAGACCGGATGTGTCTGGGGTACACTGCCAACTGAAATCATCTGTTTGAATATGGTCTAAATTCGCAAGGTCGTGTAAGATATGGTGACGTTTACCTGGAGTGCGAATTGTCTTCAGTTTATCTTGTGCTTGCGCGAGTCCGTTACCAGTCAGTTCATCAAGTCCATAAATGTGTTTTGCAATGAGACTAACTGCTTCACCGTACCCTGTAAACTGTGTCGCTTCCCACGCTTCTCGTATGCCTTCAAATCGAGGTTTGATGTCTTTAGATGAATCCATTAGGTCACGCATCGCTTCAGAGGCGGCACCTGCAGTAATTAGGTCTGCTGGCACATAATTTCCGAATAAGTCCTGTAGGATATCAGGACCATTTTCAACCCAGTCATTTTCACGCCGCATGTGCTCATGGGTATCAACTAAACGGATAGATTGAATGTGATGTGTTAAATCTGTTGCCATGGAAATACTCCTTTTCTTTGTCTTGTTTAAGCAGTAGTATATAGTGAATTATACAAATAAGTTGACATGTTTTCTGTAGGAGCGATCTCCGAATCGCGACTGAACGCTTTGGTAGTCGGGAATCGGAGTTCCCTCCCGATGAATGCCAAAAGCGCATTCATCGTTGATTTGGCTGAATGTCAAAAGCACATTCATCGTTGATTCACAGAGCAAATGTGTCAATGTAATTCTAAAATCCACTATAAATTATCAATAATCTTTCAGTGCATTTTCGGTTAACGAGTTAGTACATGTGATGCTGGAATATCGTTATCCACTATAAAAACTTTAAGAATATGATGAAATTTGTCTGTTTGTATTTCATTCTTGACAAATCAATAAAATTATGATTTACTATATGGTAACAAAATTTGTTGACATGTCTCCGCTTTCAACCGATTAACATAATAAAGCGGTGGCATGTTATGTTTAAACATTTAAAGTGTTAAGGTTAAGTGTTCTGCTTATTATAAAGAAAATATGTTGTTATGTCAAAAGAAACGTTTAATTTACGCACGACAATTCTCAATGCGAATATCTGTTGGGTGTCATATTTGAAAAGTTGGAAAAAGGATGATTTTATGTGTGAAGTGTTGGATATATTTCTCCTACGCAATGGTGCCTCCATAAAATGCTCGCGTATGAATGTGAATGGTTATAGGTATCTTCCGAATTAGAAGAAAACCGCAGGAGCAGATAATGCCTACAGGACGAATTAAGTATTACAATTTGGATAAAGGATTCGGATTTATCGCCCAAGATAGCAGTGAAGAAGATGTCTTCTTACATAGTTCCGCGATTAAGTACGCAGAATGCGAGGAACTTCGTGTTGGGCAACGGGTGAAGTATACTGTTGTTGAAGGTGAAAAAGGTTTAGTTGCTAAAAACGTTGAAGTTTTACTAACACCAACAGAACGGAGATGGTTAAGACAGGGCAAAACAATCATTCCACGCGGATATTCCGGATTCCCGTCTCAAAATCAGGATCAGTTCTTTGATGAAGGTAAAAAGTCATCCGATGAATCAGTCAACGGAAAGTCTGATACAAACGCGAAATACACACAAGAAAGGTGGCGAAAACAATCTCCAGGAGAAGGTTCCATTACACAAACCGAAATAAAGACAGAAGGAAAAGAACACACTTCCAGACAGTTAAGTTTCGGTGACCTATACATCCTTAAGCAAATAAATTTTGAAACGCCAATGTTTTTTGCCCTTTACAACGATATCCAATTGCCTGCTATCGTTTTAGAAATGACGCTTACTGGATTAACGCTCAATTGCAACGGTAATGAAAAGGTTGTACCAAAAACTGAGGTGAAGTATTGTTATAAAGACGTTGACGCAGAAAACGTTATTGCGCTTCTTCACTATAATGAAGACATCAAAACGAAACAGCTCAAACCTGCACTCTCTCAAGATGAGGTATACACCATTGATGCAGAAACAATTCGAGATGCTCGGAAAGATGGAAATTCAATTGAAATAATTCTTCGTGAAGGCGAAATTTTTCAGGGTACAGTTGACTGGATCAGTCCGTATGAAATCAAATTAGTGTTGAAAAACGGTTCTAAGGTAGTTGTTTTCCGGCATGCTATCTGTGAGTTTTCTATAGTTAAGGGGGAAAATTAAGATGAAAACGCAACCTGAACATGTAACTGAACATGTAATGAAGGCTTATCACGAACTTGTTGCGGAAATAGATCAAGATGTGAAACGGGTCCGTGAAGAATACGGCGGTTTTCCCTGTCCATCGGATTGTTTTCAATGTTGTCGTAATACCTCAACAATCCCAATTAGTGAAGTGGAAGGACGGGATCTCAAAACTGCTTTGGACGCACTCCCAGAACAGATACGCGAACATATTCGCCAAAAAGCGCAGCAAACCATCAAGATATTAGAAGCGCAGGGCTATACCGCTGAAAATATGGTAAAGGATTCTGGGATGGAAGCAATTGAAGTGGTCAAGGGAAAAACTTTTGGCGAATGCCCGATGCTTATTGGTGGCGTTTGTTCTGTTTACGAACATCGCCCAGTGATATGTCGTGTATGGGGCTACCCGATTGATAACGGCAAGGAATTAGCGTGCTGCAAAAAGACCTTCATCGGACAAAGTAAAAACTATGAACCTGTGAAGTATGCCGACTATTGGCAAAGGTGTAAAAAACTTAGCGAGGCACTTGGTGCTACTCAGAAAACACCTAACTGTTATTTGGTTTCTCAGTTGTTAGAAGAGGAGTAATGTTGGATTGATCGCGATTTAAGACATCAGCAGATTGAAAGGGGCGAGAAAAGTAACTTAAGCAGGACTTACGCATTTTTACTTAAAGTTCCACTGATAAGGGGATTTAGGGGTTAAAAACACCGAAATACCAACTTTTTAAGTCCAATTTTCCCTTTTTTTCATCATTTTGCGTAAGTCCTGTTAAGTAACCTCTGAGTCAGTAAGTTCGCGTAGAAAAGTGAATGTATAAATGCCAGTCTTGTGTCCATCGCTCCACACTAACTGGACAGCGTAGCGTCCTACACGTTGAATCTCCACCAAATGTAATTTTTCCCAATATTCTTCTGATGGTAACATCCGAAACGGGTCATTTTCTTGTCTTTCTGCATCACACCGCGCACACGGACAACTCTCCCGGAGTAATCGGTATGTGTGCTCACTCCGATGCCCATCTTTCCATTGAATTGCTAAACTATGCGGCAACCGTTTAATTTCGGTGGGTTGAAATTCCTGCATTTGGAGTCAAACGGATGTCAATCTACAGCACGTTGACAAGTACTTCAATTGGCAAACCATTTCCCTCTTTTCAAGATCATAGGAAGTAATCTGCATTGATTTGTGTGAAATGTTCCCATTCTTCGGGGACATCTTCTTCCATAAAGATCGCTTCAACGGGGCATTCCGGTTCACACACACCACAATCAATACATTCCTCTGGGTCAATGAACAGTTGATTCACCTCTTCATATTCGTCGGGGGCATCTGTCGGATGCGGATGAATGCAGTCAACCGGACATACATCAACACAAGCATTGTCTTTCAGGTCAATACAAGGCTCACAAATTACATAAGTCATTGTATAAATTCTCCTTTCATTAGGATTTATACCAATTTCGCCTCATGAGCGTTGGGTTATTCTAACTTCAATAATACCACATAGAATTACTTTTGTCAAATATTATTTAGATTTCTGTAACCTATTTTATAATTCAAACGTTGTCCAAGGTCTCTTTGTCTTGTCGTTTCTTGGTAGAAAACAATATGCAGGCACAAAACTTGCCTTTTCAATACAAGTGAACCACAGGATCTAAATAAGGTAGAGTGTATTGAGAGTAATCCTATTCCACAGCAACAATCGAAATCTTCCACCGATCTGCTTGTTGGAATAGAATCTTTTGTTCCATAACGAAGGTTCGCCTTGCTTCTACAGCCAAAACGCTGCCTTTGACAGCATGTAGTGTCTGAAGTGTTTGCATGCCTACCGTTGGAACATCAATACGGAAATCGTGATTTTCCGCTGCGGCTTTTGCAACTACAACGCCTTTCCCTCCTAAGTCTCCACCTCTCTGAATTGTGGTATCTGTTCCTTCAATAGCCTCAATTGCAAGGATAATCTGATTTTTGATGACAACAGTCTGTCCAATATCAAGCTTCGCAATCTGTCGTGCTGTCGCTATTCCAGTTCTTATATCGTCCCACTGTGCAGCGTTCGGTTCGCGTTTCGTGAGTACACCAGGTTCCGGTAATAAATCGGTTAGAAAATGATCTTGTTTTAGGATAGAAAGTCCCGCGTTCTGAAAGTGGGTGAGGACTGCTGAAACGATTGAGGTGGGGTTTTGGCTACGGTTCTGTGCCAGAATTTTGAGTACGGTGGCATCAACTTGAAAGGGGCGCAGCAAGATACTTGGCTCAATTTTTCCTATTATGACAAGTTCTTTTACATCTAAATCGAGAAGTTTTTGCGTAATTTTCTGAATCTGTCCTACACCGTAAGAGTAGATTTCGCACGGTATTCCCGTAAAACGTTGTTCATCTGTTTTTGTGATTTGTATGACTATCGGTTTTCGTCCTTGTGCGGCTGCGCTGTGTGCGACAAAGACAGGGAGCTCACCTGCTCCCGCGATAATGGCGAGTTTTTCCACGTCATTTGTTCTATTCATGCAATTTTGTGATTTGTCCTAAGAGGCGCAATAAATTGCGCGACTACAAACGGATTGCTGTGAATTAGATTTGAACTAAAATCGGGCTTAGAAAGCCCTCCAACAAGAAAATCAGGCACTAAATTGACGCTCATGGTGCGGTTAGGAAACCGCACCTACCTGGGATAGATGTGAAGCTGAAACTTTAAATTATGTATGTCGAATTGCATCAATTGGACTTAACTTTGCTGCTTGGCTGGCAGGATAGTAACCGAAAAATATACCGACAACAGTGCCTGCAGCGACGGAAGTCAACACAGATTTTATTGTAATGACCGAAGGCCAGCCGATCATACCTTTCATAAATTTGCCGACTGCCCACGCAAAACCTTGTCCGACTAATGCCCCTAATGCAATACCGAGTATACTTCCAATGAGACACAAAAGGATTGATTCAGTCAGGAATTGGAATCGGATTTGGTAGTTTTTCGCGCCTACGGCTTTTCGCAACCCGATCTCTGGTATTCGCTCTGTAACCGAAACAAGCATAATATTCAGGATACCAATGCCGCCTACAATCAATGAAACAGATGCAATAATAACTAACACCAATTCAATAATAAAAATAGTCTTTTTCGCGCTTTCAATACCTTTTTGTGCTTGCCATGTTCTGAAAAATGTGTCATCCCCGCCGTGGTTGCGTCTAATTACAGTTTGCACCTCTTTTACTGCTTGGTCTACCACAAGAGGGCTTTTCGCTCGAACCATAATATGTCCGACGTTGTCGTGTCCCCAAAACCGAGTTTGAGCAGTTGTAATCGGAATAAAGATCATATTATCGTCACTTTTGCCTGCCTCTAAACCGGGACCACGGCTTTCCATAATTCCGACTACAGTAAAACGTTTGTTATTAATCCCGACCTCTTTTCCGATCGGATCCATTCCCTTGAATTGTTCTTTCCAAACCTGTGAACCGATGACACAAACCTTATTCCAAAGATCCATGTCAGTATCGGCGAGAAATCTACCAATTTGCGTATGCCATTGTCGGACTCCTTGATATTCAACTGTAGTTGCTCGCATGTAGGTCGGTTGGTGTTTTCCCTCAGCTTCAAAGTTGATATAATAACTTCCTTCTACGGTGGCTATTTCAACTGAGGGACACTGTTCCATAACATCACGTAGATCCGTCATATTTAGATAATGCGGACTTGTGTTTCGCTGCCACCGGTGATTGCGCCTAATCATGCCAGGACGGTAGACTCCAAACATGCTGGGTCCACCAATCTTTTCAAATTCTGACATCACGAGTTTTTCTGCACCAGCACCTAACGACATCATAGCGATTACACCCGAAATTCCGATCGTAATCCCTAAAAGTGTCAGAATTGTGCGGAGTTTGCTTGCACGAAGTGCTGAAAATGCTGTAATTAGGTTTTCAAGAATTCTCATTTTTCCTCACTAACGTGAATGTAAAAGGCGCAATGAATTGCGCGACTACAAATGCACATATACTTAAGATGACGCGTTCATTAACGGATTGCTGCTAATTAGATTTGAACTAAAATCGGGCTTAAAGGTTTCCCTCCCACAAGAGTCCTTAGCTACAATTGAATAACTCTGCCCAATGAAAACTAACGCATTGCATCTGTCAACGAAACGTGTTAAAATGGCAAAGCGATTTCTAATAGATATTCTAAAGTATACTACAAAACCGATAAAATATGCAAATTTCTTGGAGACATCTCAATTGTGGAAACGAATTTCACTTATATTCCAAGCAGTACTCTGCTACCCTATCCAGGTATCCAAAAATCTACAGCACATCAAGCTGAGTTAACAAAACTTGTTCAGTTCAGAAAGCAGGCATGGATCCAATTGGATGCTGCAACAATTCAGACGCGGTACCAACTGAAGGCGGTAGAGTTGCATTTAAAAGCATCAGAAACAGCTGCATCTATCCAAGAGAACTTGCGAAATGTCCTTACAAACAAAAAATCGGAAAGTGGCGAGATGGCATTTTCTCAATTCTATCTGGTCGCAAAGTCGCAAACAGACGCGTTATTCTATAACATCACTGATTATATTGAACGTTGTGTAGCATGGGATCTTTCAGTTGCGGAGCGGTTGCGTGGTAGGACAGTTCTCTACCTCTATCAGTCCGAAAAAAGCGCGGATGATCTACTCAGCGATTCTGGTGTTAATGCCTTTATAAACCGGTTGCTAACAAGTTATGTAAGGTCTTATGGTACTGATGCCGTTATCGGTTTCGCAATTGAACTACCACGCTTCTTATCTGTGTTTGAAGCAGATGGGACATCAATACCCTGGAGTGGGACACTATTGGAACAAATTCGGGAAGAAGACTATAAGGATAATAGCTATAGGTCTTCCACAGATGTTCATGGGAGTTTCTTGCCTTTTCTTTTTTACGAAACTTATAACTCGTCAGTGATCAGAAGCGTTTTCTGGCAGGAATTAACATTACAATTCGCGCAGCGTTTCCTGGCCGGGGTAAGAGATTTTTGTCATCAGCATCATTTAAAATTAGCGGTAACGCTACCCGCAAGCGCGAGGTTATTACAGTATGAGTTAGGAACACTTTTGGATCAGGTAGATTGTTCAATTCTTACTACATCGGAGTTGGACACACTGAGGCGGTTTGTTGTTGCTAAGTCGGTGTGTAGCAGTGCAAAATATGTTGGGATTTTCAGAAAAAAGGCACACACATTTTCTGAATGTCTCAGTGATGCAACTTTTGGCTTCAATCAGTGGATTTCAAACCGTGTTAGAGAGAGCCATCCCGATACGCCTCCGAACGAATCTTTAGCACAATTACTACAAACCGGGCATCCAAAACGCCCGATTTTAATGTTATCACCGACACAGAGTCTCTGGATGAAACCTGAGGAAAAGCAGTGGAACAGTATAACAAAAGCGTGGGCAGGGTTGTGCCAAACAGTGTGGAGCATGGGTTATGATTTTGACATTGCATCTGAAGAGCAGCTCGCTGGTGCTACAGTGGAAAAGGAGAAAGGAGCTATTTGTCTTAAAGGAAAGAAATATCGCCTTGTACTGCTGCCAAGTTGTTTATCCCTACATGAAACAACTGTGCAACGTTTAACAGAATTTTTGAAGGCAAAAGGAAGACTCATTGTTAACGCGCCTGTTCCTTATCTACTCAATGGTCGGGTCGGACTTGAACCGTATCTACTGGAACGCCTAATTTACAAACACAGAACCACTATATTAGATGGACCACAAGGGGAAAGGGAAACGGATCTCAGGAAATTTCTCGGAAAATGGATAACGCCAGCTATTTCGCTTTATATAGGACAGGAGAATCAGCCGACAGAAGTGGTGCAGGTACATCACAGAACGCATGGGAATTGTCAAACGTTCTATCTGTTCAATACTGGGGAAAAATCGATTGAAACATTGGTTGAGGTCTATGGTGAAGCAGAGTCGGTTGAAGAACGGCTTTTGCAGACAGGAAAACGGGTGCAGTTGACCTCTTGGCATGCGAATGGGAAGACATATCTGAATTGCACGTTTGGTCCTAAACAAGGGAGGCTATTAGACGTTTCCTAAATGCTACCTACCATTACCTGTCAATTTAAGAAAAGCATTACACGGTCAACGAGGAACGGTAGGAGCGGTCTCCTAACCACTCCGTATTGTCCTAAACGAATATATGCTCTTGTAGGAGCGTTTTAACCGCTGATATATCGCGCGGACAAAGCACTCCTACAAAGAAACTTACCGATTGTTGACTGTCAACTCGTATACGTCAGATGCGGTTAGGAAACCGCATCTACCGGGGTGGAGTCAGCTAAATTGATAGTTATGGTCGTTTCCTAAATACTACAAATGATTTATAAGATAATTCGCAACCTTAGTTTGCAGCTTGGTTAATAATGAAAGATGTTATTGTTATTGCAGTAACAGAAATAGTACTGATCAATCCCCAATTCAACTGAAACCGTTTGTGTATTTCTAAGATGTCACCGGGATAGAGTATAATCGTGTTGGAACCGGGTTGAAAAAGGTGTTCTTTAGTTGTGCCATCCTGGCGATGAATATGAAACTTCTTACGGTTCGCTGATTCCTCTAATCCGCCTGCTAATGCGATAGTTTTCTGTAACGTTAGCGGACCACGAACGCGCTGCGCACCAGGTGTACGCACATAACCTGTGACATAGATAGGTTCTATTTTAAAGGCATTTGGAACAAAAAGTACATCACCATCGGATAGAGAGATTTCCGTTCCATTTTCATCAGTAGGTTCCCAAAATTGTTCGGTAACACTTAATTCAGCAAGGGTGCCATCTTTGGCAACCTTCACCAGTGCAGTCAAATCAGCTTCCTCAGTGAATCCTCCTGCTCTTGCTAACGCATTTGCCATGCTAATTTTGTCTCGAATAAATAGTTTTCCTGATACCTTTACTTCTCCCTGTACCTCAATGACGCTGAGCGGCACTACAAACACTAAATCGTTGACATTTACACGAATATCTCGATCAGGTTGGTTTGTTGATAAATCGTAAGTTTCGACTTGTGTCGTTTGTTTTTCCGGTGGGAGAGGACTTGATTTAGTCTGTTTTGACGCACCATTTGAGTGAGTAATAGCATTATATCGGATTAGTTGAACCTGCTGTACATCGGCGTTCTCTGTCATTCCACCAGCCAGCGTGATTGCACGAGATAAATCAATATCAGTTTCTGGAGATATGCCGTAGCGACCAGGGATGGTTACAGCACCACCAACATAGACGCTATTCTCTGGGGATATAGGAGAAACCATAATCACCGGATTATTAACAAGTTTTTCTTTTAATAGGAAATCTCGGATAATCTTGTTAACCTCTTCAGTTGTTTTTCCGGCAACCTGGAGATCACCACCGAAGTAACTAATTCTTCCATCTTCGCGAACAATCACTGACTGTGAATATTCTGGTTGACCAATTACCGCGATTAGTAGGTTATCCCCTTTCTTGATGCGGTAAACATCGCCTAAAAGTGCTGTGCTTGTTATCAAAAACAGTAAAATAGTAAAAGCCTGCAAGCGGAGCGGAGTGATGTAGCCAGCTTGCAAGCTTCGCAAAAAACAGATCATAACTTTATCCTAAAAATTTCGCTGAGGTGGTAAATATTGGGTATTTCTAACATTTTCATTCTATTTGTAATAACGGGATACTCAATCGAATTTGAAAAGTGGGAGTTGCTCTTTTTTCACAGGAACATGTCTACCAGCACCAATTTGTCTGCTTGGATGCTTTCGCCAATACGGTTTGACGTAAGTGCTGCCTCGGCGGTAGCCACTAACATAAACTTTTCCACTCGTATCAATATGCGTTTTCATCGTCTTAAAAAGGTAGATTTGTTTTGCCTGCATGGCGGTCTACCTTCGAATGCTAATCTTCTTTTAGCGAATCGAAATATGCTTTGAGACACTCCCGTGCACGCTGCACGCTAAAACCGGGTACAAGAATATCTCCCCACTCAGACTTGCCAACGTTCCCTTTTATCCCTCCGTGAGCTGGCATTTCATGAGAGCGCAAATAGACATGAATTCCTTCATCCTCTAACACACTTTTGAGGATATGTCCAGCGACTTCATTCGGCACAGATTCTACAACGTACCAGTCAACTGACTCCGGAACTTGCGCAGCAACTGAGCCGGGAAGAAGATCCTCCTGACACTTTGAACAAGTTAATATATCTTCCTCATATTCAGTTTTGCATTGTGGACAAAACGGCATAGCCTTTCTCCTCACGGATTGTGTTATTGATTATATTATAACAGATGGGAAAAAATTAATCAAGACTGTGAAGCAGAATCTCAAAGCCATTCAGTTTTCGGATTTTTCTCAATATGAGATACGGTCGTGACTTGGAGGTCGCTCCCGCCAAATGCCATACGGGGAATGCCATAAGGCATTCATACCGTTGATTTGGCGCATTTTGCGTTGATTCACATGAAGTGACCTTTGAGAGAAGTTAGAAACTACTGAAGTATTGAATGACTCTGACAGAATCTAACCCCGTTTAAAGCGGTCTGTTCGTTTTGCTCAATTGCGATTTCGACTACGCTTTGACTAGTTCTAAGAGGTGTTTTAAACAATTACGTAAGTTATGGAAATTGCCAGAGTTGTAGGGCAGTTTTTCCTAACACCCACTCTCTATCTTCAGGTGTGAAGAAATCCATTTCATCACGGACAACAGATAGGGTTTGCGCATAAGTGGCGCGGCTTAAACAGACGGGCCAATCAGTTCCCCACATTATCCGCGAACCGCCGAAAGTATGATACACCTTCTTAACCTGTTGATGTGTGTCGACCCACGGGTAACTCTCTTTGGAAATTGACCATGTATGACTAATCTTGACATAAACACGAGGAAACCGAGCGAGATTCAGCAATAACTGCAGTTTTTCTGGATCGTCAGGGGAACAATCCGCCATGTGGTCAATCACAACATCAAGGTCAGGATGTTGTTCTAAAAGTGGCACAAGGTCAGCCAACCGCTCAGCTCTCGTAAGGAGTAGCATCGGCACACCGAGAGATTCTGCGCGGCTAAAGATAGGTGGCATCAACGGACCGGTAAACCAATCTCCATCAGTACCGACAGAAGGGCTCAAACGTACGCCGTGAAAACCTTCCTCTTTTGTCCAGCGACTGAGATGATCCGAGGCATCAGGGTCTTCAGGGTTAATCCGACAAACACCCATAAATTTGCCAGGGTATCTTTTCATCGCGTCTGCAGCATAACTATTATCCCAAAGATAGTGAATAACCTGTACGAGAACAGTTTTTTCAACACCGTTCGCTTGCATTAATTCAAGTAACGTTTCGGGTGTAGCATCCTCTGCAGGTGCTCTACGTTTTTCACGTGCCCACGGAAACTGCGGATCATCCTTCCAAACGTGAACGTGTGGGTCGATAATTCTCATATTATTGCTCCTTTGGTTTGCTTAAGAATCCGTACGCGCCTAATGGCAAACAGTAAAGTAGAATCAAAATGTGTAAACTAAATCCTGTAACCGTGGCTATATCCATTGATGTGCCGAAATAGTTTAAGAACCATGCAAACGGAAATTCTGTTGTACCGAAATTGCCAACGGTTTGTATAGGCAAGAGATTAAAGCCATTTGTAAATGCAAGTGCAAAAAGCACTTCAGTCAAAGGAATATCAACACCCATCTCGGCAACAAGATAACACTGAAATCCGAAGCGGATTACGAGACATAATAAAGAATATCCCCAAACTTTTAAAAAGCGTAGATTGAATCGAAAAGCGGTGATTTCATTGAGGATGGAGATAAATTTGTTGGCAATCCAGGTGAGCGCAGGTTGTTCCAAACGCAATAGTGGTTTAACACACCTTTGAGCAAGTTTATTACAAAAGTTCGGCGCGGCGCATGCCAAAATTATCAGTATTATCAATCCTGTGCCAAAGAGCAAAGGTGTTAGATAAAGTGCCATCCAAGAAAACTTACCACCGAGCTTCGGTAGCAGTAGTGTGGCGATGGCAATCATCAAAGTAATTAACAACACTAAGTCAATGACACTTGCTACCATAAGCGAGGCTATTCCCTGTGTCGCATCTACCTTCTGCCGCCGTTGCATAAGGTAGACATAGGAAATATCGCCTGTCCGCATTGGAAGAAAATTGCCCCAAAATGTGTGCAAAGCAAGGATAGGAAAAATCTCATGAACACTGGAATCCAAACCGAGCAAGGTTCGGAACCGCAGCGTTTTTGCTAACACGAGTAAACAATAGCAACAGAACCCTATTAAAACCGCTTTAATTGAGATTCTGCCAAGTGTTTCAGGTATTTCTCTAAGATCAATCTCTTTTAAAAGGAAAAATGAGATAACAACCGCTAAGACGGTTGGCAAAGCAAATCTGACAATTCTCTGGAGCCGCTTTTTGTTCAAAATACCCCTACCGTTGCGACTGAACATCAAAATGATCGGAATAAACTTTGACAAGATCCCCTTTTCTGAAACCGGGAACAGCAGTGCCACATTCTCTGGCTAAGTGTTCGTAATCAATACGTTTCAACCGTGCTAAAATGTTAGGATCGTTCGCTTTTAGCAGAATCCACTGTTTATTTCGTTCACACTGCTTTTCGTCTGTTTCTCTACGAGAATAATCTTGCCATCCTTGACAAGGCACAGCAAAATCAAACCTGTTTTGAAAAATTTTCTGTGCGGCGGGTGTGTTATTATATTGCCATATCTGAAAATCCTGATGCCGTATAGGTAACGGTTTGAGTTGTCGCATATCTTGATGTGTACTCGGCAAACGGGTCCATATCTGAAATTCTGTATTGACCGAAAATGATTTACCGGAATCAAGGTGGAAGGCATCTCTTGGCAGTGCTAATTTGCGAATAAATCGCATACTTGGCTCAAGTTGTTTATGGACGATATATTTTCTGAAGTTCACAGGGACAATAAAAGCGACTATATCTGCTAAAACGGCAGCGTGATTAAAAAAGGCAATCGCCATTTTTCCGCGTTTGCCAAATGGAGGATTGCCGACGATAGCAGTGTCTTTGGGGACATAAGGAAGACTGGTAACCTTAAAAAAATCTTGTGTTATTATATTTTCGCATTTAGGGAGAATGTCTATACCCAATCTGCGGTCTGGTGGTAAGCAATTATAAAATGCACCTGTACCAGCGGAAGGTTCTACAAAGAACATTTCATTGGCTTTTCGGTTGATAGACGAAAGCGTTTCTGATAAGTATTTCCAACACGATGTTGCAACTTCTTGCTTTGTGTAAAATGGATTTAATGATGTGTCCACAGTTCAATTCCTTTACTGAATTGATTTATGATAACTGCTTACGAACTAATTGTCAAGTAAAAGGAAATTTGGGATATGTTATTATTTTGGCACATTGATTTTGCAAAGAGTCCACTCGCTTTTCTACTGTAGGGCGATGCGAAATGGTGGTAAATCTCAGATAGAAAAAACTCGTCCCACGATGCATTCTGCAATGAGACGAGTTTTTACTAAACTTTTTCTGTTTGAATAAAGATTAATGCGGTATAAAATCAATTAGGAACTACAGATTTTGCACATCTGAATCCGTTGAATTCATGAGAGCATGTTGCAGAATGTCTGTCACGTACGGCGACCCGTAAATGAAGCGGGTTATTACAGCAGCCACCGCCACGCATGATGCGCGCATTTCTGATGTATGTGTAATTATCAATAACTTGTGCAATACTGTCAGCTCCGCCAACTGGATTTTTATACGGTGAATTTTCATAAAAATTAGGGTCATGTGCATCAAGACACCATTCCCACACATTTCCTATCATATCATAGAGACCGTATTTGTTTGCTGGATAAAGACCGACCGGGGAGTCAAATCCACCATGGGGAGGGTAACTTGCATTACTGGGATTAATTGTATCCCCCCAAGGATATTCTAATCCTTCCAAACCTCCACGGGCTGCTTTCTCCCACTCAGCCTCTGTGGGTAACCGTTTGCCTGCCCATTTTGCGTAAGCCATCGCCGCATACCAACTAACATAGGTCACCGGATAATTATCTTTTCCTTCAGGATAATTATTTCCATCCCAATCTTTCAGATAATCACCATCATGATATTTTTTCTCAATACCTTCTTTGGACTTCCACCAATTTCCTTTCTGCCATTCAGGATTAGCATCAACAAACTTTTTATATTTTGCATACGTGACTTGATACTTGTCCATATAAAATGCATCAACATAGACTGTATGTACTGGCTTTTCATCCAGCTCACCGTCAGGATTGTCGCTGCCCATGTGAAATTCTCCCGCAGGAATTAGCACCATCCCCGCGGGCACACCCCTTGTATCTTCTATGATCGGAGCATCAGGGGTATCTACGGATTCAGGAGGTTCTGATTTACAACCCACTATCCAGACATATAGAATAGCGATTATTACAAAACCTAAACTTACAATTGCCTTTCTCATCACAAACTCCTTCTTTAACTAAAGAAGATTATCAAATTCTGCTTTTTAAGGACGATACTGGGATTGCACAAAATTCTTTTGAATTCTTGAAAACTCTCTAAAACGTTGGCGCCACACACACATATATTAAGTTGATTTTAACACATCACACACAAAAAGTCAACGTTTCTTCTCAAGATTACAGAGCCATTCAATTTTGAAGTTACCCAATTAATTGTGATATATTATCCAATTAACATGACAGTCATGTTTTGTGAATCAACGCCAAATGCGCTTTTTGGCATTTGGCGGGAGGGAACTCCGATTCCCGACTATCAAAGTGTTCAGTCGCGATTCGGAGATCGCTCCTACAAGAAGAAACCTATGTTAGAATGTGCAATTAATAGACAATTGAATGCCTCTGTCATGATTACAAAAGTCATGTTGACCTAAATTTTATTATATTATATAATAGTATGTATGGGGATTGAAGTTTTCTTTAGTGATGATGCAAGTTGGGTGTTGAACGAAGCGGCTTTATTTCTGAATTCAGAACCAGTACACCATAACCTCATTTTATCACTTTTACACTCGCGAATTACGCATTGTGAACCCGGACGATACTGGGTAGCAGAAGAAAATAAAAGAACAGTTGGTGTTGTCGTTCAATCACCTCTACATTCTCGTGCGCTAATTACACCTATGACATCCGAAGTAGTTCCCGCGGTAGTAGATGCCATATCAAAAGCGAACGTTGTATTACCAGGGGTAGCAGGAGATGCTGCAACGACAGCACACTTCGCTGGAGAATGGACGGAACGACACAAGTCCCCTGTGTTCCCCTTTTTAGGACTACGCCTGTATGAAGTAAATGAAGTACAGGAAGTTTCAGTTGTTAAGGGACATTTTCGTAAAGCAGCTTTGTATGATCGAGAACTTCTTATTGACTGGGTTAGTCGTTTTTCGGTAGATATAGGGGAGAAAGAGGATACTTCTGACCATGTAGAATTGCAAAAACGCAAGGTTACTTCATCAGGTATTGTTGACAGACACCTATCTGATGGACATCTCTGGTTATGGGAGGACACAGAACCCGTATCAATGGTAGCTCAAACAAATGCCGTTGCGGGTGTTATCCAAGTTCGACTCGTCTATACACCGCAAGAGCACCGAAACCGTGGTTACGCTACTGCGTGCGTTGGTAAGATCTCAAAACAAATTAAAGACGAAGGATATCGTTGTATTCTCTACACCGATTTATGCAATCCAATTTCTAACACGATCTACCGTAGAATCGGCTATCGTGCTGTTGCCGAAGCAATTCAATATCGATTTGAGTAAGTCAATTGGTTGTCTTGCTCTATTTCTTAAAACTGATAAGGACGGACTATGAAACTTTTTGTGCCAGGACGTATCTGCTTGTTCGGTGAACACAGCGATTGGGCAGGAGGTCATCGACGGACTAATGCAGAGCTTGAGAAGGGCTATACCTTAATCACAAGTACGAACCAAGGGGTCTATGCTGAAGTACAACCACATCCGACAAGCCTCATTTTGAAAACGACACTCAGTGATGGTACACGTCACGGTCCTTATACGTTGCCGATGGAACCTGCAGCATTACTTGCAGAAGCAGAAAAAGGCAGTTTTTTCAGTTATGCTGCGGGGGTTGCTTATCAGATACTCACCAATTACCGCGTCCAAGGATTAGAAATTGATAACTATCTGACGGACTTACCTGTGAAAAAAGGGCTTTCTTCAAGTGCGGCTATCTGTGTTTTGGTTGCGCGTGCTTTTAACCGGATTTACGATCTAAAAATGACGACGCGCGGAGAAATGGAGTGCGCCTATCAAGGCGAGATTAAGACGCCATCTCGTTGCGGTAGAATGGATCAAGGCTGTGCATATCAACACCCTATCCTTATGAGTTTTGATGGCGATAATATTGAGGTTCGCGAATTTAGCGTTCCAATGAACCTATACATGGTAATTGTAGACTTAGGAGCAGGAAAAGATACACGTCTAATATTAAATCAGTTAAACCACTGTTACCATTTTGCCGAAAATGAACTTCAACAAAATGTGCAGCACTATCTCGGTCCCTTGAGTAAAGAAATCACCCATTTAGCTTATGACGCGCTCCTCCAGGGTGATGCTGAAGCAGTTGGAAAGTTGATGACACGCGCACAACAGGAGTTTGATAAACATCTGATACCCGCCTGTCCATCGCAATTGACCGCCCCTATCCTGCACAAAGTCTTAAATTATGAACCGATTCAACCCTATATTTGGGGCGGTAAGGGAGTCGGTTCTCAAGGTGACGGGGCAGCACAGTTCATTGTGAAAGACGAAGAAAGCCAAAGGCGAGTCATTGAAATCATTGAAAGAGACCTACAGATGTCTTGTCTTAAATTGGTCATTGAGGCAAGCAGACATGTGCGTAAGGCTGTTATCCCTGCTGCAGGGTTTGGCACTCGACTTTTTCCCGCTTCAAAGGCGATAAAAAAGGAGCTGTTTCCTATTATTGACCGTGCTGGCCGTGCTAAACCGGCAATTATGGCAATCGTTGAAGAGGCGGTCAACGCGGGAATTGAGGAAGTATGTCTGATTGTGCAGAGTAGAGATATAGACCTATTTGAATCCTATTTTAAAACGCCTCCTCGTATTGAACACTACAACAAACTTAGCAAAGAAAACAAAGCCTACTGCGATTACTTACTTGAATTGGGGAGTCGGATTTCGTTGGTGACACAAGACGTTCAGGAAGGTTTTGGACATGCTGTGTATTGCGCTCGAGACTGGGTTGGTAATGAACCTTTTCTGTTAATGTTGGGCGATCATCTTTACGGTTCAGATGAACCACACTCATGTGCAAAACAGGTCTTGAATGCTTACGAAAGAGTCGGTCACAGTGTGCTCGGATTAAAAGAAACACCAATTGATGAGTTGTCTAACTTCGGATGTGTTACTGGTGTATGGCAAGAAGACCAGTCAATGCTCTCCGTGACAGAGTTTTACGAAAAACCCGATCCTGAATATGCAAGGGAACATCTTCACGTTGATGGTATGGACAATAACAGTTTTCTAACTGTATTTGGAATCTACGTGATAGAACCACAGATTTTTGGGTTTCTTGAGCAGAATATTGAACACAATTTCCGGGAGCGAGGCGAATTTCAGCTCACCTCTTGTTTGGATGAATTGCGAAAGACAGACGGGTTTTCTGGTTACGTTGTAAAGGGACGACGATTTGACATCGGGCTTCCAGAAGAGTATCGGCAAACCGTCATCGGCTTTGGAAATGCATAGATACTAAACTTCTGGGAGTGCATACACACGCACTGAACCTTACAATCTTACCGATCTCGGCAAGTTGCACGAATCCATTTTATCAAAAGGTATAGGTAATTGTTCCTGCCGCGAATGCCTCAATAGTCCCGGGCGCAAAAAGAATACGAATGCCGATTGGTTTTTCACTGTCTGGCGCGTGCACTTGCCACACTCGCCCCGGACTATTCTTGAAGGTTTTAATGCTTTTTATTCTCTTATGCTCCTGTTTCAGATCGCGCACAATACTCACATTTACCAGTTCCAGCAGACGCTCTTCGGAATACCCTCTATCGGACAAATATTCACTGATAGATATATCTTTACCGTTACGTAGTGTGTAGCAATACATTCTGGCATTTCTATGTGCTCCGCCTGTGTGTGCCCACTCGGTAATCAGAATACTGTCGTACACATCAAGAACAACACGTTCTATGGTGATTTCAAGGGTAAGCGGCAGTATGTTGCGAGATGTAGGGTCTCGTTCATACTCAATGGCACTGTTGGTTATTTTCTCCTTTCGCTCCTTGATATATCCTTCAATAGTCTCCTGCTTCGGATGCTCCTCAAGCCACTCAGGTTTTTCGTATGTAACGCTAATAAGGAAGTTTCGTGGAAGTGTTCCGGCAGGATACTGTTTTAGTACCTTCTGTCGAATGGTCCTCGCCTCGTCAAAAAGTGAGTGAGATTTATTAAGAAAATCGGAAGACGTGTCAGGGTCTCTTTTCATTAATGCTAGATATTTTTCACGGTATTTATCACTAACCTTCGCTAAAGCTTCCGCGTATTCCCATTCTGTCACAAAATCTTCACTTTTTGGAATTGCATATAAATCAGTTTGCGTTGTGATTTCGGGAGGAGTGTCTTGTGTGCTATACACTATATCAACTTGCTGGATTGTTGCGCGGTTATGTTGTATCTCAAAAACAAGTGCAACAACGATTAAAATAAAGAGAACGACAAGCGGCCAGTAATTTTGAAGTTTCATGTGTTTCCTCCGTAGCGCGGTTTGAAGTCACGCCTACCAAAACGTAAGTTTGCTATTCAGATGTAGATAACCGTTTGAGCACAACAATCGTCAAATCATCGTATTGTTCAGCTTCCTTAACAAAACTTTGAACATCTTCAACGATGCGTTGAATTACCTCTTCAGCAGTACATTCTTCAGGTAGTTGAGCAGTCAATTCTTTGAAACGATCCGTTCCGTACATGTCGTGGTTGGCATTGAGAGCCTCAATCAGACCATCTGTATGGAAGATAAGAACATCCCCTTCATTTAAATCAAATGTAACGGATTCATACTGTACGCTTTTCATACTTCCCAAGGGGAGATCACTATTTTCAATCTCAATAATTTCAGTCCCTCTTTTAAGAATGGGGTAAGGTTGTCCACCGTTTGCGTAGTCAACGCGTTTCTCGGCCTCGTCAATGACTGCTAAGTTGAGAGCAATAAAACTGGGGCCATACATACGTGGGGCCAACCCTGCATTAAGGTCACTCAAAATGACATCTGCATCTGATTTAAATCTGGCAACCTCATGTAACATTCCATTTGTAAGCACAGCATTCATTGCACCGCGTATACCTTTTCCTGCTGCATCTGCCACTGCAATAGCAGTTTGTCCGTTTGCCACAGTCAAGTAGTCGAAAAAATCACCTCCTACTTGTGTAGCAGGAATTGACATCCCCGCAATATCAAAATCTTGTGTTTTTGGTGATTCAGGAGGCAAGAGTCCCATTTGGATATTTTGTGCTTCATCCAACTCAGCACGGATACGTTGCATTTCCGCTTCTTCTTTTTCTCGCATCTCAAGACGTAACTGTGCGGTTTGTCTTCGGTTCACAATCAGCCTAAAAAGCAGAGAACCTGCAGCTGCGAGTAAAATTAGAGAGGGTAGGTAATTACGCCATCGGCTCCAAATGGGTTGATCAATAGTAAAATTCAAAACTGCAGGTCGTTGGGTATAGGGCCATCCTTCACGGAAAGCTTTTATTAAAAAGGTATAACTCCCGGATTTTAGACCTTCGTAGCGTATTCGCGGCATCCTCTTGACTGTACCAATATCTGGCGACAGAACCCTTTGCTCAAAAAATTGTTCAACGTTGTCCTTAAACGTGGTCTGATTACCTTGCATTTTGTCAGAAGAAACAGTTGTCCATCTGTTGTTGTCAATACCGATTAGTCTAAATTTGTACTCAACATCATCTCTAAGTGGACTAATACCTTGAAAATGAATAGTAAGATTTTTGAGCCCCGCGGGCAGTAGTTCTTTTATCTCAGTAAAGGTGCGTTTGCCGGATTCTGCCATGAAAGGTTCTGTGAAAGATCTTCCAGCATCAACAGAGATGATACGACAAAACGGGAGTGCTCCAAGACTCGCTCGATACTGCGTAGCACCGCCTTCCGTGCCAAACCAGATTTCTTTTTCGTTAGATGCATGAATGCTTGATACATTGTTATGAATGAGACCGTCCTTGGTCGTAATAGATTGAAAGGAGTCGCCATCGTATCTAACAACACCGCCACCCCATGTAGCAAACCATAAGTTACCCCAATGATCTTGATGCACATCGCGTAAATCATCCACAAGAAACCCATCCGTTGTTGTAGCTGTTGTGTAAGTCGTAACTTCATCACCATTATAATGAATTGCACCTTGTGAAGTCGCTAACCAAAGATCGCCATTAGTTGCAGTCAGCACTCCTCTGACCTTATCAAGTTCAATAGATACAGCATTTTTTAACTCAGTACCTTGATATGTTTTAATACCGTCCTTAAATACAAAGGTAATTAAGTCTAATGATTTTTCTGAGGCTTCGGTTGAACCATCATTTTGTAGGTCTGAGGCAACAGTAGATGCTTGGACAGTCAAAAGCGGCAGTCCACTTGCTGCACCGGGAAGTTCGGTTAACGTATTTCCGTCCTCAGGATTCTCCCAGTACATTAATTGCCCGCTTATAGTATTGTAAAACCATTTTACTACTTTTCCTTCTGTAATACTTAAGATCGGAATGACCGATTTAAGTGGAAGTACTTCAACTCTTGGCTGGCTTTTCCTTTTACGGATATTTGTGAACCGTTTCACTTCTCCAGTTTCAAAATAGCCCCATAGTCGATCCTGGCTGTCAGTATGGAGCGCCGTTATCACATCGGTTGGTGGTGGCAAAGATTCTGTGGTTTTAAAGGGTATAATTTTTGATGCGCCATTTAGTGAGAACTGGTACAACCCATCGCTTCTTGGCAGAAAAAGCCATCCACCTAAAACGATCCAAGGGTCAGTATCTGAAGACAAAAGCGGTTCTGAATCATTGTAGATTGTTTCACCGCCTGGACCAACCTCAGCACGGATTTGGAGAGAAAGTTTCTCAAATTCTTGATTCCTATAGCGGAAAATTCTAAAAAGGGTAAAACCCCCTTGGTGCTGAATAGGTTTATCCAGAAACCAGATGTCGCCATCTGCCTCAAAAATTTTGATTATCTCGGCGCGTTTATTTAATTCTTGGCTTGAAATGTTGATCCTAATTTTAAGACTCTTGGTTTGTACCAAAAAGTCTGCTAATGGAATTGGATGAAGTGTATCTGTTTTTGCATCGTATCTGGCAACACCACCAGGGATGCTCAGCCAGAGCGCGCCTGTGCTATCCGAATACATCATCCTGACACTATTGCTTCCTAAAATAGCACGTGTCGTATGATTTACGATTGCCGGTTGTGGTTCGAACGCTGTCACGCCATTGTCATGACCAATCCAGATTTTACCATTCATCGCTTCAAAAATAGTCTGGATGTTATCACTACCAAGCCCATCGTCAACTTGATAAACTTTGTGGGCAGATTCTGGTCCTTCAGTAAGAAAGACTTCTACTGGTCCTGCAGTAAGAAAGGCTTCTAATTTAAAAACACCTGCCGCCTCATCTTGAAAATATTTGTCTTCGTATAAATGGGCACCCGTTTCACTGGCGAACCAGAGTTTGTCCCAAGCATCTTCAATTTCAAATGCACCGTACAAGAACTCTTGGTTTGCTCCCTGGGTTAAATTTCGCAATCGTCGAAGGTTTTTGCCATCCCACCAACGCAATTGTTTGCTATCGTTAAACCATATCCTTCCTCGTCTATCAGTCTTCACAGATACCTTTTTATTTTCTAAATTACTAAGTGTCTGATCAGATTTTAATATTTCTTCAAATTGTGTGCCGTTATAACGAAGAAGGAGCGATTGGCCACCAAACCAGAGATTGTCGTCTGTGTCTTGGACGATCACCTGAACTGCACGATCTTTCGGAAGTTTCGGTAGGTTATCTAAACGTTGCAGGTTTGCAGTTTGCCAAACGTTTACATCACCTTGGAAACGCATAATAAGTGCACCTTGTGCGTCGTTTCCTCCCACCCATATTGTCCCTTCTCGACTTTGGAAAATGACATTAACCTTCGCGACAGAAACACCAGCAATGTTAAGCTTGAAAGGTTGTGGTGGATCTTGGCTACTTATTGCAGTGTATCGCGTTACAGTATTATTTCCACCTACCCAAATATTTCCTTCATTATCAACTGCAAGACAGTTACCTTCAGTAATATTTTCAAATTCTGGTTCTTTTTGATCTTCGGAAGTATTCCTTTTATATCTACTAACAACGCCTACGCCTTCTGATGGATGTTTGCTTAAAAACCAGATATGTCCCCACTTATCTTCAACGATGTTTTCCGTTCTTCCACGGAAAACATCAGAATCGCCGGTATCGGGAACAAAAGTATTACCATCAAAACGGCTTACACCTCCCCCATCAGAACCAAACCAAAGTAAACCTCGGCTATCCTGAAATATAACTGGAACTATCGGACCTACCAAACCGTCTGCCACAGTATAGGTTTTCATCTGTTCAAAAGATGCAGCATGTTCAGCAAATCCACAGCAGAAACCTAAGATTAAGATGAAAACAATTTTCTTCAAATGATACACAACAAGCCACCTTATAGTAGATTTTACAATTAACTTGACATTTGAGTTGTAGGAAGGAACTCCGATTCCCGACTATCAGTGAGGTTCGTCGCGATTCGGAGATCGCTTCTACAGAAGGGGTGTCAACATATTTTTATAATTCACTATATCATTATTAGTAGATTTTACAATTAACTGGACATTTTGATTGGTGAATCAACGCCAAATGCGCGTTTGGCATTTGGCGGGAGCGATCTCCGAATCGCGACTATCAGTGAGGTTCGTCGCGATTCGGAGATCGCTCCTACAAGAAATGTGTATAATTATTTCCATATTTCACCAATTAAGTGGAAAAATCTTGAATTCGAGAAATAGCTTCTTCAATTACCTCATTAGGATACGTAAGCGAAATTCGGAAATAACCTTCGCTCCATTGCCCATATCCGAGTCCGGGTGTCACAACAACACCTGCTTCCTCAAGAAGTGCAGTCGCAAATGCCCTGCTTGAGCCATTAAAACGTTCTGGCACTGGTGCCCAAACATACATTGTGGCTTTAGGTTTTTCAAGTGGCCACCCGCTTTGTGTCAGCGCATCAACCACCATATCTCTACGTTTTTGATAAATTACATTCAGTTTAGGCGTTATTTCATCAGCGATTGAAAGTGCTTTTGCTCCTGAGAATTGTAATGCACGTAACGAACCGTTGTCAATATTATCTTTTACTTTTTTCACTGCTTCAACAGCAGTTGGATTGCCCACTACAAATCCTAATCGCCAGCCCGTCATATTGAACGCTTTGCTCAAAGAAAAGAATTCAACTGCGACTTCCTCAGCTCCATCCACTTGTAGTATACTGGGTGAACGATAACCGTCATAGGTATTTTCACTATAAGCGTTGTCGTGTGCGATGAGAATATTGTTTTGACGTCCAAATTCAACGGCGCGTTTAAAAAAGTCTAAATCGGCGGTTGCTGTGGTAGGGTTGTTTGGATAGTTAATCCAAAGCACTTTAGCGAGACGTTTCACGTCGTCTGGAATTGCATCAAAGTCAACATAGAAATCGTTTTCTCGTAAGAGCGGGGTATAGTATGTTGTTGCACTGGCAAATACGTGTCCAATATTATAAGTCGGGTAGCCAGGACTTGCAGCAATGCCGACATCACCAGGATTCAGTATACCCAACGCCATTTTGACAATTGCATCTTTGCTACCGAGCGTTGTGATGATCTGATCTTCAGATAAGGAAACGCCATAGCGATGTTGATAGAACTCGCGTACTGCTTCAGGAAATTCGGGTACAGGGCTGTCACAACCGTAACGATGTCTATCAGGGTCTGATGTATTTTGAATTGTATTACACAAAGTTTCCACCACCGGATCGGGTGTCGGAAAATCTGGATCCCCAATGCCAAGGCTTATAACATCAACGCCTCTTTCTTTGGCGGCCGCCATTTTTTGGCGTAAATCCACAAAAAGATACGGTGGAAGTTTCTGTAACCGTTCTGAAAGTGTAATCAAGATAGTTTTCTCTCCTATATATTTTGCCTTCAAATGTAGGCACAGTTTTAAACTATAGTAAATATCCCAAGTTGCCACCTATTTCGCGAGTGCTCTTGTAAAAGGGGTTTTCTAACCCTGATTTTAAAACGCATTCGCCACAATGACCAAATCCTGAATATTCACAACTCCATCACCATTGAGATCGGGTTCCGCTTCGCCAAACGCATTCGCCACTATCACTAAATCCTGAATATTCACAACTCCATCACCATTGATATCCGCAGTTACCTCAGTTTTCAGATACATCTCACCATCTAAATCGAGGAGTGTGTGTTTGAAACTGGTGATACCACTTTCAACACCGGTAGTTTGTATCGAGAGACTAATTTCTTGCGCTTTGCCACTGCGGTTATACACTGCCCAGCCGTTAGTGAACTCCCGGATGAATGCACTTGTCTATTTCGAACCACCCTCAATTTATTTAAGTTGAAGAATAGCCTGCTGTGCCTCGTTGAGTTGATTCGTTATGTTTGGACTAAAATGCAATCCCTGACCGCCCCAATCCGGCATATAACCGATGCTGTAGCAGTAGTAAAGGGTTCTGCGCGGTTTTCTTGATACATTGATGACAGAACCGTGCGTGAGTGCCTCTGTGAAGATGATAGCGTCACCCGCCTTAGCAGGAATCGGCGTAAGCACAGGATTTTCATCGGGATGACTTCCCCACGGCTTCGGAAAATTGCTCTTATGCGCACCAGGGATTACTGCAAAACACCCATCTTCAATATCACAATCAAGCATCGGGAAAACAGCTTTTGTCAATGTAGAGACCATCTCTCCATTTTTACAGTGATATTGACACTTCGGAATAATCGGTGTTCCATGCATGTGTAAACCGGTATAACCACCACCCCAACGATAAATTGTATAGGTGTGATTGAGACGATAGGGACCGCCAGTTACCCCTTGAATGACTTCTAACACTTCAGGAATATCAACGAGGGCATTAAAAACGTTATCTGCCTCCAATATATTTGAAATATAAAGTTCCTTCTCCGTTTTTTCTGTGCCGAGGCATAACGGCTCTGGATAATCGTTTGGGTCCATATTCTGATATGCATCAAGCACAGCATTACAAGATTCAATCACTGCCTGAGGAATAACATCTTTCAAAACGATGAAGCCTTGTAAATCAAATAGATATTTTTGTTCGCCTATCATATTTTCACATCCTTATTCAGATTCTACAACCTCATATTTTAGAATTGTTCCACCTTGTCCTGTCACTAAACCACTGTGAGGGCTACTCATGTGGATTGATGTCAAATCTGTTCGCGTATCAGTTCGCTGTGGTCTCCAGTTTTCGCCACCATCTTTCGTATGCAGCACAAGTCCATCTTTTCCAACAATCCATCCTTCGTCCTTAGAGATAAAAAATACATCGTAAAGAAAATTTTGGGTGTGGCTCTCTTGACGAGACCAGCTTTTTCCGCCATCCTTCGTGTTGAAAATAAACCCATCCTCACCGACAACCCAACCTATTTGTGGAGTAACAAAATAGACAGCATTTAACCAGATATTCTTGTTTCTCTCCATTTTTGTGAGTTGACGTGTAAGCGTTGAAAGTTGCCACCGATTACCGCCATCAACTGTATATAATAGCGTCCTAAAAAGCCCAACAACCCATCCTTCTCTTTTTGATGTAAAGTGAATATCAAATAGGGTATAGGGGACACCGCTCTGTTGCCGTGTCCATGTCTTGCCACCATCGGAAGTGTGGACAATTTCGCCCGCGCTCCCCACACACCAGCCAGTTTCTTCATCTATAAAGAAAACAGCGAGCAGGTCTTGTGTCGTATTTGAGGTTTGTTGTTCCCAAACGGCACCACCGTTTGTTGTATGTAGAATAACACCCGTTTCTGCAACCGCCCAGCCTTTTTGTGGAGAAACAAAATGTGTGGCACCGAAGCATTCTGCGGTACGGCTATCCTGCGCTTGCCACTTCGTTCCACCATCGTCGGTTTGTAGGATCGCACCTCGGTCACCGACAACATATCCCCTATCCTTCGCGACTATACAAACATCAAAGAGCAAGTGTGTTGGACTTGATTGCGGCTCCCACGTAATACCACCGTTACGCGTGTGTAGAATCGTGCCGTTTTCACCAACCGCCCAACCAAGTTTTTTAGATATGAAATCCACTCCTAATAAGAGTCCATCTGCGCTGTTATGAAAACGCGGGCCTCCACGCTGATGTTTCCATACACTATTTCCATTTTTCTTGATACCAGTCGCAGTATGGAGGATGACGCCCAAGTCTCCTACAATCCAACCGTGCTGTTTATCTGCAAAGTCTACATCGTAGAGCGTAAACGTATGTAAAGGTTCTTTGCCAAGATACTCAGGTTGTCCGTATTCTTCTTTGTGGCGTTGGTTACTGCCATCAGTGATAAATTTCCATGTTTTACCACCGTCGGTTGTAACATAAAGGCTGCGTTTATCCCCTACTACCCAGCCTGTCATCCTGTCAACGAAATGTAAACTAAACAGCGCAGATTTTACAGAGAATTGTTCTCCCCATGTCTCTCCGCCATCTGTGGTGTGATAGATATATCCAGAGTTTTTACTGTCATTAGGCGTACTGTAGGTAATGATCCATCCATAGGTGTTATCAACAAAATAAATATCTTTTAATGATTTTTCTCCAAAGATACTTCCATCAACTTTTTGAAATGTCTTTCCGCCATCGGTTGTTTTGAGCAGGGTTCCCCAATCGCCAACTATCCAACCTGTAACTTTACCCAAATATAGACTTTGCAGATTATATTGTGTACCTGTTTCAATTTGCCGCCAACTCTTTCCGCCATCTGTTGTGTGTATGACAACGCCAGCTTCCCCGACACACCATCCTTCTGATACGTTGCGAAAATACACCTTTTTCAAAGGTTTTCCAAAAATTCCGCTGTTTTGCTTGTGCCAATTCTCACCGCCATCTGCTGTATGTAGGATAATGCTTTCAGTGCCTTCAGTATAAGATCGGTCAGTACCATCAACAGCATGAGTTGAAAACATACCTATCGAATTCCCAACTGCCCATCCGTGCGTTTCAGAAATAAAATGGACATCGTATAGATGTGCACTCCAATCTCCTTTCAGGACGGTTTTCCACACGCCTATCGTATTTTTCGGTGTGTTTGAACAACCGAGGAAAGCCAAAATCGGAACAAGACTCAAGAGAAATAGATATGAAAGTAACCGATTTTTCCTTCCTTTAACTATTTTCAAAAAGGACTTCGCTGACATCGTGTAATCCTCGGGAGGCATTTACCACCCATCTCGCCGCTCGGATAGCACCTTTAGCAAATGCTTCAGGGCTATGTGCACGGTGTACTACACTTAAAGTTTCACCTTCAGTCGCAAACATGACAGTGTGATCACCAGCAATGTCACCACCGCGAATCGCATGAACTCCGATCTGTTTTTTCGGACGAGGACCAATAATACCATGCCTACCATAGACACCAACTTCATCCAAATCACGTCCTACGGCATTGGCAACCGTCTCTGCTAATCGGAGTGCGGTCCCACTGGGTGAATCTGCTTTATGGTTATGATGCGCCTCTATGATTTCTATATCATAGTCATCGCCAAGTGCTTTTGCAATTAATTCCAATGCTTGGATCATGACGTTGACACCAAGACTCATGTTCGGTGCCATCACACAACGGATCTTTGAGGCAAGTTCGTGGACTTCAGCTAGTTCGTCAGAGCTAAATCCAGTCGTAGCAATTATCATAGCTTTATCTGCATCTACAACTTGCCGCAAATGCTGTAATGTGGCGTCCGGTTTGGAGAATTCAATCACAACATCCGCGCTTGTAATAACATCTTTGAGTTCACTGGTGATTGGTACACCTAATTCTCCTATACCTGCAATTACACCAACATCGCTGTCTATTTCTGGATGAGATGAAAATTCGATTGCCCCTACAAGTTCCATATCATCTTGTTGCGCAACGCCTTGAGTAATGAGTCTTCCCATACGTCCGCATGCACCATTTACTACTACATGAATCATTGTTTTATTTTCCTTACTGCTGTTTTTATTACGAAGAGTTGAGTTGTAATGTTATCTCTCAAAACATTATAGTAGATTTTACAATTAACTGGACATTTTGATTGGTGAATCAACGCCAAATGCGCGTTTGGCATTTGGCCAAATCAACGCTGAATGCACTTTTGGCATTCAGCGGGAGGGAACTCCGATTCCCGACTATCAAAGTGTTTCGTCGCGATTCGGAGATCGCTCCTACAGAAGATATGTAAACTTATTTACATAATTTACTATAAATTCTGTTTTTAGTTAGTATAACGTGAGTTTGATAAATCAGATTTTTGGACTCGGTGCGGTTAGGAAACCGCACCTACCGGGCTTATGAGAATAAGATTTTATGCAAAATGAAGTTCATATATCTATTATCAAACTCACGTTAGTATATCATATTCATTAAAAAATCGCATAAATTAATATCTGTGAGCTGTTCAACGCTCACGAAACGCTCTTGTCGGAGGGTTTTGTAAGCACGATTTATTACCCACAAGTAGGCGCGTTTTGTAAACGCGCCGAGCTCAGACCTGAAGATGACACAAATAGCGCGTTTACAAAACGCGCCTACCGAGGGTGGTAGACTTGTAAACCCTCTAAAATAAATAATTCAGCAATTTTGCACTTAAGTTGACATCTATAAGCTCATGCTATTTCAACCGAACCTACGCGCTATAATAAACTTGATAATTGTGCCTGCTCACCTGCATGATAGGAACTGCGAACCAATGGACCAGATTCTACATGACGAAAGCCCATCTCAATGCCGGCCTCTTTGAGTTCATCAAATTCTTCTGGTGTATAGTAACGTTGAATTGGTAAGTGGCGAGAGGAGGGAGAAAGATACTGCCCTATCGTGAGAATATCACAACCCGTATTTTGAATGTCTTGCATCGTTTCTAAGAGTTCAATTACCGTTTCGCCTAATCCCACCATTAGACCAGACTTCGTGAGCATTTCAGGATTTAGTTTTTTGCCCATTTTGAGAAGTGAAAGTGTTTGTTGGTAATTTGCATACGGACGCGCGCGGCGATAAAGACGCTGGACTGTTTCTGTATTGTGATTCAATACCTCCGGACCTGCTTGGACGATTACTTCAAGTGCTTCCCAATTACCTTCAAGATCGGGAATCAGAACCTCAATAGTACAATTGGGACGGTGTTTCCGCGCTTCGGCAATGCAATCTGAGAATATACCTGCACCTCCATCCGGTAAATCGTCTCGGTTAACAGAGGTAATAACAACGTGATTAAGCTCCAAGTATGCAACAGCCTCACCCAGTCTTCGCGGTTCATCTGTATCCACGACATTAGGTTTGCCTTTCTTGACTGCGCAGAACATGCACCGCCGTGTACAAACATCCCCTAAAATCATAAATGTAGCAGTACGACTGTTCCAACATTCACCGATATTGGGACAACGCGCTTCTTCACAGACAGTGTGAAGGTCAAGATCACGCATTAATTTCTTAAGCTCCGCGTAGTTGCCACCGCCAGGAATACGTGCCTTAATCCATGATGGATGTCTACGTTTTGGTGTCTCGGGGGTAAGTATCGGAAGGGTTTGGATCATATCGTTTTCCATTAAAGAGGGAACAAATACCATATAAAATGGCGGGAGAGGGTGGGAGTCGAACCCACCTATCCACTTGCATGGACAAGCCGGTTTTGAAGACCGGTAGGGCCACCGGACCCTATCCTCTCCCATAAAAACAACATTTGATTCAGTTACCTTGATGACAATCTGCGGACGTTTCCATCGCGAATTGTAACATTTTGCGTGTCACAGTACTCAAGAAAAGGCACAGCATATTTTCGCGAAGTTTGCGCCAGTTCACGAAACTCGCCAACCGTTATTGTCCCATTTTCACGGAGATAATTGGTTAATAATTCTTTTATCTTTTCAAACACCTTCCTGTGAATAAAGAAATTATCAGCCGTTTTGATAAATTGCCCAAGGTTTAGTAACGCGAAGAAAGTGGACTCAATTATTTGTGGTGTGTATTCAGGAAGTAGCGTTTTCAGTTCATTTAGTCCGGGTGTGTTAATTCCTGCATCCAAAAATAGTTTTTCAAGTGTTTCTTTAGCTGTCGACTCCTCTTCAGAGAATTGAATTTCATGTGAGGCTAATCGGAGTAGATTTCCATCCTTAACTAATTGCTTCGTTTTAATCAGTTGATTCGTGAGTTTTTCAAAACCAACCTCGTCAAGTCCAAGTTCACGGTTTAATTGCGATGCGTTCTGTCCGGCGAGGAGCGGTTCTTTTCTGTGAAATTCCGATAACACTGTTAAAAGTTTCTCTGTAACTTCTGCAGTACGCGCAGCATCTGAAATAAGAGGTGTTCTACCTGATGCATCCCATCGTACAATTTTTTCTTCGGATGTCAACGTCTCCAAAATGCTTCCGACTTCTGCTCGTGAATACGGCATATAATAATAGAGAAACGATTCCGCAACACACAGTGAAGGGCTATTTTCTAATACGGCAATTACAACCTGTGTGTCGTCCGCTTCTTCCCACTGTGCCAAGGTTGTAATAGTTTCTTGTGTAAAACGTTTATGTTTCGGAGCAAACGGGTTAATAACTTCACCGCCACCGACAGTATGTTGTGCAGAAAAATCGCGCAAAATGATACGGTCGCCTCTAAAAGTTAAAATCGGCTGCTCCAAACGGAGTTGGACCTGTACCCTGTCTCCAGGTAGAATTGCTTCGTCAACCAATAAAATTAAGCGACAAAATATCTCGCGTGTCCCCAGATAAGCACGGAAACGTCCCCAATGTTCAAGCATCCTTGGAAATGAGGATAAAACCTGTAATGACACGTCAATATTATCAGTAACCTGTGAGTACTCAATAGGGCATAGTACATCGCCACGTTGAATATCGTGGGCAGTGGTACCAGACAGATTGAGTGCCGTTCTTTGACCTGCTTGTGCCACATCTGCATGTTCGTTGTGTACCTGTATGCCTCGCACGCGCACCACATCACCTTGTGGTAGAATGACCATCCTCTGATCTCGATTTACTGAACCACCGATGAGTGTGCCTGTAACAACAACACCAAACCCTTGAACAGTAAAAACACGATCTACATATAGCCGAGGAATTCCGTCGTGTTCTTGCGCTTTTGTAGCAAGGTCAACTTGTTCCACAATCATCTGCTTTAAGGTCTCGATCCCTTCACCTGTTATGGATGAAACACTAACAGAAGGAATCCCTTCAAGCGATGTGCCGACCAGCATCTCCTTGGTCATTTCTGTTGCTTCTTCCAACTCTTCAGATGTTGCTAAATCCGATTTCGTCATCACAAGTATACCGTTTGAGATACCGAGCAGGTCTAAAATCGCCAAGTGTTCAAGTGTCTGTTCTTGCACACCTTCCTTGGCATCAACAACAAAGAGCACAATATCCATCCCATAAGCACCAGATAACATGTGGCGGATGAATTTCTCGTGTCCAGGCACATCAACAATTCCAGCACGTGAATTATCAGGGAGGTCAAAATAAGCGAAGCCTAATTCAATAGATAAACCTCGCTCCCGTTCTTCCTTGAGCCGATCTGTTTCAATACCTGTGAGTGTGCCAACCAGGGCAGTTTTTCCATGGTCAACATGCCCCGCTGTACCGATGATAAGGTGTCGTCTATCTTGATACATCAGTTGAATCCATGTTGTGAGTGGATAAGTTTCCCGATTCGATTGAATCGTATGTTCCCAATCACCTTCCACATCTCCCATATTTTTGCAGATCGATTATCAAACGACCAATATACCATGAAGGCTTGTCCCTTAATATCATTGATATCCACAGGTCCCCAAGTGCGGCTATCGCTGCTATGATCACGGTTATCACCCATTGCAAAAACATGTCCCTTTGGAACAGAAAACGGTTTGCCATTAGGAAATTTACGCTTAAATTGATTAGCTGTCAAAATGTAATCCTCGTAAATTTTATTTGCATCCATATATTTTTCCGGTTTGCGGAAGGGGGGAAAATCACCCCTTCTAAAAAAATGACCCGCCGCGTGCTTGGTGTAGGAACTATCATCAACCACTTTACCGTTGACATATAGCGTATCGCCTTCTGTGTGAACTGTATCGCCTTCAATGGCTACGATGCGCTTAATAAAATTACGATCTTCCTCATGAGGTGGAATAAAAACGAAAACGTCTCCACGTGCAGGTTTATGAAAATTAAAGACTCTAATATCCGTCCCAGGAATTTTGAATCCATAGATAAACTTGCATACCAAAATCCGATCTCCAATAAGCAGCGTATCCTCCATGGAACCGGAAGGAATTTTAAATGCTTCTACAACAAAGGGACGTATAAACCCAAAAACAAGAATAAGTGCAACAACAATAACTTGGGTATATTCCCAGACTACTGTCTTCTGAAATTTTTGCCATTTTGATAATTGAACATCAGTGTTCATGAAGTTTGAAAACCGCTGTAATAAGACGGTATTCCTTTCTTACTTTAAATAATTTTATTTTTGAACAAGAATTTCAAATCCTTAACGGATAAGTTTACCGATACGATTAAAACGTATATTGTTAGTGATCTTTGATATCTCCCACAATTTTGCTGGGCGGTTATCAATTGACCACATAACCATAAAAGCCTGCCCTTTAATATCATCCACATCTACAGGTCCCCATGTGCGGCTATCACTACTTTGGTCACGGTTGTCTCCCATCGCAAAGACCATTCCTTTGGGAACTGTGAAAGGTTTCCCATCTGGAAATTTATGTCTGAACAGGCTTTGCGTCAAGGCGTAATCAGTATATCGTTTGTCTTGAGGGAGATATTCAAGATTTCGGAATGGCGGAAAATCCTGCCGAAAATGGCTAAACGGAAGGTGTTTCGTGTAACTTTGGTCGTCAACCCGTTGACCATTTACGTAGAGTTTTTCATCCTGAGTGTAAACAGTATCGCCTTCAACAGCAACAATTCTTTTGATGAAGTGAAGATTTCTCTCATGCGGTGGAATAAAAACAAATACATCTCCACGGGTAGGTTTGTGGAAATCAAAAACCTTTAAATCTGTGCCTGGAATTTTGAACCCATACATAAACTTACAAACTAAAATCCGATCACCGATAAGGAGCGTGTCTTCCATTGAACCAGAAGGAATTAGATAGGCATCCACTATAAATGGACGAAAGAATCCAAAAACAAAAATAAGCGTAAATATAATACCTTTAAATTGCTGAAATCTGGATAATTTGAAGTTGGTTGACTGATCATGATTTTGTGTATTGCGATCCATAATTGCCATCCTTTGGAAAATCGCCCTACTTTGGGTTTATAGCAGTATCAATTTCTATGAAAATGTATTATTCATCAGTTGCCAGCATTGCTGTAAACGCTTCTTGTGGAACCTCAACACTGCCAATCTGTTTAAGTCGCTTTTTGCCTTCCTTCTGTCTTTCCAACAATTTTCGTTTTCGGGTTATATCACCACCGTAACATTTTGCAGTGACGTTTTTCCGAAGTGCCCTCACACTCTCCCGTGCTACAATCTTGTTACCTATCGCTGCTTGAATAGGGATCTCAAACATCTGCCGAGGAATCAACTCTCTCAGTTTACTAACCAAATTTTTTCCACGCGTCTCCGCCATTTCGCGAGGCAAAATAGTTGAGAGCGCATCTACCGACTTCCCATTGAGTAAAACATCTAACTTTACAAGATCCTCTGTTTTGTATTCACCTATATCGTATTCAAGTGAAGCATATCCACGAGTGAGTGATTTAAGTTTTGGGAAAAAGTCCATCAACATCTCACTTAGCGGGAGTTCATAAAGTAGCTGCACACGCGCAGTATCTAATTGGTTCATCCGTTTATATATACCCCGCCGCTTCTGACAAAGTTCCATTGCATTTCCGATATACTCTCGTGGGACAATTATATCTATATTGACATACGGTTCCTTAATTCGTTCGATATCTTGGACTTCAGGAAGATGGGCAGGATTGTCCACTAACACATGGTCACCCGATTTTAGAAATACCTTATACATGACACTGGGTGCTGTCCGAACAAGTGAAAGTTCGAATTCACGCTCAAGTCGTTCATGAATAATCTCCATATGGAGTAAGCCTAAAAATCCACACCGAAACCCAAAACCGAGAGCGACAGAAGTCTCCGGTTCATAAGTGAAAGAAGCATCATTGAGGCGTAGTTTATCAAGAGCCTCGCGTAATGCATGAAATTGATTGGTGTCTGCTGGATAAAGTCCGCTAAATACAAGCGGTTTTATCTCTTGATATCCGGGAAGTGGTTGTGCTGTAGGGTGTAGATGATGTGTAATTGTATCCCCAATTTTTGCATGGTTGATTTCACGAATGCCAGCGATGAGATAACCGACTGCGCCAGTTTGGAGTTCGGATGTCGGTTGCATCTGAGGCGTAAAAATACCAACCTCTTCAATTTCATAAGTCCGTTTCGTCTGCATCAGTTGAATCTTCTCTCCCGGTGCCACACTCCCATCAAAAATACGGGTATACATAATCACACCGCGATAGTTGTTGTAAACAGAATCAAGCACGAGTGCTTTTAAAGGGGCATTAGATTCCCCAACAGGTGTTGGAATTCGATTGACAATCGCCTCTAATATCGCAGGAATTCCGATCCCTGCTTTTGCACTCACAAGGAGGGCATCATTGGCGGGAATGCCGACTACCTCTTCTATCTGCCGTTTGACTTCATCAGGTTGTGCTGCTGGCAGGTCAATTTTGTTGATAACGGGGATAATCTCCAGTTCGCTTTCAATGGCGAGATAAGCGTTCGCCAATGTTTGTGCTTCAACACCTTGCGCGGCATCAACAATTAAAATCACACCTTCGCATGCTGCGAGACTTCGGGATACTTCGTAAGTAAAATCAACATGTCCGGGCGTATCAATCAAATTGAGTTCATAGAGATTGTCATCTTCAGCGCGATAATGGAGTTTAACTGCGGTAGCTTTAATCGTGATACCACGTTCTCGTTCCAAGTCCATCAAATCAAGCACTTGTTCCCGCATCTCTCTTTCAGCAAGTGTGTTTGTCCGCTCTAAAAGTCGGTCACTCAGCGTGCTTTTTCCGTGGTCAATATGCCCTAAAATACAGAAGTTGCGTATGTTTTGAAGTTCGGTTGACATGATATAATAGTATACCACAATATAGGTCAATTTATCAAAAAAATGTGTAAGTGTCTCTCTTAGTCAGGATTTGCGTTTTCGCATTCCTATCAACACAATCTGAAAACAAAGAGGCGCAAAAAGCTGCGCCTCTTTTCCAATTCGGTATTTAATTGTCTGAACAAGGATTCCCAGGATTAGTTGGGTTTCGTTTCGCTTTACCTATAAGTGTCAATTCAAGGACCTGAGACTGTTTTTTGTGGATTTATGGTGAACTTTGAAATTAAAGAGGCACATTTTCTGTGAATCAACGCTGAATGCGCTTTTGGCATTCAGCGGGAGCGATCTCCGAATCGCGACGAAACTCACTGATAGTCGGGAATCGGAGTTCCCTCCTACAACTCAAAATGTCCTGTTAATTCTAAAGTTCACTATAAGTGGTTTATGTGTTGTTCAATCGCGAATTGTCTGAACCAGGATTATCAGGATTATGAGGATCTCCACCAGAGCAGGACAATCTTGAAAATCCTATAATCTTGTAAATCTTGGTTCAGACGAAGGGAAATTTTGAAATATCGGGCTTAAAAAGCCCTCCCACAAGAAAAAGGGCGCAGACAAAAGATGACATATACAGAGCGTTTACAAAACGCGCCTACCAAGGGTGGTAGAAACTTTGTAAGCCTTCCTCCAAGAAAAAGAATACGCTACGAACTACAAAGGCTTAACCTTAATATTCCTGAACCAAAGTTTCCCACCATGGTCTTGAAGACCGATATGTCCTTTCCGCGGGAAATCCTTGAGTGCAATACCGAATTTGTTCCTGCTGCCATCAGGATTCTTGTGAGGTGTATCCCATAAATCCAGATCGGCACGGACAATCTCTTCGCCGTTCATTTCCACTGCAACGGTGCTGCCATCACAGGTGATTACCATCTCATTCCACTCACCTGCCGGTTTACACACGTTACGGGTCGGTTCAAGTGCATCGTAGAGTGAGCCACAACAGTGCTTCGTAGCAGGTTCTTTACCGTGCGTGTCTAAAATCTGGATTTCAAGTCCTGTCTGCACGGGACGTTGTAAATCTTCCCAACGAATAAAAACACCGCTATTGACTGTCGGCTCACTCATATACTCTAACGACAAAACAAAGTTGTCAAATTGTTCTTCTGAATAGAGCATCTGACCACCTTTGACAGTGCAGAGAATAGCACCATCATCAACCACCCACCCCTCGGCTTTTCCAGTGGCACCCCATCCGGTTAATGTTTCACCATCAAAGAGGGATTTCCAACCATCCATTTGTTCTTTTGCCATCAATAAATTCCTTTCTTAAATCGTAGGTTGGGTAGAGCGTAAGCAAAACCCAACAAATTCTAATTTACGAGATGTACTCAAAATTCGGCTTAGTGCAGACTTTTCAAAAAAAGTCTACCAACATCAAGATTATATTCAAAATCTGTTGCCGACCATGGACTGTTATATCCAATAATCGGCACATAACTCTCGTGACGTGAACCGTGTGAACGCACAGAAATCGACTCAGACATCACGTTTAATTCACCAAAAACAGTATTTTTGTCAGCCAATACAAAAATATCCCCAATCCTATCAGGATGAAGGTGAAACATACGTGCTGCATCTTCAGCAGAATGTGCCTCTTCAATACCAGTTGTTTTTAGAAGTGTCTGCACTGCTTGTTTAATATCAAGCCTATTTTTGAGAAAAACGTACGCTGCTCCACCTAAGTTGCCGTGATGCACAACATACCGATCCTTAATTATTGGAATAGCAGTTGCAGGAATACCGTGTTGCGTTAAAACACGTCCAGGGTCAAGAGCAACTGTTTTTTCCATCATCCCATGATCAGCAGTGATGTATATCTCGCGGTTAGGGTTATCATCTACGATCTCTCCGATGATGCGGTCCAGTTCTGCCATGTGTTGTTGAGACAACTCATCCTGCGGTGCATATTTGTGCTGCACCCAATCTGTTGTTGAACAATACACAAACTCAGGGTCATAAGTCTGTAAAGTATAACGGACTGCACGTAGTAACCACCAGTTAATCTCACTCGAATAAATTGGCTCGGAAGGACCTACTGCATCAATATATTCAGAAGGAGGTGCCTCTGCTGCGACTGCTATATCGGCTCCGCTTTCTAAAATCTTCAACAATTTCTTCTTTGTCACGAAGAGTGCGGTTTTATCGGCAAATTTTGTGCTTTTGGCAACCTCAAACAGTGTTGGTGCAAGGAGAAAACGGTTATCTTCAATAAATTCTCCTTTGCCGGTTTCTCTATCAACATAGTAATTAGAGGTAATGCCGTGTGTTTCAGGAAACGTCCCTGTCGCAATGCTGACATTGTTAACATTCGTCACGGACGGAATGACAGCGTTTGCATGCTGATAAAAACCTGCATCCGCCAATTCACGGATATTAGGAATGTCGCTTGCTGCCAAGTAATCATGGCTTCCCGCATCAATACAGAGAATCAGAATTTTTCGTCTTTTCACACTGGGTTATACTTTCCTTATCCGATTGAATAGTATCGCGCTAATCTGAAAAGCATTATAGCACATGTCTGTTTAGTTTACCAAAGATATTCCCAATCACAATCATTAATTCCGGCACGGGTTTATGGCAATGCGTATAACATCTTGACGGAACGCATGGGCAAAAGCATCACCAATCTCAGACAACGGATAAATTTTTCCGATGAGTTCTGCAAATGGATACCGCGTGCGATTCTCTTCTATAAAACTTAAAGCAGAATTTAGCACGGTAGGATGATAATTGTGAACACCCCTTAGATTTATACACTTTGTAACAAGTTGGTGAACATTAAACGGAATGTTTTCAAGTGGGTAAACATATCCAAGTGTCAAACATCTGCCACCGATTGCTAACCACTCAATCATATTAGGCAGTGCAGATGGTGCTCCACTGACTTCAACAGCAAGGTCAACACTGCGTCCATGTGTCAGTTCTTTTAACTTTTCAGAAATGTCTTCGGCAGATGTACTACTTGCGTTAAATGTATGTGTCGCACCAAACCGTTCAGCAATCTGTAAACGGTTTGCGTTCTTATCAACGATAGCCACGATGTTGTAACCTTGTTCTTGCAGAAAACATGCAGCATAGATACCCAACATACCCGCACCGTGGACAACTGCAGTCTCACCCGGATATATTCCAATTGTTTCTAAACCGTTTACGACCGTTGTGAGAGCACAATTAATAGGAACTGCCTCTTCATCTTTTATCACATCGGGAATATGATAGATTGCAGTGCCAGCTTTCAACTGAATATGTGTCGCAAAACCACCAGATAACGTATTTTCATCTGCATACTGGGCATGTCCGTATTTAAACATCGTTTCGCATTTCTGCGGCAGATTTTTGTTTGTACAGAAATAACATGTCCCACACGAAGTCGTCAGACCCCAAATAATTCTGTCACCCTCGCGAAGCGGTCTTCCTTCAGCAGAACGTAAACGTGTAGGTGCTGCGACAGTACCAATAACTTCATGCCCAAGTACACATGGCACGTCAGCACCACGTCTACCTGATACAGTGTGTAGGTCCGAACCACAGATAGTTGCTAAGTTGACGTGCACCAGAACAGTGCTTGCAGTAGCCTCTACAGACACATCACAGATTTCGAATGGAGCATCCACACCCTGAAATAACGCAATTTGTACATCTTCCCTTATGTTTTCTGACATTTACACTTCCTGCACAAGAATTGAAAATATCCTGAATTATGCAACATTTTGCTTGCCACGTCAAGCATTATTTCGTATAATTTATGGACAACATACATTAACCAAAAGGACACAAAAACTACATGAATCAAACTGCAAAAGTTTTAATTGAAGCGTTGCCTTTTATTCAACGCTTCTACAATCGGAGAATTGTAATAAAATATGGCGGTGCAGCGATGGAAGAGGAATCTCTTATCCACTCCGTTATGGAAGACATTGTTTTGATGAAATATGTTGGCATGCGTCCGCTCGTTGTACACGGCGGGGGACCGAAAATTAACGCATGGATGGACAAGGTAGGAAAAGAATCTGAATTTGTGCAAGGGTTGCGCGTAACTGATGCCGAAACAGTTGAAATCGCTGAAATGGTGCTGGCAGGAACTATTAACAAAGGCATTGTAGCAAGTATCAACCAACATGGCGGTCAAGCAATTGGGCTTTGTGGTAAGGACGCAAATCTTATTATAGCAGAAAAACATACTCCGAAAATAATGGATGAAGACGGGAATGAAACCACAGTAGACATCGGATATGTCGGCAGAATCATCGGTGTCAACACACAACCTATTATCACACTTGATGAGGCAGGATACATCCCTATAATTGCACCTAACGGGACAGGGGTTGATGGACAAACCTATAACATTAATGCGGATACAATGGCAGGTGAAATCGCTTCTGCACTCCAAGCCGAAAAACTGATTCTATTAACAGATACACGCGGAATATGTAAAGATGTTGAGGACATCTCTACACTTATCCCTTCAATCCGTATGCGAGAAATAAACGATTTAATTGATGACGGTGTGATAACAGGTGGGATGAGACCTAAAATTGAAGCATGTGCAACTGCTCTTCTTGGTGGCGTATCAAAAACACACGTTATTGACGGCAGAATCCCACATTCACTTCTATTGGAAGTCTTGACAGAAGGCGGTATCGGGACTGAAATTATCAGGTAAACGAGAACAACACTTATGGAAGACCGTAAAAAAATTGCAGCAATCATCACTACTTATTTTGAACACTCTCATGCAGATGTGATCGCTACAAAATACATGAAAGGCTTTCCAACTGATGACGGACATCGGATGCCGCGTGTTGACCTGGTATCAATCTATCTGGATCAGATAGATTCACGGGACATCGGCGTCGGTTTAGCTGAAGAACATGAGGTGCCGATATATCCCAGCATTCGGCAAGCGTTGACGCTCGGTGGAAGTGAATTAGCGGTTGACGGTGTGCTTCTTATCGGTGAACACGGTGACTATCCGCATAACGAATTTGAACAACACATGTATCCGCGCCGTTATATGTTTGAGCAGATTTGCGGTGTGTTTGCATCAAGTGAACGATCCGTGCCTGTGTTTTGTGACAAACACCTATCCTACAATTGGGATGATGCTAAGTGGATGTACGAGCGCGCTAAAACACTTGATGTGCCGTTTATGGCAGGTTCTTCGCTACCTATCTGTTGGCGAAAACCTTTTTTGGAACACGCGCTTGACACACCGTTAGAATCGGCTATTGGGATAGGTTACGGCGGCGTTGAGTCTTATGGCTTTCACGCACTTGAAACGTTACAATGTATGACGGAACGCCGACAAGGAGGGGAATCAGGTGTTGTCGCAATTCAGTGCTTAGAAGGTGAGGCAGTATGGGAAGCCGCAGGGTCAGGACAATGGTCAATGGAATTAGCGGAAGCAGCGTGCACGCAGATCAAAAACCTATCAGATAAAACGATTCGTGAAGGATGTCCAAATCCAACACTGTTCCTGATAGAACATAGTGATGGTTTTCGTTCCGCTGTGCTGATGTTAAATGGATATGTTACGGATTTCGCTTATGCTGGGAAACATGGTGATAATGTCTATGCTACGGAATTTTACCTACAAAACGGACCTCCGCATGCGCATTTTAGCTATTTGAGTCTTAACATAGAGGAGATGTTCGTGACAGACATCCCGCAATATCCAGTGGAACGCACCCTGCTAACAACCGGCATTCTTGATACTATCATGCATTCACGCTCGCAAGGACATATCCGACTTGAAACACCACACTTATCAGAACTTTCGTATCGTTCTTATGAACAAAAACTTATCCGACCAACAGCACCACGCCCAGAAGGTGCGACCTTACAAAACTAAACGACTCGCGGTTTAGTTTTCCTGAGTTTTATCTGCAAACTCCTTAAATAACTGTTCAAGTTTTTCTTGTGTAGCGTTCGGATCTTCAATGATAATTCTCGCGCCGCCGATCACATCCATAAAACCTAATTCGCGGGTATAGCGCGGAACAACGTGCAAGTGTAGATGTGGAATACTTGCCCCAGAGGCATCTCCCATATTATATCCCACGTTAAAACCACGCGGTTGATAGGCACACGTCAACACCTCAAAACTGAGACATTGCAGTTTGTGAAGATGCAGAACCTCCTCAGCACTCAACTCACGCGCATCAATTATATGCCGATTTGGAAAGATTAAGAGATGTCCAGGGCTATACGGATAAAGATTGAGTGAAATTGTAAAGAGTTCTGTACGATGTACTTCAAGTCGCTCAACTTTTTCATCCTTTTCCACAATTGCACACAGAATACACGCTACATCTGGTCTATTTTTTCCTTTAGCATAGGGCATTTTGTTAGGCACAAAAAGGTTTTGTCGCATTCATGGATTCCTTTTTTAACGACTTGTGTTAGTTCAATACCTTCGCCAAAATGGCAGGTTTTTCATAAGTCAACTAAACCGTTATGAACGATGTGATGAAATTAATAAATGTCAGATAGATTAGAGTGTTAATCTTACCCGCATTCTGCTTAGAACACGCTAAGTTTAGCGTCTTAGACTTCAAGGCAGTCTGGCGTATGTTGAATCTTTAGATGATTTAAGAATACTTCCGCAAAAACCTGAAGTTATTTTTATTCATGAAATCCTTCAACATCAGGATGCCAAGCAAGATTGCTTAACGAGCACCTGAGAATATGGACTGGAACAAACCCGGTTCGGTTAGGAAACCGAACCTACCGCCCCTGGAGGATCGCTAAGTTGACACTTATGGGTGCTATTCATTACATACTCATTCAACTCAAACTCAGATAATTGGCGAAGGTATTGTTAGTTACGTAATAGTTTAGCTGATATTTCTCAATATGGTGCTTAACCTAATAACAATCAACATTATGAATGGATACCGTTATGAAAATGCGTTTTGTTTTTTAGGTTTTTCTTGACATTTAGTGCATGAGATACCATCCTAATGGGTAAAAGTTCTAACTTATTACTTATTAGGAGCTATCTCATGCAACAACATCTTATCAAATCTGCTATGTATTTTCAAATACTTCCCTATTCAAACTTTCGTAAGATGACATCACAACTGCGAGAAACTTTGCTTTTACTTTCAACCGGTCATCTGTTTGGGCTTTACAGCCTGAATCAAGTGGCGGACGCTTTGGCAATCCCGAAAGCGTCTCTTTATCGGCATCTAAAAGCCCTCAGTCTTTATCAGTGGAAATGTCTATTGGTGCGTATCGGATGTGCTGTTGCGCTACAGGAGATCCTTGATGTAGAATCAAAAAGTGCTGCCACGGAATCTCGTCGTCGTCCCACAATCAGTGTAGATGATACAAATGATCCGCGCTATGGTAAACTCTTGTCCTATTGTTACAAGTGGTGGTCTAAAAAACATAATAACGCAATCAGATGCCGACATACTTGACGTTATTAATCGCACAGATATCAACAATTGCTGCTGATTCCCAATTGACTGCTACGGCACCACTTTCGCTGGCAATCCTATCCCTCACTTCACGATCATATACGTCCATATCTCTACAAATTACGAGAGATTTCGTAAAGGTGATACAGGGGTTTGAGGAGTGCTAAGGTTTCGTCCGCGTAAGAGTCATAATACATAGTTTGCTCTCCATAGACTACTCTAACTCAAGTTGCTACCTTTTTCTCTACCCATCTTGTAGGAGTGAATCAACGCTGAATACGCCAAATCAAGAAATCAACGGTATGAATCATGGCGAATGCCATACGGGGAATGCCTAAATGGCGTTCATACCCGGTGAATGCCTAAATGTCATTCATACCGTTGATTTCTTGATTTGGCGCATGCGTCTTTAGGCATTCACCGCCTACCATTTATGCGTCCGTCCTGTAAATAGCAGAACCGTTCAATTTCGGTTTTTATCAGTTCAGGTCGTAAAGTCGCGATTCGGAGATCGTTCCTACTTAAAAAGTTACCATTTGGTAACTTTTCTGAATTCGCTATAAAACCAGTATCTGTATGGGTTTATAGGCGTTTTTCTTATTTTGCAATTAAATTTCATTTTTGTATTTCTCATCTATATGTAGGCACACGGTTTTCCTCTTGCTGTCCATATTTTATTTTGATAAGTTTCGCTTTGTCGTCTTTGCATTTGGATGGTCTTTTGCTCATACTGATATTATACCTGTTTCTGTGTGGTGATCAGGAGTTTTCGTGGTTTACTGGACAATAGATATCCAATATATTTACAATAAGTTTGCCGGAAATGTTAGCGGTTAACGGCATGACGGACGCAAAATGATAAAAAAGGGAAAATTGGACTTAAAAAGTTGGTATTTCGGTGTTTTTAACCCGCTAAATCCCCTTATCAGCGGGATTTTAAGAAAAAATGCGTAAGTCCTGTTTCAATTAAACACAGCGTCAGTCTCTCAAAATCTTGTAGGTAGAAACTTAGTGCTTTGTCAACATATTATTGTAGGTCGCGATTCGGAGATCGCTCCTACCTCTGGAACGTTTATGGTAGGAGGGAACTCCGATTCCCGACTACTTTCAAGCCCATCAATTATCACTTGACTAAGCATTAGGTTACTCCAGGACGAAACTGGTAAGTGAGGCACGTTGAATATCGTCCAATTCTTGCGCACTCAAAACACCTGCTTGGTAAAGATTCCGATATTCTTCGGAAACGCTTTGACCGAATATCATCAGATCGTCTGTATTGATAGTCACAGGCACTCCGTTGTCATACAGAATTCGGATAGGGTGAGAAGCAAGGTCTAACACGGCACTCAACATCACGTTGCTCGTAGGACAGACATTCAAACGAATTTGATTATCGGAAAGCCATCGCATAACTTCAATTGATTCCGCGGCACCAATACCGTGTTGGACTTCGTCTAAGTCAAGGACCTCAACAGTCCTCCGCACTTCCTCCGCACCACCGAATTCGCCTACATGTGCTTTTAGTTTCATTCCTGCGGAGCGCGCCTTCGTGTATAGAGGTTTTACCACTTCGGGAGAGCATGCCTCTTCATGGCTATACAGATCAATTGACTGAAACACATCTAATTCTACTGCTTCATGCGCCAGCTTCATCAACTCTTGATCGTCAGCACTTGTTCGAGAAAAGCCAAGTTCTGGACGCAGGCCAATTATTTCGCTATTACGCTCTACGATTTCTTTGATAAACGTGCGAAGTCCCAATAAACCATTGGGATAGTATAGAGCCATCCGAATGTCAAAACTCATTTCAAGCGTCACAACACTATCTTGTATTGCATCTCTCACCGCTGATGATGCCACAAATTCACACCCTTTACGCGATTTTATATGTGGGTCTAAAGCTTCTGCTGCATAAGCCTCCATTTCGACAAGTCCTTGCATCGTGGAAGGCGGTTTCATTAGAGAGTGATCCAACCAGCGTTCCACATTTTCTAAACGGGTGCCAAAATATGCGTGACAGTGGACGTCTGTTTTAGGAGCTGCTCTTATAGCATTCAGATTATCTGTGGATAGTGCCGCAATAAAATCAGTGTATTTCATATTATATTATTCTTTAGGTTCTTGAGTCAAACTCGCGCTATTGTAGCACGATTGGAAACAGCGGGCAATCAAAAAGGATTAGTAAAGTGTAGAAATTTGACACTATCGCTATAGTATTACTATAGTTTGGACATCTTTTAGAGTTCTTGTATGATAATGTCGGTTAATAGAGACGTTTTAGATATCAACATGACTATTCCTGACTATTATTGATACACATTTCGCCCCGCTGGGGCTTACACTGTTTAGGTTATCGTTTTCTATAAACATTCCGCCCCGCTGGGGCTGCTCTCATTGTGCCAGAATATTTTTTCTGTGAGTTACGCCCCCTGCGAAAAACTCGTAAAAAATACAAGACTTACGCAATTCTCGTGATAATTATGGCTAAATTGGTGTAATTTTCAGCAAAAATTCTAAATTGCCAGCGCGTTTACAAAACGCGCCTACCATTTGTGCGTAAGTCCTGAAATAAAAGATAGTTGAGAACTCAACAAGAAACAGACAAAAATTGTCCAAACTTTAGTATAGTATTATAGAGATAATTATCGCTTGATTCTTGTTGACCGTCAAGTAAGCAATTGGTATAATAATCAACAATTTGGAGATAGTCACGGCATATTCAGGAGGGACAAATGGATAACGAAGTAATGAGTAATGAAGAGAATTATGCTTTTGATGTGGCAGGTTACTTACACATTCCGAGCGTTCTCAGTCAAGAAGAGGTGGCGGCACTGAACGAGGCATTAGATGCAGTTGGTGAGAGTGATACGCTGTTAGGAGGAGATAGTCCACACCGCGAATTGTTCCGCGATCTACTGGTACACCCTAAATTAGTGTGGTATTTGAACCAGATTGTGGGACACGGCTTCCGACTTGACCAAGCCCCTCTATTGTTAGGACAGCGAGAAGGTGAAATAGGTACAACACTTGTCGGTGGCGATGAACCGAGAAATCCGTCCTTGGCATATCGTCAACAAAATGGCAGGAGGCGTTGTCAGGGCGTGAAAGCGATTTGGGCATTGGAAGATGTCGCAGAAGAGGACGGTGGACTGGTTGTTGTTCAGGCAAGCCATAAGAGCAATGTTGAAACGCCCGATGACTTGGCAACAGGCGTTGATGATATGGGGTTGGTGCTGCAACCAGCACTGAAGTCAGGCGATCTGTTTTTGGTCGCGGCACCTACGCTCCAAGGTGTGCGACCGTGGAAAGACGAGCCGAAAAGGTTGTTGACTTACGAATATGCTGCGCGTGCGGCAATTCAGTCGAATCCACCGGGACCTCACTCAGAAACCGAGTCTTTGCCCGGATGGGTGGACGAAGCAACGCCTGCACAAAAGGCGGTTTTGTATAGACCTGGGTTTAAGGGGTCAAGTCCGCCACCTGTGATAAATACAGATGGCAAAGAGACGTGGGTAGAGGAAGACTCGTCCGTCATTCATCCATCAATTTATATCCGTGACCCAGATTCTGGAATTGATGAGAAAGAGTTTTACTTTTGGGATCTGAATGGGTATTTGGTGGTGCGTGGCGTAATGGACAAGCAGTGGTTAGCAGAAGCCAATGAGGCGGTGGATAAATTCCAAGATCGTATCGTCGTCGGCAGTGAATTGGCAGGCGGATCAGTAAGCCAAGCAGGCACAGGTCGCCCGCTCCTATCGGGTTTGTTAGACTTACCAGCACCCTACAACGCACCATTTCGGCGTATGATTGCACATTCTGCTGTGGTGCAGCGACTGAATTGGATGGGCGGTAACGGTTATCGCACGGGTGGGGCAACCGTATTCTGCGCCGTTCAAGGAACATCGGGGCACTCATTGCACGATGGAAATGAGCCGATGACTCCATCACGCGGTTATTATTTTAAAAACGGTCGGAGTTATGCTGAGACCGTCACGATTACCTGGCAATTGCGTGATGTTGAACCCGGACTGGGCGGTTTTGCGTGTGTACCCGGGTCTCACAAGACGCAGTACTCTATGCCACGTGGAATTCGGACGTGTGATGACACGATGGGGTTAGTGGTACAACCCGTTATGAAAGCTGGGGATGTTCTCTTTTTTATGGATGGCGGTTGCACACATGGTGCTTTAGCATGGAAGAACCCAATCCCAAGACGTGGTGTATTGATTAAGTATCAGTCGAAGAATGTTAATTGGGGCGGTGGTGTGGTTGATCCGCAAGACCGATGGGGCGATATGGTTGAAGACATGACTGAGGAACAATTCGCTGTAATGCGAGGACCCGAACGGGATGGTCGGCACCGCACTGTACCGCGATTGGTTGTAAAAGATGGACAGGTGTTCGTTTCGTACGATCCAGAAGGGGATAGCTATTCTTCTAAGTATCGTAAACCCGGTGAAAAACGGTGATAGACTGAAAGGTAGGTATCTTATGATCACAACAACGGACAAGACGCTCGTAAGCTGGTTCTGCTTTGATGAGGAAGCCCCAAAGCACTGCAGCATGATTACCGTGCAGGCGGCTGACAAGTATGACGCGCTTGCTTTTGGACAAGATGCTCCAGGTAAGTGGTCTACTGCCAGCGATGATAACACTCGCACACAAACCGCCGAACAACTTGTGCAGAATCCGGCGCAGGAAATTGTACTCGGACAGTTCATGATGATGGCTGTAGTCTACAAGGACAACTCGGTCACCATTTACCGCGATGGGGAAGTGTACGCCGATTATACCATTGCAGAACCGTTTGATTTTTTGAACAGTCCCTATCTACAACTGGTAATCGGCTTGGTCGATCTAAATCCTAACTATGCCACATCGTTCAAAGGAAAGGTCAAAGACGTAAGGATTTATGCACAGGCTTTGACGCAAGAACAGATTAAGGGGTTGAGACCGAATACTCCTTCGGAAATTCAACCGTTCAGTTGGTTAGATTTCTCGAAAGATGGTTGGTGGGTTGATCAAGCAGGAAATTTTCCCGAGATCAGAAACCATGCCGCGACAAAACTGAATGAAGATGATAGTTATATTGTTTTCGACCGAGACGACAGATACATATACTCAATGGACAGCGAAGCAGTCCGTATCGCTCGGGATTTTCGTCAACGGCTGATGCATGACCCGAGTCGCCCGACGTATCACTTAGTTAATTCCGATGGAGATTCCGAAAGGAACTATCCTTTCGATCCGAATTTCATGATTCATTGGAAAGGTCAATATCATTTCGGTTATATGTATAAGGGTGACGAACACGCCTTCGGTCATTTCACCAGCACAGATCTTGTCCACTGGCGGCGGCGCGGGGACTGTGCTTTGGGCAGTGGTGGTTGTGGTACGGGCGGCACGATTATCACCAAAGATGGCAAGAAAGTTATCTTTGTCGGCATATTCGGTGGTCGTGCAACATACATAGAAGCATCAGATGAGCATTTGGAGAACTGGTCTAAACCGATAGAGATTGATGTGCCGCAAGAGGCACGGGATGCTGATTATTGGACATTCTGGGATCCGACTGCTTGGGTAGAGGGAGATTACTATTACATTTTTACGGGTGATCACCCTATGGAGGATACCCGACCGGGGTTGGGTGCATGGTATAAAAGGACTACACTTATGCGCTCAAAAGACTTTAAGAAATGGGAGTTTCTCGGTCAATTTATGACGAAAGAATTACCGGGACTTGAGCATCACGACCATTCCTGCACCGATTTCTTCAAACTCGGCAACAAGCACATGATGATGCTGATCAGTCATGGCTGGGGTGCTCGGTACTATCTGGGCGAATGGAAGAACAACAAGTTCACGCCTGAGTTTCATACCAAAATGAGTTGGACTTACAATTATCGCGGCATACCTATCTATTGGGCACCCAAGACCTTCCTCACACCAGACGGACGCAGAGTCGTCATTACCAATTTACTGTCTAACCTTGGTAATACTTTGTGGAGCTGTGCGTTCTCATTGCCCTGGGAGTTGAGCCTACCTGATGATGGGATTGTCCGTATTAAACCGGTTCGTGAGCTTGAGTGTCTACGCTATAATGAAACAGTTGAGAACAACATTGTTGTCAAAAACGGTCAAGACTATAGGTTGAAGGAAATCTCAGGCGATACGGTTGAATTGAATGTCACAATCAAGCCTACCGTGGCGAAGGATTATGGCGTAAAAGTGTTCTGTGACAAAAACAATCAGAATGGGATGGAGATCTTCTACTCAGCAGAGAAGAAGACGATTTCGGTGGGTGATGGCAAAGAAGAGGAAAAACCTTATGGTAGTTCACACCCTTATTGCGATGCGCCGTTTGCGTTGAAAGCAGGAGAGGATTTGAATTTACGGATATTCCTTGACAGACCGCTCGTGGAAGTCTTTATCAATGAACGACAGGCGGTCGTACACAGGCAACTGCATAAGCCTAAAGATGTTGGAATATGCCTTTACAGCATAGGTGGGGACATCAAGGCAGACGTAACGGGTTGGAAAATGGCGGCGGCAAACCAATGGTAAGAGAAACAGAGTTACCTTCCGAACTTCACCGAGCGTATTCTGTCTCACACGCGCGGTCTGTCAAAAGTAGTTTATCTGACGATTACACATACGAGAAATCGAAAATCCTTTAATCCCATATCAATATTGCATTGCATAAGCCCTAAACAGGACAAAATGTATTCTAAACTACTTAGACATCTCAGTCAACCAGAACGTATTAAGAAAATAGGAATTTGGGTAGTGTCAACCCTACTCCTATTTTTCGGGTTTTACACTAACCTATGGCGCGTCGCTGAACAGCAATGGTTTGACAATCATCAAAAAGACACCGAAAGCCATATTATGGGAAGAATGGTCAAATCTCGACAAGATGGCATCTTCTCGGCAGGTGGTTTGAATGGGTGGGGTACAGCGAAAAGTCCAGATGCGGAATGGATACCTCCAACAGAAAGGACCCCTCAATATACTGCCTATCTCCACAATCTTTCCTTTGAGAACTTTTCGACGTACAATTCACAACCCGGTGGTCAAGGAATGATTTTTAGTCTCCTTGATACACTAATTCCATTTTTACCTCAAATTAAGTTACAGATATTCTATGTATTGACAGCATTACTTTCAGCAATCGCGTTGACGTTCATTATAGATTGGTTCTATGAGGAGTTTGGTCTGTTGTCTGCTACATTCGTTATAGCTTCGGCAGTGCTTTCTCAATGGTTGACAGTTTTTGGTAAGAATCTCTGGTGGAGTTTATGGGCTTTCTACCTACCGATGATTGTTGTCCTGTACTTCCTTAAACGCCACAGAATCCCAGAAAACCGTCAAATCATCAGGTTTGGAATTCTGATTTTCATAGCGGTTTCCATTAAGTGTTTTATCAACGGCTACGAGTATATCACAACCACGTTGATAATGATGATGACACCGTGTATCTATTATGCCGTCCTTGACAAGTGGCGCAGACAGCAATGTTTGAAATGGACACTTGCAGCCGGGATTGGTACTGGTGTAGCAGTTCTCCTGAGCATGCTAATGTTATGTTTCCACGGTGCTGTCAAGGATGGGTTTATTGGTGGGATTGCGCATGTGATATGGTCTTTTGGAAAACGCACGTATGGAGATGCGGAAAACTTTCCACCAATATATGCTGCCAGTCTTGAAGCTGGGACAATAGGGGTCGTTATTACCTATATGAACGGTGTTTTCTTTGATCTCAACAACTATTTATCTGTCTCAAACTCGTTCGTCTCAAAATTCCTATTGAAAATACGCTATTATTATCTGATAGTTCTCTTTGTAGTAATGTCCGTTCTGCTGGTTTTCCGTAGTAATAAAAAGATGGTTAAGGAGCAAAGTCAGCACTACGTTGCGCTAATCTGTACGATGTGGTTTTCAATTTTAGCACCGTTATCGTGGTTTGTAATCTTCAAAGCACATTCATATATCCATACGCACATGAGTTTTCTTCTATGGCAGATGCCGTTTACTTTCTTTGGTTTTGCGGTGTTCGGATCCGCCGTTATGGCATGGGCGAAAACTAAAAGACAGAATCAATGAAGGAAACCGACAAAAAATAGCATGGAGGGTATATGAGCGTTAATAGATTAGATCGATGGATTGGTAGAGACCAATTGAGTCCTAACGAAATAGACGATAACCGCTTCTTAAAGGCTGCCACTCTCTTCGCAGACACAGCGATACAATACGGAAGAGACAGATACAGCGGCAAGGATATGCCGCTCTTTGCCGACTGCCTTCATATCGACCATCTGAAGGCACCCAGATCTATGACATCTCACCGCTCAGGTACCGAACCAAAACCAACGGTCTGGAGTTTTTTTCAAAATCAGCAGAACTTAATGCGGTTGCTTGCCTCTATAAGCCAATTCACAGGGGATGGCACATATATCTATGCCGCAGGGAAAGCCACCGAATACATGTTCAGCAACTACTGGTATCCAGAAAGTGGCGTTCTCCATTGGGGTGGCCACGGCTATGTGGACTTAGTAACCGGTAATAGATATGGCATGAAGGGCGTTGTTCACGAAATAGAGGATGTATATCCATATTGGGAATTGCTGAGAGCCGTGGATGCCGACCGTGGCGAGATGCTGATGAAAGGTATCTGGGAAGTGAATATGAAGGACTGGGATGCCTTACACTACAACCGACACGGTGATTTCAAAAAGCAGGTCGATCATACCAATACATGGAATAGACCGTGGGATGGATACAAAGAACCCAAAATCAGCGGAGATCTCTCGTTTATCAGTGTGGCACTGGATATGGCTTATGCTGGATACAGTTTGGGCTACCAGAAACATGAGGAGGCACCGCGTATTTGGGCTGAACGCCTCTTAAATCTGATTATAAACCAACGAGACTCCGAGGCTGGCATCTGGCCTAATCTTGTTCACCCGCAAAGTTCCAAACGTGGGATTAATGTATTCGGCAGGAAATATCCGCAGGCGACTGAACCGAGGGTCTATGTAGGCAATCAGTTGAACCACACGATTACGCAGATGATGGGTATGCTGACAATCGTAGAAAATGCCCAAAAGTATGGTCGCATCGGTGAAATGGCGCACATCAAAGCGGCAGTTGAGCAACACATCATCGGTTTCCTAAACGCCTCCTACGATCCGAAAAACAATACGTTAAAAAGCATCGTAATTGATGGGACGGATCTAACAGATTTTCGGATAAAGGGACCTTTCAAGACAGAGAAACTCTACTTTGGCGCGAAAGAAGGCGGCGCATTTTTGCCGCAAAATATCACGCCGCTCTTTACCTCCGTTTGTGCCCGTGGGTATCGGGTTTCTGGGGGCAAAACTGAATTTAGAAATTACCTGCAAACCATGTTTAAAGCCTTTGGCATTGGAGACATCGGTGTTGACAAAAACAGCGAACCAATACTGAATTTTGACACAACTGCTCTGGAACCCGCTTATATCTTCGCGCTGGTGGATCTGTACCGGGTAGAACCGAAGGCAGAATTTCTGGCAATGGCAGAACGAATAGGGGACAACTTGCTGCAAGGCAGACAACATGCCGATAGCGGTCTTTTCACGCTTGAAGATGACTTTACATTCCACAGCAAGGTCATGGATAAACTGGACTTACAGGAAGGGCATGAAGGAAAAAGTGTGGCTGAACTTCTGCAGGATACCCATAGAACAGCAAATCTTGATGCGATGGAGCCACTTGCACTGCTCAGCATCTACGCCGCACAAACAGGACAGTACAATTTCATGCCTGGCTGGACAGCAGGTGGTCTTTACCTCAAGGTGAGCAGTGTCGGACATATAGTAAGCAAAAAGATGCAGCTATGGTTTGATAAGCCTGCACTCAAGCAATTTTACAAGGACAGTAATATTAACTGCACCTGGTCCATTGATGAAGACTGATCCATACAGATTATTAGCAAAGCTGTACCGAGTTCATTATTGAGATGTGATCTGAATAAAATAACCCAAGTCGTTACCTAAAAGATTATAGATATTCCAACCTATGTACTGCCATCGGAAATTTAGACCACTGCCTAAAACAAGATTGTGATATAATAACAATCTAATTAGAAGGAGAATCCGATGGCAGTACAAAAAAATCGATGGCACTTCACGTCTTTGTCTTCTTTTAATCACGCTAACATAAATGTAGTGATAACAACTAATATTAAAGCTTTAAAATGCTATATATTTGGGGAGAAAACAATGAAAAGGTTAGTTTTACTTTCAACCATAATGTTTACATGTTTTTTAATTTTATCAACAACACAAGCACAAGTTACTATAGATAGTATATCAAGCGATAATCAAATAGGTGCAGCTGGATATCCACTGCCGAACCCTTTGCATGTTGAAGTGGAAAAAGATGGAGTCCGTATACCAAATCATCCAGTAGAATTTACAGTTCTTTCTGGTGGTGGATATCTTATTATTACAAATGATAAAACAGATAACACAGGAAGAATTAAATCAACATTTATTCTTGGTCCTGAAGCAGGAGAAAATACAGTTGAAGTAAAAGTAACTGTTGATGGATCTGATTACAGAAAAATAATGAGGGCGACAGCCATTCGCCCTGTTACTAATATGTTTAATCGGACTTCAGGATCAACTCCAAATATCTGGCGGAAATTTATTGGAGAAGATGTATCTGGTAATGTGCCTGATCTTATAGATTACTCTTATGCAGGATATAAGAATGGAGAACAGGAGATTCCTGTGATTACAGGTACAATCTATGATGTGACTTCTTACGGTGCTATTCCAAATGATAATATGTCAGATACTCAAGCAATTAAAGATGCTCTTAGTGCTGCTGAAGACGGAGGGATTGTATTCTTTCCTCCTGGACAATATGATGTTCTTCTTCCGGGTGAACCACTTGAAAAGATTGATGTAGGAAAGCGTGGTGGTTCTGGAAATATTGTTCTCAGGGGTAGTGGTGCTCAAGGGGCGATTAGGAATGGAACTACTATTAAAATGCACGAAAATTTAGAGGGTCATTTTGATTGTTTATTTGAAGGTATATGGCAGCATAATGGTAGTGATCATAAAACGCCAATTGTAGGTGAATTCCAAAGAGGCACAAAGTATTTTGATGTGGCGGATTCATCTCGGCTTTTGAATAGAAAGTTTATTAAAATTGTAGCAAGCAGATTATTTAATGATGATTGGGCAGAACATTCTTCACGTTCAATAAATGAGATGAGCAATAGGTTTACAAATATTCGTAGTAACGGAATAGATGTTAGTGAATTTCATGAAATAGACCGAATAGAAGATAATAGGGTTTATATTAAAGCACCTACTACAACACCACTTAATTCTAATTATTCAGTATATTGGAAAAATTTACAAACAAATATTGGGTTTGAAGATATACATTTCGATGGGAATCTTCAAGAACCGTATCTACATTTAGTACAACCTGGCCGTGGTTGGATAGCATTGAGACATGTCGCACATTCATGGGTTCAGCGATGTAGGTTCTCTAATAGTATTATTGGAGTTTGGATTAGTGGATATGGATGTTCAGTGCTTTCTGTAATACAAGATGGTAGGCGCGGTCATTATACTGCAGCAGCAGCTAGTGGTTAGTCCAGTCTAACTTTTCGGGTATAGATGTTTTAATCTGACACGCGCATCGTCCGTTGTAAATTGCCAGTCTACCTGCTTTTGCTCTGCATTTCTACGTTTTTGCCACGCTTGTGTCTCTCTACGGAGTGTCTCTATATCTGGGATTCGACGACACAAACATTGGCGTGTAAGGACGCTAAGTTCTATTTCCGCTATATTCAACCAACTTCCATGAATGGGGGTATGCACGATTTCTAAACGCTTCCGGAACCTATCTGCTTCTTCATCTCCAAACACTTTATTGAGTGACGCGAGTTTATGTGTATTCAGGTTATCACAAACTAAAATGACCTGTTTTGCGGATGGGTAGACCTCATCCAATAGTATTTTGACTTCTTCTGCCCAATCCACTGTCTTTCGGTGCGTCCGAACAGACACACGCCGCCATCCCGAGAGTGCCTCTGTAAATAGGAAGATATTTGCTGTGCCTTTGCGTTTATACTCGTTATCTACGCGCTTGACTTGTCCCGGTTTCGCAGGATACGGTTCACGAACATCATCCCTAAGTGTGACAGATTGTTCGTCCATGTTCACAACAGGAGTATCCGCAGCCAAAGGTTTCTGGTAAAGATCAAGCACTTCTTCCATTGACTTTACAAACTCAGCGTCTTTTTCAGGGGGTATCACCCACTGTTGCTGAAGGTGTGGTTTCAACGCGTTTTTTTTAGTGTCTGCCGCACCGTTTCTGGAGAAATGTTTTCCACAACTTCAAGTCTTACCAACTCTGACGCAAGCAGACGTAACGTCCATTTGGCAGCACCTTCGGGAGGGGTTCCACAACTCAGTGCTATCAACCTTGCTTCTCCGTCACCATCAAGTTTACGAGGTGTCGGTGGATGCTTCCGCTTCGCACGATATAAGGCACGAGAAAAGCCACCTTCCACAAAACGCTGACGCACTTTCGCAACTGTCCTATCAGTGCACTCATACGCCTCAGCTATTCTCGCGTCAGTCCAGCAGGGACCATTTATATCTGATTTCAGCAAAATATGAGCATGCCTTATCATATATGCCTCTTTTTTACCTGTGTTAATAATATCTGATAACTCCTGTCGTTCCGCATCGGTCAGTTGGACAACATATTTCTTATTCAAGGGTGTGTTCCTCCTTATGTATTGCTATACTATAAGAGAACACTTTTGTTTGTCAAGATGCCGAGAAATCTACAAAAACTAAAACAAACTTTTAGGATGGACTATCCACTAGTGCAACATATTGCCTAATCGGATTATTAGAAGATCATACTGATTTTGGTGCTATACATGGCATTAATATAAGTGGAAAATCATCTGGAAATGTTGCTTGGGGAATTGGAGGCCCTGTGATAGATGGACCTGATACACATGGAAACCAACCACGTAATACATTACTTGATAATTATCATAGCCAAACACATGAAAGTAGTAGTGGCCAATATAGAAGATTACCTCATCATTTAGATGGTTTTACAAGATGGAATAATGTTTCAGAAGAAAGTAGATTACTTGATATGTGGACAACGAATCCTCAATATTATTTTATTACACAATCTAATCTGATAGGGTATGTTGGTGCATCTGGTCTTAGTAATACATATTCAGAATTTTCTGGAAGTAATGTATATCCAAATTCACTTTATGAGGCACAATTAGAAAGGCGTTTAGGCTATTTGCCTCTATGGGTAGATGATTCTAAACATAAATATAATGAGTTTTTTGGATTAATTTTTGGAGGAGAACTACCACCGCCACGCAAACTTGCAGAGGACGTAAACGATGATGGGACTGTTAACATCCAAGATTTAGTGTTAGTTGCCGGGCGTTTAGGACAATCAGGTGCAAATAGTGCTGATGTCAACGGTGATGGTGTTGTTAACATTCAGGACCTTGTCCTCGTTGCTGGCGCATTGGGCAGCAGTGCCACTGCACCGTCACTTTATGCCAAAGACTTCTCTATGCTCACGGCTGCAGATGTCAAAAAGTGGCTATCTGAAGCACAGCAGTTGGATCTGACAGATGCGACGTCTTTACGCGGTATTCTCTTTTTACAACAACTCCTCGCCGCACTGACAAACCCGAAAGAGACAGCACTTTTACCGAACTATCCGAACCCGTTCAACCCGGAGACGTGGATACCGTATAACTTAGCAAAAGCGAGTGATGTGCAGATTACTATCTACGATGTGTGTGGTGTTGTGGTTCGGCAACTGGATTTAGGGCATCAGCGGGAAGGCTATTACATCAACCGAAACCGCGCCGCACATTGGAATGGTGCCAATGCTGTTGGCGAACGCGTCGCAACCGGTATCTATTTCTATACACTTACCGCAGGAAAATTCACTGCTACGCGGAAGATGTTAATCTTGAAGTAGGTACCTCCAAATCGTAACCAATTCGTCTGAACTGGGATTCACAAGATTGACTATCCAGCACGCGGATACCAATTCACTGAAAATCCTGGTTCAGACAACAAACATCCTACCTTAAACGATCAAAGCGAAAATTCAACTTTTACATAGAAAATTGACGAAAACTAAAATTGCTTGCTTCGCAGTGAGAACTAATAGGTTTTTGAATAAAGAAGTCTCTTTACTGATGGGTAATGGCTAATAAAAATGTTGACAATTTCACCGAAGTTAACATATCATAGTGATAAGCGTTAACCCGATGCTATCAAAGGAGAGGAAATTATGAAAATTATGCGTATCCGAATCCTGATTTGGCTATTTGCCATAAGTCTTATAATGCCCGGTATACTTTCGGCAAAGAACATGGCACTTGAATTAGATGGATCCACGGCGATTGAAGTCCCAAATAGCGATAGTATCAATCCCAAAAAAGCCATAACGATTGAGGCGTGGATGAACATGAGAAAACCGGTCAGTGAATGCCTTGCCAAAGATTGGGGTGGCAAAAGGGATTACATTTTTCCTGAGATTATCCAAAATGGAACGGGATTGCGATTTGTACTCTGGCACGGGACGAAAATCCTTGATGTCCAGGGCTTAAAACTCAATGAATGGCAGCATGTTGCTGGTGTCTGGGATGGAAAAGAGATGCGGACGTATATTGGTGGGAAGAAGATGGGAAGTACGCCCTATGATGCACCTGAGTTAGCGGCCACCGATGCGAGTCTATATATCGGTGTGGGAGACAGTAAAAATTGGTTCTGCAAAGGGCTCATAGACGAAATTCGCATCTGGGAAGTAGCACGGACAGAAGCGGAAATTAACGAATTCATGATGAAAATACTTAACGGAGATGAGGACGGCTTAAACGCGCTGTACAGCTTTGATGAAGGGGATGCCAGAGATAGCACCCGAAACAAGAACGACGGTGACGGTGGGTTTGGGAAACCGGTATATGTTGATGTCACAAACCAACTGAACCTTGAACCGCTTGCTATAGATGTTAAAGACAAACTTACTACAACATGGGCCTGGTTGAAGCGAACTCGCTGATAGTTGTCAGCCATCTGAAAGGAGCACCGAAAATGGCGAAGGAACTATCACTCGTGGCATATAACGATTTAGAAAGTCAAGTTGAAGCACTGGAAAAGGATGGTTATGTCTATTTCCCCAGCGTGCTTGATGCTGAGGAAGTCGCTGAATTGCAAGCAACTATGGATCGATTACAAGCGATCCCAGAGTGCTTGGATAAACACCAAACGCCTGAAAATGGTGGTAAATTCCTTAATAAAATCATCAACAACTCTTTTAATCGCGACCCACTGTTTCTTCAATTCCTTGACAAATCACCAATTGTTGAGGTAGCAGAGGCGACGCACGGCGACGATTGTCATTGCATCGGTATGCAATCGTGGTTGACAGGACCGGGACGCCCTGATCAGGGGTTACATACGGATTGGCTGCCAGTCCCACTACCGTCAGACATTCGTTCGGATCCACGCGTCAAAATCCCAATCTTTATAACTACTGCCCACTACTATCTCAATGATATGTCCGAGGAATTAGGACCGACGAAGTTTGTTCCAGGCAGCCATTTTTCCGGGTGCTCTCCAAGCGGAGCAACCGAGTGGAATAACCGGGGAGAAGAGAGTATCTTATGCAATGCGGGGGATGTGGTGCTTTTCCGTAGTGAAGTCTGGCATCGTGGCTCTGCCAATACGACTGACGAAACCCGCTACCTCTTACAGGTACACTATGCGAAACGGATGATTACACAGAAATACCCGCCTTATCTGAACAAATTTCAGTTTGATGAATCGATTCTCGCGCAAGCGAACCCTCGGCAGAGACGGCTCCTCGGGGATCATCGACCCAGTAACTATGATTGAGGGAACACGTAATTTGAGGTGCGTCCTTACTGGATTTGGACGGTTGGATAGCGAGCAGTGCGTGCCTATCATTGCTAAACTTTGGACAATTTTAGATTCCTCAAGGAGTCCTGAAAATGGCGAAAGCCCTTTCACTTGTGGCATACACCGATTTAGATAGTCAAGTTGAAGCACTTGAAAGGGATGGTTATGTCTATTTCCCCAGCGTGCTTGATACCGATGAAATCGTCGTATTACGAGCAACTATGGATCGATTAGAGGCAATCCCAGAGTCTCATGATCGGGACGAAACACCTCAAAATGGGGACGCATTCCTCCACAAGCTTATCAGCAACTCGTTTAATCGTGACCCGTTGTATCTTCAATTCCTTGACAAATCACCCGTTATTGAAGTCGCCGAGGCAGCACACGGCGAGGATTGTCATTGCATCGGTATGCATTCGTGGCTGACAGGACCGGGGCGTCCTGATCAGGGGTTACATACGGATTGGCTGCCAGTTCCCCTACCGGCAGAGATTCGTTCGGATCCACGCGTCAAAATTCCAATCTTCATCACCACCGCCCATTACTATCTTAACGATATGTCCGAAGGATTGGGACCGACAAAGTTTGTGCCGGGCAGCCATTTTTCTGGATGCTCTCCAAGCGGAGCAACTGAGTGGAACAATCGGACGGAAGAGAGTATCTTATGCAACGCAGGGGATGTGGTGCTTTTCCGTAGTGAAGTCTGGCATCGTGGTTCTGCCAATACGAGTGACGAAACCCGTTACCTCTTGCAGGTCCACTATGCCCAGCGGATGATTACACAGAAATACCCACCCTATCTGAATAAGTTTCAGTTTGATAAATCAATCCTCGCGCAAGCGAACCCTCAACAAAGACGACTCCTTGGTGACCATCGACCAAGCAACTATGATTGAGGGCACATATTTCCATTACCTAAGATGCCATGAATACACAAGTTACGAGCGATCAGATCGAATTTTACCGTGAAAATGGATTTTTAGTTATTGACGATTTCCTGACAGGTTCCGAGTTGTCATCGTGGCAGGATGCTGTTGACGAGGCTATCGCGCAGCATATAAGTCGTAACGATACCTATCACAATCAAAGCGGAGAAGATAGTTACTACAAGAACGTCTTCGTTCAATGCGTCAATTTGTGGAAGACAAGCGAGAAGATTAAACAGCTAATTCTCGCCCCTGAATTGGGTAGACTGGCGGCAGACCTCGCTGGCACTTCGGGCGTGCGACTGTATCACGACCATGCAATGGTTAAGCAACCGTGGGCAAATCCAACGAACTTCCATGTTGATAATCCTTACGATCCGTTTTATTCACATCAGGCGATCATGTTCTGGATAGCACTTGACGATACAACGGTTCAGAACGGTTGTTTATATTTTCTGCCCGGTACGCATAAGACGTGCGGCTTTGAAGTTGGTGGAATTCTCGGAGAAGTTGGAATCGGTGAACTGTTCCGCGAATATCCACAGTGGGCTGAGGTTGAACCTTACGCCGCTGAGATGAAAGCGGGAACTGGTGTATTCATCAGTGGGATGGTCGCTCATGCAGCGGGACCGAATATGACTACGCACCCGCGCCGCGCGTTTGCCATGCTCTTTATGCCAGAGGATGCCAAATTCAATGGAAAGAAAAGCGCGCTGCCCGATGAGGTGTTTGCGAAGTTGAAGGCTGGCGATGTGTTGGTAGATGATGCACATCTGCCATTGGTTTTCTCATATCAAGATGGTAGGACGCTGCCAGATAAGTCATAAAGATATGATGACATTGAACAAACCGAAAAAAATCCCAACGGGAACACCCTTTGAATTCGGTGAACATCGTTTTCATTTTGGTGAGGAGATTGTCGAATTAGCAGATTCCTCCTTACTTCTCAATAATTTTGATGTGTTGCACAGAAAGATGCATGAGGATGGATACCTTTTTATTCGAGGTTTCCATCCGCGGGCACATGCGGAGAAAGCTGCACATTGGACATTGCAAGCCATTGCGGAAAGAGGCGGGTTAAAGCAGGATACTTTGGTCGAAGAGGGTATTATCGGTGAAGCGAATCAGACATTTAGTTTCTTTCGGCAAACTGAGGTGGCGCATGCCAAACCGATTCTTGATGTTGTGGATAGCCAGCGAACAATGCAGTTCTACGAAGAATTCCTCGGTGGTCCAGTCATAACGTTTGACAAACGGTGGCTTCGCTGTATGGCGAAGGGAGGACACAACCATTTTCACTACGATAGCGTTTACGTTGGGCGCGGCACACAGAACCGGTACACGATGTGGAGTGCTTTGACGGACATCGGTTTAGAAAATGGACCTCTCGTCATCTGCCTCGGTTCACATCGGCACGATCTATTAATGTCCACTTATGGTGCGACCGATATGGACCGCGATTTGACAGAAGCTGTGTTCAGCACCGATCCACGCGAGATGGTTGAGAAATTCGGATTCACACTGGCAACAGCACATTTCCAACCGGGCGACGTTATTATTTTTGAGCTTTACATGATGCACAGCAGTGCACCTAATCGTTCTAACCGCTATCGTATTAGCATTGATACGAGATACCAACTTGCCCGCGAAGAGAAGGATGATCGCTTCTTTTTCCGTGAAAACGGCAGTTGGCTTGGTAATTTTTACAACAAAGGTGTAAGTTACAAACCGATGGCGGAACTCCGCCGGGAGTGGGGATTGGAATAATACCATTATTAGGAGGATTCGTATGGTATATAAGCAATGGAATTTTGCGGTTTTAATTGTTATCTTGACTTTTTGCTGGATTGGAAACAGTGTAGCAAATTCAACCACAACTGGCACTGTATTTCTGGATACAAACAGAAATCAGGTAAAGGACGACAACGAGAAGGGGTTGTCCGGAGTTCGTGTCTCTAATGGGAAGGATGTTGTCCAAACTGATGCCAACGGGCAATACTCGCTTGCAGTCAGTGATGACACCATTCTTTTTGTTATTAAACCCCGTGGGTTTATGACACCAGTTGATGAAAATCGCCTCCCGAAGTTTTATTACATTCACAAGCCGCACGGTTCACCGAATGGACTGAAGTATGCTGGCATCAAACCAACCGGTCCATTACCAAAATCGATTGATTTTCCACTCACTGAACAGACCGAACCTGACACCTTCAAGGCACTCGTTTTCGGAGACACACAACCCCGCAATATGCAAGAGATTGAATGGTTAGCACATGATGTAATTGAAGAGGTGATTGGAACTGATGCAGTGTTCGGACTCAGCCTTGGAGATTTGGTAGGTGACAACTTGAACTTATTCCATCCTCTTAACGAAGTAATGGCTACCGTTGGAATACCATGGTACAACGTCCACGGTAACCATGATATGAACCGTCGTGCTACCGATGACCGCTACGCCGATGAGACATTCGAACGGGTTTACGGTCCTACATGCTATTCTTACGATTGGGGCCCAGTTCATTTCATAAACATAGACAATGTGCACTTTCTCCCCGATAAGGTTGATAATCCTCCTTACTTCAGTGAAGTGGGAGAACGGCAGTTGACGTTCATTCGAAACGACCTTGCTTTTGTGCCGAAAGATCAGCTCGTTGTTATATCCATGCATATTCCGTTGACTCAGATGCGTGATGTGCAGAAATTGATGAATCTACTTGGTGATCGCCCACACACGCTATCTCTTTCAGCGCACACGCACATCCAACGGGGTGACTTCGTGGGACAGGAGCACGGTTGGCATGGCGATGACCCACATCATCACCACAATCATGCAACCACATCAGGCAGCTGGTGGCAGGGCACGCTTGATGAAATCGGTATTCCCCACACAACCATGCGAGATGGTGCGCCAAACGGGTATGGCATCTTCACTTTTAGCGGAAATAAATATTCAATTCGGTTTAAGGCCGCCCGTCGTCCAGCGGGTTATCAGATGAATATATGGGCACCCTGGGTAGTTGTGTCAAAGGAAACTGGCAAAACAGATGTACTCGTTAACGTTTTTGGAGGAACAAAACGCTCAAAGGTTGAAATGCGTCTTGGTAAAGTCGGGGAATGGAAACCGATGACCTATATGCCACAGAAGGACCCATATTTTAAAGCACTCAAGGAACGGGACGAAACGTACCATCTTGAGCGGAAAATGCATATTGCACTACGTGAAACAATGAAACTGATGTTGAAGGAAGAGGACCAATTGCCACAAAGAGGGAAACGGCTTCTTTACGGTGTTCCAAAATCAACACATATCTGGCAAGCGAAACTCCCAGCGAATATCCGCAAAGGAACACACGTTATCTATGTCCGTACGACTGATATGTTTGGTCAAACTTTCACAGGGCACCGAATTATCCGAGTGCGTTAACTCAGTTTCAGTATTCAACTGAAGTGAGTTGAATAAATGGTTTGAAATATAGCCGCAGGATAGATGCGCAGCGGAATTAATCTCTGCTGTAGTAGGCGTTTCAACGCCGATACGCCATTCAATCGGGCTTACAAAGCCCTCCTACAAAAAAATATCTCTTATAGTGAAATCTGAAATATGTTCACACTCCTGGTAGATGCGGTTTCCTAACCGCATCTATGAGACTGAATAAACACGGTTCGGTTAGGAAACCGAACCTACCGTAGTGTATAAATAATTATGGATTTTACTATAAAAGACATCAATAGTGAGACTTACGTCTCCACACTTTCTGTCCATGCCTCGCCTTCACCAAACGAATTTGTAATTTACAATGCAGATAAATCAGAATTGCTTGACTACCTTAACTTTTCAATTTTCTGATCTATTCGGGCGATTTTTCCATTTGGAAGTATATAGAATCTTCACCGGCAATTGTGAATCCCAACCTCTTATAGAGAGAAATACTACGGGTATTGACCTTTAGCACTTTAAGCACCACAGACTTCTGCTCAAGACCAGCATCATAAATAATACGTGTCAGGCACGCGGAACCGATGCCCTTTCCTTGGTACTCAGGTAGAATAAAGATCTGATTGACCTTGAGCATGTCGGAAGTACGGGATGTAGTCAAGAAACCGACATCGGTCCCACGAAACTGGATAATGTGAAAATCTTGTGAAGCAAACTCCGCATTATGTCGTTCCCGTTGATAATTATCGTCCCAACCCCATACCTGTTCTACATACTCTCGGTACGCCGCTTCTTTTACGGTAAAGACGAATTCGCTGTCACTTGCATGTGCCTTGCGAGTGTTCAACTCCTCCACAACAAAACCTCCGTCTTCCAAATACAAGTTTTTTAAAGATGGACTCCAGCCAATAGAAGAGTGGTTTATGCCATCACACCCTCTATCCAAGCCTCATCAATTTCAAGCCCGAAACCGGGAGCATCTGACGGAACAACGTACCCATCTTTGATGACTGCAGTTCCGGGTAACTTGACCATCTCTTCAAGCGGGACACCCGGTGCAGAAACACCTTCGGAACGTTCACCCCACGTAATTGCTGGCATGGCGTAAGCAAGATGTTGTCCATAAGGATAATTCATGCCACCGTGCGTAATCACGGAGATACCGTTTGCCTCAGCAATGTGGCAGATTTTCATTGTAGCTGTAATGCCACCACACCACAAAACGTCAGGTTGGAAGATGTCAACTAATCTTTGTCCCGCTGCTGCTGCAAAGACGGTTGGCAAGTACCAATGTTCTCCGGTAGCAAGCGTTTGCCACGGTATACGTTGTCGGACTGTTTGGTATCCCACCAGATCATCAGCAGAAATATAATCCTCCATCCACTTTAAGCCGTAAGGTTTCATGGTTTCACAGACACGCACTGTGTACTCTACGTCAAAGTTGGTCCACGCATCCAACATTAATTCAACTTTATCGCCGATTACTTCTCGTGTGTTTGCCACTAATTCTTCAAGTTTTCGCAAACCTTCCAATCCGTCTTCTGGTCCGTATGGTGTGAACAGTTTTGTCGCTTTGAATCCGAGTTCCATATACCATTCCTGATCAAAACCAGATGCATAACAAAATATCTTTTCTTTCTGAGGTCCGCCAAGTAGTTCGTAAACAGGTCTTTTCAGGATTTTCCCTTTGAGATCCCACAACGCACAATCAACAGTACTGATAGCATAACTGGTCAAACCAGTTGCGCCGAATGCGGTTGATAGCCGCACCATCATATCCCACAATTTTTCTGTTGCCATGCAATTCTGTCCAATTAGATGTGGCGCAAAATGATCTCTGATAATTTGACTGACCGGTCCACCGTAAAGTGAAATTCCGAATCCCCACGTGCCATCTTCAGCAGTAATAATGCAAGCGGGTCTTTTCCATTCCGCTTGTGATATGTGCATGGAATCAGGTGTTTTATAACGGTCAATGGGGCGGTTCAAGCGGAATGTCTTGGCACGAGTCGGTGTGCGTGGTGGGGTCTTTGGTTTCGGATTTAACGTAATTTCTACAACGCGAATATCCTTGATTTTCATAATATATCCTTTATGTGTGTTCAACTCTGTTCGGATATTTTATCAAAACCGTTATGTAATTGCAACCTAACTATAAAGCATGTGTGTAAAGTTTTGTCATCGGTTATTGGTTTCAATGTGGTTACCGTATAGGTGTCATTTTAATGTGTATCTATCCCTGGTAGGTGCGGTTTCCTAACCGCACCATAAGCGTCAATTTAGTGATAGATTCTCTTGTGGGAGGGAAACCTTCTAAGCCCGATTTTTACATCTTGAGTTCCGTGAATCAACGCCAAATGCGCTTATGGCATTTGTCGGGAACGCTATGTTTATAGAAAACGTGGTAATTAACTTCTTGAGCTCCGTGAATCAACGCCAAATGCGCTTGGCAGAATACGCTTTTGGTATTCTGCATGATTTGGCGGGAGCGACATATAGATTCTATAAACATTCCGCCTCTACGAGGCTCAAGAGCGTGTTCTACCGTGTTTCCATAAACATTCCGCCTCTACGAGGCTATACAAATCCTTAAATTGATGCCTATGGTGCGGTTTCCTAACCGCACCTAAGATAGTTTTATAAACCTATTTACAAGGATTCCAGTTTGCTGCGCTATCACAATTCCGTGAAGATATCGTGGGCGATACGATGCGGTTAGGAAACCGCATCTACCGGCCCGGGTACTTAGTCCATTATTCTTTTTTTAATTTGATGTCTATGTGACAAGCACTTTACACACCTTATCAAGCAGCGTGTCTGTGGTTTTATAGATCAGCACAACATACAATAGCAATAAATGGCACGGAATTTGCTTAACATAGTTAAAGTATAAAAGTAAATAAAAATAGAATTGTGTTGATACAACAGGTATTATAGAGGTTTTACAAATGGATTTGGAGATAGAGACAGTAAAAAGGTGTATAGAAAATGAACATTGTTGTCCAAATTGTGAACAAACTTCCATTTCTCACAAGACAGAATCAGCAGTTGGGTTCGCATAACGGTTTTGGCATTGGAAAACTTTTTTCCAGTAGTTTCTTGCCGAATGCTTCATTTATGTTGTCGGTCTGTTTGCATCTAATAGGCATATCAATTATCGGTCTATCTTCTGTCAAAATGACAGATGGTAATAGCAATGCTATGCCAATTGATGTTTTTTCTACCTCTGCTCCGAAACCAGTTGCGACCCGTCCTCCTACTAAAAAACATATCCCTAAATTAGTTGTACTGCAACCTGTACGTATGCATCGTCAACAGCCTCAAGCGATGCGTCCGATTACGCCAGTGGTGACAACAGAAACTTCTACTGTCACGACACTGACTCAAACTACGCTATTAACTGGAAATCTCACTTTGAATGCACCACAAAGTTCTTTATCCGAGATTGAATATCCAATTGCAGTGTCAGTTGGAACGAAGCCGGTTTTTACTCCATCTGTCAATCTCTTTCCACAAAGGGTTGAGCGGAGGTCAGATGTGCCAGTAGTAGATTCAGACAATTTACAGATAGACGCTATTCCTTTAAACCTCCCGACTATCAATGAACCCACTCAAAATGCTATCTTCCTCAAAAAAGTTGATCCTGTATATCCCGAATCTGCCCGATCTACGCATCAAGAGGGATTGGTTGTTCTTGAAGCTACTATAGGCGTGGATGGGAAAGCACAGAACATCCGTGTCGTTGAGGTTATAAGAATTAGCGGACTTGGTTGTGAAGAAGCAGCAATTCAAGCGCTCAAATCCTCGTCATTTACTCCAGCGATGCAAGGCAAAGTAGCTGTTAGTCAACGTCTACGTATTCCTTACCGCTTCAGTTTGAAAAGCTAATCCATTCCAATTCATTACCTTTAACTTACCCATCTATGTAATCAGACATACTCTCCTTATTTTTCTCTCCAAAAATCACTTGCCTTGTAAAAAGATTCATTCTATACTCTTTTATATCTTTATTCACTCAGGAGAATAATTTGTGAATATTCGACTCTCAGGCAAGGTAGCGGTTATAACTGGTGGCTCCACAGGTATTGGTGCTGCAACTGCCATCGCTTATGCAGAAGCTGGAGCAAAAGTCGTACTTGGCGATATTAACGAGGTTGATGGACAAGAAACGTTAAAGACAATTGTTAAAAACGGTGGAACAGCGAAATTCTGTCGTACCGATGTCACCTTCGAATCTGAAGTTGCTCAACTCATAAAAACTGCTGATGAATCGTATGGAAGAATTGACACTGTGGTAACTTCTGCTGGAGTCTTGCGAGGTCCAAGCGTCCGAATTGAAGATTTTGAAGAAGCTACCTTTGATTCAGTAATTGATGTCAATCTTAAAGGCACTTTTTTCACCCTCAAACATGCTGTTCCCGTAATGGGAAGAAGTGGCGGCGGTGTTATTCTTTGTATTGCTTCAGGAGCGGGGGTTCGTGGTGGCAGTTCCTCAATTGCTTATGCTTCCAGTAAAGGCGGCGTTAACGGTCTTGTAATGACAGTAGAAAACCAAGTTGGCTCTCTTAACATCCGCATGCATACAATATGTCCTGGTGGACTTGCTACCCCACTTAAACTTGGACAAATTGCGGAGTCAGCCAAGCGAGATGGAAATGACCCTGAAGCTGCTGTTGCAAGTGCACAGAAATCGCTCGGTGATCCAGCAGGTGTTGCAAGAGTCCTCACTTTTTTGGCTTCGGATGAGGGGTCTTATATGCGTGGGCAGGTTTTCACAAGATAGTTCAACTGAAATAGTCTTTGGAAACTATTAACTACTTGGGTTAAGCATGTAGTCAAAGTTCAACCACAAACTTTTTGAATAGCGATAAAAAAAGATAGGGAATACAGCGGAAACTAAACCCCACACGCAAAAGTTGAATATGAAAGGGATAGATGTGAAAATTTCAAACACGAAGTAACCGGGAAAAGCAAGTAATACCGTTGCACCATAATTGATATACATTGCGCCGATGAAATATCCTTGTTCGCGTTCAAACTTCAAATTACACACTGTGCAGTGTGTAAACATCTTAAATCGTTTTTGATAGAGTGAACCTTCCGCACATTGTGGACACTTGAGTCCAAAACCACGTTGTAAAATCTTTTTGAGATTCCCAAGAGTTAGTTTCATATATGTTTCTAATGAAAGTTAGAATCAATCCACTCTAAGTTAATAGGTGTTTTCGTCCCAAAAAACCTTGAAAGTGCGGAGCAATATTTTGAAATCGTTCCATAGAGACAAATTCTCAATGTATTCCAAATCAACTGGAATTCCATCTCTAATTGCCCCACGGCGGCGTGGGCTTAACTGCCACAGGCCTGTCATTCCCGGACGCACGAGATGGCGTTGGTTTTCCCAATCTTCGTAATGCTCAGCCAGAAACGGCATTTCTGGACGTGGACCGACGAGACTCATTTCCCCCTTAATCACGTTAAATAACTGAGGTAATTCATCTAAGCTTGTTTTTCGAATCCATTTTCCAACCGATGTGATGCGGACATCTTCTGTAGAATCGGGTTTTTCTGAATAGGAAGGCGTATCAATATGGAGACTTCTAAACTTGTGAATGACAAAAAGTTTATTATTTATTCCAACCCGTTTATGTGAGAAAAAGATTGGTCCACGCGAAGATAGTTTAATCAGTATTGAAATTAGAATCATTAGTGGAGCAAATATAAGTATCAGTAAAAATGCTGCCACAAAATCAAGTAAATATTTGCCTCTCTTCGCGTAAAAGGAGGAAAGTCTTTCAACTGAAGTCTGTGCTGTGTCGTTCATATATGCAAAGTCAGGTTTGGGGACGCTAAATTTAATTGGCAAATGTGCCATCATCCATACCCTACACGAAATTAGTTGATTTCACTTTTTCTTTTGTAGTTCTTCAAAAACATCTATATATTGTTCTGCAATATGGTCCCAGTTGAATCGTTTTTGTATCTGTTCAGGAGCGCGTCGACGGAAGTTCTCCACCTTCTCTGGATTCTGTTCTAACGTCTCAATTTTGGCTTTGAGAGCCTCTGAAGTTTTGTCAAAGAGCACACCGTAAGTCCCGCCTTCCAAGACTTCATGATTGAACGGTGTATTTAGTGCTAAAATACAGTTGGAAAATCCTAACGCCTTCAATATGGAAGGATTGATACCACCGAATTGATGCCCATGAATGTAAGCGAAGCAGTGATGGTGAAGTTCCTTTATATGTTCTGAACTATCAATATGTCCCAAAAAAATAACATTTTCATTGGCGATACTTTTCAATTTATCTAAAAATTCATTTTCGAGTTTGTTTCCTTTATAATCTGCCCCACCAGCTATAGCAAGTTTTTTCTGGCTATTTGAGTTAACAAACGCTTCCAAAATCATGTCAGCGTTATTATCAGGCACAAGACGACTCGCGATCAGATAGTAATTTCGCGATTCAAGCCCATAGGTCTCAAGGATCTCAGGGTGTTCTGATGGCTCAATGTTTGCTCCGTAAGCAATATATGTAGTCTCAGCGCCTAATTCTTCAAGGTAGAGTCTTTTCATTTCTTCGGCATCGGTAATTACAATCGGAAACGCCGAAGTAGCCATTTTTGCTGCCCACTTGAAGTAGACAGCGCCTAAACCTTTCCACTTTGGACGAAGCCATTCCATTCCATCAACGTTGATAACAGCACTTTTACCGGTGATACGAAAAAACCAACCCAAAGGTCCATTGCCAGCATTCCATACAAGAATAGCATCAGAGGGTGAAAACGAAGCGTGTAAAGTTGCTAATAAACTATGGCTAAGGGTACTAAACATCTTATGTTCAATGCTGGGTAGATAAATTAACTTGATGCCTTTCCATTCGCGTGGTCTCTCTTTAAAAACTGCTTTTCGACAATAGACAGTGACTTCATGCCCCGCTTCTACCCAGCGCGGTGCAAGTTCACCCATGATGGTCTCCAACCCACTATAAGTCGCTGGAAGACCACGAATGCCCAATACGCGAATTTTCATCTTAAATCCTTCCGAATGATACCAAGATAAACCTATAAAACACTTGCTTTGATGCGATAACCGACATGAATCTTCATTAAATATGTTATTCCAATTGAGATTCGTAATTCCACTCTAATGGTAAGGGAACAACTGTGAACTTCTCAGGTTACGACTTAAAATCTATAAAGTGCTTTTGCTTGAATTTCATTTCCGGTTTCATGTACATCTTGACGATTTTCGAGGTTTCGCCTCCAAATCCTTACCCACTCACCGTAGAATGAATAATGACCAATAGTAACCCAATTAAAACCGATTTTTAAGCGGTGCTCACTTTCTGTAATACCAGATAATGGTGTCCACACGTCGTCTTTCGGTGCGTCAGATGGATGATTTTTGTCTATGTTTCCTTGACCATGGCGTTCAAGTTCGTAGCCAAAAACAGTCTCAAGCTTATCCGTAAATCGACGACGTAATTCAATCCATAGATTATCTGCATCAGAACCGATATGATGTCCAACAGGTGTCGTGAAATGTTTATAGATGTTTGCAGGATTGACGTGTGTATATGCGTATTGGTTTATAAAAGTGTATTCGGCGTGAAAATCAGTATCTGTTAGTCCAAAGGGGTCCGTTAGATAAATTCCACCGAGGATACCAAATTTCGTATCCCAATGTTTAAAACTCACAGCAGGATTTCCATCGTCAACCATCAACTCCCCATATATTTCAAAATTATCTTTCAGCCGTAAACGTAAATCCGCACTTATTAATATATTATCCCCACTACCAGGGGCACGACTGTCTGCCCGCGATATAGTTTGCTCGTTGATGAAATATATGTTAACAGGATTCAAATATCCAGGTTCAAACCGATTACCGTAGATGACTACCTCAGATATACCAAAACCAAACCTATTCCAGTAATATCCTTCAATTCTGTGACCTGAAATATATTTCTCATTGACGTCCTCTGACATGTCTTCTAATACACCGGTGAATGCAGTAAACGATATAGTTTTGTAGTTAGTTTGAAATTTCACCATATCCATGGCTAAAGGGTTTGAGGAAATCAGTAGGTTTCCGTGATAGCCAGGGCCCCATTGGAGATTGTCTTGCCCAAATTGCAATTCAAACCAAGGCAAATTAAATTTGAGATAATTATTATTCGCAATTCTGTTTCTAAGTTTTCCTTCCAATTGTCTATGTTTTGATTCGTCGGCAAAGACATCGTCAAAAAAGTCTCCATACAAGGACCTATATGCTATGTCTCCAGAAAAAGCAAAACTATCCTCAAACTGTCCATATAGATGTGGAAACAGCGTTGTAACGTGCATATTTCCTTCAACGTTTGGTACTTCGGACACGTTATCAACTAAACGTGTGATTTCTTGGTGTCCAACCCGTAAATCGAAGGAGATACGATAGGTAGAGTCGTCGGTAAGTGTCCCCAGGTGTAGTCGTCGATTGGGAGGGGTTTGCGTTCCAGCCTCCGAGTAAAAGGCTGATAAGTCCTTTAAGCGTTTTTGGTCGTTAACGCTCAAGGTCAGTTCACCTCTATCAAGTTTTTGAGACACCTCTACCAGCAAAGACGCAATCTGTTTTCGCGTAAACGGTAAAGAACCTCGCGTCACACCCGACACCGCACGTTTATTAAGTAAACGATGAATAAAGCGGTAGGTTTCAGTATTAAAATCGGATATATCTGGATTAAGGGGGACATTTATAAGCGAAGCAGCATCGGCGCGTGGGACATACCAGAAATTTGTAACTATGCAGAATATAAGTAATATTCGTCCAAACATGTGTTTTCTGCCTCCAGGGAACAAATGAAATTAATTTTATTTAAGTATTGTCATTCGACGAATTGCTCTTACCGTACCAGTGTTAAGAGAATAAAAATAGATTCCACTTGCGACTGGTTCGCCAGTGGAATTACACCCATCCCAATGTGCTGCTTTTGTTTTACTCCGATAGGTGCCAGCAGTCTGAAAGCCGATATTTAGTTTTCTAATGATTTCTCCCTTCAGATTATAGATATCAATGTCTACATCTGTATCTCGTGCCAAATCGTAGGGTATCCAAGTCTCTGGATTGAAAGGGTTTGGGAAATTTGGAAGAAGGGTTGTTTTTTTAGGGGTTACGGTGTTAAATAGTGCTTCTAAGTTCGCAATTCCGTGCCGAAAAACGTCGGATCCATCATTTGCTTGATATGCTTCAGTCAGCCATTCTGAAATGCTATCAACATGGTGTTGTGAAACGGATGTTGGGGATGCTGATGCAATGCAAGATTCCCCGAAATGCGATGCAACATACAATAAATCTATTATATCAACGTTTCCATCTTTATTTACATCTGCTTTCGGATGCTCTGGAGTCTCCATCCCAAAACTGTTTGAAACTAATATGAGATCGCGGATATCAACAACACCGTCGTTGTTTATATCCCATGGTAATGTTTGTGGGACAGAAATTTGTTCTGACACATTCGGCAAAGCCGCTTGCCAACCAGCGTGAAGCTGTTTACTGAGTTGCGCTACAAGTTCTTTGTTTTCTGGTAGATCCGCTATATTAACTGTTTCGTTTGGATCGGACTGATAATCATAGAGTTCCCTCCCATTTCGACCACTGTTTCCCCATTCTGTGTATCTGTACTGATCTGTCCGTATAGAGTTTCCAGTGCGTTGTCCTTTTTGGCTAAAGGCAGCAGTTTTCCACGGCAGTGTCGGTTGTTCAATGACAGGTAACATACTTATGCCTTCTAACTGTGAAGGTATAGAAATTTGGCATGCATCACACAACGTCGGATAGATATCAACGAGTTCTGTAAGGGCATCGGTTTTAACACCTTGATATGTTTGCCCTGGGACACTGACAATCAGTGGTGAACGGAGAGAAACCTCAAAAAGAGTGTTTTTTAGCCATTTTCCATGCTCCCCAAGATGAAAACCGTGATCACCTACAAAGACAATGACTGTGTTTTCGGTTAGTCTAAGAGCCTCAAGGTGATTTAAGACACGTCCAACTTGTGCATCCGTAAAACTTGTTGATGCAGCATACGCTTTAATCAATTCTAACGTTTTCGCTTCCGAAAGAGGACCTTCATCGGGGATATCTTGGAAGTCTCTGAATCCCTCAAAATTGCCGTCAGTAATAGGTGGTGCGTTCTTAGGAAGGTTAGAGGAAGATGGCAGATTAAAAGATGTATCATTATATATTTCATAATACCTTTTTGGCGCATAGAAAGGCAAATGAGGTTTGCGGAATCCAACAGCGAGAAAAAACCGTTTGTCTCGAATTTCTTCCAAAACCTCAATTGCGCGTTTTGCAGCTCTCCCATCTCTGAGTTCGTCGTCTTTGACATCAAGAGCCTGCCAAGAAGGAACAGATGATCGGCTGGCATAAGAACTCGGCTGTGTCCACGAAGGGACACTCCACGAGTAGGTATCATCTTGCCTTTCCAGATTTTGTGCAACTTTACCTACGGATTGTGTATGATAGCCAGAAGTTTTAAAATGCTGTGGAAGTGTCACAGCGTTCGGTAAATTTTCCCTAAATCCTGTTGAGTTGGAAAATACATTTGTTGTGGCAGGTCTTAATCCAGTAAGAATTGATGTTCGGGATGGATGGCACAAAGGATTTTGACAATAAGCGCGGTTGAAAAGTGTACCTCTTTGAGCAATTCTATCAATGTTAGGCGTGTATATCTCTGGGTGTCCATAGCATCCAAGTAGAGGACGGAGATCATCAACAATGATGAACAAGACATTGTATTGACAATTAGCGTCTACCTTGAGTTTGGGCAAAAGTGCTGTCGTAAAAGCAGCAGCACCTACCTTTAAGCTGGTTGATAAGAATTCGCGTCGAGTAAACGGTTGAGAGAATGCTATCTGTTGGTTATCGTTTTTCATGAGTTTTCTTCTATTTGATAATTACCATTTGGCGTGTTGCAGTTATCTGTCCTGCATGGAGTATATAAAAATAGACACCACTTGCGACCGCCTCACCCCCAGAATTCCTTCCATCCCAATAGGCAGCTCGCGCCTGAGTCCGATATGTGCCCGCAGTTTGGTAACCCAGTGATAATTGACGGATAGATTCACCTTTCAAGTTATAGATATGGATATTAACATCCGTATCTTTTGCCAAATCATAAGGTATCCATGTTTCCGGATTGAAAGGATTTGGGAAGTTCGGTAGAAGGGCTGTTTTCTCTGGATTTACACTATTAAGTAATTCTTCTAAGGTAGTGATGCCCCGCTTGAAAACATTAGAACCATCGTTCGCTAAGCGTGCTTCTGAGAGCCATTCATCCGCGAGACTAAGGTGTTTAGGAGAAATATCTGTCGGAGTTGCTGGTGCCGTCTGGTTGGTAGATTCCCCAAGATGCGCAGCAACAATAAGCAAATCGATGATGTCAACACTACCATCCTTGTTAACGTCAATTTTTGAATTCTCTGGAGTTTCTGCACTAAAATTGTTTGAGATCAAGACAAGGTCTTGCATATCCACAACACCATCGTCGTTTATATCCCATGGGAGAGTTTGTGGTATATGAATGTGCTCATACATGTCCGGTAGTGCATTGTGCCAACCAGCATGCAATTTCTCGCTGAGTTGTTCCACAAGCTCCGTGTTTTCTGGTAGATTTGCTATATTGACTGTCTCATTTGGGTCAGCATGATAATCATAGAGTTCCCTCCCGTTTTGAGCATTGTCCCCCCACTCGGTATATCGGTATTGTCCGGTACGCATGGTGTATCCATCCACAGGAGTATTGTCTATTTTTCTGGTCAATTGACTAAAGGTGGCTGTTTTCCATGCCTGTGTCGGATCCTCTATGACGGGTACCATACTAATTCCTTCAAGTTCTATCGAAATTGGTAGTTGGCAGGCATCACATAAAGTCGGATAAATGTCAACCAGTTCAACTAAGGCATCTGTACTCACATTCCGATGCGTTTGCCCTGGGATGCTGACTATCAAAGGTGAACGGACAGAATCCTCAAAGAGAGTGTTTTTTCGCCAGAGTCCATGTTCCCCAAGATGAAACCCGTGGTCTCCCCAGAATACGATAACAGTTTTTTCGGTGAGGCTGAGCACATCTAATTGGTCTAACACGCGTCCTACTAAGGCATCTATATAACTGATATTTGCTGCATAAGCCAAAGTTAATTCCAAAGTTTTCACATCAGAAAACGGCGGGAAATCTGAAATATCTTGATAAGCTCTCATTCCCTTGGGGTTCTCGGCTATTTTCGGTGCATTTCTTGGAAGAGTTGAATCAATCGGTGCTTTAAAGTCTTGCGATGTGTATAAATCAAAGTATTTTCTTGGGGCATAGAACGGTAAATGTGGTTTGTTAAAACCGACTGCAAGGAAAAATTGTTCGTTCTGAATTTCTGTCAGAACTTCTATAGCAGCGTTTGCAATCATACCATCTTCTAAATCATCATCGGCTACATCAAGAGCTTGCCAAGAAGGAGACTTAGTCTTATCAATATATTTCCACGGCTGCCGCCAGATTGGAGCACTCCAGGAAAGTTTATCCTTCCATGCTGCATCTCCATGAGCGACTTTACCAACAGAGCGTGTATGGTAACCGTGGTTTTTGAAATGTTGTGGGAGTGCCACAACATTTGGGAGGACTTCACGAAAATCTGTGGGATTGTCATGAATACCAGTTGTATCCGGACGCAACCCAGTAAGTACTGAAACCCGGGAGGGATTACAAACCGGAAATTGGCAGTAAGCACGATTGAAAAGTGTTCCTCGTTGTGAAAGTCTATCAATGTTAGGTGTGTGCATCACTGAGTCTCCATAGCAACCTAACATAGGACGTAAATCATCAATAGCAATGAATAACACACTGTATTGGTCCACAGCGTCTGCATTGAGTTTGGGTAAAAGTGCTGTTGCGAAAGCTGCCGCACCTGCTTTCAAGCCTGTTGAAAGGAAGTGTCGCCGTGTAAACGGTCGTGAGGATATCTTTTGCTGATCAATATCTTTCATGTGTTGTTCTCCTTATTTTGCAATTACCATTTTACGGGTTACTTTCGTTTGTCCAGCACAAAGTGTATAAAAATAGACACCACTTGCCACAGATTCACCAGCAGAATTACATCCATCCCAATAAGCTGCGCGTGATTGTGTCCTATAGGTCCCTGCAGCTTGAAAACCTATATTAAGTTGCTTAACAGATTTTCCTTTTTGATTGTATATAGTGATACGAACATTGGCTGCTTCCGCCAAATCGTAAGGTATCCACGTCTCAGGGTTAAAAGGATTCGGATAGTTCGGTAAGAGCACGGTTTTTGTCGGCATCGCAGAATCTATTAACATCTCTAAGTTTGCGATCCCTTGACGAAATAAGTTGGAACCATCATCGGCTAAACGTGCTTCTATAAGCAATTGTTCAATCCTGTCAACATGTTGAAGCGGCAGAGAAACAGATTTTGGTGCTGCAGCGTCGCTTGATTCACCTAAATGCGAAGCAACAAGTAGAAAATCAATTAGATCAACCCTACCATCCTTGTTTACGTCAACTTTCGGATATTCAAGGGTATTAGTTTCAAAACTGTTTGCGACTAAAAGGAGATCTTGGATATCAACGATACCATCGTTGTTTACATCCCACGGTAGTGTTTGAGTACATGCAACTCGTGATGGTATTACATCAGGCAATGCCTCCTGCCAACCAGCACGGAGACGTTCACTCAGGTGTGCCACCAATTCTGAATTTTCTGTTAGATTTGCAATGTTCTGTTCGGAATTAGGGTCAGTACCGTAATCATAAAGTTCTTTATGACTCCCGCTTTCAGTATATCGATATCGGTCTGTCCGCATAGAATGAACTTGTTTATGCTGACTGAAGACAGCAGTTTTCCACGGGACCGTCGGTTGTTCTATAACAGGGATCATACTAAGCCCTTCTAATTGAGGTAAAATTGGAATTTGACTGGCTTCACATAATGTAGGGAAAATATCAACAAGCTCTACAAGAGCATTAGTCTTGGCACCTTGTTGACATTGACCCGGAACACTCACAATCAAAGGTGACCTCAATGTAGTTTCATAAATTATATTCTTACCCCACGTCCCATTTTCTGAAAGGTGATATCCATGATCACCGCAGAAAGCAACAACCGTTTTTTCTGTGAGTCCAAGTTCGTCCAATTGATCTAAAACGCGTCCTATTTGCACATCTATATAACTTGTAGCTGCTGCGTAGGCACGAGTTAACTCTAATATTTTCTCATACGAAAGAGATGTTTTACCCGGAGAAATATCCGCATAAGGCCGGATTTCGTTCCATTGTGGTGGCGCGATATCAGGAGAGGATTCTCCTGAGAGTGCGGGTAAATTAAAGCTTGCGTTTTCGTATAACTCGAAATACTTCTTTGGCGCGTTGTAGGGTAAATGTGGTTTGTAAAATCCGACAGCCAAAAAAAATTGTTGATTTTTAATCTGTTCCAAAACTTCAACTGCGCGTTTTGCTACTTTGCCATCTTTGAGGTCGTCGTCCTCAACGTCAAGTGCATTCCAAGAAGGGGTAGTCTCATAGTCTGTGGGGTACCAGGTTGGTCTCCAGGAAGAGGCACTCCAAGAATTCTCATCATCCTGGAAATCTGGCGTGTGAAATATCCGTCCGACTGATTGCGTGTAGTATCCATGAGCCTTGAAATGTTGTGGCAGAGTAACAATATTAGACGCTGTTTCACGAAAATATGCCCTATTATTTAGAACACCCGTTGTTTCCGGACGTAATCCTGTTAACATTGAAGTCCGAGATGGACTACAGAGCGGATACTGACTATAGGCACGGTTGAAGAGTGTCCCTCGTTGTGCGAGTCTGTCAATGTTTGGCGTATGCATCTCTGGATGCCCGTAGCAACCCAATAGAGGTCGTAAATCATCTACAATGATGAATATAACATTGTATTGACTCTCTGCATCTACTTGAAGTTTGGGTAAAAGTGCTGTTGTGAAAGCTGCCGCACCCGCTTTCAAGCCTGTTGAAAGGAAGTGTCGTCGAGTTAACGGTCGTGAGAATGTCTTTTGCTGATCAATATCTTTCATGTGTTGTTCTCCTTATTTTGCAATTACCATTTTACGGGTTGTTTTCGTTTGTCCAGCACAAAGTGTATAAAAATAGACACCACTTGCCACAGATTCACCAGCAGAATTACATCCATCCCAATAAGCTGCACGTGATTGCGTCCTATAGGTCCCTGCAGCTTGAAAACCTATATTAAGTTGCTTAACAGATTTTCCTTTTTGATTGTATATAGTGATACGAACATCGGTTTCCTTCGCCAAATCGTAAGGTATCCACGTCTCAGGGTTAAAAGGATTCGGATAGTTCGGTAAGAGCACGGTTTTTGTCGGCATCGCAGAATCTATTAACATCTCTAAGTTTGCGATCCCTTGACGAAATAGGGTAGAACCGTCATTTGCCAAACCTGCTTCTATAAGCATTTGTTCAATCTTGTCAATATATTGAAATGGTATAGAAATAGATTTTGGTGCTGCAGTGCTGCTTGATTCACCTAAGTGTGAAGCAACAAGTAGCAAATCAATTATATCAACGTTACCATCCTTATTTACATCAACTTTCGGATTTTCAAGAGTATCAGTTTCAAAACTGTTTGCAATTAAAAGAAGATCTTGAATATCAACAGTACCGTCATTATTCACATCCCACGGAAGAAATATAAAATTAGAATTTTGTTCGTGGTTAGTAGGTAAAGCTGCTTGCCAACCAGCCTGAAGTCGTTCGCTGAGGTGTTTTACGAGTTCCGCGTTTTCTGGAAGATTAGCAATGTTCATAGTTCCTTCTGGGTCAGTGTGATAGTCGTAAAGTTCTATTGTTTTTCTTCGTTCCGTGTATCGGTATTGTTCTGTACGGATAGAGTGTGCAGGGTCTACGTCAACTTGGCTAAAAACAGCCGTTTTCCACGCACGTTCTGGCTCTTCAATGACAGGTACCATACTTAAGCCTTCGAGTTCTGACAGAATTGGCAATTGACATAGATCGCATAACGTCGGATAGATATCAACAAGTTCAACAAGAGCATTTGTTTTAACACCACGTAGAGACTGTCCAGGGAAACTAACAATCATAGGTGAATGGAGTGCAACCTCAAAAATCGTTCTCTTGGCAAATCTTCCATGCTCTCCAAGATGAAACCCATGGTCACCTGCAAAAACGATAACTGTATTTTCGGTTAGTCCAAGTGCATCCAGCTGATCTAAGACGCGTCCTACTTGTGCATCCACGTAACTTGTTGCTGCTGCATAAGCCCGAATCAACTCTAACGTTTTTTCTTTTGAGAGCGGACCACCTTCGGAAGGAATATCTGCAAGATATCTACCTTCATTCCGAGGCGTTATAATTATATCTGGAACATTTTCAGAAAATTGCGTGTCATACAATTCAAAATACTTAATTGGTGCGTTGAAGGGTAAGTGGGGTTTACGGAACCCGACAGCAAGTAGAAACTGAAAATCCTTAATTTCTTCTAACACCTCTACTGCGCGCTTTGCAGTTTTTCCATCCCTGAGTTCATCATCGTCAACGTTAAGAGCTTGCCAAGAAAGATTGCTTAACGGTGTTCGTTCTGGCAACCAAGCTGGAATACTCCATGAAAGTTCATTATCCAAAGCTGTCGGTTCATGTTCAATTTTACCGATAGCACGCGTATGATAACCATGGTTTTTGAAATGTTGTGGGAAAGTAACTGCATTAGGTGCTGTTTCACGAAAAAATGCATAATTATCTAAAACTCCAATTGTCTCCGGACGCAATCCTGTAAGTATGGAAGCACGAGAAGGATTGCAAACTGGAAATTGACAGTAGGCACGGTTGAAGAGTGTCCCTCTCTGAGCAAGTCTATCAATGTTAGGTGTATGCATTTCTGAATGCCCATAACAGCCTAACATAGGGCGCAGGTCGTCAACCATGATGAACAAAACATTATATTGTCCGGCAGCATCTGCCTGGAATCTGGGTAGAAGTGCTGTTGTGAAAGCTGCCGCGCCAGCTTTTAAGCTGGTTGAAAGGAAATCGCGTCGTGTAAAAGGACGTTTCTCAGAAGGCTGACCATGTGTTTGTACAGTCGATTCTTTGTGCATAATGTAAATGATCCTTATGGAAATACAATAGAAATTTTTCTATCATTCACAGATTGTCTGAATAGCGCAAGAAGCTCTTTCTCACTCTTTTCAGGAAAATCAAATGACAAACGGAGATATTCAATGATTATTTCATCAAAGGGACTGATATATTCAAAATAAAACATTCCAAGTGTGCCTTCTGTTAGTTTTTCATCAAAGGCATCTTGTAGGTTCTCAAGTCCTTCCAATAGTGTAGCATTTTCCAGATTCTCTTGGCGATATATCTCCACTAAATCGACCCATAGCCCCTTTCTAAAACCGAGTTCCTCTCTGAAGATATCCTCAGAAGCAATAAATATGTTGGAAAAGTCACCAATTTTTTCTGCTGTTTGGTGGACCTCTGTCCGTCTTTCATTAACTTTTTCCATTGCTGCTTGTGCTTTTTCTAAAGAATTCTGCGGAGGGGTGATAATTTCCATGATTGGCTGCTTCATCCGTTGATCGCATCCGATGAGCGTTACGGATGCACAAAGCATTAACACAATCAACAACATTAATAATCTCATTTTAACTCCTTTTCAAGTAAACTGTGAACTTGTAACGTGAGTTTGTTTTGATAGTCTCCTGTTAAAAACCTACTTAGTTATTATACCCTAATCTTGACATCGTGTCATAGAAAATCGGTGCTATCTTCGGATGTAAATCAAAAGGTTCTCTCGGCGGTACCGGATTAAGGGTATGCCGCGCATAATTCTGAAAGGTATTGTCCATTGGCAATTCACAATAATCACATAGAGCCGAAAGCGTCTCTTCAGGTTCTGATGTTAATTTTTCAAAGTGAACTTTGTATGTGCAGTTGGGTGCGTTTTGCATTAGATGCAGCCCTTCACGCATGGTTAATACCCATTCAACAGATGCCCTATCTAAATGTCGATCGAAATTTTTCACATCCTCAACAATGTTTTTCAAATCTGCGTCTGTAGTAAGCAGCTGTTCTATTATTAGTTTCCATTTGCGGTCATTCACACCCCACCAATCGTGTTTCTCGCCATTGGCTTGAACACCGAGTCGTTTTGACCAGTTGGCAATTGAATGGCATGTATCCCACCCATTTCGCACAAGCAAAATAAACCGCGCATCGGGAAATAAGGAGCGAACGAAATCTACTCTGAAGATAAGTTCAGGATATTTATCAACCAGACGTTTTGACCCAGTTACTGACAAGTATGCCCCAAACATCTGGGCAGCTTGTTGACGCATTTCGTCTGTTGCATCTTCTGTGTTGAGACGGTACTTCGCGTGGCTTTGACTGTAGTTCCCAATGATGTCTTCATGCGGATGGATGAGGTGCCAAATTGCTTTTGGTTCATTTAGATATCCAACATCTTTATGCATGGAAAGCACTACACCTAAGACCGTTGTTCCACTTCGTCCTGTACCAAGAATAAAGATAGGTTTTTCAACAGGTGCGAATCGTTTACTACTTCTCCCAGCTCTTTTCAGGAGAGAAAATACGATTGGATTTATCCATCTACCTTTTGTTGTCACAGGTCGTCCTTCAAAAAAGGCATAACTAACGAGGCGAGTTAGCGCTTTTGTTGGACGCGTCGTGATATAATCAGAATTAATTTGGGCAATCATGTTTTCATCGGATCAATATTGGACTACAGACGTCTTTTTAAAGTTTCACGGATGTTTTTTATCCTGTCCAGGTTACAAACGAATGCAACCGCTAATTTCATAGGAAATAAGAGAATATTAACAGCCAAACTAAAAATGTTTGGGCGTGTTGAAACAGGAATATAGTTATGTTTTTCCATCAGCGTCCTATTTATTTTTTGTGATATGTAAATTTCCGTGGAACTGAGGGATCCTCGTCTATCGGTTGGGAGAAGATCAGAATCTTTTTTAGTATTGTGGTTGGTGTGCCAGTTGTGTGCGCGAGTTGGATTTATGCCAAGTTGATCAGGTTTATCTGTGTTAACAGAAGAACCGACTTGCGGCACTTGTAACATTGAAGCAGCGTAATCAATACCTATAAACTCACAAACATTAGCGACCGTCGCTTCAGGATGTGTAAGTAGTTTTTCAAAGTAAATTGAAATGAAACATTCATTACCAGCAAATCTATCTGCGGCAGTAACAGCTGTGTGCCAAATTCGGCTGATCGTGATAGGATGATAGTTAATCCAATCACGGAGCGTCTCTTTCATCGGCATATCAGTCCCACCGAGAAAGCGGCGTTTCCATTTTTGTTTTTGGGACAGCAGAACATCCCGCGGATCCCGAATCATGTTGATAATTTTTGCTTGTGGATAAAATCGTAGAATGTCATCAATATAAAATACATTGCGCGGTGTTTGATCACACGGAATAGTTTTGTTGTTTTGTAATGTCTCGTATTGGAGGAACGCCGAAAAGAGATGGTCGGGCGTTGCTGGATATTCGGCTAATTCACCAAGGAAACTTTGAGATTCTTCCAGAAAACTGCTTGGTTTACCGTGTGTTCGGTAACCTTCACGTTGAATACAGAGTAGCTGCGAAGCCAATTTTTCTGCTTTTTGTTTGTGTAATTCAGATGATGATGTGGAAGACCATAACTGTCCAAAAAAGTGGAGTTCGCCAAAAGTATAGACATCCGAATGTTTCCCTAAAATACGTCCCATCATTGTTGTTCCACTTCGACTGTTCCCTACAACAAAAAGCATTATATCCGATTTCACTTTTTGACCTCTATCATGCCGAAACTGTTTTTAGGAATCAAAATCTTTGTAGAATTCCCTGTCCATTCCTGAATGTGCACCTCAATTTCACCAGAGCCTTCCATTTCAGCATTGCCTCCGTTGGTCGCTGTGAGACTCTCATTAGCAACGTAGCGATAGGTGACTTCTTTTGTCAAACGTTTTCCGTCAACAAGAAGTTGAGGAGTCAGTTGATTTCCTGAACGATTGCTCACCAAAATATAGGCAGTTTTTGTGTTTCCGATCGCTTGGACTTGAATTGCCGACATCTGTTTCCCTTTATACTCTAATTGTCCTTCAAGCATCGGTAAATTTTGTAGCGATACTGCAAACTGTGTATCTGATTCTGCGAATGCTTCACCAATTAATTGAAAAGGATAATAGACAGTGCGGCGTATTGTGTCTCCATAATCTGATTCTGGTTCTCCACCATATTTCCAAAAAGTTCTTGGTGATGCAGGCGTTATGGGTGAAAATACAGGGAATCCTTTTCCGGGACCGGCAATCACATGGAAATTTGCTTGTGTAATTCGGGGTGTGCTTAGCATTTTGAGAAAGAAATCACCAACATACATGGCATGAAGTTGTGTATTAGCGACGCGGTTGGCAGGATTAGCGATGTTCCACTCCGTTACCCACATCTCCTTATTAGGAAATAATTTCTCATAGTATTCCATTGCTTCATCTATGCCGAAGTGAATCCAGCCAAAGAGGTAACCCCGCATCATCTCAATATCTTTTTTTCTTACTGCTTTATAGGCGTAGACATGAACAGTGTAGGCATCATACCAACTATTTGTCAAAGGATAAGTGTCCTCAGCGAGTTTTTTATCCCATTTGCGCTGTGATGTTTTTATTAGCCATCCTTCTTTGTGGAAAGCTACAGGAGTTGCACAAACTGACACTTTTATATCAGGATTAACCGCTTTCATCGCTAAAGCATGTTTTTTGGCTTCCTTCATATAGATTTCAGCAGTACGGAATTTGTTTGCATAATGCGGGAGATAATACTCATTGCCAAGTTCCCAATGTGTAATCTTGTATCCTTTAATTTTGGCATAACGCACCCAATCGGCACTTTCTTCCGGACTTCCCGTCCACAGATTAACAACGACAATAGGCGTTATTTTTAATTCCTGACACAATTGCATAAATTCGTCAAAGGAGATTTTGCCGTTTCTTCGCTTTTGTAGCTTGACGTAATTTCCTTTGTTGCGCTGATTAAGTTTAGGGTAAAGGGTTGACCCCATTTCACTTTTAATAAAACCCTCGGTTTTCCAATGATAGAAATTGCCGACTGTACCGCCAGGGAATCTTAATGTTTTCGGTTGAAGAGCTTTTGTTAAAGCGATAAAATCTTCATCAAGATAGCCGTAATCCCCACTAATCATGTTTGTATTGAAGCCGTAGAGGTCTTTTTGGAGAGGTACTGTTCTATTTGTATCAATGCCAATGTGTAAAGGGCCAGATTGAATGTTTTCCTTTTGCCATCTTATGTTCATTATTAAGATTAAAAGGCATACAAGAATTAAGCAGAAAAACAAAATAACCTTTGGGAAATAAGACTTGCCTTGAAATTTGTTAAAAAATCTCATAAACTAATCCTTAGCGGTTTATAGGTTTTAAGAGAAGCATCACTTGCAAACATCAGCCCCGCGCACAGCCAAAAGTAGAACCCGTAACCACGAAATTCAAGCGTCCTATTGAAAAAAAGCAAAAATACAGTAACTGTAACGAGACAAAGCATTACCATCGCAATCTCTTTAGCATATCTACTCACTGCGCGCTTGTAAAGACTTAACGCTGCCATAAAAAGACAGAGAAATATTAAACCAAATAAACCTAACCCTAATAATCCATAGAAACAGAGGATAGCGACCCAATATACATCCTTAAATCCTCTTTTACTGAGTACTTTCAAAAGAAATGAACGTTTGCTCATATTCAGTTTTTCAATAGTGCTGTTTTGGTCTGCACCGTATCCTAAAATCGGTTTGTTCGCGAGGACTGTCGGTACGTTTCCAATTAATGCCCCGAGTCTCTGCTTTTGTGCAACACGAACATAAGAGCCAGAAAATACGCCAGTTAGATTTCCGACCAAACCAACTTTCGCTTTTCTCGGATTAACGTACTCCAAGCTAAATGGATTCACTATCGCTAATACAACTCCGAAGATAAGTAATATCGTCAACGATAAGCGGAGTGTTTTTTTCCAACCGTATTGAAAGAAGAACCATGCAGCACAAGCAAGAATTGCGGAAAAAGTAGCAGCGCGTGAGTAAGAACGCGCAATGAATATTAACAGGACAGCTATACCAAGTAGATTCAAATACTCCAACCGTCTTACACGGGAAAGAAAGATTACAAGAATAAGAATCATAAAAACACCGAAAATAACCGTATCTCCTAAAGTGCCGTAGATACTTCCAATTTCTCGCCCAAGTTCAAGCAATCTGTACTCTTTTGTGAACCCTCCTACTTCAAGCGTTGACGCACGCGGAAGGAAGAAGTCAAATGCACCACGACCACCAGCCCATTGAATCATACCTGCAAAGAGTTGCGCTATACCCACGCACAAAATTACCCGTAGAAGCGTCGCAATGCGTTTTTCAGACAAAGGTGAATTAGCAATAAGATAAAAGAGAACTATATACCGCGCGAATGGACGGATATTATAAATGCTTCCGATCAATGGTGAACGGTTTATTACCATAGAAAGAAATACCACAACGTAAAAACCGATAACTGGGAAATCTATTGCTGTTTTGACGAAGGGAATTCCCTTGTAGAGTTTGTGAATAACAAGTTTGGCAAATGCCGCATAGATAAGTAATTCTCCTAAGAATCTTAGGTAGGAGTAAACAGCATCACTGACAGGTAGAAATTTTAGCACAAACTCTTCAAAAGCGACGTATCCTGTGAGAAAATAGATTATTAACATTTTTGAGATACTATGGTGAATTATTGAAATAATTATAAACCTCACTTGTAGGAGCGATCTCCGAATCGCGACCAAAGCCATTCGTAGTCGGGAATCGGAGTTCCCTCCTACAGGTGAATAATGTCTAATTAATTCTAAAATCTACCATAATTGGATAAGGAGTATTTATTGGTTTGAACATTAAATAGATGTATTATGCGAATCCCAATGTGCTAAGTCTTGTCCTAATAATTCAGCTAATTCTTGATTAAAAGGTTTAAAATAATTTTCTAATTCTTCGCGTGTCTTCGGGTTTATTGGCGGCGGTATAAACGGTTTATCGTTCCAATTCAGGATTGTTTTTCTCAATTTGTAAGCGGCAGCATCTGGTACAAGTTTACGAATTGCGCGTTTCAGTGGATTATGAGACGATAAAAATTGTGTAAAGAGAAAATTAAACTTTTCAGATCGAGGCATTGCTGCTTGGTTATGTCGTTCTGCTACTAAAGGTTCAAAATCAGATCGGATATAAAGAAGTTTAAAGAGTTTTTGGCAAATAGTTTGGGGATTTTTTTGTAATTCATCGGTCAAGATGCAATGAACATGATTTTCTCCAAATTGAGTAATTAAACTTTTGACGTGCGGGTAGTAGGTACTGTTGTTGAGATACCCACACTGTCGCCATTTAAACCAATGTTCCTTAAGACGTGCTTCCTCAGCAGCAAGTGCTTCTTCAAATGTCTTAATGTTTTCCCAACCTCTACGTCTTGCCCACCAATAGGCGGAGTAAGCGCGTGCAACTGGTTCCCGCAGAAGGACAACGAGATGTACTTCCGGATTATGCTCATAAATCCGTTGCATAATTTCCGGTGAGTGCATCACCATAACATTTTTAGCAATAAGTTTTTTACCTTCGGGACATTGAGAAAAGTATTTAGATAATGCCGATTCGTACCCGCTTGTATACTCATGATCTTGAAGGAAAAAAGTCATCTCAGGTTGTGGGTGTGTATAGATATCGGGATGTTGTGCTAAATAGCGCAGCAATGAAGATGTCCCAGACTTTTGTGTGCCCACAATCATGAGTTGAATCAACTTATTAGCCAATACGAATCTCCTTGAATAGAAAAACAAGATGACTTGTCCTACGATACCGAAGAAAATGGTTCCCAAGGGGGCACTTTGCCAATTAATTCTGCAAGGTCACGGACATCGCTTTTGTAGTAATTTGTCAATTCGCTTCGCGTATCTTCTGACATGTGGATGTTTTCAGTTGTGCGCGTATTTAATCGAAGATAGATAGGTTCAATTGTTCGTCTCAATAGTCTTAACGGATTGTGAATTATCGGTTTATTATGTGTCCACTGCCGTAACCGAAACCGAAAATCTCTATATTTTTTGTGAAATTCAGTATTTTTCATCGTTTCGGTCCGATTCGTGACTTTAAATACGTAGTCTTCGTAAAAATTAGCCTCTATACCAGCAAAGTTGCATAAATCTGTAAGAACTTTTGAAGGGTGTGCAGCAAGGTCTTCATAAAAGAGGATGTGGAGACGATTTGACTTCAATTGTTTAAAATACTCCTTCAGATAAAAAGTATAACAACCTTGCCTAAGTGCCTGCATGTACTGTTCGTGAATATGTTTTTGATTAATGGACACGGTGTCCATTTGTAACTGTTCTTCTACGTCAAAAAGCATTTTAACATACGCATCAAAACTGAGGTCTTGCGGCAATTTTCCAATTTGTTTCGCGAACCTATACCACGATACTAACCGTGAAATCGGTTCGCGAAGGCTAAAAACTAACTTGGCATGCGGTAAAAACTTGGCGATCCGTTCAAGTGCATGTGGACAATACAGATAATCCGGTGTTGAATCAAGGCGTACTTGGTCTCCATCACAAGAAGGAAACAGAAGATTGTAGTCCTCCAAATCTCCGGTGTATCGATATTTTGAAGGCAAGGGATAATTACTGTCAAGGAAGAATCGTGTCTCCTTATAGGTAGCACCGCAAATTGTGGGATGGTCTGAAAGATATGCAAACAAGGACGTAGTTGCTGCCTTAGTTGTCCCACCTACAATTAGGTAGTGGTAATCACTGACTTTTTTTGTAGGAGTACTCATAAATTCGTCCAGAATTAAACTGATCCCCATTGCAATCATTTAGGTTCAATTTCAACTAAAATCCTACTTCAATCACGTTTTAGCCAGACAATTCCGGTTTTTCGAAGTAAGTATGTCAAATTTGCAACAGCAAGAACTGCAGTGACTGAAACGGCTAACGCGACACCAATAAGTCCCCATGCTTTAACTAATCCATAAGCCAAGACAAAGTTTAAAATTGCCATCGTTACCATGTTTCTAAATACAAACCGATACGCTTTTTGGGCATAGAGTCCAGCATTTAGCACAGGTATTAAACAAGAGAATATCATTCCTGTGCTGAGCCAAAAGAGTACTTGTGCTATCTGTTGAATCGACGTTTGATCAAATTTACTCCGCCCATACAAAAACGCAACAATTTTCGTGTGACTCACAAGGAGTAGCAGTGTCACTGGAAGCGCGATGCATATTGCTGCAGCTACGTTTCGGTAGAGTGTACGTCTCAATTTGAGATGATTATCTTCCATATCTTGTGTTGCCATATCAGGCAAACCAGTTGTAGCAATACTGATCCCAATGAGTGTCTGTAATGCAGAGAAAATTCTAAAAGCGCATTCATAGAGTGTGACCGCGCCACTTCCGAGCTGTGAGACGAGGGATACTTCAACTAACAAACGATTCGTAACTTGCCGAACAGTGAAACCGAGTGTTGGTAGGGTAACCGTGTTTTTCAAAGAACGCAGCGTATCAAGGGAAATTCCTTCAAACTGAAACCGATGTCCTGTTCGGTACATCCCGATGCACAACCATCCAAAGTATAAGACAAAGCCTCCTGTGTATGCAATCGCTATCAAATTTTCTAAGTTCTCTGTGTGCCACAGGAACAAAAATACTACAGCGGCAACACCGGGAGGGAGTGCATTTCGGAGAGCAACCGTCTTAAAACGCTGCCGACTGTTCAACAACGCACCCATTACGGTGCTACCGCATCCAAAGATAATCAATGGAGCAGAAAATCGCAACAGTGTGGTGGTCTTCTGTGCATCAATGGTTGACGATAATGCCCTCACAATCCAAGGTGCACTAAGTTCAATTAGGATAAATCCACCTAAGCCAACACAGATCAAAAAATTAAGGAGACTATTTGCAAAACGCTGGTATTCTCTATCTGTCATCTCCTTTTCACATGTGATAAAGAGCGGAACAAGACTAAACTTAGCACCTTCCCGAACCACCGTATCGACTAACAACACTACTTTTAATGCGGTAATAAGTGCGTCTGATGTTATGCCGATATCAAACCGCTTTGGAATCAAGATGGCACGGACAAGCAGACTCAAACCCATTCCAACAAAGGTAATTACCATTACCCAAAAGGTGTTATGCCGTAGGAGTTTTTTCACCATGGCGATCTCAAGTCAGTGCTGGAGAAATTATTTCCAACCTTCAGGTAGGTTTTTACGAATTTCAATGTCTTTAAACTTTGTAGAATCCCGTGGCCCAACAGACTTTGCCCACGCCGCCATTCTTCCTAAACCTTCTGGAAGTGAAACATGTGATGTTTCCCCGAAAACCTTGTGAAATTTTTCGTGTGTGCAATATGCATGCTTCACCTCTTCTCTCTCACGAAGATGTTTTACAAGGACCTCTTTTTGCATGGCTGTCATGACTAAATCTGCTAATTCATTGACAGAAACATGTTTATCCGAACCGACGTTGAAAACCTCGCATGAGGTTTCCGGTATATCTACGCAGCGAGCGATATGCGGTGCAACATCTGCGATATGTGTAAAGGCACGTGTCTGTTCTCCATCTCCAAAGATGATTAAAGGTTCATCCTGCATAATTTTATTCATGAAGATACCGATAACATTTCGATACTTATCACTAATATTCTGAAGTTCACCGTAGACATTGTGTGGTCGGAAAATGGTGTAATCCAAGTCAAAGAGGCGTTTGGAAACGACCAGTTCCTGTTCCACAGCATATTTGGCGATACCGTAGGAATCTTCTGGCATTGGTGTGAGTCCTTCGTGCATCGGAAGTTGGTTTTCACCATAAACAGCGATGGAAGAGGTGAACACAAACCGTTTAACATTACAGTTCACAGCGGCATTTATCAAGTTGATACTACCGATAAGGTTATTTCGATAGTTAAATCGTTTGATGAAGTGGCTCAATCCTTCTGCTGCATACGCTGCGAGATGATAGATATAGTTAAATTTATACTGCTCACAGAGTTGGTTTATTAGTGGAACATCAAGTATACTACCATCGACGAATGTTGCTTTTGGGTTGACATTTTCGTGAAATCCACCACTCAGGTCATCAAGTACAACAACTTGATGATTGTCATAGCGAAGTAACTCATTAACGAGGTGGGCACCCATAAAACCTGCTCCACCAGTAACCAATGAGGTTTTTTTCATATTCCTTGCCTTTTCATTTTAGTATTACAAGTCGTTTTGTCTGTTTAGTTTTTGGAGTCACCAGTTCATAGATATAAACACCACCTGCTACAACCTCTCCGAATTCGTTCTGATTCCATTTGTGTGGATACTGTACCTCTTAATAGTCAGCAAATTCATGTTCTTGTAGCTTGTAAGTTTTGTTGCAATGTGTACATATTTTCTTCAAAAAATGCTAACGCTAACATGGCACACAAAAAATCAACATGTCCATTCCAGCTTTAAATATTTTATTCAATTGTCACACTTATTCCGGTTTATTGTCTATTTAGGCTATTTCCGTATGATCATTTTGCGGGAAGCTGTGAAATCATCAGTAGTGAGTGTATAGAAATAGACCCCGCTTGCTACAGGTTCACCTAACTCATTTCGTCCATCCCAATAAGCTGCACGAGACTTGCGGTGATAGTTGCCAGCAGGCAAGTGTCCCAATTCCAACATCCGAACAACTTTCCTATCCGTAGAATAGATCGTGATATCCACCTTTGCTGGTCTTGATAACTGATACGGTATCCACGTCTCAGGGTTGAATGGATTCGGATAATTCGTCAGCAGTGCTGTCTCTTTCGGTAGTACATCAGTGAAAGACAAGGATGTTAAGAGCTGCTCCAAGACAGTAATCCCTTTTTGCGTCTGCGGATCGTGTGTGTCAAGCTGCTTGGCAAGCCGTATCCATTGTGTGAGTTTGTCGACGGTGAGATTAGCAGCTTCCACGGAGTTCTTGCTGAGCGTTGGTGCAGCAGCTGAACCTATCTCCGCCGCAACAGTGAGCAAGTCTATAAGATCAACTACACCATCGTTGTTGACATCTGGATAGATGTTTGTTTGTGCAAGAGCCTCCAACTCCGAATTGTCAAAGTTTTGTGCGACTAAGACCATATCAGACACATTTACAACACCATCACGATTGACATCCCCCAGTTTGGAGGTTGAGATTATTTGGTTGCTTGCATCGTATTCCATCAGATTATCTATCAATCCAACTATTGGGGAGAAATCTAAAATATAGTTACCACTAATATCTAACACTGTAAGATTTATCAAACTACTGAGTGCGGATACATCTGAAATCTTGTTGCCGTGCAGGTCTAATATCGTTAGGTTGACTAAACCACTGAGTGGTGTCAAGTTCACTATTTGATTGCCATCAAGATCCAGTTCCGTTAATTCTGTCAATCCCATGAGTGGCGACACATCTGATACGTGATTGTCGTCGAGATCAAGAGATGTCAGTCTTACCAAGTTCCTAAGTGGTGTCACATCTGATATCTGGTTGTCGTGAAGATCAAGAAGTTTTAGATATTCCAAAACGTTGAGCGGCGACACATCTGATATCTGATTGCTATCAAGGTCCAGTTCCGTTAATCTTGTCAAAGCCATCAGCGGCGACACATCTGAAATCTGATTGCCATTAAGATCAAGATATGTGAGTTTTGTCATAACGCTGAGTGCGGATATATCCGATATCTGATTGTCGTCAAGATCAAGCCATTTCAAGTGTATCATATCTTTGAGCGGGGATATATCCGATATCTCGTTATCGTCAAGGTCCAATTCTACCAATTTTGTCATATTTTTAAGAGGCGACAGGTCCGATATAGGGTTGTCATCAAGATCAAGACGACTCAACTGTATCATATTCTTTAGTGGGGATACATCCGACACCTGATTGTCCGACACATCCAGGGTTGTCAGTCTTGTCATTTTTTCAAGGGGTGTCAGGTCCATAATTTCGTTAGTGTCAAGATCCAACCAAACCAGATTTGTCATACCTTGAAGTGATGTCACATCCGTCAACTGGTTTTCTTCAAAATCCAGATGTTTCATTTTTGTCAAGTTCCTGAGTGGCGACACATCAAATAGATGGTTAATTCTGAGATAGAGTTTTTCTAAGTTCATCATATTTTTGAGAGGTGTCACATCGGATATTTCATTTTCGCGAAGATTTAGAATTGTGAGGTTGGTCAAATCTTTGAGTGGGGATGCAGTAGAAAGTCTATTGTGACCAAGGTCTAAGGATGTGAGGTTGGTCAGATCTTTGACTGGAGAAGCGTCTGATATCTTGTTCCAGAATAGATCAAGTTCTACCAAATTTGTCAAATTCCTGAGTGCGGATATATCTGATATTCGGTTTAATCTAAGATACAAATGGGTCAAGTTCGTCAAATCTTTGAGTGGGGATAGATCTGATTCATGCCAGTTAAACCCAACATCAAGGTATGTTAGTTTCGTCAGTTTTTTGAGTGGCGTTAAATCATATATCCTATTACGGGCAAGACGTAACTCTCTCAAATTGATAGCAAACTCAAGACCTGTTAGATTTCGAATAGGAGCTCCAAACATATCACTGGTAGACTGACGCACCCATCTACTTGGCACATCTGGTATTGTTTCAGACAGTGGCAAAAAGCGGTATGCACTTGCTTGAAGCACTTGTAAACTTTCCATATCTGCCTGCGTAATGGGGTCACCTGACTTTTTTCCTAACGCTAATTTAAGCGCAGCACGAAGGGTAGGGTCCGGAATATAGACAGTTTCTGCTGTTGCTATCTTGTGCGGTGCCCAAAAAAGCATCCCAATGATGATAATTAGGTTGATGACAAGGACGAGTCTCATGTTTTGGCTTGTAGGTTGTGTCTTGGTATATGTGGAAAGTTTCAAGAGGTTATGTTCCTTACATTTTGACTGTTAGATATGCTGGCAAGTTCTCTTCCCGACGAATTATAGTAAAAACAGTAATTAACTATACACTACGGTAGGTTCGGTTTCCTAACCGAACCGTGTTTATTTAGTCTCATAGATGCGGTTAGGAAACCGCATCTACCAGGTGAGTGTTCACATATTTTTGGGTTTTACTATAATTCGATTTATTGAGCCAACAATCCTGGAAATCTTGTAATCCTGCTAATCCTGGTTCAGATAATAATCGGGCGGACAAGGTTTCCCTCCCACAATGTCCTTTATAGTGAATTATAAAAATATGTTGACATCCCTTCTGTAGGAGCGAGCTCCGAATCGCGACTAAACGCTTTGATAGTCGGGAATCGGAGTTCCCTCCTACAACTCAAAATGTCAAGTCGGGAATCGGAGTTCCCTCCTACAACTCAAAAATGTCAAGTTAATTGTAAAACCCACTATAAAACAGACAAACGGCACTTTCAGTTCATCTTGTTGGTTATGCACAGCATCAAGGCGTTACGGTGAGAACAAATATAGAAAGTAGCACCTACCCTATTACATTTTCGGTATAACACTGGTATGCAAGCATAATTTAGAATTATTTTCGTATGAACATTTTTCCCGTAGCCGTAAAATCACTTGCGGTGAGCGTATAGAAATAGACTCCACTTGCTACAGACTCACCGAACGCATTCTGACCATCCCAATAGGCCGCACGGGATTTGTGTTTATACACGCCTGCAGGCAATTGCCCTAACTCCAGTGTTCGTATAAGTTTTCCATCTATTGAATGGATCAAGACGTTAACGTCCGCTGGTTTTGTCAACTGATACGGTATCCACGTCTCTGGATTGAAAGGATTTGGATAGTTTGGTAACAGTGCTGTCGTTTTAGGTAACGTGCCTTCGCTGTCAATGAGTACCAAAAGTTGCTCCAAGATAACGATCCCTTTTTGCAGGTTCGGCACTCCAACATCAAGCTGTTTAGCAAGTCGAATCCAGTGCGCGAGTTTTTCAACAGTGATATTTGATGTATCAACTAAATTTTTAGTAAGTACTGGGGCTGTAGCACCTGAACCCATCTCCACTGCAACAAGCAGTAAGTCTATCAGATCAACAATACCATCGTTGTTGACATCTGGATACATGTTTGCTTGTGCAAGAACCTCCAACTCCGAATTGTCAAAGTTTTGTGCTACTAAGACCATATCTATTAGATTTACAACACCATCTCGGTTTACATCTGCTAAGCTGAAAAGTGTTTCCGTTCCCACGCCGACAGGAGGTTCTGTTTGATTACTGAAATTGTATTCTATCAGATTATCTATTAATTCATTTATCGGGGAGAAATCAGATATGTGGTTGTCGCTCAGATCAAGTTCTGTTAGATTTGTCAAGTTTTTTAACGGTATCACATCCAGTATCTGGTTGTCTTCAAGTTCTATCCTTCTCAGCTTCGTCAAAGCCTTGAGAGCGGACAGATCAGATATCTCGTTATGGGCAAGATCCAAGTATGCCAGATTTGTTAAATCTTTGAGGGAGGAAATATCCGATATTCCGTTGCTGTCAAGATCTAAGTCTAACAGTGTAGTCAGATCTTTCAGTGGTGTCAGATCCGATATCTTGTTGTCGGAAATATCCAAGTGTATCAGATTTTTCATATTTTTGAGTGCAGATACATCCGATATCTGGTTACCATCAATATCCAGATGTTTCAGTTTAATCATATCTTTAAGAGGTGTAACATCTGGTATTCGGTTGTTGAAAATATTAATGTATTCCAAGTTCGTCATATTTTTGAGCTGTGTAACATCTGATATTCGGTTGTCACGGAGTGAGAGATATATAAGTTTTGTCATATCTTTTAATGGTGCCACATCCAATATCTGGTTATCTCGAAGTGATAGATATTTTAGTGTAGTTAAGTTTTTTAGTGGTGTCATATCCGATATCTTGTTGTTGAGAAGATCCAGTTCTATCAGATTTGTCAAGTATTTTAGCGGTGTAGCATCCGATATCTCATTGTTTATGAGAGAGAGGTGTGTCAGATTTGTCAAATTTTTGAGAGCTGAAATATCCGATATCCGGTTAATTCCAAGAGATAGGCGGGTTAAGTTTATTAAATCTTTTAGTGGTGTCACATCCGATATCTGATTACGACCCAGTTCTAGCTCTATAATATTGGTAGCAAACTCAAGACCTTTTAGACTATTAATGCTGGATATAAACGTATCATCAGTAGTCTCACATATCCACCGTTCTGCTATTGGTGTAAACCATCCTTTTTTCGACAGCGTCAAAAAGAGGCATCTGTTGGCATGAAGGGATTCTAAACTCTCCATTTCTGACTGAGTGATAGTAGCACCTGCCTCCTTGCCGAGTGCTGACTCAATTACTGCACGTAGACTGGGGTCCGGAATGTGGACACTCTGTGCAGTCGCTGGACGATACAATGCTGAAAAGAGAATACACGCTGTAAGAATCAGGTTAATAAGGCGTGTAACTCTGACGTTCTGGCATAAATGTCGTATGTCGGTATATGTGGAAAGGTAGTCAGGCATAATTTGGTATTACTTCCGGATGAACATTTTGCCCGTAGTCTTGAAGTCATCGGCGGTCAGCGTATAGAAATAGACTCCACTTGACACAGATTCGCCAAACGCATTCCGACCGTCCCAATGAGCAGCACGGGATTTGGTATAGTAAATGCCTGCTGGCAATTGTCCAAACTCTAACTCCCGAACAAGTTTACCATCAGCAGAATGTATAGAGATAACAACCTTTGCCGGTGTTGCCAACTGATAAGGTATCCACGTCTCAGGGTTGAATGGATTTGGATAGTTCGCCAGTAGTGTAGTCTCTTTCGGTAACACCTCTGCTTTGGTAAAGACTGCTAAAAACTGTTCTAAGACAGCAATCCCTCGCTGCATGTGTGGTTCTTGCGTATCAAGTTGTTTAGCAAGTTGTATCCACTGCATAAGATTCTCGGCAGAGAGTTGGGATGTTTCAACCGAATTTTTGCTGAGTGTTGGGGCAGCAGATGAACCCATTTCTGAAGCAACAATAACCAAATCTCTTATATCCACAACACCATCGTTGTTGACATCTGGATAAATGTTTGCCCGTGCAAGTGCATCTAAGTCCGGATCTTCAAAATTGGATGCAACTAAGACGAGATCGGATATATTTACAACACCATCGCGGTTCACATCCTCTGATTTGTAGGTTGGAGGTGTTTGGTCACTGGCATCAAACATCAGTAGATTATCTATCAAACCAGCGATTGGCGAAAAATCTAATATATTATTGCGACTAAGATCAAGCACTTTGAGGTTTGTCAAATTTTTGAGTGCGGACACATTCACTATCCGGTTGTCGTGAAGATCTAATTCTGTCAGTTCTATCATGTCTTTGAGTGCGGACACATTCACTATCCGGTTGCCATCAAGATCAAGTATTGTTAGTTTTATCATATTTTTGAGGGCGGATACATCTGATATCTTATTGTCATCAAGATCAAGGTCTGTAAGGTTTATCAAATTGCTGAGTGGAGAAATATCCGATATCTCGTTGTCGTGAAGATCAAGGAGCATCAGATTTACCAAAACGTTGAGCGGCAACACATCTGTTATCTGATTACCATCAAGATCAAGTTCTTTTAACTTTGTCAGAGGCATGAGGGGCGACACATCTGTTATCTGATTACCATCAAGATCAAGATATGTGAGTTTTGTCATAACGCTGAGTGCGGATATATCCGATATCTGATTGTCGTCAAGATCAAGCCATCTCAAGTTGATCAAATTGCTGAGTGGAGAAATATCCTGAATTTGATTGTCGTCAAGATCCAGAAATGTCAGTCTTGTCAAATCTTTGAGGGGAGATACATCCGATAGAGGATTATCATCAATATCTACCCGACTCAGATTTTTGACAGCACTGAGTGGAGAAATATCCGATATTAAGTTGTCTGAAATATCAATACGTGTCAGTTGTGTCATGTTTTCAAGTGCAGATATATCAGATACCACGTTGCTATCAATGTCAAGAAAAACCAATTTAGTCAAAGTGTTGAGCGGAGAAATATCCGATATCCGATTAGATTGAAGATCCAATCCTGTCATATTTGTCATATTTCTGAGTGGAGATATATCCGATATTTGGTTTTCTCTAAGACTTAGAAGGGTTAAGTTTGTCAAATTTTCAAGTGGAGATACATCCGACAGCTCGTTGGCACGTATAGCAAGAAACTGCAGATTTGTCATATTTTTGAGTGGAGTTAGATCCGAAATTAGATTGACGTGAAGGTCCAAATCAACCAGTTGTGTTAAACCACTGAGTGGGGTTACATCTGATATCCCGTTCCCACGAAGATTTAAGAACGTTAAGTTTATCAAATTTTTCAGCGGGGTCACATCTGAGATGCGCCAGTTAGCACCAAGATCTAAGTATGTCAATTCCGTTAAATTTTGGAGGGGTGATACATCAGATATCTGATTACGACCAAGATGAAGCTCCGTCAAATTTGTAGCATACTCAAGGCCCGTCAATTTTTTAATGGCAGGTCCAAACGAATCATTAGGAGACTCACATATCCAACGGCTTGGTATTCCCCAATTATTTGCATCCTTCAGTCTAATAAAGCGACATCTGCTGGCTTGAAGTGATCGCAAACTCGCCATATCCGCCTGCGTGATGTTGTCACCTGTTTGTTTACCTAATGCTAACTCAAGTGCAGCGCGGAGACCAGGATCCGGAATTTGGACAGTCTCGGCAGTTGCTATCTGGTGTGACATGAAAAAAAGCATGCCCAAAGCAATAATAAGTTTTACCACCATGGCAAGATTCAAGTACTGCCTTTTGAACACTGTGTGCGTTGATTCAGTAAATGTGGAAAATTTCAAAAGATTTGGACTCCTTAACGCAAAATTAGAAATTCAATGCTATATTTGAAAAGACTGGAAGAAAGGTGAGAGAACAGAAGTATATTCTCTTCCAACCTTCCAGTCTTACACTCTCCAAATCAGGATACTGCTTTTGAAAACTGTTTAAAACTACACTTTCATTGAAGTATTTAGACACCAAAATGGATTCTATTGAGCCAAATTTGCTGCTCCAGGCGTTGCCACTATAGCTTGAAAATCACCTGTGCCATTCGGCCAACGTCCATAGGCAACGTCCATCTCTTGTTCTCCAAATGTAACGCTATCCAACACTTGATTGGCCCGTGCATCGGTATCCACAAGCATAACCGTTTCACCATCTTTTGACAGTTTAATGTCAGCATGCAGCCCCTTTGTGGCATCTAAATCCTTATCTAACCACACAATCAAATATCCATTTGCTGGTATTGTGGTATCTTCAGGAAATTGCCATTTCGTGGGTTCTTCTTCATCGTCACTCAGATACAGTCCTGTTAACGGTAACGCCATATCGGTAAGGTTGTGCAACTCAAGCCAATCGTCATAGTCGCCTTGTGGGTCAGGAACGGTATTGTCGTTATCTGCCATCAATTCGTTAATTACCATTGGAGATCCGTCCATAATGGTGTCCATCATATCCATCACTTTATCGGTATCCATCATGCCTGGCGTATCCATAGTATCCATATCCGGCATAACAGGTTCTAACATTTGCGATGCTTTCTCACACGATACAAATACAACGCAACCAAACAAAAAAACAACTAAGGAAATTCGAAATTTTTCCATCACCAATATACTCCTTATTTTTAATTTTCTTAAATGTAAAAAAAAAGTTGACTCTATTATGGTAGATTTTAGAATCAATTGGACATTCTTGAACTGTGAATCAACGCCAAATGTGCATAAGGCATTCGGCGGGAGGGAACTCCGATTCCCGACTATCAAAGCGTTCAGTCGCGATTCGGAGATCGCTCCTACAAGTGAAGTGTCCAATTATTCAATAATTCACCATAGTAAACCTTAGAACAACAAAACTGGTTATTTTAAGGGTTCACTGTGTTTAATATCTATCGTTAAAATAATACCATATCAGATGATTAATGTCAAAAATTTTACATCTACCATCCTGATCAGTTTCACGTTATTCTGCTACGTCAAAAAGGGTTAAATTATAGTCTTTTTACCGATTGATACAAGCCATCCAGTATTAAGCACGACGAAAAGACCTTAAGGAGAGAAGGAGCAAACTTTGAAGAATTATGTAGTTCAGACTACCCTGATAATTTTTGAAATTCACTTCACAAATAGGCTATAAGATTCAGGAATGGAAACAACAGATAATAATTGAAGTTTATTTGATTCTATTACAAAAACTTCCGATAGACATTCATGATCTTTTCATAGTGAATATCGGCATTAAATTCTGTCTCCATTTTATAGCGTCCAGCTTTCCCCATCTCAGCGGCTTCAACTTTATGTTCAAACATCCACAACAATTTTTCTCGAAGTGCTTCTGTTCCAGCTGAGGGAACGAGAAATCCATCAACTTCGTCTTTAATTAATTCTGGGATACCCCCTATATCCGCACCGATCACTGGTTTCCCATAAGCAAAGGATTCTAAAACGGACATGGGACAGTTTTCATACCATTCAGATGGCAAAACTGTACAGATGCTATTTAGAATCAGTTCTTGTAGTTCATCACCCTGTTTAAAGCCCAACAGGCGAATATGTTCACAACCGTTCTGTTCTACAATTTTTTGAACTTCAGGCATCGCTTCACCATCACCAACGATATAGAGTGGGACCTGTTTAAGCGGAGCTGCAGCCTCTATCAGCGTCAAAATACCTTTACTCCGATGCACCCTGCCAAAGTAGAGTATATATTCACCGATAGAGAAATTTGGCGTGATGTCAGAAACATCTGCAAAGTTATGTACCGTTGAAATCTTTTCTTTAGGAATTCCATACTGTATCATCTTTTTTCGAAGAAAATGGGAAACTGAAATGAAATGGTCAAACTTTTCAACGGCACCTAATTGTCGTGAAACATAGGACTCAGTAACACTCAGTGCTGTGCGTGCAAATGAACCTCTATTACACCGCTTTGGCAGTGCACGCCAAAAGTGTTTGCCTTCACAGTCCTCACAAATCTCATCGTTTGACAGATGACTATAGACAGGACAAGTTAATTTATATTCGTGTAAAGTCTGAATTAGCGGAATTCCTGATTTTTTAAGGCTGCCCAAAATTGATGCAGTCAATTTGCCGTAGTAAATGTGAAAGTGTGCGATATCCACATCTGTATTGTTCAACAACCTTTGAATCGATTTAGCAGCATCACGTGAATATAAAAAACGCAGTAGGTCAATCGGTTTCGGATTCTCAAAATTGGCTGCACGTGGGAAATATTGATCCCATTCAGAGTGTTCGTTTTTGGGGTTTACTGCGGTAAACGGAATCACGTTGTGTCCATGTTTTTTCAACAATTCCGCCATGGTAAAAAAATACCTGTCGGAACCGCCGCGAATATAATGATTTTGGGAGATATTTAAAACTGTTAACATATTATTTTTACTCCCGCGGTCCAGCATCAGTGAAACGGGTTTCAGCAACCGTCTCATAAAAGACAGTGCCTACAGGTTTAGTAATAATGTCCGTATCAGATGAATCCACAATTGCCTCGTCAATTTCTCCATTTGCTATTGTTCCCCACCAATTATCGGGAACAATAAGATCAAATTTGACCTGTAACCGTAGTGCATAATTATTCTTTTCAAGATTATTGTACCGAATAATGGATTGAACATTTTCACAGACAATTCCAGAATCGTTTTTTGTAATGTTATTTCTTTCAATTTGTGGACGAGTTTGCCGTCCAATAGTATATATACCTATGTCATTATCATGAATAGCATTATACTGAATTATGGCGTTACTACCATCTAATGCAATTGCGGTTTCATTATAGCGGAATGTAGAATCTATGACCTTTGGGGAGGCTGTTTTTATGTCAAGTGCAATCTCTGCGTATTCTATCACTGTCCCTCTGAGGAAACTTTCTATATCATGTGTGTGATCAAATAGAATACCTTTCCAATCACCAGATTCTGGATTACTATTATTTGAAGTTAAATTAACTAATTCTTCCAACTCATCCTGTGATAGTGGTGTTCCGATCTTCAACGTTCCTCTGACCTTGATTAGCGCATCTTGACCGAATTTAACGACTGTCCCAGGCAATACTTCAAGTATAATGTTAGATGAAATCTCTAATGTTCCGTGCACAATATAGGTTTTCTCAGGTTCCCACGTTTCATCTTCTGAAAGTAGATGGTCTCGTAGCACAACTTCAGCACTTTTTTTGGATCCGTTTACAACCGAAGGCGAATCCTGGCATCCGAAAACCACAAATATAAAACCCCAAAAAAGCATACAAAAAGATAGTTGAAAATACTGAATCTTCATTTCTCATTTATGTTGTAATTTTCATAAAATTTCTTCAATAATTAAACATACACTATAGCCTTGGATCAACTGTTTCACTTTCAAGCGCGAGTACACCAAAAACACACTCATGAACCTTAGACAACGGTTCATGACGTACAAATCTTTCAAGTGCTTCTACACCTAATGCAAATTCTCTGATTGCAAGCGAACGTTTGTGAGATAGTCCCCTGGATCGGAGGCGTTCTAAGTTGTGGGACAATGTGTATTCAGGTCCATAAATTATGCGTAGATATTCTCTACCTCGACATTTAACAGCCGGTTGAGCAAGTCCGCGTTTTCCTTTGGCAACAAAATCCAATGGTTTGATAACAATACCTTCACCGCCACTTGCCGTCAGTTCTTCCCATTTACGAATCGCTTCAGTTTCGTTATCCTCGTCAGTTAGATCAACCTTGCCATAGGAAGTAGCAAATAGCAGATTATTATCAGAACCGTTACAGAGTTTTGAAAGCATCTCCATGTGCCACAGATGGTCCTTATCAAAATGTACAGTTCCTTCCGTTGCCAATAGATGGAAGGGAGCAAGTTTCAGATCCGCGATAGATTGCACATCCCAACAGTATTGTTGATAGGCGTTGACGTATTCACTAACTGCAATAGTGCGTTGTCTATAACCATCCAATATATCCTTGACCTCAACTCCCCGTTTCTGTGCGGCTTCTAAAGTAGCAACCGCATCCCTAACAGCAACATGTGCGGATGTGCCAACCGGAGCGTACTGTTGTCGCAATAATTCTTGTGCTTTTACAGACCACGGCATTAGTTCACAGTCAAGACAAATCCAATCCGTATTCAAGGTCTTCCAAAAATCAACACTATCTGCGGCATCCTTGACCTGTCTTAGTAGTTCCGTTTCCATCGCTACATCATCAAAAAACGGTCTGCCGGTGCGTGTGTAACAGACACCAACCCTATCATCTGATATGTTAAAACGCTTCTTTGCTGTTTGGGGGCTTTTGCATACAATAACAACAGCCCGTGATCCCATGTGCTTTTCTTGCCAAACGACTTTGGATACACCTTGATTACGATAATAAGCAAAGCCTTCTGCGGGATGTTCAAGCAGATCTTCTTTTGTTGTAGTTGCAGTTGGAGACATTGTTGGCGGTAGGTAAATGAGCCATTTGGGGTCTATTGCAAAACGACTCATCACCTCAAGTGCTGTGATAGTATTCTCTTCCCTAATCGTTACATTGTGATTTAATCGAGTGCTGATCACTTGTCTTCCTATAACATCACTAATGTCCAAGATTCCTTCATCAACCTGCTTTTCTGATGAAGCCTTTTCGTCCAATTCATCAAGCAGCGGTTTAGCAGGTTCATAATAGGTATGTCTTGCGGGGACAGATACGAGTTCTCTTTCAGGATAGCGCAATGCTGTCAGATTACCACCGAAAACGCACCCCGTATCAATGTTAATCGTGCGATTTATCCATTGCGGTTCAGCAACAGGTGTATGTCCATAAACAACAGTAGCATCACCGCGATATTCCTCAGCCCAATTAAGCCGAACAGGCAAGCCGAATTCGTCTGTTTCTCCAGTGGTTTCACCATAGAGAGCAAATTCTCGGACGCGTCCAGATGCTCTTCCTTGAAGTTCCTTTTTCATGCCTGCATGTGCTACCACAAGTTTTCCGTTGTCAAAAACATAGTGGCTGATCATGCCCTCAACAAATTCCGCTATGTCTATCTTAAATTCCTCCGATTCTTTTTCCAATTGCGCAAGCGACTCTGCTAACCCGTGTGTCGGATTCACATTTTTACCTCTGAGTGCCCGAGCAAGTTTTGTATCATGATTTCCCGGAACACAGATTGCTATACCTGCTTTGTGCATTTCCATAACCAATCGTAATGCTTCAACAACCTTTGGACCTCGGTCAACATAATCCCCAACAAAAACAACTTTTCTACTCTGTGGATGTTTAACAATTGTTTCACCATCAGGTTGATTTGTAATTTCGTAGCCGAGTTTTTCAAGCAATTCTACAAGTTCATCAAAACATCCATGAACATCGCCAATAATGTCAAACGGACCTACCTCATCCTTGCGATCTGTCCACAACGGTTGCCGTTCAACCTCCGCAGTCTCAACCTCTTCTGGTGAAGACATCACATAACAGAAGTTTCGGAATCCTTCTCGTTTAAGACCTCGGAGTGATCTACGTAGTTGACTGGTCTGGTTACGGACAACATGCGGTTTAAAATCTCGGTCAGGGCGTGTTTCGTTTCTCTCTTGACAGAGTTTCGCTGGAATGTTCAGTACAATAGCAACAGTCAAATAATGATATTCCCGCGCAAGTGTTTGTAGAGATTTTCGTGCCTCCGCTTGGACATTCGTAGCATCAATGACTGTCAATTTTCCAGCATCGAGTCGTTTTGCAGCGATGAAATGCAGCACTTCAAAAGCATCAGTCGTTGCAGACTGGTCGGTTTCGTCATCCGACACAAGACCACGGCAGAAATCGGATGAAAGGATCTCCGTCGGCTTAAAATGCTTCTGGGCAAAAGTAGATTTACCCGAACCTGAAGCACCGATGAGGATTACAAGTGAAGGGTCAGGAATTTTGATAAGCATATTTTCTTAGAATCAATTATAAATAGTTTATGAAACCACAACCAGAAATGTAATTTAGTGCTTTGTCAACATATTATTGTAGGTCGCGATTCGGAGATCGCTCCTACCTCTGGAACGTTTATGGTAGGAGGGAACTCCGATTCCCGACTACTTTCAAGCCCATCAATTATCACTTGACGAGGCATTAGGTTTTCTGATCGGAACTTTCACGTGTAAATACAGCCATCTGAGTCGGTGAACCAACATCTTCATCTGTTTGTCCGATCGGGTGAAATGCGACAGCATAACCGAAACGATTTGAAATATCTAATGCCCAAGATTGGAATTCTTCCCGTGTCCACTCAAAACGATGATCTTTGTGGCGAAATCGTCCCGCTGGTAGATTTTCAAACTTTATGTTATATTCTATATTAGGGGTTGTCAACACAACTGTTTGTGGACAAGCAGACTCAAAAAGTACTCGTTCAAAAGCCAAAAGTCGTGGTAGATCTAAATGTTCAATTACCTCTATAACTGCAGCTGCGTCATATCCTTCCAACCGGCTATCTCGGTAGCAGAGCGACCCTTGGAATAACTTAAGACGCTCCTTCTGCTTATCAGGTAATCGATCAAAATGTAATCGCTGTTGTGCTATTTTCAGTGATTGATGTGAAACATCCACCCCAACAATCTCATCAAACTGTTTTTCTGCCATCAGTTTACGAAGAAGTTTTCCCTCTCCACACCCTAAATCAAGAACACGTCCTGCCCCAGACTCTTTGATTACTTCAGCTGTCTTAGTTAAACGGATTTCGTTCAGACCGAGACGTTCTTCAATCTGTACTTCTTCCTGAGTCTGTTCTTCAATTTCATCAACATCTGTCTCACGCAATTGCGCGAGTGCTTGACGGGTAAGCCTACGTTGATGCTTTAGGTAACGATTGACAATTGATTCTTGTTCAGGATGCTCGGAAAGCCAATCACCACCGTGTTTCAATAGTTTTTCTATTTCCGCTTGGTCAACCCAGTAGTGTTTTTCATCATCAAGCACAGGAATTAAAACGTAAAGATGTGTTAAGAGTTCACTCAAACGACATGTTTTATCAAGAGTGACGGTAAAATAACGACTCTCGCCCCAATCAGGGAACTGTGCATCTAAGACGTGTCGATCAGCATTTACATTATAACCGAGTGGCTCAAATAGTCGTCTCAAGAACTTTTCTCCTCCCCGACAAGGCAATGTAGACAACTTTGCATTTAAAGGTATTGGTGTTTCCACAAGTTCAGGACGATCTTTACTTTTCCCAGATAGTGCGCTGCTAAACACATTGGCAATTGCTACACTCATAAATGAGGAGGCGACATAAGGACGGTCGTTGACATACTCTGCCAGTGCGAAATTATCTCGCACCTGTCCGTGATAACGACGGACCAACCCTACGGAATCAACATCAAGTAATAAGGCAGCGGTACATTTTTCTGTGTTTGCCTCTGGGTAAAAGACGTGTGCTTGCCCGAAAGCAAGATCGAAGGATTGTAGTCGTTCAGGGTGCTTGTGTAACAAAAACCCAAGGTCTGTCGCAGGAGAATAAGTCGTTGTGATTGTTAAAAGCATTATAATGAATTGAATGGGATGATCTAATAGCAGGATTCAAAATAGGTCGCTTCGTATCAGCGTTCATTATTATATCTTCTTTTCTATCTCCTGTCAAGTTTATTGAATAGACATTTGGTGTTTGGATTTGACTATAAGCACTGCATGTGATATATTTTAACTAACCAGATGCCAGAATAGAGGAACATAAAATGTATACGCCACAATATCCAGGCCCTAATGAAGAGTTGCTTGAAGCACAGGCGCGAGTCTGCACAGGTCCACACCAAACACGACCTTTAGGCAAGAAAGCTGATGATGGACCTCAACCTGATGTTGTTCTTGAAACTATTTTAAAGTCCTTAGAGGGAAACTTAGCAGAAACAGAAGCAGTTTCAGAGGCACAGATGGGAGCGTTTTTTGTAGCGATGACGCTCAGAAAGTATTTTCCAGAGGCAACACAGTGGAGCCAAGCTGAAAAAGCAGCATTTCAGAAATATCAACCCATATTATTATCTCATCTTCCCAAAGAGATTCAATTTCTCATCAAACCAGAACTTGGGTATGTTGCGAGAAATCCGACAGAAGCCATTGTTGTGAAGGCATTAGAAAAGATATTAATAGCAAAACATTTGAGTTATGCTGAAACCAGACAGATGTGTGAGGCAATTCTCACTGATGATGTTAAACCTGCTCTCAAAAGTGCCGCACTTATCGGACAACGAATGAACAGAGAAACTTACGAAGAAGTGCGCGGATATCTTGATGCATATTTCGGTCCAGAACAGGTTTGCCCAATTGACGTGGATACACTTACGCATTTTGGTCAACCTTACGACGGTGCAACGCGTTATTTTCGTCCGACACTTTTTGTTGCAGCAGTCCGCGCAGCGTTAGGAGAACCATCATTGCTTCATAGCGTTGATGTGATGCCACCGAAAAATGGTGTAACCGAAGAGTCAATTTTGCGGGCACTCGGCGCAAAAACCGACTTGTCCCTTGAACAGACTGCATCCCTTATTACAAACGAATCGGTCAGATTTGGATATATCAGTCAGCGTGAGTATTCACCTGGGGCATACAATGTACGAGAGTTAAGGGTACATATCAAGAAACGTCCGCCATGGGCTGCTACAGAGAAAGCACAACAATTTTTTTCTGCTCGCAAAGCTAACTACATGGTGCTTGGATATTACCATATCGGTTATGAAAAACCTTTGCTTCAAATGGCGTTGGAGCGCGGGTTTCAGGCTGCAGTTGCTGTTAAAGGGGAGGAAGGCACGAGTCATTATGCGCTCCGCCTCGGAAAACCCTCTACGCCAGATAGAATGGCGGTCAACTATTCTCAAGGATTCCGATGCATTAAAGGCAAACGTGAAGATTTTGCATTGGATATTGATCCTAAAATCTATGGATTTGTGTATACTCTGAATCCACGACCAGAGATTGTAACTGCGGATGCCTTCGCGGAAGCAGGAATTGCTGCGTTATCGGGTGAAAAAGGACAAATCTATAACAGGATTCTGCTGAATGCATCTATGGTTGATTATCTGTTGGGGATATGCTCTGACCCACACGAAGCTATTAAGCGCGCACAATCGGTGATGGGTGATGGTAGTGCGTTGAAACATTTGCAGGCGTATATCAATGCCAGCCACGAATGTTGATACTTTAGAAAGCAAAAATTACATCAAAATCAACCTGGAATTTAAAAATGAGTTGGCAGACACTAAAAGAACATATCCACTCAGTAAAACCTGATGAGTTTGAAGAACTCGTTGCCATATTACTGCATTCGTTTCTAAAACAGCATTTTGTAGTTGCTAGGCGAGGCGATCAACCGAGCGGTGACGCGAGGAATTTGGTAGGTAATGTATCAATACAAGCCAAAAGATATACTGGCAAAAAACCTCCAAATGCAAAGTCAGTTGAGGGAGACATTCGTCAAGCCATACGGACATTACCACACCTACAATTATATGTTTTGGCACTGTCTCAAGACACTGCACAATTGCATGATACTTTAGATGCTGTTGCAGAAGAAACAGGTTTGGATATCGTTGGACTTGAATTGACTGATGAAATTTCGGATATTGGAGCATTGTGTGTTGCGTTCTGGGAAGATATCTGTCACTTCTTTGATCATTCAAACACAGATGAAGAATTCTTGACTTGGATTGGAGAAATCAAAAATGATTCAGAAACGGAGAAGAAATTAGAAGAACTCAAATCTAAATTAGACAGTGGAATTCAATCCCAATATCATGTCAAAAAGGATGTTGAAAAATATCTGTTAGATCGTTTTAGCAGGGATGAAGGTTTCAATCCTATTAACTTGTCACAAGCAATAGAGCGAGATTCTTTTGAATCAGAAATTTCAAGTTGGTGGACCACTCAAGATGCACCTGTTTGTTTTCTTGAAGGAGAGGAAGGCACAGGTAAAACTTGGCTTGCTGCTAAATGGATGAATTCAATTCACGAAAGCGAAAATATTGTTACTTTTTGGTTAGATAGTAAAGATTGGAATGGATGTAAGTCTATTTTTGATTTGCTTAAGAACTGTTTGAGTGCAATCTATGGGTCTAATAAGCAAGAAAAAATTCTCAAACTTCAAAATAAGATAGCGAAAATTTGGAGAAAAACCCTTATAGTCCTCGACGGTGTTAATGAACGTGATGCTATTGAAGCATCACAAGCTATTCTTAGCGAATACTTTCAGCCTGAGAGCGAATGGAAAGATAGAATTCGTTTTTTATTTACCACGCGGACTTTAAACGCTTACCCACTTTTTGAGAGTAATTTATGGAAGCAGTGCCACAAAATTTCAGTAACCCCTTATAGCGATCCTGAATTGCAGGAGGCATTATCCAGAAAAGACATGCAACTTGATGACTTACCAGATTCATTAAAGGAAATTGCAAAAATCCCGAGATATTTTCAAAGATGTATTGAACTAAAAGACGAGTTTGGTTCTTTTGATGTTGTCACCAAAGAAATGATCTTGTTAGTGGACTTGCATTACAAAATTGAACACTCAGATTCACAAATTCGCGAAAAATTAGGATGGTCTCGTGTCGAAGATGTTAAAGATTTTCTATCATATCTCGCTCAACAAATAGAGTGGGATAAAATTGAGGATGCTCCAAAAGTTTCTGCTGAACTCCTTAAAGAGTGCTTTTCGGACTACACCAAAACCCGCGTAGACTTGGAAGAACAACGCATTGCCCGTAAAGCAGGGCAATTTCATGCAGAGTTAAGTGCAGACCACGTTTTATTGTGTTGGGCATTTTACCTTTCAACGTTTTTTGATTGTATGGAGTTTACCGAAGTAACAGATTTCGCAAAAGGTTTCCAGAACGCTTTGGAGCCAATACCTTCAGAAGATCTAAGAACCGAGGCACTATTTGTTGCACTACAAATCTCTATAATATCTCCCGAACCAAATGTTTCACTTGATCAGCTCTCACAAAAACGGGCTGCATTGATGCTTGCGTGGATTAATAGTCACAACGCACAGATTACAAAGGAACGTATTTCTTTTTGGGTAGAAAAAGATACTGATGCTTATGCACAACTTGTTGAAGCTAAATTTCGGGATCAAATTTCACCAAATGAAGAGGACGCATTTATTGAACCGTTGGCAAAAATCTGGCGAAACCAAAAAGGCCAGCTTAATCACTTAGAATCGCGTCTTACCAAATGGCTTCTTCCTACATACACTGATGAATATATAAAAGGCGATATTATTGATCCCAAGAGTCTTCCATTCCCGACAATGTACTATACACATATCCGATTAGCAACAACAGCACTTTCAATTTTGTCACAAAGACCAGAGCGTCATTTTTTATCTACACTTGCCCGTTGCTATGTAATTCATAAGGAAAACCCACAGTTTAACAAAAATATCGGAAGGTTAATGCGTTGGGAATTCACTGAAGATGTTTTAGACGATCTACTTACGTTAGCAGGAGAAGTTCAAACCGATGAAACTTTGTTAACAGGAGTGCATGGTTTAGCGGATGAACTTAATCTGGTAAATTTGCCTCAACTACTGCAGCGTCCGCCTTCTGAGGAGAACAAAGAGTGGAGAGAATTTGCCGAACAATGGAATAAGAAATTCAAGCCCTTTATTGATCGTATCCGAGCCCAAGAAAAGTTATTAAAAGACAGGTCACCAGAAGAAAATGTCAATGGCAATTACCACGGTCTTGATTATTTAGCAGTTCGTACTGACTTGCCGGATTTACGTGATGATGATCTCGTTAAAATCGAAGAGGTTCTACAGTACATTTCAGAAAATGCTGAACTGGGTACAGGTGTCGATGCCACACTTGAGGATTATTGTATACAAAACTTAATACCATGGGTTTCCAAGAATGATCCTGAAAGTTACGCCGAACTTGCTTGTAGCCTCAAACTTAACGCGCTGAATCAAAGATGGGCACAGTTCAAACTTTTGTCAATTCAAGGACTTATTTTTAAACAGGAAGATTGCCAAAAAATCACAAAAGCAATTCTTAAAATGAAGGAACAGCTTGCTCAAGGTGAAGATTTTTATTCGGATATTGCTTGGTTAACTCACTTGTTAACAGAAACTCTTCTTTTCTGCGCTACTGAGGATGTATTGGCAGATTGGTTTAAGTTTCTGGCTTCTCATGAACCACTCAGATCTTCGATTTGCTATGAGTCATTGCCTGATTTGTTCGAGTACCTGTTACCGGCTTCAATAGTAGAATTGGCACAGAAGAAATTAGAAGAACACCGAGATTCGTCACATGAAGATCAGAACCCATCTGACCACACATCAGAAGAATTCTCGGAGGAGGAATATTGGTGTGCACTATTTGCTTATGCATCTAAAGTTGAGGATAGAACAGTGAAGTATGCTTTAGAAGATTTAAAGATGAGAAAACCCGATTCAACTGGTACTTTTCCAATGCTGCGATTAGCATACTCTGATCCAAAACTATTTTTGGACGAAACGCTGATTGATGAGAGAATACAGAGACATCTTTATTCGAGGAATAGTAGAAGATGGAGAATTCGTCCTGATGGATGCAAAGATGTACCTTCTTATGAGTTGCTAAGGTCTTTTCTGCCTATACAAATTATGGGGTCATTTCTCTGTACACTTGATCGCCGTGCAGATCTTTCACGGTGGGGAAAAGATATTATGAAATGGTTGTTTTCAATACTTGCCGGTAATGAAGGCGATTCTAATTCTGTTAAAGAGAACCAGTTTGGGATAAATCGAGAAGTTTTTCAGACTTGGGCAGAACAGAATCAAATTGACTTCTTGCACCTATCAGATAAATATCTTACAGACCTTTCGAAATTTCCATGGTATCAACAAGTCTTAAGTGACTTTACGGATGTTATCCGTTGTCTGTTATTACGCTTTCAACCTGAGAAAGCTGAAGAAAACTATCAAAAATGGAGCTCCGAAAGTGTAAGAACGATTCATTATAACAAATATGGAATTGAGACTTTCCTTGCTCAACTCTGGAAAGTGGAGCAATGTAACACACCCGAACATGTTCGGCTTAGGCGCAATCTTTTAGAGAATTGTAATAACGATGAAGGAATTATGTTTATGACAATTGCTGCTTTGACTGGAGGAGGCAAAGATGAACTATGGAATTTAGTGACACAGGAGTATTTAAAGAGTCATTATGCGAAAGAGCGAAATCTGGGTGTTTCAATTTTACCCTGGTTTGGATGCGGCGATGCTATTGTATTGCTGGAAAATTTGAAATCAAACGATAAAAGTTGGTGGGTTCGCAATCATGCTGCATGGGCGTACGAAGTTGCCCAGCAAGAACGAAGTTGTAGAACCGTCTATAGAGAAGCTTTACAGACCCGTGATTTATTTCGAATTTCCGCTGCTTTTGAGCGAATGAAGCCTGCTATGTCACCTACTGCTCGATGGTGGCATCGCCAAATTGAAAAAAAATTAGGACTCATTTCTGAATCACAAGACATTGATCCCAAACTTATTGCTCTTGTTGACCGATTTTGGTATCGCTGGGGCAACTCCTCAAAGACACGACGAAGTATTGAAATTTTTGGTAGAAAACTTAGTGAGTATTGTCGAGGTGAAAAACTTGGTTTCGGTTCACCTCCCAGACTTGCACCGTGGTGGAAACCTGAGTAGATCAGAAGAATTGACAGGTTAGAAACGCACATGAGTTGTCTAAAACTTTGCTTGAAAGGAAATCAACCATGATCAGCATATCATACCATGCAGGTGGGATGAAAGACCTCCCACTACAAGAAGTTATCACTATCCTCTCCGAAGTCGGCTACGATGCAATAGAGATGATGTGCGGACCAGAAGCACACATTCCTTCAGGTGAGGTCACCGACAATCTACTCAAAGAAGTCAAATCAATGACAACTGACCACGGACTAAAGGTTTCCGTTATAAACCCGTTTACCGGAAAGGGATTGTATCAACTGGCATTGGAGGATAAGCAGTTAGCGGTAGATCACTATGCACTCCTACAGGATGTGGCAGTTGCACTTGGCGCACACGGTGTCAATTTTCTCACAGGTTATGGAAGCGACAAAGGCGATGCGTTTGCTTGGAAACTTCTTGTTGATGTGCTAAAGCCGATTTGCCGTCGTGCAGAAGAACTTAGGATTACCATGAATATCCATAATCACGAGGCAAATACTATCGATTCATCACCTAAAGTTATGCTTTTAATTGAACATGTAGAGTCTGACTCTTTGAAATCACTCAACGACATTACTAATTTCTATCATCTTGGGGAGGATATCGCTGAAGTTACCGAAAAGTTAGGACCTCTGACTGCACACTGCCACGTGAAAGGCGTAACGGGGATGTATCCCTACAGCACATTTCTTATTCCGGGTGAGGCAGGTGATGAGTTGGATTTTAGAACTTTTGCTGAGAGTTTAGGAAAAGTCGACTACGATAAGTATATCTCTGTAGAGACATTTCCGAATATGCGGATGGAAAAGGCACAAATTGCTTATGATATGATGGCAGAAATTTTGAAAGAATTAGAGCTAAGATAACGAAAAGTATTTTTAAGCTGGTGCTTGGTGCGGTTTGGAAACCGTACCATTAGCGTCAATTTAGTGAACTCCACCCGGTAGATGCGGTTTCCTAACCGCATCGGACTTATGCAAGTTGGCTGTCAACAATTGTATTTTTTTTGCGGAGGTGCTTTGTAAGCGCGATATATCCAAATCAACGCTGAATGCGCTTTTGGCATTCAGCGGCGTTTGAAACGCCTCCCACAAGAGCCCGGCTCGTTTTCGGACAATACGGAGCGGTTTGGAAACCGCTCCTACCGTTACTTCTTACTGTGTAATGCTTTTCTTAAATTGACGCTTATGGTGCGGTTTGGAAACCGCACCTACCGCTTCGTATAAATAATGACGATTTTTCTATAACAAATTATGACCGAACTCTAAAACTGAGATTTTTCTAACGCTTTTATGCCGGGCCAATCTCGCCACATATCTTCGTTAGGCGGTTCTTCTTGTGTTTCTGGCAATTCGGTCTTTCGGAAATCATATAGCACTGCCTGCCGAATCTGGTGTGTATAGTTATGTCCTGCAGCATGCCCGATGCGATGATGCCAGAAGACAATATCACCCGCATTGCCGTAGCAATCCACACCCGGTTCTCTACTGAGTCGTTCTCGATCAACATCGTATTGTGGAATCGGTTCGTTCTTATATTGCGATTTGTAATCGTAATAGAATACTTTATGGCTTCCGGGCCAAACGGTAAATCCGCCGCCATCGGGTGGAACATCGTCAATATAGCCGACAACGCCGAGATGGAACGGATGCGCATCAACATGACATCCGATTGACTTTCTTGGAACATCTCCATAAGGTAGTGTGCAATAGATGCCTCGCACGCGTTTAGGTACCACCAAGTTTCCCTCACCTAAAAACTGTTCTGCCATTCGCCAGACATTCGGATCGGTAGCAAGCAGTTTGACCATCCACTCTTCGCCACCGGGTTCGCGGTAGTTCCAACGGAAACCTTTTCGTCGATTCGAATTATCTTCGTTCTCTTCTTCCGGTTTGAAGGGGCCGACCCATGTTTCTGGGTCTTCGCGTAACCTTCCCTCTGGCGCACCTTCCCATAACTTTGCACGTGCTCGTTCCAAGAGTTCTGGGTTTAGTACGTTCCGTTTTATTAAATAACCGTTGTCTCTGAAAAATTCAAAGTCTTCTGATGTCAATTCAACCATAGTCTCCTCCTTGTCTAAAAATTTTAACGATTTCTTAAACAAAAAGCAACAGAAATTTGAATGGTTCTGAATTTATGCCTGCAAAATTGCAAAACACTTCATATATGTGGTATAATAGTGATATGAAAGACTATATATTGCTATTTTTCAATGTTTTATTAACAGTCATGGGACAGATATTGCTAAAACAGGGAGTCAGCAAGGTCGGGGCTATCGACTTTCGTGAATTGGTGCCGAAATTAACACAAGTAATCTTGAATCCGTTTGTTATTGGAGGCATTTCGATCTACGGTTTCACAACATTCGTCTGGCTTGTCATTCTGTCGCGTGTTAAGCTGAGTATCGCCTACCCAATGTTGAGTTTAGGATATGTCCTGACAATACCATTTTCATGGTTGTTTTTCAAAGAATCTATTCCCAGAGTTCGTATAATTGGTGCGATTATTATCTGTATTGGTGTATATCTTGTTGCGCAAGGAGAAGCTTAATTGATGCGGGAATCAACATCCGATCTTCGCTCAAACGACATTTCTGCAAAGAACCAAGATTCATCCGTTCAAACCCGTTCTTATTCTGCGATGGTATTGTCGGCACTTCTCCCCGGACTTGGGCAAATATACTTACGTCAATTTGTTAAGGGGTGTGTACTCTTTGTTGTATTTGTCGCGGCAATTGGTATTTTTTATATCAACTCATATCCTGTAAGGGGATGGCAAGATTTAATCCGATTTAAACCCACTGTACAAACTGAAACTGGGACAAATGACAAGGCAAATACAGAAACAGATTCTGAACGTTCAATTCGTCTTTGGACACTTGATAGTGGGAAAACGTTGATGTTTCGACCTTCTTGGATTCTAAAAGTTACTTCGTCTATCCAGGCAATAGTATGTTGGATATATGCGGTGGGTGATGGATGGCGTGGTAGGCGTAAATCAACATAGACAAGTTAGAGACGAATTAGGACACGGAATTTCTGTCACACTCCCCACTTTAAGAAAATCTAAATATCAATTATAGTGGATTAAATGAATAAGTTTACACGTCTCTTGTAGGAGCGATCTCCGAATCGCGACAGAACGCCTTGATAATCGGGAATCGGAGTTCCCTCCTACTGCTCAAAAGTGTCCAAGTAATTCTAAAATCTACTATATATGGTGAGCTTTGAAATTAAAGAGGCACATTTTCTGTGAATCAACGCTGAATGCGCTTTTGGCATTCAGCGGGAGCGATCTCCGAATCGCGACAGAACGCCTTGATAGTCGGGAATCGGAGTTCCCTCCTACTGCTCAAAAGTGTCCAAGTAATTCTAAAATCTACTATATATTGAAAGCGTCACGATACTACAATAGATTGGCTCGATATGTTAAGAGCAACCCGAAATGCAAAACTGAGTTGCGTATTTTTTATTTGCTGTAGTTTATCTCTTGCCATATTGGTAATCCTGGGGTGTCAAGAAAACTCCTTGAACAAAATCGAAGCACTAATCCATTCTGAGATGTCGCGAGAGGCTGTGGAAAAATTGGAGGCTCTTATTGAGACAGACCCTAAGAATCCAAGAGCACGGATGCTGCTTGGAAAAGCATATAATGAATTAGGGCATCATAATGATGCAATTGAACAGTTCCAAAAGGCTTCTCGGTTTTACACCGGACAACCAAAAAAGCGGATCGCTGCCCGTCTTGAATTGGCACGTACCTATCTCATATTTGGTGATAGAGATACTGCTTTTCGTATACTCAACATTGTTCAAAAAGGCACTTCAGATTCCAAAATTTTTAAAAAAATAATAGAACTGGCGGGAGATAGTTATAAGACAAAACAACTTACACGTGGAAATTTCGATAACTATTCACCTATCTTCTCCCCGGATGGCACACAAATTGCCTTCTCATCTTTTCGTCTTGATAATAGTGATATTTATTTGATGGATTTGGAGGGACAGATTCAACGGCGTGTAACATTTACAACGGATTTCAACGACAGCTCACCTGCATTCCTAAAAACTCCGAATCATATATTTTATAGCAGCGAACCAAAATCGTCACGAGAAGTCAAAATAGTTCTTCAGAGTAGCGGTTCAACCCCTATTTATACAGGTTTTAACGTAACACATATTCATAGCAAAATTACTCGTTCCGTTTTACCAATCAGTTTCGGAGCACGCGTGCCGCGATCCTCACCTTCAGGTAACCAAATAGTCTACGAATCAAATACTGATGGAAACTTAGAATTATATCTTCTTGATTTAAATGGACTCAATCTCACACAAATCACACCTGAGCAAGTCAAACCGAAACGTATTACACACAATGAAACTGACGAAGGAAGTCCTGCTTTCTTTCCTGACAGGAAACGCATTGTGTTTGTTTCCTCACGAAATGACGTGCACCAACTCTATACTATGAATATTAATGGTCAAAACGAAAGACATTTCAATCCAAACCGCTACGATTGCTACACACCCACCGTCTCACCAGATGGAAAAACAATAGCGTATGTGTCAGCAAGAGACGGGGATTGGGAAATTTATCTTATTGATGCTAATGGCAAAAATGAACGTAGGATCACAAACGACATCGGTAGGGCAATTCAACCTGCTTTCTCACCTGATGGGCGTTACATAGCATTTGTTTCCGATAGAAATGATACCTTTCACATCTATTTAATGGATTTAAATAAACCCATTAGTCGTGAAGATTTAGTAAAGCGTTTACAACAGAAAGGATAATACTTTATTCCATGCCCTGACAGGGATAACCTTTGGAGATTAGAACATGTTTCGGGTAACCAAACCAGAAGGCTTCGGCAATATCCAATTAGAAGAGGTGCCGATTCCAGAGATAAATACAAACCAAATACGGGTAAAGACAGATACAACCTTAATCAGCCGTGGTTCTGAACTTTTTAGACGATACATTCTTGAAGAAGCGGTTTCACCTTCAATTATGGGATACTCCCTTACAGGGACTGTGGATGCTGCTGGAGATCAGGTTACGGATTATGATGTTGGTGATCGGGTAATGGTTGTAGCGCCACACGCCGAATACGTTGTCGCTGAACCGAACGCAACTGATGGTCGAATAGTTGCGCTGCCTGAAGATGTCAGTTTTGAAGAGGGAACTTTTCTACCACTTGCAACCAGTTCTGTTGCCTGGGCAGACTCATCCGGTCTAAAAGAGGGTGACACAGTCGTTGTTTTGGGGCAAGGCTTGGTTGGGAGTTTGATGATGCAGGTCGTCCGTAGCTATTCCCCCGAACGAATTATCACTGTAGATGCGCTGTCATTACGGTGTGAACTTTCTGTTCGACTTGGGGCAGATGTGTCAATAAACACTGAGGAAGAGGATCCTATCCAAGCGGTGCGTCGTCTGACCGATGGGAAAGGTGCGGATTTGGTAATAGATTGTGTTGGTGGGCATGCGGGTGTTAAGTCGTTTGAACAAGCACAAGACATGGTGCGCCAATACGGAATTATTCAACTTATTGCACTTTACCAACAAAAACCACTCCCTTTACACTCGTCAAAGATGATGAGCAAACGGCTTGTTGCTGGCATCCTCACTGATGAGCCACGCGCAAATATTGCTGCCCGCGCACTGCAAAAGATTCAGAAAGGTGAGATTGGTGCATCTGACATGATTACGCATCGTTTTCACTATACAGAAGCAAAATCAGCCTTTGATCTGCTATGGAATACACCGGGAGATACACTCGGTGTATTGATCAAGTGGTAAAGCGAAACTCCTAAGTATGACACCAGAAACACAATCAGAGATCACCTTTCACACTAAATTGCGCGGATTCGACCTTACCTTTACAACTACGTGGGGGCTTTTTTCACCAAAAGCAATAGACGCAGGCACGGAATTATTGATAGAAAGATTGGAAATTGAACAAGGTGACACATGTCTTGACCTTGGATGTGGGTACGGTGCCATCGGCGCGGCTATGGCAAAGTGCAAAGAAACGGCAGATGTCTACATGGTGGACAAAGATTTTGTCGCAATAGAATATGCTCGTAAAAACGTGAAACAGAATCAACTCCAAAATTGTCATGTTCTTTTAAGCAATGGGTTTAGCCATCTGCCTGAAGTTCAATTTGATGTTATTGCATCTAATTTACCCGCCAATGTTGGTAAGGAACTCCTGCAGACATTCTTCACAGAGGCAAAGCGACACCTTAAACAAGATGGTAGGTTGTATGTTGTTACAATTTCTGGACTTCGAGAATTCATTAAACGCAATTTTAAGGAAGTTTTTGGAAACTATCTGAAGGTTAAACAACGGAACACACATACGGTTGCAATGGCAACTTTTACTTAATTGAGTGAAATATGGTGAATTATTGAAATAATTATACACTTCACTTGTGAATCAACGCCAAATGCGCGTATGGCATTTGGCGGGAGCGATCTCCGAATCGCGACGATACGCCTTGATAGTCGGGAATCGGAGTTCCCTCCTACAGTTCAAGAATGTCCAATTAATTCTAAAATCTACCATATAAGAATAAATTTGAAAACCAAATTCAATCAATTTATGAGGTATGACTATGAAACTATCAAAATTTGTCTGGATATCTGTGCTATTATTGACGGTTTTATGCTCGATTTGCGAAGCAGCGGAGACTGAAAATTTGAAATTTGAAGAAATGTTGAAACATCCCGAAGAACATTGGTATGACCTGACCATGATGGGCAGGAAAATAGGTCACATGCATATTTTTTTGGAAAAAGCAGATTATCAAGGTGAGGAAATGATTAGAAGTAGAACAGATATGGTGATGCAACTTAAAGGGTTTGGGAATAACATGAAAATTGAAATGAACCGTATTGAGTATTCGGATTCCAATTTCATGCCTCGCTACTTTCTGTTAACATCTAATGAATCTGGAGAGAAAAAAGTTGAAGGAAAAATTAAAGATAACGTAGCATATATGAAGACGACTCTGAACGGTCAAACAACAGAATCAGAAATTGTTGTTCCCGAGGACACGATCTCCGAAACCGTCGCCGTAAACTACCTGTTATCTAAAGATCGATTGAAAATTGGTGAAAAACTCAACTACAATACCTTTAGTTTCGATCTACTTCAATCTATAAAGACAGAACTCAGCGTTGCAGATGAAGCGAGTTTAACGTATCAATCCAAAGAAAAACAGGTTTATATTTTGGCACAAAAACTGGACATCATGGGCGGCATTAACACACGTTTATGGGTTGCACGTGACGGCGCGATGTATAAATCTGCGACAGATATGATGAGACTAACTATGGTAGCAACGAAAACTGATAGGGAAACAGCCCTTGATAAGGTTGAAGAAGTTGATATTATGTTAGGTACTCGCATTATTCCTACAGGCAAAAAACTGAAACTTGGAGCATCACAGTTTGTAGCGAACGTACAACTCTCAAAAGGCAGTCTGAGTGAAGCAATCATCGCGAGCAGCCGTCAGAAACTTGAGGTGAATTCAGAACGGTCTGGAACTCTTTCTATTGAAATTCCAGAGGTAGAAGACGAGAATTGTGTTGATTTACCGGTTAAGGATTCTGAACTTCAAGATTTTCTTTCGGCAACCGCATTTGTTGAAGTCTCTCATCCAGACATACGTGCAAAAGCAATGGAAATCTTAGACGGTGAGGTAAATTCTTGGCGTGCGTCAAAGAAGTTGTGCAAATGGGTTTACAAATCTATCACAGAAAAGAAATTAACTGGTGGCTTTAACTCATCACTGAAAACGCTTGAATCGCGTTCTGGGGATTGCACAGAACATACTGTCCTGCTGATAGCTATGGCACGTTCAGTCGGAATTCCAGCACGAATCTGTTCAGGATTAGTTTTTTCAAAGGATGCGTTTTATTACCATTTCTGGCCAGAAGTGTACGTAGGGACATGGGTTCAAATGGATCCTTCATTAGGACAAATTATTGCTGATGCGAACCACGTTCAGCTTCAGGGAAATATCCTTGAATCTGACACGATGAGAGAATATACTGAAGGGATTTTTCGGACTCTCAATCAACTTGAAATAGATATTAGAGAGTAAACTGGAGCAGATTACGATTGGCTTTTCTTAACCCATTTTTTCTTTTTGGCTTATTGGCTGCCGCAATTCCGCTGCTTATCCATCTATGGAGCCGTCGTCAAGCTGTAACTGTAGACTTTAGTAGTTTGATGTTCTTGGTTGCAGCGCATCGCCAAAATGTCCGCAGGCTACAACTTAAACAACTGCTGATTCTACTTTTACGGATGCTAATTGTGGCACTTATTGCCCTCGCTTTGGCACGTCCATTTCTAACACTTGGTCTTCCACTTGCTGCTGTGCGAGCCAAAACTGACGTAGTCATCGTTTTAGATAACTCTTACAGTATGGGGTATCAAGACGTTGATGGAGTCTGGTTTGAGAAAGCAAAAACTTTGGCAACTGATGTACTTCGTTCACTTCGGCATGGGGATTCTGCCAGTCTCATTTTAATGTCGGATATTCCGCAACCTGTTTTTCAACAACTCACGCCTGACGTTGGAAGTGTTATCGCAGCAATTCAAAACGCAGAAGTATCTTATCGCTCTACAAACGTACAACCGAGCCTTGAACTTGCACACGAAATTCTCTCTGAGTCAACACAACAGAATAAAGAAATCTATCTCATTTCCGATTTTGCTCAGAACGGCTGGAACAATTGGGAAGCCATTGCAAATCAATCCGGTTCACGAATTGTCCTATTACCTGTTAGTTATAGAACCCCACATAATACAAACATTGAAGAAATTATACCCTCCCATCAACTAATCGGTGTTGATCTACCGTTCCACTTGAACACCACGATAGAAAATTATTCTGATGCCCCTATTTCACAAACAACACTTACTTTTTATGTAGGAGATCAGAAAAGGAAAACACAGACTTTTTCTGCTACAGCAGATGAATCAATAGGGACCACTTTAACACATACTTTTTCAACCCCGGGAACGCATACTGGATTTTTTGAGTTAACCGATGATCGATTGAATGCAGATAATCGGCGATATTTTGCCCTTGAAGCACTCGGTGAAATTCGGGTGCTTTGTGTTGGCGACCAAACAGAATATCTGAAATTGGTATTGAACCCATTGGTAAGCAAACAAATTACGGGAGCACCAGTACAATCATCTATGATACAACCCACAGCGTGCACTCCCGCAGAATTTGATACGTTTCCACTTGAAGGATACGATGTTATCCTTCTTGCTGATGTTCTGAAAATTACTACAAAGGCTGAAGCACAGTTACGTGAGTTCGTCCGTCAAGGGAAGAGTATAATTGTTTTTGGCACTGCCAATTACAACCTATCGTGGATACCTGCTCAACTCGGTCAACCTATTATATGGCAAACACCGCAACAAGTCAGCAAATATGAGGAATCGCACCCTATCTTTGAGATTTTTCCTGAAAATGTCTTGTCGGGTCAATATGGGCCGCAATTTTACCAAAGTATGACGGTAACGCCAGCATCAGATACCACCGTTATTGCACGCTTTGAAGATGAAACACCGTTTCTCTTAGAACGACGTGAAGGGAAAAGCCATATTTTATTCTTCAACTGCGGACTCCAGCAACAATCTAATAATAACGAACTACTTGTAAATCCATATTTCTTACCGCTCCTTCAACATAGCGTGCTTTATGTAATGCGTGATGACACACAGAAAAATATAAACGTTGGAGAGGTATATACAGCCAGTTATCCTCAGAATTCCGGGGGGCGTGCGTGGATTAAAAGGCTTGAATCTGCAGATGAAGATGCCATGACAGCAGTTCCAATTGGTGAAGATGGTGCGACACGTTTTGAGACAACAGAACTTCCCGGTATTTACCAAATAGATGTGAAAACAAAAGATAGACTATTCCGAGATTTTTTTGCTGTCAACACTCCACCTGCTGAAGCCAATTTGACTTCAATTTCACTCCAGCAGGCATCTCAACGCGTAAACGCACAAGCCGGTTCGACTAATGAAATAGGTGAATTGGATACTGAAGCATTGGACATCAAAAGACATGGTAGGGAAATTTGGGGGGAATTGCTAATTTTAGCAGTTTGTCTCTTACTTCTGGAAGGATTTCTTTCTAACCGTGCCAGCACATTAACTGCAGGTGAAGCATAATGGTAAATTTCAAGGGAATATGTAGTTTTTGCAGTCCTGTTTATCTTTATGTGCGCCAGTTTGCTACTTGCATACACTATAGTTTTTTGTTTTTAATGATATTTAGCCTCAACGCACAACCTGTTTTTGGTAATCAAGCGGATGTTGTCCGTAGTCTTGTAATAAAAGGAAATCACACATTTTCAAAAGAAGAAATTCAAAATCTGATGCAAACAAGCGTTGGAAGACCTTATGATACTGAGCTGTTGAAAAAGGATTCTGAGAAGATTGCTCGTTTCTTACACAATAAAGGCATCACTTATGCAAGGGTGACCGAATCTCCTAAAAAGTTTGAGGATGGAGTTTATATCAGTATTGAAATAGACGAGGGAATAATTGACACGATTACACTATCGGGGAATACGAAAACTAATGATAATGTTATCTTACGTGAATTGCTGTTTCAGAAAGGCGATATCTACGTTGAAGCAGATAAAAAAGAGAGTGAACGGATTTTAAGACAAAAACGTTATATTGGTGCAGCAAAGATTGAATCCAAATGGAACGCAGAATCGGAAAGGGTTACAATTCATGTTGCAGTTATAGAACTTTTTTCTATAACCGGCGCGCTTGACCCAGGAATTAACAACCAAAGTGGATATTTTCTTGCTCAAGTCAGAGAAGCTAATATTTTCGGGTCTGGACAGGCAGGGCAAATTAGATACGAACGAATTACTGAAGCAGGAGAAAAAACTCGTGGGCTTTTTACTTGGAAATATAGGATGCCTCGTCTTGTCAATTCTCACTGGAACTTCGATAGTGAATACGTCCAGCAGCGTGAAGGTGATTCATGGCGTGTTTTGTTAGAACGACCACAGTATACCTTAAAAAGCCGTTGGAGTGCAAGTTTCAGCATCTCTGAATTGATAAATGAAGTACGATGGTACGAAAACGGAGAAAAAACAGATATTTTTGAGCAAACACTCCACAAAACATCTGCTAATATATCACAATATTTTGGAGACCGCCATCACCAAAACTATTTAGGATTTTGGTTTGACTCACACCGTACAACCTACTTGCCAATTGAGTCTATAAGGGTTTCAGACGCGTCCCCATCTAATCGTAACATCAAACGTGTAGGCATTACTGTCGGGCGTAGAAATGTCGGTTTCCATCAGACACGATTCCTCAAAGGAATGGGAGGAGATGAGGATTTTTTGAGTGGCTCTCAATTCCACACTTCCCTTGGATATGCTTCTCCATTATATGGTTCTGAGCGCACCGAATATTATGCATCCCTTGGAGTTAATGGCGGCTGGGTAAGTCAAAATCGGTTTTTTGGCATAGCACTCATCACATTAGCAACAAGCTTTACTAACCAGATTGAACGTTCTGTTCTGCAAGCACGAAGTTCGTTGTTTTTCCGAGATGTATTTAACACTGGGGACATTTATAGAGTAGACACAGGATTTCGTGAGAACGGCTTATTTGATTTGCAACAGACGTTTGTCGCGCAATTTAAAACGGAGATGCAGTTTGGCTGGCGCGGTGAAAGCCAAGTTACCTTAGGTGCTGCCAACGGTTTACGTGGATACGGACTTCGACAGTTTAACGGTGAAAAAATGATGGTGTTAAGTTTAGAAAGTCGGACCCTTTGTGGTGGTGACTTCTTCAGAAAGATTAATGACGGTCTGACCAAAGTTGCTACATTCGTTGCTAAGCCTTTCATTAAAGACCGTATCGTTGACCTTGGCCTCGTCTTGAGTGCAACAGCTTTCACAGATATTGGTTACATCTGGGATAGTTATAATACATTTGATATAAAAGAAGTAAAACCGAGCGTAGGATTTGGGTTACGCGGTAGTGTTTCTCAGGTTAGCGATGCAGGTATCTTTCGGATTGAACTCGCATTTCCACTTGATCCACCATTGTCCCTACGATTGCGACCACAGATTTTTTATGGCGTTGAGCGAGCTTTCTAAATTTCATTAAAAACAATGATACAGATTTATGGACAAACCGCCACGCGTATCAACCGAAAATATCACATGGCGAGCCATAATTATAGGTCTGCTGTCGCTTCCTCTCAACATATACCTTGTTGTTCAAACAGAAACTGTGTGGACAACGCAATATCCCACCACGATGGCGATTTTTTTCAACGCTGTCTTTACGCTTTTCCTTGTTGCAATCTGCAACCAGCTTCTAACAAAATACCTTCCAAGATGGCAGCTTACACAAGCAGAGATGTTGACGATATATCTCATGGTAACACTTGCATGTGTTGTTTGTGGGCATGATTTGTTGCAGGCGACAATGTGTATCCTTGGGCACGCAAGTTGGTTCGCTACACCGGAAAATGAATGGCAATCGCTTTTCTTTCGATACATACCAGACTGGATCGCAGTGATGGACCGCGGTGCCTTAACAGGCTATTATGAAGGAACATCAAACCTGTTTGAAATAGAACATATTCGGGCATGGCTTACGCCTGTCCTGTTCTGGTTACTTTTCTTTTCAGCACTCGCTTTTTCTATGATAATGCTGAGCGCTATTCTCCGAAAGCAGTGGATTGAACACGAAAAACTAAGTTATCCGATTATATTACTCCCTTTTGAAATGACGAAAGGGAGCGTTTTCTACCGAAATCGGCTCCTCTGGGTCGGGTTCGGCGTAGGATTAGGACTTGATCTGCTAAACGGGATGAATTTCCTCTTTCCTTTCGTTCCCGGGATTCCTATTCGGCATGACATAGGTCGGATGTTCACGGAAAAACCGCTCAACGCTATCGGTTCAACGCCCATCCACTTGAACCCCTATGCAATAGGAATAGGTTTTTTAATGCCGCTTGATTTGTCGTTATCTTGTTGGGTGTTCTACCTATTTTGGAAGGTGCAACTCATTTTGGGGTCTATGTCGGGTTTGAATCAGACACCGGGTTACCCTCACATTGATATGCAATCGCTTGGAGCATACTTCGGACTGTGCTTCTTTGCACTTTGGATAACGCATAAACACTTATGGAAAGTATTCCGCAATATTATTGGCATGAAAACTGACCTTGATTCGTCAAGCGAACCGATTGGGTATCGCAGTGCGTTTTTCGGGTTTCTGATTAGTATTGCTGTTGTGTTCGGATTTTGTTTGAAAGCAGGTATGTCGTGGTGGGGAATCCTGGGATTCTTCAGCATTCATTTTATACTGGTTTTAGCGTTCACACGGATGCGGGCTGAACTTGGTACACCAACACAGGATTTCTATCGTGCGGGTCCGAGTTTTTTTCTCACATCACTTTTCGGTTCAAGGAAGATTGGGGCACAAACGTTAACAGGGTTCTCATTTCTATACGGATTCACCCGCAATTATCGCTCGCAACCGATGCCGAATCAACTTGAAGGTTTTAAACTTGCTGATAAAGGCTCAATCAACAGCCGCCAACTGCTTTGGGTGATGTGAGGATCATCTGTCATCGGACTACTCATCGGTTTTGTGGCATTCCTGCATGCCGGTTATCTACACGGAAGTTTGGGAACATGGCGTGGGCAAGAAGCGTTTAACGACCTTCAACGTTGGTTGACATTTCCAAGTGATACTGAATGGAGACATCTCGGTTTCTTCAGTTTTGGCATTGTCCTCACACTGAGTACACTTTTTATGCGGTTACGGTTTATCTGGTGGCAACTTCACCCACTCGCTTATCCGCTTGCTGGTAATTGGAACTTCGGCAGGCTTTGGTTTCCTGTTTTTCTGGCATGGGTTATAAAGTCTATACTTGTTCGACACGGTGGAATTGGCGCGTATCGTAAGGCGCTTCCCTTGTTTTTTGGTGCAATGTTGGGAGAGTTTGTTATGGGTAGTTTATGGGCAATTTTGGGCTTATCTTTCGGACAAAGGATGTATTCGTTCAAGCATTGGTAGAAAACCGCAAATTGGCCACACAACATTATGGTGAATTTTGAAAATAAAGGGACATATTTTCTGTAGGAGCGATCTCCGAATCGCGACCAACCTTCTGTTAGTCGGGAATCGGAGTTCCCTCCTACATCTCAAATAATACGATTTCCACAAGAATTTGCTATCATTTGTTTGACTCATAATACTCCGTCAGAACTTTTTCAAAGTCATCCGGCGGATTTGCGATTATCTCATACAAATTAACTACTTCGTAGCCTTTAATGGTGGCATATTGTGCCAGATTGCGATAAAACGTTGCACCACTGGTCATGAATTCGCCAAATTCACCGGGAATTGATTCATGGGAATCTGCAAGTTTTAAGAGATCGGAAGTACGCACATCACCGTTTGTGTCCACATATTTATGTAGCATCGTTGTTAAATTATTCATGTCGGTAAATATGGTGGGACCTCCTGCGGCTTCTTCAAAAAGGCGAACCAACTCTTGCATTTTTTCTGGGTGCGTAGAACTGTGTATACCTCCACCTATTATTTTGCCGATTTTGTCCCAGAGTTCCCGCGCCTTTCGCCGGTTTTCTCGTTTTGCTAATTCTTCAGGCGAGAGCGTTTCCTTCATCTCTTCTTCTTCCGCAGCAACATCCTGAAGTAATTTCTCTACATCTGCATCAGAGACTTTCCCCTCTGCAGCGAGTTCCTTGAGAAATTTCTCTATATCTGCATCAGAGACTTCTCTTATATTAGCTTCTTCAGTGTTGACACTGTCAGCGTTAACTTCCTCAGGCGTTTCTTTTTTCTTCTCGCTTTCCTCTAACATTTTTTCTGCCTCAGCAGCCTCCTGTTCAAGTTGCCGTAAATCTGCGCGATCGTATCGAACCCACACCACGGCGGCTCCAACGAGTAGAAAAATGAGAGCACCAAGTCCCCAGTATTGTATGCGTTTCATGGTATTCCTCCTATAAGATTGAAGTTATCCTTTAGGTTAATTTGGTATAATTACCTGAAAACTTCTTTCGGCACGCTTACGAGGTGTTAATTGTTCAAAGCGCGCTTTTGATACAATGTCATCGCTGAACAATATCCAATATTTCATCATGCGCGAATGATGTCAATCCTACTTTTTCTCATCCTTTCCATCCTTTTTACCCTTTTTGGATCGAAGTTCTTGCAGTATCTCAACAACAGTTTCCATCTGCTCCTCTAATTTGTTGAGACGTGGTTCAATAGGATCCGGTTTCTCATCATCCTCTACTTCAACAACTTCAATTGTAGATTCAGAAGATTCATCATCCTCCGAATCCGTTTCCCTCATACTGAAGATGGAACGAGCTACAACATCACCAACGTCTTTCATTACGTTGCCGATTGTTTCCTTCTCTTTCTTAAAATCGAGGTCGAAATCAAATCCCATCCCTTCTTTGAGGTACGTGGCAACTTGATGGTATGCATACCCGATGTCACCAACGGATGCGTCTTCAATTAACGGTTCAAATAATCCCTCTGGTAAAGCCTCTAAATCATAAAGTCGTGTTAGAGCTCTGTTGAATTGACCGATGCACCTTTTTTCACCATTTGAGAAATTGTCTAATAGACCCTCAATATAAGGTTTCTCAAGAAGCTTTGTTGTTGCATCTAACATTCGGACGATTCTCCGAACTTCTCTTTGGGTTTCACGTTCATTAGTCATTATAAAATCTCCTTTATGGACGCTTTTGACACTATAGAGTCTTTTTGTTATGAAAAGGATAGTAAAATTGTAAAAAAATACAATTTTCGTTATTTACCTCCATAATTTGCTATACAGCGTGTAATTATCAACCTTCCTTTAATTCGCCTACATTACGTCTGATTTTTATTGCCGCCTTAATAATGTCTTCCATATCTTCCTCTGTTCCCATCAAAACATTTTGACCAAAGGCGAGTCCTGATTGGCATATTTTCTCGGTTTCAGGACAGTGAACATCTGAAAAATCAAGGTCACTGCCGAAAAGATTAGAGGAAAGAAACGAAGCACGATACATCGGCGTGCTATACCAATATCCTATAGGTATACCTTCGGCGCGCATTGCACTGATAAACGTTCCACGTGATATATCTTCAAACTCTTCAGAATCAAAAATTGCTTTGTAACCGTGGGAACCGCATCGTGTTGCACGAGGATCCAGTGGCGTAACCTTTATTCCCGGAATTTCACCGAACCATCCGTCTAACCAGCGCATATTCATGTGTCTATGATTAGTTTCAGCTTCAAGCCGTGTTAGGCGTGAGAGAAGGAGTCCAGCCTGCCATTCTGTCATTCTGAAATTTCCACCGAATGGTTCTATATTACCAAATTCTGAATCAGTTGGTGTGCGTCCGCAGTTGTGGAGTGCCCAGGCGCGTTCATAGAGTTCCCTATCATTCATCAAGATGATTCCGCCTTCACCAGCACATAGGTTTTTGGATGATTGGAAACTGAAGCAGCCAAAATCGCCCCAACTTCCTACACCTCTGCCACGCCATTCTGCACCATGTGCTTGTGCACAATCCTCAATGATTTTAAGACTATGTCGATTACCTATATCTACCAGTGTGTCAAGATCAGTGGGATAACCAGCGATGTGGACGGGTAGAATTGCCTTCGTCCTTTCTGTAATCGCATCTTCCACTTTGGAAACGTCCAGTAGAAAACTATCAGGTGCAGTGTCAACAAAAACTGGCACGGCATGTGCCATCAGAATGGCAACAATGGTAGCCTGAAATGTATACGGGGTGGTAATTACCTCGTCCCCTGGACCTACCCCTGCCGCTTTTAAGGCAATATAGAGTGCGGTAGTGCCACTATTGACACAAACACCGTAGTTTGCGCCTTGGAATTCAGCGAATTGTTTCGTAAATTCAGGAACTTTTGTCCCGCCAACACCCCATTGTCTGCTGTTATAGATACTCTCAAATGCTTCTATGTCTGCAGGATCAAGAGTGGGCCATGTTGGATAAGGCTTGGTTCGGATCGGTTCACCGCCATTTACTGCTAAACTTGCCATGTTAAGACTCCATTCCACTTTCAACTGATGTAACGAAATGATACCGTTAATCGGTAATAGAAGTAGAAAATTTCTGCACAAATTCTGGTGGAAATCTTCCACCTATAACTTCATTGATTAAGTCGTCTAACGCATTCCGGGCTTTTTCTGCTAATTCCGTGCTTATAACACCTGCTTCAAGAGCAGTTTCAAACTCGTCCTCATCTTGTATTTCATAACTGCCATCGGGGCATACCCATAAATCAAGAAACAGGTCAACAATTTCAAATTGATCTGGACTCCGTTTGACTGGCTTCATAATATCACAGTAATAACCTGTCCATTCGTTGTTAAGATTGTAGATTTTGCCGATGTCATACCATAATCCTGTAAATACAAACCAAACCGCTGTGAAGTTGTCACCTAAAACTGTCTCACCATTCAGAACGATTGGAGATGATGGTTTTACCCGCTGAGATGTGACAATAACCTTATCGTCTTCATATAGCAGTTGTTGCTGAAAATAATTAACCCGATCTGGTAGTCTTCTATACGTCAGGGTTATTGTTTGCATCTTACGTTCCTACTTCATCAGCTTGTCTAACTGCTCTGATAAACGTCTTAATTTTTTTGGGATCCTTCTTGCGTTTTTCTGATTCAACGCCACTGGCAACGTCTACTGCGTACGGCTTAACATATTGGACAGCATCTGCTACATTTTCTTGTGTTAAACCGCCTGCGAGGATTAACTCTTTTATACGATGTCGCGCCTTCAGAGCAAGTTCCAAATTGATTGTCCCTGTTGTTATTGACTTTGGTTTATCAACAAGGCATGCACTCACATTATAATCTTCTAAGGTTTGTAAGTCTTCTTCATTTTGTAATTCAAATACCTTAATGACAGGTAATGACATTTGTGTGCAAAATTCGGGTGATTCTGTGCCATGTAATTGAATAGATGTGATACCTGTTTGCATAGCAATATCTTCAATAACTTTGTAATCAACATTCCTGAAAACGCCAACTGTTGTAATAAACGGAGGTAACGCTCGGATGATTTCAGCTGCATTATTAGGTGTGATGTAGCGCGGAGTCTGCGGCACAAAAATAAACCCAAGCGCGTCTGCACCTGCGGCGATGGCTGTTTCTGCATCGGTGAGATTGGTGATACCACAAATTTTAACGCGTGTTCGCATCAATCGCCTCACGGAAAGCCTTTATATGTGCGGGGGTCGTGCCACAACAACCACCGATTAGGTATGCACCTGATTCAATGAGGGCAGGGACATGACTTGCCATATCAGTTGGTGTTTGTGTATAAACAGTTTTATAATTCTCATCAAGTTGGGGCATGCCAGCGTTGGGATATGCCATCATCCGTTTGCCGTTAATGCCTATCTCTGATAATGCGGTATTCAGTTGCTCGGTACCAGTGATAGCGTAAGGCATTCCCGAATGTTCTACGCGCTTTGATTCTGCGCCACAGTTTAGACCGATAATATCAACGTAATCTAAAAGTGAGTCTCCGTTTGAAAACTCGCCACTGGCAAGGATTTGAAGTAAATCCGAAGCAGAATGTCCCCAGTCAGTTTTATAGATTTCATTGCCGGTGCGGCGTTCTTTTGTCCATTTATATGTCAAGTTTACTGCTATGGGCAGTCCAGTTTCGCGGGCAATATCAACAGCAATTGCGGCTTCTTTTGCGGAAAACATCGTCTCAAGGCAGAGGAAATCTACTCCTGCTTCTGCAAGTGTGTGGATTACAAGTTTATGTGCCTCCCGAACCTCATTATTTGCTATGCCGAATGTTGTGTCGCCGCTATCTGCTTCAATTGCACCCGGTGAAGGACCAACTGAACCCGCAATGTAAACATCTGCTTCGCTTTCCGCAACTGCGCGTCTTGCATGCTCTACGCCAAGTCGTGTTAGCTGTTTTGCATCTGATTTGTCCAATCCTGCCATTTCCAGGTGAAGTGGAGAAACAACGAAAGTATTTGTACCGATTGCCTCAGCACCTGCATTGATATAGTCCGAATGGATACCGACAACATCAGCAGGATGTAATTCGTTGGCAAGCGCACTGTTTGCAAGTTGTATGTCACGATCAAACAGCTGCGACCCAAATCCGCCATCATACAGAATTGGTTTATCAGATTTTAGACGTTCTTGAAAGGCTTTCACTGTTTGTGTGTTTTCTCCTTAAGTCTCCGTTATATCAGTAGGCATCGGATTGAATTGACATCCTTCAACAAATATCTCAAAGAAATCGGGAGTGGTCTCAAGTTCAATATGTTCAATGTTTCGGACGAATACTTCAATATTCGCCCGTTTTTCTTTTGAAAGAAGTACCGCTTTTGCACCACCTACTGCAGCGTTCCCTATTTTAACAATCCGATTCTGAGGAACAGGCGCGAGAAAACCTATGTCAATGGCATCTTGCAGGTTAACATAGTTTGCAAATCCACCTGCCAAATAGAGTTTTGTGATGTCTTGCGGGGAACAACCGAAATGGCGTAGAACAATATATTGCCCACAGTAGTTTGCAGCCTTTGCTTGTGCTAAGTTGCTTGCATCATCGCGTGAGAAGGTAATACCGTGTTCATCTAAAAGCGGCATCACCCGTTGTTTTCTATCAGCAAAAACGCCTTTTGCGCTCATCTGATTATGCCTGCGCAGCTCAGCAAGTAGTGAAATAAGCCCTGAACCACACAATCCTTGCGGTTTCTCTCCACCGATTGTCTCATAGTCAATCATACCGTCAATCCATTTTATTGACTCAATCGCACCCGGATAGGCAGGCATGCCGTATGCTATGCCGCCACCTTCAAACGCAGGTCCGGCTGGACACGATGCAGCGACCATCCGCTTTGCATTGCCAACAACAACCTCGGTATTTGTGCCGACATCAACTAACATTACTACTTTGTCTTGTGATTGCATGTCAACGGAAACCAAATCTGCTGCGACATCTGCCCCAACGTGGCTTGCAATCAACGGCAAACTATATACCATCGCCTTCGGATTAGAACGGATACCGAGTCGACGGGATTTTTCAGTTAGTGATGTCGTAGAACGGATGCCCTCGCGATATTCATGCTCAATGGTAGATTTATACGGCTTTTGCCCAATACTCTGGACATCCTGTCTGAAGAAGATGTCGCGCATTGTTGTGTTGCCTGCAACAACGATTTCGTATATTTCCTGTCGAACAAAATCGTGCCTTTCACACATTTCCATGATTTGACTGTTCAATGCTGCGATAAGCGATTTACGCAACTCACCCTCAAACTCACCGTCATAAGAAATTCGGTGCATGATGTCGCTTCCACCGAAACGTTGCGGGTTCTCAAAGGAACTGACTGAAACTGTCTCACCGGTTTCTAAATCCACCAGATTTGCTACCACAGTGGTCGTTCCAATGTCTAAGGCAAGTCCATAGAGATGTCCGCGAAATCGATCAATAGGTTCATTGTCGTAGTAGACAATTCCATCACGATGGGTGACCAGTGGATTAGGAGATTGAGGTGTATCGTCTTCTGTGCCGATATGTGTTAGAATTTTGGGTGTGCGTCGTAGCGGTGTGAATTCAATATCTTCGTCTACATCCAGAACAACGGCTTGGCAAGCGAGGCGATAGTTATCTCGGAGGAAAACTTCTGCTTCGTTAGGTGGACGGAGGCTATCCATACCTTGTTTAATTTCAACGATACACTCGTGGCATTGTCCCGTCCTAAAGCAGGAGGTAGGAACTTGTACGGCTAAATCATCTGCGTAGTCAAAGACAGTTTTTCCGGGAGAGAGTTGATACACCTTGCCTTCACAGGTGATTGTGCCTTTCGCTTTTTCGTGTGGCTGTATTGTCTCGTCGGTTGCATCTATTTCCCATGCACTGCGATAATCTAATTTGTCATCTCCTACGCATAAGAGTCCCGTGCCTTCATCAATTTTACGCTGGTTTCGACAACCGAATTTTGCAGTGCAGTGGTCAAATCGATTTTTGTAGGGGCAGCGGTAGGTAGACTGTTCGTCAGCATGGACGACGAGTTCTTCAAAAATTTGTGTTATTTTATTGAGCCGTTTTTCGTATTCGGTTTTATCTATTTTTTTCATATATAATACAACGAAGGATTACCATTCCTCGTCTGTTTCTTCAAGAAAATGTTTTGCTAATTCCACACACGCCAAAGCATCCTTACCGTATCCGTCAGCACCCATATCATCAGCGAATATCTGTGTAACTGGGGCACCACCGACCATAATTTTCACTTCTTCACGCAGGTCTTCGTCAATAAATGCGTCAATTGTTTTGCCCATGTTCGGCATTGTTGTCGTTAGCAGTGCGGACATTCCTAAGATAGGTGCTTCGTATTCTTCCACTGCCTCAATAAATTCGTCTTCGGAGGTATCCACACCTAAATCGTGAACGACAAAGCCTGCACCCCGCAACATCATAATACACAAGTTTTTGCCAATATCGTGTAGGTCCCCCTTGACTGTGCCCATAATCACCGTGCCGACAGGTTCAATTCCCGAATCTGAGAGAATGGGTTCAATATATGCCATGCCTGCTTTCATTGCACGTGCACACGCAAGGACTTCGGGGACAAAGATAAAGTTCTCACGAAACTTGATGCCGACGATGCCCATTCCGATAATTAGACCATCGTCCATAATTTCCAGTGCTTCTGTGCCTGCTCCGAGTGCTTCTTGTGTCAATTCATCAACGGTGTGATGGTCACCGTCAATCAATGCAGCAGAGATGTCCTGCATTTCAGGAGTCGCTTGGGTGAACATCTCAATAAAACGTTCTATCTCTTCAGGACGTTCAAGGTATTCTTCAATTTCTTCTCGGATAAATTCGTTCGCTATATCATTAATAGATGCCACAGGTTTCGTATTCCTCCTTGAAGATATAGGATACCACACCGATGAAAAAATGGCAAATAAAATGGAGTTGTGAGTTGAGGATTGCGTTAAATCGGAGGGATTTATTCCGTATAAAATTTATTTTTGAAATAAAATTGGGTTACCAACGCATTGCTGCTTCACGATACAACTGAATCTGTTCCATATTACGTGGCACAGTAATCTGCATAGATTTCCGTTTCCGATTCAAATCCTTTAGCACAATCGGTGCGCGAAGCATGTTGGTTAATGTCACAATTCCAGACTCGAAATAAACCCACATGCGTTGTTCTGTATAAGGGTTGAGAATGTATGCTGAATTGAAGTTTTCCGATTTTCCTACAATTTCTGAAAATGAATCGTATTTAGGATAAGTAAGTTCAATAGTTTTGTCATACCCTTCTAAAAATAGTTGATCAGGTGGTGGTTTAGGCGTGTAGCCACTTAATTTACATCTGCAAAACTGTATTGGTGCACCTGATTTATTGGTCATAAGGAGTGAAACCACAATCGCTAAGCGGTTATTATCATCACGATTGATGAACCAAGTATCCTCCTGAATTATCGCTACCGTTAGACCAGGGATTTGTCGCCATCTGTGGTAAACAATCGCCAAGAGAACAAAACATCCTAATCCGAGTATCACCCAATTTCCGGTTGGGGTAGCGATAAATTTTAGGAGTTGTTTAAAAGTCTGTTGTAACACATCAACTCCTTAGCAAGAGTTTCGGCAGAAATAACCCCTTCTCGGCGAACTTGTGAGGGTGAAACAGATATATCATAGACTGTTGAGGGGATAGGTCCTGGCGTTTGTCCGTCATCTACAATAAAATCAATTTTTGATGACAATTCCTGACCAAATTCTTGGGGTGAGGTTGCTGCGGGTTGCCCTGAGAGATTTGCACTGGTTATCGCAATGGGTCCGCCAAATTCCTGAAGTATTTTCAACAGTAATGGTTGATTAGGAATACGTAACCCAACGGTGGTACCACCTGCCGTTAGCTGCGGAAGCAGGTTTTTTGACTGGACAATGATTGTTAGTCCGCCAGGCCAAAACTTGTCTGTGAGATGAATAAAGAAATCTGGTAGGTTTTGTGCTACTTGTTGGACATCTTCAACGGAACCGAGGACTAAAGGGATTGGTTTTTCTTCGGGTCTACCTTTTAACGTGTATAGTTTCTGCACTGCATCCGCGTTAAACGGGTCGGCACCTAAACCGTATACCGTATCAGTTGGAATAGCAATAATTCCGCCTGATTTTAGACAATCTACAGCTGCTGTAATACGGAAATCCGATTCCAAGTAACTCTCCTTTTATACCCAATCAATTTAGTTTTTCCAACACATTATTGTCCGTCGCGATTCGGAGATCGCTCCTACCAATACGGTCATCTCTTTGTGAATCAACGCTGAATGCGCGTATGGCATTCAGCGGGAGGGAACTCCGATTCCCGATTGTTATTATCCTATAATTTTAGACTGGACAGACTACTAGTGCTTTGTCAACATATTATTGTCCGTCGCGATTCGGAGATCGCTCCTACCTTTGGAACGTTTATGGTAGGAGGGAACTCCGATTCCCGACTACTTTCAAGCCCATCAATTATCACTTGACGAGGCAATAGTTTTTCCAACACAGTTTTGGGAAAAATCGGGCGGACAAGGAACTCCACAAGAGTATTTTATTTTGGTCTTAGACATCAACGATTGAACCGTTCGCAGCAGCATTGAGAGAAAGTTCATCACGTAGTCCCTGCTGATACTTTTCGTAAGCAATCCCTGCTATCATTGCTCCGTTATCTGTACATAGATTAATTGGTGGATAGTACACATTTGCACCGATTTCATCAACAGCTTCCTCCAAAGAAGATCGTAGTTGGCTGTTCGCGGCGACTCCACCAGTCAAGGTTATAGTGTGTGCATTGGTGGTTTTTGCAGCATGAACTGTTTTGGCTACAAGCACATCAACGACTGCTGCTTGAAAGCTGGCAGCAATGTCTTCAATGCTAATTTCTCCGTTTGCCATTGTTCCCACACGGTCTGCTTTCTCTACAAAATATCGCACAGACGTTTTGACACCGCTAAAACTGAATTGGTAATCACCGCTGCGGAGCATAGGACGCGGAAAGTCTATCGCTGTAGGATCACCTTTTTGTGCCAGTTCGTCAATAATACGACCACCAGGGAAACCGAGTCCGAGATACTTTGCAACCTTATCATATACTTCCCCCGCTGCATCGTCCTGTGTTGTTCCCAATACTTTGTATTTCCACCCTTCATGCACTTCCACGAGCAACGTGTGTCCACCAGAGACAGTCAAACAGATATGTGGAAAAGTCAATGTGTCATGCACCATGTAATTGGCATAGATATGTCCTTCAATATGATTAATGCCGAGTAAGGGTATATTATGGCAGTAGGCGAGGCTTTTTGCTGCTGCGACACCAACGAGCAATGCACCGATCAAACCGGGACGATTTGTCACGGCGATTGCATCTAAATCATCAAACGTCACCTCTGCTTCAGTCAACGATTTATTGACGATATAGTTGATTGCCTCAATGTGTTTGCGCGATGCCAACTCTGGCACAACGCCGCCATATTCTTGATGTGCTTTAATCTGTGAGGCGACTATATTTGATAGGACTTCACGTCCATCAACAACGACTGCTGCAGCTGTTTCATCACAAGATGTATCAATTCCAAGTATTTTCACGGGTTGTATTTTGTAATGTTGATTATAGTAAACCCATAATTAGATCTGGGTAAGCGGGGTTAGGAAACCACACCTACCAAGGATGTTCACATATTTTAGATTTATAATACCAATAAGGAATCCCTTGCAAGGCACGGAGATCTCCCACTACAAATCGGGTTAATTGGGTATAACACCCAATTAACCCATAGGTGTCAACTTAAGAGGAGAAAACCGCGTCACACTTGACATCACAACTGGTAGGTGCGGTTTCCTAACCGCACCTTATTATACCAAAACGATCTTGTGGGAGGCGTTTGCAACGCCGATTATCGCGCTTACAAAGCACTCTTACAAAGATGTTTTTCCAATTAGTGGTAACCAACGAAAGTAAGTCCGGTGCGGTTAGGAAACCGCACCTACCGTATTTAGAGTGCTCCTTAAGTTGACACTTATGGGTTAATTGGGTATAACACCCAATTAACCCATTTATCTTATTTTTCAAGGTGTTAGGCGCGCTTATAAAGCGCGCCTAACAGTGAGATCAAGTTAATTGGTTAAGAATTATTCGGGTGATTCTGTTGGCACGGTTTAAAACCGTGCCAACAGAAGATTATCTCATCAAATTCCTATTCTCCAGATTGTAATTTGCGTCTTTCGTCCATAAGCCCAACCAAGACACAAGCTCCCATCCCCAATAACACAATTGCAAAGGGGAAACCTGTCACAAGCGACGCAGCCTGTAACGCTTTTAACCCGCCGCCAAGCAGCAGTGCAATCGCTACTAAACCCTCTACGGAACACCAGAACACGCGTTGCGGGATCGGTGCGTCAACCTTGCCACCAGCTGCAATGATGTCAATAATCAGAGAGCCAGAGTCAGATGAAGTAACGAAGAAGATAATTGTCAGGAGCATTGCGACACAGGAAAGCAGCGTTGTCCAGGGGAGTCCATCAAACATTTTGAACAGTGCCAGTGGGTAATTATATGTCTCAACTTGTTCAGTTACGCCCGTCAAGCCACCAGTGAGGAACTGGTGGAGAGCAGTGCCACCAAATGCACTAAACCAGAGCAGACACAATAGCGTCGGCAGAAGCAGCACGAAGATGACAAACTCGCGAACGGTGCGTCCTTTTGAAATCCGTGCAATGAATGTGCCGATGAACGGTGCCCAAGCGATCCACCATGCCCAGTAGAAAGTTGTCCAATCGTGTAGGAAACCAGTGTCCTCACGTCCAACCCAGTTGCTAAGCGGTACAATTTTCATGACATAGGTCCCAAGTCCAGTGAAAATATTTCGGAAAATATAACCTGTCGGACCGAGAATGAAAACAGTTACCAGCAATATAAACGCGAGAATGATGTTGAACTGACTGAGACGTTTGATACCGACATTAATGCCTGTCATCACTGATATCAGCGCGATGGCAGTAATCACTACAATGAGCACTATCATGGTGAGGGCGTTTGCAGGTATCCCAAATAGATCGTTAAGGCCAGAAGTTACCTGTTGCACGCCTAAACCGAGGGAGGTGGCTAACCCGAAGATACCTGCAAATATGGCGAATGTATCGATTATGTGTCCAGTCCACCCCCAAATCCGATCACCGAATATGGGATAAAACGCGGAGCGGATGAGCAGAGGTAATCCACGGTTGTAAGCGTAAAATGCGAGGGCGAGTCCTACGACTCCATAGATTGCCCACCCCTGCAGTCCCCAGTGAAAAACTGTTGATGCTATACCCAAGGAACTCGCAGCTTGAACTTTGGGATCATTGATGTCAGGCACATTCTCAGGCGTGTAAACCGTATCTCGGTTGTAAACCGTTTCTATCCCCAGCGGCGAATAACTAACAACATTCTCACCACTCTGAAAATCACCCTGAAAATAGGTAACCGGCTCCGACACGCCAAAGAAGAGAAGCCCAATCCCCACGCCTGCTGCAAAGAGCATGGCGAGCCATGTTAAGTAGGAATATTCGGGTTTCGCATCTGAACCTCCTAACCGAATTTTACCGAGAGGTGAAAGTGCTACAAACAAGCAAAAGAGAAAGACGAGATTGGCAGTGCCCATGAACAGCCAATCAAGGTTTGTGGTAAGCCAGACTCGGACATTTCCGAAGAGTGTTGTCGCTTGCTCTTGAAAGATAAGTGAGCCTAAGATAAAAACGATAATAGTGATACTGGAAATTACGAATACAGGAGTCAAGTAAATCTCTAAACCGAACAGTTTCTTGTACCTGCCTTCATCTATCTGATGTGGCATCTGTTGGGGTTGTTTTCCTTCTTCGTTCATTTCAAGATTCTCCTTTTAGAGAGGTGAGCGCGCTAACAAAGCGCGTTCACCTTAGGATGGCGTAAACTGATTAGAAATAATAACCGAAGTTAAGGTTTAGCCGCCAATTCTGCTTTTTCTCATCGTTATCTTCGTTTGCAGCAAGATCACCAGCCCCATCGTTCCCAACAAAGGGGTTGCCATCAGAAAGTGCAAAATCGCTATAGACATATAGTGCGCCGTAGAGCGTCCAACTTGCCCCGATTGTTACAAGAGTGCTTGGGTTATATTCCTCTACTGTTTTAATGATAGAGCTCCATTCCACATAAGGTGTGACACTGTCAAGCCAGGAGATACCTGATGTATCTATACCGTTGTACCGCAGCGATATAGCGGGTATTATTCCCTTTGAAGCAACGGGGGATGCGTAATCGTAAGCTCCCATGAGAATCAGGTCTCCGGTGCCCCAAGGCGTTTCGTCAGCGATATTATGGGCGTAATAGGAGAACTGTGAAAAGAGAGTAAAGTTGGCATACGAGTTTTTCATGTGTGCGGAAAGAGCGTAGTGACTTCCGCTCTCATCGTCCCCTACATTTGTTGCTTTGAGTAACCCGTATTGAAGCGACACACCTACGTCAGCGATGTTCTCAACTGCATAGATTGCACGGAGGTTAAATTGATGTTGCTCATCATATCCGTGCTCATCGTTCTCAACTTTACGTTTTACAACGTCATAAGCGTATCGAGAGCTGTTGAGACTAGACCCGTCGGTTTGGAATTCGCTTTGTAAATAGTACGCGACATCATAAGTCAAATTATCAAGAGAACCGCTCCAGCTGATACCCAAATCAGGATCATCTGAGAGACCGACATAAAAATGCTGGTCAAAAAACCAGCTTGAAGAAACACCGTAAGGTCCTGGACCAAAAGGTACACGGACAATACCTACTTTAAGTGTTCCTAAATCTTCGAAATTATATCCTAACCATGCAGTGTGTATCATACTGTAACCACTAGAAGCTCCGAACCACCTTGGATACCAACGGTATTCCAGTCTACCAATGATGTTATGAAAGTCAAGGTCGGCATTGACACGGAGAATCTCAAGATCGACATCGCCATTATCATCCCCTCTGCCATCTGTGTAAGTTCCGTATACGTAATTGGCCCGCATTGCCCCACCGATTTTTATCGGGCTTTTCTTCGGTTCTGCTGCCTCAGCTGCTTCGTCGGTTTCCTCAGTGGTATCAGCAATCGCGAATGAAGCAAAAATTAACAAAAACGCAATGCCGAAACCAAAGAAATATTGATACTTCCGCTTTTTCATGAAAAATCGATTTATGAAACTTTTATGTTTATACACCTGCTTACCTCCTTAGGTAAGTAATACTCTTTCACCTAGGTAAGTAATACTCTTTCAGAGGGTTTTGCCTAAATAACGAGGCAGAAGCGGACGGTCCCTCTCAACCGCGCACAACCACAAGCAATTTTGGCATAATACCATAAACGCCAAAAAAGGTAAATAAAAAACTCGCCCACAAGATTTTGTGGGCGAATCTTAAACACTTTCTACATCATTCCCATGCCGGACATCATCATAACAGTATTAATCACTTGCTTAAAGTCGCCAAGTGTGATGAGTAGTTTAGCACCAATCCCACCATCTTGAATTTTACCTGAAAAACCGATACTGTAGGATTCAGTGATACCCGTTAGGATAGTTGAAAACATCCCAATCTCTGCGGCAGCGTTGGGATCAGCCTTTGCTGCCAGATTCAGGGCACCCTTCGCCATGGCTATAGGTGAAATTCCCATGATCATGTTATTGTCTATTCCCAACTTCTGAACAAGTTTTTGATAACTTACGTTTTCAGCTATGCTTTCGCCTATTTTCGCTTTGCTATCAAGTGCAGACTTAATCTGTTCTGGATCACCTACAGCGAAGTAAAAGAGTCCCTCTGAAAAAGCATAAGTCCAGTGCATTTCTTGAGGCATAAAATTAGCAGCGTCAGGCACATCTGTGAAAGCAACGCCGATATTGGGGAAAACGAAAGATTTAATCTCAACGCCGTTATGCATTACTGGGTTTCCAACATACGCCCCATCGTACATACTCATCTGAGGGGAATCGCCCAATTTATCTTTCATGAGCTGCATTGATTTTTGGTATACTTCTAAAAACTCTTCATCCATATACGTTCTCACTTTTTGTTCATCTTTCATTTCACCGATGACCAAATAATCTGGCATGAAACTATCACTAAAGTTAACAGAAAAACTCCACTCATCACCCATAGATTCATAAATTTCTTCCATCTGTTGGAAAAGTGTCGCAAACTCCTCATTCCGTTCAGTATCATCTCCCAGAAAAGACTCCATCCAAGACACATTCATCTTATAAAACTGCTTCGCATTGAGTTGGATTGCGCCGTTCATAAAGCCGTGATTAGGTAAATCATTAAGGAGTGCTAATTCATCAGGAGCCATTTCCTTTAATGCCTCTTGAATTTTTCCATCGGTTTTGAATTGCAGAAACGGTGCAAGTTGCACATCCGTTCCTTCAACTTGGAGTGCCGCACTAATTGACTTTAACTCCCCAACAATTTCTATTACCTTGTTAAACATAATTTCAACCATCGGTGCTGCAGCCATGGATGCCGGGTCACTTTCAATGGTATCAATCGTCGATTGCAATTCTTCTTTCAGTTGTTCACTAAAGGGTGCGATGATAGATTCAAGATTAAAATAGGCTGCTAACTGATCAGTCCCTTTCATGATATTCGTTAGGAATGACGCGTAACCCTGATTTGCTACGACAGACTTCATTGTCCCCTTACTAATATCAATCACATTCTGACAGACCTCAGGTTGTTGTGAGAAAACAAGTGTGTTTTCCAAGATAGCAAAGCTGCCACCGCCATCTGCGGTAGTCCAGTAGGTTATACCTTTATATTCCAAAGGTTCACCACCCTCTGCTTCATCTTGAATTACCTGTTTCATTGCCTCTGGATTAGTTAGATGAACGGTTGCAGAAAGACTGGGCGGGTCCAAACTCGTTAGGAAAACGGCAAAATCTTGGTTCAAATCCAAGCCAATCTCCTCTAACTCGGCTAAACTTTCAAATCCAGCACCGAATGCACCTGCTAAAATTTGTGAAAGAAGTTCTGGTGATTGGCCAGCTTGTGGTACTAAGTCTGATGCCACTGCGTTAATTCTGTCATCCAAATCAAGCAAACTGGGACAATAGATTAGACCTAAGGCGGTTTCAGGAATTAAATGCAATACACTGTCCTTGGGAATTTCAAGAGGTGCAATCTCAGATTTTTGGGAGGTCGAGCCAGTTTGGTGACTATCAGCCTGTGCAACGTTAATTGGTTGGGTAACAAAATAAGTACCAAATAAAATTGTTGTCAAGAATGCGACCACGAAAAGTGGTAAAGTGAAAAGTTTTTTCATTTTTTCTTTCTCCTTAGAGCAGGCAAGCCAGTAGCATACCCGCTGCGAATGGGTGTTATTTTTGATTTTCGGCAATTTTTGCTGCGAGAGCGTTAATTTCGTCATTAGAAGTTAATACGCTGATTTCAACTTCGTAGTGGCGGCGGCCACCAGGTTCAATATGTTTTAGGGTTCCGCTTTCGCGTTCTGATGCTCTACCGTTAACTCGGCAGTTTGATGGTTCTAAACCCATTACATAGGCACCCTGACTGCACAATTTCCATTGGACAAAGTGAGGAAATTGTGTTTTGTGGTATCGTACAGCGATTCCGATGCCTTGACCTTTGTTAAAACTTCGGTTGATAAGTGCTACGCGAATGTGGTTGTCAACATCGGGTTCCATTTCATGATAATAGACCTGTTCTTGGAAATCAACGGTGGGTGGTTCCCCGAAGTTATAATTTGACAGGTTGTTTTTGGCGTGTTCGTCTTTCGGCGTCACCTGTGAGGAGGGTGCCAAAAGTTCACTCCCATCTGCAAGGATTGGGAAACCAATATTAATGTGGAAAAGATACATGTGTGGACAGTCCTGATACCCAAGGTTTTCTATAATGTCTTCAATATGTAGTTTATTCGATCCTAATTCTGTCCAAATACGTCGGGTGCGACACAAATGTTCACCTAACGCTGCGGTTTCTGTAACCTTTCCTTGCACCCATAAGATGTATCGGTCACCCTCCCAACGGCTATCAACCCAAACGTTTTTCGCTGGAATATGAGAAACTCTGCCATGAAGTCCAAGTTCTACATCCTCATCTACGTTCGGAGCACCTGCTTGCGTCATACCACAAGTTGTAAGCAATCCTCCATAGAATCCGCGTAACCATCCGAGACCTTCAGGTTCATAATACGCTGCTGCAACATCACCAGTGCCTGAACGCCAACATAATGGGATTCCATTATAATCAGCATAAGATATATCAAGACCACGGTTAGGAAGTACTGTGAAATTCAATCCTGAACCAGTCCTGAAACTGATCGCATCCGTCCCTTTTTCGTTTCCATCAGTCAATTGGCATATCTTGGCTTCAGCCACTTGTGAGATGTCTCCTAAGTGTTGAAGTAGTTTTATTCTATCATAAGCTTCTCCATATAAATGTATCAATTATCGTTCTCCTTAACGTTACGGATGTATGAATCAGGTCAAGCAATCCCAATTGACGGAATTATAGCATAAACATATAGAAAATACAAGTGGGTATTTCAACCTTATTGAGAAACCACAACTGGAAAAGATAGTAAAAAGTTAACAATCCTTACGCGCCAGAGCGCAAAATCTCCGCTGCCTTATGTATAGTTTGCAGCTTTTGCACGGCAATTTCTGTTGTATTTACAGGACGATCGGCAAATGTGCCGAAACCACAGTCTGGATTCAGATAAATCTGTTCAGGGTTTCGATGTTTTAAGAGAGTGCGTACCTTAGCTAAAACAAAATCAACAGATTCTACCTCTGTGGTGCGCGGATCAACTACACCGAGTCCAACTTCCTTGTCCGTAGGAAGTTCACCAAGAACGTCAATGCTGCCAGCACGTTCTGTTGCATATTCCAACACAAACTGATTGACGTTCATCTCGCTAAAATAGGGAATAAGCAGATCGTAGGAGCCACGAAGCAGGACATCTTCCTGTTGGCTCCAGTTGCCACGGCAGACATGGAGTGCCGTTTTCATTTTTTCATCTATCCCATCAACGACGCGATTCATCAGTTGGACTGCGAAATTGAGTTCTTCTTCTGGACTGCTCTTTTCTGAAAGAGCGGCACACATAAAGGTATGGGTTTCGTGCGGTCCCGTGAACGCTACTTCGGTTAGCACAGGCTCATCAAATTGCACAAATTCGCAGCCTGCCTCTTGTAAATCGTGCAATTCTTGTTGAAGTATTGCGACAACATCGTCACCCAAAGATTCCTTATCGGGATAAAATTCGTAGGAGAGTTTCTTAACCCACATTGAACGGGTTAAGAGATACGGACCGGGGAGTGTAACCTTGATGGGTTTTGTGGTATGTTGTTTAAGAAAGAGGTAATCGTTCAGGACAAGTGGCAAGGTGCGTTTTAACTTTCCATCAACGACAGGATTTTTTAGGGCAAAGGCAGGAACGTCTAAAGCATTGAGTAATTGCTCAAACGCTGCTTTGTCTTCAACATAGTCAAGCATCTCTGCAAGGGTCATCAATCGGATGCCGTCTATACAACCGGTGATAAAGGAATAGAAATTATCCCGGCGTTGTTCACCGTCACTCACGATATTGACTCCGTTTGCTTCTTGTAATTCAAGACTTTCCAGCACTGCTTCATCTGCTATTGCATTGAAGTCAGTATCTGTAACGCGCCCCTTCTGTCTGTTTCGCAATGCCCGTGATACCGATTTTGAGCGGGGCATGCTGCCGACGACAGTCACTGGGAATTGTGGTAAATTGTTCATTGTACTGCTCTCCTTACTTCATATTCAATCTTGAACATCTGTAAAAACTAAATGTCGCACAAGTTCTTTTTTAAACATTGACTTTATATTTTAGATCGTTGACTTCATCGCCTGTTATACCGCGAAAACCCCAGCAATGCGGGGCTTGTTCTTTTATAGTAATTTCTATATCTATCGGGGAAATGGATAATTCACTTTCAATTTCTTTGAATAGTGCTTTGATGAGCCTTTTTTGTGTTTCTGCCTTCCGACCTGCCATCATATTAATTTCAATGACAGTATACGCATCAGTGCGACCACCCGGATAATAGAAATCCTCTTTATCCATAGTGATAAAGCGATGTGCTCGTTTACCCTCTGGCATACCAAGCACAGATTGCATACACCCATGAATTACATCTGATAATTTTGCTTTTATCGGATTTAAGTTTTCTTTAATGCCATAAACTACGATCATGATTTTCTTTCAATAGACTTTTAACACTTACTTCAATGTTGTGTTAAGATTCGGTTACATAAGGACGTGTGTCAATGTAATACACCAGATGCCCTTCGTTTTCAGTGAAACCGATTGAGCGATAAAAGGACTCTTCACAATTTTCAACGATGTAGCCCGTGATAAAGGTTGCTCCCATTTTTTCAAGTTCACGGCGTATGCGTTCACCCAAGAGATGTCCCAAACCGCTCACATCTGCTTCCATCAGCGATCCGTTGTTGTATTTCAGATTTTTCCCTTGATAACGAATGTCAACGGAAAATTCCATGATGTGCGCGGAAAGTCCATCAAAGGTAGCGCGTGCGAGTCCGATAAGTTCTGTCTCAGTATAGGCAGCTACGATGAGATGTGGATGTTCTAATATCCATGCTGCCATTTCTTTGCCAAATCCAACTTCACAGATGTTGTTCCGTTCATAGAAGTTGAATAACTCATCGGCAGTGATGGTGGGGTTGACTTGGATGTTTATGGGTTGTTGAGTTGTCATAGCTCTACCAAACGATGGATATTATCCAGAATAAGTAGTGATTTATGTTATGTATCTCATCAGAGTATTCTCAACGCGGCTTCGTATGTATCTCTAACGATGTCTTGGACATCTTCCCGTAGTTTCTGCCAACTCCGTTGTAGTTTTGCCTTAACCCACGTCTTTCCTTCATCAATCTCCATGCCATGATGAACATAGGCTAAATATAAAAGAGAAGATACTTGTTCAATATGAGACATCGCATCGGCATTCGCAAGGCATTCCCCGTCTGCACTCCGATGTTCAACTGTTACACTTGCTCGATGTGTCGCAATAGCGTCCTTAACAGCTTCTCTTTTTTCTTCTGGATAGCCGAAACGTTTGAGAAGTTTCTCAGCTTCAATCGGACCGTGAATGTGATGATCTTCATAAAGTGCTTTGTCCTTGATACTGGCGTAATCATGAAGTAACGCCGCGAGTTCTACGATTTCTGGATCAGCACTGAAACGTGAGGCAAGTTGTTTTACGTTTTGAACGACTTGTTGGATGTGATGGGTCCAAATATCGTAACCGAAGATATTGGTATCGGCAGCACAAGCCTGTTCAACAATCTGCTCAATTCTGTTTCTCATAGTTTCAATCATAGGAGGTATTCCTTAAATCAAGCGTGAATGTATTCGTCATAGGCGATGCGGCGAGGGTTTTCCAAAATCCTACTATACAATCTCAAAGTTGATTGAGCAATTTCTCATATTCTGCATGTGGACCAATCCAAAACCAATAGATTCCACTATCTTCCCGTAAGCCCAATGCACGCCAATCAATTCCGATTCGAACTGAGTAAATTGGTTCTCTTGTATGTACTCGCTTAAACTGCAGACTTGGGTGATTAGCATTTTGTCGCTAAAGACGATAGTTTTTACGAGCTTTTTCTTTCACATCTTCAGGCAACCGCCGAAAACATACGATAAAATCTTCTGTTAAATATGAGTTCACAACTCATCAATCCCCATTTTTTTGACACGACCTGCCTTAATATCGGCACGCACTTTTTGAGCAAGTTTTGCAAGTAGATCCTGGGATTCGGCAAAAGCCTTATCCCATCGCTGTTCATCTTCAAGTTCTTCAAGGATGATGGCAGCGATGACATCCTGTTTTTCGGGAGGTAGTTTATATACTTCAGTGAGTGCTTTTTCAAGAAGCTGCGTCATAATCATTCCTCCTGTGTCCAATTCTGATCTTATATCACGCGCAGGTCAACATTTATATCAGCATCACGCGTAAGTGTGTTTGTTACAGGCGATGCAGCGAGGGTTTCCTTCCACAACCTTTCTAATACTTCGTCATCCGCATCCGATGCGACATAAATTGTGCCGCGCACCTCCTTAAAACCGCTATGTCCACTCTGTTCCGTGCCAAGAAATACGAAGATGTTGTCAATTTGTCCGCTCAAGGATATTTCTAACTCATGAATTTCAATCTTCTGCTGTGATGCGCGAATCTGGAATCCCATCGCCAAACATGCGCCAAGCGCGCCGAGAACATATTCAACGGCACTCGGTGCAGCATCCCGCACATCAAAACTTGCAGGTTGTCCCACTGACCATGAATGATTTCTGCAGAAAACCTTTGCTTGCAAGCCGCCATCCCAATGGATACGCGTCTGCCACTTGTAATCTCGCGCTTGCTCATAAGCAGCATTAGCATCTTGCTCCGCTTCTCCGCGCCGTACGAAGTATTTGTTGTGCTCTGGTGTGGGATGCCATCCAAGGTATGGGTTTTCGGTCATTCTGCACCACGCGGGTAGGTCTTCTTTGACGCTTATCTCTGTGCTGCGAATTTCAAGCACTTCGCCATCTGGTACCTTTTCCATAGATTTCCGAATAAGTAAGAGCAGTCCGGAACCGCAGTCAAGGTTTCCACCTTCACATATATGGGATGTCTGAAGTGAGTCAGGCGCTTGTAAATCTTCTTCTCGCATTTGCTGTTATACCTACATATTTCTGAAATCTGAGATAAGAATCTTTTGTGAAGAAAAGTTTGTGTATTATATTTAGAAGGGCTTAATATAGTGTTTTAGGTAGGTTATAGTAGATTATATTTGGATGTGTTGTTTTTTGGGTACTGAAATGAGAAACCCTCCCTGGGAAGTCATGCCTACAATTTAGTGGATATGCTCAAGGAACTTTGAGTAGGAAACCTATTCCACAACAGGAGGGATTCTCTTTGGTCGGGTTTGGGATTCAACTGATCCCGGATGGATGTTTCTGCTGCAGGTTGCAGGAACTCCTTTTCCCGATGTCAATAGGTAATACTGGATCCACCAGTGATTAAGAACTCAACAGCCTTAGCACCACCAACAATTAGGGCGCTATCTACTAAGTTATCTTCATCAAGGTTACGTTTTTTGAAGCACGGTGAGCAGACCCAAATTGTGCCGCCGACTTCAACAAAATCTGCCATCATTTGTTGTAGCGGTGTGAAACCTTCTTCGTGAATATCATCGGCGTAACCATTTTGCGAAAGATGCACGCCCTCAGTACTGAGGAACACAACCGTTTCAACGCCGGATGCAACGGAAGCGTTAGCGACAACAAAACCGACTGTCGCTTTATCCGTGTTATCTTTCGCATGTGTTATGCTAATCATCAACTTAGCCATTAGGAATTTTCTCCTTTTTTAATATAAAAATAGGCATTGTCTTCACCACAACAATCTGCAAGAAGTTCATTGCCTTTCATGTTACACCATGCCGCGATGTCCACAGGTGCACCTGGGTCCACAGCGCGGACTTGTGCAATCTGTCCCGATTCAAGAGTTCTCATAGATTTCAATAGTGCAATTATAAGGTCACCACATCCGAGTTCTCCTAAATCGAAGACAGCATCTGGAATAATATCGGGTAAAATGTTTGTTTCTTCCATATACATAAAGATACCACAGTATCAATCTGAAGTCAATCTCATTTTCTGAAGGTTTATACCAAGTTTTCTTTTTCTAAGGCAGCACAAAACAGTAGTGTTAGACGTACGCCTAAAACTACTGTTTCAATAAATTCAGTACGAATGTGCATCTGGACACACATTTTGTTAGCGTTCAAGCCATCCCGGTAGTTTCACATCCTCAGATAATTTCCATGCAGTGAGATAAAGCGATGCTGTCCAACGCACTGCCTCAAGCGAGCGGTCTTTAGTAAAATTCAGTAAAGCAGGTGATGGATTCTTTAGATCTCCATAATCGTCTACAAGTTTGTAAACGTTATCTACCAAACTGTGTCCTTCCTTGATCTGTTTTCCAATCGCAGGCATCAAGTCGCCAACCAGTTTAACCTGTTGATTCTTTGCAAGTTCAGCGGGATCAAGTTTCAAAACTTCAACTGACGCATCCACCTTTTCATGGATACCATCATGTAATTTTGTGCCGTCTTTCTGAACAATTCCGTCAAAGTGTACTGTCAAGTGCAAAGGTTGACACATATCCTGTGCATAGTGTCCCAGAAACCCTGCGTATACATAACATTTGTATTGTATCATGGGGTTATCGGGCCATTTGCGATACTCTGCGAAAGCGATGGCGAGCCTTTGTGTCCATTCTGTCACTGCATAAGGCAAATATCCAACTTTACTCGGTTCAAGTTCCATCTCTGCACACAATTTTATAAAAGCGTCTCGATCCGCAGGTATCGGATTTTCTTTGATAAGTTCAAGATCAAAGTAGTGTTCGCCGTGTTCTGCTATCCGTGCATGCGGCATATCACGGTTCTTTGACACATCAGGGTCATAAGCACAATGGGCAATCATTTTTTCTGCTGATGCAGAACGGAAAAATTCTGGTAGTTCGTCTGGTAGTGCTTTTACCGACGCTTGCGTTAAGATGTCGTGTCCACCGCCCCACCATGCCCACGCGGGAGTGGTAAGGATAAGTGAAAACAGGATCAATACGTTAAGGAAACGTTTCATAATTCTCCTCTCAGAGTTGTTTAAGGTAAAGATAGATTTTAGTTAGCGGCAAGATATTCACCGGACTCAGCATCCTGCCATTGGAACTGGAGTTCAGCAGTTTCATGTGGTTTAAACGCTATAGCAACATCTTCAACAGGAGGTCCTACAATCTCAATTTGGTCAAGATTTGCAGTGCCGTACCCTAATTCATCTGCATAGCGGAAAAGTCCGATCTCCAACGGCTCAAATCCCATCGCTTTTGATGTGACAGCATCCGCTGCAAAAACATCCCCACTTGCAACTGCGATACCAAGCGGAACAGAATTAGTGCCACCAGGACCGTTACCTTGCAAACCAACAGTGCCGTCAACAATTGCTATGTCGGGTTTTAGATGGCGCGAGAGTCGAAGTAGATTAATATTAAGCGTTTGTGCTTCACGCGGTAGCACCCGGTCAGCATGACTGTGATATCCGTGCATTTTAATGCGATCTGCCTTATGTAGTGTTCCCATTATCATATTCTTCATGGCAAGGGTTACCACACCAGCATCATGCGTTTTAGCTATGGCGACAGAAATTGTGCATGGGCAGTCCAGGACTGTCTTCGGCATACGGACTGTATCCTCTTCCCGCCCAGAGAGAAATACCTTTGTTTCTACCCATTCTGTTTCTTGATGTAGATCAACGAGTCGAATTGGTATATCGTATTCCGCTTGTAGTGCTTCATAACCGAATATTTGAAATGCCTCTCCAGAAAAAGCCTCATTCGCACCTTCAGCGATAATGACTTCTTTTGGCGGTTGTGGTGTGCTTAGGAGGAAGTCCAGCGCACCACGCATTACATCTACATGTGAGGAAGCGAGTTGATTCGTGCTGGAAAGAAAATTCGGTTTTAACAGCACCTGTTCACGGACTTTTGGCGTGATGTCATCTCGGATATTGTTTAGTGCCTCATAAACGTTAGAACGTCGTCTGCCGGTTTTGGCAAGACCAACTTTTGTAGCGTTCGTAGCCATAAGGTTTCTCCTTCTATGGTAGATTTTGAATTACTTCGGCACTCTGCGATAGGCGTGGTTAAGAACCTTGTCTACCGCAGCATGCCACACACATGCTGCTTTGATTTGTCAATGAATTACGCGACTTCAAACGCCGCAAATTCTAAGAAAATGTTCGCTTATTTTCATAATTCACTATTTTAGAATAAGCATTCTACGGGTAGCTGTGAAATTGCCATCTGTATTGATTCTTCACGATAAACAAATGAACTAAAGCAAAAAACAACGCAACAACTAACAAGGTAAAAAGTGCTTTTCTCATATTATGATTTCCTATATCTCATGCGATCCCTGTGGAAGATCAATCATGTTTTTATACCGTTTAATAGTTTTTTTCGTATCCAGAATCTGTTCATATAAGTAGCGTATATGCGGATCTCGTCCCACCTGCATTCCTCTGGCAGCAATTTTGGCAGCAGCAGATTGTAAATTCTCCTCCCTCCGTTCCTTGGCACGTTGTAGATCCTGTCTCTGTTCTTGTAGCTTCTCCTCATAGTAAGCAACATATTCTTCAGGAGTGCTTAATGCTTCAAATCTCGCAATATCCCTTTCCATTTCCTTTTCTTTTTCCCTTTCCTCCATTTCCCTTTCCCTTTTTTCTTCCATTTCCCTTTCCCTTTTTTTATTTTCTCGACTTGCGATTATATAACTGATGATGCCGATTATTGTGACAGCAGCAAAAATACATCCTAAAGGCAGCAGCACTTCCCTGATGCCACTAATTAGACTGCTAATAAATCCAAAAGAGACTCCAAAAACTAATAGAAAAAGAGGAATTCCTATTAAAACGATAACGGGTAAAGCAATAAAAAAGAGTAGACACGTTTGTAATTTATTCATATCCGATACTATCTTCTCCTGCTATAAAACAAGTGCAAAGGTTTAGCGTCTCCCCGCAGGACGAGAGTTTACTGACTTATTCATCACTTCTATTGCGACCAAGAAGAGAATCTAAAATAAACTTCAAAACACCAAGCAAAAACCATCCCATTGGATTTTCCTTTGTCAATCTTTACGGTTATGTCACTGTGGTCTCTGATTTTTCACTGTTTATAGTTTTACTTTCGGAAGTTCAGCATGTCTTGTAATATAATCCAGCAGCTCTGGATCTTTACGATACCATTCGTTTCTATGAGACAAATGCTCAAAATGTTTATGAAGTACACGTTCATGAGCCTTTGCCTTTTCCTCACATTTGAAGTTAATAATGCCAAGAAACTCTATAGGAAAGGGATTTCCACGTTGCAACTCTGATCTCAGATTTCCAACCTTACCCTCAAAATTATGTTTCCGACACCAGCCAATTTTGATAAACTCTTTACATTGGGCAAAATATACGATTGCATCAATCATTGAAATTACCTCCTTTAGTGAGTGCGGGGTTTTCGCATCTCCCCGCAGGACGCGCCATAATCTACTTATAGTTTGTATCAACATCTTGCGCGTGGCAGAAAAATCGCCTACGGTGAGCGTATAGAAATACACACCACTGGACACAAGTTTACCAACTGCATTTCTACTATCCCAATACGCAGCTTGGCTTTTGCTTTCATAGATACCGGGGGATTGATGTCCTAATGCCAATGTCCGAACAACCGCACCGTCCACGAGCGGACTGAGATCAGTTATCAGGTTGTCTCCCACAACCGGGGGTAAATCCTCTACAATGTTATGAGACATCTGTATATGATGCAAAGTGGTTAACTCGGTAAGTGGTGATAAATCCGATATCGCGTTAAATTCAATAAATAGTATATTCAAGTTAGGCAAACTTGATAAAGGTGACAGATCAGACAGTATTTCATTGTGATTAAGCTCTAACCGATATAACTTCTTCAATCCCGAAAGGGTGAGAGATCGGTTATCGCATTATGATTGAGATACAGGTCTCGCAGACCGATTGCAGCTTCAAGTTCTGTCAAATCAGAGATGCCTCTGTCATTTGCTTGTAACACTTTCAGCGATCCCATCTCCAATACTGTTATTGATGACTCTGTCGTTTTACCCAGTGTTTCAGCAATGGCACTGCGAAGGTTCGTGTCAGGAATGTCTACGACCTGGGCAAACGTATTGCCGGGAATACAAAATAACAGCAGAACAACAACCATCAGTCCACATATAAAATTCATCAAATTACTCCATTGTCTCTTAAAGTCCCTTGATAAGAAATTTAGGGGGTTAAATCACTGAATAGTGCTTTAACCCCTTCCCTTTATCTATGGGGAATGCGTCCGTCCTGCATCTGCTAAAATCGGACGTAAAAATCCATTATGTTCTTCTAATAGTGCAGCAGCATCAGTTCGGTTAATTTCTTTTATCAACATTACAATTGCTATCTTTACGCTTCCACCTGCCTGTTTTAAAGTAGTATCAGCAAGTGCGGCATCAACCCCAGTAACCGTCTGAACAATTCGGATGCTTCGCTCAACTAATTTTGTGTTAGAAGCGTTTACATCCACCATCAGATTGTTATAAACTTTGCCCAACTTTACCATAGATATGGTTGTGAGCATATTGAGAACTAATTTTGTTGCCGTCCCTGCTTTCAATCGGGTTGAACCTGTAATTATCTCAGGACCTACAATCGGCGTAATGAAGTGATTAACAAACTCTTTCAATTCTTCTGCCGGTGGAACACAAGAGAGGAAAATCGTCTTGACTCCGATAGCGTGCGCTTCTTTCAAAGCCCCTAACACATAAGGTGTTCGTCCGCTACTGGCAATTCCAACAAGCACATCTTGTGATGTCAGTTGGTGTTCTTGAACTGCTTGAGCACCACGCTCAGATTTATCTTCTTCACCTTCAACCGCTTTGCGTAAAGCAATGTCACCGCCAGCGATAATACCCTGCACCATCTCAGGTTCAGTGCTGAAAGTTGGCGGACATTCAGAGGCATCTAATACGCCCAACCTACCACTTGTTCCAGCCCCAATGTAATATAATCTTCCACCGTGGCGAAACGCCCCAACGATCATCTCAACCGCATGAGTGATAGCCTTAGATTCTGCTGCCACTGCTTCAACAGCTTTTCGATCTTCCTCGTGAAAAATTTGAACAATATCCGATATTAATTTTAGATCAATGTCAGTTGAGTTTGGGTTTTGTTGTTCTGTAATCACTATGAGATATAAAGTATTGCGTATCGGAAAAAATCTAAATCAACAGCAAATGCGCGTAACGTTTATCGGGTTTACAAAGCTCTCCACAAGAGAGTTCTATCGCGAAAATTATAGATGTTCTTTTGCCAATAACACTGCACCATACGCCGGTTCGTGTTTCGGAAAAATAACAGACGCACCTATGATTATCTTCTCAATCCATCTGCGTAGTTTATCTGATAAAATAGGTTGATGTAATAAATTTCCCCCAGAAAAAACAATCTCAAACGGATGTGTGAGTTCCAATTGCATTACCACTGTCTCTACTGCACATGCAAGTTCACTGACCGCGGAATCAATTATTTTTTCTGCTTTCGTATCCCCGATTTCTACAGCCTTAAACACCATCTCGGCCAATTGTGCAATTTCGTCTCTACTCGCCGCATGTGTCCACCGAATCAAATTATTCGGTTCATTCAATTCAAGTTTATTCAGAATTAAGTGTGTCAATTCAGTGGGAGGTACACGTTTATCTGCGGCGCGTGCGACTGCTTGAAGTCCTTTTAGTGCAATATCGTAACCACTGCCTTCATCACCAAGTAGATAACCCCAACCACCAGCACGTGCTTCTACACCATTTGAATTAATGCCGTAAACTATTGACCCTGTGCCAGAAATAACAATTATACCTTCCTGTTTTCCAATGCCGCCAACTAATGCTATATGCGCGTCGTGCGTTAGAATCCGATACCTGTTTATACCGATCTCATTACAAATCTGTCCTATGACCTCTCTGTCTTCTTCACGTCCTAAGCCTGCCATGCCTATACAGAAACGAATAGAATCTAAAGCGGTTTTTCCAACGTGTACGGAGAGTTGGTTAATGATTTCTTTCAGGACCCCTTGTGTTCTTTCTGTTCCAACTACATGATAATTTGATGGTCCAGCTTGAACTTTTGCTATATACTTACCGGTCTCTGTCGTCAATAGACCAACTGTTTTGGTGCCTCCCCCATCAATGCCGATGATATAACTCATTGTGTTCCATTTCTTATGAGAAAATGATCTTTACAAGGAATTGCGCTACTATAAACGCTTTTGTTGTTAAATCGGGCTTTCAAAGCCCTCCTACAAAGAGTGTTTCGCGACAATTGAACTACTCAGAAGTAAAACAAATGTTATTGACAAAACCCATGCAATCGTTTATAGTAATGTATCACAATTCAATTGAAAATTCAATCAAATTTAACTTGGAGCCTAACATGATCAAGTCAAATCGCCTTATCCTAATAATTTTAATCGGAAGTATTGTATATCTCGGTTGTTCACAAGATGCATCACAAATAGAATGGAAACAGGTAAATAGCGATACCGATGCACATCTGTACGGCATCCATTTCGTAGATGCTAAACTTGGGTGGGCAGTTGGTACTGATGGCGTTGTTTTGTCTTCAAAAGATGGTGGTAAAACTTGGAGCGGATCAAATATAAAATCCGTAACTAAAGACACTTTTTTTACCCAAGTAAGTTTTACAACGCCAAATAATGGTTGGCTTGTTGGCATAGGAAAAGTGTATTACACAGGCAGTGGCGGTAATTCATGGAACGTTCAACACCAATTACGATTTGCAGGGGCGAAATCTCCCGGTATCTTGGATCTGCATTTTGTAAATAAGACAGAAGGTTGGGCTGTTGGGGGAATAGACCCCAAGGGAATCAGCACCATTCTCCACACCCGAAATGGTGGTGGCAAATGGGAAAAAGTTATGAATCCCGCAGAGAAACATCTGTGGGGTGTCTATTTTATAGATTCTGAACACGGTTGGGTTGTTGGTGAAGATGGTGTGATTCTGCATACGCAAGATGGTGGGAAAAAGTGGGAACTTCAAAATAGTAACGCTGAACAACCTTTATTTGCCATCCATTTTGCGGACCTTATGCATGGTTGGGTTGTGGGGACAAACGGTCTAATTCTGCATACTGCTGATGGAGGTCAAATATGGCAACGCCAGCAAAACCCAATTAAACTGAGTTTACGCGATATTACATTCCAAAATAAAAAAGAAGGTTGGGCTGTCGGAGAGGAAGGTTCAATCTTACACACAACGGATGGCGGTACTACGTGGAATCAATATGCTTCGCCTACAACAAACAATTTGCAGGAAATTTTTCTCTTAAAAAATTCGGGTTGGATCGTTGGTGAGAAAGGTACTATTCTGCAGAGTGATTAGAAAATTGAAATTATATGTGTAAAAAGTGTAATGCGTGCAGACATTTAGAATTTGTGGTAATGGATGGGAAATTTTACGATAAAGGAGTAACCTATGAATACATATCGGGTTGCAATTTTAGGTTGTAGAGGAAGAGGAACTGCAGCTGCACGGGCATATCACGCGCACCCACGCACTGAAATTGTAGCACTTTGCGACTTGATTCAGGAAAGACGTAATACATTGGGCGATGAAGTCAACGTCAAAGCACGGTTCGCTGATCTTGATGAGATGATTCGGGAAACTTCACCTGACATCGTAGCGATCCCAACTGGCACTGAGTTTCACTACGATTTGTGTATGCAGGTGTTGGAACACGGTGTGCATATTGAAGTAGAAAAGCCGATGTGTGTCGATCTTGTGCAAGCAGATGCTGTCATCGCAAAAGCAGAGGAGAAAGCCGTGCGAGTTGCGGTACATCATCAGGGCAGAGTCGGTGCATCTATGCAAACGATTGCGCGTGCCTTCAATGCTGGTAAGATCGGTGAATTGCGGTATATGTATGGCAGTGGTAAGGGCTATTACGGTGGCTACGGTCTAATGAACATCGGCACACATATGCTCAACAACATGCTACATTTTGGGAAGCGGTGTGAAAGTGTCGTAGCACAACTGACGACTGGCGGAAATCCGATTACCCTCGACGACGTTGTCCCATCACCAAGTGGGATGGGAACTATCGCAGGTGAATATATCACAGCAACGATGCAGTATGAAGGCAACGTTACTGGCACGTTACTTCAGCACCGTTTTGAAAAAATGGATACGAATGCCTACACAATGGAACTGTTTGGAACTGAAGGAAGACTTTTCTGGAAAATGGGTGGTGCATATTTTTTGCCAACGCCACACTATCTGCCTGATGGCAACAATGACAAATGGGAATCGTTAGAATTAATGTATCCTGAACATTACAATCCGAAAAGCAGTGCATCCGAAATGGATTACTGGTTTGTTGAGGATTATGTAAATGCCTTGGATGAGGGCAGAGCACACACGTGCAGTGGATATGCGGGACGACATATCATTGAGATGATGATGGGTATATTTGAATCGGCAGCTTACGGCACGCGTGTGAATCTTCCGCAGTCTGACCGTCGGCATCCGCTGCTGCGGTGGCGTGAGGAATCGGGATTACAACCACCAGCAGAAATGCCACGCGGTTACGGTGAGTGGTTGACTTTGGAATCCAAACGGATTGGGGGACAGATTTCATAGGAAGATTTTCTTGTGGGAGGGAAACCTTGTAAGCCCGATTTTTACTTGATTTCCCTTTGTCTGAACCAGGATTTACAGATTTTCAGGATAAATGTTTTGATACGGCAAAGCGTCTTTCTCTTTGATACCATTCTGTGTTGTTAACAAAAACAACCTTTATCTGTGAAAACGCATAATCCTGGTAATCCTGGTAATCCTATAATCCTGTAAATCCTGGTTCAGACTATAAGCAATTCAGAGACACAAAAACCGATACATTTTCCTTGAATTGGCGCTTATGGTGCGGTTTCCTAACCACACTGAAACAAATAAATCAGCGCGCCTACAAGATGGAAATGCACACCTACATTATCTGTGCGATAATCGCATTTGTCTGCAAACCCAACTCACCTGAACATCGGATAGGTTCACCCGTTTTGAGATGATTGACAAAATCTTCCACAAGTCCTGTGTGCGTATGCATCAACGGCGTTTGCGGCAACTCTACCTGTCCACCTGATTGTGTTTCAAGTGTTAGGTTACCTGAATTGAGAGGTGAACACCGTAAACAGCCTGTAGTGCCGTAAACCTCAACATCGTCAATTCCGATGCCGACATTCCAGTTGATATTCGCAACGGCATGCGCGCCACTTTGGAAGCGGAGGGTAAACACAGCAGAATCATCAACCGCAGCGTCCAAATGTACCGTTTCAGCGTAACCTTGTGCCGATTCGATGTCTCCCATCAAATACTGCAGCAGATTGATGCGATGACTGCCGATGTCCATCAGCACACCGCCACCGCTAATCTCTGGGTTAATACGCCAATTCTTCAAGTCTTGGCGATTCGGATTGTAGTAACCTGTGCAGTTGATACGAGCAAGCACCACCTCACCGATTGCACCTTCATCCATCAACGCTTTCATCTTCACGACATTCGGATAGTGGTTTCGGTAGTAAGCGAGCATCAAGGTAACACCTGCTTCACGGCACGCATCCACCATCAGTTGACATTCTTTTACCGTCATTGCCATCGGTTTTTCACAAAGGACGTGCTTACCTTCTTGTGCAGCACCGATTGTCTGTTCACAGTGGAGATATGGCGGTGTTGCGATGTAAACTGCGTTGATTTCGTCGTCTGTTAGGAGTTGGTCAACATCGGTATAGAAATGTTTTGCACCGTGTCTTTCGGCAAAATCCTCTGCCTTAGCGCGATCCCGCCGCATGACTGCGATGAGTTCTGAATCGTCAACGGTGTAAAGTGGTGGTCCGCCCTTATGTTCTGCGACATTGCCGCAACCGAGTATGCCCCATCTGAGTACTGCCATGAATTGTATCCCTTTCTAAACGGCGTTTGTAGTCGCGCAATTCATTGCGCCTCTTACATTCTGTTGGAGGGGTTTCCAACCCCGATAATTCATATCGGGTTTACAAAACCCTCCAACAAGAATATTTAGTGTAAAGGAGAATTTCAATGCCAAAAGATCTAACACTTGAGAGAATCTACCCATTTTTCATTGTTGACAACCTTACCGAGTCAATTGACTTCTACAATCAAAAACTCGGTTTTAAAACAGATTTACTTGTCCCTGAAGACGATCCGTTTTTTGGAATCGTGTGTCGTGATAATGTGCGGATACTTCTGAAACAGATTACTGAATATATTCACCCAGTGCCAAACCACACTCGGCATGAATGGGCACGGTGGGACGCTTTTATTCTGACTTCTGATCCGGAAGCGCTTTCTGCGGAGTATCAGTCTCGCGGGTTAGAATTCCATGAACCGCTGGAAGATACTGATGACGGTTTGCGTGCTTTTGAACTGAAGGATCATGATGGTTATGTTTTGTGTTTTGGGAAACCGTTATGAGGATATGGCAGGAGATAATGTGAAATGATTTACTTTCAACAAGGAAGTAGAATACTCGCTTTGCAAATCCATGATATAGCACTTTATAACTTCAAAGGTAGACAATCTAACAATCTGAGTCTCTTTCTTTTAGCAATTTATAAAAGAAGATCAGGTGGTACTTCTAATTTAAGTTATTTTGAAGTGCCGAATTTAGTAACGGCCTCATCAAGTGCTTTGATGTACGCTGCCTTTGCTCTATCTACTTTGGATCTGTCAGTTCTACGTGAGACTCGAACCACTTCCCGAACTGCTTCAATTGCTCTACGCGCTGCTTTATTATCATTCCCACGTTTGGTAGAAGAGAATATATAGTCAGTTTTTATACGAGACATTAGTATGTCCTCCTTCCAAGCGACAATTAAAATTATACATCTATATACGAAAAATTGCAACTTAAATTACATTCTGAACTTTGAAAATAACGTAAGTGTTGTCTGAAACTTCTATTCTACTTCATTAAGTTCTTGAAGTCTTTCCTCTATGGTGCTGCTAAGTTCCTCTTTTCCTTGTTCTCTTGCCATTCGCAATGCTTTCTGAAAATCTAACTTTGCGCTCGTAAGATCATTTAGCAAGGCTTTTGCCTCTCCCCGAACAGCGTAGGTATTGGGATAATCTGGGTTTATAGAAATAGCTTTCTCAAAGTCAATAAGGGCATCATCATGTTTGCCTAATTCAAATCTCGCAATTCCTCGACCTATATATACATCAGTATTATCAAGGTTTAACTTAATTGCCCGATCAAAGTCCTCCATAGCTGGTTGATATTGCTCCAACCCAATTTTTTGCGTTCCTCGATTGCAGTAGGCATCTGCATAATCTGCCTTCATTTCTATTGCCTTGTCGTAAGCAGAAACTGCTTTTTCCACCAAGTCCTTCTCCGAAAGGAGATATCCAACAGAACTCCAGGCACGGGCGGCAAGGTCTTTATCAGTTTCACTAACGATGTTGGCAACAGAGCGCCATTTTTGGATTGCCTCCTTAATTTTACCATCTTTCTGCAACTTGTACGCGTCAATCATTGCCTTGTCTACAATAGATAGATTGGGTATTTGCTCAAAATCTTGCAGAGTTTTCTCAAATTCTTCGTCATTAAAAAGAGTCGTAAACGCCTCAGCACTTAACGATTCTCTCATATTCTGAATAGCTTCGTCAGATTCTATACTGATTTCATCATTTTCTTCTTCTGATCCGACTTTTTCCAATTCTGCCGCGCTTTTTAACACTTCAGCGAGATGCGTTTTTATTTCTTTGACATCTTCTTTTGCTTCAGCTTTAAGCCTTTTAAACTCCTGGAATCCGAGAAAACCTAAAACTACGATGACAACACCAAAAAAGGCAAGAACAATAGCAATGAATTCCAACCACCAAGCAACGGATTCAGATCGGGTATCCAGATATTCCTTCCTCAACTCATTGAAGAAACGTTGCAGTTCAACCTCGGTGGTAGGATCCACTTTCCCTGTAGCACTGGACGAGGCAGAATCCTCCGGTTGAAGTTCAACTTTGGTGGGATCAACCTCATTAGTGATACCACTCGGACTTGTTTCCTCTGGTTCGGGAGCATCATTTGTTTGTGCCAGCAAAATGTTTATATCTGTCACAAATACAGCAACCACTGCTATTACAATATAACACCAGATTCTTTGAAATCGTAGCATAAAACACCTTCCTACCCAATCTCTTATCTACTATTCATCACACATAAATAACCTTATCATCAAGAACCTTTACTCACCATCAACTTTAGGATTCTCCTCCTGCTCTTGTGCAAGTTCCAATGCCTTTTGCATATCCTTCTCTGCTTCGCCCATTTGACCCAATTCTCGCTTCGCCGCCCCGCGATTGATATAAGCATCAGATTATTTTGCTTACCTAAGAACTCGCTTCTCAAAATCAGAACGGTTAATTTGCCGAAACCGATTGTGGCGCAAATTTTCATAGAAAATCCATGAATCTGGATTTATGTCAGAAGTAAATATACCAAATAGCGTATCGGTTGCACAGAGATAACTTTTTAGTGGCTCGTGATTATATTCACCATGTCCAGAACCTGTGAGCAATTTGCACTCTACGATAGCTATAAAATTTCCTTCTGCATCGCAAAGCACAATGTCGGCTCTGCTATGGAGTGTTCCCATCTGGATTTTATACTCTCTCAGAATGGAAAATTTCGAGAATTTGGATTCTGAAAGATAGGCAACAGCAGCCTCTACCACATCAAGTTCCTCAAGTCGTGCCTTAATGGCAGTACTGAAGTCATTTTCTCCATGTTTTTCCGCAAGTTTGAATGCATTCTGAAGATCCATCTTTGCACCATTGAAGTCATTTAGATCGGATTTTGCTTCACCTCTACCCGCGTGAATGCCAGCATAATCTGGGTTTATGCGGATTGCCAAGTCGTAGGCGGAAATAGCCTCCTCTGCCTTACCACCTTTGGCAAGCAGACAACTAATCGAAAAGAAAACGATGACAAAATCTGTGTCAATCTGTCCTGATATGGTAGTAGTCGCATCCCTATTGTTGCTAACAGCTTCATCGGATGCACCTTCTGCAAGTTCAGGAAAGAGAGTATCTAGCTTTGGAAAATGTTGATCCTCATACATCTTAATAAGTATACCGACCATTGTCATGGTTGCCGACAAGGGGTGATTTTCATCTTCACCGACACTATAGATTAAATCGTCTAAGACTTCTGAAAGTTGTTGGTACTCGGTTTCCGTTATTACAACACGACTCAGGTCTTCGTTCCGATTCACGATACCAGCGAATAGGTCTAATAAATTTATGAGCCATTGTGTAGTACTTTCTGGGTAAGGTGTAACATTAACAAATTCCTTGGTGATAGGTTGTATTGACTCATGGAACGCCTGATCTGGTAAGGCACCTGCATTTAAAACTGATGGTCCAAAAGGCGTAAATGTTGACAATATATCTTTCGGAATTGGCATTCCAGTTAACATTGTTCGTTACCTCTTCTTGTTCCATGCATCGTACTCAGCGTGTGTCAGCACTTCATGAATAACAACTTGCTGAGACTCATATCGCATAATTGTGATAAGTCGCGCTTTGTTACCGCCAATGTTGAAAACTGTATATGTTGTTGTTTGATTACTGTAAGGAACCAACTGTCTTTGTTGCACAGAGGTTTCTTTTTTCACAAGGTCCGCGTGAGGAAACGTTTCTCGCAACTCAGTTACCGAACTGAAATTTCTTTGCCGTATCAAGTTGATCCAACGGAGAAGTCCTGGTCTGGATGTTGAGTGTCTTTCTGCAAATTCAGTGAGTTTATGTTCAGAAATAATCTGCATTGTCAACTTGTCTCATAAGTGGGAATCGCGAGTGTAACCGATTGTTATCAGATTTTGATAACACAAGCGAACTTAGATGTTCTGATAGGAACGTTATCACACGCAAAAACAAACCTCCACTTACCATCATGTTAATTACCGCGAAAATTGTACATCAATTTGTGAAAGATTTCAAGGAAAAAGAGGTTTCAATCAGACAGATTTTTCTCTCAACTCAATATCCATTTGGGTATTGTGTGCCGTGGCAATCTGCAGATACTGTTAAGGCTTCGCGTCCTCCTGCTCCTGTGCAAGTTGTAATGCCTTATTCATATCCTTCTCTGCTTCGCCCCTTTGACCCAATTTACGCTTTGCAGCCCCACGATGGATATAGGCATTCGCGAAATTTGGGTTAAGACGGATCGCTTCGTTATGGTCAGCAATAGCCTCCTGATGTTGATCAAGCGCACTCTTTGATACCCCTCGACGGGTATAGGCAGTCGCAGAATTCGGATTGAGACGGATCGCTTCGTCAAAGTCGGCGATCGCTTCCTCATGTTTATCAAGGGCACGCTTTGCTGTTCCGCGATTAATGTATGCCTCAGTAAAATCGGGTTTCAGACGTATTGCTTCGTCATGGTCGGCAATCGCCTCCTCAGCGTTTCCAAGTGTGCTCTTCACAACACCGCGACTGGTATATGCATCAGCGAAATCTGGCATCAGTTCAATTGCTTGGTCGTAGGCAGAAAGTGCCTGATCATTTTCATTTTCCTCTGAATGGAGGTATCCAATTGAGAAGAACGCGCTGGCAACAAGGTCATTATTGACACCTTTGGCAGTGTTAGCGATGGATCTCCATTTTTCGATTGCTTCCGGTATTTCACCTTCATTCTGCAACCTATAAGCCTCAACTATAGCCTTGTCTTCAAGAGATAAATCCGAATTTTGCTGAATATCTTCAATGGTTGTCTTGAAAATTTCAACCTTATTCGGATTGTTGAAGTCTTTACTTGTCAACTTGGATATAATTTCTTTAAGTTTGGCCTGATGATTCTCGATTTCCTTGAGAGACAGCGCCGCTGCTTTGGCATGTTTTTCCGCCTCGGTAGCCTGTTTACTCGCTTCATTCACTCGGTTTTGCATTTGGGATTGTATACTCTCAAACTTTTCATAGACCAAATACGCGGCAATACCTGTTACAATCGGAATCATAATCGTAAAGAAAACGAGAACTATGCAGATAAAGACTAACAACCGATTAATTAAATTGGAACGATCATTCAGATACTCGCGCTTTAATTCGTTGAATTCATGTTGAATGGAGGTATCAATGGTTGGTTCAACTTCTGGGTTATTATCTGAACTTTCTGTCGCTTCATCTATAGGAGGTTCAGGTGTCTGATCGAGCTTTTCTTTTTGTTTCTCTTTCATATTTCACCGCCTTCACAGGGTTCTATAGAATATCTTGATTCAATAAATGTACTACTCCTTATTCCCTTTATACATAAGCGATTTTAACATATACACTAATTCAAGTCAAACTGAAAATCAGTTGATTTTGGCAAAGAGATGTGGTAATTTGTTTACGACGAATAGACTAAATAGAGAAACAATCAATGAACAATTCGGACACCTTTCATATCCTCGCTTTAGATGGCGGTGGGACACGCGGCATCTACACTGCCCAATTCCTAAACAAAGTAGAACAGCTTCTTGATGTGCGTATCAGGGAATGTTTTGATCTCATCGTCGGGACAAGTACTGGTGCAATTATCGCAGGTGCTGTTGTCTCCGACATTCCGATGGATGAGATCGTGGAACTCTTTGAAATTGAGGCACAGGATATATTCCGAAAAAAGTGGTATCGCAATCCGCTGTTTTTCAGTAAGTATTCAAACGAAATACTCGCGCAGGTTATCGCTAAACATATCCCCGCAAAACCTCTATCAGAAATATCAACCCCCTTGATGATAACAACTTCAGAGATTACAAAAAGTGAACTACATATTTTTAGATCAAACTATATTGAAAAACTAAGTGAAAATGATTATTCAGATGGAGACGTTTGTTTACGAGATGCAATTGTTGCCTCTTGTGCTGCGCCCACATTTTTCGCACCTAAACACATAAAGAGTCATCTGTTAGCAGATGGCGGATTATGGGCAAACAACCCTTCTATTGCCGCTTACACGGAAGCACTTACAAATTTTGGGAAAGATGTATCGCAGGTTAAAATCGTGTCTATTGGCACGGGACATTCTATATCCATGTATCGTAAGAGGCGTGGCTGGGGTTTTCTATCGGGATGGGGTGGTATCAAGTTAATTTCTTACGTAATGACGTTGCAATCGCAGGCATCCGCAAATATGGTGAAATTTTTACTGAAGGAAAATTATTTACGGATTGATCCGCCAATAGATTTTTGGGATATAGATACTGTTGCGCAGTCAGAAAATCTGAAATCGTTAGCGGAAAGAGATTTTGAGACGCACACGTCAGAAATTGAGGCGTTTATTCGTTCTAAAACAGGAATAAACTAAAGCGAATTTAAGGATTAGAACCCAAGAAACTTTTTAATCTCTGCGCCAAACTGGTCAGAACAATCGTCATAGATAAAATGTCCCGATACTGAAGCGGCGTCAGGGCAACCGATAGAGATAAACTTCACATTTGGAATAAATTCTTCGTACTCCTTGCTACCATTCAACGAAATATCATCGTCATTCCCTTGCAGAATGAGGGTCGGTGCTGTGATGTGTGCGACAGCGTCGCGGAAGTCTGGCGATTTGCCAGTGCTGAAATAAACAGCAAATGAACTCCATCCGCCAGGCGTAGGCGGCGCATCCATAAGAGATATGTCATATCCCATCCCCTTCAAGAGATAGCGTCCCACTTGCGTATGTAAATCTACGAGATCGGCATCGGATTTAGAGAAAATAGCACCGAAATTGAAGTATTCCTTTACAAGTGAATCATACTTAGGTTGTTCTTCTGCGGGGATTCTAAATCGTACGGTATCAAAGATATTGTTTCCTTTCTGCGGTGGTGTCAGCATACCAGCAGGTGCGACAAGTATTAGTTTTTCAATCTGTTCTGGAAATTCCGCTCCGTATAGTGCAGCAATAAAGCCGCCAAAGGAATGTCCGATTAGCAGTAATTTATCTTCTTTGAGGATGCGGCGGATCCGCTCAATATCCGCAATCTGTGCACCGATCCCAAGTGTTTGTTCAAGTTCCGCCATATTTTTAAGGTAATTTTTTGATTCAAAACGGTCAATCGGTCTGGTAGAGTTGCCCGCACCACGTTGATGATAGTAATAGAACGCGTATTCTTCCTCCAACGATTTTAACCCTTTCCATGCGCTTGCATAGGGGATTCCAGGACCACCATGAACAATAATGACAGGTCTGCCTTCTCCATACACTTCAAAGTGAAGGGATATATCAGACTCCACGCGCCACACGGTTGAATCGGTCTGCTCTGGTGGGTCTAACGGTCCTCGTAAGTTTTCAGCTGCACTGACAGAACCGAATGTATAGAGAGGTTGTCTCATCTGCCAGAACATATATACAGCAGCAATTCCTACAAGAACGATGACGACTCCAACCCCTATAAGCACAATTTTTGCAACTCTATTCATATTCACTTCTCATTATTCAGACTATAGGCATTCTTAGAAAAATATACCATTATCTAAACCCAATTCATAGAATTCAGATAGGGGTTGTTATTGCAATATAGAATTCTCAGTAACTACTAATTCTATGAACTTACTCACCCATGTCCCTCCAAACCAACCGGTTAATGCAGCAATAATAGCAAATCCAACATATAATAATGCGTTGAGATAGGGGTAGGTTCGGGGAAGATCGTTGGTAGTTTTGTGTCTTTCGCTGAAAGATAACAAAAATAGTATAGGTGCCACATTCGCAACTAACACCACAATAAATATGGATAATGGGATCCACGATTCTATTAGACTCCAATCAAGGACGGAAGACCAAATGAATGTAGAGAAACCAATAGCAAACAGTGAAAACCACTTTAGAGAAGACTGTGAAAAATGCCTTCGATCCTTATTTGTACCGGTATCAAACAATCTGCTTTTATTTAATAGCACAATTAAATCAACCCTGTCTCTTTAAGCGTATTTTGGAGGGATTCAAGATTATTAGGCATCATCGGTGCAAGCGGAAGTCTCACTTTTCCGTTGAGTTTACCCATCAACATCAGCGCTGTTTTTGCTGGAATTGGATTTGTTTCAATAAACAGATTAACCGCTAACGGCAAGGTTTTATAGTGGAGTTTACGGGCAAGCTCAAGATTTCCAGCGTGAAATGCGTTACACATCTCGGCTACATCGGAGGGTGACACATTAGCGACAACCGAGATAACACCTTTTCCACCTACTGCCATGATCGGCAGTGTGTTGACATCATCACCTGAAAGGACAACGAAATCGTCAGGACATAGATTGACGACTTCACTTGCGCGTTTGAGTTCACCTGTCGCCTCTTTGAGCGCTACAATGTTTGGATGCTCAGCAAGACGGGCAATTGTGGGTGAAAGGATGTCCGTGCCGCATCGTCCGGGAACGTTGTAGACGACAATCGGTATGTCAACCGTGTCAGCGATTTTCATATAGTGCGCGTATAACCCCTCTTGGGTGGGTTTGTTGTAATAGGGGGTGACAATCAGTGCGGCATTCACACCTGCGGCTTTGGCGTGTTTTGTAGCACGCAACGTGCGTGTTGTTGAATTTGAGCCAGTCCCTGCAATAACAGGTAACCGTCCATTTACCGTTTCAACGGTGAGTTCTATAACTCTGTCATGTTCAGCTTCTGAAAGTGCGGGGGATTCACCTGTTGTACCACACGGGACGATGCCGTGTGTGCCGCCTTCAATCTGAAACTGAATCAGTTCTTTCAGTTTTGCTTCATCTAACGATTCATCGTCCTTAAATGGTGTGACGAGTGCAACATAAGATCCCTCAAACATTTAAATCCTCCTTGTTAAATACAGCACATTGGCGTGCCTTCTACTTTCTAATAATCCCATGCTTCCGATGTAAGTTCACCTGCAAATATAACGCGTGCATCGCCTTCAAGATAAATGTTTTTTGCCTCATCATTTTCCAAATCAAAATGTATTTTCAAGACAACACCGCTCGCTGTTTTGACGGAGACGGGTGAATTAACCTTGCCTAAGGATGCGGAAACAATCGCTGAGGCGATAGAACCTGTCCCACAAGCGAGCGTCTCATTTTCAACGCCCCGTTCGTAGGTACGAATTTCAATCAGTTCTTGTGAGTGAATACGGATAAAATTAGCGTTAGTGCCAGCAGGCTTAAAATCGCTATGATGACGTGTTTGTTGTCCGAGATCAAAAACTTCGGTTGCTTCCAAGTCGTCTACAAAGAAAACGACATGTGGTACACCACTATTCGCAAAACCTACGTTATGCACACCGTCTTCAAGGCGAAGTGGAACATTAAGCCTAATATCTGTCGGATCGCTCATGCGTACTTTAACGTTTTCACCGACTACTTCGGCTTCATAAATACCCGCATTTGTCAGAAATCGCATCTGTTCTGACACGATACCATTCAGATAAGCGAATTTAGAGATACAACGTGCCCCGTTTCCGCAAGTTTCAACCTCACCACCGTCAGCATTGAAGTAACGCATCCGAAAATCAACATCTTCTGTAGATTCAACGAGTAGCACGCCATCAGCTCCAACTGACATACGGCGTTGGCATATCTTTGTTACGAAATCCATGAATTCTGAATCTGTGCTATTAACGACTTGGTTTAGATTGTTGATGACTACGAAGTCGTTACCCGCACCACTGAGTTTCATAAAGGGTATTTTGTTCATATCCTGTCCTTATTGATGTCTTTTATTCTATGATAAAATTATTCTACTTTTACGTCAAGTTTTCAATTGAGTAAAGGACTATGCACAAATTGGTCAGTCAGTTCTATAGATTGGTAAGCGTGCTTGCGAAGTTCTTCCACGATTCCTAAAACGCCATCGTAGCTATCACAAGTGACCAAACGGGTCCGGAAAGGTTTGACGTGAGGGATACCTTTAAAATAGTTTGTATAGTGTCGCCGCATCTCAATAAGTCCAAGTTTCAAACCTTTCCACTTAATAGAAAAATCCAAATGCTTTCTAAATACAGTGATGCGCTCATCTATTGAAGGAGGTGGAAGTAGTTCACCTGTTGCGAAATAGTGTTTTATCTCATTGAAAATCCACGGGTAGCCAATTGCTGCACGTCCGATCATGATGCCATCCACGCCGTATTGTTGTTGCATCAGTGATGCTTTTTGTGGGCTATCCACATCGCCGTTACCGAAAACGGGAATATTCATGCGCGGGTTATCCTTTATTTTTCCGATGAGCGTCCAGTCAGCGTCTCCTTTATACATCTGACGTCGGGTTCTACCGTGAATGGCAATAGCACGAATACCGACATCTTGTAAACGTTCTGCGACCTCAACAATATACTTCGTGTTGTCGTCCCATCCCAACCGTGTTTTGACGGTAACAGGTAACGGAGTGGTTTTCACCATTTCGGCAGTCATTTTGACCATTTTTGGAACGTCCTGCAATATACCTGCACCAGCACCTTTGCGAGTGACCTTTTTCACCGGACATCCGTAGTTTATATCAATGATGTCAGGTTGGACACGTTCAGTGATTTCAACAGATTCGCGCATCACTTCAATATTGTGTCCAAAAATTTGGATACCGATCGGTTTTTCGGATTCAAAGATGTCTAACTTAGCAACACTTCGTGCAGCATCACGAATGAGTGCCTCGGAGGAGATGAATTCGGTATACATGATGTCCGCCCCGTTTTCTTTGCAAACAGCGCGAAAAGGCGGGTCACTGACATCTTCCATCGGTGCCAGCAGAAGCGGGAAATCTGGGATGTTGAGGTTACCTATTGTAAGCATAATGAGTTTGGATTTTCAAAAATCCATATACCACATTTTGGTAGTATGAAGTTTTCCATTCTGCCTCTTTAGGTTAAAACTTTTGTTATTAGAAAAATGTATTTCCAAGTAACTTAATAACTGGATCTGAGCAGTCTCATGTATTCATCGTGTTTGCCAATCCAAAACCAAACTAAAGTCTCTCCTCTTTCCCGCGCCAATGTGCGATAGCTTGTGCCAACTCTTGCCACCCAATACTCACCGATCTTTTTTAAATTCAGTGATGGATGTCTTGGATCTCGCTTGAGCAGTGTAAACTTCTCGTCAGCAAGCTTTTGTACTGCTTGTGGAAGGTTTCGGTAACATGCCCAAAATTCGGGAGTTGTTTTATAAATCAGTACACCTACCTGCCCGCAAATCCTCCAGGGCTTTATCGCCTAGGTGATCAAGCCGACCAGTTTTTATATCTTCTTCGATTTGTTTATCCCAAGCCTCTGCACGAGCCTCTAAAGCAGTGTGAAGTTTTTTTTCAAGAGTTTTCAAAAGTTCCTTTTTTGTGTTTTCTTCACACTTTACTTCGGGTACTTCCTGAATCTGACCAACCCAACAGACACCGTTTTTTTGAATGTGAGCTGTGTAGATTTCAACACCGTCCCGTTCATGGATTTTTGCAGTCTCAATTTGTTCCATGGATAGCTCCTTATATCAAAATTTAAGTTAAGGTTTATTATACCTTGCAATAGCACTATTGTCAAGAAAATCAAGATAGAACGATCAACTTTAAAACCTATCCAATTCTTGACATTATTCCAATTTTGTGATAAATCTAAAGGTAAGACTACAAAATTTTATTTCTCATTCAACAGCGAGGTAATTTATGAGATGTGTTTTTGTCGGCATAGAATATGCAGGAAAATCAACACTGATAAATCTGTTAACTGAATACTATCGGCACCGGAAATTAGCAGTTCACGTTGATGACCACTTCAGTATCCCGGACGCTACCTTGAGCGCAGAGTCAAGAGCAGTATACGTAGACTTCCCGGATGACGTAAAAGAGCGGATGCAACGGATGCAGATCCAATATCACGTTGAAGTGATAAAGAACTATCCGAATACACTTATTGCGGGCTGGCATATAGAGGAAGCAGTCTATTCCTCTGTTTACGGTGATGATTCAGAAAGTCCGTATTATGGGAACTATCACTACCGTGCACAGCGAGGTTATGAAACGCAAGTTATGGAGGCAAGGTTGCCTGATGTGGTTATGATTCACGTTACTGCAAGTGATGAAGCGATTAAGGAACGGATGAAAGATGATCCGCACGAATATCAGATTATTAAGGCAAAAGATATTCCGGAACTCAAAAGTCTTTTTGAGGAGGAAATCGACAAATCTCTGTTTACGCAAAAAGGACGTAAGATTGTGCTGGATACAACCGATAAGACACCATCTGAATCTCTTGATGAGCTGCTTCTGCTTTCTGAACCGCTTATCACGTTCGGTGAGTTAGCTATCCGTTCAATGCCAGTGCCGGATGTGCCTTATCAGGTTAATTACGAAAACGGTATTAGGAAAATGGAGCCAGTGTGACGCTTCTCACTAATAAGATCATATAACAGGATATATTTCGGTTTCATGTTCTTGTTGGTGAATTCGCTACGAAAACTGAAAACTGAACGCCTCTCAACCGATGCACAGGGTTATTTAGTTTTAGGGTTTTTGCACATTTTCATCAAAAAGTCGCGAGCTGGAGCTCGCTCCTACAGCAAGAGGGGCATTCAAGAATAACCGAAAATATGGAGAACTAAATAACCCTAACCGATGCATTTCCACTTGACACCAATCAAATAATTCATTAAAATGGATTATTGAAATCCTGAATAGAAAGGAAAAAAGAGTAATATGTCACAAACTGACGCAAATCAACCGAATGTCATTGTCTTTTTCACTGACCAACAGCGGTGGGACACCTCAGGCTTGCACGGCAATCCGCTTGACTTAATGCCAAACTTTGACCGAATGGCACAGCGTGGCACACATGTCCACCGCTCTTTTACGTGCCAACCTGTTTGCGGACCGGCGCGTTCATGCCTACAAACCGGACTCTACGCTACTCGTACAGGATGCTTCCGAAACGGTATCCCCTTATCACCCAATCTGAAAACACTCGCACATCACTTCGGTGATGCTGGTTATGCCACAGGATATATCGGTAAATGGCACCTCTATTCAGGAGGTACTGGACCCGGACCTGTTCCTGCTGAACATCGCGGTGGATATGACTACTGGTTAGCGTCCAATGTGCTGGAAATGACCTCTGATGCCTACCAGACACGGTTATTTGATAATGACAATCAACCTGTTGACCTACCCGGCTATCGTGTTGATGCTGTAACCGATGCCGTAATCCGTTATGTTGACCAACATAAAAAAGAGCCATTTTATCTGTTTACATCATATATTGAACCGCATCACCAAAACCATCTGGACGATTATCCACCGCCAGATGGATATAGGGAAAGATATACTGGCAAGTGGATTCCACCTGATCTCGCCGCGTTAGGCGGCTCTACGCACCAGCACTTAGGTGGCTACTACGGCATGGTGAAAAGACTTGACGAAGCACTCGGTAGGCTTTTAGATGCACTCAAAAGCCTTGATTTACTTGATAATACAATTATTCTGTTTACCTCTGACCATGGGTGTCATTTCAAAACACGCAATAGCGAATATAAACGTTCGTGTCATGAGAGTTCTATCCGAGTGCCGACTGCTTTCCACGGACCAGGGTTCACTGGGGGTGGACAGATTCAAGAGCTTGTGAGTCTTGTGGATCTCCCGCCGACACTTCTGGATGCAGCAGGTTTGGCAGTTCCTGATGAAATGCAAGGACGATCTGTTCTACCGCTTTTGCGCGGTGAAACAGACGATTGGCCCGAAGAGGTGTTCGTCCAAATTAGTGAGGCACAGGTAGGTCGCGCAGTGCGCACCCAACGTTGGAAATATAGCGTAGATGCACCTAACAAAGGTGGTGGAAAAGACGCAGGTTCTGACGTATATGTGGAGCAGTATCTCTACGACCTTGATGCAGACCCTTACGAGTTACGAAATCTGATCGGACTCCGCTCACATGAAAATGTAGCAGAAGTAATGCAAGAACGACTTATTCGGCGGATGGTTGAAGCAGGTGAAGAAGCACCAACAATTGAACCTGCACAGCAACAAGGAAGTGGACAACGCCGTGTATCTGAAGGAGAAACAAGAATTTAGCAATGAAAATTACAGATGTTATTACCCTTGTGATGGGTACCAGTTGGCGGAATTTAACCTTTGTTAAAGTTGAAACTGATGAAGGCTTGACCGGTATCAGCGAAGTGCGGATGAACAACCGCACGGATGCGCTTGTTGCATATCTTGACGGTGCAAAACGTAGACATGTTATCGGAAGCGACCCGTTCAATACGGAAGACCTCTATCAACGCATGTTTCGTGACGACTATGGTCGTGCAGGTGAAATCGTTGCAACAGGCATTAGCGTTGTTGAAATAGCATGCTGGGATATTATCGGCAAGGCATTGAATCAACCTGTGTATCGTTTGCTTGGTGGTGCTTGCCGTGATAAAATCAAGGCTTACGCGAACGGATGGTATCGCGTCGAACGGACACCCGAAGAATTTCACGAGGCTGCCAAAAAGGTGCTTGAAAAAGGCTATAAAGCACTCAAGTTCGATCCGTTCGGGGCAGGCTATTATGAACTCTCCTATGAGGAGAAGTTAAAATCTGTTTCGCTTGTGGAAGCAGTGCGCGATGCAGTGGGACCCGACGTCGAAATTCTGGTTGAAATGCACGGTCGGTTCAGTCCGTATACAGCCATAGAAATTGCCGCAGAATTGGAGAAATTCGAACCGAGTTGGGTTGAGGAACCTGTGCCACCCGATAACATCGCGGCACTTGCAAAAGCAGCGGAAAAGATCAATCTACCTGTTGCAACAGGAGAACGCCTACACAACAAATATGAGTATCGTGAGTTGATTAACTTACAAGCAGCGGACATTCTTCAACCTGATATTACGCAGACAGGTGGTTTTTTGGAGACCAAGAAAATTGCTGCGATGGGAGATATGTGTTACATGACGGTTGCGCCACATAATGTTGGTGGACCGGTTTCTACTGCAACCGCTTTGCACTTCGCTGCATGCACTACGAACTTCAAAATTCAGGAGCATTTCAACGATTTTTCTGAGGCATGGGTTAAAGAAGCAGCAACTGGATGTCCAGAGGTTATAGATGGATACTTTAGTTTGCCAAATGGGCCCGGACTCGGTATGGAACTGAATGAAGAACTCATCGCGGCACATCCGTATCGCGAAGGTTCATTTAATCTCTGGGAAGACGATTGGCATAAACGCGAGTATTAGGTTCACGGCGGATCCTTATCAAAATCTTGAGCTTTGGAATCATTTTGTGGTATCCTTTAAAATAGGAATATTGAAAACAAACATTACTACTTGACAATTCCGAAATATTTCTTGATTCAGATGGTCTTGCAGGAGAAAAAAATGAGACACACAACAAGAATTGTACTTACAAATCTGGAAGACATGGTTTTGGCAAACAGAGGTTTTATCACTCCCGAAGAGGTTCGCCGTGTTACTGTTGAAGATGCCCTCGTTGATACGGGGGCAACGCGGTTATCCTTACCGAAACCGCTCATTGAACAACTCGGCTTGACACCCTTTGGCACAACAAAGGCGAGAACCGCGGCTGGTGTCGTAGACCGGATCATCTATTCAACAGTTGAATTTACACTATTAGAACGAAAGGGGACGCTTCCGGTAACCGATTTGCCAGCGGGTACACCTGTCCTTGTCGGACACATGGTTTTGGAACAACTTGACCTCTGTTTGGACATTAGAAAGGGATTAATTTATAATCCCGACCACGACAACGAATGGATTGAAGAGGCATATTAACAATATTATGAGTTTTCACTATAAAGACGGTTATCTCTACTGCGAAAATTTGAAAGTTAAAGATATTCAGGAAGAGGTGCCGTACAGTCCTTTCTATCTTTACAGCCTCGCGCAGCTTGAGGCGAACTACGCTGCATATCAAAAAGCACTTTCAGGAATCAAGACAATCATAGGTTATGCGGTAAAGGCAAATAACAACCTTCACCTTCTCAAACGTCTCAGAGTGCTTGGTAGTGGTGCTGTGTTAGTGAGTGGAAATGAATTGCAGTTGTCACTTGCCGCTGGGTTTGACCTGAAACGGACTATCCTAAACGGCAACGGTAAAACACTTGAAGAACTTAGTCTCGCAGTTGAACACGGGGTGCTGATTAACATTGATAGCGAATTTGATTTGAGACATATTCAACAAACAGCGAAGAAGCTTGACACACCTGCAAATGTGCTTATCCGTATCAATCCTGATGTTGATCCAGAAGTTCATCCGTATGTCTCTACAGGTATGAAAAATTCCAAGTTCGGTATACGCAATGAGCGACTCAACTGGTTTTTAGACGAAATTCGTAAAGACAATTTGTTAAATTTAGTCGGTGTTCACTGTCATTTGGGTTCAACGATTAAGAAAGTGCGAATCTTCCGAGATGCTACAGAGATTATGCTTGATTTTATGCGTTCTATTCAAGCGGAAGGTTTTTCTACACGCTATCTCAATATCGGTGGTGGATTGGGCATTGACTATGAACGTGCAGGTGATGATATACCCACACCCACTGATCTCATTGATTCAATTCGTGGACTACTCACAGATGACATCACGTTGATTATTGAGCCGGGGCGTTCCATCATCGGCAATACGGCAGTTTTTGTCAACCGCGTCACAGGTGTCAAAACAAATGGTAATAAGCATTTCATTGTCACGGACGGTAGTATGGCTGAACTCATCCGACCAAGTCTTTACGATGCATATCAGCATATTGCGTTTATTGAACCGGTCAATGGTACGGTTGAGACTTATGATGTCGTCGGTCCTGTCTGTGAATCTGCTGATTTTCTTGGCAAGGCACGCGAATTACCGACACCTTCAGAAGGAACGGGATTGGTGGTTTGCGATGCGGGTGCTTACTGCCACGCGATGAGTTCTAACTATAATCTTAAGATGCGTCCTCCTGAATATCTCGTTGATGGTGATGAACTTACATGCATCCGAAGGGTTGAAACGTTAGACGATTATTTGCGGTTGTTTGAAGTGTAAGTCTATTTGCATCTCACTTCAACCGCTCTTCCAAAAACGCAATCCCAGGCTCCAAATCAATCTCATGTTCTCCTTCAAAGTGATCCAGCACTAATTGATCGCGTTTTCCACATGCGGCATATATCTTTTCAAGATGCTCAAACGCCGCTAAAGCATCGGACTCAATGAAACATCGGTCATCGGAACCGATTTGCACCATACACGAGCGCGGCGCGATAAGTCCTGCTACATCGGCGATGTCACCCGCTGCGCGTAGTCCGAACATAAATTGTGAACCACATGTATTCCCACGCCCTCGGTCGCCTAACGCATCTATTAAAGTGCTGAGATAACAAACAATGACAGCCGCCTTAATCCGCCGATCAAACGCAGAAATATAGGTCGTCATTGTGCCACCAAAGGAACATCCCATACATCCCAACCGACTGCCATCCACTTCAGGACGGGATTGAAGATAATCCAAGCACCGTTGTCCATCCGAAATGTTGAGTTGGAGTAGCTGATAACCGAAATATCCGAGTGCGAAATAAGCTGCATTACATCCATCTCTGCCTGGACGGCGCACCCACTCATCCCTATCCTTCCGTTCACCGAAACATCGCCAATCGGGTGCAAGTGTAACAAACCCGCGTTGTGCAAGTTCCACGGCATACTGTTTCTGGTAATCCTCTACGATACCGACAGCCCCATCTTTTCCAACGCCATGCCCGTGTGCACATAGTACTGCTGGTGCGGGACTGTCCGCGCTTGCACTATCCGGTATTAAAATGTATGCTGGAATTGACGAAAACGCGTCAGGATTAAAGATTATCTTTTCTCTTGTGTATCCATCTTGTTGTATCCGCTCTAAGGTTTCTACTTCCAACGGCACCGGTCCAGGTTTTGGACCTAAAGACCGAGCGATGTTGCGTCTGAATTTCCTCCGCCATTCTCGCCACTCCGTTTTGGTTGGGTTTCCGTTGAAGTAAAGCGGTGGTGTTGTTTTCAAAAGATACTCTACGCTCTGTTCTGCTGTTAAAAATCTCTCTACTGCCATAAATAGTGTCTCCTATTGCGCTGCTTTTTCATAACGTGCGGGTATTTTAGCACGAAAAGGTATTGATGGCAAAGGCAATTTATGTTATAATTACGCATCGTCAGTTATGATATGATATTGACTACCAGAACAACTAACGAGAGGAGAAAGCATGATGTCACGTCTCGAAAAAATTCAACAAGAGATTCTTGCATTACCTGAAGCCGAATACAAACAATTGCGACAGTGGTTCAGTGAATTGGATTGGGAAAAATGGGACCAAGAGATTGAAGCAGATTCAGAAGCAGGCAAATTGGATTTTTTGATTGCAGAAGCTCTTGAAGAGAAAGAGACGGGTACACTCAAGGACCTATAGGTGCACAGAACCAATTTCTCCTCATATATGATAAAGATTCCCTACCATGGCTGCTTATACGATGGCGCATTAACAAAACGCTGCATTCCCGCCTCTAACGCAATATGCGTGTTAGGCGGCAGATGTACTTGAAGATACGTACCGTCTATCTCAACAGTGTTCTCACCGTTACCCTCTTTGGCACGTGCAGTTGTGAAATTGTGTTCACCCATCGATCCTGCTTGGACAATGACATCGCGTGTTTCAGTGGCATTTAGATTGACCAATTCTAATTCAGTAGTGTTGTTCGTCAGTTTAGAAACCAACGCCGCAACATCCGCTGGTAGTCCTGGTCGCTGCTGCTGTGGGTCAAAATGCCGCACCCGCGTTACAAACAGACCTCCATTGTAATGAGGTAAGGGCCCGCCACATGTGAGTTCAACCAAACCTTCGCAAGTAACGGGGTTGCGTCTCTGGAAATAAGCGTCTCCATATCCTGCTGGATCCTCTTCATCATTTTCCATGAAGTTAAGTCGCTGTTCAACTTGCGAAATGTTATGATTGAGGATTGATTCTGGATATTCAGGAAAATCCCCGCGCATATATGCTAACCACCCGCCATCGCGTCCGCCGCTATCTTTCGTATGATGCCATGCGTTAATGTCAAATTTAGAACCTGTTTTTTTAGCGATCTGGACTGCACGATCTTGGTCCTCAGCCTCCATTGACATTGCCCACAGATGTGCCACGTCAGAAGGATGCATCGGCGCAAATTCAAACCAGCCATCAATCTGTAGAGTGGTGTCATCCTCGTTTTTTATAGGGTACTGCATCCACGGACCAGGAGTATAGTTTGCAATTCCAGGATCACCATACTTCTGCGGCACATAGAGTTGATCGTTGTGTTCTATACCGTGCTGAATTAGGACATCAATCTGTGAACGCGGGAAGTCCATATATGACAAATCTCTGTGAAGGAGTGCCGCATTCTGCGCAGCAACGCTGACCGCCTGACCAACGCTATGCCAACCGTGGGGCCAACTCCAGCCATAGCGAGAACCATACCACTTACCTTCCATGTGTTCACCGATTATGCCCGAAAGCCCAACGTTGTCAGGTACGATCCCATCGTTTTCTTCTGTGCGACTAATCCAGGCATCAACATATTCCTGAACCCATGCCATGTATTTTTCATCACCTGTGAACACATAAGCATTGGTAGCAAGGGTCGTTGCAGCGAGATTGCCGACAGCGTCACCTTTTCCTTGCCGTTCAAAGATAACCCGTCCCATCAGATCGCGCAATTCTTCGCTTTCCAACATCACATCACGACTTGTGCAGCCCGGAACATCAATAAACGGCAAATTGTAACCGTTTGAGGGATAAAAAGATTCTCTTTCAAGAATCCAAAATGCCGGTCCTTTACTGCCGTTCATCACACACTTGATGATTTTGTGTTCCGGGTCGTAATTCTGTGCATCTGGGTCTTCGTTCATGAAGAATCCTGCGAACCGTGTGGCGCGTTCAGCATTCTTTGTATGTGACGGATCCGCCATGCACAGCATATAAAACAGATAGTTCCCTTCGCTTTGGTGAAACCAGTCGTATCCCGGTTGATACTCCTTAACGACCATCGGATAATCGTGTCCTGAGCCGTAGCGCGCCATGTCTATGGTGATAACATCAAATTCGGTTTGCGCATCTACCAAGAACTGTGCATCTCCACCAAGCATGTAGAAAAGCGGCCAGTTATGGAAACTCTCATAAGCATCGTCTAATCCATCAAAGCTTTGAAAATCTGGGTGTGTTGGCCAATACAACGTTCCGTCTGGACGCGTGTATCTTTTTAAAACCTTCGGTGCTGCGTCATTGATTTTGTCAATCAGTTCACGTTCAAGTACCGCCCACGTCGGAGGTGTTTGGATAGGTATTTGTGCTTCAATTGTTGGAAACATGGTTGATTACCTCACTAAAGACGTTGAGTGTTTGGACTTCGGTTTGTTGTAGTGTAGCACATTTTAACATTTTTGTGTTTGTTTTTGCGTTTCAGAAACAATTTGCGATGTGGTGTGTGATATGCTATACTTTTGTATGAACAAGGAAATAAAAAATAAAGAATTACAGACCACCTCCTAAACACAATTTTGACGGAGTTTGGATACACGTGTGCAAGCCGATTCGAGACCTTTGAAAATTTATCTTGATACCTGTTGTTTGAGTAGGCGTTTTGATGATCAGACGCAAACTCGGATTCACCAAGAAACTGAAGTTATCAGACGAATCGTTTCTCAGGTTCGTTCCGGAAACTGGTATTAGATTTCCAGTGATGTTTTATTGCATGAGGTAGAGCAAAACTCTAACTTAGATCAACGCTCACAGATTAAAGATTTAATAACGGACGCTCACCAGACGGTTCCCGTTGGAACAAGTGAAATATCAAGAGGCATGCAGCTTGAAACTTTTGGGTTTAGAGAATTGGATGCTTTACATATCGCTTGTGCTGAGAGCGGTTCAGCTGATATTTTTCTAACAACCGATGATAGGCTTCTCAGGGCAGTAAGACGTTATACCATTTCTAATTGACAAATTGTCATAAATAAACTGTAGGTCGGGTAGAGCGTTAGCGAAACCCATAAGTGTCAACTTAAGGATTTTTGTGATAATGAAATGTCGTCTTCAGCCCCGTAGGGGCGGTATGTTTATAGAAAATGAGGCAATGCAATCCCTTGAGCCCCGTAGGGGCGGTATGTTGTAGCCTCAGTTCACCAATCAGGATATGTCGTTCCTACGGAACTCAAGAGGGATGGTAACATTTTTTCTATAAACATATCGTCCCTACGGGACTAAATATGGGACAGTCTCAATCATAGTAGGTGCTGAGCAGTGATCTAAAAATATAGAAATTTTCTTAAGTTGACAGGTATGGGTAGAGCGTTAGCGAAACCCGATGAATGCCATACGCGCATTCAGCGTTGATTTGGACATGGAAACCCTATCTAATCCTACGTGTCGGGTTTCGTAAACTCTACCGACCTACGAAATAATGCTACATAATCATTTAGAAATGGTATTATAATGTACAACTGCGCGTCAGGGTTGAAACCCTTATATATGGTTTCAGGAGATGGCAGGAAATGAACGTATTAGAAATGACGGATAGTGAACTTTATAAAATAGGGATTAAAGTCCTTACTGATAAACTCGGTGCCTCTGAGGTGCCACGGTTTATTCGGCAGTGCAAACCGGGTAAAGGTGATTATTCTGTTGATAGACATAAATTGTTAGCAAATCATCCCGATATTGACACTATTGTCAAGCGGATCCAAGACAGACGTGCGGCAAGGGAAGCAGAAGAACGCGCACGCGCTAAAAGATTTGCTATGCCTCAAAGCGATATCCGAAAAATGACGGATATTGAAATTTTTGAAATCGGACTTAAGGTTCTTATTGATAAACTTGGAGTCGCTGGGTACTGGCGGTTTTTACAACAGTGTCAAGAGATTAACAGAGGTTATCCTATTGAACACATCCAAAATAAAGAGGATGCCAAAAAAGAAATTGCACTTTACACTGCAGGCTTAACGCTTAATCCGAAAATGGTTGAAAATTATATCAAGCGGGGCAATGCCTATAGTTACATCGGAGAATATGACAAAGCCATCGCAGATTATAGTGAAGCGATAAAACTTAAACCTAATTATGCTGAAGCTTACAGCAATCGCGCAAAAGCCCACCTCAAAAAAGTTGATTTTGATAGAGCCATCGTAGACTATACTAAGGCGACAGAACTCAATCCGCAAGATGTTGATGCATATTATACGCGTGGAAAACTTTACGTCGAGGACGGTGAGTATGACAAGGCAATCTCCGATTTTAGCATGGCAATAAAACTTGACCCTGAGCATGCCGATGCGTCCGGTTATCGTGCTACCCTTTACGGTGAAAAAGGTGAGTACGACAAAGCTATTGAAGGATTTAGTAAGGAAATAGAACTCAGACCCTATGATGCCGAAATCTACAAAGAGCGTGGTAAAATATACGTCAAAAAGGGCGAGTATGACAAAGCAATTGCGGACTTTACTGAGGCGATAAAGTTAATTCCAACCTTCACAGATGCTTACTTTGAACGCGCTATGACTTACTTAAGAATGGACAATTTGGAGTCCGCAAGGCAAGATTTTGACAAGATTACAGAGTTGAAACAGGATTCTGCGTAATCTATGTTGTCTGAAGAGTTATTTTTGGTTCAAATTCTCTAAGGTGCAAAAATAATGAGTAATGATGTTGAGAAAAGGCTTAATAAATTTAAGAAAGATTTAACTAAATTGACTCCTATTCAGGTCGTGAGAAAACACATTATTTTTGGAGGATGTTGTGAATTATCTCAGCAAAAGTATTTCGAATTACGTTCAGAGATAGCTGATTATTTTGGACTTCACTCAAATGAAGTATTAGTTGTTGGCTCAGCAAAACTTGGTTTTAGTGTTGCACCTACCAAGCGATTCCGTGAATTCTGTGATGAATCCGATATTGATGTTGCTATAGTATCTTCAACGTTATTCGATCAAATATGGCAAGACGTATTTAATTATAGATATGAAGGATCATTTTGGCCCGAATACAATCAGTTTGCCAACTATCTCTTTCGAGGATGGATAAGACCTGATAAGTTACCTCCTTCACCTATGTTTAGTCTAAGGGAAACATGGTGGAATTTCTTTCAGAGTGTTACCCGCAGTGAAAGATATGGTGATTACAAGATTAGAGGTGGATTATATCGATCATATTTCTTTTTAGAGAATTATCAAAAAATTAGCATACAGAGATGTATAAAAAGTTTGGAGGAAAACAATGCAAGGAGCATCAAGTAGTAGAAGAATACACAGCCTTTTGCAGGCACTTAGAACTGGAACATTAGTGCCAGATCCTAAGTTTCAACGGCGTTTGGTGTGGACGAATAAACACAAGTGTGATTTTCTTGATACAGTTTTGCGCGAATATCCTTTTCCAGAAATATATATAGCCGCGGGTGATGTAGATCCTGATACTGGACAAGGAATAGAAATGTTGGTAGATGGGCAACAAAGGTTGGTGACGTTAAAACAGTATGTTGATGCGTCTAAAGATTTGAAGTTGTCAGGTGGGGTAATCCCATTTGCAGAACTTAGTGATGAACAAAAAAAAAGTTTCTATAATTATCCAGTTGCGGTTCGAGACTTGGGGCAAACAAGTATAAGCGAGATAAAGGAAATCTTTAAACGGATTAACTCAACAAATTATTCTCTTAATGCTATGGAGATTCACAATGCCAGATATGATGGAGAAATAAAACAATTTGCTGAAGGACTTTCCCAAAATTCATTTTTTGAAAAACATAGAGTTTTTAGTGCTACTGATATTAGACGTATGAAAGATGTTTCCTTTGCTTTGTCTGTGGTAATTACGATAATGTCAACTTATTTTAATTCAGAGAAAGACTTTGAAGGTTATCTTAAACAATACAATGATGATTTTGAAGAAAAACTTACTCTGCAAATTGAGTTTCAAAAGGTATTTCAGTTTATTAATAAATGTGGGTTACCTGAAAGAAGTCGTGCATGGAAAAAGTCAGATTTATTCACATTGCTTGTAGAAATTCATAGAGCGTTATTTGATAAAGAAAACAACATTAAACCAATAGAAGTAGGAAAACGACTTCTACGGTTCTATGATTTAGTAAATAAATCCGCTAAAGCAAATGAGGTAGTTGGAACAGAAATTGACAGAATACAGGAATATTATAAGGCTGCCATTCAGGGAACTCAAAGTAGAACAAACCGCATAAGAAGGGGAGAGATTATACAAGATGTTATTAACGGAGAATTTGCGTTTGATTAGAAAGAAAAGTATAACGCATCTCGTTAGATTTTGAGAAGTCTTTTACACCAAAGAGAGGTATATACCATGAAACGTTTTATTGCTATTATTTCTGCAATCATTCTTCTGGTTCTCTTTCCTGTGATTATGGTGATTTGGGGTCCCGATCAAAACACGAAAGATGGGACAAATGAATGGACGAACGATGGGACAAATGAATGGTCAGAGGACAAATCTAATCTTTCATCGGACAATTCGTTTATAGAGGAATTAGGCGGTTGGGATTATATTCGCGGCGAGGAGAATCGCAAACAAGGGAAAAACTTTGCTGCGATTACAAACTATAATCGTGCCATAGATCAAAATCCTGAACATATAGATGCTTACTATGGTCGGGGTCTGGCTAACAAAGATATTGGTGAATACAAGGCTGCGATTTTTGATTTTGATAATGTCATACGGCTGGATCCTGAACATGTAGACGCATACATCCAGCGCGGGTGGACAAAGTATCGTACGGCGAGACACACCTCTGAATACCCTAATGCGATCCTAGATTTTGATACGGCTATCCATCTAGCCCCTGATAACGCTCATGCATACCTTAGTCGCGCCATAATGAAATATAGGATGAAGGAATACTTTAATGCAATTCCAGATATTGATATGGCTATCCAACTAAACTCTAATTATGCTTATGCATACTACTATCGGGGACTTTGTAGACAAAATATTGTTAACGAAAATAGAGTCACTTCTGTTTTGAATCTGGAAGCAAAACAAGATTGGCAAACCGCATTGAAAATAGCAAAGCAGAACGGCCACGAAGAACTACAAAATGATATTAAGAGTTGTCTATCAGGGGAGTGGCACTACCAGTAAAAGAAGTTGTTGGTTGCTCGCGCCGACGCTTATTTTGATGATGTTAATATTTTTCTCCTCGCCTTGTTGTATAAGATAAGTCTAACAAGAAAGGAGTACACATGAAAGGCACAAGACCCCTTGACAACCAAGAAATCCGCCAAGTGTCCGGCAGTTTTGACGGCACTTATGAGATACGCAATAGTTAAAGTTACGTTTTATTCTAACGGAAGAATAACAGAAAAGCAAATGAAAATCGCAAATGCACCATGTTCCTGGGGCGTGCTTGAATTTGACCTACAAGGCAAATCCCCTGACTACACCCAAGTATTAGACGAGATGCACGCAATCGGTTATAGCGGCACCGAATTGGGAGATTGGGGGTTTATGCCGACTGACCCTGCACAACTCCGAGACGAACTCGCAGCACGCGAGTTGACGCTGTTAGGTGCTTTTGTGCCGGTCGCGCTTGCAGATGCTGAGGCACACGCAGCGGGTGAGGCTTCAGCAGGACAGCATGCGCGTCTGTTGGCAGATGCAGGCGGTGACAACGCGTTCATCGTGCTTGCAGATGACAACGGCACTGTGGCACAACGCACGTACAATGCGGGGCGCGTCCGTCCAGAACACGGCTTGACGCCGGCGCAGTGGGACACTTTTGTAGCGGGTGTGCATCGTATCGCGCAATCGGTGCGGAACGAGACGGGACTCCGCACCGTTTTTCATCATCACTGTGCGGGATATGTGGAAACACCCGCGGAAGTGGACACGTTGATGCAACGCACCGATCCGAATCTGGTCGGGTTGTGTTTTGATACAGGACATTACCGATTCGGTGGCGGCGATCCGCTTGACATATTTGATCGGCACGCTGATCGGATATGGCACGTGCATTTCAAGGATTGCCACCCTCACATCGCTGCCCGTATTCGTAATGAAGGTTGGGATTATTTTTGGGCTGTCGGCAACGGCGTTTTTTGCGAATTGGGCAAGGGCGATGTTGATTTTCCAGCGTTCATAGCGGAATTGCAAAATCGCAACTATGATGGCTGGATCGTCGTTGAGCAGGATGTCTTACCAGAAATGGGCAGTCCATATCAGAGTGCCAAACGTAATTTCCAATATCTGAATTCTATAGTAAAACCTAAAAAAATGTGAATACTCCCCTGGTAGATGCGGTTTCCCGCCAAGTGCCATAGGCGCACTTGGCGTTGATTCACCGCATCTATGAGACTGAATGAACACGGTTCGGTTAGGAAACCGAACCTACCACACTGTATCGGAAATTATTGGTTTATTATATTATCTTTAAAATCTTGTAATCCTGTAAATCCTGGTTCAGACAAATTCCAATGAACAAACCTTCAAAAATCGGTATCGGTGTAATCGGTACAGGACGTATCGGCAAACTCCACATTGAACACCTCTCCCAAAATATACCTGACGCAGAACTCATAGCGATTTGCAGTTTGGACACCGAAACTGCAGAAACCCTTGCCGAACAGTTCAATATCCCTCAGATAACTTCCGACTATTTTACCCTTTTATCAAATTCACAGATTGATGCGGTTATTGTTGCCTCTTCAACGGATAGCCACGTTGAGATATGTCAAGCTGCAGCCGAAGCAGACAAGCATATATTTTGCGAAAAACCGATCGCCTTAGACTTGGAACAGATTGACGAAACCTTAGCGTATGTTGAAGATGCATCAGTGAAGTTTCAGGTCGGTTTCAATCGTAGGTTTGATAAGAGTTTCATGCGGGTGCGCGAGGCAGTTGCCTCTGGTGATATTGGCGAACCCCATATACTTCGCATCACAAGTCGAGACCCTGCCCCTCCACCGATAGAATATGTCGAGGTTTCTGGTGGGATTTTTCTTGACATGACCATCCACGATTTTGATATGGCGCGATATCTCATCGGTGACGAAGTGGTTGAGATATTTGCGGTCGGAGGTGTACGTGTTGATCCCAGAATCGGTGAGGCAGGAGACATTGACACTGCGATCATAACACTACGTTTCCAAAACGGAGTGCTTGCAACAATTGATAACAGCAGAGAGGCTGTCTATGGCTATGACCAGCGTGTAGAAGTTTTCGGTTCAAAGGGAATGGTTACGGTTGGAAATCCGTTGACAGATACCGTAACTTTCAGTGGGAGTGAGGGGAGTCATGCTGCATCGCCGCCATACTTTTTTGTGGAACGCTACAAGGAGGCATATCTGTCGGAGTTGCGTGCGTTTATAAGATGTATTATAGAAGATACGCAACCGCCAGTTACAGGTGTAGATGGGCGCGCGCCTATTGTGATGGGTTATGCTGCTTTAAAATCGCTGCGTGAAAATCGTCCTGTTCTATTGGCTGAAATTATGTAGCAACACGAAAAACCTATTCGTGACCACCGACTTCCCCAACCTCAATTTCAATCTCATCACGATTGCGAATCCGCTCTACAAGTCCGTCGCGTATATCTACAATGCGGTCAGAGACATCAAGCATTTTTAGATCGTGTGTTGCTGAGATTACGGTAACCCCCTGCTCCGTATTCAGTTGTTTGATAAGGTCAATAATCTCGCGTCCCGTAATCGTATCAAGGTTTGCCGTGGGTTCGTCAGCAAGGATAATGCTGGGGTCATTTGCAAGCGCTCTGGCGATGGCAACACGTTGACGTTGACCACCAGAGAGTTCATCGGGAAGGTGATACATCCTATCGCCTAAACCGACCTTATCTAAAAGTCTTTCCGCTTTTTCATTCCGTTGTTTTTCGGGTATGCCAGCAAAAATCATCGGCAACGTAACATTGCCGTGTGCGGTGCGAACGTTCAACAGGTTGTAACTCTGAAAGATATAGCCGACGCGGTGACACCGAAACGCTGCGATCTGCCGTTGTGAAAGGTGTGACATATTTTGCCCGTCAATGTAAACCTCTCCCTCAGTTGGTCGGTCAAGCGCACCGATCATGTTAAACAAGGTAGATTTTCCGGAGCCAGAGGGTCCCATCAACGAGATATATTCTCCGCGTTGAATTTCGATATTGATACCGTCCAAAGCGCGAAGAACGTTTGAACCCATACGATATTCTTTGACAACATCCTCAGTTTTTACAACAATATCCGACATAATAGTCCTTTAAGTTTGAACAGTCTGTAGGAGGGCTTTGTAAGCCCGATACTGAATGACTTTGATCAGGTTAAACTTCAGTCCGCATAGCCTCTGCAGGTGGAAGTTTCGCTGCACGCCAAGCAGGAAACGATGAACCGATAACCGCCAATACCATACCGAGCACGCATCCAAATAGAATCAGCAACAATACACCGAGTTGAAATGGTCCGTTTTCTGGACGCGCAGGCAACAACGGAAAATAGAAAAACAGGTCAAGTCCATAGTTTTTCAAGCCTAAAATGACAGCACCCAACAAGCCGATGAGTGCCCCAATGAGTGCCCCAGCAAATCCTTGGAAGCCTGACTCCAATAGAAACAACCTCACAACGAACCCATCTAATGCACCGAGGCATTTCATCGTCCCGATTTCACGGAATCGTTCGGTCACTGCCATTAGCATAGAGTTAGCAATCCCGACGACACAGACAATCAAGGACATAATAATAAGCCAAATGTCTTTGGTTGAAATGCCTTGTTCAGACGCTTCGTTTATATTAGTAATCTCGGAACTTCGTCCACTCTCCTGAAGTGCAAACTCAATTTCGTTGTTTGTCCAAACGGAAACGAGGAAAGCGATACCGAGCGTAATGCCAGCTGTCGTGATAACAGAACGACCAAAACGGATTTTGAGACTTTGAAAACTTATCCGTAGCGATTCTAAAAATGGGAGATCTATCTGTTCCTCAATGGGTGATCGCTGATTCAATGTTTTCTCCTGAGTATTTTGTTTATAGGAGTATTATATCAAATATTCAGTTTTTGGTCAAGTTTTGTTGAATTTTGTATGAAACATCCACTTCTTGTAGGAGCGAGCTCCAGCTGAATGCCATAAGCGCATTCAGCGTTGATTCACAGGAAGAAGCATTTGGACTATGACAACCGATTAATAAGCGAGGCACTATATCCTGCACCAAACCCGTTATCAATGTTGACAACAGTAACTCCAGAAGCACAACTGTTTAGCATACCAAGCAGTGCCGCGAGTCCGCCAAAACTTGCACCGTAACCAACGCTTGTTGGCACGGCAATGACAGGACAATCAACCAAACCACCAACAACGCTCGGTAGTGCGCCTTCCATACCCGCGATGACAACAATAACACGCGCATTTAGAAGTTTCTCGTGATTACTTATAAGTCTATGTAATCCAGCGACCCCAACGTCGTAAAGGCGTTCAGGTGGACTACCCATCATATAAGCAGTTTCGGCAGCTTCTTCTGCAACAGGTAAGTCAGAGGTGCCAGCAGAAATGATGAGGATGCCTGTTTTACCTTCTATGTCAGATTGCACAACTGAGATTGTGCGTCCGAGTTCGTTGTAACGTGCATCGGGATGGTGCGCTTTTACTGCCTCATACATTGAGGGTGTTGCGCGCGTTGCCAGTAGGGGATGTCCGGCTTCAAGGATACGTTCGCTAATTTTCGCAACTTGGGCATCAGTTTTCCCTTCACAGAAGATGACTTCAGGAAAACCGGTCCGAAGTTGTCTATGGTGGTCAATTTTAGAAAAACCGAGGTCTTCAAATGGGAGGGTGCGGAGAGATTGAAGTGCATCACTGACCTCAATCTCCCCACTTTTGACCTTCTCAAGGAGAGTTCTTAATTTTTCAACTTCCATACCGTTGAAATGAATAAAATAGTTTGTTAGTAATTTCTGCTACAGACAAGTAAAGTGGCAGCTACAACTTCAGAAATATGGGTATTATGCATCTTCAGTTGTTTTCTTGCCAGATTTCTTCTCATTGTTAAGTCCAGGAATCGTCTCAGTGATTTTGTTTCGAACATCAGAAGAGACTTTTTTACCGGTTTCAACTGCGGATTTTACTTGACCCGTTGCATCTTTAACACGTTCTTTGCCGACTTCAACGAGTCCTTGGACACTTTCCTTCCCTTGGTCTACCATGTGCTGCACATTTTCTCTTGCTGCCTCACTTGCATGTTGAGCGAATTCCAGTGTCTTGTCTTTTGCCTGAGCAGAAGTATCTCGGATTTTCTGTCGAGTCTCTTTACCAGGTGCTGGCGCATAGAGTAGGCTAATTACCGCACCTGTCAAAAAACCGGTGCAGAAAGCAAAAATCATTGTCAATCCGTTGTTGCGTCCATCGTTACTCATGAGTTTATCCTTTCTATATGTAAGTGTAAACGTCAATATAATATTGACTTACCACGTTTAGGGTGAAATTGTTCGTCACTTTAGTATATACGTTTATTTTGGATATTTCTTTTCAATTAAGTGGATTTTCATCAAATCTTTTTCAATTTAATTGTTTGCCGCTATGAGAATAATAGCATACTGGGCGAAGCGATTAATTTCTTAAGAGTAAGTCAATTTACTACTCGGCAACAACTTCAGATTGCTCTGTCGAAGTCTCTGTTTCCGATTCGTCATTTTGAACATGAGGTTGAGACTCACTGTTTTCAACATTAGATTGAGTCGCGCCATTTGAATGTGCTGAATTATTATAAAGTCTATCCCAACCTGCTTTTAATCCGTGCCACATACTTACAATGTCTGCAAGTGAAACAGCGACTTGATTACGGAAGAACTCTGCTTGCTCAATAGTTTGACCTGAAAAGGTAGATACTTTTTGGACAACCGATTCAAGTTCCTGCACACTTTGATTCAATGTTTCTGATAATTCTTGAACGTTATGTAAAGTCGGTTGAACCTCATTCTCGCTTATCTGCTGTATTGATGCGGTAACACCATTGATATTTTGTAGGAGTTGCGGCAACTCTTTATTGATCTCCTTCACAGTTTGACTAACGTCTGTTATGAGTATCCCAACTTCCTGATTGACAAGATTTTCCGTAGAATTAAGCGTGTTCTGAATACTACTCAGAGAATTTTTTAAACTACCGAGTGTTGCACATAAATAGCCAATTAAAATAGTTAAAGCGATTAGCGCGACACCAAGACTGCCTTTCCAAAAAAATGAAAGAATTACATCCCACTCTGCCATATATGTCTTCCTTATTTTGTGCGTTTGAACATGTAGCAACAAGAAATGATACCAATCTTCAAACGCGATTTTCTTTTATGTCTGTAGTTGGTTTTCAATAATTTGCGTGGTTGCAGCGATGGCTGCATCCACTTTACCAAGGTTTCTACCGCCGCCTTGTGCCAATTCAGGGCGACCACCACCGCGCCCATCCGCAATTTCGGTTATCGCTTGTATGAGTTTGCCAGCATGCAATCCTTGATTTTTTACGAGATCTGATGTTACACCGACTATAAATGCAGCGTCATTTTCTGTAACCGACGCGAGTGCCGCGACACCCGATTCCAGTTTACTTTTGAGTGCGTCTACAATCTGTCGCAAACTATCCCTATCAGTGTTATCTATCCGTGAAGCAACAACCTTCACACCTTCAACAAGCGTCGCACCATCAACTAATATATCAATGTTCGAGAGTGCGTTCTGGCTTTTAAGTTGTTGAATTTGTTGTTCTAATTCCCGTTGTTCCTGAAGTAGTTGCTCGATTCTTTCAGACAAACCGGTTTTTGGCGTTTTCAGCAAGTTTGCAACATCAGAAAGTAGCGCCTCATCATCCTGAATAGTTGAAACAGCAGCACTCCCAGTGAGTGCTTCAACACGACGCACACCTGCGGCGATACTGCTCTCACTCATCAATTTGACATAACCTAATTCACCTGTTGCATTGACATGTGTGCCGCCGCATAACTCAACGCTATATTCACCTGTTTGCACCACACGCACAATATCACCATATTTATCGCCGAAGAAGGCTAATGCGCCATTTTCTTTCGCTTGATCCAACGACATTTCGTTAATGTCAAGCGTGTCATTTTGACGAATCTTCTCGTTGATATAGGTTTCAATATCACGGAATTGTTCTAGTAACACAGCCTCATAATGGTTAAAATCAAACCTTAATCTTCCTACTTGAACGAGCGATCCTGCTTGTGCGACGTGTGTTCCCAGGATGTTTCGTAATCCACTATGAAGCAGATGGGTTGCGGTGTGGCTCACTGCTATAGCGTTGCGACGGTCAATGTCAATATGTGCTTTCACTTTGGTAAAAGGGGTAATCTCACCTTCAATGACTTTGCACCTATGCACAAACAGGTCAGGAGAAGGTTTAATCGTGTCAATCACAGCAAGTTTCGCGTCAGAACTTTCAAGTATACCCACATCACCAACTTGTCCACCCGATTCGCCGTAAAATGGCGTGCAATTGAGTAGAACCGAGACCTCTTCATCTTGCTTTGCTCTTGCAACAGATTCTGTGCCCGCAATCAGTGCTACAATTTCTGCTTCAACGGTATGTTCAGTATACCCAACGAATTCTGTGCTACCGGTTTCTTTAAGCACTTCTGCGTAAACAGAGATTTCATCGTCTTTCGCGCCACTACCTGTTGCTTGCCATGCAGCGCGCCCACGTGCACGTTGTTCCCCCATACTATCTTCAAAACCAACTTCGTTTACTGTGAAACCTTCTTCGCGTGTCAAAAGTTGTGTTAGGTCAAGGGGAAATCCGAAAGTATCGTATAACTCAAATGCACGTTTGCCGTCAAGTTCAGATTCACCTTCTGCTTTCAGAGTGTCAATTGACTGTCCAAGCATATCTAACCCGCGTGCCAACGTCTGATGAAAACGATTCTCCTCACCCTGAATAGTGCGTGTAATAAACTCCCGTCGTGGCAAAACATCGGGGAAAGCATCGCCCAGCAACTCAACCACTTTATCAACAAGGCGATAAATGAACGGTTCGTCCATCTCCAATTTTTTGCCATATAATACAGCGCGCCGCAGAATTCGGCGGATGACATAACCGCGTCCATCGTTAGATGGCATTACGCCATCTCCAATGGCAAACGTTAAACATCGGATATGGTCAGCGATTACCCTATGCGGTAGTCCACCAATGTCGTGAGAGTAAGCGGTCTCTGTCATATCCGAAATCGTTTCCAGAAGCGGTGTAAACAGATCTGTTTTGTAGTTTGAATCAACTCCTTGTAGTATAGACGTAATTCTCTCAAACCCCATGCCTGTGTCCACGTGAGTGGCAGGAAGAGGTTCAAGTTTACCATCCTGGTCCCTATTGTATTGAATAAACACAAGATTCCAAAATTCAAGGAATCGATCACTTGTGTTAGGACCCGCGTCAGGGTCGTTTGCAGTTTCAGGGAATGCTTCTACACCTAAATCAATAAAAAGTTCGCTACACGGACCGCAGGGACCGGTCTCACCCATTTCCCAAAAGTTGTCCTTATCACAACGACGAATGCGATCAAGCGGTAGGTCGGTTTCCTGAAGCCAAAGTTTTTCAGTCTCATCGTCTTCAACGTATACCGTAGCCCAGAGCAGCTCTGAAGGAATTTTCCACAACTCCGTTATTAATTCCCATGCGAATGCGATAGCTTCCAGTTTATAGTAATCTCCAAATGACCAATTTCCGAGCATTTCAAAGAACGTGTGGTGGCTTGGTGAATGTCCTACCTCTTCAAGGTCATTATGTTTGCCGCTGACTCGCAGACATTTCTGTGTGTCTACTGCCCGCGTGTATTCCCGTTGTCCAATGCCAAGGAAGACATCCTTGAATTGATTCATCCCGGCATTTGTGAACAACAATGTTGGATCGTCTGCAGGAATTAACGAGGCACTCGGAACAACTGTATGTCCTTTTTTTCGGAAATATTCTAAAAAACTTGCTCTGATTTCATCTGATGTCATATTTTTACCCGCTCCCGTATAAATCCAATTATAGTTTATTTTTACGCAAGAAGTCAAGACAAAAAGAATATGTAATCATAGCCATTCAGTTTTCGGATTTTTCTCCATATTTTGACATAGTCGTGACCGGGAGGTCGCTCCCGCCAAATCATGCAGAATACCCGACAAATGCCATAGGCGCATTTGACGTTGATTCAGCGTATTCTGCCAAGCGCATTTGGCGTTGATTCACAGGAAAAGACCTTTGAAAGAAGTTAGGAACTACTGGAGAATTGTATGGCTCTGAATTTGTAATATCCCAATTTGCGAATCATAAAACCTTTTGAATTACTTGTAAGATAACGTCAGATTCAAACCCACGCCGTGCCAAAAACCCGTGTAATCGTCGTTTAGCCACATGAATTGGTAAACTTTTATACTGTTTCACACGTTTTTGCGCGATTTGCATTGCTAACCGTGCCTCTTCCTCACCTTTAACTTCGGTTAAAATCTGTTCCACTGTTTCTGGATCAACGCCTTTATCAATAAGTTCCTGTTTTAGCACCGTTCGCCCACGAGGATTTGACTTTTGCCGACGTTGGACCCATTTTTCCGCGAATAGCCGATCGCGAATATGTCCTGAATGGATTAACTCTGCGATGATTGTTTTTATCGCTTGTTCTCTAAACCCTTCTCGTTCAAGCTGCTGCGTCATTTGGGATTTGCTGTAAATCTTTTCACGTAGTAAATCGAGTGCATAATTTTTAGCACGCATCGCTTCGTCAGCTGCGATAAGCTTCTCAATGGTCTGCGATTCAATTTCTAAACCGACTCGCAGTCCTAAATTTTCAACAAGGTTAGAGGAAATTACGACAAAAGGTTTATCGTCTAAAAAGAGTTGGTAGTGGGAAGGGAATTGACTATGTGAATGAATGTCAGTGATTTTCTGCTTCATCTTGTGTTAGGAAGCACTTTGAGTTTTCGCTGTTTTATGCAAGTATAGTGTATAGACGGATATGTAACCGCCTATACATCTATTTTTCTGATGGGGTTTCTATCTATATAACCTAAGTTGCCACCTTTTGTAGCATAATCTGTTAGATTGTGCCTATAAGTGCGCAACCTAACAGATTATGCTACAAAACTTTCGCAAATAATACACTATTTTGATTATAACGGTGTCTACATGTCTAAAATTTTATAGGTAGCAACTTGGGTTATATAGTAGATTCTTAAATTAACTATACACCGTGACGGCGAGGTTAGGAAACCTCGCCTACCAGGGAAAGGTTGCTATTCGAAGTAACAGTATTTATTCTCCACCGTTAGCCCCTGCCCAAAGGGCACCACGTTGAAGCAAGGTTGCAAATTTTTCGTGTTGACAGGCAGCAGGATCGTGTCCAAGTGCGAGGTAGAACACTTTACCTTCACCCCAATTCTTTGTCCATGCAACCGGCATCGCTTCGCCTTTCCACAAAGCTGAAGCAAGCACATGGTTACGTGGATCATAATCGAGAATATACTGTTCATCCGTCACGACGAATTCATCAAGTCCTTCTGTGATTTCGTGTTCATTGTCCACTATGCTGACCTGATAGTCACGATAGCGTGGATGCGTAGTAAAGTATCCACCGACCATTGAACGATATTCTGGGCATCCACGGAAAGAATCGGCAGCTGAATGTATGCCGACATAACCTTTTCCTGAAGCGACATAGTTTAGCAACCCATTTTTCTGTGCATCCGAAATTTCACCGACCGTATAATAGAAAACGATGAGATCATAAGGATCTAAGTTCGGTGATACCAAAGCGTCGAGATCGTCTTCAACTGTAGTAATCTCAAATTCATCTCGTTGTGAGAGTGTTTTCACAATTTCTTCGCTGCAGCCTTTCCAATTATGAATTGCGCCACCTGCGAAAACAAGTGTATTAATCTTTGCCATTTTAAGCCTCCTTGATTTATGGTAGTGCTATTATATCATAGATATATCAAAATTACAAATTGTGTAACACAAGTAGGTATATGCTTCCGAAGTTAACATCGCTCTTATCCGCTGTCAAAAATTGATTTAAGAAGAAACTTCCTTATAACCTTTTGGCAATGGTTTTCCTGCGACAAGGGCGGATTTAAGAGGACGGACATGTCGGCAGCTACCACGATGGGTAAATCCGGGACAATCGCATGTTATATCTGCTCCGACAACTTCCAACGTATAAAACTTGCCTTTTTGTGATGAACTTTCGGCATGATAGACGGTTCGTTGTGGACCAGAGAGGACTTGCGCTAAAACACGGATGGCTTCTTCAGAATATGGACGGAGCTGCTTACGTGTCGCTTCTTGCAGATGTGTCACGTTCTCTTCAAGATAAGCATCCCCTGCTTTCTGAAGCACATCATGGATATTTGATTCCGCAAGTTCAGTGGTTTGGACAGACAAAACATTCATCATCCGCTTGAGTTCACTGAGGACATCCAACTTAACAGCATCCTCTCCACCCGGCACCAAAATTGACCCTTCAACGATGGAATCCATCAATGCTGCTTTTGTTTCTAACACTGTTCTGACGAATGAATCTACTGTGCCAGTTGCAATCATGTAGGTAACATTGACAGTCCCAGTCTGCCCAATGCGGTAGGCGCGATCCTCCGCTTGCCAATGGTTAGCAGGCACCCAATCCAAATCGTTGAATACAACCTGCCGTGCTGCCGTTAGATTTATACCAACGCCTGCAATGTGCATGTTAGCTACAAAGATTCTGATGCTATCATCGTTTTGAAACCGATCAACTCGGTCCTGTCTTTGGTTCACCGGTACTTCACCGGACACGTAAACCGCTCTATCCTTGAAATGCTGCCGGAAACGCTGCATTGTATTGAGGAACGATGTGAAGATAATGACCTTTTCTCCCTGTTCCAAAGCATTTTCCACGAATTTAATGGTGTGACGGCATTTGACAAACGCAATTGCTCGGCGCACTTGCGTTATTCTACCTATTCCAGTTCCTAAATCCGTAGTGTCTATTGATTCTTCCAATTCTTCGCGGGATTCTGATGATAGACCAAGAGATTCTGGTAATCCACCAATGGCTTCAGGTGACTCAAATTTAGACAGAAATTCTTGTACTAATCGATTGTAGTGCTGGATTGCATAAGGGTGCATTTCAACGTCCATCCATGTTCGCACCTTCGGTGGCAGGTCTAACACCTCATCTTTTGTGCGGCGCAGCATCACACCGTGTAGTTGTACAGTTAACTCCTCAAGATTACTTGCGCCATCTGCCACTAACCCGAAATCCCCTTGATATGCCTCACAATAACGTTTAGCAAAACTCAGAAAACTCTTTCCGAGCGGGTGGTTCAGAATTTGCAACAAGGGAAAAAGATCGCGGGGACGACTTGTCATCGGAGTACCGGTTAGGGCATGAACTACTGGATCGTTTTCAATCGCTTCAACAAGTTTAGCACCGTTTCGACTCCGCTGACTCTGATAATTCTTCAGGTAGTGTGCTTCGTCAAAGACAACGCCTTTCCAGTCAAATTCAAGCAGTTTGTCAAGATTTTTACCGAGGATTTCATAGTTGATAATAACCCAACCATTGTATTCTGTGGGTGGGAGTGGGGCAGGACCGACGATGGCAGGTTCAGCATTTGGAAAAACGATTTCGATTTCGCGTGCCCAATTCCGTTTGATAGAGGCGGGACAGATGATGAGATAAGGACCTTCCGGCTCAGCCTCAACCATGGCGATGATGGACTGGCGGGTTTTGCCTAACCCCATATCATCGGCAAGTAGCGCACGACGGCGACCCAACAGGAATGCAATACCTTCTATTTGATGGAAAAATAAACCTTCTGCAATTTCTTCGGCACGCTTGATGCTTGTTCCCTGCATGCAGTTTTCCTTTTGTATGAAGATTTCAAACTTGATACCTATCTATCAACAAGCCAAAAATCTCCCTTACTCACAATGCTTAGCTGCTTTAGCATCATCGCGCCCGGATAATCAGGTGCCATTCCTATTCCCATCGCGAAAATCTTTCCGTTACCTTTTGCGTGTTCACCCACCAATATTAGGTCTGGCTGAGTAATACTCGTCGGGATTCCATCGCTAAAAAGAACAACGATTGTCGGAGAAGTTTTGGCTATCTCCGTCAATACCATCAGCATATCGTAGTCGCTGCCCTTAGTATGGATGTGCGATTTTATATCTGCTAAATACGCTGACGAAGCATCCACTGTCTCTTCGGTTACAGGTACAAACTTATCCTGATAATCAACTAACTCGGTACTAAACGCCACGATGTTAAAACTATCGTGTGGTTCGAGGAAGGTTAGTGAATCTCGCATGATGTCCACAATCTTTTTCAGTTTCCGATCCTGTAAATTCTGCATGCTGGCAGACAGGTCAACGCAATAGACAATGTGTTGTGGTCCCTCTTGTGCCTCAATAAACTTAACTAACCGACTCTTAATACGTTCAGATGTCTTCTGCTGTTTCTTAATAGGTTGTTCAGCACCTCTCTGTATACGAGGTGCGCCTTCAAATTTAACAAAAGTCGTACCAGGAGCGAGACCTTCTCCCAAATTTACTTTTTCAAAAGGTTCAAAGGCAGTCGGTTCTGCAGCAGACACAACACCGCGATGCGTCACGGGTTGATTGCTCGTTAAAATCTTCATCTGCGGTTGATTCGTACTCTGCGTGGTTTGTTTGCGGATTTGCGGACGTTTCGGCTGTATGATCCGTTTTGTTTTCGGCTTTTCCACATTTGTAAAGAACGCATCCATGGTACCTGTGTGTTGGCTTGGTGTAACGTTAAACCAGTAAAAAAAACCGATTAAGCCAACGATGAGATGTAAAGCAAATGAGATGAGGAGTGATGTGCTTGATCTTGCTTTCATTTTCGTTGTGTCCCAAAATTAAGGTTGGTGAAAATATCGACTATTTTTCTGTTTGTTAATTCCATCTCTCCACAACAACCTTTTTCTGCGTAAAGAAATCAACAGCATCCCAACTCTGTCCGTGTAAATCTCCAAAGAAACTGTCTTTCCAACCGCTAAACGGGAAGAATGCCATCGGTGCGGCAACACCAATGTTTATGCCGATGTTTCCAATCTGCGCTTCATAGCGAAACTTGCGCGCTGATGCACCGCTGCTTGTAAATAGACACGCCATATTACCATAACTTCCGCTGTTGATGAGTGCGATTGCATCGTCTATTGTTTCAACATGGATAAGCCCTAATACGGGACCGAAGATTTCGGTTTTTGCAATCTCTCCCTGCGGGTCAAGATTACCGAGAACGGTTGGACGGATGAAGTTTCCGTTTTCACCACCACTGATGTTCGGATACCTACCATCAACGAGAACCCGTGCCCCTGCATCTATACCTGTCTGAATTACCCCTTCAATTCGCTTCCTGCTTTCAGACGTGATGACAGGTCCCATCTGTACACCTTCTTCTAATCCGTTTCCTACAACTCTGTCCGTAGCAATGTTGCTAATGGCTTTTGGAAACCAATCCCGTGCACCACCAACAGCAAAGGCAAGGGACGCAGCAAGGCACCGTTGCCCAGCACATCCAAACGCACTATCAGCAGTGGCATTGGCAGTAAATTGCGGATCAGCGTCCGGTAAAACTATCAAAGGGTTTTTCGCACCACCTTGGCACTGAACTCGTTTACCATTTGCGGCAGCTTTTGCATAAATTGCTTTCGCAGTTGCAGTCGAACCCACAAAACTAATAGCACGTATTTCAGGGTGTTCCAAGATGGCATCTACTGTCTTTTGCCCACCGTTAACAAGATTGACAACGCCTTCTGGTAGTCCAGTTTCTTCAAGGAGTTGGAATATCTTCTGCATGGTAAGCGGTACTTTTTCGGAAGGTTTGACGATGTAGGTATTCCCACAAGCGATAGAGTATGGAAGAAACCAGAAAGTAATCATTCCGGGAAAATTGAACGGGGCAATCACTGCGCACACTCCTACAGGTTGACGGACCATAAATTCATCAATACCCGTAGCGATGTCTTCCAAATTTGTGCCTTGCATCAACGTAGGAATGCCGCACGCCACCTCAACGTTTTCAATAGCGCGCCGCATTTCGCCTTTCGCTTCTGCAAGTGTTTTCCCACACTCCAGTGTAATTGACTGTGCAATATCGTCAATGTTTTCTTCTAATAGGTTTTTTAGCTTGAATAGGTACTGAACACGTTGGACAGGTGGAGTGCGGCGCCATTCGTCAAGTGCTGATGCGGCGGCTGTCGCTGCCTGATGCACTTCATCCGCTGGCGACAATGGAACTTGCGTCAAAACCTCGCCAGTGGCAGGATTTGTTACATCAAGTAGATTGACTGCCGCAGATTCGCGCCATGTGTTGTTAATATAATTCAGGATCGGCTTTTGGAGGTTCATCATGTTTCCCATCTTCAGAGTATTATGGTGAATTATAAAATTATGTTGACACTTCTTCTGTAGGAGCGATCTCCGAATCGCGATTTAACGCAACGACAGTCGGGAATCGGAGTTCCCTCCTACAACTAAAATGTCAAGTTAATTGTAAAATCTACTATATGACAGTGGCTACTTACATCTATCTAAGTCTTCACATACTGGACTTGTTTACACAGTAGTAATTACTTCCTTGTCCGTGGATAATTATGGCAGATTTTAGAATTATTTATACATTTTACACTAGCGAGGTTAGGAAACCTCGCCTACCGAGGGGTAAAGGTGTCTATTTAGTCTTAAAATTCACCTTAATCAGTTTTGCCCACCAAACAACTTGAGCACTTTCATCTGCTCAACCGCAGCTAAAACCTGTGGGTCATGTTCAAGTTCATCCCTCGTGTTCTGCGTAACCACAGCGATAGCATACTTCATTCCAATATCGCTGAGGACGATCTGTTCTTCAGTGAGGGCATCAGTCAATTTTCTATAAGCCAGTAGAAGTTTTGAGGCTTCACGGTCATCCCGCGAGGCATGTTCAGCAGCCGCTAACTTTTCTAAAACATCATCACCGTTCTCTTCAACAAAGGAGATTAATTTTTCGTGATTGCGCAGTTTTAACTGCATCTGCTGTTCAGATTGGCTGAATCCTGCTGTTTCAACATCAGGGATAATGCCAATTTTGTCTATATCCACACCTTTTGGTGTATAGTAGCGAGCAATCGTTAGTTTTACCCCAGCTTTTGAATCGCTGAGTGGAAATACCTTTTGCACTGATGCTTTTCCAAAGGTTTTATTTCCCATAACAAGACCCCTTTTATGATCTTTTATTGCTCCTGCTACAATTTCGGAAGCGCTTGCACTTCCACCATCAACCAAAACGATCAACGGGAGTTTTTCTCTTGTTTCTCCTTCTGCATGGAAGGGTTGACGATCCTCAGCCTTAAGTCCTTGACTGTAAACAACGAGTTGACCATTCTCCAAAAAATCACTCGCAATTTGAACAGCAGAACCGAGAAGTCCACCTGGGTTTGAGCGCAAATCCAGGATGATACCGTTGACGTTGTTCTCATTGAACTCCACCAAAGCGTTATCAACATCGTTTACTGTCGTTTCAAGGAACTGATTGATTTTGATATATCCGATATTATCGCCAATAATGTCATTTTCCACGCTTGGCATACGAATAACCTCCCGCGTGAGAGTAACTTCTATTGGGAGGCGACTTTCTTTCGGGCGAAAGATGGTAATTGAAACAGAAGTGCCAGGTTCGCCTCTCAACAGGTCAACCGCATCATCTAATGTCATGACCGCAGTAGATTCGCCATCAATCTGGCTGATGATATCACCGTTTTGTATCCCAGCAAGCGCAGCTGGATTACCCTTGAATGGTGTAATAACAGTTATCATATTATTGCGCATACCGACGGTCATACCGAGTCCGCCATAATTGCCACGATTCGGTGTGTTGAATGCAATGAGGTCAGGTATGAATTGGCTATATGGATCCGTAGTGCGGAGCATCCCTTTGATTGCCCCCTCTATCAGTTTCTTAGATTCCGGATTATCAAGGTGTTCCTGTTTTATATAAGCCAAGATTTCGGAAAAGAGTGCCAGATTCCCTAATAGTATTTCATTCTCTGTTTCCGCGTTTTCAGTCTCAGCAAAACTCCAGCTTAACGGGAGGAAAACTGATATGAGAACTGTTAAAAGGATGGTGTAAGTATAATTTTTTTTCATTTTTTACTCCATTTCAATGTATCAAAGCATTGCTTTATTTAATTCTGCCAAATTTAGAAAATATATTTCGAATCCTTGGGTCTAAAATGATGTAAAAAACGACGATGACTGCTATTGAACCAAAGATTAGGTCAAACCAGTGCATTCGGTCTCTCATCAGTTCCCATTTTGAACTTCCAGAATACAGTGTTTTTGCCATAGACGTGGCTGCCGCTTCCGAAAGATTTGGTTCACTTGCTATAATTTGTTCTGTAATTTGCGTAACTGCATTCCATTGAACATCAAGATATTTCCCAATAAAGACACCTATTACAGCGAAAACGGCAGCACCAATTGCGACCATCAACCAATGCTTTTTCTCATTAGGTTCAATGGCACTTGAACAAGTGAAAAGCATCCCGATGCTGCTGAATAAACCGATACCAATAGCAATGAATCCTGCAGTATTGCCTGTCCACTGAATATATTTTGCCCAGAGGACTCCGCCTAATATCGCTCCAATGAGTCCACCTAAAGGAGCAATTATGATCTTCATTATTATCCTTTAGCGTGCTATATTGTAGGCTTCTGTAAATGGTGTTCAGTGTTCTGCTCAAAAGTATAAGCGACGCGTAAGAGTGTTTCCTCATCAAAAGGTGCCGCCAGTAATTGTAAGCCTACAGGGAGACCCCTTTTTACAAAACCGCACGGAACTGAAATACCTGGTAATCCCGAATGGCTCGCAGGTGTTGTCATCACATCACATAGGTACATTTGCAACGGATCCGCTGTTCGTTCACCAATCTTAAATGCTGGTGTGGGTGAAGTCGGTGTCGCTATTACATCAACTTTTTCAAATGCAGCATCAAAATCGGATTTTATCAGCGTCCGTGCCTTCTGTGCCTTACGGTAATAGGCATCTTGGTATCCTGCACTCAGTGCAAAAGTGCCAAGCATAATACGGCGTTTGACTTCTTGCCCAAAACCTTCGCTGCGGGTTTTCTTATACATGTTAATCAGGTCTTCAGGTTCTTCAGTCCGATAGCCGTAGCGGACACCATCATATCGTGCCAAGTTAGCACTCGCTTCCGCAGGTGCGATAATATAATATGTAGCGATGGCATACTCTGTGTGCGGCAGAGAAATCTTTTCAACAGATGCACCGAGTTTTTCCAACTCAGCAATAGCCGAATGCACGCAATCTGCTACCTCTGTGTCTAAACCTTCAGCGAAATATTCTTTTGGCACGCCTATTTTCAACCCTTTCACATCGTTGATGAGACTCTTTGTTAAATCAGGCACGGGAATATCAACGGAGGTAGAGTCCATCTCGTCGTTTCCACAGATGACGTTGGTAACTAACGCGCAATCTGTCACATCTTTCGTAAACGGACCAATTTGATCAAGCGATGAGGCGAAAGCAACAAGACCATAGCGGGAAACACGCCCGTAAGTCGGTTTCATACCAACCACACCACAAAGTGCTGCAGGTTGACGAATAGAGCCGCCCGTATCCGAACCTAACGAACAGATTGCCGTGTCCGCAGACACAACCGCTGCTGAGCCGCCACTTGACCCACCGGGAATCGTCTCCAAATCCCACGGATTGTGTGTGAGTTGATATGCAGAATTTTCCGTAGACGACCCCATCGCAAATTCGTCCATGTTCGTTTTACCAATCATGACAACACCTTGCTGGTGAAGTTTTGTCATGACAGTCGCATCGTAAGGTGGTACAAAGTTGCTCAGGATTTTAGAGGCGCACGTTGTTCGCACATCTTTGGTGCATATCACATCTTTGATAGCGATAGGAATGCCAGCAAGGGGTGGCATCTCATTTCCATTTTGAAATCCTGCATCTGCAGCACCCGCTTGTTCCAATGCAATCTCTTTGGTCAATGTCAAATAACCTTTGACGTGCGGTTCTACCTCCTCAATACGTTCATAAACGGATTCGGTTAATTCTACCGCAGTTATTTCACGTGCCTTGAGTTTGTCGTGTAGTTCGTGCGCTGTCAATTCGTAAAGCGACATTCAGTTTCTGCTCCTTACTCCGTGTCAATTACTCTGGGCACTCCGAAATACCCTTCTTCAGGCTCTGGCGCGTTTGCAAGCACAGCATCGCGAGGTAACGAGGTTTTGACAACATCCGATTTAGTGATATTATGTAGCGGATGGATATGTGATGTCGGAGGAACGTCATCTGTATCCAATTCATTTAACTTGCCGATATAGTCCAAGATTCGGGCGAGTTGCTCAGTAAAATCCTTTGTCTCTTCTTCGTTAAATTCAAGACGCGCCAAGTTTGCGACGTGGCTCACGCCTTCTGTAGTAATTGTTGCCATATACTTTTAAACCCTTTCTTTACTTATCGGGCTTACAAAGCCCTCCAACAAAGAATAAAATCCAAATGAACGATACCTGCTGATCAGCGGATAAATCGGGCTTACAAAGCCCTCCAACAAAACTGTTAAACTGATTGCAGCTGCGCCAATGCAGCATCAAATTGCTTTGACCCAGCGCGATCAAATCGGACTGTCACATAAGTACTTGAACCTGATTCACTGAGTTTCGTTACCTTTCATCTTCCAAAATTCGGGTGGTAGACAATCTGACCAATTCCATAAAGGTCTTTCTACTCCTCTTCAATGTAGCTGATTTCTGGTTGGGAGAACGGGGAGTTATAACGGTCAACGTGCTGAATAAGATGCGGCGAAATTTCTTCAATGAAACGCGAAGGCACTCTATACTCAGCGCCGCTCCATGTTCTACGCGCCTGTGCATGCACCAAGTAAAGCTGCTCCATTGCACGCGTGATTCCAACATAACAGACCCTACGTTCCTCCTCTAATTCCGCTTCTGAATTCACCGAATTTTTATGCGGTAGGTATCCTTCCTCCATACCAACGATGAAAACGAAAGGAAATTCTAACCCTTTTGCGCTGTGCAAAGTCATCAGTGTCACGATATTTGTTTCATCTGTGTCATCATCTGTTTGCATCGTGTCAATATCGGCTATGAGCGCAACATTTTCTAAATAATCCGAAAGGGTCGGCTCCTCAGCGATCATTTCATATTCGTAGACAGCGTTCCGCAGTTCCTCAATATTTTCAACCCGATTCTGTGCTTCTATTGTACGTTGTCCCTTAAAGTTCTCAAGATAACCCGTCGTGTCTAAAACATGTTCCAGCGCTTCAGCGGGTAGGTCATCGCCATCAAATTCGTCAAGGATTTTAGCGAAACGGCGGATTTTTCCGTTGATGCCGGCGTTAATCTTAGGAATTTCGTCAACGCGATCAATAGCTTCAATCAACGGAATTTCTTCACTCTCTGCAAAATTCATCAGTCGCTCAAGGGATGTTGCTCCGATGCCGCGAGTTGGCACGTTAATGATACGTCTCAGACTAATTGAGTCAAAAGGATTACACATGACGCGGAGGTAAGCAATCAGATCCTTGATTTCCATCCGATCATAAAAACCCAACCCGCCGACAATCTGATACGGTATATTCGCAGAACGCAGTGCCTCCTCAAATATACGTGATTGCGCATTCGTCCGATAAAAGATTGCAAAGTCCTTATAATCAACACCCTCTGCATTCCAATCCTCTATCTTTGTCCCCACGAAACCTGCTTCGTCACGTTCATCCATCGCTTCATAGCAGGTAACAAGTTCTCCGTCATCATTTGTTGTCCAAAGCTTTTTCTCTTTACGTGCCTTATTATTTTGAACAACGCTCCATGCTGCTTCTAATATATTTTTGGTTGAACGGTAATTCTGCTCTAATCGGAGGACACATGTATTAGGATAATTCTTTTCAAAATCAAGTATATTATGGATATCTGCTCCCCGAAAACCGTAGATGGATTGGTCATCGTCCCCAACAACACAAACATTCTTTTTTTCACCAGCCAAATGACGCACTAATTCATATTGGCAGCGGTTTGTGTCCTGATACTCATCTACAAGCACATGTTCAAATCTCTCTTGATAGTATTCAAGAACATCCGGATATTTTTTAAAGAGTTCCACTGTAAAGTTGAGCAGATCATCAAAATCTAAGGCGTTGTTTTTGCGAAGCGTGTCCTGATACATAGGGTATATTTTGGCAACAATCTTTTCATAATAACCGTCAGCTGTGTTTGCGTAAGTATCTGGTTTTATGGAGTTGTTCTTCGCTTTACAGACCAGATCGTGAATAGTGCGCGGATTATACATCTTGTCGTCCAATCCGTGCTGTCTGAGAATATCTTTCACGACCGTTACTTGCTCACCCTTATCGTATATTGTAAAGTTTTTGGTAAAACCGTCAAATTGCTCAATATCTCGGCGTAGGATTCGCGCGCAGGTGGCGTGGAAGGTGGAAACCCACAGGTTTTTACTCATTCCCTCCCCAACAAGTCCATCCAAACGTTCTTTCATTTCGTTCGCTGCCTTGTTGGTGAACGTCACGGCAAGGATACGGAAGGGAGAGACACGGTGGTGTTTCATGAGATATGCCACGCGATGCGTAATCACGCGCGTTTTGCCGCTCCCCGCACCGGATAAGATGAGGAGTGGTCCTTCAGTGTGTTGGACAGCCTCTCGTTGAACACTGTTTAAGTTACTTAATAGATTATCCTTCAAGAAATATCTCCGCTGATGTGGGTTTGTAGTCGTAATGTATAAAGTATACGCAATTTAGGTTTTGTTTGCAAGGGAAATTTGCTTTTCTCAGAATAGCGGGTTTCAATTGAATTGATCTGCACACAATCTTGAAAAACCATTGCGTAAGAAGATATTTTGTGTTATTTTTTTATCTATGAAATGGAGGAACTTTCATGAATGATGAAATTTTGAATGAATGTCAACAAGCGAAAGAACGACTCGCAGCACTGTTCGGTGATGTGGACTCTCTGATGGATTTTTTGAAAAAACGCCGAGAACAACGTATTAAACAGGGTGCGAAATACGCTGATTTTTCACTTTATCGCAAAGAGAAACAGGAAAAAACTAAATCCTAAACTTACAAACTATAGGACGAGGCACAGAGACCTTGTCTTACAAGTTTTCTAAGATTTGTGTAATGGTAAATAGTCTACGCAAGATACTTTTTCGAAAATCAATGGCATGCCGTGCCCTATGGTTATGTCTCAGATATCTCAAGGAGTCCCATCTTGGCTATCAGCGATTTGTTTCCGAAGTCGTTCTAACTCAGCTTCTAACACCTGTCGCCGCTCAGTTTCCTGTTTAGCGAGTGCCTCTGCTGCTTGTCGCCGTTCTACTTCTGCTGCTGCCATCGCTTCTGCTTCCTGTCGTAGGTGTTGTTCTTGTTCTCTGAGTTGTTTTTCTTGCTTCCGGAGTTGTTGTTCTTCCATAGAAGTTGTTATAGGCGTGCCATCAGGCAGATATGGGCGCAACAGTCTCACATGTGTCGTTAGGTCATCTTTCCATCTAAACCAGAGATTTAACGCATTACTGAACAATCCACCTTCGGCATCAGGCACAATCTCAGTATAATTCCCAGAAGTACTCCGCTGCCATCCGCGAAACTCCGCTGGTTTCTCCATTTCAGGTTGGTGGATAAAGTATTCTTGAACTCCTATTTCTGTCATATATAAGTCTACTTTTTTCTGCCGGTCCAGATGTGCAGTTGAGTCAGAGAGAAACTCAAAAACAGCAACGGGCACCGCACCTTCTGCCCACGTATAGAAACTACGGCGCAATGGGTATTTATCAACACCAAACACGATGTGGATATCAGGGGCGACACATTTTGTGATGTCACCTTCGCGATAATAGATAAAACTGTCAACAGCAATGTGAACCAGATCGTTGATTGCAAAATATCGCTTGAGTTGGTCGGATAACGTAGTTATCTGTTCAGCATGAAAATCGGTTTCAGCCATAGGTTCGTCGTCCTCACACGGATAACCTTCTATGTAAATGGTCGGTTTTCCACTCGCTCTTGGAAAAACTGGCATATACTTTTTTTGTTTGATTCTGAAATCGTTTATAGTATCCATGATTTTCTCCGTTGTGTATTCAGGGCAGGAACTCCGATCATGCGGAAACGGCTTAAAGCATGCCTCAACCGTATTTAGAGTTTTGGAAAAGTAAGTTTTACATATTCCTTCCGATTTTAACAGAATATGCTTCTTTTTTCAAGTAAAAGTACAAAGTATATACATGTGAAACAGAGTTGTTAGTTTTAATTTCCTTGAAATTTAGTCCCAAACATGCTATTTTATAATCACAACGGCAACGAGATGATAAAGAATCGGGAAGGTGTCCGCTTGAGCCTGGGAGTGTTCAATGCGCGTGATTTGATATGTCCGGTCCGCGTGCCAAACAATCGTAAAGTCCGCAGAATGACATTCTAAGTCAGCGGCACTGGTACATTAGACATTATAATGATTTAATTTGAATTAAGGTTTACCGGGTGTTTCGGACCTCTTGAGTTCCGTAGGAACGCTATGTTTGTAGAAAAAATTACCAACACCTCTTGAGTTCCGTAGGAACGACATAGGAACTGCCAATACGCTGCGAAAACATATCGTCCCTACGGGACTAAGAGTAGAGATGGCACGTGCTACTATAAACATATCGTCCCTACGGGACTGAAGAGCAGGACGCACATTCGGGAAATCCTAAAATTGACACATAAGGATAGAGTGCAGCGACCCCCAACGGACGAACTTTAGATTTTATTAAAGACCAATAACAACTCACAATTAAGACGTTATAATGTCTAGTATATCTGAAGGGGTGTGCGTATCTGAAATCAAACGGGCATGTTGCACAATAGATATCCAATAGATACGCAATAAGTTTGTGGGGAAATAGCTTTCAGCCATCAGTAATCGGTAGGTGCTGAATACCTGACAAATGCTATAATCTTTTTGGGTAAGATTACGTATATAGATGTATACGCGTATACTTGTATACACTTTTGCACAGTGTATCGGCGTTGGAAACGCCTCCCACAAGAGTTGCCGGATGTCATAAACTGAACATAACGTGAGTTTGATAAATCAGATTTTTGGACTCGGTGCGGTTAGGAAACCGCACCTACCGGGCTTATGAGAATAAGATTTTATGCAAAATGAAGTTCATATATCTATTATCAAACTCACGTTAACATAAACAATAGGACAAAACTTATGCCAACAACACACCTCGCTATCCTCACCGAACCCTGGCTCGACCTCATATTAGACGAACACAAAACGATTGAGACCCGTATCAGCAAGATCAAGCTGCCGCCATACGAAGCTGTCGCGGTCGATGACTACGTGCTGATGAAAGAAAGCGGTGGCAACATCAAAGGCGCGTTTGAGATAGAACAAGTTGAAACCTTCCACGCCGAATCCTACCTTGATAAATTAGTGTTTGACGCAGTTTTCAGAGAACATGCTCGCAAGATTTACGGGTTCCAAGAGGTTATGTATGCACATCGCGACGCATTGCAAAAGAAGTGGTGCGACTCTAAATACGCAACGTTTATGCACGTGAAAAATGTGCAACGTTATGACCCTGCTATTCCTATAGAGAAAACGAATCGGTTGGCGTGGGTGGTGTTGGGAGATGGCACGGCTGCGGAGTGGGTGGATAAAACTTCATAATAAACTCCTTTTCTGCTCGGCGCGTTTGTATCCGCGCCAGTCCCAGGCCGGTAGGTGCGTTTTGTATCCGCGCCAGCCCCAGGCCGGTAGGTGCGTTTTGTATCCGCGCCAGCCCCAGGCCGGTAGGTGCGGTTTCCTAACCGCACCGGACTTGGATCAATTCGGTGCGTTTTGTATTCGCGCCATTTGTCTGAACCAGGATTTCCAAGATTATAGGATTTTCAGGATTATAGAGACTTCTGATATAAACAGCACTTCTTGTGCAGATTACTGATTTGACACTATTTTTAAGAATAGACAGGTTTCTATTATCAAAACAGATTAACAATCCTGAAAATCCACTAATCCTGGTTCTGACAGTAAAAACCGCGCGATGCTGACAAAAAAAAGGCGCGATTCGGAGATCGCGCCTACCGTGTGGGTTGGGTGTGCGTTTAGAAACCGCGCCGACTTATTCCTGAACAACCACCGTGTCTTCGCTAATTGCGACATCTAAGAAGTAAAGTAGGTCATCCGAGCCTGGTACATGTGGACCGTTCACACCATCATCCGATAAAACGATTGTAGACGCTTTCTTTTCAATAACTTCAAACGTAACTGAACCAAGTATGCCTTCACCGATGCCCGTTGAGGTAAAGGATAATGCGGCTATTGTAAGGTTCCCATCATCAACCATCGAAATTTCTAACGAATGATCTTCAATCTCAGCCTCATTTTCAGATAAGTAGTTCGAAATTGAATGTTCTACAAACTTTAGAGCAGTTGTGTCAAAAGTTAGCACAAACTCATAAGCTACCACTGCTACTTTGCTATCTATATTGACGTTGATAGTGAATTGTTCACCCACTTCGAGTGAAGCGATTTCGGTAGGGGAAATAGAGATGGTGGCATCAGGTTCCATATCAGCCGGGTCTACCGGTTGTAGGGCATCCTCTGGATTGTCTACAGGTTGTAGAGGGTCATACTCTGGCGGGTCTACCGGTTGTAGGGCATCCTCTGGATTGTCTACAGGTTGTAGAGGGTCATCCATTTCAGCAGGTGTATCTGTTTCAGTCATTGCCATGTCCATTGCGTCCATCACCGGTTTTTCCATCTTTTCGCAACCGACCGTCAAGATGCACGCTATCCCTAACACACATATAATCGCTAAATAACGATAAGATTTCATTTCATAAACTCCTTCTCATTAGCGCGTTTTGAAACCGCGCCAGTCCCAGGCCGGTAGGTGCGGTTTCCTAACCGCACCGATATTCTCAGATTCGGTGCGGTTAGGAAACCGCACCTACCGTTTTGGTTATCAATTAGTATTGTCATACGAGGGATTGACTCGTGGGAGGGGTTTATTACCCCGATACCTCGTATTATATCACCGTTCTACAGGTTTAGGTAGGGCAGGCCACGGCACGGGTGTGTGCCGAGGTAGAACACCTGCCCTAACACGAGTATCTATGAAGCATAACAGATTACAAAAAGAGTGTCAAGCAGTTTTTTAGACATTTCCCATATTCAACGGTAGGCGCGTTTTGATGAAGTTTAAATAAATAATTCGGTAATTTCTTTAGTCCCGTAGGGACGATATGTTTATAGCAGCGCGGGCGACTCCTCCCCTCTTAGTCCCGTAGGGACGATATGTTTTGAAGCACATAGACAAATAAATATGCCGTTCCTACGGAACTCAAGAAGGTAGGTTATCACATTTCTATAAACATAGCGTTCCTACGGAACTCAAGAGGTCCGAGACACTCGGTAAACCTTAATGCAAATTAAATCATTATAATGTCTATTATTGAGACAGACTAACAATCCTGAAAATCCTATAATCCTGCTAATCCCGGTTCAGACAAGTGTAAATTGGATTGTTTTATTCGTCTCATCAAATATGATATTTATATCATCCGAGTTTTTGAGAATCTGTTTGAGAGCATTATAGAAATCAGGAGAAGGTTCACCGTCTTCACCTGACGGACCTTGTGCGCCAACCATGCTTTGACCTTGCGGCCCACGTTCACCCGTAAAACCGCTCATCTCTAAACCTGTGAAACCTTGTGGACCACGTTTACCAACCATAGCGATGAGACTACGTTTATTGCCACTGGCACTTTGCCCTTTTGCACCAGTGGCTCCAGTATAACCAGAATCAGAATCGCCTTGTGGACCTCTTTCTCCTCGTGCGCCACGAGATGCACTTCCAGTATAACCTGTATAGCCAGTATATCCTCGGAGAAAAACTTTGTTATTATGAGTGAGGTTTAGGTCAGCACCTGCTGCGCCAGTGTATCCTGTATAGCCAGAATCCGAGCTGCCCTGTGAACCTTGTGAGCCTCTTGACCCTCTATACCCGAGACCCGTGTATCCAGTATATCCTATATATCCTCTGAAAGAGCCTGATTTCTGATTATGCGAAAGGACACGAGTTGCGCCACCTGATCCCGTGTATCCTGTATAGCCAGAGTCAGAGCTGCCTTGCGATCCTTGTTGTCCTCTTGAACCTTGAAGCGCGCTGCCACTGGGACCATCAAATCCGCTTGGTCCCCGCAGATTCAGTCTCTGAGCATGGTTTAGGTTTCTATCTGATCCTTCGTCTCCTGTGTATCCTGTGTATCCATAATCAGAATCCCCTTGTGGTCCTTGTTCACCTCTTGAGCCTTGAAGCGCGCTGCCACTGGGACCATCAAATCCGCTTGGACCCCGCAGATTTACTCTTTGTGAATGATTGAGGTTTCTATCTGCCCCTTCTTCTCCAGTGTATCCAGTATATCCATAAGCAGGATCCCCTTGTTCGCCTTGTTCGCCTCTGCTGCCAAAGTAAAAAGGTCCCGTGTAGCCTGTATGCCCAGTTGGGCCTCTTCCTTGTATTCTTTGGCTATTTGTTAATGATCGAGCCTCCCCTTCTTCTCCCGTGTATCCAGTATATCCATAATCAGGATCGCCTGCTGGGCCTGTATAACCCCGTGAACCTTGAATAGCACTACCACTGGGTCCATCAAATCCGCTTGGACCCCGCAGATTTACTTTTTGTAAATGGTTGAGGTTTCTGTCTGAACCCTCTGAACCTGTATAGCCTGTGTATCCATAGTCGTCATCACCAGACGGACCTGTCGCCCCTCGTGAACCTTGAAGTGCGGAGCCGGCGGGCCCCGTGTATCCAGTATATCCTCTGTATGTTGTGGATTTCTGATTATGACTAAGAACACGATTTTGCCCTCCTACGCCTGTGAAGCCGGTATAGCCATAATCAGGGTCGCCAGACGGACCTCGCTGGCCTTGTGCGCCAGTACATCCTTCACCAGTATAGCCGGTATACCCTGTATATCCTCTATATGTCGTAGCTTTCTGATTGTGCGTTAGACTTGCACCAACACCTATTGCGCCTGTGTATCCGGTATACCCATAATCATTTGTGCCAGAAACACCTTGTTTTCCTTGTTCCCCAATATAGGCAAGGCCTCCGAGACCTGTGTATCCGGTGTATCCTCTATAATTAGTATCTTTTTGAGTATGCGTAAGAACGCGATCGGGTCCTGTTGCGCCTGTGTATCCGGTATATCCATAATCATTTGTGCCAGAAACACCTTGTTTTCCTTGTTCCCCAATATAGGCAAGTCCTCCGAGACCTGTGTATCCGGTGTATCCTCTATAATTAGTATCCTTTTGAGTATCAGTAAGAACGCGATTGGGTCCTGTTGCGCCTGTGTAGCCAGTATACCCATAATCATTTGCGCCAGAAACACCTTGTTTTCCTTGTTCCCCAATATAGGCAAGTCCTCCGAGACCTGTGTATCCGGTGTATCCTCTATAATTAGTATCTTTTTGAGTATGCGTAAGAACGCGATCGGGTCCTGTTGCGCCTGTGAAGCCGGTATAGCCATAATCATTTGCGCCAGAAACACCTTGTTTTCCTTGTTCCCCAATATAGGCAAGGCCTCCGAGACCTGTGTATCCGGTGTATCCTCTATAATTAGTATCCTTTTGAGTATCCGTAAGAACGCGATTGGGTCCTGTTGCGCCTGTGAAGCCGGTATAGCCGTAATCGGATGCACCTGCCGGACCCGTAGCACCTTTCGCGCCAATATAAGCGGCACCTGCGGGTCCTGTATCTCCAGTATACCCTCTATATGTTGTTGCTTTTTCATCATGCGTAAGAACGCGATCGGGTCCCGTTGCGCCTGTGTAGCCAGTATATCCATAATCGGAGGCACCTGCTGGACCCGTAGCACCTTTCGCGCCAATATAAGCGGCACCTGCGGGTCCTGTATCTCCAGTATACCCTCTATATGTTGTTGCTTTTTCATCATGCGTAAGAACGCGATCAGGTCCCGCTACGCCTGTAAAACCGGTATATCCAAAATCGGGATTGCCAGGGGGACCTGTAGCGCCTGTCGCCCCTGTATAGCCTTCACCTGCCGGACCTGTAGGCCCAGTATATCCTCTATATGTCGTAGCTTTGTCATCATGCGTAAGAACCCGATCGGGGCCCGCTACGCCTGTGTAGCCTGTATATCCAGAATCGGATGCGCCTGCCGAACCCGTAGCTCCTGTAGCACCTGTATAAGCTTCGCCAATAGGACCCGTAGGACCCGTATATCCTCTGTATGTCGTGGACTTTAGTAAGTTACTCAGGTTTAGACTTTGTCCTTTTACCCCTGTGAAACCGGTATATCCAGAATCGGATGCGCCTGCCGGACCTGTAGCACCAGTTGCGCCAATATGAGCAGTGCCCGTGGGCCCTGTAGGACCCGTATATCCTCTATATGTTGTGGATTTTTCATCAGGAGTAAGTTCGCGATGAGGTCCTGCTACCCCTGTGTAGCCTGTATACCCGGAATCGGATGCGCCTGCCGGACCCGTAGCACCTGTAGCACCGGTATAAGCGGCACCTATAGGCCCCGTAGGTCCAGTATATCCTCTGTATGTTGTGGCTTTTTGATTATTATTTAGATTACGATTTTGTCCTTTTTCCCCTGTGAAACCGGTATATCCAGAATCGGATGCGCCTGCCGGACCTGTAGCACCAGTTGCGCCAATATGAGCAGTGCCCGTGGGCCCTGTAGGACCCGTATATCCTCTATATGTTGTGGATTTTTCATCAGGAGTAAGTTCGCGATGAGGTCCTGCTACGCCTGTGAAGCCTGTATATCCAGAATCGGATGCGCCTGCCGGACCCGTAGCACCTGTAGCACCTGTATAGGCTTCACCAATAGGCCCCGTAGGCCCAGTATACCCTCTGTATGTCGTGGCTTTTTGATTATTATTTAGATTACGATTTTGTCCTTTTTCCCCTGTGAAACCGGTATACCCAAAGTCAGGTTCCCCAGAAGGTCCTTGTGTGCCTGTTGCGCCTGTGTATCCAGGACCTGGCGGCCCCGTAGGTCCAGTATATCCTCTGTATGTCGTGGCTTTTTGATTGTGATCAAGATTGCGGTCAATCCCTTTTTCACCAGTGAACCCAGTATATCCATAATCAGGGTCCCCTTGTATCCCTCGTTCACCTGTAGCACCGGTATAAGCTTCACCGGTATACCCTGTCCATCCTGTGTATCCCCGATAGGTCGTTGCTTTTTCTACATTGGAGAGTTGTCGTGCTACACCCGTTGCGCCTGTGAACCCAGTGAACCCTTTATCTGAGTCGCCTTGCTGTCCTCGGACCCCTCTTGTGCCTGTTGCGCCTGTTGCGCCTGTTGTTGTCAGTCTGAAAAATCGGACGGTTACCAACTCTGTCGCCACTTCAGACTCGTTGCGAGTTGCTTTGAGCAGAACATAAGCTTGCGCTGGGGCACGACCAGCCGGTAAATCAATGAGAAGATGACCGTTTGATGTGCTGACAGTGATGTTGCCGTAAGCTTCCGCTTCGATTTCTGCATCTGTGGTGTTCTCAAGAAATCGTTTTATATTTCTGATAATGTATTGGCGATTATCAGGATTATCTTCTAAAAGAAAATCTTGTATGGGTTTCCATTGGAGTGTATCTTGCATTTTTTTTAATTTATTTGTATTTTGTACCGCGAACTTTATGAAGATTAAGTTTTTAATTCGGTAATTTCTTGTTAGGCATATTTGGAATATGTCAAACGCTCTTCAGTCCCGTAGGGACGATATGTTTATAGCAGGAGGTGCTACCTCTTCTCTTAGTCCCGTAGGGACGATATGTATTAGCAGCGCATCGGCAACAAACATATCGTCCCTACGGGACTAAAGAGCATGTATTCAACGTTTTTCTATAAACATATCGTCCCTACGGGACTGAAGACACCCTAAACGGGTTTGTCTTCTTAATCAGACAATTCCCACAAGAGGAGTATTATCGTAATTCAAAGTCCAGAAAACGGTGTTAAACACACTCTTGAACCCCAGCGGGGTGACAGGTACAACCACATATAATACACCTTTCGCCCCGCTGGGGCTTTGTGAATGGGCGTTACGACTGTTCTATACACCTTTCGCCCCGCTGGGGCTGAACACATCCAAAATACAGATAATATTCCTTAAATTGACACCTATGGGTTTTGCGTTGCTCTATCCGATCTACGATGTAACTCATCGCAATTCAAAATCCTTCGTTTTGTCGCGATCACTACCATTGATGGCAATTGCGCTGATAGAATCCGATCTGATTAGCAACAGATGCCCATCAGGATGCAACGCAACGTTCTGCCAATCTGCCGTGCCATCTATGAGCGTAATTGTTTCATCATAATTAAACGCGCTGCTGCGAATATCCCATACCAACAACGCACCGAGATTTTCCACCAACACATAAAGTTTCGTGCCAGCCGCGTTTGCGGCGATACTGCGGAACTCGGCATCGAATCCGAAAGTAATATCTTCGCTCGCCATACGCGATCGGTCAGTGCCGTAGACGCGCACAGCACCTGCTTCCCTATCCAGAAATCCGAGTTTATCCGTGCCGATCATGCACACATCCTGCCAATCACCTGTCCCCAGCTGAATTCTTTCGGTAGGCAATTCACTATTAACATGCTCAAACGCATTTAGATCGTAGAAAAAAGCCTCGTTATCATTGTTAGAGACGAATATCCGTCTATCTGCTGTCATCACAGCACCCGTCCATACGGGAGACGCTGCTAACACAAGGTCTTCAGCTGGCACGCGATTGCCGTTGATGTCAAAGGCACGCACAGTGGAACTCTCTATAGACAGAATTGCGATGTGTGTTTTGGATTGAGCCGTTGGTGTCAATCGTCCTGCAGGCACAATCAGTGCTGCCCACTGCGGTTCGCGTTCACCGATAATATTAAAACCTTGCGTCTTGTAGGTTGGCGGAGTCGTGGAATCCCAAGCGGAATACTGAATACCGAATTGTCCGATCTCCTTCATAATACCGGTGATGCGGCGTGTTTGCATATCAAAATTGAGGAAAGTCGGCAACCCCATCGTCTCGTAGGTAATCCGACCGACACCCCCCGAAGCCGACGGCAGCTGATAGTCAATATAACACCCTTGCTGAAACAGGATATTGTCAGGCACTTCGCCATCAAAATCGATTGCCTCAACAATTTTAATTTGAAACCGAAGTTGTGCGGTCTGCGGGACAGTAGACATATCCGTGGCGGTGTAGGACATAATCCAGGTGCCGGTTTGGGTCGGCGTGCCAGAGATGGTGCGGGCGTTCTGATCCTCAAACAACAATCCCGGCGGAAGCTGCGACAACGTATGTTCCAACATACCAAGCCCGCCTTTCGCTTCGGGTAGCACAAAAGGCGTTATCGCTTTGTTGATAACAAAGGTGAAACTGGGGATTGTCTCCCGAAAAGCGAGTTTTGTCTGCGATATTCTGCGTAATCCGAAAGTTCTGCCTGTTACCCGCGTTGTGCGAGCGTCGAAGTCGTGCGAGATGCGTAAGATACGCACCGGTGTCCACCGCAGATGTGCCACCACTTGCTGGTCAACGACAAGCGTTTGCCCCAATTTGAGATGCGGCGACCACGGCAACTCAAGTTCCACTTCAAACTGTGCCTGCTGTGTCTCTATCAGATATGCGTCAAGAAGCACCGCTGCCCATTGACGTTCATGCCAAGAGAGCAGATCGAAGTTGAAATCGCTCGGTTTCTCTCCGTTCGCTGCGATAGACTCCGCGCTCTCTACGGAAATCTCCGCCTTTTCGTCTCTTATCGGTGTAAGTTTCGCTGTGAGTTGATTGTAGATGCCGTGAAAATCGGGTTTGAACTTCAGCGAGCCGAGGTTCCGTTTATCCGGATGGTTGAACACCAGCGCGTCAACGAATAGCACGGTGTCGCCCGCTTTGTGTGCTGTCGGTTGCGAGCCTTCAACGCCGCGCGTCAGCGTTGCGAGCATACTGCTACTGCGCATCTTGTAAGACATCAGCTCATCGTTGATAAGCACCATGCCATCATTGGATTCAAAGCGAGCTGCGTCCTTTACATTCGCATCTGTTGTCCCAACGGGCAAATCCGCACCGAGTGTTGTTTGCCGTGTGGCACGCGGCAGAAAACTGAAACGTCCCTGCCGATAACTCATCGTGGCGTTTGTGAGCCGTGCGAGTTCGTTCATCAAATCCCACGCTTTTTTGCCGTTAGTGTGAAGTATCGGTATCCGTTGGAGTATTTTTTTGCCGTATTGTAGCCACTGATAGTTGTCAATATCGTTTGCGGGGGCATCGTTTAGCCATGCTGCACCGTCTGACCCCGGACGCACGCTTATCCGTTCAGGGTCGCCATATCCTGTCCATAGATGGACCGCTTCGCCATCAGAGACCAACGGGCTTGCCGTGCCGCCGTGCCGACCGAACCCTAAATCCGTTGCGTTGCGGTCCGCAGAACGCCAACACAACCCTTTATCCAGCACACCTGCACCTAACAGCGGTTCGTGTTCCAACACCTGCACAAGATGCCCCGTGTTGTCGGGATAATCTATCTCTTCATCGCTGACCTGCCTATATTGATAATGTGAACCTTCAAAATAGTAGACCTCGCCTTGATGGATAACAGGCGAACGCGCGGCGTGTCGGAAGTCCGCATATCTTTTTTTGATGTTGACAGCGTTATTCGCAATATCAACCTGTATCAGCACGCCGATGCTATCTGTTTCTGCCACGTCGGTGCCGCCTTGCGTCACTTGTAACACAGCATATAGAAAGTTGTTATGATAGATCATATCAGAGATCGTCATCAGCCGTCCTGTCCTGCTCGAAATACGGCGATTGAGAAAACGGGGATCGTCAAATATGTGTAGGTTCTCATTACTTATGAGAGGATTGGGATGGTCGTTGTATGTTTTGTTGATAATCTCAGTGTCGTTTCCGTCTTTAATCATCAGCGTGGAGTCGGCACTGCCGTGTTCAATCCAAGCGAAAAATGTTGTGGCATTGTCATCACCTATCCAAAAGTCCATTGAACGCAGGCTATTGTTCGGAATAGTCTTGAGCGTGGTTTTCGTGCTATCCGACAACTTATAGGTATGGATACCTTCTTTACCACGATACACCAAAAAATCATCACTACCGATCTGTTTGACAACAAAACTATGCCGATTGTCCGGCAACATCGGATAGGTGAAATTCAATCCTTCGTTCCTCGGAAATTTGGAATAGTGGAATCCGAGCTGCGGTGCGTTACCGGCTCGGTTATCTACATTTGTCCAGGTATTTCCGTTCATATCATATTTCAATATCTGAATATGATACCCATTCGGTGCAGATGGGTCTAAAGTGTCGTAGACACCTCTTGCGGGGGAACCATCGTTCGCTTCAAAATGGACTGTGCCAAGCACAAAAAAGGTCCTGAAATCCTTTGTCGCCAGTTGCCAAAACTCGTATTCAAACGTTACACCGTTTATTTCCTTGTTCGTTGTTGCGACGCGTTCCCACGTGTCATTTGCCACATCGTAGGAGATGATATAGTCCGGCACTTGTGCGGAACGTTGCCCATATAACATATAGTATTTCTTCGCAGCCGAATCGTAGACAACATCTTTCACATATCCGTTCAAACGCCATTGACGTAGCAGACCTATCGGCGGGTTCTGCAGTTCCCAACCGGGTCGTCCGTAAGTAGCGAAGTGTTCTGTCTCTGCTTGGACAGGCAAAATGTCAATGTCCTGAGCGGTCACACCGTGCGCATCTAATAACGCTTTCACCAGTTTATCAACCCGTTTGTAGCGATACACATCCTTGAATGTCGCAACGGGTAACTCGTCATCGGGGAGTTGCCCGCCTTCCGTTTCAATTACGGTGAATGCCAAAAAGGCATTCATACCGTTGATTTGGTTGTTCGCTATCTGATAGTTCAAAGGGGACAATGTGCCTTCTGTTCGGATTGTGCCGACATCTGTCATCGGGGCATCGCTAAAGTTCGTTTTCGCTGATACCGATTTCTCTGATGGAATAGACTGGAACGGGAAGGGATACCTGCCGATGTTTTCTATTTCGGTATTGACAGGCAGTAGCACGCGGCGTTTTATGCCGAAATCGTCCACGTTGGTCGGACGCAGATTTTGCGAGGCATCCACCGCCTCAATAATCACCTCTGGCGGTTGTAAGTTGACACGGATATTGGCGACCTCGCCTTCAAATATCTTTTCGCTTTCTATTGTGCTGTCATCGTCATAGCCGATGTGTATCTCCACCGCGCCTTTATAGCCGACTTGATTGTAGTGTTCGGGGAGGTCGGCGCGATCCCAGTGTTCTGTCCAGAAGTTGTCCGGATTGTTCGGGTTGAAGTTGCCATCCGGGTCGAACAACGTGATGCTGACGTTACCGATATTAAATGTCGTGAGATCGGGATAGTCCAGCTCAGCGTTCAGCGGACTGATGGATTTTATCAGCTTATCATCAATCCGTTGACCGAGTATTATCAGTTTACGGTAAGGTGTGAATGTTGTTTTGAATGCGTAGTTTGTTAGTGGCAAAATCTACCTACTATTGTAGGCGCGTTTTGTAAACGCGCTGTGTTTTTCTGTCTGAACCAGGATTCACCAAAACGTTCGGTTTGAAAGCCCCATCCTTTAGGTTGGGGATGAAAAACCGCCAACGTCTCCAGTTATCAAAATACCTTGATTTAGTTCAAGAAGTCTGTTATACTCTTTAGACATCGTTGTGGTGGATTCAACCTTCCGCTTGGAAGTGCCACCACACCATTTTGAAGTGGCGTAACGATGTTAAGGGAAAACGATGTTAAGGGAAAACGATGTATACCACAAAAACACGAAAATCTAAACGAACATCTCAATTAGACACACTTGCATGTGCGTCTGGTCGTTGCTACTCTAAAATAGTATCTCTTGTTCGTAAAACCTTTCAACGTAAAGGTTTTTGGCTTTCTAAAGGCACAGTCCAAAAGTATATGCGTCACAAAGAATATGCTTTGCATTCTCAATCTATACAAGCGTGCACTGATTCCTACTTTGAAGCACTCAAAAGTTTCTTTGAGGTTCGGAAGTCTAATCTTGATGCGAAACCCCCGAAACGCACAAGGAAGTATTTCAAGGTGCGTTGGAAGTCAGGTGCAATTCGTATAAAAGATGGACACCTGATACTTTCCAACGGCAAAGACCGCGAACCTGTTATACTTGAGAATGTGCAAGACAAACCGAACTATGTTGAGATGTATTTCAAACGCGAACACTACTATTTCGCGCTTGTCTACAAAGTTGATGTGCCTCCAAAACAGGATACAGGTATCACTGTTTCTGTTGATATGGGTGAAATACACCCGATTGTTAGTTTTAATGGTAAACAAACTACTATCTACAACGGACGACTATTGCGGTCTATTCATCAATACAGAAACAAAGTCAAGTCACGCTTTAGTGCGAAAATGGATAGATGTGAGAAACGATCTAAACACTGGTATAGATTTCTAAAAGCAAAACGCAGGACTTTGCAAAAACTTGATGACCAAATCAAAGATGCTGAACATAAAATCACAACACGGTTTATATCCGACTGCCAGAGAGCGAAGACGGATACGGTGGTGATAGGCGATTTAAAAGGCATAAGGGAAAATATCAAGTATTCCAAAAAGTCTAATCAGAAACTTCACCAGTGGGCTTTCGCACGGATAACACAGAAAATATGCTATAAAGCAGAACTTGCTGGTATCAAGGTTGTTTCTGAATCTGAAGCATATACCTCACAAACCTGTCCACAATGCGGACAGAGAAAAAACATAAGAACCGAAACTATCACTGCATACATTGTGATTTCAAATATCACCGAGATGGTGTCGGGGCTATAAATCTATACAAAAAAGTATCTGGGTTGATAAATAACCCAGTAGTCGGGACTCTGGCATTCCCCTTTGGTGTTAGATACAATCAACACCTTTGTCGCTCTGCCTGAGCAGAGAACCCTGATAAATCAGGAAAGAAACCCCGTTGCTTTAGCTCGGGGAGTATGTCATCTACGTTTCTATAAACATATCGTTCCTACGGAACTAAAGAAAGGTAGTTACCACATTTCTATAAACATATCGTTCCTACGGAACTAAAGAAAGGTAGTTACCACATTTCTATAAACATATCGTTCCTACGGAACTAAAGAAAGGTAGTTACCACATTTCTATAAACATATCGTCCCTACGGGACTAAAGAAATTACCGAAATATTTATTTAATCTTCATGTAAACGCGCTGTTTCTGTCGTTTTAGGTCAGGTCTCGGCGCGTTTCCAAAACGCGACTACCGCTGATGGTTATTGTCGGGTGTCGTAAACTCTACCCGACCTACAATATAATAGTATATGTGAAAGGGAGTGCGTATCAGGAAGGAATTTGGCGATGTGAACAATAGATTTCCAATAGAAAAGCAATAGGTTTGCGGGAAATGGGTTTTAGTAGTAGGAGCGATCTCCGAATCGCGACATCTTCTCTTGTTGGAGTTCCTTTCAAGCCCGATAATGTCTGAACCAGGATTTACAAGATTAGCGGATTATCAGGATTATTCACAACCCCGGTAGGTGCGGTTTCCTAACCGCACCGTTTTTCTGTCTGAATCGCGATTTATCACCTGCCCAAGTATGTGGACTTGGTAGTAAGGTTTGAAAGATGTCTTAAATGCAAGGTCTTGTAATGCCCTGTTTTTCTTGCTTAATTTTTGTCGTTATGTTTTAATGCAGGTATAAAAAGATAACCCCTTAGAGGAGGAAATATAATGCCTTCAATAACTCTGATACCATATACAATAGCTTGGGACGCACCTGTTAATGATGGTGGTTCTAAAATAAATACATATCAAATTCGTTTGGCTATTCACGATGGAGGCTATTCAGATTGGATAGATTTAACGCCATTCCGTCAAATCCGCATGCTTTAGCTTGCGGGATGTAGACGGAAACCAATATGTGAAGTGCCACACAGACTGCCCAGCGAAAGAAAAAAGGTGTAATGCCACATCGCAATAACCTATAAAGTTGGTGGATAGCGTCCATATCAAGCCAATACATGAAAATGTAGACTGGAATGCGTGAGCGGAGGCAACCCCTCCCGAAGTTTTTCAATAGAAGACTTGCCGCGCGGCGTCTCTGGTAGGAAGGAGAGCTGTAAAATGGGTGGAAACAGAGCCAACCCACGACGTTAGCGGAAAATATAAAAACGGGCAGGCTTAGCTGCCCTAAGTGGAGACGATGTCCGACGTAGCTCAGATCGGCTATTGTCGAGGAAGCATAGGTTCCCCTACCTTTAGGTAGGGGGTCACTATGACGAAAATCTCCTCTTGTTGGAGGGCTTTGTAAGCCCGATTTAGATGGCAAAATCTCACAATATCGGGGTTGAAAACCCCTCCAACAAGAGACATTATAACGTTTTAATTGTTGTGAGTTTTATTAGTTTGTAGTATATTTGTAAGAAAACCTATTTTGGAGTGCGACTGATGAATTACCAATATCTTAAGGATAAACCCACAAGGTTTGAGTCTCTTATAGGATATACACTTGAAGAGTTTTCATCTCTTCTTCCCTACTTTACCAAACATTTTTTAGCGTATTATGCAACAAAGACACTTGATGGAAAACCCCGTGAAAAACGGCGATATTCCACCTACAAAACGAGTTGTTTACCCAGTTTTGAAGATAAGTTGTTGTTTATTTTAGTTTACCTCCGCAAAGCGACAACACAAGATGTGCAAGGTGAACTCTTCGGTATGTGTCAACCTGTAGCCAACAAATGGATCCATCGTCTTTTGCCGATATTAGATAGTGCTTTAGCCGAACTTGGAGAGTTGCCATCTCGGACGACAATCCCCGCAACTTTTGATGTGGCTTTGGATACCTCGGTTGACAATCAGACTTCCAACCATTTTTTTTCATGATGGCACCGAGCGACCAATCCGGCGTCCCAAAGACCCACAAGTTCAAAAGGCTCATTATAGTGGCAAAAAGAAACAACATACGCTCAAGAATAACCTTATTATCAATGCTGCTTGCAAAGTCGTGTTATTGACACCTTCCTTTGAAGGGAGAATACACGATAAACAGATCGCAGATACTGTAGGATATACTGTGCCGAGTGGTAGCAACTTATATCAAGATTCCGGTTTTCAAGGGTTTACACGCCCTGGCATAAACATCATTCAACCGAAAAAGAAACCGAAAGGTGGTGAACTTACCACCGAGGAAAAAGAAAGAAATCGTCTCATTTCGTCCATACGCATACAGATTGAACATGCGATTAGTGGTGTTAAAAGATACCGCATTGTAAAAGACAAGTTGCGCAACTGGAAGAAAGGGTTCAGCGACTTAGTCATGGAAACTTGTTGTGGATTACACAACTATAGATTGAACTTCAGACCTTGGTGTTATAAAACACCTCCGATTTAATCATTATAATGTCTAAGGAAATCAGGCACTAAATTGACACATAATGGGGGTGTTGCAAGCGATACCCGACCTACGTATCTACAGACTAAACCTGCGCGATGTCCATCTCAACGTTATATCCGTTCCCTTTCCACTGCGTTGTGTAAGGAATCCGAAATATCGGGCTATCTAAAATACACCGATGTATCCGATTAGGATAGCGGTCAGGTTCCTGTGCAAAATAGAATTCGGGGCGTTGGGCATAGAGTGCGTCTAACCTATCCAACATCTGTTTATCAACAAACTTCGCACCGAGTTTCCATCGCCACCGATTCCCGCCATACCCTTTGTATTGCACGAGCGTGCCATCAGCGAGTTCTATCACACCGCCACTGCGGTCGGCGCGGGAAGGGATAATCTTATCAAAAAATCCGTCTGGGAACGCAATCATCGTGCCGTAAAAATCTATCTCGTCAACTACAGGAGCATCCGCATCTTCCTGCACCAATCCGAGCAGGAGTTTATTCGCATCCGTGCTACCGAAAGTTGTTTTATCAAACGCAAGGAACACATCTGCTTCGCCCGTTGTATCCTCGTCAGACACGAGAGCCGTTGCAGGCGGATTATCGCTTGCATCATGACCGTAGTAGAGCCGAACTTTAGCCGTCCTTTTCACGGCTAATCGGATACCGGTGAGTTCTGTATTTGGCATCGCCTCAAAATAAAACAGCTTCATGTGTTCATTGTTGTAGATACCAACGGCACCACTGTCGGTGCGTCCACTTGACGGAAAGTTATCGGTTTTCTCGTTGTAATAGATGTATGCTTGGTTTCCTGCTGGACAAATCATTTGTGTTTTAATCCTTTTTTAACGGATTTTTCATAGTTATCGGTAGGAGCGAGCTCCGAATCGCGACCCATATTCAGTCGGGAATCGGAGTTCCCTCCTACAAGCATATAGTATATATGAAAGGATATGCGTATCAGGAAGGAATTTGGCGGTGGGGACAATAGAATTACAATAGAAACGCAATAGGTTTACAAAAAACCTCCTGAAATGGGAGGCAAGGCGGGAATTTTATAGTAAAATCCGAAAATATGTTCACATTTCAATGAAAAACAATCCCGACACGCTCACGCTGGCGAGGTTTCCTAACCTCGCCAATGTAAAGGTAATTGTGGATTTTACTATAAGTGAAATTGATATTAAATGAGCTGTTGTGAATAATGGTGGAAACCTTGTCCAGGATGTAGCTAATGTTGTTGGTGACGCAGTGGATGCAGCAACGGATTTTGCTGTAGAAGCTTTCCGTAGAGTGAGTGGTTTCTAAGAGAAGCTGCACAGATACACAACCACAACTTGTGTCTATATTCACCTTTTGATATACAAAAGGGCAGAAGTTTCAATGCTTCTGCCCTTTCTGCAATTAGTGAATGATTTTGTTTATTTTAATTATTTTTCAGGTGTCACAAGCAGACTATCCCAACAAGACTTTGCTAACTATCAAAACAACAAGTGTTCCACTGATAACCACATTTGCAAATAAAAGAAAATAATGTGCCCACTTCGGCAAGTTTAAAGCACTTCCAAAATGAATAGAGTGCCAAGTTAACCAACCACCGCAGCAGATAAGAAACATACCTATCCAAACTACGTTAATCAATCCTAAGATCATCCCGAATGCAAGTAGAGAAGAACCATAGAAGTATTTTTTCTTATCGGGTGTCCCATCTACTTGAAAAAAAGGTTGTCTCATTTGCTTTCCTCCCTTTGTTTGTTTTGACCTATTGTTGAAAATTATCACGTGTCACGTCTTACCGTTGCTTTATCTTCGCGTGGAACAACTTCCAATGCTTGCCTAACTTGTCAGGATGTGATGCGCCTACCATCCAAAAAAGACGAAACCTATGATCATGACAACGAACAATCCACTTAAAACCGCACTTAGAAATAACATTAAATAAGGAGCCCATTTCGGCAGTTTAAAAGATTTCCCAAACCAAAGTGCCTGAGTTGTGATCAAGGTCGAAGCGTAAAGAAAACACATACCTATCAATTCACCTGTCCATTTCTCTTTCAGCAACATGACTGTGACAAATCCTATGATGAATAACAAATTGCCATAAACAAGTCTCTTTTTTGCGGTTTCCTCATTTATTTGAAAAAATATTTTTTTCATTAGTTTACCTCCACAGGTAACATATCCCGTATCACGCCTGACCAAGTTTCTACAATCGGTTGGTGAGGCAGCTGCCCAGGTGGGCAGGTAGAACACACTCGCCACGTGATGAAAACATTATACTTCATTTCGTGTAAAATATCAAGAACCTTCACCTATTTTTCCAATATTTCTGTATCAACCGGCTGCGTTCTGTCCTTGAGACAGTCTGTATCTGATATGCTGGATTTTCCGGGCTTTTATAACATACGTTGAAGAAATTCGGCTTACAAGGTTTCCCTCCCACAAGAGCAGGCTGTAGGAGCGATCTCCGAATCGCGACTGTATACATGTATACGCGTATAAAAGTTGGGTTTCGTGCCTCAACCCAACCTACAATATACTTACCGCGCGATAATGCCAGTATCAATCTGCCGTTGTGTTTCCTCATAAATGGCTTTCAACTCTTGCGCACCGATGACCAACTTAATCTCATTCATCACCATAGGCGCGCCCGTTTCACCGCGCGGCGACACCGTCTGCCGTGCTGTTTCTGTCACAAATCCCTGTTCAAAGTTATCCTGCAAATCCACTGCGGAACTTCTACCGAGTGCGGTTGCGGCGCGTATCGCGCGGTGTTGTGATGCTTGTACCCCTGCGCGCCGTGCCATCGCATCGTTGATCGGGTCATCAAAACTGCCGGAAAACAACGCAGCGGCACCGAGTGCCAGCCCGCCCCCAATCGCTAACGCAGGATTGACCGCAGCTAAAAACGGCAATGCCGACCCGAGTATTCCTCCAATGCCACCACCACCGCTTGATTGCCCCGGCGCACCTAATAACGCATTTGTCACCGCAGTTGCAGCCCGCAGTTTCACCTGCTCCGCTATCATCTGACCAATACCACCGATAAAGTTGGTGACAACAGACTGGAACGAGTCGATTTTCGCTTGGTTTGCTGCCTTTTCTATCTGCGTGCGGCGTTGTGCAGCGTCTTTCTCAATCTGTTCAATCTGGCTCGCTTTTTGACGGGCAGACAATATCTCCGATTCTTTAATCTCTTGGATACGCGCCTGCGTCCTTTCTTGAAGCGTGTCCAGTGCCATCTCCATCTGTTGCGGTATCGTCACGAGGCTATCGTAAGTCGCACTGAGTAGGTCGACAGGGACATTGGAAACCGTGTCTATAATTATCTGTTCTGCACGCGCATAATCTGGCACTTGTATCGGATTTGCACGCGCGGACGGGTCAGGTTCAGCGGGGATGTTGAGATTGTCAAGCCCGCCAATATCTTGTGTTGGACGTGATATGCCACTGCTAAAAGCAGTCGTTGTGCTGCGCGGTGCGGACGGTTGCGTTGGGAGTTGGTTATCAGAATGGTCAGCGCGCGGCTGCACCGGTTCAGGGTCAGGTCTAACACCTTGCACCGGTTGCCGAAAATTTGCTGGTAACCGCACCGTCTCTGCCGTGCTGCGCCGTTCAATATCAGTGTTTATCAGGTCTGTTAAATCCGACTGCTTCTCAAGTTCCTTGTTTATCCGTTTCGCTGTTACCGTAACTGTTTCAAGTGTGTGTATCTGATTTTTGTAGATGGTCGTCTGTTCCTCTACAATCGTTTTTTGTTCGGCGGCAGCGGTTTTCTGTTCCTCTATAACGGTTTTTTGCGCTATCAACGTCTCAAGGAGTGCCTCTAATGTGGCAACTTTTAACTTTAACGTTGCGATCTGTTCCTGTTGTGCTGTGTCTTGGAGTTGAACGAATGCCGTGGTTTCGGCAACGTTATCTTTCTCTTCTCGGCGCAGCGCAGCGAGTTCTCTAACAACTTTGACGCGCCGCTCTTTGAGATTTTGCGTGCCACTTGATAGTCCCGATACGATTTCAAACGCTCTGTTGGGTGAGATTTTACCCTGTTTTTCCTGTAGGATATATTTTTCTCGTAACAGCTGGTTCTCTTTACGCTGCGCGTCTATCGTTTTCAGTTGGGTCTGTAGTGCTGCTTTGCGTGCGGCGTTCAGTTCCTCGTCTGTGAGTTTGCGGCGTTCCTGTAATGCCCTGTAACGTTCGCGAGACTCCGCGAGTGCTGCCTCAAGTTTTATCTCCCGACGTAGTGCTGCTGCGCCCTCACCTTCGCGGGTATCACCGAATTTCTGCCGTTCCTTTTTCGCCTCCTGATACCGCTTGCGTCCACTGGTGATGTCATAGCCTGTAGACAAGATGTCCTGTTCAAGTGCTTTGCGTCCGACTGATAGCGATGGGTCCCGTTTGATGGCGTTGACAGTATCTCTGTATGCCTGCGCCATCCGTTGCGATTCTTCGCGCGCTTTTTCCTGTGCGTTTGCCAGGGCAAGCACACCGACGGTTAGTGCTGCAGTCGCACCGATAGCGATCCCGATGGGACCGGTCGCTGCGGTGCCGAGCGCGCCTATCGCTGTCTTTACACCACCGAACCCTGCCGTGACAGTGCTGATGGAACTCACAATGCCGGAGACGCGTTCCATCTGCTTATATGCGGTTTGCGCTTGGCTGCCTAAACCTTTTGACGCGCTCCCTGCATCGTTGAAGCCTTGTCTTAGCGTTGTGAGATCGCGCTGCAGTTTTTGTACTTCACGACCTGTCAAATTCTTTGCGTTTATCGTTATTATTATGTCTGCCATAATGGTTCTCAGTTATCAGTATTTTGTTCTTGTTGGAGGGGTTTTCAACCCCGATTTCTACTGTCGCAAATCAAAACCTCAAGGTAGGCGCGTTTTCTAAACGCGCTGGATTGTCTGAACCAGGATTCACAAGATTATGAGATTACCAAGATTTTCCATAAAATCACACAAAAGATTTAGAAAAACAGAAGCGATTATCTATGGTAAAGATTACAATTAACGCTACATTCCTGAAATGTAGGAGCGATCTCCGTATCGCGACCGTTCTGTCCGAGCGATCTCCGTATCGCGACCTCTTGTGAATGTCGGGAATCGGAGTTCCCTCCTACACTGACTGCTGACGGCTATAATAGTATATCTGACAAGGCGTGGGTATCTGAAAGAGATTCGGGAAGCGGAACAATAGATTTCCAATAGAAACGCAATAGGTTTGCGGGAAAGAAGTGAACGTGTTAGAATCTGTTTAGTCGTTATAAATTGTCTCATTTTCCTCCAATTTCTATGAATTTACATTTTTTTTTAGGATTTGCACCCTTTCCACCTTACTACTGTGTCTTACGTTATGAAGGGTATCAAGTGTCACTGTTTTGGGAAATGCAAACGAAGCATTTTGCGTAAGTCCTATAACATTATACTTTAGAGTATTGCTTTAGATGGCAGGGCTTCCCAAACCTTTTATGGCAAGAATACCCGATAATCAACGATAAAGTTACACACTGCGCACGTGTAGCAGAACAAATAATTATACCTAATTAGGAGGACATATTGATGTCACGTAAACTTTACTGGGGACTGGGTGTTCTCATTATACTGATTGCTGCAGGTGGTTTTATCTACTATCAGTGGTCACAGGTGCAGCAGTTCAAAGAAGAACTTGCACAAGACAAGAAACTGCTTGAAGAAAAGGATAAAGGGATTGCAGAGAATGATCTGCCCACACCGGATCCGGGCAAAAAGTGGGTGCCGCATGGTGACCATTTTCATCAGGTGCCACTCTCCGCACAACGTCCTATCAATGCTTCTGTAGAGAGAATCTTAACGAAAGAACAGATAGCAGAGGTACAAAAGTTCTGGAAAGACTTAGGGCTTAAACCACCACCAAAAGGCTACGGGTATGAATGGGATGAAAATGGAAAAGCAACACTTTTTCAGTTTAATGTTCCTCGGTTTGAGGTAAAATGGTCTACAAAAGAAGTCCCTGGAGAAGACTATTACAAACTCACCGATGAAGAGTGGGCTCGCCGTAGAGTCTTAGTACACATCATCAATCAAACACACCTTATACTGGACCAAGAACTATTAACATTGGTTCGTGAGGGCAAGCCACTTCCGGATGTGGAGTATGCCCCTGGTGTTGTAGAACTCGCGCGGGAATGGTTAGCTGAATTAGATCGGAAAGCCTCCGGACCATCGCCCACCGTTTCAACGGGTGTCACGTGGACTCGACAGCCGACTGAAAGAGAGCTACAAGAGATTGAACGTAAAGAGTATGAGTTGCTAAATTCACTTGAGAAACCGCCACGCCCCCATTCGGGGTCGATGGATGAAAACTATATTGCGGAGATTGTCAGTAATCTCGAAGCAGAAATACAAAGGAGATAAACAATGAAAGTCTTAACCGTTTTTTATACACTGATCCTTGGACTCTTAGTACCCCTTACCGTATTTAGTGATTTGGCTTCATATGGAGTACCTACTTGTGAAAGTAGTTTTGATGGAAACTGGTTTGAAGGGTCTTCTAAACCTAAGATCATTGAGAAATATAAGTGGATAGATTTAGATAGCATGTACCCAAAGCTTAAAAAAACAGAGGTGAAACCTGCAAGCATATTCGGGAAAGTAAAAACATCACAATCAACTTATGGGACAGGAGTCGTTGGCGTGAAAGCAGTAGGCAATGTGACTGGGCCAAACTTTGAGATGGAGATCGGTCCTGAATTTAATATAAATGCCATAACGTTGCTTGACTATCTCACGGGTGACGCGTGGTATGACACTACCAAAAAAAGTGCAACAGCTAAAAAGGATACTGATGTGAAGGGCACCTACACGTTGAACGGATCCGGTGAGGTAATTGCAGTATCTGGTGGCGGTGGTATTACCGTCAACGGGACCGGCTTCAGAACTTCAGGAACCGTCAGTTTCAGTTTTTCCCCAACAGCTGAAGCAAAAACGTTAGATGTGGAAGTAGAGCAGGACAAACCCAATGTATATACATGCCAGCATCAGGATTGTGATGTAGAACTGCCGAGTTCAGATCACCATTTAATTACATGTGGCAAAAATATTACCAATCACCACGGTGGTGTAGGGACTTGTAAGGTGAAGTACTACATTTGCCAAAGTAATTGTCTGATCCATGCTGATACCGATGACGACACGGCATCTACTCCGGATCCGCCCTCCACGCCCTCTTATCATGCGTGTGGTGTTCATGAGGATTGGCAATCTGGTGATCATTTTGCTGCGAGTTGTGGGCATTCGAGACACTTTGTTTGTGATGGTCTGACGCACCAACAGGTGCAATGCACCGAGACAAATGGCAATGGCGATCAATGCACGTATACCTATTGGCAATGTCTGAATGATAGTACACCTTCTCACAATCACGTGTATCCAGAGTCGACACCTGAGCCATCTGGTACGACGTGTGCGAATGGACACACCTATAACCCCAACTCTAATTGGGCAGTGAATCATCACCGCGCACGCACGTGCCGGTATGGTCAGTGTCGCCAAACGTGGCAAAGGTGTTCCCCACAATCTGATGGGTCACTCACGCCAATGTGTTCATCGCCAAACCGAGCTGGCGAGCGGTGTTGGGCAGAGTAGCGTCAAACTTTACAGGCAGGTATCCATTTGGGTATCTGCCTTTATTTTTTTTGAGTACACGCTTGTCCGAGGGAACTTCGATTCCCGACTACTTGTCGCGATTCGGAGATCGCTCGGACAGAAGAGAAGAGATCGGGCGGACAAGTAACTCCCACGAGAGGATAATTCGTAGGTTGGATTTTAGCGTATTATAATATGGATTTGACTTTTTAGATAAAATATGTGATGCTTAAACCAAAACTATAGGCAAATAGGCAATAGCGGTTGGAATTTATTAGGTGCTACCATTTTATTCATTTACATAATAAACAAAAAATCGTCCCAATTTTTGTTGAATGCACCCTTTTCACCTTATAGTGAAACCTAAAAATATGTGCACACTCCCCGGTAGATGCGGTTTCCTAACCGCATCTATGAGACTGAATAAACACCGGTTCGGTTAGGAAACCGCACCTACCATAGTGTGCAAATAATTATGGTTTTTACTATAATACTGTGTCTTACGTTATGAAGGGTATCAAGTGTCACTGTTTTGGGAAATGCAAACGAAGCATTTTGCGTAAGTCCTATAACATTATACTTTAGAGTATTGCTTTAGATGGCAGGGCTTCCCAAACCTTTTATGGCAAGAATACCCGATAATCAACGATAAAGTTACACACTGCGCACGTGTAGCAGAACAAATGGTGAAGGGAATTAATTAACAATCCCAATCCTTTAGGTTTGGGTCCAACCTAGTAACGCTCGTGCCAATCAAAAAAAGATTTGACACAAGACGAATAATTTGATATAATTTGAGTATCAGCAGTGGGAGGCAATGCAACCTCTATCTACCTTGATAGAGTGCCTCCCTGTCCAAGTTGCATAGAGGACTTTGCTGTTTGTTGGAAACTCCGATTTAGATGCCGAAACAACAAAAGTGTTTTGTTTCGCCTAAACGAAAATTGAGACTTTTAGAGTCTCCGTGATACTCGCTAATTGAGCAGTCACGTATCAGGGTTTTCCACACCTAAAAACTCGCCCTGTAGTCGGATAAGTGGTGCGTCCCGTAGGCGTTGCATTTCTCCTACGTAACTTAGGTAAGTGGTTACTCTCAGAGAACCCACACCTTTGGAGTCGCTATAAGCGATAAAACGCTGCGCGTATGCCTTGTGGAGGCGAGTCTTCAAAGAAGCCTACTCATTTATGTGTGGGAGTGCATCACCAAATTATCAAGTAAAAATTAAATCTCACACGCGAGGAAATAATGATGAAAAGAACTTATGAACGCATTTTGTTTATGGTGATCGGCGCACTGATCGCCTTCTGTGCTTATCTGGTAGGGAATATGAGTAGCGATATCAGTGCCAAAGAAGATGATGATCCAGACTTGGGACATGTGGTGCAATGCGATACACTTTTTGTCAAGGACAATATCCTCGTCGGCTCCGCTGAAACAGGTCAAATCTTTTTGCAAGTTGAGGAAAATATAGCGACAATTAAAGTCAAAAATCCTACAATTGGCTCTATTACTCTAATTGCAGATGATGATGAGATCGCTAATAAAATTATATACGGTGACACTTTGAACCCCGATAGTTATGTGATGATAGGCGCTTCAAAAAAGGGTGCCCTCATGACTGCAAACAGTAAAAATGTCGCATTTGTCAGACTCTCATATAATAAAATTAACGAAATATTGATGAATACCAGTAAGGATGAAGCCGGTATAGCAATCAAAGATGGTAACGGGGTTAATTTTGTAAATACGGAGTGAGGAGTGGGTTGTGGCGCGTAGGTTAGGTAGGACTTGTGGGAGCGGTTTTCAAGCCCAATGTTATGATACAATATATCGCGGTTGAAAACCGCTCCAACAATGTCCGAGGCGCGTTTCCAAAACGCGCTGACCCTCCTTTCTTGTGGGAGTTCCTTTCAAGCCCGATTTATCGCACTGTCTGTAGCAAAAACTTTTAGGTTGTGCAGCAAAAGAACGCAAACTAACAGTTTGCGGTACAAAGAGAAAAGGTAGCCGCGTTTTACTAACCGCGCCTACAAACAGTGGGTTTGTCCATTTCCCCGCAAACCTATTGCGTATCTATTGGATATTTATTGTTCCCACCGCCCAATTCCTTTCAGATGCCTATCTCCCATCAGATATACTATTTCTATAGCAGTTACACTCTTTCTGTAGGAGGGAACTCCGATTCCCGACAGGTAATATGTCGCGCTTCGGAGATCGTTCCTACTGTAGGAGGGAACTCCGATTCCCGACTGAATAAAGGTCGCGCTTCGGAGATCGCTCCTACAGAAGGGTCGAGAGGTAGACCTCGCTCGGACAGAAGAAAGAACGCAAACCGAAAACTGACTGCTGATAGCCAACTAAAGGAGATAAAAATGAACATATTTTTTATAGCACTGCTCGGTGTGCTGATATTCCTACTCGGATTTCTTGTGAGTAAGTTGCTCACGGCAAAGGCAAGAAATAGTATCGGGGTTGAAAACCCCTCCAACAAGAATGGAAACTGGCTACCGAAATGGACAAACAGAGACCTGGACTCCACGATCGTTGCGATCGGGATGCTTGTCATCTTCGGCGGGTTCGTTGAGGAGGCAAACATCGGCGACAAAGATGTATTCACACGGCTCGTTGAACTTTTCAACGGCGTATGGCTGCTTATCCTTGGTTTCCTCTTCGGTAAGATGGGCAACAGTGATAACGGAGAAAAAAAGAATGGCACACCGCAGAGCACAGATCATCAACGCTCTGGCGACACTGTTTGAACAACTGAAACAGGAAAGCTCAGAATTCCCAATAGTTGTGAGGACAGTGCAGAAACGGTTCGTCAACTGGACGCAACTGGATAAGCAGAACGCGATCCCCGCGTTGTTGCTCACTTATGGCGATGACGGCAGTATTGAGGAAGGTGGGACAGATGCGCGCTACGGTGCTGTCGGCACTATCGTTGAGCATCTACCCTTCGCATTGACTGCGGTGCTGAAAGACAACGACACATCACCTTTGACGGAACAGGTTACGGATATCCACTATGCTATCGGTCGGTTGTTGAACGGTAACCGCAGGCTCGGTGTTGACGGTGTGGCAGATACGCGGCTTGTGAGTTGGAAAGGCAGTGAAGGTGCCGTCGCTAAGTTTGAAATCATAAAGTTTCGGATTGTGGTTGACCATATCTATGGGTCGACTGAGGCAGTTTGATAAGTCTGCACGTCTTTGTAGGAGCGATCTCCGAATCGCGATGGGCAGTATCGTAGGTTGGGTTGAGTGTCAATTTAGTGCCTGATTTCCTTCTGTAGGAGCGATCTCCGTATCGCGACCGTTCTGTAGGAGCGATCTCCGAATCGCGACGAAACACTTTGATAGTCGGGAATCGGAGTTCCCTCCTACAGAAAAGGGCATCGGGTTTCAATACGCTCTACCCATAACTGTCAACTTAAAAAAATCGCCTCTTGTGGGAGGGGTTTTCAACCCCGCTGAATGCCAAACGCGCATTTGGCGTTGATTCACCAATCAAAATGTCCAGTTAATTGTAAAATCTACTATAATCATCTATTTTGACGGTCGACATCTTCAATTCTGTTTTTGGCTTCTTCTAAACGTCTTTCATATTCTTCCGCGCCGTAGAGTTCTCTCTGCCCCTGCTTGATTTGTTCAAATGCCACATCCAGCTCCCAGTCTATTATATCGTCTGCTTCTCGGTAAGTGATAATGCCTTTCACCTCTTCAGCGACCTGCTCTGCTGTCTTTGTGGTTGAGATCTCGGCTAACGCATTAAATAGAAATGCAACATCTTCGGCTGGCATGGTTTTCAATGCGTTTTCACGCGCATATTTCAGTTGTTCTGGGGACAGCATCGGAAAGACCGAAAGTATCGCTGGGAGCCTCTCTTTTTTGGGTTTTAACATTGCACGAGCAGAGGCTATTCTTTTATCTGTCCGTTCCATCAACATTTGAGATAACTCCCTTTCCCGAGCATGCCATTCTTGATGCTTTTGCGCCTGTTCAGGTGTCAGGTCATCGTGGGCGATTCCAGGAAACCGTGCAGCAGCGAGTTCAGTCTCACTGCCAGTCTCAGATTTTTCTTTTTCCAATTGGCGACGCAGCACCTCGACTTTGACCTCCTCTTCGTATTGATGTCGTTTGACTCGTCTGTGCCGTTCCCCTCTGAAATCGTCGTATGGAATCAAGTACATATAGGCAGGGATAAACACCACAAGGAAGATAATCCAGGACAGTACCCTTCGCTTGTTGAACATTTTGCGAATCATTTTTATTCTCCTTTACAACTATTTTAACCCAAGTTGCTACCTATAAGATTTTAGACATGTAGACACCATTTTAATCAAAATAGTGCATTATTTGCGAAAGTTTTGTAGCGTAAACTGTTAGTTTGCGCACTTTGAGGCACAATCTAACAGATTGTGCTACAAAGGTAGCAACTTAGGTTATTATAGCAGAATCTAAAAATATGTAAACACTCCCTGTCAGGGTTATTTAGTTTTCTATATTTCTGACGCTTTTTATCACACACGTTAATTATTTATAATATTATCGTAGGTTGGGTTGAGGCACGAAACCCAACATGATACGCTTTTACATACTTGAAAAGTTGGGTTTCACCTGCGGTTCAACCCAACCTACAATATAAACCTTGAGTAACACCCATCAATTGATAATTCTTAAAACTAAATAACCCTAACTCCCTGTCCAGCGCGTTTACAAAATGCACCAACCGCCAACTGATAACTAAAACCCATTTCTCCGCAAACCTATTGTGTATCTATTGGAAATCTATTGTTCCCAACATTGGATTGTTTTTAGATAACCGATTGCATTTAGATATACTATTGAATATAGCCATCAGCTGTCAGCAGTCAATAGCCGAAATACCGATGCCCGATTGCCAAACGCTGATAGCCGAATGCCGATGACTGATAGCCGAAAGCCACTAAAAAGGAGAAATAAAAATGGCATTTATACCGCGTCTTGGCGATAACTCATGGTTCGCCATTGCAAGACAAGTAGATAACAATACACCGATAGAAGCGGTTGATGATTTTGTGGAACATCGATTCCCGTTCACATCTCTCGGACTGGAACTCGACTCGGAACTGCAGGCAAGTGAAGCGATCGCAGGCAGACGTTCCGATACCAGAGACCAACAGGGACAACTCTGGGGGAGCGGTCCCATCGAAACGCAACTGTATATCGATAAGATGGACGAGTTTTGGCGGGCGATTATCAATAGCGATGAACCGAGTGGAGAAGGCGATTCTCCGACAATTACAGATATTGCGGATAAGAAGGTCTACGAAAAAACTGCTTTCAAAGAAGTAGAAGTCCGTGTAGCTGATGAAGATCCGTTTAAAACACCCGAAATACCAGGGCAGCTTGAGATTAAGCTTGAAGCTACTGAAACTAACACTTTACCTGCGGATACCGCTATTGGCACAGTTGAAGTTCAAGGACAGCGGCGTGTCGGATTGGAAACAGAGGCTTTCATTCCGATGAAAGAGACAGGAATCGTATTCAAGGACGGTGGTGTAGCGAAAACGACCAAGTATTTTGCGCGGGTGGATAAAGTCATTTTCACTGTGCCTGAAGCAACGACAGATTTAAATGACACAACCACAACCACAACCATCACCGCTATGCCGGAGCAAAGCAAGTTTGTCTACAAGAACAAAGATGATATTTTTCCGGGTTGGACGATGCAGATGGTGCGTGGCAAAATCCCTGCGGTCGCGGAGGGTGCCGTGCCTGTCAATTCTACGCTCACAATTGGCGAAAATGTCCGATTGCGTATGGACATCCTTGCACGGAAATTTCGCCCATTTAAAGAAATTGAGACGGACGGTGAAGCACTCAAAATTACAAACGCACTAAAAGATAAACCATTCGTTCCCGATGTGTTTTTCCCGAACTGGGGCGGTGTGCTTGAGGTTGATGGGTTATGTCTCATTTTTACGAGCCTTACATTGAACATCAATCAAAACCTCGATTTTCTGCCGGGCATCAAAGCGAGCCGATTTAGATTGCCTGTTGCTCCGACAGGAGAACGCCGAAACGTTACGCTCAACGCGACTGTTTATTACGAGTTTGATGAGTCGAAGGACAGATGGTCAGAGATATTTCAGGATAACGCTGCACGGCAACTGAAGGCATCTTGCTATTATTGGAACGAAATCGGTAAAGAGTTCCGTCAAACGTTCTCTATGCCAGTGAGTTATTTGACTGCATCCCCTCGGATTGGCATTGATAGCCGTGGTCCGATTACGCGGGAATTGGCGTTCAAGGGCGTTCCTTTGAGTGATGATAACCCGGATGAGATTGAGATTGAGATCGTTAAGGATAAACCCGCATAGTCTTGTAGGTCGGGTAGAGCGAACGCGAAACACAATGCCCTCTCGGTAGGTTCGGTTAGGAAACCGCATCTACCGTTTGGTTGTCTGGTAGGTTCGGTTTCCTAACCGAACCGTGTTTTGTCAGTTTCTTAGTTAGGCAGAATGCGCGTATGGCATTCTGCATTGGTTAGGAAACCGCATCTACCGTTTGGTTGTCTGGTAGGAGCGATCTCCGAATCGCGATATGTCTTCCGTAGGAGCGATCTTCGAATCGCGACCTTTTGTAGTCGGGAATCGGAGTTCCCTCCTACAGAAGCGCGACTACGAACAGGCTATAACCAAAAACAGGAGGAATTCAATGGACGAAAAAATACAAGAACAGATAGATGAACAACTCAAAGCGGTGCGACAAGCTCGTCTATTAGACGATGGCGAAACATCTGCTGCACCAGTGTTAGATGCTGCTGTGCTGGAACGCAACTACAAACGCAGCGCGCTTGTTGAAATTGACATTGAGGGAGAAACGTTCCAAGTAGAAGTGCTGCGCGGGTCGCCATTGACAGCGGCGCTTTTGTTAGACCGCACACCCGAAGTCTATGCTTTGAAGGAACGGGTAGAGAACAATCCGAACCGAGAGTTCACGGACGAAGAAATCGCAGAAGTGGATCGCACGAACAGGGATTTTCGGCGGATTATGGTGGCATCGCATGTCATCAAACCCCCTTTTTCTTACAAGGGATACGGCGATGGACACCCCGTCGAAGATATATCCGATACGATGTTGGATGCGTTATTTGAGGCGTATCAAATCGTCAACACGCCGCAGGAGGGGGCAGATCGGCTCAATCGGTTTCCGGACGTGGAGCCAGACGGAGACGGGGAAAGCACATCTGATTAATCTCTATTTTGCGAGTTGTAAGTTCGGTAAACGTCCGTGTGAGTTGTTCTGTCCCCGCATCACAGACGACAATTTTCGGTATAGTTTTGATATGATTGTGTTTCATATCGGGTTTGCGGAGGAGTTGAAGCTGCAGTTGGGTTGAATTCTGCATGATTTGTTGCCTCGGACATTGTGGGAGGCGTTTGTAACGCCGATGTTCTGCTGCAATGGTAGGTGCGGTTAGGAAACCGCACCTACCAGGGTGTGTGATTGCGTGCAACTGACAACTAAAATCCATTTCCCCGCAAACCTATTGCGTATCTATTGGAAATCTATTGTTCCCAACCTCCAATTCCTTTCAGATACACGTTCCCTTTCAGATATACTATTGGTATATAGCCGTCAGCCAGCTGACTGCTGATGGTTTCCGATAGCCAAAAAGGAGAAAAACAATGGCATTAAAAGAACATCCATTTGTCGTCACGAGCAGCTTCACCGCTGATGGCGACACGATAACTTATGACAAAACCGCTGAAAACCGAAGCACAGCCGTTGGCAAAGCGTTCAAAATAAACGCTGATGGCAAGGCAGAACTTGTTACAAATGGCGATGAGATCGTCGGAAAAGTGCTTGCGGTTGATGATGATAATGTGATCACCGGCGCGTATATCTGCGGTGGATTGCGTCTCCCACTCGGTGATAGCGCGATAGTTGCCCGTGGAGACAAACTTGTCGGTGCGCTCAATGCTGATAGTGAGAAAGGGTACGTTAAAGCGGTCGCCGCTGCACCGGAAGCGGTAAGTATAACAGATACAGATTACACCACTACCAATTTTGCTGATCACGCTGAGGCTTCCACCGCTGTTGATAGTGTCGTTGATGAGCTAAGCAACACCGCTGATGCAGTCAACGCATTAGGCGCAATTGCTAACAAAGGGCGCGGACTGGTCGTCGATTTTGATGAAGCGGACGCGCTTGTCGCATTGATTTAGGAGACAATGGTCGGGATCGGAGTTCCCTCCTACGGTAGGAGCGATCTCCGAATCGCGACCGTTCGCTGTCCGTCTCTTGTTGGAGGCGTTTTCAACGCCGATATTATCCCACCCTCTTGTTGGAGGCGTTTGCCTGGACCTCTCAAACGATATGAGAGGAAACTTAAAAGAGAACAACGCAAGTTGAGTAGGAAGGTGTTAAAGTCTAAGAATTGGTTTAAGCAAAAACACAAGGTGGAACGAATACATTACCGAATTGCTTGTATCCGAAACGATGCACACCACAAAGCAACGACTGATATTGTCAACCGTGCAAGTGGTATCGCAGTGGAAACACTAAAGGTAACGAACATGCTAAAGAATAGGAAGTTAGCGAAAACGTTAGCTGATAGTGCATTAGGTGGGTTCCTTCAGAAACTTAGGACGAAGGCAGATGCATTAGGAATACCTGTCACAGAAGCATCGCAATTCTTCGCATCCAGTAAAACTTGTAGCAGTTGTGGATATAAGAAAGAAGACCTAACATTAAAGGATAGGACTTATCATTGCAGTCAATGTGGTGTTTCTATAGATAGAGACATCAACGCTGCAATAAATCTAAAACAACTCGCTGTCGGATAGACAGAGAGACTAAACGCCTGTGGAGTCCAAATAAGACCTCATGCAGTTCAGGATAGAGGCACGAGAGACGGAAGCAGGAATCATAGAGGAGGAGTTGTGTGTTTCAAAGAAGCACACGGCTTTAGCCGTCGTGAGTATCACAGCAGTAAATTGCGCCTCTTCTCTTCTGTAGGAGCGATCTCCGAATCGCGACGAAACTACTGATAGTCGGGAATCGGAGTTCCCTCCTACAATGTCCGACGCGCGTTTCCAAAACGCGCCTACAAGCGGGTTTGTCCATTTCCCGCAAACCTATTGTGTTTCTATTGGAAATCTATTGTTCACACCCCTCAATTCCTTTCAGATACCTGTTCCCCTTCAGATATACTATTTATAGCAATCGGCAGTCAACCGTCAGTCCATAGTTCGGTGCGGTTAGAAACCGCACCTACCAGGTTATTTAGATAAGCCGACAGCCAAAACAGAAAGGAGGAGACTCTCGTGGAAAACAATATTCGCTATTTTCCTGCGACAATCTCAACCCGTGCAATGCACGCGGATATGCCGGAAAATGACGATGATAAATACTGGATACGGGTGACAGCGAGCAACGATAAACCCGATCTCCATAATTCAATAATGGACCCAAAGACAACGCTCCGCAACTTTGAATCGGATGCGAAAATTGCGCCCGGTGTTGCACTCAAAGACCATCACGCCTATCGCTCATTTGGATATGGACGTTCAAACGATGCGGAACTCACAGACAAAAACGAGCTGATGATAGACTTCTATATCCTCAAAAATATGGAATACGAGGGGCAGGGACGCGAGTTCCGCACCAGCGAAAAACTTATCAGAGCGATTGAACACGGCTTGATAAATCAGGTCTCCGTAGGGTTCTATGGTGAACGTGAGGTGTGCAATCTCTGTAATCGTGAGGTGCGCCGCTGGCATTGGTGGGACAACGCCGACAGCAACGAATACTGCACACATAAACCGGGCAAAAAATATGACCATAACGGCAAAATGGAGGCAGCAACTTACACCGTTTACGATGCCCATCTCAAAGAGGTGTCTCTCGTTGAGTTCGGGTCTAACCGCGACACCGCTATCGAACAAAAACGCGAGATGCGGCATGTGATTGAGGAGATACTGATGACAGACCAAGAATGGATTGCGAAGCTACGCGATGCGCTGGACATCCCGTCTATCGGAGAAACCGATGACCCTGATGTGTTGGTGCGCAGTCTTCAAACCGAAGTGCAAAGTCTTCGCGAGAAAATTGAACAACTCACCGGTGATGCGGCGGCAGGTAAAACGTTCCGTGAGGCACGTATTGAAGAAGCGATCAAACACGGCATCCGTGCCTATGGTGAGCATTTTGATAAGGAATATCATCGCGCATATTATGCTGAGCTGCCCATCGCGCAGTTAGAAAAGCATATTGCGCATAATAAAAAGATGGGGGATGCGGTTTTGCCTGCGGGGAGAGCCACATCGGATTCGCATGAACCACCGCCAGAGGAGTTGAAAGCACGTCTCAAACGCCGTGCGCGTCGGCGATAAGCCACACCTGCGGTAGGCGCGGTTTCCTAACCGCGCCATCACACACCCCTGGTAGGCGCGGTTTCCTAACCGCGCCTTTTTTATCGCCGATAAATCACTCTATCGCGCTTAGAAGGAACTCCAACAAGAGGGTGTTCCTATGCAGCAGCTGCCCGTGCAGCATCAATCATCGCCTGCAACTCACGCACCACAGCCGTTACGACTCCTGAATCGGATGCATACCCGATTTTATGTAGCACACCGAGCAAGTCATCGTAATCGTAGCCATCATAATCCGGGTTATCAAAACGGACGACTGCATGCTGCGACCAGTGCCAATAGATCGGCACATCCATGCCACCGCCGACAAAGACGCAGATGACATCCTCGCCGCGTTGGCGGAGATGCGATAACGTTATCAGATGTGCCTGATATTCACCGCGCGCGTCAAGAGGTAGACCGCAGGCGGCGGCAGTGTCGTGTCGTTGCCAATCAGCGGTTTCTGTTTCGAGCCATCGTATCGGTTTTTCTGTTATTGTTGCCATCGGTTATCATTCCTCCACATACGGCATTCATAGCAATCGTAGGTCCGTAGGTCGGGTAGAGCAACGCGACACCCGACACGTATAAATGTATACACAACGGTAGGTGCGGTTTCCTAACCGCTCCATAAGCGTTAATTTAAGGAAAGCATTACACGGTAATAAGTAACGGTAGGTGCGGTTTCCTAACCGCACCGGACTTACTTTCGTTGGTTGCCACTAATTGGAAAAAACATCTTTGTAAGAGTGCTTTGTAAGCGCGATAATCGGCGTTGCAAACGCCTCCCACAAGATCGTTTTGGTATAATAAGGTGCGGTTAGGAAACCGCACCTACCAGTATTGTATACACGTATAATTGTATACATGTCGGGTGTCGCGTTGCTCTACCCGACCTACAAGACTAATAATCAATTGCCTGCCCAGCGAACACCGCTGCGGCGTTCCTTGCATAAACACGGCGGAAATTACCGGTTCTGTAAGTGTTCCCTTCAACGTGGTCATCCACATGAAAAATCGCCCACTCACAAAATTCAAAGTTTTCAGCAAGCAACGACAACCCATCACCACTGTGTCCGTTATCCGGTCCCGTGTTCGCAGCACGTGTCCGTTGAGTCTCAAGATCGTAATACCGTATCCCTTTGCGAAATTGGGTAACGTCCGTTTTCAAAGAGAACGCCTCCCACAGTTTCCAATCCTCGCTGACAGAAAAAGCAATCTGTAGAATAGGGTCTTTATCATTATTATTGAGGTAATAGTTTGTGAAAGGCGTATCGTTATGTTTGATGGCGGGAAAGCGGTTGCCATCACCGAAGCCCAACCTGTTGTCGTTATACGCCTCCCGATTGCGGAGGACAAGCATCAAAATATAGTTATCGTCCAAATCAATATCGGTCGTGCTATAACGAAAGTCAGGGCTACCAACGTCTTCCGACCAGTCGTTATTGAAGTTTGCCGCGTTCCATCTGCCACGGATCAAAGGTTTTCCGCCAACTGATTGTAGAATAGTGACGCTCCCGTTATTGATATATCCGAGTGCGCCGCGGTTGTCATCATTGTCCACCCAGTGTCCAGAAATCTGGTCACGGATACGGTTGACCACGATAACGCCATCCGTTATATCGCTTAGCAGCGCTTGCAATGCGTTTTCATTGAGATACCCGTCTGCCCCTGACTGCACATCTGTTTCCGCGAGGCGCGTTGTCCCGTCGAGTGGGTCTAAAACCGCAATAGAAAAAAGCGTTTGTTCTGCGGAACCGTCGTGTGCGCGAGCGATAGAGAAGAAGTTGGTCGGCGTGTAATCAAAATCGGCACCGGGAAACCAATCTCGGACCGCTGTCGGCAACTTGATATTACCCTGATCGGTTATGATTGTGAGTTCGGTTGGACGTGTGGTATACAGATGCGGCAGGTTTGCGGTGATTCTGCCGGTGTTGCTAATCGTAAACCCGTTTGGCGGTTCGTGAAGTGTCCAGCCGGTGCGTGCCTCCGATAACTTTCCTCGGACATTATAAGTCCGTCTCTTACCCGTGACGAGCTGCCATGTGTCTGCAAGTCGAAGCGCGCCGTCATCGGGATCGTCTGCGTAGGGGTCTTGGACGATATTGCGTCTGATGGATCGTGTGATGGGGTGATGGATACTCTTTATCATTTTTTGCTTATCGGAAACGTTTTGATGAATTAGGTTTGTATTTTGTCTGAACCAGGATTCACAGGATTATGAGATTTTCAGGATTATTTAGACGATGTGTGCTATTTTAGCATCCGTGCGTTTCTGCTTGATTAGCGTTATGGCTTTCTTGAGAAAAAACATTGAAATGAGAAGATACTAATCTTGAAAATCTGCTAATCCTGTGAATCCTGGTTCAGACAATAATCGCGTTTACAAAACGCGCCTACTGGGTTTTCGGCTGATGGGGCGTTTGATGCTTTTTTTCATCGGTGTGTATCCACCTTGTCAATATACACCTCTGCGCCGGCTGTATCCGTTTTGAGACGATAATCGTATCCGCGTGTGAGCGTCACGATAATCGTATCCCCTGCCGCAGTGAGTTCAATATCGTTCCCTTCAAATTTGACGTTGACCCATCCCGATTCCGGCTTGATACCTTGTGTTGGCACGCGTTGTTGTAGTTTAACAGGTTGTGCGCTTGCGCCATACACAGCACAAAATATCTGAAAATCGCCTTCCCAACGTTCATCAAGGATCGCATCAGTCTGTGTTTTGGTCTGTGTTTTTGCTAAGATTTTCTTTGCCATCCGTTCTGCTCCTTTTTTATTGGCTATACAAATAGTATATGTGAAAAGGGGTGCGTATTAGGAAGGAATTGGGGAGTAGGAACAATAAATATCCAATAGATACGCAATAGGTTTGCGGGGAAATGGGTTTTAGTTGTCAGTGGTCAGTAGGCGCGTTTACACGGCGTGCCTTTTTGTTTGAATCATGACGGACGGCTGACCGCTAAAATTATTGCGTTTCGTTAAGTTATGTCAGATTTGTTGTGCAAAACGTCATGAAACGGGACATGACGAATTAAACGTAGCGTTAATATTTTCAGTCGTAGATGACCGCGGTAGGCGCGTTTTGTAAACGCGATTATTGTCTGAACCAGGATTCACAGGATTCACAGGATTACAGGATTATGAAGATGTCGAGATTCGGAGATCGCTCCTACAAAGAGGGGTAATGTGTAGGTCGGGTTTAGCTTGCGACACCCGACAATCCCTCAAGGTAGGTGCGGTTTCCCGCCAAATACCAAACGCCAAATCAACGCAGCATGCGCGTATGGCATGCTGCGTTGATTTAGCGGTACACTACCCTTGTAGGCGCGTTTTGTAAACGCGCCGTTGTCTGAACCAAGATTAGCCAAATCAAGAAATCAACGGTATGAATAACATTTAGTCATTCACCGGGTATGAATGCCTGCTGGCATTCCCCGGATTATAGGACTTTCAGGATTAACTCTATCCCGTGCCAAGAACTCAATCTTGTAAATCTCGTAATCCTGGTTCAGACAATATATTAGGGTTAGAAATCCACCGAATCATACAGAATACCATATACGCTGAATGCCACACGCCTGCACTGTATTGTGCAGCATGAACACCCCTTACGCTTTATCGTGCGGGAGTTTTGCGACTCCCGCAGGACAAGGAATAAAAACAGTCGGGACTATTTTTTCTACACGCAGTTCCTTGTAGCGAGGTATTAAAACCCGTCAAGATAATGAATACTGGCATTTGGACAATTAGGATCACCATCCGTGCAGTCGGAACAACTCGGTGTTAGATCTGAGCTGGTGCCAATCAGATTGCTACCACTCTGTCCACCGTCATTTGTGCCACCGTCATTTGTGCCACCGTCATTCGTGCCACCGTCATTCGTGCCACCGTCATTCGTGCCACCGTCATTATTATTGTCCTGGTTATCTACAGGGGGGAGCGCATCCAAGAAATCCCTATATCTTTGCTGTGCTCGTGCCAATCTTGCTTCAGCTTCCTTGACCGCATCGGTTGCACTTTTTAAATCTCTTCGATATTGGATAGCACCAACAATGCCTCCGCCCACTGTGCCAATTATGGTTGATTGTACTGGTTTACCAGTTAACCTACCGTGCTCAAAACCTATTTCAGCACCTTCGCTTACCCCTTCACTCACATATCCAGTTAAGCCTCTGTCTTGAACACTTTTTAAGTTTTTGCGCGCTGTCTCTAATGCCGCTTGGCTATCTTCCAATTCTTGTAATATATCTAAGAATTCTCTGATTTCCTCAAATTGTGCAGTTGCAACAAATATAATAGAAACGCCCAGTAAAATACATAAAAAGAAAACAATCTTTGTGAAAAAACGATGGTTATAAGTTATCATCAAACAAACCTCCATTATAATTAGTGATGCACTCCCACACATAAATGAGTGGGCTTCTTTGAAGACTCGCCTCCACAAGGCATACGAGCAGCGTTTTATCGCTTATAGCGACTCCAAAGGTGTGGGTTCTCTGAGAGTAACCACTTACCTAAGTTACGTAGGAGAAATGCAACGTCTACGGGACGCACCACTTATCCGACTACAGGGCGAGTTTTTAGGTGTGGAACACCCTGATACGTGACCGCTCAATTAGCGAGTATCACGGAGACTCTAAAAGTCTCAATTTTCGTTTAGGCGAAACAAAACACTTTTGTTGTTTCGGCATCTAAATCGGAGTTTCCAACAAACAGCAAAGTCCTCTATGCAACTTGGACGGGGAGGCACTCTATCAAGGTAGATAGAGGTTGCATTGCCTCCCACTGCTGATACTCCAATTATATCAAATTATTCGTTTTGTGTCAAATCTTTTTTTTGATTGGCACGAGCGTTACTGGGTTGGACCCAAACCTAAAGGATTGGGATTGTTAATTAATTCCCTTCAAGTTTAGCCTTGATTTGTTGAAAATGTCTGCCGATTTCTGTATCACCGTAGAACTCGCAGCAATCCAGTATGATCTGTTTATATTCTTCCTTCACAAAACGATCCATCATTCTGAAAATATCTCGTGATGCCTTAATATCCTGATAATCTGATATAATCTCTGTTGGCGTTTTGTAGGAAGCACTGTCTATACTATCAAAAAACTCATTAACTGTTTCATCTGAAAAGTGTTTTGATGCTTCCCGTTTCGCAGCATCACGCAGTTTGGGAGACAAATGTTTGTAGGCAGATGAGATAAGTTCTATCTCTCTCTCAGCGTCTGCTATTTCGGCTTGGGTAAGAGCAAGTAGAAGTTCAACATTTTCCGACAGGCGTCTATGTAATGCCATGCGTTGCACATGTCTTTGTTGTAATGTGTCATTCATCATGTCTTTGTCGGCATCATCTAACACAGATGTAACAGATCTACCAGTTCCGTTTTGCGGTTGCATTGACAAGACGTGTTCTGACTTCGGTGTCGTTGTTTCGTTTGTCACTGTCTCTGTGCCTGATGGCAACATACCCGCTGTGAAATTAGGCGTAGATGCTGTCTTGCTTTTCGTATCATGATTTGATCGCGCTGTGTCTCTATGTAGGCTTTTGGAATTGAACGGTTGTTCCAATTGTCCGTTTGAAACACTGTCTATCTGTTGCATGGATTGTTCACGTGGATACATTAGTAATATCAAAAGAGGAATGAATACTACAAGGAACGCTACAAAATGCAGTATCCGTTTTTTAGTGAATATGCACAGAAACATACTTCTTTCTCCTCATAAAATAATATGATGTTTTAAAATTAGCATACCTACATTTAATTATCAACATGAATTTGTAATAATCACGCGTTGTGCTAGTTAACATTTGGTATATTTATATTTCACATGTCCGTCTCGTTTGGGTTGAATTCCGTAACTGTTCCGATACCTGACGACTTCAAGGTAGGAGGGAACTCCGAATCGCGACCATATCATCACATTGGATATGATATGCCGACACGCGCAGTGGTAAAAGCATGGCTAACCGAAGCCCGTAAACTCAACTTGTCCGACCCCGATTTTCAACGCGGTCTCCTCTTTCTGGAAAATCTATTGAAGGCGTTGACACCGAAAGAGACGGCACTCCTTGCGAACTATCCGAACCCGTTCAATCCTGAGACGTGGATACCCTATCAACTCGCAACACCTGCGGATGTGCGTATCGGAATCTATACCGCGGATGGTAAGCTCATTCGGCAGTTAGATTTAGGGCATCAAGCTGTTGGTATCTATCATCAGCGGAGCCGTGCGGCGTATTGGGATGGCAGGAACGTGCAGGGTGAACCTGTGGCGAGTGGCGTGTATTTCTATACTTTTTCGGCTGGGCAGTTTTCTGCTACGCGTAAGATGTTGATTAGGAAATAGGGTATTTCTTACATTCTGTAGGAGCGATCTCCGAATCGCGACCTTTATCTTGTCTGAACCAGGATTTTCAGGATTTCCAGATTTACAGGATTATGAAGATGTCGAGATTCGGAGATCGCTCCTACAAAGAGGGGTAATGTGTAGGTCGGGTTTAGCTTGCGACACCCGACAATCCCTCAAGGTAGGTGCGGTTTCCCGCCAAATACCAAACGCCAAATCAACGCTAAATGCGCTTTTTGGCATTTGGAGGCGTTGAAAACGCCTCTCACAAGAAAATTGATCACTGTGCAAGGTCCCATATTAGCACCGTCCCATCATTGCTCGCGCTGATGAGCGTTTGACCATCAGCACTAAAGAAAATGTGTGATACCCATCGACTATGTCCGCGAAGCGTTCTCTTTTTCGCACCAGTGGCAGTCTCCCAGAGGTAAATATCGCCCTGCCTCATGCCACTTGCGAACGTCTGTCCATCAGGACTGAAAGCAAACGACGCAGCGGTTATGGCATCGAATTTGTGCTGACTCTCTGCCCATTTTGGATCCGCGACGACCCTGCTGCTGCCTGTTTCTATATCCCATAAAAGGATCGTTTTCTCTCGCATTGGACTTCTGCTTCCACTTACGAGCGTTCGACTATCCGGACTGAAAGCAAGGCTCACAACATCATCAGTATGTCCAACGAGGGTGCGGATATGCTCTCCTGTCGCTACATCATAGAGCATGATATTTCTTTCCATTCTTGTATATACAATTGCGACCACTTGCCCATCCGGACTAAAACGTGCCACAATAATATCTGTGTCTCCCATCTCTGTGATATTGTAATCTCCTGTATCCAAATTCCATACGAAAAGATTCGGATCAAAGATTTTTTCGATAATCGCGAACATTTTCTTGTCAAAATATAAGTCTTCCGCACCACTAACATCCTCTTGATCTTTTAGCTGCAAGGTTCGCTGTATGCCTCCGGTATCTACGTTATAGAACTGGATAATATCTTTGCGATTGCCCGCCGATCCCCAACTTGCGAACGTTTGACTATCACGACTAAAGGCTATACCGGAAACGTGGCGCCTGGGCCCCTTAAGTTTGCTGTGTTTACCGGTGTTGACATCCCAAAGATGGATACTGTTTTTGAGGAATGAACGACTCGCAAGCCTTCTTCCATCTGGGCTTAGAGCAGCGTGCAAAACACTCTCCTTATCTCCTATGAAGTTATTTTCGTGCTGACCTGTGTTGGCATCCCATAGACGAATAGTGTTGCTGCCATAACCCAAACTCATAAGCGTCTGTGAATCAGCACTTAACGACACATCTCTAAAGAAACCCCCATACCCTGTTACTGTTTTCTTTACTTTGCCTGTGTCAACGTCCAAAAAACGTAACGTATCGTCATAACCAACACTGACAAGCGTTCGGTTATCTGGACTGAGAGCGACCGTCGTAGCAACATTTTCATGTCCTTTAAATCTTTTCTTTTGTTTCCCTGTATTAACATCCCATATACGGATGGCACCATCAACGTAACTGGTAATAAAGTTTCCATCTGGACTGAAAACTAAGAACGGAACACCAAAATAATTATCTGTTTCGATTATTTTTTTCTGCGTTTGCGTATTGACATCCCAAAGGTTGATCTTCCAAATCTTGGAAGGACTTTGCCATTGCTCTTTATTATTATTTTTACTATAACTGGCAATTGCCACTGTTCGTAAATCTGAACTAAAGGATACCAACTCTCTGTGCTGACCCGAAGGTTCAGCCTTCAGTGTTTGGATCTCTTTTCGTGTTGCAATATCCCAGAAACGAAAGGTGTCATCGCCACTGTCACTTGCGATTGTTTTACCATCCGCGCTGAATGAATTTTTGTATCCCCCTAAACTCATATAGAAGTCCGGGATTTTGTCAGCGGTATCGTCCATCGTCCCATTTTCGACTGCTGATAGCGTCCTTTTGCGCTTTCCAGTGGCTATATCCCACAAGTCAACCATAGATAAATAAATGACTGCCAGCGTGTGACCATCGGGCATCAAAAAGACAGTATCAACACCAGGATAATAATTCCGTCTCGTAAAGGTTTTTTGGTGTTCACCTGTAGAAGTATCCCATAGCTGCGCCTCGCCATTTTCAGTTCCAACGGCGAGGGTGTTCCCATCAGCACTAAATGAGATACTATTGATAACGCCGGTATGTGCTGCAAGTAGATGCTGCGGTTCTGCTGTCTGTGCATCAAGTATCCAGACACCAATAGCACTCACAACGGCTAACTGATTGCCATCTGGCGCATACTGCATCATACCGATTGTCCCCGCGCCGATACGTGCTTTTGCGCCTTCGGGCAAATGCCACTGCGGATAGTCAAGAAGCAGGTTGCGTTCTTTTTCAAGTGTTCTCTCGTCATCAAGGTGTTTGAGATAATATGTGCCACCGGTAACGATGAGAACGACACACGTTAACACGGCTATCAAAAGTCGTTTAGCATAAAGGAATTTCAACATTGTAAAGTCTCCTTGTGCGATGGTATCTCATTTGATTTAGATGATAACATATCTAAGAGAGAAACACAAAGGCAATCGGAAGCACTATATCCAAAGGTAGGTGCGTTTTGTAACCGCGCTGAGTTGTCTGAACCAGGATTCACAAGATTAGCAGGATTAGCCAAAATCCCTCTTGTTGGAGGGGTTTTCAACCCCGATTTTATGCTGCAATATCGGGGTTAGAAACCCCTCCCACAATATAAGAGGCGCAATGAATTGCGCGACTACAAACGCGTATATCCTTAAACAAAGATAGCGCGGTTAGGAAACCGCGCCTACCGTCGGGGTGTGATGGGCGTTTAGAAAACGCGCCTACGCGGAGGGCTGAAAGCCTCAAACAACAATATCGTCTTCCTTGAGTTCCAGCTGCAGCACAGAACCGAGCGCACGGATGCGGCGTATCTGCAGTTCTGTCTCATCTGCACGGCGAATAATATCACCGTCCGATATATCAGCGTTTGGCATTTCCAGCAACGCTGCCCACTCCATATCTGAAATCCCAACACCGTCAACAATCTGCACAATGTCTGTCTGCGGAACAATCATGCAGACAACATCGGCAGCAATAATCGTCTCGGTGCCGTGTTCAAATGCGGATTTGCGGACAATGGTGACCGTCTCTTTGAGTTGTGGTGGTATTCTAAATCGCATAGTATTTGTATTGTCTGAACCAGGATTTTCAAGATTACAAGATTTACAGGATTAGCACGTTTTTTATTGATAGCTATCTTTTGTTATAATTATCAAATTGGCGATCCAGAGGAAAATAGATAGTTTTCTCAGTGGTATCTATAATCTTGTAAATCCAATAATCCTGCAAATCCTGGTTCAGACTATCCCCTCCGAGAGATAGGACATACTGCCTCATCATCACGCCGTTTCGTGCCAACCGCACCAAACGGGTTCAACCGCTTCCGACCTGTCTCAACCGCCCCCGGCTGTCCTGTCGTAGAGGTTGTCCCACCCGACTCTATTTTTATCTTAACTTCATTCGCTTTACTATCCGCTTGTGACAGATGAAACTCGCGTTTCTCTTTCCAGTCAATACGCTGCACTTCGGTAGAGACCTGTAGCCCCATCTGCCGTAACATCTGCGGTGCAGTGAGACATAACACGGCGGCACATTCGTGCATCATTGCCAAGATAGCATCTTCAAGCGTATCGCCCGCGAGTGTGCCGACATCAATGCCTTGCGCGGCAAGTCGACGTCGCACTTCTTTTTCTGCCTCCGGTGCGAACGGCAGTTGTGATAGATACCCGTTTGATATATGTGCCTCGGTAACATCAGGTGCGATGAGTGCTCGGATCGCATCGTAATGGCTGGCTGTTAACACTTTTGTTGGCATGTGCTTCTCCTTATTTCTTGTAGGAGCGATCTCCGAATCGCGACCAAACGCTTTGATAGTCGGGAATCGGAGTTCCCTCCTACACTGATGTCTGATAACTATAATAGTATATCTAAGAATGTGCGGGTATCTGGAAGGAATTGGGGTGTAGGAACAATAGATTTCCAATAGATACGCAATAGGTTTGCGGAAATTTAGTTATCAGCGAGGCGGTTTTCCTGTGGGAGCGCTTTGTCCGCGCGATATGTTTGAATCGCAAATTATGTTGATCTTTTGTCCGAATCCTGCAAATTCCCCAAAATTTCACGAATTTCTATCTTTTCTTGCATTTTTTTTGATCTTTTTTGCAAAATTTGATATAATTTTTAGACATTATAACGTTTTAATTGTGAGTTGTTATTGGTCTTAAAATAAAATCTAAAGTTCGTCCGTTGGGGTTCGCTGCCCTCTATCCTTATGTATCAATTTTAGGATTTTCCGAATGTGTGTCCTACACTTAGTCCCGTAGGGACGATATGTTTATAGTAGGACGTGCCATCCCTATACTTAGTCCCGTAGGGACGATATGTTTTCGCAGCACATTGGCAATTCCTATGTCGTTCCTACGGAACTCAAGAGGTGTTGGTATTTTTTCTATAAACATAGCGTTCCTACGGAACTCAAGAGGTCCGAGACATTCGGTAAACCTTAATTCAAATTAAATCATTATAATGTCTTTTATATTAAGTCATCTGAGAACTTATTAACAATCTTAGGAGGTTGTCATGTTTACCAAAAAGCAACTATTGCTCGCGAGTATCGGTTTGACGCTATCTATTTCACTGCTTGTCATCCTGATTCTGCATGCAAGAAATGTTCAACAAACGGCTCTTCGGGCAGAGGGTATACAGCGATTGTCAAAAATGAGAGAGGAATACAGGCAAAATCCACAAACGAAATCCGATGTGGATCAGCAACATGTCTCTCCACTTACCATAGCGGAACAAGCAACAAACGTGACTGAAACCGCTGAGTCTGACCAATCACAAACTAAGATGACGTTTCAGACACCGGTGTTACCTGAAAGTGCTGACAAAATCATGACAGGTCAAGAATCTCCAAAAAGGCGCGCACAAAGATTAGATTTGGCAAAACGTATGCAGGAAAATAATACGTTGATCAATTCTGTTTCCCAGCTCCTGCTGGATAACGGAGATAACCATTTACAACTGATGCGGTCAATCTATAAACTTGAGACGTCGCCTGAAAAACGCAGAGCTGAATATCGGGAGGCGTTGAGGCATTATCCTGCTGATGAGGTTGAGCCGTTTTTTGAACGCGTAGAGAACGCACCTGATATGACAATTGAGCAGATAAAAGCGGCACAACGCAATAATAAGATCAACCGAGAAACGATAAATATGATGAGTGATGTGCTACGTGAAGAGGCTAAACAACTTCTTCAAGAGTTTTAAGTGTTTTATGGAATTGAATCTGACAATTCCACCCAAAATGAATAGAGGTAATTTCATGAGATCCAAAAAACTTCAACTTATCACAACTTTCTGTATACTTATCAAACCGCGCCATCTTTCGTTGTTGTAGGAGCGATCTCCGAATCGCGATGGGTATTCGAGAATCGAAGTTCCCTCCTACAATCTATCTTAAACGATGTTAAGTTCAGCATCGCCCGCTTCTGCATTGAGGTCAACGATATAAATCGCTTTCTTCGGCTGATACGAAATCCAACCCCAAATCTCTGAACAGACGATATATTCAACCTGCTTCAGCATATCCCGCGTCGTTTCAATGATGTCCGTGTTCATCTGCGACACATATTCAACCGCTTTGCGTTTGTCGTAGACGACCATAGCGTTGTGTTTCGCACCATCAGCACCGACCTGAATTCTCTCTGCAAGATAGTCGTGCCATCCGATACGGATACCTTGCGAGAGCTGATTCATCACGGCATACTGCCCACCGAACCCGCTGGAAACAGCGTTTTGACGTTCCGCAAGTGTGGTGAGCATGACGTTTGTCCCGCCGATTCTCGCTAACTGCAGATTGGTGATGTCTTGGTCAACACCGATAACAGATGTCATCATATACCCGCGTTTGAATTTTTTCTGCAGATTAAGCCACGCTTCAGCGGTGATCTTGCCATTTATGGCGGTCGCATCCAAATCCACAAGTTTGATGATATTGCCGCCGAGATTGTTGCCACCCGCGCCTTTGAGCATCACCTCAAGCCCTTCGTCTACCTTCGCTACGATGCGCTGCACAGCGATCTGTTCAACGTGTTCTACCGCTTTGTCAATAAATTCAACTTCGCGGAGATGTTCGTAAGTGAAAGGTATCGCGAGCATCCGTTTTTTGAGTTGTATCGGGCGTTCAGAGGTATCAAAGGATGCCATCGGTGGATCGGACGCGGCGGATCGGCGTTCCTCACGGAAAGCGTTTTCATCATATTTCAGGATAGTGGCGCGATAGTCGGTTTTACTGGTATCCGCCATGCGTGTGGTGAGTTCTTCAAGTGCGATGTCCACCTCCACATCCTGGTCCCAATGCGCCATCGCATCGTAATAAGATGTGAGCGTTGAGCCGGGCGGTGTGTCGTGGATGCCTTGGAAAGTGCCAGCGCGTTCCCATCGGGTGCGGCGTTCTTCGCGCCGTGCTGCCGCTTCTATCTGCGGGCTGTAGGAAACGCTACGATACGCGTTCAGGCACATCTCTTTGAGTGCAAATTCTTTGGCAGGGTCACCGATCACATCTTCGCATCTTGTGGGCCAAATACCGGCGGCGGGGTTGCACGTTGTCGTCATATTGAGGTCTTCGAGGACGACCTCCATCGCAGACAACCGCACATCGTCCGCACCGAGTTCTTCGTCTTTTTCTGGGTCGTATTGTGAGTCGAGATAGGCAGAAAACGGCATGCCCGCCTCTGCAGCTTCTTCCGCGAGGGCTGTGCGTTGGTTGTGATACCTATCTATGAGTTCTCTTGTTGTAAGTAAAGGCATTTTCTCCTCCTTGTAGCGCAAACTTTTAGTTTGCGTGGCATCAAACGGCACAAACTAAAAGTTTGTGCTACAAAACGTTGTTATTGGCTATCAGTTTTCCTCTTGTAGGAGGGGTTTCTAACCCCGATTTATATCACAATATATTGGGCTTACAAGGTTTCCCTCCTACAAGAAAGGGTTACCATAGAAATAGTATATCCAAAGGTGGGTAGGTATCTGAAACGAAACAGGCGGTGCAAACAATAGATTTCCAATAGATACGCAATACATTTGCGGAGAAATAGTTTTTAGTAGTCAGCCATCAGCGAGGAAATATTTTCTTGTAGGAGCGCTTTGTAAGCGCGATATGTTTGTTTAATTCACAAATTATGTTGATCTTTTGTCCGAATCCTGCAAACTTTCCCAAAATTTCACGAATTTTTATCTTTTTTTGCATTTTTTCTTGATTTTTTTTTGCAAAATTTGATATAATTTTCGTATGTAGCCATCTATTATATGGTGGTTATACGTTGTGTTCTAATATTGTCTTATATGTATAAATATACTATTAGGAGATAGACTCATGAGTCGGCGTTATCGTTTTTTTACCGACCCCCGTATTTTTAGTTATTTTACCAAGAAAAGGATGAATCTTGTCGAGTTTGCCGTCACTTTTGCCATCTTTTCTATAGTTTCTAATATATTTGTATTGAACATAGATGAGAAACGAGACAAAGCCAGAGAGGCGACTTTAGAGGCAAGGGTGGACGAGGCTCGCTCCGAAGTTCAACGTCTAAAAACAGAGGCAAACCGAAAAGGTACCCCCCGTTCCGCCTCTGCTTCGCGAAAGGTCTCCTCCGAGATGGAGACTGAGACACCCACTGTGCACGCGCCCGATGACAGCGATGTTTCCACATCCGACGACACGGTGGAAGTTGTGCAGACAGGGCCTCTCAAAGGTTTGCCGCGGGATCTCGCCAAGAAAATCCATAAAGAATATACCGCTGCGTCCTTTGCGCGTGCGGATCGGTATCACGAATGGGATCTTCGGAGAAAGGACTATAAAGAAAGGGAAGAGGCATTGTTTAAGAAAGAATTAGCCCATGGGGATGCCCTTAGCGCTAATTCAAGGAAGCGTGTTGAGATTTCTTTAGCGGTTTATGCGCTTATGTCTCCCGAAGAACTTGAGGCCGCGCGGGAAGAGGCATTGAAAACGCAGCCCGCCGAGGTTGTCGATAGTTTTCTTCGCCAAGTCGAGGCGTATGATGGCGTCAAGTCCCCAGAGGAGATAGAGCAGGCGGTGCAGGACATCGAGAAAACTCGCGAAGCTCTGGAGATAGAGTCTCAGAAATTGGTAGCGGAGCGGGAACAAATCACGCGCGAGGAGAAAGAACTTCTGCGCACAAAGCCCCCCCTGCCGAATTTAGGTTTAGACGAGTTCTACACAGAATGGAAAAAACGTAATAGTCCAAAGCCCCCACCATAGCGGGCTTTTGGCATAAACTTAATGGAGGATTTTAAAATGTTGATGAAAATGTTTCGATACAAATCAGTGATGTCCACCTTATCAATCGGTCTTGGGTGCATATTGCTTACAATCCTTGTCGCGTATGCTTGTAACTTGGACGCTTTGATGGAAGCCAGGGATGAGGCAGGTACGGCGTCGCGTGATGCACAACAAGCCATTCAGGACCACGAAGCCGCGTGGCTGGAATACTTACTATGGTACGGTGGTATTGCTGGCGGATCGGTGGGAATTGTAAAGTTTATTGCTACGAGTTCATTTAGCACAGCCGCTAAAATGGTCCCTGGTGTCGCAGCGGTTGGATCCCTCGCCGGCCTGTGTTGGTGGACTAAAACACTTATTGATCTGGAGAAAGACCGTGATGAGAAAAGCGCTGCATTCGCGGAAGCGCGTGCAGAATATGAAGCGTGTGCGTACCCACCGGCAAAATATCAGTTTACTGATGAGAATGGCCACACTTACGAGTTCTCGGATAGAGAATCTTATGATCAATTTCTGAGGAACCGCGGCATCACTTGGTAATTGATGTTGTGAAACGTCTTGGTATTTTTTTTCAACAGGCAGGCATCCTTCGGGGTATCTGCCTGTTTTTTGCTGTGCGTTGGCTGTTGTGTTTTGTGTTGCTCTTTCTACCAACCACTTGTATAATTCTTGTAGGTTTCCCAAACCGACATTGTGCTTATCCTTTTCATCAACAAAAGGAGGTTTCCGATGTCCCGTGATATTCTTATCAACAAATGGTTTCTCGGTGGCGTTGGCTTCCTGATAGTGTTTGCGGGAGCTTGTTACTTATGGTATCAGCACGACACAGCGCCCTACAGACAAGAGGCAGCCGAAACTGCTGAGTTGATACGAGAGTGGGAATCCAATGTGGATACGCAGCGCAAGACGCATGAGACAGCAAATGTTCCTGCTTTTGATAAAACACTGCCATCTGAAAGTGAATCGATACCGGACGCGGAAATGAAAACTGTCGACTCTGACGACACGCCAGTGAGCCCGAAAGGAGACACACCAATAACTGTAACAGCTGAACAAGTGCGTGTTTCACCACACGGGTTCGGTCCCTATCCGAAAATACCAGACGGGTGGCCTCAAGGTTTTTTCGATCGTGAATTAAGTCGTGAGCATGAACTGTTAGGACGCGTCCGTATAAAATTACATGAGCAAGAGGTACCTACTCTTGGTGTTGGTATAGATAAGGCAGGTATGGTATATCCTTTTGATAAGGATCAAGTCTATATTACATTTGACGAAACATACTTACCATCTCTCGGTAATGTCAGATATATCGCTGACATCTATGGAGACGCAACTGTGCTTCAGCAAATAGAAAGTAATGCGAAGGCGCGGAATTCGGGCGTGCCGATACCAGCACAGATACAGATCGAAGCGGATATTCCAGCTGGTGTCCAAGTGTTGGACAAAAGTGAAGGGTTTGACCCTTATGAATTTCTAAATCTAAAAAGGCAATAGCCAAATCAATAATTACAAAGTCGCTCTACTTTTCTTACAATTACGATGAGACCACCACCAGACAATGTGAATATTCACATAAACGATTGTGAAGCACATGGGAAAGCGGATGGGACAGATGGTTTTGGTAATCAGGTGAGCACGCATTCGGAAATACCTTTTCCATAGGCGGTATGTATTCAAGGACACACGACAGAATGGATGTCCAACAACTACTTACCATCAAGTGTTTACGCGTCTACCCACGGTTATGAAGAATGGGTCAACAAACCATTTCCTGTCCCCGACTACACGGAAGTCCATGTCCATTGTCTCGCTGCAGCACATTCGGATCGCAATGGATATTAGACATTATAATGATTTAATTTGCATTAAGGTTTACCGGGTGTTTCGGACCTCTTGAGTTCCGTAGGAACGCTATGTTTGTAGAAAAAATTACCAACACCTCTTGAGTTCCGTAGGAACGACATAGGAACTGCCAATACGCTGCGAAAACATATCGTCCCTACGGGACTAAGAGTAGAGATGGCACGTGCTACTATAAACATATCGTCCCTACCAAATCAACGCCAAATGCGCGTATGGCATTTGGCGGGACTGAAGAGCAGGACGCACATTCGGGAAATCCTAAAATTGATACATAAGGATAGAGTGCAGCAAACCCCAACGGACGAACTTTAGATTTTATTAAAGACCAATAACAACTCACAATTAAAACGTTATAATGTCTAGTATAATCTTTACGCAAAAGTGGAGGAAGCGGAGGATGCCCCGTGGTGGGTCTGGAATGTTGAAAGTGATGTTGATAATATGAGTACGTTTGAATCTGGGTGTCGTGAATATGCTCAAATCTGGGACCAAATAGACGATGTGTCACCTCACCATCTTGTCTGGAAAGCTAGAGCATTTATCAAGGACGAGACAACGGGTGCTACGGATGGTGAACTCAACATTGAGGGTATGGTTTATGAGGATTAGTACTGAGTGAGACCAGAGCAATACAGGCAGGTGCCTTTAGGTATCTGCCTTTTCTTTTGCTGTGCGCAGGTTGTGCTACAACGCTTGGTTGGCTGTCTGAACCAGGATTTTCCAAATCAACGGTATGAATGCCTGTTGGCATTCCCCGGATTAGCAGATTACCAGGATTGCCCGATTTCATTGATGTATTTCTAATCTAAAGATTAGCCCCAAGCCCGTAATCAGTAGAAAAGACGCTCATTATCTCTGTGGGGCATATAATCCTGATAATCCTATAATCCTGAAAATCCTGGTTCAGACAACAAAAAACGCGCTTAGGAAAACGCGCCTACCACGGTCGTTGAAAGTAGGAGCGATCTCCGAAGCGCGACTGATGTCACTCTTAGTCGGGAATCGGAGTTCCCTCCTACAGCAAGAGCGGCATTCAAGAATAACCGAAAATATGGAGAACTAATACTTGACATTTTTGTGCATTTTTGATATGCTATCCTCACATCGTGGGCAATCATACGATATCCTACGCCCCGCGGCGTTTTCCGCTCAACATTATTCTCGTCCGTTGGGTAGAACGTTAGCAAAACCCAACAAGAATACTATCACGAAAATGTTTTTATATTTTATCAAATCGACAGACCTTCCACGTCAACGTGTGAGGTGTATGTCAACTATATTAGGAGAAGTAACCGATGAAAATCAGATTATTTTGGATCGGCATCATTGTTCTATTTACGGCGGGTTTATTCACAACTATAAGTGATGCGAAGATAGACCCGGATACCATCATAGGCTTATGGGGATTTGATGATGGTGGCGGTAAGACTGCCGCAGATTCCTCTGGAAACGAACATGATGGGGAACTGATAAGTAACCCAAAATGGGTGGATGGCAAATTTGGTGGTGCGCTTGAGTTTGATGGGAATGCTTATGTGGATATGGGCAACGATGAGTCGTTGCAGTTTGATGGCGATGTCACAATTGTCTTTTGGGCGAAACCGGAAAACGTCGGTGCGGGTCGCCAAAACATTGTTTGTAAAGCCTATGGCGGCGAAGGGTGTTTGACACAGGAAGCAAATGGTGTGATGAGTTTTTATTGGGGCGATGGCGGCGGGAATGCGCAACCGTATGTGGAGGTTCAAAGACCGCCTGCTGGGACCATCGTCAGTGGTGAATGGATACACATCGCTGAGGTCAGAGATGTCGGAGAACGCCAGTATCGGATGTATAAAAACGGTGAAGTTGTGGCACAAGCCGGCTGGAATAAATGTGGGGCGCATCCATGTGGAGATTCCTCGCCAAGCGAACTCAATCTGTTCATTGGCAACGGGTATGCCGGTAAATTCAGAGGTATCCTTGATGAGGTCGCCATCATTGGTGCGGTTCTCAGTGAAGACGATATAAAGAATGTTATGAACAGTGGATTTGATGGAGTCGCCGCTGTCGATGCTGTGGGTAAACTTACCACAACATGGGCAAACCTAAAGCGCTGACTTCGCTCTTGTGGGAGGCGTTTTCAACGCCGATACACTGATATATAATCGGGCTTGAAAAGCCCTCCCACAAGATAAACCTCCCACAAGATAAACCTCCCACAAGATAAACCTTCCATAAGATAAACCTTCCATAAGATAAACCTTCCATAAGACAAGTAAATCCCCTCGACAACTGATAACTAAAACCCAATTTCCCCGCAAACCTATTGCGTATCTATTGGATATCTATTGTTTCTAACCCCCAATTCCTTTCAGATACCTGTTCCCCTTCAGATATACTAAAGCATAACGCTTGATATACACACCGTTTTTTTCTGTCAGAATTACCGAATTAAAAAATTAATCTTCATAAAGTTTGTGCTACAAGGTAGCAATTTAATCTGAATTAGGAGGCAATAATGCAAAAGTTACATCTGCTTGGAATCCCGCACACAATCACATCAAGACAATCACCGTGGAATTGCTGTGCTTTCACGCAAAAAGTGATTAAATTTACAGAAATGATGTCAAAACTTGGGTGGGAGATAATTCTTTATTCCAATGAAAAGTCCGATGATTTAGGTGTAGAACTTGTGCCAGTCACATCTGAAAAAGATTTCCGATCTACCTATCCAAACGAAGATTTTATGAAAGAACAATTTAAGTTTGGGTATGGTCCGATGCATGACAACTTTCATGTGAATACACCGAAAGCACTTGCAAAACGTGTATCCGCCGGTGATGTGATATTAGCCAGTTGGGGCACGGGACATATTGGAATTTTAAATGGACTGTTAGATGAGATTGGCTCAGAATTGGTGTCAAAATTGTCCATCGTAGAGCCGTTTATTGGGTATCCAACAACATTTTCGGAATTTAGAGTATATGAATCATATTCGCGGCTGAATACAGATATAGGTGCATTAAATAGGTCGTTTGAGATTAAGCATCATGACGGTATTGAGCATGGAAATCATGAAGCAAGGCATTATACGGACCCGAGACATGAAGATTTCGTTATCCCGCCCTATTTCGATCCGTCTGAATTTGAATACAAAAAAGATAAAAGTGATTATTACCTCTTCATCGGCAGAATAACGGAGAGCAAAGGATTAAAAGAAGCGGTCAGATTGGCTGAAATCATGGGCAAAAAACTGGTAGCGTGTGGACAAGCCACGCCTGAAGAATTTCAGAATGTTATTGGCGGTCCCATCCCACCCCATGTAGAATTTTTAGGGGCAGTAGACATGGAAATGCGTAAAATCTTATATCGCGACGCAGAGCTTGTTTGTATGTTCACCTATTACCCCGAACCCGGTGGCAATGTGTTCTTTGAAGCAATCGCAAGTGGCACACCGGTGATCACGAGCAATCGCGGTATTTTCCCTGAAGTGAATCTACAAGGAATTACCGGCTGGCGTTGCAAATCGTTCAGAAACATTGTCACGGCAGCAGAAAATATCTTTATGATTGACAACGAGATTTGTAGAGAATACGCTATCAATAACTTTAGTTGTGATCGGGTTGCACTTATCTATGACGCATATTTTCAACACATCACACGCTTACGAGAGGACGGTTATTGGCATTTCGAGAAAGGGTTATCAGTTGCCGAATTAGATTGGCTTATTCGCCCTTATACTGCGGAACAAATATCTGATTATACCCAGACCGTCGTGAAACGCATGCAGGAGAAACGGAAAATCATATCAAAAATAGAGGAAACGAACATAACCGATCTCCTGGCAAAAGCGGACAAAAACACAAAGCAAGAAATTCTGAAGCACCTCAAAGATGAGGTATAATCCAGATATTCTTCTTGTAGGAGCGAATCAACGCTGAATACGCTTATGGTATTCAGCGCGTTTTCAACTCTGATCTTCCTCTTGTTGGAGGGGTTTTCAACCCCGACTTTCTTCTTTGTAGGAGCGAGCTGGAGCTCGCGACATCGGACGAATGGTCGCGAGCTCCAGCTCGCTCCTACAGAAGAAACACCATCTATTTCCAGTATGTAAAAGCGTTTCATGTCGGGTTTCGCTTTGCTCTACACATTATGTGTCAATTTATTTAAGGAAATGAATCTATTTTTATGAATGTGTATGGTTTCCTCGTAGAGGCGGAATGTTTATAGCAAACAGCGTCAACCTCCTTGAGCTCCGTAGGAGCGGTATGTTTATACGACTCTATGTCACTCCTACGGAGTTCAAGAGAAGGTGTAGACATTATTCTATAAACATAGCGTCCCTACGGGACTAAAGAACATTTCTTATAATCGGAAAATCCTTAAATTGACACCTATGGGTTTCGTAAACTCTACCCGACCTACAACTAAATAACCCTATGGAGGAACAATCAAGTGCGAAACAAAGACCATATTTGGAGATTGCCAACGGATATTGACTACAAAGCACTACTTCCAAAAAGAGGTGCTTCGGATAGAATCGCTATTTCTATTCCTTTATTTGCATCAAGTTTCCAGTTTCTCAAGGAGGCGAAGTCAAGGGCATATTTTCAACAAGTGCATGTGAAAGGTGCGGTGTGGGCATCGTTGGCGATGCTCAATAACACGGATCTCGGTGAAAATGGGGTCCAAACCTACTTTCATGTAGAGGAAACCGTCTATAAATCGGCAAAAGTTATCTTTGATGCGATGTGTGTGCCAGAGGAATACATCAGAGTCATCAGAACGGCTGACATACATGCCAACCTGAAAAACATTAAGAACCTACGTTATGGAAAAAAATTCGCCTGTCTGTTCGACGATCTACCGATAAACAATTGGCTCGTCATGGATTCGGATGTCTTTGCTTGTACCCGTGATGAAAAAATCAAACTTCACGCCATCTTTGATTCACCCTGGACCGAAAGCAATCCTATAGCATTCAATTATTTTTTGAACCAATTTGACTACAAACACTGGATAGATCGGATTTACAACGCTATCGGTAAAGTGCCAAAGAAATCAGAACTATGGGAACAGGAAGTTGCCGCATTCAAGGCTGTGGAATTAGAAATAGACAACAACTTGGACAAAGGGAAGGAACAAGTCATCCGTCCTACCAACAAAACTTCCCTGTTCGCACTGAATAAGAACTCCGAACTTGCCGACTTTCTCCGTCAGAACCTCAACAAATGTTGCGAAGACGAATTCCTAATCGCAATGTGGAGTTTGAATAATCCTATACTCTCCTTGTCAAATATGTTGTCCTTACCGATGTTTTATTCTGGTGGGGAGTATGTGAACGGGAATGCTCCACAATATTTGCACCATGTAATATTTGAAGCAATGGATTCTAATCCGTTTTTTAGTAGATTTTACAAAGACATGACACGCCATATTTCGTTGCCACAGACAAAGCAGCTAACGGCATGGAACGATCTATTTCAATCGGTAGGCGAGGTTTCCTAACCTCGCTGGTGCAAACATATTGTAGGAGGGAACTCCGGGGAATGCCTAAAGGCGAATGCGCGTTTGGCATTCGCCATGATTCATACCGTTGATTTGGATTCCCGACAACAACATGATAGGTCGCGATTCGGAGATCGCTCCTACAGGAAGGTAGGCGAGGTTTCCTAACCTCGCTGGTGTAAACATATTTCAAAATAAAAGGAGGTGATTTGAATGAATGCGGAAGATTACGGCACTGCTGTTACACGGATTTTGACACGCGGCAGTGAAGCGAAAAATAAAATTTCTGGTATCACGCCAGATGCAAGTGTTTCCCAACTTCATTCCGAAGTGCTGAGTCAACTTGACGAACGTATTCGGAGCGCTATTGATAGCGTTACACTTGACTTTTTGTTGAATGATGACTCAGAAGCGTCTGATGACAGTAATTAATTTCAATCTTGTAGGTCGGGTAGAGCGTAAGCGACACCCATAAATCAACGCTATGAATGCCTTTATGGCATTCAGCCAAATCAACGCAGCATGCGCGTATGGCATGCTGCGGGTGTAAACTTAAGGATATATCTTCTTGTGGGAGGGGTTTTCAACCCCGATTTAACAGCTTGGGTCTCACAAATCGGGCTTACAAAGCCCTCCCACAAGAAAATCTTTACTAAATTGACGCTTATGATCGCGCTTACAAAGCACTCTCACAATGTCCGAGGGTAAATCGCGCTTACAAGGTTTCCCTCCTACAATGTCCGAGGCTGTGAGGTTTAAAAATGTTTGGAGACCCCGATTATATTAGCCATGACAAAATAGAACTGCCGCTGAGCTTTGGGAGCACCGACATAATCGGCATTGATAAGTCAAATATCGCATTAAAAGCGGTGGCGGGAGACGATGCCGCTCTTATGGATTACCACATCCTTAGCGGTTTAGACCAAAACAACATCCCGGTAAAGAACAAATACAACATCGTTCTCACACCAGCACCCAACACCTGGGGTGCTGTCCTTGTCCAATTCGTTGGGGCAGTTATTGATGAATCGTCATTGGCTCAATCATTACACGCGATTACACCCATTCTAATTTCTTACAATAATTTAACACCAACGGGACAGGACTTTGGCACGCCATACAAAACAGCAGATGGCTGGTGGAATATCTTTGTAGCGTTTGCGCACCCTGTCGTAAAGTTCGGCATACATGCGTTGATTACGGGGATACCACATACGCGCGATCAGATATATCGCGCATTAACACTTGATGTCCTACCGAGCGAACCGCCACCCGCATTTTCAGATATCTATACTTACGCAGCTGCACAGGTAGAACATTGTGTCGGGGACTGGGAGTATATCGACCTACAAAACACAGTGCAAGCGCGTTATTTTTGGGTAAAATTGTCCGCTCCAGACACTGACAATATGCCGGAGATATTTTTGAGAGAAGAAAGTGTAGAGATACAAAATGCCTTGCGTCCTGTGTCCGTTGCGCCTCGGACATTGTAGGAGGGCTTTGGAAGCCCGATTATTGTCTGAACCAAGATTAGCAGGATTACGAGATGACCAGGATTATGCTGATGCTGTGCGGATACCCATAATCCTGCAAATCCTATAATCTTGAAAATCTTGGTTCAGACAAAAGGAAAGCGAGCAAATCGGGCTTGCAAAGCGCTCCAACAAGAGTTGGGGTATGTATACACGTATAATTGTATACACGTATAATTGTATACACGTATAATTGTATACACGTATAATTGTATACACGTATAATTGTATACACGTATAATTGTATACACGTATAATTGTATACACGTATAATTGTATACACCTTTATCGGTTATCCTGTGAAAGACGATTTGGAACGCCAAACACATAATCAGCGTAATCTGATAAATCCGCGATTCTGAATGTCCGAGGCGCAATCAATTGCGCGGCTACAAACGCGCCTACCTTAGTGGTTGAGGGTTTGCCAAACATCTTTGCCTTTTCGGTCTCCTTTTTGGTATACTATTCCTAAAAGGACACACACCCCGATGAAAAAAACAGACGCAATAAAAAACAGACATCTTCCGACCCTCCTAACACTCATTCTCATTTCAACGTGCTACCTCCCCACCCTTTTCGCACAACCTGTCGGCATACCCGAAGCTGCAGTCGCTCGGCTCGGCAAAGGACGTGTCTACGATGTGCAGTATAGCCCAGACGGCACGCGCCTCGCTGTTGCAACTTCAGCAGGGATTTGGATATACGATGCCACCACATATAAAGAACTCTTATACCTTACCAAAAGACACATCGTCATGCATAAACGTATCGCTTTTAGTCCGGACAGCCGTGTCCTCGCAAGCGCAGATAAATACGAGTCACTTGGTAATGGTTCGATTAATCGATGGAACGTCAACAATCGGTGGCATCCGCGAGTAATTTGGAGTAGCGGCGAAATCTATAGTATCACCTTTAGTCCGGATGGAAAAACAATCGCGACAGGGGATTTAGACGGAATCCGTTTTTGGGACCCACAGACCGGCGACCTAAAGATGGAGTTCAAACGACCATCAGAGGTAAAGAAAAGGTTCGTATCCACTCTTGCGTTCAGTCCGGATGGGTTACTACTGGCAAGCGGGACAGAGGAGACCATCTGTTTGTGGGATATGCAAACAGAAGTACACACACAGATACTTGAAGGACACGAACACCCTGTGCGTAGCATAGCGTTTAGTACGGATGGTAGCACACTCATAAGTGGAGGCTGGGACGGTAGCATCCGTCTGTGGGACACGCATACAGGAAACCAACAACAAAAGTTGGATATAACCACAGAGGATCGTATTTTCAAAGTGGCACTCAGTCCAGATGGCAGCCTATTCGCCGCGGCTGACGGTTCGGGAACTATCGGTCTGTTTCATACAAAAACAGGCACGCGTATCCAAACACTCAAAGGGCATAGCCGAGCCGTGCTGGCGCTCACCTTCAGCGCGGATATGCGGACGATTGCGAGTGGGAGTGCGGACGGGAGTATCCGTATATGGGAGGTCGCTTCCGGTGAAACCAAGCGGACACTTACCGATTATTATGGCGAGTTTTCCAATATCGCCGTGAGTGCGGATGGCAAAACAATCGCTGCGTCGGGGAAGGATAAGACCCTCTATTTATGGGACGCAACATCCTTCACACTACAGAATACATTGGACATCTCCGATATTTTTCGGGTCAATGACTTGGCTTTCAATCCGGATGGCACAACAATCGTAACTGCGGATTCCTATCTGTCAATCAATTTGCGGAACCGAGAGACTGGTGAACTGATGGATACGATCCACGGACATCAGTTGTCTATCAAAAGTGTGGCATACAGCCCTGATGGGAAAACAATCGTCAGTGGGAGCGCGGATTACACAATACGGCTGTGGGATGCAGACACAAGGGAGCAAAAGAAAATTATATTGGGGCATGAGAACGCTATCGTAAGTGTCGCCTATAGTCCAGATGGCAAAACGCTCGCAAGCAGTGATGATGACACTGTCCGTTTGTGGGATGTCGGGACAGGCAAAGAACGGAAAAATCTTTCAGGACCTTTTGCGTCTTACCCGTGTTTTGCCTTTAGTCCGGATAGCAAAATAATTGCGACATCCAGTCCCAAGCGAACCGTCTATCTGTGGGATGTGGAGACAGGTAAGAATATAGGGTATCGTGCTGGATATCAGTCGGTGATAGAGACGATTATCTCAAGCATCGCCTTTAGTCCGGACGGAAAACTGATAGCGACTGGTGCGAGAAATGGGACTGTCACTGTCTTAGATGTCGATCTAAATGCTGACGGATTCACTCGGCATCTACATACTTTCGAAAAGACGCATAAATCCGAAGGGCATCGGAGTAAGGTTGTAGATGTCGCATTCATTTCGGATGGGAAAGTGCTGGTCAGTCGGAGCACGGATGGTGTTGTGTATCTGTGGGATATTTCTTCGGAATAGTGTGCCTTTTCTTTTTGGAGTTCCTTCTAAACCCGATTTATTACGGTAGGCGCGTTTTCTAAACGCGCTATCACACCCTGGTAGGAGCGATCTCCGAATCGCGACTCCTCCCCCGGTAGGAGCGATCTCCGAATCGCGACCAAACGTCTTGATAGTCGGGAATCCAAATCAACGGTATGAATCATGGCGAATGCCAAAAGCGCATTCGCCTTTAGGCATTCCCCGGAGTTTCCTCCTACAAATACCACGCGCGTATTGGCGTTGATTCACAGAATGTAAGAGGCGCGTTTACAAAACGCGCCTACCAGTGAGTAGGATACATGCCCAAATCAACGCCAAGTTAGTGGACACTAATGCCGATGCTATATGTGTTCGTCTTGATAACAGTATCCAGAGAACGAGTATACTTGCCAATAAGACTTACCTTCGAATAAATGTCTATCTCCATCCCAAGTTCAGTGGTGAAATAACTCAGACGAATTCCTCGATCCAATCTATTATTCGCATAGAAGAAACCGACATAAGGACTAATCACCCATCGCGACCGTTTTAGCAAGTCGTATGAAAGCCCACCCCCACCGTTGAACCCTATCGTGGAAGTAAGTGATCTTCCGCTTTCATTGCTATCGTAGAATACCGATATATTTAGCTGCGAACCGACTCTCCAAAAATAGTTGAGGTCGCTTATTCCTAACGGATGGGTCTGTGAATATCGGAATTCACCTGTGCGTGATGGTAACAAGTCATCATGTTCCCCCGACGCGATACTTACGCCTTCAATATAGATACTGGACTCTGATTGTGCTGTTATCGGCATCAACAGAAATAGAAACGGTATGCATAATAATTGAAGTGTGAACAGGTTTAACTTGTTCATGGTATTGCCTTTTTCTTCTCAGAATCTCGGATTATGTCGGTTCAGATAGCACGGTAGCAGACATACGCCGTAGGTTTCTGTCCGCCTCTTGTTGGAGGGGTTTCTAACCCCGATTTCTTTTTGTCTGAATCTCGGATTTACACGGATTGCGCCGATTTGTCGGGTTTCGCAAGCTCAACCGAATCTACGGTTTATTTCGCAGTTTTTATTTTTACAATGATTTTGTATTATTGAAACAATAATTAGAATCAAAAATAGCAAAATTTCAAATACAAATAGTGATATACGAACTATTATAATTGTTTTATCCTCAAATTCCCAATCGGTTTTCTTGATAAATAAATCAACAATAATAATGAATAAAAACGTAGGAATTGTAACTAACAACATACGAGACCAATCCGCACAAATTATGCTGAGATGGCAAAATTGTCGTCCGTAATTTTGAATCCGGAATATTTTATGCTATGCCAACTCCTACTTGCCACATAACGTATATAAAATGTATACTGAGTGCAATTAAATATAGTAATCCTCCTTGAATACCTTCAATCCATAATTCAGTGGGTGTAGGTTTTGGTTTGATAAGTTGGCGAATCCATAATTCAATACTTATAGAACTTGGTTTGATAAGTTGATATAATGCGAGAACAAGTAGCGTCATATAAGAGATAAAAATTCTGAACTCAACAGATCGCCTTTGTTCCATTCTCTTTACGCCAAACTCTGCGAGGTCTAACATTCTTTGGAATTTGTCTTTGCTATTACTCGTTGTTCCATTCATATTCTAATGATCCCGTTAAATGCAAGGATTTTATGTCTCATCATAGTCGGTTTGTCGGGTTTCGCAAGCTCTACCCGACCTACGAGTTATCTTAATTTTAAAATCCGCGTCATCCGATAAATCCGCAATCCAGAAAATATATCGCGCTTACAAAGCGCTCCAACAAGAGGTGCTACAAGTTGCGCAACGACAAACGCTGATATGTTTAAAATCTATTAAACTTTATCACAAATTTTGGATGGTGTCAAACTGCAAGTTTAGGGTTATTTAGTTCTCCATATTTTCGGTTATTCTTGAATGCCCCTCTTACTGTAGGAGCGAGCTCCAGCTCGCGACTTTTTGATGAAAATGTGCAAAAACCTAAAGCTATGGTGAAATATGGAAATTATTATACACATTTCCTGTAGGAGCGATCTCCGAATCGCGACCAAACGTCTTGATAGTCGGGAATCCAAATCAACGGTATGAATCATGGCGAATGCCAAAAGCGCATTCGCCTTTAGGCATTCCCCGGAGTTCCCTCCTACAAATACCACGCGCGTATTGGCGTTGATTCACAGAATGTAAAACGCGCCTACAGAGGGGTATGTATACACGTATAATTGTATACACGTATAATTGTATACACGTAAAGGCCTCGGACATTGTGGGAGGGGTTTTCAACCCCGATTATGCCGCCTGAATTATGCCATTCTCTCTGAGTCTCTCTATCAGTTCTTCCTGAGTGCCGGTGCCTTTAGCAGAGTTGCAGGCGTTACAGAGGAGTTGTAAGTTTTCAATATGGTCTGTGCCACCATATTTTTGTGAAACGATATGATCAATCGTCATATTACGGAATGGTAACAAGGCTTGACATCCGTTGCACCTGCCTTCCTGTTGTCCATATAATGCGTGTTTATGCGCTTCAGCACGGGGTAACCGAATCTGAATTGCGGCTCGCACATCATCTGTCCGCTTCGGTGGTTCGGTTCGGACTGCCACCCTTTGTGATGGATTCGGATCACGCAATTGTATTTGCATCGTCTCATCGTCCAAACGCAACTTTGTGATGTCCTCCGCTGATGGCGATATATCTATACCGACCCACTGCCGATTAAGTTGTTCTGCCGCGACACAGGCGGTAGCACATCCACAGAACGGGTCAAGCACGATGTCGCCTTCATTGGTAGAAGATTCAATAATACGTTTGAGGAGCGCAAGGGGCTTTTGCGTAGGATACCCCGTCCGTTCCTTCGCTATCTGATTTATAATTGAAATATCTGTCCAATGCGATAGCACATTTTGTCCTTGACCGTTGTAATATGCCTTTCTGTTCTGCTTTTTAGAATGCCAATAAAACCTTCCATTCTCGTCTGTATGTGGATATTTCTTTTCTATTTCGAGGTCTGATAGTGCTAAATATTGCCTATTGAATATGTTCTCAGGTGTTCGCGTGTAAAATAGAATGTTATCATGCTTTCTTGGATATTGACCTTTCGGTGCTCTCCCTCTATCAGCATATCCCCATATAATCTCATTCCGAAAGTTGTGCTTTCCAAACACACTATCCATCACCATTTTCAAATAATGGCTGGCGGTAGGATCGCAGTGTAGATAGATGCTCCCTTTAGGTTTGAGGATACGGTGCATTTCAAACAGGCGCATCGCCATCGCCATCAGATATATTTTCATAGATTTATCGTAGACGCGTTCGGACGCTTGGATGATCTGATAGAGTTCCTCGTGTTCTTCGGCGATCTGTCCGTGCCATTCGTGTTTGATGTCCTCGTCTTCCCAGATGTCTTTGAACTCTGCACCTTCGGCGGGCGACCCGATGGGTGCCTTCCATTTTTTACCGGATTTGAAGGGCGGGTCAAGATAGATAAGGTCTATACATTCGGAGTTGATACCACGCATGACATCAAGGTTATCCGCAACAAAAAGCGATCGGTTATCTACGTTCATACTGACACTCCAGTGCGATAGCATTTGCGCATATTATCACATATTCCGTTCAAAACCCAATGCTTTAGCTTTGGGATGTAGAACGGAGACCCAAAAAGGTTGGCTTTTTCCCAAACATTTAGACGTTTGAAACGTCTAAATGTTTAAGTTGCACAGACACTTGTGTCGCCTTTTGCAACTGCTACGGTGGGGCACACCGGAAGTCACGCCTGTGGAGTCCAAGTAAGACCTCAACCAGAGGCACGAGAGACGGAAGCAGGAAAAGCCATTTAGGTAGAAATACCTAATTTAAGAGCTAAGAATCCCCATGCTTTAGCTTGGGGAGTATGTCAATATTTAGGCCCGGGTGCGCAGGGTAAAATACCTGATAAAACCGATCTGATTCGGAATAACGGCCTAATGGTGGAGTGAAAGTAAGACGCTTGTTTCTACAGAAAACAGCGCATTCGCGATGAAACCGAAGCCCCTACCTTTAACGTGAGTTTGATAATAGACATTATAATGATTTAATTTGAATTAAGGTTTACCGAATGTCTCGGACCTCTTGAGTTCCGTAGGAACGCTATGTTTATAGAAAAAATACCAACACCTCTTGAGTTCCGTAGGAACGACATAGGAATTGCCAATGCGCTGCGAAAACATATCGTCCCTACGGGACTAAGTATAGGGATGGCACGTCCTACTATAAACATATCGTCCCTACGGGACTAAGTGTAGGACACACATTCGGAAAATCCTAAAATTGATACATAAGGATAGAGGGCAGCGACCCCCAACGGACGAACTTTAGATTTTATTAAAGACCAATAACAACTCACAATTAAAACGTTATAATGTCTAATAGATATATGAACTTCATTTTGCATAAAATCTTATTCTCATAAGCCCGGTAGGTGCGGTTTCCTAACCGCACCGAGTCCAAAAATCTGATTTATCAAACTCACGTTACCTTTAGGTAGTGGGTGGCATCACCAAATGGAAACACATTTTCAAGAAAAAGCATATCGTATCTATGTCGACTCAACAATACCAAGTTACCTTGTCTCAAGACCGAGTCGTGTCTCACGGACAGCAGAATGGCAAAGAACTACCCATGAGTTTTGGCACGATAAACGTTTTGAATTCGTGTTATCAGACCTTGTAATTACAGGAATATCAATTGGGGATAGAACCAAGTAGTAGATAGACTAAAGGCTATAGAAGGCTTGGCTGTCGTGGATGTTTTGGATTTGGAGCGATCATTTGCACAGCAACTCATCATTGGAAAAGCAATACCGGAGACGGCACTTGCTGATGCTGTCCACGTAGCGGTTACAGCAATTCATGCAATACCATATTTAGCGACGTGGAACTTTGCACATCTGGCAAACCCAAAGACAATACCGATAATTGAACGGGTTTGTCGTGAGGCAGGTTATTCGCCTCCCTGCATAGCATCACCACAGGCGATACTGGAGGAACTCTCATGAATGATAAAATTTTGGACGAATGCCGACAAGCGAAGGAACGCATTGCAGCTTTATTTGGCGACGTGGATACCCTTATGGATTTTTTGATGAAACGTCGGGAACAACGTATGAAGCAGGGGGAAAAGTATGTAGATTTCTCACCTTATCGTAAAAAGAAACAGGGCAACAGAAAGTCCTAACGTATTCAATAGACATTATAACGTTTTAATTGTGAGTTGTTATTGGTCTTTAATAAAATCTAAAGTTCGTCCGTTGGGGTTTGCTGCACTCTATCCTTATGTATCAATTTTAGGATTTCCCGAATGTGCGTCCTGCTCTTCAGTCCCGCCAAATGCCATACGCGCATTTGGCGTTGATTTGGTAGGGACGATATGTTTATAGTAGCACGTGCCATCTCTACTCTTAGTCCCGTAGGGACGATATGTTTTCGCAGCGTATTGGCAGTTCCTATGTCGTTCCTACGGAACTCAAGAGGTGTTGGTAATTTTTTCTACAAACATAGCGTTCCTACGGAACTCAAGAGGTCCGAAACACCCGGTAAACCTTAATGCAAATTAAATCATTATAATGTCTATTACGTATACAAGGTTTGCTATTGGAGATATAGGTGTAAATATGAAATGGTCAAATAGTTGTAGTTATTGTGGTTGTTATTGGACAGTCTGTACTTGCCATGAACATGATTATCCTGAAGAAGTTAACTATTACCATGACGAATATTCTACCCGCTGTAATATGTGCGGAGAGGCTATAGTCTCACCTACTCCTATAAACTTTTCTGGCACTTGTAGCTGGTGTGAGAAAGAATTGCAGGATGAGAGTTTGTCAGCAGCATACGAATATGCGAAGAGTTGTGGTGGCACTGTCGTGGTGAGCGGTGGGAAAGTATCCGTAGTAGATATAAGAGAAGAATCCGATGAACAGTATGGGGATGACAGAGACAACAACTTCACTCAAACGATAAAACTTAAGCCTGATTATGCGGAGGCTTACTATCGCAGGGGACGTCTTAAGTTTTGGCAGTCTGAATACGAAGTTATTGAGGCAGAATATGAGTTGTCTCATAGTGAGTCGGGTACTCTCAATCTAAAATGCTCTGATACCCCACCACCTGATTTAACATCATCAATTTCAGATTTTAATAAGGCAGTAGAACTTAACCCTGATTCTGCTGAAGCCTATTTTTATCGTGGGCGTGCAAAGGATAGGTCAAATCAGTTTGCATCAGCGGTTGCAGATTTTGACAAAGCGATAGAACTCCAACCCGATTATGTTGAGGCGGTCCACTATAGAGAGATTGCGAAACGGAAGGCTTTTGATGATTACATTGCTTGGGGTAATGCGGAACTATGTAAACCAGAATCCTATTACGCAATTGATTACTTTGACAAAGCAATAGAAATGCAACCTGATTGTGCTGAGGCTTACTATAGCAGGGGCCTTGCGAAAATGTATGGTAAAGGTATTTCCCTCGGGGCTTGTAGGTATGAATCAGCGACTTCAGATTTTGACAAGGCTATAGTAATCACCCCTGATGATCCTAAAGTTTACTATCGTAGAGGGGATGTAAAGCATAAATTGAAACAGTTTGAATCAGCAATTGCTGATTATGACAAGGCCATAGAACTATCTCCAGATTTTGATTATGCTTATTATCATCGAGGACATACGAAGTATAAATTGAAACAGTTTGAATCAGCGATTTCCGACTATGATAAAACAATAGAACCCACTCCGGATTGTGTTGATCCTTACTATTATCGCGGTCTTGCGAAGTTTTGCCTATCTGAATACGATGCTGCAATAGCCGATTTTAGTATTGTGATAGAACACGATTATACCCATGCATGTGCTTACATCAGTCGAGCAGTTGCGCATTCCTTTCTTTCTCAGTCCGAATCAGCCACTGCGGACTATAACGAGGGAATAGAACTATATAGTACTGCGCTCATACATGGGAAAGAACTCAAACATATCATTATTGGTTGGGATGAAGGTGTCGATCTGCTCAAAAAGAACGGAGTTAAGGTTGACAAACTGCGATGTGACGAATGGTGTGGTGCTCTCGCTTGTAGATGCAGTGCCAACCATCCAGATCTGTGGGAGTGGTCCGCATACGTGCCTCGTGCGTGGTGGACATCTGATGAATATCATGAACTCAATGATTGTGCACCAGCAGCTCTTGGTACCCTCTTTCAGAAGTTCTCTGAGACAACGCCATTTCTCGTTGTTCCGGATAAGGAAGGCCTTGTTGGAGTGTTCTGGACATACTATGAAGATGGTGAACCTTGCAGTTACGTACGAAAAATCCCTATTGCAGTCCCTGTACCCAACAAACCCGATGAACCGGATATTGATGATATTCCGTTTTAACCACATAGGTATTGAATAGAAGCCCTCAAGCATTGAAGCGTCTGATTGACCTCGTTAGGTATCTGTACAAGAAAACGCCACCTTCAAAAAATAAAAGTGACGTTTTTGGGTTGCCGATGGCATTTTTTTTTATTCTATTGCGTTGTTAAATGTGTTCTGTACTTTTAGTTTAATTATATTTGCTATGTTTGTTATGTTTTTAAGTTTACAAATTGGAATTCCGTAGCACGGACTATTGGGATTAGGATAAGGACTCGGCATTGAATAAAATTCAAGATCACCTTCCAAACAAAATCCCGTAATTATAGATTTTCCCTCCTTTGATATAGATACTCCCACAATGAAATCTCTGTCATAATTTACATAAGATTTTTCATTCATGAGAAGGTATTTTGGGTTTTCTACTTCAGTGTGTACAATGTGAATGGTGATAAACAATTCCCCAATTTCAATATACAGATTGGGAAATTTATAATAATATTTTTGTTTAAAATCTGTTAGTTGTGTTTCCAGTTTATGTTTTAATTGTTTTGCACATATTATTAATTTTTCTTGTTCTAACATAGATATCCTAAACGCCATCAACAAATATATTATAACACACACCAGTAGATGTTGTCAATAAAAAAATTGGCATACAGATAAAAAACTCTCACTTCACTCCAACTTATCATTGAAACCCAGAAAGCAGGCTATTTAGTTTTAAGAATTTTTAGTTGATGTGTGTTACAAAGATTTTAAGCGGAAGCGAAGTATAGCGTTGCTAAACCTTTTTATATGACCGTCACACGCAATAGCGATAGTATTTGATTAGATTTAATATAATTAACATTTGTAATAATTCTATAAGAAAAGTTGAGAACTAAATAACCCTGGTATGAATTAAAAGGCGAGGAACAGAAGCCTCGCCCTACAGTTTTTCAACATTTGTGTATTGGTAAATAGCCTACGCCAGATGCTCCTTCAGAAACCGGCCAGTAAAAGACTTACGCACCTTCGCGATTTCTTCTGGCGTGCCTTGCGCTAAAACTTGTCCACCCTTATGTCCACCTTCCGGACCAAGGTCAATCACATAATCAGCAGTTTTGATAACGTCAAGATGATGTTCAATCACAATCACCGTATGCCCAGAATCCACCAGCCGTCCGATGCTATCCAAAAGTTTTTGAATATCAGCAAGATGCAACCCAGTTGTCGGTTCATCAAGGATATAGAGATTGTGTTTCCCGCGTTTGATTTTACTCAGTTCGTTGGCGAGTTTAATCCGTTGTGCTTCGCCACCTGAAAGGATCGGCGCAGGATGCCCAATTTTGAGATAGCCGAGACCGAGTTCGTTCATAACACCTAATTTATGGCAAATCAGACGTTGGTCAGTAAAGAATTCAACACCATCCTCAATTGACATTTCAAGGATTTCGGATATATTCTTGTCGTTATAGGTAACTTCAAGCGTGTCTTCATTGTAGCGCGCACCTTTGCACGTTGGGCATATAACCTCAACATCTGGCATAAAGTGCAGCTGCGTGGTGATTGTACCTTCACCGTGGCATTCTTCGCATCGTCCACCTTTGACATTAAAGCTGAATCGTGAGGCAGTATAGCCACGTAATTCCGCTGCAGGCGTGCTCGCAAAGAGTTTGCGGATATTGTCGTAGAAACCGATATATGTAGCAGGATTAGAACGTGGGGAACGTCCAATCGGGGATTGGTCAATGTTAATCACATCGCTGATGTTTTCATGCCCTTCAAGTTCATCGTGCTCACCATAGAGTGTGCGGCTATCGTGGTAGATAGAATAGAGCCTTTTGTAGATAATCTCGTTGAGAAGCGTGCTTTTACCCGAACCTGATGCACCGGTAATACAGATAAACGCACCTAACGGAATATCAACATTAATATTTTGTAGATTGTTTTCTCTGGCACCAGTAACGCTCAGAAATTTGCCGTTTAAAGCGCGGCGTTCGACGGGCATCGGAATCTCGCGCTTTCCGCTCATATACAAACCTGTCAAAGAATCATCGCTCTTTATGATTTTTTCAAACGGACCTTGGACGACAACATGCCCACCGTGGACACCTGGACCCGGCCCCATCTCAATGATATGATCCGCAGAGCGGATTGTGCTTTCATCATGCTCAACAACAATCACCGTATTTCCGATGTCGCGCAATTTACGCAAGGTTTCAATCATCTTCTCATTGTCTTTCGGGTGTAAGCCAATGCTCGGTTCATCAAGCACATAAAGCATGCCCATTAACCCTGAACCGATTTGTGTAGAAAGACGGATACGCTGCGATTCACCGCCAGAAAGCGTCGCGGAACGCCGATTGAGATTTAGATAGTCAAGACCGATACCGAGAAGTAATTCAATACGGTTGACTAATTCTCTGATAACACGTTGACCAGCTTCGCGCTGCTTTTCAGGTAAGCCCGTAATTTCAGATAAGAAATCACGTAACTGTTCAAAATGTAATTCACCTACATCGTGGATAGTCTTATCATCAATGGTAACAAGGAGTCGCTGTCGCTTAAGTTTCATGCCGTGGCAATCGGGACAGGTATGTTCGACCATCACTTTTCGGAGGTAATCCTCCATACCAGAGTGTGCCTCACCCTGCTTTCGGTAACGACGATAACGCCTATCAATACGAGTGATAATGCCATCAAATCGGACAGGCATTCCGATGTGTCGTTCCTGCATCAGTTTTGCGTCTTCCGCCTGACAAAGCGGAAATTCCTCTCCGCGTGTACCGTAAAACACAATATCTACGATCTCGTCGGGAAGGTCGGCAAAAGGCATATTCAGATCAATCTTATAGTGTTGTGCCAGACTATACATCATTCGCCCATCCCATCTATCTGGTTCATAGTTGAAGGCTTGCTTGACAAACGCGCCATCAGCAATGCTTCTTGTTTTGTCGGGGACGAGTAGATTGGGATGTACCTGTAGGTAAGTACCGAGACCGGAACAGGTTACACAAGCACCAGTCGGTTCATTAAAGGTAAAATGATGCGGACCTAATTCAGCCATCAACACACCATGTTTTGCACAGCCAAAATCTGCCAGTAGTTCATCAACGTCAACATCTTCGTCATCTGGCAGTTGCACAAGAAAACGCATAAAACCTTCACCGACCAACATAGCATGCTCAAGCGCGGCTAAAACCTGTTTATCAACGTCTTTTTTGATAAAAAATTTGTCAACGATAACCTGAATGTCGTATTCCTTATCTTGATCTAATTCTATTTCTTCACTGATGTCGTGCTCAACACCGTCAATACGGACATGCCTGCACCCTTTAGTCCTTATATCGTCAAAAAGATATTCATAATCTTCACCGTAAATTTTGAAAACAGGGGCATGAATCTCTACTTCGGTGTCGTCTGGAAATGAAAGGAGTCGTTCTAAAATTTGGTAGTGAGATCGGATCGGGATTTCTTTTTCACAATAGGGGCAATGTGATACACCGATAGTCGCGAAAAGCATTCGCAAATAGTCATGCAGATCGGTCATAGTTCCCACGGTGGAACGCGGGTTCGCTGTGACCGTTTTTTGCTCAATTGAAACAACAGGCGACAACCCGTCAATAAAATCAACGTCCGGTTTTTTCAACTGTGTGATAAACCGTTTAGCGTAAGTAGACATTGATTCAAGAAATCGGCGTTGCCCCTCAGCATAGATAGTGTCAAATGCTAATGAGGATTTACCCGATCCACTAATGCCTGTAACAACGACGAGTTGATCGCGTGGTATCTCTAATTCTATATTTTGCAGGTTATTTTCTCGCGCTCCTTTAACTGAGACCGTTTGCCTCATGTGTTTCCTCCTTGCTTACCAATAATATCCAATGTTCTATGCGATTAGGGTTTCATATACACTTTTTTAACTGGAAAATCACATTATAATACCATGAAAATTACTGCTATAGTTACGATGGACAGAGCAGTTCAATTGTTACCAAGTGTTCTTGTAGGGGGCTTTGTAAGCCCGATATTACTAACTTCCATGCTTGTCTGAACCATGATTCACAGGATTTAGAATCAACGCCAAATGCGTGTGTGGCATTTGGCGGATTCCAAGATTATAGATATTCACATAGGATAAAAGATAATCTTGAAAATCCGATAATCCTGAAAATCTTGGTTCAGACAAATGCAAGACACAGTGTGCTTACAAGGCGCGCCTACTTTTAGTTTGAAAATCGGTTTTATTCTTAAAATCTGTGTAATCCGTATAATCCGAGAATCAGACGAAACACTGCCAACCTACAAAAATGGATTTTCAATATCGTAATAATATGCAGGTTCTTCCACGGAAACCTTACTGTCCTTAGTTAGTCGGATAGGTGAAGAAAATTGCTCCAGAATCTCCTTATGCGATAGCCATTCACATGCCATATTAATCCACAATCTACGACTACCGAAATGATCATGAATGTCAGATAACGAACACTCGCCTCCTGATTCCTCTAAAAAATCGAGTAACGGCTTAAAAAACGTCTGCACATTATCTTCTAAGTATGTGTCAATCTGTTGTAACACCTTGCCAAGGCTTTCCTCATCTTTCGGTATATTGAGAATGTCAGTAAAGATAGCATTAAAAAACTCTGGATTGTGTTTGATTGCTTGATAGATGACCTTCCGTTTTGGGGTTTCACCATGCATGATGGTTTCAATAACAGCTAATTGCCTGACTGCAAACATTAAATAGTAAAATGTATAATCGTAATCTTTTTTGACATAGTACCACTTTTCTGTTTTGGCAAGTATCGTAGTTACAAAACTCGCTGTGTTAAATAACTGTGATTGTTTATCCCGTTCATTGATAATATCAAGGTTTTTATGCAAATCAGCAAGTGCGGGGTCTTTAGAAAATAGAAATTCACTTTTAGCAAGGATAGAATGGATATTACTACCCTGCAAGTTCCTTTCCAACAACTTTTTATAGGCACTTCGAGTTTGGAGCCTTACTTGGATTGGTATCCCATCCTCGATTAATTGAAACTCATTTTGTTGAAATTTCGTGCCATCCCTCATAATGAGGGTAATGTTAACATTCGTCTTTTCCCAAACGTTGTCTTCAGCCAAATTACTTGTGAGAATAGCAGCAACGATATAGCGATCCTCTGCAATAGTATCTGTGAACTTTTCTACAGCATCTTCAATTTGAGGGTGAATATCAGATTTGAGACGAGGTGGATGCAATTCGGGTTCCGAATCATCACAATAATAAGCTGGTTCTTCGACTGCAATTTGACTTTTGGCAGTTAGTTTCATCGGGACAGACACCTGCTTGATAACTCCTTTCCATGTCAACCATTGACATATCATATCAACAGATTCATCGCGAAATCTTGAATGGAAATAGGCGTTCATCTCTGAGTTTGTCTGTGGTCCTTTTTGCTCTACGAGGTAATCCAGAATCGGTTGAAAGATAAACTGACGTTCGTCAATATATGTATTGATTGCATCAAGTGTCTCTTGAATAACTGCCCTGTTCTTTTCGCAGTTAATCAAGTCGGTATAAACATGATTGAAGAAATCGGGATTGTAATCAAGGGCAGGTTGGATAACTTCTCGAGCGGGAATTTGGTTGTTCAACAGCACCTCTATCCGTGCCAATCCTTCTACAACAGACAACAGCGACAAGAAAGAGGTTATTATATCGTTATTAACATAAAACTGCTTTTCGGCGTAAATATACTTTGGCAAGGTATCGGCAATTACGTTCAACACTTGAAGCTGCTTGTCACGCTCACCGATGCTATCACGACTTGCGTTCTTATCATACCATTCCTTGATAGAATCATCTCGTGAGAATAGAAGTGTGCTGTGAGAAAAGTAGGAATGCCTGAAGGAACCCTGTTGAGCACTTTCTATTGACCGCTTAAAAGAGCTACGCGGAGACAAACCCGCATGTATATTCACCCCATTTTCCACAAGCGAGAAGAACGATTGTGTCGGACGTATACCATCTTTGCCAATGATTTCAACGTCCAGATCCGATCTCTCCCATACTTGTGCATAAGAAAAACTTCCGGCAACTATCGCGGCAAGAATATACGGATCCTCCTGCACCTTTTCAACAAGCGAATCGACAGCTTCATAATACTGTTGTTCGACAGCATCTTGGGATTTCATCAGTCGTTTCTCCTATTCAATGTCTTATCTATGTTTTATCAAGTGATTTCGATTCTTTCAACAGAAATGGCTGCATTTTAATTTGTGGTATGCTTCTGCCGATACACCTTGCCTCCCTTAATAACAACGATAGGTTCAAGTTTTTGTCTACAGATTCTAACCTTGCCGCTGGCATCAACCAATTGGAACTCACCCTCTCGCATCTCAAATATAACAGCATCTCCCCACGCACCTGCCGCTAAAGTTCCAACCTGACCAGGCATCAATATCGTGTCTGCGGGGATACTGGTTACTTTTGCCAACGCATCGTCAAGTGACATGCCGAGGTAAAGGAATTTATTGACGACATTGACTAAATCGTATACCGGACCGTTGATATTATAGACATGCAAGTCCGACGAGATCGTTGTCGGTTCAACACCCTGTACCATCGCTTTTTCGACGACATCCCAACTGAAGGAGCCAGCACCGTGTCCAACGTCAAAGATAACACCACGTTCAATTGCTGCATGCACAGAATCTCGGATTTTACCATTTTCATCCAAAATACCGCACTCCATATCATGAAAACAGTGCGTAAGGATATCGCGTTTACCCATCACAACCAATATGTCATCTATGGACTGACACCAAGCATCTTGCGGGTGAACCATCATCGGAAGTCCAGCAGCGTCTGCAGCCTCGCGCGCTTTGTGCAGTGGTTGCATACCTGCACGTTCTCCAACAATAGAATTGCGCGTCAATCGCACTTTAACCCCTAAAATTATATCACGATGCTGCTCTATCATTCGGCATGCTTTGGCAACATCGGCATAGTCAGGATTTTCTAATTCGCCAATCTCCCGAGTCAGCATGCCTTGTGAAGATATATTCAATTGTGCAAGTATTCGGGTGTCGCTTACGTCTATAACGTATTTACGAAATCCAGGAAAAGTGTCTGCACCTGCTGATCCAGCATCAACTACTGTCGTCGCGCCGCGTGCTAAACAGGTCGGATCGGGTTCAATACCGAAATGGCTAACACCGTGGAAGACATGCACGTGCAAATCAATCAAACCCGGTGTAACATAACAACCTTCGGCGTTTACAACGTCTCGTGCTTCGGAGGTAGGAATGTCTTCACTCACAGTTGAAACGCAACCATCCGTGAACGCTATATCTTTTTGGGCGTGGAGACCTTGTGCCGGATCAATTAAAGTTCCGTTTTTGATAATCAGATCGTAATTCATTAGGGATTGTTCTCATTTTCTTCAATTGGTAGTTTCAACTGTGCGCTAACTGCTTGGCGTACTTCTCCACAGATTTGCATTGCATGCTCAGTATCAGCAGCAGTTGGCGACGTACCCAGATATCTTGTTTCTACCGCATGTTCAGAAAGTTTTGAAAGATCCACTTTCCAAGCGCGCCAAGCTGGAATAGTCGGTAGAATCAAGTTTAACAATTCTTCTAAATTGTGCGTCCTCTGAATAGGAATATTATTCTCTTGAAGCCATGCCTTTAGATATTTTTCTGAACACTGCTGAGCAAGGAAGCAGATAACATGATATATCGGATTCGGTCCTTGGTGATTTTCCTTCGCAACAGAATAATCACCCTCTGCTTTTTCTACCCATTCCAAAGTTATAGGATTCATTTCGGTATTCTCTTTTTTACGAGGTTTGATATAGAAATCTTCAGATTCATAAAGCACTTCTCCTTTCTCAGTGACTTCGCGGAGAAACCAATCGTTGTGTGAAATACGATAAGCAATCTCTTCTGGTGAACGCACGAGGAGATCCATACTGAATCGACGTGGAATACGTTCCCGAATCTGTGATGCTTGGCGGCGCGCTTCCGATTTCGCTACCCGCATCACTACCAAGAGATCTACATCCGAATATTCTGTTGGCGTGCCATACGCATAGGAGCCAAAAAGTATTACTTGCAGCGGGGCAAACTCACGTACAATATCATCACATGTGGCTTGAATGTCTTTGCGGCTAACCATCTATTTCCTCTGTTTTGCAAGGTTTAACACCCACCCAACATCTACTATACATGCGGCGCCTTTTCAGGATTTGCCAACTGATTAATATACGCTTCTTGATAGGGTTCCCAATTATCAGTGGACGGAATATCAAAAAGTCCGGAAGTCCAAACGTTAGGTTTCTTTTGAATCCGCATCAACATATCACGTGCATTGAGATATCGGCAGTAATCATGAAGGTTCTCAATAGTGATGTTTTTATCAAGAAGTGTTTGAAGCCACTCACTACGTGGATAATGTTCATCCATTTCGGGAAGTGGAAGCAATTTGCCACCATATTTCAATACTTCAACACCGTTCAAAACATGAACTTGACTGATAGTGGATGCAGCGTGCCGTTCGTTGTACTGCGTATCAAAACGTCCTATCAGTGACTGGACTCTATTGGGTTCGGTGGGTTGTTCAACTGATGTATGGGTTTCAACAGGAATTCTCTCGGAATGGTTTTCAGCATCTCTGAGTTCTTCAACCCGTTCGCGAATTCTTTCAACCCGTTCATCCGAACTGTCTCGGTATTTCTCCGCTTTTTCCTGAATTCTCTCAATCTGTTCTTCAGCCGTTTCCGCGTTTTGTTCAATCTGTTCTTGGATTCTTTCAATTTGCTCTTCGGCGTTTTCCCTGGCTTGTTCAAGTCGTTCCTGAATTCTATCAACGTCTTCCTCAATGTTACGAGCGTATTTTTCTGATTCTTTTTGAAGTTTTTGAATCTGTTCTTCAACAGTTCTCTGATGTTCATCTAAGCCATCATGTAACCTTCGGATCTGTTCTTCTGCGGATTTCGCTTCCTGGTGAATCTGATTGTGGATTCTCTCAATCTGTTCTTCTGCAGCGTTTCTCTGCTCCTCTAATTGATTGTGAATTCTCTCAACTGATTCTTCTGCGGTCCTTTCGTTTTCTTCCAACCGATTTTGAATTTCGTTGATAAGTTCTTCTGCGTGTTCTAAAATGTTCATGAAATCTTCCTCCTAAAATGGAATAATAGTGTAAAGCGCGTGGATACCTGACTCTATTTTAGGCGCGTTTACATGAAGCAATACCTTCGCCAAAATGGCAGGTTTTTCATAAGTCAACTAAACCGTTATGAACGATGTGATGAAATTAATAAATGTCAGATAGATTAGAGTGTTAATCTTACCCGCATTCTGCTTAGAACACGCTAAGTTTAGCGTCTTAGACTTCAAGGCAGTCTGGCGTATGTTGAATCTTTAGATGATTTAAGAATACTTCCGCAAAAACCTGAAGTTATTTTTATTCATGAAATCCTTCAACATCAGGATGCCAAGCAAGATTGCTTAACGAGCACCTGAGAATATGGACTGGAACAAACCCGGTTCGGTTAGGAAACCGAACCTACCGCCCCTGGAGGATCGCTAAGTTGACACTTATGGGTGCTATTCATTACATACTCATTCAACTCAAACTCAGATAATTGGCGAAGGTATTGATGAAGATTAAGTATTTAAATCGGTAATTACAGCTTTCCATAGACACGGTAGGTGCGGTTTCCTAACCGCACCGGGCATAATTATGGAATTACCCAATTTATTTTTTAATCTTCATCAAAACGCGCCTACAACAGTCCTAAAATTTGTAAGCTTTACTACCTTAAAATGTGCTTTCGCTGTTGGTAATAGCACACCACCGTGCCATAACCAAATAATCAAAGAGTACTGACTCCGCTTCTGGCGTGCCAATCCGTTTGAGCGCGTGGATAGAATTGTCTCTCACGTATCGGTTTTTATCCGAAAGTGAATCTTTCAAAACGGGAATCGCATCGCTGGAAGCAGGACCAATTTGTGCTAATGCTAACGCAGCCTCAAAACGAACTTGGACATCGTCATCATTTGCCAACATATCAATTAAGACTGGTACCGCAGGCGCTGCAGGTGGTCCTATTGCTCCGAAAGCCTCAGGAATATAGCGGCGGACTTCAACTTTACTATCTTTGGCGTGTTCTATTAACGCGGAAACTGCCGACTCTGCTGTACTCCCGATCTGTGCTAAAGCGTAAGTTGCTTCAACTCGCACCTCGTCATTTTCGTGTCCTAACGCTTCACAAAGTGCTGGCACTGCGGGCGTACCGACTGCCGCCAACCCATACGAAGCCATTCGGCGCGTTGATCCCTTCTCATCAGCGAGTTTTTCAACTAATGCCGCTACAGCAGGTTTGCCAATAGCACCTAACGCATAGGCGGCATTCAAACGCACAGGTTCATAGTTATCCTGTAAGGTTTCACGCAACATCGGGACAGCCTCAGCTGCGGATTCGCCTAACATTCCCAATTCATCGGCAGCATCTGAGCGGACAGACGGATCCTCATGACGCAACGTTTCAATATGTCTTGCCAAATTGCCGTTAGCATGCTGTCCTGCATGTCCATTGGAATCCCCAACCATCCAATTCCAAACGTGTCGCCATGTTGTTTCATGCCTTTTAGCAGCAGGATTGCCATTTTCATCAAGTCCATCAGTTTCCCACTTCGCATCTTCTAAGTTCCATTCCGGTTGTTGTGGTTCATCCAAGCGAATAAACTGAAACTTCATCATGTAGCGAGTCTTATCGGTCTGGTTTGCCATTGCGCGATGCCACAGATCAAAGTGGATAATTGATACCGTTCCTGCTTCACCACTTAGTGCAACTTCACCGTCATTGTTTTCTGTAATCCTGTTACTGTAGTATTGCGTTCCTGACAAGATTGCTGAGGGACCGATTTCCACAGGCGTATCCTGCGGATAGTAAAACGCCATCGCCCAGCGGGGAAAGTGATGCCGAACTTTTTGATGTCCCCAGTAGCTATCCTTGTGAAATCCTTGCCCACCACTGTGTGGCGCGTTACGATGCGGATGCCGATGTGAATGCATCACATAATTCTGTCCTAAAATACTGGTAAAGGCACCACGAACCACAGGATCCTCAAAAACTGCTTGTAACTCTGGAACTCGCGGTAAGATGTTATTGCCCAAGTTTCCCTCTTTTTCTGTGAATTCCTGTGTTTTCCGATAGATTGTTTCGTGAACACTGCGTGCTAAATCCGTTTTCACTGTAACATACCCGTTTACAATGAAATCCTTTATCTGTTCATCGCTAAATAAATTAGAATGGTTTTGCATTATCAAATCTCCGTGTCTAAATCAAAATTAGGTGATTTATTACCATTGCCACAATCTCGCGATTGTTACTTTAACATTGCTGTTACTATTTTACTTGACTTTTAATTATTTGTCATATAATTTTTCAATAAAGACCAGAATTTATTGCGATAACAGCTATACGGTTTACAGAACCGCAAATTTCGTGTATCATCATACAAAACAATGCCGGAATTTCTAAAACCTCATATCTTAAGGAGATACTTATGGAACAGAACAGAAAAAAATTGTTAAGTTTCTTAGTTATCTTGGGTTTGCTTCTTTTAGGCATGTGGGTTGTTAATCAATTTTTTAATATAGATATCCAATCTCTTTCATTAAATCGTGGTCTTAAAAACCTAAAGGGATCTGTAGTCCACATAGAAGTTGGGACTGGTAAGGATAAATGGTATGGCACAGGGTTTTTTGTTGCATCAGACAAAGTTGCGACTAACATACATGTTGTAGCACGACAGGGGCCGATTATAATGAAAAAAGTCGGGGAAAACAACATCACACTTCCTTTAGCAGGAATAAATTCTACAGAATCAGTTAACAAAGACGCAATTGGCATTGTTGAAGGTGTTACAGCATTTGATGTCAAAAACGATCTTGTTATTCTCAAAGTCAATGCAGTCAGCACACCATTCCCAATTGGTAACAGTAAAGAAGTAAAGGTCAACGAACCTATTACAACCATGGGATTCCCCAGTAGAAAATATAGTTTTAGCAAGGGACGAGTATACAATATCGAGAAAAACGGTCAACGGTTACAAATAGAAATAAATTTAAGTGGCGGAAGTAGTGGTAGTCCAGTTTTTAACAAAAAAGGAGAAGTTATAGGGATTCACGCCTACTCAAACCCAACCCTCGGTTATTCTCTTACTGTCCCTTCAAACTATCTCAGCGTATTACTTACGCAATCAGAGGAAATTGAACCGTTAGCGGAGTGGCATCAACGGGACGAAATCCGATCATACGCTCACCATGTTCATGGGAAAATAAAGTTCGATAAGGGACAATATAAAAATGCTATCTCTGAATTCAATCAAGCAATTAAGTTAAACACTGAATCTATTTACTCCTACTATAAACGGGGTGATGCGAAACTGCAACAAGGTTTCCTGGATGTCCAATCTGGAAGGACGCAGGAAGCAAATGATTATTTCAAGGCAGCGATTAAAGACTTTTCAGATGCTATCAAAATAAATCCTGAGAATGCTGATGCATATTTGCTGCAAGGAACAACAAAGTTTGAACTTGGAAACCGTAAAGAAGCAATATCAGATTTTAATAATGCTATTATGATAAATCCTATGCATATCCAGCTATTCTATTATAATGGACTCCAAAAGTCAAACCTTGGAGATAACGAACTGAAACGCTCATATATCAAAAAGGCACAGCGTTTCTATGAAGATGCTATTTTTTATTATAATATAGCAATCGAACGAATTCCCAAATCTTCCAAAGTTTATCGGAAAGTGAAAGAAATAAAAGATTTTCTTAGGAAATCTAATAATGAAAAATTTGTTGTTGATCTATCTCGAAAGTACTATAAAGAATTTGTACAGAACTGTACTGAAAGAATAAAGAGTTCCCCTAAAGGCATAGCAGACTATAGGAGCCGAGGTTATGCGTACTATATTTACGGCAAGTTTGAATCGGATCAGGAAAACATCCAAAGATCGCAAAAGCTATATGAAGCTGCAGTTAAGGATTATACATCCCACATCAACCAGCAACGATTGTTTCGCAAATCCAATGAAGTAATAGATACTTATGCCTACAACATTCGAGGAATTGTGAAAATTAAACTCGGGAAAATTGAAACCAACCGAGAAAATAGTGAAAAAGCAAAAAGTTTATATGAATCGGCAATTGAAGATTTCGATCAAATCATCAAAGTGAACTCAAGACACGCGAGAGCATACCACAAGCGCGGATTCGCAAAAGAGGCACTTGGACGCAAGGAAGAAGCAAAAGCTGATTTTGAAAAAGCAAAGGAATTAGATCCAAATGTAGGAAAATGAACGCGGAAGCAGCATCACAACCTAAAACCATAGATCACCCTAATATGAAAGAGAGCATATATTGATTCAGCAACGAACACGGATAAGCGTATCTTGGCGCGCAGTACTCATCGGTTTGATGTGTGCCACAATTGAATGTCTCCTTGCGCCATACAACGATTACGTCATCCGTAACATTTTTCTCGCTGGCGGTCACTTTCCTGTCGGTCCCTTCTTTGTGCTCACTGTATTTGTATTAGGGATTAACGTTATCTTAAAACAGATAAACCCTAAATCAGCGTTTTCACCCGGTGAACTGATTACAATCTGGTGTATCATGCTTGCGCCGGCAGGTATTCCGTCTTCTGGCATGATGCGCTATGCGCTCAGCCCAATGATCGCCTACAAGTATCTTGCAACGCCGGAAAACGATTGGGAATCGCTGTTTTACCACTATATTCCACACTGGCGTGTTGTGCGTGATGAGACCGCTATTAGTTCTTTTTACGAGGGGTTATTCGCTGGAGAGGCGGTGCCGTGGGGTGCTTGGATAACACCCATCCTCATCTGGAGTGCTTATGTTATCGTCATCTATTTCGTGATGATCTGCCTCTCAGTATTACTCCGTAAGCAGTGGGTAGAATATGAACGTTGTGCATTTCCGCTTGTCAAACTTCCCGTTGAGATGGCAGTGCAAGGCAGTGGCAGACTCGGACCGCTCTTTAAGAATAGCGCGCTCTGGTTTGGCGTTGCATTCCCAGTATTTCTTCATACGATGAACGGACTCCATACGTTTTTCCCATCCGTTCCACATATCCCGCGCGATTTTTGGCTTAATCAATATCTCACTGAAAGACCGTGGACAGCATTACGTCCATTTCAAGTCGTCATTTTTTGGTCTATGGTAGGGTTTAGTTATCTGCTTACCTTAGAAGTCTCGTTCAGTATCTGGTTTTTCTTTTTATTTTACAAGCTGCAATGTCTGATAGGCGTAATGCTCGGTTTTCAGCTGACTTCCGGTCCGGGTGTGCAATGGACAGGTAAATCGTTTAGTGCTTCGCAGGAGGCGGGTGCATGTCTCGTATTTGTTGCAATTGCCTTATGGAAAACACGACACCACATCAAAAACATGTTCCAGAAAGGCTCCTCTGATGAGGCACTGCCTTATGGTGTTACAATCTTTGGGCTTATTGGAGGTATCTGTGTCCTCGTCTTTTTCAACCACCTCATGGGCATGTCTATACTGTTTGCTATCGGCTTTGTGTTGTTCCTGCTTGCAATGTACGTCGTTTTAACGTGGCAGGTAATTAACGGTGGCATTCCGTTCATCAATCCGTCATTTTCTCCACAAAGTTTCTTCCTTACAACGCTCGGCACATCCAAAATAAATCCATCAACATTAACATCATTGATGATGCATCCAGTGTGTCTCACGCTCGACTTACGCGAATTTATGATGCCGAACATCATGAATGGGCTGAAAGCGGCGGATGAGGCGCGCGTCAAGCGACGACAACTGCTCATCGCGATGGCTGTTGCTATGGTAATCGGTCTGGGGGTTTCCTATTACTCGGCAATCAAAGTTGGGTATGCACACGGCGCGCCTTATATGGGTGGCGGCTGGTTTATGCGGCAACTGGAAGGGCTGCTCACAAGTCCAAAAACGAGCACTAATTGGACAAATACAGGCTTCATTCTATTTGGTGGTGGTTTTACTGGATGGTTGATGTGGATGCGGCAGACTTTTGTTTGGTGGCCCCTACACCCTCTCGGTTACACAATGTTAAGTTCATGGGCAACGTTCAAACTATGGTTCTCAATCTTTTTGGGGTGGGGCATGAAATTTGCCATCGTGAAATACGGCGGACTCAAAGCGTACCGTCAAGCACGTCCGGCATTCCTCGGCTTAGTGATTGGAGAGATGTTGTGTGCGGGTTTATGGGCAATTATTGGGATGGCTACAGGGATTAGTAGTGGATATAGGATATTGCCCGATTGAGGGGCTTTTTTGTAGGCGCGGTTCAAACCACGCCTACATCAAATAAAGAACTATTTGGCTTTGAGCGCGCCCCATTGGGTTGCGAGTTTGCCTTGAGGTTCAACTGGCGTTAATGCTTGGAGTCCTAAGGTCTCAATTTCAGCAGCTGTCAAAGCGACATTGTAGATTCGGGATTCTTCAATGTGGGCGCTGAGATTGCCAGGACCGCTAAGTCCATTTACATGCCGTCTACCCCAAATCGCTTCAGAATCACCTGCCTCCCAAGTTCTGAGATCGCCTTTTCTGAAACTTCCCATGCTTTCACCGTTGCGGTAGCCGGTAATTTCATATTGGTTGTTAACATTTTTGTATGTAATGGCAACAAATACCATTTCACCAGTTTCTGGCTCAGTGACAGCATTAGGAAAATCTGCTGTCCGTCTAAAATGACTACTCCCAGGCATCCACTGTTTAACAACCCTTTCTGCCCAAACGATTCCGCAAAACTGATCTGTTGATAACTCATCCAATGTGAGCGCGGAACCGTTTGTTTTCGCGTAACTGTCTAAGCTAACCCAAGATGCTAAAGTTAGTTCTGTGATGTCGGGACCGGTGTATTCTAATGAATGTGCCCATTTTTCATTTGAAACAACCAATTGTCCATCTTCTATTGTGGCACCATGAAGGACTACATCTCCAAAGTTACCTGTTTCTTCTTTTGCACTATTGAACCGCCACCAACCAACGAGATTGTCTTCTTGCACTTGTGCAAAAACTGACATCGGCATGCCAACCATCAACAACACTGCACATATACAGTAAAGTTTTGTTTTCATGTGAACAACTCCTTTTTAATTTAGGTTTGATGGTTTACCTAAGTGAATAACTCAGATAAACCGTATAACTTATCTTGAACTGGTTCTAAAGATTATTACCTTTTGATCTGTGCCCAACGAGTCGCGAGTTTACCACGTGGTTCTACTGGAAGATCACCTTTGCCAATAGCTTGGACCTCGTCTTCTGTTAATGCAATATTGTAGATTCGAGATTCTTCAATATGTGCATTGAGTTCGCCAGGTCCAGCAAGCCCGTTGACATGACGTTTACCCCAAATCGCTTCGGCATCATCTTTAGGCCATATTCTGAGTCCCGTATTTACTTTAAAACCGCCAAGGCTTTCACCATTACGGTAACCGGTAATCTCATACTGACCGTTGACATCCTCATAGGTGATTACCAAGAAAACCATTTCTCCAGTTTCTTTTTCAGTGACAGCTTTAGGAAAATCTGCTGTGCGCCTAAAATGACTACTCCCTGGCATCCACTGTTTATCTACTCTCTCTGCCCAGACGATCGCACAAAATTGATCTATGGTCCGTTTATCAAGGCATAGCGCAGAACCGTTTGTCTTCGCGTAACTGTCCAAACTAACCCAGGTCACCAAACTCAATTCCGTTATATCGGGGCCTTTATAGCCCAAAGCATGTGCCCATTTTCCAGCTTCAACGACTAATTGCCCTTTCTCGAATTTAGCACCTTGGAGAGCAATATCATCCCAGTTACCTGTTTCTTCTGACCCATCATCAAAGAGCCACCAGCCAACGAGGTTTTTTTCTTGGACTACTGCAAAGGCCGACATTGATAATGTCAACATCAGCAACACAGCAAATACTGCGAAAATGTTATGAACTTTCATTCCGTAATTCTCCTATTTTCACTATCAGGTTTAACAGCTGCTTTCCGTAGCAGGCTGCAGAACTCTGCAGAACTATTCATTACAAAACTTTAACAACATTAACCATTATTGACAATAGTATAGCAAATCCACAAAAAAGAGGCAAGGTAAATTTTTGGCTAATTCTGAAATGATCTTACATTTTTCATCTTCATGTGTTATGATATAGTAGTTTTACTCAACAAGTTAGAATAATGAATATATGTCATCAGGATAATTGATATTCTCTACTTCAAACAGCAGAGGTCCATATTGTGACATTCAAAAGTTTTTTCATTCTGTTAGCAATTGGAATTGTCCTTCTTTGTGGTTTAATCTTTATTTTTAGGCAGCAGAATATCGGAAAAATTCCGTCTGCTACTGATGAAACTCTCCCACCACCGACTCCACGAACAGCCGAAATTCCAGATGAAATTCGCCAGAAATTCGCAAAGATTCCCGAAAAACCTACCCTTATCGCTGAGTTTAAACATAGCAATTCCATTGATTTTGTTGCATTCTCACCTATAGATCCTTCCTTAGTCGTAAGCACTGCCTTTGATAAGAATTACAAAAAAAGTATAAATTTGTGGAATATAGACGATACGAGTGAACCAATAGCAACATTCACAGGACGTTCAGTTTCTTTTTCACCAGATGGGAAATTACTTGCTATTAGTGGTTTGAGTGAAGGGGTAAGATTATGGGATGTTAACAAGAAAAAGTTTATAAATACCCCCAGATTATATGGGAACAACGCCGTTTTTTCTCCAGATGGACGATGGTTGGCATTAGATGGCATCAGTATAGAGTTATGGGATATCCGCACCCCAACTACCATAAAGAAAGGACCTACGCTAACCTTTGATGGTCTCGCGGAAAATATGACATTTTCTGTAGATGGGAAACTATTTGCTTCTGCTCATTACGTCAGAGGAGAGGTCTACATCTGGGAGATTGACGGAAATAATGCTGTCAAAAAAGTAAACTTTACCGCGACAAAAGGTAAAACCGGATGGGTTGAGACACTAAAGTTTTTACCTGATGCAGAAAACCCTATCCTCGCAATTGCAGACAATTATGAAAATACCAAATTGTATAATTCAACAGATTGGCAGGTCTATGCCGACATTCCTACTGGATTCACCAAAAATCTCACTTTTTCACCGAATGGAAAGATGCTTGTAAGTGGTGGTCATAATGAAGTAGAATTTTGGTCAATGGAGAACGGTGAGCGTATCACCTCAATTGAAGGTTATTCCCGTTGGGTCAACAGTGTTGACATCTCTGCTGAAAGTAACTTTGTTGCAAGCGGTGACGGTGATGGTTTCATCCGTATTTGGGACGTTGAACAATATTTACCTTCACACCAAATCGCGGCATCAGACGTTGTTATTCCGATCTATTTCTTGCCGAGCAACCTCCCACCTCAGCCTGACATACCTGAAAAAATAGATAAATTATTGATAGATGTTCAAAAATTTTTCGCTGACGAAATGGAACGTCATGGGTTAGGAAGAAAGAGTTTCACTTTTGAAAAAAACGAAGATGGTTCTGCCAAGATATATCTATTTGAAGGCAGAACAACTGATGAATACTACCTTAAGAATTCCACAAGAAAAGTTACAAAGGAAATCTATGAGCATTTTGATCCATCAAAGAATGTTTACCTTATCTTGGTAGACATCAGTAGTAAGAATTATAAAGCAAAAAGAATCATTAGCGCAGGTCCGGAACGTATTACGATTGATTATGAGAAAAGAGTGAGGAGACAACAGGGAGGTGACGTTATCATGTCAGTAGACCCAAACGGATATTCATCAGTATTTGTGTCCAAAATGTTTGGGGACGCCCTTGGATTAGACCGTGATCTTCGAGATGCATCATATCTTATGTCCTACGGTAGAAAACAAAAACAATTGTCTAAAAACAGTGCTGAATGGTTGAATCAGAGTGAGCTTTTTAATCCGAATCAAACATCTTTTGATGCACATTCTAAAATCGAAAAACTCTCGTCACTGGAAGGAAAAGCGAGATTTAATGTCCAGGATTCTGATGGTATATATCAGGTTCGGTTGTTGGTGATACCGACTGACGAAAATCCTCCACCAGGATACCAACGGAAAAAAGAGCCTGAGCAAAACAAAATGGATTGGGAAAATAAGTATAAAGGAAAATATTATGTGTTGTATGATTATTTGACTATGAATGCTAAAAAAGAGGCTACTGTTGAATTTGATTTTCCAAAATTTGCAAAGAACCTGATTAGAGTTCAAGTTATTGATGGACATGGTAATATGGTCAGGACTTACGCATTTTTACTTAAAGTTCCACTGATAAGGGGATTTAGGGGTTAAAAACACCGAAATACCAACTTTTTAAGTCCAATTTTCCCTTTTTTTCATCATTTTGCGTAAGTCCTGATGGTATATAGAGACATGAATCTTGTTGAGAAAAAAGAAAGTTCGATCAGATCATTAATCAGGCGCATTGTAATGGGGCGTTAGTTGTTCTTTTGGAGGCAAAATGAAGAATCAAAAAATATTAATCCTGTTTTTAGGTATTGTAGTTGCTTTAGCACTTTTAGCGTTTTCAATGTGGCATCAGTGGAACGCCAATCAAGAAACGGTACTGGAACGGATGAGACCGATTCCGCCAATTGCTGCGTTTAACCATGGTACTTGGATAAACGCTATTGCCTTTTCTCCAAAGAATCCAAACCTTATTGCAAGTGCAGGTGAGGGTAACGAAGTTAAGGTATGGAACAAAAACAACACAGATTCACCAGAACTTACGTTAACGAATCATCCCAGAAATAAGAGTGGTACTTCTGGAGTTAGATATATCGCTTTTTCTCAGACAGGCGAATGGCTTGTCAGTAAAGATTTTTGGATGATTGCAATATGGGACGCGTCTTCAGGAGAAAGGAAAAATACATTAGAAACTCCCTCAAACACTGGAGTTGTTTCACCTGTGAATGATTATCTCGCTGCTGGTTCAAATGATGTAAAACTGTGGGATATCAGCAACCCTAACAAGATTTCAGAGTTATTTATCTTACCAGTAAAAATGGGTGAACAGTCCATATCACACGAAGAAGTGAGTATAAAAAGTTCTAATTACAATAGTTGGGTTAAACATCACAACGCGACAGTGAATCAGTCTTTTAAAACTATTGACTTTTCACATGACAGAAAATGGATCGCAGCGGGTGGGCAGATATATGACCAAACTAAGAAAAGATGGACTGATAAAGTAAAAGTTTGGGATTTACAAAGCAAACAACTTTTCAAGATTTTAGAAAGAGAAATTACAAAAGACCTTGAACCTGAAAAATATCACCGAGGTATCCGAACTATAAAATTTTCACCAGATAACCGTTTTTTTGCTATTGCCGGTGAAAATGGGTTGACGATATGGTCACTTCCTGAATGGAATATTTACCACGAAGTACTTGAGCAAAGCATAAGAGATATAGCATTTTCACCAGATGGCACAATGTATGCAGTTGCAGATGTTAAAGGGATCACTCTCTGGTCCGTAGAAAACCTTATCCCTATTGCTTTGTTTCAAAAAGCAGGTCTTATCGGCAGTAGTGTGATTGAGTTTTCTCCTGATGGTAACGTGCTTGCAGGTGGTGGTTACGGTGGTATTCTGAGTCTATGGGATTTGAGAGAACTAAATGAAAAATAAAAAAATAACACTCTTATTTGTAATTTTGGCAATTGCAATCGTTAGTGTTGTATTGTATTTCATCTCACGTCCGCAGCATCAGGAATTGAGTCCACCGAAATTCGCGCAGCTTCCTGAAAAACCTAAACTCATAGAAAAATTTAACTACGGTCCAAGTATTTATTCTGTCGCGTTTTCACCGTCGGATCCAAACCTTATTGCAAGTGTAGATCAAAACGGCACCATAAAGTTGTGGGACAGAAACAACACAATAGATCCAGTGAAAATTCTTAGCCATCCCGGAATGTTTGCAACCATTGGTTTCTCACCCACAGGAGAACTGCTCGCGAGTGCTGGTAGTACGCTCATATTATGGGATGTCGCTTCAGGAAACAAAATCAATACATTTGACACTTCCAGAAATGAATTCGCTTTTTCACCAGATGGACATCAACTCGCAACAGTTCGTAATGAAGTGAAACTATGGGACATCCGAAATCCAAAGCAGATTAAGGAAATAGACATGCTACCGTTTGATGAAGCACATAGAATCAGAAGTTGGGCATGTGCAGTTAGCATCTCAACAGATGGCAAACTGATTGCTGCAGGATACGCTAATGGAGACGTGAACGTATGGGATTTTCGTACTAAACAACATGTGAGACTTTTAAGATCACCCTTTATAGAGATGGAATATCTTAAGTTTTCACCTAAAGACAATTACTTGGTGAGTGGAGGTCAGGAAGTCAAATCAATGGATCCGAGAGGTTATATCATGTGGAAATTGCCGAGTTGGCAACGCTACGGGGAGGTGCAACGAGGCCATATCGAAAATTTAGTGTTCTCTCCAGATGAAAAGGTGTGCGTAGGTGCGAATCAGATGTCTTTTTCAGGGAGGGGAGTAGAACTTTGGTCAGTTGAGAATGGAACACCAATCACCTCAATACCAACGGAAACGCGGGATGTTTCGTTTTCACAAGATGGGAGCCTGCTCGTTAGTGGCAATGAGGATGGTGTTATCCAAGTGTGGAAACTGAATCTTCAGCACTTAAAGTTAACCACTCGCCCTTCCGATGTTGTCAGAATAGTTTACTTCCTTCCGAAAGATAAAGAACCTTTCCCAAACATTACAGAAAAATTGGATAAATCAATAAGAGAGGCACAAGACTTCTATGCTGATGAGATGGAACGGCATGGTTTTGGTAGAAAAACATTTTCTTTTGAAACCGATCAGAATGGAAAAGTCAAGATATATCTTGGTAAATATTATCAAACCAATACTGTTTTACCAAACGGCATCTGGCTCTCAATTATAGATGACATATCAGGGACTTTTCAGCCTGTTCTTCAATTATACAACGTTATGAGTCGTTTTCATACATTTCGGTACACCAGCAATGATGCCTATTCTACCAATGACAATGTGTGGAGAGGAAATATTGAAGGTATCGCCCCTGGAAAAAATGTCCATGCTTCCGTTAAATCACTTGATCGGGAGTCTGTCACGTATGTTCTAAGAGGTGTTTTTGGTGTGCCTTATGTTCAACCTGAATATAAGCGGACTCTTATCTCTCGTAGTAATAACAAGATGCCTTGGGGAAAACAAAGGGCAAAATTGTCACAATGTGGTGCTGAATGGTTGAACAAAAGTCGTTTCTTTAACCCAAACCAACCTTTCTTTGATAAATCTCCAAAAATGGATATGCGTGTCGCCATTCTTAAAGACAGCGGACTTCGGCACTTCATATTTGAGATTGCGGATGAAGATGGCATGCACCAAGCACAACTGTTTGTTCCGATAGATGTTAAAGATCAATGGAAGGCAGAAAAGTTTTATGATTGCCAAGTACTAAACGGGAAAAAGGAAGTAAACATTGTATTTGAAATAACAGATCCCAAAATAAAGAGTGTTAAACTTCGGATGATTGATATGCATGGAAACATCGCATCACGACTATTTAAAATTCAGGAAAAAAACAGATAAAAAATAAAAACATATTACTCTTATTCGTGATTCTGGCAGTAGCATTTGTTGGTGTTGTAATTTATTTCATCTCACGTCCGCCGCAGCAAGAATTGCTCCCACAGACATTCGCGCAGCTTCCTGAAAAACCTAAACTCATAGATGAATTCCACCATGGTCAAAGAATTTATTCTGTAGCGATTTCACCTACCGATCCATCTCTTATTGCGAGTGTAGATCAAGACGGCACAATAAAGTTATGGAACAGGAATAACACAAATAAACTAGTAAAAACTCTTAGTCATCCCGATAAATATCCATCCATCGAATTTTCACCCACAGGAGAATTACTCGCGAGTGCTGGCGGCACACTCGTATTATGGGATGTCGCTTCAGGTACGAAAATCAATTCACTTGAGACTTCTTACGGTCAATTTGCTTTCTTACCAGATGGCCACCAACTCGCAACAGTTCGTAATGAAGTAAAACTATGGGACATCCGAAATCCAGAGCAGATAAAGGAAATAGACACGCAACCGTTTGGCGAAGCACATAAGTTCGGAGATTGGGCATGTGCAGTCAGCATTTCAACAGATGGCAAATTGATTGCCGCTGGATATGCCAGTGGATATGTGAATGTCTGGAATCTTCAGACCAAACAACATGTGAAAACTTTAAGAACCCCTTTTATAGAGATGAGATATTTAAAGTTTTCTCCTGATAATGCACATTTGGTCTGTGGTGGACCTGTCCCTAAACGTTTCATATATTTAGGTAAGGGAAATCACGACAGCTTAGGTGTGGTAAGTCATGGTGCTCAAGGGTACATCATGTGGAAATTACCAGATTGGCAACGCCACGAGGAAGTACAACGTGGACACGTTGAAGATTTGGTTTTTTCTCCAGATGGAAAGATATGTGCAAGTATTAATAGAAAACCTTTTTCAGAAAGGGGAGTTGAACTTTGGTCAGTTGAAAGTGGTGCACCAATTACTTCATTACCAATGACAGGTATACCACTGGATATTGCGTTTTCACATGATGGAAACCTGCTCGTACTCGGCAATTTCAAAGGTGAGATTCAAGTATGGAAACATAATGCTCGGCAATTAGAAGCTGCTACTCCCTCTTCCGATGTAGTTCGAATAATTTACACTCTCACGAAAGACAAAGAACCTTCTTCAAACATCACAGAAAAATTAGATAATACAATAAGAGAAGTACAAGACTTCTATGCTGATGAGATGGAACGACACGGATTCGGCAGAAAGACATTTACTTTTGAAACAGATAAAAATGGCAAAGCAAAGATATATCTTATAAAAGAAAATCAGACCGTTAATTTTGATTTGTCAAACGATATCTGGCTTGCAGTTGTAGATGATATATCAATACTTTGGGATGCGGCTCCAAAATTACACCATACAGGTAATAATGGAACATTTTGGTACCCTACCAAGGAAAGAAGAGTCAAGGACAATATCTGGGGCGGAGACATTGAAGGAATTACCCATGGTAGACTTGTCTATACCTCAATTAAGGAACTAAACCGAGAATCTGTTACCTATGTGCTTAGAGATGCTTTCGGTATACCTTATCATCCCCCTCAGTATGAACCAAACGTTTTGAAACGTCTTTTCTACCGTGTTAACAATGTGATGCCTTGGGGAAAAAAGTGGGCAAAACTGTCCAGATGTGAGGCAGAATTGTTAAATAAAAGTCGCTTCTTTAATCCCAACCAACCCTTCTTTGACAAACGACCGAAGATTGAGATGAAGGTGTCACAGGTGGATACTTCAGACTCACGACTTTTCCAATTTTCGATTGCTGATATGGATGGCATACACCAAGTACAACTGTTTGTACCAATAGATATTAAAAATCAACGGTGGAGGAAGAAGTTTTATGAATGTCAAGCGTTAGATGGTAAAACTAAGGCATCCGTCGTATTTGAAATATCCGATCCCGATATAAAGACTGTTGTACTTCGGATGATTGATATGCATGGAAACATCGCATCACGAGAATTCCATATTAAAGAAAAAACATCAGAACTTACCAAAGAACCTTAGATTTAGTATGAAAGGAGAACAGATGTCCAAAAGAATCGCAATCTTCCCGGCAAGTTTCGACCCAATCACGCTTGGTCATGCAGACTTGATTGAGCGGGTTTGCAAACTTGACGTTTTTGATGAACTTGTAGTCGTTATCGGCGTGAACCCGGCAAAACAGGAGCGGTTCACGATTGAAGAACGTATCCAAATGCTTGAAGAGGTCATCAAACCCTATCCGAAAGCCACTATTGAGGGGGATGCTGGGTTGATGGTGCATTTCGCGCAAGCACGTGGTGCATGTGCTATCATTCGTGGGTTACGCGAAATCTCTGACTTTGAATGGGAATTCAAAATGGCACGCATGAATCAACAGATTGCCCCAGAAATTGATACGCTTTTTATGGTGGCAAATAAACAATACGCACATATCAGCTCAACACTCGTGATGGAAGTTGTGGAAATGGGGCAAGGGAAATTGAGTGAAGAGAAGTTGTTGGAAATGGTGCCACCGGTTGTTGTAAAATTTATCAAGCGTAAGTTCCATGTTCAGTAATTTGCAGACACGACTGAAATGCTCATGCTATAGAATGCTAAAAGCGATTGTCTAAACTAACACTTACATTGAAACCGGGCGCATTCACGCCTGACCCGTGGGAACGATATCGACGATCAAGCAGGTTTTCAAGCGATAACGTCAAACGCGTATAGTCTAAGAGTTTAACCCCGCCTCGCACGTTGAGCGTCCACCATCCCGGCGTGCCTGCATCAACTGCATTGCCGTTGTCGTCAAATTCAACTTCCGCTGGATTACGCGTTTTTCCTTGTATCCGTGGGTCGCGGATGTCACCCCGATTTAGGCGTCTCTGTTCCGCAGCACCCCGCACAAACACAGTTGCCCAATACTGTGTATTCACAGGTTCCCACTGGATTCCAACGACCCCGTTCAAAGGCGGTTCCCTACGAGTCCGTGCTTCCCAAGGCTTCTCAGGATCAGTCTCTACGCCGTTAATTAACAAGACTTCTCCACGTATCAATGCTGCATTTCCGTAAACTGACCATGAAGGATTGACCGAAACTACTCCTGCTAACTCAATCCCTTGAAACTGTGCCTCATCAACGTTGTCAAACACAAGCACGTCAATCCCTTCGTATTCTCTGATTAAGTCTTGATGGAGTTGAGGTATCTCTCCGTCTCCGTATGCCTCTTGGACAGATCTGCGTGTAACTAAACCTTTGACTCGGCTATGGAACAGCGTTAGCGCACCACGGAAGGAAGCATGTTTTGCCTTCAGACCACTTTCAACCGTCCATGATGTTTCCGATTCAAGATCCGGACTCGGTGCAGTAACACCCTCATTTGTAACCTCAACTGCTGTTGTATCATTCAAAGATGGCGAGCGAAACGCTGTTGCAAAACTGCCAACTACATTCAGATAATCTGTCAAACCAACAACCACCCCAGCACTTCCTGTCAAACTGCTGTCAAATTCATTGAATTCATCAAAAGCCTCATCTCGTAGGGACAGGTCAGCATTTGTTTGATAAAGTGTTGCACGCCCACCAAGGATAAGTTCCACACGTTCGTGTATTGTTATTTCATCTTGGAGGTATAGACTGGCATCCCAAAACTGAGAACCGTTGATAAACCGTCCAAGATTTTCGTCAACAGTTTCCTTGCCTGTCTCAAGATCAGTTTTGACAGTCCGACTTTGCAACATATCTAAATAAAATACACCACCACCAACCAAACGTTGCCGTGGAAGAGCACTACTGACTGCTTGTGTACTTAAACCGATAGTGTTAACCGTATCATATCGCTGTCTACGTGAAGTGTCATCAAGCTTGACTTCATTCCGTCCCTCTTTCTGTCGGTGAAAAGAACCTGTGAATCTGTATAGGTCAATGCCGGAACTCTCAGGGTTTGCTGCATAGTTAACATATACAAGGTCACGATTTTGCGGTTCAAAAAAGAATTCGTCAAACTCCTGCGGTGCGATTTTATCATAACGTGGCGTTTGCGGTTGTCGCCACATCTGGTAAGCAGCATTGATTGTCCTGCTTTCGTCAATTTGATAAGCAATCTTTGCATCAACATCAACAGCGTTCCAACCCAAAGGACCTTCGTTGTCTACAAGCCATCTATCAGGAATATCATCTTTTGACAACTCGCCGACTTTATCATAGTCATAAAGTTGAACGCCACTCGGCATTTCACCTACGATTTCATACTTCCGATTTTTGTAGTGGAGATCGTATCCACCACCGGGATTTAGGTCTCCGTAGTATCGCACGCCACCGCCAACACTGAATCCAAATCGCCCCTGGCTTCCTGTTAACTCTAATCTACCGAGACGTTCCTGTGTGGCAGTCGTGTAGCGAGCAAGAATGTGAGGATGTATTTCCCAGTTTTCCTGTGCTGGATTAAGCGGGATCGCTTTTGTAAAAAAACTAACAACTCCACCCATGGCACCACTTCCATATAACATGGAACTTGAACCGAGTAACACCTCTACCCGATCTATGTTTTCAGGTGCAATGGTCGCTGTATATTGATTCGGTCCAGAACGAAATGTTGAATTGTTCAGGCGAACCCAATCAACTTGTATCAACGTTTGATAGCCAGTTAAACCGCGGAGTAGTGGCGAACCTTGCCCGACTGTTGTCTGTTGTCCCCAAACACCGACCACATCTCGGAGTAAGTTAGGTGTAATGTCTGCCCCAGTTTGTTCCAACTGCTTTAGGTTAACAACAGCAATAGCGTTTGGTGTTTTGAAAGGTTCTTTCTCAGTACGTGTGGCTGTCACCGTTATCTCCTGCATTTCCACAACGTTTTTGTCTTTATATTCTTTTAACTTTACATTAGCGTGTATGCTGGATTGCCAGCTCACTAACATCACAAGGTTAAAAACTATAAAAAAATAAAATGACTTTTGCATGCTACTTTTCTCCATTCAATATTGTTGTTCTTATGGTGTTGTGTCCGAAATCACGGTATTTTAAACTATACTCTAAATTTATGCAAATTTTATGCCATACGTAATCCTATCAAAAACCGAGAATTTCAACAAATTTTTGACATAATTTGTATAATAGTGTTCATTTTTTGAACAGTTGGGAATTGTAGGAACAAATTTCAATATTCGTGCCTCGTAAGAATTAATTTCTTGCATTTTGGAATAGGTTATGGTAGGTTATACTTAAGTTCAAAAGGATGAAGCCAGATGCCACATTCTAAGTTCGGTCTAATCTTTGTTATATGTGTTCTTCATTTTTGTATAGGAGTTTCCGCACAGGATACAGACATACAAGATAATAAAGGCACAGTCCACGGTTATATTACCGACACAACTCCTGCCCAATTTCCTATTGCTGGTGTGCGTATCCAGATTGATAGCATAAGTGGACTCTTTTTTCTAACTGAGTCCGCCGAAACTGGGGAATTCATATACAGAGATATACCCGCGGGTGATTATGTAATCAATTTTCGTAAGGCTGGATACCAAAGCCGAATTGGACTACCAGTTTCGGTTACGAATGGTGGAAGTCATTATGTGCCGCTTACAATGAACAAAAAGGAAAATATACTCACCGGATTCCAGAATTTGTTCAGCTCCAAAGAACCGCAAGGTGGCACGCTTCAATTGCAGATTACAACGCAATCTCCACAACCGACCCCAATTGAAAACGTGGAAGTTAAAATTAGGCAAATTGATGGTGTTAATGGATTTGATAAGACCAAAATCACTGGAGTATCTGACGCGAACGGACAGTATCGGTGCAACAATTTACCATCGGGTGTCTACATCGTTACCGTTGGTAAGAGCAATTATCATCCTACTTTGATTTCAATGACTGTTCGAGAAAATCGCATTACGACTGTCTCTGTTGCACTCCCTGTTTCAGATGGGACATCAGACACGCAGACTTCCTCCTCACAGAAAATAGACACAAAATGGGTTATTCGCGGTAAAATCTTTGATACCAACTTTCAACAAACCCCTGTAAGCGACGTCAGGGTCACGATTAGGGGTGTAGGTGTAGACTTGGAAGAATTTAAGGACACTTTTTCTAATGCAGATGGTGAATATAAGTTTGTCTTACTTCCTGGGGACTACATGATTTTCCTTAATAAAGAAAGTTATAGGAATACAATGAGTCTTGCTGAGGTAACTGCTGAGAGTAGGCAAAGTAGTGTCACTGTCCTTGAAGAAGGAATGTTCGTTGTTTACGATGCAGTTGCGAAAGGAAATGTGCTTGAGCTTAAACACGGCATATCGAAAAAACATGGAAGTTCTTTTGGCTTGTTGAGATACGGAGGAATGTTTTGGTTAGTGCTTTTCATGTCAATCATGACTTTTATCTGGATCACTTTCTTCACAAGGCTTTTTGAAAAACGTCAACAAGAAATCAATCAGGAGTAAGTATGTCAAAACAGAAATTAAAATTTGGATTTATCGGATGTGGTGGCAATTCACGTGGACACGGACGTAGTGTCTTCAGTGTTGGGGATGTAGAGATTGTGGCCCTTGCCGACCCAAGCGAAAACGCACTCAAAGCGTTCAAAGAGACCGTCGGTTTAGACGATTCAATCCCTACATACACTGACCACGTGGAAATGCTAACTGCTGTAAAACCGGATGCTGTCGTCATTAGTTCACCGCACGGACTCCACTTTGACCATATCATGGCTGCACTTGATGCGGGGTGTCATGTGCATACCGAAAAACCGATGGTCTGCACGGTAGACCACGCCAAACAGGTGATGGCAAAAGTTGAAGAAACCGGTTTGCACCTGATGATTGGCTACCAACGACACTTGAGTCCCACCTATCATTACTGTCGTAAAGTCGTGCAAAGTGGTGAACTTGGAAAAGTGAACTTTGTCGCAGCCCATCAATCGCAGAATTGGTATCGGAATCAACAGGGGAAATGGCGACAAGACCCATTCCTCGGCGGTGGTGGACAGCTGAATGATTCCGGCAGTCATCTCATTGACATCCTCTTATGGGTATTGGAAGCAAGCCCAGGCACCGTGTTTGCGATGATAGATAACTTAGATATTGAAGTAGATGTTCTCACCGCAATGTCAATCAAATTTGATACGGGCGCACTGTGTAATATTAGTATTGTTGGACATGCGTACGGTGGTGTACGTGAAGATTTTTCCATTTGGCTGGAAGAGGGTGCACTGTTTCTACGCGCGGGTCAACTCCATCGTCAAAATCAGGGAGATAAACCGGTTCCTGTTGATGCAGCGGATATGCCAGAAAGTGGCAACAAGGATGTCGCCTTTATTGAACTTATCCGTGGCGAACGCACAGAAAATCCTATCGGTGTTGAAAACGGTTTGCGGGTTATCCAATTGACCGAAGCCGCATGGCAGTCTGCCGAACTTGGTAGACCTGTCAAAGTTGATCTCAGTTGAGATTGGCGTTTATAGGACAATGATTTGACACAGGATAAATGAACCTATCACTGGAGAATCTAATTGCTTGATGTCCAAAATCTCTGTCAATCCATTGACAAAAAACCTTTCCTCACAGAACTCACTTTTCAGGTGGCAGCTGGAGAATCGCTCGTCCTACTCGGTGGAAACGGCGCGGGAAAGACACTCCTACTCAACATTTTGGCAACCTTAGTTGAACCGACATCAGGCACTGTCTCTATTGCAGGAATAGATGCGTTTTCAAATTTGAAACAGGTGCGTCCGTGCATCGGCTATATACCCGTTGCTTTTGAAGGATACCAGGAGTTATCTGTCCTCAACTACCTCATTTTTTTCGCTGCTGCGTACAAATTAGACAAGCAGGAGCGCACCGCTGCAATTGATGCAGTGCTGAAATTAATGGATATCCAGCATCTATGTCACAACAAAATTGGTATATTGTCAACTGGAGAACGCCAACGAGTCCTGTTTGCCAAGACATTTCTGCACGAACCACAGTTGTGGCTGCTGGATGAACCCTTAGCACTACTTGACCCGCGCGGACAAATTGAGATGATAGAATTATTCGGTGAACTGCAAGCAATGGGAAAAACACTCGTAATTGCTACCAATCGTATTGAGGATGTACATAAACTGTGTGATATGGGTTCAAGCATTTCCCAAAAAGATAATCTCGTAGGAATTCTTAATGATGGGCAGTTCGCAGTATTGAAAGCTTTTACGCAGTTACAACAAGAAATTAAAGATGCTAATAATTCAGAACGTCTTCTGTCGAATTGGCTTATTGAACACTATTTGGAGGTTACAAAATCGTAATGTCAGATATCGGGCAATTTTTTCATGAAAACGGATACTATTTCGCAAAAGGGGTCTATTCACCCGAAGAAGTCAAATTAATGGAGCATGACTTTGATCGTGTTGTAGACCAGTTGCTTAAAAGCGATGAAAATGTTAATGCACGTTGGGGCGGTAGATTGATGGATGCACTTGATGGTGGGGAATCTGTTATTATTCATACCCATAATATCCAAAGTTTTTCTGCTGTGTGGATGCAGGCATTTCTGCAAGACAATTTTCTTGATACCGCAGAAGCGATCCTTGGACCGGATATTATGCTCCACCATTCCAAACTTTTCTGCAAACCGCCTGAGAAAGGTTCACCCTTTCCGATGCATCAAGATTGGCAGTATTTTCCATCAGTCAAAGATTCGATGATAGCCGCTATCATCTATGTGTCGGATGCAACAGATGAGATGGGATGTGTCCGCGTGTATCCCGGGTCTCACAAGGAACTCGGACGCACTGATGGCATGATGGGCGGTGGACAGAACGAAGAAATCACTGAACGATACCCAATTGAGGAGGCAACTGTATTAGAGGCAGAACCGGGAGATGTACTTTTCTTTAGCTACTTCACCCTGCACGGTTCAATGCCGAACCTTTCAAATAAGACGCGGAAGAGTTTACTCGTTCAAATGCATGCAGGTGATGATCAGATTGAAGATGAAAACAGACACACTAACGTACGATTAGTCCTCCGTGGTTGGAATCACTTCGCTACCCGCTCTTCTGTCGGGAGTATTCGGTAAGGAAGCGATCAGGACATCAAGAACGGTTTCTTTAGGCGTGTGAGCGGGTATCTTACCAAAGGGATTTAAGATGGAAGATCAAACAATTCTCAGCAAGGAACTTATTAAACAGAGTCTGGTAGACAATCGAGAGATTTTGCGAAAATACGGTGTCAAGCGGATCGGCTTGTTCGGATCTTACGTGCGAGGGACAGCGACTGCCGGAAGCGACATTGATTTCATCGTTGAACTCGAAAGATTGACCCTTCGCGACTATATGGGGTTAGCTCTTTTTCTTGAAGATCTGTTTAAGAAGAACGTTGACCTAGTGGATAGTCCATCCTAAAAGTTTGTTTTAGTTTTTGTAGATTTCTCGGCATCTTGACAAACAAAAGTGTTCTCTTATAGTATAGCAATACATAAGGAGGAACACACCCTTGAATAAGAAATATGTTGTCCAACTGACCGATGCGGAACGACAGGAGTTATCAGATATTATTAACACAGGTAAAAAAGAGGCATATATGATAAGGCATGCTCATATTTTGCTGAAATCAGATATAAATGGTCCCTGCTGGACTGACGCGAGAATAGCTGAGGCGTATGAGTGCACTGATAGGACAGTTGCGAAAGTGCGTCAGCGTTTTGTGGAAGGTGGCTTTTCTCGTGCCTTATATCGTGCGAAGCGGAAGCATCCACCGACACCTCGTAAACTTGATGGTGACGGAGAAGCAAGGTTGATAGCACTGAGTTGTGGAACCCCTCCCGAAGGTGCTGCCAAATGGACGTTACGTCTGCTTGCGTCAGAGTTGGTAAGACTTGAAGTTGTGGAAAACATTTCTCCAGAAACGGTGCGGCAGACACTAAAAAAAACGCGTTGAAACCACACCTTCAGCAACAGTGGGTGATACCCCCTGAAAAAGACGCTGAGTTTGTAAAGTCAATGGAAGAAGTGCTTGATCTTTACCAGAAACCTTTGGCTGCGGATACTCCTGTTGTGAACATGGACGAACAATCTGTCACACTTAGGGATGATGTTCGTGAACCGTATCCTGCGAAACCGGGACAAGTCAAGCGCGTAGATAACGAGTATAAACGCAAAGGCACAGCAAATATCTTCCTATTTACAGAGGCACTCTCGGGATGGCGGCGTGTGTCTGTTCGGACGCACCGAAAGACAGTGGATTGGGCAGAAGAAGTCAAAATACTATTGGATGAGGTCTACCCATCCGCAAAACAGGTCATTTTAGTTTGTGATAACCTGAATACACATAAACTCGCGTCACTCAATAAAGTGTTTGGAGATGAAGAAGCAGATAGGTTCCGGAAGCGTTTAGAAATCGTGCATACCCCCATTCATGGAAGTTGGTTGAATATAGCGGAAATAGAACTTAGCGTCCTTACACGCCAATGTTTGTGTCGTCGAATCCCAGATATAGAGACACTCCGTAGAGAGACACAAGCGTGGCAAAAACGTAGAAATGCAGAGCAAAAGCAGGTAGACTGGCAATTTACAACGGACGATGCGCGTGTCAGATTAAAACATCTATACCCGAAAAGTTAGACTGGACTAACCACTAGTGCAGCGCTGCCAGCAGTGCTTGCAGCTCCCAATCCGGATATAGCTACAACATACGTTAAGGGTGTGGCTGCTCCACCTGTTGTGAGAGTCGTAACCGCAGCTGAACCAGTTACGATAACTCCAGTTAAAGACAAAATTGAGTACCCGATCCCTGATAAAATTGAGCTTGTAACACTTGGTGGTGCGCTGGAACTTTCTATCTCATCCTTGAGTGATTCAAACTCACCTTCAAGAGATTCAGCATTTATAATTTGATTTTCTAAATCATTTATAGCATCTTCTTTGTTATACACATCCACAGTATATGAACTCCAATCTACGTTACCGCTTTCTGGATAAACATAAGCGGTAATCTCATAGGAGCCGCTACTGCTAAATGTATGAGAAAAATAAGAGACAGTTGATGTGCCATCGCCATAGTCTGTAGATACTTCTGTTCCGAATCCTGTTTCGCCTGCACCTTTTACATACCAGTGGACGGTATGATAAGGTTCGTCGAATTCCGCTTGACCGTAGTGCGTTTCACCATCCCAAAGTTCAGTGGAGCCTCCCGAACCTACTCCAACATAAGTCACCTGAATAGCGATAACGGGGGAAATTGATAACATAAGAATTATCAAGAGACTTGATAAAATTCGTATAGAAAACTTTGTAAACATTATTTATCTCCTTATATATTGGGTTTATCTCTTAATCTTAAAACTATTCTTCAAGTAAATCCTTAAGGGTTTCAGTCACGGTGTCAGCCATCTGAGTTCCCCAACTCTGTATGAGTTGATTATGAACGTTCGCAAAAACCTTTCTGCGAATTTCAACCGGGGCGGCAGCGAATACGATTTTAATTTCTTCTAAATACGCTATGAGAAAGTCGTTAGCACGTTGGGCTAGGTTCGTTCTGTCTGCCTCTGATGGGTAGCGAGCAAATATCTCCTCGGGTGTCAAAGTGGTCAGTATCTGGAATTCGGGATATTGATCCTGCACACGTGCGTTTATACTGTCAATCTTCGTTTTGAGTTGCTCTAATGTCAACGTTTCTTTTTCCCCACTTTCCAGTTCATTGTAGGAAAGAGTCGAAGCCAAAACTGCACTCTGTGACATGGGAGAGGATTTATGCCAGTGGTCACCGTGCCAATACCCGGTTTCATGTGTTTCACCGGGGGGTGGTCTTTTCTCGCCATCAGTTTCTTGCGCTTTCTGTGCAGCCGACTTCTCTCGGATATTTTGTAGCGTTTCCTCCGATGGTAGTTTATACACAGTTTTCGGTTCGGTATCTGTGTTCAACTGTGTAAACAAAACTACACCAATACCACCGAAAATAACAAGGGCAAAGAGCATCCAGTGCCAGTTGTTCTTCAAAATTGACATGTCGTAAACTCCTTTATTTCTTTAGTTATCCCTTTATTCCGCTGCGTTCAGCGGGCAAGGGACACGTTGCTGAGGTGGACAAATCGGTTCCGGCATATCCTTTATACAGTCCGGTTTTGTCCGTTCCATACAGGCGGGAGTCTCTGTTTGTGTAGTATCAATCATTTTGATTGTGCCAAACAGCAGTCCTCCACCTATAAAAACAATAAGTGCCACGGTAAACCCTATCTTTCGCCACCGTTGCTTTTTCGGTTGTCGTGTCCAAAGTTTGTTTTTCACAAATTATATGTCCTCCTTTTAGATTTGTCAAATAACTGAACCTACGTAAAATATTTGACATGGATAATTCAGAACATCAATTTAAGATGCCCTTTATAAGTTAAGACACAGTATTATGTGGAAAAGGGTGCATGGCACGAAAAAAGTTAAAAATATCAATTTGACATTTTCACTAAGTTGCGCCCTCGCGAAGGTTCTTTTACACTCAATGATGCGCCAGGGTTTGGCGTTGATATTGATGCGGCATTGCTGGAGGCGTATACTGTTGATCGGTTGTTTAAAGAATAGGCAGGTAATGCAAAGTTTACCTGCCTGAATATTTTTTCAAAACATGATAACCGACTATTAATCTATATGTCCTCTGTCAAAAAGAGATGAATCGCATATAGGATTTGTGCATCTTCTAAACCCTTCCTCACAGTGAGCCCTTATACACGTGCGCACCTTGTGATCGTCTTCGTCTGAATTATCAGGGCAGATCCAATATGGTTCACCGCAACCTGCAATAATGCCCGGTTCTTCTTCACCACAGATTCTGCGATGTTCAAACTTTGTCTGGACACTCTCACCACATTTCAGACACGCTTTTTTGTCGGTATAGTTGGTATCCATTGCCCAAGTCCCTGTCGTCATCTGATTGGCAGCAGGGACCGACATTGTTATAGATTGTCCAAAATCCCAATCTTCACCTTGCGTTTTGCCTGTAGACTCTGATACTCCCACGCTGGCATCTGTACCGATGCTGGCGGAACTACTTGTTGTTTCGGTCGTAGAACTAATTGCCAAATCGTAAGCACGTTGTGCAACGACTTCGCCACTTGCTTCCCAATTATAAACGTTATATCCCCAGTCCCACTCTTGACACGTACCTTTATGTGCAGTGTTACGGCCCGGAAAATCAATAGGTTCCGTAGAAAAAACAATCGTTGCGGAACCGTCCATCGGACGCGGCGCACCATCGTCCCAGTTTCCTACCAGCACACCGGGTTCGCCAAATACAGCAGAGGTTCCTTCAATGGAGCCACTTATCGTACCACCGATATTAGCAGTATCCGTATACGTGACAGATAACTCAATTGCTACAACACATGGCGGACCACTTGGAGTCCACGTTTGATCTTCTACCTTGCAGTATCCACTACCATCAAGCGATCCCCAGTGATTGAGAACAATATTACCCGTGTAGGTTTGACCACTGCCGTTTGCGGATAGCGAATGTCCAGTGATTAAACCATGTCCGTTAGGTATACTTATGAAACTGATCATGAGAAAGGTTAATAACAAACAAAATACATTTTTCATCTTTTACTCCTTTTTAAAAGCATATTGCTATAGATATTTACTCTGTGAGCGGCATTAAATGCTCTAATCCATACTCACGATACAACTGTCGCAGGACTGCTGCACGCTGAATTCTACCATTTCTCTTTGCTTCTTCTGGAGATTCTCCAACTCTACCTTGGTAAACACCTCCGGCATAAGTTGGTAGTTCTCCTTGTGAAGCTTCTCTGAGTGTTGCCATTTCCGCCTCAAGCCGTTGAACCTCAGCGGTGTAGCCTTTGTTTTTGGCCCGGTGCCATTCGGCATGCAGTTTCTGCATCTGCTGATATTGTTCAAGCGTCGGGGCATATCCAATTTTTGTTTTGATCTCAAAAGGTGTGAATTGCCCTTTATAAGATTTATAGTAGTTACCTTTGCCATCGGTTGCCCACGTCCAATCGCCGTCGGGTGGTTCAAGTCCACGATCTTTCCAATACTTGTTCCAAAACGCTTTGTTGCCGATCAGGGTGCCAGGAGCATGAACGACACCGTCTGCTGTCACTTTTGGGGTTTGTGGTGATTTTTGGGACGGAGCGGTTCTATGCCAGTGGTCACCGTGCCAATATCCCGTTTCGTACGTTTCACCGGCGGGCGGTGGTCTTTTCTCGCCATCAGCTTCTTGCGCTTTCTGTGCAGCCGACTTCTCCCGGATGTTTTGTAGAGTTTCCTCCGATGGTAGTTTATACACGGTTTTCGGTTCAGTATCAGTGTTCAACTGTGTAAACAAGACTACACCAATGCCTCCGAAAATAGTAAGGGCAAAGAGCATCCAGTGCCAGTTGTTCTTCAAAATTGACATGTCGTAAACTCCTTTATTTTTTAGTTATTCCTTGCACTGCTGCATCCAGCGGGCAAGGGACACGTTGATGTTGAGGTGGACAAATCGGTTCCGGCATATCCTTGATACAGTCCGGCTTTGTCCGTTCTACACAAGCGGGAACTTCTGTCTGTGTAGCATCAATCATTTTGATTGTGCCAAACAGCAGTCCTCCACCTATAAAAACAATAAGTGCCACGGTAAACCCTATCTTTCGCCACCTTTGCTTTTTCGGTTGTAGTGTCCAAAGTTTCTTTTTCACAAATTATATGTCCTCCTTTTAGATTTGTCAAATAAGCAAAATTTACACCGAATATTTAACATGGATTTTCCAAACATTTGGTATCTAATACCTTTCATAATGTTAAGACAAAAATGTATGTCCAAAAGGGTGCATAAAATGAAAAATATAAATTTTTGTCAAATTAACGACCTACACACAATATTCGCCATGGGTTATCCAGAACATTACATAAGATACCCTTTATAACGTAAGACACAGTATTAAGTGGAAAAGGGTGCATTGCACGAAAAAAGTTTAAAATATTTGAATTTGACATTTTCACCACGTTATGTTAAAATAAAGGGAATCTGGAGGTGTCGTTTCTATGGCGTATTATATTACTGACGAATGCATCGGGTGTATGGCATGTTTAACCAATTGCCCTGTGGATGCGATTACTGGCGACCGGAATATGCTGCACATCATTGACCCGAATGTCTGTATTGATTGTACAGCGTGCGGTATGGTGTGCCCGGTAGAAGCAATCCGTGACCAATTCGGTGAAGTATGCAAATTTATTCGCCGTCCAACACATAGACCTATCGCTGTTATCTACGAAGAACTCTGCTCTGGGTGCGATTTCTGCGTCCATATCTGCCCGTGGGAATGTCTTGAACTTAAAGACCCCGAAACTGGCGAACATGCTGAAAGTTTCTTCGGTATTTGTGAATTAGTCAAACCGAAGGACTGCGTTGGCTGCAAGTTGTGCGAAGAGGTATGTATTAAGGATGCTATCCGCGTTGAATCACCCGTGCTATTAGAACTCGCTGAGGCAGCAGATTAACTCTCATTCAATTCCAAAATGGTTTCCACCCCGTTTAAAAACCAGAATTTAGTCGTTGTCATCTCAGGTCCTTCCGGGTGTGGTAAAAGCACTGTTGCTACTGCGTTGTGCAAAGCGGATGACGTATTACGGCTCTCTATTTCAGCAACAACACGCACTGCCCGCGCCCGTGAAGTTGACGGTGTTGACTACCATTTTTTGACATCCGCACATTTTGAGGAACAGATAGAACAAAACGCATTCTTAGAGTGGGCAAAATATGGCGAAAACTTTTATGGAACGCCAAAATCCGAAATAGCGGCAGCGCGTCAAGAAGGAAAAGACACGGTTTTAGAAATAGAGGTGAACGGCGCGCTACAAGTCCGAAAACATGACCTCACTCCCGCAAGAAGTATCCTGATTTTTCTGATTCCAGCATCATTCGCAATTCTGGAGAAACGTTTACGAGGCAGGAAAACCGAATCAGAGGCAGAACTCAAAAACCGATTGGAAATTGCCAAAACCGAGCTTAACCAGATAGCACATTACGATTACTGTGTTATCAATCCTGAAAACGCAGTAGAGCAGGCAGTCTGCCAAATTCAAGCGATTATTTCTGCAGAACGGTGCCGTATTACCCCTGAACAGACAGCAACTTTTGTTGAATCTATTTTTGATATTCCCAGCAGGAGGGATTTGTAATCTTGATTCCCCCATGGAACTCAAAGACCGAACTATCCTTTTAGGCGTTACCGGTGGAATTGCCATTCATAAATCGCTTGATTATGCGAGTCAATTGGTCAAATGGGGTGCTGCTGTTCACGTCTTAATGACAAAAAACGCCACCCGCTTGATAAACCCGTTACAATTTCAAGTTATATCACGGAATCCCGTGCTACTTGACCTGTTCGACACGGGTGAAGATTGGAAACCCCCACATATCGATCTTGCTGACCGTGCTGACCTACTCACCATTGTCCCCGCGACTGCGAACATACTTGGAAAGATGGCAAACGGCATCGCTGATGATGCACTTTCTACTGTTGCTGTCTCTGTCCATTGTCCCATTCTCGTGGCACCTGCGATGAACGGACACATGTATCAAAACCCGTTTGTCCAACAGAATATAGATACACTCAGCAAGCACGGTGTTGAATTCGTAGAACCTGCAAGTGGTGATCTTGCGTGCGGTTACGAAGGGGTTGGGCGCTTGAATGAGGTAGATGTAATTCTTGAACGCACTAAAGCAATTCTGAACCTCCAACAAGATTTACATGGGAAACGAATCCTTGTTACAGCAGGTGCAACGCGGGAATATATCGATCCAGTTCGGTTTATAACAAACAGATCAAGCGGAAAGATGGGCTATGCGCTTGCAGAAGCAGCAGCACGTCGAGGCGCAAATGTTCAGTTGATTAGCGGGCATGCGACAGTTCCACCTCCAACGGGAATTGAAATCTGCAATGTAGAAACGACACAAGAAATGCATGAAGCAGTATTACAGAAGTTTGAGGAAACAGACATCGTTATCATGGCGGCTGCACCTGCCGATTATCGTCCAGCAGAATTTTCGCCCCACAAAATCAAGAAACGGGCCGACCTATTAAACATCGCTTTACAGAAAAATCCAGATACTGCACAGACCATCGGTGAAAATAAAAAGCATCAGTTCACCGTCTGTTTTGCTGCAGAAACGAACGATGTCCTTGAAAACGCAAAAGAGAAGTTAATCCGTAAAAAATGTGATCTCATTGTCGCAAATGACATTCTTGCTGAAGGGGCAGGATTCGCAGGCGATACAAATATTGTAACGCTACTTGACAAGGCAGGCAATTGTGAACAACTCCCCCTCCTGTCCAAGCAAGAGGTTGCCAATGCTATCTTAGATCGTGTCGTAAAGTTGATGAAAAAATAGAAATATACAACATGCAGAAGGATGTGTAAAGTTTTGACATTAACGCCAAATCGCCACTTCTAATAATTTGTTTGCATTGTGCGTTTAGTTTTATCACGCGATAAGCCCCAGCGGGGCGATCGGTTCAAGCAGAGCTGAAGAATGTAAGAGGCGCAATGAATTGCGATTAAACGCGTTTTTTGTTAATGAAAACGTGAGCTCGGTATAAGCAATTTTTTGTAGCGCAAACTTTTAGTTTGCGTTCCACGGATGCACAAACTAAAAGTTTGATGCTCAAGTGCGGTTAGAAACCGCACCTACCATTGTTGGAGTAAAATTCAAGGCATTAAGAACTACATATCTCTTATACCGAACTCACGTTAATAAAAGACGATCAATTAGAAATGGTATTACATTTCAGCCTTAACTTTTCACAATATATTTCACACTCACTTTTTGAACTTTCAAAATCGTCGAGTTTATGCATTTCAAGGTAGCGCAATGGAGACGAACCATGAACGGATGACACTTCTGCAACAAGCGAAAGCATTTTTAAAAGCGCACCGCATACGCCCTAAAAAACAGTTAGGGCAACACTTCCTTATCAACCCCGATGTTTTATCGGTTATCATTGAAGCGGGCGGAGTCACTGATACAGATGTCGTCATAGAAATCGGTGCGGGACTCGGATGCCTTACAGAAGCGTTGGCTGAATGTGCGAAATCTGTCATAGCGATTGAGGTTGATCCTCTATTATATGCTGAATTAGAATCCCAATTTTCAACGGATACAGATATTCAAATTGTCCACGCCGATGTGCTTGAAATAGAGTTCTCATCGCTTCTTCCTCCAAACACCCGTCCAAAGGTTATAGCAAATCTCCCGTATGGTATAACTACTCCAATCTTGTCGAAACTTCTGGAACACACAGACCAACTCGGCAGCTGCGTCCTAATGATGCAGCGTGAGGTGGCGGAGCGGATTGTCGCCCCACCCGGTGGGAAAGACTACGGGGCATTGACTATTGGTATTTCCTACTACGCCGATACAACGTTAATGGGGATACTCTCACCTGATAATTTTTTTCCTGCACCAAAGGTTGATTCCGCTCTGCTGAAACTAACAATGCGTGAGAAGCCGCGAGTTACAGTAAGCGATGAAGAGTATTTTTTTCGGGTTGTTCGGGAGGCGTTTAGGGGGAGACGAAAAATGCTCAAAAATTCGTTGCGCCGATTTGCATCTGCTGAAATACTAAATGAGGCGTTTGCTGAATTAAACATTGCCCCACAACGGCGCGCTGAAACATTAGATATTACTGAATTTGCTGCATTAGCAAACCTATTGCAAACCAACGTCTAAACTCAAAAGTTGCCAGTAGACTATCTTCCAATCAGACCCTTCGCGTCGAAACTCAAAATTGCATTTTGCCTCAAGGTGTCTCATATTCCCGTCTTCCGCATTTTCAGAGTCAACGTCCAAGAAAAGTTCAATTGATGCTTTCCTCGCATGGGTTATATCCATAACTCTGTCTCTAAACACAAATTGTAACCAAGAATATCTTTGAAAGATGTCTATGAAAGTTGGGACCACACCTTCAAAATTTGGAGGAATTACGCCAGATAAGATACCAAAAGCCGTAACAGGATCATCAGATGCTACGTAAGACTCAGAGAACCGCGCTTGGATATCTGGGAGATTCTCGGCATCTAACGACTCAATCAGTTGTGAGAAACTCTCAAAAAACGCATTTAATTCGTTTTCAGGGTCTTTGAGAGGTGTCAATGCTGCATCAACTATCAAACGCTCCTGATTCAGCGTAAAAGTATAAGTGTATACTTGATAATCGGGATCATGAACAGTTAAATTTTGTTCCTCTATGTAAGGAATTCCGTGAAATGCGAAGATTCCATCAACTTCGGTTTTGATCTCCAAACCAAATAACTTTACGACAGCACCGGGAATCGGGTTGTTTGTTTTGGCGTCGGTGACTTTTCCTGATACAGTGCCGTATAATATTGGTTCTGGCTGAACTACTGGTTCTGGCGTTTCATCTTCCGTTTGCCCGCAACCAAAAAACACGGTGATCATCAGTAAAAATATAAATATACGATTTTTTGAAAGAAAAATTTGCATTTGCCTACTCAAATGTGATATTCTTTATAAGTATTAAATTTTACACCAAATTCAAATTTGAAAAGAGAGGAGGCGTTTAAATTGGCACGAGTATGTACTCTATGTGGAAAAAAACCGCGATCAGGGCATCAAATCAGTGCGTCATACCGACACACAAAACGCCGCTGGCTTCCAAACCTTCAACGGGTTCGCACTATGACTGAAGAAGGCCCCAGGCGAATTCGCGTCTGTACGTCCTGCATTCGAAGCGGTAAAGTTACAAAAGTCATTTCACGCATGTCGTCCGAGGTATAAAACCTTACATTTTTCGGACGACACTTTCTACACCTTTTAAACTTTTAACAGCATTCATCACTTCTTTCAGCTGGTCAACCCCAGTTACATCCAAAGTAAAATAATCTGCAGCGGTATCATCAATTCTGGTTACGGTGGAAGCTTTAAAGTTTCCCTCTCGTATATTAACTTGGAATTTGGCAATTGCAGTTGTAATTTCACCCAACATCCCAGGTTTGTCGTGGCATTCAACAAATATTTGTGCTGGGTAGTTTGTCCCCTCTACCGGTTGCAAATTGACAGCGATGAACCGCTCAGGTTCATCAAGTAACCGGACACACCCAACCCGATGAACAGAAACCCCACGCCCGCGTGTGATGTAACCCACGGTGTCGTCTCCAGGAATCGGGTTACAACATTTCATGACGCGCACCATCCCTAAATCTATGCCGTTTTCAAGTTGGATAGTAGGTTCTGTCCGTTGTAATTTTTGCTCTTCTGCCGCAACTTGTAACTTTTCCGGTTTCAATCGATTCACGACTTGGGTGGCAGATTCACTCCCATTGCCAATCCGAATGCAAAGTTCTTCAACATTCTCAAGTCCGAGTTGTTTGGCAATCTCAAGCAGTTTAGGGGATTTCAGATAATCGTTGGCGTTAAGGTATGAAACTTGAAGTTCCGCCTTGAGAAATGTCTTGCCCAATTCAAGCGCATCTGCCCTGTCTTTTTCACGGAACCAATGCCGTATTTTGGTCCGAGCATTCGCTGTTTTTACCATCCGTAGCCATGCCCGACTCGGCGCAGTTTTGGGGTGAGTCAGAATACGCACACGGTCACCGTTTTGAAGCGGTTCACGTATCGGTGTAAGCGCATTGTTCACTTCGGCACCACAGCATGTGTTTCCGATGTCAGTATGGATTTTGTAGGCAAAATCAATCGCTGTTGAACCTACAGGCAGTGCAAGAATGTCTCCTTTCGGTGTGAACACGTAGACCTCATCTTGGAAGAGTTCCAATTTCATGGATTCAATGAAGCGATCAGGGACATCTTGCGTATCTTGTATGTCTTCAAGCATCTCCTTATAATTCGCAAAAATTGAGAGTGCTTCCTTCGTAGTCGGCACACCTTCCTTATAACTCCAATGTGCAGCGATTCCGTTTTCCGCGACCTGATGCATTTCCCTACTCCGAATCTGTATCTCAATCGGTTTACCATCATCTAAAATTGTGGTATGTAGAGATTGATACCCATTCTTTTTTGGTTGTCCTATCCAATCTCGGACGCGGTCTGGCAGGTAATTCCATCTCAGATGTAACACACCGAGTGCGCTGTAACAATTCCAATCATCTTCAACGAGAATGCGGAGTCCAACCAAATCACAAATATCTTTAAATGGAGTTCCCTTCTGATGCATTTTTTGATAGATACTATAAATATGTTTCGTTCGCCCTCTCACGTTTGCTGAGATTCCATGTTTCTTTAGCTCAGCATGAATCGTGGCTTCCATTTTTTTGCAGTATGATTGTCGTTCATCCAGTTTTTCGTTGAGGAGATCAGCAATTTCTCTATATGACTCAGGAAGGAGATATTTGAATGAGAGATCCTCAAGGCGGCTCATCATTGACCAGATACCAAGTCGATGTGCTATAGGTGCGTAGATTTCCAGTGTTTCTTTAGAAATCCGTTGCTGTTGTTCTTCGGATAAATAATCGAGGGTCTCCATATTGTGGAGTCTATCAGCCAGTTTAATCAGAATAACACGCATATCTTCGGCAGTTGCCAATAATAGTTTTCTGTATGTTTCCGCTTGTCGCTTACGCTGACCACCGCTAAATTTATATCGCCCGATTTTTGTTACGCCCTCAACCAAGTGAGCGATATTTTTCCCAAACTGCTTTTCCAACTCAGAACGCGTGATACCTGTATCTTCTAACACATCGTGCATCAACCCCGCACAGATCGTATCCATATCCAACCGTAGTTGGGCGAGTATTTCACCTGTTCGCACGCAATGCATGAAATACGGTTCACCGGATTTTCGCAGCTGCTTTTTATGCGCGCTTTCGGCAAAGCTATAACACGTTTTGAGAAAATCAAAATCGGTTTCTGCCTCTGGATTATGTCTCTGAATTTTTTGAATCAAGGATTCCAAACTCATTTTTTATCCGTTCCCAAATTTGCTGGATATTTTCATCAAGTTGAAATTTCTGAAAGTCTTGACTTGCCTGCTTCAACCATTCACATTTCAAAAAGGTTTTTGACCTCTCTAAATTACTTTTACGGGTTGGTAAAAGTTTGACGTAGTGTTTTCCAGACTCGGTATTTCTTTCAAGTAACGCTAATTCTTCAAAAATAGTTAATCCGGTTTCAATAGCGTGTCTTGAATTGCCTTCAAGTGTCCCCATAAGAGTTTTCAGATCAATAAAATCTGTTTTAGCTGTTTCTTGCAATTTTCGGTAAAGTACTGTGAGCAACTTTCTGTCAGGATACGTGCTATCTATCCACTCCTGCAGCAGCCTCACGTCTGATTCCTTGTTGTAAAGGAGATGTAGAAATGTTGTATTTTCGGCGTTTTTCACAGGTTTACACCGCATGAAAAAATCTTCCGGTTGTGCCGTAAGATGACAAAAGACAACTGCCTCTACTATAGGAACAGTCTCCAAGGCAACTGTTGAAAACGCAGCGGAGGAAACAATCCCGATCAGCGAGCCACTCTTTAGTTTTTCCAGTAGTTCTATCTCTTCCGTTTCTGTAGTTGTCTCATCGTGCCTACCAATTATCGATGCTTTTTCGGGAATGACACTTGTTAACAATTGGTTTATTTTGTCAGTGCTTTGCACATATATTATACATGGTTTATCCTCGTTTAGCAAAGCCAAAAGACAATCTTTTTTATGTTGGTTACGACGGTCTACAATTCTTCCAGAAGAAGGGGTATCAGTAGGTGGAAATATCGGCAGATTTAGCGCACGGTCTTTAGTTTCAACATGAAACTCTTCAAGTATTAGTTGGACAGAGCGCGTATTGTTGAATTCATTGATTTCCGGTGAAAATGCAATATCTAACGAGATGCTGGGTCTACTGAGTGTAGTTACGTGTTGAGCTTTTCGCCAGCCAATCGCTTTTTTGGGAGTTGATCCGTCACTGACAAACATAGAAATGTGTTGCTTTTCTTTTCCCATCAGTGAGGGACGTCCTTTAACTGTTAAGTCCTTACTTACAAAACGAGGTGCAGGATTTTCCCCTCCAAACGGTTCCAATATATCAAACTGCTCTAAAGTTTCTAACGTTAGGGACGAGAGGTTTGTTTCAAAATCCAAAGTTAGTTTAGGGATTAAGTCATTTTCATCAAGATGTTCACACGCAAATTCGTTGAAAGCTTTTTTAAATTTAGAGATATTCGATGTCTTGAGTGTGAGTCCTGCCGCAGCTTTGTGCCCTCCGTGTCTGATAAGTAGATTTGAGCAGCTATTCAAACTATCAGCAAGATTCATTCCATCAATACAACGACCCGACCCAGTTGCCTGATCTCCATCAATTGCCAGAACAAAAATAGGTCGGTAATACTGTTCAAGTAACCTTGATGCTACGATTCCAACAACACCTTGTGCCTGTTTGCCCCATGCATCACTTGCGACTACCAGTCCTTTAGCCTGTTCAAGATTCTCATCTCTGCTCAGAAGTGCGACTGCACTTTCCTGAATATCATTCTCAATGTTTTTACGATCTTGATTGCAGGTATCTAATTCCGATGCACGTTGCTCGGCGATTTTATTTGACTCGGTGGTGAGCAGTTCAACCACTTTTTTTGCTGTATCCAGTCGTCCAGCAGCGTTTAAGCGCGGTCCCAAGCCAAACGAGAGGGAACGCCCCACAAGAGGTTTGTCTGTAAAACCTGCTACATCACATAATTTTTGAATACCAAGACGGCGCCGCTTGTTGATTTCTGCTAATCCGAGTCGACTCAACGTCCGATTTTCGCCAGTAAGCGGTGCTATGTCTACAACTGTCCCTAACACAACGAGATCAAGTAGTGAAGTGAGAAATTCTTCATCTTCTATCAATCCCTGTGCGACTTTGAATGCTAATCCAACGCCTGCTAAATCTGTATATGGGTATTCGTTTCCGGGCACTTTCGGTGAAATGATAGCATAAGCTGGTGGTGGATCATCTTCTGGTGGTTGATGGTGATCGGTAATAATCACATCCATGCCAAGTTCATTTGCGAGTTTAACCTCATCAATAGAAGTAATACCGCAGTCAACGGTAATCATCAATGAACACCCGTTTTTATGAATCTCTGTAACTGCATCCTTGTTGAGACCGTATCCTTCATCATAGCGATCAGGAATGTAGTATTCGACTGGAAAATCAATATGTCTAAACGCATTTACTAATAGCGCGGTTGCTGTTGTTCCATCTGCATCATAATCACCATAAATGCATATCTGCTCACCCTTCTTAATTGCGTGACGAATTCGTTCAACTGCTTTTTCCATATCTGCCATGTCAAATGGGGAGTGTAGGTCAGCATACGTTGGGTGAAGATAGACTTTTCCCTCTTCGACAGTCTTAATTCCTCGATTGGCAAGAAGACGCGCTACCAGTGGGGTGATACCGAGTTCCGCCGCAAGCGTGAGGCTCGTATCAATATCGGGATTCTGATATTGCCATATTTTGGTGGGTTGCAGTCTCATAAATTGGACTCTCTTTTGTTCAATTTGAAGCGACAGGGACGATAATTCCTGCCAGTTCGTCATAAGTAATATATCATGAATTGTTTCGTGATGTCAAGGAATCAGGTAATCCAAACGAGATGTTTAACTTGACTAATACCTACCAGTTATGTTAGGATAAACGCAAAAACAACAGGAGAAATGATGTATGACACTGATATCTATGTTTGAGCAATCAGTTCAGAACTACGGTAACAAACCCGCATTGGCACATAAACCGAAAGGTGGCACTTATCAAGACATCTCTTACGCCGAACTTGGCGAATCGGTAGACGCCTTCTGTAAAGGGTTAAATACGTTGGGTGTGCAAAAAGGTGACAGAATAGCGATTTTATCCGAAAATCGTCCGGAATGGGCAATCTCAGACTTTGGTATTCTCAAAGCTGGAGCGGTAAACGTGCCGATGTTTTCAACGCTCACAGCAGCGCAGGTCGCCTATATCCTAAATGATTCTGGGGCAAAAATAATTTGTGTTTCCACTAAAGATCAACTGGAAAAGGTGATTGCAATCCGCGATGAAGTGCCATCACTTGAGCAAATAATTATCTTTGATTCAATCGAAGGCAAACCTCCAGAAGGCGTTTTAGAATTTGAGCGGATCTGTCATCGTGGCAAAGAGGCAGACGCACTTGAAACTAACAGAATAAACCAAGACGACATTGCAACAATTATCTATACCTCCGGCACGACCGGTAACCCAAAAGGTGTTATGCTAACGCATGCAAATTTTCTATCAAACTTTAATGCTTGTAAAACACTCATTGATGTGGGTGAAACGGATGTATTGTTATCTTTCCTCCCGTTATCTCATGTTTTTGAACGGCTCGGCGGACACTATGTTCCGTTGTTTTCTGGCGCGAAGATAGCTTATGCAGAAAGCACCTTCACAGTTGCACAGAATATGCAGGAGATTTCGCCGACGGTAATGCTCAGCGTTCCACGCTTATATGAAACGATGCATGATAGGGTTTTACGTGCTGTGCAGGCGGGTTCGTCGCTTAAACAGAAGATTTTCCACTGGGGTGTCTCAGTCGGTTCAGCCGTAAGTTCAAAGATTCAACAAGGGAAAAAACCATCTGCGTTATTGCAACTACAACAAGGCATTGCGGACAAACTGGTTTTCGCGAAATTGAAGGCAGCAACAGGCGGACAACTACGGTTTTTCGTGTCTGGTGGTGCGGCATTACCTCAGTCAATCGCGGAGTTTTTTCACGCAGCGGGAATTTTGATTTTGGAAGGATACGGTTTAACAGAAACCTCGCCTGTCATTAGCATGAACCATCCCGCTAAATGGAAGTTTGGAACTGTCGGTGTGCCTGTCCCTGGTGTTGAAGTGCAGATCGCTGAAGATGGAGAGATTTTAACCCGCGGACCGCATGTTATGAAAGGTTACTTCAATAATGAAGACGCAACCGCAGAGGTTATTGATGGAGAGAGTTGGTTTCACACTGGCGACATCGGCATCATTGACGATGATGGATTTGTCAAGATTACTGATCGGAAGAAAAACATCATTGTGTTATCCAATGGAAAAAATGTGGCACCGCAACCGATAGAGAGCCAACTGGTGCAAAGTCCTTTTATTGACCAGATTATGTTGGTGGGCAATGAACGGAAAAATGTTGCTGCACTGATTGTCCCAAATTTTGATGCTCTCAAATCGTGGGCATCGGAGAATAGTGTTGATACGTCTGACATTCCTGAGATGTTGAAAACTCGTGAGGTGCAACAACTCATTCAAAGTGAGATACGGGAACGTTTGACAGATTTTGCTGATTTTGAACAAGTGCGACGGTTTGCACTGCTTGAAAAGGAATTCTCGCAGGAAGAGGATGAGATGACCCCGACGCTGAAGTTGAAGCGAAACGTTATTATTGAAAAGTATAGTGATGTGATTGAGGGGATGTATCCGGAAGAAGCGTGATCTCTTTGTTTCAACTGCTATGCCTGCGGCGGTGTTAGCATTGCAATGATGTCTTCTGGTATTTTCACGTTATCTGCTTGATCTCGTTTAGGTTATTTTGTGTGCTCAGACTCATTTAAAATCGCATCTATCTGCTGGTTTGCTGTTCCTATTGAAGCATCAGCAGCAATATCAATTTGGGTATCTACATCATCTAAAGGGACAATTGAAAGACAGCATCCTAAAGCATTGAGTATAGTTCTAAGCGTGTCAATTCGTGGTGCTTCGGTACTCGTTAACACATCTGAGAGAACTTGCGGATCAATGTCAGTTTTCTTGGCAAGTTCAGATATTCCACCCTTTGCTTCAACGACACTCTGTAAGGATATCTGAATTACGGCTGGATTCCCATGGGTTTGATATTCTTCCATTACAGCCGAGAGGTAACCACTCATATCTTCCTGTTCGGCAAGCTGTTCAATCAGGAACGCTTTCCATGTTCCATATATTTTACTCATTTAACCTCTCCTTGTATTCTATCCAATAATTTTTAGCACGTTCAATGTCCAGATTCTGTGAAGACTTATCGCCACAACAAAGTAGAAGAATGATTGTATCGTCCACCTCGCCATAATAGATGCGATAACCTGGTCCGAAGTCGAGACGTAATTCCCAAACCCCGTCACCTACAGATTTATGGTCGCCAAGGTTGCCAAGTTTAACAGATTATAGCCGTGCTTGAATCCGCTTTTTTACCCTTTTATCCCGAATTGAATTGGACCATTCTGTGAAAGGTTCGGTGCCGTTTGGAATTTGATATAAATCTATAGTCCGCGGACGAGCATCATGCATTGAGGATTTTTCGCATTTTAATAGGAAACAAGTGACTATACAAAGGTGAATTAATCAATACTTACACTAACTTGACATATAGTATCATGTTTATCCTAAAAAGTCAAGGTGAGTTTAAAACGAATTGCGCGGATTGTTAGGTTTCGCTGCGCTCTATTCATAGGTGTTAACTTAAGGCACTTTACATGCAAAACACGCAAACGGTAGGCGCGTTTACAAAACGCGCCTACCAGAGGTGGAAGAAAACCTTGTAATTCCAAGTGAGACCCAACCTATAAAATCGGGCTTACAAAGCCCTCCCACAAGAAAGGAACAAAACACTTAAGATGGCACAAGAACAGTGAGTCCATGCTTAATAATCTCAATTGTGGCAGGTGTTTCACACATCGGTTCTCCATCGGCGTAAAGCATAACGGGAGGGTCGGTCTCAATCTTCAAACTACGGGTCTGATGAATTTCCACTGCAGGATGAGAGACATGACCACCCCAGAAGAGCGTAACCATCAGACGAAGCACTGTAAAGGATGAGACGGGATGGATAAGACATACATCAAAAAGCCCATCATCAAAGTGTGCGTTTGGTACGATCTTAAATCCCCCGCCATAACTTTTTGTGCTTCCAGTTGCTGCAAGCAGCAGCGGTCCCTCATGAATACCGAAGTCACCTTCAATTCGGACGAATGGGCACTCGTATTTGAATAGTGTAGCAACAGCGGCGTAGACATAAGAAGCAGTGCCTGAAAATGGGGTGGTGCGTGCAGCAGCACGACGACTGACCTCTGTATCATAACCACACGTCGTTATCGTCGTAAAATAGTGTTCGCTCTCCTTCTCTGAACGGACGTAACCTAAATCAATAGACTTGGATTTGCCAGTGAATAACGTCTGAATCGCATGCTGCGGTTTACGTGGAATACCTACAGCAGACGCTAAATCGTTGCCACGCCCACACGGAATAATTGCTAAGGTAACATCCGGAACAGTCGCAATGCCGTTGACAACTTCGTGAAGCGTGCCATCGCCTCCACAAGCAATTACCCATCGAATCCCACTTGAGACTGCTTCCTGAGCAAAACGCATCGCATCTTCGGTGCCGGTTGTTAATTTAACCTGCCCATTATGGTTCGCTGCCGTTAGCGCGGTGTGTGCCTGCTCAGCAACAGTTTTCGCTTTGCCTTTACCGGATATTGGGTTTGCGATAAGGATGAAATTGTCCATAATTGTAATAACAACTCACTTAATCACAGCAATCTTTCCAACCTTTTTCTGTGTCTCAAATTCAAGGATATAGATATAAACGCCGGTCGCGATATCACCGATGTTGCCGTTTGTCAACCACCACTTTTTGCTGTTTCCATCGCTTTCGGTGACATTCAAGTTCTCAAGCAATTCTCCTTTAGGTGTGAAAAGTTGAATGCGAGTACCGATCGGCACTTTATCAAAGGTAACCGCTCCTTTGTCTGATACGTTCGGACGGACCGGGTTCGGATAGACGCGTAACTGTGTGAAATCTTTTACTTGTGCTTCAGCAGGAATCTGTTGGATTTCAACTAAGTTTGTAGCAGCTCTAATCGGATTTTCATCAATATCAGTTACATTAGACACGGCAATCTCATATCGGTTTGTTGGAACAGCGATTAGCGACTGTAGACTGTCTGTATCAAAGGCTAAAAGAGCACGCGTCCCCATTCTGTCGCGGATAGCAGACATTGGTCTTAGTCCACCCAGTCGTTTCGGTTCACGCAAAAGATAACGGCGTTCATTGCTAATGGTTGCGTTCATCTGGCGATCAAAAGTGACAACTATCCAGTTAGGTGGTTGAAAGGTAGCACTAATTATTTTTGGAGCAAGGCGCGGTGTTACGGAGACTGCCTCTGTCCGTTCTGTCTCTATACCCGTTTTTCCCTTCGCAGTGATAGCATACCAGTAAGTTGTATCTATTTCAACAGATCTGTCTAAGAATCTGGGTAAGGTTAGGTTATTAGCAATTGCCTCAAACTTAGTATCGGCAGGTGCTTCACTTTTTTCACCGATTGCACGGTAAATTGTAAAAACAGTTGGCACTTGTGTTTCTTCTGCAGTCTTCCACGTAACCTGAACGACCTTTGCAGTCAAAGGCGTAGCAGAAACGTCCCATGGTGTAAGAGTAGCAACAGCGTTATTATCCGTCGCAAAAACGGATTCAATGAAGCTTACCCCCTCTTCAGCGTTAACGTAGAGTTCGTGGAACCCGTTATTATTGAGATCCGCAGTGAAGAGGGTAGGAGTTTCGGCAACCTTTTGATGGAACAATGGTATGAATGTTGTTCCGTTCCATTTCATCACGTAGAGGTTCGGATGTGTGATGATGACAAGTTCGTTTTGTCTGTCACCGTCTAATTCAGCTATAGCGAGGCTGTTTCCACGTAGGCGATACGGCGCAATAGCCTGTTCCCAAAGCGGCACATACTTGCCAGATATATACGTAAAAACAAGAAACTTCCAGATAGGCGAGGCAGAAGGCACATCTGGCGGTGATATGGTGCCGCCAACAACAAATTCCGATTTTCCATCTCCAGTTAAATCTCCGGAGTCCAACAGTCTAACATCGTCTATCCCAAGCTGAGTTTGCCACTGTAGGTGAAAACTGTTGTTCGCTGTAGCGGTATAAATGAAAATTTCCCCTTCACTATCGCCAACAATTAAATCGTCTTTTCCATCAACGTTGAAGTCGTCAATAGCAAAGTCTAAGGCAAAGACATTTTTCCCTTCTGTTTCATTAACTAACTCAGCGGTTCTGTCATATAAGTTATTCCCTCTATTCTCAAAGATGAGAATTCGGTTGTTGTTGTTATCAACTCCGATTATTTCCTTTCCACCATCGCCATCAAGGTCAGCGATTTTTCCACCCGAAATGAACGGTGTTTCCCAGATGATTTGCGCAGGATATCCATTTGGCGTTATACTCTCTATGAGAAAAGTCCTATCTTCGTCATTAGCAAGTATTTCCAGCAAACCGTCGTTATCTGTGTCGTCTACTGTCCAAGGCACAAGCGTTTCCAAATCTACGCCTTGACCCAAGATTTCAAGAGATTCAAGATCCGAGAGGCTGTACGCGCTTTGAAATTTGCCTGTTGGTGATCGTTCATAAACAACGAGACCTTCAGACAGAGTAAGTTCACCCTTAGCGGCATCTGAAAGTGGCACGCCGATAAATTCAGATAGTCCATCTTTATCAAAATCAGTAGATACATTTGCGATGTGGAGCGGTGAAAGACTAAGATCCGTTTCAACGAACCCGTTTAGTGATATAGAACTGCCAACAACATTAATTGTATAATATTTCCCATTATTGTCGTCCACTGTTTTTAATCCGACAGTGTTCTGTGAGGCAATGTAAAACTGATATTGTCCTGTTGCCAACCCAAAAGAAAATAGATGTTCTTTTCCGAGTCCTCTTTCCTCAATAGAACCAAAAGGCGTAATTTGACCACTGCGTCGAAAATAGAAGGTGTCACGAGTTACGTCGTCTGTTGCCCAAGAGAAAATAGTGGTAGAGCTGTCTCCGTACAATGCTTCAGTTGCTGTAACGGAGAAAATTTTGGGTGAAGTGCGATCCACCGTTAATACAACTTGATCGTGCGACTGGCTGCCGTCTCTCCCTGTGACGACGAGGCGAACAGTATAAACATCCTCTGGTATATCAGTCGTATCCCATACGGTTAACTGTTCAGCAACTTTTTGCGTTGACACAGGGTCGGTAAACGGGACATAAGTTGTGGGGGTAGTCGAACTCCCATAAAACAGCTGCCACGACTTAAATTTATAGCCTCCTGCGGTGCCGATTAATGTTATTGAAGTTGAGCCGCCACTATTCGTTTGTGGAAAATGAATTCTCGCTTGTAAGACACCGCTTCCTAACAAAGCGCGTTCAGCGTTGAGCGTTCCTGCACCAGCAAGTGTCGGATCGGGTTCATCACTATCCTTTTCTAAAACCACATCGGTAGTGTTGACGAGTATCTGCCGCACCTCTTCGTGGGTGAGGGCGGGTCGTTTTGAGCGCATCAATGCTGCGATACCAGCGACGTGCGGTGCTGCCATAGAAGTACCGGTAAGAATACGATAATCGTTGTCGATTTGTGTGCTGAGAATGGCATTTCCGGGTGCGCCGATATCAACAGATGCGCCGAAATTCGATTTGTAATAACGTTGTTTATGTTGGTTCGTTGATGCCACGGAGATGACTTTTCGGTATCCGGCAGGAAAAATACTCTCTGCCTCCTGTGAATTGCCAGCTGCACCAATTAACACCGCACCACGGGCATAGGCATAATCTATAGCATCTTGGATAACAAAGGAATGTTGTGAACTTCCCCAACTCATATTGATGATACTTGCCCCGTTGTCAGCTGCATAAACAATAGCGGCGGCGGAGTCATCATCCTGCATGCGGGAACCCCCACCGAGTGAAAGCCCAGCGCGCACCGCCATCAGTGGGCAATTCCATGCGACACCTGCAATACCAATACCGTTATTTGGCATTGCACCTGCGATGCCAGCAACATGTGTACCGTGTCCCGATTCATCAATTGGTTCATTATCGCCTTCTATGAAATCGCCTTCTGCTTGTAGATTGGGGGCATCGGTGAAATCCCATCCGTGCATATCATCAATGTAACCGTTGCCATCATCGTCTACACCATTATCGGGAATTTCACCCGGATTAACCCATATTTTTGAAGCAAGATCGTCGTGTCTATAATCAATGCCTGAATCGATAATGGCGATAACCACATCAAGGTTCCCTTTCTCAATTACCCACGCTTGTGGCAGATTTATCAGAGGCAAACTCCACTGTTCTGAATATTTTGGGTCGTTGGGAACAACTTCATCCTCTAAAGTTGGACGTAGATAGTTATACGCAACCGCTTCAATGAGGTTGCTATTCTTGAACGTTGCTTTTAGTGTAGGCAGGTCTGCGGTTAGTGAAAACCTTAGAAGATAGGTGCGTTTAAGTTTTGAAGAATACTTAGAAAAATTGGTCAAAAATGGAAAGATGGATCTCAGAGATTCTACACCGTGCTTTGCATACAAGGCTGTTATAGGCGATTTGGTTTGCAGTCGCTGTAGATCTGCTGATGCTTCTGGTGTCAGACGAATTAATAATTCTCCAGGGGTAATTTCAGGTGGGATAGCATTTCCAACAGCAGTACAGTAACTGATTATTCCGACAATCAGGAGGATAAAAAAGGACAGATTTTTTGAAGGTGTCTGTTGATTCATACGATGCTAATCCAGAAGTTCAAGTTCACCTGTCTCGGGTTCGCCTTTCAAAACATCTACAACTTTTCCGGTTTTGTCATCAATAACAGCAATGGCAAGATTGCCCCACCCATGATTATAAAAACTGACTGTCCAAGCGAACCCTTGAAACCATGCATATTCACGAACACCTTTCTGATCCGACAACGCAGCTTTGATGCGCGGGTTAGATTTTGCTATGTGAAGGATTTTATCTGCTTTTTTTAATGGTGTTATTTGCGATTTCGGTTTCTGAAGTTGTATCTGCTTACCAATGTTTACTTCAGGTGGCAATGCGTTTGGAGATCGTTTAGCAAGCGTTCGAAGTAGGGTAGCATGACAGAGGTATGCATCTCGTAGTTGTTCATAGTCTTTCAATCCATATTTTATGGGGATTTTCTCATATTGCGCTGCGCACATTTCAGCTGCATCTGCCTCAAGATGGAGGACTTTTACATAATCTTTTTTCAGTTCGGCGCGTTCCTGTAGTTCTGCAAAAAAAGTAGCGTAGATGCCAAAATTGTAAAATCTATCTGGATAGTGCGGTAACCACGTCGCAATAAACTTAGCAATTTTTTCGCGCTCTGCTTGTAGGACAACTTCTGTAGTTTTCGATTTTTCCCACGCAGCTTTAGCATGTTTGAGATGAAATTGGCGTTGTTCCTGAATTTCGAGTGCTTCCGTTTGTGCGCGCTCTACCCACTTTTTGTCCCCGTGACGTTTATAGTAATTAAGGCTGATCTCGTTCATCGGCACAGAAATCAGGGTGAGGCATTCTGCAGCGGCTTCATGCCAGAGGGCAAGTCTACCGAAATCTTCGCGTTGCTCGGACATTTTGATAAAGATGTTAGCATTGGCGGTGCCTTCAAAGATAGCATCACAAGGTTTGGTAAGTATGATCAGGATAAAAAATGAAAGAAGTGAGACATTCTTCACTATCTAAAACCACCTCAATTCATTTGGGATTATACGTCAGCATTATACGAATAGTTGCAGAAAATGTCTCATCTGGAGATAGCACAATCACACCTGCAGGAATACCTTTTACCTCTAAATTGATGGCATCTGTCGGACAGGTATAAGGTTCAAAGCAGATAGCATCTCGCCCCGGTGGCGTATAGACAACTAATTCCCTAAATTGTGCATCAGATTCCATCACCATGCCGTGTCCCGTATCCCGATTTTCAATGATGCACCGACTTACACCGTCTACCAATTGAACACCTGTGAAAACATGGTCAAGTTTCAACTTTTCAAAAGGTTGTCCGTTACGTAAATCAAGCGTTCCTGTGACATCCTTCTGTATACCAGTTGGCACGAGAACATCGTCCAATTCCCAATATTTGTTGGCAGGGACGGTAATCACTGCTTTTGAGGCATCCGCTGTCCCAGTTAGGTTTGTGCTAAAATAAGGGTGAATACCAAACCCCATCGGCATATTTCCTTTACCAGTATTTTTGATAGAAACCGCCATCGTTAATACGGAATCTTTGAGGGTATAGGTGATCTCAATTTTGAAAGGAAAAGGATATTGACAACTGACATCGGGAAAATCTTGCGAATTTAGTGAGCACACTAATGTTGCACCGTTTTCGTTAGCCTCGTGTTTATCAACTTGATATGGACGGTTCAACAGTAAACCGTGGATAGTAGTTGGTGACTCAGGTTCTTTGTCAAACTGATAGGTTTTCCCTTCAAATTCCCATTTTCCGTTCCGAATTCGGTTAGGGAAAGGAAAAAGAATCGGATTACCAAAAGCAGTCGGACGTTGTGCCAACGTTTCCAAATCAGGCGGTTCGTCTATTAAGTTTAGCCATTTTTTCCCATCGGAGATCCTGAACGCGTAGCAGTTATTTCCAAGTGCTGGGACAATCTCAGCAATGGCTTTTCCATTTTGTTCTATGGAGTAGACATCAAAATCATGAGAATCCCATGCTTTGCCAACTGAATACGAAGTTTGCCTCATCGTCTTTCCTTTATCAGAGTTTACGAGAATCGTTGAAAGTAAGAAAAGAACACAGATTATCCCAATAGAAAGGGCACAAAGAAAAGAGAAGTGGTAAATTTCATCGTTCTTTCTCTCAACCATTGACATTTTAAGACTTGACGTAATGAAGGAAGAACATCATTATTTTACCAATTCCTACTTTATTTAACATCCGATAATTAGGTAGTTTTAATCAAAAATTCTACGAAGGAAGGATACACCTGATTTTCCTCTTTTGTCAACGATCATATATACTCTATTTCCAAGTTCATCAATAACATGTATTTTGATCATATTGTCTGCAAATTTCGGATAATCCAATTCAACTGTTGCCTTCTTCTCACCATTCAGTGTCAGGACATCATGCAAAACGTCCGATTTTCCTCTAAATTTCTTTTCCCATTCTGTTTTGTTTTCGGCAGGATCTTTTTTCCACAGAAAACCTGGAGGAGGATTTTCGTTGGTTGGTTTAACTAATAACCGAACCTGGCAAATTCCATCAGCATCTTCCACTTTGAATCTTGCTTTTCCTTTTGATCGGGAGAGTTTCCCAATTTTCGTTATATCATCAAAATAGGTCTTTACAGAATTAAAAAACTGACACCTATTTAACCATGCTGCACTACTTTTGGACAAATGTTTAGATTGTTTCTCGTATGACATTAGATAAGATGGGTGTCCGTAATCACGGTTTAAACCAAAGGATTGTGCAAATTTATAAGTAATGGCGTCTTTTGAATATCTGTCAAGGGAGTTACGTAAAATAATCTTACCGCCTTGTTGCCTAAAAACAATATCTTGTAACTGAATAGAAAGGCGTTTTATTTTAGCAGAAAGGCGCTTTATATCAGCAGAAGTAGGTATATTTACATTAGGTTTCTTTTCATTGCTTTTATCCACGACGATAAAATAGAATTTGTTGTATGTCTCAAAATGCTGTTTAATTTCTTTCATCACTCTTGTATTAGTATGTTCATGATAGTATTCATCCGCTGTATTACCCTCAAATAGATATACCTTTGCAGAACCATTACTATTTTTTTCAAACTCGAAAGACTTCCTTCCATACCCGTGTCGTTCCATTTCATCAGCAAAAAAAGTTTGAACGTCTCTCAATATTTTATCTATTTTCTCTGGTATATCTGTCTGAGGTAGACGGTTAGTAGGTAAGAAGTAAATCGGTACAACGACATTTGGGATATTACTTTGTCTTGACGGTAAAAAGTGTGATATATCCCAAACACGGATGATACCATCGTTACCACCACCAGCGACATATCTTGAATCTGCGGAGACATCAACACAATTTACCCAATCGGAATATCCTTTGATTGAGGCATAACGGTTTCCATTGTCCGCAGACCAAAATTCCAGCTCATTGGTACCGCCATTGATAATAGTGTTTCCATCTTTCGTAAATACCAGATCGTTGATATTTCCAGCAGGAATCACAGTATAATTTTGCCAATCTGGTGGATGATACAATTTGATATCTTCATCATGATCTGCAATTGCAAGTATAGGATTCTGCGGATCGGGTAAGAACTTCATAGCCTCAATCCATCCAACTTTTTTGTCAATCACATCAATACTTTCTCGTTTGATGACCTGATTTCCATCAATTTTCCAGATGTTAACGATATCCTTTCTTGAATCTATCGTTGCCATAAGTTTGCCATCTGCAGAAAATGTATGTTGTTTTTCAATGTTTTTACCTTTAAGCCTGATTGCCTCTACAGGCTTTGTTGGATTACTAACATCCCAAAGTTCCAAACCGGAAGTCTTAATCGCTAAGTGTTTTCCATTTGGTGAAAAAGCTGCATCAAAACCTGGCCCGCGGATAGAACTAATAAACTTTCCCTCAGCAATATCCCATAATTTTACGCCATCTTCAATATCCCTAAAATCAGAGATGGCAAGTATTTTCCCATCCGGAGAAAATGAAACTGAATATCCACTGAATTCTGCTAATGGAGTCGTAGGATTGTTGATATCCCACAATTTGATATTTTTCTCATTATTCTTACTATGGGTCATACTTACTACTAAATTGTGGTTGGTAGGTGAAATTTTGACAGACTGCAAGGAACCACCTTGCACGAATTCTGCGATAAGTTTTGGTTTTTCAGGCACAGTAGCGAATTTCTGTCGAATTTCATCTGGTATCTCTACAGTTCGAGGAATTCGTGGGGGTGGATGATCTTCTCTTGATAAATACTTGTCGATCGCTTGCTGTCTGCTGTCAACTTCCTGATTAAAGTATCTAATCAGAAAAATTACACAGAATAGGATTCCAAATCCAATCAATAATAGTGATAAGAAAACTTTGAATTTCAATTTGTTTTCCTTTGCAATACTGCGTCATATTTGTATTCTTACGACTTGTGCCAGTTAACTAATTATTTTTGTTATTTTCACAAATATTGGATATTGTCCTATAACATATCGTCCCTACGGGACTAAAGACGATGTTCATGATGCATTTCTATAAACATATCGTTCCTACGGAACTCAAGAAGTTCAATCGGGCTTACAAGGTTTCCCTCCAACAAGAAAATTCAGCAATTTTTTCGTAAGTTGACACTCATGGTATAGTTATGAAATTGCCTAATTTTTTTAATCTTCATGAAACCACTCCTACTGTGGATCTTTTATTGTTTAGCACACCATTCAATGCCGCGCCGCAATACCTCTCGGAAGTTCGGATTAGAATAGGTAACGTTGTCGTGTCCGCTCTGGAAACAGAAAATACGGGAATTTCCATATTCACGCGCCCAACCTAACACGTCCATACTATTCGGATGGTCAACGGTTAGCAGGATAGTGCTATCTTCACCTGTAGATTTCATCGTATAGGTTTCATCACCCATTTCCCAATCGGCAAGTCCTTCAGTAATCGGATGGGTAGGGTCAGTGACTTGCACCTGCAATGTTTGCTTCGGAAAATAGCCGAAATCAGAACGACTGTCAATCCCACACATATCAGAGAAGACATCCCACTCTGGAAAAGCAAGGATAGCGTGATGGAGTATAACTAATCCCTGTCTACGTTCGGTGAGAGCCAGAATTGCCTTCGCTTGTCTCTCTGTCGGATATGGACGATGGAAGTTGTAAAAGACAACGGTTTCGTATGCTTTCTGATTCGGGTCGTCTACAAAGACATCAAGGTCTTCTCGAATGAACTCAATGCCTTCCATGCTTTGAAAGACTGCGTCAAAATCTTTTTCGCGAAATCCGTGTTCTCCCGTTACGACTGCGATTTTCATAGATGTGTTTTCTCCCTAATCAATAATAGCCTGATAGGTTAGCACTCGGAATTGGGGATGGAATGGAGAGTCGCCAATCAATTGCGTCATGAAGATGCCGATTAATTCTTCAACAGGATCAATCCAAAACGTAGTACTTGCAAGACCGCCCCAACTGTAAGTGCCTACTGAACCGAGGCTGTGTGTGTCAGCCACATTGGTAACAACAGCAAATCCTAAACCGAAACCGCTTCCGCTTCTCCACAGTGGTTGCCAATCTTCAGGGATATGATTCATTGAGATAAGTTCAACCGTTTTTCTGCCGAGTAAGCGGACACCGTCTAATTCACCTTCGTTAAGCATCATTTGGCAAAATCGGAGATAATCTGCAGCAGTTGACAGCAACCCGGCGCCGCCAGCATGGAAAAAACTGAGCGGTCCACTTGAAACGGGCGCATTCTCTAACACCTGAATACCACCACCATCCTCTGTAGGTTCATATAATGTAGCGTATCGATCCGCCTTTTCTTCTGGAACAGAGAAGTCAGTATCTACCATACCCAAAGGTTCTAAAATACGCTTTTTCAAAAACTCTGCAAACGGCATCCCTGAAACGACTTCCACAAGATAACCGAGAACATCGGTAGACATACCGTAATTCCATGCGTCGCCCGGTTGGTGCAAGAGGGGGATATTACCGAGTTCATTTACCATGTGTTCCAGGTCACCAGCAAAAAAAGTAGCCTCTTTATAACGATCATTGATCGGGTGCACCCAATCACCACCATAGATAATACCAGAAGTGTGCGTGAGCAGATGTTTGACCGTCACTTCTCGTTCCGCATCAACAATGGCATCGCCATGATTGGCGTAAACCTTCATGTCTTTGAAAGCAGGGATAAATTCAGATACAGGTGTATTGAGTTGAAAATGCCCTTCCTCATAGAGCATCATTACGGCAACGCTGGTAATCGGTTTTGTCATTGAATAGATACGGAAGATGGTATCAAATTCTATCGGTTTGGCAGTTGCGACATCCTGCATGCCGAATTTTTCAACATGTACGAGTCTACCTTCCCGTGCTATCATTGTCAAGGCACAGGGAATTTTTCCACTATCTACCCAACTTTGCATGACTGGGGCAATCCGTTCCAACCGCGCTGCGGACATGCCGACCTCTTCGGGCACCGCGCGCGGAATTCCATAGTGCATAAGTCTGTTTCTCCTTATACAAAATAAACTTTGTTCGTATTTATTCTGTTCTGAGCACTGGCAGGCACAGAGACCCGCCCCTACAAGTCAATGTAATTTTGTGTTATGCCGTAAGCTGCTATCTAAAAAGTTGTACGCGTTTTGTCATTATTTCTGATTGAGGATTCACGGATTTTCCATCAACACACATTTCGCCCCTCTGGGGCTAAAAGAGGTGAGTGCCGCGTCTCTATAAACATTTCGCCCCGCTGGGGCTATATACATCCACAATACAGAGAGATTTTCTTAAATTGACACTTATTTGTGAGTTATTTTGCAACCGATTTCACTACTGCTCTGCGTCATCAAGTAAAGCCTGATAGGTGAAATTCCTGAATTCCCCTTGGAAAGGATAACGGTTATTGAGAAGCTGCGTCATCAGAATTCCGATAAGTTCTTTTTCGGGGTCAATCCAAAAAGTAGTGGCAGCTGCACCGCTCCAACTGAATGCTCCTGTAGACCGTTTATTTTCATCGCCATCCTTACGGGTTACAACATGAAATCCGAGCCCGAATGCGCCATCTTTGCCATATTGATGATGTGGGTAACGCATCAGTTCAACGGTATCGGTTTTCAAAATGCACACGCCATCCAATTCACCACCATTGAGTAACATCTGACAAAAACGGAGATAATCCGCAGCAGTAGAAACAAGTCCTCCACCTCCAGAAGGGAAGAAAGAAACATCATCGTTTGCAAGCGGCGCGTTTCTTGCAAGTTTAAGTCCGCCTTCTTCGGTAGGTCTATACAACGCTGCAAATCGCTCTACTTTTTCCTGCGGAACTGAAAACGCAGTATCTACCATGTTGAGTGGTTTAAAAAGCTTTGTCTGCAAAAATTCTTCAAACGGCATTTCCGAAACTACCTCTACAAGATAACCAAGTACATCCGTAGAAACACCGTAGTTCCACCTTTCGCCGGGTTCGAAAACGAGCGGGATATCTCCCAGTTTCTCTGCCATCTCTGCTAAACCTGAACCACGTTTAAAGATTTTCAGTTCACCATAGAGTTTATCAACAGGTTTGTCACCCCACCCGTAAGTCAAACCGGAAGTGTGGGTCAGGAGATGTTTTACCGTCATCTTATTTTTTGCGGTGTGTGTTTCCGTCTGCTCTTTGTTAAATACCTTCATGTCTTTAAAGGCAGGTATATACATTTCAACGGGATCATCAAGTTGCAAACGCCCCTCGTCATAGAGTATCATCACAGCAACGCTTGTAATTGGTTTCGACATTGAGTAGATGCGAAATATCGTATCCGCTTCAACCGTTTTTTTATTCTCAACATCTTGCATGCCGATGGTCTCAAAATGTGCAATTTTCCCTTTCCTCGCTATAACTGTGAGGAATCCTGGTAGTTGTCCTTTGTCAACGTAGTCTTGCAAAGCAGGCGCGATTTCTTCAAGCCGTTCAGCGGAAATACCAACATCCTCTGGCACTGCCATCGGCAGACCGTGCTCTGGTACGACTGTAGCAGCTCCGCAGGCGAGTATACCGATGCAGAAAACGGATAATAATATATACTTTAGATTTCTCAAATTAGTCTCCTTTTTTATCTATGGACTTGTTTAATATACCCCCAACGTGTCGTTAATTTTGATTGTGGGTCAACACTAAGGATTTGGGCTAAACCGACACTCTTAGCCTCTTGGATTTCATCTTGACTCCGTGCGATGTTGGAGATTCGTATCTCTTCAATGATTCCTATTAACCCGTTAGCATTGTCAATATTTGGGACACCGATGGTAATCGGATCATTGCTCTGAAACGAAGCCTCATTCGCTTTCTCTGCCTCTAATTGACCATCAACGTAAAGACGGCCTATATCCCCGTCAAACGTAAAAGCAAGATGATGCCATGTGTTATCTGTAATTTGGGAAGTGCCATTTATGTTAAACGCACATGCCCCATTTGCACCGATCTGTGCATGCAAGACTCTCTGATTAACCTCCACCCAAATGCCGTAGTTTCGGTTAGTACATCCTGCCTTCTGTTTGCAGACAATTCCCTGCCATTTACCATCATGCCCTGTTACCTTGACCAATACCTCAATAGTGAGTGTTTCCAACTCCAACTTGTTAGTAGAATCCACGACAACATAACCACTGCCATCCCCGGGAAATTCTAATCCTGTTCCAAACTTTGCCCTTACCCACTTGAGACTACCTGTAATTTCGCCACTATGTCCATTCCCAGATGCGTCTTCAACTGTCTTTCCATTTCCTTCCTCAAAGAGCCAAACCGCAACGGTGTGTTTATCAACAGCTGCGTGTGTAGACATAACACTAAGCAAAACCAAGGCCGCTGTAGCGAGTGAAATATAGAATAACTTTGAACTGGTGCGTTTCATCTTTACTTTCTCCTTTACTCCGATTGATCATGACAAATGCCATGCGCGTATTTGCCTTTTAGAAACAGTATTACTGAATAATATAACAAACTGCGGTTATCTTATCAAAAATTTGGTTTTATGTCAATGATTTGATTACCGGTTATTGTCAATTCACAAAAAAGTTGACATCTAAACATATATCCTATACAATTCCGTTGAGAGACCATCTCATAATATGGGATATCGCGCTGAGAAGCGTGCTTACAAGCATTTATGAGACATGTTCTTATTAAAAGAAGTTGCGGATGAATACCATCTATAAACATAAAATAATTGCCTAAGGAGGCAGACATGGCAGAACGAATTAAAATGGGGTTAGTCGGGTGCGGCGGTATGTCCGGTGCCCACATGGGTGCATATCGCGAGTTGTGGTCAAAAGAGGTCCGAGAATTCGATATTGTCGCTGCGTGTGATATAGACAAGGGTAGGGCAGAAAATCGCGCGAATGAGGCGCACGAGTTCCAAGGCGGCACGAAACCTGCTGTTTATACAGAACTTGATGAGATGCTTGATAAGCACCCCGATTTAGAGTGCGTTGACATCTGTGCGTTGCATAGTGCACACCACGTCCTCGCCGTGCCAGCATTGGAAGCGGGTAAACATGTTATTATTGAAAAGCCTTTTGGTATCACAATGCGCGCATGCAAACTGATGATGGAAGCAGCGGAGCGCAACGATAAAATCATTTCTGTTGCAGAAAACTATCGGTTGAGTCGTATGGAACGGACGCGTAGTTGGGTAATTGCGCAGGGACGCGTTGGTGAACCTCGGATGTTCTTCTGGATTGAGGTCGGCGAGGGTTTAGGCAAGTGGGGTTGGCGCAACTTCAAGATGGATGCTGGCGGCGGATGGGCATTAGACGGCGGTGTGCATTTCACCGACCTGATGCGTTATATTCTCGGACTGGAAGCTGAGGAAGTTTACGCTATCAACAAAGCGTATGAACCTTTTCGCTACGATAACGCTGGTGCACGTGAAGGTGGTTACGCGGTTGATGTGGAAGACGCGATGATCGCCACAATCAAGTTTGAACAAGGCGTTACCGCGCAGTGGACATGGGTCGGTTCTGCTCCTGCACACGGTTTCGGTCAGAAAGTTATTTACGGTAGTGAGGGCGCGCTTGATTGGGGTAGAGGTTTGGTGCCACGCGGTGGTGAGGCAATTTCTAATGATGATTTACAGAAGGAATTCACTGATAGTCTCAGCGATGATGAGAAGGAATACTACTTCCCCGCCGGAATCGGTAATACGGTTGCAATTGAGTTGAAATACTTCGCTGATGCAATACGTAGTGGTGGAAAACCTGAAGTAGATGCAGTAGAAGGGATGCGGTCTGAAGCGATCTGCATGGCGGCCTATGAATCTGGATACTGGGGTCGCCCCGTAACAATCGCTGAAATTGAAAACTGTGAACTGGAAGGCTATCAGAAGGAAATTAACGATCACTTAGGGATAAAATAGTAACTCCCTTTTTCCAATGTCACACTATTTCTAAGTGATAATATTGCATGTAGTAGGCGCGCTTGAAAAGCGCGCCTTTGTCAATAACACAGTTTTAATTGGAAAGGATACCTTAACCTGATACACGAACTTTAGGACCAACCTAAGATGCAATTATTAAGGAATATTGCGTGAAGACAATTGTATCGCAATTATCACTTATCGGATTACTTACCGCTTTTTTTATAGTGCCTTCGTTTGAAAGTGTCTACGCTTTTGGTGGTGAAGACAGAAATCTCATTTATGAACGCCGTAATATTTTTCGTCGAACTAAAAATCTGCGTGGTAGACGACAAGGCTTCATTTTTGGTATCGGGACTGGTGTCGGCATCACTAATTTTGAAGCACCACTTGCGGAGTATTGGAGAAACGCGTACGAAGGTAGTTGGCCAGATCCGCGTAGCATAACGTCTGCTTTTGCTACAGAGCTTAAGGTGGGACACGGATTTACAGATCAATTTCTTCTTTATTACACCAGTCGTATCGCATGGTTTCCGCTATCAAACCTCTATCGGGACACTATGATTGCGAACGGGATTGCTGGCGTTGGCATGATGCTTTATCCGCTTCGCAGTTCAGATTTTTATCTTGTCGGTTCTGCTGGTCTTGCAGTTCTTGTAACTTACCAACCTCCTTTTAAACTGGAGAGGGCAAGACAAACTGGGCTTGCCGTATCTGGGGGTGTCGGTTATGAACTTTTACGCCATCTGACCATTGACTTTACCGTAAATTTTGGAAACGCTAATTCGACACAACTTGATGAGACAAATGAGATAACACTTACGAATGAGATCGTCACTTTTTTGGTAACTGTTAACCTCATTTTCTACTAAGGGTATTCGACAAGAAAACCATATCCATTCAGTTTTCGGATTTCTTTGATATTTTAGACAGTGTCGCGACCAGGAGGTCGCTCCTACAAGAAAAGACCTTTGAGAAAATTAGAAACTATTGGAGTGTCTACCGAAATTTTGTGGGTAAAGGTCGCGATTCGGAGATCGCTCCTACAGAACACCCCTCTTTGTGAATCAACGTCAAATGCGCATAAGGCATTTGGCAAAATCAACGCTGAATGCACTTTTGGCATTCAGCCAAATCAACGTCAAATGCGCGTTTGGCATTTGGCCAAATCAACGCAGCATGCGCTTTTGGCATGCTGCGGGAGGGAACTCCGATTCCCGACTACTGACACGAATCGCAATTTTAGTATAGACAGAACACTATTGGTGAATTGAATGGTTCTGCAAGAAAACCTATGCCAACAAAAGGAATCGTAAAATCTGCTGCTACCGTCCTGTTTCTCATCGCTGTATTGGTATTCATCCTGAGTTGCGGGAATAATGAGGAATCTGCGGAACGGATTCGATTTACCGAATTTTTCTTTTTTCCAACAGCACCTTACGTTGATAAGTCTTACATAGAAATGGTGCCAGAAGGCGAAGTTGCATCTTTGGAAATTGATTTTGCTGTTGAAATAGCCGCGATTCAGGAGGTATATAAGGCTTTCATAAAAGCATATTTAGAAGAAGATATGGTAGCACTCGCCAAAACATTTGACACCGCATTAGGCATTGAATATGGCACCTCCACCGCAAATGTTTTTGGATGGAACAAAATTAGAACTTATATTGAAGTGAACTGGGAAAAGTCAGATTGTGAAGGGGACTTAAATTGGGAACTAACAAATTTCTATATTCGTTCCAAGAATGTAGAAGTGGCTTGGACTGAAGCAAGTGCAAGGGGACCTATGTTTTATTACGATCCGGGCACTTTCCGATGTTATAAGGGGACAGGACAATTTTACCTAACCAAAAAGTCCGGCAAGTGGCGTATCCATCAGATTGATGGATCAAAATACTTTACGGACTTAAAATATAAAGCACCTTGACATCAAATTATAGTGGATTAAAAGAATAAGTTTACACGGCTCTTGTAGGAGCGATCTCCGAATCGCGACTGAACGCCTTGATAGTCGGGAATCGGAGTTCCCTCCTACCGCAATATGAGGAAAATATGCCAAAACCAACAGATATTCGCATCCTTGACGTTCAATATGATTTTGAAGAACATCAATATCGTACTCCACTCAAATTCGGCGGCGTGCCAACAGATCATTGTGTCCTCTTTAACGTTCGAATACAAGTGCAAACCCGTGACGGCAGAGAGGCAGAAGGAAAAGGTTCCACGCCGCTCGGTAACGTCTGGGCATTTCCACCGCGCTATGTGCCTTTTGATCAGAGTCTCGCTGCAATGAAAAAACTCGCTGAATTGACAGTTGAGGCAACACAAGATTGCACACTTTGCGCACATCCACTTGAACTCTCTGAAGTACTTGAACTCGAATTTTTACAAATCGCAGATGAATTGTCTCAGACGATGCAGCTTACATCGCCAATACCGAAACTCTGTACTGTTGTCACGACAAGCCCGATAGACGGTGCAATTCATGATGGATTTGGAAAGGCAAATGGCATCAATAGCTACAACGGATTAGACGCAGATTTCATTGAAGCGGATCTGTCGCATTTTTTAAATGAGAAGTTTATAGGGAAGTACCTTGACCAGTATACGACACGCCACCCGAAACCGGACATGCCGCTTTATCACCTGATTGGTGCGCTTGACCCGCTTACGGAAGACGATGTTACAGAACGACTCAACGATGAGCTACCAGAGACACTACCAGAATGGATTATTGCCGATGGGTTAACACATCTAAAGATAAAACTGAACGGCGACGACTTGGAATGGGACGTGGCGCGCGTCCTTGCAATTGATAAAATAACCGCAGAAACACAGGCGAAACGAGGCACCAATACTTGGCACTATTCCGCTGACTTCAACGAGACATGTCAGGATGTAGAATATCTGTTGGAATTTCTTAATCGGATTCGCGAAGGTCAAGGACAAGCGTTTGAACGTCTTGCTTACATTGAGCAACCAACCGACCGTGATTTAGAAGCACATCCAGAAAATAAGATGCACAAAGCTGCCGAGATAAAACCGGTTGTGATTGATGAATCACTCACTGACTTTGAAACCTTACTATTGGCACGCGATCAAGGGTATTCTGGTGTTGCACTCAAAGCGTGTAAGGGACAGTCGCAGGCGTTACTGATGGGTGCCGCTGCGCAAGAGTATGACATGTTTCTTGCCGTGCAAGATTTGACATGTCCGGGAGCATCGTTTTTACACTCTGCTGGACTCGCTGCGCGCATACGCGGTGTAACGGCTATTGAGGGGAACGCGCGTCAATTTTGCCCACGTGCGAATGATGGTTGGCGAGACGAATTTCCATCAGTTTTCAACATTACTGATGGCACTGTGGGGACACAAATGCTTACGGGTACTGGGCTTGGACATTGAACTGTAAATCATGGTGATTTAAAACACGATCATTTTCTCTGTTTTATTTTTCCCCAAACCGTCGTAAGTAATTCCACTGGTTCAAGAGCATAAGCCCTCCTCGCCCATTCAAACTCCGACAAACCTCCATTGGAATACACCTTCAAAATTTGTTCAGTTCGCCCACTTTCAATATGCACTGCGAAATTGGTGAATGCGGGGTCCCAATCATTGAACATTGTGTAAACGAGGTACTTACCATCAACTGACCAGGTGAGGTGATCAACGAAAACACCTTCTTCAGGTTCTATGTACCGCAAGTTGCGAGGTCCTACAACGGAGACAATGCCAAGTTTATAGGGTTTAGTTCTGGTGAGAAAAGCTAATTGTTTTGAATTGGGTGAGAAAACAGGAAATTCACCGTCTTTGATAATAGACATTATAATGATTAAATCGGAGGTGTTTTATAACACCAAGGTCTGAAGTTCAATCTATAGTTGTGTAATCCACAACAAGTTTCCATGACTAAGTCGCTGAACCCTTTCTTCCAGTTGCGCAACTTGTCTTTTACAATGCGGTATCTTTTAACACCACTAATCGCATGTTCAATCTGTATGCGTATGGACGAAATGAGACGATTTCTTTCTTTTTCCTCGGTGGTAAGTTCACCACCTTTCGGTTTCTTTTTCGGTTGAATGATGTTTATGCCAGGGCGTGTAAACCCTTGAAAACCGGAATCTTGATATAAGTTGCTACCACTCGGCACAGTATATCCTACAGTATCTGCGATCTGTTTATCGTGTATTCTCCCTTCAAAGGAAGGTGTCAATAACACGACTTTGCAAGCAGCATTGATAATAAGGTTATTCTTGAGCGTATGTTGTTTCTTTTTGCCACTATAATGAGCCTTTTGAACTTGTGGGTCTTTGGGACGCCGGATTGGTCGCTCGGTGCCATCATGAAAAAAAATGGTTGGAAGTCTGATTGTCAACCGAGGTATCCAAAGCCACATCAAAAGTTGCGGGGATTGTCGTCCGAGATGGCAACTCTCCAAGTTCGGCTAAAGCACTATCTAATATCGGCAAAAGACGATGGATCCATTTGTTGGCTACAGGTTGACACATACCGAAGAGTTCACCTTGCACATCTTGTGTTGTCGCTTTGCGGAGGTAAACTAAAATAAACAACAACTTATCTTCAAAACTGGGTAAACAACTCGTTTTGTAGGTGGAATATCGCCGTTTTTCACGGGGTTTTCCATCAAGTGTCTTTGTTGCATAATACGCTAAAAAATGTTTGGTAAAGTAGGGAAGAAGAGATGAAAACTCTTCAAGTGTATATCCTATAAGAGACTCAAACCTTGTGGGTTTATCCTTAAGATATTGGTAATTCATCAGTCGCACTCCAAAATAGGTTTTCTTACAAATATACTACAAACTAATAAAACTCACAACAATTAAAACGTTATAATGTCTAATATGTGAAGTCTTTTTCAGAAAAGTATCGAAGAGAAAATACCGAAGTCTGTGCTGTAGGCGATTTGTTTTCCATTAGGTGCCCAGTCCACCTTATATGGATTTTCCTTCAGTAACAGTTCTGCGATCAGTTTCTTTCTCTCTCCTGATTTGAAATGAGGTAGAGCCCGCGTTCCACAGGCTGCTTAATTATAATGAACGAATGGTTTGTGAAGACCACATCTCCGTCCGGTGAGACGTCGGCGTCAATGATTTCACTATATTCACCTTGTGTCAGTCTTTTCGGCACTGCATTCGGATTCTTTCTGTCAAATAGGTAAACATCATGGAAAGAGTCTAACTCATCGTCGGCTTTTATCTTAACAACAGCTACGATATAGCGGCCATCTTTTTGTATAGAGAACGCCGTAATATCATGCGGCAGTCTGAAAAGTGGTTGTGCGCTGCGTCCATCATTTACGTTGCCGATCCATAATTCGCGGTAATTTTTTGGATATCTAAAGATGCTCTTGCCAGTGGGAGCGGCGTGCGTTGCCATTGGCAAGAGAAGAACAAGACTCAAACAGATCGTTTTGAGTATCTTTTTAAAACTGGATTTCATGATTACTCCTCCTGGAGAGGTATAAACTGTCTCATTTCCATCCGAAATTCTCTAAATTAATGATCTTACCTTCGTCTGCTCTATGCGATGGCATTCCAACCTGTAAAATTCAGAGAGAAAATGAAGGATGTGCTAAAACGCCTTGAATGATCACTTTGAACGGGATGTGTCTTTTTTGATCTCTCCCCATTGCGTTTGCTTCTTACTTTTGGGGGAAACCGATAACGCATTGCCACGAACCCAATCAACCTCCCAACCGTCCACAAGTGGATCTGTCAATTCGGTTAATTTTTTTGTGGCGATATGATACTTATAGATATGATAGTCAAGTACTTCCACAAAATCAAGTTTATCAAGTTCAATTTTTCGCATAGATAAAAGCACGGCTTCCCCGTTATCCATCCAGTCAAGTCCCACAGGATACCAATCCTTTGGAATATCTAACTCAAGTATGTTTTCGCCATTTTGATCACATATCATATATCGGTGAGCCTTATGGATTGCGGCTACTACCTTGCCTACCTGCTGATGAACATACTCATCTTGTGTATACAGTATCTGTGTTCCATCAGGCGACCATTTGGGCATATTTCGTTGAATAGTACGCCCCGCACCACCTGGAGTAGGCAAAAGTTTCCGTACATTTTTGCCATCCGCATCCATTATCCAGAGATTACGAGAATCTTCAGCAAATTGGTCATTTGAAAAAACAATCTCTCTACTGTTTGGTGACCAAGTAGGGTGTCTGGGTGATGTTGTATTGAGATTGGCAATCTCTATTATTTCACCGCTCTCTAAGTCCAAGATGTTTATACTACGTTTATTGATTTTATTCTCATATCTTGCAGGACTTACGCATTTTTTCTTAAAATCCCGCTGATAAGGGGGATTTAGGGGTTAAAAACACCGAAATAGCAACTTTTTAGGTCCAATTTTCCCTTTTTTCATCATTTTGCGTAAGTCCTGTCTTGTAAAAAGAACCTGTTTTCCATCCGATGAAAATGATGGATAATAATCAGATCCGATCTCTGGTTTCGTGAGCTGCTGAATATCTGTGCCGTCGGCGTTCATAATGGCAATATAAAAGTGTTGTCTGCCACCATCCGAGTTGAATCGCCCAAACACAATCTGTTTTCCATCTGGAGACCAATTTGGGTTGCGGGGACTTGACTTTCTGGTCAACAACTTGACGTTACTGCCATCATCATCCATGACATACATTCCAGTAAATCCTTCATCAATAGATTTAAATACGATTTTGGCATTACCAACAGATGAAAACAGTAGGATGAAGCAGAAGCTTGTTAGAAGGGTTCGCATTGTTGTTCTCCTTTTAGTAGAAAAGACCGTAGGACAGTATCAACTTCCATAACGAGTCGTTCGTTGATAGGCATATACCTCATCAAGAAACTTATGAAATAGTGGAGTGTCTACCGAAATTTTGCGGGTAACGGTCGCGATTCGGAGATCGCTCCTACAGAACAAACCTCTTTGTGAATCAACGTCAAATGTGCATAAGGCATTTGACGGGAGGGAACTCCGATTCCCGACTACTGACACGACTCACAATTTTAGTGTGGACAGAACAATAGGTTCTGAATTCTCCTGTTCGTTGGTCTCTGGATCAGCGAAGGTGATGTTGGTCACAACATTCCGTTGTTCTGGATGCCGAACTGGGAAATCTTTTATTTCTTCATCAATCAACTCTCTTACCACCGTTTTGACACTATCAAACGGGACGCATTCCAAGACGATAATGGAGCGATGTTTGGATGGCGCGATGTCGCACGTCAACCCATATTGGATTCCGAGCTGTATTAACTCCGGTTCGACGTTGATAGATATTTGCCTGCGTTCTTGTTCTGTGATGAAATAACTATCAACGATGAAGTGTGTATGAATCCACGCTTCTTTTTCTTCAATAATCTTCATAATCGTATTGTAGCACGAAAGGCAATAAGAGTCAACGTTGGGGAAGGATTATTTCTCTATTTCTGGACGCGGGCGTACAACCCGAAATCCAATCGAATGTGTTGAATCAAGCGGATAGAACTTAAACCGTAAACCTGAACGCAAAAATGCGCTGCCGACATCCCATGCCCCACCGCGGATCACCCGTGCCCGCAACACATCGCGGAAACGGAGATTTAGCGGGTTTCGTTTTGTATCTTTGCTGTTTTGTTGGTAAAAAGACGGGTTATATTCATCAAGACACCACTCCCAAACGTTTCCAGCAAGATCGGCAATTCCATTTGGAGATGTGCCATTTAGGAATTGCCCTATTGGTGTTGGTCGATTGTAACGGCGCGCAAAATTCGCATGGTGTCGTGCTTTTGGATGATCGTCACCCCACGGGTATATGCGTCCCTCTGTGCCACGTGCAGCGCGTTCCCACTGTGCCTCAGTCGGTAAACTTCCACCGATCCATTCTGCAAAGGCTTGTGCGTCAAACCACGTCACACCCACAACGGGTTGCATATCGGCGTTGAAGTTTTGATCTTTCCATGTCTCTTCACCTTGATGTCCGCGTGGTGTCGGACGTCCGGTCGCTTCAATGAAGGCACGGTATTGTGCGTTCGTAATTTCGTATCGTGAGATTTGGTAGGCAGAGAGATAGACGGTGTGTTGCGGGACTTCAGCGTCAAAGGAGTGCTTTTCAAGCAGGGAACTTCGTAATTTTGCCTCTGTATAGGCGGTTTCTGCTTCCTCTGATGTGGAACCCATTATGAATTCGCCTTCTGGTATAGCAACCCATTCTATGGTGGCGAGTATCTTTTCAGCGGCAGGACTTAATTCCGCAGTAACTAAATCTCCCCAACCGCTAATCAGAAATACCAGAATCGTGAAGTAGATGCATCGCATTCCAGAGAAAATCCTTTAATTTTCGGTGGATTTTTCTTCAAAATTGAACAATCTCAAAGAAAAACTTGTCCATACTTCATCCAAATTATCGCCTTCACTTGAAGATCCACCATACGATCCTACCTTATAATCCTCACCGGTTGCATATTTTAATCTCCGGGCAATCTCAAAAATATCTTCTACCTGACGTGGACTATTCTGTTTACTAACACGGCACCGTAAAAGCTTTGGTGGTTTAGAACTTTTTTCATCGTACGCCAGATACGTGTAGGCCTTCAATATATTCTTGAGGATAGTAGGAGGATCTAACTCTCTTCGAACGATCTTAACGATCTCTGCTGCTGCCTTTTGCAAAGTTCTTTCCAGTTCTTCACGCGTAATTTCGCCTAATTCATCATCCTCAAGTGTAGCTGTAAAGATTCCTTTACCCAGATCAATAGGTAAACCGTTTTCTTGCTCATTCTGATCACTGTTCAAAGTGTACCGAACCCTTGCGAAGCGAACAGGACCAAAGCCCTTCCTTTCAGGTACTTCTATCCGAAGGAATTTAATGAAATCACTGCCTGGGACTTCTTTTAGGTCAACCTTACGAATTTCATACGTGTTCATTATAGTTTCTCCTATGAAGAAGGCAAATCTAATAGAGAGAACTCTACTTCAAAACGGTGCTTTATACAAAACGGAGGTATGTAACCATGCACTAACACTTCTGCATCCCGTTGTGCGAATGTAAGTGCTATTAACTGGAGTTCAACATTAGGTGAGAATTCCCCTCTTGGATTAGATGACTGAGATGTTTGACCTGTTAGAAGATTTTCCATATATTCGAGGTCTACAACCCCTCGTAAGAGTTGTGGTAAAATATGAACAACCTCTTTAACTGGATCCAACAAGTTGAGCCCGTGTGGCAGCGAATCATCAATTTCTATTTCGTAAATATAAGCTGGGATATCTGGAGTTGGTTCTCTTTTACTGCTAAATACTGCATAATGCCATGCCACTGCATACGATCGCGTCAGCGAAATATAAGGACTGTTCGCAGTGCTTGTTGCAATATGCTTGATTAAGGCATCAGTTGTTGGAGTAGTTTGTGGTGATCTCGCCGTAAAACCTATTCGTCGGGCATCTTTGTCATGCCAATGTGTTCCAACTCCAGCCCCTTTATAAAATGTAGCCATAAATAGATAAATCGAAAAAGCAACTACCAGCATCAAGAACTATTAGTTACCGTAGAATTAGAGGTGCTTAGTTCCCAGTTTTTTAGTTCACCCAAGAACAGTAATCCAGTCTTGTGGTCTACTGGTGCGGGCAGAAGTCTCGCGAAAACAGTCAAAGGTAACCGTCAACCTACCGGAAAGATCACCGTCAGCAACACCAGCATAGATACTGAATTCATAATCAAATTTGATTATCTATATTTTACCATACCAGCAAGAATATGTCAATTTTTACAGATTGGCTATGGAGAAAAACGATTTTTGGCTTGATGCTTATAACAAATTCTGTTATATTAAAAGGTAAGCAATTTGTCGGATTAAGGGAAACCTACACTCAACCTAATGCACAAGACTAACGCTAACAAACTGATTGTCGGTTCTTTGATTGCCGAGTCCGGCACACGAGTAGAAGGACGTTTGTCCGTTGGCAATATGCCAGATGGAACGCCGATTCGTGTGCCTGTTATTCTCATCAACGGAAAAAAGTCGGGAAAAACCCTCTATCTCCAAGCGATTAGCGATGGAAATGAACTGAACGGCATCGCAGTTATCCATGAAATCTTAAGCCAGATTGAACCTTCAGAATTAAGCGGTAAACTCATTGCAGTCCCTGTTGTCAATGTTCACGCTTTTCACGCTAAGCAAGCGTATAGCCCAGTTGATAACGTCAAAATGAACCGCTGTTTTCCCGGACGTTCCGATGGCACATCAAGTGAACGTATCGCGTATCAGTTGTTTGAGAAAGCTATCCGAAACGCTGACTACTGTATAGATCTGCATCAGGGTGGTGTTCAACCGATGATTGATGAGGTACGCGTGCGTGTTGGAAAGAAACATCAATGCCATAGTGCCTGTCTGGCGTTAGCGAACGTTTTTGGTATAGGTTATATTCTGGACCAAAAAGGACCGAAGGGTCAACTTGCACAAGCTGCACCAGATATTGGCATACCGACAATTGACCCAGAACTCGGTGGCACACACGGTTGGGACACTACCAGCATCAAAAAGGGTGTCCGGGGTGTACTAAACGTACTCCAACAATATCAATTTATAGACGGAACACCTGAAATTCCTGACCAGCAGATTGTTGTTAACCGATTTGTGTCCGTCCTCAGCAATAAAGGTGGATTTGTCTACTATAAGGCAAAATTATACGATCAGCTTGAGGCACGACAACCGATAGCTGAAATTCGTGATGTATTCGGACATGTATCCGAAGTTGTTCGTGCCTCTGAGGAAGGTATTTTCTGGTCCCACCCGGTTTATCCGATGGTTGCGAGCGGCGGTATTATTGGCAAAATAGGAACACCGATTAGTTATCTTTGAAATAGTTATCAGTTATTAGTTATTAGTTTTCATCAGTCAGTTAAAGAATTCTTTTAGAAAGTTGATTTAATTGGGTTTACAAAGCCCTCATACAAGAGAACGTATGCATAAAAAAAATCGCGAAAACTTCATAGAGCAGATGGATTCCGGGAGCGTAGCAATCTTTGTCAATGCTCCGGCTGCCATGCGGAACTACGATACAGAACACATTTATAATCCTGATCCGAATTTTTACTATCTCACAGGTTTTGAAGAATCCGAGTCAATTTGTGTTATCGCACCTGATCATCCAAAACATCAATATATCCTGTTTGTGCTTCCTAAAGACGAAAAAGCGGAAATCCGGAACGGAAAACGGGTCGGTGTCAAAGATGCCTGTAAACACTACGGAGCAGACAAAGCGTTCTCGATAAGCAAATTTGAGGAAAAGATAGGGAGATACTTAGAAGGTGCTGAACGGCTCTATTACACGCTTGGATCCGACTCACATATTGATGCTGAAATCCTCAACCGTTTCAAAAGAGGTGTTAAATCACGTATTGGCACTGGAAAAGGAATTCATACGCTTATTGATCCAAGTCCGATTCTTAGTGAGATGCGATTAATCAAAAACGAGGCAGAACTGAATCGTATAAAAAAGGCATCGGATATTACGGTTGATGGGCATATTGCTGCCATGGTCGCGGCACATCCGGGAATGCACGAATACGAATTGGAGGCGATTGTAGAAGCAACCTTCCGTAGCAGCGGTGCAAATGGCACTGCTTTTCCGACTATTGTCGCAAGCGGTGGAAACGCAACAACGCTCCATTACACAACCAACGACTGCCGAATCGAGGATAATACGCTCGTTCTCATCGATGCGGGGGCAGAATATAAACGCTACTGTGGCGACGTAACACGGACTTTCCCTGTCAACGGCACTTTTACCGACGCGCAAAGAGAGATATATCAACTTGTTCTTGATGCACAATATGCGATTATTGACACTATCCGTCCGGGTGTCTCTATTGACGAACCGCACCAGAAATCCATTGAGTTGTTGACTGAAGGGATGCTCAGTCTCGGTCTTCTAAAGGGAAAAACGAAGAAGTTGATAAAGAAGGAGAAATATAGACAATTTTATATGTATCGTGTTGGTCACATGATTGGATTGGATGTGCATGATGTTAATTGTGTGCGCGACGCAGAGGGTGAGTTCAAAACGTTTGAACCCGGTATGGTAATTACAATTGAACCTGGACTCTACGTTGCGGAAGGCACGAAAAAGGTGCCTACTGATTACCTCGGTATCGGTGTGCGTATTGAGGACGATATTCTCGTTACGGAATCCGGTTGTGAAGTGTTAACTGATGCTGTGCCGAAAGAGATTGATGCAATTGAGGAATTGATGAAACAGGGGTAACTACGCTTTGCATGCCATTGTTGAAGCCATATCATACCTATGAAAAATTACCGATTTTATCTTAAAGACATTTATGAAGCAATGAGTGCAGTCCAAGGATTTGTCAAAGGAATGGATTTCAGTGCATTTATCGTAGATGATAAAACCACTTCTGCTGTTATCTATAAACTTGAAATTATAGGCGAATCTACTAAGAATATTCCAAATACGATTCAAGAAGTGTACCCGCAAGTGCCATGGCGGCAGATGATTGAAATGAGCGATTGGCTTATACACAACTATTTTGATATTGATTATCTAACAGTTTGGAATACTGTTAAGGATATGATTCCACCGCTACAACCTATCATCGCGCAAATTCTTGAAGATATGGATAAAGAAATAATTGATGCGTAAAATGACGTGAGTTGGATTACATTTCCTTGATTAAAATTTGAAAAACCGCAAAAACCGTGTCATAATACTATTAACGGAGAAGGTAGATGCCCCAGAAATTTACTGGTATGAATAGACATCAGAAAAAAGCACACCGTAGACGTGAAGACCGCTTACGCGGTGATGGGGTAGAATATTACCTATCCCTCGCCTATTCTGCTAACCCAGAAGATCGCGCGTTGGCGATGGAGAATCTCTGCCCATGTCACGTTAGGAAACGCATTGACGCGGTCTGGGTGGCACTATATAAGGGCTTGGTTGACCCTGATTTGCGTGTACGCCGCGCCGCATGGCATACGCTTGACGATGGTGGAAATCCAAACGATCCGCGGTTACAACCGCTCCTTCAAAAGATTGCTAAAACAGAAACTGACCCGACTTTACGCCAACGGGCACTTAACCTCATCAAGGCAACGCAAAAAGTAGAAGAACAGAAACAGGCACTCTTGGCACAAAAAGCACACACCTTTTCTGGACGATGTGATTGGTGTGGCATATCAAATGTGTCGGTCAGTTATGATTATGAAACAGAGTTTGAGACCGATGGCACTAAACGTTTCGCGTTGGTCTGCGAAACATGTGACACCGTATAATTTTACCTACAATAAAAATTTCATAAAAAAAATGAAGAAATTACAATTCTGATGCAACTAATTTAGTAACATCGGCGCAAGGTGGACTTTTATGATCCCAGATGATGTTTTTGTGCACAAAACAGTAGAAGGCGATGTTGAGGCATTTAACGAATTGGTCAATCGCCATCATACCAAGATTTATGGGCTTGCATACCGCATGCTTGGCAATACTGAAGATGCCAAGGATGCTACGCAAGAAACGTTTTTAGAGGCTTATAAGTCAATTAAAACGTTTCGATTCCAGTCACAATTCGGAACTTGGTTGTATACGGTAGCTCGAAATACTTGCAATCAATACATCCGAAAAGCCAAATCCCGTAACAGAATGCTGGATGCTTACACCGAAGAAACTGCGGCGCAAGGCATGACTGAGGAACGAGAGATTCCCGAACGGATGGCGATTAAGACAGAACAGCGTGAGGTAGTTCAAGCTGCTATTGACCGGCTGCCGCCGAAGCAGCGTGAGGTCGTGACGCTATATTATATGCAAAACCTCAAATACAAAGAGATCGCTGAGATCCTTGATTGTTCTCTCGGGACCGTCGCCTCAAGGTTAAATAAAGCCATACAGAATCTCAAACCGAAATTGGAAAAATACTATTTTTAAAAATTTCGGTTGCTCCTTGAGCAAACACTTAACCCACTATGGTGAACCTTGAAATGAAAGAGGCACATTTTCTGTGAATCAACGCAGCATGCGCTTTTGGCATGCTGCGGGAGCGATCTCCGAATCGCGACGAACCTCACTGATAGTCGGGAATCGGAGTTCCCTCCCGCCAAATGCCAAACGCGCATTTGGCGTTGATTTGGCTGAATGCCAAAAGCGCATTCAGCGTTGATTCACAACTCAAAATGTCCTATTCATTCTAAAGTTCACTATAAAAGCGAGGATTGTTAAATGAATTGTGAACAGACTCGTGAAAACTTAGTTTTACATCGTGAAGATTCCATGCTGAAAGGAGCGGAACGGCGCGATTTTTTACAACATCTGCGCGGTTGCAAGGCGTGCCAAGTGGAATATGAAGGATTATGGCATACCGCAACAGTGCTCGGCAACCTTGAAGCGCCAGAGCCGCCCCCTGAATTGCTCGGAAATATCCAACGCCAGATCCGGGAAACCCATAAGCGGAGTCAAACTGCCTTCTTCGCGACACCTATCTCCTGGCTTTTCGGTAAGATGAAGTTAAAGTTTTCTCCACAGGTTGTGAATTATGCTGCGATGGTTTGCTATCTGATCGCATCAGTCTTCTTCGTGAAACTTGCGTTCTTTTCAGATACACCAGAGCAAGATTTCGGCTTGACTGCAATGGAAGAAACACGTCTCCAACGCGTGCGAATTGCCCCATCACCGTGGGCATCGTTGAAACACAAAGGCGTAAGGAATGGTGAAGCACTTCCTACAGAAACACCAGGAGAAAGCCGTGTGAGTTTCACCACGCCATTTGCTGGTATTGAGTCAGCAGAAATGTGGTACACCCATCCCATTAACAAAGTTACAGAAACTGTTGATACGCATATTGTGAGTACAGTAAGCGAAAAACTCACCGTATTTTGGAGCGACATCAAAACAAATCTGTAAGGAGGATGTGTATTTATCTGATATTTCAAATATATAAGGGTGATTTATAAAAGAGGCACAAGAAATTGTGCCTCTTTTTTTATTGGCTTTTATACCACAATCCATCCAATTCTTTGCCATTCAATTTTCCAATATTTTTCTCCCTCTCTAAAACACCTTCTTGTAGGTGCCAAATACCATACGCGTATTTAGCGTTAATTCCGACCTCATGGTCACGACCATGTCTAAATATTGAGAAATATCCGAAAACTGAATGGTTCTGGATCCAACCTAAAAAAGATTGACCCACAACCCATTTTGCGTTAAAATATATACGCATATTCACAAAATCATAACTGCAATATCGGATAAAAAATTGACACAACCTCTACTTGAAGTCTCTAATTTGAAAACAGTATTTCATACAGATGGTGGCGTTGTAAATGCTGTAAATGATGTCAGTTTTTCTGTTGAACGTGGCAAAACGGTCGGCATAGTCGGAGAAAGTGGTTGTGGAAAAAGTATCACGGGACTTTCCCTTCTCCAGCTTGTGCCGAATCCGGGTAGGATAGAAGCGGGTGAGATTCTACTCTACCGTGATGACGCGAGTGAACCATTGGATATAGCACAAGTGCAACCGCGAAGTGAGGTGATGCGTCAGATCCGTGGCAACGAAATCGCTATTATTTTTCAGGAGCCAATGACATCGCTTAATCCTGTCTATACTGTCGGAGACCAAATTGCTGAGGCGATTGTTTTACATCAAGAACATGATCGTTCGCCTCTTGCACGTTTCGGTTTACAAACAACACCTAAATGGGCACGTGAGCGCGCTATTGAGATGCTTGCACGCGTTGGTATCCCCGCACCTGAGCAGCGCGTTGACGAATATCCACACCAACTCTCTGGAGGGATGCGGCAACGCGTGATGATTGCGATTGCACTCTGTTGTGCGCCCGCGCTTCTTATTGCAGATGAACCGACTACTGCACTTGATGGCACGATTCAGGCACAAGTACTCACACTCATGCAGGAATTACAAGCGGAAATTGGAATGGCGATTATGTTGATTACACACGACTTAGGAGTTATCGCTGACATGGCAGATGAAGTGGTTGTTATGTATGCCGGACGCGTTGTTGAAAAAGGAAGCGTTGACGACATCTTTTATAACCCCTTACATCCTTATACACAAGGTTTGCTAAACTCTATTCCAACACTCGGTAGTAGCCAGAAAAATGTGCTGTTCTCTATTCCGGGAACTGTGCCGCACCCGTTGGCACTTCCTATTGGATGTTCCTTTCAGCCACGATGCGCCGAACGGATGCCGATTTGCGAACAAATGCCAGAACTTAGCACAATTAATGCCTCAAAAAATATCACTGACAGGAACGGAAGACATGCTGTGAGATGCTGGCTTTGTGAGGAAAAAACCGATGTCGAAACTGCTTGAGGTTAAAAACCTACGAAAATATTTTCCGATACGAAAAGGAATTCTCCGACGAACCATTGGACATGTGAAAGCAGTGGACGGTATCAGTTTCAACGTGGAACGCGGCGAAACACTCGGTTTGGTTGGTGAAAGTGGTTGCGGAAAGACTACCGCAAGTCGATGTCTCCTCCGTTTAATCTCACCTACAGGCGGTAGTTTCACTTTTGGTGATGAACAGGTAAATTTAGCAAAGTTGACATCTCAACAGATGCGCCCTTTCCGCCGCCGTATCCAGATGATTTTCCAAGACCCACAGTCATCTTTGAATCCACGGATGACAGTAGGACATATTGTTGGTGAACCGATGCGTGTGAACCAAACCGTAAAGAAGAATGAACTTCAAGACCGAATTGTTGAGATCTTGGAATCCGTCGGTTTAAAGCCACAGGACATACGACGTTATCCGCATGCTTTTAGCGGTGGACAACGCCAACGTATCGGAATCGCCCGTGCGTTAGCACTCCATCCGGAACTAATCGTTGCCGATGAACCGGTGTCGGCACTTGATGTCTCCGTGCAAGCGCAAATTCTCAACCTTCTGGCAGAATTGCGGGAGAAATTCCAACTCTCCTATATCTTTATCGCACATGATTTGAGCGTTGTTAAACATATCAGCGACCGCGTAGCGGTTATGTATCTCGGCAAGATCGTAGAGATTAGCGATGTCAAAACACTCTATCAATCACCAAAACATCCTTATACAGAGGCGTTGATATCCGCGGTGCCGTTGCCAGATCCAAAAGCACAACGTAAACGCGATCTAATTCGCCTTGAAGGAGATGTTCCTGATCCATCTCAACCACCAACAGGATGCTATTTTCATCCAAGATGCCGCTATGCAACAGATATTTGCAAACAGGAAACACCAGAACTCCGTGAGATTACGCCCGGTGTCAAAGTTGCATGCCATCTGAGTGAAACGTTGGAATTACAAGGAGTCTCGTGATGCCAAAATTAGACCAAATAACACCAGAAGAACTTGCAGCTTGCAGGAAGCAGCTTGAACGCAGATGGAAAAGCCGAAAAGTTGATGAGGCGTTATTAGAACGCGCGTGGCATGTCGTATACAAGATCGCGACTCTTCTCTATGACGAGTTCGGTGCAACACAGGTTACTGTCTTCGGGTCGCTTGTGGAACCGTTAGGTTTCACAAAGTCGTCGGATATTGATATTGCGGTGGGGGGGCTCTCTGATAAGACACATTCAGCTGCATACTGGAAAGTTAAGGGAATTGATACGGGATTCAAAATAGACCTAATTAATTTTGATATGACAAAAGGACTTTTCCGAGAAAGAGTCCAGCAGCAAGCGATTCCTATAAAGAAAGGGGAACAACCTATATTATGGAAAACACTTTATGAACACTTACAACGTCAAGTTTTTCCTGTCGTGGAGGAAGAAATATACGAAATGAATAGAAAAAAACTCACCCAACGTATCAACGATGAACTTGAAAAGATAGAGGATACACTGGCAAGAATACGGAGAGGATTAGAAAAAATTGAAGTGGTTTCCGTTGATGTCAAAGAATTCATCGAAAATACGATTGCGACGGACCTTGCCGATATCTATAGTGGGATAGAGCGAATTTTTGAACGAATTGCCAACGAAGTTGATGCACACCTACTCCGCGGGAGTAGATGGCATAAAAAACTGCTTGAACAGATGGCAAAACAACGTCCCGAAAGACCTCCTGTGATTTCAGAGAAAACATTTCTCCAATTAGGAGAACTTTTAGACTTCCGTCACAAGGTGAATAACATCTACGGTAGAGAATTGAAGTATGATAACACATTAGTCCATGCTGAGACAATTGACAAATTGCTTGCGAGTGCATCTCATGATCTCAATACGTTCACCGATTCACTTGCGAAAAGCGAGAAGGATGTCTGAGATGCGTCACACCACAAGAACAGATCAAACTGCTAAAGAATTGTCGCCAGAAGAACTTGCGTCTTGCAGGAAGCAGCTTGAACGCCAATGGAAAAACCGAAAAGTTGATGAAACGTTATTAGAACGTGCGTGGCAGGTCGCATACGAAATCGCAACACTGCTCTATGATGAATTCGGTGCGACACAGGTTGCTGCCTTCGGTTCACTCACAGAACCGATATGGTTTACAAAGTGGTCAGATATTGATATTGCGGTGTGGGGACTCTCGGAAGACGCATATTTAGATGCTCTTGGAAAAACGCTCGGTTTTGATCCGAAGTTCAAAATTGACCTTACCAAGTTTGAAAACACCGATGCGCTTTTCCGAGAAAGAATTCTGCAACAAGCACGTTTTATAAAGGAAGGTGAACCCTTTGATATTGGCACTATACTTTTAATTGAAACAGGAATGTCTTACGAAATGAATAGAGAGAAATTAGCACAGCGAATCGTAGATGAACGCGCAAAAATAGAGCGGACAGTCGGACACATCAAAGTTGCTTTGCAAGATATTGAGGATGTGCCTGCTCGGTACAGGCGAAGTGTTGAAATTGAGATCGCTAAATACCTTTATGATGTCTACATGGGGATGGAGACTATTTTTAGGCAAATTGCCCGGGAAGTTGACGAGCATATACCTCAAAGTGAAACTTGGCATAAGGATTTGCTTACGCAAATGACAGAACCACGTGCTGAACGTCCTCCTGTGATTTCCCAAAAAACAGAGCAACGACTCGAGCAAATTTTAGGATTCCGCCACGTCTTCGCGCATCTATATTCTATACAACTTGATTATGAACAAACGGAAAAGAACGCGAAAAGTATTGATAAACTATTTCAGGATGTCTCCAAAGAATTGGAAACTTTTATCGATTCTCTTGCACAGCATCCGGAGGATGTCTGAAATGCAACAGGCTACAAACACAAAGCAAACAGCTAAAGAGATGTCATCAGAAGAACTTGCGTCTTGCAGGAAGCAGCTTGAACGTCGATGGAAAAGCCGGAAAGTTAATGAGGCGTTGCTGGAACGCGCATGGCAGGTCGCATACGAAATCGCAACACTGCTCTATGATGAGTTCGGTGCAACACAGGTTGCTGCCTTCGGTTCACTCACAGAACCGATATGGTTTACAAAGTAGTCAGATATTGATATTGCGGTGTGGGGGATCTCTGATAAGACACATTCAGCTGCATACTGGAAAGTTAAGGGAATTGATACGGGATTCAAAATAGACCTGATTAATTTTGATGCGACGAAAGGACTTTTTCAAGAAAGAATCCAGCAGTAAGCGATTCCTATAAAGAAAGGGGAACAACCTATATTATGGAAAACACTTTATGAACACTTACAACGTCAAGTTTTTCCTGTCGTGGAGGAAAAAATTTACGAAATGAATAGAAAAAAACTAACCCAACGTATCAACGATGAATGCGCGAAAATTGAACCTACTGTTGATGCAATAACAAAAGCTTTGGAAGACATTGAAGTGCTGCCTGTCGCAGCAAGAGAATACATAGAGAAATCAATTGCCAACAAACTTGCCGATGTTTATAGAGGGATAGAACGAATTTTTGAGCGAATTGCCACCGAAGTGGATTCACATCTGTCGCGCGGAAGCCGGTGGCATAAAAACCTGCTTGAACAGATGACAAAACAACGCCCTGAAAGACCGCCTGTGATTTCGCAGGAAACTTTTTTGCTCTTAGAAGCGCTCCTGGAATTTCGACATAAGGCTAACAACATCTATACAGATGAACTAATTTATGAAAATACGGAGGAGCACGCAAAAGTTATAAATAAACTGTTTCAGAGTTTCTCCGACGATCTCAATACTTTTACCGATTCTCTTGCGCAGCATCAGGAAGATGCTTGAAAGGAATAAAACAACATGTCAACACCCACAGACCTCGGATTTTTTGCGACAGATGTCTCATTTGAAGATAGTGCTGCAATCGTAACAGGTTCCAGCCGTGGTATCGGTCGCGCAATTGCCATTGAATTAGCACGTCAAGGTGCTGATGTTCTCATCAACTACAACCAGAATCGTGATGCAGCGGAAGCAGTACAACGTGAAGTAGAAGCACTCGGCAGAAAATCGGTCATTATCCAAGCAGATATCAGCGATTTAGAAGCACACGCAAAATTGCTTGAAACTGCTCATGATGCGTTTGGCAAGGTAAATATCCTCATTAACAATGCAGGTATCACCCGCATTGCTGACATTCTTGAAGAGACACCGGAGCAGTTCGACCTACTACTAAACACAAACCTGAAAGCACCTCATTTTCTTACACAACGCGTCGCTAATTATATGGTCGAGAATGAGATTCGCGGGTGTATTATCTACACCCTTTCAATTTCGGATACAATGGCATCTGACAACCGCACCGCCTACTGTATTTCAAAAGCCGGATTAGAGATGAGCATGCGGGCTTATGCTGGCAGGTTAGCGATGCACGGTATTAAAGTGAACGGTATCGCTGCAGGTGTCATTGATACTGACTTGTCACGTGTCCGTATTCCAGATTACGAAGAAGCGGCGGAGAAAGGATATATTTTTATGGTGCGCCCTGGCACACCTGAAGATGTGGCACATGCAACTGTTGCTGCGATGCGACTTTACGATACAGGTGTAGTCCTACCTGCTTCTGGCGGTGTGATGATGCCGCTGCTGAATCTCAGGTCTATGTCGGAATTAGACATGAACAAATCCTAAGCAACGTCCGAACCCGATATATCTACCCTTATTCCCAAATCCCAATATCTCGTAATATTGACTTTTTGATTTTACATATCATGGTGTACGCAGGATCAAACACGTTGCCCATATCATATTCAACTGTTTGCCCCAACAAGATGTGCGCAGCGCGTTTCTCCAAACCGAGTTCTATCAACCATCGGAGCAGTTCTGTCGTTGCGTGCTGCACTGCCTGATCCAGTGGTCGCGCATTACCTGCTGTGAGGATATATTCTCCGTTTTCAGCACGCGGCCAATTGATGGACTTTTCTTTGATCACTCCAACTGTGAACTGAACATCAAAAGAGATTTCAATACCGGTCCCAACAATTTCCCCGTCACCTTGTACTGCATGGCCATCCCCGAGATGAAAGAGCGCACCCGGAACAAAGACGGGAAGATAGACAGTAACACCCTCTTTAAACCCACGATAGTCCATATTGCCACCGTGTGTGGAGGAGGTCGCTGTAGAAATAGTTTGCCCACGCGGCGGCGCAACACCAAAACAGCCCACCATTGGCTTAAGCGGCAGTGTTAGTTTACCTAACTGCGTCTCTGGTGACATCAAAGTGGCTGTCCATTCGTCAACATCAACGTGCCATTCTGCGCGTTCCGCTTCAGGCATTTCGGACGCAACGTAATGCGGATCAAGTACATTTGGCGCGACAACCGTCGCTGTTCTTCCGATTTTACGATTCGGTAGAAGCTTATCAAAATGCACTACGAGCGTATCTCCCGGTTCTGCGGTTTCAATATAAAACGGACCTGTTTGCGGATTACCGCCTGGTGTTATCTGCGTATCGGTAGCATCATAACCTGCGTTATCTACAGTTGTGGTAAAAACGGTATCACCGCTATTGATATGAAGCACCGGTTCATGTGCACCTATTGCTGTGTGGTAAACAGTCGGTTCAAAATGATGTATTGCCATTGTATCCTTTCCTATCATCTGAAGTGCTTTATAAGTTCAATGCCCGATTCTGTGTTTATACCATAATATACCATATCAGCAGTGTTGCGTCTACAAGAGATGTGTTGCTGTGGGAAAGATAATCAGGATTATGTCATCTCGCAAGGATACCACTCTACCATAGATAAATATGGTAGATTATTGAATTAATTAGACGCATTTATCTGTAGGAGGGAACTCCGATTCCCGACTACGAGTGGCATTAGTCGCGATTCGGAGATCGCTCCTACAAGTGAGATGTATAATATTTCCATATTTCACCATAAATGCACTTTTGACGTAAAAAAATTCCTAAAAGGTTTGACACTCCTTGCACTAAAATGCTAAAATATCTGAATAAATTTACAAACGAATTCGTTTCGTTTAATAAACAATAAGGAGCACCATGAAACATATTTTTCAAAAAACATCCATCCTTTTACTGCTTTTCACATTTATTACAGCAAACGTTAATGCAGCACACAATTGGACAGAACAGATTGCCAGTTTTAAACCGATGGTGGTAAATGTCGAAACCGCTTCTGAGGTTGTCTTTGAGACAGAATCAAAAGGTACAAGTTTCGCGACCGGTTTTGTTGTTGATGCAGAACGTGGGATAATCGCTACGAACCGACATGTGACGGGCAGCAGTCCTGCCTATGTTAAAATCAACTTTCATGATGGTAGCTTTACGGAAGCACATATCCTTTACTACGATCCGACACACGATTTCGGTTTTTACAAGATTGATCCTGCTGAAGTTGATTTTGAACTGAAAGCCGTGGAACTCGGCGAATGGAATAAACTCTCCCTTGGTGATGAACTGCTGCTGATTGGCAATAACGAAAAAGAGGAATATTCCATCAAATTTGGAACGATTGCCAACCTTAATGTCAACAAAGGTGATAGACATTCAAGTTATATCCATACCACGTTCGATAGAACAGGCGGGTCAAGCGGCAGTCCTGTGTGGAATACTGCGGGGGAGGTTATTGCTATTCATGCCCGCGGAACAGATACCTCCAGTTTTGAACTGCCTATTGATTATCTCATTGATGCACTTGAATTAATTCAAAACGAGATGCCGATTCAACGTGGTGAAATTGGTGTTGATCTTGAACTTATTTCTATTGGGGAAGCCATAAAACACTTTAATTTTCCTGAGGCTTTACGTAAAGAGATAGGTCCTTCCAAAGCCGGCACACCAAAAGTTATTCAGATAGAATCTATGGTGCCGAGGACAACTGGTGAAACCATCCTCCGCGCATCCGATATTATCTATCGTATTAACGATGAACTCATCCGAGATGACCTATACACCTTTGACGCTATTCTGAATCGGAACGTCGGTAAGGAGGTAACCTTAGACATCTACCGTAACGGTGAAAACCTTAGCATTAATGTGCCTGTAGAGAATTTAGAGAAAAAGAAGGTTCAAAGATTTGTTCGCTTCGGTGGTGCTGTCTTTCACGACATTACACCTCAGTTGCGTCGGTTACTTTACCTTGAAGCTGACGGTGTTTATCTGCCTCATGCTGCAGCTGGCAGTAGTTTTTCGCGGGTCGGTGTACAAGAACGAACCGGAAACTCGAAGGTAGTTATCCTTAATATAAATGGAAAGCAGATTCGGAATCTGGACGATTTTATTGAGGCATGCAAAACCATTACCGACGGTCAACACACCTTTGTCGTTGTTCGAGACTTTAATCTGTTTGACAGTTCTCCAACTCCGAAAAGTCTAACTGTCAACCTGAAATTCGGTCCATTGCAGCAATTTGAATGGGATTCTGAGGCATTGGATTGGGAAAAAGTGGTTGAATAAGAAAACGCGCTTATAGTGGATTTTAGAATTACTTTGACACTTTTAGGGTAGGAGGGAACTCCGATTCCCGACGGACTACTAACGTGTCACGATTTGGAAATCGCTCCCGCAGCATGCCATACGCGTATGCTGCGTTGATTTGGCCAAATGCCAAAAGCGCATTTGGCGTTGATTCACGGAGATAAAAAGATATGGTTATACATTGTGCTATAAACATATCGTCTCTACGAGACTGAATATAGGACAATCTCAATAACCATGCTTATTAAGAAGAGTTAATAAAAACATAGAACTTTTCCTAAATTGATGCTCATGGGTGCGATTGGGAAACCGCACCTACCAGAGTGTGAAAGTAATTATTTTACTATAAAGTGTAAAGCAGGTTTCTGAGGCCATCTATTATACGGAGCATTCAAAAGTTTAGTTCGGCGGAGATAAAATCCGAAGCGAAACGTTCTTCATAAATTCGGGCATAATTTATATATACATCAATAATCCGCAGGCCAACGCCACCAGTTAACGCACCGTTTGAACTGCCGAATCTCATAGAGAAAAACGATGTCGGGGTCCATTCAACACCGAAATAAAACTCCGACGGTGCCCCTTCGGTAGAAAGCGCGATGTCTGCTGCGAATTGATACGACGTATAACGGTAGGCAGTTCCGAGCGTTACCCACTGAATACCGCGCCCGTCAAGGTTTTGCAACAGACACCCAAATTTGACTTCGGGACGCGGTTTAAAGAGCAATCCAATGTCATACGAGGTGTGGTATCCAAAAAATTGGTAATAATCGGAAGGGTGTCGCCGTTTGAATTTGAGGCTTAATCCAGCAGCAAGATATGCACCGAGTTGGCGCGCAAAACTGTAGTAATTAAAGTCTGGAACGCCACTTGCCACGTCAAGAGCGATCTTATTGCCCCAATACAGGCTGTAGCCGCGCCAACTATAGCCAACGCCCTTCGGGTCGAACCGATAATAGTGTCGATCATGAAACTTGGTAACACCAAAAAGCTTAATGCCCTGCCACTGAACCAATCCAGCAGGATTCCAAAAACCCGCAGTCGCATCGTCAGCAACAGCAGTAAAAGCATTCCCCATTGCCAAAGCGCGCGCGCCTACATATAGCGGTCGCGCCGTTTCAAACGGAAATTCTGTCTGGCCCAAAACAGGTGTTGCAATCCAGAAAATACAGACAGCGAAAAAGTACGTGACAGGTTTCCGACCACAACGTCCTAAAAACCCTATTTCAATCATCATTATCTCGGCAATCGTTTTTAAGCATCCGCATGAAATCTGTCTCACATTGCGATGAAAATCCTATTCCGTCATAGGTTACTGTCCGATGTTGTCACGAACTGCATTTCTCTGCATCACTTCATTCCTAACACCAAATATAAAAAATCAAGACCTGCTTTAGTATATTACAAATGTGTATTGATGTCAAGAACATGTCAGTACAGACATCCTCCACACTTCTTGCCAAAATCCACAACTTCTGCTAAAATACCCTATCAATAACAAAATCGATACATCCCAATACTTAAAATCTGATAAAAACAATGCATAACATTGACCCAGGCATCCTTTACCTTGTCAGCACGCCGATCGGAAATTTAGAGGACATAACCTTACGCGCACTACGTATCCTAAAAGAAGTAGATCTCATCGCTGCTGAAGACACCCGACAAACACGCAAATTATTAACACATTACGAAATTAAAACCCCACTCACAAGTTATTTTGAAGGAAACCAACAGGCGAAGTCCGAAAAATTGATCGCACGACTGAAAGCAGGAGCATCCGTTGCCCTTGTATCGGATGCTGGCACCCCTATAATCTCTGACCCAGGCTATCCGCTCCTACAAGAGTGTATCGCTGAAGTTGTGCCGATTGTGCCAATACCAGGTCCATCGGCTATTCTTGCGGCGGCGGCTGTGTCGGGTCTACCGCTACATAACTTTACCTTTGAAGGTTTCCTCTCTCCGAAATCAGGCAAACGGAAACGCCAATTAACACAACTTGCGGATGAAGAACGAACGTTAATTCTCTTTGAATCACCACATAGACTCTGCCGTTTTCTTGAGGATGCACTTGATGTAATGGGAGAGCGCGACATCGTCATTGCTCGTGAATTGACCAAACGATTTGAAGAGATTTTTCGCGGAAATATCAGCCAAGCATTGGAAAAATTCCGAACCTCTGAACCCCGCGGAGAATTTACTATTGTTATTGGAGCATAAATTGTCAAACAACAAAATACAGAATATTGCCGTAATCGGTGCAGGACTGATGGGACACGGTATTGCACAAGAATTCGCATGTGCAGGTTACCGTGTCCAACTCCACGACATTACCGAAGAAAAACTGAATAATGCGCGCGTACAGATTGGAAAAAATTTAACACTCCTTGCCGAAAACGGTGTTATTGAAAAGACGAGTATCCTTGAAACGATGCAGCGTATTCAGACCACAACTAAACTCGCAACAGCCGTGGAAACCGCTGATTTTGTCGTTGAGGCAGTCACCGAAAACCTCCCCTTAAAACAGCAGATTTTTGCGGAATTAGATACTTTGTGTCAACCGCGTACAATCTTGGCAAGCAACACAACAGCGTTAATGCCCAGCCAGATAGGTGCAAACACGAAACGCACCGATAAAATACTCAATACGCACTATTTCAATCCCCCTTACCTGATTCCGCTCGTTGAACTGATCCGCAGCCCTGATACATCTGATGAAACAGTGTCTGTAACATTTGAACTTCTAACCGCTATCGGCAAAACGCCTGCGATTATTGAAAAAGAGGCACTCGGGTTCGTTGGACCGAGGTTGCAAGCAGCACTTATCCGTGAAGCGTTTGCCATTGTTGAACAAGGCATTGCCAGTGCTGAGACGGTTGATCTCGTCGTACGCAACAGCTTTGGCAGACGACTCAGTGTCGCAGGCCCATTTGAAGTCTTTGAGCTCGCAGGATGGGATTTGGTGCTTGATGCCTTTGAAGAACTCTACAAAGACCTGAACAGTTCTCCCGAAATCAATCCGCTCCTTCAAGAGATGGTTGAATCTGGCAAGCTCGGAGTGAAATCAGGAGAGGGTTTTTATCAATGGTCTGAGGAGCGACAACAAGCACTCCGCGACCGAATGAGTCGGGCATTGATTCATGCTATTCAGCAAGATGAATAATTGGCAGGTCACCTATTGGCTAAGTGGTTGCCTCCTATGAACAATCTTTGTAACCTGATCTGCGACATTTCTGGACTATCAATAAATGTCCAAAAAACGCCTCCGTAAAACACTTACATTTCTCATAATCGGAATCCTAATTCTTTGTCTGATACTGTTCTTTAGGCAGATTCAAGAATTTTTTCTTGAACTTATCGCCGCGTTTCAGAGCATTGAAACGGTGCGTGAATACATCGCTGGCTACGGTTTATTTGCCCCGCTCATCTCGGCAATTCTCATGATCTTCCAGAGCGTCATCGCGCCGTTACCAGCTTTCCTCATCACAATAGCGAACGGTGCACTCTTTGGATTCTGGTGGGGTATGTTACTATCGTGGAGCAGCGCGATGCTCGGTGCTGCCCTCTGCTTCTATATTGCTCGTTTTCTCGGTGCAAAGCACGTTGCACGAATCGTGAGCCGACCCGTTGTTAACAAAACCGACCAGTTCATACAAAAATACGGGAACTACGCGATCCTGATTGCCCGCCTTATTCCGTATATCCCATTTGATGTTGTCAGTTATGCCGCAGGATTGACACGGATACGGTTCCTCGGTTTCTGGCTTGCCACAGGCATCGGTCAACTTCCCGCTACCGCTGTTTACACCTACCTCGGCAATAGAATATCTACTCACACAAATTTAATGCTTTTAGGTTTCGGCGCTGTGATATCTATCTCAATTGTAATATGGTTGGTAAAGGGGCGGAAAACAACCAATTAAGGCAAGAGCACAGGGTTATTTAGTTTTAGGGTTTTTGCACATTTTCGTCAAAAAGTCGCGAGCTGGAGCTCGCTCCTACAGCAAGAGAGGCATTCAAGAATAACCGAAAATATGGAGAACTAAATAGCCCTGGCAAGAGCAAGACTCTATGGCTATCCTTTGTTGTGAAATTATCGGTTCAAGCAGAGCTGAAGAATGTCCGAGGCGCAATGAATTGCGATTAAACGCGTTTTTGTTAATGAAAGGCGATCAATGAGAAATGGTATTAGACACAACGAAATGTCATAGCTATAAACAAATTGACATCAATCTCACTTTAAGGTAAATTCTCTACACAACAACATATTAACCCTTCATAAAAGGAATATAATTATGATTCGGATAGGTGTTATCGGAGTAGGTGGCATGGGTAATGGTCACTGTAACTCACTTCCCAATGTAGAAAATTGTGAATTTGTAGGTGTCGCTGATCTGCGACTTGACGCGGCAAAAGCTGTCGCTGAACGGCACAACATCCGCGCGTTCCAAGACTATCAAGAACTTTTTCCACTCGTTGATGGTGTCGTCGTCGCAACGCCGCCTGTAGCACATACCAAAGTTGTCGTTGACGCGGCAGAAGCAGGCGTACACGTCTTCTGTGAAAAACCGCTCTCTTTAACACTCAAAGAGGCGGACGAAATGATAGATGCATCCGACAAAGCTGGCACACATCTGATGGTCGGGCAAGTTCTTCGCTTCTATCCCGTGCACGAACTCGGTAGAAAGATGGTCGATAACGGCGACATTGGCGATGTTGTCTATATAGAAACTGATTATACTGGTCCCTATAATGCGCCACGCGGCCGACCAGAAAGTTGGTACGGTACTGTTGGTGGATTGTTAGAAAATGGCATCCACAAATCTGATTTGATCAACTGGTTTGGAGGCACCGCACTCACCGTCGCAGCCGAAGTCGGCAGCTTCTCTGGGCATGACGATTGGGAGGACTATACCGTTTCACTGATTCGTTATGATACAGGTACCGTAGGCATTTTACGTTGGGGTGGTTTCCTCGGTGCGCGCGGTACAAACGAAACAATCATTGACGGCACCGAAGGGTCCCTCCGTCTTGACATGGCAGCGGACCTTGCATATCTCAAAAAACGTGGTGGCGACTGGGAGGAGATTGTCCCTGACCGTTCCGGTCCAAGCCATGTCGTCGGTGAACTGACCCATTTTGTCAAATGTATCCGTGACAATAAAACGCCAATGATTGATGGCAGAGGCGGCAAACATGCAGTCGCTATTGTCTTAGCTACCTACGAATCAGCGAAAGAGAAGACGAAAGTTTCTATCGGTTAGTTGACTCCTGAATAACTGCGGGGGCGAAGCATCGTCTCCGCAATTTAGAATGTTAAAAGGAGAGTTTTCAGATGAAAAAAAGACTGTTTTCCATCTTTTTATCGGTTTTTGTTGTTTCAATACTCTATCTACCCGACGGTTTTGCACAAGATTATACACGTTGGAGTTTACCTGATGGTGCTAAGTTACGACTTGGTAAAGGTGGAATAAAGGACATCACATATTCCTCAGATGGCACTCTTCTTGCGGTGGCGAGTTCTATCGGTATTTGGCTCTATAACACAACAACACTTCAAGAAGTAGACTTATTTACAATACTTCAAGAAGAAGGCTTATTTGCTACGGAAAAAGGTTGTGCGTGGGGTGTGACGTTCAGTCCAGATGGGAAAACATTGGCTAGTACAGGTGACTATAGCATCGAACTGTGGGATGTTGAAACAAGCACACACAAACGCACACTTAGAGGACATACAGTAGGAATCGTTAACCCCGTTTTTAGTCCGGATGGACAGACTTTGGCTACCGGTGGGAGTTGGATAGACAGAACTATCCGTTTGTGGGATGTACACACAGGACAGCATAAGCGAACACTCAAAGGACACGATGGAGGAATCGCTGGTATTGTCTTCAGTCCAAATGGACGATCTCTGACTACTGCAAGTAGTGACAAAACAATCCGCTTGTGGGATGTAGACACTGGTGAACATAAGCGAACACTCAAAGGACATAAAGATGCTATCAATAGTCTTGCATTGAGTCCGGATGGGACAATATTGGCAAGTGGGTCAAGGGACACTACTATCCGTCTGTGGAATGCAAAAACTGGCAGGCACAAGAGAACAATCAAAGGACATAAAGCCCCTGTCAATAGCCTCGTGTTTAGTCCAGATGGGAGCACGCTCATCAGTGGAAGTGGAAGTTCTTGGCAGCAAGATAACACTGTACGTCTGTGGGATACCAAAACGGGCAAACACAAGGACACACTCATAGGACATATAGGTCCAATCAAAAGCCTCGCGTTCAGTCCGGATGGGGACACACTTGTTAGTGCAAGTGAAGATGGTGTTATCCGTCTGTGGGATGCAAAAACGAGAAAACATAAGGGTACACTTGCAGGACATACTGAAGGAATCAAAAGTGTTGCGTTTAGTCCAGATGGGAGCACACTTGTCAGTAGTGGTGGTTGGAATGATAATACCAACAAACTTTGGGATACCAAAACTGGTGTAAGAAAAAGTGCATTTTCGGGACATACAGATGTGGTTTGGAGTGTGGCGTTCAGTCCGGATGGAAACACGTTCGCCAGTGGGAGTCGTGATATGACCGTTCAGCTGTGGAACACTATAATGGGAACACATAAACGCACTTTCATCGGTCATACGTCTTCTGTTTCGAGCATAGCGTTCAGTCCGGACGGGATCACACTTGCCAGTGGAGGTGTTGACAAAACAATTCGTCTATGGAACACTGCCACAGGAACACACAAACAAACGCTCACTGGACATACAGGTTTTGTCGCAAGTGTGGCGTTCAGTCCAGATGGCAAAACACTTGTCAGTGGGAGTGCTGACAAAACCATCCGTCTATGGGATGTAAACACGGGGACACATAAGCAGACACTCACAGAACATACAGCTGAGGTTGAATGTGTGACGTACAGTCCAAACGGACAGATCATCGCAAGTGGAAATAGGGATGGCACCGTGCATTTATGGGATGCTTTGACTGGTATGCATCAGAAAATTCTAAAAGCTCATTTGGATGCCTGGGTCGAAAGCGTGGTGTTCAGCCCGGATGGACACACTCTCGCCAATGCAAGTAAATCTTACAGAAATATCATACTTTGGGATGTGGTTTCAGGTGAACACAAACTAACCCTCAGAGGCCATACGGGTGGTGTCAACAGTCTCGCGTTTAGCCCGAATGGACACACACTGGCAAGCAGCAGTTGGGATGGTACAGTGCTGCTATGGGATATCGCATCCATAATGAACACAACAGATGACATCAAGTAATACCAAAACAGTATAAGTAAATACCAAAGGAAATCCTTCAGATGAAAAAGATACTGGTTCCTGTTATTCTGATTCTCGGTATTGTTTCTATTTTTTTGATTCTGCGTAATGTTTTAAGACAAGATCAACCTGAATCTGAAATATTTATCCCTGATAATCCGCAGTGGCATTTGCCGGAAGGTGTAAAAGCAAGGTTCGGTAAAGGAACTGTAAAAATGATGCAGTATTCTCCCGATGGCAACGTCCTGGCGGTTGTCAGTTCTATTGGTGTATGGCTATATGATGCACATAGTGGTGAAAAGGAATCTCTGTTAACTGGACATACGTCTATTATCAATAGCATAGCATTTAGTCCGGATAGTCAAACACTCGCAAGTGGTGGTGAGGACAAAACCATTCGACTCTGGGATGTAGCCACTGGCACGCACAAGCAAACTCTCATAGGACATAGATTTGAAGTTGATAGCGTATCGTTCAGTGCGGATGGGAAAACACTCGTAAGTGTGAGTTTTGCAGAACTTGAGTTGTGGAACCCCACATCAGGCGCACATATAAAATCCATTGAATCGAGGTATTATCACAGTAGAAGCGCGTTCAGTCCGAGTGGCCGGATGCTTGCAAGCGGAAGCGGTGATAATAAAATTAACCTATTTGATACTACAACTGGCAAGTATAAACAAACATTCACAGGGCATAAAGAAATGGTTATTGGCCTAGTGTTCAGTCCGGATGAAAAAACGCTTGCGAGTGTTAGTTTTGACAAAACTATACGTCTTTGGGATATTGCTACAGGCAAACAAAAACAAAACATTGAAATAGATACAAATTTTCCTTCAAGTGTAGCGTTTAGCCCGGATGGAAAAACGCTTGCGAGTTCAAATAAAAGCCAATTCCCTTTGCTATGGGATATTGCTGCGAGAAAGCAAAAGAAAACATTCAAGGGGCATACGGCTCGTGTCCAGAGTGTTGCATTCACTCCTGATGGAGCAACACTCGCAAGCTGGAGCCGGGACGGCACCCTTCGCCTATGGGATGTTGCTACGAGAAAACAAAATAAAATAATTACGGGACATACGACTTGGTTCTGGAGAAGAGCGCTCAGTCCGGATGGGAAAACACTGGCAAGTTATAAGATTTTAAAGAGCAAAACTATTTACCTATGGGATATTGCAACAGGGAAAATCAAGAAAACAGTTATAAGACATAGGAAAGAGGTTACAAGTATGGCATTTAGTCCGGATAGCAGAACACTCGCAAGTGGAAGTGACGACAAAATCTTGCGTCTATGGGATGTTACTACTGGCGAACATGAAAAAATAATCAAAGGAAATAGGAACGCTGTTTATAAGGTGTTGTTTAGTCCAGATGGACAGACACTCGCGAGTGTGGACACGGAGAATATAATCCATCTATGGAATGTGTCCACGGGCGAACAGAAAAAAGCTCTTAGAGGACACATAAACTATGTCTCTAAGATATTGTTTAGTTCGGATGGAAGAACCCTTCTGAGTTGGAGTCAAGGTAGTGGTTCCCGTGTGTGGGATGTCGCTACGGGTAAACGGAAGAAAATAATCACGGACCTTTCAAGTAACGTATCCACGGTGCTGTTCAGTCCAGATGGGAAAACACTCGCAATACTGTTTAGGCGCCTATCTACAGGGGAGCCAGGGCGAGTTCATGAGATAGATTTGTGGGATGTTGCAACAGCGCAGCGCAAGCACACACTCATTGGACATGCAGATGATATTTCAAGTATCTCTTTTAGTCCGGATGGAAAAACACTCGCAAGCGGAAGCAAGGATAAAACTATTCGATTGTGGGATGTCGCTATAGGGGAACTGAAGCAAATACTCACGGATCCACAGTGGATTCAGGATCGAGCCAGAGGCGCGGGGAGCGTCCAGAGTGTCTCTTTTAGTCCGGATGGGAAAACGCTTGCCAGCGGTATGTGGCGCGGTCCAATCTACTTATGGGATACGCTAACGGGAAAGGAAAAGAAAATCCTCTCAGGACATACCAGATGGATACATAACTTATCGTTTAGCACAGATGGTAGAATACTCGAGAGTGAAAGTGGGGATGGCACAGTGCTTGTATGGGACATCGAATCCATAACTAATGCAGCAGATAGCGTACGGTAATACCAGTTACGTATAAAGTGTCAAAGGAGAGTTTTCAGATGAAAAAGACGCTGTTTTCTATTATGTTCCTCCTATTCGTTGTTTTAATATGCCATCTGCCGAGCGGTTTTGCTCAAGATTCCATAGGTCAGGATTGGGATCTACCTGAAGGTGCTAAAGTCCGTATCATTCTCAGTCATGATGTAATCAAACATAGAACAAAGAAACCCTTTTATGAATCTGTGAATGCTGTTGGAGGTGTGGTGTTTAGTCCAGATGGTCAAACCCTTGCTACCGGTGGAGGATCAATGGACGCTGCTATCAGTTTATGGGATGTCGCAACAGGTGAACATCAGAAAACACTCAAGGCACAACAATTGCTTTGGTGTATGTCATTCAGTCCAGATGGAAAAACGATTGCAAGTGGAAATTTGGACAATACTATCCGTTTGTGGAATGTTGAAACAGGGAAACTAAAGAAAATACTCATAGGGCATACGAATTATATAAACGGATTGGCATTCATCGCAGATGGAAATACCCTCGTAAGTTTGAGCGGTGATGATACGATACTTCTGTGGGATCTCACGTCCACGGCAAATGTTGTAAACAGGACAGAATAACGTGGGTATTCGCGGAAATACATTCAAATACACTCAGGACCTCACAATAATCGGAGGCAGCTTCCGCCGAGTACCACAAGCGTATTCGGCGTTGATTGTAAATCCAATTCAGACAATTAGACATAAAACATACTTCATGGTATACTGACGTTACAGTTTCAACCAGAGGCATAATAAGAACACGTATCTCACAAATACCAGCACGTTCTGAAAAGCAATTTATAGAGTAACTTGCCAAACAAGCAACAATGGCACAAACCACAATGAAAAAACTTACTATTTTCTTAATGTTGACAGCGGTGCTTTCGCTCGACAAGTTACACTTAACAAGACATCAGCCCTCTGGTTTTGCTTGCTTCTGAAGGCAAATTTGTTGGGACTCTCACGGCGGACATCAGGATTTTCCAATTCTCTCTCCTGACAATACCGCCATGACAGTCAGTGGTCGACACATCCACGAAGGCGCACACCTATAGGTTAAATGGAAGGCGAGTAGATGGCACCATTACCTCTCAACAAGGGAAGTTTTTAGACCCAGATATCACTGTTAAATTAGAAAAAATGCCTGAAGTTGGCATGCACCTCCTCCAAATTCAAAATCCGGATGGGATGATCAGTAACGACTTTATTTTTCATGTCACCGAAAAAAGGAGAATGATGTTGCCAAAATAGGTTATCAGAAACCTAAAAACAGTTTTGAATTTCTAAAGCAAATTCTTGGAAACCCTAAGAAATAGCAATAAGCAAACGTATATCCACAAGGAGGCAACGTTATTATGGAAGGTTACGCTTTAGGTCTTAGCATAGGTTTAGCTACAGGAGTAGGATCTACAAGCGGTAACACGCGAAAGAAAGTTGAACGGCAGCTACGCAACGCAATAGTTGACAAAGAAATTTCTATTCAGGATAAAGATGGTGAACCGTTGACGACTGATGCACTTTTTGCGCTCCTTGACCAGAAATACAAGAAAGTATAACGATGCAATGAACACTACTAACAGCGTGTCTTGAAAGGTTCCATCAAGAAATTCATTACCTATTTCACTAAACAAACACAAGAAATTGCCTACCTATGAAAAACGCAGTCCTTGCCATCATGGCGTTAGTGATGATCATCTCGGTTTCCTACGCGGAGAATAGTGCCACTGGTCACTGGGAGGGAAAGATCCATACTCCGATTCAACCTTTAACCATAAAGGTTGACCTTTCCATCAAAGACAACAATTGGAGCGGCACCATTGATATTCCAACCCAAGGTGCAAAAGGCTTACCGTTATCCGCCATCCACATCAAAGAAGACCAAGACGACGTAAGTGTTAGATTCACAATTAGCGGCATACCGGGCAACCCTACCTTTGATGGACAGCTACACGATGGCATCATCAGTGGTAAATTCACCCAAGGTGGTGCCACATTCGACTTCCAACTTTCCCGTGATATTGTAACCGGTCCTGCAAGACCTCAGGAGCCAAAACCACCATTCCCCTACAAAATCGAAGAAGTTACTTTTAAAAACGGAACTGTCAAACTTGCTGGAACATTGACAATACCACTCGGTGATGGCACTTTTCCTGCAGTGCTGCTTATCTCTGGCAGCGGTTTGCAGGACCGGGATCAAACTTTATTTGGACACAAACCGTTTTGGGTAATTGCTGATTACTTAACCCGTGCTGGTATTGCTGTGCTGCGCGTTGATGACCCAGGTATTGGCAAGTCAACACCACATCCAAAGCCACCAACGACAGCAGACTTCGCGACCGATGTGGAAGCAGGTGTTGATTTTCTCAAGAAGGATCACCGAATCAGTTCTGTTGGACTAATCGGTCATAGTGAAGGAGGCGCGATTGCTGCCATCGTTGCAAGTCGAAGTGACGATATAAACTTTATCGTGCTAATGGCTGCTCCTGGAGTCCGCGGTGCGGAACTTTTGCGAAAGCAGAATGAACGCATCTTTGATGCCATGGGAATCGTGGAAGACCGTAAGCAGACCTTACTAACGCTTCTTGATCAGTTATTTACAACATTAGCCTCAGATATGGCAGATGATGAACTACGGCAGCAGGTTGGTGCAATTGTCCGCAAGCAGTTTGAAGTCAACGGTGTTCCCATTGACCAACAGGACAAAACACAAGTGCAAGCAGCGGTCGCACAAATCCTTAACCCATGGATGCGATATTTTCTTGCATTCAATCCACAAGTTGTTCTCAAGGCGATTAAGGCACCTGTATTAGCACTAAACGGTGAACTCGATGTACAGGTTGATGCGGAACAAAATCTCACGGGCATCATCACTGCTCTTGAGCAAGGCGGAAATAAAAAAGTCACGATACATCGACTACCAAAACACAATCACCTATTCCAACGGGCGACTACAGGTCTGGTCAATGAATATGCTGCAATTGAAGAAACAATCTCACCAGAAGTTTTGAATTTGATGCGGGACTGGGTATTGTCAGTAACACAATGAAATCAATTTGGGGAAGAGTATTCTATTGGAGCGTCCATTCTAAAATTATATGTATCATCAATAGTCCGGAATCGGAGTTCCCTCCTACAATACGCAACCTGCTGTAGGAGCGATCTCCGAAACGCGACCTTTTACCCATAAACATTGAATAACTACCGCACTATCCATTAGACATCTCTAATTCTTGTTCAGTTTCTATTTTTCAAGCGTCTTCACTTTAGTTTGCGATTTCCATTTCTATTCTGATATACTGTTAATAACAGAATTTAAGCACTATTGCTAATTTCGTAATCCAATTTGTCTATCACAGAAAACATATAGTTCCAAAATCCTAAAATCTTGGAAATCTCGGTTCAGACAATAAACACCACACATAAAAAATAATATCTTTAAACTGACACCTTCCGATTTCCTCAACGAGGTACTCGTCAACGATGAATCGTAATCAGAAAGTCATACTTCTGCTCTTAGGCGGTATCACATTAGCTATACTCATGAGTCGCTCTGCCGATACTGACCGTGAATCTTACAAATTGAAAAAATCTGTAAACCGTCAAGATTTCGTGAGACCTCAAAGTTCCATGAGACGTCCAAGTTCCGCGAACCGCCAAGGTTTTGTGAATCGCCAAAGTTCTGTGAACATCCCGTGGCCTCACACATCAAATTTACCCATCGTGATTATTGATACTAATGGTAGATGGATTCCTGACGAACCCAAGATTCCCGCGCGGATGAAAATTATTTATGATGAATCTGGTGGCAGAAACAGTTTGGATAGTTCCCACATACATTTTGATGGGAAAATCGGTATAGAGGTGAGAGGGCAGACTTCGCAGATGTTTCCAAAAAAACAGTACGGTTTTGAATTTCAGGACGATAACAGCAATGACAAAGATGTATCCATATTTGGGTTGCCAGCAGAATCGGATTGGGTGCTGAATGGTCCCTATTCGGATAAAACGCTCATGCGGAACTATTTGGCTTTTGAATTTAGCAACCGAATCGGAAGATATGCAACCAGAACAAAGTTTGTTGAGGTATTTCTCAATACGAATGTTAATAAGACAATCAAATCACAACATTATGTCGGAGTCTATCTACTCATAGAAAAAATCAAACGTGGAAAAGAACGTATCCCAATCCAATCTTTAAGACCAACCGACAACAAGGCTCCTGAAATCACAGGGGGCTATATAATTAAAATTGATAAAATGGATAGAAACGAAGTCTTCTTCTACACTCGGCGCGGCACACATCTTGCGCATGTATATCCGAAAGGGCGCGAAATGACTCATGCACAAAAAGTGTGGATTCAAAACTATATGAGCGAATTTGAAGCTGCTTTAGCCAGTCCGAAATTCAAAGACCCGAAGCATGGATATGCTAAGTATATTGATGTAGATTCTTTCATTGATCATTTCATCATCAATGAACTTTTTAAAAATACGGATGGATTCCGCCTCAGTGCATATATGTACAAAGATAGAGGCGGAAAACTAACGGTGGGACCGGTCTGGGATTTCAATTTATCAATTGGTAATACTGTTTTCCATAACGGTTGGGAAACCGATAGTTGGCTGATTTACACAAACCCTGTCCCTTTCTGGTGGGATCGGCTGTTATCAGACGAAAACTTCAAACAAAAACTTGTCAAGAAGTGGAAAACACTTCGCAAAAATGAACTCGCCACATCAGAAATCCTTGGTGAAATTGATCGAACAGTAGAATACTTGTCAGAAGCACAAAAGCGGAACTTCCAGAGATGGCGAGTGCTGGGACATTCACTTTTTGGTAATCCCGGACCGGGGCGCCGCACCTATCAAGGAGAAGTGGACGAAATGAAAACTTGGCTGCAAGTCCGACTAAAGTGGATGGATAAACACATTGAATTGCTACCTCAGAAACAAAAGTATCAATATTCTCGAAGGTATTGATACTAAATCAGGGTTAGAAATCCCTCCTACAAGAGCATTCAAAAAGGTGACAACTTGGGTTATAATAACGAATTCTCCTCACTGTCCTATTGTGTGCAATCGGATATAAAACCTGCCCCTTTTTGTGCAGTTCTCTCAAGAATCCCAGCAATCACGTCTCGTTAAACTGGCATGGAATTTGCTTTTGGTTGTATATTGATTATAGTAAAGGAACTTGGTTAAAATAGTTATCAACTAATCGCTAATTACTAATAACCGATAACCAATATGAAACACATCTACCTATCAATTCTATTATTTGCGTTCGTTACAACATTGGTTTTGCCTACTGTGACCTACGCACAAAAAGATGAAAATAAAATATATTGGAATCAGTTCCGTGGTCCCAACGGAAGCGGAATAATGAAAACTGCCAATGTTCCTATCAACTTTGGTACCGACACAAATGTTTTATGGAAAAAGGAAATTGAAGGAGGCCAGTCATCTCCTGTTATTTGGGACAACCGCATTTTTGTCACAACCTTTTCACCGGAAAACGAAGGTCAACTCACAGTCGTTTGCCTTGATCGGCAGAAAGGAAAAATCCTTTGGCGTAAATCCGTTAGTAGCCGAAAAAATGCACAGTATTTTCCATTGCTGAACGGCCCCGCATCACCAACACCAGCAGCCGACCATAAACATGTTTACGCTTACTTTGGCACCTATGGCATTCTCTGCTATACCCATGATGGAAATAAGGTTTGGGAACGTCAAATTGACCCACCTGCGAGTCAATACGGAATGTCTGTCTCACCGATACTGTATAAGGACACGGTTATCCTCGTTTTAGACGACAACAGGGGAAATTCTCGACTTCTCGCTATGAATCGAGACACAGGTGACACCGTCTGGGAACAACCGAGACCCTTATTCCGTGCAGGATGGTCTACGCCAATGATCTGGCAGCACGAACTTCGTGATGAACTTGTCGTTCTGGGATATAAAAAGTTAACTTCTTACAATCCTGCCACTGGCGAAGAGATTTGGTGGACTGGAGGATTTTCCACTGAAACCATCGGTGTACCTGTAGCGGGGGAAGGATTTCTTTTTGTAAGTGACGCTGCTGCGGGTGGGCGCGGTGAAACCGAATGGGATGCTGAGGCATCATGGAAGGTTACACTTGAAGATTTTGACAAAAACCAAGATAACAAAATACAACGCGAAGAAATGGCAAAAGGCTTTAGAATCCCTTTGCGAAGTGAATTGGAGAAACACGAACTCGGGTCTGCATATCCGATTGGACCTCAACAGGTAGGTGGTTGGTTCAGACATTTGGATAAAGACAAAGACGGCAATCTAAGTAAAGCGGACTGGTTGGAACTCATGTCCGAGTTTGCTATGGAGAGTCAACCAACGCTTATAGCAATAAAACCGGGTGCTGAAGGAAATGCTCGACCGCTGAACGTGGCGTGGGAAATCAATAGTGGCATACCTGAAATACCTTCGCCGCTTTATTGTCAGGAGAAAATTTATCTGCTGCGAAAAGGAGGCATTTTGACATGCATTCAGGCAGCAGACGGCAAACAACTTTTTCGTGAACGAATTGGGGCAAGAGGACAGTACATTGCTTCGCCTATCGCCGCAGGAGACAAGATCATCACAACCTCACAACAGGGCACGGTTACGGTGATTCAAATAGGAGATACGCTTAAGGTGCTTGCAAGGAATGACTTCGGAGAAGAGATCATCGCAACACCCGCAATTGCCGAAAACAGAATATATCTACGAACAGTTGATCACCTATACGCCATTGGAAAATATTAATCCTAATTGTTTGATAGCACTTTTCAGAATTATGCAACCATTTCTCTCTCTATAGGCGTCACTATATTAGATATGACTTACGCAAATATGGTAGATTTTAGAATTAATTAGACATTATTCATCTGTAGAAGGGAACTCCGATTCCCGACTACGAATGGCTTTGGTCGCGATTCGGAGATCGCTCTTACAAGTGAGGTGTATAATTATAGTGACATTTAGAATTATTGATACATTTTTTATAGTCAAACATATAATTAATTGGACACTTCTGTAGCGTAAACTTTTAGTTTGCGTCTATATGCACAAACTAAAAGTTTACGCTACAACTTCTGTTGTTAGGTAAAGTGTCCCAATAATGCTAAAACTGACTATATTTCAATAATTCACCATAATTTAGAATCGGAGTGCCTTCAATTTACACCAATATTACGTAAGTCAATTATAATCATAAGAGTCAAAGATGCTAACTGCTACATTGAAGAAACTGAGAATTGATAACCAAATTAAAAAGGAATAATTATGCAAACACCACAACACATTGACCAAATGGATGCCGATGACGTTGCTGCAATTGACGAACTACGCGATGTCTACGACCAACTAAAAATAATGCTTGCCAAGATCATCATCGGTCAGGAGCAAGTCATTGAAAATTTATCGATTTGCCTGTTTTCACAAGGACACGCGCTGTTGATGGGCGTTCCCGGCTTGGCAAAAACGCTTTTGGTGAGGCAATTTGCCGAAACCATGGCATTGGAGTTCAGCCGAATCCAATTCACACCTGATTTGATGCCGATGGACATCACCGGCACCGACATCCTTCAAGAAATCCCAGGTGGTAGACGCGAGTTTGAGTTTGTAAAAGGACCGCTGTTTGCGAACCTCATCCTTGCAGACGAAATTAACCGCGCCCCTTCAAAAACACAAGCAGCAATGCTTGAGGCAATGCAGGAACACAAAATAACGGTAATCGGTAGGACTTACCAGTTAGCACCACCGTTTTTTGTGTTAGCAACGCAAAACCCGATTGAGCAGGAGGGGACATACCCATTGCCGGAAGCACAATTAGACCGATTTATGTTCAGAATTGACGTGGACTATCCAACTCGTTCTGAAGAAATCGAAATTGCTCGGACAACAACCGGCATGTCGCTGCCAACGTTAGAACACGTTCTAACGGGTGAACGGGTTATAGCATTTCAAAATCTCGTCCGGCGTGTTCCAGTATCCGAGCATATTTATGAATTCGCTGTTGACTTAGCACGTAGCACACGACCAAAAAGTGACGCAGCACCCGATTGGCTCAAACCGCTTGTCGCTTGGGGTGCCGGCCCACGGGCTGTCCAATACTTAATTCTCGGTGCTAAGGCACGCGCTGCCCTTAGCGGTAGTTATATGGCTCGACTTGAAGATGTCGTCGCTGTAGCGAATCCGGTCCTTTCACACCGTGTCATCACATCGTTTGCTGCTGAGTCTGAAAACATCACCAGCCAAGACATTGTTGAGCGCCTCGTTGAAGAGTTGTCCGAACAGGGGTAAAATATGGCATTGCAACTCAAACGAGATTACCTCAATCAGAAAGTCTTGGAACGTCTCTCAACGCTACAACTCCATGCCCGGTTGCCGATGATAGGAAACGTATCCGGCAAACATCGCAGCCCGATACGCGGGTCAAGCCTTGAGTTCGCGGAGTATCGTAAATACGTGCCCGGTGATGACACGCGGCGGCTTGATTGGCGTGCTTATGCCCGTAATGACCGTTATTATATCAAGGAATTTGAGGCAGATACGAACCTGCGGATGTGCTTAATCGTTGATACCAGCGGATCGATGGGATTCGCTCACAACGGCATGAGTAAACTTGATTATGCGCGCCGTATCGGTGGCACCTTAGCTTATATCGCCGCACTTCAAGGCGATGCTGTCGGGCTCTATTGTGCAGGCACAGAGTTCCACAAAGAGATTCCACCGAAGCGGAGCGCAACACACCTCAGCACAGTTCTTGATGAACTCGGTGCAGTAGAACCGTCAGGTGAAACAGGATTGGCAGATGTGCTTCACGAGACCGCTGAACGTGTGCCACAAAGAGCACTGATTATCATCATTTCAGACTTGTTCATTGAACCAGAGGTCGCACGGAACTGTTTTGAACATTTACGATTTCGTAAGCACGACGTAGCAGTGTTCCACCTCATAGAACAGAACGAACTGGATTTTGAATTTGATCGCCCAATGCGGTTTGTGGACATGGAAGGTGGCGAACCCATATTGGCAGACCCAATCATTATCGGAGAGCAGTACCGCCGTGCACTTGAAGTATACCTCGAAAGCATGAACGAAGTTATCCAAGACACCGAGATAGACTATCATCGTGTCCGAATTCACGAAAACTACGGTGACATACTTGCCCGCTTCCTATTGGGACGAACACCTAAAAAACGCGCGTGAGGCTATCAGCAGTCAGCAAGAAAATTATAATGTGTGTGAGTACTAAAAAATTCAAAGAGGCGCAATGAATTGCGCGACTACAAACGCCGTAAATCTAAAGAAAAACGTTCACTTATTTATGGTAGATTATTGAATTAATTAGACGTATTTATCTGTGAATCAACGCCAAATGCGCTTATGGCATTTGGCGGGAGGGAACTCCGATTCCCGACTAAGAGCGGCATCAGTCGCGATTCGGAGATCGCTCCTACAAGAAATGTGTATAATTATTTCCATATTTCACCATATATGCGTCACTATTATGCAACCATTATAGTAGATTTTACAATTAACTTTACATCTTGATTGGTAGGAGGGAACTCCGATTCCCGACTAAGAGCGGCATCAGTCGCGATTCGGAGATCGCTCCTACAAGAAATGTGTATAATTATTTCCATATTTCACCATAAAGTAAATGCTAACCGCTTTAGTGAAAAATTGAGAACCGACGGCTGATAGCCAAAAAACTAACTATGAATTTTCTACAACCTTTAGCATTAATAGCACTTCCTTTGATGTTGCTACCAATCATTATTCACCTGATCAATCAGCAGCGGCACCGCACTGTGCCTTGGGCAGCGATGATGTTTCTGATGACAGCAAAACGGATGAGCAAAGGCATGGCACGTCTTCGCCATATTCTCATACTACTAATGCGTACCCTTGCTATCGCAGCGCTGATTTTCGCTATTAGTCGTCCGCTTTCCGGCGGATGGTTAGGGAGCATCGGATTGGCTAAACCTGATGTAACTATGGTTCTGCTTGACCGATCCGCAAGTATGGAAACACAAGACCTACAGGCTGGCGAGTCAAAAAGATCTACCGCACTAAAAAAACTTGCACAATTATTGGAACAAGGCGATTACGGGACTCATCTAATCCTGATTGATAGCGCCACTGGACAATTACAAGAAATAGATTCACCAAAAGCATTATTAAGCCTACCCATGACCGAATCGAGTGCCACAAGTGCCAATATTCCGGGCATGTTTGAATCCGCTTTAACCTATCTCAAAGCAAATAATTCAGGACGTGCAGACGTATGGCTCTGCTCCGATCTTCACGAGAATGATTGGAATGTTGACAGCGGACGTTGGGATGCTATCCGAGAAGAATTAGCGCAGTTAGATGGCGTGCATCATTTCTTGCTTGCATATTCAGCACCATCTTCAAATAACTTATCGGTAAGAGTGGAAAATGTGCAACGGTGGCAACGAGGTAACGAGGCGGAACTCATCCTTGATGTTATGGTTCGCAATGAAGACAGTAATGCTATGACACGAAAGGTACCAATTGAGTTTGAAGTTAACAACGTTCGTTCTGTCGTGGAAGTTGAACTTGATGTGCGCGGCGCATCTTTGCAAGGACATCGCATTCCTATTGATGGCACGCTCACCTCGGGATGGGGATCAGTCGGATTGCCGGGTGATGCGAACCCATTGGACAATCGATTTTTCTTTGTGTTTTCAGAACCACCAGTGCGAAAATCAGTTATTGTCAGTGATGATGTGAGAACTGGCGAAGCGTTTCGTCGTGCGCTCGCTATTCCGCCAGATGCGCGACTTCAACATCAGACAGATGTGATTCCCGCGAATCGCGTTGGAGAAATTGATTGGGAAAATACAGGATTGTTAATCTGGCAAGCCGCTTTGCCGAACGGGTTGGTTGTGGAACAGATTCAGAATTTTGTTAACAGTGGACGTGTCGCTATCTTCTTTCCACCGCGTCAGAATGCTGGTGCGCAAATGTTCGACTCACGTTGGGACGACTGGCAAACACCTGATGAACAAACTGTCCAGATTTCATGGTGGCGTGGCGATGCAGACCTGTTGGCACATGTAGATAGTGGAAATCCTTTGCCTTTGAATGAACTACGCACCTACCGATACCGTGCCATTGAAAGCACTGGAACATTACTGGCAAGATTTAGCGACGATGCACCGCTGCTAACCCGTGTGAACACTAACCACGGAGCAGTTTATTTTTGTAGCACACTACCAACCGCTCAGTTCTCATCTCTTGAACGGGACGGGATAGTGTTTTATGTGATGCTACAACGTGCATTAGCGGAAGGATGTCGCGCTTTGACTGATGCGTCTCAACGTGACGCTGCGCCCGATGCCCTTTCAGATCGTGAACAATGGGAGGCGATTGCTCCTGAAGGGGACGCAGTATCGCTTTCTCAACGCGGATTACACGCTGGGGTCTACCGAGATGAGGCGTATTGGATAGCCGTGAATCGCAGCCAAGCCGAAGATTCCGCTAAAGCCTCACCCGTAGAAACTGTAGATGCGTTATTTGACGGATTATCTTATCGGCGAATAGATGTAGAGGTGGGAGATACATCCTCTTTAGCCAACGAGCTCTGGCGCACTTTTCTTATTGCAATGGCGATAGCACTTATTGTGGAAGCGGTGCTAAGTTTGCCAAGCAAGAAAGCGGAAAGTAGTCCTGTAGTAGATTTTGCAACAGCAGAGGGAGATTAAGGTAAGATTTTGAATATGTTTTGTAGGAGCGACCTCATGGTCACGACCTAATACACAGCTATACTCAATCAAGGTTTATATAATAATGGAGTTAAAAATGAATATTGATACAATTTTTACCATAAAAAATGAAGATCTTAACCGTCTTGATCAAAAGACAGCGGTTGAGTTTTTTCAGAAGTTGCTTTGGGCAGAAGCACGAAGACTTGGAGTGGAAATTAGCAAGATTAACGTATCTAATTGGATTAATGTTCCTGATGGAGGAGTTGATGCTAATATTAACGATGCTCAAATTACAGCAGGGCAGGGTTTAATTAAGCAGGGAAAATCAAGTTACCAGATTAAAGCTGGAGCAACGTTTAAGCCGTGGCAGAAATCAGTTATCAAGAAGGAACTTTTTGGCACGAAAACACCAAATAGACAGAATCTTGGAGAGAGTATTCGAAAGTGCCTAGATGTTGATGGAGTCTACATTTTGGTATGCACTGGCATTGATCCTACTGAGCTCAATCGAGGAAAAATTGTTCCTCTCATTGAGGAGTACCTAAAGCAGTGTGATTATTCGCATCCCAAAGTAGAGGTGTTTACTCAGCATACCTTGATAGGTTTCCTTGAGACATTTCCATCGTTAGCGTTGTGGGTAAACGGAAACGCCAGGGCTGTTTTTCAAACGCATCAGAGTTGGTCTGAAGATGCGACTATGCGAGTTTCATTCGTTTCAGGAAAATCATTGGATGATCAAATCTCAGAAATCCAAGAAAAATTAAGGCAAAATAACGATACGGTTCACGTGCGGGTGTTAGGTGAACCCGGCATAGGAAAAACAAAACTTGTCTTAGAAGCAACGAAGTCTGATGATTTATCTCCACTTGTTATTTACTGTACTGCTTCTCATTCTCAATTCTTAGATAGTGTTTTACTGAATGAAATTCTCCGAGACGATAACTCTTTCTCAGTTGTGCTAATAATAGATGAATGTAATCCCGACAATAGATCATATATCTGGAATAAACTGAAACATCGTGGTTCAAGGATTAAATTGATCACTATCTATAATGACTATGAGGAAAAATCTGGAGATATAAACTACTATGATGCCCCTCCGCTGCCCAACGAACAGATTTGTAGCATTGTTCAGAATTATATAAATATATCTGATGCTGAAGCCAATAGATGGGCTGAACTCTGTAGCGGTTCACCAAGAGTTGCACATGTCATCGGTGAAAATTTAGTAAAGCATCCAGAAGATTTGCTTAAACCTCCTGGAACAGTTGATATTTGGGAACGTTATATTGTTGCTGGAGATGATCCGAACAGCGAACAAACAGAGCAACGGAGACTTGTCCTTCAATATCTTGCGCTTTTTAAGCGGTTCGGATATGAGCGATCCGTAGCGTCGGAGGCAGAAAAAATTGCGAAAAAGGTTAAGGAGGCCGACAATCGAATTACTTCGGATAAGTTCCAATCAATAATTCATCAACTTAGAGAGCGGAAAATCCTTCAAGGTGAGTCTACGCTCTACATTACTCCAAAAGCACTTCATATAAAACTATGGACACAGTGGTGGGAAATTCGTCGTTCACATTTCAATCTTGAAAAGTTCATTCAAGACATAGAATCAGAGCCCGAATTGATTGAGTGTTTCTATGATATGTTTATCTACGCAGCTGAATCAGAAGCGGCATTAAGAATTGTCAAAGAACTTCTTGGACCAAATGGGCCTTTCCGGGATAATGAATATCTGAAAACAAGGTTGGGTAGCCGTTTTTTTCTTGCACTGACTGAAGCAGATCCTAAATCTGCCTTAAAATGCCTGATGCGAACGATAGGGACATGGAACACAGATACCCTTTTACAATTTACAGAAGGTCGCAGGAACGTGGTATGGGCACTCGAAAAAATTGCTATGCATAGATATCTTTTTTCGGATGCGGCAAGATTACTCCTTGCACTTGGAGAAGCAGAAAATGAAAAAATTGCGAATAATGCAAGTGGTATATTTGCTGAACTCTTTTCATTAGGGCCGGGTGCCGTAGCGCCCACTGAAGCACCTCCAACAGAACGGTTTATTGTTTTGAAGGAGGCATTTGAATCGAATTCAAAAAGTCGACGGAAACTCGCCTTGAACGCATGCAATGCAGGCTTAGAGTCAAATCATTTCTCACGGATGTCTGGAGCGGAATATCAAGGGTTACGGGGTATCCCTAACCTTTGGAATCCCAAAACACACTCTGAGTGGGCAAAAGCTTACCGTTCCCTATGGCAACTCTTATCTGAACAATTAGAGCATTTGCCTGAAGATGAGTGCAAAGAAGCAGCAGGAATCTTGTTAGGGCGTGCAAGGGCACTTGGAAGAATTACCGACTTAGGTAATATGGTTGTCAACACAGTCAGAACGATTACCGAAAACAAATATGTAACTGAAAAACAGGTTTTAGAAACACTTAGTCGAATTTTGTTTCAAGATGATTCCTATGTTGACGACAAGGGATTACCAGCGGAAATCCGACAATGTTTTGAGGAGCTTAGAGATGAATTAATTGGATCTGACTTTCATTCCCTAATGCAACGTTATGTTGGAATAGATTTGGTTGAAGACCTCCTTCTTGAAGACAGAGAGGGTGTTGATAAAGTTAAACCTCACCTTGAATCGCTCGCGATGCAATCTATAGATAATCCGGACCTCTTAGAATCGGAATTATCGTGGCTTGTGACTACTGAGGCGAAGAATGGAAATAAGTTTGGATATGAACTTGGACAGAGAGATAATTCTCTTTCGCTTCTACCGACGCTTCTTGATGCTCAACGAAACGCGGAGGACAATGCAAGTACTTATTTTATCGGTGGTTATTTCCATGCGATCTTTGATAGAGACTTAACACAATGGGAGGAACAACTTGACAATCTTTGTGAGGATACTACACTAGTCACAATAGTACCGTCTCTCACCCACTACTCGGGTTTAACTGATCAAGCTGGGCTTCGCATACTTAACCTTGCAAAAAGCAATATTATTAATATCTATGATTTTGAATTATTCAAATACCGAAATGCAATTACCAACCTATCCATAAGAGTCTTTAACGCTTGGATAGAATTCCTTTTAAATGTCATGGACAAGTCTGCAGTAAACATTGCATTGAAGTTGTTCTACAGTTACTATATTTTACGAAAACCAGAACCTACTTTATCCTGTGAACTTACATTCCGCCTCCTTTCACATTCAGAATTGTTTGTCGAATCTGATAATCATCGGTATGATACAATGACAGATTTCTATTGGACTGAAACAGCGAAAGCACTTTTACACCACCATCCACAGAAAGTTTTAGAGTTAGTACAACTCATGTTAGTTCCTTTTGGAAGCGATAAGACAATTTTTGATGCTTTCTCACAAAGTTGTTCGTTTCTCACTGAAACGACCAAAAAATATCCCGTGGAGGTTTGGGAGTACGTTAGTGAATATTTGGGTAGTCAAGATAATTTTTCGAGAACTATATCTTTAGCAAAGTGGCTTAGAGAAGCAGATATTTCGGAAACAGAAAAAGAAAAAGGAGCATTCACCCTGATTCCACGCGAAAAGATATGGGAATGGGTTGATAGAGACGTGGAAAATCGCGCTTGGTATCTTGCCAGTGAATTTATCCCAAAAACTCTTTTGATAGAAGAATGGCATGATTCTTTAGCACGAGATATTCTTGTTCGATATGGAGATCAGGAAGCCGTTAGAAGTACATTGATATCAAATTATTCAACAGAAGGATTCTGGGGACCTGCTAGTTTACACTATGAAGGAAAACTGCAGAAATTAGTTGACATCCAGAACAACGATAATGACGAAAAAGTCAATTGTTGGATTAACGAATTTGTCTCCTTTCTTGAAGAGCAAATTGAACACGCAAAGATCCGCGAAGAAAGAATGTCTTAACACACTCCGAGAAATAACAAATTATGCAAGACCAACAAGGACACCTTGAATTCTTCTCAAGCAGTTCCATCATAATTTTAGGACTAATTATCATCGTTGTAACCGGCGCACTGTGCTGGTTTGCCTGGCATCGCAGCAGTTACCGTAAGCGCATCGGATGGCTTGAGCTGCTGCGTTTTGTGCTTGTATGTCTCGTGGTCGTCACACTAAATCAACCCGAATGGTTAGAGTCACAACCGCCGGAACAACGTTCTACGCTTGCTATCCTATGGGACAAATCCAATAGCATGCTAACACAGGATATAATTGACGAACAGGACACCGCTGCGAAACGCAAAAGCCGCGTCGAAACGATTCAACCGCTAATGTCTGAGGAAGTTTGGAAACCAGAAGAAGATACTGAACTCAACGTAGTATTTGAGCCGTTCTCTTCACTGTTAGACCCGGCAGAGGAAGCCACAGATATAAACGCTGGACTGTCGCACATTTTGGACAATCATTCCAACCTTCGCGGCGTAGTGCTACTATCAGATGGTGATTGGAATATTGGGGACTCACCCGTGAAGGCTGCGACACGGTTCCACATGCAAGGTGTTCCCGTTTTCACAGTAGGAGTCGGCAGTGAAGTTCCGCTGCCCGACATTGAGTTAGTGAGCATGGACGCACCAACTTATGGCGTAACAAAAAAGCAGCTGCGCATTCCGTTTGTCGTCCGAAATACCTTGGGACAGGATAGAGACGTAAACCTTACGTTAAGCGTTAATGATGCGCCAACGGTCAACAAAGTCATCACTGTTCCTGCTATGGGACAAGCACAAGAAAATATGGCTTGGACACCGCAAGAAACAGGAGAATACACCCTCAATTTGCGTATAGCACCGGATACGCAAGAGTTGATTCCCGAAAATAATGAACTTTCTGCACCTATATCCATACGGAAGGAGCGACTGGAAGTTCTTGTCATTGAATCTTATCCACGTTGGGAATACCGATATCTACGCAACGCCTTGGAACGCGATGCGGGTGTTAATGTAACATGTCTGCTCTTTCATCCGAAGCTACCTAAGGTCGGAGGTGGACGTAGTTATATCAAACGTTTTCCTGATGCCAGAGAACTCAGCAAATTTGACGTGGTGTTTCTTGGAGATGTCGGTATAACCCCCGAACAACTAACTGTCGAACAAGCACAGGATTTACGGCAACTCGTCAGTGCACAAGCCGCTGGAATTGTCTTTATACCGGGACGCACTGGCGCACATGATTTGTTGACTACAGGGCCACTTGCTGATCTCTACCCCGTTGTCTTAGACCCTGCGACACCTAAAGGTGTCGGTTCAAGTGTCCAATCCTATTTCGCGCTCACCGAACCCGGACAACGCAGTTTGTTAACGCGTCTCGGAGATACCGACCTTGGCAACAGCGAAGTGTGGCGCACATTGCCGGGGTTTTTCTGGTATGCTGGCATCAAACGAGCGAAAGCAGGCACCGAAATTTTGGCAGTACACGATCAGGCTGCCACGGTTTCCGGACGGGTGCCGCTCATTGTTACAAAGACCTACGGCACAGGTAAAGTGCTGTTTATGGGAACAGACAGCGCATGGCGTTGGCGACACGGTGTCGAAGATAAATACCACTACCGCTTCTGGAGTCAAGTTGCACGTTGGATGGCATATCGACGCCAAATGGCGCAAGGTGAGGCAATACGGTTGTTCTATTCACCAGACAGACCACACGTTGATGATGTGTTAACGTTAAACGCTAACGTGATGGACAACGTAGGCGGTCCGTTGGATAGAGGCACTGTTACTGTGCAGGCGATTGCGCCCTCAGGTAAAACGGAGACAATTCGGCTACAACCGGGCATAGAAGATGCGTTAGGGTTGTTCGTTGGAACGTTTGTACCGAAAGAATCTGGCAACTACCGTCTCGTTGCGACCAGTAGCGAAACGGGGGCATCGGTCCAAACGGACCTGTCAGTGCAAGGCTTGAATCGGGAGCAACAAGGACGTTTAGCACGTTTTGATGTTTTAGAGGAAATCGCTAAAATCAGCAACGGCAAACTTGTGTCAATTGCTGATGTCGGAACGCTGTTAGACCATCTGGCAGCCTTACCAGAGCCAGAACCGATTGTCAAACGAACACGAATCTGGGCGCATCCGCTTTGGGGCGGACTGATTATCTTACTGCTTGGGTTATTCTGGGTTGCACGCAAAATGGCAGGTACGATATAACACAAATCGTTATAGTCATGCAATGAATTGTGCTTCGCTGTTCTGATCTCAATATTGAGATTTTTCTCAAAATATGTTATCATTCTGATAATTGAATGAGGTGGTGCACGACTATGGAAGTCTTCTTATCGTGTATATCATTGTATTCTCAATTTCCTATTACTTTATTGGAGGTATAGAACACGAATGACACTTATAGAACATATTGACGAGATACGCAATCGGTTAGAGGAAAACGCATACAAAGATGAGGCTGCTGTTTCTAATCATATTGTGAATAGACTGCTTCAGGCGTTGAAATGGCCAATGTTCAGTCCTAAAATTATCATCCCTGAATACTCAGTAGAGGAACGTAGAGTTGACTTTGCACTTTGTCATCCATCCGACAAACCTCTCATTTTTATTGAGGTGAAACAGGTTGGAAACATACAAGGGGCAGAAAAGCAACTGTTTGAATATGCTTTTGTTGAAGGTGTGCCAATTGCGATCCTCACCGACGGTAGGGAGTGGCACTTTTTCTCACCCAGTGGACAAGGAAATTACAGAGAACGTAGAGTATGCAAACTAGATCTAATCGAAGATGACAGCGAGGAAATTGCCAAACGTCTTAACAGATACCTAAATTATGAATCTGTACAGGCAGATGAAGCAGTAAAAGCCATCGCAGCAGACTATCAGAACGTAGTTGATGAAAGACAAATCCAAAAAGGGTTACCAAAGGCATGGAACCGCTTAGTGGCAGAACCAGACGAACTTCTGCTGGAAATCATTGTAGAAAAAACAGCAGAAATATGTGGCAAGCGTCCTACCCCAGAACACGTGATAACATTTCTGCAAAACTTATCGGCACCACCAGTAGGGCCAGCACCTACCTCAAATGTGGATGTAGTTCCTGATAAACAGCCAAGTTACACGTACGAATATGCTGGAGAGCGTCTCACAGGTGTGAAGGCGAGGCCACTGATCATAGAATTGTTTGCAGATAAAGGGAGGACTCGAAAGGGAGATATTGTTAAGTCTGTAACACAAATCCATCGTGATCGCGGTGGACTAGACACAGAATCTGAACCAGATCAAATCATCAATGATGCATTACAATATCATCAGAAGGAGAGACGTGCCAAAAATGTTGAGCAAGGTTATTGGGAAGTGTACAAAAATCCGAAGGAAACAGCGTAAATATCCTCCTATAGAGGCAGTATACAAATCCTTGCTAAATTCATGTAGGGGTAGTTATGCAGAAATTAGACATACGAGAACTCTATTACATTACGCATATAGACAATCTCCCTTCTATCCTTTCGCGAGGGGTCTTTTCCCACGAAAAAATTGAAGCAGAAGGGGTACATACAACTCCTATTTATGACGCGGATATCGTCAGCAGGCGTAACCAAATAACAGCACCTGATAAAAGGAGTCTTTGGTCTTATGCGAACCTCTACTTCCAACCTCGTAATGCCTTGATGTCCCGTGTCGTCCATGAAAAAGAACCAAAAAATCTTGCTGTTATTGGTGTGAATAAAAAAGTGTTGAATGAACAAGGGGTCTTTATCACGGACGGAAATGCCGCGCATGAGACAACACAATTTTACTATCCTTCCAGAGGTCTGGAAGTGCTTCGACAACAGTGGTCAATAATTCGGAACGATTGGTGGAATAGAGATGACGGCTCCAAGCGCAAGATTATGGCAGAATGTTTAATTCCTAACCATGTCAAACCTGAATATATTCAAACAATTTATGTGGCAAGCAATTCAACGCGAGATTCCATTCAAAAAAATGTAGGAGATTCTCATGTTGCCATTAGTTCCGAGCCAGACATGTTCTTCCAACCAAACAGTCGGACAAGAATCGGCGACAACATTTCACTAATTGACGGAGATATGTTTTTCTCAAACCTACAGACACTAACAATTAGTGTTAATCTAAAAGGGGTTATGGGAAAAGGATTAGCTTCACGGGCTAAATACCAATTCCCTGATGTCTATGTAGCATACCAAGATGTCTGCCGAGCAAAACGAATCACAGCAACAAAACCTTATCTCTACAAGCGTGAAAGTTCATTGGATGAGGAGTTAGCTGATCTTGGAACGCCGCTTATTACCCCTAATGCTGTGAAGTGGTTCTTGCTTTTCGCAACGAAACGGCATTGGAAAGACAACTCACGTTTAGATGATATTGAAGGAGGTCTTGCATGGGTTCGAGAGAATTTTCACAAGGAAGGAATTCAATCGCTTGCAATGCCTGCCCTTGGTTGTGGATTAGGAGGACTGGACTGGAAAGAGGTTGGCCCCCTAATGTGTCAATACCTACACGGTATCAATATCTCAGTTGCAATTTATCTGCCACGGGAACACCAGATAGAGGCACAATACAAAACAGAATCATATCTTCTTTCATCCTAACACTGACAGAAGGATTTTGCCAATTACAAACGACTTATAGATTTGAAAAGAAAAGTTATCAACCGAATTCCAATAGCCATACTATAGGAGAGTTTAAATGAACCAAACACAATCAAAAGAAAACGCGGTGAACCTTCCCCCGCGCATGAAAAAAGCATTAGAACAATACCGAAAACGGGTATGGATAATCAAACTTGCCGAAGGCACGTTAGCAGCACTCTTTGGTCTCATCATTTCGTATCTCATCGTGTTTGGTTTAGACCGATTGTTTGATACGCCTACGCTCTTACGCGCGCTCATCCTGGTAATCGGGATGGTAGGTATGGTGATTTTCCTGCCGTTGAAGTATTATAAGTGGGTGTGGCGAAATCGAACTTTAGATGGGATCGCTCGGTTGTTGCAGCATAAGTTCCCTCGTTTCGGTGATCACGTGCTCGGCATCGTGGAACTTGCATCGGAAAGGTCAGATCGGTCATCAAGTCCCGCGCTGGTTGCAGCAGCCATGCGTCAAGTTGATGAAGAAGTAGCGAAACATAACCTTGCAGAGGCGGTCCCAAATCCTCGCCACCGCCGATGGGCGTGGGCAGTAGGTTTGCCTTTAGTACTTGTCATAATCGGGGTGCTTGTGATTCCCGCAACAACACGGAATACCCTCGCTCGATGGCTTACCCCGTGGCGAAACGTGGAGCGGTATACCTTTGCGCAGTTGGACGGTAAAACGGATCGGCGCGTAGTGGCGTATGCCGAACCATTTGATATTGAAGCACATCTAAAAGACGAATCCCCATGGAAACCCGAGTCGGGTGAGGCACGCTACGCAGACCAGCCACCGGTGGTTGCAGAACGAGAAGGAGAAACCTACAAATTTGAATTACCACCGCAAACAGAAGAGGGAAAAGTTAATCTTAAGGTAGGAGATGCAAGGCGTTCCATTCCAGTTGAACCCAAATTAAGACCCGCCCTGAAAGAAATCATTGCTAAGGTCAAACTCCCTGACTACCTACAACACCAAGAACCACGTATTGATGATGTGCGAGGTGGAATAGTGAACTTAGTGAAGGGAAGTACCGCCACCTTGGAAGCCACTATAACACGCGAATTATCAGAGGCAACATTAAACAATCGTCAACAGAAGGTGGATGGAGCACGCGTAATTACCGAACCTATATCAGTAGAAACGACGACAGAGATGCAATTAACATGGCGAGATCGTTTTGGGCTCGCTGCAAGTGAACCCCAGGTGCTGCAGTTTGAGGCACAAGACGACGCTGTACCAACGGTCGCCATAACTAAACTAAAAAATAATCAAGTTGTCCTTTCTACGGAGGTGCTCACATTTGAGATTCAATCGGGGGATGACTTCGGTGTAAAGCAAATTGGTTTGGAATGGGAGGGCATTGAAAATCCTATCCAAAATCCTGAACCTGCCATCGGTGAGAAAACTGTGTCGTCAGGCAGCCCGACTTCAGAGGCACTCACCGTCCCTGCCACATTTTCTGTTGAACGTGAAAATATAAAACCACAGAGTCTACGTTTACGTGCTTTCGCAGAGGATTATTACCCAAACCGCGAACGTGTCCGTTCACCGCAGATTGTCCTGCATGTGCTAACACCTGCAGAACATTTCAAGTGGTTAATCGGACAGATGCAGCTGTGGGCAGGCGCGGCAAAGGATGTCCACGACAAAGAATTGCAGTTACACCAAACCAATCTTGAAATTCGCGATCTATCTCCTGCGGAACTCGACGATCCAGCACAGCGTAAAAAACTACAGAATCAAGCCGCAGCAGAACGTGCTAACGCATCAAAACTTGAGAGCCTCATTGAAAGCGGTACAGGATTGCTGCAGGAAGCAGCGAAAAACAGTGAATTCGATGCATCTCAACTTGAATCGTGGGGTGAAATGCTTGAACAATTAGAGGAGATAGCAGAAAAGAAAATGCCTTCTGTTGCGAATCTACTGGCACAGGCATCAGAAGCACCCGGACAAAGTACTCAGCAGGGCAAACCCTCAAAATCTGATAACCAATCAAACGCTCAGCAGCAAGGCAAACCCTCAAAATCTGATAACCAACAACCAACGGATAGTAGCCAATCGAATGCCAAACCCAGCAATTCGGAAAACGATATTGAAAAATATGGACCCGATAGTAAGCTGCCACCCGAAACAGCAGATGAAAAGATGCCAGATGATCCAAACAAACGTGGTGATTCTGCAAGCGTAGATCGAAGTAAACCACCAGAAGGTGGCAAACCAAGTTTTACACCCGCGAATCCCACGCCAGGAATTTCTGACGTTGAATCAGGATTCAATAAACCTGATAAACCACAGGGAGGACAATCTCCACAAGTCGTGGGTGGACTGCAAATTCCTACTACCACCTTAAAAGGAAGCGGTAGAGACGATCAAGACCAAAATCAAGACACCGAAACGCCAGAAGCATCAGAACTTGTTCTGGAAGCTGTAGAAGAGCAGCAAGAATTGTTGGATGCCTTCGCCAAATTATCGGATGAAATAAAAAGGCTGCTTGTTGGCTTTGAAAACAGCACATTCGTGAAACGTTTGAAAGCAGCCTCACGAAAGCAGATTGACATCGCATCGAATCTGGATAGTTTGGATAGTTTCGGACTTGCCGACAGAGGAACAGACAATCAAACTGCGCGAAAACGTTTAGCCGAACTTGAATCTGCTGAGTCCAAAAACATAACAACTATCGTACAAGACATGGCAGCATATATTGACAGGCGTCCCAATGCAAACTACCTACGTGTCCTCGCAGAGATGGAGGACGCATCTGTCTCAAGCCAAATACGTGATCTCGTCCGATCTATAAACAGAAATTTTGTTGGACGATCAACCATTGAGGCGGAATTTTGGGCGGATACGCTGGATCGGTGGGCAGAACAACTGGTAGACCCATTGCCTGAAATGGGGCCTGCACAAGGCGGAATGATAGAACTTCCCAACCTGCCGCCGGAAATCATTGTGAAAGTATTACGCCTTATCAATCGCGAAATTCAATTACGGGAGGAAACGCGCGAGGTTGAGCAAGCAAAAAACGCTCTCACTGGAGAAAAATATTATGAGCGAAGCGAAGCATTAAGCGATACACAATACGAAATCGCAGAGGACACTCACGAAGTAGCAAGGGAAATAAGTCTGTTGCCCAATGCTAACACAGCACTGATAAGACGGCAACTCGCCAAAGTTAGCAGGGCGGCTAATGTTATGGACGAAGCAGAGTCAATTCTTGCTGAGCCAGACACCGGTTCTAAAGCAGTCGGAGCCATTTCGGAAGTAATCGAAATCCTACTTGAAACACAACGCTTACCAAATGCTCCCGGTGGCGGTGGTAGCGGAGATTCACCGGGCGGTGGAGGACAAGGACTCGCAGCATTAGTTTCCGCGCTAAACCTTATGGGAGTTGGTGATGATAGCGGGGAAGCTTTCATTGAAAAACGTTCACCTAAACAAGCAACTGGCAAGGCAGGACGCGTATTACCGGAAGAATTTCGTCAAGGATTAGACGCTTATTTTAATGCAATAGAAGGACAGTAGTAAATACACGACGTGTCGTAAATAGAGGAGAAACCGATGTCAGATGCTATACCTTTTGAGATATTTGCCAGTTTCAAGAGGATAGAAATAGGCAATCCAATCATCTCTCTCCCGCCACCTCTCTGGGCGGCGGCAACTCATGCGATTATCGTTGATGAGACTGCACATTACATCTGGTGTAAACGCGATGTGGATGTTCGCTGGTTGATAATGCACGCGACAGCACCTATTAGTGATCTTACCGACATCACACAGGATACACGTAATCCTATTCTTGAACCTTCAGCTGACGGTTTTGATAATGCATCTGTTGAGTACCCTTTCCCCTTCCTAAATCCCGCTGATGGTAAGTACTACATGTATTATCGAGGCAAGGGGAAAACGACACCCGAACAGACCGGATTGCTTGTCAGTGATGGAGACTTGGGCAAATGGGAGCGCGTTCAGCACACTCCTGTCATTTCTGCGGATACTGAACACGAACGGCATGGCTCAACGCATCCTTCAGTTGCGGTAGATGGCAACACAATTCACATCGTTTATACTGGCAAGGCAACACAATCGTTCGGAGAAGGACTGACGATGTGTCATGCAACCGCGCCGACGAGTAATCCAACGTTGGTCACAAAAAATCCTGCTAATCCTGTTTTCACAGGTAGCGGGCAAACATGGGATAGCCAAGCCGTTCGCGAAACCGAATTACTTAAAGGACCACAGTACTTCCATATTCTCTATGGTGGATTCGATGGTGAAGTCTGGCGGATCGGACATGTACGGACTCGCGATTTTCGCACCTTCGAACCGAACCCGCACAACCCCGTAGTCACACCATCGGACGATCCCGATGCATTTGATTGTGACGGTGTGTTGACAGGTCAAATTCTTGAAATCGGCGGCACCTACGTCATGCTCTACGCAGGCAAGAAAGGTAAGGAATGGCAAACGGGTCTCGCTATTATCCCAGATTAAAGTTACGAACAAATATGGGGTTGGCATACAAAAAATAATCACAAAGGTATCAAAAAATGACTCGTTTTATTTATGTGCTAATAGCAATCGTTTATATCAGTATGTCTCCATGCCTCGCCTTTGCAGAAAACGACGCTGCGATTGGTGGAACTATAAGAGGGCAAGCTCTTGAATATCACAAAACTAAGTCTCCAATCGAAGGTGTTGTAATCAAGATTACAAGTTCCGATGGAAAAGAATTCACAGTGAAGACTGATGCTAATGGTGAATATAAATTCACCAATCTTCCTGCTGGCAACTATACACTCAAAGACCATCAAGAAGGATTTGAAAACAAGAGTGGGGATAGCAGTCAATCTGTTTCGGTGGTAAATGGAGGAGACCATATTGTAGAACTTAAAATGGTCAACTGGCTCAATCGCGTAAAAGGGACTGTTAAATCTGGAATTCTACCTTTACTTGATCATGTTTCCGAAAATTTGGCGAAACGTTATGGACTGGATGAAGCAGTTGTTAATACCCTTCGTCAGTCAATTCGTGAATCAATTGAGACCGCAATCAAGCAACGTAATAACCTGTCAGACTTCTTAGTTAGATGGAATAATGATAGCCTTGATATATTTGAGGAATTATTGTTACGTCAGGACATAAAAACGGCGTTTACCAAACACTTAACCGAGACACAACTAAAAGATTTTACCAACACCTCTCGACATCGAAAAAAGCAAGCTTATGCCCACTATTCGACAGCATTGCTTGATCAGGAACTCAGTTTAACGGCAAGTCAGCGTCAAAAGATTGTGCAATTGCAACTCAATACGAAAGAGGATGAATCGTGGCTGACTGTATTGACTGAGACACAGAAAAAAATCCGACAGTTGACTGACGAAGAAAATACTGAGGCATCAATTAAACGTCAGATCCACAGAACACAAAATAATATTGTCACTGGTAGGGTTGACGCGAAAATCGCTGCATCGCGACTTGAGGAACTAAAGAAAAAAGCAGAGATGTTGGAGACTCCTGAACGAACGAAGTATCTTGCCGAAGCGATACTCACCGCACATACTGAACAGTTAAGAGACCTTAACGAGCATGCTGCACAACAACTAATCTTAGTTACCAAAGAAGTGGCTCAAAAATACTCTGATGCCGAAAAAGTCATGACACTGTACCGCGAAACCGAGGCTAACCTCATCAACGCTATTGAAGCGAAAGAAAAAACTCCTAAACAAGCAGTTGAGGAACTCAAAAACCTGAGCGAAAAGTTATGGAACGAGAAAGCTGCAAACGGACAATCAGGTGTACCCAGTGATAACACAAAACTTCTCAATTTCCATTTTTTTACTCGTTTTATTCAAATAGCCGCGCACAGGAGAGCGCTCATAAACGGAATAGTAGGTGGAAAAAGAGGTTTCAATCGAGAAATTTATATAATTACTGAACTCAATTACCCGATCTATGACATAACATATCACCCGCTCTATCAGCAAACCCTCAAAGATGTTCTTTCTGAAAAGAAGTATGCACAATATACCTCATTTCAAGCAGAAAGAGATAAGTTCCATCAACAAGCTTTGCGTGATTTAGCTGCGGCAAACCTTGATACATTACTGCTTTTAAACGATACACAGCGGAAGCAGTTAGAAAAGGCAGCAGCACAGTTGACTGTGTCACTTTTAAGCGAGAATGCTTTGAGGGATATGTTCGATAAACTTATAGGACAGATAGGAAAGGGAATACTGAGTCGTTGGCAGCAAGAATATCTTAATCTTTACCTATCACTAATTTACGAGATTTGACAATTTCGATTTTAGGTGCTTAGATGAACTTACGTTTGGAATGAAATAAGGCAGAACATTAATGAGGGATTGGAATATGACTCGTTTTATTTATGTGCTAATAGCAATTGCTTGTTTCGGAATGTTCGCATGCATCGCTCTTGCAGAAGAAAATGCTGTGGAGGGTGCGACCGTACGAGGCGAAATTATTGAAGCAACAGCGGAACAGGATCCGATTGAAGGTGTTGAAGTCAAGATTGTCGCGAGCAATGGAAAAACTCATACGACACAGACAGATGCTAATGGAACATACAAATTTTTAGGGATTCCCGCAGGTCGTTATACTATTAGCATGCAAAAAGATGGGTATGGCAGACGAAAGGGGACGTCTTTTATAGTCGTTCGTGGAGGCGAGATTTTTGATCGAATCAAAATGATCAAAAGAGACAAAATTGGCCAGAATAAAACCAAAATCAACCTCCAGAGAATTGAGTTTTTACTTCAGCGTGTTGAGGAAAGTGTTGCCCAGCGTTATAAATTGGACAAACCCGCTTCGGTTGCACTCCGGCAATCAATCCTTCAAGAGGTTAATACTTTATTGAAAGAAGGGAATCCGAACTCCCGTAAATTCACAGCGGCATCGGTGAGTGGCAACCTTGGATTGTTAGAATTGTTGTTGTCGTATCCTAACACTAAAATGGCATTCGCCAAACACCTAACAGAAACACAACTCCAAGATTATATCAATTTCACTAAAGCACGGCGGCAACAATATCGTGAAGCAGTCGTTCAAATTTTGGCGGCGTTCTTGGACCAAGTACTTAGTTTGACAGGCGATCAACGCGAAAACATCATGAAATTGCTGCTTGACACAATAAATGATAAACCAGGGTCGGACTTAATGAATATATTCAGTTCAACTTTGCAGCAGGGAGCAGTAAATTTTATACATGATAAATTGAACATATCTTTGGATAACATATTGAATCAGACACAGGGAAAAATTTGGCAAGGAATTGTTGATCAAGAAAAGAACAGATATATGTTTGTTGATATTGTTGACGTTAAAACTTTTGATCCTCCTGTTGAAACCGGCAAGATAAACGAGAAGTCTAACGAAACACAAGAACATCAAGTTGACGGTGAAGATAATCCACCGGAATCTCAAATGTGGATGCTTGCAGAAGCAGTGTTGACAGCACATACTGAACAGTTAGGCACGCTCAACGAAAGTGCATCAAAACGTTTGGAACTCGTTACCAAAGGCGTGATTCAAGACTATATTGAAGCTCAAAATCCAAACAGTAGAGAAAAACGTAAACATCTTGATGAATTAATGGCTCTCATGGTTGCTGTTATGCAGCAAGATATACCCCGCGAACAGGCTGCTGTGAAACTTGAGGCAATGAAGAAAGTGTTATCGGATCAGAAAGGAGCTAACAAACGATGGAGTAGTGCTGAACTGTACAACATTACGAATCATCCGCTTTATCAACAGACAATTAAAGATGTCCTTTCTGAAGATACATATACACAATATATTGAACAGCAAACTGAGAAACTGGATTTTCGCCAACAGGCTTCGCGAGATTTGATTGTGGCTTTCATAAATATACTTCTGCTACTAGACGACGCTCAGCAGAAACAATTAAAAATGACAGCGGCACAGTTAACTTTACCCTTATTGAGCGACGAGGGCCAGCAAATGATGTTTATCGAATTTTTTATTAGGATGGACGATGAAATACTGAGCCCTTGGCAGCAGAGCGTATTTAAAGGAGGTAGATAATCATGACAAAATACAAAAAAGTTCTGAGTTTGTTCCTAAATAAGCATACATTCTTTATCGGATTTTCCGGTTTCCTAATGTTACTGGGAACGTTTTTCAGCGAACCAGCTCATGCACAGGATCCAACCCTCCGCTACGGAACGGGCGTTCCACCAGCAGTTAGAAGCATCAATGACCGAAGTTTGCGATACCTCGCCAACACACAGCTGAGAGATGGAAGTTGGCAAGGGGGGCGGAATGGTCCAGGAATAACCGGTATATGTGTTATGGCATTTATGGCAAGCGGCGCAGACCCTGATTACGGTCCTTATGCCACACATATCCGAAAAGCCTTGCAAAGCATCATCGCTAATCAAAACGCCAGAACAGGATACATGGGAACGAGCGGGCATGCATCAATGTACCATCACGGTTTTGCGATGTTAGCACTATCCGAGGCGTATGGCGCAGTAAGTGAAGATATGCTTTGGAAAGGAAGTGAAGTACCTGAAAACCGCAGACGCACCCTCAGTGCAGCATTAGAGCTTGCTGTGCGATGTGCATTGACTGCGCAAGAGAAAAATCCTTGGGGGGCATGGCGCTATTCGCCACAAGCGCGGGATGCTGACACAACCGTCGCTGGCACCGTCCTAATGGGAATACTCGGTGCGCGAAATGCTGGTATAGAAGTCCCCAATGAAGCAATTGACAAGGCGTTGAACTTTTTTCAAACCTGCACAATGCGGGGTGGAGGTGTCAACTATACGCCTTCGGGTAGCCATGGCGATGGACTCACTCGATCTGCAATTGCAACTCTCGTCTATGCAATTGGCAAAAGGAAAGACACAACAGAATACAAATCCACAGCGGAATTCATCAAGCGTAGAGCAAACCATAATGTAGGTAATCATTACATGTTCTATACCCTATACTACATGGCGCAAGCACTGTTTCAGAGCGACTTTGAAGCTTGGCAATCTTGGAATCAACGCACCATTGAGAGACTTCAAAGGATGCAACAAGAAGATGGGAGTTTCAACAGTTCCCACGGTAAAGCTTATGGAACAGGAATGGCAGTGCTTACCTTAGCTTTGAACTATCGTCTTTTACCTATTTATGAAAGATAGACGGTTATTGATATTGAAAAAGACGTTTTTATGGTGAATTATTGAAATAATTATACACCTCACTTGTAGGAGCGATCTCCGAATCGCGACCAAAGCCATTCGTAGTCGGGAATCGGAGTTCCCTCCCGCAGGATACCAAAAGCGCATGCTGCGCTGATTCACAGATGAATAATGTCTAATTAATTCTAAAATCTACCATAATTGAGATCAAGCTTCTCTCTAAAAAATGACAGTTGAATGTTGATTACCACCAGGAGGAAAAATAAAATGCAGAGGTGTCTAAAAAAGATTTTAGTCATAGTCATTGCGATTGTAATCGTGGGGATGTGGAGTCCGATCAAAATACAGGCACAAGAAACAGTTTTACGTTGGAAAAATGGGGATACCCTTCCCGGTAAACTATTAGATAGTCGGTCAGGAAAGATTCGATGGAATTCACCACACTTTTCAGACGATCTAATTGTTAACACAGATGTTTTGGATTCAATTGATTTTTCAAAACAACCTGCACCAGCAACAGAGACTTTCCGCGTCGGCACAGTATTAGGTGATGTCTGGATGGCAGACATTATCGGTTCAGATGAAAATACCTTCCTCTTTTCCAGCAAACGTCATGGTAAGTTCCGGGTGAATAGAGAAATGATTTACTCGCTTGAAAGTCGCGCGCATTCCAACCTGATTTTTGACGGTTCTCAACTAACAGCTTGGAAATCACCCAAGAAAAATGAAACTAATAAGGCATTAGTTCAATTCCCTGATAATAATCAATATACCGGTTGGTATCCAGATCGTGGTGGACATCCATCCACAGATCAAGGTAAGACTAACATCTTCTATGCTTTTGAATGGCCAAAACGTTTTGAAATTGACCTTGAATTGGCATCCAATACTGCCCCACCCGGTTTTGTTCTTGCCCTCGGTAAAAATCTGTACCAGACATTGAGAATAGAAACATGGACTAATGAACTTGTTGTCGTTCAAGGCACACTATTTGAAGATATAATGCCAGTTGAAGAGGATCGTCGCGACTTCCGTTTGCGACTTGCTTATGATCAAGACCTTGGTACACTAAAAATCTCAGACTTAAATGGCAATTTACTCTTAGAACTGACTGATGTTAAGCCAACGCTTGAAACACCCGGAATCTATATTTATAATCGCGGACAAAATCTGACAATACGACGATTAAGGGTCTATCGGCAACCTGCCGAACTTAAAAATCAGCAAATTGACTTCTCCAAACAGCGAATCCACATGATGAACGGAAAAGTTTTTTACGGCAAGTTGTTTGTAGAGAAAAACAAAGGTTATGTCCTTGACACAGATGGAACACGATCAGATGTCAACTTGCAACAGATTGACCGTGTTGTACAACCGAGGAGGAAATTGGCAGCAATTGACGATTATATGGCATTGACATATATTGACGGATCCGTTTTGCATGGACAAGTGATGCAACTAAACTTGGATAGCGTTTTACTCCAGACTACATTTGCTGAGGAACCGATAACCTGCTCACTCGCTGGTGCTTCACTACTTCGGTTTGAGTCCAAAGACAAAACTAAAAAACCGGTAGACGATTATGATAAAATGTTTTTTCCATCAGGCAGTTTACGCGGACACATTCTTTTTAAAAGCGACGATGCATCAAATATCCGATGGCAGGCTATAGGCGCGTTGGAACCAGTACGCCTTGCAAACAACCGATCTGTTCGTATAGAACGAAATAATAAACAGGTTTCAAGACTACAACCTTTTGATATAAAGATGTTTCCCCACCTATTGCATCTAAAAAACGGAGAAGTCATCCCATGTCAAGTCTTGTCTTACGATAAATCCTCTATTAATTTCCGATCCCCTTTTATCAGCGCGACGCGCATGGACGCAACATACATGAAAGGTATTGAGTTTACACGTAGTAAAACGCACGGACGAAAGGAAAACCGAAATCCGATTACCATTACAGGTGGAAATAAACACCGTATAATTTTAGAGGATGGGCAAATTTTGGAAGCTATGATGCGGAGGACCGAAGATGGTAAAACAAAAATAATAGTGAATAACGAAAAACTTGGAGGAAATCCGAAAATTGTTGTAGTCGGGGGAGACTTCGCTGCAAACGATGCTGCTGTTGTCCTTAAGCGCGGGATTGAAGTCTTGTATGATCCACTCGAAACACAAACTGAGGAATTAGATGTAAAATTAGAACGCGCTTTAACCGTGCCACGTTTCAACCGAGACAATCCACCAAACCACATTCTTGTGGCAAACAATGGTGATTTAAAGCGAGGCAATTTAATAAGTATTAACGAACAGGTAATTCAGTTTGAATCAAATTTGAAGAAGATTATTATTCCCATTAATCGGGTGGCTCGAATTATTGATATAAGCGTCAATAACCCTGACCAATCAACAAAAGAGATGGCAAGCGATGAAAAAGGTGCTGATGCGCGTCAACAACCTTCTACGAAAACTGAAAACCAAAATTCCAAAACAACTCAGTCTGAGGTGCGCTTCGCTTTGATCCATAATCCGATCCTGATTTTTGAACCACTCACCGTCAAAGGCGATAAATTATACGGTCGTTCACCAATCTACGGAGAAGTATCGGTTCCGGTGAAGAGCCTCCAGTATCTCCATTTTGGAGACAAAGCAAAATCTTTCAAGTCCGTTTTTGAAGAATGGGTAATTCGTCCGGCAAAAGAACCAGATTACGGTGAGGATCGGTAGAATAGTGGAGTGTCTACCGAAATTTTGCGGTTAAAGGTCGCGATTCGGAGATCGCTCCTACAGAATAACCCTCTTTGTGAATCAACGCTGAATGCGCGTATGGCATTCAGCGGGTTCGGTTTCCTAACCGAACCGTGTTTATTCAGTCCCATAGATGCGGTTAGGAAACCGCATCTACCAGGGAATGTGCACATATTTTCAGATTTCACTATAATACTTATTATCACTAAAAACAATAAGGAGAGAATATGCCAGAACAATTACAAGAGTTACTCAATTTGGAAACTGCACCTATCGCGGTAACATTCCACGAATCACAACCAGATGACGTTTCCCGTGTGGAAAAAGTTGAAGCCTCCGGATGCACGTATTGGAAACGTGCAGCAGAGGGTAAGACCTTCTATACCGAAGCATCTGACCACTACAACTGTCCGATTGGGTGTTATACACACAACGTTGAACTCCCAGACGCACAAATGGAGGAACTGGAAAATACTCTCGGACTGATGGGTGAACTCGGTTATATTTCAATGGATGAAGTCCCCGGTATTCCGCGGCGAGAAAATTCTTTCCAGAATGCAGTCTACGCCCCTTTAGCAGACGCAACTGACATACCAGATGTTGTTCTTGTCTCTGGCACGCCGAAGCAGATGATGCTCTTGGCTGAAGCTGCCACCGCTGCGGGAATTGGTGCTGAAAACGGTGTGATGGGCAGACCTACATGTGCTGTGATACCGGCTGTCATGCAGTCTGATAAAGGTACAAGTAGTTTGGGATGCATCGGCAATCGCGTTTATACGGCACTCTCTGATGATGACTTCTATTTCGCCTTCCCGGGCAAACACATTGATCTACTCATTGAAAAGTTAGAGACAATTTTGAATGCAAACCGTGCATTAGAAGAGTATCATCAGCAGCGCCAAGCGGAGATTTGAATGAAAAGCGTTGCAGTTATTACTGGTGCAGCAAGCGGTATCGGACGCGGTATGGCAGAACGTTTCGCTGCGGAAGGGATGGCAGTTGTCCTCACAGATATTGAAGAAAAACCTTTAGCCAAACTTGAAGCAGACCTACGTACTAAAGGTGCAACTGTGCTTGCTGTAATAACAGATGTCTCAAACGCTGAAGATGTTGAAAATCTGGCAGCGCGGACATTGGATGCTTTTGGTGCGGTGCATATTCTCTGCAACAATGCTGGTGTTGTTTGTAGCCGTCCGATCTGGGAACATACCGTCACCGATTGGGAATGGGTGTTAGGCGTAAACTTATGGGGGGTAATTCACGGCATCCGTGCGTTTGTGCCACGCATGCTTGCACAAGAAGCCAAATGTCATATCGTTAACACCGCTTCGATTCTTGGGTTGGTGCGAGGTACGGGTGAAGGCATCTACAAGGTAAGTAAACACGGTGTTGTTTCGCTTTCTGAAACCCTTGCAGATGAATTGGCACAAAAGGGATCACAGATTCAGGTGCATGTGCTGTGTCCCGGTTGGGTGCGAACAGGTATCTTGGACTCTGCCCGAAACCGTCCAGATACATTGCAAAATCCAGAATTGGAAACTCAGCGTCAACAAACTATAGGCAATTCTCAGAATGTCCGCACAGAGATGGAGGCGGGAATATCGCCTGCTGAAGTGGCAGATCATGTCTATAACGCTATCCAGACGGGTACCTTCTATATTCATACACATCCTGAACACAAAGCGTGGGTTCAGGCGCGTATGGAAGGTATTCTCGGATAGTTCTTGTACGATGCTCGATTCTTGTTGTCAAAAAACATTTCACAGTGTATAATTTGTTACCATAGAGATACTATCTTTGAAGGAGAATGTGTATCATGAAAGCTAAAGCCACGTTTCCGATAATCGGTGTCATTACATTATTGATAGCAGGTTTGTGCTTACCTACAGCAAGTTTCGCACAACAAAAATCTAATGAAACTTCAATCACTAAAGATATTTCGTTGCCCCATATTGATGGTGGTGCTACGTTAACGTTAAGTCTCTCCAAGCATTTAGGTCTAACCGCTAATGAAATCAAAAAACTTGCCAATTCTTTATCTATTGGAATGATAGAGAATGTAACGGATCCTGCTAAGGGCATAACGATTAAGTTGCTTAAACCTGCAGATTCTACCCTCCATTCCAAGGCAATCGTCATCAGGGACATCACAACGCACGCCATGGGAAGAATAGTAGAGACAACAGGAACCGCAGGTGTAAAGGTAAGGGTTGAATTTGATCCACCAAAGTTGATAGATAGCACTGAGTTACGAAAAGAATTGTCTAAAAAGTCGGATAAAAACAAAGTTGTTGTTAGGAAAGTAGTCAAAGCACCGCGCGATACTATCGTAATTAATCTCTACAACACAACCAAAAGCCGAATAAACCTGAAAAATTGGCAAATTCGGTTTACCCATGGTTCCATACCAGATGCAACCGATATAGAAGCTGCAAGGGTTATTGATAGGATGAGCAACGTGGGTTATAAAGTAAAAGATCGGTCATCTCTCAAACCGCACAATAGCCCAACTGGAATCGTTTTTCCTGGCAATTCCAGACTGTCTCGTAAGATTGATTTTGAACTTCTCAATGATCCGACAAAGACACAGGATGAGCAGTTATCCGCCATTTCAGACGGCATCCTTCAAACAAGTTGGCAAAAAGGTTGGAGTGTTAAGGCAGTAACTCGGCAACCTACATGGATTGATATTCATGATTCTAAAGATAAGCTCAAAAATTTCATTAATGATGGAATATGGGTAGCGCCAACGGAAGTTAAACCTAAGGTTGAAACACGGGTAATTTTTGTTCCGCGTAAACCGGTCAATGAAAACCTTCCACCAACCGATGATCGGTAAAACTGTATGGCACTTTTCTGTATACTAAGGGCGTGTCTATGACCCGCCCTTTTGCATTTCAGATAGTGTGATGATATTATAATCCCATAATAATTTATACACTGTGAATCAACGCCGAATACACCTATGTGAATGGTGTGGTTAAAACCCGTTGAATGCTATGCTATACAAGCATTCAACGTTGATTCTTATCTACTGGGAATGCCGCATATTCTTAGATTTCACTATATCACTTTGGTAGTACAAAACACATTTAGAATTGACACCTATACCATAAAAAGAGTATAATGAATGATGTAAGCTTCTATGGTATAGGAAGTCCTTGAGTTGACACATAAAAAGGAGAGATTAGCGTGTTTCGCATAAAATTGCAATTACAGAGAGTCATAGTTATATGCATCTGCGTAATTGCTTTACTTGCATGCGGAAGCGGGGAAATCCAAAATTTTGAGGGCGTTCAAGCCATATCCTATCCGCGTGTAGATCGCTTAGACATCAAAATTTATCTGGTTGATAGAAACGGCATTCCACTAATATGGAACCAAAGCATTCTTAGTCCAAGTGTTGGTGTTAGCACTATTTCAGAAGCTGATTTTACCACCAACGTGCAAGTTTACTCCATGCGGGACGGTAAAAAACATCAAAAGGTCTATGATGGCAGGCTATTCGATGTCCGATGGGCACAGGAACCGAATAGTCTTGATAGACTCCTGAGTGGAGAGATTCCGCGTAGACTCATTGAAGCTGATCCCGAACGCGATACACACGAAGGTGTTATTACTGTTGAAGTCAAAACTGAGAAGCAAGGACCTTTTACGGATACTATAGAAAAAACAGCCATTTATAAGAGATAACGATGCCTATTCACACACAAGACTATCGACATTGGGAAGGCACATTGAAACCCCGCAACCACACACGGTGGTGGGTAATTGCAAAAGCGGAACTGAAGCTGCTCGCCCAACGCAAAATTGTCCGATTAATTATTGCGATTCCACCAGTAATTTACATCTTGTCTTACGGAATCTTTATTTATATTTTTAATATCCTTCCGGATGTGCCTACTCCGTTTGAGATTGATAGCGGTTTTTTTCAGGGGTTTCTATTCAAAATTGACACGGTTCAGTCTGCTTTTTTTATTGCGCTGGTAGTTATTTTCGGAGGGGCAGGGTTAATTGCGAATGATCTAAAGCACAACGTGCTATCGCTCTATTTGTCTAAACCGATTTCATGGGTAGATTACCTTATCGGGAAATTTATCGTGATTGGTATTTTACTTACCTGCATGACGTTGGTACCTGGACTATTACTATTTCTTGAACATGTATTGTTAACCGATACACCCTTCCTTAAGGAAAATTACTGGTTACTCCTGTCCATCATTGTCTATTCGGTAATAATAACCACAATCACAAGTCTATTGATGTTGGTGTTTTCATCGCTGACTACAAATTCCCGCTATGCGACAATCGGTTTCTGTGCTGTTTGGTTTGGATTGCCTGTCCTCCACCTCATTCTTAAAGAGGTTCTTTCAACAAGCACAGTGGCTTTAGTTTCTATCTGGGCAAACTTTGATCGTCTTGGAAATGCCCTCTTTGGCTTGGAAAGTAGCTACAATATACACTGGTCTTGGACACTCCTTCTATTAGCTGCCTTGACTGCCACATGTATCCTCGTTCTCCGCCATCGGATACGGGCAATTGAGATAGTAAAATAGTTCTATATTATCCTATCTACTTTAATCTTGCACCATTCGCATCCCACATTTCAACCTCAGAATAAATTTGTGGTGGCGTTATTGGAGTTAGCGTTGGCAACCAATCTGGTTGAAACTGTTGCACCAATCGCACAGCATTCTGATATGCAATCCGTTCCTTCGTTTCGTCATCAAGGTTTGCATCCTCAATCTGTGCTTGAACAAGGCGAAAATCGTAGTATGGCAGATCGCTACCGAACATAAGTCTCTCATTGCTGAGATGATTAACAAGGTGCACTAAATCCCAACTTTCATCTGCACCTTTAGGTTTTTGTGCAACATCATACCAAATATTTTCCTGCTTTGCACAATGTGCAATGGCATCAAGTTGTCCTGCTTTGCTCATTGAGACATGTCCGATGATGAAGGTTATCGTTGGAAACCGTTGGGCATACGCAGCGATATTTTGTGTTGAACCTGCCTGATGTAGCAGACACAATCCGTTGTGCATCGCTACCACTTCCAAGAATGCGTATAATTCACCACCGAGTGAATGTCCGGACAATGCGGGATGACACACAAAACCGACTAAGCCATCATCTTGCATTGCTCTGTCAAGTTCGTCCACGCCTGCTTGTTCATGCCGCACTTCCGCAATTCCAAGTCCGATAGGAAAACGATCAGGATACTTCCGACAAGCATTTGCAATAACCCCATTTTGTGCCCGCGTGTCTAATACGCCGCGTGCCTGTGGTCCGCCTGCTGTCGGACACGGGATCGCACCAATAACATTTGCCGAAGCCATTCGTGCAAGGCATCGTCCTACACTCTGTCCAATAACCGGTGCGCGTGATACCGTCATGCCGATGTGACAGTGTACGTCAATATAGGAATACATAAGTTCTCCTTTCTTGTAATGTAAGAGGCGCAATAAATTGCGCGACTACAAACGAAATGTATTTTGGATCCGACTATAGAAATTTGAAATATCAGGCTACTTTGGCACAGGTGCGTAGGTATTAAAGCCGTCTGTTCTGTCCTCGCCCTGCAACAGATAGATTTTGTGTGTAGAACGCCACTCTGCACCGGGATAACGCACACTTGCTGGCATGTAGCGCATTGTGTAACCACACCGCCGTTTTTGTGAAACATTTGGACTGGAATTGTGGATTGTCCATGCATCGTGAAAATGGCATTCCCCTACCTCCAGTTCCAGGTTAACCGCCTTTGATGTACCTAAATCCGCGTCCACAACTTCGCTTCCAAAGAGGTTATTGTCCCGATTCACTTTTTCATAACGACGATCGCGCAAATTATGGCTTCCGGGAATCACACGCATGCATCCGTTTTCAATCTTAGATTCATCAACGGCAAGCCACATCGTGATCACGTTCATCGGTTCAAGAGATTTACCCCAATAGACACCGTCCTGATGCCACGGCACTGCCATACCATCATTTTCACGTTTGCTGATAAAATGACTTGACCAGAGGACAATATCCGGTCCGATAAACCTTTCAATAACCTTCAACACGCGTGGATGCGTAAGATATTTGAATAGGTACGGGTGCTCAAAATGTGGAACATCCATCTGTTCAGGACGTCTACCTTCAGGCAGATTCTCTATCATTACATCTACATAATCGCGAAGTTCGTCTAACTCCGATTCTGTAAAGATACGTCCATAAGTGAGATACCCATTTTCTTTGTAAAATTTAACCTGTTCATCAGAGACTGTTGTTTCTAATTGCCAACTCATGTGTCACCTGTTTCCATAATATGAAGCAAAATACAGTTTAGCAAAGTATAACACATCATCGTTTTCTTGGCTACATATTCATTGAATACCTCCAACTCACTCCTTGACAGAATGCAATGCGTATGATAGACTTGCTGTCATGAAAATTGTTGTTGCACCGGATTCATTCAAAGGGAGCGTCACAGCGCTGGAAGCCGCGAACGCTATTGAGCAAGGACTCCGCCGCGTGTTTCCAGATGCTGTTATTGAAAAGGTCCCGATGGCCGATGGTGGTGAAGGAACTGTGCAATCCCTTGTTGATGCCACTGGTGGACATATTCAAACGCAACGTGTGCTTGGGCCACTCGGAAACGAGGTTGAGGCAGAATTTGGTATACTGGCAGATGGAGAAACTGCGGTCATTGAAATGGCAGCAGCCTCTGGACTGACACTTGTCCCACCTGATAAACGGAATCCACTGCGGACCACTACTTACGGCACTGGGCAACTCATTCGTGCTGCATTAGAAACAGGATGTAAACGCTTAATCATCGGTATCGGGGGCAGTGCGACAAACGATGGCGGTGCTGGAATGGCTGAGGCACTCGGTGTAAAATTTCTGAATGCTGATGGGAAACCAATTCAGCGCGGTGGCAGTGGATTGGGTGAATTGGCATCAATAGACATAGCGGGTCTACATCCCGCAATTGCGGAAACAGAAACGGTTGTCGCGTGTGATGTCAATAATCCGTTGACTGGTCCCGAAGGGGCATCCCATGTCTATGGTCCACAGAAGGGTGCTACGCCTATGATGGTTAAGACGCTTGATTCCCATCTATCCCATTTTGATAAGGTCTTGACGAGGACCTTCAGAAAATCCTTTAACGACATACCCGGTGCGGGGGCTGCAGGTGGGTTAGGTGCTGGATTGATGGCATTTCTCAACGCGGAATTAAAACTTGGTGTTGATATTATGATTGACACTGTTAAACTTGAGGAACGGATGAAGGGTGCATCTCTTGTTTTCACAGGCGAGGGACAATTGGATTTTCAGACTGCGTTTGGGAAGACACCTGTTGGCGTTGCGAAGGTAGCAAAAGCGGATAATATCCCCGTTATTGCGATTGCCGGTGGTATTGGTGAAGGTGCTAACGCTGTTTATGACGCAGGTATTGATGCGATGTTGGGCATCGTTCAAGCACCAATGTCGCTTGAGGATGCTGTTGAAGATACGATGCAACTGATAGCGGATGCTGCTGAACAGGCTGCGCGATTAGTTGCGATTGGAAATGGATTCAATATTAAATAAGAAAAGGAGGCTGCTCTTCTGGCAATTGAGTGTATGTTGTCTGAACCAGGATTCACAGGATTATAGGATTTTCAGGATTCGTGTCTGCTTCAGATAGCGGTCACGTAAAATAAATATTTGCAATAATTACGTATGACACATTGTCGCAAATTTCCTGAGTAAAATCTTGATAAGGATAATCTTGGAAATCTATAAATCCTGGTTCAGACAATAAATATCGCAGGATACAGAGTGCGTCCTACAATATTAGGAATAGATAATATTTGACTACAGCAATACCGGTGTATCTTTCATGAAATCATCGGTTTCATTCTGCCATCTTTTAAGTTCAGTAGCCAATGACTTGATGCGTTCTGCATGTCCGGGAAGTTCCACAAGATTATTTGTTTCCCATGGATCATTCTCAAGGTCAAATAGTTGGAGGAAATCCGTGCCTTTACCAGTCTCTTTAGAGACATAATATCGGATAAGTTTCCAACGTCCATCGCTGACAGTGCGATGAATATCCTTGTAGGCAGCGAAAACCGTATCGCGAACCTTATCAATACAGCCTTCCATCAACGGCACTAAGCTGCTACCTTCTACTGTATCCGGACAGTCAACTTCGGTTAGGTCACACACAGTGGGAAATACATCGTAAAGATAGGTCAAAGCGTCTACTGTAACGCCTTCGGGAACTCCTGGTCCAGCCAATATTGAAGGAACACGGATGCTATGACTATAGAGATTCTGTTTACCGAGCAGCCCGTGTTGTCCGACAGCAAGTCCGTGGTCGGCCGTATAAATAACAATAGTATTATCCAGATAACCTTTTGTCTCTAACGTTTGAATAACACGTCCCATTTCGGCATCTTGGCTGGTAATCATACCGTAGTAATCGGCAATATGTTGTTGGACAATTTCAGGGGTGCGTGGAAATTCCGCCAAGACTTCATCCCGAATTCGCATTTCTCCGTTATCGAATGGATGTTCCGGATAGAAGTTCTCTGGAACAGGTATCTCTTCAGGTTTATACATCGTCGCGTATTCACCCGGCGGTGTCCGAGGATCATGCGGTGAAGTAAAGGAAAGATAGAGGAAAAATGGATCCGTTTGGTCGTAGTTTTCTATAAATTGCACGGCAGAATCTGTAAACAAAGTAGTAGAAAACTTATCACCAATATATCTGGCATCTTTCGGATAAGCACCTGTCGGGTCAAAATCGAAAATTGGTACTTTATATTGATTGCCCATGCCACCGAAGAAAATTGTGGCACCGTCATCAAAACTATCCGTAAACGTTTGTCTGTCATTATGCCACTTACCACTAAAAAATGTGTGATAACCTGCCTCGCGCATCACCTGAGGCCAGACAGCATAATCTCGGTTAATCTGGTTTGCACCGCTTCGGAATAGACCTGCACTTGTGAGAACAGCGGCACGACTCGGAACACAAACTGCTCCCGAAAGCGAACCCATGATATGAGTTTGCCGAAAGTTTGTCCCGCGTGCCATCAGTGAATCCATCGTTGGTGTTTTGACTGTTGGGTCGCCCATACCTGCAATGGCATCCCACCGATGGTCATCGGCGATCATAAAAAGAACATTGGGTTGTGAAGACATAATTTCTCCTATAATGCCTAATTAACGTGAGTCCGGTGTCCGAAATAGGTTGTTGTAGAAAGATAACTCCTACGGTATAATAAATTAGATTTTTCCGATACCAAAGGAGCGCTCCATGGACATTATACAACGTTTCTGTGAAATTGACGACTTTTTTCTTGACTTTGAAAACAACAGGTTTCCGATCCTTTACCAGATACCGAGTTGAAAAAGCGCATGCTTGTTGAGACAGTGATTGGACAGTTGAAGTCCAAGACGCAACTCCAACACACACGGCATCGGAGTTGGATCAACTATCAAGTGAATCAAGGGGCTGCGTTGATTGCATATACACATCAGGCGAAGAAACCTTTTATAGATATTATGGTACTTCAGAAAAATACAAATAATACCACTTTCTTCTCATGTGCCAATATCTTCTTACACCGAGCTCACGTTATAGTAAAATCCGAAAATACGTTCACATTTCAATGAACAACAATCCCTACACGCTCGCGCTGGCGAGGTTTCCTAACCTCGCCAATGGTAAATGTAATTGTGGATTTTACTATGATACTGGTATCCATTATGTTCACGACACAAGTAACCACTGACCGGCTTGAAGACTTCAGTGTCGATCCAAACTGGGAAGGCAAAGGCAACCGCACTGCCGAAAAGCACGCTCAAACCGTTGTGCAAGACTTTGGCTACAGTCAAACGAATTATGCAGGCGGCGAGATGCCAGGGGAGATCGGCGGACGAATCTCGCGTTCGATGACCCCGGCGACTTATGCCACAGTGCTCCCCACGAAAACGTTCAATGATCCGCTCACAGCATCAGGAAAATTCGCTGTCACTCAAGCCGATGGCGGTAGTGGCGTATTGGTCGGTTGGTTCAACGCTACATCAGAAGGTTGGAGAATGCCCAACTCGCTTGTGTTCCGATTAGACGGTAATGGCGGAAAATACTGGGTGTTCTTTGAATACGGGACACAGAATTACCGGACAGGGAGTGGTGTAACCTTTGAAGGACAACGGTATCAGACGACAAAAACCCTACCAGAACCGGCTGATGGCACAGTTCATACGTGGGCACTAACCTACGACCCGAACGGTGCCGCGGGAAACGGTGAGATTACCTTTGTAATGGATGGGAAAACTTATACAGTACCACTGATGCCCGGACACAAAGCCGATGGTGCTACCTTCAATCGCTTTGGCATAGTGAACACGCAGCTTCCCGGGAAGGCGATAAACGTTTATCTTCATGATCTGAGCATTGATGGAGAATCGTACGATTTCACCGATGACCCAGATTGGGAAGAGAAGGGTAACCGTATCACATTCAACGACCGCGAAATCCGACCCTACCATAACTTCGGATGGAGTCCAACGAACCACGCCGGTGGAACGCTCGGAGAAGTTGGGGGTCTGATTTGGCGGGCAGACGAAAGAAAACCTGAACAGGCTGGATATTATGCTGATCGAATCGGACATCTGACGATGGACGATATACTTGAAGCGTCGGGAAAAGTTGCAATGCTTCGGGCGAGTGCTGACAGTGCCGTTCTCATCGGTTGGTTCAATTCCCAAACCCATATCGGTGCCCCACCAAAAAACTTCGTAGGAATCATGGTTGAGGGACCCAGCCGTATTGGACATTACTTCCGTCCGGTCTACGCAAACGCCGAAGGTCAGTATGAGAGTATGAAGACGGGTCCCGTGATTAAACCTTCCCGCACATCGCATCAGTGGCGACTTACTTACACGCCGGATGCAAACGATGAAAACGGTCAGATTATCGTCACGTTCAATAACGAGACGATTTCCCTTAATCTTAAGCTCGGTGTGCGCGCGGATGGCGCGGTTTTTGATCGGTTCGGCATGCTTTCATTTCAGTGGGGTGGACATTTTGTTGATATTTACTTTGATGATATTTCTTATACCGTCCAATCAAAGTGAAACCTTGTACGTGCTTCATAAATATCCGTTCACCTGACAAGGTAGGTGCGGTTTGGCAGTTTTATCACCGTTCCTACGCCAAGAAAACTTGACAGTTCTGGCAATACCGTTGTGCTACGGCTTGTACGCTTTGAGAATGCAGTGATTGTGTCTTGGACAACTGCTTTTGTAGCCACGTCTCAAACCCTGAAAACGGAGCAAAATAGCCGTGAACATAATCCTCAACCTCTTTAAGCTTGAGGCACTCACCCACACAGAAGATGAAGCAGCATTGATTTCATCTAACATCTTAGATGACGGTATGATGAGCAAGAGGCAGAACAGACGCTTGATACCTATCCTGAAGAACTCGGCGGCGAGTATTATTATGACACCGACGGAAGTGTGGCGAATTGGTAGATGCGGTTGAAAACAACATCTACCGAAAAAGCACTCTAAACAACCGGTTTACGGTGATACACATAAGGTGGTTCAAGCATAAGCTTCTGATCTTCGTCTGTCATCAGATCACGAAGTGTATTATCATATCTCTCGTGTCCCCATGATGCATGCCCTGGAGAATACTTGAAGAGAATGGAACGGCGTTGATGCGTAGCAGTCCACGGGAGTGTACCGTGCGTCAACGCTTCTGTGAAGATGACAGCATCGCCTGCCTTCTGATGCACCGGTGCCATACATGTTTTGTTATCCTTCACCGGTCGGAACTGCGGTGGACACGGATAGTTGCTCTTGTGACTGCCGGGAATACAGCAGAAACCGCCGTGTTCAGGAAGCATGTCTGTTAATGCCCACGAGACAACGGTCAAACCGTTATACATCCGATCATTTCTGAAGACATAGTATTGTGATGGATCGTAAGGGGTGCCACCACCGTGGAGCGTTCCACCGGGGTTGCCTTCCTTCATCAAGATGCCGTAAACATGATCAAGCCGAAATTTTGGTCCAACTATTTCTGCTAAACACGGCATAATACGAGGGTGATTAAGAAGCTTCCGAAACGCCTCATTCTCCCAGCTCAAGAACCCACCGAATCGTTGTGAATGGATATTGTCGTCCGCTGGATCAGGGTAGTTTTGCACGTCAATTAGAGCGTTCAGTTCTGCAAGTTCTTCCGCCTCTAAGACACCTTCTATATTGACATATCCCCACAGGTCAAACAGATATTTTTCTTCAGCGTTCATTAGCCATCTCCGTTGCTGTTATTGATGTGGCGAGCGCGAGGTCGGTTCCATCCGTGTAACAACGATTTTTGATCTGTCAATAAGTTCACCGACGCGTGGTGAGATTTCGTTTACCCATCTATCATCTTCGTAAACCGCCGCATAGAGTTTTTCCCGTTGTTCCTCGTTTTCAAACCTGCGAATCCAGACGTAGAGGTCATCCTCTTCTTCACCGATGAAACTACCGATGACAACCATTCCTTTAGAAATCTGGAACGGGATAACCGTTTCTTCCATGTATTTGACCCAATTGTCGCGTTGTCCGGGTTGAGTTCGATATTGACGTAATTCGAAAAATGCCATAAAAATCTCCTTGTTGAAAATTTGGGTTATAGTATAGATATAATTATTTGCACGGTGCGGTTGGAAACCGCACCTACCATGGGTTGTTCACATGTTTTCGAGTTTTACTATAAATATATCTACGTTATAGTCGGTCGTAGCCGTAACCGTTGCCAGTAATTTCAAAGAGAGCGGATGCTGCTAAGAAATGGATATCCGCATCTGTGTCTTCTAAAACTGTTTCCAAAACCTGCGTTGAACTATCGTTTTCTGCATCTCCGAGTGCTCTTATCAGATCGGCGCGGAATGCGCGTTCTGTTTGTTCAGCATGCAATTCGGTAAGTTTTGCGACAAGTGATGCAACCGCTTTGTCAGTAGCGATTTTGCCGAGTGCGCGTGCTGCGTCCCTGCGGATTTCAATATGATTATCCTCGTTATTCATAACTTCAATGAGAGGATCAGTTGTTGAAACATCCGCGAGTTCACCTAATGCCTGCGTTGCTAATCTCCGAACATCTTTATTGTCCTCATTTTCTCCGTTTGCGACAAGAACAAGGTCTTCTACTAATGCAAGCGTGCCCGTTTCTCCAATTTTCTTTGCAGTATCTTTTCGGGTATCCACATCCGGATCCGCGAGTGCTTCCCTAAGTTCTGGAACATCAAGCGACCGTGTGCGTGCTAATGCAACGGACGCAGCATTTCTGATTGGATTTCCTTCCCATTTGTCATCTGTACGAGCTTGCATTTTATCGGAGATGAACTCAGGTAGGTTAAGTTTTTTGGCAGATCTGACAATAACTTCCCAACTCCAATTCCTTTTCCTATCGTTAAGTGCCAAATTGCGTCTGTTCGCTGCATCTTCAAGTGCAACAATATATTCCATTTCGTCAATAATGCGATTAGCAAGCGCGTTTGCTGCCTCTGTTCCCTCAATTGCCCCGAGTGCTACTGCGGCTTTTATGCGAGGAGAAGCGTTTGCCAATACAGCTGTGCTGGCATCTAAAGGAATCCGTTTATCCTCCAAGATTGCAATAAGGCGAGGAACAGCTTTTATGCTTTTTAATTTTCCGAGCGCTGTGATTGCATTATTAGAGATATTACCAATTCGGATGTCAAGCGCGCTGATAAGAAGGTCTTCTGAGGCTTTATCACCGATGTTGCCAAGTGCCGTAACAGCAGCAGCTCGGATAACATCAGTTTCTAACTGATTTTCAACCATTTCACTCAGTTTAGAGACAGCCTTAGCATCTTTTATACTTCCCAAGGCAGCAACAGCCTGTAAACGGACAGCACTGTTTTCATCATTGAGTGCTTCTCGGAGTGCGGGTGCTGCGCGTTCGTCGCGAAGTGCGTTCAATGAGGCAGCTGCAGCCGCACGGATAGATACTGATTCATCTTGATTTTTAAGGATTGCGATTAAAGGTTCCACTGTCTTTCGGTCTTTAAAACTACCAAGCCGCGTAACGGCTTCTCTACGAATAACATAACTCGGATTTTTCAATTCGGCAAGCATGGTGTCTAACGCTGAGACCTTATGAATGACACCGAGCATATAGACGATTGCCCAGTAAGTCCATTCGTCATCAGCAGACTTGAGCGCGTCCAATAGAAGATCGGTTGTGGTCTCATTCCCATCTTTTACAAGTGCGCCGATGACCTCATTTTGAACAGATTGAACTTCATGACCGTCTTCAAAACTGCCGCGTCCTTTTTTCACGATGTCAACGAGTCCTTTGTCAGCAAGCGTTGGACTTATTTCTCGTAGTGCCTTCGTTGCCTCAAGACGTGCGGTTTCATACTTATCAGTCCTGATTATATCAAGCAAAGGTTCGACACTTTTCTGAGATTTAATTGCACCTAAAGCGATCGCAGCTTCTTGGCGCACTACACCTTGTTTATCCTTCTTTAGGGCGGTAATCAGCGCATCAACAGCATTATCACCACCGACTCTGCCGAGTGCCCATGCGGCACTGCGACGAACCGTTGCCCGTTGATCGTCTGCTAATGCGTTTGTCAGCGGTTCAACGACGGTGTCGCCTTTGAAAATACCGAGTGCACGTGCAACTTCACTCCGAACAAGGCTGGGAATAGGCTTAAGTTCACCCCAAATCCGATAATTGGAACGCGGATAATCTGCAGTCCATTCGATATTTAGAGAGTCAAGATGGGTTCTCAGTGCGTCAAGGGTTTTATACTTCCGTTTCATGTGGCGCTGAAAATCTGATATATCATCATACTGCATTGACAAGACCCAAAAAAGTGCAGGGAGCGTTTCTGTGTCTTTAATACGGCTAAGCACCTTTACAGCGTTTGCGCGGATAACAGCACTCGTTTCATCACTCAGCATGAGCAACAGCATTGGTTGCGTAGCATTTTTAGGTTTCAACTGCCACAAAGCATTGATCGCTGCGGATCGTACCGTTTCCCGACGTAACTTATCCATTGAAATGGCAATCAATTTCCGTATTGCTTCTTCAGAGGAAAGATTAATTTTGCCAAGTGCCTCTGCGGCTTGTGTAACTGTCGTATCGTCAAGCTCAAGTGCTGCGGTCAGTGCGGTCACAGCTGCATTGTTAGGACCACGTGCCCGCATGTTTCCAAGCCCCTTTGCAGCGATGGCTTTGACCTCTTTGTTAGCATCGCCTGTTAATACGTTAATAAACGGTTGTATGGAGCGTCGATCACCGATGCTACTCAGGACAGTTGCGGATTCTAACTGTATACGGTATCCACCTATTTGCAATGCGTCTATAAGTGCAGAAACAGCGGATCCCCGCATTGAAATCAAGGCGGCACTTGCTGCGCCCTTCAAATCCTCATTTTCCAAAAACTGAATTAGTGGCACAACCGCTGTTTCCGCTCTGAGTCTTCCCAAAGCACCAATTGCTGCGGATTGTGCTCTCAAACGGTACTTTTTCATCCAAGAATCATCAATATACGCACTTGCGATATATCGGTATTGCTCGGAAAACCCGTCATCTACGTCCGGAATAATGTTATTTGCACCTGTTTTAAGAACAGCCAATAGCGTTTCGACTGCTGGCATGCCAATCCTGTCAAATGCATCTATAGCCGTGTCTTTGACATAAGCATTGGAATCTGCTAATAACTTGACCAAGTCGTCAATAGCCGCCTCTGCTTGAAGTTTGCCAATAAGTTTCGCTGCGTGCATTCGCACTTGTGCGCTGTTATTTCTTGTCGCAAGTTGAAGGATTGGGACTATTTCAGGATTTGGTTGAAATTTGGGCTTGCAGAGTGCGCCCACAGCAACAATAGCACTATAGGAAACTTCCGGTGCTTCGTCTGTTTTGGTGAGAATTGCCTTATATGTTGAAATGAGTTCACTGCTTTGTAGCGTGCCTAATTCTCGGATCGCTGCTTTTCTAATCTGTGGGTCTTGATGTTGCGTGGCGTTTTTTAGCAGAGTGGCAAAGTTAGAATCTGCATCTTCTATCTCACTACGCAATTGACGCAAAAGCTCTGTGATTGCTTTGTCGACAACTGGTTGATAACATTTCTGTGCCTCTAATAGCCCTGTAACAACAACGGCATCTGATTTCTTTGCTAAATCCGATAGCAGTGCAGGCTGTTTTTCAACTGCCATTGCGAGTGCGGTGGCGATCAATCCTGAAATAGAATTCCGTGACCGGATAAAACGTTCTTGCTGGTTTAGTTCATCTGAATCGGGGTCCTCAAGTATTGAAATTGCATCAATACCGGTATTCAACGTTTCAAGATGCGTCAATACTTGTGCTATGGCTTGGTGCCAATTGTTCACATCTGTGCTGTTTCGCAACTGCAGGAAACGGTTGAGATACACTGCTTCCTGATTCTCTGAATCGTTGGCGCGCGATTTTTGGACAGCAGACTCTGCTGCTGCAAAATCTCCTTGGACGATGGCTTTTCGTGCTGAGAGAATCGCTTTGTCTTCCTTTTCACCGCACCCGATGAGTAGTACAATACAAAAAATGAAATGAATGCAGATAATAGAATATTGTTTCATAGAATATCGCCTTAACAACATAAAATTGTGTCTATTCCCCCGCAATTACCAATTTCGTAAGATCGGCTACAGCATAGACAGGTTTTTCAATACGATTTAGCAATGCTAATCTATTTCTACGTAGGTCAGCATCTTCTGCCATTACAAGGACATCGTCAAAAAACAGGTCTATTGCTGGTTGTAGTTCTGCTAACTCTTCCAGAAGTTCCGAATACGCGCGTGTCTGAATGCTTTTCTCAAAGTCAGGTTCTGCCTCGGTGATGCGGGCGTTTAGTTCTTTTTCTGCATCTTCATTTAGCAATGCGGTATCTACAGTCTCTTGCGCATTTTCGGGCAAGATTCTCAACACCCGATTGAGTGCATTATATACCGCCTCAAAATTGGGTGTCAAGCGAAATTCCGCAAGTGCGCTGGCGCGTTTGAGAATATCCACGATGTCAACATCACCGACTGCCAAGACAGCATCGGCAAGGTCGGGCGTGTATTCCTGTGTTTGCAGGATAACGCGTAGACGTTCTCTGAAGAAATTAAGCACGCTTATTTCTGTATCGTTGACTAATTCCACCTCGTATAAAGAGATTGCTTTTTGGATGACTGCATCTAAAGAGAGCGGTAACTGCCGGTCTTGAAGGATACGGATTGTGCCGAGTGCATGTCTTCGTAGAGAATATGGGTCTTGTGAACCTGTGGGGCGTTCCTCTATTCCGAAGTATCCAACGATAGTGTCGAGTTTGTCGGCAATAGCGAGGATCGTTCCGACTTCGCTTTCAGGCAATGGTGTATCTGCCCCAAGCGGTTGATAGTGCTCCGCGATTGCAGTGGCGACAGATTCGGGTTCACCAGAGTTTTTGGCATAATACCTGCCAGTAATTCCCTGCAATGATGGGAATTCAATAACCATGTGTGTGGTTAAATCTGCTTTACAGAGCCATGCTGCACGTTCAGCGTGATGCGTAGTCGTTTCCGCTAACTTCAATTCTGTGCCGATGAACTTAACCAATGCCTTTAGCCGTTCTGCCTTATCTAAGAGTGAACCGAGTTTGGCGTGAAAGACGACCGCGCCTAAACGGTCAACTTTATCAGCGAGACCCGTTTTCTGATCTTCTCTATAGAAGAACTCCGCGTCGTTGAGGCGTGCATGTAGGACACGTTCATTCCCGTGTCGAACGCCATCAATATTGCCATCTGTGCCGTTGGAAATGGTAATAAATTTTGCAGCAAGTTCGGTTTCGCTTTCCCACATCGGAAAATAACGTTGATGTTTTTTCATTGCGGTAATCAACACTTCAGTGGGTATTTCCAGATGCGACTCACTGAAATTACCGACAATCGGTTGCGGATTTTCTACGAGATAGTTCACCGTATCCAACAATTCTTCATCTAATTTGGGGAGACATTCTTCGGTTTCAAACATAGTTCGCACATGTTTCTCAATCGTATCTCGCCTTTGCTTCGGACAGACGACAACACCCGCAGCGTGCAATTTCTGAATGTAGGTATCCAAATCTGCCGATGCCAAAGTGATTGGGTCGGGATGTAAAGAACGGTGTCCATAAGTTATACGTCCTGCATGTGCTGCACCGTAAACACAGTTGACAACTTCATCACCGAGTAGTGCGACTAACCATCGGATAGGGCGGGCAAAGCGGGCATAGGCGCGCGGTTCTTCAGACTTCGTCTCCCACCGCATCGTTTTAGGAAAGCGGAGTGCCTCAATCCATTCGGGGAGGAGTGTTTCTAACAGTTCGTGCGTTGTTATACCCTTTTCAAGTTTGGATGCGGCGATATATTCCCCACGTTCAGTTTCAACGATGCGAAGGTTAGAGAGTTCAACACCTTGTGATTTTGCGAAACCGATGGATGCTTTTGTTGGTTCATCGTTTTCATCGTAAGCGATGCTTTTGGGCGGTCCTACGACCTCTGTTTCTTGGCTTTTTTGTAACGTTTGAACATCTTTTATAGCGAGCGTGATACGCCGCGGTGTACCGAACGTTTGAACTTTACCAAACGGAATTCTGTGTTCTGTAAGGGAATCGGTTGCGATTTTGCTGAGTTGTTCAAGGGCAGGCGGCATATAGCTTGCGGGAATTTCTTCCGTTCCGATTTCAAAGAGGAGTTCAGCGGTTTCCGCGTGGTCAGAAACCGATTCCACCGTAGTTGTGATTGGTTCGGTGGAAGTTGATGTCGTGCTGAAACACCCAAGTAGCGGGTGTCCCATCTCTTCGCGTTGTGTTACGTAAGCGCGTGCGATACGTTGCGCGAGCCGCCGCACACGTTCAATGTAACTCACTCGTTCCGTTACACTGATAACGCCGCGCGCATCCAGCATGTTGAAGGTATGTGAACATCTCAATACATGGTCGCTTGCGGGGAGGACTAACCCAGCATCAAGACACGCGTGCGTTTCCTTCTCGTAAGTGCTAAACAGGTCAAAGAGCATGTCTACGTTTGCGTGTTCAAAGTTGTAGATTGAGTATTCCACCTCGCTTTGGCGGTGAACATCTCCGTAGTTGAGATGTTCGTTCCAGCGGATGTCAAAAAAATTGTCTACATCCTGTAGGTAGAGTGCAGTCCTTTCAAGTCCATAGGTAATTTCGGCACAAATTGGATCGAGATCAATGCTGCCCATCTGTTGGAAATAGGTGAACTGCGTGACTTCCGCTCCGTTCCACCAAACTTCCCAGCCGAGACCAGAAGCACCGAGTGTCGGTGATTCCCAGTCGTCTTCTACAAAGCGGATGTCGTTTTTACGAGGAGAAATGCCGAGATGATAGAGGCTTTGGAGGTAGAGTGGCAGCACATTTTCTGGTGCTGGTTTTAATATTACCTGATATTGGTAGTATGCGCCGAGGCGGAAGGGGTTTTCTGCGTATCTGCCATCGGTGGGTCGCCGGACAGGTTCTACATACGCGACCTGCCACGGTTCTGGTCCGAGGCATCGTAAAAATGTGGCGGGGTTAAATGTGCCTGCGCCAACTTCTATATCGCATGGTTGTTGAATAATACATCCGTGATCTGCCCAAAATTTTTCTAATGCTAAAATTATTTCTTGTAAGGTCATATCTGTTTTTTGTTGTCTGCTCCGTTTGTGTTAGTTGTTTCGGGTAATTATTTTAGCATAAGGTAAGGTTTTAAGCAATGAGATTTTAGAATGTTTCTGAAGTACAAGAACTAAATTTGACAGGTGTTTACCAACACGTTATAATTAGATAATACGAAATTAATATTTTTATTTAAGCAATTTATAGAGGAATTCTTATGTATCTTAACGAAATTTATTTAGAAAATACCGGACCCATTTCAAAATGCCGTGTTAAGTTGCCTTTTGATAATGGGAACCTCTCCCTGTAGTGATTGTCGGCCCCAACGGATCTGGCAAAACCATTTTTTTATCCTATATCGTCGATGCCCTTTTTGAATTTGCTAAAAAAGCCTTCAGTGACATAGTAGATTCAGATGGATTAGGCAGTCCATATTTCCGAATTGTTGGGGCAACCACAGTAAGAAGTGGAGAATCCTTTAGCCTAAGCCTACTCCGTTTCAAAGCTAATGATCGTGATTTGTATTATTGTGAGAAAACTGGAACACCGGATATGTCAGCCTATTCTAACGATTTGAAATCCGTATTTTCTCCAGTATGGAACAATCCCACAAAAGAAAACCCCAAAGATGTTTCTGTGAATGAACAAACTGTTGAGACTGAAATGAGAAACGGTGTACATGCGTTTTTCCCCGCAAGTCGACGCGAAGATCCCGATTGGTTAAACCCCAAGAGTCTGGATGTTATGTTGGTATGGATGCTGCTGCATACCGTCGATTCAATGACCGACTCGATAAACCTCTCTGGGTAGAAACATGCGCGGAGAAAAATATTGGTTGGGTGTTGGATGTATTTCTTGACTCTTTAATTGATCTACTACCCGGACTTCAACTTGCTCAAGGGCAAAATGTTGAACACATATTGCAGAAAATACTCCAAAACAAAAAGGCAAAACTAACTTTAAATTATCGGGGAATTGGAGCATCAAGGATTAGTATTGAGATGAGCGATGGACAAACAATACCTACTCTCCAGTCACTTTCAGCTGGACAATCCCAATTGTTCCACTTGTTTACTACAATTATTCGATATGGTGAACGCCTCTACATTAACAGAAGTATTCGTCTCCGCGATATCACAGGACTTGTAGTCATAGATGAAATTGATACTAATTTACACTCGACTCTTCAACACGATGTCCTTCCAGAACTTATCAAATTGTTCCCAAAGGTTCAGTTTATCGTTTCGTCTCATTCTCCGTTATTTCTGCTTGGGATGAAAAAAACATTTGAACCGGATAGGTTCGCTATCATTAAGTTACCTGAAGGAAACCCGATTAGTTGCGAGCGATTCTCTGAATTCGAGAAGGCCTTTGAATTCTTCCAATCTACAGAACGCTTTGAAAAGGAGATAGAACAACTTATCGATGATGCTCTAAAACCTACCATTTTGACTGAAGGAAAGTTAGATGTGCAGTACATTAAAACTGCCCTAATACTTCTCAATAAATTGAACTCCTGAATTCCGTAGAAATCAAACCTGTTGGTGAAAAAGGTAAATTGGGTGATGAAAATGGTGGAAAAAGTGGATTAAAAAAAGTAAGAGACTTTTTTAAAAAACATCCGTCGTTGCAAAATCAACCGTTTTTGCTCCTTTATGATTGGGATGCAGGAAAGACAGAGGAAACAGATGAGAAGATTTGGGTAAGATCTATTCCTCCAAATCCTGATGACACCGATAATAAGGCAGGAATCGAAAACCTTTTTTCTCACCACCTTTTTGAGGAACGTTTCTATGAAGAGGAAGCCAAAAAAGGTGTTCATGGTAGGAAAGAGGTTGAGACTAAATTCAAGAAGAAAGAATTTTGTCAATGGATTTGTGAAGAGCGGAGAAACCCTGCTGACTTTGAGAAGTTTAAGGCAGTAATAGATATTCTCCAACAGTTTTTTGACGGAACTCAGACACCTGTGATTCAACAACCACCATCTGAATAGCAAGCGGTATACAAAATGTTGGGTTTCGCTCGCTCTACCCAACCTACGTACTACCATTACATTAATCTGGTGTGGGAAAATTAAGACAGATTCGACTAATCAACCTGTACAATCCAAGGAGATAATAGGCAGTGCTGATCAGTTGGTTTACCTGTAAAATGTATCGCTGCGCCGCCTTTATAGTGCCCAGAGACTTCATAAATATCGTCTCTGGATTCACTATGAGCGGCAACAACCCCTGACAACAGTTCGGTGCTTTCGCTGATTTCACAGTCAATGATGAACAACCATTCGTCAGGATATTTCTGTTCCATTTCTTCAAGCGTAAGGCGTTCGTTAGACATTTTACTCTCTCCATTGAAAAGGGAAACCTGTATCACAGGAACTTCAAAGCCAATAACATTATACCTCATTTTAGAGGACATTACCACCTCATTTCAAAAGTGACCAGTCAGGTTCATCTTCTGGATCGCCGAGGGGACCGTGGGCGTTTCGGACAATACGGCGTTGGGCATCATACCAATCCGTGTAGCTTGTGGCAGGTTGGAGTTTGTCGTTTCGGGCATCCATTAGATTTTGGAGGATGTTCTCCATTTCATCTGCCAACGACTTTGCTTCGGGAACGTCAATCAGGTTGTTCATCTGCAGCGAGTCTGCTTCAATGTCGTATAGCATCCGTTTGCCATCAAGCCAACGTGCGTAGCTATGCGTTTTTGTGCGAACACCGCGCCACTCGTCGCCATCAACGAGATAATCGTAGGTTGCACCGAAGTTCATCGTTAACACAGCGTCCTGTTCAAAGGTATCTGTTTCGCCACGCCAAGATGCAGAAAGGTCGTAGCCTTCCACTGTTCGGGGAGGTTGAATCCCACATAAACCGCAGAGCGATGGAAACAAGTCTACGGGGGATGTGAGAGTGTCACAGGTGCGATTGCTATCAAAAACACCGGGTAGCCGCATGATGAGTGGCACTTTGATGGATTCCTCGTAAGGTTTCTTCTTTGCCCAGAAATTGATACCTTGTGCGCCGCCTTGTGTTCCATGATCCGATCCGAAAACAAGCAGGGTATTTTCCACACGTCCCGTTTTTTCCAAGTATGCCATCAGTTCACCGAGCATATCATCTACTGCTAAAGTCATGGCGAGGTAGTGTCGGTAAATTTTTAACGATTGTTCTTTAACCGAATCGGGAACGTTTTCTGGTAGATGGAGTTCGGCGGGCAGTCGGTCATAGTATTCCTGCGGTGCAAAGTCGTAAGGTGTGGAGTGCGCTTGATGCGGGGAGATAAACAGACAAAATGGCGTATCGTTGTCCACGTCATCCATAAACTGAAAGGCGTATCGGTTTAGGGCATCGGTTTCATATCCTTTCCATCTTTCGTTTCGCCAACCGTCAAGGTTTACAGTGCCGTTGAAATAGTCGGTATGAAAGTTATAACCGCGCCAGTGTTGGAATCCGAGTCTATCGCGTCCTTCGGGGACGTAATCGCGTCCACCGATTTCTGGGAATGAACCTGTGTGGAGATGCCATTTACCGACCCATGCTGTCCGATAGCCGTTTCGGTTGAAAACATCACCGAGTCCGATTTCATCGTGTCTGGTATTGACAAAATTGATGAGATGGCCGGTTGTCTGTGGGTGTCGTCCGGTGAGTAGCATGGAGCGGTAAGGTGTGCAGACAGGTGCGGTGGCAATTGCATTTGAGAAAACGGTGCCTTCTTGTGCGAGTCGGTCAATGTGTGGTGTTTCAATCTGCGTATCACCATATACCGGCAACGAGCACGCGCGAATCTGATCTGCGAGAAGATAAACGATATTCGGTTTGTCGGTCATATTTTTCGTAGGGTTTGCAAGCTTTCAAACTTCCTGTTGGTAAATGCCCCTAATGAACTTTGACGTTCAAGTTGGGTAATTTTTAAACAGGTCTACAAGCGTTAGCCATTAGACCACCGCCTTTCAGTCCTACATAACGGAGTAAGTCGTCCGAACCAGCGGCAAATTGATCAAGAAATCCGTTCACCCGGGCTCTGAACGCCTCCCACTGGCCCGCAAAGCGATGCATCTTAAACACATCAACCCGCAGCCATCTCCACAACTTCTCAATCGGGTTCAACCACGGCGCATAAGTCGGTAGCCAAACAGGCTTGATCTGTGGCAACTCTGATAACGCATCAAGCACATCCGGATGTTTGTGAATAGACCCGTTGTCTTGAACAACGTAAAGTGTTTCTGCTTGTGGATAGACTTGTGTCAACTTCTGATACATTTCAACCACTTTCGCACGTCCTACAATATAGTTATCAAGATAACATACCTGTCCCGTCAACCCATTCAGCGCACCAATAATCCGCCATTGCTGATTATTTCCATCACAACCTGCTACCGGAATACTTTCCGGCGGTGCTTGTGTCCAAACACGCCCAGCTTCAGGCCAGCGAGTATATCCCATCTCATCAAGAAATACTAACTCTTGTTTACCATGATTGTGAACGGTCTGCTGTAAGCAGGAACATAGATGCGACACTTTCTCCTTATACTCAGGATCCGGACTATACTGCTGCACGCGACCTGAACGAAGACGCAAACCGCAACGAGACAGCACTCTATGAACACCACTCAGGCTGTATCCTTCTAACCAATCAAGGCTCCTACGTAGTGTCCGAAGCGTCCAACGACTTGGGAGAGGCACATCAGTAGAAACGCCTTTCGCTTTATCCACAACTTCATCTGGGGCTTGGCGCACACGTTCTAAGAGTTCTTCTTTTTTTTTGAAAATCGCTGTCTTGCCCCTCCATGCTGTCGCTGTATTAACCCATCAAAACCTTCGTCTTCATAAATATTCAACCATCTGTAGACGGTATCAGGCTTGCGGCGTTTGAGTAACCCACTGGTCGAAACCCGGTGTGCTGGAATACCATCGTTTACTTTCAACAACGCTGCAGCTTTTTCTCTGACATCAGGACGAGGGTGATGATCTCTATATTTAATCAGTTTCTGTCTTTCTTCTTCTGTAAGAAAGAGTTCTCTGCGTTTTGCCATGATACACTCCTTATATTTCGGATTATACCATCATAACATTACCCCGTTTGATTGTCAAAGTTCATTAGGCGCACAGAACAACCACGCGTTTCTGGAGATTTTTTCAGCAACTCCCTGAACCTGTACAAAAAAACTGCAAGACAGAATTTCGAGCTCCTCAAAATTAACCCACGACACCGATCTCTACATTTCAAGAAAGTTGGCAAATATTGGTCTGCCCGCGTAGGGTAAGATTATAGAGCTCTTGCCACTAAAGATGGCAATGATTTCACTTGGGTTTGGATTGGTAAACACGATGAATATGAGAGACTAATTGGTTCCTAGTGGTTAGTCCAGTCTAACTTTTCGGGTATAGATGTTTTAATCTGACACGCGCATCGTCCGTTGTAAATTGCCAGTCTACCTGCTTTTGCTCTGCATTTCTACGTTTTTGCCACGCTTGTGTCTCTCTACGGAGTGTCTCTATATCTGGGATTCGACGACACAAACATTGGCGTGTAAGGACGCTAAGTTCTATTTCCGCTATATTCAACCAACTTCCATGAATGGGGGTATGCACGATTTCTAAACGCTTCCGGAACCTATCTGCTTCTTCATCTCCAAACACTTTATTGAGTGACGCGAGTTTATGTGTATTCAGGTTATCACAAACTAAAATGACCTGTTTTGCGGATGGGTAGACCTCATCCAATAGTATTTTGACTTCTTCTGCCCAATCCACTGTCTTTCGGTGCGTCCGAACAGACACACGCCGCCATCCCGAGAGTGCCTCTGTAAATAGGAAGATATTTGCTGTGCCTTTGCGTTTATACTCGTTATCTACGCGCTTGACTTGTCCCGGTTTCGCAGGATACGGTTCACGAACATCATCCCTAAGTGTGACAGATTGTTCGTCCATGTTCACAACAGGAGTATCCGCAGCCAAAGGTTTCTGGTAAAGATCAAGCACTTCTTCCATTGACTTTACAAACTCAGCGTCTTTTTCAGGGGGTATCACCCACTGTTGCTGAAGGTGTGGTTTCAACGCGTTTTTTTTAGTGTCTGCCGCACCGTTTCTGGAGAAATGTTTTCCACAACTTCAAGTCTTACCAACTCTGACGCAAGCAGACGTAACGTCCATTTGGCAGCACCTTCGGGAGGGGTTCCACAACTCAGTGCTATCAACCTTGCTTCTCCGTCACCATCAAGTTTACGAGGTGTCGGTGGATGCTTCCGCTTCGCACGATATAAGGCACGAGAAAAGCCACCTTCCACAAAACGCTGACGCACTTTCGCAACTGTCCTATCAGTGCACTCATACGCCTCAGCTATTCTCGCGTCAGTCCAGCAGGGACCATTTATATCTGATTTCAGCAAAATATGAGCATGCCTTATCATATATGCCTCTTTTTTACCTGTGTTAATAATATCTGATAACTCCTGTCGTTCCGCATCGGTCAGTTGGACAACATATTTCTTATTCAAGGGTGTGTTCCTCCTTATGTATTGCTATACTATAAGAGAACACTTTTGTTTGTCAAGATGCCGAGAAATCTACAAAAACTAAAACAAACTTTTAGGATGGACTATCCACTAGAACGTTTCAAAACCGCTTGGTCTTCATGGAAATATTATAATGAGGATATTATATGTCCTACGTGCCTAAGATCAACAACACAAGCTGCTTTAGATGGAAATGATCCAGCGGATATGAGACATATATGGTATACTTGTCCTATTAATATTGAAATTCCCGGCCCGAATGGCAAAACCAATCTGACAGCCTGCAGTGTGGGCTACCGACTATGCAGGGGTTCTTGTCCGAATATCAATGATCATTACGACACTGATGATCATTAACGGGAACTCGGTTTAATACCAAATTAACGTGATTCCACTCGGTAGGTGCGTTTATAAAGCTCACCATAAGCGTCAATTTAAGAAAAAATTGCTGGATTGTTTCTTGTAAGCCCGATTTATTACCCAAAGGTAGGCGCGTTTTGGAAACGCGCCTACCAGAGTGGTGGACCGCTAAATTGATGCCTATGGTGCGTTTATAAAGCTCACCTACCGAGAAAATAGGATGAACCCAGTCAATTTGGTATAAGATATTGACACTCAAACCAATAAAGTTGTCGAATTAGAACAAAAGTGTTATAATTCCTACTGATATAGGATTGTGTTTGCATTTTGACACTTCTATTTTTTATATCAGGCTATCCAAACAGGAGGTTCTTATGCAGAGATTAGATTTTTTAGGTCATAATATGTATATTGCCATGGCTGTTTCTGCTGTGTTATGTGGAATAATATTTATGTTTAACATCGCTGTCGAAATACAGAACTTTTTCCTTATTCCCTTCGCCACATGGGGAATGTGTTCATTAGCGGTAACATATAGGGAGAAAGTACAGCCCGAGTGGAATTCCGCGAAGATGCGACACAGACTTAGTGTCTTTCTCATTGTTACACTCCTAATTCTACATATTAGTGCATGGGTCTGCTGGATATGGTTTCCCGACTAACAACAAACGCAATGGGATATGGAATGTTAATGGGTTTTCTCAATATCCCCGCCAAGATATAGGAACCACCGCACACCGAGAATTTACATGTTTGTACGTCCCGTTACAGCCGATCAACTGTATATGCATCCAACAATTTTTCGTCTACATCAACGCCAAAACCTGGTGCATCGTTCAGCGTGAAAAAACCGTCGCGAGGGATAGGACGCAAGCGGCGGTAAAGTTCATTTTCAACACCATTTCGCGAAGGACCGAACGTCTCTGCCATACACGGCATCGGTAAACATGCAGTGAGATGCAATCCCCACGGTATTCCTGCTTGATGAAGCCATGTCGGAATGCCAAGTTCAGCAGCTTCGCGTGCAATACGGAGGCATTCCGTGAAACCGCCCGCCCAACTCACATCTGGCTGAATCATATCTGCTGCCTTCCATCTTAACAGTTCGCGGAATCCGTATCGGGTGAATTCGTGTTCACCAGAAACAATCCATGTCGGATCTATCTCTTGGACTAACTGTGCCATGCCAGCGTAGTTGTCAAGTGGGACCGGTTCCTCAATCCATTTGAGGTTAACATCACTTGTTGCGTCAGCAAAACGGAGGGTATAGTCCACATCCCAACGGAGATAGATGTCTGTCATCAGTTCCACCTCTGGACCGATAGTATCACGTGCAGTGTGTATCATCTCAAGGTTTTGCGCGAAGCCATCTTCGCCCTCAGCGAGTCCGTTTTTAAGAGGAATCTTGCATGCAGTGAATCCGTTTTCTGCATAATAACCGACATCTGCACCAGTAGCATAGGCGGGTATCTCAAGGCGCGGTGTATCCGCGAATAGGCTATAGACAGGTGCATCCAATATCTTACCACACAGGTCAACGAGGGCAAGTTCTATACCACTTAACGCATAGATAACAAGTCCGCGTCGTCCGTAAATTGAGGTGACGTGATAAAGATGTTCCCAAATCTGTTCAACATCAAGTGGGTCTCGTCCAAGGACAAAGTGTTGTAGGTGTTTCTCAATAATCATCGCCCCCGCAAGTCCACCGCCGCCGAGTCCGTATCCTTTTAAGCCTTTATCGGTCGTAATTTCTACGATTAACGCGCCCGCTTGTGCTGCGAAGGGGCCTCGCCAATCGACATGAACATTTTTGGGTGTAGTCTGTCCCGGTATATCACCCTTTGCAAAACCGAGCGTTGGCATTGCACGTGGGTTCAGGTTGACATGCCATGTGCGGATACCTGCTACGGTATGACGTGTTTTGGCGCGTGTTTTCCATTGTGTTGAGAGCGTATTTTCACTGGTTTGCATGATACGATTCCTATGTAATGGAACTTATATTACAGTTATAGTAAAACCCATAATTATTTTTACACTACGGTAGGTTCGGTTTCCTAACCGAACCGTGTTTATTCAGTCCATAAATGCGGTTAGGAAACCGCATCTACCAGGGAGTGTGAACATATTTTTAGATTTCACTATAAAATTCTTATATTTCCTTAAGATTTGCAGTGTTTGTAGTAGCGCAATTCATTGCGCCTCTTTTTTTCCTGTAGGAGCGACCTCCTGGTCGCGACTTTACTGTTAAAACTTTAGGAGGCTTTGTAAACGCTCCGAACACTACATGTGAACATCTTCAATCCTGAAAATCTTGTAAATCCTGGTTCAGACAATTAGACTAACGTGGTAGGGCATGATAGCCTATTCCACTGAAAAATCCAACGACCATCCAGATACCTACCATTACATACTCACCAAAAATTAAGCCAAATGCGATAGGACGGATCCGCCGATAAGTCATTGGACCACCAAACTTAAGCGTAACGTATTTTATCATCCATCCTACGAAAATAGAAGACCATAAGTGAAACGCAGGATATGTAGCACCTAAAAGGTATCCGATGGGATGCAATGACCACCACACAAAACTTTGACGCATCCAGAGCATGAAACCAGTAAAACCTGCCCCCGCAATCATACTGTAGACTTCAAGCCAATTTGTTTCAACAGGAAATTGAATCAGTTTGTTCATCTTGTTGAAATAGCCACGCGGGGCACCGACAAAAGACCAGCCTTGTAAAAACAGCGCGCCTTTGTCATAGACAAGCGTTAACCAAGCGTAAACGGAAACGAGGATAGCAACAACGATTGAGATGGCGAGTATTGGAACGATTCGGCGGCGGACCAATTGAACTTCATCGGCTGCTTTAAAACTGTGCAAGAAGTTCGGCATCATGAATTCTCCCCAATCCCGTAGAAAAGTACGCTGAAAACTGAGTACAGCCAAGCTTTTTTGTCCCATTACCCCCGATCCGAGTGTGAAATTAATGTAATCTGCTGGAAAGAAAGGGGCTTGCACCAACAGTAGTCCACCGTTTACTACCATCCATGATAACACAACAGAGGTTACGAAGATTGAGAGCAGCGTGACCACCGCCACCCAAGTTGTTATGCCAGCAATCACAAAAAACGCAACAAGGGTGACAAATCCGAGTAGAAATCCGAGCAGTGCCAAGCGATACGACAGCGGTTCATCAGAATCGTCTATCAAACGTCTATCTCCCGCGATATTTGTTTGTTTACTATGCAACCCGAATGTTTTCCTGAAAATTGATGCGATATGTTCTCGTCCACCCCAAAAAACTGCAGGGACAAAGATAAGATAACCTCCCATCACTTGACGGCTACAACTCACCCACGGACCGATTCCGACACCTGTTGCATTCATAATAATGTACTGGAGTTTGAAAAAGAGAAAGAAAAACCATAGACTAAAGGACACTTCAAGCGTAAGTAACGCAGCCACACCGATAACTGAAAAATAGATGGCGATGTTCATGGCTGGCCACCAACTGAGCGTGTGCCACGGTTTCTCGGTAAAGGCGCGGTGGATATTATAGATCAATGGGATTTCTGGCACTGTTGGAAAATGGGCATGCAGTCCGTTGAGAAAATGTATTAACATCGGTAACGTCATGCCTACCCATAATAATTTGTTTTTGAAAAAAGCGTTTAGGAGTGTTCCCTGTTCGGGCTGCGCTGCGAGTTGCACTGGAATCTGGACCAAGGGAAATGAGAACCGTTCGCGTTCAATCCACTGCTTTCGGAGGATTGTGGAAAGGCAGATCGTTGTGAAATAGAAAACGAAAACAAAAAGCCCCCAGATAAGGAGCGGTTTGATCCAAGGTGACCACGGAACGCTACCACCCGGTGAAAGTCCTTCATAAAAATCTGTTACGGCTTGTGTATCCGTGACGATTAACCATTCTGGGATGTGTGGTTGGAGTGTCTCCGCCCAATCGTTTTCGGGAGTAGTAAAATAACGCAGCGCGACGAGACAAGGTAGCAGGAACTGCATCAATCCCATTGAAGGAATGCCGACTGCGACAATCAGCATCATCCAAATGACTGTTAATTCAAGGGCGGAAAATGAAAAGCGGCTGCTTCGTGTCAACAGGCGTAAGGGTAGATTGACAACGAACACAAGCAGGAGCAGCCCAAAGATTGAGCCAACAGGGAGGTGATTACCCGCAATCCTTGAATTCTCTAAAAAATAGTTGTTGTAGGGGGTGATTGCACACATTCCCCCTACTAAAAACAGTCCTACAAGGATAGCAGAGAATCGGATTTTTGGGCGGCGAGGCATATATCAAGTTCCATACGATGTATATCGGTTCAAAACATTATGATATGGATTGAACCGTATGGCGCGGTGCAAAGCAGCTTCTTTCTCACCGCGCTTACACACCAGCACCTAACTATGATAGATTTTAAAATTAACGAGACACTTTAGAATAGGTGAGGTTAGGAAACCTCGCCTACCGAGGGGGAATTCCTGTGCATGCGGGTTACAACATGTACATTCATTTTCATAATTCACTATATCTTTCTTAATTTTCATCAGTCTCATCACGGAGAACGGGATTATAGAGACAGAGTTCTGCATCTACAATTCTGCCATCAGGCAACGTATACTGATTTGGGGTGCCACCGCCCCACGGTGCTGTCCAATCTTTACTGCGTTCTTTGTCATCATCTTTCTTTTGCTGGACAGCTTCCCAAGAGAATCCTTCCATGAGTTGTTCATGTAGGGATGCTTCCACTTCACGATGTTCAGGTTTTCCAGCAAGATTCTCAAATTCGTCAGGGTCATTTTCTAAATCAAACAAGATGGATTCATCTTCGGGAAAAGCGACGTATTTATAACGAGGTGTTCTCAACATACGCATCGGTCCAGTTGTTTGATTTGCCCAGTATTCGCTGATTGCGGTGTTTCGCCAACCATCCGAATTTCCAGCCATCAGATTTGATAAGTCCAAACCGTCCAGGTCATCAGGTATCGGTATACCTGCCCTTGCACATAAAGTTGGGAAAAGGTCGTTCAATTCAACGGGAGCATTGACACGCGTGCCGTGTGTGTCTTCTGATCGTGAATCGTATATAATGAGAGGAACCCGTGCTGCTGCTTCATAATAACTGGATTTCCACCATTGTCCATGCTCGCCAGCCATTTCACCGTGGTCGGTAGTATAAACGATAATTGTGTTCTCTAACAGACCATCGCGTTCTAAGATCGTCAGTAAATCGCCGACACATTCATCCAGAAATTCGCAGCAGGCATAGTAAGCCGCGCGGGCTTTCCGCGTCTCTTCCTCTGTAATGGCTGCTGTGTTGAAATTCTTTCGTAGACCTTTTGCATAGCGATGTGTCTGTTCCAAGTGTCCCGGCGGGATATTGGGCATGTCCACATTATCGGGATAGTATTTGTCAAGAAGCCGTTTTGGCGCGGTAAGCGGAAAGTGAGGACGACTATAACTTGCAAGCAAAAACCACGGTTGGTCAGCAGGTTGAGACCTTAAGTATTCTATCGTTTCTTCGTTGACCACCCGTTCTTGCAGAAGGCTCGATGGAATTTCTGTCACCCCCGCATCCTTCGTACGATTCTTGTTGCCCCGTAGTGGATCACGTTGATGTCCGGCACGTCCACGTAGATCACCGTACGGACGCGATTGGAATCCGTTGTGCTGTTCTTTCCCACCAAAGTGCATCTTTCCAACAAGCGCGGTGGCATACCCGTGTTCTGAAAAATGTGCTGGCATCGTGAGATGTTCAGGGTACAGGATTGAACCGTTATTCCAAGCGGAGCAACGATGCGCATATTTCCCTGTTAGCATACACATCCGTGAGGGAGTACAAAGCGGAAATTGGCAATATGCTCCATCGAAGTATGTGCCGGATCCCGCAAGCCGATCAAAATGTGGGGTCTGCACAATTTCGTTGCCTTCACATCCGATAGCGTGTGGACTGTGTTCATCACTCTGAAGAAATAAGATATTCGGTTTTTGAGCCATGCTGAAAAATCTCCTTTTACTGTCAATCTGTGTTCAAGTGGGTAACTCGCCATGCATTTGAAAATCAACGCCGAAGGGCAGCGTGATGTCCGAGTCTTTTTTAGCGAAGTTTTGCGAAAAATCAACAAGTGTGAATCCCACAAGTTGTTTAGTCTCAGGGTGAAACCGCAGAATCAAATCATCAGCGTATTCAACGTAGTCTGTATATTCGGGTTGACCTCGCGTTACATAAAGCACATCAGCTTCCTGATCATAGACAATTTTAAGCCCCTCTTTATTGTGATTCATCTGAATTCCTTTTTCTTATAGGATATGCGGTGATAATGAAGTTGTTCCGAATTAATTTTACAATAACAACAATGCGAGTATAATTGTGAGGAAGGTTGTCAAAATCCTTATAATATGTGTATTTATAAGGATCCATCGGTGCCTGTTTTCTTCTACCAGTTCGGACGGTTAAAAGCACCTCATTGAGATAGTGTCTCAATTCCCAATGATTTTCAAGGATGTGTTGCCATCTTTCATCTGTCAACTCAATGTGGTTACCCCATTTGTCGGTAACATGCCACATACGATACCTCGACTCACTTTAGTTTACATTATTTTTCAGTAACGGTCAAGTAGATTTGGTAATCTGAGTTTGAGGCAGCTAAACCTAACCACATTGCCAAATGATTTTAGGAGAACAAGCAAGAATAATATCAATGTACAGGTTCAGCTTTTCGTTTACCGACACCCATTTGAATAGCAGGTAGGATGGTATCTGATATATTGACAGTATAATCGAAAATTGTCCAACCGGACGCACCTAAAAAGCGTGCCAGATGAATCTGTCCAATTACGGCATCGGGTGTAAGGAGAGAATTAGATGCAGTTGCACCGATACCCGGATAAATTGCCACATCTTTCGGCATAAGTGCAAGCTGCTTCTCTAACAGGTCGGTGAAATATTTGGTGTCTTCAGTATAGTTCATAGGGCAAACAAAATCGACATAGCCTGCTTTTGCCCACGCAATCCAATCCTGCCCAATAGATGTTACACAGTCAGGATAGGCACCAAAAACTGCAGTTGAAATCTTTATGTTCGGTTTTATCTCACGTGTGCGTTTGTGGATCAAGCGTACTAAGCGGGTTATCTGTTGCGCGCGCCATTCAATATACGCTTTCCCGTGTTGTCCCGTTCTTGGTAACACAGACGTGGGCCATTCCTGAATATGTTGTCGTGTCGCAAGCATGAATCTTTTATGGCATTCATCACAATAGCAAGCTCGGCTCCCCGGATAACGTATATAATCGAGGTGGATACCGTCAACATCGTAGTTCTGCACGATTTCCGTGATAGCATTCAATTCCAACAGCACGTTTTCTGGATTAGAAGGGCAAAGCCAATTGATCGGGTCGCCCGTTGCCGAAACTTGCGTGCGTCCGGCATTTCGCAGTTCTTCCACAAATTCTTTCGGTGCACCTTCCAAATTCCAAGTGATCTTCCATACATGGACTTCCAACTTGTGCTTATGCGCTGCCTTAACGCATTGCGCAATTTGGTCTCCATATTTTGTAAACTTTGCACTCTGAGGCAAGATGCTGCTATCGTAATGGGCTAAACCTCCCCATGCCATATTCGGAAAAATCATGTTAATACCCGCAGCAGCCAATTCCTTAGTAGAACGTTCCCAGTCGCCAGGGTATGCCCCAAGTCCTGAATGATTCCATAAAGCGCGTCCTTCCGTTTCATCGCTCAAGTGAGATAGAAAATATGCTTTTGAAAGTGCATCTCGACTCTCACGTGCTGCGGTCATCGCTTCGTAATAATCCTCGCGTGCGTATTCAGTTCGTGCTTGCGTCGTCAAGGTCTTTCCCGTTTGTAACGCTTGTTTTGCTTCAGAAATCCCGCCATACCCTACAAATTTCGTTAAGGTGTCAAGGCTATTGATGTGTCCGAAGGTCGTCATCGCTTCCAATTCACGTTTTGCGATTGCATGCTGAAATTCAGGAACAAGATGTCCGAGAAGTGCCGCGAGGAGCTGCGTTTTGGTTCGGATATCGTCAGGAAGGAAAACATGGCTAAAAAATACACCTGCTTCACTTAAGAAAAAGGCAGGATATCCGGTCGATTTACCCTCTGCATTGTGCCACTGTCCGATAATTTTTGTTTGTGGATCGGTAGATTCTACCACCGTGATATTCCACGATGCTTGCCGGACAAATTTCGGGATACCTAAAATTTCAGGTGCATCAAATTGAATGGAAGCGAACTGACCAGAGGCTTCTTGGCGCATCCATTTTATACTGTGTAAATTCAGAAGCGATGCGACCTCATCCGCAAGGTTATAGGTTACAAAAAGTTTTCCGCCATGAGCCACATAACGCTGCAGAAGAGTGGCTGTTTTTGGGGTGATTTTTGGATTAAGTGGAAGGATTATCAACCGATACGGATTAGAAGATGTGTTCTGCAAGCGAGGCACATCCGCAGCAGATGACTCTTCCAATTGATCTGCCGAAAAACCGATGCTTTTTAACATGCGGACAAAACGCCTGCTGACAGAACGTGCATAGTTCACATCACTTTCTGGGACACCAGACGCTGTTGATGGTAATAGGATGGCAATATCTGCCTGTTGTGCAGCAATGTCGGCTATCACCCCACTCCAGCAAACGAGAATAAATATAATATGCGTGGAAAAGGTTTTGAACCATAACTTTTTCCGATGCATTATTTCAGATAACATAACCGGTTTCCCCAGCAAAATGGTTTGTCGGTTTTCACATCTTTATCCGTTTACCTAACGTTCTGTCGTTGCAAAATACTTATTGGGTTGACCAGAATTATCTTGGCTGATTTGTCCAGTATTCCCTAAAAACTTTTCAACGCCTCGGACGACAGCAGCGGCTACTTTTTGTTGATAAGCGTCCGATGTAAGTTTATTTCCTTCCGTTGGATTTGTTACAAATCCAGCCTCAATCAGGATAGCGGGAACACTCGTTCCGATAAGCACCACGAAACGTGCATGTTTTACACCACGGTCTGCTGCCCCTGTTGCTGCAACCAATTCCTGCTGCACATATTTTGCCAATCGACGGCTATCCTTACTTTTACTCTCTACTATCAACCCTTTTAGAAGCGATTCCAATTCCTGTATGCTATAGCCTGAGTTTGCATTTTCTCGCGCTGCGATGATTTCCGAGTTTTTATCTGTGTTCTTTACATCCAAATAGTAGGTTTCAATACCGTTGGCTTTCGGGTTTCCACTTGCATTTGCATGGACACTCAAAAATAGGTCTGCCTTGTGTCTGGTTGCAAACGCTGTTCGCTCCTTTAACGGAATAAAGCGATCAGTATCTCGTGTTAGCAGAACCGTGTAACCTTTTGCGGTTAAAATCGCCCCAATTTTCTTTGAAATGCTAAGTACAATAGGTTTTTCTATTATATCTCCATCGCTGCCTCCTCCTGGATCTTTTCCGCCATGCCCAGGGTCTATCACAATCGTCTTAGCAGTTAATCCGAATTCACGTGTAAGGGATCCTGGCGTTAACGCCTCTGGTTCAGCGGTAGGGGGTTCAGGCTTTACTTTTGGTTGGAGTTCAGTTTTCGGTTGAGAAGGGGTTTTATCAGGTATTGTTACGGGATTCTGTGGTGTTTTCAGTTTCTTAAGTTCTTCAGATGCGGTGGACACTATTTCTTTTTGCGTTGCAGACTCAACAATATCAACGTAAAGCGTTTCGGCACGTGTTTTGTAGCCATGTTCTGCATAAGTGCGTCCCAACTCCAACTGCGCCTCTGCTGCTATATCTGTATCGGCATATCGGTTTGTGACAATTTGGTAGTGATGTGCTGCACGGGCAGAATCGCCTATCAGCGTGTAGCAGCGAGCAATCCAAAAGTGAGCCTGGGGCAAATGCTCCGAATCGGGATAGGTGTAAATCAATCTTCGAAATGATGCAACGGCTCGTTGCGGTGCTTCTGAATCCCCTGCTTTAATGCGCCAAACCCAGCAGGAAGCGATAGCATATTGTGCGTCATTTGCCGATGCACTTTCCGAATCCATGCGAATGACGTTCTCAAACTCAGATATTAGTGTCCGCCATTCATCAAGAGTTACGTTTTTTTCTCCGCTTGTATAGTCGTAATGTCGATCCGCTAATTCATTATAACTTGGTATGGTAGTGCAGCCTGAGGATAGGACTGCTAACAATAGAATTGTCATCCAGACAAAACACGGTTTCATGAATTTACTCCTCTTCCTACTTACAATGATGTAGTCCGCAAACTCCCCTATAATATGCGGAAATTTGATTTTTCTTTAGGATTTAAAGCATGATATAAAACGGAAATTTTGTAGTTTTCGTTACTAAAAAAGACTACGGACGGATTAAGGATATTTCTTATTGTTGGAGGGGTTTTCAACCCCGATTTTATACGGTGAGACGGATTTCACTTGACTTATTCGTCAGAATCCGTTATTATCGTAGCAACTTAGACATTCCAAAAACTGTTCAAGCTTTAGGTAAAGGAGATTTGAACACATTAAATCTGAAATGTAAATCCTAAAGGACAACTCACCTATGAAAACAAACTTAACGATACTTATTCTTTTAACCTTGTTTTCCCTAAACACCTTCGCACAAGATATTGCACACACCGTCCTTGAAAGGTATAGTGGTAGTAATGTCTATAGTGTAGCGTTCAGTCCGGATGGTAGCATACTTGCAGCTGTAAGTGAAAGTGGTAATTTTTGGGAGAAAAAAGACGATGTCGTCCGCTTGTGGAATGTTGAGACAGGAATCCTCCTGCATACTCTTGAAGGGCATTCAGGTAATGTCTATAGCGTAGCGTTCAGTCCGAATGGACAGACCCTGTTAAGTAGGAGTGGGAATCCCTCTACTTACTATCTGTGGGATGTTGCCACAGGAGAGAAGAAGCTTCCATTCACATACAGCAGAGCGGCATTTAGCACGGATATGCAGATGATTGCGAATATAGATAATGATAACACCATCCATCTATGGGATGTTGAAACAGGCACACTCAAGCACACACTCACTGCGGAGAATGTTAGTTCAGCATTCTTCAGTCCTGATGGGCAAACGCTTGCAAGTTGGAGTCGTGATAGTAACACTATTCACCTGTGGGATATGGAAACAGGCACACTCAAGCATACACTCCCAACGAATAATGTCTGGAGCTTGAGTGTTGAGTTCAGTCCGGATGGACAGACACTCGTAAGTACAGATAGTGATGAAAACACAATCCACTTGTGGGATGTTGAAACAGGCACACTCAAGCATACACTCGCTGAACATACAGGGCATGTCGCGAATGTTGAGTTCAGTCCGGATGGAAAGACGCTCGCAAGTGCAAGTAGTGACAAAACCATCCGACTGTGGGACGTAGAAACAGGCACGCTCAAGCACACACTCCCAACGTATAGTGTTTGGACCATTGAGTTCAGTCCGGATGGACAAATGCTGTTGAATATGGTATCTAACAACACCATCCGCTTGTGGGATGTGGAAACAGGCATACCCAAGTTTTCTATCACAACAGGTTTGGGGGTTTTCAGTCCAGATGGGCAGACACTCGCAAGTACGGATTATGATAACACCGTTCGCTTATGGGATGTGGGAACAGGAACGCTAAATTCAACTCTTGTAGGACATACAGAAGGCATCAATAGCGTAGTCTTCAGTCCGGATGGACAAACACTTGCAAGTGGGGGTGATGATAACACCGTCCGCTTATGGAAGGTTATTGATACCCGCGTAGGTATTACTGTTTTACCAGTAGATGCTCCAGCTATCGGAGACCAGTTAACACTTAACATTGACATTACTAAAGGTGGAAACGTCACTGGGTTTCAAGCCAAGGTAATTTTTGATTCGACAGCACTCCGCTATGTGAACAGTTACAACGGCGACTACTTACCAGATGACTCGTTTTTTGTGGACCCAGTCATTGAAGGGAATGAAGTGATACTCGGTGCAACTTCTCTCGCTGACAGCAGCAGCGGTGATGGTACCCTCGCAACCTTGACGTTTGAATTTATTGCTATTAAAGAATCAACCCTAACCTTGCCTGAAGCAGTTATCGTTGATAGTGAAGGTGAACGCCTCCCCTTCTTTTTTAAAAATATCAACGTTATTGTTGGTGTGCCACGGCTACGTGAGGATGTCAACCTTGATGGCGTTGTGGACATTTTAGATTTGAGACTTGTCGCCGCAAGTTTTGGGAAAACAGGTAGACAAGCAACAGCAAGTAGAGAGCACCCCTGGAGATGTCAATAACGATGGTGTTATAGATATTGTAGATCTCGTGTTAGTCGCTGGCGCATTCGGTAATACAGCATCTGCTCCTTCCGTGTATTCCCAGGCATCTGCCCTGCTTACCACATCGGAAGTGCAACAGTGGCTTACACAAGCACAGCAGCTAAGTCTCACAGATCCAACCTCACAACGCGGGATTCTTTTCTTAGAACAACTCTTGGCAGCCTTAACACCGAAAAAGACATCCCTATTACCGAATTATCCAAATCCATTCAATCCTGAGACGTGGATACCGTATCAGTTAGCAGAGTCTGCAGATGTGACAGTGACTATCTATGCGGTAGATGGCACAGTGGTACACACCTTAGCATTGGGACATAAGTCTGTCGGTATCTATCAAGGCAAGAGTCGTGCGGCACATTGGGATGGGAAAAACGCACTCGGTGAATCTGTTGCAAGTGGTGTGTATTTCTATACGCTAAAAGCAGGGGATTTTTCTGCTACGCGGAAGATGTTGATAAGGAAGTAAGGTTTTCTGCTGCTATCTGAACCGGGATTTACAAGATTTACAGATTTTCAGGATTAGAGTGTCTTCAACGATAACCGCTTATTCTCCACAGCATCTCAAAGTGATTATGAGATAGGTTGTTGTCTGCTTCAAGAACATTTATACCGTCAACAATCCTGGAAATCCTATAATCTTGAGAATCCTGGTTCAGACAATCGGCAATTCAGAAACTTGACATCCTATTATTTTTGTGATATGCTTATAAACAGATTCTAAAGTATGCTATATGCAAAATTTTTGGAGAAAACATAATATAGACATAAGCCAACTGTTTTTGGTAGCCCAATGAGGTGTTGAAAATGAGACATACAACAAAAATTGAACTTGTGAATCGAAAAGATCAATTTTTGGCAGAGGCAGGCGTTATAAAACTGGAAGAGGTTCGGCGCGCCACCGTTGAAAATGCGCTTGTTGATACCGGGGCGACTCGATTGTCGTTACCTAAATCGCTTATTGAACAACTCGGTTTGACACCTGTCGGAACAACGAGAGCAATAACAGCAAACGGTATTGTAGATCGGACTATCTATTCAGAGGTGAGGTTTACTGTCCTAAAACGAACAGGAACGTTAGAAATAACCGACTTACCCGATAATGCACCTGTCCTTGTGGGGCACATAGTTTTAGAAATGCTTGACCTTTGTCTTGATATCAGAAAAGGATTAACTTATAATCCGGATCATGACAACGAATGGATTGAAGAACAGTGGTGAAAATTACGACATTAGAAGCAGCATAAATCAGACAATTCCTGATTTTCCTGATTAAAGAATAGTTTTCAAAAAAAATGAGATTTTCTTGACAAACAGCAGCCCACGTGTTATACTTAATACCGTCCTTGAGATGAGATAATGTCACAATCTCATTTTGGGCGGGTAGCTCAGGTGGCTAGAGCGACAGCCTTACAAGCTGTAGGTCACAGGTTCAAGTCCTGTCCCGCCTATTTGTTAGAGGCATCTTATGGGCTCGTGGCGCAGTTGGCTTAGCGCGCCTGCCTGTCACGCAGGAGGTCGCGGGTTCAAATCCCGTCGGGCCCGTTTATATTTATGAAGAATTAGCCACAGGTTGTGTTTTACAACGCTGTGGTTTTTTCGTTACAGAACACGCTACTGATTGTATGTTTATAAACTACCTTTATAACAGAGGAGCATAATCGCCGTGCTTGACCTCAAATTTATCCGAGAAAATACCGAAGCCGTTCGTCAAATGTTAGCAGATCGCCAAACTGAAGCAGATTTAGACAAACTGATTGAATTGGATACGCGTTGGCGTGAGAACTTGACGCACACACAAACTCTCCAGGCACATCAAAATCAGGCTTCACAACAAATTGCCCAATTGAAAAAGGAAAAGCAGGACGCAACAGAAACTATCGCGGAGATGCGGAAACTCTCCCAAGAAATCAAGGAGCGTAACGCGGAGGCAAACGATCTTAAGTCCGAGATTGATGCCATCTGTTTGACTATGCCGAATATGCCAGAAGCAAGTACGCCTTTTGGCACGGGTGAAGCGGATAACATTGAAATCAAAACATGGGGTGAAATACCGAGTTTTGACTTTGAACTCAAACCGCATTGGGAGATCGCGGAAGCGTTAGATATTGTTGACTTTCAACGCGGTGCGAAGGTTGCAGGCAGTAACTTTGTCGTTTTCAAAGGTTTGGGAGCACGACTGGAACGTGCTTTAATCCAGTTTATGCTTGACTTGCATACGATCCAACACGGTTACACCGAGATTTCTCCACCGTTCCTTGCGAACCGTCCAACAATGACGGGAACGGGACAAATCCCTAAATTAGAGGCGGACATGTATCGTTGCGATAGAGACGAAGAGAATCCGGATAGCGATCTATTCCTGATTCCGACTGCTGAAGTGCCTGTAACGAATCTTTTCGCAGGTGAAATATTGTCTGCCGAGGAGTTGCCTATCTATTATACCGCCTACACGCCATGTTTCCGGCGTGAGGCAGGTGCGTATGGCAAGGACACACGTGGTTTACAACGCATCCATCAATTTGACAAAGTAGAGATGGTGAAATTCACCACACCAGAAACTTCTTATACAGAACATGAATCGCTTTTGACAAATGCCGAGAGCGTTTTACAGGCACTCGGTCTGCCGTATCGCGTTGTTCAGCATTGCACGGTAGAACTCTCCTTTGCCGCCGCGAAATGCTACGATATTGAGGTTTGGGCACCAGCAGGGGAAAAGTTTTTAGAGGTTTCTTCCTGTAGCAACTTTGAGGCGTTCCAAGCACGCCGTGCGAACATCCGATACCGTCCAGAACCCGGTGCCAAACCGGAGTTTATCCATACGCTCAATGCGTCTGGGACTGCTCTGCCGCGTGTCGTCATAGCACTTCTTGAGACGTATCAGAATCCGGATGGGACGGTGCGTGTGCCTGCTGTGTTGCAGCCGTATATGGGCGGTTTGCAGCAAATTGGGTGATGATTAAGGATTTAATCTATGAAACTCAACTATTACCCGGAAACCGACTCGCTATATATTAATTTATCCGAGCAACCCAGCGTAGAGAGCTACGAAATTTCGGAAGGTGTACTTCTTGATTATGATGCTGACGGTTGGCTTGTTGGTATTGACATTGATAATGCCAGCAACAAAGTTGAAATGGAGAAACTGATTCTTAGTAAGATCCCTTGCAAGATTGAAACGGTGAGTCCATAAATTTCTCTTCTAACTATTAGATTCCATCCGTGGGCGAAGCACTTCCAATTCTTTGAGTAGCACCGTTCCCTGTTCAACCTGTAGTTGTTCTGAGATTTCTCCATTTGTCTCAACGATAAACCCCGCATCCTCTATCATCTGCAGTGTGCGTAATGCTGCTGTTCCTGTAGCATTAAGATAACCTTCCAGAAACATTGAATTCGCAGGGTAAAGTGCCATTACCTCCATACCTCGTAGGTGATGTTCCCTGCCTGCAGCTACCCGGACTTCTGCACTCGGATTTAGGAATCGATATAGACATAACACACGTAAACAGTAGTCAGGCGTTAAAGGGGTAGGCATGGGCTTTAAGGTTTCCGTAAACGATTCCGATAACTGTGTGCCACTAATCGGCAGGAAAAAGTTAACAGGAATTGAGGCTACTTCTAACCTACGCAATTCCTTTGCCACCCTGATTAAGTCCTCGTTTTCTTCACCCATCCCAACAATCACACCTGAACAGCAAGCAAGTCCAACAGACTGTGCAGCACGTAGTGTATCTATTCTATCCTGATAAGTATGTGTGCTACATATTTGCGGATAGTGTGATTCTGAAGTGTTGAGATTGTGGTTCAATCTGTCCAATCCTGCTTCTTTTAATGTACGGGCAGCGGGTTTGTCAATCAATCCGACAGATAGACACACTTCAATAGGGTATCGTGTTTTCATTTCTTGAATCAACTGAGCGAGTTGTGCGACCCGTTTAGGACTTGGTCCGCGTCCACTCATCACGATGCAGTAGCGATACGCACCAGACTGATATGCGTGTTCTGCCTCAGCAAGAATCTCAGTTTCCGGTTTTAAAGAATAGGTGTCAATGTCTGTCGTTGCAGTTTTGGCTTGGACGCAGTAGTGGCAATCCTCTGGACAATTACCGTTCTGCGCGTTATTGAGGATATGCAGTTGAACCGTATTTTGAAAATATGTTTTGCGAACCTGATACGCAGCATCCAACAACGGAAGTAATTCTACTTCCGAGGCGGATAATATCTCTTCGCAAGACGTATCCGAAAGCAATTTCCCTTGTAGACTTGTTGATGTCAATTCGCTATAAAATGTTGGTTTCATATCTATCTGTTCTTACTTCGTTTACTAAATTTCCCATGCAATATCTGTCGCATTAAAGACGGGACCTTCAGTGCAAACGCGTTGATATTCAATCCGATTTGTATCAATACGGACAGGACAAACACAACCCAGACATACCCCCATTGCACATCCCATTCGATTTTCCATGGCAACTTGTGTCGGGATTTCAAATTCTGTTGTAATTTTAGCGACTGCGGCAAGCATGGCATGTGGCCCACAAGCGTAAATAGTGGGACGGTGTAAGTCATGTTTACTGAGCATATCTGTTAGCATATCGGTGACAAACCCGTGATGTCCCACACTTCCGTCATCAGTAGTGATATGCACCGTAACACCTATTGCTTCCAAATCATCAACGCTCAACAGTCGTTCCTGATGTTGTGCGCCTACCAATCCGATTGTCTGTATATCACGCGCGCGCAACGCGACCGCAAGTAGCATCAAAGATGCTATGCCTGCCCCTCCGCCAACTAAAATTGCCGGTTCGGAGGCGTTCTCAATATCAAACGTATTTCCAAGCGGTCCCAATACATGTAAAGGTGTTTCTTGTGGCATTTCTGATAGTCGTTGTGTCCCCTCACCGATGATCTGATAGAGCATTGTAATTTCATGTCCATCAATCGTATAGATTGTAAACGGACGACGAAGTAAAAGTCCTGCAGCGTGTGAAATCAGGACATGAATAAATTGTCCTGGCTCTGCATACTGAGCAATCTCGGAACACTCACAACGCAATAGGTAATGATCTTCCGCTACTTTTTCATTTGAGAGAATCCTTGTGTAAGTATCAAAAGTATTCATTGTGCAGTAATTTGTATTGAACGGATCGCTTTGAATAGAATGTAAAATCGTAGTATTTACTTACTGGATATGTGCCTTAAATTATACCACTGCATATTAGGGAAGGCAAGGAAACCTTGAACTTTCAAAATAAAACAAGCGTGTCCTAAGGATAACGCCTGTTTTATTTTGAAAGCGATTGAATTATTAAGTGGAAGAGACAGGATCTAATTTTCGTAATCTGAACAGATGAAACATCCCACGCCACAAACCCCATAGAATACCAACTATGGGCCATATTATAAATCCGTACTCACCCAGAGGCGTGAGAACGAAAACAATCTTTTCTCGTCCAGTGAGCGATACCCCTTCGCGGGCAAGTTGATGGATTTCGTTAACAATTTCATAGAATTCAATCAAATCATCTTCCATCCGTTGCTTCATTTCAGAATCTGCAAGTGTGTTATAAAAGAGAAACGGCATCACTGGATAATACCATAAGACCCCCAGAAACACAAACACAATGAAATAGACACAGATTATAAGTAGTGCTTTTTGCATAATTTGTCACCTGACCTCTTGTAGTGCCTGCCCCTTTGAAATCGCAGTGGTTTTCTCTGAGGGATGCACAGGTAACAGCCTGCGCCTTATTTTTTTCATTGTTGGCTTATGCGGATGCCAACACCATTAAAGTCAATTTTCCTCAAGAGCGAACCAACAGATACGTCTAAAACAAATAATGTTGAAGATATCAACCTACACAAGTCGCGGCAATTTGCGTGCCAATATGAGGAACCCTTACTGTTAGTAATCTTAGCCAATCAGATACACCGATCATGCAAAAAATGTCTGTTTTATACTTCATAAACATGCATTTTTGCTGAATACACACAATCTCAGGCTACTCTAAATGTGGGTAGGCATTTCAATTTCATCACATGCAAACTAAAAAAGAAAATCAAGGACTTGTGTTTGATGTGAAGATTTTAACGTCTCTTTTTTGTATCTGTTACCGTTATTTGCAAAAATATAACATTCTATTTTTTAAGTGAGGTATGATCGGTATTTTCAAAAAAAGCGAATTGATTGCAGGAGTCGTATTTAAGGAAATTGAGGTATAATAGCATCAGAATTAAACGTCTACTTACAAATACTTCTACAGAAAGTGGATAATTGATTCCCTGAGTTGCTTAACCAAAGGAAAATTATGAAACGTTTGTCCTGTCTTTTTCAAGTGTAATATGTCTATTGAAAGATTACCAATTGTAACAACATATTTCGAATCACAAATTTGAGGTTAAGACTTAAAATTTTTTAGGAGAACATGCAAGAAATTTGCTTGCAATTTTTCGAAATTATGTTTATAGTTACACGGGAGGAATTATAAAGGATGAAAAACGAGTTAAAGTTTAGAGAAAATGGTTGTTTTAAAATTGTCCAGTACACTGATATCCATTGGCAAAATGGTGATCCTACCGACCAGAAATCTGCTGTATTGATGGAAAATGTCGCACGAGCAGAATCACCGGATTTAATCGTGTTAACTGGAGATATTTTGTCTGGTGGCGGATGTGATAATGCCGCCGAATCCATGCGACAAATCGTAGAGATTTTAGAACGGTGCGGTTTCCCTTGGGCAGCTGTTTTTGGCAATCATGATGACGAAGGCACAGCAAATCGCCACGAATTGATGGAAGTCATGCAGGAAAGTGACTTGTCGCTTGCGGAGCCAGGACAGGAAGAAGTTCCAGGGGTCGGAAATTATGTTTTAACAGTACAAAGTTCAGATAAAACAAATCCAGCTGCACTACTCTATTTTGTGGATTCAGGGAGTTATGCCCCTACAGATATCGGTGGTTACGATTGGATCAGGCGCGGTCAAATAGAATGGTTTCTCAATGAATCCGCGAGACACACTGCCTCGGCAGGACACCCGGTTCCTGCGCTCGCCTTTTTCCACATCCCAATTCCTGAATACGATGAAGTATGGGATTTTCACACCTGCTACGGTGCAAAATATGAGGATGTTTGCGCGCCTCGAATCAATACAGGCTTTTTTGCTGCACTACACGAAGCAGGAGATGTAATGGGAACATTTGTTGGACATGAACATATTAACGATTTTTGGGGAAATTTGCACGGAATCCGTCTCTGCTACGGGAGAACAACAGGTTATAACTCTTATGGAAAAGAAGGGTTTCCGCGCGGGGCAAGAGTGATTCAATTACGGGAAGGTGAACGTCAATTTGAGACTTGGCTCCATCTTGACAACGGAACTATAGTGCGTGAGCAACCAGAACATACGCCGCTCCAACGCACTTTCACTGAAGATTGATGATTCTATTTTTAACGTGAGCTCGGTCTAAGAGTTATGAAGCTCTTAATGTTTAGTATTTCACACATATAACCGTGGTAGGTGCGGTTTCCTAACCGCACCGATTTCCAAAATTACTTATGTCTAGCTCACGTTATTTTAACGTGAGTTTGATAATAGATATATGAACTTCATTTTGCATAAAATCTTATTCTCATAAGCCCGGTAGGTGCGGTTTCCTAACCGCACCGAGTCCAAAAATCTGATTTATCAAACTCACGTTATTTTACGTATTTAGGATTTTAATCCTTAGGAGGAAAATGTGAGGGCACAACCACAGGTCTCTATCCGACACGAAGGCGACATTGCAATATTTGACATTACCGGTTATTTAACAAACGAATCTGAAGAGGCTATTAATGATGCGTATGCTGACAATGGCGTGCAGGAGGCAACAAAACTTTTGCTCAACTTTGATCGCCAAAGCTTCATTACAAGTAGCGGATTTGGCACAATTATCAAGTTGCTTTGGAAGACACGGGATAAAGGACAAACATTGCGCATTGCACATCCCGCAATGCAGGTGAGGACTATTTTTAATACCATCGGATTGACACAAAGCATCGGTGTATACGCGTCTGAAGCAGAGGCGTTGGAAGATTTTTAAGCTCTCATGGAAACAGGGTGTACATGTTCTTGTTAAACAGCACGCCTAACAAACTCCACAGGCTTCCTGCAAGGAACTGACCAAAGATAAGTCCTAAGAATAACGGTAACGCTCTGCGGTAAGCACGCACACCGCCCCCTGTAAAAAGTAGTCTTTTAAAGAGCCATCCTAAAAAAATTGAAAACCACATCCATCCGATTGCCCAACCGTTTCCTACGGCATATCCGACTGGATAAAACGGCCACCACAAAAACTGCCGTTTGAGAATCGTCAAAATACCGGTTAAAAGGAAGCCAAACCCCATGTGTTGAATAGCAGGGAGGTTCGGCGCGCGCGGCGCGGTAATCCAGTTTTGCAGGCGGTTAAACTCACCGACTCCCCAGCGTGCAAACCGAAATTCGTAATAGAGTGCCACATGCCCAACAATGGAAATGATTGCACCTACGATTGATGCTACTATCAAGGCAATAACCAACCGATTCTCACGGAGACGGAAGTGTCTGCCGATTTTAAACGCCTCCAATTGATGTGGCATCGGATGACACCGATACCCGTAAGCAAGCCAAGATAATAAGGTTGTGTTTGTCAAATTTTGCGCGCCTAATGGACGACTGCCTAAAAATAATAGCATAATTCGGTCCGGATGAACTCCATGCAACTCGTGTGTCGGGGGACCCAGTTCTGCACGCATGCGGGTCATCCCGATGCACAACACCAAATAGATGCCGAAATATCCGAGCGCAACCCAAGGCGATAGTCCGGCGAAATACCAAAATATCAATACAATTCCTAATCCAAATATCAGACCAAATACAGCAAGTTGATATAAACGATCTTTCGATCTAAAAGAGAATACCCCTCCTAACACCTTTAAAATTTCTCTTCGACTTGTTACCAGTGCAAGTAATCCTATCCCAATCCACGCACCTGCCCGTTGTTCTGTTTGAAAACCGATTGCCGTTGTCCATCCTATCGCAGTAAAAAAGACGCGCTGCAATCCCCAGAACAAATAAAAACTCCAGAAAGATAGTGCTAAATCCAACGGCATTAGGTAACCTAACCCGATTGCAAATGGATAAACATAGACTGGCAAACGCCCCATTGCATTCCAAGGACGATCTGGAAAGAAGAGTCTATACTTAATTGATAGCGAGGGAATCACAGGAAAAAGGTAATTCAATCCTGCCAAAATCTCAAGACCAAACGCAATTCCGAAACCGAGCCAAATTAGTTTATTGCGGAAAAGGTTCGACGTATTGCCGAGCAGTTCAACTGGAAGCGTTGTCAGCGGATAACTCAACTTTTCATGGTCAATCCACTGTTTTCGGATGATGATATTGATGCATAACATCATAAACATCAGTACAATCACCAAAACGCTCCACGCAATAATTGGCCACATCCACGCTTCCATGTAGCGGGGTTGCCAAAAGGTATCATCTCCTTCAAAATAGCCTCGCAGAATTTTACGATCGGTAATCGTCAACCACGTTGGTAAAAAGCGAAAGAAGATGTCTGCCCATTCATTTTCTGGTGTTGCAAACCACCCTGCGTTTGCTATCATCGGCACTAATTGACGGACGATGTCGTGCCCTGCAAGTGCTGTCGCTACCGAAACCATAATATATGTCGACGCCAGTTCACGTGAGGTTGGCGCAGCATGTTTGAATAATCTTCTTAAGAAAGGTGAAAGGGCTGCAAGCAGAAAGAACGTGAAAAGCACAGTGGGAAAGATTGAAAAATCTGTGAGTTCCCATACCACACGGTTTTCTGCGGAGATAATCCAGTAACAGGTTAGAATGATGAGGATAGAACCGAAGAGGAGAGTACCAACAAAAAAACGGAGTGTTGAAGGTTTCTCAACGTCCTGAATAGCGCTTGGTTCGTTTTGATGCATGTTTCTATCATACCATACCGCTGAAATCAAGGCAATGAATTAATTCAGGTGGGCGTGTAAGTTTTTGTGGTGAAATCACTGGTAGGAGCAATCTCCGAATCGCGACGAAACGCTTTGATAGTCGGGAATCAGAGTTTTCTCCCACAAAACAAGACTGTCAAGTTAATTGGATAATACATCACCATTATAGTAGAATCTGTAATTACTTTTACACTTTGGTAGGTGCGGTTTCCCAACCGCATCCTAAGCGTCAATTTAGTGTCTGATTATCTTGTGAGAGGGGTTTTCAACCCCGATTATATATCAATGTATCGGCGTTTATAGTAAAATCCATAATTATTTTTACACTACGGTAGGTTCGGTTTCCTAACCGAACCGTGTTTATTCAGTCCATAGATGCGGTTAGGAAACCGCACCTACCGGGCTTATGAGAATAAGATTTTATGCAAAATGAAGTTCATATATCTATTATCAAACTCACGTTACGGTAGGTTCGGTTTCCTAACCGAACCGTGTTTATTCAGTCCATAGATGCGGTTAGGAAACCGCATCTACCAGGGAGTGTGAACATATTTTTAGATTTCACTATAAAACCCTCCAACAATGTCCGAGGTGCGTTTTCTAACCGCACCCTAAGCGTGAATTTAAGGATTTGTATATAGCCTCGTAGAGGCGGAATGTTTATAGAAAAAGCGTTATCCTAAGTTCTTGAGCCTCGTAGAGGCGGAATGTTGACGCACCCGTTTACCCATCACCATTAATTGGGTAAACTCAACAATTGAATGGTTCTGCCCCATTTTTAGAAGGTATTGACATTTAAATTGGGCTTTGCTAAACTGCAATTATGCTACAATTCAGCGAAACATGAGAGAGGCAACAATGAACATCCAATATGAAGGTATTTTTTCACCAACGGTTACACCACTTGATGAAAAAGAACGCGTTGATGAACTTGGGTTTGTTAGACAGCTTAACAGACTGATTGACAATGGCGTTCACGGCATTTATCTGCTGGGTTCTTCTGGTGAGTTTACAACGTTAACAAATGCGGAGCGTGAACGTGCGTTGGACATCGCCACCAAAACTATTGCAGGACGCGTCCCGATTATCTGTTGTGTGATGGATACAAGCACCCAGCGCGTCATACAAAACATTGAGACTGCACAACAGTTTCAGGTTGATGCTGTCGCTGCGACTCCCGGTTACTATTATCCCTCCACCGATGACGCAGACATAATCCAATTCTATCAGGAAATCGCTGCAAGCACTGAATTACCCGTGCTAATCTACAATATTCCGTCTACAGCGAAAACCGCTATCAAACCGCATATTGTCGCGCAACTGGCAGATGATTGTGATAATATCGTTGGCATTAAGGATAGCTCCGGTGACTGGATAAATAGCCTCCATCTCTTGGCACTGCTTGGTGAACGTGACGATTTCTCCATCTTCATCGGTTCGCATTTTATTATAGGGGCAGCGTTGCTATTCGGTGCTGATGGCGGGGTCATTTCTATCGCAAACGTCGCACCGAGAGAATCTGTCGCACTCTATAACGCCGCAAAAGCACGCGACATTGACGAGGTTGACCGACTCCAGAAATGGATGATCAAGCTCAGCAAACTCTATACCTACGGACAAGGTGTAAGCGGTATGAAGGCGTGTTTAGAGATTTTGGGCGTTTGTAAGGCACACACAACAAGTCCATTGCTGCCTCTCAATGATACAGAGAAAGCTGAACTTAAAGAATTACTCACCGAATTAGGTCTCTCGCGCTAAACTACAATCTATCTCATAAATCGTGGGAGGGTTTCTAAACCCGATCTTTTTTTAAAGAGATGTTTACTTATAGTGGAGTATAGAAATAATTCTACATTTCCTCTGTAGGAGCGATCTCCGAATCGCGACGAAACACATTGATAGTCGGGAATCGGAGTTCCCTCCCGCTGAATGCCATACGGGGAATGCCATAAGGCATTCATACCGTTGATTTGGCGCATTCAGCGTTGATTTGGACAAATGCCTTATGTGCATTTGACGTTGATTCACAGTTCAGGAATGTAGTGTTAATTGTAATCTTTACCATAAGCAGGAACGCGTTGGTAGTCGCGCAATTTATTGCGCCTCTTACATTAGTATTTTATGGCTTGAATTAGCGTAGTGAACTAACGAATTCCGATTTATGAGATGCACTCTAAAATGATTGAAATACAACCACTTCATAACCCACCTAACGCTACGATAGAGGTACCCGGCTCTAAAAGTTTTACCAACCGTGCGCTATTAGTTGCTTCACTTGCACACGGAGACTCAACGTTGACAGGTGCGCTTTTCAGTGATGATACGCACTATATGTGCAACGCTCTCCGAAAACTCGGTATCCATATTGAGGAAAACAGAGAACAAGCCACCTTTCATGTCGCTGGAAATGGCGGAAATATCCCCGCTCAAGGTGCAGACCTCTATGTAGGCAACTCAGGCACAACAACACGTTCACTTATCGGTTATGTTTCTCTCGGACACGGTAGATTTGTCATTGATGGCGATGAACCGATGCGGCGAAGTCGCCCTATGTCAGATTTACTTGATGCCCTAATGCAGCTTGGCGTTGATGCACACTCACAATTTGACAATGGACATCTCCCTGTTATCGTTCAAGCAGACGGACTTGAAGGTGGAAAAACCAGACTGGATACGAGCAAAAGCAGTCAGTTTCTAACATCGTTGATGCTCACCGCGCCGTGTGCCAAAAAAGGGATAGAGATTGAGGTTGTTGGCAATCTCAACACGTCTTATATTGACATAACGTTGGCAGTGATGGAAGCATTTGATGCACAGGTTATCCACAAAGATTATCAACATTTCCACATTGCAGGTGGACAGCAGTATCAACCGCGTTCTTACCACATTGAACCAGATGCCTCCAGTGCGTCCTACTTTTTCGCTGCCGCTGCACTCACGGGTGGATGCGTCACTGTTAAGCATCTATCCACAAGTTCAGCACAAGGCGATGTCCAATTTGTGCGTGTTTTGGAGCAGATGGGGTGTCATGTTTCTATTTCCGATACGGGTATTACTGTGAGAGGACCGCGTCAGTTGAAGGGTATTGATGTAGATATGAAGACTATTTCGGATACTGCGTTGACGCTTGCAGCGATTGCCCCATTTGCCGATAGCAAAGTCGCTATCCGAAACATTGAGCATACGCGCTGGCAAGAAACCGACAGAATTCACGCAATGGTGGCGGAACTGCGAAAATTAGGTGTGCCTGTGATTGAACATCAAGACGGACTTGAAATCTCCCCTTCTCCCATCACCCCTGCAGCAATTGATACCTATAGTGACCATCGCGTGGCGATGGCGTTTTCTCTTATCGGCTTAAAAGTACCTGGCATTCGGATTAATGACCCTGAATGTGTGAGTAAGACGTTCCCTAACTATTTTGAGGTGCTGCAAGGGCTTTACACTTGATTGCTGCCCCTTCTTATAGGAGTGATCTCCCTATCACAATTTTAAAGTAGTAGGCACTCCTACGTTTTTAGGTTTCCCAAGAGATTGACGATTCATCAAATTTTATGGTATACTTAAAAAAGCAGGCTAAGAGTGCTTTTGAAAAGTTTCCACGTAGGTGAAACCGATTAGGAATTCATGAAGTCACCCCATTATAATGACAATGTTTTTATCAATTGTCCATTTGACTCAGATTACAAACCTTTGTTTGATGCAATGATATTTGCCGTGCATGATTGCGGTTTTATCGCCCGTTGTGCGCTTGAAGAAGGTGACGCAAGCCAAGTTCGGATTGATAAAATCTATAGCATTATTGAAGGCTGCCGTTATGGGATTCATGATATATCCAGAACGGAATTAGATGAGATTTCACAACTACCTCGGTTTAATATGCCCTTAGAGTTGGGCATTTTTCTTGGGGCAAAGAGATTCGGTATAGAAGAACAAGAAAGAAAAAAGTGTCTTGTGATGGACACAGAACCGTATCGGTATCAAAAGTTTATTTCAGATATTTCAGGTCAAGATATTTTTGTGCATAACAATAATCCTGAAGAAGTCGTAAGGGTTGTTCGGAATTGGCTTGGCACCGAATCGGAACGCGAGGCAATTCCAGGCGGTGGAATTATTTGGAGACGTTACCAAAGTTTTTTGAACGATTTGCCTGAAGTCGCTCAGGAACTTCGTTTAGAGGTTGAAGACCTGGAATACTTCAATGATTATATTTTTGTTGTAGCAAAGTGGCTGAATCGTCAATCAAATAGCGAACTATAACCTGTTCTATGGAGGTGATTAGAATGCCCAGACAGAGAATTGTTAAATATCCCCCTAAGCGAGGAAAAATCCCAAGATCAAAAATAGAACGAGCAGTCGAAGAGGTTCTTAAGGCGAGAGGTGTTCCTATAGAACCTAAGCGTGATACCTATAAATACCATCTAAAACAAGGGGACAAAATTATCCGCAGTGGAATTACGAATAACTTAGATCGACGTGAGAAGGAACTCCAACGGGACTACGGTAAAGATGTCCAGATTCATCAAGTTGGGAAACGGACGACGCGAGAAGATGCGCGAGAATGGGAGAAAAAGAAAAGGCGAGCCACCACTTAGTTTTGAATATTACAAGGGAGGAGAAACGCACGCATGAAATTTGACAAACAAACAACGCAGACATTTAAAGACATCATTACCTGCAATCCGCGGATTATGAGTGGCACGCCTGTTTTCAAAAATACGCGCGTTCCCATCAAAAATCTCATTGACTATTTGGAAGCAGGTGATAATTTAGACGAATTTTTGGATGATTTTCCTTCTGTCAGCCGCACGCAAGCTGTTCAAACGTTGGAATTAGCGAAGGAAATACTACTTACACAAGCCCATGCATATTCTGATTGATGAATGCTTACCTAAAAAACTCAAACAAGAGTTGCGCGGGCATACTGTTTTTACGGTTCAAGAAAAAGGCTGGTCCGGTATAGAAAATGGGGACTTGCTCCACATAGCAGAGAAAGAATTTGACGTCTGGCTTACTGCTGACAGAAACATTGAATATCAACAGAACCTTATCCATTTTGATATTGCAGTTGTTGTGCTTGTTGCTTATAGGAACAGATTAGATGCCCTGCTTCCCCTGATACCGCAGTTACGCGAGGTACTACAACGTGAGTTTGATAATTAAATCCAAATGTAGATGTAGGTTGGGTTGAGGAACGAAACCCAACTTGAAACGCTTTTATAGACTCTAAATGTTGGGTTTCACCTGCGGTTCAACCCAACCTACGGGATTTATCAAACTCACGTTACTACAAGTTATTCAACCTCATGAAATTGTTTATGTTGAGTCCTAAATTTGTCATTAAGGTGAATTGTTTTGTTTTTATGGTAGTTATTCTGAAATGAAACTATTTGATACAGTTGCACTCATAGAGGATATGCCCGCACTTAAATTATACCGTGGACAGGTCGGCACTATTGTTGAAGAATATGAACCGGAAGTATTTGAAGTTGAATTTAGCGACCTCAAAGGGCAGATGTATGCTTTAGAGACGTTGCAAGCATCGCAACTCATGCTGCTGCGGCATTCTTATTTGTCTGAACCAGGATTTGCAGGATTATAGGATTACCAAGATTAGTATGTATTTTAGTTGATACTATCTTGTGTGAGAGAACATCGTCAAATCGGTAATCCATCAAACAGACTTTATTTTCTCAGTAGGTTTCTATAATCCTGAAAATCCTATAATCCTGCAAATCCTGGTTCAGACAACCTACCACAGCACATCATCAATCTCCCCCATCACCCGCAGCGTCTCCGCAACAGCAACCAAAATAGAACAATACTGACGCACCTCCGCATGACTCAACGTTTCTCCCCGCCGATCCTTCAACCACTTCAAACACACCTGATACGCCCCGATCTCATATTCCCACACATCTGCAGGCACATCCGTAAAATGCTGCGTCCCATTTATCCAAACATTACCACCTTCATAACGAACCCCTGAGACAACGCCATCACCTTCACCCTCAAACCGATGGCGATGCGGTATGTTCCTATCCTTGAAGAGATGCAGATCAATTAATTCTTGCCCTGACTCTGCAAGTGCAAAAAAGGAGTCAATATCCTGTGGTAAAGGGATACGCGGAAAATCGTATTTTAGAAACTCATAATAACGTTCGCGATAGGTAGGACTATAAAGCACAGCGTAAATATAAGCGAGAATTTCCTCTGGTGTAACGTCTTCGGGGAGTCCAAACGGTGCAGCCTGCGGTAATCCCAACGCCTCCGAGAGTGCGGTGAGAAATTCAGGTTTGAAATTGAGTTCACGTTCTGTTGAACCTAATAATGCCTCTGAATCTGGATACAGGTAGAGCGGGAATAAGTGAGTGGCTTCACTTCCTCTATTTGAGATATAACTCTTTTCAGTTATATTGTCAGTTATCAAAACATGCTTCCAAACAGAGCTTGTAACAATGCGACAGACACAGAAAGCAAGATTTTCAACGCCGTGTAAATGTCGTATGATATTGTAGTTTGGACGTGAGTGGAAACCTGTTTGCCCTGTATAATAGGTCCAACGCATGTCAAAGGGGCGGTAGCGAATTTTTGTTATGTGTTGTTCGGCATCTGAGTTATTGCGAAGATCTGTCTGAGCACGAGGAATCTGCCAATGGTGAGTATCCCTTCCCAAATCATACCGTTCCCGTGCTTCATCTGCAGAAAGTGAAGCAAAATCGGTTACCGTTTTATGGACATCTTCAGCAGTCTGGTGAATCGTCAATCTATCCCGACCCGTAGCCATTCCAACCGAACCTATATGAAAAATATCGTTAATTCTGATACCTGCTTCGTACTCTGAACTATAGTCTGTAGCTTGTTGCACAAAAAGGTAAAGTGGTGATTTCGGTTGTAACTTACACCACTCTGTGGACTGAACATCGGTTTCCGAAAGTGTTCTGTATTTTTCTTCTCGAGATCCCCACATATCCGCGTGATAAACCTTTGCCGGTGAAGGATTGCCACGTTCTTTGACACATAACAGAATAGAGACTCCTTGTGAAATATCAAAGATATTTTCATCTTTCTGTCCATTCGGTACTGCTTCCTGTCTTCTGATGCTACCGTGTAAATTGAGTATGTAGATAGCGTTGAAACTCGTCATTAGACTCTGCCGCATCCCACGAAAAGCGGGACCATCAAGGAAACTATTATTGACAATATAACCGATAACGCCTTCACCGTTTCTATCAATTCGCCACTGTGCCCATCGAGTGAATTTTACATAATCTGCCTGAAGCATTTTTAAGTTCCTATCATTGATCGGTTCTCCATCTACCTGTTTGTAATCTTCAATGAGTTCACCAATAAAAGTTAATTTTCTATTGACTCGGCTTGGGTTAGCAGAATTTTCTGGATACGGAGGATTGCCGAGAATAGCAAGGATAGGTTCGTCCCTTTTCACAGCGAGTGCCGCGTTCGCTTCGTCAGAGATAAACGCAGCAAAAGGCAAAGGTGCCTGCATCTCATCCGGTTGTTCCAAAGCATTGGTCAGATAGATGCCGAGACGTTCATTAGTGCGCCACCCTTGCGCTTGCAAAAACAGACTTAACTTCAGATGCGCAATCGTATAAGGTGCAACAAGTAGTTCAAATCCATAAAGCCGTCGGACCAAATTTGCGTTGATATACTGATTCCAATCCCCTGTACCGTAATTGGTCGTAACATATTCTCGGATATGGTCAAGCACTGTTAGCAGAAATCCGCCCGTACCTGTGGCAGGATCGAGAATAAGCGTATCATCATCTGCAAGTCCATCGGATCTGTTGAGTTCTGTTTTCAGCAGACTATCCACAGATTTGACGATGTAGGAGATAACCTGCGGCGGTGTATAAAATACCCCACGATCAAAGCGAAGTTCTGGATTATATTCTTTTAGAAATGTCTCGTAGAAATGGATAACTGGGTCTTCAAGATGGTTATTTGCAGAGAAAGCTGTGCGGAGCATTTCAGTTGAGACGTTTTGGAGCAGCGTTGCAATGTCATCCAGAATATAGGTAACATTCGTCTCAAGTCTCGGAGAAGCGACGTGATAAAAGAGTTCTATGAGGAATGGGTTTGATCTTGGCAGTGCACCGACTGCGGTGTGCCGTGAAAAATTTGTTGCATTCGGCAATGTGCAGCGTGCGGCGAACAATCCGTAGGTAAGAGTTTGCGCATACATATCCGCGAAATCGTCACGGGTGAGTGTGACGAGCAACGTTTCCTTGAACGCGTTGAACATGCTGTAAGTTTCACTGTCCTCATCGGTGAGCGTTGTTGCAATCTGCGTTTGTAGTTCACGCGTCCGTCTGGCGAGGTATTTTGCAAGTGCCTCTGCAGAGGCGATTTGGACATGCCCAGCGTCCAGAAACTGCTCCAATAACGTTTTAAAATTATCAGTTTCATTCTCAATATTTGCATAAGCACGTAGTTGCCCATCCCGCCACAACTCAAAACCAATGAAATTGGTGAGGATAAAGTTATCAAGGTTTTCCCTAAAACGTTCATTCTGTTCTGCGGCATGCCCTGTTAGGTTGTTTAGGTCTGTGCCGTCCGCTTCCGCCTCAATATAACCAAGTGGTAGAAATCCATCTTTTGCAATGAAATCAGGTCGTCCGATCTGGTCAATATTTCTCGGTTCGTGCGTAAATGTTATGTTGGGTCTATTAAAACATTCTGCGTCTGTGGTAACATCTTCCAAGAATGCTTGGAGATGGTGGTGCAAAGAAAGTTCGGGGGTTGCATTCGAGTCGGATTGTGTTTGACGTATTTTCTTTAGATAACGGTTGCAGTGTCTTTGAAAATTCATATTTTTATTATATATGCATTGACATCTTAAGCGCAAGATTTACTTTATAGTAAAATCTAAAAATACCTTTACATTCTTCTTTAAATTCATTGCGCCTCGGACATTTATAGTGTGTTTGAAATCCACATAAGAACAAAACGTAAAAATAATTATGGATTTCACTATAATTTGAAAATACTTGACAAACAACTTTATATGTGTTGCAACACTTTTCATATAATAACGTGAGTTTGATAATAGATATATGAACTTCATTTTGCATAAAATCTTATTCTCATAAGCCCGGTAGGTGCGGTTTCCTAACCGCACCGAGTCCAAAAATCTGATTTATCAAACTCACGTTATAATAGTTATATGAACATCATCTTTACACTCAATGTCTCAAGTGGACCCGAAGGAGGGCAAAAAACGTATCAACCCCAGCTTTTCCTGCAAACTTATTGGAAATATATTGGATATCTATTGTTCCTAACACCACAAAAACCTCTGATCACTACACAGAACTTGGTATAATATCAGTATGAAAAGAGAAAACCGATCCCCAAACACACCGAAAATCTAAAGTAACTCTCTAATGCAAAGACGACAACGCAAAACTTATCAAAATAAAATATCTCCAGCAAAAGGAAACACGTATTCCTCAATGAAGATGAAAAAACAAAATTTTAATAAAATGCCTATAAACCCATACATACACTGAGTTTATAGCGAATTTCAAAAAGTTACCACGGTATGAAAAAAGTTGCCAAATGGTAACTTTTTAAGTAGGAATGGTCTCCGAATCGCGACCCGCATCTATAGAAGCAATCTCCGAATCATGACTTTACGACTCAAACGAATAAAAAACCGAAAATTGAACGCCTCTGCGGTAAGAACAACTAATCTTGCCATCACACCGCAAATATGTTAAAATTACCATATAGTCTATAACCCGAAAGAGTTTAGCAAAGATGGGAAATGCCTTTAAAAAAGCCCTAATCGTTTGCATCAGGCGCACGTATCAATGGGTTAAGTCGTTCACGATAACCTTTAAAAAAGCCCTAATCGTTTGCATCAGGCGCACGTATCAATGGGTTAAGTCGTTCACGATAACCTTTAAAAAAGCCCTAATCGCATTCATCGGATTTATTGTCATTTTGTTGGGCATCTTAATCGTTGTCATCCAACGTTATTCACAATACGGTTCAATCCCAGACACAATGGAGATGGTAGATTTTCGAGGTATTCTCGTGGCATTTTTAGGCGCGGCTATCCTGAGCCTGATTAGCGTTGTCCTAACCTTCAACTTAGCACGGGCATGGGTAAAGGAACAACCGGAATTAACTGAACGAATCTTTCGGCACGCGTTAATAATCAACCTCAGCCTCATTATTATATTTGGCGGTTTAGCAGGTGGGATTATCATTTTACGGACTTTATGGACAATTGGCTACTTTTAGTTTGCATTTATGTTAAAATTGTGATATAATACCATAAATTAATATTTGAACGAAACATTTCCGACACTGTTTTAGGAAGTGTCCGCATTTTGTAAGGATCGGTTTATTGTTCTACAAGTACACATAATGTCAGGTGAATTTTAGCCGTGTGTGGGAAAGGGTTGTTGATTTTGATTACAACACTCTACTTATTTGTAGCCTGCACAGTCGCTAATTGATTACCAGCCACAACTTGGAGGTGTGAAAAATACACTATAGAGGTAGACGCACACAGAAACCACGGGAAAGAAAAAGTCGTTCGAATTATCAGATTCGAGCCAAAGAGATTTTAGTCATCGATCATGAAAACAAGCAGCTCGGTGTGATGACTCCACGGGAAGCGATGGAACGTGCTGAAGAAGTCGGATTGGACTTAGTTGAGGTTTCTCCGAATGCCGACCCTCCCGTTTGTAAGATAATGGATTACGGAAAGTATCAGTACGAAAAGAACAAGCGAGAGCGAGAGGCTCGAAAGAAGCAAACAAAGATCGTTCTGAAAGAGATTCAATTTCGTCCAGATACTGCTGAGCACGACTATCAATTCAAGAAACGTCACGTTGAAGACTTCTTGAAAAATGGGTGGAAGGTGAGAGCAACAGTACGTTTCCGAGGTAGGGAGATGCTGCATACGGAGTTAGGCAAAAACATGCTCACCCGACTGGAAAAGGATGTTGCTGAAATTGCAGAGGTTGAACAACCACCTAAGATGGAAACACGCACCATGTCTATGCTCTTGATGCCGAAATCTTCGTAACTATGATGATTATAGAAAATAGACACTTGCCTCCCTTGGTAGGCGGGGAATGCCTAAATGGCATTCATACCCGCCAAATGCCTAAATGGCATTTGTAGCGTTGATTTCTTGATTTGGAGGTTTCCTAACCTCGCTGGTGCAGTGTGTCCAAGTAATGCTAAAATTTACCATAAAGATTTTGTTGCAAGTGTATGGAGGAAAATCGTGTTCTTTTACGATTTGACGACTTTTTGATAGGAAGGTATCGTTTACAAGAAAACCGTGATTATCTTATTGGTTTTTGTGTTTCTATGCCTACCCTTACTTAACAGAATACCTCTGAAAAAGTTAGTTTGGATAAGCCATCAACAGAAGGATATTGTAATGCCGAAAATTAAAACACATAAAGGCGCTGCAAAACGTTTTAAATTTACTGCAAAAGGTAAGATCCGCCGCAAGCGAGCGTATGCGGGACACCTTTTTATCTCAAAATCAGCGAAACGGAAACGTCGCTTAAGACAAAGCACGCTGGTAGATCCAAGTAACGTAAAACGTTTGAAACGTCTAATTTATTAGGAGTTCAGAATGGCACGAGTAAAAACAGGGAATATCCGTCGAAAGAGCCGAAAACGTATACTGAAGCATTCTAAAGGGTATCGTGGTGGACGCAACAACCTGAGACGTACCGCTATGGAGGCGGTAGAAAAAGGGTGGAACCACGCTTACGCGCATAGGCGTACACGAAAACGCGATTTTAGACGGCTTTGGATTATACGTATTAATGCCGCCGCAAGACTGCACGGACTTACATACAGCAAATTCATTCACGGACTTAAAACAGCCGGTGTTGAGTTGGACAGGAAAGTCCTTGCGGATATTGCTGTACATGATGCAGCAGGTTTTGGACAACTTGCAGCCCTTGCAAAAGGGTAAGTTAAACCGATTGAAGGTGTTTGTAGGAGCGATCTCCGAATCGCGACCCCAAACCACAAAATTTGATAAACAATACACTATGAGAAGGCAATGAAGGGACACAGTAGGAAGTTGAGACCTCTCAATCAGAGAGACCGCGCCATCGGTTGGAAGCGTGGTTTTGAGAGCAACTGCTGAATTTCATCCTGGAGCCAGCAAAAAAAAATGAAGCGGGCAGATTTCACAATCTGTCAAGCGGGGTGGTACCGCGGAAGTAGATGCCTGTCGCTTTCGTCCCCATAAAGAATTAACCTTTATGGAGCGAAGTGATGGGTGTTTTTGTTGACAAATATTTTCAAGCAATGTAGGAGGGGTTTTCAACCCCGATTTCGAACTAAATTAACGCCTATAGCGGTTTCCCGCCAAATGCCAAAAAGCGCATTTGACGTTGATTCACCGCATCATTTAACACGTCCCAGTAGGTGCCAATTTAACGAATGAATCTGTATGTTGTGAGTGTGTATAGCCCCAGCGGGGCGGAATGTTTATAGAAATGTGCCATTCTCCAATTTATAGTAAAACCCATAATTATTTTTACACTACGGTAGGTTCGGTTTCCTAACCGAACCGTGTTTATTCACTCCATAGATGCGGTTAGGAAACCGCATCTACCAGGGAGTGTGAACATATTTTTAGATTTCACTATAAACCCCAGCGGGGTGACAAGTGTATGAAAATCTAATGTTAATGTCAAAAGGTTTCTATAAACCAATACCATATAAGAACACTAAATTGTACAAAGTTTTGTTCCTATAACAAATAGAAAAGTAGAGGTATTGATGAAAACAGAATTAGAAGCGATTCAAGCAGAAGCACTTGAGGCTTTGAAAGCGGTAAAATCTTCGGACGCGCTTGAATCGCTCAGAATAGCGTATTTTGGACGCAAAGGAAAGTTGACAGATGTCATGAAAGGCATGGGAAAACTTTCTAATGAGGAGCGTCCGATAATTGGAAAACTCGCCAATGAGGTACGTACCACACTAACCGAAGCATTTGAAGCATCAAAGGATTCGCTGGATAGTCAACAACAAGAACAGCAACTTGAGGCAGAATCTATTGACATTACGCTTCCCGGACGAAAACCCGCTTATGGAAAAGCGCATCCGGTGATGCAGACATTGGAACGGATTGAAGCGATCTTTACACAAATGGGTTTTCAGGTAGTTACTGGACCAGAAGTTGAAACAGAACATTACAATTTTGACGCTCTTAATACACCTCCCGACCATCCCGCCCGCGATTTACATGACACATTCTACTTAACGGATGGACACCTGTTACGCACCCATACATCCCCTGTGCAAATTCGCGTGATGGAGAACCAGAAACCACCAGTACGCATTATTGTGCCCGGTAAGGCATATCGCGTGGATTACGATGTCTCACACACCCCAATGTTTCATCAGGTTGAAGGCTTGCTTGTAGATAGGCATGTAACTTTCAGCGAATTGAAGGGCGTTTTGGTATCTTTCGCACGGCAGATGTTCGGCGACCAAACTCAGATGCGTTTTCGTCCACATTTTTTCCCTTTTACCGAACCGAGTGCAGAGGCGGATATATCATGCACGGTGTGCCGTGGTGAGGGATGTCGCAGTTGTGGACACACAGGGTGGATTGAAATCTTGGGCGCAGGAGCAGTTGACCCAGAGGTGTTCCGCGCAGTCAACTATGACCCAGAGGAAGTTACCGGTTTTGCCTTCGGCATGGGTGTGGAGCGAATTGCAAATCTACAGTTCCGCATTCCAGATATCCGCACCTTCTATGAAAACGATCTCCGCTTCTTGCAGCAGTTTTAATAGTGCTGTAGGTTGGGTAGAGCTGCAAGCGAAACCCAACAATTTATGGTGAATTATAAAATTAAATAGACACTTTTGTACCACGGTAGGCGAGGTTTCCTAACCTCGCCAGCGCAAAGTATCCAAGCAATCTTAAAATCTACTATAGATTGGATTGAATGTATGTGTGAACCCATTTCTGAAGGACTTATCTATGAACGCAACCCTAAATTGGCTAAAGACCTACATCGATTTTGATTTTTCTCCAGACGAACTTGCGGAAAGGTTAACGATGTTAGGCATTGAAGTTGAATCTGTCAAGCAGCTTGGAGCCGCGTTAGAAGGCATAGTTGTCGGCAAAGTTACTTCCATCAAACCACATCCGAACGCCGATAAACTTGTACTTTGTCAGGTAGATATAGGTGAGACGGACGTACTTCAGATTGTTTGCGGTGCACCAAATGTTTATGAAGGTATGTTCGCACCTGTCGCAACAATCGGTACAGAATTATCAACCGGCATTACAATCAAACGTGCCAAACTACGTGGTGAAGAATCGCACGGTATGCTCTGTTCAGAGAAAGAGTTGGACATTTCTGATGAAGCTGCAGGACTAATGGAATTATCCTCATACCTAACCCTTGGCGTACCGCTCACCGAAGCGTTAGGGTTAGACGATGTGGTATTTGAGTTGGAGATAACACCGAACCGTCCGGACTGTCTCAGTATGATAGGCGTTGCCCGCGAGATACGAGCTGAAACAGGGAACGACTTGAAATTGCCTCAAGTAGATCTACAAGAAGAGGGAACGGACATACGCGAACTTACATCCGTAACAATTGATGCCCCCGATCTCTGTCCCCGTTATGCAGCGCGTGTAATCCGCGGCGTTAAAATCGGGGAATCTCCCGCATGGTTAAAACAACGGCTTGAATCTATCGGGGTCGGTGTGATAAATAATATCGTAGATGTTACTAACTTTGTCTTAATGGAATATGGACAACCGCTGCACGCCTTTGATTATCACAAACTTGCTGAAAATCGTATTATCGTACGCCGTGCAGCAGAAGGAGAACAGATTACAACGCTTGATGAAGATGAGCGCAAACTCACCCCAGACATGTTAGTTATCGCCGATGCAGAAAAATCTGTGGCACTTGCGGGAATTATGGGTGGTTATGACTCTGAAATCACTGAAACAACATGTGATGTGCTATTGGAAAGCGCCAATTTCCAACCGTCAAGCGTCCGCGCAACTGCAAAAGCATTGGGAATACACACTGAGGCATCATATAGATTTGAACGTGGCGCGGATCCAGAGGCTGTTATCCCCGCGCTTGACCGTGCAGCACAAATGATTGTGGAGTTAGCAGGCGGCATTATCTGTGAAGGCATTATTGATGTCTATCCAGGACAACGTGATCCACTGCAGATTCAACTTCGTTCCGAACGCGTCAATTTTATATTAGGAACCGCGCTTGCAGCATCAGAGATAGAGCAGATTTTAAGTAGATTGGGATTTGGCATAGAAGCATCACAATCAGGGAAAGATGTCTATCAGGTCACCGTCCCATCGTTCCGATCAGATATTACACGTGAAATTGATTTGATTGAAGAGATTGCACGTGTCCACGGTTATGATAACATCCCAACAACACTACCAAAGGGTGACATTCCTATCCCCGTGCCAAACATCTCAACAGAAGTCCGAAGGCGTATAAAGCATTATCTCCTTGGCTCTGGCATGATGGAAGCAGTAAACTACAGTTTCAGCCACCCAAACTGCTTTAACAGGATACGGTTAGCAGCAGATAATCCACTTCGCCAAACACTACAACTGAAAAACCCGTTGAGTCCAGAGATGTCAGTACTTCGCACAACGTTGTTGCCGAGTCTGCTTGATAATGCCCAACACAACCACAATCATCAGATAGATAATATTGCACTTTTTGAGATTTCAACAGTGTTCATGAAAGATGAAGAACCGGCACGCGTAGCAGGTATTCTGGCAGGGGAAATTGGTGGCGGTGTTTACAACAATCCTTATCGGCATCCAGATTTCTTTGACATTAAGGGTATTGTTGAGGGAATGCTTGAAGTCTCCGGTATCATTGATTACACATTTAAGAAAACGGAAGACCCGACCTTCCACCCGGGGCGCAATGCGGAGGTATTGTTGGAAGGAAAACGCATCGGTATCCTCGGAGAGACACACCCGAAAGTGCTGGAGAGTTATGAGTTGCCTTATGAGGCATATCTCTTTGAACTTGATCTTGAAGCATTAGCCGACGCAGCCGATTTTTCCAAACTTTTTGAACCGATTCCTATTTATCCCAGTGTCCTGCGCGACCTCGCGATTGTCGTAGATCAAGATATGCAATCGGATGTGCCGATTAACATTATCTATTCCACCGGAGGTGAGTTAGTTAAATCGGTGAGGCTTTTTGACGTATACATCGGGGATCAGGTGCCAGAAGGTAAAAAGAGTCTTGCCTACGCAATCACGTATCACTCTGCAACCGAAACCTTGACAGATAAAGCTGTTAATGATCTCCACGATAAGGTTGTCAAACGACTGAATCAGGAACTTGGGGCGGAGTTAAGAATGTAATGCTAGGAACGTCCTGATCGTCAGGGTTATAGTGAATTAGAAAAATATAGTGGATTTTAGAAATAATGCTACATTTCCTCTGTAGGAGCGATCTCCGAATCGCGATGGCACTTATGAATAGTCGGGAATCGGAGTTCCCTCCCGCAGCATGCCAAAAGCGCATGCTGCGTTGATTTGGCCGAATGCCTTATGTGCATTTGGCGTTGATTCACAGTTCAGGAATGTAGCGTTAATTCTAATCTCTACCATAAATAGACATATCAGTGAATTGCAACCGCTACCCGGTAGGCGAGGTTTCCTAACCTCGCCGAGCATAGTGTATGGATAATTTTAAAACTTATATCATTTCTGAAAATAACTTCTCATTTTCAAATTATCTGTTTGTAGTCGCGCAATTCATTGCGCCTCTTACATTTACCTTCAGATTTGCGGTTAGTAGACTCGGTTGAAAACTACTATGCAAGCACACCGTATAAAAAATCTATTTTCAACTATCGCACGCCACTATGATTTTCTCAACTCGCTGTTGAGCCTCCGATTTGATCGGGTATGGCGAAGGGAAACAGTCAAAGCGAGCAGTGTAACTCCAACAAGCAAGGTGCTTGATGTTTGCACAGGTACAGGTGAACTTGCGCTTGCGTATGCTGACAAAATTGGCACAAGTGGCTCAGTCATCGGTTCTGATTTCTGCTTTGAGATGTTAGTTGTCGGCAAGCAAAAAGTGGAACGACAGGGAAGGACGCACGCCTTTGTCCCGATTGAAGCGGACACGCTTACCCTCCCGTTTTCGGACAATACTTTTGACATTGTTTCTGTAGGGTTTGGTATCCGAAACGTTTCCGATCTTGAATTGGGCATCCGAGAGATGACACGGATCGCTGTGCCCGGCGGTAGAATAGCAATCTTAGAGTTTACACAACCCGTCAATCCGATGTTTCGTAGCCTCTATTATTTTTATTTCACGAAGATTTTACCTTTCATCGGCAATTGTATCTCGCGTAGCAAGGATGATGCGTACGGCTATCTTCCTCGCTCTGTTATGCAGTTCCCTGATTGCGATGCGTTGAAAGCAGTTATGGAGCAGTGCGGATTGACAGATGTCCAATATTTTCGAAAAACTTTGGGTATTGTTGCGATTCATGTCGGTAAGAAGGCATAAATTTGTTTTGAAAATATCTGTGGTGAATCATAAAAATAAATAGACACTTTCATCCCAGGTAGGCGAGGTTTCCTAACCTCGCCGGTGCAAATGTCCAAGTAATTCTAAAATCTACCATAATAGGAGAAACTATGAAAACCTTGTTAAAAATTTTCGCGTTGGTAATAATAGGAATGTCCGTTGTTTACATCGCTGGTTGTGGAGAACGGGCAGAAGATGATGACGTTGAAACCGTCCGGTTGCTGCGTGCAAACCCAACGCCCGGTAGCATGATAAAGGCAAATAGCACTATTACCGTTACTTTTGACAAAGACCCTGGCAGTGTAGCGGTGAATGTGGGTGCCGCCACAATATTTGGCACAACGGTCACAATCGCGGGTCCATTCCCACAAGGACAATTTACCTTGACACTCACATGGGAGGGTGGAACCCGAGATTTAACATACACAGTAGGTACTTCCGAACCGCTTGATGTTGAACCTGAGCAAGTTTCTGAACCGGAACTTATTGCTCCTGAGGGGATGGTGCTAATTCCGGAAGGTGAATTTCAGATGGGAAGCGAAGATGGTGATGCTGATGAACAACCCGAGCATACCGTTTATATTGATGCTTTTTATATTGATGAAAACGAAATTACCAATGCACAATTTAAGGACTTTATTCTCGCAAACCCTGAGTGGCAGAAAAACCGCATTGAGGAAAGATTCCAAAATGGTAATTATCTGCACGATTGGAATGGTAATAATTATCCTGACGAGGAAGGTGAGCATCCTGTACGTTACGTCAGTTGGTATGCCGCAATGGCTTACGCACAATGGGTAGATAAACGTCTGTCAACAGAGGCAGAATGGGAGAAGGCAGCACGCGGTGGACTAAAAGGCAAAAAATATCCGTGGGGTAATACGATTAACGGGACAAGAGCCAACTACGGTAAGAATATCGGACATACGACACCTGTTGGTAAATACCTACCAAATGATTACGGCGTATATGATATGGCGGGGAATGTGTGGGAGTGGTGTCTTGACGCATACCAGAGTGACTTCTATGCAAATTCTCCAAAACAAAATCCTGTCGCTGGTGCTGAAAACATTGAAGAAATTGTAAACGATTTTGAGAACGTTGTAACTGATCGTGTCCTGCGTGGTAGTGGATGGAACGGTAATCCTGAATGGTTACGCGCTGCAAATCGTTATGGAGATAGTCCTGCTTATGCGGGGATTGGTGCGCTCGGATTCCGTTGTGCAAAAGATGTTGAATAGTTCGCGATACTATGATTATAAAATTAAGTGAACATTTTCTTAGGATTTGTGGTGTTTGTAGTCGCGCAATTCATTGCGCCTCTTAAATTAATCGGTAGGCGAGGTTTCCTAACCTCGCCTGTTCACAGTATTTATGGTGAATTATTGAAATAATTATACGCCTCACATGTAGGAGCGATCTCCGAATCGCGACCAAAGCCATTGATAGTCGGGAATCGGAGTTCCCTCCTACATGTGAATAATGTCTAATTAATTCTAAAATCTACCATAAATAATCGTAAAACCTACTATTCATTTAGCTGCTCAAACGTTCCACATGCGCCACAACAGATTCGGAGATGCCTTCCAAACTATACCCGCCCTCCAATGCCGAAACGACATTGCCCGATGCAATGTCCTCTGCTATACCCAGTACCAAATCGGTTAACTTCGCAAATCCCTCTGCAGTTATGTCAATGTGGGCAAGTGGATCAAGATAGTGTGCATCAAATCCAGCGGATATCAGGATAAACTCAGGCGAAAAATCTTGTAATGCAGAGGTGAGAATATCCTCAAAGACAGCAATGTATTCGCTATCGCCACTTCCGGGCGGCATCGGCACGTTTAGTGTAGTCCCTTTTGCATTCCCGCTACCCTGTTCATATTTTGAACCTGTACCGGGGTAGAGCGGAGACTGATGAATAGAAAAGAAGAAAACCGATTCGTCTTTGTAGAAAATGTCTTGCGTGCCGTTACCGTGATGCACATCCCAATCCACGATTGCAACCTTCCCCACGCTATGTTCCCGTTGGAGATAACGTGCTGTAACGGCTATGTTGTTGAACAGGCAGAACCCCATGCTCTGCCCCGGTGTCGCGTGGTGTCCTGGTGGACGCACCATCGCAAAAGCGTTTTTCACTTTCTTTGTCGCTACCGCCTCTGCTGCACATAACACCCCACCCGTTGAAAGTAGGGCAATATGGTATGATTCATGTCCGACAGGTGTGTCGTAGGTGAGTGGGATTTCTGCTTCACAGTATTGACGGATATGTTCGCTATAACCGGGTTTATGTGCATAAGCGATCTGTTCAACGGTCGCTGGTGTGGGGTCAATGTGGTGCAGCTGCTCCCAAACATCGCTTTGTTGGAGTGCTGCGAGGCTGGCTCTGAGTCGGTCAGGGCGTTCTGGGTGTTCGGGACCTGTGTCGTGCTTAAGATAGTCTGGGTGATAGACGAATGCGGTTTTTTGTGGCATGTATTTGATTGTTCCTTATATCAACGCCCTTGTGATCGTCTAACCCGCGCAGGCGTATCGTCACCCCGAATCTCAGACGAAAGAATACGAAGGTCTCGGTCTTCAATCGGCAACTCCACCTTTACACCACCACGCCGATGCGATTCTCGGAGTGCAATAGCGACCTCAAGTGCAGCACGTCCATCTTCACCTGAACATTTGGGTGAACCTCCATTTTCAATAGCATTGATAATGTCGTCAACAATGGTTAACCCCATCCCTTGCATCCGCACGGGCCAAGGGAACGGACATGTCGCAGGCACACCACGTCCGCGCCTACCACCGGGAACCATACGGATTAACTCAAAAGTTTCGGCATTGTTGATTGAGCGGATGCGTCCACTTGTGCCGATGACATCCACCTCCCACGGTGCAGCACCACACGACATGCTTCGGAGATATGCTCGGACACCGTTATCAAAAACAAGATAGCCGTTTCCCATCAGGTCGTTTTCACCTGCTGCAGCTTCATCAGACTGCATCTCACCGAAAACCCATTCCACATTTCCACCTGCCATATAGCGTAGAATATCAATGGCATGACTGCCGTTATGTGAGAGACCACATTGCGCATAAACAGTAACCTGCAGCACATCACCGATTTCACCTTCGTCAATCAGTTTCCTTGCCTCGCTAAAGAAAGGATTCCAACGTCTTGCACAATTTATTGCCATTACGACACCGTTTTCTTGACAGACATCCACCATCGCATCCGCTTCAGCAAGACTCAGCGAAATCGGTTTTTCTGCCCAGATACCCTTGACACCAGCACGCGCCACATCTTGCACGATAGCCTCCCGTACCCGTGCTGTCGTGCAAATGCTGACAATATCAAGGTTTTCCTTCTCTAACATTTCACGGTAATCGCTATAGATATGTTCTGAACCGAGTCCCCAACGTTCACCAAAAATTGAGGCTTGTTCAGCATGTAGATCTGCACCTGCGACCAATTCTGTTTTCGGTGATGCGTCATAACTTGGCGCGTGGCAGTAAGGCAGGAAAAGTGAACCTCCCTGTGTAATTTCGTCATCAAAAGTGCTTCCCATCCGTCCTAAACCGATTACGCCTGCACGATAAGTTGACATCTTTTATCCCTCCAAGAAAGTGTGTCAGGAAACTGTGAAGGCTTTAGGCGTTAAACCCTTCCTTTGCACAGCTCTACCAGAGAATTACGACTCAACGATTTTATAGGTTTGGAATTTACCATCGCCAACCGTCAGGATTGCCAGATTTTTGACGGGATGCTATCTCTCATCGTAATGAGAAATATAGGTTGAGCCCGGAAAGTATTTTGTTGCGGCCAACGCATCGCGAACCGCAACAAGATCCGTTGAATGGGCCTGTTCAATCGAGTTTGCCAAAAGCAGCATGGCATCATAACCTGATGAAGCGATGCCATTCAATTCCTTATTGAAAATGCTGATGAGGACCTGCTTTGTACTTAACTTGATCCCTATAGGTTGGCTTTTATATTTCCCCATGTTGTAGTTAATTTGCTTGCGGGGTAAACCGACAACGCGGATTTGAGCCCCTTTGTCATGAGAGCTTTAATGTCAGCCTCAGTCAAAGCAACATTGAAAAACGCGACCTCATCAAAGAGACCTGAAAAATATTGTCCCCATTGATCTAAAAAATTCGCGCCAATACCGATCTCCGTAAAAACATAGGGATCGGAAACCGTGTCCTCTTTTTTACCATTGTAATAGCCTGTCACATTTCCAGCACCATCAAATACGAAGGCATAATACCCCCATTTATTATTATCAAATTTTGGGATGACGGGTTTCCAGGCGGTACCCCAGATTTCAACCGCGCCATTTTGGAACCGGGTTGCGAAGGCTGGATTTGTCGGTCCACTGGTATTCGATATTAGCCGATCATCATTAACCGCATCGTTTGGATTTGCCCACAAAATTAATGTGATCGTTCCAGATAAACCCAAATCCCCAACAGCCACCTGGCCTTTACTTTCATTTCCATCAAATTCCAGTGCAGATCCGAACTTACCGTTTTTTGTCCATTTTGGACTGTTCACAAGTTTTCCGTCATTGCCATTTTCAGAGGAATCCTTCGCTGTATTCCCCTTGTCATCATCAAAGTGCCACATTCCGACAACGGTTTTCAGATCAAGTTCGGCATTGCTGATGCCAACGAATATCAAGATAAGGACAATTAAACTGGCACACCCAAGAATTAAATTCGCTATTACGATCTTCATCTGTCATGATCTCCTTTCATTGTGTAAGAAGGTTGTGAATTGTGAATTCGTGACGACATATACGAGTTAAACATGTAATGTGTGGACATACCACTGAATCGCTCCTACCATTGTTTGTCATTCTATCACAGTTTCAATTTTCTAAACAAAAAATCTGGACGAATTCAGTGGTGGCTGGATATTTTATGCTTTCAGCATGACAGCTTTCTGAGAGCGATGCTTGCTGAGAGGTATCTGCTAATCGAACATTCATGGATACTCAAGTGGTAACTTGCGTTGTAATAGTAAGTATATTGAGGGCTTACAGATTCAATGTTTCGGTTTCTTTTCACCCAGTACACGCTTTAAGGTAATGTTTTTGGTTTCTGTTGGGATATCCCACCTTCTCCGAATCCGAGCGACGCGGCATGGGCGGCACGCAAATCCTCGGTGATGGGTGCAAGCCGAGATATCTCTGTCTCACCGGCCGTGATAATCATCATCGAGGGAAGCGTAGAGCGATTGCTGTCCACAACGTTAGCACCAGAGAATCGGTTCGTCTCGTCGCTTGATTAACTCCGCTTCCGCCAACTCAATGAAACTGTGCTGGACGATGCAGCGGCAGTGTTCATCTTTGAAATTGATTATTGTTGCTTATTTTCCTGAGATGTTGTTACTACAGTTATTCGGCAAGTATTTTCTCGTAGACAAAGTCCATCCACCTATTTTGCGGGAACACAATTTCGGGCTTCGGTGAAAGCGGTGTCCAAAAAGGTTGAAAAATATGACCTCTATCGCTTTTCAATTCCCACATATCCTCTGTTTCTTCAGTTGTGCTCAATAGGAAGAAATGTCTTGTTTTTTGTTTACTCAAGTTTGTATTCGGCACCCATCCCGTAATATTATAGGCGACATAAGAAGGATTGGGAAATTTATCATATTCAAAATATGAAATGTGCGTGAAGTCTTTGCCAGTAGAATGATGTTCTACAGTAAGTCCTCTGGTTAGCTTGTCTCTGTAAGGAATTGCGTTTAAATCGGGTTTAATATAAACGTTGGTTGTTTCTGTTATTATCCGTTCTTGTTCGTCTAATTCATTTTCAATACAACCGAGATATTTCTCAATTTTTACATGCTGTAGTCCTGTTTCTTCATAGACTTCTCTCTTTACCGCTGTTTCAATATCTTCACCCTCTTCAACTGTGCCTGCAGGAATTTGGATGCCAGCAGTGGGATGTTTAAATACAAGTAGCGCGTTCACCTCATTTCGTTTTTGTGTAATAAATGCAGTGACCTTTTCAATGGATTTGCTCATTTGTATTTTTCCATAGTTTCAAGTAACCGTCTGAGTCAAGAAACAACATAATTACGAGATAGAATCAGCGTTCAATACGCAATACGGCACTCGGTCCACGGATGCCATTTTGATCTAATCTTCTGCGATGTCTGCTTCCTTTGGCAATTGATGCAGTTCCTTTCGTAGAGACCCAGTGATAGATGCTCCGATCCTTCAAATTTTCAAGACTCGTTGCTGCAGTCTTATGCCATTGTTTTAACCAATTTAATTTCTCAACAATTTTTGTTACTTCACTTGTTTTCCCTTGATGAACTTCAACATAGTAAATCCTGTCATTACAACCAAATACATAATCCCAACGGGATGCGTTCGGATAACGGTTTTTGAGACAAGTGTCTATGTTAACACTTCCTACAAGGTCACCTTTCGCATATCCTTTTATCTTGCTACTATTTGACCCTAATGCCTGTAACCCGTCTTTGAAACAATCGTGTATTTCAGGTACACTCCGAACTGCTTTTTTGAAAATATTCACACGTCTGTCCTCCACATAGCTTCAGAGACGACTTCAGAAACTTTAGTACTGAATGCTGTTAACCCTCCCCAATCCGATACTTCAACATCCATGTCCTCCGCATCTAATGTTGAGATATTTTTGACATTTACAACACTGTCTTCACGAGAGAAATAATAGGTTTTGAACGTTTTTTTGTGCATGACTGTCTCTGTAAGGTCATAGGAAAAGCTATTCGGTTTCAAATCCAGCAACTGTCTTAACCTTGCTGGTGCATTTTTTGATTTAGCAATGAGTTGAATAGCCCAGATAAGTTCTAAAATTTGCGATGAATGGGTCGAAACAATGACTTTGTAACCTCGTCTTAATAACTCTAAAAATATGAGGAGAAGTGCTGAGATCGCTTTGGGATGCAACCCCATTTCCGGTTCTTCAATAACAACCCAGTTGATGTTATTTTTCTTTTGCGCTCTTCCTGAAGGCATTAACCTGTACAGTCCCAGTAAAAGAGGAGCGAATTCTCTCTGACCTGTAGACCACACCATAAATGGTAGTTGAGCACCCGCAACATCTAATACAATCCGTTTACGCAGCCCGGATCTATCCAATCTCAACTCAGCCTCCCCAAAGATACTTTTCCCGATTGCATCTCGTATTGTTTTATTCATACGACCTGCATGAGGAAATATAGGGCTTTCACCTGAACCAAAACCCGCTTCCATCAATAGGCGCAATTGTTCGCTGAACTCCTTAACGACGTACGGATCGCTCGTGCCATAGTCGGTAAAAGCACGTGGCCATCCATCTTTTAATGTTACAACACGGTGTGCCGGTATCAGAAAAAGACTCTCATCTTTCTTTCTCTTTAATAACGCTTTTCGAGGCGTAAAATCTACCTTATCAACGGTGACTTTCGTCTCATCCTTGTTCCAAATCGTCCCCATCCCTTCACCAAAATAAAGAGATAAAAAATTCTCAACTTTTTTCTGCCAATCAAAACCGTGTTTTTTGAGAGTTTGCGTAGTATCGCCTGCGTCTGAAATTAACTTTACAAGTTGGAGTAGAATGCTCTTTCCACTCGCTTGTTCACCGACAAACACTGTCAGATCTCCAAAGACAATATCGGCTTCACGGATTTGTCCCAGCGATGTTAGTGTGAGACGTTTCATGGCTTCTTACTCCTTTATGTTTTAAAATTATCATGAAATTGTTGATCTTATTTATCTTCCTACTCCCCTTCCCGATATTTCAATTCTTCCCAAATAGAGCGCATTTGCCACACGTCCATTGAGACGATCTTTGCTGCACCACCGACTGCAAAATAGGATTTTTCCTGTTATTTATCCCCTTTTCTGCCATATCAACATTCCCCACGGTTTGTTCAGATCACGGTTCTTCGAATCCTATAGTCTTCCTTCTTGTAAAGGCGAGATGTTTATAGCACGTAGGATACGAAGAACCGTAACTTTTTAAGCATAGATATTCTTCATCTGCCAAGCATCCAGTGATTTGAGTTCACTGTCTTGCCCTTGAGAACGCAAAGACACACCAACACTATCTTCCCTGTCGGGATAGACGCGCATAGCAACACATTGCCGTCCATTGGCGAACACTTCTACGACACTCTTGTCAACAAATACGCGTAGTTTGAGCGTTTCGTCCCCCAAAATTGACAACCCACCAGTTTCGGGTGCTCGTGAACGCACATCTGGCGCAATTGACGAATACGATGAATCTATCGTTAGCAGGCTTTCACGTACATTTCTGTCCGAATTGTGATTACGCATACCGCGTTCTCTGAAGAAAGCGATTCGGGTGAATTCCTCTTTCTGCGGCGAACGAAGCACGTTCAACTCAACCATCGGGGAGCCTTTGGTGTCAATTTCGAGTTCAAGTTCCATCGCATTGCCCTTAATGTTCTCTAACACAACTTCCTCGTTTGCGGGGAGTGTTGTCGCATTGACATGCTGATGGTCGGACCGCAATGATTCAATATCACCTGCAGGTTCAACACCGATTTCATCTTTAGAGAGAAGCGTTAGACGGCGCGGTAACGTCATAATCTGGTTCCAACCCTTGGTAGGTTTTGCTGGATTCATGTTGTAGATTACGATGACACCACCCTCACCATCAGGAACCGCAGACGGCGCATGAACACCAGCGGGAGATGCTACGCCAAAATTGTTTTTTGCCCCTGCTGTCACGACAAACTTATCACGTGCTTTGTCGTAATCACCGAGCAGATACTGTCCACCACTCATGTGACTGAAAAATAGGAGGATGTGTCGGTCACCTATGGGCCAGAAATAGGGACATGCGCCATCATCGCCGACCAACGTGTATTGATCATCTTCAACGAAGGGGTGCAAATAGACCCAGTTCGCTAAGTCTGCCGAGCGGAGTAAGAAATTGGCGCGAACAGGTTTACCACCAGGGCCATGCGGTAACGTTCCGCCCGATAGCGAGTAATACATGTCGTCTTTTTCCCAGATGCACGGATCAAAAACACGGTAGATAGGTGTTGTGCCGTCTGCATGTCTTGATGGGATGACTGCCTTGCCGGAGACCTTCTCCCAATTCAGAAGGAGCGGGTCGCTTGATACCGCCACCATGTTGCCGACAACTGTGCCGTGATACATCGCTATCACGCGGTCTTCTTCCACGAAAGTTGAACCGGAGAAACAGCAGCGTTCCGGGTTCGGATATATTGCGTAGGGTAGATCACGCCAATGGATGAGGTCATCACTAACGGCGTGTCCCCAGTGCTGACGTGTATCTTCTGGTGGATATGCCTGATAGAAAAGATGCCACCGTCCCTGCCAGAAACAGAGTCCATTCGGGTCATTGAGCATTGCTTCTGGATTGATGTAATGGTAGATCGGACGGTGCGGGTCGTCTTTGTAAGTTTTACGATAAGCGTTCAACCGTTGCATTAACGGATTGGTTTTTAACTGTTCTTCCTGTTCTTCCAACGTTTCCGCGAAGGTATAGTGCGGTACTTTAGAGGTAAAATCTTCGTTTGCCATAACTTCTCCTCTGTATAATAGCTATGTGATATATGGTGTTTAGCATAGCATGGGATTCGCTGCTTGTCCAGAAAAATTGTGGCTAATACAGAGGATTCAGTTTGAATTGAGAGGGTGTTTTTCGGTGGGAAAGTGGATTGGTTTATTTGAGATTAGGAGATAGGAGTTCGTTGTGGGAAATGATTAAAAATTCAGTATCAAACGGACTTGGGATTGGCTTCAAGACGGGTCTCTGCAGAATTAAATTTAACGATTTCTTCCCAAAGCATGTTGCCTTCAGCATTGCAAAATGTTGTAGGCATAATTCAAATAGTTGCCCTCATCTCGTGCTCAATCTTAAATGGTGTTGGTTTGATATTTTCCTTTGCAACATGGTAGTATTCGGGAAAAATTTCAATACCCACAGAATTTCGAGATAACTTTTGAGCAATCTGACAAGTCGTCGCTGAACCTGCAAACGGGTCAAGCACCCAATCATTTTCTTGCGTAAACAACTTGATAAACCACTCAGGCAAAGTCTTAGGGAAAACGGCACTATGTTTTCGGTTTCCCGTTTCCGTTGCTAAGTGCAAAACATTTGTCGGATACGCCATTTTGCGGTCTAACCAATTTGACACATTTTTACCAAACCCACTACCCACTTTTGACGTATCCCGACTCTGATCTGTTTCGCTGAGATTTTTCAACCTCTTCTTCGCCCAATCTCCCATCGGCACCATAACAGCCTCTTGATACATATTGAATTTCTTGCTTTTGTTAAACTGTAGACATCTTTCCCAAGCATCTCTGAATCGGTTCGGCCATTTGCCCGGATAACTGTTTTTCTTGTGCCAGATAAACTCCTCTGTCCACAACCATCCCTGTTTTTTCATTTCAAGTATCAACTCAATAACATAAGTGTGCCGTTCTCCGTTAACGGCTTTTTCTTTAATGTTCAGGATGAATGTGCCAGATGGCTTGAGGACTCGTAAAAATTGTTCAGCGCGAGGCATAAACCAATTTACATATTCATTGGGATTGATTCCGCCATACGTTTTGGATCGGCGATCTGCGTATGGCGGAGAAGTCACAATCAGGTCAAACGAATCGGTGTCAAAATTGGACAGAACCTCTAAACAATCTCCAAGATAAAGGTCTGTTTTTATTGCTGCCATTGCATAATCTGCCTTTCACTATCCATAAGTGCCGTTACAGTGTGCGGAAAACATTGTTAGGACAGGTGGTTATCAAATGGTACCATATTTGCTCTGAAAAGGTCAAGCCAAAAGAAATTTAACAAGTTGATTAATATATTCATAAGTGATAAAATACATACTAACATTGTAACAAGGGTTATTGCGACTGTCCCAACGATCTCGGTTGTTGGCATAATTGTAATATCATACTAATAAATTGACTATAATGAATGGAAGAGGAGGAATTTTATGGATCTAAAGGAAATATCCAGTCAAATAGAAGATAAACTATCTGAGATTTTTTCTGAAGAACTAACATCGGGGTTAGCAGCACGCGAAGATTCCCGAGCTTTTGGAGCAATGATTGAAAAAAAGATAGCTGATAATTGGGACCAGATGTGTTCAGATCTTGGATATCCTGCGTTAGTACGACCAGGAAGACGTACCATCTTTGATTTTGCTTTACAGTTTGAAAATAGAATCATTGGAGTTGATGTTAAAACTAAGGACCTAGATTCAACTCGGTACTCTGATGGTGGGATTTGTGCTGTTGGTAATTTGTTGAAATTTCTGGCAAATGATAATGGGATGTTCCTTATCGCAGAATTTGGACACAACAAATTATCTCCCCAGAGTGAAAAACGCGATTTTGTATATATCCGTGTAGCACCTTTTATTTTATTCCCTCAGGATGCATACAGAATTGAAAATCTTGGTACTGGACAGATACGGCTTAATTACACAGTTAACCAAGTTTGGGAGGAAATTGATTGGAATCGGGATATTACTGATTTTTATGATATGTTCATAGATCTCGCTATCCAACATTATAGACGAGTTAGCAGTGACGCGTTAAGACGTATTGCAGATTTAGAGGCATTTAGAAACAATGGATACAAACATTTCTCATTTAATAGACGCTAATATCGGAAAAGTTTTTACACCACTCAAATGGGCAGAATGGCTCATCAATAAGTGGGATATCTTTGATGCGTGGCTTGACGGTGCTCATATTTGTGACCCTACAGCAGGACAAGGTGTATTCGTCTTAGCGATGCTCCATATCGCACGGAACAGAGGAATTCCAATTAGCGCGGAACGTATGTCACGTCTAACGCTCATTGAGATAGTCCCTTCGTTCCTTGAGCAGTTCAGAGAAAATGTTCAACGAGAATTTGGCGTTGATTTTCCTTCCTCTCAAATCTTCTGTCAAGATGTTATCACGGAGGCGCATACACAACAATATGACATTCTCATTGGGAATCCGCCGTGGGCAAACTTCGGAGACTTACCTACGACTTACAAAACACTTCTAAAACCCTATTTTATTCAAGAAGGACTTGTTGCGGATACGCAACGGACACTTTTGGGGTCTTCTCGCGTTGATATAGCGGCGTTGGTGCTGAAGATTGCTCTCGGAAAACTACTCAAAAAGAACGGTTCAGGTTATTTCTATCTCCCGACATCTCTCTTCTTTGGCGATGGCGCACATAGCGGATTTAGAAATTATAGTGCTAAATGCTCGCAAAGTTTCTTTGATACCTATCGGAATTTTGCCATAGATGTTGTTTATGAATTTACATCTACTAAAGTGTTTGATGGGGTTAACACTGCATACTGTTGTGCAAGGTTTCAAAGTGATACACAACAGGAATTTCCAGTCACATATTTCAAAGAGGTGGATGGAAATTGGATTGAACATAAGGCTTTACCGCTCAAAAATCCTACTGACCCATGGCGGGTAGTGCAAAACCTTGATGAACTCAAGGCGGGTGAAACACTTGAGATCAGATTAGGACCTGAACAAAAGCCGCGGCAAGGTGTGAATACATGTGGTGCGAATAGTGTTTTTATCTTTGACCACAAACCTTCACATCTCCCCGAAGAATTTCTATATCCCCTCGCAAGCAAGGAGATATGGCGGCAAAATGTATTATCACCTCACAAATGGATTCTGCTGCCGTATCATCGGGAAACGGGAAAACCGCTTACATGGGATCAAATCGGAAAATATGACATATTGCAGGACTATCTTCAGCGCTACCAAGACCAACTACAAGCAAGGAAAGGCACGATGCTGCGTGCGTCTATGAATAAGGGAAATTGGTGGGCGATGCTTGGCGTTGGTCCCTATTCATTTGCACCTTTCAAGGTGATATGGCAGGCGTATGGGAAGAATCAATTTAACCCGATTATATTAAGTAGTGTAGATGGGCAGATGTGGCAAGGCAATCAGGCGATGCATGCGTTTATCCCGTGCTGGTCTAAAGACGAAGCACAAAGGATTAAAACCTCACTTGAAAATCCAGAAATTCCGATATTGTTGCGACAACTTAATGGGGCAGGAAAGTGTAACTGGGCACAACCGGGGAAGATAAAGAAAATTCTGTCGTTTGGTGAGGTTGAAAATAGGTTTAATTGAAAATCAAGTGCGGGAGGTCAATCTTACAACGAAAGAAGGTGTTTATGGTAGATTTTAGAATTAATTAGACATTATTCATCTGTAGGAGGGAACTCCGATTCCCGACTACGAATGGTTTTGGTCGCGATTCGGAGATCGCTCCCGCCAAATGCCATACGGGGAATGCCTAAATGGCATTCATACCGTTGATTTGGCGCATTTGGCGTTGATTCACAAGTGAGGTGTATAATTATTTCAATAATTCACCATAATTGGTTTGGGGACACACCAAGGTGTCCCAATATATATTGATCAAATTATCGGGAAGCCTTCAATCTTGACCACGTTGTAGCCAATTTACCTTGGGGTTCAACAGGAGTGAAAGCTTGATCCCAGCCCGCCATCAGCTGCTTAATCTCATCAGCCTCAAGAGCGCGACTGGCAATAACGATCTCATCAATGGCACCGTGATATGTCTCAGAACCGAATTTGAGTTGTAACGTCTGACCAGCGGCAACATCACCACTCCACTTTGGATCCCAGTCAGCTTTGTTGTCTCTCAGCGCACCTTTGGCACTTTCTGGTTCACCATCAACATACATCTCAATAGTTTCGCCATCATAAGTTCCCGCAACATGATGCCACTTTTTCTGCTGCAATTCTGTTTTGCCATAAAAGCCTGGTGAAATACCATTGCTCGTCCAAACTCTGAAGGAGAAACCGTTAGGAATAGGTTCACCAGCAGATTGGTCTTCTAACAGATATGCGCCATTTTTTCTAACACCAGTGTCCGAGTCAGTATCTACTCGAAACCATGCCGCAACAGTCAACCCTGTTTTGACACTTAGGATGCTATCCGAATTAGGCACGTCAATGCTACCGCCTCCACTGGCAACAACAGCATTACCAAATTTGCCAGCTTCAAATGAGAAATCGCCTTTAATTTCTCCATTATTGCTGTTCCCTGACGAATCGTCAGCATTACCATCAAACAGCCATACACCAACAATTGCTGGATCATCCTGATCTAATGCCCATGAAACAGCACAAATACATAGTACCAAACTGATACTTACACTCAATAACTTCAATTTAAATTCCTCCATTTATATGAATTGTCAATTATAACGAATTGTATTAACTTTCCGGAACAAGATATAATTGTCCCATGTAAAGAAAATAGAATGATTAACCTTGTACAGCCGATAAGATTACCGGGCGGCTTTTACCCGTGCCCATGTTGTTGCTAATTTTCCTTCAGGTCCAACATCAAAAGCATCTCCCCAACCATTCAGTAACTGCTTAATTTCATCAGCCTCAAGCGCACGACTGAGAATGACGATCTCATCAATAGCACCGGTATATGACTCAGGTCCGAATTTGAGTTGTAATGTCTGGCCTGGTTGTACTTTTCCACCCCATTCTGGTTTCCAATCAGCCTTGCCAGCATTAAGCGCTCCTTTGGCACTTTCTGGTTCACCGTCAACATACATCTCAACATTTTTACCATCATAAGTTCCGGCAACGTGATGCCATTTCTTCTGCTCTAACTCAGTTTTACCGTAGAACCCGGGTGTAATACCCTGGTCTGTCCAGATTCTGAAAGAGAAACCGTCAGGGATGGGTTCACCGCCAGATTGGTCTTCTAACAGATATGCGCCATTTTTCCTGACACCAGTGTCCGAATCGGCATCTACTCGGAACCATGCAGCGACAGTCAATTGATCTCCGACGCTCTTTAAGCTATCTGATTCTTGGACATCAATACTACCGCCACCAGCAGCGACGACAGCTTGACCGAACTTACCATCTTCAAATTTGAAATTTCCGTTAACCTTTCCATCATTTTTGTTTCCTGACGAATCGTCAGCATTGCCTTCAAACAGCCATACACCAACGATCGCTTCGTCGTTCTGCTCAAGTGCCCATGAAGTGGCACAGAGACATAAGAGCAACACTATACTTATGCTTAACAACTTCATTTGATAAACTCCCATATTTTATATATCACTTACTATCCAGAACCTTACTGTGGTGGTTCATGGGTAAGGATTGCGAATGTCGGAATAATAGGAACCTTTAATAAAAACAAGACTATCAAAGTGAGTTCCATGATATTTCCTTATATTGAAAACAATTTATCATACTACATATTTCTTGACAAGAAGTTTTTATTATTTAATAGGAATCTTCGTTTTTTGTTGATGATTATGCCTACAGGATGGAATGTGAAGACACTTTTTTCTTGAGGATTCAGGTGGAATATGCTACACTTAACGCAAAGTTTAAGCAGAGAGGTAAATCGAATGGTTCAACCTAATGCACCACGCGCTTTTCATGTGATGACAAAGCCAATAGGACCAATTTGCAATTTAGATTGCGAATACTGCTTTTATCTGGAAAAAGAGGAACTCTACCCCGAAACTCGCTCTTTCCGGATGGGCGATGAAACTTTGGAGAAGTATGTCAAGCAATATATAGAGGCACAGCAGGTTAACGAAGTCACGTTCGCGTGGCAAGGCGGCGAACCGACGTTAATGGGTGTGGATTTTTTCCGCCAAGCGATCCGATATCAACAAAAATATAGACGCACTGGCATGACGATACAAAATACGTTTCAAACTAATGCTACGCTACTGGATGATGAGTGGGGTCAATTTTTCAAGCAGAATAAGTTTCTAATAGGAGTAAGTATTGACGGGCCACCTGATATTCACGATAAATATCGTTATGATAAACGCGGTCGTCCGTCATCAGAACAGGTAATTCGAGGGTTACGGATATTACAGAAGCATAACGTTGACTATAATATACTTTGTGTTGTGAATAGCCATAATGCCGAATATCCGAAAGAGGTCTACAACTATTTCAAAGGACTTGGGGCGGAGTTCATGCAGTTTATTCCGGCGGTTGAACATTTCGATGGGAAGAATGTGTCCCCGCGCTCCGTCACGGCAAAGCAGTACGGTAAATTTCTTTCCACCATTTTTGATGAATGGGTTGTTAATGACATCGGCAAAATCTTTGTCCAGATTTTTGATGTCGCGTTAGAAGCATGGATGGGGTATAACCCAAGCCTCTGTATTTTCAATGAGACCTGTGGCGATGCGATGGCAATTGAACATAATGGCGATCTCTATTCCTGTGATCATTACGTCACACCTGATTACCACATTGGTAACATAGAAGAAACTCCAATAGCGGACATGGTTGATTCACCTTTTCAACGTAAATTCGGTACGGATAAACGGGATACATTACCGGAGTACTGCCGTAATTGTGAGGTGAAGTTCGTTTGTAATGGTGGCTGCCCAAAAAACCGTATTATCAAAACGCCCGATGGAGAAGACGGCTTGAACTACCTCTGTGCTGGCTATAAGCATTTTTTCAATCACATTGACGAGCCTATGAAACTGATGGCTTCGGCTCTCCAAGCAGGAAAACCCGCGAATAGTATTATACCGATGATGCGGGAAAGTCGGCAAGCAAAAGGCAAGAGTGATAATATGAAGGTTCAGACAACTTCTACGTCGTCACAGAAGATTGGACGTAACTCGCCTTGTCCGTGCGGTAGTGGACGGAAGTATAAGCAGTGCTGTTTAGGGAAAAATGTATGATTAGGAGATAAAGTTGACCTATAAAGTGAAGCCTGTTATCTGATTTGTGAAAGACATAAAGGAGATATATGGATAAAACCAGACCGAATATTTTGCTTATCACCAGCGACCAACAACATTGGAACACTTTGGGTTGCCTTAACCCGGAAATTCAGACACCTCATTTAGATGCTTTAGCACAAGATGGCACACTCTTCCATAGAGCCTACTGCCCTAACCCGACCTGCACGCCGACACGCGCTTCCATCATAACAGGCAAATATCCGAGTCAACACGGGGCGTGGTCTCTCGGCACAAAACTTTCTGAAGATGAACGGACCGTTGGTGAAGATTTCACAGACGCGGGTTATCGCACGTCCCTTGTCGGAAAAGCACACTTCCAACCCCTACATGGAACAGACGAATTTCCATCACTGGAATCCTATCCTATTCTGCAAGACTTAGATTTCTGGCGGAACTTCAATGAACCATTTTACGGATTCGAGCATGTTGAACTGGCACGCAACCACGCCGATGAAGCGCACGTCGGTCAACATTATGCTATCTGGATGGAGGAAAAAGGTTTTACAAATTGGCGTGACTACTTCGCTCCACCGACAGGTAACGCTCGCGGACAATACCGAAAGTGGCCGATTCCTGAGGAGTATCATTACGATACCTGGATCGCTGAACGCACGAACGCGCTGATGGAGGCATATCAGCAGAAAGGTGAAAACTTTTTTCTGTGGGCAAGTTTCTTCGATCCACACCCGAAATATCTCGTGCCAGAACCTTGGGATACGATGTATGACCCTGAAGCTTTGACGGTGCCTTCTGTAACAGAGGGAGAACATGACAACAACCCTCCGCATTTTCAAATGACACAGCAACAAAAACCAGATTTCTCTGAATGGCGCGAAAGCGGTAAGGGTGTCCACGGATTTAGGTCGCATTTAAGGGATCGGGATGAACTCGCTAAAGATATTGCTGTGTATTACGGCATGGTGAGTCTGATGGACAAATATATTGGCAATATCTTGGCGAAACTTGATGAACTTGGACTCGCTGACAATACGTTGGTTGTCTTCACATCAGATCACGGGCATTTTTACGGGCAGCACGGTCTCATTGCCAAAGGTGCGTTCCACTACGAAGACGTTATAAAAGTGCCGTTTATCGCGCGGTATCCGGGTGTTGTGCCTGCGGGGAAACAATCTGATGCGTTGCAGACCTTAGTTGATTTAGCGCCTTCGTTCCTTAGTGCAGCGGGGATTGACATACCACATCCGATGACAGGTGTTGATCAAACGCCAGTCTGGTATGGACAGGAAGTTCAAGCGCGTGATCATATTATCGTTGAGAATCATCATGAACCGACAACTGTACACGTAAAAACCTACGTAAATGACCGATACAAACTAACCGTCTATTATAATCGTGAGTATGGAGAACTGTTTGACATGCACGCGGATCCGGGGGAAATCAACAACCTTTGGAATTCACCTGAGCATGCTGAATTGAAGGCGGAATTAGTTATGAAGTTCTTGTTTGCGGAAATGGGGAAGGAATCTCTGTGGATGCCGCGAACTTCAGGGGCATAATAACATCGTTAGGAAGAAATACATTCATGGAATGCAACATTATAACACTGCTAATGCAGTCAACTGTAAATTTTAAAAACGTGACATTCAAGAGTTAGTGTGGTATACTTTAATGGGAGGAAATATAAATTATAAGGTAATATTACCCCGATCTACAGTTAAAATCCCTGCCGCTTTTAGGAGATGGCACGATGAAGCACAAAATACAATCTGCTCCGACAATAGTCTATCCCGAATCGGACGGTAAACCTATGGCAGAAACAGATAAACATCGCGACTTAATGGTGGATTTCATTCAGATGCTACAACACCATTTTCGGGATGATCCGGTTTATGTATCGGGAAACTTGTTGATGTATTACGAACAAGGGAACCCTAAGAAATCTGTTGCCCCGGATGTATTCGTGGTTTTTGGTGTTTCTCAAAAACCGCGCCGTACCTATCTAACCTGGGAAGAAGGTAATACGCCCGATTTTGTTCTGGAATTGGCAAGTCCCAGTACTTTTAGAGAGGACATGCGCCGTAAGAAAACACTTTATGCGTCAGTTCTTGCAGTGAAGGAATACTATATTTACGATCCTTACGGTGAGATACATCCAAATTTTATCGGGTTTCGGCTTACAGATGGAGCGTATCAAGAGATAGATTTTGTTGATGAACGTCTACGCTCCAATGTGTTGAATTTGGAACTCGGTGAACATGGAGGTGTTTTAAGGCTTTATAATCCTCGTACTGAACAATGGCTGCAACCACCTATAGAAAGGGTCGAACATGCTGAAGAACGCGCACAACACGCTGAAGAACGCGCACAGCAAGAATCATCTGCCCGCCAAAACGTTGAAGCCGAACTTGCCAAAGCTCTATTGGAAATTGAACAACTTCGAGCAGAGTCTGATAGTTGAATACAGGTCTGCGGAATCAGTTCATTTTATAGGAATAGGCTAATATCGGCGTCTCCAGTGCCAACTGTCACTACCAGAGATAAGCGGGCGGATTTCTTCTGGGAGTGTCTCAACAAATTCTGGACTAACCTCATTTCCTGGCCACTCACGTACCATCGGTGGGGTATAGCCTGCGATAAGGATAACTCGCTCTTTGTCGCTACGAATGGCAGTGGTGCTGTGAATGAGTGCCTCCGCAAAAAGTAGGACAGAACCTGCTGACGCTTCAACCTGATGAACAAGTTTATCATCTGACAAAGCTGCTTCTATCATCTCATTCTGTTTCCATGTCAAGCGGTGGCTACCCGGTATCACACACGTCCCACCATCATCAGGACCAACATCAGTTAGATAGGCAAGCGTTTTTACAAAGATGCAATGGAACTTATCTTGTTCCATATAGGTACCCCAACCGTGCTGCGTGCCACGATGAAAACCGGTTGGGTTGTAACGACGTTTGTGAAGTTCATCTAAATCATCATCAGAGTTTCGCCAGTTAATAATGGCTTCGGTCTCCTCAAGACGGACTGCCCCACCAACTACCTCCTCAACCAGCGGAACAAGTTTGGGGTGTGCTGCATACGCTAATAAGGCTGGATCGTATTCAACAAGATTACCCATGTGCGCGTGGTGTTCTCCCCGCCAATTTAAATATACCCTCGTTCCATCAAGATTCTCGTCGCCTTTGATTCTGTAGAGCGCATCCTTCATCCGATCAATTTCATCGGTAGTCAGAACGTTTTCCAATAATACGAAACCGTAGATGTCAAAGTGTAACCTCTGTGCTGGTGTTAGGTGAACTGTTCCGTTGTCCATAATTATTCTCCTTTGAACACGCTTCAACAAAGCCTCTATCTAAACCTAAAAGTTAAGTAACTTCTCTATTGAACTGAAGAATCTCTCTTGATATGTCCCCAAACAGTCGTGAGTTTTCCGAGCGGATCAACAGCAAGATTTATCGGTTCATCGCCTTCATAAACAAATAAATCGTCTACGTATCCGGGTGCAGCTGTTGCATATACATGGAAAACAACCCATTTGGCGACGGGATTTACGGCGGCATTCCGAAAAGGCAGCCCTTTCTTGCCTTTAGTTTTCAGCGCCTCGTTTCTGTCGTTGCCGGCATAAAAGTCAAATTCACTTTTGCTGACATCTGCGATGATACGAACGTATTTCCATTCATCCGTATCAAAGTTGTCAATCTGTTGCCATGCTGCTCCATCAAAGAGTCTAACTGTGTTGGCATTCCAATTTATGTAAGTCCCACCAACGTGTAGATTGATGTTATCAGAAGAAACAACTTTTAGGTTGAAAGAACGTCCGCCTCCCTCAATGTAAACCCAAAATTCAACTGAAATGATGGGATTGTCGGTTTCTATAGCGATTCCAACCCGATCATCATTGGCACCCCCTAATATTGCGAGGGCTTTTTTATCAGTTTTGACAGTGTCGTTTGTCACCTCAAAACCGTCCCCTCTCACCTCCCAATCTTTTGGGGGTTTACCGACTGCGAATTCCTCAAATCTGGTTTGTACAAGCACTTTTTGTGCTATGGCAGTTTGACCTAAAGTAAAACTCAAGACAAGTATGGTCGCAAACATGAATCCCATCAAAAATCGAGTAGTACTTGCGACTACTGATTTTAATCTAATGCGGTATTGGTTTTGATGCATTCTTTCCTCCTTGATAGTATAATTTGTAAACAACTATAGATTGTTACCCCAAGGGGAATCGCTCCTATCAAAACGAGGATTGTTTCTTGACATGTCCCCAGAATGTTGCCAGTTTTCCTTTTGGATTCACGGGTGCGGGGTTCACTGGTTCGGTGCCTTCATAGATAAATAAATCATCTACGAAGCCCTGCGCGACTGTGGAGTAAACGTGGAAAACAACCCACTGGGCAACAGGATTTGTTGCGGGTTTACGAAAAGCGAGGTCTGTTTTGGGTTCAGCTGTCAGTGCACCGTCCCTGTCATCTCCGACGTAATAGTCAAATACACTATTCCCAACATCGGCAACGACTCGGACGTATTTCCAAGTCTCATAAGGGAAGTCATCCACTGGGACCCAGGCGGAACCATTGTAAAGGCGGGTAGCGTTGGCATTCCAATTCAGATAGACTCCACCATCGTTTTGTGCAATGTCATCAGCAGATACAACTTTGAGATTGAAGGAACGCCCAGCTCCCTTAATATATACCCAAAATTCAACAGAAATGATCGGATTTTCGGTTTCAATGGCGACTCCAACCCTATCGTCATTCGCTCCACCTAAAATACCAAGCGATTTATCACCGGTTTTGACTGTGTCATCTGTTACTTGTATCTGATTACCTCGGACCTCCCAATCCGTTGGTGGTTCACCGAAAGTGAATTCCTCAAATCCGGTATTTACCAACACCTCTTGTGCTATTGCGGTTTGGGCTAAAAAGAGGGCAGAGGTAAGTGCCACAACTAACATAAACGGTATAATTAGATGCGTAATTTTCATCCCCATTGATTTTGACTTCGTGTAGTATAGATTTTGGTTCATTATTTCCTCCTTGATTGCGAATTTACAAGGTTCGCGATCTTTGTGGTGTTAGATTAGTTAAATTGAAACGTGAGATTTTACCGCCACACAAACAGAATTTAGTAAGTGGAATCTAAAATACCATTGTGTTGTTGATTATTATGGCATCCAGATATTCCACTCTCCTTTTTTCTCCCATGCGCGGCAATCATAGCACAGACACATATAACGGATAGCGAAACGCGGAGAAGTACCGACATTTAATGTGTTGGCATGCGGTAATAGGTGATGGAACAGAAGCACATCCCCTTGTTTCGCAACAACTTCCATCGGTTCACCCAAATCTATCTGTGGCAACTGTGTCAGCATAGATCGAACATGGTTTGAAAAATTTGGATTCTTTTTACGGAACTCCCGAATCCGTTGCGGGCCTTCGGGCCATATCATTGTCGTTCCTTGATGGGAATTGGCATTGGTTAGGTAGGTTAAACTTGATGCTCGAAAAGTGCCAGGGTCTAAACTTAAATCCCTGGAGTATCCATCAAGGTGAGGGGAAGGCATATTCCATTCAGCAGAAATAGGGAATTGATTCATCGCCCAGATACCATCTGGATGTTGGCTTTTACAGTGCGGAATAACTGGATATCTTTCAGCGAGTTGATTAAGGGCGGTGAGATAATCTGGCGTGCAACACGCCAACAAATCTGGATGCGTCAAGCCAAAAAGTTCAATACGCTTTTCGTTTGACATGTTTTCTATATAAAAACCGGTAAGAAATGGGCGTTGGAAGTGTTCCCATGAGTCAGGATCGTTCACATCCATACCCATTGAATGCCACATTGCTTGTTCTGCTTGGACGATAGTTTCCTTCGGAATCAGTCCAGAGAGTAGCAGATATCCTTCTTCTTCAAATTGCTTTAACTGCGCTGTTGAAAGCATCAATGTCCCTTTTTGTTCCAAACATCAATAATTCATGAATGTAACAGTTAGAAAACTACTACATTTTCAAATATATCCATATCAAGAATATTCCCCAGAAAACGGACAAGACCAAAAATGAAATATTTCCCAAGACCCTTGAAGGTGTTATACCTTTATTCTTGGCGTTCACAAATATTTGTGAAAACGCACTCCAGAATGCTACGAGTGATCCCAGTCCTAAAAGCCACAAGGAATAATTTTCTGCAATACTTGCAATTTGCATTATCAATCCAACGCAAATTAATAATGAACCTACCAACATTACTATGTCTACGATTTTTTTATTATCGCTCAAGAGATTGAATTTCATAGTTAAACTTCTATTTATGTTATACTAAATTAACTTGATTAGAAGTTTTCTGTAAAAAATCAGCGTTGCAAGGCACAGAGAGCTCGCTCTACAAATCGGGTTAATTGGTATTAGTCCACAGAAAAAATTGAGACATCAGAAGTGGGTTTGGGGAATTTCATGTCTAACCCTTCAAGTGTTTCAACAATGCGTTCTGTGATAACAAGATTCCGATACCATTTTTTATTTGCGGGGATTATATACCATGGCGCCCAATCGGTACTACATTTTTGGAGGACTGCTTCGTACGCCTGCATATAATCATCCCAATAGGCGCGTTCACGAATGTCTGCTTCGGTGATTTTCCAATGCTTTGACGGGTCGTTGATTCTGGATTCAAGGCGTTCTTTCTGTTCGTCTTTTGAGATGTGTAGGAAAAATTTCAGGACAACTGTTCCGTTTTCAACCAACATTTTTTCAAAATCGTTAATCTGTTGGTAGCGCTGTTTCCAAACCGATTTTGGCACAAGGTCATGCACACGAACAACAAGTACATCCTCATAATGCGAACGGTTGAAAATTCCGATTTTTCCTTTCTGTGGAACGGCTTTGTGGGCGCGCCACAGAAAATCGCGAGAAAACTCATCTGCTGAAGGAACTTTGAAATTAACTACATCGCAACCCTGCACGTTGATACCAGCCATTACCTTTCGGATAGTGCCATCCTTTCCGCATGTATCCATGCCTTGCAGGATAATTAGAAGCGCGTGTTGGTTCTCTGCGTAAAGCAACTCCTGAAGTTTGAGCATCTGTTTATGGAGTTTCTTCAACGGTTTTTTCGTTTCACCTTTTTTTCGGTAAGCCCCCGTATATTCCGGATCATGTTCGGGGTTACAGTCCTTTCCAACCCCGTCCAGACTAATACTATTGCCGGGCTTAACAATAAAAGGTCGTTCCATAGTCTTCCTCCATTATATCAATAACTATGTCTACCAAAATTATGTAGGGACAACCGGATTTCTCCGCATTGTCCCTACATAATGGTTAATGTCTCAGAATTACCTATTTCGCTAAAGACTCGTAGTAATTATCAACAAGTCTACGATATTCGGGCGGGACATCCTCTTTCGCAACTTGCGCCAACTGTTTCATCTCTTGCAGCATATTGAGTCGTTCTTCTATAGCAGACTCCAGTTTCTGCAGGTCACGGATAGCAAGTTCATATTTAGGGGAAGGACGATTCCGATTTCCTGGAGGAGTCTGCATAGCATCAAGCATACCAAGCCACAACTCTTTAATCTCTTGATAGGATTCAGCACCGCCGCGCGCCAAGTCATTTTCATTTTCACCTTGCCCTTGTTGCCCAGGCTGTTGTCCCTCTTGTCCAGGCTGTTGTCCTTCTTGCCCTTGCTGTCCGGGTTGTTGCCCTTGCTGAGCATTCTCCATAGCCTGCTGCGCTTGCTGCATCCGTTCCAGAAGTTGCTGCTCCCGTTGTTGCTGTTCCTCTGTCTGCTCTTGTCCCTCCATCGCTTGACGTTCACGCTGCATATCTTGCATCTGTTCCTCAAAGCTTTGAAGTTGTTCCAGGGCAGCTTCAAGTTGTTCCTCTTCAGTTTGCGCCATATTGGCTCTCGCCTGTTGAAGGTCGGCTTGTGCTTCCTCTAATGTTTCTATCACCTCTTGCTGATTCATGTCTGCGGACTGTAAACTCTGTAAACTGCGCCATTGCAATGCACGCTGTGCTGTTGCCATATCTTCCGCAGTCTGTTCTTCAGTGAGTCTTCTTGAAGCATCAGAGACATTTTCGGCAGCCTCCGGATTATCTTGATTGAGTTGCTCCTGGAGATTGCTCAAATCGTCTTGAAGTGACTCTAAATCCTGTTGAAGTTGGCGCTGCTGGTTTGCAAGTTCAGAAGCTTGACGATAATCTTCGGGACGCATTCCAGATTGCTGGGACCTATTCCTCATTTCTTGCGTCTGCTGTTGAACACCAGATTGCTCCGCAGTCAACTGTTGGAGTTGTTGGGACGCTCTTTCTAATGCATTATCGGTGAATTCAGCGGCGGCTCTTTCAAGTTGATCAATGGCTTGTTCAAGCCTCTCTTCCGCCTTTTCACCTTTAGCAGCACTCATTTGGGGTTGCTGCTGCTGCATTCCTTGCGAAGCTTGTTGCATCTGTTCGCTCGCCTGTTGCATGGCTTGCCCAGCTTGACCTAAACGTTGTTCTTGCGTGTCTTGCGCATTACCTTGCATTTGGCTGAGTTGTTCTGACATCTGCTGTGCTTGCTGTGATAACTCTCCCTGCTGTTGACTGTTCTGTTGCATATCACTGGGAGAAGGTTGATTTTCTTTGCTCATCTGCTGGCTCTGTTGATTCAACCCTTGTTGTTGTGCCAGCATTTCGCGCGCTTGGTCTAACATCTGCTGCGTCTGTTCCTGCATCTCGCGTTCAAGTTCTTCTTGATTCTGCTCAAGTTCGTTTTGTAACTCTTCTAATTCTAATTCAAAATTCTCAGCAAGTTGTGGCTCACTTTGCCTCGCTTGCCTAAGTACTTTGGGGATTGCAAGATTAACTTTAATGAGTAATTCAAGAGCCGCTTGTTCTGGTGGGATTGCTACCAGCGGTTGAATAGCATCGAGACTGCCTTTTGCTTCACCCATCTTATCAATTGCCTCTTCAAGGTTCATCATGATTTCTGGATCGACCTGCATTTCTTGCATCGCCATGCTCAACTCGTCTGTTACTTGCTGCGTTCTATCTTTTACTTCACCTTGCTTCTCACCAGTTTTCTTAACAGCAGAATTGTATTCTTCAGTAAGTGTTGAAGGTTGTGTGTTAATGTGCTTCCATGTTTCTCGAATAACCTGTTTCTGTGAAGCGATTAACGCCAGCAGCGGATTTGGCATGCCTTCTTCGGATGGCTCATCCTGTTGAAGTCTTCGATTAAAGGGTTTGACCTCTATGAAGTATATGTCACTGTTCGCTTCACCCGGTCCTGTAAGTGTGTTATTGTCAGTTGCATGAGCATAGTAAGAGATGACCTCACCCGGTTCTACATCAAATTCCTCCAGATAGAAGGTATAGGTGCCAACTCGGTTGTGTTTTCCGGATCTCACATCAGCATCTTCCACGGCAAGTTCACCAATAGATTCTAGGACGATCTCCTTCAATTCACCTGCACCGATGCGATACATTAAACTTAACTTTTCAACACCATAGTCATCTGTAGCCTCAGCAACGATTTTCACCTCTTCCAATTTTGTTGCTTTGACATCGCGACCGGGTTCTTTGATAACCACTTCAGGGGCATTATCTGGCATTGCTTTGATATTATACTCAATCGGCACTTCGTTATTGAACCCATCAATACAAAGAAGTTCAACAGCATATTTCCCATCTTCAGTAACTTCTAAGGTTTTCGTGAGTATATTACCGTCAGCAACAACCATTTCTGAGGATTTTAAAGCAACCGCTTCATCTACCCCCTCTTCTTCAGTTACGGCTTCAGATTCTGAATTTTGGTGCGTAAATGTTGCTGTTTGGATAGCCTTATTGGCAGTGATTCTGATTTCAGCTGTTGTGCCTACGACTGCTTGAATATCCCCACTTCCTTGCTGCACAACCGGTTTAAGCTTTGTATATTCAGGATAGGTATAAGCAACGGAAATCTCTTCTACCCGTGGCATTTCAAAAACTTCTACTGTGTAGCGTTCAGATGTCGTCTCATTAGCCACAACATAGTATTCCATATCCGCGTCAACATTGAAAATCTCATAAGCGAATCCGCGTTTATCCTCCGGATTCTGCACCATATTAATTTCTTGTTTGCTACCTTCGTTTTCTGCAGTGGGGGGCGTATCTTTACCATAATACGTCAAGACAACTTTTTCCGCATCCTTGCCTGTGACGGCAACCTCAATAGGTAGGCTTTTCCCGCGTAGGATACGAGCATCGCCAGGTGTAACATTAACCTTAGTCGTCAAAATCGGGTCAGTTTTTTCCCACGGCACAAATATCCGCATTAGACTGGTACGCGTTTCGGTAGGAAATAGGAGCGTAAGCAAACCACATGCTGCAATAACTAAAGTTGCTATACCGACAAATTTCCGCGTCCGACTATGGTCAACCGTTGCTTTGAAATCAATACCTTTTATCCGCTGTGTCGTATCTTCAAGCAACCGTTGAAGCATGTGTGCCTCAACTGGGTCCTCTGTTTCACGGGAACCAAATTGCACAGCACTGACAAGTCTATCCTCAAGGTCTGGATGGCTATCTTCAACGTTAAGTGCAACATCTCGTAGGGTAAGAGAGGTTCTCATTGGCTGAATAAGGTATTTGTAAAGTAGGTAGAGTGTTGCACCGACGATACCCGCAAGCAGTGCAATACGTACAACACTTGGCATCGGCATCAGCCAATCAACAATTGACTCTCCAACCAGAATCGCTAAAAATCCTATCAGTACAATAGCAGCTCCTGTCCAGAAGAGGCTGCGTTTCCACACACGCCGCGCGTCTAAAATCTTTGTCTGTAATTCTGCATAATTTTCCCTGGTGCTCATTAATTTCTCCTTTACCTATCTGCCGAAAAATAGGTTTGGATCAACTTCCAGATGTCCACCTATATTTTGACGATAGTTTTCGGTGTTAGTTAAAGGACGCTTTAATCTCGCAAAATTGTTTTATGGTGAATTATTGAAATAATTATACACTTCACCTGTAGGAGCGATCTCCGAATCGCGACGATACGCCTTGATAGTCGGGAATCGGAGTTCCCTCCTACAGTTCAAGAATGTCCAATTAATTCTAAAATCTACCATAACTGAAACTATTCCAGTGATATTAAATACATTTAGTAAAAAGTCAGATTAAAAAACAGAATCTCAGTGCCGATACGAATAGAAAAGATGATTAGTGCTGTAAAACACGCCTTAACTCGGTTTACTTCCGCGAGAATTACGACAGCAATTGTCAAGACACCGATATACCACACACTCAACGGGTTTATATGACTCAGAAACGTCAGAATATGTGCATTTTCGATTGATCCCGCTACCATGTGTAATCCTGGAATCAGTTTCATATCAATTGGTCTATTAATATCCTCAAGCTGCCTAAAAAGAGGGAACAAACCTATATTGATCAAATATATTAGCGTGCCAATCAACGAGGTAGGCACAACAGCAGCAAAAATATGTATAAATTTTAATGCAGGGTTTATTTTGAAAACTCGTGCCGCAAAAGTGAATACACTACCCAGTATAATACACCAGAGAACTACAACAATAGAACCTTTCGCTACATAGGATTTGAAGGAAATTGTTGCAGCAACATCAGGTTTCAGTAGGGTCATGAGTCGTTTTATAAACGGCGCATTTGCCCAAGCCAAGCCAACTGAAAGTGAAAAAAACAAGACAAATGCCACGACCCACTTCGGGTTGGATTTAAGACGTTCAAACGTGGCACTTGGGTTCACAATGAGATCAATAAGGTTTTGCCAACTCTCTTTCATCTTTTACCTTAGCCTATGGCAAATCCTGTCTATCTACTGAATAGTCACCCCGAAGTACCGTACAAGTTTTCTGATGATATGGATACTTTTACAGAGAGTCCCGATCATACCTTATACAATTAGACTCAATTGTCCCAAAAAAGTTTGAAAAAAATGCAAAACTGATGTTCTGTTCACGCGAAATCAAAGTTTTAATTAATATAACATATTCTAAATAAAAATAGCAAGGAATTTTTTGATTGGAGGAATGTATCTAAAAATTCGGTTGTTTTCATCATGATTCTTACTATTCATTATTGGGTTTGATATGCAAAAATCGTTGTTTAGGTTACTTCACCTTGATGACAACAAATGTAACATCATCCGCCTGTGGTCCTCCGTCTGTCCACGAAGTGCCCGCTTTAAAGAGATGGTTGATAATTGCTTTTGGAGATTTGTCCGCAACTTCTGCAAAAAGTTCCTTCGTTTTTGGATAATCCAACATTTTGTTTTTAGGATTCAACATTTCCGGTAGACCATCACTCATAAGCAGAACAGTATCCCCTGACTGGAGTTCAAACATTGCTTCTTGTCGCTCGGATCCAATAACCCCACCCAAAGGCATTCCTTCAAGAAGTATCTCCTCTACCATGTCTTCCTCTGATCGATAGATGAGAGGCGGTGGCATTCCCGCGGATGCGAGTGTTAGTATATTGTCATTGAACGTAGCCAGCGTCATTGCCATGTAGAGTCTTTTGAGATTCATACTCTTTATGCCCCGCGAGATACGTTCGAGAATTTGTAAGTTTCCTGCCTCTGGTGCTGACGTTTTGAAAAGGCTTTTGACAGCGGAAACCACAAGTCCAGCGTTCATACCGTGCCCCGTGGCATCTCCGATTGCGATGGTAAGTTGACCTTCCTCCGTAAGATTGAAGTCGTAATAGTCGCCACCGACCTCTGTTGCCGGCCGCATTTCAAAAGCCACATCAAGATTCGGAAGTTCAGGTGGAGCATGCGGTAGCATTGACATCTGGAGTTCACGCGCTTCTTCCAATTCCTCTGTTTTGCGGGTGTTTTCAACTTCCAAGAGTTGGCGTTCAAGTTCCTCAGTCTCAAGTTTTCGTCTTGTTCGGGAGAAGTTGCGGGCAAGAAAAACCGACATAGAAAAAAGTGGCGCAAGGAATAAAATGATTATTCCCAATTCCCAGTTAATTCTGAATCCTGTTCGCGCCGCAATAAAACCGAACATGAATGGCAGGATTATAGGGGCAAGTGAGCCAAGTCCAAATATCCACGCGCCATCTTTTTTCTTAAAGATTGCAACAATAATGACTCTGACAATCTCTAAAAACGCCAAAATCGTAAATAGAAGTAAGAGAAGACCCCCTAATTCTACGCTGATATTAGACGAATAGGAACTCGTAATATCAAACGTGTATTTATCAATATCAATTAGATTGACACAAAGGGTAACAACCCATCCTGTAAGAAAGAACCAAGAGAGTTTGGGCAGCTTCGGATAAAAGAGGGTATAGAGAAATAACTTTCCCGACACAAATATTAGTACATATACGCAGATAAGTAGCCGAAGTAAAAACAGAATTTGTGTGTTGCTTGTCGTCCACAGAATAAATTGGAACGTGAGAAAAATAAATGCCCCGATGCTCCCTGTTGATATCGCGAAATAGAGGTTTTCTCTTGCGCCGGGATAAAAGAAAAACAGCAATAGATGCTGCAGCATGAGGAAAACAGAAATCGCTGTCCATACCATCTGTAAAGTGGTGCCGTGACGAATAATGCTGACACGCGCTTTAATGCTTTCATCCAGTGGTGCTACGACAAGCCAAAATCCAAACGGAGATGAGAAGTTGGAATACCGAACTGCGATAACATGATCAGTTTTACCGGAAAATGTGATGACCTGTGGGTTTCGCTCCCAATAAACTTCCTTTTCCTCTTTCCGCGTCCCCACTTTACCAAAGGCATAAATCAACTCCCCGTCAAGATAGATTTCAGAAGCCCCTGCCTGATACATTACCTGGAGTGCCAACGGGACATTCCAGAGCTGCTTATCAGGAACGGACACATGTAGTCTGTACCAACCGATGCCCTTCTTCCCACTTTCGTGTAGTTCATTTTGAGGCGCCAGTGTGCCAAGTGTACCAATGGATTCCCACTCGATATCATCAAAAGTTGGACTTGCCCATTCTGGGTTATCGCCCGGATGATACTTCCAAGGGTAAAGTCCAGTTCCAGAATCTACTACGATTCCAGAATTCAGTAAGTCTAATGTCAGCACAAGTTTGTCAGGAACAGTTTCACTGTCTTGTGCAGGTACTTCGGAGATGAATACGTATATCACTAAAATAAAGAGGAAGATTACGACTAATGGGTGTTTCATCTAAAATCCGAGTTTTTTAAAAAGGTGTGTTCCCGAAAAGTAATTTGTAAGTTTTAAAAATATAACAAATTTTCTATGAAGATAGCAAGGATATTTTGAAATAGAACCGAACCATTCAATTCATCAGGAACTTTTTCACAGATTTCTTCCTGTAGGAGCGAGCTCCAGCTCGCGACCATGTCCAATAGTTGAGAAAGATACAAAACTGAATGGCGCTGTGAAGCGACAAAATTGGATTGTTTTTTAGCGCTGGATGTGATATTATCTGCCTATTATGGAAAAGACAACAGAAACCACTCCAATCTACACCATAGGCTATGGAAGCCGTTCAATAGCAGAGTTCATTGAGGTACTACAGCGATATAAAATTGCTTATCTCATTGATGTTCGCTCAGTTCCGCATTCAGGATATAAGCCAGAATTTTCCAAAAAGCCGCTCGCGAATGAATTGGAACAGCACGGTATTCGCTATGTGTATATGGGAGACCTGCTCGGTGGGAAACCTGAGGATGAAACGTGTTACGTCAACGGAATAGTTGATTATGAAAAAGTTAAGAATGCGGAATTTTATCGGCGTGGTATTGAACGTCTTCATACTGCTTTCTCACAACAACAGCGCGTTGCGCTTATGTGTAGTGAGGAGAAGCCGGAGCATTGCCACCGATGTAAACTTATCGGTGCAACCCTTACTACTGAGGATTTACCTGTGGTTCATATTGACGAAAACAGTGATCAGATAACGCAGGAGCAGGTTGTTGAACGTATTACGGGCGGGCAGATGAATCTGTTTGGAGAGGAGACGTTTCACTCGCGAAAAAAACGCCCTGATTCAGTATGAAGATAAAAATTGTAACCATCGGTGTATACGGATTTGATGAAACCAGTTTTTTTTATGCTTTGTGCAAAGCAGAGGTTGATACGTTCTGTGATATTCGTAGCAGACGAGGTGTGCGCGGTGCAACTTATGCATTTGCTAATAGTAAGCGGTTGCAAGCACGTCTTGCAGAACTTGGCATCCGATATATCCATAGAAAGGACCTTGGGCCGACAAAAACCGTCCGAGAAAAACAAGCTGCGGCGGATAAAGCAACGAAGACCGCCAAACGCAAACGGACTGAACTGGGAGAAGCGTTTATTGAAGCTTATCACACCGAATGCCTTGATGCATTTGAGCCGCAAAGTTTGCTGGACGAATTAGAATCGGATGCAAGAGTTGTAGCACTCTTTTGTGTAGAAACTGCACCGGAAGCATGCCACCGATCATTGGTAGCGGAAAAACTGGCGAAAACATTCAATTTGGAGGTTGAAAATATTTTGCCATGAGAGTTCTAATTGTTGCGAAAACGCGAATGGGGAGCGGCGCGTGTATTGGCGCAATTACAGAAAAAGGGGAAAGTGTGAGACTTACTCCACTTAACGCTGATCCGCATGACGGTGCTAATCGAGAATATGAGGTTGGCGATATTTGGAAAATTACTGGTGAACCGGAAACTTCGCTGATTCCGCCACACAATGAAAACTTTGTCGTCCACAGTAAAGATCGGCTTTATAGGACAGAAGACACAAGAGAGTTGATAAGTGCAATTGAGCTTTTGATGCCGCCTAAAACAGGGGACCCACGCGAACTATATGAAGGTTTATTGCAAACTACAGAAAGCGGTTCGCTCTATCTGCCTCCTGGGAGTGATGTACCATCTTACAGTACAATGTTTTGGAGAACTGACCAGACTCTGACTCTTGAAAGAGAGTTGCGAAAATTGCGGTACCGCTATCCTACGGAGAATGGCGGTTGCACGTTAACTTTTGTTGGTTTTCAAAAAATACTTGAAACGATTCCAGCAGGGACGCTTCTGCGCGTTTCACTTGCCCATTGGTGGCGACCACAAAACACACCACATGTTGAACTGCGTTGCTACGTGCAAATTTCTGGATGGTTTCTTGAAGAAGAAGCACAAGAAGAACCGATACTTCCCCCTGGAAAGAGACAGCCTCCACAGCAAACGAAAACACCTTCTTTAGAGATTCTCAAGGACATTTTTGAATATGAAAAGTTTCTTCCATTTCAAGAAGAGGTCATTGAACATATCCGTAGAGGAGAAGATGCTCTGGTTGTTCTCCCGACAGGAGCGGGAAAATCTCTTTGCTATCAATTGCCCGCGTGTATCTTTAACGGATTAACCGTTGTTGTTTCACCACTGATTGCCCTCATGCAAGATCAGGTGATGCAGTTGGAGCAGAAGGGAATTCGCGCCACTTTTCTCAATCACACGGTTGAGGAAGAAGAGTATGTTACTAGAATGCATAAGGTCAGACAAGGAGAAATCAAATTACTTTACATTGCACCAGAAACGCTTGTACAAAAACCTGAAATCCATGATATGCTTTGTGACTCAGATGTTGCCTGTCTTGCGATTGACGAAGCACACTGTATCTCGCAGTGGGGCATGATTTTCGCCCAAGTTATCGAGAATTGATCTCTGTTCGCGAGCGTTTCCAAGACGCTGTCTGTGTAGCACTAACAGCTACGGCTACTCCGCGCGTTCAAGAAGATATTAAGCAGTTGTTAGAAATTCATGATGACAACAAGTTTATTGCCAGTTTTGACAGACAAAACCTTTTCATCGCTGTTGAACCGAAGGTTGAATTGCTTGAGCAAACACTCGCGTTTCTCAATATGCACCGTGAGGGATCCGGCATTATCTATTGTCAAACGAAAAAACAAGTAGAATCGTTGTGTCGTAATTTAACTGCGCGACGGATTTCTGTACTCCCTTATCACGCAAACTTAGATGACGAAACCCGAAAGAGGAATCAGAATGCTTTCATCAACGGTGACACCCGGATTATGGTTGCCACAATTGCCTTTGGTATGGGAATAGACAAGGCAGATGTGCGATTTGTGCTACATGCTGGGTTGCCGAAGGAACCTGAATCTTACTATCAGGAGATTGGTCGCAGCGGACGCGATGGACTTTCCTCAGATTGTTTGTTGCTATTCAGCCACGGCGATGTAGATACTATAAACTATTTTAATAATCAAGGTGCTCAAACCGAAAGACAGGGTCGCAAGGAACGATTGGATGCACTTGTTTGGTGGGTAACCTCAATAGCATGTAGAAGGAAAGTGTTATTAGCTTACTTTGGTGAGAAATACGAGAAAGAAAATTGTGGGATGTGTGACAACTGCCGTAAGGCTGATGAGGCAAAGGTTGACTTAACAATCCCAGCGCAAAAATATCTCTCCTGCGTTGTCCGGACAGATCAGATATTCGGGGAAGCATATATAATTGATGTATTGCGAGGTTCACAACAAAAAAAGATTCTTGAAAACAAACACGACAGGATCTCCACTCACGGTATTGGCACGGATTATAGCAAGACGCAGTGGCGATATTTATCTTACCAATTTATCCAACACGAACTGTTAGCACGAGATGTCCTACATGGAAGTATCCGCGTAACACAGAAAGGATGGGGTGTACTAAAGGAAGGCGAGCAGTTCTGGGGATTTTCAGTTGATTCGGTAGACCATGCAACATCTGAGTTAGTATCAAAATACGATCAGGAACTTTTTGAACTGCTCCACGTTGAACGAAGCAAAATCGCTATGAGAGAGGGAGTACGGCATTTTGTAATTTTTCACGATACAGCACTGCAAGCTATGGCAACATATTTTCCGACAAATAAAGAATCATTCCAATTGATGCATGGTGTGGGACCGGCGAAAACGGAAAAATATGCCGATATTTTTTTGCCAATCATCCGAGACTATTGTGATGAGCATGGATTAAGCTAAAACATCTTTCTATCTAATTCCGCGGGTATCAGGACTCCCTGAAGGCAGCACCTGCATCACAGGAATAACATAACTCCGAATAGTTAAACCCTCTATCATTTCTGTCTCTACCCGCGGCTCTGGATTCTCCCGATGATCAAAAACAATATAGTACCCCTCTTTTACCCCCTCAGTATTTAGATATACAGCAAGTTGTTTTTTGCCTGCCTGATAACGACTGTCGCCTCTCCAAATTTTTGTTTCAACGATATATTTTCGCTGGTTGTGGGTGATAATGATGTCCATTCTGCCTCTGCCGGTTTGCACTTCAATGTGCATAAAACCGCCAATGATTTTAACAAATTGGTCGAGATATGCAAGCAAAAGGTGTCTGCCAACGGACTCTTGAGGTGTATCGGGGACTTGTAGAATCCTGAACCCTACACGTGCAATAAAATCACGGAAATTATCAAGTAATGCCTCCATATCAATATGTCCCGCGGGTGTGAGGTAAGCAAGAAATCCTTCACTATTACCTTCGGATAAGTACTCTTCTTCCAATCCGTTCACAACTGCCTTGAATGCTTGTAGAATGCAATACAGATAAATTGGATTAACTATGTCACACATACCGTCATCACCCCTAGCAATGACACCATACGTGGCAAGCTCGCTAATAACGTCACTACGTAAATTAAAATCAACACCATCCTCACGTGCCATAATTCGCATCAGAACACTTTCAAAGCGCGGGTCTCTGCGGATATTGGTTGTTAGATGTGTTAGGTTAACGTTATCTTCCTCAAGGAGTTGTGCGTGTGCATTTGAGAAGTGTGCAAGAGTAATCGGCTCGGTTTTTGGGATGTCGAGTTCTTCGATAAGAATTTGTGCGAATCGGTTGACAAGGACAGGTTGCCCGGCAGTCTGTTTATGAATAGAGGCTATAACTTCTGGGACAAAGGCTTGTCCGACTTCATCCGTATATTGTCCAAGCAGTTCCTGTACCTGTTCAAGTGTAAAGTTGGGTAGATGGAATTCATCCTGAATGTTAAACGGGGAAATAGATCGATCATAGTTGAGTTGGGCAATACTCTTAACCCCAACGATACCGACACTATGCGGACATCGCGGTTTACCAGAAATGTAGATATGGCGGAGTGTATGTAGAAAATCGCTCACTGCGACTTGGGGAATACCATCGAATTCATCAATAACAAGAACAAACCGCTGTCCAGCCAATTCAGTGTCCAGAAAACTCGCGAACCGTTTAAAGAACGATAGCATTGAAAGGTGGTTTGTTAATGTTGTATCATCTAAAAATTGGCGTAAAGCCTCAGAGGGAAAGATTCCGCGTTTTTGAAAAACTGCTTCTATTTCTTCACGGATCTGTTCGTACAAATGTGCATAAAATGCCGACAAGTCAAGGTTTTTATATATGTCAAAATTTAGTTGAATAGGAAAGTAGTTAAACGTTGAAGCAGATTTGGCTCGCGTAGCAGCAGTGTTTAGCATAGTGCCAACAGTGAGCGTTTCTAATGCAGCTTGAAAGAAGGTGGTTTTGCCAGTTTGGCGTGGTGCGAAAAGGACAACATATTTGCCTTCTTCGACACGCTTGATGTAGTCGGCAATTTCTTCGTTACGTGAAACGACGTAGTGCTCTTCAAGATTTACGGGACCTTGTGTGCCAAAACGTCTCATTTTTCTCTCCTTCCGTAAAGAGCATCAATGATTTATTATATCAGTTTTGCTTGGTAAAAACAAGGAACGTGTTTTGGCGCGGTTTCAAACCACGCCTACAAAGGAATGTGGATATTTTTTCGGATATTCCTCAAGATATACCCAACAACATCCGGTGTTGACTCCCGATCCAACCATTCAATCCGCGTATCTTTACGAAACCACGTCAACTGTCGTTTTGCAAATCGTCGGGTGTTCTGTTTTAATTGCTCAACCGCGTCCACGTACGTACATTTTCCATCCAGATATGCTACCAACTCTTTATAGCCAAAACTTTGGAGCGAAAAAGTATCACGCGAATATCCTGCTGCTAACAACGATTCAACCTCTGCGATCAATCCATTTGCAAGCATTACATCTACGCGCTGTTCAATACGGTGGTAAAGTTGTGCGCGTGGCATTGTCAATCCAAAGGCGATAAATGGATAACGTTGGTTTTCCGGATGCCACTGCTGCTGATGTTCGGACATGGGAATGCCTGTCAGTTCATAGACTTCAAGTGCACGGATAACGCGAGCTAAATTGTTAGGGTGGATTCGATCAGCAGACTCTGGATCGCAGGCACGGAGGTGGTTGTGAAGTACATCAACACCGTGCTGCGCCGCCTCCTGCTCAAGTCGTTTTCTGAATGAAGGATCTGCGGCAGGTCCCTCAAACAAACCGTCAACAATCGCGCGAAAGTAGAGACCTGCGCCACCCACAAGCAAAACCTGTTTACCTCTATTTTGTATATCAGTGATCGCTGCGTCCGCAAGGGATTGATAGTCGGCGACAGAGAAAGGGTGTGTGATATCCGCGCAGTCTATGAGGTGATGTCGTGCTGCTTGCTGTTCTTCAGGGGTAGGTTTGGCAGTGCCGATGTTCATCTGTCGGTAAATTTGTCGAGAGTCGATAGATATGATTTCGGCATTGAGGTGTTGTGCAAGTTCAATCGCTATCTCTGTTTTACCGACTGCTGTGGGACCGAGGAGGCAGAGGAGTTTTGATTTCATCGCCACGGTACTTTGCGTTACAGAGATGTTTTGATCCAACCACCACCGATAACATATTCACCATCATAAAAGACGGTGGCTTGTCCTGGCGTGATTGCGCGGCGCGGTTCGTCAAACTTCACGACCACTTCCGTTTCACCAATAGGAGAAATAGTCGCGGGACCGCCATCGTCACGGGAGCGGATTTTGACGTGTGCGCGTATCGGTTCCGTCATCTTATTAATGGCGATAAGATTGATTCGCTCAACGTGCATGGTGTCTTCAAGGAGATCGTCCTGTTCTCCGACAACCACCGTGTTTTCAGATGCGTTGAGTTGCGTCACATAGAGCGGTTTGCCGACTGCTATACCGAGACCGCGCCGTTGTCCTACTGTGTAGAACGGAACCCCCTGATGTTTGCCGAGAACTTTGCCTTCCTTATCAATAATATCGCCACTTTCAATCTTTTCGGGAATTCTGTCTTGAAGAAAACGTCTATAATTGGTGTCTGCCACAAAGCAGAGTTCTTGACTTTCAATCTTTTCAGCAGTTCGCAACTGATACTTTCGCGCGAGATCGCGCACCTCAGTTTTCGTGTATTCACCAAGGGGCATCATAGCACACCGCAATTGTTCTTGTGTGAGCGCAGCAAGGAAATAGGACTGATCCTTGCTAACATCAAGTGCTTTGCGTAAAAGATAACGTCCTGTATCTGGATACTGTTCAATTCGTGCATAATGACCGGTTGCGATTGCCTCACATTCTAATGATTTAGCGAGGTCAAGGAGTTTGCCGAATTTGAGTTCTCGGTTACATACCATGCACGGACTCGGTGTTCTACCGACGAGATATTCTTCAACGAAGTAATCAATGATCTGTTCTCGGAAAATATCTTCATAATTCACGCCATAAAAAGGTATCCCAAGCTGAGTAGCAACACGTCGTGCATCCTCAATGCCTTCAAGAGAACAGCAATTGGGGCGTTCGGGTTCCACCTCAATTGTATCAGGCGCACCGAGACGCATGGTTATACCTGTGACATCATAACCTGCGTCAACCATCATGGCAGCGGTAACGGAACTATCTACGCCACCGCTCATTGCGACGAGAACTTTTTTCATGGGGATTACCTGGGAGTTACGGCACACGGTGTCTACTACTGCTCTGTTAGCCAAATTTTAAGGATAATTCGGCGCGTTTACAAAACGCGCCTACTTGTTTTATGTTTTCCAATTGTGGTATATGGTCGCTCCTACAGTAAGAGGATTTGTTGCTATTAACAGGATTGCGATTTAAAGGCAGATAAAACACTACTATTCAATTTGCCAATGCTCATTACCAGCGTAGCGCGCATCGTACACATCTTGGTTAAGTTCCAAACCGAGTCCGGGAGTGTCTGGCACCGTGAACGTTCCGTCTGTGAATCCATAACCGGAGGTATCAATTACGTCACTGGTAAGGGTTGCGACTTCACCGTAGAGAAAATGTGGAATAGTCTTTGCGAATTGGAGGCTGAGGAAAAAACCGAGTAGAGAACCCCAGTTATGCGGTGCACATTTGACGTTATGTGCAGCAGCCATATCGGCAAGTTGCCGCCAACCGGTAACACCGAGTCCCTTCATATCGTGTTGGATAACATCTATTACGCCTGCTTCAAAGAATGGATCGTAGAATTCAAGCGGCGCACGGGTGCGGGTTTCGCCATCTGCGATTAACGTGTTCAAACCCTTTTCTTGGATATAAGCCTTCAGATTGCGATACAACTCAACATCCTCTTCAAACATCTCCTCTATCCAGAACACATCACAATTGCTTGTCTCATGCAGAAAGGTGATGACTTCATCGTATGTATAAGCATTGTTTGCATCGACAAGGATATTGAAACCTTCTCCGGCAGTACTTCGGGCAAGTTGAACAAGTTCTATGTCACGTTCTAATCCAGCTTTGCGCTCCATTAGATGATTCCCGCGTCCCATTTTCATTTTGCATGCAGTGAATCCATCGGCTAAACTCTTTTTGACATCATCCTCAATCCGTTTGAGTCCTTCTGCTTTCGTCTCGTAGAGCAGATCATTGAAATAGATGGTGCTATCGTAAGCGGGTAACCCGTTGCCATATGATTCAGTTCCCATGAGTTGATAGGCGGGTTTTCCAAGGATTTTCCCAATAGTATCCCACAAGGCGTTTTCAAATCCGCGGTATTCTTCAACGACTCCATTTTCAGAATTCAACAGTTCAAAGGGGTTCTTGTTTAGAGCGGATTTTGCTTCTTCGGCAGATGTTCCCCAACTGGTAGGTCCCCATCCGAGTGTGCCATCGTTGGTAAAGATACGGGTAATTCCTTCACGCCACTTCCCATTTGGGTCTGGCTGTTTTATCTCCTTCGCGCCAGAGTTACATCCGATGGCGGGCTGGTCAATCTCAACTGTAACTTGCTCAATTTTGGTAATTTTGATGTCCGATGGATAGTTTGGCATGGAATTCTTCCTTATTGGCAATCAAAACAACTACCGGAGGTGTGCGTCCGTTCACTGTCATTCTTATAAAAGTGGTATGATAGTCTGCGATGTTTTATCTTGGTAGCACGTGTTCCGCTTATTCTCCAGATTCCTGTTTTTTAAGTTCTTCAAGTTCAAGGAGTAGCATGTTAAGCTCGTCTTTCACCATCTTGTTGGTTTCCTTAGTGTTATAGTACTCAAAGAGTTTAGGTTCCAAATTATCGTAGGGATCTGCTGCTTGAATTTGCTTTATCAGTACGGGTTTACTAAGAAGTTGGACGATAAGAAGTCTATCTTCATGGTAAGCAATCTCAGTTTTGGTCAATAAGACAATTAGACGTGTTGCTAATCCGTCCGCCATGCCATTTTCAGCATATTGATTTAAGGTATTCGAAGCAACTTGTTTTGTGCTGCTACTTGAATTGTTGGTGAGCATCTGAAATAAAATATCTACAGCTTCCGCATAAACATGTTTTTGTAACGCTTTTGCGGCGTTCCTCCGCACTATATCGTCGGGGTCCTTAAGAGCATCTGCAACTTTGGATTGGGACGGTTGATTGAGCATTTCCGCTGCCCGAGCAGCGGTACGGCGAACCAGAACATTATTATCACTCAGACCTACCTCAATGTCTTTTTGGTATGCTTTGTTACCGAGTTGATAGAGTGCAACATTAATCTCCATCTTCACGCCAACATCCGAAACTGTATTTTTAAGCGATTCTAACCTTTCCTGAGCGGACGTGTCACCTATATTCCCTATAATTTGGATTAGTTTGATCTTAACAAAGACAGGAGTGTCTACACTACCTACCGCCGTGAAGAGTTGATCCAATCCCTTGGTTCCAATCTGCGTCAGGATAATGGTGAAATCGTCATCAGCTTTCGGGTATCGGTTATTATTAAAACCCTCCAGAATGGAGGGAATAACAGGGGTGCCTTTGTCAATTAGGATTTGTCTGACATCTTTTTGAAAGAGATGTCTCTCATTAAGGATTTGTAAAATTTCTTCCATCTCAGATGTGTTCAGTTCAGCAAGGCGCCGTGCCCGTTCATTCCGATATTCGGTCTCCAAATTGTTGCTCTTTAGCCACGTAACCTCTGTAGAAAGTGCGTAACTATACGCAATTAGCAGGAGTGCCCGAGGTTCATCCTTACTTTTTTCTTCTATTTCGGCAAGTTTGAGATGGCCAACTGCTTCTATTGAAAGACCAGCTAATAATTTTTGTCTGCCCGGTTTAAGTTCAGGAATGATTTTTTCCTGCTTACAGCCAAACGACACAACCCATGTTAAAACAAGGCATATCGTTAAAAGTTTTTTCATGTTAAGTTCGTTTTTCCTCCTAACATCAACGTAAATGTGAAATCTGTGTATAGTATAAATTCGGATAAAATTAACTTTCGTAGGGAATCCGAGAAATTAGTATACAGAAGTATGATAAAACAGATACGTTTTTGTGTCAAGAAAATTTTAATATAGCGTTGCTTATGGTGAACTTTGAAATTAAAGAGGCACATTTTCTGTAGGAGCGATCTCCGAATCGCGACAAAACTCACTGATAGTCGGGAATCGGAGTTCCCTCCTACAACTCAAAATGTCCTGTTAATTCTAAAGGTCACTATAATTAGAAGCGTAGTATGTACAACGACATCAAAGGAGTTTACCTTACCAAACAAAATCTGAACCTCTCCCATAATTATGAGAGAGGTTGTATAAAATTAAATCCGTATACAGAATTCACATCCACTGAGAAGCCTAATTTCTAATATCGTTGAGTAGTTCATTGAGCGCGTCTTTTACAAATGTAATCTCTTCATCATTTTGGAGATAATTGTAAAGTTTTGGCTCAAGTTCATCATCAAACAACATTGATGCTTTTAGCTGCCTCACCATCCGTTTTTTGAGAAATTGCACTAACATCAAGCGATCATCTGAACTGTTCACCTCTTTATTGATAAGTAAATACGCCAAACGGCTGGCTAATCTTTTTGTAAGACCGCTGCCTGCTTCAATATAGGTAGCAAGCGTATTTAAGACGGCTTGCTTTGCTTTTGGGCTATGCTCACTTTTGACTATATTTACAAATGGTTCAACAGCATCTTTCGTTTTGTGTACAGATAGAGCCTTTGCGATATCAGCAACTACCTGTGAATCATCGTCTTTAAGCGCCGTGATAAGCATGTTTGTGTTGACATTTTTAAGGTTAACCATTGCTTTTGCTGCAGCACGTCTCACCTCTACTTCATTTGCAGTTAGTCCCGCGAGGATTTCAGATTTATATTTATTATCACCGAGTCGATACAAGGTTGTGTAAACTGACATTTTAAGAGCATCGCTCATATTGGTCATATCAATAGATTTTAATCTTTTAACCGCTTTCTCATCACCAATTTCACCGAGCACCTGAATTAGTTTCATTTTTACGGCAGGATTCACCTCTGTATCGGCTACGCTATCTAAGATAGGATCAATCGCCTTAGTTCCCATTTGCTCAAGTGCCGAAATAAAGTTCTTATGTATATCTGGATATAAACCTTGGGCAAGAGTGTCAATTATTAAAACAGCAGCGTCTGTTCCTTTCTCGACCAATGCCTGAAACCCATTTTGTTGGACTTCTGAACGTTTGTTGAGAATTTCGATCATTTTATTGATCTCTGCTTCATTCAAGGCAGCTATTCTTTCAGTTTTCTGTTTTTTGTATTCTGCTTCAAAGTCCTGTCCCTTTGTCGCACCTGATGCAAGCGCGTGTGAATATGCTATTACGAGCAGCGCACGCGGCTCTGTTTTATCTTCCTCTTTTTTCTCTGCCTCTATGAGAAGATTAACAGCTTCAACAGCGAGTCCACTTTCAATAAGTTTATCTCTCCCGACTTTCAGATGACTAGGCCCCTTCTGTTTCGTATCACAACCAAAACAAGTAAATAAGATTAGAATCAGTGGAATAAATGTGAAATGCTTCATAAGACTCTCTGTGTTCCTCCCCATAATTTAAAACCAATTTTTGAAAACTCGGTCCTCAATGTCAAATTAACCGAATATATACGACAAGAACTTCAAATCCTTGCCTTATATTTATCAGATGATTCATTGTGAATTGCGAACTTCCCCATAAAATACTCATTATAAAAAATACCACAAAAAACCAGAAATGTCAAATCAAATGAGGGATTGGCAGGGTTATTCAGTTTTCTATATTTTTTCACAAGTGTTTATTTTTATGAAAAGCAGATATAGCGTGATTTGTCGCGCTATATCTGCTATACTTCACCTTAAAACCACCTATTTTGAGGTGAATAATGACAAGAAGACTATCTTGCCACTTGTTAGATATGTTAGCAGAGATTTCTGATCCACGCAAGGATAAAGGGAAACGATATCCGCTGAAATCAATCCTCACACTTGTCGTCATCGGATTGATGTGCGGACATAAAGGATATACATCCATCGCAACTTGGGCACGATCACAACCTGCACTCGCAAAAGCACTCGGTTTTACAAAGAAGATAACACCTTGTGCTTCAACTATTCATAATCTATTAAAAGTTAGATGTTGAAGCATTAGAAGAAACCCTGACACACTGGGTAAACACCGTGATAGAAAGTCGTCCCGATTTGACAAGATGTTTTGACGCAGTCGCTATAGATGGCAAAACGATGCGTGCCTCCCAAAAAAGTGGTGCGATAACAAGCCACTTGCTCTCTGTCGTTTCGCATGAGTTAGGGGTGACCCTCACGCAGCGAAGTGTTAGCGACAAGGCCAACGAAATACCGATCTCAACAGAGATACTCAAGACCTTTGATGTGAGGGGTAAAGTCATCACAACGGACGCACTTTTGACACAGCGAACTTTCTGCCACGCCATCATAGCGGATGAAGGTAACTATGTGCTCCCTGTCAAAGACAACCAACCAGACCTTTTAGATGCGATTGAGAAACTTTTTCAAGGCATTCCTGGCACGCTTTCTGAAGAGACAACACACCCTATTTTAGGAGAACCGATTCACATTCACGAAACAGTTGAAAAATCACATGGGAGACTTGAGACAAGGTGTATCAAAGCAAGCACAAGTCTCAACGAGTATCTGGACTGGCCAGGGATAGCACAAGTGATCCAATATCATTAGACATTATAACGTTTTAATTGCGAGTTGTGTTAGTTTTTTGTATACTTGTAAGAAACCTATTTTGGAGTCCAAATGATGAATTATCAATATCTTAAGGATAAACCCACAAGGTTTGAGTCTCTTATAGGATATACACTTGAAGAGTTTTCAGTTCTTCTTCCATCCTTTACAAAACATTTTTTAGCGTATTATGCAACAAAGACACTTGATGGAAAACCCCGTGAAAAACGGCGATATTCCACCTACAAAACGAGTTGTTTACCCAGTTTTGAAGATAAGTTGTTGTTTATTTTAGTTTACCTCCGCAAAGCGACAACACAAGATGTGCAAGGTGAACTCTTCGGTATGTGTCAACTTGTAGCCAACAAATGGATCCATCGTCTTTTGCCGGTATTAAATAGTGCTTTAGCAGGACTTGGGGAGTTGCCATCTCGGGAAACAGAACCCGCAACTTTTGATGTGCCTGCGGATACCTCGGCTGACAATCCGGTTTCCAATCATTTTTTTTCATGATGGCACCGAGCGACCAATCCAGCGTCCAAAAGACCCACAAGTTCAAAAGGATTATTATAGTGGTAAAAAGAAACAACATACTATCAAGAATAACCTTGTTATCAATGCTGCGTGCAAAGTCGTGTTATTGACACCTTCATTTGAAGGGAAGATACACGATAAACAGATCGCAGATACTGTAGGATACACCGTGCCGAGTGGTAGTGTTTTATATCAAGATACCGGTTTTCAAGGGTTTACACGCCCTGGCATAAACATCATTCAACCGAAAAGGAAACCGAAAGGTGGTGAACTTACCACCGAGGAAAAAGAAAGAAATCGTCTCATTTCGTCCATACGCATACAGATTGAACATGCGATTAGTGGTGTTAAAAGATACCGCATTGTAAAAGACAAGTTGCGCAACTGGAAGAAAGGGTTCAGCGACTTAGTCATGGAAACTTGTTGTGGATTACACAACTATAGATTGAACTTCAGACCTTGGTGTTATAAAACACCTCCGATTTAATCATTATAATGTCTATTATACTTACAAAAATCAGAAAACAGGAGAAGAAACACACAAAGTCCACTATGGTATAACAAGTCTAAATCCTGAAGAAGCATCTGCCGAGCGCTTACTTGCTTTACGGCGTGGACATTGGTCAATAGAGAACAAGTCGCACTGGATGCGCGATACGCTACTTGGAGAAGATGCTTCGCCGGGTCCGAAGTGGTGCTATACCACAAGTCATGGCTGCTTTGCGAAATACCGCATTATCCGTATTCCGATTTGCGGGGATAACGCGTATAGCTGATAAGATGAAATATTATGCTTCAAAACCTAAACTCACAGTTAACATGATAAACTGAGAATCTTTAAAACTGAATAACCCTGGGGATTGCATCAGAGCCATTCAATTCTCCATTGATTTCTAACTTTTCTCAAGGTCTCTTCCTGTGAATCAACGCCAAATGCGCCAAATCAAGAAATCAACGGTATGAATCATGGCGTTTGGTGGGAGCGACCTTTCGCCTAAAACGGTTAATGAGCTGACAATTGAATGTCTCTGGGGATTGCATTGATTGTGAAATATAAACATCTACTGTTAGGCGACAAAAGCACTCAGCATACACAGCGAAAATTTAAAACTTGTAAGTATATAGTTGCACTTCCGTTAATTGTAGTGCCTACGATATAAGAAGTTTAAAAGAAATTGGTACTCCATTTCTATGAAGTACCAACAATCAGGGATTATATTTACATGTAATACCAAATTAACTTGATTCATATTGTTTTTCTATTTTGCAAATCCACTGAAAACCGACATGTGCCTGCACCTTCTTTCTGTTTTCGGAGAACCACCGACACCTTTCCACAAGCACTTCTTCAAGTGCTGATAGCGTTGTCCAAACTTTATTCACAACTACCTCGCGGAACAGAGACCATAGCCGTTCAGCAGGTTGGAGTTCAGGTGTATACGGCGGTAAATAAAATAACTCAATCCCTTGTGGGACTTCTAAATCCTTACCCGTGTGAAAACCCGCACGATCTAACAAAAGGATTATCTGTTTCTTCCCATCCGGGTTCACATCCCGAGTAAACTCTGCCAACGCAAGGTTCATCACTTCAACACTTACACTCGGCATCAAAGGTTTCCAATAAGTCTCACCTGTCTGAGGACGGACAAGACCGAACCCGTAGAGCCATTTATATACCGGACACACCGGGGCTATCGGTCTTTCACCTTGCTTCGCCCAGACGCGCCGATGAACCGGCAATAATCCCAAGCGCGTCTCGTCTTCTGCCCAAATCTCTACCGGTTTCTCCGGACACTGACTTTCAAGCACAGCTACCCGCGCCTTTAGTTTTTTTTAAATGCTTGCTGCTCATCAGGGGTTGCAGCTGCTTGATGTTGTGGACGAGGTGTCTGTAAAGTCCAACCCAGACGCCTGAGATATTTCCAACCTGACACATCACTGACAGAACGCTGCAGTGTTTCGGATATCCACGCCGCCACCTTCGGACCTGTCCAAAGACCACCATCAGCAGGAGGCACTGATAGCGCAACTTCAAGAGCAGCTTGCTGTGTTTCATCCAAAAAACGCTTTCTTCCACTGTTTTTGCGTTTATCTTGTATAGCTGCTTCGTCTTCAGCATTATACCGTTTGAGCAACTTCCGAACACAGTCCGGAGTGCGCCCTACAATCTCAGCGACTTCGCGAGGTGTTCGGGAATGTGTGGTATCAGCAAGAAGCCAAATAATATGCCAGTGCGTCCGTTCCCGAGGACATTCACATTCAAGATATCTTTCTCTAAGAACTTCTACTGAAAAGTGAGGAAAAACCTCATGTTTTTGCTTTTTCATCTGTTCACAATAACATATCTAAAAAAATATATATACAAGAAAAATAAAGTTAATTTGGTATAAGCAATACCTTCGCCAATTATCTGAGTTTGAGTTGAATGAGTATGTAATGAATAGCACCCATAAGTGTCAACTTAGCGATCCTCCAGGGGCGGTAGGTTCGGTTTCCTAACCGAACCGGGTTTGTTCCAGTCCATATTCTCAGGTGCTCGTTAAGCAATCTTGCTTGGCATCCTGATGTTGAAGGATTTCATGAATAAAAATAACTTCAGGTTTTTGCGGAAGTATTCTTAAATCATCTAAAGATTCAACATACGCCAGACTGCCTTGAAGTCTAAGACGCTAAACTTAGCGTGTTCTAAGCAGAATGCGGGTAAGATTAACACTCTAATCTATCTGACATTTATTAATTTCATCACATCGTTCATAACGGTTTAGTTGACTTATGAAAAACCTGCCATTTTGGCGAAGGTATTGATAAGAAGAAACTATTTGAAATTTTTAGTAAGAATGGTGTATAATTACGTCATAATATCAAAGACATAATTTTCAAAAGCGAAGCATGTCCTATGAATGAAAGATTTGAAGCTACTAATATTGATGAAGTTGATGAAGCCTTAAAGCATTTTAATCGCTTTCATGATGATTACGTTGCAGGGATTGAAATTAAGTTTGAAAATTACAAAGCCTTAGATGAGGATAGCGCGTCTATAGGGATTGGAAGTGCTAATAAAACAATTATCCTCATTGTCAACACCTACCCTTATAAAAAAGAACATAATAAGTTCGTTCGAGTTGAATTTAAAGATGTCAAATCATTTTTTATCACATCACCGCTCCAGGATGATGGTCCAAAAGCTGGTCCCACATGGGGAATTTCAGACACATACACAGAGCTTGTGCCTGATGGAATTGATATTAATTGGGAATTTAGTTTTATATGTGGTAGGGCAAAGTTTTCAGTCACTTGCTCTAAAATTGTCATCTCATATGAGACAGACGCAAGATATGCCCAAATGACTGACAGCAAAACCCTAAAACTGATACGCGGACCGGCAAGAGAATCTTGAGGAATTCACGAAATATAGTGGATTATAGAAATAATTCTACATTTCCTCTGTAGGAGCGATCTCCGAATCGCGATAGAACTTAGGAGCAGTCGGGAATCGGAGTTCCCTCCCGACAAATGCCATACGTGCATTTGACGTTGATTCACAGTTCAGGAGTGTAGAGTTAATTCTAACCTTTACCATAAATAGGAAAGTTTGAAGTGGTGGGACAGAGAACATCCGTAGAAGGCGATACTATATCCAGGAGGCTAATGAATGCTCACACAGGAACAACTTGATTTTTATGATAAAAACGGCTATATCGGCGTTGAAGCAGTGCTAACCGACGAAGAAGTAGCAGCACTTCGGCGCGTTACCGACGAATTTGTTGAAAAATCCAGAGAAGTCACTGAACACAATGACATTTTTGATTTAGAGCCAGGACACTCCGCTGCAAATCCGCGCGTACGTCGTATCAAAAGCCCATGTCTCTACCACACTGTCTATGACCAAACCTTACGCCATCCTAACATACTTGGCATAGTGTCTCAACTTATCGGTTCAGGAATTCGGTATAATGGACACAAACTCAATATGAAATACCCCGAATTTGGTAGTCCCGTTGAATGGCATCAAGATTGGGCGTTTTATCCGCACACCAATGATGATCTGCTTGCAGTCGGTGTCGTTATTGACGATATGACTGTCGAAAACGGTGCATTGATGGTACTCCCCGGTTCTCATAAAGGACCGACCTTGGATCATCACCAAAACGGTGCTTTTATCGGTGCGGTAACCGATCCCGATTTTACACCAGAAGGTGCTGTGCCTATTGAATTGAAGGCAGGTGGAATTACTATCCATCACGTTCGAGCCTTACACGGATCTGCGCCAAACACTTCAGAGAAACCTCGCCGCTTGATGCTTTTCCAGTATTGTGCTGTGGATGCGTGGCCGCTGAAAGGCATTCCAGATTGGGAAACATTCAACGACTTCATTATTCAAGGTGAACCCACAAACCAACCGCGTATCGTCCCTACGCCTGTCCGTATGCCAGAACCTTACTCCGAAAAGAAAGGTTCAATCTATGAAGTACAGTCTCTCCTTGAAAACCCAATGTATAAAAATAAATAATAGATTGGTAAAGGTTTCCCAATATCCTCGAAATTCGCCAAATGCCATACGGCGGAATGCTAAACGCGCATTCTTTGATTTGGAATTTGGCGTTAATTTTTAACGCAATTTAGTTCACACCTACAAAATTCCCACCCAAACAAACGTATTTTCTTATATTGACACTTCTTGGACACACCTTGTCCTATCTACCTTTGTGTCAATTTGAAATAACTGTTGCGTAAATTTTATTTAAATGTTAAAATTAAATAAACTCAAGTTTTGTTTTAACGTTAAAATAAATATAGTGAATAGTATTTCTGAAGAGGATACAGAACGTGCTGTATTTAGACGCGCTTGAAAACCAGACAAAAAGTAATACACCTAATAAGTTCGTCATCTGCCATCAAAAAGTTGAAGGTATCAGAGTAATTCCTGAACTTACCCCTTCTGTACCTCTGTTAAAAAAATGGGAGTCGCGCTTTATTGAGTGGGACAAGTTTCAGCAAAGGTTTAAAGCAGAGTTGAGGAAGGAATATGGAAAAGGTAATACCAGTCTGCTTAAAAGGCTTGCGAATTATTGCCGTAAAAACGAGGTCATGCTTTACTCCCCTGAGCCTCCCGGTGAACGAACATATCGCGCCATTTTAACAGAGGTCATCAACAGAATCTGGGAACAACTTGGAGAGAAGAAACGGGCAATAGACCGTGCTGCTAAAACAGGATTAAATAATATCCTTTTCCGCACGCATCTAAGTGAGATGGCTGAAACCGCGAACCGATGTGCACATTTTCAACCCATTCCTGAAATTCGTCTTTTTTACTCTTGTCTATTTTGTGAACATTTAGATGCACGCATTTACGCGTGTAAAAAATTGGGGAAACCAGTTATCAACTATAGATGGGAGTTAAGGAATGCTATTCAAAAAATTCGGCAATAACAGGTGGGACCAAATAGGAGATGTTATCCTCTTGTGCTATCCGCTGACGCACTTCTGTGGAGGAAATCTCTGCAAAGTATTCTGGAAGTATCAGACACCTAACAGACGAACTGTATGGTTGAAGTGCTGGCTGAGCAAGGAATTCTTTTATCGTTTCTATGTCCACATGATCACGATTAGCTGCGATGAAGCAGCACTGTGAAAAAAGATGCTGTAATTCTGTCTGGATATCCGTATAGTATTTTGGATCAAAAATCCGTACCAGTGTATCGTACCCGACAATGAAGTGGAACTCAGTGTCAACAGGATAGATCGCTTTCAAAGCTTCTACTTTGTCAATATATCGACCATGACTGGATATACCGATTGAAACATCATTATGATTTTGCGCATATCGTTTGAGTGTCAGAATCCTCCCCGCTAACGGCCATCCAAATACATCTTTATCAACGTTTGCCTTAGCAAGAAGCAAAAGCAGTTCATCAAGTTGAAAACGTTCGCGTGCTTCCTCAACCATTTTGATGTGCGCTACAGTAAGCGGATTAAAAGAACCGGAAAAAATGCCGAGTTTTTTACCTGTTTCACGAATAGGATCAGATGTCCGATGGACAATTATGACCTGTGGTGGTGCGTTCGGATCCAATTGATTGATGAGTTGGGAATACTTTTCATATTCTGGGTACATTTGAAACTTATTGAGGGTATCATGATTCATCTTTTTTTACGTCTTCCCAAATTTCATCAAGTTCGGCAAGTGTTTGCTCAGTAAAGGTTTTTCCCTGTTTTTCCAGTTCCGCTTCCATCCGTTTAAAGCGAGTGATAAACTTACGGTTTGATTTTCGCAACGTCTCTTCGGCTTGGAGATTGGCAAAACGACATAAGTTCACAACAGCAAACAAGAGGTCTCCAATCTCCATCTCAACCGCATCAGCGTCATTTTTGTGCAGGCTCTCCTTAACTTCTGCTAATTCTTCGTCCACCTTCGCAACGACATCAGCGATGTCATCCCAATCAAAACCGACTCGCGCTGCCCGTTTCTGAATTTTCTGCCCACGAAGCAAGGCTGGTAAGGCATTCGGTATACCATCAAGCACCGATTTTCTATCCTCATAACCCGCCTCTTGACTTTTAATGGCTTCCCAGTTTTTGACGACTTCTTCAGCGTTATCAACATTAACATCACCAAACACATGCGGGTGTCTTCGAATTAACTTTTCTGTCAACGTATCAATCACATCGTAGATGTCAAAATCTTGGCTCTCTGCAGCAATTTGCGCTTGGAGCATAATGTTGAGTAGGAGGTCGCCAAGTTCTTCTTTCAATTTTTTCGGGTCGCCAGAATCAATCGCTTCAACTGTCTCATAGGTTTCCTCAATGAGTGTGGATTTCAGCGATGCATGTGTCTGCTCTCGATCCCACGGACACCCGTTTTCACTTCTTAATGTCGCTATAACTTCAACGAGTGATTCAAAAAGTTCTTTCTTCATACAATAAACCTTTTACCTAAAGACAGCAGCACCTAATTGGTTTCATTTTCTTGCAGGTTTTCTAACTGGATAATCAATTGTCCAAGTTGGAATCGGAGTAACATGTTATAGATTTGCATCAACAGAGTCACTTGCGCTTCAGTTGTCAATTCACCTACTTGAATGATTTGCATGAATTTCTCTGCTCGTTCCCGAATCTGCTCAGCTTGTGCTACATCAATTGGTTCCAATTGCTTTTTACTCTCTTTAATAAACTGCCAAATCCTGTCCTGAATTTCAAGCATATAATTTTTTGTCATCGCGGTGCGTGCCTTTTTAGCAGAATCAACCCAAATAGTATTCGCTTTCCAATTTAGCATAAACGCAATACTATTGATAATCACGTCGCGAACTGTGTCTTCACCCGAAAGTAGTTCCTCTAAGTTGGTTATACCTTCTGCTTCTGCTGAGAAGGTGCGAACGCGCGTAAAGTCTTGCAAATTCGTCAGTAGCAACTCGTTTTCGGTAATGAGATGCCAAAAACTCGCGCTCGTTGAAAGCAACACTTCAACTTGATTGCTAATCTCACCTGACAGTTCAGCACGTAGGCAGAAATTGTGGATACTATGCAAACGGTTCCGAAATTGTTGCAACCCTATCGATGTTTGCAACTCGGTAAGACTTGCCACCTGAGGAAGCAGATATTGACGAATCTGAGTGAGTAGTTCGTTTATAGCAGTTGGTTCAGCGTTCATAAGTAAAATGTCTTTATAAATGGCTATTTTCAAATATAATAACAGATTTATCCGCTAATATCAACGCTAATTTGAGATGTGTTCGGGCACTGCTTGACATCAATTTACATCTTGTGATAAAATGTAAATATGATGAAAGTAGCCACCTGTCTGTTCATTTGTGTTATGTTAGTGAGTGTTGCAATCCCTGCAGAGGAAAAACCATCAAAAGTAGGGGATGTAGCACCAGATTTTACGCTTCAAGATGCTGAAGAGAAACAGCACAATTTGAAGAAGCTGCGCGGAAAACTTGTTTTTCTGATTATGGGCAATCGGAAGATTCGGAAGGAAGACGACAAATGGGCAGAAGCATTTCAGAAAGACTATAAAAAAGATAAACGGATTGCTGCTTATATTATAGCGGATATGCGAAGTGTCCCAGGATTTATACCGAAAGGATTTATTCGGTCCCGAATAAAGAGAAGACCTCCACCCGTGACGTTCCTAATGGATTGGAAGGGGCAAGTACATCAACGCTATCAGACAGAGAAAAAGAAGCCTTATCTGTATCTGATTTCACCGCAAGGAAAAATTGTGTTTCATCGGAAAGCGAATTTCAAACCAGAGATTTATGCGGAACTCAAAAAACAAATTGATACCTTATTAGTTGAAAAACCTTAAACTGCGATTGCACACAAGGGCAAAAATATAATGCCATACACAGGAGAGTAATATGGATTCCAAAGCAAAAGGTGAAATAAAAAAATATTTATCCTTTCCGATGGTCCTCATAGGAAGTGGTTCATTTGTCGGTGTAATCGGGTGGTTGGGATTGGCTCAAGCAGCTGAAAGCATCCTATTTTTTGCAGGCTCAGCACTTCTATCATTTTCAGGTTCAATGGCAACTTTATGTGGACTGATGAGTCTTGAAAGAATTGCTCCAAGTAAGCTTAAAGTCCGAAAATTGAAATCTGATATTTCAAAGAATATCAAAATTCAGTATCCGACTTATATTTTAAATGTTGAAAAACTCAAACAGAAGTATCAGGAACTTTATGGAAAATTACCTGAGATCCGAACTGATTGTGAAAATTTTAGGCAGGATATAAGAAATCAAAGATCGAAGTTAGTTAACTTACAGAAACAACTTCAGGAAAATCTAAAAAATCACGCTCCAGTTATTGACAATGATAGTGTCGATGGTATCGCGAAAAAGATACTCTGGTCTGAAAAGGAAATTCAGCTTACCGAATTGAATGATGTCTTAGAAAAACTCACTGACTTTTTTACGGGTGCAGACTTAGAGAGGTATCGCGCCGAACTAACACATATAAGCGGTGGTTTGACTCTATTAGACCAAGGTATAAGAGATTATCGCGAACTAATGTTAGTTTGTAACCGTTCAGACTTAAACTATGAGAACATCATTAAGGCAAAACAGAAGGTTGATAAGGTGGACACTTTGATGGCCCTTCAGGAAAAACGGTTAGAAGAACTCAGAACGGAAATAGAAATAAAATGTGAAGAAGCTAAAATGGAGTTATCGTTCTTTCAACAGCAGCTTGATGATCTTCAGGTAGATGGGTGAGTGAGAGTAATTCTTGAAGATAGCAGAAACCGAAATGTTAACCAGAACGTATCTCATTAATACTCATTTGTTGCACTAGTGGATAGTCCATCCTAAAAGTTTGTTTTAGTTTTTGTAGATTTCTCGGCATCTTGACAAACAAAAGTGTTCTCTTATAGTATAGCAATACATAAGGAGGAACACACCCTTGAATAAGAAATATGTTGTCCAACTGACCGATGCGGAACGACAGGAGTTATCAGATATTATTAACACAGGTAAAAAAGAGGCATATATGATAAGGCATGCTCATATTTTGCTGAAATCAGATATAAATGGTCCCTGCTGGACTGACGCGAGAATAGCTGAGGCGTATGAGTGCACTGATAGGACAGTTGCGAAAGTGCGTCAGCGTTTTGTGGAAGGTGGCTTTTCTCGTGCCTTATATCGTGCGAAGCGGAAGCATCCACCGACACCTCGTAAACTTGATGGTGACGGAGAAGCAAGGTTGATAGCACTGAGTTGTGGAACCCCTCCCGAAGGTGCTGCCAAATGGACGTTACGTCTGCTTGCGTCAGAGTTGGTAAGACTTGAAGTTGTGGAAAACATTTCTCCAGAAACGGTGCGGCAGACACTAAAAAAAACGCGTTGAAACCACACCTTCAGCAACAGTGGGTGATACCCCCTGAAAAAGACGCTGAGTTTGTAAAGTCAATGGAAGAAGTGCTTGATCTTTACCAGAAACCTTTGGCTGCGGATACTCCTGTTGTGAACATGGACGAACAATCTGTCACACTTAGGGATGATGTTCGTGAACCGTATCCTGCGAAACCGGGACAAGTCAAGCGCGTAGATAACGAGTATAAACGCAAAGGCACAGCAAATATCTTCCTATTTACAGAGGCACTCTCGGGATGGCGGCGTGTGTCTGTTCGGACGCACCGAAAGACAGTGGATTGGGCAGAAGAAGTCAAAATACTATTGGATGAGGTCTACCCATCCGCAAAACAGGTCATTTTAGTTTGTGATAACCTGAATACACATAAACTCGCGTCACTCAATAAAGTGTTTGGAGATGAAGAAGCAGATAGGTTCCGGAAGCGTTTAGAAATCGTGCATACCCCCATTCATGGAAGTTGGTTGAATATAGCGGAAATAGAACTTAGCGTCCTTACACGCCAATGTTTGTGTCGTCGAATCCCAGATATAGAGACACTCCGTAGAGAGACACAAGCGTGGCAAAAACGTAGAAATGCAGAGCAAAAGCAGGTAGACTGGCAATTTACAACGGACGATGCGCGTGTCAGATTAAAACATCTATACCCGAAAAGTTAGACTGGACTAACCACTAGTGGAGTGTCTACCGAAATTTTTCGGGTAAAGGTCGCGATTCGGAGATCGCTCCTATAGGACACCCCTTCTTTGTGAATCAACGCCAAATGCGCTTTTTGGCATTTGGCGGGAGGGAACTCCGATTCCCGACTACTAACACGAATCGCAATTTTAGTATAGACAGAACACTAGCACTTTGCTTAAACCATCTCACCCATTTGTAAACGAACAAGAACTACAAGGTTTGTTCTACCATTACAAACGGAGACACCCAATCGTGAAAAATGAAAATATCACTGATGACGCAATAATAGTCTCAACGTATCAGCAAACGTTATTCGATTCACCGATACCGCATGAGGACTTAACAGCAACAATAGAAAATGAGGATTGTCGGATCGGAATGAAGCAACTTGAGGATAATTCCATCTCGCTTGTGCTTACAGATCCACCCTATTTCATTGATGGCATGGGGGATGACTGGAACTCCAAAAAGTTAGATGCCCGTGTGAAACCGGGGGTTATCGGGTCACTACCCGCAGGGATGAAGTTTTCTGTTGAGCAGGGACAAGAATTGCAAAAGTTTCTTTCACCTGTCGCCGAAGAATGGATGCGAGTCATTCGCCCAGGTGGATTCTGTCTCGTGTTTAGCCAAAATCGTCTTGTACATAGAACCGCGATCGCATTAGAAGATGCAGGGTTTGAAATACGCGACGTTTTGATATGGCGATATGAAGGACAAGCAAAATCTTTCTCGCAAGATCATTTTATCCGGAAGCGGAAACTACCAGATGAGGAAAAGGACAGACTTATCAAAAAAATAGGCGGACGAAAAACACCACAACTGAAGCCACAAGGTGAAATGATTATCCTCGCACAAGCCCCCAGAGACGGCACTTTTGTGGATAACTGGGATAAGTGGGAAACAGGATTAATTGATGTCAACAACCCTTTGATTAATGCAACGCAATTTCCTGGAACTGTCATTCCGTCAAAAAAACCAAAAGAACGGTATGGACACATGACGGCAAAACCTGTCGATCTACTGCAACACCTTATTCGCATTTTCTCCGCACCGCGCGCACTCATACTTGATTCTTTCGCGGGGTCCGGGTCAACTGGCGTCGCTGCGATACTCGAAGGCAGAGATTTTATCGGATATGAGATCGAGTCTGAAATGGCGAATCGCGCACAAGAGAGAATAAAGGCAACTTTTTATGAACAACAATCTCCCAACACCGGATGATTTACAAAAATCGTGGGAAGATTTGTGCAATATCCATGCACAGCATTTGGAAAAGCATGGTGTTAAACTTCCTAAGGTGAAAAGGTATAACGAGAAAGCCAAATCTATCTGGTTGGCTGTTTTATACTATTACAAAGGTGAAAATGTTCACAAGAGCTTTATAAGTCAAATATGTCAACGAGACAACCCCAATTTAGGACCAGATCAACAGGTCCGACATTTGAAACGGGATGGGTGGTACCTAACAGGTGAACAAGGTAATCATCAGCTTGATCCCTATAAACCTTCACTCGAATGGGAAACAGATAAAAAACGTCGCGATGGCAGACTAAACGCAAAATATTTTGATGATATAAAAGAGACGTATGAGAATCGATGTGCCACTTGCGGCACGAAAGAAGGCGAACCGAGTCATCGGTATGGTGAAGACGAAGTTAAACTGCAACGAGGGTATATAGATCCAGATGAGTCACCCACAGATATAAATAACATCATTCCCCAATGTCAGTATTGTAACCGCGCATATCGTAGGGATTATGTCTTTGATGAAAAGGGACGTGTTTCTGCTATTGCTGATGTTAGACCTGTCCGAAAAGCTTCAGAAGCAGTTCAGCGCAAAGTTTTTGAGTGGTTAAAAAAGCAAATCAGACTTCTATGATGGCACTCCAGAGCTGCCCGTTTTTAGTTACTCCAAAAGAATTCTGTTTAATTCGTTTAGACAAAAGAATAGTAGGATTAGTATGAAATATCTTGTCACCGGATGCGCCGGATTTATAGGGTGGAAAGTCACTGAATTCCTCGTAGCAGAGGGACATACCGTGGTCGGAATTGATAACTTAAACGATGCTTATGATGTGGCGGTTAAGGAATGGCGACTTTCACAACTCCAAGTGCTACCCGAATTTCATTTTCACCGTGTAGATATTTGCGACCGTACTTCACTTGAACCGATATTTGATGAACATTATGATGCTGTGATTAACCTCGCTGCACGTGCGGGTGTTCGGCAATCCGTAGAAAATCCTTGGGTCTACATTGATACAAACGTGACAGGCACGTTAAATCTATTGGAACTATGCCGTACATCTGGTATAAATAAATTTGTGTTAGCCTCTACCTCAAGTTTGTATGGCGCAAATAATCCCCTTCCATTTAATGAAGAGGCAAACACAGACGGACCACTTTCCCCTTACGCTGCCTCAAAAAAAGGTGCAGAGGCACTCTGCCACAGTTACCACCATCTTTACGATATTGATATAACTATCTTTCGTTTTTTTACTGTCTATGGACCTGCTGGACGTCCAGATATGAGTGCGTTCCGTTTTGTCCAATGGATTAGTGAAGGAAAGCCGGTTATCGTCTATGGTGATGGAAAACAATCCTCACGTGATTACACCTATGTTGAAGATATTGCACGTGGCGTAATCGCAGGACTCAAACCGCTGGGATATTCGGTTATAAATCTTGGTTCAGATAGTCCGATTGTGCTAATTGACACGATTAGACTGATAGAGGAACTCGTAGGTAAAAAGGCGGAACTATCACATCAACCGTTTCATCCTGCCGACGTCCGCGCTACGTGGGCAAACATCCAAAAAGCGGAGCAACTCTTAGGATGGCGACCACAGGTGACTTTTCGGGAAGGGATCACTACACTCGTTGAATGGTATCAAGAGCATCATGATTGGGTAAAGGATATTCCAACCGGCTAACGGAAGTGGCGTGTGTCTACCACTATTACGCAGCTGTCAATATTTCCACTGCTTTTTCCAATGCTTTGCCATCCACTTTCAGTTTAGCGTTTTCTACCTCGCGTTTCACGTAAGTCAAAGTATTTGCTAAATTCATCGGTGTCGCAATTTCCTGCACAATTTTGTGTAAACGTTTAACATCGGTTTTCTTAATCCCAGTCTGTTCTTCCACACGAGTATGTAATACCGCAGGGGACTCCGGCTCTTGAGGGGTTTCATCAGGTTTTGGCGTTGTTGGCTTTGAATCTGTATTTCGTGTTTTCACGGTGCGAGTGCGTTTTCGTGACGTAGTCTTCTGTATTTTTCCTGCCTCTAACGTTTTAAGACCACATTCCTTACACAATTTCGCTGTAACTTCAGCCAACGTCATTGTTACAATCACTTCACTGATAGCACCACAAAGTTCGCATTCCGTAAGGTTTTCAATACCAGAAAGGATGTCGGCATGTAGCCCCAACATCTTTTGTTTGTCGGTCTTTGTCGGTTTCTCTTTCTGACACAGTGCTATGAGTTTTTGCGCCGCTTTTTCAATTTGATCTAAATTTCCCATGTCACACCTCCAATAAATGTTATAATCAGTATAACATTTATATAAAATAATGTCAAGGAAAGTTTAGCATTACAAAACAGTCGGTAAGATTTATTTGGCTGAATCTTCATCTTTATACAACTTATATTCAAAACTATCAATGAGTGCTTCGTAACTTGCCGATATGATGTTCTCTGAAACCCCAACGGTCCCCCAACTCATTTCGCCATCACTTGCTTCAATAAGCACACGTACCTTTGAACCGGTTCCTGCTTTGGTATCCAACACCCGAACTTTATAATCTATTAATCTGACTGTCTGTAAGGCTGGATAGAACTGTTCAAGTGCCTTTCTAAGTGCGGTATCCAACGCATTGACAGGACCATCGCCATCCGCTGCTGTGTGGGTCGTAGCACCATCTGGTGTGGTGACCTTTACTGTTGCCTCTGAACGCATGGTGTGGTCGGTGAACTTCTCAATAATGACACGAAAACCGAGACGTTCAAAAAAGGATTCATGCCCATTAAAGACTTTGTGGGTCAAGAGTTCAAAAGATGCTTCAGCAGCTTCATACTGATACCCTTCATTCTCAGCTTTTTTTAGGCGATTAAAAAGTTCCAGCACTTGTGGTGAGTTTTTGTCGTAATTAGGATATTCCTTCTCAATTTTTTTCATGATGGTGCCTCGACCTGCTTGGTCGGAGACAAGAATGCGTTGTGTATTCCCAACTTTTTCTGGGACGATATGTTCATACGTCAGGCGATTTTTGCGAATGGCATCTGTGTGTAATCCGCCTTTGTGCGCGAAAGCGGAACGTCCAACATACGGCTGACGTTCATCATGCGGAAGGTTTGCCAACTCACTGATTAACCGAGATACACTGGTAATTGCTTGCAGTTGGGCATCGCTTATACACTCAATACCTAACTTGAGTTGAATTGTGGGGATGATAGAGGCAAGATTAGCATTTCCACATCGCTCGCCATAACCGTTGAATGTTCCTTGAACTTGGTTCGCTCCAGCTTGAACGGCTAACACTGAGTTTGCTGTTCCCATACCCGCGTCGTTGTGTGCATGAATACCGATTGGCAAAGGCAGTGCGGACATCACTGCTTTTATACCCTCCTGTATTTCTAAGGGCAATCTGCCTCCGTTAGTATCACATAAGACAAGGCATTTCGCACCACCTGCTGCGGCGGCACGAAGCGTTTCAACTGCATACTCCGAGTCATCAGCGTAGCCATCAAAAAAGTGTTCCGCATCGTAAATTACTTCACGTCCATTTTCCACAAGATACCTAACAGAACTTTCAATCAATTCCAAATTTTCTTCTGCTGTAACACGTAACACATCCGTTGCATGTAGCCGCCAACTTTTACCAAAAATTGTAATAGTTCTTGCACCAGTATCCAACAAAGCAGACAGATTCGGGTCATCATCGGGGGAATATGTGGGATAGCGGGTACTGCCGAACGGCACAACTGTTGCTGTTTCCAACGCCATATCTTTTGCTCGTTTGAAGAACTCTATATCTCTCGGATTAGAACCGGGATAGCCACCTTCAATATAGCGGATACCTAATTTATCCAGTGCTTCTATGATGATAAGTTTATCTTCAACCGAAAATGCTACACCTTCAGCCTGGCTCCCATCCCTGAGTGTTGTATCGTAAAATTCAACCATGTGTTTTTTACATTAGTTTTGACTTGCGCTTTGAATATGGGCATGCAAACCTCACCCTACAACGCCAAAATCCGATGTCTCCTTTAATGGCAATATCCGTTTATTTTCTTGTTGGAATTCTATCACAATTTGGAGTAAAAGTCAAGATTATTGCAGTCGTATCTATGTTGGTGAATCTTGTCAATTCACAGGATGTTTTGCTTTCATAATCTAAAAATTTATGCTACTATTAATACATCATGAAAACCTATAGTATCTTTCTAATCTGTTGTGCGTTGTTGCTGTCAAGTTGTGGAATAATGGGAACAAAACCCGTTGAAACGCAACCGCCAATAACCTCTATCAATCCACTCGAAAAACTGCATGCGGATATTGATGTGGTATTGCAAGATGCATTGTTTACAACCGCGAGTATTAGCGTAAAGGTCGTTGCAGTTGAAACAGGAGAGGTAATTTACACCAAAAACGCTAACAAATTACATCACCCTGCTTCCACAACGAAACTTTTCACAGCAGCAACCGCCTTGGCTAAACTTGGATCAAGTCATCAGTTTGCGACAACACTTTATATTGATACGACAAAGGACGCGCAAGTTGTAGGAAACGTGTATCTCAAAGGCAGAGCTGATCCGGTGCTTCAATCAGATGATATAGTAGAATTGTCTGATGCTTTAGCACAAACAGGTGTAAAAACAATAGAAGGGAACATCGTTGTTGACGAGACTTACCTTGACACTGTTAGGGAAGGTCCGGGATGGATGTGGGATGATAAACCCCTTCGGATTAGCGCTTTAAGTATCCGAAACATTGAACCTAATGTTAAAACAGGTAGCAGAGCTATCGCTTGCGGAAATCTTCTGAAAACCACACTTATGCAAAAGGGAATTAACGTAACGGGTCAGATAGTCACAGGAACAGTACCATCAGAAGCAAACAGAGTCGCTACACATCTATCGCCGCCACTTGCCGACATCATCAAATTGATGAATAAACCGAGTGACAATTGGATCGCTGAGATGCTATTTAAGACAATCGGTGCTGAAGTGAAAGGTGAACCGGGAACGTGGAAAAAGGGAAGAGAGGCTGTTACTGAATTCTTAGAAAAAATTATAGATGAACCAGCAGCATATCGGTTCGTTGACGGTTCTGGACTTTCTCGTTACAATCTCCTCAACACTGAATTGTTGACCAAGCTGCTTGTCTATATGTCCCACAATTTTGAGTTGATGCCAGAATTTATGGCATCACTTCCGATTGCTGGTGTGGACGGCACGTTAAAAAATCGGATGCAAGGGATGTACGCTGAAAAGACATTGCGTGCGAAAACGGGGACGTTAAGTGGTGTTTCCGCACTTGCGGGTTACACCAAAACAGCAGACGGTGAAGTATTTGCGTTTGGTGTCCTGATTAGCCATTACGTTGGGGCGGCGGCAACGGCGCGGGGGATTCAAGATAAGATCGGGAATTATCTGACTGGGTTTAGTCGGCATTCCAGGAAAAAGCCTTAGAGATATATTCCTGAGAGGAGTATACACAAAGCGAGAACTATTCTATCAAGTAATTGCCACTTGAAAATACATGTAATTTCCCATCAATTAGTATTCAATCTGGAAAAATTAGAGATTCGCAAGTGGCAGCTTAGATGTAAGTGGCGTTGAACTAATTACTAAGGTTCTGGATTTGCTTCCACATCATCATTATCATAGGCATAATCAAAGTCTGCCTGATTTGTCACACTAGCAGAAGCATAATAACTTGCCTTACATCCTTTCCCTTTAACCTCCTTTGCAGTGCTGTTTGAATGACCCCAATCAAAAGGATTGCTGATATCAGATACGTAATCCCAACCCTCATTATAACCTTCATAAATCAACAAAACCTTTTATTCTAAACCAACCTGCTGAACCAACAGCATTACCATTCTCATCAACAACAAATTGTGTAATATTCACTGCCCATACATCTGACGTTGCAACAATAGTAGTATTCTGTCCATCAAAGTCTTTATAAGTGTCGGCGTTAGCAAAAACTTCAAAAATATTTGGATCCGTTTCACCAACATTAAAAGAATATAAGGTCAAGAAAGTAACAAGAAAAACAAAAGCACTCAGAAATTTAAACGTTGAAATGCGTTTTAACATAATTTCTCCTATTAAAAATTTAAAAAACTGTAAGGATCAATTCCCGCTTCATCCATATCTAATATTCGAGCATCAGGAGGCAATACAAAATTGCCTGACATTCGCTCTTTATGCGTCAAATACGGAAACCCAGGACCTCGCAGAAATCCACCGATGTAGCGATGAACCGTACCATCAAGTTTTACTAACTCTCTATAAGAAACATACGCTGTGTTGAAATAGAGTGGATAAACATGACCATTGTTATTGCGTAGAGTTCCTCCCGCAAAGTTCCGTTCGCCCTGCTCCCAAAGCTTAATAAGGACTCTACCTATAAGTTCAAAATTCTTCAATCTGTCAGGGTCTGACTCCCATCTCATGCGACTATCCTCAGACCAAACCCAGACAGGACTCATGGATTTCGGATAGTCGTCAGGTATCTTAGGATAAGGGCCAAACCCAAAGGGCGAGACTCGTCCATCTTCCGTTTCTTCCTCTGTAATTTCCTCAAGAGTTTCTGAGAATGTATCGGTTTCCACAGTGTCAGGCAAAGTCTCTATAACTTCAGGAATGCCCTCAGTGATAGAAACTTTCTGTTCATCCGCAGGTGTTGTAACCTCTGTTTTATCTTCTTTCATTTGCTGGACGAATGCTGTAAATTCCGCTTGCTGTTCTCTAATCTTGCGTTCTTCGTTTTGGTACCAGAGAAAACATCCAATAGAGAAAAAAACAGCGAATATGAAACTTCCAAACAACCATTTAGAACCAACGACATCCCTAAACATTTTATCTCCAAAGTTGCGACTTTAAAAACGGGTTCGTGAAAACGAAACAAAGTTATAGATGCAAAAACTGCCATTTTCAATGGACACGCACGACACCACGCGGGAAACCCCAAACGCATAAAACCCTTGCGGTGCTCTTATACGGTCTCGGATGCAAGGGGTGTATGCTGAAAAGACATTGCGTGCGAAAACGGGGACTTTAAGCGGTGTTTCTGCACTTGCTGGCTATACTACAACGGCAGATGGTGAGGTGTTTGCGTTTGGCATCCTCATCAGCCATTATGTGGGATCGGCGGCATCAGCGCGGGACATCCAAGATAAAATTGGGAATTACCTGACGCAGTTTAGTCGGCACCCTGCAAACGGAAACTAACGCACTACCCTAAGCTAAAACGCTATGAAATCTCTGGAGGTGGTTCACCCACAGCAGACTTTCCATCTTTCAATATCGGCTCCGCATTGCCCCACAAACGACTACTATCGTGTGAAAGAAGCGACTCCGCAGAATACTGAGCAAGGTACGCTCGCCGCATTGAATCGGTAGTATTTGTTCCACTACTATGGAAATTAATGCTCGTAAATGCCACAATACTTCCCGCAGGCACAATAGCAGGCACACCTTTTTCTGGTCCAAAATAACCTACCAGATCGTTGCTGCCTTCTTCACGGATATGCTTCACCCAAGAGCGGATACCGATATGTGAAAAAGGCATGACGTACACCGTGCCATTTTCTTCTGACATATCGTCAAGCGCACACCAACAAGTCAAGTATGGCTTATGATCAGGATACCCGACATAACCTGAATCTTGATGCCAACTGAACTTCATGCCTGCCTCTGCCCCTTTGACGACATACTGTTCCCAAAAAAGATACGCAGTATTGCCCAATGTCGCACGACAGACTTCCGCCATTAGATCGCTGAACAGAAATTCACGGAGTTTCGGCTGTTTCCTGAAACAGTTAGAAACAAAGTAGCGTTTATTCCGGTGATTAAGACCAAGCACATCTGTGCCCTCTTGCTCCATCCGCTCATCCATTTGGCTAATAAATGTTCCACATTCGCCACGCAGTAGTTCCAAAAGTGGTTCAGGAATAACACGCTCCAAGATGAAATAACCTTCCTCTTGATATTGCTGTTTCTGTTCATCGGTTATGTTGATCAATTGAGTCTCCTATTCCCTATTCAATGTTAATCTTGCGAACAACCTGACCGTTGCTTTCCCAATAGGTGTGTTTTCCTTTTATGTAATCAGAATCAGCAGCAGGTTGAATGTTGCCTTTTGTATCAATAGCTCGTGAAACGATGGTGTGTTCACCATTTGTCGGGTTATCCCAATCAAGATGCCAGATTTTCCAAGCGAATTCGGCATCTTCTTCTGGGTCTATTGTAGCCTTTTGCCACTGCCTACCATCAATGCTCACTTCAACCGTTTGGATAGGTGCACCCCATGCTGCACCGTAAATTCGGTATTGATCACCACTGCGCGTCACCTTCGCTGCTAATGACTTCAATTGCGTTCTACCAACAGACGTTTCCATCCAGACTGATTCACCATCGGGGCGTTTTTCCTCGCGTATTGTGACATAATCGCGCCCCATGAATCTTCCCATAAACCGAGTATCGCGGACCTCAATGCGTTTGAGCCACTTGACACATGCGATACCGTACCAACCCGGGGCAATCAGACGAAGCGGGGCACCATTTCGGTGCGGTAACGGTTCACCGTTCATCTCGTAACAGAGTAGATTAGTTTCTTGCAGTGCGTCTTCAACTGACATACTCCGTGCAAAGTTTGGATGCATCTTAACCTTATTCCATTCCTCCGGACCGGAATCGTGTCCGAAGAAGATAACTTCAATACCTTTATCTTGGATACCAACCTCTTTTAGGATTGGCGCGAGTGGTGTACCACTCCACTTTGCTGTACCAATAGCTCCGGTGAAAATTCGAAAGCCGTGATTTCCAGAACATTCTAATGTAAAGGTTACATCTTGTTTTGGTCGGGCTTTAATATCCTCAAGCGTGAGCATTAGAGGCTTTTCAACCAATCCACTGATCTCCAGTTTCCATGATGCAAGATCAACTTCTGGCTCGCCGTAATGCGAAACTTTAAAGAATTTTTCGTTCGGTGTGATGAACGAATCAAATTCGTTCCAATCTAATAAAACACGACTTGAAGATGGTTTCGGTGGCTGGTCGGCAAATGGGATCAGTACTTCACCTTCTCGACTGGGGAAGGCATAAATTACCCAAGGACTAAGCAATAACCCAGTAAGCGTTAAGCCGCTACGTCGTAAAAAATCTCTGCGATCCATAGTAGTAATTCCTCTACGCTTTCATTGCTGCGAGGTAGTTGAGGTTAACTTGTTTCCAATTGACAACTTTGCTCCACGCATCAATGTAATCGGCGCGTCGGTTCTGGTATTTCAAATAATACGCGTGTTCCCAAACATCAAGCCCAAGAATCGGTGTATGTCCCTGCATCAGTGGACTATCCTGATTCTTAGTGGCGTAAATCTGCAATTTCTTCTTATCATCAACAACAAGCCAAGCCCAACCTGATCCGAAATGCGTTTTTGCTGTTTTGTCAAACATCTCGCTGCCTGCATCAAGTGAACCAAAGGTGGATTGAATAGCTTCTGCAACTTTACCAGTAAGTTCTCTCCCACCAGGAATCATCGTACTCCAGAAAAGTGTGTGATTGGCATGTCCACCACCGCTATTGATAACAGCTTGACGGATTTTCATCGGCACTTTTTTGATATTTCGCAGTAAATCCTCAATTGACTGGTCAACTAAGGCATGATCGTCTCCTACTGCTGCGTTAAGTTTATTGACATAACCTTGGTGATGTTTTCCATAATGGATTTCCATCGTACGCTTGTCAATATGCGGTTCAAGCGCATCGTAGGCATAACGTAACTTCGGAAGTTCGTAGCCATGTTTATGGTCGTCATGTTCATGGTGGTCTGCATAAAGACGCAATGGGTTGGTAGTCAGAAAAACACTCGCTAATGCGGTGCTGCCAGTAATTAAAAAGTTTCTACGGTTCATGGGTTCTCCTCACCATGCTATTTTAAATAGTATTTTAGCAAATTTTGGGGACTGTGTCAAGTGGCTTAATATTTAAATTCTTTTGACAACGAACGGAAGCATGGTTAAAATATTAGGAATCAAGGCAAGATAACTCAGATATTGGCTTGAACTCAATATCAATACATATTTTGAAATTAGGCGAACGACACTGTCCGCAGCTGAGGCGACCGTAGCAACATTTAAATCTTATGATCTATAAAACCCTTTCATATTGGCTGTGGTTCTCAATTTTTGGCGTTTTAGCATTAGTGCTTGCCACCATACCCCTATTTAATATACTCGCTTTTGAGTTTTGTGCGATTATCACCCTCTGCGTTGCCTTTGCTTGTGCCCACGTTGCAATGACCGAATTTCAAATAATGAAACGCGATCCTGATAACCTGATTGGCTCACCAAGCCAAGTTATTTTGGGATGTTTTTGGCGTGCATTAAGAGCAAATGTTGGATTACTGGTAGTAGCACTCATCATAATCTTGCTAAATGCATTCCGCATAAAAAACTGCAATTTTCGTGAAGGATTTCTCTTTTTTCTCATCTTGCCCACACTTAGCTGCATTATCGCAACCGCAGCAGGTTTATTCTTCAATGTGTGGATCCCAAAAAGATGGTTAGCGTATCTGGCATATCTGGGATTTCTCATTATTTCATGCGTCCCCGTTGCCATAAATCTGATATTCCATCCACCAGTGTTTGCTTTTCATCCTATTTTTGGATATTTCCCTGGACCTATATACGATTTCGTTATTTCAATCACAAGCACCTTACTCATAGCACGTGGAGAAACGTTGCTATGGGCACTGTTATTCTTAACGATTTCAATTTATACGTGTGAAATTGGTCGGGAGACAGGTTTTGTTCCAAAACTTCGGTGGCGTAATCTTTTTCAGTTTACTCCTACAAAATCGCTTTGGCAGATCACAACGGTCTGTGCATTGGTTATTGCCGTAATCGGCATTGAATCTTTTTCCGGAAAATTAATGATTCGTCCTTCGCGTGGTGACATCGCTCAAGCGTTAGGTGGTTACAGGGAAACAGAACATTTTGAAATCTTCTATGCACGAGAACTTGAAGAAGAAATTGATCTATTCGCCGACGATTGTGAGTTTCGTTATGCTCAGTTGTCTGATTACTTACAGACAAAAAGTTCAAGGAAAGTCCGTGCTTATTTGTATGCGTCTCCTGAACAAAAAAAGAGACTGATCGGGGCTGGTAGTACATTTGTTGAAGACCCTTTTGGTTACGGTTTTCACCTTCATTCACAAGGATTCCCGCATCCAGTTTTAAAACATGAACTTGCGCACGTGTTGACTGCCGATTGGTCTCCTTGGAAGGTGAGTTTGAACGTAGGCGTGCACGAAGGCATTGCTGTTGCTGCAGATTGGGATGAAGGAAGGCTTACACCTCATCAATGGGCGAAAGCGATGCGTCAATTAAAGGTTGCACCACCTCTTTCCAGCGTCATGGGCATCGGATTTTGGAGGCATGCAGGTTCGCGAAGTTACTTGTTGGCAGGTTCTTTTATTCGCTTCCTTGTTGACACATACGGATTAGATGAGTTAAAACATGCTTTTCCATTTGGAAATTTATCAAAAAGTTACACAAAAGATCTGAGCGTTTTGGAAGCAGAGTGGGTTAAATTTTTATCAAACGAAGTGCCTTTGCAAGATACAGACATAGCTTATGCTGAACGCCGCCTAAAACGTGGAGGAATTTTTGAACAGGTATGTGCTCACGAAATGGCTGCACTACGAAACAAAGCGTGGCAAGCATACTACCGAAATGATTTCACGTCCGCTATTGACATTTTTCATCAAATGCTGTCAGATGAACCAGAAAATCCAAGAACACTGCTGGGATTGATGTATAGCGCATTTAAAATTGGGGATTATCAATTAACTACCTCACTTGCTAAACGTATGATTGCTGATGTAAATTCACAATACAGAGCTGAAGCAGTGCAGTTGCTCGGAGATATTTTTTGGCTACAAGGGGATACAGAAAAAGCGTTAAATTTATATAAAGAAACTGTTTTGATTGCCACCCGTGAAACTATTGAACAGAGTATTCTCAAACGTATTGCGGCACTTTCTGCAAATTATACACCTCAATCCAGAGAACGGCTACGCACTGTTATACTTCCAAAAAGTTCTTCAGGTCGAACAGGGAGTGGAACAAAAATAGCACTGTTATTGCGGGTTATTAGGACTGAACCTGACAATTGGTTAGCATATTTTTTGGTAGGTGAGTTACTTCATAAAGAGAAAACGTGGGAACTGAGCACACAATATCTTCACCATGCAATTACCTTAAGGCAAAAAGAAGAGAGGCAAACGATCCCTCCTCAAATTGCATTGAAATCGCGCTTGTTATTGGGAATGAACGCTTTTTACATGAAAGATTATAAAATTGCAGAAGCAATGTTTTCGGCAGTAGCAACCGATCAAACACAACCTATGGGAACTAAGCTTTCTGCCCAAGATTGGGTCCAAAGGTGTCAGTGGACAAAAAGCCGCACACGATAGGTTATGTTGCATTTACCTAAGCATCTTTAGCAAGGTTAGCAATTACAGAATCGTTAGTGTTAATTCGGTGTTGCAGCATTCTTTAAATTTCAACTTGATTTATATTATACTTTAAAGTATAATAATCTAAAGTATAATAATCATGCGTTGTGGTGAGAGAAGATGTTTATAAACCGAGAGCAAGAACTTGATTCTTTGGAACGAATGTATCGGACAGGAAAAGCGGAATTTTTTGTGTTATATGGCAGGCGTCGAGTCGGAAAAACTGAACTTCTACTGCAGTTTTGTAAAGACAAACGGAGCATCTATTTTCTTGCGAGTCAGCTGAAAGAACGCGACCACCTTAGGCAGCTAACCGAAATTGCACAGCATGTAATTGATGACCCGTTGCTACAAAACCTAACGTTTAATGATTGGGAAGCCGCATTGATCTATTTCGCTCAAAAATCTCAAGAACAACGACTCATTCTTGTCCTTGATGAATTTCAATATCTATGTGAAGATAACGTAGCACTCCCCCCTCTAATACAACGTTTTTGGGATTTACATGGGAAAAACAGCAATCTCTTCCTGATTTTATGTGGCTCACAGATAAGTTTTATGGAACGGGAAGTATTGGCAGAACGATCTCCATTGTATGGGAGACGCATAGGACAATTACAACTGATGTCACTATCCTATCGAGATGCAGGCAGTTTTTTCCCCGATTATTCCGCTAAAGAACAAGTAATTGTATATGGGATTCTTGGAGGAATTCCTGCTTATCTTGATCGTTTTGCACAACATTCCAAGGTAACACCTAAAAAAACGATAGAACAACACATCAAAGAGGAATTGCTTACCCCTCAAGGTTATCTATTTGACGAAGTTAACTTTCTGTTGCGCATGGAACTCAGAGAGCCGAGAACTTACTCAAGTTTATTACAAGCAATCGCTGGTGGCGCAACGCGATTAAACGAGATTTCACAACGAGTCGGACTTAATACCACGAACGCAAATAAATATCTGAGTGTGCTCCGAGAGTTAAGGTTAATTAAACGCGAAACACCGCTGACTGAACGTGCACCACAGAAAAGCCGAAAAGGCATCTATAAAATCGCGGATAATTACCTTAATTTTTGGTTTAGGTTTATACTACCTAACAGAAGTCTAATTGAATCAGGGAATGCGGATTTGGTATATCAACAGATGATCGCTCCGCACCTTTCTGATTACATGGGTGCACTTTTCGAAGATGTTTGCCGTCAATACATCAGCCTATATTGGGACGAAAAACTAAAAGTCGCTCCCAAACAAGTTGGCGCACATTGGGAATCGGATCTTGAAATAGACGTATTGACAGAAAACATTGATGGAAGTCATTGGTTTGGAGAGTGCAAATGGTGGGAAGCACCTATTGGAGAAAATGTACTCAACCGTCTCATAGAAAAGACTGCAAGAGTTCCCGATCAATGGAAGCAAAATCCGAGATACGTGTTATTTTCTGCAAGTAGCTTTACGGATTCCCTCAAGCAGAGGGCAGCAAAAGAAGAAGTGTTTCTTATTGAACTAAACGACCTACTTTAGTTCATCTATTGAAAAAGATATTTTCCCCAAAGATAGAGAAGTGGAGATGACTAAAATTATTAAAGGACATCGTGTTGGGCAAAATGGCACAATTCGTGTCGGCTGTTCTGCTGTGATTTTTGATACACATCACGATAAGATTTTATTAACGAGACGCGAAGATAATAATCAATGGTGTTTACCAAGTGGCGGAATGGAGCCGGGCGAAAGCGCAAGTGAGGCATGTATTCGAGAAGTCAAAGAAGAAACAGGTTTACAAGTGAAAATAAAACGCCTAATCGGTGTTTACACAACCCCACACGAGTTGATTGTGTATCAAGACGGAAACAAAATTCAGTTGGTGGCTTTATGCTTTGAGGCAGAAATTGTAGGTGGTGAACTTCGGCTTAGCTGCGAAACAACCGACTATGGATACTTTTCTTATCAAGAGATACAAGAATTGGACTTGCTTCTGAACCACGCCCAACGTATCAAAGATGCTTATAGCAAAAAAATGACAACGTTTATCAGGTAATGTATATCTTATACCAAATTAACGGGATTAGTCGTATTTCCCATGTGGTAGGTGCGGTTTCCTAACCGCACCATAGGCATCAATTTAGTGGTTTTTCAAATATGAGAAGTGCTCTTTAGTCCCGCCAAATGCCTTATGCGCATTTGGCGGGAGGGAACTCCGATTCCCGACTATTAAAACGTTCTGTCGCGATTCGGAGATCGCTCCTACAGAAAATGTGTATAATTATTTTCAAAATTCACCATAGTTTTAGGTTTTTCTCAATATTAGACAGGATCGCGACCTGGAGGTCGCTCCTACAAAAAGAGGTTTTAGAGATAAGGAAGAAATTATTGGAGAATTGAATGACGATGTGATCAAGTAATCGGACGATGTGGATCAATAAAACAGTTATTTTTATCCTTTCGACGGGGTGGTGGTAGCGCATCTGCTTTTGCCCGGAGCCTTGAAAGTGCATCAGCATAATCTGGGTTGTCTATCAGGTTGTTTCGTTCGTCAGGGTCTTTGGTGAGATCAAAGAGCTGATCGGGCCACCCCTTATTGTTGTCAAAGCGAAAATACTTTAGACTCCCTTCTTTGACCATTACAGAAGGTCCGTTTTGTGCACGCCACAGTTCGCTGTAAACTGTATCATCCCATTCATCAGTATGCCCTTCAATCAGCGGCACAAGCGATTTTCCATCAAGTTCATCAGGCATTGGGATTTCCGCTAATTCACACAGAGTCGGGAAAAGATCAACTAAAGACACATTCTGCTCAACGATCTTTGGCTCTCGTCCAAACTTCTTTGGATGCCAGATTGAAAGAGGAACCCGTGCCGAAGCCTCAAAAAAACTCTGTTTTTCCCACAGTCCTTTTGTACCAAGCATCTCGCCGTGGTCAGAAAGAAAAACGATAATAAAATCATCAAGCATATTCAGATGTTCCAATTTCTCAATCACCCGCCCGAACTGTGCATCCATCCACTCAATCATACCGTAGTAAGCTGCAGTTGCACGGTGTGCCTGACGGTAAGTTACATCTTTACCGACCTGAACTCTAAAAAAGTTATCGTATCCAAACTTTTCGTTTGGCTCTTCAACAATCGGTTCAACGCGCTGCATATAGTAGTTGAATAGGTCAAGCGGACACTGATACGGATAATGTGGTGCTATGAGGCTTACCGCCATACAGAGCGGATTTGATCTCGGACGGTCGTAAGAGGCGTTGACAAAATATTCTTCAAGGAATAGCAGCGCACCATCCACATTGTATTGGTCGTGAAGCATCCAATGCCCTATCCCCGGTTGCGCATCGCGGATTTCCTGAACGACTTTGTTTTGTTTCATGCCGGTTCCGGGTTCTCGTTCAGTCTTTGCGTAGTGTTCGTCTTTCACAGCGGGATATGGATAACCGTTATTACCGACGATATCGCGTCCGACACGTTCCTGCCAACCGTGCATGACATCAGTGCCAACAAAGTGCATTTTTCCTGCACAGCACGAATAATAGCCATAGTTGCCGAGGTGTCCCGGAATAGTTCGGACTTCTGTCGGCATTGGATCACCAAAGTTTAGGCATCCGCAGTTGCGTGGATAGAGTCCAGATAGGAAACTTTGACGCGCAGGAACACAGACAGGCGAAGGTGTGTAAGCGTTACGGAAGTATGTGCCCTCATCCATAAACATGGAAAGTGTTGGCGTTCGGATAGTCGTGTCACCTTCTATTGGCAATATATCAGGACGGTGTTCATCGTTTATGAGTAATAGAATATGGGGTTTATTTTGTGGCATGGCTGCTCAGGTTAGGTGCGCGGAGAGTCTACTCCTTTGCATTACGGCACACGGAGAGTGCCTACTACTTTAGTAAGGTTCCATTAATCCCTCTGCACCAGGGATATACTTTCGCTCAAATTCGGGTGTAATCCACCTTTCACCTGGGTCTTTACCCGGTTTATAATATCCATAAACGACTGTCCATCTGGTGTCGCTATCCTGTTTTCTTGGCGTTACAGCATGTGCCGCATGTGTCCACATCAATACGACCGTACCCGGCGGCACTGATAAAATCTCAATTTTTAACGGTTCACCCGTCTCAGGATGAGTTTTTCCTGCCAACCAACCTTCTCGTAATGTTTCATCTGTTGCCGCCTGAATTTTAGGATCGCGGTAAAGATGACTTCCGGGTACTGCCTTCAAACCACCATCATCCGCTTCAAATCCGTTGACATAGAAGAAGATACGGACATAACCGTAGCGCGGATCATCTTCAGCATATCCGTGGCTATGCCATCCGATGCCGCCATTGCCACCCGGACGATTGAGACTCACGCAGTGGTCATAACGTATCTCTTCGCCAAGCACTTCGCGCGCGAGTTTAAGCATTTGCGGGTGTCCAATCAGACTTTCGAGATAACTATCATATTCGGCTGCAAATCTGTTCGGTTCATACCCTTTTCTACAACCAGGCATAAGCGATTCAACCCGATCCAACGCTCCTGTCAATCGTTCTTGCGCATAGGTAGTAAGAAGTTTAGGCAGCACATAATGACCATTATGATCTAATTCTTTGAGCTCTTGATCACCGAAGCTGTAATTATGAAAAATTGGGTTTTGTGACATAAAAATTACTAAGTTCACGCATTTTATGGTAGATTTAGAATTACTTGGACACTTTGTCCGCGAGATGAAACAACTTCAAACGTGTGTGCAGAATACGCGGTTGGTATTTTGCATAATTCGTCTTTACTACCTTAATAAAGGGACATCAACCCTTCTGTTCCGGGGATTGGCTTTTGTTCAAATTCGGGCGTAATCCAACGTGCACCAGAAGGTTTTCCGGGATTGCGATAAGCATAAACGACTGTCCACCGTGTATCACTATTCTGTTTTCTTGGTGTTACTGCATGTGCCGCATGCGTCCACATTAAAATTACTGTTCCCGATGGTACTGATAACGCCTGAATCTGTAAAGGTTCGCCCGATTCAGGATGAGTTTTTCCTGCCAACCAACCTTCTCGTAATGCTTCATCTGTTCTACCATGAATTCTTCCATCTCGGTAAAGATGGCTACCGGGCACTGCCTTCAAACCACCATCATCTACCTCAAATCCGTTGACATAGAAAAAGATGCGGACGAAACCGTAGCGCGGGTCATCGTCTGAATATCCGTGGCTATGCCAACCAATACCGCCATTGCCCCCGTGGCGATTTAAACTAACGCAGTGATCATATCGGATATCATCTCCAAGCACTTTACGTGCAAGTTCCAACATCTGTGGATGTGTAATCACACTTTCGAGATAACTATCATATTCGGCAGAAAATCTGTTGGGTTCATGCCCTTCCTTGCAACCAGGTATTAGCGATTGAATCCGATCCAAGGATTCTGTCAATCGTTCCTGAGCATCGGCAGTCAAAAGTGCGGGAAGCACATAATGACCATCAAGGTCAAATTTTTTTCGCTCTTTTTCACCAAAAGTGTAATCATAGAAGATTGGGGTTTGTGACATAAAAAACCTTTCTCGTTTAGTGACCCTTCAACAAGACCAAGGGTGTCCAGTATTGAACCACGCTCATTGCCAACCAACACGATCTTAAGATTTTATACCATATTAACAGGATTAATCTGTTTTCTGGGCATTAGGCGCGTTTACAAAACGCGCCTACCGAGACGAATCGCGTTAATTTGGGATTAGGAGTAGGTCAACGGGCTCTAATAGCTGCCCAGGTCGTTGTGAGTTTACCTGCAGGTTCAACATTAGTTACCGTTTTTAATCCTTCATTCATAACGGTTGCAATATCATCACCGGACAACGCCGTATTGAAGATAACAACGTCGTCAATTATTGCAGACAAAAACGCACCCCGCTGACCATGTTGTCCTGTGGCTAAATAGATTCCAATTATAGTAAAAACCATAATTATTTACACACTACGGTAGGTTCGGTTTCCTAACCGAACCGGTGTTTATTCAGGTTCATAGATGCGGTTAGGAAACCGCATCTATCAGGGAGTGTGCACATATTTTTAGGTTTCACTATAAAAAGGGTTTGTCGGTTAATGGGTTCCTTCCTATGTTTGATCCAGTTACACCAGCGCCAATTGAATCAGCGTCCATATATACTCCAAACTGTTCACCATTCCAGGTAACAGCAACATGATGCCATTCTGCATCTGGCTTCCAAGGTGGCATCTACTTAATGAAGCATAGTCGGTGGGTCTTGCGTGTGATGTCGGATTTTATTCGCATCCCACCAAAATCCAGGAGCCCAATCATCTTTGGTCAAGATAGCCATGCCACTATCGGGAACCTTATCCAATTTAAACCAAAGGGCAATCGTGTGTCCACCTCCGACCATTAAAGAATCATCGTGAGGAATTTCCACGTAATCATCCGAGCCATCAAGACTCAACGCCTTGCCAAACTGTCCATCAACCCATTCTGCACCACCGTGAATCGTGCCCCTTATTGCCCTTGCCAGAAGCACCATTAGCTACGTCACCACTACCCTCATCAAAGAGCCATATTCCGACAAGCGTTTCAAAGTCAATTTCAGCAGAACTGACACCTACAAACACCAGACTAATAACCATTAAACTGATACATAATAGTTTTAAACTTGCATAAGTTGTTTTCATCCTTTATTATCTCTTTCATCAATTTTATAGCCATCAAATCCTTCTCTGGCAATTACGCAAAAATGGGTCTTATCCGTTAGATAATGGTTACAGAGGCACCATGAATAATCTGGCTCCTTCTGTATAATGGTATAATAGATTCATACCATCATACCATATAGATGTATCTATGTCAAGTTACACGTTTCAATTTTTCAATTTGACATAAATCCGAATCTGTGTTAAAACAATGTTATGAAAAACACATCAATAAAACTTCTCTGCATCTTATGTGCCACAGTTTTCTATCTTGGAAGTCAAGGTTGCGCCCTCAATTTTGACACAGGTGGATCAAGTTCAGGCATAATTGAAAAAACTGGTGAACTAACAGAAAATGAAGTTTGGGATGGGCGTATCTATGTTACAGGCACTGTTGTTGTTCCAGAGGGTGTAACGCTGACGATCCGTGCTGGAACGATTGTCGGTTTTGAACCAGCGGAAAATCCCAGCGAACTGATTGTGCATGGCGAACTCTATGCAGAAGGTGCGCCTGACCGAATGATAGTCTTTGGCTCTTTAGGCAAACAAACGACAACGAAAACTGAAACAGATCCAAAGATCGCAATGTCACAAACATTAACAAGAGATATGATAAAACAGCAAATTACGATGCCAACGGAATCTCCGACTCAAGCAATTACCGCAGCACCGCCAGAAGCAGGAGATTGGCAGGGCATAAAAATTGAAACAGGGAGTCCAAATAGCCGACTCACGTACTGCCGAATCCAGCATGCCACTTACGCCATTATATGTGGAACAGATACCGTCCAAATTGAGAGATGCCTTTTCAGTCAGAACAAAATCGGCGTACTTTGTGAGAACACCAACCCCACTATTACTGCTAACGAATTCAATAGGAATGGCAGTGGTGCACAATTTCGTGGTGCTGCCGCACCTGAGGTGGAATTCAACGAGTTCAATGCCAACCGATATGGATTGGTGTGTGAAGATGATTCACGTCCACGTATCCAACATAACAATATCCGATCAAACTATGAATATGCCATCATCTGCTATTCTACCTCCTCTCCTGAGATCGTCTCTAACAATATCACGCTGAACAGTGGTTGGGCAGTTTACGATGGTGGCAGACTCCGAGACAATTATATCAGCGGAAATAAACAGGTTGGACATAACGTCACTGATCTGAGCATCGGAACGCAAAGTGACCAGTTCTATGGCGTAGATGAAGTATTTGATCCAAGAAACTCACCAGTGTCAGAGGCTGGCGTACCGAGCGATAATTTTTAATTAAAATGAGTCATATTAAAGCATATCTTGAACTCATCCGTTATCCGCTTTTCGGTATTCCGATTGTTGCCACACTTCCCGGTGCGCTTATTGCAAGTGAAGGGCAATTGACGTGGCGTGTTGTAGCGGCACTCATTATCGCGATGTTCGGCTACTTCGCTGGGATGATAAAAAACGACTATTTTCACCGTGAAACAGACGCGCTTACAAATCCTGACCGTCCTCTTCCCTCAAATCGGCTAACACCTAAGCAAGCTTTGGTACCCGCAAGTGTTATCTATACGCTATGTGTTCTCTGCGGATTTATGCTAAATGTGAAAGCGGGTTTGTTGGTAATAGCGTTAGTTGCTATTTCGCATCTCTATAATGCGTTTTTCAAAGCGCGTGGAATCTTAGGTAGTTTGACACTACCTTTAGGAATTGGACTTTTGAACATCTTCGGGGCATTGGTCGTGAGTGATAGTGTGCCACGGTTAGTGTGGTATGCTTTTGGGGCTACAACCCTTTACGATTTAGGCACGCATATAACAACCACGTTTAAAGACATTTCACGTGATAAACAGCACGGTATCACAACAACACCCATGCAACTTGGGATTCGCCCAGCACTGTTATTGGCTGCCACTGCAACGATATTAGCATTCGTCATTGCACTTTTACCGTATTGGTTGGAAGACCCGCTTGCCCAAAAATCCTATGCTATCTGGGTAATTCTGGGTTTGCTTGCTGCTGTTGTTACCCGTATCCCGCTTTACCTTCAACCAAACGAGAAAAACGGCTATTTTGCGCTGAAAGGGTCAATGATCGGTTCAATACTCTTTTTTCCGTGCCTAATTGGGACACAGATTTCGCTTGTTATCTCTATATCTATCATTGTGCCGTTGTTATTGATTACAGTATTGTTGTTAAGAACATCACGACAAGAGGTATAAAGATGAAAAACTGTAGTGGATTTTAGAATTAACTTGACGTTTTGAATTGTAAATGGGAACTCCGATTCCCGACTATCAAGGCGTTTTGTCGCGATTCGGAGATCGCTCCTACAGAAGATGTATCAACATATTTTCACAATTCAGTATAAAAAGGACAAAATATGAAAAACATCGTTTTACTAATTACAGACACGTTCCGTTATGACAACCTCGGTGAACGAGCTGAAAAACCTATCCGCACACCGATGCTTGACAAATTTGAGGCGGAACACGCAACTGCTATTGATAAATTCTACATGAGCAGTTTTCCTACAATCCCGCACCGCACAGACGTAGCGACCGGCACATTGGGATGGCCCCACTACGGATGGCAACCAATTGATCAGAGCGGTCCAAACCATATAGCCCAACTTTTAGGTGGACAAGGATACGCAACGCAGCTAATCTGCGATTGCCCGCATCTGTTTAACGCCCGGTTCCAGCAAGGATTTCAGGCTGCCTTCCAGCACCGCGGACAAGAGGGTGACAAACCGCTGCTCCATCTCAATGACGAAATACAAACGGTCATGCCAGATGAAAAAACGCGTCCAAATCCCTCCTTCCGAGGAAATACCTTGCCGAATACACACCGTTGGACAAACCGGTACTACCAATACGAAGCGGAGACGTTTTCTGGTAGAACATCCCAATCCGCAATACGATTTTTAGAGGAGAACTATCACTCAGGACCTTTCTTACTTTGGGTTGATTTCTTTGATCCGCACGAACCGTGGGATCCTCCTGAATACATTGTCAAGCGTTACGATTCGACCTATTCTGGAGCGCCGATGCTACATCCGAACTATGGACGGTCATCTATTTATACAGATGCGGAGTTGCATAACCTATGGGCACACTACGCTGGCGAATCGGAACTTGTGGATCGACACATCGGACAGATTATTCAAAAAGTTGATGACCTTGAACTATGGGATGACACCCTCGTTGTCGTGATGTCTGACCACGGGATGTCTATTGGTGAACACGAGAGAACAGGAAAATCTAACATTGACCCTGAAGATCCGCGGTATTGGCCTACTTATCCTGAGATCAACCATGAAATGTTCTTAATTGCTGGCGGCGATGTTCCACAAGGACAACGGCTTGATATGATTGCGCAACCGATGGATATTTTACCAACGTTGTGTGATTTAGCAGGTGTTACCCTTGATCCTCGGAAGCCTTTTGAGGGACGCTCATTTGCTGATGCACTTCTTAGCGGTGATTCTCAGCACAGAGAGTATGCAGTTACAGGTACACATATCGGTTCACGCAACGGCACTGTGCCACGCCGAGCAACAACACCCTTCCTTGCCACCGAACGTTGGGGATACGTACCTGTTGGTGCATACGGTACACCTGAGTTGTTTGATTTGACAGTAGACCCGATCGCAACCAACAACCTCGCTGAGGACAACGCTGCGCTTGTCTCCGAATTGCACCAACTCTTTATGGCGCACCTTTTGGAACACAACGCGCCAGAGAATTTCTTAGCTCTCTGGCAGGAACCTCCTTCAGAAGACGGTAAGGGTAAATGGTCAATTGACTATCCGGAAGAGGATAAGGAATAGGACAAACTGTCCGGTTTTATACGGCACAAAATCCTTTAACTATCACGAAGGAATGATAAGGAAATGCAAACTTCAAATTCATTGGCTGATGAACTAAAGCATATTGTTGGGGAATCTGGCATGCTGTCAGAAAAACGCATTTCTACGTATAGTTTTGACGGTATCGTTCCAAAGACAGTTGTTTTGCCTGCATCTGTCCAAGAAGTACAAAACGTTCTTCGCTTCGCATCAGAACACAATATAACAGTTATGCCTGCTGGGTCAGGGACGAAACTCGGAATCGGCAACTTAGTTCCAAAAACAGATATTGTCCTTGCCACAACTCGTCTAAACAAGGTAATTGAATACGAACCGGCAGATTTGACCGTAACTGTGGAGGCAGGTACTCGATTAGCGGACCTACAAACCGAGTTGGCAAAAAATCGTCAATTTTTTCCGTTGAATCCGCCTTATGCAGACCGATGTACTATCGGCGGAATTGTATCTACTAATGCCAGTGGTCCGCTGCGTCTTCGATATGGGACTGCACGAAATTTGGTTTTAGGAATGCATGTTGTTCATACGACTGGCACAGTTGTCAAAAGTGGCGGTAAAGTCGTTAAAAATGTTGCGGGATATGACCTCAACAAACTATATATCGGTGCTTTTGGAACGCTCGGTATTATTACAGAAGTTACACTCAAATTGGCACCGATACCTACACGACAGGCAATACTTAGTGCCCAGTTTCAAACCATTCAAGACGCAGTAAACACTGGATTAAATGTTGTTAGTTCACAGACACTACCAACTTTCGTAAATCTGTTAGTAAATGTACCTATCAACAAATTCCATGAGGAAAAACCGGCTCTGGTAGTTGGGTTCGCTGGAGATTCTGATACTGTAACATGGCAACTCAATTCAGCGAAATTACTTATGGAACAAAATGGGACTTTAGGTGTGCAAATTACTGAGGAAGAATCGCAAAAAAGTATCAGTGATGTAATTCAGGAATTTTCTGCGGTTGAACGTAATTCCGATACAGTAATTGTAAAGGTTAGTCTCAAGCGTACGGATATTGCAGAATTTGCTAAGACAGCATTGGAAGTTACAGATCAGATGATGGCGCTTTTAGGAAATGGTGTGCTATATGTCAATATTTCTGTAGAATCTGATCCCGATTTTCATGAACTTGCAAATACACTAACGCAACTACGTCAAAGGGCTATAGATTTAGGTGGCAATCTAATTATAGAAACTGCTCCGCCTGAACTGAAACGACAGATAGATGTTTGGGGTCCAATAGGTAGTAAACTCCGCTTAATGAAACAAATTAAGTCGAAATTTGATTTTGGTAATGTATTGAACCCAGGACGTTTTGTTGTGAATATTTAGCTTCTCGGGCGTTCGTTAATATTTTCCTAAAATTATATACCACGTCTTTTCACCAAGACGTTCCTAATTGTTGACTCCTGAACAAAAGCAGTCACGCACTGAAAAGGAGATAACATGCAAGATATAAAGGGGAGGATTCTGTGGATTGATAGTATATTAAGAGCACCGCTGGCGAGTCCATATTTAAAGTCTGAGCAAAAGCTTTATGTTCGATTTTTAGAGTATCATAGGTATGATGTCTCGTTAACAGATAGTGGTGATGAGGGGGTTGCTTTACTCAAAGATAAGACGTTCCACGGTGTATTATTAAATTATGAAATGCCTACGGGAAACGGTGATTTGCTTTCAATTATTCGGAAAGAGGATGCACATATCCCTATCATTCTGCTGACTAAATCAGGTGGACAAGAGATAATGGAGAAAGCAAGTCTTCATGGTGTTGACGATGTTTTAATAATGCCGACGAACCCCAGACAGCTGGTTTCATCACTTATATTTTTACTTGAAAAGCAGAATATTCGAGAGACATATACATCACAAGCATACGTCAAGAACTTTAATAAGCAATACACGCCTGAACACATTCAAACACAGACTTCAGTTGATGGATATCAACATGATTGGCAAGCATGGATAGATACTTATGTCCATTTTGTTGAATGGGATATTAGGTTAGATACGCTTTCTAATGTTGATGCGCTTAAAACTATCCATGCCGGTGAAAAACGTGAAGCCAATTCTGCTTTTGCTGACTATATTCAAAACACTTACAGTTTATGGCTTGAAAGTGAAGATTCCCCCACTTTATCTGTGGATGTTTTTTACAAACATGTAATTCCAGAGATTCAATCGGGAAAATCTGTACTGTTTGTCGTAATGGATTGTATGCGGCTGGATCATTGGTTGAAAATAGAACCCTTGCTCTACCGTGATTTCCACATGACAAAGCACTATTACTATTCTATTTTACCAACATTAACCCATTATGCTCGAAATGCCATTTTCAGTGGTCTATTTCCACGAGATTTGGCTGAACGATACCCTAATCTGTATGCCGAACCGGATAAAGAACATACAAGTATCAACCGCTTTGAAAAAGAACTCATGTATTTACAACTTGAACGGCATGGAATAGTTCTAAAACCATCACCACATTACTTCAAAATTTTCGATGCACGCGGTGAAATTCAATACCTACAGTGGTTAACAGATGCAAACCGGATTAGTTTGGCTGCAGTTGTCGTTGATTTCCTCGACATGTTGACGCACCTCAGAAGTGATGTGCCTCTATTTCAGCAACTTATTTCAAATGAAGAAGCGTTTCGGATGATTGTGCAAACGTGGTTCCAGAATTCACGGCTTTATAAAATAATCAACCTTGCAGCTAAACGGGGAATTACGACAATAATTACTTCGGATCACGGTTCAGTGCTTTGTCAAAATGCAGTCAAAATATCAAGTCCCAACGAACTCTCAAGCGGACTACGAGCAAAAGAAGGCAAAGATATATCTTGTTCTCCTGAAGCAGGCATGTTGATAAATAATCCTGAAGTATATAGATTACCACATAGCGCAGCAGAAAAGAACTATATTTTCGCTAAAGAAGATTACTATTTTGTATATGAAAGACAGTTTAACATGTATAAAGAGATATTTCAGGACAGTTTCCAACACGGAGGCATTTCATTTGAAGAGATGATTCTGCCATGTATTGTCCTTGAACCGCGGTGAGGTAAACTGTGCAATACATTTTTACGTTATCAGGAATCAAAATTTATTGAATATTCTTTTCTAAGGAGAAGAAACGTATGCTAAAAAACACCAAACCTAATAAAACTTCACTTTGCGCGCTGTTAACATTTATCACAATAATATTTCCGATTTGCACACAAGCACAGTTTCCTGATTTAGACTTTTCTGATAATCAACCTATAGAAAAATTAAGTGCTGAAGGGCATATCTCTTTGGATAAGGTCCAACCCGGCAGAGACTTCCAAATTGCAGTTGTTGTGAAAATAGCAGAAGGATGGCATGTTAATGCTAATCCCGCTCGCGAAGGACTTATCCCGACTGAGATAACATTTCCCGAAACACCGAACTTAACTTTTGGGGAAGCGGTATATCCGATGGGAGATACACTCAATCTTGCTTCAATAGGAGAGGCACCGGTATACCACGATACTATCACTATTGGTATCCCTGCGACTCTGCTTCAAAGTACACCGATTGAACCTATAACTTTGGACATGCAACTTCGCTATCAAGCGTGTAATGATGAACAGTGTCTACTACCTGAAACGCTAAATGTTACCATACCGATTGATGTTGTCAGTTTAGCCGAAACCGCACAACAAGCAAATGAGGCTATTTTCGCCAATATCGCATTTGAAAATACTACGACAAACGACAGCAGTGAAGATCAAGGTGGAATTGCAGGCGCGCTTTCTGGAGGGAATTTATGGCTGGCATTTCTGCTTGTGTTTGCTGGGGGAATTGTGACGAGTTTGACACCATGTGTGTATCCTTTAATTCCTATAACGGTTTCTATCTTCGGGGCGAATGAATCTACCAGTATTCTCAAATCTTTTCTACTTTCAGTAGTGTATGTATTTGGCATCGTCGTCACCTATTCAATTTTAGGAGTTGCTGTGGCATCAACAGGGGCAGTTTTCGGTCAGATTATGGCAAATCCGTGGGTGATCGGTTTCATCAGCGTGATTCTTGTTACTCTTGGGTTGTCAATGTTCGGTGTTTTTGAGATACGACTCCCGTCTACAGTACAAAACAGATTGAATACTGTTGGTGGCACTGGATTTGTCGGTGCGTTTGGGATGGGAACTGTTGCGGGTGTGATAGCCGCACCATGCACAGGTCCTGCTTTGGCTGCTGTCTTAGCATTTATTGCTACGACGAGTAGTTTAGTGCTTGGATTCTGGCTAATGTTTACGTATGCACTCGGCATGGGATTACTGTTCATTTGCATAGGTACATTCTCAGGTTTGATATCCTCCTTGCCGCGCTCAGGTGGATGGATGTACGTTTTGGAAAATATCTTCGGAATTGCAATTATTACGATGGCACTCTACTTCCTCAAAGATGTTAAAATCTTTGCGCCTTTGACAAGTTTTTTACAGAATTCGCTCCCATTTTTTGGCATCGCTGCAGGTTTAATTCTTATAGGACTGCTTCTCGGCAAGTTGACGCAACGTTTTAGTGGTATCTCTGCGGGAATGAAAGTCCGTAAAGCATCTGGTCTTTTAATGGTTATAGTTGGAGCATTTATGATAGTAGGAGGACTTCAACAACCCGTTGCTGGAGTACATCTGAACTGGGTTTATGATGAACCGACAGCATTGGAAACTGCAAAACAAGAAAACAAATTGGTGATGCTTGATTTTTACGCGACTTGGTGCAGTGCTTGCAAAGAACTGGATCATAAAACTTTTTCTGATCAAACTATAGTTGATAAATTAGAGAATTACATTACGGTCAAACTTGACTTTACTGCTGAATCCGACAAGGCATTAACAGAAAAGTATAAGATTCGCGGATTACCTGTTGTTATTTTTATGGATGCTCAAGAGAACACATTTAAGCGAATTGAAAAGTTTGTTGATGCAGAGGAGATGCTAAAGATAATCGAGAATGTTGAAGCTGAAGCTAAATCGGCTAAGGGTAAAACTCTATGAAGGACTTACACATGGAATCGAATAATCAGATAGAAAAGAAATCATTTTTTTCATTTAACCGTTGGCTTTTATATACCGAAATCATTGCAATTATTGGGTTTGTAGTGCTTGCCGCACTCTATACTCGGCGAGGCGGTGCCGAACCTAAATCGCTTCCGTTATCTGAAGTTGAAACCCTAATTGCCGAAGCAGATTTACACTTCGAAAATCAAGACTTAGGTAGAGCTGTGTTCCTCTATTGGCAAGCTCTGCAAGCAATGGAAAGCGAAAAAACAGATGACAATAAAGTTGATCGTTTGCATGCGAACCTTCGTATTGCAGAGATATACTCCCAGAGTAATTGGTTAAAAGATGCGAAGTCGCGCCTACAACATGCCTCAAATATCCAACCTGATCATGAAGATGTTCTCCTCTTAAGTGGTAAACTTTTACGAGATGATGGTGCGCTTAAAGAGGCAACGGAACAATTTTTGGCAGTGTTGGAAAAGAACCCTAAAAGTGCTGAGGCACGTTATCTTCTCGGTGTTCTATATCAAGGGAATAAGCAGTATGAAGCGGCATCTACACATTATAGAGCGGCAATTGAAAGTGATCCGGAGTTCAAACATATCCCTTCTGAAAAAGCACCTATCGGTGTGCTTGCGCGCCTTCAATTATCACGTACCTACAATAAGATGTTTCAAAACTATAACTTTTTGGATAGAGAACTCACTAACGAAGATAATGCAGAGGTCGTACGTCTTGAAACGCAGTCAATTCTGCTTTTAGAAGAAGTACTCCAAAAAGAACCGGAGATGCAAGAGATTATTGATGATCTGATCGGCTTACTTTATAGGCGTGCCAAAATACTTAAACGCGAAGCTGCAACAAGACCTTATGCAGATGCCTTGGAAGTCTATGAGCAAATTGTTGAATGGGATCCATCAGAGGTGCCGGCGTGGCAAGAAATGGCTGAAATTTATGAAAGTTATCTGATGGATAAACTGAAAGCACTTGAAATGTACCAAAAGATCTATGAACTTGAACCGCATGCAACTTATTTAGCTATAATCAAATCACTTGAAGAAGAAATCGCTGTAGATAATCTGGAATTGGAATAATGAAAACTTGATCCAAGAATTGACTTTTTAACGCTGAAACTTCCTAAAAAGATTTGCACAACATGGACATTGATATTTATTTAATGTCCCACTAATTTTCTGTTTAACTTCATTCGGGAACTCACTCGTTAGTCTGTATAACCGCCTACCTTCCTTTTTATATGATGCTTTGGCAATCTCAAGAGCTAACGGTAAAAATTGCAAACAATGCCGTAGTTTCTTCCTTATCTTTTTAGGTAAATAGGGAACAGTTTTTGCAACTCCAGTTGTTCCTTTTTTTATTCCAGTTGAGGTATGCACAGCAAGTTTGCTCGCCACCGTCCCTATTTTTTCACGATGTTTGAATAAAACTGTAGCAAGTTCCAATGCTAACGGTAAATAAGGTAAAGTCCGAGTTAGCACTGCACCAGCTGCTTTTGGTAGATGTGGAATCACAGCATTCAAAGCAGGTCTTAAAGCTGCTATACTAACCATTGAAATTCCTCCATTAGGATAGAAAAATAAGGTGATCAGGTAACCGCAATACATTTTCAGGGTGGTAAATGTGGAAAGTTGCAACTTGTGGATAGGATAGAAAGAAGCCGATGAGAGGATTTGAACCTCCGACCTACTGATTACGAATCAGTTGCTCTTCCACTGAGCTACACCGGCTTGACAGACTACTGTCATAAATAGGGAATGCCGAGAGGCAGAATCGAACTGCCGACACATAGATTTTCAGTCTACTGCTCTACCGACTGAGCTATCTCGGCTTCAACTATTTATAATACCATTAATTAAAACGATTGTCAAATATTTTGCAATTTATTCGTTCCAAATACCGATTTCGCGATAGAAACGGATAGCACCCGGATGGAAAAGCGTGCCTACATCTTTGATAGCGTTTTTCTCATTGATGGCTTTGCCTGCTTTATGTGCCTTGACAACTTCAGCACGATACGTGTACAAGGTTTTCGTAAAGTGATAAACCATGTCTTCATCTGCATTCGCATCCGTGACAATATGCATTGAACCGACATTCATGGTATCAAAGGGCTCTGTGAGTACTTTTTCATACGCACTCACAGGAATAGTTATTGGGTTAAAGAAGGGAAACTTTTCAAAGAGTGCTTTTTTCGCTGCATCATTGAACGGCACGAAAGTTATATCTTGTGTTGTACTCGCCTGCGTTACTGCAGGAGTTGGAATTGCGCCTCCCATAAAAGCAGCAGCAGCAGAACCGTCCGCCAATAAATCAGCGGCAGCACTGTATTTGGCGTTGAGTGGGGAAAAGTCCTCATACGTCACACCGTGTTCTGCTAATATTGGTTTCAGAAAATACTCAAAACCCGCACCCGCGGGACCCACAACGACGCGTTTTCCTTTAAAATCAGCAATCGAATTGATACCTGAAGATTTTCGTGTGACAAATATGCCGACATTCGGTGCAAGCGTCATGACTGAACGGATAGGTTGTTCGGTTTGCCAGGCACCTTCCCCACGCACCGCAAAATAGGAAATTGCGGCATTGGCAATGGCAAATTCTAATGTGGCATCTTCCCTAACAAGCAATCGTATGTTTTCTTGTGTACCATTAGTCCCTTCTGCGGTTACTTCCCAGTTCTTATCCGTAATGTTCCGACCTATAACGTCAGCAATTGCTCCACCGACGCTGTGAAAAGCTCCACCTAATGTGCCTGTTCCGATGCTAATAAAACGGCGTTTTTCAGTACTATTTTCTACTTTACCAGATTGATCACTTTTCTCATTGTTTTTATCGCTCTGCTTTGATGCATTATCGCACCCAATTCCAAAACTCAAAGCAAAGGCAAGACAGAAAATGGATAAATAAGATATGATGGACTTCATTAATGTTCTCCTATAATGACAAAGCCTCAAGACTTCAATCAGAATAATAGTTTTACTTTTAAATTTTTAACCTCTATAAAAAACTGAATGTTATAGTGAAATCTATAATTACTTGGACACTACGGTAGGTGCGGTTGGGAAACCGCACCTACCAGGGTGTGCACATATTTTAGATTTTACTATAAAGGACACGATTCGTTACACAGTAGATATGAGCGGTACCTCAGGTGGGAAGTAACACATCTTAGCCATTGCAGGAAAGATGTGTGTTACGTCACGTCTGTAGACATCTCCACTTAAAATATCAACGATACCACCAAGATGTTCTGGATACTCTGATAGAAACCGTGCAAAACTAAATTCCTTAGTATAAAAGGCGTAGACAAGTTTCCGAAACGCTTCCATACCAGCAACAAACGTATGTCCGAAACTCCCTAATCGCGTTTCAGAAAAATCGTTCTCACGGAACGCTTCAATAATTGCATCCGCTGCCATTTCACCAGATTTGAGTGCTAAAAACAGACCTGTTGAATAGACTGGGTCTAAAAACCCAAACGCATCGCCAATCAATACCCAATTATCTCCTGCAATGCGGCTTGCACGATATGAAAAATCTTTTGTTGTCTGAATTGGCAAAAGTTGTTTTGCTCCTTCAAGTCGTTGTTTCAAAGATTGGCATTTCTCCAGTTCTTCATCAAAGATTTTCTGTGCGTTGAGTTTACCGTCAGGTTCTCTGCGATTTTGCAGAAGATAGTCTAATTCACCGACTACCCCAATACTCGTACGATTGTAGGGAAGCGGGATTGACCAAAACCATGAATCTTTATTTTCAGTATGTAGTATAAGAGTAGCACCTTCGTCAATTCCCTCGTCGCGATCCCCACCTTCGTAGTGTGTAAAAAGGGATGCCTTTTTTAAGTTCGGTTCTATAGTGTTGAGGTATAACTGTCTTCCTATCAGAGAACGCTGCCCAGTTGAATCCACTATAACAGTTCCATGTATCGTTTCAAGGTTATTTTTTTCTTGCGATTTACCATTTTTACCATTCTGCGAAACAACACCAACTGCCTTATCCCCCTCAAAAAGCACTTTGCGAACGCTTACACCTCGTCTTACCTCTACCCCTTTCTCTGTTGCATTGTCCAAAAGCATCTGGTCAAATTCACTACGCAATACCTGCCATGTAACCGAACTTTCATGCGGATTGGTATCAAAGAAGTAGAATGGATTGGTGGCTTTACCTGTGCGCGTAAAAAACTGTACACTGAACTTCTGTGGGAAATGGCTCTCTCTTAGTTTTTCAAGCATCCCGAGTCGTTTGAAAGTCCAGTATGTGGCAGGAATGAGAGACTCACCGATTTTGAAAGTTGGTTCAGCGTCGCGTTCCAAAAGCAGCACACGGTAACCTTGTTGCGCTATGAGTGTGGCAGCTGTGCTTCCTGCGGGCCCCCCACCGATGACGATGGTATCGTAGTTTTGGTGCGTTTTCATTTGAATCAGAATTAATAGTTTTGTTTACGACCTAAATCAAAATTTCAATTTTTACAGTGCCATCTTTTATAACATCTAATGTAACACGATTTCCGTTAAGCAGTGCCATTCCAACTAACGGTCCGCTGTCTGTACGCAGAACAGGCACTTCGAGTTTTGTGCCATGCCATAATACTTTCGCTCGGTACATCTCAAGTACTACCATATTCCCATCACCGAGAATCACCTGTCGGTATCCAGCATGTCGCAGTCCGAGACGGTTAAGTAGATTGATCGGAAGTGTTAAATAACCATCATAACCTGTATCAATGACTGCTTCAATTTTCTCCTGCCAATTTGAGCCAACAACTTCCAATTCAATAATAGCTTCTTGATTCTCGGTAATTGTTCCTATAATCATTATGTTGGAACCGAAACCTTAAAGCCAATTCGGTAGGCGGCTGGAAAGCCAATTCGTAGACCGTAGACAGTAGCATTGGGACGCTTCTCAAGAAGAAGGTCTGTGGCGCCAAATCTTCATCGGCAACTGCATAATCACCTGTTTTAACGTCAATCGCCAAAAATTTACCTTTGTGTGTTGCTTCAACTTTGTCGCGTATTTTTTGCTGATAGAGTTCTTCGCCACAATCAGCGATAACTTCAGATGCGTTATCAGAGTATTGCATAATAATTCTCCAAAAGTTTAACTTTATCCTCACAAATAATAAAAATGTCGCGTCTAACGCTATCAACAATTATTCTTAACCTTTGGATAGGTGAAACGCAATTAAAACTTGCCTCTACCAAAGTGTTACACACAACAATTGTAACATAAAATCATATTCACCTTCAACATATAATCAGAGAATCTGCAGAATATTGAATCTGACATCAATTGACTTACAAAACATTCAGTCTGTTTCTCTTTGTAAGGACCGTTCATCAATAAATCGTTTTGATTTGAGTTCAAATCTCGGCAAAGTTCCAAGCGGGACAACTTTCACGATTGTGCGTAAACCCAAAGCATTTCGGATTGCTGAACTCACAGCAGTTGCAGTATCAGCAGGTTTAGGGTTTGTAGATTCAATCTGAATTTCGAGTTCATCAAGTGTTTCTGTTCGGTAAGCACGCACAGCGAATTCGCTCACATCAGGGAACTTAAGAATAATATTTTCAATCGTAGCGGGGTAGACGTTTAAACCACGGATGATAATTGCGTTGTCCAAGCGACCAATAACACCTCCGTCGAGGTTGCGGTGCTGGCTTCCGCATTCGCATGGTGCCGATTTGAGTTTGACATAATCACCTGTCCGATAACGAATTACTGGCATGCCAATTCGACCTAAATTAGAAATGACTAATTCCCCTTCGTCAGATGGATTGCCTGTTTCAGGATCAAGCACTTCACAGATAAATTCATCTTCGTTGAGGTGGATACCTGCTTGTGGTCTGCACATCACACCCCATGCGCCGACTTCTGTTGCACCCGCATGGTCATAGGCACGTGCCCCCCAGCCGTCCTCAATACGTTGTTTAGTAGCAGATAGACTGGCACCGGGTTCACCTGCATGGATTGTCACCTTTACTTTAGAATCTTTGTTGAGGTTAACACCCTCCTGTGCAGCGACTTCAGCAAGCCGTAACGCATAAGTTGGTGTGCAAATTACCACCGTCACATCGTTGCTGAGGATAGCACGTACCCGTTGTTCGGAAGTCAAACCGCCATTTGCAATTGTGAGTGCGCCAAGCTGCTGCGCGCCCTGATATGCACTCCAGAAACCGATAAACGGACCGAACGAAAACGCCATCATGAGTCGATCTGACGACGTAATCCCTGCAGCGTTATAGATATCTCTCCAGCATTTTCCCCACCAGTCCCACGATTCCCGTGTGTCTAACCATCGCAAAGGCGAACCTGTTGTGCCCGAGGTTTGATGTAGGCATGTATATTGTTCCAGCGGAAAGGTAAGATTTGTCCCGTAGGGTGAATTGGACACCTGATCTGCACTGAGCTCGTCTTTTGTTGTAAAGGGAAGTTGCTGATAATCTGATAGTGTTTGAATGTCGTTTGGGTGTGTAATTCCAGCTTCGGTGAGTTTTTTCTTGTAGAATGCGTTTGTTTCTAATACTGGTACGAGCATCTCGCGTAGGCGATGTAATTGTGAATTTATATCCATGCTTGTTAATATGAACTGGTAGAACTGAGAGTCTGGGATGCAAAATAAAGGGCTGCTTGCACAGCCTCACGGGTTAAACGTGGATATTCCTCAAGCAATTGTTCAATTGTTTCCCCCGCTGCCAACTTTTCCAAAATTAATTCAACAGGAATACGAGTACCAGCAATAACAGGTTTACCCATCATGATTGCCGGATTACATTCAATTAGTTTATTGGTCATTTTTCATCCTTCTTTGCAGTAAACATAAGATTTTATGTATATCGCGTATTCTGGTACTCAGGCGCATAAAACGCAGGAAGCAAACTATCAACCCGAAGCAAACCACGCTGCGTTAATTCAATTTCATCTGCAGCCGCGTTAACTCGTAACATACCATCGTTTTGCAGTTTTTCATACGCATCGGCGTAAAGTGTTAGAATATCTGCGCTGAACTTGGTTTGAAAATAGGAAGGTTGGATTCTCCCAAGTTTGAGTTGCAGAATCATCTCTCGCGTCAATTTTTCCGATTCCGTAGGTTTCAGTGCACGGTAGATAGGCAGTTTTTCTTCCTCAAGATTACTGAGGTAATCTCCCCATGACGGTGCATTTTGGAAGTGAATTCCACTGAGATGCGAAAACGATGCAACACCTGTGCCGATCATATCGCTTCCCTGCCAGACTGCATCACGATACACAAACTGACACGGTTTGCCTTTTTTGAGCACTGTGTAAGCACTGGATTGTGCGTAACCTGCTTGCGCAAATTGCTCAAAAGCGTATTGATGCCATTCCCGCTTCAATTTCCAATCAGCGACAGGCAATGCATCACCGCCGAGAATGTCTTTGGAATAGACGGTGTTGAACGGAAGTTCCAACTGATAGACGGTAATGCTGTCAGGATCAAGTTCAACTGTCTTTCCGACAGTTTCCCGCCAACTATCCCATGTTTCCCCAATCATACCAGAGATAAGATCAATGTTAACCTGATCGAACGACAACTCTTTTATCCAAGGAGCAATTCGATACACCTCTTTTGAGAGATGCGCTCGACCGTTTTCAGCAAGAATCTCGTCATTCAAATTTTCAACGCCAAGACTCAATCGGGTTACACCGATCGCTTTGATGGCTTCCAATTTCTTTTGTGTTAACGTGCCGGGTTCACATTCAAATGCAATCTCTTCGGCAGCATCCCACGGCATCACTTGTTTTAACCTGTCTACCAAGGTTGTCAGATGTTTGACACTAATATAAGAGGGGGTGCCGCCACCGAAATAGACAAACCGCAACGGTCTTCCCGCAATTGCCGGTTGTCTGCTGTATAGTTCCACCTCTTTTGCCAATGCATTTAGGTAGGTGTCAATTTCTGAACTGTTTTTGTCGGTATATACTCGAAAATAGCAGAATTTGCAGCGCTTGCGACAGAACGGGATGTGCAAGTAAAGTCCAAGTGTGGCATCTGGACGAGGTTTTTCAACAAGGGCGTGATGCACCTCTGGAACTGCTGAATCATTCCATGTAGAATATGGTGGGTAATTGGATACAAAAACACTTCCAACTGTTGTCTGTTTTGATTCAATTCCTGCTGTTGCAGGTTCCGGTTTTGTTTTAGACATTATTTCTTTTCTCCAAAGCAGTAGAGGACTCCATCCTCTGTTCCGATATATATTCTGCCATCAGCAACGCTGGGTGATGCGACAATAGAGGACGCTGTTTCAAATTTCCACACTTGTTCCCCATTGGTAATGTCAAGAGCAATAAACACCCCACGAGTTGTCCCAAAAAACACGCGTCTTCCAGCGATGACGGGTGAAGATTCGATGCGGGATTTTGCGGTATAAGTCCATTGCGGTTCACCTTTTTCTGGTGAAAGTGCATGCACCATCTTATCGCGTCCTCCAATAATCACAACGTTTTCTGTTACAGCAGCTGAAGCAAAAAATGGGAGTTTGCGTACTGGATGTTCATATCGCCACGCAATTTTACCAGATGTTAGGTCCACGCCTAACACTTCGTTTCCGTAAGTTCCGCAATACACGCGAACTTCAGTCTTAGTTTGTGTTTCTGTATTAGAGTCTAAAATCGCAGGACTCGCACCGACATACGCACCAAGATTTACCTGTTGTGCCTGTTTGCCATCGTCAATATTAATAACCCGTAAAAAACTATCGCACCCTGTAACTATCACGAAATTTCCGAAAATTGCGGGTGTGCCGTGGACATATCCTTCTGTTTCAAATTTCCATACCAATTCACCATTTTTTATGTTGAGACAGTAGAGAAATCCATCATACGAACCAAATAGCACTTTGTCCTCAGCAAAATTTGCTGATGAAATAATTTCTCCCTGCGTGGTAAACTGCCATTTCTTTTTTCGAGTGGCAATATCCACAGCATGAAAAATACCATTTTCATCACCGAAATAAATAACACCATTGTGAACAGAAGGTGATGATTTAATCGGTGCAGATGCCTGATACTTCCATGTATTTTTACCAGAATGTGTGGTAATTGCATAGAGGTATCCATCAGATGCTCCGACATACGCGATATTATCAACGATTGCGGCGGTAGACTCAATCATATCTCCTGCTTTAAAAGTCCAGATTAACTCAAGTTTGTCAGGGAGTTGTGAATCGGCGACACCTGTGAGTTGCGGATTGCCTCGAAAACTTGCCCAATCACCAAAAGCGGGGTGCATTCCGAGGATCAACAGAAAAACCAAAACGTTAGCGGGGAGCCACCGATGTGGAAATGACTTCAACTTTTCAAAAAATGTGTTCATATAATCTCACAAAATCATGCATACTTAGAGAACGAGGATTAAACTGAGCTGTCCATTGTACCGAGGCGTCCTTTGCTAATGTTAGTATGTCAGTTGTTCTCACAGAATGTTGGACAGAACAATCCTGTAGTGTGTTCGGTAAATCACCAATTTGCATTAATGTTTCAACCCTATCTGCTAAATTTCCGTCCGAGTAAAGTTCACGATACGATTCATCTGCGACTGTTTTGTTAAATCGGATTACGTGCGGTAACATGAGTGCCACAGCAACACCGTGTGTTATGCCGAATCTGGCTGTTAATGGATTAGCACATGCGTGTGCTGCTCCGAGCATCGAATTTTCTATCGCAACCCCAGCAAGATAAGCCCCAAATAACATTCTTCCACGTGCTTCCGTGTTTTTTGCATCAAGTGCCAATTCGAAATTAGCATCTAAAAGTTGGCATGCGTGCAGAGAGTACATTTGCGACATTGGGTTGCTTCTGGTCGAGACAAAACTCTCAATTGCATGTGCAATCGCGTCTATACTTGTGATTGCAGCAACAGATTTCGGCAAGGTTTTTGTTAGTGTTGGGTCTAAAATTACAGTGCGGAATTGTGCTTTTTTATCACCACACGCCATTTTGATGTGTGTGTCTTCCTGAGCAATTAACGCGAAAGATTGGGCCTCACTTCCTGTGCCAATTGTTGTTGGAATACCTATAGACTGAAGCATCGGTTGTGTTGCTTTGTTCGTTCCCCAATAGTCCTCCATTTTCCCGCCGTTGGTTAGCAGAAAATTCACGCCTTTCGCACAATCCATTGCACTCCCACCGCCAAGTCCGATAATAAGGTCAATCGGTGTATTGGTTTTTGCAAATTGAACTGCAGCCTCAACATGTTTTGTGGTCGGGTTGGGGTCAACATCTGTGAAAACGTAACACGGGATTTTCTCACTATTGAGTGCAAAATATGCTTTTTTAAGGATCCCCGCTTCTTGAATACCAGGGTCTGTTACAATTAGAACACGGCTACCACCGAGGGCAATCGCTGATTCAGCAAGTTTGTCAATACTGTTTTCGCCAAAGATGATGCGTTGTGCCAAATTAGAATCAAAAGATACCATATTAAAGTTTTTCCGATTTACAAAACTCCGACAGATTTAGGTACTATTAATAGGTCAATTATATCAGATTTCGGTTCAATATTCAAGGAAAGAAGGTATGTAGCAGAGGCATTCAATTGTCGAGTTTACCCGATTAATTGTGATGTATTATCCAATTAACATGACAACCTTGTTTTGTGAATCAACGCAAAATGCGCTTTTTAGCATTTGGGCGGGAGGGAACTCCAATTCCCGACAAATAATGTTTTCGTCGCGATTCGGAGATCGCTCCTACAAGAAGAAACTTATGTTAGAATGTGCAATTAATAGACAGTCGAATGCATCTGGTAGGTAGGATGATTGACTCGATCTACATCTACTCTATCGGCAATGTAAGTTTTCAAATCAGTTTGCTTCAGGATACGCAGCCAAATGTGCTTGCGGCGTACCGTTTTGATAATCGCCATCACAAGCATTAAGTAGCCATCCACTGAGTCGGGTGACAAGATCGGGATGATCTGCGGAAATGTCGTTCTCTTCACGGTAATCGTGGGGGAGATGGTATAGTTGGAAACTTGCCGTGCGGTTGATATATCGTAATTTCCAACCATCGGATGTCACCAACGCAGGACCAAGCCGAGAGGCATATACAATCCACTCATGGTTCTGTTGTGCATCATTCTGTTCCATCAAAGTTGGCAGGAATGACGCGCCATCTTTGGCTTGCGGCAATTCCACTCCGATGAGATCTGCAAGTGTTGGCATAAAATCGTAGTTAGCGAGCATGTGATTTGACACACGGTCGGGTGTAATCGTTCCAGGAAAACGGACAAGGTAAGGAATTCGTGTACCGCCTTCCCAACTTGAAAATTTCAATCCTCCCATACCGTCATTTCCATCGAACACGTCGCCGCCTGTTTCCGAATAGAATTTCGTTGTAATTTCATCAAACGGTTCACCGTTCAAATTCCTCTGTCGACCAGAAGTCCGCCCTTCCTGTCTGTAATACACTTCATGACCGTTATCAGAGCAAAAAACGATCATCGTACGATCGTCAATCCCGAGCCGTTGGAGTTCGTCCAAGATGATCCCAACGGTCTCATCCAACTTTAGGATCATGGAGGCGTATTCTTTCTCATACGTCGTTAATTCCGAAGATTCTTTGACTGATGCGTGAATGTCGGGTATTGCAATCGGTCCATGTGGAAGCTGAGAAGGATGATAGAGAAAGAAAGGTCTATCCTTATTGGCGTGCAGGAATTCAATGATTTTATCGTTGAAAATATCCTGAGAATATACTGCTTTCCCTTGACGATTCCTGCGAATCTGCATATTTTCAGCAGATTCTGTATTTGGGTGCTTCGCACAGTCAGCATGTGTATTTCCGTGAATGTATGTCAGTTCTCCGTTTTCAAAGAGAAAAGGCGGATAAAAACCGTGGCAACGCTGATGGTCATAATAACCGTAGTGATACTGCCACCCGTGGCGGTGAATACGTTCTGCTGTTGTGGCAAACCCCCATTCAAGTTTCCCGATCTGTCCCGTGGTATACCCTGCTTCCTCCGCAATTTGTGCCAAAAAGACATCGTTGGGACGTGCTTGGAGTCCAGTTGTATGAATCAATTCCGAAATTTCATCTGGTGTGATTTCACCCGTACTTATGCTTTGGTAGATGCCTGCCTTAGTATATGTCCATGTTCCTTGATGGCAATCGTGGATACCCGTCAACATACTTGCCCGGGATGGGGCACAGAACGCGCAACCGTAGGCGTGGTTGAATCGCATTCCTTCGTTTGCAAGGCGATCAATGTTGGGTGTCTCGAAATGTTGCTGTCCATAGCAACTTAGCATTCCACGGCCGAGGTCGTCTGCAAAGATGAGAATCACATTTGGGTTTTCGGTCATAACTATAATACCAAAGTTTTTAGACGCCAGTTTTCAAAATGTCGCACTCATTTGAAATGCGCGCTGCCGATAGAGATGTTCAAACAAATTGCCTTCATGCGGACTATCCCAAGAAATTTGGTTTGTCGGGATTGCCTATATTGCTTCGGTCAAATCAATGTTTATTAGGCGCATAGTTCCTAATCTTCTCGCAATAGTGGTTGTGGTTCCGGTGCACCTATCTGCTCATAAAGCAAATCAGGTAGATTCGCATGTAAGTTGGCATGTTCAATTGTGATTGCAACAGGATTTCCCTCAGAATCCAGGTCTATATAAATGTTCTCATTGATTTCTTTTGTTTCGGCAATAGGATGTGTTGAAAATTCAATGAGTGCCGTGCCAGTGTCATGAAAATATTTTACTTTCATTGTGGTATTCCTTTAAAATTCCTATCAAAAAAAGCATTATGAACTGTCTCTCCATCCTCCAAGCAAAATCACTCTGAGAAATTTACCTTCTTCGGAAATCAATCTCCATTTTCTTATTCTACCATCAACTTGTATTTCTGTATAGACAGGATTACTGATAGTCTCTAAAATCCATTCAGTTTTGATTTTTGCGCGGTCAGGTCTTTGCCGTACGTGATGAAAGTATGCTGTCGATTTCAAATTCTGAGATAACCCAATCAGATTATTCATTCTTACATTGCATTGATGCGTTTAATTTCGGAACAGATACAAACGCATTTGATAAGAAGTTTCAGAGGTCACCTCTGTTGAAAAGCACGTTGTCTATAGAGATGCTCAAACAGATTTCCTTCATGTGGACTATCCCATGAAATCTGATTTGTTGAGATCGCACCTAAATTTAACCGGTCAACATGAGGCGTTGATAGAAGTTCTTGAGTCAATTTGTCATCTTCGGTAATAACGGTAGCAACTAATGTCGGGCCAATTGATTCGACTAATTGTGTTGCTGGTACTTCAACAACACTTACGAATGGAAACGGAAATTCTGTGTTTGCTAAGGGATGTTCCGGGTCTTCACACCATATAACCGTCGGTCTAAGGAATGTGCAACCATCCAATTCAATCACACGTTCACCAGTCGTCAATTCTGTCGCACCGGATTGCATGAGATGTTTGTCGATCAACGAAGAGATACTGTGGGCAGCTTTTGGATTTGCCCATGCTGCGATTCCCGCCTCTGGATGATCAAGTGGTTTCGGTTCAATATTCGCCAAACGTTCTGCTAATGCTTCGGCAATATCTTTGCCTTGTAACGTTACCCATACACCAGAGGCATTAATGCATGATCTGCCGCCGTTTTTAGCGACAGATTCTACGATGAGGTCAAGATGTTTTTCCCAGTTTTCATTCTGTCCTTCATGCATGATGATTTTGCTGCGTCCCGGTCCGTGGATTTCCACGCGCGGGTCATTTAACCAAGGTTCGACAGTTGATCCGCCACCGAACAACATTGATCTGCCACATCGGAATAAGATTTCGTTGGCGCCGGGATAATCGGTAGGGTAGAAACTGAATGCCTCTGAAGGCACTCCTGCTTCTATAAACGCTTGTGCTATCCGATACGGAGTCCACGGTTCCTCACGGCCCGGTTTCAGCACCAAAGGCACTTTTAAAGCAACAGCAGGAATCCACAGAGAGTGGACACCGGGAGAATTGCTTGGCAGTACAGCACCTAAAGCATCCGTTTCACATACGTAACTCAATATCCTTCTGTCTTGCACACCCCATCCTGAGTCTAAGATTTTCAAGTCAAGTCCGCGTGTCAAGCCGTTCAGAACCGTTTCTATGTTTTCCAAAACACCTTGTATCTTTCCCATGTTTTGCTGACAAAGCGTTTCGGGTAAGCCTGTTGTTCCTGAAACTTGTTGGATATAATCTGTTGGAGATTGCGTACCACCATCAAGCGGTAACTCAGCTGTTGTGAATAGACGCGCAGCATCACTGCACATTGCAATCAATTCTTCTACAGAATGCTGTGCAAGTGCTTGCTTGTGGAGCGATAAATCGCGGAGGTCTTTGGCTATCAAGCCGGTATTGGCTTGGCTGACTTCAACCAAAGGTTCACCTGTTTTAATATGTGGAACGCTGACAGTTTTTAAACTTCTGTAAGAACGCCCGGCGCGTAAAATTGGGATGTGTACCATTGTCTTTTCGGTTACCTTGTGATTTTTGCAACCCACCCAGAAGATGCATCACAATATAGGAAATCATCTTCATAGATGGATAAGCCATGCGGTTCAGGGTATCCTTCTGACACTTCAATCTTATCCTGTATTGTTCCATCTTCAAGGTTAAGTTTAACGATAACCCGTTCAGAGGTGTGGGTTACCCATAGTCCATCTTCAACTCGGACGGTGCCGTGTGCTCTGCCGTAGGGTAGGGGTAACGTGTGTTGGATTGACCAGTCAGAAATCCTAACCTTGTGTATCTCCTGGTTTTTGAGTGTTTGTACCCAGAGATGTCCTTCATCGTAGTTGTCATATTCGACACCGTGGGTGCCGCCGCCTTCTGGTACTGGATAGCGACCAAGCGTTTCACCTGTGTCAGGATCAACCTGAAAAATTTCACCAGTACCTGGTTTGGCATCCGTATCTCGGACAGCACGCCACCGATCCCCAGGACCGTTCGCTGCTAACCAGAGCGCGCCACCACCAAATGCCATGCCGCTGGTGTTGGAGGATTCGCTTGGAATATCACGGATATGTTTTGGCACGTGATACTCTGGATCACAGGTGATTTCAACTAAAGCGACCCTGTCGGTGATTTGGTCTACTATCCACAAACCATCGTCTGTAACCTGTAAACCGTTTGGTACTGAGTAGGGTGAACGAAAGACTTTTTCAATTTTTGTTAGCATATTCAAATTCCTCTTTAGTTTTATGTACAAGAGATACTTGCAATAACGCGAACTCGGTATAAGAATTTCGGTTTGGCGCGTTTCGCTTTACAATTGATGAATAGAATGGTAAAATTCCTTGTCATCTCTGACGGATCCGCCTCATATACTCATCGTGTTTTCCAATCCAAAACCAGTCGAACACCTCATCCTTCTTCCGTGCTAAAGCTCTGTATCCCTTACCAATTCGAATTGCCCAAAGAATCCCAACTTTTTTGAAACGAAGAGAAGGATGTTTTGGATTTTGTCTTAGCAGTTGAAATTTCTGCGGAACACGTCTCTGAATTTCCGGGGGCAGTCTCGCGCAAAATCTCCAAAAATCTGCATTCAGAATATGATTCATGTAACAGACTACTTCTCCAATAATTTCTGGAGGTCTTCTATCTTGTAGTATCTGCCGGCTTTGAAATTCTTTTCTGCTTTTTCTAAGAGATGATCAAGATGCCCTGCTTTCACATTTTCTTCAAGCTGCTTTTCCCATGCTTCCTGTTCCGCTTCTAAGGCTTTGTGGAGTTCTTTTGCAAGTGTTTTCAGCAATTCTTCTTGTGTGTTTTCTTCACACTTCACTTCAGGAACTTCTGGTATCCACCCCATCCATGCGGCACCATTTTTTTGAATATGAGCGGCATAGGTTTCTTCGTATACTGGGTCTTCTATTTCAACAATCTGAATTTGTTCCATGTTTATCTCCTTTGATTAAGTAGGGTTATTTAGTTCTCCATATTTCGGTTATTCTTGAATGCCCCTCTTCTTGTAGGAGCGAGCTCCAGCTCGCGGCTTTTTGACGAAAATGTGCAAAAACCCTAAAACTAAATAACCCTGTTGATTAAGAGACTTTAATAGACACCGACCACGACACTTTCCTGAAGTTCAGAAAGCAGACGTAGATTTTCAACGCCATCCCAAGGATATTCTGGTATAGGTTTCGCACGTTCTGCTTCGTCTCGTTCAAGAAATCTCGGGACAAAAAATTCCTTTGTCAGTGTTGTAAGCATGACGCGCCCAGTTTCTCCATAATCTACAGGGTCATCAGGATTTTGTGGATTAACCAATTCAATAACAGCGCGCGGTTGCGGTGGGTAATAGATTATCGCGTATTTATCCGCAGGATCAAAGGGTTTACAAGTTGCTAATCCCATCAAAGTATTGCCGTATGTTGGCACAAAATCGATTCCCGGCACGAGTTCTTCCCTTGCAAAGCGGTGAAATTGTGCATCCATCTCAGTGCCGCCACAAAAAATGCCTTTAATACCGACTTTTTCTAATGAAATTTTCTCACACAACGCTTCAAGTAGTTTCGGCGTGGTAAACAAACCCTGGACGTTTTCGTGTGCTTTTAGCACGTTTAGTGCTTGTGAAATAACATGGCCCTTATACGCATCCAATTCCTGATGTTTCCCGTAACGCACAAGTTGATTCACCCAACGTGGATCAAGATCAACAAAGAAACAGATGCCGCCACGATGTTGTGCAAGGTGTTCAACTGCAAGTCTTAATCGGCGTGGTCCTGTCGGACCTAACATAAGCCAATCGCTACCGGGTGGAAAACTTTCATCTGAAAGCGTTTTACTGAACAATTCGTAATCAATATGGAAATCCCGGATACTGATACGACATTTCGGTATGCCTGTTGAGCCACCGGTTTCAAAAACGTAAACGGGCTTATCGGCATAAGTTTTCGGGACCCACCGTCGCACTGGTCCACCTCGCAGCCATTCATCTTGGAAATGTCCAAGACATTTGAGATCGGCATAACCACCGATCTCTTTTCGCGGGTCAAAATCTAAGTTTTCTGCGAATTCTAACCAGAAGGGACATCCAGTTTCTGGACTAAAGTGCCAGTTAACAATCTCCCGCACATGCACATCAAGCGCGGTACGGGCATTTTCTATTTTTTGAGAAGGGTTCATTTTTATTCTTCTATTGCAATTGGTTTGTTACGGATACCGTTAGGCAATTCATACTTTTTGTGCAACCATACTTGAAAGGATACCGAGAACTTTGTCGCACGATTCAATCGGATAGGGTAGCATGTCAATGTCAAGTTTTTTACCCTCTAACTTTAGGAACCGCCATTCTGTGCCTGAAGTTGTCGCCCCATATACACGTGGAATGTCATTTCCATGTTCTACATTAAAGTGCTGTGCGGCAACCATCTCTGCCACACACTGCCCAAGACCTATTTCAAGGTTATCGTTCTTTGCTTCTACAAGAACAATTATCGGAGCCTGCAAGTCAAATTGTATAGGTGAAAGACTGACCACAAAGTCACACACACCTGTTAATCCAAGCTCATCATCAACGTTAAAATCAATGCCCGAAAAGAGGCTGATGCGATGATCTAATTGTTCACGAAGTTCAACAAGAACGTCTGCGACAATCAGTTCAGACTTTGCCTTCTCAGTACTGATTGCAGTTGCTAAAGGTATTTTTCGAGCTAATATGGATGTGAGTAATTCACTGGGAGCGACTGGTTCTGTATCAGAAAAAAGGCCAGCGGTATCAACCTCTTGCAGTTGAAATGCTGCTCGCGCAGCTGGTAAAGTAAAGTTGCTGTACGCCATGTTTTAGTACCTCTAAAGATATGAAAGAGATCTCAAATGATTCTGGTGTAAACAGTCTTCTATTCTGCAATTGCAATCAACCTATTACGGGTAACGATGTAAAGCACACTATCCTTAGCCACAGGAGTAGTATAAACTGAACTCCCCATATTGAATTCATCCAAGACTTCTTTGGTTTTCCCTGTTTTTAATATGACAACATCACCATCTTCATCGCCAAGATAGACCTTACCGTCTACTACATAGGATGAACCCCAGATAGCAGCAAAGGTATCATGCGTCCAATAAAGATCGCCAGTGTTTGCATCCAAGCAGTAGAGGAATCCACTTAAGTCGGAGATATAGAGAAGTCCTTCGTGGATAGCAACGGTTGACATAGTCCGATTGAACTGCTCATTGCCAAAGTGCCAGACTGCAGCGGTTGAGGTGATATCACCTGTCTGTGAAGCATCAATGCACCAGAGGTGTCCTACGCCTTCGCCATGTTCTGGGTCTTGTCCAACAGCGAGATAAACTGTATCATCATGAACAACGGGGGTAGAAATAATATTGTTTCGTGTGCCACGGCCACCGAGTTCCCATTCAGAATTTTTCGGGTTGCAGTCAAACTTCCAGATAATCTTGCCAGTTTCAGGTTCAAACGCATACACCCAACCATCACCGCCCGGAATGATTACCTGCGGGACACCTTTGATAACACCGTAAGCAGGATTTGACCACTGTCCGTGCAGTATATTTTCACCGGGAGAAGCATCTTCCCATACAAGCTCACCAGTGTTTTTATTCAGTGCGATAAAACTTGGGGCATCGGGAACAGGAATGTGGATATGCGTTTCATCAACACCGTTGCTCGTCTCTAAGAAAAGCAGGTCACCGACAGCAAGTGGAGAGCAGGTAGCAAGGTTGTGCGGAAAGACATCCAACTCATCCATCATATCGTAAATCCAGATGATGTCACCATCAATTTTACTTGTTTCGGTTTCCTCTTTAAAGGGGCCGTCATTCTCGCCATCCAGAAAGCCTTCCGTATCAACACAGACAACCTCACAGCGGTTAGAGATGTAGTAGAGTCGATCCCCTTCAATATAAGGGGTTGAACAGATTCCCTGTAGGGGCCAATCGTTTACGCGTCCTGAAAGCAGTTTAGTATGTGTAATTTGCCACAAAAATTCGCCATCGGATTCTCTAAAAGCCATGATATTACCACGGTCACCTGTCAACTTCGGATTCCGCAGGGCATCATTATTAGTCCCAACAAACACTTTACCGCCGCTGATAAGAGGCCCAGCGTAACTTTGTGAACCGAGTTCTGCCGTCCATTTGATATTTTCGCCTGTTGCCATATCCCATTTTGCGGGGATGTTTTTCTCATCCGAGACCATGTTACGACTTAACGTGCCACCCCATAGAGCTATTTCTTTTTCAGTAGACAAATGGGAATCTGCAAAACTGTTGGACACTTGAAAAATACTGAGAAGACCGAATATAAAAATGAAAAGGACAAACGAATACGAACGCACTTCGTAACTATAGTTTTCTGCAGAGGTATCTCTATGTGATAAATCTACTCTACTTGGCGTGAAATCTAATTTACGAATAAGTTTAGTTAAGACACCAGAAAACATAGCGATGCTCTTGGCACCGCCTTTAGATTCAAAAATCATATATCACCATACCTTTAGATTATCATAATAGATTTCAGTAGCGGAATAGGCATAGATTCCAGGGCTGCCTTCTCGATTCGGTAGCGGGTCTTCAGCAGTAATCGTCCATTCATTTGGCTCCGATTCGTTGGTGCGCCATACCTTACCACTAATTACCGCTTTATCGTCAATAACTTCTACCTTCATTTTCATGGTATACCAAACGTCTGCCTCCCATGCGAAGTCAATCGTTTTTGCCATGCGCAAATCAGATGCCCAGGAACGGATTTGCAAACGTTGCTGCCTACCTTGCATATCCAATGTATAACGGTTTGCAATTAATCCCATATCTGGCAGTCGGCGTTTGTCCCTCGTTCCCAATAGGTCAACTTGAATCTGATAGTCTTTCATTGTTGGAGGACCAATATAGACGTTTGACTTATTCAAACCACGCTGAACAGGTGTCTTGACTAAAACCTTGTTACCATCTTTTTCACGAACAAAATATTTGTTTGTAGCGGCAATCCAATGTGAAGGTACTTTTTCAAGTTCAACCTTTTCAAAATCTTCTGTCCACGGTAGTGGAGGAATAACACGAATCCGAGCAGCTGCCTTTAACTCTCCCGATTGTGCTGTAACTGTGCCAGCATGTGCACCTGCACTTTTATCAGGGGTGAATTGGTTGTCTTCAAGCACGCCAGTTAATCCTGTGAGTGTCCATTCGATTGCACCGATTGCACTTGTCTGTTTTCCATTTGCATCAAACCCGATGACGTTGAATTCAACAGGATCGCCTGTTGTAATCGTCTCGGCAGGTGTGAGTAGGAGTGCAACTGCAGGGTCAGTACTCATCGTTGGACCTTCAATCTCTTTAGTAGCACATCCGACAGCAAAAAGGCATATAATCAAGCTTGCATAAAATATATATTGTCCGAAAACAATATATATTTGCCTTGTTGTAAAACAAATTTTCTTCATTATTTCCTCCCCACACAGTAGAGGCGTTCTTCTGTTGTGAAATAGACACGTCCATCGGCAATAGCAGGTGAACCGTAGATTTCAACGTAGTGGTCATCGTCTTCTCGGCTTATTTCTTGAACATTGAGCGACTCACATTTTTCCACGCTGGGTTGTAGGATATGAAATTTGCCGTTAACTTCGGTAACATACAATTTTCCGTCTGCCCACACAGGTGAACCCTTTCCAACGGTACCAATGCTATGTTGCCATAAGACTTTACCGGTATCAGCATTGAGACAGTGAATATTCGCTGAGTTATCAACCACGTACAGTTGTCCGTTTTTGAGTGTAGGAGAAGCGTATCCTACTCCGACTCCATCATATCGCCACATCTCATGGGTTGCGGTAACATCTCCAGTGCCAGTTGCATCAATACACACGACGCGTCCCATTGCCGTAGTGTCAAAATTCTCTTCGCTGTGCGATGCATAAACCTTTGTACCAGCAACAATGACAGAGGTATTGATACCGCGCTTACTCAGTTTAAATCCCCAAACCATCTCACCAGTCGTCTGTTTCATAGCGTAAATGCCTCCATCAGCATTGCCGCCAATAATAAGTGATTGCCCATTAATTTCAGTAACAACTGGCGTAGAATAGGTTGTGTCAAGCGGTCTGCCGCCGGGGGTAGATACCCAAATCAGATCACCGTTCCGTTTGTCAAATGCAAAGTAGCGGTGCCTTGGGATAGATTGGTTTCCCCATCCCACATTCAGATAACTAACAACTACAAGATTACCCGCAATAATTGGAGTATGAACACGACCTCCATACCCAGAAATCCGCCCATACTCTTCAGTGAGAGAACGGGACCATATAATGTTTCCGTCTTTATCATAGCAAATAAAAAGTCCTTGAACACCGTGGATGTAGATATTACCCGTTTCCGTATCACCTACAGGATTTGTCCAACCAACACGGTTAAAGGTGATAGTAGTGTGAAAAACGTTAATTTGATGATTCCACAACAGATCACCGGTTTTTGCATCAAAGCAGGCGATGCGTTCCTGTTCGGTTATATCTTTGCCGATACGCCCGAAGACGTAGACCCTGCCATTGAGCACAACAGGTGTGGAACGTCCTATAAAATCAGCTTGCCAGAGAAGATTTTCTCCTTCAACTGACCAGTTAGATATTAGTCCAGTTTCTTCAGATGTGCCATCCTGATTGGGTCCTCGCCAACTTGGCCAATCGCTGGCGATAGCGGACATCGGCATAGCTATTAAAAGAAAAAAAATGAATAGCCGACAAAAGGTCGGTTTGCAATAGCGCAAATTTTTATTCCTCCTACACATTTATATGTGTTTTTGTAGTTTTAAGACGATGAAAGAGGTTTTATGTTTAAGAACTCTAAGTGACCAAGCCATTGCAGCATTTTATGTATACTGAAAAGGTGTATAAACTTATACTTTATACCAAATTAACGTAATTCGTCTTGTTTTTTCCACTCTTCCGCTCCAGCGGAGCGGTATGTCTATAGTACACGTGGAGTTTTCTGTCTCCCGCTCCAGCGGAGCGGTATGTTAAGACGATGAATTAAATAAATTTGGTATTAGATACTATTATACCAAATTTTAGATATTTTGAGAAAGGTTTTAAATTTCGGATACCCTAATTTTGCTGATAACTCAATGCAGTAAGTCGGCTATTGAATTGTATTTTGATATGTGGTCCGAATTTGAATACTGCGAAGGGATGAAAAGTTGAAACCCAGAAAGGGCACAAGGCATGTAGGGTAAAAATGAGAAAAGGTACATAGCACAAGGTAATTTGAGGATTCAAATACCCATGGAAATCAATTGAATTTTTATTTCTATAGTTTACCGAGTGGCAACCTAAGTACACCACGATGGCGCGTACCGATATAGACCGTTTCCCCATCAACAGCGAGAGCAGTTATTTTATATGGAACTTCGGGAGAAATCCTGATCCAAGTATCTGTTTTGGAATCAATACGATATACGCCATGGTTGGATACACCGTAGACTTTATCACCATCAACGGCTATTCGGATGATAAGAATGCGGTTACCCTCGGTATCAGTGAGTACGTTCCAATTGATACCATCGTGTGAATTCATAGTACCTTGATCTGTAACTATATAGACGGTCGAACCCGCAAACACTATCTCTTTAAAATATGCAAAGGAGAGAGGTAAATTATCGGTTATATCCTGCCAACTTTCTCCGTTGTCTAACGATTGCAATAGTGATCCATCCCGTTTGCCGGCATAAACGATGCCTCCAGAAGCTGCGAGAGTGAGACCTATAGATGTGTCAGCACCCGGAGCGCGTTCAGTGGTATCTACAATACCTGTATTGAACCATTGCGCTTCACCTCGCCGCCATCTGAAGAGTTTGCGTCGGAATTCCATGAAAACCGTTTCGCCGGTCACTGTAAATCCACCGTTTGTCAATTTTTCTTCCACAAGACGGGGTGTGTCCGCGTTTCTCTGACGACTTATTTCGTTCAGATCGGCGTTTTTCTTTTTTCCGTCCTCAAATTTTTTTAGCCATTCGGTTGCTAAGGAGTCTTCTCCAAAATCTGGCATTTCCTTTAAGAAAACCAACTTATCGCTTCCAGCAGGAAGATAAAAAAGCTTAACCTCAAAGGCACCGTTAACACTTACATAGAGAAGACCATCGGTTTTAGCAATTTGTTGTGCATGCATCAGCAAATTTGAAGTCAGATGTCTTTTTCGTGTCCAGGTATCCAGTGCAAACTTGCCTGTTCCTTCAAGGTGAATAGGAGTCCATGATTTCCCTTGATCGGTTGATTTGACAACTTCTCCAGGGGTTCGGGCGTAGAGGTTTTTTTCAAGAGCTATCAAACTGAGGACATGAGAATTGACCATCCCTTTTATATAAGGGGACCATGAGACCCCACCATCTGTTGAACGAGCGATACCAGTGACATCTGAAGTATAAAAATTATTTTCGTCCAATGCGACTGCTGGAAAGATACTCTGACTCATTGAATTATAGTCACCAGGATCTTGGTTTGTCCATGTATCGCCGCCATCATTTGAACGCATCAGAAAATTATTCCCCATCACCACAAGCGTTTCTCCGAATGCGACTAATTGGAGTCCACTGAACAGCCTGAGCGGGGAATTGCCTTCTGCGGAAGGTAATCTAATCCATGATTCATCTTCTGAGGGTGAGATATTGACCCATGAATCACCGAAGTCAGTTGAGCGGAAAATTCTTGGTAGTGCTACCTTCATCTGAGTTGAATGACCTAGATTACGGGATTGCTCAAAACTTTCCGAGAATTTAGTAAAGTCTGCACCGGCTATAACATAGAGAAGGTTTTCGGTGGCTATCAATGAATTGATGCACTCATCCATCGAAGTGTACCAGTAACCACCAGATGCGTCAAACCGTTGAACGGGCAAAGGTAATTTTTCCCAGGTTCCCGCGGTAACACGATAAAGCCCTTTGTTTGTTCCGACAAATACGATGTTGTCAAGTACAACAGAGTCCGAAATTGAGATGCCGGACGCATCACCTGTCATTATTGACATCCAATTTCTGCCGCCATCATCAGAACGAAATATTTCTTTTTGAAAAACAAGATAAAATGCTTCATCCGTGATGAGCAATTCGAAAGCGCGTCCCTTGGGTCGAGGTCCAACAGTATTCCATGTTTTCCCTTCATCGGTTGAGGCTAATAGTTCATCAGGCGTAGCGACATAAAGAGTATTCCCTTGCTCTGTCATTGGCATTTGAAACTGACGCGTCGGTGTGCTTTCGCAGATCATTTTCCAAGCATTTGCATCTTCTGTTAGTCTATAAATTCCTCTTGCAGCAACAGCGTAGAGGACTTTTTCAGATGTAGCAAATAGGCCGACTCTTCCTCCCGAAGTGCCATCTGGCCCCTCTGTTGTAATCCATCTCGATTTTATCAAAGATGTATCAGACTGTTTAGATTTATCTGCAGAGACTTGAAACGCGTCTGTTCCCGGATCCCCGTTTCCGTTATTTTTTGTCGGTGTATTTGTGTTTCCAAGTTGATTTCTTAAACTCAGTTTTTGCTTTGAAGCTTGGATAGAAGATGTATCAACAATTTCAATGGTAGTTTCCGATGCTGCATCCAGGTTGAAAGGTTGCTGAAAGCGTACTAAAGATTGAGTTCCACTTCCCATTAGCAGTATTACTAAGGCAGCTGTTGAAACAGCTATCGTCCACGGCACATGAGGTTTTCCACCTGTTGGTTTAACGGGTTTGATATGCGCAATTTCTCGTATAATGTTGTCAGTGAAATTAGTTGATAACTGAAAATTGCCCAAAGTTTCGCGAATCATGTGTTCCTCTTTTTTCAGTCGGTTTCGGGCGCGATGGAGTCGACTCTTAACTGTATTCGGTGACACTCCTAAAAACTTGCTAATATCTTCACATGCCATTTCACCGAGATAATGTAATGTTACCACCGTACGTTCACTTTCTGGTAACTTTTGGAGGAGACGTTTGACGACTTCACATCGCCGTTCACTTGCTATTTCTTTTAGATGCTCAGTGTGATATTGCGCATAAGCTAATTCCTCTAATTCTTCAGGCGGCATTGTATCTAAAGACTTCACCGAAATCCGCTTCTTTTTTAACCAAGCGATACAGTGGCGAGTGGTAACAACGTAGACCCATCCAGAAAAACTGTTCGGATTTTTCAGAGTAGATAATTGTTTGTAAACAATCAGAAAGACATCTTGCGTGATTTCCTCAGCAATGTGGAAGTCTCCGATTATCCGCCAAGCGAGTGCATGGACAGGTTTTTGATATTTTTGGACCAGGGCACTGAAAGCATCTTCATCGCCATTTAAAATACGTTGAATTAAATTGGCATCGTCGTTTTTCATGCATCACCTCTAAAAACATTGTCTCTTATAATTTAAGAGATGTTTGGTAAATGGAAAGGTTGCATAAAATGCAACCTTTGAGGCAAATACTAAATTAGGATGGATAGAATAAAGAAGGGAGTGATAGTAGATTTTAGAGGAACGGTGGAATCCTGTTTGCTACTTTAAAATACTCTTTTTATGGATCCCCATACAAGTGGCAGCTTATCGTTAGGTTCAACACCGAGTCCGACTTTGGATTCAAAGTTCTGGGTCACTTCCTCTGCTGTGAGGGGGCGGTCATAAATACGGACTTCATCAATGACGCCGGGAAAGAACCTTTCTACCTTGCCACGATTGTTAGCTGCACCAATATAGACAGGTCGCACAAACGGTACAAAGTTGTCTAACTTTGATTCTTTCCCAACAATTACTTCCTGTGGATTGCCATCCATATAGATACTGATTTTTGGTTCACCTGCATCCTCAATTGCAAAAACGAGGTGATGCCACTTTCCATCTGATAGTTCGAACTCAATTTCAACAGCAATATCAATGCATCCTGCGGCAGCTTGATGGCGGACATAGTAATGAACAATATCTTGTGCCAGCGGAAAACCGGCTTTTGCACTTCGGTTGACGTCAATTGCCCACGCCATATTGCAACCATCATCAAGCACTTTGAAGAGAGATGTCCAATCTTCCTTGAAATCTGTTTTGACCCACGCTTCAAATGTTGATGTACCGACTTTACTGTCGAAATCGGCAAGGTTGGTTAGGTTAACATAATCGTCAGAACCGTCAAATTCCAGAGCATCGCCCACCTTTCCAGCAACAACTTTTGGATCCCCAACGATTGTGCCACTGTTTTTGCCCCAGACATCTTTGACTGTATTTTCCGTAACATCCTGTTCGTCAAACGTCCAATAACTTACCAGACCATCAGTTACGATAGTATCAGCAGTAGCGGAGAAAGCAATCGTAACACTAACCATCGTAATTGTAAAGAAATAGAGTAGTTTTTTCATGATTTAATCCTTGCGAAACGGGAAAGAAGTTCCGCGCATGTGTAAAATGTTTGATAGTAATCATAACATTATTGATTATTTTACACAATATAAATTTGATATAAGGCGGAGCCATTCAATTCTCCAATAATTTCTATCTTCTCCCTATACATCTACCTGTAAGAGCGAGCTCCAGCTCGCGACCCTGTCCAAATTGTTAAAAAAACACAAATACTGGATGGCTCTGCGGCAACAGTTTATAAAGTTTCTGATAATTTCTGAATCACAGATTTGGGTGATGTCGCGAGCTGGAACTCGCTCCTACAGAAGAGATGAGATTTATAGTAAAATCCATAATTACCTTTACATTGGCGAGGTTAGGAAACCTCGCTAGCGTTGGTGTGTGGGGATTGTTGTTCATTGAAATGTGAATATATTTTCGGATTTTACTATAAAAAGCTCAAAAAGTGCTTCACGACAGTTGAATGGCTCTGAGGTAGAGAGGTTTTACTTTAGGTGGGAAAGGTAGGTGCAGCGGGCCCACCTACCTTGTATCTGAAATTAAGAGAAGCAGTGATCTGCAACCATAGAATGGGATGAGTAACTATCTTTTCTTTAATGCGCCCCAAACAGTCGGTAACTTATCTTTATGTTCTACAGCAAGGCTTATATTAGATTGATAATTGCGGATGATTTCTGCCTCAGTTAGGGGACGGTTGTAAATGCGGACTTCATCAATAATCCCATTGAAAAAGGCTTCTGCTTGACCGCGGTTATTTCCTGCGCCAAGATACACAGGTTCAGAGAATGGGACATATTCGATCGGAACGTTCTGAGCTATTGGAATAAACTTTGAAATCCGATTCAGTGTTCCATCTATAAAAAGCGCGCGTTCCGTCCATTCTGCACCGTTTTCATCTATATGCTTAGTAGTATAGACGAGGTGATGCCATTCACCATCTGAAATTGGAAATTCGCCCGTGAGCAAGGAAAATCTACATCCATTTTTATCTTTTATAATAGATGATAAATAAAGTAGAATGACATCCTCTCCAATAATAAACATAGGATCAAAAATATCCCTTGGTTTCTGCGACGTTCTGTTAATATCTATTCCCCAAATCACAATTCCCCTATTACCGCAGCCATCGCCTAAAGTTTTGAAAAGCGTTGTCCACGCGTCTTTGTAATCAGTTTTAATCCAGACTTCAACCGTAGAAAAATCGAGTTTAGCACCAAAATCGCCAAGCGTCGTTAGGTTGACATAATCTTTGATACCGTCAAATTGTAATGCATCTTTCACACGTCCGTTGACAATCGTTGGATTTCCTACAATTGTGGCATTGTTTTCGCCCCAAACATCTTTGACAGTGTTATCAACAATATCACCTTGATCAAAGGTCCAGTAACTCACAAGTCCATCGGTTACGATATCCTTTGCGTCCGTAATGCCACACAACCCAACGATAACCACAGAGAGTGTCAGAACAATGATTAGTTTTTTCATATCAACTTTCCTTATTAAATGTCGCAGAAGGTTGTATACTTGAAAAATATGCTGGTAAGACAATGATAACATTTTGAATGCTTTTACGCAATATAATTTGGGTAGGGTGGAAAAAATCATTAACGTCTCGCCTTCAATGTGCCCCAGACCGTTGGTAACTTTTCGACGGGTTCAACACTAAGGCCGATACCAGATTCGAAATTTTGGATTACTTCTTCATGAGAGAGCCCGCGATTGTAAACCCGAACCTCATCAATAATTCCTCGAAAAAACCTTTTTGCCTTACCATTATGATTGGTAGCACCAAGATAGACAGGTTCGGTATACGCGGCAAAATCGTCAGGATTTCCTTCACCAAATCTGCCCAACAACTTTCTTATGCTGTCTATATAGATAACATCTTCTTTCCATTCCTTACCAGATTCATCTATAACAAGTATTCCAAATACATAAACAATGTGATGCCATTTACCATCCGAAATCGGAGATCGAAATGCATCGGAGTCTAAAAGACAAAAAACCTTTCCCAATTTACGAGTATGCCGAATAAGTATGAAATCTTCTTTGGTAATAATGTCTTCACCAGGATCGCCGTGTAGTAGATGCAAAAGTAGTTTACCAGGGGCCCCAAAATCCGACGAAGCGTTTATATCTATCCCGCTACCTCTATTTTTTCTGTCACAGGGTGGCTCAATGACTTTGTAGATCGTGCTCCAATTTTTAGAACTGGTTTTGAGCCAAACTTCAAAAGAAAATGGTCCGAGTTTACTCCCAAAATTGCCGAAGTTTGTCAAGATCACATAATCCCCTGCTCCATCAAATTTGAGGCCTTGTTTTAGATAACCATTGGTTATTGTTGGATTGCCCATAACTGTTGCATCGTTTTCGCCCCAAACATCTTCAACAATTCCATCATTAATATTAAGTAAATCGAAGGTCCAATAACTTACTAATCCATCTGTCACAATAGTTGCAGCATGCGCGAGGAATGATAACGTAATACTAAACACTAACAGTGTCAAAAGAAACATTAGTCTTTTTATGACGATTTCTCCTTAACCTACATGTTTGGGTGACTTTTACAAACTAACGTCTCGCCTTCAATGCGCCCCAGACCGTAGGCAATTTTTCAGTGGGTTCAACTGCAAGACCGATACCAGAATTATAATTACGAATCACTTCTTCATCAGTGAGAGTACGATTGTAAACACGGACTTCATCCAACATGCCACGAAAATACCTTTTTGCCTTACCGTTATCGTTGATAGCACCAAGATACACAGGTTGAGTAAACGGTACTAATTTAGCGGGGTTTGCATTTACACCACGTATTTCAGGTATTTCAGGTACTCTCCACGACTTCCGTATACCGTCAATAAAGATTACTTTTTCATACTTTGCCTTATTAAACTCGTCTATATACCAATTATACATATATACAATGTGATGCCATTTATCATCTGAAATCGGCGCGACGTATGTTCTTCCAGAATAACCACAAATATTTTCACTATTATGAACATATTCAATGAGAATATATCCTTCTTTGTGTATTATACCGTCATTTCCACCTTCTTGAGGAAGATTATTAGGCAAATTAGGAAAATTTGGTGCTTGTTTTGAAGCGTTGAGATGTATACCCCAACCTTTACCAACCCAGTGATCACCGCCTCCACAGAATTCTTCTATAACTTTGAATAATATATTCCGTTTATCATAACCGGTTTTTACCCAGAATTCAAAGGAAGATGCTCCAATTAGACTTTGAAAATTGCCAAGGTTTTCTAAGATCACAAAATCCCCTGTTCCACTAAACTTGAGTCCTTGTCTTAAATACCCATCGGCTATTTTCGGATTTCCCTTTATCGTTGCATCGTTTTCACCCCATACATCTTTAGCAATACTATCATTAACATCATGTAAATCGAAGGTCCAATAACTTACTAATCCATCTGTCACTATAGTTGCAGCATGTGTATGGATAGAACAAGGTAATGCTAACTACCGTGAATATCAAAAGAAACATTAATCTTTTCATAACAATTCCTCCTTAACCGCAGTGTTTGGGTAACTTTTCACACCTTAATGTCTTGCCTTCAGTGCCCCCCAGACCGTTGACAATTTCTTCGTAGGTTCAACACTGAGCGCGTTTCCAGCCTCATAATTTCGTATAACTTCTTTCTCAGTTAGAGGGCGATTGTAGATACGCACCTCATCTATCAAACCTTTGAAAAATCCCTCCGCCTTACCACGATTGTTTCCCGCGCCAAGATAGACAGGTTCTGTGAATGGCACGAAATTGTCTGGATTCACCGACCCTTTTGACCTCGTTTTCCATTGCCATTTCCCGTCCATAGCGATGGCTGTTTCGCTGAACGTTTCTCCGGCTTCATCTTTATAGGGTGCACCCTTTACATAAACCAAGTGGTGCCATTCACCATCTGATACTTGGAACGGCCAGCCACCTGCTGTAGCTCTACAACCATTCGCCCCACTTTTATGCGCGAAATATATCAGTACATTTCCATCTTTGAAAGGGTAGGAATCCCAGCCCCAGCGGTCCATAGGATCTCTTTTAGCAGGATTAAATCTCCATGGATCATCTCTTTCAACTTTAAGCGTTCTATTGATATCCATTCCCCAAACGGTGTAACATTCTAAACCAACTGGGTCAATAACTTTGAACAACGTTGTCCAATCATCCTTATCACTTGTTTTGACCCACGCTTCAAATGTGGATGAATGGATTTTCCTTCCAAAATCACCAAGATTTGTCAGATTGACAAAATCACCAGAACCATCTAATTTAATCGCTCTGCCTACAATCCCACCAACAGATTTTGGATTTCCCATAATTGACGCATCATTCTTGCCCCAGACATCTTTGACCGTTCCCTCTATAATGTCATCTCGATCAAAGGTCCAATGACTTACGAGTCCGTCTGTCACAATAAGTTCAGCATGCGCGATAAGTGACAACGCAATACTAAACACCATGAGTGTTAAAAGAAGCATTAGTTTATTCATAACAATTTTCTCCTTAGTGACATGGAAGAAGGTTTAATGTCGAAAAATATCTTGATAACACAATGATAACATTTTGGACGTTTTTGTGCAATTTTTATTTAACTCTTGACATCCAAACAGATAACTGATATTATGTTACAAAAACAACAAAGGCAAAGCATGAAAAAAATAACCACCACGAAATTTTTTCAATTTTCCATCCTATTTTTATTCACGATTATACTCCTTCTTCAAAACGCACATCTAAATTTCGCTTTAGCAGTAGATTTCATTAAATTGGAACGTGAATTTTCTGGTAAAGGTTCGTCTCAAGGTGCTTTTAGTAAAGATATTCACCTTGCATTCAAACAGAATATCTATGTTAGTGATACAGAAAATCGGCTTATTCAGAAGCTTTCTCCGACTGGCGAATTCCTCTTCCAAATCCCCGCAGACCCAGAATCTACTGACAATATCTTACGGAAACCGGGACACCTCGCTGTAGATGACATGGGAAATATCTACGTCGCTGATGTAACCGCACATCACATTGCCGAAACAGCCGATCCGAAAATATATATCTTTGCACCATGTGTCCACAAATTCAGTTCAACAGGTGAGTTATTACACACTTATTTTGTGGATTCTGTGGATACCAAACCTGGTGTTGCTTTACCTGCCAAACCTATGATTGACGAAAATGGTAAAACAGCATTCGGAATCCAGCCCACTGGACATGACCGGGCCCTTCGTGTTGCCATCAATGCCCAGAACCAACTCTATGTCTTGGACGCAAAACGTGGACGGATCCATAAATTTGCAGCCGATGGTGAAAAGTCGTTGACTTTCGGTAGGTATGGTGCTGGCAATGGGGAGTTTGATAAGAATGCTGCCGACATCGCAATTGATGCTCGCGGAAACGTCTTTGTTGCAGATACAGGTAATCACCGCATTGTTAAATTCAGTGCTGATGGAGAATTTGTCCGAAGTTTCGGCAGAAAAGGACGCGATAATGGTGAGTTTGTAAAACCGATGGCACTTGTCACACTGCCTACGGGTGAGATTTTAGTCAAGGATGCAAGCCGATTCCGTAGGAAAGTCGGTGGATTGCCTGAGGTTATCGCGCTTTCTCCAACATTAACGCAGTTAACAGAAAGCACGCCCGGTCAAGCAGACCTTGCCGAAACGATTACGGATGCAACCCGTCCACAATACGGCCCGTTTGCCCAAAACGCTACGGGAGCAGTTGATACTGCCTCTCTAAACAGACGTTTACGCCTGCTTGAAGAAGCAGAATATCGCAGATACTATGATGACAACGATTATGACGATGAGGAAAAGGAGGAACTATCCGAAGAACTTAAACGGGCTGATATCCGTCTAACACTTTTTCATAACGTCATCTCACGCATTCAGAAATTTGATAACAACGGCAGGTATATTGGACGAATTATTTATGAAACGGATCAGTTGAGCGAAGAGAAGCACGACCTAACTTTTCTTGATCTTGACCCATCAGGCTATCTGTATTTGCGAGACACCAGTGATTTTACAATAGCACAATATTCTATTACCGGATTTACCGTAAAACCTTCCCACATGAACGGTTTTTATAGTGCCCGCGTCGCTAATTTTAGCAACAACTATTTGGAAGATTATGAAGACATTGACTTCTCAACCGATGTTGAAGATAAACTCAACCAGTTGGAACTCAAAAATCTATTTGGGTGGACGTATAGTCTCTCTGAAAAATGGCATCTAACTTTCCTTGATGAACTGACGTATGGCGAACAGGACGAGCGGTATACTACCCCTGCCAAAATAGAGGATAGTTTTGATTTTGAGACACAGGCGTTTGAGAATGCGTTTGCTGTGAACTTGAAATATATCACCAACCCAAATCCGTATCGGTATAAGGAATTGAACTTGTCCGTTGGACGTGTTGACGGCACCTCTGATCTAACACAGGACGCTCTTTTTCCTGATCTAAATAAACAACATAGGGTTGATTCTGGCGATGCAAACTCTACAGTGATTGAACTCAATTGGGATATCTGGTCACGTACAAATCTATGGCTCCGTTACGCCGATCTCAATCCTGCAGAGACGAGTCGCAATTTTATCCGCAGATTTTACGATGTTTCGGGTGATCTGTATGAGGTTTTTGGGAGCCGCAATCAGGCACGGCAGTTCCTCGGTGAATTGACGATAAAGTTTTAAGTTCAGGACTTACGCATTCCCCCTTGATAAGGGGGGTTAGGGGGGTTAAAAGTCCTTATTTTCGTGTTTTTAACCCCCTAAATCCCCCTTATCAGTGGGACTTTAAGAAAAAATGCGTAAGTCCTGAAGTTAAGTCATAAGTCAAAAGTGTCATTCAATTATCGCTAAAAGTTTTTGTGGGAGGGCTTTGTAAGCCCGATTTCTATATCCGTAATATAAGATATGGAATTCCGATCACTTTATCCTGAGGAATTAGAGGCATGGCTTGACCATGTCACGCACGTATTTTCAGCAAGCCGCCAGTATTTTTCCAACCATTGGCATAACGATCCGTGGCGTGATGTCCAAGGTATCCGAGTCGCCGTTGATGATGGCAAGATAGTCAGCACGGTGCGGGTTTTTATCCGTAAGATGTATTTTCACGGTGAACCTATTTCTGTAGGCGGCATCGGAGAAGTCAGCACGCATCCAGAATATCGCAAACGTGGACTTGCTACACAACTCCTCAAAGATTCAATTCAGTTCATGGAAGACCGCCAAATCGCTATCTCTATGCTCCACGGAAGTCAACGTATCTATTCGGTTGAAGGGTGGGAAAGTGTTCCACGTTACTACGCCAAGAAAACCCTTCTCGGTAGGAAACAGCAGGAGTGGAATATCCGTCCTGTCAATTTTCAAGATGCAGAGGAAGTTGTGCAGCTCACTTCTCTTTACGACACCTATTCCCGCAAATTCAACGGCACTTTCGTCAGAGATAACATGGCATATTGGACAGATTGGGTAAAAACAGAATCGCCGCAAGCATGGGTTGCTGAACGTGATGGTGTTATTGATGGTTATGTTTCCGTTAGAGGTCGGGATGGTGAATTGGGTGTCAAGGAATTTGCTGTGTCAGATGCTCTCTTTATAGAAAATAGTGCCAAACTCTTTTTTGAAGGGATGTTATCTGATATTATCGCGCAGATGGGTGAGGAGAAACTTGAAGTGGAGTATCCCGCGCCGATCGCTGATGGATTCAGTGCCGCGAAAGTTGAGACGTATGGAAGCACAATGTATCGTGTTATTTTACCCGCAGCGTTCCCTACAGAATTTGCAAAAAAACGTATTGATGTATTCCCAGATCTCCTGCATTACCAAGTGGAATCGATTAGACAAGATATCCGGTCACATCACATCTTTTGGCCGACTGATGGGTTTTAGACGTTAAATTAAATGGATCAGTGGAGTTTGGAGGGAAAGTCAACTACAATTTTGTTGCGAAGCGCGCGGCGTACGCAAGTACCGCCCGAATGCTTTCTTCACTTAGGTCCGGATAGTCTGCAATAATCTCTGCATTTGACACACCGTTTGCCAATAATCCCAATACATGTTCAACGCTTATGCGCGTGCCTTCAATCACCGGTTTTCCTCCAAGAATTCCCGGGTTAGCGATTATTCTAACCATAATTATTTTCCTCCATCATGAAATTTATTAACCTACCCAATATTTTACCAAAATTTTCGGTGTATATCAATTCGTTTTATTCTCCACAAAAAACTTGACATCTAAACCGCTGCAGCATACAATCTTTTCAACGGTGAAAAGTTAAGTAAAATCTAAAATATGTGGACACTCCCCGGTAGATGCGGTTTCCTAACGGCATCTATAGGCTGAATAAACGCGGTTCGGTTAGGAAACCGAACCTACCGTAGTGTAGAAAAAATTATTGGTTTTACTATAAACAGACTGGCATGAGATTTTAGGACAGAGGAGAATAGGAACATGGCAAAACTACGTGTAGGTGTAATAGGGTGTAGTGGCATCGGGACAACCCATGCATCTGGGTTAGTCGGTTTACCGAACGTTGAATTAGCCGCTGGGTGCGATTTCGTGCAAAGCACACTGGATGCATTCAAGGCAAAATATCAAGACAATTGGGATAACATCTCTCTTTACACAAACCATCAAGAGATGCTTGCTGCCGAGAATTTAGATATTATCACGGTTGCGACATCAGACCATCGGCATGCCGACCTCGTTGTTGACGCAGCAAACGCAGGTGTAAAGGGTATCTTCTGCGAAAAACCGATGGCGACCAACGTTGAAGATGCTGATAGGATGCTGGAAGCAACGGATACGAACGGTACTATTCTTTCCATTGACCACACGCGAAGATGGCAACCGTTATGGCGGCGCACCAGAGACGAGATCGTTGGTGGTGGGCAAATCGGGGATGTCGTGTATGTCATCGGCACGTTAAGTGGTGGACGTGCCATGCTATTCCGCAACGGAACACACTGTGTTGACGCGATCTGCTATTTCGCAGACTCGACTCCAGAGTGGGTTACTGCAGAATTAGAGGATGGCTACGAGGATTATAATGAGTATAAAGGTGATGGTGGACATGATCCGTCAACAGAACCATCAGCGCACGGGTATATCCATTTTGCAAATGGGGTACGTGGCTATTATGCTGGTGGTCCAAAAACTTCCCAATCAGGTTTTCGTGCGGAGATTGTTGGTACTAACGGCTATATCCTTATCAGTGATAAGGGTGCTACCATTCATCAAGGTGATTCGGTTGAAGCAATTGAGGCACCATCATGGGAAATCACTGGTATTCCTGCAGGTGTTCAAGAGTTAGTGAAACTCGTTGCTGAGGGCGGGGAACCTGTGTCTCCTGGAACTGAGGGATACAAGGTAGTTCAGATTATCATCGGTTTTTTGACTTCGCAACAACAAGACAATGGAAAGGTCAAGTTGCCGTTATCTCATAGTTAATCAGCTCTTAAGACAATAGCACTTTCTGCTGCCCATTGTAGATAAACCGTATCGCCTTGTTTAAAACGATGTATTTCTTTTACACCTGTGTTTTGTTGGTGAATGATGAGAGGTGTCGGGTAATCGGTTTGCACCGTGTATTGCACTGTTGTGCCAAGATAACTTTCGTCCTGAATCACACCGCGTAAGCAATTTGGTAGATTTGGATTTGGCTCTGCTGATACTTCAAAGCGTTCCGGACGGACTGCGACTGTTACAGGCGCGTCTATCGGTATATGTTCGCAGTGCGAACAAACGAACTTAAAGGATGGTTCTGTGTTTGACACGACCTTTGCCAATTCGCCATCTGTACTAACAAGTGTTCCTTCAAAAAAGTTTGAAGTGCCGATAAAATCTGCCACAAAACGATTTTCTGGTGAGTCGTAGATTTCAGATGGTGTTCCTACTTGCAGGATTTTCCCTTCATTCATCACCGCAATCCGATCAGATAAGGTCATCGCCTCTCCCTGATCATGTGTAACATATACAAACGTAATCCCAACTTTGCGCTGCAACGCTTTCAATTCTAATTGCATTTGTTTGCGAAGTTTCAAGTCAAGTGCAGATAGGGGTTCATCTAATAGCAGGATAGTCGGTTCGTTAATTAATGCCCGCGCAAGTGCCACGCGCTGCCTCTCACCACCTGACAACTCATTCGGTTTCCGCTCACCGTAACCCAGCAACTGAATTAAATCAAGTGAACGTTCAATTGCATCTGAAATTTCCGTTTTCGGAAGTTTCTTCATCTGCAATCCAAATGCGATATTCTGTGCAACGGTTTTGTGAGGGAACAGAGCGTAATTTTGAAAGACAGTGTTGACGGGGCGGCGATAAGGAGGTGTTTCTGCCATCAGTTCGCCGTTGATATAAACTTCGCCTGCAGTGGGATACACGAAACCACCTATAATCCGCAGTGTTGTTGTTTTTCCGCACCCACTTGGTCCGAGTAAGGAGAAAAACTCACCACCCTCTATCTGCAATGAAATATCATCAACAGCAACTGTGTCGCCGAACCTTTTTGTTACAGATGAGAGGATAATCTGACCTACGGACATGTTTGATCCGTTCTTTGGCAAATAACGATAAATTCTTCGTGCATCGTTGTGGAGGTTTGCCCTGCAACGTTGGAGGGACTGTTTTTGATGGGCATTCGTTTGTTAGGAATGTTCCTAACGATGGTTTCCTTATGTGAAAACCCATGCTTGCCAAAGGCAAAGACGACAAACTCGTCTGTTGGCAGCATAACGTCTTTAACCCGACGGTTTCCGACAACATAGCAAATCGTGGAACGTGGCGAAAGCGTTTTCACTACTGAACTGATGCTACGTTCTAAGTCAATATAAAAAGCGGAAACCTCACGGGAGCGTTTCTCATCAATCAAACGTATTTTTTCAATGTTGGACGAAACAGGCGTATCTGCTAATGTCTCACGAGAGTTCTGTCCACCCATTGCAAGTCTGTCAATTTTTCGTGCGTTCGGCAAACCGAGCCATTCAGCAGATAACCGAGAAAATTGTCCATACGCGACCGTGGTATGTGAATCCCCATAAGGTGGAGAGGTAATCACTAAATTATAGCCTCCAAGCGGACGTGGCACAGGTAGTTCTCCGTCAACTGTATTTGCATCACAAATTGATGCTTCCACATCTTTACGTTTTTCAAGATACGCTGTCAAACCTTGTCTGTTCCTGTTCAGTTTTTTGCGAAAGATACCAAAGATATCAGGATTAAAGTTTTCAAGTTTTTCTGCTGGTATCCGATGCAGTTTAAATGTGCTTGTTCTTGTATAGGATACCTCGCGCACCGTATCAGAAAAAACTACCGTTACGAAATTCCGAATTGCTTGATCCTCTATCTTGTTAATACAATCTAATAGGTATGCGATACTTATGATAATCTCTTGAGAAAACCAGTAATCCAGATTCGGAATTTTCGGAATCGGCGCGTCAGGTACTTTATCCGTTCCGAATTCAACTTGAAAGAGAACATCGTTTAACTTATTCAGTTCACTGTCAAGCGTTTTCAAAGGTATAGGTGTTAATTTGGCTGTTGCTATGAGACGTACAAGCGGATTGATGTCACACCCAACGCTGTGCATGCCGAATAGAGATGCCTCAACAAGAGAAGTACCGGTGCCACAATACGGATCAAGAAGCCATTCCCCTTCCACACCATACTGATTTAACAACTTCCTCGCGATTTGCGGAATCATCATTGCTGGATAGGTATGAAAGCAGTGGGTATATTCCTTTGTATCAGAGGAGCGAAAGTCCCATGATTCGTCTTTGTATTTCAGGCTTCCTGTGTTCATTTCTACAGATTTCCCATTATTCTGTTACCAATACCCGTGTCAAAATCTGATTTAGCACATTAGCAAGCATATCCGCCAGAAGCTTCCTTTGACATTCTGCATCTAATTTATACCATGATGTTCTATAAGATCACATCCAATGAAATTCCGACCTTTTGAGAGTGCTGCTTCCATGACAGAAAAAGAACCTGCGGCGGGATCAATCACAAAATCGCCTTCATTACTAACAGCAGCAATTAACTCAGCCTGTAAACCGACAGGTTTTTGATGGGGATGTTCTTTTGTTTTCGTTCGTTCAAGCCAGACATCACGAATGTTGTGGACTTTCCAAACCCCCTTTGCTTTTCGCGGATGCTTTTGTAGCACAACACAATATTCACTCACCCGTCTGGATCTATACCCCATTCCAAATCTGTCTTTATTCCAGACGATCAAATCAACGATGTCTAACTGTGTGTCATCAAACCATGTTTTGAACCCTTGGCAAAGGTGAAACTTATCCATCCACAGAAAGAGATGTCCAGAGGGAATCAGCACATTGTCAATTCCTCGGATGAATTCGCCAATCAATTCTTCAGGCATTTGCATCAATGAACTTCTGCGTTTCTCTCTACTCTTTCCCTCATTACCATAATTCATTTTGTCAAGCACGCCTCTGTACTGTGGGTCAAGAAACGCTATAGGTATAGATTCTATTGGAAGATGAGACAGAAACTTTAGACCATCCATCTTTATCCGTGTATTAGGTTTCAGAAAATCAGGTAAATCTATAGGAGGGGTTTGAACAGTCCGCTCAGTGGAGAATACATTGTTTGTAACCCCATCATTTGTGTCAGAAAAAAGGCTAAGATTCTCCTCTGTAGGGGTCAATTTTTTCATAAATTCTCCTTGTTTCGTCAGTGGTGACTATTGGACATCCTAATTTTCTGTCAAAACCCGCTCCAAAATCTGATTTACGAGCTGTGGATTTGCCTTGCCGCGCGTTGCACGCATTACCTGACCGACAAGAAACCCTATGGCTTTCTTCGTGCCGTCACGATAATCCTGCGCAGGACCGGGATGTTCCTCAATGACTTGTAGCACAATTGCCTCAATCTCTGATGTGTCGGTAATTTGAGACAACCCTTTTTCTTCAACAATCTGTTTCGGCATCTTGCCTGTTTCAAAAGCGTCATCTAACACAGATTTTGCAATCTTCCCGCTGATAGTATTATCGCCTATCAACTGAATGAGTTCACTGAGATGTGCAGGCGTAACTTTGGAATCCTGTATCTCAATTTCGGCTGTGTTCAGTAAACGAGTCAGGTCGCCCATAATCCAATTTGCACAGACGGTCGGTTCACCGCTGAGTTGTGCCGCTTCATCAAAGAAATCTGCTATCTGTCGTGTTGTGGTTAGGAATTCAGCATTTTCAAGGGAGATTTCGTAGTCTGTAATAAAACGTTTGCGTCGAGCAGCAGGGAGTTCCGGGAGTGTTGGTTGGATTTCATCAATCCATTCATCATCTATCTGAACGTGAACAAGATCGGGTTCAGGAAAATAGCGGTAGTCGTCCGCTTCTTCCTTGCCACGCATCGCAACCGTCTTACCAGTATTTGCATCAAACAACAACGTTTCTTGAACCACTTCACCTCCTGAATTGAGGATACGTGCCTGCCGTTTCACTTCATATTCCATTGCATCAAGCAGTTCCTGAAACGAGTTTTTGTTTTTAATTTCTGTGCGTGTCCCCAATTCTTGATTACCTCGCGGACGCAATGATATATTCGGTTCACAGCGCAGGCTGCCTTCCTCCATGTTACAATCGCTTACCTCAATGTATTCTAAAATTTCTTTTACCGCACGGCAGTAGGCGATCGCTTCTTCAGGAGAATGGATTTCGGGTTCGCTTACAATTTCCATGAGTGGCACACCCGCACGATTGAAGTCCATAAAACTACGGGTAGGGTCACCTGTGACTTCTGCGTGGATGGATTTTCCAGCATCCTCTTCAAGATGAATCCTACGGAGTGCAACGGTCTTGGATCGTCCATCAAGTTCAAACGTTACCTCACCATTTTTACACAACGGGAGATCGTACTGCGAAATCTGATAATTTTTAGGTAAATCAGGATAGAAATAGTTTTTCCGATCAAACTTGCTATATGTTGTGATTTCACAATTCATCGCTAAACCCGCGCGGACAGCAAACGCCAACGCACGTTGATTGATCACCGGCAACGTACCCGGCATTCCTAAGCAAATTGGACATGTACAATCATTTGCCGATGCACCGAAAGTATAAGCACAGTTGCAAAACAACTTACTTTCTGTGCATAATTCTGCGTGGATTTCCAAACCGATTACTATTTCATATTTTTCCATAAATTCACACTCGTTTTAGTTGCTTGTTATGTTATAAGAAACAGCGCGAGTATCCCCCAAGATATAAGAAAGGAACATCTCGCGCTAAAAGAAAATAAGAACCTGTTATAAGCCTTTCTCCGACAATTCGTTAACAACGGCAACATTCGCTTCTACTTCAGCCTGAGAAGTCATGCCGATAGTCATGGCATGGACACAGGGCAATCCCATCACAAATTCGATCGCCTCGCGCTGATCATCTGCATCTTTCGCCAATTTACCCATGCCCAAAACTTTCATGCCGTAGATACCCTTCCCAACAAACGCCATCTGTTCCATCGTTCGGATAATATCCGCAGGCGATGCATCCATCGAAACACCCGAATGATTAATCCGTGCCAACACAACTTCAACCCATTCTGTCATAGCAGACGTTTGGAACGCGCCGAAATCATGACAAGATACACCGTGTGCACGAATCAATCCCTGTTCTTTACAACGCGCGAGTGCTTCCATCGCATCCGGATAACGATTTGGCCAGTCTACCTGTGTGAGACAGTGCAGCAACACAATATCCACATAGTCAGAATCAATCTCTTTGAGAAACCGCTTCACATCTGCTTCAACAGTTTCACGTGTACGGGAAACCGTCTTTGAGGTGATAGTCACACTTTCACGAGACACCTGTTTGAGTGCTTCTTTGATATGCGGATGACTGCCATACTGGTCGGCAGAATCCCAAAACGTAACCCCATTTTCGTGTGCAAACAGAAGTAAATCGCGTAAACCTTCTAAACCTAAATCTGTCTGATTTGAGCGACCATTCCAACCGTTCGATCCCGTCCCTATTGATAGTCGCGAAACATCTAAACCTGTCTTCCCAAGTGCTACAATTTCCATTACAATTCTCCTATCCGTCGGTAAAATTAATGAAAGTATACCATGTTTTTTCAAATCTGGCAAGAAAATCTGCTCTCGTCTTAAGGACATGTGCAGCTTTTAGTTAAATCTATTTTTCCAAGAAAATTGCCCGCTATATTCACAATAATTGGTATCCGATCCTATTTTTTGTTGCCATTTGTTAAAAAGTTACGTTACAATTAATTATTTATGTCATTTATAAGGGAAAGTCTATTCCTGCACCACTTTATACTAATTCCTGTCATTTCAACTCTATTCTCGTGAATTTTTAATGAGGAGGATAAAAAGCGTATACACGCTTATCATTTAAAAAAATGGAAACCGTACAGTCTTTTGGTAAAATCCACACCGCTAAAATTAGAAAATTCCTAATAGGTTCATTTGTTCTTGTTCTATGCTGCTTCATATCTGTAACGCTGGTTTCCGCGGAACAAAGGCACAGTCCAATATGGGAAGCTGCTTTTGCAGCTATTGATAAGGGTAATCGTAACCTTGGTGTATCGAAATTGAAAAGTTTGCTACAAACAGACTTATCCGAATCAGAAAAACTGGAAATCCATCACGCACTTGGTTATAACTATGAGAAGTTGCGAAATCGTCCACAAGCAGTTCGGCATTATGTAAGGGCTATCACACGTAATTACCCTCTTGCGGATAGTGCAGCGTTTCGTCTGGCAAAGCTATATGAAGACATGAATAATGACATAAAGGCGATTAAATGGTATACGCAGCTCGTCCAGGACTATCCGACAAGTGCTTATCTCACCGATGCAAAATGGGCTCTTGCTCAACTTCACTTAAAACATAAACAGTACAAAGAAGCAAAATCACTTTTAGTTGGGGGTATAGATGGACAACGTAACAAGCGAGCAGCTGTTTATGCGTTGGCGCGTTGTGAAGAAGGATTAGGTAACTTTTCAGAAGCTTTTAAAATGCATCAGAAACTCATTGCCGAAAAGCATTCAGATACCGTTGCAGAAGATGCTGTAAGCAAGTTGAAAATGCTTGCCCGGGATCATAAATCGCTTGTGTTGGCTGTTAAGGATCGTTTGAATTGTGGGTTAGTACATTATTATCATGGAAGTTGGAAATCTGCAATCACAGAACTTACACCGCTTACGCAAAGGTTAGACCTGAAACTGAGAGGTCGTGCTATCTACTATACGGGGCAAAGTTATCAAGGACGCAAGTGGTATAAAACAGCAATTAAACAGTACAATGCTGTTATCGCTCTGGGTGCAAAAACAGATTATTTAACCCGGGCGCACTATCAAATTGCACAGTGCTACATAAAAAAAGGAAGTCTAACTACCGCTTTAAATCGCCTTGAAAGTTTTGTAAAAACATATCCTTGGAGTAAATTTGTAGATGAGGCACTATACGATATTGCACAAATTCATGAAGGCCGGGAAAAAACAGAGTTAGCACTTGATGCTTATTCACGGTTAATTGAAGTTGCCCCTGGAAGCGATTATGCTGATTGGGCAGCGTGGCGAATCGGATGGCAACGTTTTGACGAAAAACGTTATGAAGAAAGTTATAAGGCGTTTGAGGGTTTGAAGGATAATTTTCCTGGTAACCGTTATGCAATGGGTGCGCATTTTTGGATGGCAAAAATCAGAGAACGCCAAAATAAACCGCACCTTGCTCAAGCAATATATGCCGAGGTAGCGAAGGCACGATATTGGTATTACAGTGCCAGAGCAAAGGCGATTCTTGGAATCACAGCATCCGAATTAGAACCTAAAGCACTACCAGATGCGAAGTTACAATCACAAAAAGCGTGTCCTGATCATCTACCTCTATTGATGGAACTTAGACTCTATGAAGACGCTGTATATCAATTAACCCGTTACATTGACAAAACACCAAATGCTGCAAAGGAATGTTTCTATGCCTTAATCACAAGTTATGAAAATTTGTCAATGTATGACAAAGCACGTGAGGTGGCAGATAAAGCTCTGATCAGTCCATCATTTCAAAATCAAGCAAGTAAGGATTTAGCCAAACTTCGTCAATGGCTCTATCCGTTGCATTATGAACAATTGGTTAAGAAGTATGCTAAGCAGTATAAGGTAGAAACAGCCTTAATTTACGCGATGATTTTAGAAGAGAGTAGATATAGGAAAGACGCGATTAGTTGGGCTGGTGCGATTGGTTTGATGCAGATTATGCCCGCAACTGGAAGGCAACTTGCGCGAGAACTCAAAATTCGTCGATTCCGTACATCAATGCTCAAGGACCCTGAAATTAATATCCGAATGGGAACCAAATATATCGGTTATCTCAACTCAATTTTTGATGATAATGCAATGCTGGTGACCGGTGCATACAATGGAGGTCCGGGACGCATGCGGCGGTGGTTAGCATCGAAAAATATCAAAGACCTTGATGAATTTGTTGAAAAGATAACCATCCGAGAAACACGACTCCACATCAAAAAAGTTATCAATAGTTATAATAATTATGTTGATATCTATGGGCAGCCTGAAGTCCCCGCGGTAAATTCTGCTTTAGATGCGCTAAAAGAGCAGCTCAATACGCCTATTCTTGGGAAACTGAGTGAATGAATACAGTAAACCCCAAAAATTGGAATTTTTGAAACTTAGAATGTAATACATTACGTAATTCAGTGTAGTTAGTGGATATGATGTCCTTGTAACATGAAATTTTAGAAAACAGAATGTTACATTATTACGAATTATATTCTCTGCATAGGGAATTTAAGAATGAATAACCAAAAAGTTAATACCACAATTCAAAAAGCGAACACATCAGGCACCAGTTACCACAGCAAGATTTGCCCTTGTGTGATCCGTGATGGATGTGTTTTAACTATTGGTTACTACCCCCACCCCCCACTTCACATTCGTTAATTTTACAAGTTTACAAGGTCGTATCGCAGGCGTTAGATGCCGCGATATTTTCGCGCCCGCAGGCGCATTTCGTTTTTACGGAATGTCTCGCCGCGGGCTTTTGTTGTTGCATTGTAGACATCTACAATGCTTGGCTTCCTTATTTCGTAAGCGCACATATAGAACGTGTGCGACAAATAAGAGAAGTTCTAATTTATTGTTTACACACAATCAGGAGACGTGCTAAAATAAATACGTCTCCTCGTATCATTTATTAATTTAAAAAAAGGAGACTTTAGAAAATGTTACGGAATAAAATAACTTTGATCGTAGTTGCGATCATATCTCTCTTTCTCGTCGGTATTGTCAATCAAAGTGATGCAGCTTCAATAACGTCTATGTCTGTCTATACGAGTAGTGATTGGGGTGGAGGTAGTGCGTACGTCGACGCATCTCTGTCAGCGGATGAAAACATATACGTTATAGACTGGTATATAGACAATGAAAAACTAAAAACGACTTCTCACTACCAATCTCCCACGAAAAGTGTCTATGAAAACTTGAGCACGCTCGCGGGTTCTCCTTTAGGCAAAATTTATACGATAAAGGCAGTCGCTTGGTTTTCTGATGCGGAGAATAATACGTTCACCTCTGACACTGATTCCTACAGCGCGACAGTCTATACCGTCCCTAACATTGACGAAGGCTACGGTGTTTGCACGTTTTCGTGGGGACACGCCGAAGTTGATGTAGGATGGAACGGTCACACGGCTGAAGTAACCGCATACGGCGAAGTCTATAACCACGCAGGGCAGGACATAGAATATGGGATATCAATTAGATGTCATATTGCCGAACTCTGGCCAGGGGAAAACGAAGATCAAGATCTCAAAAACACACTCTTTATCCTGAACCCACCAATCCTTAACATTGGAACGATAGAGTTTGATGAAGATTTCCCGGGGCGGAGTGAACCGTACTCTACGTCCTATACGTTAGATGGTGGAGAGGGATGGTTAGGGGTAGGAGACGAGTTCAAAGTAGAGTCCACCGTCCATGTTGAAGCGTATTTTGATATTGATGATCAAAACAAGGATGAATGGGATGCCTCAGAGTCAGAAACTCTCACAATTCGATAATGGCTGATTTTCTTCAGTCCTATTCCACACACAGGTGTCTTGAGAAAAGACATCTGTGTGTCTAAAGAGGATATTGATGAAATATAAACGTTGCTGTGCAAATCTGATTCTTGCACTCCTATTCTTTGTTCCTTTGATGGCTCACGCTAAGATAGTGTTTTCATTAAACCGCAAACAAGCGGGCGATAATGCCTACCATATCTACGTGATGGAAGATGACGGTGACAATGTCCGAAGAATCACAAACCCATTATATTATGATAGCTATCCGAGTTGGTTCCCGGATGGCAAACAAATTCTGTTTGAAAGAGACCACAGTAAAGGGGCCGAACTCTTAAGATTAGCAAATTCCGAATTTTATATTATAGATGTTACAGGACTGAATGAACACAAGTTCATGGAAAATCACCCAACAGATAGGAAACCGAGAGTGTCTCCGGATGGCAAACATATCGCGTTTGTGAGTAGCAGATCGGAGAACACGGAGATCCACACCTTTAACTTGGGAAGTGGGCGACTGAAACAACTCACAGATGACTTTAAAGAGAGAGCGTGGTCACTAAGATTTGGTTGGTCACCGGATAGCAAGCAGATTGCCTACGAACGTGAAGGGCGTGATGGTCAAAACATTTGGATTATGAATGCGGATGGCAGCAGAAAAAGGCGGATCAGTCCCCTCCACAATGGTGCCAATATTCTTTGGCGAAATAGCGCGCGCTGGTCACCATCGGGTAGATACGTCATGTATACTGAAAAAGAAGGAAAACCCAATTGGGATAAAATAGCGGAACGTCTCATCGTTCAGAACGTGCGGACAGGTGTAAGAGAGATATACAATTTTCCCGTGGATTCAGCAGTCGTTGTCGGGTGTTGGATGGGGGACGACCACAAGGTGCTTTTAAGTATCAGATTCGACGTGTTTGCCCCTGAATCCGGTTATAACATCTATCGGTATGATCTGGGCAGTCGCCGCTTGACAAACCTAACGAATTTGACGAAGGAGTACGCCTACCACCCGCATTGGATAGAAGGGACTCTCGCTGTGTCTCCCTTAGAAAAACTGACGACACAATGGGCAGAACTTAAACAAACAAATTAAATTGTATCTCATAGTTAGGTATCAGAAAGGGTAACAACCTTTTTTATTGTTGTTTGAAAAGATTAGTGAGACAGTTTACAGTTTGACAATTTCAGCATCACTGTCCTTGGTCATGGTAATGCGTTTTAGCCAATTGGCATCATCTCGTTCAGGAAAGTCCGCGCGGTAGTGTCCACCACGGCTTTCGGTTCGAATGAGTGCTGATTTTGTTATTATCCACGCGACATTAAGCATATTGTATGTTTCGCATAGTGCGACATCAGTTGTTTGAAGAGATGTTAGCGAATAGGGGCAGAGATTAATCTCTGTCCCTATTTCTTCTAAAACATAAAGTGTTTGTTCTAAGCCCTCACTGTCACGTTCAATCCCAACATTTTCCCAGAGTGTCTCGCGGATAGCACCCTTTACGGCTACAATAGAATTCTGATCTAATCCGGTAGTCATTTCTTTATTGCTGCTCGGAATTTGGATATTTGGGGGAGATTGTAATGTTTGGGACGATGCATAATCCGCCGCGTTGTCTCCTGCACGCACTCCAAAGACCAGACATTCTAATAGGGAATTGCTTGCCAAACGATTTGCGCCGTGCACTCCGGTACATGCAACTTCACCGCATGCATAAAGTCCTTTTAGGTTTGTTTCTGAGTCGGTATTGGTACGAATACCACCCATCATAAAATGTGCTCCCGGTCGGACCGGAATTAAATCAATATTAATATCTAAGCCGTAACGTTTAGTTGTATCGGAGATTGTCGGAAATCTCTCATGGATGAAATCAGCGGGTTCGTGTGTAATATCAAGGTAGACACACGGAAATCCAGTCAGATACATCTCATTTTGGATAGCACGACTGACGACATCACGCGGTGCAAGTTCGCCTTTCTCGTGGTATTTCTCCATAAATCGCTCACCGCGTATGTTGATGAGTCGCCCACCTTCACCCCGTACTGCCTCAGAAATAAGAAAATTAGGCGCACCATCAAGATAAAGTGTCGTTGGGTGGAACTGGACGAATTCCATATCTATCATCTCACATCCCGCACGCCACGCTGCTGCAAAACCGTCACCGGTTGCTACTTCTGGATTAGAGGTGCAAGGATACAACTGTCCAAGTCCCCCAGTTGCAAGAATTGTCGCCTTAGCATAGAGACATACCAGTTCACCCTCCATGATGACAGTAACACCGTAACACGTAATATCATCCTTTTCCTGCGCTGATTCTGCGTCTGTAAGTAGGTCTATTGCAAAAGCATTTGATAGAACACTTATACGTTCTGTGTTTAGGACTCGCTGAACGAGAACGTCGGTTGTTTCACGTCCAGTTGCATCACCTTTATGAACGATGCGTCTACGACTATGTGCTGCCTCTTGTGTAAAACGCGGAAGTGCCCCTTCCCAATCAAAATTGGCACCCCATTCTAACAATTCTGTTACGCGGGGAATGCCTTCAGAAACCATCGTCTCAACAGCATCTACATCGCATAAGCCGCATCCAGCACTGCATGTATCCTCTACGTGCAGGTCTATTGTATCATCAACGTTCATTGCAACAGCGATGCCACCTTGCGCATAAAGCGTATTGCTCTCTTTGAGAGTTGTTTTTGTAATTAGGGTGACATCCGCACGTTCACTTGCGGCAAGTGCAGCTCGTAACCCCGCTGCCCCACTACCGATTATAAGGACATCTGTATACCAGCTTGAACGCACTTCAGAATTCAGCACAGAAGAATCTGTTTCTGTGTTCATATATTTCTTGCAAGCCTTTCGGCATCCTATTCTATTGCGTTGGAGGCGTAGAGGTATAACTTTCATCAACCGGCATTACCTTGCCGGTGCCAGTGGCGATGAGAGTGCTATCACTGAGTTTTATTTCAGCCTTTGCCTCAACTAAACGGCGTGAAACCTTAATACGTTGTGCAAAAACAAGCAGTTTCACTCCTGTGGGTGCAGGCTTCCGAAAACGAACTTCAAGTTGTGCTGTAACCGCCGGTCCGTCAAAAGTTCCTATGCCAATATGGGTTATAGCCTCATCCAATAGCGTACTAATTATTCCACCGTGAAGAATGTTTGCCCACCCTTGCATGTGTGCTGGTGGTGTGCATTCTATGTGGACCTCTGCGCCTGCATCTTTGATTTCCGGTTCCACTTGCAAGCCATACGGGTTATTCATGCCGCAAACAAAACATCGGTTGTTATTTTCAATTGCCATTTTTCAAAGTCGTTTGTACGACGATATAAATTTGTTGTGAGTTGATCAGCACGCTTAAAAAACGCATCATAAGCGTCAATTTAGCGATAGATACTCTTGTGGGAGGGGTTTTCAACCCCGATTTATAGGTTGAGGATACAATATCGGGCTTACAAAGCACTCCTACAAGATCACGAAGAAGTAAGCATTGTAAGACTCCGTGCTAATTTCTCCTGTTCAACTAATAAACGTTCAAGTAGTTCACGTTTTTGTGCCACAACATTTTCTGGGGCCCGTTCAATAAAATTCGGATTTTTTAATGTTTTTTGCGCCGCTTCAACGTCTTTAACTGTCTGATCGTGGCGTTTTGACAGTCGCGCTTTTTCAGCTTCAAAGTCAATTATTCCTGCCAATGGGATGTAGATAACGAGGTCCCCAATTACCGCTTCGGCTGAGGCAGAAGGCTTCGGTAAAGACTCTGCAATAGTAATGTTGGATACCCTTGTAAAAGCAGGCAAATACTGTTCAAGATATGTTTCAAGTCTATTCCGAGCTTCAGCATTTGGTGCTTGAATGTGCACTTCCACAGATGCTCCGATTGGAACGTTCAACTCGCCGCGTATGCTTCTGATATTCTCAATAACCTCCATGACATTTATCATTGTGGCTTCTGCTTTTGGATTTTCTTTGGTTGGTTCTGGCCAAGGTGCAACAGTCACAGATGCTTTGTCGTTAGTATGGGAATTATTACCGCCATGCGGAAGTTGTTGCCAAATTTCCTCTGTTAAAAAAGGCATTAACGGGTGTAGGAGCCGCATCATTTGTTCCAATACATCAGCAGCGACCCACAACGCCTCAGGTTCATCTCTTAAGAGACGTTGCTTAGCAAATTCCAGATACCAATCACAGAATTCATGCCAGAGAAATGCATAGAGAGTTTGCGCCACTTCGTGGAATCTAAAGTTCTCAATTGCATCGGTAGCCGATTTTATGGTGTGGCTTAGACGACTCTGTATCCATTGAATTTCTAATAACTCTTGTCCTGCTGCAATCTCTTCATTTTCTGTTGGAACAGGAAACTTCTCTAAATTCATGAGAATGAATCGCGCTGCATTCCAAACTTTGTTAGTAAACCGTTTACCAGCCTCTATCTGAGATTCCAGTAGTGGGACATAAGGGTTCGGTGTGCTTGTATTTGCGAGTGCAAACCGGAAGGCATCGGTACCGTAGGTGGCAATCGTCTCCAATGGATCGATGCTATTTCCTTTTGATTTGCTCATCTTTTGCCCTTTTTCGTCTGCAACAAGTCCGTGCAAATAGACCTTACGGAATGGCACTTCATCCATACATCCGAGTCCTAACATAATCATCCTTGCTACCCAGAAGAAAAGAATATCCCACCCAGTGACAAGCACAGATGTGGGATAAAACGTTTTCAACTCAGCCGTTTCTTCGGGCCATCCCATTGTTGAGAAGGGCCATAACCCTGAACTAAACCATGTGTCCAACACATCTTCATCCTGATGAAAGTCAGTAGTGCCGCATTCACATTTTTGTGGTGTATCCATTGCAGCAGTGACTTTTTCACAAGCACTACAATACCATATTGGGAGTCGGTGTCCCCACCATCTTTGGCGTGAAATCGGCCACGGTTCAATATTCTCCATCCAGTGAAAAAAACGCGTCGTTTCGCGTTCAGGGATAAATGTTACTTCACCTTTTTTTGTCGCTTCTATTGCGCGTTCTGCAAGAGGACGGACATTCATGAACCATTGTGGAGATATTGCCGGTTCTACTACTGTGTTGCACCGATCATGATGTCCTACAGCATGTCTATGTGGGACAATTTTCACAAAAAAATCCTCTTTCTCTAAATCTTCAACGACCTTTTTCCGGCAATCCCAACGAGATAGACCTACGTATTTTTCACCCGCCTCCTCATTCATGTGTCCATCTTGCGTGAAGATATTACGTTGTTCAAGGTTATGCCTCAAACCGATTTCATAGTCATTAACATCGTGTGCAGGCGTAACTTTCAACGCCCCTGTCCCAAATTCGGTATCCACATAGTCATCCGCTATAATCGGAATCTCTCTGTCGCAAAGTGGGAGGAGGACTTTTTTACCTATCATGTGTTGATAGCGTTTATCATCAGGATGAACTGCAACCGCAGTATCACCTAACATCGTTTCAGGGCGTGTTGTTGCAATTTCAAGCACAACATCGCTATCTATAACAGGATAACGGATATGGTAAAAGTTACCCTCAATTTCAATTGGTTCCACTTCAAGGTTGCTCACTGCGGTACTGCACTGTGGACACCAATTCACCATATAGGTATCACGATAGATAAGCCCCTGATCGTAAAGTTTTACAAAGGCGGTGCGAACTGCTTCTGATAACCCATCATCAAGTGTAAATCGCTCACGCTCCCAATCGCAGGAACATCCGAGTTGCTGAAGCTGCGAGACGATATACCCAGCGGACTCCGCTTTCCATTGCCACATCCGTTCTATAAATTTTTCGCGGCCGAGAGCGTTTCTGCTTGTCCCTTCTTCAGCAAGTTTTCGCTCCATGATGAGTTCAGTTACAATGCCAGCGTGGTCAGTTCCGGGCATCCAGAGCGCGTTGTAGCCCTGCATGCGTTTCCATCGGATTAGGCAATCCTGGAGTGTGTTATCAAGTGCATGCCCAATGTGTAAACTGCCGGTGATGTTTGGGGGTGGGATCACAATTGCGTAGGAAGGCTTGTCGGATGTTGCTTCAGCATGAAAGAGGCCGTTACTTTGCCAAAATTCGTACCATTTCCCCTCAATTTCCTGAGGGTCATAAATCTTTGGAAGATTTGTCATGTTCTTACCTGAAAACAGATTAATACTATTATAGATATGATTATTTTATCACATATAAAACTTTTTTTCAAAACAACTTACACAAAACATTTAAAAGTTGTATAATAACGTGAGTTTGATAATAGATATATGAACTTCATTTTGCATAAAATCTTATTCTCATAAGCCCGGTAGGTGCGGTTTCCTAACCGCACCGAGTCCAAAAATCTGATTTATCAAACTCACGTTATAATACACATATCAACCAACTAACAATCGAAAATATGGGTACCTCTTCTAAAATTATATTTTAGATTCTTTAGCTTGGTTGCTGGGGTGCCCACCATTTTTTTGATGGTAGGTAAACCAGTAACTAAGCAATACACTTTATGGAAGTGCTATAATATGAAACTCTTTCGTCATTACATCCGATACTTTGTTATCGGTATGATACTCGGCACTGGTGTTCGGTAGCCCTGAGCCTCAAAGCCACGCAAACCACCGCGTTTAGAACAGTGTGAACCGCGGTGCTGTGATGAGGCACCAAAGCGGCAACCGGTGCCGATGCCCGATTGTTCAAAACGCACCCCTTGCCCGCTGGACGCAGCGGAGTAAGGGATAACCTTTAGACATTATAATGATTTAATTTGAATTAAGGTTTACCGAGTGTTTCGGACCTCTTGAGTTCCGTAGGAACGCTATGTTTATAGAAAAAATTACCAACACCTCTTGAGTTCCGTAGGAACGACATAGGAACTGCCAATACGCTGCGAAAACATATCGTCCCTACGGGACTAAGAGTAGAGATAGCACGTGCTACTATAAACATATCGTCCCTACGGGACTGAAGAGCAGGACGCACATTCGGGAAATCCTAAAATTGACACATAAGGATAGAGTGCAGCGAACCCCAACGGACGAACTTTAGATTTTATTAAAGACCAATAACAACTCACAATTAAAACGTTATAATGTCTTTTATTTTGTAAGGAGTAAAACTCATGAGTAAAAAACTATATTGGGGGTTAGCTACCCTCATATTCCTGCTGATTGTCGGAGCTTTTGTGTTTCTGATTGTGAAAAATCAGGCAGAGATACGGCAACTTGAAAGAGATGCCGCCGCAGTCCAAAAGCAGCTGCAGCAACAAAACGCGCAACAAGTGCCACAGGGGGAACACCCCACACAGGGACACTTTCACGATGATGGCACTTTTCACGAAGGCACCCCTGAAAATCCCATAGAGACAGAACCATCACAAGCGCCACAAGCGTCACGAGATTTCACTCCCGCACAAGTGAAAATACCAGAAGGGATTACCGACCCCGATGTCAAAGCAGCCTGGGAACGTGTGGAATACATCGCTAATAATATATGGGAATGGGGCGGCGTGCCATCAGCCGAAAACGAAGAGCTGATCGCCCAACTGATGCCACCACCTGATGGGTTTTCAGGACCCACAGGACACAGCGATGCTGAAGAAACAATAAACTTACTGGGCGAACTCGCATGGAGTGGCGATCCACGCGCAGCAGAAGTTGTGGCGACTTATTTATGTGAGGGCATTATCGGAGGTAATGACCCGATAGATGCGTTAGTTGAGATAGGACCACCTGCCGTGCCATACCTTATCCCTTATATGCTTGACATGACACAGATGCCAGCATTACGAAGTTACCCCATTGAAGTATTAGGTCGGATTGCAGAAAAGCATCGCGAGGATTTAGATGGCATTGTGGAACACATCATCATTCCCCGATTAGAAACCATCCTGTCGGAAGAAAAACCCGATTATCATGAAGGAGAAGAGGCGCGAGAGGCGCTTGCGCGTCTACAAAAATAGGCAAATTGGTTCAATCCTATCTCTATTTTTTATGCAGGAAAATATTCAAATGAAGAAAAGATTCTATCTTGGGTTTGCTATCTTCATCGTTTTACTCGGTATTGCGGGCGTGCTTCTACTGATACAACGCGAACGTGCGGAACTCAAGCAGCTCGAAAAAAGGGGTGCGGAAGCGGACAAATTGCTTAAGGACAGCCAAAAACTACAAGGAACTCCGCGACAAACGGCCGAACCAACAACCCCAACACAACCTGACAAAACCGATAAAAACGGAGGACACACGCACGATGATGGCACTTTTCACGAAGGCGCCCCTGAAAATCCTATAGAGACAGAACCATCACAAGCGTCACGAGATTTCACTCCCGCACAAGTGAAAATACCAGAAGGGATTACCGACCCCGATGTCAAAGCAGCCTGGGAACGTGTGGAATACATCGCTAATAATATATGGGAATGGGGCGGCGTGCCATCAGCCGAAAACGAAGAGCTGATCAAGCAACTGATGCCACCGCCTGATGGTTTTTCCGGTCCCACTGGACACAGTGATGCCGAAGAAACCATAAATCTGCTCGGCTGGCTGGATAGGAATGACCCACGCTCTATAGTCGTTATGGCAACTTATCTATGTGAAGGACGTGTTGGAGGAAGGGGACCGAAAAATGCGTTGGTAAAGATGGGCGTGCCTGCCGTGCCATACCTTGTCCCCTACATGCTTGACATGGAGCTGAAGCCGGTATTACGGAGTAGAGCACTTGAGGTCTTATGTCAGATTGCCGAAAAGCATCGTGAGGATTTAGGTGGTATTGTAGACCACATCATCATTCCCCGATTGGAAGCCATTCTGTCGGAAGAAAAACCGGATTACTTTGAAGGAAAAGACGCGAGAGAAGCCCTTGCGCGTCTAAAAAAATAGGCAAATTGGTTCAATCCTATCTTTCTATTTCTTATGCAGGAGAATATTCAAATGAAGAAAAGATTCTATCTTGGGTTTGCTATCTTCATCGTTTTACTCGGTATTGCGGGCGTGCTTCTACTGATACAACGCGAACGTGCGGAACTCAAGCAGCTCGAAAAAAGGGGTGCAGAAGCGGACAGATTTCTTAAGGACAGCCAAAAACTACAAGGAACTCCGCGACAAACGGCCGAACCAACAACTCCAACACAACCTGACAAAACCGATGAAAACGGAGGACACACGAACGGTGATGGCACTTTTCACGAAGGCGACCTGCCCGAACCGATACAAACAGAACCAAAGGTGCAATATACCGCACCCAAGGGGGCTGTCCTTAAACCTGATTTTCCGAAGGTTGATCCAAAAGAGGATCCAGTCAAAGCCGCATACAAACGGCTTGAATATATCAAAAACAATCCGTATGCGTGGGGTGGTGTGCATTCGCCACGTGCGACAGAACTGATCGCGCAACTATTGCCAGCATCACTTCCAATTGATCACGATGACTCTGATGAACGCGAGGTTCTGATTGATGAACTCTGCAAACAAAACGATCCCCGCGCCGCGGAAGCCTTAATCGCCCTCATGTGTGACGGAGGCACGATGGGGCAGATTATGTTTGATACGTTAGAAGAAATTGGTCCCCCTGCTGTGCCATACATTCTGCCTTATTTAGAAAGTGAAGATACAAGGGAGACGGACCGGATTCGTATTAGTTTGGCAGTATTTGATCCTTTGACTCGTATTGGTGTTCGGTATCGCGACGATCTTGGTGGCATTCTGGATCACATCATTATACCAAAGTTCAAGGTTATCGCTGCCGATGAAGATAATGAACGTTATAGGCGGTCTTCAGTTATATTTGCGCGAGAGGCACTTGATCGGCTTCAATAATATTTTATATTTCTTTTTTTAAACGGAGGATTTTATTGTGAAGAATAAGAAGTTTTACGCACTTTGTCTATTTCTATTTACTTTTTCTGTTTTGTTTCGTGGATTTTCTGCGCAGCAGACGAATCCAGGTTCTGGTTCTAAGGTTGCGCCGTCAGTAAAGTTCAAAGAGTGGCAGATTGGTCGGAGTGCAAAAGGCACCGACACCAGTATTGCGGTGCATCTGTCGTTTATCACCAGCACGCAAACGTTGTGTTGGGTCTCCGCGTCTGTCGGCTATAACGGCAACCAGCCGCAAAACACTGCGCCGATTAACCCCGACACGGTTTCGTGGTCGTTTCCGGCGAATCATGGCATGGAACTTGACGAAGACTCCGTTAGCACCTCTTGGTCAGGTCCACATCCATCGAAACTTAGCGGTTACACATCGTTCAATGTCGTAGCACAGCTGAACGTCCCAAGGCATGACGATACATCTCAATACCCTAATCCCAACACAATACCAGCGATATGTACGGACGCGAGAAATGACGATCGTAATGGTTGGGTTTCACTCGTCCTTCGCAGATTTTAGTACTCAATGCATCAGAATTACCTTCTTTAATCTTTGAGTTAATTGTAGGTGCCCGTTTTACCCAACCTACATGTTTAATCGAACTCACGTTAAAGAGATAACCTTTATTTTATAAGGAGTCAAAACTCATGAGTAAAAAACTATATTGGGGGTTCGCTACCCTCATTCTCCTGATTATCGGTGCTTTTGTGTTTCTGATTGTGAAAAATCAGGCAGAGATACGGCAACTTGAAAGAGAAACCGCCGCAGTCCAAAAGCAGCTGCAGCTTCAAAAGCAGCTGCAGCAACAAAACGCGCAACAAGTGCCACAGGGGGAACCCCCCGCACAGGGACACTTTCACGATGATGGCACTTTTCACGAAGGCGACCCGCCCGAACCGATACAAACAGAGCAAAAAGTGCAATATACCGCACCCAAAGGGGCTGTCCTCAAACCGAATTTCCCAAAGATAGACCCCAAAGAGGATCCAGTCAAAGCCGCATACAAACGGCTTGAATATATCAAAAACAATCCGTATGCGTGGGGTGGTGTGCATTCGCCACGTGCGACAGAACTGATCGCGCAACTATTGCCAGCATCACTTCCAATTGATCACGATGACTCTGATGAACGCGAGGTTCTGATTGATGAACTCTGCAAACAAAACGATCCCCGCGCCGCGGAAGCCTTAATCGCCCTCATGTGTGACGGAGGCACGATGGGGCAGATTATGTTTGATACGTTAGAAGAAATTGGTCCCCCTGCTCTGCCGTATATTCTTCCGTATTTGGAAAGGGAGGATACGAACGGGTTGGACTGGATTTATATTGATATGCCAGTATTTGACTCTTTAAGTCGTATTGGTGTACGGTATCGCGACGATCTTGGTGGCATTGTAGATCACATCATTATCCCAAAGTTCAAGGCTATCGCTGCCGATGAAGATAATGAGCTTTATGATAATGCTTCAGTCATCTATGCACGTCAAGCCCTTGATCGACTTCAATAATATTTATATTTCCTTTTTTAGAAGGAGGATTTTATTGTGAAGAATAAGAAGTTTTACGCACTTTGTCTATTTCTATTTACTTTTTCTGTTTTGTTTCGTGGATTTTCTGCGCAGCAGACGAATCCGGGTTCTGGTTCTAAGGTTGCGCCGTCAGTGAAGTTCAAAGAGTGGCAGATTGGTCGGAGTGCAAAAGGCACCGACACCAGTATTGCGGTGCATCTGTCGTTTATCACCAGCACGCAAACGTTGTGTTGGGTCTCCGCGTCTGTCGGCTATAACGGCAACCAGCCGCAAAACACTGCGCAGATTAACCCCGACACGGTTTCGTGGTCGTTTCCGGCGAATCATGGCATGGAACTTGACGAAGACTCCGTTAGCACCTCTTGGTCAGGTCCACATCCATCGAAACTTAGCGGTTACACATCGTTCAATGTCGTAGCACAGCTGAACGTCCCAAGGCATGACGATACATCTCAATACCCTAATCCCAACACAATACCAGCGATATGTACGGACGCGAGAAATGACGATCGTAATGGTTGGGTTTCACTCGTCCTTCGCAGATTTTAGTACTCAATGCATCAGAATTACCTTCCTGATATTTCTCAGAATGTTGTTCGACCTAATCATAATCAAGAGTAACAAGGTATAACACCATGAAAATGCGTTTTGCTGTGTAGATTTTGCTTGACTTTTATAGCATGAGATCTCATCCTAATTACAGATTTCAATATAACAACATTAGGAGGACATCTCATGCTAACTCAGCTTATCACATCTACAACCTTTTTTCAACTACTTCTATCTTCACAGTTTCGCACCTTGAAACAGCGTTTTGTTGATACCTTCGTGTTTTTGTCAACCTGTCATCTGTTTGGACTTACGAACCCGAATCAAGTGTCGGATGCGTTGTCTATTCCGAAAGCGAAACTGTATCGTGAACTGAACAATATGAGTCTTCATCTCTGGCAACATCTTTTTGTGCGTCTGGGGTGTTCTATTGCGTTAGAAGCACTCCGGGAGGTTGTATCGAAAAGTGCTTCTACCCTATCGCGTCTGTGTATCGTCATCAGTGTGGATGATACCTTTGTTTTCCGTTATGGAGAGGGTCTCTCCTACACATCTAACTGGTGGTGTTCTCAAGCAAATCAACCGATGAAAGGACAAAATATATTGGGGATAACGATAAAGATTGGAGACCAGATCATTCCCTTGAATATGCGACTGATCAGCAAACAAGGACGCGGGAACACGGATAAACCCTCCTGTGTCGTCTCTATGCTCAAAGAGGTGGTGTCCTTCTTTGAAGAGACAGGGATAGATATCCGGAACTATCCGATCACCTTCGATTCGTGGTATGGCAGCCATCACTTGATTGAAACCTTGCGAGAAATGGGATTTGAAACGATCCTTGTGCACGGAAAAAGCAACTATGTGATGACGATTGATGGAAAAAAGGCGAAACTCTCGGAACATAAGAAGTCAATCCAACTCCTCTCCAATAAATGGGGGTGTGATAAACCGGCCTGTCGCACTAAAGCCACAAGTCAAACCTTCGGAAAAATGGTGGTGGTGTTCTTTGCTGACCGTGGCAAAATACGAACCATGCTGGTATTCGGGAAACCACTGCGTGCGTGTGAAATCCTACGGATATGGTCTCAACACCACGGTATAGAACAATATTGGAGACACCTAAAAACAGACCTAAACCTCACATCCATGAGACTAAAAGGACGAAATGGCGCGTATGCAAACTTAGCTGTGAAAGTAATGAGCTACCTTCTAATACAGGATGTGAGCCGTTGTGTGCGAAAAACCTTTCATCAGATCAAACTTGAACTCATGGGACAAAGGCAGATGCTGTCTGACCTCAGCGCGCATTTTCATGATGAATAAACGAGAAAACACTGATAAACATTGACATATGAACGATTTTGATAAATATCAGATATAATAGTTAGGAGATAATATATAATAGTTAGGAGATGATTTGAATGGAACTGAGTGATAAAGAGTGGAAAATCATTGAACCCCTATTGCCCGAACTCCCTAAAGCCGTGCGCGGGAGACCTTGGCATGATAATAGAGAAGTCTTAGGGGATACTGTGGGTGTTGCGGACTGGCGCACCTTGGCGTGATTTACCGAAAAAGTATCCATCTTATCAAACGTGTCATCGTCGTTTTCAACAATGGTCTTCGGATGGCACACTTGAAAAGGTGGTCACAACGATCACAGAAAAACTTGAGAAACGCCGTCACCTGAATATGAGTGAATGCAGCATTGATGCGAAGTTCGTTGCAGCAAAAAAAGGGGTCTGTGTGTAGGAAAGACGAAGTGTGGCAAAGGGACAAAACTGGTAGCGATTACAGATAAGCGTGGCAGACCTGTGAGTGTTTTGATTGCGAGTGCCTCCTGCCATGAAGTCCGTTTGGTTGAACCGGCATTGGACGCGTGTTGGACTTCAGAACCTCCAGCAGTGTTGATAGGAGACAAAGCCTATGACTCGGATCCTTTAGATGCGTCTTTGCGGTGTCGTGGCACTGAAATGATAGCACCCCATAAAAAGAATCGGAAGCGTCCTGCTACACAGGATGGTCGTCGTCTACGCCGGTATAAACGCCGTTTCAAAGTGGAGCGTTTTTTCAGTTGGTGTGAAGACTTTCGGCGTTTGGTAGTGCGTTGGGAATATCATGCTGAAAACTATTTAGGGTTTGTGCTTCTGGCATGTCTACGGATGTTAATGAGGTATTTATGAGATACGCTGTAAGATGGGTTGGTAAAACATTGTGAAACCCATAGGTGTCAATTTAGCGTCTAATTTTTCTTGTTGGAGGGAAACCTTGTAAGCCCGATTTTGTAAACCTCACCCTATAAATCGGGGTTGAAAACCCCTCCAACAAGATGATATATCCTTAAATTGACAGTTATGGGTTTCGCTGCGCTCTACCTAACCTACACTTGTTTTCTATTTGTAACGTGAGTTTGATAAATCAGATTTTTGGACTCGGTGCGGTTAGGAAACCGCACCTACCGGGCTTATGAGAATAAGATTTTATGCAAAATGAAGTTCATATATCTATTATCAAACTCACGTTACTTGTAAGATCAAATATTGCCTCTTGTAGGAATGTTTGTATGTCAATTATCGGCGTTGAAAACGCCTCCCACAAGAGGGTGGAAGGGTGCATATAAGAGAACTTGAATCCACATAATTGTACTACAATTTGACCAAAAATGCACTGTGAATTTACTCACTTGCTTCTTCTTCAGGTTCGTATCCAGCAACATAGTGCAGATACAATTCCTCAAGATTTTCATTTTGAATCTCTTCGCGCGTTAATTCTCGCTCAAGATTGCCCTGTACGAGGATTCCTATCCTGTCAGCGATCTCCTTTGCGCGAAATATATCGTGAGTAGACATAAAAATGGCTTTACCTTCCTCTTTTAGCTGACGTAGCAGGTTCAGAAAATCGGCACCCCCCTTCGGATCAAGCCCGGAAGTCGGTTCATCAAGCAGCACAGCTTGTGCGTCCTTCATGATTGCAATTGCGATGCCGAGACGTTGACGCATCCCTTTAGAGAAAGTTTTGACGCGCCGCGTAAACGCTTCTTCTGCCAAACCGACCCTGCCGAGTGTTTCATCCAGTTCCGCGTTTGAAACTTTCTTTCGTCCTCCAAGTTTCGCGAAAAAGGACAAGTTTTGGCGTGCTGTAAAGTTCCGATAGAGTTCAACGTTTTCAGAAACGTAGGCGAGATGTTTCTTCGCTTCCAGTGGGAACTTTGGAATTTCAATGTCCCCAACAAGGGCAGTGCCGCTTGTCGGTTCAATGAAGTTGAGCAGCATGGATATAGTCGTGCTTTTGCCTGCACCGTTCGCACCGAGGACGACATAGATTTCGCCATCTTCGACTTTCATGTTCAATTTGTTGACAGCTAAAACGTTCTCGTTATAGACTTTCGTTAGTTCACGGGTTTCTAACATTTTGTACCTCCTTGAAATCTTGTGTTTCTGTTCTGGACATTCAATAGTGACCTTTAGAATTAACAGGACATTTTGAGTTGTGAATCAACGTTGAATGCGCTTTTGGCATTCAACGGGAAGGAACTCCGATTCCCAACTATCAGTGAGTTTCGTCGCGATTCGGAGATCGCTCCTACAGAAAATGTGCCTCTTTAATTTCAAAGTTCACCAAAGCAACATTGGCTTATGTTGCATAGACGCGTTTTAAGGGTGTAAAGGTTGCATTTTTTGAAATGATTTATAGGTTATACGGTTTCTAATCTGAATTCTTGTGGTAGCCATGTTTTTAGGACATCTTATGGTGAAATATGGAAATAATTATACACATTTCTTGTGAATCAACGCCGAATACGCCAAATCAACGGTATGAATGCCTTTTGGCATTCCCCGTATGGTATTCGGCGGGAGCGATCTCCGAATCGCGACCGAACTGTTAGGAACAGTCGGGAATCGGAGTTCCCTCCTACTGTTCAGGAGTGTAGCGTTAATTCTAATCTTTACCATAATAGAGTTACACACACTTTTCAGTGAAAAGTTCAAACAAAAACGGTAGGGTCATAATTTCTGCTGCGTCAAATATCGGAGCGAAAAAACTTCAGGAATGCCACAGTTGTCAACGCTACTGCAAAGAAGCATAGGAAGAGCACATCCACCAGTGAGTGCCTTAACGTTTCATCTAAAGAAGGGACTGCTATAGGGGGTGGCTGCGCAATTGTGTCGAGATCATCCGGATGGTAACTTCTTACGGAAGCGTGATCTACTATTTTACTGAACAGATCCGCGTGAAGTGCGCCATAATAACGATCAGCTGCTTCAAAGTAGTTGTGTTTTTTAATCTTTCCGGTCTGTGTCAAGTTCGTGGTGAGATAAATTAAGGAAGAGGTCGGTGTGATTCGTGAGAGGGTCTCGCCGACCTCTTCCTGTCGCGCTTTCTCGCGCTGATAGTTCCTATCTATCTGGTCGGTGCGATCCGCGAATTTCTGCTTATATGCGCCTTCAAGCGGTTGCACCAGTTTATCGATCTCCTCTCCTGCTGCGAACTGGTCATCAAAGGAAGCATTCGGACGATCTTTCCAGACTTCTTGGTGTATCTCCTTTTTTCTTTCTTCAAGTTCAGCATTGAAATTCTCGCGGAGTGCAGTCTTTTCGAGATAAACGCTCTGTGAGGTTTTTGTGGGTACGATTAATTTCGCCGTGACAAACCCGATGCGTGGCACAATCAGCACAGCGAATACCCAGACAGTGAAGGCGACGATGAGTGCTGTTTTGGCGTTATCTAAATAGGTGGAAATCACCGTGCCAATGGCGAAGAATACACCGATGTAGAGCAGCGCGGCGAGCATCAGACTCATGACGCGTGGGAAAACCTCTGGCTCACCCAGGGGAAACCCTTGCCAGACGATGACGAGTAAACCGAAGAGAAACGCCACCAAAAACGGCACCACGAACACGATGTATCCGCCAATGAGTTTGCTCCATAAAAAGAGGTCGCGTGGGAGGGCGTTCGCTAAATTAATCCGCAACGTGCCTGCTTCTCTTTCCCCAGCAACTGCATCGAAGGTAAACAACAGCGCAAGCAAACTGAAGACGGTGCCGACGACAAACAGAAAATCGAGATGCCCTAAAAGGTGCGCAATAGAGTCGGAAACGGTCGCCGGTGGACCTTGGGTAATACCATTACGCGTCATCCCAAGATAACTTGGCAGTGCGTCTCCTAATCCATTTGCGAAAACGCTCAAAGGTGTCGGTTTGAGGAAGAGTTTAGATACTTCCAGCTCCGGTTCCAGTGGCATACTCGGGTTTATGATCTTTTCTTCGGTGTTGGCAAGTTTAACCGCTTCTTGATAGTCAACGAGGTTTTGGAGGTAATTTTGATAATTGATAGAAAGGGTGAGTGGAACAAGCAACAGACACATCAGAAGCAAGACAATAAATCGAACGCTCAGAATATGATGCGTAATCTCTTTTTGAATTAGCGTTAGTAACATTTGGCATTCTCCATATATTAGGTATCACTACCCTAATGATTTACAAGCCTGTATTTGTGGGTGCTATTGAAATAACTCAAGTTGCCACATAGTAGCAACTTGAGTTATCTCAGTCATTCTGTTGCGGAGTCTGCGGTTACCTCATCTTTATGCTTCTGTTCATCTTGTTTTCTAACCATTTTCTCAGTGGCAATAATTTCCCTGACAAAACCCGTTTGATACTTGTTCCAGTCATCTTGAGCGGGTGGTATACCGAAAAAATTTACCTTTTGAAAGTCTGGATTGTCTTCTAAAAAAGCCAAAATATGCCGCTTAGACAAACAAGATGCATAATGCATAAAGTTTTCTATGGTAAGTCCATTATCCAAAATCAGTTGAAGCCACTTTGTCCGTGGATGCCGTTTATCTATTTCACTAATTGTGAGATTGCCTGATCTACCTCCAACTATACCCACTGTGATTTTTATAATACTACGGTCAAACTCGGTGTCAAAGGCACTCATCAATGCTTTCACGGTTTGCGGTCCTGTATACTCTGTATGCTCGTCTTGAAAATATGGTGTGTCCGCTTTGAATTTCATACTATCACAAAATATATGATCGGTTAAGTCAATAGGCGGCTGGATGCTACCAAGAGTTTCGCAAATCATTAGTTCTTCCTCCTTCAAACGTTGTCGTGCACGTCTGAGTCTACTCTTAATCGTGTTGATAGATACGCCCAGAAATTTGCTAATCGCTTCGGATGTCATATCCCTAAAGTAATAGAGCGCCACCACTGTCCGTTGGTTATCCGGCAGTTTTTCCAAAAGCTTTTTAACAACTTCGCGGCGATGCTCGGTTGCCGCTTCCTCACGTTGTTCTGCAACATAATGTGTAAAAGCGGATTTCTCCAGAGTTGCCTCATCAACGGCTTCTAACGATTGCATTGCAGGCTTTTCTCTTTGGAGCCAGCGAGCGCAGCGCCGCTTGGTAATTACATAAAGCCATCTGGCAAACTTATTCGGGTCTTTTAGCGTAGACAGTTTATTATATGCCTGTAGGAAGATATCTTGGGTAATTTCTTCGGCAACGTGAAAGTCTCCAATTCTCTGCCACGCCATCGCGTGAACATTCTTTTGATATTTTTCTACTAAGGCGTTAAACGCTGTGTCGTCGCCAGACAAAATGTTGTGAACTAATTCAACATCGTCATTTTTCATCAGAGTTCTCCACAATAAATTGGTTTACGACTATACATGATACAATTTGAAGGTGAAAAGGGTGCATAATTCAAAAAAAATGCCAAAATCTAAATAATATTGTCAAAATTCATCTTATGTAAAACTATTGCGGGGTAAAATATTCCGCTGTTCACCCAATATATCTTGCCAGAATACTTAAAAATTGTCCAAAGATTAGTCAGCAGGGTTATTTAGTTTTAGGATTTTTGCACATTTTCGTCAAAAAGTCGCGAACTGGAGCTCGCTCCTACAGCAAGAGAGGTATTCAAGAATAACCGAAAATATGGAGAAGTAAATAACCCTAATTAGTCAGTTAGAGGTGGCATTTGAAACGACCTTATATTGACGCGGCACTTTAAGATCAATGTTAACCGTCAACCATTTTAATCCCTCTTTCCAATGTTGTTTCCCGCGTTTGAATTTAACGTCAATCTGCACGTCTGGTGGGTCGCGTTTAATTTTGACTTCTAAATCTTTGAGCATATCCTTAATCCATCGCTTCGAATTCGGTTGAAACATCATCCCCGATTTCCACTCCTTTTTGATATTAATATCAATTTGAGACACGGGGCGATTCGTTTTCTCAATAGAAACCTTGCCAATTTCCGCATTAACGATTAATTGCCCTTTCGGATCAACTTTGTAGTGATCATGTATAAATCTATCCACGATGTTTATCTCATCGGTGATCATAGTGCAGCTAAACCCTGCAATAATCAGGAAAACAACGATCAGAAACATAACGCGTTTATACTTTTTCATTATATGCCCCTTTTGTTAGTTTGTGCGCCTCTGCCCTTATTAAGGAAGAGAGGTGTTTGTAATCGTGCAATTCATTTTGCCTATTTGCGTTGCCTATGACCGCGGCTTGTGCTTACTACTTTTAAGTTCCCGTCTCACTCACTTACTATAGTTTGGACAATTTTTAGAGTTCTTATGTGATAGTATAGGTTAATAGAAACACCGTGGCCTCAATAGATTTTCACGTATACACATTTCGCCCCGCTGGGGCTTATTCTGGTTAGGATATCGTTTTCTATACACATTTCGCCCCGCTGGGGCTGCTTTTTATTACACTCGATATATGTATTTTCTGTGGGTTATGCCACCGTGCAAAACTCGCGGAAAAATAGAAAATCTTTGACAACTCAGCATGAAACAGACAGAAATTGGCCAACCTTAGACTCATTTAGATGTAGGATTTAAAATGACCTCATATTGACGCGGCACCTTAAGCTGAATGTTAACCGTTAGCCATTCTAATCCATCCTGCCAATGTTCTCGCCCACGTTTAAATTTTCCTTCAATTCTGATATTTGGAGGCTCCTTGTTAATTGTGAACTCTAAGTCTTTGAGCATTTCTCGAATCCATTTAGTCGGTTTCGGTTGAAATATAAGCCATCTTGATTTCCATTCCTTTCTGATAACAATATCAATTAGAGGCTGATCCGTCAACTCAATATTAATCGCACCAAATTCAGTGTCAACTGTTAAGTGTCCATTAGGATCAACCGGGTGTTTACTTTTTGTAATTCTTTCTTCTCCGATTTCAATTTCTCCTTTGACAAGGACAAAGATAATCAATGATATAGACAAAAGGAGAATAATCAGAAATATGGTAGATCGGTTAGACTTTATCATTTACAAATTCCTTTCGTTGCGACGGTTCAGCAATAGAAATGTAGAGCATTTTATGAAAGTTTTCTCACAAGGCAGGGCGGTTTCCCGCCAAATCATGCAGAATACCACACGCGTATTCTGCCAAGCGCATTTGGCGTTGATTCGCCGCTCCAGATCGTTCACGAAAATCCTTGATTTTCAGCGTATTATACCAAATTAACAGGATTTATCTTGTCTTATTGGAGTCAGGTGCGGTTAGGAAACCGCACCTACCGAGACGAATCGCGTTAATTTGGTATTACAAATAATTCCGTAAAAACAGGTGCCATGACTACGAACTTAGACAAGTCCGGTTCAGTTAGGAAACCGAACCAACCGAGCCTCTAAATTGACACCTGTGGGCAATTTCAGCAAGATCAGACTTCCGTACGTAAAAAGACAAGGAACGCTCCAGAGAAAAATACCATGAGAAGTAGCACGAGTAACAACAGATCCAAAGTCGCTGTGTTAAACGTATCCTTGAACGTGATTTTGTCATCAAACTTCGGGATAGCGTCAATCGTTACCGTCTTCTTAGACATGCCTTCAGGTATACCCATAAGGTGTAGGCTTTCGTTGTCTGATCTATCAGTATCAGCAATAAATTGCCGAAATTGTTTCGTGTAAAGATGTACATTATCTAAGAATTGTAAGTGCCGATTAAAACCCGTTCCAGCCATCGATTCAAGCGCGTATTGGACAATCGCTGCAGGTGAAAATCGGGTTACTGCTCTTGCGCTCTGAATCTGAGCGGTTTGTGCGTCTAAATGGGAGCGGTTAAAACGTTCTCGTATCTCTACATCTTTTTTTACAAATTCTGACTTGATTTGTAATTCTTCATTTCCATCTTTCTGCCATATTGAATTATATTCTTCTTGGGCGGCTTTAATATCTTCAGGGGACACATTTTCACGTGGCATTTTCGCCAGTTGCTGAAGTTTACTTTGTGCTCCAGAAAGTTTCTTCTCTTTGATTGCCTTTATTTGTTCATTATAGTCTGTGTTATTCTCGTCAATCTCTAATTTTCTCGCGGTTTGAAATTGATCGTTTGTTTGTAAAGGCGGCATCCATTTTGTGGAGAGGGTCCCAAGGGTTGATGGAACAAAAACCACGAATGTTACCCAAATTAACAGAACAACGATTAAACTGAGCCGAGGTTCGCGAGTCCCTGCTGAAATCATCAAACCCAATCCGATAAAGATGCCAGCGTAACTTACCGCAATCAGCAGGATTACCCCCAAACGACTCCAGTCTGCAGGATTCAGTTGGGTCCAACTATCAACAGAAATCACAGCAAGATTCAGCAACACGGCAAAAACGAAAGGAATGAGAACAGCTATCAAGGTCCCCAAGAATTTCCCGACTAATAAGGTAGGGCGCGAAATTGGATTTGCCAGACACAAGCGAAGGGTGCCTCTTTCGCGTTCACCAGAAAAAGAGTCGAATGTAAACAGGAGTGGGATAAGAGAGAGTAGATAGGTAATAATAAATACCCAATCTATCTTTGTCGCTTGTGGACGGAGATCTCTGGCATCAGGATTTACACTGCCATAACTTAACCACCAATTGCTTCTTACTCTACTGCCAAAACCGTATCTCGACCAAGACCCCGGACTGTAGATATTACTCGGTAAGTAAGCTTCATCTCCATCGGCGATGAAGGACAGCGAAGCGGGACTTTTGTAGAGATTGCCCGGGCCCTTTCGTATCAGCGTGTACAACTCTGTTCGGGATTTCAAGTCGTCAAGAGATTTGGTGACATTATTGGAATATTTACGCACCTTTTCGGGATGTGTCCGAAGATGCACAAAGGCGTTGGTAGACATTAAGACTAATAGTATTACCGTTGTTAGGACAAATCGGAGGCTATTGATGTGGTCAAAGAGTTCTCGTTTAATAATATGTAATATCATTCGGCATCTCCTTTAGAATGCTGCTTGCTTAGTAAACGCGAGTTCGTAATTCGGTACTTCTTACATTCTGTAGGAGTGAGCTCCTACAAGAAGAGAATTGGGCGGACAAAGTCTCCCTCCAACAAGGAAATCAGGCACTAAGTTGACACTTAAGGAGTACTCTAAATACGGTAGGTGCGGTTTTCTAACCGCACCGGACTTACTTTCGTTGGTTGCCACTAATTGGAAAACATCTTTGTAAGAGTGCTTTGTAAGCGCGATAATCGGCGTTGCAAACGCCTCCCACAAGATCGTTTTGGTATAATAACGTGAGTTTGATAAATCAGATTTTTGGACTCGGTGCGGTTAGGAAACCGCACCTACCGGGCTTATGAGAATAAGATTTTATGCAAAATGAAGTTCATATATCTATTATCAAACTCACGTTATAATAAGGTGCGGTTAGGAAACCGCACCTACCAGTTGTGTGATGTCAGGTGTGACGCGGTTTTCTCCTCTTAAGTTGACAGTTATGGGTTTCACTGCGTTCTACCCAACCTACGCGGACTATGCATTCAGCTAAACTTCAATTTTGACAAAAAGCAAAAATGCCACTGTGAACAAAACCGAATTGATGAGTAGCAGTAAAAACAATTCGGGGAATGCCCGTGTTGCGTTTTCCCATACATCTGCTTGTTCAAAGCGGAATTGTGGTAAATCCCACCAATCTACTGTGCCTTTGCTCGTGTCGAACCATTGCCGGCTGCCGAATGCATTTTTCTCATGAAAATAGTCAATGATGGAACGCCGATACTGCTGCGCAGCGTCAACATAATCAAACATACCGTCCAGATCGGTACCCGCCCACGCGGAAGCCGCAAACGTATACAAACCTGTTGGACTGAGTTTCATCAAGTGTTCATGCCATCTCGCTTCTCGCAAAGTCGTTTTATCTAAAGCCTGTTTCCGTATTAAAGCGGTTTGTTCCGCCAAACGGATGTGTAAAGTCTCCATCGTTTCATGATATTTTTGGACGTGAGGAACTAAAGGTTCAGATTTTGCTTTCACTCTGGAGGTAAGCATTTGTCGCCCATCACCGTAGCTGCGACCCTGTTCATGATAACTTAGATTAAACCAAGGTGGGTCTTCCTCAAGCGGGCTGTTTGCGATAAATCGCTGTTCTTCCCTGTCAACCTCTTCCCAAATCTGATTCACATGTTCCTCAGTAGATGTTCTTTCTGCTTTCGTATCGCCCACCGGATTGATAGTAAACCGACTCCAGTTCGGATAAACGAGAACCAAAGCGACCCATACAAACATACAGAGCATCAGGGAGGTGGCTGTGCGGCGCGTCGTCGTAGAAATCAACAATCCAATTAGGTAAAACACAGACAGATAGATGCTTGTTGTCAGGACTATTCCACCTATCCGAACAAAATCCTGCCCGCTCAGTTGAATTGAACCGGTAATGGATAACAGAAACATTACCATTAGCAGACTCATCAGCACGGGAAGTAGCAGACAAATCATGGCACTAATATATTTTGCCAGCAGAATGTTGCCGCGCCGCACTGGATGAGAAATAACCAAACGCAAAGTGCCTGCTTCCCGATCACCAGCTATTGCATCATAAGCAAAAAGCAGTGCTATCAAACTTAGCACCACTTGGAAAATAAAGACGAGATCAATTTTTGAAAAGAGGTTTAGAAATGGATTGTCAAGACTACGCGCTGAAGCATTCGAAATCATCGGGACAGAGCCGTGATAAATTTCAAGGGTTCCCCCAAGCCGCTTGTCCAATCCAGCGCTAAAGAGACCTAAGGGGTTAGGAGGGCGTTCAACATAAAGTTTTAAGAATGAATAGGTTTTCGCTTCCTGAGCTTTTTCACGATGAACATTTTCTTGATGGCTATATCTATCCAACCGGCGTTCATAGTCTTCAAGAAGAACGACAGCATTCGCGACAACAAGCAGGAGCGTAATGATAACAGCAGCAAAAAACCGTGCGCTCATCAGATGACCGAGAAGTTCTTGTCTAATAATTGTTCGTAGCATACTGGCTCCTTAATAATTGAGGGTTGTTTGTTAGAGTCTTTATGAGGAGAAAAGGATAGTGAAATTTGGACATTGGTTATTTGTCTGAACCAAGATTATACCAATTCTAAAATAACGTGAGTTTGATAAATCAGATTTTTGGACTCGGTGCGGTTAGGAAACCGCACCTACCGGGCTTATGAGAATAAGATTTTATGCAAAATGAAGTTCATATATCTATTATCAAACTCACGTTAAAATACAATATCCCATTTATGGTAGATTATTGAATTAATTAGACGTGTTTATCTGTAGGAGGGAACTCCGATTCCCGACTATCAGTGAGGTTCGTTGCGATTCGGAGATCGCTCCTACAGAAAATGTGCCTCTTTAATTTCAAGTTCACCATAAGAATGTAAGAGGCGCAATGAATTGCGCGACTACGAACAGATAATTTGAAAATGAGAAGTTATTTTCAGAAATGGTATTATTTTACATCATATCTTTTGAACAGAATAAACTGCTATGGTTCATTGCATCATAGCGAAGGATTATTTTACGCGAAATAGAGATACAATCCAGGTTCAGACAACAATATGGAAGAGGCGCAATGAATTGCACGACTACGAACAGAGCATCAGATATCCGATCTAAAAAATTTTAGAAATGCCACAGTTGTCAACACAACTGCAAAAAAGCAAAGCAGCAGCACATCAACAAGCGATTGACGGAATGTCTCACCTAAGGTCGGGGTTTCCAAAGGGGGTGGTTGCGTAATTTGGATATTTTTCTTTGGATCTAACGCTCTAAAGGAGACATGGTCATCAACTTTACTAAACCAATCTTCATCAAGCGCAACATAGTAGCGTTCCCCCGCTTGAATGTAGTTTTTTCTTTTTGTTTTTCCGGTCTGTGTCAAGTTTGTAGTGAGATAAATGAGGGAGGATGTCGGTGAGATGCGGGATAGTGTTTCAGCTACACCTTCTTGTCTTGCTTGTTCACGTTCATATCGTCGGTCTATCTTGTCCACACTGTCATTGAATTTTTGTCGAAACTCCTCTTGAATCGGTTCCATCTGTTTATCAATCTCTTGCCCCAATGCGATCTGTTCTTCAAAAGAACTTTGAGAGCGGCCTTTCCCAACCTCTTCATGTATTTTATTTCTCTTTTCTTTTATTTCTGCATTGATATTCTCGCGAGCGGCTGTCTTTTCCAAATAGACACTCTGTGCAGTTTGTGTCGGTGCGATAAATTTTGCCGAGAGAAATCCAACACGTGGCGTAATCAGCACAGCAAATACCCATACGGTAAAGGCGACGATGAGTGCTGTTTTGGAATTGTCTAAATAGGTGGTAATCACTGTTCCTATTGCAAAAAAGACTGCGATGTAGATCAATGAAACAAGAGTCAGACTCAGGACTCGTGGAAAAATTTCTGGTTCTCCCAACGGAAAACCTTGTGCAACTATCAACAGTAAACCGAATAGAAATGACATTAAAAATGGAACAATAAACACAATGTAGCCACCGATCAACTTGCTCCATAGAAATAGGTCACGTGGCAAAGAGTTTGCTAAAGTTATTCGGAGTGTGCCTGCTTCCCTTTCACCCGCAATAGCATCAAAAGTAAACAGCAGTGCAAGCAGACTGAACACAGTACCGACAAGAAAAAGGAAGTCGAGATGTCCTAATAGGTAAAAGAGTGAAGTGGAAACCAACGCAGGTGGGCCTTGTGTGATGCCGTTGCGTGTCATCCCAAGGTAACTCGGGAGTGCGTCCTCTAATCCGTTAGCAAACACGCTCAGCGGTGTTGGTTTCAGGAAAAGTTTTGAAACTTCCAACTCCGGTTTCAGTTCCATGTTCGTGTTAACTTCCGTTTCTTCGGTGCTGGCAAGTTTAACCGCTTCTTGATAGTCAATGAGGTTTTGGCGATAATTTTGATAATTGATAGAAAGCGTGAGTGGAACAAGCAACAGACACATCAGAAGCAGGACAATAAACCGAACGCTTAGAATATGATGCATTATCTCTTTTCGAATTAGCGTTAGTAACATTTAGTATTCTCCATATAAGATCGCAAAAAAACCCTTAAGACTTACACAAACGCCATTTCTTTGCTGGTACAATTGACATATAGGCAAGTAAAAGAATGTGGTTTGCAAGTTTACGGGCACTAAACAAAAAACGCGATAGCCTGTTGGAGGCTATCGCGTTTTCTTTAAATCTGGATAGTAGGAGGCTTCTTTTTCATATTTTGGTTTGGCGTTTGAGAAGGAGGTATTGATTTTTTTAGACGTTCTAAAGTTTCTCGTAAGTGTTCAATCTGTTTCCTAACGTTCTCAAGCTGTTGTGAATTGAACATTTTCTTTACGCGTTCAGCCTGTGCTTTGGCTTGTTCAGCCTGTTTTTGGGCTTGCTCAGCCAGCATCTTTGCGTTTTCAACCCGTTCCTTGGCTCGTTCAGCCAGAACTTTGGCGTGCTCAGCTCGTTCTTTGGCTTGTTCAACCCGTTCTGCAGCATTCCGAAGCTTGGCGTGATCACTTACCAACTTATCAATATAAGCGGCTTTATAGGTTTCCCAATTATCCGTTGGTAGAATGTCGAGAATCCCCGCATTGCGAAGATTGGGATTGTCTTTCAGAAAAGCCAAAGTGTGTCGTTTTGACAGGTAGGACGCGTACTCTCTAAAATGTTCTATGGTGATACCTTTGTCCAAAAGTATCTGAAACCATGCTGCTCTCGGATATCGTGCATCAATTTCCTCGTTTGTAAACTGGCTGACGTGTCTTTTTCCGTCAACACTATTAATTATATGGGATAAGTTTATTTTCCCCTCACCGGAAAGTTTTATAGAGGCACCTTCATTCAGACGCATCTTAAGCCATGCTATCTGTTGATGTTGCGCATCAATTTCCTCGTTTGTAAACTGGCTGACGTGTCTTTTTCCGTCAACACTATCAATCTTATGGGAGAGGTTTACTTCACTTGTTGTTAGTATAGAAGCACTGATTGTTCCGCCATCGGTTTTACGGTATATAATCACCCCGGTTTTTAAATGGTTGCGATTGTATATTCCATCAAACGCTTCCATCAGGGCTTGCACGGTTTGTGGTCCAGTATATTTTTCAGCGGTACTTAGTCCCTCCTTCGTTAGTTTTGCCATTTCAATCAAACTGAACCCTCCTGTATTCTCTGCTGTTTCTGAGTTGGCTTGCAACCCCAAAATAGTGGCGATACCCAGCACTGTCAAAATCGAAAAAAATCGCATAATGTTTTTCCGTGTCATCATGTCTCCTTCGTTAATTTAAATTGTAGATGTGATCCCTCTATTTGTAAGCACGTTTTTGTGTTATCAACCCTTGCACCTAAATTATACACTATCTGCTAAAAATAGTTGCAGAAAAGCGGTGTGTCTTATAGTAGAATATAAAAATAAGTTTACACGTCTTTTGTGAATCAACGCTGAATGCGCTTTTGGCATTTAACGGGAGGGAACTCGGATTCCCGACTACAAACGGGTCGCGATTCGGAGATCGCTCCTACAAAAGGCGTGTAAGTTTATTTTTGGTAGATTTTAGAATTAATTAGACATTCCGGGTTTGTAGGAGGGAACTCGGATTCCCGACATTCACAAGAGGTCGCGATTCGGAGATCGCTCCTACAGGTCAGGTGTATAATTTTTTCAATAATTCACCACTTATATTCTACTATAAAGTTTAACATTCTTGGTTCTCAGTAGTATACGAACCGGTGTGTTACATCAAATATCGGAACGGAAAAATTTTAGGAATGCCACAGTTGTCAACGCTACTGCAAAGAAGCAGAGTAGCAGTACATCTACCATTGATTGACGGAGTGTTTCTCCTAAGGTTATTGTCTCTAAAGGTGGTGGTTGTGTAATTTTGACAGTATCCTCTGATGTAAATGCTCTTGTTGAAGCATGATCCGAAATTTTGCTGAACAAATCTGTATGGAGCATATCGTAATAGCGATCTCCCACTTGGAAATAGATGCTTCTTGTCTCTTTTCCTGTCTGTGTTAAGTTAGTAGCGAGGTAGATGAGAGAAGATGTCGGTGTGATTCGGGAAAGCATCTCACCGATCTGCTCTTGTCGTTCGGTTTCACGTTTGTAATCGCGATCAAGTTTGTCAGCGTAGTCTTGGAATTTCGATCGATATTCCTCTTCAAGAGGTTTCACGCGTTCATCAACTTTTTTAGCATTTTCTCCTCCTACCATTACATTACCGTGCTCATCCGGGGGGATCTCCATTATGGCTTTCCATTTTTCCTTATCAATTACCGCGTTGAAATCGTCTCGCATGGCTGTTTTTTCCATATAGACGCTTTGTGAAGTTTGTGTTGGCACAATAAGTTTGGCGGCGAGGAACCCGACACGTGGGATAATCAACACTGCAAACACCCAGACAGTAAAAGCAACGATGAGTGCCGTTTTAGAATTGTCTAAGTAGGTAGAAATCACTGTGCCGATTGCGAAAAAGACACCGATATAGAGCAACGAGATGAGGGTTAAACCCAGGACTCTCGGAAAAATTTCAGGTTCGCCGAGGGGGAAGCCCTGCCAGACAAGTATCAGTAAGCCGAACAGTAGCGACACCAAGAATGGAACGACAAACACCACGTATCCGCCAATTAATTTGCTCCATAAAAATAGGTCGCGCGGTATGGAATTTGATAAGGTGATTCGAAGGGTGCCCGCTTCTCGTTCCCCGGCAACCGCATCGAACGTAAACAGTAACGCGAGGAGACTAAAGACCGTCCCTACCACAAATAGAAAGTCAAGATGTCCCAAAAGTTGGGAGAGGGGTGCTGAAAACGTAGATGGCGGTCCTTGTGTGATTCCATTGCGTGTCATTCCAAGGTAACTTGGCTGTGCGTCCCCTAATCCCTTTGCGAAGACGCTCAGAGGTGTCGGTTTGAGAAAAAGTTTAGAAACTTCAACCTCTGGTTCCAGCGGCATCTTTGGGTTTACTGTGGTTTCTTCAATGTTTGCCAGTTTAACGGCTTCTTGATAGTCAACGAGGTTTTGACGGTAATGTTGATAATTGATAGAAAGGGTAAGTGGAACAAGTAACAGACACATCAGGAGCAGGACAATAAATCGGACGCTTAGAATGTGATGCATCATCTCTTTTCGAATTAGTGTTAGTAACATTTAGCATTCTCCATATATGATGGCAAAAAACTCCCCTTAAGACTACACAAATCACGTTTTTTACCGCTCCAAATTAACATGGATGTCAGTAAAAAGATATGCTGTGTAAGTTTACAGTTATTAAACGTGAACAAGATAGTCAGGAGGAGTCTATCGTGTTATCTTTATGCTATATCTGGATAGTAGGAGGTTTCTTTTTCATGTTTTGGTTTGGATCCTGAGGTGGAGGCGTTGATTTTTTAAGACGTTCTAAAGTTTCTTGTAAATGCTCAAGTTGTTTCCTAACGTTCTCAAGTTGTTTCCTAACGTTCTCAAGTTGTTGTGAATTAAACCTATTCTTTGCGCGTTCAGCCAGCGCTTTGGCTTGTTCAGCCAGCACCTTAGCGCGTTCAACTTTTGCTTTAACTTGTTCAGTTTGTGCTTTGGCTTGTTCAACCTTCTCTGCTGCTTCCCGAATCTTCTTGAAATGTTTGTTTACCAACTTATCAATATAAGCTGCTTTATAAGTTTCCCAATCATCTGTTACGGGTATATCAAGAAATACGGGTTTACCATGAAACCCGATTTTCCAAAAATCTGGATTATCTTCCAGAAACGCCAAAATATGCCTTTTTGTTAGACAGGATGCATATCTGCGGAAATCCTGTATAGTGAAACCTTTGTCCAACAGGATTTTAAGCCACTCGTCCCGCGGATATCGCGCATCTATCTCGTTATTTGTAAACTGGCTGGATTGGCTATATTGATTGGCAGATATACTAATCGTGGTTTTCAAATGGGTACGGTTGTACTCGGCATCAAAGACATTTATCAATGCCTGCACTGTTTGCGGCCCGGAATATTCTTCGGGGAGGTCTGGTGGTATCCGCTTGAATTCTATCGTTTCACTGAATTTGAAAAAATCCGCTTGAGATTGAGATCCGAAAAAGAAAGCGAATCCCATAATTAGTAACAGTGCAAACATTTGCATAACAATTTTCCGTTTCATTATGTCTCCTTCATTTTAACTTGTAGATGTGATTCCTATGTTTGTAAAGCACGTTTTTGTGTTATCAACCTGTACTAATTTTTATACACACGGTCTCCAGAAAAGTTGGAGAAAAATATGTATGGGTGTAAGTATTATAGTATCAATGATGAAAACAGAATAGCCCACGCGTTATCTCCTATGCTATATCTGGATAGTAGGAGGTTTTTTTCTCATATTTTGGTTTGGAGTCTGAGGAGGCGGCATTGATTTTTTAAGACGTTCTAAAGTCTCTTGTAAATGCTTAATCTGTTTCTTAACGTTTTCAAGTTGTTGTAAATTGAACTTATTCTTCGCGCGTTCAATTTGTTCCTTGGCTCGTTCAACTTGCGCTTTAGCACGTTCAATCTGTGCCATTGCGCGTTCAACTTGTTCCTTACCCTGTCCAACCTTCTCTGCTGATTCCCGTATCTTATCAATATGTCTGTTTACCAACTTATAAATAAAAGCGGCTTTATAAGCTTCCCAATTATGAAAAGCGGCTTTATAAGCTTCCCAATTATCCGTTGGTGGAATGTGGATCATCCCTGGATTGCGAAGATTGGGATTGTCTTTCAGAAAAGCTAAAGTGTGTCGCTTTGACAGATAGGATGTATACTCTCCGAAATTTTCTATGGTGATACCGTTTTCTAAAAGAAGCTGAAGCCATGCTTCCCGAGGATATCGTGCATCAATCTCCGCGATTTTAAACTGGCTGATGTGCGTTTTTCCGTTTTTTAGAATAGTTCCACTATCGGTTTTACGGTATACAGTCACTGTCACTGTGGTTTTTAAATAGTTGTGATTGTAAATTTTATTAAACGTTTCCATCAATGCTTGCACGGTTTGCGGCCCAGTATGGTCTTCAGCGGTACTTATTACATTTTTCCTAAATTTTGTCATTTCAATCAAACGGAACCTTCCTGAATTGTTCGTTACTTGTGTCGCTTCAGTCGAAGTGAACCCATCTGAATTCTCTGGTGTTTCTGAGTTCGCTTGCGATCCAAAAAAGATGGCTATACTCAGAACTGTCAAAAGTGAAAGTATCCGCATAGCGATTTTACCGTTCATAATGTCTCCTTTGTTAGTGTAAATTATAGAGGTGCTACCTCTGTTTGTAAACACGTATTTGTGCTATCAATCCTTTGTTAATTGTTCTACACACGGTTTCTCCAAAAAAGTTGCATAAAAAATAATCGTGCAAAACTCACATCTCACTTGCCTAAAAGTTCAACTTTGTATTCCTCTACAATCGCATTCAAGACAGATTCAGGAATATCTTCTAACTGCGATGCTAACTCCTCTTCAACGTTAACCATTAAGCTATGGTCGAACGTCTCGCGTTCGGCACATGGGTCAAAGGATTCACCTTGTGCTTGTAGTAGCAGTGCTAAACGTGCAGGAGTCAACCCCGCAGAGATACCGTGTAAATCCCATGCAGTGCCGTGGTAGCCTTTTTCGTAATCGGTCCCAAGATGTTTCTGTAAGATTTCTTCTCTTTCCGCACCTTGCGCACCGCTATTTTCAAGTTCTTCTGCAGCAGCAATTGCCCGCGAATCCAATTCTATTTGGAATGCAGTTGAAGCATCTGCCGCTGCGATTGGATAAACTTTATATGTTTCCATATTTCCTCACAAATTATTGCTTTCTTCACTTTCAAATTGTGAGTCTTGATAATAGTCGGGAGTCGGAGATCCCTCCTACCGTAGGAGCGATCTCCGACTCCCGACCTTACTCACAAAATTTAGATGGACACAACATTAGGATAATCGGGTATCAACGAAGATATTGCTTGGGGCACTGCCTGTAGCACATCGCCTGCGATAAGTCCGTGCATTCCTAACGCCTCTGCCGCAAGGTCTCCGGCTAATCCGTGTAGGTAAACGCCAAGCACTGCTGCTTTTTCACTTGGCATATTTTGTGCCATCAATCCAGCGATTATACCTGTCAGCACATCACCCATGCCTGCTGTTGCCATACCCGGATTGCCGGTTGAATTTATCCAAGTATTTGCGTTCGGATATGCAGTGACTGTCGGTGCACCTTTAAGTACAAGCGTCACACCGTGTTGATTTGCGAATTCTTCGGCAGTGCCAATTCTGTTTGATTCTAATGTTGAAATAGAGATATTCGTTAGCCTCGCCATTTCACCTGGATGCGGTGTGAGGACTGCCTCCATCCCGAGCAGTGAGATAAGGTCTGTTGCTTGTGCTAAGGCGTTCAACCCATCTGCATCAATGACCATCCGTAAATCAAGCCCTTGTTCTCTATTCTCTTTAACCAATTGATGAACAAGTTTCACCGTTTCGGGATGTTGAGAAAGCCCAGGTCCAATGGCAAGCACAGATTTCGTGTTTTCCGCGTATTCAAGGATAGATGCGGTTGCAGATTCTGCTAAACTTCCTATTTCCGTTTCGGGCAAGGGTAATGTCATCACCTCAGACAACTTAACTTCTAAAATAGGGTTTAGGCTTTTCGGAATAGCGAGCGTTACCAAACCAGCACCAGCGCGCAAAGCTGCTTCACTTGTAAGGGCCGCCGCGCCCGTCATTCCCGTTGACCCCGCAACAACAAGTACACGACCATAACTTCCCTTGTAAGATGCAGGTGATCGGAGAGGTATCCACGCAACAGCGTCTTTTTCAGTTGTCCAATGGACCTTAATATTTTGTGCGTCAATGACCTGCTGTGGAAAACCGATGTCAACAACTTCTAATTTGCCTGCAAGTTCGGCACCCGGATGCACCAACAGTCCTCTTTTCGGCAAACCTATTGTTATCGTCCTATCCGCTTGCACACAAGTGCCTAAAGGATGTCCGGTATCCGCATCCAGGCCTGAAGGCAAATCAACAGCAAGAATAGGTATGGGGAGATCATTTATAGCATCAATAACATTAGCAATTGATTCGCGTACAGCACCCCGCAACCCTGTGCCGAAAATCGCATCTATCAGCAATTCACATCTGAGAGTCCTTATACTTGCTACATCTGTTAAGATTTCCTCAATCTGCAATCCAAGATTTTTTGCAATATGCAAATTGGTAAGGGCTTCCCCAGTAAAACTTTCTGCTGGAGAGACAAGAAAGATATTTACCTCGCGTCCAGCATGCGCGAGTTGTCGCGCAATTACCAACCCATCGCCGCCGTTGTTACCCTTGCCAACAAAAACACCGATACGTTGCGCAGTTGGATAATGGCGTTCTATCAAGCGGACGATTTCACCCCCCGCAGTTTCCATGAGAACAATGCCGGGAATGCCGATACCTTCAATTGTATCCTTGTCGATTTGACGCATTTGCGCTGCAGTAACAACTTTCATGCAGTATCGCCCTGTAGTTGCTCAGCAAATTCTAACAACTGGACTTCCATTTTTTGCGCTGCCTGTTCCAAACTCTCCTGCACTATCTGAATTTCCTGAATTCGCTCATCTTGGTGGGTTTTCAGGCAGAACGTTAAGTTGGTGCGGAGGTCAAACAAACTCTGCTGAATGTGGTCTTGGAAAGAACCTGTCGGGTACATCCATCGCCTGCCGCGCGTCTGGCGCAAGTTAAAGTGACAATGTCCATTATTTTCGCCAAAGCAATCGAACCGCATAATCTCATCGTCATAAATATATAGAGATGCTGCGGGACCGTGTCCCCCCGCATCATCACGCCAATATGCCTGTAGCAGGACGTTATCTTGGATAGGATATTCGACTAAATCATGTTTTTGGTTTGCCATCTGTAGTTCTCCTCTTCTCATAAAAGAGATTGTGGACAGAATTTGGTGTCGCGCACTAAATAAAAAGTGTCTTGAGTTTCAACTTGATATATGATAAATTATAGCATTGTTAAAAATAGTGGTCAACATGTAACTTACGCTATAGCCTTAAGTAGTGGAGAACCGACTTGCATATTTCCATTGATACGGCGCGGCAACTTGCGAAAACTTTCTTGATGACAAATGGTATGTCAGCGACTGATGCCACTGTTATTGCTGATATTCTATTAGAAGCGGAACTACGCGGACGAAAAACACATGGGTTTATCAGGTTGCCCGGTATTAAAAACCGTTATGAGCAAGGTAAACGGTCTGAAATTCAAGTTGACATAGAAGAAGGACAGTGTTTTCGGGTTGATGGTGGAAATCAACCGGGTTACCTTGTGGCTTATCGCGCAATGAAATTAGCGATTGAAAGGGCAAATCGATCAGGTGCCAGTATTTGTGGCGTTTACAATACATCGCACTGTGGTATGGCGGGGTACTATGTGGATATGGCACGAAAAGCAGAACTTATCGGTCTGCTTTTTGCTGACTGTCTGCCGCGTATTACACCAGAAGGTGGAACCGAAGCAATTTTGGGGACAAACCCTATCGCTGTTGGAATCCCTTCCAACAATGTCCCACTTCTGTTTGATATGTCTACTGCAGCGATAACCAACGGAGATTTACTCGTAGCGATGCGGGAAAACATATCCATTTCCGAAGGTCTCGCGTTTAATCCTGAAGGCGAACCGACAACAGATGCAGAACAAGCCTTAAAAGGAAGCGTCCGTCCTTTCGGTGGACATAAAGGTTTTGGACTTGCCCTTATAACACAGGTCCTTGCAGGTGCTCTCGTGAACGCAGCAACTATACCGCCACCGGGAACCAATTACGGCTTGTTAATGATTGTGCTGAACCCAACGGTTTTTGTGCCGTTAGAACAATTCAAAAGTGAAGTGGATAGTTTAATTGATCGTATTAAGGCAAATCGAAAAGAAGCGGGTGTTAAAGAAATTCTTATTCCTGGTGAACGCGCGTATCGTGAACGGGAAGTGTATCTTAAGTCAGGGATTCATTTAGATGATACACTTGTAAAACAGTTAACGTAAACACATTATAGTAAAGTCCAAAAATACGTGGACACTCCTCGGTAGGTGCGGTTTCTAACCGCACCATTTACACAGGTTCGGTTAGGAAACCGAACCTACCGTAGTGTATATAGGAAACCGAACCTACCGTAGTGTATATAGGAAACCGAACCTACCGTAGTGTATATAGGAAACCGAACCTACCGTAGTGTATATAGGAAACCGAACCTACCGTAGTGTATATAGGAAACCGAACCTACCGTAGTGTATATAGGAAACCGAACCTACCGTAGTGTATATAGGAAACCGAACCTACCGTAGTGTATATAGGAAACCGAACCTACCGTAGTGTATATAGGAAACCGAACCTACCGTAGTGTATAGATAATTATCGATTTTACTATAATAAGAACGATCTCCGGATCGCAACGAAAGGAAATTTATATGGCAACTTTTAAAGCAGGTATTATCGGTTGTGGTGGACGTGGACGTGCCCATGCGCAAGGCTATCAGGCATCGTCAGATGTTGAGATTGTCGCATGCTCAGACCCGGTTGAAGGCGCGCGAGACAATTTTTCAAAACAATTTGATGTTCCTCGGACCTATGAAGATTATAATGAGATGCTTGAAAAGGAATCACTTGATTTTGTGAGCGTCTGCACATGGATTGCGCTTCATAGGGATATGGTAATCGCTGCTGCCAATAGTGGTATCAAAGCCATCCATTCTGAAAAACCGATGGCACCCACATGGGGCGATGCGAAAGCACTCTATCAAGCGTGCGTTGATAATGATGTGGTCATAACGTTTTGCCATCAACGCCGTTTTGGTGCACAGTTTATCAAGGCGAAACAGCTGGCAAACGATGGGACTATCGGTGAAATACGCCGCCTTGAAGGTTCATGTTCAAATCTGCTTGACTGGGGAACACACTGGTTTGACATGTTCCAATTTTATAATAATGACGAACCTATTGAGTGGGTTATCGGTCAAATAGATGTAACAGAAGAAAGAATCGTCTTTGGCACTCAGGTTGAAACGAGCGGTTTAACGTGGTACCGATGGAAAAGCGGCGTAGAAGGACTGCTGACTACTGGAGGCGTTTCTCTAAAAGGATTCGCAAATCGTATCATCGGCACTAAAGGAATCATTGATGTTGGAGGTGGCGCGCCAGTTCGCGTACTGCGAGAAGGTTCCAGCGAATGGGAGCAACCCGATCTGAGCGATGTTACACCTAAAGGTAACGATACAACCCTCTCCGTTCTTGACCTCATTGACAGTGTTAAGACAGGACGTGAACCTGAACTTAGCGGACGTAAGGCACTTCAGTCAACTGAACTTATTTTTGCGACTTACCATTCCAGCCGACAGCGCGCAAAAATAACATTGCCGCTTACTGCTGACGACTCAGCACTTTTAACGATGATCGAAAATGGTGATATTGGTTAATCTTGTTTATGTTAAGGGCAGGTTTGCAGCCTGCCCACGAAAAAATCGATTATGTAAAACATCAATGAATAGGTTTTAATCAACCTAATCAAAAAAACTGCGTCTAATACTTCAGTTAAACAATAACCTTATCTGTTAAATCTCGAAAACCACAAAATAGATATAGGGACGTGTCGACACTGTGAGACTTTGCAATCATTGAGTCGATTCAGGTCCATATTGTGTTGTAATGCTATCTGTGCTAATAAGAAATTAATATTTGTGAATTCGCGCGAAGTTAAGAGATTAAAAATAGACCAGGCTTCGCGGTAGCGGGGGAAAACGCGTGTCAAAAATCAAAAATAGTTTTTCTGTTCTGTACTATAACAAAAAGGATACTAAATTGTCATTCAGTTTTCGTTGGGTGCCCTTTCTCATTTTTCAATTATTTATTGCTCTGTTAGTTTTGCAGCCTACTGCTTGGGCGGGACTTTTAAGCCTCTCCGTAGATGCGAACGGAGATTCAGTTTTTAACGGTGAAGAAGAAAAGTTGTCCATCACTTTTACAACCGATGCACTTGATGATAATGAACGTTATGAAATTACCGTAGATGGTAAAGAAATTTCGAGCGTGCCAGACGATAATAAAATTGTCGGTATAAATGAGACTGTAGTATTAAAATGGGATGGAAAGCTTAAAAATCAAAACGACATACTTTCAGATGGAGATTATACGATTCGTGTCAATCTCGTGGATATTGAGGCCCCGAGAGGTGAACTAACGGCAACGGTAACTATAGACACCACAGCCCCAGAGATTTCTATCGGTGTGAGTGATACCGAGTTTTCGCCAGTGTTAGGCTCTATTTCTGTTTACTACAGTTTAAGCGAGAATGCCACCATGGCACGGTTGGAATTCCAGAGAGCCCCCGGAGATGCCACAATTGGACGTCCTATTGAAGTGAGCAGCGAGAGTGGAAATCATACTTACAATTGGGATGGTAAAGATAGTACCGCCAACCGATTTGCCGATGGGCAATACACGTTGAAACTATGGGTAAAAGATAAAGGGGGAAATGAGGCAACCACCGAAAAATCAGAAACTATAACAATTGACTCAACTGACCCGCGTATCACAGGTATATTCCTAAGTGATACAATATCGCTTGTAAACAGCATGTTCGTGAACGCGTCAATTCCGACGGTCAGTTTCACCGCAGAGGATGAAGACGGTACGGGTATTGATCTTACTGGTAGTGATACTGAAATATTGATTAAGCATGTCGATGGTACAGATATAAACGGCACATTAACTTACGGAAATAGAGTTACGTTTTCACTAAGTAATCCCCTTGACGAATTAACAGAAAATGGGAGTTATGAAGTTTCCGTTTCTATAGCCGATAAAGTAGGGAACGTCACCTCAAGGCAGGCTAAATTTACCTTTGATAACGCTGCACCAACTTTAAAAAGTGTGGCTACCAATAAAGGCGAGTTTGTTCCCGGTAGTGGTCTCAAAGGATTGACTAATTTTGTTGAAGCAGCGTTAGAAGATAATATCGGACTTAACCTGGATGATTCATCAATACTTCTGAGGGGCCCAGGAGGCAATTTAGTACTCGGGCAGCAAACTCGCCCTGGCGATAATAAAATACGGTGGCAATTGTTGTTGCCTTTGTCAGCAAAAGATGGACTCCAAGATGGTCAATATACAGTTGAAATTGTCGGGACTGATAAAGCGGGAAATCAAACTTCGCCAATTCAAATTCCATTTCTCTTTGATAATCTGGCACCGGAACTTGTCTCACTAAGACCTACACGTGATGGTGAACCGTTTAATATCTTAGGGGATACGGTTTATTACAATCTTCCTCTCAGCCAGTTTGTTGCGACCTTCAACGATGGTGAATTTGGAACTGGGATTGATTTTACTGGACAGGAGACTACCCGTATTACATTTGGCACTCCTAAACAAGGTGGTGGCGTTGATGTAATAACAGGTCGCGCATTCCCTGACCTTCAAAATGGTGTCCTTAGTTACATATTAGATGCACCGCTCCTGAAAAGCGATGGTAGCCAAGATGGAAACTATATAATTAACGTCAAAGCCACAGACTCACTCGGGAATACCAAGACTTACACCTACCAGGTTATTTACGACACACAACTTCCGACTCTTAAAACAACAGTTCCTGCCGCTAATCAGACTGTCTCGAATCTGTCTGAAGTCGTGGTTGAACTCAATGAAGTCACGAGCGGTATTGATTTTGTTCAGAGTAACTTTCAGTTAATACGCGGTGCTGGAGAGAATCAAGTTGAAATTCCTGTGAATATTTCAAATAACGGCACAGATACTGCTACGCTCACACTGTTGCAACCGATTGCGTTGGACGGTTCAGATGATGGTACTTATACAATTGAAGTAACCCCAACTGACCTTGCCGGAAATATCGGTGCAGTTGTTCGCCGCCAATTCTATTTGGTTAGCCAGATACAACCACAAGTACAGTTGACAATCCCGGAAACCGGAACTGTCAATAACCTAAGTAATATCACAGTAGAGATTGCCAATTATATAGGTTCAGGTATCAATTTTGATGCTTCAACAATCACCGTCAGAAATGCACAAGGGCTTATTGTCCCACAATCAAAAGTTGAAGCTGACGCAGCAAACAATCAGTTAACTTGGAGCACCGAAGCAACAATTCCACGAAACGGCACCGCAGATGGCGAATATACCATCATCGCAACCTTTGTGGATTTTTCTGGAAATCGATTTACGCAGAGCTTCCCCCTTATTTTGGATACCCAATTCCCAGCAATTGACACGGTTGAAGTTGGAACCGACCCACAATTCCAACTTTCACTTGACAGTGCTACAGACGTTGCGGAATCGTTCTCTCAGATAACCGTTGCATTTAATGAAACTGACGTTGACTTTGAAAACACAGTAGTGTCTTTAGCGGGCCCTGACGGGACTGAAATCGCTCTTCACCGAAGTAATGACGGTGCGGGTTTATTGACGCTTAATTTCCAAAACCTTGCGAAACTTGGAACATATACCCTTACAGTTACGCCGAGAGACAATATAGGTAATGTTTCTGAAACCCCGTTTATCTATAGGTTCCATTTGAACATCGCGGTACCAGTTGTTACAACGGTTTTGATTGGTGGTCAGAGTGGGGCTGTTGTTTATGTTAACGGTAGTGCTGGAGAGATTATAGCAACATTAACAGATACCACAGGAATTGGCATAGCGGTAGGAGAAGACGAATCCAACATTGTTGTAACGAGTGCCAACGGGTTACCGGTGCCTGGAGTCATAACAACCAAAGGCAATAACCAGCTAATTTGGCGACCAATAGCACTTCCAACTGACGGCAGTGCTGATGGGCAATATACAGTCGCTGTCACACCAGTAGATAAAGCCGGGCGCACAGGCGATGTTGCATATCGCTCATTTATATATGATACACAGGAACCTCGCATAGCGGCGGCTACAACCATCACACTACATCAACCGATCTCTTATATTAGTAGTTTGACGCATTTTCAACTCACCGTTGAAGATGTTGGTCCAGCATTGCTTGACCTTGCCGATCAAACAATTGGACTTCAAAAGAAAAATGGTGAAGCAGTTATAGGGCAAATCACACATGACGGAGTAAACCAACTCTTTTTTACTCTCTCAGCGCCTTTACCGACAGATGGTAGTGCTGATGGAGAATACGTGCTGACAGTTAACCTCGTTGACAAAGCAGGTAATCCATATCGGGTTGAACACGACATTTTTTATGATTCACAAGTACCGAAATTATCTTCAGTCACTTTGAATACCGAGACACCGTTAGACCTAACGCCTTATCAAGTTACTGATTTATCTGAGTCTATCAACAAACTCACCTTGAATTTTGTAGAGGCGACCCAGGTTGACTTTGAAAATACGGTGATTACACTAATGGGGCCGGATGCATCTGTGATTACGCTCACCTTAGAAAATAATGGGGTTGATCAACTGACAGCAAGTTTTGTCTCTCTAACACAAGGTGGTTTGTATACACTTTCAGTAACACCACAAGATAAAGCAGGAAATGCTGCACAAGGTGCAGTGTCCTATCCGTTCCGTCTTCAGTTTGAAGTGCCGGAACTATCGTCTGTGAAAGCGAACACAGTAGATACTTCGGTAGAACTTATCCAGCACGAGATTATTGAGATTTCTGTGCCTATCGGCAGCCTAACACTTGACTTCACGGATGCACTGCGAATTGACCCTGAAAATACCAGAGTAGTGTTAACAGGACCAAATGCACAAGAAATTTCCATCACTCAAGAAGACAATGAAGACTCTCAGTTAATAGTTCGTTTTATTTCTTTAACACAAAGCGGACTCTACACGCTTGCTGTCACACCACACGATAGATCAGGTAATGTTGCACAAAGTGCCACTCAATACCAATTCCGACTTAATATTGTTCTGCCAGCAGTTAGTTCTGTCCTTATTGATGGAAAACTCAGCGCAACTATATACGTCAATAGTGCTGACGCTAACATCGTCGCTACGTTCACAGAACCAACCGGGGTGGGGTTAGCATTAGGTAATGACGGATCAACCATTGTCGTTAGTGATGCAGAAGGACTTCCGGTATCCGGTGCTACTACTTCCAATGGGGCAAATCAGTTGACTTGGACTCCCACAGCACTTCCAGCCGACGGTAGTGCTGATGGAAAATACACTGTTGCTGTCACACCAGTAGATAAAGCCGGGCGCACAGGCGATGTTGCATATCGCTCATTTATATATGATACACAGGAACCTCGCATAGCGGCGGCTACAACCATCACACTACATCAACCGATCTCTTATATTAGTAGTTTGACGCAGTTCCAATTTACCGTTGAAGATGTTGGTCCGGCATTGCTTGACCTTGCCGATCAAACAATTGGACTTCAAAATAAAGATGGTGAAGCGGTTCAAGGACAAATCACACATGACGGTATAAACCAGCTTTTCTTTACACTCTCCGCTCCTTTGCCAACGGATGGTAGTGCTGATGGAGAATACACGTTGACGGTTGACCTCGTTGATAAAGCAGGTAATCCACATCAGGCAGTTCACAACATCTTCTATGATTCACAAGCACCGCGTTTATCTTCTGTCTCTCTGAATACTGAGACACCGCTGAACCTGACACCTTATCAGGTTACGGATTTATCTGAATCTATTAGCAAACTCACCATGAATTTTGACGAAATGGTAAGGGTAGACTTTGAGAATACGGTGATTACGCTAATGGGTCCGGAAGGCTCTATAGTCCCGCTTAGTTTTGAGAATAACGGTATTGACCAAATAAGCGCAAGTTTTGTTGCTTTGATACAAGGGGGGTTATATACACTTTCAGTGACACCTCAGGATATTGCAGGTAATGTTGCTCAGGGTGCTGTTCCGTATCCGTTTAGACTCAAGTTTGAAGTTCCAGACTTAGCATCCGTGAAAGCGAACACAGTAGATACTTCGGTAGAACTTATCCAGCACGAGATTATTGAGATTTCTGCGCCTATCGGCAGCCTGACACTTGACTTCACGGATGCACTGCGAATTGATCCCGAAAATACAAGAGTAGTGTTGACAGGACCAAATGCACAAGAAATATCTATCACCCAAGAAGACAATGAGGACTCTCAGTTAATAGTTCGTTTTATTTCTTTAACACAAAGCGGACTCTACACGCTTGCTGTCACACCACACGATAGATCAGGTAATGTTGCACAAAGTGCCACTCAATACCAATTCCGACTTAATATTGTTCTGCCAGCAGTTAGTTCTGTCCTTATTGATGGAAAACTCAGCGCAACTATATACGTCAATAGTGCTGACGCTAACATCGTCGCTACGTTCACAGAACCAACCGGGGTGGGGTTAGCATTAGGTAATGACGGATCAACCATTGTCGTTAGTGATGCAGAAGGACTTCCGGTATCCGGTGCTACTACTTCCAATGGGGCAAATCAGTTGACTTGGACTCCCACAGCACTTCCAGCCGACGGTAGTGCTGATGGGCAATATACAGTCGCTGTCACACCAGTAGATAAAGCCGGACGCATAGGCGATGTTGCATATCGCTCATTTATATATGATACACAGGAACCTCGCATAGCGGCGGCTACAACCATCACACTACATCAACCGATCTCTTATATTAGTAGTTTGACGCAGTTCCAATTTACCGTTGAAGATGTTGGTCCGGCATTGCTTGACCTTGCCGATCAAACAATTGGACTTCAAAATAAAGATGGTGAAGCGGTTCAAGGACAAATCACACATGACGGTATAAACCAGCTTTTCTTTACACTCTCCGCTCCTTTGCCAACGGATGGTAGTGCTGATGGAGAATACGTGCTGACGGTTAACCTCGTTGACAAAGCAGGTAATCCACATCAGGCAGTTCACAACATTTTTTATGATTCACAAGCACCAGAAATATCTTCAGTCTCTCTAAATGCGGAGACACCGTTAGACCTAACACCTTATCAGGTTACTGATTTATCCGAGACCGTGAACAAACTCACCCTTAATTTTGTAGAGGCGACCCAGGTTGACTTTGAAAATACGGTGATTACACTAATGGGGCCGGATGCCGCTGCGATTCCGCTTACTTTAGAGAACAACGGTGTTGATCAACTGACAGTAAGTTTCGTGTCTCTGATACAAAGTGGCGAGTATACACTTTCAGTAACACCACAAGATAAAGCAGGAAATGCTGCACAAGGTGCAGTGTCCTATCCGTTCCGTCTTGAGTTTGAAGTGCCGGGTCTATCGTCTGTGAAGGCAAACACGACTGATGCTTCAGTTGAACTTACGGCTTACGAGATTACTGAGATTTCTGAATCTATCAGCAGCTTCACGCTTCAGTTCACTGATGCAGCACGGGTAGACTTCGAAAATACTATTGTGAGATTGGCAACAGAAAACGGACAAGAAATACCCGTCACACTTGAAGAACATGAAGGTTCTCAGTTGATAGTTCGCTTTGTCTCGTTAGTCCAAAGTGGTCTGTATACATTTTCTGTCACACCGCGAGATGTTTCAGGTAATGTTTCACAAGGGGCGGTTCCCTATCCATTTAGACTGAAGTTTGAAGTGCCAGGGTTATCATCTGTGAAAGCAAACACATCAGACGCTTCGGTAGAACTTACACCTTACGAGATTGTTGAGATTTCTGAAACCATTGGCAGCCTCACTCTTGAGTTCATAGATGCAACGCGAATTGACTTCGAAAATACCAGAGTCGTATTGACTGGACCAGATGGGCAGGAGATATCTGTCTCACTTGAAAATGGTGAGTCTCAGTTAATGGTTCGTTTTGTCGCTTTGACACAAAGTGGTCTTTACACTCTGGCTGTCACACCACAAGATAAAGCTGGCAATACAGCACAAAGTGCTATTCGATACCAGTTTAGACTTGACACTGCACTCCCAACAGTTAGTTCAGTTCTTATTGATGGAAAACCAGGCTCAACTGTTTACGTACGCAGTTCTATTCCCAGAATAGATGCAACAATTTCTGATCCTATTGGTGTAGGTGTATCGTTAGGGGATGGTGGTTCTACTATTGTTGTTACCAATGCGGAAGGGGTTCCAGTATCCGGCACGACTTCCGCCAATGGAACAAACCAGTTGACTTGGATTCCCATACCGCTCCCAACAGATGGAAGTGCCGATGGAGAATACACCGTCGCTATCACACCTGTGGATAAATCTGGACGTTCCGGCGCAGTCGTCAACCGCCAGTTTATCTATGATACACAGGCACCGCGAATTACTGCTGCAGAACCAGTGGAATTGCATGCTCCTGTATCCTATATCGGTAGCGGGTTAAATCGGTTCGCCCTCACCATTGAAGATGTGGGACCTGCAGGTCTCGTTGCCTCTCAAGTCATAGCATTGCTGGATGCTGCAGGGAAACCTGTTTCTGCAGATCGGACGTATGATGAACTCACAAGCCAACTGTATCTCACGCTTTCCAAACCGTTTGCCAGTGATGGAAGTGTAGATGGGCCATATTCGCTAAATGTCAGTCTAAGTGACAGAGCAGGCAATACCTCGATTTCTCGATTTTCACTTGTTTACGATTCTAAAGCACCACAAGTATCGTCAGTTGAGGTAAACACTGCGGGGACTTCTACAGAACTTGCAGCGAACGAAATTACTGAACTTTCTGAATCTATCAGTACTATCACGATTAAATTTTCTGAAGCAACGCTGGTTGACTTTGCAAATACGCAAGTATCTTTGCTTGATCCAGACAATCAAACAATTCCGATCACCCAAGAAGATGATGGCGTTTCTCAAATGACACTGAGTTTTGCTGACTTAACACAGATCGGTCAGTATACCTTATCCGTAACACCACAAGACATAGCGGAGAATGTTGCACAAAGTCCAATACAATTCGAGTTTAATCTTGAGTTCATTCTTCCAGGTGTTGAATCCGTTAATATCGGTGGGACTGTCACATTAGGAAGCGGAGATATTGCTTACGTGAATGCAAACAATCTCGTCATTGCTGCAACCTTACTTGACCGGTCAGGCGCGGGGCTATCTTTTGATAGTAACACCGGATCGGACATCATAGTGGCAACCCTTGATGGAGAAAACTTAATTGTTCCAGGGGCTACTGCCTCAATTGGAACAGACCTGATTGTTTGGGAACCAATAACACTTTCTACCGATGGAAGTTCCGACGGTAGATACGCCGTATATGTCTATCCTGTTGATAAGAAAGGACGTGAAGGCGGTACCGCCTATCGTGAGTTCGTCTATGATACACAAGAACCGGAGATAACATCTGCTGATCCAATCGATTTAAGTCAACCTGTTTCATATATTGGTGAAAGTTTAACACAATTCCGATTCACAGTTCAGGACGTTGGCCCTGCAGACTTAACGCTTGAAGATCAGAAAGTTAGTTTGCGCAATCAGAACGGCACCCTCATTCCTACAAAAATAACGACTGATTCTAACAATCAACTATTCCTCACACTTGATGAGCCATTACCGCTTGATGGTAGTAGGGATGGAGAATACACCGTCGTAATTGCGTTTTCTGATAAAGCTGGGAATGTCCTTTCTGTCGAACATCCCATAATTTACGATACACAAGCGCCAACCCTTGTCAACACAGTCCCTGCTGATGGTGCACAACTTACCGAGGATGTGACACAGATACAGGTAAATCTGAATGATGAAGGCGAAAGTGGTATAGATTGGGATGCCACAACAGTAACACTGATTGATCCCAATGAAGTAGAAATCTCTGGCGAACTTGCCAGTAATGGCAAAACACAGTTAACACTTAAAACGAATCAACTTGTAGAAGATGGACGATATAAGATTCGTGTTCAAGCCGTAGATAGAGCTGGAAACGGAAGTCGATCCGTCTTTGAAAACAGTTTCCTACTGTCCAGGCTTTTACCAGCTGTCATATCTACATCACCAAGCACAGCGCCAAAAGATGAAGCGTTTACAAATGAAGAAGTTGAGCAGATTGAGATATCGCTTAAAACAACAGATGCAAATCACCTTTCAACGGTTCGTTTGTTGAACGCTGAGGGACAAGTGATCGCGGGACAGCAGCAGCGTGGAACAAACAAGTTGATCTATAGATTAGTCCGTCCGCTCGCAACAGATGGGTCTGAAGATGGTGTTTATACGATTGAGTTCAAGCCAATTAGTGCATCGGGTCGGGAAGGTGCAATCCAAAACTTAACTTTTACGTATGATACGCAAACACCGGAAGTCGAACTTGATGCGATTAACCTGATTGTGGCTGAACCCGAGGTTAATAACTCATTGACAGAAATTCGTGTAGTTCTTATTGATAACCAAGCTGGAATTGATTGGGAAGACCTTGATGAAGAATGGTTGGCATTTGAACGGCTTTCACCGAATGCGGCTGAAATCGCTGGTCGTCTATCTTATGAGACTGGGGAACAAGATACCCTTATTTTCCGACTCACTGTTCCGCTTGCAGATGACGGTTCGGCAGACGGGGAGTACCGTGTTACCGTTACTCCCATAGACAAAGCAGGTAATGGAGATGAAACTTACAAAGAGGAATTTACTTACGATACAAGTCCGCCAGTGATTGATCCGAACTCGCTGCTTATTAATGATGCTCCACTGCTTACAGGTACTGACGTAGAAGATTACCCAAGTTCAGTTTCCACAACCGGCGGTGTTGTCATCCAAGCGAGTGTCTCTGATGCGGGGTTAGGTGTTGACCTATCACGTTCGCAGATCGTTGTTAGAGATCCAAACGGTCAAGAAATTTCCGGGACCACTCGACAGAACGGTGTGGATACTATTAGTTTCAAATCGGATGGATTGAATGTAGAGGGCATATATCAAGTTACGATTACCGGTATTGGGAATGACTCTGAACTGCTCGGATTTGTGCCTAAAGGTTCAATCGCAACAGAATTCCTTTATGAAACCACAGCACCAACCGCTGTTGTAACTAACGATGGCGGAAAAACTGAGTTTACTGATGAAGCAGTGCCTTTTGAAGGAACGGCTGCTGACCTACGGGGTTCACGGCCACGTCCACAAGGTGAAGGTGAAATTCCTATTCCCGCATCAGGTGTATGGCTTGTGGAAATCATTGGAACAGGTCCCGATGGACAACCTATCGAACCTGTCCCCGCTGAGGATGAAAGCAATGCGCAAGAAGAACCCTGGAGCCGTTGGTCGGCAGACTTCTTACCCGCACGATCAGGGGAATACGACTTAGATCTCCGTGTCACCGACAAGGCAGGTAACTACGCTGTTTACGATGTCGGTGAGGTTACGATGTCTGTTTCCTTCTCTTTCCGTGGAAAAACCTTCGGATGGCCAAACCCATTACGGCATTCCAAAGGCGATGTCGCATTCTTCTCCTTCGATCTGAATGCTGCTGCGGAAGAAAGAGTGGAATTGGCACTCTACATCTATGATTGGGGTGGTGATATGGTTTACTCGAAAAAGTATTCCAATATTACACCAGGGGAACGGAATGATACACAGGTTAAATGGAATTTAGAAAATCAATCTGGAACCGCTGTAGCGCGCGGCCTTTACGTGTTCCGTTTAGAAGCAGTTAATGGAGCAGGAAATCGCGCCAACGCTGTAGGCAAGATACTTGTCGTTGACTAAGACTTCAAAAAACGGATATAAACGAAAAAGGAGACAGATAATGCACAAAAGTGTAGTTGTAGCAGTTGTAATCTTAACTTTACTGCTATTCGGAACCCAAAGTTTCGCAGCTGATATCCATGATAGTGCTGGAACTGCTGGTGCCGCATTTCTCAAAATTGAACCCGGAAGCAGACCTGTGGGGATGGGTGGCGCGTTTGCAGGACTCGCCAACGATATTAACACTATTTTCTGGAATCCTGCAGGATTAACTTCTGTACACACACGAGAACTGACTGCCATGCAACACTTCTCGTTTGTTGATATCAACAATCAATCAATTGGATATGCTCAGCGTGCGAAACAATTTGTGTGGGGTGCAAGTTTTCTCGGAAGTTTCACTGAAATTGAACGTCGCATAGGTCCAACGGAAACCCCAGATAGCACTGTAACGGTAGGAGGGTTTGCTACAGGTTTATCTCTTGCTTATCCACTCGGCACAATTGCTTCTATTGGGGGTACTGCAAAGTTAGTATCGCAACAATTGGATATTCAAAATATTTACGGTGCCGCAGCCGATCTCGGTGTAATCTTGCGTTTGGTGGACAATCATCTCGGTATTGGACTTACCGTACAAAATGCGGGTGTACTAAGTGGTGGGGAAAATCTTCCGATGGCACTCCGTGCCGGGATCGCTTATAGAACATGGAATGAAATCCAAGCTGCATCAGACGTTGAAAAGGTGATGCCTCCACGTGAATTATGGGCTTTTGTGGCTGATGCCCATCTCCCGCTCATTGACGCTAATCCCAGTTTCCATGTCGGCGTTGAAAGGTGGTTTTACGATGTTATTGCCGCACGTGTCGGTTATCGTATTGGTTTAAATGAAAATCCGAGTGATGGTTTATCAATCGGTATTGGTGTGCGCAGAGGTGGGTTGGACTCATTAGCAAATATTGATTTCCAATTTGACTACGCTTTTGTTCCTGATAATGATGTGGGCGATTCACATCGTATTTCTGTCATCACAAGGTTTTAGAACATAGATTGTAGACCTACAGTCTATTTTCCTCTATCTCCTCTCAAAAAAATAGGCGCGGTTTAAAACCGCGCCTATCACCTATCATGAAATGAAGTCAGATTTTACTATATGACCTAAGTTGCCACCTTTTGTAGCATAATCTGTTAGATTGTGCCTCAAAGTGCGCAAACTAACAGATTATGCTACAAAACTTTCGCAAATAATGCACTATTTTGATTAAAATGGTGTCTACATGTCTAAAATCTTATAGGTAGCAACTTGGGTTATATAGTAAAATCCATAATTATTTTTACACTACGGTAACGTGAGTTTGATAAATCAGATTTTTGGACTCGGTGCGGTTAGGAAACCGCACCTACCGGGCTTATGAGAATAAGATTTTATGCAAAATGAAGTTCATATATCTATTATCAAACTCACGTTACGGTAGGTTCGGTTTCCTAACCGAACCGTGTTTATTCAGTCCATAGATGCGGTTAGGAAACCGCATCTACCAGGGAGTGTGAACATATTTTTAGATTTTACTATAAACCGATTTTGTGTCTATACGCTTGCTTCAAGCATACGCTCAATTGGCAAGCGAGCTTTGTCAATTACTTCAGGGTTCAACGTAACTTCATATTCGTTGAGGTCTTCACCACTGTCAATCGCTTCTAAGATGTTCGCAATTTTGTCCAATCGCACTTTTGCCATGTGCGAACATCGGATAGAACACGCTGTCCAAAATTCTACTTGTGGAAATTCTTGTGCCAAATTGGAGGTTAATTCACATTCTGAGGCAACAAATGCGCGTTCTAATTGATTATCTTCTACACGGGCTGCTATATTCTTCATTATTTGGCTGGTGCTACCGTAGAAATCAGCTTCCTTTAGAACATTCGGACGGCATTCCCAATGTGCATACAGTTTTCGTTTCGGATGCCCTTTTGGAATCTCAAAGGATTCACGCACCGCCAGTAGATCAGAAAGTGTAAATCCTTCGTGAACTTCACAAACTGCACCGCGTGCTGTATTATCTTTGCCGGGATAAACTACATTTTTCTCATCCTTCAACTCTTCTTCCAAATTTTGTGCGAAGAAGATATCTGGAACGAAAATTAACGTGTCTCCGGGCATGGACTTAGCGATGTGTGCAGCATTAGCAGACGTACAGCAGATATCGGATTCCGCTTTAGCCTCCGCGTAACTGTTCACATAAATCATAACGGGAGCGCCGGGGTAAAGTTCTTTCAATTTCCGGACATCCTCAGCACCGAAGTTATCGGCAAGTGAACACCCCGCTGTTTTATCTGCTACTAATACGGTTTTGTTTGGACTCAGGATTTTTGCCGTTTCTGCCATGAACGGCACACCGTTAAAGATGAGGTGTGAAGCTTCTGTCTTTGCAGCGAACATGCTCAGTCCCAGCGAGTCACCTTGCTCCTCTTTATCGGACAGTCCAAAAACTAAAGGCTCCATATAGTTGTGACCTAACATCACAACATCATGCTTTTGCTTCAACGTTCGTATCTTATGTATGGTTTTGGCATGTACCTCTATATCAAGAGACGTTAAACTGGGGTGGTGTCGGTTATATAACTCGTTTTTAACATCTTCAAGCGTAAGTACCTTACTACCGTTCAGTGCATTTTCTACTTGGGGAGTTTTTCCCGTAGGATGCATGCTAATCACGCTCCAAATTATCTACTAATAAATGGGTAAATGCTATAAACCCATTTTTAGCAAGTCTTCTTTATTCTTATTAGGATACTCACAAAATCTTTTTTTGTCAAGGGTAACAGACAAAAATGCTAAATTTTTGCCAAATTTTTAGTATGAATGCAAAAAAATCGCTTTGTTTTATCCTTATCGCGTGTTTAATTTGGAATTTGAGTTTGTCTGCGGAAGGAATTTCGGTTAAACTCAGAGGAAAACTCGCTTTGGTTGGAATTCTTTCGGGTTTTGCATATCTTACACACACACTTGTTAAGCGCGATAGGCATGCTGCAGAAAATTTGCAGATACAACTCGGTCCTCCCGAACGTATCATCCAATTTGAACGTGGATTTGAACAGTGGGATGTCCATCACTACCGTGAACATTCCTATTTTTTTCTAAACAACCGCTTTATAAGGAAAAAGACTCATAAAGCCTTTTTCCTTAATCAAGTATCTCCAGACTTAGAGTTCATAGGACACAGTCTTTCACCTCATAGAATAGGGCGATCAGATAATCCATTTTTTCTTACTTATAAGCCTTTTTCAGTGAACCCCAGGTGGTTGTCACTTTACCCTTTACATCAACAGCGAGTCCCTCAGCCTGTATCTCTCTATCCTCGTCTGTTGGAAGTCGGACGTTTGCCTGTCCTGCTGCGGCGGCACCAGTGTTTGAGGTAACAAAAACTGCATCTAATTTTGTAGCATCTTCACGGACTGCTATGCGTAGAATTGTCTCGCCAGGTTCATCAAACTTCCATTCTCTGTCAAAGGTGCCTTCATCTAACCAATGATTGATGCGATCCCAGTGCCACACATTTTTTGTGCCAATACTCCATCTGTACTCAAAATTTTTCGTCACTTGTGCGTCTTCGTTTGGGTCACTGGGTTGCCATGTCACCCAAAACGAATCACTGTTGCCATCCCACGCGAAAACATGGGCCCATAACGCATACTTTCCGCTTTCAGGGATGTTGATAATGAACTCTGCCCAACCTTTGTCGCCACCGCCTGTTGCGGGAGGGCCTTCCATCCACACATATTTTCCATCAGATGCCAGTTCATCATCAGCAATTATCATTGGTGCTTGGAGGACATTCGCTAATTCTGCTTCAAGGGCAATTTCAACATCCGCACCATGTCCCACAGATGTTAATAAAAATATTGGAACTATAAGTATAAAAAAAAGAATACCGTATTTCATTAAAGACTCCTTTCTGTTTAATATATGGTAGATTATTGATTTAATTAGACATATTTATCTGTAGGAGGGAACTCCGAATCGCGACTACGAGTGGCATTAGTCGCGATTCGGAGATCGCTCCTACAGGTGAGGTGTATAATTATTTCCATATTTCACCATTATGTAGGGAAAGAGGTTGAGATAATCTGTTTGATTATCTCAACCTAAACGTTAGGTGAGAGTTTTCCCTCAAACTATGTTTAGCAAAGCCCTATCTTTGCGCTTTGAGTTTTCCCCATGTCGTAGTGAGTTTTTCTCGTGGTTCAACAGGGGTTATGTTATCTTGGGGACCAGGAAAACGCGGATTGACATCCGCCTCATCTGCCGAGAGATTGTCGGTGATAAAAATGACATCTAATTTTGCCGCATCCTCTCGAACAGCAATACGTAGGGTTGTTTCTCCTGCCGGTAGTTCCCACTCACGATCAAAGGTTCCTTCATCTAACCAGTGATTGATACGATCCCAGTGCCACGCATTTTTTGTACCGATACTCCATCGGTATTCGGTATTTTTTGTTTCCTGCGCGTTTTCATCCGGATCAGCAGGTTGCCAGGTCACCCAGAAAGAGTCGCTGTTACCATCCCACACAAAGACATGAGCCCATAATGCATAGGTACCTGCTGCTGGGAGATTGATTATGTATTCTGCCCAACCTTGATCACCGCCACCAGTTAAAGGTTCACCTTCCATCCACACGTAATTTTCTCCAGATGCCTCAGCATCTTCAGCAATTACCATTGGTGCCTCAAGTGTGTTTGCCATTTCAGCCTCAATTGCACGGTCATAACTGTAACTGATACCATTTGCCAGTAGTAAACCAATTATAAAAAGCATACAAAAAACCAACATATTGTAACGCATAAAATATCTCCTTTATATTTTGAATTCAGCACAAATATGTGCCGCTTGTTTGCCGTCATTTTCATATAGACGGTGATTCTATTGGGCTTTAAGTTTACCCCATTGTTGATATTGTAAAGGCGACGGTTCTATTGATAACATAGTAGGACTACGCTGCCATTTCGGCTGTGCTGCCCAAGCACCGTTGTCAATTAGTTCACGACGTTCACTTCCATCAGCATTCATCAGATGAATCACCCATCTCCCTTCGTGCTCAGATTGAAAAGCGATTAAGCTCCCATCCGGGGACCACGCAGGAACGGCTTCATCTAATGGTGTATCGGTAAGTGCTTTTTTGTTACCACCATCCGCAGCATCCATTAGGTAAAGATCAAAGTCTGCTTGATCAACATCTTGTCGCATAGAGGAATATACAATACGCTTGCCATCCGGTGCCCACGCTGGATAGGTATCCATCAAAGGTTGATGTGTTAATCGTTGTTCCTCGCGAGTCGTAACATTAATTATGTATATGTCCCAATTTAACTGACGTTTTGAATGGAAAGCAAGTTTTTTCCCATCTGGCGACCAAGCGGGTATCCCATCTTCAAACGAGTTTGCAGTAAGGTTTTTCACAATACCACTTTCCAACACTAAAAGATAGATATTAAAATGACCTTTGCGATTTGAGATAAAAGCAAGACGTTTACCATCTGGTGACCATGAAGGTGCTTTATCTGTTGCTGGGTGGTATGTCAACCTTTTCTGATGCGTGCCATCAGCGCGCATTACATAGATTTCGTGATTGTCATCGCACCGGGAGAAAAAAGCAATCTCTGTCCCATCTGGTGACCACATTGGATAGTAATCCGCTGCAGGGTTAAGCGTCAGATTCACAGGTAACTTTCCAAGAGAATCTGTTAGATAGATCTCCCAATTTCCACTGATATCTGAAGCAAACGCAATCGGCACAGAATGCGGTTGACTAAATGCACTATCTATTCTAAATAGGAGTGCCACCATCAGAAAAAATATAATTGTTATCCTAATTGAATTCACATTTTTTGTCAATACTTTAATTTGCATTTGGTATATCAAAATTTACCATCGCGCGCCTCAAAATGGGTCGGTTTTTGCAGTGTTGCCCCACCTATACGAACCCATTCTGCCACCCACTCAATCATTTGACCTAAAGGTACGCACGGATACCCAAACAACTGATGACATAGCGAAGCATTGCTCAGTAGTGCTGTTTCTGCTTCTTCTCCTTCAAAATGAACAGGTTTATTGAAAATTTCACTGAAACGCATCGCTAAATATCGTATAGAAACAGTTTCTGGCCCTGTCACGTTGAGAATCAAAGGTGGACTTTGGCAGCGTGTAAAAGAACGCAATGCGATAGCGTTTGCATCCCTTTGCCATATTACGTTCACATTTCCCATCTCAAGAGATATAGATTCACCTGTGTAAACCTTTTCTGCTATATCAAGTAGTATTCCATATCGGAGTTCAATTGCGTAATTCAAACGGAGGATCGCCATCGGTGTCCCGAATTGTTCCGAGAAATAGCAACATACCCGCTCCCTGCCAAGACACGATTGGGCGTATTCACCTATTGGCGCAACGGTGGAACTTTCTGTCGCACCGCCATGTGGAATAGGTGTCAACGGATAGACATTGCCTGTTGAATAAACAACCAATCGAGAATCTCGAAACTTTTCCACAACACGTCCCGGCATATAAGTGTTCAACGTCCAAGTCAAATCTTCGTTCCCGGTTGAACCGAACTTTCTACCTGCCATAAAAACCACATTTTGAATATCGGGTAGGTTTTGCAGACTGTTTTCCGAAAGTAGGTCTGCGATAATTGTTTCAATGCCGACTTCATGCAGGGATTCCTGTATGCCTGGGGTTGAAAAACGGGATACACCGATAACCTTTTTGGCAACACCCGTGCAATCAATAGCACGTTTCGCCAGTTTTGCAAGCGACGGTCCCATCTTCCCACCAACACCAAGAATAAGGATATCCCCTTCTAAAGAAGCGATTGCCGATATTACCTCAGTTGTTGGTTCTGATAAATATAATTCTAACTGCGATTCTGTTTTTATCAAAGCGATACAAAGGGTAAGGAATTTAATAATTAACAGGACTTACGCAATGTGTTTAAAAGTCCCACTGATAAGGGGGTTAGGGGGGTTAAAAACACCAAATTCTGCCTATTTACCCCCCTAACCCCCTTATCAAGGGGAATGCGTAAGTCCTGATTAAAATAGGGTAAAATAAGTTAACAACATAACACCATCGTATCAACATAATTAGTTATTGTCAAGGAAAAGGAGATTTTTGGGTGTGTAAAGTTTTTGACCAAATATTTACGCACTCGTATTGACAATCATCTTGACATCAGTCTAAAATAACAATAAAATTAACTTGACTACATGCGAAAGGCAAAGTAAAATGAAAACGGTAACAAAAGTTGTCAAGAATTTAGTTTTGCCTACAAACTCCTAACTACTTATAGAAGGAGGTTTCATGTAATGAGAAGTAAAATGTTTAACAGAAATTTGATCTCGGCTTTTGTGTTTGTTACAGCCCTCACTTTTATGTGTCCAAATATGGCAAAAGCCGAACTTGTTACTGAAGGGCTGGTTAGCTATTGGAACTTCAATAAGGCGAATATGCAAGGGGAAACTGTTAAAGATGTTTGGGGAGAGAATGATGGAACAATAAAAGGTGACCCCAAAGCAGTAGAAGGAAAATTCGGCGAGGCGTTGGAATTTGATGGAGATGAAGATTTGGTTGAAGTGCCCGATTCAGAGTCGCTTCAGATAGATAATGCAGGTGCCATAGAAATGTGGCTTAAAATTGCCGAAATACAAAAATATCAGGGTATTTTCATTAAGGCAGCAGGTTGGGGAGGCGCTGGATATGTTTTAAGATATAGTTCCCAGTACCAGTTTCAAGGAGGTTGGGAATGGGTTGATTTCCACCAAGACGGTGAATTGAAAGAAGGGCAATGGTCTCATATAGTAATGTCCACCGACGGTAAGATGGCGTATCTATATCAAGATGGCAAGCTAATAAAATCCCAAGAAACTACTGTTGCTGTAGATAATGCACCTTTTGTATTGGGTTTTACCGTAGACGTCTATTGGAAGGGCACCATTGACGAAGTTCGCGTTTATGATCGAAATCTAAGTGAAGACGAAGTCAATCAGAATATGAATGCAGAAGGACTTGATGTCCTAAGTCCTACTGAAAAACTTGCTCTCACCTGGGGACAGATTAAGACTCAGTAATTTTGGAGAAACAGGACTTACGCATTTTTTCTTAAAATCCCGCTGATAAGGGGGATTTAGGGGTTAAAAACACCGAAATAGCAACTTTTTAGGTCCAATTTTCCCTTTTTTCATCATTTTGCGTAAGTCCTGAGAAATATAAGAATTGCTCATATTATGCCATAATTGACTGGCTGCATAAGTACTATTTTCTATAAATTGAAAACTATGAATGCAATAGAATTGACAAAAACACTCATCGGGTACGACACCGTGAGTCCCAAAAGCAACGTTGAGGTGATGGACTTTCTTACCGAAACGTTGGAATCTGTGGGATGTGAAGTTGAACGGGTTGAATATAACGATCCAGCAGGTGTGCTGAAAGTAAATCTGATTGGTCGTAAAGGGAAGAATACAGGTGAGCGGGGGCTTGCACTTCTCGGACACATAGACACCGTGCCTGCCATCGGTTGGTCAGAAAACCCTTTTGAGGCACGGATCGTCGGCGACAAGATGTATGGGCGCGGCAGCTGCGATATGAAAGGGAGTGTCGCATGCATGATTGAGGTAGCGTCTCGGTACGATGCTTCTGACTTACATGCCCCGCTCTATGTCGTGATTACTGCTGATGAAGAAGTCGGTTATTTCGGTGCACGTGCTGTTGCAGAAAAATCGGAAATGTTTAAACAGCATGGATTTCCGCAATACGGGGTTGTCGGAGAGCCGACCGAACTGAAGGCTGTTTACGCTCACAAAGGGGCAGTTAGGTTTTCCGTCACCGCACACGGGCGCGCAGCGCATAGCAGCACAGGTGAAGGTGACAATGCGAATCTAAAACTCATTCCGTTTCTTTCAGAAATGCGGGAAATCTATCAGGAATTGACAACCGATACACAATATTACAATTCTGAATTTACCCCACCTTTTACAGATTGGAATATCACTATCAGTGATGGAGAGTGTACTGCCAACATCACTGCACCGAGAAGTGTGTGTAATATCAACTACCGTCCGATGCCGGGTGATGATCCGCAAGTATGGATAGATCGCGGACGCGATGCTGCGGAAAAATATGGGTTGGAGTTTGACCTATTCATCAATGCCGGTCCCGTGCGAACACCACCCGATGCTGAGATTATCCAAGCAGCACTTGAAATCACTGGTGATACGAAACCGCATACTGTGGCATACAGCACCGATGCAGCAGTCTTTTCTAAACACATGGAAACTGTCATTATAGGTCCTGGGAGTATTCTACAGGCACATACTGTTGATGAATGGATGGCGTTAGACCAGTTTGATAAGGGAAGCAGTATCTTTAGCAAGTTTGTGGATAGGTTTTGCGTTTCGTCCTAATTTCAATTCAAACGCATGCCCACCCGACAGATATCCTTGTTTGTAGTCGCGCAATTCATTGCCAAATCAACGCCAAGCACACTTGGACGAATACGCGTGTGGTATTCGCCATGACTTGTCGCCTCGGACATTTATAGTAAAATCCATAATTATTTTTACACTACGAATCAACGCTAAATGCGCGTAAGGCATTCAACCAAATCAACGCCGAATGCGCTTTTTGGCATTCGGCGGGTTCGGTTTCCTAACCGAACCGTGTTTATTCAGTCCATAGATGCGGTGAATCAACGCCAAATGCGCGTATGGCATTTGTCGGGAAACCGCATCTACCAGGGAGTGTGAACATATTTTTAGATTTCACTATAAACGAGTTACGTTCCGTTCAGGGAGTTCCTCAAAAAAGACAGCATCCGGTTTTACCCACTCAGCCTCACCATCTGCCCACACTTCACGTTTCCAGATAGGTACAATCTGTTTTAGGCGATTCATCGCATATTGACACGCTTCAAACCCATCTTTGCGATGCGGGGAGGCAACTGCTACAGCCACACTTACTTCACCAATTTCTAACCTTCCCACGCGATGAATCATAGCGACGCGATGGATACCCCATTTTTCCGCCATTTCTTCCGCAATTTCCGCCATTTTCTTTTCTGCCATCGGCGGGTAAGCCTCATATTCAAGGTGTTTTGTCGGTCTACCATCTGTATTATTCCGAACGGTGCCAAAAAACAGAACCACCGCGCCAGCATCTGGTGCCTCCACAGCCTCTCGAACCTCTGCACCAGTAATGACTTCAGTGGTAATCTTAAACATCACTACCTCCAGTTACCGGCGGAATCAGGGCTACTTCATCACCTTCAGCAAGTTCGGTGTTCTCAGTAGCGTATTCCCAATTGACAGACATTTGCATCACTTCATAAAATTCAGCAATTTCTGGCCATTCTTCCTCAAGTCGTTTTAAAATCGTTTGGACGGTGGCACCTGCAGGCAGCTGCATCTCCTCTTCGGATCTATCTAACATCTCGTGGCATACGGCAAAGTATTTGACTGTAACCTTCATTAGGGCTCCTTCGCTGTCTTATTTCCAGATCAAATTCGATTTCTAAGAGTATATCATAACAGCGGAGTGGAGTCAAATTTTAGCGTTGAATTCTACAGAATGATCTGGTAAAATAGAAAAAGACGTGTAACCAGAAAACATAGTAAAAGAATATGGACAGTATTATCATAAAAGGTATTAGATTTCACGGTCATCACGGTGTTCCCAAAGCGGAACGACAGGTCGGTGGTCATTACGAAATTGACGCGACATTGCGTTGTTCGCTTGTGAACGCTGGTAGGACCGACGCGCTTGAGAATACGATTGATTATGCCAGTGTCGTTGATCTCATTGTTGATATTGGCACACAACAGTCGTTTCAACTCATTGAAGCACTTGCAGAAACAATCGCAACAGAGATTTTAAAACAATTCCCGATAGATGCAATTCATCTCACCGTCAAAAAACTTCACCCTCCAATAGACCAACCGATTACCTATTTTGCCGTTGAGATCTGCCGTCCAAAGGAGTGAGAATGCGATTCGGACAGTGGTTATGCGCTATTATACTATTACTTTTTCTAATTAGTCCTCTGGTCCAAGCAGGCGGAAAGAAAACACAACTTTTTCCCGACCTTTCGGATGGACTGAATGTTTACCGTTACGACTGGGATGCCGAAACATGTGTCATCTATGTTGCCGAGATGTCGCGGGATAATCCGAAATTACACTTTGAGGTTGCACTCGGAAATTCCCAAGTTCTTGGAAAAGAGACTGTGCGTTCTATGGCAAAACGCCGCGCACAACAAGGTGGTCGGCGCGTTGTTGTAGCAGTTAACGGTGGTTTCGGTGTTCTCGGTGATATAAGAGGTTACGGTGGCGTTTTAGAAAATCTACATATCCAGAATGGTGAACTCATCACACAACCGACGGATACTGAGGCATGCTTCGGGGTAACTGAATCCGGTGAATTTTTGAGCACTCCTGTGCAAATGAAAGCGAGCGTCCAGATAGGCACGCGCACACTGGAACTTGGATGTATAAATCAACGCAGACTTGATGGATGTCAAGTGACACTTTACACGCCACGACTCGGTGAGTCAACACGCACAAACCGCCGCAGAGGCAAGGAAATAATACTCAGCGGACTCCCACTGCCTTTAACACCAAGCTACGCACATCCTTATCAGGTAGAAAAGGTTTCAAACGATGGAAACAGTCCTATTTCTAAAGATAGTGCTGTTCTCTGGATTAGTTCTCGGATAAAGGATGCCGCAGTTTCGCAATTCAATCTTGGGGCAGGCGGCAAACTTACTGTGTCTCTATCACCGCCTGAGTGGAATCAAGTCCGCCATGCTATTGGTGGACGACACCGTCTTGTCAAAAATGGAAAAATAAATCAGCAACTTGTTGATATGCACCTAAAAGAAAAGAAGCATACCCCCGGTAAACGCAGCCAAGAACTAAACCTGAGCCATGAACCGCGAACAGCACTCGGTTACAATGCCGACACCCTGTTTTTAGTTGTTGCTGACGGCCGCCAACCTAAATATAGCACAGGATTAACACTCTACGAACTTGCCAGCATCCTTATAGAACTCGGTGCAACAGAGGCAATCAATCTTGATGGTGGATCCTCAAGTACATTCGTTGTTGATGGTGAAGTTGTCAATAAACCTTCTGGACAGCAGGAGCGAGAGGTGCTTAATGCAGCTTTTATTACGATGGATTTGAAGTAAAAGCGTTATCCTTATCGTTACATATCTTATAGGAGCGGTATCTTTTCCGCGACATTTAATATCGGAGATACATTTTGAAAACCTATTATCGCCTAACGTACAAATTTCCAATGGTATTATCTCTACTATTTTGTTTCGTTTTTAGTGCCAATTCAGCTGATACGCCAAAACTTTTAAAAGCAGTGCCTCTTTCGCAAACAGCGATTCAACTTCAATTTGACGGGAAGTTGCAAGCAGAAACCGCTGAAACCGCTGAAATCTATCAGATCACACCGGATATCAAAATTGAATTTGCATGGCTTGATAAACGCCTGAATCGTGTTTTGCTACTCACTTCCCGGTTAGAGATAGGGAAAACCTATCGCCTCACACTAAAAAACACACAAACAGAGATAGACATAACACTGCCTGCCGAAAACGAAATAACTTTCGGTGCGGGCGACTTGGTCACATTTTCTGGAGGTTTGCAGGATACCAGTTTGATTGTCAATAAAGACCGCAAGACACGAAACAACAACGCTGGCGCTGAACCGACCCTCTCATGTAATCCAACTGGAAACGTCTTTTTTGTTGCCTTTAACCTATTTGATGCTTTTGAAGATATGGGTATCCGTGAACCGAAGCAGGTATTAGATGTGTCAATTAGTCTCCACGCACAGCAAGTTGATTCTGATACTGCTCAGACCGTTATTCTGCGTCGCGTTCTACTCCCGTGGCGTGAAGGCAGAGGCACCTCGGATCGGGCAAAAGAAAACGAACTTACCTATAACAGTCCTTTACATCGCAACCTTCCATGGAATAAACCGCCTGCACAAGCCATGTTAGCAGGCATAGATGGCGATAATGAAAGTGATTACAACGGTTCTGAGGATGTCGCGCACCGAATTGACGGTGCTTTTGAAATTCAAGAAGCAGAAAAACGTTATACCTTCAAAGGTGATTTGATTACCGATGCAGTCCGTTTTTGGGTGAAAAATCCTGATTACAACTACGGTTATCTTTTTGCTTTGCGGGACGGAAACGCAGAGATTACTTTTGCTTCAAAAGAGGTACTTGATGAAAACCTACGTCCGGTGTTGACGATTCGGTATCAGACACAAGTAGCAGAAGAAGACATTCTGCCACGCTAAATTTTATATCTTTTCATTATTTCAAAGTGAGTTCGGTATAAGCAATTTTGGGAAATTAGTGTGGTTAGGAAACCGCACCTACCGCGGTTATGTAAGTAAATTCAAAGCCAGAAGAACGTCATATCTCTTACGCCGAACTCACGTTATTTCACATAAAAATAGCAGGGGATTTTTATGAAAATAGTTTTCTATATCTTATCAATAGTCCTATCAGGGTTGCTTGTTTTTTCTATGAGTGGCTGTGGAGATGAACCGTTGGCGACAGAAATGGGTGCCATTGTTAACATAGTTACCGAACCACCAATTGAAGAACCCATTGCCCCACCAACACAACCTGTCACACCGCAACCAACAGGTCCTGTGCAACAGCAAACAGGATTTATAGTCATCTCCATTGAACCTACTCGGATTGCCTCACCATCAATCGGGCGTCAACTGACTATCAATATTCGTATTAATAATTTAACACGGTCTTTTGCCGGTTACCGAGTTGGTGTAGATTTTGACCCTACAGCACTTAGGTTTGTTAAAGCCCAACCTCGTACGGACACACATAGGAATAACAATACACTTGAGGTTATTCCAAGTGTGAGTAGTGTAAATATGAACACGGATGGGACGCACAGGGTGAATCTGGAGGCTGAGACTAAGGGTGGGGAAGCATTTGCACAAAATGGGACACTTGCGACAGTAACGTTTGAAGTTCTCGCTGTCAAACCTTCCACTATTCAGTTAAGTGATGTGGATATTTATTACCTTTTTACAGGCAGACAAGGCAACATAAATGTAGTTAATGTCCCAATTAGTCTGAAAACCGCTACAGTAGATGGTAAGATCTATGTGCCTAAGTAAAGGTTCTTCCAACCTCGGTAGGTTCGGTTTCCTAACCGAACCGGACTTATTTCGCTTTATGTTAAGTTTCACACATTTTAAGGTTCTTCATTGCAGATATTTTCGCAGATGATCCAATGTCCGCTCCACCGCACCAAGATTTTCCTCAATCAACTGCTTTCCGATATTGCCAGCAATTATTCTTTCCTCTTTATTGTTCAACCACTTGCCAATAACTGTTGCGATCTGTTGTGGTGTACGCACAAGTTTCGCCGCGTCTTTCTCCAATAGTAAGGACGCTTCATTGGAATTCTGGATAGTCGGTCCAAAGAGAACAGGTTTTGCCATCGCAGCAGGTTCCATCACATTGTGAACGCTCCCGTGAAAACTCCCTCCGACGAAAGCAATATCCGCTAATTGATAGAGTTTTGCCAGAATCCCTACCGTATCAACAATGAGAACATCTGTATCCTCTAAATTCTCATCACTATTAAGTCCTGAAAAACAACGGTATGTTATTTTTTCCTTATTCAGTTCTGCTTGAATTTCAGCTACCCGTTCCGATGTCGGTTCGTGTGGCACTAAGATTAAATGTGGTCTATTCTCAGCTGTATTTTCACGAAGAATCTGATACGCTTCCAATAATACTTTCTCATCATCCGAGTATGTGCTACCAGCAATGAGGATAGGGCGATTTAAAGTCGCTTGTCCCGGGAAAAATCCGGTGTTGGGGGCAACCGAAATTGCACGTCGATACACCTGTTCATAGCGGGTATCGCCAGTAACAACGACTTGATGTTTTGAAGAACAGAGCTGCTGAAATCGAGCAGCATCCGCTTCAGAAATAGCACAATGTAGTGTGATATGTTGATGCACACTCGTGAAAAAACCTCTTGCGAGTCTGCTGAAACGTTTTGATCCTGCATGCAGCGTTCCTGCAATTACAATAATAGGAATATCTTGGTTTGATGCTTTCCAAACGAGGTTGGGCCAAATATCGTATCTGGAAAAAATCAGACAAGTAGGTTTGATGAGATGTATCAAACGTTTTGCATTTTGGGGTGTGTCAAACGGAAGGTAAACGGCTGCGTCGACGTACTGATAAGCTTCCACATCTGGCGCAACCGAGGGGGAGAAAAATGTCAAAACAATTCGGGCATTGGCATAAATTGCTTCAATCAGCGGTTTAGCTTGTTCAAATTCTCCAACAGAAGTAAAATGAAACCATGCTGTTTTCTCTGAATTTCGCGCATTACGGAGTTGATGCTCCAATTCCTCAAATACTTGTCTTCGCCCAGTAATACCTTCCCGAATTTTGCGATTGCAACACGCTGCCAAATGAAAACCGATTAACATAACGGGAAGTGCGAACGTGTTGTAAACAAATTGCCAAAACATGATGCTCTGTTAAAGAAAGCGACAGCAGGTTTCTAATACCGCGAAATTCCCGCAGAAGCCTGCCGAAGCGATAATGCTCCGGCTCATTGCTTCTACATCGGGGTTGGAAACCCCTCCAACAGTAATTCGTGATTAAATGGCATCCAAGATTTTCTTTTTGAGCGCATCTTTAGGCATCGCTCCGACAATCTGATCCGCCACCTCTCCATCTTTGAAGACAAGCAGTGTCGGGATGCTTCGGACACTATATTTCATTGCTGTTTGACGGTTGTCATCCACGTTGACTTTCCCGACTTTAAAGGTGTCCGCATTTTCAGCGGCAAGTTCCTCTAAAATAGGCGCAATCATTTTGCACGGCCCGCACCACTCCGCCCAAAAGTCAACAACGACAGGTGTATCAGATGTAAGCACCATCCCTTCAAACGTGTCGTCGGTAATTTCAAAAGTATTTTCAGCCATCATAACTCCTTTTACTTGAATAATTGAAAATGATTTAGGTGTATTCGCTACCACGGTTCCCAACTGTTGTGGTGATTTTTCAGAATGTTATTAACGCATCTGCAGCCTTTTGATTTGGCAAGGTCGATAAACAAAACTTTCTTTCAGACGAATCAATATGTTAAATATGTTACCCTATTCTAAAATTAATTTCCACATATAATTAAGCACTTTTTAATTTTAGGTAGGGTGCCGCTCCGTTTCAATCTAAACTTTTTATACGCATTACACACCCATAGGTGAAAACCGTCAGTCAATTCTCTTTGCTAAGTAACAATTGACAAACGCATCTCTAAATTGTATAATCTGATTAAGGACTGGTTGAAGGAATAAAATCAAACAACACCAATGAACAACACACCTATTGAGATATTAAGTTTAGCAAAGTACATTAATCAAATAGATGAAATAACTGATTCTGGCGAAGATTATATCTATCGCGGACAAGAAGACGCAGCATGGCGAATAACCAGCAGTGCTTATCGTCGTTTGTTAGCAGGGCAAACCGATCCTGAGACAGGTTCGTTGGAAATAATACAACCTGATCCTGAGACAAGTTCATTGAAAATACAACCTGATCCTGAGACAGGTTTGTTGCCATATCTGTTTGTAGGTTATCTTAAACAGATTATTGATGAGATTCAACTAAGTGACAATCAGAATTATGCACCAAATGGGGCAAATCTAATGTTCTGCTGCACAAAAAAGGACAGTTATTTTATTGTTTTTAAGTTTGAGTGTGAGAAAGATGCTCTAAAATTTGTGATCTTAACTGTGTTTCCAATTCTTTCATTTCAGGTAATCCTGCAAGATTGTTTATTTCATCTGGATCATTTTGCACATTAAATAAAAGATAAGGTTGTCGTTCTTTATTTATAGCAATTTTCCACTCTCGATTGAGTAACATTATTTCACGTGAGATTTCAGAGATCGCAAATTCACGGTGTGTTGCTTCTGTGTCATTGAGAACCGGACGTAAGGATTTTCCAAATTGGCGATGTTGCATCTCGCCGCCAGCCAATTCAACAAGTGTAGGACCAATATCAATCCATTCAACAGGACTTTCACAGATACGATCAGGGACAGCGTTTTTTAATGTTTCAGGGGTACGCACGAGCAGCGGTATGCGGACAGCACCGTTTAGAAAGTTGCCTTTGTAAATCAACCCATAGTCTCCATTCATTTCGCCGTGGTCGGAACAGTGGACGATAACGGTATTTTCCAGTTCTCCGCGCTCCTCAATTGTATCCAAGATTTCACCAATTTGTTCATCAATGAGCGTTATATTACCGGCATAGTCTGCGCGTAACCTTCCAATTTCACCCTCTTCAAATTTAGGATTCATCCGATTCATCATATTATCCAAGTTTCCAAGAGGGCGATCTCCTTCGGATTGCCGAGGTATTGGCGGAGGCATATCGTTTGGGTCATACAGGCTGGCATAAGGTTCAGGTGTATCCCAAGGTTCGTGAGGTCCACCAAAACTAACCCAACAGCACCACGGTTCTTTCCTGTCATAGTTTTGCAGATACTGCTTCGCCTGTTGTCCGACGTAGACATCAGCGTAGTTTTCAAGACCAAGTGTTGAGGGACGAACCATGTGAGGTTTTGTGCTAAATCGCTCACGAAAATCAGCACGGTATGCATCCCACAATCCCTTTTCTTCCCACATTGCTGTCATGTGAGACTTAACACGTGCACTTGCACGTGGACCTCCTATTTCGTCAACATCGTCTAATCCATATTCGTTCATCAACCCTTCTTTTTCGCGCAAGTCCCCATTGTGCGGATGAAGATGTGTCTTCCCGAAAAGACTTGTCCGATAGCCAGCGTTACGTACTGCTTGCATCCAAGTCGGTGTCTCTGATGCCATCGTATGCCCCATATTATTCCAAACACCGGTATTGTGTGGGTAAAGTCCTGTTGCTAAACTGAGGCGCGTGGGAATACAGACTGGTGAAGTCGTGACACAGTTGGTAAATCGGATTCCTTCACCAGCAATTCGATCCAAGTTTGGTGTCTGCACCCAGCCGCCGCTGCAGCCCATCGCATCCCACCGCTGTTGGTCCGTCATCAGAAGGAGTATATTAGGTTTCATAATCTACCTTACAGCAATTTTTTAGGTATAAAAATCTATTAATTTCGCTCAATTCCAGCATCAACAAATGCTTTAGACAACGTTTGATATGATAACGTTGCTGCAGCGAGTGGATCGTAGTTTTCACGTGCCTGCACCATAAAACTCACTTCAGCAGTAATAAACCCATCATATCCGTGCGCTTGCATCCTTTTAAGATAATCGACATAATCAAAAGTTCCTTCTCCAGGGATTAGAAATTCAAAATCGGGGTGGATCCCACGTTGATCCTTGACATGTGTATGTGCTGAAACAGGTGCTAATGCAGCCACTGTCTCTTCAGTTGGCATTCCGACAATGTCAAAGTGGCTAATGTCAAAGTTAACTTTGAGGTGTGGAGAATTGACGATTTCAAGCAGTTCAAGCACTTTGTCTGGTGTATCAATGATAGCACCGATGTGAGGCTCCATCGCAATCGTGATACCTTTGGAAGCGCCATAATCAACTAATTCACCGATCCTTTCAGCGAGAAAATCCTTTTGTGTTTCCCACTGGTCCGGTTTTCCACCAGGAGTCGTATTAACTGCGGGAAGTTCATCACCTTGTGCAAGTTCAACAGCCAAGTCAACACCGCCTTTGAGTCGCCACATATTTTTCGCATGCGCCTCCGCATCGGTTTCCAACAAACTGGAATGTGCTGCGATTGCAGGTAACGCCAAGTTGTGCTGTTTCAGCAAAGTAGCGATCCGTTTCCGTTCTGCTGCATCAAGAGTGCTAAGTTCGGTGGTAAAACGTGGGATGATGGTCAGTTCAATCCCATCAAATCCGAGGTTCGCAATATGGGAGATAGCAGTATCTACAGGTACAGTAGGCATTCCCCATGTGCTATATCCAAGTTTCATGTAGTTTTCTCCTTATAACGTGAGATCGGAGTAAAAAATAGGAAGTTCTTAACACTCGAATTCTACTCTCATAATTGCGGTAGGTGCGGTTTCCTAACCGCACTTTGTAGCACAACTAATAGGTTGTGCTACAAAAATTGCTTATACCGAACTCACGTCCCTATAGGTAAGGTATGTTCCTCGTGTTTGTAGGAGCGATCTCCGAATCGCGACCGTTTATAGTCGGGAATCCAAATCAACGGTATGAATGCCATTTAGGCATTCCCCGGAGTTCCCTCCTACAAAGTTGACGGTTATGTCTTGTCAGAATAACCCAACAATTGAACCGATCCAATCGTTTATTAGGAAACCGACACGGTGAATCATAAGGGCGAGACGTCCCATAACGGTATTCCCAAATGCAGCACCGAATCCTATCATAAGGAAAGCAATACCGACCTTTGAAAGCCAATTGATAGGACCGCGGTGCTCCACAGAAAAGAAAAAATAGGTGAGCGTGCAAATTACACCAACGACCATGAGGATTGCTCCGAAAGTATCCCAAGCGGAAAGCGTTCCTGCATTGATGGCAGCAAAAGGTTCAATTGTTCCGCGTGTCTGCGCAAAGATATTCGCTTGCAACATATTTGGAATTGCGACACCTGCCCCAAACCCGATCAGAATAGCTATAGGATAACGAATTAACCATGCATGACGGGGTGACAAGCGGGCAAAAAACAGTAAACCAATGGCGATAGGAATTATCTTAAATAGTCCCCAAAGTGCGTTTGTCGTTTCTGGTGTTACTTCTCTTTCCGTTCCGAACCAGGATCCTATCGTCGCTGTTGTCCCAGTCCAAAGAGCTGCCACTGCTTCAGATAATGGTTCCCAAGCTAACGGTATGACTCCTTGATGGATCCCAATAACAATAAGGTATCCAACCGATATACCTACAAAGAGATGTTCTGCAAACCGATAGAATGGATTATCTCGGTAAAGAAAACTATAGATGCAGAGTGTTAAAAATGCTGCAACCCAGATTCCAAAAACTTCCATTAATTACGCCTCCCTTCTTCGATCAATAAAAAAAGCGATATTGCCTAAAATAACCAACCCGATAATCAGAAGATGGGCATAGGTTGCGGTGTTTAATCCTATAGTTCCGTCTCCGGGGGCATTCAACAATTTCTCATACTGGGCGGCTCCCAAATAACCGGGCATCATGCCGATTAACTGTCCTGATTGTAGATAAGGATACATTTGGGCGATAATGACAGCAGTAACGCCAGCGGCAATCTTCAAACCATATCTTGTGTTTGCATAAATGATCCAAGCTTCGGTTGAACTACCAGAAGCAAGATCAAGCAACAGATCGATCTGATCATAGTTCGTGATATTCTCCATCATCGGAATTTCGGGGATAGCTGTTTTCTCGTAATCGGTTTCAAAGACACTACTGATGTCGGTTCCCATACCAAGGATAACTTGTAATGTTCCGGGACGGTAGCCCAAAAATACATAATCTTCGCCATAGACAGCATTGTTTTCTCCAGCAATCTTTCGCATCAGTTTATCAGCTAAAGTCGGCGTATTAGCATAAAGTGTCATACCGATGACTCTCACGCCCTTACTGAAACAGTGCTGCATTACTGCCTTTGCCATCGGTTCTGGTTCCGCAAGAGAAGATGGGCCATAATCAAAAGCAATCATAATAGTTGATCCGGATGGAAGTGATTCAATAAAATCGTAAAGTTTTTGTGTTGGCTCTGAAACTGTAATTGGCATCCTTACCGGGATAAGGGTTGGAATAATAACGACTAAAGCAACTAATATAAAAATTATTCGCCTGTCCATATTCATGAATTTTTCGAGCATTGACTAATCTCCTCCACCAAGATACGAACGTTCAATTCCTAATATAATTCGGATCGATTGTGAGATGACTCCTAAACTTACACCAAGAATAATGCCCCGTCGTGCTGCATTATTGAGAACATCTAAAATCCATTGGCGAAGCCATGAGGCACCATCTGCCCAAGGTGTCCAAGACATCACCTTATTCCAAACCAGATCACCGACTGGCACATTTCCGATCATGACAAGCATGGCGGTAATAAGAAGGAGAGTTGCTTCAAACGCTCGTGCACGGAATGCACGAAAAGCCGCTGAAGCAATAAAGAAGGCAAGCAAAGAAAACATTGTTGCATCCATGGGTACTTGGACGTTATCATATAACCACACAAATATCGAATTTTGTGGTCCATAAGGAACACCAATTAAGACCATCATTATCATGCCCGCGAATACAATTAAACTGTATTGCCAATGCTCTGTACGGAGACGGATGCGCGTCGCGTGTGTTTGAATGAGCGTCACCACTGCCAAGACCAGAGCGAAAGGCGATATGATGAGTCCCCAATTAATCACTTCTTTGTAAACTGCTTGAGAATATGAATGTGGACTAAATTGGGTGAAGATCATTGCTACGCCAAAAAGAAAGCAAAGCACTAAAGGTATTTGTCGCTTCATAAAATCTCCTAATTCACCCGCTGTAAGAGTGTTGTGATCCAGTTGATACCAAATAATTCGAGTGCCACACCGAGTATGATCGCTGCAAAAATGACAAGCTTACCCCAATCTTGTCCTCTGAGACTGCCCAAAAACATAGGATCCTTAGATAAGTATGCTGTCGCAGCATAGAGTTCTTCACCAATTAAGGTATAGTCACACGCGGCGATAAAGAAGGGAAGTTGGTGCTCAGAATCTGTTCCTGCAATTTGAATCGCACCGATGGAATTACCGGTTTCAGCCATAAGAAGCGATTCTGCGAAAAATGTACCTTGTAGGAAGACTGCTGCCGGTTTTTCGCGAATCATCATACCATCAACACCGGCGGCGTAAGCGAATTGATCACCGGTAAGGTAGAAGATGTTTTCCTCTTGGTAGGCATCCGGACGACCTTCGTCAAGATAAGAAGTTTTCACCATCTCACGTACAACGTTCAACACAATTGGGTCATTGCATGGCACGCGTAGCGGTGTTTCATAGTCTGCGGTTCGCCGGGCAACCTGTCCAAGAATCGTCATACTGGCAATAGTTGCAACATTGTCTACACTACCTAACCCTAATACGTAAAGGATTGAACGTCCCATTTCTGTCGCTCTACCGATGGCTTCGTCAACAGCTTCTAAACCCGGAATCCGCCTAATAAATACCTCTTTTCCACTCTGTGCATGATAGATACTGCCTAAAATCGCTGCCGAAAAAAAGAACATTGCGATAAATAGCGGAATTTTGCCAGTGTGAAACCACTGTCCCGTTGCTTTTACAGCAGCGGTTTGTGTTGAATTTACTGAAGTTTCATTTGCAGAAATGGCTTTCACAATATATGCATGCGCCTTACCCTTAATTATTTTTGTATCCTTAAATTTCGTTATGTCCGCGTCCAACTGTTTGCCAATTTCTTCAAACTCACCTGCATCAGTATTTCGTAGGATTTTGTAGCCGACAATTCCGCTGCCTTCGGGTGCAGCGTCCCAAGTGACGGTAACGCTTGAGCCGTCGTCGTTGGGCGTATCTTTTGCCATTACGTTTGACGGAGGCGCTGGCGCAGGTTCTTGTGGCACAACCGGAGGCTCTTGGCTAAAACCGTAAGTGCCGCATAGAAAGAAAACCAAACAAGCGATTGCCCATAAGATTGTTTTACTTTGTGTCATATATTTCCTCTAAAAAGAGTTAGCGTTAAAAACTAATAACATTGTGAAATTGCTTCTATAATCTTTGTGTCTGTCACATCGTCTCGGATAACAACTTCGCCAATACGGGTCGGTAATATGAGGCGGATTTTACCACCAAGTGTTTTTTTATCAAGGGACATTGCATCACATATCGCTTCGGGAAAAAGATCAGATGGAAAAGTAAGTGGCAATTTTGCACGATTCAAAAGTGTTCGTTGACGTTCAAAATCTGCTTCAGAGAACATCCCTAAATTAACCGCTAATAGCGATGCACAATTCATGCCGATAGAAACAGCTTCACCGTGTCTGTATTTCTTATAATGTGTCAACGCCTCAAGTGCATGACCAAAGGTGTGTCCATAGTTCAGCACCATCCGCAATCCGCTCTCTTTTTCATCTTTTGCGACTATGTCTGCTTTGTTAGCACATGCACGAGCGATCATCTTAATTAACGTCTCTGCATCTAAATTTAATATAGCGTCAAGGTTCTCTTCTACCATTTCAAACAAGGGTTCATCGCGGATAACCCCCATCTTAATTACCTCAATGAGTCCTGCGCGGATATCCCGTTGCGGTAAGGTTTTGAGCGTATTAACGTCAATCAGTACCAATTTCGGTTGATGGAACGCGCCGATAAGGTTTTTACCTTTCGGGTGATTAATTGCTGTTTTACCACCAACACTTGCATCAACTTGTGCCTGCAAAGTCGTTGGGATTTGCACATACGCGATACCTCGCATGTATACTGCTGCAGCAAATCCAGCTAAATCCCCAACAACACCCCCGCCAAGAGCAATGAGCGTTGAACCCCTATCAAGTTGATTTTCAACTAAACTATCTTGTATCTGAGCAAACTGTTCTAAGGATTTACTTTCCTCTCCGACAGGAACATCAACGACAGCAACATCAAACGCTGCCCTCTTTAAACTTTCTAAGACCAACGGAGCATAACGATGATTGACGAAGGTATCGGTAACAAGCAGTGCTTTTGTTGATTTTGCGCAAGATTTCAAAAATTCGCCAATCCGGTTGAGAATCCCTGCCCCAACGAAAATCGGATAACTGTTTTCATTGAGTTCAACGTGTAAAGTTTTTATCATTTCGGTTTGGTGTATATTTTGTTTTTTGTGTTCTAACCGTCTTGAGATAGATTCTTTTTATGTCTGCAATGATTTCTTCAAATGATCTGTCGGTTGTCTCCACCGTATGATCCGCTTGTGCATAAAAGGGCGCGCGTTCTGTTAACATGGTTCGGATTGTTTCCATTGGTGCTGGGGTTTGAAGCAGTGGACGGTGTGTTTGATGGCCAACGCGTCGATAGATTTCTTCGGGTGTGGCAGTTAGGCAAAATACTACACCGTTCTCTTTAAGTTTAGCGATGTTTGCCTCTTTCAAAACAACACCGCCTCCGGTGGATATTACATGGTTGTGTAGTTTTGAAACTTCACTAACCGCCTCGCTCTCGAGTTGACGAAAAACGGATTCACCATCTTGTGCAAAAATATCACTGATGTGTCGACAACTATCCTTCTCTATCACACTATCAGTATCAACATAACGCATACGAAGTTGTGAGGAAAGTCCTTTGCCAATTGAGGTCTTTCCAGTACCCATAAAACCGATAAGAACGATATTAGGGTCCTTTTTATGTGATCGATTCAACTGTTTTACACCTTTCTACAATTTTGTGTGAGGGTAATCCACAATGAAGTGCAACTATATAGTATTAATTTCAATTATAGCATCTTTAAAAAATAAAGTAAAGGTTTTGCGGTGTTTTTTTATATGTAGTATAATGATGTAGTGCGTAGGTTGAAATGATTAGCAAAATCAGAAGGAATTAGCAAATGGCACGACAATTGAGAATGGTCAGACCTAATCTTGATAATTTACCAAAATTAGAACTCCCCGATGGCTACGGTTTGCGAACCTATCAAGAAGGTGATGAGGGACATTGGGCAAACATCATCAGTGATTCATTCGGTGGGAAAGAACGCACTGCAGAAGATACGCGCAATGAAATTACCGGGCGAGACGTATTTGTTCCAGATGGGTTCTATTTTGTAACACATCAAGATATTCCTGTCGGTACCGCATGTGCATGGCGACAATCCGTTGATGAAACAGAGGTTGGATACGTCCACATGGTAGGCGTTTTAGACGAACATACAGGGCACAAACTGGGTAAATGGGTTTCACTTGCTGTTCTCAACTATTTTCGCGACCATGGGTTTATCTGTTCTATGCTTGACACAGACGATTTTCGTATATCTGCAATCAAAACCTATCTTAATCTGGGGTTTGTGCCTGTCTATGTTGACGACACTCAATCTGAAAGGTGGCAAGATATTCTTGAGAAATTAGAACTCCCAGTCATGACCACACAAATTGCGCAAGTACGGGAGTTACTTCCTACCGAATTGTGGGCAAAAGTATCGCGTTAGCGTCTAAAATGAAATTATTGATCGCGCTAAGAAATAGCTCCTATAATCTCGATGTTTTGATAATGCCTGCTATTCTTGCTATCGGTTTCTTGCTTCGCATTCTCGGCATTGGCGTTGGTTTACCTGATTTACCTGATCCTCGTGAAACCCTAATTGCCCAAGACATCCTAAATCTTATCAATTTCACAGCCCCTCCTGAAATCTATAATTGGCCTGGAACAGCATGGTTTTATCTGATTGCGCTGGTAGGGAAAGTTCTTTCGGTCTGCGGCTTGGTTATGACCGAAGCGCGTGTCATCTGGTTGGCACGGTTCATAAACGTGTTGTTGTCCACAAGCACGATATGGTTAACGTATTGTCTCGGAACAAAGATTGGCAATAAACGTGTAGGACAGATTGCTGCAGGTTTCCTTGCAGTCGCGATGTTACATGCCACCAATGAATCGCGTTTCGCACTCGTGGATATTCCTGCCACATTTTGTGTAACCTTATTCCTCTGGTTAGCTACACGAGATGCCCATCTAACCTTACGAACTTGCCTATGGTTAGGTATTGTTGCTGGAATCGGTGTTGCGGTAAAGTTCCCAACAGTGTTTGTTGGTTTCTCTCTTTTGATTTTTATTCGGACAGAAAACTTTTATCAGAAGTTTGCCACGATAGCTGGCGTTGCTGCTGTAACCTTTACACTCATCTGTCCATATTGGTTGATTGATGTGGTGTTATCAGAATGGAATTATTTCTTTGAAGATTTCTCGTATGAAACTTTGCACTATCATCGCGGGCACTTCGGACTATTTGCAACCGGGGATACTGGTTGGCTAAATCGGTTTCTGTATTTATGGATACTCTTGAAGTGGGGGATGGGATTGCCACTTGCCTTGCTGGTGAGTTTTGGTGTAATTTATACACTTGTTAAATCAACACAATCTTTGAGAAAATCTGGGGTCATAAATCTATTCACTGATGAAAAAATGCAGAAGGGATTGATGATACTGGCTTTTGTTATTCCGTATCTATTGTTTATCGGGACATTCAAGGTTTCATTTACGCGTCATTTGCTAATTCTTTATCCCGCACTTACAGTTCTTAGTGCTGTTTTTCTTGTCACCCTCGACAAGCGGATTAGCATTGTCTTTGGAAGTGCTGTATGGCTGTATTCATTTATTTACACCGCTGCATTTGCTTCTGTTATGCTATCGCAACCTACCGGGCAGGAAGCATCTGAATGGGTATCCGAAAACATACCGGACGATAGTTCAATTTCCCGTGCGCCAGAGATTCTATTTGATTGGCTTATACCTGAATTGGATAGAGAAATGGTGTCTGAGGATGAGGAATCTGAATGGGCTTTAATTATCCAACCTAACAGAGAAGTCTTCGAAAAATATAAGCAGAATCCGCTGGATTATCAAAAGGGGGATTGGTATCCGCTGGAAGGGATTGAAATTGAGGAAACGCAGGAATTTTACAAAGCGATTTTAGGGGAGGGAAGCCGCTACGAATTGTACAGGACGTTTGAACGCACTCCACAGTTTTTAGGTATCAGAATCTCTGATAGTAACGCTCCGTTTCCTATGCAAGCACTAATCCATCCAAAGATTCGCCTATATCGCCGGATAGAATAAACGGTATGCCTGTATATTGAAGAAAATACGGAAGATAGGTTATAGGAGTGGAGGAGAAAAACACTTCTTCTGAATTGGAACTATAACAGCTAAAATTTGATGCATTACTTCAGCTGGAATAGAATCAGCGTCAATAATCCTAACCATCTCTTGAGGATAATAATCTATCATCGGCTCGGTTAGTTGTTTATAAACATCCCATCGATCATGAACAACTAATTCGTTGGCATCATCCTGACGGTTTTCTTTAAGTGCCCGCCCGCGTATACGTTCAAACATTACTTCCCGATCCTCACAGACCATAAATAGAATCTTTATAACATTAATATACGGAGATAATAACTCGGCTTGCGCAATGCTGCGGGGGATACCATCAAGAACAAGCAGGTCAGTTTCTGGATTATAAACCTTTTCTTCTATTTTAGACCAAACATACTCTTTCCATATTCTAATCGTAGCTTCGTCTGGAACAAACTTACCTTTTGTAGCATATTTATGAAAGAGCTGTCCGTATTCAGAATTTTCATCAAGTTCACGTAACATATCCCCGCTTGAAATGTGAAAAATACCGGGAACATGTGATAGCAGTTTTCCTTGTGTTCCTTTACCGACACCTGGAGGACCGACCAGTAGAACAGATTGAAAACAGGGACCTGTCTCCTCAAATAAAGGTTTGTCAGGGCATAATAACTTCTTATCCATTGTCATGTTCGATTTTTCCTCAATCGTCCTATATATTCTGTTGAGAAGGGGTTAAGTTTATGCAAGGTAGGTTGGTATATCAGGGTGCTGGATAGCTATACCCCGAGTAAGTGTTCAAGTATGTAGAAATCTAAACCCTCGTAATCTCTCGCTGTAATAAACTCCTGCTCCACTTTTCTGTCAAACGTCCGCACCTTTTCAAGTAAGTTGAGAAACGTTCTGCGACTACTTAATAAATGTTTTGTTGAAATGTCGCGCGGTTGTGTCCGCATTACTTTGACATCTAATCCTACGAATTCTCCGTTTCTACCGTAACCGTTTTCTTCAAGCACTCGTACCTGATTAAATGCACGACGTAAATTTGCAGAACCGAATGCTTTATCCTGATCAAATTTTAGACCATTTTGATCGTTTAGATGCACACTCCACAGTTTATTATGATAAAGTGCATAACCCATCTCATCCGATGGTTCTAAACCCGCAAGTATCGCGTGCGCGCTTTCGATTAATCCACCCACCCGATCAGGGTCTGTACTTGCATAAGCCAAACCTATAGCGTGTCCAATTGTTGGGATATAGGCAATATCCATGGGTTCATTGGGTTTTGGTTCAATCAAAATCCGAATCTCGGGATCATAATCAAGCAACACATTAATTGCATCCAGAATGTGATTGACAGCTTCTGCTGAACTTTTTGTTTCACGAATATAGGTGCCTTCACGGGCAAGCCACAAGACAAAATTTCTACATTCAAGTTCATTGGCAATATCAACACAACGTTTTGAACGTTCCAATGCGTACTGCCTCTCTTTAGCTGAATTTGAGGTAAAAGCCCCATCAATCGTCAGGGGCGATTCCCACAATCTCGGTGCAATCACTTCAGCGGTCAAACCGTGGTTATCAATTTGAGTTTTCACACTTTTTGCGCGGGAGATTAGTTGCGCATGTGTTTTTTCGTCAATATCAGGAACGACATCATCATCATGAAACTGGATTCCAACAAAGCCGAGGTCTCGGTAAAATTCGACTTTTTCATCAAAACTGAACGACTCCCGCACAGGAGGTCCAAAAGGGTCCGCCCCTTCGTGTATATTCCAGGGACCAAAAGAAAAACAATATTCTGTAAGCGAATTGGACATCTAATTGCTCCGATGATAACTGGTTTGTGGATAGTCACCTTCTAAATGTTTATAATGTATCAGTACGGTAACGATTTTATCTATATCAGGTTACCTTATGCAATAAACTGCTTGACTTTAATAATAAGTATAAAGTATTATTTTAATAGTGTCAAGCCATTTTTATTGAATTTAATGGGGAACTTTAGGATGTTGTTTGCAAATTATACGATTGCCTTTAATACAATACCAAACAATTTTGCAGATTTATATCCTCATACCTCTAACCGCCTTAATATTATTCAACATTTTCTGATTAAATTAAAATGTTTACTTTTATTGTTTTGTTTTATATTCTTTGGAACGTGTTTCTCCGAGCAACTTATAGCAGCAGCCGAAAATGGAACTGCAGACCCGTCGCATTTTACATTTTTCAGAGAACAAACACCTGATCTTCCTCTAACTTCTTCACAGACTTTCAGTTATGATGATGTTTATCGACTTGAAATCAACTTAGATATACCAGGGAACATTAAAATAATCGCTATAGACAGTAAGAAAGAAGACAAAGATAAAATCAGTGTTACACTTGAAAAACGGGTGCGGGAACATAATCCTCACCTCACAGTCCTCACGAAAACCTTTCTGGAAAATATCTCCATAACCGACACAAAAAAAGATGGCACACTCCAGTTGAATTCACTCCTGCCTGCAGAAATATCCAAGGCAGTATTTGAAAACCGAAGTGAATCTGATATAAAAAAACATCTCCATTTGAGTTATGTGATTAACACACCGCCAGATGTCTCAGTTCAACTTAAAGTAAAAGATGGTGATGCATATATCCATCATATACGGGGAAAGATAGAGATCACAAATGAGATGGGGAGGGTGCATCTTGATGAAACGTTGGGAAACTACCATGTTGAGGTGAAGCAGGGAAGCATTCACGGTAAAATTTTGTTGGCTCCAGGACAAAGTGAAATAAAAACATATAACGGTTCAATTGACCTTACTATACTTGATGATCTTGCCGCACCACTGGATTTAACTGCGTTAGAAGGAAATATAGGGTTACTCCTTCCCACTAATTATTTTGCTGATGTCAAATTAAAAAGTGAAAAACAACATTATATTATTAATCTCCCCGCAGAAATTGACGATAACGAGGGTGTCATTAACGGTGGAGGTCCATTACTCCGTTTAACAGCGACTAATACAATTTCAGTTCTACCAAATCCAAGATTACGCAGCCGATCTAACAATTCTGAATCTACTGAATCGGAAGACACATTCCCTTCTGAATTAGTACAACCTATCCCGCTAACTTCACAATCACCTATTATTGACGGAAATTTATCTGAAAAAGCGTGGTTAAATGCCGCGCAACTCTCCGCTTTCCAGAATCCAACCGGTACCGAAACAGCAGAAAATTTGACAGATATTTACTTAATCTGGGATGCACAAAATCTTTATATTGGTGGAAGAGCACACTTTGCCAATTACCGAGTGCCTCGTGTTTCGCAAACACAACATGACTCACCTATATGGGAAGATGACTCCGTTGAAATTTTGCTTGATATGAATCCAGAAACTGATGGCTATCCACACCTTATAATAAACCCGATTAGCGGTTTTTTTGATCAGTGGGTGCAAAAAGTAGGATACCCTAACTTTCGATTCGCACCTCCTGATGTGCCACGAGAGACAATTGATAAATCAATAGAAAAGTTCAAAGCGGACAGTTCATGGAATTCGGATGCTAAAGTTGCGACCGAAATTAATGCCAATTTCTGGAGTTTTGAAGTTGCTTTTCCACGCAGTTCGCCGAACAAAAAGGATAAGAATACGTGGCTCCTTAATGTGCACCGTAGAGCACAAGGGAAACTTGGGAGTGTTGAAGATTTTAAGCGGACCGTCCATCGTGAGTACAGTTATTGGTTACCGATTTATGATGAGGAGTATCCATGGTGGCCCCATTGGAAAGAGGGCATGGGCACCATAAAATTAGTTAAAGACCAACCGTCGACCTCAGAAACATTTGAGGTTTCGGGAAATTTTAAAGTTACTGCAGTTGAAATTGAGGGTAACAAAACAATTCCAAGTGAAGTTGTGTTAAAGAGAATTCCAATAGCACCTGGAGATACATTTACAAACGAACAATTGGCTCGGTTGATAGCAGAATTAGAAAACTTTGATTGGTTCCAAGAGGTGCAATTAAAAACAACTGTCTTGGAAACTGATGTAGTGGAATCTCCACCAATCAGTCTGTCCAGTTCCTCTCTCAAAGATGTTGAGTCTGATAGTACTGAAGGCAGTAAGTCTAAAAAAATTCCGAACACAGAACCGTTGCAAGTAACTGTGAAAATCGTCGTAACTGAGGCACCCGTAAAGTTTGCAAGGGAAATAAGAATCAAAGGAAATAGAAGTTTTCCCGCACAATTCATCAAGAATTGGTTCGATTTAAACTCAAACTATTTGAGTGTAGCAAGCCTAAAGTTGAAAGAGCAAATGATAGCCGATTTTTATGTAAACCGTGGTTTTGCATTTGCTGAAGTTACACATGAATTTGTCAATGATACACTGCAGTATAACATTAACGAAGGGAAATTGGATGAAATACGTTTTACAGGGATTCGTCGAATCTCACATAATGAACTAACCTCAGCACTTGATATGAATACTAAAGACGTATATTTTCACTCTCTGGGACAATCGAAAATCAATCAATTGTCCAAAAAGCTTAGTAAGAGCAACGAAGCTTTCAAATCAATTCGTGATTGGCGTGTGCAACGTGAAGGTGGAAAAAATATACTGATTGTTGATATTGAAGAACAACCGTTTATTCGACCCGGATGGTATCCGATTCTTAGCTTCAATCGTGTTCACGGGGTAGTTCTTGGTGCAGGGGCAACTCTTGCGACACATTTCACAGGTGAGGAACAACTCTTCGGATCAGTTAGTGGCGGATTTTCCAGTAATATTTGGAACTATAGTTTTGGCATTGAAAAAAGTTTTTTTAGGCGTTTCCCATTGACAATGGGTATTGGTCTGTTCAAAGTAACAGATAGCAGTTCTAATGCGTTTCGTCTATTACCTTATGATAGTAGTCTTAGTGCTTCAGTTTATGGTACTGCGCTTGATGATTATTATCAACGTGAGGGAGAACAGATTTGGATCACCCAAACGTTTGGAACATCTTCACTACTGAGGCTTGAATTCACACAAGAAAACCATGATAATTTGTTCAAATCAACTGACTGGAGTTATTTTGACCGTACACGTCCTAAGCGTGGCAATGCCCGAATTGATCGTGGACATCTGAAGATAATTTCCCTTGGATATACCTTTGATACACGAGACCGAAAATCGACTATTAAACGTCCGCAATATGTTGGAAGTCATCTATTACCTTGGCCAAATGAACGAACAAGACGTGGATGGCGCGGACATGTCGGGGTTGAAATGGCAGGAAGTTATCTTGGCGGCGAATATACATTTAACCTATACAAATTAAAATTAGTTCGCTACACACGTTTGTTTGGACCACATCAATTGAATTTTCGGCTTTCCGGTGATTTTTCAGACGCACCTTTGCCAAGACAACGTCTTCTTTATCTTGGTGGCACGACTACGCTACGCGGGTACGATTTTAACACTTTTGCAGGAGATAAGCGAATTCTTCTCAATATTGAATATCGATTTTTTGAAGAGACTCGTTTTAACATCAACACTGATGCTGCATTTGGATGGGCATTTACCACTTTCCTGGATACGGGACAGGTATGGCAGTTTGATGAAAACCCTTTGTCCGATTTTTCTTTAAGTCATTTGAAAACTGCAATAGGTGTTGGGGTGTCGTTTATTATCAGTCCGCCCGGAGATTTTCAACCTTTGAGCACCGCTATTGAAATCGCCTATCCTATTAATATAGAATCCTCGTTACGTACACCAAAATTAATTTGGCGTTTGGAACGGATGTTTTAATTTTTTTAGCACATTTGAGAATGTTTTAGAAATATAGAAGGTAAAATGAAAACTACACCACTTCATGAAATTCATCGTAAACTCAGAGCGACCTTTGGCAAGAGACACGAAGGTTGGAACTTGGCAGTACAGTTTACTGATACTGTTTCTGAACATAATGCAGTTAGAACTGATGTCGGCATTGCTGACATTTCATACTTTGGTACTCTTACTTTAACTGGAGAGGATCGGGCAAAATTCCTGCACCGTCTTATCTCTAATGATGTTGAAAATCTATCTGTTGGCGAGGGTAATTACGCCACACTTTTAACAAATCGTGGTAAAATAATCGCTGATATGAACCTATATATCCTTGAAGATGCAATCTACATCAGCACTGCTCCTGAATGTACTGAAAATGCTTGTACAGAATTAGACAAGTATCTTATTGCAGATGATGTAGAACTTTCTGTGGAAACGGACAAGATAGGTGCAATTGCCGTATATGGACCAAGTTCTACACAACTGGTTCAATCTGTTTTAAATGCGGAAGATCTCAGTAATTTACCAGAGTATTATTCCCGATTTTGCCTATTTGATCAACAATGGATCGTTTGTGTGAGATCCAATACTGTCGGAGAATATGGATACCACCTTTATACTCCAGTTGATACGTTGGAAGCATTGTGGGAAAAGTTAATGGCTGAAAGACCTAATGTTGTTCCAATTGGTTGGGATGCGCTTGAGGTACTCAGAATTGAAGCTGGCACGCCAAGATACGGAACAGAATTAAACGATGCCATCATTCCGCTTGAAGCTGAATTAGAACACGCCATTGATTTTGAGAAAGGGTGTTATATCGGTCAAGAGATAGTGGCGCGAATGAAGTATCGTGGACATCCCAACCGTCTATTACGTGGGATCGAAATTGACGCAGAAAATCCTATGCAACATAACTCAAAAATTTTCAATGGTGACAAAGAAGTAGGATGGGTTACAAGTTCAGTCTATTCCCCAACACTCGGAAAACCGATCGCTTTAGGGTACGTACGAATGGCATTTACAGAGCACGGTAGTCAAATTCAAATTGAGACTGAAAAGGGACAAGTCAACGGCACAGTTGTTGTGTTGCCCTTTTTATCCAAAGAAGCATAAGGTATTATAGCAAACTCTATAATTATTATACGCCGCGGTAGGGACAGTTTCCTAACCCACCTACCGGTAATATTTACATATTTTTGTTTTACTATTAGACATTGTAAAGAGAAATATTGGACATGTGTTATAGAATTACATGTCTGTTAGAAAGGAGGAATTCCGCACAATGGGAAACCCAAATTTTGCTAAAATTCTATTAGGCTTAGATGGTTCCAACTATGCGGAAGCAGCAAAAGAATACGCTTGTGAAATTGCACTTTCCCAAGGTGCTACAATCACTGGAGTCGCTATTATTGACCTGCCCGGGATTCAATCTACAGGGGGTCCAGTGCCACTCGGTGGTGCACACTATGAGGTACAACGGGAAGGACATCTCTTGGAAGAAACACAAGAAAAAGCAAAAGCTATTCTTGATGAATTCGAACGGACTTGTGAAGCCCGGAAGATAAAATCGGTTCTGCATGCAGATACTGGTAGTCCTTTCTCTGAAATCATAGAGGAATCCAAATTCCACGATTTTACTGTGATAGGCAAAAAAACTTTCTTCGGATATTCTGATCATGAAACCTTCGGGACGCTTGAAAAAGTTTTGAAGAATGGACTTACGCCTGTTCTTGCTGTACCTGATTCGGTGAGAAAAATTGAAAAGGTATTGGTTGCGTATGATAATAGTATCCCTGCAGCAAAGGCTGTTCACCTGTTCCTTCTGTTAGGTATTTGGAATGCATGTGATATTACACTGCTTACAGTTAGTGATGATTCAAGGGAAGCGAATATTTTATTGGAAAACTTAAATGATTTTTTTCAAAGTTACGGCATCCAACCGAATCTTGCCACGCGAAGCGGACATCCTGATACTGAGGTTAAATCTTATATCGCTGAAAATGACATTGATTTACTTGTGATGGGGGCTTATGGGAGGAAAAGTGTACGTGAATTCTTTGTTGGCAGCGTTACACAACATTTAATTCAAGAGACAGATATACCGCTTTTCCTTTACCATTAGTGAAATTATGAATATTGCATTTTGGGATTAATAACTGCGTCAACAATTCGACGTACAACACTGATAGGGGGTAAATTCGATAAATGACATACCACAAGGTTTATCTTCAAATAGTTTTTTTACTTCTCCTACCTATTCTTGTAGGTGGATGTGGTCTAAGTAAGTTATCTAAAATTCAACAAGAGGGCGATTTAGCGGTGGTAGAAACCACCCTTGAGAAAAATCTCAAGACACTTGAGCGGTTGGCAAAGTTAGGAAATAAGTCGCTGATTGTCAAAACTGCTCGTGCTTTTTCATCTTACAGCGGATTTCTTGAAGATAAGATGGAGGAAGCTGAAATAGCAGGTGACTTTGACACAGCAGCGGAAATGCGTACCCAAGCAATTGAATACTACGCCCGTTCCGAGATGTATGCGTTCAAGGCACTCGCAAAATCAAATAAAACTTTCATCAAAGCAAGAACTATTGGGATGGAAGTGTTTGAAAATTTGCTTAAGAAGGTTGAAAAAGAGGATGTAGAACCGTTGTTTTGGGCAGCTTATGCTGTCGGACGCGGTATTAGCCTGCAGAAAGATGACCCGATGCAAGTGATTGATCTCGCTCGTGTTGAACTGATGATGCGGCGTATCCTTGAATTAGATGAAACTTTCTATTTCGGTAGCGCACATCTGTTCTACGCAGTCTATTACGGCGACCGATCACCAGCAATCGGTGGAGATCCTGAAAAAGCAAAGGAACACATCGATAAAGTTGATGAGATTAATGATGGCAAATTCCTGATGAGTAAGTTCTATCTGGCGCGATACTACGCCTATCCCAAACTGGATGTGGAACTTTACAAAAAGTCGTTACAGGAAGTTATTGATGCACCGTCCGACATATATCCTGGAGAAGCAGCAGCAACATCGTTAGCAAAGTCGCGGGCAAAACGTTGGCTCTCTCAAACTTATGAACTTTTTGATTTAGAAATGGAAGAAGGAGAAACTGAATAATGAGTGACAAAAAAATAAGCAATCAAACCCTCGCTGCAAGTATTGCGAGTATGATTTTAATAATTTTGAGCATGATCTGTTTGCCAGCATCCCTTTACGCTGTTGAGTCTATTAAATTCGCTACACTGGCACCGAAAGGCTCTACTTGGATGAACAATTTTGCTGCGATGAGTAAAGAAATACAAACCAAAACCGATGGTGATATTAAGTTCCGATTCTATGCGAATGGGGTAATGGGTGACGAACTTGATGTTATCAGTAAGATGCGAAATGGACTCATTCATGCAGGTGCTATGACTGCCACAGGACTTGGCGAAATACAAAAAGAAGTACTAATTTTTCAACTACCCCGAATGTTCAAGACTTACGAAGAACTTGACTATGTGCGCGACTATCTTCGTGAAGATTTAGACAAAGCGTTTTTGGAGGCAGGTTATGTTCTAATCGGAATGGGAGATATCGGTTTCTATTACATTTTCAGTAATCATCCGATTAGGACTATTGCTGACCTCCAGTCACCAAACGTCAAGATGTGGGCACGAACAAGTGATAGGATTGCCCTTGAATTTTACAAAAATGCGAATATAGCAACTGTCCCCAGAGAAGTTACACAGGTGTTGCCTTCCCTCTATTCGGGTCAGCTCAATGCGCTAACCGCCTCCCCTTACGTCACTGTAGCACTACAATGGAGCAATAAAGTTAAGTACATGACAAACCTTCCGGTCAATGTCGGTGTTGGCGCGACAGTGATTACAAAAGAAAAGTTTGATCAACTTACGCCTGCGCAACAGAAAGTTTTGCGTGAAGCGGGGAATAAATATCAGAGCAAGTTGATTGAGGACATCCGGAGAGATAACGAAAAATCTATTGAAGCGTTGACAAAGAAAGCTGGGATTCAGATAGTTGAGTTTCAAGAAAGTTCGCTTGAGGCTTGGGATGCTATCGCTGTTGAAACCCACAACGCGCTTGTCGGTCAAATATACTCGCAAGAATTTCTTGATAAGATTAATAGACTATTGCGTGAGTATCGGGAAAAGAAGTAAGTTAGGCACAACGAAATAATTGCCAATTCAGTAGGCGGGTTTTCTAAACCCGCCTATTTTATAATTGTTGTCTTAACAAGGTTGTGTTGGAAGTCTCATAACATATTTATAGTAAATTCAGAATTACCTTTACATTGGCGAGGTTAGGAAACCTCACCAGCGTGCGCGTGTAGGGATTGTTGTTCATTGAAATGTGAACAAATTTTCGGATTTACTATAAACTTACCAACTTTCTATCTGCAGAGATTCAACTTCACCGAAATGTGCGTCTCGCGTCAGCAGAATTAACCCATGTTGCATAGCAATTGCTGCAATCCAAATATCGTTGTTCGGGATAGGACGACCTTTCCTTTGTAGCTGGTTTTTGATGATTCCGTACCATTGTGCAGTTTCTAAATCACAGAAGAGAAGTGGAAACCGTTGTGTGAGACGGTTGACTCTCGCGAGATTTTCTATAGGGTTGCCCGATTTCCGGGCACCGTAGTAGAGTTCACCAATCGCTGGCGCAGGCAAAGACACGGTAGTAGCATTTTGTGATCCATCTTGGACTTGAATTACAATCTCATCCTCCAATAAAGCAATAAGGACATTGGTGTCCAATAGATATTTACCATTCTGATGTGTCAATCTTTTCACAGTCCTCCTTAATCGCTTGCTTTATTTCTTCCAAATCCTCAGGCGGAAACATACCTACAAATTCAAGCAGTTCCTGAAGCGGTATACCTTTTGGTGTTTCGCCTGCAAGTCCTAACGTGAAATCTAAAACCTGTTTTTGTTTCGCTGGTGAAAACGTTTCTAATCGCTGAACAATTTCTTCAATAGTCGTTAGATTTTCCATTGTGTTATCTCCTTTTTTAGTTGCGTGATGGCATGGGAATTTGCACTTAACATCTTCTCGTAACGTGAGTTTGATAAATCAGATTTTTGGACTCGGTGCGGTTAGGAAACCGCACCTACCGGGCTTATGAGAATAAGATTTTATGCAAAATGAAGTTCATATATCTATTATCAAACTCACGTTCTCGTAGTAAGTTTATCATAAACTGTATCAAAAATCAGTGTTAATCGGTATGCCACTCCTACCTTAATGATGCTAAGCCACACCCTTCTTCAATTGCTTGTTTCATTATTTCCAAATCCTCTTTTGAAATTGTGCCTACAAATTGAAGTAAATTTTTGCCAGGGTATTGCTTTGGTGGTTCACCTGACAACTCTATTATAAAATCTAAAACCTGTCTCTGATGTTCAAGTGAAAGGCTTTTGAGTCGTTTTACAATTTCTCGGAAAGTTGTCTGATTGTCCATAGCGTTGTCCCCTTTTAGGTTCAATAGTGATAGAGGATTCTATAATACCAATATAGGCAGTATACCACAAGTTGTATCAACAAATCGACGCTTTATGCTAACCCTGATCAAACCTGAGATATTCAGCCATTTCAAGTTTTTCATATTTTGCCCATTGCATTAATATGTATTTTTCTTTTTCCGTAGGTAGGCGATTCTGTTTACCCCGAACTTGACGGATAAGGTTTTCGCGTTGTGATACCTCAATTGTCAAAACCTTGTGTCTTCCGTTTTCATCTTCAGACTCCATCGTCCAAATTGAAGTTTTTCCGGTGTAGCATGACCTCGCGTAACTTCTGACACAATGATGCAATTTTCTACTTTCATGAATGAGTTCTTTTGTGCTAAGAAGCTCCCGTATATACCAGTATTTCAAGTTACGTTTCTTCTCACTCCCTTCTCGTAAATGGAATTCACCGATTTCTGATCGCATCCATTCGAAATCTCCTCCTCTTGTTTCTCTTCCGAGTTGACGATGCCATTCATTCACTTGGCGTAGCAGTGTTTTAGGTGTTCTACCCTTCATACTGAAGTTAGGTTGGGGTGGATCATGTTCCTCTACAACCCCTCTTGCAACAAACACACGCGGATTTTCAAATTTCTGGTTCCAGATGTAATCAATTATCGGATGCACGTGACTGACATCTAACATCGGATTCGCAATAAAGAAGCGGATTATATTCAACCAAAATTCATCGTTTTTGAAATTCCCTAACATGCGCGTTCCACGGAGTGCATCCATTAGCCGTTTATCCCCACCGAGTGCATGCACCTGTCCCCATCGAATTGCTTCCTCAACGCCATACTGCTTAGGTGCAAAAAGAAAATGGTGTGCCATCTTTTTGGTCAACGCAACCGGTATCCCTGGAGCAGTTCGGATATTTTGCCCTGCACCGATATGTTTATACCAATTCTGATGTGTCTCGTTTTCAGTTAACCAAGCACGTTCCATGAAAGGTGGGACATCATAAGCTACGAATAGATGGCGAAGAAGTTCAGAAAACTGCCGAACAAGATTATGTCTTTTGACATGCCACGTCTTAAGAGGACGAATCCAATTTTCAGAATGGTTTGCTATTGCTTCAATTCCCTTAATATAGGTAGGATCTTCTAAGAGATCGGACTTTTGTTCAAGGTGCAATAGAAGTTTCAGAAGCATTTTCGGATAATAGCTTCTCTCAAAAGCAAGTGCAATTTCCTTAGCCGTTCCCTTCCTTAGTTTTTCACTCTGCATTTCACCGTTATATATTTTCGGGATAATTTCATTCAAGTTACGAGATTTTTTCTCATTCTCGAGTATTTCGGACGCTTTAATCACGGTTACAATACTAAGTTCGTTTCGGCGTTGCCGCGAATTTTTGTCCAATCCACAGCTAAAATTATGTTTGCGACACCAACATTTATAGTCTTCAATTGTAGATAACCCAAGTTGGTAGATATGATCACGTATATGGGGTGGGAGTTCTTCAAATATTTTTAATACCCGAGTCTTTTTACGTTTTTGCGCCATCTGTTCCTCCGATAATACTGATATCTGGATGCTCTTTTCACCGAAAAAACATAGTGAGTGAATAAACGCGATTTGATATATACGCTGCTATCAATAAGTGATGGACAGCAACTGCTAAAGAGTTAAATTAAAAAGAATTTTGTAGATTTAACCTGAAAAAGTGTCCGTTGACAATGAATCTGATTTTCTATCAACGGATTTTTGTGTTGGATTGTATGTTTGACATGAGACTACATGCGAATAATTGTGTATAGGAATTTTACAATAGGAATGATAAATTAATCAACTATTTTTTTACTGCCCCGAAAGTAACACCGCGCAGTAGATGACTTCGCATCAGAAAGGTAAAAACTGCGACTGGAAGTAGGAATACAAATGTTGATGCAGCAATTTTACCCCAGTCCATACCTGCTGAACCAGTTGCACTTGTAATAGACGGAGGTGCAGTCACGGCTCTTCCGCCAGTCTCAGTCAGAACAAGTGCAAATGCGAACTCGTTCCATGCCGTAATCAGACAGAATACCGCAGTTGCTGCGATTCCTGTGACAGATTGTGGTAAAACAACTTTCAAGAAGGTCTGGAAACGTGTATATCCATCAACGAGTGCGGCATCTTCGTATTCCCGTGGAATTTCATCAATAAACCCTTTCATAAGCCAAACAGCAAAGGAAATATTGAAGGTAGTGTAGAGCAGAATCAAGCCGAAATGGGTGTCTCGAAGTCCGATCACTCTATACATTAAATAGATTGGGATTACCACTACGACTGGTGGGAGCATGCGGGTACTAAGGATAAAAAAGAGAAGATCGTCTTTACCAGCGATATTGAACCGAGAGAAGGCATACGCTGAAAGTGTCCCTAACCCAACAGCGAGAACAGTACTTCCCCCACCGATGATAATGCTGTTGAGTAACTGATAGAAATACTTCGATCCTCCGTTTGCTAAAGCAATGCAAATACCGATTGTTGCTAAAATGACTGGAATCACAAATGCAAACCGTTCTTTTGGGTTAACGGGTAAATCACCACCGGCATTGTTGTTTGCTGCAGAGATTTTTTTTCCCCATGGAACAAATAGAAGGTAGGCTGCGATATTACAAACTATTAGTGTGAAAAAGTGATAGCGGACATCTACTTGTGATCGACTTGGGCTCGGCTGCGTGCTAATAAAACTATAGAGACAGGTTAGGACAAAGATAAGATTAAATATCAAGCCAATGCCCCTAATCAGCGCAGCACGCGACAATATTGGCTTTACCAATGAAAACAACGCAAACAGAAAAAGTCCTCCGAGTGTCTGTGCTAAGAAGAGATAGGTTGCACTCGGAACATTCTCTGTCGGCAGCAACTTTCTATAGTTTTCCAACGAAATGCTGAAGAAAAATTTTGGATCTATCGTGTTAATATCTCCAGGCGATTTCAAGGAAGTTACAACTATCCAGTAAATAGGAAGCACGTAAACGATAACCGTGATGACGATTAACGCGATAATTATAAAGAATATAATCTTAGATCTATTAGATACAATGAAGGAACGGAACCGCACTAACAAAGATATAAGGAAGAATCCAATTTTTTTCAATCTTGAAAAGTTCACCATAATGATTTACGCTTCTCCCTTCACACGATTTAGATACTTCACGTAGATATTGCTCAGCGCCACAATAATAATTAGCAGAATATATGCCATAGCACACGCTTTCCCCGTGTTAAAGTTCCGAAAAGCAAGTTTATATAAGTTCATTGAAACAGTTTCGGTGACCCTACCAGGACCTCCTTCGTTTGTTAGCACATAGACGATGTCAAACATCTTAAAGGCATCCATAGTCCTAAACAAAAGAGCAATTAGTAGAAGCGGAGAAACCAATGGCAACGTAATCCAGCGGAACTTAAACCATGCTGAGGCTCTGTCCACATCAGCAGCTTCATAGAGGGATTTCGGTACCGCGCTCAATCCGGCAAGTGCAATCAACATCATAAAAGGCGACCACATCCATGTGTCAACAATGACAACAGCTAACATTGCAACTTTCGGATTTGTCGTCCATCCAATAGGCGATTTGAGAATAGGATTAAGAAAAAAGTTTAACAAACCTGTATTATCCGAGTAAAGAATAAACTGCCAAAAGAGTCCAACTACCACTGGTGATAACATCATCGGTAGTAGGAGCAGTGTTGTGACAAATCCTTTTGCACGGAATTCGCGATTCAGTAAAAGGGCAAGACCAAACCCGATTAGAAACTGGGCAGTTACCGCCAAAATTACAAAATAGGCAGTAGTACGAAAATAACCCCAGATTTCAGGATCGGTAAGTAGCCGAGTATAGTTAAGTGCACCGATAAATTTCGGTGCTGTTGGCATAGAAGCTTTGTATCGGTGAAAACTCAAATAGAGCGACCACAAAAGGGGAAAGATGTTCATCAAGATGAGCAAAATCATCGTCGGCATGATGAACGCCATCTTAAGTTGGTAATCGCTCATTCCACGAGAGAAGCGGTTGGTCTGCATATAATTAATAGTTTAGTGCGTGATACCTTACAGCACTAAATCAACGCCGAATGCACAAATAGCATTCGGCGCCTACCAAATTTCAATTAGTATATTTCAAGGATGAACTTAATCGTCGTAGTAGCCTGCGTCCTCAAAGATTTCCTCATGTTTACCTGCAATTGAATTGAGAGCATCTTTGGCAGATTTAATCTTAGAAATAGCTTCACTCCAATTTGTCTGACAAACCTCTAACAGTTCAGCATATTCCGGCACTGCCCAAAAATCACGAAGATATGGGAAACTCGCGGCAAATGCTTCATTAAAAGGGGTCGCAGTTTTGAATGTATCGGATTGCAAAACCTCTTTATGTGGGGTAAATCCGCCCAGTTTTGCCCACTTTTCTTGGACAGGTTTCTGCATGAACCATTTCATATATTGTTTAGCAATATCCTGATTTTTCGAATAAGCAGAGATGGACATACCTTGTCCACCGATACTAATATAATGTCCTTTTGGACCCGCTGGTGCTACAAAGAATCCACTTTTATCATGGGAAAGAGGATTAGTTTCTGGGTTAACAATACCGGGGAAAAATGCAAAATAATTCATACCCATCGCAACCTTACCGGAAATATAGGCGTTTAAAGTCTCTTGCCAATAGTAGTTAGGTGCATCTGGTGGGGCGAATTTGAGCAAATCTGTGTAAAATTCAAGTGCTTTGATTGCATCTTCACTATTGATGTGTCCTTTAACTTTAAAGTCATTAGGATCGCCATAAGAGCCACCAAAACTCCACATCACTTGCTGAAATCCCATCGTAATTCCGTCATACTGTTTGCTATACCAGGTAGCAATACCGTATAGGTCTTGTTCAGGCCGTGTAAAGAATTCCGCGATATCTCGGAGTTGGCTATATGTTTTCGGAGGGGCGAGAGGATACCCATATTTAGCTTGAAAATTCTTCATTTCTGTGGGGTCTTCAAAGAGGTCTTTCCGATAAACATAACCTGCTGCATCCACTTCAGCCGGAAGTGCCCAATACTTTCCACTCCCTTTCGGATATTCTGCAAAGGCGGTCATAGCAGGTCCATAGATTGAATCAACATCTATGTTTTCATTAATCCAATCGGTCATATCAATGTAGTGTTCGCCGACAGAATTCCTACCGAGCCATTGGCTATCACCGATTACAATATCATAAAGGTCGCTCTTCCCAACGAATGCTGTGAAGACCTTATCCTGAAAATTACCCCACGGAATCTGCACTACATCAACAGCAATTCCTGTCTCCGCGGTGAAGTCCTTAGAAAGTTCTTGTAAATAGTTTGCAGGATCCCATTCTGCCCAGACAATAGTTAAAGATTCTTGTGCATCAACATGGAAGGGCATCCAAATCATCACAACCATCAGAATTAGGACTGCACTTATACATAAGCGTTTCATTTCTATAACTACTCCTTTTGAATAGTGCTATATGCACTGTTTTACGATACGTTGGTGGTCAGTTGTACCAAATTTTTAAATAAGAATTATATCAAATTGCATAAATTTTAGCAAGCGAATTTAAAGGGAAAGGGATGGGTGTGTAATTATTTGGGGGACAGAGATTCAATTTACGGAGAGCATGTCATTTTTTTACTGTAGGAGGGAACTCCGATTCCCGACAATAATCACAATGGTCGCGATTCGGAGATCGCTCCTACCAACGATTTCATGCCAAAAACTTTGCCATTCTGAACTGCTTTTGGAATTCAGAAGTAGCGAAATGTTTTTGATTTGTAAAGATTATTACTCACTTTTTCCACATTTGATTATGTGGCTTTCTGCGTATCGTCGTCCATATTGCTACATTTCAAGTTAACATCACCTCCGACACTACGGAATGTTAAGAGAGGGCCATCTCCGTTAATGATGCCCTGCAATTGCCATTCTTTGGATGTATCTCGATCTGCTCTAATGACCGGAAGCTCTGATGTTATGTCGCCACCGATACTTCTGGCATCTACTTTTGCCAAAATCTCTGATATCAAAGAGACAGTGATGTCGCCACCGGATGACTCTAAAATCCAATCATCTTGCGGTTGCCCCAATATATTGGCAACGATAGAACCACCAGCAGTTTTGGCTGTAACAGGACCATCGTTATCCAAACTTATACTTCCACCTGATGTTTCAACTGTTGCTCCACCTTTGCAGCGGATCAGCTTAAGAGTACCACCTGATGTTTCAGCAGAAATTGCGCCGACTATATCGGTACATCGCACATTCCCGCCAGATGTGACCGCGTCAACTCTGCCGATGTTCTCAATTATCTCAATATTGCTTCCAGATGATTCTACACGTACATCACTTTTACACTTAACTAACCTGACGTTCCCAAAACCCGTGTGTCCAAAAACAGTACCTATAACATTTTTAAACTGAAGTCGACCTTTACCTGTTCTGCTCTGGATGACACCGCTTGTATTAGCAACAGAAATATCCCCACCTGCCGTTTTCAGATAAACGTCGCAATAGGTTTTTGGAATTGTAATTTCAAAATTAATGTTCAGACGATCAGTCGTTCTTTTCCATTCCTGTTTCTTTCCCTTGAAATTTGCCTTTATGTGAAGTTCCTGCCCCTCTTCGTTAAAGTTTATCACAAAGTCTTTTAGAATATCAGCAGCGTATCTATCGGCTTTCAACTGAGCAGAACGACGAACAATAACATTGACAACTTCACTTTCTCCAGTCTGAACGTCAATTGTCCCAAAGTCTGTATCAAGCATGAGTTTTCCATTAGGACCTAGGTTGAACGATTCATCAATGTCCTCTAAGATGGTTTGTGTCAAGAAGTCAGGCATAGATTTCTGTATTAAAACACCTATCTTTCCTTCCTTCAATTCTTCACCAATGTTTTCAATAAATTTTTTGCCAAGAATGTTGGTCATCATACTTTTCAGATCAGATGATATGCCTATTCCCTCACTAAGGTAAGCCGCGAGATGGTGACAGGCGATACTAATTTCACTAAAAGCAGCATCTTCATCTAATGGATCGAAGAGTCCCTCAGGCACTGCTTTAATTTCAATCAATCGCTCCAAGACTTTATTAAATTGGGAGATGCATCGCTTTTCTCCATCTTTATGCGCTTCAGTTAATATCGAATCATCGGCAATTTCTGCTGTCTGCTCTAATATCTGAAAGAGTCCGCGAATTTCTTGTTGTTGTTCTTGTTGCATTTGAGATACCTCTGAATGTAAGTGCTAAATTTGCCAATTCGTCCTGATCAATTTCAGATCACTGGACAATCCGAACCTACAATATGTCTCCATATCCACGTTTTTCTAAAAGTGATTTCAACAATTCTTTTGCTTTGTGGAGTCGCCATTTTACCGTCGTTAACGGCATTGATAGAAATTCTGCAATACGTTTCTGTGGCATATCTGCCCAATAAAAGAGTTTGATAACCTCTTGAAATTCACTGGGTAAGGAGTTAATTGTATCTCTGACTGCCTCATGAGTGGATTCCTGAACCAAAATTTGTGCAGGATCAGAAGAAGCAGGATCCGCCTCGATTTGCAATTCAGCATCTACATCTTCATGAAGTTGAAATCTACTTGCTCGTTTTATAAATCGCAGCGCGCGGTTACGTGTAATTGAATAGAGCCATGAACCAAATCTATTTAAATTATCCAGTTGCGGAAGTGCCTCAAAAGCAAGCAGAAAAGCATCTTGGACAATATCCTCTGCTTCGGTAGGGTCTCGGACGATGTGTTGCGCTACCGTTAACATTGCTCGTTGATATCGATAGACCAATTCATCAAATGCTTTGAGATTGCCTGCAAGCACTGCAACTATCAGTTCCGCATCTTCGGCATCTTTCAATTCTTCTGTGCTCATCAAACAATTTCTCCTTTCCTACATATTAGAGACACTATTGTCCGAAAAGGATAGTATTTGCTGCAAGATGCGATTTTGGCAAGCATTAAAAAATTTGCAGGATTTCAGGTATTCTTATCAATCCTGCAAACATCATCTGGACAACACTTCCTAACAGATGAATAGTGTTATAGTAACTAAAGTTTGGACAATTTTTAACAATTTTATTTCCAAAAAGCAGAAAAGCAGGTATCCTTTCAGAAACAACACTTTTTGAAAGGAATATAAAATGGACCTCCTTCTCTGCTTAGAAAAAATAGTATCAGATTTTCGTCCTTTATTCAACCAACAAAACTTTATGCTTTTCCAAGCGTTGATTTTCGGTTTCATCGCAAATGGCGGTAGTGGCACACTCACAAGTCTTTATCAATCAAGTTGCTCACAGACAAGATACTGGTCTTTTCCGAAGTTCCTATCGCGTGGTAAATGGGATGCGGATGCGGTCGCAACACTTATGATACGACTGGTTCAACACACATTTGCGATCTGGGTTTATGTTTATGATGAAACTAAAGCAATAAAAACAGGCAAATCACAATGGGGATTGCACTTTTTCCGAAACTTCAGTTTCCAACGGCGTAGCATCAATCAATCCAAGTTTCAGTTCGGTCACCAGTTCGGCGCACTCGGTTTGTTATGTGAGACAGCGACAGGGTGGATGCTTTTCCCTGTATGGGTGAAACTGATGTGTCCGAAAACGATCCGTGATAAAAGTAATGCGGTGTTGCAGCGTATCTGTTCAAAGTTAGTCCCAGGACTGATTATCTTTGATAGAGGATTTGCGCGTCGCAAAGTATTTACAATGGCATTGCGTTTTGGACATCATATTTTGTGTCGTGCTAAATCCAATGCTGTGTTTTACCATTTACCCAAAATACCTAAGCGTCGCAAACCTGGGAGACCCAAGAAATACGGAGACCGTCTTGATATTCGAAGATTACGATATAATGTAATAGAAATAGCAGGTAAAACGCATTCAATCGCCTCCAAAGTCGTGCGAACCAAAATGTGTGATGCGGATGTGCGGCTCGTTGTGATACGCACACGCCCAAAGGTGTCAAAGCCTTATCGGTATTTCTTTGTTTTCACAACAGATATGACGCTTGAGATATCGCAGATCGTCAAATACTATCGTCATAGATGGCAGATTGAAACAGCTTTCCGAGATGTCAAACAACATTTCGGGTTTGATAAATATCAAGTCAAATCTCGTAAAAGCATCAATCGGTTTGTGCAACTTAGTTTCGTCGCAGCGAGTTTGACGAAACTTATATTTACAACACAACTGGCAACGGAAAGGGTGAGTGTTGAGGATGTTTGTCAACAACTCGGGATACATTGGTATCGTCCTGTGAACCTAACACTCGGATTGCGTGTCGCTTTTCTACGCTTGCGAATAGCGCAAACGTTATTTTCTGTGAGTTCCAAGCAAAAACCATACATGCAGAATATTACACATATCTTTCAGCAAATCAAAGATAAACCTATGGACAAGGCTACTTGAATCTAACAATATTGTCCAAACTTTAGTTATAGTAACGTGAGTTTGATAAATCAGATTTTTGGACTCGGTGCGGTTAAGAAACCGCACCTACCGGGCTTATGAGAATAAGATTTTATGCAAAATGAAGTTCATATATCTATTATCAAACTCACGTTATAGTAAAATCTAAAAATACCCTTACATTTTTCTTTAGGTTAACGACTTTGTAATCGCGCAATTCATTGCGCCTCTTACATTCAAGGTGCGTTTGAAGTTCACACAAGAACCGAAACGTAAAAATAATTTTGTGGTTCACTATAAGTAAAATCAGATTCCAGTGGGATATTCTATTTTCGCTCTAAGATCCAGGTCTAAAAAATGTTACTAAGCATCCACCCGTCGCTGCAAGCAAAATCCCAAGAACAAATTGCCAACGGATAGCACCCCAACCACCTTCAGGCGGATGTGACAGCGTAGCAACGATAGCATTCACTATTGGCGCTCCCGCAAAAACAATAGACATAACTACCGCTGGTCTGCCTTTCGCACCGAATGCAAGTAATACACCAAATGCACCGATAGCACCGACAACACCTGCAATAAATGACCAAGATACGCCTTTCCCTGTAAAAGACCATTCCGCTCCATTGACCATAAGCATTACGGCAGAACCGATCACGGCTACCAAAAGATATGCAAGACCTACAAAGAGAAATGCTTTATAACGCCCATGCACGGCATCTGCCATAGACAATTGACCTTTATGAAGAAAAACGCCGTAGAGTCCCCAAGATGCTACGGTCATCACAACGAAAATTATCCACGTTTTTACCATTGTCATCTCCTTTTCTTTTATCTACATATATTCTTAATGTTGTTCATAAACACATTCATATTTAAGATATTGTAGGAGGGAACTCCGATTCCCGACGATTGCGGCCCACAATTTGTAAGTGGAAACTGCACTACAAACGCATCGATTCAAATGAGAATGTCAACTTTTCCATTATTCACTATAAGTAATTTGTTTTGTATCGGTGCGGTTAGAAACCGCACCTACCGTAGCTATGAGAGTAGAATCCAAGCATAAAAAACTGCATATCTATTACACCGAACTCACGTTATAAGTATCAAAAACAAGAAAACGGTTGGCGTATAGAACAGGCTAAAGATACTTTTCAAACACTTTCATCAGCTGCTGTGCGGTGACTTCGTCACTAAAATTTTGATGCACGTTAGCCTTTCCTACTGTTCCTAATTGCTTCCGTTTTGAGGGGTCTCGGAATAGTTGAAATATGCCCTCAGCGAGTGCCTCTGAAGATTCAGGTTCTACCAAGAGACCACCTTCAGTTGCTTTAACGATCTCTGGAAATGACCCGTGTTGCGGTTGGACAACCGGCACTCCATTTGCAAGTGCTTCTAAGATTGATAGACCTTTTGATTCACGGTAGACTGTCGGAACAGAAAAAACATGCAAACGGTTCAGAAAATCTATCTTTTGTGAACGCGTCACTTCTCCGTAGTGCATAAAACTATCTTGTAAACCCCAAGCATGAATTTGATTGACCAACTCCTCAAAATAAGGCTCATCTTTTTTACCAAGATACCCCGCGACATGCAGTTCTATGTTATTCACACCTAACTCCTTTGTCAGAGTGTAGAATGCGCTTACCAGGAAGTGCAACCCTTTTTCAGGACAAATGCGTGCCAAATAGCCAATTTTAAGGGGAGGAGGTCCTGCTTTCTCAACCAAATTTCCGTGTCCATCCAAGTTCAAACCGAGTGGCACGACATCAATCTTATCAACAGGTACTTTTAGATACTCCTCAGCCATAAATTGTGCATAGTAGTTACAGGGCGCGACAAACCCATCAGCATCTGCAGCGCGTTCTTCAAGCAAGCTTAAAGCCTTAGTTTTGTAGGGATCAATCAGATCACGAAGAAAGATATCTTCACCTTGAAGTCCGCACACAACCGGTACATCTAAGGCATTTTTAATTTCTCTCGTAAAACCTACAAACATGGAGTTAGTCAAATAGATGATGTCCGGTTTATCGTCTTCCTGAAGCCATTTGACCAATTTTTCCAACTCTTTCCTTTGATACCCATGCTCAGCACTGAGCATAGATACCGTCAACATACCCAAATCTCGTGCATCTGTAGAAGCACTGAATCGCGATAATCCGTTCAATAATGATGAATTATCAAGAAGTTTATCAAATACCCATGGTGTATGCCGAAAGAAAGATAGTTTTTGTTGAAGATATACGTTAATTCCCCCAAAAAAGACACGATTCAAACTCACATTCACTTCATCTGTTCGAGTGGGGGTATAAGTCGGAATCAATGATACGTTATGTCCCTGTTTCTGTAGCACCGTTGCTACAGTATTGTCATGGATGCAGGTGCCACAATACATGCCTGCTGCACCTGCTGTAATATAAGCAACTTTCATCTTTTAACTTTCCGCCAAGTTCAATAAATGTTAACTTGCAAATCTCCCCTAAAGTTATTATGGTGAATTATTGAAATAATTATACACTTCACCTGTAGGAGCGATCTCCGAATCGCGACGAAACGCCTTGATAGTCGGGAATCGGAGTTCCCTCCTACAGTTCAAGAATGTCCAATTAATTCTAAAATCTACCATAATTGATGAAAAACATTTGAATAGTTTCTGAAGATGGCGGTTTTGTGATTAGAGAAACAATTATCAAGGTTGCTGAAGACACAAGGATAATTACTGCTACAGGCATAATACCTGTTCCGCCAACAGTATATCCAGGTATTTTCCAATTGTTTAGAAAGAAATATAACCATAATAGTATAACACTAATGATGGATGCGAGAACACCATCCTTTGTGCTACGTTTCCAAAACAGTGCAGCAACTACTATTGGAAATAGTCCAGAAAAACCTGTAAAAGACCAAATTGCGAGCTTAAAAATACTCGGTGTAGCAATAAGAGAAATGATATAGGTAATGCACAGGACACAGATCACAAATAATCGCCCAAACCATACCTGTTGTTTTTCAGACATCTGTTCTCTTCCATGTTTTCTAAGGTAAGGACGAACGATGTCGTGTGTAAACATGCTTCCAAGAGAGAGCGATTGTGAATCTAATGAAGACATGATTGCTGCAAACACCCCCGCTGCTAAAAAGCCTGATAAAATGCCAGGGGCATATTGGCGAATCATCTGAATTAATACTGTGTTAACTTCTGGTCCCTTTAAACTCGGAAAATCCACATTACCCAATATCCCGAGTAGCACACTTGGAATCCAAACAATTGCGATACAGATCGGATAGAAAATAATTGGATAACGAAACGTGCTAACATCTTTCGCAGTCAGGCAATGTGAGAAAATATGTGGAAACATGCCCACAGAAAGTGGAATACAAGTGTATGTCAAAAGTTCTAACGGCTTAATATGGTTTGCTTGCATCAATAAATTTGTATCAATTTTAGACAGCGCGTTGGAAAATCCTCCCATACGATTTATAATGACCAGGACTTACGCAAAATGATGAAAAAAAGGGAAAATTGGACTTAAAAAGTTGGTATTTCGGTGTTTTTAACCCCTAAATCCCCTTATCAGTGGAACTTTAAGTAAAAATGCGTAAGTCCTGATGACTATAAAAGCAATACCTCCGAGTGTCATGAAAACAAGCGTTTGAAACGTATTAACCCATGCTGTACCACGCATCCCGCTATATGTCACATAACACAAAACAACAGCACACACCAGTAATCCGCCTAACCACTGTGGAATCGTGTCCTCTGTAATTGTAGCCAATGTTCCACCGCCTCCCATTACCCCAATAAGCAGATAAGGGATAAGGAGCAGTACGAGAACGATGAAAAGAAGTGATCCTAAACCATGCGATTCCCACCGGTCGCGGAAGTATTGTACCTGCGTCATATATCCAAAACGTTTCCCAAGCCGCCATAATCGGGTTCCGATAAAGAAGAAAACACATGGCACAATAATTGCCGAAGAAGATGCCAAGAGTGCGAAAACACCGATACCTCTGTGGTAAGCCTCTCCAGACGCGCCGAGGATAGAAAACGCTGTCATGTTTGTGCCGAAAAGAGTCATCAATAACACAAACCAATTAATGTTACGGCTTGCTACAAAATAGTCTTCGCCAGTTTTTTGGAAAAATTTATGACTTAGAATGCCTATGCTCAGCACCAAAGCCAAATAGAGAATAATCACCGCAAGGATCATTTTTCCCTCCAAGCGAATTTGACTAAGGAGAACATAAGCAGAGATGCGGCAAGGCAGAACACAATGTGGTAGAGCAATCCTACTGGTAGACCGAAAACAAGCTGAGGTGTTCCCCAGAACCAAAAATCGTTGTGGAAGATGAATAGCAACACCAGCAAACTATAAAGAACCCACCTAAGTGTAGTTTTCATGGTTTAACTTTCCTTTACGCCAATTATAGTAAAAGATAAAAACACTTGCAAGGAGTGTTATTCCATGTATCCACAGGTAATTCACCCCAGTAGGGATAAAAAAGAGGATTACTGCCGCGATGAACATCATACACCGTTCCCATAAAGATAGGTACTTGAAAGCATATCCCGCAATGCTCGCTGCAAGAATAATAGTGCCAGCCAATGTGGGTAAGAGGTTTATAAGAACTGCCCATATTTCTGGGTTTCCTCCATCTGCATTGAGTAACAGTAATTCTGGACGTAGTACAAAGGCATAAGGTAACGCAAAGCCCACGAGTGCAAAACGAAAAGCAGCGAATGCCGTTTGCATTATGCTGGCATTGGCAATTGCAGCAGCGGTATAAGCTGCTAAAGCCACTGGAGGTGTGACCATTGACATCATTCCAAAATAAAAAATAAAGAAATGTGCTGCAAGTAGAACCACTCCCAAGTCTACAAGCACCGGTCCCACCATAATCGCTACCAGCAGATAACAGACTGAAGAGGGAAGCCCCATTCCCAATATAATTGTGGAGACCATCAGCAGAAAAAGTGCAAATATTAAATTGGTTTCCGCAAGTGACAACAAGGTTGATGTCATTTTGGCACCAACGGCTGTCAGGTCAACTACCCCTAAGATGATTCCAACACAAGCAGCGGCAGCTATCAGGGACACGCCGCTGTGCGCAGCGTTTTCCATAGATTTCAAAATTCCAGAAACACTTACACGGGTTTTTGGGTGGAATAAACTTACAATCAATATAGTGAGAAGACTCCAACTAACGGCGCGAAACGGCGTAGAACCCATCAAAAGAAACAGTATCAAGGTAACAAAAGCGACGAAGAAAACGACACCTTGCATCTTTGGAAGTTTTTCAATAGGTAGATTATCTTGGACAGTGTCCTGATCTGCCGCTGTATCTTGCGGAGAATGATCCACTGCTGTGTTGCTGATTCGTTTCGCATAAAAATGAACGATAAGTAAAAGCGCGGTATAGTAAAGAATTGCTGGTAGTAAGGCTGCTTTGATAATTTCAAGATAGGTAACAGATGGCTCAACAATTTCTAACATCATGTATGCTGCGGCACCCATGATTGGTGGTACTAAAGCTCCGCCTGAACTTGCGGCAGCTTCGATCCCTCCTGCAATTGTTGGTTGAAAACCTACACTCCGCATCAACGGGATGGTGAACGTTCCGGTTGTCGCTGTGTTTGCAACTGCTGACCCAGAAAGTGAACCCATCAGACCGCTTCCAATCACTGCCACTTTTGCCGGGCTTCCTACGCTTTTGCCAAAAATCCGTCTGGTCAACTTTAAAATATATGCTGTTGCACCTGTGCTTTCAAGAAAAGTGCCAAACAAGACAAACAGAAATACATAAATAAACATTACGCGAAGAGCAATGCCGAATACACCGCCATGTAAATACGTTTTACTTATAATCCGTTGTAAGGAATACCCGCGATGTTGAAATAACCAACTGGGCATGAACTGACCGAAACTTGCATAGATCAGAAATGCTATAGCGAGTAGTGGCAATGTTACCCCAATTGCACGGCGTGTCGCTTCAAGTATTAAAATCAGTCCAAACCCTCCAATGAAGTAGTCCAATATATGTTCCGCGGAAGCGCGTTTACCGAGAAATACGTCATTCAACCAAAGCCTTTCAAAAATGGGTTCTGTTTGAATTGCGATATAACCGAAACAGATTATTACACTACCTACGAGCATGAAATCAAGTATTTGACAAAATCGGTTTTCAGCAAAACGGGCATGAAGTGGATACTTCAAGAATACGACTATTAATCCCAACATTGCGAAAATCGCTAACTGAGATTGCGGTTTTAGAAATGGGTAGTTGACTTCGGCTAAGATAAAGAGGCTCAGCAGGACTGCAACTGGAAGAATAAGGGTCTGTTTTATCTGTTTCAAAAGATTAAGCGAACCTGCTCTTTCGTTGAAGAGTTGCGTTAAGGTTAACACAAAACGAAGGTAGGACTGACTGTTAGTGTCATCACACCTACTTCCTATACTGGACTTACTTTATAGTTTAGCAAAAAATAGGAAAGGTGTCAAATAAAATGTAGATTAGTTTGAGTAACGATTTTGGAATGAAATCAGAATGCAAAACATTTTCTTTTGAGTGGGAGACATCTGGTAGAAAGATAGAAATATTTTCATATTTATAAGGTTTAGCTTCTTCCATGCTTTATAGTAGATTTTAGAATTACTTGCACACTTTTGAACTGTGAATCAACGCTGAATGCGCTTTTGGCATTCAGCGGGAGGGAACTCCGATTCCCGACATTCGCAAAAGGTCGCGATTCGGAGATCGCTCCTACAAAAGACGTGTAAACTTATTTTTATACGCAATGAGTAGTTTTGGGATTGGAAAAACACATAAAATCAGACATAGACTGGGTTTATAGGTATTTATGAATATAATTGCCCTGGTGGGACTCAAACCCACGACCTGAAGCTTGGTAAGCAACTGCTCTATTCAACTGAGCTACAGGGGTATTGAGGGATTGTTTATGGCAGTCCCTCTTACACCTAACAATTAAAGCATTAAAAAGAGGTTTAATCAAGAGAAAGTGAAAAGGTGCTGAAAACCTTGATTATTACTGGGTTTTTCCTTGATTTAAATTGGCAGAAATGGTATAATATAGGCAAGAAAATAGGGGGCTGCAACCCCCTATCAAACCCGAAAAAGCGGAGTTGCTTTTTCTGAGTTATCTTGTATCTATATCATATCAAGATAGTATATCAGAATCTTTCAGAAAAAAGCAACTCCTTTTGACAAATAGGTAGGGTTATTCAGTTTTAAGAATTATCAGTTGATGCGTGTTACTGATAGTTTATATCGTAGGTCGGGTAGAGCGTAAGCGACACCCGACAGGGGTTGAACGTGTCGGGTGTCGTAAACTCTACCCGACCTACAGGTGGTTTATATAGAAATGTGAAAAATATAGCCGAAAAACCGAAAACTAAATAACCCTAACAAATAGGAGTTTTCTGATGGATTTAATCAAGGTAATGGAGAGATTTCCTGACCAAAAGGCGTGTATTGAGCATTTAGAGAGTGTTAGATGGAAGGATAAGCCCTGTTGTTTGCATTGTGGTAGTGTAGACGTTGTCCGTAAGACTGAAGATGGTTTAGGGCGTGTAGGACGCTGGAATTGCCACGATTGTAAAGCATCATTCAAGGTGACCTGCGGAACAGTGTTTCACGGGACTAAAGTAGCACTTCAGAAGTGGTTTCTGGCTATTTCGTTGGTATTGAATGCCAAAAAAAGCTTATCCAGTCATCAGTTAGCAAGGGATTTAGACCTAAATCAGAAGACAGCGTGGTATATTATGACCCGTATCAGAGCAGAGATGGCTAAGAAAGGCGGTGCGTTGCTACAAGGCATCATAGAGGCAGATGAAACCTATGTCGGTGGTAAACCTCGCAAACCGAACAAGAAGGAAGACCACGAACCTGCTAAGCGCGGGCGTGGAACAGAGAAAACTGCCATCATTGGTGCTGTCCAAAGAGGTAGGAAGGTTGTCGCACAAGTCGCTGAACAACTAACCGGACGGAAAATACTGGAGTTTATCAAGAGTTTTGTCAATATCAAAGACTCTGAGTTGATAACAGACGAATTTCAGGCTTACAATCTTATCGGTAAAGAGATGAAATACGCTGTTATCAATCATCAGGAGCAATTCGTTGATGGTGAAACGCATACAAACACGATAGAGGGTTTCTGGTCGCTTCTGAAGCGTGCTTGGTATGGACAACACCATCATTTTCAGACAGCATATACTCCGCTCTATGTGGCGGAAGCCTGCTATAAATACAACTACCGAAATGTAGATTGCATCTTCGGAAAGTTTGAGGTGAAAAATGAAATATACAGACTTGATTTCATATTGGCTAATGAAGATTCATTGGAATTTAATAATTTCAAGATGTAACCAAAAAGGTGTAAAAACTAAAGTTTTTCAAGTTTTTCCGTGGTTGCCTGCTCAACTTCAGCCTGATAGGTTTTGTGAGAATGTTTAATCTTATCCATACATTCAACGCATAAAACTTCTTTATCAAGTATTATTGGAGGTGTGATAGTATACTCTATATCGGATTGAGCAATAGAAAATAACGTTGCTGTAGAGATGTTACATCTATTGCAGAACCCATGCTTACTAAGTATTGATTGAAGTGTTGTCCCTATGTTGGCTGAACCTTTTCTGAGTATAGTCGATCCTGATGGCATTTTTCCAAACCCGCCACAAGGTTTATCACATAGTAGGTTGTATGAATATAATACTTCTACTAATTCTCTGTAAGGCACTGGAGGTTTAATAATTCCGACTACTGTTAGGCAGTTCGGCATCTCTCGCATAAAGAAGCGTTTTTAGGTGGAAACTCCCTAAAAAAGGAGCGAAACAGTTTGCTAAACATGGAAGTTCTCCTTTAGGTGTTTAATCGTCTGCTTTTAGGTTGCGAAAATAACGAACAATTAGGTAAGTAACAACGTGAGTTTGATAAATCTGATTTATCAAACTCACGTTAACTTCTAAAAATATTTATCAAACTCACATTATCATATAATACAGTAACAAAACAGCAAAGACAATAAAAATCGGATTCTACTCAATTTCAATTCTGTTTCATTTGTGTGAAGTATGTAAAACAATTATGTATCCTTACGTTCAATTGCAAAAAACATGCGTATTTTACAAAATAATAATTGCTATTACTGCCTATTTGTTATATACTAAAGGCATATTTGAATAGGAGACTTACGATGAAAAGCAGAAAACTTGATAGACCATTTCTGAGCGCGCTTGTAGGTGTTGCTATCGTGCTAATTCCTGGCTTGACTTTCACGTCCTGTGTGGAGGAACAGCAATTAGAGGAACTTGTTCAGGAAGCAAATAAAGAAGAAACAGAACAGGAACATGTTGAACCTGAAGAACCAGCTGTCGTACTTCCAGGGCTCCCTGAAGATGTTACAGGTTATGAACGTTGGCTAAAATTAAACGCAGAACCGATTCCACCTGTTGCAGGTGCTGATCCACACAACGGTAATAAAAACGTTTACGTTAACCAAACACGGGATACTATCGCTCCAGATGACGTACAGCAGTTTCCATACCCCGATGGAAGCATAGTCGTAAAAGAAGCATTCCGACCAAATAAGGATTATGTAGGACTCATCGCAATTATGCGAAAGGTGGCTGGCAGCGATCCAGATCACAACGACTGGGAGTTCATTGAATATACCCGAAACGCACCGGATGATGAATTTAGCGTTATAGCCTCCGGTAGAATATGTTGGAACTGCCATGCTCAAGTTGAAGATAAAGACTATGTTTTTACTGAACTTGACTAATATTATAGTGAATGATTATGGTGGGTTATTGAAATATAGTGAACTTTAGAATTAACAGGACATTTTGAGTTGTAGGAGCGATCTCCGAATCGCGACGAACCTCACTGATAGTCGGGAATCGGAGTTCTCTCCCGCTGAATGCCAAAAGCGCATTCAGCGTTGATTCACCCTAAAAGTGTCAAAGTAATTCTAAAATCCACTATAAATAAGAAGTCTTGATAAAACACGAAGATTGTTAAGAAAAGGAGTACGCTTTTGAAGATATATCAGAATAGATTTGCAATACACTTACACCACGGTACTATGGTGCGAAGATGTTTTCGTGCATTGTTCATTTTTGTCCTGATGGCTAATTTCTCGTTGGTTCTTTTTTGGACGAATTTTGCTGAAGCGCGCCCTGAGTTTGCCGCTGAATTAGATAAGGACTGTAATTTTTGTCACATTGACCCTGCAGGCGGTGGTCCCCGAAATCGCATCGGTGAAATTTTTGAAGAAAACTATTTTGAGTTTCCCGAAGATTTTGACATGGATGCTGTCACCGAAGAAGCGAAGGAGGTCGTCAAGCAACTTACAACCTCACTTGATCTGCAGACAGCTTTTATCAAAACAACCCATGTAGACAAAGAGGAAGGCACAGTAGCTGGGTGCAACTCATGTCACTCCTCAGTAGATAGGTTTCTCCTTATGCAAGCTGAGGTGACATTCAACGCACAAGCCTCAGAACACGTCCGATTAACCTTATCAAACAACGTTGGCACTACGCTAAACGCTTTCGCCACTGTAGATGCCATTCCAAAACACCTCTATGTCAAAGTAGGCCAGTTTCGTTTGCCTTTTGGCATCAAACAAAAGGATCATAATATCCTTGTCCGAGAAGGCTATGGACTCGGTTCTAACAAGCGAGATATTGGAGTTGAACTCGGTGGTAGTTTAGGAAAAGTATTCTATAACGCAGCATTTTTTAACGCTGATAATGCGACAGCTAAGGGCACACTCGGCACTGTGGGTGGACAACTCGGTCCAATTCGCGCAGGTGTTTCCTGCATATTTGAACAACCCGATGAAGAATGGGAACGTCTTATCGGTGCATTTCTGACTGCCTCTTACGGTGGCTTGAGTTTAGAAGGCGAATTTAACTTTGGAAATACCGGAGAAGTCGCCTCTTTCGCACCCGATGCCGTTGATTCGAAGGGATACTATTTCGGAGCAAAATACCGTCTCCTTCCGCAGTTTACTGTAGCAGGACGCTACGGGTTGTTTGATCCAGATAGAACTGTTTTAGGTGATGCTGGAAAACGATTAACGTTCATTGCGCAATATAATTTTATGGAAAACGGCGCAGTTTCTTTGTTCTATTGGGCAAACCTGCCTAATGCTGACCGGGAACCTGATGAAAATATCAGTAGTAAAAATATGTTAAGACAACTCCAAGGTAGGAATCAACTTATTGTGATGTCGCGTTTTTGGTTTTAGGAGATTTCTTGATATTTTAGAAGTGGGTGTGTTTATTTTTACACATGGTAAATTGTTAACCCTATCTTTTCTTAAGATTCTATTTAGAGTCATGAAACCTTAATTCGAAATAACACATTTCTGTTTTGACAGGCTATAAAAGGACAAACCCCGAGTTTGAGGCAATGTCAGGTCAGGTCAGGTCAGATTGGAAAACGCCTAAATGCTTTGATTTAAGTGTCCTTCTATAGTTCTGTGTATTTTTATATGAAGGAGGTAAAATCACTGAAGACAAAACGATTTTAGAATACCGTGAAAATGTAAATTTTGGCACGAAAATTGCTCAATACCTCGTAAACGATAAAATGACCTTTAGAGATTTGGATGAAATGCAAACTTTAGGAGACATTTTAAGATGGAATCTAAAAAACTTTTAATTGGTATTGTTGCACTTCTTTCTTTGCTCGTTTTAGTTATTGGTTCACTCTATATTCATAGTTTGATATCGGGAGCAAAGACACGTGTCACCGTCAAATCATTTACACCGAAAGGCGAAAAAGTTTCGCCATGGGTTGATTTTACATTTACATTTTCGGAACCAGTAGTTGATAATTCACTGATTAATACTGAATTGTCTGACCGTGCAGTTCAATTCACTCCTACTGTTAAGGGAGGCGCACGTTGGATAGCGCGCGATACAATCCGATTCTATTTAGAGAGTCCTTTAGCCCCCTCTGCAAGTTACACCGTGGAACTTGCCTCAAAATTACGACAAAGTTCCCTTGGTTTTGTCATTACCGGTGATCGAAAATTCACTTTTGCAACAGATCCCTTCCGCATACAAAACAGACGCCTTGAATTTAAATACACTAAAACACATGCAAAAGTTGTTGGAAATTTAACATTTAATTATCCAGTCAATATTGCTGATTTGCGCGCTAACCTTTCTATTCGACTTCAAGAGAATGTTGAGATACCATATACGCTTCAGCCGCAAAATGGAGTTGCAAGGGAGATTAAATTAGAAACTGAAGATATTCCGCGCCTGCTTGGAAACCAAAACCTAAAAGTCCGAATTGAAAAAGGATTCAAATGTACAGGCGGGAAAATCGGCTTGAAAGAAGCTAACGTTAAATCTTTGATCTTGACTGGTCGTGGAACACTCGGTGTTACCTATGCCAGAGTACAAGATTATTCTGGAAAACCTCGTATTACCCTCCGTTTTAGTTCTCGTATTCCTGTTGATATTGTGCAGCCGTATATTCATGTTAAACCTGAGTTAGATACCCAAATTATCGCTCGTTACGGAGAGCTTGAAATCCATGGTGATTTCAAGCGACGGAGTAAATATGAAGTCACCGTTCAGGAGGGTTTGACAGCACCCGACGGTTCTGTGTTAAAAAAACCATATTCTGTCCGACTCACAATCCCAGATGTTCGCCCAAATATCCGTTTTGTTGGGAACGGCTTTTTCTTAACCCGAAATCAGAATATGAATCTTGGCTTGGCTTCGATCAATGTACGGAACGTTAATGTGCAAATAGAAAAGGTTTTTGGCAACAATCTTGTATATGTATCTAAGGTGAGAAACTGGAGTTCTTGGACAGACAATTTGGGTAAGTCAATTCACTCCGGCGCACTTACTATTGATTCAAAGTTGAACGAAGAAGTGCGGACGCCTATTGATCTTGGACAGTACTTGAAAGATAAACATGTCGGGATATTTAGAGTCGCTGTTCGTGACCCTAATAATTATTGGGTGCGTGATACACAATGGGTAATGTTGACGGACCTTGGTATCATTGCTAAAAGAGCAGGGGATGAGTTGTGGGTGTGGGTCAATTCGCTCAGCAACTTAAAACCTGTTTCACAAGTGACTGTAAAGCTGATTAGTGATAACAATCAAACACTACTGAGTGGAAAAACAAATTGGGAAGGTTTCGTTAAGTTTTCCTCAGTTTCCCAAAAAACTGAGGGCTTTACACCATTTATGTTGACTGTGGAAAAAGCGGATGATCTTTCGTTTCTTCAGATAAATCGACATCAACTCTCCACAGGTGATTTCAATGTCGGTGGTTCTGCTTATTTAACGGCAGGTTATGAGGCATTTCTCTATACAAGTCGTGGGGTTTATCGTCCTGGGGAGAAAGTCTCGCTTACTGCAATTGTACGCGGCAAGAAAAATGTAACACCGCCCTCGCTTCCAACCCATATACAGATATTAGCACCTGACGGTCGAGTTATCAATGAATTTAATCAAAATACGGATAGACGCGGTGGGTGTGAAGTCACAATTCCTTTGGCTGCCTATGCACAGACAGGCGGCTATATAGCTAAAATGAACGTTGCTGGCAAAGAGATTGGACGGGTCCCGTTTCAGGTAGAGGAGTTTATGCCTGATCGAATGAAAGTGGCTGTTACGGCAGATAAACCTGAATATGACTTAGGTGTTGAGGTTGGAATGGATGTGTCGGCAGTCAATCTATTCGGTCCGCCTGCTGCTAACCGAAAAGTAACTGCGTCTTATATGCTTCAGGCAGTCCCGTTCATTCCGATTGAGAAATGGCGTTCGTTCCACTTTTCGAGTACTATGTCGTTTGAGAAACAACGGATTACTTTGGAAGATAAGAAAACTGATGCTGACGGCAAAGCGTTTTATACATTCCAGTTGCCTAATTCTGTAAAAGCACCTTCGCAGTTAAATGGTGTTCTGACAGCGACAGTGAGCGAACCTGGTGGCAGAGCCGTTACGGCTTCACATCGCATTGTAATTCATCCAAATTCGCATTATGTCGGCATCAAACGTTCAAGTTCTGGGGTAATCAAACCTGATCAAGACGTTTCCTTTAACTATATTGCCGTGGACAAAAATGGAAATGCAGTAGCTGGGCGGAACTTAGTCCTTACTGTTTACAAAGTTCATTGGAATACCATAATGCGTAGAAATGCACAAGGGCGTTATGAGTACGTATCAGATGACCAGATTACTTCTTTGGAATCCCATCAATTTGTGTCAAAACCAGAGATGGGAACATTTACTTTTACGCCTACCGAATATGGTGAATATCGTGTCCGTTTAGAAGATACCACATCTGGTGCTAAGACAGAACTCAAAGTGGAAACTACTGGTTGGGGCTCGGTTCCTTTGTCAATGGAAAATCCGAACCTACTTGAGATGACGTTAAATAAGCAAGCATATCTACCTGGAGAAATCGCGAAACTTCAGATTAAAGCGCCATTCCCCGGCAAACTGCTATTGACAATAGAGCGCGAAAAGATTTTGAGCTACCGCACTGTCAATTTAAGAGGGAATACTGCAAGTTTAAGCATTCCAGTTAGGTCCAGTTATAAACCGAATATATATCTTTCAGGAACATTGATTCGTTCAACGGATTCATTGGAAGAACACGCACCAGCACGTGCTTTTGGTATTACCACGCTCAAACTGGACGCAAAATCCAATCGCTTCTCTATCGAATTAGATGCTCCTGAAGAGATTCGACCAAATAGTGATGTAACGCTCAAGTTTCGCGTGCGCGGTGGACATAGCGCGTTCTCCCATGTGACTATTGCCGCAGTTGATGAAGGGATACTTCAGTTAACCGATTTTCGCGTTCCTGATCCACACAATTACTTTTATCGCCAGCGTGGACTGAAAACACGCGTCTATGACCTCTATTCTGCCATTTTGCCAGAAATTGAGGCTGTTCAGGGTGATTCCAGCACAGGTGGGGATGGTGCGCGTTTAAGTGGACGTGCCAAGCGACTCAATACTACCAGTGTTATGCGTGTGAAACCGGTCTCGCTCTGGTCAGGGATTCTAAGAGCAGATCGTTATGGGAGAGGCACGGCAACTTTCCACGTGCCACAGTTCAACGGTTCGTTACGCCTGATGGCTGTTGCTTTTTCAGGAGGATACTACGGTTCTGCCGAGAAGTTTATGACGGTTCGTGAACCGGTGGTATTAACACCGACCTTCCCACGTTTCCTTTCAGGTGGAGATCAAATCCAATTCCCTGTGAGCGTTCACAATGGTACTGGAAAAGATGGCAAGTTCAATGTCAAGTTACAAGCGACGGGTGATGTTCAACTCCTGTCCGGGGATATAGAATCGGAACCTCTGGCTCAGCAAAACTTGGCTCAAAAACGGGTACAGATCGCAGCAGGCAAGGAAGCACAACTCATTTTTGAACTCCTCACACATGATGCGATTGGCAAAGCTGACTTCACGTTGTCCGCTTCTGGGAACGACGAAAATACACAGATGTCTGTTCGGCTCCCGCTTCGGTCAGCTGCCCCGCCGGTAACAGAAACGGGACATGGCACAGTTAGCGCGGATAATACTACAGACTTTGTGTTTCCCTCCAATTTAATAGCCAATTCTTCCGAATTTACACTTACTGTATCTCCGTTCCCTGCAATTGAGTTTGCTGGTGGAATTCGCTATCTGCTTAAATATCCTTATGGGTGTATTGAGCAAACCACGAGTCGAGTTTTTCCGCTGCTCTATTTTAGTGATGTCGCAAGTGCTGTTGAACCTGAACTTGCTGCTGATGGACGTATCGATCACTATATCACTGCTGGTATCAACAGACTTGAAAGTATGCTCACATCCCAGAATCATTTTGCATATTGGCCGGGTGGGAGTTATATTAACCACTGGAGCAGTGTGTATGCTTCACACTTTTTGGTTGAAGCGCGGAAGGCTGGCTATGAAGTTTCTGAACGTGTCTACACGGGATTGCTTAACGGACTAAGACAGCAAGCGAAACAGATATCAAGCACTCAAAAGTCTGTTGATGATTCTAATAGATACAAAGTTGAGCGTGCAGTCTATGCTTGTTATGTGTTGGCAGCAGCGGGTGAACCTGAAAAAGGTGTTATGCACTACTTTAAAAACAATTTGCTTAGTAATCTCAAGAACTATAGTCAGTTTCAATTGGCAGGTGCCTTCGCACTCAGTGGCGACTTAGAAACAGCGCTCTCCATGTTACCTATTTCTATTCCATCTCAAAACGGTGGAAACCGTCAATCCGGGCATAACTTTAACTCACCTATTCGTTCACAGGCAATTATCCTCGATGTACTCGCGGAAGTCAACGAAAACCATCCATCAATCCCAATGCTTGTTAGCAATCTTAGCAACGCTGCGACTCAAAGAAAACGGTGGGGAACAACCCAGGAGAATGCGTTTGCTTTTCTCGCCCTCGGTAAAATCTTGAAGAAGAAAATGGATGGAAACTATACGGGTAAGATCACCATCAATGATACTCACCTTGCTGATTTCGATTCGACGACACCTTCAATCCGCTTAGCAAATGACGATTGGGACGGTGCACAAGTGAAAATCTCTATTGAGGGGACCGGCAATTGCTATTACTATTGGTCAGCCTTCGGTATTCGACGAGATTCTTTTATTGAGGAATATGATCGAGATTTAGAAGTGCGGAGACGCTATCTTAATGAAGATGGTATATCTTATGATGAGGAATTCCAACATGGGGATTTAGTTATCGCAGAAATTACTGTAAAGGCACTCACATCAAATCTTGAAAATGTTGTTGTCGTAGACATGTTACCAGCAGGCTTTGAAATTGAGAATGCAAGATTAGCATCGCGTGCGGGGATTCCGTGGTTGAAAACGCAGGATTTCAAACCGGATTACGTTGATATTCGCGATGATCGGCTTATCTTCTTCGGTGCTTTCCCTCGCCAGCGGGAGCGTAAATTCCATTATGCTCTTCGAGCGGTGACACGCGGGGAATTTACCTTGCCGCCTGTTACAGCAGAGGCGATGTATGATCCCGCGAATTCTTCGGTAGCTGGCAGCGGTAAGATCAAAGTGGTTAAGTAATTTATGATCAGATTCATATTTATTCTACGCCCAAATTCGTAGGGTAAAGTGTGGAAGAGTAGAGGGTTTTTTCCTCTTCCCTCACTCTTCCATCATAACAGCTAACAATGAAACTGACAAAATCCTATCTTTCCCATTTGCGGACTCTTCGACTTCTCATATTTGTAAAAATTGTCCGGAAAAGATGGTATATCTTTGGATTACCTCTAATTCCATTCTGTCTTTTTGTGCTTGCTAACTGGTGTTTCCCATTGCCTACGGAAAAACTCCAACCTCTGTCATCGACGGTTGTGCTTGATAGAAACGGTGAATGGCTCCGTGCTTTTACCTCACCTGATGACATGTGGCGATTGCCTGAAACCTCCCTTGATGCCATTTCTCCTCGGTTCCAAACTGCCATGTTAACTTATGAAGATAGATGGTTTTATCACCATTGGGGTGTCAATCCTGTTTCACTCGTAGGTGCAACTATTGACAATCTCAAAGCAGGCGAAATTGTCCGGGGCGGTTCTACGATCACGATGCAATTAGCGAGACTTATGGAACCAAAGGATCGCACGTTACCGAATAAACTTTTCGAAATGTTTCGCGCATTGCAATTGGAACTGACTTACACGAAATCTGAGATTCTGACGTATTACTTCAATATGTTACCTTATGGTGGAAACATCGTCGGTTCAGGTGCGGCAGCACGTCTTTATTTCAACAAACCACAAAGTGCACTCAGTCTTGGAGAATCTGCACTCTTAGCAGCAATACCAAATTCACCCGAACGCCTACGCCCTGATCGTTTTCCAGAACGTGCGCGCAAGGCAAGAAAAAAGGTGTTGCTACGCATGCAAGATGCTGGAAAAATATCTGAACAACGACTTCAAGAAGCATTACAGGAACCGATCCCGACGAAACGATATCCGCTACCCTTTAAGGCACCGCATCTGTCTCGATTTCTTGTCAAAGAGCGACCATCCCAACACGTAAGGAAGCAGTGGATACGGACAACAATCGATCAACGATATCAAAACACCACTGAACGAATTTTACGTGAACGTTTACGACCATTACAAGAACAGGGTATCTCAACTGGGGCAGTTGTCATTATTGATACAAAAACCCATGAGGTGCTTGCGATGGTTGGTTCACATGATTTTTTTGATAAGGCATCTGCTGGACAAGTCAACGGCACACTTGCCCTACGTTCCCCCGGGTCAACGCTCAAACCCTTTGTTTATGCGCTCGCTATTGATTACGGATTAATTACCCCGCAAACAATGTTATTTGATGTGCCAGTTGATTATGCTGGATACACACCTATAAATTATGATGAAAAATTTGCAGGATATGTTACAGCACGAGAAGCGTTAGCACGTTCTCTCAATGTTCCCGCAGTCAATCTCTATGCAAAGATGGGAAAGAAGCATCTTGACGGATTTCTTAAACAAGCGGGAATTTCTACCCTCTCGGATCAAGAAGAATATGGGCTTTCACTTGTGCTTGGTGGATGCGGTATCAATCTACTTGAGTTGACGAATCTCTACGCAGGGTTGGCAAATATGGGAGAATTTGCTTCGTATAAATTAATAAAGAGTAGAGACGCAGTTGATGAAAAAAGCAAAGACACACCGCCTTCCGCATCTACTGTTTCGTCTGTGTCGCGTATGTTGCGACCTGAAACCAGTTGGATTGTCACAGAAATGTTGACGACCTTGAAACGTCCTGATTTTCCAGAGTCTTTTGAGTATACCGGGACCATGCCGAAGGTCGCGTGGAAAACAGGAACTTCTTATGGACACAGAGATGCATGGAGTATCGGTTATTCACCGGAACTCACTATCGGTGTGTGGATCGGCAATTTCAACGGGACTGGAGCACCTACTCTCAGCGGAGCTGAAGCAGCAGCACCGATTCTTTTCGCACTATTCACGGCACTTTCTGGAGAAAAGGCGCATCAATGGTTCGCAGAACCCGCCAACCTCAAGACTCGTCTGGTTTGTGCCCTCACAGGTCTGCCACTATCACCTCACTGCCCAACCGCAACATCCGATGTATATATCCCTGGAATCTCTTCCGTCCGTGAGTGCCACATACACAAAAGCATTCAGGTAGATATAGCCACGGGTGTACGTCTTTGCTCATCGTGCCGACCCGGAAGACAGTTTGATGAGATGACGATTGCGGTGTGGCCCGCAGAGGTGGCGACATGGTTGAATGCAAATGGATTTGCTGTCTCTCAGCTTCCTCCACATAATGCCGACTGCACACGTCTGCTTGCTGGGAAACAACCAATTATCCTATCTCCAGCACGGGACACTGTGTATCACATCCGTTCTAACGTTCCAGTGGAATATCAAAAGATTCGATTATCTGCTTCAGTTTCAGGTGATACCCAAGATATCTTCTGGTTTCTAAATGGTGAACTTATCTTCAAAGGACAAGCAATAGAACAGACTTTCCTAACACCTGTTGCCGGAAGACATGAATTGACATGTATTGATGGCGCTGGTAGATCAACAAGTCTTCCTCTTACGATTACCGCGTCAGAACTGAAATAGGCTGTTCCGTTAATCCTTCCTTTAGATCTCCTTAAACAGTTGAATGTTCCCCCAATCTTTAGAGGCATTCAATTGTCTATTAATTGCACATTCTAACATCTGTTTCTTCTTGTAGGAGCGATCTCCGAATCGCGACGATACGCTTTATAGTAAACTTCACAATTACCTTTACATTGGCGAGGTTAGGAAACCTCGCCAGCGTGAGCGTGTTGGGATTGTTGTTCATTGAAATGTGAACATATTTTCGGATTTCATTATAATAGTCGGGAATCGGAGTTCCCTCCTACATGACTGTCCTGTTAATAGGATTATACATCACAATTAATCGGGTAAACTTGACAATTGAATGGCTCTGCTCAATCTTCAAAACATTATGTTTTTATAGTAAAACCTGTAATTACTTATACACTGTGGTAGGTTCGGTTTCCTAACCGAACCTGTGTAAATAGTGCGGTTAGAAACCGCACCTACCGAGGGAGTGTATACATGTTTTTAGATTTCACTATAACATGTTTTGTGGTAGACTATTAAAATATTACACACAAAAGGAGAATGAAAATGCCTAAGAAGTTACTAATTTATTTCACAATATTACTAATTCCGTGCCTATTTTTGTTAAACGGATTCGCTCAGGATTACACACAATGGCATTTACCTGATGGCGCAAAAGCTCGTATCGGGAAAGGGACTATAAATCACCTCACGTTTTCACCAGATGGCAAGCGATTAGCAGTCGCAACATCAATTGGGGTGTGGATATATGACGCACAAACAGGTAAAGAAATCTCGCTCATAAAAGCTAACTTTCGCAGCTCTCTAACAGAACACAGAGTTGCATTTTCACCAGATGGCAAAACCCTTGCTACTGGGAATTGGATATTGGGAGGAGGTCTTGAGTTATGGGGTGTTGAGACAGGTGAAAAAATTATTACCCTAAAGAAAAACATAAGTAGAATTTATGCCTTAGAGTTCTCACCAGATGGAAAGATGCTGTCCTGTGGTAGTTTGTATAGAGGTGTTGAATACCATAAGTGGGAAGTTGGTAGTGGTCGTGAGGTTGCGAGGTTCACGGGCGAACAAGAATCTTACAGTTACAGTGCTTTCGTAATGTCCCCTGGAGCACGTCTCATCGCAAGTGCAGATAAAGGTAAGATTTTTTTATGGGATATCGCCACTCGCAGCCTACGGCATGCTCTTGATTCTCCTGAAAATTACGTATGGGGATTGGCTTTTTCGCCTGACAACAAAACACTTGTGAGTAGCGGCAGGAACGTCATATTATGGGATACAGAAACGGGAAATAAAATTTCAAAACTTGGTGGGGATATCTATAGTGTTAATACACTGACCTATTCCCCGGATGGTAAGATTCTCGCTGGTGGAAGTTACGGCGGAAAAATCATATTGTGGGATATAGAACAGCTTAATCAGCAACCCAGGGACCGAAAACTCACACTACCTGCTTTGTTAAGCAAAGTTGTTAACAAAAGACTTTCCAATTCAAAGCATCCAACTTTGGTTGAACATACACATTCCATAGAAACATTAGCTTTCACCGCTGACAGCAAAACCCTTGCAAGTGGAAGTCGTGATGGGACAGCCATTGTTTGGGACGTTGCTAATAGAACCCCGCAGTTAACCATAGACGGACATACAGGTTCGGTTACAGCATTGAGGTTCCTTGAAAATGACCAAACACTATTCAGTGTGGGTTCTGACGGGACAGCGCGAATCTGGAAAACAGATACTGGAGCAGAACAATTAATAAAGACGGATTGGAACACATACACTATTGCCTTCCCTCAAGACGGAAAAACAGTTGCTTCCAGGAGCAGTAGCAATGAAATAGGAATATGGGACGTGGATACCGATAATCTTGTACATACATTCAAAACCGAACATAAAGAACCTATTAATGTTTTGGCATTTTCACCTGACGGTAAAACCGTCGCAAGCGGAGGTCGTGATGGAACATTGGAGGTATGGGATGTTTCTGCCCAGCAACGTTTTGCCACACTTGATAGCCACACAGATACGGTTAACGTAGTCCTGTTTTCGCCAGACGGAAAAATGTTTGCAAGTGCAAGTCAGGACGGAACAGTTCAATTGTGGGATATTCTGACCGGTAAAAAAGCAGTTTTGCTTACGGAACCTAATAAGGGTGTCCGTGCATTAGCATTTTCACCTGACAGTAAAACGCTTATAAGTGGACGCTGGGACGGACCTATTCAGATATGGGATACCACAACACATCAGCACTTAGGAGATTTTATAAACGCAGCGGGGGCCGTTAATTATTTAACATTCTCACCGGATGGAAAAATTCTTGCAAGTGGATTATACGACGGATTAATACGTCTTTGGGATGTAAAATCAAAGACTAAGATACGAGAAATTTACTCAACACATAATGGCAGTGTTGAAAAATTCGCATTTACATCGGATTCTAAAACACTTGTGAGCGGTAGTAGCGATGGCACAATTCTCATCTGGGATTTGGACAAGATGGGAATTGGAAATAGGTAACTGCATATTCTGAAGACATTCTCCAAAAAGGAATTTAATACCTATGAAAGTCTCACGTATCATCTTTGTAATACTGCAGGTGGTATTCGCCATCATTGCAGTGGCTATATTGGTTCGGTGGATAACAAATCGGAATTCAACAGAACTAATACTACAACCATCCAATATTGACTATACCCGCTGGGAGTTGCCTGAAGGTGCCAAAGCACGTTTAGGCAAAGGCAGCATAAATGACATAAAGTTTTCTCCGGATGGCACACGGTTTGCAGTGGCAACTACTATTGGTGTCTGGATGTATGATGCAAAGACGGGGAAAGAAATATCCTTGTTCAAAGGGGAGAGACAAGACATCAAAGGAATTGCTTTTTCAGCGGATGGAAGTTTGCTCACGGGTGCAAATTCTACGGGAGGGATACCGCGATGGGATGCAAATACCGGTCAACTTCATTCTATTCTCATAAAAGAAAACGTTCGATCCTTAAACACTGCGGTTTTTTCTGAGGATGGCACGAAACTTGTTAGTGTTGGCAGGCCGCATGATGAAATTCAGATATGGAACCTGACTGACGAGACAACATCACCGATTATTGCAGATATAGATATGGACTTTAAAAATGGACAGCTTACTGCAATTGCGCTTTCACCAGATAGCCGTTTTCTGGCAACTGCAATACATGAATGGAAAAAAGTTTATCCAATTCAGATGTGGAATGCTGACACTGAAGAACAATTGTTTATATTGACAGGACATGAACGAAGAATCAAATCCCTGACTTTTTCACCTGATGGTAAGACGCTTGCAAGTGGTGATGAATACAGAACAATCCATTTGTGGAACATGGACACTAAAACAACTCGCGCTACTTTTAAAGCACCTTCAAGTTTTTATGCACTATCCTTTTCACCGAATGGCAAATTACTTGCGAGTGGTTGCGGCGATGGGAGTGTCCGCTTGTGGAATGCTACCGCGAAACAACAAGGCTTGGGAGGGAAAATAGGTCAATATTTACCTACGTTAACACTCAAAGGACATAAAGACGGTGTTTCTGAATTAGTATTTTCTCCGGATGGACGAATGCTTCTCACTGGCAGCGACGATGGGACAATTCGAGCATGGAATACAATCACGGGCAAGCAACAATTCACATGCCCAGGACATACAAACGAAATCTCAGGATTAGCCGTTTCTGATGGCGGAAAAACATTAGTTAGTGTTCATTCATCGGAAAATCAACTACTGCGATGGGATATTAATGTCGGGCACCATCTATCAGGATACTACTTCAGATATAGAAGGCCTGAAGCAATTTCATCGGATGGCAAAACACTCGCTATTAAGGATTGGAGAGCGAAAAACACGATAAAAATGTGGGATACATCCAAAAAACGTATTAAAGCCACTTTAAAAGGACATGAGGATTCGCCGGCGAAAATTCCGAATTTCGAATTTTCTTTAAATGGTAATAGATTAGCAAGTACAGGGACGCAGCAAGGAATCAGTGTAATTCATTTGTGGAACATTCCAAATCAGTCACAACCGTTCTTGAAAAGACTTTTCTTTAATTCCAAGACAATGCGTCCGATTCATATACTCCAAGGTGTGGGGTCTGTATTAACATTCTCACCAAATGGAAAAATGTTGGCAAGCGGTAGTTCAGATCGTGTAATACACTTGTGGGACGTGGAATTGGGCAGTTCCCGTTTGATGATTACTACGGGGCATGAACAAAGAATCAGAGCGTTAGCATTCTCACCGGATGGCAAAATGCTCGTTAGTGGGGAAAATTATAAGACATTTTATTTATGGGACGTAGCCACAGGTCAGCAGCTAGCCGAGAGTCAAACTGTGGAAACGGTAAAAACTCTAAAATTTTCGCCAGATGGTAGTATTATTGTAAGTGGAACCTATAACGGCAAAATCCAATTGTTGGACGCACACACACTTCGTCTTTTATCTACACATATAGGACATACCAGTAGGGTAAGCGCATTGATATTTTTAGAGGACAAAAAAACATTAGCCAGCGCAAGCGAAGACGGCACAATCCTCCTTTGGGATTGGGAGAAATTGAGGCTTGAAAATAAGTAATTGTTATCTTTATACACATTGTCTGAAAGGAATTTTATATTATGAAAGTTTTACGTATTTCTATTGTGTTACTACTGATGGTCGTTTTTGTCATACTGGCATTCACTGTGTTGGTTTCTCGGATAATGTATCGGGATTCGACAGAATTGATGCCGCAGCCATCCAATGTTGAGTATACCCGATGGGAGTTGCCTGAAGGTGCTAATGCCCGTTTAGGCAAAGGTAGCATAAACGACATAGAGTTTTCTCCGGATGGCACACGGTTTGCAGTGGCAACCACTATTGGTATCTGGATGTATGATGCAAAGACTGGAGCAGAAATCTCCTTGTTCAAGGGGGATAGACAAGACATCAAAGGCATCGAATTTTCGGCAGACGGACACACGCTCACTGGTGCAAATTCCGCAGGAGAAATATCGCGATGGAATGCAGGTACCAGTGAACTTCGCGCCATTATCGCAAATGAAAAAGTTGGATACTTATTCTCAGTTGTTTTCTCTGAAAATGGCACAAGACTAGCCGGCACAAGCACAAACAGTCTTGATGAAGTTCGCGTATGGGGCCTTGATGACGATGCAATACCGCCGACTGTTACAAATATAGACGTGGGCTTTAAAGAAGGCCGCAGTCCAGCAATTGCACTTTCACCAGATAGACGTTTTCTTGCAACCGCAAGACCAGAGGGAGATAAAGATCCGATTCATGTGTGGAATGCTGATACTGGAGAACGTTTGTTAACATTGGCAAGAGACGAACATGGAACAATTAAATCTTTAGCTTTTTCCCCTGATAGTAAGACATTGGCAAGTTGTGATTACGATTCAATTCTTTTGTGGGATATGGATACCACAACGTCTCGGGCAACCTTCAGAACAACCTTCGGTCTTCGCACGTTAGCCTTTTCACCGAATGGCGAAGTCCTCGCAAGTGGAGATAGTGATGGCAGTATAAACTTGTGGGATGCCACCGCGAAACAACAAGGATTCAAAGGAAAAATAAGTCAATATCAGCCTACGTTAATGCTGAAGGGACATAAAGACGAAATTTATGCGTTGACATTTTCACCAGATGGGAAAATGCTTCTTTCTGGCAGCGCGGATGGAACAATTCGAGCGTGGGATACAACCACCGGTCAGCAGCAATTCACATGCCCGGGACATGTAAGTGATGTCTCAGACATAGCTGCTTCAGGAGAAGGAAACACGTTAATCAGTGTGCATTCTCAGGAAGATCAATTGCTGCAATGGGATATCAATATAGGACACCCGTTGTCAAGTTCCTTTTTCACCCTAAAAAGCCCTGAAATAATTTCACCAAATGCTAATGCATTCGTTATTGAGGATAGGACTTGGAAAAGAAAATTAAAATTGTGGGATATATCCAAAAACCGTATCCGAGCAAACTTGAAAGGGCACGGATACCCATCAAAATGGTGGGGTTTAGTCCTTGCTTTTTCTCCAGACGAAAGGATGTTAGCGGTCACCTCTTCAGAACATCAAATTGGCGTAATTCATTTGTGGGATATTGCGAAACCGCCGAAGTCGTTTTTGAAGAGGATCTTTTTCAATTCCAAGACAATTCGCCCGCAATGGACACTTAAAGGGCACTCAGGCGTAGTGAAGGCGTTAGCATTTTCGCCAAATGGGAAAATACTGGCAAGCAGTGACGATGGCGCTGAAATCAATTTATGGAACATGGAGACAGGCAACCGCCTTTTTACGTTTACTGGGCATCAACGAGGCAATCGGGCATTAGCATTCTCACCGAACGGAAAAAAACTGGCAAGTGTCTATTATGGTACAATCTATTTATGGGACTTAACAACACGCCAGCTGCTCACAAAAAGCAAAACTAAGGCAAGCATCAATGTCTTACTGTTTTCCTCAGATGGTAAAACGCTTGTGGTTGGGAAATGGGATGGAAAAATCCAATTGTTGGACGCACACACGGGGCAGCTGCTATCTACACACATAGGACATGGCAGTTGGATTAATAGCCAAATTAACAAGTTGGTATTTTTAGAGGACGGAAAAACCTTAGCCAGCGCAAGCGAAGATGGTACAATCCTCCTTTGGGATTGGGAGAAAATCGCGCAAGAAAATAAATAACATTTTCACTTCCGAAAGACTGCTATTATCAAACATCCCCACCCAGCGATGAACGCTAATCCGCCAATCGGTGTGATTGCACCGAGCCAAGAGGTGTTGGTCAAACTGAGAATATAGAGACTACCAGAAAAAATAAGTATACCAGCAACAAAACACCATCCCGCAGCTGTTGTCAACGAATTTTGCCATTGTGACAGCGCCCACGCCACGACAATTAATCCTATTCCGTGATACATCTGATACCGCACGGCTACCTCAAAGATATCTAACATTTCTTTGGATAGTTTTTTTTCAAGTGTGTGTGTGCCAAAAGCACCGAACACAACGCTAAGCAGACTGAATGCAGAACCGAGTGCAAAGAAAAGGTTTTTCATGATTTCTACCTTTCATAAGTTTATGGTAATAGTTCATTATAACCGATATAGATGTAATTTAGGTAATAAATTCTTAAGACACTACCTTTTATAGTAAAATCCACAATTACCTGGACATTGGCGAGGTTAGGAAACCTCGCCAGCGCGAGCGTGTCGGGATTGTTGTTCATTATAGTAAAATCCATAATTATTTTTACACTACGAATCAACGCTGAATACGCTTTTGGTATTCAACCAAATCAACGCCGAATGCGCTTTTTGGCATTCGGCGGGTTCGGTTTCCTAACCGAACCGTGTTTATTCAGTCCATAGATGCGGTTAGGAAACCGCATCTACCAGGGAGTGTGAACATATTTTCAGATTTCACTATAAACTAACGCTAATTTCCCTTTATTACGGATTTTGTTGAAATTTATTTGTCATATATGCTAAAATACTATATCTTAATTACGGCATAGTTTGACCTATTCCGTGTGGTGACAAAAGGAGAACTTAGTAGAAGATGAGACAATACAGAACAGAAGAAATTCGGAATATCGGAATTATTGCTCATTCAGGGGCTGGCAAGACATCCCTAATTGAAGCAATGCTCTATAATGGCGGTGCCATTGAGCGAATGGGGTCCGTGGATGATGGAAGCACGGTAGCTGACTATGCCTCTGATGAGATTGAACGCAAAACTTCACTCAGTTGTTCAGTGTGTATTGCGGAATGGACGGAACATAAACTTAATCTTATTGATACACCTGGCGCTGAGGATTTTTACGGTGACCTTCACAGTGTGCTGCGAGTCGTTGACGCAGTTATCGTAGTCGTGGATGCAACAACAGGAGTAGAGGGGGGAACAGAGAAAGTTTGGGAAGTAGCAAATAAATATGATCTGCCACGGCTTCTCTTTATCAACAAGATGGATAAAGAGAACGCGAGTTTTGAAAACGCACTTGCAAGTATCAAGGATATTTTAGAAACACGTGCTGTCCCAATTCACCTCCCTATTGGAAAAGAAGATCAGTTTACAGGCATCGTTGATGTAGCTCAGAATGCAGCGTTCCTTGAACCCAGTGGAAACACGCCTGTCGCGAAATCTGATATTCCTGACGAATTAACAGATGCAGCTGAAGAATCCAGAGAAGCACTTGTTGAAGTCGCCGCTGAAAGTGATGATGAACTCATTGAAAAGTTTTTTGAAGGCGAACTCTCTGACGAGGAAATTCAGGTTGGGTTGCAAACCGGAATTCTTGAAAATCAGTTTGTTCCGGTATTATGTGGATCGGCGTTGAAAAACATCGGGGTACAGCAGTTGATGGATATGATTATCAGTTGTTGTCCATCTCCTGCTCAGATTGACCCGGTGCAGGATGCTGAAGATGAATCCAAAACACGTGAGCCTTCAACAGAAGCACCTTTATCTGCTGTTGTATTCAAGACTATTGCTGATCCATTTTCAGGGCAGCTTAGTTTATTCCGAGTCTACTCTGGGACATTGGCAGGTGATATACAAGTAAGCAATTCTACGCAAAAGGAGACAGAACGTATCGGAAAACCCACTTTCATGAACGGCAAAGAATCTATTAACACGCCTAACGTACCGGCTGGGGATATCGGTGCGCTGACAAAACTCAACATTACACGGACAGGAGATACGTTATGTGCCAGAGATGCATCTATTAAACTTCCGGGGATTGAGTTCCCAAATACAGTTATCTCTTATGCAATTAGTCCAACGCGAGAAGGTGATGACGAAAAGTTGATCACTGCACTGACACGGATGAGTGAGGAAGACCCCGCTTTCAAGATTGAACGTAACGATGTTACGAAGCAGCTGCTGGTTTCTGGTTTAGGTGATCTTCACATTAATGTCAATCGTGCGCGAATTGTTGAGAAATTTGGTGTTGAAACGCAGCTTGCACCACCAAAAGTGCCTTATCGTGAAACGGTTCGCAGACGTGTGCAAGATGTCAAAGAAAGGCATAAAAAGCAATCAGGGGGTAAAGGACAATTCGGCGAAGTCGAGATTAACTTGGCACCGTTAGAACGTGGTCAAGGATTTGAGTTTGTTGATAACATTAAGGGTGGAGTGATTCCGAGCAACTACATTCCGGCTGTAGAAAAAGGTATCCGTCAAAGGATGGAACGCGGAGCGATAGCAGGTTATCCCTTGGTTGATATCCAGATTGACCTCCACGATGGAAAATACCACGATGTTGATTCTTCAGATATGGCGTTCCAAATCGCTGGTTCCATGGCTTTTGCAACTGCTGTTCAACAAGCGGAACCATGCTTGCTTGAACCGATTATGAACGTCTCAATCTCAGCCCCGGACCAGTTTATGGGAAGTATTATCGGCGATCTCAACGGGCGGCGTGGACAGGTAATGGGTGTTGAACAGGCAGGCAAGCGCCAAGAAATCAACGCTTTAGTTCCCCTTGCTGAGATGCTCCGCTATTCCATTGATCTAAGATCCATGACAAGTGCAAGAGGCAAATTCACAATGGAATTCGAACGTTATGAGATTGTGCCGGATGACGTTGCTCAGAAGGTAATCGCTCAATTAAAAACTGAAGAGGAAGAGGCATAAACCTCTGCTAAGTCTTTTTTTGTAGACACACATCTATTTTGTTGTAGGCGCGCTCTCTGTATAGGGTGCGCCTATTATAGTGGATTTTAGAATTACTTTTACACTTTGTAGGTGTAGGAGGGAACTCCGATTCCCGACTATCAAGGCGTGCAGTCGCGATTCGGAGATCGCTCCTACAGAGGAAGTGTAAACTTATTTGTATATTTCACTATAACTTATTGTCCAATCTAAAAACGGAGACGATATGAAAAACAAAAAATTACTCAGCACGTTTATCTGTTTTCTGATTCTCACCTCAAGCCACCTAATAGCCGACCAGCCTGTTACTGCCACAATTGATGATTTCAAACGTCCACGTTACAAGAACTTAGTAAAACCTAAATATCCGAAAGAAGCGATAAGGGCGGAGAAAGAAGGAAAAGTTACTCTGCAGGCAACCATTGATGTGAATGGTATGCCACAAAACATTAAGGCATTAACAAATCTCGGTTTCGGGTTAGAGGAAGCAGCAATTGAAGCATTTAAGAATGCGACTTTTCATCCTGCCACAAGAGATGGAAAACCGGTGAGTTTTAAGGCTCGGGCAGACTTTGATTTTAAGCTGGAGGATCCACCTGATATGGCATTTATCTCGGCAGGTGACTTCCAGATGGGCAGCAGTAGCGGATTTACAGACGAAAAACCACTGCATTCTGTTTACCTCGATGCCTTTTATATGGACAAATTTGAGGTGACGAATGCACAATATAAGGCGTTTGTTGATGCTAACCCTCAGTGGCGAAAAGACCAGATTCCACGTACATATCACGATGGTTACTACTTAGCACATTGGAATGGCAACGATTTTCCACCCGGAAAGGATAACTATCCTGTCGTCTATGTAAGTTGGTATGCAGCGATGGCTTACGCACAGTGGGCAGGTAAACGATTGCCGACAGAGGCTGAATGGGAAAAAGCTGCTCGTGGTGGGTTGATAGATAAGATGTACACATCGGGAGATTCAATTGATGCGACCAAAGCAAACTATTACGACGGAACTGACAAAGAACGGACACCTGTGGGGACTTTCCCAGCAAACGGATTTGGCTTATATGACATGACAGGAAACGTGCGGGAGTGGTGTCTTGATGAATATGCTGCAAACTTCTACATTAATTCTCCACGCGAAAATCCTCTTGCAGGCACTAATACTATTGATGAAGTCATCAAAAATTTCGTTAACCTAAAAAATAATCGCGTGTTACGAGGTGGTTCATGGCTCAGTAGTCCGCAAAGTTCGCGGGTTGCAAACCGCAATTGGAGGGTACCAACAGACACAAATCCAAATGAGGGGTTTCGTTGTGTGAAGCCGATGAATCCTTAATTCCTTACATTCTTACTGCAGGGCAGGATCCCTATGCCCGCCATGTCTGAATCTCGGATTCCCACATAGCCCTGGTAGGTGCGGTTTCCTAACCGCACCGCACCGCACTCATCCCAACAAAAACGCGTTTAATCGCAATTCCTTGCGCTCCTTTCTTCCTGTAGGAGCGACCTCCCGGTCGCGACGCGTCATTGCCTCGCAGGTGATTGCGCCCTTAACATTCTTGTTGGAGGGTTGAAACCCCTACCACAGGCAGATATATCCTTAAATTGACAAGTTATGGGTAGAGCGGCGAAACCCAGCAAAATCCGCGCAATGTCAACTGTTTTTGCTAAAACGGGGATGTGTCGGTTTCAAGATCAAGACATTCACCAGGTATTGGAAGCATGTCTTCAGAAATTTGATTAGATTGCGTAAAATCTATCTGGTGGGAAGTATGTTCGTCGTATGGAACACGTACTTGAATTGTGTATGGATTTTCAGGATGAGCGAATGCATCATGGAGGTCAATTTTGCCGGATCGGATAAGGTTGAGTCGTTCAGAGGAGACAGCAACGCAGAACCAAGTTACGTATTTATCGTTTTCATCGGCAGCCACAACGAGGTAATAATGGCCTGAAGCATTCTTACAAGAGTATAGTACAGGTTGATCGTAGTATTCATAGATTTCTACAATCTCAAGTTTGCCTAACTCTGGAATATTGAGTATATCAACCATCATTTGCTACCTTTAGAAATGTCACGTTCAAAATCTGCATAATCTGCGATGATCCGCGATTCAGACGAATAACACCGCTGGCAGGACAGATCTTTCCCCGCCCGCGATGTGATTAAAGTATATCACAGATTTACTAAAATGCCAAGTTTCTTGATACAAAAAAAGGTGCGGTTGGAAACCGCACCTACCAAGGGACCATCACATATTAAAACATTCAAAGTTAGATCTAACTATCCAAATGGAAGATAGCCATCTTCAACTCAGTCATCTCTTCAATAGCGTATTTCGGACCCTCTTTACCCATACCGCTCTCTTTAACACCGCCATACGGCATCAAATCCGCACGCCACTGTGTGCCCCAGTTCACCATCAGATTACCAGAATCAACCTCACGGACAAACCGCATTGCCCAATCAATGTTCTGTGTGAAGATAGCGGCGCTCAATCCGTAGTTTGTATCGTTCGCGAGGGTGATCGCTTCGTCAATATCATTGACACGCGTCACACCGACAGCCGGTCCGAACACCTCATCACAAGATATTTTCATCTCAGGTTTGACGTTAGCGAGGATAGCAGGGGTAACAAACTGATCCTGCTTCTCTCCACCTGTGAGAAGTTCTGCACCATCTGACACAGCTTCTTTGATCCATTCGGTGACACGGGTAGCATCCCCTTCTCGAATCATCGGTCCCATCCGCACACCAGATTCCAGCGGATTGCCGATACCGATTTGGGATACTTCTGCTTGGAACGCATCTAAAAAATCACCATAGATTTTTTCATGTGCGATGACGCGTTGCGTTGAAATACATACCTGTCCTGCATTAGAATAGCCGGACGCTGCCGCCGCACGTGCGACCTTCTCTGGATCCGCATCGGGCATAACGATAAGTGGTGAATTTGAGCCAAGTTCCATTGTCACCCGTTTCAATCCGGCAACCTTACAGATATGTTCGCCGACATCACGGCTGCCAGTGAAGGTAATCTTTCGGACGCGACTATCTGCGCACAACGTATCGCCTATTTCACCGCCAGGACCTGTAACGCATTGAATCGCCTCAGGTGGTGTGCCTGCATCTAAAAAGAGTTCTACCAATTTCAGCGCGGAGAGCGGTGTATCTGTTGCAGGTTTGATGATAATAGCGTTTCCACCAGCAATCGCAGGACCGGCTTTATGACAGACAAGGTGCAATGGGAAGTTGAACGGACTAATGCCAGCGACAATACCGCACGGCACACGCACCGTAAACCCGAGTTTGTTTTTTACGCCAGGCGCGCCTTCAAGTGGAATCGTTTCACCGGTTAATCTTTTCGCTTCCTCCGCAGAGAGTGCTATAATTTCGGAAGCACGGATCGCTTCAACGGTCGCTTCGGCTAATATCTTCCCCTCTTCACGGGTGATAACCTCGGCAAGTTCTTCTGCTTTTTCGACCATCAAGTCCGCGACTTTCCGCAGGATTTCATAACGTTCATAGCCGGTTAATCCTGCCATAATTTTTGCACCGCGTTCGGCGGTTTGGATAGCGGTTTCAACGTCGTTTGCGTCCCCTTTCGGCACAGTATCAACAACCGAACCGTCAAAAGGACTCAGGACATCTATTTTATTAGATTTATCAACCCATTCTCCACCAACGTGCATTCGCATAGTGTGTATTCTCCATTTCTGTTTCGGCACACGGATGTGCCTTTTAATTTACTTTTTTGCTTTTAGCAAACCCCAAGTTGTGGTTGCTTTTCCAGCTGCCTCAACGGCGGCATAATCTGCTAAACCCGTATCCATGACATCGTTGACTTGTGCTTCCGTAAGTGCTTTGGTGAAAAAACCTACCTCGTCAAAGAGTCCTGTTGCTGCCACGTTGCCAGGGCGCGCACCTATCCAGATGGGTGATTTACTGGTATCAAGTTTACCGCCACTTGGCTTTTCCCCTTCTAATTTGCCATCAACGAACATTTGAACCTTGCTACCATCATAGACTTTCGCGATATGATGCCACTGACCATCCGCAACAATGGTTTTCCCATCAATCCGACCAACGTTACCCTTGACGTGCCACATGAATACCGGATAATCGGCATCATGAATCCATATATCAAGGTGGCGGACATTTTCTGGTTCGGGCCAAACATCTCCATTCCGCCAGACGACGTACTGCCATGAGGCAGCATTCAACTTAACCCAAGCAACAAAAGTATACGGGTCTGAATTGAAAACGTCATCGTGGTCAACACGGACGTAACTGTCGCCTTTGCCGGGGAATTCCAATGCACCGCCGAATTTGCCATCACCGACCCACTTCAGGTTGCCTTTGATGTCACCATCGTGTCCACTAACGACATCTTTAACCACTTTGCCACCGTTTTCATTGAATAACCATGCACTCGCTAAACCGAGTTGCGCTGCATGTGCAGAAAAAACTGTCCCGATGATAAGTATTGTCAAACACAAAATAGTCGTTTTCATTCTGTTTCCTCCTGATAGTTGTTAGAACGATTTTAGACACGGCATTTATCAAGCGCGTCCTCATCTAATTCAACACCTAATCCGGGTTTGTCCGGTATAGTCGCGTATCCATCAACAAGTGGAATAGTTGAAGGCGTAACAATGTCATAAGCACGCAATGCGTTTAAGGTAATCGATGGCATAGTTGCGTTTCGCATCACTGCAGCAAGGTGCATCACGTAAGTGGTCGTGATGCCGAGACCGACAATCTGTATCCACACAGGCAAGTGCGCCGAGTCTGAGATAATCGCTTCACGTTTAGCGTTAGCAGCGCGCGAGTCCGGGTAAGCAATGATAAATGAATCGTTCATTTTTGCCCGAATCGCTTCAACTGGATCGGGATTTCCGAAGTGAATTGTTATCGGCATATCCGTGTGCCGTTTGATTTCTTGGTATCCAGCAATATTCGACTGTGGAATCGGTGTTTCAAACGATTCAATATTGTGGTCTTGAAGTTGTCGGGCAACTTCAAGGGTGCGTTCTGGCGTTTCAAAGGAGTCATTTGCATCAACGCGAAGTTGAAAATCATCTGGGACAACTTCCGTAATTGCTTCCACCTGTTCACGCACTTCAAACCACGGACGTGCCTTGATTTTATGGAGTCGGTAGCCCAGTGAGTATGCATGTTTTGCTTCCGCTGCCCACTCCTCTGGAGTCATATCTATGGACCAATATCCGAACGATGTTTTGTCGTTAACCTTTTCACCTAAAAGTTGATGTACTGGCACACCGAGTGACTTGCCCATGATGTCATAAAATGCTTGCTGTAATGGTGTCGGTGCCCAACCACTCATAAACTCAAACGGATTTCTGCCAATATATCGCTGCACAGCCTCGTCCGATTGAAACGAACCATCGCCAATACCGGTAATTCCTGCATCGGTATGCACCTTGTAAACGTGGTCAATTTGATAAAGATTACGGCGCGTCATCAGTTCATAAATACCATCATGATAAGGCACTCTAACCTTGATAACTTCAATCTGCGTAATTTTCATGATTCCGACTCCCCCTTATCCAAATAACGATCTCTTGTTTACCGCTGTGGTTATAGAATGTTGTATAACGTTTTTAGATTACTATTCATCACGCCGAATCCAACTGACGGCATCTTCAGCTTCGCCTGTTCCACCTTCCACACCATCATTCCCAAATGAGATAAGGTCGTACCCGTATCGGTCATGCACGCCGGGGCGGATGTAAATGTATGGGTTGCCCCACGGGTCCTCCGTAATTGGGATTTGAATGTATGGGACTAACCAATTTATAGGAAGTGGTGGTTCTTCAGGTTTCTCCCAAAGTGCTTTCAGACCTTGTTCAGTTGAAGGATAATCTCCATTGTCCTTGGCATACCTATCAAGGGCGATGCCAAGCGTTTCAATGTCTTCAGCAGCCTGTGTTTGTAGCGCACGTCCTGCTTGTCCGAGTAATCGTGGTGCCAATAGCACAGCAGCAATGACACCAAGAACAACAACGACAACTAATATCTGTACGAGTGTTAACCCCGATTGTTTTGAATCAATTTGTTTCACGTATGCGTCTCCGCGCTTTCCGAGAATGAGATAACTTTTGAATATATGCATAGTTTAGCACATGTTGCTGATTGTGTCAACTATTTCAAGCTAACTTTCGGGTTGTCTTCATAGGCAGAATCTATTTGAACTAAACGTTCTAAAGTCACAGAAAACAATTCAAATAGCGATTTCAGCAATTCTGTCTCTTTGATAACGCCACCACATTCAAAACACAACTCATCAACGCCTTCAGGAAAATCAGTACCAAACCAACCTTCACTATCTTTAATCCTGAAATGGATACTTGGCTGTTTTTGACATAAATCCTTTATCTTTGCATCAGCAAGTAGCATCCTGATTTTCTCCTGATTATTGCCTTTGATTACAAACTGGTCATCAAAAAATGGATCGCCTATCTCTATATCCTGCATACCGAAGAATTTGCCAATTGAACTGAAAAAGCCCTGGCGATAGATTTTGAAATAAAGACCGTCCTTGTTGATAAACGGGGCGCGCATCCGAGAGTATGTCGTTGGCACCGTTGTTGTTCCGTTATAAACCGCAACCGTGTAGGTATCAAGTAGAATTTGCCATTCACCGTGTTTATAAAGGACGACATCCTCACCCCAAAACCCCTCCTCAATAAATTCACCACCTATATCTGTAGCAATCTGTGACCAAATTTCGTCCTTGGATGGACCGAAAATAGACCTTCGTTTTTTCATCTTTTCCTCCATATATGTCCTAAGAATTCTCTCTTTGAGAATAGATTTCCCATAATCCATTTGGATTTTCAACAGAAATACCGACGTTGCCACATTCGCCGCAAACAGTTGCTCTCAATGCCTCTCTGTGAGCCTGCTTGAAAATTAAGGCATCAGGGTTTCCTTGTACTTCAACTTCTAAGTCTTGTCCTAAATTCCGTTCATAGCGATCCCGAATTCGCAAGTTGGGCATGATATTTTCAGAACCGCACCTTGGACATTTCATTGTAGCCATCTGTTGTCTCCTTATCTCAATGTTTGGTTAACAATAGGTAATACACTCAATTAATTACATTTGCCAGATGCGTCCTTTTTCCATCTTTCCAGTGGATGTTCGCGTGGTGTCAATGGCATATACACCCGACCTTTCTGTCGGTGTGATTCCCACGTTGCATGAATCATCTCAAGGCAATCACGACCGTCTCTGCCACTCGCAGACGGTTCTCGATCTTCTTCAATTGCTGCAATGAGATCGCGTATCATAAGACGCTGTAAATACAATCTTATGGAACCTTTGTCGCGTTGATTCCCTTTTTCATCAATATCTTCGTCAGATAGATGTACCGGTTCCCATGCTTGTGCAGGTGTTTGATGTTGCCCTCTATGTATGAACATTGTTGTCCCGACGCTCTCTCGGATAGCGATGCGTCCTTCAGTGCCAATAATATCTATCCCGTAGGCGTTATCATTGGTTTGGGGTTGCGCGAGGAACTGCACATCCGCATGGATGCCATTCTTAAACCGAAATGACGCATGTCCGCGCTCCCCAAGCACAAGTCCAGAATCGCGATCGTGTGGATGTACTTCTTGTGTATGTTTGATGTCATCAAAGACTGATTCACGTCCATCCATTTGCACGAGATGTGCGTGTGTCCACTCAACATCGCCACCAAAAAGTCGCACCCAATCATAGAGATGTGTGCCCATTTCCATCAGTGAGTTACCTGCCTTGCGACCACCTTTGTCAGTTGCCTTCATCAAGACAACATCGCCAATTTCACCTTTGTCAATAAGCAAAAGGACATAACGATTGTATAGACTGGCGCGTTTGATGTGGTTAATGGCGAACTTGACATGATATTTATCGCAGGTTTCGACCATTTCATCGGCTTGAATCAGGTTGAGCGCAATCGGTTTTTCACAGAACACATGGACGCCACGCTCGGCAGCAGCAATGGTCGGTGGGTGGTGCATCGGCGCTTGTGTTGGCACAATAACAATGTCCGGTTTTTGTTCATCAAGCATCTTTTCATAATCGTCATAGATAGCATTGACTCCGAATCGTTCACCCCATGTTTTCGCTCGTTCTGGATTGATTTCTGCGCCTGCCACAAGTTCACAGTTTGTCTCAAGCACTGCTGCCTGGGCATGATGTCCACCCATACCTCCCAAGCCAATAATCGCAATACGGTAGTTTTTCATGCATGTCTCCGAAGTTGACAAGAAATCCTCATTTACGAATATCATAACAACTTGAAAATGAAAGTGCAATAAAAAACGGTACGGTGATAGTGCCGTACCGGATTATAGTAAAATCCATAATTATTTATCTGATATTTCTCAAAAGCACTCAGAAATCAGTATCTATCTATGGTCTCTCAATACGCGGTTATGAAAATGCTAAAAAATACTAATTGATAAACCTCCATTATGTGAAAAAAGCACTTTATTTTCAATACAAAATAGAATAAATTGTCCATTAAATGGGTTTTTTATAGGTATTTCGTATTGATGTTATTAGGTTTAGAGGAATTAGAAAAACTTCACTCATGTAAAATGTGTGTGCGTTTATTTTCACGAAGTCAATGGTCATAGGGGTAAAAAGTTTCATTTGTACTTATTTTTTACATGAGCCGAACAATTGTGAGAAATGTCAGTTTATATACTACGGTAGGTTCGGTTTCCTAACCGAACCGTGTTTATTCAGTCCATAGATGCGGTTAGGAAACCGCATCTACCAGGGAGTGTGCACATATTTTCGGATTTTACTATAATGTCGTAGCATGGATTTGTAAAATTACCGGATTTTGATGTTTGCCCAAGTGGTTGTCAACTTATTTGTTGTGGGTGTAACATCGTAAACTCCCTCGGTATCCAAAGCGATTCCAGCTACATAATTCAATCCTGTGAGAATATCTGTGATATTAGAACCATCAAGGTTTGCCCGTTGAATTTTACCCTTATGTATTATTTTCCCATTATGCTTTTGTGTATCCCTTTCTACCCAGTACATTTTGCGAGAACGTATATCTAAAGCAATATCGGTTGGGATGTTCAATTCAGTAAGGAGGGTTTCAACATTGTCACCATTAAGAAAGGACCGTTCAATTCTGCCGAGGAAGGGATCAGTCCAATATACGTAGCGATTGCGTAGGTCAAGTGCGAGTCCAAGTGGTGCAGGTGTATTACCAAGTTCTTCGTAATCAGATCCGTCAAGGTTTGCGCGTCCAATATTATCATTAAAAGAATCTGCCCAATACATCTTCCCTGCTTTCACGTCAAGCTCAAGACTCTCAGCATCAACCCAGGGTCTAACTAAAACATCTTCAATATTGGCTCCGTTGATGTCTGCACGGCGGATTATCCAAGGGATGTGATCTCTTCCCCAGTATATCTTGTTTGCTTCCGTGTCTAAAGCAATGGCGTATGGAAAATTAAGCAATTCTCGCGGCAGCTCATTTTGATCTCCTCCATCAATAATCTCTTCAATGTTTGAACCATCTAAGTTCGCACGATATACTTTTGGTGGTCGAAAGTTAACCCAGTATATCTTACGGTTGTCCAGGTCCAAAGTAATATCTTTCGGCAATTCCAATCCTGTGAGGATGTCTTCAATATTGGATCCATCAAGGTTTGCGCGCCTGATTTTGCCCGATTCTGTCCAATATATTTTGGCACTTCCTTGTCCGTAACTCATGTTTTGGGCAATGAACACCAACAAAACAGACACTAAAATAAACAGTGTCCATTTTCGCGTCAAAGTCTGATTTTTCATATCATGTCTCCTTCTCATTTCCTAATAAGCATTTTGCGTGTGGCAGAGAAGTCGCCAGCATTTATCGTATAAAGGTATACACCGCTACTGACCGGTTCCCCTGCATCATTACGCCCATCCCAGGGCACTGCTTGCGATTGTGATGAATAATCTCCAGCAGACATTGTTCCCGGCGAGATGGACCGAACCAATTTACCGGTTGGGGTATAGATACGAATCGTGACATGACTCTTGTCCGCAAGTCGGAAGGGGATCCACGTTTCTGGATTGAATGGATTAGGAAAGTTTTGTAGCAGTTGATTGCGCTTTATTTGTCCGAGCGTAACGAACTTCCTATCTTTTGGTTCAACGGGGTAAGGCAGTAAAGATAATAGGTTTTGAATATCCCAGATCAAATATTGCCTCGTTGAATCGTAATCGCGCGACATCAGGACAGAGCCATCCTGACTGAGAGAGACGAATTCTTGAATAGATGAATGTTTGATAGGTCTGTTTTTTCGCCAATCCCAGATTTGGAAGTGGTAGTTGTCTTGATTATCAAAAAAATTAGCAAGGAGATAGCGACCATCTGGACTAAATTGCACATGGCCATCTCCATCCAACGTTGTTAAAAGCTGAAGACCGTTTAACAACACTTTCCATATCTGGATTTCGTTAGCTCCAGGTCCTGCTAACACTGTTGAACCATCCGAACTGGTCGTAAAGGCTGGTGGTGAATAAAGTCTTTTCACCTGTGATGCGTATTGAAAGATAAAAGTATCCCCCTCGCGCTTCCATAACAGAATCCAGTGTTTAAAAGGACTACTCCTTCCTGACCGACTGGAAGCAGCCAAGTATTTGTCATTTTCACTGAAAGCGATTTGAGAAAACCTGAATGAATTAAGTTCAATTTCTCTGTCGATTTTCTGAATTCTCTCTGGATTATTTACGTCCAAGATATGAAGATCTCCCCGATGATCTGCCGCTGCAAGCCACCTTCCAGACGGACTGAAGGTAATCTCTTCAGCATCTCCAACGAAATGAGGAAATTGAGTCTCAACTTTTCCGGTTTGAATGTCGCGTAACTCAATCCAAGGCTCCTTACCAACAACAAATGTTTTGCTGTCAGGAGAAATTGCTAACCCTGTGAATATATGGTTTTCTGCAGAAACAAATACCTGCATCCGTTGTGATGCAACATCCCATGTCTTAATAAAATGTGGACATACAGAGACGACAGTTTTACCATCAGGACTCAATCCAGTAAAATCATTGAACCAGTCTCTGACAAAATCTGCCGATACATATTGCTGTCCTTTCTTTTCAATATCCCACAGAACCTCCCCATCTAAATAGTGCAAGAGTGCCTTTTTTCCGTCGGGTGAGAGCGTTATTGTCACTAAATCATGAAACGCTGTGCTGATTGTATCAATCTGCTGCCCCGATTCTACACTCCAAACACGGACCTTATCATCCCAACCTATCCACGGGTTAATGCCAAATTTACGTAGTCTGGTTGTTTCTGTCGCAACATACAAGTGTTGACTATCCGGACTGAATGTAACCTCTACGATCCTTCCAATAGCACTCTTTGCCTTCCATAGTAGTTGTCTCGACTCTATATCCCATACATAAACTAAGGTTGATCTTTCAAATGATGCAAGCCGTGTTCCATCTGGGCTGATGACAACCCCTTCAACCCAATTACCAACATGTCCTTCAAAGTGTCCTTCCAATTCACGTCTTTCTATATTCCACAACTCAATATCTGGCCGTCTTGATGCTACGATAAGGTATTTGCCGTCCGGAGAAAAGACCGGGGGTCTTCGAATTGATCCTCCCCCGCAAATCCTACCATTTTCGTGAATATAACATTGTTCCAATGGGCGACGTTCTCCTATCATCATTCCAAGATGCTCACCTGTCTTCCAGTTCCACAGATGCATCTGATTGTTAGAAGAACCTGCCAACAGTGGCTCTACTGGACTAAATGCTGTGTCATCAGAAAGATCAATTTCGGACTCCCATTCGGCAATCTTCTCTTGGGTATTTGTGTCCCATATTTCTACGTTAGTCTTGGGTGTATTAAAAATATCGTTCAGAATTGCAAGATGTGCCGCGTTTGGACTAATCACAACTTCACTGTCGTATGTTAGACTGCCAAATTCATCTACAACATCACCCGTATTAACATCTACAATCTGAATGTGGGATGGGACAACGCGTAGAATCGTCCCGTTGTTTAGGAAGGCATGTTGCCTTGGAGGAGGCTTCCCAATCGTAGCGATAGGTTCAATAGCAAATGCTATGTGAGGTATGCAGGCAATGCAAATCATTGCGATATAAACTTGCAAGTTTTGTCTCAATTGAGTAATTATTGTTTTCATGACGAGTCTCCTATTATTTTATGGATGAACATTTTACACTGTCCAAAGGTCGCAGTGGTGAAAATTCACTGAATTATAGAGTGTTCTGTCCACACTAAAATTGTGAGTCGTGTCAGTAGTCGGGAATCGGAGTTCCCTCCCGACAAATGCCATACGCGCATTTGGCGTTGATTCACAAAAAGGTTTGTTCAGTAGGAGCGATCTCCGAATCGCGACCTTTACCCGCAAAATTTCGGTAGACACTCCAAGAGTTCTCATGATTGACAAATTTAGAAACCTATCATCGCTCGAACATACGTTATATTACTCGTTGTATGCTGGAACAGATGCGTAGTTCTACGGTAACCTGCAAGAATGACGATATGAAATCCGAGCCGTTCACCTTTGTTGATGGCTTGGATTTCAAAAATACGAGTCCGCAGGTCAGGGCGATATAGGCTTGGAACGCTAACGTCGGCTGGGAAATTTCGCAGATAGTTCTTGAAGTTTTTATCCCGGTTAGTAAACTTTCTATATTGGAATCCGCCAAGGACTTTGGTTCTCTGTGTAAACCGATAATCAAGGCGGACACCCAGAACATCCTCGCGGCTTCGACGATTGAATCGCAAATATTCAACGGGTTGATCGTCGGTTGGGAGAAACAAGTCTGGGTTGAGTGTTTTGGGAATTTCATCGGCAGTTCGGTCAAAAGCGCGGTCCCAGACGTACTTAACCATAGGAGTTAACACTAAATCATCACTAAATTTATTAGCAAATGGGATTTTGTTAGCAAACGGGAGAGCCTCAAGTGGGATTTCGTAACTCGCCTTCAGAATGGTTAGTTGATTACGAATGTTCCGTTCAGGGTAACGTCGTGTTTTCCAGTTCCCAGCGTCATAGATTAAACCGGTGTCAGACGGATCAAGTGCATTAATGCCGTGATCAGGATAAAAGGGATATACGCGGCCTTCTCCGGAGGTCCGAACCTGTTCAATGGGCACCATAAAGTCAACGCGTTCATCGGGTTCAAAATTCTCTAATACTGGGTCGTGTTCAACATCTGTGAAAAGTGCTCTTTCTTTATCTTGTTCAAGTTGTTTTTGCATAACAACCAGACATTTAGCTTCAAGTGTCAGGTTTTTCACTCCAGTATAGAGGCATTGAAGCGTTGTTGTATTCAACCGCGCATTGTAAAAATCAAGTTCGTCATTAATTTGCATCGGTTGCAATTCTCCTACAGGCAAGGTAATTGTATAATCTGGAATATCATCTCTTGCTCGAACAAATTGATTTTGAAAAAGTAAGCTACCAAAATCGGGAATGTCGCGTTGATAAGTGAGATATATGTATTTAGTATTATTTTTGCGCCTACTTGAAATTTCGCTTTCGTTTAACCAACCAACTCTGACAGTGAGGTTATCCAGCAAATCATATTCTGCTTTGAGGTGGTAACCTTGACGGTCTATCCCGTATTCGTATTGTGGTTCAAAATCATCTTCAATAGAATCAATCGTGCCGTTATTATTCATATCAAAAAGATTGGTAAACACAGGTGGGTCAGCATAAAAAATAAGAAAATCTTCTTGATAGTCAAATATTCCGTTTTGATCTCGGTCATCAGCACGCGGAATTACGCCATCAAAGTCATCATTATCGGGCCAATCATCACCATCATCGTCATCTTCAATGAGTGTATAATTGGCAGCGTCCCATGGAATTAGTTCATCTGGAATTTCGTCATCCAAAGGTCTTCTGAATTGCCCTCCGTCAAGAGCAAAAATTTCACCACGGTCCGGATGTGCCCCGAAATTAATGTAGTTGGTTGTGTAGCCTGGATCAATATGATACAAAACACCTTCTAAGTAGAGTTTTTCAAAGCGGGACTCAAGTTGGACGAACCATGCTTTTTCTCTACCGAGTTTTCCGTTGCCATCTTCATCTGTTCCGTCACCCCCTAAAAATGCTTCAAATCGTTCGCCTTCGGTCTCCGAATAAGTTGGGATGCCATTTGCATCTACTGGGAGACCGGTTCTACGATCAATTGAAACACCGGATGGTTCCTCACCATTAGGAGTATTAACAATAGTATTGGTTCTACTAAATCCTACCTTTTTTTTCGGGATAGTAGGATACTGTTTGTATTTACCATTTATAGAGTATTGTGCCCTGACGCGAACATTGCCGATAGTGCCTTCAAGGTCAATTCCGTAGAGAGCAGCAGCACGTGCGGCACCGTAAAAGTATTGGATTTTCCGAGGTCTCCCTTCACCTTTCCACTCACTGGGATGGTCTACAAGTTTTTTTCGGTTTTTGATGTATTCTGGAGATTGCCCGTAATTCCCCGGCGCCTGAATTATGTCGCGATACGGCATCTGAATGTGTCCATTTTCAGTTTTAATCCACTCTTGTAGTTCCGGGTTTGACGCTGCTTGATTTGCTCTACTAAAGCCGATAATTGCGATATTGTAATCGCCAGCAACAACCATGTCAAATACAACAGATTTGACTGTTCTTGGGTCAATGTTAATCTTTTCATCCGTAAGAACAAGGTCATATTTCATTTTATTGAAACCGTTGACAATTTTCCACTTCCCGTCAACGGAATCACGTATTTCGGATGGGCCTCCAGCATGATCAATTGGCACAAGTTGATCAGCGTAGACTTCAAATTGGTGGGTCTGCTCAGGTAGAAGATCGGGTTCAATACCTTCTTCTATATCTTCAGGGATTAATTCTTCAAGTTCTTGAGTAACGATGGTAATCTTCATGCTTTTAAAAGCCGCACCGACCCCATCTTGGATATTATCGTTATGTAAGTCAGGATCGTAATTATTAAAATCAGTGAATGCTCTGATGTGATTATCCTCGGGCGAGTCATCACGGAAAACAACAGAGATTGTTTCAGGAGGTGTATTGGGAACGGTTCCCATTAATGAATTTATGGTGCGTTCCGGATGTTCTTTATGCAAATTTACATAGGTATATCCGACTCGGAAATTTTCACCTAAAAGTCCCTGTCCGCGAAAACCGATGAGCCGTGAGTTTTCAATATTCCTGACACCGGACAATCGGTTCAACCCGTTACGACGTCCAAGCTCACCTCCGATTCTTTGCGCTGGGGCATCATCTGTTACTTTAACAGGATTAGAAATACGAGAATGGATAAGGGTAAAGAGATGGTGTTCTTGGGCAAAAGAGATGTCCCAGCGAAGCCCATCAAACTCAGTTTTGTATATTATATATCGGTTTGGAAACAGGGTTGCAGGTTTAAGTCGCAGGTGATCCCCAATAGCAAACTCAGAATGTCTGCCAAGAAAGGTTTCTTCAACCAGGATGGTCCGGTCCAATTGCGCTGTGAAACGTAAGCTATCAAGCTGACCCGACCAGCCAACAATTAATTTACCATTCTGATCAAATTGTTTCTGATCAGTGTACTTATTGAGTTCGCTACCTTCCAGAATCCCTTTACCATAAAGATCATAGAAGACTTGCGGTTCTTCTTCTAATTGGAATCTGTTTGAGAATTTGGCTTCACTCTCAATCGCAGGCAAGAGGGGTTCATACGGTCCAAGGCTATCCGCGCCACAACCATAGAACACAGACGCACTAAGGATGCAAGTCACTACAAGGAGAGAATTAATCGCCCGTTTTAACTTGTTCATTAGCTTTGTCACTCCTTATAATAGACGAATTAACTGAGCGGTGTAAAAAGCTTGTAGACTACGGTTCCGATTTAACTGTTCTCATTTCCGAATTAGCATTTTGCGTGTAGCCGAAAAGTCTCCAGTATCAATAGTGTAGAGATAAACACCGCTACTCACTTCCTCCCCGTTGTCATTGCGTCCATCCCAGTGCACCGCTTGCGATTGTGAGGAATAGTCACCAGCAGACATTGTTCCTGGTGATAGTGATCGAACTAACTTGCCTGTCGGGGTATAGATGCGAATCGTTACATTGCTATCGTCTGCGAGATGGAATGGAATCCACGTTTCAGGATTGAATGGGTTGGGAAAGTTTTGTAAGAGTTGGTTTCGCTTTATCTGTCCGAGTGTAACAAACTGCTTGCCTTTAGGCTCAACAGGGTAAGGTAGGGAAGAGAATAAGTTTTTAGCGTCCCAGAAAAGGTATTTTCCAATTTTGTCCCTGGATACCAAAACGGACCCATCTTGACTAATGCCACTATAACATGGAATTGATGGATAATTTATTGGTCTACTTGTTTGCCAATCCCATATTTGAAGTTCGCGATATCGATCAGTAAAGAGATACCTATTATCAGGACTGAAATGTATCGGTGCTGCTGCAGCCAACAGTGTATTTACAAGAGGAGCATTTTGAGGTAGAATTTTCCATATTCGGGTTCCTAAATCTTTTGACGCTGCTGCCAATACGGTTGAACCGTCCTCAGTAGAAGCAAAGGCAAGTGTTGAATATGAAGAACTGCTATGTTCTGGGGTTTCCCATTTATATTGGAATTCGAAATTGTCGCCTTCCCGTTTCCATAACAGTATCCAGTACTGATAGTTATTGTGTTTTCCTGTCCGGGCAGAAGCAGCCATATATTCATCATTTTCACTGAAAGCAACCTGATAGAAATCGGATCTGCCAAGTTGAAAATTTATGCGGACTCTAAGAATTTTCTTTGGATTACTCACGTCAAAAAGAAAAAGGTATCCCCAGTGATTCACTGCTGCAAGCCACCTTCCAGTGGAACTGAAGGAGGCATGCTCAAGAAAACCAACGTGATGTTGGTATTGCGCTTCAACGTTACCGTTCTGAATATCAGCCACCTCAATCCAAGGATATTTGCTATAAGCAATTCTTTTGCTATCTGGCGAAATAGCAACACCTTTTTCAAAATGAAATCCAAAGAAATGTTCTGCAGGAATCACAAAACGTACTTGTTGTGAGAGAATATCCCAGACTTTAATAAAGTTGGAATCTACACTGATCATGGTTTCCCCATCAGAACTTAGCCTGACTATACCACCGATATAATCAGCGAATTCCTTCAACTTTTGTTTAGTTTCAATGTCCCAAAGTACAACAACGCCTCCCCACATATAATTTCCGTCATATTGAAGAAGCATGGTTTTTCCGTTAGGTGACAATATCATCTGTCGCAATCCAGGATAATCGTTACCAAATGTGTCAATCTGTTGCCCGGATTTAACATCCCATAAATACACATTATGATGTGCAGCGTATAGATGCTGATTGTCTGAACTGAATATCATCTCTGCAATTCCAGTCTCATCAATTGGTCTTCTCCATAACAGTTGTCTTGTCGCGATATCCCACATATACACAAAATTCGATCTGCTTTCAAATGACGCGAGGTACATTCCATCTGGACTGATTGCCACACCGTCAACCCAGTTTCCTGTATGCCCCTCAAAATGTCCTACCAATTGCCGTGTTTCAACATTCCATAACTCTATATCTGGACGTTTGGATGCGACGATGAGGTGTTTTCCGTCTGGGGTAAACAACATTTCATGTTCACTTGTAGATGTTGAACAAGACTTAGATGTACTTACACCGTTTTCCTGTATAACTATTTTTACATAACATTCTTCCCGTTGCCGTCGTTCACCAATCATTTTCCCAATGAGTTCCCCGTTTTGCCAATTCCATAGATAAATTTCGTTATTTATAGAGACTACCAACAAGGGTGCCGTGGGACTAAATGCTGCATCATCGGAAATACGGGATTCAGCCTCCCATTCGGACATTTTTTTCCGTGCATTGACATCCCAAATTTCAACGGTAGAGGTTTTTGAATTAACAGAATAGTCAATGATCGCTAAATGTGATGCATTTGGACTAAACACGACATCACTACCTTTGGGTCGTATACCGAATTCGTCAATAATTTCACCTGTTTCAAGGTCAACAATCTGTATATTTCTGCTTAAGTGGGATGTACGCAAAATGGTTTGGTCGGTGAGAAAAGCATGTTTTTCTGGAGGTAGCTGCCCAAGCGTAGCAATAGGTTCAATACCAAACGCAGCATAAGGCATGCAGACGAGGCAAATTAGTGCAATCTGAACCTTCAAACTTCGTCTTAAAAGAGGGATAAGTGTTTTCATGACGGATCTCCAGTTTTTGAAGGACATTTAACACAGTCCGAAGTCGTCTACTCGGAAGGGATACTGAATTATAGATTTCCATGAGCGACGCAGGACTCTCTTCATTATGTGTTAGTTATAGGAGCAATTTTTGTGCCAAAGGGATTTGGTGTGGGAACGCAGAAATTCAAATACGAGGAGGCGTTAAATACAAATAAACTGCACGAGGACGTGCAACCCTTGCTGCCGTTGCACAATTTTGGGCAGTCCCAGATTTGTAAGCAGTTGTCTTGACTAGTGGTTAGTCCAGTCTAACTTTTCGGGTATAGATGTTTTAATCTGACACGCGCATCGTCCGTTGTAAATTGCCAGTCTACCTGCTTTTGCTCTGCATTTCTACGTTTTTGCCACGCTTGTGTCTCTCTACGGAGTGTCTCTATATCTGGGATTCGACGACACAAACATTGGCGTGTAAGGACGCTAAGTTCTATTTCCGCTATATTCAACCAACTTCCATGAATGGGGGTATGCACGATTTCTAAACGCTTCCGGAACCTATCTGCTTCTTCATCTCCAAACACTTTATTGAGTGACGCGAGTTTATGTGTATTCAGGTTATCACAAACTAAAATGACCTGTTTTGCGGATGGGTAGACCTCATCCAATAGTATTTTGACTTCTTCTGCCCAATCCACTGTCTTTCGGTGCGTCCGAACAGACACACGCCGCCATCCCGAGAGTGCCTCTGTAAATAGGAAGATATTTGCTGTGCCTTTGCGTTTATACTCGTTATCTACGCGCTTGACTTGTCCCGGTTTCGCAGGATACGGTTCACGAACATCATCCCTAAGTGTGACAGATTGTTCGTCCATGTTCACAACAGGAGTATCCGCAGCCAAAGGTTTCTGGTAAAGATCAAGCACTTCTTCCATTGACTTTACAAACTCAGCGTCTTTTTCAGGGGGTATCACCCACTGTTGCTGAAGGTGTGGTTTCAACGCGTTTTTTTTAGTGTCTGCCGCACCGTTTCTGGAGAAATGTTTTCCACAACTTCAAGTCTTACCAACTCTGACGCAAGCAGACGTAACGTCCATTTGGCAGCACCTTCGGGAGGGGTTCCACAACTCAGTGCTATCAACCTTGCTTCTCCGTCACCATCAAGTTTACGAGGTGTCGGTGGATGCTTCCGCTTCGCACGATATAAGGCACGAGAAAAGCCACCTTCCACAAAACGCTGACGCACTTTCGCAACTGTCCTATCAGTGCACTCATACGCCTCAGCTATTCTCGCGTCAGTCCAGCAGGGACCATTTATATCTGATTTCAGCAAAATATGAGCATGCCTTATCATATATGCCTCTTTTTTACCTGTGTTAATAATATCTGATAACTCCTGTCGTTCCGCATCGGTCAGTTGGACAACATATTTCTTATTCAAGGGTGTGTTCCTCCTTATGTATTGCTATACTATAAGAGAACACTTTTGTTTGTCAAGATGCCGAGAAATCTACAAAAACCAAAACAAACTTTTAGGATGGACTATCCACTAGCAAGGGATAGCGACCATCTGGACTAATTGCACGGGATCATCTCCATTCAACGCTTAAGTTCTGCCCATGTAGTTGTGAGTTTCCCCGCAGGTTCAACAGCAAGTGCTGAAATATCTGCCCAAGTTAAACCATAAGCGGCATTAGGTATTTCAACAAGACGTTGAATCTTAGAGGTGTGTCGAGAAATAGTATATAGGACACTTGACCGATCAGGATAAAGGGAAAAAAATGCTATATTGTTGTCATCAGGTGACCATGCTACACGATACGTTCGATATGAACCATTTGGATTTAACCTACGATGATTGGTGCCATTCGCCTTAGCAACGTAAACACCCCCATCACCTGCTGCTGAACCGTATGCAATATGCTTACCATCGTGTGAAAAGCTAAAGAAAGCACCGGGTGTGCCGAAGAAGCTGGCATCTTTGTGAAATAGATTATGCTCTTTGGGCCTTCTTAGTTTTGGAATATCAATCTCCCAATATTTTGTCCGACTCGTATTAAAATCCATATAAAAAATCGAACGTGAATCTGGTGCCCATACGAGACGTCGTAGACGTCGTTGATGGGATGTTAATTGGCGGACTTCTCCACTTTGAACAGAGATGAGGAAGATTTCAGAAATCTCAGGGCTAAGTCCAAGATACGCAATCCACTTTCCATCAGGAGACCATGCGAAATCCCAATATAGTCGAGTGTCAAGTCTTATTTCTTTGATACGCTTGCCTGTTCCTGTTTCGAGTATCTCAAGTACCTGTCCCGGTCGCCACACGGCTAAATATCGACCATCATGTGATGGTCGGGCGGCAGGTGCGTCAAACAATTTGGTGGGTTTAGTTCCGTTAGTCTTGATTGCGTAGACACCGTCACCTCCGATAGTATAGATTATATATCCTTTTGCCCAGCATAGGTTAGCAACAAGTAAACCACCAATTAAAGACCAGAGTATAACCGTTAGTAGAATTCTTCTTGAAGTTGTCATTTTTTAAGTTGTCCCCATGTAGTTGTAAGTTTTCCTTGTGCTTCTACTGGCATAGCACCACTTCTCCAGAGATCATAACTGTTTCCAGATTCATCTTTGAAACGACCTGACCACGGTGCTTCATCAAAATGCCAGAGAGAAATCGTGTGTTCATCTACTCTGAATTTTCCATTCGGCACTTTCCACTCCGGACCCTTATATCTAACGATATTTGAAATTCGCACTTCATCAATATACCCACGCAATTTCAGATTTTCTCCTACAAAATGAGAGCGATTTTCCTTATCTTGCGGAACGATTCCGCTGATGCGAAGTGGCTTATCCGATCTGATAAGGTGTCCACCTGGACAACACCAATTCCCTCCTTTGCCATCAACGCCTTTTCCCGCTGATGCATCATATATTGCAACTACATGCACCCATTTTCTGGTAGGTAGTAGGCTGCCTCCGATACCGATTCCAGAATCTGCTCCTTCATCATAACCCCATACTCCCAATGAAAGTGAATTGACCGGTGAATTCGGTTTGCCGAAAAGCACCAAACCGAAGCGTCCTTCCTGACCGATGATTGTCCAGAAAGTGGAGGGTTTTGGTGGTCCTTCAATGTAAATCCAAGCTTCGGCGGTTAATCCCTCAAACTGTTCATTGGGAAACCAAGCCTCACTTGTTCCAACAAAATCGTGTGTTTCATCTAACCGCAACATCCTGCCACCCGCGGGAGACGGTGGCACTGCGTTAGCATACAGTGCAATCAATGTAAGGAATAGTATACAGGTAAATATTCGTAGATATATCATTCATTTTTCCCCTTTTTTTCTGCAATTGTGTAAAACTGGACTGTATCAATATGGCCCGTCCCCGTCGTTGTAGGTTTAATGATTTTTATAGCGTCTGTCTCAGCGATAAGCAAAATTTCATACGGAAAACTAATTCCCCCTGGTATTTTCTTCTTGGGTTCCCATCGATTGCGCTTATCACGCACAAAAATTTCAATGTTTTGGGTTTTTCCCCTGCCGAGAAGCACAATTTTGCGAACAAATGCTCTTTCTGGCATAGAAAAAATCACTCCGTAGAATACCGGCTTTTCGCTGACTGGCTGCTCAATCAGGACATATTCCTGTTCTGTAAAAAGTGCAGCACAACCTCCAAGTAATAGACTGAGCAGTATAAGAAATAGTTTCTTCTGTAGATGCATAATCTTCTCCATATACATTCTGTTGGCAGGAATTACCAGAGTTTCATTTATTCGTATTTATTGGTAAACGTGTAAAACTGAACTGTATCAATGTGACCTTTTCCAACTATAGAACGCTGCGAAATTTTGACAGCATCCGTCTCAGCAGAAAGCAAAATTTCAAAAGGAAACTCAATTGCCTTTGTTATACGGGTCACCGGTTTCCATCGATTTTTGTCATCACGAACAGCGACATCGAAATTTTTAATTCGTCCTTCACCGATAAGCGCAATTTTCCGAACCTGTGCCCTTTTGGGCAGATAATAAATGCTACCAGTGTTAATTATCTTTTCTGATACTTTTTCATCAATCAATCTATACTCTTGCTCTGTTAAAAGTGCAGCACAGCCAGTGAGTGAGAAACAGATCAATATCAATATCAGATTTTTCCATCTAATCATAATACTTTCTCCACAATATGGTTGTTGATAATAAGAACGAATCAGTAGTCTCTTCACTAAACGTGAAGCAATTTTTATGCCAAAGATAATGTAATGGTAAAATAAGTCTAAATCAAGATTTTTGCCGAATTCGTATGACAAAATGCTTGGTTACTGTTCAATTTCTGAACAGGTTTGTTTAAAATATAGTCTTAACTTTAGATCGATAGATGGCTTAGAATTTCTTGACGCACGTTGATTTTTCAAGTATACTTGAGCAATGTTAGAAAATATCGTCTTAGGAAGAGAAATCTCGTTATACTATTGTCAAGTCGTAGTAATACCATTTCTAATTGACAAATTGTCATAAATAAACTGTAGGTCGGGTAGAGCGTTAGCGAAACCCGATGAATGCCATACGCGCATTCATCGTTGATTTGGACATGGAAACCCTATCTAATCCTACGTGTCGGGTTTCGTAAACTCTACCCGACCTACGAAATAATGCTACATAATCATTTAGAAATGGTATAACTTGACAACTGGAGGGTGGAGATTGAGACAAATTTTTTCTATAGTAACCCTCATCGGAATCATTTTGGTTGGGGATACTTTGGCACAGTTGAAACAAGACAAGGAGGAGTCTATGGTTGAACGCTGGGGAATATATGAAGTGACCTTGAACGGACCGGACACAGGTAATCCGTTCACTGAGGTCGAGTTAACAGCAGAATTTAAACACGTTGATATAAAAGGGGGTCGCACTCTTGAACCACAAGGGTTCTACGACGGAAACGGAATTTATAAAATACGGTTCATGCCTGATGAAGTCGGAGAATGGACCTATACCACAAAAAGTAACAGCAGCGAACTCAACGGTAAAACGGGTAAATTTACGTGCATTAAACCGTCTGAAGAGAACCACGGACCGGTACAAGTGCATAAGGATTTCTACCTACAATACGCTGACGGTACGCCGTATCATCAGTTTGGCACGACATGTTATGCGTGGGCACATCAAGGCGATGCGATGGAGGAACAGACCCTCAAAACGCTCGCCGAGGCACCATTCAACAAGATGCGGATGTGTATCTTTCCTAAAGATTACGTCTACAACAAAAATGAACCAGTCTACTATCCGTATGAAGGAAAACCGCTAAAAGATTGGGATTTTACCAAATTCAACCCCGAATTCTGGCAGCATTTTGAGAAGCGTGTTCAAGACCTATTAGACCTCGGCATTGAAGCGGACATCATCTTATTTCATACCTACGACCGATGGGATTTTGAGAATATGGATGCCGAAAGCGATGATCGCTATATCCGTTATGCCGTTGCGCGCTTGGCGGCTTTTCGTAATGTCTGGTGGTCTCTCGCAAATGAATACGACATCATGCCTGCGAAAGAGGAATCCGATTGGGATCGATTTTTCCAGATTATCCGTGACCATGACCCGTATCAGCGGTTACGTGGCATTCACAACTGTAGAGGTTGGTATGACCACAGCAAACCGTGGGTGACACACACCAGTATCCAAACTTATAATATGGCAGAGGGAATCCACTATCGTACCCGATACGGCAAACCTGTTATCTATGATGAGTGTCGCTATGAAGGGGACGTTCCACAGGGATGGGGGAGTCTAACACCACAAGAAATGGTACAACACTTTTGGGCAGGAACTGTTTCAGGGTGCTACGTCGGACACGGAGAGACATACAAACATCCTGAAGACCTTCTTTGGTGGGCAAAAGGAGGTGTCCTACGCGGTGAAAGTCCGCCTCGGATAGCATTCCTCAAAGACTTTATGGCAGATGCCCCGCCGTTTGATACACTTGAACCGATCGGTGACGACGCGGGACGATACATCCTCGCCAAGCACAAGGAATACTACCTTGTTTACACGGCTGCCCCACAAACGATAACCTTGGATCTGCAGGGAGAACAACCCTATAAAGTCGATCGTGTGGATACGTGGAACATGAAAATCATTCCTATCGGGACAGCACAACCGGGAATGTATAGGTTCGCTGCACCACACAGTGGTTTCGCGTATCGTTTTGCGTTATACTCGCCGGGTGAAAAACTCCGTCCTGAGGCAAAAGCCTCCGCAGATGTGTTGCAAGGCAGCGCACCACTTAAAGTGACTTTCTCTGCTGCAGGCGATCTAACACATCACTGGGACTTCGGGGATGGCACGATGTCCAATGAATCGAATCCGACGCACCTCTACGAAAGCCTCGGACAATACATCGTGACGCTCACTGTGACTGACGCTGAAGGCGTAACATCAACAACATCCTTGGCAATCCATGTATCCCCCGAAGCACCCACTGATGTCGGGACGCATACAGAATTTCCTGGTTCAAGCGATGGACTTGTGTTTCTCTGGCACGGCACACTTGATGGTAGCAATGAAATTGAACCGCGGGACGACGCATCAATTACTGAAAACGGACAGATGGATCTAACAGGCGGGGCAATCCTTGCTAAGAATGTGAATGATACACTCCTCGCAGCATGTCAACAAAATAATCAATTAACGCTTGAGTGTCTCGTTACGACGGATAATCTTGACCAGAGTGGTCCCGCGCGGATTATCTCCTTCTCAAACGACGCTACCCATCGTAACTTCACTTTCGGGCAGGATGGAAGCAGTTTTGCTGTGAGAATTCGTACACCGAGAACCGGCACGAATGCGTTAGGTGGTGAGTTTGCTTTCGGTAAGATTGAACAAGGAAAACCTACGCACGTCATCGTCAGTTATTTTGAGGGGAACGTCTACTGCTACATTAACGGTGAACTTGTCCATGTTAGTAACGGGACGCAAGGTGACTTCAGTAATTGGGAGTTATATCCGCTCATTTTCGGTGATGAAGCAAGTGGCGGCAGGAATTGGGAAGGGAAGCTTAGTCGCGTGGCAATCTACAGTCGATTCGTCGGTGTGGAAGAGGCTGCGCATAAGTTTAAGATGATTCAAGGTGAGTGAACCATTAGCACTGTAGGGCAAGGTTTCTGTGCCTTGCCATTTATTTCGTATCAGGTAGAAGTGATAATTGTTCAGCGGAATACTGTTCTGAAGTCTTGATAAATTCCTCCGTTTCGATGGAGATACATTTATCAATTTGTTCTGCTCCATTAACTGAATTAAGAGGATTTCCACCCAATGCGATCAGCTCTGCATTGCCACGTGGAGGATTATCAAGGCAACTCGGATCAAGAACAAAAAGTGGTAGATCCATGCCAAGTGCCGTTTTTGCAGCATTGAAGGTCCCGCTCATTTTACCTTGTTCATCTCGTTCAGGGCCAGATTCAATTACAACGACTGCTTTAGAGAGTGCACATACAAGTTTATTCCGAATCATTGCGTTGCTTGCTAACCACTTCACAGAAGGGTCAAATTGTGACACCACCAGCACATCTCGTTTCCAGTCAAACTCCTTAAACGACTTTTTCTGCTGCAATTCCTTGATGCCGTAAGGCAGCACTATTGTTGTTGTTCCTTCTACTTCTAACGCTCCTAAATGTGCTTCGGAATCTACCCCTTTAGCGTATCCCGAGACAATATTCATGCCAGCGCGCGCAAGGTCGCCAGCCAACTTTCTTGCAACGCTCCTTCCTTTATCAGACACATTCCGAGATCCTATGATTGCGATACTATCTGCAGTAAGGTATTTTCGTTGTCCCTTAACGAACAACACTGGCGAGATTTCAAGAAGGTTAGGTGGAAAATCGGAATGCCCTGGATATATAATTTCAATTCCCACTTTTTTAAGTTGCTCATATTCCTCTAACACTTTCTCTCTATCCTCTTCACGAATTTTACCGTTCAAAATTTTCGCCAATCCTGGAAATTGTGCTGAAAGGTCGTTTTGGTTACGCGGCAACATTTCAGGGTCAAGTTGCTGTGTTTCCAACATCTTGGCAATTGATGTAAGAGATTTCGGGCCAATACCCCGTGTCTTAAAGAGACGTAACCAAAAATAATCTCTATTAATTTTCATATTTTTATCCTTCTATTAGTGAACTTTAAGATTGCAAAAATTTGCATCTTCAACTTCTGCCTGTCCGTGTTCTGGTTAGCGTTAGGACAAGCACATGTCGGACCCTACCTTGCTCATAGAGGATTTTGGAAACTTCAGTTAAAGTCACTCCCGAATCATAAAGATCATCAAACAATAACACGCACCGATCTTTGCAATCTTGGGTTTGGACAACAAACGCTCCTTTAAGTTGTTCACGTTTACTTTCTACGTCTGGAAGATTCTTAAGAGGTACTGTTTGTTTTATAGTAGATTTTACAATTAACTGGACATTTTGATTGGTAGGAGGGAACTCCGATTCCCGACTATCAGTGAGTTTCGTCGCGATTCGGAGATCGCTCCTACAGGAAATGTGTATAATTATTTCCATATTTCACCATATTTTCGTCAAATAGTCCGTTCTAACTGGTAGATTTAGAAGTCTCCCAATTTCTTGTGCAATTTCAGGGACGGGTTGGAAAGACCTACTTTATATCTGAAGGTGGAATAGGAATGATGGCCGCAGTATAAGGAAGAACAGCGTATCCATCAACCCTAAAACTTTCTTTGACAAATTCAACCGCAGTTTCTGCTATCTGTTGAATCCTGCTTCTATCATTTTGATATTTTAACTGGTAAACCAATTCGCCAAATTCAGTGCGATCCGTGTCATATCCTCCATCCTGTAAAGGACGACTTGAGATCGTATGAGTATCCAAAGCCCAACCAGACTTCCAATTGCCGCGAATCTCTTGTGGATTGATACTTAGCTTTTGGTCGGAGCTAGGAGTAACCTCCATAGATTCGTTTTCCTTTTAGTTCGGTCTTACACATAACCCTGAATATTTTTTAAGAATACTCTAAAATTCATTGTAGTGTCAAGGTTTTTGTGGAATCAAGCATCTATAATCACAATACAAGGTGAACTAGGATTTTTTGTCTTCGCCTTGGTAAGGTTTTAGTTCTTGCCACTTGTTTTCATACCAAACTTTGAAATGCGTAACCTCCTCCCAATTGAGGAAAATATGTTCGCCTTGCCATCTACTTTGCCGATTGGGCATATTGTAATAAATCCATATTGAGTCTCCCCATTTTTTGATGGAGTCTCAATAATCTTGGCCGGTGTTAAATTGGGTATGGCTTTCTCGGAAAACTTTTGCCCTTGTGCCGGTTTTTGTCCATTTTTGTTCGTACACGCTATATAACATGTTAACGTTTATTTTTTCATAATGGTATAAAAATTTCAGATAATTGACCAGTACAAAGCATTTCTCTGCTGTGTAATTACGCTGCTATAGGGTGGTGAGTAAAAATTCGATATTTCTATACTGGACATCAAGTAGGTTTTATGTTAAACTGCGTTATAATTAAAGCGTCCATTAAGGAACTCGTACCTGAAATGTGTACTCATAACAATTCTTTCTCTCATTTTAGTTGGAGTGTTTAACTTGCATGCGAAAAATAATTAAGAAATCAGATGAAAGCGATCCTCCCTCAATGACTTGCAAGCGTAAATGGTTGTTCACACCTACAGCAGCGTATCTCTTGTTACTGATACCGCTCTACCTGATTATCGGGTGTGGGCCATTAGGCATAACTGACCCGCAATCCGATACGCCTTTCGCCGATTCCCGCCCAAATTCAAAACCCAAAAAGACATGGCCAGTGAAACGCACGCTTATCAGCAACGAAGTCAACTGTATCGCTGCCGATTCAGAAAATGTATGGATTGCAACGGCAAAGGGTGTCTCACGTTGGCTACGCAGCAAAGACAAATGGCTTCACTACACGATGGAAAACGGATTAGCAAATGATATGGTCAACGCTGTTGCGGTTGATGGAAAATGGGTTTGGTTTGCAACAGATGAAGGTGTAAGCCGATACGACAGCGAAACCGATACCTTTTCAACTTTCCGTAGCATCGATGGACTTGCAAGTGATCAGGTTTCCTCTATCGCTGTAGATGGTAACTACGTCTGGTTCGGAACATCTAACGGATTGAACCGATATGACAAAACGATAGACAGTTGGGCAGTCCGCACTCGCAAAGATGGCTTAGTTAGCAGGATAATTACAACAATCGCTGTTGAACCTGAATATGTCTGGGTTGGCACCGATAGAGAAATAAACCCTGATCCCCATGGATGGGATGAAGATCCGAGATTCAGCAAAGGCGGGGTCAGTCGTTATCACCGAGACACCGATTCTTGGAATAACTATACAAGATCGGATGGCTTGATAGACAATGAAATCGCCACGATTGCCGTGGATGACGACAGTGTTTGGTTTGGCACACAACACAGAGGCGTTAGTCAATACAATCAGGTTGACCAGACATTCGTTAAAACGTTTACCAAAACCGATCTGTTAAAAAGTAATTTCATTTCCTCTATCCGCACAGACGGTTTCCAAGTTTGGTTTGGGACTGCCAATGCAGGCGTGCATCGCTTCATCAAACCCGTCAATACGTGGGTGCATTACACCACAGCAGATGGATTATCAAGTAATAATGTGAGTTGGATTACCACACAAGGCAATGATGTATGGTTTGCAAGTAAAGAGGATGGTGTGAGCCGCTTTGATAAGGTAACCGGTAAATGGACAATTTACAAGCAAGCGGATTTTCTGGCGGATAACGATGTCCGAGATATAGCGCGTGATGCAGACGGAAACCTCTGGATAGCGACAGTTGCTGGTGTTTCAGTTTTTTCTTCACAAACGCGTAGTTGGGAAGTTATTTCTAAAGAAGATGGACTACCAACCCCTTACGTCATGTCGGTAGATATAGCGTCACAATCGTCTGAATCCGAACTGAGCAAATTAAGCAAAATCTCTAAGGCACAGATATGGATCGGGACAGCACGAGGACTCGGTTCATGCACACATCTTGGTGGACAGTGGAAATTCCACCGCCCGTCTAAAGGGGAAGCTTTTGTGACAGCAGTCGCTACTGGCAAGGATTCAGACAATACCATTGACGCTGGACAGATCTGGCTCGGTACGAATTTGGGTCCCGCAATGTATGACACGAACTCTCAAGAATGGACACAACTTTCCCTCCCAGAATCACCTAAAAACCCGCTTATATTGTCTGTTCTTATCCATGATGGGAATGTTTGGTTCGGAGGAGCTGATGGAATTTGGCGTTATTCAATCGCGGAAAAGCAGATTCATCAGGTTACTGAAGGGCTTAAAAACCGTTACGTTAACGTGTTGCTTTCCGTAGAGAATACGCTTTGGGCAGGGACACAGGAAGGTCTCGCAAAATATGACAGCAAACAGCAGCTTTGGACATCAGTTTCCTTAGGGACTAAATCGAAAGAACAATCGTCATCTCCAAGTATCACAGCCCTCGCTTATCGGGAAGGTGTGCTTTGGGTCGGTACTTCACAAGGGTTAGGCAGTTACACGATAGCAACTGAAGAGTGGAATCCTCTCAAAAAATCACATAATATTCGCGACATTATGTGTGATGAAGATGGCAGACTTTGGTTGGCAACCTCTACAGGTCTCGTTGAATATCACTTATCAAGTGGTGATGAGGTGACGCATCTATCCCGTCCGGTGCGAGAACCCCTACTTGAAACGAGAATTTCGCACATCAAATTCGATGGGGATTACATCTGGTTTTCTAACTGGAGGTCTTCGCGGAATGGTGGAATTTTACGGTTTCACCGTCCAACAAAAACTTGGCAACGTTTCACACGATTGGATATTTTTCAGTCTACTCAGAAGAAAACGATGACAGTGTTACGTTGGACTTATGTAGATAAAGACGCTGTTTGGTTCACAACAGACTACGGTGTTCTTCGCTACGACAAATCAAAAGATACATGGCAACATTTTACAATGAAAGATGGGCTTTCTGTGGACGATCTGGACAAGATTGCTGTCAGTGAAAAGAGTGTATGGGTAGTTCCGATGATGGGTATGGAGTTGAACCGTTATGATAAAGCGACTGGCAAGTGGGAGGTTATCACTCAACCTGAAAGGAGAGAACATAGGGAAAGCTTAAGAGGATTTGCTGTTGATGGACCGGAGGTATGGTTCGGTTCAGGAGATGCTCTCACGCGTTACAACGATGATACTAAGGAGTGGAAGGAATTTAGACCGGCAGATGGTTTAGCAGGTAGGGGTGCCGAATGGATTACGATAGACAAGGATTTCGTCTGGGTTGCGCGATCCGAATGGGATAGAGGCAGTAATCGTCCGTTGTCGCGATACGATAAGAAAACAAAAAAATGGGCGACGTTCTCCACAAATGACGTGCTTGCTGCAAAAAACATTAAGCGCATTATCGCAACAGAAAACGATGTTTGGATACAATACAGACCTTGGGATAATGTTGTAACCCGATATGATAGACGCAATAAAGAGTGGACTACCATCACGTCTGGTCGTGGAACGCTTGAACTCGCTGCGGATGATGATTATCTCTGGTTAGCTGCACCGAATGAAGGGCTGCGCCGGTTTCATTTCTCTTCTGGCACTTGGACAGCATTTAAAGATGTCAAAGGATTGCTGCATAATCATGTTGGGGAGTATGGACTTGCAGTCGATGAAGACTATGTATGGGTTGGAACAATACGTGGACTTTCTCGTTATGACAAACATCGGGAATCCTGGATGCCTCTTGCGCCTTTGCCGACTCTTTCAGGTCGCACCGTCCGTACAGTGGATACAGATGAGCGTTTCGTGTGGGTTGGAACGGACAGAGGGTTGTCTCGATATGATAAGGATTTGGGCACGTGGAAAAACTATAGACAGACAGGCGGATCCGAGGAAATAGCAACACACAACGGACATTGGCATCGCCATAGACCTAAATCACGAGGTATGCTCTCCGATAATGCTGTAAGTTCTATCGTTGCTGATGAACAATATGTGTGGGTAGGCACAAGAGATGGGGCAAATCGATTTGATAAGATCGCACTTCGTTGGGACCAATACAAGACTGAACATGGATTGCCTGCTAACAATGTGACTTCTGTCAGCACTGATGGCAACAACATCTGGGTTGGTACACATTCAGGGATAGGAAAGTATCCGCGTACCGCAGACGATCTCAATGCATGGATTGCTTATACTTCTGGCACTGAAATTCAACCCTCTGCTGTGTCCAAGGAATTCGCTGAGTCATTGGTTACCGATGAAATTTGGTGTATCACAGCGAGTAAAAGACATGTCTGGGTAGGGACACGCCGAGGTGTAAGCAAATACGATATTGGTCGGGACATCTGGAAGACAATTACAGCAGAAGATGGTCTCGCAAGCGATGAGGTCAGTTGCATTGCCGTTGATGGTGAACGCATCTGGTTTGGCAGCGACCGCGGGGTAACGTTTTACAATGAAAGAACAGAAGAGTGGCGCGCTTATACAACTAAGGACGGTCTCGCAAGCGACAAGATTACGACTATCGGTGTTGATGGCACTGATGTGTGGATCGGCACTTACAACGCTGGGATTAGTCGGTTCGACCAACTAAAAAATAGCTGGACAACTTACACACGAGAAGATGGCTTGGCGCATAACGGTATACTTTCTATGGCTATCGGTAGCACGTATGTCTGGTTTGGTACTTATCGGGGATTAAGCCGTTTTGATAAACGCACCGGAATTTGGACAACTTTCACAGAGGCTTACGGACCAGAAGATATTTTGAGATAGTCATTAGTGCCAGTCAATTTAGTATATTATATTTCCTGTGAAAGCACTTTCTAAGCCCAATTTTATAGGGTGAGGCTTACAAAGGTTTCTACCGTTTACGTATTTTGCACGTAAAGAGCCTTAAGTTGACACCTATGGGAAGAGTAAGACGAAACCCAACAAAAGGCTGAAAACCGATAGCTGACTGCTGAAATAATAAAATATGGACATAAACACAAGTCCCCGAAAATTTCTGTTCTGGTGCTTTTTTCTATTCTTTCTACTAAACTATTCCCTTGTGTTCCACGCCGAAGCGGAAGATGTGTACAGTCTATTCGGTAAGTTATTCCTATCTGGACGCGTTGAATACGATTTTACAAACAGACGAAACTTCCTCGCTGATACAGAGGAAGAACGAGTCCGGCAAGATAACTTTGATTTTGACCGTCTCTTTCGGCGCGGCTTCCATAGCGTCCTTGTGATTGAGGAAACCGCTGGTAGTGTCAAAAATATCCTGAGTCTCGGCGAAGTGCCGACAACGTTTACAAAGTTTACATTCGATCAGATTGATCTAAACGGTGTCCGTTGGGAGGTGCGTTCTAACCACACCGATTGGACAATCCTGATGGTTCCAGGCACACTCAATCGCCTGAACGGTCAAGAAGGTCAAACAGAAGGATCGGGTATTGGATTACGTGAAGTAACAAAATTCGGTAAATCGCAGTTAGGACTCTCCTGGTATTTCCGTGAAACACCGGTATGGGCGGTCGATATGGAGACTAATTTCGCCAATTATGGATTGAAGGCAGAGTTAGCGGTAACACCAAAAAACACACTGCAGAAAAATCTGCGTTCACGGTTTGAGGCAACAACAACTGTGTTCAAAGCATTCCGAACGGTTGGAGATACGCTCTTTCAAGCGGAAGCGTTTCGCGTCGGTCCGCGATTTGATGCCTCCCGTTCTGTTGGCGACAACGATGACCAAGACAGATATTCCGACAATACATTTCCCGACCCGCCTTCCCTGATTATTCCCGGCGACCTTGATAAAAATAACAACGGTACCTTTGACTACGAGGACGATATTCTGCTGTTTGATGTTGACGAAGATTTCCTTGATGAAACTGACCGAAACAACAACGGCATACGCGACGAGGAAGAAAATGATCAGGATCCGAATTACGAATTTGATGTCGGATTGGAAGGCATACGACTTTTTATGAACCAAACAATGAGTCGTGAAAAAAGCGTCATTGACCTGGACCTTGGATTGCAAGTCGAAAAAAATCTAAGATTCCGACATATCCCCACCTCCAGAAAAGCGTTCGCTAACATGGTTTACAAGAAAGAATTACCACGCGCTTCCTCGCTCATTTTTGAAAATGAACTTAAATTGGTTAAAGACAATATTCCTGACGAAACGTGGTATTATGCAGGGTTTTTGGGCAGGCAAGATGAAAGAATCTATCGGTCACAGCCGGAAAACCAGGATATGATGGAGGAAGGAGACCTTCAGTTTTTCTATGTTGATGGCGGGGCTGAAGTCGAAAAACGCCGCCCAGACCCCCTGCTGATGCAGAACGATCTGATTAACACTGCCAAAATCACATGGGAATATAACGGTATAGACCGCATGATTACAACGGCTCGTGCCAAGCTGCAATACGATATAGATTTTGACGGTGATAATGAACACTACGAAGTCGGCATTTTCAAAACGCTGTATCGGCTACGCCCCTCTAAATCGCTGGAAATCAGTCCAATGTTCAAATATACCATCCGTAACGGTTTCCGTATGGCAGAAGACCGGCTTGAATACCTCAACCTACACGCGAGGATTGATGATAGGGATGTCTCGCGTGAATTCCGATTGCGCCAAATTGAACAAGCGCATGTCCGTGATGTGACTCCCGCGCTTATTCTCAAGGTCGTATATCAGTTCACGAAAACGATTAAACTCACCGGTGGTGGGCAGATTCTGCTATTCAATGATCTGCTTAAGGATGATAACGATTTCGTTCGTCAAGCACTATTGGCAGAAATGGAAAAGAGTTTTTTCGCTTATCGGAAGCAGCTTTTTCTGCATATCGGGGCGCGATACATAGACCAGCGCGCTATTGGAGATGTTAACGATCAAAACTTCATGGAAATTTTTGTGCGGGTCTTCGGAAAATTCTAATAAAAATAAGTGAGTTCCTCAAAATTATTCAATTCTTTCGATAATTTTCATAAATTCTGCTTTTTCAAAATTAACTTGACATACATATACATATACATATATATTAACGTGAGTTCGGAAAAAGATTTAGGGTTCTAATGAAATTTGTGAAAAGGGTTTTGCCCAACTCCAACGACCAAATTCAGTTTGTTCAATCAGGAGGGCAACGGCAACTTTTGACCGTAATTTCTGCCGTTGCTGGACAAAAAAGGAGTCCAAAATGTTTAACAAAATGTTGGTCATAGCTTTTGCCGTTATAGCAACCATTTTTATGTGTGCAAATATGGTGAAAGCTCAAGTGGTTACAAAAGGTTTGGTTAGCTACTGGACCTTTGATAAGGCTGATGTAGATGGTGATACTGTTAAAGACGTTTTTGCTGAAAATAATGGAACTATGAAGGGCAACCCCCAAATAGTTGAAGGTAAGGTCGGTCAGGCACTGGAGTTTGATGGTGATGATTATGTGGATTTCGGAGTTCCCGAAAGTTTGAATATAGATCCACCACTTACAGTTTCAATGTACATAAATAACATGGATGAGTCGGCCAGTTTTATATGGCAGGGCGGCGAAAAAAGTGGATCGACTAAGAACTATATTTATATGAGGAATGATGGCGGGATGAACGTTGGTCAATGGCCTCCAGGCGGTGGAGATTTGAATTCTCCTGGAGGACTTCTTGAAACGCGGGGTGCTTGGTATTACATCACTGCTGTTTTTGATGATAAATATCTTCTTTATGTTGATGGATCTTTAGAGGGTGAACTCAAAGCAGAAGTTTATTCAGGGCCGACCCCTACAGCTTGGTTACTTGGAACAAGGCTATTTCCTGCAAATGCTGCCTATTATTTTAAAGGCCTCGTCGACGAACTTGGTGTTTATAATCGAGCGCTAAGTGAAGACGAAATCAACCAAAACATGAATGCAGGAGGATGGGCTGCCGTAAGGGCTGCTAATAAGTTAGCTCTCACTTGGGGAAATCTAAAAGCTTCAAGATAACCTGAACTTAACTTAGCTTTCGCATAATCACGAAGTGAAAACTGAATTTGGTCGTTGGGTCTGGGTATAAACCCTTCTACAAATTACACATGATCTCTAAATCTTTTTCGAACTCACGTTATAGTGAAACCTAAAAATATGTGCACACTCCCCGGTAGATGCGGTTTCCTAACCGCATCTATGAGACTGAATAAACACCGGTTCGGTTAGGAAACCGAACCCGTTGAATACCATACGGGTATTCAACGTTGATTCGTAGTGTGCAAATAATTATGGTTTTTACTATAATAAAAATCAGCGAATTCCCAAAAATTATATGTTTTCTACAAAATTCTCGTAAAAATAACGAACTTTTTCTATTTTAACTTGACAAACATATCTACAGGGTGTATAATACTATGACTCCGTATTTAGAAATAGTATTTTAATATAGTATTTCAAATACTTAATTCAGAACATTCGCGTTGATATTTGTCAAATGAGTTAAGAAATTTACCCATTACCCTCCAGATGAGGATAGAATCAGATGAAAAACAATAAATTACACCATTTAGAGCTTGAGGTGATGAAAGTGGTGTGGGAACTGACGCGTGCCACAGTCAATGATGTCCTTGATAACATTGACAGAAAACTCGCGTATACCACTGTCGCCACCACTATGAAAAGTTTAGAAAAGAAAGGTTTTTTGTCGCATCAAGTAGATGGCCGAACATTCGTTTACCAGCCTTTGGTCAAAGAAACGGAGATTACGCATTCCATGCTCAATGATTTGCTGGAACGTCTCTTTGACAATTCGGCAGAAAAACTGGTGAACACGCTACTTGAAGTTCGACAAACCAATTCGGAAGAACTCGACCGTTTACAAAAATTGATTAATGACTACCAACCGGAAGTGGAAGATATTCCTACACCTCAGCACCCCAAAGGAGAAACCGATGACTAAGCAAATCCTACTTTCATTACTCAACTGTTCATGGCAATGGGGATTATTGGGCTGTTTAACATGGCTTGTCACCAGACGTTTCCGCCGCGCCAACAGCACAACCCATCTGATTTGGCTATTGTTTCTGATCAGTTTGCCAATCCTATTCGCTTTAAATCAGTTTGTGCCAGCAATTTCAATCGGCAGCATATCGCCAGAATTAACGCAGGTGCAGCCTATAAATGTATCAGGTTTATCAGCGCAAACTGCAAACCTGCCAGAGATTTCATCGACTGAAAGCGGCACGCAATCCCAAGCACACACGGTTGCTGGAAGTCAGTTTTTCTTTAATTTGACTACGACCAATTTAATACTTTGCATTTGGGCTATTGGGACACTTGCTATGCTAATCCGAGTTGCTTTCGGTTTGTATCGAATCCACCGACTACGCCGCACTGCAAAAGTGGCTGATGATTCATATCAAGCGGTCTGCAATAGATTGGCTCAGAAACTGAACATAAACCGTCAGGTCACGGTCTGTTTCTCAGATCGGGTAGTATCACCGATCTCATTTGGCTGGTTTTCACCTTATATTTTGATTCCACGAAAGTTAAATTTGGAGCAGTTTAAATTAGTAGCAGCGCACGAATTAGCGCACGTGCAAAGATTGGACTGGTTAACTAATCTCTTTTCTCATATAGTTGGTGCTATTTTCTTTTTCCATCCAATTTACTATTTTCTCAACCGTAAACTTGTCCATCTCCGGGAAAGAATCTGTGATGATTGGGTCATCCAATTGACAGGTGCGCGAAAGAACTATGCACAGTGTTTGTTAAACATGGTTCACCACAAGGAACAGCCCATCCCGCTGACTCTGGGGTTAAATCAACCATCACAATTGGAATCTCGAATTAACTCCATTTTGAAAAACAACCGACAACTTGACTTGCAACCGAAGCGACGCTTGCTTGTAGTGGCAGTAACCTTACTCTTAACCTGTCTCCCTTTGCTTGCGATGGCACAGTTGGTTCCGCTGAGAACTGTTCAACTCACATTGTTTGCACAGACACCTCAGGAATCGGAGAAAGCGGTTGAAAAAGTTGAAAAGAAACGTGGTGAACAGAAAAAACTTGCTGAAATGAAGGATAAGAAGGAATACAAGGAAGACAAATCCATAAAGGTCTTGGACCCGTCAGCGTTTAATAAATCAGAGGAGAACCGTTTGTTCTCCGGACCGCAACAGGGTGAAAAACTTCCCCCGTTGAAAGTGACCGGCATTACTGGTGAAATTGATGGCAAGACATTTGATATCACCGCTAAGGCAGATGGGAAACCCCTCGTGTTGTTCTTGCAAGACACCAATACAGTCGGCATAAAAGGGCTTAATGGTGCGTTTAAGTTGCTACTTAAAATTGATGCTTTCCAAAAAAGACATAGCAAGGCGACCAGTGCCCAAAAATCTAATCAAGGAATCCAGATAGGTGTTGTGTTCCTTGCAGATGATCTTGAGACCTTGCCCGAATGGGCTCGTAACATGTTAAAAACAGGGATTCCAAATGAGGTATTAACAGGGATATCTCAAGATGGACGTGAAGGACCAGGAAGCTATGGGCTGAACCGCAACGTGGCGCAGACAGTTATTATCACTAAACAAGGGAAAGTACTGCACAACTTCGCGTTCACACAACCGATGCTTTATACCGATCCACATCTCCTCGGTGCCATCGCACAAGCAATTGAAGTAGAACCTGCAGCGTTGGAGAAGTGGCTGAATCAAGAGATGGCGAAAAAGTCCAAAGAAGACGTAAAACGCTACGAGAGAAAGGTTACGGAAGCTAACACAAAGTTAGTCGCTCTAAAGTTCAGGATACTTCGCGCCGAGATCAAGTCTGGTAAAATATCAAAGGAAGAGGCAGCAGAAAAGCTTGAAAAACTGGGTATTGCTTGGGAAGAAGGTGAGGAACTTCTCAAGAAGAAGTCGGATACCTCTCAAAAGATGGGCAGAAATGATGTAGGGTCACTATTAGAGCAGGTAAGGGAGAATTTAGAAAAGGTAGAAAAGGTGAACAAAAAGTTGGATGCCATAATGAATGGTAAACTTCTCAAGAAGAAGACCGATACCTCTCAAAAGATGGGCAGAAATGATGTATGGTCGCTATATGAGCAAACAGTGGAGGATTTAGAAAAGACAATAAAAGAGTTAGATGCTATAAGGAATGGTAAACTTCTCAAGAAGACCAATACCTCTCAAAAGATGGACAGAAATGATGTAAGGTCGCTATTAGAACAAGCAAGAGAGGATTTAGAAAAGGCAATAAAAGAGTTGGATGCCATAAGGAATGGTAGACTTCTCAAGGAGAAGACCAATACCTCCCAAAAGATGGACAGAGAGCAATACCAAAATCAACGGCAAGTGAAAATAGCGGACCCCAAAAATTTCAGCACACCCGAAGAAAAGCGGATATTCTCCGGCCCGCAACCCGGTGAGAAACTTCCACCATTGAAGGCTACCGGTATACGCGGTGCAGCAAAAGGTAAAACATTCGATTTTATTGCCAAAGCTGATGGACAACCGCTCGTGCTTCTGTTGCAAGACGAAAGTGGTGTAGGTTTGCGTGGGTTGTACGATATTTCACGTATAGTTGATAAAATCTCCAATGAATCTAAGCAAGAACTACAGATGAGTGTTGTGTTTTTCAGCGATGATCCCACCGCGTTGAAACAAATTACACAGCATGTGCCGAAGAACGTGTTAGTTGGTATTTCTCCGGATGGTCGTGAGGGACCGGGGAGTTATGGATTGAATCGGAATGTTTCACAGACAGTTATTATTGCTAAAGAGAGTAAGGTTCTTTATAACTTTGCTTTCACACAACCGCTACTCTTCGCTGATCCACATGTCCTTGGTGCCATAGCAGATGTAATTCAGGAAAAACCGGAAACAGTTGCCAAATGGCTCAACAAAGCACCAGCTGAAGGTGAACGGATGCAAGGTGACAGAGAGCAGATGGAACGTGAACGTTCCCCCTTGCAGGAAGAACTCGTCAAACGGTTTGACAAAGATGGCGATGGCAAATTGAATGAAGAAGAAGGCATGGCAGCGCGCCGCGCCTTAGCAAATCGGGAAAATCAAAACCGAAACCGCAATGCTCGTGTAGAAGTAAAAAATCCTGCTGAGTTCAAGAAGACTCAGAAAAAAGATCTTTTTTCTGGACCGCAACCCGGCGAAAAACTCCCACCTTTGAAGGTTAAGGGTATCAACGGTGAAACTAAGAACAAAACGTATGATCTCATCGCCAAGGCAGATGGACAAACACTTGTTCTCTTCCTGCAAGATGAAAGTGGTCTCGGTTTGCGTGGGTTGGTTGGCGTTTCACGTTTGCTCGCTCAAATTGCCGAAAAATCTAAACAGACGATGCATATAAGTGCTGTGTTTTTAGGGGATACACCAGATACCTTGGAGAATCAAACCAGTAAGTTAGTAGCACATATTCCAAGTGGTGTCTTACTCGGTATTTCTCCGGATGGTCGTGAAGGTCCAGGCAGCTACGGACTCAATCGCAGTGTGGCACAGACAGTTATTATTGCCAAAGAAGGTAAAGTGCTTCATAACTTTGCTTTCACACAACCTATGCTTCGACCCGACCCTCATGTGCTTGGTGCTATCGGAGAAACAATTGGTGTAGAACCTGCCACGCTAGAAAAATGGTTGAACGAAAAACCTGCTGAAGGTGAACGGATGCAGCGTGGAAATACTTCCGCTGAGGCACAAGCCCTTAGGAGACATCTCGGGGAGATGGTTGAGAAGGATGAAATCACTGCTGAAGAAGCGCGCAAACGATACGAGAAAGCATTTCCTCGTAGAAAAGAAGATTAAGGATCAGGATAGTTCGTAGGGACAGGTACCACTACACCTATAGGTGTCAACTTAAGGGATTTCCGATTATCATAATGCTCTTTAGTCCCGTAGGGACGCAATGTTTATAGATATGAGGCAATCCATCTCTTGAACCCGTGAATCAACGCCGAATGCGCCAAATCAACGGTATGAATGCCTTATGGCATTCCCCTTATGGCATTCGGCGGGGGTGATATGTGTAGCATCTGTAGCTAATCAAGATATGTCGCTCCTACGGAGCTAAAAACTGGGGACTCCGTTACTATAAACATGCCGCCCCTACGGGGCTGAAGACGTTATTTCATTGTCACAAAAACCTTAAGTTGACAGTTATGGGATGGGTGCCACCGTTCCTACAAACAACGAAACAGAGTATTAGAAGGAGAACACAATGAACGCATCAAAACGATGTGATGGCATCAGCCGCCGCGATTTCCTACGCGTTGGTGGATTGGCAGCACTCGGATTAGGATTAGGCGACTTTTTCCATCTACAACGCGCCTTTGCCGGCACGAATACATTGACAGCAACAGCAAAATCCTGCATCCTGATATGGCTTGATGGCGGTCCCAGTCACCTGGAGACCTTTGATCCAAAGCCAGATGTGCCACAAGAGGTTCGCGGACCGCTGAAAACCATTTTCACAAACGTGACAGGCATACGCATCAGTGAATGTTTTGAGCAAACGGCAGCCATTATGGATAAAATTGCCATTATTCGCTCAATGACCTCGCCACTTGGTGAACACAGCCTCGGCACCCAATACTTGATGACAGGATACAAACCTACACCTGCTTTGGAATATCCAACTTTTGGTGCAACGCTCGCCCATATCAGGTCACAAAGTAGCAAGGACTCTCCGATTAATGCCACTGAAAATATGAATGGTTCAGAAGCTGCATCCACTGCTTTACCACCCAATATCGCGGTCCCAAACTTCACCCGTGAAGTATCAGGTAACGGATATTTGCCAACTGCCACACGACCATTTTCTGTTGGTGGTGATCCTAAGAGACCTGACTTTAAAGTTCGCGACCTTGACTTCTATGAAGGGATTGATTTACAACGCGTTTCTCGGCGTAGGCAGTTCGTTAATGCTCTCAATGAATTTAGCACTGCCAAAGATGCTGGAGCAAAATCAGTTTCGGACCCAGAGTTGGAACGTGCCTATAACCTCATAACATCACCCGAAGCCAAAGCGGCGTTCACGCTTTCCGAGGAACCTCAAGAGGTGCGCCAGCGATATGGCACAGGTGGTGTGAATGGAATCGGACAGAGTTGTTTATTGGCACGAAGGCTTGTTGAGAGAGGTGTGCCATTTGTGACAGTCAATCATGCTGGGTGGGATACACATCAAGATATCTTCAAACTCAAAGAACGTTATCCCACCGATAAAAATGCACATCTACCATCTCTCGATCGGGCACTCAGCGCCCTGATTCAAGACCTAACGGACAGACGTATGCTGGATGAAACGCTCGTGGTGGTTATGGGTGAGTTCGGTCGCACACCGAAAATAAACTCGCAAGGGGGACGCGATCACTGGCCCAACGTGTTTAGTATAATGTTGGCTGGCGGCGGCGTACAAGGTGGCCAAATCATCGGAAGCAGCGATGCACTTGGCGAATTTCCAAAGGAACGTCCCGTAACGCCATCGGATCTATCAGCCACAATCTACACGCTACTTGGTATTGATCCTGGCTTGGAGCTGCATACTAGTGATGGTCGCCCTGTTCGCGTAGCACCTGATGGGGCTAAAGTCGTTTCAGAATTATGGTGAATTATAAAAATAAATATACACTTTCCTTCCCCGGTAGGCGAGGTTTCCTAACCTCGCTGGTGCAGAGTGTATAAATAATTCTAAAATCTACTATAATTGCTTAGGTAATGGAGTGGAAAATGAAAGCAATACAGTCAGCCTTCATAGCATTGACATTAGCAGCCGTGCTTTTCTTATGCAGTCATATATATCAAAATATATCCTTTGCAAATAACGATCAGACTAACTTTGCTGCATCAAAACAAAACATCTCAAAATCCTCCGACCCTGTTGACTTTGAAAATGATTTGATACCGATTTTTACCAAGTTTGGGTGTAATGCGGGGGCATGTCATGGTTCAGCGGCTGGTAGAGGCGAGTTCAAGTTGTCGCTCTTTGGCGGAAATCCACAAGCGGACTATAAGGCGATTGTTCGACAACTCGCGGGCAGGCGTATCAATCTGATGCACCCAGAAGAGAGCCTCGTCATTCTAAAACCGACAGCGCAAACCAACCATGGCGGTGGTCATGTGTTGGACGAAAATGGAGAAGGCGCGCGATTGCTCCGCAACTGGATCCAACAAGGGGCACGTTATGAAACGCTGCGTCGTTTGGAACGTGTTGAAATATCACCACAAAAACAGGTGATAACAAATCTTGAGAGTCTCATTCAATTGCAAGCAAATGCTCATTTTTCAGATGGGACAACAAAAGATGTAACACGATGGACTGTCTTTACCCCAGAGGACACCTCAGCGATTGAAATTGATGCATCTACTGCCGTAGCCAAATTACATCGTCGCGGTCGGCACATCATTCTTGCTCGCTATCTCACGGAGGTAGTCCCGATTGAACTCATTGCACCTTTGAATGAGATACCTATACAGAATTTCCAAAAAAGCAATGAAACTCATACATTTACAGAATCGGTTGATACGAGTATTGATGGCGAGATTCTTAAATTGCTTTCAACGCTTCGGTTACCAGTGTCACCAACTGTTGATGATGCCAGTTTCTTACGTAGAGTGACGCTTGATTTCACCGGACGCATTCCCACACCAGGCGCGGTAACCTCATTTCTTGCACATTCCGATACAAATAAACGGGAAACGTTGGTTGATACATTGCTTCAGTCAGATGAATTTAACGAGTACTGGACATTGCAGTTAGCGAAGTTGCTACGGATTGGCGCACGTGATAGAAACACACAAGGCGCGTTTGTTTATCATCAATGGCTTTCGGAACAGATTCGTGACGGTGTTGGATACGACCAAATGGCGCGTGCCGTTATTCTTGCATCAGGTGACTCCCACGAAGTTGGTCCGGCGAATTTTTACCACACTGTCAATGGACCGCGTGAGCAAGCCGAATTCATGAGTGAACTCTTCATGGGAGCGAGGCTGCGGTGTGCAAACTGCCATAATCATCCGCTCGACAAGTGGACACAAGACGATTACCACGGATTGGCGGCGATCTTTGCCAAAATGGAAACTGAACAGGTCGTCAAGATAAACCCTTCTGGTGAAATTATCCATCCGGCAACACGCGAAAAGGCTGTGCCGCGGATCCCCGGTGATCATTTTTTGCCTACCGATGTGACTGACGGTCACGTTGAATTGGTGGACTGGCTAACAAGTTCCGAAAACCCATATTTTGCTAAAGCGATTGTCAATCGGTTATGGAAAGCAATGATGGGACGTGGGTTAGTTTCACCTGTTGACGATTTTCGCTCTACCAACCCTGCCACGCATCCTGAATTGCTGACAACGTTAGCTGACGATTTTGTTGCGCATGGCTATGACCTACGCCATACACTCAGACGTATTGCGCTCAGTGAAGCTTATGCGCGTAGTTCAAATGTGCTTCCGCAAAACAAGGCAGATGATCGTTTCTATTCTCACGCGTTACAAAAACCGCTTGCGTCAGAGGTGTTGGCTGATGCTATATCAGATGTTCTCGGTGTATCCGATATTTATGGTGATGAACCAGAAGGCACTCGTGCTGTCTCTCTGTTTAATCCGAATACTGAATCCGACGCACTGGATATTCTTGGCAGATGTTCACGTGAAACTTCATGTGAGAGTTCAACTGAAGCAACGGATGGACTGCAGCGCAAACTACATCTGTTCAATGGCGACCTTCTCAATGCTCGCATCGGCGTTCCCGGTAGTCGGCTTGATAAACTGATGTCGGAAGGGAATTCGCCGATGGAGATTCTCGACGAATTCTACCTCGCCGCGTTGAGTCGGCATCCAACAGAAACTGAGCAACAATTTTGGGAACAACACATTGATGTCAACGCAACCGCCAATTCACAACGAGCAGTCCTTGAAGATATGGTATGGAGTCTGTTAACCTGTAATGAATTTGTGACCAATCATTAACGTGAATTCGAAAATGCCGTAGGTTGGGTAGAACGTAGCGAAAACCATAACTGTCAATTTGGCGGTCCACCACTTTGGTAGGCGCGTTTTGTAAACGCGCCGTTAGGTAATCTTTAGCACAGATATAGGCGCGTTTACAAAACGCGCCTACTTTTGGGTAATTATCGGGCTTACAAGGAACTACCACAAAAGGTAATCCGGTAATTATGTGCTTAAATTGACAGTTATGGGTAGAGCATAGCCAAACCCATAGGTGTCAACTTAAGGAAATTACAAAATATTTTAAATACGGATCAACACTCACTATGATTGAGACCGCTCTATATTTAGTCCCGTAGGGACGCTATGTTTATAGAAAAATGTTACCAACCTCTCTTGAGTTCCGTAGGAACGATATCCTGATGGATAAACTGAGGCGACAACATACCGCCCCTACAGGACTGAAGACGACATTTCATTATTACAACATCCTTAAGTTGACAGTTATGGGTAGAGCATAGCGAAACCCAACACAGAAAATGTATATGGATATGCATGTCCAGATCAACGCCAAATGCACTTATGGCATCTGGCTGCCTCTTACATTTACTGAATTTGAACAATGGAGATTAATTGATGAAGCGGGAACAGCAGTCAAATTTACGAATTCTTATCTTTGGTTTCATACTTATTTTCATGTTTACTACGCCAGCTATCTCAGCAGATTCCAAAACTGAAGTCAATTTTGAAGAGAAAATCCTCCCTGTTCTCCAAAATCGTTGCTTCAGTTGTCATAGTGCACCAAAAGCAAACGACAGTGGCACCATTAGAAAGCCGAAAGGTGATGTTCAACTGGACAGCGTAAAAGGTATTGAGGAGAGCAGGCACGGAGAGGTGATTATCGCGGGTGAACCCGATGCTTCCCTGCTTTACCAACGTACCACGTTACCTGAAGGCGCAACTGGGATTATGCCACCAGACGAAGGTGATCCCTTAACAGAGCAACAAACAAATCTCATCCGAAAGTGGATTGAGCAGGGAGTAGATTATGGTAATTGGAAGGGAAATCGATCGCAGCCGAAGCCATCAAGTACCGATAGCAATCCTCACCAACCTACCGTGATGCCACCGATTACCTCTCTTGCGTTTTCACTTGATGGAAAATCTGTTGTGGCATGTTCGCAAGCGGGGTTGCACGTTTACGATTGGCCAGCACTCAATTTGCAGAAGATGATTAAAGTCCAAGCCCATAACATTCATGATCTCTCGTTTTCACCGAGCGGAGATCGGTTGGCAGTTGGCGGCGGGAATCCTGCAACCGAGGGTATTGTGGAGATTTTTTCATGGCCTGAAAGAAAATCGCTCCGTGTTCTTAAGAAGCATCACGATTCAGTCATGGCTGTGGCTTGGCGGGATGCGTCATCACTTGCATCAGCAAGTTTAGACCGGCGTATTATTCTCTGGGACTTACGCACCGGAACTTCAATTCAAGACCTGCAGGGGCATTCAAAAGGGGTATCATCTCTTTGTTTCCTGAATGATAAGGAGATACTCGTAAGCACGGGAATAGATCAGAGTGTCCGCGTTTGGGATTTGACATCTGGTGAGTTGATCCGAAGTATGAACAATCATACGTTGCCCGTGCATGACCTTGCGCTGCGTCCAGGTGATGCGGGGATTCCTATGATTGTCTCAGCAGGTGATGACCGTACCGTCCGCTTCTGGCAACCTACCATCGGTCGGATGGTAAAGTTTTCACGGCTCAAGGAAGCACCGCTGGACGTGGCATGGTTGAATGATGGTTCAAAGGTTATCGTCTCCTGTGCTGATGGTGCTATCCGTATCATTGACCCAGATTCGGTAGAGGTTACAAATGAAATTCCTGCCTTAAACGGTTGGGCATACTCCCTAACCGTCCATCCTACAGACGGTAGCATCGTAATCGGTGGACCGAACGCCCAAGTCAAACGGGTTATGCCTAAACAACTGAAATAGTCCGTCAAGCACAACTACTGCAGCCTCCAATATTGGTAGAGGTATATGTTCAATCCAATTACTCGCGCTTCCAATGTGCGACAGGTCAACGCATTTTAGTAACCTGCTTTCAATGTATGACGTGTTAAGTACCCGATAAAACTCAGAATAATGCTTGTTGAATATAAACAGCGCAATTTAAGGTTCGTATAGCCTGTGAAAATCATCGACTTAGTAAGAACTTCGGTTTTATTGAGATCACGTTATACTTCAGGAGAATTATAAATGCGGAAATACCGATGGATAGTCATTATCTCTCTAATTGGTTGTATGCTTTCCTTTGCGAGTTGCACGAAAGTGCAGAAAAAGTCTATACCAGTTGTGTCTGGTGTATTGAATGCAAAACCGGTGGATGTATTGATTTATACAGGTAGTACCTCGTGGATGACATTGGAAAATGCCACACTTGAAGCAAAAATGGCACAAGGCCATTTAGAATCCAAGGGAATTCGTGTAGCAATGACAGAAAGCGAAGAAACCCTTAAGAATTGGATGTCTGAAACAACTGCGAATGGCACAGTGAATGTCTGCGTCCTTTATGGCGTTTTACCCTCATCAATCTATGCCCCAGGGAATACCGAACCCGACGGATCAATCGTTGAAAACTGGATTGAAACAACGGATGGCGATACGATTTTGAATCACGCAGATTATTTAGGCTATTACAGTTCAGATGGCACACCCAACTACAAGGCTCCTCTGCAAAACCTTATGGACCTTCCCAATATTGATATTAATGTTGAGCATTTTGAGAACCTATTCATGCATGTCACTGAAAGCGGCAGCACATTAACCCCAAGTTTAGTCAATTTTGAATCGGACAGACCCTTCCCTTTGGAACAACTTGAATCTGGATGGTATGCTGAAAAGATTTTTGCAAGTGATACCGGGGATGTTCAGGCGACATTGGCAGATCCCATAATTCTTCGAGATGGAGATCGAGGTAGACTTGCAATGGTCCACCAAACACATCATGGGGATAATCCGAAAGGGGAAGTTGCGGCGGAGATAATCATCAACTATCTTTTAGCTAAATAGGCTTAAGCTTAATTTTATCCATGCCGCTTGTGTTACAGGATAAACTGTGTCTTTCAATGCGATTCTAATCCTATTTATGCACCAAGCATGCCAAAACATCGTATAGATTTGATATTAAATAGTCTGGTTGTCCATCTGTTATTATCGGGATTGAAACATCAGGTTTTCGGTCTATCAAAACGCTTGTCATGCCTGCCTTGTTAGCGCCAACGATGTCATTTTGAATGGAGTCTCCCACGAGCATCGCCTCTTTCAGCAAAACGTTAGCACGTCCACAAGCCACTTTGAAGATTTCAAATTTCGGTTTCCTGACACCGATTTCACCGGAAATTGTCAACGACTGAATACGTTCGCTTAGTCCAAGGTGTCGGACTTTAGAAAGTTGGCTGTCAGTATGTTCATCGTGTGCACCGTTTGTAATGATACCGACATGGTATGCGTTTAACTCTTCAAGGACTGTGGCATCATCGTAAAGGCGTAAACTCGTGATATAGCGCGTACTGAGAAAGTTGTTGAGTTCTTCTGTAATTTTACTTGGGGACAAATTGAGTTCTTTGAATAAATACGAGAAACGTGTGTCTCTCACTTCTGCCATAGAGCATCTCCCTGCGTCAAGTTGTTGAAAGAGTTGCTGATGAACTTTTGTCCATGCCTTTGTAAGTGCCTCTTCCGAAACTTTTGGTTCATGCTCACATAAAAGCTGAAATGTTTCTCTTACCGCGATGTTCCATGCTGTATCGGAGTCGCATAATGTGTTATCAAGGTCAAAGAATACTGCTTGAATCATATTTGTTCACATTATAGTTAAATCCAAAAATATGTGCACACTCCCTGGTAGATGCGGTTTCCTAACCGCATCTATGGACTGAACAAATACGGTTCGGTTAGGAAACCGAACCCGCCAAATGCCAAAAAGCGCATTTGGCGTTGATTTGGCCAAATACCTTACGCGTATTTGGCGTTGATTCGTAGTGTATAAATAATTATGGATTTTACTATAAGAAATGCGGAGTTTTTTCTAAATAACGGCGCAAGAACGATAAAACCACCAATGTTTGTGGGCGTGGTTTATCGTGTCAAACGTGCCACTATCAAAAAATTTGCTACTGACTGTAGTGCATAGTGCTCTGTTCACTTTCAAATTGTGAGTCGCTACAACAGTCGGGAATCGGAGTTCCCTCCTACAAAGACAGCCCCATCTTCAGTAGGAGCGATCTCCGAATCGCGACATTTACCCACAATATGTTAGTAGATACAGCAATAGTCTAACTTTATACATATATTATACTTAAGGAGAATTATCAATGCGAAAATACCAATGGTTAGTTATTAACGTTTTAATTGGTTGTATAGTTTCTTTTGCCAGTTGCAATAAAATGCAGAAAGTGGAGGGGCCTGTTGTGCCGGATGCAGAATCGGCAGAAAGGGTGGAGCAGGAATCATCAGATGTTATACCAGTTGAGTCTATAGACGGTACAGTAGATATTTTGATTTATATAGGTAAAACCTTGTGGATAAGTCCGGAAGATGCAGAAAATGAAGCAGAAATGACAAAATTTCTCTTAGAATCAGAGAGTATTCAAGTGGAGATAACAAAAAGTAAAGAATCTATCAGAGATTGGATGCTCCAAACAACTGCAAACGGTGTCGTGAATGTCTGTATCCTTTACGGTATTTTACCTTCCACGATCTATCCATCAGGAAATGCTCAACCCGATGGTTCTGTCGCCGAAAATTGGATCGAAACAACCGATGGTGATACAATTTTGAATCATGCGGATTATTTTGGGTATAACAGTTCAGAAGGTAAAGCCAACGAACGTGGTGCTATGCAAAACCTAATGGACCTCCCTGAAATTGAGATTAATGTATATGAACACAACGTAGATATGTTTGTTACAGTAGAAGGTAGTAGATTAGCCCCAAGTATGGTCCATTTTAAATCTGATAGACCTTTGCCTTTAGATCATCTTGAAGATGAATGGTTTGCTGAAAAGATTCTTGCGAGCGATACTGGGAATACTCAGGCAACCTTGGCAGATCCCGTCATTGTACGAGATGGTGATCGTGGCAGATTAGCGATTGTTTTTCATACCCTATATAAAAATGATCCGAAAGCCGAAGTTGCTGCACAGATAATCAACTATCTTTTAGCTGAATAGGCTTAAACATAATACCATCCAAGCCACTTATAGTGAATTATAAAATTAAGTGATCATTTTCTTAGGATTTGCGGTGTTTGTAGTCGCACAATTCATTACCAAATCAACGCCAAATGCGCTTTTGGCATTTGGCACCTCTTACATTCTCTTGTGGGATTTTTTTAACGCGACATTATGACCTTGTAGGTTGGAGAGAACAACACAAACAACAAATTGACAGGATTGAGAGTATCTACACAACATAAGCATAATCCTGAAAATCCTATAATCTTGTAAATCCTGGTTCAGACAACAGACAAACTGACTAAGTCCTACAAAAACAGCTGCATTTCTTAAATTGGCACTTATACCATCTCAACGACAATGCCGAAGTCTTTTGCTTCCGCCTCTGACAGTACCATTGATGCTGCAACCGCATCTTGCACCGCCACGCCTACCGATTTGAAAAATGTGATTTCGTCATCAGACTGCCGTCCTTCTTTATCACCATTGACGATTTCACCGATTTCAGCATCAATCTGAGCGTTCGGAATAATCAGGTCTCCCGCCTCCTCTAAACAGGCTTCCCGTGAATCGACCACGATTCGGTTTGCCCGTCTGATTGTCGTCGTGTCAACTTCCCGTTTTTCTGGCACGAATGTGCCAACGGCTGTGATATGTGTGCCCGGTTGTAGGTCATTCCCGTCAAAAAGCGGTGTTGCTGATGTCGTCGCGCAGATAACGATATCTGCATCCGCTACCACCTCTTGTGGCATAGGGACGAGATTGACTTCGGGGGCATCTGTCCATCCTGATATTTCGGTTGCGAGTTGTTGTGCTGATGCTTCTGTTCGACTAATGAGGTTGACGCGCGCGATATCTCTGACTGCCATTACTGCTTGCAACTGTGCCCGTGCTTGCACACCGGCCCCAAATAGTCCTACCGTTTTTGCGTCCTGTCGTGCAAGTAAGTCTGCTGCTACACCTCCACCTGCACCTGTTCGGATAGCAGTAAGGCTGGCACCGTCCATGAATGCTTTGGGCGATCCTGTCACTGGGTCAAGCACTAAAACCGTTGCGGTGATACGAGGCAAATTGAGATTTGGATTATCATCATAAACTGAGACGACTTTAATCCCAAACTCGCTGCGTTCGGGAAGATACGCTGGCATTATGAGCGTAACGCCTTTATCGGTAGAGATATGTTGTCGTGGTGGTGCAGACACTTTGCCTGCTGAAAGTTGACTGTAGGCGTGCCGCACAGCGTCAATTGCTTTGGACATAGGTAAGGCTGCTCGGACATCTGCAGCAGAAAGGATTCTGATGGTCATACAATCATTCCACGTGAACCACCGCTTCACCTAAAACATCCATATTAGGTATGATTCCTAAGCCATGTTGCGTTGAGGCTGCCATTCTGCCGTTGACTCGTTGCGGTGCACCTTCCGCTGTGCTGACGGTGACATAACTATTAAAATCAGTTGCTGTGAAGAGAAAATCTGTCGGTGTACTGTGTGCAAGATGGGCAATCGCGGCGGTTGTGATGTCACCACCCCAACTATCTTCAATCGTCATCGCAACTCCAAGTTCAACACATAGGTCCCTTGCAAGTTTCGCTTTGGTCAGTCCACCGAACTTGCTTATCTTAATATTGACGACATCCATCGCACGGTCGGCATGACCACGTAACAATACATGGATACTGTCAATCGTCTCGTCAAGAACAAAGGGATGATCTGTGCGTTCGCGTATAGCAAGACATTCTTGGTATGAGAGGCAAGGTTGTTCAATGTAGACATCTACACTGCTTACGCCGCGGACAACGCGAGCAGCTTGATGCATTAGCCAGCCGGTATTTGCATCCGCAATAAGCACATCTTCCGGTTCCATCAATTCGGCGACTGCATGAATACGTTCAATATCAGTATTTGGGTCGCCGCCCACTTTTAACTGGAATTTACGATACCCTTCCGCTCGATAGGTAGCAACTTTCTCCGCCATCTCGTCGGGAGATTGTTGGGAAATCGCACGGTAGAGCATAAAATCATCACCATACCTGCCACCAAGAAGAGTACACACCGATTGGTTTGAAATCTTGCCGAGAATATCCCAACATGCAATGTCAATTCCAGATTTTATGTATGGATGTCCCTTGAGCGCGATATCCATGTGTTGGTTGAGAGGAAGGAGTTGCGTTGGGTCTTCACCGATGAGGTGCGGTGCAAGTTCAGCAATACCAGTGCGAGTGCCAGTTGCAAAAGCGGGGAGGTAGAACGGTCCCAACGGACAAACCTCACCGTAACCTGTGATACCTTCATCCGTTTCAACAGCAACGATAGTACTATCAAAAACGGATACAGATTTTCCACCCGACCAACTATAACTGCCTTCGTGAAGTGGAAGGTCAACTTGATAAGCTTTTATGCTGCGAATTTTCACATAAACTCCAAAGTGAAGGGAATGTTTTCTGATAAGTACAGGCTTATTAGTGTCAACTGGAAGATGGCACTTGTGCAATGATGCGGTCAGCAAGTTTTGAAAAGGGTAAACTTTGAAGGTAAACGGTGCCAGTGCCACTTAAGGTTGCGAGAAAAAGACCTTCACCACCAAAGAACATTGATTTTAAGCCTTTGACCATTTCAATGTCATAATCAACACCAGACGTAAAGGCAACAAGACAACCAGTGTCAATGCGGAGCGTCTCGTTATTGAGTTCCTTTTTGATGACTGAGCCGCCAGCATGCACAAAAGCCATGCCATCGCCGCGTAGGAGTTGGAGGATAAAACCTTCACCACCGAAAAAGCCTCTTCCCAATTTCCGTGAAAATGCAATGCTTAGTTCGGTCCCAAGGGCAGCGCACAAGAAGGCATCCTTTTGGCAGGTCAGTTCTCCACCCATTTCAGCAAGATCAATAGGGATAATATGTCCAGGGTAGGGAGCGGCGAAAGCCACTCGTCTCTTGTTGCTGCCTGTGTTGGTGAAGTGTGTCATGAACAGCGATTCACCAGTGAGTGCACGCTTGCCAGCACTGAACAGTTTGCCCATTAAACCGTCATCACCACCGGAACCATCGCCCATCTTTGCCTCATAGACAATGTCATCCTCCATCCAGTTCATCGCACCTGCTTCCGCGACGATCGTTTCACCTAAATCAAGTTCTACCTCAACGACCTGCATATCGTTGCCGAAAATTTCGTAATCTACTTCGTGGCTTTGCATTGTGTTGTTCCTTTTAGTAATTTTGTTGAATTATGATGCTGCAGCAGAAGAAAACCCTACTACCGCGCTGTGTAATGTTTATCTCTATTTGTTAGAAATAATAGCAGGTTTGGCAAAAACCCTCAAGAAAAAAGCGGATAAATCACTGTTTCCAAACAGGACCGAATAAAAGAATTGTGCCATCGGTGCTTCCACTGGCAAGAAGCTTACCATCTGGGCCAAAGGCTACACTTGAGACGTTTCCTACATGTCCTGTAAGTGTTTTTATATGCTTCCCGGTCACAACTTCCCATAGGTGAATCTCGCTATCCCAACTTCCACTTGCGAGTATGGATCCGTCATGATTAAACGCAATACTTATAAATTCGGTTGATCTTACGAAATCGTCTAAATTCGCAAAAAGTATGGTTATGTGTTCACCAGTGGCTGCATCCCATAACCGAGCGGTTTCCTCACTTCCACTTGCGAGGATTTTCCCATCGGGACTGAACGCTACACTTGAGATAGTTTTCGTATGTCCTGTAAATGTGTTTATATTCTTTCTTGTGGCAAGGCTCCATATCCGCACTGTTTGGTCGTAACCCCCAGTTGCGAGTGTTTTTCCATCGGGACTGAACGTTACACAACCGATTTTTTCCGTATGTCCTTCAAGGATGGTAATTTTTTGTCCTGTCATGACATTCCACAAGCGAATTATATTTTCATTGTCACAGAAACTTGCGAGCGTCTTACCATCGGGACTGAACGCTACCTCTCTAACTAAGTTTTTATGACCTTTGAGTATTTTATTGTGTTTCCAGGTGGAAGTATTCCACAACCGTATTGTTCTGTCGCTGCTTCCACTTGCTAAAATGCTACCATCTGGACTAAAAGCCACACTGAGAACTGTATCTGTATGTCCTTTGAGAGTCTTTTCATGTTTCCCTGTGGCAATATCCCATAAATGAATCTCACCATCCCAACTGGAACTTGCAAGTGTTTTACCATCAGGCTGGATTGCAATACAAGGGACACTTTTCGTATATCCAGTGATTGTTGTAGCATCCCACAGGCGGATTGTTCCGTCAAGACTCATGCTCGCGAGGGTGTTATTATTGGGACTAAATACAACACTAAGAATTGTGTCTTTATGACCAGTAAGTGTTATGTTGTGTTTGCCTTTGGCAACATCCCAAACTCGCACAGTGTTGTCAGCACTTCCACTAGCGATGAGTTTTCCATCGGAGGTAAACGCAACGCTCATGACGTTATTTGTATGCCCTTTGAGTGTTTTTTTATGTTTGCCTGTCTTAGTGTTCCACAACCGCACTGTATTATCTTCGTACCCACCCCCACTGGCGAGTATAGTGCCATCCGAATTAAATGCAATACCATTGACATGTCCCGTATGCCCTTTGAGGATGGAAATGTTCTCTCCTGTCGTTACATTCCACAAACGAATTGTCTTATCGTCACTGCCAGTTGCAAGTATTCTTCCATTTGGACTAAATGCGACGTTCCTGACATAATCGGTATGCCTATTGAAAGTAGCGATGTGCTTTCGTGTTGTTACGTCCCACAGTCTCACTGTTTCATCACCTCTTTGAGGTAGACTGCTATGGAGACCATAAGCATACCCACATCCAGTTGCAAGTAGTTTTCCATTTGGACTAAATGCTACACTTAAAACACTCCCTGTATGCTTAAGGGTTGCAATACGCTTTCTTGTGGTCACATCCCACAAATGCACCTTGTGATCCCAACTACCAGTTGCGAGCATCTTACCGTCTGGGCTAAACGCTACACATTGAACATCAGCAGTGTGTCCAGTGAGCAGGGAGACTTCTTGATGTAGTCGAACATCGTAGAGCCAAACACCAATTGACCCCGCTACGGCGAGGGTATTTCCATCTGGCGAAAAAATGATCTCATTTGCCCGTCCTTTTCCAAGGCGTGCAAGCGCTCCTTCAGGAAGCGCAATTTGAGTGCTGGGTTCATATTCGGCGAAGCCAATTGATAAAATGAGAGATGAAATTATCAGTAGCGTCAATAAAGAAAAAAATGCCGTTTTCATCAAAATTTCTCCTCGTTAATTTTCGTTCTTTTCTGCTGGTTCTACAGAAATTTTTGCACTAAATGCATTAATGTTCCCTTTTCCACTGAACCAAGTACCTGTCGCACCCAGCTGAAAAACTTTACCCGCATCAAAAGGATAGTGTATTTTTCCTATCTGTCCGGACGGGATATCCCATACAGATGTAAGGGCTGTAGTAGGAATCCCTTTTGTAGGCAATTCGGTATCCACATCAAACAGATCAAACGACCCACCGGATTTGGCGCTACCCATCCGAATATCAATCACAAGCGTCCCACCATCTTCAAACGCTGTGGTATCTATTGTAATGACATTATAGTCTTGGTCGCCGTATCCTGGTGCGCGAAGTATGTGCAAGACCTCTTGCTCAGGCTGCTTTTCATTGAGGACAACATTCGAACCACTCAATACAGAGGCTGAGTTGTCTTCACCGAATCCAGGAAGTTTCGCATCTAAGGAATCAGTCAGAAATGCAAGGTAACCCTCCTCTTCCGAGATGCCTTTTCGTGAGCAGTCGCCATCGAAATCATTATACGGAAGTTTCCCCATTACATCAAATTCCGGTGAAATAACCAAACAATCCACTGGTGAATGTTCTTCCCAACCTTCCATGATGGTTTTTGCTAACGGATGCGTTCTGTCAAACGCATTGGATATATCCTTACGTCTTTGTGTCATATATGCTTGTTTTCTGGGAGTTCGTTCTAATTCTACATTGGAAACCCAGATGTTGATAAAATTTTCATTCAAGAATTCAATAACTCGGTTATCAGAGAGGACACCTGCCCTCAAGCATTTGCCACTCCCTCAGCACGCCTCATCCGCTAACGGACCATCTATTGAGATAATATGAATTAGCTTAGCCTGTTCCTCTGCCAATTCCACTGCTTGATATGGAGAAGCCCAGTTAATGTGTTCTGACCTGTAGAAACATAAACTCAGCGCGCGTTCAACTTCTTCTTGAGTTATCGCCTCTGTAAAATCGGTGTTTTGTGCTACATTTTCTATGTCCGTCCGAAGTGCCATTTGCGAACAGAAACCAGCATCCGTAATAGTATAGTCTTCGTTTTTATCCTCATGCCAATTGACATCAAAGTTCACCGTGCCTGCGGGGACGTGCATTTTGAAGAAAGAAACCTTTTTTTCAAGTAGGTCAATGATAAGATTTCCAGTAAACTGCGAAGGTGTAAACCATCCGTCTTCTAATTTAAACTCTGCATGAATTCGAAACGCGATATCGGCAAACCGATTGTTGTAAGCGTGCAGACATGCCCACAAACCGTGGGAATCTCCATGGTCCATTTCCATATCCAAATTTGGCTCTGGATTCAATTGTTGTAGCAACTGCATTACACCGATTCCATCAATCCGCCAGCATTCGCCTACTGAAACCGATTTTGATGGAAGGAAAGACTGAAAAACCGATGTGGGATACTCCTTTTTCGGTTCAGCAACACGCAGATTTGCCAATGCATCCCACTCTATATGGAAATGCGATAGGGTATGCTCAATCGGGGCGATAAAGCCTTTGACAGTTACCTCTACGTCCCCGTCAAGATTGAGCATGATTTTGTCTGGTAAAGTTTCCATTTTGGTTCTCCTCTACAGAAATTTTTGCGTGAAAAGCGTTTATGCCTTCAACTCCACCCCATTGATCCCCAGTCGCACACAATTTAAAGCGTTGACCCTGATCAAATTTGTATGTCATTTGTCCAGTTTGACTGGGGAATATTCCCCAGCATTGAGCAAGTGGATCAAGAGTTTTCTTATACTCATCACTTTCTTGACTGTGCCATTCTGTGGGATCAATTCCTTCTGGCACTTTCTCAGTTGGCAATTTTTTATCTCCATCCAGCAGGAAAAATAATCCGATTGCATCATCTCTACCGACTTGGATATCAATAGAAAGTGTGCCACCATCTGGAAATGCAGTGGTGTCAATCCCAACAACTGTGTAGTCCTGATGTGCCATTTTCGGAGTGTGAATAGTGTCAATTGCCTCCTGTGAGGGTTGTTCAGGTGTAAGGATGATGTCTCCCAAGCCAGGACGTTTGCCTTCCAAGGAATCCTTGAGAAATTGCATGTATCCCACAGGTTCATCCTCAGGGCGTTGAAGGTTGTCGAGGAATTCATTGAAGTCGACACTTCCCATCAAATCAAAATCATGTGAGATTACGAAACAGTCTACCGGCGAACCTTTTACCCATCCTTTCATTATAGCTCTTGCTAAGGCGTGGTTTGTATTGAAGGTTTTTCCTTCCCGCTTACGTCTTTTTGCAATCGGGTCTTGCAAGCTGCCTGTCCGTCCCAATTCTGCGTTTTCCACCCAAGTGTTGATGAAATTTTCGTTCAGGAATTCAATAATTGCGTTTTTAGAGAGAACACCTGTTCTCAAGATTCTGCCGGTGCCTCAGCACGACTCGTCGAAAAGTGGTCCATCTAATGAGACAGCATGTATCGGTTTCTGTTGAACAGGAGCCCGTTCAGATGCTTCTGCAAGCGGTATCCAGTTAATTTTGTGGAACATGTAATAATGTGATATTAGCATGCGTTCTGCTTCTTCCTGTGTGATTGATGTTTTGTATTCCACATCAGTAGGATATATGCCAGCACAGAGCTGAAGCTGTGGGCAATAACCGATCTCCGCAAAATAGTTCCCATCTTCTTGTTTCCAACCGGCATCAAAGTTCAGTGTTGTTGGCGGAACGAACATTTTGAAAGACACAATATTCTGCTGAATTCGGTCTATCACTAAATGCCCCGCAAACTGTGATGGCGTGAACTTGCCCTTCTTCATGATAAATTCTGCGTGAACGCGGAACGCGATTTCAGCGAGTGTATCATTGTAAGAACGTAGACATGCCCATATTCCAGTGTAATCCTCGTCATCAGTATCCAGTCTTAGTCTTGGATGAGGATGCAGTTGTTGTAGGAGTGTTAATGTGTTTTCTTCTTCAATCTGCCAACATTCACCCACCGCAACCGGTTCCGATGGGAGAAATCCTTGAAAAACGGATGTTGGGTACTGTTTCTCCGGTTCAGCAACTCGAAAGTTCGCCAACTCGTCCCACTCCACATGGAAGTTGTATTGTGTGTATTCAATGGGAGCAATGAAGCCTTTGACGTTGACTTCTGTATCACCGTCAAGATTGAGCATGATTTTGTTTTGTAAAGTGTTCATCTCAATTCTCCTCTACAGAAATTCTTGCCTTAAAAGCATTTGTGCTGCCTTTCTCACTTCTACCGTAACACCCGGTAGCACCCAACTTAAAAAACTGACCTCGGTCAAAACGGTGCGTGAGTTGCCCTGTCTCATCGGGTTCGAGCCACTTCATAGCAAGTACCATGTATTTAGTCACTCTTTCTGTTGTAGGGAGGTCGTCGTCACCATCAACTAAATAGAAGTGACCTTCCGCATCGGCTCTACCGGTCTCAATATCAACGGTTAACGTACCACCATTTTCAAACGCTCTTGTATCAATGACAACGACTGTATAATCCTTATAACCAACCATCGGTGTTCGGAAAACATCAAAGACATTCTGAGAAGGTTCTTCACTGTTCAGAGTGATGTTCCCCAATCCGGGTTGCTTCCCCTCCAAGGACTCCTTGAGAAACATAAGATAACTCTCCTCGTCTCGGAGTTGTTTTTTCTCCCAATTGTCGTTGAAGAATTCATTGACAAGCAGTCTGCCCATTAGTTCAAAATCAGGTGATATGACGAAACAATCCACGGGCGAACCTTTTTTTGATCCGGTCTTCCACCCCTTTATAATTGCTTGTGCCAACGGATGGCTTGTGTCAAACGTTTTTCCCTCGCGCTCGCGTCTCTTAGTAATCGGATCTCTCAAACTATGGGCACGCCCTAATTCAGCACTTGCCACCCAAGTGTTGATGAAATTTTCGTTCAGGAATTCAATGTTTTGATCGTCAGAGAGAGCACCTGCCCTCAGGGTTTTGCCACTCCCTCAGCACGACTCGTCTGCAAGCGGTCCACCTGATGAAATGGCGTGAATTGGTTTCTGTAATGCAGGTGCCAATTCCAATGCTTCCTCCAGCGAAATCCAGTTAATTTGCGCTGATTTGTAAAAACGTAACATCAGCGCTTGCAATGCTTCCTCTTGGGTGATTGCTTCTGCGATTTTAGCATTTTGCAAAACATTTTGTGTGTCGGTACAGAGTTCCATTTGTGGGCAAAAACCGCTGGTCGATGCGCGGCGTTTATCTCCAAATATTCTCCACCGAGCATCAAAATTTAGTGTGGCTTCCGGAACGTGCATCTTGAAGAAGGCAACTTTCTTTTTTATCCGGTCAATAACCACCTGTCCGGCAAACTGTGATGGCGCAAACCAACCTTTTTCTAAAACGAATTCCGCGTGGATACGGAACAGAATCTCAGCAAACTCATTATTATAGGCGCGCAGACATGCCCACAAACCGTAAGAATCCTCGCCACCAATTTCCAAATCCAGTTGTGGACGCGGATTGAGTTGTCGCAACAGCGTTAGTGCGCTTTCTTCTTCAATTTGCCAGCATTCACCTACAGAGACTGGTTCCTGTGGCAAAAATGCTTGAAAAACGGAGGCAGGATATTGCTTTTCGGGTTCAGCAACCCGCAGATTCGCTAATTCGTCCCAATCCACGTGGTAGTTGCGTTGGGTATATTCAATCGGTGCGATGAAACCTTTGACGGACACCTCTGCATCACTGTCAAGATTAAGCGTGATTTTATCTGATAAAGTCCTCATTTGCTTCTCCACTAAAGAAATTTTTTATTCGCTTATACACATTTTTGGATGCAGTTTGCAGGCTATTGTGGAGAAGTAAAACCAGTTCTAAAGATAGATGCCGATCGATAGGATATAACTATAAAAACAGATGTATCCAATAACGCTGAAATAGTTGAACGAGCAGACTTTGTGTCTATAAGCGATTTTGATTCTCATACGCAGCAATGTCCGCTTCATACTGCAAAGTCCAACCGATTTCATCGAGTCCGTTTAGCAAGCAGTACTTCTCAAAATCTCCGATTTCATAAGCGTGTGCCGTGCCATCAGGACAGATGACCGATTGCTCCTCTAAATCTACCATCAGTCTATACCCTTCGGTATCTTGTGCTTCTTGACTTAGCGATGCGATAACGTCAGCAGATAAGGCGATAGGCAGAATACCGTTCTTATAACAATTATTGCGGAAGATGTCGGCAAACGATGGCGCAAGAATCGCTTTAAAACCATACTGCTGCAATGCCCACGGTGCATGCTCACGTGAACTGCCACAACCGAAGTTTACGCCAGCAATGAGAATACTTGCATCCGCATAACGCGGATGATTCAATACAAACTCCGGATTCGGATCACCATTCTCAAGGTAGCGCCAATCGTAAAATAAAAATTCACCGAAGCCGGTCTTCTCAATCCTTTTCAGGAATTGCTTCGGAATAATCTGGTCGGTATCAACATTAATTCGGTCAAGTGGGACAACGAGTCCAACGTGTTCTTTGAATGCTTCCATCTATTCTGTCTTCTCCTTCCGGTGTTTTCTGGTATTTTCAGATAAATTTGGGTTTCATACTACCGAAGAATATATTATAACACCTCAATGGGTTCCTTTCGTTTCCTTTCAGTTCGATCAAAATCCGTATCAAAACTGATGAGTTGCATCTCATATTTCGCTGCAACAGCGTATTGGTACGCATCGTCAAAGTCAAGGTTAAATTTATTGGCTGTCAACTCCAGCGTTTTAAGATCTTCCGGAGGTAATGAGAGGATATCGACTCCGTCAACAATTATATCCTCTATGAACGAACTAAAGAGTGCAAAATTCTTCAATCGATACAGAATAATACCTATGGAATGAAGGGACAAATCTGTTATGAAGATTGTGCTCAAGTCAATATTCTGTAAGAATAATTGGACATCGTCCTTTTTGTCTTGTCCCAACAAGGCTTCAAGAAAAATATTGGTATCCGCGAGGTACACTAATCCCTCCAATCTGACCCTTTTTTCTGAAGTTCAAGGGCTGTAAACTGGGCACGATACGCTTTTAATCCGCCAATCCATTCCAAGTTTGGTTTTTTCTTCTGTTTTGAACTTTTTTTCGTTCGTAAGAAATCAATGAAATGAATGACTTCTTTTTGGAGCTCCGGAGAAAGCTCCCTGATTTTTTCAATGATGATAGATTCCATTGTTACCTCCGTATTTCCTTGGTAAGGAGGACGTTGCTGGTATGCTCTTTGCCATTTTGTGCAAGCCCGTATGTGACCTATCCAAATGTCCGGATGTCTACAAAACGGCCTGTTACTGCTGTCGCAGCAGCCATCTGTGGACTAACAAGGTGCGTCCGTCCACCTTTGCCTTGCCGACCTTCAAAATTCCGATTTGATGTGCTTGCACAACGTTGACCCGGCATCAGAATATCGGGATTCATACCGAGACACATACTGCAACCCGCTTCTCGCCATTCAAAACCTGCAGAGCGAAAAACCTTGTCAAGTCCTTCCGCTTCCGCTTGCCGTTTGACCGCTTGTGAACCGGGGACAACCATTGCATTGACAGTTTCTGCAACTTTCCTGCCCTTCACCACCTCTGCAGCAGCCCGTAAATCGCTGATACGGGAATTGGTGCAACTACCGATGAAAACCCTATCCACAGCAATATCTGTCATCGGTATGCCGGGTTCAAGGTCCATATATTCTAAGGCATGTTCTGCAGCACGTTTCTCATTGGTTGTGTCCATATCCACAGGATTTGGCACACGTCCTGTCACATCAGTGACCATACCGGGATTTGTTCCCCATGTCACCTGTGGTGCTATATCAGCAGCGTCAAGTTTTAGGGTGCGATCATAGGTTGCTCCCTTGTCAGTCGGAAGTTGCTTCCAACTTTCAACAGCCGCATCAAACGCTTCACCTTTCGGTGCAAAACGTTTGCCAGCGATGTATTCGTAAGTCGTGTCATCAGGTGCAATCATTCCTGCACGGGCACCCGCTTCAATAGACATATTGCATATTGTCATCCGTTCCTCAATGCTGAGGGCGCGGATCGTAGAACCTGTATATTCAACCACAGCACCATTGCCACCATCTATGCCGATATGTCCGATAATAGAGAGGATGATGTCTTTCGCAGTTACGCCGTAAGGGAGTGTGCCATCAACCCGTATCTCAAAGGTTTCCGACTTGTGTTGCAAGAGACACTGCGTAGCAAGGACATGCTCAATCTCACTTGTGCCGATACCGAATGCAAGCGCACCGAGTGCACCATGTGTTGAGGTATGGCTATCCCCACACACAATCGTCTTACCGGGCTGTGTGATGCCGAGTTCAGGTCCGATTACATGGACAATGCCTTGCTCAGGACTGTTGATGTCGTAGAGTGGAATATCAAACTCTGTGCAGTTTTGTGCAAGTGTTTCCATCTGCTTCGCTGCAATCTGGTCTTTGATAGGCAGACTTCTATCTGTTGTCGGCACGTTGTGGTCCATCGTAGCGAACGTCAGTTCGGGACGGCGCACCTTTCGGTTGTTGAGCCGCAATCCTTCAAATGCTTGTGGGGATGTCACTTCGTGAACAAGGTGAGTGTCAATATAAAGAATCGGCACCTCGTCTGCGGATGCCCGCACGAGATGCGCGTCCCATATCTTTTTATACATCGTTTTTTTCATATCTTTTCTATAACCTCTGTCCTATTTGTTCTTATGGAGGATAAGTGGAGCGGGTGACCCAATACTTAATTGGAGTAGGTTTTGTATGCGAATTCACCTATTAATTATACACATTGTGGCTTGAGAATTCAAGTGAAATGATATGTGATATGTGTAGAACTCTCTGATCGATAGGTGCCGAATTCAGATTATTGCTTAATACGTGCTTTTGTGTTATACTTTATCCAGAACTTTGAAAAGGAACATATTTGAATGAACACAAATAACGAACAAGACACATCACAATCCAAACTGCCTGAAGGCGCAAAATTTAGACTTGGCAAAAGTAGTATCATAGGCAATGTCGCGTTCTCTCCCGATGGCACTCGACTCGCTGTTGCAGGCGACATCGGCACATGGATTTATGATGTGCATAGTGGTGAAGAAGTGAGTCTCCTTGCAGGACATACAGAATATGTTTGGAGCGTAGCGTATTCTCCAGATGGTGAGACTATCGCTTCCGGAAGTTATGAAGAGATATGGCTATGGGATAGTGCTACGGGCGTTCCTAAAGCGACACTTAAAGAACATAGGGACTATGTTAGGGCATTAGCATATTCACCTGATGGCAGCACGCTCGCGAGTGGCGGCGCGGACAATATTGGAATACTGTGGGACGTTACCACAGAGGAGCCAAAAGCCACACTCAAAGCACATTCGGGGTCTATAAGAAGTATTGCATATTCGCCTGGTGGAAACACGATTGCAACTGCAAGTTCAGACGAGATGGTGGTCCTATGGCAAGCTGCGACAGGACAATCCAAAGCGTCACTCAAAGGACATACGCACGTTGTCAATTCGGTTGCATATTCACCTGATGGCAGCACAATCGTTACGGGAAGTTCTGATGGCACGGTGCGGTTGTGGGATGCGTTCACAGCACGCCGGAAAAGTACACTTGCAGAATATAAGTTTTATATTTGGAGTGTAGCATATTCACCTGATGGCAGCACAATTGCTATCGGTGGTAGGGATGGCACGGTACGTTTAGTGGATGCTGCTACTGGTCAAACCAAGAACGAACTCAAGGGACACATCGGTTCTGTCAGAAGCGTAGCCTATTCACCTGATGGCAGTACAATTGTGAGTGGTAGTGAGGATCACTCTGTGCTTTTGTGGAATTTATAATTCGTAGGTTGGGGTTCGCGTTGCTCAACCCATAACTGTCAATTTAAGGGGTGCCAGGACCGGTAGGTGCGGTTTCCTAACCGCACCGGACTTGTTCACTCCTCACTCTTGGTATCTTGTGTATCGGCACGGTTGACAAACGCAGAAGCAATGGTTTTCGCACAGGATCCAGTGCGGTTAGGAAACCGCACCTACCGTGGGCGTTTGGTTCTACACCCGCATAACAACAGGAAGAACTAACGGACTCCGCTGCATCTGCTTCGCGAAAAACTTACGCAGTGCGCTTCTTATCTCATCCTGCACTATTTCTGTCTCATGTTTCTGTTCGTCGCTCAGATTTTCGATGACCTTCCGCGTAATCTCTTTCGCTTTAGTGACAAGGTCTTCAGATTCATCCATATACACAAAACCACGAGAAATTATTTCGGGTTCAGTCGCAATCGCACCGCCATCACTATGTAGCACAATAATAGGAATGACCATTCCGTCCTGTGAAAGTTGGATACGGTCGCGCAGAACAATATCCTCAAGTTCAATATCAGGTTTTCCATCAACCAACACTCTCCCAGATCGCCCCCGCCGTTCAAACACTTCACACGACTCAGGCGTAAGACAAATCAGTTCTCCATCTTCAGCCACTCTAATATTATCTCTTGGAATGCCTACAGACTCAGCAAGTTCGGCATGTCGTACCAAGTTCTGGTATTCACCATGTATCGGAACGAAAAACTTAGGTTTTAAAAGGTTGAGCATCAGTTTCAAATCTTCGCTTGAACCGTGTCCGGAAACGTGGACATTTGCGTTACGCTCATGAAATATGTTAGCACCGCGTCTCAATAGATGGTTTACGACATTTCCAACAGATTTTTCGTTGCCTGGGATAATGCGGGCAGAGATAACAACTGTATCGTTTGGTTCTACCTTTAAAAATGGATGGTTGTCAAGTGCCATTAATGCCATCGCTGAACGCGGTTCGCCTTGACTACCAGTGCTTAATATTACAACCTCATGCGGTTTGAACATAGTGGTATCGCGGGTATCAATGAGGAAATCCGGGTTAATCTTAAGGTGACCGAGTTCTGTAGCGATGCGGATATTGTTGGTGAGGGAACGACCCGCAACAGCTACAAGTCTGCGATGTTTCACCGCCAAATCGATAAATTGTTGTAGGCGGTGTATGCTGGAAGAAAAAGTGCAAAGGAATAGTCTCTGCTCCGTTTTCTGAAAAATATTGTCTATTGCATCGTAAATGCTACGTTCAGGAGGTGTCTGTCCCTGCCAGTTAGCGTTCGTGCTGTCGGAGAGCAGTAATAGAACCCCCTCAGCACCCAAACGTGCTAAAGTCTGAATATCGGACAATTTACCATCAACAGGTGTTGTATCGAATTTAAAATCCCCAGTATGGACAATAACACCAACAGGGGTTCGCAGTGCAATTGCGACCGAATCCGGGATACTATGTGTAACGTGGATAAACTCTGCAGAAAAATCGCCTAAACTGACGTTATCCCCAGGGGTGATGGCGTTCAAATCCGCTTTACCCAATACACCGTATTCTTTCAACCTACCACTTGCAATAGAAAGTGTCAGTTGTGTACCGTAAACTGGCACATCTAACTGTTGCAGCACATACGCCAAAGCACCGATATGATCCTCGTGACCATGCGTTAGGAATATGCCGCGCACCTTCTCTTTGCGTTCAATGAGGTAATGAATATCGGGAAATATCAGATCAACACCCGGCATATCGGAATTCGGCAACATGAAACCTGTATCAATGACAATAATGTCATTTTCGGTTTCGTATACCATCATGTTGAGTCCGAATTCGCCTAACCCTCCTAATGGTATGATTGAAACGTTTTTCTCAAATATATCTTCACTGTTTCTCTCGGTTATCTCTTCATGATTATTAACAAGCGTGGAATCTGTCATAGAATAATTTTTCATTTAACTGCCAATTGCTGACAGTTGAATGCCATTTAGGTTTAACAATACCTTCACCGTTGAATTGGGAAAGATGTTTTTGTAGCACAAACTGTTAGTTTGTGTCGTATTCAGCGCAAACTAAATGAAGTTTAAAAAATAAATTCGGTAATTCTGTAACCATGCCCGGTGCGGTTAGGAAACCGCACCTACCAGGATTGGAAAAAATAAATATTACCGAATTAATAAATTTATCTTCATACAGTTTGCGCTACGAGCCTTCGTGAATAATGAAACACTCTGAGTTAGTTAACAGTTTGCTTTACCGCCAATGCAGATCAAAGTGATCGTGAGTAGTAGAGGTAATTTGCTGCATTTTACCGGTATCAACATCTAATATGAAGATTTCACTGGTGCGTCGCCCATCCGAATCACCACCGATAAAAGCAATTCGGCTGCTGTCTGAGCTCCATGTCGCGTCACGTCCTGGGTAAAGACTCAGATTGAGGTAGCTTTTAAATCGTCCCTTCTCTACAGTAGCAACACAAATCTCACCTGACGTATAGAACAGAACCTGTTTGCCATTTGGTGACCACTCTTCAATGCTTCCACACGGGGGCTCGTCCTGTTGCAGAAACCATGTTCTACCCAGGCTGACGACATCCGGCTCAGCAAGTGCCAGGAAACCACCGGTCTTAAACACTATCCATTTGCGGTCTGGTGACCACTCGGGCCATCTGGTTCCCTTCGGCAATACTTCAAGCAGTCTTCTATTTGGTTCTTTAACACTCTCGCCTTTCGCATCCCAATGTAGCCATCCTTCTGCCCATTGTCGGGTCCGCCACCGCTTTATTTTTCCATCAACCGTTACCTCCCAATTTTCCAGTCGATCTATTGGACGGTCAATTTCAACCACAACTAAAACGGCGTGACTTAAGGGAGACCACCAGAAATCGTGAATGTCATACTGCTTCTTGATCAGTTGCTTTTTTTCGGTGCCATCTGCCAACATCACATATAGTGATCTTGTCCGGTCCACCCCAGATATATAAGCAATTCGCTTCCTATCAGGTGACAAGCGCGGGTTGCGCGAAACTCCATCATCAGTGAGCCTACGGAAATCTGTGCCGTCCGGATTTATCGTACAGATGTTATACTGATGGAATTCCCACCAATTTGTTGTATCTCGTCCTCTCTCCAGTGACCGTGTTGTGATTCGGAAACCGTCTTCATTCAATAACGGTTCACGAATGGCAAATACTAATTTCCCCTCGCTATCCTCTGAAAATACAACCCCACCTACCATGACAACTAATATCAACACACTAATCACATATTTGATACGCATAAGTTCACCTATTTTAAATAAGAGTTAGGATGTCTCTAAACAACGATATTTATAAGACGCAAAATTTATAAGACGCAAAAGGTTCGGTTTTCAACTGTTATTTTCGTATCAGCATTTTTCGCGTGGCAGAAAAATCGCCTGCTGTGAGTTTATAGAAATACACACTGCTTGCCACAGGTTCACCGAATTGGGTTAGACACTTACTTCCGTATCAACATTTATGTAAGTATTGCTGCTGGTTAGGCAATATTTTACGGCAAAACGTCAATTGTTACATTGCCATTTGTTACCATATCCAGCGTCACGCGGCTTCCATGAAGCAACGACATACCAACTAATAATTCAGCGTCTGATCGTAGAACGTACACGATGCGTTCTACGTTGTACCATAACACTTTCGCACGATACAGATCAAGAGTAACATTGCTCCCATCGCCAAGGATCACGTTTCGGGTACCAATCAGTTGGAGGCTGAGGTGGTTAATCAAATCGCTCGGTAGCATCAAATAGCCAGTAAAACCAGTATCAAGTACCGCCTCAATTTTCGCCCGTTGAGCCAAGCCAATAACTTCTAATTCAATCACGGCTTCTCGATTCGCCTTAATTTTACTTATAATCATTGTGTCGGCACCGAAATTCTAAAGCCGAGACGATAGGCGGCTCCAAAGCCGATTTGCAAACCGTAAGTGACAGCATCAGGATGCTTGGCCAGCAGACGTTCTGTAGCGACCAAATCCTCGTCAGCGATTTCATAATCTTCCGTTTTAATGTCAACCACAAAAAACTGTCCTTTGTACCGAGATTCAAGTTCATCACGAAACTGTTGATAAATTTCCTCACCGCGAGCGACGATGGCTTCGGAGGTATAATCAGAATATGGCATGGTGTTCTCCTTTAAAAAAATGTAGGACAGATGCAATAGGTTCAAAAGTCTCCCTGCCCCTTGAAAGAATAAGAGGATAAAGAAGGGGTTGGGATTTTAGAAGGTTAAAATACCAAAATAGCGGAAAACCTTTTTAAGTCTAATATCTTCTTTTTCTACTCAATTTGCGTCTGTCCTGAAAATGTTATTGTTCCACATCCCGCGATGGCAGTATATCCTTTTTGCTTCTGCTTCTGCCTTAGCATTGCCTTCAAATAAGTATTGTCTATCTTTTCAAGAAATTATTAGCAACTCTCAACGTCTCTTTACTCAGTCCAATCAAATTATTAGTATCATCTAACATGATTTTATTGCACCTCCAAAGATTTTAATAGTATACAGCAACACAAAGAAAAAATAAATCCGAATCTTTCGATTCAGACTGACAACGCAACCTCAACTTATAACGGGAAGTCTCTGACTGATATTCATCCAGCCAGCATCCCTTCTGTCAATTATAGTAAAACCCATAATTATTTTTACACTACGAATCAACGCCAAATACGCGTAAGGTATTTGGCGGGTTCGGTTTCCTAACCGAACCGTGTTTATTCAGTCCATAGATGCGGTTAGGAAACCGCATCTACCAGGGAGTGTGAACATATTTTTAGATTTCACTATAAGACCTGTGGGGCATCTATGAACTGAGTACGGGAACCTCATCCAACAAATTCGTATGAGAGATGAAGTCTAAACAACAATATTAATCAGGCGATTCGGCACAACAATTACCTTGCGAATCGGTTTTCCATCAATAAACCGCTGAACTCTTTCATCTGCCAAGGCGACTTCCTCAATCTCTTTGTCAGTAGCATCGGCAGGAAGTTGCAGTCGACTTCGGAGTTTTCCATTGACCTGTGCAATAATAGTGATCATGGCACTTTCAAGGACACTTTCGTCATATTGAGGCCATGCAGCATGTGCTATGAATCCTGTATCACCGAGGCGATGCCACAACTCTTGCGCGATATGCGGTGCATAAGGCGCAAGTAGATGGAGGAATATCTTCACTGTCTCTATCGGTAGTGATTTTACCTGCGTTGCCGTATTGACAAAAATCATCATCTGGCTAATTGCGGTATTCATCTTGTCAATTGACTCTGTGTCCTCTGTCACCTGTTTGATAGTTTTATGGAGTTCCCGCCAAAGTTCAGATTCCGTTGTGCCCGCAGCATCAGTTAACTTCTCATTAAGTTCTCCACTCTGTTCATCAACGGCAAGCCGCCATATACGTTGAAGGAATCGATACACACCCTCAACACCAGCATCTTGCCACGGTGTGCTCGCAGTGACTGGTCCAATAAACAGAAGGTAAAGTCGAAGCGTATCCGCACCATAATTATCAATGACATCATTGGTATTGATAACGTTGAAACGCGATTTAGACATCTTCTCCATTTGCACATGGAGCGGTTTACCTGAGTTTTCTGCCACAGCTTTATCGTCGTTTCGCTCAACTTCGTGTGGATAGTAGTATTTGCCTGCATCGTCTTGGAAAGATTCAGCGAGAATAGTGCCTTGGTTGAGGAGACTCTGAAATGGTTCTACTGTTGAGACTAAACCGCAATCGTAAAGCACCTTGTGCCAAAAGCGCGCGTAAAGCAGATGTAGCACAGCGTGTTCTGCACCACCCATATACTGGTCTACCGGCATCCAATAACGTTCAAGATTAGTATCAAAAGGCGCATCTGTATTGTGCGCGTCCAAAAAGCGGAGATAATACCAACACGATCCTGCCCACTGGGGCATAATGTTTGTCTCTCGTGTCGCAATTCGACCGTCAGGAAGTTTCACCTTCAACCACGCCTCATCGGCACGAGCAAGGGGAGGTTTACCATCCTCTGTTGGTTTATAGGCATCAATTGGTGGTAACTCTACAGGCAAATGATCGTCAGGAAGCTGAACAATAGTGCCGTCTTCAAGATGCACAAGCGGAAAAGGTTCACCCCAATACCGTTGCCGAGAGAAAAGCCAATCCCGTAGACGATATTGCACCTGACGCGTGCCTCTCTTTTCGCTTTCAAGCCATGCGATCATCTTCTCCTTTGCATCGTCAACCTGCAAACCGTTTAAAAAATCGGAGTTAACACAGATACCATCTCCTTCATAAGCTTCCTCTTCAATCGGTTTTTCACTACCGCTAAAAACTTCAACAATAGGAATACCGAAAGTTGTGGCGAATTCGTGGTCGCGTTCATCGTGACCCGGGACAGCCATAATAGCCCCTGTGCCGTAAGTCATAAGCACATAGTCTGCTACCCAGATCGGAATAGATTCGTTGTTACATGGATTGATAGCGTAAGCACCTGTAAAAACACCTGTTTTTTCTGTGGCAAGGTCTGTGCGTTGGAGGTCAGATTTGTTGGATGCCTCCTGCACATAATTGTAAACAGCAGAAACAGCATCCGGATGTGTTACTTGAGGGACAAACGGATGTTCAGGGGCAAGCACACAGTAAGTTGCACCGAAGAGTGTATCCGGACGTGTAGTGAAAACGGTAAACGTAGAATCACAGTCTTTGATGTTGAAAGTGATTTCTGCACCTTCTGACTTGCCAATCCAATGCCGCTGCATCTCTTTAAGACCATCAGGCCAATCCAATAGATCTAAGTCTTCCAAGAGCCGCTCAGCATAAGCAGTAATTTTGAGCATCCATTGACGCATTAGGCGGCGTTCAACAGGGTCACCGGTATCCACATATTTACCGTCTTTTACCTCTTCATTAGAAAGGACAGTGCCCAATGCGGGGCACCAGTTAACGGGGACATCGGCAAGATACGCCAAGTCTTTTTCATAAAGACGGAGAAAAATCCATTGTGTCCATCTGTAGTATTCTGGAAGCGAGGTGTCAATTTTGCGGGACCAATCGTAGGAGAGACCGATACGTTGTATCTGTTGCTGAAAAGTTTCAGTATTCCGTTTTGTAATATGTGCTGGATGCTCATTTTCTCGGACTGCAGTTCGCTCGGTCGGAAGTCCGAACGCATCCCACCCCATCGGGTGCATTACGTGATAGCCTTGCATGCGCCTGAAATTAGCGAGAACATCGGTCGGTACGTAGTTCTTTGCATGTCCTATGTGAAGTCCTGCTCCTGAAGTATATGGAAACATTCCAAGCACATAAAATTTCGGTTTCTTTTTTAATGTTTCAATATCATTCGGAATTTTGAATGCGTCCTTTTCTCGCCATGCAGCTTGCCAATGCGGCTCTATTTCTCCCGGGGCGTAACTGTGGGTCTCCATTACACGGTTTCTCCTTACGGTTTATTTATGGTAAAGATTAGAATTAACTCTACACTCCTGAACTGTAGGAGGGAACTCCGATTCCCGACTACTCCTAAGTTCTATCGCGATTCGGAGATCGCTCCCGCCGAATACCACACGCGTATTCGGCGTTGATTCACAGAGGAAATGTAGAATTATTTCTATAATCCACTATAATAGTATACGTCGTGTGCCTTGCTTTTAAAAATAGTGCAGTATTAATGCACATTTTCTGAAACTATGTTATACTTAATGTTCGTTGTAGAATTTTAACACAAAATGGTATACTGTGTCAAAATTAATCCTCTCCTTGTAGGCGAAATGAAATGCCAATAATACAATGAAGATTAAAAAGTTGTCAATAAAACTTACAGAAATCTCAAAACAAATGTAACAATTTAAGATTATCCTTAAACTTATTAGATAACGTGATAGTGTAATTGGTAGTTGTTCTATTCAAAATTCAGGACAGGGAAGGCAAAAGGTGAAATTCAATTTATCTCGACGACAGTTTCTAAGTTATGGAGCGGTAGCCGCTGCATCTGCAGCAGTTGGTTTCGGTTTTACAGGTGTGAGTCGCAAACTGAAAAAATACGTGCCAGGATTCAAACCTAAGCCTCCCTATATATTTAAGCCAACCCAGAACCAACTTCTCGATTTACCAGAAGGATTTGTGGCACATGCATTTTCTCGTACAGGTGAGAAGATGGACGATGGACTTTGGGTGCCGGGCAAACACGATGGTATGGCTGCGTTTCCTGGGCCTGATGGAAAAACAATCCTAATCCGCAATCACGAATTAAACGCTACCGACAAAATCGTCGGTCCCTTTGGGTGGAACAACGAAAAACTCAATCTGGTTGACACCGACAAATTTTATGATTTGGGTAATAAGAAAGCACCTTCCCTCGGTGCGACGACAACACTTGTCTATGATACCCGTACCGCTACACTTGAAAAACATTTCTTGAGTCTGGCTGGAACGATCCGCAATTGTGCTGGTGGTACAACACCATGGAACACCTGGATAACCTGTGAGGAAACGGTGCAGAAAGCTGAGAACGACTTTGAACAGGATCACGGCTACAATTTTGAAGTGCCTGTTTCTACTACGCCAGGATTAGCTGAGGCTATCCCTCTGAAAGCGATGGGGCGTTTCAATCATGAAGCAGTTGCTGTGGATACGCGAACCGGTATTGTCTACGAAACCGAAGATAGAAACGATGGATTATTCTATCGCTTTATTCCTGAAGAACCCGGTAAACTTGTCAAAGGGGGGCACCTACAAGCATTGAAGATCAGGGATATGAAGGCTGCAGATACTCGAAATTGGAAAACCCGTTTGCAAAAGATTGCCTCATGGACTTATAACCCTATCCCGGTCTCACAGAAATTGGCTGTTACATGGGTGGATGTTGAAAACGTGGAAGCACCGAACGATGACCTCCGCATGCAAGGCATAGCAGGTAAAAACGCAGCGAAGTTTGCCCGTGGCGAAGGGATATGGTTTAGTGGTGATGCATTTTATATCGCATGCACAAACGGTGGTATTGCGCAAAAAGGACAAATCTGGCGATATATACCAAGTCCTTATGAGGGCACAAGCCGAGAAGATAAAGAACCCGGCACCCTTGAACTTTTTATTGAACCAAATGACAGTAAACTTCTTGAAAATGCCGATAACTTGACCATCGCACCATGGGGAGATCTCATTATCTGTGAAGACGGTGCAAGAGAGCAATTTATAGTCGGCGTTACACCTGAAGGGCATACCTACCAATTTGCCCGAAACGCCTCAAACATGTCCGAGTTAGCAGGGGCAACGTTCTCACCTGATGGGACTACACTCTTTGTTAATATCCAGCATCCGGGCATTACAATTGCCATTACCGGTCCCTGGGGTGAAATACGCCAGCGGCATTTGGCATAAAACTTCACCCGTTCCATAATTCCCTTTACTACATATCTCTATTTTTCTTGACTCTTTTTGTTATATTTGGTAAAATGCTATCAAATATAGGTGGTTGTCAACTATTGACAATTGCTTACAAAGTGTCAGATCAACGCCAATGCTCGTGTGGTATTATACCAAATTAACGCGATTCGTCTCGGTAGGTTCGGTTTCCTAACCGAACTCATCTAAACGCTTAGCTGTGTGGTCTTGTTTTGCGACCCAGTTAGGCGTACGTTGAGATTAAGATTTATGTGGATGTGTATAGCCCCAGTGGGGCGGAATGTTTATAGATATGCAACACATAACAAACACAAGCCCCAGCGGAGCAGCATGCGCGTATGGTATGCTGCATGAGGTGTATCAGATGCACAAACGATACTCACTAAATTGACGCTAATGGAGCGGTTAGGAAACCGCTCCTACCAGTTGTAGTATAGCGTATCGTAGCTTTCTTAACCTAAATTGACACTTAGGGTTAACGTTGTAAAACCTAACAAAAAAGCACGCTTCCAAACAATAAAGGTCGCGTCAAATTGACATTAAAGAAAGTAATACTTTTCTCGTTCCGCTTCTTGCATACGATCCGGGCGCGTTCGATACCAGCGGAAGTGTTCATAGTGGGCGGTATAGTGTTCACCATCTCGGCTGTCGTTGTAACTCAGAAACAACATTCTCCGAGCACTGTTCGATGTATTGGATGCCGCCGCATGTGGCGTAAAACAGGTAAAGATCGCTATGTCTCCCGGTGCTAATTCCACATAGACGTGATAGACGTGTTCCTCGTTCGCGAGTCGTTCTGGGTCAATTGAGTCTTTATCGAGCGAACCCGGTTCATGCAAAAATCCTTGACGATGCCCCGTCCACAGTTCCGTGCAGCCGTTTTCTCGCGTACTTGCATCAAGTGCAACTGAAACCGTAAGTAGACTTTCTGGAAATCCTTGCCACCAGTTGTAATCTTGATGGCATCCGTTGCCGTGGCTATCCGGTGGTTTGAAGATTAGTTTATCTTTGAACAACACCGCTTCATAACCATCATACAGAGATGCCAGCCGATCCACAATTCGTCTGTCACGGACAAGCGCAGAAAATAGCGGCGAGATACTTACAAAGGGTCAATTTTCCAGGGACGACCATCTCCCAACATCTCAAAGCGGAGATTATATTTCGGTTCCAGCTTAAATTCACGACTCAATGAAAACGCGCGATCCACAAGCTGTTCTGCCTCTCGGCGATAAATCTCAATCTCTTCAGGTTCAAATACATTGCGAAGAATGAGAAATCCTTTCTCGTGATACTCATCAACTTCAGTGGCATTAAGTGCAGAACGGAGTTGACGTTGCTGTGAGGTGCACCCATTTCAGATGGGCGTTCAACACTTACCATTGTTGCCTCCTGTTTGCTACTGACTCAAACGAAGTTTATTGGATGATTACATACGGTGACAAATGCAGAAACTTATATTTTCCATCAAAATTGCGTAGGCCTTATCACATATAATAACGGAAAGATGGATGAGGTTTTTCATTTTTTCCTACCTCTGCCATGATGCCTCCAACCCGCCGAGAAAAGAATAGCGTTACAGGCTGAGCACTACTCATGCTTGCCGTATTCCAATTCATCCTAGCAAGTCCAAGGATATCTGAGGCGACCTGCCGCATGTCAACTTCGCCACTACTCACGAGTCTTACAGGAGCAGGAATGTGAGGCCCAGGATATGTCCGCCATTCAGGCATGTAACCTGTGGTGTAGAGATATGTGGCTGTTTTATTCACCGTACAGAGTGTTCCTTTTCTCGGTGGATATGCTCCATAAGTCAAGAGTCGAAACTGTGTTGGCATAATGTTAATTAATTCAATTATGGGAATGTCACGGAAACCTTGTTGGAATCCTTCCTGTTCAGAATCGTCAAATCTTGATGTTTTATGTAGCACAACACGCTGCGGATTACCACCGGTCTGTTCACTGTACTCTTGGAGAACCTGGCTTGCAAGTTTAGCTGCCTGATCCTCTGTTAGATGTACATTCCTTCCCTGCTTTTCATCCCAAGGAATAGCTTCTCCACGGATTGCAAAACCTTCGCCAAGGCTTGAAAAAGCTTGTGCTAAACTTGAATAGACGAGATGTTGTGTTGGCATTTTCAGGTGATGAAAACTGATACCCACAAAGCAGGTCTCTGGGCCTTCGGTCTTAAAACGCCACGGTATCCCTCCTGCTTTGTAATAGAGTGCTACGCTCATGTTCCATGCTCGCGTAGCAGCATCTTGATTGGTATCCATATCTTCAAACAAACTACTAGTGGCGATTTGAATCGGCATACGAAATTTCATCGTCCGCGCTTTCAATGTCCGTCTAAAATTACGATTCAACAGGTCTTCTTCGGCATCCTCAATGTCTTCAAACTCAGTGTCTTCAAATAATGAAAGTTGTCCACGCTCTCGCTTAGCCATACTTTCCTTGATAGATTTACGTTGCTTAGGAGTCAAATTACTTGAAATGCTCCAGCATGTTTGGACTACATCATTAGGCAAACAACATATCACTATGTCAGGACGTGTTTCAGTGTAATTGACTAACTTCTCTATACTACAGGTATAGAGATCTAATACATCCTCAAAACGGTTTTTTGAATTTTTTATTCCTAATGTCAATTCAAGTTCACGATTTTCGATTCTTACTACCCATTGATCACTAAACACAAGCGAAGCACGAAAAATATCCTGAAATCCAGGAAAATCCTGATATTGTGTGGAATCTATGATCTCTGATGGAATGGCATTGTGACACCTTTCGATCCACTGTTTTCCTTTTTCTAACATCTCGGTATTTCCAACAAAACCAACGCGCACTTCTCTTTTTTGGGAGGAACCAAAGCGCAGGTCAAAGGGCCCCGCTTCAGTGAGGCCTACTTTTGGATCTACAAAGGCACCCGGTGAACCAAATTCAATTTCTGGTGCAGGTAAGTGGGTGAGTTCCATTTGAATTACCATTTTTCCTCCGCTAATTGCAAAACCGCTTATGAAAACTCGGATTTCAACTGTCTCGTTTGTGTTACGTCCAATTTCTCAAGTGGTTCAATACCCCAAGCATCATCTCCAAAATCAAGAGTAACGGTAGCTGATGGATTTGTTCTTATACGAATCTGGTCTCCATTTAATTTGTGAATTTCGTTCACTGAAGTGCTTCTCGATTGCATATCAGATGGACCTGTATTTAGCGCGAAGGTGCTGTGTTTTTCGTCCGAAAGCACCCATGTCCAGAATACAAGGTCGTTGTGCACCACATTATTGTAATCACGACTCTGGCGTGCTGTAGAGAGTTTGTTAACCAAATCACCTGATAAAAGGTCTTTTTTTCCATCGGTAGTAAAAACATAACTGGGAAGTAAGACAAGCGCCCAAACATCTTCAAAGCGTTCAAACCGGAACCAAAAAGATTTGTGTTCCCAGTAATTATTTATCTTTTTTACCACTTTTCGGGTAGCACGACGTACGCGCGCCTGATAGGTGATTTTTCGAAAGTTGTCATCCGTTTTAGGAAAATATGCGCGTTTTCGGTCTTTGTCTACCCATAAACCTTGTGTTTCAAGATGCCTGAAAAAATACGTATTGAGTAGCCAAACGAAACGTTGCTCACCATAAACATCAATAAATTCTTCAATGGTCATTTTTTCTATATCATTTGAATCAATCGCAGCAAAAAGCGGATTAGCAGAAATTGAAAGATTCTCAAAAGTAAAAAGTCTTTCCGCATAGGTCATAAATGGAGGTAGCCAATCCGTTTCAGTGTTTTCCCATACATCCTTTGCTTTTCGCGCAGTAGTTCCAGCGTGCCAAACTACATCCGGTAGATTAACAACCTCAAGAAGATTGCTTGTGTAGTGGGTGAAATGATCACTGCTGGAGGCAGTTCCAGTAATTGTATCTACTGCTTCTGGGCGGCGCGAAATTGTTATTTCAAAAGCAGCATTGTTATCAATAGGGCCAAAACTTACCTCATTTTTGTTTTCATCGCATTTTTGCCAAACGTCCGGTAATCCGGAGCCTGCTCTTTCCATTTCTGCTGTTCCATAGAACAGATCTGACACCACAGGGTTTCGATATCCTTGAATACCATGTGCTCCACCTTTAATTCTTGTTTCAAACGTGTCTCTTATCTCGTTATGAGGTGTGGTATTCATCTGTTCTATAACGTCTTGAACTAGCCCGCCCGGATTGCGTACACAGATACAAGTTTGCTCAATTTCAATCACGATTGGTTCATCCTTTTCATAGTCACGGTGAACGAGTGCATTGACAACTATTTCCCTCAAGGCATCCGGCGGATAGGGATATACAGGTTCTGAGTGTCGCCCTCCTTTTAGGAGAAATGAACGGTTAATGCGCGAAAGCAGCGCATATATTTCGTCAAGTTGAAGCCATAGGTTACCCTCAATTTCTTGTTCTACCTGATTGGTGGACGCATCAAAAACGCTTTTGAGCCATTCAGGTTCCCCTTTTATACGCACGATAACTTTAGCGGTTCGGATATAGAGCTGTGGGTTTTCAGCAAAAAGTAAGTAACCACCCACCGTTGGAAAGATATTGTCTTCTTCTGTGGGTGAAGCAAGATCTAAATCGCACAACAATCGAATAATCCAATCGTCGTCCACATTTGGCGGTACCCGGATATCCATTCTGTTGCAGTACTGAAATAGCCGAACTCTCATTGTCGGCCAATCAAAATCATTTAGGTTGGACTCGGTAAGTTTCTGGAAATCGTAGGGAAGCAATGATGATTCTCCAGCAACTGGGGAAATTTGTGGTTGATCGTAATCGACTTGTTGATAAACATGTCGCAATAGAGTATTCATCACTTCGTCAAATCCATCAATAGAAACGACCTGAAAGTTTGTTTGGATTTCACCTGCCAGTGCCTGGACTAACGAAGAGAGATTATTAGAATCTCCATCCCCACAATTCCGCGTGCACCAATAGATACCATGTCGGTACCCATTCGTTTCTGCAGCATTATCAATGAGAAAATGCCTCATTACAGAAGGTTCCGCGCCTCGATATCCTATGACAATCAATGGATGATCAATGGATGATCTCTCATAAGTGGAATCAATTTCTCGACAAAATCAGCATCAAGTTCCTCATTTACTTCGGCAAGAGTGTTTTTATCAGTGTAATGCTGGACAGAACCGTGTAGGTAAACCAATTGGGGGCGTTGTGTACTTGTTGATATTGTAGTAAAGTCAGATGGTGTTTGGATAACATCAACATGATGAAGACGACGGTTAGTTCTGCATGATTCCAACAGTATAGTATCAAAATTTGTGGTGAGTACAGTACGAATGTGTTTACGCACCATAAGTTCTACAAGACAATCATAACCCTTACTTGGTTGCACCTGCGTATTTAGAATCTCAAGGAAGAATTGTTTCCTCTCTTCCCATGGTTGAAGTATATATTCCACGGAGAAAGGATAATTATCTGCCTGTTCCCAATCTTCACGGTACCATTTTTGCCTTCTTATCCAGGGGTGCCAGTCACTACGGCGCGGTTGTAGGTCTTCAGGATCCAAACCATTTTCAAGACAATACCCCCATTTGGCGATCTTTTCCACCATGTCATGTGCAAGCGGTATTCCCGACTTAACAGAAGCACCCGCGCCAAAAAGGAAGATCGGCTCCGGACCCCGGATTAAGAGCGAACATAAACGTTCAATGGTTGTTGTTTGGAACTCCAAAATGCTATCCTATCAGTTTCTATACTATTCCAAGACCGAATATAATACGATTTACGATACATACCAACGTTCCGATATAGTTATAAGAAAGCGTATCATAATCACATTATAATATGTAACATTAAATTTAAGGGTATGTCAAGTAAAAATAAATAACGCGTGGCACAGATATAGACCTAATGGAGCATTCTGACAAAACTTCTTATAGGACACAACCAACTCTTCGTAATTCCCAATTTATTTTTGACACGCCCCCGCATCTATGCTATAATAAGATATTCAAAAAATGAAATTGAGGAATAAACCCCTCGCACAGAAGGAGCCAAGACATATAATGGCAGATATTATTAAAGGTGCTGTTCTCGGTTATGGGGCAGCATTCAATATGGGTAAAGCACACGCAAATATGATGCAAGGCACAGAAGGCATCACATGTGTTGCGGTGTGCGACATTGATCCAGAACGGACAAAGGCAGCAAAACAGGATTTTCCCGACATCCGAACTTATAACTCCGTTGAAGACCTCGTAGCAGACGAGGATGTTGATCTCGTCGCGAACGTACTTCCTCACAGTCTACACTGCGATCCGACCGTGGCAGCCCATAATGCAGGCAAACACGTTGTCGTTGAAAAACCGATGTGCGTCACAATTGCAGAAGCAACGGAAATGATTACCGCTGCAAAAGAAAATGATGTGATGCTATCAGTTCACCACAATCGCCGATGGGATGCCGATTTTTGGACGCTCCGCGAACTTGTTCAGTCTGGTGTCATCGGAAAAGTCTATAGTGCGGAGATGTGGGGTGGCGGCTACGGCAGACCGAACCCGAATTGGTGGCGCAGTGTCAAAGCCATTTCCGGTGGACAATTCTATGACTGGGGTGCACACTTCCTTGACTGGCTACTTAATATTCTTGAAGCACCAATGATTAACGTCACCGGCTTCTTTCAACCAAACCTCGTTTGGAAAGACATTACCAACGAAGACCACGTGCAGGCGGTAATTCGATTTGCAGAAGGCGAATTTGTTGCGGATGGTGCGTCAGCAAACATCCAAATGTCTAACATTGCAAAGGTCGGTGGACCTAAATGGAAAATGCTCGGTTCACATGGATCTATTGTCTCTGAAGGCGCACAATATCATGTTTTATCCGAAGTTGAAGGGCATCCGAAGGAGCAGAAAGTAGGTCATCATGGCAGACCTGGACCTCGTTATTATGAAAACATCGTTGCGCACTTGAACGACGGCACTCCGTTGCTCGTGACGCCTGAGTCCGCTCGCCGTGTCATTGCCATCATGGATTTGGCAGAAAAATCGTCAAAGACGCATCAGTCTGAAACAGTGCCTTATGAGTTTGAGTAGACTTTGAACTACTAATACCATTTCTAACATATTTTATTTTCATTTGTAGGAGCGATCTCCGAATCGTGACTTGTTTGTAGTCGGGAATCGGAGTTCCCTCCTACAACATTGAAACCTTTATCTTTATTGAAAACGTTCAATTAGAAATGATAACCCTATCAGCAAGAGCGGAGCAATGCTTCGCTCTTACGATCACCCTCCAACCAAACTCCGCTCTATGAAAGCAATCGTTTTCGAAAAAGTTCAGCAGTTACGCATACAGGATAAACCTATTCCTACACTGAATGACGGGGATGTGCTTATCCAGATGAAGTTATGCGGTATCTGCGCGTCCGACCTCGCTGCACTCCGTGGTGATATATCAGACTATTCACCACCTGTTGTGATGGGACATGAACTTGCAGGCGTAATCGCAGAAAGTCGGCATCCGAAAGTTAAAATTGGCGAGCATGTTACAGTAAATCCAATGCTCTCCTGCGGAGTCTGTACGCACTGTCAAAATGACCGAGACAAATACTGCGATACAATTGAAGGCATCGGACATGACATTGACGGTGGCTATGCTGAATACATGCGGATGCCGAAACACGGTGTAGACACTGGCAAACTCATCCAAGTACCAGACAGTATTCCACCCGAAGAACTTCTTTTCCTTGAGCCGTTAGGCTGCTGCATGAATGCAATGCAGGAAACCATTTTCCAAAACACAGTTGCCATCCTTGGTGCTGGCCCCATTGGGTTGATGTTTGCCCAATTGACAAAACGGGCAGGCTTAGCAACCTACGTTCTGGACCCTTTACTTCACCGTAGGGCAGTCGCAGAGTCTGTCGGAGCCGATGCCACTTTTGACATTTCCCCTGAGGATGTAGCATATCTCCATGAAATCACCCACGGCGGTGTTGATACCGTCATCTCTGCAACGACAAATAAAACGTCGGTGATTAACCTCACATTCCAGATTGTCCGCAAAGGCGGATGCATCAACTTCTTCGGACTTGCACCGGAAGGTGAGGAACTTCGCATAAACTTAGAAGAATTCCATTATACTGGACACAAACTGATGGCATCGTGGGCATTTTCACGTGCAAGCCTTGAAGAGTCCCGCCAACTCTTGCTTGAGAAAGCAATAAATTTTGAACCCTTGTTAACCAATCGTTTTTCCATCACACAAGGTTTAGAAGCATTTGATAATGCAAGTGCACAACACGGCATCAAAACAGCATTGCATCCCTAAAAGAAAATCACCCTCATCTATGTGAATCAACGCTGAATGCGCCAAATCAAGAAATCAACGGTATGAATCATGGCGAATGCCATACGCGCATTCGTCTTTAGTCATTCACCAGGTATGAATGCCATTTGGCATTCCCCGTATGGCATTCAGCGGGAGTGATCTCCGAATCGCGAACCTTTTACCCACATAATCGCCAGATTATCTCTTGTGGGAGGGCTCTCTAAGCCCGATTTACTACCCAAACGCGCCTACCAGGGTAGTGGACCGCTAAATTGATGCCTATGGTGCGGTTCCTAACTACACCAATTCCCAAAATTGCTTTGTACCCAACTCATGTTATACCAAATTAACTTGATTCATATTGTTTTTCTATTTTGCAAATCCACTGAAAACCGACATGTGCCTGCACCTTCTTTCTGTTTTCGGAGAACCACCGACACCTTTCCACAAGCACTTCTTCAAGTGCTGATAGCGTTGTCCAAACTTTATTCACAACTACCTCGCGGAACAGAGACCATAGCCGTTCAGCAGGTTGGAGTTCAGGTGTATACGGCGGTAAATAAAATAACTCAATCCCTTGTGGGACTTCTAAATCCTTACCCGTGTGAAAACCCGCACGATCTAACTAAAGGATTATCTGTTTCTTCCCATCCGGGTTCACATCCCGAGTAAACTCTGCCAACGCAAGGTTCATCACTTCAACACTTACACTCGGCATCAAAGGTTTCCAATAAGTCTCACCTGTCTGAGGACGGACAAAACCGAACCCGTAGAGCCATTTATATACCGGGGCTATCGGTCTTTCACCTTGCTTCGCCCAGACGCGCCGATGAACCGGCAATAATCCCAAGCGCGTCTCGTCTTCTACCCAAATCTCTACCGGTTTCTCCGGACACTGACTTTCAAGCACAGCTACCCGCGCCTTTAGTTTTTTTTTAAATGCTTGCTGCTCATCAGGGGTTGCAGCTGCTTGATGTTGTGGACGAGGTGTCTGTAAAGTCCAACCCAGACGCCTGAGATATTTCCAACCTGACACATCACTGACAGAACGCTGCAGTGTTTCGGATATCCACGCCGCCACCTTCGGACCTGTCCAAAGACCACCATCAGCAGGAGGCACTGATAGCGCAACTTCAAGAGCAGCTTGCTGTGTTTCATCCAAAAAACGCTTTCTTCCACTGTTTTTGCGTTTATCTTGTATAGCTGCTTCGTCTTCAGCATTATACCGTTTGAGCAACTTCCGAACACAGTCCGGAGTGCGCCCTACAATCTCAGCGACTTCGCGAGGTGTTCGGGAATGTGTGGTATCAGCAAGAAGCCAAATAATATGCCAGTGCGTCCGTTCCCGAGGACATTCACATTCAAGATATCTTTCTCTAAGAACTTCTACTGAAAAGTGAGGAAAAACCTCATGTTTTTGCTTTTTCATCTGTTCACAATAACATATCTAAAAAAATATATATATACAAGAGACATTATAATGATTAAATCGGAGGTGTTTTATAACACCAAGGTCTGAAGTTCAATCTATAGTTGTGTAATCCACAACAAGTTTCCATGACTAAGTCGCTGAACCCTTTCTTCCAGTTGCGCAACTTGTCTTTTACAATGCGGTATCTTTTAACACCACTAATCGCATGTTCAATCTGTATGCGTATGGACGAAATGAGACGATTTCTTTCTTTTTCCTCGGTGGTAAGTTCACCACCTTTCGGTTTCTTTTTCGGTTGAATGATGTTTATGCCAGGGCGTGTAAACCCTTGAAAACCGGAATCTTGATATAAGTTGCTACCACTCGGCACAGTATATCCTACAGTATCTGCGATCTGTTTATCGTGTATTCTCCCTTCAAAGGAAGGTGTCAATAACACGACTTTGCAAGCAGCATTGATAATAAGGTTATTCTTGAGCGTATGTTGTTTCTTTTTGCCACTATAATGAGCCTTTTGAACTTGTGGGTCTTTGGGACGCCGGATTGGTCGCTCGGTGCCATCATGAAAAAAAATGGTTGGAAGTCTGATTGTCAACCGAGGTATCCAAAGCCACATCAAAAGTTGCGGGGATTGTCGTCCGAGATGGCAACTCTCCAAGTTCGGCTAAAGCACTATCTAATATCGGCAAAAGACGATGGATCCATTTGTTGGCTACAGGTTGACACATACCGAAGAGTTCACCTTGCACATCTTGTGTTGTCGCTTTGCGGAGGTAAACTAAAATAAACAACAACTTATCTTCAAAACTGGGTAAACAACTCGTTTTGTAGGTGGAATATCGCCGTTTTTCACGGGGTTTTCCATCAAGTGTCTTTGTTGCATAATACGCTAAAAAATGTTTGGTAAAGTAGGGAAGAAGAGATGAAAACTCTTCAAGTGTATATCCTATAAGAGACTCAAACCTTGTGGGTTTATCCTTAAGATATTGGTAATTCATCAGTCGCACTCCAAAATAGGTTTTCTTACAAATATACTACAAACTAATAAAACTCACAACAATTAAAACGTTATAATGTCTAAGAAAAATAAAGTTAATTTGGTATTATAGATTATTCGCAATGCGAATTTCTTCTTCATTGAAAGATTCGTCATACCATTCAATGATGCGCCATTCATTGTCTCTTTTTTCAAAGATAAAAACGTTGTCGCCTTCTGCAAACCAACCCGTAAAGCCTCCTTCAAGTGATTCACCATCTGCCACAAAACCTTGGATTCGATAGTGATTTCGGACTTCAGCTTGAGTGCCATCTTTATTCATAGCTATTTCTGGTGGAATAGAAAGTTCTATTTCAATATCCTGATATTGACTAAAAACACGAATTGCAGAATCACGTTCATCGCGAATATCATCAAATATGAGGTCATCAGTTTTATCGCCATCTGTTCCCCAGTCTGAGACGTATCGGAAACCTTGCGACCAATAGGCACTCATATAGGTCTCCACATCTTCAGTTTCATAACCCTCTCGCCACCGTTTTAAAACACTGTTAATTGCCAAATAATCCTCAGATGACACCGGAATCTTATCAACGTCGCCACATCCAATAAAAAATGCTAAGAATGTAAGTACTCCGCTTATCTTTGCTAATTTCTCAAACATAATGATTACCTCAAATAAAAAAAATTTATCGATTTTCTTTCAACTTTTCGCGACGCGTTACTTCCTCAATAATTTGATCTAAGTGTTCTCTGTTTTTGGGTGGCCACGGCACATCAGCTGGTAATCCCAAATCTTCACGACTGATAGGTTCAGGCTTTTCGGGAAGAACATTATTCACTTCGTCAACGTATATTATTTTCCAACCCCACGGCTGTTTACCTTTATATAAAAGGTCAAATCTCTGTTTTTCAGAGAGTTTTGATCCGCCTCCCCCTGATATTCCAACGCCAACGCCGATACCTTTGTGCTTAGCAATATTAACTGTGATATATTTGCTTGAGTTTGTAATTGGAATAACAGTTTTACCGTCTGCTCCTAAAAAGTCAACCCTCACTACGTTACGGTTCTTCCGCTTTGCTGCTTTCAGTTGTTGGTATTCCCAAATCCTCCTATCAATGAAAGCATCTTCATAAGTTTCCCTGTCATTATATTGGACTCCATATAAACGCCATCTTTCCGATTTAGATTTCCAAAAATTCAAAGAATGACGTAAAGAATTACGTATTGACATATACCCACTAAAATCATCGGAATCTTCAATAACGATACCTTTACCAAGTAGCATCTCAAACCATTCGGTAGGATACCTCTCATTTAATTTCTGCTGTTGTTCGGGATTTGGATTGTTTATGAGACGTTTGTCTACAAATGCTTCAAGAATAGCCTCAGGCGTTTGTGGTTGCGGCCCCTCATATTTGACAGGAGGTTCCTCTGTTACCAGAAAACAAGATACAACCGCACATAAGCATAAGTTTAGCGCAATTATCAGTAGGAATTTCATATTTTTCGGCATCAGTTTTATCTCCTTTGTAGGAATTAATAGATACACATAAGTTATTCTCTTTATTTTTAGTTATTAACTGAATCGCTTTTCTTCAAAAAAACTTGCAACTGTCCTTGAAATTCCACATAATGAGCATGACGAAAATTTCCATTCCAAACACACTGCCTCAAATAGAGCATCCTTTTTATGTAACCTTTTCGCCTTATTTTCATTCTTAATTTACAATGAAGGCTCAAAAAAGCAGAGATTCAAGGCAATAAAATCAAACGTTTCACAAAACAATAGACATCATTGAATCAAATGAATTTCAATAAAGTTATGACAGAAACTGAGGTTGTGGCGTAATGAATGAGTTTCACGACGAGGAATTAGTGCATCAAAATATAGGCGATGCTGATGACGGGGCATTTGAAATCCTCTATCACCGTTACGAAGGCCCGCTCCTCAGTTTTTTCTATAGGCGCGTTGGCAATTGGGAAACCGCGCAAGACCTGGTGCAAGAGACGTTTATTAAGGTGCATCAGAATCTACACACACTTCGAGACCCTAAAAGTTTTTCAAGTTGGTTGTTTAGTATCGCGCATCAACTTATTGCAGCGCACTTCCGTGAAAACAAGAGAAAACTCGAAATCGGTTCACTTGAAGGGAATCCGGAAGCATATCTGGTTGACCTTGAACATCGTTCCCCAATCTATCGTATCATAGCTAAAGAACAGATGGAGATTGTATATGCTTTAGCACAACGACTGCCAATTTCCGAACAGGAAGTATTTGAAATGAAACTGGTAAATCCCAAAATGATGTTGGAAGAAATCGCTGAAAAATTGGAAACTACTTTGTCAGCGACTAAAGTTCGTCTGCATCGCGCAAAGAAAAAAGTTGTTGCTTGGATGAAAGCGGAATATCCTGGTGAATTTGACCACATATTTGGAAAGCAAGAGGATGCAAAACAGGTTGAATAGCAAAGCAAAACGAATTTATATGTAACCTTTTCAACCGATTTGCATTCTTACTCTAAAAGGAGGACAACATGACACCGATCGATGTAAAAGATTTACTCAAAACATTAATTGCAGCAGAAGGACTTCCGATTGACATAGTTGACATGGCTCCTGATCAGGAGCTCATCGACTCATCAGGTCTTACCACACAGAATCGTATTAAAGATGTTATTCATCAATGGAATAAAGAAGGTAAAATGAATACACGTCAGCCATGGCGATCAGATATGATGAAGTTCTACAGCAAAACTGATGCAGAATCTGCTACCAAAGAATTGTTGGAATCATTTGCGGTAGAAGCACTCCTTGAAACCATTATAACAGAACAGAATCTGCAGATTCGTTTCATCGATCACGGTTTCCGATTGATTACATTAGCAGAAGATGACACATCCCGTTACCCTGTCAAAATCCTTCACGGTGGATTTCGGTTAGAGAAAAAACAGGAAACCAAGGTTGAACCATCGCAGCTTGAAGGAGTGGCAAATCGCTTTGAAATGGTCCTAAGGGAGAAACGAACAAAAGCAAAACTGTTCCATCAAGGTTTTAGGTTGGAAAAGAACTCTGAAGCAAATATACCTATCTCAGAAGTTGAGGTGATAGCAAAACAGATTGATGATACCCTCGGCATCAACTATAGACTTGATTCATGCCGCGTTCCACGTTCTGAGGATGTATTCAAATCCACAGAATGTACAAGTGCCAATATTCGTATATCTCTCTGGCGTTATCCACGCTATCCACGACCTTGAATTGAAAAGCAAAAGAACTTGATTAGACATAAAGAGGATGAATGATGAATCCCAATGATGTTCATGAACTGCTGAGATCCATTATCCAAGAACATACACTACCGATAACTGCTTACAACAACGGTGAGATCCTATTGATTGTTGAGGGTGAATACGGTGTCAATACATCAAAACGATACTCAGAATTAAAACAATGCCTTGAGACAATAATACACCAATGGAAAGGTGACAGAATATTAGAAGATTATAAGAATAGAATGTTCGATGGAACTTGGTATGCAACCATAACAGAATCCTTTTCTGAGATACATAACAAAATTGAAAACGTTGCCTCGGATTCATCTCGTATTTCAGAAGTTAGAGAGGTACTACAGTCCTTAATTGAAGAACGAGCACTACCTATCAATACCATTCAACAACGCATCAAAGTTGTAATTCTTCCGGACAATCCTATAGGCTATCGGACTGAAGAAATGATAGAACTTGAGGACTTACTACAAAAGATGTCCCTTGACGGTTCGTTAAAAGAAGACATTGAAAACATTTATGTTCGTCATAGCGGTTTCAGTTTACACCCAAAGAAAGGAATACCCGTTATAGACTTCTCAAAGGTTCAGGAGTTAATGAATTATATGCAATCTGAAATAGTAGAGCAAGGACTGCATGTAAAATTACTCCATGAAGGTTTTGCACTGAAAACAGATAATGAAATAGATTTAGATAGGACTGAATCTGAGGAAATAGCATACCGCTTAACGATCATGACAGGACTCAACTTTCGGATAAGTGGATTTCAGGTAGGTAGATTTGGAGTGAATACAATGTACTTAGGTGTCGACCGTGCCTATCCCTATTGATTTCAGTTGGACAATAAACATAACGAAAGGAGAACAAAAAATGACCTACGTAATTTGCGAACCCTGCATTGATGTAAAAGACCACGCTTGTGCTGAAATATGTCCTGTTGAATGTATTCACCCAATGCGGGACGTAGACCCAGACGAATTTGAAGAGGTAGAACAACTCTATATTGATCCTGAAGAATGTATCGACTGTGATGCTTGTTTTCCGGAATGTCCTGTTGAAGCTATCTTTATGGAAGAAGATGTGCCTGAAGAATGGGAACACTTTATAAAAATAAACGCTGATTATTTCAAATAAAAAATAATTGACAATTTAGCTGAATAGAATATAATAAAAGGAAAATAACAAATGACGTATGTAATTTGCGAACCTTGCATAGACGAGAAAGACAGTTCTTGTGTTGATGTTTGTCCTTGTGATTCCATTCGTCCAAATCCAACTTGGGAGTCCGCCGATTATGAGGGGGTAAACCAACTCTTCATTGACCCTGAAACATGCATTGAATGTGGCGTGTGTGAAGCGGAATGTCCTGTTGAAGCAATCTTTTTCGATGAAGATGTTCCAGAAAAATGGAAACATTTCATAGAAATAAACGCTGATTATTTCAATAAACAACTTAGTGTTTAAACCGATAAAAACAAACGAAAGGAGAACTACAAATGACGTATGTAATTTGCGAACCTTGCATAGACGAAAAAGACAGCTCTTGTGTTGATGTCTGTCCTGTCGATTGCATTCATCCACATCCAACAGATTCACCTGATGAATTTGAAGAGGTAGACATGCTCTACATCGATCCGGAAGAATGCATCGATTGCGGTGTGTGTGAACCGGAATGTCCTGTTGAGGCTATCTTCATGGAAGAAGATTTGCCGGAAGAATGGGAACATTTCATAGAAATAAACGCTGCATATTTTGAGTAAATAGCACTGAATTGACTACTTTTCAGTCAAAAAACGAAGGGTGTTGTCTAACAACAAATTGATATACGTGTGGGTTTTAATTATAAAATCTACGCTATATCATTCGTTAAACAACACCCTCGTTTTTTATCAAAAGATGTCAATATTTACTGGACAAATAAAGGTAAAAACGTTATGTTAAAGATTGAATTATCACCTTCTTAATGTGCATTCCTTCAATTTTCCAAATTTATGCACCCGAACCTGCACTAAGTCGCGTCACAGGATATAAAGAAGTAATAAAACTATCTGCTCCAAGAGGTGACAAATGAAGCAAAATGATATTGAACTTATCTAACGTACCCTTACAGGCGATGACGACGCATTTTCAATGCTGGTAAAAAAATACCAGAAGCAGGTACACGCACTCGCGTGGCGGATTATCGGCGATTTCCATATCGCCGAGGAAATTACACAAGATTCGTTCCTGAAGGCGTATACCGGATTGAAAACCTTAAAGGAACCACAACGTTTTGCAGGTTGGTTGTCTGTAATTACACGACGTCGGTGCTTTGTGTGGCTGCGCAAAAAACGTATGTACACACAGTCCCTTGAACATCTGGAACAGACGGACAATGACCAAATAGAAGAAGCAGTGTATTCTGAATATGTTGTTGAAGAAAAGGAGCGAACAGCGGCAGAAACGCAGCGCGAAGTTGTGAAAAAATTGCTTGCCAAACTACAAGAAAGTGAACGCACTGTCATGACTTTGCATTACTTCGGTGAAATGACTTGTTCAGAAATTGGTGAGTTTTTAGGTGTATCCGCAAATACGATTAAGAGTCGACTCCGCCGAGCGCAGCAACGTTTACAGAAGGAAGAGCTCATAATAAGAGAGGCATTGGATAATTTCAAAATCACACCGAATCTTACGGAAAATATCATGCGTGAGATTTCACGAACAAACCCCGCCTCACCGTCAGCAAGCAAACCCTTCGTGCCATGGTTATTCGCTGCGTCAACAGTTGTGATGGTGCTGATAATGTTAGGTATTGGAAACAACAGCAATTTTGCTCTTTTTCAGCAACCTTATAGTTTAGATGCCACCTCTGATGTATCGGTTGAAATAATTGAAGCACCATTCGTGGAAGACACCACAGTGAAACAGGATGTGCGCAGACAATTGGGAAGTGCTTACGTGCAACGTGTGCAACCAGTATCTGATCAACAACCAAATGAAACAACACAACTCACTTCAGAAGTAGGTAAGGAGAATAAAATGGAAAATTACCCACAGTGGAATCTTCCAAAAGAAGCAAAAATGCGTTTAGGTAAAGGTGGAATAGGAAAAATTCAATTTTCACCAGATGGTAAACAATTAGTGGTCAATAGTCATATCGGTGTCTGGGTTTACGATGTGGAAACTGGTAAGGAGATTTCACTATTACCAGGTATTAGCAGGATAATGGCGTATTCACCGGATGGTCGTTTCATTGCAACTGGTGGAGGAGATCCAATCACCAGTTTTGGTGGTAGTCCTCTTGAAAAAGGAGTTAAGGTGTGGGATATAGACGCTGAACATGAAGTTTCACTACAAAATGCATTACCTGCTGCAGTGCTGTTGCGATTCTCAAATGATAGTAAGACTCTTGTTTGTTTGAGTATGTCAAGAGAAACAATTTATCGGGTGGATGTAGAGACTGGAGAGACGACAGCGACAAATATGGGCAAAAGACCGGGGTACATGCATCAGGAAAGCTACGCACTTACAGAAGATAAAATCGCTATCGGATACGGTGAAGGAAAAATCGAGTTGTGGGACACGACAACAAGTAAGAAATTATCCACGCTCCGGGAATTTGGGAAAAAATTCCGTTTGCCGGATTACATAACCGGAACTAACCATGCACTGACGTTGAAATTCTCACCAGATGGCAAGCGACTCGCAACTGGAAACTTGGATACGACGGTGCAGCTCTGGGATACATCCACAGGGGAAGAATTGATTGTATTTCAAAAGCCTATAGAAGGTAACATGTGGTCAGTATCACAGCAAAATGGCAAAAAAATAGTAAATAATCCGATGAAAAACGAAAGGAATGGTAGACCAAGTACACTGGTATTCTCCCCAGACGGAAAATTACTTGCATGTGGTAGTAACGATAGCACTATAAAATTGTGGAATTCTGATACAGGTGAATTGCTCGCTACTTTCACAGGTCATCTCAGCACTGTCTATCAATTAGCATTTTCTCCAGACGGTTCCACACTGGCAAGTGGAAGCTCGGATGGCACTGTCCGGTTTTGGGATATTAAATTACGGAAAGCAATACAAACCCGAATTGCAGGACACATGTGGATGAGAACTGCATCTTTATTAGATGATGGTTCCACATTGGCGAGTGTGTCAGAAAACGGTATCATCACCGTTTGGGATTTGGAGAAATCACAAAAAACAACTTCCATAACTAAAGCGATGCTTGAGGCACCATTATATTGGAGAACTTACAGGACTTTCGTATTATCGCCTGATGGAACAAAACTTGGTAATCACGGGACACAAAGCGATCCCTCTAAACCAAACTATAATGGCACGGTGCTACGTTTGACTGATGTTAACACGGGTCGGGATTTGGAGACTATTCCCTATTCATATCTTGGAATATTTTCGCCAGATGGGAAAACTATAGCAAGTGGTGGCGGCAATAAAATCCGCTTGTTGAATATAGAAACGGGTGAAAAACGTGAGATTATTACTTCAGAACACGACGAAGATTCCGATGAGCGAAAACCCCATATCAGAACTGTCGCATTTTCGCCAGATGGAGAAACAATTATCAGTGGAACATCGGGTGGGCATGTTCAACTCTGGGCTGTGAACACTGGCATGGAGTTAAGTTCTTTCTTTGAGGAATTACCTCCAAATGGTAATGGAAAACGAGAACCTATTCAGCAATTTGCGTTCTCTTCAGACAGTTCTCTAATTGCTGTGGGAAGTACGAAACGGATACGTATGATCGGAAGAGCGAAGATTCCCCACTTTAAAGAAATCGCATCTGGTAATAAAAGTTTTTCCCATACATCCATATTTTCTCCAGATAATACTATTCTTATAGTTGGTTTCTGGGGTGGTAATATTGAATTATGGGATGTAAATACTGGAGAAATACTCACTACGCTTGATGGGCATTCGGTATCCGTTCAAGATTTATCTTTTTCACCTGATAACAAAACACTTATCAGTGTGGGTGGTGGTGCCATTCTATTTTGGGACTGGGAAAAAGTGCACAAAAGTGCACGCGGAGAGAAACAAGGAAGTGAATCCGAAGTGAATTTTTCCACTGAAGAACAATCCACAGAAAAAGTGTTGCAATTCTTTGAGCATTCAACACAAAAACCAAAAATCTCAAATTATATCTTGACGAAAGGTGAGGTATATCTGGCAAACGAATGGTATGATGAGGCGTTTGAAGAATTTACAAAAAACTTGTCAGCTGCAGATTATCGTGGGGATCAGAATGTCACTACACATCCAGGTTTTCATCGTCAGTTGTTTGCAAAAATTGGCAAAGCGGGCAAAGATGTTCAAGACAAAGAAGGTTTCGCTGATATGGTGAATAAATTAATTGACTTTTTCCCCGATAGTCTGAGTATCCAGTTAAATGCCCACCTGGTATTAGCTAAATTCTATCACGATAACGATATGCTTGAGAAGGCAGATGAACATATTCAGATAATTGACTCACTAACTAAAAACCTTCCAACAGAAAGTATAAGTTTTCAGTTAAATGCCTGCCTCAGTCTGGTTGAATATTATCGTAATAAAGGAATGCTTGACAAAGCAGATGAGTATATTCAAAAAATTGACGATATGACTGCTGAACTTGATACTAATAGTCCAAAAGGTCTAAGGCTTCAGTTAGATGTAAACTTCGGTTTGGCTGAGTTTTATCGTGATCATGGTATGCATGAAAAGGCAGATGAGCATATTCAAAAAACGGGTTTTGTTACAGAAGACACATGGATGGTTCTTGGCCCATTTGATAATGCTGGTGGAATCGGTTATAATACAGCATACATTCCTGAAAACATTACGGAAATTGATTTGACAGCAAAATATGATGGACTGGATGGACCGGTGAGTTGGAAAAAGTTCACCGATGCGGAATTAGATGGATATATCCATCTCGGAGAAAAGAATGTTGATTGGCAGGTTTCATACACTTTTGCAACCGTTACTTCGCCTGATGAACGGGAAGTCGAAATCCGATTTGATAGTGACGACCAAGGTAAAGTATGGCTAAACGGTAAAGAGGTATTTTCCCATACGAAAGCCTTTATGGCAATAATTGATACATACACTATTCCTGTGACGCTTAAACCGGGTAAAAACAGTATCCTCGTTAAGGTGTGTAATGAGGAAGGGGCATGTGCTTTTTATATGCGTATCACAGACCAAGACGGGCAACCCTTTGATGATTTGAAATTTGATAAATAACGTTTTGCTGAAATCAACGCATTGTTTTTGTAAACGAAATATAGGTGAATTATGATGGATAAATACGATTCTACAGATTTCTGGTATACCTTTATCAATTCACTCCATAACGAGGGACTCTCAGCTGGAAAAGGTGAATTGGAGATGGACGCGGGGATGCAGGATAAACTCCTCGCTTACCTCAAAACAAAGATTGAAGAGGGAGTTACAAACGGGGAAACGGCACTCCCACCAAGTTTGTTAGACTATTTATGGCGTTTTCCACAAGGGATGTTGCCAAAGCTGCAGTCATTAGCTGAAAGTTTTCTTGACACGGATCCTGACAATGGACCAACATCCGTGCTATTGGCAACTGTTGCCTATACGGAGATGGGGTTCAATGAGGCATTGCCATTTGTGGAAAAAGCATTAACACTGCTACCGAAAGATACAGGTCTGAATCTGCTTTTGATAAAAGAGTATAGGAGAAAGAATGGTTCTTACGGACACATAACTGGGAAGTTTGAAATTTTCACCGCGCTTGAAAACATATTTGAGTGGGCAAAACGGCAAGATAACTCTGCCCGTTACCATGAAGTGAGAAATTTCTATCGGCGACATAGAGTAACACCTTATTCAGTATATACAAGCCTAAAAACATTCGATAAACGATATTGGGAAAAGCGAGAAGGGGACAGGATTATGGGAATAGGTGAAGGTAAAGGTACAATTGGGAAATGTAGAGATTTGATATCCGAAGAACAAGCAGCATTTAACAAAGTAATGGTAGAAGAATCAGACGACCCAAATATCTTTGGGAAGGAAATATCTGAGAATACAGATTTTTGGGATGCTTATCTTGACACATTGGAAGACCGTGGACTTTCGGTACCCAGATGGAAACTGGCACCCAAGGTGCAAGAAAAACTTTTAGATTACTTAAAAACAAAAATCGAAGCAGGGGTTATTGACGGTCTGACGACGTTACCATCACAACTTCCGGAGTACGTTTCACTGTTCCCTGATGCGATGCTTCTGGAGCTGAGAGAATTCGCTGAAGAGGTATATGAAAAACAACCTGAAAATGGTGCTGCAGCAAAGATGTTAGCGGTAATTGAGCAGAACGGTTATAATACATTCAATGAACAAGCAATGACGTTGGCACCTAACGACGCAGAAATCTGCTTTTATGCAATTAGTTATAATACTTCGCTTACGTTACTTGAAAAGTTGTTTGAGAGGGCACAACGACAAGGCAAATCAGAATTGTACCATTGGTTAGTAAGACTTTACAAAGAGGTAGGTACAACACCATGTGTTAGTTACCGGAAGTTGATGAAAAGTCCCGAGGGAAACGCAGAGTTGATTACACGTTACAAAGCACTGATTGTACAAGCACAACAGACTTTTGAGCATCGTCTGGAACATGAACCTGATGACTGGTATGCCCTACGTGGACTCGGAGATATTTATGAAACATTGGGTGAGACCGAATTGACACAAAAATATCCGTGGGACGGACATCCAGATACACAGATTGCATGGCAACAGAAAGCGTGGGTTGGCAGAAAACTGCCATATTTTTCAGCGACTGCGCTTGATGGCACACCTATATCTGTCTCAGATTACCGTGGCAAAATGTTGGTGCTGAATTTCTGTGCGAAATGGTGTGGTTTCTGTGCACCAGAAATTCCATATCTCAAAAAAGTCTATGAGGACCATCATGGCAAAGGATTAGAGGTTATTGGTGTGAGTCTTGACGAAAACGAAGTAGAACTACGTGAATTTATTGACGAACATGATATACCGTGGCCAAATATCTTTGATGGCAAAGGTTGGGAAAGTGACCTTGCTCGGTATTTTGGAATAAATAGTGTTCCTTCGCAATGGCTCATTGACAGGGGTGGGATAATTATTTCAGTTGAGACCAGAGGGGTACAACTTGGACAACTCGTGAATTGGACAGAAGCATCGTGTGTTGGTAACCTGGTTCCGGATTTCTCAGCAGTTGATGTTGATGTTGATGGAAAACCTGTGTCACCCAAAGCATACCGAGGCAAAGTTGTCCTACTCTATTTTTGGACAAGCCAAGACTACTGTGAAAAAGAATTAACCTATATTGACGCAGTCTATCAAAAATACCACACTAAGGGATTTGACATTATCGGTGTCAACATTGCAGGATGGAAAAATGAAGAAGATTTTCACCGATTACTCAGCGAAAAAAACTGTCAAGGACACCATATCTATGATGGAGGCAAATTGAAACAGGGACCACTTGCTCAGCAATTTGCCATTCAAGAAATCCCTACACTTCTCTTGATTGATACAGATGGAAAAGTCATTGATGCACGATCAGGAAAAGTACATTCACCTGAAGCATGGGCTGCGAAATTGGAAAAGCTTGTGGCTACACATCTTGGACTGTGTTAAAATAGAAGGGCAGGAGGTATAACTGTTATGGCGTATTTCATCACTGACGAATGCATCGGGTGTTTGCAGTGTTTATGTAAGTGTCCGGTTGATGCAATTACTGGTGATCGTGGGAAGTTGCACATCATTGATCCGGATGTGTGTATTGATTGTAGTGCATGCGGAATGGTGTGTCCAGTGGAAGCAATTCACGACCAATTCGGGGAAGTGTGTAAATTTATCAAACCTCTCTCGCATCGCCCAATAGCCGTTATCTATGAGGAACTATGTTCCGGATGTGATTTCTGTGTTCAGATATGCCCTTGGGAATGCCTTGAAATAATAGACCCGGTTACAAATGAACACGCTGAAAGTTTCTTTGGTATCTGTGAACTTGTGAAACCAAAGGATTGTGTCGGTTGTAAGCTTTGCGAAGAAGTTTGTATCAAGGATGCTATCCGAGTTGAATCGCCTGTGTTATTGGAACTTGCAGAGGCTGCAGATTGAGATTTACCGATACGCCAATTGAACCGAGAGAAATTGTATAGGTTTATAAGTTTTACTATAAACAAAGAAACCCAACCCACAGTAGATGGGTTGGGTTTCTTTTTCGGAAAATACCCCCGACGAGATTTGAACTCGTGTCGCCGCCGTGAAAGGGCGGTGTCCTTGGCCAGGCTAGACGACGGGGGCATATAGAAAAAAAAATGAATGAGCCGTACAGGAGTCGAACCTGTGACCACCTGATTAAAAGTCAGATGCTCTACCAGCTGAGCTAACGGCTCAAATTCACAATATATAATAATACACTCATTTTGACCAAATGTCAAGTTAAAATGCAAAACTTTAGAAGGTGTATTGTGGAAGTATAGCGGGGTATTCCTACCAGAGCGGGTCACCCAATGTTACAATCTGGTTTCTATCCGGTCCGACAGAAATAATTGGGATTGGTACATTGAGGTAATCAGAAACATACTTGATATAGTCTTTGGTTCGCTGTGGAATATCTTCAGCAGAACGTGCTTCAGTCAGCGGTTGTTGCCATCCGGACAATGTTTCATAAACCGGTTCACACTCTTCCAAGACTTTCAGACTACTTGGGAAGGTAGTCGTTTCTTTGCCTTTATGACGATATGCCACACAAACCTGTAGGTCAGCAAGTGTGTCAAACACGTCCAGTTTTGTGAGTGCAATAGCGGTTAATCCGTTAATTTGTGTTGCATATCGGAGTGCCACAAGGTCAAGCCATCCGCAGCGTCTCGGTCTTTGTGTTGTCGCACCGTATTCTTTACCAATTTTCCGAATTTCCTCATCCAAATCGGGAGGCATTTCAGTTGGAAATGGCCCACCGCCAACGCGTGTGACATACGCCTTTGAAACACCTAAAACTTCATTAATAACTTTCGGTCCAATACCGAGACCTGTGCATACCGCTCCCGCAGTACAATTAGATGAAGTGACATAAGGGTACGTGCCAAAATCTATGTCAAGCATTGTACCTTGTGCACCTTCAAATAGAATCCGCTTTCCGGCAGCGAGGGATTCGTGCATGAACGCAACCGTATTTGTTACATAAGGAGCAATCCGTTCTGCGTAGTAATAGTACTTTTCAAGCAGAGTATGTCGTGCAACATCACCTACCTGGAGCGCATCTGCTTTCGTTTCAAGGTTGTAGTCAAGCTTCTTTTGGAAATGGTCAAACTCAAGCAGATCTCCGACACGGATACCGGCGTGACGATTCATCTTATCGGAATAGGTCGGTCCAATGCCGCGTGAAGTTGTACCGATTTTCGTAGCACTTCCCATCTGCTCCCACTGTTCAACAAGTTTGTGGTAAGGCATAATGAGATGCGCACGATCACTTATCTTCAGATTCTTACTACTGACTTCAACACCTTGTGCCTGTAACCTATCAATTTCACCGAAAAGCGTTTCTAAATTAATAACGACTCCGTTGCCAATAACATTCATGGTGTTAGGTCGAAGGATACCAGACGGAATCAGATGAAGAATAAACGTCTTGTCACCAAGAACAATAGTATGCCCGGCGTTATCGCCACCTTGATAGCGCGCGACAACATCCGCATGCTCAGCGAACACATCGGTAAGTTTTCCTTTACTCTCATCACCCCATTGGGCACCTAAGATAACAATGTTTGACATACTAATCCTATTCCATCTCGTATATGGACTCATGCCCTACGAGATATTACATAAACGCTACGAATTCCATTGAACGGACGAAGAAATTAACGTTTGGAGAATTGGAATCGTGCCCGTGCGCCTTTCTGTCCGTATTTTTTGCGCTCTACCATCCGTGGATCACGTGTTAAGAACCCGCCTTTTTTTAAGGCCGGCTTCAACGATTCATCCGCTTTAACAAGTGCCCGTGCCAGACCGTGTGAAATAGCACCAGCTTGACCGGTATTGCCGCCTCCACGGACATTTACGTGAACAACGAATTCACCGAGCCGCTCAACGTGCTCAATCGGTCGGCGCGCAGCTTGCACATGGTCGGAACGGTCAAAGTACTCCTCAATAGGTTTTTTATTGACAAGAATGCCGCCTTCACCACCTGGGATAATTCGGACACGCGCGACAGAGGTTTTACGCCTACCAGTTCCCCAATATTGTTCAATAGCCATATATTTCCTCAACTGTTAAAATGTTAAGACTTCTGGTTCCTGTGCCTGGTGCGGATGGTTTGGGCCTATGTACACCTTTAACCCTTTCATCAATTTTGCACCAAGACTATTCTTAGGCACCATCCCTTTGACTGCAGCTGTGATAATAAATTCTGGGCTGCGTTCCATCTGTTCATTAAACGTTCTATATCTATCACCACCAGGATAACCGCTATGTCGGAAATAGGTTTTCTGCTCAGCCTTATTTCCGGTGACAACAACCTTCTCGGCGTTAATGACAGCAACACGACACCCTAAATCCGCGTGTGGTGTAAAACCGGGGTCATGTTTCCCCCTCAGCACTTGCGCTATCCCGGATGCCAACCGTCCGAGCACTTGCCCTTCTGCATCCACAACGTACCACTTAATCTGTTTATCGGATTTAGGAAAATAGGTTTTTGTTTTCAATACCATAATTCTTTACCTTCTCAAAAATGCTTGCATTCCTAATGATACCTGCTCACATGCATAATTGTATTATACTATAAAAAATGAGGGTTGTCAAAATTAAATGAGAAGTGTACATAAATAATTTGATGTAAAATGTGCGCTTAAAGTTAAAGGTAGGCGGCAAATGTCACACTATATATCGGCGCGTTTTTTTTGCAGTGATAGACTTCCAACACTATCTATCAATTGCAGACTACCATAAGAACGTTCGGTATTGATTATAGAAAAATCGCATGAGCAATGCGGGAAGCATGAACCGCTTATCTCCAAAAAACCGTGAGTTGCAACAAAATAGAAAACGAACATATAACTTTTTACTTGCCTTGTACAACAATACATGTTAAACTGCACAGACTTGTCATAGTTCTGTGTTTAAAGATTGCAAGCAGAACAAACTTTCTTGGAACACCAACTTTTTTAACTTGCACCTATTTTAAAAAATATGTTAAACTAATGACAATTGTCACATTTGAGACAATTTTTAGCGAAATCCACTTGAATATTAAGAATTATTCATAAATATAGTTTTTAACCAAAGAAATTAAAAATTCGCAAAATTAGTTTGAATGTGGTAAACTCTATCGTAAAGTCAGCCTTTTCAGTCTGAGGAGACGTTCACAATGTACGATAAGAAGAACCGTAGCGATGCTGGCATGAGCCCCGACGATCATAAACTATTTTTTGAAGACGAGGATGAACTGGAACTGGATGAAGATGAGGATATTGAGGAAGAAGATTTAAGTTCTGGCTATTCCTTGCAACTGATTCACCAGATTATCTCAGAAACCCCTGTGGAAGACCTTAGAAGACGCTGGTTGGTCGAATTACGCCGCTCTATCATCAATGATGAAGGCGAATTTCGCCAAAGAGTCCGTGCCATTGAGCAGGAAGCGGTACGTATACACTCTGAGATGGAAGAACAAATTGAAAAACTAACAGCGCCAGCAAACCGCATCGGAACGCTTCTCACGATACCCGAAGACGACACGGCACGCGTCACCGTTGGTGGTTCCGAATACTATGCTAATATCGACCCGCAATTAGAAACAGGTAACCTGAAAAAAGGGATGAGTGTGCTCCTGAACGAGGCTTTTGTCGTTGTTGGGGAACTCGGCTATACTGAATCAGGTCCAATTGCCAAAATTGCAGATATCCTTCCCGATGGTAGACTCCGTGTTGGGTCTGAACCGAGCCTTCAATCCGTTATTATAGAACGTGCCACGGACCTGGCAAATGTCAAGTTAAAGTCTGGGGATGAAGTTCGGCTTGATGCCAGTTTAAAAGTTGCTATTGAACGTATCGCTTCAAAAGAACAGAACGACTATGCGCTTGAAGCAGTCCCACAAATACCATGGACAAAAGTTGGCGGACTTGATGAAACGATTCAACGGATTAAGGATACTATTGAACAACCAATTCTACATCCTGAACTATTTAAGAAGTTTCAGTATACTGTGCCGAAGGGATTTCTCCTCCACGGTCCCCCTGGTTGTGGAAAAACGCTTATTGGAAAAGCAACAGCGTACAACTTAACCGAACGTCTCAAAACAGAAACAGGTGAAGATATTGAAGGCACATTCCTCCACATCAAAGGTCCTGAAATACTTAACATGTGGCTCGGCGAATCGGAGCGGAAAGTCAGAGAGATCTTCCAAATGGCACGTGAAAAACGCGATGAAGGCAAACTTGCATTTGTCTTTATTGACGAAGCAGAATCCATTTTAGGTACCCGGCGTGCTATGCGATCACACAGCATTTCTAACACATTGGTCCCGATGTTCTGCGCGGAAATGGACGGTATTGAACCGTTGCAAGAGGTCGTTATCATTTTAGCAACTAACCGTCCGGACTTAATTGATCCAGCGATTCTTCGCCCCGGGCGGATTGATAGAAAAATCAAAGTGATCCGTCCAAATAAAGACGCTGCCAAAGATATTTTCAGTATCTACCTCACCCCGGATCTCCCTATTGAAATGGAAGACGGTGAGACTGCAAACAAAGAGGTCATTGATAACTTGATCACACAAGTCACTGATGAAATGTATCGCGAATCAACAGAAAACCGCTTCCTTGAAGTCGCGCTTCGCAGCGGTAGACGCGACATTCTTTATCGTGGTCACCTCTGTAGCGGTGCAATCATTGAGTCTATTGTTCAGAGGGCGAAAGAAACTGCGATGAAACGCGCCATTGCTGACCCCAATACGGAGACCGGTATCTCCTTAGATGACCTTTTAGACGCACTCAGAGCTGAATATAGCGAAAATGACATTTTCCCGCCTACCGAGGCTACTGAGGATTGGCTTAAACTTCTTGACTACGACCCTGTGAATGTTGTCAAAGTTACACCTATTCAGTCTGAAAAGAAAGAGTCTCGAAAAACACCGAGTCCGGTGATTTAGTTCTCTACCTTTTATCGTGGAGTTCAACACATATACTGTCTGGATACAATAGAAAGCAAATAATGCACAGACTTTTTGGAATCGAAACCGAATACGGCATCACACTTGAAAGTGCTGAACAGATTGATCCCGTCAAGGAATCCATAGAGCTTATAAAAAATTATCGGCGCGATCCGTTCTTGCCTCTCTGGGATTATGATGGTGAAGATCCATTTAGGGATGAACGTGGTTTCCGAGCAAAGCAGCTTAATAACCATCCTGATGAAGTGGAGGAGGAAAAAAAGGACCGGGAGCGATTTGCGGAGCAACCGGGTCGTTCCTTCCGCGAGATTAAGAGTGACCGTATCCTTATTAATGGTGCGCGGCTTTACAATGACCATGCACATCCGGAATATTCAACCCCGGAATGCCAAAACCTTTTTGATCTCGTCGCACACGATAAAGCTGGAGAACGCATCCTCCAAAAATGTGCAGAAAGCCGCAGTCAAGAACTCGGTGAACGCGTTATCCTATATAAAAACAATACCGATTTTTACGGACATAGTTACGGGTGCCATGACAACTATCTCATGGATCGAGAAGTGCCTTTTGATTACCTCAAAACTTGCATCCTTCCGTTTTTCGTTACAAGACAAATTTTCGCTGGAGCGGGCAAGATTGGTATTGAAACCGAAGCAGGACTCGCAACACCCGGACATTTCCAACTCACGCAACGCGCAGACTTCTTTCACGTTGAAGCGAGTGTGGATACGATGCACAAACGTCCTATCGTCAACACCCGAGATGAGCCGCATGCTGACCCGACTAAATATCGCAGACTTCACGGAATCGTGGGCGACGCAAACATGTCCGAGTACGCAACGGCACTCAAGGTCGGAACAACGGCGCTTGTGATTGACCTAATTGAACAGCGGCTTATACCTAAAACACTTGCAATCGCGAATCCAATTGATACTATCAAGATGATTTCGCATGACCAGACATATCGATGGATGCTACAGAAAGTTGATGGGAAAATGATCAGTGCTATTGACCATCAACGCGAGTATCTCGCGCTTGCTCAAAAACATCTTGCAAACCAAAATAGTAACACTGATTGGGTCTTGATACATTGGGAGGAAACACTTGACGCACTTGAAAATGACCCGATGATGCTTACAGACCGTCTCGATTGGGTCGCCAAAAAATGGTTGCTGGAAACCTTTGTTGAATCGGAAAATATTGAGTGGGATGACCCTTGGCTGCAGAGTATTGATTTAGAATACCATAACATTAATCTTGAAGAAGGGTTATTCTACGGATTACAGATGCAACAGGTTGTAACGGACGAACAGATTCGGACCGCTATACACACACCACCACTGGACACACGTGCTTATTTCCGTGGCAAATCCCTTAACAAGTTCGAAGATGCCATCAAAACTGTCCAATGGGACAGTATTACTTTCGATATTAAAGGCAAATCCGTTACTGTTAATATGAATTCGCTCGCAAACCCTGAACTTGCACGAAAATATAATGAAGCGCTTGACCTATCACCTAACCCGCAAACCCTCGTAGAAAAACTTGGTTTATACTAATCCTACTTGTAGGAGGAATCAACGCAGCGTGCGCGTCTGACACACTGCGGTTGTAAGCCAGAAACTGCTTCCACAACAAATTAAGGAGAATATACCAATGAAAGACAAGATTGTCTATTTCCCCGAACGCAAGCAAAGACCAGTCAAGCCGGTTGAACCCGGCGATGATGGAGACGATAGCAACGCCCCCAAACGCCCCGATGTTAACAGACCAGACACACAAGAACTCCTCAAACGGATGCGCCGTGTTGACAAAGACCAATCCCGGCGATACCGTCAAAGAACGGGGGAATAATGAACCATAAAGGCGACTTTCTCAGCCTTTTAAAACACAAGGACACCTTGCAAGTTGATGGCGAAACGTCTCGTGAACCTAATGCGAAAGCGTTAATTCACGATGCTTTTCAGTTACCATCGCACGGAAAAGCATCTCACGGTGCCACGTTAGAGATACCGGAAGCCACGACGGTTGTCGCCATGCGTTATCAAGAAGGTATTATCATTGCAGGCGACAGGCGGGCAACTGCTGGCACTGCTGTTGTTCATGACCGTGCTGAGAAAGTCCTTCCGATTGACACACATTCTGTTCTTGCTATCTCTGGCGCACCAGCGACGGCTTATGAGATCGCGCGTGTCTTAAAACACTCGTTCCAATATTTCCGACGTAGCCAACTCCAAGAACTCAGTGTTGAAGGAAAGCTGCGGACACTTTCCCGTCTTATCCGTGAAAACCTCCCCATGGCAATGCAAGGCATCGGTGCGGTTATCCCGATCTTTGCTTTATACACACCACAAACTGACGAATCAGAGAACAGCGGTAAAATCTACTTCTACGACGCGCTTGGCGCGCACTTTGAGAACGTGGATTTTGCAACAACAGGTTCCGGTTCAATATGGATCCGTGGGGTGCTGCGTTATCTTGACCGATGGGGTGAAACCCGTTTGGAAGAGATGGATCAGCGACGAGCAACCATTACTATTTTAAGGCTGCTTGACACCGCAAGTGAATATGATGCAGCAACCAGTGGCTACAACGCAAAAGCTGAAATTTTTCCCACTCTCAAAACTATTACGCGACAAGGGATAGACACACTTTCTGACCAATACTTAACAGAATGTTATGCGGAGGTTACTTAATGCGCGATCTGCCATACCGTTGGATTGAAGCAATTCAGGACCGACGCGACTATATTGAAGACCAACTTAGACTCGGAAGTCCTGTCGTTGGACTACCTTATACACAAGGCAGCCTCCTATTGACCGTGAGTAAAGGCGCACAAAAAATATTTGAAGTTCATGATAGAATTGCGCTCTCAGCTATCGGACATCCTGCTGACATTGAACGTCTCCGAATGCTTGTGACAGATACTGCAAGCGTCCAAGCCTTTCAAAGCGCTACTGAAGATGTAAATTTACACAGATTGACTCATTATGTTTTAGCACACACCTTCAAACAAGCGTTTGAAGCAATAGTCGGTGAAGCATACATTATAAAAATGCTCCTCGTTGAAATCGGAAATGGTGATGCCGCAATACAATTTACACATATAAACTACGATGGGAACGTTAAAGTACAACAAGAATCAGCAGTAATTGGTGGCACCATAGAAATTGAAGACGCGATGCAAAACTACCTCGCAGCTGAACAAAATGGGACGAAGCATGACCTTGCTGATGCGCTCCAGTTAGCACTCAAAACATGGGCAGTCGGTAGAGAATTAAGCCAACGTTCTGAAGTAGTGGAAGACAACACCGAAGTAACAGACGAACAGATAGACGAAATTATCAAAACTGAATTAGAGGATGGAGAAATTGAGGTAGGTGTGCTTGATTCTACCCTATCAGGAGATACCAAATTTCGTCTCTTAACTCAGGATGAAATTCAAGCATCGCGTAATGCAAATTAACTTATCAGTAACCCGTAGGTTGGTAGAGCGTAAGCGAAACCTATAGGTGTCAACTTAAGGATATATCTTCTTGTGGGCGGGGTTTTCAACCCCGCTGAATACCATACGCGTATTCAGCGTTGATTTGGATTTTACAGCTTGGGTCTTACAAAATCGGGCTTAAAAAGTCCTCCCACAAGAGAAAATCCAACATTTTTTTCTTAAGTTGACACCTAGGGGTTTCACATTGTCCTACCCGATCTACAATATTAGGGTAGACGTAGCACTACAAAGAATTTTCTACGTATTAACACATTTTAGAGGTTTAGCAACTATGAAATTGTCTTGTGCTGTGCTATCAATTGTGTTACTAATGTGTTTGGCATCATGCTCACCTGAAAATGCTGATGTTGCAACGGAAATTGAGGCATTAGTAATAGAAAACATAAGAGCAACGGAGGCAGAAGATTTAAATGCAGTATTGGATACAATGCATGCCGATTCCCCAGTTTATTCACAGTCGCAGAAAGCTGTTGAATTTCTTTTTAAAACTTACGATCTAAAGTATAAGTTACTACTTTTCCGATTTATTGGACAGGATGATGAGTACGCACTCGCCAGATTTAAGTTTTCCGCGGAAAAGGTGGATGGACCGGAGTTCAGAAATAACATTCCTGACACAATCCATGTTTTTCGCAAAGAAAATGACAAATGGAAGATTTGGAGCCAAGCAACCTTAGAAATCAACTACATTGACTAACAGATTTTGTAGCCGAATCTAAAATGACCCAAGTTGCTACCTTTCTATAGACACAACATTCCTAATTTGAACTGATACCTGACAGCCAATTGCTGATAACCTATAGCCACTTAAGGAACAAACCCGTGACACACAGAATAATGGGAATCGAAACCGAATTCGGGTGCATGATTCAGTCTCAGGCGATACAGACACAACGTATCAAAGTATCACCTGAAGGTGTTGCTGCGCGCGTCAGAGACTATGTTTTCAAAAATCTTGAACTCGGCATCCCTGATCTCCACTATCGCGATTGGGGTGAACCACCTGGCAACGGTGGTTTCCTCTTTAACGGCGGCAGACTTTACATAGACATGGGGCATCTCGAATATGCCACACCGGAATGTGCAAATCTCTTTGACCTCATTGCCTACGATAAAGCCATTGAACATATTATCACTGCAATTTTACGGGATACTGGTCTCGCAGCACACGTCGCCTTCTATAAAAACAACATAGACCACTTCACAGGCGCAACTTTCGGATGCCATGAGAACTTTCAAGCACGTCGTGATGTTCCCTTCTATAGAATTGTCATTCCAACCCTACTCCCTTTCTTTGTAACCCGACAAATATACGCTGGTGCTGGCAGAGTCGGTGGATACGATGATATTCTTGAATTTGGAGATGGGCAATACAGTGTTGACGATTTTCACGGATACCAAATTTCCCAACGCGCTGACCACATTGTCACTGAAATTTATGAATGGATTCAGTTTAGCCGAGCGATTATCAATACTCGTGATGAGCCTCTCAGTGATTATACGAAATACCGTAGACTCCATCTCCTTGTCGGTGACTCTAATATGTCGGAGTATGCGACCGCACTTAAAGTTGGAACGACCGCGCTCATCCTTGATGCCATTGAAAGACATTATGTAATTCATGGTGAAAAACTTCCGATCCCGAATCTTGATCTCGCTGATCCTATCGCTGCAATCAGGCATATCTCACGAGATACTTCCCTCAAATGGGAGGTTGATTTGCAAAACGGTAGCACCGTTTCTGCTATTGACATTCAACGCGAATATCTCAACTTTGTCCAAAATGTGTTAACGGAACTTGACGAAACCGCTGAATGGATTCTCACCGAATGGGAAACTGTACTCAACGAACTTGAAACAGATTGGACACGACTCACAACACGGCTTGATTGGACAGCAAAAAAATGGTTTCTTGACGCTTTAGTCGCCGAAGAGGAGTTGACGTGGGATGATCCATGGCTCAAAAGTCTTGATTTAGAATACCACAATATTGACCCTGAAAATGGTATCTTTTATGCCCTTCAAAGCGAAGGCTGTATGAGACGTGTGATTACAGACCAACAAATTAGCGATGCTATCAGCACCGCACCTTGCAACACGCGCGCAAGGGTTCGTGGCTATCTTATGCGGAATCTTAAAAAACAGAAAATGCCGTGCATTGTTGACTGGCACCACATCTATGCGGGGCAAACCGAATGTTTTGAGATGAAAGAACCCCTTGATATAAGTATACCTAAAGCGCAAAAATGGCTCAAAATCCTCAAACTTCGGCAAAGAATGTAAGGAATTCTTACAAACGGTTTAACGCATACTGTTATCATTTGTATTTTTCCCTTGACTTAAGCTCCTAAATAAGATATAATTTATTAATTTCTCATCGTGAAGTGCGGTTAGAAGGGTTCCCGCTACGAATTTCGTTTCTTGACATTAGGTAAAACCCTCCGATATAATATGCAACGACGTTAGTATAAGAGATAAAGTTCAACTTGTTAGCCAAAATATTAGGAGTACCCCTATGTCCGAAAGAAACTGCACACTCACAGACTGTGAAGGATTTTATCGCAGAGACCTAATTAAAGCTGGTGTCTTAGGGTTTTTTGGCTTCGGTCTCACCGACTTTCTCCGATTGAAAGCGATAGCTGAACCTACTGCCAAATCAGCCTCCGCTAAATCGGTTATTCTTGTATGGTTAGGCGGCGGTCCGAGCCATCTTGATATGTGGGACCTCAAGCCCAATGCGCCTGAAGAGATCCGTGGTCTGTTCAAACCTATTTCCACAAACGTTAACGGTATTCAAATCAGTGAACACATGCCGAGGCTCGCGCAACAGGCAGATAAACTTTGTATCATCCGCTCAATGACTTCCCCGGAAGCCGCTCATGAGCGTGGCACACATTACATGATAACAGGATATCAACCATTGCCTGGCTTTGCTGTTCCTGGTCACGGTGCTGTTGTGGCAAAACTCAAAGAACAGCGCACTGCTTTGCCACCCTACATCGCTATTCCGTCACCCGTTGCTTATGCCGGTGGAGGTTTCTTAGGTGCATCGCTGGCACCGTTTTCTCCAGATGGCAACCCAGCAAGCAATAATTTCAAAGTACGCGATTTAGAGCCTCCGAAAGGTGTCACTTATGAGCGTGTTGAAGATCGCAAAAACCTACGGCAAGCCGTTGATAACGCCTTCAAGAAATACGAAGCAGGGAATCCAAGGGTTGAAGCGATGGATAATTTCTATAATGCAGCTTACAACCTCATGAGTTCCGAAGACGCTCGCGCCGCATTTGACCTCAAAAATGAACCGAAAAAGATGCGTGACGCGTATCGGCGCGACACGTTTGGACAAAGCTGTCTCCTCGCGAGAAGGCTTGTTGAAGCGGGTGTAAACTTTGTCACTGTCAGCAACGGTGGTTGGGATAACCATAACAACATCTTCTCGTCCTTGCCGGGGAAACTCAACGCTTTTGATCAGACAATGGCTACTCTGATTAACGATCTTTCTGAGCGCGGGCTACTCGAAAGCACATTGGTTCTCGCCATGGGTGAATTCGGTAGAACCCCCGTCATCAACCGAAACGGTGGACGCGACCACCACCCACGCGTTTTCTCTATTATGTTAGCAGGTGGAGGCGTTCAAGGTGGACAAGTTGTCGGTGCATCCGATCCCTTTGGAATGGAACCTGCCGAAACACCTGTTCGTCCTGAAGATTTGTCAGCCACTATCTATCAGAGTCTCGGTATTGACTATAATCAGAGCATTGAATCGCCTGATGGTGTCCGAATCGTGCTTTCACGTGGTGGACGACCAATCCGGGGTGTCTTGGCGTAGATAGAATAGCATTTCAGTCTCAATGTAGCGCGAGGTCAACCGTTGATCTCACGCTACTTTAGTGCATAGTTTTTTTGAATTACAGATGACGTGGAAATCTGTAGTAGCAGAACTTATTACACGTTTTTCTGACAGTCATTCCCACTACAACCTTTCCCGTTATCTACGCACTTATTAACTACATTCGTCAACTTAAATGTGACCATGAAAAACCGCAATTACAACATCCTTCCTTTGTTCGTTGTCTTGATACTTACATGCACCGCAGTGTTTGGGGCTATAGCACAAACAGATGATGAACCCTTACAAGAAAAAAAGAAGTTCTTATCACCTATCTGGGCACTTGAATTTAGTCCTGATGGAAAAACACTTGCTGTTGGAAAATATCAGTGGGTGGAACTCTGGGACCTTGAGACCCAGCAAATAATTCATGAATATGAACCACATGCTGGGCGGGTACGTTGTCTCAAGTTTTCAACGGATGGTAAGATGTTATACGCTGGAGGCGGCCAGGCAGCGCAAAATGGTGAAATCCGTCTCTGGGATGTTGCTTCAGAAGAACTCATCAAAACGTTCGAAATCCATGGTGACACCATTGAATCTATTGCTATCAGTCCCGATAATGCCAAATTACTCACCGCGAGTATGGACGAATTTAGTGCGGTTATTGACTTAGAGAAATTGGACGAAAATAAACCTATAGACGAACAAGCGAAATGGTTAACGCAACACGTTGGCAGAGTGCTTTGTACGCTGTACCATCCAAACGGTAACTACTTTGTCACTGGTAGTGAAGATAAAACGCTAAAAGTATGGAATCCAGAAACCTATACGGTGCTTGTTAGTTTTGACGGCAATGATGATTCAGTTTATTCACTTGCCTACGCAACACAAGAAAACGTTATTGTCTCTGGTTCTGCTGATAACGTTGTCCGGTCATGGAGGGTCACCCAAAATAACAATGGTAATACCCGTGGCGCGCTTGTTCGACAATACGGTGGACATAGAGGACCTGTTTATAGTGTTGACTGCGGTGTTTGGAACAACCAAGAAGTTATCGCATCCGGTGGCGCTGACACTGCTGTTATAATATGGGATATCGGCAGCGGCAATAGGCTCCGAACTTTTAACGAGTCTACAGATGCTGTCTATGCCGTTAAGATCAGTCCTGATGGTAGTAGCGTTGCCGCTGGCAGCCGTGATGGAAAAGTACGAATCTGGAATATCCGAAACAATAGATTAACCCACGAATTCTAACATTATTGTGCCTATTATAGTTGTTAATTATTAATTTCGGTAGTGAGAAAGGTTCCCTTAAACTGACAGCCGATAACTGAATGCTGATAACTACTATGCAACTACTTTGGAGGTAACATTCCATGCGTATCAATAAAAAATATATTCTTTCTTGTCTAAATAAACGCTACGATTTGCGATCAAGGTGGAATTTGAAACCTTTACTCCGTTTGCTGCTTCTTGTTTTAATGTGTGCGCCTATTTCTTTATTTGCGCAAGCTACACCACGTCTAAATTCTCTTTTTCCCGCTGGCGGACAAGTCGGAAAAACCGTTGAGGTGAAAATCCAAGGTTCAGATTTAGATGGCGCACATACCCTTATTGTTGAAGGTGACCCCGGTATTACTGGCACACTCAACGCTGGCGGTGGAGAAGTTGATGAAACCCATAAACCTATTTTCGAAGCGAATTGTGGGCAATGTCATGAACTCCGTTCTCCGAGTAACCGATCCATGACAGCGACACAGTGGGTATCTGTCGTCAAACGCATGGTGCAAGACAAAGGAGCGGAAATCAGTGATGACGATCAAACCAAAATCGTTCACTACCTGAAATCCGCCGCGAGGGCAAGTGGCGGGATGACTGCCGAGTTAGACATTGCCCCTGAAGCACCAATCGGTGTACGTGAAATTCGCATCGTTGGCAAAAATGGTGCATCTACTGCATGGCCTTTTGAAATCACTGATGTTGCCGACATAGTTGAGACCGAATCCAATAACGTTGCTGAATCTGCTACAGCCATAGAATTGCCAATTATTATCAACGGTGTTGTTAATCCAGGTGGTGATGAAGATTTTTTCACCTTTCAGGGAACCAAAGGTGATCGATGTGTTTTCAATGTGAAAGCATATCGATATAATAACATCAGCCAGCAGTTCTTCAATCCGACAATCTCACTTTTTGATGCACAAGGCAAAGAACTTGCTCGTAGCAATGGATTCTATAGCCTTGACCCACTTATTGACTTTACGTTACCTGAAGATGGCACCTATTTTCTCCGTATCCGAGACCTGCTCTATCGTGGGAATCCAGATTCTGTCTACCGTTTAACAAGCGGTGTTGTTCCCTACAACACCTATATTTATCCAACAGGCGGAACAATTGGGAATGTAATCAAAACCACAATTGGTGGTGAAAACCTCCCAGAAACTGAGTGGGAAGTCAAACTACCGAGTGGTCAGCATCCAGGGGTTACACTTATCCGTACACCCTACGGGATTTTTCCCTTTTTCGCCAACGAGTACGTTGAGGATGTTGAACACTCACTTGAAGAAACGGATCACAACCAAACTGCTGATGGAGAAGAAAATGAAACTCAAGCAAAAAATGCTGAGTCTGAGATTCTTTTCCAAACCAAATGCTCCGCATGCCACGAGCTTCGTTCACCGAATAACCGTGCATTAACCGCTGAGCAGTGGGAAAACACTATCATACGCATGGCGGAAAAAGACAACGCGGACATTACATCCACGGATCGTGATAGAATTATCGCCTTTGTCGCTGAGGAAGTCGTCCGCATGGGACAACTCATCGCAAAACAAATTGAAGGCTCGCAGCATATTGTAACCCCCGGCGCGCTCAGTGGTCGCATCTCTAAACCGGGCGAGGTGGACTATTATCGTTTTACAATTGAAGAAGGTTCTCGTCTTGGGCCTTGGTGGGTTATTCACCCGTTTGACAATACAGACGAAAAGGGATTTGATACCGTCTATCCTCCTGAAGTCGAAATTGATCTTGAAAAAGAATATGTCGGTAAAGATGGACGAAAAATAAGGTGGTATAAAACCAATCGGAGAGGTGAAAACGTTTTTTCCAACGTCCCAGAAGACGATGTTACTGGATACGCTCTAACCTACTTTGAATCTGACCGAGACCAAAAGTATCTCTTGTCCCTCGGTTCTGATGACACGATCAAGATATGGGTGAACGACCAATTGATCTTTAGTAAATACGTACATCGTGCCCTTAGGCGAGGAGACGATGTTATCGAACTACCGATTTCCAAAGGCAGAAACAAAATTCTCTTTAAAGTCACAAATGGTTACGGTCCTTGGGGATTTTTCGCTGACATTGGTGGTTATTCCATCGGTTTATCCGCAGAAAACCTAAATTCACCGTTGAGTCCTTCCTTAACACTTTTGAACGCTGAAGGTCGAGTGTTAAGGAACAATGCTGGTAGAAGGGGTAGACGGAACGCAATTATTGATTACAGTTTTGCACAACCGGGTGTCTACGGACTCCGTGTTGAAGATATTACCGGTAATGGCGGGAACGGTTATGTCTACCATTTAGATGTCCGCCCAACGACCCCTGATTTTGCCATCTCAGTGACCCCTGATAATCCAAATATCGGTCGTAGCGGCACAGTGCTCTTAGATGTCACATTACAAAGAAGGGTTGGATTTACTGAACCAATACTGCTCTCCGTTGAAAATCTTCCACCCGGTATTACAGCAAGCCAGAGTGCTATTCTCTCTGAAGGCGGAAATGAACAAGGTTATCTCACCCTCACTGCTGCGCCAGATGCCGAATTAACACACAGCGTTGTTCAAGTAGTCGGCACTGTCACAACGACATCCGGACATCAGATACGGCGCGCCGCTACGCCAGTTGAGGTATACCGGATTCGGAACAATGACCAGACTGTTCAACGAAGAAATATTGTCGTTAGTGTAACAGAGTCTTCACCTATCATTGTTTCTACTACCCCTGACGAAGTTGTGGTGACACCGGATGGACCGGTTAACATTACCGTAAAAGTTGATAGACGGAAGGGCAACCGACAGAACATAAACTTGACCGTAGTCGGTTTACCTACTGGTGTCAGACTCCAACGTCAGACAACTGTACTCCGAAGAGGTACATCCGAAGCAACATTAACGCTTGTGCCGAATATCGTCTCCAGCGGAACGGAAGAATTACGACAAAATCCATTCATTGGAAATAAGCAGACACGCCCGTATACCTTTGTCGTCAATGCTTCGGTTGGTAATCGACGCATTGCAAGCAGTCCTGCTGTGAAACTCTGGCTCGGAAACCCATCAAGTTCTGATGAGCAGGCAAAATTAGAAGGAAATTAATCCTGTCATCTTCTATTTTGCACAATGCTTTGAAAACGTTAAGGCGAGGTCTGTGCCTCGCCTTTCACATTTTCTTTAACCTTGTTATAGTAAATCTAAAAAATCTTACATATTTTCTTTCGATTAGTGGTGTTTGTAGTCGCGCAATTCATTGCGCCTCTTACATTCACAGTTGCTGCGTTTTGAAATCATCTGGAGACCGAAGTGTTTCAGTAATTGTAAGTTCTACTATAAACAATAATCTTTAACTTTATTTTCGGAGGTGTGAATGTCAGGATATTATCGATTCCCAACTATTTCTCAGGAAACCATTGTTTTTGTTTGTGAAGATGATTTGTGGACAGTTCCTATCAGTGGTGGCGTTGCTCGAAGACTCACATCGAATCTTGGTGCAACAGGTTCACCACAATTATCCCCGAACGGCGAACGGCTTGCATTTGCTGGTCGTGAAGAAGGCCCATCAGAAGTTTACGTTATGCCTGCACTCGGCGGTGAAGCAAAACGGCTTACCTATCAGGGAAGCAACGCCAGCATTGTTGGTTGGAGTGCTGATGGCGAAGACATACTATATTCCAGCGGCGCAGGGTCAGCATTTGGCGCATGGATATGGAGTATTTCTCCTGATGGTGGCGAACCACAACGTTTACCTTATGGGCCCGCGAACCACATCGCATTCGGAGAAAACGGTGGTGTTATACTCGGAAGATTAACACGCGAACCTGCCCGTTGGAAACGTTATCGTGGGGGAACAGCCGGACAACTCTGGATAGACATAGATGGAGATGGGCAATTTCAACCCCTTGCACCCGTTGATAGTAATTTTACCACACCGATGTGGATTGGAAATCGCATCTACTTTATCTCCGACCATGAAGGTGTAGGCAATATCTACTCCTGCCAAGCCTCTGGTGAGGACATGCAACGGCATACACATCAAGAAACATACTACTGCCGATCCGCACAAACTGATGGCACACGCATCGTCTACCATGCAGGTGCGGATCTATGGATATACGATATTGATAAAGGTACCAATCATCAAGTTGACGTTGAATTTCGCAGTCCACGTATCCAGCGACAACGCAAATTTGTAAACGCCTCACAGTATTTACAGGATTATGCACCATCCGCTGATGGTCGATCTATTGCCTTGACTTCCCGTGGCAAACTTTTCACAATGGCAAATTGGGATGGTGCTGTGCTACAGCAAGGTAATCGCAACGGCACCCGATACCGAATGACACGGTGGCTTAACGATGGAAAACGCATTGTTACGCTCTCCGATGCTGGCAGCGAAGAAGCACTTGAAATCCACTCCTGCGACAGTAGCGAAGAGGCCCACCGTCTTGATGAACTTGACATTGGACATGTTCGGCAACTTGCTGTCTGTCCTCAAAGGGATAACTTGACAGACCAACTCCTCATCGTCAATCACCGCTTTGAACTTCTGCATATAGAACTTGAAACACAGGAACTTCGGGTGCTTGACAAAAGCCTCCATAATCGCATTCAAGGTGCAAGTTGGTCACCCGATGGAAAATGGATTGCCTATAGTTTTCCTGCGACAGAAACCACATCTTCAATCAAACTTTGCAATGTTGAAACTGGAGAAATGTCGTATATCACCCAACCCGAATTTAACGATTTCGCACCCGCTTGGGATCCAGATGGAAAATATCTCTATTTTCTTTCACAACGTGAATTCGATCCTGTCGGGGACGCGCTCCACTTTGACCTCGGATTTCCTACTGCGACGCGCCCAATGTTGGTGACATTACAAAAAGAATTACGGAATCCGTTTTTGCCGGCTACACCGTCCCCTGAGGATGAAAAAGAAAAAGAAGACAAGGATGCCGAAGAAAAGCCTGATGAAAAAGACGGTGATTCTAAAAAGAAAGCCGAAGAGAAAAAGAAAAAACCAATTGTTATTGAGTTAGATGGTATTGAACAACGTGTTATCGCTTTTCCGTATTCACATGGACGTTACAGACAGATTGCTGGTGTTGAGGGCAAAGCTATTTTCACATCTTTTCCTGTTCAACATGCGACTAACACTCCCGGCGAAGACGAATCAAGTGCTAAAGGCAAACTCCACGCTTACGATTTTAAGGAGCAAAAAAAGGAGGTACTCGTTGCAGACATTGACTCTTTCCAACTTTCGCGCGATTACAAAAACCTTTTATATCGCACAGGAAATCGGTTGCGCGTCATCAAAGCGGGCAAAAAAGCTGAAGATGATCCAAAATCTGAAAACAAGGGCGGCGCAAACCGACACAGTGGTTGGATAGATGTCAACCGTGCCAAACCTTCTGTTATTCCTTCTGCCGAATGGGCGCAAATGTATCGCGAAGCATGGCGACTTCAACGTGATTATTTTTGGACTGAGGATATGTCCGATGTTGATTGGGAGGATGTATATCAACGTTATCTACCTTTACTTGAACGGGTCGCAACCCGCGCAGAATTTTCTGATTTGATGTGGGAGATGCAAGGGGAACTCGGCACCTCACACGCGTATGAATCTGGCGGTGATTATCGCAGTTCACCGAACTACGCACAGGGATTTCTCGGTGCAGATTTTGTTTTCGATCCTGATAACAACGGGTATCGCATCACGCACATCGTGCAAGGCGATACATGGAATGAGAGAAGAGATTCCCCGCTCAACGCACCGGGAATCAACGTTCAAGAGGGAGATATTCTCCTTTCTATCGGTGGGCAACAGGTAAGTCAAAATGTTTCTCCTGGAGAGTTGTTAATCAATCTGGCGAGACAAGAGGTTCAAACCACATTTAAAAATGCTAACGATGGTGAAAAACGTGTCGTCACAATCAAAGTGCTCGGTGGTGAAAGCGAATTACGATACCGAGAGTGGGTCGCGCAAAATCGGAAATATGTCCATGAAAAAACGGATGGTAAAGTGGGCTACGTCCACATTCCTGACATGGGAAGACGCGGATATGCAGAATTCCATCGTGGTTATCTTGCTGAAGTTAGCTATCCTGCTCTACTCATTGATGTTCGTTACAACGGTGGTGGAAATGTCTCGCAACTGATTTTAGAAAAGTTGTCTCGTCACCGCATCGGATATGCTGTTCCCCGATGGGGCACACCGCACGCTTATCCGGATGCTTCTGTGTTAGGACCGATGGTCACTGTCACTAACGAAAATGCCGGGTCTGATGGCGACATCTTTTCACACTGCTTTAAATTGATGAAGTTAGGGAAACTTATCGGTAAGCGAACGTGGGGTGGTGTTATCGGTATTTCACCACATCAAGGATTTGTAGATGGAGGTTCAACAACGCAACCGGAGTACTCTTTCTGGTTCGTTGATGTTGGTTGGAGTGTTGAGAACTACGGCACTGACCCGGACATTGAAGTGGATTATCGTCCGCAGGATTATATTGCAGAAGGTGATCCACAACTTGATAAAGCGATTGAGATTCTCCTCCAAGAGATGGAAGATAATCCGCCAGAACTACCCGACTTCGGTGAACGTCCACGTTTAACATTGCCAACCTTACCGAAAGTGGAATAGGTATATATGAGGCACGGAAATTTGGTGGGAATCTGGTTTGAAGGAGAGGAGATGTAAAATATGAAAAATGAATTTGACGCGCCTGAAGGTTTACCGCAGGCCCCAGATATTTTCCACAATCAGGATCCGAGGAGATTATCTCTTCGGCAAGCTGAAATTCACCGGAACCTACAAGCCATCGGTCCAGAGATCGCTGCCTATTACATGGACGGTATCCGAATTCTACAAAACAAGGACTTAGAAACTGCGGCTAGTCTCTTAGGACATATCGCTAGGGAGATTGATGGTGGATTAAGAGATGTTCTGTCAGAAAAGAAAAAAGAAGAACTTGAATTTATCATCAGTACACCTGACGGTAACGAATTGATCACCGAAAGAGGGAGAGCGGGCACTTTTAAGTTTACCTGTGATACTCCTGGAACCTTTAAAGTGACCCATGATCGGATTGAAGGACATAAACCTTCAATTTTGCGATCTTTGGGTATTGATACACCTTCACCGCTTGCTGAAAGATGGCTGAAAATCACTAAGAAATTTTATAAGTTTGACCATCGCCACGGGGCTTGGAAACCACCTCGGAGCAGGGAAGAGTTTGTGCCACTTTGGTGTGAGTTTGAGGAGGTATTAGCAGATTTGGTGGGAAACTATCTGAATCTCCTGATCATAGTTTTAGATCGGATCCTTGCACGTGGAGAACCTACTGATGAAATAAGAGGAGGCCTGCTGAATCTGCTGAAATCAGAAACAAGACGTGAATATTTCTTTGAAAATCTTACCTGGTCCACTTGGCTAAAACCATTAAAAGAGGATGGGTGGTTTGATCCAGAATCTAACATAGTCGTAGAACGCTTTGAAATTTCCACAGAAAAACTTGATTGGTTTGACTGGTGGAAACCACTTATAGATGCAGGATGGTTTGATTCTGAATCAAGTTCATTGACTAAGACAAGTGCAAAAACTATAGAATCTAATAAGGTTTTGCAGTGGCATGCCCTCAAATATGTAGAAAGAATTGCTGAACGTACCAAAAAGCATTCTTGTCAGGCAACTATTGACACACTTGCGGAAATTGTTGATACGATTATTGGTTGTGCTGAAGATACAAGGGAAAAGATTATTGAGAGTAGTACCCTAAGTCAACAAATAATTCGGATTATTGATACTCTCCCTAAAGATAAAAGAAAAAGTGAACATGACACTTTCATTGCATCTGCCTGGGAAAATTGGAATAAACAAAATAAAAATGTTACGGCATTTTGGCGTGGTGCAAATCGTTTGATAGAGAGCATAGAACAAAATACTAATCCTGCACTTACAGAATTATTGTCTAATATGTCAAGCGAGGACAGACTTGAATTTCTAAGACAAACAAGCGAAGCTGTAGATAAAAACAAACATCTAACTGAACAAGGATTAGAAAATGTATATAGAGAATTTGTATCGGTAATTTTACAACGGTTTACGAGTTACCTACGTGTTTTCCAAGATGTCTTTTCGCCTGACCAGCACTCAGTATTATCTGACTTGTTGGCTGCATTACAGGATAGGCAAGAAAATGATTGGAAAGCGTTACTTAGGTTTTGCCATGGAATCCTCTCGTTAGAACATTTCTGGACTGAGCAGGAGGCAGATGGCGTTAAATATAAGGATCAAATTCTTGCCGACGTTGCAGAGTTGATAGCAGCCGGAACAAATGATGATCTCCATGGTTTTGATTCACAGCTCTTACCTCTTGCAGAACAGGTACTTTTAATGCTTGTGGAGAAGGCGAAATCAAAATATGTTCTTAAGGAAACTCCAATGAGTACATTTTTGAATTCCTCCAAAGGTATGGTATTTTGGGCGATGATGGAGTATACATTGCGTTTTGCTCGTACAAGTGATAACCAACGAACAGGTTTTTTGTGGCCTCAGGCGATCAAAGCAGATCTCACCAAAAGATTGGATAGAAACATAGAATCCTCCTTTGAATTTTCTTTCATGCTTGGTGCCTTCTTGCCGAATTTGTTTTACCTTGATCAGAAGTGGGTCGTAGATAATGTAGATCGTATATTCCCGCTGCAGAATGAGCATCATTGGTATGTAACCTTTTCAATGTACTTGCTTACCTCTGGCAAAATCTGTAAATTCCTGTACTTCATACTTAAGGAAGGCGAACACTATCAAAAAGCACTAAATACCAATTTTGCTTATCCTGATGTTGAGGCCGCACTTGCGACACACATTTGTACCTTCTGGTTAGAAGATTACGAAAATTTGGACGACAAAACCAGTTTAATTTATCAAGTAGTAAACAACAGCAATCCAAACTTTCTCTCTGCTATTGTTAATTTTTTCTGGGATCAAAGAGATAACCTATCCGAGGAAGATAAGGAGAAGGTTAGGGTTGCATGGCGCATTTTGTTTAAATTTCTTTCCCAAAACAAAGATGAAAAGAAATATTCAAAAGTTTTAGATGTATTATCTAAATGGGTGATATTTATTGATAGCATAGATGAGGAAGCCCTCGAATGGTTAAAGTTGTCCGTAAGGCATGTTACTTGGGATATCCGTATTCTCGTAAAAACATTGTTAACGCATGCTCACAAGACGCCAACTGAGGTTGGTATTATTTATCTAGAACTGTCTAAGAAAGGGATAAAAAACACTTTACTTGGCCCGTTCTTGGAACAGGACGAAGTTATAGAAACCATCCGTATTTTATATAATTCAGAACAGAAAGAAACTGCCAATCAGATCTGTATTCAATTTGCGGAAGGTGGTCTAGACTTCTTAAAACCTCTTTACAACGAATATCAACATTAACTACCTTCTGTAACGAACTTGTCAAGGTATTAGATATCCCGGAACCGCCTTTTAATAGCGCAAACGCTCAACAGATAGAAAGGATCACACTATGATTCCCGCTATAACCAAACTACTCATAAAAATTGAACAACTTGAATGGGATTTAGCAGAGGTGAAAAAGGAGTTGGAAGAACTTCAAGCCCCTTTCATGAAGTCGCTCACACCCGAGGAGCGCGCAGCTGCAAGGTCCGCACGAGCCCGAGCACAAAATGAAAGACTACACTCATCAATTGAAAAAACACTCGGAAAACCCGATCCTAACGCTGAAATTCCCACCGCCGAGGAACTGCAGAAACTTCTATTGGAGGACGGAATAAACCCAGAAGACAACCTTGGCAGTCGTGCTATCATTGAGGAACGGGAGAAATAAAATTTGTGAATTATTTCTTTTTAGATGCGAGTGCAGTTGTTAAACGGTATATTCCTGAAACAGGGACCCCTGAAATGAATTATTTCTTCGCGAGTGTTCCCTCACACCGTATGATGTGTTTGTTTGAAGGCGGAGGCGAAGTTATTTTCGTGTTTAGTCGTCGCAGAAACGAAAGCAAAGTTACAGCGACCCGCTTTAATCAGATAAAGCAGCGATTTTTAACGGAAGTCATCTACCGAGTTAGAGTGGTAAAGGTGTTTCCAACCAAAAATCAGATAAGTCGCTCGTGGGACTTCATTGAAAGGTACTCCATTAACAGCACTGACGCTATTTTGCTACAGTGTGCGCTTGATAGAGTTAACGAACTGCGGATAGAAGGAGATAATCTGGTTCTTGTAAGTGCTGATAAACGTCTTCTGAACGCAGCAAGAAGCGAAGGATTACTCATATTTAATCCTGAAACCGATAATCAAGCTGTACTGGATATCCTTATTGATCCACCATAGGAAACCACCATGCGCATACTTTGTGCGAACGTAGGTAGCACCTCGTTCAAATACCAAATCATCAATATGGAAACAACCGCCTCCCTTGTCAAGGGAGGCGTAGAACGTATCGGCAATTCGCCATCAGCATTCACACACGCAGTACCGGGCAAACCGCCTCGCGAAGGCGAAATTGATGCACCATCACACATTGATGCGATTGCCCACGCCATGCAACTCATCACCGATCCCGAAGTCGGTTGTCTTACAGACCTCAACCAATTGGACGGTGTTGGATTTAAGACCATTCTTGCCAAAGGATACTGGCGTTCAGCACGGATTACAGAAGACGTTATTGTAGCACTGGAAGCATCTACACCACTTGCACCAATGCACAATCCTGCCTATATTGCCTCTATCCGTGCTTTTCAGGAACTCCTCCCGAACACACCACTCGTTGCTGTTTTTGAGACGTGGTTTCACCAAACTATACCGGATTACGCCTACGAATTCGGTGTGCCACGTTTCTGGGTGGAAAAACATAGCATCCGCAAATACGGATTTCACGGGGCATCACACCGCTACATCTCCGAACGCGTGCCGCAAATACTTGGACGCGAAACCGGGGAAGGACTTCGGATTATCTCTTGCCATCTCGGTGGAAGTTCCTCCATCTGCGCCATCCAAGACGGAAAATCTATTGACACATCAATGGGCGCATCAACACAATACGGCATGATACAATCCACTCGCTGTGGAGACTTAGACGCTTTTGCTGTCCTGTATCTAATGGATAAAGAGGGTTTTTCTACCGATGAAATTCGTCGTCAGTTGATTGAGGAATCGGGAGTTAAAGGTATTTCCGGCACCAGCGGCGATATGCGCGATGTAGAAGCATCGATAAATGCTGGTAACGACAATGCCCGCTTAGCCTTAGAAACCTATGTCTACGGTGTAAAAAAATATATCGGCGCGTATATCGCTGCGCTTGGTGGGGTTGATGTTATCGCTTTTGCGGGTGGTATCGGTGAGAAAAGTGTAACGACACGCTCTCAAATCTGTGAAGGGTTTGAATGGTGCGACATCCACTTAGATGCTGAGAAAAATCAGGAATCAACAGGGGAAGCTGACCTATCGGCAGAAAACAGCCGTGCAAAAATTCTGGTTGTTTCCACAAATGAGGAACTTATTGTTTCACGTGAAACTGCACGCGTCCTAAAAGTATAGATACTCACGTGTGAATGTACAAATATCAAACCGACAGGTTAATGAAAGGTAATAAAGAAGAAGTTTGTAGCTCAAAAGAAACCTACAGGAGATTCTAACTGGCATTCTTGTGGCAGGGCTTTGTAATCCCGATAGAATTACTCTCCTACATCAAATATTCCCGTTCTCGAAAAATTCGGATAGCAAGCCACATTGCCCCTACCGTCAGCAAGCAGACCACTAACACCGCTATCCAAACTGTCGGCGGTGTATCCCCTAAGAAATCATCAAGCATGTCACGCCTTAAATTGAAATCCGGAAATATCGTCATGAGGTAATGTGTTAATGAAATCCGTTTTATGCCCATCGGCATCGGAGGAATTGTCGTAATCCGTTCCCAACCGAACACGAAGAGCAATCCCCACAGCACCGGATGCTTATACCGAGCAGATAAAAGCATCGCGAAAGCACCATAGGCTAACAATCCCAATGCCATTGAGCCGGTATAACGAAAACTCATTCCTAACACCAAGAATCGGTCTCTTAGTTTTGGGTGTGTCTCCATAATCCCCGTTAAAAGTAGATGAGATACACTGATGAGGACAACGGTTCCAATCATATAGGCTGCGAATTTACTGAGCAGAATTAACGATTTACGGAGAGGACGCATCTGGAGATATGTCAAACCTCTGCCATCAATTTCATCCGAGACTATTGCTGAACCGTAAAATATAGCGCACAAATTCGTCAAAAATCCATAATAAACAAACGTTATATGGGGGATAAAACCGTTCACCAAACCCGATCTTCGCGCATAAAACCGAACCACAAGCGCAATAACAACCGGTAGTAGACCGCCAATTAGAATCAGAAGTCCTCGTCGACTCCAGAACAACTGACGAAGCGTTAATTTGAATAGCGCAAAATAGGCAGGAAATGAATTGAGGTTGGAAATCATTTATAGCCTTTCAGAGTTGATTTTTTCTACATATCATAGTAACATAAAAACGCGGATTTTACAATCCTTTGTTTAGGAATATTGGCGTTTTGTCACAGTTTTTTTTGAAATCTATTTGTATGATATAATACCTTCAGATAATAAACATTATTGGAACTTGAAAGGAAACCCATGCTTAAAATTATTGATACTCATCAACATCTTTGGGATACCTCCAATTTAAAATATCCTTGGTTAGATGGATTCGATCTTCTTCAGCAGCAATATACACCGCAAGATTATCGTGATGCTATCGGTGACATAAACGTTGTAAAATCGGTTCATGTTGAAGGCGATCCTGCCGAAACGCACGTTGTCCAAGAAGTGGAATGGCTAACACACATCGCAAAAATAGATGGAATGATAGGCGCAATTGCCGCTGCTGCACCACTTGAAAAGCCGAATGCCGAAGCTATCCTTGAACAACTTGCGGCGTTTGACCTTGTTGTAGGTATCCGTCGAATGGCATGGCACCACCCAGACAATCAATTCTACGCCTCCCCCGAACTAATTAATGGCGTAAAATTATTGGAGAAATATAATCTCTCTTTTGAACTTTGTGCTAAACATGACCAACTTCCCGCTGCCATTGAGTTGGTAAAAGCCACATCAGAGATTACACACGCTGTCAACCACTGTGGAGGTCCAAATATCAAAGACGGAGAGTTTGGGCCGTGGACAACCCACATGCGCGAACTCGCCGCCTTTGACAATGTTTACTGTAAAGTATCAGGTATTGTGACAACCGCCAGCGACAACTGGACACCAGAGGAACTTAAACCTTACATCCGACATCTCGTAGAAGTTTTTGGTTATGACCGACTCATGTTTGGTAGCGATTGGCCCGTCTGCACCTTAGCCTCCAAATATCATCAGTGGCTTGAAGCACTCCTCTCGGCTATAGATGATGCATCAGATGCAGAGAAAAACCGGTTTTTCTATCAGAACGCTTTAGAATTCTACAGGATATAAGGAATTACTTTATAGTAATCAAATAATGTATTTACACCCTGGTAGGTGCGGTTTCCTAACCGCACCGCAGTATAAAATAATTGTGGATTTACATAACCTCTACTGAGGTGTAATCAGAATAGGTTCAACGCCTTGCGACTCCTGAATCTGCTGCTTGAGTCCTGATGCTTCTGATCGTCCCGCGAATTCTCCAATTGTAACCCGATGCAATGTCCTACCATTAACCGTTGCAGTGTATATTTTCACTTTCTCATTCGGGTGTAACCGTTGTAAATTCTCAGCCAACATATTAGCATTGCGCCGCTCAGCAAAAGACCCAACCATCAACGTTAATTTAGGTTTTTTATTGACTACCTGAGTTCTGCTATCAGTAGTAGTTCCACTACCGAATTGCAACTGTGCTTGCTGAACACTCTTGTTGCCAGCTATATCTTGAACACTCAATGCGATCTTGTAAGTTGTTTCTGGCAACTGCGGAATTTTGGTCAAAACTATCGTCTCGGGTGGCGAACCTTTACCTTCACTTTTTTCAACTAACTTATTACTTGCATCAAAAATCTCAAGTTTCCAATTGGCAAACGGATTGATGTCCCATGTTTTGACACCAACGCTTGTGGGTGTCTTTTTGGAAATTTCCAACGTTGCTGGAATTAGATCAACAGTTACCTTTTTGCTGTTTCTGAGAAGAGGCGTGCCTTTTCCATCAATAATGTACAGTTGCGCCACGTAATCCCCATCAGGCACCAATTTGCCGCTACTCCCCACTCCGTCCCAGACAACTCCGTCTGCGGGAGAACCTGTCCCCGATTTCTCCCAAACCTGTTCCGTATACGCATCACGGAGTGTCAATTTCCATTTGTCATTCCCTCTGACCTTAAAATGGAATGTGGTAGTATCCACAATGCCATCACTGTTCGGTGAAATTGCGGTTTCGGAGAGTTGCAATTCATTTACTGCCACCTTAGCTTGCACATCTGGCTCAAGCGTTTTCGGCATCAGAATTGGCGATGATACATCCGTTTCAGAAACATCTTTAGACTTTGACTTCGTGACAGGAGTAGGAGCCTCCGCAATAGGAATGGAACTATTCTCTCTTCCACCCCACCGTAACGTTGCAGAAATCCAATGTAAGCTTTGACCTAACTCACCGCCCCTAACGTGAGCGTAATCCAACTGTCCTGTTGCGTTCCGAAAACTGATACCTTGAGTCCACTCACCTGAACTAAATTTATCGGATGCAGTTAGAGTTGTATATCCTACACGCACCCCAAAATGGTTATTGAACAACCAACGTTCAGCACCGAAGTGTAACCGGAGCCGTTCACCCCAACTCACATCATTTTGTCCACGGATAGCAACATCTGCTGATAACAACGTTGCCCTGTCCGGACGATATGTTGTCCCAAAACGTGCCGCTAACGGCAAACTTTCAATAAGCGCGCCATTTTCCCGAATTCCATTGCTTAGTTCCGACAGGTTCATGCCTACAGTGACCGAATCACCTAACTTTTCCAACGGATAGGTAAACTGCGTGCCGATATCCACACTCCAAAGGTAATTCGTCCTGATTGGGGTGCTGTTTTGATAATAGCGTAAATTCGCTCCTGCTGATGCCTGTTCTCCCAATGCCAAGCCATACCCTAAAAGCACTATCTGAGTAGACTCATTGTTACTATTGTTCCAGCCATTGAACCAAGATGCCACAGATAGGTTTCCAACATTTTTATCAGTTAAACCCAACGTATTAGGACTCGCCGCTAAAGAAAATGCTTGGTCAGGGCCTGACGGTTCACCCGAAAACGGAATCCCACCCATGTTCACTTCTAATCCGTTCATAAACCCAAGCGAAGAGGGATTCCACAAAAAACCGTTATTTGCGGAAGGACCAGCGGTGAAAGCACTGCCCATACCAACCGCTCGTGCGCTGGCTCCTACAAAGATATCGCGATGGTCTATTCCAGAAGAGCCCTCTGTAACCATCATATTTCCCAACACAATCACTACAAAACTGATAAGACCCAGAGTTTTCAATTTCATTTTATAAACTCCATCTATTTTTCTTGTGCCAAATTTATTTAAAGGTAAATTCCTCTGCAATTTTAACGTCTAAATAACAAACTTGGGTACAATCCAAAAACGGCTTAGTTTCCTAAAAGCTATCTCATGAACCAGATTTGTTTCCAATAGTTAATTTCGTTTTTACTATAAAGTCCATAAAATAATGCAACCTTTTTTATTTTAAAACTCGTCACTTAAATTAAGTAGTGGTACCACTCCGGAGTACTTTTTATGCAAAATAACGATTCTGAACTGATTCAGCGGACATTGGACGGTGATCAAACAGCATTTACTGCCCTTGTTGAAAAATACCAAAAGGGCATTCACACACTTGCATGGCGGAAAATCGGGGATTTTCATATCGCACAAGAAATTACGCAAGATGCCTTTCTTAGAGCGTATGAAAGACTCAGAACTTTGAAAGACCACAGCTTGTTTCCGGGTTGGATATATGTGATTGCGTCTCACTTATGCACTGAATGGCACCGAAAAAAGAAGCTTCCGGTCCAATCTTTAGAAACTACTGACGTTGCGGAGATTGATCAAGTGTCACATTCACAATATATGGCAGAAAAACGAGACACTGAAACGGCTGAAGCCTGTCGCGAAGTCGTCCAAAAACTGCTACAAAAACTGCCAGAAAGTGAACGCACAGTCATGGCGCTCCATTATCTCGGAGAAATGACGTGTGAAACGATTAGCAAGATGCTCGGTGTATCCCCAAATACGATTAAAAGCCGACTCAGTCGCGCCCGCAACCGTTTAAGGAAAGAAGAAGCGATAATTCAGGAAAACCTTAGCAGCTTCCAACTCCCAACGCAATTTACAGAAAACATAATAAAGGAAATCTCACGCATTAATCCTATTGTTCCTTCAAGCAGCAAGCCTTTTTTGCCGTGGGTAGTTTCTGCTGCTTCTGCTATTTTAATCCTATTATTAATAGGTATTGGCATACAACATCTTTCGCTCTCTTTTCAACCGTATGATCTCAATGCCGAATCAATGTTAACGGTTGAAATCGTTGATACATCTATTAGTGTTATCCGAAAAATAAAACCCGATCAACGTAATCAACTCGGAACCACTGATATTCCCAGTAAAAGTCAAGGCACTGGAGAAAAAGCGGATACATCTCAAAACGTAAACTTTACCAATGTTTTCCAAACACTTGAAACAGAGGTGCCACTCTCAACGGAACGGTGGACTCAATTTGACAGTCCTGAACCGACGGAAGTAACTACACTATTTGCAACTACTACAAACGACCTTTATGCGGTGATTCCAATAGGACTTTATCGATTGACAACTGCTAACAAACGGTGGCACTTAATCAACATTAATCTTCCTATTACGCACCACAAAATGCCGATAGCTAAGCAAGATGATACCCTCTATATTGTAACGGATGATGCAGTACTCACTTCAAAAGATAAAGGTGAAACGTGGAAATCTCTCGGTCCTCGCCCGAAAGGACGTGCTATCGACTTGATCGTAAAGAATAATGCCCAAGGTGCTATTGAAATTTACCTCGCTTTATTGCCAGGAGTGTTCCGTTCTAATGATGCAGGAGTCTCTTGGACACCTCTAAACAAAGGTTTAGCAAGAAGAAAAATTTATGCATTAACATTCGTTGAAAACGCACTATTCGCTGGAACTAATAGAGGACTCTTCCGCTTCAATCTGGAACCGAGTTTGCAGGATAGCCTTGATAGATCAGATGTGTGGGAACAATTATCGGTAGCGGAATCTAAATCTATTCACGCATTCGCAGTGGCAGGACATCGCCTTTATGTGGTGGCAGGAACTCTCAAGATCACGGCTGATATGGGTTTTATGGATATTTGGGCTACGGCAAATGCTGTCCGAAGTAAACACTCTTTATGGTCAGTTTTTCGGTCAACAGATCAAGGTGATTCATGGGTAGATATAACGCCGACAGACGCTTTTCAAAATAAAAGGGTGATAAATCTTAGGATTGTTGCTGCAGAAAAAACGGTCATGTTATTAAAAGAACCCGACATTTTACATTCAACAGATGAGGGAAAAACTTGGATAACGTCACCTTTAGGAAGACTCACTGGCCAAAGTGTTGTTGCTGCCTTGAAAGTTCAAAGTCATGATGAATCCACTAATCAGGATCAATCTACAAATATCAGGCATCAATTTTACGTAGGGGATTACAACGGAATTCGCAGGTCAACTGATGGCGGCGATTCGTGGAAACGATTTAATGCTGGATTCGGTGGCAAAATACAAAATCTAACAGTCTTTAATAATAAACTCTACGCAGTAGCAAATAAGCAACTTATTACATCAATCGACGGTGGTCAATCATGGAAAGCAATTCCAGTGGAATTAAGTGATATGAAAATGATTATTATGAACACAGAGGTGCCACTGACCAAAGCAGATATACAACAGATAACAGAAGCAGATGGAATCCTTTACGCAAAAGGATACGCAGGATTTGAGTTGATTTTTTTCTACTTAGACGAAGAAAATAGAACGCTTCTCCCGATCCAAGGTGTTCCTACCTTTGGTGAAAGGAGTTCCTTCACAGCATTTATGAAGACAATACAGACATCTATGGAGGATGATGGTAAGGAGGAAGAGGGTAAGAAGGAAGAGGATATTAAAGAAAATGCCAATAATTTCATAAAAAATTTCTTTAGCATAGGGACAGATATCTTTGGCGGATTTGCTGTCAGTGGTAACACCTTCTATGTTGAGTACAAACGGAAACTTTTAATCTGGCACTCTGAATCCCAAGTGAACAACGATGCAAGTTGGTCCGATACCAAGATCGAAGATACTCGCGACATAGCGAACCTTAGTTCTTTTAATAGTTTCAAGTTAGGTGTATCTGGAGATACTGTCTACGTCGGCAAACCCGATGGTGTTCTACTTCACTCTGTTGATAGAGGTAAAAGTTGGAAAACCGTATCGCTACCGATATCTGTTGATTCCTTCAAACAAATTCTCATCACTGACAAAACTGTTTATGTAGCAACTGACAAAGAAGCCTTGTCCTCAAGCGATGGCACTAAATGGGACATCATCACTGATTCAGACGGACAAAAACTCATTATTGACCGTTTCGCTATGGATGACACAACTTTATACGCAGTGAGTTCATCGAAAAATGCTCAAGGTGGAGTTTATCAATTGACAAAGGCAGATAGTACTTGGGAACGGATAACGCCAGAAATTCCAGACGATGCCACCTCTATCGCTGTCGCAGATGGCGTCCTTTATGTCGGCACGGAAAACAGCGGTTTGCAGCTTATTAAACTTGAAGATTCTTCACACACTCCTCTGACCAAGCACTAAGTCAATACACAACCACGCTTATAGGATTCAGCGTTGACAAGTGAGTTGCGGACATATTTTTTGTAAAGACTTAAAAGCCTCGCGACAGGTGGGCGCGTGTAAAGAAAGAATCCACCGTATAAGAAGTTAAGAGAAAATAACGTTTTGAGCCTTGCGGGAGAGTTTAAACCCACCGAATGCCAAAATGCTCATTCGGTGTTGATTCTCCGCACTTACATCTAAAGAAGCCAATCGAAACTTTGACATCGTTTATAGGACACTTTAGTTTATGGTGAATTATTGAAATAATTATATACTTCACCTGTAGGAGCGATCTCCGAATCGCGACGAAACGCCTTGATAGTCGGGAATCGGAGTTCCCTCCTACAGTTCAAAAATGTCCAATTAATTCTAAAATCTACTATAAGCACTCAATGCTTGCGTTCAGTATAACGCTTGCGTTGAGTGCTTTTTATTTTAAGGCATATACGATTTTGTTCTATTTCTGTTCAATTCAACCTGCCCACACATAAATTCGCTTGCCTGAAGGCACAAAATATGAGAAAATAGACTTAAATTTTTACGAACAGAGGTACAACTATGGAACAGATACGAGAACTTGCAACACTATTGGAATCAGGGATTTCGGACTATGACTCACAATTAAAAGTTCTGCAATCAGAACGACTAAAATATGTCCGCCTTTCAATGACTGACGGCTTCGGTAATGAGGAGGATCAATCCAAAGACTCATGGCTACTACACCTCAAACAACTTGAAGATTCATTAGCGGTCCGATTAAAAGCACTAAAGCAAGCAATTCAGGAATCTGCCGAATCTCTCCAAGAGCTAAAGGCAGAGGCATAATTTAAAAATGCTATCCCGTTTACCTTATTCAAAAAAACTCATAACCTACTTCATATACGCTATTTTTCTTTCTGCTGTTTTATGTGCGATTGCGCAGAAAACAGACAACGCAAAGGCTATTCAAGAGGCAATCCGACATCAGAATCTTGGGTTAGCATATCTTGAAGAATCACAACCTTTTAAAGCAGTTTCCGCTTTTACTACCCTTGTTGAACTGCTTCCGCATGAGGCAATTGGTTATGGCAATCTTGCTGTCGCACACTTGCGGTTACAGCAAGCGGATGCTGCCGAAGAATGGGTTAAGCGCGGCATTGATGTTGCTCCGATGGATAGCCAACTACATTTCATTTTATCCGAAGTCTATCAGGTAAAAGGACAGACTGCGCAAGCAGTAGAGGCAATGAAAGAGGCAGTTCGGTTAGACCCCGACGAGTTAGAATTTCGGTATAAACTTGTCCGCCACTATCTGCTGGGACAGCGGAACAACGCAGAAGCCCAGCGAGAGGCAACGCTACACTTACAAGAACTTCATTCTCGATCCCCCGTAAATGTTGTGATCCTACTGAAGTTGACGCAAGCACTGCTTAGGGAAGAAAAACTTAGCGATGCTGAAAAACTTTGTCAAAAATTGCTAATTCTTTTAGGAGATACCGATACTGAAAAGTTGGCATACTTAACACAAGGGATAGACGCAATAAAGAAAAACGACCTAAAAGTTGCCTCACGGAATATCCGTATTTTTGAAAACTTACATCTTGCAAGTCCGCGTTATCAGCAAGGTATTGGCGAATTGGTTACCAACATCCTTGGACATCCGATAGAGAAGTTTCGTCCAGGATTTAAAGCTCGGATTGCTGCAAAACAGAGTCCACCAATAAACGTAAAATTTATAGATGTCACCGAACAACTTGGACTTACCGATGTACAAAGTGAACCTAAAAATCATCCAAACGTTTCGCTGATTGATTACGATAACGATGGAAATATGGACATTTTTACAACACTAACAGGGCTGCTATTTAAGGGTGTTGATGGGAAGTTTGTGCCTGTCCAACAATTTCAAGAAATCGTAGGGCAAACCTCCTTAAAACCACACACTGTGGCCTATGCCGATTTAGATAAAGATGGCACACAAGATATCCTGCTACAAACGCAAGAAGGGATAAAACACCTGCGAATGGATGCGGACAAGAATTGGACAGCACCTCCCATAATCCAGCATGAACAAACAGGAAATAAAGCAGGTATCCTTCTTCCCGTTGACTATGACCATGATGGTGACCTTGATCTCTTTTCTGGACAATCCAGTATCATGATGTATCGGAATAATGGGAATGGAGAGTTTACGGATATAGGTGATCAAACCTTTGTAACTAAAGATACGCGAACACAACAAATACCTACTGCTGCTCTCGTCGCCGATTTTGACGACGATGGTGACATTGATATTTTTACCATACATAGCGAAATGGGATGTACGCTATACGATAACCTCCGTCAAGGAAAACTCCGAGTGGTTTCCGACGAAATTGGAATTCCTCAAGATGTTGCTTATACATCAGCTGCAGCAGGTGATTATGATAACGATGGCGACATTGACCTGTTTTTAGCCGCTACGACCAGTATACATCTCTACCGAAACAGAGGGGACGGAACTTTTGTTGCTGACACACGTTCAAAACAGATTTCTGAGAAAAGGGAGAACGACCCATCAACTATATTAAAAAATATCGATTACGATAATGACGGATTTCTTGATTTATGGGTTGTGAGCAAAAAAGGGTTATTTCTATTTAGGAATGATGGAACCAGCCGCTTCACCGAAACCAGTGGGATAATACCGATGGAAAAAGGGGTCTCGGGTACTGTCGATGATTACGACAACGATGGTGATTTAGACCTATTCTTTATCAATAACAAGGGACAACTGCGTGCGCTCCAAAACAATGGCGGAAATCAAAATAACTGGATACAGGTGCGGTTAGAAGGTATTATCACAGGAAATAACAAAGTCAATAGGAATGGCATCGGTTCAAAATTAGAGGTGAAAGTCAGTGATCTATATCAATTGCAATATGTATCACAGCAGGTAACACATTTCGGATTAGGAGTCTATGATGCAGCCGATGTTGTCCGAGTTGTGTGGACAAATGGTGTTCCGCAAAACGTCATAGAACCGAAGGCAAAACAACGGATTTCGGAAAAACAGGTTTTGAAAGGCTCCTGTCCGTTCCTATATGTCTACGATGGTGAGAAATATCAATTTGTTACTGATCTACTTTGGCGTGCCCCACTTGGACTCGTTACTGCTATGGGGTTTGTTGCACCCGATGAGACGAGGGATTTTATAAAAATATCGGCATCTCAGATACAACCCAAATCCGGTAAATATTCTATTCAGATTACAGAGGAGTTGTGGGAAACCGCATATTTTGATATGGTCAAACTGATAGCCGTTGACCATCCTGCAGATACCGATATTTTCGTAAATGAACAGTATACTCCACCTCCGTTTGCTGAATTCAAGATATATGGTGTTTCAGAGAAATTATATCCGAAATCTGCTGTAAATCACAAAGGCAAAGACGTGTTTGATGCCCTAAAAGCATCCGATTATCATTACGCTGTTGAACATGCTCATGGTCCCTACCAAGGCGTTGTGGAACCACATGCCATTATCCTTGACCTTGGTGATGTTCCTGATGATACTTCTGTGACGCTCTACCTCAACGGATGGATATTTCCAACGGATACAAGTATCAATATTGCCCTGTCCCAAAATCCTGCAATTGCGCCTCGCTTCCCCTCCGTTGCTGTGAAGGGCAAAACTGGAGAGTGGAAAACCGTCATTGATATGATTGGCATACCCGCAGGGAAAAACAAGACTATTACCATTGATCTGACTGGTATATTTTTGTCCGATGACCGACACGTTCGGATTGAAACAGATATGCAAATTTACTGGGATGCTGTATTTTTCACAGCTGGCGAGCAAAATGTTCCAATAAAAATAACAGAATTGAATCCCGACAGTGCGAATCTCCATTATCGCGGCTTCTCGGAAATGTATCGCCCTAACCCGCATGCCCCGCATCTGTTTGACTATCAGAAAGTAACAACATCTCCACAGTGGCGAGACTTGGCTGGATTTTACACACGCTACGGCGATGTCAACCCATTATTACAAACAATTGATGATATGTACGTTATTCTTAATGCTGGAGATGAGATCACAGTTGAATTTGACGCATCACGACTACCGCCATTAAAATCGGGTTGGACACGAGACTTTATCCTCTATAGCGATGGGTGGGACAAAGATGGTGATATTAATACACTCACATCGCAGGCGGTTGAACCGCTGCCGTTTCACGGCATGTCTGCATATCCATATCCAAAAACCGAACGTTATCCGGATGACGAAGCACATCAGCGGTATCGGCTTGAATACAATACCCGACGTGTGACGCATCAACTGCCACCGTTGCGAGAAAAATAAAACTCTCAAGTTTGTGTATTACGTTCAACCCGACGTAGGGGCACATATAAACAAACAGTAGCAATTACCAAAATCCCCGCCAAAACGGCATAAGAATAGGCATTATTTTCATATAGTTGACCGTTAAGGAACCAGTTAAAAATCGTTTTGACAAATTCCGGATGTGCAGATTTATCATAGAGCCAACCACCGAGAAGCGGTCCTAAAACACGTCCCAAACTCAAAAATGCATCCATAATTCCGATAGCTGCCCCCTGTCCAATTCGGGTCTGCTTAGAAATCCACGATGTATTCGTCGGACGAATCAGTTGATTGCCGATTCCGGTAATTGTGAGGTAGATTGTTAGCGTTACAAAGTTGAACGCGTAGAGCAAAAGCACCATGCCAAGGGCGTTCAGTAATAAACCTGCTAAAATTATCCGACGTTCCCCTAACTTGTTGATTAACCTACCGAGTAATCCTCCCTGTAACGGCACGACAATAGCACCCATGACCATGAACATCCACCCCATTTCTTTTTGTTCATATCCCCAACCTGCTTCAATGAACAGTGGAAAAGTCGTCTCTAATCCTGCGAAACTGAAGGTAGTGAAAAAGGCGACAAGGAATAGCGGAGTGAGTGGGGATTTCAATGTTGTTCTACGGAATAGTTCACGGGGTGATATCCATTCGTGCCGTTCTTCCACAACGTCTTTCTGGAGCGATTCAGGAAGAAGAATGAGCGCAAAGAGAAAAGTTAAGAACGACAACCCGCCAGCAACAAAGAAAGGCAGGTCGTGCCGCCCCATCACACCGCCAATTGCTGGTCCAAGAATGAAACCAAGCCCCATTGCTGCTCCCATCAATCCCATTCCTTTACCGCGTTCCTCTGATGTAGTGACATCCGCGACATAAGCCATGACACTAGGCAACACTGCAGCTGAAGCGATGCCAGCTGCACTCCGAGCAATGAAAAGCCATATATACTCCTTTGCCAATCCAAAGGCTACTAAGGCAACTGCGTTTCCAAGCAATCCAAACAGAATTGCAGGCTTCCTGCCGTGCTTGTCTGATAGCCTGCCCCAGATCGGCGCAAATACCAGTTGCATTCCGGAATAGATAGATATTAATATCGCAATTTGGGTGGGAGTTGCCCCGATATCTTTTGCGTAGTAGGCGAGGTTTGGAATGATAATACCAAACCCAAGCATCACAAAAAACAGGGTTAAGAACAGGAGGATAAGTCTCGATTTTTGCATTCGTAGGCTAAAAAAACAGATTTTGCACACTAAAAAAAATGCAATGGCGCAGTATCAACTATTATAGCAAGGTATGAGCGGTGTGTCAATATTAAACAGAATCTCGATAGGGTTATTTAGTTCTCCATATTTTCGGTTATTCTTGAATGCCCCTCTTGCTGTAGGAGCGAGCTCCAGCTCGCGACTTTTTGACGAAAATGTGCAAAAACCCTAAAACTAAATAACCCTGGAATCTCGACATAGTGAAGCGGTTTCTTTTTGAAAATTTGTGGTGTAAATTCCCATCTTTTTCTGCTATAATTATGTCTGTAAATTAGTTGAAATCTAAACCGATTTTTTATCGTAAAATCTATAAAAAGTATAAATAGGAGAATCCATGTCTTCCGAATTTGTCCATTTACACAACCACAGCGATTATAGTATGCTTGATGGGGCATGCCGCATTTCGGATATGATTCAGTGGGCAGTTGAGAGTAGTGCGCCCGCTGTTGCACTCACTGACCACGGCAATATGTTCGGGGCATGGGAGTTTTACACCAAAGCGCAAGAGGCAGGCGTAAATCCTATTGTCGGGTGTGAGGTATATGTCGCCCCTGGTGACCGAAAAAAACGCGGGAAAGACCAAGGCAGCCCCTACCATTTAACACTTCTCGTAGAGAATGCGACTGGCTATCAAAACCTTCTTAAATTGGTATCGCTCGGTTACACAGAAGGTTTCTATAGTAAACCGCGCATTGATATGGAAATCTTGCAGGAATACCGTGAAGGGATTATCGCATTAACAGGCTGTATTCAAGGGCAGGTGCCACAACTTCTTACCTCAGATAAGCGGGAGGAAGGCATCCAAAACTTCAGAACCCTGATTGATGTTATGGGACCCCGCAACCTTTATGTTGAGGTGCAAAACCACCATATTGACAAGGAACTTGAAGCGTACCCGATAATGGTGGACTTAGCGAGAGAATTTGATCTGCCTCTTGTCGGCACAAATGATTGCCATTATCTCCGAAAATCCGACCATCACATGCACGATGTACTTCTGTGTATTCAAACAAAGAAAACTGTCAACGACCAAGACCGGATGCGATTTGACAATCATTTCTATTTTAAGGACGTTAACGAAATGCGGGAAGTGCTTAAAGATTACCCGCCAGAAGCCATCAGTAATACACTTGAAATCGCTAAAAGATGTAACCTCAAACTCGATTACGGTAAGAGCGTGATGCCGAAATATGAGGTCCCTGAGGGACATACAAATGACAGTTATCTAAAAGAACTTTGCTACCAAGGGTTGCGTGAAAAATTGGGTGGTGAACTCTCCTCGGATGTTCTCCAAAGGTTGAATCATGAACTTGACATTATAAATAAAACCGGTTACCCAGGATATTTTCTGATTGTATGGGACTATGTTAAATACGCTAATGAACAGGGATATCCACTCACCGCGCGTGGTTCCGCTGCCGGTAGCCTTGTCTTGTATGCACTCGATGTAATTACTTTCAATCCGATGGAGTATGGCTGTATCTTTGAGCGTTTTTTGAACCTTGAACGGGTTAGTCCGCCTGATATTGATATTGACTTTGCAGACCGCGCCCGAGATCACGTTATTGAATACCTCGTTAATAAATATGGCCAAGACTCTGTCGGCAAGGTTGCCACCTTCGCAACCATGGGAGCAAAAGCTGCTATCAAAGATGTTGGACGCACACTTGATGTGCCTCTCGAAAATGTCATGAAGTTAACGCAGTTGATTCCCAGCACCCCGGGTATTTCACTTGATGACGCCTTGGAACGCGTGCCCGAATTTCAAGCACTTGCAGAACAACCAGAAAATAAAGAACTGATGGACCTCAGTAAAGCCGTCGAAGGTATGAAACGGCACGTCTCCTGTCATGCATCTGCGATTGTTGTTTCAAATGGACCGCTGACAGATTTTGCCCCACTGTTCAAAGATAAAAACGACCAAGTTGCGACACAGTTTGAAGGCAAAACTGTTGAAAATGTCGGTATCGTCAAATTTGATTTCCTCGGTGTTCGTAGCCTCACTGAGATTCATGACTGTCTCCAAATGGTTAAGGCGAATCATGGCAAAGATTTGAAGTTAGAGGATATCCCATTTGACGATGAAGATACCTTTTCACTAATTAGTAGAGGGTTGATTGCTGGCTTATTCCAACTGGAAACTTCCTCTGGTATGTATAGAGTTGTTACGCAACTCAAAGCGGATAACTTTGAGGATTTCGCCGCAATTCCTGCTCTCTACCGTCCAGGTCCGTTAGAAAGCGGCATGATGCAGCAGTTCATTGATCGCAAAAACGGGTTGGAAAAGGTGGAATATATACACCCATCGCTTGAGAACGCACTCAAAAACACCTACGGCGTGTGTGTCTATCAGGAACAGGTGATGCAGATTGCCCGTGATATGGCAGGTTTTACACTCGGTGAAGCGGATATCCTTCGCGATGCGATGGGAAAAAAGAAATTAGATTTGCTCAAATCGCAGCGAGAGAAATTCGTAGAGGGTGCCATCAAAAATGACATCTCTAAAAAAGAGGCTGAAAAGGTGTATGACCTGCTTGAACCATTTGGGGGATATGCCTTCAACAAATCACACTCTGTCGCTTATGCTATGTTAGCTTACCGCATGGCGTATCTAAAAACCCATTCCCCGCATGAATTCATGGCTGCAATGATGACTGGAGAAGCAGGTGACTCAGCCAAAATCACCCGTTACCGAGCTGAATGTGCAAAACTTGCTGACTTCCTTGATGTTGAAATCAACGTGCTCCCACCAGACGTAAACAGTAGTAACAAGAATTTTGCAGTGGATGGCAACGATATATGTTTCGGACTTGTGGCAGTAAAAAACGTTGGTGATAATGCAATAGATGCAATTGTGGAAGCACGAAAGGAAGGGGGTTCGTTTACATCGCTGCAAGATTTCTGTGAACGCGTGGATACAAAAGTGGTCAATAAACGTGCTGTTGAAGGTCTTATTTTAAGCGGTGCGTTTGATGAACTCGAAGCACATCGGGCGCAACTCATCGCTAACTTGGAAAGCATTCTGAAAGCTGCACAGAGCGCACAAGCAGTACGCGAACGCGGACAGATGAACCTCTTTGGCGATGCAGAGGATATGCCGACAACAGTTGTAACACTCGCGGAGGCAGAGGAATATGAACTTTTGGAACGGCTTAAGCTGGAAAAGGAACAACTCGGATTTTATGTTTCTGGACATCCGCTTGAGGAATACACAGACATAATAGAAAACTATACATCAGCAAGTACTCAAACCCTTGGCGGACACCCGATTGAGTCCACTGTTTCTGTAGCAGGAATGATTACCAGTGTTACAAATCGTACCACCAGGAAAGGGGACTCCATGGCAATACTTGAGTTTGAGGATCTTGAGGGATCAATAGAGGTTGTTGTTTTTCCAGAGGCATATAAAAAGGCAGGGGACCTCTTTGAAGATAGGATGGTTTGGATTGAAGGGACAGTCAAAATTAATCAGAACGGTAGCAAAAATCGGAATTCTGATGATGAAACCGAAGTGGAAGAACGTCAGATACAAGCAGACACAATTTTAGATATTGAAAATGTTTCTGAGCAACGGACATCTGCTGTTGAGGTGACAATCCCTGAAGCTGATCTTGACAACCTTGACAAACTAAAAACTCTTAAAGAGATCGCACTTGCCAATAAGGGAGAACTACACTTAATTCTTCGTCTCATGAGTCCGCGTTTCGGTGAAGTCATCACGCGATGCAGTTCCAACTATAAGATTTCAGATAAGGAAGATGTCTTCAAACAGGTAGAAAATCTATTCGGAGAGAACTGCATCAAACGGAGCAATCGTACGAAGCCTAAAAACGGGAACCGCTCTACTCGAAACGTTTATGTTTAAAAACGCCCTTAGTCCAGACAGGCGTTCTCACAGCGTGTTCCACTAAATTGTACAGAAGGAGATTCACTCTTATGCAGTATCAAACACTCGGTAAAACTGGACTCCGCGTATCAGAAATAGGCTATGGCGGCGGTAGAGTTCGCCCAGAGCATGATGAAAAGTCGCTTGTCAATATGATCCACTATGCCATAGACTGTGGGGTGAATTACCTTGACACAGCACCCAACTATGGCGGAGGCTATAGTGAAACAGTTATCGGCAAAGCGATAACTGATCATAGGGACGCATGTATCGTTGCAACGAAAACAGAGGCGTTTGATCCAGATGGTATCGCAGCGGATCTGGAAGGCAGCCTACAACGACTCGGCACTGATTATATTGATGTCCTTCAATTCCATGGTGGATGGTTTTATGCGAAAGAGACAGAACAGATTCTGAACGGCGGCGGCTTGGAAAAATACCTCAAACTGAAGGAAGAAGGAAAGGTCCGATTTATCGGTTTTTCAGCAGACGGTCCATCTGGCGGCACAGAACAACTGATTGCCACCGGTGAGTTTGATATGATGCAGATCCATTATAACCTGATGTATCAAAGTACCTGTGATACATTCGGCAGGCGCGGTGTCATTCCCGATGCTGTTGCACAAGAGATGGGGATTGTGTTGATGCGCTCCACGACAAGCAACGTCTTCCAAAATCTCATGAAACACTGCTTTCCCAACGAAATGGCGGAAGTTGATGTGGATAGTTTTTTGCTCAACTATTCACTTTCAAATCCAATGGTCAATGTTGCATTGATGAGCCTGCAAAGCACTGACGATGTGGACTGGACAAATGCTGTGTCGGATGATGTTGATGCGCGGTTAGATCTGCGTGCGATTCATGGGAGGTAAGGTGTGGGTTTACAAACACACTTATTCTGTAGACGGTTTTCGCGGAGGTCTCTCATCAACTGATGCCTCCTCCTTGCTTAACACCTCTATGAGACGATATTCGTACTTTCCTACATCTTGGATGTCTCCAGCATACTCATGAAGACTAACTCTCAACGTGTAGATAAACCCCGGTTCAAAGTCAAATCCTCGTATGCCATCATAGAAAAACTCCCACCGCTGGCTCTCCTTGTTGAATTCGAGATAGCAATCTTCTCCAGAAAAACTTGGACACTCTGTCCTAATGAACTTTGACGTTCAAGTTGGGTAATTTTTAAACAGGTCTACAAGCGTTAGCCATTAGACCACCGCCTTTCAGTCCTACATAACGGAGTAAGTCGTCCGAACCAGCGGCAAATTGATCAAGAAATCCGTTCACCCGGGCTCTGAACGCCTCCCACTGGCCCGCAAAGCGATGCATCTTAAACACATCAACCCGCAGCCATCTCCACAACTTCTCAATCGGGTTCAACCACGGCGCATAAGTCGGTAGCCAAACAGGCTTGATCTGTGGCAACTCTGATAACGCATCAAGCACATCCGGATGTTTGTGAATAGACCCGTTGTCTTGAACAACGTAAAGTGTTTCTGCTTGTGGATAGACTTGTGTCAACTTCTGATACATTTCAATCACTTTCGCACGTCCTACAATATAGTTATCAAGATAACATACCTGTCCCGTCAACCCATTCAGCGCACCAATAATCCGCCATTGCTGATTATTTCCATCACAACCTGCTACCGGAATACTTTCCGGCGGTGCTTGTGTCCAAACACGCCCAGCTTCAGGCCAGCGAGTATATCCCATCTCATCAAGAAATACTAACTCCTGTTTACCATGATTGTGAACGGTCTGCTGTAAGCAGGAACATAGATGCGACACTTTCTCCTTATACTCAGGATCCGGACTATACTGCTGCACGCGACCTGAACGAAGACGCAAACCGCAACGAGACAGCACTCTATGAACACCACTCAGGCTGTATCCTTCTAACCAATCAAGGCTCCTACGTAGTGTCCGAAGCGTCCAACGACTTGGGAGAGGCACATCAGTAGAAACGCCTTTCGCTTTATCCACAACTTCATCTGGGGCTTGGCGCACACGTTCTAAGAGTTCTTCTTTTTTTTTTGAAAATCGCTGTCTTGCCCCTCCATGCTGTCGCTGTATTAACCCATCAAAACCTTCTTCTTCATAAATATTCAACCATCTGTAGACGGTATCAGGCTTGCGGCGTTTGAGTAACCCACTGGTCGAAACCCGGTGTGCTGGAATACCATCGTTTACTTTCAACAACGCTGCAGCTTTTTCTCTGACATCAGGACGAGGGTGATGATCTCTATATTTAATCAGTTCCTGTCTTTCTTCTTCTGTAAGAAAGAGTTCTCTTCGTTTTGCCATGGTATACTCCTTATACTTCGGATTATACCATCATAACATTACCCCGTTTGATTGTCAAAGTTCATTAGGCGCGCTTTTTAAGCGCGCCGTGCAATAAATGTGTCATTAATTGTAAAATCCCTACCAATCAACTAGGGTTATTTAGTTTTAAGAATTATCAATTGATGGGTGTTACTCAAGGTTTATATTGTAGGTTGGGTTGAACCGCAGGTGAAACCCAACTTTTCCAGTATGTAAAAGCGTATCCTGTTGGGTTTCGTGCCTCAACCCAACCTACGATAATATTATAAATAATTAACGTGTGTGATAAAAAGCGTCAGAAATATAGAAAACTAAATAACCCTGCCAATCAACCCGCACATCTTGACAAACCCTCCTGATTTGGTAAAATAGTATTCACTGCATCCAACCATCCAATTTGAAAACATGCAGAATTATGCAACCGTTTTCCTCCTAAGTCGCGTCACAAGGTTTCAATATGAAAATTGAACCTACTCTTTCTGGAGGCACCTGATGAAAAATGACGATGTTGAAATGATCCAACATGTTCTCGCTGGCGATGAAAACGCTTTCGCTGAACTTGTAAAAAAATATCAAAAGCCGATTCACGCACTGGCTTGGCGAAAAATTGGGGATTTCCACGTCGCCGAAGAGATAACACAGGATACCTTCCTGAAAGTATATCAGAGACTTCACACCCTGAAAGATCCAAACCAGTTTTCTGGGTGGCTTTATGTGATTGCGACGCGCCGATGCTACGCTTGGCTCCGCAAAAAACGGATACGAACACAACCGTTGGAGGACGCAGAGACAACCATGGTACAAAGAGATGCTTATTCCCGACATGTCGCAGAAGAGCGAGTTAAAACCGCTGTTGAAGCACAGCGCGAAGTGGTCAAAAAACTACTTGCAAAGTTGAAAGAGAGCGAACGTACGGTGATGACGCTCCACTACCTCGGTGAGATGACAGTCGAAGATATTAGCAAGTTTTTAGGGGTTTCTGCAGGAACGATTAAGAGTCGACTACAACGTGCGCGAAACCGTTTGCAAAAGGAGGAAACGATGATAAGAGAAGCACTCGACTATTTCCAAATTTCACCTAACTTAACTGATAACATTATGCAAGAGATCACACGACTTAAACCTGCAGCACCTTCCGGCAGCAAACCACTTGTGCCGTGGGCGATTGCTGCTACAAGTGCTATCTTGATTGTGTTGATGCTCGGCATAGGCAGTCAATACTTAGCACATTTTCAGAAACCTTATAGTTTGGATGCACAGACTGAAATGACAGTTGAACTTATTGACACGCCTATTGTGCTAAATCTTGAAGCAAAACCGGTTGTCCGAGATCAACTTGGAAGTTCAAAAGCACTTGATAAAAACGAAAATAGTGGTCAAAAACCTGATGAAGTTTTACTGGCTGCAGCGCAAACAGAAGGAGAAGACATAGTTGCACCTAAACAGCAGTGGATTCAGGAAAGCGGACCAGTAGGTTCAGGATATTTGAGGACCCTATTCTCAACACAAGAGGGTGAAATATATGTTTTTAACAGTGAAGGTAGGAGCAATATACTATATAGACTACCAGTTGATGGAACTGAATGGCAATACCTCACTGATTTTAGTTCACTACAACTAGACATGCCGTATGATGCAGTCTCTATGGCGAAGTCAAACGATATACTCTATATTGTTCTCACTCTTGATGGTCGTCACAGCCCCAATGAACTATATGGTTCAAGGGATGGTGGTAAAACATGGTCTTCACTCGGTAGATGTCCAGACGGATGGGTCGTTGGATTCGAGGTGATGGATGATAGGTTTTACCTTGCCTTTGAAAATAATACTTTCGTTTCTGCGGACACTGGAAAGACGTGGACTGCTGTTGACGTGGGATTGAAAGGAGAAGTGAACACATTGAAGGTAATTCAGAACATGCTATTTGCTGCAACAGACACAGGTCTATATCACCTTGACGGTGATAGTTGGCAACGTTTGCAATTTCCAATCCCTGTTCCGATACCTCAAGTTAAAACAATTGTTTCGCTTGCAGGAACTGAAAATTATCTATATGCCCTGACAGCATGGGATTGGCAAAATGTTGGACCGCAGGTACAGACTTGGGGGCTTTTCCGATCAACCAATAAAGGACAGTCGTGGACAGATATTACACCAACAAACGCATTACCTATTATGGGTCCTGAACCGTTTGACGATGAACCTCAGGCAACGCTTGTCGCAGTGAAAAACACATTATTATTAATAGGTTGGCGTGGTGCTGCGGTGATTCGCTCAATTGACAACGGCAACACATGGACGCTTGAAAAAACTACCAATATTTCACTGATGCCTTATAGTGTTCACAATGCCGTAGCGTTAAATGAAAACACATTTTATTTACAAGGGGCTTCTGGATTTTATCGATCGATTGATGGAGGTTTATCGTGGACAAGGCTTGATACAGGGAAGACAAGCAGCATTATCGACCTAATCTGTGTTAAGACAAGCAAAGAACAAAACACATCCAGCCACCTCTATGCGATGTTCTCCGGAGGTATGGAAGACAAATGGGTGTTTAAATCCCGTGATAAGGGAAAATCTTGGCGTGTGGTGAATCCAGAAATACAAATTCAAGAACATATACCTGCCTTTACGCGGTTAGTAGAGTCTGATGGTGTGCTATATGCAAAAGGTCGAGGACCTACCAGCTGGGCTCTCATGAGTCTGTATCGGATTTCTGAGGATCGCAATACGTTAGTACCGATTAAAGGCATGCCAGTCTTTAGCTCATCGTCACTCTCCAACCTGCTGTATCAAGTACCTGCTAAAGGATTAGATAAGTCCTACTTTGAACAGTTGCAAGAAAGTTCTGTAGGTGCTAACTGGTTCTTTAAATGGTTGGCACAAATGGGTACTTTACACGAAAACTTTCGCCGGTTATACCAAGGCAATCTTTGCCAATTGGGGTTAATTGGACCGTTTGCAGTCAGTGGCGATACGTTTTATATGGAATACAACTTTAAGCTCTTCCGATGGGAACCGGGTGATACTGAATGGTATGACACCGGACAGGAAGAAACCGTTAGCTTGTCTTGGAAAATTGTAAAAAGAGAGCTCAAACTTGCTGTTTCAGGGAACACTGTCTACGTCGGCAAACGGGATGGACGCCTCATCGTATCGTTTGATAAAGGAACCAATTGGATTGATCTTACACCAGCGCTGCCATTTCCATTTAAAACTTTCAAAGAGATCGTATTTGCGGGTTCCACGGTGTATGTGGCCACAGATGCTGGCGTTACTACATCAGATAGTGGAAAAAATTGGCGTGCAATCACCGATGCTGAGGGGACAAATCTCATTATGGAGCAATTGGCTGTTGATGCAACAACGGTTTATGGTGTTACCAAAGATACGGGTATCTATCGTTTGGAAAGTGGCACTTGGGAACAGATTGTTTCAGAGATACCTGATAGAATAACTTCTCTTGCTGTTGATGGAAACACGCTATACATAGGTACAAAAGACAACGGTATGCTTTATTTCACCCTTGAAGAATAATGTTAGTAAAATCTATAATAACTGCAGACCTTACTTGTAGGCGCGCTTTGTAAGCGCGCTGTGCCATGATGTATCATTAATTGCAAAATTCACTATAAATATCCTACCCAACTAATAGGGTTATTCAGTTTTAAGAATTATCAGTTGATACGTGTTACTGATAGTTTATATCGTAGGTCGGGTAGAGCGTAAGCGACACCCGACAGGGGTTGAACGTGTCGGGTGTCGTAAACTCTACCCGACCTACAGGTGGTTTATATAGAAATGTGAAAAATATAGCCGAAAAACCGAAAACTAAATAACCCTGCCCAACTAACCTCACATCTTGACAAACTCTCCTGATTTGGTAAAATAGTATTCACTGCATCCAATTTGTAAACCTGCAGAATTATGCACCAGTTTTACTCCTAAGTCGCGTCACTATAAAGCGATCGGAGGTGATCCATGAAAAACGATGATGTTCAACTCATTCATCGTATTCTTGATGGTGATGATACCGCTTTCACCGAACTTGTGAAAAAATATCAAAAGTCTGTCCACGCACTGGCATGGCGTAAAATTGGAGATTTCCACATCGCCGAAGAGATTACGCAAGATACCTTCCTGAAAGCGTATCAGAAATTAGGCATGCTTAAGCAGCCTCAGCGTTTCGCCAGTTGGCTTTATGTGATAGCCTCGCGCCGATGTGTTGCCTGGTCGCGTAAAAAGCGTGTCCGTACACAGCCGATCGAAGAGACAAACAGCCTACAGGTAGAAAATGCGACCTACTCACGATATGTGATTGAAGAAAACGAGCGTACAGCGGTAGAAGCACAACGTGAAGTCGTCAAGAAGTTACTGGCGAAACTACCAGAGAGCGAACGCACGATTATCACGCTACATTACTTCAGTGGGATGTCCAGTGCAGAGATTGGTGCGTTTTTAGGTGTATCGGCCAATACGATTCGGAGTCGTCTCCGTCGTGCACAGCAACGTTTACAAAAGGAGGAAACGATGATAAGAGAAGCACTCGACCATTTCCAAATTTCACCTAACCTGACTGATAATATCATGCAAGAAGTCGCACGACTTAAACAGGCTGCACCTTCTGGTACCAAACCCCTTGTGCCGTGGGCGATTGCTGCTTCAAGTGCTATCCTGATTGTGTTGATGCTTGGTATAAGCAGTCAATATTTAGTCCATTTCCAGAAACCCTATAGTTTGGATGCGCAAGCTGAGATGGCAGTTGAACTCGTTGATGCCCCTATTGTGCAGAATTTAAATGCAAAACCGGATGTGCGAACGCAGCTCGGAAGTCCCAATGCTCAGGGTAAGAAGAATGGAGCAGGTGAGCAAACCGATGACACCGCTTCGCTTGACTTAGACACGATTATCGATAAGATAAAGCACTACGATAACGCTGTCACTTCCGTAACTGGTGATTTCATTATTGAACGTCATAGAAATTTTGAGATTAGTGGAACTCCACCTCCGCTCGGTAATTTGAGTATTAAACGCAATATAGAACCAAAGATCGAAAGAAATGAATATAAATTGATATTTGAAGGTGAGAAAGTCAGAGCTGAACCGAAGAATTTGCGTTACGCGAATTTACCTTTCATTGAGTTTTGGGATGGAAAACAGCATTGGGAGGTATCTTCACCAGGACCAAAAAATCTTCTCTTCAAGGTTGAGATAGTCTCTAACAAGGAGATTACAGTTATGGAGAGGATTAAACACGCATTCAAACAGGTAGGCATTGAACTTGCTGACGACGTGCACATTGTCAAAGGCGAGTTGCCTAATAGTTTCAGGATCATTGAAAAAGATAAAACCTTCTTTGTCTTGTTCGTGGGAGAGACAATGATGGAAGTTTATAAACACAATGTTGGATATGCTGTTCGACCACATTGGGCAATTAGCCTTCATGACGCGGATCCAAGGTGGTGGTTTACCTTCCCAAGCGACGGATCAGACAAGACCTATCTATCCGAACCGCTTTGGCATTTGTTGGAAAAACATGAGAGTGAGATTATAGGAACTGAGGTTTTGAATGGGGAAAAGACATCCGTTATTCGTCTAAATACACCTACTCAATCCCTTAAACTTTGGATTTCACATGACAGAGGTTTTCGCCTTGTTAAATCGGAAAAAGAATATATTGAAGGGCATACGAGAGAATGGAATCCCTTCAAAGCAGGTGTAACCTATATCAATACCCGAAAAATTGAGTATCACGAATACCTGCCAGATGTCTGGTTTCCTAAGAGAATTGAGAGGTCCACTGTTCCAAAATCATCTTCGAAAAAACAGAATGGAGAGAGTGTCCTATTCAAAGACGTATTTATCACGGAAAATTGTCAGCTAAATACCGATGTGAGTAAGTTGCTTCGTTTAGATATATCTGCGGATACAACTGTACATGATTACGGTGTCAGTCACTCGCGCACGGTGGGCGACCTTGAAACCCAACCGAATTTCCAGATGCAACGCGAGAGTTCCGATGTGCCGAATAAAAAGAATGTGGCTGTGCAGCAAGTTTCTGACCCCATCGCTCCAGATTCGCTGCAATGGCACCTGCCCGAAGGTGCTAAAGCCCGTCTCGGCAAAGGTAGGATAAATAAAATCGCGTATTCCCCGGATGGTAAGCGGCTGGCAGTAGCAAGTTCAATTGGGGTATGGATCTATGATGCAGACAGTGGAAAAGAACTTGACCTGCTGACAGAACATACGGACTGGGTCCAGAGCATAGCGTTCAATCCTAATGGAAACATACTTGCAAGTGGAAGTGATGATGGCAGCATACGTTTGTGGGATACGCGCACCAGCACACATCTTCGGACGATGACAGAGCATACGTCCATGATCACGAACGTGGTGTTTAGTGGGAATGGCAAAATGCTGGCAAGTTCGAGTAGGGATAATACTATCCAACTGTGGGATATGCAGTCAGGCGAAATCCAAAAAACCCTCAAGGGGCATGCAGACAGGATCTTTAGTATGTTGCTCAGTTGGGATGGCACTATGTTGGCAAGTGCAAGTAGGGATAACACCATCCGACTGTGGGATACGCAGTTAGGCGAACTCCGAAGAACCCACGACCTTGAGCATACGGAGAAGATTAGGGAAATGGCGTTCAGTCCGGATGGAAAAACATTGGCGAGTTGGAGTTGGGAAAGCCCGATTTACCTGTGGGATGCACAAACTGGCGAACTCCGCCATACTCTCCCATTACAACAAATGGATGTTGTCAATGAAATGGCGTTCAGTCCGGATGGAAAAACGCTCGCAAGTGCTATGAACAACGGCATCGTCCATCTATGGAATGCACAAACAGGAAAACGCCGCCGAATTCTTATAGGACATACACACTGGGCATTGAACGTGGCGTTCAGTCCAGACGGAAAAACGCTCGCAACTGGAAGTTATGATACTACCATCCGTTTGTGGGATACACAAACAGGAAAACTCCAAAAAACGCTCACAGGACATTTGAGCAACATTAGGTATGTGGCATTCAGCCCAGATGGAAAAATGCTCGCAAATACGATTGAGGTTGATGATACCATCCGTTTATGGGATGTGCAGACTGGTAAACTTCTTAAAACTCTCAAAGAGCAACACATGTCACCGATGACGCGCGTGGCCTTCAGTCCAGATGGAAAAACATTCGCAAGTGGAGGTTATTCTCGCTCCATTCGTCTTTGGGATTTGCAGACAGGCACAGTTCAGAAAACGTTTGGCGGACATAAGGATATTGTCACGAGTGTGGCATTCAGCTCAGATGGGAATACCCTGGCAAGTGGGAGTTGGGATAAGACTATCCACCTGTATGATGTGCAGACGGGTGAACTCCGCAAAACGCTCACAGGGCATACGGATCGGGTTATGAGCGTGGCATTCAGCCCAGATGGAAAAACAATCGCAAGTGGAAGTAAGGATACTACCATCCGTTTATGGGATGTGCAGACTGGTAAACTTCTTAAAACCTTTATAGGACATGCGGATGTTGTCTTTAGTGTGGCGTTCAATCCGGATGGCAAAATGCTTGCAAGTGGTAGTAGGGATACGACTGCCCGTGTGTGGGATGTGCAGACTGGCGAGCACCTCAAAACCTTAGAGCATCAGAACGGTGTCCTGAGCGTGGCATTCAGCCCAGATAGAAAAACACTTGCAAGTGGGAGTGAGGATAATACCATCTATCTGTGGAATATTCAGACAAACACTGTCATACGCATTACGGAAGGGCATACGAATTGGGTTATGGGTGTGGCGTTCAGTCCGGATGGAAAAACGCTCGTAAGCGGGAGCAGAGATGGCACATTGTTGTTGTGGGATATTACGTCTGACGCAAATCAACTAAAGTAAGTCTATAATTATTGAGGAACGATAATTTAACTTTAGCATCCTCAACTAATCCTGAAAATCTTAAAGAATTTCTTTTTTTGGCGGTACTGAGTGGCGCCCATTTCTTTTTCTACCCTTCCTTTCAAGACTAATACTATTTCTAACGTGAGTTTGATAATAGATATATGAACTTCATTTTACATAAAATCTTATTCTCATAAGCCTGGTAGGTGCGGTTTCCTAACCGCACCGAGTCCAAAAATCTGATTTATCAAACTCACGTTATTTCTATGATTATATTGTATTATTTCGTAGGCCGGGTTTCGTTCAGACAAAAACAGGCGCGTTTAGAAAACGTGCCTACCACCGACTGCTATTTGTGGGTTTCGCTTCGCTCTACCTGACCTACAAGCGATTTATACAGAAACCGATATGATGATATGTCAATTAGATATGGTATAACTTAATCCCACCTAAAACTCCGTCTCAAATGTTGTAACCTTTGATAAGTTTGAGTTTGCGTAAATATGAAGAAGTATGGATAATGGTATAATATTAACACAGTATCTATTGTTCCTCTTTTTTTTTTAAGAATTATGAGACTTTTTCACTACAAGTGGCGTCACTATATGTTGATGTGAAATGATGAACTCCCTTTTCCAGAGGTATCCGATGAAAAATGTTGATGTTGAACTCATCCAACGCGTCCTTAATGGCGATGATACAGCATTCTCCCAACTTGTGAAAAAATATCAGAAGTCGGTTCACGCGCTTGTGTGGCGGAAGATTGGAGATTTCCACATCGCCGAGGATATTACACAAGAAACGTTTCTAAAAGCTTATCAGAAACTGTCAACGCTCAAAGAACCGCAGTCTTTTGCAAGCTGGCTGTATGTGATAGCGGCGAACCATTGCAATGCGTGGCTTCGTAAGAAACGTTTGCGGACACAGTCTTTGGAAGATACGAGTAGTGCTGAGTTGGAAAAAGCGACCTATTCCAACTATGTCATTGAGGAAAACGAACGGGCAACGGCAGAAGCGCAGCGCGAAGTCGTCAAAAAGTTGCTTTCCAAATTACAGGAGAGTGACAGGACGGTCATCACGCTTTACTACCTCGGGGGAATGACGTATGAAGAGATAAGCAGATTTTTAGGTGTATCGGTAAGTGCGATTAAAAACCGACTCTACCGTGCGCGGCAGCATTTAAAAAAGGAGGAACCCATGATAAGAGAAGCTTTAGAGAACTTTCAAATTTCACCGAACCTAACCAATAACATCATGCAAGAGGTGGCACGACTTAAACCAGTTGCACCTACTGGAGGCAAACCTTGGGTGCCGTGGGCGATTGCTGCATCAAGTGCGATTTTGATTATGTTAATGCTTGGCATAGGTAGCCAATACTTAGCACGTTTTCAGAAACCTTATAGTTTGGATGTGCAGACTGAGATGGCAGTTGAACTTGTTGATGCACCTATTGTGCTAAATCTTGACACGGAGCCAGATGTTCGTCGTCAGTTTGGAAATCCAAATGCCCTTGGTAATAACGAAAATGACGGTCAGAAACCGGATGAGGTATTTTTAGCTGCCGCACAAGTGGAAGGAGAAGACGTTTCTGTTCCTAAACAACAGTGGATTCAGTCTGAACCTATCAGAGGAAGCGAGGTGATTAGTTTGCTTGCAACACCAGAGGGCGAAGTTTACGCTTTTGCTGATAGGAATATCTATAAATTGGAACCCGATGGGCAAGGATGGCGACATATCTTTGATACTACTTTACTGGATACTTACTATGAGGAAGGTGAGGCAGTTATGAAAAAATGGGGCGATGCCCTCTATCTAATACTGTCTACAGACCTCTTTGCATCAAAAGATGATGGCAAAACGTGGAACTTAGTTCACTCATGGCCAAGAGATCTTTGGTATCCTATTGAATTGGTCCTAACAAAACAAGCTTTTTATATACTTTTTTATCTGGGAAACAATATTCAAACTAACGATCTTTTTCGTTCTGAAGATTCTGGCAAGACATGGGAGGTCATAAATGGTCCGATAGATAGACACATTTATTCAATTGTCAATATACAGAACACGTTGTTTGCAAGGACAAATATTGCCCTTTATCGCTTTACCGATGAAAACTGGCAACGTTTGGAATTTCCAGTGTCTATTGGAGAAATCCGTTCAGTTGCAGCGGCTGAAGAGAAACTATATGTTGTGACAGAGGCGAGTGATAATGTATTAGATTCTGGTAAAGTATCCCAAGGTATGGAACGGGGTTGGTGGGTATTTCGATCAACTGACCTCGGTGATTCATGGGATGATATAACGCCAACAAACGCTTGGCCGGTAAAAGGGTTGCCGCCCCGTCTCAAACTTATTGCTGTTGGTGAAACACTCCTGGCGATGGAACATGGTATGGTTAGCTCTCCTGATAGTGGAAACACATGGTTTACATCACAATTATCGGGTCCTACTCCTTCAATCCATCCTGATGTAATCTTTAAAGCAGCAGCAGCAGTAAACGAAGGTGTTTTTTATGTTAGTGGGAGAAACGGACTGCATCGTTCCACAGATAGTGGTAAATCATGGAATAAGGTGAATATCACTACGGATAAGAGCAAAATAGAGGCTTTAATCGCGTATAAAAGGAACGATAAAAGGCATGACATACCTCCAACGGTCTATGCAAGATATGAAGGAAGGATCGCAAAAACTTCTGATAAAGGCAAGTCTTGGAATGCTGTTCAAATAGAAATTCCGATGATGGACCCCGACAGAGAAAAACCTCCAGATATTACGCATATAATCAAATCTGATGGTGTTCTCTACGCAAAAGGGGGAGGCTCTTTTAACAGAAGCAAAACACATATATATCGCGTATCCACAGACGGTAATATGCTTGTGCCGATTCAAGGCATGCCCATCTTCGACTCCCTCGAATCGTATAGCAAGTCGGGGGAAATAATGAAAAACCAATTTAACGTGTCAGATAAATCGGTACTTGAACAGATGCAAGAGGAGATTCCTGGCGCAACCCAGCTCTTCAAACAGTTGACACAAACAGATCAAGAAAATCGGTTTAAACTTTTTAGACTCGCCCGGCGTAGTCCGTTTGCTGTCAGTGGTGACACATTCTATATGGAATACAATTATAAACTTTTCCGATGGAAATTCGGAGATACAGAATGGTCAGACACCGGTGTGGAAGAAACTGTTGAATTGACTTTAGACACAGCAGGGAAAGACTCCAAACTTGCTGTTTCAGGAAATACTGTCTACTTTGGTAAACGGGATGGACACCTTGTTCAATCATTTGATGCAGGACATAATTGGAAAGATATTCCTTTGAACTTTATGTTTTCTACGCCTATTCAAGCCTTCAAAGATATCGTGTTTGCTGGTCCCACAGTGTATGTAGCGACAGACGCAGGTGTCGCTGCATCAGATGATGGAAAACATTGGCAAGCCGTCACTGACTCAGAAGGGACAAATCTCATTATGGAGCATTTGGCTGTTAATGGAACAACGCTTTATGGCGTTACCGAGAGAACAGGTGCTTATCGCTTAGAAAATGGTACTTGGAAATAGGTTGTTTCAGAGATACCTGATAGCGTAACTTCTCTCGCTGTTGATGGTGATACACTATACGTGGGCACGCAAACTCGGGGCATGCTTCATTTTAATCTTGGAAAATAATACCAAACCAATTTTATTTGTCCTGTTTTTCAGACCTACTTGTTGCTTTTTATCTGACATTATATTCAGAAAACCGAAACTATAGCAGTTACAATTAACGCTACACCGTTGTCCGGCGCGCTTACAAAGCGCGCCTACCTGAAGGTAAGAGGCGCAATGAATTGCTCGACTACAAATGCATCAACTCAAAAGAAGATGCCCGCTTGTTTTATCATTCATCATAAATACCACTATCCAATAATCCTCACATCTTGCAGAGCCATTCAGTTTTGAGTTTTCTCAATTTTACATTGGGTCGCTCCGACAAAGAAATCGGCGTTACAAAGTCCTCCCACAAGATCCCTCGTGAGAATTGCTCTGGTTCAATACTCCTAACCTCTTGACAAACCCTCCTGATTTGATAAAATAGTACTACATTGTCTCGGATCGTCCCGTTTTAATATTTTCTTCATTATGCACCCGTTTTGCACCTAACCCGCGTCTTTTAAAGTACAGGAACAATGTTAGGAATGTAATCTTTTTCACCAACATGGGGAAATAACGCTCAAAATTGTGCTTATCAGAAGGTGACCTATGAAAAACAACGATATTGAATTGATCCATCGCACTCTTGATGGTGATGAAACAGCTTTTTCTACACTTGTTGAAAAATATCAAAAGCAAGTTCATGCACTCGCTTGGCGGAAAATCGGTGATTTCCATATTGCTGAAGAAATTACACAAGACACCTTCCTGAAAGCATATCAGAAACTCGCAACTCTGAAAAAACCGCATCGTCTTGCCGGATGGCTCTATGTGATTGCGACACGCTGCTGCCAAGCTTGGCTACGAAAAAAGCGGATGCAGACCGAATCATTAGAGGAAATAGATAGTGAAGAGATAGAGCCAGAGGCGTATTCCCGATATGTAGCGGAAGAAGAAGCGAGGGTGACCGTTGAGGCACAACGCCGAATTGTTAAAAAGCTTCTTGCTACATTGCCAGAGAGTGAGCGCACCGTTATCACACTTCATTATTTTGGTGACATGACGTGTGAAAAAATGGGCGAGTTTTTAGGTGTATCCGCAAACACGATTAAAAGTCGACTCCGCCGCGCGCGGAACCGATTGAAAAAGGAGGAACCGATGATCCGAGAAGCAATTAGTAACTTTCAAATCTCACCGAACCTAACCAATAACATAATGCGAGAGGTGGCACAACTTAAACCTGCAGCACCTTCAGGAAGCAAACCCTTAGTGCCGTGGGTGATAGGTGCTGCAAGCGCAGTTTTGATTGTGTTGATGCTTGGTATAAGTAGCCAATACTTAGCGCGTTTCCAGCAACCCTATAGTTTGGATGCGCAAACTGAGATGACGGTTGAACTCGTTGATACGCCTGTTGTACTAAATATCAATACAGAGCCAGATATCCAAAATCAACTTGGCGCTCCAAATATAGTTGGCAAAAATAATAATAATGGTCAGAAACCTGATGAGGTACTATTGGCTGCTGCACAGGCAGATGGAGAAGACGTTTCTGTTTCTAAACAGCAGTGGATTCAGTCTGAACCGATAAAAGGGAGTGCAGTGCGAAGTTTACTTGCCACATCTGAGGGCGAACTTTACACCTTTGCTCATGGGCATATCTACAAACGATCCGTTGATGGAACTGAATGGCAACACGTTATCGACATAAGTGTATTAACTAATAAATGGGATGGTGGAGCACCTATGGCAAAATGGAATGATACCATCTATATTGCTCTAACTGATGAACTCTATGCTTCAAAGGATAATGGCAAGACGTGGTATTCTGTTTACTCATGGTCAGAAAAAAAGTATTTGTATCCGCGTGAATTGGTGATAACAGAGCAAGTGTTTTATCTCGCCTTAATGAACAATATTTTACGTTCAGAGGATAAAGGTAAAACATGGAAAGAAATGAATAAAGGATTGACGGGAAATATTCTATACTTAGTCGAGGTTCAGAACATGTTGTTTGCTGGAACAGAAGACGGACTCTATCGCCTCAGCAATGACAGTTGGGAACGCTTAAAGTTTCCAGACTCCGCAGTGGGGAGGATTCTTTCAGTTGAAGAGACTGAAGAGAAACTTTATGTTGCGGCAGGTTTTAATTTGGATGTGGTAGATCATCATAAAGTATCCCAAGGATTACAGCGTGGTTGGTGGATATTTCGCTCAACCGATCTTGGGAAATCGTGGACAGATATAACTCCAACAAATGCTTGGTCTATAAAGGGGTGGCCTCCCGAAATTAAACTTGTTGCTGCAGGTGAAACACTTCTGGTAATGGAACGGGGTATGGTTCGATCGAATGATGCAGGAGATACATGGATGTCTCCACAGACACCTAACACATCCCCTTTAATAATGTCCTCTAATTCCGCTGCTGTAGCGCTAAACGAAGCCTTATTTTATGTCCGTGGCTGGGACGGTCTCCATCGATCCACTGATGGAGGTAAATCATGGACTATAGAAAATGTCACTAAGGACAAGATACAATTAAATAATCTAATCGTATATCAGGAAAACAAGAAGAGACAAAATATGCTGCCGACTCTCTATGCGAGATTTGAAGGTGAAATAGGATCTGTAGGTCTTGAAGGAGAAATAATAAAGACTACAAATAACGGAAAATCATGGCAGACCGTTCAAGTAGAAATACCGATGATGAAACCTTACAAGGAAGTAAGAGAAGTACCGCCAATAATTACCCAAATGATCAAATCTAATGGTGTTCTCTATGCAAAAGGTAGAGAAACTCTTGGCAGAGGAAAAACGCTTTTCTATCGTGTATCTGCAGTTGATAATACGCTTGTACCAATTCAATCAACTCCCATCATTGATTCAATGTCATTAAGAGACCATTTGTTGTTTCATAATTTCCCTGTTGAACAGTTGCAAGATAGTTTTTCTGGCGCGACCCAGTTCTTCAAACTATTGGCGCAAACAGATAAACGGCATCATACAAGGGAACTTACCCAGCTTGGACTACAGGGCCCGTTTGCAGTCAGTGATGAGACCTTCTATATGGAATACAACTTCAAACTCTTCCGATGGAAACAAGGTGATACTGAATGGTACGACACCGGACAGGAAGAAACCGTTGAATTGTCTTTGGATATAGCGAGGAAAGATCTCAAACTTGCTGTTTCAGAGGATACTGTCTACGTTGGTAAACGGGATGGGCACCTTGTTGTCTCGTTTGATAAAGGAACTAATTGGATTGATCTCACACCAGCTTTACCATTTGCTGTTAAAACTTTCAAAGAGATCGTGTTTGCAGGTACTACTGTATATGTAGCAACAGACGCGGGAGTTACTGCGTCAGATAATGGGAAAAATTGGCATGCTATTACTGATGCAGAAGGGACAAATCTCATCATGGAGCATTTGGCTGTTAATGGAACAACGCTTTATGGCGTTACCGAGAGAACAGGTGCTTATCGCTTAGAAAGTGGCACTTGGGAACGGGTTATTTCAGAAATTCCTGATAACGTAACTTCTCTTTCGGTTGATGGGAACACGTTATACGTAGGCACAGAAAGCGATGGTATGCTTCATTTCACCCTTCAAGAATAATGCCCTTGTAAGGGCGGTGCTAAATGCCACTCATTTGCATCTCTATCCAATTAAAGTTCCGCACTGACCGTCATCTCTAAGCGATGTTCAGGTTTGCGCTGTTTTGTTGAGAGTAAACGGTAAGTGAGTCTAAATAGTAAATCAGTAAATTTGCGTAACCTATAATCCGCAGTGGCGCGCACTTCATGACTAATTCCCTCGTAAAAATAGTATTGCGCAAAAGGAACACCGCCATCGCTTTTGCCATAGCCGAGTGTATGGTTTACGTCAATGCGTCCCTTACCGAAAATACTATATATGATACGATTTTCAAATGAAAAGGTGCGAGTCTTTGCTTCTGGTTCTTCAGTAAATTGCTCTATATCAGTTGTGCGGTTGTATCCGCTGGTGCCACTCCATCGCATAGCGCGACTCAGTTCATACTGAAGTTTCAATTCCGTTGTCTGCTCAAATTGACGGAGGTCGGAGATGGGTGTTGATGAAAATAAATCGGGGTTGGAAACCCTTCCTACCTCCATATCATCAGGGTTGGAAACCGCTCCTACGTCTATAAAGTTGAGTTGGCTGTATTTTTCTGTTTCGCGGCGTTGCTCCCAGTTCGCTCCAACTGAGAAACGTTGCGTCGGATTAACTGAGAAAGCGATGTCCCACGTTCGGTAATTTCTCAGCCGTTCTTGTGTGTTGATCCGTCGATTGAGTGTGCGTCCTGTCCGTAAATTGACTTCAAAACTGAAAAGAGGCGAAGGTGAAAATTCAACACGATGATGTTGGTTAATGCGTCCGAAAAGCGTTTGTGAACCCTGTAGATTTTGGAGCAGATAGAGGGATATTGTATCTTCCGCTTCCTGTTCCTCAGTCAACCATAGGCGCGTCTGGATTCTGAGTGCGTTGAGAAACCATGTGAATGGAGGTTGCTTTTCAGTCTTTGGTTGACTATCAGCAGTAGTGGGTGCGGAACGAGGTTCTCTACCCATGAAATCTGTTCTGGTCGAATTGCGTTGATTCCGGGCGCGGCGTGCGAAAAACTGGCGCGGTTGGAGTCGGAGTCGAAAGGCAGCGTCGACTGCTGTTGTCGGTTTATCTCCTACATTCTGGTAAATTTTGATGTATGTGCCTTCCTCTGGATCTTCTACATAGCGCAAATCATCTAATCTGACGTAAAACCCTTCGCCGGGCTGGATTCTATGTTCCGTAAGTGGGTGAATATCGGTATAAATTTCTCGGCGTTGGGTCGTTAGTTTTTTATCCAATTCATAAGTAACTTCAGCCTCAATTGCACGACTGAACGGCGTTAATTGGATTGTTGCATCCGCTAATTGTGTTGTTGTATCTATGGCAAGTTCAGAATGTGCTTTTACCATACGACGTGCAAGGTTTGTTTTTATATTTATCCATTGTCCTTGCTGTGAAAAGAGACCGACTTTCCATGTTCGTGCTGTGGTAGACCGCATCCAATCAGAAATCCCTAAAGTGTCGCCATCAAGTGTCAATAAAGGTTCTTTAGCAAAAGCTTGTTCCAGTTCGTAACTTGTGTGAATGGATGCCCATTTGAAATCAACTAAGTTGACGCGCCCTGAAGTCCGGTTTCGCCTGCGATTGCGCGTAGCAGTGTAATCATCAATTGAGGCGAACCTGTCAAAAGTACCGACAAATTCAATAGGCGACAGAAGATAGGATAGACTTCCCTCTTGTCTTGATTTTCGGAAATTCTCCTGAACATTCGTGCTTTCCTCGATTGATTCTATAAAGGATGTGCTACGATAATCATTCCAGCGAAGATTCGGCAACTTCTCTAAAAATGAGGTTTTGTCTGTCGGTTTACGCGAGAGATTACTTTCTATAGGACTCGATCTCCGTATATCACCAATTTGATATTGTGAAGATGGTCGGAATGTCGGAGAAAAAAGCGTGCTCCTGCTTGAACGCGGTGTGAAATTTGCCCCCCAATTGAAGTTATTACGGCGAGTTGTCTGTCCTTCAACAGTATCCTCAATCGTTCTGCCGCCACCGAAATCAAACTGTAGCCATTGATACGGTAGCAATTTGAAGTTGAGATTTAATGTTCGCTCATCGGACGCTTGCGAGATAGAACTCGGATCAAACAGAAAAGCGTCTTCAAAGCCCTCTGTCGCGTATTGCGTTCCGTAGCGATCGCGAGTCCGATTACTAAGGGACGCACCAACAGGTAAAAAACCGGCATCCATAACTCGCACATCAAGGTTTCCTATTAGTTTTGGACGCAGCGTGTTTGACCATGCTGGAAAATCCCAATTCGTGTAGCCGATTAATTTCCAGGCTTGGTTTGTCTCTTTCCTGTCTAAAGTAGAATATGTATTTTTATCAACTGCGCTAAAAGCAAGTTCTCCATCAATCCACGTCTGTTCGGCAAAATTTAGATGGCTTTCTAACCCCCACACCGTGTGTTTCTGTGGTGGTGTAAGTAGGAATCCATCCCCATCCGGATCCAGCGTATTTTGACGGAGTGCGTCCAGATCGTCATCATCAAAAAGGACTAAAGCCTGTTCAGGGTCGTCCAAATCCGCTTCTACAGCGTAAGATGCACCAAGCGACAACCATTCCCCGGGCAATATGAAAACGTTATTAACACCGTAAAGATTTTGTTGATACGCCCGGTCCTCAGGGATATATTCAAAATCAACGCGGATTACATCGTTGCTTGTTATCAGATGCTTGCTGTTAAATTCGATGATTGGATCACCGTATTCACGGATGATATAATCGTTGTTTTCACCGCGCCGCATTTTCTCTCCATTTAGCCAAACAATCTCACTCCCCGCTTTGACGATAACGAACTGGTTATCAACATCAAGCCGATATTCACTGCGCCCCTCCTCACCCCGAATTACCCTGCTGGTGGACTGTCCCTTTGGAAGCGCGCTCGGAATGAGATGGAATTTTCCCCAGTCAAAATCACCTTCAACTTTGACTCCTTCAAGCGCACGTGGGAAAAAGATAAATTGGGACGGACCTAAGGAAGCATTGAAATCACCTAATGTGCCTGTCACGTTAGGATGCATAATGCGAATTAGTTTCTGATTGATGTCTTGAATATCCTCAGTCATCCCTTCTGGTTGAATAGGCAAATCTTGGTCAGAGAGCATTGCAAGCACCTCAATGTTATCTGAGACGTTACCTCGGACATTGATACGGAACTCCTGATTTTGTGACAGCGCTCGACCACTGCCGACAGTAATACCGAACGTACGACTGCCAGAATACTCTAACTGCGATGGAGTGGTTGAAGAGTGTGTGCCGGGGACTGAGGGTTGGGTTTCTAAATTAGAAGGAACATCTTTTTGGGGTGTTGATTCTAAGTCTTTATCAAGTGGTGTTCCATAAAGGTCACGCTTATATATCTTTTGGAAAATGAAAGGAATTGAACGATAGGTTATCGTCCATACTACGTTTTTCTTCGCTAAGACCGATTTATCAAAGATAATCTTACCTGATACATAATCAATCTGGTAATCTTTTCCGTTAACGAGTTTCTGACCGTTATTACCTATTATCTGTTCACTGTTCGAAAAAAGAGGAGGGTTTTTAACTCTCCATTCCGCATTGCCTGCTTCCAATTGAAAAGTTTCTGACTTTTCAATAATAGAGAGAGTGGGGAGTTTGAGCGGAGGATTCTGCTTTTGAGATTCAGTCTGTGCATCCGTAAAGAAAAGAGAGCAGAAAAAAAATGAGAGGATGGAAAGTAGGATTTGTATATGCTTTGCCATCCTTCTACCTTTCCATTTTTGAGTCCTTCCATTCTTGTTTTTCTTATTCTGCTTTCTTTGCATCTGTTTTGAATATCACCTGAAAAACTTTAATATCCCCCGCATCAGTGTCGGTCACAAAGACTCGCCCCTTCTTTGAAACAGCGATCCCACAAGGATTCAATAACGTCTTCACGGTGAATTCTATAACAACGTGTCCTTCTGATGTAAAGACTTGAATTCGTCGGTTTCCACTGTCAGTAACATATAGATAATTCCAAGAGTCTATAGCGAGTCTCTTTGGTTCACGAAAATGTCCGAGTGCTTTCCCCTCTTTCCCCCACGTCCGTATAGGATTACCACTGAAATCGTAACTCATAATGCGATGATTACCGGTATCCACTACATACACAGTACCGTGAGGGTTAACAACGAGGTCGGTTGGGTTCCAAAACTGCTCTCGACTGCTGCCGAAACTTCCCATTGTAAAGACAAGCGCGAGGTTTCTACTAAATTGGAACCAGCGATGATTAAGGGTATCAACCACAAAAACCTCACCGTTCCGACCAAGACTAATTCCCTCAGGGGCATCAAATTCAAAGTCTTGGAAAGTGTTCATAAGCGGATAGAAAATCCGATTCACCAGATTGCAATACTGGACTCGGTTATTACCTGTATCAGCAACATAGAGCGTTTCTAAACTGAGTGCTACGTCATTAGGAAAATCAAACTCGCCGTCACGCCATCCGTAGCTTCCAAATTCGGTAACGAAGTGCCCATTACTGTCAATAACTTGCACCCGATTATTTCCCGCATCCGCTACGTAAAGCTGCCCATAGGCATCTATAATTAGTCCCATAGGCATCAGAAATTCACCAGCACCTTGCCCAGCTCTACCGATCGTTTTAACATAGCTAACACCTAATATCGGAGGGGTTTCGCGTTCTCGAATTGAGGGCACGAAATCTACATTAGGAGATACTGATGGACGCTGCACACCTTTACCATTTGGTTCAGGGACAGCGCAACTTGTATAAAACAGGAGGGAAACACAGATGAGAATAGCACTGTGGTGGACTAACTTTGCTACAGTCCTGATAATAAGAAAGAGAAAGGAATTTGAGGAGCGATCTTCCGGATCCCGTATTGGCAGGGTTAATTTGAGATTAACCTCGCTGCACCTTAAATTTAAAAACAAACGTCGTTTGCTGATCATAGAATTCGTTCGTCACACCGGGGATAATAATACGCAGATTATTAGATTTTAAGCTGCGTTTTGGAAAATAGATAAAGAATAGTGATTGATTTTTCGGCATAATGTTCGTTTTTTTCAAATCGTCAGTCGGTAGAACAGCATGACCCCCTTGCACACGAATAGTCTTGTCGTATCGGAAAACATCTGCTGCGAATTCAGGAGGTAGTTTCGGTCTATAATTCTTTTTCAAATAGAATGATTGTTGTGATTTATCAATCTGTTTTATATTATTTCCCGACTGGTCAAGCATCCAGCAATCCTCTTTTACAAAACTGATCCAGTGATCTGATCGGTTGTAAATTAGAATTCCGAACGCAACAACATTTTTCACATCATGGATTGGAACTACCATTGCGTCAATGCCATTTTTCCGATGGATTACGGTACCCGTTTGTGGCGTAATTATTGCATCCGGATCAAAAACTGGAACTATGCGCTCTGGTCGGAAAATGTCCGCGAGTCCATCCCGTGCCTTTGCACATCCAATCATAGATATAGAGAGTGCGAACATAATTAAAATTTGGCAAGTCTGTGCCCAAATCAAAGATGAATTCTGTGTGGCATTTGTCGAATCATCAAAAAACCTCATTTAAACGTGCTCCCTTTTTTGTCCTTCATTATGGTGAATTATTGAAATAATTATACACTTCACCTGTAGGAGCGATCTCCGAATCGCGACGAAACGCCTTGATGGTCGGGAATCGGAGTTCCCTCCTACAGTTCAAGAATGTCCAATTAATTCTAAAATCTACCATAGTTATTGTATGCCAGCATTGCTGCGCCGACGAGTCCCGCGTCATTTCCTAACTTGGCTGGAACAATTTCCATGCCGCCAGGAATGTCCATCGCTCGTTTCTTGAATTCCTCACGAATATGTTGAAAAAGTAGGTTTTCTCCTGCTGCAGCAATTCCACCACCGATGATTGCTATTTGAGGGTTAAGGATATGCGCTATAGATGTCAACGCTATTCCGATGTATTTTCCTGTTTCCGAAAAAATATCAAGGGCAAGTTTATCTCCTGCTGTTGCCGCTTCTGCTATTTGCTTCGGAGTCAACGCTTCAGGATCTAAACAGGTTTTCCGTCCATCTGCTATCTGCTGTTGTGTCCGCTCCACAATATGTCTTGCACCCGCGTAAGCCTCAAGGCAACCTTGATTACCGCATCCACACGGACGACCATTCGGTTGCACCACTGTATGTCCTAATTCACCCGCTGTATTCCAACTTCCATGGTAAACTTTTCTGTCTATGACAACACCGCCACCGACTCCTGTGCCGATGGTAAGTGCCACGACGTTGTCGTACCCAATACCTGCACCGTGGTGCAGCTCGCCTAATACCATTACATTAACATCGTTGTCAATATAGAGCGGTAAATCTAAATCATCAAGTTCAGTAGTGACATAATCCAGTAGCGGAATGTCGCTCCAACCCGGGAAGTTCGGTGAAAAGTGGATAATACCGCTGTCGGCGATGATGAGTCCTGGTGCTCCTAAACCGATACCGACAATTTCTTTTTTTTCATTCTTTTCTGCTACTTCAATAACTTGGTAGATTGTCTGGGCAATACGTGTTGCTATTGCTTTTGCACCTTCGTCTACCTGAGTGGAAACAACCATACGGCAGGAAAGCGTGCTATCTGTTGCCAACAACCCAGCTTTGATGTCAGTTCCACCAAGATCAATTCCTATACTGTATTTCATTTTATAGTAAAACCCATAATTATTTTTACACTACGAATCAACGCTAAATGCGCGTAAGGCATTTAGCGGGTTCGGTTTCCTAACCGAACCGTGTTTATTCAGTCCATAGATGCGGTTAGGAAACCGCATCTACCAGGGAGTGTGAACATATTTTTAGATTTCACTATAAGTGCTGTCTGTATTCGGCTTTCGGGATTCACTCCTTCGGCTGCAGATGCTAACTACCAATAGCCTCCTAATACTTCGTCAACATATTATTGTAGGTCGCGATTCGGAGATCGCTCCTACCAATGGACTGCTTATGGTAGGAGGGAACTCCGATTCCCGACTACTTTCAAGACCTATCAATTAGCACTTGACTAAGCACTAACCATGAGAATTCCATTTTATACGTGCACCATCACCAACGTTACATATATAGATATCAGGTTCAATGCCGGTACGTTGCGTATATTCTTTCATAATCTGGTTCCGGAATTCTGCTACGGTGTCTTGGTAGACCAAATTCACTGTACACCCCCCAAAACCTGCTCCTGTCATCCTTGCGCCGATAACACCATTAATACTTTGTGCGATATCCGTTAATATATTTAACTCATCACAACTGACTTCGTAAGCATCGCGTAGACCAGCGTGCGAAGCATTCATGAGGGCACCGAAGGTGTCTATATCCTTTGTTGTGAGGGCAGAAACAGCATTTTGCACTCGCGTATTTTCTTCAACGACATACTTACATCTTTTTTGTGTAATCTGCGGTAGTTCTGCTTCATATTTTTTGAAATCTTCTAACGCCACATCTCGAAGTGAGGTGATAGAAGGCATCCACTGCTGCAAAATCTCAATCCCTTTTTCACATTCAGCACGTCGCTTATTATACTCTGAGGAAGCAAGTTCACGTTTGACGTTGGTGTTACATATTACGATTAGAATATCCGTTAAGTTGAGTGGTATCTGCTTGTATTCAAGCGAACGACAATCTAAAAAAAGCGCGTGATCTGCTTTTCCTAATAACGAGATAGATTGGTCCATGATACCACAGTTCACACCCGCAAATTCATTTTCTGCGCGCTGACATAGAGCAGCCAATTTCATCGGAGGAACTTCAATCGATTCAATCTCACTATTTGAATTTATACTTGTGTTTGATACTTCTAAGCCACATGCTCCTAAAAAAGCGAGTGCTGATGCTACTTCAAGTGCCGCAGAAGAGCTGAGCCCCGCACTAATCGGGACATTTCCAGTAATTATGGCAGACATGCCTTTCAGCGTATGTCCAATTTTTCGCAAGACCTGTTCTTGTAATAAGTGTGCAACACCTCTCAGATAATTACCCCACGGAGGCGTTTTTGCGTCCTCAATTGTTTCCAAACTGAAGATACATGCCTCATTCATATCTAAGGCGTGAAGGTGCACTTGGCGATCAGAACGTTTGCTGGCAGCGATGTGAAGGTATTTATCAATTGCGACAGGAAACACAAAACCGTCATTGTAATCTGTATGCTCACCAATTAGGTTAACTCTTCCTGGTGCTGATACGATAAATTCTGGTGGATGACCGAATCGTTTGTTAAATACCTGTTCTAATTCATTGCTTAAAACAGATTTTTCCTGTCTCATCCAACCCTCCATTGGTAAACTTTAGCTGCATGTAAGTGGGTTATTACGTGTCTGTCTATACTCAATCAATTGTTGAGGAAGAAGCGAAAAACTTCAACAATCGCGCTAACACTGTGTGCAACTCGGGACGTGGAATATAGCAATCTACACTAATGTCGGGAAGATTCGGGTTTAGTTCTCGATTCTTTTCCGGTAGGAGTTGTTCTTCGGGTGCGTGTAAAGCGGGTTGCGGATGGAATCGAGGGGTATTTTCCGATCGCGATGCACATTCTGCTATAACGATTTCTCCAACTGGAAGATGTGACATCAGTTGTCCTGTGCCGGTTTCCGTCAAAACTGTCAGATACGGAAGCGCTTTTTGTGCTAATTGTTCTAACTGTAGAAGCAGTGGCACAATTTCAGAAAAGGAAATATGGACTTCAATCGGATTCGCGGTGAAAACGGAGAGTAGCGGGATTGATTTTTTCAACGCACATGCAACCGCTTCAGAAAACACCGTCAAATGTTGCTGTAGAACCGGTGAATCAGGGTCTAAAATAAACAGACTGACAGGATACCCGGCAATCTCCTCTTCAATAGCAAGAATATCAGTTGTAAACTCAATAACTTCACTTGAAAGGGCATCTGTCGTATCAGGAGAATTCTCCCCCGTAAGGAGTTTTAGACGATTTTCAATCGACAATGGAAATAACTCCTTGCACTTCGGGCAGATAAAACCGTTCCGTTCTAATTCTCCTCGGAAAGATACCTCATTACACTGTGTACATTTGTGCCATAAACCGATGCTTTCTTCTGTAATTTCGGTATTTCGTGTAGTTTCCATATTCTGTCCATTTTTGGGCATAGTGTTCTGTCTACACTAAAATTACCCAAGTTGCTACCTACAAGATTTTAGATCTGTAGATGCCATTTTAATCAAGAAAAGTTCAGTATTCGTGAAATATCGTAGCGCAAACTTTTAGTTTGCGTCCAATAGTGCACAAACTAAAAGTTTGTGCTACTTATGTGGCAACTTAGGTTAAAATTGCGAGTCGTGTCAGTAGTCGGGAATCAGAGTTCCCTCCTACAAAGAGGGATGTTCTGTAGGAGCGATCTCCGAATCTCGACTTATACCCACAAAATTTCGGTAGACACTCCAATAATCGTGTAAATTAGATGTGTGCGGCGTAAATTTAGTAATAATTAACATTAGAGAAAACTTGCAATTGCCTCCGCTTCTGTATCGTATCGGTCAAATATTGTCACGAGTTTAGCCATAACGATGAGACTTCTGATGTTTCCACCGATATTCAGGAGAACTACCCTTCCATTATTGCGTCTGATTGAGGCATAGGCAGCGACAATTACACCTAATCCGGAACTATCCATCATCTGTACCCGTTCCATATTTAAAATCATAAACACGGGTTCACCTCCGGATTCTCGAATTTGGTCATCAATAATGTTTTTTAGTGCAATTGTATTAGGACCAACAAGATTCCCCTCAATATCTAAAATAATAACATTCCCTTTGTTCCGTAGGTTGATTTGCATAAATATCCCTTTCTCTTGATTCCCACCTCCTGAAAGCAGAACCTAATCAACACCAAGTGCACTAAAGGCACTGGCGGGTTGTTACCTTTGGGTCGGTGTTCATGAACATAGCACTTTTCGTAGTCATCAGAGGATCTACAAATTTGGACGTTGCTTATATTTAACCATTTTGACAATGGTGCCTTTAGCCTCATAGACTACTTCGTCCATGCAGGCTTCCATGAGGAAAAGACCTCGTCCACTACTTTTCAGCAGATTTTCTGGTTCAAGCGGATTTGCGACCTCTTCGCGTTGAAACCCAGGACCTTCATCAGTCACGACAACTGTGAGTTTATCGTCTTCAATAAGAAACTCAAATGTAGTTTTCTTGTTTATGTCTTCTTTATTGCCGTGCTTGATTGCATTTGTCCCTGCTTCAATGACAGCAAGGTTCACATGCTCTTGTGTTTCTTCATCGAAATTCATTTCTCTCAGAATATCGCTGATAACAGTGTCAATTAGATAGATCAACTGCATTGTGCTTGGGAGAGAAAGGAAAATTCTCCATTGAGTTCTCTCGCCCACGTGTTAGGCTCCTTCCTTGCGAATGCAAAGTATCCGTGCTGTATCATTCCAATGGATTTCGCGCAACGTAACTACGTTGGAGTTGTTTGAGTATCCGTGCGCTTAATTACAACAACGGCGCGATCATCCTTGAGTTGTGTAGTTCCGCTAAATTCCATTAGGTCCGTTTGAAGGACATCACAAAGTGATTCAGCGGATAGTGTTAAATTTTTTGAGAAGCAGTTAATCAAACGTTCTTCACCATAGAAGTCATTTGGTGTTCGCCCCTCTGTTTCGGTTACCCCATCGGTATAAAGTAAAAGGACATCTCCTGGAGATAATAGACAGGTATCCGACGAATAAGTTGCAATATCAAAAGCCCCTATCAGCATACCACCGGTTTCAAGTAACTCAACCCGACTTCTACTTTTTTCGAACTGTTTGTGATCTCCTGAGTCTGTTATGAAATGGATTGGTGGGCAGTGTCCGCCGTTGGCATAGGTAAACCTTCCTGTGTTAATTTCTAATATGCCGTATACCATTGTGGCAAATTGTTCAAGGTCCGTGTTATGAAAAAGTAAAGTATTAATGCGTTTTAAAACCGTCGCGGGACAGTCCACCTGATTACTTAGCAAACGTGAAGCCGTTTGGATCATGACCATCAAAAGCGCAGCAGGAATTCCATGTCCTTTAACATCCCCTAATACGACACCAAGGCGTGTGTCGCTAAGCGGGATAAAATCGTAAAAATCCCCGGAAACAGAAGTTGAGCTGCGAAACATCGTAGCGAAGTCAAACTCGTTGAAAACGGGTGGTTTCTCTGGAAGCAACTTGAGTTGGATCTCGGCAGCTGCTTGAAGATGTGAGCCGAGTTCAGCGACACCGGCTTCACTAAAACCTTCTCCCATCGCATTGATCAATGGATTGATGTATTTCACAGGGCGCGTTCGACCTAAAACGGCGTTAATCCGAGCAGTCACCTCTCGCAAATCAAAAGGTTTTGTAATATAGTCATCCCCACCAACTTCCAAACCACGTAACTTATCCTCAGTTTGTGTCTTTGCTGTCAACCATAGGACGGGAATTGTATTTGTTTCGGTATCTGCTTTTAGTTTCTCAATTACTTGTAAGCCATCCATCTGCGGCATCATAACATCAAGAAGAATCAGGTCCGGTTGATCCGCTTTAGCAAGTTGGAGCCCACTTATACCGTCGCTTGCAATTATGACCTGAAATCCATCAGATACCAAACTCATTTTAAGGAGTTCAAGAATATCTGTATCATCATCAATTACCAAAATGGTTTCAGCTGCGTGTTTAGTTTGAGACACAAAAATTGTTTCTGCCATATCTTATACCATTAAATGTTATTGGCTCATGTAAAGAATGAGTGCTAATGAAAAGGTTTAACCCGCGTGGCCACTGCGTTCATTGAAAACAACAGCACACACTTTATACATGAGCGAATGTTATTATATTGCATTGTTTCGTAGGTAGGGGTTTCGCCACCGCTCTACCCATAGGTGTCAACTTAAGGATATATCCTCTTGTTGGAGGGCTTTATAAGCCCGATTTAGATGTCAGAATCTCGCAATATCGGGGTTGAAAACCCCTCCAACAAGGAAATCAGGCACTAAATTGACACCTATGGGTTTTGCTACCGCTCTACCCGACCTACAGTTGATTTATACTGTCGCAGCACATTTATAAAACACCAAATCAACAGTCTCCTATGATAAAAACGGAATCCAGAATTGGAAGTTGCAACCTTTATCATTTTCACCTGCATCTACCCAGATTTTCCCCTTATGCGCCTCAACGAATCCGCGTGCAATTGCGAGACCTAAACCTGTCCCACCTTGTTCCCGAGTTTGAACATTACCGAGTTGTCGGAACTTGTCAAAGACGTCTTCACGATCTTGGGCAGGAATTCCCGGTCCGGTGTCTATAACTTCAACGTGAACACCATCGGTTTCATCCGTATCGCTGGTCCTATCCTCTTCTAACGGACAATTCTTGCGGGACATTCTGACGTTTACTTCGCCGTTTGATGGGGTAAATTTTATTGCATTTCCAATCAGATTTGTTAGAATTTGACCGAGATGTTCCGCATCTCCTGTTAGATCGGGTAAATCAGGTTGAACGTTCAAATCTAATTTGATTGTCTTCTCATCGGCTTGTGGTTTGAGTTCCTCAAGTCGTTGCTGAACAATTTCAGTGAGATTTACCGGTTCAAGTTTCATCACGATACGTCCCGCTTCAATACGGGAAATATCAAGCAGATCATTAATCATTGTAGCGAGTCGTTCCGACTGACGATGTGCGCGAGTCAAACTCTGTTGCTGGACTTCGTTGAGAGGTCCAGCTTTCCCTTCAAGTATCAGTGAGATAAATCCGATGATTGAAGTTAACGGGGTACGCAATTCATGTGAGACAAGTGCCACAAAATCAGATTTCATCTTATCGATTTCATGCTGACGTGTTATATCGTCAAAGACATAGACCATTCCTGTCATATCTGTATTTTCATCAGATGGACTACCGCCGTTAGCGATTGTGCCAACGGATGAAAATTGGCTTGTCACAACACGAAGAATGCGATTTTCACCTTCTTGATCTAAGTTGATTTCAACTGTTGCTCGCGTATCCTGCCCATGCGTATTTGCCAAAACAGTCAGGTTTGTGGCACGTAGCAATTCCGTGAAACGATCAGGGAACTGCGATGTCTCACTAAAATTAAGTAGATGTTTGGCAGCGGGGTTAAAGTAAAGGATTCGGTCGCGTGTATCAACGACAATGAGTCCTTCACCGAGGCAATCAACGATAGTCGTCATCTGTTGTTCGGCATTGATGAGTTTCTCTACAGCAATTTTTAGACTACGGTGCATGTCGTTGAATTCTTGTGCCAACATCCCGACTTCATTCTTACTGTCAATTGAGATAAGTTCGGTTTCTTCATTTTGGTACCACTGCATATTTGCTATCTGTTTTCGGACTTGATCAGACTCTTCTTGGACAACGTCTTTTGCTTCTTGCCCGATGCGTTTCGCCGCTTGCGCGAGCTGCATGACCGGTTGAGAGATCCGCTTTGCCACTGCATAAGCGAACGGTATAACGACCACACATGATAGGATAGTAACCCACAAGACGTACTGGTTCAGTTTAACAACTCCTGCGTAAGCTTCGGAACTTGGATATGACACAAAAACAATCCAGTTACCGAAATTTTGATCCTTTTTCCATGGTTGCCATCTTGATGGTTGTGTTCTCGCCCATCCATAGACACGGGATTCGTTGAAACGATCCGTTTCACTTGAGGCTTCATACCCATAATATAGTCCATCAGTTTTTTTCGCTTCAATCATTGCCCTTGCTGTAGCATGTTCCATCGAAATTTGATCACCTATGTGATACTTGCTTTCTTGTGGCGCAGCAATAATTTTCCCCGATTGCGTTGTCAGAATCGTGTATGCCTTATCCGTTCCTGACGGCAATTCTACTAAATCGGATAACTCTGGTAGATAAAGAATAGCCTTGAACACACCGACAATTTTGCTTTGAGTTGCTGAAGGTGGTCTTTGTCTTCCCATTCGGATTGGAAATGCCACTAAAAGACGATGCACGCTTCGCTCCGTATCATAGACGACATCCTCAGCATATTCAGAACCGTTTCCGCTGATAGTGTTTAGCCACCAAACTTGGTCTTTAACCCAGGTCGGTAACTCTTTGCTATCATCGTAGTCGAGGTTCTGGTTGTTTGAACGTAGCACATACCCTTCAGCATTCGTAATTGTCACCTCACTTCTATAGCCACGTCTTCTACCCCCAGTATAACCACGTCTCCTACCCCCAGCATAAGTTTCTAATAAACGAATACTATCATCTAAGTTTTTCCACACATCCCGAAACACTTTTTTATTGCCGTTAGCATTGTTAGAGTCAGCAACCTTTAATCGCAAATCTTCCTGTCGTAATTCTGTTCTGATGTTGCTTATCTTATGATAAATAGTACGATCCGCTCGGGAGAGTTTCACTCGCGCGAGTAAGACCATACCTTCGCCAACACTGCTTCTCAAAGCGTTTTCACCCAACCTTTTGATTGTCAGTGAAACAACCAATAATGGCGTGAGCGAAACAAGCAGAAATAGAACAACTTGTTGACTGCGCAGCCCCATCTTAAACCGAGAACGCATTGCAGGTTTTTTGTTTTTCATCCCTGCTCTCCTGTAGAGGTAGTTTCTTCACATCAGCGTAGAACTCATACCGCATTACTGAGTGCCATGTTGAACTCCCAAACTACGAAAAAGCGTTGAGTGCGGCTTCTTTAGTTTCATACACCTCTAAAATTGACGAAAGACGTGTAACGTCTAAAATGCTGCTGACTGCTTTCTGTGGATTTAGCAGCACCAATTTCCCACCCGATCTTTGCAAAACTTGCAATGCCACAATTATGACTCCAAGCGCTGTACTGTCAAGGAGTGGGACATTCTTTAGATCAATAATAAGCTTATTATTTCCATTTTGCAGCTGCTGTTCTATTTCCGTTCGAAACTGTGCAACTGTATTTCCAATAATTTTTCCCTGCACGTGGACGATCGCCGTATTTTGAGCGTCCGTTGTAATATCAAACATTGCATAAAACTCCTTCACTGGTGCGCTGCTATTGTCGGACAAACCCGATCACCGCATGTTACGTAACTACCATACTAAGGAATCATTGAACTTCTTAAGTTCCGCGATCAGCGCGACACACAACAATGTAGCTACGATTAAGCTGTACAATCCGACTATAATGCACCTCTACAATTTCTCCCCTAAGTTGCTGTAGTACTTTCTTACTTTCGCGAATTTCAACATCCTTCTCACTGGATTTATAGGCTATCCATCTACCGGTAGTATTTAGCAATGGCAAACAGTATGCGGCAGACTTCGCCAGTGCGGCAACGTAGCGCGTCAAGACCCAATCATACGTATTCACAAACTCATCGGTTTTAACACAAATTTCAGCACGTTTCGCTACAATCTGAATTGACGTGTCTAATCCCAATTGAGAAATCAAATATTTAAGAAACGCCACTTTCTTATGAGATGCTTCAACAAGTGTTAGACGGATATTGGGAATATAGATTTTAAGCACAACACCCGGAAATCCAGCACCAGTACCAATGTCAATAACGTTATGTCCACCCTCAATAGCACAATGTTCAAGAACACTTACAGAATCGAGAAAGTGTTTTTGGATTATTTCAGCGTCGTCGCGAAGTGCCGTTAGATTGATACGCGTATTCCACCGTTTCAATTCTGAACGATATAAGGTCAGCTGATCTGTCTGTTCCGGTGTGAGTGGAAATCCGTTATTGTTGAACACTTCTTCAAGTTCATGACGGAATTGCATTTCCATTTTTCCAGGCAATGATTATCTTAACTTCTTGTGAAAATACCTCCGAAGTTTTGACTATCGGTTTTGCTGATGCAGCATGACCATTAAAATAGAGATGTCTGCCGGCGAAACGCCAGGCAGACGCGAAGCTTGCCCTATAGAGGCAGGACGAATTTTTTCGAGTTTCTCGCGCGCTTCAGTCTTCAATCCACGCACATCTATATAGCTAAACGTATCCGGGATGCGAAGATTTTCCATTTTTTTAAACTGATGAATCTGCCTTTGTTGCCGTTGGATATAACCATCGTATTTAATCTGAATTTCAACTTGTTCTTTAACCACATGGGGTAGTTCTTCATCTATTGGTGCCAGAAGTGCTATGTGTTCATAACGGAGTTCAGGACGCTTGAGTAGATCTGCCAATAACGTAGGTTGTTTTAGTTCGCCTGTTTGGACAATATCTGCTAACCTATCAATAGTCGCTGCGTTTGGCACCAAACGCGTTTCGTCTAAACGTTTCAATTCTGTTTCAATAGATGATGCTTTCTTTTGGAATCTGCTGTAAGTGTTGTCATCAATAAGTCCAATTTGTCTGCCGATTTCGGTAAGTCGTAGGTCGGCGTTATCCTCTCGTAACGCCAGCCTATATTCCGCGCGTGATGTGAACATGCGGTAAGGTTCACGGATATCTAACGTAACCAAATCGTCAATGAGAACAGCAATGTATGCTTGGGATCTGTCCAGGATGAGTGGCTCTTTTCCTTTCACCTTCAGACCAGCATTGATACCCGCCATCAACCCTTGCGCAGCGGCTTCCTCATAGCCGGTTGTGCCGTTGAGTTGTCCAGCAAAATAGAGTCCAGGAACCTGTTTTGTTTCAAGCGTTGGTTGGAGTTGGGTGGCAGGGGCAAAGTCATATTCGACAGCGTATCCGAAGCGCATAATCTCAGCATTCTCTAACCCCTTGATACTATGCACCATGTCCACCTGTACATCTTCAGGTAAACTTGCAGAAATGCCGTTAAGGTAAATCTCATCAGTATCTAACCCTTCCGGTTCCACAAAGACTTGATGCTCTGTTTTTTCAGCAAACCGGACAACTTTGTCCTCAATTGAGGGGCAATATCGGGGACCAATACCGACTATACGACCACTGTACATCGCGGAACGGTGGAGATTTTTACGAATTACTTCATGTGTCTTGTCATTGGTGTAGGTAAGATAACACGGCACTTGTGGCTGCGTAATTTGTTCTGTGGAAAATGAGAACGGAAGCGGATTTTCATCACCCGGTTGAATCTCCATCTGGCTAATGTCAATAGTATGTGCATTGACGCGGGGTGGGGTACCCGTTTTGAGTCTACCGATCTCAAAGCCGAGGTTCAGGAAACTTTCAGAAAGTTTTTCTGCGGAGGATTCACCTGCCCTGCCAGCACTATAAGATACATCTCCGATATGAATTAGTCCTCTCAGAAAAGTGCCTGTTGTCAGAATGACAGTATCTGCATAATAAGCGGTCTGTGTTTGGCTCTTAATTCCGATACACTGTCCATTTTCGACAAGCAATTCTTCCACCAAAACCTGTTTTATGTCGAGTTGTTCTTGTCCTTCCAGCACGCGCTTCATCTCATCTTGGTATGCCTTTTTGTCCGCTTGTGCGCGGCTGGATCGTACCGCAGGCCCTTTTTTAGTATTCAAACGGCGAAATTGGATGCCGGTCTTGTCAATGTTTTTTGCCATCTCCCCGCCAAGTGCGTCTATCTCTTTTACGAGATGCCCCTTAGCGAGTCCACCGATAGCAGGATTGCAGGACATCTTGGCGATAGTATCCAAGTTGATAGTAACGATCAGCGTTTCGCATCCCATGCGCGCAGCAGCAAGTGCGGCTTCACATCCCGCATGGCCTGCTCCTACAACAATAACATCGTAATTTTTGTGATATGTATTCATCTTTCGTAGAATTTTTATGATATGGATATCCTACTGATTCCGGTCCATTTGAAAACTTTAATTCCCTTCAGGTTCCGGGTCATCGATACTCACAAAGTAATTCGGTTCCACGTGCTCAACACCAGGAACAGTAACCAATTCCTCTATAATCGGCAAAACATCAAAGTCCCCTATATATATAACTTCAGTACGAATAAAATTAAATATATCCGTTACCTCTGGTTTGTACCCTTTTTCGTCAAGAAACTTTTTCACAGCGGGTATAGGTGAAGTGTGTTGTGCCCAAGTTTCTTCATCGTACTGTACTAATATGACACCGCATTCATACTCACTATCCTGTTGACACGGTTCACCTGATACTGGTTCAGGTAAAACTTTGTCAATAGGAGATGGTTCGGGTTCCATCTGTTTCTCACACCCGATAAGAATCCCAATGCTGAGTATAACTATAAAAAGTGTAAAAAATCTCATTTTTTACCTCCTAGTCCTTCATAAATAATGTTAACAACAAGCTTTCCGACAATCTCTAAACTTTTTGGGCTACATTTGTCCACTGTATCTTCGAGCGTATGCCAGTGCGGATAGTCGAAATCAATTATATTCACCATCGGTATGCCTGCCCTGATTAACGGAACATGGTCATCCATAACTGCGGGACCTAATTTGCGTTTAAAAGGGACTAAACCGAGATTCTCTGCACGTTGCCAGATGGCATTAGCAAATTCAGGATTTGCATCCCAAGAGTATCTTTCTATCGGTATTTGCAAATCCTTGTCACCTATCATATCCAAGAGGATGCCGTAGTCAGGCTTCCATTTTCCCATGTTTTTTGCGAAGTAGCGAGAACCAAGGAACATTTGATCTGTTGTTTTTCCATAATCCTCACCATCAAATAAAACAATGATGATCCGACGTGGTGGTGGTGTTTCTTTTAAAATCCGCGCAATTTCAAGCAAAACTGCCACACCCGATGCCCCATCATTTGCACCGAGAATAGGTTCGCGCTGATTATCGCGATTCGGGTCTCTATCAGCACAAGGACGTGTGTCCCAATGTGCTGCAAGCAGGAGTGTCTCGCTATGACTACTACCGAATTCAGCGATGATATTGTTCATGTGGAGTGTTTTGCGCTGGGGAGGAATAGTATTGGTATCTACATCGGATGTATAGGGTTGAAGGGTCACAGTATCTGAATATTTCTTGAGTTCCGTGAAAAGATAGTCTCTGGTTTTTCGATGTGCCTCTGAATCTGGGGGACGCGGCCCGAATTCACACTGCCTTTTTAAGATGTTAAAGGCGCGGTTGCTGTCAAAGGGCAAAGATGTATCTCTGGACGATGGGTTCGTTGGCTCGGCACACGCCCAAGTGAATATGCCACAACATAGGATTAAAGTGAGAATAGTCAATTGTATGATTTTCATCAGCGGCGTTTTTTCATTTTAAAGTAAATATGGAAATCAGAGATGAAATCAAGATTGAACATGTTCAATCTATCTCACCTGACTTCCGATTTTAACAGTTATTCCTATTACAGCAAACCTATAATTTTAAAACATTATTAATAGCACGCTTACACTGCGCGTCTGCCTTCTAAAGCCTTCGCGATGGTTACTTCGTCAATATACTCTAAATCTCCACCAACAGGAATACCGTAGGCGATTCGAGTGATGTTTACCTGAAACTGTTCAAGATGTTGGATAAGGTAGAGTGCCGTTGCCTGTCCTTCTGTATCCCAGTTGGTAGCGAGGATAACCTCTTTGACTGTGCCATTGTGAACGCGGTTAAAAAGAGAATCTATTCGCAGAGAATCCGGACCGACGCCATCTAATGGTGATAGAACGCCTCCGAGCACATGATACAGTCCTTTATGGCTTTCAGTCCGTTCTATTGCCCATAGGTCATCCGATTGCTCAACAACACAGATGATTTGTGGGTCACGTCTCGGATTTGAGCATATATGACACGGATTTATGTCAGTGATAGTACCACATATCTTGCAATCTGACAAGTTTTCTTTAACTTCCAAGATTGCTTCTGCGATTTGGTTGGTCTCAATGTCCGGGAGTGTTAGCATAAAAAAAGCTAAACGTTGCGCGGTTTTGGGTCCAACCGTAGGAAGTTTCTGAAGCTGCATGATAAGCCGCTCCAACGGTTGTGGATAGCCTTGCATGTTTTTGCCTATTGCTGTTACGGAAGCCCCGGAATCTTGAAACCACCGGTCAGTTTGCTCATCTCATCAGACATCAGTTCTTGTGATTGTTGCAATGCTTCATTCACAGCTGCGACAACTAAATCTTCAAGCATTTCGGTGTCATCGGGGTCAACTACTTCTGGTGTAATGCGGAGTGAAACGAGTTCCTGTTGTCCATTGACAACTGCAGTGACCATACCGCCTCCGACGGTTGCTTCAATAGTCTGGTTCGCGAGTTCTTCTCGGATTTCAAGCATGCGCTTTTGCATCTGCTGCGCTTGCTTCATTAAGTCATTCATTTTCATAATTGTAAATGGCTCCGATTCTCAAAAGAGAACTGGAAATCTCCTTATTGAGTTTCTAAAATTCTTGCGTCAAATAGGTCAAGCACGGGTCTGATCTGTTCGTCTTCTGCGGCTTGTTGTTTACGCATCAACGGTGTGGTTTGTACTTTTTCGTCTGATGATTCAGTGGTTTCCTCCGGTTGGGCAATCACTTCACCTCTGACAAGTTCAATGTGCACCGATTTTCCTAAGACTTCTCTAAAAATATTCGTGATATTTTTTTCTGTTTCATTATAATCTAAAAAAACCGTCCCCGCGGGGTAAACGATCTTTATTTGATCTTCTCCGTTTACCGTTGTCACCGCATCTTTGAGTGGACTGTGTGCTAAAAAAGGTGATATTTTCTGAAGTCGCGATTTAACCTCTTCCCAAATAGCAGTCAGTTCGTCTAAACTACGAGCTGCTGTTTGATTAGACTGATCTGTATTTGAAACCGCCGTACTTTCCTCTGGGACAGGTTTTAGAGGTGTTTGAGATGAGGTTTCTGATTTTTGTGGTGGATGGACAGGGTTATCTACTTCAAAGGTCGGTTTTGGAGTTTCAGGGCTGCGGGTGCTGGTGGGAAGTGTGGAATTTGGTGTAGGTGCTGATTCCGATTCGGCACTATCAATTTTCTGTTCTATGGCAATAAGTTTATTAATAATTTCATCAAGTTGAATGGTTTCTTTTATGGCGTTAATTTGAATCAGCGCATTCTCAAGTTGCAATTGGGCATAACCGTATTCTTTGATTTCACGGTTGGTGTGCATCAGAATTTTGATAATTCGCGATAGTCGGTCTACTGAAATTTGCTGTGCTTTTTCCTTGAGTTCGGATAGTTCAGATTTCGGGTTTTGAATAAGTTCATCAAGTTGGCTATCAACCGCAAGGAGACGCAGGTCTCGAAAGTATGCGATGAGTTGATGAAGGCATTGTGCCAAATCCATACCTTGTTTGGATAATTTGTTTAATGTCGTGAGCCCTACAGCGAGGTCACGTCCTTCAATTGCCTCTGTAAGTTCGTGAAGTAGCAAATTTGAACCGAGTCCGAGTGTATCTTCAACATTAGTAAGTGTCAATTCTTTTCCTGCAGAGGAAACCACACGTTCAAGAAGGTTTTCGGCATCACGTAGGCATCCTTCGGATTGGCGTGCGATGAGCGACAGAACTTCACTGTCAGCAGAAATTTCTTCATCATCGGCGATAAGTTGTAAGCGAGAAATTATCTGATCAGAGGTTAAATGACGGAAATCGAAGTCTTGACAACGGGAGGTGATGGTTTTTGGAATTTGGGCGTGTTCGGTAGTTGCCATGATGAAAATCACATGTGGCGGTGGTTCCTCAAGCGTTTTGAGAAGTGCATTGAAGCCTTCTGTTGTCAGCATGTGAACTTCATCAATTATGTAGATTTTATATTTATAGGCTGCAGGTGCAAGTTTGACGTTCTCGCGTAGGTCACGAATGGTGTCAATTCCGCGGTTAGAAGCAGCGTCCATTTCTATGACATCAAAAGATGAACCTTGTGTAATCTCCGTACAGGCATCACATTCGTTACACGGTTCACCTGTAATTACCTGTTCAAATTCGGTTTCTTCTGCGGGGTTCAGACAGTTGATAGCTTTCGCAAAGAGACGCGCCACTGTCGTTTTACCTGTACCTCTTGGTCCCCAAAAAAGGTATGCATGACCGAGACGCTCGGACCGGATCTGGTTCTGTAACGTGGCGGTCACGTGCGCCTGTCCAACAACATCGCGGAAGTACTGAGGACGCCATTTCTGTGCGAAAACTTCATAAGACATGCTTGAAACCTTAGACAGGCAAATGTACTACTTTGTTCATATCACTCACAAATAGTGAGGCAGCATCTATAATGCGTATATAATGGCTATGCACCCTGAGTTGACAAGCCTCTCCGGGCGTTGCCCATGTCGTTGGCTCAAGCCAGGCTACCTTGCGTCACACGAGAAAACTTATCTGCCGCTGCTTCCTTCCAGACCTGACGGAGTTCAACAAGCTCTCGTTGCTCAAGACCCAACTATCAACGCTACGTGCACGGGACAGACCCCACAAAGACAGGCCGCATACTGGGAATTCAGTTCTGCTTTAGCGGTTTGCAGATACAGGGCACCGCTACCTCCCCACCTAGCATAGCCAAGTCGTTAAAGTTATTCATCGGGTATGAGATACGTCGGTTCTGCGACATTTAATTGCGGTCTCAAAACCGACGTATCTCCTCAAAACTGGCGGAGAGAGTGGGATTCGAACCCACGGTACTGCAAAACAGCACACATGATTTCCAGTCATGCCAGTTCAACCAACTCCTGCATCTCTCCGGAAAGTATAAGCAAATGGAGCAGACGGGATTCGAACCCGTGGCCTCATCCGTGCGAGGGATGCACTCTCCCAACTGAGCTACTGCCCCAAGTAAATCATAAAAGTTTAGTAGACACCCGTAAGATTACATTTTTCGCTTGTTCAAGAAGTCCAATGTAGCACAAACTTTAGTTTGTGTCGTCCCTCCGCAAACTAAATGAAGATTAATTTATTAATTCGGTAATTTTGCAGAAAGATCCGGTGCGGTTAGGAAACCGCACCTACCGGGTTTGGAAAAAATTAGAATTACCGAAATATTTTCTTAATCTTCATAAAGTTTGCGATACAACCAGAAAAAACGGAGAGAGTGGGATTCGAACCCACGGTGACTTGCGCCACAACAGTTTTCGAGACTGTCCAGTTCAACCGCTCCTGCATCTCTCCATATATGGCTGTCGGTTTTCAGCATTCGACTATCGGTAGTTAATAATCCGTTATGTGCGCGACATGCTTCTTGAAATGATTCGCCTCTGCGTTGTAAAAAGGTTTATTATTCTGGCTCCACGGTATCATCAAAATCAAGTACTTCTGCACCCCAATCAAAGGTCTTTGTTCCTCCGTCATAAGCGACCGCGTGATGTGCCTCAATCAATGCTTCTGCAACGTTTATTTTTATTCCATCATGATAACAAAACACATCTGCGACAATACGTCCTGCCCACGTTCCAAAGTCTGGATTGCGAATTTCAATTGCCTGCAGCATACCATCAATAGAAGACTTTTTTATTAAGTCTCTCAAAAAATCCGTTGCTGCGGCTGCGCGTGCTTTTATGCGTGATCTTTCTTCTTCAGATTTCTCTCTTGATACCCTATGTTCTGGTGCGTCAATACCACGGATTCTTATGTCGGTTAGACTATAGATGCCGTCTGTGTGGCGCTCAACGCCCGGCCAAAGTGAAAAATTTTCAGTTTGAGGACGGTTGAACTTATGTAGTAATACTAAAACATCTTGAATTGTATCCCCATCGTAGACGTTCTCAATGTCCTCAATAAATGCATAGTAAACAAGCGGTTCGGTATCGGATTCAAGCTGTGCAAGCGGACCACACGTGATATAGACATTTTCGTCATCGCTGGTATAGGAGCATTTTTCATCATTGAGATAAACAGATTTACCAAAGATTTCATCGGATTCAGATAAGATTAAGGTGTTGTTAGTATCGCAACCTACCAGCAATGCAGAACCAACAAAAATAATGATTAGAACCCGAACGACCATAGACGAAATTCGTTTATATATACTTTTCATCATTAACGATTAACGGCGGTTCTTAAAAAATGTTTTCAACAGTGCGCTACTCTCTTCGGCACAGACACCACTTACCAATTCCACTTGGTGATTTAGTCGTTCGTCTTGAACGATATTATAAATCGTTCCTGCTGCACCTGCTTTGGGGTCGGCGGTAGCATAGACAACCTTCGGAATACGCGCCAAAACTATTGCCCCCGCACACATCGGGCACGGTTCTAAAGTTATATATAAAATCGTATCCGTCAAACGCCAGTTGCCGAGTTTTTGTGATGCTTCTTGTATCACGAGCATTTCAGCATGCGCGATTGGGTTTCCAGATTTTTCGCGAAGGTTATGTGCTGCAGCTACGCAGGTATCGTCTTTTACAAGGATAGCACCAACAGGGACTTCACCTTTTTCACCTGCCTGCCGTGCTAAATCAAGTGCCTTCTTCATCCATAAGACATCGCTATCTGAAATATGTTCAACAGACGTGGAGTTAAACACTGTTTTTAATTGCTTGAATCTTGAGCGTTCACAAGAGTCGAAAGCGCCTGAGAGGATTCGAACCCCCGGCCTTCTGATCCGTAGTCAGATGCTCTAATCCGCTGAGCTACAGGCGCATCTTTTGCCAAAATCGTGGCGATGATAATATTATTAGTTGGGTTTCACTGTGTTCTACCCATACCTGTCAATTTAAGGATATGTCCTATTGTTGGAGGGGTTTTCAACCCCGCTGAATGCCAAACGCGCATTCAGCGTTGATTTGGATATAACGGTTTGAGTCTCAAAAATCGGGCTTACAAGGTTTCCCTCCAACAAGAAAGATTAGACGCTAAATTGACACCTATGGGTTTCACTGTGTTCTACCCAACCTAACAAGAAGATGAACTATAGATTGACTATAAATCAAAAACGGAGAGGGTGGGATTCGAACCCACGATGGCTTTCGCCATAACTGCTTAGCAGGCAGTCCAGTTCAACCACTCCTGCACCTCTCCAGATATTTGGCGGTGGGAGTAGGATTCGAACCCACGGTGACTTGCGCCACAACGGTTTTCAAGACCGCCGCTTTCGTCCACTCAGCCATCCCACCATTTTAATGAATAAGCAATTTTAATTATAACATAAATTAAACCTTATGTCAAGTGAATTAAAAGTGCAATAAATTTGCAAAAAATCGGGCAATATGATATAATATACGCATACAATTGAATAAATGAACGGTTCAGGTGCCGAATCACGGAGAATAGGGAAGCGCGGTGAGAATCCGCCACGGCCCCGCCACTGTGAACGATTGATTACCCTCTAAAAGCGGGTAATTTCCGCTGGTAAAACCACTGTCAAAGGTTGATGGGAAGGTACAGCGGATTTTAGTAGCGCAAGTTTGGCTTGTAAGTTACACAAAAAATCGGAAGTCAGGAGACCTGCCTGAGTCGTGTTTCACGCATCTGCTTTCGTGGGAAAGCGGTGGAACAGAGCACGGCAGTATCCTGTCAAATATAGAATACATATAGCAATATAAAGTATTCAACCTCATACAGCATTACAGGATCAGATTTTACAGCGTGTCGCCTTCCCCTTCTTTCCAATGAAAGCAGGGGTTTCTTGTTTCATTACGGAGGTTTTAATGAACAAAGTATTTTTCTTTAGGCGACTTTTCTCGTTTCACTTAAATCACAAACTGCATTCGTTCCTACTTATTGGCGCGATGCTTTTCACTTTCCTCGTTAGTTCCGCTCTTGCCCAAACAGATGTCCAAAATCTTGCCGTTGTTGTGAATGCGCTGGATAATGACGACTTGAATATTACTTCTTCCCTTTCAATTATTGATCTTGATGAACCGAATCTGAAACGTGCTGTTGACGAAGAAGCTATTACTATTGGCGATGTGCCAAGTGGTATTCTGATTCATGGGCATATTGCTTATATACCGCGTTTTGATTGGCTTTCGGGCATGTTTTTCGATAGCATTCAAATTATCAATCTGGAACGGCGAGAGATTATCGGAGTGATTCCGATTCAACCCAATGCTTATCCACAAAGTCTTGCGCTTGTTACCCCAAATAAGATGTATGTTACCTGTGATAATGTCCATCAGGTGCATGTTGTTGATATAGGCAGTCGGCGTGTGACCAAAGTTATTACGGATGCATCTTTCAACAAAACGATTGGCATCACGGTTCTCAACGGAAAGGCTTATGTGACCAATCCCGCTTGGGAGTGGGATGCAGCAGCAGGTAAATCTATCTATGACCAAAGTACTGTCACTGTGATAGATACGCAGACAGATTCGGTATTGAGTACTATCCCGATGCCAATCAATGCTGGGGGTATTCTCAACGATGGTGGCTCCACAGTTATTGTAAAAACAACGGGGGATTACGGTCAGATTTCGGGTAAACTGGTTCTAATTGATACGACTACCGATGAAGTAGTCAAAACGGTTGACCTTAAAATGACTCCAGGCTCTTTTGCAATTAATTCGCAGAAACAGTTGTTTATCCAGGGAGGCTGGCAGAACTCCGGTTTACTTATTTATGATGTGCCAACTCAAAAGTGGGTTCGAGACAAAAATGATACACTTGCTGAGTTCGGTGGTGGATCTGGGATGGTTTTCGATCCGGATGGGAATCTCTATATCACTAAACCTGACTGGACAGGCGGTGGACTATCTACTATGCTTGTCATGGGACCAGATGAAACACTTATTAAGACATACCAACTCGGACACGGCACAGATAAAGTGGCACTTGCACAAATTGTGCCGCGTGGTGAAGATGTGGACGATGATGGGTTTGTCAACATAAAAGATCTTGTGATTGTCGGTCAGAATTTCGGTCAAAGTGGTCCCGGAATAGCTGGCGATGTTAACGGGGATGGGGAAGTTAACATCCTGGACTTAGTCCGTGTTGCTCAGCATTTTTAAGCGTAAGAGGTAGGGATCACGACTCAAATTTTGTGGGTGTGGAAGTATCGAGCTGGAGCTCGCTCCTACAAGAAGAAACTTGCTGCGAATAAAGATATCCCTGATTTGGATAATTTAATTTCGTATTCAATTTGAAAGAGGATAAAGCAGTGGTCTACGTCCACTTTCAAATTGTGAGTTACAAAATAGTCGGGAATCGGAGTTCTCTCCTACAATTACGTAACATTTCTGTAGGAGCGATTTCCGAATCGCGACATTTACCCATAAAAATTGAATGGATACAACATTAGCATGATATGATCAGGTCATCGTTATGGTCAAATGGGAATTTTTGCTTTTTCTACCGATACTTTTCATCGGTTGCACACCTGAAGCAAAAGAGGATACGCTATCATGGCAGATTACCTTCTTTCCGCTCGGTGCTAAGGTGCAGTTTGCCAACGAAGCACCGATTAAGCAGGTTTCTGCCTATAATTCCGATGGAACAATGGTCGCTCAACTTAGTTTCCCTGTGCCGCCTCGACAGATAGAATTACTCTATTTTGAGTGGCAGGAAGGGGAAACCTATAGATTTGAAGCGGCCATCTCCGCGGAACATGTGATTGTTCAAACGGTAACAACACCGCGTACCTACGCTCACGGTAGTTTGGAGATTGCTATTCCTTATGGTGCTGTGGTGAAGTCGGATGCACAAGATCAATTGCGTGGCAATCAAAAGGCACTTATCCTGCATGAAAGTGAGATGACAGCCACAGTCATAGTTAAAAATGGAAACGTACCTACTTCCTTTGATCTGGAAATCTGTTTGCCACCAACATTACAGGTCATTCGTATGCCTGAAGATTGGAAAACAGAGACAAGGAATATGGTAACCTGCCTTTCAACTATGGGTGCGTTTAGCGTCGCATCGGAAGATTGGTATCGTCAATTAGTTTTGAGAACATCTGAAGTTTCGATAGAACCGCCCGATCAATCGGACACGCAAGAAATTTCGGGTGTTGTTCGTTTTACAACAACCGAAGGGGAAACTTGGGAACAGGAAACGACAGTACAATTACGGATAGCCACTGTTCCGGAGATTGTTGAACATATTTCTATTGCAGCAATTGCTATGCCAACAGATGCAAGTGGCATAGCAGATCCAAGACAGCGAGAAGATACTATCTTTCATCCACGTCCTTTGTTCAGTTGGCTTGGTACAGAGCAGACTAATGTGTATGCGCCTGTAGCTTATCAGGCAATCCGTATTCATAATCAAGGTGAAGCGGCTATTCACGTCGTTGTTTCGTCAATCAATCGTGATGTGAAAAGCGGTGAAGCAGTGCCTTTTTTGGCACCACCGGATGCAGTCAATGCCGGGACGGATCGGAGTGTCAGTTTTGCTAGTTTACCGGGCGAAGAATTGACCTTTATCGCTTTGCCTATCTATTTTCATCCACAATCTGCTAAAGTTGGTGAATATGAACGTGAAATTGCGGTGAAAATTTGGGGGAGTGACAGGGTCGTACTCAGTGCCAAAAGACCGCTTCACATCGTCGTTCCAAACCGACACGCGCTGTTTGTGAGTGGATTAGCAGTTATAGCAAGCTGCATTGGACTGATAGTACTGCTCAGGTTTCATAAACAATTCTTTGTCCGTTTCTCGACCAAGCAACTGATTGTGATAGCGCTATTCGGCACAACGATATTTGTGGCAATCGTTGTGCCGTCAACACTGTTTTTGAATCTTATTCGTGCAATTCTTGGTCCTTTCTCTGTTCTGTTGACAGGTTTAGTTAATGAGACGCTCTACTATGCGTTGCTTACAGCGTTGTTAATGTATATTTACGGTACCCCTGGTGCCAACGCCCCGAAAGATTCAAGTGCTTCTGATACTTATGGTAAAAGCGGTGTCATCTTGCTCGTATCTGCAGTGCGTTTACTTCTTGGTGCTGTTACGTTCGGGCTTTTCACACCGATGACAATTATTTACACAGGGACAAGTGTTCTGCTGTTAGAGACAGGTTTTCTGCTCGTGCGGAAGCGTAGTCTGTTTATGTGGGCACTTGTTTTCGGTATCTGTGATGCGATTGCTGTTTATGTTGATTTTCAACTCTCTATTCTATTCTATCGCCTCTTTTTCGCAGATTGGTACATTTTGCTCCGCATTGTTGTTGAAGGGTTCGCGTATACGTTCATCGGTGTGCTGCTTGGTGCAAGATTGGGGCGCGGACTGTGGAGAGTGGCGGATTAGTTATGTGAAACATTTGGGAATAATGACACATTACATTTACTCTTTTTTCTATCTATATTGTGAGGACATATCAATGAAACATATCTGTTTTTTTTCTCTGTTATTGTTTATCGCGCTGCCAATTAGTGCAGTGATGGCTGAACTGGATGTTACCTGGGTTCGGACAGGTGTAGTGCTTGAATCTGAAACCAAGGATGAACTTGGCGCGAAAATTGAAGTTGCTGTAGAAAAACAAGGAGCAACGTTTGAGGTTGTGCCGTCTCTAAAACTTGATGAGAAAAGGATTCTACTGCAATTTGCGTGGCATCCGAACAAAAGCTATCAGTTTCGTTCGGGGAAAAGTATAACAGACACCACTTCACCTCTGAAACCTGTTCCTTACCTCATCCGAACAATTCAATTAGATGAGCTTTTGTCGCTGATGGAAAATCTGCGTCAGCCTGCAAAGCCGACTGCGTTAGCATTTGGACATGGAACTCACACAGACAAACTTGCTGTTGCGACAGATAAAGGTCATCTCGCGATTCTCCATCCTATAACAGGTGAAACAGTATGGAAGACTCGTATTTCGGAAGGTTATGTTAGGCACGTCGCGTTTAGTCCTGACAATACATTGCTTTATGTTGGAGAACAAGCAGCAGATGGATTTATCTATTGCTATGAGTTGACAGGGAAAACGCCGCGGCTTCGTTGGAAATACCGCACGGCAGATGATATTGAGACCTCAACACCGGGTAATCCAGATAGTGTGTATGCGTGGGTGAGTTATCCTGGTCAGCCTTGCCTTCAGACACTACCGAACGGTGATCTATTAGTTGCAGGTGTGCATTCGTGGACACAGAACGAGATACCTCAAAAGCGGTCTATGCTCTATCGGTTTGATGCTAAAACTGGGGATGTCAAATGGAAATGGCCTCGTGAGGAGGCAATGCAAAAGATATTCCGCTGGTTTGATGTTAGTGCTGATGGGAAAGTGCTTGCGCTTGTTAGAGATGAGAGTGGTCAGGGGAACGGAACGCTGTCTGTGATTGACGTGGAGGCAGGGACAGATAGGTGGCACGCAGATTTTGAACCGCTTGACCCCTATTTCAAAGGGGTTACCCTTTGGCGTGGTGTTAGCATGTCGCCTGATGGAAAGTTTGTCAACGTCACTACAGACGATGGACGCGCTTTTATTTTTAGTACGGACAATCCTGAACCGATTTGGAAACAGAATTTGGCAACGCCTCTGGAGGTGAGTGGTGTGCCGATTATTGCTACAACCGGCACGATTGGTGCAACAGAAGCTGCTGCACTCTTTGTTACTGGTGATACATATATCCCTTACCATCTTCAAAAAGGGGCACAACGTCCGTCTACACTACATCCTAACGGGATGACGGTTTTCGCTTATTCGTGGGGTGGTGAAAAAGTTTGGCAGTGGAAACTTGAGAATATGCCGCAAGGTTTACGTATTGATGTCAAAGGACGTTATGCTGCGTTGGCTGTTTCTAAGCGAAGCCAGAACCCGAAGGAGAGTCTCCACGGCGTTTCGGTGTTTGATCTTACCGCAAAGGGTAGCGGGTTGGCGAAATATCTCTATACCTACCGCACGGAAGGGCAACTTCCCTACGATACACTTGCTATTAGTGCAGATGGATCGCTTATCGCTATCGTCGAGATGCCGATTATGATGCCTGATGAGACGCTGCGTGGTAAAAATCGGGTGCATGTGTTGTATTGATTTTATTTTAAGCATGAACGAAGGATTTAAAGCGTAAGAGCATTTATAGTAGATTTACAATTAACGATTCACCTTAATCGGCGCGCATACAAAACGTTCCTACTGGTGGGTGTTTGCTTATTTACATATTCATCATAAACTACCTAATTGGACACGTTGTTTTCGCTTGCCTACAATCTGCACAAGTAGTAAAATAATGATTATTTACCGTTATATTTATTGCAGCGTTGATAGGTAATGCACATGCTGCGCGGGCGAAAAAGGAGAAAACAAAATGAGGAGATATTTCTATATTCTTGGCGTTTTGTTTCGTGTCTTTTAACACGACCGCCAAGGTAACGAAAGGTTTACACTTTTACATGCCGTTTGACGAAGGTAAAGGTGATATCGCAAAAGATGTTGGTCCGAAAGGTTTTGAGGCTACACTGCACAACACAGCGGAATTTGTTGAGAAAGGTAAGCGTGGGGGTGCCATTGAATTCTCGGCAGGATCGGCTAAGATCATTGAACCGGGTGGAAAAAGCGACCTCTGGACGGAACATCTGACCGTGGCAGTTTGGATATTCCCTTATGAAATATCAGACATTGCTGTTGGTAACGGACACGTCTATGGCAACATCTTTTTTCACAAATCTGGAGCAAGTGATGATAATGTCGAGTTTGGACTCGGTAGCGGACAAGGATTATATTGGTATATCAATTCCGGACAGAAGAATATGGGTCCATTTGACGGTGCTGATGTTGATACGACACTTCCTTTACCAGATTTGGGCTTAAAAAAGGATAACTGGTATCATGTTGTTGGTACTTTTGACGGCAAGGAGCTTCGGGTTTACGTTGACGGAAAACTTGAGGGACAGAAAGCGGTGCCAGCCAACGGTCCTGTGATGATTTGGAATGATAACAATCTTGAATTTGGTGGAAGGTGTACTGACGTAAATGCTTACAAAGGTTTGCTTGACGAGTTAATTGTCTACGATCGCGCATTAACTGAGGAGGAGGTCGTGGAAGTCATGACCTCTAAAGATATATTTGCAGTAGATGCTGCTGGAAAATTGGCGACGATATGGGGTGATTTGAAGGTTGGGTGGTAGGTATGCGCTGCCGAATGTCGTAGGCGCATTTGCGTTGATTTGAACAACAGATTAGTTTATAAGTCACTCGCCAAAGATGTCTTCGTGTAGTTCCTTATAAACATCCATACCAGGTTGAATAAGCGGGGCAAGAATATCCCTCATGAAACTTTCCTTACTATTTCCCAAGTTAACTGATATTAGAAGTTTTTGGGCAACACCATGGATGTGCTGAGCAATAGACTTCAGATTGTCAGTCGGTTTTAGATTACGCTCGTTAAGTGCCTCTTGTTTTGCAGTAAGTAAATCCTGGACTTTATCGGATTCGCCGTAGTCTTTACACAACTTCGTTAATACTTCGTCATCAAGTAAATAACTTTCGATGGTTTTTCTTGATAATGTTCGGATACCTACCTCGGCATTCCTCTCCATGTCGACTTCTGTTGCATTATCTTGATCAATGATCCCGATAACTTTCGCCCCCTTTGTAATTTTGCCTTTTAATTCCTTCACAACTTTTTCTACGGTAGTTTTTCCACCCATAGAAATAAAGCGAGTTTCAGGGTAATAAGCCCCAAAAATATTCTGATAGCATGTTTCATCAAAATCTTCACCTTCGCAAAATACGTATTGCTCTGATGCTACTAACTCAGCAAGATCACCAAGAGCAATGTCGTAGGTCCGCTCCCATAAATCTGGGTTGGGCGGTGTGGGCGTGATTGTCGCCTCATCGTCGAAATCAAGATCCTCTCTACCGAAATCAAGAAATAAAACTGAATCCGGATTTCTGTGCCAGAGATCTTGTGCCTTACGCACCATGCCTATGGAATGTGTTGCGATCCATAGTTGTGAATTGTCAGGGATGAGGTTGTAAAGTTCCTCAAGAAGTAGTCCTTGAAGTTTTGTGTGTATATGCGCTTCCGGTTCATCAATGCAAAACACAGTATCAATGAGTTCAGTTTTTGACACTATTAAGTCCAAAAGCAAGTCTAAGGCAGCTTTTTCACCACTTGCCAGATTCTGAAATGAAAATCGCTTACTTGCCCCTTTGTCAAATTGGAAGAAAATTCCATTGGCAGGATTCCCCAAATTATTTAAATTTAAATTCTGTTCACTGAAGAGTCTATTCATTGCACTATAGAGTTCACCAAAAACTTCCATTTGAAGGGTGTCTAAACCTTTTGTAGGAGGTTCAATACCTGAGGTTTGCTCTAACCACTGAGACGCTAATCGCCATAAATTCATTGACACAGAGTCATCATTTTCTGTCAACGTCAAAAACTGACGGTCTTCTTCAACTGGACCGAGAGACGGAGAAAAACTCTTTGAACGAATTGAATTGTTTCTATAAGATGTCCGTATTCGAACACTCTTTTCCCATCCCTCCATATTTTCAGGTTCTGTGTGATATTTTATTTCTACAGGTTTCCCTTTTCTCATAGACAACCCATATTTTTTGAAGTAATCTAAGTTGTCTCTATAATGATGGGATCCTTCAAAATTCATCTCTCCATTTCCACTTAAGTATGAAAATCTATATGCATGTAGAGCATCAAATACAGAGGATTTACCACTCCCGTTTGGACCTATCATCACCACGAGTTTTGCCTTTTCAGGAATTTCCTCTATCTTTAAATCCGTAAAACGTTTGAAGTCTTTTAAATGTATTGACTTTATTTTCATATATTAACTCCTAATTTTCAAAATTTATAGAGGATTGAAGTCATGCGGACATTCTTACAATAGTTAAATTTCATGATACCAAATCATCTCAGAATTATCAAGCATAAAAATCTGAAATGTGTTAAACTATGGTGCAATATAAAAATAGGTCGATATTGCTCGTAGGTACGGACTACAAGTGGTCGCGAGTTGGAGCTCGCTCCTACAGGAAGAGTGTTGGGTTTCGCTACGCTCTACCCAACCTACGTACTAATTACATATTGGAGAATACATAACAATAGGAGAAAAAAATGGCAAAATGGATATTATGTTTGGCAACGATTCTCTGTATAGGAGTTGCGGTCTGCAGTAGCGATGCGAAGGAGTTGACTTTTGATGATATTTTTCCAATGGATCGGGTTTTAGATGTACAGATCACCGTTTCGGAACAGGATTGGAACAAAATTCGGCATCAATCACGGAATTTTGTTCAAGTGCTGAATAAGTCTCGGCAGTTTGAGCCACCGGAACATCCGTATACTTACGTTGAAGCAAGTGTGAGTATTGATGGTGTTGAGTTTCCGAAAGTAGGAATTCGTAAGAAAGGGTTTATCGGTTCCCAAAGTGATACACGGCCATCACTTAAAATCAAATTGAATCATGTTGACAAAAAGGGTGAGATTGATGGATTAACAAACCTGACACTTAATAACAATCAGCAGGATGCGAGTCAGGTCAGCCAGTTTATGGGATATGCGCTGTTTAACGCGATCGGTTCTCCAGCACCGCGTTGCGCTTATGCAAAGGTGACGGTAAACGGTAAGAACTTAGGGATTTACTCCCACGTAGAAAGTATGCGCAAACCGTTGCGCATACGTGCCTTCGGAAATGGTAAAGGTGTCGTCTATGAAAGTTCAGTGGTTGATTTTTATAAAGAGTGGGAGAATAGTTTTGAACATAAAAGAGGTAATGACGAACGCGGCAGAAAAAAAATAAAAGCGTTGATTGATGTTCTTGCAGATGATCAGGTGACTGAAGAAGCTATCGGCGAACATGTTGATTTGGATAGTTTCTATCGATTTTGGGCAACGGAAGGGCTACTCGGTTTCTGGGATGGGTATTCTGGAAACAATAACAATTTCTTTGTCTATCTGAATCCGGAGACAGATAAGTTCCATTTCTTACCGTGGGGTGCGGATTCATTGTTCACTAAATTTAGTATCCTTGGACACCAGAGAAATCCTGATGCACCGATTTCGGTTAAGACACAAGGCTTGATTGCTTACAAGCTCTATCAGCTTGAGGAAGGTAGAGAACGTTATGCGAAAACGATGATGGATATTCTTGAAAATCACTGGAACGAGGTGCAACTGATCGCCGAAGTGGACAGAATATCTGTGATGATTGAACCACACATGATACCCGCGCAACGTTCTTTTCAAGAAAAAGAAAGGTGGGATGGAGGAGAAACCATCTCTTTTTCGGAGAAGTTAGATGAGACTCGCCACTTTATTCGTACGCGTAAAAGTGAGATTTTAGCTGAGATTACTGGGGGAATGCCGATCTGGAAAAGGAGACCGAATCCCCCAATCGTTATGGGACCTGAAGGATTCGATAGTAAGTTTATGAGACAGTTTATTGAGTTGCCGGAAGACAATTTGTGGGGTGCAGCGCGGACAGGCGACCTTGATGGCATTAAACGTTACCTTGCAGAAGGTGCGGATATCAATGAACTTTCTCCAGAGACAAACATATCCCCTTTATCATGGGCAACTATGATGGGACACGCAAAAGCTGCTGAATTGCTTCTTCAACTCGGGGCAAATGTTAACGTAAGGCAGGAGGATGGAGGAACGCCCTTGCATATTGCAGCCTCTTTAGGGCGCGCCGAAATCGCTGAACTTCTCATCAAAGAAGGTGCTGATGTAAACGCGAAGAACCGTGGCGGTGGTGTTCCTGCGAGCGGTTTGCACATCCCTTGGGGAATGCTTAAATTCATGACAGGAATGTTTGATATTGAGTTGGAACAGAAGGAGGTTGAAGCGGGTAGAGACAAAATTGCTGAGATGCTCAATGTCAACCGCTCCTCAAAACCGCAGGGTGTGGCAAACGACGTATGGGAAGCCGTGTTCATCGGTGATCTCAAAGTGGTTAAGCAGGCAGTAGCAGATGGGACAGATGTGAATGCAAGGAATCCGCAGTTTGGGGAACCGATTTTATCCACAGCTGCATTGATGGAACACACTGAGATTATGACTTTCTTGCTGGAAAAGGGTGCGGATATCAATGCGCGGAATAGAGATGGTAACACAGCACTACACGCTGCTGCATTTCTTGGACGTGCTGAAGCAGTAGAATTACTCTTGGAACACGGTGTAGATGTTAACGTCCGAAATAATGCTGGGGGCAGCGCCATAGACAGTGCAAGGCTTGACTGGGGAATTACAAAAGGGATATTAGGAATTATTCAAATTGAAGTGAATGAGGCAGAAGTTAAAGCGGGTAGAGCTAAAGTAGTGAGACTTCTCACTCAACACGCGAAAAATGCTCCGCAATCAAAGCACAACTTATGGGAAGCAGCTGCAAAAGGTGATCTTTCAGCTATCAAAAATGCTATAGATAGTGGTCCGGATTTGAACGTGCTGGACCCACAATTCGGAATACCTCCCTTAGGATGGGCAGCCATAAGCGGACAGACAGAAGCGGCGAAATTGCTTCTTGAAAAAGGTGCGAAAATTGATGAACGACATAGAGACGGTTCGACCGCGTTGCATAGTGCGGCATTTCTCGGACACATTGAAACGGTGAAACTGCTTCTTGAAAAGGGGGCAGATATTAATGTCCGAAAAAATGATGGTATGACACCTATAGATGTGGCACAAATCGACTGGGGTTTGACGGAGTTTGTAGTTGGACTTTTGCAGATGAAAGTGGACGAGAGAAAAGTTAAAGCTGGCAGAGTTGAGGTTATAAAACTTCTTTCAAATCAGAAGAAATAGACTGTGGGGATTCGGAAATCGAAACCATTCCATCTATAGTATAAGGAGGAATCTCATGCAAAATTCGCAAACGAACCCTGAATCTGCTCAAGAACTGCCAGTGCCAAGCACGATGACGATGGAGGAATTTCTTGAAAACGATTTAGAAGGTTATGAGTACGTAAAAGGAGAATTAGTGCCGATGGCAGCTGCAGCAATTGTACATGGTGAGGTAGGTTCTAATGTTCATTTACTTTTAGGATTGTACGTTCGTGAAAATAGGTTAGGACGTTTGTATTCTCTTGAAACGACGTTTCAATTGGGGGACCGAGTTGTTAAACCTGATATTGCTTTTGTTTCAACAGAACGGTTGTCGGAAGATAAATTAAAAGGGTTCTCTGTGGCTCCTGATCTCGCTATTGAGATAGTTTCGCCTTCAGATAAGCATTATGATGTTACCGAAAAGGCGTTAGCCTATCTGAAGGCAGGGACACGTCTTGTCTGGGGCATTGAACCGGTTATGAAAACGGTAATGGTATATCGTTCTGAAACGGACTTTACACTGCTAAATTGTGAAGATACACTGACAGGTGAGGATGTTGTTGAAGGCTTTTCGTGTGCAGTAGCAGAGCTTTTTGAATAGATTTTTGAAGAAAAATGAAACAAATTACGACATACATTAAAAATAAGTTGTTAATTTTTCTGCGATGTGCTAAAATATTCTCTACTTCGGTTTATGAGTGGGTTCAGTGTAGACGGTTGCACTTAGTTATCCAACGATTTAATTTCTAAGTTTATTTACAGGTGGTTGTGCTCAACCCCAAAATATTGTTTTTAAGGGTTACTATTAAAAAATTTTTCAGAGGAACTTTGTCTATGAACTTTGAGAAATTTGAAAAAGTAGAATATAAACACGATTTCTATAAGGAAATCACCCAGGACACACAAAGACGTAAAATATCTGAGCGATTTGATGTCTTAGCACAACGGGAGGACAATTGGGATGGTTACGAATCGAAGAAACCAAGCCAGTCAACACTAAATCATGCCAAGTTTCTTATAGAAGAATTGTTAGACTCTGTAATTTCTGCCGGACATCCGTGGCTTATGCCGTTCATCTCCTGTGATGAAGATGGCTATGTAACTGCTGCATGGCATAAAGGAGAACAGGAGTTACATCTGTTAATCGGAGAAAATGAAGCAGAATACCTCCAAGTCTGGGGAACCAATATTGACACGGAGATGCGGGAAGGTTTTCTTAGTTGTGACAATTATCTAGCACTTTGGGAATGGTTATTTCATGTATAAAAACGCCCCCGTATGGGACGATGAGGAACTCTATCGAAGCGTACGAAATGAACTTGGGGTAGAGTACATCTATTATGAAGGAAAACTACGAATTCGTAGCGATGCTTTTCGTGATATAGGTAAAAAACCGTCCGTAGACAGAGCGAAGTTGAAAGATTTTACCCCTTTTTGCTCCAAATTAAGTGATACAGATGGTATTGTTAGTCTTATCGCTGCTGAGGTCCGCGCAATCGGAACAGTCCAAACACAAGACCAGAATGCAGATGTCGTTGTTCACGCCGTAGATGTGATTTACGACCCCAATCCAAAATCCGATCCAGAAAACTACGCCCATTCACAAATTACCGTAAACCCTGATTTTTTCGCACAGACATTTTTTACACAGATAGCAAAAAAAAGAGAACATTCGATAAACTAAAGAAGGCACTTGCTAGACTTGCGACAAAAAGAGGGTGGACATTAGTACCAAGAACCAATTAATTAAAGGCAGGACTTACGCATTCCCCCTTGATAAGGGGTTAGGGGGGTTAAATAGGCAGAATTTGGTGTTTTTATCTCCCCATACGCTATCGCTATGGGGCCCGCCCCCTAAATCCCCCTTATCAGTGGGACTTTTAAACACATTGCGTAAGTCCTGAAAGGATTATACCAAAGCAAAAGGACGGATAAAGAATCCGCCCTTACAATTTTAAGTACTCTGTTAGTTTTTATCTACCTTTCGCTGCCGCAACGAAATTAACCTCTAGTGGAGTGTCTACCGAAATTTTGCGGGTAAAGGTCGCGATTCGGAAATCGCTCCTACAGAACAAACCTCTTTGTGAATCAACGTCAAATGCGCGTATGGCATTTGACGGGAGGGAACTCCGATTCCCGACTACTGACACGACTCACAATTTTAGAGTGGACAGAACACTAGTACGTTTGCAATAAGAAGCAAGTTTATGTCTATATCGACAAAAGATTGAAGTTCTCAACTAGTGCTTCGTCAACATATTATTGTAGGTCGCGATTCGGAGATCGCTCCTACTGATTGACTGCTTATGGTAGGAGGGAACTCCGATTCCCGACTACTTTCAAGACCCATCAATTAGCACTTGACTAAACACTAGCACCAGAAAGGGAATACCCAATGGCAAAACCGATTAACTACACTGACATCTTAGAAACAGGCAATAGCGATATTTACGATATTCAGACACACGCTGCTGGTCCCGAAGGCAGTCTACCACTCACAGCGGAGATGCTTCTCAACCGACCAAGCGGTGATATTTTTGGCTTGAGCCACAATACAGCGATGGGATGGGCACCGACAGAACTACGGCGAGAGGAATTCCTGATTCTCAGCACACAAGGCGGTATCCGAGCGCCTGATGGCAGTCCTATTGCCCTTGGGTATCATACTGGACACTGGGAGGTCGGTCTTCTGATGCAGGCAGTCGCGCGTGAACTCAAGGAACTTGCGGCAATTCCGTTTGCTGGCTACTGTTCCGATCCGTGTGATGGACGAACGCAAGGCACCGTCGGTATGATGGATAGTCTCGCTTATCGCAACGATGCTGCACAGATTTTTCGCCGACTCATCCGTTCGCTACCGACACGAAAAGGAGTTGTCGGTGTTGCAACCTGCGATAAAGGCATGCCAGCGATGATGATGGCGCTTGCCTCAATGCGAGAATTGCCTGCTGTACTTGTGCCGGGAGGCGTAACCTTACCACCGACTACAGGCGAGGATGCGGGGAAGATTCAGACAATCGGGGCGCGTTTCGCACACGGCGAGATTAGCTTACAAGATGCGGCAGACATGGGTTGCCGTGCGTGTGCTACTCCGGGAGGTGGGTGTCAATTCTTGGGAACTGCAGCGACTTCGCAGGTTGTCGGTGAAGCATTAGGTATGAGTTTAACGCATACAGCATTAGCACCGTCTGGACAGAATATATGGTCAGATATGGGACTACGTTCAGCGCGTGCAGTGGTCAATTTAGCAGCGAAGGGTTTGGCAATGAAGGACATCGTTACACCGGAGGCTATTCGGAACGCTATGGTCGTGCATGCGGCATTCGGTGGGTCAACTAATCTACTGTTACACATTCCTGCGATTGCACATGCTGCAGGACTTGAACGTCCTACAGTAGATGACTGGACTGAAGTCAACCAACAAGTGCCGCGCCTTGTTGATGTATTGCCAAACGGACCGATAGGACATCCTACCGTTCGTGTTTTTCTTGCGGGTGCTGTGCCTGAAGTGATGCTGTATCTACGTAAATTGGGAGGCCTTCTCAACGAAGATGTACTGACAGCGACAGGTGAAACGCTTGGCAGCAACCTTGATTGGTGGGAAACCTCTGAACGACGGCAGCACGTCCGTGAACTACTTGAAGAACAGGATAACGTTGCACCTGATGAAGTTATTTTGAGTCCAGATGCAGCAAAATCAGCAGGATTGACGAGTACTGTAACATTCCCACGAGGCAACCTTGCCCCAGAAGGTTCTGTTATTAAAAGCACTGCCATTGATCCGAGCGTTGTTGATGCTGATGGCGTATATCGTATGACGGGACCGGCGCGTGTGTTTGTTCGGGAATCCGATGCGATACAGACACTTAAAGGGCAGGGAGAGAAGGACATGAAACCTGGAGACATCATGGTATTGTGTTGTCGTGGCCCGCAAGGGACTGGCATGGAGGAAGTATACCAAGTTACATCGGCACTTAAACATCTATCGTTTGGAAAACATATCGCATTGATAACGGATGCCCGATTCTCTGGTGTGTCAACAGGTGCGTGTATCGGGCATGTTGGACCGGAGGCACTTGCGAATGGCCCAATTGGAAAAGTCCTTGATGGCGACATAATTCAGATTGAGATTGATACTCGGCGATTGGTAGGGAGCATTGATTTGGTAGGACATGACAGCGAACAGTTCGGAGCGGAGGCAGGTGAACGTCTGTTAGCAGAACGACAACCGCGAGATGACCTTGCACCTGACGAGGCATTGCCTGACGATACGCGACTGTGGGCAGCGTTACAGTCTGTCGGTGGTGGCACATGGGGTGGTTGTGTCTACGATGTTGACGCTATTCTAAATGCGTTGAAATAGGGACGACTTTGGCGAAGTTTGCCATGAAAATTTTGAAATTTTGGGCACCCTCTTTTCTATACATGGTACTTATATTTGTCATTTCGTCTATGGAACAACCGCCACTCCCGATGCCAAAGTTTGAGTGGCTGACAATTGACAAACTCTATCATTTTGTTGAATACGGCATCCTCAGCGTATTGCTGGCTATAGCGTTTGTAAACGTTCCGCCGAAATGGTTACCCACAAGTTGGATATGGGTTACTGCTGCACTTATCTCAATTCTCTACGGTGCAAGCGATGAATTGCATCAGATGTTTGTTCCCGGCAGATTTGCCACGCTTGCAGATTGGGTTTCTGATGTATTTGGCGCAATTGCGGGTGTGGTAGCCGTTTATTTTTATTACAGAAAAAAGAATAGTTAATTTCCATATATCAAGAAGGAATTTACATGCATCCACTTGTTGACTTGAAAGTGCCAGAAGGTACTATTGCTATCCACTGGTTTGAACAGAGTAGTTTTGCCCTGAAAGATTCGAATAATGCTATCGTTCAAATTGATCCTTATTTTCCGCGGAACCGTCCCTCGGACCGCTTTATTCACACCGAACCTCCCTTAGATGAGTCGGAACTTTCAACCGATTTCGTGTTATTGACACATGCACACGGTGATCATACATGTCCAGAATCCATAAACCGAATTTGGGAGACCTCTAATGCGACACGATTTATTGGGCCGGAAGAGAGTGTGCGCCAAATTTCGTCTGAAACAGATGTTGATGCTGATAACGTTTCAGAGATTAGTGCAGGAGGATCTGTCGAACTAAACGATATTACCGTCCATGCTGTTTATGCGAAACCGCCTGCGGGTGATCCATCTGCTGACATTGGTCCACCTGATGTCACGCACTTAGGATATGTAGTCGTTAGTGATGGTGTGAGGCTTTACTTCAGTGGCGATCCGATCAATAACTTTGCCGAACATGACGATCTGGTTTCAGCGGTGGCAGCATTTCAACCGGATATCGGTTTCCTGACAAATCATCCGACTGAGGGTGAGTTTCCTTTTTACGATGGATGCGTTAAAATGGCGACGCGTATCGGATTGAAAGATGCAGTGCCTGTGCATCGTGCTTGTTTTGTTACCCGTGATTATGATCCGGAGGAATGGGCATCAAACTTTTCGGCGGGTGGTCCGGAACCGCTTATTATTGAGAGAAATACGCATATTATTTATCCATAAGTGAAAATAGTTGGAATAGGATATAATCAATACAATAATCAACGATGCGTACAACACATCCACAAGAAATACGAGTCTACCAAACCCCAAATGGTCAAGAACCTTTTAATGAGTGGTTGGATTCAATTAGAGATACAAACAGACAAGATCGGATTCAGGCGAGACTTGCGCGTCTTGAAGATGGTAATTTTGGGGATTGCCGATCTGTTGGTGAAGGTGTTTTTGAATTACGAATACACTTTGGAGCAGGTTATAGAATCTATTTTGGACAGGTAGGTAACACAATCGTCCTTTTACTCTGTGGTGGTGACAAATCATCACAAACACGAGATATTGAACGGGCAAAGACTTATTGGTTAGAATATAAGAGGGAACATCTATGAGAAAGATGAGAACATGGCGTGAATGTCTCATTGAGCGGATTGCCAACCGAGAAAGGGCAATTGGCTATCTACAAGCAATCCTTGAGGACTACCAAATTCACAAGAGTCCTGCTGTAGTGTTAAAAGCTCTTCAGACTGTCGTTGAAGCACAAGGTGGTGTTTTTGAACTTGCAAAGCAGGTGGATATGGATCCACAAGTTTTTTCGAAAATGTTATCCAGCAAGGATATGCCTCTGATTGACACACTTGGGATTGTTCTTAAGGCACTTGGATATCAACTCTCGATTCAACCGATAGAATCTGAAAACTCGAATCTTGAGACTTATACTGATGCTTTAGAGGATCAAAACACATCGGCACATGTGGCAGAAAATTCAATTGATTAGCAACAATGGTTAAGCAAATTGCATCCGAAATAGCAAAGTGAAACGAGAACTGAAATATGTGAAAATTCAACCAGGATTTATGCAATTTGAATCTCGTAATAAATTATGTTTCCATTGCAAAAACGCTCAAGGAATTGTGTTTCTGTAAACGCTGCGATGAAAATAGAAAATGCCTATGGATTTTTAGATTGATTGTAAATTGAGTTTCACTTTTTAATCAACCCGCCGAATGTCATAGGCACATTCGGCGTTGATTCACTACATTTAGAGGTTAAGATATAGATATGTCTCTTCAAGAACAAAAAACATCCCTCGTTGGTATTGTGATGGGGAGTGATTCCGATTTAGAAAAGATGTCTGAAGCCGCGAAGGTTTTAGAAGATTTTGAAGTGCCGTTTGAGATAACGATCTCTTCGGCGCACCGTTCACCGGAACGGACGCTGGCGTGGACAGAAAAGATTAAAGCAGAAGGTGGTAAGGTCATCATTGCAGGTGCTGGACGTGCCGCACACCTCGCTGGTGTGATTGCAGCACATACAACGCTCCCGGTTATTGGTGTGCCGGTTGATGGCGGGCCTCTCAACGGTGTTGATGCGCTTTATGCTACGGTACAGATGCCTCCCGGTATCCCCGTAGGAACGATGGCGATTGGATCCGGTGGCGCAAGAAATGCGGGGATATTTGCAGTGCAGATTCTGGCACTTACATTCCCTGAATTGGAAGCAAAGCTGCAAGCCTATAAAAAGAAAATGAGTGATGGTGTTGCTGAGAAGGCAGCGCGCCTTCAAGATGTTGGTTATCAGAATTATTAGATGTTAGTTGTAGGAAAACCATCATGGAAACCGAAGAAAATCTACAGTGGGAAAACGATACGGAACTATTTGATATGATGGAGGAGCAGTTATATGCTGCTGTAATTTCGGATGCGTTGGACGCAGCCGGGTTCCGTGGGCAGGCACTGCAACACACTATCCGTCCGTTGCTGCCAGAAACGGTCGTTGTTGGTCGTGCAATGCCTGTGTTGTGTCTGGAGGTCTATGAAATTCCTGATGAACCGTATCAGCAGGAAATTGCGGCTGTGGATAGCCTAAAGCAGGACGATGTGCTTATTTGTTCGACTAATGGAAGCACTCGTATCTGTTTTTGGGGGGAACTCCTTTCAACAGCAGCACGGGCGCGCGGTGCACGCGGGGCTATTATTGATGGGTTCATCCGTGATGTCCGTAAGATTATGGCGATGCGGTTTCCTATTTTTACGACCGGAATATCTCCTGTTGATTCTAATGGGCGCGGAGAAGTAGTGGCATACAACGTTCCAATTGAATGTGGAGGTGTTACGGTGAATCCTGGTGATATTGTGTTCGGTGATGCAGATGGTGTGGTTGTTATTCCACAGGCGGCGGAAACGCAGGTAATTGAATCTGCGCTGGAAAAGGTGCGTGGTGAAAACCTTACCCGTGATGCGCTCCGAGAAGGTGCAACGCTTCGTGAAGTTTATGACAAATATGGGATTTTGTAATGGTGCTAAAGCAACGTCAGATGTCGGGTTACAAACCCTCCAACAAGAAACATAAGGAAGAAATAGATGATTTATGAGTTGCGGACATATCAAGTTGTGCCGGGAAAGATGAAGAATCTGAATGACCGATTTGCAAACATTACGCTGCCGTTGTTTGAGAAATATAATATGAAGGTTATCGGTTTTTGGGAAACCGCTATCGGTGAGGCTACGACCACGGAATTGGTTTATCTGCTTGCTTTTGAAGATATGGGACATTTTCAACGTGCGTGGGATGCTTTGATCGCCGATCCTGAATGGCAGGCAGCGAAACGACTTACGGAAGTGGGTGGTCCGTTAGTTAACGTGGTCAGTAATAAGATTCTTGAACCGACCAATTATTCACCGTTGCAGTGAATAGAATCCAGCAGTTTTCTGTTCTCTAAATGTTGCATCAGGAAAATCAAGCTGGCAAAGAAAGAGGCGCAATGAATTGCGCGACTATAAACGCTAATCGGGCTTACAAAGCCCTCCTACAAGAATGCAATTATGGTGAAACCAATAATTATTGATACACTATGGTAACGTGAGTTTGATAAATCAGATTTTTGGACTCGGTGCGGTTAGGAAACCGCACCTACCGGGCTTATGAGAATAAGATTTTATGCAAAATGAAGTTCATATATCTATTATCAAACTCACGTTATGGTAGGTTCGGTTTCCTAACCGAACCGTGCTTATTTAGTCTCCGATGCGGTTAGGAAACCGCATCTACCGGAAATGTTCCAAAATTTTTAGGTTTTACTATATACACAGTGTTTATTTCCTTTAGCGTAAGATTGCGAGTTTTCCTATCTTTTGTACTGTCCCATTCTCAGTGTGGGCAATCACGCGATAAAGATATACGCCATTGGCACATCTTACCCCTGTTTCATCTTTTCCATCCCAATAGGTCTCATTGTTACCCCGCTTTGCACTTACATCTGTGATCGTTCGGATTAACCTACCGCTAACCGTATATATTTTGATGGTGACCTTATCTGGCGGTTGCGTCAACTGGTAGATGAAATCTGTTTTGCCCTTATCTATAGGATTCGGCACGTTGAAGACTTTATCGCTGAAGATGACTGCCTCATCCAATGTGAATATTGCTTCAATGTCAATAGTGTTTTCACTCGTATCTGTAGCGTTTACTTGTAGTCGATAGGTGCCATTTGGTAGGTCGGGTGCAAAGCTGAATTTGGCAGTTTCAGGATTATCAGCATCAAATTCCCATTTTGCCATATCGAATTCGCGATAACGCTGTGTTACATCACTCACATCTAACTGGTTAAACGTAATGTTGAGAAGAGTACCATCAAGTGCTGTTTCATCCGTAACTCTAATTTCACATTGGGGTTGCTGGGTAATGCGGTTTTTGTCCAGACTCTTCACTTCTCCAAGAGAGTTAACGTTGAGTTCTTCCCCTACAATAATCTCATCGTTAACAAGAATTTCAACGACAGGTGGGGTGATGTCAGGCATTTCGATTACAACGAATCGGGTTTGGATTTTCTCTGCTTCTTCACCGATTGCATTTCCATTAAAATCGCGTGCTTCAATTTCAAAAGCATACTCACCGGGAAAGAAAATAGGTTTGTAGTCAATTGGAACGGTATTAACGTTTTCGGGATTTCGTAGGACGTAGTCCGATATTGGTTTTAGCGGTTTGCCGTTATCCCCTCTACGGATAATCAGCGTATCCAAGTTTACACCATCCACATCCTCAAGTAAGATAGAGATATGTGGGCGCGGTGCGATAACGCTGCCGATTTGCGGCTGGACACCATCTACCCATAGATTGAAGGCGGGTGGTTTTGTGTCATCACTGCTAATTAGCGTAAAAGGCGTAAGTTCGGTTGTTTGTGCGGTAATAGTTCCGACTTGTGCGCTACTGAATTTGATCTTATCTCCGAATTTAAACGGTTCAGAACCGGTTGTGACATGTATCTCAAAACCGAGATGGTTGACAAATAGCCCCTTGTTAACTGTTCCTTCCACAAGGAGTTCATTCGGCAACAAAAGTGGCTCTCCTGTCTTATCGCGGAGTTGATAAGAATTTGAGGATGTAAAAAAGATGAACCAATCCCCTACCGAGAACTCCTGTTTTAGTCCAGGGTTTACTCTGACATTTGCGGTACCGTTGCCGACATTTTGATTTCGTGATCCTTTTAAGATAGCTGAACCTTCAGAATAATCGGTTTCAATTATGAGAATATCAGCAAATTCAAAGGGGACAATAGGTGTCCCGTCATCAAGTTCTGGGGGCACTACCCATTTTTTGGGGATAGTGAATTCAATACCGTAATTTTCTTCTCGGAAGGGGATGTCAAGTTGACCGGGGTCATTTAATTTCTCATACAGGACGTGTTCTTTCCTTTTAAGGTACACTTCGTAATGAGTTGGATCTAAAAACAGAATAACCCAGATGCCGGCAGGTGTCAACTCTGGACTGATTTTGATGTTTTCGATTGGAAGTGGTTGTTTATTCGCGTTTTCGATTTGGATAGGTGTGACATAGTTTTCAAGTTGAAATATTGGTCCATCATCTTCAGGTTGCGGTTTCTTGTTTCCATTAACATAACTTATTTGCGATGGGAGCCTCCTCCATTTTTTATAAGCGGCGTGCCATGCATAAATGCCGAGTTTTTCCGCTTCTTCAATCAAGGCAGCTTTGAAATCCTTGCTGTCCTCTTTCCAAGGTGTATTTTCTCTAATAATATCTTCCAAACTACTCACATCAAACCGCAATTTTAAAGAAACAGGTTTCTTTAATTTGACATCGGATGCGCGAAGAGATACTTCGTACTGTTGAGCACTCTCTTCACCAGTACGAAGCAAACCTCTCCGCAGCGCAGCGACACGTGGAATCGAGGCAAATTTGAGCGATGGTTGCGTCAGGGTAGATGGCGAGCTGGTAGAGATGGAGAGTGGGATGCGATCACCTTCCAACTCGGCTGCCGAAGCAGGAATGTCAAAGTCAAAAACTCTATCGAGGCTAAATGCCGTCAATGGTTGTGAAGGCTCATAGAAGAATTCGTTAACAACAAAAGTAGTGTTAAGTTTGTTATCAATTTCTTTTGGCTCTGCGATATTACCTTTGACGTCCTTGGTGGTAGTGTCTACCTCTGGGTCAGCGAGTACATAAATTTTATGTACACCAGTAGCGAGATTTTCTTTTAACTGAAGTGTCACAATAGTTCGCTGTAGGACTGTATCGCCTTCTTCCCAGTCATCGGGATGGAGTGTGACGCTGCCTAAGATTTCCGCGTCTTCGTCAATTTGGAGATCGCCGCCTATATCAGGATCGCCTTCTGCAAAAATAACTTCAATATTTTCTTTAACTGTTCTTCCACCGTTATTAATGAGTTCGGCTACGAGAAGATATTTTCCTGTCTTTTCATTGAAAGTGTAGCGGATCGGAGCAAGACTTGTTCCATCAGTAGCAATGGCGATGTTGGATCCCTCTGGCACATCAACACTGATTCGCCTATCTGATGACGGGTGTTCAACCACTATGCCATCTCTGTCGGTGACGATGATACGGTATCGAATCTTTCGTCCGCCCAGTGGTAAAGGGATAGGTGTTTGAAGTTCGTACCATTGTCCGCCAGGATGAAGTTCACTGGTGCCTGGAGGAGTTGAAGTTTTGACCATTGGGACGGTGTGGCTCACGTAATTAAACGTATTATCCCACTCAATATCAATAGAACGAATACCCTTGTCACCGCCTAAATCGTCAAAAATCAGTGCTTTTATGTTAAGCGTATGAGTTTCTATAGCATCCAATTCTTCACGAACATCTCCAATAATCGGCGTATCTATCCAGAATGTGGCACCCCCTACGGCTGCGCGTTTTTCATCATGGGCAAACATTTGAACGAACCCTCTGCCCGGTAATGCTCTGGGAGGGATTTTCAACTGAATTTTCCCATATTCACCTTTCCACACTCTACCTTGGGTGCTGCGTTCTGTGAAATCATTCTGTAAATCATCATCAAAGTGATTTTGGAAAATGGCGGAAGTAATGAGTTTCTGCGGGCTAAAATCTTCTGCTTTCCACCATAGATTGTTTGCGTCATAAGTCCCAACTTCATTTTTTGAAATGACAATCTGCTTATTGGAATTTAGTGCAATCTCCTCCAATTTAACCTGTATATCAAGTGTAGGAAGTGCGAGTCGTGTTGCCGGATCACCGAAGAGAGTATATTGTTCTGTTCCGGGAATCCAATTCGAGTTGCGGCTTTTGGTGATGAATCTGATTTTGGCATCCGCAACAATTTTACCAATGCTTGGCGGGATTGCTGCGATTTCACTGTATCCTTGCTTTGCCTCAAAAGGTTCGCGCACAAACATTGCAGTGAAGAGGTCTTCATCAAATTGGGCGTTTGCTGTAGCGTAAGTTAACCTTGTTGCGGTAAGCGATGCGATGGCACCGTATTTACCAAGCAAAAATTGTTCGCTGAGACTGTGTGATCCGAATTGTTGAGGTTTATCAAATTTTCCATTCAAACAAGTTGTTGACACAACAAATGGAAGATAGCTGTTACGTAAATTGACAACATCATCAATGTGAAAGATAGCTTCATCTGCCCATGTATGTATTCCACCGTGTCCTGCATATTCAATCACCAACGCACCATCATTGAATGCTTTTAGGATACGTTTTTTAGTTTCGCTGACGTATTTGTTTTTGTATTCTTCTTGTATTCGTATTTTTCGTAGATATATTTGTTTCGTGTTATAAGCCATAGGGATGATTTGTTGGATCAGTTTGTCCCGATAAATTTCAAAAATTTCGTCAGAGGAATTGTTTAATTCGTCATCTGCTACTTGCACGAGTGTTGCTTGCCATAGACCAATTTTAGGGTTCTCTTCGTAGGCAATAATCTTTTGGATCATCCCTGTAAGTTCTTGAGGTGTTTGTACTGATAGGCGTCCGATGAACATATCTGGCAGCGCGTCATCGCCACTTACGTTAACAAACCTTTGGTCCATAGCGGTTTCGCCGCTTTCTGGGGACCATCCGTGGTAAGTCGGGACAAAAATCGGGTAAAGATCGTATTCATTGTAAAGTCGTTTGATGACTCCTTTATAGTCGTAATGTGCATCACCGACGAGCAAGACGTAGGTAGGGGCTGGCGACTGCCATGTATGATAGGCATAACGCAAGAAGTTCTGAATCGCAAACGGAGTAAAGAGACCATTTCCAAATTCATTGTAAATTTCGTCTATATCCACAACTTTGACCGTTAACCCTTGCGAATCTCTAAAATCAACTAAAGGCTGTATGCTCTCTAAAAACGTCTTATGTGTAACCACAATGTAATCTGCTTGTGTTGTAGGATTTCGCAAAGTGCTTGGTGGAACTTCGTTAAGTGTACTAATGGGGCGGTAGGCAGTGTTGGCAATGACAAAATAATTGGTGTATTGTACAACGTCATCCTCAAACAGAATTTGGTAGGAGTTACCACCACCCGTTACCTTTCCATCAACAAGTTTTGCTGCTAAACCGCTCGAATTCAGCGTATAAACATCTATTGTCTCGGTCTGAAAGTTGGTTACGTTAAAATGCGTTTTTCCGCTAACCTCTGGTTCCGTTTCTGAATTAAACGCAAGTCGATTATTTTTTGCGCGAAAATTGTGCCAATATTCAAACTCATACCAATCAAGGTAGAAATCATACAAACCTCCTGGTGAGTCATTCTCATGAGGGGCATCAATCCGTAGCTCATTTGGCTCATCATCGTGGATCCGATTCTGGGGAATATTACGTGCAATTAGAGGGGATTCCTGCCGTAGCCATAGTTCTTCTCGACCAAGTGATTTACTATCATCATTAGTATTAAAATAGAATTTTGCCTTATGTTTTGCTGCATTTTTACGAGAGGAGCCTTGAAGTTTCACGCGAAGTGTAGCATCCCGTTTAAAATTAATATCGCGTGGCACAGATCCTGGTAACTCTACTGGAAACTTTTTACTACTTATACCAGAATTGCCTCCTCTGAAACCCGTCCAGAAATAGTGGTCCGCTAATTCAGATTTTACATTATATCCGTCAAGTGTATCGTACAACCTGTTTTCCTCAAATCGCAATTTTGTTAAGAAAGCATTCGGTGGCGTGATATCGCGGGTCACAGGTGCGCCTGACCGTGTGCCGATACGGAATGTGTTTGCTGCCTCAGGTTCACCTACTTCACCCTCAGTGCCTTTTGGGGCAAAACTAAACCAATAGAAGTTAGTATCTGTAAATTTATTACTCAAAGCCCGTGCGTAGAAGACAATCATATCTTCCCGATCAAGTGTTTCATTCTGATTGTGATCAAAAATATAGAATCCCTGTTCATTGCCCCCTGTTTCCAAACTTATGCTGTCCAGATCAATCGTTTCAGGCGTAATATCAGATGATTTGAGTTTACTGTAAGGGATGCTGTACATAGTGGTTTCTGTAATAGGAATTTTAAAACGTCTGCGTTTTGAGACTGGGGCAGCGGGAGCACCTTGGATCAACATCCGGGATGTTCCGTCTAATCTATGTCGCCAAGAAGATGCTTGGATGTTGTTTATCAACATGGTTTGGAACAGATTCTCATAGGCAGTGCTATCAAGAGAATGAGATGACAAGGGGACAGACACATTTGTTGGGGCACCGTAAAAATCGATACGGAATGTTATGTCGTTAGTGATTTTTATCTGTTGTGTTGTATCGTTGTATTGTACTGGATGGATATGTAGAACTCCGACACGTTGTGATCGTACAAAACCGATCGGTATAACTTCTACCATTTCAGCGGGATATAGGGTAGATATTTTGGACTTAGTCGCTATAGTGGAGCTCTCTCTTTCTTGCGCGTTCGGGAAAAAAGGGTCAACTGTTTGGTTTGTGATTAGCGGCAGTTCTACTTTTTTGAAGGAACTCTGTTTTTGGAGCACTGTTGCGGTAACACTGCTCACTGAAGGCAAGCCAATTTGAACGGTATAGACAGGGAGTTTCGGTTGTCCTGTTTCGGTTGTCCACGATGCGCCATCAAATCCGATGTGTGTGGCAGGTTTTCCATTCTGTAAATGTTTTTGTATTTTAAGTTTGGGGAGTTGGAACCGCAAGATAAGGAAATGTGATTCTGCTTTTAAAACCTGTAATGGATATTCGCTGTGTATTATATGTGTGTTACCTATTAATCCTTGATTCTGTGCTTTGTTATAATTAGGATTACAAAACCCACCTACATTAAGTTCGGCATGCATCATACCTATCGTAACACAGAAAAAAAATAAAGAGAATAGAAAACGTTTTGTCATAATTGAGAACTCGCTAACTGTGCTGCTGCTGCTAAAGCAGCGATAAGACTCATTTCGCTTGCAATCCCTTGCCCAGCGATGTCAAATGCTGTTCCGTGGTCAACGCTTGTGCGGACAATGGGTAAACCTAATGTGATATTTACAACCTGTCCAAATCCAATCAGTTTTATCGGGATATTCCCTTGGTCATGGTACATTGCGATGACAGCATCCCACTCACCATGGATTGCTTTTTTGAAAAGTGTATCTGCAGGTAGAGGACCGTCAACCTGGTAACCAGCTGCATGTGTCTTCTTGATTGCAGGTTTGATGCAGGTTTCTTCCTCTTTACCAAACATTCCTTCTTCACTTGCGTGTGGATTTAACCCCGCTACAACTAACCGTGGATTTTCAATACCGAACTGTATAAGTGCCTCATGCGTGATTCGGATGACATCACTTATTCTTTCCACTGAAAGTTTCTGTGAAATTTCAGCAATTGGAATATGGCTTGTAACAAAGGAGACTGTGAGGTGTTCTTTAAGGTTAGTTGAGTTACCAGAATTTTTCTTCTCTTTTTTTAAATCAATATTGAATCCTGACAATAATTGAGGGGGTATGTCCCACGTTTTGAGCATCATAACAGATTTTTCGGATTGTGTCAAGCTTGTGAGCATCTCAGTGTGACCGGGAAATGGCGAACCGGCGCGTTGAATTGATGCTTTGCAAATTGGGGCGGTTGTGATACCTTCGAGCATTCCGTCCAGCGTGAGTTGTACTGCTGCCTCAATGGCTTTAATTGCAGCATTGCCACACTGAGAATCTATTGTTCCATGCAAAAACGCGTTCGGTGTCAACGAACTTACATCAAGAACATCAATTTTCCCGTGCGTTGCGGTAGTTTGTATCGGCGATTGGATGACGGAAATTTTGGGGAGGCTGCCTCGATTTTCTGGCAGCAAATCTGTAGGAGAAATGAATCTGAGTGCGTCCTGAATTATTGCCGGACTACCGATGACCATTGGTTGGCACATCTGATAGACGTTTTTGTTGGTGAGTGCTTTAACAATAATTTCGGGACCGATGCCTGCGGCATCACCCATTGTTATTCCGATACGTGGCAACATTTGGCTTAGTGTGGGGCACGGACGATCAATTGCTCTTTTTATAGTGAAATCTAAAAATATGTTCACACTCCCTGGTAGATGCGGTTTCCTAACCGCATCTATGGACTGAATAAACACGGTTCGGTTAGGAAACCGAACCTACCGTAGTGTAAAAATAATTGTGGGTTTTACTATAAAACCTATTCAACAAGATGATACAGCGTTGTCGCACGGGTTTTGGACACATTGCCTGTCGGTATTTCAAGTACCTCGTAAGTTAATTCCTTTGCCTTCTCTAAAGGGAGCGGGTCTGAAATTATTGTAATGCGGTCGCCGACATTGATTGTTTTGCCAGCTTTTGCTGAGTTCATGTTGACTAAAACTTTGCCTCGACTACACAATGTGTTTGCAGTTGCCCGGCGCTTGACGAGTCGTGAAATTTGGAGAAATTTGTCTACTCGCATTTATTTGTAAGTGAGAAAATGTGTGTCATTTTAGGAACATACCGCTTCTACGAGGCTTACACATCCAGAAATAAATTAATTTCCTTAAGTTGACAGTTATGGGTTTCGCTGCGCTCTACCCTACCTACGAATGTTTCATACGTTTTATCAGTTTCCAGTCTGTCCGATAGTGTCTGGATTCTGTAAAGCTGCGTCGTCTGCGGCTGGGGCAATTCTGTCAGGTTCGTTTTCAGCATCGTCTTCTTTTTTGAGTGCTAATTCCAAGACTTGCGTGATGTCGTTAACCTGATGCCATTTGATGTTTTCCCGGATTTCACTTGGGACATCTTCAAGGTCTTTCTCATTATCCTCTGGCATAATGATGTCAACAATTCCGTTTCGATATGCTGCGAGTGCTTTCTCTTTTAATCCACCAATAGGGAGAACATGTCCACGGAGGGTAATTTCTCCGGTCATTGCGACATCTTTCCGGACTTTTTTCCCTGTTATCGCACTGAGAATCGCGGTTGCAACAGTGATTCCTGCTGATGGTCCGTCTTTGGGCACTGCGCCTTCAGGAATATGAATATGAATGTCATGTTTCTCAAAAGTGTCCTTAGAAATGTCAAAATGTGCAGCCCGTGATCGGAGATAGGCTACAGCTGTTTGGACAGATTCCCGCATGACCTCTTGGAGTTGTCCTGTCATATCCAATTTCCCTTCACCCGGCATGAGGCTTGCCTCAACGGAGACGATATCGCCACCGACCTGTGTCCAGACCATTCCTGTTGAAACGCCAACTTCATCATGTTCTTGCGCCTTAGTTCGGGTCCACTTTGGTGGTCCGAGGAAGTCATTCAGATTGAGAGCGGTGACTTTAACCTTCAGATCCGGTATATCGTCAGTTACGATCTGCTTCGCAATTTTGCGGCAGACGCTGGTAATACTACGTTCCAGATTTCGCACACCTGCTTCACGGGTGTATTTATGGACTATGTCGAAAATGGCAGAATCCGCAAACGTGATATTTTCTTCCTGTAAGCCATGGTTTTTCAGCTGCTTCGGAATTAGTCCATTTGGATGGAACGTTGCTATTTTGTGTTTCTCAAAATCGGTATATCCGGGCAGTTCAATGACCTCCATCCGATCCTCAAGCGCGGGTGGTATCGTGATACGCGTGTTAGCTGTGGTGACGAACATGACATCTGATAGGTCAAACTCAACATCTAAGTAGTGATCTCGGAAAGTTTCGTTCTGTTCAGGGTCAAGAACTTCAAGGAGCGCCGATGCGGGATCACCGCGCCAATCCGAACTCAATTTATCAATTTCATCAAGCAGGAAGAGCGGATTCTTTACTTTGACGTCCCGTAATCCTTGAATGATGCGTCCGGGAATTGCCCCGATATAGGTCCGTCGGTGCCCACGGATTTCTGCCTCATCGCGCACACCGCCAAGCGACATTCGGACAAATTTTCTACCGGTTGCACGGGCTATAGATTTACCTAACGATGTTTTACCAACGCCTGGAGGTCCGACTAAACAGAGAATAGGTCCTTTTAACTGTTCAACCAATTTCAGGACAGCGAGGTATTCAAGGACATTTTGTTTAGGTTTATCTAACCCGTAATGGTCTTCGTTGAGGATATTTTCTGCTTGATCAATCTCAATGGAATTTTCGGTGCGCTCTTTCCATGGGACAGCAAGGAGCCAATCAACATAGTTGCGGATAACCCCAGACTCTGCGGACATAGGCGGTATTTGCGCGAGACGGTCAAGTTCCTTGAGTGCCTTCTTTTCCGCTTCTTCAGTCATTCCCGCATTTTTGACTTGTTCGCGTAAGTCATCCATTTCATCCATTTCATCTCCGCGACCGAGTTCCCGCTGGATAGCTTTCATTTGTTCCTGAAGGAAAAATTCGCGATGTGTTTTCTGAACAGATTCACGAACTTCATTGTGAATTTCTTCTTTTAAGTCAAGCAGGTCCAGGTCGGCATCAAGAAGTGCGATGACGAGATTAAGACGGTTGATAGGGTTCAGTTCTTCAAGTATCTCTTGGCGTTTCGGAGCAGGTAGGTCCACAAAGCGTGCGATGTTATCTGCAAGGATACCAGGTTCCACTAAGTCGCGTATGTACCTTTCCGCATCAGGAAGGATCCGTTTTGGATGTTCCTTTGCATAACGTCGAAAAGCACTTTTTGCCTCTTTTATGAGTGCTGTAGCGGCATCTCCTACACCAGTAAGTTCGGTAACGACTTTAACAGAGGCCTGTAGATAACCATCAACTTGTGTGCAGTGTGCGACTATTGCTCGTTCAGATGTCTCTATTGCAATACGGAGCGTTCCATCTTCGGGATCATAGGGTTCAACAATTTTCGCTACAACCCCAACGGTATGAAGGTCTTTAGGTTCGGGTTCTGCGTCTTCCTCAAGTTCAGTTTTTTGATGGAGGAGCAAGACTTTCCAATTTGTGTTAAGTGCCGCCCGTGCGGCAAGAACACCCATTTTGCGTGCGATGGTGAGTGGTGTCCAATCCATCAATCTTTGGTCAACAACAGCTTTGGTTTTTGGGAAAAAGGTCTCAAAATGTGGTGGCAAAGTAATAACGGGTAAAAGGACAGCAGAATCGCTCGCGAGTCTTTCAGCTTCTTGGCTCATGGTTTGCTCCTTCTGTACTTAAGGCACCAGGTGAGTATCTATAAGTTCTCAGGTTTGAAACCTTTCCTACTATAGGTATTGTTAATCAATCTGGGCGGCTGTTTTTGATTACTATCTTCGACTTTCTAACAACTCGATATTTGCTTCAAGAATCGCGACAACACAATTGAGACGCTTGATGGAATCAAGTTCTTCAAGGATCTCTTGGCATTTCTGTGCCGGTGGGTTTATAAAACGTGTAATGTTGTCTGCAAGGATACCTGGTTCCTTAATTTCACGTATGAATCTTTCTGCTTCAAGTAGATAATGCTTAGGAATAGGAAATGCCTTGATATATCTTCGGAAAGCATGTTTTGCCTCTTTTATGAGTGTAGTAGCAGCAATTTCGGTAACGATTTTAACTGATGCTTGTAAGTAGCCATCAACCTGTGTGAAATGTTCTACTATTGCTCGGTCAGATGTCTCTATCGCCATACGGAGTGTTCCGTCTTCCGGGTCATAAATTTCGACAATACTCACCACAACGCCAACAGAATAGAGGTCATCTGGTTGAGGTTCAATGTTATCCTCAAGTTCAGCTTTTTGATGGAGAAGCAAGACCTTCCCATCTGTGTTGAATGCTGCACGCGCGGCAAGGACACTCATTTTTCGTTCGATAACCACCGGAATCCAATCCATTAGCTTTTCATCAATGTAAGCTTTCGTTTTTGGAAAAAAGGCCTGATCACGCGGTGACAAGGCGACAACGGGCAAAAGGATAGCCGAATCGCTCGCAAGTCTTTCAGCTTCTTGGCTCATGGTTGCTCCTTTACGCAGTTTTAAGGGCTTCAGACGCAGTGTTAATTAATTCAGGGGGACTCTTCCCTAAAACGCTATCTTCGGTTATTTGACACGCGTGTACTTCGGAAAGTGAGGGTATCTGGTACATTGTATCCAGCATAATCTTTTCCATGACAGCTCGTAAGCCGCGCGCGCCAGTTTCGCGTTCAATGACCTGATGTGCAATTGCAGAAAGCGCATCATCCGTTACATCAAATTGCACACCCTCATACGCTAAAAGTTGCTGATATTGTTTGACAAGTGCGTTTTTCGGTTCAGTCAAAATTCTAATCAAGGCAGATTCATCCAATTCATGCAGGTTTGCAACAATAGGTAGTCTCCCAATCAGTTCAGGGATAAAACCATACTTGATCATATCTTTTGCGGTAGTTTGCTCCAAGATTTCATGGATCTTCTGTTTCTGTTTGGATTGAATTTCTGAACCGAAGCCGATGCTCTGTTTTCCTAATCTGCTTTTAATGAGGTTTTCTAATCCGATAAAAGTTCCACCACAGATAAAGAGAACATTTTTAGTATCAACTTCTAACATTTCTTGATGCGGATGTTTTCGTCCACCGCGGGGTGGAACGTTAGCTACGGTTCCTTCTAATATCTTGAGGAGTGCTTGCTGTACACCCTCACCAGAAACGTCGCGAGTAATAGATGGGTTTTCGGATTTGCGTGTAATTTTGTCTATTTCGTCTATATAGATAATGCCGTGTTGGGCACGTTTGATGTTACCGTCTGCTGCCTGAACAAGTTTTAAGATGATGTTTTCTACGTCTTCACCGACATAACCAGCTTCCGTGACAGTAGTAGCATCGGCGATGGCAAACGGAACGTTTAACACCTTCGCGAGGGTTTGTGCAAGCAGTGTTTTGCCTGTTCCGGTAGGGCCTATTAAAAGAATATTACTTTTATCTAATTCAACATCGTCTGTATTATCATGTTGCAAGCGTTTATAGTGTGTGTAAACAGCAACAGAAAGTATTTTTTTGGCGTGTTCTTGCCCGATTACGTATTCATCAAGTTTCGCGTTAATCTCTGCCGGTTCGAGGAGTAGTACAGGAGGTTCAACATCTTCCTCGTTCGTATCTCCAGTGTCGGGAGGCGGTTCTGGCAAATCTGCCGTAGCAGGATTTACCTGAGCGAGTTTTCTATTACAATGATCAACGCACACGTCACAGATATACGCCTCAACTCCTTGAAGGAGTCGATTCACTTGGCTGCTTTCTCTATTACAGAATGAGCAATACACTCTACCGTCAATGGATTCTGACATTGTTTCCTCCGACTTGTTAAACAAGAATCAGTTGTTAATCAGATAGACATGCCATTTGATATTTGAAGTGGAGACATGCCGTTCATCTGTGTCTACTGGCGGCGGGCAACAACTGTATCAACGATACCGTATTCAAGGGCTTCTTGCGCTGTCATATAGAAATCTCGGTCGGCATCTGTTTCGATTTTTTTAATACTCTGTCCAGTGTGTTGCGCTAAAATAGAGTAAAGGCGTTCCCGTTCGCGCAAAATTTCGTTTGCATGGATACTGATATCCGTTGCTTGCCCCCCAATACCACCTGCCATAGGTTGATGGATCAGTGCTTTAGCATGTGGTAATGCATATCGTTTACCGGGGGTTCCAGCTGCCAGCAGGACAGCCCCCATGCTATATGCTCGTCCTAAACACCACGTTTGAACATCTGCTTTGATATACTGCATGGTGTCATAAATTGCCAATCCTGCTGAAACCGAACCGCCTGGTGTGTTTAGATAAAGGATAATATCCGCATCTGGGTCTTTCCCCTCAAGAAAAAGCATCTGCGCTGTCACCAGATTTGCTATAGTGTCATCTTCAATCGCAGAACCGATCATAATGATCCGATCTTCAAGCAACCGAGAATAGATGTCGTAGGACCGTTCGCCTCGGTTTGTTTGTTCAACAACAAAGGGTACAAGATTCATTTTCGTGTCCGTTGGGCGATGTATGTTGTTTTTTTGTTAGAGTAAAATTTTATAAGCAGTGAGCAATTTGTTATTTTATTAAGTGAAGAAGTAAAACTGAAAATGTGATGCCAATATGTGCAAACAATCCGGTTATTTAGAACTATCCAGTAATAATCAACGACTTTTTGGCAGATGCTTCTTGAATTAAAAACTGATAGATTTTCTCATGCTGGAGTTGGACTCTAAAATCCTCCAGGCGATTGCTCGCCTTTAGCAGGTCGGCATATTTTTGGGCATCTCGATTCTGTTGTTCTGCAGCGCGGCGAATCTCCCACTCCAATTCATCGGCACTCACGTAAATACCTTCGTTTTCGGCTATCTCATCGAAAATCCAATTCTGTTTTGTTTGTTGAATTACATCCCGTCTCAATTCTTCAGGCAAGGTTTCCAAGTTAATCCCCGCTTCTTCAGGAGTCTGTTGTTGCACGTTTAACTGCTTCTGTACATTTTGTAAAGCTTGTTGTACATATTGATCAACCAATTCATCAGGGATCGTTATATCTGTCCTTTCAATAAGCTGTTCCAATATTTCTGTTTTTTGCTTATCAATCTGTAAAATGCGTTCTTCTTCAACGAGATTGTTCCAGATGACACCGTGCAGCTGGTTGTAGGTTTCATAACCGAGGTCTTTGGCAAATTCATCGTCAAGTTCTGGTAAGTGTTTTAGTGTGATGGCATGGAGTGTTACATTGTATGTTACTTGTTTTCCGGCGAGTGCGGGTACTCTGTGCGTCGTATCAAAGTTAACCTCAATCGGTTTTGTTTCTCCAACGCGCATTTCAATAAGTCCAGTTACGAGGTCCGCATGAAGGTCTTCCGATGTCAAGTCAATATCAATATCCTGTGCGGATTCGCTTTCAAGCTCCTCACCGTCTAAGGTGCATGTCCAATCTATCCGCACACAATCTGAGTCTTGGACGAGTCGATCTTCTTCAATTGGCTCAAAAGTGGCTGAGTTCAGTTGTAATCGTTTAATATGAGCCTCTACATCCTCACGTGGGACATTGATTGGTGTTTTGTCCGTTTCGATTTCTTCGTAATCCGGAATCTCAAAAGTCGGCTTTATATTTACGGTGGCAGTGAAAACAAGTGGGTGATTTTCGGCAACTTTCAGCTGATCCAAGGATGGATCAAAAGTTGGTTGGGCAAGGGGGATAAGTTGTTTATTATACAATGCATCTTCGTAAGCAGGGAACACAAGCTGTTTCACGACTTCGGTGTTAATGTGTTCTGGAAATCGGGACTTGAGTATGGCTAAAGGTACTCGTCCTTTTCTAAAACCTGGCAGCGATACATAGGCACGCAACGTTTTGTAAGCTTCTTCTAACGCTTCATCTACTTTTTCAGCGGGGACTTCAATCTCTAATTTGACTTGTGTGCTATCAAGCGTCTCTACTTCAACTCTCAAGTTAGAATCTCCCTTATTAACGGACAAAAGGTATGTCTTGTAAGTTAACCAAAAAACTATACCTGTCGCCCCGCTGAGGCGGTCAATTATTTTTTTAAGGAAAAATTACTTAAACACTTTTGACAGTGCACTTACAAAGCGCGCCTACAGCATGTTATCCATGTATTTTTATATTTTACCGTAGATGGGCGAGGAGGGACTTGAACCCTCACGAGGCGTAACCCCAATAGATCCTAAGTCTATCCTGTCTACCAATTCCAGCACCCGCCCTTTTCTGAACGGATATGTCATAAAGGGGTTGAACTTCCCAATTTCTGACTCTTACGTTGTATGCTCGTAATGAGCATCTAATTCCGGCATCTGTTCTACATTTTTAGAACAGATGCGCCGTGAAGGAATCGAACCTTCAACCCTCTGATTAAGAGTCAGATGCTCTGCCAATTGAGCTAACGGCGCACGCGTCCGGAGGGATTCGAACCCCCAACTTATAGCTCCGAAGGCTATTGCTCTATCCATTGAACTACGGACGCATGTTTATAAGGTGGATGATGGGATTTGAACCCACGACCTCCTGATCCACAGTCAGGCGCTCTACCCCTGAGCTACATCCACCATATTCAATACACGCCTAGCAGGAATCGAACCTGCAACCTACGGATTAGAAGTCCGTTGCTCTATCCAATTGAGCTATAGGCGCATGTGAAATCGGGGCGAGAGGATTCGAACCTCCGACCTTCTGCTCCCAAAGCAGACGCGCTAGCCGGGCTGCGCTACGCCCCGATATGCTAAATTTACCTAAAATTCAGTGCTTATATTATACTACATTATCTTGACAATTGCAAATTAATCATCAAATTCTTGCCATTTTTAAGAGGGCATGCTATAATAACGTTACAAGGAAAATGGCGGTAAATTTCGGTTTTGATTCAAGCGAAAATATAGCATTGGAATTTGGTATTAGAAGCGTGATAAAATAAGACTTTCCTAAAGTTTTGATAGAAGGAGATATAATTGAATGGATATAGTTAATGAAAAATATAAATTTGTTTACACTTTTGGGATTTGTGCAATGTTGTTTTTGATGTTTCCACTTACAATAGTGGCACAAACTGCTAACATTCCTGACGATAACCAACCAGCCGCTGTTGAAGAAGCACTACTCTCCTTTTCTATAGATGAAACACCTGTACACGTTGGCAATACGTTTACGTTGCATCTGAATGTAGAAAACGTCACCGATTTGACAGGATGGCAATGTAATATTGAGTTTGACCCGAATGTGCTTGAAGCAGTTGAAGTGGTCGAAGGCGACTTCTTGAAAGAAGGTAGTGGAAAAACCCACTTTCTTGAAAACGAGATTGATAACACAGCAGGGAAAATCACCAAACTCGGCGCGGCACGAACTTCCAAAGGTGGTGTTAGTGGCACAGGCAGATTGCTCTCAATAACATTTACGGCAAAGGCGATTGGCGAAGCGCAGGTCACTCTTGCTAACTTAAAGGCAGGTTCGAGTAATGTCTCAGAGGCGGGTGTTTTAGAGATAATTCCTCTGACTATGAGTATTCCAGAGATTGTCATCACTGTGGAAGAAGAGCAACCCGAATTAGATGAGAGCGGTCCCGGATTTTCCTTTTCCATTGATATGACATCTGTTGTCATCGGAGATACATTTACGCTTTATCTAAATGCAAATGAAATCACCAACTTAGCGCGCTGGCAATGTGATATTGAGTTTGACCCCAATGTGTTTGAAGCTGTTGAAGTGGTTGAAGGCGATTTCTTGAAAGAAGGCGATGCAACAACCTTCTTTTTCAGAAACACAATTGATAACACAGCAGGGAAAATCACCGGTCTCGGCACGTTGAGTCAGAGCAGTGATGGGGTAAGCGGCACAGGTAGATTGCTGTCGGTGACATTTGCAGCAAAAGCGATTGGTGAAGCGCAAGTTACGCTTACCAACCTATTTGCATATTCAAGTGAGTCGGTAGCAATCCCTCTGAGTATTCCAGAGGTTGTGATCACCGTATTGGATGTGAATAGTGCCAATCTCTCTTTTTCTATAGATGAACTTCCTGTTCGTGTTGACGATACGTTCACACTACATCTCAACGTAGAAGATACCACTGATTTAGCGGGATGGTTATGTAATATTGTATTTGATCCTGCTGTCCTTGAAGCGGTAGAGGTGAGCGAAGGTGGTTTCTTGAAAAAAGATGATAGAACGACCTTCTTTCTTGAAAGCACGATTGACAACACAGCAGGGAAAATCACCGGTATAGGTTCGATAAGTCTGAGCAGAGACGGCGTAAGCGGCACAGGCAAGCTGCTGTCGGTAACATTTATGGCAAAGACAATTGGCGAAACGCAAGTCACACTTACCAACCTATATGCAGGTTCAAGTGACTTGGTGACAATTCTTCTGAGCATTCCTGATTTTGTTATCACTGTGGAAGAGCGTGTGTTCCTGCCTTGGGATGTAAATCAGGATGGACAAGTGAGCATTTTAGATCTAATGCAGATAGCACAATACTTGGGAAAAGATGCATCCGTTACACCACAAGCTGACGTGGACAGCGATGGAATGATCGGCATCTTAGACCTCATCGCTGTTGCACAGCATATAGGTGAGACAACCGCATCTGCTCCGACCTTAATTACTAATCGTGGCATTGATATGAATTCTGTTATGATAGATAGTAAAGAATTAATACCAGCAATGATACGAGGGTGGATAACGCAGGCGAAAATAGAAAACGACGGTTCTATTGTTTTTCGAAAGGGCATAGCGAATCTCCAACGGCTTCTAACATCGTTGATGCCTGAAAAGACAAAGCTGCTTGCGAACTATCCGAATCCGTTTAATCCAGAGACGTGGTTGCCCTATCAGTTGTCTGAACCCGCTGAGGTCACTTTGACAATTTATGCTGCAAATGGTAAAATAGTTAAGACTTTAGTGTTGGGACATCAGGATGCTGGTATCTATAAAAGCCGCAACCGTGCGGTGTATTGGGATGGCAGAAACAGTATAGGTGAACCCGTGGCAAGTGGGATCTATTTTTATACACTAACAGCAGGGAATTTCACCGCTACCAGAAAAATGTTAATAAGAAAGTAGAAGAATAAGTTAACTCTGTAAAAATTATATGGTTTTGGTTAGGAGATTGCTCCTACCAATGTTCTCAAAATACTATTGAATGATAGATTTTATTAAAAGGGAGAGTAAATAAATGAAAGTATTGAAGAGTTTTATAACAATCAGTTTTCTATTGGTATTGATTTTAGGTTTTCAAAATGTTGAGGCACAACAGAATATTGCGCAAGAAGCGTATCTTATCTTTGAGAATAGTTGCAATGATTGTCATGCGGAAGGTGGTTCCTACACGGAGCAACTTCTTTTGGAATATCCTGCGATAATCGAAGATGGCTCCGTTATCCCGGAGGACCCGGATAATTCTGAGCTATATAAACGCTTACTTGGACCTACCGAAAACGGTCTCCAAATGCCGTTCAACAGTGATCCGTTGCCACCAGAGCAAATTGAGACGATCCGCCAATGGATTCTGGCAGGAGCACCAGATTGGAATGTTGGTCGGCCATTAGATCGTAGTTTCATCACCACTGATGCGATGCTTGATTCCATACAAAAGCATTTGGATACGCTTGCAGCGTTTGACCGTCCTTATGCTCGCTATTTTACATTGACACATCTTTACAATGCAGGCGAACTTGCTGATACACTCGTTGATTATCGACACGCGCTTTCAAAACTGGTGAACAGCCTTTCATGGGGGCGTAATGTTGTCAATCCGGAACCGATTGATACTAAAGAAACAATCTACTACATTGATCTGCGCCGCTACCAGTGGGAACAAGGAACTGATCGGTGGACACAGATTGAAGAAGCGTATCCCTATAGCCTTAATTTCACTTTAGAAACAGAAACAGGGCTTCTTAGAAAACTGACAAATTTGCGTGAAACAATGGAGTGTAATGTGCCGTTTGTGCATGTGGATTGGTTTCTTGCGACTGCATCCTTACCACCCCTTTACAACGACATCCTTGGGCTCCCCGAGACAGACCGTGCGTTGGAGGCGGAACTTGATGTGGATGTTGCCGGGAATCAACAAGATGCCCCCGGTATTCGCGTATGGCGGGCGGGATTCGATGGTGAAGCTTCCGGTGTTTCACAAAACAATCGGGTTGTAGAGCGTCACGAATCACGTTATGGAGCGTATTGGAAAAGCTACGATTTTGCCGGTGGTGTAGGGACGCAAAATATCTTTAACTATCCGCTTACCTTTACACAAGATGGTGGCGAGATTATCTTCAATCTACCGAATGGGCTACAGGCATATTTTCTTGTAGATGCCGCAGGCAACAGCATTGATGTCGCACCAACGGAAATTGTTTCAAACCCTGCTGCGGATGATCCCGCCGTTCGCAACGGACTTTCTTGTATCGGGTGCCACACAGAGGGGATGAAGACGTTTGAAGATACGGTGCGCGGTGTAATTGAAGCGAATACGAATCTATCTGGTAGAGAGCATGCGTTGCGTCTCTATGTGGAAAAACCTGTGATGGATGCGCTTGTGAGCGAGGATGCCGAACGTTATAGGGTGGCACTTGAAAAGGCAGGTGGTGACATTAAAGATATTGAACCTGTGCATCGTTTCCATGAAGCGTTTCAGGGACCCGTTGATGCAGCTCACGCTGCAGCCGCTATTGGATTTAAAACAGCAGACTTCCTGGAAAGAATAAATAATGATCCGAATTTACAAGGATTAGGTTTACTACAACTAACGGGTGAAAGCGGACGGATGCAGCGGGATGCGTGGACAGCAGGTTTCCATGGAGTAATTTCTGTTGTGTATGATGACCTATTTGATGACGATGACGATGATGACGATGACGACTTTAGCGGTATAGTTCTTATCCCTGACCCGAACCTCCGTACAGTAATTGAAGAAAGACTCAACAAAGCACCCGGTGCCACAATCACTTCAGATGATATGGAGGACCTGACGATAATTGTAGCGGATGAGCAAGGGATTAGTGATTTAAGCGGCCTTGAGTTTGCAACAAATCTGCAACGGATAGAATTTCGGCGCAACTCTATCTCAGACTTATCTCCGTTGGCAGGTTTAACTAAGCTCAATAATATCAAGCTGCGCGGTAATCAGATAACAAACGTTACCCCATTGGCAAAATTAACCAATGTAGATTGGCTCGGACTTGAGCAAAATCAGATAACTGATTTGTCTCCATTGAAGAGTCTGAAAAAATTGAATGGTATAGGAATTACTGGTAATCCGGTAACGGACGTGTCGCCGCTTGCGGAGTTAACCAGTTTAGAAAGGATAGATGCATGGCGCACACCTGTTTCAGATTTCTCTACGTTGGCATCTTTACCAAGGCTACGGTGGATAGAATATGGCAACGATAGAAATATAACTGAGATGCCCGCTCTAAAAGAATTGAAACATCTAAGACGGTTGGAAATTCACGGTTGCACTATCTCAGACCTTTCCGAAATATCGGAATTAACCCAGTTGGAATGGTTAGAATTAGTAAATAACGGAATATCAGATCTTACGCCTTTGAGCAATCTGAAAAATTTGACAATTCTGAACCTTGATGCCAATCTGATAACAGACGTGAAACCTCTTGCGGGGTTAACAAAATTGAATGTCTTGTACCTTGAAAACAATGTTATCTCAGACGTGTCACCGCTCAACAAATTAAGCAACTTGGAACGGTTAGACCTTCGTAACAACGCGATTTCCGACTTTACGTCTTTAGATGGTTTATCCGATAAGACATTTGTGCGAATGGTTGGAAATCCCGGGTTTCCCACTGGTGGTGATAAGATAAGAGGTCCTTGGTTATGGGCAATAGTTCCGGGGACACGATTGGATACACGTACAGATTTTCTGGCACGCGCAACTGGCGGTGCTGCAACGGAAGTAAAGGTTTCCACCAATGGGCCGGTAGCAGGAAAGGCAGTTGGGGAAAGTACTTGGACATGGCACTCGCTCGGATCGGGCGGAAATAACATCAATGAAATGACGGAATCACTTGGTTGGGGAACAGGTGAAGAGATATATGACCATATCGTTTACGGTGCTGTCACCGTAGATTCTCCACGGGAACAGCAGCTATCTATGTTCGTCGGCAGCAGTGACTCTGTCAAGGTATGGCTCAACGGTGAGTTGGTTCACCAAGCCTTCGTTAACCGTGGGGCAAACGATTTTGAAGATTTTTTCCCTGTCACGCTGGAACAAGGGCAAAACGTATTGTTAGTTGCTCTTGACAATCACGGACATGGTAGTTTTAGCGGTCATTTTGGGTTTGCGCTTGACGCGCAATATGATTTGTTCCGTGCAGGCACCAGATTCTTGTTTGACACAGATGCTACAAGTTTTGAAGTTGGGGATACGTTTACGCTGCATCTGAACACAGAAAATGTGAGAAATTTGTCCGGCTGGCAAGCAGACCTTGTGTTTAATCCTGACGTGCTTAAGGCAGTTGAGGTGAGCAAGGGTGATTTCTTGATGTCAGAGGACGAAGAAAAAACTCGTTTTAGCGGTGGCACAATTGATAATGAAACAGGTAAAATCACCAGTATAAATGCTATACGACTCGACAGTGGGGTCAGTGGAAAAGGCACTTTGTGCTCGGTGAGTTTCAATGTGATCGGGCCCGGTGAATGCCTATTAACACTGGAAAACTTTGAGGCGGGTTCTCCCTTCGGCGCCCTTCCTTCAATTGCACCGGAGTATCTCATCACTGTGGAGGGGGAACTTACCAGACCGGCATGGGATGTAAATCAGGATGGAGAAGTGGACATTTTTGATCTGATTCAAGTGGCACAGTCCTTAGAAACTGATGTATCTGTTAACCCGCAAGCTGACGTAAACGGCGATGGGTCTATTGACATCTTTGACATCATCACTGTGGGACAGAACTTCAGTGAATCAACCGCAGCCGCTCCTATCTCTGTCGCAATGGATAGTGAGAAACTAACGCCTGCAATGATACAAGCATGGATAAAACAGGCACAACTTGAAGATGACGGTTCTATTGCTTTCCGACGAGGCATTGCGAATCTCCAGAGACTTTTGGAGACTATCGTTGTGCCGAAGAAAACAGCGTTACTTGTGAACTATCCGAATCCGTTCAATCCGGAGACATGGATACCGTATCACCTTGCAAAACCGGTGGAGGTGACTTTAACTATCTACGCTGCGAACGGGACAACGGTTCGAACGTTGATGTTGGGACAACAGGCAGCGGGTGTCTATCGGAGTCGCGGTCGTGCGGCGTATTGGGATGGCAAAAATGAGATCGGTGAATCTGTCGCGAGCGGTATCTATTTCTACACGTTCACGGCAGGAGATTTCACTGCTACCCGAAAAATGTTATTGATGAAATAATTTCATGGCGCGCTCCCAAGCGCGCCTATCTTATAACAGGAGAGAATGAATGCTACGAATGAAATTATTGACATGTGTATTTATATTTTGGGTGGTGCTTCTCATCATTCCTTTGGTTACATCGGCACAAACCGTTAATATTCCTGACCCAAATCTGCGGGCTGCAATTGAAGAAGAACTTGATAAAACACCAGGTACCCCGATTACAGAAGATGAGATGGCAACGCTGGTAAACCTTGCAGCCGAGGACAAGGATATTACGGAGCTGACAGGACTTGGCTTTGCTACGAATCTGCAAGAACTTAACCTTCGCAACAATGTGATAGATGACATATCCGAACTTACGGAATTGACCCAACTGAATGAAGTTCACTTGGGAGAAAATCCTATCACTGATATTTCACCTCTCGATGGCAAAATTACACTGGAAGAACTGTCGATTGATAACAATTCGATATCTAATCTCTCGCCGCTGGAGAGATTAATCAATTTAGAGAATCTAAATATTTCGAATAACGTGATTGACGATTTATCCCCACTCTCCGGTCTAATAAGACTGGTAAATATAACGATGAACAATAACCCACCTGCTGACCTGTCACCGCTGGTAGGATTAATTAGTTTAAGAAGTTTTCGCTCCTCGGGTACCCGCATATTAAACCTCAAAGCCTTAGCAAGTTTACCTAAACTACAGTTTATTGAGATTAATAACGGAGAAATATCGGACCTCTCTCCTTTGGAAGGATTAATAGGTTTGAGAGAGTTGCATCTTGCCAATAACGACATTGAGGACATAAAACCGTTAGCGAGTTTAACAGGTTTGACCCGTTTGAGTCTAAATGAGAATGAGATAACAGATGTATCTCCGCTTGCCGCCTTGCATAATTTGACATTTGTCAATCTTGAAAATAATAATATCTCTAATTTTTTGCCTTTGAATCCGTTGATTCGTAGAGGGGCAGTTATCATAGGTAACGACAACATTGACGCACCGAAAATAAGGGGGCCGTGGCTGTGGGTGATAGCCCCGACTGGAGAACTGCTCGGATCGGAAGCGGCAAAATCAGGCACAGATTTTTTGGCACAAGCAACTGATGGTGCCATAACCGAGGAGATGGTTGCGACTCAAGGTGCCGAACCAGGTGCTTCTGTTGGGAAAAAGGAGTGGAAAATTGGTGAACTCCCACGAAGAGGTGGCAATAACATCAATAAGCTTGTAAACGAAATAGGGCTTGGCATAGATGATGTAAATTACCATGTGGCATACGGTTCAATCATCTTGGATTCTCCGCGAGAACAACCTTCAACGATGTTTGTCGGCAGCGGTGACGCAGTAAAGGTATGGCTCAACGGTGAATTAGTGCATAATAATGCCGTAGACCGAGATGCTGACGATTATCAAGACATTGTTGGTGTCGTGCTGAAAAGGGGTGAAAATTTCTTGTTAGTTGCCGTGTATGAGGGCAAAGGGTGGTGGTCAGGCTTTTTTGGGCTTGACCCTGCTGCGGAATTTGATGTGCGTATCCCGAATTATGACCCACCAGTACCGCACCGCGCGGATTTGAATGGAGATGGAAGAGTGAGTATCCTTGATATGATTGAGATAGCATTCTATTTTGGACGAGAGATCAAGCCCCAAAGTTCCAGTTTTGACCTAAACAACGATGGAGCTATCAACATCTCAGACCTTATCGCGGTTGCACAACACATAGACGTTCAGGCAGATGCACCTTCCGCGCTTTCTTCTGCAATGATACAAAATTGGCTAACACTTGCATGGGCAGGTTATGATGGCTCAATCGAATTCCAAAAAGGGATAACGAATTTAGAAAATCTCTTAATCTCTTTGACAAAAAAGAAAACAGTAAAGGAAGTAAAGAAAACATTACTGTTTGCGAATTACCCAAACCCGTTCAATCCGGAAACATGGATACCTTACCAGTTAGCAGCACCTACCGAAGTAGTTTTGACTATCCATTCTGCAACGGGAAAAGTTGTGCGAACCTTGGCATTAGGACATCAACCCGCCGGTGTATATAAGACTCGGAGCCGTGCAGCACACTGGGATGGTAGAAATGAGATTGGTGAATCTGTAGCGAGTGGTATTTATTTTTATACGCTTACCGCTGGAAAATTTACTGCAACTCGGAAGATGTTGATTTTGAAGTAAACCAAACCATGTTAAGCCCTGAATTTCTCACCAAACTTGAGCCATTCCGTATCCATTGCCAACAACCGTTTCGTGGGAAATTTAGAGGTGATCGTCGCAGCCTTAATCGCGGAACAGGGGTTGAATTTGCCGATTATCGCCTCTATGAGCATGGGGATGATCTCCGTTATCTTGACTGGAACGTTTACGCACGTTTGGAAAAGTTGTTTATCAAATTATTCCAAGCGGACGAAGAATTGGCGATCTCTATTTTGATAGATACAAGCCGTTCTATGGAATTTGGTGATCCCACCAAGTTAGCCTATGCAAAACAGATTGCTGCTGCATTAGGTTATATCGCTTTAGCAAATTCGGACCGTGTGGCGTTATATACGTTAGCAGATCGTCTGTTTGCAGCACTGCCTCCCACTTACGGTAAATCACAATACTTGCGTTTTCAGAAAGCACTTGCGGCGGTTGAGTTAGGTAGGGCAACGCATTTGTCGGAATGTCTGACACATTTTGCAACATCCCAACCTCAAGCTGGGGTTGTTATCATTCTTAGCGATTTTTTGGATTCCGCAGGCTATGCGAAGGGTATCAATTCGTTGTTAGGGCGTGGATTCGTGTTGATACTAATCCATATTCAATGTCTTGAAGAAATTGATCCGCCACCTCATGGTGAATGGCGATTAGAAGATGCTGAAACAGGTGAAACAAAAGAGATTACAATCAACGAAGAAACAATCGCGCACTACCGAAACCGACATAAAGTATTCTGTGAAGACTTACGTGGCTTTTGTACAAAGCGAGGTATCGGCTATGTGTGCATAAGCACAGATGTATCCTTCGAGTCTGTTATTTTGCGAGATATGCAACGCGCAGGTTTTATTCAGCGAAGATATTGAATATTATAGAGCACTTAGCGAGGAGAAAATTATATGCAGAAACAGTTTGCACAAACCACATTAGAGCTTATTCAAGGTGATATAACAAAAGCAGAAGTTGGTGCAATTGTAAACGCAGCAAACGAAAAACTCATCGGTGGTGGTGGTGTAGACGGAGCAATTCGTCGCGCAGGTGGTGATGAAGTTGTGAAAGAATGCGATAAAATTCGGGCGCGCCAAGGGGGTTGTCCAACAGGTAAAGCGGTTGTCACCACTGGTGGAAACTTGTTTGCACAATATATCATTCACACTGTTGGTCCAATTTGGAGCGGCGGTAATGCGGGTGAAGCTAACCTTCTCACGAGTTGTTATAAAGAGAGTCTTCGGTTGGCAGCAGAAAATGAGGTGAAATCCATCGCTTTTCCATCAATTAGCACAGGAGTTTATGGATATCCGACAGAAAAAGCGGCGACTGTGGCACTTGAAACAATCCGTGACTTGGCAGAAAGTAACGCTACGATGCCAGAACAAATCCAGTTTGTTTTATTTGATGATGCTACCTATAGTTGTTATTCAGACGCACTTTCGGATATTTGAACAATGGATTATATTGTGTTTATGAGATAGAATCCACCTACCGTCAAGTATGTTTCTGCTACGATTTTGCTTACAAGATGTGCCTATTATGCAAAACCTTCAACGTGCCTAAGGGAGTCGCTTAAATTTGGCATCCAGTAATTTTAGTCGGGCATCGTTGATTTTGCCCATCTATCTTCCCGCGTTACTCCTTTCAACAGGCGCGGGAATCATCTCTCCAACACTTGCTATCTATATCAAATCGTTTGAGTTATCCTATACGTTGACGACCTTCGTAATTGCAGTTGGCGTTGTAGGAAATATTCCTGCTGGTGTGTTAGTAGAGCGAATTGGCAGAAAACCTGCGATGCTGCTTGGCTTGGTAATGATAGGTTTTTCAGCAATTGGTATGGGAACAGCCCGAAACATTTGGCATCTTTTCGGGGCGCAGTTAGTTGGGGGCGTCGGTAATGCGTTGTGGATGCTTTCTCGTCATGCCTATATGGCAGATGTGATTCCGCTGGCAAAACGTGGAAGATCAATCGCTCTGTTTGGCGGTGTCAATCGGATGGGAACGTTTGCTGGAAAGTTTGGGGCAATCTTCCTTGGAGCAAATCTACGTCTCCCGTTCTTCGTATATACAGCATTTGCTGTGCTGACGTTAATTATCTGTATCTTCTCTATACCCGGAACAAAACCGGATCCAAAGACTCAACCGCAAAAAACACAACAACCCTATCTAAAACAACTTCTTCATGTGTCAAAACAGCATTTTGAACTCTTGGCAACAGCAGGAATAGGACAGGTCTGCGTTCAGACGTTGCGGCGCGGGTGCCATATCATCATTCCGCTCTACGCCAACGAAGTTGCTCGTTTAACGACACGAGATGTGCGTCTGGTGGAGATGATTTCTTCGGCGGTTGATATGTCGATGTTTCCTGTGGCTGGGTTTATGATGGACCGTTTCGGCAGGCGATACGCTACGGTGCCGGGTATATGTATTTTTGCTACGGGCATGGTATTAATGCCGTTTACGCATACATTTACATGGCTGCTATTAGCAGCAGTTCTGATGCGGTTTGGTAATGGAATCGCATCGGGGACGATGATGACACTTGGTGCAGATTTGGCACCGAAGGAGGGTACTGGAGAGTTTCTCGGATTGTGGAGAATTACCGGAGATTTTGGAGGCGCTGCAGGACCTGTCGTTGTTGGAAATATCGCTGATCTGTTTGGACTGGGTTTTTCGGGTTTTGCTTTAGGCGGAATTGGTTACCTTGCGGTTGGTATCTTCCTCTGGTTAGTACCAGAGACACTGCAAAGGGAATAATATGCCGGGAAAGGGACTCGAACCCTTACGCGCAAAAAAGCACACTAGAACCTGAATCTAGCCTGTCTACCAAATTCCAGCATCCCGGCTTAATGAATAATACAAGTATACACAGATTGCAGGGAAAAGTCAAATTAAAAGTGGAAATGTGGTATAATCTTAATGTAATTTTGAGAGCGGTGTGAAATGGTTTAAAATAGCATATAATCACGGAGAATCACATAAATATAACGGAGTAAAAGCGATGGAACGTTTCCTATATATTCTGCTACTAATATGTGCTTGCGTAATAGTTTTGGGATGTCAATCGAAAGCATTTCAGGTGTTAATTGAACCTCAGGAATGGGAGAATCTTTCAGTCGCAGATGGTGTAACGTGTACTGCGCCAGAAATGATAGATGGTAATTTGAAAACGGTTGGGTATGCAAAAGGCAGATGGATTCATTTGACACTTCCTACCCGAAAAACTATCCATCGTATTATCATCAGTGGCACAAATATTACGGATGCCATTTTGTATAAGCAATTAGAAGGTGACGGACGTTGGCAAGCGATTCTGGAGGTTCATAACAACCGAGGTAATGCAATTGAGATGCGTAGGAGTATTGTGGCACAATCATTACGCATTTATGTCGGCGGCACCTCCGATGATAAACGCATAGCCTCCCAATATTCTCCTCTACATGGACGCATCATGCCGCGAAAGGCGTTAGGTAAACCTTTCGCTCAGGAAATTGAGGTATACGGATTAATATCAAAGGATAAAAAATGAAACGTTTGATTTTTGAAGACTTATATAGTTGGTCGGTATTCAGCGAAGCACGGCAGATAGATTTTAACGGACATCTATGGGTTAGGGACGATGGAAATATCGCCATTGATCCAGTTGCCATGTGTAATGCCGACCGTGCGCAATTTAAAGAACTTGGCGGTGCGAAATGGATTGTTATTACAAATCGTGACCATGAACGGGAAGCTGCTGCTTTTCAGGAATGGACAGGAGCTGAAGTGATTGTGCATGAAGCGGATGCTGATTTGCTTGAGATTAAACCGTCTCGAACATTAAGTGATGGCGAAACTATTGTTCCCGGATTACAAGCGGTGCATCTCCCGTTTGGCAAAAGTCCTGGCGAAATAGCACTCTATTTTTCCGAGAAAAATGTGATCCTTTTTGGAGATATAGTCGCAGGTGAACCGATGGGACGTTTGACCCTACTCACAGATGACAAATTGGAAGATGCACCGAAGGCAGCGATGCAACTTCGCAAGGTGTTGGCACTGAATTTCAAAGCGGTTCTGGTTGGAGATGGACATTCTCTCTTTAGAGATGGACGACAGGAATTGGTGGAATGCCTGCAGGCACGGAGCGATATTTATATCAATCGTATCAACATTGATGAAATTGAGTGGGCGCATAGAGATGCACCAAACCCCTACGGTTTTGAATATAAAGACATTGACCCGCTTATCGGTGCTAAAAATATAGGATACTGCGTTTACCGTCTACAACCGGGCAAGGCGAGTTTCCCGATGCACCTGCACCATTTTGGTGAGGAGATGTGTTACGTGATGGAAGGTACCTGCACACTCAAAACACCGCGAGGTGATATAGAAGCACGGCAAGGTGATTTTATTGCGTTTCCACCAGGTCCAGTCGGTGCACATAAGTTCGTAAACGAAGGGGAGGCACCAGTTATCTTGTTTATACTCGGCACTTCCACGCCACATGATGTAAGCGAATATCCGGATTCCAACAAGGTATTGCCTTATGTACTTCGGAAAATCTACCGTAAAGCCCCGAGTCTCGACTATTTTGATGGCGAGGTGGAGTAGTTAGACATCCCATAACTGTCAACTTAAAGATACATCTTTCGGGAGGGAAACCTTGTATGCTTGATGAATACCACACGCGTATTCATCGTTGATTTGGATTTTACTGTTTGTGTCTCACAAAATCGGGGTTGAAAACCCCTCCCACAAGAGAAATTCAGCAATTTTTTCTTAAGTTAACCCGATGGGTGTAACAGTTAGACATTCCTACCTTTCGCCCTACGCGCCTCTTGGTTTGCTTTTGCCCGCGCATCTTCAAGGTCAGGATCAACAATAGTATTCAAGGTATTCTCTAACTCACTACGTATTTCAGTATATTCAGGATTTAACGCCAAGTCATCGTTTTCTAATGGGTCGATGTCCACATTGAACAGCTGCGGTTGGCTTCCGACGTAATGACACAGTTTATAATTCCCACGTTTGAGCATAAATCCAGCGTTTAGCATGCCCATGTGATGGTATTCTGAGAAGGCAGCACGTGTTGTTTTGTCTCCTTGATGTCGAGCAATTTCCAGCAAACTGTCCCCCGGTAAATCAGAAGATTTTTCCATATCCGCAACTTCCAATAAAGTCGGTAAGATGTCTACTAAAGAGACATTTTGCTTCACCCGTCCAGTTTCACCCGAAGGTAAGCGTAACATTAGAGGCACTTTTACTGCCGGGTCGTAAAAACACTGCTTTTGCCAGATGCCGTGGTGCCCTCCCATTTCGCCATGATCGCTTGTATAAATTACAAGTGTGTTTTCACGTAACGGTGACGTATCAATTGCTTCTAATATCCGTCCAATCTGTGCGTCAAGAGACGAAACAAGCGCGTAGTAGCAAGCCAACGCACGACGGACGGGTGTCCTCTGGTGGTGGAATATCGTTTCGCCACGCCCAACGGTGGTGCTGTATCACTGGGTGTTGAGATTCAAGTGGTTCGTTCCATGTGTCTGGCAGTTCAAGTGTATCTGGGTCGTACCATGAGAAGAACTCAGGCGGTGCGATCAGTGGGAAGTGTGGATGCATGAAGCCGCAATAAAGCAGGAAAGGTTTGTCGCCTTGTGAAGCAGCTTTCCTGTGGAGGAAGTCTACTGCCAAGTCCGCGACTTTTCGGTCATATCTCGTGTGTTCGTGGTCTCCCGGACCGCATTCCGCAACGTGCGAATTGGTACCGCGACGTGCATCCGCAGTACGTAGTGGTGGCTTCCCACTTGTGTTGCGCCACCGTGGTAGATCATCTAATAAACGATTGGAAAAACCGAGAAGTCGATCCGTCCCGTTGAAATGTGTCCGTCCACATAACACAGTCTCATAACCCGCCTCTGTCAAGTAATCTCCCCACGTTTTGTATTTCCGATTGAGTATTGCTCCTAAATCCCACGTTTCAATCTGATGCGGATAACGTCCTGTGAGCATGGACAAACGCGAAGGCGTGCAGATTGGGCTGTTGCAATACGCGTTATCATAAGTGTAACATTGATCGGATAAACGGTCAACATTAGGCGTACGGACAACTGGATGTCCGCTATTTCCCATTACAGTGCCAGTGTGTTCATCTGAAAATAGAAAAACGATGTTCATCCGATGGCTCTTTCATTTGTAGAATCGGTATGGACATTGCTATAGAGCTCCGTCCCCTTTTTATTACAGAACACCAATATGAACAGGTTTTCTTCTACTTGTTCCACCTGTTTACAAAAGAGATGTTTCTCAATGATATACTTAGCAAATGCGACTGTCCAAAAATAGGTAGGGTAGGAAAACATACCTTTGTCAGGAAATGTGCTGTGTCCTCCCACTGAACCGATCAGCACATCGTAGCGATCCAGAAAAGCTACCTCCCCCGCTCTCTTGATAAATTCATCATGCATAAATACAACAAAAAGACCATTATTTGATAAAATCTGTTTTAGTTGGACTGTCAAGTTTTCCAGCGTCTGATATGATACTTCAACTATATTTGAAGGGAATAGCGCAAGATCGAAAGAATTCTCTTTATAAGGTAGAGAATTTATATCCCCGATATTAAATTGACATTGACTTCTTCTTTTATGTGCTACCTGTCTGGCATGGAGGATTGGAATTTCTGCGCAATCAATACCGGTTGCTATCGCCCCCATATCTTCCATAGCAAAGGTGCAACGTCCTGCATTGCAGCCTAAGTCTAATGCACGCATACCGGGTTGTATCAACTTACACAGGTGTTTTGCATATCTATCAACAACAAATTGTGATTTCGGATTATCAGGGTCAGTTGTAGGGTGAACCCCCGACGCGTTGTATAATTTCTGGATCGCATTAATTGTATCCATACTTTGCTTTTCCTTTATAGTAAAATTCATAATTATTTATACACTACGGTAGGTTCGGTTTCCTAACCGAACCGTGTTTATTCAGTCCATAGATGCGGTTAGGAAACCGCATCTACCAGGGAGTGTGCACATATTTTTGGATTTAACTATAACTATGAATTGTGTAGCATTTACGTAGTCTAATCGTTTCAGGCGTTACAATGTTTGTAAGTAGCATAATTCATTATGCGTTCTTTAGCGATTCAAACTTGTGTAAGGCCTACTGTATATTTGTTAATGTCTAAAGATGGAGTTGAAGGACGGGCTTAACCGAAATCTGCTGATAGGTTTCCTCGGTAACAAACTCTGAGAAGAACGGTGCAAAAAACGCGTCTGCGGTTTCCAAAAATTCAAGCAGGTTAATGCCCATATAATTTTGTGATGTATCGGCACATTCAACGACAACTTGTCGTAATTTATCACGCCCCGCAGTGGAGAGCGTGCGCAATGGTCGGAGCATTCGCATGTGGTATTTGATGAGCGAGGCAGACACCTGAATTAATCCTTGCAGAAAAAGCCGATACGTATCTTCGGCTTGATGCCACAACCCTTCCCATGCTTCATGTGCTTCCCACCAGTACGCAAAATTGTAGAGATCAACACCGTATAAATATGCTTCGTTCTGCCTCCACATTTCTGGTGGGAGAGGAGTGTCATCAAGTTCTTCCTCCATGCCGTAGCTGTGTCCGAGTGGATCACGAATCGGATGGGGTGTAACGCCTGGAATATGGCGATAAGGTGGAAACGACACCTGTGGGCAATACCGATGCCAATTTGGATCAAAAGGTTGAGGTTGTTTATGGATATCCATACGCTACCAATTTTAGATTTATCTACCGACGCTTATGTAATGAAATCCTGCACTTCTTGCTTCTTGTGGTGAAAAAACGTTACGCCCATCAATGAGGATTGGTGTTTTCATCTGTTTGGCGAGTTTGCGTAATTCCAGTCTATGGTAAAACTCCCATTCAGTAACAAGCACCAGCGCATCTGCGTTTTGAGCAAGCAGGTACACATCTTCAATGAAGTCAACAGAGATTTCACTCATGGCTTGCTGTGCGTTTGGCATAGCGATTGGGTCATGTGCGCGGACGTTCACACCTTCAGCAACGAGCTGACGAATAATATCAAGTGAAGGAGCTTCCCGAATGTCATCTGTATTCGGCTTAAAAGCAAGTCCAAGAATACCGACAGTTTTCCCGCTAAGCGTTTTCAAGACGGCGCGTAACTTTTGAACAATTCTTGTACGCTGTTGAAAGTTAACCGCTCGTGCAGCTTCCGTAATTGGCATCTCGTATCCAGCTTGGGCAGCAACATTCAACAAAGCAGCAGTATCTTTCGGGTAGCAGCTGCCTCCCCAACCAAGACCGGCACGGAGGAATCTATGTCCGATACGCGAGTCAAGTCCGATGCCACGTGCTACCTCTGTTACATCTGCACCGACATCTTCACAGAGACCGGCAATTTCGTTAATGAAACTAATTTTTAGGGCGAGAAAAGTATTGGCAGCGTATTTAATCATCTCTGCGCTGTTCGGGTCTGTCGTCATCATTGGTGGTAGATGATAAGTGGCTGGGCGGGGTAACGAAGGCGGTGGGTCAAATGTCTGTTCCAATATCGGTTGATATAGGTGTCGTAAATCATCTAAAGCATTATTGCTATTTGCACCGACGACAATCCGATCTGGATAGAACGCGCCTTGAAGTGCCAAGCCTTCCTGTAAAAACTCTGGATTGGAAGCCACAGATATATTACCATGGATACCACGTTCTGAAAAGACATTTTCGACTACTTCTGCGACGCGTCTATTCGTACCGATCGGCACGGTTGATTTGATAACAAGGGTATAGTGTCTATCTGGATAGCATACTTCGGCGACCTCTCTTGCAGCTGCTTCCACGTGGCGTGTGTCCGCCTCTCCATTCTTTTTCGGTGGTGTGCCAACAGCAATCATAATAAGTTCTGCATCTGGAACTACTTCAGCAACGCTTGGTGTGAAACGAATGGTGTGGGATACTTCGTCAAGGAGAGACTGAATTCCGGGTTCATGGATAGGACTTTTTCCTTCTTGCAAAAGGCTAAGTTTGCTGTTGTCTTTGTCAACTGCGGCGACATCATGGTTAAGATAGGCGAGTACCGCTGCTGTCGTCAACCCTACGTATCCTGTACCTATAATTGTTACTTTCATATACCTCCTCAAGCGAAACGCTTTCTTGCCAAATTAGTTGGTGTCTTGGCAGGAATTAGCAATACGAGGTTTGAAAATTTCGGTCTTTCACGATAATATAGATTATAGCATAACTAACATCTTTGCGTAAGTTTTAATCTGTTAGTGATTGTAACAGAGGCATTTAATTGTCTATTAATTGCACATTCTAACATAGGATTCTTTTGTAGGAACGATCTCCGAATCGCGACGAAAAACATTGATAGTCGGGAATCGGAGTTCCCTCCTACAAATCATGACCGTCATATTAATTGGAAAAACTCGACAATTGAATGGCTCTGGTGATTATAATGTATAGTATTGACATTTTCAGGAAGGAAATATAGAATATTCTATACCGATGAATTAATTTTATAGTAAAATCCATAATTAACGACTTGTGCCAGTTAACTAATTGTTTTTGTTATTTTCACAGATATTAGGTATTGTCATATAAACATATCGTCCCTACGGGACTAAAGAGGGCGTTATTGCCGTACTTCTATAAACATATCGTCCCTACGGGACTGAAGAGCATATCAACCAGTAGGAAACACGGACAAAACGTTCTGCTTATGTGAAATAATAGTTTGCAAAAAGTTATTTAGCACAACTCGTATAATTATTTATACACTACGGTAGGTTCGGTTTCCTAACCGAACCGTGTTTATTCAGTCTCATATATGCGGTTAGGAAACCGCATATACCAGGGAGTGTGCACATATTTTCAGATTTCACTATAAAACACTTTAGCAGTGGCCAAAACACAATTTCACGTAGATGCAATGAATGATTTAACTTCACCATTTCAACGACTTCATGCCGAATAATGATTCACAACCCCAAACATCCCTCCGTAAAAATGTCCTGCTTATCACACCGCTCAGCCTCATAGGACGTGTTGGGACATTTCTCATCTCCGTTGCACTTGCCAATTGGTTCGGCGATACTGCGGAGATGGATTTTATCTACTATTATTCGGTCATTGCTGCATTCCTGATTGAGTTATTCAGTGCTGCTTCTGCATATTCCGTCCTTGTTCCATTGTTAGCTGAGGCACGCGCGAAAGGTGAAATTGAGGCACAACGTTGTGTCCAATCCATTCTCTCACGTTATATAACGCTTATGCCGTGGCTATGTTGTCTATTAGTCGCTATTTCATGGGGCATTTCACAACTCTTTTTTCCAAACGCGGGGCTTACGACTTCCGCTGCGATCAGCATTGTCTGTGGATTTCTCATCTTTGCGATAATTGCATCTGTTCGCTGGATGCTCAGGGCGATTTTAGATACCTACCAAGTATTTCATCTCCCCGTAATTGTTCAGGGGTTACAAGCTGCTCTTGTTATTGGCACTATCTTTGTATGCAAACCTTATATGAGTTGGCTTAGCATTCCACTTGCTCTAATTATCGGTGAGTCGTTTCAAACAATTATTCTACTTCAACGGTGCGGTGTTGTTTTAAAATTACCCTTGCGCGACTTATTTAGAGTGACACAAATCCACTCGGATGTAGATGGATTTCCATACACTAAACAATTTCTACGACAATGCCTTTTGATGATGGGGGCAGCTATATCAGACGGATTGAATCCTGTTGTTGACAGAGGCATGGCAAGTTCACTCGGAACAAGTTCGGTTTCAAAACTTTACTATGCTCTCCGTTTGTGTGCCATCCCTGAATCGCTCACAGGCGGGACCCTCCCCGTACTGCTTTCACATTGGGCAAAAATATCTTCATCAGATAACGGAAAACAGTTGCAGCAGAGTGTCTGGAGAGGGGTTATAGTAGTGATCGTTCTGATGGTGCCGTTTCTAATCGGATTCTACATCTTCCGATCAAATATTGTGGCACTATTATATGGATATGGAAAATTGTCTGTGGAGGCACAACGAGATATCGCTTCCATACTTGGTGTTTACCTAATCGGGACACTTCCGAGACTGATTAGCAGGCTGCTTATACGCGCGCATCTGGCGCGCCAGAGCCATTTGACAGTTGTCACCACCACACTTATCAGGCTTGTTTTGAATCCATTTCTCAATTGGATTTTTATGCAGTATTGGGGATTAGAAGGGATTGCTTGGTCAACTACTTTGCTTTCTTATCCGATCCTTGCGTATATTGCGATTGAATTCTGGCGCAAAAGCTAAACTTCTGAAAAACGCTCTGGGTGGTTAGATGTGATACCTTGGACTCCAAAAGCGCACATTTGACGCATACGATCAATATCGTCAACTGTCCAACTCCACAGTGCGATACCACGCCTACGGACCTCGTAAGCAAATTCAGCGGTTATCAGTTGATGATTGACGTTAAGTAAGCTGCTGCCGAGCATGGTGAGTTGTTGACAAAGTTGGACAGGATGTGCGCGTCTGTTACTACTTCCGATAAGCAATCCTGTCGGCATGCGTGGCTCTAAAGATCGAACGGTTTGCAGAACAGAGGTGTCAAAAGAAATAATAACAGCAAGTTCAAGCAGATTCATCTCGTGGATCTTTTTTACAACAGCCTTGGTTATAGTTTCATCCTTAATTTCCAAAACTGCAATCGCATCGTCTGTAAAACATGCTAATGCTTCTGCAAGCGTTGGTACCGACTCACCTTCAAAATCAGGATTGAACCATGCACCCGCATCAGCATGCTTGATAGTCTCTAAGGTTGTTTGCTTTATGAGACCGCTCAAGTTTGTCGTTCGATCTAAGGAGGTGTCATGTATTACGACAATTTCACCGTCAGCAGTGCCGTGCAGGTCAAGTTCAACGGCATCTACGCCGATTTCAATTGCTTTTTTGAATGCTGCAAGTGTATTTTCCGGAGCGATACCCGATGCACCACGGTGTGCTATCCGAATCCACGAGTCCATAATGCCCTATTTCCTGCTATTTATCAATGTGCTGTTTTATCTTTTTTATCAGAGTTGTACGGCTGATACCGAGTAATTCCGCAGTTTTGCTATGATTGTCCGAGCATTCATCTAACGCTAATTCAATCAGTGCTTTATCCAACAGTGTGACAACATCATCATATAGCTGCTGACTACCTTCGGTTATCGCTGCTTTAGTAATCCCTCGTAAAACAGATTTGAGAGATGTTTCCAACTGTGAAGAATCTGGTGTGGTGGAACTGCGACCTGCATGTATTTCTGGGGGTAGGTCATCTGGCAAAATTACATCTGATCGGGAAAGCGTTGCTGCGCTTCGGAGGCAGTTTTCTAACTCTCGGACATTACCGGGCCACGCATAATTTTGTATCAGTTTCATGCCCTCTTCTGAAATGCCACGAATCGGTTTGCCGAGTTCATCTTGGATAAGTTGTAGGAAATGGGTGACAAGCAATGGAATATCTTCCTGCCGTTCTCGCAGGGGTGGTAGATGGAGCGATATACGTTTGAAACGGTAGTAGAGATCGGCACGGAATTCTCCAAGTTTAACCATTTCTCCCAGTTCCTGATTAGTCGCAGCGATGACGCGTACATCCACTTTAAGAGTTCGCGTGCCGCCTAATCTTTCAATTTCTTGTGTTTGCAATGTGCGTAGCAACTTCACCTGTAAGGCAGGACTCATGTTAGCGACTTCATCAAGAAAAAGCGTCCCACCATCTGCCAATTCAAATCGTCCGGGTTTTCCCTCTGCTTTTGCCCCCGTGAATGCGCCTGCTTCATAGCCAAATAACTCGCTTTCCAAAAGTTCATCTGGAAGTGCCCCACAATCAATTGGGACGAATGGTTTATCTTTCCGTTCACTCCCTACGTGAATTGCACGCGCAACGAGGTCTTTTCCTGTTCCCGTTTCTCCTTCAATTAACACTGTTGTTGTATTGCTCGCCATCACCCCGATGAGTTTGTAAATTTCGCGCATCTGCTCGCTTTTTCCAACGAGCCGATGACCTCGTTGCTCCATCGGAGAATCGCTATCTGTTTCCACGGGCAAAGTGCTTCGAACCGATTGTGTTCGAAAGGCACGCTCAAGTACGGCTTTGACGACATCTAAATCAATCGGTTTCGGGACAAAATCGAATGCATGTAGACGCATTGCTTCTATTGTCGTTTCTACATCGTCATAAGCAGTAATTATAACTACAATTACCCACGGATGGTGAGCCTTAATTTCCGCCAACGCCTCCAAGCCGCTCATTCCCGGGAGTCCAACATCAAGTAAAACCACATCCGGTTTGTCAGAAGCGATACGACGTAAGCCTTCTTCGGCACTGTTAGCGATGGTAGGATTATAACCTTCACCTTCAAGGAACTGCTTAAATGCCCAACAGATTTTCTCATCGTCGTCAATTACCAGTACATTTTTCATGATGGCCTCATCTTATCTGTTTTGCATCCTCACGTCTTTTGTCGTTTACCGCCCTCTATTGAAAGCAGAAACTTTTCACCATCATCGCTTATCTCAGGTTCACCCGTCTCTGCTGTCTGTTCTTCAAGTTTTTTCTTGAGAACTGGATATGAATCCACGACGGGAGTTTCACTAAGAGATGTCAAAGCAGGTTTACGTGCTTCGGCAGATGTGATTGCTTCAGCGAGGCGTTCATTTTTTTGTGTTATGTGTCTAGCCTCTCGTTCTTTGAAATCTGGTAAAACCTTATCGGCAAATAGTTCTAACGATTCGCATATATCTTCATGTTGATTCATACCTGCTTGCTGAATAAAAACGACCTGATCAACGCCCGAATTCTCCATTATTTCTAAATGTTCACGAACTTGGTCGGGTGTGCCAATTCCTGCGCGTGCTTCAGCGGGGTCTTGCTTTGATTGTTTATACAGTTTCCAGATATCTGTTTCACCCGGAACTTGTGAACCGTTGTAATAGTAGTGTGCAAGGGCAAATCGGAAGAAACGGAAGCCATCTAAACCGCGTGCAAGGGCAATTTCCTCGTTTTCATGGCAGGAAAAGCCTGACACCATCGCGATGTTCGGGTTCACCCTTTGTGTTAGGGGAGTGCATTCGCTTTCAAAAACTTCATAATATTCTTCTACCCAGAATTTTGCTTCATCTGCATCAACAAAGGCGAAGGTAAGTGCGCCTAATCCATATCTGGCGGCGTATCGTAGGCTATCTCTACTTGAACAGGCTACCCATGGTGGCGGGTGTGGTGTTTGCAACGGTTTCGGTACAACATTCCGAGGTGGCATTGAGAAATGTTTCCCGTCATAGCCCGCATAAGGTGACTGCGTCATCATTTTCGCAGTTTCGCGCGTACATTCTTCCCACATCTCACGTTTAAACTTTGGGTCAACGTTGAATCCACCGAGTTCCATGTGTGAGGCAGACTCGCCTGTTCCCCATTCTACGCGTCCGTTTGACACTAAGTCAAGCGTAGCAATGCGTTCAGCAACACGTGCCGGGTGATTATATGTTGGCGGCATCAGCACGATGCCATGCCCTAACCGTATCTGTTTTGACCGTTGGCTGCATGCTGCAAGGAATACCTCTGGTGCTGAAGAATGTGAATACTCTTCAAGGAAATGATGTTCCACTTCCCAGATATAGTCAAATCCGAGTTTGTCAGCCAACTCAACTTGTGCTAACGCATCTTGAAAAAGTTTGTGTTCAGCGCCTTCATGCCATGGGCGGGGAATTTGGTGTTCGTAAAACAACCCAAATTTCATGCGTTTATGTTGTTTCCTTTCTCATACTTTCCGTAGGGCTTGTTCATATTAGTTTGTGGTTTAGAAGTCGCGATTCGGAGATCGCTCCTACAGGCAAAGTGTATAATTATTTCAATAACCCGCCATAATTGGACATTCTTGAACTGTAGGAGGGAACTCCGATTCCCGACTGAATAAGGGTCGCGATTCGGAGATCGCTCCTATAGAAGAAACTTACTACGATTTAAACAATTTAGTACTACTTTTCGAGTGCATGCATTTCCACTTCTGTTAATTGCCATTCAAAGATGTCTAAATTTTCACGTAGATGTGGTTCTGAACCGGATTTTGGGATGACAACAATTTCTTTCTGTATTAGCCATCGCAATGCTACTTGTGCTGCTGTCTTTCCGTGTCTGTTGCCGATTTCTGCCAATTCCGTGTCTCCCGCCAGGTTGCCTACTGCAAGTGGTCTGTGAGCGGTGATAGGAATGTTCCGTGTTTCGCAATGCTCTCGCAACGCTTCCTTGTTATTGCGGACATGGTATTCAACTTGGTTTGTGCAAATCGGCTGTTCAGATACTTCACACGCCCGGTCAACTTGATCAATGCTAAAATTGCTTATGCCGATGCTTTTCACCTTTCCCGCGTCATAGATTTCTTGGAAGGCAGCAAACGTTTCTTCAAAGGGCACAGCGTCGCTTGGCCAGTGGATTAGCAATAGATCAACATAATCCATCTGTAAATCGTTTATACATACCTCAAACTGGCTTAATACATCGGCATGTTTTAGATGGGTATGCCAAATTTTGGTCGTGATAAAGAGGTCGTCACGTTCAGCGTTTATATCCCGAAGTACCTTCCCTATTTGCCGTTGGTTTTCGTACATCCATGCCGTGTCAATATGGGTATATCCCATTTCAATCGCTATTTTTATAATCCGTTCGCACTGCTTGCCTTTTAGTTGCCAAGTGCCTAAACCTAACATCGGCATTTCGTGCCCAGAAGCAAGTTTGATGTTTTTCATAACTACTGCGGGTTTCCAAACAATACCCTACACTCCTTTTTGTTCCATGATAGCCAATTCTGGAAAAAAGTCAAGAGAAATATGACACCTTTAGCTGCTCTGTAGAACATTTTGAAAATATGCGGGGTTCTTTAGTTTTCGGCTATATTTTTCACATTTCTATATAAACTTCAGTAATACTGATTAACTGATAATTCTTAAAATTAAATAGCCCTGAAAAATATGAAAAAAAGTTGACAAATACTTGGTAATCGTGTATACTATACTATTATCTTTTTGGTCGAGTGGTGGAATCGGTAGACACAATGGACTTAAAATCCATCGCCCATAAACAGGCGTGAGGGTTCAAGTCCCTCCTCGACCATATTGATTTCTTGCCGCAGGGTAGAGCAGTCTGGTAGCTCGTCGGGCTCATAACCCGGAGGACGTGGGTTCAAATCCCACCCCTGCAATCCTTTTTATTTTCTCCCAAATTTCCCATCTATATAATACATATTCTAATTAACGATACGCCTTTGGTAGGTGAGCTTTGTACCCGCACCCATGAGCGTCAATTTAGTGATAGATCCTCTTGTGGGAGTGAATCAACGTAGCATGCGCTTTTGGCATGCTGCCAAATCAACGCCAAATGCGCTTTTTGGCATTGGCGGGTTTTCAACCCCGCTGAATACCATACGGGGAATGCCTTAATGGCATTCATACCGTTGATTTGGCGTATTCAGCGTTGATTTGGATTTATAGGTTGAGACTCACAAAATCGGGCTTACAAAGCCCTCCAACAAGAGGGTAAATCGCGCTTATAAGGTTTCCCTCCAACAAGAGGGTAAATCGGGGTTTGAAACCCCTCCAACAGAAGGCACTAAATTGACGCTTATGGTGTGTTTCTGTGTGCGTTTGTGGGGTTAGTGTAAGACGCTGACATCATCAAGAGGATGCACTGGGTAAGGACTGATATCGTAGTTGCCATCCAGCGAAATATCGTCAACCATAACAAGCTTATCCGATAGCGCGGATTGGTGCATCGCGAAAATAGTTTGAATAATGTGCAAATTACTGCGTCCATCTGTAAGCGGTTTTCTGCCCGTTTGCAAGCATTCAAGAAAGTGAACCATAGCGTTACCGAAGGCATCAGAGAACCAAGGTCCGTCTATATCTGGTTTGATTTCTCGTGTTTCAGGTTCTGTTAAGTGAACAGTCATATCTGCGCTATTTCCGTAGATAGCGCCTTGAGTGCCTTGAATTCGGATTTCTTCGTGCGGATGTTGGAGATTGTGACCAGAATTCGAGAGGAATGACCAGTTACATGAAAGCAATCCTTTAACTCCGTTATGACACTTGAAAAGAGCAACAGAAATTGTTTCGCCTTCTTCAACGGAGCGGTCATGTCCATGTGCTTGACAATAAACGCTTTCAAACTCTCCGAACCATTTATGGACAAGACTGATATGATGCACTTGCATTACCGGAATAAGATGTTTTCCCGGGTAGCCAGTATAAAATCCGTTACAAGTGATGGAAATGTGGTAGATTTCGCCGAGGTGTTGGGCGTTTATGTAGGGTTCAATGGCGAGAAATCCGGGAACAAAACATGAGTTTTGATTTATCATGAGTTGCACGTTGTGCTTCTCACATAAGTCTACCATCTCAACGGCTTGGCACATCGTCATGGAAAATGGTTTTTGGCAAAAGATGTGTTTTCCTGCTTGGGCAGCAGCGTTCACAATGGGAGAACGTATCCACGGATGGATTGCCATGTCAACGATATTCACATCTGCGTCGGCAATAAGATCAACAATGCAAGTATAACGTTTGTGTATGCCAAATCGATCGCCGACCTCGTGCAGTCTTGCTTCGTTTTTATCGCAAATTGCACTGACCCGTAAGTTCTTGCGTTGATAACCCAGTAGGTGTTGCTGTCCTATCCCTAAGCCTATTAGCCCAATGCCGAGGTCTTGCAAGTTTGGCATGTGTTTTGTAATTCCGCTGTCTGAACCAAGATTTATCGGATTTCCAGGATTATTAAGTTTTCTTTATTGAAGTTTGTAGGTTAGGTAGAGCGAAAGCAATATCCAACAATAGAACCAAAAAGTCGGGTTTCGCTTTGCTTTACCCATAGCTGTCAATTTAAGGAAAACGCGTTTGTAGTCACGCAATTCATTGCGCCTCGGACATTGTGGTAGTTCTTTGTAAGCCCGATATATTTCTGAAATCGGCGTTGAAAACGCCTCCCACAAGAAGATATATCCTTAAGTTGACACCCGCTGAATGCCATAGAGGCATTCATAGCGTTGATTTAGGTTTCGCTTTGCTTTACCCGACCTACGGAATAATTTACAACTATTGGCAGCAGTTCAAATGCCCAATCCATCATCAATTTCGCGCTGATAGGTGTTTATGGATTCGTCAAGCATCTTGTCCAAGTGAACGATTTGGCCTGTCGCACCGGATTCAAGCATAGCATAAGAAATTGCAACGGAACGGGTGCCTTGATAAGCATCTACTTCAATGGAACGGTTACCCGAAATTGCTTCCGCGAAATCACCATACTCAATTGCGATGATCTTTGCATCCGTGTCCGGAAAAGGAAAATTATATTGCCACAGACGGTCACCACCGAATAGGTCTGTTGTAACGGCATCAAGGCGAAAATCTGGCACGAGGTCTAATAGTTTTTCATCGTTAATTGTTCCTTGCCCATCAATTTGTAAGGAAATCACCCTTCCACTTCTGTCCCCTGGAAGCGTCATTGAGCCTTGAGACCCGTTAATTTGCCTAACCCAGCCCCCTTGTCCCCACGCGCCGTGGTCTTCAATATACTGCCCAACGACTCCATTTTTGAAAGTCAAAGTTGCATACGCAGCATCTTCCGCAGTTGCTTCAAATTCAGCAGGCATTTTACGTTGCCATTCAGTATAGACTCCAGCAGGATTTGACCCAGATTCACCAGTTACTGCAGCAGGGTTGTGTCGGATCGGTTCATGAAGACGGGTCTGCGCGTAGACGGTTTCGACCTCACCGAGTAGATACTCAATCATATCGGCATAATGGACGCCAACATCAAGCAGGACACCACTTTGATCTTTTTGATGCCGCCAGACAGAGATAAGCATCCGGTTTGAACCGCCAATCGCATGGTGTATAAGAAAGCGCGGTTTACCGATGATTTCAGCATCAAGCAAGGCTTTGGCAAGCCGATTGACAGGATCGCGCCGATAGTTTTCTGCGACACTCAGCACAGCATCAGATTTTTCTGCTGCACGACGGATTAAGTTACACGCGCGAACGGTCAATCCCATCGGTTTCTCAACCATTGTATGCCATCCGTGTTCAAGTGTTTCAACAGCTACGGTATGGTGATAAGGCGGTGTAGTTGTTACGTCAACGGCATCAATGCCGACTCCAGCCAGTTCTTCTAAATTCCCTACGACCACAGGTTTATTGCCGAAACGTTCTTCTGCTTGTTTGGCAAGTGATTCAGCATTATCAAGAACCGGATCGCACGCACCGACAAGTTCAAACCGCTCCCATCCTGCCCGATGGAGTTCTGCTAACCCATACATGTGTCGGTGTCCCATACCGCCACATCCAACAATTGCCAATCGAATAGTATCCATATCTTGTTCCTAATTGTTTAGTATAACTTCTAACCTTTTCAAATCAGTTTCCAATAATTTCGGATCGTTACGATATAGATCGCGACGGTTTAGCACGTTCCCAGCGTATTTTTTACCTCTGCTGATAAGTGGACCTCTGATCCTCACTTTGCCAGGACCGACATTATACGCGCCGAGTGCTAAAGTTAAATTATTTAGATATTTCTCTAAAAGGTAGTTGAAATAGACCAATCCTGCGTTGAGATTTTTCTCAGCGTCAAATCGCTCATCTACTTTCCTATCAAAGTTTGGCTTAAGTTTATTTGAGTATCTTGGAACTTTTAAGCCGTACTCCCTTGCAGTTGCGGGTACCATCTGCATTAAGCCGCCTGCCCCTGTTCTCGATACTGCAATAGGGTTAAATTTTGATTCGACATAAATAATGGCTAACATCAGTTCTGTAGAGACGTTGTGTTTTTTGGCAATTTGAATGCTTTTCTTTTTTGTAGAATTTGGTGTAGGTTCAACTTTTTTAGGGTTAGGTTTATCAGTTGTTTGCGGTGTTGTGCTGCCAAGGTCTGATTCAATTTTCTCGGTTCTAAACTCATCAGATATTTGTTTTGCTCCACCAAAAGTGAAACCGATAGAAAAAAGATGCTTATACCTTAGATTATCTTGATTTAAAAAAGTGTAATAGGTTTGCTTACCCCAATTTTTGAATGTGAGTCCTAAACTCCATGAATGAGCAGGTGCTGCACTGTCAAAGGAAAAAAGTGAACCAATGTTTGCGGAAAGCGGGCCGGTCACGACTTCAAGACTTGTCCCGAAACCGGGTGAGGTGACATTAAAACAGGTATGCCATTTAATAAATTCATGCGGTATCAGTGTTGTCCCCAAAGCAAATTGTGGTTCGAATGTATTTAAAATTATCCCATTTCTATCTTGAATTGTGACACCGCTAATATCGCGAAATTGCATTCCTACGGTGGCGTGACGGGAAAGTGTTACCAGCGCACCAACGTCATAATTTGGAGCCCAGAGGCTGTTTGTATAAGGTGCTCGACTATACCCGGTACTGGCACCAAATTGTACCGGTCCGAATCGCTTGGCATACGAAAGTAGGGCTTGATTGTAACCATACTCAAACGTCCCGATAGGGTTAGCTGTGTGATTTACCAAGAAACGATCAGAAACGTTGAGATCAAGAATGTTTACGCCAAAGGTACCAATTGGGTTAATAGGATAGGCGAGGGAAACCGCACCTTGTGAGAAATCATAGATCAGATTTCCCTGTTCAAGAGATGCGAGTCCTGCGGGATTCCAAAGTGGACTTGTCGCATCATCGGCATTGCTAATAAAAGCGCGACTCAACCCGAGCCCGCGCGTTCCAATTGCGGGTCTTGGTTGGTGTGTTCCAATTTCGTGCTGGTTGTTGACCGAATCTGAAAATATGTGTTTTCCGCTGGGAACACTTGTGAAAAAGAGGAGTGAGATGACTATAAAAAGCCATCTTGGTTTACGGAAGATCAAGGTGGCGAGCTGGGTTTTCACTTTTGCCTTTGTATCTGATTTCAAAATGCAGGTGGGGACCTGTTGAAATTCCGGTGTTTCCGGATAAACCGATGACCTGTCCTTGTTGGACGAAATCACCGACGGATACATCAATCCTGGACAAGTGTCCATAAGATGTACTGAAATCGTCTTCGTGTTGTATGGAGACCGTTTTGCCGTAACCACCTTTTCTCGCCGCATAGGTTACTTTGCCTGTTTTTGAAGCATAAACTCGTGTGCCTATTGATGCACGAAAATCTATACCTTCGTGCAGACGGTAATGACGCGTTACAGGATGGTTGCGATAACCATAATCTGATGTTACAGCTAACCGCACACGTAGCGGTATTGCAAAACCGATGCTTTCATAACCCGGTATAAAAATTTCCTGACCTATTTTGAGGTGTTTGGGATTGGATATGCCATTTATTTTCTGGAGATCTTTCCAATTCTTAATATTGTGTTTTCGGGCTATCCCATACAATGTGTCTCCATCTTTAACTATATGCCAAGTTCCATCTGCGGGTCCCCCCGCATTTTGGGATTTAGTCTCATCAATTGGAATGATTAACTTTTTACCGGTTTGTATACGGTCTAAAGACCTCAGCTTGTTGGCTTTGGCAATGGATTTCATAGGCACTCCATATTTTTGTGCAATCCCCGACAATGTCTCCCCTGATTTGACCTTATGTAGCACCCCAATAGCTGAAGATGTCCACGATATTAAAACAAAAACTACGAGTAAAACGGTTATAACGGCTTGAATATTTTTTTTCTTCATTTGATACCTAATTGGGTTATGCTTGCAAGAACCTACCTTATGAACTAAATAAATAGTGTCTAATAGCCCCTTGCTTACGCTTTATTTGATGAGATGGATACTAATAAAATGACAAATATCCAATAATTTATGAATTCGCAAGATTTACGTTTCTACTGAATCTAACGAGGGGTTTCATTATCTCTAATTGATGTGTTATCAACGAGTTACCTTCAATAATATCTCGGTCGTATCTGAAAAAATTTGTGTGTCAGTTTGAATGCCAGCGGCTCCAACTGACACAATTTCACTAATTACAGTCACAACAAGTTGTAGAACTTCAACCTGCGTATTTGCTTCACCTAATGTATCAGGTGCTGTCCATGTGATTGGATTGGCATCAGTTGAAGAAAGCGTTCCATATTCGGTAATGTTTAGCCAATTTAGAACGACACTTGTTCCTCTGACCCCGTTAACTGAAGCAGTTAACTCTACTTGTTCTCCCGGCTTAACAGATTTTTTCGTAACAGTGACTGTTACGTCCAGTTCACCTGTATCATCTGAATCCGTTATATCTTCTTCTGCCATATCAGTGTCAGAAACAGGGTTATTTAAGTTACTACCTCCGCATCCTAAGATATTTAGACCTAATCCAATAAGGAAAAAGCAAAAAAAGAATACTAAAAATTTATATGTCCGCATGACTCCACCCACTTTTTGTATTTAGGACACCAAACACTTTTGCCCTGTCTGTCCAAAATTCCATCTCTTTACACAAGTAGGTTCAGGTTTTAAAGCAGAAGCGACATCACAACCTAAAACCTTGGGAAAACCCTACTACTATCCGCAATTAATACAATGACGTATTAAATAATTTACGCATAAAACGAAAAAAGAGTTACAAAGAATGGGTAAAAACAATAATTAACTTGGCAAGGTAGGTTTATCCTTGCCAAGTTAATAGATTATCTTGCTGACTTTTCCAACTGCTCGCGGAGGAATGCGACAATATCTGCGATGTCTTGGTCACTGAGGATATCGGAGGCGTAGAAAGGCATTAGTGTGCTACCGCCGCCACGGATCGTTTTAGCCCAGCGAGCTACTGTTTTATCAATATCACGTGGTAATCTACCGCCGGGTCTGATGATCTGAGGACCGACACCAGCTTTGAAAGGTGTTGTATGGCAAACGACGCAGGTGCGTCCGAAAAGTTGCCATCCTCTTTTTGTGTCACCGGTCATAGCAGCAATTTTTTCACCGGCTGCCTCTTTGGCATCATCATCTAACATTTCCATCTCAAACTGTGGACCTTTGTTGTCTCCCGAAATTGCTTCAAAATAAGCCATAAGTGCTTCTGCATGTTCTGCTGGAATCGCCGTAGGGTTAACCCTATCTTTCCGTTTCTTCTGCAAAAAGTGCTCATAACAGAACCCACCGCCACCGGCAGCACGTGCAAAATTAGCACCAGAAATCATTCCACCTTTTGCTGAACCACGTTGTGGAACACCGATCACACTATGCCCAGCACGAATTAAACCGTCTGGTTCTGCAGCTTCATCAAAATCGGCATGACAGTTTGAACAAGAAAGCCCACTTATATTTTTCGGTTCAAGAGTTCCCTTAAAAGTTGGGTCATGGAAAAGTTCGCGTCCAAGTTGCGCTTTTTCTTCTAACTGTTGTGCTTGTGTAAAATACACTAATGCTGCTATCAATATTACTACGCAAATTGAAAGCGAAACGAATTTACGCATCAAAAATCTCCTTCTTAAATTCTTAATTAAAAAATGCACATACACTTTTTTAAAATATTGTATCAAAAATAAAATAAATTGTCAAGAAAAATTGCTTAATTAAAGCACTAGTCGCTGTTGAACCTGATAATTCGTAGGTTTCTTGTGCAATTGACAATGCTAAATATTCTCTAAGACTGCAATGTATGGCAAATTTCGATACAATTGTCCATGATCAAGTCCATATCCGACAACAAAAACGTTCGGAATTTCAAAACCGGAGTAATCAACCGGGACAGAAACTTCGCGTCGAGATGGTTTATCCAAAAGGGTACAGATCTTAATTGTCTTTGGGTTTAATGAGCCGAGATGTTCCACAAGAAACTTCAAAGTGCGCCCAGTGTCAATAATATCTTCTACAATAAGGACATGTCTATGTTTAACATAATCGCTTCCCGCCCGGATAAATTCAATATTTTTAGATGGCTTCGTACTATTATAGTAACTTGAGGTTTGCAAAAACTCAAACCGAAGTGGTAAGGATATTTCACGCGCAAGGTCCGCGAAAAACAGTGCGGCACCTCTCAGTACACAGACAAGGACAAGTTCTTGATTCTCATAATCTTCTGATATTTGCCTGCCGAGTTCCTGAATTCGCTCCCGAATCTCTGACTCAGAAATCAGAACAGATTTAGGAAACGGTTTCGTCTTTTCCATAATGTAAGTGAAGATACCTCTGTGTTTGCGGTTGGATTTTGAACCTCTCATTGGTGGTAAACCCGATGACCCATAAAATTTTATCACCGCATACGACCATTGGGATGCGATTGCGTTCACAACGTGCAACCTTTCCATCAATTAAGAAATCTTTAATCTTTTTCGTCCCTTGCATGCCATGGGGTTGAAATCGGTCCCCCTGTCTCCGATTACGAACTATGAGAGGTAATTGGATCTCACTATAATCAAACATTGCCTCAAAAGTTCCATTAGGTAAAGATGGTAAATCGTCTGGCGGCATATCATATAAATATGTGGTGATTTCTGTATTTAATGCTGGGATAAATGTTTTTCCCGGGACATTTAGCGGGTAGGCAAAATCCTCTGTCTCAACAGGTATTTTCTCAAAAATAAGTTGTTCATAAGCGCGTCTGAACTGGATACCGTTAGGTAGCGTTAACACAGCATTCGGCTTATCCCCATTGATAAGACCGAGAATAGCTTGGTAATGTTCGAAATAGAAATCGTCCACTTGTCCAAAAATTTCTGCAATACTACGCCTTAGGATCCGTCTCTGTAATGCAATGTGATTCTGTAGGAATTTTTCCCTGTCTAACACAACGCATGTTGATTGCGAATCCGAAAACTTACACGCGTCAAAAACCTCACGCGCAATTACCTCAAGATACTCCGATTCGGCACTCAGGACTTCAGCAGTACGACTTAATCCCGTTTTAATATTTGGATTATAGTCTTGCTGAAGCAGCGGCATCAACTCATGGCGGATTCGGTTGCGGAGATAACGTTTGTCTGTATTTGTAGAATCTTTTCTTGGCACAAGATTAATTGATTTGAGAAATGATTCAATATCTTGGCGGGTAAACGCTGCGAGAGGACGAATAAACTTTCCGTCTCTGATAGGTGCTATCCCTTTTAAACCATCGGATCCCGCACCTCGAATTAGATTCATCAGAACCGTTTCGGCAATATCGTCTTGGTGATGTCCAAGTGCAACTTTGGTCGCGCCTACTTTTGCACAGACATCTTCATAAAATTCGTAACGTGCCCTACGTCCTGCAGCCTCTATAGAAAGTTTCCACTGTTTTATTAAATGCGGTAATTCAACGGAGTGTCCTGTAAAGGGCAATCCTAAACGCGAAGAATGCTCGCGGACAAAATTAGCGTCTGTAGCAGCATCATGCCTAAGACCATGATCAAGGTGAACGACGTGGAGGTGGCAGTTTAGGTGTGTGTGTAAGGCATGCAATCCGTAAAGTAGTGCAAGTGAATCAGCACCGCCTGAGACTGCAATGATCACCGTTTCTCCATCCTCAATTATCGTGTGCTGCAAAATGAAACGATGCATCTCTTGCACAAAACGGGCTTCCATGAGGTAGGCCTTAAAAGAACAATGCCGGTGCGGAGAGTCGAACTCCGGACAGCACGATTATGAGTCGTGTGCTCTACCACTGAGCTACACCGGCACGTTAAAATCTATTTTTAAGTATATCACATGTTTTTTTGAAAGTCAAACATATTTTGTCTTTTCTGTGGATGTTTTCTCCATAATCTATAACTCAGTTTGGATATTGCGAATTATGAAATATCGTGATATAATTTAGTTATGAATATACATCAATTAAAAGGAAAAACCGTCGGAGCAGCGGTCTCAGGCGGTCTTGATAGCTGCACAATTACGAAGTGGTTAGTTGATAAAGGTGTCAACGTTGTCTGTTTTACCGCAGACCTCGGACAACCCGATGAGCGGGATGTTGAGGAAATTCGGGAACGGATGTTGGCATGCGGTGCTAAAGAAGCGGTCATGGTTGATGCAAAGGATGACCTCGCTGAGGCAGGAATCCGTCTAATTCAATCTCAGGCAATGTATGAAGGCGGATATTGGAACACGACTGGTATCGCGCGGCATGTTACAGTAAAAGCACTGTTGCCAGAGATGGAAAAGCGCGACATTTCTATTTTGACACACGGGGCAACAGGACGCGGAAATGACCAAGTTCGGTTTCAACTTGCTACGAATATGCTTAATCCACACTTCTCTGTCTATGCCCCGTGGCGGGATGCCGAGTACCTCAGGCGCTTCGGTGGCAGAAAGGAGATGATCGATTTCTGCCAAGAACACGGTTTACCGATTACCGCTACGCATGAAAAACCTTATTCTACAGATGCAAATTTATTGGGATTAACACATGAGGCGGGCAGGTTAGAATCACTGAAAACACCAGCAGGGTTTATTACGCCGGGAATGGGTGTACATCCAAAAGATGCTCCAGATGATGTGGAACACTTCACCGTTACATTTGCACGGGGAATGCCTGTTGAAGTGAACGGGAGTCCTTGCACGCCACTGATGGGTTTACTGGAAGCAAATCGAATCGGTGGACGGAACGGAGTCGGTATCGGGATTCATACTGTTGAAAACAGGTTTGTGGGAATTAAAAGTCGCGGCGTTTATGAATCACCGGGAATGGAATTGTTAGGCAAGTGTTACGAGTACCTACTTCAACTGATTTTAGATAGGCGCGCACGCCGACATTTTGATGGAGTGGCTTCTACAATCGCTGAACAGATTTATCAAGGCTACTGGTTTGATGCTGCTACACAGGCATTGCTTGCCTCAATTGAACCTTTGACGCGTTTAGCAAGTGGCACAATTACGGTTGCTTTGTATAAAGGGAATGTCGCTTTTCATGCCGCAACCGGTGTCCCGCATTCACTTTACTCTGAAGAAACGGCTTCAATGGAGGCAATCGGGGATTTTGACCATGCGGACTCGGAAGGGTTTTTGGCAGTACTTGGTGTCGGGGCACGTGCATCTGCCGTTGCAGGACAGACAGAGGAGCAGTAATCGTTTTTTACTTCTTTTTTGAATTAAGGCACTTCAATCTTTGAAAATACCTGTCCAATAATGCTTTCAACATCAAGCCCCTCAGCTTCTGCCTCATAACTTATGATTACCCGATGCCTTAAAACGTCCATTCCCACTTCATGAATATCTTCAGGTGTGACATAACCGCGCTGAGAGAGGAAGGCTCGCGCCCGTGCAGCGAGGGCAAGAAAAATGGTTGCGCGTGGCGATGCTCCATATTCAATCAGAGGACTCAATTCGTCCAATTGATACGCTTCTGGCGCGCGGGTTGCACACACAAGATCAACGATGTAAGTTTCCAACTGATCTGCCATGTAGATATCGCGCGTGAGCTCACGGAATCTGATAATATCTTCACAAGAAACCACCTGTTGAATTTCAGATATCTCTTCCTTTGTCATCCGGCGCAGGATTTGCAATTCCTCTGAGTGTGATGGGTAATTGACCTTAACCTTTAGCATGAATCTATCCACTTGTGCTTCGGGGAGTGGATAAGTGCCTTCATGCTCAATCGGGTTTTGTGTGGCTAAAACGATGAACGGATCGTCAAGTGGATAGGTGGTACCGCCAATGGTGACCTGCCGTTCCTGCATCGCTTCCAACAATGCACTTTGCACCTTCGCTGGTGCGCGGTTTATTTCATCTGCAAGGACAACGTTGGCGAAAATGGGACCCTGCTTGGTGTAGAACTCGCCCTTCCGTTGGTCATAAATTAAGGTGCCAATGAGGTCCGCTGGGAGCAGATCAGGCGTAAATTGGAGGCGGCTGTAAGAAGCATCAATAGTTTTTGCAAGCGCGGCGATGGCAGTGGTCTTCGCAAGTCCAGGGACACCTTCCAGCAAAACGTGTCCATTACAAAGCAAACCGATAATCAAACCTTCAAGCAGTGAACGTTGTCCAACGATGATTTTTCCTGTCTCGTCCAGAATTTGCTGTATGAGGCTACTATCGGCTTGGATGCGGGTATTCATTGCCTCTAAATCGTAGTTTTGCATATTTTAATGGCTATCAGCTGTCGGTTTTCAGAGAAAGGGTTTTGATAAAACAAATCTTTTTCTGACTGCTGTTCGCTGATTACTGACTGCTATTACGTGAAAAAAGGATGCGTTTCCCCTTCCTGAAAAGACTGCTCAAGCCAGGGGTCTTTGGTTTTCTGTCTGAATTCAATGACCTTTCGACGCATCTCGTTGACTGTGCCCTGTAATTCTGGAACATCAATCAGATTTTGTGACTCCGCTGGGTCGTTCTGCATATCAAACAACGCTTCACGACTTTGATGCACAAAATCTTCCCGTTGCCGCTCTCCCAACTTCTGAATGTTGTCGTTACGCACGACTGTCCATGAAATAGAACGGAACAAATCACTCGGTAGTGGAGTCTCCAACTGATATGCCAAATTGCGGACATACTTGTATCTGCGTCCACGCAATACTCGATATGGATAGTAGTTGGTTACTTCGTGAAAGCAGTGAGAGTAATATGTTTCTTCCCATTGTCCGTTGCCGGGATGGGGACTGTCGTCTTCAAGAATAGATAGCAATGACCTACCGGGGAGTGCGTCTTCTCCATCAGGGTGAGAAACACCACACCAATCTAACATGGTTGGGCAGAAATCAACCCAATTGACAAGTGCCTGATTGCGGAGTGCGCGCCGCTGTTGTGTGGGACTGGCAATAAGCAGCGGACAGTGATGTCCACTATCAAAACTGGATGCTTTTGCACCGGGGAACGGCATTGCATGATCAGTTGTGACAAAGACGAGTGTATCATCTGCGCGCCCCGATGCTTCAAGCGCATCTAAAGCGGCACCAACGACAGCGTCCCATCGCGAGACACTTTCGTAATAGTCGGCGAGGTCTTCGCGCACAGCAGGCACATCCGGCAGGAAATTCGGCACAATTATCTCGTCAGGACTGTAGGAATCCGGTTCAATACCAGCATGCTCCCGATCATTTCCGAAGCCTTTGCCTGCCCGATGTGGATAGGTGCAGCCGATATGTAAATAAAAAGGCGTATCCGTGTTTTGTGTGAGGAATTGTTCAATTCTGTCTGCTACTTCCACAGGACTACGAGGGTTAACCTTTGGTTCATAATCAAAGGGGTAAACACTTTTGGGTTCAACGTGCTTTTTTCCGATACACGCGGTGGCAAATCCGTGTGCCTTAAGAATTTTTGGGACAGACTGCATGTGTTCATGCGTGCGGAATCCGTGAATGCCGTGGCAGTGCCCATATTGCCCGTGTGTGTGGCTATGTTGCCCTGTGAGAATACATGCGCGGCTTACAGCACAGGAGGGACTTGTGCAGAATCCGTAATCAAAAACAACACCGCGTTCTGCAAATTCATCAATACGAGGTGTTCTGATAACCTCATTACCGTAACATCTTGCGATGCGACTCCAATCGTCCGCAATAACGAACATAACACTTTTATGGAAATTTTTCATAGTTTCCTGACTCAATCCTTTTTTGTGGAGGCATTTACGATTTTCGAGTATTTTTGTCAATGAAAAAGGCGGTGGCATTATGCACAACACCTACCGCCTCTGCTATAACGAGAGTGTTACTTATCTTCGCTTTCAAGTGTTTCATCTGCCCAATCTTCTTCGGTGTAGTTAAGTCCATGTTTCTCACAGAAATGTTTGAAGCGTGCGCGCTCTTTTTGTTGTGTTTCCGCTACAGCTTCTGCTACAGCCTTCGGCACAACTTCTGCCACAGCTTCTGCCACAGCTTTCTGTGCTGCCTTCTCAATAATCTCTGGCATTTTCTTTCTCAATTCCCAATACATTATCATCCTCCTCATGTGTGGAAGTATCATGAAAAATACGGCTTCAACAAACCCGAACCGAGCCAACGAGGAAAGCGTCGATCTGACTGCAACGATTTTCGGTTGATCTACAAGAAACTCCCAAGTCGTGATGCCCACTGTTGCTAAGCAAAAAATGATACCGTAGATCAGGAGCGATATGTTATATTTTTTGCGCGGAATTAACATTCCAAGCACAGACACCGTCTCGTCTTCTCCGATCAACTCGGAGAACCAGTCTCTATTTTTCAAAATGTGCTCTCATTCTGTCTTTTTAATTCAGCACGTCCTTCTCTATGTAATTCTCTAAACCAACTTGCTAATTTTTCCATAGCACTATTGTAACTTCTTACGTTGCAATTGTCAAGGAAAACCCTACACCAACCCACCGCGTTTACGTAAAAACCATTCCAGACCGAGTAGTAGGAGGATCATGCCAAAAATCAGCGGCAGGTCCCAAATGTCAACATCAGTTATCTGTGATGTTGCACTTTCAACAAGTGAAATTTGATTAACCAATTGATTTGCCTCTGCCACAGGATAATATTTTCCACCGCTCATATCTGCAAGGTTTGTAAGAAGTGAGACATTGAGATCTGCATCGCTAAACTCCGCATAAGAAGGTTTGACCTCAAAAAGCGCCTGCTGTTTGCCGAGGTTTTCGCCATCAAGCGTTCCTGTTGCTGTAACGGTATATTCGCCATATCGGTTTGGAATAAATCGAGCGGTGTATAAACCATCTTTGCCTAAAATCTGATCAAGTGAGAGTTCTTTCCGTGTACCTGTTTCGTCAACAATGATTGCGCGCAACTTTGCTTTATTCGTTAATTCAAAGGCTTTATCCATAGCGGTGACTTCAATCACAACGAGTTCCTTTAAGGTATATTCCGTTTTCGCGATATCAAGTTTAAGAGCAGCTTTCGGGGCAGTTGTTAACCATTTTGCGGCCTGCCGCCAGAAACGTTCATTACTGTCATCTTCGGACGACATCCCTAACTGCCATGGTGCTGAATTGTTTGGGGTAAACACCATGACCCGTCCTGCATTAAAATTATGAGTTGCGATGAGGACGCGCTTCCCAAATTCGTTTTGTTCACTCGGGTGTTCGGCGAGAACCGTTGCTCCCGCTTTTGCGCGTTTTACTTTACTATAGCCGAAAAGTTCCGACATCTTGTTCCAACGTTGCAGGTTTTCAGCAGAGTTGTCTGCTAATGCCATCAACGAGTCCGTTTTGCCTTCTGTTGTCAGTTGCAACTTGAAGCCTTCTGCTCTTGGCATCTGGGATGGTGGAAGGGTAGACACTGGTGGCAGGGTGGCACCTAATTCTAATTCAACAGGAAGTAATTCGGCGATTGGTGTGTTGAGATATGAATCAGTTACTTCCGAACTACCTATGGAAAACGTTCCACCTAACATTAAAAAACCGCCTCCGCGTGTGCGGACGAATTCAACTGTGTTTTCAAGCTGCGCTCGCGTGAATTCAGAAGCGGAAATATTACCGAAAATGATTGCGTCAAAATTGAAGAGAACATCTTTCGAATCTGGATAGAATTTGAAGTCTTCGTCTGCAGCGCCTTGAGTGCCGCCAAAACTCTGTTCACTTGTCTTATACCGGTCAGTTAAGACGATATTTGGATCGTCTTGCAAGGCGCGTTTGATAAATTTAAATCCAGAATACGGTCTGGAAACGAATAGTATCTTTACACGTTTCGTAGGGGCGACTTTTAAAATAAATGTTTTGGAGTTGTTTTGGGGAATTGCTTCATCTACTTCAGGTAGTACATGTACTTCGTATTTTTGGGTGCCTGGCTGGCGCGGGGTAAATCTGAGCGGAACGCGAACTGTGTCGTTTTTCAGGGACATTGGAAGCGTTTGAAGAATTCTACCGTTCTCAATTAGTTGGATCGTGGCTTTCTTTTGGGTATTACCTGTACGCTTTACTGTAGCAGATATTTCAACCGGAAAATCTTCTTCCGCAGTACGAGGGGTATCCACCTTGACCAACTCAATGTCAGGTACACCTTTTTCTGATCCAATACCAACAGTATGGATAGGTGCTTTTCTTTCTCGAACTTGCATCACAAATTTTGTTATGTCTGTACCACTTCGGTCAACTCCATCGGTACAAAGCACAATACCGGAAAGTGGGATGCCTTGTAAGTCTTCAAGTGCCTCATTTAAGGCTTTTGGAATATTTGTGTTTTCACCATCAGCACTTGACAATACCTCATTTTCAATTCGTTGTGCCTCTGTGTCAAATCCAAAGAGCCTGACCTTGAATTTGTTGGCATTTAGTTTATCAATAAGTCCACCGCCATCTTCAGGATTTTCACCAAAGAGCAGTTGATTAACTTGATTCAACCGAGATTCTCCCTCATCTGAATCGGTAATCTGCATACTCTTGGAACGGTCAACCATTACTAAAAGGTAGGAGTCATCAGGATTGTTTTGGTATATTGTGAGAAAAGGTTTGAGTAGGCAGAAGGCGAGGAAACATAAGACAATTGTGCGGAGAACAATGAGAAATCCACGAAACACTCGTCCAGTCCGACTTCTTGCGCTCCGATATGCCCATATAGTTGCTGCAACAAGCGCGGCCATCAGGACAAAGATAAGCAATCCCGGTATTGGCACGCCGAACGAGAAATCCCCTTCCCGAAAAACGTCAATCGGGTACTTCATAAGTTGTTCAAACATAACGGTATGTTACCCCTAATAACAGAATGCTCAGCGAATTAGGAAGGCGTATTTAAGCGCGACAAACTTGGCTTCGCTGTTTTGTGTAGTACTATTATACACGGGAGTGGTAGATGAGTTCAACCTATTTTGAATTTTATTTCTGAAACCCTGTGAGTGTTTGTAATACCAATTCTATAAATGAATTTCCCTTTTGAATTTAGAATGTAAGAGGCGCAATGAATTGCGCGACTACAAACGCGTGTCTTTTTAAATAAATATTTCCATAAACAATAGGTTCACAAGAGTTTAGTCAGGTATGCGAATTCGCTGTCCGGTATGAGCGGATTCATGCAATGCATCAATAGCACGCATATTCCTGAGTGCGTCCGCAATGGGCAAGCGGAGCGGTGTGCCGTTTTCTACGGCTTTACACAGATTTAAAATTTCAGCAGCATAAGGGTTCACACCGGTAACGCTAAAAGTTTCTCCGTTGACGGTAAAGTGCGACTCTCCTTCACTATTACCCCAAGCCTTCTGGACAAAGAGAGTTCCTTTTGTGCCAGAAACTTCATAACATTCCCGCCATGTCCAACCGAAACTACAATCGAATTGTCCTGTGATACCATCGCCAAAGTCTAACGTTCCGATTAAAGTTTCCCAAACATTATTAATTGGCTCATACTTGCCTGTTGCCCACGCTGACTGCGGCTCTCGTCCAACGAGGTAACGGATGATGTTGATGCAGTAGCACCCTAAGTCCATAACTGCACCGCCACCGAGATCACCTCTTAACCGCCAATTTGTTCTATCCGTGAGTCCCGTTGAAAAAGTGGAGCGTGCATATCGGACATCCCCGATTGCACCTTCCTCAATTTTTTGTTTCACTGCCAACGTCAACGGATGATGCCGATACATAAACGCTTCCATCAAAATGATGTTGGCACTTTCTGTGACCTGAATCATCTGTTCAAGTTGCGATGTATTGACAGCAATCGGCTTTTCAACGAGGATTCCCTTCACACCACAACGAACTGCTTCCAGTACATTTTTGAGATGGCTTGAGGGCCACGTCGCAACGACAAGGATGTCGGGGTTCTGTTTCTCCAGCATCTGCCTGAGGTCGTTGTAGGTATTTTCAACGTTATATTCCGTGGCAAAGCGTGAGAGCGACTCAAACTTCTCGTCACATGCACCGACAATCTCAATCTCCGGCACGTTTCGCCAAGCGTTTCCGTGCGCGTGCGAAATACCACCGCACCCGACAATTGCCACGCGATATTTTTTTGCCATAATTCTCACCTTATAGCGAAGAAATCTCTACAAGCCTATTTTCCTGTGCGGAGAGATTTGCTGCGAGTGATATTTCAAGCGTTTTGACAGCATCGGTATACGGACTCAATATATGAGACGCATCACCGCTACGGACTGCATTCACAAAAACTTCGTCAATGGTGGGACCGGGTTCCGTTTTATCTACCCATTCACCATCTTCTTGCACAGAGACTCTCGCTGGATTCCAATTCAACAACTCGCCTTCATACAGGATATCTAAAACATTGGCATTGTTCCAACCGCCTGCATAAGCCCAAGCTGCTGTCATTGAACCGACAACGCCATCAGTAAATTGGAGTGTTATGCTATTGCTATCTGGGCAATCAATCTCTTTCAGGAAGCGATTTGCCTGCATCGCGTAGACCGATTCCACCTCACCAATGAGATTGCGCATCATATCAATTGTGTGGGTTGCTTGTTCAACCAACTGACCACCAGATTTGTTCATCTGTCGCAACCAACCTTCAGGATTACCGCGTCCGCTGCCGCACCAATACTTGCCGACAACCATATTAATTGTCTTTCCTGCAAGGGTTTCCTGCGTTATCCGTGTTGAACCGAGATAACGAAGTTGATAACCGACACATGTTATCAGACCTGCTTTTGTGACAGCAGCTTCAACCTCACGGGCAATGTCCATGTTGATCGCTACCGGTTTTTCAACGAAGAACGGTAAACCGCGTTCAATCACGTCTAATTCAGGTTGACCGTGTGCAAAAACGGGGAGGCTTAAATAGAGCGCGTCAAGGTCATCCCGTTCTAACATAGCGCGATGTTCTGTATATGGATCCGCGTTGTGTTTTTCCGCTGCATTTTGTGCTTTTTGTGGTACAATATCACATATCGCAACGACGTTCGCACCTTCCATTTCAGATAACCGATTCATGTGGCCATTCGCATTGCCACCCGATCCAATAAACCCAATTTTAATTTCTTTCATATTTTACCTTTCTATTACTTGTAGTGTTGTGCCCAGTTTTAAATTATAGATATCACAACAGTCGGGAATCGGAGTTCCTTCCGACAATAAAATGTTTTCTGCAGGTAGGAGCGATCTCCGAATCGCGACTTTATCCACAAAAATTGAATGGACAGTCCAGTAGTCTATGAGCAAATTCAAAGCTGCAGATTATCTGATGTTTTGGATACTGCAGATTGTTGTCATGTGCTTTAGTTAACGCGCCTTAAAATTAACTTGTAATGCTTTTTCAATATCTTCACGAGGATGAACCCCAAATTGTTCCTCAAAATTCTGGTCAAACGCAGCTTCTTCTTCCGGATCAGGTTCAAGCGGGAGTTGAATCGGTTGCCGATTTGACTGGACAGAACGGCGTGCGGCGATAACCATTTCCTGATCAGCTCTACCCATCTCTCCTGTCCAAAGCGGTTGTGTGTCTTCTCGGACAGCGCGTCCGATACCGTCAAGCATTGTTGCAAGTGAAATGCCGCCCTCGGAGATTTGGGTATGTCGGTAGGGGTTAAGCCATTCAACCGTGCCACCGAGAGATTTGGGGAGTTCGACAAAAATACGCTGCAGGATTTTATCTTCACCGTATTCTCTCTGAAATTCGTAAGTTTGTGCTCTTCCTGCACGTTGGCTAATATCTTCGTCAGTGCAAACGTTGACAGTTTCACCGCCGGAAGCGCCTTGGTTGCCGTTTGTGATAATTGTGCCGCGTTCACCGCACGTCTCAAACCCGACAAGTTTGTTTCGTCCGAGACACCCATTCTTGTTACCTACCATCGCGATGCCGAGTCCGCCATTGTCAAAATCAACCGCGTAAAATTCCAAACCTTCCCGATTAAAATCTCGTTTTGCTCTGTCAACATAAGGCACAACAGGCATTGAATGTCCTATACTGCTTACTGATATAGGGGCAGCGTTCATCCGACACCGTATTGCAGCAAGACCGTGATAACCTGTTGTGGAAAACAACCGATAGCATTTATGAACCTTGCCAATTACGTCTTCCTGAATAAGTTTGCAGACGAACTGTTCCACAGGAACAAAGGGAAAGTTCTCGGATGTTTGCAATTTTACACCGTTTTCAGCAGCGTCCGCTATCATCATGTCCATCAAGCCAAGTGTCGGTGCAAGTGGGGTTTCCACATTATGTGATATACCGCAACGGGACAAATAACAGGAAACGATATGATGCAATGGTGCAGGCACAACGACATCGCAAACATCGGGTGACATTTCGTCAACAAGTTTCCGGACATCGGTGTATGCCTTTACACCGAGTCTTGCTGCGCCTGCCTCAGATGATTCCTGATGTGCGTCACATACCGCAACGATTTGATATGTATCCTTTAGTGCAGCTGCAGTTGATAGATGCGCTGAACCGCGTCGTCCATGACCGATTAATGCATATTTTAAACGTGACATTTTCTTTTTCAACCTTATGAGAATTGAAAATCGCTTCTACTTGAGGATTAGCATTTTTCGTGTAGCAGTGAAATTCCCTGCTGTGAGTGTGTAAAAATAGACACCACTTGCCACAGACTCACCTTGTTCATTTTTTCCATCCCAATACGCAGCACGACTTTTGTTCTGATATGTACCCATAGGTCTATGTCCTAATACCAATGTCCGAATCAATTGACAGTCTGCTGCATAAATAGTCACTGTAACTTCTGCAGGTTTAGATAGTTTATAGGGTATCCATGTTTCCGGATTAAACGGGTTAGGGTAGTTTGGCAAAAGTGCTGTTTCTTGTAGACGTTCTTCCCCCTGAATTTCTTGTCCTGAGGAAAGCGCAGGTGCCGCACCACCACTATCAATGTAGAGGTCTAATTTGCGTGTCCTATTATCGTACTCAAAAACGTACTTCTGAGCATCATCAGGCGTAACATGGCTACCGTAGTTGTCCCCGAAATAACGAAGCAAAGTGTCCAAGGAATAGGTTCGCCACGTGACCTCGTCATCGTCGACAATGCCATCAAATGCGATTTTAGGGTACCCCGCGGGTCGTACTTCTTCAGATGACCAGTCAAATCGAACCCCCCCTGAATCAAGAGAATATCTTGACCAATTAAGGTCGTCTGACAGCTTGATAAAATAGGGGACAGTGAATCCCGCGTTATTTCTAATTCTGAACGTATGTCTTGGCCTCACTGTATCCAATAAGGCTTTTATGTTTCGGGTTGTAGCGGCGAGAGACACAGTTTCATCCGTTCCCGCACTAAGTATACCGATAAGCACACCTTGCCCGTTGAGAACGGGGCCGCCACTATTGCCTCCATGTGCATCAGCTTCCATTTCTAAACACCCTACTAACTCACCGTCTCCGACTGGACAAGTTTGCTGCGGCCCTAAGAAGGTTCCCTGTGTCCAGTTCCATAACCGGTTCCCTGGATTTCCCAAGATATGAATCTTATCGCCTCTCTTTAAACTATCTTCAACGTTCTGGCTGAAGTCGTGCTGAATCTCGCGGGCTGTCGACGGAAGCCAATCCAGTTGGACGATTGCGAGGTCGTTTTCCACATTTTGTGCAATAACCCGTGTTTCTCCGGTAGCATAGTTATTGTCTACAAGCCATTCCACATTGTTCTGGTAGAAATCTAAATCCTTCCGTAATCTTTCGTTTTGATCTCTGTAAGGAAAAAGCACATAGACCCGATCAGCATTGTCTATAACGTGCTGGTTGGTAACAATGAACTTGCGATCCTTGTCAATCAAAACCCCACTTCCTGTACTAATCGAATTGCCACCCTCTGTAACTATCCACACGACAGCATTTATTGCTTGATCGTATATTTGCTGTGCTGGCAGATCAGCGGGCCTGACCGGCTCGCATTCGGTCCGTTTCGTAATGATATGTATACCTTCGTTCTTGTATTCGTAGAGCGTAGCAGTTGTTAAAGATGCTTGATCGAGGTTACTATCCAAGAATTTCCCTCTAGTGGTTAGTCCAGTCTAACTTTTCGGGTATAGATGTTTTAATCTGACACGCGCATCGTCCGTTGTAAATTGCCAGTCTACCTGCTTTTGCTCTGCATTTCTACGTTTTTGCCACGCTTGTGTCTCTCTACGGAGTGTCTCTATATCTGGGATTCGACGACACAAACATTGGCGTGTAAGGACGCTAAGTTCTATTTCCGCTATATTCAACCAACTTCCATGAATGGGGGTATGCACGATTTCTAAACGCTTCCGGAACCTATCTGCTTCTTCATCTCCAAACACTTTATTGAGTGACGCGAGTTTATGTGTATTCAGGTTATCACAAACTAAAATGACCTGTTTTGCGGATGGGTAGACCTCATCCAATAGTATTTTGACTTCTTCTGCCCAATCCACTGTCTTTCGGTGCGTCCGAACAGACACACGCCGCCATCCCGAGAGTGCCTCTGTAAATAGGAAGATATTTGCTGTGCCTTTGCGTTTATACTCGTTATCTACGCGCTTGACTTGTCCCGGTTTCGCAGGATACGGTTCACGAACATCATCCCTAAGTGTGACAGATTGTTCGTCCATGTTCACAACAGGAGTATCCGCAGCCAAAGGTTTCTGGTAAAGATCAAGCACTTCTTCCATTGACTTTACAAACTCAGCGTCTTTTTCAGGGGTATCACCCACTGTTGCTGAAGGTGTGGTTTCAACGCGTTTTTTTTAGTGTCTGCCGCACCGTTTCTGGAGAAATGTTTTCCACAACTTCAAGTCTTACCAACTCTGACGCAAGCAGACGTAACGTCCATTTGGCAGCACCTTCGGGAGGGGTTCCACAACTCAGTGCTATCAACCTTGCTTCTCCGTCACCATCAAGTTTACGAGGTGTCGGTGGATGCTTCCGCTTCGCACGATATAAGGCACGAGAAAAGCCACCTTCCACAAAACGCTGACGCACTTTCGCAACTGTCCTATCAGTGCACTCATACGCCTCAGCTATTCTCGCGTCAGTCCAGCAGGGACCATTTATATCTGATTTCAGCAAAATATGAGCATGCCTTATCATATATGCCTCTTTTTTACCTGTGTTAATAATATCTGATAACTCCTGTCGTTCCGCATCGGTCAGTTGGACAACATATTTCTTATTCAAGGGTGTGTTCCTCCTTATGTATTGCTATACTATAAGAGAACACTTTTGTTTGTCAAGATGCCGAGAAATCTACAAAAACCAAAACAAACTTTTAGGATGGACTATCCACTAGTCGTCTCCACAGTCGTAAATATCCTCGTCGGATGCATCCAAAAATGATAACTGTCTCGTGTTGCATGGTCAAGTGGTTTTATTTCGGTGCCATCAGGTTCTTCTACCCGAATGTACACATAAGGATTATCCGCTGGGACTGATAGGTTTGTAAAACCGCCAGGTTCAATCTTATACCAACCTTGTGTTCGAAAGCCAGCTGGCCAATCGTTATCAGCATCTTTCCACGTGGAATATACTACCCATGCATCTTCTGAAGCACTACCGTTAGCAATAAGAAAATCCGCCGTTGCTAATTGAGTTTGGATGAGTATTGTCGTTATAAAAACAAATATCAAGTAAAGTCTTTTATACATTAATTCTCCTTATTATTTAGTGCTTTATCCACTTTCAAATTGTAAATGGACTAACACTAATTAACACATTGGTAACCAACCGACTCGAGTTCATTTCGGATTTTGTCTATTTCAGCAGTAGACAATTGACGCAACGGTCGGCGCATTGTCATTGATGGAAATCTGCCCATCAACCATCGGGCACATTTCATGCGTTGGTGTGCATCACTGCTCGGTTCACCAAAGTTGTAAACAATCCGTGCCAAAGTATCTACCTGATTACGCGCTTTACGTGCGCCTATCAAATCATTGTTGAGTGCGGCGTGTACAACAGCAACCATCAATTCGGGAACAAATCCAGCAAATCCAATGAGTGCGCCATCACTGCCTTCCAAAAGCGAAGCGAGTAAATATTCGTCATGACAGGTTAGAATAGGGACATGTGGTGCAGCTTCTCTCAATTGTTCGTAATCCCAACGCCAGCGTGCCATGTCGCGAGTTCCCATTTTAATACAGACAACTTGTGGGATTTTCACCATCTCCAACATCTCTTCAAGGCTGTACCCTGCCTTTGTCCAAGCAGGGTATTGATGCACAATAATCGGTATGTCCACACCTTCAGCAACATCTTGAAAATAGCCGACTGCGGTTTCAGGTGTTCTGCCGAAACGCAACCAGTGATGTGCAGGCATCAACAGAATCGCGTCCGCCCCTGCTTCCTTTGCTGCGAGTGCATCGTCAATTGCGGGTAGACTCCCCTCCGCACTAACACCCGAAACAACTTTAACCTTTTCACCAACAGCCTCAGCAGTGATTTGGGTGACGCGCTGCCGTTCATGTAAACGGAGCGACATGATTTCACCGGTATGCCCGTTACAGACAACGCCTTTTATGCCTTCTACGTTGGTGAGTTCCTGCATATACTGACGTAGACCGGCTTCATCAATTGATTCATCTGAATGGAAAGGGCAGAGTGTTGCCGGAAATACACCTGCCCATGGATGCTGTTGCCAATTAATAAGATTCATAGGTTCTCAATACCTCTCTTTATCACGGATGAGGAAAAGGTAAATATAAGTGGCGCAATTAATTGCGATTAAACGTGTTTTTTGCTAATGAAAAGCGATTATTCAGAAATGGTATTATATAACTAAAGTTTGGACAATATTGTTAGATTCAAGTAGCCTTGTCCATAGGTTTATCTTTGATTTGCTGAAAGATATGTGTAATATTCTGCATGTATGGTTTTTGCTTGGAACTCACAGAAAATAACGTTTGCGCTATTCGCAAGCGTAGAAAAGCGACACGCAATCCGAGTGTTAGGTTCACAGGACGATACCAATGTATCCCGAGTTGTTGACAAACATCCTCAACACTCACCCTTTCCGTTGCCAGTTGTGTTGTAAATATAAGTTTCGTCAAACTCGCTGCGACGAAACTAAGTTGCACAAACCGATTGATGCTTTTACGAGATTTGACTTGATATTTATCAAACCCGAAATGTTGTTTGACATCTCGGAAAGCTGTTTCAATCTGCCATCTATGACGATAGTATTTGACGATCTGCGATATCTCAAGCGTCATATCTGTTATGAAAACAAAGAAATACCGATAAGGCTTTGACACCTTTGGGCGTGTGCGTATCACAACGAGCCGCACATCCGCATCACACATTTTGGTTCGCACGACTTTGGAGGCGATTGAATGCGTTTTACCTGCTATTTCTATTACATTATATCGTAATCTTCGAATATCAAGACGGTCTCCGTATTTCTTGGGTCTACCCGGTTTGCGACGCTTAGGTATTTTGGGTAAATGGTAAAACACAGCATTGGATTTAGCACGGCACAAAATATGATGTCCAAAACGCAATGCCATCGTAAATACTTTGCGACGCGCAAATCCTCTATCAAAGATAATCAATCCTGGGACTAACTTTGAACAGATACGCTGCAACACCGCATTACTTTTATCACGGATCGTTTTCGGACACATCAGTTTCACCCATACAGGGAAAAGCATCCACCCTGTCGCTGTCTCACATAACAAACCGAGTGCGCCGAACTGGTGACCGAACTGAAACTTGGATTGATTGATGCTACGCCGTTGGAAACTGAAGTTTCGAAAAAAGTGCAATCCCCATTGTGATTTGCCTGTTTTTATTGCTTTAGTTTCATCATAAACATAAACCCAGATCGCAAATGTGTGTTGAACCAGTCGTATCATAAGTGTTGCGACCGCATCCGCATCCCATTTACCACGCGATAGGAACTTCGGAAAAGACCAGTATCTTGTCTGTGAGCAACTTGATTGATAAAGACTTGTAAGAGTGCCATTCCCTCCATTTGCGATGAAACCGAAAATCAACGCTTGGAAAAGCATAAAGTTTTGTTGGTTGAATAAAGGACGAAAATCTGATACTATTTTTTCTAAGCAGAGAAGGAGGTCCATTTTATATTCCTTTCAAAAAGTGTTGTTTCTGAAAGGATACCTGCTTTTCTGCTTTTTGGAAATAAAATTGTTAAAAATTGTCCAAACTTTAGTATTATATAAGAATAAGCACGGAATTCCGTAATAGTTTTCAATTTGACACTATTTTAACTTGATTTTAAATCCAAAGTCAAGTATTATTTTATATAAGTAATAATGGATTTATCATAATCTATTTTAAGATATTTCAATAACATCGTTGAGGCGCTAATGTGTATTTTATCAGCGTCTTTTAGGGAAATTTCGTGTTGTTACGGAGGATGTTCACATGAAACAGAGAAGACTAAAAATTATCGCTGCCAGCGCCATTTTACTAAGTGGTTTCGTGTTATTGGTGCTGTCTACGACTAAAAAAGAGAGCATGCCAGAACTTTCCCCTGCTAAACTTGTCGCTAATGCAAATAAAACGGATAATCAAAATGTGAAGCTTGTTGGCGTTATCTCAGAGGAAAGTTCTACTTGGGATGCTGCCAATACTAAATTGACCTTTGCAATACGCGAACCTGAAGGCAGTGAGACAGTTAATGTAGTTTACGCTAATCTCAAACCGGACAACTTCACTGATGGTGGTAACGTTTTTGTAGAAGGCATGTATGATGCAGAGAAAAACCTTGTTGTCGCTACAAAGTTAACAACAAAATGTGCGTCTAAATATGAAGGCGCTGAGAGTGCGACAACTCAAAAAAGTTCCTACTAAACTCTAACGTTAGGATTTTTTGATATATTTCGCAACAGTCAGATGATAGGGGATTGCTATGTTTATAGAGGAATTCGTGGAAAGCATACAAGGAGTGACAGCGGAACTTGGGCAAGCTGTAATATGGCTTTCTGTCCTCTCTGTGATATGGGCAATTGGTGCACTCGGCATCGGACTATTTGAGAAGAATCCTAACGTTGTGCGAAGTGGTCGAAATGCTATTATCGCCACCTTTATCCTTATTACTATTGCCACGGGTGCGTTAATTTTTGGCTTTGTGACAGATGATTTCTCAATGATATATGTCTATGAGGAATCCAGTACAGTGCAACCACTCCTCTATAAAATCACGGCACTCTGGGGGGCAATGTCTGGTTCCCTCCTACTCTGGCTTTGGATACTTACCATCGCTGGTGCTATCGTTGTCTGGCAAAACAGGAAAGCGAGCGACACACTTGCAGACTACGCCCTAATTCCCATTGCCATTGTACAACTCTTTTTTATCATTGTCGTCACTGGATTAATTGAAGGCGTTTACAACCCACTTGCCCGATTTCCGGATGGTTTAACACGGGTTGATGGAGAAGGGATGAACGCGCTCCTTCAGACACCCAGCATGGCGATTCATCCACCCTCCTTGTACATCGGTTGGATTTGTCTAACAGTGCCATTTGCCTTTGCTGTAGGGGCACTTATGTCCGGCAGAATCGGCAGTGATTGGATACTCCGTTCTCGAAGATGGATGCTGTTCTCCTGGATTATTTTAACTATCGGCATCACACTCGGAGGAAATTGGGCATATCAGGAACTTGGCTGGGGAGGATACTGGGCATGGGATCCGGTTGAAAACGCTTCCTTTATGCCTTGGCTACTCGGCACCGCATTTCTGCACTCTGTAATGATACAAGAAAAGCGGAATATGCTAAAACTGTGGAATATCCTCCTCATTACCTTAGCCTTCCAATTCACCTTGTTAGGAACATTTATAACCCGAAGCGGGATTATTTCATCGGTGCATTCCTTTGCACAATCTGATATTGGCTGGTATTTTTTGGGCTTTATTCTCGCTTCAACTGGAGGTGTCATCGCACTTGTGGTATACCGTTGGCATCGGCTCAAAAGTGCTAACCGTCTTGAATCTCTCCTCTCCCGTGAGAGTGCTTTCGTTATGAACAATTGGCTTCTTGTTGGATTGACCTTGATTATTCTTTGGGGAACGTTGTGGCCTATTATCTCTGAAGCGATTCAGGGGGAAAAGGCAGCTGTTCCCGAAGCCTTTTTCAACAAGGTAGTTATTATTCCCGGACTTCTACTACTCTTTTTGACCGGTGCCGGTCCCATTATTTCTTGGAAAAAGATCACACCCAACAATTTCCGCCGCATGTTTGTATCGCCAATTGCAATCGGTTTGATAGCCGCAGCAGTGGCATGGGTATTTCTGGCTTTCAGGGCACACGCAGCGCCTGTAGAGGTTTCTGTAGCTGCTACTGAAGCTACTACACCTAATTTGTTTGGGCGAATATGGGAATTTCTCACTTTCACAGGAAACCCGATTCCAATTTATTCAGTGCTTTGTGTTTTTGCGAGTGTGTTTGTAATTGTTGCTATCTTTAGCGAATTTTATCGCGGTGCTAAACTTCGAACAAAACGACAAGAAACATCTTTTCTCAACGGTTTGTGGCTTCTTATCCAGCGCAACAAACGCCGATATGGTGGTTATATTATCCATATCGGTATCGTGATTGTTTACATAGGCATTATGGGTTCCAAGGGGTATTTTTTGCTCAAATCAGACAATCTTAAACTTGGTGATTCAATGGAAGTAGGCACCTATCAACTTACAATGAAAGATACGTTTGAGGAGGAACACGAAAATTACTTACGGAAAGGAGTCGTTTTTGATGTAGAAAAGAATGGCCGACAAGAGACAACGATGAAACCTGCCCGTCACTACTACGACCAGGCAGATCAAGCAGAAAAAGAACAAGGCACGATTGAGTCAGCGATACATGCGGTTGGTCTAAACGATCTCTATATTGCCCTTGGGCCTTTGCCAGCAAAGATTGACATAGACACTGATTTCAACGTTGCAGTCTACCACAATCCACTGATTAAGGTTGTCTGGATCGGTGTCGCAGTGATGGTGTTGGGTGGAATTATAGCAATTGCACAGAAATCCGATCCTAAGCCGCGTTCCCAGACAGCATAGGTGATTACAATGAAGATTATGAATACAGGTTCTGTTGAAAGAAATTGTGCTGCTCTGCTATTGATTGCTGTTTTATTGTTCTTCACCAGTTCTCCAATAGCACAAGAAACGGATGACGCTTTGACCATTGTATCTGATGATGGTAAAATGTTTGAATCACGATTAGAAGAACTGTTAACAACATTGTACTGTCCATGCGGATGTGTCCGAGAAACGAATAAGGCATGTGTATGTGGTACGGCTCAAGCGATTGAAGCCAGTTTCCGAGATGCGTTGACCGAAGGCAAAACCGTTGAGGAAATTCGCACTCTTTACCTTAAAACTTATGGATCTGAGTTTTCTGCAGTTATGAAGGCAGAAGGTTTTAATCTAATTGCTTATATAATGCCCGCAGCTATCCTTATAGTTACCGGTGGTCTTATTATGTTTGTTCTGTATCAATCACGCCGAAATAAGATGCCGTCGATACAATCCGACAACCAGATTTCTGATGAATTGCAACAACAAGTTGAGTCAGAACTTGAAAAATACAAGGAACAAAATTAGGGTGCTGTGATGGTTTTTCTGGTACTTTTGTGGATAATTCTCTTTGGAACTGTACTTTTGGTATATCTCATATTCCCACTTTTTGGCAGGGAGGCTATTTTCACAGAAGTTGACCCAACAGAAGCGCGTATGCAAACCCTATCCCTGGAACGTGAACAGAGTTATTCTGCTCTGGCTGACCTTGATGAAGATTATGAAACAGGAAAACTCTCAGAAAAAGATTACAAAGAATTACGGGCAGCTCTGTTGCAAGAAACAGCTAACATTGTTAGCCAGTTGGAAGCAGCTGCGAAGACAGACGTAGAAGTTGAAATTGAAAGGTATAAACAGCAGAAACGCGGATAATGAAAATATATAGTAGTCTATTTTTTCTCAAAAGGAGTTGCAGCATCTTAAAACGTACAGAAACCTCTCAATGTTTCTGTAATCTGTTGCTAATAGTAATTGCATTTCTATTGTGGTCTCCTGCGACCTATTCCCAAAATGAAGTCGGCGACATACAAGGTAAACTGACTGACAAAAAGTTAGGCAAACCTATTGCTAATCACCCTGTTACTCTCAAGATTCATAAAGCGGGAGATATTACGCAACAGGAAACGAAAACTGATGGAAACGGCAACTACCGTTTTGAAAATTTGCCGTTAGATGTTGAAACACATTATACAGTTTCTACAAACTACGATGGCAGAGAACACATAGAAAAAGATTTAGTGCTGTCTACCTGGGTGCCAAACCTTGTGATTGATATTGATATTGGCGGGGTAACGGATGGCCCATCGCAGATTCAGATAAAAATGTTTACTATTTTGATCGGAAGACCCCCCGCAACACTTGCAAAGGAAGGTGTCGTGGTAGTCAATGAGTTCCTGAATGTTGAAAACCTGAGCACCTCTCCTTTCCAAAATATTCGCGCCAGAGAAGCAGTTGGATTCAATTTTGATCTACCGAAAACGCATAAGGGATTTCACCCTCACCCTCGTGCTCCTAAATCCCTAAAACTTAGTTCTACAGGCAGTCACATTATTCTAACTGACCCTTTACCCCACGGTTCAACGCTAATAGTGTACGAGTACCTCTATCCTGTTAATAATGCTGAATTTGATTTATCCCGGCGGATGCCTTTTCACACAGACCAAATTGCCATACTTATTCAAAATGGTATCAATCTGGTTCCACATTCAAAGCATTTTAAAACAGCTGAATATGAAGCGATTAATGGTGTGGTTTATAAGGCTTACTCAGCACCTCGAAAGGGAAAGTTCTCAGCGGGTAAAATAGCGGACTTAAAATTGGGAATACCAAAACCCGAATCTAATATCGGTCAAATGGCGTTTATTGCGATTTTTGCGGCTTTGGCAGGCGGGTTTCTTGTCGCCGCGATTTTTATGCTCCGTGGTGCACAACGTGCTTCTAAAGAATCTGATGATGCGCAGCCTACGGCGACGGACACGGGTTGGCTCCGTAAACTTAGTGATGCTGACCTTGAGCATGCCCGTACAGCAAGGCTTGAATTTATAACACGGCTTGATGAGGTGCAAGAAAGACAAGATATTTCGGAACGGGTTTACAACCGATTGCGTAAGGAACAGACCGAACGTCTCACTGAGATTCTTGACCAAAGCAAAGAACGTGGATTAGACAACTAACATTTACTATTGAGGTTTATCAAAAGAACAAACCATTTTTGGGAAATAGTAAAAGGATTTAATGGGATGAGTAATGAAGAACGTATCGCAGACTTAATTGAAGATTTAGAGGAATTGGATGACGATGTGCGTGATGCTGCGAAGGCAGAATTGATTGCAATCGGTGAACCCGCAATACCGCAACTCATTGAGACACTGGCACATAATCTTTCGGATGTAGCTGACCAGGCCGCCGATGTCTTAGTAGCAATCGGTGAACCCGTAATACCTGATCTTATTGATGAAATGGAAATTGCTGACAGATATCATGCACTCGCGATCGGTAGTACGCTTGCCAGTATAGGTGAACCCGCAATACCAGCGTTGCTTGAAGCATTAAACAATAAACTAAGTGAGGAACTCCGCGAATATGCAGTTCGTGCACTCAGCAGCATGGGGACTACGGCAATAAGTGCAATACCAGCACTTATTGTGGCTTTGTCCGATCTTGATGTAGAGGTTCGCACTTATGCTGCTTATGCCCTCGCTAAAATGGGAGCTGCAGCAGTGGATGCAGTGCCCGCACTCATTAAGGCACTTGAAGATGATTCTGAACGTGTGCAACACCATGTGGCGTTTGCATTAGATAAAATTGGAACTCCAGAAGCGAAACAGGCACTTACAGAATTGATCAAAGCGTGACAGAAGGACTCCAATGAAAGACCCCGCAAAAATTGCACCAAAACATGTAAAAGAGTTATATCCTGGTGTTTGTCAATGGTTAGAAATTTTTCTCAAAGACCGCTTTCGACAAGCTGAAATTGACGTACATACTCTCCCACACATCCAAATCTCCCACTTCCTCCGCACATATAACAAAGGCAATTTTCCCACAGAGTGGGTTACCTGGCATATCAAAGTTGATGTTGTTGGATTCGTCCATCATTCAAACAAACCAACCACTATGGCTTTTGTGGAATGCAAAAACACTACTCTCACATTGGCACACCTTTCACAACTTTTGGGTTACAGCCGCATAGCGCAACCCTTTTATTCCTTTCTGATTTCTCCTGTAGGTTTTTCTCCAACACTTGTCTCTTTACTTCAAGAATATCAGAGGCGTGATGTGCTGGAATATCAATGGGAAGCTGGGAGAATACCTCGCAAGGTGGTCGTAGCACAGTGGGATACGACTACAGCGAATCTGAACAGGCATACCATGATAGGTGGTATTGGTATATAGGGTATGATGTCTACGCGGTTGATGTTTCTGCAAACATAAAGTTGTTGATTTAAAATAAAAACTTGAAAACTAATCTGTAAATATGGTATAATTTAGAAAAGAAGAATATTAGGATTGTTGACAAAGGAAATTTCACAAAGAGGACGAATTAATAAAAATAGCTAATAAACTGAAATAATTTGCTTATAATTAGAAAGGAGCCAAGATGGCTAAATACGATTTTGTAATTGCTGTAGGAGGGGCACCCGGACAGGGTATAGAAACGCTTGGAAAAAGTCTGGGGCAGATTTGTGCACGGTATGGACTGCACGTTTTCACTTATAGTGCCTATCAATCCCTCATCCGCGGCGGTCATACCTTCCTTAGCATTAGAATTAGTTCTGAACCGGTCGCTAACCACGGCGACGAAATTGACCTTATCATAGCCCTTGATAAAAACAGTATAGAAAAACATCTGCCAAACGTCAGACCCGGTGGCGCATTCATCTATAACAGCGATGATGTTAAACAAGCTCCAGAACGAGATGATATTCAATTGTGTCCTGTGCCTTACAAAAAGTTCTCCAGTGGAATTGAAGATAGAAAATTACAGAAAGCATGTCTGAATACGTGTATGCTTAGTGCAGCATTACGACTCGTGGGCGCGGACTTAAAGATACTTGAGGAGATCATCATCGGCGCGCTTCTCAAACGCAAAGGGCAAGAAACTGTGGATGCAAATATTGATGTCGTTACTTCAGGTTATGAACATGCTGCCGAAAACTTTACTCCCTTTGATACACAATTTGTAAAACAGGAACCTGCACTTGCATTCGGTGAAGGAAATGGAATTATGGCAATGGGGGGAGCGGCAGCAGGTGTTAAGTTTTATTGCGCCTATCCGATGAGCCCTTCAACTGGTGTCCTCCACTGGATGGCAGCGAACGCGCGAAATCTGAACATTATGGTCCGTCAATGTGAAGATGAAATCAGTGTTATCAATATGACGATCGGAGCAGCGCATGCTGGATGTAGAGCGATGTGTGCCACATCCGGTGGCGGATTTGCACTCATGTCAGAGGCAATCGGCAGCGCAGCAATGATGGAAATTCCTATCGTCGTCATTAACGTCCAGCGAGGCGGTCCCTCTACAGGTTTACCTACGAAAACTGAGCAAGGTGATTTGTGGCAACTCCTCGGTGCCAGCCAAGGCGACTTTCCAAAGATTATTGTTGCCCCTACCAGTATCATGGACGGTTTTGATACGATTCCTGAACTTTTTAACCTCGTTGATAAATTCCAATGCCCCGGCATGGTTCTCTCGGATCTTACACTCTCCATGGGTTATACAACCTTTGATCCCGATTCAATCAATTGGCAACCGGAAATTGACCGTGGTGAATTGATAACTGAACTTGGTCAAACAGATGGGGAATACCTACGTTATCAAATTACTGATAGTGGTATTTCGCCGCGCGCCCTTCCTGGCACTCCAGGGCACGTGCACGTTGTCGCGACAGATGATCATGATGAAGATGGTGGACTCATTAGTGATGAATTTACGAACCCGCATAAGCGACGCGACATCATGGAAAAACGGCAACGGAAGATGGAAGGCATCGTTAAACTACTTCCACCACCAACGCTTGAAGGCCCTGAAGATGCGGAAGTCACACTCATTGGATGGGGTTCCACACACGGTGTAATTGCTGAAGCAGCGCAAACATTAACTGAAGAAGGTATCGCAACGAACCATATCCAATTCAAATGGCTCTATCCAATTGACGAAGATGTTGTAAACGAAGTGTTGGCAAAATCAGGACATGCAATTAGTGTTGAATGCAACTACACAGGTCAGTTCGCTCGATTCTTACGAGGCGAAACAGGCTTTAAGGCAGACGGACACATCCGCAAGTATGATGGTGAACCGTTTATGCCGCACCATATCGTTGACGGAGCCCGTGAACTTTTAATCGGTAAAGCAGACCTCTACGTACCATACCAAGAAATTGTTGTCTAACAAAGGAGGATGAATCAAATGGCAAAAAAAGAAAAACCTATTCAAGGTGCACCTACAGCGAGAGATTTTAAAGGTGATGTTAATCCCGATTGGTGTCCTGGTTGTGGTGATTTTGGGGTGCTGAGTGCACTTCAAAATGCTTATGCAAAGATTGGTCGTGGCAATCATGATCACCTCACTGTCAGCGGAATCGGGTGTTCTTCTAATCTCCCTGGCTTCATCCGCACTTACGGAATGCACACGCTACACGGGCGATCACTTGCCGTAGCAACGGGTGCTAAACTCGCTAATCACGATTTGAATGTTGTTGTCACCGGCGGGGACGGGGACGGATACGGAATCGGCGGAAACCATTTCATCCATACGATGCGGAAAAATATAGATCTTCTCTACATTGTGATGAACAACGAAACTTACGGATTGACTATCGGTCAAGCCTCACCCACTACCGTTGTGGGTGAATCCACTAAAAGTACGCCATTCGGTAATATAGAAACACCCCTCAATCCTGTTGCAATGGCAATTGTATCGGGTGCAACTTATGTCGCAAGAGCATTTAGTGCTGAGCGCGCGCAACTCATCGAATTGATGTATGACGGAATGCAACACAAAGGGTTTGCCTTCATTGATGTTATTAGTCCTTGTGTTACGTGGAAGGGTGAAGATACAATTTTCCCTTATTGGAAGGAGCGAGTCAATTTTCTTAAAAATCATGACACAAGTGACAAAGCCGCTGCACTTGAACAAGCGGTCAAGATGGGGCATGAAACCCAACTTGGATTATTCTACCACGACACAAGCCGCCCCTCCTTGGATCAGATGGAACCCGTTTTGGAAAACGGTCCTATGACACATCAACCTCTTGGTGTTACCCCTGAACAGGGAGCCGCAATTGTCCAGCGCATGATGTAAACAGAACTGTAAGGGCAGGTAGAATACCTGCCCTTTTCTTTTTGTTTCTACGACAGAATTGCAAATTTCTCTTACACACTATGCGTCTCAACGCTTCCCAGATCACAAAAAATTTTGGACACCGGACGATTGTCAAAAACGTTAACCTCACGATTAACCCTGGAGAAGTGGTAGCAATTTTCGGTCCCAACGGTGCTGGCAAAACGACGTTCATCAAAATTCTTGCCACTCTCCTCCGTCCAACATCCGGGAAACTTGAGATTGAAAGCACGGATGCAATTGCTGATTACGCGCAAGTGAGAAACAGGTTAGGCGTCATCATCCATGAGCATTTAGCGTACCCCGCATTGACCCCGTTTGAAAATCTTAAGTTTTTTGGGCAGATGTATGGCATCAGTGATTTAGAAACTCGCTGTAAAACACTTCTGGATGAAGTCGGTTTGCAACGTTTTGTCCACGAACCGCTTCACATCTTTTCACGTGGTATGACACAACGTTTTATGATTGCCAGAGCACTTCTTCATCACCCCTCAATTTTGTTACTCGATGAACCTTTTTCTGGGCTTGACGCGTCTGCCAAGCAGTTTGTTGTAAATCGCATCACACAAGAACGGAAAAATGGCAAAGGTATTCTTATTACAACACACAACATCGAATTGGGTTATCTTGTAGGCACAAGGTTTCTTTTTATGATTAACGGGGAATTGGATGAGATCGCAAAAAAAGACGAAATTGAAGTAGAGACTTTACTACGGATGTACGAAAAGAGGTTGATAAACACCACTTCAAAATGAGACAAACATGAAGGCACTCCGTCAGATTGCTGCGTTGATTCGTAAAGACCTTGGGCTACAATTCCGTTCAAAGGAAACGTTGGCATTAATCTTTGTTTTTAGCGTACTTGTTGTACTCATTTTTGCGTTTGCGTTTGGACCAGAATTTCCTACTGAAAAGACTGAACGTGGAAAATTAACAGCGAGTGTTCTTTGGGCAACATTCGTATTTGCAGGAATTATCACCTTGAACCGTTCATTTGCAATAGAACGATCGCACGGGGCTTTGCACGGTATTCGACTTACCGGTGTTGATGCGAGTCATGTTTACCTTTCCAAAGTTGTTAGCAACGTCGTTTTCCTATTTCTATTGGAAATTGTTATTACACCCATCGCACTTCAATTCTTTGAACTATTTGATGGTGTGACGGTGGGTATATTATTAAAATTGCTTGGCGTGCTGAGTATCGGCACGCTCGGTTTTTGTGCTGTCGGTGTGCTGTTAGCAGGCATGTCTACAAGCACAAATGGAGGTGAAAGCCTACTTTCTGTCATCCTTCTTCCGCTTGTCATTCCAATTATTATGAGTGGCACAAAATGCACTGTCTCTATCTTAGTAACTGGCGGGTTGGAAGATAGATTCTGGTTGATGATGTTGGTAGGTTCAAGTCTTGTCTTTTTGGCATCAGCGTATCTACTTGCTGATGCCGTTATTGAGGAATAGTGGTGGTTTATAGTAAAACCCATAATTATTTTTACACTACGGTAAGTTCGGTTTCCTAACCGAACCGTGTTTATTCAGTCCATAGATGCGGTTAGGAAACCGCATCTACCAGGGAGTGTGAACATATTTTTAGATTTCACTATAAAAACCCGAATATGATACAACCGTATTAGTCAACACATCTTAGAGCTATAAGCTTCGGAAGGAGAAGCAACTTGTCAGAAATAATCTATCTTCATGCACGAGAAATACTGGATTCACGAGGTAACCCCACGGTTGAAGTAGACGTTAATTTAGCATCAGGGGCGTTCGGACGTGCGGCGGTGCCATCAGGTGCATCTACAGGTGAACACGAAGCGGTTGAACTTCGTGATAAAGATTCGGATCGCTATTTAGGCAAAGGCGTTCAGAAGGCTGTTGAAAATGTTAACACTGTCATTGCAGGCGCGCTTGCGGCAGAAAATGTATTTGCACAAAACGAAATTGATGCTACCATGTGTGAACTTGATGGCACTGATAACAAGAGCAATCTCGGGGCAAATGCAATTTTAGGTGTTTCCCTTGCCGTTGCGAAAGCCGCTGCTGATGAACTCGGACAACCTCTGTTTCGCTATATCGGTGGAACAAATGCAAAAGAACTTCCATTACCGATGATGAATATCCTAAATGGTGGTTCACATGCCGACAATAACGTTGACATCCAAGAATTTATGGTGATGCCTGCGGGGGCAAGTAGTTTCGCTGAAGCGCTACGTATGGGAGCGGAAATTTTCCATAGTCTCAAAGCGGTCTTGCAAGCGCGAAATTGTAATACCGCAGTCGGTGATGAAGGAGGTTTTGCTCCAAATTTAGATTCCAATGAGGAAGCCATCGCTGTTATTATTGAGGCTATTGAGCGCGCTAAATATATCCCTGGTGAAGATGTTCTATTGGCGTTGGATGCTGCCTCAAGTGAATTTTACAATCGTGATACCGGTACCTATGAATTAAAGGCAGAAGCACAACCGACTAAATCACCTGAAGAAATGGTTGGCTTTTATTCCGAACTCTGTGAAAAATATCCGATTGTCTCAATTGAAGATGGCATGGACGAAAACGACTGGGATGGTTGGAAACACTTAACCGAGGCAATCGGCGATAAAGTCCAGCTTGTCGGTGATGATCTTTTTGTTACCAATACTACCCGATTAAAACAAGGAATTGACGAAAACATCGGTAATTCTATCCTTATTAAAGTGAATCAGATCGGAACTTTAACAGAGACACTTGATGCCATTGAACTTGCTCGGCGTTTCAACTATACTGCTGTTGTTTCGCATCGGTCGGGTGAAACTGAAGATACCACTATTTCTGACCTCGTTGTTGCCACTAATGCGGGGCAGATAAAAACCGGTTCGCTTTCCCGTACTGACCGTGTCTGTAAATATAACCAACTTCTCCGTATTGAAGAGGAACTCGGTGATAGTGCAATTTTCGCAGGCAGGAAAGTTTTCTATAATTTGGCTGATTTCCGTTAAACTCCTATTTTAGTATTGGGACAGTTTTGCTGTCCCAAATATGCTTTTAAAGGCTTGCTTTATGCGTATTTTTCGCGTAATCTTATTCATAATAGCATTAGCTTTACTCATAGTCAGCGTCAGACAATTCCAGAACGGTTATAGAGACTGGCAACAAGCGCAACTGGTTGAAAAGGGGTACCAAGCAGAGATACAAGAGTTGGAGAACGAACGCGATCGACTCAAGCAGCGTGTTGAAATGCTAAAAAATGATACTCTAACCAAGGAACGTCTCGTCAGAAAAAGGCTTGGTTATGTCAAACCGGGTGAAGTTATGTTCAAAGTCGTTAAACCTGCACAACCCGAATGATTTACGAATCAAACATAACGTCCGTTTCTGCGTAGATGACCTCCCCCCAACACAATCTTAACACGAATTTGAAACAGTAAAATATAGAAAACTTCCGCACCTCGCGACTTATCCTTTAAACCTTTTGCAATATAGAAAAATTTCAGTTATAATTGAGAATAACACAAATAAGCGAATCATCTATAATCTCTCCTCAAGGAAACGTGCTACCATCACGAAATGTAGGAAAATCTTATGTACACAGAAAATAATTACCGGAGTCCTTTGCCTAAGCTAATTGCTATATGCGGCCTCCTCCTGCTTTTCATTTTAGTCATTAATGTTGTGCGCTTTCTTGAGAAAGAAACGTCTCAACCTCCTACCAATAAGGTTGAAGTGAAAGAAACACGTCCAAAATCTTTTAAAGCTGAGGCAAAGGAGACACGTCCAAAATCTGTTAGACGCAGAGATGCCCTTGATACGAAGCGATGGCCCGACGGGTTCCGACTCAACCGCTATTATTGGGTTGGTGGAGCGGCTGTTTACGTGGCAGAAATGGACCGTGATGAGAAAAACCTAAGATTTGATGTGGAACTCGCCAATTCCCGAATTCTCAGGCGTGAAACCATCAGTGGTGCTACAAGACGACTCAAGAGGAAAGGGATAAAACCTCTGGCGGGTGTTAACGGTAGTTTTGGAATTCGTGAAGATAGTTACGGACGTGGTGGGATGATTTTCAATCTCCACATCCAAGAAGGTGAACTCGTTAGTATTCCTAAATTGATTGATAGATGGGGGTATTCGCCACCTTCCCCGTGGGGCGAAACAAGTTTTGGAGTTACTCCCGATGGCGAATTTCTCTTAGAGGCAGTTCACTTAAACGGAAAACTTCGCATCGGTGAAGAAACCTTCGCTATAGACGCAATTAACCAAATCTGCAATTCATTGTGTCCCGTAGTGCTTTACACGCCTCGCTTTGGAAGGTCAACTTTAACGCGCCGATGCTATGAATTTACCCTCAAAAAACTTACACTGCCGCTCACAGGAAAATACACGAGTCGTTTTGTTGTGACCGCAGTCAACCCACGTGGTAACAGTATTATTCCTTCTGATGGTGTAGTTCTCGCTATAGAACCGAGCTTGGCAAGTCGCTGGTATAAGAAGATTCCGAAATCTACGACGGGTGTATTGGATATTGCACTCACACCTGAAAAATGGCAGACAGTTCAGACGGGCATCGGTGGAAATCTTCGGCTATTACGAAACGGAGAAATTGAACCTGAGTTAATTGAGTTTGCACGAGGCGGAAACAGGAGTGCTTACAGACATAGCAACGCCGCCCATCGGCATCCGCGGAGCGCTTTGGGATTCAACGATGAGAAGTTATTTCTTATTGTTGTTGATGGTAGACAATCCGGGTACAGCATGGGGATGTCCCTTTATCAAATGGCAGATTTTTTCAATGATATCGGGGTTAAACACGCTATTAATTTTGATGGCGGTAGTTCCTCCGCCTTATGGGCGTTGGGTAAAATTGTAAATAGCCCTGCTCACCCTTACGAGCGACCTATTTTCAACGTAGCGATGATCCGCACCAGAGAAAAATAACCACATGAGACTAAAATATGCTGTTCTGTGCCTCCTGTTGTTAATCGCATGTTCAAATAGGAATACCCCACAAGCAGTCGCTGAAGATTTTATCTACAACTACTACAAACTTGCTAATCAGGAAGTATCACTCTTGTTGACTTCTGGACTTGCCACGGAAAAATTGGAAGACGAAATTGTACGGCTGCAGGAGGTGCGGATGCCGGGCGACCCTACCCCTGAAATGCCGACAATTGAATATAAACAGATCGGAAAAGAAACCGCCAATGAAGTTGAAAACGTAACACACGTCCTATTTAACTATCAATTGACAATCAAAAATCGCGTTGGCACAACAACCCATACCCGAAACGTTGTGATTACCACCGAAAACATTAACGGACATTGGAAGGTTGTCAATTTTGACGAATATTAAATGGTATTGTAGTCTGAGATAACGCGAGAATCCTAATCTGATCCAATGGAGATTTTCATGAAAACCGGTAAGGTAGCAATCTTTACGCAACCGCAAACTCCATTGGAATTTCGGGAATATCCGATCCCATCTGTGACACCAGACGATATGCTTGTGCGGATCCGAATGGCGAATATTTGTGGATCCGATTTGCATTTTTGGCGCGGGCATGGTCCCAAAATCGCAAGTGGTATTCCACAGGTGCTGGGTCATGAAATGATCGGCACGATTGAAGCGATGGGACGAAATGTCCAAAGTGACAGCATGGGGCAACCGCTAACTGAAGGGGACCGAATCGTCTACTCCTATTTCAAACCGTGTCAACGTTGTTGGATGTGTCTCAACGGAAAACCTGGATGTCCAAATCGTTACAGGGATTGGCTCGGTGTTTCAAGTGAACAACCACCACACTTCCACGGTGCTTACGGTGAATACTACTATATGAAGGCAGGACATTGGGTTTTTAAAGTGCCTGATGAACTGCCGGACACTTTTGTATCCCCGATTAACTGCGCTTTATCGGAAGTTATCTACGGACTTAATCAGATCAGTATTACGCTTGGAGATACGGTTGTTATTCAAGGTGCTGGTGGACTTGGACTTTATGCAACTGCCGTGGCAAGAGAAATGGGAGCAGGAAAAATCATTGTCCTTGATCGACTTCCAGCGCGTCTCGCGCTCGCGCATGAATTTGGAGCGGATTACACTCTCAACGTTGATGAGCTTGATATGGCTGAACGCGTCGATTATGTCCTTGACCAGACAAACGGTATCGGTGCCGACCTTGTCGCTGAATTTGTCGGTTCTCCGCGTGTGCTGGCTGAAGGTGTGGAAATGCTCCGATGGGGTGGGCGTTATCTCTGGATCGGTAACATCAATCTCGGATTTTCAACCGAAATTGACCCTGGTAATATTGTTCGGTGTAGCAAAACGATTCGTGGTGTGATTGTTTATGAACCGTGGGTAATCCCACGTGCGCTTGATTTCCTGAGCCGGACACGAGATAGGTATCCGTTCCATAAAATTATCTCTGATACTTTCCCGTTTGACCATATTAACGACGCTTTCTCTTACGCTGACGAGGGTGCCGCTATCCGAGTCGGATTAGAATTTGACAACAACTAATATTGAAATGCCATCCTCCCTCTACATCCACATTCCGTTTTGTACAACGAAGTGCTACTATTGCGCCTTTAATACCTATCCTTTCCACAAGGAACAAGCGAAAGCTTACTTAGACGCGCTCCGCACGGAGATGGAACTTTACGGGCCGCAAACCGACCCTTTACAAACTATTTTCATCGGCGGTGGCACTCCTTCTATCCTCTCTGCCAATGCTTTAGAAAAGTTGTTTACTGATATACTGAGACATTTTCAAATATGTCTTGATGCTGAAATTACGGTAGAATGCAATCCGGGCACCGTTGATAGCGAAAAACTACGTGTGATGGGGGATGCTGGTGTCAATCGACTTAGTTTCGGTTTGCAAGCGATGCAGAATGAGATATTACGGCAGTTAGGCAGAATTCACACCGTCGAGGAATTCCTGCACAGTTATTATTTGGCACGTGAACACAGTTTTGACAATATCAATATTGACTTAATTTTCGCACTTCCTGAGCAAACGATGGAAGCATGGCAGCACACCTTAAGCGAGACAATCTCACTTGAACCTGAACACATCTCTGTCTATAATCTCGTCATGGAAAAGTCAACACTGTTTTATGACTGGTGGAAAGCAGGCGAACTTGTCCTCCCTGCTGAAGACACCGAAGCAGATATGTTCCAATGGACTATTGAAACACTCACCTCGCATGGATATACGCACTACGAAATCTGTAACTTCGCCCGACTAGGCCGAGAGGTCAAACATAATCTTGTTTATTGGAATAATCAAGAATATGTGGGATTAGGAATCGGTGCATGTGGATATGTTGATGGTGTCCGTTATACCAATATCCGAGGTATTCCGCCTTATATTGAAGCACTCCGCCAATACAAAAAACCGATTTCAGAGAATGAACGTCTAACAGGGCATGCTGAAAAAGCCGAGACCTTTATGCTTGCACTTCGTAAACAGGAGGGTATCTGTTTGACGGATTATGAGCGGCGTTTCGGTGAAAAACTTGAAGTGGTGCTCGGAAACACCATTAAAAAGTGGATGGATTTAGAGTTGTTAGAGCAGACGACTACACACCTTCGTTTTACCCAACGCGGGCTTTTCTTGGCAAATGAGGTTTTTGTGGAATTGATGTAAGGGTTTGTAGCCCCGATTTTTCAACAAACACGTTTAATGTGAATGTCATACGCACATTCACCAAGCGCAATTCATTGTGCCTCTTTGTCTGAACCAGGATTTATAGGATTATGAATCAATGATAAGCGCATAAGTTAAGTTTAAAGAAACTTTTAGTGTTGGCAGAAACTGCTATTTCCTATGTATCCGCTTATGACACCCGCCGCACACAGCGGTTAGATCGCTGAGTCGTTCCCTACCGATACGCCTATACGTCTCATGATGCACCTGCGTTGCGCGTTTCTTCTTACACTTCCGACACTTATACCCGGCACGTTTCATAATTGTACGACGTTTGCCTTGCCACTGCTTTGTTTTTCGGTATCTGCTGTATGATTTCTTTTTCATTTCCTTGTCCTCAAAATGGTGTAATATATTTTAATATATATTTCGTATCGTAATATATATTGTAACATGATTTGGTATATTTGTCAAGAAAACGTCATCTATTCCAAACCCATAATCAGCGCAATCTGTGAAATCCGCATAATCCGAGGTTCAGATTTCACCCTTGACACAACCCTTAATTTCTGCGAAAATAACCCCATGCCACGCAAAAACAAGATTCTCAACATAGGCGATACTGCGCCCTTATTTTCACTGCTCTCGCATCGGCGGCAGAATGTATCACTCACATCCTATCGCGATGAACAACACGTGATTTTAACCTTTTTTCGAGGGACATGGTGACCAAATAGCCGCCGCCAGTTGGCTGCAGTACAAGAACACTCCAATGATTACGCAGAATATAACGCGACACCGATCGCTATTGCGGGACAGTGGACCCGGGAACTGCGAGGTTATGTTGAACGGAACGGAATTACCTATCCGCTATTAGTTGACAAAGATCGGAGCGTCATCAAGAGTTATGGCGTCCACCACTGGCTCAGTTTTGAGGCTTACAACATCGCCAGACCAGCAACCTTTCTCATTGACAAACTCGGGACAATTCGGTATATGTATATCGGGTCGCATCAATTCGATTTAGTTGATCATGCTGAGGTGCTTGAATGTCTGAAGTCAATAGATAGCGATAAAATGATTTTGAATTGCAATGAAGATGTGGTATAATATTATATGTACAGCATTGTAGGTGATACATTGCGATGAACAAGACGCACATAGCGTTTATGAACCGTGCATTGGCTTTAGCACAGCAAGGAAAGGGACGCACAAGTCCGAATCCACTTGTCGGCGCGGTGATTGTTAATGCTGGGAAAATTGTCGGTGAAGGGTATCATCAGAAAGCAGGTGAACCTCACGCAGAAATTCACGCATTGCGCGCAGCTGGTGAGCAAGCAAAAGATGGCACACTCTATGTAAACCTTGAACCTTGTTGTCATTGGGGGCTTACACCACCTTGCACTGAAGCACTCATTCAAGCGGGAGTCAAGCATGTTTACGCTGCACATTTAGACCCGAATCCGAAGGTAGCAGGAAAGGGCATTGAGCAGTTAGAAGAAGCAGGTATAAAAGTAAACATTGGAGTGTGTGCAGAAGCAGCGGAAAAACTGAATGAGTTCTACATAAAACATGTGCAAACGGGTTACCCGTTTGTAATATTAAAAATGGCGATGAGCCTTGACGGAAAAATCGCAACGTCCATAGGTGAATCACAATGGATTACATCTCCAGCATCACGGCAAAAGGCGCATGAGATACGCGATGAAGTAGACGCCATTCTTGTCGGAATCGGTACTATTACAAGCGATAATCCTGCTTTAACGACGAGACTACCTAATAAACAGGGAAAAGACGCAACGCGGATTGTCTTGGATTCACACGGACGAACACCTACATCGGCAAAGATTTTCAACTCGGAGAGTGAGGCGGGTGTCATTATTGCTGTTACACCGCAAGCACCTGCTCAAAACATTGCTACTTTAGAAAAGGCGGGTGCTGAAGTCATAATCACATCTGCGAAAGATGGACAGGTCTGTTTCAAAACATTGATGGAGACATTAGGCGCACGCGGCATAACGAGTGTTTTGGTAGAGGGTGGTGGTAAAGTCAACGCGAGCGTATTAACGTCAGGTGTTGTGGATAAGGCGATGTGTTTTGTCGCTCCTAAATTTATCGGGGGCAAAGAAGCACCGGGCGTACTTGACGGTGAAGGAATCAAACGTTTGGCTGATGCACCGGAATTAGAACGAGTCACTATCACCCAACTTGACTGTGACCTATTGATTGAAGGATATTTCGTTAAATAATGTTTACCGGAATCATTGAAGAAATTGGCACAATTACCGAAGTACATCCGCAATCCAACGGTGTAACTGTCAAAATCAAGGCAGAAACGGTGTTGGAAGATGCCAAAATAGGTGATAGTATAGCGGTTGATGGTCCGTGTCTGACAGTACGCGATCTTGAACAGGGAACATTCGTCGCCGACATCAGTGAAGAGACCCTCCGCAGAACTACTTTACGTTCATGCAAAGTTGGCACGCGTGTCAATCTGGAACGTTCGCTTCGGTTGGGTGATCGTCTCGGTGGACACATCGTATTAGGTCATGTGGATGAAATCGCTATTATCAGCGGTTGGAAAAACGAAGGTTCTTCTTCAATCGTGCAGATAACAGTAAACCCAAAAATAAAGCCCTACATCGCCTATAAAGGCTCTATCGCTGTTGATGGCGTGAGTTTAACTATCGCGAACGTATCTGATAATAAATTTGAGGTGGCACTCATCCCTCACACCTTACAAGTTACGACCCTTGGACAGAAACAAAACGGCGATAGTGTGAACATTGAGGTTGATGTGATGGCACGTTACATTGAAACGCTTATGCAAAATCAGATACCATCATCACAAACAATAGATTTAGAATTTTTACAAAAACATGGGTATGGATAAAGAACCGAAGGCGAGAAAGTATTATGAAATTTAGTACTATTCCTGAAGCCCTCGCTGCTATTAAAGCTGGTGAGATGATTGTCGTTGTTGACGAACCTGACCGTGAAAATGAAGGCGACCTCATTATGGCGGCAGAAAAAGTAACAGCAGAATCTATCAACTTTATGGCAAAACACGGGCGCGGATTGATTTGTCTTCCCACTTGTTCGGAACGTCTCGCTGAACTCCAACTAAATCCGATGGTCTCGGACAACACCGCACAGATGCAGACTGCGTTTACTGTAACAATTGACGCGAAAGAAGTCACCACAGGAATTTCCGCCCAAGAAAGAGCATATACCATTCGGAAATTTGTTGATGAAAACGCTGTCCCATCAGATTTTGTGAGACCGGGACATATCTTCCCATTGGAAGCAAAACCGGGCGGCGTGCTACGACGTGCGGGGCATACAGAAGCCACGGTTGATTTGGCACGACTTGCCGGATTATATCCAGCAGGCGTTTTGTGTGAAGTCCTAAACGATGATGGCACGATGGCGCGTGTCCCTGAACTACTTGAATTCGCACAGCACCACGGCCTCAAAATTATCACTATCTCTGACCTTATCGCATATCGCCGCCGTACTGAAACCCTGATTAAACAGGTTTCAACAGCAGAAATCCCCACTGTTCACGGAGAATTCAAACTACACGCTTATGAGAGCAACGTTGACGGGGCACCAACACCAGGTGAATCGACTGATACACACGTCGCGTTGACCAAAGGTAAAATTGCCGATGGAGGTCCTATATTGGTGAGAGTGCATTCGCAATGCCTTACAGGCGATGTTTTCGGCTCACTCCGTTGTGATTGTGGAGAACAACTCCAAATTGCACTGCAAAACATTGAGAAAGAGGGGAGAGGAGTCCTACTGTATATGCGACAAGAAGGCAGAGGTATGGGGCTTAAAGACAAGATTCGCGCGTATCATCTCCAAGACAATGAAGGTTTGGATACTGTTGAAGCGAACGAACGTCTCGGATTTCCGCCAGATTTACGCGATTACGGTATAGGGGCACAAATTCTTGTTGATTTAGGTGTTGAAAAGATGCGGCTTATGACGAACAACCCTCACAAAGTCAAAGGGTTATCAGGTTATGGCTTGGAGATTGTTGAACAAATCCCTTTACAAACAACACCAAACCCCTTTAACCGACGTTATCTACAGACAAAACGTACAAAACTTGGACATCTCCTTTAACATTAATCCTAATTTTCACCAGGTGCCGATAGTGTCAATTTTAGAAGATAAACCCGTTTGGAGGGTGTATTCAGTCCCGTAGGGACGATATGTTTATAGAATAACGTCATTCAAAACTTCTTTAGTCCCGTAGGGACGATATGTTTATAATATATCACTGATGGACACATTTCGTTCCTACGGAACTCAAGAGGGGTAGAGTTACCGTTTAACTATAAACATTGCGTCCCTACGGGACTGAAGAGCAATACCCACATTTTAAGTATCCTTAAATTGACGCTTATAGTACGGTTTCCTAACCAATGCAGAATACCGGACGCGTATGCTGCCGAGTAGTAATAAGAAATTACCGAAGTATTATTTTAATCTTCATACAGATTGTGCTACAAGGTGGCAATTTGAGTTAGATTATAAAAGCGAATTTTCTTGTAGGAATAATAAATATGCCAAACATATATGAAGGTGACCTAAATAGCAGCGGACTGAAATTCGGAATCATTGTAAGTCGGTTTAACAGTTTCATCACGACAAAACTCTTGGATGGCGCATTTGATGCCATTAAACGTCACGGTGGCAACTTAGATGAAGTGGACGTTGTGTGGATTCCTGGTGCTTTTGAAACGCCAAGTATCGCCAAACAACTTGCTGAAAGCGAACGATACGATGCGCTCATCTGTATTGGTGCTGTTATCCGTGGTGCTACACCGCATTTTGATTATGTTGCAGGTGAAAGTGCCAAAGGTATTGCGAATGTTTCTCTGAATACTGGCATTCCGATCATCTATGGAATTATTACCACAGATACGATTGAACAGGCAATTGAACGAGCAGGAACAAAAGCTGGCAACAAAGGTGCAGAAGCAGCGGTAACCGCAATTGAAATGGCGAACCTTCGCAAACAACTGCAAACGCTTGATTCTTGATGCGCTTGTAATACTAATTTAACCCAAAATGAGATAATTATGAATCCAGAATATAAATACAAGAAAAGACATCTTGATAAAGAGATTGTCAGACATATACTTGAAAATGAGCTTCCTATCACAATGTATGGATTATCTGTGAAAGAAGTTCAAGAAAGAATAGTGAAATATCATGAGAAAAGGGGAGGAAAATCAGCAAAAATTAAGGATACTTATGGTCCTGTGTATGGTGTGTTGATGGAATTAGTAAAATCTGGGAAGTTTAAAGATCGTAAGGCAGACAAAATTCGTTATTATCGATCAGTTGAAATCGGTGACACCGCCGACATTTATAACCTTCAAGATTTCTTAGGAGTTGTAACAGAGGAATGTCGGATTTTACACAATCACATAGAAACACTTAAGCAACAGATTGAAATGCTTGAGAAACGAAAATCTGAATTACAAGTAATTCTGGACAAAGACGAAACCTCTTAGAAATAAACGTCCAAAACCGCACCATATTTGCACACAATAACCCTGCGGAGAGACGTTAAACCCTCGTGTGTTTCTAAATTCTGGAGGCATTATAAACACACATATATATATATAGGAGACCTCGCTATGAGAATAACAATAATTGCAAATGAAGATGATGTTAAGAACAGCATAAAATCAATTAAGATGCCCTTCGTTAAAAAACACCCCCTCTTTCGTCTACTAATAGATGCCCTCAATGCTTATGAAAAAAAGCAGGAAGGGCAGAAAATCAGAGTAAAAAGTGGAGATCCGAAGGTAGAACTTATCCTTGAAGATGAATAGAAGTACAACAGGAACAGGGAAAAATTGATAACCCATGAACGTCCAAAACCGTACCGTATTCTCACATGACAACCCTGCGGGAAATGTTAAACTACGAGCTAACAAAAGGATATGTAACAATGGAGAATAGAAAAGGAACTGGTAAAGGCGTTGCTTGGGTAAAAATCAACTTTAGCAACCAAAAAGCAAGTAGAATTATTGACCGATCTGAAAAGTTTTTAAAAAATATGAATTTCACCGTCATAGGGAAGGGATGCTCAAGTTCCGTTGAAAGGGAAGATGGAGAGGTAGTTTTAAATGAAAATCTTGGGTATCAAAAACGTGAATGGCGTGCTTCACTGTATTATATTTATTTGGAGTACGGTTTGATATTTCATAGAATCTTTTTCCCAAACGATTAAAAGCCCAATCGTCCTGCGGTGAGATGTAAAACTTCGCGTTAACAAAGAATATGCAGAATGACATACAAAAGATATATTGGATCGTAGCATGGACTGCTGCAGTCGTTCTGGTGTGTTTTAAGCTATTTATTCTTTTTGGTATAAGTCAACATGTATGAAACCTGGATAGGTTGGGTAGAGCGAAGCGAAACCTATTACTGTCAACTTAAGGATTTTCCGAATGTGATTCCTGCTCTTCAGTCCCGTAGGGACGATATGTTTATAGTAGCGTGTGTCATCCCTACCTTTCTTAGTCCCGTAGGGACGATATGTTTATAGTAGCGTGTGTCATCCCTACCTTTCTTAGTCCCGTAGGGACGATATGTTTATAGTAGCGTGTGTCATCCCTACCTTTCTTAGTCCCGTAGGGACGATATGTTTATAAACATAAAATTAAAGAAAGAAATACTATGGCAAATACTTATACCCAAATCTATATACATATCGTATTTGCAGTAGAACATAGACAAAACCTCATTCCCAAGGAACATAAAGATGAGCTCCATCAATATATAACAGGGATCGTCACCAACAAAAAACAGAAAGTGATTCAAATCAATTCAATGCCTGATCACATAAATATTCTCATTGGCATCAATCCAAATGTTGCCATTTCGGAATTGGTAAAAACTATAAAAGCAAATTCATCACGATTTATTAATAAAAAGCAGTGGACGGTTGGAAGATTCAATTGGCAGGAAGGTTTTGCAGCGTTTTCGTATTCACATTCGCAATTAGATAATGTTGCCGACTACATCAAAAACCAAGAGACACATCATGCACATAAGTCGTTTAGAGAAGAATATATTGAAATTTTGAAACGTTTTAATGTTGATTATGATGAAAGATATATATTTGATTCGATAGACCCAGATGATTGTGAGTTTCTATAAAAATATCGTTCCTACGGAACTCAAGAGGAGCGGTCCATCACATTTCTATAAACATATCGTCCCTACGGGACTGAATATAAGACAGTCTCAATCATCATGCCAATTTAGAGGTGTTCACAATAACACAGATATTGTCTTAAGTTCAGGACTTACGCAAAATGATGAAAAAAGGGAAAATTGGACTTAAAAAGTTGCTATTTCAGTGTTTTTAACCCCTAAATCCCCCTTATCAGCGGGATTTTAAGAAAAAATGCGTAAGTCCTGAAGTTAACACTTGTGGTTGCTGAAAATAGAAACTGCCAAATAACAAATCTTTAATTGTGCTTTAGAACACGCTTTATTCAAACAAAAAATGATTGCAATAATAGACTACAAAGCTGGAAACCTTACGAGTGTCGCCCGTGCTTTGGATCGCCTCGGTTATGAGAACCAGATCACGGATGATGCCAAAACCATTCTTGCCGCAGAACGTGTAATTTTTCCGGGAGTCGGTGCTGCAAAGACGACTATGGGAAACTTGCAGGATCGTTCTCTTGATGAGGTGCTTTTCAAGTTTTACGATACCGGTAAACCGATGTTAGGCATCTGTATCGGCATCCAAATCCTTTTTGGACACAGTGAAGAGGAGGATACCGAGTGCCTTGGACTGCTATCGGGTTCTGTAAAAAAGTACCCCGCACATAAGCGACTCAAAGTGCCACAAATCGGATGGAATGAAGTCCAGCAGGTTTGTCCGCATCAAATCTTTGAAGGCGTACCGAATCCTGCTCACTTTTACTTTGTTAATGCCTATTATCCTGTTCCAGATGTGGCGGAAACTATTATAGGGAAAACGACTTACGGTCTTGAATTTTGTAGTGCAATTTCCCATAACAATCTTGTCGCAACGCAATTTCATTTGGAGAAAAGCGGTCGCGTCGGTTTAAAAATGTTAGAGAATTTCTTAAAGTTGTAAAAGCGTTAAATCCGTTTGTGGAGCAGTTACAACCCCGAACAGCATGAAAATACCTCATGAAAACACTATTTTTAGCACTCGGTGTACTGTGTGCTAATATTTTTATATATGTGTCGGGAACGCATCACTACTATTTTACCGTTTCACATCTATACTACGGTGTGATGTTGTTAGCCGCTCTTTACGAAAGTTCGCGTAACCAGAATTTATTGCTTGGATTGACAACCGCCGCGAATTGGGTATATGTTTTACAACATCCACAACAGATAGAAGGTTTCACCGTAGCATTCCTATATCCAGTTGTAGCGTTTCTGTTTGTCAGGACGATTCGTCAACTACAGATTCAGCGTTTGAATCGTGCTAAAGAGATGGATAGGATAAGCACGGCAAAGACCACTTTGGAAAAACGGGTGCGCGACCTGTCCATCCTCTTTGAAGTGAGCCAAGCAGCGAATGATGCACTTGAATTTGAAGAACTGTTTCAACGGATCGTTGAAATCCTTTCAGAACGACTTGGAATCTATCGTGGCACCTTAAACCTCTATGAAAATGAGGAGATGGTTACATCCGTTGAAGTGATTTTGGGGTTAACAGCGGCAGAACAAAAGCGTGGGACTGATCATCAGATTGAGGAAATTGAGAAAAGGGTGCTGGCAGATGGCAAAGCGATCGGCGTTCCGCAACAACGCATCCCTACCCCATCTGTCAAACTTTTTCCGCCTGAACGGGTTGAATCTAAAGATAATATCGATTTCTGGTGCTTACCTGTGATTGTAGAGGATCAAATCATTGGTACGCTAAGGATTGATAAGGCAAAAGATGAACTTTCTGCATCTGAAGACTTACAGGTGTTAGAAATTATCGCCTCGACAATTGCGCAGCGAGTCAAAATTAAACAGACAATAGATGCATTGGTTCAATCAGAACGGTTGGCAGCACTCGGTAAATTGGTAACGACAATAGCACACGAGGTGCGAAACCCGCTCGGTAGTATACGGTTAGCAACCCAACTTCTCAGTGAACCGACTGACCGATTCGTACTGCTGCCTAAAGATGAGCAGGCAGAAATTGACGAATATACATCAATTATTATCAAAGAGGTAGACCGGCTTAACCGATCTATTGAGCAATTACTCGCCTTCGGTAAACCGGCAATGACGGATGCGGAACTTTGCGATGTTCAAAAATTACTTGATAACTGCCTCACTACCTATCAACCTGAATTTGACCGACACAATATCAGTGTAGTCCGTAAATATGCGAAGTGTCCGTCAGTATATATTAATCAAGATGGAATCACACAAGTTGTGTTGAATCTGTTTTCTAATGCAATTGAAGCGATGGAAGATGGAGGTACTTTGACGATTCAGACGTACACACAAGCAAAATCCGAAAACGTTTATATTCGTTTTCAAGATACTGGTACGGGGATTCCCTCAAGTGACGTCCCAAATCTCTTTGATGCTTTTTATACTACAAAACAGAAGGGAACAGGGCTTGGGCTTTACATCAGTCAAAAGATTTTAGCAGAGCATGGGGGTAATATTGAAGTTGATGCTGATCTTTCAACCGGTACTGCTTTTATTATAACACTCCCCTGCACAATTTAATTTATTTTTGGTAGATTTTAGAATTATGGTAAAGATTACAATTAACGCTACATTCCTGAAATGTAGGAGGGAACTCCGATTCCCGACTATCAATGTAGTTCGTCGCGATTCGGAGATCGCTCCTACAGAGGAAATGTAGAATTATTTCTATACTCCACTATAATCAGACGTTATTCATCTGTGAATCAACGCAGCATGCGCTTTTGGCATCCTGCCAAATCAACGCCAAATGCGCTTATGGCATTTGTCGGGAGGGAACTCCGATTCCCGACTATCGAGGCTTTTCGGTCGCGATTCGGAAATCGCTCCTACAGGTGAAGTGAATAATTATTCTAATCATTCACCATACTTAAATTTTTAGAATTACTTGGACACTCTGCACCAGCGAGGTTAGGAAACCTCGCCTACCGGGGACTTTAGCAATGATGTGTGAATTAACTGACTGCTGATAGCCGACAACCGACAGCCAGAAAAAGTGAGCAAAAATTATGTCCTATTCAGTTCTAATTGCTGATGACGATCACAGTCTACGTTCAGTTTTAAGTGCCGCTCTTAATAAGGCAGGATACCACACAGTCAAAGCACAAAATGGGAAAGAGGCTATTGATTGTGTTCAAAAAGATGAGTTTGATGTTATTCTGCTTGATATTTTTTTAGGGGATGCTGACGGCTTGGAATTAATAGAGTCTATTCAGGAACTGAATCCGACAGCGGCGATTATTATCATTACCGGACACGGCACAACACAAACGGCGATTGAAGCAGCTAAACGCCAAGCTTATAGTTATCTTACGAAACCTGTTGACCGGAATGAATTGCTTGATTTGGTAGACCGCGCAGCATCCGCAGCAAGTATTACAAAAGAGGAAACAGAAATCGGTGTCGCACAAACCGCACAGTCGATTGATGGACAGGGCAGAATGGTCGGACAGAGTCCTACTATGCAAGCTGTTTATCAGATAATTGGGCGTGCTGCAGTCAGTGATGAGACCGTTCTTATTATGGGTGAAAGTGGCACCGGAAAAGAATTGGTTGCGGAACTGATCCATCAAAATAGCCCGCGCAGTGAAAATCCGTTTGTCGTTGTTGATTGTAGTGCTATCCCTCCGAGTCTTATTGAAAGCACGCTTTTCGGGCACGTCAAGGGTGCGTTTACAGATGCGTATGCTGATCGGAAGGGCAAGTTTGAACAAGCGGATAGCGGAACGATTTTCCTTGACGAAGTTGGAGAATTGCCTATTGATGTCCAGATGAAATTGTTACGCGTCCTTCAAGAACGCAAAATAGAACCCGTGGGCAGTAATGATACGCGATCGGTGAATGTACGTATCATTGCTGCAACCAACCGAAAACTTGATACAGCAATTTCACAAAAGACATTTCGAGACGATCTTTATTATCGTTTGAATGTTGTGCCGATTTCGTTGCCACCTCTCAGGGAACGGAAAGAGGATATTCCAGAACTCATTGATCTGTTTACAAGCCGATTTGCGCAAGAATATCAACTGCCCAAAATAGGGATTTCCTCTGAGACAATAAAAAAACTCATTGAATATGAGTGGCCTGGCAATGTGCGTGAACTTGAGAATGCTATCAAACGTGCCCTTGTCATGTGTTCTGGGCAGATGCTGCTCACAGAACATTTTTCACAAATTTTTGACAAACCGATTTTAGATAGTACAATAGACAACGAAAATCCTGATCAACAAATTCACGTGCTTCTCCAAGGTGAGGTGGAGCGTTATTTGGAATCCGAGGTGGATGCTGGACAATTGTATGCTGTAATCCGATCGATTTTTGAGAAACCGCTCTTTGAAATTGTCTTAGAACACACGGATGGTAACCGCAGCAAAGCATCAGAAATACTTGGGATCAACCGAAATACGCTGCATACCAAGTTAAACGAATATAGTATTAAATAACGTGAGTTCGATGTAAGAAACAGAAGTTCTTAATGCTTGAATTCTACTTGATTAACCATGGTAGGTGCGGTTTCTAACCGCACTTTGTAGCACAAACTGTTAGTTTGTGCTACAAAAAATGCTTATACCGAACTCACGTTATTAAATAAGAGTAAATGATTTTATATTTAAAGATACACATTTGATCGGCGCGCTTACAAAGCGTGCCTACCAGCAGTGTTTACTTCTGATTCAAATAAAATGAATTAAATCAAATTGAGATTATACTAAATGGACATAGGAAAAGTTATTGGGACCGTTGTCGCAACGCGAAAGGATCCGAGTTTAGAAGGCACGCGCCTTCTTGTCGTGCAACCTTTGGATGAAAAACATAATCCTATCTCCGAACCTCTTGTCGCAGTAGATACGTTACAAGACGCAGGGGTGGGAGAAATAGTCTACATAGTTACCGGAGGAGATGCGGTAGGTGTTATACCTGGGAAGCGAATGCCGGTAGATGTAGCAATTGTTGGTATTGTTGATTCTCTCACGCTATTGTAGCAACGCGTATTTCAGTTCTACATCACGCGATTTTTTACTATTGGAGTGACCATTCAATTTTTGTGGGTAAAGGTCGCGATTCGGAGATCGCTCCTACCAATACAGTTATCTCTTTGTGAATCAACGCCAAATGCGCGTATGGCATTTGGCGGGAGGGAACTCCGATTCCCGATTGTTATTATACCGATAATTTAAGACTGGACACCCACTATAAATCTTGTAGGTTTTTATGTACCTTGCTAAAGTAATTGGTAAAGCCGTATCTGTGCTTAAGCACCCCGCATATCAAAATCGAACGCTGCTGCTTGTCCAACCGTTGAGTCTAAGATCAGAACTTGTCCGTACGCCAACAATCGCTGTTGATTATGTCGGGGCAGGCGAAGGCGATACGGTAATTGTCGGTGCTGGTCCCGGTGTTGCACAAGAGGTTTTCGGTATAGAAAATGCACCTATCCGCGAACTCATTATGGGCATTGTAGACCATTTTGATGTAGAATTTCTGGAGGAAACAAAGTGGCACGAATAAGCAGAAACAACCTCGTTAATCTCAACCGTTTTGCACAGGGTTTTACTGTTATGGGCACTATATTCCGAAAAAACCTATTCTACGTTTTCTGTCTGCTTTTTATCTGTTTAAGTCTTAGCGCCTGTCAACTCGCTGCGATATTATCAACACAGTATAGTGAAAATATAGCACAAGCCACTTACGGGACCGAAGCAAACCACCCCGGTCTGAACGATGGAAACCTTGAAACTGTAGCAACCGTTCCCGCAAAGAATGATCGCAACTTTGTCATTAGATTTGCTGAAGTGCATCCGGTCCGCAAAATCGTTATTCACAACGAAAACCTATTCCGGTTTCAAATGGATTATCTAAACCCTGAAACTGGTGAATGGGAAAATTTCCATTCTGTTATTCAGCGGCGGAATCTTGAAGGTAAGCGCGCCCAATCTCAGTTTGTCTTTGATAGGTTGAACTTCCGCACACAGATGATTCGGATAACAGTAACCCGGACTGTAGATGACATCGTTGTGAACAAATTTGTCACCGACCCTGGCGACAAAGTGGTAAACGAGCGTAAAACTATGGCTGGTCAATATCTTCCTCACTATCGAGTGGTACGGCCTTCGATTGCTCAAATCCGAGAAATTGAGGTCTACCACCTCGCCAAAAATAAGTGATCTATAGTAGATTTTACAAGTAACGATACACTATAATCGGCGGCTTACAAAGCGCCTACCAGTTGATGTTTAAATATTTGATTTCAATGATGAAACACATTACATTATTAACAGTCATTTTGCTCCTTGTAAACATAGTGTCTTTTTTTGCTGTTATCTCCGTAGAGGCGGTACCAGTTAATCAAAGCAACCGCTTATCCACAAAAGCAACAACATCCGACAGGGGAAAGATTGAGTTAGTAAGTGCTACGCCAGAAGGAGTAACGATTCAACTTGCTATTGCCAAGTCGGATTTTAAGATAGAAACACAGGAACGCAACGGCAAACAATTTCAGACACTCTCATTCCCAGGATCCCGTTTTACGACAGAACCAAGAACGCCTCGCCTTCCCATGCAAACCGCTCTGATAGGCGTTCCACCTGACGTAACTTTTACGGTGCGTATCGTTGAAAGCAGCGACTTTAGTATCTATAAACTCCAACACACGCTGGCAGACCGTAGTATCTATTTCGGGCAACGCAATTTTGATCGTGGGATGTCTAAACCGGAATCAAGGGGCGATCAGGTTTATACAACTAATCGCTTTTTCCCGGACAATCTTGCTGAAATTAGAACGGCAGGATGGATTCGGGAGAACCGCGTTCTCCCAATTCAACTGAACCCTGTTCAATATAACCCTGTTAGTGGCGAGGTCAGACTCTATCATCGGCTTGTGGTTGAGGTGCAATTCAACAGGTTAGGTAATGCTCCGTCAGCGATTCAAGGATTCCAACGCTCAGAATCTTCTGTTTATGAGGAAATGTTCGGGAATCTACTGATTAACCCACAAACTGCTAAGCAGTGGCGTTCCCCAATTAGGCATGTGTCCCTAAGAGACGATCCTTCAAGAGTTGGAACACTCACTACGGGGAGTTCTCTCTTTTCTCTACCAAGTGCTCCTGCAATCACTTCACCCCGCTGCAAAATAATCATCACTGAATCAGGAATGTACCGTGTTACAGCAAGCGATTTAGCAGCAGCCGGGATCGATCTGACAACTATCAGACCCGCCACACTGACACTGTCTAACAAAGGAAAGCAAATTCCGATCTTTGTGCGGAATGTAGACAGCGGAAGGACAGCAGATGGCACCACTGGTTTTGACGCAGCAGGTGAAATTATTTTCTACGGTCAACGCCACAGCGGTGAAAGAACTTATATTGACCCTTATTCAGATGTGAATGTCTATTGGCTTTCGTGGAATGCAGGAACAGGACTCCGGATGGAAACGAAAGTCCTTTCTTCAGATATATCTGGACAGTATGAACCCAAGAACTTTCTCACACGCGTCCATGTTGAAAAGGATAATCAGTTTCGCCGATTTAAAGATTTTAGATTAGCAGAAGGAAGTCAGTATGACGAAATTGGTGGTGGTATCCAACAACGGTTTTTTATTCTTCAGACTTTACCAGAATTACCAGACGACAGTTGGTTTTGGGCACAGATAAGCGCACCAGAAATAAAAGCCTTTCCTTTTACGCTCGCTGGTGTTGCTGAAACCGGTCAAAAAGCGACCATACGGGGCTCATTACACGGTAGATCGGCAGGTTCGCACTTTACAGAACTGTGGCTAAATAATGATGATGTCTTTGGGAATCCAGAGTGGAGCGGCGAAAGGGAGTACCTATTTGAGAATCAACAGATTTCACAATCCTACCTTAAAAATGGTAGAAATACGATTAACACTCGTATTCCTGAATTCCGAGAGTTGGATCTCATCATGTTGAACTGGTTTGAAATTGATTATTGGCGGACTTTTGTGGCAAAGAGAAATGTCCTACCGTTTTCAATCACATTTCTACCAGATGACGAAACCGGCAATATTAACCCCAATTTTAGGGTTGAGTTAAAAAACTTTTCTAATCCCGATATCGAAATTTATGGTGTTGATGGTACGCGGTATGTCGGTTTAGCTCCAACTAAAGATGAGGATCATCCAAACATTTATAATGTCATTTTTCAATCATCACGGATTAGCGGTATCCCACAAAACCCATCCGATGAATCTCTCAAACTCAATCCTGCTATCCAATATGTTGCACTGACAAGCGACAAGTACTTGGAACCTGAGGAAATCATCAAAGATACACCATCCGATTTACGTGATCCACACAACAGCGCAGATTACATCATCATTACGGATGCAGAATTTATGCGAGATGTGCAACCGCTTGCTGGCTTCCGAAACCAGCAAGGAATGCGAACGAAAGTCGTTGACGTTCAAAATATATATGATGAGTTTAATCATGGAATTTCTAATCCTTATACTGTCCGTGATTTTCTCAAGTATGCCTATGAAAACTGGCAACCCCCTGCACCTACCTACGTTTTGCTGTTTGGAGATACAAGTCCAAAAGAAAAAACCAGTTTTGTGCCAACAATTCAAGTACAAATCCCTGGTTACGGTTCATCTGCAAGCGATCACCAATTTGTCACCTTCCGCGGCACTGATAACTTCGCCGACATGCTTATCGGGAGAGTCCCAGCAACAAATAGTGTAGATGTACGGATATTTGTTGAACGTGCTATCAACTATGAAAGCACTGATAAAATAGGTCCCTGGCACAAACGTATACTTATGCTTGCTGGCTCAGATGAAAGATTTCACATTCAAACCGATGAACTTATTGAAGAGGAAACACTCAATAGCAAATATGAAGCTAAACGAATCTATGCCCCTGCTACAGCCGAAGAAGAACTTACATTAGGTGAAGGCACCACTCCGGTTGGACGACAGGTAATTGAAGGTTTTAACGATGGAGCGACTCTTGTAAATTATATTGGCCATGGTGGTGGTGGCGTTTGGTCATCAAGCCGTATGATGGATTTAGAGGATCCAGAAAAAAACCTGACAAATATATCACGACTTCCCTTTGTTATCAGCATGACCTGTTTTACCGGTGAGTTTGATAGCCCCACAGGTTGCCTCGCGGAAGCGTTACTCCGTTCGGAAAGTGGTGGTGCTATCGCTGTTATCGGCGGAACGAGCATCGGATTATTAGATGGGGATCATCTTCTCAATAAGGAAATTTTTGAAGTTGTCTTTGATGACAATACACGGCATATCGGTGCTATCCTTGCCGAAGCGAAAACACAGTTACTAATTAACTCACCAGGTTTCCCCGATCTCGTCGAAGTTTTCACTCTCTTCGGAGATCCAGCAACTCAGTTGAGATTGCCACGCACCCAAATGCAAGTCACAGTTGATGTAGATGAGACACCTGATCAGGAAAACTTCAAGACAGAAACACTATTGTCGGTTTCTGGAAGGCTACCTAACCCCGATTTTAGTGGAGATGCCGAGATTACTGTCCTTCCGAACCCACCCGACAGAGAAATGAAGAAAAAACGATCACAACGTAGATCTCCAGACATGGCAATTCGACGTTCTTCGGACACAACGCCTCGGCAGGAAACTGTGGCAGTCGCTGATGGAAAGTTCAATGCACAAATACAGGTCCCTTTCAACAGTGCATTTGATGCGTTAAAGTTGAAAGTTTACGCATGGAATGCCGAAGAAGATGCAATCGGATACCTGGATTACACACCCCTTGAGCGATATATTAATAACATCCGTCTTGAACCTTATCCTGTTGCCCCTGACCAACCTGTTCATATTTACGCAGATGCCGTCAATGAAAGCCTAATTGAGGAAATTACCCTCTATTGGAGTTTGTTTGTCATAGAAGATCGTCGTACAGAGGCAGATGCAATCCCGATGGTTCGACACAAGGGGACAACCTACAGAACTGAGCAACCCATCCCCGCACATCCATCAGGCGATCTAATTGATTATTACCTACTTGTCAAACCGAAGAATGGACGCATACTTGACACAAAGGTTGTTACCTATGAAGTAGGTGAAACGGATCTCACCGTTTTAGAACACACCATCAACTGGAGTACCGATGTCCCTTTCCTTCTTTCAGCGCAAATCAAAAACCGTGGTACCCTTTTCGCCAAAAACGTGCCTGTACGCTTTTTTCAAATGCCTGCAACTGATAGTTCAGAGACACAAGAAGTAACGCTTGAGGTGCTCCAAAATGCAACGCCTATCGGAGAGAAAATTATATCAGAAGTTCCTCCTGACGGTCTTGCTGTAGCAAGTGTCCCTTGGAAACCCGCGCCCGGTACATACCTTGTAACAGTATTTGTAGATATGCCATCGGATGAACAGCCAGAAGGTATTCTTGTTGAACAGAGAGAACACAACAATAGTGCGTCCCGGGAATTTGAAAACAATCGAGTCTTTTTAACACCCGAAAATACCAACAAACCGATTCAGAGTTCAGATGGTATTCTTCGTATCACAATCCCGCCTGAGAATTCTCAAATACTCTCCGCAATGACGTTTGAAACCGAAAAGTTGACCATTACAAACCAACCAGATGTTACCCATATACCCACTGCAACTCAACAGGCAGCACCTCTCGCCTACCGTCTTGACTTCAGTCCGCAAACAGAATTGACCGGAACGGCATCATTTATGAAAACTGAGAGTGCAGACGCACACATCTATAAGCGAGACGATGAAACAGGAAACTGGATTCGAGTCGGAAAGCAGGCAGATAACGGTGAGACTATCTCAGCGGAGGTTAAACTGCCAGGAACGTTTGCATTGCTTTCCCACACAGATTCGCGCCCGCCAACATTGGAATTAACCGTTGAAAATCAGGGATTTATTAACGGCGATTACATCTCTGATTCTCCCACTATTTCTGCGCGAATAGAGGACGCAAACGGTATTGATCCCCGTCCAGAGAATATTATCCTGACCAAAAACGGCAATCGCATCCCACAAAACGAGTACACAGTATCCGCTTCTCCGACAAGTAGCAACATACTTCTGATAACCTATTCCCCGGTTGACGCGTTGCAAGCAGGCGAGTACCGAATTCGGTTACAGGCTCAGGATGCAAATGGCAATGTAGCGGACACCGAGCGAACCGCAAATGTCGCAGGTGGATTTGAGATTAAAAATATCGCTAATTTTCCAAACCCGTTCCGTTCTGGACAAGGCACTGGAAAAGGGACAGACTTCGCCTACTATCTAACAGAGAGCGCGGATAAAGTTACTCTCAAGATTTACACACTTACCGGTAAACTTATCACTACTGTTGATACGCTTGACGCGTCTACTTCTTACAACGAATACCATTTTGATGGCTTAGATGCCGATGGTGAACCGCTTGCGAACGGCGTCTATATCTACAAATTTACCGCTACCAAAGGTGATGAACGTGTGCAGAAAGTTGGTAAGATTGTAGTTCTTAAGTAGCGTAGGTTGTTCCTACGCTACTATGAATCGTTGCTAAACACCAAAACGTCGTAATGCTGTCCGTTATACGTAAACTGATTTTTGAACCTTCCTTCACAAGCAAAACCCGCGGCTTCTAAAACTGCGGACTTCTTTTCGGCAGTGCTATCAACATAACACTGCACTTTCAATTCGGGGAACTTTAACGCTGAAAGTAGCTCAGGTATAGAATCCGTGAAATTAGGATGAAAAAAGAGATCGAGGATAGCAACGGAGTTTCGCCACTGGCTATCCCGACAGACCGTTGCCCATCCAACAATTGCACCGCTTTGGGAAACCAACAATTTTGCATCATCGTAAGCGTCATCAGTTTCCAAGGTGTGCTTAAAACCCAGAAAGCCGCCTTCCAGATTCGTTGGTCCAAAAACATTCCATGTAAGGCTGCGAAGTGCATCCCATCCGACGATAGCGGACAATGCTGTTAACTTCGCCCAGTCATGCCATTCAACAGATTTCGGCTCTGCAGGTGCAGGAGCGAAGTAGCGCTCTTCAAAATCCGAGTTCACATGATACTTCATAAAACCAGACTCTGGAATGACACTCTCAAACCCAAAACTATGGTAGATATGGTAGGGATGACCATCGTATCCTGTCCCAAGGTAAAGAGCGCGTCCATTTCGTTGCCGAAAATTCTCCATCTGATAAGCCATCGCCCCTCTACATGCACCTTTTCTACGTTGCTCAGGCAGTGTAAAAACATGCCCTAAAATACCGATACCCTCATGTTCAACCGTCATGATGTTGGTAATAACATTACCTTCTATTTTCCCAACATAGAAGCGGGTTTCTAAGTCATCAAGTAATTCGGTAACACACCGCTCAATATGCCACTCCCAGTTTCCCCCCTTGTGTCCAAGGAACTGTTTCACCTCTTCGGCATGACATTCATCTGGTGCGGTAATCACGCCGACTTCCATGCTTTCGCCTGTTTTTAGTACTGTGTTTCCCAATTTTTCGTACATTTCTACCTCACGTCCCAAAATTTTAATATTTGACAAAATTTTTAAAATATCATATACTTAAAAAGATTAGGTGTCAAGAACGAACACCAGCTTTTAAAATATACAGAACCTCGTTGTTAACAATTGAAACGGAGCTGATATGGAAATAGAACAGACACTGATTCTGGTGAAACCAGATGGTGTTCAACGCGGGCTTATTGGAGAAATCATTTCCCGCTACGAACGAAAAGAGCTTAAACTTATTGGGTTGAAATTATTGCAACTTCCGCTCGTAAAAGCGGAGGAATTGTATGCTATTCATAAAAAACAACCGTTTTATGATCGACTCATCGAATTTATGACATCAACCCCGATTGTTGCGATGGCTGTTGAGGGTAAGAACGCTATTAAAATAGCCCGTCTTGTCAACGGTGCAACTGATCCGATTGAATCTGTCCCTGGAAGTATTCGCGGGGATTATTCAACTGATATTACATATAACCTTGTGCATGCATCGGATTGTTTGGAGAACGCTAAGGTCGAATTAGCTATCCTATTTTTACCAGAAGAACTCTGTTAATACTGTTGAGTTGTTATAACAATTTGTGTTCGTTAACTATCAAAGTTATTTAGAAAAACTATCCAAGGTCTACTATGCGCCACTGAAATGTAATCGGCTTGTAGATGATACAGATGGTGTTGTTCCACACCAACAAGTGCAAAACTTATCTTGGACACAAACAGAAACGCAGTGTGGTAAACAGATACATATCAAAAACTTTCCGAAAGGACATAGAGTGAAGTTATTTCGGCTTGTGTCTGACAACGGACGCACGGAATTGTACTGCCATCGGAAATTAGGGCCACTGTCTAAACCAAGATTGTGGTATAATAACAATCTAATTATAAGGAGTATCCGATGGCGAAGCGAAAACGAAGAAGCTTCACCCCCGAGTTTAAAGCGGAGGTCGTTCTTGAGGCCCTCAGCGGTGAAAGTTCCCAAGCAGAAGTGTGCCGGCGGCATAGCCTCAGCGAAGACCAGTTTTCAAAGTGGAAGCAGCAGCTCGTTGAAAATGCGGAAACCTCTCTGTTTGCCTCCACGGATAAGCAATCCAGCGAGGCGGCCGAGCGGATCGCCCACCTTGAACAACTCGTTGGGCGGTTGACCGTGGCATTAGACATCCAAAAAAAAGCCTCCACTTGGTTGAGTTGACCTCGTCTGATAAGCGAAACCTCGTTGAGGCGTTGCGAAACGATTATTCAGTTCACCAGATTTGTGAGACGCTGGGTTTCAACCGGAGCCTTCTCTATTATCACCCGAAAAGCGACCCTTCTGAAGCGGTGCTTGGAGAGGAAATAGAGAAGTTATGTGCGCGTTATCCGAAATATGGGTATAGGCGTATCACACAGATGCTGTTGGGTATGGGATACACCATTGGGTATCGACGCGTCGCCCGATTGATGAAATCCCAGAACTTGTCGGTTTCGGTCAAAGGGGTTTCTGGTCAAACCACGAGATCGCTTGAAGGTGCGCATCCTTGGGTAAATCGCCTCGAAGCACTTGACATCTGTCGATGTGATCAGGTCTGGGTTGGCGATATAACGTATGTCCGTCTCCACAGACGCTTCGTCTATGTTGCGGTGCTCATGGATGTCTTCACTCGCATGATAAGAGGCTGGCAGGTCAGCCAACATTTGAACACATCTCTGACCCTGAAAGCCTTAGAACAGGCATTACGCCAAAGTATCCCAGAGATCCACCATAGCGATCAAGGGGTTCAGTATCTTTCAAGTGCCTATATCTCAACGCTGAAACAGCACGGCATTGAGATTTCCTTAGCGCGTAGAGGGTGTCCGTGGGAGAACGGGTATGCTGAAAGGAGACCCATCCGAACTCTCAAAGAGGAAGAAGTTCATCTCAATGATTATGAGGATATAACCGATGCCAGCACACGCATCGGGCATTTTATCACACAGGTGTATCATCACAAACGTCCTCACTCGGCGTTAGGCTATTTGACACCTGTTGAATTTGAACAACAAAACTTGTCTTAACTTTACTGATTTTTTGGCCCTAATTAGCGTTGGCACTTCAAGCGATCGTTGACTATGATATTGCCATAAAACACAAACAAGATTACACACATGCATACCATAATCGAGGAGTAGTAAAGGCGTGTCTCCATCAATATAAGGATGCGATCATTGACTATGATACAGCTATACAGCTATACAGCTTGACATTGTTACAAAAGTAGATGTCTATATCAACCGGGGGAACACAAAGATGAAACTTGGCCTATACTAAGGATGCGATCGCTGACTATGAAATTGTCGTTCAACTTGCATGTAATAACGCTAAAGCCTACCTTGGACGGGGAATATCAAAAGCAAAACTCGGTCTACATGAGGATGCAATTACGGATTTTGATACTGCCATACGATTCAAACGCGATAACGCACTTGCCTACGGTTATCGAGGGTTGGCAAAAGCAGAACTCCACCAAGGTTTGATAGTTGAAAAAGAACATGTCTCCTTCGGCGAGAAACAATACATTCCATCTGATATTGAAGACGTATTCGCTGTATCTGCAGTACAACCTGAAATAAATAATCAAGCAGCTAATGTAAAACAGGATTTGTTTACTGAAGCAGAACAAGATATGCTCACCGCATTGAAACTCGCAAACCGGCAGATACTTGCAGACCTTAAAAACGAAATTGAAAGCACCGTACGTCTGCTAAAGTAGTGCATAATGTGTTATTTGGACTTACGCTAAATGATTCTGTTCTTCAACACTTTCTATAATGACAGGAATTTTTCTATTCATGTGGTTTTCATTCAGAATCATAAACATGCTACAAATTTTATGTAAACTTTCAAGTAGAAATGGTATTCTGGTAAATTGAATTGTAAAAGAGTGTAGAAAAAAAGCATAGTAACACATCAAGGAGAAAATGAAATGGATGCACAAGAAGTTCGCACATTACCACAAGAAAGCCTTGCGCCTGAGCTTCCAAAGATGACGTTGGAGGAATTCCTTGAAAGTGACTTAGAAGGATATGAATACATTAAAGGAGAGTTAATTCCAATGGCACCTACTTCATTAGAACACGGGTACGTTAGTGTGAACCTAAGCTCGTCGTTACACTTGTACGTTCGTGACAATCAACTGGGACGTGTCCTTATATCAGATACAGGTTTCCGGGTTGGTGAACGCGTGCTGATACCTGATATAGCCTTCATTTCAACTGACCGACTTCCCGATGACCCTAGCAAAGCGTCTCCGGTTCCACCAGACCTCGCTATTGAAGTTGTTTCTCCGACAGATGCATCATCCAAAGTTGAAGAAAAAGCTTTCGCCTACCTTGAAGCTGGAACGCAATTGGTATGGGTTATCAAACCCCGATCCAAAACAGTGACCGTCTATCGTTCTGAAACGGAAATCACAGTCCTCACACGGAATGACACGCTTAGCGGTGACGAAGTTGTCAAAGGATTTTCTTGTCAGGTGGCAGAACTTTTTGAATAGAGAGTATCGTAATTTTTACTCAGAAAGGACAATATTAATGCTTATTGCAGATGTAAGTAAAATGGAAGGGCGCACATACCCTGCCCGTAGACGCACCAGAAATCTTGTCGGTGGTGCTTCGCCAATTCAGAAAGATGAATTCAGCATGGGGTTTGTCGTCTTAGAGCCAAACGGAGGACAAGTACCGTGGCACAACCACGAACAGGAAGAGATATACTTTATCGTTGAAGGTGAAGGCGAAATGTGTCTCGGTGAAGAGCGGCAGACTATCTCCACAGGACAGACCGTTTTTATCCCATCATGGGTTTTCCATCAATTGACGAATACCAGCAACACACCGATGAAAATGGTCTATTGCTATGGTCCAGCAGGAGATGTTGACCATTGGAAACAGGAACTCGCTGGTACACTCCCAAAAGCTGGTATAGATGTTCCACCACTCCCTGCAGGTGCTGCACCGCAATGCACTGACAAACCTAAAGAATAATTTCATGCATTCCTCGTTTAAGAACTAAGTTAGTAATGATCTTTACATGCCCCAAAAATAAGGATTGTAAATGACAAATCACACCCAAAAAACACATCGTGTCGGGATAATTATGAACGGTGTTACAGGTAGGATGGGAACAAATCAACACCTTATCCGATCGCTCTTAGCAATTGCTGAAGATGGCGGCATCCCAATTGGTGATGGCGAAGTGATTATGCCTGATCCGTTTCTCGTCGGCAGAAATCCAGCAAAATTAGAGAAATTGTCTGAGTCTACTGGTGTTGAAAAGTGGAGCACAGACCTTGACACTGCACTCACTGATGACGCTTATACCGTCTATTTTGACGCGCAGGTTACATCGCGTAGAATTGACGCTGTCCAAGCCGCAATCTCAGCAGGAAAACACATCTACTGCGAAAAACCTGCCGCTACAACAACTACAGATGCGTATAACCTCTATGAACAGGCAGCAAAAGCAGGACTTAAAAACGGTGTTGTTCAAGATAAACTCTGGTTACCCGGTATTCAGAAACTAAAACGACTGATTGACGCGGACTTTTTCGGAAAAATCATCGCCGTACGGGGTGAATTCGGTTATTGGGTTTTTCAAGGCGATGCTATCCCTACCCAACGTCCATCATGGAACTACCGATCCGAAGATGGTGGAGGCATTATCCTTGATATGTTTAGCCATTGGCGATATGTTTTAGATAACCTTTTCGGTGCTGTCAAGGGAGTATCCTGTATTGCTACAACACATCTCCCGCAACGATGGGATGAGGAGAACAAACCGTATCAATGTACCGCAGAAGATGCTGCTTACGCCACCTTTGAATTAGAAGATGGAATTATCGCACATTTTAACTCATCTTGGGCAGTCCGTGTTCGCCGTGATGACTTGCTGACAATTCAGATAGATGGCTTGAAAGGGTCTGCAGTGGTCGGTTTGAGAGATTGCTGGATTCAACCTCTCTCTGGCACGCCGCGTCCTGTCTGGAATCCTGATATTGTACAACCGATCAAATTCTTTGACGGATGGCTTAAGATTCCAGAACAAGAGACCTACGAGAACGCTTTTAGATCACAATGGGAGTTATTCCTTCGACATGTCGTAACCGATGAACCGTTCCCATGGACGCTGCTTGAAGGTGCGAAGGGCGTGCAGTTAGCAGAAAAGGGAATAGAATCTTGGAAAACTCGCAAATGGATTGAATTACCAGAGTTATCACCTATTTAGTGATTTCACCTTTTATCTAAGGATATTGAAAGATGGCACAACAAAACGTAATCCTCCAAAAAATTGATGAATTCAGATGGCGCATACCGAAAAGTTACATGAAAGGAATGCGTGTAGATGGAATCGTCTATGCCAATGAAAAACTTCTAAACCAAGCAAAAAGCGATGAAGCTTTACAGCAAGTGGCAAATGTTGCGCATCTCCCCGGTATTGTTAAACACTCTCTCGCAATGCCCGATTTGCATTGGGGTTACGGTTTCGTTATTGGTGGTGTTGCTGCCACGGATCCACAGGCAGATGGTGTTGTTTCTCCTGGTGGCATTGGATACGACATCAATTGTGGGGTACGCCTCGTACGGACAAATCTTGACATTTCGCAGCTGGAAGGTAAGGCAAAATCGCTTGTCGGCAAGTTATTTGAAAACGTGCCGTGCGGTGTTGGGTCTAAAGGTAAAATTCGGCTCACCGTGCAAGAAGAACGCCAGATGTTAGAAAAAGGCGCGCGCTGGTCAATTGAACGTGAATACGGACATCCGCAGGATCTCCAATTCACTGAAGCGACAGGTTATCTTCAACACGCCGATGCTGACGCTGCAAGTCAACGGGCATTAGAACGTGGGAAAAATCAACTCGGCACACTCGGTTCTGGCAATCATTTCCTTGAGGTGCAAGCGGTTGATCGCATCTTTTATCGGGAAGCTGCCGATGCAATGGGATTGAGCGAGGGAAATATATGTATTATGATTCATACAGGTTCACGCGGTTTCGGTTATCAGATTTGTGATGAGCATGTCAAAAGCTGGGTACAGGTGGCTGAGAGATACGGCATAAACCTGCCTGACCGACAACTCGCCTCTGCACCACTAAACTCGCCAGAGGGAAAAGATTACATCACCGCAATGGCATGTAGCGCAAATTACGCATGGAACAATCGGCAGTGTATTATGCATCTCGTCCGCCAGACCTTTATGAAGTTTTTTGACACAACTGAGAACGAACTCGGATTAGAACTCGTCTACGATGTGGCACATAATATTGGGAAGTTTGAAAAACATAAAGTTGATGGTAAGGAACGCGAACTTTTCATTCACCGCAAAGGTGCGACCCGTGCGTTTCCCGCGGGACATCCAGAGATTCCACAAAAATACCAGAAAGTTGGGCAACCTGTGTTGATACCTGGTGATATGGGGACTGCCTCTTATGTACTTGTCGGCAATCCGGGCGCGATGGCAGAGACATGGGGTACAACATGCCACGGTGCAGGGAGAGTGCTCTCACGAAGGAAGGCTATTGACTTGACAAAAGGTCGGTCTATACAAGCGGACCTTGAGGCACGAGGTATTTACGTTCGAGCAGAAGGTAAACGCACTCTTCAGGAAGAGGTTTCAGAGGCGTACAAAGATGTTGATGAAGTTGTCCGCGTTGTTGACGAAGCGGGACTTTCACGCCGCGTTGCACGCCTCCGCCCGATTGGTGTTGTGAAGGGGTAGGTCTTTACAACACACCTCCATTTATCCAATTTTCGCAAAATAACTTCTATTCAAGTATCGCTATTCGCAATCACGGCACTACCCCTAAACAATGTCTGTTTTTTCATCACATTGTTCAAAAAGTAGGCAATTTTACCAAACAAACCACCTAAACACCTCTTTTCTGTTGGCATAGAAATTGCTTAACGTATTAATATACCTCCTTAGGTGAGTCGGAACTGCAATCTCTGAAAAGCGCAACTGGTAGCCGATATTACATGCGTTAGGTTAGAATCCCTGACATTTCTCAACCGTTGAGAGACGTAGTTTCCGACTCTTTTTAATTTAGCGAACTTTAGAACCATCGGTGTTTACCCGGATCCAATCAACCTCCGCAATGTTTGCACAAGTGTTCCTTCAGACAACCATTTCGCTGCCACACGCCATACACTGCTTGAATAAGTCGGATACACGTGAATCATCCCGCTCAACTTTCGTAACGGAATCCCCTCCTGCATCGCCAAAACATACTCATGGATAACCTCTCCAGCATTAGTGCCAACAAGGTGTACACCTAATATCTTCCCTTTCCACTTGCTTGCGATGACTTTGCTAAATCCGTGTGTTTCCCCCTCAGCAACTGCCCTGTCAACATCTGCCTGATCTAATGTAAACACATCAACGTCTTCATATTTCTCACGCGCTTCTGCCTCCGTCAATCCACATCGAGCAACCTCCGGATCACAGAACGTCGTCCAAGGCACAACAGAATAGTTAATCTTTTTGGAGAAAGGTAAAAGGAAATTACGAACGAGTAATTGTGCTTGAAATGCTGCCACATGTGTAAAAAGATAGTGTCCAATTACATCACCTGCAGCGTATATGTTTTTCACATGTGTCTGAAGTTGTCCATTAACTACGATTCCACTTTTTTCAACTTTCACACCGATTTTGTCAAGTTTCAAACCCTCAACATTTGGGGCGCGCCCCGCAGCAATCAGAATCTTATCATAAAGCTGTTCCTGATTATCACTGGTAGATGTATTTTGTAATCCCGAAAACGATACTTTTACACCGTCCTTTTGTTTTTCAACCTTCGCTATGTCTACATTGAGACGTATATCAATGTCTTCTGAAGTAAGGTAATTTAACATCCGTTCAGAAACATCTGTATCCTCTTTTGTTAGAATATTTCCGCTTCGTTGCGCTATCGTGACCTTTGCACCAAGCCGATGAAATGCCTGTCCCAATTCAATACCGATCGGCCCTGCTCCGACAACAAGCAACCGTTGTGGTAATTCTTCTAATTCCCATACATTTTCACTGTCAAGATAATCACAAGATTCTAAACCGGGTATAGGTGGCGCAAGAGGACGAGAACCTGTGCTAATTACAAACTTTTTGCTTTTGAGAGTTCGGGTTTGACCGTTTTCACTGTCTTCCACAACAAAGGTATCGCGTGATTCAAAATGTCCGTTCCCAAGGATAACATCAACCCCCATATCGCGGAACCGTTCAGGATTATCATGTTCCTCTTCAATCACATGTTGGGTACTTCGCACATATTCTATCACTTTTTGCCATTCAGGTTTGGTTTCAGTGGTAGTAATCCCATATTTCTTTGCGTTTCGGATATAATTTGCAACCTTTGCAGCTTTGAGCAATGCTTTAGATGGCACGCACCCTGTCCAGAGGCAATCTCCACCGATGCGATGTTTTTCCACAAGCGCAGTCTTTTTTCCTAGTTTAGCACCTGCCACTGCAAGCACAAGTCCGGCACTTCCGCCGCCGATGATAGTTAAATCATAGATGTCAGCAGTTTTTTCATTCATGTTTTTACTTTTATCTGTGATGGCGTAGTACTTTCCCCGGCAGTTTTCCGGTTACATTTCCATCTTTGATGACGGGAATTCCGTTGACAAATACCCAATCTATACCAACGGGAGGTTGTACCGGATCAAACCAAGTGGAACGATCTGCAACAGTATCAGGATTAAAAATTACAATATCTGCAGCAAGTCCACGCGCAATTCTGCCACGATCAGAAAGACGGAATCGTTCTGCAGGAAAACCACTCATCTTATAAACGGCTTCTTTTAATGAGACTAACTGTCGTTCCCGTACGAATTTGCCGAGATACTGCACAAAGCATCCATAACTTCGTGGATGCGGATGTGGAATGTTGTATACACCATCACTGGCAATCATCATACGCGGATGACTTGCGGTACGGTTCAAAATCCGTTCATTTTCTTCGGGTGATGTTACCCAAGGCATAACAAAGGTCTCAATTGCCAATTCTTCTTGGATAAAATCGAATGCAAATTCTTCATTAGATTTGCCTTCACGTTTAGCGGCTTCGGAGAGTAGTATGCCTATGAACCTTCCAGACTTGTTATAGCCTACAATTTGGTTGCCTTCTCCTAATTTTTCTTGCAGATAGGGGAGTGATTTTTCTCTAACATCGGGATTTTCCAGATTAGCTAACATTTCATCAGGTGTACCAGTCTGATATTCCATCGGGAGCATCATTGCAAGGTGTGTCATCCCTGCTGGATAGAGATAAGATTCAAATGTCAAATCTATGTCTTCACGTTCAACTCGCTCAAGCACTTCTGCCGATTCACCGTCAACGCGTTCATGTGAAATATGGACTGGAATCTCTGCCTGTTGTGCAATTTCAATTGTCTCCTCCCAAGCAGGTTTTCTCCCAATCAGTTGGTAACGTATATGTGCAGCGTAGATGGCATCGTAACTTGCTGCTACCTTTGAAAGATAGACTAACTCGTTCAAGTCAGCATTCGCAGAGGGTTGATAATCCAGACCTAAACAGAGACAGCATGCTCCTGCCTCAAGCCACCCGCGGGTCGTTTGCTCCATTATTTTCAGTTCATCTTCGGTAGCAGGACGTGCGTCCCAACCCATTGCACCGAGACGGACAGCGCAGTGTGGTACTTGTGGATAGAGGTTTGCAGGGATTTGCCCATCGAACATACTGAGATAATCGTCTGGTGTCTGCCAATTGAGCGGAACTTTGTCATCTCCATACGCAAATTGCGTATAGTGCCATAGTTCTTGTGCAAGTTTTGAGGGCAAAGGTGCCCATCCAAAACCGTCTGGTGCTGCTAAATGAGTGGTTACACCTTGCATTACAGCAGCAAACTGGTCACGACCACCAAGCAGAGAGATTTCAGAATGCACGTGGACATCAACGAAGCCAGGACACACAACCAACCCTTCTGCTGATATACGGTTTGACGTATCTGCTTTTTCAAGGTCACCAATTTCTGTGATCTGATCGCCTTGAATACCGATATCTGCGGTAAAAGGCTCACGTTTACCAGTGCCATCAACGATGTTTCCACTGACAATTATAATATCAAATGCCACCAATCCCTCCTATAATAGTACTATACTTCAATCCGAAAAGTGTAGAAGAAATACGTTTTGACCTGTCTTGGAATAATAGTTGAATTATAACATATTCCAGTGATCCATTCAATACTGTCTATATTCAGTTGTTTATTTCACTTGCTTCTGTTATACTTGCATAACATAAAATAGATAGCTTAGATTTGTTAATTCTCTTTACAAACTTCTGAATGATGTGTTAAAATTAAGGAAAGGTTTTATAGATAGTAGATATAATTGTCAGCAAATATTGACGCATGCAATTTGGTGAAAACGTTGATTGATAAGAAATTGTTTCAAGAGAAATTCTTACTCCATCTTTTTACTAACCCTTACGTCATTTATCCATTTGCTGCGGGTGCGCTTGGCGTTTTCGCGTCATGGGTGCTTAATTTAGAACCGAAGATACTCTACCTATTCGCAAGTGCGGTCATCGGTATCGGTCTTCCTATTGGTGCACTGATAACAAAGTGGACAACCGGCACAGACGACATAGCGAAACGTGTTCATGAAGAGATACTCCACGAAGCACAGCAAAAACAAGAACAAGAACTGAACGCGTTACATGAACAGTTAGAAAAGGATGGAGACAAAAGAACAGAACAGATGCTGGAAGAACTTCGAGCCTTACACCAATCTTTTCAGGAGGAAGCACGAGATGCTGGTTGGATGGCAACCCTTCCTATTACGGTAAGTGCAGATATTACCGGTAAAGTCACTGAACTTTTTACGCAAGCCGTTCAGTGTTTGAAAGATACGTTGAAAATGCACGAAAAATCAAGAGATTCACAATTAGCAACTGTCAAACAGGTGTTACAGCAACACAGAGAACAACAGATAGCGGATGTTCAACAAACAATTGTTCAACTTTCACACCTCTATGCCCGCGTGCTTACGCTCAGTCCTGAAAGTAATGAGACAGAACTCTCACGACTTCGCACAGAACTTGACGAAAGCCTCGCTTTTGCGAAGAAAGTTGACGAACAGATACGGGAATTTACACCAAATATTGATAGGGAGATACGTCAAACCAGTAATTCATTAGAAGATGCCCATACTATAACCGCACACCCGAAAGTAGAACCTACAGAAGAAGGCAAACTTCAATGACTTGTTGATTGTAGGCGAACTTAATCTCATAATAAGGAGGAATTCCAATGGCAAACGGCATTACCCGTTTATATAAGGCTATCTGGTATACGCAGGTCGGACGTGCACTTGAACAAGCTGATAGAGACCTGGAAAGCCCTGAAGTTGTGCATAGAACTTATGAAGACGTAATCAGCAACGAGCAAGAAAATACCTCACACTTTGAGCAGAGCGATAGTCTCATGGAAAATCCTGAAGCAGTGCGTGGTGTTTATGAAGACATCATTCGTGACAAGCAAGGAAATATCCAACGCTACAAAAATGTAATCGGACAACTCATCGCGCTTGTTAAACAGAAGAAGAATTCATTGAACAAGCTCACAGATGACATTGACAAACTTGAACAAATGAAAGCAGGTACAATCGAGAAAAAGGAAAGCATAACCGCTAAACTTCAAAAAGAAGGTGATTCTGACGAAGAGATTGAACAGCACCCAGACTACGTCCGATGTGTTGCAGCTTACAACGATATTCACTCTACATTGGAGCAGAAAAACGCCCGCATCGCTAAACTTGAGAAAGATATTGAACGCTTACATAACGACATTGAATCTCACAAACGTCAGATTACAGAACTTCATCGCGATCTGGAAAAAATTAAGACGGAACAATCCGAAGCGATTGCCGATCTTATTGCCGCACGCACGCAACAGGAAATTGACGATCTGCTATCAGGTATCAGTAGGGATGACACTTAAACAGAATTGGCACAGAAATAAATTTTGAATATAACTTAATTTTCACTCAGGAGGATTTACTAATGGCAAACGGTTTTACCCGTTTTTTCAAAGCAATCTGGTATTCACTAACCGGTCGTGCACACGAGCAGGCTGATAAACTTATGGAAAACCCCGAAGCAGTGCGCGGTGCTTATGAAGACATTATCCGCGACAAACAGGGGAATATTCAACGCTACAAAAATGCGATTGGGCAACTGATCGCGCTTGTTGAACAGAAAAAGAATTCACTCAAGGGTCTCACAGATGACATAGACAAACTTGAACAAATGAAAGCGGGGGCAATCGCTAAGGCAAAAAGCACATCTGCTGAACTCCAAAAAGCAGGCACACCAGATGAAGAGATAAAACAGCATCCAGACTATGTCCGATGTGTTACTTCTTACAACGATTTTCACTCCACTTTGGAGGAGAAAAACGCTCGTATTGATGAACTTGAGCAGGATATTGAACGCGCCCAAGAAGACATTCAATCCCATAAACTTCAGATTACCGGCCTCCATCGTGATCTGGATAAAATTAAGACAGAGCAATCTGAAGCGGTTGCCGATCTTATTACCGCACGTGAGCAAGAGGAAGTCGCGGATATGCTATCAGGTATTAGTACGGATGGCACTTCAGCGGAATTGTCACGAATGCGAGAAATTCGGGAAAAAGCAAAGGGACGCTCAAAGGTCGCTCAAGAACTCGCTGGTACTGATTCGCGCGCTGAAGAAGAAGAATTTCTTGCCGCTGCACGTTCTACTTCTGCCACTGATGAATTTGATTCACTTATCTTTGGTGCCCAAGAATCCGATGCCGAGAAGAAAACAGATGATTCTGAAGAAGAAAAAGAAAGTAATTCTGAACTGCCTTTATAAAGGTACTCATCGTGGGTCGGCGAAGGTTCACTGGCTTTGTGCTTCTTGTAAATCGTAAATATTGTAAATTTTCAAATTATGATACACCGTAAGTCGGCACGCTTTGTAAGCGCGCCGACCAACAGGTGTTATAAATTTTTGCATTTCACCCTGAATGTGATATATATGATGAAATATGGAAATAATTATACACCTCACCTGTAGGAGCGATCTCCGAATCGCGACTAATGCCACTCGTAGTCAGGAATCGGAGTTCCCTCCCGCCAAATGCCATACGCGCATTTGGCGTTGATTTGGCTGAATGCCATACGCGCATGCTGCGTTGATTCACAGATAAACACGTCTAATTAATTCAATAATCTACCATAGATGTCCGCGTCCTACGAAGGGATAAGGGAAGAAAGGAGGGTGATGTGAACGTTAACACGTGGCATCAGGATAATACACCGAATAGTTGGGAAGTGATCTTGGAAGGTTTAAAGGATTTTGAAACCTACGTAAATGAGATTAACAAAACTAAAAAGGGTGGTCCAGTTTCAACGGAAACGCTTGAAAAGTTTTTTGATCTGCATAATGCATTAGTATTGGAAACAAAAAAAGTATCCCATTCATCTAAACAAAACGGCTCAATAGATACTTCATCCAGTGTCTTGGACAATATTTTTATTGAAGCGATTTGGTTATCCCTTGACCAGTATCCCGCAATTGTCAACCATCCCAATATTGAAAACCTTGACACTGCAGGCTCTAAAATCTTCACCCTCTTTACAGCAGATGCCCCAACAGAAAAATCAGAACAGGAAGACCTGAAGGCACTGCTCCAAGATATATTCCATGTAGATTCTAAAGCATTAGGCACACTTACGAAGAACCTCGCCATTCGAACTGCCCCTCTGATGCACCGACATCAAATTATGCGGTGTTTACAGAATCGCTTTAATTTAGTGTCCGATAATCCACAACTGGATACTGACATTCTCAACCTCTTTCAGTGTTTATATCCAGGCGCGCCCTTTGATGTTGGCGAAGTCCGATTGATAAAAACTTGTTCCGCACTCTATTTTTGCTTGCCTTCAGAGATAAAAGAAGTTCAAACCGATACACACAACGAACAAATATCTGCTACAACAGATAGGACTACCAAAAAACAATCTGAGGAAAAAATAGGATATGCACAATTTCTCCGAAAAATTTGGCAGGTTGAACCGTTTGCACACTTCCCTGTTTTTGGCACTTTTAATGCAGAAAATTTAGATTTTAAGTTCCGAGAACAAATTGCCAAAGATGCAGAATTGCCTGTCGAATTGATTACGACAACGCTCACACGCATGATCGGTGTTCTCCCGTTGGAGGAACTTGACAAATATCTCATCCATGATACATGGGGACACCAGTGGCAAGAGAGTTTGCTTGACTTTGAGGACCTTTATACTGAATTATCCCTCTTTAATCGGCCTTTATCCTTGACTGAATCCGCTTCAGTTTTAGGTGAACAGACTACATTCGGCGAAGCATTCGTTAAAACAAAAACTGGGGAAATTCACCTTGATGCTGAAAAACTTACGAAATTCATTGATGCCGAACTTTATGAACGATCTATCATAGCCTTCACACCTATTTTGGCAGAGATGTTAGCAGATGTTGTGGAATATAAATTCTTGCAACTACATTCTAAGCAAGCAGATCTTTTGCCAAGTTCTTCTCTACTTAAGACTTTTCCGAGCAAACTTGACTTGACACTTGCCGATCTCCGCAACTGTTTCGAGCGAGCCTCTGAAGCATTTCAAACGTGGGTGGATTCTGATGCAGCAAAACACCGAATACACGCTGAGGTCTGTGAAAAACTTGGTATTCCAGATAAAGAGATGAATCGCCAAGAATTAGATGATGTCCTTAAAAAAGCGGCGCAGCTTTGCAAAGAACGGCTTGACCTTTTTTATAAACCGGAATGGTTTTGGGAAAAAACAGCGGATGATTGCCTCAAACTCAACGCGTTCAGTTTTGCTGCGCTAAACTTTCTCCGGATTCATACTGCATTTCTCCAAACTTATGAGGCACTCTCACAAATTGAGACAAATTATAGTTTTAAGGACACCCTTGTTTTGGCAATGGGAACATTTTTTGAAGTGGAACCGCAAAGGAATATCTGGCATCTCGACCAGTTTTTAACTGAAGGTTTTCTTCCACGATGGAAAAAGTTGGCACAAGCAGGTTAATGTATACATGCTTGCAAATGCTGAAGAACGGAGGGTAAAAAGATTGCTATTAAGGATCCTACTTACAAATTCCGCACAGAAGCTGGACTGCTTATTAATTCTGGCACGTCGCGAAGCATTGTGCTTCACGGAAATATCCACGACCTCTTTTTCGTTGAAGAATCAGATGAGGAGGATTACATACCGCTTGTCCCTTTTCTGACACAAAGTTGGGATGTTCCAGGCTTCATTCTAATAGTTTATGAACTCAACGGACCTCTCCGTTTTCTGCGCGCAAGTGACCGTGAGAAAGTCAGAAACGCTTTTAATGCATGGAGAGGAGATTCAGCACCTTCCAAGAACAAGACTACCAGTATTTTCGCGCTTCCCAGTAGGGAGGAAGACCCTAACAATAAACCAAGCAAATCCTTAGATGCGTCTGATGGCTTGTTTGAGCAGTATCTGAACGATGCTATCGGCAGTCCAACATTGGCACTTGAACTGCTGCGACAATTCTGTCTGATTTCTCGATCCACCAATGCCCGCGGAGAAAAGTTTTTACAAGAAAAATTACTCATCATTATTGAAGCAACAGACATGTTGCTCCCTGAAGGCGAAATTCGTAGTTTGAATTTAGCGGATAGACAGAGGGTTAGCATCGTGCAGGATTGGATTTCTGATTCCGATTTTATGAAGGCTACTGATACGGTTGTCTTCATTGCCGAATCAAAAAGCTTAATAAACTCACGTATTATGCGCTTGCCGCAAGTTGTTGATGTAGAAATTCAATCCCCACAAGTAGAAGAGCGAAGACATTTTATTTCATGGTTTAATAGAACCCAAAAACCTACTAATAAAGAGTTAAATTTATGGGGTAGCCAATCTCAACTTGCTGTGTTAACAGCAGGATTATCAATCCAAGCTTTGCGTCAGCTGCTTGTTTCAGCTTGTTATTCAGGAGAAAAACTGCGTCCAGACAACGTAATTGAAAAAGTTTCTGAATTTATCCAAGCACAGTTGGGTGAGGATGTTGTTGAATTTAAGAAGCCTGCACATTCCCTCAAAGATATTGTCGGCAATCAGAAACTGATTGGCTTCTTGAAGACACAGATCATTCCACGTATCACATCTACTGGGAAAGATTCTATCTCTGGATTGAGTGTATGTGGACCTATCGGTAGCGGAAAAACCTTTATCTTTGAAGGACTCGCAGGAGAACTTGATATCCCAGTGCTTGTGCTTAAGAACATTCGGAGTATGTGGTTTGGACAGACAGATGTTATCTTTGAACGTCTCAGACGTTTGCTGATGGCACTCGTAAATGTGCTAATTTTTGTTGATGAAGCGGATACGCAGTTCGGGGATGTTGGAAAGGATGCACACGCCACTGAACGTAGACTGACGGGAAAAATACAAGCGATGATGTCCGACCCGCAGTTACGTGGCAATATCACATGGCTGCTGATGACAGCGCGCATCTATAATCTCTCCCCCGACTTACGCAGGGAGGGAAGGGTAGGAGACATCGTAATTCCTGTTCTTGATCCAACTGGCGAAGATCGCGAGACGTTTCTACGTTGGACGCTTAGCAATGTTTTCAGTGGCAAAATTCCGGATGAGGCGTTTAAACTTCTGCTATCGCTGACTGAAGGGTATTCGGCAGCGAGTTTCGCATCTCTCCGTGCTGACTTGGAAGCTGCCAAAAACCGCCAAGGTGAGTTGTCTGTAGACGAAATCGTTGATGTTATATCCGATAGAATTTTGCCTAATATTGGCCCAATAAGGCAATATCAAACCTTGCAGGCGTTTCTAAATTGCACTCGTAAATCTCTACTTCCAGGAGATTACTCCCCTGAAATCCGTGAATCCTGGCTGAAACAGATTGCGCAATTAGAAGTCATGGGAATTAGGGGTTGACAGAAATACAGCCAATACAGTATACAAACAATCTCTATTAACTTAGACTGATAACCTCCCCGCTTGCAGCGGAACGGTATCCAGCACAAATAATTTCAATGGAATGTGCAGCAAATTCAGCGTTCATCTCACTTTCCACTCCATTTTCAATACAGTCAATAAACGCGCTAAATTCACTCTGACCATCATTTCCACTTCCAATGTCAATCCAGTGCTGCTTCGGGCGCATCTTAATTTCTGCTTGTGTACTACTCCACATTCCCATCGGATCAAGCGGATGCGGTGTCGGCGGCTCAAACGCTGGTTCTGCGGCAAACACTTCTAACCTATTCACCGAAGCGTCAAATGTCAGTGTAGCCTCAGTGCCGACAAGGTGAACCTTTCGTATGCCTCCTTGCGCATGGCTCTGCCAACCATAGCGTCCAGCAGTTATTGTTGCGGTAATACCATCCTCTAATGTTAAAACTAACGCGCCGAAATCCTCTAAGTCGCAGCCGTGATGTTCTTTAAAAAAGTAATTTGCTGTCCCACCGAAAACACTTTTTACTCGCCTCTGTGTTAACCAATTAACCATTGACACAGCATAAACACCGATGTCAAACATTTCAGGTTTTGCTTCTACGAAACTATACCGTTCTAAAGTTGGTTTCTGTATCCGTTTTTTACCGACAGGAGCACTTCCTGGATGACCTTTAGCAAACATTACATCGCAATGAATTGCCTGCAGTTCACCGATATTTCCACTCTCCAATCCTTGTTTGACTGTAAGTGCCCAGGTGCTATGAATGTTACTAAACATCTGCGTGCGAACACCGCTTTTGGCAACAGCGTTAACAATCTGACTAGCGTGTTCGGGATTGAGTGCCATCGGCTTATCAAGGTAGACATGCTTTCCTGCTGATGCTGCACATTTCGTTCCAACACGACCCCGTCGTTCAACCTCTGTGCAGAGACTTACAATATGCACATCATCACGTGCTAATGCCTCATCAAGGTCGGGAATGAAGGGTAGATTTAATTCTTCAGCGAGGGAACGTGCCAATGTTATCCGTTCTTCAGGTGCGTCTTGCTCATCAGCAAACGCCACAAGTTGACAACGGGAATCATTGGCAAAAAGTTGAGCATAATTTTCTTGATGTGTACGATGTCCACCGAGTAACAGGACACCATATTTTCTGTCCTTTTGCATGTTTATCCCTCCACCGCTATCGGTTGACCACTCGCAAGTGACTGAGCGATAGTTCCCGTTAGTTCTCCACTGTCACCAAGTTGAGGTGGAGTGCCACTTAAATTGTGTCTGCCTACTGGGGTTTCATGATAGATAACACCTTTATTGCCAACCAGCATAATATCAATTGCCGTTTCAGTATCAACCCGATTGATACTCAGCACTGCCATCTGCCCATCTGTATATTGCACCATTACCGTAACCTGTGTTGCGTTAGCATTGCCTTGTGCATAAAGACTTTGCGGCTGTGAAGGTATCCATCTGTTTGCAAGCGCTACAATTTCAGAAGTCGGTTGTAGCAGGCTGTTTGTCTCACTTACAATATTAAGCACACATCTTAGAAACACAGGACTCCCAATCCGATCCTTCTCGATTTCGGAATCAACCGATTTTTTAAGTAATTCCATTTGTTCTCCTTCTAAATTTGATCGCAGAAAAAATTTGACGGTTCTGGCACTTTATGATATAGTCTCTACGTAATGAATTTGGCATTTAAACTGCCATACTCCGTTCAACCTAATACACATCTTCAACACTTTCGGAGGACAACTATGCCATTAAAAACTTTAAAAGAATTAGTCACTGAAGCAAAAGCGAACGTTGGACATATTTCACCTGATGAACTTACAGAAGCAGGTGATTCCGTAATTCTATTGGATGTTCGAGATGAACCGGACTACGACGAAGAACACTTGCCAAATGCGGTTTCACTCCCGCGCGGTTATCTTGAGCTTGATATTGACGAGGCCGCCCCTGATGAGGATGCACACATCATAACGTACTGCGGCGGTGGAACGCGTGCAACGCTTTCGGCACACACCTTAAAGAACATGGGTTATGAGAACGTTTCAGTCTTAACAGGTGGTTTCCGCGGTTGGAAAGCAGCGGGTCTGACGACTGAAAAATCCGATCAATAAATCATCACATATTAAGTTAGCATAATTAGGGTACCTTGTCAATTTCTGAATTTCTTGTTGTTAAGGCGATTCGTTTTCACAACGTATTCGCCTTCAACACAAAACAGATACGAATGGAGAAAAGGATGATACATATCTCTATAAATCGTTTCAGCATGCAGGAAATGTCAATAAGACACATTCTCTTGGGATTTCTCTTTCTCACCATTTTTATGTATGGTTGCGTCGATCAGAAGAATCAACTCAATATCTTTACTTGGTCAGGATACGTCAGTGACGAGATTCGGTCAGGATTTGAAAAAGAGTTCGGTGTGAATGTCGTTGTTGATACTTACGGTTCTAACGAAGATTTGCTTGCTAAAATATCAGCTGGCGCAACAGGTTATGACATTATTATGCCTTCAGATTATATGGTTTCTAAAATGCTAAAGGGAAATCTGTTAGCCGAGTTGGATCATGATAACATTCCCAACTTTAAAAACCTCAGTCCACTGTTCCTCAATAAGTACTTCGATCCTGAAAATCGTTATTCTGTGCCGTATACGTTTGGTACTGCCGGCATCGCCTACGATTCATCCGTGATTTCACCGGCACCCGATAGCTGGACAGTGCTTTGGGAAACGAAATATAAAAACCAGTTCAGCATGCTTGATGACCCACGAGAAACACCTGCTGTTGCATTGAAAATGTTAGGATATAGCATCAATACAACCGATCCTGAACAACTTAGACAAGCAAAAGAGAAATTAATTGCGCAGAAACCACTCGTGAAACAGTACAAAAGTGAAGCAGAAGAACTTCTTATAGCAGGAGATGTTGTTATGGCACATTGCTGGAGTGGCGATGCGTTCCGCGCTGCAGAGAAACGACCTGCAATCCACTATGTGATTCCAAAAGAGGGTTCAAGCCAATTTATCGACACTGTCTGCATTCCAAAATCCGCTCCTCATAAAGATCTTGCCGAAAAGTTTATCAATTATCTCCTCCGTCCAGAGGTCAATGCCAAAATTACAGCTTTTACCAAATATGGTACTTGTGTGCCAGCTGCTAAGGAACACTTGCCAGAAGATCTGCAGAAACATGAATTTATTTATCCAACAGCAGAAGTTATGGAATCACTTGAATGGTTGAAAGACCTTGGTGATTTCACACAACAATTCAGCCGCGCTTGGGACGAAGTTAAGGCAAAATAAAGAATTGATCTCTTGATCGTTGCGGTATTGAAAATTGTAGCACTGCATAAAAAGAATTGTAAACGCCCGTATTGCAGGATGGTCGTAGTTTACACTGGTATAAGCGTCGCTTCAAGGTCGAACGATTTTCAGTTGGCTTGAGGATTTCGGGCATTGGTCGTGCGGTGAGAATACATGCTGTGAATTATTTAGGATTTGCTCATCTTGCTTGTATACGCATGTTATTAAAGTATTTATGAGATACGCTGTATTCAATTTCAATATCCCGTGAAATTGCTTCGTCAAATTCAACTCGACTAAGATAATCTGCTGTTATGACACTTTGTATAGAAATAGTGGGTTGGGCGCAGATTAGTGCATAATTGTAGATGAGTTCTACTACCCAATGCAAGTACCGTAATTCTCACTGTATGAATTCCTGTAAATTCAATACACCCTGGACGAAAATGTGACTTTCCTTCAAAACTTCTTGAGTTCTCCCCACCGAACCGTGAGTTTACCTAATGAACTTTGACAATCAAACAAGGCGACGATTTTCAAAAAAAAAAGAAGAAGAACGCTTAGAACGTGTGCGCCAAGCCCAGATGAAGTTGTGGATAAAGCGAAAGGCGTTTCTACTGATGTGCCTCTCCCAAGTCGTTGGACGCTTCGGACACTACGTAGGAGTCTTGATTGGTTAGAAGGATACAGCCTGAGTGGTGTTCATAGAGTGCTGTCTCGTTGTGGTTTGCGTCTTCGTTCAGGTCGCGTGCAGCAGTATAGTCCGGATCCTGAGTATAAGGAGAAAGTGTCGTATCTATGTTCCTGCTTACAGCAGACCATTCACAATCGTGGTAAACAAGAGTTAGTATTTCTTGATGAGATGGGATATACTCGCTGGCCTGAAGCTGGGCGTGTTTGGACACAAGCACCGCCGGAAAGTATTCCGGTGGCAGGTTGTGATGGAAATAATCAGCAATGGCGGATTATTGGTGCGCTGAATGGGTTGACGGGACAGGTATGTTATCTTGATAACTATATTGTAGGACGTGCGAAAGTGATTGAAATGTATCAGAAGTTGACACAAGTCTATCCACAAGCAGAAACACTTTACGTTGTTCAAGACAACGGGTCTATTCACAAACATCCGGATGTGTTTGATGCGTTATCAGAGTTGCCACAGATCAAGCCTATTTGGCTACCGACTTATGCGCCGTGGTTGAACCCGATTGAGAAGTTGTGGAGATGGCTGCGGGTTGATGTGTTTAAGATGCATCGCTTTGCGGGCCAGTGGGAGGCGTTCAGAGCCCGGGTGAACGGATTTCTTGATCAATTTGCCGCTGGTTCGGACGACTTACTCCGTTATGTAGGACTGAAAGGCGGTGGTCTAATGGCTAACGCTTGTAGACTTGTTTAAAAATTACCCAACTTGAACGTCAAAGTTCATTAGGGAGTTGGTTTCCACTTAAACCTAACAAAAAGCGTGGGCTTTCTGCTATAATAGAAACCAGCGCTGTCATACTTACTCTATGGCAGTGCTAAGCACCGCTTGGTGTTTGTTCCACCAGCGGGCGCACCTAAATAGATTAGGAAGCAGCCCTGACGTAACCCACGCTCTCTTCGTGAATTTTTAACGTCACATATATTGTAGCAATTATGCAAAATTTGTGCAATAAAAAAATGAATCGGGCTCCGAATCAGCATATTTTGCATGACTCAACACCAAAAATGCATCAATCAGCAGTACAATTTTGCTAAAAATGTTATAGTAACTTTCCTTCCTTGAATCACGGATTGCACCAAATCAACACCAAATACGCTTATAGTACCAGGACTTACGCAAATTACAAAGAACGCAACATAATTTAAGTCTAATTGCTAAAGAACGCACAATGAATTGTGCTACTACGACTACGAACGATGTAACGCTTGAAAACAGGCAAAATGCGTAAGTCCTAAGTACTTGATATGTGGCATTTGTCCAAATCAACGCCAAATGCGCGTGTGGCATTTGTCGGATTACGCGGATTTTGGAACTCTCTATCAGACTAACTCAGAAGGCACGTATAACATTGGTCTACAATGTAAATAAACTCATACTTTTTAGCAGCCAACTATGCCGAAATTGTGTACGTTTTTCCTGCTTCCGTGTGAAAGTTAACAACATCCTTTGACTGAGAATACTTAACTTTTTGACCATCACATGTCACAGAAACAGTGCCATGTGTTCGGATCCAACAATCTCTCCCAAGGGTAGATAACAATCGAGCTTGGGTGAGTTTTCCATCCTTCCACTCCATATCAACTTCAAACCCGCCGCGAGCGCGTAACCCTTTAACGTATCCAGTGTCCCATGCCTTCGGAAGTGCAGGCAGTAGGTTAATCTCACCTGCATGGCTCTGTAACAACATTTCAGCAATACCAGCAGTACCACCGAAATTTCCATCAATCTGGAAAGGAGGATGCGTATCAAACAGATTCGTCAAGGTACACCTCGCGAGAAGCGTTTGAAGATGATTGTATGCCTCCTCTGCTTCCTCAAACCTTGCAAAGAAGTTGATGAGCCAAGCGCGACTCCATCCTGTGCCGCCACCGCCGTGTGCTAAACGATGTTCCAACGATTTCTTTGCTGCTGCCGCCAACTCTGGCGTACCGCGTAATGTTATCTGACAACTCGGATGCAGACCATACATGTGCGACATGTGTCGGTGTCCAGGTTCCGGTTCGTCATAATCAAATACCCATTCTTGAAGTCGTCCTGTTTTCTCGCTAATTTGAAGTGGTGCAAGTTGTTCAAGCGCAGAAGCCAACTCTGCACGGAAATCTGTATCACCACCGAGAACATCTATACAAGCGATACAGTTTGTGAAGAGTTCATGGATAATCTCCAAGTCCATCGTTGCTGCGTATGTAAAGAGGGAACGTTCTCCGTCAGATTTCAGGAAACTGTTTTCGGGTGAGTGTGACGGATTCGTGACGAGTTTACCAGCAACGGGTGTGCCTTCGGGTGCTTCAACGAGGAAATCAAGTACAAAACGGGCAGCACCTTTCATCAATGGATATGCCTGTTTCTTTAAGAATTCCACATCACCGCCGAAAAGGTAGTGTTCCCACACATGCTCACACAACCATGCAGCACCCATCGGCGAGATACCCCAGATACCATCAGCAGGTGTTGTAAATCCCCATACATCAGAGAGATGATGCACAACCCAACCCTCAGCCCCGTAGTGGCGTTTCGCAGTCTGATTGCCCGGTTCAACCAGTGTGTCCATGTAGTCAAATAGTGATTTATGGCACTCCGCAAGGTTACATACTTCGGGGACCCAGTAGTTCATCTGGAGATTGATGTTGGTGTGAAAATCGCTGTTCCAAGGTGCCTTCATGTGATCGTTCCAGATGCCTTGCAGATTTGCGGGGAGGCAACCCGGTCGTGAACTTCCCATCAGCAGATAACGTCCAAATTGGAAGTAAAGTGCAACAAGCCCTGGATCTGACGCACCTTCCTTAACCGCGGCTAAGCGTTCATCGGTCGGCAAGCTTTCCGCGTCAGTAGAACCGAGATTCAAGTCAACCCGTCTAAAAAGGGATTGATGTTCTGTGATGTGGTCTGCCCTAATTGCTTCGTAAGATTTTCTCTCAGCAGCAGCCAGATGATTTTCGCAAAGTTCATGCGGGTTTTCACTCACATCCTTCTGATTAATGTAGCTTGTCGCACCAGCGAGAAAAAGGGTAACAGCATTCGCGTCGCTCACAGAAATTCGGCCACCTTCCGACTGAACCTTTCCATCGTCAACGTTTACTTGTAGATATGCTGAAAACCGAATAACACCATCGCTACACTCTCCGCTGAGTCTGAGGGTATTATCAGAGATGGTTTCAACAGCGGCATCCTGTTCTCGCGCCATTATCACATCAAAAGTGATGTGCGCCGATGGTTCAGATTCAATTCGGATGACGATGAGATTGTCCACTGCTGTTGCAAGAACCTCTCTATTGAAGCTGACTTCACCACTATGATAGGTTGTTTTTGCAATGCCAGTGTCCAAGTCAAGTTCTCGCCGATAATCTGTAACCTCACCATGTGAAAACTCAAGGACAATATCACCTAAAGACTGGTAGGATTTGACGCGGGATGGTACTCCCAGCATCGTTTCGCCTGCGAGTTTTGTTGCTTCGTCGTTTTTATCTTCAAAAAGCAGTTGTTGCACTTTTGGAAGTGCTTCCAAAGCCTTTGGGTTGTTGGTATCGCGAGGACCGCCTTCCCAAAGCGTATCTTCGTTAAGTTGGATACGTTCGCGTTCAACGCCGCCGAACACCATCGCACCGAGCCTTCCGTTTCCGACAGGTAATGCGTCTGTCCATTGTTCGGCAGGCTTGTTATACCATAAAATCAAATCGTTTGTATTTTTCATTTTTAATCTCTCTGTTGGAATTATAGTAAACCCCACAATTACCTGGACATTGGCGAGGTTAGGAAACCTCGCCAGCGATAGCGTGTAGGGATTGTTGTTCATTGAAATGTGAACATATTTTCGGATTTTACTTTAATATTAACGGATCTACAGTAAGTATCGAAATTTTAATCGAAATTTTATCCGTTTTGCCACGGCACACTGCCAGCTTTCTGTGTCTCTTCTTGGAACAAACGCCCCATTTCCTTATAAAGGTCAGTATTAGTTTGTGAAGCATCTGTTGTTTCCAGTGGATCACTTGATAGATCATAAAGTTCCAGCGGTTCAAAAGGTCTGTTATGTAGCAACTTTATGTCACCACGCCGAACAGCGTGTTGACACTGTCCGTGGAACTGTTGCCCACCCTCTCTTCTCAACCAGTAAAGGAGTCGTTCGGAGAAGTCCTGTTTTTCTCCTTGAAGCGTTTGCCAAATTGAACGTCCTTCAATTTCGTGGTTGATAGGCACATCAGCAACCTCACACGCAGTCGGATAGAGATCCATAAGCATTCCTACCTGATCTGTAACATGTCCCTTTGGGATATGTCCTTGCCACATAGCACACGTAGGCACACGTATGCCGCCTTCATACATTTCACCTTTCTGCCCACGCAGTGGACCGTTGTTAGCACCAACTTGCATCGCACCACCGTTGTCAGATGTATAGATAACAAGTGTATTAGAAAGTTGACCGGTTTCCTCAAGGGTATCAAGCACGCGTCCGATACCTGCATCCATGTGTTCCACAAGCGCGACGTATTTTGCGCGTTGCGGTGAAATATCTGGCTCCCGTTCTTTCACCCGTTCTACCCAATCATCAGGCGGTTGAATCGGTGTATGCGGCGCGTTATAAGCGAGATAGAGGAAAAAAGGATGAGATGTATGTGCGTGAGTTCGAATAAAGTCCACGCTCCAATCCGAGAAGAGGTCTGTAGCGTGTCCTCTTGGATCAATCGTATCAAAGTCGTGCCGCATGTAATTATTTTGATGTCGGAGATGCGTGTAATAGTCGTCCATCATATCACCGAGGAACCCGTGAAAATGGTCAAATCCGCGTTTGCACGGATGATTCTCGTCTTCAAGCCCTAAATGCCATTTCCCGATGAGTGCTGTGCGATAGTCTTTCTGTTTCAACATTGAAGGGAGTGTGATAGCATCTTGTCGAAAGTAACCCCAGTTGTTTTGTGCATGCGTGCGAATCAAACCAGGGACACCGACTCTATCGGGATAACGTCCCGTCATCAGCGATGCGCGACTCGGGGAACAGACGGAGGAGTTCGCATAAAATTGTGTAAAGAGCGTTCCCTCTGCGGCAATTCTGTCTATGTTAGGCGTTTGAATTGACGGTCCGTTGTGTGCTGAAATATCGCCATATCCGTGATCGTCTGCAAGAATTAGTAAGATGTTCGGTGATTTTGCCATAATCATCTCCATATGATTTGGTTGTCTTATCAAAAAATGTGAGGTTAATCTACTATTTCACACCATGCAGCAAGAACGCCCAATTGGTGTGCGGTGCAGTCAAATTGGGCGCCATACGAATCGCTTCAATTAAGTTTTTTCGTGCAATCTCAAGATTTCCATTAGAAATGTACTCACATGTGATACGGTTCAATTCCCGTGCACGTTCGATATTTTCAGAATGACGATCTCCTCTCATCTTTATCTATCCTCATCAGATTAGAAATAAGGCGCAATGTCGTAACATTACGCCTTATTTGAAAAGGAAACGACTATTTTCTGGATTTGATGCTTCCCCATGTGGTTGTAAGCTTATCAGCTGGTTCAACTGGGAGTAACGTTCCAATGCCATCATCCATCAGTTCTTTGATATCTGCTTCAGACAGCGCGACATCAAAAATCGCTACATCGTAGAGCATTCCATTAGACATTATAATGATTAAATCGGAGGTGTTTTATAACACCAAGGTCTGAAGTTCAATCTATAGTTGTGTAATCCACAACAAGTTTCCATGACTAAGTCGCTGAACCCTTTCTTCCAGTTGCGCAACTTGTCTTTTACAATGCGGTATCTTTTAACACCACTAATCGCATGTTCAATCTGTATGCGTATGGACGAAATGAGACGATTTCTTTCTTTTTCCTCGGTGGTAAGTTCACCACCTTTCGGTTTCTTTTTCGGTTGAATGATGTTTATGCCAGGGCGTGTAAACCCTTGAAAACCGGAATCTTGATATAAGTTGCTACCACTCGGCACAGTATATCCTACAGTATCTGCGATCTGTTTATCGTGTATTCTCCCTTCAAAGGAAGGTGTCAATAACACGACTTTGCAAGCAGCATTGATAATAAGGTTATTCTTGAGCGTATGTTGTTTCTTTTTGCCACTATAATGAGCCTTTTGAACTTGTGGGTCTTTGGGACGCCGGATTGGTCGCTCGGTGCCATCATGAAAAAAAATGGTTGGAAGTCTGATTGTCAACCGAGGTATCCAAAGCCACATCAAAAGTTGCGGGGATTGTCGTCCGAGATGGCAACTCTCCAAGTTCGGCTAAAGCACTATCTAATATCGGCAAAAGACGATGGATCCATTTGTTGGCTACAGGTTGACACATACCGAAGAGTTCACCTTGCACATCTTGTGTTGTCGCTTTGCGGAGGTAAACTAAAATAAACAACAACTTATCTTCAAAACTGGGTAAACAACTCGTTTTGTAGGTGGAATATCGCCGTTTTTCACGGGGTTTTCCATCAAGTGTCTTTGTTGCATAATACGCTAAAAAATGTTTGGTAAAGTAGGGAAGAAGAGATGAAAACTCTTCAAGTGTATATCCTATAAGAGACTCAAACCTTGTGGGTTTATCCTTAAGATATTGGTAATTCATCAGTCGCACTCCAAAATAGGTTTTCTTACAAATATACTACAAACTAATAAAACTCACAACAATTAAAACGTTATAATGTCTATTAAGGGTTTCTGAGTTGTTGTTGGTCCAACCACCGATGTTAACTGGCGAATCGTTCCTTGGTGGGGGACCGCCAACATTAACAGATCCGATTTCCGATCCATTTTCATAAATCTTAATGGTGTTGGTGCCGTCGTAAGTGGCAGTCATGTACAACCATACATCTTTCTTAACCACACCTTGACCCCAAGCACCTTTCCAACCGCCTTGACTAAAGTAAGCTTCCCAACCGGTACCGTTTCCACTTGTTCTGAAAGCGTAATTTGCCACCGCCCCAGCCGCGGCTCTTTTGCCGACAATATGTCCAAAACCGTTCTCATTTTTATCTACATTAACCCAAGCAGTGATCGACCATGCTTTAGGTAGATACAAACTTTCAGTATCCGGGACGACAACTCGATCACTTACTCCATTTAATTTCAATGCAGGACCAGAAGGGCCTTTGACCCATTCTCCACCTTGCAGTTCACCGTGATGTTCGTTACCAGAGCTATCGTTAATTGCGTTCCCATCACCTTCGTCAAGGAGCCAGATTGCTACAGCACTCCCAGGTTCAATCGCATCAATTTGCGCTGAGAATGTGAACATGATGACAAATAAAGTGATACTGATTATTGCTAAGCGATTTGTAATTCTTTTCATTTTTCCTCCAAATAGATTAGAATTTTTTGATTCTGTTGTTACCCAATTATCAGCTGCCATTTAAACAACACTGTGCAGGTAAATGGTATTACGAATTTTACCACATCTTGTTGTCTGTATCAACAATATAATTGAACAATCATCTTTCCGAATTTACCGCCTGAATCAGCGCAATGATATATCCAAATTGAAATGCCCATGCTTGCCGCACACGACCAGAAACCCCAGCAGGCGCAGTATCATCAGGGTGTGATGGCGCGTGATCGGGCATCAGCATGTAGGAATATTCTGTGTCTCGCAAAGTTTGAGCGACTTTATACATATCTACGTCGCCTTCATCAGGCCATACCTCTTGAAAGTTGTGTAATCCACCGCGTATATTGCGAAAGTGAATATTGAAAATCTTTTTTCGTTTGCCAAAATACTCAATAATTTCGTAAAGTTCGGTGCCAGGATCGTCTAAACCTTCTGAGACGACACCACAGCAGAAATTAAAGCCGTTATACGGACTATCTACAATCTCCGCGTACCGTTTTAATCCATCAAAGATTGGGTAATTCCAACGTTCAACACCGCGTAAAACAGGTGCGGGTGGATCGTTGGGGTGACATGCCATCTGAACCTTGTTCTCTTCGGCAACGGGAATGACACGTTCAAGAAAGTATCCGATACGGTCAAACGCCTCTTCACGGCTTACCTCACCTGCATCTGAGAGCGTGTCATTATCGTACTTAGAGAAATCAAATGTGCTGTAATACGAACCGCCACGACCGTCTGTTCTTTCTGTCCGCTGATGATTCAGAATGCAGAAATTGTAATTCAAACCCCGCAAACCTGCCTCTGCAGCGTTTTCGATTGTTTTGCAAATCCCATCAATATCTTTGTTGCGCTGCGGGTCTTGGGCAAGCGTAATGCTTCTTGGAATTCCTATATGAATCATTTCAAGACTGACTCCTGCTGCATCCGCTTCTGCTTTGTGTTGCATTAAGGTTTCAGGTTGGGTGTTTTTAACAGAGGCATCCATGTGCGTCACACCGTGGCGAACGAGGAATTCCAACTCTTTCGTGGATGTTCCAATCCCTTGAACTCCGACGTGCATCCCAGATTTTTTGCGCTGCTGTTTTTCGGTTATATTCATCGTTTTGTCTCCTTAGTGATTGAATTCCACCTTATGATTTAGCACTATGGGCATTATAGCATGTCCAAAAAATTAGGTCAATTCCCTTAAAACTAATTGTCTGAATCGCGGATTTACGCGGATTACGTAGATGACACGGATTACGGAAAAACTTGCTGTCAATCAACACAGTATATCGGGGTTGAAAACCCCTCCTACAAGAGAAGGGAGTGGTTAATGCCAAAACTTATACCAATTCTATAAATTATCGTAAAGATTACAATTAACGCTACATTCCTGAACTGTAGGAGGGAACTCCGATTCCCGACTATCAATGCGTTTCGTCGCGATTCGGAGATCGCTCCTACAGAGGAAATGTAGAATTATTTCTATACTCCACTATATTTTCTCTTTTGAAAAGAAATGTAAGAGGCGCAATGAATTGCGCGACTACGAACGGTCTATTTCTTTAAGAGTAGTTATTTTTTAGAAATGGTATTACATGCCTTGAATGTTAAAACCGAATTGTAAAATAGGTCTAAATATGTTAAACTGAATAAAACTCATACATAATATCTATAAACTTGGTGCCAAAACCACTTAGACTCCAATGAATTTGAAACGTATCACATTTTTTTTGCTTGTGCTAACCCTCCCACTTTTCAGTAATATTACTTCAATTGCAGGAGCGGACATCCTCGGTCTTGGGGACCATTTTTCTAAATTGGAAAATTATGATGCTGCCATTACAGAATTCAAACGTTTTCTGTTTTTTCATCCTGATGATACGCGTGCAGCAAGGGTCTACCAGAAAATCGGACTCGCCTATAGGGCACAAGGATTATGGCAAGAAGCAATTTCAACGATGCGAAATGCCATGCTATACGCCTTAAATGACGAAGAAAAATTGGAATATCAACTTGAACTTGCAGTAACACTTATTGCCTCACAGAACTACGATCTTGCCCGATTTGAATTGATTAAAGTAAAAATCCGCACCCCCTCTGTACCGCTGTATCGACGTGCACTTTTCCTACAAGCTGTTGCTTTGATTTATCAGTTTCGATGGGAGGAAGCGCGTGAGGTGTTACGACACTATACCACTGATGAAATGTTGGATATACTTTTCGACAAAGCAGTTAATCTGCCCCAAAAATCTCCCAAAATCGCTAAGGTGCTATCCACAATCCTTCCGGGGACAGGTCAAATTTATGCTGGCAATTGGCGAGGTGGATTAAACGCGCTTGCGTTGAACGGTGTTTTTGGCTTTGTTGCAGTTAATAGCGTTCTGGATAGACATTACGTAGATGCAGTGTCATGGACGTACTTTATTTTCCAGCGATACTATCTTGGGAATTTATACCAATCGGGCAAGGCAGTAGTTGATTTTAATGATTACACATCTCGGCGTGCAGCAGATAACATTTTGAAACGACTTCAAGAGATTGTTGACGCGGCGGCAAAGTGAGTTCATGATTCTGAATGTTTTTGAGCTACGAACACAGCAGCGAAAATCACTATAGCAACGATGAACGTCCAAATAGTGTTGGTGTATGCCAAAAACGCTGCAAGTACAAGTAGAATCGATTCATACCAGTGCGTTTTCCGCATAAAGTAGCCCATCGTCATAATCGAAAAGATGACAGTGCCGACCAATGCTGTTACCACAGACATCGCATTTTCAAAGAGTGTGCCACCAGAAATAAACAAGATATGTGTATACGCAAATAAGAGGGGCATGATGTATAAAAGTTTGGCGAACTTAAAGCATGCCCATCCTGTTTTCCATGGGTCTGCACGTGCGATGGCTGCACCCGCATAAGCCCCCAACGCAACAGGCGGTGTGATGTTAGAATCTTGGCTGAGCCAGAAGATAATCAGGTGAGCAGCAATGACTGGTATACCCATCTCTGGCGTCGTTAGAATTGGCACAGCGAGTGATGAGGTGATGAGATAGGCGGCAGTGACCGGAATTCCCATCCCTAAGATTAAAGAGGCGGCTGCGAGGAGTAACACTGCAATCGCTTTGTTATCACCTGCGACTGATAGCACTAAATCTGGAAATATCCTACCCAAGTTTGTCAGATCAATAACAGCAACGATAATCCCTATTGTGCCGACAGCACCACCGATAGCAAGTGAATTTTTAGCACCGGTAACCATCGCTTCCCATATCCGTTTCGGTGTTAACCTTGTTTCCGGACGGAAGTAACTGACTACAATCGTGACGAGAATTGAGAAAAACGCTGATTTGTAAGCAGAATAGCCTCTCATAAGGGATAGAATGAGCGTCATCAACGGCAATAGATAGTACCACCCCGTTTTAAGGAGTGCGGAGAATTTAGGTATTTCTGCTTTTGGTATCGGTTCAAGTCCGTGTTTTTTCGCTTCAAAATGCACCATTACCCATACAGATAGGAAATAGAGAACTGCAGGCACAATTGATATGAGAGCGATTTTGCTATAGGGTGCCCCTGTCCGTTCTGCTATCAGGAATGCTCCTGCTCCCATCACTGGTGGTAAAAATTGACCTCCAACTGAGGCTGATGCTTCAACAGCACCTGCGATATGTGGACGAAAACCGGTCCGCTTCATCAACGGAATGGTGAAAGCCCCGGTGGTGACTGTATTTGCGATTGCACTTCCCGCGACGGAACCGAAAAAGCCAGAGGTTACAACAGAAACCTTCGCAGCACCACCAATTGATTTGCCTGTCAACGACATCGGTAGGTCGATAAAGAATTGACCTACACCAGATTTCTCCAAAAACGCACCAAAAAAGATAAAAAGGATTACATAAGTCGCCATCACGTTTGCCATAATACCGAAAATTCCATCTTGACCAAAAAAGCAGTGTTCAATAATCCGTCGAAACGAAAAACCTTGGTGTGAGATAGCTTCTGGCATTACACGACCAAACAGTGCGTATAGGATGCCGACAGCTGCGATGATTGGTAGTCCCCACCCAACTGTACGCCGACTTATCTCAAAACTAATAATAAGTCCGATTGCACCCATCACAACATCTAAATTTTTGTATGCACCTGCTCGGTTTACAATATTGGGATAATCTATAATCCAATAACCGATTGCACAGATGCTCAGGCACACGAGCAGTATGTCAATAATGGATGGACGCGAGGCGAGAGAACTTTGGCGGAATTTATAGAGAATGCCAATTAGGGAGAATGTAAAAAGTAGGTATAAACCGAGATGGAATTGTTCAGCAGCAGTGCCGAAACCCGCACTATAGATGTAATAACCGACAAAAAAGACAGCACCAAACTCAAAAATCCACTTTGAAATACCTTTTAATTCAGGACGTTGTGTTGTAAACGCTGCAACTTCTTCTGTGTCTGTTTGTTCCATAAGATACTAAAAATCTGTTGTAACCCCTACCATGATAGAAGTTTTATGGATCGGTTCGAATTGTGAAGTGCTCTCATCCGTTTGGACACGTCGGAATCGGTATTCTTTAGTGAAAATTGTTTGCATAGGTGGAAAGATTGCGTATCGGATTTCGAGGTGGAGTGCCGATTTTTCATCCAGGTCGAAGAGATCAGAAAAGAAATTTGATTCTCCATCTTCCCCAATATTCCGTTTTGTGTAGAATGCTCGAAACGTCATACGTGGAACTAATCCGGATTCTTTAATGCCGAGATAGATTTTGGATGTGTTGTTGTCGTAGTTTTCATAAGCACCTAAAAAATGAAGCTGCGGCATTGGCTGCCAGATGAGTTGTGTGAAAAATCCGCGTCTCAATGCATTGTTCGTCTCGTAACCCCAAAATTCTGGCATCCCGGTTTCATAAGTATAATCAAACACGGCGGGAATATAGCCATCACTAAAAACACGGTACTCAAATTTGAAAATGGCTTTGGTAGCAGCAAAGCCAATGCCCACAGCGTTACCCCATCCCAATTCTGTTTCGGAGTTTTCTGAATGTGATTTAGATTTTTCTTTAGTTGTTATAGGTTCCAACACAAGATTTTGGGGATTAGGGGGTGGATTTAGCATCACAAAATCGTTATATAGATCGAGCCGAAACGAACTATTCTCAAAAATTGGAAATCCGACATCAAACCCCACTGCGTCTAATGGGTCTTCATCTTCCATGGAATCTGGGTCAATATCAATGAGGTAGGTTGCACCAAGTTCAAATCGTGTTAGCAGATTATTATTTTCTGGTCGTTGAAACGGCCGATAAAATCCACGCCCACCGAAAATTGTTGGATGTCCAAGGTCATTCACCATTGTTTCAACACCGTATCGGTTATCCGATTTTCTGAGGTTCAAGTGCAGCCCACGCCGATCATGATTAGAATAACCAGACATGATGGATCCGTGTCCAATTGTCAGGTAATCGAACTCACCGAGGCGGAAGTAGAACGGGTCGTAAGGATCGCCATAGCTGATGTAGCGAATCAGCCGCAACCATGTGCTTGCACTGTCCCATGCTTCGGCATCCTCAGCAAGGAATTGATCTTCGGCATTTTCTGCATAAGGATTGTAAAGTAAAACAAGGTCAAAACCGATACCTATTTTTCCAAGAGGAATTTCCGGTTGAAGTTGTATCCGAATATAGGCATCACCGTTGATGAATGTTAAACCGCCCCCGTAGAACCCACTTGTGAAGAAGTCTTGCTCTGCCATTGGGGTCAAGCGTTCCTGAGCGGAAATCGAGGAAACTATTACCAGTATTAAAACCGTTGAAGTAAAAATGCCGCTACAAAATACTTTTAATCCAGAATTACCTTTCAAGATGCAACAATCCTTCCGTCTTTCATGTGAATAACGCGATCAGCATTCTCTTTTAATCCTTCATGATGGGTAACAATTGCTATGGTAGTTTGGTGTTCCTGCCGCAGTTCTTGAATTAGATTCATTAAGTTGTCACTTTGGCGGCTATCTAAGTTGGCGGTTGGTTCATCAGCGAAGATGATTTTTGGGCGGTTGGCAAGCGAACGGGCGAAAGAAACGCGTTGTTTTTCGCCTCCAGACAGTTGCGCAGGACGGTGGTGCAAGCGTTCACTTAAACCGACTCGGGTTAGCAATTCTGTTGAGCGTTTTTTTGCTTCAGTTGCATCTGCCTTAGCGATGTCCATGGCAACCATGACATTTTCAAGAGCAGTGAGATATGGCAAAAGATGAAACAGCTGAAAAACAAACCCAATCTTTTGTCTGCGAATAACACTCAAATCTTGATTCGCTGGATTTATTGCTTCACCGTCAATGCGGAGTTCCCCTGCATCTGGTGTTAAAATGCATCCAAGCAGACTAATCAGTGTCGTTTTTCCACATCCGCTGTCTCCCATAATCATCACCAATTCGCGTTCTTCGATTTGAATGTCAACCGAGTCAATTGCAACGACAGCAGCATCACCCGTGCCAAAACGTTTGGTTAAACCGATACCTTCTACAATCGTTGCCATGATAATACCTTAACCTATAATACTACGGAGCGGTTAGAAACCGCTCCTACCGCGCATGTTTTAGTGTATGCCTGATCATTGCACATTTATTTTTCAAACCTCAGCGTCAGCAAAACTATAACTTTGCTGTGTCATGCCAAAATCAATCTCGCCACGAAACGCTATCATCGGATCAACCATAATTGCCTTACGTGCTGCGAGATATCCGCTTCCACAACACACGACAAAGCTGATACACACAACAATGACCGATTCAACTAAATTAATAGCTACAAAGATAGGTGCTGCCACTGCAAATATGTAAGATAAGATAAGTCCAAGCAGCACACCGATGACTGAGATGAGTGCAACCTGTTTGAGTAGAAGTGCCATTACATAACCGTTTGAAGCACCGATGGCTTTTAACACGCCAATTTCCTGTGTCTTTTCAAGCATCGTAACGTAAGTAATCATCCCAACGATCAACCCTGCAGCTAACCACAGCATGACTCGCAAAAATTGCACTGCTTTCATCGGATTGTCAACCCAATATTCCATAATATCCTTAAGTGTTTGTTCAAAGGTACGGACTTCTATAGTTTCGAACGCATCTAAATTGGCGGCGACCTCTGATGGTTGTTGATTTATGTTTGATTTTGCGATTATCATATTGACATACGGTGTGTTTTCGAGAAAAACTTTCTGTGCTGCACGGACATCCATAAAGAGTAGCGGCGTATCTAAAACGAACATCAGACTTTTAGCCTTTCCTACGACTCTGACCTTTTCCTTACTAACAGAGATCAATTCACCAACTTCAAGCCCCATTTTTTCATCAACAATTACCTCATAAGGGACAGGGTCTTCAGGACGATAATCTTCAAATTCTCTCGGTTTAAACATTCTCCCTTCAACAACGTGTTTTGGACCGCCAAGTTTGCCTAATGTATAGCCAACAACCATTGCTTTCGTGGGTTTCCCACGAACGTTAGGTCGTGCTTGTGCAAAGATCAGTGGGGAGGCGGAATCAGGGACTAATCCAGGCGATGCCTTAAGAAATGCCATGTGTTCTTCATCAAGTAATGAAAACCCGATGAAAGCACCACCAGAGCCTTCGGCAGAAATCCAAATATCGGCGCCTGTAGATTTCACATATTGCTGTGATTGAATACGCATGCCGTTCATAATACCGCCTAACAATAGAATCAAGGAAATCAGCACGGTGATACCGAGTACTGTTAGCACAACTCTTGCTTGACGATACCGCATGTCTTTAAGAAACAGATTTTTCATTTAGATTAGCCCTATATTATAGTAAAACCCATAATTATTTTTACACTACGAATCAACGCTAAATGCGCGTAAGGCATTTAGCGGGTTCGGTTTCCTAACCGAACCGTGTTTATTCAGTCCATAGATGCGGTTAGGAAACCGCATCTACCAGGGAGTGTGAACATATTTTTAGATTTCACTATAAATAATTCGTAGTAAATCCATAATTATTTGGACGTTGTAGTGCGGTTAGGAAACCGCACCTACCAGGGAGTGTCCACTTTGAGGAACAGATTTTTCATTTTAGATTAGCCTTATATTTCTGCAATACGTTCAGGCATTGTCTGCCGTTTTCGTCTGTGCAATTGAACGTGATCTAAATACTTCCCCTCGTCTGCCTCAACACCGGTGTCACGTTTAAGAAAGAGTGGAAAATCAGAAGCGGGCGGCTTAGCGTTGTGATAAGCGTGACGATAACTCCGCATGATGATGCGTTGTTCACGATTGAGCGTTTCTAACCATTCTGGCGAGGAGTGGAATCGATCCGCAGGCGTAACCCACGATGGACAATACGCAACGAAGATGTTGTAACGGACTACGTCACTTTCGTTTTGTTCTACACGATGCCAGATGCTGGAGTGCATCACCGTCATTGTGCCTTTACGAGGACAGACAACCATCTCTCCCGGAACGCTGTTATGGGTATCGTATCCATCCATATACTGCTGACGGTGGCTTCCCGGTAGCACAACGAGATTACCCATTTTCTCATGCGGTAAATCGGTAAGCCAATACCCAATTTTGATTTGCAACGGTAATTTCGGTGAAAACACGCCGTAAGGCAGCGCGCGTGCGCCATCGGGATGCCAGATGTTGTATTGTTTACCACCGGATGGTCGCAGGAAAAATTGACTCTGATGCAGTTTGAGGAGTTCTCCGAAAAGGTCGTACGCAAATCCGACATGCCGTTCATCATCGATTAAACTTGTAAACACAGGGTCGCGTTCGACAATATTCTCCATGCCGAGATAACCGCCTGGCGTCCATTTCGGATTGGTGGCAGCGACGCGGTCTATAGTGTCAATATAAGTATCGATGTCTTCATTAGAAATAGCGTCTTCAATGAAGATAATACCGTCTTCGTTGAACGTTTTCCACTGTTCCGCTGTGAATCCGGGTGGTGCAATCCGATATTTTTGCTCGGTTTCCATTGGGCGACTCCTTTCGTTGAATTTAGAATAAATAGTGCGTAGGTTAGATTGAACTTGCGAAAGCAACACCCAAAATAGGTGCCCGTTCAACCTAACCTACGGGTTTAGTCTAACTCACTTTAAAACTAAAGCAAATTCTATGCCAGTTTGAAATATATTCTATTTTTGGTGGCTAAGGAGTGTGCTTTCTCAATTTGTATCTGTCGATTTATCCTTTTCTGTATTAACGATCTCGAACTGATAGATGGCGTGTCTATAGACGAGTACCATCTGGTTATTTACATTCATTGTAAAGTTATATTCATTGTATTCCACCGGTATGCCGTAAAGGATGTGTCCGTTTCGGAGTGTCACCTTAACGTTTTTCTGTGCCAACTTGCTCATGGGGCGTTTCCCAATGATTTTCGGTCGTTTATGTGGGTCTTTATCGGTTCGGAGTTTTTCATCTTCAACTTCTTTGTTTATCCGCAAAGCGTTGCCTAAATTATCCGCGGATTCTGGCATCAGACAGAAGAGAATATCTACTTTGGGGAACGAGCCTGTAGATGTCCGGATCTCATATTTCTCTATTTCTGTGATATTTACCTTTTTGATACCGTCATAAGTTACGAGCAGCACGGGCCCTTGAAACCTATTGAGCAGCGTTGTAGTTTCGAGGTTTTGTGCTGGATCGTTTTGTTGCGTCATAGGAAGTACCTCCAAAATGATAATTTCTGATATTTTACCGTAAATATAACTTGATTTGTTAATCTTTGTTTAGACAGTCTACATAACTGATGGACTGCTTTGTGAAATGCCTGAGAGAACTGCACAAAAAGGTGCAGACTTTATACCCGATTGCACGGAATAGGGCAGTGAATTGGATTCATGTCATTACTTCAAAATAACCATTTTGCGCAGTTGTGAAACAGAATCCGCCTGCAGTTGATAAAAATACACACCACTTGCAATACGTTCTCCCACACTATTCCGACCATCCCAATACGCCGCACGATTTCTGTCCGTGTAATAGCCTGCTGCACGATGCCCAAGCGCAAGTGTACGAATTATGCTACCTTTTGTATTGTAAATTGTAATCTGAACATCGCTGGCGTTTGCCAAATGATACGGTATCCACGTTTCTGGATTAAACGGATTTGGATAGTTCGGCAACAATGCAGTTGTTTTAGGACGCATCTTAAGTAGCAGGTTTTGTAGCGCACGGATGCCTCTGCGGAAGGCAGGACTACCATCATCCGCTTGGATTGCTTGTGTCAGCCAACTTTGGAGTTGTTCGGCAGTAGCACTATAAATAGCTGGTGCCGCTGCGTCTTCTTCACCGAGTTGGTTGGCAACTGCCACTAAATCCTGGATATTGACAGTTCCATCGCCGTTGACATCGGCACTTGCGTTTTGTGTTTCAAATGCTTGGGCTACGATTATCAGATCAAGGATGTTGATCGCACCGTCCTCGTTGACGTCATATTTGGAATAAACAGTACCATCATCCACCTTAAAGCGGACGATTTCTGTGAAGTCTGTTCGTAGCGTATTCCCCGCTTTATCATATATAGTCATCTCAGCAAGTCCCCATGTGCCTGGGACACTGCCAACCGGTAAAGTAATGATTAACTGATAGGTTTGATAGACGGTGGGATCGCCTGAGAAATACATGTGGTTTTGGTCTGGAGGGGAATGACGAAATCCGTGCATTACGCCCTGTGGGTCGCGTAGACCAAATCCTGAGAAACTATATCCACTAATGTCATCTTTCGCTTTGAAACTAATATCAACATGTGTTTCCCCATTTGGGTCTGCTGGACGAGTAGGTTCTGCTTTGATCGTAATTTGATTTAAGTCCAGCTCTGGTGGGGTGTCATCCGGGAATCGCGTCTGAATCTCTATTGTGTAAGGTCCTTCATCAAGCACTAACTGTTCGTTTGTTCCTAATGCATGCTCTATTGGAGTAAAATAGGCACCACCAATGTTACCCGAAATATCTCCCATTGCAATGGAAGCAAGTGTGTAAGTTCCGCTCTGGTAATAGTCTGGAACAACAATGTTAGCCTGGACTTCACCACCTTTCTGTGCGATTGTTTTCCCCTCATCAACCCCGTACCCATTACCACCAACTATAGAATAGGTTCCACGGTTTTTATCGTTCATTGCGGCAGTACAACCTGTTATGCCATTACTTTCAATCACTCGCCACCGCACGTGAACGATTTGATAAGGATGTCCCCTTTCAGTTAACTCTTGTGACAAAGAGAGTCTCACCGAATTTTTGACATAAATAGGGGGTTTACAATCCTCAAGCGGGTTGTCAATATAGAGTTTCCATCCAATATCGGTTTGGGATTGGTACCGCTCGTTTCCATTGGCATCCCAGAGACGAATCTGGTCTGGAGTCCAATAGCCTTTTACTGCATAGCGTGATAAGGTGAGATGTCCTCGAAAAATATGCCCCGCCGGGACAGATTGACCATTGGAGTCTATAGGTGAAAGATGTATGTCTTCAAATGGGCAATCTTTACGTTCACTAAATAGGCGTATGTGTGCTCCGTGCGCTGCATCCAGGTTGTTCTCGCCATGAATTTCAATTTCTACCGTTATCCGTTTATCTTCTTCAGGTTCGCCTTCAACCTGAATGTCAACCCGTATAATTTTTCCTGGATACACATAGTCAGGATAGAGATTGTAGACTTCAAACGTCAAATCTTCGCGTATTTGTGAGATATAACGGGTGCCGTGCATCACTCTATTTTGGATAAATTCGTATTTGGCAGGAGACCGAGAACGTAACTTGTCAGGTCGGACGATGTAAAAACTAATGCTCTCCGCCATATCTTCATTCGGATTTACACCGTGTGCATAAGCAGATACAAACTCGGTCTGTTTAGTAGTGGACCAACCATCTGGATCATCAGGGTTTTCATACCAACCGCCGAGTTCAATCCAATCCTGTTTGAGTTGTTCGTCAAAGAGGTGTGCCCATAGGAAGTGCGCCTTTTCATGCAGAATCACTCTATGGATAGCATCGGCACCAACACCTTTAAAAGCGGATTCCATAAATTCAATATAACCAGCACTCGGCCACGCAACTGCAATTGCTTCTGGATAAAGCGGGTGTTTTGTTCCATCTAAACGCCTAACCAAATAGTTCAGTCCGGGTGTTTTTAGCATGCCTTGCGGAAACTCTTCTAACATTGATACAAGTGCCATCAGTTCTTCGTTTTTAAATTCCGAGAACCGTCCCGCGTGTTCGCTTGTTGTGTGCCGCGTGAGTTCTGTGTAATCGGGAACATCTATACTGACATCATAACGGTCTTTTAATATTCGTTTAATCGCGTATCTGTCCGCACCATTGTCTGTTACGAACCGAACCACAGCATGATGCAGCCGTTTTGAGAAATATTTTCCTCGAATACCTTCTATTTCCGCTAATAAAGGGTTGGCATAAGTGAATGCTTCTTCGGCAACAGTGACAACCTCTGTTTCACCCTGAAATTCAATCTCAATATCATCCTGGATGTGTCTATCACTGAGTTTCCATAGTGAGATGGGTACCCGAGCGTCCTTATCATAAAATATATTCTTTTCTTGCGGTATAGATTCAAAGGTTTGCAGCAATTTATATGCGTGTGCACCACTCCATTCCGTACCGAGATGAACAGAATACCGCTTCATCAACCATAATGATGCGCTATGAGATGATATTTCTATTTGTTCATCAAGTATCGTTACTTGTACAGGTTCAACTACGGTAGCACTCTCTTGTCCTTCTGGAGTTTCATCTATTTCCCAGTGGAAGTCATAAGCGTTAACATGAGAAACGATAACACACAAAAAGGTAACTAAAAATAATATAAATAAGATGGCTTTCATCATTTTTTCACTACCCATATAAGTTTGTCTGAACATCACAACCTCCCCGAATTAATTGTGTTTTGACTATGTAATCTATACAGAAAATGAATGAAAGAAACACAAATTTTTAAGTGTTACTTCAAAATAACCATTTTGCGCAGTTGTGAAACAGAATCCGCCTGCAGTTGATAAAAATACACACCACTTGCAATACGTTCTCCCACACTATTCCGACCATCCCAATATGCCGCACGATTTCTGTCTGTGTAATAACCTGCAGCACGATGCCCAAGCGCAAGTGTACGAATTATGCTACCTCTCGTATTGTATATTGTAATCTGTACATCACTGGCATTTGCCAAATGATACGGTATCCACGTCTCTGGGTTAAACGGATTAGGATAATTTGGCAACAACGCAGTTATTTCTGGACGCATCTTGAGTAAGAGATTTTGTAATGCGCGGATACCTCTGCGGAAGGCAGGACTACCATCATCCGCTTGCATTGCTTGTGTAATCCAACTTTGAATTTGGTCGGCAGTTGGACTGTTGACAGCAGGTGCAGCTATATCTTCTTCACCGAAATGGCTGGCAACTGCCACTAAATCTAAAATATTGACAGTGCCGTCACCGTTCACATCGGCGTTAGCGTCTTGTGTTTCAATTGCTTGGGCAACGAGAACCAGATCAAGAATATTGATTTCACCGTCTTCGTTAACATCAGAATTGGCATAGACATTCCCATCATCCACTTTAAAGCGAACGATTTCGGTGAAGTCCACCTGTAACTCATTTCTTGCCTTATCCTTTACGTTCATACTGACAAGTCCCCATATCCCTGGGACACTACCAACCGGTAATGGAAATATATTGTGATACGTCCTGTAGAGGGTTGGGTCACCGTGAAAATAAATATCATCGCTACCTGGAGGGGAATGCAAAAAATGGTGTATTACACCCTGTGGATCTCTTAAATACATGCTTGCCGTTGCATACCCACTGATGTCGTCCTTAACTCTAAAGGTAATATCAACCAACGTTTCGCCGTTTGGTGCTTTTGGATAAATCGGTACAGCGCCTATGGTAACCTGATTTAAATCAAGCTCAGGTGGAGTGCTATCTGGGTTTGCTGTCTGAATGTCAATAGTAGCTGGTAACTCATCAATGACTTTATTTCTATACTGTATAGCACGGTCTGGCTCGGTAAAATATACACCTTGAGTGTTTAACGCTATATCCATCATTTCGATAAAGTTTAGTGAGTATGTACCACTCTGGAAATAATAAGGAATAATGAGTTCAACACTTGCCTCATTGGTCTCAGGGTTGTATTTTCCAATATTCTCGCAACGAGAATGAGTTTCTCTATTATTATCGTTCATCTGTGCAAAAACACGTTTTACACCGTTTTCCTCAATAACCTGCCATTGAGCAGTAACGATTTGATAAGGTCTACCTTCTTTAGTGGTTGCTTCCGACAAAGAGAGACGCATAGAGTTTGGAACATACTCCGATGGTTCGCAATCCGCAAGTGGGTTGTCAATATAGAGTTTCCATTCAAAATCAGTATGGGATTGGAGGCTCTCAGTATAAAATTGCTTATCCCAGATATTGATAAATTCGGGTGCCCAATAACCACTCGCTGCATAACGTGGTAACTTTGCTTGCCCGCGCAAAATATTTCTAGCATTTACATACATTCCATTAGAATCAACTGGAAGCATCCAACCAATATCAAAACAAGTGTCCTTATCACTAAAAACTCTGATAAATGCGAATGCTGCAGCATCAAGATCACTCCCGCTATGTAATTCGATCTCTACTGTTATCTGTTTATCTTCCTCCGGTTCACCATCTACCTGTATATCAATTCGCTTAATCCTTCCAGGATACACATAATCAGGATATAGGTTGTAAACCTCAAAGGTTAAATCTTCGCGTATCTGTGAGATATAACGGGTACCGTGCATGATGCGATTTTGAATAAACTCATATTTAGCGGGGGCACGAGAACGGAGCTTATCAGGTCGGACGATGTAAAAACTGATACTCTCTGCCATATCTTCATCTGGATTTTTCGCATGAGTGTACGCTGAGACATACTCGGTCTGCTTTGTCGTTGACCACCCATCAGCATCGTCTGGATTTCTAAACCAACCGCCGAGTTCGATCCAATCCTGTTTGAGCTGTTCGTCAAAAAGGTGTGCCCACAAAAAATGTGCCTTTTCATGTAGGATCAAACGATGGATGTAGTCAAGACTTTGACGCTGAAACGCAGATTCCATAAATTCAATATAGCCCGCACCGGCCCATGCAACCGCAGGTGCACCTTGATAAAGCGGATGTGATGTTCCATCCAAACGTCTTACCAGATATTTTAGTCCAGGTGTTTTAAGCATGCCTTGCGGAAATTCCTCAAGCATTGATATCAATGCCATCAATTCCTCATTTTTAAAATCAGAGAAACGCCCCGCTTGTTCGCCAGTCGTGTGCCGTGTCAGTTCGCTATAATCAGGAATATCTATACTGACATCGTAACGTTCTTTCAATATCCGTTTAATAGCGTTTCTATCCGCACCATTGTCTGTTGCGAACCGAACCACCGCATGATGCAGCCGTTTTGAGAAATATCGACCCCACACACCTTCGATTTCTGCTAATAACGGATTGGCATAAGTAAAAGCCTCTTCGGCAATAGTGACAACTTTTGTGTCACCTTGAAATTCAATCTCAATGTCATTTTGGATGTGCCTGTCACTGAGTTTCCATAGTGAGATCGGTAGCCGGGGCTTCCCAAGGTAAGGATTGCATTTTTCTTGCGGTATAGATTCAAAGGTTTGTAGTAATTTGTAAGCGTGTGCGCCGTTCCATTCAGTGCCGAGGTGAACGGAATACCGTTTCATTAACGATATTGATGTGCTGTGAGATGCAATTTCTACTTGTTCATCAAGTATCGTCACGTGTACAGGTTCAACTACGGTAGCACTTTCTTGTCCTTCAAGGGTCCCATCTATTTCCCAGTGGAAGTCATAAGCGTTGCCGTGAGAAACGATAGCACACAATAAGATTACTGAAAATAATATAAATAAGATGGTTTTCATAATTTACCTCGATCAATAGAATTTCGCTCTGGATGTATTTCAACCGCATGGGTTGGGTTTTACTTCAGTTTAACCCATAGTCGTCAATTTAAGGACATGAATTTATAGCCTCGTAGAGGCGGTATGTTTATAGAAAAGGTGCTACCCCGCGTTCTTGAGCCTCGTAGAGGCGGTATGTTTGTAAAATCTATGTCGCTCCTATGGAGCTAAAGAGATGTGTGAATGCGACATGCTATAAACATATCGTCCCTACCAAATCAACGCCAAATGCGCCTATGGCATTTGGCGGGACTAAAGAGCAATGGCTTACCACAACGTGTTTCTTAAGTTGACAGTTATGAGTTTTACTTTCAGTCTAACCCAACCCTTATCAGTATTCACTAAACCCCAACTGCTGATTCGCACATGTCATTCTGAAGTAACCACACCGAAACAGCCTGAACGATGATTTGATTTGCCCGCTCAACAATCGGATTTAAGGACGGGATGTGAGTAAACATGTTTTGTGCTTTATCTGTAAGATTTCCTATTTTCGGTAACTCAAGAATCTTCATCTCTTTGAGAAATGCTTCAACCTCTGTTTGACCGATACGAGCGCGTCTACGGAGTTCTTCTAATTTTGGCGTATGTGCCCATACTTGTAAAACCGTTTTGCTAATCTGTTCAATCGAAAAACTCGCAGCAAGTTGCTGAGCTGCGTTTTCTATGGCAGCGAGAGACATTCTACGTTTACCCGCAACGACATGCGCGGGTGGTAAGCGAAGGTCCCAAACGATTCTAAAAACGGATAAAATTCTCAAAATATAATATGTGATATCAATTTGCCACCAACGAAAACCTTGTGGAGCAGCACTGGGAAAATGGTGGTGATTGTTATGCCATCCTTCTCCCAATGTAATGATGGCGAGAAAAATGTTGTTACGAGAATTATCTCCGGTGTCATAACGTTGTTTCCCATAAATATGGGAAAGAGAATTGATAGCAAAAGTTCCGTGATATAGAAGCACAGTACTTATTATAAAACCCACGACAAGTCCAGACCAGCCTGCAATTGCCCAAACGAAAACTCCTAATAGGACTGCGGGGAGTGTATGGATTTTCCCAAGCCAAACAAGTTCAGGATATTTTCGGAAGTCTTTTATCAGGCTGTAATCTACACTTAGCCCGCGTTTACACAAAATCCAACCTACATGAGAGTACCAAAATCCATGTTTAACTGGTGAGTGAACATCATGTTCTGTGTCAGAATACTTATGATGTTCCCGATGTTTTGCTGCCCACCAAAGTGTGCCTCGTTGTGCCGAGCTCTGTCCGAGAAATGCCAAAAAGAATTGGAAGCCGCGGCTTGTTTTGAATGCTCGGTGTGAAAAATAACGATGAAATCCTGCCGTGATACCAAACATACGGATAACGTAAAGGACTCCGCATATAATCCAATCGGTGGGTTGGACATCTACCCAAAATATGGCAAAACATGCAAGGTGAACTAATATAAAAGGTATAGGTTGAGGATGAACAATGTCCGCCGCATCGGCGGAACGCGAATTGCTTGGTTCTTTAGACACTATTTTTGTGTTCCTTCAGCATTTAGCTTTCAAGCATAACAGCGATGTTATGCCTTAATTAAAATTGTGTGCGTGCCGCATCGGAATTTTAGGACGCGTGACGCTTTTATGGTAGATTTTAGAATTAATTAGACATTATTCATCTGTGAATCAACGCAGCATGCGCTTTTGGCATCCTGCGGGAGGGAACTCCGATTCCCGACTACGAATGGCTTTGGTCGCGATTCGGAGATCGCTCCTACAAGTGAGGTGTATAATTATTTCAATAATTCACCATATATGTAAAATGTTAGATTAAGAATACCACATCTCGCCAGAAGAATCAATGTAACTCGTTTTACTTTCTCAATGCCAGATGTATTTCAACCGGATACGGTTTAGCCTCTGTCAAGACTTTATGAGATTCATCGAATTTCTTAAGTTCAGTCCTCGTCTGCTCCTGAATGTCTGTCAGATTTGGAAAATTATACACCAATTCTCCGTCCTTGACAATGCAAATTATAGTAAAACCCATAATTATTTTTACACTACGAATCAACGCCAAATGCGCGTAAGGCATTTAGCCAAATCAACGCCAAATGCGCTTTTGGCATTTGGCGGGTTCGGTTTCCTAACCGAACCGTGTTTATTCAGTCCATAGATGCGGTTAGGAAACCGCATCTACCAGGGAGTGTGAACATATTTTTAGATTTCATTATAAGAGCGGTTCTCCGTCGGATAGTGGTTGATCCCAGAGTGTTACGTGCTTTCGTCTTGGCGGTTGGGAAGTTGTGCCCGGAGATGTTCTAACTCGGTTTCTAACGCCTGTCTTCGTTCAGCTTCTTCTTTGGCGATTCGTTCAGCTTCTTCAGCGCGTGCTTCTGCTTCCATTCGCATCTGCTGTTCTTCCATTCGCAGGTGTTGTTCTTGTTCTCGCAGATGTTTTTCTTGTTCTCGCAGACGTTTTTCTTCCATAGACGTTGTTATGGGAGTGCCATCGGGCAAATATGGACGTAAAAGTCTCACGTGTGTCGTCTGATCCTCCTTCCAGCGAAACCAGAGATTTAACACTTCGCTGAACAAGCCACCTTCGGCATCTGGATCCATCTCAACGATATTGTCCGATGGACTCCGCCGCCACCCACGAAACTCTGCAGGCTTCTCCATCTCAGGTCGATGAATAAAGTATTCTTGAACGCCTATATCGTTCAGATACAACGTAACTTTTTCATGCCGATCCTGATGTGCTGTTGAATCAGAGAGAAACTCGAAAACAGCAACGGGCACTGCACCCTCTGCCCACGTATAAAAACTGCGACGCTCGGGACCTTTAGCAACGCCGAAGACGACGTACACATCAGGAGCAACAGACTTAGTGATGTCTCCTTCAGAATAATAAATAAAACTGTCAACACCGATGTATATCTGTTCATTGATAGCGAAATATCGCGAGAGTTGGTCATAAAAGGTATTAATCTGCACACCATGAAATCCTGTTGCAGCCATAGGTTCATCGTCCTCACAGGGGTATCCTTCAATGTAGGTAGTCGGTTTGCCATTTGCTTTTGGAAAGACAGGCATATATTTTCTTTGCTTGAATTCAAAGTCTTTTAGGGTATTCATTATTTCCTCCATTGCGTATCAGAACAGGTATGTTCTCATCACGGGTAAGGTGGTTAAAAAGGAATATACATGTCTTCGTTACTATTCTGTTTTCAATCCTGAATGTATTTCAACCGGATACGGTTTAGCCTCTGTCAAGACTTTATGAGATTTATCCAATTTTATAAGTTCAGTCGCTGTTCGCGCTTGAATATCTGTCAGATTTGGAAAATTATACACCAAGTTCCCGTCTTTGACAATGCAAATTAAGAGCGGTTCTCCATCGGATAGCGGTTTATCCCAGAGCGTTACGCAGTCCTTACAATACTTTCCATCGGTGTCGGTTTGTCTATAAACCTGTTTTCTTCCGGGTAACGTGGCTTTGGCGGGTTCATCAAGCGACTGTTTACCGACAGGAATACCATCACGTTCAACTGACTTGAAGACACCACCGAGCGCGGAAGGTCCACCTTCACCGGTAACGGAGTTAAAGTTGGCGCCAGTCGCAAGACGGGTGCCGACTCCGAAACCATCAATCGGTGCGTCTTTCTCAAGTAATTTGTCTATCTCAAATTCATCAAGATCATGGCTGGCAATAATCTGAACATAGTCAAGTTCCGCTGCATCAAGAATACGACGCACCTCTTTACTGAGCGTTAAGAGATCGCCACTATCCAATCTTACCGCTTTGAGTTTGGCACCTCGCGCTTCCATCTCATGCGCAACGATACACACATTTCTTGCGCCCTGTAACGTATCGTAGGTATCAATCAGAAGTGTCGTGCTGTGTGGGAAAACGTTAGCGTAATCTCGGAACGCATCAAGCTCTGTGGGTCGGTCCATGATAAATTTATGTGCCATCGTGCCGACGTAGGGTATATCAAAATAACGTCCTGCAAGCACAAGCGATGTACCGCTTGCACCACCGATGAATGAAGCACGTGCAGCAAGGATACCCGCATCCCTCCCATGTGCGCGTCTTGCACCGAAATCAAAGACGGGTTTTCCTCTTGCCGCGCACACAATTCGTGAAGCTTTTGTCGCAATCAACGTTTGAAAGTTCATCACACAGAGCAGATAGGTTTCAAAAAGTTGAACATCACGGGATCTGCCGGTTACGTTGATTATTGGTTCATTTGGGAAAACAGGAGTGCCTTCAGGCACAGCATAAATTGAACCGTCAAATCGGAAATCTTTCAACGATTCAAGGTAGTCTTCGTTCAATTCGTCGCGTTCTGCTAACCAGTTGAGGGTGTCATCGGTAAAACGTAAATTCAGGACAAAATGGATAACCTGTTCAAGACCTGCTGCGATGAGATATTCACCTTGTGGGATTTTACGGACATAGTAATTCGCAGTAATTATCGCATCGTTTTGGCTCTTGAAATCTGCTTGTCCCATCGTGAGTTGATAGTAGTCGGCAAACAGTGCCATCTCAGATTCTGTCAACAGGGCAGACTTTGGTGAGGTTTTGGAGTTGATGTTCATGGCAGGTAAAATATAGTGTTTATTGTCTGAACCAGGATTCGCATGATTATAGGATTTCCAAGATTGTTGGTAGTTTGACTCTTCTCGGTACGGTCAAATCTATTCCATTTATTTTGCGAAATGACTCATTATTGCAGAAGCCTCTTCAATCCTGAGAATCTGGAAATCCTGAGAATCCTGGTTCAGACAACATTAATGTTTTTGGGTAATCTTTATTAGCTGATTTGCCGATATATTCTGAAGCATTTGTATTTTACCGTTAGTCCAGGTGACCTGCAGCGTGTGAACCTGAGCAGCTTTTCCCAACCCGAATTCAGCAATGAAACTATTAGCAGACATGTAACTTTCACCTGCATAAATTTCTCGTATCTGTGTAGCATCTTCTGTTTTCAGTAAGATTTTCGCACCGACAGCGTTTCGGTTTGGGTTTTCACCTACTAACTTAACTTGCAGCCAATTGTTGCTATTCTTCAAATCAAGGGCGTTATTCCGCAATAGGGTTGGCCGGTCATAGTTATTGGCAATGAATATGTCCACGTCACCATCGTTGTCATAGTCGCCGAACGCGGTACCACGGCTTACACGCGCGGGGAGATTGGCAATACCCGTGCTTTTACTAACATCGCTGAAAGTGCTGTCACCTTCGTTGCGAAACAGTTGATTATGTTGCGGGATAAGCACTTCAGGTTGATCCAGTTTTTGGAAGGTGCTGCCGTTAGCAACAAAGATATCCAAATCGCCATCGTTGTCGTAGTCAAAAAGAGAGGTGCCCCATCCAATTTCCTTTAATGTGCCTTCTGCAAGCATAGCAGAATAAGATTCATCTACAAATCGGATACATTTGGGATTACTGTTTTCTATTGCTTCGTTTTCCTGCAACAAATTTCTGTAGAGGACAAATTCTTGATCTATCCAATGACTGATAAAGAGGTCAATATCTCCATCTGCATCATAATCTCCTGCCGCTAAACCCATTGATCCGCGAAAGTCTGCTGCCCATGACTCAGCACTGACATCCGTAAAGGTGCCATCTCCCTCATTGCGGAAGACGTGATTTTCGGAGGTGTCGTTTGCGATGTAAATGTCCATATCGTTGTCATTGTCAAAGTCGCTAAAAATGGCTTGCATACTCCTGCCTCCGGGTGCTGCTATACCTGTTTCGGCGGTTATATCGGTAAATGTCCCGTCACCGTTGTTCCGATAAAATACGTTATCCTGCGGTTCAAAGACGGTGGGATTCAACGCGTTCGGTACGAATTTTCCGGATTGTAAGGATTCCTCTTTCTGCTGTTCAAACTTTTCCAGATCATAGTTGACGTAGTTACAAACATACAAATCCAAATCATTGTCACCATCGTAATCAGCGAAAGCAGCACCAGTACTCCACAATGGACAACCGACTCCTGCTATCTTTGTTACATCAGTAAATGTGTCGTTACCGTTGTTCCGAAATAGCACATTTTCGCCATAATTTGTGACATAAAGATCAACGTTACCATCCCCATTGTAATCAGCGAAGACACAGCCCATACCGTACCCTGTGTCTCCTACTTTCGCAGTATCTGTAATGTCAGTAAATGTGCCGTTACCATTATTTCGGTAAAGTATATTTGCAGGTATTGTAGCGTTTTTTTTCAAATGTGAGGTTGGTTTAGATAGTGTTTCTGCGAATGGTCCGGGTATATTTACAATATAGAGATCAAGGTCCCCATCATTATCTATATCGGCAAAACCTGCGCCAGAACCCATATCTTCAGGCAGTGAACTGGAACGCGAACCTTTTGCGTGCTCAAAACGTATACCTGATTCAAGTGTTACATCAACAAAGGTAACGGGTTGTGCAAGTGCATGTATTGTGATAAACATCAACACTACAATGTACCAAACACATTTTAGAACACGCCATCTTTCCGATGTTTTACCTATGAAGGATTTCATGTTTGTAGGAAGTTAGTGAAAATATTTCGGTTTAGAAAACGCTCATCATTCAGAATCTTTTGATGGAGTGGAATTGTAGTTTTGATGCCTTCAATCTTAAATTCGGAAAGTGCTCGCTTCAATCGGGCAATTGCTTCGTCACGATCTCTGCCAGTAGCGATTAATTTTGCAATGAGGGAATCGTAGTGCGGGGGCACCGTATAACCAGTGTAAATATATCCGTCAACACGAATGCCGATACCACCGGGAGGTTGATAGTCTGTAACTAACCCTGGTGAAGGCATAAACTGATTGGCAGGGTCTTCAGCATTGATTCTGCATTCAATTGCGTGTCCATTGATGTGAATATCAGACTGGTTGTATCCAAGTTCCTCTCCCATCGCCAAGCGAATCTGTTCTTTAATTAGATCAATACCGCTAATGCTTTCGGTAATAGTGTGTTCAACCTGAATGCGCGTGTTCATCTCAAGAAAATAGAAATTTTCGTTCTTATCAACGACAAACTCAATTGTGCCTGCATTTGAGTATACGATTGACTTTGCTGCTTTTACTGCAGCTTTACAGATTTCATTACGGAGTTTAGAGGGTATTGACGCAGCAGGGGCTTCCTCAAGTAATTTTTGCTGTTTGCGTTGGATGGAGCATTCGCGTTCCCCCAGATGGACGACATTGCCGTGGGTATCTCCCAAAACTTGAACTTCAATATGGCGCGCCTCTTCTATCCATTTTTCAATGTAAACATCGCCGTTTCCAAACGCGGCTTCGCTCTCGGCTTTTGCGATGTGGAATAGGTTGAACAAACTGGGACGGTTGTGTGCAATGCGAATACCGCGTCCGCCGCCACCTGCAGATGCCTTGATTCCAACCGGATATCCGATTTTTTCTGCGAGATCGGCTGCTTCTTCAGCGGATTCAACGGTGGCTTTTTTATCTTTCTTCCGTTTCCTGTTTTGACTACCGGGGACAAGTTTCAGACCTGCCTTCGCGACTGTTTCAAGCGCGCGAACTTTGTCACCCATAGTATTGAGGTCATCAATGGACGGACCGATGAATTTAATTTGATGTGCTTCACAAATTTCAGCGAACTGTGCGTCTTCAGCGAGAAATCCTGCGCCAGGATGTATCGCATCAACATTGGCAAAGTCCGCCACAGCAGTAATGTTTGCATATTTAAGATAACTTTCTGTAGAAGGGGGCGGCCCGATGCAATATGCCTCATCAGCGTATTCAACGTGGAGGGCATCTTTGTCTGCTGTTGAGTAAATCGCAACGGTCTTTATACCCATGTCCTTACAGGCACGGATAACGCGAATAGCAATCTCACCGCGGTTTGCAATCAGTATTTTTTGAAACATAGTCCTAAGTTTGCCTCACTCGGAAAAGGGGTTGATTATACTCAACCGCGTCACCATCCTCAACAAGAATTTCGAGGATTTCACAATTGAAGGGAGCTTCAACATCGTTGAAAGTTTTCATGACTTCCAAAGTGCCCAAGGAAGTACCCGCTGTAACAATATCACCGACTTCTATAAATGGCGGTTCATCCGGGGATGGCGCTCGATAAAAACGTGCAGGCATTGGTGAGCGAATTATGTCATCACCTGCTTCGTCTTCCGTTACGAGTGTTGGTGCAGCGGCACTCGTAATAGAAGGGGCAATTGACGCAGGTTGCGTGGTACCACGTGAAATTTCTATTTCAATTTCACCTTCACGAATCCGAACCGTTGCTAAATCCGATTTCTCCGCAATTGCAATGAGGTCTTCAAGGCGTTGTAGGAGAGGGTCAGAAGTAACTTCAGTATTAGCGGAAGAGTCAACTTTCTCGCTTTGTTTTTTTTGCTTCATGTTTTAAACCCTTTCAACGTATTTCCCTGTCCGAGTATCAACTTTAATTACGGTTTCGTTTTTCACGAAGAGAGGGACATTTACGACAGCACCAGTCTCTAATTTTGCTGTTTTTGAACCGCCGCTGACAGTATCTCCTCGTAAACCGGGGTCCGTTTCAACTATTTGGAGTTCAACAAAAGTTGGCAGCTCCACCGCGAGCGGTGTAGCCGTATCCATTTTTACCGTTACAGTCTCACCTTCTTTTAAGTATTTTAAACCATCCCCAAGAAGTGCTGCGGGAAGTTCATGCTGATCAAAAGTTTCATTGTCCATAAACCACAGCATGTCCCCTTCACTGTAGAGAAATTGCATTTCTTGGTCAGTGAGTCGGACAGTGTCAATGGTATCGTTAGCCCTGAAGGTTCGGTCAAGCACCGCACCATCAATGACACGTTTAATTTTGGTACGAGCGAATGCGCCTCCTTTTCCGGGTTTTACATGCTGACAGTCTACAACCGTGTAGAGAATATTATCAAGTCGGATGACTAATCCGTTTCGTAATTCTTTTAATGCTGCCATTAAATTTCCTTTCTAATAATAATGAAGTATATATTTCGATTTTGTGTTTTCAGTTTATAGTAAAACCCATAATTATTTTTACACTACGAATCAACGTTGAATACGCGTTTGGTATTCAACCAAATCAACGCCGAATGCGCTTTTTGGCATTCGGCGGGTTCGGTTTCCTAACCGAACCGTGTTTATTTAGTCCATAGATGCGGTGAATCAACGCCAAATACGCGTAAGGTATTTGGCGGGAAACCGCATCTACCAGGGAGTGTGAACATATTTTTAGATTTCACTATAAAATACGCCTATAGGAAGTTTTGCTATAAATGGAACGCCTACTAATGATCTCATAATAATTTGAGTGCTAATCGCAATGCTTCACTTCTATGGCTAATTCGGTTTTTAATTGCATCACCCAATTCAGCAAAAGTTTTCTCATAGCCGGTAGGCACAAAAATTGGGTCGTATCCAAAGCCGCTGTTCCCAGCAGGGGCATAAATGATGTGTCCTTCACATTTTCCCACGACCACTTGTACCCTATTGTAGGAGGGGTTTTCAACCCCGATAGGCACCGCGATGGCAATTGCTGCAACAACTCGTGCGCTCCGATTAGACACACCTTCCAAAGCCTCAAGCAATTTCTGAACGCGGATGACATCAGTAGCATCATCTCCTGCCCATCGTTTGGAATGAACACCAGGTGCACCACCGAGGGCATCAACTTCTAAGCCAGCATCATCAGCAAGAGTCCAAAGCCCCGTGTAATCAGCGATGACCGTAGCCTTCTTTGCGGCATTTTCTTCGTAGGTATCGCCATCCTCAATTACCTCTGGTGCATCAGGAAAATCTTGAAGCGAGAGGATATGAATGTCCTCTTGTTGTTGATCTGTATTAAGCATTGCCGTAAGCTCTTTCACTTTGCCAAGGTTACGCGTTGCTAAAACTAACTTCATCAAGGTTCTCAAGCATCATTCGGTTCTGTAAGCGGATGAGTTGTTGGATACCACTGATAGAAAGGTCAAGTAATTGATCGTATTCGTCTCGGGAAAATGGATTATGTTCGGCAGTCCCTTGAATCTCAATAAACTTTCCATTTCCTGTCATCACAATGTTCATATCAACATCTGCAGCAGAATCCTCAGTATAACAGAGGTCAAGCATAGGAATGCCGTCAATAATCCCGACACTGGTGGCTGCGATATTGTCTAATATTGGCAAGTCATCAAGTTTGCCTTGGTGTTGCAGCGTTTTACATGCGTCCCAGAGTGCCATAAACGCACCTGTAATTGCTGCAGTGCGGGTGCCGCCATCAGCTTGAATAACATCGCAGTCCACCCAGATTGTTCTTTCGCCTAATGAATCAAGGTCAACAGCCGCACGGAGTGATCTACCGATTAGGCGTTGAATTTCCTGTGTCCGTCCACCAACTCTACCTTGTGTTGTTTCACGCATCATGCGTTGGGAAGTGGAGCGCGGTAACATTGAATACTCGGCTGTAACCCACCCTCTATTTCGGATATTCTGGTCACGCATAAAACGTGGTTGGCGGTCTTCAACTGAAGCAGTGCAGATAATCTTCGTATCCCCAGTTGCTATTAGAACAGCACCCTCAGCATGTTTAATATAGTTTCGTCTGATTATAATAGGACGCATCTCATCTGTTTTTCGTCCATCTTCTCTGATCATGTAGTCCTCATTTCAAGTTTTAATCTTTGGCTCAACATTAGTTTTATACCTAAAAAGCAATGCCTATAAAAGTTGGCACTGCTTTGTCGGTGGAACTGTTCAGAAACTATATCACAGAATCCCAGAATTTGTCAAGATTTACAAACAGCGAAAATTCATTTTTTTGGTGATATCCTTACACATCTTTAAGAAAATCCAATGCTTTTGTATAACTCTTCTTTTGAAGATAATGTTTAAGCATTGTTGGTGCAGTTGATTCAATATCAGTAGATAACTCCTCAATCTTGAGAAGTTGTTCTGTGATGTCGTCTCCTGTCGCGATACGGTTTAGCATAGTTTCCAATGTGTTCTGTAGAATTGATGCTTGTTCTGTCGTCATGTTTTACTCACTTTCCGCAGCAATAGGCGGTAATTCGTCAATCGCTTTGCATGTTCGCAACCCTACGTTTTTACCGGGTTCGTCATAACCTTTCCATGAATAGGGATCAACCCCAGATACAGGAATAATGCAACGACGGTCAGCACTTGCCGGGCGTTCCCCTTCCTGAATTGACCACGGCAGTAGAGACCATGAATTACAGTAATGGCTAACAAGCACACGTCGGAATGTATCTCCACGATTTTTACGGGAACGGTGCAGCAGATAGCCGTTGAAAAAGACAAGCGTACCCGTTGTCACTTCGACGGGTACTTCCTCAGAACCGTCAAATCCATAACTCTCTTGAGCGAAATCGAATTCATCAGGATTTTCGTGATTATGCTGTGGATATAGGTAGCCTTGCCGATGTGAACCGGGAAGCACCCACAAACACCCATTCTCAACAGTCGCATCGTCCATAGCAATCCACGCACCGATTAAGGAACGGTCGCGCGTAGGGATATAGATTTCATCTTGATGCCACGCTTGTCCCTGAAAATTAGGCGGTTTGACGAAGAGCATTGATTGCATACACTTAACGCTACCATCCCAAAAAGGCAGGTGGGCAGCAGTGATTTGACTCAAGATGCCGCAGATTTTAGGGTGTTTGACGTATTTCTCAACAGTGTCACTAACAAAATGAGGTTGATGGATGCATAGAATTCTACCGATGGCATCTTCGTCTGTAACACTATCTGGCAGAGGTTTGATGCTATCACATTCATATCCACCACGAGCAAGCGTGACTGTATCTTGCCTAAGTTCTTCAATTTCGTTTTTGGATAGCAAGTTTGGAACGACAAGATATCCGTTTTCAATAAAAAATTGACATTCCTTATCAGATACAACATTTGGAACTTCAATTTTTTCTGTTGTTTCAGGACCCATTTGTTTATATTATCCTCCTACATTTCATAGAGACACAAACCTATAAAATAATATTTATGTTCAAATTCTTTAGTCCAGACCATAAGATAGATTTTGGTATTGCCGAAGTAAAATTGTATCGCAACTAAACACGATTTGCAAGGAACATCTCCGTTATTGCTAACGCAAAAACTGCTAAAAGAAGATAAGTTGCAATACCTTGATTTTTCTCAACATCTTCACGGTATTGTTGTTTAACTTCAGTCGTGAGTTCGGCAGGGGCATGGTCAATTTCAGTAGAACCGACAAGCATGCTCGTTAACTCCTCTGGGTTCCGAAGTGCTAAGTCGGACTCAATAGTATCAGCATTGATAACAAAATAGTGTGGCGATTCACCAGAAGCGTGGATTGAATAGATGCCGGGATGTTCGGTGTCTTCATAAAAAAGATTACCCTGTTCATTCAACGCCATCCGTGTTTCTTCACGATCTGGATCAAAAACAGCGACCTCTTTCCCTGCGTCTTCTTGACTCCCATTGTACTCTACACTGTCTCCAACGCGATAGTCCGGCACTTTGCCTGCTTGCTTTAACGCAAGATATTTAATTGTTTCATGCAGAAAAGGCAGATAGACACCATGTATAGGTAGATCGTTCCATTCGCGATCAATTGTGGATGTAAAACAGAGAACCCGTCCGTTTCCATAAGTCTTTTCGAGGACTGCTGGGTTTCCGTCATCAAAAGCAGCAATAACAACTGCTTCTGGTGTGGGTACCGTCTGAAAATAGCGATAAAATCGTCCTTTCCCAAAATCGCCATGGTTTGGATTGCTGAACGGTGTAAAAATAGGGTGGCGATATTCAATACTTGCGATGACTTGAAATTCATCTTTGCCGATGGGGTCACCGACTGCTTGCATTAAAGTACACGGCATCAACGAGTTTTCTGTGCCACCGAGGTGTTGTTGGTACACGCCCGAATCAACATTATCACCGAGCGTGATAATTAGTCCGCCGCCCGCATTCACATAGGTTTTCAATCTTTCGGCTTCGGCTGCTGTGATCTGTTTCACATTTGCGAGCATCAACACATCGTATCGCTGCATCGCAGCTGCTGAAGGTAATGTGGTAGACTCTGTATAATCAATAGGTGCACCTTCATCCCCAACATTTTTCAATGCTCTCGTTAAAAAGAAGGTTTCATCTTCAATATCATATCTTTTCTGTTCACCATTTACAGCGTGCACCTTAATAGATTTCATGCTTTGCACAGTAAAATAGTATCGGTTATCAATTTCAAGGGCATCAGTATCAATTTCAACCCAACCTGTATGAACAGACTCTGATTGTAGATCAATTTTCATATTGAAGGTGGCATCAGCACTATCATTTGGCTCAATATCTAATTGCGTTGTTTGGGCTTTACTGTTATCAATAAATAGGCTAACAGGTAGTTTTTGGACCGCTTCAATGCTGAAATTGTGGATTCGTGCGACTAATTCAGTGTCTTTTTGATCAATGAGTACCACAGGTGGAACGTTAATATCTGTAATTGCTCGGTTGTTCGGTTGTTCAACTGCTACATTGACAAATTCGATGTCTATATCAGGGCTAAGCCTGTCAGTCTCAAGGAAGTTTTCCCACCCGATTTTCTGCAAGTCTGCTATAAGGTATATCTGTTTCTGTCCGACTGAAACTCCCTGAAGAATTTCATCCGCAGTTTGTATAGCATCAAGATAATCGGTTGTATAGTCGGTAGGTTCTGCATTTTCTATTGCTTTTCTGATGTGATTGTGTTCTGAGTCAAGGGGTAGGACTTTCCGCGCTTTATCAGTAGATAGGATAAGCGCAACAGCGTCGGCACTCTCTAAACCGTCGAGTCGAGCAATCGCCTCTTTTTTGGCGCGTTCAAAAACGTCCTCATACTGCATGCTGTAGGATGTATCTAAAATAATAATTGCATTCCGCACACCACCTAATTCCGGGGCAGTTGTAGGATCAGCAGCGATAAAAGGGCGCGCGAAGGCGAATCCAAGGAGTATTAACATCAAGATTCGCATGAGCAAAAGAAGCAATCGTTTCAACTTATGACGTTGCACGTTTGTTTGATGCGACATCTGGATGAAGCGAACAGTGCTGAAAATTAGCCTGCGGGCACGTTCTCGGTTCAATAAGTGAATAATAAGCGGGATAGATGCCCCTACGGCACCTACGATAGCAAACGCTCCTGCTAAAAGACCCATCGTGTTATCTCCTTCGTGCGTCGGTATATGGTATGCCTGCTACCTATAAGATTTTAGACATATAAACATAGCGTTTAATTAAGAATAGTTCAGTATTCGCAAATTTTGTACCGCAAACTTTATGAAGATTAATTTTTTATTCACACGAGGCAGGTGTGTCCCCTGCTGGCAAGGTTTCCTAACCTCGCCAAATTACCGATTTATTTTCTTAAACTTCATTTATAGTGGAGTATAGAAATAATCCTACATTTCCTCTGTAGGAGCGATCTCCGAATCGCGACCGAACTGTAGGAACAGTCGGGAATCGGAGTTCCCTCCTACACCTCAAAATGTCTCGTTAATTCTAAAGTTTACTATAGTTTGCGCACTCACAGGCACAAACTAAAAGTTTGTGCTACTATGTGGCAACTTAGGTCACTTTATATAAATCCTTGTCGTTTTGCCAGATATGATAAAAGTGCCCGGTCAATCGGGGTTGAGGTATTTATCAGGTTATAATCAATATCCGATTGGTTCAACGTTGTTCGGTAATGGTCAATAAATTCGTTAAAATTGCTCAGATAACTCTCCCGAATAACCTGCGGTGTCGTGATAATTTCTTGGTCGTTTTCTGCATCAACGAAACGGATGAGTCTTTCAAACTCAAATTCCACCTCTTGTTCTGATAAAAGGTGAAAAACGATAACTTCATGCCCATCATAACGGAGGTGTTCAAGTCCTTCAATTACTTCGTCAGGGTTTTCATCGTAAAGATCAGAAATGAGAATTACTAATCCACGTTTTGTCAAACGTTCTGCTATCTCGTGTAGCGGTTCTCCTATTCGGGTCTCCTTTGCTGTTTCAAGGTTTTCCAAGGTCAATAAGATGGAATGCATGTGTGATGCACTACTGCGCGCAGGCAAGTACTGATGTACTTTTTCATCAAAGTAGGCGAACCCAACAGCATCTTTCTGTTTCGCCATGAAATAGGAGAGGGAAGCGATAAGAAAACAAGCATAACGCAATTTTGATAAAGGTCCTACATTTCCAGTTGTTTCAGTTTGTTGGGATGCATCTATCTCTTGTAAATTCTCAGGAGATGGGTGCGCCATAGACTGGCTGGTATCTAACAGAAGATAGCAGTTAAGATTGGTTTCTTCCTCAAACTGTTTGATGTAGTAGCGGTCAGTTTTACCGTAAACCTTCCAGTCAATGTGTTTTGTGTCGTCTCCTGGCATATATTGTCTATATTGCGAAAACTCGACACTAAACCCGTGGTAAGGGCTTTTGTGTAATCCAGAGATGAATCCTTCTACAACAAATTTCGCGATGAGTTCAAGATTACCAATTTGTGCCAGGATTGTGGGATTTAAGAATCGGCGTCCTTCAGATGTTTGTTGCATAGTTAGTTTCCTATTTCTTTCGGAGGACAAGTAGGGTTAAATCATCAAATTGATCCGCATCTCCCTGAAAGTCCATTACCGCCTTATAGATTAAGTTACATATATGTGAAGCATCACTATCGGTGCATGTTTTGGCGAGCTCTTCAAGACGCTCTTCATCATAGAATTCATCTTCAATGTTGACGGTTTCAGTAACGCCATCGGTATAGAAGATGATAAGATCACCACTTTCGAGTTTTATCTGTTCCGCTTCATATTTAGCGATCAGAGGCACCATATCATTCGGGAACATTCCTAACGGCAATCCACCGACCTCTTGTCCCAGCCACACAATGTTACCATCGTTTTTCACAATCAGCGGCGGATTGTGTCCACCATTTAGAGTTGTTAGTGTGTCGGTTTCTGGATTAAGATGGCTATAGAAGAACGTAGCATATTTTTCCTCAGTTCCGCTGACGTAAAGGAGCGAATTGAGTGTCATTGCCATGTCAATTAACTCATTTTTCATATCTATAGATTCGTTTTCTTCACGAGCCCTCGAACTTGTTAACTCAGAGAGGAGTCCTGCACGAAGTGTTGCCATCAAGAGTGCTGCTTGCATTCCCTTACCAGAAACATCAGCGATGGCAAGTCCCCACCCACCAGTTGCAAGTTCAATACAGTCATAATAATCGCCACCGACGGGACCGCGCGGTTCGTAATGTCCGGCAACTTCGTAGCCGGGTATGTCAGGAAGTGTCTCTGGAATCAGATTTTCTTGGATTTTCCGAGCTTCCTCCATCTCTGCTTGTAATTGGCGTGCATCAAGTGCTTCCTGATGTAAGTGAGCGTTTTCAATTGCCACACCTGCTTGTTTAGCGAAAGAATCAAGCAAAATCTCATCTTCGTCAGTAAATTCAGCAATGCTTCCACCACGTACCTCTTTGTCACCAACAACAAGCACCCCTAAAATATCACCATCACGACCCTGTATAGGACCTGCCATCAAGTTTTTTCCACCCAAGAAAGTTTCTGTTTTAAAGGAGCATCGACCTGTTCTGCCTTCTTTGACAACCCCTGCTAACATATCAAATTCAGTTTTTTCGTTTGCTTCTGTTGTGTCCGTTTCTACATCTTTTAATGAGATAGAGATTGGGTTCTTTTCGTCTTGGTCACCGTTTTCTGAAATTAAGGTTTCGGGAAAAGCGTACCGTAGTTCAAGATTTTGCTGCTGGGGTTGAATTAACATTAGTCCGCCTACATTCGCATCAAGGAGCGCCACTGCTTGATGCACTACCTGTTCTGCTGCGTCTTCTGGTTGTAACAATTGGCAAATTTGCGGTGCACTTTCAGCCAACATAAACAATCGAAACTTTTCACTTTGAATGCCTTCCACGATCCGAGAATATGCAATTGCAATTGATATTTGATGTGCCAGAATGGTCAAAAGCTCTCGTTCCCAGTCTTCTAAAGCCGAGCGACCTAAAAATTTACCTAAACTCAAAATACCGAGAAATTCTTCATGAATTTTTAACGGCACCCAGAGGCGATGCATTGCAGATCCATTAAACTGTTTTGAGTTTCTGTTGATGAAATTTTGTAGATTTTGTGGTGGTGTGTCTAATTCAACGAAAGTACATTCAAGTAGGCTTGCAACTTCATCAGGTTCAATTTCGATTGGTGGAATTTCTACTTCTGGGGTTGAGGCAGCAATTGTCAGGTAATTATCTGATGGGTGGAAACAAAAAATAGCGCCCCGAGTTGCTTGAAGGGTGCCAAGTGTAATTCGTAGATAGGTCTTGCTTGAAACATTAAAATTACTGTGTCCGGAAATTAGCGTCTGACCCAGCTGTTCCAGCTCAGATAAGCTGAATATTAGCCTTTGTATAGTTTCTTCTGCTGAGCTTAGGTGCATGACGGATTGTTCCTTTTTGTCTTCAAAACTTATGGTAGGGGCATTCAATCCTATTGACCCGTTTGTAGAATATAACGGTGACTTCGGCAGTATAGGTTTGTAGTGTAGTGTGTTAGTTCACAGTTCATTAGAAATTAGCGACAGCGGTTTTTTCATCAGGGAAAATCCCAGCATATTTTGCTATTGCCATCATCCGAAAAGTGCGTTCTTGTGTGGCAGACAATCCACAGAAATTCAACGTTCCGTTCCGTTCCTCAAGTGCCTCAATAATTTCTATCAGAATGGAGATACCTATGCTATTAATCAGTGCGGTTTTATCCAGATTGATTACCAGTTGGGTATACCCTTTTTCAATGAGTTCCTGTGCTTTCTTTGAAAGTTGTTCTCCGAGTGAATCGTTTAAGTATCCCGCCGTTTCAAGGACAGCGTATTCTTGTTCGGCACGTATCTGTATATCAAATTTGTTTAGCATTCCTTTACTCCTCAACAGTTTATTAGTCCGTTTGAGACTTACGATGTTATTCTTTTAGTAAAACTAACAGTTGTTCCGTTTTCACCACTCTCAATCACGAATTCATCCATCAGAGTTCTGGTAATCTCTAAACCCCAACCACGCTTTCGCATATCCGAATGTATTTCTTGACGTTTAGAAATACTATTATGGTGCTCTTCTGGTGTGAAACCAACACCGTTATCTGTTATTTTACATTCTAACTCATCAACCCTTCTAATGTATAAAATGTAAACCTTGCGGTCTTCACTTTGGCTGTGTTCAAAGGCATTGATACAAGTCTCAATGATTGCTAATTGAATTTCTTCAGTCTGTTCTTCGTTAAAGTGATTCAACTCAGCAAGAACAGACCCTGTTTTGGCCGCTACGAGTTCCATATCATGGTCCATCGGGATTGTTAAACAAACTTCGTCTTTCAAAACTACGTTTTCCATCCTTAAGATGACCTCCTTTTGAATAATTCGATTCTCATGCGTATGATAAAGAATTGCTAAGCAATAACTACGCTTTTTATTGCGCTTAAAAAGGATACCAAAGTTTTGAAAATATTTCAAGGTCTTTTCAATTGATGCTCTCAAGGAATCCATTCTATAAATAATTTGTTATATATACCGTTAATTATTACATATAAGAGCCGCATTATGCAAGATACTTTAATAACTGCCATCAATCCGAACGAATGATATAAAATAGGCTTTATCTCATAAATCGTTTGTAAGGCGAGGTCACTGTACCTCGTCATGTTTATAGTGAAATCTAAATATGTGCACACTCCTTGGTAGATGTGGTTTCCCGCCAAGTGCCATAGGTTCACTTGGCGTTGATTTGACCCTATGATGAAGTTGGGTTCTCTGTAGGTGTTTTTGTCTCCTCCACAAACCATTGAGCGTCTACCATACACGCATCTGCTTCAGATCGTTCAGGTTGATATTTGGTAAACTTCACCCTATCACAGTTGGCAAGAAACTGCTGGATGCGTTCTATATAAAAATCACTTATTTGTTCCCGTGTCATCTGATGAAGAATCTCTGTGGTCGTCAATTCTAATGCGGGGATTTGAAAGCGTGCTGCAATATATTCGCGGATAACAAAAGAGATTTTAGTATGATATGTTTTCATGTCATAAGGTGTTGTTTCAAGTATTTTCAACTGTTCAAAAGCAATTTCATGGGGAGGTCGAGTATTTATTTCTTCAACTGGAGGAGGTGGTAAGATTTGGTGACGTTTTCGGATATATAACCATACTATTCCAACAATTACAGCAAGAATGAGCCCACCAAGGAGGATGTAAGGTAGCAGGTTTTGCGGGACATCTAATGGAGGTTTGATGTCACGTAGATTTTGCGTATTTGGGGGTGTCTGCAAAATAATTTGGGGAAGAACGGGCATGGTGCTATTGAGAAAGCATTAGCGGTTCAATCACTATAGACTTTGGGTCTGTAGGACATGCATACTGACATACCCCACACCCTGTACATCCTGAATCGAGAACTTCTACTATTGCGTCTGGTGATAACTTAATCGCGTCTTCTCCAATGGGGCAAGTATCTACGCAGTAGCTGCAGTCCACTGATTTTGTGCGAAGGCAGGTTTCAACATTGAAAACTGCGAGTCCGATCCTGATATCCTCGGCAAAGACAAGTTGTAGCGCGCCACTTGGACATACATGCATGCATGCCAACGAATCGCAAATTACACAAGGTTGTTCTTCAGGATCAATGTAGGGTGTGTTAGTAAGGTTGGAGTCTTGGCTCTGTAAAGGCAGTATTGCATTTGCGGGGCAGTTTTTGACGCAGTTACCACACCGAAGGCATTTTTCTAAGAATTCGGGTTCCGACAAAGCCCCTGGCGGACGTAGAATAACACGGTTTGGGTCGTCAAATGGAAACTGGTCACCAATCCTGTCATCAAGGAATTCTGCGACAGGTTTCATTATTTGATTCAAGGCTTCTTTGAAAAAGTCGCGCCTACCTGTTTCGTCAGACATGGGATTTGCCTTTAAATTGATCTAAGTGGTTGATAAGTGAAAGCTGACAGGATTCTATTTGTTTTGGCTCAATTGTTCGTTAGGTTTTGACTCTAAATCCTTGTCCTGACGATCATTTTTAGGAATGCGGTAGCAACATCTATGACTGCCTTGCATGAGATGTTCCACCCGATATACCTTTGTTCCCAAAGATTGACGGAATAGTCCTAATTCAATCTCACACACGTGTGGGTATTCCTGAGCAATCGCTGCGATAGGGCAATTGTGTTCTATTAAAACATAATCGGTATCGTTTTCATCAAAACGTGCCATGTAACCTTCTTCGTCGCGAATACGGGCAAGTTCTTTGATGCGTTCAACCAAGTCTTTGCCGTCGAGTCGTTCTTGATACATCTGTAATTGGGACTTCATACGGCTTCGAAAAACCTTATTGATGAATCCGGGTCCATTATATTTTGCTACCTCATTCATCAAACCGACCGCAAAGTTTGCATAAGTTGTCGGAAAGAGACTGTTCGCCTCATCCGTTAAACTATAGAGGTGGTGTGGACGCCCGCGCCCATGCTTTTCACTATGATACTCAACTAAGCCTTCCTCTTCAAGAATTGTAAGATGTTGTCTGACTCCCATCGCACTGATATGTAGCGCTTCTGTCAATTCACTAACGGTCATGCTGTTACGCATCTTCAATAACTGAAGGATTCGCATTCGAGTTTCGCTCATTTCGCAATTCACGTGACTTTCCCTCTTACAAGTTAGAGTTTATAAAGGTATTATAACATACTTATTTTTTGAAATCAAGGTGATAATACGATACGCGCATACTGCGATAATTTGGGTTTCGCTTCGCTCTACCTAACCTATGTGGTTTAGCGATTACAGCTTAGGTTTATCTGGAGGTCTTGGCTGGGAATCAAACCCATAAATTCTGTGCATTGTTGGAGTAGCGCGTTCAATAACTTCTGGTTTGAGGTAATGCACAAAGTCAAACATCGGTTTAATAAAAGACCGACAACAGAAACAGATGAGTGCGATGCGCTGCTGATCCGTTTGGTTAGCACCTGCTGAATGCCAGACTGCCCCATTGAACAGAAATACAGAGCCTTTCGGCGCAGAAAGGCGTACTTCGTCAGGGTGGTACGTGGTACCGGGAGGGGGTTTTATCTGTTGACGGTGAATACCGGGGACATGGCGTGTACCGCCGTTTTCTGGAGTAAAATCGTCAAGTAACCAGAGACTGTTCGCAACGACAGGAAAACTGGGCAGTGGTTCAGGCATTCCACCTAAAACACTATCAACGTGATACCCTCCATCAGGAGCACCCGGATCAATGATGTTGGAAGTGAGAGTGCTTAGCGTATAATCCGCGCCCAAAAGGTGTTCAAAGAAAGGCATCACCTTCGGATGTGCGACAAGCCTCTCATATATTTTACCTTTGTTCATCAACCAACGCACATGCTGACCAAATCCGTCGGTGTGCCGCAGCGCCGAACCGTCTTGTTTCTCCTGTTCTGCCAACCGAAGAATATCGGTTTTATACATCTTGATTTCTTCATCGGAAAGCACATCTGGAATGACAATACATCCCTGTTCATCCAATTGCTTCTTTTGTGCCTCGGTGATGTCCATTTGGCTTTCCTTTATCTTCAATATAATACGAAAGGCACAGTAAAATCCTAATGTGTTTATTCAACATCATCATGGGAGTTTGTCGGAGGTTGTTCATCAAAAGGGAGTCCTTTTGCTTCTGCTTCCAACCGCCGCCTATTCCATGCAGCAATCTCTTGATAAACCTCGACTTTACCTTCAATTCTGGCTTTTTTAACCTGTTTTTGCAGTTTTGCTCTAAACCTTTCAGTTAAATACATGAGAATATCCGCTCCTTGAAATGTTGCGACGAGGATGACTGTTTCAAAAACACTAAAAGCGGCGAGATGGACAACTATAGCCTCTGTAGTTCCATTATCGGTGCTCCTTTGCTAAATTCTTCACGAATAACTAAGAAAGCATAGATAAAAAAGACAACCGAAAAAAATTTTTAATGCTACGTCTACCCATTTCTGCCGAATACCAAGTATCGGTACAAACTCCTGTTCTCGGTCTATATCAGTTTTCTCCTCTTTATCTTTCGCCATTTAACCGGTTTCCTATAAGAAACTTCTCCCAGTTTGCAATGTCAGTATAACATATTTGCTGTGGCAATTCCATATTTTTTACGCGGCAAAGGTATTCAAACACTCCTCATAGACGTTAAAGCGTTCCCCTTCGTGTTCCTCAGCATCAACAAGTTTAAGCCAGAGCGCACTATCCTTCTTTTCTCCACTGAGCTGACGCCGGCTTCCTAAATTTGACGGATCTGGACCGCTCCAAACAACTTCGCCGCCCTGCAAATAGATGAAATCTCCGCGATACTTATCTATCATACTTTTTTGGTTTTCAAGATAGACTAATCCCTGCTCACACGTCGTGCGGCGCCAATTGGCAACCATTTCTCGGCTATCAGTCTCCACCGAATCAAACTCTGCCAGAGGTGCTGTAACCTCGCTCTTCCAATCGATCTCATCTAAGTCAACAGTGCCGAACCCGCGCTGTGCTGCAATAAGGATATGATTACGATCGCGTTTAAAAGGTGGTGTAGGCCAATCGGATTCAGGGTCATGTCCCATCAAGTGCATGCCAACGGTGTCTGTGGAAATTGGGTGATCGCCAGCGATAAGCGCGTTGCAGATTCTCCCTTCGCCGCCCCATTCGCGCCCCCACTGTCCTGTTAGCGCATCAATAATATTAAGACACGGCTTTGTTATCAGGGCAAGATCGGGCAAGACGTAGGACAAGCGGATAAGGTGGTGATAGTAGCTTCGCGTTCTACCTTCCGGGAGCAGCATCGGCGGTAAACCGAATAGATTCTTAGTGCACAAGGTGATTCCCATGAATGCATGGTTTTTCATCTTTGCTACAGAAACCACTGCATCTGCATCGTCAAAGCAAGCGCTCAATGTGTAGCGATCAAACATTGAACCACCACCGGGAACATCGAAATCTTTAAACGGCGGTAGGTTTGAATCAACAAATTGCACGCCGAATTCTTTGAGATGATGTTCATAGTTGAAACCGGGCGGCATTCGATGTCCGTGGGTATAAGGGTTTGTATCGGTAGCGATAAGTTGTGCTGTTGTATGCTCCTTAAGCAATCGCAGCACAGCGCGACACACTGCATCGTCAACCAATTCGCGGCGGCGACCTTCAAAATAGATTATGCGCTCAGGCGGTTTCATCATGTTGAATTTAATGACAACCTTTTTGGCAGTTTCAATCGGTTTCCAAGATCGGGTAAGCGGGTCTGTAATACGGCGGAGGGTCTGGTAAATCTCCTCTTCACTTGCACGATAATCGCAATGTGCTGCACGAACTTTGAACTGTTTTTCTGACATTTTTGCTCCTTATGATAATTTACCCAATGCCACGTTAGCAGAGAGAATTTGGAAAATCTGTTGCAGATGTTGTTTACGGGTAAGAGAAATTATAGCAGCATAGTTGAATATCCGCAATAATGTTTACTTCATCAGTGCGAAATGATAACGCATACTGTATCCATCGTCATAGCCACAAGCCAATGAATTGCCGCACCATAGACAAAAGAACGAGTTTCCAATGCAAGCACACCAAGCAACAACCCAGCAATAATTGAGCCAAGTGCTTCTGGCAGCGGTTTCGAAAAGTGCATCACTGCAAACGGAATAGTCTGGATTAAAATGCTATAGTTTCCAAATCTCTTTTCCAACCCAAAGAGCATGAATCCACGGAAGAAGAATTCCCATGAAAACATATAAACACCGTAGGCAAGTTGATAGGGTATAAACGCCATCCAACTACTTGCGACAGCCTTGCCTAACGGATACTTGTCTAAAAAAGACGGGTACACTTTAACTGCTATGATAACCACAGGTATCATCAGAATCCATGCCGTCAAAGTAACGACCCAACCGACTTTCTGCTTGCCCAAGCGAATTCCGTAATTGCTCAGACCTTGTTTCGTTCCGAATATAGCAACAATCACAGGAATCAGAAACAGTGTGAGTCCTGTTGACAGAAACCAATAATAGTAAGGGTGGCTTTTATCTAACGGCAAATTATCAAAATACGTTGCTAAATGAGCGCGAAAAAAACGCGGACGACTGTATGTCCGATGTAATGTCAACACCACAGCAGAAGCAAGTAAAATTACCGTTGTTTGACGTTCCCACCCTTGTAGGTATTTTTCTTTTAGTATTTGGAGATATGATTTCACCTTGACACCCTGTCTGTTTTGAGGTATTATACCGTGACGAGAAGAAATTAGCAATTAGTAGAAAATGGAAGAGATTCCAAGATGTTTGCACCTGAGCAGATTAAACGCATCTTAATCATCAGACTTGCACCACTCGGAGAAACGGTTTTAACAACACCTGTCGTTCGTGCTTTACGTCAACACTTCCAAGAGGCACACATCGCTTACATGGTAGCACCATCAAGAGAAGATTTGGTATCCGCAAACCCGTATCTGAACGAGGTCTTAACCTATCAGTCATCAGTACCGAAACTAATCTATCAAATTGCTCAACGAAAATACCAGATGGCAGTAGTGTTACAACCCACTTTTCGGTTAGTACTTCACACATTTCTTGCCAGAATACCGTTTCGTGTAGGTTTTGAAACAAATACCGGAGGAAAAAGACTTTTACATATCGCTGTGCCGAATAACACTGCACAGCACGAAATACAACGTTATCTTGATGTTGTGCGTGCGCTTGATATTGAAGGTACAGACGATGAACCGGAAGTGTTTGTAGATAATGCAGGCAAGGCATGGGGCAACGATTTTCTTGAAAACCGAAGCCTGAATGATGGTAAACCTATCATCGGTCTAAATCCGGGTGCTGCGACATCTTACCGCCGGTGGTCCGCAGACAATTTTGCCATTCTCGGCGACATGCTCTACAAAGCATACGGCGCACATATCATCATCACAACAGGACCACGAGAGGATGAACTTGCACATCATATAGCAAAACAAATGACGTATTCGCCTATTATTGTTAACAATATTACGCCGATGCAACTTGCTGCGCTTCTACAACAATGTCATCTCTATATTAGCAACGATACAGGACCGATGCATTTGAGCATCGCAGTCAAAACGCCAACAATTGCCTTGTTTGGCGGATCAAACCCGACGCAGTGGGGACCACCGTGGAACAAACATACTATAATTGCACGGGAAGGATGCAAGTTGATGCAAACCTTATCGCCTAAAGAGTGGGACGAACATGCTGATGTAGCACGCCAAAATCTGAATGCTATTAAACCTGAGATGGTATTTGCCGCTACGGAGAAGATGAAATGGAAAACCCAAGAAATGTGATCACAAATTGCCTAAAAGTCCTTCGAACCCGCTCACGCACACAAACAATCTTTCAGACGGTAACGCAAACCATCTTTTTTGCGATGTGTTTTCTTGCCGTGTTGTTTGTTGGGAATCGGTTTGTTCTTTTTCCATTTTCTATGACACTTATAACGTTTTTAGTAGCTATTGGGGCAGTAGTCTTTGGTATCTGTTTAGGTATCAGACATCGTAAAACGTTGTCTGATATTGCAGGTTTTGTTGATGAAAATTTGGAATTCAAGGAGCGCGTCAGTACATCGCTTGAATTGATACAAGATAACCGACAAGATGAGGTCGCACAACTGCAAATACTTGATTCGGCAGGAGGAATTGCAAACTTAGATTCAGCAAAGACAATCCCGTACACGCCACCACGATTGTTGAAATGGGTATCAATTCCCCTGTTAATCATTGGGATCTCTTTTGCTGTGCCTCGCCAATATGAACCACCTCAACCGCCAACAGCTGTAGAGCGAGAAGCGATTGAAAAGACAATTGAAAACCTTGCGGATGGGTTTGAGAATATTCAAAACCCAATAGTCAAAGACGAAATCAGAAAAACAATAAAAAAACTGAAAAATGTCAAAGATGTTGCATCTGCACAGGAACATCTACGTGCCTTAAATAAAAAGGTAAAACAAAAGAAATCAGAATTTCTCGATGAGTCGGCTATTGCACAAGCAACACAAGCAACAGAGCACTTCAATGGGATGGATGCTACCACTCTTACAGATGAACTTGAACGTCTTGCAGGACAAGCGGAGCTTACACCCGAACTCCGAGATGAACTAACAAAACTCTTTAAAAAAATGGCAGAGAACGTGCCGCAAGGGGAACTAAGTCGGACATTAGATCAGGTTCAGGGCAAGGCAGTTTCTCCGGACACATTGCAAGAAATCATTGATGCCCTCAACCAACTTAGTCAACTCAATCAACTTGAAGCACAACTTACAGAGAACCGAAAAGATATTGCATTAGCCAGTATTGAAACGGAGCAACCTAATGGTGGGGTTGCGAATAGCGAAGGCGCACCCGGTCGAGAATCTGGAAATGAGGAGACACAAGGCACACAGGCGACAGGTGGTCCTTCCGATTTCCCACCTTCTGGCAATGATGTGACACCTTCTGTTGATGAAAACGTTGACGAAAAACCGCTTACCGGCGATGAAACACCTTCTTTAGAAATTACAGGAAGTGAGTTAAAAATAAGTTCAGAGGCTGCATCAGATACGCAAAGTGTTACAAGGGTTTTCACCGGAAAAACGGGCAATGCGGGAGCTGATCCTGACTATCTACCTTTTAGTGATGTCGTGCTTACAGCACAACGCGAGTACGCCCAAGCGATTGAAAACAATCGAATTCCAGTGCGATATCGATCGCAGATTAAAGCCTATTTGGAGGCAATTGCCAAAATTGATGAAAAATAAGGTAATTAAGCTTGCTATTGCTATCGGTGTTATGGCCGCTATCTATTTTTTATTAAGGTATTATGGCGTAAATGTCTACAAAATCAAAGAATGGGTTTCAGGATTCGGAATCATTGCGCCATTAATCTACATCGGTTTTTACATTGTTGCGACACTTTTTTTCTTACCGGGTTTACCAATTACCGTGCTTTCAGGGATCGCCTTCGGTCCTGTATGGGGTGTGGTCTATGTTTGGATAAGTGCAACAGTTGGAGTTTCCCTTGCTTTCCTTGTTGCTCGCTATGTGGCACGAGGACTTGTTGAAAACTGGATTGCAGGAAACGCACAATTCCGAAAAATTGATGAAAAGGTGGAGCAGGAAGGATGGCGTATCTTAATGTTCACACGGTTAGTCCCTATCTTTCCCTTTAATTTACAAAACTACGCTTACGGATTGACAAAAATTAAGTTTTCTACCTACGCGTTTGTTTCATCAATATTTATGTTGCCAGGGACTATAGCGTACGTTCAAATAGGTGGTGCGCTTGTCAGTGGTGAAGGAAATTTAGATAAGACGATAATTTACCTATCTATCGCAGGTGTTCTTATCGTTCTGGTATCTCTCATTCCAAAATTTCTGCGTAAACGTCAAGTAGATTTATAGAGATTTGCATTAAGTGTCAATTTAGCGTCCCTCCACCCGCGGTAGATGCGGTTTCCTAACCGCATCGGACTTACATTCGTTGGTTGCCACTAATTGGAAAAACATCTTTGTAAGAGTGCTTTGTAAGCGCGATAATCGGCGTTGCAAACGCCTCCCACAAGATCGTTTTGGTATAATAAGGTGCGGTTAGAAACCGCACCTACCTGCCTGGGTTTGGGAGTTCTTCTTAAATTGATGCCTATAGGATTTACCCTACTTACGAATTAACATCTCTACAACAGCAAGTGCTTCAGCACGTGTCCGAATCTCACCGTAAAACTGCTGTTCCTCAATTTGTTTTAACAGCGTACCTATTTCTTTTCCTTCTTTTAGCTGGAACTTTTTAATCAGATCTTCCCCTGTGATGAGACGTCCCTGTTTGAGGATAGGTAGGAAATGTTTGTAATAGGTATCTACGATGTTTCCCAGGACTTCTGGTGGAATCGGATGCATCGCTGCTGAAATCAGAAGTACACCCCACCAATCAGGTACCGTAGTTCTTAAAAAATCAATTATCTGCTTCTTTGTCAATTTCCTCTCTACAATTTGTTGATATCCAGGAACAAGACATTTTATAAACTGCACTGCTTTTCGACTCAGGCGCAGCAGTTTGCCAATATCTTCAATATTTTCCCGAAGAAGTAGACAGAGCTTAATCAACGATCGACGGTTAGCATACAACCCTAATTCTTCACTGAGATAGGTATTGATTTCATCTTTATAGGAAGAAAGCGTTTCGGGAATTGGATTGCCCTCAAAGTTTTCTAACGAATGCCACAAAGTAGGTGTTTGTTTTATATTGGCAAAAACCTGAGCTAACAGACCGATTTCAAGAATCTGCTGCAAATGGTTTTTTGCATTTTGAACGTTGAGAGTTTTAAAAAATTCGTCGCGAAGTCGTTCTCTTGAGACTTGCGGTAACAGATGTTTATGTTTTTGCACTAACTCAGTGGATTTCTGAGGTATCTCAAAATCTAACTGTGCTGCGAACCGGTAAATTCGCATTAGACGTAGCGGATCGTTAAGTATGACTTGTTCACTCAGAAAACAGAGTTGACGTGTTGCTAAATCGTTTCTGCCATTACATGGATCAATAACTTCAGGACTATCTGATTCCATCAACGATTCAAGCGGAATTGCCATTGCATTGATTGTTAGATCACGTAAACGCAGATCATCTGTAAGGGTTGCGCCTCTAAATTGTGTGAAATCTATACTCAATTCAGTTGGAGTAGGTTGTGATGTCTTAACTATAACACGTGCAGTAGGTGGTTGCTCTTCAAGCGGGATGAAAGGGGCATGGATGTTGTCAGCGAACATTTTAGCAAGTTCTATGGTCTCCGATTCCAATGTGAAATCAAAATCTGTTATCGGACGATTTAACAACAAATCCCGGACACTGCCACCTACAAGATAGAGTTGAACTCCTTTCGCTTTAGCAAAAACGTGAAGTGTTTGCATCAAAGGGTTGTCACGTAATTCTTGGGTGTTAAGTGTTGTATTATTCATCAGTTCGCCCGCGCTTTCCGCTGTTGTGCTTTGCGTGAACGGAATAAGATACCATCAAGATAAAGATGTGACGCATATCCAATCAAACCAGCCAGATAAAATGCAAAACCGCTCCGTAGGATATCGGGAAGTCCCTCCCACGTTACCAACGAATCAAATAAATCGGGAAGTTCTTTCCACCCTACTCCCCAATTCGGATACGCCACATAAATTGGAATCACCAGAAACAGACTTGGTAGCAAAATCATCGTAATCTTTGAATGAGTCCATCCACGATGCCGACTAAGAATCGGGAGCATCGCAAATAATCCTAAAAGAGCTGCTTCTAAATACCTTTGTAAAATTAAGATAAGCGAAGCGTTCAACATAAACAGGACAGTATAGAATATTTTTTGGCTCCTGCTTTTAATATCTACATCAGGCCACAATCCGAACAGCAAAGCGATGGCAAAACACCCAAGGATTCCGAGGGGGTCCATAGAAATAGTCGGATTCCAGTCAAATGGTAATCCGTAAGTGATTGAAACGGAGATTGTTGCTATAAGCGAAATTACGAAGAAAGTGCTGTAAGTTGTCAATCCACCGAGCCAATGTTCACGAAACATACTCATAGTAAATAGTATAACATGTGCGGTTGATAATTAAAAGTTTTTTATTACAATAAAAATTTTCTAATTCGCACAACGTAACTCTTGTAGGAGGGCTTGAAAGCGCGATTTTGATTCAAATCCGCATCATCCGCGCAAAGCAGCGATTCAGACAATGGCAAATATTTTCATACTTCAGAAAATAAATCTTGACAAAAGTTTGTAGATAAGTTAAACTTTTATAATTAGAAACGTCTTATAGTCAAACCGTCTTCATAAGGACCTATGCGGTGAAGTTTTTAGGTTTTTTTCAACACATTCGTGTGAATCTTGAATTTGACTTGATTCCCAAAAAGGAAAGTGGTAAAATGCCAATTTAAAGGATTTCAGGTCAAATTTAAAATACTACTGATGTTGATGCAGTAGTAAAGCAATGGTCTATTCCCACGTGAAAGAGAGGGAATTGGCAAATTGCTAACGAAGAACCGCGAGACTCTCAACAGCCGAGAACGATCGCGTTTTTTATTTTATGGAAGGTAAAAAATGGCAGGAGACACTGAATCTACCGTCGCAGAAATGTTAACGCCACTTCTCCATGCTGAAGGGTTTGAATTGGTCGCTGTAGAAACAGCTGGGAACGATAAAAATCGGATACTCCGGTTGTTGATTCACAAACAGGGAGGGCTTTCGGTATCCGATTGCAAAGCGGTAGATGATTCTGTACGCCCAATTTTAGAAGTTAACCAGATTTTAGATGGGTATAAACAGTTTGAAATCGCTTCACCGGGAGTTGACCGTCCGTTAACAACAGCAGCGGATTTTCAACGGAATCTCGGTAGGACCGTTCAAATTGAAGCCGCTTCGCAGCGTGGACAAGCGTTTGAAGTGCAAGGTCAAGTGGTAGATGTCTTAGACGGATGTGTCATTTTAGAACAAACATCAGGAAAAACCGTTCACATTGAAATCTCAAAGGTTTGCAAAGCGTATATTCAACTAATTTGGTAATTTGTTAAAGCAATGTGAGTTTGCAAACCGTGCCATAATGCAGGAGTAACATGAAACATAAAACACAAGAAAGAAGAGAAAGTTTACAACAGTCTATACGCCAAATGATGGGACATACAGACTTACCAGAGGAAGTTTTTGTCAAGGCAATTGAGGAGGCTCTCAGTGTGATCGCATTGCGACACTACGGTCCAGAAGCGAAGGTATCAATAGATATTCAGCTTGACAAGGAAGAGATAAGATGCCACGTTCCGAAAAAAGTTGTTGATATTATGAGAGATTTCTCAACGGAGATACCAATTGAGGAAGCACAAAAACTTGATCCGAATGTAGAAATTGGTGATATGCTGGAGGTTGAAATTAACCCAGAAGAATTTGGTCGAATTCAAGCGCAATTGGGACGCCAAATCCTACTTGGCAAACTGAGAGAAGCAGAACGTGAACTGGTTTACAAGGAATTTGAGGGACGTGAAGGAGAGGTTGTCGTTGGGTACTTACAGCGATATGATAAGCAGAACGCCATTGTTGATTTGGAACGGACAGACGTTTTGCGTACCGAGGCACTCTTACCAGCAAGTCAAATACCTTCATCTCATCGGTATAACCGAGGTGACTCTCTGCGATGTCTGATTTTAGAGGTGAAAAATACCTTAACTGGAGAACAGATCGTTGTATCCCGAACACATCCCGACCTGATTACCATGTTGTGTGAACAAGAAGTTCCAGAGGTATATGAAGGACAAGTTCGCGTGATGGCAGTTGCTCGTGAGCCCGGATACCGCGCCAAAGTTGCTGTTACCGCAAATGAAGAGGGTATAGATGCAGTTGGGACCTGTGTAGGTGTTAGAGGCAGCCGAGTCCAGACCATGGTTCGTGAATTAAAAAATGAGAAAATTGATTTTCTCGAATGGAACGAAGATGTGCAAATCTTTATCACAAATGCTCTACAACCGGCAGAACGTATTCGCAAAGTTGAACTCAACGAAGCGGACATGAGCGCAATTGTCATAGTTCCAGATGACCAATTGTCTCTCGCAATTGGTAGACGAGGACAGAATGCAAGACTTGCGGCGAAATTGACAGGATGGAACATTGACATAAAAAGTGAATCCGAAGCACCTGTTGGATTGGAAACATTATTTAAAGAGGATTTGGAAGAGGATGTTCCATCTGAAAATGCTGAAGGGGAGTCTGCAGAGGTTAATGGTGCGGAAGCAGAGGAAGAGATGGTGGCTGAAGTTGCTGTTGAACCAAGCTCAGAAGATATTAATTCGACCGACACCGTAGAGTCAGAAACCGAGACTGAACCCGAATTAGAGTCAACCTCTGGATCTGAAGATAATTAACAGACACAAACTTATCTGTTTGTAAGGAACACTATTGAGTGGTTTGGAGTAGTTTGTTTCCACAGTCAATCAATGAAAAATATTAAAGCACCCATTCGTACCTGTATTGGGTGTCGTTGTCCATTTCCACAGAAAACATTAATCCGTTTTGTGTGTCGTACGGGTGAGGCTTTAGAGATGGAAGAATTACAAAAACTTCCCGGACGTGGTGCATACGTCTGTCGTTCAAAGTCTTGTATTGAAAATGCTTTTAAAGTGCCTAAGCGGATAAATTCATTGCTAAGAGTGCGACTGTCGGAATCGGTTATCACCGAATTCAAACAGGCACTCCTTGAGAAGGAGATTATCGCCGATGAAAAAAACGAGACAGCAAGCAGCTGAACCTAACCAAAAAACAACACCGAGTCAAAACGTCCGAGTCTATGAGTTGGCAAAACGCCATGGATTAAGTAGTAAAGAACTTATCAAAGCGCTACAAGACTTAGGCGTTCCCGTTAAAAATCATATGAGTTCTTTGGATCCGGAAACAATTATGTTAGTTGAATCCGAGTTAGATCCTCAGCAAGAAATAAGCGCAGATCAAGAAACAGAAGTTGATGTAACACCTGAAACAAAAGTTGACACTACACCTGAGAAACAAGTTGATATAGCGTCTGAAACAGAAGTTGACATTACACCTGAGAAAGAAGAAAAGGAAGAAGATCCTACCGATGCTCCCTTGAAGGTTCAGGAAGGTGTGACAGTAGGTAAATTAGCATCAATGCTGAATTTACAATCAACCCAAATGATAATGCAATTGATGAAATTAAAGGTGATGGCATCGATCAACCAAAGTTTAGACTATCAAACCTTGTTAATCTTAGGGGAACATTTCGGCTTTGAAGTTGTTCAGGAAAAGACATTAGAGGAACAACTTCTTTTAGATGAGGAGGACCCACCCGAATCGTTGGTAGCGCGTGCGCCAGTTATAACCATAATGGGACACGTAGACCACGGAAAAACTTCACTTTTGGATTCTATCCGTCAATCGAACGTGAGCGAATCTGAAGCGGGAAATATTACACAACATATCGGTGCATACCATGTTGAATTGGAAAATGGGAACATTGTCTTTCTTGATACGCCCGGACACGCAGCATTCACAGCAATGCGGGCGCGTGGGGCGCAGGCAACAGACATCGTTGTCCTTATCGTTGCTGCTGATGATGGTGTAATGCCACAGACAATTGAGGCAATTAATCATGCTAAAGCAGCGCAAGTACCCATTGTTGTGGCAATAAATAAAATTGATGTGACAGGCGCGCGTTCTGACTATGTTAAACAACAGTTAGTTGAAAACGAATTAATGCCAGAAGAATGGGGAGGGCAAACTATCTGCGTAGAGGTGTCCGCGATAGAAGGCACCGGCATAGAATTGTTATTAGAAATGCTTCTGCTTGAAGCGGCACTTCTTGAATTAAAAGCGAATCCGGATAAATCTGCCCGTGGAGTTGTTATTGAGGCGCAAGTTGATAAAGGTCGTGGGGCAGTTGCGACCGTTTTAGTACAAAGCGGAACCCTGAGAGTGGGTGATGCGTTTGTTTCTGGACGCTACTCCGGAAGGGTTAGGGCGATGATGAGTGATGATGGAAAACGGATCAAGGTAGCCGGATCATCTACCCCTGTTGAAGTACTTGGGTTTACTGGGGTGCCGGAAGCAGGTGACATATTTTATGCTGTCGAATTAGAACGGGATGCTCGTGCCATTGGCGAAGAACGACAAGATAAACACCGTATATCCAAACTTGGTACACATAGCCATGTAAGCCTTGATGACCTATTTCAACAGATTCAAGAAGGCGACATCAAGGAATTGAACCTCATTGTTAAGGGTGATGTGCAAGGTTCAGTCCAAGCCATATCGGAATCTTTGTTGAAATTGAGCACGGGCGAAGTGAAGATAAATATCATTCATGAAGCCACTGGCGGTATTACAGAGACTGATATTTTGCTTGCTTCTGCATCTGATGCTATCGTGGTTGGATTTAACGTTCACCCAACTACGGAAGCCGTCAGAGCCACGGACGCGGAAGGGATTGATGTTCGCACCTATACGGTGATTTATGACATCATCTCTGATATCCGCGCAGCAATGGAAGGTTTGTTAGACCCAGAGGTTAGGGAGGTAATTATTGGACGTGCTGAAGTGAGAGAAATCTTTAAAGTGCCACGTCTTGGATCCGTTGCTGGTAGTTATGTCAATTGGGGCAGGATTTCATTTAACCAACCCCTTCGTGTGCTGCGCGAAAACCGACTGGTTTACGAAGGTAAGGTCGACTCACTAAGACGTTTCAAAGACAACGTCAACGAAGTACAAGCCAATTATGAATGTGGTATCGGCATTGACGAATTTGATGACATAAAAGTCGGGGATGTGTTAGAATGTTACGTCCACGAACAAGTGGCTCGGACTCTTTAAAAACAGTGTGATACAGAAATTATTGATTTGGACATACTGCTGCCATTCACATGTTCATGGTTTTAATCTTTTCACACTTAACACTTGCGGAACGAAAATTGGGTGCTTCAACGGTTTGCCATCGTTGTTGCTCTCATTCCAAACACCTATCACTTCAAAATTGAGACGGATAGTTTCACGTCTATCTAAATTCTACTTTTATTCGTATCCTAAAGTTCATTTCAAGCGTTTTTAAGGATTGACAATTCAAAATCGAAAACAATAAGAAAATTTCGCTTGTTCATGAAACGTTTGATATGTCTACAAGCAATGTTTTTTCGACTGAGCGGGAAATTTAAACCCCTACTATTAACAAGAGCATACCACTTCAAAAATAGACAATAGAAATGCACATCGGTGTTTGTAAAATAAAGTTATATTTACCAGAAAGCCAGTCCCTTAAGGAAAAACGCAGGGTTATCAAAAGTATAATTGCGCGACTCAAAAACCGATTTAATGTTGCAATTGCCGAAATAGAAGCACAAGATATACATCAATCTGCAGTATTAGGAGCGGTCACAGTTGCGAATGAAGTAAAATTCGTGGATAAAATTTTAGCACAGAGCGTTAAATTCATTGAGGAAAATTCATCAGTTGTTTTGGTTGATTATGAGACAGAATTTTTCTTTTAAAATAAGAGATATACTTTGTGTGCAGGAGGTCTGTAAGCATGTTAGAAAATAGAAGACAGGACCGAGTTGGAGCTCTTATACAGAGGGAGTTAGGAGAGATTATTCACCGTGTTGTGAAAGATCCGCGTGTCGCCTTTTGCACTGTCACCCATGTAGACGTGTCTTCTGACCTTAAATATGTAGATGTGAAGGTGAGTGTTATCGGGGATTTAGAACAGAAGGAAGCGACCCTTGCAGGACTTAAGAGTGCTGCGGGGTTTATTAGACGCGAGATTAGTCGGCGTTTAGCACTCAGATATTCACCTGAACTCCGATTTAATTTAGATGATTCAGTTGACCATGTCATGAAAATAGATGGACTTCTCAAACGAATTGAAACTGAAGAAGAAGTGCCAGAAAATTCAGCACAAGACATTTAGTTGAGATGGATAGTTTCCGATCACTCCTAACCCTATTTGAACAATACCAGACGTTTGCCATTTCTACGCACGTTAATCCGGATGGTGACGCAATCGGTTCTGAATTAGCATTATACCTATTTCTGGAAAAGTTAGGGAAGACCGTAAAAATCTATAATACGGATTTGGTTCCGAAAAAGTACCGGTTCCTACCATATTGGGAGAACATTGAGGATGCTAAGGCATCTACAGATTTTTGCCCAGAAGTATTAGTTATTTTAGATGCAAGCTCACGAGAACGGATTGGACCTTTTCTTAGTAAACGTTTGATTCCAACGCATGTTGTCGTAAATATTGATCACCACATTACTGCGGAGGATTTTGGAGATTACAACCTGATTATACCTACTGCCTCATCAACAGCCGAGATTATCTACAATTTTATTAAATTCGCGCAGATACCTATTGATGAGGCATCTGCATTGTGTCTATATACTGGACTAATGTTTGATACAGGGTGTTTTCGCTATAGCAATGCGACACCAGAAACACATAGAATAGCGGCAGATTTGATAGCGATCGGGGCCTTTGCCCCAGATGAAGTTTACTGCCAAGTCTATGAGCATGTGCCACTGGGAAAGATTCACTTGTTGGCACAAACACTACGTACCTTGGAACTTACTCCTGATGGCAAGATAGCTTGGGTTTTGGTTACGCAATCAATGCTGAATAAAACCCAAACAACATTGGATGATGTGGAAGGTTTTGTCAATCAGATTCAAGCAATTGAAAGTGTCGAAGTTGCTATTTGTGTTTGTGAGTTGCCTGATGGTAACACCAAGGTAAGCCTACGCAGTGAAGGTCGTGTTGACGTTGCTGCACTTGCAGCGGAATTCGATGGTGGAGGACATGAACGCGCTTCAGGGTGTCGTATCAATCTTCCAAGTGCTTCTGCTATAAAGGAACTTGTGGCAACTGCTAAACAGCACATTTGAGAAATTTGTTGATATTTATGGTGTTCGTCCATAAATACACTACACCTACTCCGCAAAGTGCATTACTGAGGAAGTAACAATTAGTGGAGAAAAACTTTGCAAACTTATTATAATTTAGAATCCATTCCTGAATTGACACAGGACTCGGTTGTTACGTTTGGCGTATTTGATGGATTACATATCGGTCACCAAGATGTACTTGAAACAGTTCGTGCACGTGCCGATGCCGATGGGTTTTTAAGCATTCTCTTTGGTTTCTATCCACATCCTTTGACTTTCCTTGCACCAGAAAAATGTCCGCCCGTTTTAATGTGTTTGCCAAAACGCATAGAAATTCTTGAACAAATCGGGATTGATATTGCAATTTTTGTTAATTTCAATGAACAGATTGCGTCAATGTCTCCGAATACCTTTGTGGATAGTGTTTTGCTTGAGTTGTGCCGCGCTAAACATATCGTTGTTGGTTACGCCTGCCAATTTGGAAAAGATAGGGAAGGTAATGCGGAGTTATTAGAATCCATGGGGCAAGAGTCCCAATTTGGTGTTACAGTTGTGCCGCCTACTCAACTAAACGGTTTACCGGTGCATAGCACGCGTATTCGACAAGCAATTGCAAGGGGAGATCTCGGTTTAGCATCGCAGCTGTTAGGAAGAATCTATTCGTTGAGTGGTACCGTTATACGAGGTGACGGGCGCGGTAGGGAACTCGGTTTTCCAACTGCGAATATTGAACCGGGAGAGCAACTCTCGCCGCCGAATGGGGTTTATGCTATTCGCGCAAAATTAACGGATCGTTGGTTAAATGGTGTGGTGAACATCGGAATTCGTCCTACCTTTAATGGGACAAAATTCCAAGTAGAGAGCCATTTTTTTGAATTTGATGAAGTCATATATGGCGAATCTATTGAAATATTCTTTGTTGAAAAGATTCGTAGTGAACGTAAATTCTCGAATATGCGTGCTTTAGTGCAGCAGATTCATAGAGACATTGCTGTTGCTGAAGAAATACTTTCACAACAACCTAAATTACATTTATAACGCATCTGAAAATGCATTCCATTTTTAAAGTCTATTTCCTACCCACAAAACCCCTCTGCGTATAACTTCCTGAAAACTCGAATTCTCAAGCACAGCCGTATCGTGTCCCAACGCGAAATAAAATACTTTACCCTCGCCATACTTGTGATGGAACGCCATAACGTGGGTTTCATCTTTCGTGTGATCATACGCGGACATCAAATGCTGTGAAGTGTCAGGATTATGCTTTAGATAGTAAAGTTCATCTGTCACCTCAAAATCAGTTAACCCAGTGGAAATAGGATGTTCAGAATCACTTACATTAACAGTGAAGTCCATATAAGGACTATGCCCATTAAAAAACCCATTAAGCATACCGTGGTAGCCTTCGGAATCTCGGAAGGAAGCAGCTGCCGTGTGCAGTCCAAAAAATCCGCCACCTGATTGAATATAGTTAAGCAATCCTGCCTCTTGTGCTGCTGTAAGTTCGCCGACATCGGTATAGAAAAGCACAGTGTTATATGTTTCAAGACCATCGGCAAGCACATTATAATCTCGTGAGAAGTCGGCTTCAATGTTATCAATGTCATTGAGCATCGCTGTTAAGTACTGTCCGTTTCCCTTATGGTCGTGATAAATTCCTTCTGTTCCGACAAATATAAGTGATTTAAGAGTTTCCATTTTACCTCCATTAATTATTGGGCATTACAAGGACTTTTACGGACCCGTGTTCATCACGTCCCGCTGCAACTGCAAATGCTCGCGTAATCTCGTCCAAGTTGAATCGGTGTGTAACCAATGGACTTGGATCAAGTTTGCCAGCAGCGAGCAGGTCAATAGCAATTTGAAACTCGGTTTTGCCACCGCGTCTGCCGTAACAGAATGACCATATTATCGTCAGTTCTCGGCTTCGAGCAAACCGTTCTGAAAAGGTGAGTGGCGCGGCATGCCCACCTACCATGCAAACGCGTCCTCTTTTTGCTGCTATCTGCGTAGCCTGCTCCAATGTATTTGCCTTGCCACCGACCGCTTCAAAAACAACATCAGCCCCACGTCCGTTACTCCAATTCATGATGGCTTCCACAGCATCGGTCTTATCAACATTGATAGGAATTGCACCGACCGCTTCCTGTGCAATTTGTATCGGTGTATCCGGTTTACCTAAAACAGCGATGGATGTTGCTCCCGCAATATCCGCTACCTGTGCAATCGTCAACCCAACCGGACCGCTTCCTATAATGGCAACGTGGTCCCCTGGAGACACCATTGCTCTGTTAACAGCATGCACTGCAACAGCATATACTTCTGCCAACGCACCACCTTCAGCGGAGACGCTATCAGGAAGAGCATAAGCGTTTGAGGTGCGTGCAACCATAAATTCAGCAAAACCGCCACCAGCATGCCGTAAATTTGCGCAGATATTGTAATAGCCGTTGTAGCATTCCGGGCAGTTGTTGCATGGGCTAATTGGTTCAATTGCGACGCGCTCCCCTGTTCTGTGTTCGGTAACGTCTGTTCCTATGTCAACAATTTGTCCTGCTAATTCATGTCCACCAATACGCGGTGACAAAGGCTTGTCTGGCTGATGATGGTATCCGTGTAGATCACTTCCACAGATACCAGCTGCTTCTACCTGTACCAATACTTGTCCTGCTTCAGGCGTTGGGTCAGGGACTGTTTCAACCCTAATATCTTTGCCACCGTAAAATTGTGCTGCTTTCATATTCACCCCCACATGTGTTACAAGTCTGTTTTAAAACATAGCGCAGATGTGAGATTACGTCAATCGGTTATCTATTTCGATTCCGTGTTCAAATCTTCTTATCTTGTTTACTACATCTATTTGGTACGCTTGATGTACTGCCACCCGTCAATAAGCACGGGAAATCCTCGAATGAGACACATCGCGACAGTAACATAGGCAATGATTACAGACCCCAATGAAAATGTATCAGTGACAGTGGTATTAATGAATGAGATATTTAGGGTAGCATTCTCGCGACTGAGAAAATCCGCAATAGGGAGGAAAAGAAACGTCAGCGTTTTGGCTAATCCATATAACCCGCGAGAGAATCGAGAACTTGTCAATGCTCGTGTCCAAGCAGCTGACATCATTTCAAAAGGTGCTTTGCCTTCGGTGAGCGCTATGCTACGTACGCCATCAGTTAGAATTCCGCGCGTTACCACAGCAATGGGCATCCAAACTGGAATGAGTTGAATAGCTGCGAAGTAAATCCAGAATACATTTTCAACAATCCTATCAGCGGCAATATCAAAGACAGCACCGAAATTTGTGGTTTGGTTATGTTTACGAGCAACAACACCGTCTACAGCATCAAGTATAAAAATAATAGGGATGGTTACAATGCACGCAATATCTATGTAAGGGTGTTGTCTGAAGATAGCGATAACAAGAAAAGTTAAAAAGAGACGGAAAAGCGTTATTGCGTTTGCTGCCATGCTGACTCATTCTCCAGATTCTGTTTCAGGATTACTAAGACTGTAGGTTCTATTCTTACAGATTCATTGATCAATCTGTAGGTGAAAAATAAAGAATCCTATGTGACGTTATTTAACTTCTGTGGATATATTAGCAGAATTTTCTTTGAATATCAAGATTTTTTCCAGAGTTCCATGTTTTGTTTAGATGAGACATTCATTTCTGAGATTAGAATGTGTTGGCATTTTCACATTTCTTATAGTGGAGTATAGAGATAATTCTACATTTCCTCTGTGAATCAACGCCGAATACGCGTGTGGTATTCGGCGGGAGCGATCTCCGAATCGCGACGAAACGCATTGATAGTCGGGAATCGGAGTTCCCTCCCGACAAATGCCATACGTGCATTTGACGTTGATTCACAGTTCAGGAATGTAGCGTTAATTGTAATCTTTACCATAAGCAGAAATTCACTTGACTTCTAACGGAAAAATAAGATAAAATCTATAGAACAAATCTGTGGTGAGGAGATGACTATGAGAACAGTCAAATTAGGTTTAATTGGGGCAGGTGGTATTGCGCAGGCACATTGCGGAACGCTTGCAGAGATTAAGGGTGCGGAGATTATCGCAGCATCTGACTTGGTTCCGGCAAATTTGGAACGCGCAAATGAACGGTGGGGAATAAAAAACACATTTACCGATTACAATGAAATGCTCAAAATGGATGAGATTGAGGCTGTGTATGTGTGCACCCCCACAGGTGTGCATGCGGCGCCAACCGTTGCAGCATTAAACGCAGGCAAACACGTTTTCTGCGAAAAGCCGATGGAGGCTACGTTGGATGGCGCAGCTGCTATGTGGCGCGCTTCAGTAGAAAACGATAAAATTCTAATGATTGGTCTTAAACTCCGCTATTCGCCGCAAGTCATCAAGGCGAAAGAGATTGTTGACGCAGGCACACTTGGCGAGATTTACTACGCTGAAACCGTCGCAGATCGGCGCCGTGGGAATCCAGGTGGAAGTTTTATCCGTAAATCGACAGCAGGCTTAGGCGCATCTGCAGACATAGGTGTTTATGCATTGGATACTGCTCTCTATTTAATGGGGCATCCCAAACCAATTGCTGTTTCTGGTATCACCTCAAACTATTTGAGTCTACACAATACGTGGAATGCAGCACTCAAAGAGACAGAAGTTGAAGATTTCGGTGTGGGATGGGTTGTTTTTGACAACGGCGCACGCTTGGTGTTTAAGACATGTTGGTGCATGAATATGGATTCGCTTGGTGGCACTATTTTTCTCGGCAAAAAAGCGGGGTTACGAATCGGCATCGGCGAAGTTCGCGGTCCACAAGATGGTGTGCGTGTTTATGGTGACAAAGATGGTGAGATCCATGATGAAACCTTCACTGAGTTTAAATCAGTAAGTGTTTTCCATGAGGAAGATAGTGCATTTATTGATGCAGTTAGAGAGGGTAAACCTTCCCCTATTGATCCTTATGAGATTTTGCTTACAAACGTTATCATCCAAGGTGTCATTGATTCTTCAGAAGCAGGTGGCCGAGAAGTAGCAGTAACAGTGCCAACGTAATGACCACATAATTTGGCTATCCTTTTAACTTTGAAAGACTCTATTATAAATGGGTGATGGGAAAACCCGTAAATAACCTTTCTATGAAAAAATAATGTTGCTCAAACATAATTCAACAATACACGAGTTTTCTCAATAAAAAAGGAATTTGTCTACGATGAAGCTAATTGAAATTGCTGGCAAAAAATTTAAATTAGCGTCCCGAGCAGCACGGATGTTCGCGCTCTTCTTAGATCTAATGGTAACTTCTTTTTGCTCTTCTATTTTGGTTTATCTTTTGGTCATGTTATCATTCTTCCAACATTCGCCCATACAACGATTTCCACTTCCTTTGTTAGGTTTAATGTTATGGAGTGCCGGCCTACTTTTCATGGATGGATTCAAAAACGGACAAGGATTCGGCAAAAGGGCACTCTCATTACAGGTTATTCGGTTGAGAGATGGCAAACCGTGCTCCTTTAAGGATTCATTTGTTCGCCGGTTCACAGGTTTTTTCCAACCGTTTGATCTCCTCTTTGCACTCGGTGGCAAAAGACAACGAATGGGAGATAAGTTTGCGGAAACAGTTGTTGTAAATTACGAGCGACACCCTGAAGAAGTTGTAGTTGAAGCAGAAGACCCTGAGAAAGTCTTAGAAAATGCTATCCTTGAAATGACTAACCGGCTGTCCGAGGCAAGACAAAAGGTTGATGCGTCTATTGGAATTGAAAAGCGGTTTCAGAATGCCTATGAAGGGGCAGTTGTGCAGGCAGAACGGTGTGAGGAACGCGCAACTATAGCAATTCAGGCAGGACGGGAAGATTTGGCACGGGAAGACCTCACACAGCGCAACGAATACCGCCAGCTTGCTGACCGATACAAGGCACAATGGGATGAACAGAAGCAGGTCGTGACAGAACTCACTACTCTCCTTGAAACATTGCAACAGAAGACTGAGGAAGCAGAACGAAAAAGGGATATTGTTATCGCACAACACAGAAATGTTGATGCACACCAACATCTGCAAGAAACATTGACAGAGGTTCAGGATGGTGCGGCGTTTGAAATCCTCAATGAAATGGAACAAAATGCGAGCGAAGCTGCTACATTGGCAAAAGCAGCATCCGAAGTGGATATTGATCTTACGGATACAAAGTTGAACAAAGAATTTGCAGGTTATGCTGAAGAAGCATCTATTGAGAATGACTTAGCAGAATTAAAGGCGAAATTACAATAAAAATTTACACTCTATTTTTGTTAGTTTTCTACACCCTATTGGTGAATTATAAGAATAAATAATCACTTTCGTTTCGCGGTAGGCGAGGTTTCCTAACCTCGCTGGTGTAGAGTGTCCAATTAATTCTAAGATCTACCAATATTCAGATTAAGATGCCTTATTTTGATTCAAATCAGACAGAACTGTCACCTACCTCAAGTGTAATTTTCCTTAAATGGAGTACCCACGATAGAACAAGATTTAACCACCCTCTTTGGTAATGATAAACTCTAATAAGATGGAGAAATACGGATCATGTCTATTGTTAAGATCGCTGGAGAAAAGTTTAAATTGGCATCTCGTTGGGCAAGGTTAGGTGCGTTTTTGCTGGACATCGGTTTCTTAGGGTTCTGCCAGATTATGTTATGGCTAATAGGACTTTTACAATCGGTAATGTTCACTGATTTTGACGAATATATGATGTTTGGCGATGATCCCGCAACAACTACCTTCTTTGTCCTAAGCATTTTATTGTGGATGTATGGTTATTTTTTTATGGACGGACGTGAAGATGGGGGAGGATTCGGAAAGAGATTATTATCTCTTAAAATAGTCCGTTTGAAGGATGGAGAACAAGCCAACTTTAAAGATGCGTTCGTTCGTCGTTTTGCTGCCATATTTCAACCTATTGACTGTTTATTTGCTTTAGGAAAAGGCAGACAACGAATGGGTGATAAACTTGCGAAAACTGTTGTGGTCAAATTAGACTCCCCACTCGTTGAAATTGTGACCGAAGAAGAAACTAAAGATAAAAAAACAGACCTCGAAAAAGTGTTAGAGGATGTGATCCTTGAGATAACAAACCGTTTCTCAGAAGCAAAGCAGAAGGTTGACGCATCAATTGGAATAGAAACACAATTTCAAAATGCACACGATGGAGCAATAGCACAAGCAGAAAAATGTGAAGAACGGGCTGTCATCTCACTTAAGGCAGGACGTGAAGATTTAGCAAGGGAAGACCTCACACAACGAAATGAATATAGACAAATCGCAAACCGATATAAAGAACAGTGGGAAGAACAGAAAAAGACAGTCGAACACCTCACAACACTTCTTGACACACTCCAACAAAAAACACAGCAGACACAGCGAGAAAGGGAAGTTGTCATCGCAAAACACAGAAATGTTGATGCACAAGAACATTTGCAACATACATTGTCCGAACTGCAAGACAATAAGGCTTTTGAGATGCTTAAGAAAATGGGACAAAACGTTACTGAAGCTGCAGCCCTTGCAAAAGCAGCGTCAGAAGTAGATATTGAATTTAAGGATGTAGAACTTAATCGAGAATTTGTAAATTACGCAGAGGACGAATCAATTGACAAAGAACTCACAGAATTAAAGGAGAAATTACAATAGGAGCGTTAAAACTACTGTTATCTATTGGAGTAATATGGACAATCAAAAATTACCGAATATTGTTTTCATTATGGCAGACGATATGGGTTACGGCGATGTCGGCTGCTATAACCCTGATTCAAAAATTCCTACCCCAAATATGGATCAACTTGCACAGGAAGGAATTCGCTTTACGGATGCGCATTCTCCATCTGCAGTCTGTACACCCACCCGATACGGTGTCTTAACAGGTAGATATTGCTGGCGGAGTCGCCTAAAACGTGGTGTGCTTTACGGCTACGAACCCCCCTTAATTGAGTCAGAACGGTTGACAGTAGCAGGTTTACTGAAAGATGCTGGTTACAACACCGCATGTGTCGGCAAATGGCACTTAGGACTCGGATTTTCAACGAAACCGGGATACGATTTCGATTTCAATGCGCCACTTCCCTGGTCCAATGCCGGACGTGAACTGGAAGAAAACATAGATTTCACTGCACCACTTACAGGTGGACCAATTGATATTGGTTTTGACTATTTCTATGGTGCTTCAGGTTGTCCAACGTGTCAACCACCTTACGGCTTTATTGAAAACGATACATTCGTTGAAATCCCAAGCGTTTACCATAAAGTGCCAGAATTTACAAGTCGTCCGGGAATGATGACACCCGACTGGGACCATAAAGATGCTGACCCCATTATTGCGCAGAAAGCGGTTGAATATATTGAAGGACAAGCCGATACGGAGATGCCTTTCTTCCTTTATATGACCCCTTCAGCGCCGCATGAACCGTGTACAGAGGCAGTTGTGCCGGAATTCGCACGCGGGCAGAGCAGTGCGGGACCACGTGGCGATCTGGTCTGGTTAGTAGATTGGATGGTTGGTCAGGTAATGGATGCGTTAGACCGCACTGGAAAAACCGATGAAACTCTGATTTTTGTCACCAGCGATAACGGCGCATTGCCCGGTGACCGAATTCAGGGGGATAATAGCCCGATGCCGTATCATCTCTATGACCACAAATCTTGTGGAGACTGGCGTGGCTATAAGGCACACATCTGGGAAGGTGGACATCGTGAACCTTTGATCGCAAGGTGGCCCGATGTCATTGAACCTAACACCGAAACTGACGCATTGGTCTGTCTAACAGATCTGATGGCGACATGTGCAGCAATTGTTGGAACGGATGTTCCCGATGATGCTGGACAGGACAGTTGTAACATTTTGTCAGCGCTGTTAGGTGAAGAAACGGCAAAACCGCTCCGAGAGGCTATTGTGCATCACTCCAGTAATGGCGTTTTTTCTATACGGCATGGAGAATGGAAATTAATTTTGGAAACACAAGGTTCGGGCGGATGGCCACCGCCCCGTGGTAGCGGTCCTGAGCCGGGCACTCCAGGGCAGTTGTACCATATTTTTGATGACCCAGGTGAAACTGACAACTTGTGGTCAAACCAACCGGAAATTGTGGAACGGCTAACGGTGTTGTTAGAGAGGTTTAAGCAAGAAGGACACAGCAGAATGTAAAGCTTATAAAACCTCAACTAAAAGGTAAAGTGCGTGACCGAACTCGATCTTCGGCCACGGTAATCAAAACACCGCTTTCTAAAGTTGATTTGTGTTGATGTATTACCTTGACTAACAAATTTCCCAAAGTCTGAGGCATAACGTCCTTAGCGCGAACTTGAATCACACTCGGACCTTCTGCATCGGTAGTCGCAAGCAGTGTTCCAAAGTCAAGATCCCTTGTAAACACAATATAACCGTTTTCGCGTGCCCATGCCATAATGGTGCTATCCGACGCACGTGGGTCACCTATTTCTTGCCAATGAGCAGCGTGTAATCCGTGCTGTTCAAACACGTTGACCCATTCAGGTGGGAGGTTCATATCAATTAGCACCTTCATAAGTATTCAGGGGCACCTCGATTTCTTGAACTCGCCATGCTGCATAGAAAAGAGATTGACGGATATCTTCTTCTTCCAAATAAGGGTAGGCTTTTAGAATCTCAGCATTGGAATAGCCAGACGCAACCAATCCAACAACTGTACCAACGGTAACCCGCATGCCACGGATACATGCTTTGCCACCCATTACATTTGGATCAAACGATATTCGGTCAAGATTTTGCATTGTTTCTTCTCCTACTATCAAATTCGGTATGTTAGCATAAAATAATCATTGCGTACATCGTCCATATATACCAAATTGTACTCTTAAAAAAAATAAATGTCAAACTAAATCTAAACTTAACCATCTATTTATAGGGTTTGTGTTCTTATTCGTAGCAGTCCAATACTCTCCAAATTCCTTTAGGAGTAACCTATGGAAACAGCCAAACTTGATTCACTTTTTCGCCTTTCAGGTCCCTCTCAGGAAGACATTGATTCATTTCATAACAATGGATACATCGCTTATCCAGATGTTTTCACCGATGACGGAAGAGAAGGCTTGATTGAGGAAATAACGCAGCATTTTGAACCTACGCGTCAGTATATTGAGACGTTGAAAAACGGTGAAAAACAGGAACGCGCTTATTTTATTCGTCCCTGGAATGAACGGCGTGAGTACAGCGACAGGCTTATTGATGATCCCTTTATTACGGCACTAATACGTGCAACCATCGGCAAAGCGTACCACTTCTGTCACTCAGCACTCAACATTGCACCCCGTGGGATCGGGCCAATTCAATTCCATCAGGACCATCACCATTGGAAGCACGAGAACCCGGTCAACCTTGCGGAGCGCGATAATTACTATATACAGATTCTGTACTACCCAAACGGCTTCACGCGCGGTGATCGGAATCTTAAAGTGATACCGGGCAGCCATAAGGTCGCACCGACGAAAGAAGCAACACCAGAACGCATGCTGGCAGGTGAGTTTGACGCAGAGGCTGGACGCAAACTGGAAGAGAAACGGCTCGAATTGCCACCGGGTAGTATGGTCTACATTGACGCGCGCATCTTTCACGGGGTAGAAGCAAAACCCGTGGATTCCCCGCAGCTTTATCGTATCTTCGCTATAGACATTTTCAAAGAGGCAGGACCCCCGCATCGTTACACGCAAGAAATTCCCCAGGAATGGATAGAACAAGCAACACCGTTCCGTCAGAAATTATTTGATCGTGAAGCGTATACGGATGGTTGTTGGAGCTAAACATCGTTGATCAGATTTCCGTATCCTATCCAAGCATGGTTTCCATTTCAGTAGGAGGGAACTCCGATTCCCGACAATGTAGTCCCAATAGGTTGAAGGTCGCGATTCGGAGATCGCTCCTACAATATTCGGACAACTAAATGACGCTGAATGTTCTGACAATCCTGTTGACTTAAACCGCTTTTTAGGGTATAATCATTGCCAAAAACAGGAGTCAGAATGAACAGAACAGATCGTCCGAACATCCTCTGGATATCTTTAGAGGATACAACGCCGCGATTCGGTTGCTATGGCGACCCAGTCGCTCACACACCCAATATTGACCGCCTCGCTGCAGGTGGATGTCAGTTTCCGAATGCCTTTTCAACAGCAGGTGTCTGTGCACCAAGTCGTTCCGCTATCATCACCGGTATGTATCAGACCTCTATTGGAACACACCACATGCGAACGACACATACGCGCAATATGCCATACAGACCAACGCCGTATTCTGCTGTTCCACCACCCTACGTCAAGACTTTTACGGAATACCTGAGAGGTGCGGGATATTATTGCACGAATAACAGCAAAACCGATTATCAGTTTACACCACCCGTTACCGCTTGGGATGATAATAGTAACAAAGGACATTGGCGAAATCGTGCGGAAGGACAACCCTTCTTTTCGGTTTTCAATCCGGGCGTTACCCATGAAAGCGGTATGTGGGAAAAGAAGGATCGTCCGTTGAGCACAACCACGAATCCAGATGACGTGGAATTACCTCCCTATCTACCCGATACACCGAAAGCGAGGCAGGCATTGGCTCGCCAATATGATAACCTTGTCACGGCTGATGCTCGCGTCGGTCAATTGTTAGATCAGTTGGAAGAAGATGAACTTGTTGAAAATACTGTTGTCTTTCTCTGGAGCGACCACGGTGAAGGATTGCCACGCGGTAAACGGTGGCCCTATGATGCAGGAATTCGAATTCCGTTAATCGTGCGATGGCACGGTGAACTTAGTCCAGGGAGTGAAAGCGATCAGTTGGTGAGTTTGATAGACCTCGGTCCAACTGTGCTCTCATTGTGTGGTGTACAAGCACCGCAGCATCTACAAGGACAACCCTTCCTCGGTCCGAAAAAAGTTGAACGGAACTATATTTTTGCGACTCGCGATAGGATGGATGAATCTTATGATATGATCCGTGCCGTGCGCGATAAAAAATATAAATATATCCGAAATTATTATCCTGAAAAACCTTACCTCCTCTGGATTCCTTACCGCAACCGACACCCCGTGATGCAGGAAATGTGGAGGCTTTATGCTGAAGGCAAATTAGAGGGGGACCAATTGACAATGTTCCGTTCACGCCCAGCAGAAGAGCTTTATGATGTTGAAAATGACAAGTTTGAACTCAATAATTTGGCGGAAGATGCAGCACATGCGAATGTGCTTGAACGGATGCAAGGTGCGTTGGCAGAATGGCAGTCCGATTTCGGAGACATGGGAGATATATCTGAAGAACAGATGGTCGCAAGATGGTATCCTGATGGCACACAACCACAAACGGCATCACCAATTTTTATTCCGATTAACGCGTCCAACCCCGGTAGGGAGCCTGTTCAGGAAGATGGAGCATGGGAAGCACCGCTGCTTTTACAACTCCACTGTTCTACCCAAGGTGCATCAATTGCCTATACAATGGAACAAGGCGAAGATGTTCAATGGAAGTTGTATACTGAACCTCTGCGTCTACCGAAAGGTGCGACTACTGTTAGGGCAAAAGCAATTCGTATCGGTTATAAAGAGAGCGATGAGGAATCCCTAAACGTTACAGTTTCATAAATAGAATTATAGTAAATCTTATATGCATATAAAATTTATTGTCGACACGCTTTGTGAGCGTCGTCAACGAGTTTCAAGAACTATTTTTTTATAGTACTACCCTATAAGGAGAATATAACCAATGGCTCAAGAGAATAACCAAGACTATTATGTTTACGTTGGCACCTATACACATGGAGATAGCGAAGGTATTTATGTTTATCGTTTAGATGGTGAAACGGGTGCATTAGAATATTCCAGTAAGGTAACAGGCGTAGAAAATCCTTCGTTTTTGGATATTCACCCAAGTGGTCGCTATCTTTATTCTGTAAATGAGATTGGCGAATTTGAAGGTAAAGCAAGCGGTGCCGTCACAGCGTTTTACATCCATGGGAGTACGGGAGAGATTAGCTTTCTTAACCAGCGTGCTACCGGTGGCGGCGCACCTTGCCATGTAAGTGTAGATGCTACGGGCAAATATCTACTTGTGGCGAATTACGGTGGTGGAAGTGTGGCTGCATTACCTATTGGAAAAGACGGACGGCTTGGTGAAGCATCCGATTTTGTGCAGCATCAAGGTTCCAGTGTTAATCCAGGGCGTCAATCGGAACCGCACGCGCATGCTATTATGATTGATGGTGGGAACCGTTTTGTTTTTGCACCTGACCTTGGACTTGATAAAATTCTCATTTATCAACTGGACTTGGAAAATGGAAAACTGATTCCAAACACACAACCTTGGGCTCGGGTACATCCGGGTGCCGGTCCACGCCATCTTGATTTTCATCCAAACGGTAAATTTGCCTATGTGATTAACGAATTGGATTCTACTTTCACCGCATTTCGTTATGACGCGAACGCAGGCACACTCACTGAAATTCAATCAATTTCAACGCTCCCAGAGGACTTTGATGGTACCAGCCACTGTGCAGATGTCCACGTCCATCCTTCCGGCAAATTCCTTTACGGCTCAAATCGTGGGCATGACAGTATAATCATCTGCGCGATTGACGAAGAAACTGGAATGCTTACTTACATTGACTGTGAATCGACGCAAGGACAAACGCCACGCAACTTCGGTTTGAATCCTGCGGGGACTTTCCTTTTGGCTGCCAATCAATCAACAAATTCGATTGTCACGTTTGCGGTTGATGCGGATACCGGTAAACTGACTGAAACAGGTAATGTTGCAGAAGTACCAAACCCAGTCTGTTTGAAGATGCTTGCATGTAGTTAATAACAGAAAATATGGGGGATACGAAAATATCCGCCCATATTTTTTTGAGTGTGCCGTTTCCACTTTTCGTTTTACGCAAACAGCATTACCTTTTTTGTCTCCGTTGTCTACGGTGTTCTCCGAGTTTGTCCCAAGGATAGATAAAGCAGCGATTTGCCCAGTCTTGATACAGACCATCCAACTCTTTCACCTTTTGCGGATGCTTGTCAGCGATATTATTGATCTCTGTCCGTTCCGCTTGTAGATCATAAAGTTCCCAATCTCCAGGGAATCTACAAACAAGTTTCATATCACCTTGGCGGACAGCGCAATTGCCTTCGTGTTCCCAAAAAAGGATTTCTTTACCGTTATCTTTATCATCAAAAATCGGTACTAAACTTGTTCCTTCTAACGGCAAAATCGGTTTGCCATCGTGTTCTTCGGGATAGGTTGCGCCAGATATTTCAAGACACGTTGCCATAATATCGGGAAGTTGTCCGGGTTGATGCCGTAGTTCACCTGTCGATTTTATGGCTTCAGGCCAATGTGTGATCAGTGGCGTAGCAATTCCGCCTTCATGCACCCAATGCTTGTATAAGCGGAACGGTGTATTAGACAGATTTGCCCATGGAACCCCATAACTCTGATAGGTAGTTTCAGGTCCGGGCATAATGCTCGGATCGTTCCCACGATAGACAGGTTTTCCATCAGAGGTCGTTTGCGTGCTAATAAGTGAACCACCGTCGCGTTTCGCGGGCGGACCACCGAGTTCCTCGGCGCAACCACCGTTATCAGCTAAAAACAGGATGAGCGTGTTGTCCAATTCACCTGTTTCTTCAAGTGTATTGACAATTCGTCCGATGCCTGCATCCATCCGTGTGATTTGTGCAGCATAAACCTCCATACGCCGTTGATTCCACTCCTTATATTCTGCTTCGCTCCACGGGCGTTGTGACGGATCACGGTCTGTCAATCGCCACGATTCATCTAAGATCTTCATCTCACGCATCCGCGATAACCGTTCTTCTCGCAGTTCATCCCATCCCGCAGTAAATCGTCCATTGTATGCTGCGATGTCCTCTTCGTGGGCATGTAAGGGCCAGTGTGGCGCGGTATATGCCACATAAGTGAAGAACGGACTATCAGCTTTCTTATCGTGGTGATTCTGAATAAAATTCACTGCTTCATCGCTGACAGCATCTGTAAAGAAATACCCTTCTGGGAGATCGTCACTATCAAGCCGCGTATTATCTCGTGTTAAGGTGTTTGGTTTCCAAAAGTTGGCTGCACCGGTAATAATTCCATAGTATTCGTCAAAACCACGTTGGCAGGGCCAACTATGTTTGGGACCTTCTGGACCGGTATGTCGGGAGATATGCCATTTGCCACTCATATAAGTGCCGTAGCCTTCTGAACGGACTGCATCTGCAATCGTGATACAGCGGTCATTCAGGTCTCCGCGATAGCCATCTAAACCATCGTCTCCCATCATGTGTCCAACACCCGTTTGATGTGGGTGAAGACCCGTAAGCATTGAGGCGCGAGAGGGACAACACCGTGCGGTATTGTAAAACTGTGTGAACCGGAGTCCACCTGCGGAGAGTCGATCTAAATTTGGCGTATGAACTTCTCCGCCATAGCACCCTAAGTCCGAAAAGCCCATATCATCGTTCAGTATAAGAACTATATTTGGTTTTTTATTTTCACTCATAAAATAGATACCTCTTTAAAATAAGAAAGATAAAATCAAATTTGCACTATGTAAAAATAGGTACTACTGCTTCGTCAAGTGATAATTGATGGGTCTTATAGTGAAATCTAAAAATATGTTCACACTCCCTGGTAGATGCGGTTTCCTAACCGCATCTATGGACTGAATAAACACGGTTCGGTTAGGAAACCGAACCTACCGTAGTGTAAAAATAATTATGGGTTTTACTATAAAAGTAATCGGGAATCGGAGTTCCCTCCCGTCAAATGCCATACGCGCATTTGACGTTGATTCACAAAGAGGTTTGTTCAGTAGGAGCGATCTCCGAATCGCGACATATTACCCGTCGGGAATCGGAGTTCCCTCCTACAATAAAACTGTCAAGTCAATTGTAAAATCTACTATAAAATCAAATTTGCCCTATGCAAAAATAGGTACTACGTTCACCAGGACTTTAGCGAAATCTTGAGGAGGAAACATTACCATTTGCTGTATTTAATAGTAAACGACTACCGTCTTCACTGGCAAGACGATTGAAAAATTGTTTTACGTCAACGTAATCCTCTGCAGGAATTGTCCGATGTTTTAATGTAAATAACAAGCGGTAAGTAACTGAGTTTTCATGTTGACTATACCGTCTCTCCATTGCTGCAAAACTTGTGGTATGTTCATAGTCAGGTGGTAGCACAGCATTCCATCCATCTGGGAGGTGAATCTGAATTATTTTCTCAAGTTTCGTGGGGTAGCTTAGGTTGAGCGGATAAGTCCGTTCCGCTGCAGCAACGATTTCTGCATAATCGGCAAATTCATCAATTGGCAGCGGCAAAAGCATCTGTTTATTTAAATGTATCGCGTGATTTTTCACCTGGAACTTAATTACCATTTCGACTGGTGTGTCAGGATTATCTAATTCAGAGATCACGACAGAGGCTACCTGAATGTTGGGAAATTGCTGGCTCAGTTCAGAAGCAAAGGTATTTTTCCATTCGGTAGGGGGAGTTTGTTGATATGTCCAGCGTGCGTCAAGATTATATTGTCCAGTCATGTGAATGCGAATTTCTCCATCTACGTCACCTTTTCTATTTAACCACAATTCCGTTTTTGAGACGAATTGATTGGATTCTGGAGGTAAAACTGGTATATCAACAAAGGTGCCTTGCGTATCACCTATAAGCAATCCTGTGCGTCCTTGATCACTGTGCGGCAAATCACCATAACTACAAGTGTTTGAGGTCGGGTCCAGCCATATATAATTCTCCTTGTCTTTAGGGATCGCTGCAATCATGTGGTTAAACTGACTTAAAGATGGTAACATAGTATCAATTCTCTCATACGGAAATGTACTAAGCATAACCGGATAAGCCTTTATGCCAACAAGGTCAAGCATTGAAATGAGCAGCGTTGTTTTATCCTTGCAATCACCATACTGTTTCTGTAGCACCTCAACGGCAGGGGAAGGCTGATACGCACTCTGACCAAGTTCAATTCCAACATAGCGGATGTGTTTTGCCACATAATGGTATATCGCCCGAATTATTGCATCGTCAGTTTTTAGATTTTCTGTGAGTTTTTTTACAGTTTCTTGTATGTGTTCATCAGGTGCATATCGCCCCTTTGCGAGGTCTTTATACCACTTGTACACATTATCCCAAGACGCAATTGAGGAATAACTTAATCGTGGTGCAATGTCGTTGATGTGAGGCATGCCATCTTCTAACTTCAGTGCAGGCATCTCACCGTGCCGCCAAATATATAGGACGACCCCGTTTTCCTCGTCCGATACCTCTGGTTCAATTGCAAAGTTATCAGTTTTCCATTGAAGGTATCGTTCTTGTGGTAATCTGAGTGCATAAATTGTTTCAAGTGTTACTTCTGAAGATTGAAAGTTATAGCCACCCGTAATCCAAGTTTCGCTGCCAGCCACTTTTTCTAACTTGTCTTCAAGTGTCACCTGGTATTCAATACAGACCCCCGGCGCGAGCCTTACCATAGAAATTACTCGCCACATCATATCGGAATAAAGATTGTAGGATAGTAAGCCAGGCGGTGTTACGTCGTTGAATGCTTCATCGGGGGGTATATGCACCGTGCCATCAGGCGCAATCGTTCTTGCAATGTTAACCCCAATATTTTGCGAATTCGGTTGGTAAGGGATTGCGATATCACCGTATTTTTGGATGCCTCTTTCAGTTAAGATTTTAACAACTTGGTGCGTGGTGTAACGCGATTGTCCATTCGGTAAGACATCATGGCTGAAGTGGTTTAATAAAATAATAACATCAGCATCCGGGTAATCGCTTGAGGTAGGTGCATTGGCAATGATTTGGGAAACGTCGGTATTGAGGATGGGAACAGGGGGAACTGTTGCAACCTGAATCGGTGTAGGAGTCAACTGTGCTATTGCTTGCAACCTTGTAACAGCAAGTAGATTATCAGAGTCAACTTGCAAGAGTTGCTGGTATTGCAGTTGTGCTTCAAAATAACGTTGGTGGTCCTCGTAGAGTGAAGCAAGTTGTTGCCGTGCCCAGACATTGTTTGGAAACAATCGAATAGATTCACGGAGTTCTGCGATAGCCTCCCCAACTTCTCCTCGCTCCAGATGGATTAAACCTAAGTAATTATGTAAGTTTGCGCAATCTGAACTATCACAGTTTGGATCGAGTGCCAGCGCCTTTCGGAGTTGTGCTTCGGCTTCGTCAAGTCGGTTCAACTTTTTGTAGGCTAAACCGAGGTGATTTAACGCATAAAGGTCGTCCTTTGAAATGTTAAGAACTCGCTCATAATATTGCGCGGCGTTTTCATGGTTGCTTAGTTTTTCATAGATGTATCCGACATGATTAAGCGCTGTAATGTGGTTGGGTTGTAATACAAGGAAAGCCACAAACGCGTCCCGTGCGTTTTCATATTCCTCAAGCAGAAAGTAAATTTCAGCTATTTTATATTGTGTTTCGCTGTAATTCGGACGGATTTTTATAGCGGCTTCATAGGATTCAAGCGCATCTCGTAGATGACCTTGTTGTAGTGCGGCATTGCCTGTTTCAGTGTGTTCACGCCATTGCTGATTCCGTTCAATCAGCGGATCCACAATCATAGGTGAACTGGATTGTGTCTTTGGAAAAATGACACATCCACAAAGCACAAAAAGGTGGCTTAACACTAAAAACTGAAAACATCTACGAAACATATTCTCAATCTCCACTATCTTCTTGAAGCTTCGGATTTTTGATGTGTCGTTCCTTATCGCGGGATGTTTTTTTCAGCATTGATTTTTTGAATGCTTCTTCAAGCTGAATTCCTGTTTGATTCGCTAAACATAAGAGGACAAATAGAATGTCTGCCATTTCTTCGGCCATGTCTAAATCTTTCTCGTTCTCTTTAAAACTCTGTTCGCCGTATTGCCGTGCCATTATCCTGGCTAACTCGCCAACCTCTTCCATAAGAATAGCCGTATTTGTTAGTTCAGAAAAATAACGCACACCAAAGGTGTTAACCCAGTCGTCTACAATTTTTTGACAATTTTCAAGTGTATAGTCCATCAAGTTGTCCATTTCATTCATAACATATATTGATATTGTAGCAGCGTTCATAACAGAAGTAAACTATTTTCCGCTGCAATTCGTTTAGTGACATAGTCCAGAATAGGATGTTTAGTTTGAGTTTTCGGTGTATTGAATGCAGGTATTAGAATAAATCAGTTTGCTCAGCCCTGCCATAAGAGTGTGCATGAGATGGGTGTAAAGTTTTTGTCACTGGTCGTTCGTTTTTGCTTGACTCTTCCATAGGCGTGGAGTTGTTGAGATAAGGTAGGAGGGAACTCCGATTCCCGACTACCAGTCGCGATTCGGAGATCGCTCCTACCGTTTGCTGGGTTGGTATAACAAGTTTTGTTGTAGCACAATCTGTTAGATTGTGTCTGTGAGTGCGCAAACTAAAAGTTAGCACTACAAATGTGTTTACTAAAATTGGTCACCTAATAGTGACAAACTTTACATACACGTGCTTGAGGAATACCTTGATTTTTTTGAAAATTTGGTTTATAATTCACTACAAATCTTACTTTTAAAAGGAACTTCACATGGGAATTACAGATAAAGAGATACAATTTTACGGAGCGAACGGTTATCTTCTGAAAAAAGGACTCGTTTCCTCAGAAGACATCTCGCAAATTCTGGTAGAAGTTGACGATATTCACAACCGTATGGCTGAAAAGCCTACTGATGGCATAGGTATTTCGTGGGAAGTATACGATGATCCCGATCATCCACCGCTTATAAAGCAGCTAATGCATAGTGAACTGGTAAGTCCTACGCTCAATAACCTCCTCCGTTCTAATGAAGTGCTTGATGTGCTGGAAGCAATGATGGGACCTGATATTTCACTATATCACAGCAAACTACTCCCGAAGGCTGGCGGTGATGGCACGGCTATCCCGTGGCACCAAGATTATGCCTATTGGAAAAATGATAATAACAAACCTGTCATGATTAATTGTCAATTGGCGATTAGCGATGCAAACCTTGAGAATGGATGTATTCAGTTTGTGCCCGGAAGCCATAATTGGGGTTTGCAGGAGCATGAACGCAAACAGCAGACGTTTGGTGTGTTTCTACCCGGACATTATCAGGAACGCGAAGATGCGGTTGCTCTGGAAATGGAAGCGGGAGACGGGGTGTTTTTTAACGCGCTCATCATTCACGGTTCAGCACCAAACGAGTCGAAAAATGACAGATTGATGAACACATTTGCTTATAATGTTACTGGAAATGGCACATCACAATCTCGAGAAGTGTTACGTGGCAAGGAATTTAACTCATGAAAAGAGTAGGTAGCGTTTGGATTTTTCTCTGTTTCTTCTTTATCACCGTGGTGGTCGGTTGCGGCACCGATGAATCAGGGCCTAAGAATCTTGCTCCAGTGATTTCGGTCTTTGAAGCAGATTCAGAGATAGTACCGCCAGGGCAGCAAGTTTCTATTCAACTACAAGCAATTGACCTTGAACATGATATTTTGACATACTCATGGTCGGCAACCGATGGCGAAATAAAGGGAGATGCTTCTGGCGCAATCTGGAACGCACCTCAAACTGAGCGCAAATACCAAATTCAAGTTACAGTAAGCGATGGTGAAAAATCTACAACAAGCACACTTGATATTCAGGTGTGGCGGATTAGACCAGGTAACTATTATCCTTTAGCGGTAGGAAATATCTGGCGATACCGTGATGCAGAAGACACCCAAATTACCTTTGAAATCATTGATACTATACAGATTCAACTGAAAGGTGGGGAAACTGTCGAGAGTTTCGTCCTTCAAAAATCTAACACAGCGGAAGGTTTGGAGAATGTTGTCAATTATTCTTACCTGGGAAACATTATTGACGAAGAAGGTAAGGTTTCAACCGTTGTTCAGCATGCCACAAATGTCACTTCCGGATCAGAAGATACAATGATGTTTGTCCCATTTCTGCCTTTGTACAAATTTCCACTCATTCCAGGTTGGGAATGGCAAGTCAATTTTGAGGGGCAATTAGTTCCGGAACTTTATCCAATAGGTGGAGGAATAGATATTTTTGAAGTGCTTTCAGAAGAAACGGTCACTGTGCCAGCGGGTACTTTTGAAAATGTCTTTGTAGTCCAAGAGTCGTTTTACTGGGGATTTGATATAGGAAATCAGGATTTTTCTCTCGACACTACCGTTACCCAAAAATGGCTTGCCCCAGATGTCGGCATTATTAAAATAATACAATCTCAAACACGGGATAGCGTAACGGTCGAAACGAAACTTGAACTTGAATCCTATGAACTCGTGAATAATTAGGTTCGAAAAGGACTCTCTGAAGTGAAAAAATTAGATATTTTAACGACAACAGTGGGATCATATCCTGTGCCAGCATGGCTTCAATCTACACCGACTGAACAAACACTCATTGATGCGACACGCGTAGTCGTAGATATTCAGCGACAACACGGCATTGACCTGCCTACTGATGGTGAGTTATACCGTTTTGATGTGAACCATCCTGATACAAACGGGATGATTGACTATTTTATCCGACCGCTTGCAGGTGTCCGAGCTGAGGTAGGACGACAAGAATGGCACGAGTTCAGAGAAATGCAAACAATGTCGTTTCGAGCGAAACCTGCTGGAGTTGTTGAGAATGCATTGGGTGAAGGAACGTTAAACCTTGTGTCTGATTGTGAACGCGCTGTAGGCGTTGCTGGCAAAGATATAAAGTTTACGGTAACAAGTCCATATATGCTTGCGCGGACACTCTTAGACAAACATTATAATGATTTTGACGCATTACTCACTGCTTTAGCAGAAGTGTTAGCTGCTCAGGTGCAAGAATTAGACTGCACATGCCTACAAATTGATGAAGCAAATATACCGGGAAATCCTGAAGACGGACCCCGCGCTGCTGAAGCGATAAATATTGTGCTTGATGCGTTTGAGGGAGAAAAGGCAGTCCATTTTTGTTTTGGCAACTACGGAGGTCAGGTTATCCAGAAAGGGAGTTGGGAGGCTCTGATTGACTTTTTGAATATGCTCCGATGTGATCATCTCGTTTTAGAGTTAAAACATCGTCCTGATGCCGATCTGGAGGCTCTCAAGGAGGTTTCTTCTGGGATTACCCTCGGTATCGGTGTGATTGATGTGAAAATTAACCCAGTTGAGACACCTGACGATGTAGCATCAAGTATAGAAAAAGCGGTACAAGAGTTAGGGACTGGACGCGTTGGTTGGATACATCCGGACTGTGGGTTTTGGATGCTTCAGCGCTCTGTAGTTGACCGAAAAATTGAAGCACTTGTTAAAGGTAGAGACAAATACCTCGGAATCGCATAGTAAAGAGACAAAAATACGACAACATGATTTCCCTGAATTTTACATAGAGGACTCCAAAATAGACGGACGAAATCCGCCACAATTAGCAGTGTTTTCTAAATTCGCGATGAGTGGTGTGTGCTATAGACACGCACCGCTTTATTTTTGTCATTAACAAAAAGAAGACTTCAACTCTAAAGCCCGTATACAACATTTTGTAGGCACTGTTTATGTCCTTTAATAGGACTTACGCACAAACGGTAGGTGGGGAATGCCTAAAGACGAATGCGCCAAATCAACGGTATGAATGCCATTTAGGCATTCCCCGTATGGCATTCGCCATGATTCATACCGTTGATTTCTTGATTGGGCGTTTTGTAAACGCGCTGATAATTCAGAATTCTGCTGAAAATTACACCATTTTAGTCATAATTATTGCAAAATTCGTGTAAATTGCTTAATTCCTATTATAGTAGAATATAAAAATAAGTTTACGCGTCTTTTGTAGGAGCGATCTCCGAATCGCGACCTCTTGTGAATGTTGGGAATCGGAGTTCCCTCCCGCTGAATGCCTAAAGCGCATTCAGCGTTGATTCACAGCTCAAAAGTGTGCAAGTAATTCTAAAATCAACTATAAAGTAATTATAGGCTTTCTTTAGAAAGTAGCAGAAATATATGTTTGAATTTTATCCATCAGAATTAAAAAAGTATCAGAATATCGCAGGTATTGCTGGCGGCATAGGATTTATACTCGGAACGGTTATCCCTGGAATAGCGATACTCACACATAGTTGGCATTGCCCGTTTGGAGACGGCATTTTCCAAACCGTAGGTTTCTTGGCAATCACAGGATTCGGTAGTGCAATTGTCTTGGGTAATCTCGTTGCCTTCTTATTAATTGGGATAGCCAAATATCAGCATTCTTCACGCAAATCATCTCGTAGAGAGGCAGACTCGAATGGGAATTGAAATTTTCGGTCTTGACATTTTGTATATTATTATGCTTATGGGTGTAGGTATGTTTGCGGGTTTTCTGAACACTGTTGCTTTCGGTGGATCGCTTTTGACATTACCCACCCTCGTTTACTTAGTTCCCTTTGCTATTGATCTCCCATCCCTACCTGTAGGCACTGATGAGACGAACATTGCAAATGGGACAAATAGAGTCGCGATTATTTTTCAAAACTTTAGTGCGATTTTGGGATTTCGCCGCAAAGGTGTTTCAAATTTTCGGCATGCTATTGTGCTTACAATCCCGGCAGTTGTAGGAGCGAGCATAGGGGCATACATTGCAACCTTAACGTCATATAAGGTATTTAAACCGGTTCTTGCTGTTGTGATGGTTACAATGCTATTTTTGACCTTGTTTAATCCGACTGAGTGGCTACAAGGTAAATATAATCCGAGTGGCGCACAGCATAGAATAATCGCAAGCATCGCCCTCTTTTTTGTTGGGGTTTACGGTGGTTTTATTCAGGCGGGTGTAGGCTTATTGGTAATAGCCACCTTGCGGATTATCAATGGCGGTGATCTGGTCATTACCAACGCACTGAAGGTGTTTATAATATTCTTCTATACGATTATTGCCTTAGGTATTTTTGTCGTTAAAGGACATGTCAATTGGGTTTTAGGCTTTACACTTGCAGCTGGAAATGCTACTGGCGCATGGATTGGTAGCCATTTAGCAGTAAAGATGGGCGACAAATGGATTAAAGTGGTGTTAGTCGTTACAGTGGTTGCCTATGTAATAAAACTCTTATGGGATACCTTGCAGGACCTTGGGTTTATTTAATCACTCAAAGAGACATACCTACCCGGGAATTATTGAATATTCATTGATTCTCATTGGGAGGGAAAATAGATCCTAAACGATTACCAATTAATTCTTCGCTGTTAATCTTTGATACTTCTTGTAATAGCTTCAAAATTTGCTTTGGGATATCTGATTTTTCATTTACAATATTTAGGTTCTGCTTTTTTAAATTTGGAAAGACAGAAAGTTCTTCCTTTTCGCGTTTAACTATAACGCATCCATCCGCCCAATCAATTTCCTTTATTATTATATTGCTCCAATTGTAATTGTCATCAAAGACCGCTATGATTGGTTGGGATAGTTTTAGCAATTGAATTTTAGTGTTCTGAATCGTAGTGCCTAAAGCTAAAGAGATAGGGTGGTGAGTTGTAGCAATATGTGTTAAGGGGAGGTTCCATATTACTAAAGGTTTATTGAGGCGTTGCGCAAGTGTGATTAACCGAAACAGACGTCTCCAATCGGCAGGTTGTTCAAGACTCTCAGCATTTCCTTTTAACAAAACAACCTTTACTTCATTGAGGTCAGCTAAACCGGCAAATTCAAAATTGCCTTGTCCACCAGCTCTGTCACCGTAGAGTTCAATTGTCTTTTTGAACGGAGGACATTCGTAATTAAAATTAAGTGATGACATTGTTTATCTACTATAAAAAAAGCAGGGAGGTGTTAATGTACACCTTCCCTGCCTGAATGAATTTCTAAAATTACTTACTCGCCGCTACGTCCACCGATTGCATTAATAGCAAACCAACCGATACCAGCAGCTACTGTTGTGATAAAGACGAGGGCGCGTTTCGTTGAAGAAACTTCTTCATGCACACCTTTTGCATCCTCTATCATCATTTTCAGTTCGTTGATGGCATTCTGATTTTTTTCAATCTGTGCCAAAGCGGTTTTCACGTCCTCTTGAATACTTTTGTGATGCTCTTGTGTTCCTTTTAACTCTTTCTGGAGAGCAGTGAGCATTTCATTTGATGAGTCAAGGTGACCGTGTAAATCTTTTAATTGCTTTTGTAGAGCGTTTTTGCTTGATCTGACAACTTTTTTGACATCAGCAGCCGCATCTTTATTGGCTTTCTTGACTGCGTCAATTACTTTTGCTTGGGATTTCTGGCTGCTTTCAAGTGCTTTAATTTGTTTTTGGAGCTTCGCAACGCTCTCATTTAAACCCTTAATCTCAGCCATTAATTTTTCCCGAGTTGCTTCAGATTCAGCAAGTTCAGTACGTAATTTTTCTAATTCTTCCTGATTTACTGTGACTTCGTCTTCGACCTTATCAACAATATCTCTTGCCATTGATAATGGAATACGCAGCTTCTCACCAGGATAGATCAAATCGGGGTTAGTAAAGTCATTATACTTGCTCAACTCTCGCCATAGAAGCGGATCTTTCAAATGTTCTTGGCAGAGATCCCAAAGGGTATCGCCCTTTTCAATAGTGATTAACATAGTATCTTCCCCGCCGCCGTGCGGTGTGATCCTTGCTGAGGCGGATAAAGCGTATATGCCACTGAGCGCTACACAGATATAGAGAATCAGAGTTAATTTTAGCGTGGATTTTATCATCTTCATCAATATTCTCCTCTTAGATGCTAAAATTCATAGGATACAGAAACATAGTGAGTGCTTCCGACCCCATTAATTTCACTTGCCATACCATCTTGGATGGCGTAGTCAAGCTGTAGTCCAGCAATGTTGACACCAAGTCCACCGAACAGGTTCTGGACATCACGTGATGCTCTGATACCTGCGCGTATCGCAAATTCAGTTGATTTGTTTGTGACAATTGTGTATTCAACACCGCCACGCATGCTAAACGCACTCTCTTCAAGATTGACGAATTCTTGCTCAATGTCTGCTGAGAATGTAACAACGTTACCCATATAGAGATCGTAAGCCACACCAACATCAACAACCATCGGCACAGTGGCTTCACCAAGCGAAGCACCAAGATATTTAGCCACAATACCGTAATGGAATGTTGGAACTTGTATATGTCCATTCTGCGCTTCATTTGAATGGACGTGTAGGGCTTGTCCGATCATTTTCTCGTCAACATCTATGTGTAGTGCGTGTCCCATGAATCCGATATCTACGCCGCCGAAGCCACTCTGGTTTTCAACGCTCTCTACACCGAAGTTATCCATCAACATTCGACCTGTTAGACCGATATTGAAGTGTCCGACGGCAATACCGTAAGAGAGAGAGTAAGCATTCGAACTATAATCAGCTGTACCACCGTACTCACCTTTGATATCATGCAAGGGGTAGCCAGCAACACCAAAATTTGTTGCAGCTAAACCAATAGACCCATAAGAGCCAAGCATTTTCGTTATAGCAATAAAATTATGGGTTCTGTCAAGGGACAGTCTCTGTGTAGAGAAATTGAGGCTTAGATCTGCCGTTGAGCCGAGACCTGCTGGATTCCAGACAGTGGCTGTGGCATCTTCTGCAATTGCTGTGTAAGCACCGCCTAAGCCAATTGAGCGGGCACCTGCACCGAGACGTAAGTGGGGCATAGCGTTAACTTCACCCTCAGCAAAACAGACAGGCGACACAGCAAGGATAAGAAGTAAAACGGGTATTACACCGCATAGCAATCTTTGCTTTGTGATAGACATTTATGTCCTCCTTTGTAGTCGCATCATCGGAAATTGGGAACAAGACCCAATTTCCGATTTGCGGACTATCGTTTACTTAGCGCGTCAGAGCGAGCTTAAGAATGGCGTATTCGGGCTCGAAACCATCTGTTACTTCAATATGGCAGTAATAGATACCGCGAGCTAAGTCTTCGCCACCGCTGGTTTTTCCGTCCCAACCGATTCCGTTATTGCCGGTGTAATCACCAGCATTCATTACTACGTTATTCCGTAGGACTCGAACAGGTCGGAGTGTAGTGTCATAGATGACAATACTTACCGTTGACATTCTGTTAAGTCCGAAGGAAATCCGTGTGTTATCCTTGAACGGATTGGGGAAGTTAAACGGTTTCATCAATATAGGTGCATCCGTATACTCAACAAAGAAACTGAACTGGTATACAGCCGTGTTTGCTTCGCGAGCACCATCGCTTTTTTCAGAGACATTGCCCTGTTTATGCGCGTTGTCGGATACCTCCAGTTTAACCACATGTTCACCCGGAGCGAGTCGATCAGTAAAGACAGGAGCTGCAGGCTTATAAATAACCTGTGTAGCTGACTTCTGCTTATCAGTGAGGTTAATTGGGGTTACTAATGTACCTCCACCCCACTTCGGCGCTTCTATAACAAACTTGATGGAATCGACATTTATACCAGTTTCAGCATCAGCAAATGTGATTGAAATGGTAGGTCTTGCCTGGTCATCGTGCTTATACATCAGACGGGCACCATCCTGAGGTGAAGATGCCGTGATGATTGGCGCAGCAGTGTCAAAATCGACTGTGAATATGCCGCTACCCGTAGAAGAATTACCGTATGCATCAGTCGCTCGAACTTCAATCGTGTAAGTGCCTTCAGAAAGAGGCGCTTCAGGACGGAAGTCTAAGCGGGTAATGCCTGGATTGGTTCTATCTTCATTGTCATCATTGGCATCTCCTTTCACTTCTTCACCATTACTATCCATTACGACGATCGCCATTTGATCTACGCCTGAGTCGTCGGTAGCACTCGCCGAAATAACCGGGAGTCCTGCATGAATAGTGCCAGCAGGAGTGATTGAGGAGATTACCGGAGCAGATTTATCAACCTTCAGTGTGAATTGCCAACTAAACTCTCGTGTTCCACCTTCACTGGTCACCATTAGTTTGATACTATGTGGTCCTGGTGTAAAGCTTTCTGTAACCTCAAACTTAGTTCCTGCTCGTTCAACAGGATAGGAATTAGCTGGAATTTGACCATCAATAATGTACTGTACGCTGGTTATAGCGGATTCCGCTTCAGTGATAACAGCAGCGATGGTTATCGCAAAATTTTCGTCCAGCGTAGCCTGCTTATTGAGTGTAACCAAGCCAGATGGAGACACTTCTGAAATGATAGGAGCCGTTGAATCCAACTTCACATTGAAGACAACAGTTGCCTGCGCTGTTTTATCATTTTCATCAGTGACTTCAACAAAGACGGTGTGTTCACCGTTACCTAAAACTGGATCAGGTGTATAAGTGAACTGATTGTCTTTGTTTATTTCTGGTTCTACATCTTCACCGTTAACAGTAAATGTAGTTACCTCAACATCAGTCATGCCAGAAAATTCACCTCTGATAACAGGTCCACCGTGATCATAGGTTTGCCCTGAAGCGGGTGAAAGGATCATAACTACCGGACCCGGTATATCTACCGTGAAGACAGCGGATGTTTGTGCGGTTTCACCGTTTGCATCCGTAACTTCAACAGCGACTGTGTGTTCACCATGACCAAGCGCATCTGCAAGTGTATGGCTGAATTGGTTACCTTCTACTTTTGCTTCGGCATCTTTACCGTCAACGGTAAGTTTTACCGCAACATCGCCAACACCAGTAAATTCACCAGTTATAGTTGGATTACCATGACTGTAGGTGTGGCCAGCAGCAGGTGAAAGAAGCATGACTGAAGCCATTGGGAATTCCACTGTGAAGATTGCAGTTGCTTGTGCATTTTTGCCGTTTGCATCTGAAACTTCAACAGTAACGGTATGTTCACCTTCACCTATTCCTTCCGCAGGTGTATAAGTGAAACCGTTACCCTCTACTTTTGCCTCAACTGCTTTTCCATCTACAGTAAGAGTAACTGTAACATCGCCAACACCAGTAAATTCACCTCTGATAACCGGCATATCATGGTCATACATTTGCCCTGCAGCTGGCGAATTAATCGCAACTGTCGGACCGGGTATATCAACCATGAAGTCAGTAGATGTCTGGGCAGTTCTGCCGTTAGCATCTGTGACTTCAACAGCAACCATGTGTTCACCATCACTCAGCGCATCTGCTGGGGTATAAGTGAATTCGTTGTTGTCGTTTACACTTGCCTCAACAGTATTACCATCAATGGAGAGTGAAACTTCCACCGGAGCTGCGCCAGAGAAATTGCCTTGTATAATCGGCATACCATGGTCATAGACTTGACCTGCAGCAGGTGTTACAATAGTGGCTGTCGGAACAGGTAATCTTACTGAGAAGATAACCGTTGCATCCGCAGATTTACCATTAGCATCAGTAGCTTTAGCAGCGACTGTGTATTTACCATCATCTAACGCATTAGCAGGTGTATAGGTAAATTTGTTACCGCTTACCACTGCTTCAACAGCTTCACCGTTGAGAGTGAGGCTAAGTGATATAGGAGCAGCGACACCTGAAAACTCACCAATGATGACCGGTTTGCTGATATCATACATTTGACCCGCACTTGGCGAATTAATCGCAACTGTCGGTCCAGGTATATCAACCATGAAATCAGTAGATGTCTGGGCAGTTCTGCCATTAGCATCCGTGACTTCAACAGCAACCATGTGTTCACCATCACTCAGCGCATCTGCTGGGGTATAAGTGAATTCGTTGTTGTCGTTTACACTTGCCTCAACAGTATTACCATCAATGGAGAGTGAAACTTCCACCGGAGCTGCGCCAGAGAAATTGCCTTGTATAATCGGCATACCATGGTCATAGACTTGACCTGCAGCAGGTGTTACAATAGTGGCTGTCGGAACAGGCAACCTTACCGTGAAGATAGCAGTTGCTTCCGCAGATTTACCATTAGCGTCAGAAACACCAGCAACGACCGTATATTCGCCATCACCTAATGCCTCAACAGGTGTATAAGAAAATTCACCATCGCTTACCACTGCTTCAACAGCTTCACCATTAATAGTCAAGGTCAACGCTACAGGATCTAACCCTGAGAATTCACCCGTGATAGTCGGTTTGCCGTGATCATAGGTTTGACCTGCAGCAGGTGAATGGATTGCGACTGTCGGAACAGGCAACCTTACCGTAAAGATAGCAGTTGCTTCCGCAGATTTGCCATTAGCGTCAGAAACACCAGCAACGACTGTGTATTTACCATCAACTAACAAATCAGCTGGTGTATACATAAATTCACCGTCGCTTACCACTGCCTCAACAACTTCACCGTCAATAGTCAAGGTTAACGCTACAGGATCAAGACCTGAGAATTCACCCGTGATAACCGGTTTACCGTGGTCATACATCTGCCCAGCAGCAGGTGAATGGATTGCGACTGTCGGACCCGGTATATCCACCATGAAAGCAGTAGATGTCTGGGCAGTTCTGCCGTTAGCATCTGTGACTTCAACAGCAATCATGTGTTCACCATCACTCAGCGCAACCGCTGGTGTATAAGTGAATTCGTTGTTGTCGTTCACACTTGCCTCAACAGCTGCACCATCAATGGAGAGTTTAACTACCACCGGAGCAGCACCAGAGAAATTACCCTGTATAATCGGCATACCATGGTCATAAACTTGACCTGCAGCTGGTGTTACAACAGCAACTGTCGGTACTGGTAATCTTACTGAAAAGATTACAGTGGCAGTTGAAGTCTTTCCATTCGTATCCATGGTTTGTGCAATGATCGTATATTCACCATCATCTAAAGATGGATCCGGAGTATAGGCAAATTTGTTACCTTCAACCGTTGATTCGGCGGTTTCACCGTTAATAGTGAGTGTTAACTCAACATCAGTTTCACCTCCGAATTCACCTCGGATAACTGGTTTACCATGGTCATACTCCTGACCAGCGGCAGGTGAAAGGATTGCGACTGTCGGACCCGGTATATCCACCATGAACATAGTAGATGTCTGAGCGGTTCTACCATTGGCATCCGTGATTTCAACAGCAACCGTATGTTCACCATCACTTAATGCACCTGCAGGTGTGTATGAGAATTCGTCATTTTCATTCATACTCGCCATAACAGCTATACCGTCAACTGAGAGATTAACCGCCACAGGATTTGCGCCTGAGAAATCACCTGTGATAATCGGCATACCATGCTCATATATCTGACCAGCTGTAGGTGTTTGAATAGAGACTTTTGGAACCGGTAACCTTATTGTGAAGATAGCTGTTGCTTTCGCCATTTTACCGTTAGCATCAGTGACTTCAGCAACGAGCGTGTATTCACCATCATCTAACGCATCAGTCGGTGTATAAGTAAACGTGCTATCACCGTCTGCTGCGACAGCTGCACCATTAAGGGTAAGGCTCAGCGATACTGGAGCAGCAACGCCTGAGAACTCACCATGAATAACCGGTCTGCTGATATCATACATTTGACCCGCATCAGGCACATGGATCATAACTGTCGGACCCGGTATATCCACTGTAAATTCAGTTGATGCTTGTGCCATGCGGCCGTTCGCATCTGTTACGTTAACAGTGACCGTATGGTCGCCATCACTCAGCGCATCTGTTGGTGTATAAGCGAATTCATTACCACTTACTTCCATCACAACTTCACCATCAATGGAGAGTGTACCCGCTACCGGGTCAGCACCTGAGAAATCACCTGTGATAATCGGCATACCGTGGTCATAGACTTGACCTGCAGCAGGTGTAGTGATTGTGGCTGTCGGAACTGGCAATTCTACTGTAAAGGTTAGAGATGTTTGAGCAGTTAGACCGCTACCATCCGTAACTTCAACAGCAACTGTGTAATCTCCATCGCCTAATGCCTCAGCTGGCATATAAGAGAAGTTGCTTTCGTTTACTTCTGCAGTCATATCTGCATCGTTAACGGTAAACTTCGTTATGCTCACCTCGCCACCACCAGCAAAAAAACCAGTGATTTTTGCGGGACTGTGGTCAAAGGTCTGCCCGGAAGCGGGTGCGGTAATAATAACAATTGGATCTTCACCTTCAACAGCAAATGATACTGACTGTTCGCCAATGTTCCCCAAGATATCTGAAACCTTGATTGTGAACATATAGGCTCCACCAGCGAGTTTGTCTGTGCGGGTATAGACAACAGAATAGATATCCTGTTCAACCATACTCTGATCAACATCAATAGGAACTGCGTCCTGAACAACTTCTTCCGGTCGGAGCCGTGCTAATGAAACAGCAGCGGTATCCGTCATACTTACACCACTACCATCACTGACACCACTACCCATATCGCCATCTTGGTAACCAGCAGAGAGCGTTGGTAAGTCATTGACTGTATGCCCTTCCGTAGGTGTTTCAACAGTGATCATCGGACCGGTGTTGTCCAAGTTAATCGTCGCTAATGGGAAGGTTACAGAACCGTTCCGTTTGGTTACGCGTCCGTGCGGTGTATACCATCCGTCCGCTAATTCTGAAAGTTTATCTGCCATCAGTGAGAAAACGTTCTCAACATCGCTGCCAGCAGTAAATGTTACTGCATGTCCATCAACGAGAACACCTGTAAGGTCTCCAACTGCTAATGAACCGTTATTAACATTGAAATTCACGGCGATTGATTCTTTGAGAGGGAACCTGCCTTGAAGTTCTCCAACAGTTTCTTGGAGTACGTGTCTGTCTGGCGATTCACCATCAACTGCCGTTACAGTCAGGTCAGTAATGTCACTTACTCGGAAGTTAAGGACATGCACGGTGATAACTGGTGAAGGCATATCTTCTTCACCTTGCACTTGCCAGTTACCGAAAGCGTCAGCAACAAGAGCATGATACATATAGGTACCATTTTCAAGTAGTCCGACATCAATCGTGATTTTTCCGTCCTCAACACTGGCTTCTGCCATTGTTTCCGAACCATCGGCTGCAGTTTGAACCAATCCAATCTTTCCACCGGCATAAGTTATTTCTGCGGCAGTCGGTTGAATGCCAAATATAGCAACTGGTGACTCAACCCCAGGATCAACGATACCACCGGCAGTGTAGCTGCCATCTTCATTCGCAGCAATAGAACCTGCTACATCGGCAACATCCAAGATGTTAGTCGGTCCGAGTGGTGGAACATCATCAACATTGTCTAATGAGAAAGATGCTTCTACACCTTCCCGATCATCATATTCGGGTTGATCCAAGTTTTTCGGTGTGAGTGCAATCGCTCGTACCTGATACTGGTTTGCATCTACGGAAGCATCACGTTGAGAATCATCACCCCGTTCAATGGTATCATCTAATTTGATGGTATCATCTGGGACGACGGTATCTTCCAGTGCCAACTCACGGGTATCCACTACAACAGTCCATTTTTGATAGGCTGCTGGAATTTCCAATTCCGTTAGTTCGCCGGACACTGTGCCAGCTTGTGTGATTCCGACAAGGCCTCCAACAATACCAGCGAAATCGGAGTCATCAACCATCACAGGTGGTTCAATCGTACCGGTTATACGTTCCCACGTTGTATCGCCAGGACGTTTTACCTCAAATCGAACACCTTCTGTTGGAGGTGAGGTAAGTCCGTGCGTATACGCATTGAAAGTGAGTTCACCTTGTGGTGCGCCACTATCAGGGTTCGTCAGTCCGTCTGAATTGACAACGGTGATTGCTAATACACCCGGATCGGGTCTGTAACTGTTTTCAACATTAACTGTGATTTTGTTATCCACAGTTTCAATGATTTGACCATCGGCATCACGATCATGCGTTTGATCATTCATGTCAGCGTCATTAGCTATGGCATGGACGGTGAATGTATAGACATCGTAGTTTTCGTAGATGCCACTCCGCTTCTGCAGATAATCGCCATCCATGAGTGTGCCAACATCAATGGTTACGGTAAATATTGGTTGACCTTCAGCATTAACACCTGCTGGAGTGATGTCTCCGATATCAGCACCTTCAGGAAGACTCGTCATCAATTTGACTGATTCATAAGTTTTGGGGTCAGCTGATGGTGTAATGGTGAAAGTAACTACAGGAGATTTCACATCATCGGCATATTTATCAACGAGACCGCCAACTGTGTAGGTTCCATCACCATGGTCTTCAAAAACCATGTCAACAGCATCAATGCTGGTTGCGACAATGTTTGTCGGACCGAGTGGGCCAACGTCGTCAACGTTGTCTAACGAGAACTTCTCGGTAAACATGTCACCTTCAACGACTCCATCTGCATCGTCACCATCACTGGTAACTGGGTATGCACGCACCGAATAACGGTTGCCATCCAGGTCCACGTACGTCATTCCCTGTTTATTGGATGCAGCATGCGCAGCATCAAGATTCTCTTTAGTGATGCTGTCTGGCAAACCCAAAGCAACGGTATCTAAATCAAGAGACCATTGGATGTAGCTGCTGGTGTCATGAATATGTAACATATCGTCTTTATAGACATCTGCTAAAGTGTTACCTTTAAACATAACAGCGGCTATCTTATCGCCATCAATGCCATGTTCAGGTTCAGTCATTACTTCAACAGTGGAATCTCCCAGCGTTTCTCCGTTCATAATGACTTCAACATGAATAGAGTTAGTTGCTGGAACTGTCCGACGTGCAGCATATCCGGTTAGCGTGATATCGCCTCGCGGTGCGCCACTATCAGGACTCGTATCATCCATGATAGATGCATCATCAACCTCAACAACTAAGACCTTCGGATCAACTGGGAAAACGTCAGGATCAAGCGTGATCGGGAACGGATCTGATTCAGATGTAAGTTGGAGACCGTTGGTTGTAACAGTACGAACCATTACGGTGTCACCTTCCAAATCAGGGGCGTTCCAATCAATTGTAAGCGTATCTCCGGCTGCGCCAGCACCTTCAGCTAAAGACAGTTCACCAGGAATAGCCTTCCAACCATCAGCAGCCATATATTCAACCGTGATAGTGCCAGGATGGACTGTGCGTTCGTTGACGGTGATAGTTAATGTCACATTTCGAGCATTTTTGTAGATAATACCATTTTCATACGGGTCGTCATTACCATTAAGGTTGACATCGCCCAAACTCGCCATGGTAACGCTTGTCCTGTCATGTTCAGGTGCAACGATTCTAAGATGCGTTGGAGGGACATGAGAACCAACATTTAAGAGACTATCAATCCCCATTGCACGAATACCATAGTCACCGACTAAGAGATCCATTCCTTCACCTTGAATCGGTATTATCATCGGGCGTGACGCATCATAGGTTAACGGTAACGTATTAATGTCATCAATGACTGCACCTATGAACCTGACCAGAAATTCACTGTTAGCTTCTATAAGTCCGATTCCAAGAGGCTTCAAGAACGGATTTGCGAAATCCCGTAGTAAACCAGCATAAGTACCTATCAGCGGATCATCTTCATCTAAGCCAGCTAATGCATCAACTAAAGGCAAATTTGCAATCGCCTGAATATTTTTATCAGGATGGCTTGCCAACTGTTCCTGGACCAGTTTCCAGAGATCCGATGCTAACATGATAGACTTCACTGTTAAAGGCAACCAAGTACCTTCCGGATTTCCATCTGCGTCAAGAGGAATTCCTTGATAAAGGAGATATGCTGTATCTACTCCCAAGTCACCCGGGTTCTCAGGTTTACTTGTTATGCTCACCAGAGCCGGAGTGCCTTCTTTAGTAGCAGTGGCAACCCATGCACCTGCGGAATTCCGATAACCAGTAACGTTATCTCCGAAGTTTGCTACGCCATCTCCGAACACAATGTCTGCCTTTGGAGCAGAAGCGTCAGCAGTGAAGTCTGCCATAATCCGATCCACAGCTTCACCATCAGCATTGTGTACGGAAGCAACTAATGTGTTTTGGCCTTCGGAGATCGACTGAAGAATTGCATAATTGGGATCAGCCGGATCTGGAATCCAAATTGACTTTAACGGGTCATCAACCGTTTTGGGTATAGTGAAAACGGATGCTAACAACGGGTCAAAGTGGCTTTCAAAGTCGCTTGTTAATTTTGCGGCATTACGCAGCAACTTATTTGTTAGTGGACGAAGCTCTTTGACGGGAACATTTTGACCAGCAAGAAGGGGAGCTGCTAATCTTGTAATTTCTACTACTACATCATCAGTAAACAGTGCGTCAAAGATACCTCGATCAGCAAATTGGAGATTGAGTGGGTCGGGCATTGACCATGTTCTAATCTCATTGTATTGCCTTACAGCTGGTTCAGTAGACGTTCCGTCAGCTGAAGCAAGCTTTTCGCCAAGTGCCGCAGCATTGAATATCTCTAACCTCACTGGTTGGGCAAGTGTTACTTCAAAGTAGTAAAAGACATTACCCCTTGGTATAATGCCGATTTCACTTTCCCAAGCGTAACCCTTTTCTCCAAGCACCGGATCCATTTCAACGGCAATATAATTTCCTCTTAATCCGTCTTGAGAATACCGAAGCACAACTCTTTCGAATAATTGGTCATTTTCATCCCATTCCGGCCATGCGGGTAGGTTAGTCGCAGCAAGCGTTTCCTCCAATCGGAAGGTATGATCAATAGTATCCGCTTGGAATTCACCTAATTCAATCCGCTTACCATTCACTGTCTGGCCATTGAGATTAAATGTAACGCCTCCACCCTCAAGTGCTGATGGAACGCGCACATAAAGGTTAAGGTTATCGCTTTTTAGATACTTCGTAACGTTAGGCACATTCCGATAGATAACTTCAGAAAGACTTGGGGTAATAGCATTTCCAAAACTTTCCGGATCTAGCTGCGGTGACTCCTTCTGGAAAATTGGAATACCTTGTCTATCTTTTAAAGATTTTAATATTCCAATCAGTTCTTTTGGGAGAAACCCTTTCGGGACTAAATCCAATACAGCATCAACTGCAGGTTCAACTAAAGTTTCTGCGCTTTCCTTTGAAAATCCAGCTGCCACTATAAGATCTCGGACAAAGTTACTGCCAAGAAGATGGTTAAGTGAGAGACCACCAAGTTTCGATTTACCAGTTATATTTGAAGGTACAAGATCAACCGGTGGGGTCACAGGTGGCTCAACTGGTGGGGTCACAGGTGGTTCTACCGGTGGGGTCACAGGTGGTTCTACCGGTGGGGTCACAGGTGGTTCTACCGGTGGGGTCACAGGTGGTTCCACTGGAGGCTCTACTGGCGGTGCTTCAATCAACCCAGTGAGTGCCTTAACCGCTTCTGCATCCTGCAGCAAAGTCCGAACATCAGAATCCTTAAGCAATTTTTGGACTTCTTGTGTTCCAAGAAGTGCTATGACTTCTTGCATTGTTACGCCCTCTGGCAGATTCTCCTCTGGCAGAACGGTACTTACAAAAGCCGGGTTACCAAGAAGTAAATCTAAGGCTGCGCCAAAACCTCCAAGAGTAGCAATAAGTGGATTCTCTAAAGTTGCAGGATCGCTCAGCTGCTTAAGGACAACTAAAATCAATGGTTTAATTTCTGCATCCTGAAGCGTATCCTTGTACGTATCAAACACTTGTTGGGCGAGTTCTGCAGAAGTTGGTTCCGCGTCTTGCCCGAACACAGTGCCTGGAATTGAACTGTGAAATATACACAATGTAAAAATCAAAAAACAAACAAGTGTTCGTTTTTTCATTAACTCTTCCTCCTCGTTAAGTCTACGCTAAAACGAGACTAATACTAAAGTTTTAGATGGGCAAGCGGGAAACACGACAAAACGACCAGAGGTAGGTGTCTGCCCATCCAAATTAACATCCTACTACCAAGTATCATAAAATTTTTCCGTATACGTAACTCACCTTTAGATAAGGTCAGTATATCCGCAATGAAGGTCAAAAGCAAGCAAAAATTGGGCACCGAAGTTCTATATTTGACCAGCAGGAATCTCTATGGAAATTCGCATAACAGATTCAAGCGATTACGTAAACATAATATTTAGTTGACTTAAAGTTTGCCCATATAATATAAAGGACATCTGTTATTTTAACAAAAGTGACAATATTAAGCAAGCATTTAATCGGCACGTGGCGTTTTATTTAGGAATTCGGTAGTTTTCCCCGCCTATTTGTTTATCATCGATTAAATTGCAATCGGTATTAAGTATAATACCATAATTTTAAAAGTATGTCAAATCAAATTAGCAATTTTTTCCCTAAAATTTTGGACATACTTAGATAAAATTTCAAATTCCAATTGACATAATACAAAAAAACAAATAAATTGTCAATAAAAAAGATTTTTGTTGGAGGAAAATCTATTGATGCTGACAATTTCTGAAAAGTCTCAACTTGACAAAAGCGGTTTTCTGCTTTTCGAAAATACGATATCCGATGCTGTAACTATCCAACTCCGAGAACGTGCTTTGGAACTCGCTATAGCGGAACAAAAGGCAGGTAAAGGTCATACCTATTTGCCAAACGGAACCGCACAACGTGTCTGGAATCTAATTGACAAAGGGGAGATATTTGAAGAGGCTATCCAACATCCCCAAATGCTCAATGCTATGGAATATCTACTCGGTTCAGACTGCACGCTGAGTTCATTCACAGTCAATATCCTCTTTCCGGGCGCACCGGATGCGGGTCTCCATATTGACTATCCGTTATCCGGACTTCCAACGCCGCGTCCAAACTTCCCAATGGTTGCAAATAGCGTCTGGTTTTTAGACGACTTTACGTTTGAAAACGGTGCGACCAGTTGTGTGCCGGCAAGCCATCAAAGACTTCAAGCGTTACCTGAACCTGGTGTTGAATATGGAGACGAACAACAAATCTGTGGTCCCCGCGGTTCAGTGTTAATTGTTAACGGTGCAGTTTGGCACGGTTCTTCAGAAAATAGAAGTGATAAACCAAGGGTTGCGTTACTCGGTTTTTTCTGCCGTTCTATTTTAAAGCCACAACAAGACCATCTAAAAAGTGTATCAAACGAAGTTATTGAACGTGCAACACCGATATTAAAACGGTTACTTGGATTCAATTCATTGCCAAGTTTGAATACATAATAAGACTACCAGCAGTCAATTATCGAGAAAATATAAGAGGCGCAATGAATTGCGCGACTACGAACCAAGATACTTAATCAATGACGCTACCATGTCAGGGTTATAGTAAATTATGTAAACAAGTTCACATATATTCTGTAGGAGCGATCTCCGAATCGCGACGAAACACTTTGATAGTCGGGAATCGGAGTTCCCTCCTACAGCTCAGGAATGTAGCGTTAATTGTAATCTTTACCATAAGTTCACACATATTCTGTAGGAGCGATCTCCGAATCGCGACGAAACACTTTGATAGTCGGGAATCGGAGTTCCCTCCCGCCAAATGCCAAAAAGCGCATTTGGCGTTGATTCACAGCTCAGATGTAAAGTTAATTGTAAAATCCACTATAAAAACCCCTCCTATAAGAAATTTTCTTCAGAAAAAGAAGGGTAGTGCATTCTTAAACGTCATGGTGCAATCTTACTTACTTCTGCCATAAGTATCCATTCAGGTTCGGATGTTTTTGGTGTAAGTTGGTATCGTAAGTGGGCTTTGAGTGTGTCGCCACTGCTAATATTAAAAACAAACGTTCGCTTCTCGTCAGGTTTAAGACGGTTTTCCTCTTTTGCAGAAATTAACACCTGTTTTTTCTCACGCTGTGTTCCATCTGGTGCAAGGTGCATTACATCAAGAACAATAGCGCGTAAAGTACCGCCGGGTAAGAGATGCCCCGCCTGATTCTGAAGGATCACAGTCGCTTGCCTATCAGCAAGTTCAATCTTAAATGTTGCTGCACTTTTAAGCTGGGTGCCGCTGCGGCTGCCTTGCCACGTATGTTTCCTCCCCTTGAGACTTTCGTAGCTTGCTGTGCTTTGCATCCGATTGACAACCGGCATGTGGCACGTAGCACAACTCTTCTTTTTTGCAGCGAAACTGCTCTCAAGAAAACTGGACACTTGATCGTGTTCAGGTACACTCGGTTGACCATGGCATGTAGCACATAGTTTTGTAGGCGCCTTATAGATAGGGTTGGTTACATTTGCATGATAATTGGTCTCGGCACTTGCCGGAGGACCTTGCATTGCACCATCCGAATCGAGGTGGCATACAAGACATGAAACGCCAGAGTCACGTTGGACGTTACGCAATTTGGGCATTTTTCCAATGCCGGTCACGAGAATCGGTTCAGGTGCATGACACGGGTCGCAACTCTTTTCTCTGTCAGCAATCTGATTTGCAGCTTCCTGATATATTTCATCTATCCATGCTTGCGCGTGCATCGATTTTTCCCACTCACGCCAAATTGCCGGATGGCAACTTTTACACTTGCCATCCTTAAACGCTTGGTACATCTCTTTATGTTGATTCGCATCGCTCCCCGCACCAGAAACATAATTTCCAAGAAATGCAAAAATACAAAGACCTAATAGACATACACACAAACCGGGTATATATCGGCTAAGAATTAAAATGTAACGCATCTCTGTACCTATATCGCATCTAACAGTGTTAGTGCTGCTTGCTCACCGCTGTGTATACAATCTGGAATACCAATGCCGTGGTACGCATTGCCTGCTAAGGCGAGACTGGGCAAGTCTTTTGCGAGTTTTTCAATCTCATAGACAAGTTTTTGGTGTCCGACAAGATATTGTGCCATCGCTTGTGAATGTTCACTCGCAATAGAAAAAAGAGGTGCCTTTTTGATTCCAAGTAATTTTGATACGTCTTTTAAGGCAGGGAGGACAAAATTTTTGTGAGTTAAGTTTTGATTAGTATCACATTTAAAGGTCTTTCCTCCTACAAATGCGCGTAACAGCACATGATCCGCTGATGCTCGATTTTCAAATTTAACGCTGCTAAACGAACAGCCAACGAGGTTAAGTTGTTCTGTAACAGGAACAACAAACCCCATCCCGTTAAGCGGGTGTGGGATATCCTCTCGACGGAACGCCAGATTCACTGTTGCAGATGATGTGTAAGGAATTGCAGAGAGTTTTTCAGCAAGCGGAGGTGAAATGTTAGCCAAGATTTTACTTGTTTGTGATGCTGGAAGTGCAATGCAGAGTAGGTCTGCTTTCAACATCTCGCCATCATCAAGACAAACATGCCATCCTGTTTCATTCTCTTTTTTTTCTATGGTGGTAACACTTGAACACAAGCGGATACATCCAGTTAGATTTGCTGCCAATGTGTCTACCAAAGTTTGCATCCCGTCCACAAAAGATAAAAACAGGCTATAACGAGGTCCGCTTGTCCCACGGCTTGTTTGGGTAGCTTTCCGTTTTTGTGCTAAAAGTGCTTTGATGATGCTGCCGTGTTCCCGCTCCATTTCCAAAAATCTCGGGAACGTCGCTTTTAAGCTTAAATTTTCTGCATCCGAAGTGTAAATGCCGCCTATCATCGGTTGTGCCATGCGTTCAAACGCTTCGGTTCCTAGTCTGCGTCTAACGAAATCAGCAACAGATTCATCGTCTATATCGCTGCGACGTGAGATAAAAAGATCTAAGGCTATACGAAATTTGCCCGGCAAACTGAAGATAGGACTTTTTAAAAAAGGTCCGAACGATCCCGGTGCCATCATGTAAAAACCTTCAGGGACAGGCAACAGTTTTTCTTTACGGATTACAAAACTTCGCCTAACTTTTGGGTTAGTGCCAATCAATTTATCTGTGAGACCGAGCTCTTCACATAGTGCTTTAGCCCATGGTTTAGTTGTGATGAAGGCATCGGGACCGTGCTCAACGATGAATCCATCTCGGTGTTCGGTTTGAATAACGCCGCCTACCCTGTGGCTCGCTTCAAGTAGATTAATTTCAAGCGGAATATCCCTTTTTTCTGCTTCACGTTTCAAACGATAGGCAGTGGTCAAACCAGTGATTCCTCCGCCGATAACGATTGCACGTTTCTGTTCCTGTGCCATCAGAATATTCCTTAACAACGCTAACAGGTTAGTACTTGACGTAATCCTACTTCACAGATTTTTCATAGACAAAATCTGCCAACATATTAATAAACTTGGGGTGATCACCAACAGTACCTGCCCGAATAAAATCGATTCCACAAGTGTCCGCTGTTTCTTTTGCCTCTATATCAAGGTCATACAAAACTTCTACGTGGTCGCAAAGAAATCCGATGGGAGACGCTACGACAGTATCAACGCCTTCCTCTTTCTTCGCCTTTAGCCAATCATTGATGTCGGGTTGTGTCCATGGCATAGGACTGTTTTCGACTTCGCTCTGGTAAGCAAAACTGAATTGTGTTTTGCCAATCTCTTGTGCAACCGCTTCCCCAGTCTTTTTAAACTGTTGTGAGTATGGTGAGGTATCCGCTGCGACTTGCGGAATTGCGTGTGCTGTAAAGACCAGTTCAGCACGTTCTAACTTGTTGCCACATGCGGTTTTAATAATCTCATCGATCGCGCCAACATATCCGTTATGGGTATACCATTGATCAAGATAGTCAATAGTCGGCTTTTCACCTTCAACTGCTTCAATGCCTTTCTTGACGGTTTGTTGGTACCATTCCCAACTGACTTTGGCGCGGTGCGGTGCCATGATAATACCGAGCATTTTGCGATGTCCTTTTTGTGCCATTTCAGCGATGACTTCATTTAAATAAGGTGTCCAATGTCTGAATCCGGCATAAACAGGTAACGGTAAGTCACGCTGTTGCAATGCGTTTTGTAATGCTTTGGCTTGTTTAAAAGTCAATTCGTTGAATGGCGAAAATCCACCTAATTTAACGTAATGGGTGGAGATGTCTTGGACGCGTTCTTTTTGAGATTCTGCTTCGCCGGCAATTCCTTCAACAAAACAGTATGCCTCACCGGGACATTTTTCGGTATCGTATTTTTTACAGCATCCGGGGGTTGGGCCGCCAAATGCTACAAGCAGAACGCTATCATATTTCATTTTTACCTCCTATGCCATATTTGCAAATTGTGCGGGCATAAAACTCGGGTCAACAGCAATTGCCTGTGCAAACGCCTCACGGGCAAGCGTCTCATCACCATTTGTGCGATGTGCTAAACCGATGGAAAAGTATGCCTGTGCAAGTTGCATGCCCTCAATTCCACAGACTAATGCCTTATAGATGGATTCCATACCCGGTGAGGGATCATCGCCATTTCGATATGCCGATAGAATGTGGTTGGACCCGCGCAAAAGATGTGCTGGTGCGTGATCAGGATCCAATTCAAGCGCGGTATTGAGAGCATTTTTTGCCTCAAAGAAAAAATCACCCTTTTCAAGTACACTCGACACAGTCCGGGATGTTTGTGTGAGTAAATTTGCGTATTCAGTCCATGCTTCTGGTAGGTTGGAGAATTTTTCAGTTGCGACTTTCAAAATGGCGATGGCTAATCCCAAGTCATTTCCTTCTGCGACTTCTTCTGCAGTTTCGCGATACGCTTCAAAGTCTTTCAGTTCCTGTGTCCGTTGGTTAAGCACCTCGGCATCCGCTGTTGGAATAGCAGACGGTTTGAAATGTTGCCATCCCAGTTCATGATCGTCTATCAACCCCCGATACACACGGAGAATAGCATAACGCGGTGTTCCCCAGACTTCAGCAATGTCCCGAATCCACTTCGGCATGTTGGTTTCCATGTCAGTTAAAAATTCTGCTAAAGACATGCCTTGCTCAACCCGTTTTCGGACTTCTGTTAGGAAATAGGACTCAATTTTGAGTAATAGGTCAATTTCGGCATCGTGTGCTAAAGGACCGTGCCCAGGAAGCACATGGTCTGGTGTGAATGCGCGCAATTCCTTAATTGTATTAATCCAATCGTGGTTTGCCATCAGTCCTTCATTCATGACGGGTTGCCCAAAAATAGGAAAACTACCTGTCATCACTGTATCACCAGAAACAATACATCCCTCCGCAGGAATCCTGATGGCAGTTGCGTCATCTGTTTCTGCTTTTCCTAAGTGCACGAGATGCAAAGGTTGATTACCTAAATCAAGTTCAGTTTCATGTGTGAATGTCTGCTGTGGCAAAAACGGGGGATCGCCAAGTGTGAAGCCACGAGAACGGAGAAAATCTTCTTGCCGCGGTGCTCTGTTCACCATAAAGTCTTTTGTCATCTCGCGCGCGACGACAGTTGCACCTTCTTGACGAAAAATAATGTTCCCGTTTGTATGATCCCAATGGTAATGGGTGTTAATTGCGTATAGAATCGGCTTATCTGTGATAGAACGAATGGCTTTTAGCAGTCGTTTTCCCATCATCTGATTCACCTGTGTATCAATTACTGCCACACCGTTATCTCCTAATATAATAGAAGAGTTGACGATATTGCGAAACAGATACACTCGGTCTGTTACCTTAACAAGTTCTCCGTATTGACGTGGGGCAAAAGGGTTTTCTGAAATGTTTTGCATCAACTATCCTGATATGTTTTTGCGATATTTACGAAATGTTTTACGTTTTCAAAAGGTGTGTCTCTATGAAGTCCATGGCTCAAGTTTAGAATATGTCCTGTTTTTCCGCCTTGTTCAATGCAAATGCGTACTGCTTCTGTGATGTCTGAAAATGTGCCATCGCGAAGAATGTCGTTATCAACGTTCCCTTGAAAGGCAACTGAATCATCTATTTCTGTTTTGGCTTTTTTGAGGTCTACACATTTCCCGATGCTCAACACATCAGCACCGCTCTGGTACATCAAATTAATGTAAGGACACTCTTTGGCAAACAAGATTCCCGGTGCATCAGAATTGAGTTCAGCAAAAATGCGTTGATGGTATGGAAGCGCAAAATCTTCATACATCTGCCGCGATAGCACATCCGCGATTGACTCAAATAGCTGCACAATCTGAACACCTTCACTAATTTGGTAATTCAGATAGTTAATCGTCATTTCAGCCAATTTATCTAATAACTGGTGTAGAAGTTCTGGGGCATCTTCCATCATTTCAAATACAGGGCTCGCTTTTTCTGATATGCCAGCACCTTTTTTCATTGGGCTTTCCCCTGCAATGAGGAAAAAGGCGAGTGTTAATGGAGCACCAGCAAAACCGATAAGTGGTAGTTCGCCATTCAACGTCTTACGCAGTGAGCGAATTACCTGTCCGGTGAACTCTAATTGTACGTATGGATCATCTAACGGACAAAGGGCATCTACTTGGGATTGTGTTCGTATCGGTTGGCTTAAAACGGGGCCGGGAGAAAATCGAAAGTGCACACCCATCGGTGCAAGCGGTGTGAGAATGTCTTTATAGACAATAATGGCATCTACACCAATGCGTTTGGGGAGAAGTGAAATTTTTACTGCCCACTCAACATCAGTGTCTGACATCGGGGCAGGACAAGTTCGGAAGAGACGTTCCAACGGCAGGTCAATTTTTTGGCGAATCTCTCGATAGAGAGGATCTGACCTACCCGCTTGCCGCATCATCCATACAGGCACGCGTTCTACTGGCAGACATCTTGCCGCGCGAAGAAGTAAGTCATTTTTTAATTGTTGTTCCATATTAAAAGGAATAAAGGAAATATTCTGGAATTCCCATTGCGGCATAGTGAGTGACTTTACCCTCTAAATCATTTTGATAGGTGCGTTTGCTCGAGAACTCCATTACGAAATCGGGAGCCTTGCCTTCCTCCCATACCTTGTAGGTGCGGCGGTCTTTCTGCCCTATCCCGAAAGAGACAAGAATATCGGGAGACACAGCAGTTCGAAGAGGTCCCTCAATGTCATACATCATGATACAGCCAGAAACATAGATATCGGGTCTCTGTGAGAAATGTCCCTTAAGGACTTCACGCATCCAAAAAATCCACTTAAAATGAAGATCGGATTCGGCAAGAGGTTTTCCATCCGATTCAGGGTAGAGATCTGCCGTTTCTGTCGGCGCGTAAGGCATTTGGCGCACGTTTGGATAACTTTCCATCGGTGTATCTCCTATCCATAAGGTTTCGTGAGTTCATCATAAGTGTCTATTGAGATATACTTTTCTGCTGACGCCGTTCCAAAAATTGTCGTAGTTTCGCAAAACTCTTAACGTTTTTCATAATCCTGCCGCTTTCTCGCTCTTCAAGATAGAGTAAAAACCCCATAACATAAAGGCTTACTAAAAACAGCAGAAAACCAGCTAAGCACTGTGCAATCGCTCGATAATTAAGTTTTAAACCGAGGTAAGGGGTGACAACTACGTCGTCGACGGTCGCAGCAGATGGGTTCTGCTCTGGCCACTCAACCGACACAAGGTCACCCCACCCTGTTATTCCAAGCGATAGAAATACGATTGATAAGGCAAAAACGATAAAAAATGGGATACCCATGTTAGATACCGACTTAAGAAGAAACTTTTATCAACCCTTTGGTGCAGCTATCTTCTCGATTGCGAACCTTTGTAATTCCTTCAACAAGTGATTCAAGCGGGAATTCGTGGCTGATGATTTTGTCCATGTTGACATCGCCACTGGAAATGAGTTGAACTGCCTCTTCCCATGTATCGGGTGCTAACCATGAGAATCTGATGGTCTTATCCATAAGGATCGTGTCAAGAATAGGAACCTGCATGACATCTTTATCGCCAGGAAGTCCGAAGATAACGACAGTTGCGTGTCTCCCCGTAACTTCAAGTGCTGTATGGATTGCATCAAGCGAACTCGTGGCAGTAATAGCACGGTCAGCCAATTCACCGTTATTAAGATCCTGAATTGCGGCACCAAGGTCTTCAACGTAGTGTGGAGAGTTAGTATCGCTGACGTTCACAACTAAGTCTGCTCCGAGTTCTTTACCGCATTCCAAACGGTAGTCACGAGTTCCAACCAACAGCACGTTTTTCAAACCACGACTTTTCAGAACTTGCACCATCATCAAACCGATAGGACCGGGACCGAAGACAACAGCAGTCTGTCCTTCTTCAGCATTAAGATTGTTAACAGCGTACAATCCACATGCAAGAGGTTCTGTGAGTGCCCCCTGCTCATACGTAACGTTTTCCGGTAACTTTACCGTCCAACGGTAGTCAGAGACTGCGTATTCCGCAAAACCCCCATCAACACCCACGCCTAAGATACGTTTTTCTGGACACAAGTTGGAAAGTCCTTTTTTGCTCCAAAAAGAATTCGGGTTGGATTGCACTGGATTGACTACAACTCTGTCACCGACCTTAAATCCGCCTGTTTTTCCTGCTTCGTTTCCGACTTCAACAACTTCGCCCGTAAATTCGTGGCCGAGAATAAGCGGACCTTTGCCATCGTCTGTTTCAAGTGAACTATTACCGAAATAGTATGCTACATCCGAACCGCAAATACCTACTGAACGGACTTGAACTAACAGATCGTTATCACCAGCAGTAGGCACCGGTCGATCTTCAAGACTCATTGATTCAGGTTCATAGAAAATTTGTGATTTCATTATGTGCCTCCTTAACTTTAAATGAATACCGTTAGTTTAACATAGCTACGTTAAATTTACAATAAATTTATGGCTTCGCATTGAAGCATTCAGTCTCTGATAATTTAATCTATTGGTTAAGACTCTTCTTGTAGGAGCGACCCTCTTCCAATTAGATCCCTTTTCAAAAAATAAACCGCATAGATAAAAACAGATATCGACTACAGAACTCACCTAAAAATACAGTAATTATCGCAATAAAAAGAAAACCTGTTGCTGCCCGCGTTGCGCCGACTTCATCCTTAGCAACAGATTTAGGACGTAGACAATCCCAAGAAATAAAATATAGAACCAATGTGCCGCCAAATCCAATACCTAACCGCATCCAAAAGATGAGTTGATAATGAAAATTAAAAGGCACAACATCTTCTGCTTGCGACCTAAAAAACATATTTATGCAGAACAGTGAAATTGTTACAACAAGAGTCCATAGCAAAACAGTGTTAAATCGTCTCAGATAAGTTACAGGTAATTCAGGAGTTACCAGATACCAATGTCCAAACCACATGCCAGTATGAACTGTTCCGAGTAACACTGCCGATACAAGGAACTGAAAGGGTAATAAAAACTGTCCGCTGGAAAATTGGACAAGTTGAAAATAGGGCATTGCACTGAAAAGTATCCAAACACAACCGCAGAGAATACCTAAAAAGAATAGTATGTCAGTAAATATAGAAGATTTGAGCCACCAACTTAGTGTATAAGCAAAGATAATCAGAACGGTACTGATGACCAGAATGGCTTCAGTATCTTGCCAAAATCCAAAAAAACTGGAAAAAGTGACAGGTTGTTCATGGAGGTACAGATTAGCACAACACGCTAAGCCGCTTACAAGTAGGTAGATGCCTCCCATCAAACGATAAAAGTTTGCCCCTACCAAACCTTTCGGTATGAGAAGCATAGTTACAAACCCGCCTACCGCGAGTTGACTGAAAACAAGGTAAAAAATCTCTGCGATACTGAACATCTGTTTGTAAGAGAAACCCCATTATAGTTCAACACCATAATGGGGTTCGCGTCCGTTCAATTTGTCAGTGTGCCTCCATCGTTTGAAGACGATAATTCTTATTTCAAAAGGTGTGTTGATATTAACAGATTCAACACATTCTTAGGTGCCTTGAAACAATTTCGGATGACCGATTCGATTTTTTGCGAATCACCTAATACTTAACAGTATTTGTCGAATTAGCAAAAGCAAAATATCAACACATCTTAGCAACTTGGGATAAATTGTGATATGTGTCAAAAAAACGGCATAGAGCGAGCCGTAAAGCGTAAAAAGATGCCTTACGCTTTACGAACTCGCTGTAAGTTCCTCAGTTTCCACGCTTCGCCTATTTAGAAGACGCGATAGTTGAGAACAACAGTAAAATTACTATTGATGTCTTCCCCAGGCAACTTTTCGAATTGTTCCGATGCCACTATGTTGATGTTATTCTCAATGTAGTAGATGAACGAGGCACCTAATGCATGGCTATTCTCTACATCCCCTACTTCGGGTTTTGCCAACCGAAACAGATGTCTAAAGCGGAGGTCAATACGGTTGGATAACTCATAGGAAATATCGCTTGACAATGACAACGAGTATGGAGATCCAAAACTATCAAAGGGCGTGTTAATTGAAATACGCTCATTGATTTGCCATTGCCACGCTATTGGACGTGCATAACTGGCACTTACATCCAGATTCGCGATTGGACGGTCCTGGTCTGTATATGGTGTAGTAATATCAAATTTGGAACCAACAGTCACGTCCCAGCCATAGAACCGATCTGCGATATCCTCACGTTCAAGCACCTCCTCAATGCGAAGAACCCCAATTGCACCGAGCCCATCTTCTTTGAGAAGATTTGACTCACGCATAACCGCTTCCATGTCTTCATACCAATTATTTTTGTAGGTCCCGCCATATCTGTCTTTATATTCGCTTTCACGCTTGATAATTCCACTAATCTCAAGAATCGCTGTTTTGGGCAGATGTCCACTAAGCTTTCCCTCTTTAATGAGAAATGCTTCAATGCGAACAGCTTTTGCCAGCGCAGTCGCTTCAATAAAGCGTCCATATCCCACGCCAACAGTCACAGCGGAAGTAGGTCGATCATATATCTTGTGCATGTCCGAACTGGCACGGACGGAACCGAAAGTATCTCTGAGCAACGCATTGTTTTCCAAAAGATATTTTTTGACACCAGCTTCTCCGTTTATTTGATAATTTGTTTCATACTCATCCGTCTCGATGTTTTTATCAACTAAACCAAACCCAATAATGTCAATGGAATAACCAAATGGCAATGAATCATAGAACCGTTTGTAAATACCTCCGATGTTGCCTTTGCTGGTTGTCGCAGTTGATCCTGTTGTCGCATGGTTCATGGAAAAATCGATGAGGAGGCGGTCCGCAGCACTGACTGGAACTTGATAGTCGGTAACAGATACTTCTTGTGCAGACACATTGCTCGTAAAAAAGATAAGTCCTCCAAATAATATGAATGATACTCCTAAGAGAACACACATATATTCCTTAAACATGACAAATCTCCTTTTTGTAAGTGTTTACAGTCAATGAAGTGTTAACGGCAATTCATTGACTGCAATCTAAACAAAGTTAAAACACAGAGGGTGTTAACCAAATAATGATGCAAGAATTAGCAAAATACCCTCTAAATCTCGCTGCATCATTTTTCAACTGTAACAATGATAACAAATATGAAAAAATTTGTCAATGAAAGATCTCTATTTTTCATTGACTTATCCATCTAAAACTTGTATCCTCATTGAAAACAAACCCACTACTATTAGAGGATACCATGAAACATTGTCCAAGATGTCAACACACACATTTCGTCAAAAATGGGTTCGTCAGCAAGAAACAACGCTATAAGTGCAAAGCCTGCGACTACCAATGGACACGCACCACACTACGAGGACACCCGCAGACCGACAAGAGATTGTCTGTTCTATTGTATTGTCATGGTATTTCAATGAACGCAATTTCAAAACTTTTTCAGGTCTCTACGACTGCCGTGCTGAAATGGATACACACTTTTGCTAAAAAGCAGGCACCCAAACCCACGCTTGCCCCCGGAACTCCCGTCGTTTTGGAACTTGATGAGATGTGGCATTATATTGGCAACAAGAAAAACAAACTTTGGATATGGAAAGCACTTGATAGAAAGACGGGACACCTGATTGATTGGCAATGCGGCGCGACAAAGAAACACTTGAGAAACTCATGACACGCCTTGCTGCGCTTGACGTTAAGGTATATTATACGGACAAGTGGCACGTCTATGAAACCATATTACCCGCCTCAAAACATGTTCAGACGAAAGCAGAGACACATCGTATTGAACGCAACAACGGCTTCATGAGACACTGGTTCGGACGCTTCAAGCGCAAGTCTATTATTGTATCAAAAAGCGTGGAGATGGTGAACTTGACGATCGCCTTATTTGCGAGATTCCGTGCTAATGGAAACGTATATGATATATTAAATATCGAAGAAATGCCTCCGAATATCATTATTTAGTTAATACCCTCAAAACACAAACTCAACCTATAAGTTTCCCGAATTGGCGACAGTAAATGTCAACACACCTTAGACGATTTCTACAACTGCACCGACAGCTTCAAGTTGCTCTTTGGTTTTTTCAGCATCTTCTTTGCTGATACCTTCTTGGATAACAACTGGTGCTGATTCAACCTTTTCTTTCGCTTCCTTCAAACCAAGTCCTGTAATGGAGCGAACTTCTTTAATAAGAGGGATTTTTTGCCCACCGATTTCTTTGATTTGGACATCAAATTCGGTTTGCTCTGCTGCTTCCTCATCTTCAGCTTCTCCAGCTGCCCCTGCCGCTGGCACTGCTCCGGCTACTGCCATTGCAGGCATCGCAGAGGCACTTACGCCAAATTTATCTTCCAGCGCTTTTACCAACTCGGAGAGTTCCAGAACAGTCATCTCACTAATTTCATCAATCAATTTTTCTATATCTGCCATTTTTACGATCCTTTCTTATATTATAGTAATAGTTGTGCCTATTCGGCTGCTTTCTTCTGTTCGGTGATCTGTGTGAGAACAGATGTCACCTGACCTATTGTATTACTAAGCACATTAACAAACCGAGTCATGGGGGACCCGTTATTCAAGACTCCGACAAGCCCATACAGCGGAGCACTGATGCCTCCAACAGCCTTACCGATCAAAACCTCTTTTGAAGGCATATCTTGGAGCGCTTTAACGCCGTTCGCGTCAACTACTTGTGTTCCAAGGATACCACCTTTAATTTTTAATCTTTCATGTTCTTCGCTAAACTCGAAGAGGATTTTACTGGAGGTAGCAGGGTCATCGCTTGCCGCAAGAGCAGTGTTACCTGTTAAATATGGCGCAAGTCCATCAATTTCTCGTTCTTGCGCAACAACATTAATTAATGTATTCTTGCAGACTTTATATTGAACATTCGCCTCGCGTAACTGCTGACGCAAATCGTTTACTTCAGCAACGGTGAGTCCTTGAAAATCTGCTAAAAGAATTACATCTGAACTTTCAAAAAGTTCACGAATTTGTCCAACCTGCTGAATATTTGCTTCATTCGGCATAGGTTAGCTCCTTTCACTTATTGACCATTCCGCCCAGAAATAGAAAAACCCCCAGATACCTGGAGGCTTGACCTAACTACGGCAGTCAAAAAACGTACTTCGCTGCATAAGCACGAAGTGTCTTCCAACCTTATCCGAGTCTCTGTAGGTAATTAAGCCAAAGCTCCTACTTTCTACAACTCTATCCTGTTTTGCGGAATTTGTCGTTTGGTTCCTTTATTAAAATATGCAACGTCCTATGGTTGACGTGCTTCTTCATATAAGTTTTGATTAGTCGAATTACAAAAATTCTTGAGGATCAATTCGGATGCCAACACCCATCGTTGAAGAAATCGCAACACTTCTGAGGTAACGCCCTTTTGCTGCGGCAGGACGTGCCTTTACGAGTGCGTCCATGACAGACATAAGGTTTTCCTTAATTTGTCCTTCATCAAATGAGACCTTCCCAATTGGGACGTGAACGATACCGGAGTCTCGCTCAACTCGATACTCAATTTGTCCTGCTTTGATGTTCTGAAGTGTCTCCGAAAGATCCATGGTCACTGTGCCAGCTTTTGGATTGGGCATTAAACCGCGTGGTCCGAGTATTCTTCCTAACTTTGGCATGATACTGCGCATTAAATCCGGCGTTGCGATTGTTGCGTCAAAATCAAGCCAACCGTCAACAATTTTTTCCACTAAATCATCGCTTCCAACAAAATCAGCACCAGCTTCTTCTGCTTCACGTGCCTTGTCCCCTTCAGCAAACACAGCAACACGAATAGATTTTCCGGTGCCGTGTGGAAGGGCAACTGTGCCCCGGATATTCTGCTCAGCATTACGGGCATCTATACCGAGACGGGAAGCTAAATCAATAGTTTCATCAAACTTCGCTGAACCCGTCTTTTTCAATATTGAGATTGCTTCGTCAACAGTATACTGATTTAGTCTTTCAACGTGTTGCTGAATATCGGTATAACGTTTTCCTTTTTTCGCCATTTTGCTCTCCAAATTTTTCCTAAAATGGACTAACTTAGTATTCAATTAATTATTTAAGTAATATTTAAGCCCATGCTTCGTGCTGTGCCTTCAACCATGCGAATTGCTGCATCTATATCCGTAGTATTAAGATCGGGTAATTTTGTTTGGGCAATCTCACGAATCTGATCCGAGCTGACATTAGCTACCTTATTCCGGTTTGGTTCTCCAGACCCTTTGGCAATTTTCGCCGCAGATTTAAGCAAAATTGCAGCGGGCGGCGATTTAACAACAAATGTAAAGGAGCGGTCACTGTAACATGTAATGATAGTGGTAACAACCATGCCACTTTGCTGCTGAGTCTGCGCGTTAAAGGTTTTTATAAATTCCTGCAGGTTAATCGCATAAGGAGCAAGACTGGGACCAACAGGAGGCTGTGGAGTAGCCTGTCCAGATACTAACTGAAGTTTGACTTCACCTGCTACTTTTTTTGCCATTTTTTTTACATCTCCGTATATTTTCTAATTTACAGCCTTTCAACCCCAAGGAATCCCAATTCAAGAGGTGTTGAACGTCCAAAGATTGTAATTGAGAGGCTTAATCGTTGCCGTTGCATATCTATTCCAAGAATTTCAGCAGTAAAGGAACTGAAAGGTCCTTCAATAACACGAACTTTATCACCAACCGAGTACGTTACCTCTGGTACCGGATCTTGTTCTTCAACGGTTGAACTTTCTAACATCCGTTCTACATCTTCTTGGCCGAGTGGAATTGGATTCGCATTTCCCAAAAAATGCATCACACCAGGTGTTTCTTGAATAAAAGCCCAACTTCTCTGTCCGATCAGATTTTCTGCGTGCGGCCCAATTTCATGCTGAGAGTTGATAAGCACATACCCTGGATAAGTAGGACCGCTTCTCACCTTTCGTTTTCCGTCTTCATTCTTTACGGTTGTGGAGATAGGAACGTTAACCTGCAGGATTTCATCCTGTAGTTCCTTATCAGTGTCCGTATCGGATGAAAGTCGCCTTTCAAGATTAGACTGTATTTTCTTTTCGTGTCCAGTGTATACCTGAACAATATACCAGTAACCAGTCATGATCAATTCCCAATTGTTTAAAGAAGGTGCAAGAAATAGAACTTAGACAATCGTTTGTGCTTAATCTAATAACCTTTCTCCAAGGCAAATTAAGCAAACGCTAAACAAGTGTGGGAATTAACCAGAACACCCCACCTATTGCATAAGTCCTATTTTCGTTAACGGAGAAAAATATTCCTCAAAAAGGACATCCCGAACCCTGTGAGAGGATCATCAGGCTTAATAATGTATTGGCTAAAAAGGACAACCACTAAAGGAATGCATGCTATAGCTGTTGCAAATAACCGTCGGTTTTCTAAATCTTTACTAAGGAAAAAGACACCGATAGGAATTGCAACGAGAATCAAAGCAGCTGGCCACTGCCATGTAGGTTGTGCAGAACTACCATCAACAAGCCAGATGAAAACGCCTAAAATTGCTGAGGCAATTAAAACGACAACTGTACTGCCGCGCACTTGTTCCATGTCAGGCTTAGATACCTTTTGCCATTCTAAAAGTATATTTTGAATGTAATTTTTAATTCGTGCTATCATGATATAAGGCAGGCCAGGAGGGATTCGAACCCCCAACATCCGGTTTTGGAGACCGGCGCTCTACCAGTTCGAGCTACTGGCCTATGGAAATAAAGTTAACGAATCTCCTTATGCAGTGTATGTTTACGACAGAAACGGCAATATTTTTTGCGCTCATACCGGTCCTGCTGCGTCCGGCGATTCCGTGTTGTTATATAATTCCGTTGTTTACAAGCATCACATGCTAATGTTACTATATCTCTCGGCATAATTTTCCACCTTTGTGTATAACTGAAGCCGACGACCGGGATTGAACCGGTGACCTCGTCCTTACCAAGGACGCGCTCTACCGACTGAGCTACGTCGGCAAATCAGAATGCGTCACAAGCGGGAGACGGGATTCGAACCCGCGACGCATGGCTTGGAAGGCCAATGCTCTACCAGCTGAGCTACTCCCGCATAAAACCGATGGGGGCGGACGGATTCGAACCGCCGTAGGCGTAGCCAACAGATTTACAGTCTGCCCTTTTTGACCGCTCAAGCACACCCCCAAAAAGGAAGCTGACGAGAGGAATCGAACCTCCAACCTAGTGATTACAAATCACTTGCTCTACCATTGAGCCACGTCAGCACTCAACCGTTCCTCTCTTCAACCCTTAAAGTATATACACTTTAAGAGCATTTGTCAAGAAAATCTCCTATTTTGTGCTTAGTTTTCATCTTCGCTATCTTCGTCAGCATTGCTGTCTTCGGTATCTGCAGTGTTCTCAATATCAGCGTTGCTGTCTTCGGTAGAACTTTCACCGAAGAGTTCTGGAATCTGTTCATCTTTGTCTACTGCATCGGAATCTTTAGATTCAGAAGTTAAAATAGGTATAGTCTCTGATTCCAATGTTGCTGGATCAACTTTTTTATATGTCAGTTCACCTGAAGCCAATTCCTCTGTTGCAACAGATACAGGTTTCTGTTTTTTGGATAAACCGGCTCCGAGGAGTTCGTCATTTAATGCACGAGCCCGTTTTGCGATAACGTTAACTGCCAGATATTTGTTTGGCACCTGTTTCACTAACTCTTCAAGGTAGACAATTGCCATCGTTTTTTCTCCAAATTTTTTCAAGACTCAATGTATAATTATATCCAAAATCTTCTGCGAAGTCAAATTAATTTTGACATCTTCTCGGTAAAATGGTAGAATTAACACATTAACGTAACAGTGCATGTGGAGGATAATAAAAAACTGATGGATAATACCATTCAACCCATATTAGAAAAGGCACTTGCAGGGATACGTTTGAACTTTGATGACGGGCTAACACTTTTTAAAAGCTACGACCTGCTTGCGCTGGGACACGCCGCAGATGTTATCCGCCACCGAAAACATCCAGAAGGCTACATAACTTACATTGTTGATAGAAACATTAACTACACCAATTGGTGTTATGTTGATTGCGAATTCTGTGCCTTCTACCGCCACCGAAAAGACCCTGATGCTTATGTCATGGAGCGTGAAGTACTCGGACAAAAAATCCAAGAAACCCTTGATTTAGGTGGCGAACTTATTCTGATGCAAGGGGGGCTACATCCGAAACTCAAATTGGAATGGTATGAAGACTTGCTCCGTTGGATAAAAGCAAACTATCAGATTCATGTTCACGGATTTTCGCCACCAGAATTAGATTGGTTCGCAAAGATTAACAGGATGTCTTTGCAAGAAATACTCACCCGACTTCGGGATGCTGGGCTTGACTCTATTCCTGGCGGTGGCGCTGAAATCTTAACCGACCACGCTCGAAACAAAATTAGTCCTAAGAAGTGTACGGCTGACGAATGGCTTGAGGTGATGCGGCAGGGGCATGCAGTCGGACTCAAATCAAGTGCTACCATGATGTATGGACACGTAGAGAGTTACGCTGAGCGCGTGGAACATCTAATGAGATTGCGCGATCTGCAAGATGAAACCGGTGGATTCACTGCATTTATCTGTTGGTCGTTTCAACCGAGCAATACGGAACTTGAACACATACCGCCTGCAGGAAGTTTTGAGTATCTAAAAACTTTAGCAATCTCCCGTTTATTTTTGGATAATATTGACAACTTTCAATCGTCATGGGTAACACAAGGACCTAAAGTTGGTCAGCTTTCCCTCAAGTTCGGAGCCAACGATATGGGCGGAACAATGATAGAAGAAAACGTTGTTAGCAAAGCAGGCACCGTCTACTGTATGCCGATAGAGGAGATTGAACGAACCATCTCAGAATTAGGATTTGTTCCTAAACGTAGAAACTTTTTCTACGATGTTCTTAATTATAGTGGAGTATAGAAATAATTCTACATTTCCTCTGTAGGAGCGATCTCCGAATCGCGACGAACTACATTGATAGTCGGGAATCGGAGTTCCCTCCTACATTTCAGGAATGTAGCGTTAATTGTAATCTTTACCATAACCTATAGTTTGGACATTTTTTGGAGTTCTTGTGTGATAATGTCGGTTAATAGAGACCTTTAGATATCAACAGGACTATTATTGATACACATTTCGCCCCGCTGGGGCTTACGCCGTTTAGGTTATCGTTTTCTATAAACATTCCGCCCCGCTGGGGCTGCTCTCTTTGTGCCTGAATATTTTTTCTGTGAGTTACGACTCGTGCGAAATACTCGTAGAAAATAGATTTTCTGTTGAAACTCAACTTCCACGAGACAAGAATTGTCCAAACTTTAGTTAATTAACGGTAGTCCTCGTGGATCCAAAGATTCGCTAACTTTTTTCGCGCTGCAAACCAATTAGCATAAGCATTCTCTTTCTTAGCTTGGAGAAGTGTCTGAAAACGTTGAGCCTTTTGAGCAGGATCCGTTTGATATAATTCTAAATCCGGTTCCACTCGTTCAACTAATTCAACGATGTAAACCGACGAATCACCTGTAAATGGCCCACGGACATCACCTACAGACATATTAAAGGCGGCGAACATCACTTCCTTTGAATTGCCCATATTGGAAATATAGGAACTTCCTGCTGTCCGATTAAAAAGGTTGCTCTCTTGGACAGATTTTTGAGCTGCAGTTCCCCCTTCAGGCACTTTATGTTTTTTTGCTAAGTCATCTAACGATTCACTGTCTGTCCGTTGATTAAACAGATTTTGTGCATCTGCCAAAGCATTTTCTTTTGCTTTGTTCTGCCGCAAATCGTCAATAACTTGTTCTTTCACGTCCTCAAATTTAGGAATGGCAGCAGGTTTCTTTCCAAGGACGGTCGCAACAAAATAGGCTGTAACGTCTCTGCCGAATCTTTTCGTTTCAATTGTTTTTGTCACGTCTATTTCCATGTCAAAAACTTCTTCAGTTAATCCTCCATAAGTCCAACTTGATCCTATATTCGAAATGTTTGTCTCATCTTTGCTGAAGAATCCTGTTTCTCCCACAGTAAGTGATAGTTCCTTGTACCTATCAAGCTCGATTGCAGTTTCATAATCTTCTACTTCAATGTCAAATAACAGATCCTCAGCAATCCTTTTAGCGTTATCCTCTCCACTGAGTTTGACCACTTTATTCCGAATTTCGCTTTCCACCTCAAGGAAGGGTTTAATATGTCCAGCTAATTTCTCTTCCAATTGGATGATGTGAAATCCGAAAGATGTTTCAACCAAGTCACTAACTTCACCAGGCTTTAAAATATCAAAACACGTTTCTTCAAACGGTTTTACCATGTCTCCACGAGCAAAATAGTCTCCGGGGGGAAGTTTAGGATTACCTCCTCTCAGAGCACCACCATTTGCACCAGAGGATCCCTCTGAATGTGTTTTCGCCAAGTCAGCAAACGATGTCCCAGCTGCCAATTCAGCTTTGACAGTTTCAAGTAATTCTTCTGCAGCCGCTTTCGTTTCCACCCTTTGTTCATCGGTAGGGTTGCGTGTGCCTTCTGGGAACTGTTTCAAGATATGTCGCGCCTTAACAACCTCAGGAGTAGTGAATTCGGCTTGATTTTCAGTGTAATATGCCTCAATATCCGATTGAGAGACAAAATCTTCAGGATTAATTTTGATAAACTTGACGTTTACCTGTTCCTCAGTTTTATAATTGACCTGGTTTTCTTGAAAGTGCGCTTCCGCTTCTGCATTATCTATGTTTGCAATTGAAACATAGTCGCTATACCGAAATTCAATGAATTTTACTTTTGCCTTGTCTGCTTCAAGTTGATATGCTTGTTCTGCTTCAGTGTCGGTTACTAACTCAAGATTCTGAACATTATCCCGTAGTGCCGTCGAGCTAAGTTGGTAGCGCATACTCTGTTTGTAGAGCTCTGCTGCGCCCAACCCGTCATATTGATTATACTGTTGTACTCGCCTTGCATCACTTCGGATATAACGTTCAACTTCTGCGTTGCTAATATTGGCACTACCTTCAATTGCTCTTTCAATCAAAAAATCGATCATATCTTTTTCCGTCTGTTTCTGGTCGGGCGGAGCGCTAAATCTTTGGTTCTGTTGGCGTCGCATCTGATCCGAAACCATTCTTTCAAAATCGCCTCTTGTCACTTCTAATGCATCAATTCTAAGAACCACTTCTGCCTCAGTTCCATCCCTGCGTCCACCGCTTGAGCCGCTATAAAGCATAATTGAGCCAATGACGAAAACAACCGCAATAACCCACATAAAGATTTGAGCAATAAATTTTTCCCGTAGAAAGATGATCATGCGTAATCTTTTCTCCTCAATTTTAATGATACTGCTTTTAATGATACCTTATAATAGGGCATTTTTCAATAATTTTTTAGAGTCGTTTATAGTTCAAAGTAAAAAAAGTAGACTTTTTCCAACGTACGATATTCTTTGCTTGTCCATTCTTCCGTTCCGCAGGATGCTATACATATTTGCATTGATTTGTACGGATAACATGTTTATAAAAGGAGATGCTATCCTATCTCTTTAGTCAAGTGGGGACGCTCTGTTTTTGACAATTGATAAGGCTATACAGTTTTGTCTCAAAAAAACGGATATTTTATTATATTTTTTAGAGTTATGATTTACTATACATTGGTTTTTGTTTGACATATAATAGGTTTTTTGTTATCCTTCAATAAAGGAGGCAAAAATATGAAAAAAGCATACTACAATCACTATGTTAGTGGCGTTATCAATATTGTTTATGTTTGCAATACAAGCACATGCAGAACACCAGGAAATTTCTATTAACATATTCTATGATTCTCAAGGAAATTATGATGGTGAAATTCATGTGACAACAGGTGCTGCTGATGATGAAGCGACATCAAGAGACATCCTTACCTACTACCATATCAAGGACAGTAATGGCGATACGCATACAATGTGGATATATTGGGCTTATGATGAAAAATTGGCACTCGGTGTATGGGCAAACATGTGGTGGATTTTTGTCGGATATGACGAGATTGAGCGAACTAAAGATTTGGATTTGGCGAGTGGTCATGTTGAAAAAACTGAAAATACGGATATAGTTAAAGGTAAATCTACTGAGAAAAGTAATCGACTTAATGCCCAACCGGTAAAGACTAAAAAACTTAATGTAAATTCTGTGTTAACTGAATCTTCCAGTGATATAGCAGGAAACAATAATCCAGATAACACACCTTTAAAATCAACTACTAAAGAAAAAACGGATTATCTAAAATCTATAAGGATTATTCCGTCAGATAGTTCAAGCAAAGTAGAAGTATATGAAGGCGGAGGTAGTTCGCATCAAGATGAGTTTGACGCGATAAGACGTGTTGAATCGGCAGAATTTGGAACCCGAAGTCATTACGAAGCGATTCAAAATCTAATAAATGTATTAGGTAGCAGCAACTCTCCTGGTTTTAGATTAATGGCTTCTACGATGATGTTGAAGGATATTGATGGGAACACCATTACAACCTGGGAAGGGTATCAAAATTATGCCGAAAGGATAAGCCAAGATTAAATAGCGATGATGAATATTGATGGTAACTTAAAGCGAAAACCCGTGGCAAGATTGAAACTTGACACGGGTTTTCTGTATAAATTAAAAACCGCATTAAATAGTATTTGGAATCTGAAACAGTCTCGGAATACGCATTGATCCATCCTCAAAGCAACTGAATTCAAGCCTAAAACCTGTGAACATCGCTCAATCGTCAGTCCACGATTTTTTAAAACCTTTGAAACTGCTACGATATATAATTTGAATTCTTTGGTAAAATTACTGTCATCACACTTCAAGTCATTAATCAACGACTTTAAATTATGGTATTTACTGACTACTACTGGTGGAAATAATTGTCTATTGGTCAATTTATAATATCCTTTGGTTTAACTTATAGAATTTAAGAGGGTTTTACATTGCTAATGATATGACTATCTCAATCTGACCAAGAATCCTTGCTGGTAGTGGATTCTTGTTTCAAAATTTTTAGTGAAAACATTACTTATGTAAAACCCTCTTTTAGTTTAACACTTGCAATTTATTGTGTTTTAGCATATAATTTGTGCAAGAGTGCCGATGAAGATAGATAAAGTCACGAATCAACGTCAAATGCACATACGACATTTGTCAGATTTCAACCTGAAATATACCTTAGAATCTGGACAGTCATTCCGATGGAACCGGGTGGATGATGCGTATTATGGTGTCGTTGAGGGGCAGATACTCAGGATACAGCAAAGTGAGGATACTTTAACTATAGAAAGTTCAGGGAACAAGCCAATTTCCAGACCCCACTTGTATCATTATTTGGATTTAAATCGAGAATTGGCATCAATTTTAGGAGCTGTGAACGTTGATGCTTACATTGATCAAGCAATTAATCGGTTTTGGGGAATGCGTCTTCTGAATCAGGAATTATGGGAGACTATAGCATCATTTATTATATCGCAAAATAACAACATGGGGCGAATCCGAAGCATTATTCGAACACTTTCAGAGTGTTTTGGAAGTAGGTTGGAGTTTGAGGGGTACACGGATTATACTTTCCCGACACCGCAAGTACTGGTAGATGCCGGAGTTGACGAGATTTTTGCTTGTGGCACCGGGTATCGTGCAAGTTATCTCTGGAATGCTGCAAATAATGTTGCAAACGGAGAACTTAATCTTGATGCACTCAAACGGATGGACTATACTGAAGCTAAACGCGAATTGATGCAACTGGAAGGAATTGGCGAAAAGGTCGCCGATTGCATCTGTCTTTTTTCGCTTGGACACCTAACAGCATTGCCTGTTGATGTTTGGATAAAGCGGATTTTTGAGACAATATATCTTCGCAGACGCGCGACACCACGCGAAATTCAGGAATTTGCCAAAAACTACTTCGGTGAATTTGTTGGATATGCCCAACAGTATTTATTTCATTACGCGCAAAATCATCCAAATTGGGCAGATGCTGAACATTTGGCATTGCGCTACAAGAAAAGGCAATATAAATTTAGTATTTTACAGTAAAGTTATACTGAAAAACCATCTCATTAATCATCGTAGTCAACAATTCATTAGCGTATCCTTGATGTAGGTTGAGTTGAACAGAGTGAAACTCAGCAATTCGTATTTGAGATGTGCTGTGAATATCGGAATTTAATAAAAAATATCTTTAGGAGGATTCTATGTCTGAAGCAACAGGAAAAAACGTGGTATCTCTTTTAGAAGAGCATGTAGACCTTGCTATCACAACCGTTAAAAAATTAAGAGATGAAAAACTTGAACTTGAGGCTGAAATTGCTCGGCTTAACAGCGATGTATTACAACGTGATGCCAGAATTCAGGAATTGGAAAATCTCAATAGCGACTTGCGAGAGGCATCTGAACTCACACGGTTAGCGACTGAAGAGGAACGGGCTGGAATCCGGAGGCAGCTTGAAGGCTTAATGACAGGTCTTGTTGAACCTGATGGAACATCAGAAGATACTGATGAGACTTCAGAAAATTCTGAGACCGAGGTAATGTTTAAGGCAAACAGTTAAAGTAGTATACTGAACTCAAAATCGGTGCGTGTCTTAGTTCTTTCTCACTCTTATATAATGAAACCGTATCGGAGAAAGTTCAATCTCATCGCAGCAAAGCCGGATGTCATAATGTGTGTGCTGACGCCTGACCGTTGGTACGAAAGTTTTCAAGAGATAAGTTTTATACCTGAGTCTGACATTCACTGTGAAGAGATACCTTGTCCTATACGGTTTTCTGGGTATGGCAGTCGTTTTTATTATCGACGAGGCATAGTAAAACACTTCAAAGACTTTCAACCCGATATTATCCATCTTGAAGAAGAAGCATGGAGTCTCAATGCTCTTCAGACAGTGCGGCTGAAACGGCGCTTTTGTCCAAGCAGTCGACTCATCTTTCGCACTTCACTCAGCATTCCATCTAAACAACGTTTTGGTCCTTTACCTATATGGATTGAAAAACAAGTTTTCCGAGAAACCGACATCGCTTTTCCGCTCAGTGAGAACGCGGGCAAAGTATTAAAGCAGCGGGGATATCGCGGTAAACAGATTCCGTTTCCAAATGGCGTTGACATTTCGCTATTCCAGAAACAGGATATTAGCCAGCTGAATACATCTCTTGGGCTTGCGGATAACTTTGTTATCGGTTATGTTGGCAGGTTAATTCAGATGAAGGGTGTTGACTCGCTTATTGATGCGGCAGCGATGCTTGACTTTCCGTTCAAACTTTTAATTGTTGGACAAGGTGAGGATGAGTCGAGATTGCGCGATATTGCTGCAAAGCATCAAATCGCAGACAAAATTGTTTGGATTGATGCAGTTCCTCCCGAAGAAGTTCCCAACTACATCAACTGTATGGATACATTGGTTTTACCTTCTCGCACTACAGCGGACTGGGTAGAATTTTTCGGTAGAGTATTGATTGAAGGAATGGCATGTGAAGTGCCGGTCATCGGTTCAGATTCAGGGGAAATACCGCAAGTTATTGGTGATGCTGGCTTAGTCTTTCCAGAAGGAGATGCCGCAGCTTTAGCAGAAAAGATAAAACAGATCGCATCCGATCCAACACTTTGCCAATCACTTCAAAAACGAGGTCTGGTCAGGGTGCAAAATTTCACGTGGGAGACTATTGCCCAACGAACTTATAACGTTTATCAGCAACTATTAGCAGAATAGTTTCAGGTTAGAACACTTACTTTTGTCTGTGTTACGGTGATGCGAATTTAGGAAGGAATGCCCCCGACTGGACTCGAACCAGCATGCCAATTAAGGCACAGGCCCTCAACCTGCCGTGTATACCAATTCCACCACAGGGGCATTTAGCGTCTAATAATTATACTTTATTAACGAGCAAAAAGTCAAATTAATTGCAGGAATTCTGTATCTCAAGAAAAAACTTGATTTTCTACTGGCATTTCTCATAATTGTTCTAAACCCAATAACCATCAATATAAAACACCTATACAAGCATGAAAATGCGTTCTCCATTATGATAATTCTGCTTGTTTTTCCGTTGAAAAAACCATTAAATTGACAATTTCATAAGGCTAAGTTTTCACCCAATGGACATCCATTGAGAATATATCAATCAGCATTTTCATAACCTCATATTGAGAATGAGAGATCGTTGATAGATATTGGCTTCTGAGTGCTTTTGAGAAATACCAGCTGTAGTTATTTACTTGATTTTTTGGTGTATTGGTGTTATCCTCTAATTGTGTTTAGGATTTGATAATCGCACTTATCAAATCTATCCAATTTTTAGTCGCTTTTTTACTATTCTGACACATCAGCATATCACAAGGTGTAATAATGGAAAAACTACACGAAAACCCGTTTGTTGTAAATGGACTGGAGCGTATTCTAAAAGAAGATTATCCATTCTTGGAATATAGTGATCAGGTGTCAAAAAAATTGTCAGAAGATTTTTTGGAGCGAGTGAGAAATGATGAACTATATGTCCGAGTAAAACCAAAAATGGAGCGGACGGAACGTGGCGGAAGTGTTATTGAAGATATATGTGATAAGTTATCTCAAGCGATAAATGTTCCACTTATGTCAGAAGTGTGTCCCCCAGGTCGGTTCTACAAAAGCGGTTATGAAAGTTCTCGGCAAAATTTAGATACCGAGTGGACTGCATTTCGTTTATACAAAGCAAAACTAACAACCATTTTTTGAGGTATAAACAAAATCAAAGGTAGGAAAACATAACAGGACGTCAGAATAAAAGAAAGGCGCGGCTGACAAATCCACCACCGCGAAAGAAAAGATGAACACAAAGCAAGTAATAAACCAAGACCCCGACATTTACGGCGGCGTACCAGTGTTTACCGGCACCCGTGTTCCTATAAAGTCGCTGATTGATCATATAAAAGCAGGAGACAGCCTTGATTACTTTCTTGAGGGCTTCCCTTCTGTTTCACGAGAGCAGGCAATTGCCTTTTTAGAAATCGTAAAGGCACCGACCTTTATTGAAATCCTGTTGACGACAGCAATTAGGTCATACGCCCGATAAGGTCGGAGATCAAAACAACATGCATGTACTACTTGACGAAAACTTAGACTGGAGATTGGCAAAATATTTTGATTCCGATTTCCAAGTGACAAATGTTAATGAGCAAGGTTGGACAGGAAAGCGAGATAGTGAACTCCTTCGGCAAGCCGCGGCAACGTTTGATGTGTTGGTGACAATGGACAAAGGGATTGAATATCAACAGAACATCAGTAAATATGCCATCGGTGTCATTATCATCTTTGCCAGAAGCAGTCGACTACAGGACATTCAACCTGTTATGCTGGAAGTGAATCAAGTGCTCAGAGACGTGCAACCCGGACAAGTTATCCACGCCAATGCCGATGTGTCATAACCTTATACCTTTCAACAAACGATATTGTCTTATGGAACACTAACCAAGTTTGACCAATATCAAAGGAGAAAACGATGTTAGAAGGAACGCCCGAAATGTTGGCAGCATCCCATTACGTTCTACTTGGACTTGTAGAATTAGGAAATAGAAACTACAAAAAGGCAGAAGCACAATTTAATCAGGGAATACAAGAATTCCCAGAATCGCATGCCGCGATACTTGGAAGGGCATTGGCATCAATGATGCAACTTCATGAAATTCCCCTTGATGAATCAGCATCAAAGCTGAAACTAATTATACCCGATTTAGAACAACTTTTGGAAAATTCTAAAAAGATGTTAGAGAATATAACAGTCATTACAGGACAAAAATAATCATATTGGCTTTGTTATTCTTCGACGTATTGGTTTTGTTGATTATCTGATCGTCCTATGGTGTGGGACAAAATCAGAATGAGGGGGAGACTACGATGAAACGACCAATCTTCTACATAAGTGTTCTCGTTGCAATTATTGTTTTGGTCATCCTATCACTATACCATCTAATAGGATACCGTACCGACAATGCCCATAAAATTCCAACGATAACGATGGAATTGGTGGAACCAAGAGATTTTGACGACATACTGTCCCTGCCTGTTCAGGTCCCAGGTGCTTCGAAGGAATTGGACATGGATCAAGCCATCATATGGGCATTTAAGTCTGTAGAAATGATTAAGTGGCGTCTTGTTGCCGATCCACCCCCAGCAAAAGACCTTGTGGTAATTATTGGAAAACATAATCGACCAATCAGCTGGGAGGGTTGGCATCATTTGGACTTTATTCGCAGCGTTACAGATAGAGACAACCCACCTTTCTATGTAGTGATTGGTAAATCTAATCGTTATTCCCCAACTTACAAAGGTTTCACCTTTGGGGATTGGTTGCCTATCTATGTCAATCCTTTACCGAGTGTGAGTGTTGTGGGTAAAGGTATTCATATTGACGCAGAAACGCTTGCACAGACTCTACCAGCGAGAACTTATGGTGGACATATTATCCCGAAAGGACACAAGTTTGTTCCTTACCGCATTGGCAATCTGTACGGTATTGATAAAGAGGGCAATCTTCTCAAGAGAAAAACAAGGATTCCAGAGAAATAACCGGTATAGGCGTGGGAGAGGCTGGGGGAAAGTTAATATGATAAATCCTAAACAACTGGCGGCGACAAGCTTAAATCTGCTTGAAGAAGCAGTTCTTACCATTTTGTATATTGAACAATCGGAGTTGAAACCCGAAAAAATTAGCAACCGGATCGGCATTGAAAAAAACTACAGTTATCCAGGACGCGCCTATCCTATTGTTGCCAGTTTGCTACACAAGCTTGAGAGGGAAGATCGTGTTGAGCGTGACAGAGATACCCCATTCCCCAAATGGAGACTTACAGAAAGTGAAAATAGGGAACGGCATAAACTTGCAACCCACCATTCTCTTGATAACAGCGAAAGTTAGATACAGATGCAAACCTTAGCCCCTATACAAAGCACAGACACATTACAACTCACCAATGAGGATAAATTAGGAACACAAAACGGATGCAAAATTCTGAGCCAGCATTAGAACACCTTCTCGCTAAAGAACTTGAGGGAGAAGTGCGCTTTGATGCATACTCAAAAGCACTCTATAGTACGGATGCAAGTCTCTACCAAATTGAACCAATAGGTGTTGTTGTTCCCAAACACAAACAGGACGTAGTCAAAACGATACAAATCGCTGCTGAACGCAAAATACCTATTCTCCCACGCGGCGGTGGAACAAGTCTTGCGGGACAAAGCGTTGGCAAAGCAATCGTCCTGGACATGTCCAAGTACATGAATCAACTGATTGAGGTTAACGTTGATGAACATTGGGCACGCGTCCAACCCGGCATAGTTCTTGATGAACTAAATGACCAACTTAAACCACATGGACTGATGTACGCCCCAGATGTTGCAACAAGTAGCCGCGCAAACGTCGGTGGCACCATCGGTAATAACTCTGCAGGGTCTCACTCACTTATCTATGGTAAAACGATTGACCATGTGATGTCGTTAGACCTTGTACTTGCCAACGGCGATGAGATGACGGCAGCTCCCCTATCGTTTCCTGAAGTCGCATCAAAAAAGCAGGGAGATTCCTTAGAAGCACACATCTATAGAGAACTCTGCAGAATTTGTGATGAAAATGCTGACGAAGTCCGCAAACGCTATCCCCAAATTTTACGTAGAGTCGCAGGTTATAACCTTGATGAATATGTCTCGGATGCCGGTTCAAAAGAGGTAACGCCTTACCGTCGCGACGGATGCGATGCACATCGCCCTTTCAGTCTCGCAAAAATTGTTGTTGGATCAGAAGGCACGCTGGCAACCACTGTTGAGGCGAAAATTAATCTTGTACCCGTTCCCCAAATGACCTGTCTGTGTGTTGTTCATTTTAAATCGATCATCTCTGCTATGGAGGCGATGCAACCCATCTTAGCGTGCAACCCAACCGCAGTTGAACTGATTGATAAGACAATACTCAATATGGCACGCGGATCTTTGGAGTTTTCACGACTAACCAGTTTTATTGAAGGTGAGCCGGAAGCGCTCCTTGCGGTTGAATTTTACGGTGAAACAGAAACTGAGCTTCAGGAACAGATTGATGACCTTGAAAAAACTTTAAAAGATGCCGGATTCGGATATGCGTATGTGCGATGTTTTACTGCTGAAGAAAAGGCGCGTGTGTGGGAAACGCGTAAGGCAGGACTCGGCTTACTCATGGGAATGAAAGGCGATGCAAAACCGATTGGGTTTGTGGAAGATGCTGCTGTTCCCATAGAGAATTTACCCGAATATGTCCGCCGATTTGACGAAATTGTCACGAAGCACGGGACAACTGCCTCTTACTATGCCCATGCCAGTGTCGGATTACTCCACAACCGCCCGATTATCAATCTCAAATCCGAAGCAGATATACAAAAAATGCATAATATCGCAAGTGAGGTGCGCGACCTACTTATGGATCTTGGCGGTGCAATGAGTGGGGAACACGGTGATGGACTCGTCCGAAGTGAATGGATTGAAAGCATGTTTGGTCCTCAGATTTACCAAGCACTTCGCGAAGTCAAAAACGCTTTCGACCCAGACGGTATTATGAATCCCGGAAAAATTATTGACCCTCCCCCGATGACAGAAAATCTTCGATTCGGAGCAAATTATAACACCATTAAAATTGATACCTATTTCGATTTTTCTGCACAAGATGGGTTTGGCAGGGCAATTGAGATGTGCAATGGGGTCGGTGCGTGCCGTAAAACCCTAACTGGTACCATGTGTCCCTCCTTCATAGCGACACGAGAAGAAGAACACTCTACACGCGGACGTGCCAATGCGCTCCGCTCAGTTATCTCTGGTGCTCTGCCACACAAAGATTTCACAAGTGACAGACTCTATGATGTGATTGATTTATGCCTCGGTTGTAAAGCATGTAAGGCAGAATGTCCTTCTAATGTAGACATGGCAAAAATAAAATACGAGATGCTTGCGCACTACCGCAAAGCAAACGGTCTCCCACTTCGTAATCGTCTTTTCGGTGAGATTGGGTCACTTGCTGTTTTCGGTTCAGCGTTTGCTCCATTTTCCAATTGGGCAACGAATAATCCGCTTTCCAAGTGGATGGCTGAAAAACTACTCGGTGTTGACCGCCGCCGAGATATGCCTACCTTCGTTCATCAATCTTTTGAAAAATGGTTCAAAAAACGTAAGTCACCACAAACTTCCGACAAAAAAGTCGTGTTGTTTCACGATACCTTTATGAATTTTAGTGAGCCAAATATAGGAAAGGCAGCAGCCCGCGTTTTAGAATCTGCAGGATTTGAGGTAATCTTGCCAAAGAAACAGTGTTGTGGTAGACCGCTTATCTCAGAGGGCATGCTTGACAAAGCTATTGAGTACGCAAATTACAACATTGAACAACTCCATACTTATGCAGAAGCAGGAATTCCCATTGTCGGTTGTGAGCCGAGTTGCACCTCTGCCTTGACAGACGACTATGTTGAACTTATTAGCACAGCTAAGGCGAAACGCGTTGCTGAGGCTACCTATTCACTGGAAGAATTCTTGCTTCAGGCACATGAAAAAGGCGAACTCCCTCTTACATTTGAGACTGAGCCACGCGATATCTTGTTACATGGACACTGTCACCAGCGGGCACTCGTTGGTATCCAGCCAGTGCAACAGATGCTTGAATTACCTGAAGCGCATGATGTCACAGTGATTGATTCCAGTTGTTGCGGCATGGCAGGCTCATTCGGTTATGAAAAATCACACTACGATCTTTCTATGAATATTGGCGAGCTCCGCCTTTTCCCAACTATCCGTGAAAAATCTGGGGAATTTACATTGACAGCGTCAGGATTTTCCTGCCGACATCAACTTGAACACGGGACCGGCATCCTCCCGAAACACCCGATTGAAGTACTAAGTGAAGCAATAGACATTATAATGATTTAATTTGAATTAAGGTTTACCGGGTGTTTCGGACCTCTTGAGTTCCGTAGGAACGCTATGTTTGTAGAAAAAATTACCAACACCTCTTGAGTTCCGTAGGAACGACATAGCAACTGCCAATACGCTGCGAAAACATATCGTCCCTACGGGACTAAGAGTAGAGATGGCACGTGCTACTATAAACATATCGTCCCTACGGGACTGAAGAGCAGGACGCACATTCGGGAAATCCTAAAATTGACACATAAGGATAGAGTGCAGCGAACCCCAACGGACGAACTTTAGATTTTATTAAAGACCAATAACAACTCACAATTAAAACGTTATAATGTCTAATATCGTCCGATACGGATATGTAACTATATGTCCTATGCCTACGCGAGGAAATGAAAATGCCTAAAGTTTTTGAACCACTGGAGAATTTTAAAACTATTGATTTACCTGAAAAGCGGCTGCCTTTTTGGAAGATAGCAGGCCCTGGTGCTATTTTGGTTGGTTTATCTATTGGTGCGGGGGAAATTGTGATTTGGCCTCTAATCGCCGCAGAATACGGCGCAAGCATGGTCTGGGCAGCAGTCCTCGGTGTATTTCTCCAACTCTGGATAAACTTTGAGGTAGGCAGATGGACAATAGCAACCGGGGAAACGGTATACACAGGCTACAGTCGCATTTGGCGTGGCTTTGCGCCGTTGTTTATCCTGCTTATTGTAATAGGATGGATTGCCCCAGGGTGGGCACGCGAATCGGGTGCTGCACTCAAAGCACTCATTTTCAACTCTAAATGGCAAGCAGGTACATTTTGGGGTTCAGATACCTTCTGGACAATAATAACGTTTACTGTTGCCTCAATCATTTTATTCGGACCAAAGATGGTTTATCAATCCTTAGAACACACAATAGAAATACTTGTTGCTGTTGTGACAATTGGGCTTATCCTTGTTGCTATCATGGTCGGTTCTCTGGATACGTGGAAGGAGTTAGGTGCAGGAATAGTAAATGTTGGATACAAAAACCCGAATATGTCGGTAAAAGCATTATTTATTGCACTGGTGTTTGCGGGGGCGGGAGGTACGGCTAACCTATTCTACACATTCTATCTTCGAGACAAAAACATTGGAATGGGGGCGCGAGTGCCAGGGCTTCGCAACCCTCTCCGTGGGCGCACAGAAAAAGTTCCTGCAACAGGTTTTCTCTTTGAAGAGACAGAGGAAAACCGCCGTCGCTTCGCAGATTGGTGGGGCTACATCAAACGCGACCAGATACTCTTCTTTTGGGCACTCAATACCTTCACTATTCTGCTATTTATTTTCGGATCTCTTGCCGTTTTGCATCCACAAGTAGTTGAAAAGGGAATTGAAGCACTTCCTGATAGGAATCAACTCATCTTTGATGAAGCAGACATATTGGGTAACAGTTTTGGAGAGTTCGGGCGGCGAATCTTTCTGTTGGTTGGTGTTGCCACCCTTTTCGGAACACAACTTGCATTGCTTGATGGTGTAGGACGTTCTATTTCTGATATTATCTACACCAATTTTAAAGGCGCGCAAAAACGAGAGTTAAGTTGGTGGTACCTGCTCATAGTAGGTATTTGGATTGTTGCTGGATGCGTAATTACGTTTGTAATGGAAAAGTTAAATGTAAGCGGACTCGGTTTTCTCTTTAGCGCAGCGTATATGGGTGGTTTTGCAATGGCACTTTACGTCCCGCTTACGCTTTATATGAACTGGCGATTTTTACCCAAGTTTGCTAAACCGAAAACGATTTCGACTATAATGATGTTCATTGCATCAGCCGTTTATATCGGGTTTGCTATTTCAAGTATTATATGGGAAATCAAACGACTCATCGGAGGATAAAATGGATAAGATTGCACAAAAAACCTTTTTTGAGAAGGAAGGCTACCTCGTAGTTGAAAACTTATTGTCACCTGCAGAGGTGGAAGCATGTCAAGCAGAGATTCATGTGTTACATCAGTTTGCTGCTGGTCAGGAATCAGATGCTGAAAAAGAACGGGCAGATGTCGCACGCAGGCATGTACAACGCGAACCTTTCGCGAAAGACGAAACACAGGGCGACAAATTGCCCGTGCTGCGGAAAGCAGAAAATACGCGCCAGTATTCAGAGGTGTTTCGGAATTTAACACAACATCCAAACCTTATTGCGGTACTCCAAAACCTCATCGGGGAAGATCTACTGCTCTTTAGAAGCACCTTAATGTTCAAACCTGCTTTCCACGGTTCATCGCATGGGCTGCACCAGGATTCAGCATATTGGCCGATGGAACCGCCAAAATTGGTTACAGTCAGCATTGCTCTCAATGCTGCCACGCCAGAAAACGGCTGTTTTAAAGTTGTTCCACGTAGCCATTTATGGGGCGTTCAAGAGTGGGGAGGAATCGCACGCCAACAAGATGCAGAACTCACCGATCGCGAGGAAGTCGCAAAACAGCAGATGGATGTCCCGCTTTCTGCAGGCAGTGCACTGTTTTTCCATAGTCTTATGGTACACGGTTCCGGTCCTAACACAACACCGAATCCGAGAAACACTGCACTTTACGCATACTTTTCACCGGAAGTCAGATATGTCACCAAAGATGGAGCGGGCGAACGCACCTTTCCTGTTGTAGCAGGACTAAACGGGCAAACGGAACTCAAATTCACTGCACAGAAAACATCTTAAATGGTAAACTGAAGGGACACAAATGCAAGTCGCGCTTGAAGAACATGTGGCGATTGTCACTGGCGGTGCAAACGGCATCGGTAAGGCTATTGTGCATGCGCTTGTCGAAAATGGCGCGCATGTCGCAATTGTGGATATTGACGCACAAGCGGGTACTCAAACTGCCCAAGAGATTCAGCAAACGGGTGGCACATGTATCTTCGTTGAGGCGGATGTTTCAAACCCCGAACAGATGGAAGCAGCTGCACAAAACATCGCTGCCCAACTCAGTGGAATTCAGATACTCATCAACAACGCAGGCATTAACACAAAAAGCGACCGCGTCCCAATTCATCAATACACTTTAGACGACTGGCACCGCATCTTACAGGTTGACCTAACTGGCGTTTTCGTGACAAGTCGTGCTGTTATACCCTACATGCTTGAAAACCCTCCTGGCCGGATTGTCAATATCAGTTCTATTGCGGGGTTAGTACCGCTTAGACTTCAGAGTGCATTCGTCGCGGCAAAGGCAGGTGTTACTAATCTAACACGTTCAATGGCATTGGAACTTGGACCACAGGGCATTCTTGTCAATGCAGTTGCCCCAGGCTCTACATTGACGCGTGGCACAAAAGCACTCTTTTATGGACCCGATGGAGAATACACAGAAAAGGCAGCAAGTCTCCTATCGCACATTCCACTCGGACGACCAGGGAAAGTTGAGGAGATTGCTGCAGCCGTGCTTTTTTTAGTCGCTCCAGAGGCGAGTTATGTCAATGGGACTATCCTAACCGTAGATGGCGGTTGGACTGCGGGTTACACGCGAGACTGGTAAGGGCGACAGGCATCATTCCATAAGTGTCAATTAGCATATACGTAGGTCGGGTAGAGCGGAGCGACACCCGACACGTTCACGCTTTTGTCAGGTTTCTTCCTCTACCCGACCAATCAGTAACTATAATTTAAGGTCTACTTTATTACGGATTTGGTGGTGAGGTACAAATGAGAACTTCCAATGTCTCATCACCTGTATTTTCAATACCATGTTCACACCACGGCGGAAGATGAATAAACGTCCCTGCTTTCACCGACACCTTTTCATCAGCGATAGTCATTGTACCTTCTCCGCGCATAATAACATAACATTCCTCCGTGTGATGACTTCCCGGTTCCAAAACGACATGTGGTGGCACAAAAAACATCACCATCCCTAAATTTTGTGCAGGTGCCTTCGGATTGGCAGGATGCACAACCCGTACTCCAATTCCATCGCAACCCGGATATTTTACCGGCACGCCATCTTGAACAGTAACAACGTTGGCTTGCACCTGTCCTTTCGGTTTCGGAATCGGAGGTTCTCCTTCGTAACCTTTAAACAAAGTAATTTTTGCCATCTTTCACCTCTGTCGTTACGCCACAACAGTATTCCGCAAAACACCGATTCCCTCAATCTCAACTTCAACGACATCGCCATCTTTCAATGCAGTTGTCGTTCCAGGTGTTCCCGTGAAAACCGCATCCCCAGGTTCCAAAGTTATCGCTTGCGAGATGAAACTAACAATCACTGGTACAGGAAAAATGAGATCCCCAGTCGTTTGAGACTGAACCACGTCGCCATTGATGCGTGTTTCTAATTGTAGGTCGCTATAGTCAACATCATTTGTAATGACAGGTCCTATAGGTCCAAAGGTATCAGACGCTTTCGCACGCCACCATTGCATATCATTACTTTGCCACGTGCGTGCACTGACATCGTTTCCACAGGTCACGCCTAATATATTTGCCTCCGCTTCATCGGGCGTTGCTTTACTCGTCCGTTCCTTAATTAAGACTACCAATTCACCTTCTGCATGCACATCGTCATCACCTTCAGGAAGCACAATCTCACCCTCTGGATCATTAATGCATGAGGGTGTTTTGATGAAGATTTCCGGATTTTTTGGCTCAGGCGCATCGCCCAAATGACTCCGATAATTCAAGCCAACGGCTAAAACTTTTGAGGGCGTTGCTGGTGCAAGGAGCTTCACATCTTCTAAAGCGACGGTATCTCCAGTTTCACTATAGTCTGTAAATGGGCATCCATCCAACATTCGCAAACTACTTCCTGCGACAATACCGTATCCAACTGTTCCATTCAATTCATATTGAGCAAATTTCATATAATCAATCCTCCGTTTTTATTTTTACATGAATTCCCCTTTTTGTCAACCGTTCTTGCGAATCATTTCTGCAATAAATAATTGACATACCTACCGCTTCATGCTAAACTATTATGAACAAAATATATCCTAAAGGTAAAAAGATGACAAAGATCGGAATTGTCGGTGCATCCGGTTATAGCGGTAGCGAATTACTAAGATTTTTGGTCAACCATCCCGGTGGATTGAGCGTAGAACTTGCCACATCCGAAACCTACGCTGGTCAACGCGTTGACCACGTCTTACCGCATCTGCGTGATTTCATAGACCTTACGTTTGAGCCGTTAGACATCGATTCACTCAAAGAACGAGTGGACGTTGTCGTGTTGGCTGTGCCACACAAAGTCGCCATGACGTATGCCCCACAAATTATTGCACAAGGTTTGCGTGTTGTAGATTTCAGCGCAGATTACCGTCTTTATGACGCAGCGACCTACAGTGACTGGTACCACGTTGAGCATACCAGTCCGGAACTTATCCAGAATGCGGTCTACGGTTTGCCTGAACGGTACCGTGAAAAGATTCGAGATGCGCAAATCGTTGCAAATCCAGGGTGTTATCCTACAAGTGCTATCCTTGCCACGATGCCTCTGCTAAACAATAGACTCATCGAATTAGATTCAATAATTGTTGATTCCAAGTCAGGTATTTCTGGGGCAGGACCAAAACCGAAAGACACTACCCACTACCCGAATCGCGAGGCAAATCTTGTCGCTTATAATATTGGAAAACACCGCCATACACCAGAGATTGAACAGGAATTAAGCGCGATTGCTGGACAAACTGTTTCTGTAACCTTCACACCCCATTTAGTTCCGATGACACGCGGGATTCTCAGTACCGTCTATGCACGCCTAAAAAAACCACTTGATACTGAAACTTTACTTGAGATATATACTACTTTTTACCAAAATGAACCGTTCCTCCGAGTTCTTGACAAAGAAATTTATCCACAAACCAAGGCGGTCCTCGGAAGCAACTATTGTGATATCGGGATAGAAGTTGATGAACGGACGCAACGCGTTGTTGCTATGGCAGCACTTGATAACCTTGGGAAAGGCGCAGCTGGTGCTGCGTTGCAAAACCTCAATCTGATGTTCGGCTACGACGAAACAGATGGACTCAAATCACCAGGCTTAATGCCGTAGCCATGGTAGTAGGCACCTTGTGCCATTTTAACCACAACCATAATGCAGCTTATGATTGTTGCAGGTGAACCCTCTGGCGACCTGCACACCTCACATGTCGTCCAAGCACTCAAAGCAAAATGCTCAGAAATATCGTTCTACGGCATGGGGGGCGACATGATGGAAGAAGCCGGTGTATCCCTTGATATCCACATCCGAGATTCTGCTGTCATGGGTTTTGCTGAGGCATTCGCTGTTCTCCCGAAGTTCCTTAAAAAACAAGCGATCTTAAAAAAACGTATCCGTGAACAACCTCCAGACGCTCTCCTCTTGGTCGATTTTGCTGAGTTTAACATGCCTTTAGCAAAGTTTGCCTACAGACAAGGTGTTCCGGTAGTCTACTATATTCCGCCAAAGGCGTGGGCATGGCGCGGTGGCAGAGCAAGAAAACTCGCGAAACGCACAAACGTTATAGCCGCAATATTTCCCTTTGAAACAGAATTTTATCAAAATGCTGGCGCACCAGTGGAATTTGTCGGGCATCCGCTGGTTGATTTTGCAAAAACCGATCTCACACTGACACAAGCTCGCCAAAAACTCGGTTTACAAAACAACACACAGATCATTGGACTCATGCCCGGCAGCAGACGTTCTGAAGTCCAACGTATTCTCCCGATTATGCTAAAAGCAGCAGCCAACGTAGCAAAGGTTCTTCCAGATACAGAATGGATTCTACCCCTCGCTCCAAGTATTTCAGAGCAACTGATAGCTGAATGTAAACAGGGAATCGAAGGCATTCCAACTATAAAATTATTACAAGATGAAACTTACACAGCAATGCGTGCTGCCACGTTGATGCTTATTACATCTGGCACCGCAACGCTTGAAGCCGCCTGCATCGGTTCTCCGATGATTATTCTGTATCGCACCTCGTGGCTCAATTGGCGAATTATTAACGCGTTAACACCATTAGAACATAGCGGGTTGCCCAATCTCATTGCCAAAAAACGTATTGTGCCAGAACTTCTTCAAGATGATCTATCACCGGACACACTCACGGAATTCACCTTAGACCTACTCCGCAATCCTGAAAAATGCGATGCACAGCGCGATGCCCTCAACGCTGTCTATCAACAGTTAGGAAAATCCGGCGCTGCAGAAAGAACCGCACAGTTAGTGTTGGAACAGGTTGCATCGGCACGTAATCCCACCCAATGAAACGAACTCTTTACACTTTCATCACGACTAAGCAGCGCGGATTTATTCCGTCACTGTTCCGTACACTGTTAATGCCGTTGTCTTGGCTCTACGGAACCGTTATTTGGATACGAAATTACTGCTTTACAAGTGGGATTTTTAAACAGAAACGATTGCCTTGTGCCGTTATTAGCGTTGGCAATATCGTTGCAGGTGGGACAGGAAAAACACCTGCAGTCGCTGCAATTGCCAAATTGTTACAGAATAAAGATTTTCAGGTAGCAATTCTTCTACGTGGTTATAAACGGCGCAGCGGTGGGGAAATAATGGTCGTATCGGATGGCGAAAATCGCCTCTGCTCCAAAGAAGAAAGCGGTGATGAAGCGGATATGCTCACACGTCAACTTCCCAATGTTCCGATTATTGTTGGAAAACGACGTTATCTAACAGGTGAAGCTGCTATTGACCGCTTTAAAAGCGATGTCTTAATCCTTGACGATGGGTTTCAGCACCGACAATTGGCACGCGATGTTGACATTCTCACGATAGATGCAACGCAACCTTTCGGCACAGGTGCACTGCTACCTATTGGCACGTTGCGGGAACCCATATCTGCAATTGAACGTGCCGACATTATCTTACTCACTCGGACAGATGTAATTAGTACTAACATTGCCGATTTAAAGGCAGAACTGAATCGATTAGCACCGAATACACCAATTTTGGAGAGTATACATCAACCGACATCGCTGTATTGGTTAAATAACACAAATAAACATTCCACAATGCCAATAGAAAACCTAACAGAGAAACGACTTCTGGCTGTGTGCGGCATTGGTAATCCTGATGCTTTCGTCGCAACACTTGAAAAGTACAATCCAGAGGCAGTAGAATTATTTGCTTTTCCCGACCACCATGTTTACACTGAATCCGATTTTCAGCAAATTCAGCGACGCATGCAACATTGTGGTGCTGAGTGGATAATTACAACACAGAAAGATGAACAAAAATTAGAATCACTCTCCACAGAATTACCGATAGCTGTGTTGGCAATTGAATTAGTTATCACTGACGGTGAGGACGCTTTGATGAATGCATTGCCAATTCAGTAGCGATAAATTTCTACGGTATAGGAACACCTTCACGCGCAGTCATTTCCCTATAAAGTTCTTGCAAACGCTCGGACATAGGTCCCCGACTACCTGTGCCAATCTGCCTGCCATCTACCTCTAACACAGGACTTAACTCGCCAACGGTGCCTGTCGTGAACATTTCATCAGCCGTATATACCTCTGTCAGCGAGACGTTCCGTTCCACCAACGGCATCTGCGCTTCACGAGCGAGATGGATAACATTGCCACGTGTAATTCCGGGCAGGCAGCTATCCGCATGCGGTGTAAGGACTTGCCCTTTTTTGACTATAAAGATATTTGTTGCATTCGTTTCAGAGACAAAGCCGAAAATGTCCAGCATAATCGCATCGTCTACACCAGCAACGTTCGCTTCTATTTTCGCAAGGATGTTGTTAATCAAGTTGTTATGATGTATCTTTGAGTCAATACACTGTGCAGGATTCCGCCGAATCGCTGATGTGACCAACCGAACTCCGGTGCTTGCATAAATCGGCGCTTTCCATTCTGCCAGGACAATTAAACATGTCCCATATTGGTTTACATGTGGATTCATACTGGAGGTGACTTTCTTACCACGACTAAGTGTCAGGCGGATATGGACTTCATCACGCATGCCGTTAGCTTGGAGTGTTTCAAAAATGGCAGCTTTGATTTCATCGCGGGAAGGGATGCCTTCAAACGCCATTGCGTGGGCAGAGTCTATCAGTCGGTCTAAGTGTGCATCCAACGCAAAAATTTTACCTTTATAGATACGTAAACCCTCCCATACACCGTCTCCACCTTGGACAAGACTATCAAACACAGATACTTTCGCATCTTCGCGGGGCAACAATTCCCCACCGACGTGGATTAAGATATTTTCATTTCGTGCATCAGGTAATTGTGGTTGCATATATTCTCCTTTGATTTATTTGTTTTCAATAGTAATATAATACCAAAGCCATAACAAAATGACAATCTTCTCAAAAAATGGGTGTATATAGTAAAACCTAAACATTTTGGAACATTTTCCCGGTAGATACGGTTTCCTAACCGCATCGGCGACAGAATAATCATGGTTCGGTTAGGAAACCGAACCTACCTTCCTGTAGGAGCGATCTCCGAATCGCGACGAAACTCACTGATAGTCGGGAATCGGAGTTCCCTCCTACAGCTCAAAATGTCCTGTTAATTCTAAGTTCACTATAAATATTTTGTCAAATAGAATGAAATTATTAAGAATCCTTCGTGTTTTCAACTTTAGGGCAGGGTCTCTGTACTCCGCAATTCGCGTATAATCTCACTTACACACTCTTATTGAATCAACATAAGCGATGTCTCAGAAAACAGTCAAAGTCAAATCCAACTATACACCGCAGACCGCAAAATTAAACTCAACAACGGCCAGAAACATCCCATCAGTGCTTCTCCTAAAACCAACCCGATAAAAAACGGTATTGCCCGTCGATACGCTTTTATGCCACCATTCCGTAAGATAATCCATTTCGTTACCATAGCAATTAGCAGCGGAAACCAAATAACATCCGTTGTTCCAGGAGCAACACCGATAACATATCCCGCAGGATGAAGTGGACACCACACAAAACGCGATCGCAGAAACATGATACCTAAATTCGCAGCAAACGTTCCCCCAAGCACAGTTGTTGCTAACCAATCTGTCGGTTTCGGATTGACTAACCATGATGACAGAAAATTGTAGGTATCTGCACCACCAGCGTGAATCTGCTCAGAACCCGCAGCCACACCTTCTCTATAAATTGTGTACGGGTAAAGAATTAGGCTTGACAAGATACCGACGAGACTTGCGATCACTAACACAGTAAACATCGTTCTGTTCCGAACACCAGTCCGTTCAGCAAGTTTAAACGCCTCCAACTGATCAGGCATAGGATGTGTGCGAAATGAAGCGTAACTTGCCCCGCTGAGCCAATTCATCAGCGAGAGCATTGTGAGATTGCCTGCCCGTAAACGCCGTGTCCCAAGAAGTGAAATCATCATGTATTGCGGGGTTAGGTAGCCGATCGCGTGTATCGGCGGACCGAGTTCTGCGCGCATGCGGGTAAGACCGACAACAATCAACAGGTAAATACCGATGAAAACTATAAAAGCCCATAATGACATCCCGCCCTGAACACAGAAAACCGCTAACAAAAATAGCGACAAAGCTAATGTAATCAAAGTTGTTCGGTAGGAAAGTGCTTCAAGTTTTGCCTCCGCACGGTTTGGTCGAATTGCTTGCGATAACACCACGCCAAAATGCTTTCGTCCGTTCCAGCATGCTATAGCAAGAAGTGCAAGCAGCGCACCTGCTCCCTGCTCTCCTAAAAATGGGTATCCCTGTAACTTTGATACACCTGTCGTGCTTCCAAATAGCAATTGGACTTTTTTCATCAAATAGAAAAATGTACACGAAAACGCTAAATCCAATGGCAGAATAAAAGAAAAACCAATCAGGTATGGGTGAAACCGAAGTGGCGTGCTACCCATCGCGTTCCACGGCTTTTGTGTGAAGTACATATTAAGGTTATATTTTCTGACAGGGATTTCCGGTAATATTGGAAAGAAAAAATGTAACCCGTTGAGTAGATTTATTCCCACTGCTATACCAAATCCAATCCAAAGCAGGCGACTTCTGAAAATACGACTGTTCGTGGTAATTTCAAGTGGAATCTGAATAATCGGATACGCGAGTTTTTCGTTTTCTATCCACTGTTTGCGAATTAAAGAAGTCAAACATAGAAAGACCAACATCAACAGAAAAATCACAGCAGACCAAGCAAGAATCGGAACAATCCAATATTGTACGTAACCTTCGGTAAAGAAGTTGACGTTACCTTCATAAAAATCGTTGACCGTTTTCGGATGTTTGACAACAAGCCATTCAGGAAGATGGTGAAAAAGTAGTGCTTCCCAGTCATTCTCAGGAGTAGCGAAGCGAAAAGCATAGGGAATCAGCCCCATCAGGCGTGGCATACAGTCGTGTCCTGAAAAGGCACTACCAACTGCAAGCATACTGTAAACAACAATTAGGTCCCGCTGTGTGAGGGCAGCACTCGGCGCAAAACTACGAAACCACATGTTTAGCATCGTGATAACGAAAATGCCGAACATGACGTTAACAGACATAGCGACTGTTGTTAGATGAGCTGTATGCCAAATCATCTCAACATAAGCGATCCAGTAGCTATTGCCGATAATCAAAACAGTACCAATTAATACTGCCCGTATTGTAATCGTGCGCGAAGACTTTTCGTTAGTTTGAAACATCTTTTAGGGAGGTGAGGATTAAGTTGTGGACACAGTCTCTGTTGAAACTGTAGAAGTCAGATGCGAAAATTAAGAGGGTATTAACTAAATAATGATATTCGGAGGCATTTCTTCGATATTTAATATATCATATACGTTTCCATTAGCACGGAATCTCGCAAATAAGGCGATCGTCAAGTTCACCATCTCCACGCTTTTTGATACAATAATAGACTTGCGCTTGAAGCGTCCGAACCAGTGTCTCATGAAGCCGTTGTTGCGTTCAATACGATGTGTCTCTGCTTTCGTCTGAACATGTTTTGAGGCGGGTAATAAGGTTTCATAGACGTGCCACTTGTCCGTATAATATACCTTAACGTCAAGCGCAGCAAGGCGTGTTGTGAGTTTCTCAAGTGTTTTTTTATCGCGACCACCGCATTCCCAATCAATCAGGTGTCCCGTCTTTCTATCAAGCACTTTCCATATCCAAAGTTTGTTTTTCTTGTTGCCAATATAATGCCACATCTCATCAAGTTCCAAAACGACGGGAGTTTCGGGGGCAAGCGTGGGTTTGGGTGCCTGCTTTTTAGCAAAAGTGTGTATCCATTTCAGCACGGCAGTCGTAGAGACCTGAAAAAGTTTTGAAATTGCGTTCATTGAAATACCATGACAATACAATAGAACAGACAATCTCTTGTCGGTCTGCGGGTGTCCTCGTAGTGTGGTGCGTGTCCATTGGTAGTCGCAGGCTTTGCACTTATAGCGTTGTTTCTTGCTGACGAACCCATTTTTGACGAAATGTGTGTGTTGACATCTTGGACAATGTTTCATGGTATCCTCTAATAGTAGTGAGTTTGTTTTCAGTGAGGATACAAGTTTTAGATGGATAAGTCAATGAAAAAATAAAGATCTTTCATTGACAATTTTTTTCATATTTGTTATCATTGTTACAGTTGAAAAATGATGCAGCGAGATTTAGAGGGTATTTTGCTAATTCTTGCATCATTATTTGGTTAACACCCTCCCAAATTTTACCGAATCCTATTATGGGCTTGGCAGAGTAGCAGAAATACAGAGTGATTTCATTTCTGCTGTGGACAATTACCGTGTTGCTATAAAGCAAAATCCTTACGACCCACAGGTGCATTATCGTCTTGCCATGGCTTACCGCCATCTACAGAAACAGCAAGATGCCAAAGCAGCAATGGCACAGTTTCAACGGATGAAAAGTTACTCAGACAATGTTCATCGGTTTCGCGAAACGATTTACAAGCATCCGAACACTCCGATTTTGTATGTAAAGTTAGGGGAACTTCACGAAAAATTCGACAATTATGCTGATGCACAACGTGTATATCAGACTGCGATAACATTGTATCCCTCTTTTGTACCTGCCTACCATAGTCTCGGCACGGTGTTAATTCATCAACGTGCCTTAGAAAAGGCTACTGCAGTCTATCTTAAAATAACAGAAATTCAACCTAATGATGTCCAAGCGTGGTTAAAGTTAGGGGTGATATATATTAATCGGCAGCAGTTTGAACCAGCAGTTGAGGCGTTCAAACAAGCTATTGCTGCCGACGATACATCTGCAGAAGCCTATAACAATTTAGCCCGCGTCTACGCTGGACTCGGGACAGAGATAAAACAAGCAATTGTACTTGCTGAAAAAGCGGTTGCTTTGTCTCCAATACCGAAATATTACGATACGCTTGCTTATACCTATTACCGCGATGAGCAGTACCCGAAGGCATTAGTTGCCATCAACCTTGCCCTCACCCTTGCTCCGCGTGATGCAGCTTATGGAAGTTTTCGCACGAAAATACAAGAAAAACTGAAAGGAAATAAAAGTGAACTACAAAAGAGAAAATAAATATTCCTAAGTAGAGGATATTTCTGATGGTATCAAGTAAACAGATTTATGTGGTAGGGCTATGTGGCAGCCTGCGGCAAGGCAGCACTACACACGCAGCGCTAACAATTGCCCTCACTGGAGCAAAAGAAGTTGGAGCGGAAGTCGAATTACTCGATCTGAGTGAATATCAACTCATTTTTCACGGCGCAGTCGCAGACGAATCTGAATATCCTCCTGATGTTTTCAAACTGAAAGAAAAAGTCAAACGCGCACATGGCATACTCCTCGGTACTCCTGAGTACCACGGCAGTTTTAGCGGTGTCCTCAAAAACGCATTAGACCTGATGTGGTTTGATGAATTTGAAAACAAGGTGGTAGGACTAATCGGTGTTTCCGGTGGCAGCATGGGTGCAGGAAACGCGTTGTCAATGTTAAGAACAGTAGGTGCAACATTACGTGCATGGGTCATTCCGAACGATGTTTCAATCCCTCGCGCATCTGAAGCCTTTGATGAGAACGGCAATTTACATGATCCGGAATTGGCAGCACGCGTCAAAGCAGTCGGACATCAAGTCACCCAGTTCGCTGCACTCCATAATTTTAAATAGATACATAATATAAATAGAAATTTTAAATAGATACATAATATGAATGATATACACAATTGGAATGAGTGGATTGGCACAGACGAAGCGGGAAAAGGTGATTACTTTGGACCGCTTGTCGTTGCGGGAGTTTACGTAAACGCTGAATGCCGTGATGAGTTTTTAGATATGGGTATTACTGATGGAAAAAAGGTCTCCAATCCACGTGTCCACAAACTTGCGGATTGGATGTGGAAGCACTACGAACGACATATAGTTGTTTCTCAAAAGATGCCAGAGGAGTATAATTCTCTTTACGAAATCCTGAAAAAGCGTGACCAAAACCTAAATACGATGCTCGCAAAACTACATGTTAAGGTTATCCAAACGCTTGCGAACCGCATGGGAGCGAAGCACGCGCTCGTGGATAAATTTGCAAATAATGATATAATAACACCACAGTTGGCACAACAAGATATAGAGATAAAACAGGAAACTAAGGCAGAAAGAGACATTGCAGTCGCTGCGGCTTCAGTCATAGCACGTGACGCTTTCCTGAGAGGAATAGAATCGTTATCCCAAGAATACGAGATGCAATTGCCGAGGGGGGCATATCAGGTTACAGAAGCAGGAAAAGAATTTGTAAAAAAACATGGCGGTAAAGCACTACGGAATGTTGCTAAACTCCATTTCCGGACAACAGAGGCTGTTCTCGCCTAATTTAATCAAACAATGTATGTAGTGCTTTGCCCACTTTCAAATTGTGAGTCGTGACAATAGTCGGGAATCGGAGTTCCCTCCTACCGTAGGAGCGATCTCCGAATCGCGACCTTATTCACAAAATTAGATGGACATAACAGTAGGCACTTTATAAGCGCGCTGTACTAATGATGTCAAAATTATTTGTCTACTACGGTCAGGGGTAATGAGTGCCCGCAATCAATAATCAGTGTATCTTTAGCCAGTGTAATGCCATTTCTGAACAATAACTTCTCATTAACAAAAACGCGTTTGTAGTCGCGCAATTCATTGCGCCTCTTACATGCAACATAGGATAAGTTTCAAAATTTCATAAAATCTCCTAATGGTATTTTATTTATCAGAATTGGTATAAGGATTAATAGCGATGTTTAATACCGAAAAATTATTTGTCATACATTACGCTGAAGTTGGACTCAAAGGCAAGAATAGAGTTTTTTTTGAGAAAAAACTTGCACAAAATATTAAACTTTCCCTGCGTGGGACAGGTTATGCAGAAGTAAAAAGACTTCACGATAGAATCGTTGTACATCTTAAACAAGATACAGATATTGCTGAAATTGAGAAACGGCTGCCCCAGGTTATGGGAATCGCACATTTTGAACTCGTCTACCGCACCAAAAAAGAGATGTCGGTAATCAAAGACACCGCTTTGCAGTTGACAGAAAGTAAAATTTTTGAGACACTTAAAGTTGAAACAAAACGTTCCGACAAATGCTTTCCGTTAACTTCGCCTGAAATTAGTCGAGAGGTAGGAGGGTATCTGATTCAAAAGACCGGTGCACAAGCAGATATGCATAATCCCAACTTGCGGTTATGGATAGATATATCACACAATGATGCTTACATCTATACGGATAAGCTGAAAGGAATAGGAGGACTGCCGGTTGGGGTTAGCGGTAAAGTTCTTGTGATGCTTTCTGGTGGGATTGATTCTCCGGTAGCAGCATGGCAAATGATTAAACGTGGTGCGAAAGCCGTTTATATTCATTTCTACAGTTATCCCTACACCGATAAGGCATCTTTAGAGAAAGTGATGGAATTGACCCATATTTTGTCAGAGTCAAACTATCGTAGTGCGATTTATCTGGTCCCATTTGCAGACCTTCAACAAATTATCGTAACAGAAACACCTGCACCGTTTCGGGTTTTACTTTATCGACGGATGATGACACGCATTGCACAAAGGGTTGCTGCGCTGGTTGACGCTGAAGCACTTGTTACAGGTGAAAGCCTGGCACAGGTAGCATCGCAAACGCTTACCAATCTTCGGACAATTGAAGCGATTGCAGACATACCAATTCTCCGCCCTCTTATCGGGGATGATAAGGTTGATATTATCGCTAAAGCAGAACAGATAGGTACTTTTGAGGTATCTACACTCCCGCATCAGGATTGTTGCTCTCTTTTTGTTCCAAAGCACCCTGCAACGCACGCATCACTTGCAGAGTTAGAAAAGGCAGAAGGGGGTCTTGATGTAGCAGCACTCGTTGAAACGGCAATGAACGGGATTGAAAAGCAAATTGTAAGTTTTTCTTATGAAAATGGTAATTGAAAGCGGTTCGCTCATGTATAAAGTGTGTGCTGTTGTTTTCAATGAACGCAGTGGCCACGCGGGTTTAACTTTTTCATTAGCACTCATTCTTTACATGAGCCAAGCGGTTTTAGTTTATAGTAAAATCCATAATTATTTATACACTACGGTAGGTTCGGTTTCCTAACCGAACCGTATTTATTCAGTCCATAGATGCGGTTAGGAAACCGCATCTACCAGGGAGTGTGCACATATTTTTGGATTTAACTATAATAAGAATCTCTTAACTGAAGCCGAGTTTTAGTTCAACTACCGAAAACCAGATTTAAGGTCATGGAAAAAATCTTACTCATTCGCCTCAGTTCACTCGGAGATATTGTGTTGACTACTCCAGCAATCCGAGCTATCCGCGCCCATTTCCCAAACGCTTATATTGCGATGTTGGTCGCAGAACAAGCAGCGGATGTCCTCCGACAAAACCCACACCTCAATGAGATCATCCAATTCAATAGGTTAGCTAATGATAAGGATACTGGAGAAATGCTGCGGATTATCCGTATATTGCGCCAACGGAAATTCGCGCTAACATTTGACTTCCAACGTAAGTTTCGTACGGAATTGCTAATGTATTTTAGCGGTGCCTCCGAAAGGGTCGGCAAAGGCAGGCTTTGTACTATTCGTGTTCCTGAACAGGGAAACAAACATGCAACCGAGCACTATTTTGATCTGCTGCATGCTGCTGGAATTCCCGCCGAGAACCGTCAATTAGAGATGTTTCTCTCAAAGACTGAACGAGCAGATGCATGCTACGCTTTTGAAGAAGCAGGCGTTTCAGAAATGCAGTTAAAAGTAGGATTATTTCCAGGCGCAGGATGGAAATTACGAGAATGGATGCCAGAACGTTTTGCATCTATCGGAGATAGGCTTGTTCAACACTTTAACGCACAAGTCATTGTCTTCGGAGGCCCAAAGGAGACTGGACTTGTAAACACAGTCGCAAATTTAATGAGTGTCCCAGCCATTCCATTTGCAGGAACACTTCGAATTCGTCAGTTAGCAGCATGTATTGAAAAATGCGACCTGTTTCTCACAAACGACACCGGTCCGATGCACATTGCAGCTGCTGTGAGAACACCTACTGTGGCACTGTTCGGTCCCGGCAATCATATCCGATTCCAACCTCTCGGTGATTTACACACGATCATTCGTCATGATGTACCGTGCAGTCCATGTAAGCAGTTTACGGAAAAGTGTAAAGACAATATCTGTATGAAACAGATTACAGTTGACGAAGTGTGGGATTCCATCTGTCAGATTATTGGATGATAATATATACGCTTTACCCTGAGAAGCCAAACTTAAAACACGCTGCATGCATTTGTGTTATCCACACGCAGCTTCAAAAACGCGCAAGTGGTTTCCACCCAACACTTTCTGAATTGCCTCATCAGAATAGCCGCGTTCGCTTAAGCCTTCTGTGATTCTCGGAAATTCGGTTGCATCTTTGAGGAGATCGCCGCCACCATCAAAATCTGAGCCAATGCCAACATGGTCAAGTCCAGCAACATCAATTGCATACTCGATATGATTGAGCAGTTGAGCGAACGGTGGTGTTTTTTTCCAACCATCTTCTGTGATAAATCCCGGTACAAAGGTTATACCTACGACACCACCGTTTACTGCAATCGCCTTAAGTTGTTCGTTGGTTAAGTTCCGAGAATGGTTGCACAAAGTCTTACAGTTACTATGGGAGGCGATGACAGGTGCGTCAGAAATATCCAGCACATCCCAAAATCCGCGTTCACTAATATGGGACACATCAACGAGCATTCCGAGTCTGTTCATCTCTTTTACCAACTGAACCCCAAATTTTGTCAAACCTCCGCCAGTTTCACCTTCGTCATTCCCTGTTGATGCCCATGTATTTGGGTTGTGTGTTAATCCAATTGAACGAATACCAAGGAGATAAAGGGAGCGTAAGATATTTAAACTTCGTTCCACTCCTTCACTGTTTTCAATAGTAAGCACAGCAGCGAGTTTTCCTTCATCCTTGGCAGTTTGAATGTCTGCTGCTTTCCGAACGATGCAAATGTCAGAAGCATTTGCTGTCACTTCTGCATCAAACCAACCAAAGGCGTCTAATGCATAAGAGAGATGATTCTTCCACGCACGCGTTACATCAACAGCAAAAAACGCTACATCAATACCACCCTGCCGCATTTTTGGGATGTTGAGTTGAATACCGATAGCATCTTCTTCAGGCGGCACACGTCCACGTAAGTATGCGATAGTGCCACTGTGTTGATCAGGGTTTTTAACATGTGCGTCTGCAAGACTAATGTTGCCACGGCGAATATGTGCAACGATGGCATCGTTATGGGAATCAACCACGAGAGATTGGTTATGAAAATCAAGAATAGAGGTAGATACTGACATTCGCATGTTCCTTAATATTAATATGAAAATTGATGACTTTGTAACTCAAATTGGACTATACTTTTCAGTTCATTGAATTAGGTTAGGTCAATACAGTAAATTTGTCGAGATCCTTCGTGAACAGAATCAAAGGTAATTGTCTTTCCATCTGATGACCAACGCGGATGTAAATCGCACCGAATGTCTCCACTGAACTGTTCATCGTGATGAAATTCACCGAGAACGATTTTTCGGTTTTCCGCAATATCGTAAAGCATAAGTTCTGCTAAACGAGCAGAATCTCGTGGATAAGTATCACAAAGCAACCATTGACGGTCAGGTGAAAACGAAGCATGCCCATCATTTGGTAAAACACCGCGTCCGAGAGGTTTGAAATTTTGCATGCCGTCAGAAAATTCAACAAAACCCATCTCATCCATTATATCGGAAGATACAAGTATTTTCGTAGATGTTTTCCAATCAAAGTGCGAAACGCGATATCCGAACGGAATCTGCATCTTCAAATCTGTTCCATCGGGATTAACTGTCCATAGTGATGAATAAAAACCTTTTTCATTCCTGACGCGGCAGAAAATAGAACCCGCGTCCCGTCCGTATTAAAAAGAACATGGTTAAACCAAGTGCGCCCATCTACCAACCTTTCATCGCTAACAGTTGAAATAACGTCTGCTATTGAAAGTACGAGTTTTAATGATCCCTCTTGAAGGTCAAGCAGATATAGACCATCATTTTCAGGCTGTGCCATGATTTCAATCGGTTCGATTTCACTGGCATATCCAACAACGCTACGACAATGAGCCATACGTTGATAGTTCAATCCTATAGCGATAGGTGCTGTTGGCGATACAGCCGCAATAGCACCATGAATCGTGCGAATCTCTTTTACCTTTGGATGCAGTGCGCGTGATACAAGCTTTCCATCATCCCAATCGTTAAAGGTAAATTCTTCGCCAATCCAATGCATCATACTTCCCTGTTGTAGATTGAAAACAGAGGTTTTGGCATAAGGAATAAAGTTATGTGTTTCACGGTCAACGAGTCCGACATTTGCAACATCCGATGCAACCGGACGATGTGTGTGAAAATCTGTTTCCGATGCAAGATGATATTGACTTGATTCATCCCACGGGTTAATGCCGTAATATCCGAAGAAATGATGTTTAGGAGAGATTGATAGCTTGTTTACTTTCGCGCTAAAATCAATATTTATACTCATAAGATGTCATCAGATAATAAATCAAATATTGAATTTAATAATAGGTCAATATGACGAATTTGTAACATTTTTGCTTAATTATCGTTAATAGTATACAACTAAAAAGGAAGGGCTTATGTTTGATGAACTTTGTAGCAAAAACAGACATCGGTGCTCTTCGAGAAAGAAACGAAGATTCATACTTTGTTGACCATGAAAATCGTTTATTTGCCATCGCGGACGGTATGAGTGGACATGCGCGGGGCGATATTGCGAGTCGACTTGCCCTTCAAATTTTTGAGGAATGGGTAGCAGAAACACCTAATCCGGCAAGTGATTTAGGACCCATCAAAAGACTCGATATCTTAGAAAACCTCGCCATTGAAGCGAATCGACGCGTCTATACCATGGGGCAAGACTCACATCAATACCACAGGATGGGGACGACCCTTACTGCAGGCTTTGTGACGCCGAGTTATTTAGCTTATGTCCACGTCGGTGATAGCCGGTTGTATGTCCTCCACAACGACATTCTTACACAAATTACTACTGATGATTCATTAGTTCAAAAAATGATTGAAAAAGGTGATATCACACCTGAAGAAGGTCGGGTACATGCAAAACGGAACATCATTACCCAAGCTATTGGCTTGGCAGAAGTGGTTTCGCTCACAACGGACGTTTGTCCACTTTCCGCTGGTGACATCGTCCTTGCCTGTACTGATGGCTTGCACGATCTAATTACTGACGATACTGAAACTTGTGATATCATATCTTCAGCATCTACGCTTGAAGAAGCAAGCGAAAACCTCATCAACAAGGCACTTGCCTACGGTGGCACGGATAACGTCACTGTTTTGCTTACTTCTGTTGATTAGGTGATACCACCCACTACCTAAAGGTAGGGGCTTCGGTTTCATCGCAAATGCGTTGTTTCCGTAGAAACTAGCGTCTTACTTTCGCTCCGCCAGCAGGCTCTTATTCCGTATCAGAACGGTTTTATCGCGTTATGCGGGAGAAAAGAGCCATACGCGCTCTTTTCCAGCCTGCAATATATTGATAGCAGCATTTATGTCTCGGTCATGGTGTGTATCACACACTTGGCAAGTCCAATGTCTGTCTGTGAGTTGTAAATCAGGGGTCTTATACCCACAGTGATGACAAGATTTTGTTGTGGGTTGCCATTTATCTGCTTTCGTAAGGACTTTGCCGTATTTGTCGCAAGTCCAGAGACATTATATAAATTTAGTTTAAATTACAGTTGATTTCTGGCATAATAAAGAAAATTATGCTTTGGAGATTAACTCATGAACAAATATGATGAAATAAAGGGTGATCCGGATAAGTTCCAAAAACTAACGGGTTTTATGATGGCATGGCAGAAAGTTCGCTGTGTCAAAAGTGCGTCCGTTGTGATGACTTTACCCCTCACATCAAAGGTCTTGAGGATCTCTGTTGAGATCGGTATTTCGTTGGTCTTGTCGCTAACACTTCGCTGCGTGAGGGTCACCCCTAACTCATGCGAAACGACAGAGAGCAAGTGGCTTGTTATCGCACCACTTTTTTGGGAGGCACGCATCGTTTTGCCATCTATAGCGACTGCGTCAAAACATCTTGTCAAATCAGGACGACTTTCTATCACGGTGTTTACCCAGTGTGTCAGGGTTTCTTCTAATGCTTCAACATCTAACTTTTTCAATAGATTATGAATAGTTGAAGCACAAGGTGTTATCTTCTTTGTAAAACCGAGTGCTTTTGCGAGTGCGGGTTGTGACCGTGGCCAAGTTGCGATGGATGTATATCCTTTATGTCCGCACATCAATCCGATGACGACAAGTGCGAGAATTGATTTCAACGGGTGTCGTTTCCCTTTATCCTTGCGTGGATCAGAAATCTCTGCTAACATCTCTAACAAGTGGCAAGATAGTCTTCTTGTCATTATTCACCTCAAAATAGGTAGTTTTAAGGTGAAGTATAGCAGATATAGCGCGACAAATCACGCTATATCTGCTTTTCATAAAAAATAAACGCTTGTGAAAAAATATAGAAAACTGAATAACCCTGGACAAAACCAATGAATGCTGTTATCATACCAAAAACATGTTATGGAGTCAAGAAAGGAGTTTATGTCTTTAGGTGAATATACGACGGTTCAATCTGAACATGTTGAGTTGTTAGCATCAGAACTCACAAAACTAAAGTCGCCGATAATTGACCAATTTGAGCCAATTGCCGATTTTGAAGAACTCTTCACCTTTTCTGAAGCAAATCCCACACCAATTGAATTCGCTGAGCAACATCCCGCATGGCAACTTGAATCGGTAGCAGCACGCGTGATTGAAGCAATTGCTATTGCAGCGCATGAAACTCTTGACAAAGCAGAATTGGAAACGTTAGCCCAAATACTTTTAGAACATGTAGAGTATCTTTATACATATCCTGAAGCACCCACAGCACGGGAAAAATTGTCAGCAGGCAGTGCGTTGGCTTTAGCAGGTAGCGTTTGTACTACGGTACCGCAATCCGAACTGTGGCGACTTGCAGGATTTGGACGCATTGCTGCGAATCTCAGTAAAGTAGCCCCCACATCATCGGATACGCATGTTATCCAACCGCTTGAGGCAGCATTTCTGCTTGCAAGTGCGTTAAACCTTCCAATTCTGAATTCCGCAATTGAATGCTATAACAAGGTTTTGAACTGCAATTTTACAACTCAAAACAGATTTAAGTTTCCGTTGAGTGATAAAATGTTCTTTCACTCTCTCAATTTGGAATTTGGCGGTTTGGAAGATGTTAAATCTGCTTTTTTAGAAGGTGACATTGATGCTGCAATGTCCGAGTATACAACCTATCGTAAAACATACGCAAAGAATTTAAAAGATATTTCGCACTTAGAGAAAATAGATACCTTTAGCACAGCAAAATCATATTTTGAATGTTTGCTGAAATTGTCTATTTATTCAACACCTCCAATTTCTGCAACTACAGAAATGGGTATTGCATCCCTTCTCTTTCCAGAATTTCAATATAGCGAGCAACTTCTCAGGCTGGTATCTCGTCGCTACAGATGGATAGTTGATGCATTCTTCTATCCGGATGGTTTTCACAAAGACACATCGCTGCGTTCTCAAGCAGAAGCAATTACAAATTTTACCAGATTTCTGCAAACTTATGACAAAATAAAGCACTTCTATCATTTGGCGTATGCTGAAGAAATGAAAGCATTATTAAAGAAGCAGTTGGAAACATGTATCTATATTTGTCAACCAGATTTATCTTTTCCGCCTTTCAGTGCTAATGTTCCTGATAATTTAGATGTCGTTGAACTGTGTAATAACAATAATTTTAATCGGAAAGACAGTGAACCGCAGGTATTACCACACGCACTCCCTTATGCGGGCTACTATGTCATGAGAGATAGTTGGGAATCTGACGCACAATACCTCTGTTTTGATAGCGGTCCGTTGGGAAAACCGGGATATGAAGATAAGTTGAGTTTTGTGTTGTACGCACATGGACGACAACTTATAACACACAACCATAAAAATAAAGATGGGGATTCGTCCATCACGGCAAGCGAAGCACATAACGTTGTTCTGATTGATCGCAAAAGGCAACCGACTGAACCGGAAATTGTCCCTGATCCTGATACACGTTGGATTACCACCTCAGATTATGATTTTGTAGAGGGATGGTACAAAACATCTGACTACCATCATAAACGATCCATTTTTTATCTTAAGGGCGAATACTTTATTTTACATGACCTTGTTCTCGGTGACGGAAAACACTCGCTGGAACAGATTTTCCACCTTGACACTTGTGATGAGCGAATTACCACGCCACATATTGTGCCAGATACTGGACAGGCATGGACGCGAGAATCGGGGCATAGTAATATATTTATCGGTGCTGTTAATGCGACTAACCTTGACGTTAAGCTGAATGGTAATCGACTCACATATCATACCCAACGTGAATTGCCTGCAGTTTTGAATGTTATCTTGTTTCCAATGAAACCGCACATGGAACACCATCCCACGATTAATTCTATTTCTGTGAATACTGATCCGGATGTATTGGCTACCGGTTTCACGGTAAAATCCAATGGCGTAACAGATACATTTCTAATCTCTGATGATGGCTTTGCGGCGATGTCAACTTCGGAGACAAAAACAAATAGAAAAATCGAATTTAAGGGTGAATATCTGTTTTTACGCGGGGAAAAATTCGTGATGCTCAATGGGAGGTATCTTAAAGTGGGGACAAAAATCCTTGCCGAATTAGATGAACCAAGCGAGTGTTATATGAATATGATTGTATAGGACTTATGCAAAAAGGCTTGACACAACCTCCAAAAAACACTAATATGGTTTGCGTATTATACAAGACTTACGCACAAACGGTAGGTGTCAAATGCCATAAGTGCATTTGACGTTGATTTGGCACTTTAGAAGCGCGCTAGTGGAGTGTCTACCGAAATTTTGCGAGTGAAGGTCGCGATTCGGAGATCGCTCCTACCAATACGGTCATCTCTTTGTAGGAGGGAACTCCGATTCCCGACTATTGTCACGACTCGCAATTTTAGTGTGGACAGAACACTAGTGGATAGTCCATCCTAAAAGTTTGTTTTGGTTTTTGTAGATTTCTCGGCATCTTGACAAACAAAAGTGTTCTCTTATAGTATAGCAATACATAAGGAGGAACACACCCTTGAATAAGAAATATGTTGTCCAACTGACCGATGCGGAACGACAGGAGTTATCAGATATTATTAACACAGGTAAAAAAGAGGCATATATGATAAGGCATGCTCATATTTTGCTGAAATCAGATATAAATGGTCCCTGCTGGACTGACGCGAGAATAGCTGAGGCGTATGAGTGCACTGATAGGACAGTTGCGAAAGTGCGTCAGCGTTTTGTGGAAGGTGGCTTTTCTCGTGCCTTATATCGTGCGAAGCGGAAGCATCCACCGACACCTCGTAAACTTGATGGTGACGGAGAAGCAAGGTTGATAGCACTGAGTTGTGGAACCCCTCCCGAAGGTGCTGCCAAATGGACGTTACGTCTGCTTGCGTCAGAGTTGGTAAGACTTGAAGTTGTGGAAAACATTTCTCCAGAAACGGTGCGGCAGACACTAAAAAAAACGCGTTGAAACCACACCTTCAGCAACAGTGGGTGATACCCCCTGAAAAAGACGCTGAGTTTGTAAAGTCAATGGAAGAAGTGCTTGATCTTTACCAGAAACCTTTGGCTGCGGATACTCCTGTTGTGAACATGGACGAACAATCTGTCACACTTAGGGATGATGTTCGTGAACCGTATCCTGCGAAACCGGGACAAGTCAAGCGCGTAGATAACGAGTATAAACGCAAAGGCACAGCAAATATCTTCCTATTTACAGAGGCACTCTCGGGATGGCGGCGTGTGTCTGTTCGGACGCACCGAAAGACAGTGGATTGGGCAGAAGAAGTCAAAATACTATTGGATGAGGTCTACCCATCCGCAAAACAGGTCATTTTAGTTTGTGATAACCTGAATACACATAAACTCGCGTCACTCAATAAAGTGTTTGGAGATGAAGAAGCAGATAGGTTCCGGAAGCGTTTAGAAATCGTGCATACCCCCATTCATGGAAGTTGGTTGAATATAGCGGAAATAGAACTTAGCGTCCTTACACGCCAATGTTTGTGTCGTCGAATCCCAGATATAGAGACACTCCGTAGAGAGACACAAGCGTGGCAAAAACGTAGAAATGCAGAGCAAAAGCAGGTAGACTGGCAATTTACAACGGACGATGCGCGTGTCAGATTAAAACATCTATACCCGAAAAGTTAGACTGGACTAACCACTAGGAACTCAGAATTCTGCTAATAATTATACCATTTTAGTTATAATTATTGAAAAATCGTGAAAATTGCGTAGGTCCTAAAAATGTAAAAGTATCCAAAGTTTTGCTTAGCCGCATTAAACGGAGGCCTGAACGATGGACACATACATATTCTCGGAACTTTCAGAAGAAACACTTGAGGCACTCGTGACATTGAACGAAAAGCACACTCCGCCCGCGAAATGGGAAAAAATGCAGGTGGCACTAACACCCGAAGAAAGTAGACGGCTTGACGACATCAAATCAACTTTGCGTCACCGTCACCTACTTACTATGAATGAAGCTACCCTCTGGGCGCGCGCAATTTATCCTCTGTTAGTCCTTGCTGAACGGGAACATATTCAAGCGTGGAGCAGTGTGCCGCTGAAAGCAACCTACCCGACGTTTGAATTGGAAGGTGAGGCAGATGGTGCCCTTGCCCCTGCACTCGGTGGGCAGATTCGTCCCCCTTATCTTATCGTGCATGAGGCGAAACGCGGCATTCAGGCACCCGAACCCCAATTTCAACTCTACGGTGAAATGCTCGCCGCTGCATGGCTCACTTGGAAAAAGAACAGTGAAGCGTTGGCTGAACCCACCTCTGCAACAGAACAAGAAATTTTTGGATGTTACACCGTCAATGACAGTTGGGCATTCGTTCGCGGTACTGTCAGCGACATTGAGACCGAAAAACCAACATTCACGATTGAATTTTCTCCGGTATACAACGGGTTTTGGGATGCAGAACACATTGTCCAACTTTTGAAGTATATCGTTTCCAAACACTTGGAGGAGACAAAAAATGGCTGAACAACACCACGAACTCGCCCACGTTTTTATTGAATCATCACAAACCGTTAACGATGCACGAGGTACTGCCGCACGCGACCTTAACACACCGTATACCTTTCCAAACTACACCAAAGCAGAATGGACTGAAAAAGCTGCCGCATTACGCCAACAGATTCGTGTTGCAAACGGTTTGCTCCCAACGCAAGAACCGACTCCGCTCAACGCCCAAATCTTTGGAAAAATTGAACGTGAAGATTACACCGTAGAAAATGTCCATTTTGAACCTTTTCCCGGCTTTTTCACAACTGGAAATCTCTACCGTCCAAAAGGAAAAACTGGCCCATTTCCGGGCATTGTAAGTCCTCATGGGCATTGGGGACGCGGACGCTTAGAAGATATTGAACGCGGTTCGATTCCTGGTCGCTGTATTAACTTTGCTAAACAGGGTTACGTTATCTTTGCCTACGATATGATAGGTTACAACGATAGCGGTAAACAGATAGAACATCGTTACGGTGGTGCGCGGGAAGGACTCTGGGGATTGAGCGCGATGGGCCTCCAACTCCAGAACGGCATTCGAGCCATCGATTTCTTGCAAAACATACCGGATGTGGACAAGGAACGTATCGGTTGCACAGGCGCATCGGGTGGTGGAACACAGACCTTTATCTTAACAGCAGTTGATGAACGTGTCAAGGTTTCCGCGCCTGTCAATATGATTTCAGCGACAATGCAGGGTGGGTGTCTGTGCGAAAACGCGCCGAATTTGCGGTTAGAAGCGAGCAACCTTGAGATTGGGGCATTGATGGCGCCGCGTCCTCTGCTGCTTGTGTCAGCAACAGGCGATTGGACGGTGAAAACACCAACGGTTGAATATCCCGCTATCCGAAGCGTCTACGCCCACTTTGATGCGGAAGACAAAGTGCATCAGGTTCAGGTTGACGCGGAGCATAACTACAATAAGGAGAGTCGTGAGGCAGTATATGCATGGTTCGCAAAATGGCTTTTGAATGCAGAAGATACATCTGGGTTCAAAGAGGTCTCTTATGAGGTTGAATCGGATGATGACCTATTGGTTTTCTCTGATCGTGATATGCCTGCACATGCACTGAAACAGGCGGAAATTCTACCCGCTTGGGTCAAAAGTTCTGAAGATGCAATTGAAAAACGCAAACCGACAAATGAAGCTGAACATCAGTTATTTAGGGAGGAAATGGGTAGCGCATTGCAACATTCGCTCGGGTTGCACTTGCCAAATAGCAGTGAGGTAACGCTTGTCGAGCCAGATGGTGCTTTTCCAACAACCTACCAGACACATTTTTCTGCACGCCACGTTGTCATTGGTAGAAAAGGCATCGGAGACACTATTCCTGCTATCCTATTCCGCACAGAACCTTTGGTGGGACATGACCCTGTAGTTGTCATCGTCCATCCTGAAGGAAAGGAGAAGTTAATTAATTCGGAAACGGGTGGGCCTTTGCCAATTATCACTGATCTGGTGAGTTCTGATCGTAAAGTCCTCATTATTGATGTTTTCGGCATAGGGGAACACGACGAATATGAGAGATCAGAGGATACAAATTATTTTACAACCTACAACCGAACAACTGCGGCATTACGCGTGCAGGATATTTTGACAACGTTGTTGTATTTCTCAACCAGAGGCGACGTTTCAGAAGTCAGCTTAATCGGAATAGGTGAAGCAGGTTTATGGGCATTACTTGCAGCGGGATTCACGAATATCAAAAACGTCGTCGTGGATGCGGCACAATTTGATAACAGTAATGATGATGCCTATTTGAAAACTTTACCGATTCCGAGTCTACGCAAAGTCGGTGATTTCCGTACTGCTGGTACACTTGTAGCACCTCGGAATCTTATTGTTCACAATACCGGAAATGCCTTTGACACAGCGTGGATTGAGGATGTGTATCGGAATGTCGGTGCAGGACAGCATCTGCTTGTAAGAAACGAAATTATGTCAGATGCAGAAATAGCTGGAAGAATAGCTGAGTTATAGTAAAATCTAAAAAACAAAATGTTAACGATCCTCGATAGATGCGGTTTCCTAACCAATGCAGAATGCCATACGGGGAATGCCTAAATGGCATTCATACCCGGGGAACGCCTACAGGCGTTCATACCGTTGATTTCTTGATTTGACGCATTCTGCCGAACCATGAGACTGAATAAATACCAGTTCGGTTGGGAAACCGAACCTACCACAGTGTGGAAATAATGAGGCGCGCTTTATAAGCGCGCCTATTCTTGTTAGGGGTTTACCTTGTTTAGAGGTTATAACCACGTTCGTTGTGTTGTGATAGGTCAAGACCCTGACGTTCATCATCCTCTTCAACGCGTAAACCGACTATAGCGTCAACGATTTTAAGGATAATAAACGAAAGCACACCACTCCAAACAATAGTGATAACAATGCTGAGGAACTGTGCCCAGACTTGCGCTCCGATGCTGTTTTCCATGCCAGCACCACCTAATACGCTTGCTGAGAAAACACCTGTCAACAGTGCGCCAACAATCCCGCCGATGCCGTGAACACCGAACGCATCAAGTGAATCGTCATAGCCGAGTTTGGCTTTCAAACTTGTCGCACCCCAGAAACAGACAGCGCCAGAGACGAATCCGATAACAAGTGCACCAATCGGGCCAACTGAACCTGAAGCAGGCGTAATCGCAACTAACCCGCCAACAGCACCTGTAACAATACCCAGAACACTCGGTTTACCGTGTTTGCCCCACTCAATGAACATCCAGGTAACCGCCGCAGTAGCAGTTGAGACCTGCGTGACGAGCATTGCCATACCTGCTGTGCCATTAGCGGCAACAGCACTACCAGCATTGAAACCGAACCAACCGACCCAGAGCATTGACGCACCGACCACAGTAAGTGTTAAACTGTGTGGTGGCATTGCTGTTGTTTGGTACCCGAGCCGTTTTCCGACTAAAATCGCGGCTACTAATGCAGCGATACCCGCGTTAATATGCACTACATTTCCGCCTGCAAAATCAAGTGCTCCGATAATATCACCAAACAGTGAACCGTCGCCTGACCATGCCATGTGGCAGAGGGGGGCATAAACGATTAGTGACCAAATTGCTGAAAAGAGCAGCATAGCCGAGAACTTCATCCGTTCTGCGAACGCTCCAGCAATCAATGCGGGTGTAATAATCGCAAACGTCATTTGGAAGACAACAAAAACGGTTTCGGGAATAGTTCCACTTAAACTATCTGTAGTAACACCTTTCAGGAAAAATGTACCGAGGCCTCCAACAAAAGAGTTGAGTGTTATTTTCCCTGCCTCCATACCAGCGGTGTTGAATGCAAGACTATACCCAATAATAATCCATAATATAGTGATAAGCCCTGTTAGTGCGAAACACTGCATGAGTACTGAGAGCACATTCTGCATACGCACTAATCCTCCATAGAAGAGGGCGAGTCCCGGAATAGTCATAAACAGAACAAGTGCTGTTGAAGTAAGCATCCAAGCGGTGTCACCGGAATTGAGAGATGATTCTGCCTCCACTTCAGATGTCTCATGCTGGTCTGCAAATACATCTTGTGTCAGAATTAGACTTGACACACCAGATATGAATAAAAATAGTATGAGCGTTCCAATTAGTGCGTAACTAAAACGCTTCCTTGTCCAATGCGATGCACATCGTTGTTGCATCTGTATCCTCCTTAGTATTAACAAGTGATAGTACTTGTTTTGTCATTTTCTCTAAAGGTAGACAACTTTGTCTACCTTACCAATTCTATTTTGAGGGAAATAAACCGATCTACTAACGCTTCTCAAAAAGTCTAACTTCTACAAGTATTTGATTTAGTATTCTATCAAAATATTGCAAAGGTTTCAAGTGATTACAATCAATGACCAGAGCCATTCAATTGTCGAGTTTACCCTATTAATTGTGATGTCCTATCCAATTAACATGACAGTCTTGTTTTGTAGGAGGGAACTCCGATTCCCGACTATCCATGTTTTCGTCGCGATTCGGAGATCGCTCCTACAAGAAGAAACATAAGTTAGAATGTGCAATTAATAGACAATTGAATGCCTCTGAATCAACAGAAAAAAGATAGTGCCATACAAACAGTAAAATAGGAACGCCCATAAGCCAAGAAGTAAAACTCAGGGATATAAGTAAACTTCTTATGGACGCCCTATTTTAAGTTTGTAACCTTGAATCTTCCAATTGAAGGCTATCTGAAAATATATCTAACGTATAGATGAAACATTGAAGTCTGGATACGCACTTGCACCGTGTTCTTCATAGTCAAGACCTGCTTGTTCTGCCTCTTGCGTAACCCGTAAGCCTGTAACTGCTTTGATTCCGTAGAAGAGGATGAATCCCGTAACAAGACACCATGCAAGAACTGCAATAACACCGATAAACTGTGCCCAGAGGAGGGTAAATCCACCACCAGCGAAAACGCCGCTTGACGAATCGAAGAATCCGAGAAGAAGTGTACCTAACGCACCACACGTCCCGTGAACAGAGACAGCACCAACTGGATCGTCAATTCGGAAACGTTCTAATAATAGTACGCTCAGAACAACAACGATACCACCCAATGCCCCCATAATAGCAGCGGCATAAGGCTCAACGGAGGCACAACCAGCGGTAATAGTTACCAACCCCGCAAGGGCACCGTTGAGAGACATACCAGCATCAGGTTTGCCAAGGAATATCCATGCAGTAATCATAGCTGTAATGGCACCTGCTGCGGCTGCAAGGTTCGTCGTTACAGCAATTCCCGCAATAGTTGCGGAACTAACACCCATTTCGCTGCCGGGGTTGAATCCAAACCAACCCAACCATAAAATAAACACACCAAGGGCTGCAAGTGGTAGGTTATGACCAGCAATCGGTCTCGGTTTGCCTTCGCCATCGTATTTGCCAAGACGCGGACCTAAGACGATGGCACCCGTCAATGCCAACCATCCCCCTGTGGAATGAACCACCGTTGAACCTGCAAAGTCGTTTACGTCTAACCATTCTACCAAGCCACCGTCTAACCAGCCACCGCCCCAAATCCAGTGACCAATAATCGGATAGATGATACCGGTGATAAAAACACTATAAATCAGATAACTTTTGAACTGTGTCCGTTCTGCCATGGCACCGGATACGATCGTTGCTGCGGTAGCGGCAAATACAAGCTGGAATAACCACGCTGCATAAGTCGGAACAGAACTCCATTCTAACGCACTAAAAACACTGGTATCGGTTGCTGCACCTGCTGTGAGGGACTCAGAAGGAACAAACCACCCACTTGTTCCCATAAAGGCATTACCTGCACCGAACATAATAGCAAAACCGATCGCCCAGTAGGCGATTGAACCCATTGAGAAGTCCATTAGGTTCTTCATGAGAATGTTGACAGCGTTCTTAGCACGGGTGAATCCAGACTCCACCATAGCGAACCCCGCCTGCATAAAGAATACGAGAAACGCAGCGACTAACACCCAAAGTGTGTCCACCATATATTTGGAATCCTCAACCTTTTCGAGTGTCCCATCGCTATCCATCAGCCCATTTAGGGCGAATGCGTTGAAACTCAGCAAGAAAGTGAGTGCAAGTATTGTTATGATAATCTTTTTTTTCATTATGAAAAGATCTCCTATGTTTCAATAAAACTGCTTCTTCTAATAACTCCAAGAACTGAAAGTTTACATCCGTTTTGTGATACATTGGATTCATCGCGAATCACTTGGGAGTTGTTGCTTCGGATTCGCGATGTTCCAACTGTATAAGAACAACACAAATGCTGTCCTCACAAATATATCCTTTACCAACTACGGACGAACGTCATTCTACCCGTTATTCCCGTATCTTCAGAATCTTCTTCAAGTTGGGTTTCAAAACCGACAAAGAGTCCGAGTGTGTTGTTTTCGCCGTAGCTAAGGTTGATGCGTCCACCAACAACGAGACTATCAAGACCTGTTTCAGTATCTTCCTCTAAACCCTTTAATATGAGACCTGCTTCTATCTGCGGTCCGATAGCGATAGTATCACTAAGTGAATAGAGTAGAAAGTTACGAGTGTAGAAAATATCATCATCGTAATCAAATGGAGTATTGAAAAATAATTGGATCCACGATTCAAAATTGATGGAGCCAGCGGTGAGATAGGTGAACAACTGCGGTGCAATCAGAGAGGAGGGACCGTTTGCTGAAGCATAATCAAACCCAATACCGACCATGGGGAGGAAAGTAAGTGACATTGAATCACTATCAACAACCGGAATGCCAAGACCGAGGTCAAACTCACCAAAAGTATCTACAACATAAATATCGCTATCTATAGATATACTTCCCATGGGATGGCTTGCACCAACCCAGATTTGCGTTCCGAGGCTATCTGTATCAGTACGGAACCAACCTGAAATACTTGATTCTTCTTCCATCGCCATCTCTTCGCCCGCTTCGTGGGCATCAGCATAAACCATCGGAACGCTACCAACTGCAAGAATGCAAACTATTGCCAATAATTGGGGTAACCATAACGCTTTAACTTTCATTAAAATCTCCTTAATTGAATTGTATTCAGCACTACGTTATCATGCTGGGAATACGTTGTGTGCCAGCTTTTTAAAACTCAACTTGATTCTGGCATCAACTTGTGATAGAATCTGTGCTTAGTTGCACTGCCTCTATTAAAGCAATATGCGTGCCAATTGTGTTATGATGCAAACATTATGTATTTTGATGTGTGTATACTGCCTTATTGGCATAAGACCAACATTAGACGTATTCTTACAATAACCTTCATAAAGTTAGATAGAGTGCCAGTAAATAGTCCGTAATTTACATAGTTTGAGGAGATCATTTTCTGCTAAAAATGCTGAAATTTTCATCACAAAACTGCCTAAAAAATAAGCATATTCTGCTTATCTGTATAGTCAGCATCGGTGTGTTACTTCGATTTTGGAATCTCGGAGAGTGGAGTTTCTGGATTGATGAGGTGCTCACGGTGCTGGATGCCGAAGAGTTTTCTCTTTCCAATTCCCCGATTAATCCGATTCCTTATATCGCAGCGAAGTTTTCCGTCTATATTGGTGAAAAGTTATCATTTTTGATTGAAGGAGGGAATGAATGGCAGAGTCGCCTCATTTTTTGTATTGTAGGAATTTTATCAATTCCGATAATCTTTAGTTTAGGACAGACTTTATACAATAGTAGAGTTGGATTATTAGCCGCTGCATTTGTTGCCTTGTCGAATTGGCATCTATTTTGGTCACAAAACACTCGTTCTTATGTCTTCACTTTTCTATTTGCGGCGTTGGCAGCATGGTTTTTCTACCGCTCCCTTGAAAACGATTCAACATTATTGACAATATGTGCGTTCTTTTCCTGTATCTGTCTTATCCTGTCGCACTTGCTTGCTGCAGCGATTGTGCCTGCGTTGGCGGTCTATGCAACACTTCGGCTTTTAGAAGAGCGTAACCGGAAGCGGTGGGTAAATCTACTTCTATTTTTTTTGCCTTTTGCTCTACCTATCCTAATGCTTGCACTTCCACAGATTCGCGGATATATATCTTCAGGATGGGGACATAACGAATGGGGACGTAGTCCGCTCTATATTGTCCTAACACTTGTCCAAGGGGTTAGCATTCCGATAGCCGTAAGTGCTTTTTTTGCTGTTATCGTAAATTCGTTTGACCGTCCTACCCGTTTTTTACTCTGCTTTGCAGGTGTTCCCTTCGCATTGCTGCTTGTTGCGTCTCAGCTGCAGAACGTAGCAGGCTATTATCTGTTTTGGACAACACCTGCCTATTTTATTCTCGCGGCAGTTGCGTGCATCTATATTTGGGAAGCAATAGCTGCAGACAAACACCACTTGTTGAAGGGACTACTGCCTTGCCTAATCATTGTTGTGTTGTTATCTCAAGATTATCTCTATTTTCGGCACGAAAATGGTGGTAGACCCAGATGGCGGGAGGCATTTGAAGTCATCAAAGTTGAGCGTAAACCTACCGATCAATTGGTACTATCAGAACCAGAAATGGCAAAGTATTATATGCCAACATCGGAATCGATTGATGTTGACAAATTGGTAAAGGATAAAGTGTCTTTTGAGAGGGAATGGGAAAGTTCTGATGATAAACGGATATGGTTTATCGTAGACGTGGCGAGTTTTAACGTGTTTGATGCGGATATGACTGTCCGTAATTGGATTCGAGAACGAGGACGCATGATAAAAACGTTACCAGCGTTCTCACGGGCAAAAGACAGGACTATTCATATTTTTCTGTTGGAAAAGGATTCTGTAAGCAAATAGATGACGCGGTTAAAATATCTGTGCCTATATACCCAAGGTATGGGTATACTTTATTAACAGTGTGCGTCTCTTTGTAAGTAATTTTCTCGGTATGTCATCTTCCCGGTATGTATTGAGATTTTCATTATAAACCAACCATAAATCGTTTCCTTCACCAAAATTGTACCGAAATCGGATATTTGTTGAAAACTGATCGCTGACGTTGCTGTATTGCAGGAACGCATTTAGAGAGGCTTTCGTGTTGAGAGCTGCGCGTGTCCTAAGGCGAATCACATGCGCATTAAATCCTTGATTGCGATTGGGAAAACGGACGACATTAATTTCGTATTCACTGCCCATCTCCAAATGACGTGAAATATTCCATTTTGGCTCAACACCTAAATCCAGTCGCCACCCATCAAAAAATCCTCCAAAAGAACAGTCAAAATCAGATCGGAATAAACTTCCGTCAGGCATTTCGTAACCGCCTTTAATCTCAAAGGTGGTATAACTTCCAGCTGGGACTATCGTATCTTCTGGAAAGTCTTCATCTTTTTTCAAATCTTCAAAATCCATTTCCAAATCCATAGATACATTTGCGCCAGACTTCCACTGCAGATCAATAGCATATTCAGCGTTGGCAGACTCAACAGACCTGTCTTCATTTCGGAACGCTACATCTCCAGAAAACTGTAATGGGCTTACCTGTCTAAGTGAGGTTCGCTTGCCCATTAACCAGTCATAACGAAAACTGCCTTCCAGTTGCGTGAAATCTTTCCGAGATGTAAACCCTATTCCGGGCAAAAAGTCATCCCCGCGCCGAGCTGCAGTGAGTCGATAATCGAAGCCAACGTCGGTGCGGCGGGTTAAGTCTATTAAAAACATTGATGCATCCCAAAAATAGAATGTCTGTTTTTGAAGAATCTCGTCTTCAAAAGTTTGTCCCCACTTGAGAGTTAAATATTCTTGTCCAAGAAGTCGCAGAATGCTGTCAATCCCGTAGGCAAAGTTGTAATTGCCTTTTTCATCAACACGGTTTGTTAACATTAAGCCCGCATAGGAGTGTGAATTAAGAACCTGCCGACGGAGCCGCATTACTCCAAAGTTTTCAGTCGGAATTTCATCTTTACGTGCTGTTTGCATGTCAAGAAAACCAATGTCCCAATTTCCGATACGTCCGACTAATCTTGCTCCACCAATAATGGGAATTTGTTCATCATCTCGGATGCCGATTCGGCGACTATGAAAAAGCCGAGAACGACCAACAAAATTGAAGGAGAAAATCCCAGAACGTTCTTGGAAAAATTGCCGCTTTTCCGGAAAGAAAAGCGAAAATCGGCTTAAATTAACCTGTTGATCATCTGCCTCCACTTGCGCGAAATCAGGGTTTAGAGTTGTATCCAGGGTTAGGTTACTCGTCCAGTTATATTTAATATCAAGTCCTATACCTCTCCCAAAATTGTTTTTCAGAAGATATTCGGTTTCTGCATCATTCAACGTCGGTTTTTGTTCAAGTCCGCCAACTACGTAAGGTGTAAAGTAAATCGGTTTTTGACTGTGAACTTGTTCTAAAACCACAGGATGCGCTCGAGACGGGGTATCAATACCGCGTTCCGGTGATAGTGCCGGAAAGACAAGCCGTTCATTTTTTCGAGCAATATCTCGATAAGCGATGAGTCCCATAACAACCCTACCGTTGTCATCCTGAAAACTTAAACTGGAGAAGGGGATCCGCATCTCAACGAACCAACCCTCTTCATTCTGAACAGCTGCGACATCCCAATAGGTATTCCAATTTTTGTTATTTGATTTGCCATCTTTATAGATGGCTTTATCACCTCGAATACCCGCTGGAGTGGTCCAAAACTGCAGGGCAGATTTCTTGTCGTTAAAGGTATCAAGAATGATTCCGAACTTATCATCTTCGCTTGACCTATCGCGGTAAAGCGAATTTACGCGAATATCGGAGGGGTTGGCACTATAACATCGCGCAGAACAGTAAAAATAATCACTATCATAAGCAATTCTGATTTCAGTTCTTTCGGTCGGTTCACCCTGATATGTGGGCTTATACATGGTGAGATGCAGTGGTGGGATTTTCTGCCATTCCGGTTCATCGCTCAAGCCATCAATTTTAATCGTTTCTGTAACACGGGTTAGCGATAGAGGTGTTTGGGCGTTAATTGTGTTGATAGAGAAGAAAAAGATTAAAACTACGAAAGGTATAATTATTTGTGTCAATCGTGTTACTTTTTTCTCTAAGACATCAAAAAGCACACTGCTTGGTGCAGCTGCATGCTTAATAAAGTAATGATAATATAGATTTTTCATTGTCTGAATCGGGACTTTATAGACGCACAAGGTATAATACCAAATTAACGCGATTCGTCTCGGTAGGTGCGGTTTCCTCAGGGTTATTTAGTTTTCTATATTTCTGACGCTTTTTATCACACACGTTAATTATATTTATAATATTATCGTAGGTTGGGTTGAGGCACGAAACCCAACAGGATACGCTTTTACATACTGGAAAAGTTGGGTTTCACCTGCGGTTCAACCCAACCTACAATATAAACCTTGAGTAACACCCATCAATTGATAATTCTTAAAACTAAATAACCCTACGGTTTCCTAACCGCACTTGACTCCAATAAGACAAGATAAATCCTGTTAATTTGGTATAAGGTTCTTGGAGGGTATCCTTTTACACAAAGTATCGTTGTAACAAGACTAACGCGCTTCGTCAATCTACGAAGCGCGTCGAGTGGTTATCAGGTAAGAACGCTTTTCATTGTGAACTCAGTATGAAAAAAGTGTCCTACCAGAAACGAGTGAAATTCATTCTACCGGTAAGTCCAGTTTCCCCTTCCTCTTTCTTGGTTTCATATCCAACATATATGCCAAGGGTATTAGCTGTGCCATAGCCGATGTTAATACGTCCTCCAAAATTTAATTTTAGAGGTTTATCCAGATCATCAGCAAAAACGAAAACTGCTTCAGCTTGCGGACCAATAGAGATGGTATCATTAATGGAGTATGTGAGGTAATTTCGGGTGTAAAGTTCATTTACACTTTCGTCATCAAATACGGTAGAAAGTGTCCCGATTGTCCAGTGGAAGAAGAAGATGTCAGGTGCGTTCAGAAAAGCAAAAAATTGAGGAAATAGAGCATCGGGACCGTCCGCTCCAGTGTAGTCAAACCCAACTCCGAGCATCGGGACCAAATCAAGTGACACATTGTCACTTTTCACTGCAGGAAATGAAACACCGAGGTCAAATTCGCCCAGATGATCATTGACATAAATGTTAGAAGCGATTGAGACACCGCCAATCGGATGGCTTGCACCAATCAAAAAATACGTCCCTAAACTATCAACATCTACTTGAAACCACCCTGAAACGCCCGGTTTTTCTTCTGCCATTTCAGCTTTAACTTCTGGTGCCATTTCCTCTCCAGACTCATGTGCGTCTGCAAAGACGGTGGATGTACCGGCAATGGAAATTATACAAATCATTAGAAAGATAAAGGTTAACTGAAGTGCTTTGATCTTCATAAAAGTCTCCTTAGGTTGTGCAAATTAATAAGATGTGCCCAAAGTGAGAGCACTTCACATTGCAGTATAAAACAAGTATACCTTATTATACAAACTGATTTCAACTATTTTGGACAACAATTGGTGCTTGTTATTTGTAATTGGATTCTATCCGTTTCATTCACTATAATGTTTTGTCGGGTTTCGCTTTGCTCTTCTCCTAACTGTCAACTTATAGTAAAATCCATAATTATTTTTACACTACGGTAGGTTCGGTTTCCTAACCGAACCGTGTTTATTCAGTCCATAGATGCGGTTAGGAAACCGCATCTACCAGGGAGTGTGAACATATTTTTAGATTTCACTATAAGAAAAAAATTGCTGGATAATCTCTCGTTGGAGGGCTTTGTAAGTCCGATTTAGATTTCAAAATCTCGCAATATCGGGGTTGAAAACTCCTCCAACAATAAAATCAGGCACTAAATTGACAGTTATGAGTTTCGCTTTGCTTTACCCGACCTACTGTTTATAGATTTAGATTACGTTTCCTCTGTAAGTTTGACCTGTCCCATAAGCCGTTCAAGTTTCTGCTTATCTTTAACTCCTTTTGACGCTTCTACGCCAGAGCAGAGGTCAATACCGTGGGGTTTTATAGTTTCAATAGCATCCTTGACGTTATCAGGACGAATTCCACCCGCGAAGAAAACGGGTAAAGGACTTTCTGAAATTAGTTCTGCAGCGGCATGCCAGTCACAAGTTTTGCCTGTCCCACCGTACCGAGGTGGATCAATGCTGGTATCAACAGTATCAAAAAGGAGAAAATCCGTGCCAGCATCAAGGTATGCTTGCATTTGTGTCCGAATCGCAGACATATCCACATTTTCTGGACTTCCTGCAGGCAGATAGACAGATTTCCAGAGTTGACAGGACACGACACGTTTGAGTTTTTCAACCTGTTGTGGCGTTTCCTGCCCAAGAAGTTGAACCGCAAAGGGTTGAATTCGGGACACCGCTTCTTGTATGTCTGCTGTTGTGCGATTGTATAGTAACAACACTGTCGGGATAGGACTGTCTTTGGCAATTTCTACTGCTTGGGTAGCGGTTAGTGATCGTTCTGAAGACGCAACGTCAACTAATACGCCAGAATAATCCGCACCAGCATCAGCAGCAAGGCAAGCATCGTGGATTGAGGTGGTGCCGCATATTTTGACTTTGCACCGTGATTCTGTGGGCATGTATCATAATACCTATTTTTAACGTGAGTTCGGTGTAAGCATTTTGGAGAATGAGATATCCTCTTTAGTCCCGTAGGGACGATATGTTTATAGAAAACAAGGTTATCAATCTCTTGAGCTCCGTAGGAGCGGTATGTTTATTATTTTCAACCTACTTATTCCATCACATATCGCCCCGCTGGGGCTAAATACACCCAGAAAGTCCATTAATTCCCTTAAATTGATGTTTATTGTGCGGTTATTAGAGTAAATTCAAAGCATTAGAACTTCATATCTCTTACACCGGGCTCACGTTATTTTTAGGATTTTGGATAGGTTTTGTCCTATTATCATTTTAATCACAAAAGACTGTTTGTCTATCAGCATCCGAATAACAGATGATCATCGTTACCGGTTGCCAACCGGTGTTAACAGCGTTGTGTTTGACATTGCGTGGAATACGTAACATCATCCCAGGTTTGAGTGGGATAGTTTCATCTCCTAACTTGTGATCACATTCACCTGACAGCACATAGATTAGTTCTTCGCAATTCGGATGGTAGTGGGTTGGGTTGCCTTCGCCAGCATTAATGTAAACTACACCGAATGTCATTTCAGCATCAGGGTCAATTTGATCATTACACAGCCATTTAATTGCACCCCACGGAAATTCAAGAGCACCAGATTCATTACTATTTGTTAGCGTAATTTCCACATTGTTCTCCTCTCCGCTATTTATGGTAAAGATTACAATTAACGCTACATTCCTGAACTGTGAATCAACGTCAAATGCACGTATGGCATTTGTCGGGAGGGAACTCCGATTCCCGACTATTGATGCGTTTCGTCGCGATTCGGAGATCGTTCCTACAGAGGAAATGTAGAATTATCTCTATACTCCACTATATATTTCAAACCGTTTCTAAAGAAAAACAGGTCAAACTTTGTTCTGCATAAGCCTGCAAGCCTTCTGTTGGTTGTTCGTGAAGATAGCCGATTGGCGCACAGATTGCCTTAACGTTCTCGACTTGTTGATTAACAGTATAATGCACATGTCCAAAAAGGACATGCGTAACAAGCGGTTCTTGCAAACACAACATGCCAAGACCTTCGCTTCCGTAAAACGCACGAAAATAGTCCCAAGGTAATTCCCCACGGTAGTGAATACACTCCCGAAACGGAACATGATGTGTGACAACAACAATGTGTTTTACCTTACCCTTCAGGAAAGCTATCTGTTTATCAAGATCAACCTCAAAACGGTGCGCAATGTTTTCGTCTGTATCTGTCCATTTCGCATATCGTTTATCACTCCAGACCGTTCCCATCAACTGTTTTTCAGCATACTGCTCAGTGGAAAAATCGTATTCATCTGAGGCAAACGTATAATCGTACCAACCAATGGTCCCGCAGAAGCCTATTTTTTCTTTGATATATGGCGCATCAACGAGTGAGTAAAATCCGTGATCTTGGCAAATTTCTGAAATCACACGACATTTCTGTTCACTTGTCATATTCGCACCCTTGCTAACCCAAATATCATGATTACCTGGAACAAATAACTTCTGACAAGTCAAATCTGCTTTGTCAAATTCACCGAGTATTTCGTAGAATTCTGATAACTTTGGGGTTATATCACCTGCAAGGACAAAAACATCAAGTTCAGCCGCTTTGATCGCATCAATGAGAAATGGAACAATTGCTTTGTTGGCTTCGGTTGCTTCCGCATGCAGGTCGGAAATTAGTCCAACTTTCATTAATCTTATGTATGCCAACTTGCAACGTATTTCAAAAAAAGGCTGCAAATATTGGGAGTAGACATTTCAAATTTGGCGTTGTATCAAAATATCAGAAAACAGTATTTACTGAGAGGGATCCGTCAAGCTGCTAAAGACCTCATCGAGAAAGATTCGGATAGCGGAATCATCTTCTTGAAAACGTTGTCGTTGGCGTTCAAGAGCACTGAGTGCAGGTTCATCCCCAATTTTAGCAATTGCATCCACCAAAGTTAATTGTATTGCGGGATCATCAGTAGTTTCTAATGCATTAATCAAAAAGTCACGTGTCTGTATTCCACCGATAGTGCCGAGAGCTGAAGCGGCGATGTCTTTTGCAGCGGTATCAGCTTCGTTGAATGCTGCGATGAGAGCATCAACAGCAGGTGTGCCGATCTGACTAAGTGCTAAACCAGCTTGGAAACGGATGCCGGGAATTTCATTATTATCCCTAAGCACTTTGACAAGAGGTTCAATCGCGGAGACAGGCTTAAGGGTACCAAGAATGGAAAGACATGTCCGACGAATTTCCTGTTCCGGTTCAGTGGCAATTTGAATATATTGTTCGGCAAGTTTTACAAGAGAACCTTCGTTCACTTTCTTGTACAGTGCTTCTGAACGGTGTCTAAATTGGATTCCAAATGGAGCTTCAAGCGTTGCTGTTTTAGCAACACGGTCAACGTTAAGCAAGCCAAGAACTTCAGCTGATTCAATATGTTGACTATCAAGTGTATCTGCGGGGAGTTGATTCACATCTTCCTGTTGAAACTGCTGGAAGAGTGGATTAAGTTCGCTGAGGGCGACAAGCCGTTCCAAACTACGCGCTGCTGTTTTGCGAAGCGCAAGTTCATTGCTATTTTTAAGAATTTCTATCAAAGATTCTACAGCGCGGACATCACCTAAATTACCGAGGGCGGAAACAGCTGCTATTTTTACACCGATTAATTCTGTTGTCCTGAAGGTCAAGTTAGCATTCAATTGTGCGAACTCATTGACAGTTTTCTTGTAATCGTTTAAACTGTAAATTTTCCGCTCATCAACAATTTTTTCAACAACATCACCAACCTGAATAGTGTCACTATTTGCAGCAGGGGTTCCAGGCGTAATTTCCTTGATACGAACGGAACCGATGCCTTCAACCTCTAAACCAACTTTATCTCCAATTTTTCGGACTGCAATACGGAGTGGTTCCTTACCTTTGAGATAGAGTAACATGTTATTATCAGTCATTGCTTTCTTGACCGCACGTGTGAAGTCTCGCGGACTCGCAATAGGGTATTCACCAATTATATAAGAAATAAGTTCTCCTGGTGTTAAGTTCGCTTCATCGGCGGGGCCATTCGGCATAACAACTTTTACAACAACACCACTTGTTGACCAGCGATTTTCAAGATCACTATCAAGTTGTTGCACTTCCATTTGTAAGTGTTCATCGTAATAGTAGTTGTCACATCCAAGCACAAATGCTAAGGTGATAAAAAACAAGGTTATTGATATATTTCTAAACATCCATGTTCCTTTCAATCATTCGGATAGATGAGGCGGTATTTATTCCTTATATGACCGGTGAAATTGATTTAATTTCCTAACTCCACAACGACTTCCCGACTACTTTTCTCTTTCAATGCATCTAAAAGGGGTTGAACAGCTTTCTCGTCACCGAGTGTGGATAACGCCCGAATTGCATCAACTCGTAGGGAAGAACCTTTGTTTTGGGTGATTTTGACCAGTTCGGGAACTGCGTTTCCACCAATTTTCCCCAATGCAGCTACAGCTAACTGACGCACTTCAGGCTCTTCGCGATCACGTTTTCGCTTTGCAGAGCCCGATTCAATAAGAGCGGCAAAGACAGGTATAGCATCTTCACTACCTATCTCACCGAGTGCTTTAACAGCATTCAAACGGGTCCCTACCTGATTGTGTTTCAGCAATTCAATCAAAATCGGCACCATGGTCGTTGGATCAGATTTGCCGATGTTTGCCATGACCCAGTGCGCATCGTGTCTGTCACGGTTGTCTTTGGACTTAATCGCTTTTTGTAGTTGCTTGAGGAGTTGTTTGCGATCACCTTGCTGATAAACGAGCGTGAGTGCTTCTAATGCAGCATTTTGCACATTCACATCATCGTCTCGGAGCGTATCAAAAATTAAAATATCAAGGTATTCACCCGGGTCTTCTTGATACGCTATAAACATGTGCTGCCCTCTCTGAGCGATTGATGCTTGATTCCAGTCTTGTTGGTCGGTTTCGTAAAACTCCTGCGAATCGTAGAAACCAAGCAAATAGTGAGCTTCAGCATTATCATTTTCCTGTTCAATAGCAAGCTTAAATTCACGGACAGCGCGTTCCTCTTTACGCCGTTTGTCGGATTTTATTAATTCTTTTCCCTTGGCAAGGTGTTCGTTCTGATTGCCGCATCCTACTATAAATAAAGCAAGTCCAATAATAAGAAATATCTTTTTCATACGCTATTTATCCATATTGTAGACATATACTGAAAACCACACATAAGGTTTGTTTTATTTCAAAAGTTCCTGCTGTTCTGACTCTGTTTCATTTACCTGAGTTTCCTCACTTTCTTCCTCAGCATCCTCAGCATCCTCAGTGTCATCAGATTCATCGGTATCAAGGTTTTTTTGGAGCGTGACAACCGGTTTTTCTGAGAAGCCCCAATCCTTATATCTTTGTATCACAGGTGCATCTGTGGGTGCAAGTTCAATTTCAAGGATTTTCAAGCCATTTTCTATGGCTGCTGCTTCGGCGGCTTCAATGAGATGGTCAGCAACGCCTAACAACCGAAAGGGGCCGGACACTGCAAGGTCGCTAATTTGACCTATCTCATCATTTAGCGGATGCTGTTTCACCGTGATGTGTCCGACAGCATAACCACTTGCATCAGCAACGAGGCGAGCCGTTTGACTATCTGCAGCCAAATCGGCTTTTAGTTCTTCAGCTACCTGTTCTCTGGTTTTCTCAGGGAAACAGTATGTTTGTAAATGGTTAGCATCGTCTTCTTTAGCCGAGCGGACGTTAAGTTTACCTCTCAAGTCAAAGTCCTTAGTTGCCATTTTTCTCTCCTTATTTTGTTCTGAAATGAGCGATATTGCAACAGTTCGTAGGTCGGGTAGAGCGATACGAAACCCACCTATGGACTATACTGAACTGTCATTAATGTTTACTGTGTTATCCTGCTCTTCAAACGGTTCTTCCTGCCCAATTCGCAATTGGCGTTCAGCATCAACAACATCACGATTAATTTTACCAATACACCGATCCAATTTATCTGTGAGAGCAGTGTGCCCCGCCATAGCACGACGAATTTGACGCAGTTGGTCAATCACGAGTCGGAAGGTTCTGACAAAATCTCCCGGATCAAGTGCCGCATAATCTGTCAATTTATCAAATTGACACCCACGACTCCACGCTAACATCGCTGAACACAAACGAAGTTCCAACAGCGGAACAAACTCAGAGACGTTCAGTTCGCTTTCTAACCCTTGAATGTCTAAAATTTCACCCCAAGCTGCCCCCAGAATTGAGAGCAATCTTTTATCTTTTAACCTTTTAAAATAACCATCTTTGCGTGGTTCAGACACTATTGCTACCATGAGACAATTGATTTCATCTTCGGTCAACCGTTCGAAAAATCCCTTAAAGAGAAGTTGTGTTAATTGGAGTTCGTATCCATAAATATGTGATGCAGTGTTTCCACGCGGCAGCAGTGTCTTTGATTCAATGTAACCAAGCGTCTCAAGCACATTTAAGCGGGCGGCTATCTGTTCTTGCTGATAATTCTCAATTGATGTCTGTTTTTGCTTTAAATTTTGAATATGTTGTTCCTGTTTACGGATTGCCTGATATCTATTAGTGCATTGTTTCCGCTCGTAACACTCGTGGCAAAGGTTTTTAGAGAGTTCGGCATTCAGTCCTTTTATCTTGTCGTAAATCGGTGTTAACTTCTTTTCTCGTTCCTTTTTCTTGGACTTTCCGCGAAAAGATCCCGATTTAAGGGATGCTAATTCCAACTGCAACCTTTCAACCCCTTTTTGGTTTGACCGCTTAAGCTGGTAATAACTTTCAATCTGTTTCATGCCCTCAATGTTATCGTGGATACAAGTGGGAAGCGGTAGCGAAACACGTTTTTCCTCTAAAAGAGCAATCTGTTTATTGAGATCGCTCATGCGTTTATAATTTTGGTGATTGCTCAGACTCATTGTGTAGACATCGTAAATCTCATCGCCAAATTTTTCATACAGATTGAGGATACTGGAATATGAGAGATTGAACTGACTTGTGATGGGTTCTATGGTATTAGAAACGGTTTTGCCGACATCGTCATGTGTTGCATATTCCGGGTCAATTTGGGCATAGACATAACCAACATCATCAATCCCACGTCTCCCTGCCCTACCTGCCATTTGGTGATATTCCCGTGTTTTGAGATAACGGAAACTTACACCGTCAAATTTTTCCAAACTATCGAACACTACTGTGCAAGCAGGCATATTGATTCCAACAGCGAATGTCTCAGTAGTAAAAAGAAGTTGAATTAATCCTAAAGTAAACAACCGTTCTACAACTTCTTTAAGAGTGGGTAACATGCCCGCGTGATGGTAGGCTATTCCGCAGCTTATTAATTGGCGATAATCTGTAATTACCTTTTCCTCAACAATATCAAATTGAATACAAAGCGCGTCAAATTTTTCTAAAATCTGTTCCTGCTTTTTTGGATCAAGCAACTCGTGTTGTCCCGAAGAGGCATAATAATGGGCATTACCTTCACATCTCTTACGGCTGAAACAGAAATATAGGCAGGGCAGACGATTTTGCTTGTTCAAATAAGGAATCAACTCAGTGTTGATTATACCTTTTGGTTTTTTAGATGTGTTGTTACCCTGATCTTCATTTTTGCGTTTTGGTCGTTTTGCTATCTTCCGAAGATCGTTAAGGTGTCCTAAATTTCCTATTCCAAAGCCCGGAAAATAGAGGTGATGTTCTAAAGGCACTGGACGTTCTAATTCTTCTACAACTTTAATGTCAATTTCTCTAACACTTTGCATCCACTCCGCAAAAGAGTTAATGTTTGGAATCGTAGCGCTCAGGGAGACAAATTTAATGTGTTGTGGGGCAAAAATAATACTTTCTTCCCAGACGGTGCCGCGTTCAATGTCGTTAATATAGTGGATTTCGTCAAAAATGACATAGGAAACATCTTGTAATCTGTCTATATCATCAAAGATAGTATTGCGGAATATCTCGGTGGTCATCAATAAGACTTGAGCATAAGGATTTAAGACCACGTCACCGGTTACGATACCGATTTTATCACCGTATTCAGACTGAAAATCTCTGTATTTTTGATTGCTAAGGGCTTTGATAGGTGCAGTGTAGATAACGCGTTTGTTTGTCTGTAAACATTTTTCAACAGCGTATTCAGCAATAACAGTCTTGCCTGCCCCGGTAGGTGCTGTCACAATCACAGAATGATCATGATTTATTGCTGCAATTGCCTCCTCCTGGAATTGATCAAGCACTAAGCCTTTGTAAAGCATCTAAACCCCCTATACTTATGAATCCTATATTTAGTATAACGGATATTTGCTTTTTTGTCAAGAAAGATTGATTGAGAAACAAAAACAAGTAATTGATAAAATTTCGCTAATTTGCCATAATACCTTTAAATTTGGGATACCTATCAAAAAAACATTATAGTAGAATATAAAAATAAGTTTACACGTCTTTTGTAGGAGCGATCTCCGAATCGCGACCTTTTGCGAATGTCGGGAATCGGAGTTCCCTCCCGCCAAATGCCATACGGGGAATGCCTAATGGCATTCATACCGTTGATTTGGCGCATTTGGCGTTGATTTGGCTGAATGCCAAAAGCGCATTCAGCGTTGATTCACAGTTCAAAAGTGTGCAAGTAATTCTAAAATCTACTATAATAGAGGAAATACATGGCGTAGAAGTTCCAAAGGAGATTAGGAATGTTTCAGACATTGACAACTGACAGAATTCACAGGTTTTCCATAGTTCTGTTATTCTGCCTTGTTTCGTTGCTATTTACTTTTTTACCCATTATGTTGGTTGAAGCACAACGAAATGAAGCAACGGTCGCAGGAAATTGGACGTTTGATGATGGCAGTGCCAAGGATAGCTCACGCAAAGGATTGAATGGTCAGTTTGTGGGAGATCCGAAATCCGTTAATGGTATTGTCGGAAAAGCATTGCAGTTTAATGGCAAAAACGATGCTGTTAATATCCCGGATTCTGTTGATATCAACAGTGGTGGTCCGTATACGAACCGAACAGTTGCAGCATTTTTTAAATGTGCTGACATCAGCAAAAATCAGAAGCAAGTGATTTATCAGGAAGGTGGCGGCACACGAGGCTTAGCCATGTATGTACACAAAGGTAAAGTCTACGTTGGTGGCTGGAATCAGGCAGAGTACAATTGGGATGGAGCTTGGCCGTCTGCGAAAATTAGAGCAAATCGGTGGCACCATGTTGCTTTAGTCATTCGGGATGCTTCTGGGAAGGTTGAAAACGAAAAGTTTGAAATGTGGTTAGATGGTAAACTCATCGCTAAAGAAAAGGGGGGTCAACTTCATATGCATGGCAATAATATCTCAATCGGGCACGTCACTCAGAAGACAGTCTACCATGACGGTATTCAAGAAGGCAACAATGTAGACTGGTTTGCTGGTGTTATTGACGAAGTTATCGTTTACAATTCAGCTTTTGATGATGCAGATTTTCGAAAAATCGCACACCCTTTAAGTATTGAACCAAAAGGAAAATCCACAACTACGTGGGGATACCTGAAATCTAAGCGAACTGAAAATTAGTTATAATACCAAATTATTAACGTACATTCGTCTTGTTTTTCCACTCTTCCGCTCCAGCGGAGCGGTATGTTTATAGTACACGTGGAGTTTTCCGTCTTCCGCTCCAGATGAAGATTAAGTATTTAAATCGGTAATTACAGCTTTCCATAGACACGGTAGGTGCGGTTTCCTAACCGCACCGGGCATAGTTATGGAATTACTCAATTTATTTTTTAATTTTCATGCCGAGCGATATGTGAAGACGATGAATCAAATGAATTTGGTATAAGAACTTCTATAAATTATGATACATGGTTTCGACAATCCCACAAAATAGACATCTGCAATAGTTGAATTAATAAAGGAGATGTAAAATGAACCAACACGATTTCAACCTCACCGACTCGGAGATTAATTTCTTCAAGACGTTCGGTTATTTGAGTTTTCCGCAACTGATGGCAGACAGAATTGAGGCAATTCAGGACGCGTTTGAAACCGTCTGGGCAGAACGCGGCGGAGGACATAACGGCAAACCGCACGAAGGGGCAGCACGCTCCTGTATTGTGCCTTTCATTGACCAAAGTGAAGAATTATCATCGATGCTGGATGACCCACGGATTCTGGCGATTGCGAAAACATTGCTCGGAGACGATTTTAACTATATGGGGAGTGATGGCAATTTCTATGTCGGCAATACAGGATGGCATTCGGATGGCGGACATCGTTTAGAAGATCCGATGCATATTAAGATTGCATTCTATCTCGATCCCCTTACCCGCGACACCGGTGCGCTTCGTGTTATTCCAGGTAGCCATCTCATTGGCGATAACTACGCTGACGGACTGAGTCAGCAGATTGGAAAAAGTCAAGAAGTGTGGGAATTGCACGGGAAAGATGTTCCTGCGGTTATCTTTGAAACAACACCGGGCGATCTTGTGCTTTTTAACCATAACACCAAACATGCGGCGTTTGGCGGTGGTAAACGCAGACGAATGTTTACAATGAATCTTTGCCAACGGTATCCAGAGGAGAAGTTGGACGCGTTGCAAAGGTATATAGCGGGCTCGGCACGGTTCTGGATTGATCGGAAATATGGCGAGAAGATGGTAAATACGGCTACACCAGAACGCCAGATACACCTTGAACAAGTGATGGCGAACGATGGGCATCTCGCGGAGTTGTCTCGTCAAGCACAAGAACGAATGAGTGAACCTTCACGCGGATGATGCTTGTTGCCATGCTTGCCGAACATATTGGATTGCTTCTTCAAATCCTCTTTGTCCTTGACGACTCGCTTCCTCTATGCTGAGCCAACCGTCGTAATTGGCTTGCCTCATACGGGAAAATATTTGCGGGATCGGTGAGGCACCGGTTCCAACACGCACCGGTTCAAATGTTCCTGCTTCGCGCATGTCAAAAACATGCAACACAACAATACGCTCAATAACTTTATCCAGCAATCCCAGCACATCTTCTTTCAGGACGAGAGGGTTCGCTGTATCAAAGCAGACTCCGAGCGGTGTATTCGAAAGTGCGTTGAGTATTTCTAAAAAAATCTCTGAGGGTTGCGAGAAATCCCAATACTGCCACGGTGCACCTTTGGTATGATTCTCATAAGCAAGTGTGATACCGTGCTTTTCTGCTTCATCAAGCGCATGCCGAAATCCATGTGTAACCCAACGCACCCCATCTTCGCGTTCGGTACCCGCATGATTTTGCCCTGCCGTCACGCGCACAAATTTTGCCCCCAACGTTTTTGCTAATGCGATATCCGATTTTAGGTTAGTTAATTCTTGTGAGCGTTGCGTTTCATCTGGATGCGTGAAATCGGAGTAGCAGGCGAGCATGCAGGCCTCTAAACCGCGTTTAGCAAGGATAGTATGGACTATGTGTGCCGTCTTTTCATCACGATGTGGGAAGAACTTGATGCTGAAATCAACTGCATCTAAACCCAATTCTGCACCGAATCGAATCCAATCAGCAACAGTGCTTTTTCCGGTGAAAATGTCATCGTAAAGAGAGACGGGGAGACAACTGAGTTTCATTTTATATTTCTTCCATTTGCTAAGGTTATTCATTAGTGGCGTGGGATATTATAATGGAGTTCCGTAGGATTTGCAAGGTATTTGTACCTAAAGGACATTCAAAGTTTCAAGTTTATAGTGAATTAAAAAATAGATACTTTCACCTTCGGTAGGCGAGGTTTCCTAACCTCGCTAGGCAAAATGTATAAATAATTCTAAAGTCTACTATAATTGGATCAACCCTTCTAAATTATTATTGAATCTGTGCGTTTTGTATGGTATCATTACTCTCAAATAATCCGCATCGTGGAGAAGAAATATGATGGCAAAACAGGATCAGGAACTTGCTAAAAAATATTTTATTGTAATACCTAAAAATATATGAACACTCCCCTGGTAGATGCGGTTTCCTAACCGCATCTATAAACGAAATAAGCGCGGTTCGGTTAGGAAACCGAACCTACCGTAGTGTATAAATAATTATTGGTTTTACTATAATAGCGGGATAGAGAAAAGCAAAAAAGGTGAAGTGGACCGTGCTATTGAAGATTATACCAAAGCAATAGAACTCAAACCTAATTATAATGATGTTTAAGAATTAACGTTATCCTATCTCATGACCCAATCAAAAAAACATAACCATTCCCAAAAATACCTTGAAATGTGCCGACACCCCGCAATTCAAGCACTTCAACCTACCACAGAAAACTCCGAAAACTTGTGGCTACCCACCTCTGACCAACTACACGAACTTTTAAATCAAAAACTCCCTTATCCAGAAAGGTCTATTTTCCGCCACACTGCAAACGGATGGGAATACGAAACCTACTTCCGTGAATGGGCAGCAGATTACGGTACGTATATTGATGCCTACCGTCAGTTTGTCGGACCTGATGTGGAGGTTGTGCTTTTGCAAGTGTTGGGGGCGTTGCTCGGCATTGATGGAAGATGGATGGTATAATACCTCTCAAGGAGAAATCTATGACATTTGGAATATTATTCGCAACGATACGAGAATACAATCAGGCAGGTATCTCAAATTTGGACACGTTAACGACCCTTCTCAATGACACGTTCGGTGGTTGGCTAACATCTCAAAACGTGAGTCATATTGAGATGTTAGAAGAAAATAGGTTATATTTGAATGTGATAGGACAACTAAAAGAGCATAATCCTTCAAAGGGGATTAAACTATATTCACGATTTCTGGTAATTTCATTGAATGAAATCGGGGATAATCCAGAATCCGTAGCGGATGCGCTAAAGTCCTATACCTCAGATGGTGATGGGGCTTACGTCTGGGTGATTCCTGATGGCTACATGGCAGGGTTAACCGCAGCAGAGCAGGAGTGGGAACAGCACGGCGGCGGGTATTTCTCTCATGAATCTATATGTATTTCCAACACTGCAGATATTGATACGTGTTGTGTTTTAGATGTGCTTTATGAGGACACTGAGATAGAGAACGTCTCCTGCGAATTTGACGTGCCTGCACATAGATCGGTGCATTATCGGTTGGACAAACTGAAGGACGCGAACGGTGAACCACTGATTGCCAAAGATGCGCCGGTCAGTTACAAAATCACAAGCCGAGATGCGCGGATTGTTGTACAAGGCTCTCGTATTTTAACAAGCGGCGAGAACAGTGCCTTCGCCAGTTTTGGTACTGTGATGGCGTGGTGTCCCCAATAACCTAAGCAATCTTCCTATAAGGTTCCAAATCAATACCCGGGAACGCTTGTGCTAAACGATCTAATGCCCGCGGTGTGTAGTATGGATCGCCAGGAGCAGGCCAACCTAATACCTGTCTCACAGCAGGCGTTGTATGTGTTATAAAATTCATATAATTTGGACTTGACCGTGTTGCTGGTCGAGTTGAATAGCACCAATCAGCATTGTCGGCGCGGTGAAAGTGATACCCCATCCATACACGCTGTTTGCTTCTGTTCGCAAACGGTTGTGCAGCATGAACTATATAACTTGACCGATAAACAGCACTGCCCGCCTTCGCCGTGAGAGGAACAGGTTTTGCCAATTCCTTAAACTCGCGCAAGTCGGGAATGCCGAGTCCTCCCGCTCTGCCAGGATGTTTTTCCCATATTATATCCAGTTGGTCTTGTGAACCTGGACAGATAAGCATCGGGGCACCGTCCAAATCAACATCGTGCAACATGATGCTGCATAGAATATATCCGTAACGTTGCCAATCTGGATGTGGTGGCAATGATGAATTTGTGCCATTGTCAATATGATATCCTTGCCAAGGATGCTCACTGTAGCGTTTATCCGTTAGTCCTTCTCTCAGAAAAATTTGCCCATAACTGAGTCGAATTTCTTCTGTACCTAACAATTGCTGCGCAATTCCCAGATAAGTTTCATTTTCGATAAGCTTGTCCACTGCTTCTAACCCTGTTGGAAAGTGCGATATCTTAGCCAAGGGACCCGCGAGTTGATTCATAGGATCATTTTTTTCATAAGTCCTTTCAAGTACGTCCGGTTTATCATCCCATTTTGCGCGATATTCCGCGTAGGATAAACCATCGTAAGCGTTTTGCTCAACTGCTTCAAGCGCAGAGGAAACGGTGTCCTGCGAAAAAACGTTTGGCACAACGATAATTCCGTCACGTTTCCAAGTCGCAAGTTGGTTGTCTGTCAATTTCATACATCTCACCTCTTTTGTTGAGAGAACATTTCCCATTTATCCTCTTGAACTACTTCCTTATCTGCGTTCTTCTGAATTTTCTCCCACCATGCCCGATTTTCGACGTACCAGTGGATTGTTTGTCGCATGCCCTGTTCAAACGGTATTTCCGGTTTCCAACCGAGTTCTTGATGAATCTTTTCTGAATCCAAGAGATACCGGCAATCATGTCCGGGTCTGTCAGGCACATAGGTTTTCAGGTGTTGCGGTTTACCGAGAGCATCTAAAATAAAATCGGTAATATCTTCAATACTTTTTTCAATGCCGCTACCGATGTTATACGTTTCTCCAATCTTCCCGTTGTGGATAACCGAGGCAATCGCACGGCAATGATCATCAACATGTAGCCATTCTCTACGGTTGTGACTGCTTCGGTAGAGCGTCAAAGGCAAATCTTGTATAGCATTCGTTGTGAAAAGGGGGATCAACTTTTCAGGGTGCTGATATGCGCCGTAATTGTTGGAACAATTAGAAATGGTTATCGGTAGTCCGAAGCTATGAAAATATGCGTTTACGAGATGATCAGCTGCTGCTTTTGACGCATTATAAGGTGTCTGTGGTCTGTAAGGTGAGGTTTCAGCGAAAGCATCAGGCGAGTCCAATTCCAGTTCACCATAGACTTCACATGTTGAAATATGATGGAACCGAGGCACGCTATATTGACGAGCAGCATCTAATAAAACTTGTGTCCCGATCACGTTTGTTTCAAAAAATTGGCGCGGATGCAGAATTGCACGACTATTATGGGATTCTGCCGCAAAATTCACAATCACATCCGCCTGATGTGTTTCTATAAGCTCTGAAACGAACGCATCATCCTGAATATCACCATGTGCAAAAATATATCGATCAGAATAAGCTAAGACAATATCTGTCAGGTTTGTAAGATTCCCCGCATAAGTCAACCGATCAAGGTTAATCACAACGTCTTTCGGATACTCCTTGAGCCAGTATCGGATAAAGTTTGTGCCAATAAATCCAGCACCACCAGTAACCAATAATTTCATGTATGTCCTTATAAAAAGATGATAAACGTGTTTAATCTATACAAGGCGTTTTGAACGCATTACTTGAGCTCTTGAATGACAATATCCTATCAGAAACAGGAGTGACCTGTCAATCTAATTGTTCGCAATTCAGAAATCGGGTTTGCAAAACCCTACAAGAAAGAGGAAGCGGTTATAGTGATATCTGAAAATATGTTCACACTCCCTGGTAGATGCGGTTTCCTAACCGCATCTATGAGACTGAATAAACACGGTTCGGTTAGGAATCGAACCCCAAAATACCTTACGCGTATTTGGCGTTGATTTGGACGAATGCCATAAGTGCATTTGGCGTTGATTCGTAGTGTATAAATAATTATGGGTTTTACTATAATGTCCAAACTTTGTCCCCAACCCAGAGCCATTCAATTCTCCAGTAGCTCTTAATCTTCTGTCAAATATCTCTTCCTGTGAATCAACGCCAAATGCGCGTGGGCGAATACGCGTGTGGTATTCGCCATGATTTGACGGGAGCGAGCTCCAGCTCACGACCATGCTAAAATGTCAAGAAAACCGAAAACTGAATGGCTCCGCCTCCGACCCAGGGTTATTTAGTTTTCTATATTTCTGACGCTTTTTATCACACACGTTAATTATTTATAATATTATCGTAGGTTGGGTTGAGGCACGAAACCCAACATGATATGCTTTTACATACTGGAAAAGTTGGGTTTCACCTGCGGTTCAACCCAACCTACAATATAAACCTTGAGTAACACCCATCAATTGATAATTCTTAAAACTAAATAACCCTACCTCCGACCAAAATGTTGTTGACAATTTAGCGTTAATTTTGTAAAATACTGATCAAACCAGAGCGAGGAGAAACTGATGCGACAGCGCAAATTTGGAAAAACGGGATTGACCGTCTCCGAAATCGGCATGGGAACATGGGAACTCGGTGGACGTGAATGGGGAGATATAGGCGAAAAAGAGGCTGTTGATCTCCTCCGATACGCTTTTGAAAAGGGTGTTACCTTTTACGATACTGCTGACCAATACGGTGGTGGACGTGCTGAACGTCTCTTAGGTGAAGCATTTTCTGCACTCGGTGATAGAGTTGTCATCGCAACAAAACTCGGATATGAATTGGATTCCGATGGCTGGATTAGTCAAGGTGGGACAGTTCCCGCGTTCAATGCTTCACGAGATTATATCCGTCAAGCAGTTGAAGGCAGTCTTACCCGATTGAAAAAGGATGCGATAGACATCTATCAATTTCACGGGCCACCACCTGAAGAAGTGTGGGATGAAGCATTTGGCGCGATGGAAGAACTCAAATCCGAGGGGAAAATACGTTTTTACGGGTTATGCCTCGGAAATGAAGCGCATGCGCTGAAAGCAATAGCAGAGACCAACATCTCCTCCTTGATGCTAACTTACAACATTCTTAACCAGAATATGTCAAAGCCTGTAATGGAAACAGCTGCAGAAAAAGGGATTTCAGTTGTAGCGCGTCAACCGTTGTCATCAGGTTTGCTTTCAGGACAACTTAACGCAGACACCGAGTTTGCTGAAAACGATTATCGCAAAACGTGGCCCCGTGAGAAATTTCTTGCTGATTTAGAAAAAGTTGAAAAAATCAAATCGGTTATAGGAAATAAAACGAGGAGTCTACCGCAAGCTGCCTTAAAATTTATTTTAGCACATCCGGCAGTCTGTTGTGTTATTCCGGGCATGATGACCCCCGCACAAGTTGATGATGGTGTCGCGACCTCTGGGACATCTCCTTTACCTGCCGCCATTTTGGATAAACTACACGAGAATTAGGAAGTAACACATGAAAGTTATCGCCGATCTGTGCGTTGTTCCGATGGGTGTCGGTGTATCTGTCTCGAAATATGTCACCGCATGTGAAAATGTGTTGAAAGCAGCAGGTTTAAAGACGAAACTGCACGCTTACGGCACCAACATTGAAGGTGAATGGGATGCCGTGTTTGATGCGATTAGACAATGTCATGAGGTTGTCCATGAGATGGGCGCACCTCGAATTACGACAACGCTCAAGTTTGGCACGCGTGTTGACAGATCACAAACGATGGAAGATAAGGTTGACAGCGTTCAAAAACAGTTAGAAATAGAATGACAAAAATTTTTATCAAAAAAACCTTGACTTTTTATGATATTCTGCTAAAGTGGTATGGAGATGTAATATTATTTACATTTTACTATAAGCATTACAGAATTACTATAAAATCATATAGGAGGTTATTTAATGTTCAAAAAATTATTCGTCATAGGATTGGCTTGTCTGATGAGTCTTTCAGTAATGACATACACTGCTGATGCCCAAGATCAAATTCTCGGTCCATGGCTTTGGATGATCGCTAAAACCGAAGCGGGACAGGGTGGAGCAGCTTCCACCGATATCGATTCACTTGCAGTTGCAAGCGATGACAAAGTTACCGAAGAAATGGTGGCTAAGAATGGAGCAAAAGAAGGGGACGAGGTTGGAGATTATGAGTGGACACTCGCTGAATTGCCAGCAGGTGGGGACATCAATGTTCTTGTCAATCAAGCAGGAATGGCAGAAGGTGCGTTGGATCACATTACTTCATACGCACTTTATACGTACGAATCGGATAAGGCACAAGAGGCGACAATGAAAACCGGTAGTGATGATTCCATCAAAGTCTGGCTCAATGGTGAAGTCGTTTTTACCAATGCCGTTAACCGTGGACGTGCCATGTGGCAAGATGAATTCCCAATTGATCTGAAACAAGGCGACAACTTTTTGATGGTCAAAATCAGTGAAGCTGGTGGTGGATGGGGCATGCACGTAGGTATTTCTGAAACGCCCTTCGTTCCTATAGAAGAAATTACCACAGATTGGCTTTGGATGGTCGCCAGAGCCGAAGCGGGACAGGGTGGAGCAGCTGCCACAGACGTAGATTTACTGGCAGTTGCAAGCAAAAATAAAGTTAAAGAAGAAAGGGTGGCTAAAATTGGCGCAACTGAAGGGAATGAGGTCGGCGATTATGAGTGGACACTCGCTGAATTGCCACAAGATGGAAACCTTGATGTTATTGCCAATGAAGTAGGAGTAGATGGAGTTTTTGACGACATAACAGCTTATGGACTCGTTACACTTGTTGCTGACGAAGCTAAGGAAGTCCAATTGTTAGTTGGGAGTGATGATTCTATCAAAGTCTGGCTCAATGGTGAAGTCGTTCACACGAACGCGGTTAACCGTGGAAGAGCCAGATGGCAAGATGAGTTTGCAGTTAAGCTGAAACGGGGTAAAAATTTGTTGATGGTCAAAGTCGGTGATCGTGGCGGTGGTTGGGGCGTGTACGTCGGTATTCGAGGGTCCATAGAAACTGACTATCTACCCGCAGGACAACAAAGTGTTGAAGCAGCAGGTAAGTTTATCACTGCCTGGGGTAAAGTGAAAAGTGCGAAATAATTGGCTTTGTACAACACCTGATACAATATTAGGAGGTCTTGTAAATGTTTAGAAAATTGTGTATAATAGGATTATTTTTTCTTTTGTACAACACCTGATACAATATTAGGAGGTCTTGTAAATGTTTAGAAAATTGTGTATAATAGGATTATTTTTTCTGATGAGTTTTTCGATCATGACATTCACTGCAGATGCTCAGGATAAGGTTACAGGTCCTTGGATGTGGATAATTACGCAAAATTCTGTAGCATGTGGTGCTGATGCTACCCATATTGATGAGATAGATGAACAAACAGGTGGCAAACTTACTGAAGAGGATGTCGCTAAAAACGGTATCACCCCGAAGGTTCTCAGAGTCAAATTTAAAAATGATCTTGAATGGACCGAAGGCGAAATCGCTGCAACAGGTAGTAACAACCTTAACGAGGCTGTTACTAAAATTGATTTAGGCGTGGGTGATATAAATAGTCATTGTGCTTATGCTGTTATCAATGCCAGATCCAAAAAAACTGTCAAAGGTGCTACTGCCCGAGTTGGTAGTGATGATTCCGTAAAAGTTTGGGTAAATGGAGAAGAAGTGCACGCAAACGCAGTTAACCGTGGTGCCGGGGACTTTCAAGACACCTTTAATGTGGATATAAAAAAAGGGGATAATGTGATCATGGTTAAGGTGTGTGAATGCGGCGGCGGATGGAGCATGTTCTTCGGTATTCAGGCAGACTTGGATTATAATCTAAAGTTTGAAGGGTGGCCGTGGCCTGTTGAACCCGCTGGCAAATTAACAACGCAATGGGCACAAATTAAGAATATCCGGTAATTCTGACCTGATATCTCACAAAATAGTGTTTTCGGTTTTCTCTTCATTCAAAGAGAATTGTTATAATGAAACTTCGTTTAAACCCTTTAATTATGGTGAATTATTGAAATAATTATACACCTCACATGTAGGAGCGATCTCCGAATCGCGACAAAAAGCGGTGATAGTCGGGAATCGGAGTTCCCTCCTACAATTGGAAAATGTAAAGTTAATTGTAGAATCTACTATAATATGTCGAATCTGACCTTGTAGTCCAATTAAAACCTTGTGGCTACAGGGTCTACACGTTTCTTTTTTGGTGTGGAAGTTTGTGAAATCTAACACGTAATTTTAGCGTGAGTTTCGTTCAGTATAGATAGGACGATGTTTATATCTGTTTTCACCTCTTAAGCCCCGTAAACAAGAGGAATCGTAATGGAAAACACCTCTAAAGGTCAAAACAGGCTTATTCCGATCTCCCGTTAATAATAAAAAGTCAACAATGTTTTCAAAACATTGTTGACTTTTTTTCACGTTCTGCTAAAATAGGATGGAGATGTAATATTATTTACATATTATGATGAAATACTAAGAATTATTACAAAATTGATAATTGATATAGGAGGTCTTGTAAAATGTTCAGGAAATTGTGTATAATAGGATTGGCTTGTCTGATGAGTCTTTCAGTGATGACACTGACTGCTGATGCTCAGGAAAAAATACTTGGTCCGTATCTCTGGATGATTGCTAAAACTGCAGGTGGACAAGGCGGTGCTGGTTCCACCAATATTGATTCACTTGATGATGCCAGCCGTGGAAAAGTCACCGAAGAGGAAGTCGCCAAAAACGGTGCGAGAGAAGGGGACGAGGTTGGTGATTATGAGTGGACACCTGGCACACTTGCTAATAACGGAGACATTAATGTTCTTGTTAATAACGTAGGTTTGGAAGCGGGCGCGTTAGATCACATAACATCTTATGCGTTAATAGTCCTTAGAACGAAAAGATCACAAGGAAACGTAGCGATGGGTGTCAGCAGTGATGACTCAGTTAAGGTCTGGGTTAACGGCGAAGTCGTTCATACCAACGCAACAAACCGTGGACGCGGCAATGACAACACCTTCCAAGACCATTTAAAGGTTGATCTAAAAAAAGGAGATAATTTGATCATGATAAAGGTCAGTGAAGCTGGTGGTGGATGGGGTATGCACTTCGGCGTAGGTGGCGACTATGAACTTGCTGAGATTAACGCTTTTCTACCAGTTCAACCTGCTGGCAAATTAACAACGCAATGGGCACAAATTAAGAATATCCGGTAATTCTAACCGGATGTCTCACAAAATATTGTTTTCAGTTTTCTCTTCATTCAAAGAGAATTTTTACAGTTGAATTTTGTATAAACTCTTTAATTATATGGTGAAATATGGAAATTATTATACACTTCACCTGTAGGAGCGATCTCCGAATCGCGACTAATGCCACTCTTAAGTCGGGAATCGGAGTTCCCTCCCGCTGAATGCCAAAAGTGCATTCAGCGTTGATTTGGCCAAATGCCATAGGTGCATTTGGCGTTGATTCACAGATAGATACGTCTAATTAATTCAATAATCTACCATAATATAATTATTTATGGGTTTTTAAGATTGACTTAATTACGAGTTTTTGTTAAACTAATTGTGAAATAAACGTTTATCCTTTAAAATAAATCAGAAATTGACGTTCTGAAGGATAAATGACGTTAAATGTTACTGCTTTATTTTGTTAACAAAATTAAATGGAGGTTTTTCATGTACAGGAAATTATTTGTATTAGGTTTAGCGTTTCTGATGATTCTTTCAGTTATGCCACGCACTGCTGATGCCCAAGATCAAATCCTCGGTCCATGGCTTTGGATGCTCGCCAAAACCGAAGCGGGACAGGGTGGAGCAGCTTCCACCGATATCGATTCACTTGCAGTTGCAAGCGATAATAAAATTACTGAAGAAATGGTGGCTAAGAATGGAGCAAAAGAGGGTGACACTGTTGGGGATTATAAGTGGACACTCGCTGAATTGCCCGAAAACGGGGACATCAATACTGTTGTCAATGAAACCGGAATGGCAGAAGGTGCATTGGATCACATTACTTCATACGCACTTTATACGTACGTATCGGATAAGGCACAAGAGGCGACAATGAAAACCGGGAGTGATGATTCCATCAAAGTCTGGCTCAATGGTGAAGTCGTTTTTACCAATGCCGTTAACCGTGGACGTGGCATGTGGCAAGATGAGTTCGGAATTAGTCTGAAACAAGGCGACAACTTTTTGATGGTCAAAATCAGTGAAGCTGGTGGTGGATGGGGCATGCACGTAGGTATTTCTGAAACGCCCTTCGTTCCTGTTGTAGATATTCTTACAAATTGGCTTTGGATGATCGCTAAAGCCGAAGAGGGACAGGGTGGAGCAGCTGCCACAGACGTAGATTTACTGGCAGCTGCAAGCAAGGATGTAGTTACCGAAGAGATGATTGCTACAATTGGAGCATCTGAAGGGGACAGTGTCGGCGATTACGATTGGACACTCGCTGAATTGCCCGCAGGCGGTGACCTCAATGTTCTTGTTAATGAAGCAGGAATAGAAGAAGGTGCTTTGGACCACATAACAGCTTATGGACTCCTTACACTTGTTTCTGACGAAGCTAAGGAAGTCCAATTGCTTGCAGGAAGCGATGATTCTATCAAAGTCTGGCTCAATGGTGAAGTCGTTCTCACTAACGCGGTTAACCGTGGAAGAGCCAGATGGCAAGAGGAGTTTACAGTTAATCTGATACCAGGTGACAACTTGTTGCTGGTCAAAGTCAGTGACGCTGGTGGCGGCTGGGGCATGCACTTCGGTATTCGAGGTACCGTAGAAACTGCCTATAAAACGCCTGCTGATTTGGGCACTCCTGTTGAAGCTAAGGGTAAACTCGTCACTACTTGGGGCAGCTTAAAGAGTGCTAAGTAACACCATATCCGTTTAGCATCCATAATAGTGGTTGCTACCTAATCTTTCGTTATTAAACAGAAGGGCAGTGCTTTATAGTACTGCCCTTCTGTCTTTGTAGCAGGGCTTTGTCAACCGATATTAAAAATTTCGCTTTTTGTCTGAACCAAGATTTTCAAGATTACAGGATTACCAGGATTACCAGGATTATGTGTTTTCACAGATAAAGGTTGTTCTTGTGAACAACACAAAATGGTATGAAAGAGAAACACGGTTGTCCGTATCAAAAACATTTATCCTAAAACAATCCTGAAAATCTGTAAATCCTGATAATCCTGGTTCAGACAAAGGAAAATCAAGTAAAAATCGGGCGGACAAAGCCCTCCCACAAGAAAATATATCCTAAATTGACGCCTATGGTGCGATTTCCTAACCGCACCGGGCATAGTTATGGAATTACCCAATTTATTTTTTAATCTTCATGAGGAGCGGTATGTGAAGACGATGAATCATGAATCAAATGAATTTGGTATTAGTTGCCTATAGAAAAATCGACTGTCACAGAGGATTGATAATCCTGCAAATCTGGAAATCCTGTAAATCCTGGTTCAGACAAATGTCGGAATCAACATTAAACACACATATTGCACTTGCTAAATTGACACATATCGTAATATATTTCTTACCCCATTAATTTCCCAGCGATTCCATCAATTCCTTAAATACCGGTAGCGATTCCCTAAACCCATCCTCCCGTGAACCATTTTCTGGGGTGTAAACGCTTTCTAACGAAATTGTTCCTTGATACCCATCCCTTTTTAACGCGTTTACAATATCTCTGTAGTAAGGTGTCATTTGTCCTTGACCCATCGCGCAGAAGTCAAAGGTCGCAGCAGGAAGATTAACAATTCCATCCTTGAGATGGATATGAGCAATGTGCTCTCGGATAATTTCATAACCGTCCGGATATGGAATCTCAGTGCAATAGAGCGAACTACACGGATCCCAAAGCACTTTGAGATGGTTTACGCCCAAGTCGTCAATCAATTTCCGAGTAAGTAATGCCGATGTAATGTTTGAGGAGATCGCAGTTTCAATCACCAAAGTAATATTTGTTGCTTCTGCTATTTGTAGTGGTTCTTCTAATCGGTTCAGCAGCGTTGTCCACGCACCTTCAGAAACGATTGGCTCTGCCCCAAAAAGTACCATCTCCTTCTGGAAACTGAATATCCGAACCAGATTTGTACCGAGTGCCTGCGCAATTTCTATACATCGCTGTAATGTGTGGAGTTGGTCACGATATGCTGGCGCGTCCACCGCAGTATCAACAGGGATTCCTGCCAAATTGTGATGTGAGATACACGATACCTTCAAATTCCGTGCCTCTATTAGATTTGTAACCTGTTCAACATCTGCATCTGTTAACTCACCAACCTGCTTCTCCCAAAGATACTGCAATTCAACGTATTCTAATCCGGTTTCAACCATAGTATCAAGCGCATACTCAAAATCCCTACTGATCCCATCCGTGATGATCCCTATTTTTGGAGTATTAGACAAACCGGAAACTTGTTGTTCCAAATTTTGCATTTAACTGCCTCTCAACTCTATTTTTAATAGTGAAATCTGAAAATATGTGCACACTCCCTGGTAGATGCGGTTTTCCGCCAAATACCTTACGCGTATTTGGCGTTGATTTGGACGAATGCCATAAGAGCATTTGGCGTTGATTCGTAGTGTATAAATAATTCTGGGTTTCACTATAAAGGGGAGTTCCTGAAGTAAATTTGCTGAAAATCATTCTGTTTTTCTTATTTCAATACCCGCGATACTTTCAAGAATTTTGATAATCGTCCAATTATCCTCGTCAGGATTTACCGCTTTACCTGCTTGAAATAACTCAAAAGCAGCACTCGTTGCGAACAGAGGGACTCCACAATCGTTTGCCATACTTTTCGCGAGACTCAGGTCTTTATACATCGTTCCAATGTTGCTTTGTCCTTTGAAGTTCCGTTCTAATATGTTTTCTGTCGTATCCTTAAAAAGAAAATTGCCGACAACACTTGTGCTAACAACCTCACGTAACGTTTCTGGTTTTACGCCTGCCTTCACAGCCAGTGTCAATGCCTCAAATATACCTGCATAAGTGACACCGGTCAGGACCGCGAGTGCGGACTTGACGGTTTGTCCCATCCCAATTTCTTCTCCAACGTGATAGATATCCTTTCCGACTGCTTCAAGTACCGGTATTGATGCTTCAAAAACCTCTTTTTTTGCTGCGACCATCATCGTAAGTGTTCCTGCGGCTGCACCCGGTGCGCCACCACTAACAGGCGAATCGATAATATTAAATCCATCTGCTGTTACAAGTTCTGATACCTCTTTTACTTGGGAACGCCCAATAGTCGCGGTGCAGATAACCGTCGCCCCCGGTTTTAATCCTGCTAACAAACCGTTTTCGTTTAGGAGTACTTCTTTGACCTGATCAACGTTCAGCACCATAATAAAAACTGCATCAGTGGATGCTCCCACCTCTTTTGGAGAAGCAGCGGTATGTGCCCCCAATTGTGAAAGCAATTTTAGTGGTTCACTTCTTACATCATACACTGTGAGTTCATGCCCTGCTTTCAAGATGTTTTTTGACATGCCGGTACCCATATTGCCTACGCCGATTAGTCCTACTTTTGCCATCGTTCCCTCCTAAGTGTGTTTTGACTTTGCTTACACACCTTATAGTTTCATCACTGTTTTCAACCTTATTTTATGATACACCTACGCGAAAGTCAAGCCATCCTGAAGATAGGGTTATTCAGTTCTCCATATTTTCGGTTATTCTTGAATGCCCCTCTTGCTGTAGGAGCGAGCTCCAGCTCGCGACTTTTTGACGAAAATGTGCAAAAACCCTAAAACTATAGTGAACTTTAGAATTAACAGGACATTTTGAGTTGTGAATCAACGCTGAATGCGATTTTGGCATTCAGCGTTGATTCACAGAAAATGTGCCTCTTTAATTTCAAAGTTCACCATAAATAACCCTGTCCTGAAGATGTAGAGTGAGTAAAGTTCTTGGTATTATCTTCTCTCTTGTGGGAGGGTTTTCAACCCCGATATATTGGCGTTGATTCGAAAGGGACGGGTGTATAGTCCTTTTGACTTATTGTTTTACAAAGAACGAGATCTGTTTTTGGCAGCCAATAAGCGTGTCATAGTTCCCTCTGTTGATTGTGGAAGTGTTGTTTCAGATGTGTTTTCATGAGTTGTGTGTTCACGCGGGGACGCAACTTCCGTGGTTGCATAAACACCGCTGTTCGTAAGCGAATCAACATTCGCTTTTTTCTGTGTCAGTTGTGTTAGCGTTTCAGGCACAACTGACTTCGGTTTTCTCCGTAGTTGTGCACGAAGTTCAGCGAAATATCCACTTGCTATGCTGAATCTTCGAAGAATCATCTCCAATACAAACAGGGCAACAGCAATAATTAATAACGTTTGAGAAAGCGACACACGTTTTTCAAAAGGTGTTCCTGCTGGCGCAACTATCTCGGATAATGATGGCTCATAAATGCCACCTGTGTCCTCAGAAAGTTTCTTTAGCAGATTGACATTTACATCAAACGTTGCATATTCGGCAGGATAAGAGAGTGTTACCGTTTCCGTCAGTTTGCTGTCATCATTTTCGCGTTTTGCAGTGATAATATAAGTACCACTATTGTTCATCTGAAATGTTCCGATATAACGCCTTGAACTTTCCTGCTGCATGGCAACAGATTCACTTGTCCCGTTTGGACCTGCAACTTGAACTACATAAGCTGTACGTGACGCATGTTGTGTATCAATAACAACTTCTGCTCTGCCATTACGAGGAGAAACGATAAGATCAAAAACCGCATCTGTCCCTTTAGTCGGTAGAGTCCAATTGACAACTTGCCCCCAAAACTTGCTAAAGTTTGACCACGAAATCCAATCTTTGCTCCACGCTGGTTTGACATCCGATGTCCACGCAACCGATTTTCCTATCCCATAATTCCAACCGGTAAGAATAGGTTCTTCTTTATTTGAACCAATATAAACCTGTGCGGTGGACTTTTCTGCTGTGGCTACGTACCCGTAAAGCGGCGGTAAAGTGTCAATACCTTCTAATATTGGAGTTGTCGGGTTCACTACTATCGGTTGGAATTGTTCTTGAACAATATAATTTTGTGTTTCGCGGACAGCATCAACCAAAATATCAGGTAATTCATGTATATTCTTAACATCTTCTGACCGCCCATTACCAGCGATCGCTATTTCCTTCAGTAAGTTTTTATCGGCATCACCAATCGCGATTGTCGTAATCACGATGCGTGCCTCAGCCAAATCATTTGCAATATCAATGAACTTATAGGGTTCTCCCTCAGATTTGCCGTCCGACAAAAGAATGATGTGTTTTCGCTTTGTATCCGATGATTTTAGCATCTTTCCAGCTGATTCAATTGCCTTCCCCATAGCAGTCGTGCCACCTGTGGGTTTAAGCTTGCCTACTACGTCAATCAGCGCATCATGATCAGATGTTAAGGATGAAATATCACGTAACTTAACGTCGAAACCGATGACTGCCGCCTGATCCTCTGCTTCCAGATTTCGAATACCCGCGCGTATTGCCTCAATAGCAAGTTCAATCTTTTTCTGTGCTCCAACGTAGTTTGCCATGCTCCCCGATGTATCAATAGCAAACACAAGCGCAACCGATTCTTTTCGTTCACGCGGTGTCATTTCTATAGGAAGAACACGTTCAAGTGCTGTGTCTGTATACCCACCGGGACCGAAAGCTCGGTCACCTCCGATAACTACTAATCCATGCCCGAGGTCACGGACAAAAGCCTCTATAATATCTAATTGCTCCGATGAAAGCGTATCAGCAGAAATGTTACTAAGAATCAGCACATCGTTGTGCTGAAGCGGGACCATATCTGTTGGTATGTCCTGACCAGAAATTACTTCTACTACAAAACCGTTCTCTTCAAGCACTTCTTTTAGATTATCGGCATGCTCCAAATCACCTTCTGCATATAAGATATGTGGCTTATCCTGAATTTGCACAACACCGTAACCCTGATTGTTTTCAAGGATTTCGTCACTAACGTTTAATTTCAGCTGATATATATGTGGACGGTCTTCCGAAACTTGTTGTTTAGGTAACGTTAACACATTCCTGCCTTTTTGCACTGAAAATTCAATATCAGGGATTGGAACCTCGTTATGGTAAAGGGTCGCTGTTACATTTGGGAGACTACCATCGGATTCAATGATCGCCTGTATTGTAAAGGGTTGTCCTTTTCTGACCTGATTCGGCAGTTGCAGTTCTTGAATACGGATTGCATCCTTCACGGTGTTTAGAGGGATTGTCATGATTTCCACGTCACTTGCAGAGAACAGCGGCAAAAAATCTGCGATGGAGGTATTCCCTATATTATGTATCCCGTCTGTAAAAAGTACAATTCGACGTTTATAATTGTCTGGTAACAGTTCAAGAGATCGGTTAAGAGCCGTCAGAATGTCAGTAGCATCCTGTTCGGCAGATGATTCTGGCAGAACCGATGTTAGCGTAGGTTGTTCGTGTGCCGCCCCCATTCCAATTAGGACGGATGGCTCCTGTGCAAAACTGATCACCCCAAATTGGTCAGTCGGTTTCAAATTTGCTATAGCAGTATGAATCTGATTAATCGCATCTTCTCGTTGAGATGGTGCAATACTATCAGATGTATCAAGTAAAAATGTGACTGCAAGACGTTGTTCTTTATTGGTTCGTTGGAGATTTGCTAAGGCAAAGATTGCACACAATAGTGCGGCGCATCTAAGGAAAATGGTGATTTGTTTTCGCCATTTTGCCGCTAAAACGCTTGTACGTAATTGGATAAGGACTAAAATCGGTATCGCTGCGAGTAGGATTAAGAAGAGGGGTGAGCGGAAATCAAACATCAGTTAATTCTCTCAATGACCTGTGAGATACTCCGAGCACTATCAAGAAAACTAAATGTAGGGTTTTGCTATCGGTTGTCCTTAGAGTTGGTATAAGATGAACAGCAAAATAGAAGAAATGTGTGGTGGTAGTTTCTGAATAAAGGCCTCGAAAATTGGATCTCAATTATTTCCCTCCGCTTTAAGGCGTTCAAGTGCCGCTAAAGCTTTGGCAAGTGCCGACTCAGCGTTTTCTGCGCGTGTTTCAGCATTTCGTCGTGCGGAGGCTTCTTCTTGTGCGCGTGTTTCAGCATTTTCAGCACGCGTTTCAGCATTTTCAGCGCGTTCGGGTGGTGTTTGCAACCATTGCGAAGTTTTAGGGTCATACAACCTTAATTCGTTTCCATGTTCCCCCAACTCCAAGCCTAAAACCGTTGAGGTCAGACGGTCATTTACAAAATTGATTTCTTGATATGTCCCATCAATCAACCGATAACCGATAAAACTCGGTACAATTTCGCCAAGCGGGTCGTAGATGTAGTATTCTTTTACCTCAAGCACGGAAGCGTAAAGGTCTTTCTTCCGCCCCATATCTTTACTAAAGGTGCTTGGACTTGCCACTTCCAACACAAAATCGGGGGTGTGCGCCTCTTCCCATGTCAGATAGGTGTTCCGCTGTTTTTTGGCAACACCAAAAACCACGAACACATCAGGGGATATAGACTTCCTTGGGTTTCCTTCTTCGTAATACATGAGCAGGTTTCCTGATACATAAACATCGTTTTCGTTTCGGTAGTAGTGTTTTAGCATCTGAATAAAATCTATCATCAGGTCTCGATGTCTATCTGTTTCTGCCATAGGCTTACCGTCCGATTCCGGATAGAATATTGTCGGCGCAGACTGTGTTTTTTTCTGCATCGTTTCATCTCCAGTATCAAATTATAATGATTCAGCGTGTTGTTTTAAGTTTATTATAAAATGGAGTTGATGTCAAGGATTAAGGTTGTGGATTAGGGTTATTTAGTTCTCCATATTTTCGGTTATTCTTGAATGCCCTCTTGCTGTAGGAGCGAGCTCCAGCTCGCGACTTTTTGACGAAAATGTGCAAAAACCCTAAAACTAAATAACCCTGTTGTGGGATAGTAGATATCCAACTTCTATTGCTTATGCAATTCCTCAAAGTAGTCTTCAGCGGCTTGATGTTCAGCTGTGTGTGTCAATCCATAGCGTTTACACAGTGCAATGTACTCGGCGATCAAGGCGCGCCGCCGTTGCGGTTGAATTTCACCGCCTGCAACTAACATCGCCTTGTAGGCAGGAATAGAGGCTTTTTCAACTCTCGCTTGAATCTCAGAATTTGCTGCGAGTGCTAACGCCTCTTGGAAATAGTCAAATACACGCTGCGCGCTTTCTGCATCTAAACCGACATCCTCTGGACTTGGAAAACATCTCGGATGAAGGTTTCTCTCCTCAACGTTTTCGTGAAGAAAATTGATGTAAGCCAGAATAGCAGGTGCAGCCGATTCATAGTGAAGTCCCACAAATTCGGTTAAGATTGCTTGGGCATCAAGATGTGGATTCCAAAGAAGACGTGAAATTAGATAATTTCGTAAATCGGAGAATTCACCTGTTAAACCGTTGCCATTTGCTTGCATGAAAACACCTTTGGCATTGTTTCGTAAAAAATAACGGACATTAGGTCCAATACTCCGCAGATTTGGAAACGGTAAATCGTAGGAACGAAAGTTCGTGTTATAATTCCAAATCCAGATGTCATTACAGATTTTTCCCCACTCATTTGTATCTGTGCAAAACGCCTGATTCTGTTCACAATCCGGGTTGTCAATAGCATGGAGCGTGCAACATTCAATACTACAGAGTTGGATTTGCACATTAGGGCGAGGTTGAACAGTCTTAGGTGGTTTTCGGGTATACCAATACGCAAGCGTTCCAATTTTGACATCCGGGTGGACTTTTTCGATTCGTTCTGCCACCGCGTTGACAAATGTTAGCTGTGAACCCATCGGTGTGCCTTCCGCTTCGTTTAACTTTTCACAACGTTCACACCTGCAGTATGCTGCTGTATCTGCTTGACTGACGCTGATGTTTGCAATAGTGGGGTTGTCGGTAAGACGTTGAATTGCTGTCGCAGCCGCAACTTCAATCACTTCGGGATTGGTAACGCACAACTGCGGTCCACCGCCATGGGTATTCGTGTCTCTTTTGCCATCAACTAAGGCGTAATACTCCGGATGACTTTCGCCGTACGTGCCGTAAGGAACAAGCACATGGAATGAATGGTTGATAAGTTGTTGACCCGTTTTTCCACCGAGATTTTCAGCATCTGTGACCGTGTTGACTTTGCGTTTCGCAGCAAATTCGGGAGCATTTGAGTTCTCGCGATAGTAACTCCAACGAAATGAAAACGGAGGATTGTATGTATAACTACCACAAGGGATTTTCTGTTCAGATACATTCGGAATGTATGTATGGTCAGCGGTTAAAAATCTGATGCCGACCAATTCTTCAAGAAACTGGTACACAGCGTAGAGGACACCTCTCGGTATGCCACCACTAATCTGTATTTTGTTATTTTCAACAGTGATGTGGATTTCCTCATCACCCATCGTGGAAGATGCACTGATATTAACCTGCCCTTCATTGTGGCTGGTATTTTCTTGTGTTGTCCCAAGTGGTAACGTCAACGAGGTTGCTTGATTAAACCATTTTTGGAATTCTTCGGCAGCATATCTTTCGGAAGCAGTTGCGTCATCAGAGATTACAATACGCCAATTCTGCATTGCTGATATTGTTAAATTGTTTCCTGCCGAATCAAACATGAGCGTTTTAGTATTTGGCATAACTATTTCCTTGAGTATCTCAATTCTCAATTGGTTCTGTTGACTTGACTATATGCATTCCTGCCTCCGAAAATTCAGCATAAGCCGCATCAGCAGGCTCAGTATAGTCCACAATACCCGGCACAACTACAGGTGAAGTTAGGTCTTCCATTAGATAGATTTTCTCGGCAAAGGTTGAATCTGTTTGCTGAATTTCTGTGAGCAGATCACTCACCGTCCAAGCGACACAGTGGCTTTTTGCCTGCCCTGCAATAATCACGCGGTCGTATTCTAATAGCATTTTCAAAAAATTACTGTTCTTTTCTGCAATTGGTTTCCCTCCTGCATCATTAAGTACTTCTGGTCGGAGTACCGAATAGTTTTCAGTCAACGGGTTTCGTCCTTTGAGTTCGTAGTGTGTTTGACTATTGCGAGCAATTGCATGAAAAAAGCACGTTTCATCAACAGCAGAGACGACAGCATGCCCAATTCCACCGAGCATGGCATGGTAGGGCCATATTGTAAGTGGGTATTTACCTTCAGACGTAAGTGTTTTGACATAATGTTCACCATATTCTTTGAGCCATGTATATTGATCAACATCGCCTCTCAGACTGTGAGTGATCGCAGGATTGACACGCCATTTCCCCGCTTCAATATCCGCTTGTGTAATAAGTGTTTGCAGTGGAACGGGATGTTCGCCAGCATCATTGACCCAGAATATTTCGTGGAATATCTGCATCGCAGTATGTGTATCCAACGTACAAGCGATTTTAGTAATGTGCGGAAGGTTACGATAGATGAACTGACACAAGCGAACATTGTCCTCAACTGCCCCGTTTCCCGATCTGCCCCCGACGAAAAGCTCGTAATCCGGAATACAGAATGTGTTTTGGACATCAACAAGCAGCAAGCAAGTACGAACGGAATCCTCGGATGCAGGCGAAATGCCGTGTTGTTTTGCCCATGCCCGCGCCTCGCGCAGTCGTTCTTGATATGGAATACGCCACACCTGTCCTACCTGTGCAGAATCAAAATGCGCTGGAATCGGGATTTGAGATGTTGACGGTGTGCCACTCATTCTATCTATCCTTTTTGATTTTATAGTAAAAACCATAATTATTTACACACTACGGTAGGTTCGGTTTCCTAACCGAACCGGTGTTTATTCAGTCTCATAGATGCGGTTAGGAAACCGCATCTACCGGGAGTGTGCACATATTTTTAGGTTTCACTATAAATTATGTCAATTATACATGACTAAAGAAATTAAGTGCTTTTTCCTATCTTTTTAAGGGCAAATGCGTCTATAATATGTAACAAGAATAAATTGTAAGCGTTTATTTTAGTTTTTGTTAACTCTCACAGGTTTTAACCATCAGATAGAGGTAGAACCCAAAATCATAGGTTTGAAACGAATTATCGCTATTTTATAGCACATTATGTTTTTTTACAAGAAAAAATGGGTTTATCACATCCAAAACATAGCGATAACTTTGAAGTTAGTCAAATTTTTGAAAATTATGAATTCTTTTAGAAAATAATTCGTTATTAAATTTGCAAGGACTACGTATTAAGGGTTATTTTGTTTCTTCAAAAGTGTGAGAAACTCAATGCGTATGTCCAAGCATCAAAAAGGTATTAAATTATTATGCGAAGATCAAAAAAACGACATCCAGAAATGGAGGAGAAACTTGCTCCGGTCGAAAGACGAATGCGTGATGCACGCGGACGTTTGCGATGGCGAGTTAATGATGCCCTTCTCCCACTTGAAATTCAAGAGAGTCACTCTATATCTCAATTGAAAGGCGATGTGTTGGTTGTTTCTTATAATCGTGATGTACGTGACAAAATTGTAAATGTGCTTGAATCAGAAAACTATCGGTATGATGTTATAGGTCGCGGTTCGCAAGCAGTCGCGATGTTGAAGTTGGCAAAATATCGGATGGTAATTGCAGATTTCTCACGATTTCGGCGTACTCGTATCTTTGAATTTATTCAAAGATACCGATCCCACGTTAAGGTCATCTCAATTGTTTCTGATGACAGGACGGCACGTTATCTAATGCAAAGAGGTAGTTACAGTTTTCTGATGGGACGGAATTTTGATCCTGAACAACTACGTACGTGTCTGGTGAGTTCGCTACAGTTGAAACATCGTGTTTGTGGGTTACAAGCACACGGAGAAAGATGCAATCGCTCCTGTGTCAATAGTTATCAAACTGAGGATGATTTAGATTTTATGGAACTTGAATGAGACTTGTGGTGTGTAGTACTGAACACAACTATTATAGTGGATTTCAGAATTACTTGGACGCTTTGGGTGTAGGAGGGAACTCCGATTCCCGACTATCAAGGCACTCAGTCGCGATTCGGAGATCGCTCCTACAGAGGAAGTGTAAACTTATTTGTATATTTCACAATAAATCATATAATGGCAAAAAATTTAGAGTTTAAGGTACGTTATGAATCGCTTGATGCGCTCCTACCAAAGTTAACTGACCTAAAGGCAACGTACACCGAAACGATACAGCAAGTGGATACCTATTTTCAAAATCCGAAAGGTAGGCTAAAACTACGCGAGACTGATGAAGCAGATGAAGGGTGGCTAATCTACTATGAACGCCCAAATAAGTTGGAATCTCGCTACAGTATATATCAACTCAGTGAAATTGCGGAACCGGTAGCACTAAAAAAACTCTTAACCGCTGCGTTAGGTATAAAGACAATCGTTAAAAAACAGAGATCAGTCTGGATGTATAAAAACACCAGAATACATTTAGACATTGTTGCGGATTTAGGGGAATTCGTTGAATTAGAAACAGTTTTTCAAGGACAATCCGAAACAGATGCAGCTGAAGAACATCAACACGTAAAAACTACATTAAAATTGAACGCGGTAGAACCGATTGCCGTTTCTTACAGTGAACTGTAAGACTTTGAAAATATAAATAGACTTATTAAAATACAACTGCTTACCTGAAATACATAAATTGGAGACACAAATATGGATTATTCACAATACAGTAAAATCCTTAAATCCGAAGATGAGATGGATAGTGCCGAAAGAAAGGAATTATTGAAAATATACCTGAAAACCCCGTCGCTACCGCAGTTACAAGCCGCCCGCGCATTGTTAATCGAACTAAAAACGGCATTAAATCGGTGTAATAATTCAAAAAAGAAATGTTTGAAGATGATCCGGCACAAGTTGTATAAAAAACGTTCTGTGTAATACGTTATGATATAAAGATTTGATTTGTTGTGCCTGAGGTAGGTTCGGTTTCCTAACCGAACCGGTGTTTATTCAATCTCATAGTCAGGTAGAATGCGCGTATGGCATTCTGCATTGGTTAGGAAACCGCATCTACCAGGGAGTGTGCGCGTATTTTTAGGTTTTACTATGAATCTGAGAAAGCACAGCCTGCACCAAAAGCGGAATCATCAACTCATGATGCCCCGTGAAGGTCCAACCTTTTCCTCCCATCTCTGTAGGTCGTTTAACGACATTTTCTGCTGGACGATATTGTTGTATCATATCAAAATCTGCAGCAGTGAAATGAGATACCGTATGCCCCAAATTCCGAGCGATGGTTAATGCTTTCAGAAACACCTCCGGCAAAATTACCGCTGAACCAAAATTAAGAACAACACCGCCATCTTCCAACTGTGTTACCATTTCAGTCAACAAACGAAAATCCGTGAAACTCGCTTCACCAATCGCAGCACCGTTTGCAGATGGATGTTGATGGATTATATCTGTGCCAATGGCAACATGGACAGTAATCGGGATATTGAATTTAATTCCTGCGGCGAGGAGACTATAAGTGTTGTAGGGAGCGTCTAACGCTATTAGTTTTTTGCCTAATGCTTCCCCCATGCCTATGCCTGTATCAGCAGCATGCTGAATCGCTTCATTCATCAACTGTCCCGTCTCCTCCCACATCCCAAATTGTCCTGTCTGTAGGTATGCGGAAACATCTTCGGAAGTTTCGCCAATGAGAGCAATCTCGAAATCGTGAATGCTACTTGCCCCGTTAAAGACAAAACCGGTTATTACGCCGCGTTCCGCCAATGCAATTAAGAGCGGTGATAATCCACATTTAATGACATGTCCACCCATCATCACAATAACTGCTTTTTCACGCTGATGGGCAGTCACAATTTTGTCAATGAGTTCTAAAAAGTCTTGTCCCTTGAGAATCTTAGGTAGGGATGATAGAAATGGAGACAAGTCAACCTGTGAGTCTGGCAGTGTTGCAAAATCGCTAACAGAAACTTTGTTGATACGATCCTTCAGCGGATAAGTTTTTACGGAAGACATATCAATCGGTTTCATGTTTTTCTTCATGTTTTTCGTCCTTATGTATTTGGATATAATATATTATGCCGATAATAAACCAGAAAAGCAATAGTGAACGGTGATGAAATATGTAATCTACTATTCCGTAAGTAAGCACAGAGATTAGAAATCCGCTTCCACCGATAAATGCTCCCGTGTTCCAAAAAAGCCCTTCAATATCCATTATAGAACGGATTGCCCAAATCCGCTTCCAAATTAGACCGATCATCCACAAAAACAGGAATAGGGAAGGGATACCGTGTTCAACTGCGATATGCAGATAGATGTTGTGGGCATGATAGGGGACATCGGACAGATTAGGTGGAGCGTTTAATTGTGCCTCATGGCGAAACCTGCCCAATCCAATGCCAGTAATAGGATAGTTCTGAATGAGTTCAAGTGATACACGCCACCACTGCGGACGTTCTCCCATAAAACCCACAGGTCGCTCTATCATAGTGTTAAAACGCGTCTTGATATGTTGAGGCATTAGAAATACAAATGCCCCTAAAATCGTTATTATTAAAATGGTCCCTATCAATACAATCTTCAAAAAACTACCGATAGATTTTAATTTTGATAGGCTACTCACAACTAAGTAGATACCGATACATACTGTCGCAGTACCAACACCCACCCAAGCACCACGCGTGAGCGTTAACACCAAATTCGCTGTCATCATGGCAACAACAGCACCGAGCACAGAGATTATCCATACACCGTTCTTCTGTTTGCGTAGTGATTGCCAACTTACAACAAAATAACCTATTACATAAGGAAGACTGAGCGCGAGGTATGCGCCAAGGTAATTCGGTGCCTTGAAGGTACCAGCGAGACGTTGTTCAATCATGTATACCTTGAGATGCATTTCGTCCTTACGGACTACGTAGCGCCTATTCCTTGCTAAGTCATCAATCCGCCACTCATCAGTTTTTTTTGACTGCAAGATGGATGCACTTTGGGAAAGTGGGATATTGATTTGACGTAATTCGCTATGTAATTCCTCTGAAAAACCTTCCCCTACCGAAAGTTCTCTCTGATATTCTAACCCGACTTGTCCCATCAAACTGTGTGTTAAACCTGTATCGTTCACATAGTACCAGATGCCAAGTGATGAACTTATCCCAGCGGCAACAAAAAACGCAATTAGAACATGTCGCCACCGAATCCCCAAACGGCTATGGATAACCGCATAAAAAAGCAGAATTGCACGAAGCAGCTTCCAAAAATAGCCGAGGCTACTGCTTGCACGATGCGGTGCAAAGAGGCAAGCGACCAATGCTAATAATAAAAAGAATGCAATCGGAAGGTCAAGAGAGGTTCGTTGCCAATTGAATTTCCGCTCTAAGATCACACGTCCCACCCATCCGAATAGGACAAACGACATCCCTATATTTAGGAACACTGTAGAATAGCCGAATGGAAGTGAAAGTACAAAGATTAAAAAGCCGATGTAAGTAGCGGAATCGTAAATTTTCGCTGGTGTGAAATTTAATATAAAAGAAGGTTTTAATTTTATAGTGAAATCCATAATAATTTATACTCTACGGTAGGTTCGGTTTCCTAACCGAACCGTATTTATTCAGTCTCATAGATGCGGTGAATCAACGCCAAATACGCGCAAGGTATTTGTCGGGAAACCGCATCTACCAGGGAGTGTGCACATATTTTTAGATTTTTACTATAAGACTAATTGCTAAAGAACGCACAATGAATTGTGATTTAACGTTGTAACGCTTGAAAAAGGCAAAATGTGTAAAGAAATAGGAGGGTTAGACATGAACAAGGGACTTGTCTTACGTCAAAGTAAGCAGAGGCAGCGAAAACTTGCCCATTCTATAAGGATTTGTAGGTTGGGAGATTTATTGATATGATTGATCCGCTATTATGAGGATGCGGAATAGTCATCTATTGCCTCATTAACCGTTTCACGCCAACTATCCTCAAGCAACATACGAAAAGACATCGGTTTGTCATTAGGACCGGCAGCTTCCATCGTCCCGTATTCTGTAGCGTTTTTATACGCTGACTCTAATGTCTTGATAAGTTCTTGTTTGTAGGTGGTGTCGCTGTTACCTTCAAGGTGTTGCCCTTTGGTTTCCAAAATGAGTAGACGTTGCTGTCCCTTCTTATCTCCTTGCACACAGGCTATAAAGTCAGGATAAACACGGTCACGCCGCCAACCTTGCAAAAAATAGCCTTGCCTCGCGGCGATACGATGCCACCACTGAATTACATCTTTTTTATCCAGATAAAGCGCGAAACCTTTCTCCAAATTGTTGAATTCTGCTTCATACACTGGGTTAAAGAGATTGAGCTGCACGGGACTTGCATCTGAACGGGTTAGACGTTTTGCATCTTTCGAGATAATAACTTCAATCGTTTTTTCCAACTCAAAATTCAACGCTACATCTGTTTCAAGACAAAACCGAATTTTGTTATTTTCCAATTTCTCTCGAAAAATAGTTTCAGTAAGAGAATCTATCTGTGTACGGAGTTTGTTTTTCAAAACTTCAGAGAGATATAACCGATTTGTAAATAACTTATCCTCATCAGTGCCTTGTTCTTGATACGCTTGCAAGGTGGCTTTTACAATACGCGCTGCTTGCCAAGGATTCGGAATAACATCGTTCAAACGCCGAACAAAAAACGATATTTCCAATTTTTGCGAAGTATTTTCTAATATAATTTTCTCTGGTTCGTCATGGTCTTGCAAATGGATAGTCGCTCGGATTTCTTGCAAAATTTCTTGGTCATCTAAATTAACAGGCTCCACTGCTCTGAGTTGACTCCAATCAATCGCACTGAGAATGTCACGCTCATAATTTAACATGTCCCAACTGCGTCCCCGTTTGTGCATTACTTGTGGCAGAAAAATATCCACCTTACGGTATTTCTTCCTACGCTGGATACTTTTCTTTTCACGCTCCACATCCGTGCTTTCAACGTATTCCGCAAGTCCTGTTAACCCTTCCGCCTCTAACCCTTTTTTGACGTTGTCAACAGCATCGCCAACTTCCTGATTGAAGCAGTAGATATAACAAGTATCTAATTCTGGTTGATTCGTTGCGCGGGCATGCGGTTGCCGCATAACTCTACCGATAAGCTGCGTCATTGCGGTTTGTGCAGTAGTGTTATCAAGTAGTGCTAATTGGTAGGCAAACGGACAATCCCATCCTTCCTTTAGCGCGTCTTTGGTGATGATGTAGCGGACAGGGCAAAAAGGACTGAGCAGATCCACGCCAGCGAGTTCATCCTGTTCAGAAGATTTAACCTTGATATGTTCCTCTGGAACACCGAGTACTTTGATCAGTTCGTCACGAGCATCTAATGCATGCACCTTAATGCCATCGCGTTGTTTTTTACCTGTACGATCTACCCGAATCACTGCAATCGGACGGATGTAGCGATTTTCTGCTTGCTGAAATTGCTTTGCTGCTTCTTCCAGTTTATCCCGTTCTGTCTTTGCTTTGGCAAGTGTATATTTCCAAGTGGAATTGGGGAAATTGCGGAGTTGAATCGGGATTTTAATCATCTCCTCCTCTTTAAGTGCTGTACCAGAGATATTGACAAGGATGTTACTAATACCGAGCTGCGGCGTAGCAGATAACTCCAACACAAAGCGAGGATTCAGGCGATTTACCGCTGCTACAAACTTCCGATTGTTTTCTGCTTTTTGGCTCCCGTAAGCTTTGTGCGCTTCGTCTAAAATCACCGTTGGTCGTATCAATTTTAGTACATTAATAAGACTCTGCTTAATCAGTCTATCTGCAGGGTTTGCTGCGAACATACCACGCATCTGTCCCGGCTCATCAATCTTTGCTGTTTCAAGGTCGGGATATTCCTCTATTAACGCTTGATGTTCTCTAATATCGTCTTCAATCGGAAAAAAGGTGTCATAACCGCTGCTATCACGAAAAATTTTCAGAAATTCTTTGTTTTTTTCTCGGTTTGCGGCGGGTAGCATCAAAAGCATCACACAGAGGTGATTCTCAACATCTTGCTTTGTAAATCTATCGTCTTTTTCAAGGAGTTTGACGCGGTCACCAGAGGCACGATCCAGAATTTGCCGATAAGGATGTTCTTGATTGCGAAATGCATCCCGCGTTTGTGAATAAATGGCTTTGGTTGGCACAATCCAGAGCAAAAAACCTGTACCGATTTTGAGTCGCCGTACCGCCTCAACACCTAACAACGTTTTTCCACCACCTGTTGGCACTTTCAAGCAGACATGCGGGATCGGTTCACCAGAAGCCGCTTCACGTGAGATATATTCTGGAATATGGTTCTCACCGTTTTTATCTGGTACGCCCGGCAACCCCGATTTTTTGCGTAAACTTTCCCACGCGACGCGCGGGAAATCCGCCGCTGCGCTGGCTAAGGCTGCAGATTGTTGCCTCAAAACTGGTGGAAGTGTGTTAGGGTCAAGTGCAGCGAATTCTTCTACTTGATGACGTGCATCCTTCAATGCCTCAAGGTAGCGGTCTAACGCCTCTAATGCTTGTTGTTGGTAATCTTTCAGTTCCATTTATGCCTTTATGATTTGGTATGGTGAAATATAAAGATAATTGGACACTTTTACCCTCGGTAGGCGAGGTTTCCTAACCTCGCTGGTGCAAAGTGTCCAAGAAATTCTAAAATCTACCATAAATACTATAGGGGAGTTGGCAAAGTAATGCAATAAGAAGTTTTGTACGAGAGGTCGCGTCTACCCGCAGGACATGCGTAGATTTCACGGGTTTGCAATACGTTGCTGTTTTAACATCTCAACATCTTCAACTAATTTATCATATTTCTTACTTTGTATTGCTATGATTACCTGCGGAATGCCAACTGCAACTACGATTAGGGTAAACGTGGCTATAATTAGGTAGAAATTACGACCAACAGATTCATTAACGGCATCAATTCTTGTGTTAACGGCCTCAATTTTCGTATTGACGGCCTCAATTTTCGTATTGACGGCCTCAATTTTCGTATCAAATTTTGTATTAACAGCCTCAATTTTGAGATCGATATATTCCTTAATTTGTTTTTCAGATTTTTCAACAATGGATTGGATCTTCTCAAAATCGGATTGTGTGAGTTCTGCGAATGCACAAGTCGTTGAGATAAGAAAACAGAGTGTCAAGAGTAAAACCATCTTCATTTGTGTACTCCTTCAGTAAACACTTGACTGCATTATAACACAATACTTCAAAGAAAGTATTAAGAGGTGCTTATGTTTCTTTCATTCATTTCGTGCCGCATTGCTTCAATCTCTTGCTGCAACGCCTCAATGCGTTGGTTTAGTGATTGTATCTCTTTTCCTTGCCTTGCAACAAGAATATGCGGCATTCCCACAGCCACAGCAATCAAAGCAATTAACGCAATCACAAGCAAAAATAATTGATTCAATCGCCCATCTAATGCTTTGATTTCTCCGCTCAACTTCGCGTCCAAAGTATCAATTTTGAGATCGATGTATTCCTTAATCTGTTTTTCAGATTTGTCAATAGACTTTTCAACCTTTTCAACAGATTTTTCAACAATGGATTGGATCTTCTCAAAATCGGATTGTGTGAGTTCTGCGAATGCACAAGTCGTTGAGATAAGAAAACAGAGTGCCAAGAGTAAAACCATCTTCATTTGTATACTCCTTCAGTAAACACTTGACTAAATTATAGGGCAAAAAACAATAAAATTCAAGGCAAGAATACGTGTTATGTGATTTGATAGATGCTATAGGGGAGTTGGCAGAAGGTAATACCCATAGGCGTAAGTTCTTTTTGACTCATAAACTTATGAGACGCATAAACATAGGCTTTTTTGCCTGTCGCTTTGCATTCTTCAGCTATCTGCTCAGCCCGTTTCGCATCTAAAGCGGACTTGTTGCTCTCTAAAAATTCAAGTGTCGGTTCATAGATGAGATAGAAGCGGATATCCTTGGTTTCACCGAAGCAGTAATTTTTCTGCTTTGCTTTAACCTGCAAATTACTGCCGGTAGCAGCATAAGCAACATAGTTCGCTAAGGTTTGGTATGTGGGAAGTGAGTCGCCAGTAAGCATTCCCTCAGTGTCAATCGTTTCACCGAGCGTGCAGTAAGTAAAAGAACCGCCGAGTCCATTACGTAGGTTTTCATCTTTGGCATTTTCAACACCGTTTATGACGCGACGGACGCGTTCTGCAGTAATGTTGTCAGCGTAGTCTTCACATTCAACGAGGATAAACTTTCGGTTACCGCCATCCTCTTTGTTGAGTGCAAGCACAGCATGGGCAGTGGTGCCGCTACCCGCGAATGAGTCGAGAATAATATCACACTTTTGGGTGCAAAGAGAAATAATTTCCTTGATCAAGAATGATGGTTTAGGATACGAAAACTTGTTGGGGCTTAAAATATTTTTTAACTCAATGCTGCCGTGGGCAGTAGTCTTAACAATTTCGGAATCGAGCAGAGAGGGATACGCCGTATGAGTTTCAGTACCAGCGGGAATAATTCTGTATACTTCAACGCGACCGTCAGTTTGTCTTTCGAAAACAATTAGTCCGTTCTCAATGAGATTTTCCATTGTAGATTGTGCAACCCTCCACCGTCCATCGGTTCCGTCTGGTCTGATAGGGTATACCTCACCAAATTCTTCTGAGTGAATCGGGTAGTACATTGTCGGTCTATCTTCTCTCCTATCTCCTTGCCCCCATTGTCTTACTCTCTCTTTCGACTCCGTTTCTCTAATTCTCCTGTCTTTCCTGAATTCTATTAAAGTTATATCTTTGGCATAAGCAACAATATACTCGTGTAAAGTAGCAGTATTTTTAGCAGTTGCGCCACGGCCTAACCTAGAACGCCAGATTAAAGTCTCAACAAAATTCTCTGACCCAAAAATCTCATCCATTAGGGAATGCAGATTATGCTGTTCATTATCATCAATTGAGATGAAAATTACGCCATCATCAGATAGCAACTCACGCAATAAGTGTAGCCGAGGCCACATCATACACAGCCACTTATCGTGGCGTTCTAAATCTTCAACGTCAATAGGACTATTTTTTTCAAGCCACGTTTGCATCATCGGGCTGTTGACGTTGTCATTGTAAACCCAATTTTCGTTGCCAGTATTGTAAGGTGGGTCAATATAGATACACTTGATTTTGCCAGCGTATACGGGAAGAAGTGCTTTTAAGGCGTGTAGGTTATCGCCGTGAACAATAAGGTTATCGTCTAATGATGGTGGTTTTTCGCCTGTAAGGGATTTTTCTGTGTCTATCTCTGGTTTGCGGAAGGGAACGGTGAGGTGGTGTGCGTATATGAATTGTTTGCCTTTGAAGTCAAGTGTGGGCATTGTGTTTCCTTACAAAATATTGATTATGGAAAGTTTATAGTGACTTTTAGAATTAACAGGACATTTTCTGTGAATCAACGTTGATTCACAGAAAATGTGCCTCTTTAATTTCAAAGTTCACCATAGAAAATCTTCTGAATGGATTAAATTATTCCTTCGCGCTCTAAGACTTGACGGATTTCCTCAAATGCTGCTTTTATATTTCCTTTTGGGAACCGAATCTGACCGAGTCCGTGAATGTTGCTAAATTCTTGACATCCTTCTTCAAGTAAAATGATTGCCTTTTCAAAGCCTAACCTACCTTGAAATAAACCTGCTTCGTGGATAACGTTTTCACGCGCATGCAGTGTGCCATCAGTTTGTTCATCCTCAGCTGTCAACACTAAAAATGCCATACAAGCCTGATCTAACATTCCTTTAAGGCGTTCCTTGGTCCCTATCCCTGCTGTTGAAACACGATTAAATTCATCACATGACAGCTCAAGCCTCTCACTTATAAAATCTTTGAGTTCTCGCCAGATGAGTGAATGTCCATGTCCGATGAAAATATGTGTGCCTTTCTCCGTGGAAGTGTTTGAAAGAGTGTCTGATGGTTCATCATATAGTTCAAGTTGTTCACAAATTCCCTTTAAGTAATTGTTGCAATTGTCTATAATGGTTTTGTAAAACATTGAATCAAGTGAAAATTGAACGGGTTTTAGCCGATATGAATGAGAATTAGATAACATAGCAGAACCACATATCTTAGTGTACTCATCTACCATTGACTGTGTGTCAAATAGCTTCAAAAGAAGAGATTTGTTGTATCGTAACCAGCGTCCAAAATCATCTAAAGATTGTATCGATTTTCCTTTAGTATCCACTGGTCGTTTGATAAGTTGTTGCCCTTTTTCAATCTGCTCTTGTATTTTCTCTTCTGCTTCTTCTCTACTCACAAGCAGTTTTGGCAGTATTTTTTCTTCCATAGTTTCTCCGTCAATAGGTACGCTTGAATTCTTCCGTAGCAGGGCGTGATTCTTGACAACTGCATTATAAAATTTATTTGGAGAATTTTCAAGTTAAAAATAAATTGCGATGTGTAAAATTTGACATTAACTGCGTCTTCTCTCTTGTAGTAAGCCCGATTTATCAGACTCCTAAAATCCACTTAATTCGAATAATCCGAGATAATCCGAGATTCAAAAAACGCGTCCACCCAACTTTTTCTGCAAACGTATTATAAATATATTGGATATCTATTGTTCGACAAACCACAAAAACTTCTGATCACCACACAGAATTAAGTATAATTCAGTATGAAAAAACATAACCGATCCCTGAAAATCGTAACAACTATCCAAATGCAAAGACGCCAGCGCAAAACTTATCAAAAAAATATCTACAAGAGGAAAACCGTGTGCCTCAATACAAATGAGAAATATCAAAAATAAAATTTATTCCAAAATAAGAAAAATACCTATAAACCTATACAGAGACTGGTTTTATAGCAAATTTAAAAAAGTTACCACGGTATGGAAAAAGTTACCAAATGGTAACTTTTTAAGTGAGAGCGATCTCCGAATCGCGACTTTGCGACTAAAACAGATAAAAACTGAAAATTGAATGCCTCTGACAGACACTTAACAAAATTGTTGCCAATTTGCATAAAATATGATAGAATTTCTTAAATTACCCATTACTGACGGAGGTTGATAATGCACTTTACACATGTCCTAACAACATTGGTTGTTTCCCTATTTCTTATCGGTTTCCTTGCTTCATCACCCGCACTTGGTTTCATTGAACGTGAGTATACAATTCGTGAAATCCTTGATGCTTGCACAAACATCGTTTTTGGAGAAGTTAAGAGTGTTGATACACGACGGCGGCAGGCAATTATTACGGTTAATGAAGATGTGAAAGGTAAAAGTAATCTAAAAGAAATTAAAATGAATTTTCAAACCGGACAATACAAAAGGAACACCTCACCACAAAAGATGGTCCGGCTGCTTAAACAGGGTATGCCAATTATCGTTTTCTACCGAGACCATTACGGTATTGATAGTATGTGCTTTATTGATGACACATGGTTTCAAATGCGGGCATATCGAGGTAGAAGCGGCAGTTCATGGTGGAGTTTCACCCACATTGACCCGATGATGAACCGAACGTTTCAAGGTAAAACAAAAGCGTTTCAAAGGGTTGTTCAAGACATGTTAGATGGTAAAATGTGGGTTACCGCTACCAAGGACGCATTAAAAATACTGGTTTTGACAGGTAATAGTACCTCTCCAACTTGGGGGCAAACCCATGTGCATACAAATACGATGACCTACGAATATCAGGCGCTACGTAATATCAAAAAGGTTGGTAAACGCCTGACCGCTTTGGAATCTACCAAAATGCGAGTGCTACCGAACTTACAAGAGGCACATATCTTATGGATTGGATACGAAGAGATTTCAAGTTTTGGTCGGTACCTCCTTCCCAAAAAGACAGATACAGCAATTAAAAACTTCGTTAAAAATGGTGGTATTGTTATCGTTTCAGGACAAGACAGCACTATGAAAAAACCGTGCGGCGTCGGGTGGTTACAGGGCAATTTGACCGGTGTTGAAAGTCCACCAGATAGATTTTTTGAAGTGGCAAATAAAGAAGTTACGCTCTTCACAACACCTAACAAAATTCAATCAGGTAAAATTTATGTTGACGATGCTTGGGTAGGTTGGGAAAAGAGCGATGAGATTTTTGCAACAACCCCAGAACGCAACGAACTCGTTATCGGTGCACGGCAGTATGGAAAGGGACTGTACATTATTACCAGTCTGCGGAACGATAACCAGTATACTGTTTCCATGAACAAGGGACTCATGGAAAACATAATCCATTATGCGGCAAATCAGATTGAACAGAAGAATCCGTGATGCAACCCAATCAGAAATCTCACGGCTATTGAAATTTTGAGACAACTAATGTAATATCATCATCTGGACTTTCATTTTCCTGATATACTGCAAGGTCAGACAAAATCTCCTTTCTGATTTCTGCTGTAGACAGATGTCGCTTATTATATAAAAGGTTTTTGAGGCGTTCAAGACCATACATCTCAAAATCCTCATTAAGAGTTTCTGTGATACCATCCGAATAAAGCACAAGTAAATCACCGCGTTCCCATCTTGCTTCTGTGCTGTGGTATTGCGTTACTGAATTTTCACTTGGTAACGCAATGCCTACTGGCGGAAATTGCGATTCTAACTCAATGAACTCTTCACTGTCCGCCCGAAAAAGAAGCATTGCCGGATGTCCGGCATTAGCAAATTCAAATCGATTGTCCAGATGTATGATAACATAACAACATGTCATATAGATAAAGGTTTGTGCATCCTCTTCCGTAACTCTTTTGACAGCCATCATCACTTCGGGGACAGAGGCATCAAAACGGATTTGTGTTTGTATGCAACTTTTTGTCATTGCCGCTATCATAGCCGAATGTACACCGTGGCCCATCACATCACCGATAAAAATCCCAACCTGATCATCTGGAAGATATAGATAATCGTAATAATCACCACCAACACTGTTCGCTGGCTGGCAATATCCTGCAGAGGTTAAACACGAATGCCTGATTTCTTCGTTTGGTAAGATAGATTGCTGTACTTCTGCGGCGAGCCGCATCGATTCCTCTTGTGCAATCTCTTTACGGATCGCACTCATCTGAATTTCAAGATCATGGCGAATTTTGTTATTTAGCACCCGAAACATACCTCTGCCGATCAGTGGTTCGCTCGCGAATGCTTGATAAAAATCGTGTCTCGTAATTCGTAACAAACGCGTCGGCGTAACCGTTTTGATTGTCGCACTTCTCGGTTTATCGTCAATCAAGGCCACTTCACCAAAACAATATCCTTTCTCTTTAAAGGATAATACTTCCGTTTCTGCTTTTATGATGCTAATTTCCCCGTCAACAAGCAGGTAAAGGGAATCACCCTCATCCCCTTCTTCAAAGATAGTATGATCTGCAGGGTGAGTTACCTCGTGTGTGATATTGCAAATTGAATTTAAACCTGCCTGCTTGAGTTCGGCAAAAAGTTCTGTTTTCTGTAGAAACTGTAATTTCTGTTCTGCTAACATAAACGCTTATATCCTTGCGTTGTTATCTGCTACAAATTGATTGAATATTTCTAAACCGGATGTATTTCACAAGACGAATTACTACAACACATCGTGCTATTATATTTACCTATGGAGTATTTGTCAATTCTCTTTTTTCTCGTATAATATTGCCAATATCTTGACTTTTTATGTCAAATATGTTAAAGTACAACTATCTAAATTTGAGATACCTCAAATCAAAGTGTGGTGTGACTGACCAAGACTCATGCAAATCCGATAGGCTCGTGGTGTGTGTCCTATTGATGAGAACTATATTACAATAAAGAAAAGGGAATTATGTCAATAACCGATTTTTTTAGCGGGAAGGTTTTACTGATCACAGGAGGTACTGCCTTCCTGGGGCAACCGATGGTTGCAAAAATTCTAACTTCTCTTCCAGACGTTCAGAAAATCTATCTTCTTATCCGAAGCCGTATTGAGTCTAATGGTAAAGTTACCTCTGCCCAAGAGCGTTTTGAAAAAGAACTATTAACTTCCGATGTTTTTGAAGCGTTGCGTGAACTGCACGGCACACAGTTTGGAACATGGGTCAAACAAAAAGTCACTGCTGTTGAAGGTGAACTGACAGATGAATGCCTCGGCTTTAGCGATGCAGACTATCAACGCATCCAGAATGAAGTAGACGTTTTTATTAATATCGCTGGACTCGTTCAATTTGACCCACCATTTGATGCCTCACTAAAAGGTAATGCACTCGCCGCCAAGCATGTTGTAACGTTCGCTAAAGGATGTTCAAACGCAGTCTTCCTCCATGTTTCAACAGCTTATGTCTGCGGTGATACGATGGGGCACGTTCCAGAAGAATTACACCCACCTTACGAACATTTCGCACAACAGCATAACGAAAAAAACGGAAACACAATTCCGCCAACACTCTCGGAAGAAATTAACTATTTACTTGCATTAAGCCAGTCTATTCGTGATGAGGCTGACACACCTGAACAGACAGCGCATTTTCAGCAGATTGCCCAAAAACAACTAAAGGCGGATAAACGGAAGAGCAGAAAAAATCTTGAGGCACTTATTGAAGAAGTTAAAGCGGAATGGCTTGAAGCTCGGCTTGTTGAAGTAGGACTCGAACATGCGCGTTCACGCGGATGGAACGATACTTATACCTACATGAAATTCCTTGCTGAACATGTAATCATGGAATTGCGCGGCGATCTCCCCACTGCAATTATTCGTCCTTCGATTATTGAAAGTAGTATTGCTGAACCACATCCAGGGTGGCTCGGTAAGTATCGGATGTCTGAACCGTTGATTGTCGGTTTCGCGAAGGGACGTATCCCCGATTTTCCTGCCGATCCGGATATTATTTTAGATATTGTACCTGTCGATTTCGTAGTGAATGCAATGTTAGCTGCTGCTGAAGCGATCTCAAAACGCGGTGGGATAGAAGTGTATCATGTCGCAACAGGCACGCAGAATCCATTATATTTTCGTGGCATTGTTGACGCGACTTCCGGATATTTTACTGAAAATCCGATGATCGAAAATGGCAAGCCGATTCCTGTTCCTGTTTGGCAATTTCCGAGTTTGGAACAATTCCAAAAAAAGGTCGAAAGTAAGATACGTCTCCTTGAACGGGCAATTCAGGCATTGACGCTATTACCAACTCGATCAGCGAAACGAAAGCGCCGGAAACTGTTTGTGAAACAGAGCAGCATTAAAGCACTCCTGCATTACATACGGATTTACGCACCTTACACCCGAACGAACTTTGAATTTGAAACGGAAAAGATGCAAACCCTTTACGACGAACTCTCACCCATTGAAAAGCAACGCTTTAATTTTGACGTTTCGCGAATTAGTTGGAAGCAGTATTTTCAGGAAATTCACATTCCAGGCATTAAGCGGCATGTGCTTAAACTTGAAGATGGCGCATCAAATACACCAAAGCGGAAAGAAACCTCCTCCCAAGAGGAAGCAGATGAGTATCCTGCTCCAGCTCCAAACCCGATTGACAGAATTTCGCCACAGACAATCGTGGATTTAATTGAGATTCAGGCAAAACGTATTCCCGATAAAATTGCGCTTCAGATGGTAAATGACGAGGAATGGGAGCGGTATACTTATGCTGAAACCTACACGCGTTCACGCCAAGCAGCATTCCAATTATGGAATAGCGGTTTACGGAAAGGTGATCGAGTGGTATTGGTCTCGGAAAACCAGCCGGAATGGTGTATCGCTTACCTTGCCGCATCGCAAATCGGTACTGCTGTTGTGCCGCTTGATGCACAGACCACCACACAAGAAGTATTAGCCATTGCTGAATTTACTACTGCAAAAGCGATCTTAGCCTCCGATACTGTTTTAGACAAGTCAGGCACGCAGTTGACCGATACCGATATTTTCCTGCAAAATATCAACAAGTTCAACGAAATCGTTAATTCAGATGAAGAAATCCCAACAGATTTTCCGAACGTAGAGATTACTCCTGATACCGTCGCCTCTATAATCTTCACGATGGGAACGACAGTAGACGCGAAAGGCGCAATGCTAACGCATGGCGGCTTTATTTCAAACGTTCAAGCAGTAGCAAAGGCATTACCACCTACAGATGCAGAACGTATTTTGTCGTCGCTACCGCTGTATCATGCACTGAGTTTTTCATGTAGTCTGTTAATGGCGCTTTATAGTGGGACTACAGCGACTTATGTCAATGCACTCCGCCCGACAACACTTCTCAAAGCGATGCGTGAGGATAAGACCACAGCATTTATCGGCGTGCCAAGACTTTTCCAAATGCTCCAGGCGACTATTGAGCGACAGGCATCGCGAGAGGATACATCAGGGGAAACTTTAGCTGAAAAAGCACAAGCCGTCATGGGGGGACATGTTCGCGTCCTTGTTAGCGGCGGTGCTGCACTTTCTGATGCAGTTTATGACGGATTTCAGAAATTTGGCATGACGCTTTATCAGGGTTATGGGATGACCGAAACTGCTCCTGTGCTCAGTGTCAATCCTTATCTAAATAGCAAACGTGGGTCCGTTGGTCCAGCGGTTGAAGGTGTGGAGTTTCATATTGCAAACCCGAATAGTGATGGTGTCGGTGAGATTATTGCTAAGGGACCGAGCAATATGAAAGGCTACTATGAAAATCCACATGCCACCCAAAAAGCAATTCGAGACGGTTGGCTCTACACGGGCGACCTTGGATATATTGATGAAAATGGGTATCTTTATATCACGGGACATTGTAAGGATATCATCGTTCCCGCCTCTGGTAAGAATATTTATCCCGTTGAATTGGAGGCACTGTATCAGAACAGTCGCGCTATTGCTGAGATGTGTGTTGTCGGCATTCCTTATGAAGACGGTTCAGATACTGCTATACATGCGGTGATTGTCCCAACAAACAGCAAGACTGCGACTGAAGTAGAGATTCAAAACCATCTACAGAAAACCGCAAAGCAGCTGCCGAGTTACCAACAATTTCACAAAACACATCTGTTTCAGGATGCTTTACCAAAGACTGAGAACGGAACAATTGATCAGAGACGCGTTAAAGAGCAATTAGTGGAATATCTGGCAGATGAACAAGCAGCAGTGAGAGATGAATCTAACGAGAAAGGTGAACAACAGGATGCACATTCAACAGAGAAAATTCCGGAAGAGATTTTAACACCGCTTGCACAATTAGCACGCATGTCTGCTAACAAGATCCGCCTTGATAGCCACTTAGATAGCGACCTTGGTCTTGATTCTCTCACGCGACTTGATCTCCTGATGCTCCTTGAATCACGCCTTGGTCAAACGATTCCTGATGCAATGCTTGCCAATTTACAGACGGTGAAGGATGTTGTTGTATTAACAGAGACTTTTGCAAAAACAGAACAAGGAGAATCATCTGATCCAACGGTTAAGTCCTTACAACTACGTGAAAAACCGCACTGGTATGCGCGCGCTTTTCGCGCCGGTATTCGAAGTCTGTACCGATACCGTTTTTCGTTTGAGTGTTTCGGTTTAGAAAATATTCCACAAAGGGAACCTTACATTATTACACCGAACCATACAAGTCATTTGGATACGCTGACAGTTATTAACGCGCTCGGACAGGATTCACACCGACTGTGGACACTCGCTGCGCGGGATTACTGGTTCGGCAATCGGCTCCAAGGATGGTTTGCACACAATTGCCTCAACGCGCTTCCGATCGAACGTGATGGTGATTTTACGCAGTTTCTGCAGGATTTGCGAATGGCTAACGAAGTGACAGGACAAAATAATGGATTGTTGATTTTCCCTGAAGGCACACGATCACTTGATGGAAAACTACAACCTTTCAAACCGGGGATTCTTAGCCTGTTGATTTATGGTCAACAGGTCCCGATTATACCTGCTTACATTAAAGGCGCATTTGAAGTGCTACCAAAAGGACAAAACTTTCCGAAAAAACATCCGATTCAAATTGTTTTTGGAGAACCGCTTTTATTTGAAGTTTTACAAAAACCGGAGGATGTCATGGAGAACTCGGAAATATACCAGAAATTTTTGATAGAACTTGAAAACCGGGTTGCCGAACTCGGGGAGACATTCGGTTAGGATTGATAATGGAATCGCTTGAGAAAAAATCTATTGCCTTCTTTGATGTTGATGGCACGTTACTCAGTTCGACGATTGCGCATTGTTATATCTGGTTGTGCACATCCTCGTTGTCTCCGATCCAAAAATTTTTCTGGACCATCGGTTTCCTCCCAAAGATCGTCTATTACCTAATTCTTGATCGGATTAGCAGGGTAAGGTTTAATCAGGTCTTCTATCGGAATTATCGTGGTATGGATGCGGAAGCGGTAAAAGCGTCAGCAACTGATATGTTTGAGAATTACCTCCGTCAGAAGGTATTTCCTGAAGCCATTTCGCAAATTGAGGAACACAAGGAGCAAGGAGACCATGTTGTTCTCTTGACGGGTTCGCTTGACTTTATTGTTCAACCTATTGCAGCGTATTTCGGTGTGGATTCTGTTTTAGCGGCAAAACTTGTAGAACAAGATGGAAAGTTTACAGGCGAACTCACAACTGAACCGCTTATCGGTGAGCAAAAGGCAATTGCGTTGAAAAAGTTCGCTGAGCAGGCAGGAATATCTCTTGATGTCTGTTATTCTTATAGTGATAGCCAATCCGATCTGCCGATGTTGGAAGCTGTGGGGAATCCAGTCGCTGTAAATCCAAGCAAAGCACTCCGTCAAAAAGCACTTGAAACAGATTGGGAAATCCATGAATGGATGCAAGCATCATAGATATAGATAAGTAATATCAAAATTAACGAGAATTTTCTTTTTTCGGGCGGTAGGTGCGGTTTCCTAACCGCACCGATAGATTGGAATCAAGTTTATCTGGTATAAGATTACGGAAATTATAATGAGGTGAAAAAATGCAAGTTGATCGCTATCTTGAATCAATGTCTGAACCACAGGACACAATGTATGTTGAAATTGCTGGTATGCATAGATTTACTCGTCGTGGTGATGACTGGATAAAATTCCGAGAGGACCTGATTGAACTACTTGAACAGACCATTTCTGAAGAGCTTTCTAAAGAATTTGCGGAAGCCACAGAAGATTGGGTTTCAGAGAATTAACGTCTTCAGTTGTGATGCAAGGTTCTGTCGTTTGGTGCCCGCTTCCCATGAGACATTAGTCATCCTCAGCACATAAACACAACCTCACTGCTTCTATGGTGAATCCGCTTTCGTCAACATAACCTGTACTGTAGCATCACGCAATGCTACAGTAATTTCCTACGCATCAGCTGCTTTTATGGGAGAATTGCGTCTAATACCAACTAAAACTTCTCGCGTGGTGTTGACCTTTCAAGCACCTACCAGATACAGTTGGCACACAATAACAAATGGAATGTTCTCACTGCGTGTTGTCCAGAAAATCAGTTTTGGACATTACTACAAGCGAAAACCCCAAAACAACGCTAAACGTCTATTGATAAAATCAGAAAATGTATGAATAAGTAAAATAAACACCTATGGGTAGTTTTCCTTCTCATATAGGAACATCTACTTTTAAAAGAAGGAGAATCCTCACATGAAAAAAACACAGTTTTTCTCAATTTTCTGCACATTAATCTTCATTTCAATGCTATGTTCACCCTACCCTTTTGCGCAAGACTACAAACAATTGGATATACCTAAAGGTGCTATTGCACGGCTCGGTAAAGGTATGATAAATGATATGCAATATTCTCCAGACGGCATGCGTCTGGCGGTCGCGACTACTATTGGTATTTGGCTCTATGATGCAATCACCTATAAAGAAATTAATCTGCTTACCAAACACAAAGGTTCTGTTGATCGTATCGCATTTAGCGCAGATGGCGGCATCCTTGCAAGTGCAGATGAACGAGGAGTAATCCACCTTTGGAATACTGATACTGGAGAACATAGATTAAAAATCGTCGGAGACAGGTTGCATTTCTATAGTCTGGCTTTCAGTCCAAATGGAAACACGCTCGCAAGCGGGGATCAGAATGGAATCGTCTACCTATGGGATATCTTCACTGGCGAAGGAAAGCATAACTTCCCTGCACATGCAGGTAGGGTAACATGTCTCACCTACAGCCCAGATGGTAGCGCGCTTGCCAGTGGCGGTTCTGACAGCACAATCACTATTCGGGATTCGGTTTCAGGAACACAGAAACATAGACTTGATGGACATGAAAAAAGGGTCACCTGTATCGCATTCAACCAAAATGGAAACATATTGGCAAGCGGGAGTTGGGATAACACCGTCCGTATATGGGATTCGGTTTCAGGTGAACAAAAACAAAAAATCGTAGTACATAAAGAGAGTATTACTGAGGTTGCCTTCAGTCCAGATGGCAGCATACTCGCGAGCGGTAGCGACGATGATACTATCCGTTTGTGGGATGCAAACACAGGAAAAGAAAAGAAAGTTCTCACTGGCCACAGGTCCAATGTTAATCTCGTTGATTTTAGTCTGGATTTCAGAACAGTAGCAAGTGCCAGCGGGGACGGTACCATCCGTATTTGGGAAGTGATTACTGGCGAGCATAAGCACACAATTTCTGGACATTTTGGTCCGATCACTGGTCTTGCCTTCAGTCCGGATGGGAAAATACTTGCAAGTGCAAATGGTAATCCATCCGTCAGTCTTTGGGACGCTGCATCAGGTGAACACAAGAAAACATTTTTTGGACACTGGGTTTATGTCTATTGTGTTGCCTTCAGTCCGGATGGAAGTTTACTGGCAAGTGGTGGGCAGGGAGGTACTGTCCGCCTATGGGATGTAGCATCTGAGACACATAAGAAAACACTCACTGGACATACAAAAGCTATACATAGTGTAATATTCAGTCCGGATGGGAAAATACTTGTTAGTGGGGGCGGAGATGCTACCGTTCGGCTTTGGGATGTGAATACAGGCGAACAAATGAAAATTCTCAAAGGGCATACAAATGGTGTTATAAGTATAGCTATTAGTCCGGATGGCGAAACAATCGCAAGTTTAGGTAGAGATGGAAACATCCGTCTCTGGGATACCGCATCAGGGGCTTTGAAAAAAACACTCAATATAAAAGAAGATACTTTTGTTGATTACATTGTCTTTAGTCCGGATGGAAAAACGCTTGGTTGTATGATCCGATTCACAAACGAATGCTATCTCTGGGATGTTGATACAGGCGAACAAAAGGACACCTTCATAGCGAATTCAGATGGGGTATCACATCTTTCCTTTAGTCCGGATTGGGAAACTCTCGCTATTGGAATCCATGACGGAACTGTTCAAGTTTGGGATGTTGGATCCGAGAAGTCTCTGCAGACGTTTAAGGGGCATAAGCATGATGTCAGGACTGTTGCTTTCAATCCGGATGGAAAAACGCTCGCCAGTGGAGCAAGCGATTGCACAATTATCCTTTGGGATCTAACGTCTTCAACTAAGCCTAAAAATGAAGCAAAATAGCACTAGTGGATAGTCCATCCTAAAAGTTTGTTTTAGTTTTTGTAGATTTCTCGGCATCTTGACAAACAAAAGTGTTCTCTTATAGTATAGCAATACATAAGGAGGAACACACCCTTGAATAAGAAATATGTTGTCCAACTGACCGATGCGGAACGACAGGAGTTATCAGATATTATTAACACAGGTAAAAAAGAGGCATATATGATAAGGCATGCTCATATTTTGCTGAAATCAGATATAAATGGTCCCTGCTGGACTGACGCGAGAATAGCTGAGGCGTATGAGTGCACTGATAGGACAGTTGCGAAAGTGCGTCAGCGTTTTGTGGAAGGTGGCTTTTCTCGTGCCTTATATCGTGCGAAGCGGAAGCATCCACCGACACCTCGTAAACTTGATGGTGACGGAGAAGCAAGGTTGATAGCACTGAGTTGTGGAACCCCTCCCGAAGGTGCTGCCAAATGGACGTTACGTCTGCTTGCGTCAGAGTTGGTAAGACTTGAAGTTGTGGAAAACATTTCTCCAGAAACGGTGCGGCAGACACTAAAAAAAACGCGTTGAAACCACACCTTCAGCAACAGTGGGTGATACCCCCTGAAAAAGACGCTGAGTTTGTAAAGTCAATGGAAGAAGTGCTTGATCTTTACCAGAAACCTTTGGCTGCGGATACTCCTGTTGTGAACATGGACGAACAATCTGTCACACTTAGGGATGATGTTCGTGAACCGTATCCTGCGAAACCGGGACAAGTCAAGCGCGTAGATAACGAGTATAAACGCAAAGGCACAGCAAATATCTTCCTATTTACAGAGGCACTCTCGGGATGGCGGCGTGTGTCTGTTCGGACGCACCGAAAGACAGTGGATTGGGCAGAAGAAGTCAAAATACTATTGGATGAGGTCTACCCATCCGCAAAACAGGTCATTTTAGTTTGTGATAACCTGAATACACATAAACTCGCGTCACTCAATAAAGTGTTTGGAGATGAAGAAGCAGATAGGTTCCGGAAGCGTTTAGAAATCGTGCATACCCCCATTCATGGAAGTTGGTTGAATATAGCGGAAATAGAACTTAGCGTCCTTACACGCCAATGTTTGTGTCGTCGAATCCCAGATATAGAGACACTCCGTAGAGAGACACAAGCGTGGCAAAAACGTAGAAATGCAGAGCAAAAGCAGGTAGACTGGCAATTTACAACGGACGATGCGCGTGTCAGATTAAAACATCTATACCCGAAAAGTTAGACTGGACTAACCACTAGTGTTTAGTCAAGTGATAATTGATGGGTCTTAGAAGTAATCGGGAATCGGAGTTCCCTCCTACAAAGAGGGTGTTCTGTAGGAGCGATCTCCGAATCGCGACCTACAATAATATGTTGACGAAGCACTAGTTCAAAGTGATCCTTCAACACCGGGCGCGGCTTCCTAACCGCACCGACTTACACAAATTCGTAGGTTAGGTTTCGCTCTCGCTGGATCCAACCTGCGAACCATCAAAACAACTCGGTTTTTTCTAATGCCAAAAATCCTTGACAAACGAACCCCGTTAGGATAGAATTTGAATTGTCTTGCGACAAACTGATTGCGCATCCAAACAGACACTACATACTACAAACAGCAATTCAAACCCCACGGGAGTCCAAAAAAGAACATAATGGACACATTTTACGTCACCACACCCATCTACTACGTTAACGGTGAACCACACGCAGGGCACGCCTATACCACCATCGTTTCTGATGTTTTGGCACGCTATCACCGCATCAAAGGAGATGAGGTGTTCTTCCTCACTGGCGTTGATGAACATGGTGCAAACGTCCATAAAGCCGCTGAGAACGCAGGTCTTGACCCACAAGGTTATTGCGACAAGATGACACCCATATTTACCAAACTTTGGAAACGGTTAAACATCTCACACGACATCTTTCTACGCACCACAAGCGACATGCATAAGCGCGGTGCTAAGAAATTTCTTACGGCTCTCTATGACAGCGGAGATGTTTACAAAGGTCCCTATGAGGGGTACTATTGCCGACCGTGTGAACGGTTTGTTCCCGAAAAGGAGTTAACAGACGAAAAAATCTGCCCTATCCATAAGTTACCTTTAGAATGGATTGAGGAAGAGAATTATTTCTTTAGACTCTCTAAATATCAAGACCGTTTGCTCGCGCACATCCACGAAAACCCCCTCTTTATCTACCCTGAAAGTCGACGAAATGAACTCTTGAGCGTACTCGATTCTGGATTGGAGGATATAAGCATATCTCGCTCTTCCGTCTCATGGGGAATTTCTTTACCGTTTGATCCAGAGCATATCGTCTATGTCTGGATTGAAGCGTTGATGAACTATATGACAGCACTCGGTTATGAAACCGATAATGAGCGGTACCGTACTTTTTGGCCCGCCAATGTCCACATGATGGCAAAGGACATCACCCGTTTTCATGCGCTGATCTGGCCGGCAATGTTGATGGCTGTTAACTTGCCACTTCCAAAGCAGGTTGTCGCACACGGTTGGCTGACAAAGGATGGCGAAGCACTGAGTAAAACGCGAGGTATTGTCATTGATATGGACACGGACATTGAAACTTATGGATTGGATGCGTTTCGTTATTACCTCTTGCGCGAATTTAGTTTTGGTAACGATGGCGACTACCGTCCTGCTCGGTTGCACGAGCGGTACAACGCAGACCTTGCAAACGATTTGGGCAACCTGTTGAATCGCGTCCTCGGCTTGCTCAATAAAAATTTTGAGGGTATTCCCACACCAACGACACCGGGAGAGTTTGACAATGAAATTAAAGAGACGGCACAAAAGACGGTTGATGCATTAGACGCGCACATAGAAAAATTTGCATTTGACAGTGCATTGGAAACTATCTGGGAGTTTGTGCGGCGTGTCAACCGTTATGTGCAACAGACAGAAGTCTGGACGCTCGCGAAGCCAGAGACAAAACCCAGAATGGGAACTATCCTTTACAATAGTTTAGAAGCACTCCGATTCATCTCTGTGCTGGTATCACCTTTTATCCCAGACACCGCTGAGAAAATTCAGAAGCAGATCGGTTTAGCAGAATTTGATACCGTTGCAGAGTGGGGACGTTTACCTGTAGACCTACAAGTAAGTAAAGGTGAACCTATCTTCCCACGTATTGATCTGAAAAAAGAAAAAGCACCACAACCGAAAGCAGCTAAACCCAAACAAAAGTCGCAAAAGAAAGAGGCCAACCGTATCTCGTTTGCCGAATTCCAAAAACTGGATTTACGGGTTGGCTGTGTTATCTCCGCAGAACCGATTGAAGGAGCGGATCGTCTCCTCAAATTGCAGGTAGACCTTGGCACAGAGAAACGACAAGTGGTTGCAGGAATAGCAGAACACTATAAGCCGGATATTTTGATAGGCAAACAGGTAATCGTAGTCGTAAATTTAGAACCCGCGACAATTCGTAATGTTGAATCACACGGTATGATTCTTGCCGCGAGTAGTGATGCTGTCGTGTTAGCCAGTCCTGAAACTGAAGTTCCACTTGGCACACAAGTCAAGTAGTGCTGTGTCTACTCAAAATCTGTAGGTATAGGTCGCGATTCGGAGATCGCTCCTACAGAAATGTTGAGTAATGTCGCGATTCGGAGATCGCTCCTACGAATACGGTTACCTCTTTGTAGGAGGGATCTCCGATTCCCGACTTTTGTCACGACTCATAATTTGAAAGTGGACACAGCAGTAGTAAGCACACACTGCGACCATAACTTCCAAGATGCAAAATATAGAAGTCACCCTTAAAAATCGCATAGAGAGCAATGCGGCACACACCTTTGTTGCAATTGTCCCGACTGATGCTGCACGCTTGAAACGCCAACGTGAGTTGATCCAGTATCACCCAAACAGGGCGGTCTCTAATCTGCATGTATATACGAGCGAAGATTTCGTTCAGAGATTATATAACCAAGTTCGTCCATCGCGGCAACACATCTCATCAGGACTTCAAAACCTTTGGCTACACGAAATAGCAAATCCTGACGCTAACAATACCGGCAGTTTTTTCGCGTTCCACCCAAACCAAAATATTCCCGTTCCCGATAGCACACTCTCCCTCATCGTTGACACGATAAATAATCTCAGAGAACAAGGTGAGACCGCCCAAAACATCGTTCCTGATAATCCAACCAAGTCAGAACTCGCGCGCATTTATAGTGATTATGAGGTTAAACTCAAAGACAGATGGATAGATGAGAAGGGAAAACACCTTTACCTCGCGAACAATTTCAAAGATGAGTTCATCAAAAATGCTTTTCCAGCTGTTGACCTTGTTGTTATTGAAGGTTTCACTGTGCTTTCTAAAGCAGACATTAAAATCTTGAAACGTATTGCCGGAATATCTGAGATAGAGATGTGGTTCCGCGCTGACTGTTTTCCAGAAAATGAACATCTCTATAAAAATATTATCGGTCTTGTCAAAGAATTTGAAAACGTGGGGGTTTATATTGATTCCGAGTACGAACGCGATTCTGAACGGCACCGACATTTCGCCAAGAATCTGTTCCAAATGAACACTACCTCAAACAACAAAAGCGATCAAACCGATTATATTAAGGTTTTAAAACCATCTGACCGATCCGAAGAGGTGGAGCAAATTGCGTATCTAATTCAAAAACATGTATCAGAAGGCGATTGTAAACTTGGGGATATATGTGTTGCGTACTACAACGTGGCGCAATATCAACAGCGGATTGCAGAGATTTTTCCTGCTTACGGTATCCCTTACTCACTTTCAGAAAGCATCCCGTTGACGAAATCAGAAGTCGTTAAAGAAATCTTTTCTAAACTTTCAACAAACCGAGTATCTATAGGTGATACCTATTTCTCTGATGTTGAACCTGTCTCACATACATACAGGTTTCATCCCGATGAATTTCAGGAGTATGTTGACAATTTACTGAATAATGGTGAAGTCATCCAACATATTCTAAATCCGATGCTTGGAAAGAATACAGAAATTGTCGAAGGTGAAGTGAACGCATTACAGCAATTCAAAAAAATCGTTAAAGAACTTTGTGCTGTCCTAAAATCGGAAGAGAATAGCTCAGACCGTCTTGATGACTATATTAAAAAACTTCACTACATTGCAAAGCACACACACTTTCAAAATAGAGCATGGTTAAAAAGTGAAACCGTCAAAATTGGCACACTTGGTGAACTTAGAAGTTTAGAGTTTGATACAGTCTTTTTAGGTGATTTTGTAGACGGAGGATTTCCACAAACGTATCGTCCTGATCCATTACTCCCAGAAACCCCGTATCGCACAGAGGAGGAACAACTACACGACAATCGATTCCTATTCTATCGTGTTTTAAAATCCTTTCGCGAACGGCTTTATCTCATTATGCCGAAGCGTGAAGGTGAATCTGAATTAATCCCGTCCATATTTCAGACACAATTAGAGGTAATCGCCGATATTGGGATAGAAGAAATTGAAAAACCTATCTGCGGGAGTGTCCCCGGTTTTCTCAGTGCTTACGGCAATTATGTGTGGGCAGCAGATAATCTTTCGGACAGAGAATTTCCTGCCGAAATAGCGAGCGTACGTCCTCTAATAAAACATTCCGTTGCAGTCGAAAAGAGCCGTGAGAAAGCACACGATAAATTAGCGTATGAAGGGATTTTGACTACAGAAAATCTCTCTCTTAAAAGTCGGACAAGTTTAGAAAATTTTCGCAGTGAAGTTTATTCAGTGACAGATTTGGAGATTTATGCAAAGTGTCCATTTCAGTATTTTGTTGCTAAAGTGCTGAAATCCAAGGTGAAAGAGGAAGACGTTGAAGATGAACCATCCAGTCTTGAAAAAGGATCGTTAGTTCATGAAGTTCTCTGCGAATTTTACAAGAACCGTCGTGCCAACGAAGACCTGTCAATTGCACAATGTTCCGATGAAATCTTTGAGCAAGCAGTACAACAATTAGATGAAGTGCTATATAGCAAATCTGAAGACAAACGTTTGGAGCGTTCAGATGTCAGCAAAGATAGCCTTTTTTGGAAAATAGAAATAGAAAAACTCCAAATTTCACTCCATAAATGGCTTGAAGCAGAACACGCCTACGATCTACATGTTATGCCACGCTTCTTTGAAGTCCGTTTTGGAAGATCCCCTGGCCTAACAGATACAGAACTCAGTTGTTCTAATCCAATTTCAGTCGGAAATGTGCGTATGGAGGGCAGAATAGATCGCATTGACATCGGTGAAGGAGTTTTTAATATAATTGATTATAAGACAGGGAGTTCCACGATTCGGATTCAAAATATTCTTGAAGGACGAAGTTTACAACTTCCGATCTATTTACAAATCGCAGAAAAATTGTTAGACGAACATGATGAACTAACAGGCTTAAAACCTGCGGCTGGACTCTATCACAAAATCAGGTTAGAGGAATACAAAGTTGAACTTGGCATCGGAGCAGAATCTTTCAATGACATTGCTTATAGAAATTTCAATGGTTCAAAATGGGGAGATTTTGGTTCAAGTAATCGTCAGTTATTAGAAGACGAACTTTTTGAAAAACGACTTGATCGCGTCAGAGGTTATATTCAACAGTACGTGGACAGTATCGCTAACGGCATCTTTCCCCTCACCACGCGTGTTGATACGTTTGTGGACTCGGAAGCGGATGGCAACGCACCTATCACACCTAAAGACATTACTGCACCTTGTAGCTACTGTGCTTACAAACGGGTTTGTCGGGTCGGTGCATTCGCTGAGGCAAGCCAATCCGAAGAATAGTAGTTTGTTCATAATTATTCAGGTTTTTACAATCTGCGCAATCCGCATTATCCGAGATTCAGACAGAAAAGTAATACTTGCAGACTTTCCGTAATTCTGTTATACTGTTTTACGACCTAAATTTTGAAGGAGGCTATTTTAAATGGCACACACATTACCAAGACTCCCTTATGCACACGATGCATTGGAACCACATATTGACGCGCAGACGATGGAAATCCATCACGGAAAACACCATCAAGGTTATGTAAATAATCTGAATGCTGCATTAGAAGGTCATGAAGACCTTGCTAAATTAGATGTTGAAGAGCTATTAAGAAATATTGATCAAGTACCAGAAGACATTCGGCAGGCAGTTATTAACAACGGTGGTGGGCATGCAAACCATTCACTTTTCTGGTCAATTATGAGTCCCAACGGTGGTGAACCCAGCAGTGGTGAAATCGGAGAAGCGATAAAATCTGCTTTCGGATCGCTTGATGCGGCGAATGAAGAATTCACTACTGCTGCAACTAAACGTTTCGGTTCCGGTTGGGCATGGCTTGTTATCGGTGATAACGGATTGGAGATCTACTCCACAGCAAATCAAGATAGTCCAATTATGCAGGGACATACCCCTCTGCTTGGGATTGACGTCTGGGAACACGCATACTATCTGAAATATCAAAACCTTCGTCCAGCCTACGTTGAGGCGTGGAAAAATGTCGTTAACTGGGCACGGGTCAACGACATCTACGTCGCAAACGCCTAATATCCGATCTGATGTTTTGTAGGGCGGTCTCCAATCTGCCCATAGGTGTCAATTTCGTAGGAGGGAACTCCGATTTCCGATTGCCTGTCTGTATCGTCGCGATTCGTAGATCGCTCCTACAGCCTGCTCTTGTGGGAGAGGTTTTCAACCGCGATTTTCTTCTGTAGCGCAAACTTCAGTTTGCGTGGCATAAACGGCACAAACTAAAGTTTGTGCTACAGAAGACGGGCTCTCTTAAATTGACGGCCATGGGCGGTCTCCAATCCGCCCCTACTTCCTAAATATCATACACGCTGCTGAGTTTCCATCCGCTTATGCAAGCAAGCAATTCTTCCAGAAATCGCGTTCAGAAAATTGAAGGTGAAACGCGCTACGCCGAACCGCACTTTAACTATAATATTCTGTTCAAACATGTTATACTCAGTCATCTAACGAAGATTCAATGACGTTAAAACTAATTTGATCCGTAAATAGGAGAAAAGACTATGAAAAAGTTATTTTGCTTTGTATCAATTATCGCGCTAACTTTCGTGAGTTACAGTTTCGGACAGGATGTCGTTGTCGTTTACGATGTAAAGATGGAAAACGGGAACGGCTTAGGTGTACAAAACGCGAAACAGTTAGCAGACCTCATTGTAGAAAAACTTGAAGATGAAAAACTGACTGCTGAAATCGTTGATGCTGACGGTTTAATAAAATATATGGATGCGAACCCGAAAGGCATATATGTTATCACCCAAGGAAACACACCTGAAACAATTTTTAAGAATAAAGGCAAAGAGGATCCCATTTATTCGTGGTTGAGAGATGGCGGTATCGGTGGATTCATTGGAGATTATCCCTTCTACTATTATTGGGATTTTGGTGCTAATGCACGAGTTACCGCAGCGGGAGCAGGACAGCAAAAGGTGTTTGGGGTTACCGTTACCAATGCCAGTGTAGCAAACGTTTCTCCGACAGATCTCGGTAAGCAGTACATACCTTCTCTTGAAAAATGGACATCAAATCGACCCTCAGGTCTTAATGTCTTAAACCAAAACGATTTTGAGTTTGAAAGTTATGCAGATGATGGCACAAATGCAGATCCAATTGCTTACCGAACAGAAGATATGAAGGGATGGTTTATCAATTTCCACACATCTTGCTGTGGCACAGCCATACCCGGAAATGAGCAGGTTGCTACAGAATATGCCGAACTCATTTCAAATCGGTTTGCTGAGCCACAATCAGTCGATCCAACGGGTAAGATTAGCATTGTATGGGGACAGATAAAGTCTCTTCAATAATCACCTCATCGTCCGTAGTCCCAACCTTCTAATAGGACTACGGAAACACAAATGTCCAGAAGGTTGGCATTTTTCTTGACATTTCTATCCAAAAGTGTTATAATTACATATAATATGTTTCAGAAACACCCGTAATAGTTAGCAAAACGGTGTGTATAGTAGAATTAAATAGATTACTCAAAAGCGTTGAAAGGGAGGAGTAAGTCCTCCGGGCTTGCAAGAGAGGAAGACTCACGGGCTGAAAGGTCTTCTCAAGTCCCTACGACTGAAGGTCGCCCTGGAGCTGCTAATCTGAACAACTGTAGGAGCGATCTCCGAATCGCGATAAGTAGGATTAGTCGGTGTGATGCCCGTTATCGCATCCCAAGAGTGCTTTTCCTTGAAAACAAGGGAAAGAATTGGAGTGGTACCACGGTAAGGTAATTTATAAATCCTTCTCGTCTCCAAAGTTGGAACGAGAGGGTTTTTTACTTTCAACAGGTTACAGCACAACGGAATGTGCTTACTACCGTTTATGAGGGAAATTGGCATGGAACTTTCAGGAGCAAGAATCCTGGTTGATTGTCTCAAACGTGAAGGTGTCGAATATATCTTCGGTGTGAACGGTGGCGCGGCAATGCCGATTTTCGATGCCCTATACGACGAAACAGAATTGAAATTGATTCCGATGCGGCATGAGCAGGGAGTTTCTCACGCTGCTGATGGATATGCGCGCGTCACTGGGAAGGTCGGTGTTGCACTCGCTACCTCCGGTCCTGGCGCAACTAACCTTGTCACTGGAATCGCAACTGCCTATATGGATTCTATTCCGATGGTAGCGATTACCGGTCAGGTTTTCACTCACTGGATCGGAAGCGATGCCTTCCAAGAATGTGATGTTATTGGTGTCACGCGACCAATCTGTAAGCACAGTTACCTCATCAAAAGTTGTGATGAGGTCGCAGATGTTGTCGCAGAAGCATTCCACATCGCAAGTACGGGAAAACCTGGTCCCGTTATAATTGACATCGCTAAAGATGCTCAGAAAAATGAGACCCTGTTTAAGTATCCAGAAACAGTTGATATTCGCAGTTATAAACCGCAAGTGCATGGTGATCCGACACAAATTGCAAAAGCAGCGGCGTTAATTAAGGAAGCAAAAAAGCCGATGCTTTACGCTGGCGGCGGTGTTGTGCTGGCAAATGCAAGCCAAGAACTCCGAGAGTTAACTCTTAAAACGCAGATTCCTATTACTGTCACATTGATGGGACTTGGTGCGTTTCCTGAAACACATCCATTGGCGATGGAGATGCCCGGCATGCACGGTTCTTGCTGTGCAAACTATGCTTTCACTGATGCAGATCTTATTATTGCTATTGGTGCAAGATTTGATGACAGGGTTACTGGTGACCTTGACAAATTCGCTCCGAATGCTAAAAAAATCCATATTGATATTGATGCGTCCTGTATCGGGAAAAATGTACCAGTAGATGTGCCAATTGTTGGCGATGCAAAGAGCGTCCTTACCGAATTAAATAAGCAGGTTGACACAGCAGATATTGACCCGTGGCGCACTCAAATTCAGGAGTGGAAACAAAAGTACCCGTTTGAATATGAGCAAAAAGCCGGTAAGGTAATGCCACAATATGTCATAGAGCAGATTTATAAACATTACAGCGATGCGATTGTTGTAGCGGATGTTGGGCAACATCAGATGTGGGCGGCACAATACTTCAAATTTACCGAACCGCGCCAATGGCTCAATTCAGGTGGACTCGGCACAATGGGCTTTAGTTTGCCAGCTGCAATTGGTGCGCAACTCGGATGTCCAGACAAAACCGTTGTCAATATCAACGGTGATGGCTCATATATTATGACCATACAAGAGTTAGTTCCTGCAATTACGATGAAATTACCACTTAAAATCTTCATTATCAACAATATGTATTTAGGGATGGTGCGGCAATGGCAGGAACTTTTCCACGACAAACGTTATTCCGCTGTGGATTATCACGACAACCCCGATTTCGCCTTGCTTGCGCAAGCATTTGGGGCAACTGGTCTTCGCGTTGAACACCCTGAAGATGTTGAGCCCGCATTACTGAAGGCAAAAGGGATTAACGACGGTCCTGTCGTCATTGACTTTATTGTCGATGAAGAGGAGAACGTGTTCCCGATGGTGCCTGCAGGCGCAGGACTTGGGGATGTCATCCGCGGACTGTCCTGATCTTCCTAAACCAATTCGGTAGGTGCGGTTTCCTAACCGCACCAGATCGTTCACGAAACCTTCATCATTAACGTCAAATAGCAGTTCAGTGAAAGATAAAATACTTAACAGGAATAATCCGATGCGGTTAGGAAACCGCATCTACCCACTACAGATCTAAATACGATTTAGTAAATAGTACAAGTCAAATATAATGAGCAAAGAAGAAAGACATATTTTTTCAGTTTTGGTCGAAAACCGATTTGGAGTCCTTGCACGCGTGGCGGGACTTTTCAGTGGGCGCGGTTTCAATATAGATAGCCTCAACGTCGCCGAAACCCATGACAAGAGCATCTCACACATGACGCTTGTTACACATGGAGATGCCCAGATAATTGAACAGATCTATCAGCATCTGAACAGACTGATTGACGTTATTGAGGTTACAGACCTCTCCACTGTCGGCACACATGTTGAACGTGAACTGGTTCTTATAAAGGTCGCTACCGAAGACCCTCAAAAACGCACCGAGATTCTACAAGTCGCAGAGGTTTTCCGTGGACGGGTTATAGATATGAAACCTGCCTCCCTTGTGCTTGAAATTACTGGGGATGAGGGTAAATTGAAAGCGGCGATTGATATTTTCAATACTTACGGTATCCTTGAAATATCGCGCACCGGCAAAGTAGCGATGATGCGGGGTGCGACAAAATAGAACTCGTTGGCGGCATATAGACTATAGTGAATTATAGAAATAATTCTACATCTCCTCTGTAGGAGCAATCTCCGAATCGCGACCGAACTGAGGAGCAGTCGGGAATCGGAGTTCCCTCCTACAGTTCAGGAATGTAGCGTTAATTCTAATCTCTACTATAAGTAGACCTTATCAGGAAAAGATTTAAAAGAGAGGAAATAACTTTATGGCAACAATTTATTACGACAGCGATGCCAATTTTGATATACTGAAAGAGCGTACCGTAGCTATCATCGGTTACGGTGCACAAGGCAGAGCACAAACACTAAACCTTCAAGACAGCGGCGCGAACGTCGTTGTTGGATTGTACGAAGGCAGTCGCTCAAAAGCGCGTGCAGAGGCAGAAGGCTTAACCGTCAAAACGGTTGAGGAAGCATCGGCAATGGCAGACATCGTTCAGATTCTGATACCCGACGAAAAACATTCTGGCGTATATCGCGATCAGATAGCACCGAATATGCAGGCAGGAAACATGCTAATGGTATCACATGGATTCAGCGTGCATTTTGGACAAATTGTCCCTGCCGATGATATTGATGTTACCATGATTGCGCCGAAGGGACCTGGTTCTCTCGTCCGCGAAGTATTTGAAGGCGGTGGAGGTGTGCCGTGTCTCATTGCTATTCATCAAGACATCACCGGTGCTGCCCGAGATATTGCGCTCGCTTATGCAAGAGGTATTGGCGGCACACGCGCTGGAGTCATTGAAACGACATTTCGCGAAGAAACTGAAACCGACCTCTTTGGTGAACAAGCCGTACTGTGTGGTGGTACTGCTGCCCTCATCAAAGCTGCTTTTGATACACTCGTTGAAGCAGGGTATCAACCCGAAATGGCTTACTTTGAATGCCTCCACGAATTGAAACTGATTGTTGACCTCATCTATACTGGCGGATTGAGCAAGATGCGAAACGATGTCAGTAACACTGCTGAATATGGTGATCTGACACGCGGTCCTCAACTTATTGACGATGATGTTCGGGAAAAAATGCGTCAAATTCTCAAAGACGTGCAAGGCGGTATTTTCGCACGAGAGTGGGTGCTTGAGAATCAGGCTAATCAACCTGTGCTGCAAGCACTGAGACGGCAGGAAGCAGCATTGGACATTGAAGAAGTCGGCAAGAATTTACGTAGTATGATGAGTTGGCTTGACGAATAGTTTGTAAACCTAATGTAGGCAGTGGTTTGACGAAGTTTAATAAAATATTTCGGTAAGCTAATTTTCCCCAAACCCGGTAGGTGCGGTTTCCCAACCGCACCGAATTTTACTCCAAAATTACCGAATTAATAACTTAATTTTCATGTAACCGCGCCTTTTCTACTATGTATTCAGTAATTCCAGTAATTTTTGCGAACGATATTCAAAAATCTTTTCTATATCTGGTCGAACCAAAAGCTTGTTAATCAGTTGTCCTCCCAGCACACCGTATTCGACCTCGTCTCCTACAAGTGTTCCCCCATCAGATTCAACAAATGTATGCTTATGTATCCAGCAGCGATAGGGACCTCTACGTTGTTCATCTGCGAAAAAATGTGGCGGGTTCCATTCTGTTATTTCGGTTTGCCATCGGACTGGAATGCCACGGAGTTTAAAACGGTAGTCTATATGTGTGCCAACCTCCATCGCAATTGGACGAGGCGTAATTACTACTAAATGCATCTGTGGTGGTGTAATCTCTACGAGATTATACGCATCAGAAAAAAATGAAAAGACCTCATCAAGAGGCTTTTTAATCAGATGCTCTGATGTAAGTGTAAAGGTTTTCATTTTTAATTCCTCCATGATTCCATTTGTCAATGACAATCATTCTTCAAGATAGTTTTCATTTATATAACGCGTAATTAACTCAATCTCTTTCTCTTCAAGATAGAGCCCGATATCTATCATCCGTGTTATGATTTCGGTTGTCTCCTCCTCAGAATTAGGCGGGTAGTCTTCTACATCGCCAAGAGAATGACATTGTGAGCATTTGTCCTCAAAAAGCTCTTTTGCTACTACTTCATCATAACTATCTGCGGTTGCCGATTCTTCCCCCATTATAGAAGCTGCGATTTGAACAGCTGCTTTTGCTTCATCTGTTCGCATCTGTTCTTCACGTTGTTGTTTGACTGCTGTCTTAATGTCAGGTGTAATTGCGATAAGATATGTGGACACGCTCCACTCCTCTTCTTTGAAGATCGGTTCTCCGATAACAGGCTTTATAGCCATACGGTTTACCAAACGCACCCAATCTGGCGGTGTGCGCGGCTTCGCGAGAATCGTCCGTAAATCGTGACAAACAACACATTTGCGTTGCAACACATGTTGTCCCTCGCGCAGTTTGCGCTTTGAGGCTAACTCGTCAAGCGGTGCCTCTGGCGGTAAGCCAGCGGTTTCAATCAACTTTCGGGTTCTTGCGATGCCTTCCTCGCTAAATGCTCTTGTTTGCGTTCGTAGCACAGTTTCACGAAGCGTAAAAGGCACTGACAACCCTATCAATAGGTAGGTACAAATAAGTAAAGATACACCTATATACGGCATTGCTTCTTCAAAATGCCGAAAAAATCGAAGGATGGCGACCTTGATGAGAATCAGCACGCCAATAGTGATACCGAGCATCAAGTGTGCCACAGTGCGAGGTGGTAATTCAACCTGATAATTCCACAAGCGTGGTATCATGTGCCACATCATAAAAATGTAAAGTATCGCGTATGCATAACCGAGGCAACGATGTAGCAGCATCAATGATCGCGGTGCTTCACTTTTATGTGTTTCATGATTAAACGGGTACCCCCACAACTTGAACATCAAGAAAACTGACGCATTCGCTAAGCCTAAAAAGACTAATCCGAAAATTGCACTTGTTGAAGAAGACATTATAAAATTCCTTTCTTGGTTTACGTCTCCAGAGTCGGACGATTTAATCGAGAATGGTATGGCGGTTCCATAACTGCCCGTTGCCTTTCGTTTGCCCATTCTGGTATTGGATAAGCGGGAACATAAGCCATATTGCCCGCAGTGTAACGCGTCAAAATTGAACGTCTCGGATGGTCTGCTGTCCACGGCAGCGTGCCATGTGTCACTGCCTCTGTGAAAATGATTACATCTCCAGCATCACAGACGAGCTGCCGGATGTGTTCCTGGTGTTTCTGGTAAAGCCGCATCTCCTGCGGACATGGATAGTTGCTCTTATGGCTTCCCGGTATCACAATCAGTCCACCAGCACCGGGTGGAACATCAGTTAGTTGGAATGTGGCAACAGTCAAGCCGTTGTGCATCCTTCCATCGCGAAAGATATAATACTGATTCGGATCGAACCCAGGACCTGATGAACCGTGAAAAATAAAACCTTCCGCACCTTTGTCCATAGAAAGGAGAAACATCTGGTGATCCATGCGAAAACCCTTACCCAATATCTCATTGAGATATGGAACAAGTGTAGGGTGTGCTAACATCTGCCGAAACGGATTGCACCACGGTTCCTCCCATCCGAGCATTCCGCCAAGTTCGCCTCTACCGTGTTCTCCTCTTAATTCCGCAGAACCACCATCAAGTGTCTGCTCACGCGGACGGATATTCAAATGTTCACTATGCTTGTCAATTGCCTCATTCGCTAATGTGACCTCTTTAGGGGTCAACACATTTTTTATAACGAGATACCCGTTCAGATCAAATAGATATTTTTCATCAGCATTCATCTTTATCTCCTCGCAAGTTCCAAACTCTTACTGTAGGAGCGAGCTCCTGATAGCGACTCGCCAAATCCCTTATGTGCGTTTGTAGTCGCGCAATTCATTGCGCCTCTTACATTCACACCGGTAGGCGAGGTTTCCTAACCTCGCTGGCGCAGAGTGTCCAAGTAATTCCAAACTCTTACTGTAGGAGCGAGTTTCAGCTCGCTACTTTCTTCCAAAAATCTCTAAAAAGTTGAAATCAAATAGACTTACGGAGCTTACACGGCGTAAGCCACAGACCCGTCTTCACGTAAAAGCGTAGAACCGGTATTCATCGGTTGAAATGGAGTCGCTTCAATTAAACTATCGTCAAGTTCAACACCTAAACCGGGAACTTCTGGAATCGGAATGTAGCCGCCTTCTCGCTGATATGCAACTTTATAGACCGCAAAACGATCAGATTCATCCCCTTTGGTATATTCCTGTGTGATAAAGTTTGGAATACTTGCATCTAAATGGAGTGAAGCAGCAGTAATCAGTGGACCAAGAAAGTTATGTGTAACGACTGCGCTGTGATATGCCTCCGCTATCGCAGCAATCTTTTTACAGTGCGTTAATCCTCCTGCTAAACCGACATCGGGACGCACATATTGTGGTCCTCCTGCCTCCAAGATCTCACGGAACTCCCAAATGCTTACATTGCGTTCACCTATAGCGAGAGGGGTTGTCATCCGTTTTGCTAATTCCGCTTGTGTTGTTATCGTATCAATCTGAATCGGATCTTCAATGAAATAGAGATTGAACGGTGCTAATGCCGACTCTAATACGATGCTATTCATCGGTGTCAGTTTCCGATGCACCTCAACAATCAGGTCAAGGTCTGGACCGCCGCCTTCTCTTGCTGCAGCAACAAGGTCTCGCGCTGTTTTTACAAGCCGATCTAACGCCATATCTTGATAATTACCGACCAACGGATCAAACTTAAGTGCGGTGAAGCCTTCCGCTACTGCAGCCTTTGCCGCTTCAAACATCGTTTCCGGTGTGCCGCCGCCGCCGAGCAGGTGCAATCGAATTTTGTCCCGACAGTTCCCACCCAACAGCTCCCATATTGGTACACCGAGGTGTTTGCCTTTGATGTCCCACAAAGCAATGTCAACCGCACTGATAGCCCCACTCAGTGCTGTTCCCTTAAATGGACCCATACGGTAGAGATATTGCCAATGGTGTTCAGTGCGTAAGGGATTTTGTCCAATGAGATATTTCTCAAAGGTATTCACAATCTTCTCGACTGCTTCTGGATATCCCCAACACGCTGTCTGCCCGATTCCACTCAGTCCGGTATCGGTATGAATCCTGATTACATAACCGTTTCCGATGAAAAACGACTCAATTTTGTCAATTTTCATATAGTCCTCCAATAAGAAGTGCTTTTCTCTTATTACCCATCATTGTATCACAAGGTCGTCATAGTACCCACACGCTAAAGCGTGAGGCTTGTGCTTCCTCGTAGTCTGCCTTTTTCGTAAAGGTCTTACGTCTACTCCACTTTAGGCAGTTAAACCTGCCTGTTTTATGTTTATAGCAGCGTTTATGTCTCTGTCGTGGTGAGAACCACATTTTGAACATGTCCACTGTCTGTCTGAAAGAGAAAGATTTTCGTTTTTATGTCCGCAGGTGTTACAAGGTTTCGTAGTAGTTGTCCGTTGTCCGACTTGAATAAATTGTCTATCGTGTTTTGCACACTTTTGTTCCAACAATTGAACAAACTGATAAAAAGCAAGATCACTAACTTTGCGTCCCCAGAGGCGTTTCATGCCATCTATATTGAGGGTTTCAAAACACAAGGTATCAAAACGTCTGCATAAATCTGTGGCAAGTTTCCAGTGCCAATCTGTGCGGTGTCTTGCGACTTTGCGATATTGTCGCGACAACGCACGGATAGCACGATACCAGTTGCCCGAACCTTTGACTTTGCGACTCACGCTTTTGTTTAGTGTTCGCAACTTGTTCAAAGACTGCTTCAAGAACTGCGGGGACTCTATTTTATCACCATCGGAACACGTGAGAAAAGTCTTCAATCCGAAATCAAAGCCAGCACTTTCACCTGTCTTTGCCATAGATTCCGAAATGTCGGCATTATCACAAGAAAAACATATCCAGTAATCGCCACATCTGTCACGCTTGAGGGTTATTGTCTTGATGTTGCCCGTAATATCACGATGTTTATGAAAAGAAAACCACGTATCAATACAGTTGATCTTGATACGGTTTCCTTCAAGTTTATAGCCTGCTTGTGTGAATGTCATGGAGTTGTATTTGTGGTGCGGCTTGATATGCGGTCTACCTATTTTACGCGTCGTTTTGCCCGATTTGCAGTCTTGCATATTCCGAAAAAACGCATCATAAGATTTACCCATACGCAGAACAACATCTTGAACAACTTGACTCGGCAGTTTGTTCCAATGCGGTTTAGTCCGTTGCTTCAACTTCGCAACATGACGATTCATCGTATACGCAGATATGTTTTTGCCAAACATACGGTAATACCTTTGCTGCAGACGCATAATATGCACGTGGATACTATGCATATCATCAAGCAGATTGCCCAACTTGATGGTGTTAGATTGACGCTGCATCTTGTATTTATATGTTTTCATGATATACCTATTCTGTGAAGTATCTTATTCCCGTTGTAGCGGTGTGGTAGGTGCTACAACACCCACCACTGAATAGGTCTAAATAGTATGTCATGCTTTTCTTTTAATGTCAAGTCCTTTTGTCCCGTCTACATCCCGCAAGCTAAAGCATGGGGATTTGACAGGAAGAATGTTAAAGTTTGACAATAAGGAAAACAGCAAAACCGGAACCACTCAATTCTCCAATTGTTCTACCTTCTGTCTAAGGTCTCTTCTTGTAGGAGCGAACTCGAATCAACGCCAAATGCGCCTTTGGCATTTGGCGGGTCGCGACTTTTGGGCTAAAACGGATAATAAACCAACAATTGAATGCTTCTATCTAACGAACTTTTTTGTTGAATAGTTGACTAAACTATGTTAAAATATAGTTTTAGGCAGAAGATAGAAACGGACTTTCAATCTCTATTTTAGAACTGAAATATACGTACTAATGGACTGTCCATTCAATTTTTGTGGGTAAAGTCGCGATTCGGAGATCGCTCCTACCTGCAGAAAACATTTTATTGTAGGAGGGAACTCCGATTCCCGACTGTGAAATCTATAATTTAAAACTGGACACAACACTAAAAGGACACCACGTTGAAAATTCTGGTTATCGGGCAGGGAGGTCGCGAACATACCCTTGTTTGGAAAATTGCACAAAGTCCACTCGTTGAAGAAATATACTGTGCCCCCGGGAACGCAGGCATCGCCCAAATTGCAGAGCCAATTCCGATGCCGGATAATTTTGATGAACTCGCGGACTGGGCAGAATCCAGTAACATTGACTTAACGGTTGTCGGTCCTGAAAACCCTTTAGCAGCAGGTATCGTTGATGTATTCCACGAACGCGGCTTGAAAGCGTTCGGACCCGATAAACGAGCTGCGCGGCTTGAAGGGAGCAAGGATTTTGCCAAACAGTTGATGATAGAACACGATATTCCTACTGCGTCATATCGCACGTTTGTAGATGCAGATAAAGCAATTGACTATATCAAAACTAACAACACATCCGTTTTCGTCAAAGCAGATGGGTTAGCAGCAGGGAAGGGTGTCATCCCAGGTCGGACAATTGATGAAGCAACTCAGGCAGTCAAGACGATTTTAGTTGATAAGGCGTTTGGAGACGCTGGGAATAGCGTTGTCATTGAAGAGGAATTAATCGGTGAAGAAGCCTCGTTTACTGTGCTTACTGACGGTTCTTTCTGCTTACCGTTTGTCAGTTCGCAGGATCACAAAATGTCACACGATGGGGATACCGGTAAAAATACCGGTGGAATGGGAGCATACTCTCCCGCACCTGTTATGACACCCGAACTTCATGACTATGTAATGGAACGCGTTGTTTATCCCACTGTCAACGGTATGGCAAACATCGGATGTTCCTTCAAAGGCGTGTTATATGTTGGACTGATGATTACAGATGCAGGTCCAAAGGTGTTGGAGTTCAACTGTCGTTTCGGAGACCCTGAGACACAGGTCCTCTTGCCCCGCCTAAAAAGTGACCTCGTGCCGTTGATGATGGCATGCATTGATGGTACACTTGACCAACACGCTGATGTAGAGTGGCACGCTGAAGCAGCAGCATGCGTGGTCATGGCTTCTGGAGGATACCCAAACCCATATCAGACTGGGAAAATTATTACAGGTTTGACAGATGCCGCGTTGATTGATGGTGTTACCGTCTTCCATGCAGGAACAGATCAGGATGGGGAGAACGTAATTACAGCGGGGGGTCGCGTGTTAGGTGTTACAGCATTGGCAGACGATCTAAAATCGGCTATAAAACAGGCATATCGTGGTGTTTCTGCCATCCATTTTGATGACGCACATTGGCGGACAGATATTGGCTATCGGGCATTATCGCGGGTATGAGATTTCAATCTTGTTTGATGAAAGTTTGTAAGGTTCCAGGGTAATGGTAGATGAACTCACATATAAAATCGCTAAGTGTTGTGCACCCGAAGAAGATAACCAGATTATAGGCTATTTCAAGGAGGATGGCACCATTACTGTCCACGATTCATCATGTTCATCAGTTCCAAGTTTGAGAACAGAGAGGTTACTTGATGTGTCGTGGGATGAGATACACAAATCTAAAATCCCTGATACATCACAAGATATTCCATCTGAGGTCGAGGAATTAGATGAAACCGATTATTTTATACTGAAGCATCACCAAGAATTAGGGATGGACTATTCAAAAGTCGTTGCTGAAACCTTAAGGATTCCACTTGAAGAAATGCAGCAACGGCATCGGAAATTAAAAGAACTGGGTGGCTTGAAGCGCGTAGAAGGACGGATCATACATTACAGAAAAAATATCGTCAAAGGAAAATGGATAAAACATCGCAACCATACATACTATGAACTGACACCTGAAGGCAACCAGTGGATTGATGCCTTGGAAAGACTTTCGTCAAATAAAGATTGAAATTTTATGGTGAAATATGGAAATAATTATACACCTCACCTATAGGAGCGATCTCCGAATCGCGACTAATGCCGCTCTTAGTCGGGAATCGGAGTTCCCTCCCGCTGAATGCCATAGGTGCATTCAGCGTTGATTCACAAATAAATACGTCTAATTAATTCAATAATGTACCATACTAAACCATTAGGAGGAAACCAAAATGTTAGATGAAATGAGGGATCGATATGTAGAAAAAGAACATCGTAGGGCTCGGATGCGTTCAATAATTTTGTTATCGCTTATTTTTCACATGGCTGTAGCTATTGTTTATCTTTTCTTACCTTTGGGACCAGTTGCGAACGACCAAACAGACGCGCTCGCTTTTGACTTTTTTAAAGAGGCAGATCCTTTGTTAGAACGGAAAATCCGACCGAAACCACCTCTGAGCAAAAAACGCCTTGATCCAAACCAAAAACTCGCAAAAGACGCGGAGCAGAAGAGAATTGATGCCGCAAAGAACGAACGCGATGAAGTTGTTAAACTGAGCGAGAGAATTGTTATTCATGATGTTGAAGTTAACCAAGCACCTATAGACGAATTAGTGCCAGATTTGATGACAGATGCAAAGTTAAGGGAGGCAGAAGCTTCAAACCTGAGCCGCCTTGTTTCACAACCCGGACGCACCGATGGCAAAGGACTTGTTACGGGTCGTGTTCGCGCACGCGGCGATGGGTTTGGTAAATACCGTGGTGTTTCTCAAGGTGGTGACGGAGGCGGACTTTTTGAAGGCGGAGGACATTCCGGTAGTAAAGACCCGCTCGGTATTATCAAATTTCTCAATGATCTTGACGGTCCGCAGAATGTTGTTTACTGCCTTGATGTTTCCGCAAGTATGAAAGCTGCTGGTCTCAACAAATTGGAATTAGCTCTCAACGCGGTCAAAGATTCGGTTTTAATGCTCGGAAGCGAGGACACTTTTAATATTGTGCCTTTTTCCCTTACTGCAAGACTGATGAGTGAAAAACTGCTACCGGCTGACGAAATGAACATAAAACGTGCTTTGTGGTACCTTGATACCTTCACACCTCAAAGCATCCAAAATAATTTGCACACAAATATCCTTGCCGCGCTTGAAAGAGCTTTTGCGCTTGATGCCTCTGTCGTAGTTTTGGTGACAGACGGTCTCCCAACTAAGGGCAATAATATTGAAACTGACACACAAAAGATTCTTGAGACGGTGCGTGAAAAAAACATAAAGAATGCAAGAATCTATGTCGTTGCCCTTGAAATTGACTTGCAACGTTCCCCTGGAGCATATCTGCTTTCTTCTCTTGCTTATGAACATAACGGAGAAATTAGAGCTGTTGGTGCGGATAAGTTGAATGAGTTAAACAAATGATTCTATCTGTTGTTTACAGTATCTTCATACTTGTTTTTGTAGTGATATTTCTCATAAATAGCATTCGGTATAGAAATGAGATTCGTATTTATGTGAAATATGGTGTTTTGTTTGCGCTCATTCTTATTGCCTTTGACATTGCTGTTGTAATATTAGTTCCGAATTTTTTTGATGTCATGCCTTTTTATTCCCTGCTCATATTGGATGCGATTGTTTTTGTCAGGACTGTGGTATTCACGTGTATGGGGATATATTACTGTTCTCTACTGGGGATTGTAGACATTCCATTGATAAAATGGCTTTCTGGTAAAACAGATAGTTTTGAAACGAAGCAGAATTACACTGCCTCAATAGTCGGGGTGGTTGTTGGGAGTATTGTATTTTCTGTAATTCTCTTTAAATTGACTTCTCCACAACTATCGGACACAATGAAGCAACTATCGGGGGTCCAGGAAGCCAAATTAGGAATTAGTGATAAGCCGTCGGTGTTGACTGCTCTCGTTTTGATAGCATTTGCGTTTGGTGAGGAAATAATCTTCCGACTTGGTATTCAGAACTATTTGGCAAAGCAATTTCAACTCAATGGGGATAAGTATTGGGTGGCAATTGTTTTAACTTCCGTACTCTGGTCGCTCGCCCATGCGAATGTCCTCAATCCTGAATGGGTGAAAATTGTTCAAATTTTTCCTTTGGGAGTAGGATTGGGGTTTCTTTTCAGAAAATATGGCTTAGAAAGTTGTGTATTTGCCCATGGAGTTTTTAATCTCAGCATGATGGGTATAGGTCCATATCTCATCACATCATGAGGGTTTTTGCACCAAGTCCAATAAACAGAATCTTATCTAAATCGGTCATTTGATGCTATAGTAAAACCCATAATTATTTTTACACTACGGTAGGTTCGGTTTCCTAACCGAACCGTGTTTATTCAGTCCATAGATGCGGTTAGGAAACCGCATCTACCAGGGAGTGTGAACATATTTTTAGATTTCACTATAAATCGTTGTGAGATTGACGATAACCTTTGTAGAAAACGCATTTTTTAGAATCGCTAATCCTTCTGCTTTTTTGTAACTCAGTTAATATAGAAAGAAATATATGAATCAAAAATCTGCTGCGAATACTATTCAACACTTTAGGTTAGATGGCAAGGTAAGCCTCGTGAGCGGCGCAAGCCGTGGCATCGGTAGAGCGATGGCGGAAGGGCTTGCAGGTGCTGGTTCAGAACTCATCATCGCAGGGAGGGAGATTGCAACACTTACTCCCGTTGCTGAACAAATTGCTGAAGAAACCGGCAGCACTGTCCTACCAATTCAGGCGGATGTCGCTAACCTTCAGGAAATTGACTCACTTGTTGACCAAACCGTTAAAACCTTTGGCAGACTTGACGTGTTAGTAAACAATGCCGGTGTTAATGTCCGAAATCCCGCGCTGAATTTCACAGAAGAAGATTGGGACTTCGTCACAGATGTCAATTTGAAGGGAGCGTTCTTCCTCGCGAAAGTCTGCGGCAAAGTCATGGAAAAACAGGGAGGCGGCAAGGTTATCAATACGCTATCCCTTACATCAGCAATAGGTCTTCCGACAAGTGTCGCATATACTGCTGCCAAAGGTGGTCTCTTACAGCTTACAAAGCTGCTTGCGGTTGAATGGGCAGAGCATAATATACAGGTCAACGGGATTGCACCTGGCTTTATCCGAACAGAAATGACCGCGCCTGCGCGGGAAGATAGCCGAAACGAATGGATTCTCAACCGCACACCCGCATATCGCTGGGGGGAACCTGAAGATTTGGCAGGATTGACGATCTTCTTTGCCTCCAATGCTTCCGACTTTGTTACTGGTCAAATGGTGTTTGTTGATGGTGGATTTATGGCAGGCAGTGATTGGAGAAAACGCACATAATATGGAAACTCAACCATCACTTTCTGCTTTGGAACAAGCGAAACAACTTATTGAAGAATTCAATATTCAAAGTGCTACGTTATTTGACCATAAACCAGTTTTAAGAATACAGGTACCCGATTCTGAGTTTGCGCGTGTACTTGAACTGCGAACTACGCTTGTTGAAAAACTCAAACCTACCGGATTTCGTTTCATCGCCCTTGACCTTGACCACAATACGGAATCGTAGACTGCACAACAATTCTATCCACTTTAATAGAATGCCACACCCTTCTTTATTGTATGAGAACTTTGTAAGCCCAATATTACAAGATTTTACCTTTGTCTGAACCAAGATTATCAGGATTTCCAGATTTGCAGGATTGTGAGCATCCGCATAACATAAGGCTAATCTTGGAAATCCTGGTTCAGACAATCTACAAAACTTTACACACCAATGTCCCACGGGTGTGTAAAGTTTTTGTAGCAACTCTGATGTAAAGAGTTGTTGCGAGTTATAATAAAAATGGGTATCCTATCCTAATAAATTCAAAAAGGAAGAGGATACCAATGTTTAATATATCATTAGAGAACCCAGAAGTCAAAGAGATTTTAGAAGATATTGCTCAGATGGCAGACGAACTTTTGTCATCCCCTTGCGTCCCATTAGAAGCAGCTGAGCCTTGTGTGCGAGACCTCATGCTTAGAAGTAGTCAAAAGTTGTTGGAAGTGTGTGTCTCAGAAGCAGCATCTCGGCAATCTGCAGCACCTGTTGAATGTCCACAATGTGAACAAGCGTGTCGTCCGATACAGAAACGCGGCGTGAATATCACAACACTTTGTGGCAAGGTCCGTGTGCAGCGTTGGGTGTATGAATGTGCGTCGGGTCATTATCATAGACCTTGGGATGCGTGTCAAAAGTTGAAAGGTAAATGGACACATCGTGTCGCAGAGCGGATGTGTTATCTGGCAGCACCTTTTGACTATAGAGCCGCAGCGAAAGAGTTGTCTTTTCAAGGGATAAAAGTGAGCCATACGACATTGCACCAAAAAGTGCGTGAGTGGTTATCAGAACTGCACGCATCGGAACAAGTAGAACCGCAACAACTTGTGGCAAATCAGCGTTGGTATGTGGGGTGTGATGGGTGCTACACGAACTCGCCGGATGGGTGGAAAGAAGTGAAAGTCGGTTGTGTTTATAGAGATTATCCACAACTGGGTTCGGGGGCGACACCGAGTGCCAGAACAGAAAGTATTCGTTATGTTGCGGGGCGTGAGAATGCGGCACAGTTTGGGGAAAAGTTATTTACGTTAGCAACGCAAAGTGGCATTTACCGAGACGATATAGATACCCAGGATGTTGTGTTTATTGGGGATGGTGCGGCGTGGATATGGAACTTAGCGGATGAATACTTTCCGAATGCCATTGAGATTGTGGATTACATGCATGCGAAATCCCATTTATATGAAGTGGCAAAACAGGCATTTGGGGAACATCAGACAACAACGATTGAAAAGTGGGTAGAGGCAACAGACTTTTTCTTTATGAGGGAGACACGGCAGAAGTCGTTTTACGCATTCGGGGTTTAGGTATGGAAAATCCAGATGTTGTGAATATCTTAGACAGGGAAGCAGGCTATTTCGAAAAGCACGCTGAACGCATGCAATATAAAATGTTTCGGGAAAAAGGGTATCAAATCGGGAGTGGCGTGATTGAGAGTGCCTGCAAACATGTCGTGGGACAAAGGTGTAAACAAGCTGCTATGAGGTGGCAGAAGAAAGGTATCAATCCAGTGCTTCCCGCACGATGTTTGATAAAAAATGGGGCGTGGGACACATATTGGAATGAACTCAAACAGGCAGCATGAACTTATAACCAAAACTTTACACACCCCTGGTCTCCAGGGTTATTCAGTTTTCTATATTTTTTCACAAGTGTTTATTTTTATGAAAAGCAGATATAGCGTGATTTGTCGCGCTATATCTGCTATACTTCACCTTAAAACTACCTATTTTGAGGTGAATAATGACAAGAAGACTATCTTGCCACTTGTTAGATATGTTAGCAGAGATTTCTGATCCACGCAAGGATAAAGGGAAACGACACCCGTTGAAATCAATCCTCGCACTTGTCGTCATCGGATTGATGTGCGGACATAAAGGATATACATCCATCGCAACTTGGGCACGGTCACAACCCGCACTCGCAAAAGCACTCGGTTTTACAAAGAAGATAACACCTTGTGCTTCAACTATTCATAATCTATTGAAAAAGTTAGATGTTGAAGCATTAGAAGAAACCCTGACACACTGGGTAAACACCGTGATAGAAAGTCGTCCCGATTTGACAAGATGTTTTGACGCAGTCGCTATAGATGGCAAAACGATGCGTGCCTCCCAAAAAAGTGGTGCGATAACAAGCCACTTGCTCTCTGTCGTTTCGCATGAGTTAGGGGTGACCCTCACGCAGCGAAGTGTTAGCGACAAGACCAACGAAATACCGATCTCAACAGAGATACTCAAGACCTTTGATGTGAGGGGTAAAGTCATCACAACGGACGCACTTTTGACACAGCGAACTTTCTGCCACGCAATCATAGCGGATGAAGGCAACTATGTGCTCCCTGTCAAAGACAACCAACCAGACCTTTTAGATGCGATTGAGAAACTTTTTCAAGGCATTCCTGGCACGCTTTCTGAAGAGACAACACACCCTATTTTAGGAGAACCCATTCACATTCACGAAACAGTTGAAAAATCACATGGGAGACTTGAGACAAGGTGTATCAAAGCAAGCACAAGTCTCAACGAGTATCTGGACTGGCCAGGGATAGCACAAGTGATCCAATATCATTATACTTACAAAAATCAGAAAACAGGAGAAGAAACACACAAAGTCCACTATGGTATAACAAGTCTAAATCCCGAAGAAGCATCTGCCGAGCACTTACTTGCTTTACGGCGTGGACATTGGTCAATAGAGAACAAGTCGCACTGGATGCGCGATACGCTGCTTGGAGAAGATGCTTCGCCGGTCCGATGCGGGGCAATACCACAAGTCATGGCTGCTTTGCGAAATACCGCATTATCCGTATTCCGATTCGCAGGAATAACGCGTATAGCTGATAAGATGAAATATTATGCTTCAAAACCTAAACTCGCAGTTAACATGATAAACTGAGAATCTTTAAAACTGAATAACCCTGCCCTCATCAGTCTCCACCTTGACAAAAATCCAGGGTCGCCATCCACCATCTACAATAAAGGTTTCAATGTTTGTAATCTTCATAGCACTCCTCGGAATTCGTTTTAGATTAGAGGTTGACAATTGCTCCCTGTTGATCCGATTCAAGCAACGCATCACAAACTCGCATCGTGTTTACTGCTACATCTGTCCACTCTGGTTCAAGGTTATCAGATTGCACTATTCCCGAAAACCGCTCAATCATATTGACTTCCTGAATGCAAGCACCTATTTCGTGCTTATCGTTATCCGATCCATGTATCCAAAAACGAGCGGATTCTTCCGATGCAGGCACGGTAAAATCATCACAAACTAACGAGGCTTTTGTACCAGCAATTTCAAACCACTTTCGATGACCCGTGTCAAATCCACAATCCAAAGTTGCGATACGGTCATCGTCAAACCAGAGAATACCTGCAAGGTTGAAATCCACGCCAACTTTGTAGCGCGCTGCCGCAAAAACCTTTGTTGGCATTTCCTCAAATGCCCACAAAATCGCACGCACGCAATAGTAGCCAAGATCACCGAGACTTCCACCCGCGAGTTCCGGCTTAGCACGGATATTATTGGTAGGAATTGTATTCCAGTTGAATGTGAAGGCGGCTGTGACTCGCCGCAGTTCGCCTAAACTTGTTAGCTGCTGCTTCATCATAGTGGTACGTTCATGATGCACCCACATCACACCGTCCATCAGTTGCACGCCGTTTTGGCGACATGCATCCGCCATTAGGGTTGCTTCATCGGAATTTGCGGAAAGCGGCTTCTCGCAAAGAACGTGTTTACCGTGTTCCGCTGCTCTGATTGTCCACTCCGCATGCATTGAAGGTGGAAGCGGGATATAAATAGCATCTAAAGAGGTATCAGAAAGGAGGGATTCGTAAGTGCCATAAGTGATCGGAACATTGTGTTTTTGTGCCCATGCAGAAGCACGTTCTTCAGTGCGACTTGCGATGGCAACCAATTCTGCGTTTTCAGCGAGATGAATTGCGCGAGCAACCTTCGTGGCAATACTCGCCGTGCTGAGGATGCCCCATCGGACAGAGTTTTTAGATTCTGTTTTCATAAGTTTCCGTTTAATGTGAGAAAATCTATTCTTATCATCGGTTTGTTGTACTATACCGTATAAAAGGAAATTGGTCAAGCGATAGGAATTGCGAGTCCAGAGCAATTCAACTTGACTTGCAACACAACAATGATATAATTATAATGTTGTTAAAACAGAAAGCATACGCAATATGCTATCAGTAAACTAAATAGTAGACACGCTCTGTGTGTTATCAAAGGAGTTTTATGAGCATAAGAAACATCTCAACATTCACGTTTGTGTTAACAATTATTGCTATATTTGTGGGCTTAACTAGTGGATAGTCCATCCTAAAAGTTTGTTTTAGTTTTTGTAGATTTCTCGGCATCTTGACAAACAAAAGTGTTCTCTTATAGTATAGCAATACATAAGGAGGAACACACCCTTGAATAAGAAATATGTTGTCCAACTGACCGATGCGGAACGACAGGAGTTATCAGATATTATTAACACAGGTAAAAAAGAGGCATATATGATAAGGCATGCTCATATTTTGCTGAAATCAGATATAAATGGTCCCTGCTGGACTGACGCGAGAATAGCTGAGGCGTATGAGTGCACTGATAGGACAGTTGCGAAAGTGCGTCAGCGTTTTGTGGAAGGTGGCTTTTCTCGTGCCTTATATCGTGCGAAGCGGAAGCATCCACCGACACCTCGTAAACTTGATGGTGACGGAGAAGCAAGGTTGATAGCACTGAGTTGTGGAACCCCTCCCGAAGGTGCTGCCAAATGGACGTTACGTCTGCTTGCGTCAGAGTTGGTAAGACTTGAAGTTGTGGAAAACATTTCTCCAGAAACGGTGCGGCAGACACTAAAAAAAACGCGTTGAAACCACACCTTCAGCAACAGTGGGTGATACCCCCTGAAAAAGACGCTGAGTTTGTAAAGTCAATGGAAGAAGTGCTTGATCTTTACCAGAAACCTTTGGCTGCGGATACTCCTGTTGTGAACATGGACGAACAATCTGTCACACTTAGGGATGATGTTCGTGAACCGTATCCTGCGAAACCGGGACAAGTCAAGCGCGTAGATAACGAGTATAAACGCAAAGGCACAGCAAATATCTTCCTATTTACAGAGGCACTCTCGGGATGGCGGCGTGTGTCTGTTCGGACGCACCGAAAGACAGTGGATTGGGCAGAAGAAGTCAAAATACTATTGGATGAGGTCTACCCATCCGCAAAACAGGTCATTTTAGTTTGTGATAACCTGAATACACATAAACTCGCGTCACTCAATAAAGTGTTTGGAGATGAAGAAGCAGATAGGTTCCGGAAGCGTTTAGAAATCGTGCATACCCCCATTCATGGAAGTTGGTTGAATATAGCGGAAATAGAACTTAGCGTCCTTACACGCCAATGTTTGTGTCGTCGAATCCCAGATATAGAGACACTCCGTAGAGAGACACAAGCGTGGCAAAAACGTAGAAATGCAGAGCAAAAGCAGGTAGACTGGCAATTTACAACGGACGATGCGCGTGTCAGATTAAAACATCTATACCCGAAAAGTTAGACTGGACTAACCACTAGTTGTGAACGAATTCCGCAAATGGTTGAACCTACCACATCGGAAATGGACGATTCAAGTAAAGAAATTACCATCGGTCTCGTCTTACCTCAAACAGGAAGACTCGCTGCCACATTTGGCGAACCAATACAAAAAGGCTTAGAATTAGCTCTGAGTGAGATTAACGACTCACAACTTGCAGGTTCAAATCTTAAGTTTATTACTGTTGACGCTCAAGGGACTCCAGAGGGAGCAATTGAAGCTTATAAAAAACTGATTGAAACAGATAAAGTTTCTGTCATCCTTGGACCTGCGACCTCTTCAGCCACCAAACAGGCTTTTCCTATTGCAAAAGAACATCAGATTGTCGCGATTAGTCCAACATCCGCGGAACGCGGCCTTAGTGCAATCAGTGATTTTACCTTTCGCGTCGCGCTTACCACAGATGTGTTAGTTCCTAACGGTGTTGAAGCAACACACGCGGAACTTAGTTATCAAAACGCTGCTACGTTATATGATGAAACCGACGATTTTTCTATTGATGGAGACAAAGCAGTACAGGAAGCCCTTATTGCAAAGGGTGTAAAAATTCTTGGCACTGAAACATTTCGAGGTGGCGAAACAGAAGATTTTACGGAGCAGTTTAGGCGTATAAAAGCGTTAGACCCCCAGGCAATCTTTGTCTCATCTTTACCACCAGAAAAGCCTGGAATACTGCGTAAAGCTCACGAACTTGGCATAACTGCGCCAATTATCATCCGGACGTTAACCGAAGTTGACGTTGAAGCTGCAGGTGAAGCTGCTGAAGGAGCTATTACATTTGTAGGGTGGGGCACTGCGGTTGATACACCGGGGAATCAAGCCTTTATAGAGTATTATACAGCAATGCACAAAATGGCACCAAACAACTATGCTGCGCGTTCTTATGCGACACTACATATTTTGGCAGAGGCGATTGCCAACGCAGAATCCACTGACGCGGTAGGTATTCGGGACGCGCTCGCTAATATCAGAGATTTTAACACTATTTTAGGTAAGTTTTCATTTCACGAAAATGGGGATGCTATTTATGAGCCGAAAATCCTGATTGTCATAGATGGTAAGTTAGAACTCTTTGAGTAGTCCTTAAATTGGTAGGCGTGTCTTTCCGAGTGCCTACCCAAATCGCTCTAATCGATAGGGTGAGAACCAATCCACTCGCGCAGCGTCAACAATTTCCAATGTAGCCATTTCACCCACCAGAGGTGCTAAGGTAACACCACTGTGCATCAACGCAATATACAGATTCGGCACTACTTTAGTAAATCCAAGTATTGGAAATCCATCAAGTGGCATTGGACGATAACCGACAGGAGTCGGAATTGCTTTGGCATCTGCTATTGCTGGCAGGTAGGCTTTGGCTTGAGCAAGAAGTGCATTAGCATGTTCCTGTGAATCGTCCCGGTTAATCCCTTCCTGCGTTCCTTGCCCTATTCCAAGAGTCCCGTCAGAAAGTTGTCGTAGGTGTAAGTGTTGGTAGTTTTCATTGGTCGGTGGTGCGTGAATAACTGCGACATTTTGCAAAACTGGGCTACACGGTGTCGTTTTAATAACAATGCCTGGACTTTTCTGTTGCGGAATATGAATATCAAGTAAGGAAGCCAGTTCAGTCGTTTGAACTCCGCTTGCCAAAACAACGACATCGCATGGATATTCAGCATTAGGTGTTTTGACAGCAGCAATTTTTCCGTTGCGAATAACAAAATCTGTGACACATGTTTCTGAATATACAATTGCGCCAGATTCCCGTGCGCGCTTAAGGCATACGGAGATGAATTTATCGGTTTCTACGTGAATATCTGCATCGGAATGCGATGCAGTTTCCACGCGACCTGGAAGTAGGTCGGGTTCTAATGTTAGCATCTCATCACGGGAAATGAGCCTGCACGGATATCCCCATGTTTGAAGTTGTCGGATACGTCGGTCTAACTGCGCCGCACGGTCAATATTTTCCTCCCACCGCATCTCACCACCGTAATGGATACCAATATCTTCATCAAGTTGATGCGCCAACCGATACCACATATCTAATGATCGTCGATTAAGTGTATGGTAATCGCGTGGATCTTTCCCGAAAGCATTTACCCATGCGAAGGAGTGCCCCGATGCCCCAGCACCAGGAATATTGCGTTCAAGAACAATAACAGCAGTTCGGGGACGTTGTGACAGGTGATAGGCTAAACAAGCACCAATAACACCAGCACCGACAATGACAATTTTTGTGGTTTTCGCTGATGTCATAAGCAACTTTTATATGTCGTTCCAAAAAGGATTATTGATTTTGAGCCAATTGGATATTGTTGTTGAAGTAGGAAATTCGTTGCCTTCATTAAAGGTGAACTATCGATGTGCTACAACAATAAACCCTGTCAAGCCAGCAAGCAGCAACTGGAAGCCTGTTTGATAAAAAACTATAAGAAACGGTTGGCAGAGAGAAATTAATCCTAAAGCTATTAAGCCGATGGATATCCGTTCACACATTATCTTCTGTGAATAGACAATCGAAAAGACTATAATCCCTGGTAATAGTAAGTATAGTGCAGTGCTGCTAAGTGATAGATAAACGGGTTGATAAAGAAAGAAGATGCCGATACAAGTACAAATTGCAGATACAACCGTCGCAATCCGTATAGCAGAGATTGTCATACCAAACGAAATTGCACTTGCAAACAAAAGGTGAAACGCTGAACCGCGCAAAATTGAAGGGATAGGAAGATAAAGAAATCCGAGTCCTATCGCTAAAACGATACCTGATATTATGGCAATTCGTCGTTTGTTTTCAAAAGCAATCCCTGCAAGTATTGCTGCGATGCTTAGCAGTACGAACGAGATACCCTTTAGCAAGATACTGCTTTGAACTATCCGATCTGGTATCCATGATATGTTTTCCAGTTCTACATAAAGAAAAATGCTGCTAATTAGAAAAAAACTGATAGCAATAAACTGATTTCGTTTCTGTTTTCTCATAGATTTTAATAACAAATTAGCATAATAGGTTGTGTGTTCAATCACCAAGTTTGAATAATCGGTCTTTCCACGTTTTTGGTTTCTCTTCTTGTAAATTGTTGATCTGTACCCGCAAATCAGCCCTTTCCTCTTGAAGTGATTTTACTTTTTCTTGAAGTTTAGCGATTTCTGTTTCCAATTTTTCATTATTTTCACGAAGGTAGGCAATGTGGACGACTTGGCAAATAAGGTTTTCGATTATTTCATTTGTAGGGATATTATAACTAAGTTGTTTTATCAATGGTGCTAAACCGTCAATCCTTAACTGGAGAATTGCCTTCGGTTTTTCATCCTCGGCTTCTGCAGGTGCAGAAACAGTACGCAGAAAGGGTTCAATCTCTGGATGTTTCCGCTTCAATGTCTGTTCTATAATTTCCTCATCAACACCAATTACTTCAGCGACATCTGATGGATTCAAATAGAGTTCCATTTTGATTTCCCAACCTCTTTGATTTTTTGTTATTGAGGTTTTCCCATATTATAGTGAACTTTAGAATTAACAGGACATTTTGAGTTGTGAATCAACGCTGAATGCGCTTTTGGCATTCAGCGGGAGGGAACTCCGATTCCCGACTATCAGTGAGGTTCGTCGCGATTCGGAGATCGCTCCTACAGAAAATGTGCCTCTTTAATTTCAAAGTTCACCATATTTGTATAGATAATATCAAACCTTGTTATTATTTTAATCTCTAACTTCCGTTTTTAGCACACGGAACATGTGTCGTGCGTAACTCACTGCTGAGATTACAACAAATACAAGAGCGATGTAGAGAGTAAAATGGGCAATCCACTCCGGGAATAACTTAGATTGCATCGCATAAATAAGGTAAAGAATCACAGCGATTGACAAAAAGAAACTGGTACATTTACCCCAGAAATTAGAACGTGTAATCATTTTTGCCTTATACGCAAGATAAGCATTACTCAACACGATTGCCACGTCCCGGAAAATTACGACACCAAATGCCCATATCGGAAATTCTATAGCTTCTTGCTTTGATAAAACAAGCGCGAAAATTCCGGCTCCAATAGCAAACTTATCTGCGATCGGATCAAGGATATAACCAAGTTCCGAGTGTTGATTCAACATTCTTGCAAAAAATCCATCTAAAACATCAGAAATAACCGCTACGCCTCCTACCACAATAGCGAGTTTATAATTCTCGTGATATATCAACCAAAAGAGAAGTGGAACTATCAGCAGTCTGAACGTTGAGATCAGATTGCTGATATATAAGAAATCTCTCCCTGAAATATGGATCGTTCGAGTTTCAGTGAATTGGTGAATAGGAGCCTTGAGCGCCATGAATCTTTTGACCTACTGGTGTCATACGCACCAATGTTAACACTATTGAAGCCGTTCATATAGCAATTATGGTAGATTTTAGAATTAATTAGACATTACGGGTTTGTGAATCAACGCTGAATGCACTTTTGGCATTCAACCAAATCAACGCCAAATGCGCATAAGGCATTTGTCCAAATCAACGCCAAATGCGCATAAGGCATTTGTCCAAATCAACGCCAAATGCACATAAGGCATTTGTCCAAATCAACGCCAAATGCGCATAAGGCATTTGTCGGGAGGGAACTCCGATTCCCGACTATCAAAAACGTTTCGTCGTGATTCGGAGATCACTCCTACAAATGTTATAATTACCTATCATTTAAACGTGTCCTGTTAATTGCTCATCAGTTATTTCGAGATTTCAATTGGAAAGCAATTTGTTGGTTCTGAATTTTCAAAATTTCAATTTCGTGTTTGAGTAGTTCGTCAAATGAGGCTATTTCCAAAAGTTCCTGCTTTTCACTGAGTGGAATGCGTAGACGTGTTCCAATTTGATACGCTAATTGCTGCGGATGCTCTGGATTTTCATCCGGTGTTTGCCAGCTAAATATTAAGTGACTTGATAAAGTTTCATATTCAATATAGAGTTCCCGTGTTTTAGCAGCAATTTCTTCAAGACTTGTGTCGGGTTCAGCTTCTAACGTATCTAACATTCGCACCCGTCCAACTAAATACGGAAGTTCGTCGTTAACTTCCAATATCTCAAATCGAGAGTGTCCGGATGTCATTATATTCATACGTCCATCTGGCAACCGATAAACCTCAACTAAATCAACTGCGGTACCTACTATACAAGGGACCGCTGCTTCACCGACCTCTTCACCTTCTTTAATCATTACAATGCCAAAGGACGAATCGTTTCTGATACAAAACTTCACCATTTCACGATACCGCTGTTCAAAGATATGCAGAGGCAGTAAACCACCAGGAAACAGTACTTCATTCAATGGAAAAATTGGAAGTTCTTTTTCATCTATACGATTCGAATCCGTTTGCATGTGAAATTCCTCAATTTGTCGTCTTCAAATTTATAGTATACTTCAATTTCATAAGAATTTAGGTAACTATAGCATAAGATTTGTGTAAAATTTATACTTTAGATTACACCTTTCATTTTGACACATAAATTGGATATTTGTCAAGGATATTATTTTTTCAGGATGTCTGTAGTTTTTGACAAAAACTCTACGTACCCACAATTTTAATTCCGTTTGATAAATTAACAGCAAAGTGATAAGATATTGCCATCAACAATTCGGGTATTTTATCAATACATCTTCCAGTACTGAGCGCATAACGGAGCATATACCAATAACATGAGCAAAATTGCACACGTAGAGGTTTATCCCACTGCAGTTGGAATGAAAGACGTTTTTACCATAGGGACAGGTTTTGTTGGTGATACTGATGCTGCAGGACACCATATCTTTGTAAAGATTACAACAGATGATGGTTACATCGGATGGGGTGAACAACGGGCACTACCGTCGTGGAGTTATGAGACAACAGAGTCTATTACTACCACGATTCGACACCATATCGCACCTCTACTGCTGGGACAAGATCCCCTGAACCGTAACGAAATCCACAACGCCATCTATCAAGCATTAAAACCAGCTGTTAGCAATGGACACCCTTTTGCTAAAGCAGCCGTTGACATTGCACTGCATGATCTGTGTGGTCACATCCTAAATGTGCCGCTCTATACCCTTTTTGGAGGAAAACAACACAACACGCTACCGCTAAGTTATGCCCTGAGTATAGATACGCCAGAGATAATGGCGTTAAAAGCAAAAGCACTATCTCCCTGCTCTTGTTTTAAAGTGAAAGTTGAAGGGATGCCAGGAGTGGATGAAGAACGTATACGCGCAATTCACGAAGCAGCGCCTGATGCGAAACTTTGGATTGATGCAAATCAATCTTACACACCATCTAATGCATTAGAACTGCTAAAGCGTGTGCAGGATATTAATGAAATTTACTGTATGGAACAACCGGTCACAAGTCAAGACTGGTTCGGCATGAAGCGGGTGCGAGAGGCAGCCACAGTTCCGATTGCCATTGATGAAGGTTGTTTTACATATTTTGATCTTGGCAAAATTGCACGCCTTGAATGTGCGGATGCAGTTGTTTTGAAGGTATGCAAATCTGGTGGTCTAACCGAATGTCTAAAAAGTGTCTATGTTGCAGAAGCCAATGCTATAGAATTGCTCGGAAGTGGACTGACTGAAGCAGGTGTCGGTTTCATCGCAAGTGTCCATCTTTTCTCAACTATGGACCTTGTACTGCCTGCCGAACTGAATGCTCCCGTATTTTTAGAAACTTTGGCGGTGAGCGGTATTGAAATTAATGACCATGTTGTCACAGTTCCGGATGGTCCTGGACTCGGTATTACACCAGACGAAGATTACATCAAAGCACATCCCCTGACAACCGATTACTTGATGCAATGATAATTTCTACTACAATAGCGATCACAACTACCACAGCACATATTAGATAAGGACTTTGCGTTCCCAACCCTAAATCAACAGCGACCCCACCTAACAATGGACCAAATAGAATACCAAACCCAAGGATTGATTCGTGCCAACCACTTTTATTCCCCTTATCAGTGTGCTTGTCCAAACCGTAGTAGAGACTACTGAAGTAAGTAAATGCAGCAGTTAAACCGATTAAAGCAAACGCCGCTGTCCAAAGAAAGGAATTCTGGAATCTCCAAATTGCGATGAAACTAAGAATCGCCAGTCCTTGAACGATTAATAGAGGACTAAACCGATAGTGCCATCGCGTAGAAAAACCTGTTCCAAGTACGAGGAACGCCAATGTCTGCACACTTCCAAGTGTCAGCATAAAATTCCCATACGTTTGAGTAGGTATCCCCATTTCTAATGTCAACTTTGGGGAAAGCCTACGCAAGACACCCAGTCCAAACCAAGATGCAAAATTCGCACATCGTGCTAAATTAAGATAGGTTGTTCTAACAGCAGGTGATGGATATAGAATTTGAATGGTTTCAGATGATGTTTCTGTCGTGTGTGAAGTAAATTTAGATTTATGTGAAAACAGTGTCACAATGGTAAACAAACAGAGAACAACTGACAGATAAAATGGACTAAATGGGTTTTCATCTTCATATAGATAACCTGACATAGCAGGACCTAAAGTTACGCCGATACTCCAAAACAAATTGAAAAGCGTTATTCGTTGAACAAGTTTGGTCTCTCCTTCTTGTTCGGAAAGCCAAGCCTCGTAAGCGGGCCAAAACAGTGCCATGCTAATTCCAATTGCTGGAAAAACGGCCAATAGATGAATTTTATTCCGACAAAAAGGGAGTCCGATACTCGCAGCCCCAAGTAAAACACAAGCAGCGTATAACATACGTCTTCGTTCAATCCGGTCGGATAGCTGCCCAAATGGAATTGCGAGAAATGCGAAAAAGGCGGTTGTAATTGCCATCAACACGCCTAAAAAAGTGGAGGAGAGTCCGAGAAAACTACTATAAAAAGAGGAATTAGTTAGGACACTGCTGAGGGCAAAATCAATTAGTAAGACAGGAAAATAGACGGTAAAAAGTTGGCTCGGTTTTAAGCGCATTTATTTTGTTTTTGTCTCATATTATGGTAAAGATTAGAATTAACGCTACACTCCTGAACAGTAGGAGGGAACTCCGATTCCCGACTGTTCCTAACAATTCGGTCGCGATTCGGAGATCGCTCCTACAGAGGAAATGTAGAATTATTTCTATACTCCACTATAAGTAGTATAAGACTGCCCAAAAACGAGTATGTCCGTTCCGATTGAAAATCCATTGAGAACAGCACTCAAAGGCATTTACACTTACTTTTACGGCTTGGCAATTACCTTCTTTGCAATTTCATGTTCAAACGCGTGATAGGTTTTACTGTGTGATCTCAACAAAGTCCGATTCCTGACCCGTAACAATAAAATCATCAAGTGTTATTTCGTTTTGAGGTTCATCAAAAATAAAATCATTTGGAGAAACAATTTCATCCGAAAGAACAATTGTGATTAATCCGGGGGCTTCGCTCTGATCCTCCTCCATATTTTCAATAAGTTCGTCAAGGTTTTCAGGCAAGGTGCCAAAATCAAAGTTAGTGTCTAAGTCAAAGTCAAGGTCGAGTCCAAAAAATGAATCATCAGGATCCTCAGAAAAAACACTGACCCATGCATTCCCCAGCGGATAGTCATTAGGAATTTCAAGTGTCACCTGCTTTTCTATTTTCCGTTTGCCATCCTGAACGGCACTCCAATGTGGCAGTAGCACAACGGTAAACGTGGTGGTCGTTCCCCGAACGATTTTGTCTGGTGCGATCACTTCTTGGATTGTTGCGATCATTATTTGCGGTTTCTCGGTGATCGTCATGTCGACCGAAGTCAATGTCGCTTTTTCGGATTTGTTTTTGAACGTATCGGTAAAAGCCGATATAATTCTTTGGGTGTTTAGGAGTATATCAATATATGTGTCATCAGAGCTACTCATAAATGTCTCTGTATAGGTTTTTCTCGTCTCTTTGAAGCCAAGTTCTATTGTCACCTCTACGGTGGTGGGGCTTGTTTCTAACCGAATTGCGTTCTGTGTAACCGCAGCAATGATTGGTATATACAGTTCGTATCCATAGGCAACCTCGTGCTTTTTCTCAATAACATTTTTATTTCTTTGATATTTAATATTGAAAGGTATCATCTCCGGCGCTTCACCGAGTTCACCAGCAATCGCAGGGATAAGGTCTTTTGTCACAGTACCGATTGGGTCGCCATAAGCCGATACAGATTTGTAGGTGCTTTGTAGGTTCGGCACGAGCCCGTTGACAACCGCTCTATACACAGGGAGTGATGTTTTGCCATCGCCATACGCCGAAAACGGGTGTCCGAATGCGACGAATGTGTTATCGTTATAGACTTGTGTCACAGTGCCGAATCCGATCGCATTGACGACATCTCCCGTAGCGATAGCAACACCAATCATATCGCCTGCCATTAAATCTCTGTCAGCAGATGGTGCCGCAGGTTCCCTACCAACATCAGCGAATAACTCAATATAATCAAAACGTGAACCTTTCAGATATGATTCAATGTGTTGAAGTCTGTTCGGTTTTATGCCGGTAATCATGAGCGGTGTTTTCACCGGGGCATAAACGGCATTTATCCGTGCCGATGGTGCGGCAGCAAGGTTTTCCGCCAATTCATCTCCGAATGTTTGATGTTCACGTGTTGACTCCATTGCGTCAATCGCTGTCACCCAGAACCTTGTCGGTGCAGCAGAGAAGCTGTCGCCATAAGCGAGTGCGCCCATAATTTTTCCAGGGGGACCGACAGGACTTCCTGACATACCTGCTGCGATGCCGCCCATCTTTTCAACATCTTCAGATATAAGCTCACACTCATACAGTGGAAACCCAAACCCGAAATTGCGAATACCGCGAAAACGTGCCTCAATGGTCACACGCTGCGTGCCTTCAAGCACAGTTACAATTTGTACACGTGTTTTATCTTCAAGTTTTTCGGCTTCAGCCGCATACATATTTTCTAATACCACATCATCCGTGAGTAGAACGACATCAGCCTTCTCTATCATTTCAAGTGTTTCTTCAGTTGTATCCGACATAATAGGAGAATCCATATCTGCCGGTTCTTCGTCTGAAGAACAACTGAAGTAAGAGAAGACCATTATAACGATACCTATAAGTGTAAAAAAGCGTTTCATTAAACTCCTTTGAAAGTAATCTTATCTCAAGATAGGCAAGCACGCGAATACCACGTCCTTACTGTTATTTTCTTAGAGAACAGACGTAGGACTTTTTATACTGCATACGTAAACCACTGTGTTGTGTTTTACCGCGGATCCACAATTTGGGCATCAACAGTGTGATAACCTAATGCATCCACTGGTTTGACTTTAATTCCAATCTCATCCTGCGTGACACCACTGTTAGTTGTGGCTCTCGCGTAAATCTCAACTGGACTCTTTTTCTTCGACACTTGCCATTTCCACTTCCAAAGCACCCAAGCGAGTGGTGTATCCTTCGCCCAAATTTCTGCTTTTTCCCATGTTTCTCCGTAATCAATACTCACTTCCACCTTGTTAATTCCTCCATGGTGCCCCGCATCAAAAGCCGCACCACTTACGATATAAGTAGAACCTGCGATAATCTCCTCTTCTGCACTGGGAGTTCCGATGACTGTCGCAAGTTTCACATTCGCAACAGGATCCCACCCACGTTTTTCCCAATAACTTTCGTGTTCTTTAGCTAACTGAATACTAACTATCCATTTCGGGTTTTTAGTGCCATAATGACCGGGGTTGAGCAAACGGACTGGAAAACCGTGGTCTGTCGGAAGGGGTTTACCATTCATCTCATAAGTAAGAATCGTATCCTCATGCATCGCATCTGCCAACGGAATTGCGGTATGGTAACTGTCTAGGCATCGGAAAACAACAACTTTGGCTTCAGCTTTAACACCAGTTTTTTGAAGAAGGTCACGCAAGCGGACTCCTTTCCACTCCGCATTCCCCATCTGTTCAGTACCAATCGGATCACCAATGCATTTCAAAGTACGCATTGTCTCAACCGATTTCATTGCTTTGATGTCTTCAAGGCGAAGCGGCGTAATACGATTCTCAACCAAACCCGTTATTGCTAAGCGCCAATTTGCTGCATTAATGACTACAGGTTCATCTATCTGAAGGATATAGAATTCCTCATTAGGGGTTATCAGGGTGCGAGGCTTAAGTACAGGTATATCATCCTGCTGTGCCTCTAATTGAAGCGGCAAAACCATTCCTGCAGCACTTATCGCGCTTAATTTGATGAAAGTCCTTCGTTTCATTATTTTTCTCTGTTTTGCGAATCTGGTTTGGTTTTATTACTTCGCATCCGCATTGTAATCTTTGTTAGACCTCTTATCATAATGGCTGTACCGAAGATGAGAAATAAAGGCAATCCCAAATTCCAACGGTAGAAATAGTACGCTATAAAACATACGACCATTAAGACTATTAAAATGTTTAAAAGTACTTTGTTTTCGTGCCATTTTTGCATGTGTTTACAATTATAGTGAAACCAATAATTATTGATACACTGTGAATCAACGCCAAATACGCGTAAGGTATTTGGCGGGTTCGGTTTCCTAACCGAACCGTGCTTGTTCAGTCTCCGATGCGGTTAGGAAACCGCATCTACCGGGAAATGTTCCAAAATTTTTAGGTTTTACTATATATTCTGGATGGATATCAACAGATTCAACGATGAAGTCAGTATATCAACTCATTAATTTCTTCTCACTCACATTGCAAGTTGAATTGATGTTAATGATTTCAAGAACACTAAATCCTATCGTATTTGGTGGCTTTTTCGGTGATAGATCGATATTTTTTTTCATATTCAATAATAAAGATAATACCATATATAAAATGGAATTTCAATCCCAAATTAACCATAGCAATAGGTATCAATAAATTAACAGGGCTATTTATGGTGGTTTATAAAAATAAATAGACACTTTTACACCTTGGTAGGCGGTGGATCATGCTAAATGCCAAAAGCGCATTCAGCCAAGTGCATTCATACCGGTGAATGCCTACCATTTATGCGTCCGTCCTGTAAATAGCAGAAACGTTCAATTTCGGTTTTTATCAGTTCAGGTCGTAAAGTCGCGATTCGGAGATCGTTCCTACTTAAAAAGTTACCATTTGGCAACTTTTTTCATACCGTGGTAACTTTTCTAAATTCGCTATAAAACCAGTGTCTGTATGGGTTTATAGGCGTTTTTCTAATTTTGCAATTAAATTTCATTTTGTATTTCTCATCTATGTAGGAACACGGTTTTCCTCTTGCTGTCCATATTTTCTTTTAATAAGTTTCGCTTTGTCGTCTTTGCATTTGGATGGTCTTTTGCTCATACTGATATTATACCTGTTTCTGTGTGGTGATCAGAAGTTTTCGTGGTTTACTGGACAATAGATATCCAATATATTTCCAATAAGTTTGCCGGAAATGTTAGCGGTTAACGGCATGACGGACGCAAAATGATGAAAAAAGGGAAAATTGGACTTAAAAAGTTGGTATTTCGGTGTTTTTAACCCCTAAATCCCCTTATCAGCGGGATTTTAAGAAAAAATGCGTAAGTCCTGATCCTTAAATTGACAGTTATGGTAGAGCGGTAGCGACACCCGATCTACAAGAGGTTTATATAGAAATGTGAAAACATAGCACAAAACCGAAAACTATGGTGAAATATGGAAATAATTGGACACTTCACCTGTGAATCAACGCCGAATACGCCAAATCAACGGTATGAATGCCGTTTAGGCATTCCCCGTGTGGTATTCGGCGGGAGCGATCTCCGAATCGCGACTGATGCCGCTCTTAGTCGGGAATCGGAGTTCCCTCCTACAGATAAATACGTCTAATTAATTCAATAATCTACCATAAATAACTCTGATAAATGAAATATTAATTGTATTCACTTTAATAAGGTGCTATGCTATATTCATCAAGACACAAAAACATCATCTAAAAGAAAGGATCGGGATACCACATGGCAAAAAACCCAAATATCATTTTCCTGATGACAGACCAGCAGCGTTTTGACACGGTAGGCGCACTTGGAAATCCTATTATTCAAACACCTGCCCTTGACCGACTTGTTCGTGAAGGAACAAGTTTTACTTCAGCATATTGTCCTTCCCCTGTATGTGTTGCCTCTCGTTGTAGTTTCCTGCTTGGGCAGTGGCCGCATGAAACGGGCTGCACGACCAATTCTGCAATGCCGCAGGATCGCGCTTCAGTAATGGAGCTGCTGAATGAAGTAGGATATCAGACACACGGTATCGGCAAGATGCACTTTACACCACAAGGACGCAAAATGTGGGGGTTTGAAACCAGAGATTTCTCAGAGGAGGGTGCCGGTCCAGATGATTATACTCAGTTTATCCATGAAAATGGCTATGACCATATTATTGCACCACACGGTGAACGTAGTGAATACTACTACATCCCTCAACCTTCACAACTTCCTGCGCGGTTACACCATACGCAGTGGGTAGGAGACAAGACACTCCAATTCCTCTCTCAACGCGATACAAGCAGACCCTTTTTGTGTTGGAGCAGTTTCATTAAGCCGCATCCACCGTTTGAATCACCTGTACCATGGAACAGACTCTACAGAACAGTGGAAATGCCGCTACCGTTTCTGCCTCCAGATTATGAGCATTTGCATACCCACTGGAATCGACATCAAAATCGCTATAAATACCGGGACCAGGGTAGAGATATGAATCTTCTCAGGACAATGCGAGCTGCTTACTACGCTGCTATTTCTTTCATTGATTATCAAGTTGGTCGAATTCTTGATTACCTTGAATCAGAGGATGAACTTGACAATACATTGATACTTTACACTTCCGACCATGGTGAATTACTTGGAGACTACGATTGTTATGGGAAACGTTCATTCCTTGACGCTGCTGCACGCATTCCGCTACTTGTCCGCTATCCTGAACGTTTTGAGGCAAACGTGCAATGCGATACGCCAACAAGTCTTGTTGATGTGCTTCCTACCAGTCTCGGTGCAGCAGGGTTAACACCGACTTCGGATCATAGCGGTGTTGACTTGGCAGATATTGCTAACGGCAACACGGAACGAGATGCAATCATAGGGCAATTATCAGGTGAAAGCAGAGGGTTGTATATGCTCTTGACAGATGAATATAAATACATCTATTCCGCTGCCGACCAAAAGGAATGGCTTTTTAGACGTTTATCAGGCAGGCTTGATGAACGAAATCTCGCCGGTAATCCAGGTTATGGACGAACGCTCAGAGAATATCGGGAACGTTTGATTAATTGGTTCCACGAGGATGGTTATGAAGTTCCACTTGACGGTAACAGATGGCGCGAATTCCCACCACCTTATGAACCTGAAAATCCTGATGCAGACCAACTTTTCCAAGATGGCCGTTCGTCAAGTGATCAGCTACCACCGGGATATTCACCACATATTGATCCTATCAGAGGACGTTCTTGACATTCTTCTAGACTTAGCTTGCCATTGAAAGGCAATCTGAGGTGTTTGAATTATTTGGACAACTTGCCTTCAAAAATCGAATTATGTCAATCCGTCGTTCTACCAAAAAGGTTTTCTCAAAAGCTGCATGGCACGGATACAATACCTATCGAAAAGGTTTTTTCTACCGTTACCAATTATCAAAAATAGCTGAATTGTTCAATGCGCCGCGCGAAACGATTTTAAGTTTTCAGCGGGAACGTCTTAAGCAACTCATTCAGCATGCTGTCCGTACAACACCATACTACCGCGATTTGTTTAAAGACTTTGGATTAAAGCAAAATGACCTATTCAAACAAATTAATGCTAATTCCATTGACATATCACAGATTCTACCGATCGAAAAACAGACTATCCGAAAACAATTGGAAAATCTTTGTTCTGAATTATTTCCAACGTACCAGCGAATTGAGAATGCTACTGGTGGGTCTACAGGCACACCGCTGAAGTTTTATCAGGATAGAACTTATTGGAATCAGCGGAATCTCAGTGTCTATTACTTTGATAGATGGGCAGGATGGGATTTTGGTGAACCGCAGTTAATCATCTGGGGAGCGCCCGCTGATGTCAACGGTGATGTTAATTGGAAACAGAAATTAAACCGTTATTGGCGAAATCAACACTGGCTAAACGGATTCCACCTCACAGATTCAGCGATGCACACTACATTTAAGAAGATGCAACGGCAACAACCTAAGACTATTCTTGCATATCCTTCATCGCTATATCAATTTGCCAAGTTTATCTCAGAAAACAAATTGACCCTACAATGGAAACCAAAAGGGATTATTTCATCTGCAGAGATGCTACACTCACATTACCGCTCACTTGCCGAAAAAGTCTTTGACACAAAAATTTATAACCGATATGGCGGACGGGAGGTCGGATTAATCGCAATGGAATGTGCAGAAGGGCGTATGCATATCAACTGCCGAGACATTTTTCTTGAGGTGGACAGTGTTGATCCTTATTCCAAACCGGGCGCTCTACTCGTTACGCAACTGAACAACTACACAATGCCGTTTATCCGTTATCGAATTGGCGATATGGGTCGTCTTTCTGATGAGACATGTCCGTGCGGCAACCAATTACCCATTTTAGGAGAACTCCTTGGGCGTAGCACCGCAACCTTCCGAACAAAAACGAGGACGTTAATACACGGAGGATACTTCACACAACATTTTTATAATCTTGATGGTGTCACCCAATTTCAATTAATTCAGGAAACGTTTGAAAAGTGTGTTTTGAAACTCGTTACTAACGAGCAATGGACAGCGGAAACAGGTAATTATATCGTCCAGAAAATACAGGAGGCTCTGGGGGCAGATGTGTCCGTAAAGATAGAATTTGTAGATGAAATTCCACTTCCAAAGTCAGGGAAAAGAGAGTTTACGATTTCAAAGGTTACATAGGTCGCACAACGACTTGTGGGAGGGCTTTCTAAGCCCGATTATTCTTGATTACAAGGATTACATAAGTCTCGTAACGTTGCAACTCGTTTTGTCCCACCCGACAGATACCCTAAAATAAGTCCATCAACGGGCAGATTTCTGTCTGCTACAACGCCTGTGCTTCGTTCAGCCGTTAAACCTTTGGAAAGTAAGAGGTAAAAGGTATCTTTATGCCAACCGGGAGTCGTAAAGAAATTACCTTGTCCTTTCGATATAACAAGGTCAGTATCTAACAATGCATTGACAAATTCGGGTGTAGCATTATAAAGATTAGTCCCTATCGTCTTTGCTCCCGACGACATCAGCGTAACAACACCATCCTGAATAGCACGCTGAAGTTCTTTGAATTGTGGATAGTTTGTAATATCATGCAAATCTGCCAACGTAACGTCGTTACTTGCGTTATCGGCTTTTCCGACAATACATAGACGATGTCCACATTGAACGAGGTCCTGGACGAAAGCAATATCAAAAATGATTTCACCATCGTTGTCTGCAAGCCATAGAATTTGCTGAGGGGAAGCGTCAATCACTTTTTCCTGAAACAGTTCATAGCAATCGATGGCAAAAGGCGTATCAACCGCTGCACGCAAAGCTTCAGGAAAATAATTCGGATTAGCATTTACCTTTTGGACGACCCGCGCACTGCTGTAATCAATTACATTCCCCGCAACAACAAGCTTTAACCGCGTTAACCAATCATCGCCCCAAAACTCTGGGAGGAGTTCAAGTGCTGTCTGGCGTGCCTTTAGTTTATCTTGATGGTAGGGATTCAAGTTGCCCGTGTAAAGTTTTACCATCTCAAAAATAGTCCCCCACAATTCTTCAGGCGTAAGGGTTTCAATCAGATAATCTCCGTTTGCACGCCGCATGTCCAAGAGCATATCTACTGCATTGCACACAACTTGTTGTAATTGCGAATTGCGTGTCGCACGTGGAATCAGCTCTGTAGCACTATGTGAACTAACATGTTCCCGAAGGTTTTCCCAATCTGGTAAATCCTTCTTCTCACCAAAAGTAAAAACACCCGGTCTATAATCTGCAGGAATAATTTGGTTGAAAAGTGAACTCGGCACACCAAGCGGGGATTCTGCAAGTGGCACACCTAATGTTTGATTTTTTAGTTTGATGTTAGACGGTATCACTGTCACATGTGCTTGAATATCTGAAAGTTGAACGCTATTTCCTACTGTAACGGTATCAAAACTGCAATTTCTAATTGTACTTACAGTTGCAATCCCGCTAACAGGTTTTGCCAAAGTCGCAGGTAACTGATTCGATTCCAAAGTCGTATCCGTTGCAGACACATTCCGCAGCTCAACGGAATCCCCAACACTTGTAGCACCGCGCAGCGTGACATTTTCAAGTCTACAATAATCCCCTATCTTCACACCTTTTCCAAGATGAATTCTTCCAATGAGATAACACGCTGTGCCAATTTCTATATCCTCACTGCCCAAGGTTATCTGCGCTGCAGGATCAACGCGAATACCTTTCTGTGCAAGGAATTCTCTGGTTTGTTTGAACATTGCATCTTCACCTGACAAAACATTTGACCAACGGTTAACTCCCGACAACACACCACCACGATAAATAAAAGCGTTTGTTTTCAAGCCATCTTCATAACAGAGGCGAATCAGATCAACGTGGTGCAGTTCACCGTTTCGATTTGTATGTGGTTGTAATCGATCTATACGTTCCAACAACACATTTTTTCGAATAATCGTGATACCGGTATTGGTATATACCTCACCACGCTCTAAACGTTGCCACATCTCGGCTTTTTCTTGCTCTGTCATATCGTACCACTCTTTTGTCCCGACAAATTTACCATCTGCATCGAAAAAGAGACCGCCTTTATCCACCACCGTTTCAGGTATCTTGCCACATAGTGTTACATCTACATCGGAGACAAAATGGGACAATAGTGTTTGTGCAAAGATAGTTCTCTCCAAAAAAGGTTCATCACCGAATGCTACGCCGATCCATTCTGCGTCTGATTTTCTAAGTTCCAGCAGTGCCGCTTGTAACGCACCGCCAGTACCGTTCATTTCTTGTTGGATACAAGGTATTGTACGCGTGCCTAACAATTGCTCAGGCGATCCACTTTCCGCTATTCGCGCTGCCATTTGTGGGTTAATAACAACAATATGTGGACGGTTGCCCGGCAAAAAACGACATGACCGTTGCAGCATGTTCTGCTCACCGAATATAATGTCCAACGTTTTGCTCAATCGTCCAGTCGGATCAATGCGAGTGCCTTTGCCAGCAGCAAGCACTACCCATTGTGGTGAAAGGTAGTTTTCCAGTGAATCTGTTGGAAGTGAAGTGAGGAGGGTTTCTAAGGAATTGAGGTTGAAATCCATTCCTGCAATTACATCTTCAAGTTTGCAACCGAGGATGTTTTCAAGTATATGTGTGGCATTTTCGGATATGCGCGCTTTAAAGACATGCGCGTCGCTTTTCATTTAGTCATTCCTTTTTAAGTATCCTGAGAGCATTACAATAGCAGTAGGTTTGATGAGTAGCATTGGTTTAAACACTATCCGAAATTGTATTTAAGGTTCGGAATCAGTATCTTCAGGTGGTATAATTTCCAATCTACTAACGACTGCAAGTTTTCTTGCAAGGGCAGTACGCTCCTGCTTGTCTAATGGAAAAGGTGTAATATTGGCATGTAGTTCGTGAGGTTGAGTATCTGGTACCACTTTTAGATTAACAGCAGAAACTTTTTCACCGGGAAGATCGGCTCTTGCCTTTAGTTTTCTTTCATCCGTTTGGACATATTCGCGTCCAATTTCCCAAATTTCGCTGTTAGTAAGAGATGAAACAAAAAACACAGATAAATCAGCACTATTTGGAGGCGGAATAAATGCACCATATTTGACAGTCCTATTTTCTATTGAAAAATGTCTCTTAGAAAAAATGAAGCGACTAAGAATATCGCCTCTTGATAAATCCATACCGTATCCTTTATTGAAAGAGTAGGCTTAACGTAGTAAGAAATCCATGGAGAAGTGTATAGTTTGACAAGGCACAGATTCCGCTGGTTTCACACTTTTCACTAAAAAAAATACCGTAAATAACGTTTTCGTCACCGTATAGACTTATTGTTGCAATGCCTTCGCGGGGTCTCCATTCTAATCCAATACCCCCATCTTCTAACCACATCATGTCTGGTATCGGTATGTCATCAGGCATCTGTTTCATCAAAGATAATACATTTTTATATGCCTGTTCCGGTGCAGGTATAACGTCTGTAGTCACTGCACAAGTTTCTTTAACTTCCTCACGAATCGCGTCTAACTCGCTTTGGATATGTTTCTGAAACAGTGCTTTGTCTGCAGGAGACTGCGCAAAATTAAGTTCTTTCTGTAAAGTTTCCATAACGTGTTACCTATATTGTTGGAGAAAATTTCCAATTACTTCATTGTAACATCACCAACAACATTAAAACTAATAAAACGCTGCTATCAAAAAACGCACCGTAACGCACCAAGAAGTTCATCAAGCGCAGCAATATCTGTCAACACACAAACACCCTCATCTTGACGATCTTCATCAAAAAAAGCGTTGTAGACAACAAGCCCATCACCACAAAGCTCCATCATCGCTGTGCCTTCTTCTGGATACCAACTTAGACTAAGGCTACCGTGTTTTGTCCTATTGATGTTTGGCATAGGAATATCCGAATTAAAAAGAAATTCAAGCAAAAAGAGAGCGTCATTATATGTTGACTCAGGCATAGCATCAATTATGCTATCCTTCGTATACACTCCATCTTCTTTCTCATATAGTTCCGCTAATTCGCGTTTGATACTATATCGAAAAGTACCCTCATCTGCTCGCGGCATCTCAAGATGTAATTGCATAATTTTTACCAACCTATTGCTATGCAGGCGCGCCTCAATGTCTCTATCAGATGAAGACGCGCTTGCTTTATTTACAACACATAGACCGATTAATTGCGTTTTTGCTTAAGGTTTGCCCAGGTCGTTGCTAACTTTTCAGTCGGTTCAACTGGTAGGGCACCTGACGCTAAATCCGTAATCTCGCCCTCCGCTAATACCCTATCGTAGAGGCGAAAGTCGTCAATGAGACCGGGCCATGAGGTGCCATTATTATCCTTTGCACCTTTACCAACGATTAATTTGGTGGCACCAGAGATTTTTCCATCTTTACTATCGTCATTGTGTATAGGATCATCAAGTTCACCATCAATATAAAGGGTAAGTTGTTCACCACTGCGCCATGCAAACACGAGATGTTGCCACTCAGTCGTTTGTACATCGCTTTTACCCTCATACGCTTGACCGCCGCCCGTTGTCGTAATCGAGCCTTTGACAAGATTTGTCCCACCTTTTGTTGCCCAACTTGCGGCATCGTAACGTAAACCGAAAACATTATCGCTTCCATCAGGGTCTATACCAAAGACAATCCCTCTGTCGTGTCCAACCGAATCAGATTTTACCCAAACAGAAACAGTAAAAGCCTCAAGTTCATTGATATAATCTGCCCCGTTTTCGTCTACAGCAGAACTATCACCACCATCAAATCTGATGGCACCGCCAATTTTACCTTCCTTAGGTGCCCAAGCGGCGTTACCTATAAGTTCCGCATCGTTGTTGTTTCTGCTTTTATCGGATGCTGTTTCTCCATTAGCCTCATCAAATGGGTAATAGACAATTAAGCCATTTTGCAAACTTGCTGCTGCTATGGAACAGAAAAATACTGCAATGATAAAGGTGAAGAGTGTCAGTGTAAGTTGATTACGCATTTTAAATTCCTCCTAGCTGTATAATCGAAAAGAAAATAAAAATTAATTGAGTTAATCTTGTGTAGTAATAGTAGGCACACTAAGAAGCATGCCTACTACGTGATTCAAAAGTGTTTTACCATTAACGTTTTAGGCTACCCCAAACAGTTGCTAACTTTCCACGTGCTTCAACGGGGGTAACATTAAAACCAGATGCTAAACTCGTAATTTCTCCATCGTCTAGTACCCGGTTGTAGAGATGAACTTCGTCAATAAGACCGTTCCATGAGGCGTTGGCATCTTTACCACCTTTGCCGATAAGGAATTTTGTTGCATTGGTGATTTCACCTTCAACAGCATCTTTATTATTTGTTGCCTCATCAAGTGCGCCATCAATGTAGAGTGCGAGTTGGTTGCCACTGCTCCATGTCAAAGCAAGGTGTTGCCACTCTGTGGTTTGCACGTCGCTTGCACTCTCATAACTGGTTCCCCCTCCTGTCGTGGTAATGCCTGCTTTGATAACATTAGTACCTTTGCCATCAAAACCTGCGGAATCGTATCGTAGGGTGAATGTATCGTCTTGACCAGAAGGGTCCTTACCGTGCATGAAGCCCTTGTTGGAGTTAACTTCAGCGGATTTGACCCAGAGGGCGACGGTAAAAGCGTTAAGCCCATTGATGTAGTTTGCGCCGTTGATATCTTCAGCGGAACTATCACCGCTGCCATCAAGTTTCAACGCACCCCCAATTTTTCCGCCGCCGGGTTCCCAACTGGCACTACCGGTAAGTGTCGCTTCGTGGCTTCCCAACACGTCGGAAGCGGTTGTTCCATCTGATTCATCAAATGACCAATAAACAAGTAAGCCATCTTGTAAACTTGCTGCTGCAGTAGAACTGAAAAGGACAGCAATTATGAGGGTGAAAAGTGAAAGTAAAAGTTTGTTACGCATTTTAAATTTCTCCTTTTCGCTCCAATGTACGTGAATTCTCATGTATACACTGAATGAAATAGTTATATCAACCTAAATTGTAGCCTAACCAAAAATTTTGGTCAAGCAGATAAAATATCTATATCAAGACATATTTATACAGAATTTTCTATAATTTTTCTGTCTTAATATATGTATTATACCATATTTTGACTTATTCAGTCAAATTTGACTGAAATATAACTTAAGTTGAGATAAGTGGAGATGTCATAATTGATAATCAGAATACAATTTTGCACAAAACGTCTCCGAATTTATAGTCTTTTGTCAATATCTTCTCCCTATGATTTTTTGGAAAGTGTTCTGATTTATTTTATTGTGTGGTGGGCGAGTATTGTAAACTCGCCCTTGATTTACACATTCTCACTGATTGGTTAAACGTTACACACATCATAAGCGTGCTGCATCGCATCGAACGCATCACCTTTAGGACTAAATTCGTGTCCTACATACAGGTCATAACCCGTTTTAGCGATAGCGCGCATCACGGCAGGATAATAGATTTCTTGTTCGTCATCAAGGTCGCGACGCCCAGGGTTGCCTGCAGTATGGAAGTGCCCAATATATTCAATATAGTCAGTGATGTTGCGGATGAGGTCACCTTCCATAATCTGCATGTGGTAGATGTCGTGGAGTAGCTGTGCCCGCGGTGAACCGACACCTTTACACACCTCAACGCCCCACTCAGTTTTATCACACTGATAATCAGGGTGATTGACTTTGCTGTTGAGCAGTTCAACACACAGGTTAACACCCTTCTCCTCAGCAGCTTTTGTCACACGCGACAAACCGGCTATTGTATTATCACGACCTTCCTCATCGGACCTGCCTTCTCGGTTGCCAGAAAAACAGATAAGACCGGGGATGTCGTTTTCTGCTGCGATGTCTATATTTTTGAGCAGCTCATCCTCAATCCGGTCGTGATTGCTCGGATCGTTCAACCCTGATGGAAGGGACGAATGTCCAACGATGATTGCAACCCGCATCCCGTGATCTTTAACAACGGGCCAGAGATCGGCGGGTAGCATCTCGACCGATTTGTAGCCGATTTCAGCGGCTTTTTTAATAACATCTTCCGGCTCTCTGTCGCGCCGGAAACCACCAAAACAGATGGATTGATTAATTGGCATAATTCTTTCTCACTTTGTATAAATCAAAAGGTTGTTGAATATAAAATTAGTGTTTATGATATTAACCGAACATGTTAGAATGCTGTGAGGCACGCATTGCGTGCCTGCTATTTTTTAAAGGTCAATGGCTTTGCCTGTTTCAAACGATGTGCTTGCGGCAAGCATAATTCGGAGTGTCTGCAATGCGTCGCTATACGGCGACAGAATTTCTGAATCATCACCACTCTTCACAGCGTCAATAAAGACACGATCTCGGTCTTTTCCACCCTCACCAGAAAGCGGTTCCGTTTCACCTTCGCGATTCGCGTTGTTGGGTCCACCGACGGTGACAACGAGTCCGCGCGTGAACACTTCAAGATGCACACGACCAAAACCCTGTAACGCACAAGCAGAAACAATATTCGCAACAGCACCATTCTCAAACTCAATGTTTACCATGCTGATGTCATCTACGTCATAGTTTTCTACATGTGTCATACTACCGCTATTTGCGACACCGTGTACGGTTTTACCATCGCTGCCAACGAGAAAACGGCAAAGATCGAAAATGTGAGTCGTCTGTTCAACGTGCTGTCCACCAGATTGCGCGCGTACACGCCACCAAGGCGTTCCGGGCATGCCACCCATCCAATAACCGAGCGCACCGAGAATTTGCGGTTGTTCTTCAAGCATCTTCTTTGCATTCTGTGCATTGCCACCATAACGCCAATGATAACCAACACTTGTGATGGTTCCAGTTTCTTTAATGTAATCATTGATAATAATCGCAGGCTCTATTTCGGAATGGATCGGCTTTTCAATGAACATCGCGATGCCTTTTTCACAAGCGATCCGTTCCTGTTCGCCGTGCGCAAACGGTGGTGTGCATATATAAACGGCGTTCAATTCCTCTTTATCGTACATCACACGAAAATCGCTGTAAGCGTTGCCACCAAACTCTTCGGCGCGTCCCTTCGCACGATCTTCAGAAATATCACACATCGCACAGAATTCAACATCTTCAAAGTTGTCTTTGAGATTACGCATGTGTGCGCCTGCCATGCCACCAGTGCCGATAAAACCGAGTTTAACTTTGTCCATATTTTCTCCTTAAAAATCAGAACCACTCAATTGTCGCCAAGCACTCTTGTAGGAGGGCTTTGTAAGCCCGATTTACACCTATAATGCATTCAGAATACCAGAACTGAATGGTCTGCTTAAAATAGGTCGTAGCGGAAAATCCGTGAAGTTTTTAATAGTTTAGCAAAAACGAACATTTATTGCAAGCAATATGAAAATCTGTTATAATTTATACTTGAATGTCTCTGATATAGAAGAACACCGAAGAGGAGAAAAAATATGGGTTTCAAATTTGGATATAGTACGTTACGATGGCAACAGCCAGATTTTGAGGAACTGTTAACACAACTCAAGGATGCAGGTTGGGATGGTTGGGAGATGCGGCAATCCATAGAATGGGCAGGCACACCACGACGTATTCGGCGGATGTGTGAGAATGTTGACATGCCCATCGCTGCAGTCACAGCACGTGGGTTGCCGATTGACAAAAATTTTGAACAGATGGAACTCAATAAGCGAAGAATCGACTTCGCAGCAGAGGTTGGGGCGGATTGTTTCATGTTCATGGGGGCGGGAAAACCAAATGACCGACCAGTAAACAACGCTGATCTCACGAAACTCGCGGATGTTTCCGAAGAATGGGCAGAATACGCAGCACGATACGGATTAGATGTCTGTTATCATATTCATACCAATACAACAGTGGATTCCATTGAGGATTGGGCAAAATACATGAGTCTACTCCGCAAGTGCAAACTGTGCATTGATGTATCACATTCCGCACTCTGGGGATTCGATCCGATTGAATCTATACGTCGCTATAAGAATGTCCTTGTTTACGTCCACCTTCAGGATTATTCAGGCTACACTGGTGGAGATGGCAACAATTATAATGTGGATTGGGTTGATGTTGGCAGTGGAGATGCGATGGACTTCCCCGGAATTATGTCCACTTTGGAAGAACTCGGCTATGACCGATGGATTACTGCATGTCCAGGTATGGTTGAAGATCGAACGGATGAAGAACGCATGACGGTGAATCGGGAGTATCTGCGGCAATTGGGATATTAAAGCTGGTTATGGAGAGAAAGTTATGAAAAGGTTGAGTTTAGTTTTTATGATCGTAGGGCTTTTATGCTATAACGTATCTGCGTTCGCAGCATTAACCGTGGAGGATTTAGAGAAGATTCGTGAGATTGTGAATGAATCCGAGGCTCGGATGGAGAAACGTCTCTCAGAGGTAGAGAAACGCCTTTCCGGGGATATTCAAACCGTAGGGGAACGCCTTTCCGGGGATATTCAAACCGTAGGGGAACGCTTAGCATTTCATGGTTCACTGATAATAGCACTGATCATAGCCATTATTGGATTTGTTAGTGTGCCGATGGGATTCATCACCTTTCAGTATTTCAAAATTCGTTCTCAACAAGAAGATGAAATAAAAGCACTCCGAGAAAAAATTGAAGCACTTGAAACGCAATTGCTTGTGGAAAATCGGAGTTAGAATATTCAAAAAAGTTGAAAAAGAACCAAATACAGAGGGAATAGGAGGCAAAAATATGAATGAATCGGCGGGTGAAATCCGCTCTATTCTTGCCACAGATTGTGGCAGCACTACTACTAAAGCCATCCTTATTGAAAAACGCGGAGACGAGTATCAACTCATCGTACGCGGCGAAGCACCGACAACTGTTGAAGCACCCGTGGAAGACGTAACAGCAGGCGTAATCAATGCAGTCACGGAAGTTGAGGAACTTGCTGGACGCAAACTCCTTGACAACGGTGTTATCATTAAGCCGCAAAACGGAGATGAGGGCGTTGATGTATATATTTCAACAAGTAGTGCTGGTGGAGGATTGCAAATGATGGTAGCAGGTGTTGTGCGTAATATGACAGGGGAAAGTGCTGAACGTGCAGCACTTGGTGCGGGGGCGATTGTGATGGACGTTATAGCATCTAATGACAAACGTCTACCACATGAGAAAATAGAGCGGATTCGGCATCTTCGTCCCGATATGTTCCTTCTTTCTGGCGGTATTGATGGTGGAACAACCTCACACGTAGTTGAATTGGCTGAGATTATCGCAGCAGCGCGTCCACAACCACGACTTGGAATTACTTACGAACTTCCACTTATCTATGCTGGGAACAAGGATGCCCGTGAACTAATTACAGAACGTTTGGGTGATGTCATGTCTTTGGAGATAGTAGACAACCTCCGTCCTGTGTTAGAACGTGAAGACTTAATGCCGACACGCCACAAGATTCAGGACCAATTCCTTGAACACGTTATGGCACACGCCCCTGGCTATAAAAAACTCATTGACTGGACAGATGCACCAATAATGCCAACCCCAGGTGCTGTTGGAGAAATAATCCAAACCGTTTCATCGCAACAGAATATCCAAGTTGTCGGTGTCGACATCGGCGGCGCAACAACTGACGTGTTTTCTGTGTTCAAAAACCACGATGCAGAAGCGGTTTTCAACCGAACCGTCAGTGCCAATCTCGGCATGAGTTATAGCGTGTCTAACGTACTCGCAGAAGCTGGTATAGAAAACGTCTTACGCTGGGTGCCTTTTGATATTGAGGTGGGTGACCTTCGGAATCGCGTGAAAAATAAAATGATTCGTCCAACGACAATCCCACAAACGTTGCAGGAATTAGTACTGGAACAAGCGATCGCCCGCGAAGCACTTAGATTGGCTTTTGAACAGCACAAGCAGTTAGCGGTAGAACTGCGGGGTGTACAACAGCAGCGCACTATCTCTGAGGCATTTGATCAGGCAGAAAGTGGACAAACACTTGTCAACATGCTCTCTTTAGATATGTTAGTCGGCAGCGGCGGTGTTCTATCGCACGCGCCGCGTCGCCAGCAGTCAATGCTTATGATGATTGATGCATTTCAACCAGAAGGACTGACACATCTTGCTGTAGATAGCATTTTTATGATGCCCCAACTCGGTGTCTTGGCACAAGTTAACGCCGAAGCAGCAACCCAAGTTTTTGAACGGGATTGTCTAATTCACCTCGGCACTTGTATTGCGCCCGTTGGTGTCGGAAAAGAAGGTGATGCGTGCCTCTCTATTGAGATCCATTTTTCTGACAAACCGACCGTCGCTGAAGAAATACCGTTTGGAGAATTACGACTCTATCCGCTTGGATTAGGTGAAAAGGTATCAGTAAAACTCCACCCATCTCGACGATTTGACTTGGGGGCTGGGCATGGAACACCTATTGAAACGGAAGTTTTGGGAGGCGTAGTTGGACTCGTTATTGATGCACGTGGCAGACCCCTTGAAATTCCAACAGATTCTATACAGCGCGTAGCGCAGCTCACAAAATGGCAGAATGCATTAGATACGTATCCAACTTAAATAGGATACTTGGAATGTGAAATAACAGGGTTATTTAGTTTTAAGAATTTTCGACTGATGAGCGTTACTGAGAGTTTATACTGTAGGGAATCAACGCCAAATGCGCTTTTCGGCATTTGTCGGGGTTGAGGCACGAAACCCAACATGTAACCTTTTACAGGCTGTAAATGTTGGGTTTCACCTGCGGTTCAACCCAACCTACGATACTATAATGAAGTATTAACGTTTGTGATAAAATATAATAGAAAAACCGAAAACTAAATAACCCTGGTGAAATAAGTAAATTCCTTTACTGAAAATCTGAAAAATGGTATCATATTAACGCTATCAAATAGTCAAAAAATTGAAGGAGATAATAAAATGAAACGATTTTACATTTTTGTCCTAACAATCGCGCTGAATTTTGGTTTAGTCTGCAGTATGACAAACTTCGCACTCGCAATAGGTGAACCTAATCTAAAGGGAGGCCCTTTGAAAGATGATGAACTCTTCAAGACTCAACCTAATCCAGTAGACGAAGACCATTCGGGATATAACACTTGGATACGCAAATGGTATGGACCGGATGGCAACTACACAAACAACGGGAACGAAGCGAATCATAGCAATGAACTAATTAAGCTTGGAACTAACGATAAACTGACGCAAGAGGAACTCTCCACAATTGATGGTTTGCTGAAGACAAAAAACGAAGTAACAGAAATTGAATGGGATAATGCGCACGGCGGCACCCGAAAATGGACAGTCTTTGAGCTGAATCCAGCAGATGGAAACAATATGAACAGAGGGGGACCCGTAGACAGTATTGATACCTACGGTATCATCGTAATTGACGCGCCCAAAGCAATGAAATCTGTTATGTCTCCCGCGCACGACAACTATGCACAGATATGGATTAACGGTGAGAAATGGTACAACCATCCTACCTGGACAGGTGCGGCACAAAAGGTTCACTTTAACGTTGAAGTCTCCTTTAAGAAAGGGGCAAATGTTCTCCTGTATAGAGTGACCGAAGGTGGCGGTAGTGCATATATGAACCTCCACTTTGACGATGCTACACACGACACTGTTAAAATCTATCCAGATGAAGCCAACAATAAAGCCGACTTTTTCAAAGAAGTTGACCGCGTTTTGCCAGTTGAACCTGCAGCAAAGTTGACCACTATCTGGGCAGACATAAAACGCAAATAGTTCGTAATTTTAGTAGAATTAATTAGACACTGTGAATAGGCGAGGTTTCCTAACCGAACCGACGTTTATTTAGTTTCGTAGATGCGGTTAGGAAACCGCATCTACCAGGTTGTCCACATATTTTTGGATTCTACTATAACAAACTTTGTATTGTATAAAGAGGAATGATGATTATGAAAAAATGTTATCTATCAATGCTCATAACTATAATAATTTTTACATTAACGATGAACATCTCTCAATTTGCATTTGCACAAGGTGAGGTTAACGTTCAAGACGGTCCCATCCCAGAAACACAGTGGATGGTAAAGGTTGCTGGAGCCGAATTGAATGAAGACCATTCAGGTGTCAAGACGTGGATTACCAAGTGGTACGGCCCCGATGGAAACTATGAAAACAACATTGCCCTCGGGAAAAGTACTCCAAGAGACTTTATATCTGAAGGAACTGGAGAAGAGCTAACCCAACTCACACTTTCAACTATTGAGGGATTATATAAGACACGCAACATCAAAATGGAATGGCCTCGTGCAAATGGTGGAACACGAGGATGGACTGTCTTTGAAATTGATCCCGCAAATCCAAACAACATACAGAAAGAAGGTGGTGGAGTTAATAGTTTTGACACCTATGCAATCTGTGTGATTGACGCACCAAAAGCCATGGAATCTGTTATGTCTCCTGCGCACGACGACCATGCTCAAATCTGGATTAATGGCGAAAAATAGTACAATAATCCGACTTGGACAGGTGGCGTGCAACAAGTGGACTTCAATATTGAGGTCAAATTGAAAAAAGGGGCAAACGTTCTCCTTTATCGCTGTAGTGAAGCTGGTGGTAGTGCATATTTGAACCTACATTTTGACGATGCCACCCACGACGCTGTCAAAGTCTATCCCGACAAAGCCACTGACCAAGCAACCTTTTTCAAGGAAATTGATGGCGTCTTACCCGTTGAACCCAGACAAAAGTTGACAACAACTTGGGCAGACATCAAGCAAAGATAAGTTTTTTGGCTTTTTAATTTGGCGCGCTTTTCAAGCGCGCCTTTTCTTTTATAACTCAAGTTGCTACTTACAAAATTTTGAACAGAAAGACACCGTTTTTCCTAAAAACAAAGGTTTTTCGTTGATTCTGGATGTCTTTTGTTCTAAATCGGGGTTAGAAACCCGCTGAATACCACACGCGTATTCAGCGTTGATTCACTCCTACAAGAGTGTTCGCAAAATAGGTGGCAACTTGGGTTATAATATTCGTCTTTTTATACATTTGACTTGGAAGTCGTAAGCTGGGACTCGGAATCAATGCTAAATGCGCGGCATTTGGTGCCTATAAAAAGAAACCATCAACAAAAGGTAACAACTATTGGAAATAGGGTGGCTATGATACCCTCTGCATCCGACATGGAGCGATTATTAGGAGATAATCAGATGTTTAGTACCCCTACTAAAGTTTGGACAATATTGTTAGATTCAAGTAGCCTTGTCCATAGGTTTATCTTTGATTTGCTGAAAGATATGTGTAATATTCTGCATGTATGGTTTTTGCTTGGAACTCACAGAAAATAACGTTTGCGCTATTCGCAAGCGTAGAAAAGCGACACGCAATCCGAGTGTTAGGTTCACAGGACGATACCAATGTATCCCGAGTTGTTGACAAACATCCTCAACACTCACCCTTTCCGTTGCCAGTTGTGTTGTAAATATAAGTTTCGTCAAACTCGCTGCGACGAAACTAAGTTGCACAAACCGATTGATGCTTTTACGAGATTTGACTTGATATTTATCAAACCCGAAATGTTGTTTGACATCTCGGAAAGCTGTTTCAATTTGCCATCTATGACGATAGTATTTGACGATCTGCGATATCTCAAGCGTCATATCTGTTGTGAAAACAAAGAAATACCGATAAGGCTTTGACACCTTTGGGCGTGTGCGTATCACAACGAGCCGCACATCCGCATCACACATTTTGGTTCGCACGACTTTGGAGGCGATTGAATGCGTTTTACCTGCTATTTCTATTACATTATATCGTAATCTTCGAATATCAAGACGGTCTCCGTATTTCTTGGGTCTACCCGGTTTGCGATGCTTAGGTATTTTGGGTAAATGGTAAAACACAGCATTGGATTTAGCACGACACAAAATATGATGTCCAAAACGCAATGCCATTGTAAATACTTTGCGACGCGCAAATCCTCTATCAAAGATAATCAGTCCTGGGACTAACTTTGAACAGATACGCTGCAACACCGCATTACTTTTATCACGGATCGTTTTCGGACACATCAGTTTCACCCATACAGGGAAAAGCATCCACCCTGTCGCTGTCTCACATAACAAACCGAGTGCGCCGAACTGGTGACCGAACTGAAACTTGGATTGATTGATGCTACGCCGTTGGAAACTGAAGTTTCGAAAAAAGTGCAATCCCCATTGTGATTTGCCTGTTTTTATTGCTTTAGTTTCATCATAAACATAAACCCAGATCGCAAATGTGTGTTGAACCAGTCGTATCATAAGTGTTGCGACCGCATCCGCATCCCATTTGCCACGCGATAGGAACTTCGGAAAAGACCAGTATCTTGTCTGTGAGCAACTTGATTGATAAAGACTTGTAAGAGTGCCATTCCCTCCATTTGCGATGAAACCGAAAATCAACGCTTGGAAAAGCATAAAGTTTTGTTGGTTGAATAAAGGACGAAAATCTGATACTATTTTTTCTAAGCAGAGAAGGAGGTCCATTTTATATTCCTTTCAAAAAGTGTTGTTTCTGAAAGGATACCTGCTTTTCTGCTTTTTGGAAATAAAATTGTTAAAAATTGTCCAAACTTTAGTACCCCTAAGTTACGAACCTTTTTGGTTTCAACAGGTCTAATTTTATAGAGTCCATACGCCATAGCATAATGCTTTCCAGTTGCACTGGACACTGATATATGGTATCCTATATATACACTCTGATGTATGATTTGAACAAGCATTTTCGTAAAACACTGCATAAAATTAAAATCACATCAACCAAAAAAATTTGATAGTAAATGAAAATAGATTCCCTTTCAAATCTCGATACTTTTGTCAATAAACGCGTCAAAGAGGTTTTTGTAGCGCAATCCAATAGACCCGCAGCTTTGAAGGACGTAAATTTTTCTCGATTAACACCATTCCAACGAGCTTTACTTGTTACTGATGGAACTGTCACACGTTTTATTGAAGCATATAAGTTATCACCAGTGCAGGTGGTCCTTTTATACCAAGCAAGGCGAACACTCCATAACAAACACTTCTGGCTTGACCTTCCGACAGGTGGTAATATTATCGTACGAGAAGTTGTTCTACAGACCCCTTCCACAGAAAATCAAACTCCCAAAATCCATGCATACGCAGTGTCTCAAATCGTTCACGAACGTTTACCCCAAAGCGTTGTAGAAGGACTTGAAGCAGGTATAGAAGGTTTAGGGTCCCTTTTGCAACACAATCATTTGGAGACTCGTCGTGATTTGCTTTGGTGGGGGATTGAACGCGCAACAGGTTTACCGAGTAGCATAGCACATTTTGAGGGACAACCTTTTCTCAGTAGAACCTACAGAATCGTCGCTAACGGAAATCCTCTTATGTTAATAACTGAGAAGTTTCCACTTGACGATTCGTAGTACAGAATTCTGTCCGGTTGCATATTCCTAACGTGAGTTTGACTAAAGTAGTTAAGCTGTTGTGTTTTGTTGCAACTCTACCCAAACCAACGCTGTAAATGCGCGTATGGCATTCAGCGGGTGTCAATTTTAGCGGTCCGAGGCCGGTGAATCAACACCAAGTGCGCGTATGGCATTTGTCAGGTATCCTGCATGACTTGGCGGGAAACCACACCTACCAGCGTGTGGTTTTTGTGGTAATACTCGCGGAAATGGTGAATTATGTTCAAATTTACGATGATCAAGGTCGGTTTAGCTCCTGTATATCGTCTGTCTCCAACAATGGCAATGCACTAGTGGTTAGTCCAGTCTAACTTTTCGGGTATAGATGTTTTAATCTGACACGCGCATCGTCCGTTGTAAATTGCCAGTCTACCTGCTTTTGCTCTGCATTTCTACGTTTTTGCCACGCTTGTGTCTCTCTACGGAGTGTCTCTATATCTGGGATTCGACGACACAAACATTGGCGTGTAAGGACGCTAAGTTCTATTTCCGCTATATTCAACCAACTTCCATGAATGGGGGTATGCACGATTTCTAAACGCTTCCGGAACCTATCTGCTTCTTCATCTCCAAACACTTTATTGAGTGACGCGAGTTTATGTGTATTCAGGTTATCACAAACTAAAATGACCTGTTTTGCGGATGGGTAGACCTCATCCAATAGTATTTTGACTTCTTCTGCCCAATCCACTGTCTTTCGGTGCGTCCGAACAGACACACGCCGCCATCCCGAGAGTGCCTCTGTAAATAGGAAGATATTTGCTGTGCCTTTGCGTTTATACTCGTTATCTACGCGCTTGACTTGTCCCGGTTTCGCAGGATACGGTTCACGAACATCATCCCTAAGTGTGACAGATTGTTCGTCCATGTTCACAACAGGAGTATCCGCAGCCAAAGGTTTCTGGTAAAGATCAAGCACTTCTTCCATTGACTTTACAAACTCAGCGTCTTTTTCAGGGGGTATCACCCACTGTTGCTGAAGGTGTGGTTTCAACGCGTTTTTTTTAGTGTCTGCCGCACCGTTTCTGGAGAAATGTTTTCCACAACTTCAAGTCTTACCAACTCTGACGCAAGCAGACGTAACGTCCATTTGGCAGCACCTTCGGGAGGGGTTCCACAACTCAGTGCTATCAACCTTGCTTCTCCGTCACCATCAAGTTTACGAGGTGTCGGTGGATGCTTCCGCTTCGCACGATATAAGGCACGAGAAAAGCCACCTTCCACAAAACGCTGACGCACTTTCGCAACTGTCCTATCAGTGCACTCATACGCCTCAGCTATTCTCGCGTCAGTCCAGCAGGGACCATTTATATCTGATTTCAGCAAAATATGAGCATGCCTTATCATATATGCCTCTTTTTTACCTGTGTTAATAATATCTGATAACTCCTGTCGTTCCGCATCGGTCAGTTGGACAACATATTTCTTATTCAAGGGTGTGTTCCTCCTTATGTATTGCTATACTATAAGAGAACACTTTTGTTTGTCAAGATGCCGAGAAATCTACAAAAACTAAAACAAACTTTTAGGATGGACTATCCACTAGTGCCTCATCAAGTGTTAATTGATGTGTCTTAAATGTAGTCGGGAATCGGAGTTCCCTCCTACAATGTTCTCGGTAGGAGCGATCTCCGAATCGCGACCTTTTACCCATAAAAAATGACTGGACACAGCACTAGGACCTCGCCTACAAATGATTTATGAGATAAACTTTAAACACTTACTGTCCCCATGGTCGCGCCTGTTTGATTGAAATTTTTCCATCGTTTGTAATCTTGAATTCAATCTCCATAGCAAAGTCTTTCGTTTGGGTTGAAGCACCGTATAACTGACTAAACTTGTTGTGGACCGTGCCAAGATAGAGATTCAGTTCGCGCAGATACTTGTCCGTCAGAATTTGTTTGCCATCTGTGGCCCGATTGGAAGTTGACACAACCCTATAGTTATTGCTATCCCACCAATCCAATAATATCTCTTCCGGAATGGACTGTTTTTCAGGGTTCGTCACAAGGTCTTCCGCAACTTGTGTATTGAGATAATAATTGCCCTCCGTTTGATACACGACATCATCGGTTACTGCAACTCCATTTGCCATTTCATTTTCAAAATTCGGATGTACAAGTACTCCCATTGCTGTAGTAAAATGATCAATACGATAGAATTTCCGAGATTCAAACGCTCGGAGATTCCAGAGGCTTGCAAAAACCTGTTTAATCGACTTTGATAAATGCCCTTCATCTGGATGGTGTGTAAAGGAATCATATAACCCTGCACCGCTAAAGCCGGGTAGGTCCTCATTGTTAGTGCTGGAGCGGCATCGGAGAGAGGTTCCGTTTGGGAATGAATTTTGTAAATCCGAAAGGGCACGTATCATCCACTTTGGTATTTTTCCCATCTCAATCTCTGCTTGAAACTTTTTTAGTTCGGCATCCTTTGTGTCATGTGAATTCTGGAACGCGGGGTCTTTAAACAATGCCTGAGCTTTTGCATAGAATTTGTTATGCTTCATGAATTCATCGTAAAAATAGAAGGGAATACCAAATCCGTCTGGTACTGTACCATTTGGAAACTCAAATGTCCTTAATGTAGCAACATTAGCCGTTTTGACTCCAAAACTTGAAGAATCTGCAAACCTAATCTCATCAAGCGGCAGTATCTTTTTAACAGACAGGTCGCGTGTAGGTTTTTGTATTTTAGCGGGACGTAAATCTGAAAAATGAGTTTCTACCTCTTTACGGGTCGCTTCCCTAATTTCAAAACCATCAGCATTTACTTTATAGTAAACATATTTTCCGATGAGTGGTGCAATCAATTTATGTTCCCATGCTTTGATAATAAATGCGTTCGGAACTTTGTCCTGAATAGCGCGCAAGTTCACATGTGAAAGCGGTGTTTGCCGCACACCAGTGATAATTCCCGCGACTCTCGGCATTTCATTTGGTAAAGTCTTACATATTACGATGTCGCGTGATGTAGGACGTTCGTTCACCTTCAGTAAACGCAGTTGACCATAAGACTCAGTCTGATTTAGCGGAAGGTAGCCAACATTAGCGTAAAGGTCGTTCTCAAAATAGACAGGGAATTCAGCCTTATCATATAACGCAATCTCACGGTTATAAATACTAATTGCACCCCACAACGGACAATATCCTAACCTGTTTTTGAGTATCGGCATTTTTGCAACAAGCAGGTCGTGCACAAGTTTAATTTTTTCAAATGGAAAGGCATCGTTTGGATTAAACTCGAAAGTGTAAACCCCGGGTTCACCGTTCGGTGCGGTAAAAAGTGGACGATAGCTAAGCACACCGCGCATCTGCCCTTGCCCTCTTCCTAAACCAGCAGCCCGCATGAAACTTCCATGAGAACGATGTGTCTTTGTGTTCATAAAATAAAGTTGTGGGTTCTGCGTATGGGTATTTTCAACCTGAATTTTTACAAATTCAATTCCGGCAAGTTGGGTGTCAATACGCACCTCTGTTCCCTGATATGACAACTTTTTGAAGGTTTTCCGGTCAGGAATTGCCGCTGTGCCATCCTTAAATTCAACCTGTTCTGGAGTCAGACGCGGTCCTGAAGGCTCTCTTGATCCGCGTCCTCTGCTAAATCCACCTCTTCCACGAGGTCGGTCACTTCCACCGCTTTGCATCTGACGAATCTCGTCTTGACTGAATTGGATACCTCTGGCATTTTCGGTCCTCACTACTCTAACCATAAGTTCCTTTTCAGATGTGCTGAGTTCGCCATTCCTATCAAGGTCAAACCTTTTTTCATCTTTTGAGAGTGTGTCTTGTGTCCAAGTGTTTAGGACAACTATCATCGAAAATATCAGTACCAAAGCGGATATAATTATGTTGTGTTTATATTTCATGGTTTTCCTCAATAATCTTGGAATTTAAAATTAATCATATTTTCTTGTCAGATTAGGCAAATGAGAGTTAAATTTGTTCAGAAAAAATAGTAGTTTTCGTTTTTGAACGTGAATCGTCTCTGGGAATGAGTTTTATTTTATTATATGAATTGGTGAATCTGTGATATGATATGCAGCATAATTAAGATTTCAACAATAAGTCTGCAAGGAGATTTTATCATGTTCAACTTTAAAAATTTGAGATATTGGTTCATACTAACCCTCTTTTTGACATGTGTCCTTAATCTTCCCAGTTTTCCTCAAGACAAACACACTGTTCTGCTGTATACATTTGAAACCGGTAAAGGAGATACCGTCAAAGACCTTTCCGGAAACGGAAACGATGGTAAACTCATGGGGAGTCCGAAGTGGGGTGATGGTAAACCTGGGGGTGGTCTCGTTTTCGGAGGAAACGGACCAAGAGACTTTGTCGAAATTCCTGATAGCGATAGTCTTGATTTGGTTGAGGGACTTACCGTGGAGATGTGGGTTTTTCTGAATTCTCCGTCAACTGCTGGCGGCACAGGGGCAACTAAAGAGTCTACCTATAAAGTAGGACCTCGAAGCGATCAAAAAGTCTTACTACGGATGACAACGAGCTCAAAAGCTTGGGGCAGTGCTGTTGTAATTAGCAATTCCGTATTACCCCTTAAGAAATGGGTACATTTTGCAGGAACTTACGATGCCAAGTCGGGTGAAGGTCAGATTTACATTGATGGTGAACTTGATAACGATGCTGATATAGGAGGAGATATTGTTCCGAATAACGATAAACTTTGGCTCGGACGCGGTGCTGGACCATTCCTTGATGGCAAAATGGATGAAGTGCGCATTTCCAACATCGCTCGCTCACAGGCAGAAATAAAACAGTTGATGAACACTGGCATCGCTGGTGTACTTGCGGTAACACCACGCGAAAAGTTAGCAACGACTTGGGGACAACTCAAATTGCATTTAGATGCACGATAGCCAAGTTTTAATACGGAAATTCAATCAACAACGTCGCTAAAAAATCGTCCGCTACGTTGCGATTGTAAACACGTGCTGAAATTACGGAACCGTAGATGTTGCCTATATAGAAAATGCCGCTGAGCGTACCGAATCCCCACCCTTTGACTGATGAAAGCCCATCTCTACGGAAGCCATCGTAAGCCTGCCAACCTGTTAAACCTACAGTGAGCAGAGAGGTTAGCGCATCGCCAACACGACCCGTATAGATCCGTCCAGTTCCCGGCACAATTGCGGAGAAAAAACCAGCTAAAAATGGACTACGGACAGGTAGTTTGGCTCCTTGTGCAGCATATTTGCTATACACCGCTGCTTTTCCCCTAACTGCCAACATGTCCGATTTCTGCAATACATTGAAAATCTTTTCTGCTTCATGCCACTGGTTTTGCATCAGATAAGATAGCCCAATTAGCTGACGTGCTTCAGCGTGATACAGCCCATCTGTTATGCGTGATAAGGTTGTGTCGAGATATTTTGCCGAATTCTCATACTGTTCCATGAGAAAATAGGAAACACCAATTTGATAATAAGTGCTGCTCGCCAATTTACTATTCGGAGATTCTTTTAGAAAGGCTTCAAAAATCCGGATAGCCTGTTCAGTTTTCCCACCAAAACGATAACAGAGAGCAATCCTATATCGAATTATTTCCCTTTCTCTCGGTTTATAAAAAAGATAGCGTTGATATTCACCCGCAGCGCGAAGATAATCCTCCTGCTCATATAGAAAATCAGCAAATTTGAGGACATTTTCAGGACTGTAATAGTCAAGAACTTCCTCGGAATCCGCGATGGACAATAACGCGGCATTGAAGAGTATTATGAGTAACAATCCCCATATCTGTTTAGTGGTCATAATCTGTAATTGGGTCTATGTACTTTCCTGTTCCTGGGTCTTTATGGTAATGTGTGGATTCCAAACCGTTGCATCGGATTAGCCTGTCAGCAGTGAGGAGGATGCCGCGTAGCATGCCGAATTCTTGTATACATGCCATGCCGAAACGGGAACAGGTGGGTGTGAAGTTGCAGGTCGGTCCGTCTTGACTTGAAATGAATTTCTGATATAGACGAATTAGTCCCGTAGCGGCGAACTTTAACTCTGAGGTCTCTTGAAAATTAAAGTGGCTAACTTTTTGTGAACTTTCTTTTGTTATGGAATTGGCTTTTAGGATGAAAGCGAGGTCTGCTGCTTCTCCTGCATAGGAAGATGTGGAAAGAGTAATAACAATTAAACACACAGTACAGAAAGAGACAAATTTACAATTAACAGACTGATTTACCATTTGACTACCTTGACTTTTACAGATTCGGGGATCCTATAATTTAGAAGTGGGTTTTGTGTTTTCACGTTCACTTGCGGATTACTATAGTTAATCTTCTCAAACTGTAGTAATTCAGATTTCGCACCATACATACTGGAGGTGACTTTCATCGGAATATAGTGAATGCCGATCTTGCTGTGGTTCTGATAAAGCGATCTTGCGATAATATGTCCTTTAGGGTTCTTAGCTTCGGCAGAGATGAGTTTATCACCGCGCATCCCCAAAATAACAGTTCCGAGTTGCTCTTTGGCTTTTTCAGGCGGCTCCCAATACGTATAAAGCACTTTGTCCACAACATCATGTTTGTCTAACGTATACCCAATTGCAGTCAATCCGTACTCTGCTTGTGTGGATTGGAGTATAGATTCAATAAAGGGGAGCGGAATGCGTCCATCGGAAACGAAACGAAATGCTTGTTTTTCCACAGGGTAGTAAATTTCTAACACATTGTCCTTTACGACCATTATTTGCTTAAGTGGTTTTGTTACTTCAACAACAACTCGTGCAGTTTTTACATCGTAGTGGAGTGTGCCTGCAATGTGTTCTGTTTTACCGTTTTCGGTGAGTTCGCGCGTAAAGTCTAAGGAGAGCGTTTTTAACGGTGCTGCATGAAGCGGGAGTGTTAAAAGAAGCGAAAATAAAAATGTTGTTGCGAATCCAATGTTTTTCGGCATCTGTTTTAGAAAAGTCAGAACGGTAAATGTCTAAAGTTATTACTGTGTTGATATTCGTACTGCATCCAACCTTATTCCAACTCCCATTCCAACAGCTATCAGTCCAACTGCGGCACCACCACTGAGACATCCTGCTGATGCCCAACTGGCTTGAACACTTCCTCTTTTTGTTTTGTAGGTTGATGTGTAAACATCTACATATTCTGGCGTTCTTCCAATCAGTCGCGAAACTGGAGGTGCAGATCGATAGAAATAGGTTCCAGTAAGACCGACTGGCGGTAAAAGACAACTGTACCAACCAGGCAAAGGCAAAAATACGAGTCCCGAAATAAGACAACCCGTACCAAACCATAGAGGTTTGTCAACATCTTTATTAGCATCTGCTGTTGCATCTGCCTCAGCTTGTGCCACCACCAAATTTCGCTGGGCAAGCGCGGTAAAAGGCATACTAAAAGTTAGTACTACCATCCAAAAAACTAAAACATAGAATATTAGATTTATTTTCATCACATTCCTCCTTGATGGATTCCAAAATATAAGATTACTTTCTTTGTGATAAAGGCGGTTTTATTTTAGTTCCAAAATACCTACTCAGTTAGTTCCAATTGTGTACGGATGGCTTGACGCACCTCATCACAGATGTGCATTGCATGTTGTGTATTTTCAGCTGTCACAGTATCACCGGGATAGCGCGAATCTACTGCATAAGTGGATATTATTTTAAAATCCGGTTTCCAAGTTTGCCAAATAGACACAGTCGGCACAATCAGATCCAGCAATTCTTCAAGGTCATGCGTTTTTGAAAAAGGAATGTTTGCCTCCTGCAGATAGGCTTTTAGATACTTTTCAATACACTGTTGGACATGGAAACAGATAGAGTTATGAACAGGGTTTGGGGATTGCTGAAGCCATCTTGCTGAATTGTAATCTTCTTCAGCTTTCTCTATCCATTCCAGTGTCAAGGGGTTCATACATTCTCTTTCCTTTGCGATAGAGTTCTGCATGTCTGCCGGCTTTTCTAAAATGTAGTGTGTATTGGAACCGTGAAGTAGCTCGCCCTTTTCAGTAATCTCGCGAAGAAACCAATCATTATATGAAACACGATACGCGATCTCTTCCGGTGAACGCACCAACAAGTCCATACTGAAACGATATGGAATACGTTGACGTATCTCCACAGCCTTATTGCGAAACTCTGATTTTGGAATAGGCATCACGACAAGCAGATCGACATCAGAGTCTTCCGTGGGTGTACCGTAAGCATAGGAGCCAAAGAGGATAACTTGTAGCGGTGCAAATTCACGCACGATGTCATCACATGTGGCTTGTATCTCTTGTCGACTAACCATGTGATTACTCCTTCTATCCCGATTTGGAAACGGGTAAATCACAAACTTAATTCAAACAGCCTCTAAATCAAAACAGCCAACATCCTGATCTACCGGGAACATAATGTTGAGAGAAAAAGATGCCGATTGTAATAGGCATCATATCTTGTTCTGGCAATGAAAAGAAAGGTCTATCCACACGCATTTCAAGTTTCAGGCGACTCTTTGTCAGACGGAGCATTGAGATGCCGCCGACAAAGTAAGCACCTAAGCCGCTATCGTAATAATCGTCATTGTACCTGTCGTTATTGTCATCATATTCTCCACCAAATATAGAGAATCCTCCACCTACATAGGGTGAAATGTTCTTATTATTAGACATTATAATGATTAAATCGGAGGTGTTTTATAACACCAAGGTCTGAAGTTCAATCTATAGTTGTGTAATCCACAACAAGTTTCCATGACTAAGTCGCTGAACCCTTTCTTCCAGTTGCGCAACTTGTCTTTTACAATGCGGTATCTTTTAACACCACTAATCGCATGTTCAATCTGTATGCGTATGGACGAAATGAGACGATTTCTTTCTTTTTCCTCGGTGGTAAGTTCACCACCTTTCGGTTTCTTTTTCGGTTGAATGATGTTTATGCCAGGGCGTGTAAACCCTTGAAAACCGGAATCTTGATATAAGTTGCTACCACTCGGCACAGTATATCCTACAGTATCTGCGATCTGTTTATCGTGTATTCTCCCTTCAAAGGAAGGTGTCAATAACACGACTTTGCAAGCAGCATTGATAATAAGGTTATTCTTGAGCGTATGTTGTTTCTTTTTGCCACTATAATGAGCCTTTTGAACTTGTGGGTCTTTGGGACGCCGGATTGGTCGCTCGGTGCCATCATGAAAAAAAATGGTTGGAAGTCTGATTGTCAACCGAGGTATCCAAAGCCACATCAAAAGTTGCGGGGATTGTCGTCCGAGATGGCAACTCTCCAAGTTCGGCTAAAGCACTATCTAATATCGGCAAAAGACGATGGATCCATTTGTTGGCTACAGGTTGACACATACCGAAGAGTTCACCTTGCACATCTTGTGTTGTCGCTTTGCGGAGGTAAACTAAAATAAACAACAACTTATCTTCAAAACTGGGTAAACAACTCGTTTTGTAGGTGGAATATCGCCGTTTTTCACGGGGTTTTCCATCAAGTGTCTTTGTTGCATAATACGCTAAAAAATGTTTGGTAAAGTAGGGAAGAAGAGATGAAAACTCTTCAAGTGTATATCCTATAAGAGACTCAAACCTTGTGGGTTTATCCTTAAGATATTGGTAATTCATCAGTCGCACTCCAAAATAGGTTTTCTTACAAATATACTACAAACTAATAAAACTCACAACAATTAAAACGTTATAATGTCTATTGAAAAAGTAACGCCCGCCAATAGACCAAGATGCGAACATAAAATCGTCATTTCCACTGCCGCGAAACTCTGTCCCCACAGCATATTTTGGTGTCTCATAGGTCCAACCAAATTCCCAACCAGGTTCGGCGGCAGCGTCAATACTTGGTATGAAAGTTCCAAAGATGCCGATATTCCAAAGAGATTCACCTGTCATTTTGTTGAGTTTGGCTGCTTCGTGTTCAGTAACACTCTCCATATCCACAGTAGAGTCGATTGGTTTGTTGTTGACAAGCGCATCTACTAATCTGGGGGCTGCCTGAATTATCTCTTCAATATTGGCAATCCAAAGTTGCTTTTCAAGAATAACCGTTCCAGGTGGGTTTTCTTGACTCAGATGAACCAGTATCTTTTCTCCTAAACGACGGAAAGTAACGCGATAGATATTTCCGGATGAAGTTGATTTAAAAACCGGATCATTGACAGCAATACCGAGTTTTCGGAATTCTGCAGCAATCAACATCGCTGCACTTTGTGCATCAACTTCATCAATGCCAGCATGATCTCCAATCAATAAAACAGCATTCCTGACTTCAGCAGTTGCGGATGCAGAACTTTGTTGAGCGTAGGTAGCAAAGGGTAAGACACATGTTAGTATTAGTATGAAAATGGTTAAGATATGGGACATTGCGGTGATTTTCATTTTTTCTCCTTATTGGATTTTAGCATTGGTGAGTGCAAATTTAATCGGTTTCAAGAAAGATACATTTTTTGTGAGTTATGGTTCGTTTATGTTAGTGGTGATTCGGTAATGTTTTCTTTAAAGAAATCAAATTGAGTCTACCATGGCGTGCTACGTTGTACTTCTCTCATTAACTCTTGTTGTGTTAAAAAGAAGAAACTGAAAAGGACGACTACGAGAATAATAACTATAACAACGCTTATGATAAAACCGATAAGAGCAGAAGTAAGCTGAATCTGGCGTGTTTTGGCTCTATAAGCCTCTGTATAAAACAGCACCTCTTCTTCCGATTTTTCCATTAACCGAGAAGCAGGTGGAGAAGGTTCGTAAACGTAAGCGGTGATAAGTCCTATTACGTTTAATGCTAAACCTGCAACTAACCAGAGTAATTTGTTGGCATCGGATAGAGCATCTTGTTCAGCGGTAACTTGTATATGGTGTCGGTTAGCATTCATTTTCTCGTCCTCTTTTCAAGGGACTCTTCACGCATCTTAATGGCAAGTTTTAATGTTACATATCTAATCATGATACAAGCAAAAATGGGTGTGAACGACGCGCAACCAGACTGCAAATTTTGATATTCTGATGAGATATGCTATTTCTTTTAATGCTGTTCGGCAGTTTTGAAACCATAAATCTCAATTTCACGAATTCTGCCTGGTATATGTATAGGCGTCATACGATTGGTAAATATTGATCTGTCAAGCCTTCCTGATCCTCTTAAATTATTTATTTCAAATGATTTTTGTTTTTGAACTGGTGGATTAGTCTTCAATATACGAATTTTAATCTGATGCGTATAATATGGCTTCTTAAGTTTGAGATCAATTATATTGGACCTTACATCTCGCATCTCTATAATACGTTGCCAATCTTCACCTTTTGTTCCTTTACCTTTATCCACGTATACAACAAAATGTCTTAAATTTTCCGAGTGAAGTATAATCCTATAATTTTTTTTCTTTTCTGGTAATGAAACAACTACTATAGAATCATTTCGGACAAATTCTGCTTTATCATTTAATGTATACACTGTATCATTTGATGCAAACGCTGCTTCTCCTACAGTTTCAAGATTTCCATCAATCATTTGCGGGGACGTTGATTGCACTCCATCCATTAGTGCATAGTTATCACTCCATTCCTGAGCTGAAAAAATTGTGCTACATCCAGTAATCATAAGAGAAATTGAAAACATAAAGAGGTAACTGAAAAATCGATTGAACATAGTTATCCTTCAGAAAAATTCTGATTAAAGCAGAATAAAAGTAGGCAATTAAATTTTACCTGAACCTTAGTAAGAACGGCAACTCTATTTAGATTATGGAATCTCAATGGCACGACGTTCTACCGTGGCCCTACGCGCAGCATCAATTATCGCAAGATTATGGTATGCTTTATCAGCACTGATAGGTAATGCCTTCCCCTCAGCAAGCGCATTAAAGGTTGCTGTGAAATAACCGGCGTGTCCACTGGAATCTTTGAGTCCTTCATCATCAAGGTCTGGAAGTTCTAATTGTTTCCATCCTTCTGCTCTGGAAAAACGCTGAAAGGCGTCACGAACATTATAGCGATGTTTGACACGTAGTGATCCGTTTTCTGCGTGGACTTCGCACCAACCGAAATCATTTGCTGGAACACTCCATGCGCCAGAGACAGTGGTAACAGCACCGTTTTCATGCTCACACAGTAACATAGCAAAATCATCAACATCTATGTCAAGTACCATCGTCCGCACACGCGCCTCAACATAACGAATAGGTGATTGTACTAATGTGCATACAGAGTATATTTCATGATAACTTGTATCGCTTATACAACCGCCCCCTTTTGCCTTACTTGCTCGCCATGCAAATGCTGGGTTCGGATGGTTCGCATTAAAATCAGTTGATCTTAATCCCATTCCTGTGCTCCGGCCGAAATAGGTTTTACCGATTTCGGGTAGTTGTGCAATTGCCGCTTGCATCCCAGCAGTATAGAGATAGTTATGTACCACTGTGTAAGGCACACCCTTATGATTGACTGTCTCCATAATTTTATCTGCTTCTTCAAGGGATGTTGCCATAGGCTTTTCGGATATAATCGCCACTCCCGCACTTGCGGACTCTGTCACCTGTTCAGCGTGAAGTGAATGTGGGGTCGCAATTGTTACCGCGTCAATATCACCTTGTGCCAACATATCCCGGTAATCTGTATAGTGACTTTGTGCAGGAACATCAAATTGATCGCCAACCTTTTGAAGATTTTCTGGTACAACATCCGCAAGAGCAGTAATTTTGACGGTATCTGAAAGCGCGAGGTAGGCACGTGCATGTGTTTTTTGGACTATGCCGCCACAGCCAATAAGTCCTAAACGAATCGGTTTTTTCATCGCATTTCTCCTTTTTTAGAGTTTACCACAATTCAACTTTATTTTATACATTTTTGTAATAGATCCGTAAAGTTTTAGGTTTTTGTGTGACTTTGCTGAAAGGTCGCGAGCTGGAGCTCGCTCCTACAAGAAGAGTCTTATAGCAGCAGATTAAAACTATGAAAAATTAAAATCCTATTTTTGTAACACCCGATTTGAAAATATGCTATAATGGTCGCATATATTTAACAGAAAAGGAATTGCACATGAGTCAAGAAGAACAAAAAAAATCTGAAGAGAGCACGTCTGAGGAAAAAGACAAGTCAATACCTGAAGATAAACTCTCTGTTACACACCATAGCGTTACGATCAATGGCAAAGAACTTAAGTATACTGCGACAGCAGGAACTCTTGTTTTGAAGGCTGAAGACGACAAAGAAGGTGAGAAACCTAAAGCCTCTATCTTCTTCGTGGCATATACTTTAGACGATGTAGAAGATGCGTCTAAACGTCCAATAACATTTTCTTTCAACGGTGGTCCGGGGTCGTCATCTGTTTGGTTACATTTAGGTGTGTTGGGACCGCGTCGTGTCAAACCGGATGCGGATGGTAATCCGCCACAACCGCCGTATGAACTAACCAACAACGAGTTTTCCATTCTGGATAAGACAGATTTGGTATTCATTGATCCTGTAAGCACCGGTTTTAGCAGAGCAGTACCTGGAGAAGAAGCGAAACAATTTCACGGATTTCAGCGGGATATTGAATCAGTCGGTGATTTCATCCTGCTCTATTTAGGACGTTACAAGCGGTGGCGTTCACCTAAATTCCTCATCGGCGAAAGTTATGGGACAACACGTGCATGCGGCTTGTCCGGCTATCTTCAAGATCGGAACGGAACGTATCTCAACGGAATCATGCTTGTATCTGTAGTGTTAAACTTCCAGACAATTCGATTTGCAGTTGGTAACGATTTGCCTTATATCCTCTTTCTACCTACCTATACTGCCACTGCATTTTGGCATAACAGACTAAACGAACTGGATACCTCAAAAGAGGGTAGTCTTGAAAAGATTTTAGATGAAGTCCGAGAGTTTGCAATCGGTGATTATACTGCTGCTTTGATGCAGGGTTCCGCCTTATCGGCTCGTAGAAGGCAAGCGATTGTTAAGAAATTGGCAACGTATACCGGATTGACACCTGAATATATTGAAAAAACCGATATACGCATAAAAATTAACAGATTCTGTAAGGAGTTGCTTCGAGAGGAAGGTCGAACGGTCGGGCGTTTTGATAGTCGCTTTACCGGGATTGACCGCGATTCCGCTGGTGAGAACTATGAGTACGATCCCAGTTCCGCAGTGATTCAGGGCGCTTATACTGCAACGTTAAACGATTATGTCCGTGGCGACCTTGAGTTTGAGAGCGATCTCCCGTATGAAATTCTAAGCGGACGCGTGCATCCGTGGGACTATGGTAGCCATCAGAACGAGTACGTGAACGTCGCAGATACACTTCGTAAGGCAATGACGACTAATCCCGCCTTAAAAGTTTATGTCGCAAGTGGTTACTACGATTTGGCAACGCCGTTTTTGGCAACAGAATACACGTTTAGCCATCTCGGTCTGGACAAATTATTGCTGGATAACATCACGATGGCTTACTATGGCGCGGGACACATGATGTATATTGACATGGACGAATTGAAAAAGATGAAAGCGGATATGGATGCGTACCTTGATGATACGCTTTCGGATTTATAAAATGTCGCGTTTGAAGAATTCTAAAGGCAGGTATGAGTTACCAGAGAGACTTTGAAAAAAGACTGAACGTAGCGGTTGTTGGTGTTGGTTCACATGGTTATCGCAATGTTTTGCCAACGATGACATTTCTTCCGGTTCGGTTAAAAGCATTTTGTGATGTGAATATTGATCGTGCCAAACTTACTGCTGAACAGTACGGTGTCAAAGCTTGTTATGACAACATGGCAGAGATGTTTAGGAACGAGGAATTAGATGCGATATTTCTGTGTGTTCCGCCACGCTTGCATCCTGAACTGACGTGTGAGGCGTTAGACGCTGGTGTTCATGTATGGTTGGAAAAACCGCCAGGCATGTTTGCCAGTGAAGTTGAGGAGATGATTCGCCATCGCAAAGACCGCGTTGTGGTTGTCGGGTTCAAAAAGGCGTTCATGCCTGCTACACAGAAAATCATTGAAATCTTCAATACAGAAGAATACGGGCCTTTACGGACACTATTGGGTGTCTATCCGATGACTATTCCGAGTGATGGAAAACGTGTTCTTCGTGAGCGCGAGCATACTAACTGGCTGCAAAATGGGGTTCATCCGTTATCTTTGCTGTTGGCAGTTGGAGGGAAGGTTTCCGCTGTCACCGTTCACCGAGGCAAGCGCGGTGGTGGGGTGTGTGTATTAGAATTTGCCAGCGGAGTTCTCGGCAATTTTCATCTTGCTGATGGCGCGAGGCACGGACAACCTTCTGAACTTTATCAGTTCTTCGGTGATGGATGCCACGCTGAAATTCGGAACGGCACGCGTGTTTTGTTACAACGCGGCATGCAGCTCAATTACAGCGGCAGCACAAGTTTTGTGTCTGAAGGTTTTGACAGCGGTGCCGTCGTTTGGGAACCGCAATATTCTCTCGGCACACTTGAAAACAAGGGGCTTTTCGTCCAAGGTTTCTACCAAGAGATGCGGTATTTCTGTGATTGTATTTTGGAGGGAAAACCTGCTAAACAAGGATCGCTTGAGTTCGCTTTAGAAGTCATGAAGGTGTACGAGGCAGGGCTTTGTTCAGAGGGTGAAACCGCCACTGTTTCGTAAGGGCAGTTGAAATTTTAAAACTTTTCTGGAGCAAAAATGTTAACGAAGTTGATTTGTCGCAATTTCAAAAGGTTTGGCGAAATAGAAGTCGAATTAGGGAATCCGGTTGTCTTCATTGGCCCAAATAACTCAGGAAAAACAACAGCGTTACAGGCTTTGGCTTTGTGGGAAATAGGGCTCAAACGTTGGAATGAGAATCGCAAAGGAAAAACGAATCCGGAAAAACGTCCAGGGGTTGTTATTAACAGACTTAACCTTATTTCCGTTCCAGTTCCAGAGGCAAGGTTGCTATGGCGGAATTTGCAAGTACGTGATCCCAAAAATGTCCGTATAGATATTATTGTTGAGGGTGTTACGTTATGAAAAACATTGGAAATGTGGTTTGGAATTTGATTACGCTAATCAAGAATCTTTTTACTGCCGTCCCCTGAGAATATCAGAAGAAAATGGGAAGGTAACTTCCCGACTGCCTATTCCTGACGAGGCGGGAAATTTCTCTGTTGCTTTTCTTCCGTCGATGTCCGGTCTTGCATCTAATGAAATCCGATTAGAGCAAGGAACAATTGACGTTCGGATAGGAGAGGGGCGTACCGCAGAAGTTTTACGCAACCTATGCTATCAGGTTTCACAGAATACCGGAACATGGGAAAAACTCTGCGATCAGATTCGTGTGTTATTTGGTGTGCAACTTGATAAACCAGATTATATTAAAGAACGTGGTGAGTTTGTGATGACCTATCTTGATGAGTCTGGTATATCTCTTGACCTCTCTTCATCAGGACGTGGGTTGCAACAAACATTACTGTTACTTGCCTATATCGCTGTGCACCCCGGAGCAGTCCTTTTACTTGATGAACCGGACGCACATCTTGAAATTCTTCGGCAACGGCAGATTTACCAAATGCTGACAGAATTAGCACGAGAGCATGGTAGTCAAATCGTTGCTGCCAGTCATTCCGAGGTAATTCTCAATGAGGCAGCAAAACGTGATGTTGTTATTGCCTTTCTCGGCAAACCTCATCGAATTGATGACCGTGGGAGCCAACTATTGAAATCGCTTGGGGCAATCGGATCTGAGCAGTACTATCAGGCAGAGCAACAGGGATGGGTTCTCTATCTCGAAGGTGCTACCGATCTTCCAATTTTACAAGCATTTGCCCAGAAGCTTAACCATCCTGCTCAAAATGTATTAGAATCACCTTATGTACACTATGTTGGCAACCAGCCGCGCGAAGCCCGTAATCACTTTTACGGTTTGCGTGAAGCAAAACCAGATTTAGTCGGATTCTGCCTCTTTGATCAGATTGAGAATAGACTCCGCTCACGACCTGAATTAACGGAGTATGCTTGGCAGTGTCGTGAAATTGAAAATTATATTGTTTCCAGCAAACAAGTGCTAACCAATTGGGCACGCAATGCGGCAGGGCAACACACTGGCGACACATCGTCCTCAGACCACTGTGTGTCTATAATGAAAGAACAGATTACAGAAATTGAAAATGCCCGAGAGACACTTGGTCAAGAATCGCCTTGGTCACCAAAAACGAAAGTCCGTAATGAATTTCTGGATCCGCTGTTCACTTCATTTTTCAAAAAACTTGAGTTGCCTAACCTCATGCAAAAAACAAATTACCACACTTTAGTCCAATATGTTTCAACAGAAAAGATTGACCCAGAAGTTACCGACGTACTTGATGCTATTTTAGATGTTGCTAACAAAGCGAAGCCGTTGGGTATTTTGTAGTCTTTAGGATGGAGGGAATCGTGGAATATAGAAAGTTAGGGAAGAGTGGTCTGAAGGTCTCTGAAATCTGTTTAGGGACAATGACATTTGGTCACGGCGCGGATGAAGCAGAATCTGAGCGCATGGTGCATTTCGCTTGGGATGCGGGGGTGAACTTCTTTGATACTGCCAATTCATACGGCGAAGGAGAATCAGAGATATTACTCGGCAAAGCACTCAAAGGCAGGCGACGCGATGCTATTGTAGCCACTAAATTTTTTAATCCGATGGGCTCCGGTCCAAATGATTCTGGAATGTCTCGCGTGCATATCATGCAAGCAATTGACGACAGCCTTAAACGACTGCAGATGGAATATGTGGACATCTATTATATCCATCATGTTGACACACAAACGCCATTAGAAGAAATGCTACGAGCATTAGATGACCTTGTCCATCAAGGCAAAGTGCGTTATACTGCTTGCAGTAACTATCAAGCATGGCGTTTATCCGAAGCACTATGGCTCAGCGATTCGCTTAACTTGGCGCAGTTTGTGTGTTATCAACCGCTATATAACCTTGTTGCGAGGGATATAGAGCAGGAGTTGGTTCCACTCTGTGAATACAAGGGTTTAGGTATTGTTGTATGGAGTCCGTTAGCTGGTGGATTTCTCTCTGGTAAATACAAACCTGGAGAACGCTCCCAAGCAGAATCGCGGTCAGCAGAAGGTTGGGCTTTTCCACAACGTTATTTTGCGTCAAATGCAGATGAGACGTTACAAGTCCTGTTTGAGGTTGCAGAGGAATTGGGACATAGTCCTGCACAGGTCGCACTTCGGTGGGTGCTTGAACAACGGGCAATGACTTCTGTGATTGTCGGAGCGCGACATGCTTCACATTTGGAGGATAATCTTGGTGCCGCTGGATGGAAGTTGGCAGGAGAAGCACTTCAAAAGCTAAACAAGGTCTCTCATTTGCCAGACCGATATCCGGAAGCAATGGAAAAGAATATGCATGAACGTCGGGATAGTGCCGTTGATATGCCTGTTAGGTTGCCTTGAAGCGAATTAAATACACCAGAATTGAGGAATCCGATACAACAACCAACTTGTCGCAAAAATGCGAACATTTTACTATCTAATTTGACTAATTCTATAGTGCCTATTTAAATGTAGGAGAGAGTACATAGTCGATATTATGGTAGATTATTGAATTAATTAGACGTATTTATTTGTGAATCAACGCCAAATGCGCGTATGGCATTTGTCGGGAGGGAACTCCGATTCCCGACTATCAGTGAGTTTCGTCGCGATTCGGAGATCGCTCCTACAGGTGAAGTGTATAATTATTTCCATATTTCACCATAATGTCCTTTGCATTACTTCTTAGGTATAACGTGAGTTTGATAAATCAGATTTTTGGACTCGGTGCGGTTAGGAAACCGCACCTACCGGGCTTATGAGAATAAGATTTTATGCAAAATGAAGTTCATATATCTATTATCAAACTCACGTTAGGTATAGAAATCTAAACGAATTATAAGGAGGATTCCGATGAATAGGTGGAAAGTTATCGCAGTCGTAGGTGTATCTGTGCTTGTCGTAGGTGCCGCAGTCGTCATCGGACGCATGATATTCGCTACTAAAGGAGACAATGGCAATTCAGACACTCCTGCAGTACAAACAGCAACTGTCCAACGAGGTGACATTGCTGTGAATATTGATGCTACAGGTACTATCAAGCCATTGAATATCGTTGAAATCAGTTCAAAGGCAAGTGGAAAGATACTGAAGCTTAATGTTGACGCGGGCGATTATGTGGAGAAGGACGATGTCATCGCGATAATTGAAGACACTTATGTGCAGATTAGTTTAGATCAGGCAAAGGAAGATTTGAGAGTAGCCGAAGCCCGATTGCAACAGGCGAAAATCGATATTCAACTCCAGAAAGAACAGTCTGAAATCCAGATTCGACAAGCCCGAGAATCACTTGCAGAAGCGAAGAAACGTTTGGAACAACTTAAGGAGCAAATTCGGCTTGAGAAGATTGCGAATAAACGCGGTGTTATGGACGCAGAAAATAGTCTGAAGATCGCTAATCTCAGATATAAACTGCTGACATCTGAAACAGTCCGAGATGAAAATAAAAAACGTGCAGAAGCCTCTGTCACACAGGAAAAGGTCAACCTCGATTTGGTAAAAACTGAGCATGACCGAAACGTGAAGTTGTATGAACAGGAACTTATCTCAGAATCATCTCTTGAAGCTTCCCAAGCACAGTATCGTTCTGCAGAGGCGCGATACAAATCTGCTCAAGAACAACTTAAGTTAGTTGAAAAACCGGCAAGTGAAGTAGAACTTGAATTGGCACAAGCGGATATTAAAAAATCAGAATTCTCTCTGGATCTTGCCAAAGAACGAATTGCTGCTGAACCCTCTCGGGATATGGATATTGAGCTACAACAACAAAAGATTGTGCAAGCAGAAGACTCATTAAAGCTTGCACTGACCAATCAGAAACAGATTGACCGTAAAGAGCATGACTTAGCAAGTGCAAGCTCAGCACTGAAACGGAGTCAAGGCCAATTAGACCTCCGACAAATTGAGTATGACGATACCGTGATCAAGGCGCCTATTTCTGGAACAATTTTGGAAAAACAGGTTGAAGAGGGTCAGGTTATCACTTCGCGGCTTTCATCTATTGCTTCTTCAGAAGGACAAACGTTGGTTACAATGGCAGACTTGAATACTGTATTTGTTGTAACTGAGGTTGATGAAACTGACATCGGTAAGGTAAATATAGGGCAACCTGTGACGATTACGGTGGAAGCCTACCCGGATATGCCATTTGAAGGGCAAGTTTTGAAAATAGCACCTCTCGGACAGGTTATTCAGAACATCACAACGTTTGAAGTAACATCTGAGTTGAAGAATGTCGGTGCAATGGGTGCTGCTGGTTCGCGTCAGGGTATGCGTAGAGGCATGGGTGAATGGCAAGGTGGTCAAATGGGAGATCTGACGGATGAACAACGAGAGCGTTTCCGCGCCATGCGTCAACAACGCCAAGCAGAGGGTGAGAATGCGAATCAAACGCGTAGACCAGACCGTCAAGAACCTGCCACGCAACAACCAGCTGAGCCGTCTATAGCGAAGACAGAGGAAGAAAGTGAAGACGATTGGGGAGATCTCTTTGGCGGCTTTTTTGAAGAAACTCCTGCTGAAAACACGCCGGACATCACACAACAACCAGAACCTGAATCGGCAAAGATGCCATTTCTCAAACCTGGCATGAACGCAAGTGTCCAAATTTCAGCTGTTAATAAAATAGGCATCTTAACGCTTACAACCGATGCCATCCTTGATATGCGCGGAAGGAAAATGGTCAGACCCATTGGAGAAGATGGTCAACCCGGTCGGCCACAACCCATTGTTGTTGGGGTAAGTAGTTTTGACAAGGTAGAAATTATCTCAGGACTTGCTGAAGGAGATATTGTTGTAATTGGCGGTTTTCAAAGAGGGGGAGGCTCGAGTGAAATGTTCAGGCGCATGATGCAGAATCCTGCTTCTACAGTGCGTAGGATGGGCGGCGGCGGCGGTCCACGAGGTAGATAGACGCATAGGAGGTAAACTATGAGTATCCTTGAAAGTCTTGCAAATGCTTTTCGTGGTTTATTTGCCAATAAACTTCGTTCACTTTTGACAATGTTAGGCGTTATCATCGGTGTCGGTGCGATTATCACGACAACTTCAATTGGTGAAGGTGCAAAAGCGGATATAACTGATCGAATTAAGACATTAGGGGCAAACATTCTTGCTCTCCGGCCAGGACAAAGTATGTTTCGCGGACGCGGTTCAGCTGATGCGCGTAGAACCCTCACTGTTGAAGATGCCGAAACATTACGAGAACGGGGACAGAATTTTTGGTATGTTACGCCTGAAGTAAGCAGTCGAGCACAGGTAAAATACCTCAATAAGAATTCAAACACCACTATTGTTGGTACATCACCAGATTATCTCGTCACCGCCAATTTCACCGTTGCAAATGGAAAGTTTTTCGGTGAAAACGAAATCCATAATCGAGAACGGGTGTGTGTTCTTGGTAAAACCGTCGTTGATAATCTATTCGATCAGAGAGATCCAGTTGGCAAGACGGTCAAGATTCGGAATATCGGTTTTCACGTCTTAGGTGTTATGAAGGAGAAGGGAGCAAGCGGATGGCGGAATCCAGACGATCAGGTCTTTATTCCGTACACTACTGCGATGAAACGAGTTTTTGGAGTTGACAATTTGTCAAGTATCAGTTTACAAGCCAAAACCGATAAGGTTCTTGAAGCAGCAGAAACGGAGGCAACAGAGTTAATACGGAAACAGCACAAAATCCCTATCAATAAAGACCTTGACTTTCACATTCGCAATCAGGCAGAATTCATAGAAACGGCAGAGCAATCAAGCCAAACGTTTACCAACTTGATTTTAGGAATTGCCATAGTATCATTACTTGTCGGTGGCATCGGAATTATGAACATTATGTTGGTCTCTGTTACAGAACGGACCAAAGAAATTGGTCTTCGCAAAGCAGTTGGTGCCCAACGATTGGACATTCTTATTCAATTCCTTGTGGAATCTACGACGTTGGCTTTGATCGGTGGTTTTGTGGGTGTAGGTGTTGGGATAGCAGGTGCAGAGATAGTGACATCAATATTGGAGTGGCGAACTGTGATTTCCCCTCTATATGGTTTACTTTCCTTTGTTGTGAGTGCGCTCGTTGGTGTATTCTTTGGGGCATACCCTGCGTGGAAAGCAGCTAAACTCCATCCGATTGATGCACTTAGACACGAATAGATTTCAGAAATAATACCAGACAGTTGCTTGGTGCGGTTAGGAAACCGCACCTACCGTGGAAGGTAAGGTTTTCAACTCAAACTTTTTCTTGTAGGAGCGACCTCCCGGTCGCGACCAGGAGGTCGCTCCTACAGAATGTAAAAAGCGCTAAAATACCAAACGCGCATTTGGCGTTGATTTGGCAATGAATTGCGTAACTACGAACGGAAATGCTACTAAAATCTAATGTCTGTTCTTAAATTGACGCTCATGGTGCGGTTAGGAAACCGCACCTACCGTGTATGGAGAAAACAGAGATTCTCAACTTAAATACTTAATCTTCATCAAAACGTGTCTACAAATAAGATGTTTACAAATTTTACTATAAGGAGAGGATCAACATGTCAAAAGTTGCAGTGATTGCAGGTGTAGGTCCTGGTTTAGGCGCGGCAATTGCCCGCAAATTTGCGAATGAAGGATGCAACCTTGCATTGCTTTCGCGTTCATCCGCATATAGTATCAATTTATCCAATAGATTGGAAAAAACAGGTGTATCAGTTATCCCCATCCCAACAGATATAACGGACACCGCGCAGGTCGCAGCAAGTTTCAGCCAAATTCGTGAAGAATTAGGCACTCCAGATATTTTGGTGAACCATGCAGGAAATGCGGCATGGGGTAACCTCACAGAACTGACACCAGAGGCATTTGAAAACGCATGGCGGGTTTGCACACTCGGTGCGTTTCTCTGCATTAAGCAAGTAGTCCCAGGAATGATTGAAAAGAGCAGCGGAACAATTCTCTTTTCCGGCGCGACCTCCGCTGTCCGTGGCAGAGCAGGCGCAATTGCTTTTAGCAGCGCAAAATTCGCGATGCGTGGTTTAGCATCTTCACTTGCACGTGAAGTTGGTCCACAAGGCATCCATGTCGCACATGTTATTATTGACGGTGTGATTGACACACCCGGTGTACGGGAACGGTATCAGTTGGGAGAAGATGAACCGCTGCTTGCACCAGATTCTATTGCTGATACCTACTGGGCTCTTGTGCAACAAGAACGTAGTGCATGGAGTTTTGAGGTGGATGTTAGACCGCATAATGAGGAATTCTTCACATAATTTCGATAAAAAGGAGATTACCATGATTAGAACGGTTATTACTTTTTTCATTTTGCTTATCGGTATTACACTTTCTTTTTCAGACACGGTCGTAGCTGAAACAAAGTGGACTGTCCTGCGTGATGACGACATCATCCGAGGTGATGGCATTCAAGGGATGTTGCATGATGTGCATTTTTGGGATAATCAGAACGGTTTAGTGGTTGGGGATAGTGGCTTATTGCTTGTCACAGCGGATAGTGGGAAAACTTGGACGAAAAAAGAGATTAATATGCGTCCGCCCGGTGCGCCCGCGGGACAGAGACCTGGTGGAGGTGGTCCTCCGGCAGGCTTTGGTGGAGGTGGTACTCCTACACTCTATAATATCTACTTTGTGAATGAAAAGGTAGGCTACATTACAGGGGCAAGAGGGACTATTCTAAAAACTGAAGATGGCGGGAAAACCTGGAACCGAAAAATTGCAAGAAGTGAGGCTGCGGGACAAAATAATAACCGCCGTAGAGGTGGAATACGTGCTAACTTAATGGGAATTCAGATGATCAGCGAGACAGTTGGTTTCATCGCTGGCTCAGAGAATACTATTCTCAAGACAACCGATGGTGGTGAAACATGGGTGGGCAGTTCAGAACGCGCACGGGTTGGGGAGACTCGAAATAACTTGGAAAATATTTGGTTTGTTTCACCTACAACAGGTTGGATTATAGGGTCTTATGGAACGCTCCTGCATACGACAGATGGTGGCGAAACATGGGAAAAACGGGAAGCGGGATTCGATAATAACCTATTCGGTATCTATTTCTTTGATGAGAAGATGGGATGGATCTGTGGACAGGAAGGATTAATCCTACACACAAACGATGGTGGAAAAACGTGGAATCAACAGAAAACTGACTCAATTGATAATCTCCATGATATTATGTTTGTGGATAATATGGCAGGTTGGGCAGTGGGAGACTATAGTGCTGTTTTACATACCACAGATGGCGGCAAAACGTGGAAAGCCTCAAAAGCAGGAGGTAGCGGAACACTCAAGGGGGTATACGCAACGGATATAGATCACTGTTGGACAGTGGACGATTGGGGTGTAATTTCAGCATACAAAACGAAATAATATTGTGGGTAAGGGCAATGCGCCTTACCCTTTATCTCTTTATTAGCATACTTCTAATGGAGGAATGAATGTCGGAACAGAAAAGCCATAAAGTTACTATGCTCGGTACAGGACTTATCGGCATGTTTTACACGATGACGCTCCACAATCAGCGTGGCGCGGATCGAGTCCACGCTGTTTATTCTCGGCGCGAGGAACGCGCTACCGCATTTGCGGAAGAATGGAACATCCCCAACGCAACAACCGATTTAGCAGAAGCGATCAACCATTCTGAGACAGATACTGTTGTCATTGGATTGCCGAACAACTTGCATCTGAAAGCGGTTGAACTTGCTGCAGAAGCGGGCAAAGCGATACTCTGTACGAAACCCCTCGGACGCACCGCTGAAGAGGCAAAAGCGATGTTAGACCTCGTAGAAAACGCAGGTGTATTTGGTGGCTACCTTGAAGATTTAGTTTATCCACCCAAAACATTGAAGGCATTAGAGTCCGTTCAAAACGGTGCGCTTGGTAAGATTTTATGGGTGCGTTCCCGCGAGACACATCCTGGTCCACATAGTGACTGGTTTTGGAATTTGGAACAAGCAGGTGGTGGTGCAATCGTTGATATGGGATGCCACTGCATTGAGATTATTAGAAATTTCGTTGGCAAGAACAACAAACCACTTGAGGTAATGTGTTGGGCAGACACACTTGTGCATCCGATTGATGCGGAGGACCACGGCATCGCGCTTATCCGATTTGAAAGCGGTGCGATGGGACAGTTTGAGGTCGGTTGGGCATTCCGTGGCGGCATGGATCTACGCGATGAAGTTTCTGGTAGCGAAGGAACTATCTGGCTCAATCACTGGCTCCGAACGGGTTTTGAAATGTTTACGGCTGTTGGACAAGGTGGCTATGTCGCTGAAAAAGCGGAAAGTGACACCGGTTGGCTCTTCCCTGTCGGCGATGAGGTCGCTGAACTCGGCTATCGGGACATGTTCCTTGATATGTTCAATGCAATGGATGAAGGCAGAGAACCACTGGAAACCTTTTACGATGGCTATGTCGTGAATGCTATCATTGATGCTTGTTATACATCTGCGAAATCTAAAAAATGGGAAGAAGTTGCGCTTGATGACTGGCGCGGTAAAGCAGAAACTACCGACGCAGAACAAGGAAAGTCAGATGCTGATGAGCGGTATGCTCACCTCAAAGATGAACGGATGCCTGATGGAAGAATGAAACGCATCTTTAGAGACCGTGAAACGGGTGAGATAATTGAGCGTGTAGAGGATTAAAGGTTACAATAATGGACACAAGTTGGCTCGAATACTGCGCTACTGACGAACAACTCAAAGCGTTCAATGATACTGGTTATCTCATAGTTGAGGATGCTATAAGTTCTGAGATGGTAGACGCATTAGAGGCGGTAGCAGACCGGGTTGATGCCGAAGAGCGTTCCAAAACGGGACTGGCACCGCACAAATTGTTATCAAAATTCCGCACTGTAATTGAAGACGACATCCTGTTGGAACTACTTGATAACCAGAAGGTTTTCCCACTGCTCTGGGACATCTTAGGTTGGAACATTCAGCTTTACATCTCACATCTCATCATGTATCCACCAGAACCTCCTGATACACCGCGTGTTAACAAAGCCGCGCATTGGCATCAGGACGGCGGCAGACCCGTACCGGAAATGGAACGTCCACACCCTCGACTCTCATTGAAAGTTAGCTATTGGCTAACTGACGTTACCCACCGCGATAACGGTGCAATGCGGATTGTACCTTGTAGTCACAAATTAGATACCCGTCCGCCAAACAGCAACAACGATCCTGATGGTGATCCTGAAGGCGCGATAGATATTCTTGTTAAACGCGGCACTGCTGTGCTTTTTGATCGGCGGATGTGGCATTCACGTGGCTGGAATTTCTCCGATGTGACGCGGAAAGTCTTATTTATGGGCTATAGTTATCGTTGGTTGCGTGGTTTAGATTACAACCTCATGCCTCCCGAAATACTCGAAAAATGTGATCCAATTCGGCGGCAGTTGTTAGGAGATGGCGTGAATATCAAAGGGTGGTGGCAACCGACAGATGCTGACGTGCCTTTGAAGACATGGATTGCAGAGCATCGTGGGGAGAAATATGTTCGGTAAAGGTTACGCCCTAATCTTTTTTTAACAGGACTTACGCATTTTTTCTTAAAATCCCGCTGATAAGGGAGATTTAGGGGTTAAAAACACCGAAATAGCAACTTTTTAAGTCCAATTTTCCCTTTTTTCATCATTTTGCGTAAGTCCTGTTTAATAGAATGTCCTCTATTTTTCGGAAGTTTTAAACACGTCACAAAAAATAACGTAAACTTAAGCCTCCGCTAACAGTTAGACATCATCCTCGGATTTTTCTGGCGTTTTATGTTTGGACGGGTCAAAATAGGAGACATATTTTATTCCATTCCGTTTGTCCTCTTCCTCTTTCGTCTTCAGATAGGCAAAAAATTCGCCTAAAGTCTTGAATTGTGCACTCATTTCCGCTTTGATTCGATAACATTCCTCAAGGATGGGATCCGTGTAAGTTTCAGGGTCAAATTCTGGGTGTTTTTCTGGTGTTTCTTTCATTTGAATTTCCTCCATCAGTTCAATTGGTGTGCATAAAGTTGTTGGGTTGAATCCTGCTTCTATGCAAACTTTATTGATATGCTCCCGTTTGTGTTCATTCACAATATGTTTATGATTCCACGATATCAAATACTCTACACCGTGTGCTGTAGCAATAGCAATAGCAATAGCAATATGTTGTGCATCAGGGACAGAATTTCGTGGTAATGCACCATCATCTATCAATTTTTGCGCGAGCATATCTGCCTCTGGTAACATTTCCAATACTGTTAAAGATGATACAGCATCAAACGGTAGTCTTGCAGCGGTTGCATCACCCTGTGCAATTTCTTCACGAACTATCCTTGAAATAACAAACTCAAATCTATCCACATAGTCTTGCCACAACCGTTGAGTCGCTCTTTGCCGAGATGCTGATATTGGATTATTGCTGGGTCTCGCTACCAAGTAACTAACAACTGTTGCTTCAACGTAGACTCTCGGTTTTATTGTCGTATATTTTAGCATGAAAAATTGTGTCTTTCAAATCAAATTTCCGCAATAAACAGTATCCGGCGGGATACAAGACCCCACCACTATAGGAAAAGAAAATAAATTTGCCTTTTATCACACTAAAGCATCCTCCCCATCTGTCAACCACGCTAAATCAAACTTTGCGAACGACAACGTTTCATACGCCCCTTTCTCACCACGTTCATAGAGACAACATATATTCATGTCTGAATCGATACAGAGATCGGAGTAAGCAGCGGGACCTTCGTGCAAAACTTTGCCATCGTTCCAACTGCGGCACTCATCGTAACTGATACGCACAGTCAATTTCTCGCGTCCTGTACTTGCAGGATTAGAGAACAGCACTCGGTTTTTATTGTGAGAATTGGCATCTGTATAACGGACTAAGCTGGCTTGACAGATAGGTTCAATCAGGTCATCGTCGTAACCGAATTCGGTGAACGTATCGCCACCGTCATAACTCCACGCGTAAGCACGTCGTTTCGGTGCTACATAGTTTCGGCAGTTGAAATAGAGATCACCGTTTACGGTTTCAACGACAACTGATTCATTTGTGCCGGGTTGTGCTTCACCTGCGATACGCCACGTTTCGCCATGGTCATCACTGACAATGAGATGCGAATACCCCATCTCAGCATAATTCCGGCTTTGTCCAAGCACATGATCACACGGAATCACCAATCTGCCACTTGCCAATTGAATGCCGTGACAGGGACCAGTTGCATACCATGTCCACGTGTCCAATTTCGTATCAGTCGTGATTTCCTTCGGTTCCGCCCAAGTTTCACCGTCGTCGGTGCTTGAGGTTACCCATACGGTACGTGGCGCTTCTCCCGCAATTATTTTTCCTTCTCCACCATCAGCGAAGTTTTTGCAGAAAAGCAGCCAGATGGTGCCGGTATCTCTGTCAACTACAGGCGCAGGATTTCCGTCCGTATCTGCCCCCGTAGAAACAGCGACTTGCATCGGTTGCCACGTCTCTCCGTTATCAAAACTCCGTTTCAGCACAATATCTATATCGCCAGAATCACCGCCGCCTTTTCGTCTGCCTTCGCAAAAAGCCAATAGTGTTCCTTCATTTGATGCAGCGAGTGCCGGGATGCGAAATGTGTTATATCCTTCGGTCCCCGCTATGAAAAGAGGGTTTTCTGTTTTATACATTTATAGTCCTCGGTGATATGAAATTGAGACCAGAATAGTTCAACCAATTAAAGCGAATAGGGTGGACTATAGCCACCCTATTGATCAGTTATTTTACGTTTTTCAGTTCTCCCCAAGTTGTTGCTAATTTTCCAAGAGGTTGCACCGGTGCGGGATCATCAAGCACCAATTCATCAGCCTCTTTCTGATGATCAGAAATCCGAAGTCCATCAACAACACAATTCGTTGGGAATTTGGGATCGGGAGGAGAAGCATTGTTTATCTCAAAGGTTTCTGCGAAAACTTTTGGACCTACTTTTGAACCATGTTCAGCTTCCAATTTACCATCCAGATAGAGTTTTAATCCACCTGGACCCCACGTTCCAGCCATGTGGTGATGTTCACCCTTTTTCCAGTTAAGTGCACCACTGTCCGCGTTGAACCAACTCCCCGCGCTCTTGATACGCATACGAGCTTTTCCACCATTGTCAAATTGCAGGAAAACCGCATCAGTTCCACGCTTATAAGTCATGAACAGAAAAAGTTCACCTGTAACCGTTGAGATATCCATTCCCATCGTCACCCATAACTCAACTGTGCCTTCATCAAGGTTGACAAACCGATCTTTCACAGGAAAGTGGATGACATCCCCCTGTTCTTCGCTAACAAAACCGTTGCCAAATTTGCCGGGGACGAAACTGCCTCCATCAACAGTACCGCCCTCTTTTTCAACCTCTGCCTGGCTTTCAAGTGCAGAAAAGAAGGTTTCTTTTGCTATAGCGGTAGAAAAACAGAGCAATGTAATTGTTATAACACACATTGTTTTCATGGAATTTTCTCCTTTTATCTTTATTTTTTAGGAGCCAATGCTGCTCCCGAATTGAAATTACAAAATGTGCATCAAGCACTAAATTGATCTGAATCAGTGTAAATGTTAAAAACCCATCGCTGTGCCCATCTAAATTTGTGTTGTAAAGGTCGCGAGTTGGAACTCGCGCCTACATGAAGAAGATGCTACCAGCAATAGCATCCGTGATTTATAGTTAAATCCAAAAATATGTTCACACTCCCTGGTAGATGCGGTTTCCTAACCGCATCTATGGACTGAATAAACACGGTTCGGTTAGGAAACCGAACCTACCGTAGTGTATAAATAATTATGGATTTTACTATAAACGATATTACCCTCAATTTAAAGAACGAAACAACATTACTTTATAACATTAATATCAGTTTGCAGATTTTTGCGGTAGTTTCTCTGGGAAATTAAAACAACAGATTTAAGTTTAGTTATTTTGGCTTTATGCATATTGCATACACATAAGGCGATGTTAATTGCTGGTTTGGAACGCGGAGTGCTGCCAAAAAATTACCGACCACAATATCTGTTAAATTGACACATTTGCATAACACTTCGTGCCCCCATTTACCAATGACAGCGCGCCACGGTGAATAGTCAACAACGCTCAACTTTAACGGACCGCCTGTATATCCAAATTCTGTAATGTGAAATCCGACATTTCGCAATAACTCAGCAAGTGCTATCGGAGGAATCTCTCTGTGTGTAGCAAGAAGTTTAGGACTCGCAATTCGGGCAATCGGTGTATACATACCGCGCAGGTTCGGTGTTACTGTAAGCATTGTTCCGCCCGGTTTAAGGATACCAAACATCTCTTCTAAAACCGCTTGCGGCGATGTAAAATGTTCAATCAATCCCATTGAATAGACAAAATCAAACTCATCTATATGTGTTTTGGTGAATAAAAAAATATCTTCACAGAGAATCGTCCCTTCTACGCCTGCAAGAGCAAGATTGCGTTTTGCAAGTTGACACCCCAATTCTGAAAAGTCTATTCCGTAGCATTCAGCTTCATAATTTTTTGCGAGATATGGCAACCAGAGCGAATCGGCACATCCGAGTTCAATCAGTGTCGGATGTTTAAAGTTAGCAAGAGTACGTTGAAACAACTTGGCGAGGTGACGGTTTGCAACATAAGCCCACCTGAGATGTCGTACCTTATGCTGCTGTCCATCCCAAAGTGTTGTCCAATAAGATTCATCGGTTAGCGGAGAAGCCTTTGAATCCATATTAACCTTCCTCTGGTAAAACGGCGCGATGCTCAAAAATGGGACATAAATCACAAAGTTGATCGGCACAGTAGTTTTTGTAGAGTCGCATCATGCCCTGCTGAATTTTAGCAGTAGGTTTTATCAGACGCATCGGTTGCGCTTCTGTGAAAACTTGTTTGCCAAACTGACGAATAATGCTGTTTTCTTGCAATTTAGTATAGTCGCTGTAAAGTCTCTGAATAGCGTCCTGTAATTTCCTGCTTTCTGATTCGACCGCCCAAATATATGCAACAGGAAGGATTTTGTTAACCATGATGTCTAAGGCTCTTGATTCTCCGATCAGTTTAGCTTTTTGAGTTCCGCCTTTTCCAAAATTTGAATGTGTTTCCCAATAACCCACAGGTTCAAGCATCAAGAGGTTAAGAAGTTCATTTCTAATCGTTCGCAGCAGTTTAGGTGTGTTTAAAGTTGATGCCTTTTCACATGTAGGCAAGAAGTACATCATCAGACTCCCCTTGCAGTGATAGATTATCTGACTCATTGCTGCAATACGTCGGGTTGGATAGTTAAAGGGACGAATTTTACCAAACCGCCACTGCGATGCTGTCATGCGGTCTGGACGCTTAGCGTGTTCTGAAGCTTCCCATAATGTCTCTAATGCTACAATTAACGGATCATCTGTTTCCTCATTAGACAGTCGTTTATCTGATTGGGATGGTAATAGACCTCCAATACCAAATAGGATAGCTTGAATTTCATGTTCGGACTTTTGATCGAAATCGGCAAATGGCACACGTTGTGCTAACTCACGCAGCGGTTTGCTGTTTTGCGAGTATCCTAACGCTTCCATAATGCCTTCATAGAGGATTTGCTCAAAATTGAGACGTGTTCTTAAAAGCCTTACAGCATCGGCTTTTTCTAAAAAACGTTCTGTTCCTAATGACTCAAAAACATTTCTAAGGTTTTCTATGTTTAAACGGTTTCCTGTTACTCGGCAGAAATTGGAGGCATCTGTCTCTGCTTGTATCGTTTGGTCAAACAGATCTCCGATGGGAGCATCAATCCATTTAAGGAGTTCCAGTGTTGGAATTCGTTTGCCGTTCTGAAGACGTGTACGGAGATTAAAATCGTCGTTAAAGAATACCACATGGAGAACAACACGGTTATATCTTGAGTTCAGATGATGTTTATGTGCGTACCATTCCGAAGATTTGACATGAATTTCAATATCACCGACATGTAATTTGCCATTAATTTCAATTTCAGCGTGCATAAAATCAGGACCTTCTTCACGGTTCCATACACCGTGTTTCAGCACACGAATTTCTCTCCCATCAATTGACATCAGATTTGCATTGAAAAAACGTTGGCTATTCCATAATTTCTGCACAAAATCTTCATCAACCTTATCAAAATCCGGTTCGTAAACCTGATCGACTTCCCTGAACTCATTAGGCACAAATTCGCTTGTGGGTACGCAAGGTTCATCAATTTGACTGTGTTCGCTCATATATGATCTATGCTCCGTGAAGTATTTACACCAGTTTTGCTTGCTGAATCTCTTGTATAAGATTTTGTGTTGCTGCAAGCGGGTCTGGCTGTGCACACACAGCAGAAATGACAGCAATTCCGTGTGCTCCTGCTTTTATTACCTCTGCCGCGGTTTGCAATGTAATTCCACCTATAGCAATTACTGGACATTGCGCGATTTCACACATTCGACGTAATCGCTCTAATCCCTTTGGTTTTTCTGCGTCAGACTTTGAGGATGTTTGATAGATGGGGCCAAACCCGATATAGTCTGCGCCTTCCGTAATAGCCTCAAGTATCTTCTCTTCGGTTCGTGCTGAGGCACCGATAATGGTTTCTGGAGAAAGTATTTTCCTTCCAATACCGACAGGCATATCGTCTTGCCCAAAATGTATTCCCGCTACATCAACAGCCAAAGCAATATCCGCTCTATCGTTTACAATCAATGGCACCCCGTGCTGCATGCATACTGTTTGCATTTGCTGCGCTATTTGTATGAGTTCGCGTGTCGTTCCGTTTTTGTGTCGAAATTGGACAGTATCTGCACCGCCTTGAATCGCGAGTTCTGCCAGTTGCGGATGTGTAAATCGAGATTGAAGTGTTGTGTTTGTAATGACGTGGAGAACTCCGATGTTTTTCATGTTGGCATTCTGTTGAAAATGTGGTAAGTTAATTGGAACGTCAAATCTTGAGCAACGACGTAATTATAAATCAAAATGTCCACTATTAGTATATCACATAAAGGAGATAGTTGTGAGTAATTTATTATTTCAATCAGAGGATAAAGTGCTTTTCATTGGAGATAGTATCACGGATTGTGGCAGGAGGGGTGATCATGCTCCTTTAGGGCATGGATATGTCCGTAAAATAACCGAACTGATTACTGCCAAGTACCCTGCACGCGATATCACTTACGTCAACAAAGGGATTGGTGGGGATATTGTTGAAGGTTTAGAAAACCGTTGGGATACCGATGTTATTGATGAAAAACCGGATTGGCTCTCAGTGAAAATCGGCATCAATAATGCGAGTCGTCAGCTTGGAGAAGGTATTTCAAATGAAGACTATCTGCCAAAGTGGGAAACGTGCTATCGGAGAATCCTGACACGTGTAAAAAATGAGTTAGATGCTCCGCTCTTCCTGTTTGAAATTTTCTATATAGAAGAAGATGTTGAAAACCCGCGTCCATTAGCGGTAGATGCTTACAACGCAAGTATTCATAAACTTGCTGATGAATTTGATGCGCGGTTAATACTGACGAATGATGCGTTTGATAATGCAGTTGCAGCGAGACCTGGGGCATTATGGACAACGCAAGACGGCGTTCATCCGAATGCGGAGGGACATACTTTGATGGCATTGGAATTCTTGAAACAGGCGGGCTGGTAGTTTTACAAACGCGCTACCTTCGACTTGCATTCCAAATCAATATTCTTGCTTAAGTTGTCCCCACTGTGTCGTCAATTTTTTCAACGGAGAAACAGAAAAGGAACCCGCTATCCAGTGAGGATGGTAGTCTCCCGCTGGATGATTCGTTAGGTTTGTCAGTTTGCGTCTGACCAGATCATACCGATAGATTTCATAATCGGATTCAGGGTCCGCGCCATTGTCTCTAATGGATAAAAGCACCGTGCGATCATTTCCCATCCAACACCCTTGGGTGATTTGAGACACTTTAGGAAAATGGTGTACGTCGCGCACGTCTGTAACCACATTATGAATTATTAGCTGCGACGTTACGGGATGGAGGGCGCGATTGGCATCCTGTTTAAATACATGATCGTCATACATGATGTATTTACCCGACGGTGACCAAGCAGGAGGCCCGCGGCGCGTAATAGTATCGCCGTCAGGGTTTGGACTTAATCGCCTTTTCCGTTTGCCATCGGCATCCATAATCCAAACGTTCCAACCACGATCACTTTTCCCGTCATGTTGGTAGGCGATCTGTCTACCATCCGGGGACCAATCCATTCTGTAGGATCGTTCACCCTCTTTGTTGTCTGTGAGTTGTTTCAGGTGTCCACTTTCTAAGTTCTGGGTATAGATATCCCAATTTCCCGATCGATTGCTGTTAAAGACAATCTGTTTACCATCCGGAGACAAAACCGGATACGTATCTGTCGGATGATTGATCATAAAGCGGTGTTCATTCTGTCCTGTGGCATCAATGATGTAAAACTCAGAATTGAAGACGGTTCCGTTTCCTCGGCTGAGATCTCTTTTAAATAAAATCTGTTTGCCATCTGGAAACCATCTCGGGTTTCCATCCCAAAATGATGAACTTGTTATTCGTCTGACATTACTACCGTTGTCCTCCATCACATAGATATGATAGGCAGTATCGCCTCCACGTTTTGAAGAAAAAACGATTTTGGCGTTAGCATTCAAAGGGAAAAGAGCTCCGAACAGAAATAGGAGCATAAGATTCACGCAGAAACGGTAGCACTTTATGGAAAGTTTATATCTCATCTGTCCACTCCTTTATTTACAACACCCAGGGACTTTTCTTGAGCCCCTGGGTGTAGAAATCAGTCATTATTTTGTGGAATTTCCCAGGTTTCACTGTCTGATGCTGTCCATACATCTACGTTGTTAATTTGCCAATTAACATTATCTGGATCCCAAGCAGTAACCGTTACGTTGGTCTGAACCTCGAAACGATCCCCTGCCTCAAACCACGTTATCTCAAAGGAGCCGGAGTGAGGTAGGGCATCAGATTGGGAGGGAGCATCCTTAGTTATCGTGTCATTTTTGATGGGATTAGCTGCGTCGAATTGGTTGAGGTGCCTACCTTGATCGTCAACCTCTATTACCCAATAGAAAATCACGATTGCAAAGCTTATATCTTTTCCTGTATTGTTAGAAATAGAGCCGTACGCTGTTGCTTCGCCTGTGGTGCCATTCCATCCCGCATCTGCTGACGCATGCCCATACGCGCCTGTGTTCATACCGATGCCTTCATCTACATCTGGAGTGCTATAGACACTCACGCTGTAAGAATCGGTGGCCGAGTCCGCATTACCATTATCACCCCATGACCAAGCGACAGCCTCTATTGTATAAGTTTTTCCAAGAGGGCTGCCCGGATAATCAGAGGTATTGGGCGAGAAATAGGCTTCTGTCTCGTCATTCGCACCCCAACTCACAGATTTATATTCGTCGTTTATATACCAATCTACCATAAAATACGGCTCATTCGTTTCCACATACGCTGTATGGTAGAGATATCCACTAAAGTCGTAGTAATCACCATAACTGGGATACATACTTTCAATCTGGATGGCTTCACTGCTACTCACCAAACAGAGTAAACATAGGGTAGTGATTGCTGCTGCAATCATGGTTGTCCTGAATTTCATTCTTGACATCTTTGTAATCTCCTTTTCAAAATTGATAAGTGATACAAGGAGACGCGTTTATTATAATACGCCTCTTGATTATGTGTAAACAAAAATTAGAGCTCCCTTAGATCTTCTTTTAGCAGTAGCGTACAACTTGAGTACGCACTTGCAAAATAAGGAAGCCAAGCATTGTAAGCATTCACAATGCAAAAACAAAGCCCGTCACGAGACACTCCGAGCAAGACGAAGCGCGCATACGGGCGCGAAAATATCACAGATACTAACACCTGCAATAAGCCTTTGTAAACTAAATTAATTAAAATTAACGAATGTGAATTCGGGGGGGGGGGTAATTAACTTATAATTAAAACGCGTCAACTGATGTGTGCCGCGTGGACAAATCCTACTCAGGTAACAGGCATGATTGGCTTTCGGATTGCCGTTTTAATGTGTGGGTTATTCATTGTTAACTTCCCTTATAAAATATGGTTTGTGTAAATTCCCCACTGCACGTATATTATACCCATATTTACGTCATATAACGGAGACATTAAACTTCAGGTTACAGAAAATTGTGTATTTTCTAAAAAACATAATTTCAGGTTTTTTCCACCTTAGTAGGTACTTATCAAGCAGCCAACCTGTAATATATCATTCAGATTCAAGGTGTTTCTTCACATTCTCTTTACCAAAATCCCAAACTTCGTCACCGAGTTCCATCAAGTGGGAAGCGAAAAGCGAGTTGTCAATTTCATCTTTGAGGAAATCGCTTAAATATGGATTAAAGAAATGAAGAAGAAGCGCAATTATAAGGACGCTTGAAGCAATACCTATCGCTAATCCGAGTAGGCTATTGAGCCACCCCAAAATGCCTTTCTCAAAGATTTGATGAATCCGTTCAAATACCATGTCGGTTACAATGGATGTAATAACTATCAAGACAATAACACTGATCCATTTTGTGACTTCTTCATTTGGGATAAGTTTTTGGATAGGAATAGCAAGGAACTGCCACAATTGACTCGCGACAATGAGTCCAGTGCCGATGGCAAAAATACCCCATACACTGCGAGTAAAACCCGCCTTGTAGCAACTAAATCCGGCTATGCCAACGATGATGAGGATGACAATATCTAATGTGGCCATAGTGAGGGAGGTATCTGAAAAGTATGTGATGTAACGTGAGTTCGAAAATGCCGTAGGTTGGGTAGAACAGCGTGAAACCTATAAGTGTCAACTTAAGAAGTACTCTAAATACGGTAGGTGCGGTTTCCTAACCGCACCGGACTTACTTGGTTGGTAAATACTGATCGGAAAGACATCTTTGTGGGAGCGCTTTGTAAGCGCGATTATCGGCGTTAAAAACGCCTCCCACAAGATTGCTTTTGGATAAAATACGGAGCGGTTAGGAAACCGCACCTACCAGTTATGTGGTGTCAAGTGCGACGCGGTTTTTCCTCTTAGGTTGACACATATAAGGTAGAACAGCGTGAAACCCAACCTACATTACTTTGTGCCTTTTTTGAATTTCAGATAAAAAGCGTGATTTATAAAGAAAATCGGGTTTACAAAACCCTCCAACAAGAGTCAAAGGATTACTTTTGACTTAGTTACTTGGTATTACATGCTTACTATATGTTTGTCTTATTGCAGTCTCAATCGGAGTGTTGTTTCCTAAAAGACAGAGCAGTTGTCGGATAGATGAGAAACCCTCTTCATCAATTAAGGCAGCAACGATTGCTGCAGAATGGAGATATGCGATTTTCCGTTCTGAGGTAGAGAGTTGACTGAACGGTTGGCTGAGTGCCGACAACGTTGGCAAATTGTCGGTTTCGTCTGCTTGTTCTAAGGCGAGTTTTTCAAAGGATAGCAACGGACGTGCAATGTTTTGCGCAAGTCCTTCGTTAAGCCAAATCGGACAATTGCCGTGTGTTAGAAAATCAACTAACAGATGTGTCCACTCATGCCTAATTAGCGCATATAAAACCCCAAGTTCTGGTTCACCATCAGCACAATAATTAAGATGGATATGTCCATCGTACCGCCCACTCGCCCATTTCGGAACATGCGTCGGCACCGGGGCATCATGCGTATTTATGATTGAAATAGATATTTGGTCTGATGGAAAACAATCAAGTTGGGTTCCGACTTCGTTATATGTTTTTTCAATGAGTTGACAGATATACCAAAGTGTTTTTGGCGTAAGAGCAGGTTGGACAGTCAGTTTGAAAAAAAGGTGCTCTAAAACATTCTTGGGTTGAGATAAATTCTTTGATTTGAGTGTTGGTGAGAAATTCAAGGGAAGTTCATCTACTAATTGGCTCTCCCGAATTAGGGATTGATAGTACTCTTTTTCTTCATTGATGCGTGTTCTGCGTCTGAGGACCACGGGCGAGTCTGGACATAGCTGAAGTGCGATATCTAAGTATACCAACGCTTGTTCCCATTTTCCAACCATTTCGTAGGCTTTAGCAAGGTCAGCATAAATATGGTAACGACTCTGGTCATATCTCAAACCCGACAAGTAGTGTTGAATTGATTCAACGTAACGGGCTTGTTGAAAACAAGCTGCTGCCTGTTGAAAATAGGATAAGGCGATCGAAGAAGGATCACGCACAGATTCTTATATTTGTTGGTTCGGTGAGAATGAAGGGGAAGTAAACGCACATGTATCTGTACTAATATATTATGAGGCCTGATTGTAAATTTGGCAGTTACTCCCCTATTCCCTCCTGATAGTTTGTTTAAGATTTTTCAATGTCAACGATCTGGAAAGTGACATCTCCACACTTAAATTCTGAGCCTTCTTGAATAGGAGCAGAATCTTTAATGCGAATACCTTCAACATACGTAGGTGTTGAACTTCCCATATCTGTAACAGAAACTTCATTATCCTGCATCTCAAAAGAGAGATTCAGGTGAGCCAGAGTTCGGGAATCAGAATTTTTGGCATCTTCAGGATCCTGCAAGTTTTCCAATTCTCCTTCAATCGGAGGAGTTGGTGGCACTGGAAAAACATCAGTATCTACATTCCCCATTACTTGCGGGCTATAGGCTGCCTGCGGATTAAGCGTAACAGGCACCTCTTGCGTAGTTTCCTGCGTTCCACCTCTGATTGCTTTCATAAGTTTTTCTGCTACACGCTCTTTCGACCCGGGTCGAGGCGTAACGCTTTCTGTTTCCTGAAAACGATAATGTGCGAAATCTATTAGGTCTTTTGTCTTATGAAAGTGCTTTGATTCCTGAATATTTTTTAGAAGACTTTTCTGTTTGCGGCTGAGTTTTTCGTTTTTCAACCAACACGTATATGCTTCTAAAACTTCTGCTTCTTTAACATCGGTAGTGGTATACCGAGCAGACTTTGGAGTTTTTCTAAAAAACTGCATTGTAATCCTCCATGTTTGTAAATCTATAGAATTAAATCATTGAATCCAGCGAATTCCTGTGTTAATTAGAATTTGTCGCAATTCCTGTGTACACCGAAAAATCCAGATTTTTACAGTTCCGTCCTTCCGATTAAGAATACGCGAAATTTCGGCAACACTACATCCTTCAAGATGTCTCAAAATCCAGGCAATGCGGTGATTTGGCTTTGTGACCTGTTCAAGAGCATTTTCTAAAATTTCTTGTGCCTCTTGCGCTATTATATGTTTGTCAGGTCCTGGGCGTCCATCCTCGTATTCATTTAACGGTAGATCATCTTGCTCTTCAAGTGTGAGAAGGGATTCCCGTATCCGATCTCTTTTTCGTATTGCATCAATAATTGTATTGCGGGCTACTATATTCAACCATGCTTGGAAACTACCTTTTTCGGGGTCCCATTTATCTTTATCAAGTTTCTGCCAAACTTTGGTAAAAACATCAAGGCTAACCTCTTCAGTATCCTGATGGTCACCCAGCATACGATAAGCTTTACTATAAACCCAATTATAGTGCTTCTCAAATAATTGACTAAACGCAGCTTCATCGCCTTGTTTTGCCTGGGTAGCTAAATAAGAGTCTTCAGTAGCCGATAAATCATTTTTCGCTTGGCGCGCCATTGGCTAAGCCCTCCTTTGTCCTCCTTTAGCCAAAGGATTGTATGAACCAGTTCCGTAATTATAATACAATACGAAACTTTTTAATATTACGTTTCAGGAAATTATAAAATCTTCCAATAGTAAATTTAAAATGGGAATTGGCACATAAGAGGACATTAATGGAAATAATGTAATATGTTAAGTATAGCGTCTATATAGTATATCATACAACGAAAACTGCATCAATTGGTTTAGTCGAATAATTCAAAGCGTTCAGTTTTCAAGTTTATAGTGAAATACACAGGGTTATTTAGTTTTGAGAATTCTCATTTTATGAGTGTTACTGAAAGTTTATATTGTAGGGAATCAACGCCAAATGCGCGCATGGCATTCGGCGGGAGCGATTTTCAAATCGTGACACATTACAGTCTATCTCATAAATCCTTAAACACGGTTCCCTTCAAGAAACTCAACTTTATCGTAGGGGCGGGTCCCTGTGCCCGCCCGTTATTTCCACGCATCAGACATGGCGGGGCACAGGGACCCCGCTCTACAAATGATTTATGAGATACGCTAGTATGTGGTCGGGAATCGGAGTTCCCTCCTACCCTAAAAGTGTCAAAGTAATTTTAAAATCCACTATATTTCAATTTTTGACATAGTCGTTCTTACAAGCAGAGACCTTTGACATAAGGTAGGAATTATTGGAGAATTGAAGCGTTCCAGATTTTGTTTGACACTTACAGACTGAATCGGTAAAATGTTAGTAAAGTCTAAAATACTTTGTAGAAAAGAATTCTACGCTAAAGGAGTTGAATGAGATGAAATTAGTAATTTTATCTACTATCTTGTGTGTACTCTGTGTTTTTTCAGCGAAAGGAGATTTCCTTCCAGAGGACAACAGTAACACATTTGGACTGAAATATGGAGAATCTATTACGGGGATGCCGCCGAGTACACCGAAGATTGATGGAAAACTCGACGACTGGAGATATGCTGTCTGGGTAGCCTTTGATTCAGAAAAGGAACTATTACGTGGTAAAGGCACATGGCAAGGAAAAGACGACCTGACAATGACATGGTCAACGATGTATGATGAAAAGAATTTCTATTTTGCTGCAGCAGTCCGGGATGATGAGTTTACCCCGGCGGGGAATCCCGCTGAATCGTGGAAAGGCGATACAATTTTCTTGTATATTGATTGGGAGAAAGTTGGAACCGGACAACCTGCATGTAAACCTAACTTTGCGCTTATAAATAATAAAGCACGTGTTACTGACTATAGTGCTGTGAAAAATGCAGATCTTCCTAACTCCGATATTGCTATTGTTCTAACACCCGAATTAGGAAAGGGCGGCATGATTTACGAAGTGGCAATGCCGTTTGCATGGCTCACAAAGGTGAAAATAGAACAAGGATCCGAAGTCGGGTTTACACCCGGGTATGAGGAAGGCACGGATGATCTTGAAAAGAAGGGGGATCTTGTGTTTATGGATTGGCACGGTTTGAATCCAGACGATTCAGCGAATCTTGGTGTTCTAAAGTTTGAGGGACCACTTGCTGTGAATTCAACTGGCAAGTTAGCAATTACCTGGGGACAATTGAAAAAATTTGCACAATAAAATCAGGAATTTGCATGTGTTCCACAACAAATTTACTTTGACATCCTCTATAAATAAGTAGTAAACTATTTGTTATTAGATGCCTTCAGCCAGAGCCATCCAGTTTTCGTGTTTTTCAACATTTTGGACATGGTCGCGACCAGCGAATCAACGCCAAATACGCCAAATCAACGGTATGAATGCCATTTGGCATTCCCCGTATGGTTATTTGGCGGGTCGCTCCTACAAGTAGGAATTATTGGAGAATTGTGTGAATCTGACATTCAGCGGGTTTTGTAAAAGTATCATGCACACTTTAGTATAATGTCTGAAAAAACGCGGAAGCAAGAAGAACTTTTTAACCAACTGCTTGAAAAAGCCGATAGTTTATTAACACGGTTGCAAGTGCCTGCTGTTGAATCACCAAATGAGGTGCTTGACGATTATATAGCATTTCGGTGGCGGCAACAAAACGGAACGGGACAGATTATTCCTGTCAAACATCCGCATCTTGTTGATACGACTGATTTAATTGGCATAGACACACAGTGTAAGGCACTGGATAGAAACACACGACAGTTCCTACGAGGATTACCCGCTAATCATGCGCTGCTATGGGGTGACCGTGGCACCGGAAAATCCTCCCTGGTTAAAGCGATGTTGACCCGTTATGCAGACGATGGTCTTCGGTTAATTGGTATTAGTAAAGAGGGGTTGGTCCATTTACAGGAAATTACAGAATTGTTGTGGGAACGTCCAGAACGTTATCTCCTTTTTTGTGATGACCTTGCTTTTAGTGAGAACGAACCGGAATACCGTGAATTGAAAGCAGTGTTGGAAGGTGGAATTTCCGAATGTCCCGACAACATGCTTATTTACGCAACTTCTAATCGTCGGCATCTGATGCCCCGACAGGTCAGTGAAAATCAGTTCCCACAGAATGAAGAAGATGAACTCTATCCACGTGAGGCAACTGAGGAAAAAGTCTCACTAAGCGACCGTTTTGGGTTACGGCTTGCATTTTATCGAATTTCGCAGCATACGTATTTACAAATTGTTTCCCATTATGCCCAAAAACGTGGAATCTCTATGTCAACAGAGGAATTACATCGTGCAGCATTGGAATGGGAAGCGTCATCCAGTGGGCGTTCTGGTCGAGTCGCATTTCAGTTTATCGTAGACCTTGCCGGACAATTAGCACTTACTGATGTTGCTCAGTAGAATTCTCATACATATAGGATTACTAATTCTATAACACAGGAAGGTAAGTTTATGAGCGACCTACAGACACAGCAGTACCTCTTCGATGTGCAAGGCTACTTAGTTATTGAAGATGTCTTGGATTCTGATGAGGTAGCTGAACTCAATCAACGAATTGATGATCAAGAACTTCCCATACCAGGGAAGGTTCAAAGATTTGGGAGTGCACCGGACGGTGCTGGTTTTTTACAGTGGGGTCAATCGTTTTGTAATTTACTTGACCATCCAAAGATAATGGAAGTCCTCCGTTTCCGATTAGGTGACTGCTTTCGACTTGACCGAATTTATGGGATGTATATGCGGGAAGGAATGCCGAGAGGTGGACTGCATGCTGATTACGGTGCTTCGTCCCCAACTTCCAACGCGAAGCCAGGAGAATATTACGCATTTCGAGATACCGAAATTACTAACGGATTCGTGGTGGTAACATGGAATTTGGCAGATACCGGACCAGAATATGGAGGTTTTTGCTGTATTCCCGGCAGCCATAAGAGCAATTACAAACTGCCACACGAGATATCTGCGGCACCGGAAAAAGCATCTTGCGTCACTATTCCAAAAGCTCCTGCAGGATCAGCAATTCTGTTTTCTGAGGCGTTGACACATGGAACAGCTGCGTGGAATGGAAAACATCAGCGACGCTCGCTCTTGTATAAATATTGTGTCTCACACATGGCGTGGACTTCACGGCGCGTTGCACAACCGGAAGATATTGAGTTAACGGAACGTCAAAAGATTCTCTTCCGTGAACCGGCGGATCCGTATCGTCATTTTCCATCGCTATTTTGAAGTTGAGGCGTGAGGGAGCAACGGTTATAACAATTACAATCCGTTGTTTTATCGTGAGTTTAAAAATTAATACGCAACTACTTATTGCGAACAAAGGAAACAAGCACTTATGGACTTACTGTTTGACACACCTGAAACCGATAAACGCAAAGAACAAATATATTGCTGGGCGAAACGGTATATAGATGTAGCACATGGTAGTAAGAAATTCACCCTTGAGAAAGAGTTATTAGAACTCAAAAAAAGTAAGCCAGAATATCTCGAGAAAAATGAGTTGGAACTACTTGTGCGTTGGAAGAGTCCGCGTAACCTTACCTACATCAGCAAAAACAACAATGAAATCACCATTGTGGAAAAGACACAAGAAGCATTCAAGACGACAAATGTCTGTGATAGCATTAAAATCTTATCTGATTTGAAAGGTGTAGGATATTCAATCGGGTCAGCAATTTTGCACCTATTTCATCCCGAGAACAACTACCCAATATATGATCCGCATGCTTTACGAGCTGTAGCAAAACGACCAAAGGATAATGTCTGGGAGTCTTATGTAGAATTTTGTCGCAAGCTTGCCGAAGATAACGAAGTTTGTATGAGAACCTTAGATCGCGCTCTATACCGATTTGGTTATGTGCTATCTGTTATGGAGAAAATAGAGGGCGATTTGGAATGCCTCGGTGTGGATGCACTTACTGCGGGGGATGAAATATGTTGTCGGTCGCGTGTTAAACGATGCTAAATATGCTAGCAGGTTAACGGCTAAACAAATTAGGGAAGAACTTGACCTGCCTGATGTGTGAACACCAGATAAAAGACCTAACCACCTTATTGTTGGTGTTCTTATGCATCTTGAGGAAGAAGGACTTGCTGAATCTATGGCAAATAAAGGCTGGCGACTTACAGGTAAGGGCATGGAATGGATTGAGACCACACTCTTTCATGAAGGGATTGCTGTTTCTGCAGGAGACGCAAAACTCCCACCGGAAGAATTATGAGACACTTTTTGCCGCGATATTCTTTGTTATTTTATCCATAAAACAAGGAGATGAAAATGATTAAGAGATTTGCAATGATTTTTTTAATGATTATTTGCATTTATGGGTGTGAAGAAAGTCAAGATGTTAAAATGTCTGAAGATATTAACATTGAAAATGAAACCATTGTTAGTAGGCCTGCAGGATATACAAATGGGTATAATATTAAAGGTGTTAATAGGATCGCCAATAAAAATAAAAGTCGGAACAATTTCAATACTGATGCATTGGAAATAGACAATCCTGAATCAGATGTATCAGTAGATGATTTATTATCCGACAATCCTGAATTAGAGGAAACAGATAATCCTGAATCAGATATATCAACCGATCCTGATAACGTTGAAATGGCATACATTCCAGCTGGTGAGTACGTAATGGGCGGATTTCCGGGATATGAGAACTCCAATGATCCGAATATCGTGCATTTCAAGAAAACGCCGAAACATGCTGTTTATATCGATGCGTTTTACATCGATGTTCATGAAGTGACAATCGAGCAGTTTTCGAATTTTATCACAGCAACAGATTACAGCGGAATTTCGCGAGAAGAGCTTGAAGGCAAGATTGATCGCGGATTTCCAAACGGACATAATCGTTCATCATATGGTCCGATTGAACAGTTCCCAGCACTCGTAAGCTGGAATGATGCTACGGCATATGCAGAATGGGCAGGAAAACGATTACCGACTGAGGCAGAATGGGAAAAAGCAGCCCGTGATGGATTACATCAAGCAGCATACCCCTGGGGTGACTCAGCACCGACAGCGGAAAGCGGTAATTTTTATTACTCTACAGGTGCTATCGTGTACTCAGCGTATGATGCAATACCAGAGATGGTGATGCGTTATGAGCCGACTACGAATTACGGATTATACGATATGGTGGGAAACGTCGGTGAATGGTGTCAAGATGCGTTTCATCCAGATGCTTATGAAAATCATGATTATGTGAATCCCGTTCAACTTTTTGAAGATCCTGCTTATGAGTATCCAGCACAGAAAGAGTGGAATCCTCCGCTCACAGCTTCGTTCATAAATATGAGAGTGGCGAGAGGATCTGGTTGGCACAGCATATATAGAAATGTTGCGGGGATGGACAGTAATTCGCGTTTAAGATTACGATACGATAGAATACACATTGCAATTCGACACTACGCGCGTCGTGATGAAATAGGAGGATTTAGATGTGTCAAAAACAGCGAGTAGACCGATTGCTGTAAAAGGGGGAATATCGTTGAAAATACGTTTTGATGAATCCGAAATTCAGGATTGGGCATGTAAGTATGTCAACGATCTCAATGAAGAAGAGGCACTTCAAGAAGAAGAACTGTTGGCTTTAGAACCTAAAATTAAAGCACGTAGTTATCTTCTCAAATCAGAGTTAGTAAAAGTCGTTGAATGGAAACTACAAAATCAACCGCACCGGTTAGAAAGAAATCTCAAGTATATCGAAAATAACAGTGATGCCTACTTAGAAGATATAACGCGATGTGCGTTTTCAGCCAAAAGTGAACGCGCCAGAATTCGCGTTTTGAGATGCTTAGATGGTGTAGAGTTGCCCATTGCTTCAGCAGTTCTACACCTATTCCATAAATGCAGGTATCCTATCTGGGATACAAGAGCACTATGGACTGTCCAACTTGACGAAAGCCAATATAAAAACAGGGCTGAATGTTGGGATGCGTATGTGGATTTTTGTAGAAAGGTAGCAGATCGAAATAACCTATGTATGCGAACTCTGGATCGTGCGCTTTGGAAGTACTCAAAAGGAAAAAAATCATGAATCGCCAAATCTGAAACTACTTATTGGGAATTAATATACCCAAAATTGATACTTTGGTTGAACGGATCTAAATTTGTCCGAGACTAAACACATAAAAAATGGAGGTTTTTAATGAACAAACGATTTTTAGTCTATCTACCACTCATACTATTATTAGGTGGTATAATTTTGATACAGACCGTGGACGCTATACCAAAAAAAGGGAAGTTGCGTGTTAGTGGTGATAATACTTGGGTCATTTTTATCAACGGTGAAAGGGTGAATGAACACATTCATTGGAATCAACCCACTGTTGATGAATTTGAACTGGATAAAGGTTTTGCTGTGATTGCAATCTATGTACACGATGCTGAACCCGGTGCTGCTGGCAGAGGTGGTTTCCTTGCTGACATCATTCTTGACGATGAACCTGAATACATCGGTACAGGTGAAGATGGTTGGCGATGTGATTCTGGCCTTCTTCTTGCTGATAGGAAAGATGGTTGGGAAAAAGCGGATTTTGACGATAGCGATTGGGAAACTGAACTTGAAATTATGGATAAATTCGGAGGTGGTATCTGGGGCGGTGGAGCAGCTGCTATGCGCAATATCCTAAAAGACCCTGATTGTACAGCAAATTGGGTTTGGTGCGGTCCAAACGATGGAGAAGACGATATCTATTTCCGTTATACTATCGGTCAACTTCCCGTTGAACCCGGTGATAAAGTCGCAACCACTTGGGGTGCTTTGAAAACTACACGGTAAGATCATATTTATAGAGAGCGGTTCTAATGCTTCGTCAACATATTATTGTAGGTCGCGATTCGGAGATCGCTCCTACAGAACACCCTCTTTGTAGGAGGGAACTCCGATTCCCGATTACTTTTAAGACCCATCAATTATCACTTGACGAAGCACTAACCGTTCCCTATTGATATAACAGATTGATGTTTTACTGTGAATGAACAACTTGCGCAATTAATTGAAAAACATTCTCAATATCGGTTTCTTCAAGACATGAATACGCCACCCGCAATTCGGTATTGCTCAGTGCAATAGTGCCTATTCCATGTTCATCAAGAAGCGTTTGACGTGCCTTTTCGGCATTTCCTGATTTAAGACATAAACATGTAAAATAACCTGCATGGCTTGGGTACACTTCCCAAAGATTTGCATACCGTGCTTCAGCGGTAACTTGCTTAACTTTTAATGCTCGTGCTTTAAGAATTTTGTAGTTGCGTTGTTTCTGTTCAGCATAATCTTGTGCCTTCATCGCTTCAAGAATAAGCGTCTGGGAAATCTGTGCGGCACCTGAAGTCTCTGCCCTGATGAGTCCGCTTAACTTTCCTTCAATCGGTTGCATCGACTTATCTGGAAGTCCAAAAGTTAAAAAGCCAACGCGCAAACCCCACGAATATTCCTCTTTGGTTGCCCCGTCAATTTTTACTGGAATCACGTTTGAATGGCATCCTACTAACATACCGAAAATAGATTCTTGCATTATCTCTGCATCATACCAAAAGCCTGCATAGGCATCGTCAACCATTACAAGGATGCTGCGTCCGGTATCAGCACATGCTATAATTGTGTCCGTTATCTGTTGTGCTTCAACACGGGTAACAGCGTATCCTGTAGGATTGTGGGGAAAATTTAGGAGAATCAACAACTTACCTGCAGTAGTCTCAGAGAGTGTCTTATTAAATCCGATGATGTCAAAACGTTTATCAGTGTTAAAAAACGGGTAGGTTTGGACATCCGCTCCCCCCTTAGTCTGAAAGATGAGTCGATAATTACCCCAAATTTTGTCTGGAAGAATGAGTGTATCGCCCCTATCAAGAAAGAGATCTGCGAGTAGACTGAAACCGTGTGTCATGCCATTTGTTACAATCGGAAGACTCAATAATGCATCTGCAAGTAAAGGGTTTTCTGTGCGGAGGTGAGTTTGCCATATCTGCCGCAATTCGGTATTACCGAGTATCGGCGCGTAACCGAAAATACTTTCAGGAGAAAGTTCAGGTATTAATTGGCGAGAAACATTTAAGTGCATTATCTTATTAGACATTATAACGTTTTAATTGTTGTGAGTTTTATTAGTTTGTAGTATATTTGTAAGAAAACCTATTTTGGAGTGCGACTGATGAATTACCAATATCTTAAGGATAAACCCACAAGGTTTGAGTCTCTTATAGGATATACACTTGAAGAGTTTTCATCTCTTCTTCCCTACTTTACCAAACATTTTTTAGCGTATTATGCAACAAAGACACTTGATGGAAAACCCCGTGAAAAACGGCGATATTCCACCTACAAAACGAGTTGTTTACCCAGTTTTGAAGATAAGTTGTTGTTTATTTTAGTTTACCTCCGCAAAGCGACAACACAAGATGTGCAAGGTGAACTCTTCGGTATGTGTCAACCTGTAGCCAACAAATGGATCCATCGTCTTTTGCCGATATTAGATAGTGCTTTAGCCGAACTTGGAGAGTTGCCATCTCGGACGACAATCCCCGCAACTTTTGATGTGGCTTTGGATACCTCGGTTGACAATCAGACTTCCAACCATTTTTTTTCATGATGGCACCGAGCGACCAATCCGGCGTCCCAAAGACCCACAAGTTCAAAAGGCTCATTATAGTGGCAAAAAGAAACAACATACGCTCAAGAATAACCTTATTATCAATGCTGCTTGCAAAGTCGTGTTATTGACACCTTCCTTTGAAGGGAGAATACACGATAAACAGATCGCAGATACTGTAGGATATACTGTGCCGAGTGGTAGCAACTTATATCAAGATACCGGTTTTCAAGGGTTTACACGCCCTGGCATAAACATCATTCAACCGAAAAAGAAACCGAAAGGTGGTGAACTTACCACCGAGGAAAAAGAAAGAAATCGTCTCATTTCGTCCATACGCATACAGATTGAACATGCGATTAGTGGTGTTAAAAGATACCGCATTGTAAAAGACAAGTTGCGCAACTGGAAGAAAGGGTTCAGCGACTTAGTCATGGAAACTTGTTGTGGATTACACAACTATAGATTGAACTTCAGACCTTGGTGTTATAAAACACCTCCGATTTAATCATTATAATGTCTATTGTTTTCCAATGCGACTGCGCGTGTCGCATTGAAACGTTCTGCCTTTACATTTGCCTCTGCACTTTGGCTTAAGATGCCTTTTGGCAGGTAGATACGTTTCCCTAATTCGGAGAGTAGTCTGTAAACTTCTGGAGCAGTGCTATGAATTTGTTCATTTAATTCAATTGCTAACGGATTTAAGTCTTGCATATTTTTTTCGTATGTGTACACTTATAGTAAAACAAGGTGATTGAATGGGGAGCCATGAGTGAATCGGACATTATGTAATAATTGTGTGCCAAGGATAATTTAATGTCAACTAAATTCTACTATAGTGGAGTATAGAAATAATTCTACATTTCCTCTGTAGGAGCGATCTCCGAATCGCGACGAAACACATTGATAGTCGGGAATCGGAGTTCCCTCCTACAGTTCAGGAATGTAGCGTTAATTGTAATCTTTACCATAATATCAGTTTAAAATAACAAATAGTTGTATTATCCGTAATAAGGTGGAGGTTGCACATTTCAGTTATGAAATCATTTCTTAAAGGTCTGAGTATATTTTTATTTATTGTCATAATCATCGGTTTCTGCTTCTGTGTCTATATTCTACAAGCACCTCCTGTTGCAAAGCCAGATCCACCGAAGTTACAAGTCCACACGCGCACAGCATTACGCGGCAGACCTACCGTCAACTCAAAACCGATTGTATATACAAAAGATGTCTACCGTTTTAGTATTGATAAAATATATATTAGTAATTTAAATAGTGGTCTACTTTCAAATGAATTGTTATTTAGTGTCGCTCTGGGGCAACGGACGCTATATAGTGCTGAACTATTAGACAATGAATTAAAAACCGTATTTAATTGGCAGAAAATGTTCACAGATTCAGGAGCGGAAATTCAATTAAGTTCAAGGTCACCAACACTAAAGGTATTGATTGGTGGTAAAGATTGGTTTCTTACGGATAGTACTGGGGCAGGTTTTACCGTCCAAAGAAATAAGGATACGCTTGACATCTATCTACCTAATTTACAGGAAGCATTTGATAATAATAAGACCGCACTCTCTGCAGATGTGGAACTCTCTATTGAAAAAATTGGGAAACAGTGGTTGATAAAAGATAATCAGTCCCTGCAAGTATATGAAATTAGAAATGGCAAAAAGAAATTGGATGTATTTCAACAATCTAAGTATCCTATTCACACGTTTTTGTTTAATGTTGATTTAGCAGCCATAACTGCCTTAACCGAAGGAGACTTTTCTAAAGACTTGCGCGAAGGATTTGTGCTTCAGAGAATTCCGTTATCGCGAAATGCTAAACTGATGGCTCGTGAAGATGGTGTCAGTTGGAGAGTTACTGACGGATCTCAAAAATATCACATCCAAAAAGAGGATGGGCGGCTGAAGGTTTTTCTTGATCTTGAAAGTAAATGGCTGCTTGTTGGAGTTAATGATAGTATCAAGGGGTGGGTACAGCGTGAACGCGGCACTATTTTCTTTCCACCCGAACCAACACTCAGTTCCCGCCAAGAACTTAAAGAAAAATTGGTCGCATTAATTGATAGATTGAAAGAAAGGGTTGGGATTTCCAATCAACCCGATCAAGTCCCAAATGCTGAACTTCCTTAATGTGTCTTGCGGTTCCGTGTTCGCAAACAGACTAAACACTTCCTTGCCACTGAGCAAGAAATCTTTATCATTGGATTCACCGTGAATAATAATCTGAAAAAATGAAAATTCTTTTTCTATCTCCTACCGTGCCGTATCCTCTTACTGACGGTGGGCGTATTCGTGTGTTTAACCTCCTCAAACAGATTGCACAGAATAACGATGTGACGCTACTTGCCCTTGAAACGCAACCGACAGATGGCGATAGTATTACAAACATCCAAAACTTAGGTATTAAAGTTCACCTCATCCCAAATTCGTCAATGCTTCCACGCATATCACTCAGCACACTTCTCTCAGCGTTTTTCAAAAGACAACCCATCACTGTCGCTCGTTACAATGTTCCTACTTATCGGCAAAAATTAAGGGAATTGCTGTCATCTGAAACTTTCGATCTCGTTCATTATGAGATGTTTCATATTGCTCAATTTTATTCAGAAACAGACCTACCCCGTGTGCTTTCACAACAAAACGTTGATTCCGCTATCTGGCGCAGGTTACAGGGTGAAACCTCCAATCTGTTTTACAAGTGCGCGTATTGGACTCAGCAACTTGCATTTCAACGTTGTGAGCGTGTAATAAGTCCCAAGTTTGATGCAGTCACGTGTACGTCTGATATTGATGCTGCTGTCTTTCAACAACACTGTGCTGAAGGGGTTGTTAAGGTAATTCCGAATGGAGTGGATGTTACACATTACCGTCCAAATTTCACATCTGAAGCACTGGCACACCTAATCTATATCGGCAGCATGGATTGGTATCCGAACGAAGATGCGGTTTCATTTTTTGCTGAAGAGGTGTTGCCGCAGATTCAGGACAAGGTGCCAGATGTCAAATTTTCGATTGTTGGAGGCAATCCATCAACGCGTGTTCAAAAGTTAGCAGGTAGGGAAGGCGTTGTCGTCACTGGGCGTGTTCCTGAGATCAAGCCTTACTTCTCGGAGGCGACGGTTTTTGTCGTGCCTTTACGTATCGGGAGTGGGACGCGCCTGAAAATACTTGAAGCATTAGCAATGGGTAAAGCGGTTGTCTCTACCACAGTTGGTGCTGAGGGTTTGACTCTCCGAGACGGTGAAGAGATATTTATTGCTGATGAACCGAAAGCGTTTGCAGAAGCAGTTACTCAATTACTCACAGACCCATCACTACGCCAAAAGATTGGTGAAAATGGGCGCGCGCGTGTAGAACAAGATTACGATTGGCGGAACATTGGAAAAAAACTGCTTGCCGTCTATGAATCGGTGATAAACAAGTAAGAAAGCATATAATTGTTGACTTAGCCTGTAAGTTAGATAATGCGCAGCTAAACCTGTAAGTCCAAATTTAAGATGATGAATTAGTCATTTGTGAAAGTTGGACGGTGCTTGTTTGAATCGCGGATTAGGCGGATTACACGGATGCGTTGGGTTTCGCTTGCGCTCTACCCCACAGGTGTCAACTTAAGGAAATTTCAGTGTTTATTGAACCCTTCTCAATACCCATTATGATTGAGACTGTCCCATATTTAGTCCCGTAGGGACGATATGTTTATAGTACTCCGTATAAACCCAACTCTTGAGCTCCGTAGGAGGGACATATCTTGATGGGTAAACCGATGCTATAACATACCGCCCCCGCCAAATGCCATAGGCGCATTTGGCGTTGATTCACGGGGCTCAAAAGGGTGTCGCCACGTTTTTTATAAACATAGCGTCCCTACGGGACTGAAGAGCACTTTATGTGCTAAATACGCAAACTGTAGGCGCGTTTACAAAACGCGCCTACCAGGGTAGAGGGTTTTGTAAGCCCTCACACAAGAAAGATTAGACGCTAAAATTGACACTTATGGATTTCGCTTGCGCTTAACCCCACCTACGTCCTGATTAAGCTATCCTCCACCCACAGTTTAGGAAGATTTTTCTGCTTCACCCTCCGCTGCAGCTTGGCGTTCCAACTCTCCGCGCCATCCAAGAACCATCCCAGATTTAATATGCTTAATGTCAAATCCTGTGTATCGGTCTTCAAGGGTATCGCCAAGTTTTTGGGTTTTTTCCCAACGGTCCCAAGCGGTTTTCATCCATTCGTGTGGTAGTGTCTCTCTCACAGCAGGATCAAGCTGCCATGCATGCCGCACATCTACCACTGACGGTTCCTCAGTAGATTCACCGGACCATTTCGACCACCCGATTGACAATGTGTTACGTTCGCGTTCCGGGACGGTATGCCCTATATGAATAGTCGCACCATTACGGATAAGTGCTTCTCCTGCTTTCAGCCTAATCGCTACTTGTCCTGGCAACGGATCGGTGCCGTTCCAACTGGGTGTATGCGGGACACCTTGATCCTTCATCGATTTTGGCAGGAGTACATCGTGCTCAAAAGGGGTTCGCCATCGGTCATGGCTACCGGGAACAAGTTCGTGACATTCGTCGTCTGCGAGTGCCAAAAACATGCCCACACCGTTGCGTTCTTCAAGATTTTTAGCGTTGTTTTCGCGAATTTCTTTCCATCGAATCCTTTCTACTTCCTCGGAATATGCTTCAGGACCGTCGCCTCTAACCTCACGTTGGGCAAAGTAACTCTTTCCTGTCCCCCACCACGTCACATCTCTGTGCCAACCGAGTTTATTTTCGTGTGTACGTGGATTTGCCCACAGAAGTATGCCTCTAAATGTCAGGTCTTCAGGTTGAAGTCCACCACACCAAGAAGCAACGAAATCTAAGAAATCTGTAGAACCGTGGAATTCCGAGAAACTGGGTTCTCCAAAATCCGGATGAATAATTCCGCGAATTGCCCAAGGTTGTTCCTGACCTGTACGGTGGACATATCCCTTCGAACAGTCAATTACATCATATTTGTTTTCAGGTGCACATGCCTCCGTAACACGTCGTCCCGCTTCCCTCAGGATCGGAATCCAAGGATTATCAACAAAGTCGTTGACAATGACAAAGCCGTGTTCTTTCAAGTGGGCTAAACGTTCTGGTGTAGCGCCAGGTGCAGAATGTTCGGGATTGAAATCAGCAAAAGCTGCTGAGCGATACGTTTCAGTCGTTGGTGATTCATTAGCGTCCATTTTATTTCCTCCCTCTAGTGCATGCAAAAATGTTGTTGCACCGAAGTCAGTTATGGTGAATTCTAAAATTGTGCTACAACAAGTGGTAGGTGCGGTTTCCTAACCGCACCTTGCTTATTCATTTTCCGATGCGGTTAGGAAACCGCACCTACCGGGAAATGTTCCAAAGTTTTTAGGTTTCACTATAAATGTAAAAGTGACAAACCGAATCTCAATCTTTGTTATCAAGGTGTCAGAATTATGACATTAAATTGTATATTTGTCAAATTTGCCGTATCTATTTATCCGAAAAAGCCTCTTGACAAATTCAAGGAAAAGTGATAAAATTATATCCTAAAGATATAGAGAGGATAGCAGTATGGCATCACAAAACGAATTGAAGTCAACGTTAGACGCACCCATTGCTTTAGCACCGAATACGTACTTACACTTCTACAACGGAGGGAAACTCCGCGCTGAATTTATGGGTGAACCAGATCCGAAAGATGATTACTACTCAGAAGAATGGATTTTTTCCACAAATAGAGCGATTACCCCCGGAAGAGATAATCCACTAGACAAAGGCTTTAGCCGAATTCAACTACCGAATGGAGAGGAAGTCTTACTAAAAGAATTGTTAGACGCGTTTCCAGAAGAGACGCTCGGTAGCGCACACGTAGCGAAATTTGGCACCGATTTAGGCGTGCTTCTTAAGATATTTGATGTGGGAGAAGGGGCACATATCCCTGTCCATTGGCATCCGAATCCAGATTTTGCAAAGGAACATCTCAACTCACCATTTGGTAAAAACGAGGCATGGATATTGATCGGCACACGTCCCGGCGCGAAGGCATGGATCGGTTGGAAAGAGGCGATAGAAAAAGCCGAATTTCGTCGCCTAATGGAAGCGCAAGATATTGAAACGCTGCGAAGCCTGATGCACGTCGTTGAGCCGAAGGTGGGAGAGGTCTACTTCTTACGTACCCCAATTGTGCATTCACTCGGCACTGGACTTTGTGTGCTTGAGCCACAGGAACCGACTGATTGGAACATCCTTGCTGAATGGGAAGGATTTCCGTATGATAAAGAGGACGGACATCTCGGTCTCGGCTGGGATTTAGCGGTAGATGCCGCGGAATTCGATAAACTTGAACTTGACTATCTCAACAACTACATTCGACGGACACCGGAACTCGTGAGATCAGAAGGCGATAATCGTGAAGACCGTATCGTGCCAGAAGAGGCATCACAATTCTTTGGCTGTTCGCGTTTGACGGTAAATTCTACGCTGAGTATGCCAGCAGACAAAGGTTTTTATGCGCTCGTAACACTTGGTGGCGAGGGTGTCCTGCGTGGTGACTTTGAAGATGTTTCACTTAAACGCGGTAAATCTGTTTTCATTCCACGATGCTTGTCCAGCTACGTCATCGTTAGCACTGGAGACACGCCGATGGAAGTTATCTGTTGCTATCCACCAAGCCTTTGAAAGTAATAGGTACTCGCCGTATGATGTAACAGTAGCACGCAATGTTAGATTTCAAAGCTCCGAAACCAAACATAACAGCGATTAAGGTTGCCAACGCAGTTGTGCCGTTTGCCAACCAATTGTTTTTGAAGGGGTTAACGATTGACATTGATGCAGAGTCTATTACCCAATTAAAATCGACTCATGGAAATCCTACGGTAATAGTGCCAAACCATGCAGCATCCGAGGATCCTGCCGTTGTTTTTTTGTTGGCAAAACGGTTATCTCAGCCATTTTATTATATGGCAGCACGCGAAATCTTTGACATGGGAAAACTGGGTGGAATCCGTAGTTTTATAATGCAGCGGTTGGGTGTGTACTCAATTGTGCGCGGCACAGTGGATAGAAATGCTTTCCGAACAACTCGCCAACTCTTATGTGAAGGTAAATGGCCACTCGTTATCTTTGGAGAGGGAGAAATATCACACCAGAACGACACTGTTATGCGTTTTGAAAGAGGTGCCACACAACTCTGCTTCTGGGCGATAGATGACATGAAAAAGGCGAATATTGGCAAACCGCTCTATGTTGTGCCTATTGGTATCAAATATCGCTATACAGAAGATATGTGGAATACCATTGATGCGGCACTCACAGAATTAGAGCGGAATATTCTCCCACCAACATCGCGCACCCCAGCAGAACGGTATCAACGATTGCGACATATCGGTATTGCAGTCTTGAAAACGCTTGCCGATGAATATCAATTCAAAGTGGAACCGACTGCCTCCCTCAATGAGCAAATTCAGGGACTCAAGGAACAGATTTTATCCCACGCAGAAAAAATTATGGGTATACACGCTGACAACGATGTTCTCACCCGCGTTCGTGCTTTGAGAAACATTGTTGATGCTGAAGTTTATAGAGATGTTGATGAGATGACGGAGTATGAACGCAAAATACATGAAGAACAACTCCAAAAATTTCAACAATTTTATCCAGATCTGAATCGGTTAGTTAATTTCATAGCGATTTCCGATGGATATGTTGCTGAAGAGCATTCCCCGGAACGCTATCTTGAAGTTATATTCAGGTTGGAAAAAGAGGTTTTTGGTACCGCTAAGATGCGGGGACCGCGGGTTGCGTCAATCCGCGCCGGTAAACCGAAAAATCTTTTAGAGCATTACGATACCTATAAATCGCATAAGAAAGAGACGGTTGAACAAATTACGGTCGAACTGGAGACAGAGGTTCAGAATTTGGTTGCTGGATTATCATAAGAACTGAATCAATTTAAAGAGGAAAATCAAAGTGTCTAAAGTTGATGACTCAAAACCTTCTTCACAACTTTAGACATTTGCAAATTTTGTACATTTTAAATTATTCCTATAGGAGGAAAACATGGCAAAAAAATTGTCAATTGGAAGTTGGGCTTACGCATTTGGACCTTATGAAGATAACCCTGTTCCGTTTGATGATGTCGTTAAACGGTTAGGAGAACTTGAATTTGACGGGATTGAAATCGGTGCTTTTAAACCGCATATTGACATCAACGATTATCCGATGAAAAGTGATCGGGATGCTGTGAAGGGTTTGATTAGTTACTACGGTTTAGAGGTCTCTGGTTTAGCAGCAGATTTTTGGTCGCACCCTGGTCCTGCAACGGACGAAGCACAAGAGGATGATAGATACTACAAGCTATTCAAAGAAAATCTGCAGCTTGCACTCGATCTCGGATCGCCTTCGATTCGTGTAGATACTGTTACCGATGCTGAAACAGATCCGGGGGTTGAACGTGAGGAAGCATGGGATCGTATCGCCTCTCTCTGGAAACGTTGCGCCCAAGTTGCAGAAGACCATGGTGTGCTACTGCTTTGGGAATTTGAACCGGGATTCATGTTTAACAAACCGAGTGACATTATTAATATGCCAAAGTCTGTGGATCATCCAAATTTCAAGGTAATGTTTGATACATGCCACGCACAGATGTGTGCAACTGTTGGTTCACGACAGGTAGGTGAAAAGGAGACGCTTGGCGATAATGGGGTGATTGAACTTGCGCGGCAACTCAAGGGAGAAATCGGACACTTCCATCTTATCGACTCCGACAACTCGCTTCATGATGACCATACCAGTACGCACGCACCTTTCGGAGATGGTGTACTGGACTTCGATGCAATTATCCCTGTCATCATGGATGAAACCGGATATGATGGAGAGTGGTTCTCAATTGATCTCTGTTTCTGGCCAAACGCATGGGATGTTACAGAAGACGCTAAGAAATTCCTTACCCCCTATTTAGAAAGATATTAAGGGTTTTCCAGGGCAGATATGGCGCGGCCTCAAACCGCGCCTACTCAAATAAGGTATTGACCAGTGAAGAGAGGTAAGAAGCACAAAAAACGGAAGCGAGGTGCGGCATCCCGCGCACGAATACGAGAGAATCTCGCGCGGGAACGAGCCGATGAAATTTATCGGCAGGAACGAGAGCGCAAACTGCAGCGACTCAAGGAACTTGAAGAAGAAACTCGGGAATGCTATGAAAACGTCCTCAAAAGGTATCCGCTATCAATGGAGGATCAGAAGGAATTTGAACGAGAATGGAAACTCGGCTTGAATGTTATCGCTGACTACGAAGATGCAACACCGGAAGAATTACTTGACCTTGGTATAGCTACTTATAACTCAGAACCTTTTAGTGAGTATATAGAAGGTTCAGGAATCCCAGAAGCATCTTGGCGAGCAGGTTTTGATTTAGCAAATGCACTGGGGCTGGCACTGATTACGATTGACGAGGCGGGAAATATCAACGGTACGATAGTCGAGTATTAGATATTATTTCAAATGAATAGAACCGCAATTATTCCGAGTTTTGAACATCTTACGATTCATAAAGTAATAAATGCTTAACCTGCGATCATTAGATTCCTTAATAGAACTTGCCTTTGAAGAGGATATCGGTATTGGTGATATTACTACCGAGTCTACTGTGCCACCCTCTCAAAAAGGTATAGGTATACTTCAGGCAAAGAGTGAAGGTATTGTTGCGGGTCTCCCTATTGCTGAACAGACTTTTAGGAAACTGGATGACACCCTGATCTTTCGTGCTTTGGTAGAGGATGGTGATGCCGTTACTGCAGGTACGTCTATTGCTGAGGTTCAAGGCAGCGCGAAAACAATTCTAACTGGTGAGCGAACTGCTCTCAACTTCCTTCAACGACTCTCTGGCGTAGCGACGTTAACATCAAAATTTGTCAAAGCAGTCGCAGACTACGATGTGAAAGTTGTTGATACCCGGAAGACAACTCCAGGATGGCGCGCACTTCAGAAATATGCAGTTCGTATTGGTGGTGGACACAATCACCGCTTTGGACTTTACGATGGCGTACTAATTAAGGATAACCACATTGTCGCAGCTGGGGGAATACATAACGCTGTTCAACGGGCGAAGGAAGCTGCTCCACATACCGCAAAAATTGAGGTTGAGGTCGAAAATTTTGAACAGGTCAACGAAGCACTTGATGCTGGCGTTGACATCTTACTTTTAGATAATATGTCTCATGACACCACACAACAGGTTGTCCAACTCGTTGGAAACCGCGCGGTGACTGAAGCCTCAGGTGGTATAACTCTGGAACAGGTTCAAGCTGTTGCCTCTACAGGTGTTGACTTCATTTCTGTCGGTGCTTTAACGCATTCGGCAATGCCGCTGGACATCAGTTTGAAGTTAACACTTCTGGAGGAATAAATAGTGCACGTTTGTAAAACCATTCCTATAACGCTCTGAACAAAGGACAGTACATAGCAATGCAAGCCCCTATGAGTCGCGAAAATATGATTCGCGGTGTTATCCTCTTTACGTTATTTACGCTGGTTGGGTTATTTCTTAGTTTTGTATGGAGTGGTACACAAGATATAAAAAGCGGTGTAGAAGATTTAAAACAGGTCTTTCTACAGATGCAGTATAAATTTCTGATTTACACGTGCGTATGCATGTTCATAGATTGGTTGTGTGCAGGACTCCGATTCCACATTTTCGTCCGGTTAGTGACTCCAACGATTAGAGTTCGCGATAGTTTTAGGGCTCTTTTAGCAACACTCTGTGTTTCGGCTATCACACCTTTCCAGACAGGAGGGGTCGGACATCTCTATATTTACGCTCGATCAGGTGTTCCGCTTTCAGGCGCTATCACAGCCGGTATCGTCTCCTTCCTTTCTACCTTGGTTATCCTTATCCTTTCCGCTGGTGGTATCTTGTTTTTAGACCCCAGTTCTTTACCGGAAGAGACCGCGTTGATAAGTCTGTTAGGGTTTGTTATATTCGGCTTAGTATTTACAACATTCTTACTGTTGTTATTCAAGCCAGAAATTGTGCTTCGTATTTTTAATAGACTTTGCAATATTGTAGGGCAAAAGTTTAAACCTGTCGCGCCTTTCTTAAAACGCGCGATGTCGAAAGTTGAGCAACTCATTACCGAGCACAAAACTTTTGCTACAACGCTTCTACGTAATCATAAATGGACTTGTGTGCTTAGCTTGGTTCTTACTTGCAGCTTCTTCTGTGCAAGAATTGTTGGTAGCTACTTCATAGTAAAAGCACTTAACGAAAATGTTTCCCTGTGGGACCTCGGTGTTGTTGGAATGCTGCTGAACTTTGTTGTTCTGTTTATGCCAACACCTGGAGCAAGCGGTTTTGCAGAGGGCACAACGAGTTTATTAATGAAAAATCTTATCCCTGGTATATTTATCACTCCATTTGTACTGCTGACGCGATTTTTTACCGTCTATTTTGCTGTCGTTGTGGGTGGTATTATAATCAGTTTACAATTGGCAAAGGATTTCAGAAAAAATAAAAAGGATATAGCGGGAAACGCTATGCCGCAGAAGCGAGTTCACCAATAGGTGCGCTAAAGAACAAAAAGGGACATAACTGAGACAATAGTTATCGGCAACAGTAAAGACTGCATGTTATAGTGGATTTTGCAATTAACTGGACATCTGAGCTGTAGGAGGGAACTCCGATTCCCGACTATCAAAGTGTTTCGTCGCGATTCGGAGATCGCTCCTACAGAATATATGTGAACTTATTTACATAATTTACAGCGTATCTCATAAATAGCAAATAGTATCAAATTGTCTTTTAATCATGGCTTATTTCTGTTAGACTATATTTAATAATATATAATAGTTAGGAGATGATTTGAATGGAACTGAGTGATAAAGAGTGGAAAATCATTGAACCCCTATTGCCCGAACTCCCTAAAGCCGTGCGCGGGGAGACCTTGGCGTGATAATAGAGAAGTCTTAGGGGATACTGTGGGTGTTGCGGACTGGCGCACCTTGGCGTGATTTACCGAAAAAGTATCCATCTTATCAAACGTGTCATCGTCGTTTTCAACAATGGTCTTCGGATGGCACACTTGAAAAGGTGGTCACAACGATCACAGAAAAACTTGAGAAACGCCGTCACCTGAATATGAGTGAATGCAGCATTGATGCGAAGTTCGTTGCAGCAAAAAAAGGGGTCTGTGTGTAGGAAAGACGAAGTGTGGCAAAGGGACAAAACTGGTAGCGATTACAGATAAGCGTGGCAGACCTGTGAGTGTTTTGATTGCGAGTGCCTCCTGCCATGAAGTCCGTTTGGTTGAACCGGCATTGGACGCGTGTTGGACTTCAGAACCTCCAGCAGTGTTGATAGGAGACAAAGCCTATGACTCGGATCCTTTAGATGCGTCTTTGCGGTGTCGTGGCACTGAAATGATAGCACCCCATAAAAAGAATCGGAAGCGTCCTGCTACACAGGATGGTCGTCGTCTACGCCGGTATAAACGCCGTTTCAAAGTGGAGCGTTTTTTCAGTTGGTGTGAAGACTTTCGGCGTTTGGTAGTGCGTTGGGAATATCATGCTGAAAACTATTTAGGGTTTGTGCTTCTGGCATGTCTACGGATGTTAATGAGGTATTTATGAGATACGCTGTACTATAACATAAACTCTTTATGAATAGTCGATTATCATTCAAATATGTCCGAAAGGAGAATCATGGCAAATAGTATTGAAAAAGTTGATCCTAAAACAACAAAACTTGGTTGGATTGGTACTGGTGTGATGGGACGTTGGATGTGTCAACACCTTATGGACCTTGGATACGATATGACTGTCTTTAACCGCACTAAATCCAAGGCACAACCTCTGATTGATGCGGGGGCAACATGGGCAGATTCACCGAGTGAAGTCGCAGCAGCCTCCGATGTGATCTTCACCATCGTTGGGTTTCCACCCGACGTGCGTGAGGTATATCTTGGTGATAGTGGAATTCTGAAGGGAGCAAAAGCTGGAAGCATCGTCGTAGATATGACGACAACTGAACCGTCTCTTGCCCAAGAAATTTACGCTAAGGCGAAGGAACAGGATGTTGCTTCTGTGGATGCACCTGTTTCAGGTGGGGATGTCGGGGCGCGGGAAGCACGCCTCTCTATTATGGTTGGAGGTGACGAAGCTGCCGTGCAGGCAGTTATGCCGCTCTTCTCTGCTATGGGAAAAAACATTGTTCACCAAGGTGGTGCTGGAGCTGGTCAACATACCAAAATGTGTAATCAAATTACAATCTCTGGTACAATGATTGGCGTTTGTGAAGGCTTAATCTATGGTCACAAAGCGGGTTTGGATCTGGAAACGATGCTATCCTCAATTAGTGGTGGGGCAGCCGCCTGCTGGTCGTTAGATAACTTAGCACCGCGCGTTCTTAAGCGCGACTTTGACCCAGGCTTCTTTGTGGAGCACTTCATCAAAGATATGAGTATCGCTTTGGACGAGGCAAGAAAAATGAACCTGAGTCTCCCAGGATTGGCATTGGTGCATCAGCTTTATACCGCTGTGCAAGCACAGGGACATGGGCGTTTAGGCACACAAGCCTTACTGCTTGCGTTAGAGCAGATGTCTGGGACAGAAGTAAATTAATCACACCATACTGTCTGAAAACTCTCGGCAGTTGGCATTTATGGCAGATTTTAGAATTAATTGGACATTCTTGAACTATGAATCAACGCCAAATCATGTAGAATGCGCGTATGGCATTCTACATGATTTGGCGGGAGGGAACTCCGATTCCCGACTATCAAAGCGTTTCGTCGCGATTCGGAGATCGCTCCTACACAAGCAGGTGTCTCGTCGCGATTCGGAGATCGCTCCTACAAGAATCCACCATAGTTTTTATAAATATGGTTATCTTTTTTCCTATAGTTGACTGCCAACTGCCGAAAATCTTATCAAACAGTTGTTTAGGACTTCAAACGTATCGGTCCAATGAAACACATATGTTCATCATCACCTACAGGTTTCACAATAAGGAAACTATGCTCTCCCTCAAACTCTAAAACGAGAGATTCAGATTCAATATGTGCGAATATCTCTATTAGTCTATGAGCATCTAAACCGATTCGCACGCTTCCCGTGCCAGACTCTACTGCAAGCGATTCATGTGCTTCACCAAGTTCAGGTGTCTCGGTTGAAATTCGAATCTTTTCGGGATCTATCTCAAAGCAGATCGCATAACTTTTCGGATTTGAAAGTAAAGCCACGCGGCGCGTGGCACGTAAGATTGCTTCCTTGGAAATAACCGCACGTCCCTCAGAAGATTCTCGAATCAGTTTTTGGTATTGTTGATATTCACCTTCTATCAAACGTGTCGTCAAGGTAGCGTTGCCATCAGCAAATAGAAGTTGATTTTTGGCATGTATAATTTTCACTTCAGGAGAATTTTCAAAAACCCGAGCAATCTCCTTAACAGCCTTCAGCGGTAAAATGATTCCATCAACCTCTTCAGATGTCCTGATAGGTTGACAACGTGTTAACGCGAGAGAATATCTATCAGTTCCAACTACTTCAGTTCTATCTTCAAAGAGGTTGAAATAGAGACCGTTTAGTTGGTACTGGAATTCTTCTGTAGACGCAGCAAACGCTGTCTTGCGGATAACAGCGCATAAGGTTTCCCCGTCAATAGTAGTGCCTTCTCCGTCAGCAGATGGGAGTTCTGGAAACTCTTCATCAGAAATACCAATAACCTTGTAAACACCGTCGCCACAAGTGAGTTCAATACGGTCATTTGCGGTTGTAACGAGGCTTATTGTCTTATCTCCAGGTAATTCTCTCACGATGTCTGTCAATTTTTTAGCGGAAACTGTGATTGATCCATCTTCAATGATAGTGCCATCAACTTTGATTCTAATACCGACTTCTAAATCGGTAGCCGCGCATTCAATGTTACCATCCTGTGCGCGTATAAGGACGTTTGAAAGAATAGGCAAGGTGTTGCGTCCACTTGCTACACCTTGAACAATTTGTAGGGCATATAAGAGTTCATCTTTTCCAAAAGTAAGTTCCATTCCAATCACTCCTATTTTTTGTATCAAGTATTAATAATTAGGCTTATGTAACGACATGATGATACAGATATGTCCATCATCACCCACAGGTTTAACAACAAAAGGGGTAAACTCTCCAGAAAATTCTAATATGAGAGATTCCGTTTCAATATGTGCAAATACATCAGTTACGACCCGAGCATCTAAATTGATTTGTGCGCTTCCAGTGCCTGATTCGACCGGGAGTGTCTCATGTGCCTCGCCAAGTTCAGGCGTTTTCGCCGAAATCCGAATCTGTTCGGGGTCTATCTCAATAGAAATTGAAAAAAACTTAGGATCCGAAAGCAAAGCGACACGCCGTGTTGCACGTAAGATTGCTTCTTTTGACACTACCGCGCGCCCCTTAGATGATTCCGGAATGATTGCTTGATATTTTAGATAGTCTCCTTCTACTAATCGTGCCATCAAAGTAGAATTGTCGTCACTAAAAATAATTTGATTATTTAAGTGTGAAATCTTGACTTCAGAGGAATTTACGAAGATTCGTTCAATTTCTTTGATAGCCTTTAGTGGCACAATAAATCCAGTAACATCTTTAAAAGTCCTAAGCGGTTCAAATTCTGCAATCGCAAGCATTGGCACGTCTGCCCCAACTACTTCAGTCCTATCGTCAAAAAAGTTGAAATAGAGACTGTTCACTAAATACCGCACCTCCTCTGTAGATGCAGCAAATGCTGTTTTGTAGATAACAGACCTCAGAGTTTCTCCATCAATAGTTATTCCGTCTTTATCGGCAGATGGCAGTTCTGGAAACTCTTCATCGGAAAGCCCAATAATTTTGTAAACACCATCTCCACAAGTGAGTTCTACACGGTCGTTTGCGGTTGTAACCATGTATATCGTCTTATTTTCAGGTAATTCTCTGACGATATCAGTCATTTTTTTTGCGGGGACCGTGACTGCTCCTTCTTCTCTGATAGTGCCAACTACTTTGACTCTAATACCAACTCCCAAATCGGTAGCTGCCAATTCAATGTTTCCATCTTGTGCGCGAATCAGGACATTTGAAAGAATAGGTAAGGTATTACGTCCACTTGCCACTCCTTGAACCGTCTGTAGAGCATATAAGAGTTCATCTTTTTCAAAAGCAAGTTCCATAGCAATAACTCCTATTATCCAGATTCCCATTCTGTCCCATCTCATAGCTCGCAAATACAACTTAGGATTCTGATTGTAAAGATGTCTCTAAGCGCATCGGCATGATGATGCAGATATGCCCATCATCACCCACAGGTTTAACGAGAACCGGGCTTACCTCTCCAGAAAACTCAAGTATTAAGGATTCCGCCTCAATGTGCGCCAATATGTCTGTGAGAACTCGTGCGTCAAGACCAATTCGGACGCTACCTGTTGCAGATTCTACAGTGATCGTTTCATACGCCTCGCCAAGTTCAGGTGTCTGCGCTGAAATTCGGATCTGTTCGGTATCTATCTCTAAACAGACTGTAAAATTTTTGGGATCAGACAACAAAGCGACCCGTCGCGTGGCGCGCAAGAAAGGCTCTTTTGGAACAACCACACGTCCTTCAGAAGATTCTGGAATAATCGACTGATAAGGTGGATAATCACCTTCTACCAATCGTGCTGTCAAGGTGGCGTTATCATTAGCAAATAGAATCTGATTCTTGAGCAGTAGAATCTTAACATTAGGAGAATCGGCGAAGGTACGTTCAATCTCTTTTACCGCCTTCAGTGGTACGATGAATCCATCCACATCTTCGGACGTTTTAATGGAAGCACAATGTGCCAACGCCAGGTGCCTGATAGCATCGGTCCCAACCACTTCAGTCTTATCTTCAAGAAGATTAAAATAAAGACCGTTCAGATAGTATCGAAACTCCTCTCTGGATGCAGCGAATTCTGTTTTGTGAATAATAGAACACAAAGTTTCTCCATCTATCGTAACACCGTCCCCATCAGCAGACGGAAGTTCAGGAAAATCTTCATCGGAAAGTCCAATAATCTTATAAACACCATCTCCGCAAGTAAGTTCTACGCGATGATTTGCAGTAGTAACCATGTTAATGGTCTTATCTGGTAATTCTCTAACTATATCTACTAATTTTTTAGCAGAAACTGTGGTTGTTCCCTCTTCCGTGATAGTGCCATCGACTTTGACTTTGATGCCGACTTCCAAATCGGTAGCTGCTAATTCAATGTTACCATCTTGTGCGCGAATAAGGACGTTTGAAAGAATAGGCAAGGTGTTCCGCCCACTTGCCACTCCCTGAACCATCTGTAAGGCATGTAAGAGTTCATCTTTTTCAAAAGCAAGTTCCATTCCAATCGCTCCTATGCTGTATAATATAAGTAGTTAATAATAAGACTTACGCAATCCATTAGATTTTAATCCAAAACCTTTCCCTGTATATGTATAGTGGAAAGCGGTCTTTGAATTTTTGCGTAAGCCTGAATAAATTTAAATAGCAAAACGTAAAAGTTATTATTTCAGTTTATATTTTAAAAGAGCCCTGTTCGTTATAAAAACAGTTAAAATTTCATCGTCTTTTACCTTGACAGACTTCTGATTGTTTAGTATAACATGCTATAGAAAATATGAGGGTGTTAACCAAATAATGATGCAAGAATTAGCAAAATACCCTCTAAATCTCGCTGCATCATTTTTCAACTGTAACAATGATAACAAATATGAAAAAATTTGTCAATGAAAGATCTTTATTTTTTCATTGACTTATCCATCTAAAACTTGTATCCTCACTGAAAACAAACTCACTACTATTAGAGGATACCATGAAACATTGTCCAAGATGTCAACACACACATTTCGTCAAAAATGGGTTCGTCAGCAAGAAACAACGCTATAAGTGCAAAGCCTGCGACTACCAATGGACACGCACCACACTACGAGGACACCCGCAGACCGACAAGAGATTGTCTGTTCTATTGTATTGTCATGGTATTTCAATGAACGCAATTTCAAAACTTTTTCAGGTCTCTACGACTGCCGTGCTGAAATGGATACACACTTTTGCTAAAAAGCAGGCACCCAAACCCACGCTTGCCCCCGAAACTCCCGTCGTTTTGGAACTTGATGAGATGTGGCATTATATTGGCAACAAGAAAAACAAACTTTGGATATGGAAAGTGCTTGATAGAAAGACGGGACACCTGATTGATTGGGAATGCGGTGGTCGCGATAAAAAAACACTTGAGAAACTCACAACACGCCTTGCTGCGCTTGACGTTAAGGTATATTATACGGACAAGTGGCACGTCTATGAAACCTTATTACCCGCCTCAAAACATGTTCAGACGAAAGCAGAGACACATCGTATTGAACGCAACAACGGCTTCATGAGACACTGGTTCGGACGCTTCAAGCGCAAGTCTATTATTGTATCAAAAAGCGTGGAGATGGTGAACTTGACGATCGCCTTATTTGCGAGATTCCGTGCTAATGGAAACGTATATGATATATTAAATATCGAAGAAATGCCTCCGAATATCATTATTTAGTTAATACCCTCAAAAATAAAACTTCGTCAATATGCTGCTGCGCTTGCAGACTTTAATACTGCCATACGGCTTAATCCTGGTCATGCCAGAGCGTACCATGATCGTGGATTGACGAAGGTCCTATTGAGGCGGACTTGGGAAGCAAAACAGGATTTTCAAACTGCTTTGAAGCTCGCGACGCAGGTGGGAGATATGGAATTTAAAAACCATATTGAAAACACTTTGCGTTTGCTCCAAAAGAATGGGATAAAATAGAGATGGGTTGCATAATTATTATCATAGTTGTAATTATTGCAGCAATAGTTGGGGCTTCTTGGGTTCCTGATTTATTTTCTGGACTTGCAGGATTGTTTGGAACACTTTTCTGGGTTTCTGTAGTTGGCACTATCATCATAGGCGTTGTCTGTTTTGTATTGTATATAATAAGTCGGGATAAATAACTCACATGACACGACCTCAAGACCCTATTCTACCCAAAGTAGAAAACCAAGTGTGTCGGGGGCCCTTCTTGCCGTTTGTCCTTGCGGCGCGAGATTTTTCTTGAGATTCAAACGGAATGCTAATTATGAATGGAAAATGCCTTAGCTGGACGATTATGGCAAATTTTGCTACCCTTGCCGGTCATGTAACAATTGAAGATGAGGAATTACCAGCAGATCCAGAAGTTGAATATCTACTCCAGTTTATAGAATCATCCAAACGCGGTATCGGTTTTAGTCAACCGAATCGTCCTGTTAAAAGTGATATGTAATTCATCCCACCTTGAAGCGGATGCTACATTTTGAAACTTATAATTATTGGTCCTGTGCCGCGTGCGATTCAACCCACATCCTGTGAATGTAAACGGTGTCATGTACAGTTATATCTCGGTTAGCAGAATGTTGATGTGATACCATATCCTCCAGTGCCATGTGCAATTTAAACACTATACAGATATCTAAAGGAGTAAAACGTTATGAAAATTCTTTTAACGGGACATAAAGGTTTCCTCGGTAGACACATTCATAAGATACTCAAAAACGATGAAGCACATGACGTTTACGGATTTGATTGCGATTCCAAATACAGTGTGTTTGTTGACATGTTTCGGGAACTGAAGTGTGATGGCGTTAAATTTGATCTAATAGTTCACAACGGTGCTATCAGCAATTCTCAAGTAACAGACAACTTGCTTTGGCAACTCAACTACAGAGCCAGCACAGAATTTGCGGATTACTGCGAACAGACCAACACAAAATTGATCTTTATTTCGTCGGCAGCAGCGATTGATCCTGATGTTCCTTATGGATGGAGCAAACACTGTGCTGAGTTTTATATCTCCCATACTATTACCAGAATGAATCTATGCATCCTGCGACCTTTCAATATTTGGGATTATGACGAGTTCGGAAAAGAAAGTCCAAGTATCGTCTACAAAATTCTGACTGGGAAACTGGAGAGAGCATATAAAGGATGTCTCCGTGATTTTGTTCATGTGTCTAATGTTGCTAACGCGGTACAACGCGTAGTGAATGATTGGGAACATGGTGTATTTGATATCGGTACAGCACAGCAGACAGATATTGCAACATTAGTTGATCAGTTGTACCAAAACGGGAGCAAATACATACACCCGAAACCTCCAATTGTAAATGAATGTCCTATCCGAGAAAGTCTTGTAGCGAGACCCGAAAAACTCCTTCCAAACTGGAACGCAACACCGATAGAAGAGTATCTTGTAGAATTACAAAAACATCTTAGAGAAAGCGACAAAAGGTAATCAGGACAAGGAGTGCTAATTATGAACGGAGAATGTCTTTCTCACCTATTAACAGAAGAAGAACGAAAACATTTTGAAGAACAGGGATACCTTTACGTGCCGAACGCGCTATCATCAGAGATGGTGGAGTATCTAACGAATGCTATAGATAAACTTCACAGCGATGCGCTTGAAACGGGTAAAGCAAAACCTGGACACCACTGGGGTTGGTCAAATTTTTTAGGGACAGATGATGCATTCTTGGAACTTGTTGACCTACCTACAACGTTACCCAAAGTATGGGGAATTTTGGGATGGAATATCTATCTCTATCATGCACACATGCACGTTAAACCACCTGCTCCGCTGGATGCACAAGAGGGTGACGGATGGTTGGAATGGCATCAAGATAGTGGACGCGTCAATGTTGAGATGGAGACACACCCGCGTCCGCGTTTATCGTTGAAGGTGGCGTTTTTCCTTACAGATGTTTCCGAACCCGGCCGAGGTAATTTTTATATTCGTCCCGGTAGCCACTTCGCGGATGTGCCACTCCCTGAGTCGGAAATCAGTCGTGACCCGCGCGAGAAAACAGCGTCAGGTATTCCCGAAGATGCGATACCGGTATGCGTAGAACCTGGAACAGCGGTGCTATTTGACAGACGACTCTGGCACTCACGCAGTCCTAATACCTCACAGTTGACGCGGAAAGCCCTCTTTTACGGCTATGGGTACCGATGGATTCGCCCTAAAGACGATATGACGGTGGAACATCTCTATGACCGTTGCGATCCGATTCGTCGCCAATTGCTTGGTGCTGCCGTTAGAAACAATGGTCGCTATGTTCCGACTGATGAGGATGTGCCGTTGCGTGGATGGTTGATTGAGCAATTTGGTGAGAACGCTGTGTATTCGCAGGGACCGCTCGGGTCTTATAGTGAAATCTAAAAATATGTGCATACTCCCTGGTAGATGCGGTTTCCTAACCGCATCTATGAGACTAAATAAACACGGTTCGGTTAGGAAACCGAACCTACCGTAGTGTATAAATACTTATGGATTTACTATAAACTCAAGGAAGCAGACACACCTTTCCAAAGTTCTTACGCGACTCCAGCAATTGGTGTGCCTCAGCCGCTTTTTCTAAAGGCAGTGTCCGATCAATGATAGGGACTAACAGTCCCAGTTCTGCAAGGCGAACAAGTTTTCTAAGTTCTTTAGTCGTACCTAACGCTGATCCCATGATTGTAAGTTGTTTTTGATACATCTTTCGGATATTAATTTGCCCGATATTGCCTGTTGTCACACCGCATGAAACGAGCCTGCCGTTTTTGGCGAGACTGCTGATACTCTTTTCCCATGTTGCAGCCCCTACATGTTCTAAGACAACATCAACACCCCGTCCGTTAGTCTCCTCAAGTATAACCTCTGAGAAATCAATATCGGTGTAGTTTATGGTAACATCTGCACCGAATTGTTTGGCGCGTGCTAATTTTTCATCAGTGCTTGCAGTAGCAAAGATGCGTGCCCCGACAAATTTGGCAATTTGTAAACCTGCACTCCCTACACTACCTCCCACACCAAGTATCAGGACATCATCACCTGCACGAAGTTGCGCGCGCGTGATGAGCATGTGCCATGCTGTTAAGTAAGCAATCGGCAATGCTGACGCCTCAACGAAAGACAACGGACTCGCTATCCAAATCGCATTCTTTGCAGGTGCTTTGACGAACTCGGCATAACCGCCATCTGTTTGGAATCCAAGTAGTTGTTGTGTGTCGCACAGATTTTCATAACCGTTGTTGCAGTCGCTACACACACCGCACGGAATACATGGCGCGAGGAGAACACGGTCACCGATAGCGAGATCGGGATACGTTCCAGAGATTTCTGCGATTTCGCCTGCGATGTCAGAACCTAAAATGTGTAGGGCACCAGTTTCTTCAAGTTTCTGCTTTATCTCAGGTCGGTCGCGGCGTGCGTGAATATCAAGGTAGTTGACAGCGCATGCTTTGACTTTGACGAGAATTTCATCAGGACCGAGGGTCGGTTGTTCCATCTCCTGATACTCTAATACGTCAACCTCACCCTGTTCTGAAAACGCAACTGCTTTCATTCCACATCCAATCCAGTATGTATAAGTGTACTAACCGTAAGCACCATGATTGAGAAAGCCTAACAATCGACGTAGGCGCGGGTTAGCGTTCCGATAGACCGATTCTGGCATATTATAATTCATGAACGGATAGAATTTATGCCCTACCAATCGGCGTGCGTAGGTTACCTGCGTAATGTATCGGGTGCGTTGACTCTGATTTGGACCGCCACGATGCCATACCTGATTGTTGAACATAGCAACGCTTCCTGCTTTGCCGAGGTTGTAACGGATATTTTCTTCCCACTCCGTCCCTTCTATCGGATTAGGAGGCGATGCACCGAAAAGATGTGATCCGGGAATAAACTCTGTTCCGCCATGCTCAATCTCGGTGACATCCGTGAGATAGTAGTTAGCGGTAAAAAGCAGCACAGGGAGTTTTACGTTTTTTGGCGGTTCGCCCTCTGTTACGATGTAGTGGGGGGCATCGTCTTGGTGCCATGACGTTATACCGCCGCCAGGACGTGTTTGAAAGGAGTTGTTGTGGATAACATGGCAGTTTCCAGCGACAAGTGCTTCAGCAAAGGAGACAATAGGTTCAAGGTCAAATAACCGCAGGTTTGCCTTGCTGTGTTCAAACATGCGATGACACAAGTGCATCGTTGATTCGTGATTTCCACCGTTCAAGCCGTTTGGATTGTTTTCAAGTGACCACTCTAAATCTTGCCGTAGTTCTGCACAGTGATCGGGGGTCAACACATTTTGAAGGAATAGGCATCCGTCACGGTGGAAGGTTTCAACCCATTCCTGAATTTGCTCTGGACTGACATCCTGTTCCGACCAATAAAGCGTCTCATACATAAAATACCCCTTCGTAATCCAAAATAGGCGGAGCTCATACCCCGCCTAAATATGATTGTCAGATCGCAGCTATAACGGGTAAATTACCCCATAGCAGCCGCAACGATAATACCGAGTGAAACAAGGACACCTGCAACGGCAATACCCGCAGCAGTGTTATTCTCTTCAGCAATTTGCCGGTTGAGGTCATACGGCGTTGCCATATCAAAGACCTTATATCCGATCATTAAAATGATTAAGCCAACAATGCTAAAGACTGCCACTAAAATAATATCTCGTGCAATCATCTGCCAATTAAACATTGAGATATTTTCTGCCGCAGCACCATCATCCTGTGCACTAACCTGCGTTGAAAATATAGCGAAGACGCACAGTGACACCATAACTAAGCAGAATGTTGTTGATACGATTCTTTGCGCTTTCATGGTTCCTCCTATTCGGACACGTATGTCCCATTTACAAATATAGTAAATTATAAAAATAAGTTAACATTTTTACCCTCGGTAGGCGAGGTTTCCAACCTCGCTGATGCAGAGTATCAAAATATAGTGGATTATAGAAATAATTCTACATTTCCTCTGTAGGAGCGATCTCCGAATCGCGATAGAACTTAGGAGCAGTCGGGAATCGGAGTTCCCTCCTACAGTTCAGGAGTGTAGAGTTAATTCTAATCTTTACCATAATTCTAAAATCTACCACAGTTGAAAGTGTACAAAAGTTTGCAAATTATGTAAGAACAGTGATTTTCGTTTCCATTCTAAATCTATACAACTTTAGACACTTTACAGAATTTAGGTAATTTATTCAACATTTTTAAGTAGTTGAAACTGCATTTCTGTCGTAATGTGTTTCTGTTTTATCAGGATAGCGTCTTTTTCTTGAAGGTAACGCCATCCGGATGTGACCTCTTCAAGGGAATCAACTTGAGGTATGTCAAACGCAGAATCATCCGTTTCATCATTGCTTTCAGCTCTTTGTGCACGGATGTGAGATGGAGCTTTTCCATAACCGGTAATCAGTGTATGGCTGATTTCGTTTACCGGATAGTTAAGGGTACACTTTAATTCACCGTTACGCGATATGCTAACAGTTACAGGAGTTGCCCCAGAACTCAAATGGATTGAACCTGATATTGCTGTTTTAACACGGGGATCAAGTCCGCGTAGCGCATAAACATTGACCATAATATCTTCAGGATTGAGATGTGGACCTTTACCTTCAGTACAGAACCCGTAAAACCCATCGGGATAAGTGCCTTTTAGTTCACCATCTGTCCACTGTTGATACATGGCACTTATGGTTATGCCTTCAGCAACCTGCCGCCATTTTTCGTCTCCTGTGTGTTGATTTAGACGTTGCAAATAATAGGCGTAAACCAAACCATTCCACTGGACCGGCACACCAAGCCAAGAATGGGTATAAAAGGTCGTTCCGAAGACCGGTATAGAAGCGAACCGCATGCCGGGTCGGTCAGGAAGATGCCAGTGATAGAGGAACGGCAATCCCGTTTTTGCCCAATATTCTGCACGTTTCAGATACGTTTTATTACCCGTGATTTCATGCGCTTCCACATAAGCACCGATAGCATGTGCTGCGGCGAGGATGTCCGGTTCATACAGTGGACATTCCCACGTTTGTGCACCGCGTGGCACTGAAAAACGATCCATGAACGACAACGCTTTCTTACCCGCTTCAAGTGAGGCGTTGTTACCCGTGATGCGTGCATGTTTTAGGAGTTTAAGTGCCTTTGCTGCACACGTGCCGAGAACGACATCACCTGCTTTTCCAAGGTTCTCTGTTTTCTCAGAAGTCGGTTGAAAACCCCAACTGCCATCCTCTGCCTGAGATTCAATTATGGGCTGCACTTCAGCTTCATAGTATCCCAACGCAGCGTCTAAATGTCCATAATAAAATGGAAATTCTCCGCTTAGTATATGGCATGATCCTCGTGCTGCCAAACCGCCCGCATCAGTATCAGCAATCGTTTTTTCTGCGATCTCTTTAACCCGCTCTTTAACATCTTCAGATTTCGTTACAAGGTAGTCGTGCCAAAGTAAAGTAGCAAATCCGGGTTCGTTGTGGGAAGCCCAATCTACACAGTGTTTGGACTGCCTTGCTTCTTCATCCCAAACAGAGTGCATAAACCCATGTCGTGAAAGCAGCACCTCTTCCTCGTCATTGCGAGGGGTTTCAAGCGGTTCAGGCGTGCCATAAGCGGATGTCCAATGCGAAATAGCATCTAAGATAGTAGCATTTCCGTCAGCAATAATCTGGTAATCAATTGTGACAGGTTGTTCAGGCGTTAATCGGTAAGCCGTTTCAGCAACAAGCGTATTCTCTTTTACCCATTCTGGCACAGTCGGGACAAAAAGCCCCATTAGATGATTTCGCTCTTGGTGATGCCAATTGGGTGAAGCAAATATAGCGGAGACATTCTGTGCTTTTCCATCCCAACTATGCAACGGATTCCAAGCAATACCGACAACCGATTTCTGCATCTCAACCGCCATCACAGGTACAGTGATTTTATACGGATGTGGGACCAGTCGGTTATGGAGCGGCGGTGCAGCGTCACGTGTATTTGAAGAGGGTTCGTTACCTTCAAGGAATTCGAGACCCGGAAACAGAGCTGCAGTTTTCTTTTCGCGGGCGCTTTTGTGTCCAGCGTAAATTTCTGCACCGCGGAAAGCAAGAAGTTTACGTTCCCCATCAACTGTTAAGTGGTATATCGTTTTAACGCGTTTTACATCTTCCGTGAGGATAAAATGTAACTGAAGCGTCCACGTAACACCATCAGAATCCTTGTGTTCACCTATTATACGGACGATGGATTCTCCCAGACTGTTACCAGCAAGTTGAACGTCATTCGGTATAAATTTGATATTTTGAACTTTATCACCAGAAAGGTAGGTTGCCTCTGCAATCATTTTGGAGGTTGCTACTTGTTGATAGGCATTCCCTTTCGCTACGAAAATCGCGTAATATTCAAAACCTTCCAAGAATTTTTCTTGCGATTTATTATTGGATTTTCGGTTCTTTGGTTGAGGTTGTTCACCACTATGGACAAAAACGATGCGAAGGTTATTATTTTCCAGTACCACATGTCTATCGTGTATGTAGGTATGGAGTTCTGGAACGACCTGTGTTTCAAGCTTAGGTAGTGCCGGACGGATGTGAACGACACCCGCCATCTTTTCTGTGCCTTCAACATGACGAGACTTGAGCGAGACACTGAAATTAATCACAGTCAAACGCGAAACGCTACGCGCATACCAAACAAAAGTTGATGTTTCACCGGGAGCAAGCGTCTTCACATTATGTGAGGATCGTCCACGTCGTAACTTAATATCGTTAATGCTAAGTCGCGTCCTACTGTTCTTTCCGAGCGGTCCGGCACCAACATTCCTGATAGTGCATTGCACATCAAACGCTTCTCCTGTGCCAATGATCGCTGCTGTTGGCCCTACACTTACGATTTCTAATTTCGGTTGTGCAGCATAAAGCACTAAATCAATCGGTTCAACGTCTAATTGATTGTGGATTTCAGCCGCAATCTCATGGGTAGGTGTAAAACCGTCACGATTGAATTCAAACAGAGCCGTCCGATCCTCATGTAATTTCGCAACCGCAAGTCCACACTGTATTTCTTGAGGTGATCCCTGTTGGTCTTCAGTACTTTCCTCAGCTGAGACATCTTCAGTTCGAGTGAGTTTTAGTAGTTTCGGTTGCCCCCATAATGCCCATGCAAAACTGCTATTACCCTCAATATTACATTGCGTGATGAAAACAAGTTCCACTTTTTCGCCAGCATAGCGAGTTAAATTCACACCGTTTTGAGCCCACTGGCACGCTGCCGAAACAGATTCAAAACATTGTTCGCCAGCAATTTCAACAGAAAATTTCACACCACCGGGCTGCCTTTGCGGATCATCAAATACCACACCATCTCTTAGACCGATACTGAAATATAGATAGAGATTTTCGTTCTCTTCAACTGAAGGAAGCGTTAATTCATAGACAATTCGTGCGGAATCGTTCGGTGATGGGTGTTCAAAGAGTGCAGGTTTGGTAACGCCACCCGCTGAATCTGCCATGCTTGCTGATATGTGTTCAGCACCGGAAGACTTGCTCTTCTCAAACATCGCAACGAAGTCATACATTTCCTCACTCTCGCCAAGAGAATAGAGGATTTGTGGTTCGCTTGGAGTTGGTGGTTCATCTGCTTCGGGGACCGCTTCTTCCTGTGGCGTTTCTTCAGTTTCAGATGTTGCATCAACTTCAGATACTTCTTCTGTCTCAGACATTACTTCAACTTCAGGCGGCACATCTTCCGCTGGTGTATCTTCAGATTCTGATGTATTATCTGCTTCAGACATATCGTGAGGTTCAGGTGCTTCTTCTACCTTAGATGCTACTTCAACTTCTGATGCTTCATCAGTTTCTGATGTCTCTTCGGGGTGAGGTGTTTCTGTATCTTCTGATGGAGCGTCCGAATCAGATTCCGACTGCGCATCATTGGAAGTTTCCGATTCAGCGTTCTCATCAACAGGTTCAGGCGAATCAGGAGTAGGAGTTTCATCTGAGCTTTCAAACTCCGGTTGCTCTCGATCAACTGCCTCCTCGTCATTTTGTGTTTCTTCTTCCATTTTTCCGATAAGAAAATGTTGGAAAAACGTCAGCATTTTATATCTCCTCTGATCGATTATTCATGGCAGGACATCAATACTTATTGCTTCTCTTGCCACTGCTGTTTTTTCTGTTTCATTTCATCATTGAGAACAAGGTCGGATGATGGTGTTTGGTTTGCTTCATCAATAATCCAATTCCCATCTTCGTCCCTCAGGACAGGTTTACGTTGTCCAACGGGTAGCACACCAAACGGTTTATGAGGCTCTATCTGATACCAATACGCGACAGAGGATGTCTCATTGCTGAGATGGTTGCCATGTCCGTGCTCGATTGTCACCCGAATCTCCTTCTCAAAACGGATAGGGTTCTCTAAATGAAAAACATAAGAAGTCTGATAACCGTTGGTATTATTCTCGTGAATAGACGAACCGTTATGTGCGAACGCGTTTTGTTGCATACCCCACGCCTGATTGAGATAATCCTCTGAGCCAGTGCCGTGTAAATCGGGCGGCCATTTGTAGCCATCAATCCATATCATATCATCGCCTTCACCCCACCACGTGCCTTGAAAGTTGCTGATAGAAAGATTACAGCCGATGTACTGTCCTCTACCTTCTGCGGATAAAATAAGATAGTTATTGTCCCAGGCAAGTCGTTCAGCGTTTATGATATTTGCTTCCGGGGTGTTAACTTTAATTTCATGCCCCCACCCATCACACGGATTTTCGCGATGGAATTGTGCGTGAAAATAGGCAATGTCATCGCCGTGCGGTGTAGGGTATAGTTCATAATCGATATAAAAGTATTGACGGTGTGGTGTCCCACCTTCGTTGACAAGTTCAACACGGGCAGCACGGTTAAAAGGCATTTGCAAATAGCAGTTGAGCGCACACCCTGTATTAAATTGATTGTTGCTGTGCGTAGATGCAGAAAACGGTATGGAATCGTAAGAGTTAACGATTTCGTTTCCAAGACCAAAAAAATCGCCCAACGGACACAAAACACTCGGATGCTCTTCATCGTCCCAGAATATCCGAATAAGCACGTTCCGATACCCGTTTGGCTGCGTCATCCAAATATGATTGATACATCCCGGACCTTTTATATCGGCAAGAACGCGGGTTTCACCGGGCGCAATATCCCATGCATCGTTGTTGCGTCCTGTGGTATCCCACGAAGATGCACGTAAAGAACGCGCATCTTTTACACGCGTCAACGATGACAATAATCCATCAACATAGTTCATTAATTATATTCCTATTACAAGTCCGCTTATGCTGTTTTCAAGCGAATCAAATGTTGTAAACTGTTATTTCAAAATCAATTATAACACAGAAATATCCATTTTCTCAGACGTTCAATTGCAGACATACTTTCCAAAGCATAATGACATTCTAAAACAAAGAGAAGTGTATACTCATAGTTTAAACTTTTTGATGATCCCAATGTTCCAAAGCAAATTTAACAATTTCATCCGCTCTTTTGGAAATAGAAGTCTCATCCCATTGTCTTGTTTCCTTGTTTAGGAAATCACTCAATTCGTTTTGTGTCATGAGTGGTGCCCTGCGGAAATACCTCTGATTTTTGTTTTCAAAGTCCTGATTTGATTTGCTAGCGTTCGCTGAGAGTGGATCAATCGTCAAATTCCCAATGCTGTGGAGATAATCCTCCTTGAATTCTAGGGATTCGAAATCGGTAACCGACAGGATTGAGTCATCTACAACAACCTTGCTCTCTTTAGGGTTTTGTGGGATAATGTGTTCCATTGAGAATTTTGACCGAGGGTTGGCAGTAGTGAATTCGTCGTGAGACATCATCTCAGGATAACCACTTTTCTTTCTGAGATAATTCTCGTATTTCCAGAAGAGATAACGTTGATCACCCCTATCAACATCTTCGTAAAATCCACGTGCACGTAGACGGTCTGTAAATAGGGTATTGTCACAGTAGTAGTCAACAAATTGCTTGAGTTCGCTGATAAGTTTCATAAACTTAGATTCCAAACTAATTTGTTGTTGCTTGATATCACTGACGAAATCCCTTGCTAACACGTACAATTGACTAACCCCTTTATCTGATCGGGCACCGATAATTCCAAACCGAAAACAAATAATTTCCACTAATCGCGCAACCTTTTCAAAATTCTTTCTCCCATTCGACTTGTCGAGTTTGCGGACTTTGATTAGCATAGGATAAAATGCCGCTGGGCGATTGAGAGAAAATATATTTAAGAGAAAAGAATCACGACTCAGAAGTAACTTATTCATTATTTTGAAACTCTCTCTTAATTCCCGACTATACCTATTGATAAATTTTTCTGCATCTACTGCTTTATTATCTTTGATTAGATCGTTAACCTGCCGATTAATCATCCTAACAGAGTCTTGGTATTCCTTACTCTTCCAACTTTCAAAAGCAATGGAGTGGTATTGCAAAATCGCATCTTCATCAGTTTTGCCAAATTCACCTCTAATATTTTCAGAATTTTCAATTTCCTCATAAACACGGTAAATTTTACTAAACCTATTTTGAAGCCTTTTTAATCCAGTTTCTGCTTTTTCAGGACTTTTTGATGTAAGGTAGGTCTTGTGCATCAAAAAACTTTTGACTTTCTCTAAACTAGTCAGTGATTTGCCCCGGTTATTGGTTGTCTCGAACATGAGAGCCGCCTCAGAATCATCCTCAACTGAATAGGTTAAGACTTTCATGCTTCTAATTTTTCCTATGAACTCACTGACCTTATCTGGATGTGCTTTTATCCAGCAATCAAAGTGTTCCTTCGCATCAAGTAACCGGCGTTGGGATGGCGTTTCTACCTCGTTATCACCAGATACATTGTCCTCCAAAATATAGGATTCAAAAAAGTCATTATCAAGATCCAAAACACTGAGTTTATATGTATCAATATCCTTAACGTAAATGCGTTTTAGTCGTGTAACATCAATACCTTTACCTTCTTGTTGTTTTAACAACAGTTTCATAAAAATAATAATTGTTGTAATTCGTTGTTGGCCATCAACAATGTCAATTGTGGTAAATTCACCTTCTTGTGGCTGTTTCTGAAGTTTTTGAAGTAGAATCGTGCCAAAGAAATGGTCTTTGTTAGCGTCCTGGTTTTCCAGATCCTCAATGAATGCATTAAGTTGATCTTCTTCCCAAGCATAGGCACGCTGATATTTTGGGATGTTAAAAATCCTACTCCCATCAAACAAATCTTGAATCGTCTTCTGTCCATCTAACAATTGTTACTCTCCTTTTTCTTTTTTCTAGTTGTTCAGTATAGCACACATCTTTTCCAATCCAATCCGCGCAACTTCCGCTGGATCTTCCTCCCAATAACTCGGATTGAACAGTTCTAACGAGATAACACCCGAATAATCTGCGTCTTTCAAAATAGAGATCATCCTTTTCAGGTCAAGAATACCATCACCCGGATAAACCCGATCAGCATCAGATTGTTCTGCACGTGCAGGTTCGGCAGGCGCGTCGTTGAAGTGGAACACAGCGATTTTATCGCCGGGAATACCTTCCATATCCTCTATTTCTCCGCCACCACGATAGATATGGAAGGGGTCAAGCACAATCGTGCTATCCGGATGGTCAGCAACTTCTATTACTTCCCATGCATGTTTGACCTGATTAACTCCGTCAACGAAGCCGAGGAATTCCATCGCAGGTTTAACACCGAATTCACGTCCGAGTTCAAGCAGCTCTCGGTAGTTCTTACCGCCTAATTGCAGGTCTGCTACCTCACGCGGCGGACTTGAGATGATATAGGTTGCACCGACAGCGGCGGCTTGTGCCATCCGTTTTTTGGCATCCTCCAATGCATTTTGAAGTTCAACCCCAGTTGCATTGAGCCATCCATGTAAGGCAATGACGGTTGGTACAGAAAGTCCATTATCATCAAGTGCTTTCTTTACATCAGCGAGTGAACCGCCTTGTTCTTCATAATCCGATAAATCGTTATTCCACAACTCAATTGCTGTGTAACCAGTTTTCCCTGCAATCCGAATTTTATCCATCAAATCGGCAGGACGAATTGTGCTTGTATTTAACCCTAACTGAAATTGTCCCATTCTATCTCCTTATTTGTCCATCAAAGCGCGAATGAAGCGCACATCTACACGAGCCAGATCAATTACACTGTCCACGGGTTCACCACCATATTCACTATGGAAACTGACAGGACCTGAAAATTCTATTGTTTTTAACGTGTCCAGTGCTGTTTCCCAATCAACAAAGCCTTTTCCGATGCGGACGACTTTACCGCCTCGCATTCCGGGGGAACGCGCAAGGTCTTTGAAAGCAATGACAGCAAGGTGCGATCTGACAATATCAAGTGCCATGTTAATCGGTTCACCGACAATTGACAGATGTCCCGTATCAGCAAAAACACCGATATATTGTGGGTCAAACCCTTTTACGAGGTTCATCACCGCGCATGAGTTAAGTCCCATAGAGGTACCCGAATGGTTATGAATGCATGTTCGGGGTCCGTATTTTTCAGAGAGTTTTGCAAACCCATCAAGTTGACTGCGGATAAAATCAACCTGAGCCCAGTATCCGCCATCTTCCGCGTGCCAATGCCAATATCCCAGCTTGATGTTTTCAACACCTGCTTCACCAGCGGCGGCAAAAACGCGGACTGTCTCTTCTTTAGAGGGGGCTAAAAAATCTCCTGGGGTAGTAACAAGCGGAATAGACAAACCCGCTTCCGCAAACTGTTTTGCTGCTGCGGGCAATTCTTTCTCCGCATTTTCGGGATTTACCGGATAACCAGGACGAACACAAAGGTCAGCACCTTCAACGCCAACTGCTTGTAATGCAGTGATAATCTCTGGAATTTCTAAACCTTCCAGATGTTTTGTGAACATTATAAATTTCATATTTTATTAAATCATATTGTAGGAGCGATCTCCGAATCGCGACCCTTACTTCAAATTGTTGGAGGGTTTTTGAAAGCCCCATATATTTTCTTGTGAGAGGGTTTTGTAAACCCAATAATTCTACCAATCAACAACAGAGCCATCATCAGGATGGTATGATGTCGGATTCTGCCAGTCATGATCAATTTTATCTTCAAGAACGTCCTCGTCCAGTTCAATACCTAAACCCGGACCTGTCGGCAATTCAACGAACCCGTCTTTGAAAACAAACGGATTCTTAAGATACCCTTCACCGAGGGTTGTATGTTCTTGCATCACAAAGTTCGGAATGGAAGCATCTAACTGAATACACGCGGCTAACGAAATAGGACCGAGTGGGTTGTGTGGTGCAATACCGCCGTAATATGCCTCTGCCATTCCCGCGATGATACGCACTTCATTGATACCCCCTGCATGACATAAGTCTGGTTGAAGGATAGACGCAGCCTGTTTCTCCAGAATCTCACGGAAACCCCACTTGGTAAAAATCCGCTCACCTGTTGCAATCGGTAAATGTGTGCTGCGCGCAATTTCCGCGAGCGTATCCACATTTTGGCACTGTATTGGCTCTTCAACAAACATTGGTTGATACGGTTCCAACGCCTTAATCAACACCTTTGCTGTCTGTGGACTTACGGCACCGTGGAAGTCAATCGCCAAATCAACCTCTGTGCCAGCGGCTTCGCGCAGTGCAGCAAAGTGGTCAACGGCTCTGTCTATGAATGCCTTGTTTTCAATGATACGTGCAGGTCTACCACCTGCAACACCTGTTTTAAATGCGGTAAACCCTTTGTCAATCCATTCTTTAATACCCTCTGGATCGCCGCCACCTTTGTACAACCTTATACGATCGCGAGTCGGTCCGCCAAAAAGTTGATAAACAGGCACACCGAGCGATTTTCCTGCCAAATCCCATAATGCTTGTTCAACACCACTCAGGGCACTCGTAAGAATGGGACCGCCACGGTAAAATGCGTGACGATACATCGCTTGCCAATGATGTACAACACGTCTCGGATCTTCGCCAATCAGATAAGGCGCAAGTTCATCAACTGCTTGCGCGCACGTTTTCGCGCGTCCCTCTAATATCGGTTCACCGAGACCAACTAATCCTTCATCGGTATGTATTTTTAGAAAGAGCCAGCGCGGCTGCACAAGAAACGTCTCTAATTTCGTTATTTTCATAGGGCTCACCTCTATGGCACACGAACATGCATGTAATTTTATCTATGGTACCTGTAATTTTATCTATGCTGATATTTCTCAGAATGTTGTTCGACCTAATCATAATCAAGAGTAACAAGGTATAACACCATGAAAATGCGTTTTGCTGTGTAGATTTTGCTTGACTTTTATAGCATGAGATCTCATCCTAATTACAGATTTCAATATAACAACATTAGGAGGACATCTCATGCTAACTCAGCTTATCACATCTACAACCTTTTTTCAACTACTTCTATCTTCACAGTTTCGCACCTTGAAACAGCGTTTTGTTGATACCTTCGTGTTTTTGTCAACCTGTCATCTGTTTGGACTTACGAACCCGAATCAAGTGTCGGATGCGTTGTCTATTCCGAAAGCGAAACTGTATCGTGAACTGAACAATATGAGTCTTCATCTCTGGCAACATCTTTTTGTGCGTCTGGGGTGTTCTATTGCGTTAGAAGCACTCCGGGAGGTTGTATCGAAAAGTGCTTCTACCCTATCGCGTCTGTGTATCGTCATCAGTGTGGATGATACCTTTGTTTTCCGTTATGGAGAGGGTCTCTCCTACACATCTAACTGGTGGTGTTCTCAAGCAAATCAACCGATGAAAGGACAAAATATATTGGGGATAACGATAAAGATTGGAGACCAGATCATTCCCTTGAATATGCGACTGATCAGCAAACAAGGACGCGGGAACACGGATAAACCCTCCTGTGTCGTCTCTATGCTCAAAGAGGTGGTGTCCTTCTTTGAAGAGACAGGGATAGATATCCGGAACTATCCGATCACCTTCGATTCGTGGTATGGCAGCCATCACTTGATTGAAACCTTGCGAGAAATGGGATTTGAAACGATCCTTGTGCACGGAAAAAGCAACTATGTGATGACGATTGATGGAAAAAAGGCGAAACTCTCGGAACATAAGAAGTCAATCCAACTCCTCTCCAATAAATGGGGGTGTGATAAACCGGCCTGTCGCACTAAAGCCACAAGTCAAACCTTCGGAAAAATGGTGGTGGTGTTCTTTGCTGACCGTGGCAAAATACGAACCATGCTGGTATTCGGGAAACCACTGCGTGCGTGTGAAATCCTACGGATATGGTCTCAACACCACGGTATAGAACAATATTGGAGACACCTAAAAACAGACCTAAACCTCACATCCATGAGACTAAAAGGACGAAATGGCGCGTATGCAAACTTAGCTGTGAAAGTAATGAGCTACCTTCTAATACAGGATGTGAGCCGTTGTGTGCGAAAAACCTTTCATCAGATCAAACTTGAACTCATGGGACAAAGGCAGATGCTGTCTGACCTCAGCGCGCATTTTCATGATGAATAAACGAGAAAACACTGATAAACATTGACATATGAACGATTTTGATAAATATCAGCTATGGTACCAACGTATCTCTATTTTGTCAATCTATTTTTCGGGTTAGCAGGGTTATTTATGGTAGACTTTAGAATTAATTGGACATTCTTGAACTATGAATCAACGCTAAATGCCTTACGCGCATTTGGCGTTGATTCATAGTGTATAAATAATTATGGATTTCACTATAAATGCCCCATAATGTGCAGCATGAATAACTCCTGCACGTTATTGTGCAGGAGTGCGTTTTTTTACCGAGATTCCCTTATATTCAGCAGCTTCGGATTGGCACATAAATTGCGTTTAAGAGTATATAGTAAGACTATAAGTGCTTGCAATGTATCCCTACGACCACATCATTCATAAGAGGAGATTTATCACAATGAACCTTTATTTCAGACCCTTGATAGTTCTTATTGCAAGTTTCGTGTTCTTGTTTACTATATCCCTGCCGAGTCTTGCTGGGACATTTTCCGGTCATGTTATTGATGAAGAGGGAAATCCTATTGCCGGTGTTACAGTGGCACTACGTGAGTTACATACTGGAGCTACAGAGATATCTGAAACTGATGAATCTGGTGTTTTCTCTATATCCACAACCACTTCTGTAGTAAAATTAATGTTGTTGCCTAAAAATAAGTCCGCATATACGATTCGGGCGGCCAATATTGAGCGCGTGATATTATACCCTATTCGACAGGAATATGATTTTGGAGGTCTCATATTTACAACTACACAAGAGGCAGATATCAAAGATGTAGAGATCATAGTACATAAAGGAATACAAATCAGGGGCCGTGTCCTTAATTCTGATGGGAAACCCCTAAAAAACGTAAAGGTTCGTTTAAGGTTAGAAGGGCACGGCTTGGATAGACTGAGTAGAGGGTCAAGAGGTTTTTTTACTCAGCTTGACGATAACGGCTATTTTACTGATTATGTCGACTACCCAGGTATTTACAAGGTGACAGTGGTATATCAAAAGATGTTAGCTAAAACAGAAAAATTCCTGATTCCAGAAAAGCAACCCCATGAAAAACTGGTGTTGATGCTTGGTGGCGAAACAATCACAAACCCGACTGAAGATATTAAGGTTCAAGTGCCACCTTTGACACAAGTCCAAAAAGAAACTCCCCACTCTCCTCCTGAAACCGATCCATCTACACGGGAAAAATCTACGTTTTCTGGACATGTTGTGGATACGGAAGGAAACGCTGTTTCTGAGTTCATGTTTGGCATGCAACCCGTTCAATTCATCGACGGTTGGGTTGTGTCGGAGATATTCAGAGTTTCTTTGCCTACGGAAAAACCGCGTACTCTATCTATATCGCGAACTAATGCAGCAGGGGAATTCTCTTTTACAGATATTGAGTTTGGACCACATCAACTTTACAATTTGTCTGAAGATATATCTCTTGACACGACAAAGTTTACCTCCCAAATGCGGTATCTGTCACGCTTAGAGTCTGAATTTGAAATTATGTCGATTAAAATTGGACATCTCATCATTGATAATAAGATAGATCCTATACCTCTTTCCTCTGATCGATTCATATTTGGGATTAAGCCTGGAGATGCCGTTGAAAACGTGGAAATCACCGTCAAACAACGAACTCATATACTCGGCAGAGTTGTTTACGCTAACAGATTACCCCTTAAAAATGCAAGTGTGGAAATTAAAATGAAGGAACCACGGAAGGAATCCCCAGATGCAAGGATTCGTAAAAGGTATGCTGATGAATACTCTGAACGAGTAAACACTCGGACAGATGACGATGGATACTTTTCAGTATACGTGGAAAAACCCGGCGACTACTTCTTCCGCGTCAAATACATTGTCCTCACAGCAGAAGCCGGTCCAGTTGAGATAGAGAACAATGTACAACAGAATGAACTTCTTTTGAAACTTAACGGCACTCTAATTTTTACTGACACACCCCGTCATGTCATTGAGGCTCAAGATTCAACTCCTCCTAATGACCCACAAATACCTGATATGTGGGTTGTTAATCCTACAAATAGTCACGCATACAAACTGATTGCGTGTGAAGATTTCTACGACGCGCATCTTCAGGCAACAAAAAACGGTGCGCATCTCGTCTCAATAAACGATGAGGCAGAACATAAATGGATTTCAGAAATTTTTGGCAACGGCTTCTTCTGGATTGGACTCAATGATTTAGAAAAAGAAGGGGAATGGCAATGGGATGGCGGTGAACCTGCTACCTACATTCCTTGGGAACCCAATGAAATCTATCCTGAACAAACGCTATCAGATGCTGATAAAGACTACGTTGTCATGAACTTTAAAGGAGCGTGGCAGGCAACCGGTCCCGAAAGTACTGTTTGGATTATGACACGACAAGCGATCCTTGAAAATGACGGTTTGCGTTCCACTATACAACCTAAGCCAAACGCTGAAGATAAGTAGGATGTTTGCATTTACCTATAGGCGCGCTTTGATGAAGATTAAGTATTTAAATCGGTAATTACAGATTTCCATAGACAAGGTAGGTGCGGTTTCCTAACCGAACCGTGTTTATTCAATCTCATAGATGCGGTTAGGAAACCGCATCTACCAGGGAGTGTGCACATATTTTCAGATTTCACTATAAAGTATAATATTAATTGTGAAATCTGCCATAGTTAATACTGATAGCTAGGGTTATTTAGTTCTCCATATTTTCGGTTATTCTTGAATGCCCCTCTTGCTGTAGGAGCGAGCTCCAGCTCGCGACTTTTTGACGAAAATGTGCAAAAACCCTAAAACTATGGTAAAGATTACAATTAACGCTACATTCCTGAACTGTAGGAGGGAACTCCGATTCCCGACTATCAATGCGTTTCGTCGCGATTCGGAGATCGCTCCTACAGAGGAAATGTAGAATTATCTCTATACTCCACTATAAATAACCCTGACTGATAGCCAATCAAACTGAATGCCTTTGACTCTACACTCCTTTATGTTGTCAATAATTTCTACATCAGGTATAATAATTTTATGTAATCCAAATTCTTTTCAATATACCAACCGAACCGTAGAAAAGGAGGCATTCACAGTGAACCGTTCACACTTCACCCTATTTGTAATTTTCATCGGAAGTCTGGTGATTTTATCTACCGCATCTCCTCAGAGTTTCGCAGCAACGTTTTCAGGCAAGGTTGTTGACGAAAAAGGAAATCCTGTTCCTGATGTCGTTGTTGCTATTCAACCTTCTTCAGATTTCAGACCTGTAATTAATATAGATGATCCTGAATTTAATTTTCCACTGCCAAGCACGGCTGACGAGACTGGAGCATTTTCAATTGAAGATATAACTCCACATTTTAAATATAGTTTAAAATTATCCCCAAATGAACGTTATCCTGACTATCAACTTCAGTCTGTCCAAATTGCGGGAATAACCGTCTCCTTAAATCCGCAGTATACCCATTTCGCGGGATTTCCTTTTGCTATCGAACCGGAAACAGATATTAAAGACGTTGAGATTACTGTGCGCCTCAGAATGCGGATTCGTGGACAGGTGCTTTCTGCTGATGGCACACCACTAAGCAACGCTCAGGTTAACCTTAGAGTAAGCAGACGTAGCACAGATGGGACAGGCAGAGGCAGTAGCGGCGGAACGAGAACTCTTGATATTGACGGCAACTTTGTGGAGTTTATTAATCGACCTGCCTATTATACCGTCTCCGTAACATATCAGGGACAATCCGCAGAATCTAAAGAAATCTTGCTTGAAGAGGGCCAACGACTTGATGGTCTTACCTTGACTCTTAGTGGTGATCCTCAACAACCTCGCAAGCCTAAAGTAGTAAAAGCTGTTCGTATGGTTAACCCAGAACGTAGGCAAGCCGCATGGCAGCGACAGCGAGAAGGTGTGTGGGCAATCAATCCTGATAATCGACACGCCTACAAGAGAATCTATTGCCAAACCCATGAAGAAGCACTTGAACAAGCCGCTGCCCAGGGGGCACATCTTATCGCCATCAACGATAAAGCAGAGCAAGAATGGATACTTGAAGTCTTTGGAAAAGAAAACTATTGGATTGGATTGATTAAAAATGAAAAAGAAGGTACCAAGCAATGGGACAATGGCGATCCGGTTACATATACCAATTGGGACACACAGCAACTCATTCCTGAGTCTGACAAATCCACAGAAAAGGACGAGAAAACGGTAAAATATTTTACTGTCCTCGTTGGAGTCACCGGAAAATGGCAACAAATACGTGAGGGAAGCCCTGTGGCAAGCATAACTGAAAAAGCGATCTTGGAAAAAAGAGATCTCATCATAGGCATGCCAGAACCTGACGAAGATATTGAATAGCAGTGGGCACATCAATATACAAGGAGATATTACCATGAAAAACATCTACACTTCAGGAAAACTCATAGCATTTGTAGTCATTATGTTGTTCACTGTAACAGGAATTTTCGCGCAAGAGCCACTTGCAGAACCCGACGCACAAGCACCAAGTAGACTATCGGGCAAAGTTGTGGATACTGAAGGAAAACCAATTGCTGGGTTCACATTCATGATCCTATCTATGCAAAACCTAAAAGGTCCCCCTCCACCGATAGGTATGTTTCCATTTGCTTTTGAGGAACTATTGGAAGACCAAAACCAAGAAGGAAAACCTCGCGCTATGTCCAGAGCAAAGACCGATGCAGAAGGCACTTTCAGCGTTACCAATATCCAACCGGGGACTGTTCAGATATACGCCATTCCAAAGGCTATGTTGGATGCACTTGAGAAGGGTGCCCCCAATTTACCTCCAGAACTACAACAGAAGCTACTTCCACGACTGCAAAGAATTCCGATGGGATTGATGCATCCCGGTAGAAGGGAGTCAGAAATGCAGATTCTCTCCATTCGGCTCAATAAGGTCACTTTTTTCTATACAGAGAGACCGATGCCTTTTGAGGGATTCGCGTTTGGGCTAAAACCGGGTGTAAACATTGAAGATGTCAAAATTACTGTCAAGAAACGGCTTAAATTCCGTGCGCGGATTGTTTACGCTGACGGTACTCCTCTTGCCAATGCAGAAGCAGACCTCTCCATGCGATATAAGGGTGGAGAGTTTGGAAATAGAAGTGGAAGCCACGGAACAGACTGTTTCACTGATGCTGACGGTTATTTTACGCAATATAGAGAAGAACCAGGATTTTATACACTTTCCATAAGGTATAAAACATTTTCTGGAGGGGCAGGACCATTTTTACTCAAAGAAGATGTGGAACCTGAGAATATTGTGATCAAACTTGATGGGAACCCTGTTGCCAAACAACCCCGTGGTGATATTAAAGAACTTGATAATGTGAAAGTCCGCCGTTTTGTTGAAGGTCTTCTCAATAAAGACAATGTCCGTAAACCGATCATACGACAGGCAGCCAAACCAGCGAAAATAGTCTGGATCATTAATCCCACAAATGCACACGCTTATGCAAAGATTCAATGCCAGGATTGGCACGATGCGCAACAGAAGGCAATTGCGGAAGGGGCACATCTTGTCTCCATCAATGACGAAGAAGAACAGTTCTGGCTTGAGATAATCTTTACAAACAAACCTTTTTGGATAGGACTCAACGATGTGGAAAAAGAGGGAGAGTGGCGATGGGATAGCGGTGAACCCGTCACCTATACCAATTGGACAACTCAGGACATGCCCCACGATACGAGCCCGAAAACCGAAAGGGATTATGTTGCGGTCACTTTTCACGAAAATGCTTGGCAGTCTGCCGGCCCCAAAAGCATCCTCTCGCAAATGGCGCGATATGCAATCATAGAGAAAGATGGATTGGTGTCCAAAATTCCCGAACCCGCAGAATCAGAGGATGAGTAGCTATTTTGTGTATAGCATCAATTGACATGACAAAGAAACATAGGCGAATTCATCAAGCCATTTGACTTTCTATCACGAAAGTAGATTGCCGCAGTAAGCGCAAGCGTGCACCTCTATATCACCAGTAAACGTCTCACGTTCAGGAATAAGATATGTCTCCTGATTAGTAATACAGTTCGTGTTTTCGCATTGATGGGAAGACTCATTGATGTTTCGCTTTGGGGGTTGTGTTAAGATGAGTTGTTCTAAACCCATGAGGCTCGAAATAAGTGCCATCCGAACCGGTACGGCATTCGCGGATTGTTCAAAATAAGCTGCACGCGGGTCGTCATCTAACTCATAAGCGAGTTCGTTGACACGTGGGAGCGGGTGCATAATCATCGCATTCGGTTTAGCATTTTCCATCACCGCAGCGTTCAGCAGATAACTACCACGTACTGTCTCCGCATCTAAGGTGGGCGGGAGTCGTTCCTCTTGAAGCCGATTAACATAAATCACATCAAGCGTTTCAATGACCTCTGTGACGTTTTCTACCTCAAGAGGTTTCTGTCCGTGGATTTGTGATAAGCGCGTAAGTATCCAGGACGGCATCTGCAAACCGTTTGGGGCGATGTGAACCAAATTTCCACCGAATCTTGCAACCGCTAAGGCAAATGAGTGCGCCGCGCGTCCATACCGAAGATCACCACAGATACCAACGGTTAAACCTTCTACCTGCGATTTTCTTCGAATAATCGTATAGAGGTCTGTGAGTGCTTGTGTCGGATGTGCATGGCTTCCGTCTCCACCGTTGATAACGGGGATATTCGCATAAGTTGCCATAACCCGCGCCGAACCTGCCCAACTGTGACGCACCACTATAATATCTGCATAGTTCGTGACCATCCGCGCGGTGTCAGCAAGGGTTTCACCCTTTGTGACAGAGGTAGAACTTGGATCAGCGAAACCAAGCGTTCCACCGTTGAGACGTTCCATCGCACTTTCAAAGGAGAGTCGAGTCCGTGTACTCGGTTCATAAAAGAGAGTTGCCAATAGTTTGCTTCGGCAGATGCCCGCCCATGTTTCTAATTGTGACTGCATTCCTGCTGCCAGTCGAAAAACCTGCTCAATTTCAAAATTCGAAAAATCGTCAAGTGTTACGAGGTGCCGCATTGTCTCCTCTACGAGTGTGTTTATTGAAATCCATTCCCTGATTCAGTGGCATTTCCATTTGTCAGAAACTGCATGAACGTTTCAAGACTATTAACTTGAGATGCTGCAAGCAGCAACTCTCTGAGGCGTTGTAAATCATCAATACCCTCTAAAGTCGGTTCTAAAACTTGCACTGCATCGGGTTGGAATTGGTTCTCAAGTAATGCCATAATACTTTGGATAGTACCCTTCTTTTCGCCTTGTTCCACACCTTGTTCTTTACCATTTTTTATACCTTGTTCCATACCTTCTTTGTAAGCCTCTTTTTTTGCTTCTGTTGTTGCTTCTTGAATAACGTGCTGGAAAAAAGGAGATTCTTGCATGATACCCTCCGGTAAAAACTGTTTAATTAGTTGTGGTTCATAAACTAAACCGCCGAAAATACCAAGTGCCGCGAGTAAAATATCCCGAGTATGCTGATCTGTGCTTGCAGATGCTGTCGCATCAATACATTTTTCCAACCAACGGTTTGAATCCATTCCTTTTGGTGCTTCCATCAACGGAGTGAAAGGTAGTAACCCGGGTGCCTGCTTTTCCAATATTGATTGTCCCTTTATCTCAATCAGCCTGATTACCTTATAACGAAGTGTATATTCATATCCCATTCCTTTGTAAGTATAGTACCCATTATCATCTCTACCTGCATTAGGATGTAGATAGAGAACGTTACAATAGACAAGCATTTCGTGTAAATTAATAAGGAAACCGTTATACCCTGCAAGACGATACTGCATCGGTTTTCTACTGTCGTCTGTTTGCACTTCAGTATGAATATAACTGTTTCATCAGGGAGCTGCACCTTCAAAGTGCTATCATTTTGATGCGTCTTGAGGGTTGGTTGCTCCGTTTCAAGTTTCTCTAATACTTTGATGTTTGAGTGTCCTACCATGAATTCTGCAAATTCTTGAGAATGCCCAAGCATGACATATTTGACTGCGTTATCATAGTATTGTGCCATATTCCAAATTATACACCAGATTGTCAGAAAATACCAACTTTTTCACGTTGATTAAGTGTCAAACTTTCAAACTCCCGACCAGTTCCTTTATTGAACTCATGTCCATCTTCTCAAGGTAGTCGCTAATACCTTCTACCACTTCTATTGATGCTTGTGGATTGACAAAATTCGCTGTTCCAACTGCGACAGCGGATGCCCCTGCGATGAAAAATTCCACTGCGTCTGTTGCATTCATAATACCACCCATCCCAACAATCGGGATAGAGACGCTTTTGTAAACTTCCCAAACCAATCGCAATGCCACAGGTTTGATCGCAGGTCCGGAAAGACCACCTGTTACGTTGGCAAGTTCCGGTTTACGTGTCTCAGCATTGATTGCCATGCCGATCAGCGTGTTAATCGCAGAAAGCGCATCTGTCCCAGCATCTTCAACGGCACGCGCTATCTCAGTAATATCTGTAACATTAGGTGACAGTTTCACTAATAGCGGTAGATGTGTCTTTGCTCTCACCGCTTTCACAAGTTGATGTGCTAAAGTCGCATCAACACCGAAACTCATACCACCACAATCAAGATTCGGACAGGAAATATTGAGTTCAACACCGGCAACACCATCCGCTTCACTTAACTTTTCAATGACTATTAAGTATTCTTCAACCGTTTTGCCACAGACATTGACGATCACCGGCACATCAAAATCCCGGAGGTAGGGTAACTTTTCTGAAATGAATCCGTCTACCCCGACATTTTGCAGTCCAATCGCGTTGAGCATCCCAGACGGGGTTTCCATAATACGGTCCATCGGATTGCCGGGCCACGGCACACTTGTAACACCTTTAACGACAACCGCACCGAGTCGGTTTAAGTCTACGAAATCCGCGTATTCACTGCCGTACCCGAAAGTGCCGGATGCTGTCAGGACAGGGTTCCGCATCCGAATCCCGCCAATATTCACATTGAGTACCAAGTCTGTTGTATCCATTTTATGTAATGAACCCACTTTGTCGCTTTAGAGAAGATGGTCAAGAATCAACTCAAATACGAAAAGGCAAACTACAATAACACACATCCAAAACGGTAATATCCCCTGCGACCATCTGGGCGGTAATCTGTCCTTAAAAAAGGTTGAGATGGCTACGACAGATAACGCTGTAAAGTTTATGAGCGCATCGATGATTTCTGCCGAAAGGGCACTGCGCACTGCCAAACCTATCGCACATATCCCAGCGATAATACCAACAACATGGTGTCGTTTCATAGAAAACATTCCTACAAGTGACATATTTTGAAGTGTGTTAAAATTCTTCCTTTAATTCTGTCCGAAAAGTTTAGCACCAATATATCTCGGATGTCAAGTAATTATCGCGTCCTTTTGGAAGGAGGTCTACCAACTCAGATAAACAACGCGATAATCAAAGAATAATCCCAAAATGCTAATAATGGATGCAACAATCACATCTCCGATAACCAACCCGATGAAAAACGGAATGGCACGCCGATATAACCGAACACCACCTGTTGAAAGCAGGATACGTTTAATTGTCCAACTGATTAAAAGTGGAAACCAAAGACCGGTAAACGTCCACCAACTTGAAACGACATATCCGACAGGGTGAAGTGGCCATTGAATAAATCGCCATCGCAATAGCAGCAGACTGATAGCAAAAATAAACCCGCCACCAGTATACAACAATCCGCCGAAGTTTGTTTCGCCTGGGTTGTAGAGCCATCCAGCGAGTCGATTGAAAGCCGCACGGGCATACCATGAACGCGCATTCTCTAAACCAACCTGATAGGAAAGGTGAAGATGTCCCCACGCAGCCGAAAGCGCACCAACGAAAATCGCAATTGCTAATACCCATAGCAGTTGTGTGGAATTAAAGCGAGTTTGATGCGCGAGTTTTAACGCCTCCAATTGATGCGGCATTGGATGTGCACGATAAGAGAGGTGATTTAGCCAGAAGAATAACGACATCACTGATAGATTGCGACTGCCGACACGTCGTGTCCCGAATGCATCTGTTAAGAGTAAATCTGGACCCGCGTTGTATAGGTCGTGTGCAGGAGGTCCCAACTCTGCGCGGATGCGAGTGATAGTAATTGACATTGCAAAATACAGAACAAAAAACAGGGCTGCAAACCAGAAAGACATCCCCGCTTTCAGACAAAACGCTATAATCAATATGAATCCAACAAGCGCGCCGATTATTGCCGTTTTGTAGCGTAACGCCTCACCGTCATCACTATCCGTCAGTGCACGACTACTGAACAAGGTCTTCAAAACAACCTTAACATGTGAACGTCCCATCCACAACGTCCATAGAAATAGGGCTATCCATACACCGCGAATCTGTGCCATTTCTCTTGGAAATCCGATAGAACCCCGCCAACCAAAACTTTCACCGACAATTCGTTGAAAGTGCCAAAACAGGTGAAAGAACCAGCAGGAAAACCCTAAATCAAGCGGAATCAGAAAACCAACACCGATCGCAAACGGAAAGAAACTGATACGGAATCCGGGATTATTCATCGCACTCCACGGCTTTTCGGTGAGGCGGAAACTATGATAGAGCGGAATTGTAGGGAAAACTGGATTGATTTGGTGTAAACTATAGAGAAGGTTCAGTAAGGCGGCGATGCACAAACCCACAGTCATCATGCGTCGATTGAAAAAGCGATTTTTTCCTTGTGTAATTTCAAAGGGGAGTTGGGCAATCGGATAGGTGAGTCGTTCATGTTCTTGCCACTGTTTACGTAAAAGCACATTGAGGAAAAGCATCGTCACACCGATAACGAGACAGAAGCATACCCATATTAGTGTTGGAAACAACCAGCCCTGTATATGTGCTCGGAGATAGAACGTTGATTCGCCTTTATAGAAACCGCTTAATATATCTTGTTCACCAACAACAAGCCATTCAGGGAGATGTTGATGAAAGAGTTGCGCCCATTCGTTTTCGGGTGTTGCGTACCAAAAACCGTTGCCCATTAACGGTACCAGCACTTGCAGCATATCGCGTCCAGCGAAAACAGAGGCTTGGCACAGCATCGCGTAGACAGTTAACAGTTCGCTTTGTGTAAACGCAAGTGTCGGACGCAACCGACGTAGGAGCGTATTTAGCGCGATCAGAACAAGCAGTGTAAACAGCACATTGAACAGTAACGCTAAACTTGTGGGACGGTTGGAATCCCAAATGTAACTAAGATGTAAAATCCAATAACTGTTAAGCGGAATGAGGGCAATGCCGATTAACGTAGCACGTAACGTAATAGGGCTTTTTGTTGGAGACTTCATAGAGAGGAAAGAGAAATGGTAATGGCGGTATTCGGGTTCGTCGTTTTGATTATAATAGGCGGTGGGGTGTTGATCGCGCGGTTAGCAACCGTCGCAAAATCCAAAGGTTCCTGGATATGGGGTGTCTTTATCCTCATCCTCCTTATCTGTATTCCGCTTTTTCTGTTAGGTATCTGCGTGTGGTTGCTAAACTTTTACAATATAGACTTCGGTCCGCTTGTAGGAGCGATCTCCGAATCGCGACAAACACTTTGATAGTCGGGAATCGGAGTTCCCTCCTACAAAAATAGATATCTATAGGACAACTTTGGGGCTAACCCATTTCCGTAGCATCAGAGTCTGTACTTCCCGCATCTGTAGAATCAGAAGATTTCCCCGCTATGTAGAGAAACCAGAAGGTTAAACCGATTGCGATAACAATCCATATGATACCCCACAACTCTGTAGAAAGGTGTGTCACTTCCGACAGCATTCGAGCATCTGAACGTAAATGTGCCCGATCCAAAACATCACTCTTGATGTCAAGAATTGCATAGAGACAACTTGTTACGCCAATGACGCGTAATACCCAATCATTGAACACCTCAGGCAGGAACAATCCAAAAAGAATTAATACTATTCCAAAACCGAAGCCAAAAAGATATGTGAACATATCAGAACCGAAACCGATGGTAATCGCTACCATGCCGATGCCAATCAGCACACTAATCACTTTATCAAGATGCGTTCTTGCTGCTAATAGTAGGATAATACCGCCCCATAACAGACTACCAAGGTAACCAGCGGTTAGCGTCCAGAAACGATTCCCGCCTCGTGTTAGTGCATGTCCTCCCTGTTGTGGATTAATCTCAATTTCTACGATACTACCTCCGGTGGCAATAGCCGCAAATCCATGGCTCACTTCGTGCATAAACACAACAAAAATCTTGAGCGGATAAATGACCACAGTATTCCACAAAAGTACGATAGCGATAAAAATCAAAAGTAGGGCAATATACCGTTTAAAAAGTTCCATCATCTATCCTCTATAGCAAATCTAGTGGTTAGTCCAGTCTAACTTTTCGGGTATAGATGTTTTAATCTGACACGCGCATCGTCCGTTGTAAATTGCCAGTCTACCTGCTTTTGCTCTGCATTTCTACGTTTTTGCCACGCTTGTGTCTCTCTACGGAGTGTCTCTATATCTGGGATTCGACGACACAAACATTGGCGTGTAAGGACGCTAAGTTCTATTTCCGCTATATTCAACCAACTTCCATGAATGGGGGTATGCACGATTTCTAAACGCTTCCGGAACCTATCTGCTTCTTCATCTCCAAACACTTTATTGAGTGACGCGAGTTTATGTGTATTCAGGTTATCACAAACTAAAATGACCTGTTTTGCGGATGGGTAGACCTCATCCAATAGTATTTTGACTTCTTCTGCCCAATCCACTGTCTTTCGGTGCGTCCGAACAGACACACGCCGCCATCCCGAGAGTGCCTCTGTAAATAGGAAGATATTTGCTGTGCCTTTGCGTTTATACTCGTTATCTACGCGCTTGACTTGTCCCGGTTTCGCAGGATACGGTTCACGAACATCATCCCTAAGTGTGACAGATTGTTCGTCCATGTTCACAACAGGAGTATCCGCAGCCAAAGGTTTCTGGTAAAGATCAAGCACTTCTTCCATTGACTTTACAAACTCAGCGTCTTTTTCAGGGGGTATCACCCACTGTTGCTGAAGGTGTGGTTTCAACGCGTTTTTTTTAGTGTCTGCCGCACCGTTTCTGGAGAAATGTTTTCCACAACTTCAAGTCTTACCAACTCTGACGCAAGCAGACGTAACGTCCATTTGGCAGCACCTTCGGGAGGGGTTCCACAACTCAGTGCTATCAACCTTGCTTCTCCGTCACCATCAAGTTTACGAGGTGTCGGTGGATGCTTCCGCTTCGCACGATATAAGGCACGAGAAAAGCCACCTTCCACAAAACGCTGACGCACTTTCGCAACTGTCCTATCAGTGCACTCATACGCCTCAGCTATTCTCGCGTCAGTCCAGCAGGGACCATTTATATCTGATTTCAGCAAAATATGAGCATGCCTTATCATATATGCCTCTTTTTTACCTGTGTTAATAATATCTGATAACTCCTGTCGTTCCGCATCGGTCAGTTGGACAACATATTTCTTATTCAAGGGTGTGTTCCTCCTTATGTATTGCTATACTATAAGAGAACACTTTTGTTTGTCAAGATGCCGAGAAATCTACAAAAACTAAAACAAACTTTTAGGATGGACTATCCACTAGTGTTCTGTCCATACTAAATTGCAATTGTGTCAGTAGTCGGGAATCAGAGTTCCCTCCTACAAAGAGCAGATAGTATTGGTAGGAGCGATCTCCGAATCGCGACCTTTACCCGCATAATTTCGGTAGACACTCCACTAGAATACGCAGACATTTCGCAGTAGGAAAACATTGTAAGAGCAACGGTCAATGAAGCAAGTGATACCAATACTAATGTAGGGTTATTTAGTTCTCCATATTTTCGGTTATTCTTGAATGCCCCTCTTGTTGTAGGAGCGAGCTCCAGCTCGCGACTTTTTGACGAAAATGTGCAAAAACCCTAAAACTAAATAACCCTGATACTAATGTCAAATTGCTTGCATGTTTATTGACAATTTGATATAGTATATCACAAGAAATGTAAAATATACACCCTAAAAGTGAAGACAGACAACTCAAAATGTGCTAATCGGAACAAAATCAATGAACACTTTCGGTCATCTTTTTCGGATTACAACTTGGGGCGAATCGCACGGTGCGGCTATCGGCGTTGTTGTTGATGGATGTCCGCCGCAGATTGACCTTGATGTATCCGCTATACAATATGAACTTGATCGCCGCAGACCGGGACAGAGCCATCTCACGACACCGCGTCAGGAAGGAGATGTCATTGAAATACTTTCCGGTGTGTTTGATGGCAAAACACTTGGCACGCCTATCTCTATGTTGGTGTGGAATAAGGATGCACGTCCGTCTGCCTACGAACACCTGAAAGACCTATACCGTCCTTCACACGCAGATTATACTTATCAGCAGAAATATGGCATTCGGCACTGGCATGGCGGTGGCAGAGCAAGTGCACGGGAAACCATTGGTCGCGTCGCGGCAGGCGCAATTGCGAAGCAAATCCTACGTGAGAGATGTGATACCGAAGCACTCGCGTATGTCAAACAGATTCATACATTAGAAGCCACAGTAGATACAGATACGGTAACACTTGAGGAAATAGAAGCGAGTCCGGTGCGGTGTCCAGACCCGATTGTTAGCCCGAAAATGGCGGAACGTATTGATCAGGCACGCCGCGATCAGGATTCCCTTGGTGGTATCATTGAATCGGTTTGCCGTAATGTCCCCGTCGGGCTTGGCGAACCTGTTTTTGATAAACTCAAGGCGGATTTGGCAAAAGCAATGATGTCTCTACCCGCGACGATGGGATTCCAAATTGGGTCAGGTTTTGATGGTATAACGATGATGGGTTCTGAACACAACGACGAATTCTACAACGAGTCTGGACAGATTCGTACGCGAACAAACAATTCTGGCGGCACACAAGGAGGCATTTCAAATGGCGAAAATATTGTGTTCCAAGTCGCTTTTAAACCGACAGCGACAATCGGAAAACCGCAACAGACTGTGGATATGGACGGAAATGAGGTAACATTAGAGGCAAGTGGACGGCACGACCCGTGCGTATTAGTGCGCGCTCCTGCTATTGTAGAGGCGATGGCGGCACTCGTTCTCACGGATCATCTGCTGCGACACCGCGCGAAATCCTAAAACTGGCACTATAAAAAAGGTATTTTACGAATACAGATATGGAAGGTCAAACAATCATAACAACATAAGATGTTGATGAACTGTTTATCTCTACCGTTGTTCGTTTGATTCAACGGCGTGCCTTCCCAAATCTACGGAACATCATCGCTAAAACGCATTCGGCAGACATCGCAAGGTGGTTTCCGCGCCTTCGTCCCGAAGCAAAGAATAGTCTTTTCACACTTCTAATTGAAGAAAAGCGAATGGGGGAGGTACTGTGTGACCTCAACAGTGCGGATATAAGCGAGTTTGTTGAGGAAACAGAATCGGTAGTCGTCGGAAATGTCTTACGCACGATGCCTGCGGATGATGTGACGCGAATTCTCTCTGAGCTGCCTGAAGAAAATAAAGCAGAACTCTTGAACCTTATTGAGGGGGAAAACTCTGAAGATATTGAACGGCTCTTGGAATATGAGGAAAAAACGGCTGGAGCTATCATGTCACCGAATTACTTTGCACTGCTTCAAGAGACAACCGCAGCTGAAGCTACCGAGATGATTCGGGAACTCACTGAAATAGAGATGCCTCCGATTACCTTTTACGTCTACGTCGTTGACGAAGAAAATAAACTAAAAGGAGTATTATCGTTACGGCAATTGGTGCAAACAAAGCCAGATACACCGCTCAAAAATTTGATGACATCGCACCTATACATCGTTCATACCGACATGCCGCAGGAAACAGTCGCACGTGCGGTTGCCCGATATAATTTACTCGCAATTCCGGTCATCAATAGCATCGGACAACTGGTTGGCGTTGTTACAATTGACGATGTAGTGGATGTTATTCGGGAAGAGAATACCGGAAGATATGCTGAAGATGGCAGGTACCGGGGACCTGGATATTACCTCCCGCTCCATCTTTAGGAATACGCGTGCACGTTTACCGTGGCTGCTTGCCAGCTTTGGAGGTGGTTTACTCGCTGTCTATATCATAGGTATTTTTGAAGCACAATTGAAAGAGATTGCTGCTTTAGCCGCTTTTATCCCGATAATCATGGGAATGGGGGGAAATATAGGGACACAATCCTCTACTATCATCGTCCGTAGTATTGCTATCGGGGAAGTTAACGTCAAAGATACATGGCGGGTGTTGTGGCGTGAATTTAGCACAGGAGCATTACTCGGAATAACTTATGGACTCCTACTTGGAGGATTTGCCAGTCTCTTTCCGCACTTTCGCGAATATGCATGGAAACTACCGCTTGTTGTCGCACTTGCCATATTCGTGAACATGATAATTGCAGCAACGGTGGGAACAATCATTCCAATGTTTTTCAAACGTGTCCGTATCGACCCTGCAGTTGCAACGGGCCCATTCGTTACAACTGCGATTGATGTCATTGGGATTTTTGCCTACTTTTTGTTAGCAAAAATTTTCCTCTTTTGAACGTAGGTTCAAAATAAGGATTCAAGTTAGAGAATCAACGTCAAATACGCCTATGGCATTTGACGGGGTAGAGCACAGCAAGACTCCGACATGGTAGGTGCGGTTTCTAACCGCACCGGACTTACACAAGTTGACAGTCAATAATCGGCAAGACATCTTTGTGGAGTGCTTTGTAAGCGCGATATATCCAAATCAACGCCTCATGCACCTATGGCTTATTCTGCGGCGTTAAAAACGCCTCCTACAAGAGCACTTTTGGACAATATGGAGCGATGAAAAAGTGTCAACAGCAATCAAAATCAAAGGGATCGCACCCGATAAAACTTTGGAAGTCTGTGCAAGACAGATTATCGTGAGTTATTTCCGAGAAATGATGTCTCACAAAGCAGGCGCAATTGATGGCACAGATATTGAATTCGTACACGATATGCGTGTCACCTCAAGACGGTTGCGGGCTGCAATGGACAGTTTCGCTGAATGTTTTCAAAAAGATCAGTTCAAAAAACACTACAAACAGGTCCGAACTATCACATGGACAATGGGAGTAGTTCGCGATCTTGATGTCCTCATCAGGCATTTTCAAAACGAGTTGCAAACCTTATCAGAAATGGAAAAAGGTGATATTCAAGGATTGATAGAACACCTGCAGCAGGAACGAGAAGAAGCAAGAAAACCGATGTTAACTTTGTTTATAGAACTTGAGACAAGAGATTTTGAAACGCAATTTCTAACGTTTTTTGAGGCACATGAATGAAATGGCAAAACCGCAAAAAATCACAGGACTCAATCCGAAACGCAGTTTTCGCGAAAATGCCCGAATCATCCTTCCACAAAAGGTTGAAGAGGTCTACAGTTGGGAGCAGTTTATTCGGGACCCGGCGCGGCGTGAAGAGCTGCACAATATGCGGATTTCTATTAAAAGGCTTCGGTATACGATGGAGTTTTTTGCCGTAAACTACGACAAACATTTTACGAAATTTATAGAGACTATTATTGACTTGCAAGATATCCTTGGCGATATACACGATAGCGATGTTATCTTAGAGGTTCTAACAAATTATAAAGAAAACCGTCAACCTGCTGAGTTGCCAGGGGTTAACACACTTATCGCACGCACCCGCGAAACTCGTGATGCCGACTATCAGGCGTTTTTAGAAAGATGGGAACAATTGTCAGCAGCAGGCTTCAAACAAAAATTGCTTACAATTATTGCGTCATAGAAAACGCACATTAAAACAATACTGATATAAAGGAATAAAAATGAATACGAATGTTGTCGGAGTAGATATGGGTGGCACTAAGATTCTCGCCGCCATTGTTAATGCAGAAGGTAATATCCTCAGCACAGCAAAAATTCCAACACAAGCGAAAGACGATACGTCCATCGTGATTGATCGGATTGCAGACTGTATCCGGGAGGCTTATCAAGAATCCGGTGTCGCAGCGAATTCTATTCAGGCAATCGGCATTGGCGCACCGGGACCGCTTGACCCAGAAACAGGAGTCGTTATTTTTGCCCCAAATCTCGGATGGAAAGATGTACCGCTAAAAACTGAGTTGGAAGCACGTATTGAAATTCCAACATTCGTTGACAACGATGTGAACGTGGGAACGCTTGGTGAACACACATTCGGTGCTGGCCGGGGTATACAGAATTTAGTCGGAATTTTTGTCGGCACTGGCATTGGAGGTGGCATTATTCTGAACGGTGAACTTTTCCACGGGGCAAGCAAGACTGCTGGTGAAATCGGGCATATCATTGTCAAGGCAGACGGCCCCAAATGTGGATGCGGCACCCGTGGATGTTTAGAAGCACTCGCAAGCCGAACCGCTATGGCAAAGCAATTTCAAAAAGCGATACGCAAAAAAGGCAAAAAAAGTATCCTCACAAAACTCACCGATGGTGATCTTGGATTAATACGTAGTGGTACTTTAGCTAAAGCACTTCGTAGCAACGATAAATTAACGCTGAAAGTTTTCAAAGGAGTCACAAAATATCTTGGCGTTGGTATCGGTTCTATCGTGAATTTCTTAAATCCAGAAATGATTGTGTTAGGTGGCGGTGTCGTTGAAGCTCTTGACGATACATTTATAGACGATATCCGCAAAGCTGCGAAAAAATACGCACTTCCCGATACGCTAAAAGGAGTTCAGATTGTGAAGGCGGAACTGGGAGACAATGCAGGTGTGCTTGGTGCAGCAGCACTGGCAAGACAGAGACTCAAAGCGGGATGAACCTCTGTTGAACACGAGGTTTGAAAATGAAGGGGGACGGATCCATGTTAGTTGATGATAATAGAGAAGAACATCGGATGATGATTTTTGGCAACGATAGCCGTCTCGTACAAGAGCGGTTAATCGTGGACAATAAGCCAAACGAACGTGGTATTCTGGCACAGAAGGTTCACGAAGAATCTTATACTGTGACCTTATATGCGTTGCTGAAGGATTACGGTCTCACACCTGTCTTTCGGATTAAGCCGCGTATCCGGTTTCATCGCTCCAACTACGACAACCTCTCTTCCAGCGCACCGCTTCAGTATAGTCTCAACGACATTATCCATTTCGCGGAACTCAAACGTGGTATGGTTTTGATGGAAAAAATTGACGATGTGAAATTAGCAGAGATTCTCGGTGATGCACCTACCCTCGCGGGGATGGCAGACGATCCCGCTTTGCAACTTGTTTCGCAACGTGACGTTTCACTTCGCAACCCGCCTTTCAAAACCAAAACAAAGGTTTTTGGAAAAAGCGAGGACGAAGGCGTGGAAGAGGCAGGTATCCCTATCGGATCATTCCTTGATGCGCTCAATCAACCACAACGTACTGAACAGATTTTCAGAAAGTATTCACGCGGAAGCGAGTTCGCGCGCGATTTGCGGAAGGCTTTAGAAAGTTACGAAACGTATGAATTTCAATTCGGTCTCTATTCCCGATATGAGCGGCGAGATTGCGTCTTAGCGGGTGGAGATGCTGAAATACGCGGATACTACCGAGCAACCTTTGATCCGTGGACAACACTCGGATATATCCGAACCAGCGGCGATAAACAGCAGTTTCAAATCTTGGCACATGAACGCGGTACCCGCTGGGAACATAAGGTGATGCTGGAGAAACTTGATGCTGTTTCGCTTGAACGACTCGCAGCGGAAATCCCCGCACTCCGAAGTGAATATCTAATTGGACGCGTTTTGTCCAAAAGCCAGACAGCATTGACACGTCTCGCACAACTACGTAAATCACAGCTGAATCTGACAACCGATTTGGATACAGGTTATACCCTCCAGATAGAGATACCTATTCCTGAAAAGCGGTTTTCTGTAATAGACCATCGCCGAAAATTACGCGCCGTTTTTAATGGTAATAAAGGTTACTGCCTGCATCCGCTAAACGGAGAATTTGTTGAAAAACACCTTAACTTAGGAAAAGGTATTCGAGATGGTGTTGTTTGGACACTTGATAATGTTGATCTGCTGACCGGACATCCGCCACTAAAGGAACAAGATGAGGAATTTCTTATCACTAAAATCCTACATCAAAATAGCTTTGTGGTGCGTTCCGCCGCAGAACTTCGCGAACGTCTCCCAAAGAATGGATTTGAGAAGTGCTGGAATGAATCTATTGACGAAGGGGGTTATACCGTTCTTAGCCAAACAACTGGTAGAGTCTATGCCGTGGGTTATGGACGGAAGATTACCGGTAGCATCCGTAAAGGCAAAATTAAGAAAGATGAACCAGCACATTATCTCTCAATCGAATACTTGGGAATAGATCCATCACGTGCAGAAACACCGCGCTTTGAAGTGCCTGCGGCAGCACAACGAAGTTTCTTTGATAAACTCTTTAGAAGAGAACCTGTTCCACCTTTCTATAGTCAACTAATTCAAACCGAGACGCAGGTTATTTATGAGATGAAAATGCTCACTCGGCACTGTAAAGAGAAGTTGAAGATACCGTAGACATTCAGATTTTACGTTGAAGACATCTCTGTGAGGTAAAAACAGATGATACGAAGACTTGAAGTTAAGGGACTCAATAATCGTCTTGATGGTGAATTTGAGTTCAATGAAGACTTGAACATTTTTACTGGTGCAAACGGTTCGGGCAAAACCACATTGCTGAAGTTGATTTGGTATTTCATAAGTGGACATCTTAAACAAATTCTTTATGAAATACCGTTTTCTTATCTTTCAATTGAAGCTGATGGGTTTTCTCTAACAATGAATCGGCAGACGCCTGAAGAACTTAGACTGGGATTTAACTTTTCGAGTAACCGCTCCAGTGAAGGTGGTGGGCAAAATATAAAGATAGATCCTGAAATCGGAACGATTGAACAAATAAATATAGAAAAAGTAAATAAACTTGAGAAACGAATCGCTGAATCATCTAATGGAAGCCTTTTTTTTCCCACGTTCAGGAGAATTGAAGGCGGTTTTTCAATTGGTCCCAGAAGTTCGGCAGATACTGAGGACACGGCTGTACTAAGATTGTTAAATTCAACGACGGAGAGGCTTCTGACTGCGGTATCACAGCTATCAGATGATATGTCTACCGAAAAGCACAAGTTTATAGCTTCAGTCTCAACTATGGATATAGTAAAATTACTACCGGAAAAATACGTTGATATTTATCAAGAGATCAGCACGCTTCAATCTCAGGTATTAGCAAATATCTCAAGAGAAATACAAAGCAATCCTGATAAAGACAAAGTTGGTGAGATTCCTAAAAGTGCTTCCGCTCTTCTGGGTGCTATCCAGCAGGTTGATAAGGAAACAGAACAATTGAAGAAGCCGTTTTCTGTGTTGTCTGAGTTGACTCGAAAGATTCTACGATACAACGCAATTTTGATAACCGAAAAGTTAGTCCTTGGAGAAAAAACTGATGATCTTGCCTTTGGAGAAGGGAGTGATGACATTGCAATTGAAGAAATAAATGATGCAATCTCCTCCGACAAACTTTCTTCTGGTGAAAAGCAAATGCTCAGCTATTTGTGTTACAATGCTTTCTATGATAATACGCCTATTTTTATTGATGAACCGGAGTTAAGTCTGCATGTAGATTGGCAGAGTCTCCTCTTAACTACATTGCTTGAACAAGCAACAAATAACCAGTTTTTCATTGCCACACATTCACCATTCATCTATACCTTGTACCCTGACAAAGAATTTATGTTAAGCGATACTCGGGGATATCAAGGAGAGATTTAATGCCAACACCGAATCTTATGACGGTGGACCACTTGGTTGGCGTTTTGCGCCGCGCCCGGGAACCTAATATTGTAGTTGAAGGAGATGACGATGTAATCATCTATCGGGAATTAACCAGGCGAATTGGAATACTTGAAGTGGTTCTACTATCATCTGGGGGAAGAGATAAATTACTACAGGTTTATGAACGCAGAGGTGAGTTTACTCAAACCCCTGTTGCTTTTATAGCAGATCAGGATATGTGGTTGTTTTCAGGATTAAGCCGGGGTACGAAGATGTCATTTGGACGAGTGGATACAGTATTGAAAACGATTTGTATTCAGATACTGATTTGGAACGTTTGTTAGATGAAAACGAAACAGCGGAACATCAACAAATTCTGGATTCTATCAGCACATGGTTCGCATTTGCAGTTGAGGAGTATTTAGCAGGGAACACTCTAAACCTGGATTTACATTGTGACGAGATGGTCCCACCTGGTAAAACTGAATTGAACACGGATTTTTGTACACGCCGAGGTTTTCGCACTCCTAACCCAGATCGTGTCCAACAAATCAGATCCGCTTATAAACTTTTACTTAGAGGAAAACAACTTTTCCAATTATTGGTTCGTTTTCTGAGCAAACCCGCCCACGGTTTTGAAAAGGCAAGCCTTAACGATTACGCACTTTACAACTTTGCACTTAGGATGCCTGGATCACACCCTTTGTTGGACAGATTAATGGAAGAAGTAAAGCGGAAAATTTCAGCACATAAACCAACTTCCTGAAACTTCATAAAAACAATAGAAGGAAACATCTAAAACAATGCCGAACCGCAGAAAAGTCCTTGTCACAGGCGCAGCGGGTTATATCGCCGGACGGATGCTACCAGATTTCCGTGAACGTTACGATCTTGTTCTACTTGACGTGAGAACCACAAATCGACAAGGAGAAGAGGTAAAAGATATTCAAGTCGTTGACGTTAGCAACCCTGACCGAGAACTATATAAACACTATTTTGAAGGTGTTGATGCAGTTGTCCACTGTGCCTTCCAAGGCGGAGGTTTTGAGAATGAACTCAACAACATTCAGATGGCATACAACGTCTACCATACCTGTTTTGAAATGGATGTCCGGCGCGTTGTAGTCTGTAGTTCTAACCATGCAGCAGATTATTATGAACGACTCATCTGGGCAGGCAAATGGGATTTCGTAACGCCAGAGATGCGTCCGTTGTCAGATAACTTCTATGGGTGGGCAAAAGAGGCTTATGAACATCTCGGTTTTGTCTTCGCGACAGGTTTCAGAAAAAACAAGAAGATCCAAAATGTGCAGATCCGTATCGGTGCACCGCGAGAGACTGATATGGATGATGTCACAGCAGATAACTATCATAAGATGCACCGCGCACTTGGCGCATACTTGAGTGTTCGTGATCAGGTTCAACTCTTTGTCAAGAGCATTGAGACAGAAAACATAGAAGATGAAAACGGAATTCCATTCCAGATTTTCTACGGTATCAGCGACAACTCACATAAGTTCTGGAGTATCACCAATGCGCGAGAGGTCATAGGCTACGAACCAGAAGACAATAGCGCGTTCCGTTTTGCTGAGCGGATAGCAGAAATTCTAAAAGAAGCAGAAGACGTATAATCCCTCCCTTTACTCTTATAGTGGGTTTCAGAATTACTTGCACACTTTTAGGGTAGGAGGGAACTCCGATTCCCGACTATCAAGGCGGTCAGTCGCGATTCGGAGATCGCTCCTACAGAAGATGTGTAAACTTATTTGTATATTCCACTATAAGATACAATAGAGGCATTCATATAAGGACCTGCCAATGCCAAACTTCACACCCGAAGAACTCACCACTATTTGCCTCAACGTTTTTGAAAAATTGAATATCCCGCCAACCGAAGCAGAAGTGGTAACCCGTTCTATGGTAGATGCCAATCGTGTCGGTCACGATTCACATGGCGTTATCCACCTTCCGAAGTATGTCCAAGAATTGAAAGCAGGGTTAATCCAACCCGGTGCGCCAATAGAGACGCAGCACGAATCAGCATCTATTGCAGTATTAGATGGTAATTGGGGCTTTGGTCCCGTCATTGCGACGCGTGCCGTTACGTTAGGAATCCAGAAGGCAAAGCAGACAGATATTAGTTCTGTTGCTGTGTTGCGGTGTAATGAGGTCGGTAGGTTAGGCGGATATGCATGCCTTGCAGCAGATGCTGAGATGATTGGGCTGCTCATGGCGAACGACCATGGGGGCGGTACGTGTGTCGCACCGCACGGTGGGACTGAAGGACGACTCTCCACCAATCCAATTGCGTGTGCAGTGCCGATTGAAGGACAAGATCCGATTGTATCGGATATGTCTACCAGTGTTGTCGCATCGGGAAAGATTCGTGTCAAACGGCATCGCAATGAAGCACTTCCTGAAGGTTGGCTCATCAACGCGGAAGGGGAGTCAACCACTGATGCAGCGGATTTCTATGGGGATCCGCCTGCTGCTTTACTCCCTTTTGGTGGGATGGTATCCGCACACAAAGGATTTGGACTTAGTGTGATTGTAGACATTCTTGCAGGCGCGCTTACAGGGGCGGGGTGTAGCCGTAGTGAAGATGCTCGCGTTGGCAATGGGTTGTTTGTGCTTGTGATTAATGTTGCAAGTTTTAGAGAATTTCCCGGATTCAGTGCTGAAATAGAACGGTTTATCGGTTATCTTAAGTCTGCGAAACGTGTTGCTGAGGTTGACACAATTCGGATGCCAGGGGAACGCGGTTGGGAAGAACAACGCAAACGGGAACAAGAAGGTATTCCGATAGATGCTGAGACATGGAAGCAGATTCAAGCACTTTTGTAACCCACAATCTCAAGTTCCATCCATAGGTGCAATACCCAGAAAACACCCTCAGAGTTGGTCTTCAATCCATTCACCTTCATGATCAGGATTGTAGATTAATCCTTTTTTGATGTCCAGGCAGAGATCCAGGTATTCCAAAACCATGTGACCAACGAGGACAAGCAGGGATCCTGGTAGATCCGTTACCAAGATAATTCCTTCTCGCCCCAATACCGAGTATTCAACATCCGAATAAACGGTGCGGGTGACGATGCCATTCGTGGTCTGTGCTTTTCGACTTCTAACAGGTGTTAAACCGAGTTGTTCAATGAGCGGTTTGGGTAAAGCCAACCCCGTCGCGCCAGTATCCACAACAGCGTTGTTAACCACTACTCGCCGAATGTCTCCAGGTTTGATAACGCCAGCCTTTGCCAAAATCTGGTCTTCTCGATTCGCAAGTTCAATTCGTGTTGTATGTTTCATGCGTTAGCACCTCTAAAAATTTTATATATTTAGCATCTGTTTTTATTCAAAGGTATTCCTAATGGAGAATAGTAGTTAACGTGAGTTTGATAATAGATATATGAACTTCATTTTGCATAAAATCTTATTCTCATAAGCCCGGTAGGTGCGGTTTCCTAACCGCACCGAGTCCAAAAATCTGATTTATCAAACTCACGTTAGTAGTTACCTAATGATCAACAATTCACCTGTCTCTGGGTGGAATAGATGCGCTTTGTCAATGTCAAAATTGACAGTCAAAGGTGTGTTATGTTGTGGTAAATTGGCAAGATTGGATTGTGCAACAAAGCTGCTCTTCTCTGTCCGCAGATAGAGAAGAGCATGGTTTCCGAGCGGTTCAACTAATTCCACTTGCGTGAAAACCTGATTTTTCTCATTTTTGTTGACATGAATATCCTCTGGTCGGATGCCGAGCGTTACCGAGTCCCCCGAAAGATCACTGATAATTGACTGCAAATCGGGATTCAGTTCCACCTCAAAGCCCTCAAACCTCAGTTTCGGTGAATCGCCTTTATTCACAATCTGCGTTTCTATAAAGTTCATCGGGGGCGTGCCGATAAAACCACCAACGAATTGATTTGCGGGTTTGTGGTAAAGCGTCACCGGGGCAGCAATCTGTTGGATTTTACCTTCATTGAGAACGACAATCTGATCCCCCATCGTCATCGCTTCAACCTGATCGTGTGTGACATAAACAATAGTCGCGTTGAGTCGATCATGTAAACGACTGATTTCCATCCGCATTTGCACGCGTAGTTTCGCATCAAGATTGCTCAACGGTTCATCAAATAGAAATACCTTAGGTTGCCGAACAATTGCTCTGCCGACTGCGACACGTTGACGTTCACCTCCAGAGAGGTGTTTGGGCTTACGGTTCAATAGGTGGGAAATACTAAGGATGTCTGCAGCTTCCTTGACGCGTTGGTCAATCTCGCTTTTCGGATATTTGCGAAGTTTCAACCCAAATGCCATGTTCTTATACACCGTCATGTGCGGATAGAGCGCATAGTTTTGGAACACCATGGCGATATCCCTATCCTTCGGTGGAATGTCGTTAACGCGTTCGTCGTCAATATAGATGTCACCTTCTGTAATCTCCTCCAATCCGGCAATCATCCGTAAGATTGTTGATTTACCACATCCCGATGGTCCAACAAGCACAGTAAACGACTCATCTGGAATCTGAAAATCTGCCTTTTCAACTGCAAGGACATCACCATCATAAATTTTGGTGACATCTTTCAAATTGACGTGTGCCATCTTTTCTACTCGTCATTTTGTTTTGGCGAGGTTTTCCTTCACCAATTCGGCAACAGCAGTTTCAACATCAAAACCACCGAGACTCGCCTTTCGGATTACACCTTCACCGTCAAGCAAAAAGGCTGTTGGAATTCCCCATACCTTGTATTGAGTCCTCACCTCGCGGCTTTCATCCCAATAGTGCCGCCACGCAAGTGCCTCTTTTTCAATATATTCCTCAAGTAGCGGTTTTGACCTGTCTAAACTGATACCGATAATTTGAAACTTCTGATCTTTGTATTCTTCATAAGTCTTTTTAACTTTAGGCATCTCTGTAATGCACGGTCCGCACCATGTTGCCCAGAAATCAAGAAGCACAACCTGTCCACGATAGTCTTTCAAAGAAATTTCTTCACCCTTCAAATCCTTTACCTGAAAATCTGGTGCGGGTTTGCCAATCCACTCACTCGGGTTTGGACGCTCACTTAAAGGTTTAGGTGATTCGCCTTTTTGAGGCGTGTTAGCATTTTTAAGTAACTTTGTTGCGGGAATTGATTTCGGTTTAGGTTCAGGTGTTTGAGTGGAAGTATCTACAGGTTTGGCAAGATTCGCCTCCACCAATTCAGCAACGGCTGTTTCAAGCGAGCGTCCACGGAGATTTGTCTTACGGATAACGCCTTTACCGTCAAGCAAAAAGGTTGATGGAATTCCGGTCACCCCATATTGAGTCATTATCTTTTCGCTTTGATCCCAATAGTGAACCCAGGCAAGCCCTTCTCTTTCAATAAACGTCTCAAGCGGTTGTTGTGACCTGTCAAGACTAATCCCAATAATCTGAAACTTTTGATCTTTGTACTTATCATAAGTTCGCTTTACGTTTGGCATTTCCCTAATACAGGGTCCACACCACGTTGCCCAAAAGTCAAGAAGCACAACTTGTCCTCGGTATTTCTCCAAGGTGAGTTCTTCACCTTTCAAATCCTTTACCTGAAAATCCGGTGCAGGTTTACCAACCAATTCACTTGCAGGTACCGAACTTGCGCCAGGTGGTTTGGGTAATTCGCCCGTTCGCAAGGCTTTATCTTTCTCAAGCATGTTTTTGGCACGTTGCGCATACGACCGCTTACCATACTTTGGATGGTTGATCAGTTTGTTATAGACCTCATCTGCTTTATCATGTTTGCTGAGTTTATCGTAAGCCAAACCCAATTCTAACAGAATCGGTGCGACCCAACGCGCATCTGGATGTTTCTTGTCTAATTCTTCAAAAACTTTAATACTTTCTTCAACACGTTCCAGCCGAAGTAAGGCGTTGCCAAGACGGTAGTATACCTCATCCACGCGTTTGTATTCTGGAAACGCTGCAATAAAATCCGTTGACTTTTCAACTAACTTTTCTAATTCTTCTGACGCACTTTGATTAGTAAGTTTTTTAGCAATCGCTTTAATTTCTTGATATTTGAACCCAATTTTCGCTGGGCTCACATTTGTACTCGTTTGCGCTGAATCTGCACTGACAAGGTTAGCACAAAAACCCAATAGCACAATAATTGCGAAGATGCTAAAACTACGAACCGAGAACCTTGTGTATTTTTTGTCAATTAGTGTTCTTTGACTTTGGATAAACATCGTATACCTCCTCATCTTGTGGATACCATGAATCTACTTTTGATTGCAGGATAGGTGGTGTCCTGCCTATCCATAACAGTTATTTACCGCGCCATATTTTCCTGTACGAGTTGGGCAACAGCATTTTCAAGCGCATTTCCGCGAAGGTTCGTTTTGCGGATAATTCCATCCGCATCAATCAGAAAAGTTGACGGAATGGCTCGGACCTGGTACATATCGGAAATCTGCCTGCTGTTGTCGTAATATTGTGGCCACATAATACCTTCTTTCTCAATATAATCCTCAAGCAGTGCTTTTCCGTTGTCTAAACTGATACCAATAATCTGAAACTTCTGATTTTTATACTTTTGATATGTTCGTTTCACGTTCGGCATCTCCGCGATGCAAGGTGGACACCACGTTGCCCAGAAATCAAGAAGCACAACTTGCCCTTTAAGTTTTTCTAACGATAGTGGTTTCCCATTCAGATCCTTTACCTGAAAATCTAAAGCAGGTTGACCAATAAAATTAGGTGGACTGGATCTATCAGACAACCCTTCAAGTGCGCCTTTTCGGTCTGCTTTATCTGCTTCCAATAGCTGTTGTGCAGCTTCGGCGAGTTTACTCTCACTGTACTTTGAATTATTAACCAGTTTTTCATAAACTTCATCTGCCTTGTCATGTTTGCTAACTTTGTCGTAAGCTAACCCTAAGGTTAACAAACCCTCCCCAACGGATGGAGAAAGTGGATAGTATCTGATAAGTTCATCTAATACCGAGATTGCTTCGTCAGCACGATCAAACTCAACTAAAGTGGAACCGAGGATATAGTAAATCTCATCCACCTGTTTATATTTCGGATGTGCCTTGATAAAAGCCCTTGATTTCTCAATTAACATCTCCGCATCAACCAGTTCGCTGGTAGTTGAAAGCCTTTTCTCGATTCCTTTAATTTCGGCATATCCATCGCTCGCCCGAACGCTTGTCGATCCCAAGGAATTAAGGGTAGAAGGCACACAAGAAACTAACAGTAACATGCTTGTGAGGATAGTTAGAAAACAACACCAACCGTTCAACCTGGTAATCTTATGTCGTGATAACACTGTTTATCTCCTTCAGGGTTCTATTTTCACCAAATAACTCACCTTCAAACAGCATTCCGATAGGAATAGGCAAGTAACAGTTTAATCTCTTCTGCCTGCACCTGTTGCAAAAATCGGGCAACATCTGAACCTAGATCGTTTTCAGCAGCCTGACACCAATCAATAAACTGGTATGCGTCCCAATACTCTTGTGCTTCAATAACTTGCCCAATATGTGCCAGCTCATCCGATGAATTTGATGTTTCTTTAAAAAGTGCGATAGAACATTCACGAAGTTCAGGAAAAATCGGGTGCGTGCCGACTCTGCCGAACCAATACTTGGCATTACTATAATCCGGCTCACGGCGGTGCATGATGCCGTGCCAATAACTGCCTGTGTTGTTACCCAGTTCTTGTGATACGTCATGGGAATCGTTCAACGCATCGTTCCAGAGTAGTAAACCACTTTTAATAGCACCACCGAAAATATCATCTTTCAGCGATTGCCCTTGGAATAGGTCTTCCAGTGACAAGGTTAACAGGGCATCTGTAAGTTCGTTGCTCCAAGCATTTTCTGGGACAAGTGGCGGGAGTGGATTACCTGCTTCTAATTTTTCTATGACTTCAGTGATTGCTGATGTATATGCTACATCCATGAGTAAAACTCCTTAGTCTCTAAATCGGTTAGTTGAATGTAGTTTAACATCTTTGTCTGAATATATCAAGCGTTTCCTGTGGAAGTGTAAATTCCCGGGATTTAATCAAACTCAAATTTCGTCCGAAATTCCCCTAAAACAAAAATGCCGCCACCATAAAACACCATCGCCAACGGAATTAAAATCCAAATAGACAGAATTCCCTTCAAAAACACCAAACCAACTCCCATCACAGCAGAAAGAATAAAGGCTTTAAAAATAAAACCTATTTCAGTCAGTTTAGCAATCCGTTTTGAAATATAGCCAAACCCGACAATGAGCAGATATACTTCACTGATAACCATCGCTACCGCTGCACCAACGTGACTGAAACGCGGAATTAGCACCAAATTCAAACCGATATTCAAAAGTGCAGTTGTTCCCATAAGCACAGAAAACACGCGCCGTTTATCCGCAGCACGCAGCATCGTCAAGATAACGGTTGTTATAAAAATCAAACCACCCGAACCGCTTAGCCATCGCAGTGCAATTGCGACTTCTTTCATGGTATTCTTAGCCTCAATCGTATCGGTAGGAAGCAACACAGCGGTAATTTCGTGGGATAGCACTGCAAGTCCGACCACTAAAGGCATACCACATATCACCATCCACCGCACACCAAATGTGTATGCGTCAGGTAATCTATCCCGATCCCTTTCATACGCACGGGATAACACTGGAAACATTGCCCCCATCATAAATGCTCCCGGTAACGTCGTAAAGGCATTGACAATCGTATACGCTAAACCATACCACGTATTAGCATCTATCCCATCGGGACTGAGTTTTGACAGCATAATCGCATCAACCCGAAAATAGATAAGATGGAACAAATTGCCAATAGCAAACGGGAGTGCCTGCTGCATCAGCACTACTACAATTCGACGACTCGGTTCAAAACGCAGTGGTGTGAAGCGATAGCGAGTGAATCCGATACTCAAAATCAGGTTAATACAACTCGCTATCAGCATTGCCTGACATACGTTCACAAGCCCATATCCGAGCAGAATTGCGCCGCCACCGACAAGACAAAACACACCGCGTTCGGCAACCACCGCCAACGCCTCATATTTCATCTCCTCATGTGCACGGAAGACACATCTATAGAATTGTGCAATGGAATTAACAATCTCCGCAAACCCTAAATAGGCTATCATCGTCACGATTATTGAGGCGTATCCCAGAAATACACCGCTGATAATCATGAGCGTATACGCTACAACTGACAAGACGAGACCAACGAGGAGGGCATTGCCGAGAAAATGCCGCGTTTGGGAGAGATTGAGTGTCATCTCCCGAATCAACGGGTTATGTATACCGAGTTCTGTCAGGATCGCAATGAGGTTGGTTAGGGCGATTGCAACAAAATAGCCGCCCAATTCACTATCTTCAAAAAAACGAGGCATCAACCAGATCGTTATGACGAGTGAGCCGAGGCGGCCAATAAGGTGGGCGCTAAACAACGTGGACGTGTTTTTTAGAATACGGTTCATCTAATTCGTTAGCGTTGACTCCCGTATATGATTAATTAGAAGAGTGTTTACTAAGGTTTCAATCGATACGCCTTGTGCATGTGCCTTTTGGCTGAGTTCTTCAGCAACCTCCGGAAGAATCGCAACGCGAATCGCCCGCTTGTGTGGCGTTTCAAAGCGGAACCATTGTCCATCGTCTTCCATGAAATCGGCAGTGTCTAAATTGTCCCAAAAATCAGCTTCTTCCTCATAAGTCGAAAACTCTGGTACTTGTAGATCTTTCATTTTTGGTGTCTCCTAAAGCATTGACACCTATCATGGTAGGCGCGCTTTCATGAAGATTAATTTATTCTTTCGGTAATTCTAATTTTCCCAATCCCGGTAGGTGCGGTTTCCTAACCGCACCGGACTTCTCTGCCAAATTACCGAATTTATTTGTTAATCTTCATCTAAGCGCGCCGATCAACGAAGTTCCGTCAAACATGAACCCACCATCAATACAACCCAACTCTAACATAATTCGGCACTAAAGTCCAATAACTATCGCTATCACCATGTTCAAGGCGTTGCGCACCAAGTTTCGCAATAGCTGCGCCGCGCGGCACATTAAAGATAGTATCTGCAAAGTGGACAGCACCTTTTTTTGTGGGAGGGGTTTGTAATCCCGATATTATCCCTTTCTGAACCAATCTCTCTCGAACTGCATCCCCGTAGGTCGCAAGCCCGTCACCGAGAAAGGTAATAGCAGAATCTGGTGAGATATGATTATTAAGTTCGTCTAAGAACGCATCAATCGGTAAGCAGAGATCATCGGTGAGACGTTGCCATTTTACACCACCGTGGAAAACGCTGCCATAAATCTCATGCCGTCGAGCGTCAAGAATCGGACAGACAATCCCATCTGTCCATCGCAGATTATACGCAATGGCCTCTAAGGTTGACACGCCGACGATGGGTTTGTCAACCGCATAGCAGAGTGACTTCGCTGTTGCAACACCGATGCGGATACCGGTAAACGAGCCAGGTCCAACACCGACAACACATCCATCTAAATCATTTGGTGTAATCTCTCCCCATTTCAGAACAGTGTCAATTGCGGGCATTAGTCTGGAAGAATGCGCTTGGACGATATTGAGGGTATGTTCGGCGACTATGTTTTCGCCATCTAAAAGGGCAACACTGCCGATAGGGGTTGAGGTATCAATACCTAAGATTTTCATTCAAATTCAATTAGTAATTCTGAATCGGAGTTGTTATTAAACAGACTTTCTTGCAAAACCACCTCTGGGGTTACAGAATCTTGAACATCATCGGAAAGAATAAGGGTTAAAATTTTTTCTAACGCTTCTTCAAGATTTCCTGTAAAAGGTTGACACGGGATTGACAGTGCCTTTAGCACTTCCTCAAATCGTTTGTATCCATCTTTAGTTTGAAGTTCTACCCAGAGAATATCATCTTTATCCATCTGCTGTTTGTTGGTATCAGAAAGTTTATTGGCGACAAGGACGCGACTACCGCGAGCGAACACAGCATCAGCACTTTCAGGATTGCCTTTTCCCATTAACTTTACTTCACAAGGATAATCTTTCCCTGTTTCGTCAAACAGATAAAAATCGGATTCGCGTTCCGATTCTGGGAGATTCTTCTGGTCAAAGCACTTTATCGGCACTTGAAAAAGCGCACAAAGCGTCACCATCAATGGTTTTTCGACCTGTTTCCCTGACGTACTCCATAATGCTCCACGGAGGGCAGAGCGTTTGACAGCGAGTGTATTAATGACAACTAAACTCTCATTAATATTCAAATCAACACTAACGTCTCGGAATTTTATTGTGAGCGTCACATCAAGGTCATCTTGTTCAGTCAAACTGTTAATAGCGTTATAGAGTGTATCATAATGTTTTAGGGATGCTTCTAACACAATTTTTTTGCTAGCTGAATTGTATGTATTTGTAATTGTTTTCTTGTTCAGACCTGAATGAATAGCGATTTCTTGTGGGGAATATGAATCTGAATTGAGAAATTCCTTTTTGTACCAGTCAACCGTTACAGATTTATTATCCAATTTTGCACAAGCTACACGCTTGAAAAAATCAACAGCATATTCCAAGAACCCAGCGTTAATTAATGCCAGAACTTCGGAGCGGTAATCCTCCCCCGCAAGGAGTCTACGGATAATATTTTTAATAACAATACCGGTAATAGTCATAGTTTTTGAGTTTCCTCTGCTATATCAGATTTTAATTCAGTAAGCGAAAGAGTCCGAGAATTTGTGGCAGAAAATAAGGATGTATCAAGCATCTGTTGAGCACGTTCAACATACTCTGCTTCTTTTTCACAGAGAAAAAAATACCTTTCATGGGCAAGAGCAACGTGTCCGACAGTCCCACTACCCCCAAATGGATCAAAAACAAGGTCACCTTTAAAAGAATAAAATTGGATAATGCGTGCAGCCAATTCAGGAGGAAAAACTGCGGGGTGAACTTTATCTGTTGCAGGATTGATTTGCCAAACATTCGTTTTTTCATACTCGCCCATTACTTTACTTGCGGCAATTGTTTCGTCATCATATTGACGTAGATTCCAATCAATCAACTTGTCTGTTTTTTTACGATACACCATAACGCTTTCAGTAACTGAATTCGCCTTGTAACCAAGGGGTTTACGATGTTGAAAAAATCCGCCATTTCGATTCTTCGCAGCGTATTCTGGTTTTAGCCATACGATGTCGTCAATAAACTCCCATCCAATTTCGGTAAGACGCGGGTGAATATCGTAAGGGATTGCATACCGCTTGCTGGAATGGGCGCGGCTAATGCGTGGCACAATAACAGGTGACGTGTTAAGCACAAAGAACCTCCCCTCTTTAGTAATACGATGCGTCTCCTTAAATACAGCGGTTAGAAAGTCAAGATACGCCTCATAACTCGGAAAAATGGTATAGTCACGAGCATTGTAATATGGTGGAGATGTAAAAGTAAGGTGAATAGACTCGTCCGGAATAACTTTTAAAACATCTTGAACATCAGCGCATACCATTATATTTTTAAGTGCGTCTGGACTGGCAGGATGGTCTATCATTTTAGAGTGTTTAGTTCGGTTCTGGTCCTGTAGTTCTCTCGCTATTTGTTCCCGAATCATTTCATTAGGGTGTTCAGCAAGAGATGCTAACGCTGATTTTACTTTGGGGTGTTTTCTGAAATAGAGCAATCCGCGTAGTGCCTGCAGTATAATCTTTGGATCAGGATCCAGGGTAAATTGGGTCAAAATCGGAATTGCATTTTGGGTTTTAAGTCTGCCTATCGCTGATACCGCTTCACGACGAGCGATTGTATTTCTTTCGGCTTTGGCAAACGCGACGAGTTTTGTTAAAAAACGTTCGTCTTTTAACTTCCCAACATTTTCTACCGCGAGGCACCGAATTTTCGGATTTTGGTGTTCCAGTAACGGCACAAACAACTGACCATCAAAGTTATCAGGTAGTTTGCCGAGATTTTTAAGCGTAAAAAGCAGCTGTTGTTCCTCATTGGTTGGTGCAAGGACAACAGAGAAAAAGGGCGAATTAGGATTTAATTTTTCGCTGGCAATTTCGGTTTTGGTTATCATTGGAACTCCTCTAATTCATCTTTGCGAGTATCCTTCGGAGCGTTCGAATATTCTCAACGACATGTTCTTCGTTTGATGGACTCTCTATACCATCTAAATATGTCTCAAAAGCGGTCAATGCGTCATTATAACTGCCCACCTGATAAAAGAGGTTTCCAAGGCGACGGTAGGGTGTCATGTACTGTGGTGTAAGCCATGTAATCCGCTTGAGTGCTTGAATCGCTTTGTCGTGTTCATTCTCATCGGTATATATCCGTGCCAGATTACGTAAAATTCGTGCTAACGTCTCCTTATTTGCATCTTCATTGAGCGATCTGCGTTGCAGATCAGCCTCCTCACCGTATACAATTTCTAATTTTTCTTGGAGTGTTTCCTCTGATATAATCCGACCTTCGTCACCTAAATCTAAGAAAATATCAAAATGCTTAAATTTATACTTGACAATGCAATGGGAGGGCACATTGATGGCAGAAAGTGGCAATCCTGCTTTCCTACCGATTTCAATATATAATACGTAGAGCGTTACATCAATTCCAGTTTTCCTATCAATGACATCGTTGAGATAGTTGTTAGCAGGATCGTAAAAACCGACAATCTCTCTTTTGAACCTATTTTCCGTAAAGAAATAACGATTATATTCAGCAATCTGTTCGTGGGGTGGTGCAGTTTCAGATATTCTTTCCCGCACTTCATCCGCCATTTCATCTAACTTCTGAAGGTAGTCGTCAATAACAACATTCGGGTATTCGCTTTGTGCAATAAGTAACGCACCGATGGCGAGTCCTACTTCACTATCTGGCTGATCTGCAAAATTGAAAAATGTATCTGTCTCACTATTTTTCATCATTTTCCTGAAAAACTTAAATTTATTTGCTTTTTACGTAGATATATGTTATCATTAAAAAGTTGAATCAGGTGGGGGATTAGCTCAGTTGGGAGAGCACTTGCATGGCATGCAAGGGGTCACCAGTTCAAGTCTGGTATCCTCCACCATCTTTATTGCGATGTCTTGTCCTGCGATTGTTCAGCAGGAGTTGGAACATCGTTATTTTTTTGTCCTGCCTCTTTATCTGCTTGTGTCCTTGACGTTCTACGTGGCAAACCGTTATCCAAAATACCTAAAACCGTCAGATGGAGTTGCGCCCGTGGTGACAAAGCCTCTATTAACGCTTCTTCTACCTTATTAACCTCATCCTGCATCTCTTTCCGTTTTGTTCGGAATTTTTTCAGTGTTTCCTTAATCTCTTTCTCACCAATAAGCGTATCCTTTACAAATCGATTCAAGGTTTTCAAGTCTTTGACTGCCTGTATATGTTTCTGTCGTTTCAGTTTCCACATAGCATCAATTTGGGTTTTCTGTTCCGGTGTTACACCGAGGTCTGCCAAAGTGATGCCTTTCTTCGCCGTGTTTTCATTTTGCTGTGCCACCGCAAACACACAACAGAGCACAACACATCCGCAAATCTGCACAGTGCGCTTTATCCACAATTTTAGCATAGTTCCCTCCTCTTGTTAAAGAATAGCACAACTTCTTAAAAATATCCAATTTATGTGGGGAGGCTCATACAATTCTCTTGACTCACATCGCCAAAACCTGCTAAAATACCTCTATGCCGAACCTCAACCTAAAACCGACACATAAACCAATCCGTGACTACTACGCCGCACTTGCACAATACGCACAACGCAACATCACACACGAAGGCGCGGTGAGCGCACCATTCGCAAAACTCCTTGACACCTGTGCCAAGCAGATAAATGCCGATCTTGTCCAACAACACCAGATAAAGACCGATGCCGGCAAATACATATATCTTGACGGCGCGATACTCCTTGCACAATCCAAACTCCCTATTGCCTATTGGGAAGCGAAGGATATGGACGATAACCTGGATACCGCGGTGCAACAGAAACGTGACGCTGGCTACCCGTTCGACAACATCCTTTTTCAGAACCCAGAACACTGCATCCTGTATCAGAACGAGCAGAGGGTGCTGGACACAGACATCACCGACCCGACACACCTGATTAACGCACTCAAACATCTGTTTGACCCGCCACTGGATGCCGTCAAAAAATGGCAGTCGGCTGTCACCGAATTCAAAGAGAAAGTCCCCGCACTCGGCAAAAGACTCGCTGAACTGATAGCAGAACAACACGAAACCAACCCGCAATTCAATGACACATTTACTACCTTTTATCAGCAGTGCCGAGACGCTATCAACCCGAACCTATCGCAAGCTGCCGTTGAGGAGATGCTTATTCAGCACCTGCTCACAGAACGTATCTTCCGCACCGTGTTCGACAACCCCGATTTCACTCGCAGAAATATCATCGCACGCGAGATTGAAAATGTGATTGACGCACTGACACGGCAGGCGTTCAGTCGGGACGATTTCCTCGAACCGTTCGACAGGTTCTATAACACACAACAACCTGCAGCGTGAAAAAGGTGTAACTAAATTTTAGTAGATATAGTATAATATATGAATATGAAAATATGAGTATGAATAGAGATGAATGGACAGAAATTATAATTGCCATAAGATGTTAGGTTATCAACTGGAGGTGACTCGTGTCAACACAAAAGGGCAATTTTAAAAGCATAGATCTTAACAAAGAAAGAAAAGTTAAGAATCGAAAACAAAAAGAAGCAGAACGTGGAAAGCATTACTATGCGAATGCCAATGGCTTTAGTAAAAAAAGTAATCCGCTTCCTACAGAGTTTACTAATAAGATTATCTGTGGTGACTCACAAGTCGTCCTCAAGCAGCTACCAGACAATTGTATTGACCTTATCTTCACTTCGCCACCCTACAACTTTGGACTGGATTACGAGCAAACCGAAGATGCATTTGCATGGGATTCCTACTTCAAGTTATTGTTCAGCATTTTTGACGAATGTATCAGAGTCCTAAAATATGGGGGTCGCATCATCGTAAACGTTCAACCATTATATTCAGACTATATCCCAACACATCATCTTATTTCACAGTACTTCATGCGTAAAAAACTGATATGGAAAGGTGAAATTTTGTGGGAAAAAAATCATTACAATTGTAAGTATACTGCTTGGGGAAGTTGGAAAAGTCCATCAAGTCCCTATTTAAAATATACATGGGAGTATTTGGAAATATTTTGTAAAGGTTCCTTGAAAAAATCAGGCGATCCTAAGAATGCTGATATTGACGCTGATTCTTTCAAAGAGTGGGTCTATGGAAAATGGACGATAGCACCTGAGCATAAGATGAAACAGTTCGGACATCCTGCCATGTTTCCTGAGGAATTAGCAAACCGAGTGCTGAAGCTTTTCAGCTTCAAAGGTGATGTCATTCTCGATCCATTTGCGGGCGTTGGAACAACTTGTCTATCGGCACGGCTGAATCAACGTTCCTACTTAGGGATAGATATTTCGCCAGAATACTGCCAAACCGCAGAGGATAGATTACGAATATTACTATAAGATATACCTAATGATAGGAATGTATTATTTACAGGACTTACGCATTATTATAAAATTGTGTTATACTATTTCATTATGATTACATTTACACTTCCTGAACAGAAGCAAAACTTATATTCAGATTATTGCCAATTTTTATTAGCAAGTTTCACTAATTGGACACAAACCTATTTTGCCGATCATACTGAGAAGTGGAGTCACGATCAACTCAATTGGTTTTTGAGAAACGAAAACATTCCTTCCAGCGAACTCTGGGAATCTGTCAAAACGGACATTGAGTTTGATGAAGATGGATACATTATCTTTGACGATGTCGTTCTCTCTAAGGAGTTTGCCAAAGCCATAGAAGCTGTCTATCCACAATGGAGTGGTAGCGACAAAAAAGTCATTCAAGGCATCGGTATTGTCACGTGTGTCTATGTTAACCCAAAGACACACGCGTATTGGATCATTGATTATCGTATTTTTGACAAAGATCATGATGGTAAAACGAAAATAGAACATTTACTGGAAATGTTGCATAATGCTGTCTTCAAAAAACAGCTCCCGTTTCGGACAGTGCTCATGGATTCTTGGTATGTTTGCATGAAAGTGATGAAAGCGATTGAAAAACTTTCCAAGTTCTACTATGCCCCCCTGAAACGTAATCGGCTTGTAGACGATACGGATGGTATTGAACCACACCAACAAGTGCGAAACTTATCTTGGACACAAACAGAAACGCAGTGTGGAAAACCGATACACATCAAAAACTTTCCGAAAGGACATAGAGTGAAGTTATTTCGGCTTGTGTCTGACAACGGACGCACGGAATACATTGTGACAAACGATTTATCTCAATCGGATGCGACTGCGACAAAAAAAGAGTGTCAGGTTCGTTGGAAGATTGAACAACTTCATCGTGAGATTAAACAGGTAACCGGTATTGACAAATGCCAGTGTAGAAAACTGCGTGCCCAACGCAACCATATTGCGTGTTGTTTCCAGGTCTGGGTTTGTTTGACGCGTGCTGCCCGGAAAGCCATTCAAACGATTTATGAACTCAAACAAAGTTTATTGGATGATTACATGCGACATCAACTCTCTAATCCTTCAATAATTTTCAAAACTGCGTAAGTCCTGATTTATAGGAAATAACTCAATGAGTGACCAAATACAACTTTTTGAATCAACTACCGAGTCTGATTATAAGTCAATCACTTATCCAGATAATGAGTCAATCGTAAATTTATATACTGAAGGAATATATGCGATGTACGAAAACAAGGGTGAGGGAGGAAAAGATCGATCATCAAAAGGCCGACTCACAGAGAATATTCTTGAGGCGATAGTCTCTCTTGCATGGCATAAAATAGATGGTGAAGTGGATCGACTTAATATAGAAAGACAATTGATAAAACTTCCTATTGATGCGGATTATGTTAGGAATCTAATGCCTGAATCCACTCGGATTCACATAAAGCAAAATCTGGAAGGATATTTTTACAAGATAGAACTTGACAAAGGTATAAAGATAGACAATGAGTTAGTTTTAGGTATAGAATGTAAATCATACACCGAAAATGCTATGTTAAAAAGGGTATTAAAAGATGCCGAATTAGTCTTGATAGTCAATCCAAATTTGCTTTTTTCTCTATTTCAGCTTGAAAATGCTCTGGGTGGAGATTACGGAGACCCTAATAAGCTGGAACACTTAGGCAGTGAAAGAGCGCATACATTGATGTCCCATTCTCCAAAAGTAAGTTTGGAAATTATAACCCTTCTTGATGGAAATAGAAACTCTAACAGAGAAATACATGACCCTGAACATTTCAAGGAGCTTCCTATAGAAAATGTGGAAACTTGTGTAAACAAATTTAAGAATATACTTAAGCCTTTTGTATAGCTGAAAGTTAACTCTCCTTCCCCTTCTACACCTACAACGAGGACGGCACAAACCGCCAAGAGAACATCACCGACTGGGCACTCGCTCTGAATTTCGCAAACACTACAGCGATGACAGCATCAGCAAATGGGACATCTTCCACTACACCTACGGCATCCTGCACCATCCGATGTATCGTGAAAAGTATCAGGCGAACCTCAAGCGCGACCTACCACATATCCCATACACACCTGATTTCTGGGGGTTTGCCAACGCTGGCGCACAGCTGGCAGACATCCACGTTAACTACGAATCACAACCGATATATGACGGTCTGACGGAGAATGAAACACCGGACGTGCCGATTGATTGGCGTGTGGAGAGGATGAAACTCTCTAAAGACAAAACGCAGTTGGTCTACAACGATTTTCTGACAATTGACGGTATCCCTGCGGAGACGTTTGAATATCGGCTCGGCACGCGTTCCGCGTTGGAGTGGGTGATTGACCAGTATCGCGTCAAGGCGGACAAACGCAGCGGCATTGTCAACGACCCGAATCGTGCGGAACCGCAGCAGCGGTATATCGTGGAGTTGATTGGGCGGGTTATCTCTGTGAGTTTGCGGACGGTTGAGATTGTGAGGGCATTACCAGAATTGGGTGTGTGATTGTCTGAACCAGGATTCACATGATTATAGGATTTTCAGGATTGTTGGGTTTAGCAAACTCAACCCATAAGTGTCAACTTAAGAATTTATTTCAAGGTTTTTCACAATTTAGCACAACCAACGATCCTACCCTACAATGTAAACGCGCCGTGCTCATAGCTAAAAACGGCATAGATGGCGCTTTTAGAAAACGCGCCTACCGTTGGTTAGGGTTGTCGGGTTTCGCTTCGCTCTACCCATAAGCGTCAATTTAAGAAAATAAATTCATTTGTTGTTGTGTATAGCCTCGTAGAGGCGGAATGTTTATAGAAACAAGGTTGAACACGCTCTTGAGCTCCGTAGGAGCGGTATGTGTTTTACGCAATATATGTCACCTCTACGAGGTTCAAAATGCTTTTTCCTACGTTTCTATAAACATAGCGTCCCTACGGGACTAAATATAGGACAGCCTCGATGATAATGTATATTGAACCATGTTCAAAAAAAATACAATCGTTTTCTTAAATTGACACCTATGGGTTTAGCAAACTCAACCCAACCTACGCAAGATACTTGGATAAATGAATCAGGATCCATGTTCATTTTGGGACATCAAACGCCATTACGGTAAGAGTAATTTCTTGCTCCGTGTCACCAGGGTGGGAAAAGATAAACTGGAATGATGTATCAGAACGTTGACCTAGATCATGCTTGAAATGAGGGTGTTCCTTCGTCCTTGATTTTATGGAATTCAAAACTTGACTGAAATTCTGGTTTTTATTGAAAATAATTATTGCTACTTTAGTATCATGCCAAGTAGTATAGCCAAAAAGTTGATCAATTGCCTCCATTAGTGATTTGTGACCGTTCCAAAACTTGCATTCAGCAATAAAGATATTTCTTCCTTCAGAACTAATCAAAATGTCTGTTTTTCCTTTATAGTTGAATGTCTCACCTGTGGCCTGACCTTTATAGCAACCACTTAGCTGCGCTAAGAGAAGTGTACGTAACGACTCTTCATTCATTTCTGAAAAAACAGAAGGGTTTTTCTCCATAGCCTCAGCTATATTTTCAATTAACTTAAGTATCTGTTCATAATGATCTTCGTCTGTGTCGGGTATGGATTTCAGATCATAGTCAATTCCAAATGGTCGTATAGGATCACCTTCACTATGCACTATACCATTAAGTGTGCATCTGTCACCACTTTTGAGATTTTCGTTAATCTCAATAGCAAAATCCCCATCAAACTCAACTTCCATAGGTGTATGATAATCGTTCGGACGAAACTTAAATCGAACTATAGGAATTTCCAGAGAATTATCAAGTGAAGGGTCGGTTGTTAGTTTGCCGGACATACTGTTTGGCATTTTTTTGTCCTTTTCAATTAATTGGGTATACTATCCTTTGAATCCGTCTGTGAGAATCTATACACAACGGTCAGGTCTTTAAGCCGTTTTATGTCGCTACATTAATTATCATAGTGATACAAATTATAACGTTTCTTAATGGGTTTATCAAGGAAAACCAAATTTTCAGAGAAATTCAACTTTATTCAGTACCCCTAATCTGCGAAATCCGGGGAATGCCTAAATGGCATTCATACCGTTGATTTGGTGTAATCCGTGCAAATCCGTGATTCAGACAAACTCGCGCACCTCACCTAATCCTGGAAATCCTAAAATCCTGAAAATCCTGGTTCAGAATGACACTAATGAAAAAACTTGCATCTTTTCGTATTTATGGTATAATCTAATTTAAAATAATAGTTTATCCAGAATCAAAATGAAAGGAGATTGTTGCCATGCAAGCATTTGAGTATATCGCAGCAAAAACGGTATCTGAAGCTATCGCATTGCTTGATGAAAAAGGAGACCAAGCCCGAATCCTTGCGGGTGGCACTGACCTCATCGTTCAAGCAAGAGAGGGTAGAAGAGCTCTTGATTGGATGATAGACATCAAATCCATTCCCGAAGTCAACATATTGGACTATAACGCAGAAACAGGATTAACCCTCGGCGCAGCGGTGCCGTGTTATCAGATTTATGCTGTGGATGCAATTTGCGATGCTTATCCCGGTTTAGTAGATGCAACCAAAATTATTGGAGGCACCGCCATTCAGGGACGCGCTGCGGTAGGAGGGAACCTTTGCAACGCTTCACCTGCTGCCGATTGTATACCGCCGCTAATTGTTCTAAACGCTACTTGTGTCATCGCTGGTTCAAACGGAGAACGCGAAATACCTGTTGAAGATTTCTGCACCGGCCCCGGACAGAGTGCACTCGGAAAAGGTGAGATACTTATCTCTATAAAAATACCCGCACCGCAGGAAAATTCCAGTTCTTACTATCTCAGATTTATCCCGCGCAACGAAATGGATATTGCGGTCGTCGGTGCAGGTGCCGCTGTCGTATTAGATGAAACAAAACAACGTATCGTCTCTGCCCGAATCGCGCTCGGTGCAGTCGCACCCACGCCTCTCTTTGCTGAAGAAGCCAGCGCGCTACTTGCAGGTAAAGAAATTTCTGATGCCGCTATTGACGAAGCATCACAAGCCGCACAAGCCATAGCGCGTCCGATTAGTGACATGCGCGGCACTGCCGAACAGCGGACACACCTCGTTGGTGTGCTGACACGGCGCGCGCTTAACGGTGCGATTCAAAGAGTTAAAGACACAGCGTAATTTTGCCAATTTTATTCACTACCGATTATTTCTTATAATGAAATCTAAAAACATGTATACACTCCCTCGGTAGGTGCGGTTTCTAACCAATGCAGAATACCATACGCGTATTCTGCTGGATTTACACAGGTTCGGTTAGGAAACCGAACCTACCACCGTGTATAAGTAATTACAGGTTTTACTATAAGAGTTCGGAATGGAATTCATTAACCTATATCTTTATCGGAAAGAAAACGTTTTTCCGGCTTACTCAATGCGAAAGGAAACCGATACTATGGCGAGAAAATCGCACGTTCAAACCACAATCAACGGTGAAGCGGTGGAATTTCTCTGTGAACCTCGGCAAAGTCTACTGGAAGTCCTCAGAGACGAACTCCACCTCACTGGCGCAAAAGAAGGATGTAACAACGGGAATTGTGGTGCATGCAGTGTTATCCTTGATGGTAGACTCGTTAACTCATGCCTTGTCCTCGGCGTAGAAACTGATGGTAAATCTGTTGAAACCATTGAAGGACTCGCTGACCCAGATAAATTGCACCCGATTCAAGATGCCTTCCTCGAAAACGCCGCGCTTCAGTGTGGCATTTGCACACCTGGCTTTATTATGAGTGCAAAAGCCTTACTTGATAAAAATCCGAACCCAACAGAACACGAAGTCCGATACTGGTTGGCTGGAAATTTATGCCGCTGTACCGGTTACGATAAAATCGTCCGCGCTGTGCTTGATGCAGCCGCAGCTACCTAAAAGGAGCGTCTTTATGTCTGAAAAGAAAGAGTATAAAGTTATTGGAACTCGACCCATCCGGCACGATGGCGTTGATAAAGTCACCGGTAGGGCAATTTATGGGGCTGATTTTCAGATTACCGGACTCCTGCACGGCAGGGTCCTCCGGAGTCCGCATGCCCATGCACGAATTGTCTCAATCGACACAAGCCGTGCCGAAGCACACCCCGGTGTTAAAGGTATTGTCACTGCGCAAGACCTGCCCGCGGCAGAGGACAAAATGGCAGACCTTGGGGAAGGTCCAGTTAATCTCAAATATCTTTGCGATAACATTTTAGCAAGTGATAAGGTGCTTTATAAGGGACACGCCATCGCCGCTGTCGCTGCAACGAATCCGCATATCGCCGAAGAAGCGTGTGAACTTATTGATGTTGAATATGAGGTGCTGCCGCCTGTATTAGAAGTGCGCGAAGCGATGGAACCAGATGCACCCATACTCCATGAAAGCTTGAGAACATCTTCACTTGGTGAAACAGGTGACAAACCGAGCAACGTCGCCAGTCACCTCCAGTTTAAAAAAGGGGATATTGAAAAAGGCTTCGACGAGGCAGATGTCGTTATCGAACGCGAATTTGTTACAGGTACCGTTCATCAAGGCTATATTGAACCACACAACGCCACAGCACTTTACAATCCTGATGGGCAGTTGACAGTATGGTGTAGCACGCAAGGTGCATTCACCGTCCGCGAACAACTGGCTGAAATTCTACAATACCCGATTTCGAAAATTAAAGTTGTTCCGCTGGAAATTGGAGGCGGTTTTGGCGGTAAGATCAACGTTTATGTTAAACCTGTTGCCGCACTGCTTGCGAAGAAAACAGGTAAGCCGGTCAAAGTCTTAATGAACCGCGCTGATGTATTTGAAGGCACAGGTCCCACACCAGCGTCTTATATCACAGTTAAAATGGGGGCAACCAAAGACGGTAAGATTACTGCTGCCCAGACATCTATGGTTTTTGAAGCGGGGGCATATCCAGGTTCGCCTGTCGGTGCAGGTGCAATGTGTATCTTTGCTCCTTATAACACTGAAAATGTCTTAATTGATGGATACGACGTTGTTGTCAACAAACCGAAGACCGCTCCCTACCGTGCCCCCGGCGCCACAAACGCAGCATTCGGATCAGAAACAGTTATTGACGAACTCGCTGAAGAGTTGAACATTGATCCGCTTGAGATACGTCTTATGAATGGGGCAAAAGAGGGAGACCACCGTGCAGATGGCCCTGTTTTCCCGCGTATCGGCTTCATAGAAACAGTCGAGGCAGCGAAATCACATCCACATTACACCGCACCAAATGGCAAAAAACACCATGGACGCGGGGTTGCCTCCGGTTTCTGGTTTAACATCGGTTTGGAATCCAGTGTTACGATCAACGTGAATCCTGACGGCACGGTTAACCTTGTTGAAGGTTCCACGGACATTGGTGGCACCCGTACGTCAATTGCGATGCAAGCTGCGGAAGTGCTCGGCATTCCCGCCGAATCTGTCAATCCAACCGTTGTTGATACCAATTCCATCGGTTACACAGCCGTGACGGGTGGAAGTCGCACAACTTACGCGACCGGTTATGCCGCTTATGAAGCAGCACAAGATGTAGTAAAACAGATGGCTGGTCGTGCTGCAAAACTCTGGGACGTTGATGAGGCTAATGTGCAGTTTACTGATGGCGAATTTTCAAGCATCAACGGTAAAGAGGAGCAGATTAGTTTCCGTGACCTATCCTCAAGACTCGGTGAAACTGGCGGTCCCATTGTTGGCAGAGCCACAATGAATCCCGCGGGTGCTGGCGGTGCATTTGCAACACACGTTGTTGATGTGGCAGTGGACGAAGAAACCGGTAAAGTTGAAATTCTGCGCTATACCGCAACACAAGATGCTGGAAAAGCGATCCATCCGAGTTACGTTGAAGGACAGATACAAGGCGGTGTTGTTCAAGGCATCGGTTGGGCACTGAATGAGGAATACATTTACAACGCCGAAGGCGCGATGACAAACGCGAGTTTCCTTGATTACCGTATGCCAACCTGCTTAGATTTACCGATGATTGACGCTGTTATCGTAGAGGTCCCGAATCCGGGGCATCCTTATGGTGTGCGTGGTGTCGGTGAAGTGCCGATTGTTCCGCCACCCGCTGCGATTGCTAACGCCATCTATGATGCTATCGGTATCCGCATGACTGAACTTCCAATGTCACCCGACCGCCTCTTAAAAGCGATGGGCAAAATCTAAGCCGTCATATAATTCGCGGTTTCTACATATCTATAGGCGCGGTTTCAAACCGCGCCTACCCAATCAGGAATTACCTCAATGCCGGTTGTTGCTATTCCAGCACTCATGCGTAACCTAACAGACGGTGAAGATAGCGTCACTATCCCCGGTGCCACTATCCGCGAGGTCATTGACAACCTTGAAACCCGTTATCCAGGTACAAAAGCAAAACTCTGTGACGGTGACCGTATCCATCCCAGCATCGGTGTCTATGTCAACGGTGTTCTCACAAGGGTAGGTATGCACGAACGCGTTGACGCAGACGCTGAACTCCACTTCCTCCCTGCTATCGGCGGTGGATAGTAGGGTCTTCCTAACTGTTCTACAGGACCAAAGAAGCAAATGCAAAATCAAGAGATACCAGAAACTGAAGTCCTGAAACCTATTCCAGATAGATTAGTTGTCCTCACCTTTGATGATGGCAACAAATCAGATTATAATTATGTTGCTCCTCTGTTAAAACGTTACGGTTTTGGGGCAACGTTTTTCATCACTGAAGGACTCAATTTTCTTAACAACAAGGCGCACTATGTTACATGGGAAGAGATCCGTGGGTTACACGATGAAGGTTTTGAGATAGGTAACCACACCCGGCACCATAAGAACATCAACACACTATCACGAGAAGGGTTTTTGGCGGAATTGATACACATTGACAATCGGTGTGAGGAGTATGAAATTCCTATTCCTGAGACCTTTGCTTATCCTGGAGACAGTCGAGGTCCAGAAGCGATAGAAGTATTGAAAGAAAAAGGGTATCCTTTCGCACGACGTGGTGTCGGACCAGATTTTCCTTATGATTTAGAGGGTGGGCGTGGCCCAGCTTACGACCCTGATATTCACCATCCGTTGGTCATACCGTCAACGGGTGTTCCCGGTCCAAACTACGGATTCGAGGATTTGGTTTGGGCGGTTGAACAAGCAAAGGACAGAAAGATCGCAGTCCTGACGTTTCACGGTGTGCCCGCCCTTGAACATCCGTGGGTCGACACCTCACCTGAACAGTTCAAAACCTACATGGATTATCTTCGTGACAAAACCTGTACCGTCATTGCGTTGCGTGATCTGGCAAAATACGTTGACGCATCCGAATCAACAGGGAAAAGTATAACATTTTTTCCATAAAAAACCTCAATTAAGCGATAGTATAGAGACAATTGCACCTATACGGCATCAGTGTTTGCGTCAAAGTATTTTCATCAGAATAGACATGCACGAACGCTTTCACGTAGACGCAGAACTCTAATTCCTCCCTGCCATCAGCATCTGATATATAATGTCTCTCTTTTGTAGCACAAACTGTCAGTTTGTGCCGTATTCCGTTTCATTTAAACCCTACAAATTTTGGAACATTTTGGCGTATCAAGTGTGTATTTTTAAATACAGCACTTCGGGACGCATATCGCGCACCCAAATGTCCATCATAGAATTAACCACTTTAAAAAAGGAGAGACAATGTTCAAACAACTCGATCTCAAAGTAATTGGCGGTATAGTAATTATCGCTGTACTTCTTGTAGCAGGCACCTATTTTTTCTCACAACGAAGCTATGAACGTTTCGCATCAGACATTGGGGTATCTCCCGAATCCACTATGCCATCTAAAGCTACCTCCGAAAGTGATATAACCAAGCCCGTCGAACAGTCTAAATCAACACAATCGCTAAAATCAGTTAACAAGAATATTAAGGTTGATTCAAAGTCTGTAGGTGAATCTGACTTAGCTAATACCACAGAAAACATGAAAGCATCTGCTGAAAAAACAGAGACACCCGAATTTGATGCTTCATCGCTAATGTCCACATTTGGCATACCTGAAGAAGTTAAATCACTTCTTGATGAGGACGCCGAAGAGGCAGACTTTGAAAAGGCACAGGCTTATCTCGCTGAGAAATATGGTCAATCTCCCGAAGTTGACGCAATAATGGATAGACTGAAGCAGATGTCTGGAGGCCCTGTTGAACTTGATGATCTAACAGCACTCTTTGAGGCATGGATTCAGGTTCTACCTGAGGAACAGCAAGAAAATCGCCGACAATTGATGGGTGTTCTTACACTGCTTAATCAGGCAAAGGCTCGCGGAGGTAGTGTTCCTGTACACGTTGTCGTTGGTACGGATTTAGATCCGTCTCTGCTTGAAGGAGATAATGTGAAGCGTTTTAACATTGAAACTACTAAAACGGAGGTCTTAACTGAAACGGAGATTATAGACGATTAAAGAGATGCGTTAGCAATTCTTGAACACAGCATGTGGTCATCTATACTGCTCGCAAAGCGATAAAAACGCTTAAATACCTTAAAAAGCATAATTTTTACAAAAATTATGCTTTTTTTCGCAATTTTATTTGACAAAGAACTTTTTAAAGTGTATAATTAACATTACCTTTCAATTTAGGAAGGTAAAGTTGTTCTTTGAAAGTTAAATAGTGAACGTGACGTGCCTATTATATAGCTTGTGAGTGCGCTTCAATTATTTGAAGATGTACTTCAATACTTTTGTGGAGAGTATGATACCGGCTCAGGACGAACGCTGGCGGCGTGGATTAGGCATGCAAGCCGAACGAGAAACCGTGCTTCGGTACGGTGGAAAGTGGCGAAAGGGTGAGTAACGCGTGGGTAATTTACCTCTGAGATGGGGACAACAACTCGAAAGGGTTGCTAATACCAAATACGATCCGGTTGACTTTGGTCGGCCGAATGAAAGGTGGCTTCGGCTGCCGCTCGGAGATAAGCCCGCGTCCTATTAGCTTGTTGGTGTGGTAACAGCACACCAAGGCGACGATGGGTAGCTGGTCTGAGAGGATGGTCAGCCACATTGGGACTGAGACACTGCCCAAACTCCTACGGGAGGCTGCAGTCGAGAATATTTCGCAATGGGGGAAACCCTGACGATGCGACGCCGCGTGAGGGATGAAGGCCTTTGGGTCGTAAACCTCTGTGTTACGGGATGAATTGGTCGTTGCTGATAACGCAACGGCTTTGACGTTACCGTAGTAGAAAGCCCCGGCTAACTACGTGCCAGCAGCTGCGGTAATACGTAGGGGGCAAGCGTTGTCCGGAATCACTGGGCGTAAAGCGCGCGCAGGCGGTGGAGTAAGTCAGACGTGAAAGGGTTCGGCTCAACCGAACCATTGCGTTTGATACTGCCTCACTTGAGTCTGGAAGAGGAAAGTGGAATGTACGGTGTAGCGGTGAAATGCTCAGATATCGTATAGAACACCCGTGGCGAAGGCGGCTTTCTGGTCTAAGACTGACGCTCATGCGCGAAAGTTTGGGGAGCAACCGGGATTAGATACCCCGCTAGTCCTTACTGTAAACGATGGGTACTAAGTGTAGGGGGTATTGATTCCCTCTGTGCTGTAGCTAACGCATTAAGTACCCCGCCTGGGGAGTACGGCCGCAAGGTTAAAACTCAAGGTAATTGACGGGGGGCCGCACAAGCGGTGGAGCATGTCGCTTAATTCGAAGCAACGCGAAGAACCTTATTTCAGGGCTTGACATCTTAGTGACCGCTATAGAAATATAGTTTTCCTTCGGGACACTATGACAGGTGCTGCATGGCTGTCGTCAGCTCGTGTCGTGAGATGTTGGGTTAAGTCCCGCAACGAGCGCAACCCCTGTCTTTAGTTGCCATCAGGTAATGCTGGGGACTCTAAAGAGACCGCTGGTGACGAGCCAGAGGAAGGTGGGGACGACGTCAAGTCCGCATGGCCCTTATGCCCTGGGCTGCACACGTGCTACAATGGTCGGTACAGAGGGATGCCAAACCGCGAGGTGGAGCAAATCCCAAAAAGCCGGCCCCATTGTTCGGATTGTAGTCTGCAACTCGACTACATGAAGCTGGAATCGCTAGTAATCGCGGATCAGCACGCCGCGGTGAATCCGTTCCCGGCCCTTGTACACACCGCCCGTCACGCCATGGGAGTTGGTAGCATTCAAAGACGGTGACCCAACCTTCGGGAGGGAGCTGTTTAAAGTGAGACCGATGACCGGGGCGAAGTCGTAACAAGGTAGCCGTAGGGGAACCTGCGGCTGGATCACCTCCTTTCTAAGGAGCATTAACAAGGATATTCTCACACAATCTTCTTGTTCATTTTGCTCTAAATCTTACAAGGCATCTTACGACTTCCTATTTAACTTTCAAAAAACATACTTTCTAACTTCTCTCAGGGGCTTATAGCTCAGAAGGTTAGAGCGCGCGCCTGATAAGCGCGAGGTCCCTGGTTCGATTCCAGGTAAGCCCATCTCCTTTATACTTCAAAAAAATTTAAATTTTTTTATCCAACCGAACATTTATTCTCAAATCCCAAAATATTTACACTTTATCTCGTAAATGGTTAGATAGTTTTGTGTCCCTGAATTATAGTATGCCGCGTTTATAGTCGCGCTTTGATGAAGTTCAAGTATTTAATTCGGTAATTCTTATTTTTTCCAAATCCCGGTAGGTGCGGTTTCCTAACCGCACCGGACATCTCTACAAAATTACCTAAAAATTTTTTATCTTCATGTAAGCGCGCCGAACAAAAGCGTCAAGTTAATTGTAAAACCTACTATAGGATTGGCAATATCTTCGCGCGATGTCCCTGGACATCAAATGCCCATTAGCAATAATAAGGAGACAGTTTTTGGAAAACAGAAACCTTTCAACTCCCGCACTTAAACCGCTTGACAACACTGATGTGACAACTTGGGCATTACCCGAGGGCGCGACTGCCCGATTAGGCACAGGTTGGATTAGCGGAGGCATGACATTTTCACCGGATGGTGAGTCCCTTGTTGTTGCTTCAACTATTGGTTGCTGGTGGTATGACCTAAATACGATGAAACTTAGCAAATGGTGGAATACCGATCAAGGTATACTATTTGACATCGCCTTTTCACAAGATGCCCGATGGCTTGCTACTGGAAACTGGAATGGTACCGTGAAAATTTGGGATACACAAAACCTGCAGTGTGTTGCTTACATAGATTTACCTAAAAATCCGGAAGGTGTACTGGGATTATCCCGAGATCTACTCTTTTCACAAGATGGGAAATACATTACGCGTTCTAACTTAATATCACGCGATTATGGTAGCGGTCAACATTTTACCATTTACGATTGGCAGACAGGTACTGATACTCCCTTTAAGAGTCTTCCTGTTCAACCGGAACCAGGTAATATAAACATTCGTCCAATAGCTCTTTCATCAGATGGAAGTCTAATCGCATATACTTCTGAAGCAAATATAACATCAGTTATGGATATAGAGACAGGGGAACTGGTTGCAAAACTACGTGATAATTATTCCGACACTTCAAAAGTTGGATGTGATCAATTAGTCTTTTCTCCATGTGGTAGATATCTTGCTGCCAGTAATTATGGAAACAAGTACCACGTTTGGAATGTTCAGAACGGAACCTTGGATATACCGCCAACAGAATATATGGAAAGTCGACAGATGTGCAAGGGCATTCCCACATATACGTCAGATGGCACATTACGGGTTGCAGGGTTAACAAGCGGAAAGGTGATGATCTGGGATGCAACGCAGCAGGAAACAGTGGATACCTTTGAATTTCCAAGACCATTATATGGTGGTTTTTCACGAGATGGAACTCGATTCGCCGCTCGAAATAGATGCGGAGAACTGCAGGTGTGGACACGGGAGAACCCATCATCGGTTCAGTCCCTTCCGACACATATATCAAGGGGCGTAACTGCTGTTAAATTTTCCAAAGACTCCCGTAAACTACTTAGTGCTAATGATTTTTCAGGTTATAGATTATGGGATGTTACGAACCGACAAGTGAAACAAACATTCTACGTTCCACGTCCCAATTCACTTGGTGTGATTTCTACTTCTCGCAGTAGGGAACTCCTCGCTGCCTTAGTAGATGATCGAATTATTAGAGTCTGGAATCTCGTATCAGATGAACAGATCGCTGAACTCACTGAAAAATATAAAGGTGTGACTCGGATGACGTTTTCACCAGCAGAAGAATACCTTGTCACTACCAATATTCGAAAAATCATTAACATTTGGCACCTTGCATCCAGCACACAAATCGCTGAACTTTCTCAAAATCCATCAAGAATCGTTAGAATGAAATATTCACCAACAGGTGAATATTTTGTCAGTTTCTATGGAGATAGCTTCACAATATGGGATACGACGAAATGGGAAAAACTACACGACGTGCCATTTCCAGTGATACAAAGTTCCAAACGTTGGCAGCTATTGTTACCACCCACTAACAAACATGTTATCATTGTGCCACGCGAAAATCCAATTCTTGCATGGGATCTAAAAAGTGGAAAACAAGTCGGTTCACTTGATACATCAATATGCTCAGATATCTCATTGTATAAAGGTTCATCACAAGACATTCAACGTTTTCACGAACAACCAGACTCCGAAACTCAACGAATCTGGGGTAATCTCAGGTTATCTCCCTGCGGCACGCTTATTGCTGGTGTGATTAGAAGAGTCGGGAAAAACGAAATTCGAATATGGGATTCAACTACCTTAGAAACCTGTATGGTGATAATTCCATCTACGGGATGCCAAAAACCTCAGACACTTAGGTTTTCACCTTGTGGGAAATACCTCGCTGTAGGCGCACAATGGCAAGAGGGACAAAAAATAATATCTGTCCGTTTGTGGGATGTTAATACAGGTGAAAACATCCATACCTTCTGGGGACACCCTACTGATGTTTGGTCACTTGATTTTTCACCGGATGGCGAACTTCTTGCAAGTGGGAGTTATGACGGCACCATTCTGCTTTGGGATATCAAACCGTTTATGAGTTCTTAAGCATTTCCTTTTACTCATCTACAAGATAGTGACACTGTTTGCATTGAACAACTCTTTTAATCAATTTCCTTTAATACCTCAGCGCGCGAGGTTACCGGACATCGCGCGTCCATTGACAATAAAAGGAGACAGTTTATGAAAAGAAAAAACACTTCGATTCCTAAACCCACACAACTTGAAGACACGGATGTGACAGCATGGGAACTACCCGAAGGGGCAATTGCCCGATTGGGGCGTGGTGTCCTGCGGGATATCTCATTTTCACCCGATGGGAAGTCTCTTGCTGTCGCAACTTTCATCGGATGTTGGTTGTATGATTTACCCACACTTACCCCCCTTGCATTGTTTGAGACAGAACGGGGTATGCTTGATAGGATCGCCTTTTCTCGGGATGCGCGGTGGATTGCTACCGGCAACGCGGATGGCATCGTTAAGGTATGGGACACACAAACCCTGCGGTGCATCACTAAGATAGACTACCGTGGGAATATGGGTGGTTCCAGTGTTAGTGCGCTCCACTTTTCGCAGGATGGGCAATATCTTGCTATGTCCAGCAGCGGACGAACTGCTGTCTACAGTTGGCAAACAAAATCTGATGAACCCGTCGAGCGGTTTCTGATTGATGATGAAGATACGAAGGGACATCGCTTTCCTATCTGCTTTTCACCTAATGGGCATCTACTCGCGCATGTGTCTTCTGTGTCTCCTCAGGCCACTATAACGATTTCAGATATAGACACCGGTGAACATATTATAGACTTTGGTTGTCCTGCCCCTTTGATAGTTCAAGGTCTTGTATTTTCCCCGTGTGGTCAATACCTTGCATCGGCGCACAGGAATGGCGATGTGCAAGTGTGTAATGTTCACAACGCTACCTCAGAAATAGTGTATTCCGCATGCAACACGACTTATATGATACTTGCTTATACGCCTGATGGAACATTGCGTGTTGCAGAAGTCCATGAGGGAAAGGTTGTGATGTGGGATACGGTGCAGCGCGAAAAGGTAGACACTTTGGAATTTGAAAGGCGCAGGACATTATGTTACTTTTCAGACGATGGGACACATTTCGTAGCCGCTAACACACGCGAATTCCGAGTATGGGCAGCAGACAAATCAATTAGAGTCGTGCCTATGCCTGATGCACATACAACCATCGTCAGATGGTTGCGTTTCTCTCAAAAAGGAAAGACGTTGGTTAGTGGACTCAGATTTGGATTTCTGGTCTGGTCTGTAATGAATCGTCAGTTACAACGAATCTTCCGTCCCAAAACAGAGGAGTCCTCTTTGGGTATTAGAGGTTTTAGATGTGTTTTGTCCCCTTGTGAAGAATTTCTTGCTTGTGAAGAATTTCTTGCTGCATCTGCCTTAGGAGTCCACCATATGCCAGACATCGCTATCACCGTCTGGCATATTACATCTGGCACCCTAATTGCTAAACTGACTGAACATGAGAAACGTTTTAGTCGGATAGCTTACTCACCGACAGGGGATTGTTTGGTCAGTGGGTCTCTGTCCGGTGAGCTCTATGTATGGGACACGCAGCAATGGGAGAAGCGGCACGAACTCATAGGGCACACGGATGCGATTACAAATGTGGTATTTCACCCTGATGGTAAGCAGCTCGTCACCGCATCCCGTGACAGAACTGCACGGGTCTGGAATGTAGAGAATGGTGAACAGGTAGGTTCACTCCCTTTAGACACAATCTTAGAAGATACATCACTATATAAAGGGCGATCCCAAGAAATCCAACAATTCATTGAGTGGAAACAGGAGTTGGGGACGCAGCAGCTAACTGATGCGGCTGTCACTCCCGGCAGTATCAAGTTTTCTCCGTGCGGCACTCTCGTTGCCGGTAAGTTGTCTCGCGAACGGAGATGGGAAATAGCTCATGAGATTAGACTGTGGGATGCAGCAACCTTAGAAACACGAATGGCGATACTGCTACCCGCAGATGCTTCTTGTACCTATCGGCTGGCATTTTCACCTTGTGGACGGTATCTCGCTTCCGGCACTTGGTGGAAAAATGGTTTAGAGCAGATGGCCATCCATTTATGGGAGGTCGCCACAGGGGAATACGTCCATACCTTCTGGGGACATTCCACAGACATTGATGATCTCGCTTTCTCACCGGATGGCAAGATTTTGGCAAGCGGAAGTTTTGATGGCACTATCCTGCTTTGGGATATGACGCCTTATCTGTAGTATCAGGTTCTATGATGCGATAGCCACGTGTATCCATCCTTCCAATACCATCTACTAATCCTTCTGTCTATATTTTCTACAAAAGACCTTGACAGAAATAAAAGGTCCAGGTATTATTTATTATATAGAAACTTGATCCTATGTCTTTACGCGTGTCTCCTCGCAAAAGACGTGTGGAAAGGTAAAGTTTTTATGTTTTTAGTTGAAACTTTGCATAACTTTTGTATTTTCCAAACCCTGTATGGGAAAGGAAAGAATAATGAGTAAAATGTTTAGAACACATCAGAATACGATTGGTAACTTAGCGATTGCTTTGTTGTTTGTGGGTGGTTGTATTTTCCTGCTAACAGGCAGTTGGAATACCTCAGAGTCTGAGACAGCGAAAGGATGTTGCGGGGGAGATACCACTGCGACTAACTGCTGTGGCAGTGGGACAACTTTAGTCGCTGAAACCACAGGCGGCTGTTGTGGTAGCACTAATAAAGTATCTGACTCTGATACCTACAATTGTAACTGCCTTGAGACTGATAATGTAGACGCTGACTGCGGTAAGTGTACTGAAAGCAATAATTGTAGTGCCACAACTAAAACTTTGGGATGTAAGACAGGATGTAGTGATAGCTGTGGTTCGCCTGATGGTTTTTGCTATGAAGAGCGTAGTGATGGAGAACGACCTGGGGATACAGTTTGTAATAGGGATAGCTTCTACAACGAGGGTGTTTGTTCTGGCGACCCCAACACGATTGACGGCATTTGTTTTGATAATGATGAATAGTTATCTTTCGTAGCATGTAAGACCCAAGTCTTTCAACTTGGGTCTTACATGCTTTTCTTTACTTTAGCTGGTCAAAAAACATGTCAACGAGAGCATAAATTTGTGCCTATGGTTACTGCTCAAATGCAACCTACCGTTACTGATGTGACAGCATGGGAACTACCCGAAGGGGCAATTGCCCGATTGGGGCGTGGTGGCCTGCGGGATATCTCATTTTCACCCGATGGGAAGTCTCTTGCTGTCGCAACTTCCATCGGATGTTGGTTGTATGATTTACCCACACTTACCCCCCTTGCATTGTTTGAGACAGAACGGGGTATGCTTGATAGGATCGCCTTTTCGCGCGATGCGCGGTGGATTGCTACCGGCAACGCGGATGGCATCGTTAAGGTATGGGACACACAAACCCTGCGGTGCATCACTAAGATAGACTACCGTGGGAATATGGGTGGTTCCAGTGTTAATGCGCTCCACTTTTCGCAGGATGGGCAATATCTTGCTATGTCCAGCAGCGGACGAACTGCTGTTTACAGTTGGCAAACAAAATCTGATGAACCCGTCGAGCGGTTCCTGATTGATGATGAAGATACGAAGGGACATCGCTTTCCTATCTGCTTTTCACCCAATGGGCATCTACTCGCGCATCTGTCTTCTGTGTCTCCTCAGGACACTATAACGATTTCAGATATAGACACCGGTGAACATATTATAGACTTTGGTTGTTCTGCCCCTTTGATAGTTCAAGGTCTTGTATTTTCCCCGTGTGGTCAATACCTGGCATCGGCGCACAGGAATGGCGATGTGCAAGTGTGTAATGTTCACAACGCTACCTCAGAAATAGTGTATTCCGCATGCAGCACGACTTATATGATACTTGCTTATACGCCTGATGGAACATTGCGTGTTGCAGAAGTCCATGAGGGAAAGGTTGTGATGTGGGATACGGTGCAGCGCGAAAAGGTAGACACTTTGGAATTTGAAAGGCGCAGGACATTATATTGCTTTTCAGACGATGGGACACATTTCGTAGCCGCTAACGCACGCGAATTCCGAGTATGGGCAGCAGACAAATCAATTAGAGTCGTGCCTATGCCTGATGCACATACAACCGTCGTCAGATGGTTGCGTTTCTCTCAAAAAGGAAAGACGTTGGTTAGTGGACTCAGATGTGGATTTCTGGTCTGGTCTGTAATGAATCGTCAGTTACAACGAATCTTCCGTCCCAAAACAGAGGAGTCCTCTTTGGGTATTAGAGGTTTTAGATGTGTTTTGTCCCCTTGTGAAGAATTTCTTGCTTGTGAAGAATTTCTTGCTGCATCTGCCTTAGGAGTCCACCATATGCCAGACATCGCTATCACCGTCTGGCATATTACATCTGGCACCCTAATTGCTAAACTGACTGGAGATGAGAAACGTTTTAGTCGGATAGCTTACTCACCGACAGGGGATTGTTTGGTCAGTGGGTCTCTGTCCGGTGAGCTCTATGTATGGGACACGCATCAATGGGAGAAGCGGCACGAACTCATAGGGCACACGGATGCGATTACAAATGTGGTATTTCACCCTGATGGTAAGCAGCTCGTCACCGCATCCCGTGACAGAACTGCACGGGTCTGGAATGTAGAGAATGGTGAACAGGTAGGTTCACTCCCTTTAGACACAATCTTAGAAGATACATCGCTATATAAAGGGCGATCCCAAGAAATCCAACAATTCATTGAGTGGAAACAGGAGTTGGGGACGCAGCAGCCAACTGATGCGGCTGTCACTCCCGGCAGTATCAAGTTTTCTCCGTGCGGCACTCTCGTTGCCGGTAAGTTGTCTCGCGAACGGAGATGGGAAATAGCTCATGAGATTAGACTGTGGGATGCAGCAACCTTAGAAACACGAATGGCGATACTGCTACCCGCAGATGCTTCTTGTACCTATCGGCTGGCATTTTCACCTTGTGGACGGTATCTCGCTTCCGGCACTTGGTGGAAAAATGGTTTAGAGCAGATGGCCATCCATTTATGGGAGGTCGCCACAGGGGAATACGTCCATACCTTCTGGGGACATTCCACAGACATTCATGATCTCGCTTTTTCGCCGGATGGAACGCTATTGGCAAGCGGAAGTCTTGATGGGACTATTCTGCTTTGGGACATGAAACCGTTTATCAACTCTTAAACATTCTTCGTCAATTCATCTATTGCATTTTGATGCTGCCTGCATCGCTCAATTTTCTCAATCAATATCGCATAAATCCTTGGCGCGCTGTTGCCTGACCTCACGCGTTCACTGGTAATAAAAGGAGACATCTTTATGAAAAACAGAAAACCTGTAACCCCCGCATTTAGACCTATCCACGACGCGGATGAAACAACATGGAAACTTCCTGATGGAGCAATTGCCCGATTAGGACAAGGAAACCTACCTGGCATCGAATTTTCAAATGATGGAATGTATCTTTCAGTCGTAACTTCAATTGGGTTTTGGATATATGACATAGCAACATTAACACCCTGTGTATTGTGGGGGAATGAGTGCGGCAATATGCAAGTTGCTACCTTCTCATACGATACACGATGGATTGCGACCGGTGATATCAACGGTTATCTTAGGGTATGGGATACGCAGAATGGACAGTGTATAACAAAAATAGATTGGGGGAGTACACGGCAACGTAAAAAAAATGTCCTGCATGTCCACTTTTCACCGGACGGCCAACGTCTGGCTGCTTCCGGTTTTGGGTACAGTGCTGTCTATGACTGGCGCACAAACCCGGACGCGCCTATCGCAAGTTTTACCGTTGAAGATCTAAAGTTAGATGAGTATAAAAAGGATGGGAAAATTGATGACAGATACTTTCCAAACGCTTTATCGTCTGATGGTAATCTATTCGCGTTTGTGTCCTCTCCAGACACAGTTACACTTTCAGATATAAATACTGGTGAACATATTGCACGCCTTACTGGACACCCCGCGACAGTGCATTCTCTTCGTTTTTCACCCTGTGGACAATACCTTGCCGGTGCAAACTTAGGCGCTACAGTTCAGGTGTGGAATATTCAGAACGAATCCTTAGAAATAGCACCTATTACATACCAAGGAAAGCAAGTAAAAATTGCTTATACACCTGATGGAATACTACGAGTAGCAGATATCTACAAAGATAAGGTAATTATTTGGGATTCAACCCAGCAAGAAAAGTTAGATATCTTTAATTGTAGTGGAGTTGCAAGTTTGTTTGCACGCTTCTCAAACGATGCATCACAATTTGCAATCTCTTACATAGATAACAAGATCCAAATATGGAAAGCAGGAACGCCATCAACAAGAGTATTAAACTTTGATTCTAACGGGCCTGCCTATTCAGTAGAATTTACACAAGATGGTAACACATTAGTTAGTAGTCATTGGAAATACGTAGGTAAGTTGTTCTGGAATATTGCGACCCGGAAAACGCATCGAATCTTCCCATCCGTAACTGAACGATCTACCTTATGCAGAACGATGGCTCTGTCTCCATGTGAAGAACTGTTGGCGACAGATGCAGTTGAGGGAAATATCAAAATATGGAATATTGCCTCAGAAACATTAGTTGCTGAACTCACTGATCATAGACATGTCATTGGATTGAAGTTTTCCCCTACAGGAAAACACCTTGTGAGTGCCGGCACTGAAGGTGAACTCTTTTTATGGGATGTTGAACATTGGAAAAAGCAACACTCACTCCAAATGCCTGAAAAAGAACTCTCGAAGTATCCTAAAGGAGCAATAGTAGCGAGGTGGCAAATGGGTGATATAAGAGTTGCGTTTCACCCAGACGGAAACCGAGTCGCCGCTATCTCCTATAATGACAAGGCGCGGATCTGGGATGTTGAAAGCGGTGAACATCTTTCTACACTCCCTTTACCAGAAAATATGGAAGATGCTCCTATGTATAAAGGTGAACCTGAGTTAATACAGCTGCTGAAAGATCCTAATCAAAGACGGCGCAAAAAGGGACTTCTACGTTCAATTGCATTTTCACCATGCGGAACCGTTCTTGCTTGTGGACGTGAACACGAAGTTATATTATGGGACACCACATCCTTACAAATACGTATGGTGATATGTCTGGCTGAGGCAAGTAGTGAACCTTGTGCACTTACATTTTCTCCGTGCGGTGGTTACCTTGCCGTTGGGTCTTGGTGGTGCAGAACAGAAAAGGTGCCTGTCCAGTTATGGGAGATCACCACTGGTGAATGTCTACACACCTTTTTGGGACACTACACTGACATTCAGGATTTAGCCTTTTCACCTGATGGCACGCTATTGGCAAGCGGCAGTCACGATGGTACTATCCTACTCTGGGATATGAAACCTTTTACCGGTTCAAATTGAGAACGCTTCCAATAAGAATGCAACAATCGCTTCAGAGCCATTCAATTGTCGAGTTTACCCGATTATAATTGTGATGTATTATCCAATTAACATGACAGTCTTGTGAATCAACGCCAAATGCGCTTTTCGGTATTTGGCGTTGATTCACAAGAAGAAACCTATGTTAGAATGTGCAATTAATAGACAATTAAATGCCTCTGCAATTGCTTGACAACCGAGATAAATTTGCGCTAAACTTTAGAAGAAGGAGGATTATGATCATGTCAAAAATTTTTGATGAAAAATTGGTAAAAGCAGCGATAGTACGAGATACCGAAGCAGTAGATACGCTAAAAGATCGGATAAAATCGGTGGCACTTCCCACTCTCAAAAAGAGAGGCATCCAGAGTTCTGATGAAGATGTAAAAGTCTTGGAGAGCCAAATTGTGGAGAAAGTGCTTAACGCATTACCAAAATTCAGCTTCCAAGTATCTTTGGAAACATGGGTATATCGCATTACTGTCAACATGGTTATCCAACACCAAAGAAGAGTAATGACGGCGAGGCAATCTCAACTGCAAAGTTTAAATGGAAGTAGTTCATAATACCATTATTTTATGTAACAACAACGCAGTTACATTCGTTTTTATAAAACTTTGCGTAAGGATTGAATTTTTATAGTAATTTTGTAAAATTTATTTGACATATACCACGTTTTGTGGTATACTTAAAATCTGCTTAGGGATAGAAAGTTTATTAAATCCCGTTCTTTGAAATAAATTTGACTTAAATCAGAATTCTATGGTATACTACTATACCATTTTAAAAGGATTTGACTTATGTCGGGTTTCGTGGTATGTTTATACCACATGCGCGAGGGGGTGTAGCTCAGCTGGGAGAGCATCTGGTTTGCAACCAGAAGGTCAGCGGTTCAACTCCGCTCATCTCCATCGTCTAACAGAAGTGATTTCACTTTTGAGAATTAGACGGCGTTCTTTGACAACTGTATAGAGAGGGTAAATCGGTAGAAGAAAGATATCACCTTATCAAGCTACTAAGGGCTTACGGTGGATGCCTTGGTGCCAGGAGACGATGAAGGGCGTGACAGGCTGCGATAAGCTTCGGGGAGTTGCATAATGAACTATGATCCGGAGATTCCCGAATCGGGCAACCGAACAGGTTAATCCCTGTTACTTGTGTTTAACACAAGGGAAAACCAGGAGAAGTGAAACATCTCAGTACCCTGAGGAAAAGAAAGAAAACCTCGATTCCCCCAGTAGCGGCGAGCGAAAAGGGAATAGCCTAAACCCGGTATATGTTCAAGCCTGAACGCGTTGTATATCGGGGGTTGCGGGGTCCGTTGGGTGTGGGTTCAGACACACCAGAAGTGAACGTGCTGCTAGCTTAATGCCTCTGGAAAGAGCAACCGGAGCGGGTAAAAGTCCCGTGAGTGAAAGCAGTGGCGCACTTCTTGATGGATACCCCAAGTACCACGGGATAGGTCAAACCTGTGGGAATCCAGGAGGACCACCTCCTAAGGCTAAATACTCCTTGGCAACCGATAGTGAACAAAGTACTGTGAAGGAAGTGGTGAAAAGTTCCCCCGCTAGGGAAGTGAAAAGTCCCTGAAACCGTAGAGCCTACAATCTGTGGTAGTGCTAAGTCACGCAAGTGACATGCATGACCGCGTGCCTTTTGCATAATGAGCCGGTGACTTACTCTGTGTAGCCAGATTAAACATATCTTATGTGGAGTCGTAGCGAAAGCGAGTCTGAATAGGGCGTATAGTTGCATGGAGTAGACCCGAAACCAGGTGATCTACCCATAGGCAAGGTGAAGCATATGTAAAAATATGTGGAGGCCTGAACCCACCAAGGCTGAAAACTTGGGGGATGACCCGTGGGTCGGAGTGAAAGGCTAATCAAACCTGGTGATAGCTGGTTCTCCCCGAAATAGCTTTAGGGCTAGCCTCATGTGTTCGGCAGTGGCGGTAGAGCTCTAATTGGACTCGCGGCCCCACCAGGTTAGCAACTCCAGTTAAACTGCAAATGCCATTGTCTTAAGCATGGGAGTCAGTCAGTAGGGGATAAGCTCTATTGACAAGAGGGAAACAGCCCAGACCATCAGCTAAGGTCCCTAAATATACACTAAGTGGTAAAGGATGTTTTGTTGCTGAGACAGCCAGGATGTTGGCGTAGAAGTGGCAACCATTTAAAGAGTGTGTAATAACTCACTGGTTGAGCGATTTTGCACCGAAAATTTCCGGGGCTAAGTGTATTACCGAAGCTATGGATACCCATCTTCTGATGGGTGTGGTAGGGGAGCGTTCTATAGTAGGACTGAAGGAGAACTGTGAAGCGCTCTGGACGAATTAGAAGTGATTATGCCGGCATGAGTAGCGATAAAACAAGTTAGAAGCTTGTTCGCCGAAAGCCTAAGGGTTCCTGGGCAAGGCAATTCCGCCCAGGGTTAGTCGGATCCTAAGCCGAGGCCGAAAGGCGTAGGCGATGGGAAGCAGGCGTAATATTCCTGCACCACCATGACTAGTATGAAACTAGGGGAGACGCAAGCATTAGGAACTACCAGCTGATGGAAATGCTGGGTTAAGCCCGACAGAGTGCGCCAGGTAAATCCGGCGCAATAAACTCTGAGAGGTGAACAGGATTCCGTTAGGATACAAACTGTTCCGGTTGCTTGCCAAGAAAAGAACCTCGAGTGGACGAATCGTGGTGACCGTACCGTAAACCGACACAGGTAGGCGAGGAGAGAATCCTCAGGCGCTCGAGAGAACTCTCGCTAAGGAACTCGGCAAAATGACCCCGTAACTTCGGGAGAAGGGGTGCTTTGAGTAGAAGCCGCGTTTCGCACGCGAAACCGAAAAAAGCCGCAGTGAAATGGCCCATGCGACTGTTTACTAAAAACACAGGTCTCTGCTAAATCGTAAGATGATGTATAGGGACTGACGCCTGCCCGGTGCCAAAATGTTAAGGCGAGGAGTGAAGGGAAACCGGAAGCTCCGAACTGAAGCACTGGTAAACGGCGGCCGTAACTATAACGGTCCTAAGGTAGCGAAATTCCTCGTCGGGTAAATTCCGACCTGCACGAATGGCGTAACGATATGGGCACTGTCTCGGCGAGAGACTCGGCGAAATTGTATTACCGGTGAAGATGCCGGTTACCCGTACCAAGACGGAAAGACCCCGTGAACCTTCACTATAGCCTGATATTGGGTTTTAATGCTGCATGTGTAGGATAGGTGGGAGACTTTGAAACTGGGGCGCCAGCTTCAGTGGAGTCGCCCTTGAAATACCACTCTTGTTGCATTGGAATTCTAACTTTGGCACGTGAATCCGTGTTGAGAACAGTGTCAGGTGGGTAGTTTGGCTGGGAAGGCCGGCTCCAAAAAAATAACGGAGCCACCCTAAGGTTCCCTCAGTGCGATTGGAAACCGCGCGTAGAGTGTAAAGGCAAAAGGGAGCTTAACTGCGAGACGGACACGTCGAGCAGATGCGAAAGCAGGGCTTAGTGATCTTATGGTGCTGTGTGGAAAGGCCATAACTCAATGGATAAAAGGTACTCCGGGGATAACAGGCTAGTCGCCCCCGATAGCTCAAATATACGGGGCGGTTCGGCACCTCGATGTCGGCTCGTCACATCCTGGGGCTGCAGTAGGTCCCAAGGGTTCGGCTGTCCTCCGATTAAAGTGGCACGCGAGCTGGGTTTAGAACGGCGCAAGCCAGTTCGGTCCCTATCTGGTACGGGCGAAGGATATTTGAGTGGAGCTGCCCCTAGTATGAGAAGACCGGGGTGGACGTACCTCTAGTGCACCAGTTGTCACGCCAGTGGCACCGCTGGGTAGCTATGTACGGAATGGAGAAACGCTGAAAGCATATAAGCGTGAAACCAACCTCAAGATAAGATATCCCACAACGTTAAGTTGGTAAGGCTCCTTCGAGATAAGGAGGTTGATAGGCCAGATGTGTACACCGTGTGAGCGGTTCAGCTAACTGGTACTAATAAGCCGAGGGCTTGATAACTTATTTTTCTCTACCGTTCCTCGTTATCTATACAGTTGTCAAATATTATTATACACCTTTCCGGTGGTTACAGCGAAGGGGACCCACCCGTTACCATTCCGAACACGGTAGTTAAGCCCTTCAGCGCCGATGATACTCCGGGGGCAACCCCGCGGGAAAGTAGGTCGCTGCCGGAATTCTATCTCAAGGGCAGGTTTAAATCTGCCCTTTGGTTTTTTTTGCAACAGTCATCTTAACTAAGGAAATTCTGTTCTCTACCGCAGCATTAAGCATGGCAGTGGACAAAAAACTTTGAAGCAAATTCCCGTTGGAGTTTACTAATCCCGTTGAAGTTTACTAATCTGGTATAATTCACATTTTTGCGTTCGCGAGAGCGCCTACAATAAGGAAGGAAAATATCCATGACACAAATTTGGAGAATTCTTGCTGCAATCGCCATCGTGGCGGTAGTTTCCGTTATGAGCAGCTGTTCAAGGACAGACGACCTGCTCATTAGCAACGAGGGTGAAGAATCTAACGTTGAACTCGCGCTGAATGAGCGATACGATAATGTCCGAAACGGAGCCCGTCTGATTTTAGATTACAACGCGGCGAGCAATGCATTCGTAGGGACTGTGGAAAACACCACAAACGAAATTTTGATGCAAGTTCGCGTTGAAGTTCACTTATCAAATGGAGTAGAACTCGGTCCAACAGCCCCGGTGGACCTCGCCCCCGGTGCCCAAATCGCAATTGAACTCAAAGCAGAAGGTCCAGCGTTTAACAAGTGGACCGCGCATCCCGAAGTCGGTCCTAGCGGGGCTGAAGGCAGTGAGGAGACCGATGATGGTGCTACTGAAGGCAGCGGGGAGCATGGAGAAGGTGGCGAACATGAAGGCGGTGAGGGTGATTAAGCCTTACCGGAACATTCCTTCAAGGCACCGTGGAAAATACCACAAACCAAAGGGACCGTGGAAAATACCATAAACGAAACCTTGAAGCAGGTTCAAGTTGACGTTCACTTATCAAACGGAATCCTATCTCAAGGGCAGGTTTAAATCTGCCCTTTTTCTGTTGACGTTCTACCTCTTTTTGTGCTATAATTTCTACATTGAATATCTTCTCTATAAGGAAAGCGACCATGAATCACATGTATAGTATTCTCGCAGCAATTGTTGTCTTGTTGATTGTTGTTATTATCGGTTGTTCAAGAACTACAAAACCATCCATGGATGATGGAGATGAAGAATCAGGCACTGAACTTGCATTAGACGAAACCTACGATAAGGTCAGAAATGGCGCACGACTCATCTTGAATTACGACGCGCAATCTAATACCTTTAAAGGCACCGTAGAAAACACAACTGACGAAACCTTGAAGCAGGTTCGTGTTGAAGTCCACTTGTCAAATGGAAAAGAACTCGGCCCTACTCCTGCATCAGACCTGAAACCGGGTGAAAAAAGAGATGCCCAACTCACCGCAACAAGCACGGACTTTGATGGATGGACAGCACATCCCGAGGTTGGTAGTGGCGAACACAGCAACGGAGAACACGACTCAGAACATGGGGGCGAACATGACCGAGAAGGCGGCGGAGAGCATGACGGTGAAGGTGAAAGCGAACACAACTAAAGACGTTTCGATCTACATTCCTCTGTTTGTATTGATATGGTTGTTCGGACTCGCAACGCTTGCATACGCCGTAGAACCACCAGAAAACATCCTCAAAAATGGTGATTTCGACCTAAAACTTGATGGTTGGCACCACTGGACGCATGAAAGCGCCGCTGCAGTCTTCCAGACAGAAGGTAATAAAGCAGAACCGATTGTCGGGAAAAATGTTGCCTATATCAGAATCAATAAAGCAGGCAATGCATTAGGACACATACAACTTTATCAGCAACCCTTTACGCTGGAAAAAGATACTACCTATACTTACAGTCTGTGGGCAAAAAGCGAAAAACCGAGAAACATCACTATGCGCATTATGCATCAAGGTGCTCCGTGGAATGTATACAGCGCAAGATCGATTAGTCTGTCCGAAACGTGGAAAGAATTTTTCATCACCTTCAAAATGCCTGTGGATGACGTGAATTCGCGCGCTGGTATCATCATGGGTATAGAAAAAGTGGATGTCTGGCTTGACCATATCCGTCTCTATGAAGGAAAATATGTAAGTGATATTGAAGGTGCCGAACCGCATGCTGTTCAACCCACGAACAAATTAGCTACAACATGGGCATCACTAAAAGACCGAGACTAAAGGTGACTACTGCTGTGTCCACTTTCAAATTGTAAGTCATGGCAATAGTCGGGAATCGGAGATCTCTCCTACCGTTAGGAGCGATCTCCGAATCGCCACCTTTACCCGCAAAATTTGGTTAGACACAGCACTACCCCTTAATTTACAGAATAAACAATCCTATGTCAAAACTATACAAAAAACTTACACCTAAATTTCAACAATTTATTGAAAATCAAAAGATATTTTTTGTTGCAACAGCAACCGTCGATAGTAGAATCAATCTTTCCCCAAAAGGTATGGACTCCTTGCGCGTCGTTAACGCAAACCGCGTCATCTGGTTAAACGTGACAGGCAGCGGAAATGAAACTGCAGCACACGTTCAGGAAAACCCTCGGATGACGCTTATGTTTACCGCATTTGAGGACAACCCGTTGATCCTTCGTCTCTACGGCACCGCCAAGGCTATCCATAGTGACGACCCAGAATGGCAGCTTCTTTTCCCACTATTCTCTCCTATTCCCGGCGCCAGACAAATCTTTGACCTCAACGTCGACCTCGTTCAAACCTCTTGCGGAATGGCTGTCCCTCTTTACGACTATGTCGGTGAAAGGGAGCAGTTAAATACATGGGCAACGAAAAAAGGTCAAGAAGGTTTGAAGGCATATTGGGAAGAAAAGAACAGCGTCAGTCTTGATGGTAAACCCACCCACTTCGCTTAACTTAGTGGAGTGTCTACCGAAATTTTGCGGGTAAAGGTCGCGATTCGGAGATCTCTCCTACAGAACACCCCTCTTTGTAGGAGGGAACTCCGATTCCCGACTACTGACACGACTCGCAATTTTAGTGTAGACACTCCATTAGATTGAGACGCTTCTTGTAGGAGCAAGCTCCAGCTCGCGACTTTCTTCAATCAACAACTTAAAATTGAAAACTATAACGGATAAAAATAAGTAGACGTTTTCTTATGAGTTGAAGCATTTGTAGTCGCGCAATTCATTGCGCCTCTTAAATTCATGATGCATTGAATTAGAGGTGTATCAAAATGATTCAACAATTTCAAACTATACCATAAATAGACCTAATGCCTTTTGTTTCTCCTTGAATTTCCTTCCCCCAGCGTGTATAATAAATTGTGAATCCTATAAGTCAGACAAACAACTAATGGAGTGTCCATTCAATTTTTGTAGGTAAAGTCGCGATTCGGAGATCGCTCCTACCTGCAGAAAACATTTTATTGTAGGAGGGAACTCCGATTCCCGACTGTTGTGATATCTATAATTTAAAACTGGACACAACACAAATAATAAATACACATTATACTAACGTAAAATGAAATCACCCTCCATTCTCATTATTTTATTTTTTGTAATATCTCTACCTTCTATTGGACATGCCCTTCCACCAGATGCAGAACTCCAAAGTGCAATCCAAACCGCTCGCAAATTTACTAATCTCAAACCGAGTTACACTCATAACGAAATCACAGAATGTGTAACCGATAGTTTTGTAACGCTCGCAAAAAATTGGCAAAACCTGCCCTCAAAATATCGGCAAGAACTTAAGCCAATTTTTCTGCGCCCCGGACTCCCCGGTAGCTTTTTCGGAGACATTGAATTGTCAGAACATTTCAACACGCCTCATTTTAGACTTCATTATACTCGTGTTGGACCACATGCACCTCCACTTGAGGATTTTCACCCACGTAACGGTGTACCCGATTATGTCGATCTCTGCGCTGATGCAATGGAACGCTCATATCGCGTTCAAATTGACCTGATGGGATTCAAAAAACCTTACATAGATTTTTGGGCAGCACAAAACGGTGGCAACCATAAACTCGATGTTTACCTTTTTACGTTCCCCGCACTCGGTATCACAACCGCAGACTGGTTTGAAGGTCGCGTGTTGTCCACTGCGTTGACGGTCGCCCCCTATTTTATGATCAATTCCCGTATTTACGACTATGTTGGAAAAGCAGAGGGAATACGTTATCTTGAAACAACTTGCGCACATGAATTCCTGCACGGCATTCAGTTCGGTTATAACGCCTATATGCCAACATGGTTTATGGAGGCATCCGCAACTTGGATAGAAGTCATGACCTACGATGGAGGGGTTATTGACGATGGCGATACGCTCCCTGACCCCGACGAACCTAACGAAACCAATTCCTATAACTATTACATCCACCAACTCCGCCGCTGGTTTCTAATTCCAGATATTTCGCTTGAGAGCCGCATCGGTGACCACGAATACGGCTCGGTAATATGGTCTCTGTATATGGCACAAAGGTTCGGTTACGACATCATCCGGCAATTTTTCGCAAACGCCACCGATGGAAGTTATCGTGAAATGGGCAATTTCTACGATGTTTTTATTGACAACGGCACAACACTTGCAGAAGCGTTCAAAACTTTTACAGTGTGGAACTATTTTACAAATACTCGCGCCAATACAAATCTCGAACTTCCGGGTTATAGGAACGCGGATCGGTTCCCACCCGTTGCCATTCATCCTAACGATGTTCATACACATTATCCGATTCGCGCTGATTTCGATTCTGAAGCAATGCCAGAACATTTTTCGTGTCGGTATATTGTCTTCCGTCCGTCAGGTATCATGCCAGAATTCGCTGTTAAAATTGATGGTGCTGACCTTGCTCCGATAGATATGAATCGACTGACAAACACTGATCGGATCAAGATTGAGAGAGAACTAAGTCGACACAATAATTTAGGTTTGCGCGGATGGGCTGCCAAATTTATCATTAAGAAACGGAATGGGAGCACTGAAATCAGAGAAGCATTCACCTACCAACGTGCCCAAGAAGCACAGATGACGTTTACAGATTTTGGAGGAGACATACGGGAAATTGTGCTTATTCTTATCAATATGCACCCTGACGTTGAACAGATTATAATTCCCGGTGGTACTTTTGGCGGTTCCGTGAGTTACACAGCGGGCGCGCCTCCAACAGGTCAACTTTCAAATGCTGAAGTCTTGCAAGGGAGCAGAGGTCCCATAATCAAATGGACACTTGACGATCCAACCGGTATTCAGGAAGTCGCAATAGTGAGAAAACGCTACATACTGGAAAGTGAAACAGGTACGCCTGAACCCTTTCAAACTGCAGATGAAGTCCGCGCTGCTGTTGATAGAAACGGGGACGGCATCGCTGAAAACGATATAAATGTTGTTGGACGTGTAGGATTGACGCAAACCCAATTCGAAGATACCACCGTCTTCCAAGATATTGATGTAGACTTTACTGATCCAACTCACGTTTTTTATTATAAAAAGATTCATTATAACTATGCCGTTGTGCCTGTGGACGCGATGGGCATTATGGGAAATCCGAGCATTGTGCCAGATAGTATCACACCAAGCGCAGATACAGCAAACGAGGCACCTGCATTCTTCATTACTACACAACCACATCGCACAGGTGAGTGGCATGTTGAAGTCCAAAGCACACGCCCGCTGCAAAATGCTCCACAGTTGTTGGTAGAAAGTCCTAACAGAGACAACTATAGCATCATTTTGACGCAAGAATCCGAGACAAAATGGCGCGGAACTCTACGCACAAACGGATTTCCACCAACAGGTGTCTATCTCTATAAGATTAGCGGGAAAACCCCTTCTGGTATAACGGGAGATAAAATTTGGCAAGGGCGAATCTTCAACTATGTTGCGAATAATGCAAACCGAAACGTATCAGTTTCACCGAATCCGCTTCGGGCAGCACAAGGAAGCCAACATCTAACCTTTTATCCGAGGGGGTTAAAAGTTGAAATTTACGATATATTGGGGAACCGAATCAAGGTAATTGATAACGCATCCAATTGGGATTGCACAAACCAACGCGGCGAAAAAGTTTGTGCCGGGTTATACTTCTTCCGTGCTACTGATGGAAACGGATTCCAAAGTACTGGAAAATTCTCTGTGGTGAAATGATGAAAAATTATCGGTTTTTAATCTCTTGTTATGTGAGTCTTATTTTATTACTACTCCTCTGTAGTTGTGGTGATGAGGGACTGATTGATCCACACGGTGAAACTACACTACCACCTCCCGATACAACTGGAACGTTTAACGCTATTGATTTTCCAACAGATACAGGTTCAGCATGGACATACATCAACGTTGACACCGAACAGGAATTCACGCTCCGTGTTAGAGGCACACGTGACATCAGTGGAACAACACATAGACAAATGACCATTAGCGATATCAGTCCTGTTGAACCCGATGAACCTAACATTGTAACAGTTGACCATTTGGCAGCGAATGCATTCTACTTTCGATATTTTGAGACCGATTTTTTTCCCGCAATTCCTCCCATTTTGGCAACCTATTTTATTAAAACCCCGCAAGCGTTGGTAGAATCCGCGTATGATGCCTTTGTGCCCCCGCTTCCCAACCCTGTATATCACCAAAAACATTTTCCACCACGTCGGCTATGGGATTTTCCGTTAGAAGTTGGCAAGGAATGGGTTGTTTTTGAAAAAAACGCAGGAATACCTGTGTCTGCCACAAGATTTGTCGCAGATAAGGATGTACAAGTTACTGTGCCAGCGGGGAGTTACAATACATATCTTGTTTATGAAGAAGTCGTTTACGGTGTCAGCGATGACCCGTCAATTCGCCTGATTAGCCCACCCGCGGTATATTGGGTTGCTCCATCTATCGGGGTTGTCCAATATAGATTCAGTCGTTATCGTGCTACCGATACATTTCAAACACAGACCTTCGCGCTAAAAAGCGTTCACCTACCCGGACCATTTACAGATTAAGTTTGTGGTGTGAATATGAAAAATTTAGCACACCGATATATTCCGATTACCATAATTGGTGGTGGCATCCACGGCATCTCTATAGCCATCCGACTGCTACGTACCATGCCGACAGTTGCGAAACACATCGCAATCGTGGATCGGAATCCACAACCACTCACCGAATGGCGACACAAAACAGAACGCCAAGGCATGACTTTTCTACGATCTCCAGCGGTGCATCATCTTACTCCCGATCCTTTAGGTATCGTTGAATACGCTGAACGCCACAACCGAACAAATGAGTTGGCACCGCCGTACTCACAACCTTCTACTGCTCTATTTTGGGATTTCTGCAATAACACGCTTGCTGAACTCACAAAATATCCTATCTACTTTCAGTTTGAAGTGGCTAAATTACGGTGGGACAAAGGCACAGGAAAATATCCTTTCCGTTTGATTTCAGCGGACAATGAAGGGTTTCGGAGTAGTTGTGTTATCCTTGCAATTGGAGCTGAGGATTGTGCTTATGTGCCACCAGAATTCTCCGAATGGCAATGCCAATATCCAGACAGGGTTGTACACGCTTCCCAATTTTCAGTGAATTGTGAACGGAGACAAAAAGATTGTGGCAAAATTGTGGTAGTTGGAGGCGGATTAACAGCAGGAACGCTTGCAAGAAGCCTTAGTGAACAGGGACATCACGTCGTGCTAATTGCTCGCAAGCAGTTGAAGACAGAACAGTTCGATTTTCCACCAATATGGTTAGGTCCCAAAGCACTCGCTGAATTTGCAACTGAGACCGATTTTCAGAAGCGATACCAAATAACCCAAGAGAACAGAGGTGAAGGGAGTATCACACCGGACGTGATGGAAACGCTGGAAAATAGCCAAAACGTTGATGTTTACCCTGATACTTATATTAGCAATATCATATCGGCACAAGGTGATAATTTAGCACACGACTTACAAGTTGAAACAACCCGTGGTGTGATTGCGAATGTATCTCGTATTATCCTTGCAACAGGGTATAAATTTAACCTACGTCGGTACAGGTTTTTAAGGGAACTAATTCGGCAGCACCCGATTCCAATTGTCTGCGGTTTACCAAAACTCGATTCCAATTTGCAATTTCATCCGATTGAGAATCTGTTTGGCTCAGGTACTGTTGCGCAGCTTCAAATCGGTCCCGCTTCGGGGAACATTGCAGGTGCGAACCTTGCTTATGAACGTTTTCGCGAAAAACTTTTGACACAACTTCCACAGACATCTACACTGACATAAAAAGGAGCGGTTAGGAAACCGCTCCTACCATGGTATTACTTGTTTAGATTTGATTATAAATTATCGCGTCAGGGCATACGCCACTACATTCATACCCTGTTTAAATGCCCAAAGCCGCTGTTCTTCACCACCGGGACTACACTTTCTTCCTTCCCACGCACAATTGAGATCACTGGGGCAGAAGTAGACCATCACCTTGTCATCATCCATGATAGCCTCATCAAAATCAAAACCCGGAACAAGTTTATCACCACCAAGATAATCGTCATGTGGGTAGAGCGTATGATAAATCGGATGGCTCATATCCAATTGCTCAAACTCCTTTTCGGGATATATGCGTTTCATCATCGTTTTGATTTGCGGCCAGAACCGATTGTAGCGGATGTCGCAATCCTCAACGTGAAGGAAACCTCCGCGTTCAAAGTATTCCCTCAACTTGCGTATATGTGCATCAGTAAGTCGCATTCCAGTTGGCGTTCTACCGTGTCCTGTCATGTAGAGAAACGGATAAGAAAAAAGCCAAGTATCATCAATATCAACGTATTGTGGATGGTTACGCAGGTCAACATCAATTGCGGTATTCTCGGCAAGTACTTGTGTAAACTTTAGGTCCGACTGCCAGTGATAAACGTTGACGAGATTAGTATACCAATCACCACCGGGATATTTGAGGCGGACAAATGTAAACTTTTCACCTGTCGGCTCCGTTCCCGGGTGATGGTGTTCAATGATTTCGTTTCTGCCCCAGCGTGAACTGTAGTGATAATCACGTACAGAATCATAAGGGATATATTCTCCAAATTGAGACTGCGCATTCGCGGACCGAAGCAATCCCCCACTGGCGACCGAGGCAGTCGCAAGACCTACAGAACCTTTGATGAAGGCACGACGTGAGAAACGAAGGTTTGTTCTATTTTTCTGTTTTCTGTTGATTGACATGTTCTGTCCTCCTAAAAACGGCTTCGGTATTTATAATGAAATAAGCAACAAATAGATAATATTGTAAATTATAGTAAAATCCATAATTACTTATACACTACGGTAGGTTCGGTTTCCTAACCGAACCGTATTCATTCAGTCCATAGATGCGGTTAGGAAACCGCATCTACCAGGGAGTGTGCACATATTTTTGGATTTAACTATAAACGGACTCTTGTTGGAAGACTTTGTAAGCCCGATTTCTTTAGACTCGTGAATCACGGACTTCTTAATAAGGTTTTCCCAAAAGTTCAAACGTAACGCTTTGTGCTGCGCCGCCTTGCATCTTCGCAGAGGTTCGGGTACTCGCAATAGCACGGATTCTATGGCTCTTGATGCTCAATTGCCTGAGTGCCTTGGCAGCTGCCTCAGCACGTTGTGTAGCGAGAATCTTATTTGCTGCTGGATCCCCTTCCTTCCGCGTATGTCCAACAACTCTGAGATAATATTGCGGAAAAGATTTTAAGTTTGATGCAATGCCAGCAAGAGCGCGTTGGCTACCGGGAAGGATGCGAGCGTTTCCCCTACCGAATTGAATCGGTTCTATCTTCATCGCTGCAACAGGCGCAAGCGTGTTCCAATTTGTATCAGATAGAGGATTCAACGCATCCTCTTCCCGAACTTTCTCTTCTATAACGGGTGCTGTATCAACAAAAATATCGTCTAACCCCTCTGTGCCACTTGTGTTCAACACACCCGGATGAAATTTATCATGATGAAGTGAACGCAAAATGCCTTCAAAAAATAGGTTTCCATATTTTCCTGACAACAGGTCTGGTGAGAGAGATTTCGTTTTGACGAGTACTTGCATAATTTTAGCAATCATTGTCTCAAGTTTTTCAGTATCTTTTGCTTGTGCACCAGAAATCACTCCGAAATGCGCGTAATTCTCAACGGTATTCCGCCATTCAATACCTTTAACCAGTTGACTTGCTTCATTTCGACTGAGCGCATCACCGTACTGCTTAGCATCCGCTTCAATCAAGGATAGCAATCCATCAGGTTGGTTAGTGTAGTCGTAGTTCGCTCGGAGATATGCCTGCACAACATGCGTAACAAGCTCACGTTGTGAATCTAAAAATTCGCGCTGAACTACAAGCACATCAACGATATAACCTTTCAGTTTTGAACTGTCTAACAAAAGATGTACACCGTCAATCGCCAATGCCTTCGTTACATAAGGTTCCCACAAGACATAAGCAGAGGGTTCATCTGGATCGGCAGATTTTAGTTTCTTATAGACATCCTCGGCACCGTTTGCGTCGGATGCCCAATCTGTAGGCAAGCTCGGCAGACTCATCGTGTTAATCATAATGCGAGCGAGCGTTTCGCTCGGGGAATCCGGCGTAAGCACGATACGCGCCTTCGGATTGCTCAAATTTGGGATGGTTGCAACACCACGTTTATGCGCAACAATCGCATCTGCCCCTTTGGATTCATCTATGACGAGAACAATTGAACCGGGAAAATCACCGATAACACTACCCGCTTTAAGGTATGCGTCAATAGTAAAGACCGCCATCTGTACCTTACCACTTTTCAGATCGCGCGCTCGCCTCACGTAATCAGCTTTATCATCAACAAAGTTAAGCTTAATTGATTGCCGATCAAGTAGATTCTTTACTGCGTCGGACCGAAGAATGGCGTATCCAGGAAAAGAGTCGTGCGCCACTTTTATTTCGTGGTCATATCGCTGCGCGCTGGTTTTTTCAACAAGTTTGCTCCGTCTACCGCTAAGACGCGGTTCAACAAGAAATTTATAAGCCAGTCCAATTACCCCGATGATAATCAGCCAACTCGCCACCATGATCATTCTACTTCTTGTTTTGGCTTCCATATCTTTATTCCTATATACTATCAGCGGTAAAAGAGTTATGCGATTAATACATCGGACCGGTAGGAGCGGTTTCCTAACCGCTCCATATTAAGAACAGACATCAGATTATAAAAGTATTCATCTTCGTAGTCGCGCAATTCATTGCGCCTCTTACATTCTTCATCTTAGTGTGTGGTCCAAAATCTCATAACGATTTTTTCAGAAATGATATAAAAATTCCTGTTACATTCGCGATAAGAGATAACTTTTGATTGCCAACTGCCGACTACTATCTTCCCATTCGCCTAAAAACAATAAAACCTACAATTACAATAACGAGACCAATAATAAGCCATCCACTGTTGCCACCACTGCGCTTTTGCACAGGTTGTCGTATCGGTTGTTGGGATGGTGCTTTCGGTTGTGTTGGCATCTGCTTTGCTGTTGTCGCTATTGCCGTATTACTTGGTGGTGTTGTAATCCGTTGAATAAGGTCTAAAGCGACTTCTGATGAGAGCGGTGCAATGTATTCAAATGCATCTTCGCCATCAACATCTGTTCCAGTTCCACCAGTTTCGGCAAGGATTTGGGAGACTGCTGCCACAAGTTCTCCGGGATTATCCGCTTTGCGATAACTATCTGCATCCGTTGCTAACTTATGGTCGGTTTTCATATCAACACCGATAACATCAACGCGAATCTGCCGGTTTAGAATATCGGGTGTATACTGCGCTACTTTGTCATTATCTTGTGCTTCACCGTCTGTAACAATCAATAAACGATAATTTCCATAGTTATACTGCTTTTCCCGCTGTTCAAGGAGACGATTCGCCCCGATACGCATATATCTTCCGAGCGGGGTGCCGCCATCAGGTTGAGGTAAATCAATTGCTGCAATGAGTCTAGCTGTATCCTTTGGTCCCAACGGATAAACCCATTCGTCCCGAATATTCCTCCCACTGAATACAAGTAACCCAATATTGGTGCCATCAGGCACTTTTGCTAACACCTCTTTGAGTGCCTCTTTCGCTGCATCCATCTTCGATCTCGTCTCGTCTGCACGAAACTTGTCCTGCATTGAACCAGAAGCATCAAGGATGATGACAATATTATCTGTATGAACACCATTATCCGCAATGCTTGTCTGAACAAAAATGAACACACATAGGAGAAAAAACGATACTTTTACTTGTTTCACAAGAGTCTCCTATCTAACAGACTAAAAGTCGAAATCGGAGGCAGCGACAGCTTCCGCCGAAACCTTGATGAGAGCAAATTCAACACGCCTATTTTCTGCTGCTTCTGCGGGACTTGTCGGTTTTGGGATAATAGGCTCCTTAATTCCGACACCAACCGGGACAATCTGATCAGTATCAATGCGAGCATTTTTACGCCGCGCATAATCAATAATAGACTGTTTAACCGCTTCACCGCGTTGTTCTGAGAGTTTAAGTGCCGCACGCATCACTTGGTAAGGGCTTTCAACATCACTCCCACTGTCAAACGCCTTCTGCTCTATGAGACGAATCAATTCGGCAGTATCTTCAAGACTAAAGGGTTTGCCGTTCATAAAATATCTGTAGTTACCCCGTGTGCCAGTCCGCTTCAAGATACCCTTTGAGATACCCGTTCTTACCAAAACGCTTAACGTTCGCGAGGGGTCGCTATGTCCCTTTATCGCAATCGCTGCGTTTCCATATTTAGAAGCAAGTTCAAGAACTCTGTCAAACTCAGAACTATATTGGGTACCGCTAAAAGTGTCTTCATTCGCGCCAAATTGAATTGTGAAGGAAATAAGCGTCTTTTCGTCAAGCACTGCGTCCTCATTAAACGATTCAATTTCTGCACGGACAACTTCCTTTTTGAAACGCGTCTGTTTTAGCTGCGTGGGCGCTGTTACGGTTGTGGCAAGTAGGTTCTTGAATGTGTTAGAGTTGAAATTCAGGTCTGAGGGGAGGAGTGCGTACCGCTGTCTTGCAAATCCCCAGTTGACTGCCATATCCAATCCAGCTTTATTAAATCCTTCAAAACCGGTAATGGTATTGGTTGGATCGTTAAAAAAGGCGATATTGCCGGGTTGCCCAACAAAAGTGCAATCTGCGATTAAACCGTGGGCATCTTCCTCAAGCGTTGGCAGCACGTCTTTCCCGTAGATATTCTGCATCATTGTCAGCAGCTTATTGTATTGTGTTGAACCACTTTTTTCATAAACTTTCTTAAGAGCGATCACCTCTTCAGCACCCTTCAGATAACCCGCAAAGAATTGCTCAATAAGAGGTTTGTAAGTATCATAGAAATCCTTGCGACATGCGTAAACATCCGCAATAGAACGAGAAAGCGTAGCAGTGCTAACCACAACGTGTGCACCTTTCACAGTGCCTTCTGCACCCGTGCCAATATTCTCAGGTCCACCTGTCAATCCGATCATGTCAGGTGTGATAACAAAACAACCTGCAATAGAATCATCTTTACGGAACCGTTCTGCGGGTCCATTCACACCTGTCAATTCGTCCACCCACACGATTTGGACATTTGCTTTTGAGAGTCGGGCAGTTTTCAACATATCGTAAAGCATCCCGACGTGCGGTCCCCCTTTTTGAATAGCTATCTTTTTACCGCTCAGATCAGAAATCTTGCGGATGTTTGTACGCCCCACAAAGTGGTCGCCTGCAGACCAAGTTAGCTGCCCGAACACAACAGGTTTTGTGCGTGGATCGCTTCCCACAACTTCACTCGCTTGTGCTATCATTCTAAAAGTGCCGCGCAAGATAGGTGACTTTCCCGACAGATAGTCGCGAACTTGCTGCTGAAAATTATCACCGGGCACCAATTTGAGGTTCAATCCCTGTTTCTCCATAATTGTGCCAGTTTGCGTTGTCAATCCGCCATTAGCATGAAACAACGCAGATTCACCACCCCACGTAATATAAGGCACGACCAAAGGAGACGTAGAAGTTACATCGCGAATGGTAACTGCACCAACTGCATCTGCGAAACGTTCTTGCGCATTTGCCGAAAATACAAGGAAAAAAAGTATCAGGCAAAATAGATTATATATCAAAAATCGACGGAATACATTACTATCCAGTAAAATGGAATTTCTTTTCATGTCATTTTCCTCTTGTTGAGATACCCGTGTTCAAATTTACTCGCCTTTTATATTTAACCACATCTGTTAAAAAATATCCACTAAATTTAGTTAATCTGTAATTATAATGGAGTGTCTACCAATATTTTGTGGGTTGGTAGTCGCGATTCGGAGATCGCTCCTACTGATATGGTTGCCTTTTTGTAGTCGAGAACTCCGATTCCCGACTATTGTCACGACTCACAATTTGAAAGTAGCACAACAGTAGGCAAGATTTCCAATAACAACCCTACTTTGACTCAGCAGGCTTGCGTGGAAATATTAAGATAGCATCCGAAATTGAACGTCCTTGGAACGTTGGCGTAGGGCGAACTCTACGATTGCCGCGTGCTGTCTTTGTATTTCTCTCAGGTGTTGCCTTTTGTGGCTGCTGTTTCTCTGGTGCAGCAGGTTTTTCGCTCTTTTCAGGTTGTTTCTTCAACAGAGACGGTTTCGCGTCCTTCTCAGGTTGTTTCTTCAACAAAGACGGTTTCGCGTCCTTTTCAGGCTTTTTCTCTGACGAAGGCGATTTCACGTTCTCTGCTGGTTTTTTCTCTGATGCAATGGGTTTAGATTTATCACCAGATCGAGACCCTTCACGTTGGGGTCGCTTGAAACTTACCACCTGATTCCGAATGATCATCATTGAAGAATAGCCTCCATCTAAATTGACAGCGTCTGTCGCTCCCCATTCCACAAAAAGCTTGGCGAGTTTCTGCAACATGACACCACGTCGTACACCCGGTTCCGCAGCCGTTATCGTCACAAAAAGGAGAGTGCCATCTGCTTTTTTACCGACTGCTGTGCGCGGATGCCAAAAACTGTGAAACGAAGCATCAAAACCCTCCCGCTTGTACGCTTCTGTTGTAGATATGACACCATTTCTCAGTAACAAGGGGCCTCCACCGATAACATGTGTAAAACCTGCCCACAAGCTGTTGTCGCCGACACGTTCAGGAATAACTGTTTCTCGGATTTTCACCGAATCGCCAAGTGCGATATGTTTTAACAGCAATTCCCGCTTTCTACCATTTGCTGAAAGAATATATCCATCAGCAGGAATGCGAGTACTGCCTTTTCCATCGTAGATATCAACGACCTTATCGTTTCTAACGACAACTTCAACACCATCAGCCATTGTTAACGTTACCGAATGAAAATGGGGTCGGTAAAGCACCAACTCGTTTCTCAAACGTCCGCGATTCATACCGTCAATTTTCAGTGCAGTCTCATTTGGTAAGACGACCTCATGTTGAAGGACAATCCTATCCATATAAGTCTCAATTTTTCCATCAACTGTTCTGAACCCGACAACCCCGCGTCCCTGCTCAGGTTCACTCATCCATTCACCATCAATTTTGAGTGCACCGACCGATTCCCCGCTAAATGTGCCACGCATCTCAAAAAAACCACCATTAATTGCGATAGGGGCTTTGTGTCTTCGCGCAATTGAGGGCAGAGATTCAGTGCCAATACCCGCGCTTAACGCACGATACGGACGGATGTCCACTGCATCGGGTGCCACTGAAAGAATGTTCGTCAACACACCATCATCCAATATCTGTCGATGGACAATTCCGGGTAACACCTGCTTTGTCTCATCGCTTCGCTCTGGATCGGTGTAGGATTTGAAATAATCGGGTATTTTTTCAAAAGGCACCTCTCTGCCTACCCAGATACCGATACTGAAAATTACCAGAAAACCGATTATTGTCCACGTGCGCGGGTAGCGTTTGATAAAACGGATATATCGCCGCCCTAAGTAAGTAATATCAAACATTTTCTGTCAAACGAGAACTTTTCTTGTTCCTGTTTAGTCTCCAGCACACGCGATGTCTTTTGTTTATGTGGGATTGTCAACACTTGCCATTAGATTCTCTACCCGACTTTCCCATTCATCGCATGTCGCGTGGGTTCGCCGCACCGAAGCACCAATATAATTCGTTGGGGCACGGAGTGCTTCGCTTTGCGGTTCCGTCAATTTATCCAAGAACGGTCGAAAGGTCTCATCCTCCCATAGTAGAGTCGTCAGACTTTTTCCTGTCTGATGTACTTGTGCTATCAACTTACGGGTATGGTCATAAGCATCTGGAAACCCGTAATATGCCATCAATAGATAGATCGGTTCTGCAATTGTGTCCTCTGCGCTCATGTCAAGGTTGTGTTGCATGTTTTCTGCCTTCACATCCATCTCATCCAACGCACGCCGAAGCCGATAGATTGAATAATCAAATGCCGTAAGCAGCTCCGTCAAAAATCTACTGGACGCAGAATTGGTCAGGTCGCGCTGATGTTCCAAAATGCTATCCATAAAAACGGTCTGCATGCGCGGGACAAACGCTTTCCACAGACTTTTGATGTTCTCATAAGCCTCCGGATTAACTTTGTGTGGCATCGTGGACGAACCAACAAGCTGCGGATTATATTTCCTGCCGACCTCAGCAATTTCAGTTCGATAGAGATGCCGCATATCGTCAGCAAAATTCGCAAGCACTGTATATGCCGCAGTGACATGATATGCTACATCTGAGATAAACTCCGGTTCCACGCACTGCGTTGACGTGTGTGTATCCGACGGTTTCAAGCCAAGCAGTTCCAGAAAATCCGCCTCAATCTGTTCAGGATTTTCATGAATCAGAGATAACCCGTTAAATGCGCCTACCGCGCCAGAAAATTGTCCACGTAGATTTTGTCCCGCCTCATGAATCTTCTCAATTCGTGTGCCGAGGCGACTGATGTAGAGTGCTAACGCATAACCGAACGTTATAGGTTCTGCGTGTTGACCGTGTGTCCTACCAATTTGCGGCGTCTCTGCATGCTCACGCGCTAAGCCAATCAACTGCTTTTCCAGTTCAACCATGTCTGGAATAACGACGTTTTCAATCAATGCTTTGAACCGCAATGCAGTAGCAGTATCTAAAATGTCTGCTGAGGTCGCGAACAGATGCACATACGGACGTGCTTCCGGGCTAATTTTGCTCCGAATCACATTGACAAGTGATCGGATGTTATGTCGGATACGTTTCTGTTCCTCGTATACTTCTTCTGCTGTTACCAGTTCCACTGCCTGTTCAACCTCATCAGCAATTTTTGATGAGCAGACACCGTAGTTTGCCAGTGTGCGCACCAACGCTGCCTCCACCTTCGCCTGATAGGTGACATATCCTGCCTCAGAAACATAGGGCAGAAGGCGTTGCATAAAAGTCTCATCGCCGCCATAATATCTAAAATCTAAAGGACTGACGGCTTCGTAAAGCTGCATAGAACACTTTTCTCCAATTTTTGGTTTATGGTGATTTATAAAAATAAATACTTTCACCCTCGGTAGGTGAGGTTTCCTAACCTCGCCTATGCAGAGTGTATAAAGAATTCAAAAATCTACCATAATTGTATATTAAATGAATGAGAATGTAAAGCGTTTTGTTGCTCAGAGCAACGGAAACTTTTGATTTTCCAACAAATTTGTGATATACTTTGAGAAATATTTGCACGAAAAATATAGACATTGAATTAAGAGATCAAACCAGAAAAGAGGAAACTTTTGTCAAAAAATGTGACGATTATCGCAGGTCCAAACGGGTCTGGCAAAACGACGTTTGCTGCCGAATATCTACACGCTTCTGAGGTTTCCGAATATCTCAGTGCTGATGCAATCGCGGCACAACTCGTTTCTACACCGGAAGCGTTTAACAAAGTTCGAATCCAAGCAGGCCGTCTATTTTTTGACGAAATTCATCGCCGTATTGAAACACAAAAGGATTTTATTGTTGAGGTGACCCTTGCGGGTAAAGGATTTCAGAGAATAATCTCTGAATTGAAAGATGCAGGATGGACAGTGACAATCGTCTTTCTTTTCCTTAAATCGCCTGAAACGTGCATAGCTCGCGTCCGAAATCGGGTATGGGCAGGCGGTCATCATGTGCCAACGGAAGACATCGTGAGACGCTTTTATCGCAGTAAGCATAATTTTTGGCACATCTACAAAAATCTGGTAGACCAGTGGTATCTGTTCTATAATTCTGGAGAGCATCTTCAGGAAGTTGCCTCCGGTAAAGGCAACCGATTCACGATAACAAACGAAACTTTCTTTGAATTGTTTATGCAAGACATCAGCAACGGAGGAACGTAATGCGTCAAGACGATTTAAGCCTTGAAACCTATAAACAGGGACGGGAACTTTTAAGGATTGGCAATCGGGCAGTCAAAAAGGCACAAGAAGAGAACCGTAAAAAAGGGATTCCCAATGTATACGATATTAACGGACACCTCTACTACGAGCTGCCGAATGGGGAACTCACGAAAGAGGATCCGATGCAAAATGTGAATAAGGCAGAGGTGTGAGGTTTCCACCACATCACAGTTTCCACAAGACGCTTCACAATTTATTTCAAAGGGGAGAATATGAAGTTTGGCAAACAGATTTGTATTTTAGTTTTCGTGGCAATGCTATCAACATCTCTAATAGTCGTTGCCGAAGAAGAAACCAAAGAGGTTTATACATTAGAAGAGGTTGTGGTGACTGCACGCAAACGCGAACAGTTGTCTTTTGAAGTGCCGCTCTCCGTTTCAACTATCCGTGGCGACAAATCCGATGCCTTGCGCGCATCAGGATTGGATTTACGATTTTTGTCCAATCGTACACCGAGTTTACAGATGGAGTCGTCATTTGGACGGGTTTTCCCGCGTTTTTATATCCGTGGACTCGGCAATACAGACTTTGACCTCAACGCTTCACAACCCGTTTCTGTTCTCTATGATGGGGTTGTGTTGGAAAATACGATGTTGAAAGGATTTCCTGCATTTGACTTAGATCGGATTGAGGTGCTGCGGGGACCGCAAGGCACGCTGTTCGGACGCAATACGCCTGCGGGTACCGTGAAGTTTGAATCAGCACAACCTACACAAACATTAGAGGGATATGGACGGATAAGTTATGGACGGTTCAACAGTGCTAATTTTGAGGGTGCTGTGTCCGGTCCGCTTGTGCCTTCTGTGCTTTCCGCGCGGTTGTCTCTACTGGCACAAGAGCGAGGCGATTGGATAGGTAACGAACATACAACTGAAGAAAATATCCTCGGTGGGCATCGTGATTTGGCTGGACGACTACAGTTGTTGTGGACACCCATGCCAAAACTTAAAGCGTGGTTCAAACTTCATGCACGCGATCTTGATGGAACATCACGGCTGTTTCGTGCCAATATCTTGGCACCGGGTGAGGGAGGCTTAGTAGAAGACTTTACTCGCGACAGCATTGCACACGATGGACGGAATGAGCAAACGATGAGGTCGGGTGGTTTAAGTGCTGAAGTGCGTTACGATATTGGAAACTTTCAACTTGTTTCCCTGACAGGATTGGAGCGACTTACGACTTTTTCACGCGGGGATATTGACGGCGGATACGGTGCTGCTTTCCTTCCGTCAAGTGGTCCCGGTGTGATTCCATTTCCTTCCGAAACAGCATCTGGTATTCCTTTGCTGAACCAGTTTAGCCAAGAAGTTCGCTTGATGACTACGGGAGAAAGTCGTCTCGCGTATCAGTTCGGGTTGTACTACTTCCGTGAATTCGTAAAAATGGAGGATTTCAACTACGATACTTTGGCAGAAGGTGTTCAGGATGGGTTAGTGCGCCAAGAACAGACAGTTACAGCACGGGCAGCATTTGCGTCTATGACCTTGCAATTGCTTGATGATCTGGAATTAGGTGCTGGCGTGCGGCTGTCTGATGATGCGAAGGACTATACAGCATGGCGAGACGAAGCACCTGCTGTTACTGAGGCCGGGTCGCTTGGTCCAATCCATCAGAATCCACAGGACACAGTGTGGAGCGGCGATCTAAGTCTGCGCTATCAGATTGCGCCCAGTGTGCAGACATACTTGCGTGCTGCGCGAGGATTTCGCGCACCCAGCATTCAGGGACGTTTGCTGTTTGGTAACGAGGTCACGGTAGCGGATACGGAGACCATTCATTCCCTTGAAATCGGCACAAAGTTACGTTTGTGGGAACAACGGCTGCACATGAATCTGGCAGCGTTCAACTATTTTATGCAAGATCAACAACTCACTGCGGTGGGTGGCGATGCCAATTTCAATCGGTTGGTGAACGCTGAAAGCACTGTCGGGCGCGGTGTTGAAGCAGAGTTGATTTTTCTCCCGATAACGTCACTTGAGGTGTCAGCAGGACTCAGTTACAACCAAACGCGCATTGACGATCCGAATTTAGCAGTGCAGGGCTGCGGTGCACCGTGTAAAGTGCTGGATCCGCCCGCTTCTGCTGAGGGCACTTTTTCCATTGACGGCAACAGTCTACCGCAAGCACCTGCTTGGATTGCAGATGTATCGTTGCGTTACATGCTTGATCTTCCCGCAGGTTTTCGTCTCGTAGCAGCTACAGACTGGGCATATCGCAGCCAAGTGCAGTTTTTTCTCTACAACTCTGTGGAATACAGTGATGATTGGCTTTTGGAAGGCGGTCTACGGTTTGCTTGCCAATTGCCTGATGGTAACACAGAGGTGGCACTTATAGGACGTAATATTCTCAACGATACGTCTCCCACCGGCGGTATTGATTTCAACAATCTGACCGGTTATGTCAACGAACCTCGGTTTTGGAGTTTGGAATTGGTGCGGCGTTTTTAAAATATCAAAGAAGAAAGGGAAACTACCAACATCGCGCAGTTTATTTTTCAAAATCTGGGTCTAATTCTTTGCCTTCGCGAAATCTGCTTCTGCTGCTTCGGTGTCCGAGTTTGTAGGTTGATTTCGTGCCTCAAGCCAACCTACAAGACTGTTTTGCAAACGCGGTAGTAGATGGTTTTCGCGTAGGGTCAAGTGCGGTTAGAAACCGTTCCTACCGTATCAGTGAGTCTTTAAGTTGGTAGTTATGGGTTTCGCTCACCTTCAACTCAACCTACAATCGACAAATGTTAGATGGACAAAGCACTAATGCTTAATCGTGTCTTAATTTAATTTTTTGATTTTACGTTCAACCTTCCTCAAGCTATTACGAGCAAAATGCAGTTTTGGATTTAACCTAAGTAACTTGGTTAAATCGTCAATCGCCTCTTGATAGTACCGTCTTGCTTCATCTATATTGTCTTGTTCAACTTGAATATCAGCCAATTGACTTTTGATCTGAGCGCGATTTAGATTTCCTATTACATAATCTGGATTAATTTGGAGAGCCTTGTTAACGTCATCAAGTCCCCCATGTAAATCCCCGAGTAGAGATTTAGTGTTGGATCGATTGTTATAGGAAAATATATCATAAGGATTTTCCTCAATAGCCTTATCAAAGTCCCTGCGTGCCCCTATAAGATTCCCAATACGCACCTTCATTCTGCCAATTCTTGCGTGAATGCCACATAAACCCGGGTTAAGTTTTCGGGCGGAATTATACGCATTTAGAGCTTCTCTATTGTAGTGAAAATCCGCAAATTTGTCACCTTTATTTTCCATGGTATAGGCACGCACGCGTGCATTTTTTTTCCACTGTGCCAGAGGTATTACATTTCCTGAATTAGCGATTAAAGTATTGATCACGTTGGAAGAAACCATAATTGTAGTCATAGTGCTTATATCCTCAACATCAGAATCTAACCCCGAGGTAGCAACACCAATGACTTCGTTGTTCTTATTCATAGCGGGGCTGCCGAAAGCCCCAGTAATAAATTCGGTTTTTATTTCGTAACGTATGTTGTCACCGTATTTGCCTTGAATGTAACCTGCTCTACCCTCGTATCCCATCTCTAAATGGTATCCTGTGATATAAACTGGATCGTTTATTTGAATGGTGTCGCTGTTTCCGATGGATAGTGGGACACCTGTGTTAGCAACTTTAAGAAGTATCAGATTGCTTTTTGCATCATAGGCGGTTACCCCTTCAATAGTGATGTCTTCCTTACCGTTAATCTGAACATTTTTGTATTGGTTCAACGGGAAAATATCCATTTCGTTCTGTTTCTTACCTAAGCGAGATATGGCGTGCTCTCTTATTGTCTCATATTGATTTGGGGAGAACGCAACAACATTTTCAGCATTGGCAAGAACAGCTATGGTCGTCACGATCTTGTCTGGTTCTACATAGAAACCTGTTGCAGTTATAATGTTTGGATATTCTGAGTCTAATTCAAAGTTTTCGCTGTCATCAATTTCTATTTCCAAGTAAACTGTAGATTCTTTATTGTTATCAAGAATTTGTTGTAACAACATATCTTTTTCTTCTTTCATAACCATTCTCCTTCTATTGCCTTTATCATTCGTTAGTTTGATTTACTGCCGAAATTCGGGTCTAATTCCCTCGCTTTCGCAAAATCTGCTTCTGCTGCTTCGTGCTGCCCGAGTGTCTCTTTTGCCTTCCCACGGTCATAGTAGTAGAGCGCTTTATTTGGATTTAGGTGAATAGATTCATCGAAATCCCCTATCGCACCGTCGTGGTCACCGAGAGCAGATTTCGCAGCACCGCGAATGTGATGGATAGCAGTCCGACACGCGACACATTTCTCGTCTAACCCAAGTGCCTTATCATTATCGGATACGATCTCTTGATATAAGTTTTGCGCCGCTGCGGTATCTCCTTGTTCAGTTTCGAGTTTTGCTAACAGATACTTTGTCTGTCCGAGGTGATTGTAGGTGTACAACCCCTTTATCTTTAAGTTAATAGCTTCAGTATAGTCGTCTATCGCTCCTTGATAAAGTTTTTGTGCCGTATCCAAATTTTGCAGTTGACTTTCAAATTCTCCAAAAATATATTTTGATCTTCCCCTGTTATAGTATGATCGTACCGGCTTCTGTTTTTGATTGATAACTTCAGTAAGATCCCCTATTGCCTCTTGATATAATCTTCGTGCCGCGCTCAGGTTTTTCTGTTTCGCTTCAATCGGTTTCTGATTCATAGCCTCAGTAAAATCATCAATTATCGTTTGGTATATATTTAGAGCTTCTGACGTTTTTCCCTGCGTGATTCTTATTTTGGCGACACGTAACCTCACCTGTACTTGAATATCAAACCAAGTGCCTTCCCCCAATATATTTCTTATGAGTTTTTGGAAACGGCAAATGAAAGAGAATCTGACAACATTCCACTTCCATGAAAGGAATAACCCAAATCGCGAAAAACTAAATCGTTCCCGATTGAGTTTGAGGGCAGCGAGTGAATCAGGGAGTGCCTCGTCCAATTTCGCTAAGGACTTCTTCGCTACGGCTCTGCCATTGTAGGCATCAGCCACATCAGGGTTGAGTTTTATGGCAGCGTCATAAAGTGCTATTGCTTCCTTTATATCACCGTGTTGACTACTAAGATAGCCATCATTATATTTTACATAAGCACGTATGCGATCCCTATTTTGCCATGTTTCAAGAGACTCCACTTCTCCGGTATGTTCCAACGGAAGTTTGAGAACATTTGAGGAAATAGTTCTGTATTTTGTTGGTGTATCTTGTTTAGAATATGCTTCTGAAGATTGGGCAACGGAAACAACTTCGCCTTTAGCATTCAGTACAGGACTACCGCTATACCCTCGTCCAGAAGGAATATTGAATTCTATCCAGTGGTGTTTACCGCTATTTCGGATGCTATCCACAGTCCCTTTCACATGGCCTGCTTTTCCCTCACGACAACCTATGAGACAGACTCGGTCACCTATCCGAACCCTCCTGCTGTCGCCAAGATGAAATGGCGTAGCTTTTTCTACAATCTTTAAAACAGCGAGGTCATTTATATCGTCAAAGGCTATAATACCTTCAACAGTGTAAGCTATTCCTGTTTTTTGACACTTTACTCCGACTAATTCGCCATCAATGAGAACATGAACGTTGGTAACAATTTTGTCAGGTTGAATGAAAAACCCACTGCCTCTACCGGTTTTATCCTTACCCTCATAGGCGTTTTCCAAGCGAACAACTGTACCTATGATTTCTTTTACATTTTGCTGGGATAGATTGTCTCTTTCTTGTTGCATTAGTATGTTCTCCTATTGCCTGTGCCTTAGTTTCTAAGACTTGTCTTTAAAATCTTGGTCTAATTCCTTTGCTTTCGCAAAATCTGCCTCCGCATCTTCCTGCTGTCCGAGTGCTTCTTTTGAAACCCCACGGTCGTGATAGTAAAGTGCTTTCTTCGGTCTGAGTCGGGTAGATTCATTGAAATCTTTAATTGCACCTTCATGATCGTTAAGGGCAGCCGTTGCAACACCGCGCGTATGATAAAAGGCAGCACGAACTCTTGAAAGTTTCGGTTTGAACTTAAAAGCGACATCAACATCGTCTATTGCATATTGGTAACAATATCCCGCTTCTTCTATATTGCCTTGTCTGTTTTCAAATTGTCCCAATAAATATCTCACCCATCCACGACTGTTATAGGTAATACCTGTCTTCTCTTTTAAATCAATTGCTTCAGAATATAGGTTGATGGCGTTTTGATAATATCGTCTGACATCCCTGTTTTTACCTTGTTCCGTTGCAGATTTCGCTTTGCGTATATTTGAGTTGGCATTACCAGTTAACCAAAATCTCCTGCCCAATATAAACACAAATATATGAAGGAAAAATCTCAGACCATACAGTTTAAGCATGTCCCATCTGTACGAAATGGACTTCCGAATATTTGAAAAACTAAATGGTACAGAATGGAATCTAAGCAAAGATATTTGATCGGTCATTGCCTCTGTTAAAAGTCCAAATTCAAACTTTGCATCCGCACGACCTATGTAAGCTTCACGCGCATCAGGAGCATGGTCAATTGCAATATCATAATGAGCAATCGCTTCTTTGTATTCTCCGTCGTTGCAGAACTTTTCTGCTGCATCAATTTCAGCTAAATAACGCACCTCTGGAAGTTCCTGCCAATCTTCAAAAGGCACTGATTCTGTTTCTTTCTGTAGCAACTTTTTCAATTTGTTTGAGGGTATAGCATAACCACAGACCACATTCCCAGCTTCATCAGTCCTGCTGGATGACTTCACACCTATAACTTCACCTCTACTATTTAGGATAGGACTACCACTACTTCCGCCAGTGGATTTGGTTGACAAGCGGATCAGATCACCACTTGATCTTTTCCATATACTTTCAATAGTTCCGTGTTCAATCTCAGCATGATCGTCGGGATGGCCTACAGCACAGATTTCATCCTCATCTTGAATCCTGTCACTATCACCAATCATGAGTGGGACACCTTCATTATCAACATTTAGAAGTATTAGGTCGTTTTTATCATCATAAACTTCCACACTCTCAATTTGGTATGATTCTTCTTGACCAGAAAGTTTTATGGTCACAGATGTTGCCCCAACGATGACGTGAAAGTTTGTCACTATTAGATGTTTATCAATGAAAAAACCGCTACCATTATTCGTTTCAATTTTGATAAAATCATATTGTGGACGTGATGCCAGAAGAGGTGTTTCTCTTTCCACATCCAAAAGGACTACAGAATCAGATAAGGCATTTTCAGCTATTTGTTTTAAAGTATTGTCTTTTTCTTGTTCCATAAAAGTGTTTCCTTTCAACTATCCATTATACACCAATTCTCAGGATTCACACCAAAAAGATTTGACATCATCCCATAGAATGTAGTATCATACATTAATAAACATACAACCTAATCAGGATTATAAGATGCTTTTTTATCAATCGCTTACCACACCGACATCGCAATATCAAAAGCTTGTGCGCCACCACTGCCCTACACCAAGACTCCCATCGCGCCATACACATTATTATTGCTATTCGTCGTGCTGTGGTGGGCTAATCGCAAGCAGATAAGAACTATTTATTGACACGCCCATCACTGAAACACACAATTTCGGTGGGGCGTTTTGTTTTTTAAGTAGATAACAGACTAAAATTTTTGATCTGAAGATTGACGCTACATGAAGAAATACACATGTTTGAGTCAATCTTGCATTTAGCAGAAAGAGTCTTATGATGCCAACCCAGTACCGGTTTACCAGATACCCTGTTTCGGACAACGGACGAAACAGTTCCAGGAGGCTAATAGTTTAAAAAATGTTTGAAGAGGTATCACCGCAATTCACCTTTGCTGAAAAAGAGAAACAGACCCTTGAGTTCTGGCGTGAAAACGACATCTTTCAGAAGAGCATGGAGATGTACAAAGACGCGCCTCCCTTTGTTTTCCTTGAGGGACCGCCGTTTGCAAATGCACCGCCCGGTGTGCATCACGTCCTCGCACGCATCATGAAAGACGCTGTTTGCCGTTATAAGACGATGACCGGACATTACGTCCACCGTAAAGCGGGTTGGGACACACACGGACTCCCCGTCGAATATCAGGTCGAAAAGCAACTTAATATCACAAATAAAGCGGAATTAGAGGCTTACGGCGTTCAGAATTTCATTGAAAAGTGTAAGGAAAATGTCTTTCAATATGAACAGGATTGGCGGCAGATGACAGAACGCATCGGGTTCTGGGTGAATTTAGATGAGGCGTATATCACATTGTCAAACGATTATATTGAGAGCGTTTGGTGGGTGTTGCGGCAAGCATGGGATAAAGAACTGTTGTATCAAGGACATAAGGTACAACCGTATTGCTACCGATGTGGCACAACCTTGGCAAGCCACGAAGTCGCACTCGGTTACCAAGAGGTTGCTGACCCATCCATCTTTGTCCGATTTCCACTCAAAAACAGAGAAAATACCTATCTTCTTGTATGGACAACGACACCTTGGACGTTGCCATCTAACGTTGCTGTTGCTGTCGGTGAAGATTACGATTACGTCGCCGTTGAAGATAATGGACAAAACCTTATCCTCGCGAAAGAATGTATACCGAGTTTGTTCGGAGACGAACTCCCACAAATCGTTGAAAACTACAAGGGCAGTGACCTCCAAAATTGGGAATACGAACCGCTTTTTGATAGTGGACAGCATGCAGAAAAATCACACTATGTTGTCCCAGGTGATTTTGTGACGACTACAGAGGGAAGTGGCTTGGTGCATATTGCTCCTGCTTTCGGACAAGACGACTACAATATTGGGCAGAAACACAATCTACCGTTAGTGCAATTGGTGGGGGCAGATGGCAAATTTGTTCCAGAGGTCAAAGACGTGTGGGCAGGGGAATACGTCAAAGACGCTGATCCGAAAATCATAAAAAACTTGGATGGACGTGGGTTGTTGTTCAAATCTGCTGAATATACCCACCAATATCCGTTCTGTTGGCGATGTGATACCCCGTTGCTCTATTATGCCCGCGAATCGTGGTTTATCCGCACAACTGCCATTAGAGACCAGATGCGTCAGCACAATCAGGAAATCAACTGGTACCCAGAACATATCAAAGATGGCAGGTTCGGCAATTGGTTAGAAAATAACATCGACTGGGGATTGAGTCGTGAACGTTATTGGGGAACACCGCTACCTGTTTGGATATGCAACGATTGTGGACATCAACACTGCATTGGCAGTATCGCCGAATTAAAAGAACTTGGCACCGATGTACCAGAAGATATTGAACTACACCGACCTTATGTTGATGACGTTATGCTTACCTGTGAAAAATGCAGTGGCACGATGCATCGCATACAAGATGTGATTGACTGTTGGTTTGACTCAGGATGCGCACACACCGCACAATGGCACTATCCTTTTGAAAACAAGGAACTGTTTGAACGTGCCTATCCCGCCGACTTCATCTCGGAAGCCATCGATCAGACTCGCGGATGGTTCTATAGCCTTTTAGCAACTGGCACACTTCTCTACGACAAACCCGCCTACAAAAACTGTCTTTGCCTTGAACTGATTCTCGCCTCAGACGGACAGAAAATGAGTAAAAGTCGTGGTAACACAGTTGACCCTTGGACGATTTTGAACGAACAGGGCGCAGACGCTATGCGGTGGTATATGTTCACAGCATCACCACCTTGGGCACAACGAACTTTCAAACTTGAAGGTGTTGATGAAGCCTTGAAAAAGTTTATGGGAACGCTTCAGAACGTCTATAGTTTCTTTGTGATGTATGCTAACTTGGAACAGGTTGATGTCTTACAAGATGCACCACCAGTTGTCGAACGCGCTACCGTAGACAGATGGATTTTATCCCGTCTGCATACCTTAATTAACAAAGTGCGCGATGACATGGAGAATTACCATCTCACGAATGCACCTCGCGCAATTGAGGCATTTGTAGATGACCTTAGCAACTGGTATGTTCGCCGTTCCCGTGATCGTTTCTGGGGTGCAGAAGCAGGACAGGACAAGCAAGCCGCCTACGCCACGCTATATGAGATACTTGTTACTGTGGCGAAACTTGCTGCGCCGTTTATCCCATTTTTGGCAGATGAACTCTACCGTAATTTAGTCGGTTCGCTCAATCCGGATGCACCACTCAGCGTTCACCTTGCAGAATTTCCAATCGCAGATGCTGCTATGATAGATACTGCGTTAGAAAACGATATGGCTTTCACACGCGAGGTAATCAGCATGGGACATGCAGCTCGGAATCGTTCGGGTATTAAGACACGCCAACCGCTTGCTGAAATTACGTTTGGTAGACTGTCTGATGCTGAGAAAGAGACTGTCAACCGTTTGGCAGCATTTGTTAATGATGAACTGAATGTTAAGAAAATCGTTTTCACAGAGGAATTGGATGCATTTGCCCAGGTTACGCTCAAACCGAATTTTAAGGTCCTGGGACCGAAGTACGGCAAAGACGTGCAGGCAATCGCAAAAGCATTCGCTACTACAGATACAATGCAGATGAAAACAGAATTGGAAGCGAACGGGAGGCTTGAGATAGAAGCGGCAGGTGAAACCTATACGCTTGAATCATCAGAAATTGATGTACAGACACAAAATAGGGAAGGCTTTTTTGTAGAGGTGGACGCGAAGAAATTTGTAGCGTTGTCAACAAAACTGACGCGCGAGTTGAGACTTGAAGGCATGGCACGCGAACTTGTCAATAAAATCCAGAATATGCGGAAGGATGCCGATTTCAACGTGTCTGATCGGATTAAGCTCAGTGTGATTACCGAGTCCGCGCTCGTAGAAGAAGCATTTGAAACACATCGGGAGTACATCCTCAGCGAAACGTTGACGACTGAGGTTGTTGAATCGTTTGGGGAAAATGCTTTCAGTCTCGATCAGAAACTCAATGGTGAACCTGCAACACTTAGCGTTGAACAGGTGTAGAATCGCATTACATTAAGTACAACACAAGCAGGTAACGCATTGGTTACCTGCTTGATGTTTATCGAGATTCTGATGTTGAAAACTCAATTGTTTTCTTAATTGTCAGGACTTACGCATTATTATAAAATTGTGTTATACTATTTCATTATGATTACATTTACACTTCCTGAACAGAAGCAAAACTTATATTCAGATTATTGCCAATTTTTATTAGCAAGTTTCACTAATTGGACACAAACCTATTTTGCCGATCATACTGAGAAGTGGAGTCACGATCAACTCAATTGGTTTTTGAGAAACGAAAACATTCCTTCCAGCGAACTCTGGGAATCTGTCAAAACGGACATTGAGTTTGATGAAGATGGATACATTATCTTTGACGATGTCGTTCTCTCTAAGGAGTTTGCCAAAGCCATAGAAGCTGTCTATCCACAATGGAGTGGTAGCGACAAAAAAGTCATTCAAGGCATCGGTATTGTCACGTGTGTCTATGTTAACCCAAAGACACACGCGTATTGGATCATTGATTATCGTATTTTTGACAAAGATCATGATGGTAAAACGAAAATAGAACATTTACTGGAAATGTTGCATAATGCTGTCTTCAAAAAACAGCTCCCGTTTCGGACAGTGCTCATGGATTCTTGGTATGTTTGCATGAAAGTGATGAAAGCGATTGAAAAACTTTCCAAGTTCTACTATGCCCCCCTGAAACGTAATCGGCTTGTAGACGATACGGATGGTATTGAACCACACCAACAAGTGCGAAACTTATCTTGGACACAAACAGAAACGCAGTGTGGAAAACCGATACACATCAAAAACTTTCCGAAAGGACATAGAGTGAAGTTATTTCGGCTTGTGTCTGACAACGGACGCACGGAATACATTGTGACAAACGATTTATCTCAATCGGATGCGACTGCGACAAAAAAAGAGTGTCAGGTTCGTTGGAAGATTGAACAACTTCATCGTGAGATTAAACAGGTAACCGGTATTGACAAATGCCAGTGTAGAAAACTGCGTGCCCAACGCAACCATATTGCGTGTTGTTTCCAGGTCTGGGTTTGTTTGACGCGTGCTGCCCGGAAAGCCATTCAAACGATTTATGAACTCAAACAAAGTTTATTGGATGATTACATGCGACATCAACTCTCTAATCCTTCAATAATTTTCAAAACTGCGTAAGTCCTGATTGTGTTCTGCGGGATCGGGGAAATTCCAAGCGTTTCCATAAGCATGGTTAGATAGTGCCTCCCGTCCATCTTGCCACTCTAACCAATGTGTTATTTCAGACCCAGACACTTCAGAAGGTCCCTCTACGAGGACCCACTTACCGGGTATTGCTGGACTTGAACCGTCAATATCCGCCCAAGCGGTGCAGGCGGATAAGTCAGTCTCTGCCTGTATGGCATTCCAATTTCCATATCTCTCTTTTTCGGCATCAGACCATCTATCGGGATTATTGTGCAGGTTGGTTTTCTCTCCTGTCGATCTTACTTCATCGTCTATTTCTTCATCCCAATCCTTGCGTGGTTCGTAATCACCATCAAGATCGCCAGGAGCCCCAGCATACGCTTCATACGTGCCTTCGTACTCATCGTTAGGTGCATCTCCTTCGTATCTGGCCCACGCTTCGTATTCTATGCCGTAACCTTCCAGTAAAGCTTCAAGACTGCTTTTCGCTATATCAACAATACCATCTCCTTCACCCGGATAATCTACATCTGATGTGATATAAGCTTCAGCATATACTGGACCGTCAGACTCTACTGATAGACATTTTCCATAATACTGGTTTAACGTGAGTTTGATAATAGATATATGAACTTCATTTTGCATAAAATCTTATTCTCATAAGCCCGGTAGGTGCGGTTTCCTAACCGCACCGAGTCCAAAAATCTGATTTATCAAACTCACGTTGGTTTACGTTTCTTGTTCGTACATCAGCCCAGAGGACTATAATAGCACAACCGAGCATCACAAAAATCAGTGTAAAAATAACAAAACGTTTCATAATAGTAATTCTCCTTATTTGGATAAATCAAGGAAGGTATAGGGATCTATACCGCCCTCTTCAAAAGGGACCAGCTTAATACCGGGAAAATCGGCTGCAGTTATACTTTCATCGCGCGCGTTTTTTTCTTTTCTGATCGCCCTCATGTAATCACCATCATCGGGATGGCCCAGAGATCTTCGCAAATATTGTTTTCCATCGGACTCACCCATATTACGTAGCGGACACCTTTGAAGATAGGGTATACCAAACCATTCTCCATAATAATCCCTTTGACAGGTACCTCTTGTTTTAGAAGTTTGATCTGAACCCGTATCATCAATTCTGAATTAGCACTCTTGCGCGGCCATGTAATCGGTCCGAACCCATCTGGTAATTCGGGATAGGGGCCGAACCCGTAAGGTGAGATGATCTCATCTTGTGTAGGAGGACGAACACCGAATTGTGCCAGGAGTTCTGGCGATGGCGGTTCCGTGCCTAAATATATCCTTCCGTCCACGACATCACCGATCTGTAGGCTTTCAGTTTTTATCGGTTCTGCTCCGGTTGGTGTTGTGCTTTCCGCAGGTGCATCAGCCACCTGTTTTGTCTTGCCATTAGGCCCCGCTTTTTTAGCTGCCCATTGACGGAGCAGTGCTGCAGCATCGGCTGCCGCTTTTCTGTCAGCTGCCGTATCGTATCGGTACCAGAGGACACACGCTACGGCAAACACGATTAAGAAGGCAATGCCGCCAATAACCCATTTATTGCCAACAATATCACGAAACATCTGATACCTCCTTTTGTTATGACATGCTCGTGTGTAACATGCCTATTGAAAAAATAAGACACACGACTCAAGTAAACCGAGTAAAAAACACTACTATTGTTCAGATTTGCTTGTCATTTCAAGATTATACTAAAATATGCAAAGAAAAAATCAAGTTAAAAATGTAAAAAATTGGGAAATTATTAGAATTTTGAGGAATTAAGTTAAATAATTCGCGAAATCTGCTGAATTTGTTCTATTTGTTTGGATGTGTGTTATATTTAAGCACACCCTCTGCATCAGTAAATCGCAGATACAGTGCCCACGTCCAACTGTTCTGCTCAACGCTACACACAACCTCGTTCCACCCTGCTTTCAACCGGCACGGAATCGTATCTGCATCTGGTGTTATACGTCGGTAGACCCTCTTTTTGTGAATTTCTGTTCCGTTTAGCCACACTTTAACCGTTTCATCACTGCCTAATAGCAGGACAGTGTCCATTGCTTTTGGTGCATAGACGTAGGTAACAGCGTATCCAACCACGCCTGTGTTCATACCGATTTTTGCGCGTAAATCCAGCATCCCGCTCGTTCTTGTCTCAGCTTCACGCCAGCGAATTGTTTTACCTTCAACCCCTTTGTCCGTTTCGTTCAGATTTAGCGACTTTTCTGAAGAAACCGATGGAACAGTAGCATCTGTCTTTGGAAATGGACCTAAAACCATGTAACGCCGAACAAACGGGGACGCATGCAACACTTGATAGGAATCAATACCAACTTTGTAGCCTGTCGCCTGATTTGATTTACCGACACTCTTCAAGACAATCTGATTATCTCCCTGATTCAGCGGTATTACGCCAAATGTCACCAACGTTCCAGCAATTAATTCCGGGTGGTAGCAATCGTAAGGTTGCCCGACCTTCGTTCCATTAACGGTTAATTCTACATGCCCATATTCCGGTCCGCGGGTCAAGATAGCACTGATTTTATATACGTTTTTATAGGGCACTTCAATCTTTTGATGAATTGCTGCACCTGAACTTTTTGCGTTTAATGCCACATGCCCACCATCAATATCAATTCCTGCATCACGATACTTTTCTAACCTATACCCATCCGATTCTTGTTTAACTAACAGGGATACTGCCGATTGTGTGTTTTTTGGTGGCAATTTCCACTCTTTTTCATACCAAAATTGTGGTAGGGCATAAATATCGCGAGATTCGTTTGTAAGATAAAGATTATATCCCTCAAAACAAATTGCCTCACCAAGAAAATTGTGCCGCAATACCCACGGCTTACTCTGAATCATTTTCGCTAAGTCGTTATCGGTGCTGTGGTATACCCAAAGGGAATTGTAGGTGCAGACAGCAAGCCGCTTTCCATCCTCTGAGATACCAGCACCTGTCACCAGTTGTGCTTCTGTGAACTCACCAACGCGTTCCAAAACCTGTTTCTTATCCGCTTGCAATGCGGGAAAACGGTAAAGTACCGCTCCCGATTGTTCTTTAGAGACAATATAAGGTATACCGTTAGCAATAAACAACCCCTCCGCATCCACATTATTGTCGGGATAGCGATATGGATACTTTGCTATGACTTCTGCTTCTGTTTCAGTGTACGGATTCGGTTCTTTTACAACGACTACATTCAAATCAAATCGCATTCTGCTATTGTTGCCGATGTCCCCGATCCAGAGTTGTCCTTTATCATCAATACCGAGTGCCTCCCAGTCGAAATTTCGAGTGCCGCGCACTTTAATTTTTTGGATTAACTCACCATTCCGTTTTGTTGCATAAAGTACTGATGGATTTCCAGAGTCGTTCAACGTCCAATAAACCTCTTCAAACTGTTTACTTGCAACAATACCAGAACTTTCACGAATTTCGGGATGTGTATATCTGCCTGCGGGTTGCCACGGTGGAGTGCCAAATGAGGCGGGTTCTTCAGCAATAGCGATTGTGGTGAAGAGGATAAAAATAAGTACGTAAAGTAGAAATTTCATCAATTGGCGATTCCTTGAATGGTCGTGTTTTTAATGGCAAAAGTATAGCAGATTCAACCCCATTCGTCAAAACATTATACCATTCTAATTGATTGCCTTTCATTAACGAAAAAACACGTTTATAGTAAAAACCATAATTATTTACACACTACGGTAGGTTCGGTTTCCTAACCGAACCGGTGTTTATTCAGTCTCATAGATGCGGTTAGGAAACCGCATCTACCGGGGAGTGCGCACATATTTTTGGATGTCGCTATAATGTGAATGTCATACGCACATTCACCACGCGCAATTCATTGCCCTCGGACATTCTTATCTTCTATAGATATTCCATTAAATAACAGTATGTTAAATGGGACATTGTATTTTAGAATTGGTATCATAATGAAGTCTCATTGTTTAGAAACGGTATAATCCTGAAAATCCTATAATCCCGACAAATACCATACGGGGAATGACTAAATGGCATTCATACCCGGGGAATGACTAAAGACGAATGCGCGTATGGCATTCGCCATGATTCATACCGTTGATTTCTTGATTTGGCGTTGATTCGTGAATCTTGGTTCAGACAAATGCTGACACACCTACCAACTGAAAACTATTTTCCCGCAAACTTATTGTAAATATATTAGATATCTATTGTCCGGCAACAACAAAACTGCTGACCATCACCTATAACAAGGGGTATAATATCAGTATGAAAACAAAATCGATCCTAAACACAAATACAACCAGACCAAAAATCTTGACAAAAACATGTAGGTGAGAATGTTGAAATTACTTGACAAAAAATGGCAGAGAATCCAACAAATTGGAAGCTCACGGAAAACTAAGCATGTTGCTGAAAATTATACCAATTTCGCCATAATTATTGAAAAATCGTTAAAGTCGCGTAAGTCCAATTCAAAAATTAACACCATGATAAAAAACCTTTCTAAACCCAATCAGATACTGAGTTTAGGGCAATTTTCAAAAAGTTACCACGGTATGAAAAAAGTTACCAAATGGTAACTTTTGAGTAGGAGCGATTTCCGAATTGCGGTAGTAGCATCAACGAATTGCTACTTCATAACTCAAACGGATAATATCAACAATTGAATGCCTCTGCAATTTCACTAAAAACAGATTGACAATTTCCCAAAGAATCTGTTAAAATAGACTACACAATAATAGATATAAGAAACTTTGAAATAGCTGAATCCTTCCCAATTTGTAGAATATTGAAACCTTCCATGCAAAAGTATGTAAAATAAGAATAAGTTTCTCTATAGCAAAATATAAAAATAATTAAAGAGGTGTTCTCATGAAAAGAAATACAATTGCCTTTGCAGTTTTAATACTATTTGCTGCCACTATTACTGCAGGGGCATCACCAACCAACCAACCTGACGATTTGGGAATATTAAGCGCTTTTGAAAACGCTATTACTAAGATCGTAGATCAGAGTAAACCTGCTGTTGTCAGTCTTACCGTAAGAATTGATGCACAAAAAAACAACAATAACAAACCGCCGATATCCGGAGGATCCGGTTTTATTTTTCGAAAAGACGGTCATATCTTAACAAATGAACACGTAGTGAGTGGGGCAAAATGCATCAAGGTGGAATTGTTTGATGGCAGCACGTTTGATGCAAGAGTCGTTGGGAGCGATCCGAACACTGACATAGCGGTTATTAAGATTGAGCGAGATGAAGAGTTTCCGTTTCTCTCGATCGCAGAATCCACAAAGGTTCGGGTTGGACAATTCGCAATTGCTATCGGTGATCCGATAGGTTATAGACATACTGTAACGGCTGGTATTGTCGGTGGCAAAGGTCGCTGTTCTCATCCACAAGAAACAAAACTCTTTCAATATCATAATAATTACATCCAAACAGATGCTTGGATTAACAAAGGCAGTAGCGGTGGCCCCTTACTAAATATCCAAGGTGAGGTTATTGGTGTTACTACCTTGAACCCAAGTGGATCAACCTTAGCGATTAATAGTGATCTCGCGAAAACAATTGGGCATCAACTGATTAAGCACGGAAGAATTATACGGGGTTACCTTGATGCGGATATGCAAAATATGTCACAAGGTATAAAAATTAGAAAAGTAAAACCTAACACGCCCGCATCCCAGTGTGGTTTAAAACGTAACGACATCATCGTTGAATTCGACGAGGAAAAGGTACCAGGACTTTATGAATTCAGATTGATGGTTGCGGAGTGCCAGATCGGCAAGCAATATCCCATTAAGGTGCTACGACAAAAACAGGAAATGACACTCAATGTGACTATTGATGAGATGCCACTTGAATTGGTCGGACGATCTGTGAAAACTGAGTCCGTTTCTTGGAAAACGCTTGGGTTAGCCGTGCGAAAATTGGAAAATGGCAATTATCATAGGTACACCTACCTAACTGCTGAAGATCGAGGCATTATCGTTGAAAAAGTTAAGAATAGTTCTCCTGGATTCAATGCAAATATTCCACGTAATGCCCTCATCATTGCTATTAATGGACAAGAAATTGTTGACGTTCAAACTTTTGAAACGTTTCTTCAAGATAAACAAGACATATCAAATGTTACGCTTGATATTAAAGGTATTAATGGCACAGAAAAAGTAACGGTGGAGTTAAATAATAATTAGCCTATAACGGGTGTCAGTAAAAGTCTCATACACCTGACACCCGTACACATTATACTGCGCGCTTCCTTGTAGAAGTCCATTCTTAAATCTCACTTTAAAACTCAAAATTTGGTATAATCTTGATAAAACTTTCTGAAAAAGGATTTTTATGAAAAGAAAAAGTTATTTGTATTGTACCCTTTTCATTTTCGTTGTCATTTTCTCTTCATGTGCCTATCAAACCGACCAACCGACCAATTTGGAGATGTTAAGTTCTATTGAAAACGCATTTATTGATATTGCTGCGCAAAGTAAACCTGCTATTGTCGGTATTTTCGCTGGACATTCAGATACAGATAAAAATCGATGGGGTTCTGGATTCTTTTTTCGGCAAGATGGTTATATTTTGACAAATGACCATATCATTCACGGTGCGGAATATTACAAAGTGAGGTTGTTAGACGGTAGCACACTTGACGCCAAATTAGTTGGAACAGATATTATCACAGATATTGGTGTTCTAAAGGTTAACAGAGAACAAGCGTTCCCGACTCTGTCGTTAGCGGATTCCGAGAAAGTTCGGGTTGGACAATTTACCATCGCCATTGGTAACCCTTTTCAACTTGATTATACCGTAACAACTGGTATTGTCAGCGGAAAAGGTCGTAATGATCTCTTCAGATTGCGCTTCATTCGATACCAAGACTTCATCCAAACGGATGCTTGGATAAATACCGGTAGCAGCGGTGGTCCTTTGCTCAATATCTATGGAGAGGTTATTGGCATTAACGCCTTAATTCGTAAGGTTGAAAACACACCTGCTCCGGTTCGGGCAGGGGCAGGGTTTGCTATTTCCAGCAATCTCGTGAACACCATCGGTAATCAACTGATTGCAAACGGTAAAATTATCCGTGGTTTTCTCGGTATTAAGACGAGGGAGGTACCAAAGGGTATTCGCGTCAGTTCCGTTGTGTTAAACACACCTGCTGACCGAGGAGGTTTAGAGCGGAATGACATTATCGTTGAATACAATGGGAAAAAGGTAAAAGAAAATCTTGAATTCCGGATGCTCATTGCGGAATCACAGGTTGGTAAAGAATCTATCATCAAGGTGTTGCGAAGAGGGCAGGAAAGGACATTCAATGTGACTATTGCCGAGATGCCGCCAGAACTGGCAGGATTACCCTTTGAAAGTGAATCTGTTTCATGGAAAATGCTTGGGTTGGCAGTACGTAAATTGGAGAAAGGCGATTCTCAGAGATACACTTACTTAACGGAAGAAGACCGTGGTGTAATCGTCGAAAGGGTTAAGGAAAACGCGCCTGGGTTCAATGCAAAAATTCCACGCGGTGCGCTTATCCTCGCAATTAATGGAAAAGAGATTAACGATGTGCAGACTCTTGAGGCATTACTTCAGACTCAAAAAGATGCTCTGGAACTCATTATAGATATTAAAAGTAGCCATGGCAAAGAAAAATTAACAGTGAATTTACAAAAATAGTTATTGAATAAAAACGGTCTTCTACCCATTCCTTACCTTCAATTGAAACCGACACTCACAACAATAATGGGAACACATGACGCAAACACCAAAAACGCTAACCCTCAGAGACATTTTTAGCCCTGGTGGTATTATCTCGGAACATCTACCCGGATATGAATTTCGTGAAGAGCAGCTTCACATGGCAAATGCGGTTGCTCGCGCATTCGCTGCATCCGAACATCTGATTGTTGAAGCCGGAACGGGTGTCGGAAAAAGCTTCGCATATCTTATACCTGCTATCTCACTCGCACTTAAAACAGAGCAGATAGTTGTCGTATCAACCAATACTATTAGCCTGCAGGAACAACTCGTTACGAAAGATATTCCGTTTTTACATAGTGTACTCCCTCGTGATTTCAAGGCGGTGCTTGCAAAAGGACGGCGGAACTACCTCTCGCGGAGACGTTTGGAAAGTTTACTACATTATGAACGTGGGTTATTTGACACGATGGAAGAGGTTGACCAGGTCAAGGATATTGTCGCATGGGTGGAAACGACTGATGACGGAAGCCGCGCCGATCTACCAAGACAACCAATGTCTCAAATTTGGGATAAGGTCGCATCTGATCGAGATAACTGTCTTGGTCGCAAATGTCCCACCTATGATGTCTGTTTTTATTTTGAGGCGCGGAACGAAATGCACGAGGCTGACCTGCTCATTGTCAACCATCATCTCCTCTTTAGTGATTTGGCAATTCGGCAGATTGACCCGTCAGCCGGGATTCTTCCTAACTACGACTACCTTATCATTGATGAGGCGCATCATTTGGAAGCCACAGCAACACACCATACCAGCCTTGAAATCAGCAATACCAGGATTAAATGGTTCTTAGATTCACTCCACAACGAGAGGAACGAAACCGGAACAGCAACACGATTTAACTCGAAAGACCTTATTGATGAAGTTGAGCAAGCACGGGAACAAGCGAACCAATTTTTTGGCACCATTACAGAATATTTTGCAGACACAGACAAGTATACCGCAACAAAACGAATTGATAAGGATAATGTTGCTGAAGTTTTTGCAAAAGGGAATATATTAGATACTCCTTTGTCCCACATTGAAAAAACACTTAAACAACTACATGATGGTGCTACTACAGATGACGATGAACAAGAGTTATCTTCATACTATAACCAATGTAAGCGGCTCAGATCAGAACTGGACCTCATGATTCAGCAACCCGATCCTGACTACATCTACTGGGTAGAGACCTCAACGTGGGGAAGAACATCCCGCATTCTCCTCAACGCCACACCTATAAATGTCAGCCAGATGTTACAAGAAAATCTCTTTAATGCTAAAGAAAGCGTTGTCATGACGAGCGCGACACTTGCGACTAATCGCAATTTCGATTACTTTAAAAAGCGAATCGGTATGAATGAGTATCGGGAATTGCTTGTAGATTCCCCATTCAACTTTAAGGAACAGGTAAAAATACATATTCCGCGTTCTATGCCGGATCCAAATAGTGTTGAGTTTATCCCTGCTGCCATTCGTGAAATTAAACACTCTCTTAAATTGACGCATGGCAAAGCATTTGTCTTGTTTACCAGTTACAAAATGATGGATGAAGTCTATGAGGAGGTCGCTCCCTATCTTGCAGAAATCGGTATTGATACTTTTAAACAGGGTGGGGAGCTTTCACGGACAGATATGTTACAGGCGTTCCGTGAAGATACAAATTCTGTTCTGTTTGGGACTTCCAGTTTCTGGGAAGGCGTTGATGTGCGGGGCGAAGCACTGAGTAATGTGATTATCACAAAACTTCCGTTTGAAGTACCAACACATCCGGTTATGGAGGCACGCGTCAAACAGATTAAAGAACAAGGTGGAAATGACTTCTTGGAATTCAGTTTACCCGAAGCGATACTCCGACTTAAACAAGGATTCGGACGACTTATCCGCACACAGACTGATCAGGGTATCGTCGTAATTCTGGATTCACGTATCAGAACCCGCAGCTATGGCAAACTATTTTTAGATTCTCTTCCGCGTTGTGACATTGTAGCCTGATTTTCCACATCTTTGCTTTATGAGACCCTTTTCTACAATCAAAAAAGGCGTTCGGTGTAGTTAACCACACTGAACGCCTTTTCGGTTAAGAAAGAAAAGCATTTATAGTAAAATCTGAAAATATGTGAACACTCTTGGTAGATGAGTTTCCCACCAAATGCTATACATGCATATAACCTTGATTCATCACACCTACCGCAGTGTATAAATAATTTTTGACATACTCCCCAAGCTAAAGCATGGGGATTCTTAGCTCTTAAATTAGGTATTTCTACCTAAATGGCTTTTCCTGCTTCCGTCTCTCGTGCCTCTGGTTGAGGTCTTACTTGGACTCCACAGGCGTGACTTCCGGTGTGCCCCACCGTAGCAGTTGCAAAAGGCGACACAAGTGTCTGTGCAACTTAAACGTTAGACGTTTCAAACGTCTAAATGTTTAGGAAAAAGCCAACCTTTTTGGGTCTCCGTTCTACATCCCAAAGCTAAAGCATTGGGTTTTGAACGGAATATGTGATAAACGCCCCTTTTGCATTCTTAGTAACGTTGCGGCGCAGGCTGAGCATTCCGAATTCCTCTGTCATGTGTAAATGGAAACTTAAATTCTATTGTCTGATAACGCTGTGCGCCTACGGGAGGTGGAGCTTTTTCAATTGGCAGAACCACACTGAGTTCAACGGCATTTCGCTTTACTTGTGTGAATGGAACAAAACCTTCCCTACTCTCACCAGGTTTTACACCGGCACGATGTGCCCCAACCTGCCTTTCAACAATAGGCATTCGCTTTTCAAGTAAAATCTTGCGTGCATTTTCAAGCCCATTTGTAATATAAAGTCCAGAGGAACGTATGTCGTAGGTAAACCTTTCCTTTAAATCTTCAAAGTCAAGCCCTGGATAGACGTTTTCACCTTGGTCAACTACCCGGCATTTTGTTACATCTAAGATGATGTGCTGTGAACGATTGTTGGTAATCTTCACATAGTACACATCCGTATTGTCGCCTTGGTGTCCAGCTGCCGCATTTTCGTAGAAGGGAGATGAAGCGTTACCTCGATTATACTTTCGATCCAAATCAGCTCTGCGCCAATAACAGATAGAAACTGTAATTCCATCTCGTGTTTTGGTGAGGATCGGTTGCCTCGCCTGTATATCAAAAGCCTGCGGATGATCTGAAACAAGCAACGCATCTACGATCTTCCTGTTTTCATTTTCCGTGGGCAATTCAATCTGAGGTTGTACTCCTGCCCAATCTGTCAAAAAATTATTCCAATCATCAATAGAATACGCATACTCTGGGAAAGCAAAAATATACGTTAACGCCTTGAGGTTTGTATCGGGTACCTTGGCAAAGCGAAAACCGACTGTTTGCATCCCATGCTTATCTAAAACAGGCTTTGCAAGGTCTTCGGAAGGAATTGCTGGAATAACCACATCTGCGGAAGGATTTTGGTTTTTTTCCATTAACACACTTGCGATATTATCCACTGGTTGAATTGGAGCTAAACTCGCTAAGGATTGACCACAACCTGACACGACAAATCCAAACAAAAAGAGCATCCCCAGATTCAGCAGTGTCAATCTTCCTTGCTGTACCTTAATCTGCTTGCTTCGGCATGAACTCCTCCCCACAAATCTCACCGTATTCTCGCAAGATCTTGTTTGCTTATTGAACCATTTCATTGATAAAATTGCCTCCTTGTCTACCATTTGAGAATGGCAACTTAAATATAGTTGTTGTCATAAGACGTAACCCTAAGATACCATACCTACATTTTTTCGTCAACAACATAATACAGTTTTATCAGAGCCATTCAGTTTTCGAGTTTACCGCTATATTTTTCACAGTTCTATATAAACCATCTGTAGGTCAGGTAGATCCGTAGCAATACACGACCTACGATAGAAACTATCAGTGACACTCTTCAACTGATAATTTTTAAAAACTATAGCCCTGACAGTTTTATTAGAGAAGGAAATGTCCAAAATCGATAAATTATCTAAGAATACTAAATTTGTCAATTTCTCGGACAACCGAATCTGCTTGAGTTGCAGCAATGCGGTAAATATAGATGCCGGGAGCAAGCGGGGTTCCGTGAAGGTTTGAGCCATCCCAATGAAACTTTCCGGGGGCAAAAACATCTTGATGCGTTTTACTATAGACCTTCTCACCTTTAATCGTAAAGATTTCAAGGGATACGGTGTCTGCGGATTGTGAGGCAGAGAGTTGATACGCAAACGTCATTCCCGATGCAGATGCCCGAAAAGGATTCGGATAAACACGGGTCTGAGTGAGAGCGAAAAATTCGGGGTCCAGTTGTTCCACGAATAATTTGTATGATGCAACGCTGCTAAATCCACCATCGGATGTTACCGTGAGATATAACGTCTGTTGAGCCGTAGGTTGGTAAAGAATTTGATAGCCAAGCACATTAGGAGCTTTTTCACCCGTTGCTAACGTCTCACCAGCTGCTGTCAAAAGGGATAGACGGTAATTCTGGTTTGGTGGGATTTCTGACAACGCAGCGCGGACTGTTATACCACCAGCAGCCTCAATTTTATAGTAATCTTGGGGGTCTGAAGCGTCGTATAGAAAGGAGTAATAGGGTTGGGCATAGAAAATTGGGAATGCTGTTCCTATAGTATCGTTCGGTTCATAAGTATCACCAAATGAAACGAGCATTTGCATAATTAAATCTTCTGGACCAATATTTGTAATAGATATGCCAGAAGGTGTTCCATTGTTCGCGCTGCTGTTAGGCAATGTTCCTGGGGTGAAGGCGGTTTGGTCATCATCTGCAGAATAGGCTGCACCTTCAGTAATAGTTTGAATATCTATAAAACCAAGATCATCCGGGCGAATACCGAGATGTTCAGGATCATTAGGATCTTCAAGCCAAATTTGTTGCCCAGCATCGTAGCTACCGAAGGGGCGTACCTGTGTTTCATCAATGTGCCAAATGAGGATACCAGATTCGGGAAGATAAGTATCAAAAGTAGCACCAGAAGCTTTATAGCGGTTTTCAATAAGAAAAAATTCTCTGTTAATAGCAGCGGTAGGCAATGGAGATTCACTATTGATTGTGGCAAGTGCGTCTCGTGCATGCGGAATATCAATTTTGAAAAGTTTATCTGTTTTGGGGGACAGTTCAAATGCTGGAACAGACACCTGACCATTTTGTGTGACGTCAACAGGTTCAATCCAACCGAGACGTCCGTTTTCAGGACGGGCATCAAAGTCCCATTTCAGATAACCGATAATATGACTCGGTGCCAATCCGTTCCCTATACCAAAGACTTCTGGGCCTTGATACGGACCAAATGCTCCCATTAATCCCCACTTATGGTCACGAGCATCTGTGAAGTTTAAGCCGTAGACATCCGGCGCACCGAAATCATGGAAGAATTCATGAAAGTAGATACCTAAGTGAGGTTTATCAAAATCTGGTTCTTCGGCGACAATGATGGCAGTATCAACTTGCACACCATCAACGATAATATTGACGTTTGGTGTTAAGACTGACCAAATATCATCAACGATACCGGAAGACGCTTCATCATTACCCGCATGAATGATAAATATATGGTCAACGACACCATCTTTATCACGATCATACTTTGAAAAATCAACGGTTGCATCTACGGCACGACACGCCTCGGTGATTAGTTCCTGATAACGTGGTATGTGTCTTGCTCCTTCCCCATAATAATGCATCGGTTTCTGGGCGCGAATCCATTTATTACCTTCAGGGAGAACACCTCCAACGGGTCCCGGTTGTACATCCATCTGGTTATAAGAGTTTTCACGAAAGCAGGTCTTTAATGAAACGCCTTTTTCGGCAAATAGATATTCATTGAATTCAGCACTCGTTCTTTTGCCCGGTTGATCGCTGAAATCAATTCTAAGAGCGAGCACATATTCAATTCCGTCTGATTGTAAAACGCCCTGCTCTTTTGCAAAACAGCATCCGTCTAACGCTTGTAAATATGTTGAGGCGCTGAGTTCAGAATTCTGCCCAGAAGTGGATTTCGGGGTTAATTTTCCGGTGTCCGGATCGACATCAAAATAGAGATAAGGATTCGGTGGGGCAGCGAGGCTGGATATTGTGAACGTTAGAATGTATGCCACGTAGAAAGTCAGAAATGTAGAAGTTTTTTCAATCAAATTCACCACCACATTTCCTGCACAAGATGTAGAATTGGATATCATCAGAATGGGCGTGTTGTTTGATAAGATCAACTGCTTGGTCCGGCAAATCTGCTTCACATTTATGGCACTTGAAGAGTGAACCTTCATGTTCAGGGAATTTTCTGATATCACCCCAGATGTCGTTGAGCCAGTATTTAAATTCCCACGGAAACTCAGTCTCAACAGCTTTTGATATTTCAACTGCTTGACGAATTAGTTTTTGACAGTCTTCAAAAGTTGCTGGTTCATACGGGTGAGGTTCTGTGTGAAGAGGAATCGGTTTGCCTTCAGAAGCAGTTTCCGGGTTGAATCTACGGGAACGTGTCAGCAAAATTTGGTCTAATCTGGTGCCCTGTTCTCTCCCTTTTGACCAGACTCGGTAATAGCCTCGTCGTTTGACATTAAAATAACCAGGGATTGATTTACCAAGCGGGTGTGTTGAAGTATCCCATAGCCAACGGTTCCATTTGGAGTTGTCGCCGGGAACTGCCCAAATTTTGATTGCATTTGGACCACCTTGTTTATCCCAAGGATAAGGTTCCACATCTTCAATACCGATCCAATAGGAATCTTCGCTGTACTTATAATAGGTACGAATCCATACGTACCACTTGCCGGTTTTCGGGATGTAAACTTCATAAATACCGCGTGCACCTTCTGCGCTATCAATGGCTTTTCCGTTAGAGGCGTCCTCTTCATCCACAATTGTCACACCATCATCAAAATGTATCGCAGTCTCTGCTTCAATGGTGATCGTGTTTCTTGGGACGCGAATCAATTCCTGTTTTGTATTTTTCGCTTCTGGTTCAGTTTCTTCTTCTTTGTCTTCTTCTGGAAGTGCTTGTTCTGGTTCAGTATAACTACTTCCGAACCGTTGACACGCGCGTTCAAATTGTTTTTCGGAAAGGTTTGCATCGTAAAAGCAGTCTCGGACACCTTTCTTCCAGAGGTCCAAGAGAAGAAACATGGCTTTTAAATTTCCATCAGGCCGTTTACGGGTACCAACGATAATGAGCATACCAGTATCTCGTGAACGGCTGACAAGACACAGATGGAGTGGATATTCAGGTGATGCGACTTTTCGACTTTTTACAATGAGCGGACTATAGTATTTACAGTGATGGTCGCATCCGGGGATTTTCGCCCGTTTAGCACTACAACATTCTGGGCAAATTATCATGCCGCTGAGAGCCGGACATGCACGCTTGCCATTACCGGAACGGCATGTGCGGCATCTTTGCGGTTTAGTGCGTTTCTGTCTGGTAGGAAGTCTTTGATGGCGCATGGTTTAATAGTTTTCGCTTCATCAGTTTTATATACGGGAGCAAAGCAAACGTCAAGGATGTGTTATTTGCGGTATTTACAAACGATTCCCGAGCCGAAACTTAAAAAATGAACCCGTTAACTGGGGTAACCAGTCCAGAAAGGTATTCTGCGATTTTGTCTGCGACTTATTCGGCATCCACATCCACATCTACATGCACATCGGGAGCACTACTTGGGCGGTTAACCAGATCAGCGAGATATTCTGCGATTTTGTCTGTGATTTGCCCGGCATCTACATCGGCAAAGTTAAAGAGTTCTTTGAGCATCGGTGAAATTGCGCCTGTGTCAAGCAACGCATTCGCGAGGCGTCCCATGCTGCTTCGGTTGATGCCGCCTTTCCCGTCACTACCTCCCATATCAAGGATTTTGATGTTATCAATTTTCTCTACGGGACGCATCATTTGTTCAACAATATCGGGGGCTTCTTCAATCAGTTCAAGGATAGCTTCTTGAACAAGGACACGTTGTTCGGCAACATTACGAGCTTCGTATTCTGCCATTTCACCTTGTGCTTTCGCTCGTGCTTCCGACAACACAGCATCTGCAAGACGTTCAATTGGTTGTGCTTGTGCCTCAGCACCGATGATTGCTACATCACGCTGCCATTCCGCACCCAACACCTGTTCGGTAGCAGTAACATTGACTTCCGCACCCATACGTTCTGCTTCAGCAACCAGTTTCTCTTTCTCTGCCAATGCTGTAAGCTGCTGTTTATTGGCAACGTCAATCTTCCTATCTTCGTCAGTGAGAGCGACACGTAATTCTTGACCGATGCGGGACTGCTCCACCATCAACATCTTATTGATTTCAGTAAGTTCCACATGTTTGTTTTGGTCGATCTGTGCGGTTTCAACAACGAGGTTCTTCTCAATCTCACGTTGTTGCACCTGTTGTTCTTGCGCAAACTTAGCCGTCTGCACAGTCAACTCTCGCTCAACATCTCGCAACTCAACACCCTCTTCCTGAACAATATGGGCTTTTTCTACGAAGAGTTGTTTTTCAAACTCACGTACTTGAATCTGTTGTTCTTGACCTATTTTGCTGAGTTCAACGTTTAATGTCTTGGCGATCTCTGCCAGTTCCACCTGTTTGTTTTGGTCAATCTGGGCGGTTTCGACAACGAGGTTCTTCTCAATCTCACGTTGTTGCACCTGTTGTTCTTGTGCAAACTTAGCCGTCTGCACAGTCAACTCTCGCTCAACATCCCGCAACTGAACACCCTCTTCCTGAACAATACGGGCCTTTTCTACGAAGAGTTGCTTCTCTATCTCTCGAACTTCAATTGTCTGTTCCTGTTCAATTTTCTCCATTTGAACAGTAAGATGTTGGGCAATTTCAGCAAGTTGAACAACTTTGGTTTGGTCAATTTGTGCGGTTTCGACAACGAGGTTCTTCTCAATCTCTCGTTGCTGCACCTGTTGTTCTTGTGCAAACGTAGCGGTTTGCACCTCTAATTCTAATTCAACTTCTCGTAATTGGACACCCTCTTCCTGAGAAATACGGGCGCGTTCAACCTCCAACTTCATTTCATATTCACGTTCTTGAACGCTCTGTTCCATCTCAAACTGGAACTTGATAGTTTCAGCTTCACGCTCCGCAGCATAGATAGCAATATTTTTCTGTTGATCGGATTCTCCCCATGCCTGTTCCTGCTCTAATTCAAGCTCTCGGAGACGCGCTTCAACATTAATTTGTACGATAGCAACCTCTTTCGCTTTAATGGCAGCTTCTTTATCCCGCTCTTGTTCAGCAGTGATTTCAGTGATTTCTCGGATACCGACAGCATCAAATCGATTGTCCTGATTTAGCATTTCAATGGGAGTTTGATCAACTCGGATAATGGAAACGGTATCAAGTGTCAATCCGTTATGAATCTTCAGATTTTCACCACAAGCCAGGTGAACGTTGTCAGCGAATTCAAGACGTTTCTGTAGGAGATCTTGAATTTCACTTTCGGCAGCAACGCTTCTTAAGGCACCATCCAACATCGGTTCAATTAATTCGCGGATAGTTTCTGGTGTCATGGATTTATCGCCGAGGGCTTGGGCAGCTTTTAAAATGTCTTCATCTTCTGGGAAAACCTTAATATAAAAAACGACCTCAACATCAGCGCGGTTAAAGTCGTTGGTAATCAAGGAATCAGAGGTTTCGCGAACCACCTCAATTCGCATGGTGTTGAGAGAGATCTCTTTGATTTCATGAATAATCGTGTTAACCCAGAGACCACCCGTAATACGAATTTTTTCCTTTGCACCACCTGTTCTGACCAACGCGACATCTGCTTTCGGTATCCTATAGCGAATAACAGAACCTACAAAAGCAGCTAAACCTCCAATGAAGACAACCGCTATAACACCCATCCACCGCAGAACGTTAGTTTGGTTCTCAGCATCAATTAGTCGATCATAAGCGAAATACCCGATGACACTCACAACGACAATTAAAAATATAACAGCAAGAATAAGACGCATTAATTTCTCCTATTGTAAACATCACTTTCAGAAATTGCTTCTATTGGAAGATTATATCACTGTTTTGGTGTGTCCGATAACGTCCCTTGAGCGGTTGGCGTGGAGAAGTTTGCCACGCGAGACTCGCAAGATAACAGAGTGTATTTTCAATTAAAGGTTTAGCGACAGCGGTTTTATGAGCGTCCCGTGTATCTACGGCAAAACCAACGTAGTATCCGTCACCCCACTGTAACTGAATGCCGATAGGACCGTTATTATCTTCTCTAACTACCAACTTTTGATAACTTGGGTCATTGGTAACCCAATGGTCATCCGTCACCAAATTATCAACATCGATCCTATGAGGCCATGTAAACATACCCGTTTTTTGACCCTCATCGGTAATCGTCACGTTGGAATCCTCAGCACCAACGACATCAATAGGATGACGATCTACAGGTAGCCAGTCACCACGCCATGCTGATTCAGATGCGTGGACACCATCAGGAGGTACTATATTGTTATCCATAGCTGATGTCCACACAACACCGCCTTTTCTAACGAAATCTTTGATCGCATCATCAGCATCCTCAACAAAATACTCTCCGTCATGCCCGGTGGCAAACCAGGTGAACCAAATAATATCATAATTGGAAAGCGTAACGTTAGAGAGTTTTACAGCATTGTTTGAGTCGCCCCGGTTATCAGGGTTGTCGTTAATATGGACTGTTGTATATTGAAATTCTAAACCTTCAAGCGCAGTGAGAGATTGCAAGACAGCAGGTTCGCCCGTCATATTATCGCCCACAACAATCAACACGCGGAAGACACCTAATGGCACAATCTTTATGGAAGAGATGATGTCGGAAAACGATTGTGAGTGGGGTAAGGAACGCAGATTCCGGACTGATTTTTGGAATTCGCGAGAATTTAGGTCTATGTTGATCTTACGTCCCTCAAAATTCACATGCTCATAAAAAATGATATGGCATCCACTGAAGGGAAAATTCGGACCACGCTGAATACGGACAGAAGAAATCATATCGTTCATGCCGATTTCGAACATTGAACTGACATCGCGCATGATAAGACTCCGCCGCCCGCGAAAATCTACATCGTTAAACACCTCTATGACGACAGGGACTGCCCCATACACCGGCGGGGTCGGATGTGCAGCTGGGCTAAAACTTATAGATGTAATCGCGTCACCGAAATTGTAAGGTATCTCATGGATGTTCGGGTAGAATCCTGGTGCTAAAACCAATCGTCTCCCTTTATATTTTTCATGTTCATGAAAAATCGCTTTGTAGTTGGGAGACGCACTAAAACCAGGTCCCTGGTATATCTTAATAGAAGAGATTACGTCCTGAGCACCTATTTCGGTTGTATTCGGGATAGATTCTACGAGGGTTATCTTGCGTCCGTGATAATTGACGTGTTCAAAGACTTCAACGACTAACCTCGGTGTGCTCGCCATTTATCTTCCCTTTGCTGAAGGTCATTATGTCTATTTTCGTTTAACAATTTATTATATCATTGAATTAAAGGTTTGTCAAGGAAAACGAAAAGCAAATGTTAACATAGCCATTCAATTTCGAGCAGTACTGTAGAAAGGAACCCTTGTAGCTCGCTAAATGTGCCTACGGTATTTGATGCCTCTTGCTTTTCATGTTTGAAGGGAACGTGTAAATTCAAATGCTTATTTTATAGGTTAGGACTTATGCAATATACATTGAACTTGTATTCATTCATTTTCATTTTATGCACCCTTTCTGCCCTAAAACTTTGTCTTTAAGTTATGAAGCGTGTAGTATGCCACAGTCCTAAAAGTTTTTAGAAAAACTTGGTCAACAAGTATGAACTTACAACTTTTTAGGAATTTGCACCCTTTCTGCCTTACTACTGTGTCTTTAAGTTACGAAAGGCATTTTATATCGCCTGTTAGTTTTTACAACACTAATCCTATCAGAGGAGAGAAACAATGAAGCATAAACTTTACTGGGGACTTGCAGCCCTCATTATCGTTCTCGGAGGTGTTGCAGTGTTTGTAATACAACACGAAATCGCAACAACCCGGCAATTGGAAAAAGAGTTAGCTGAGGCTAACAAACTATTAGAGGAGCACCGCACGCAACAAGAAACACCAGAGGTGGTAAACGTTGGTGATGATGTCAAAAGACCACCGCCACTGGGTAAATCTTTTGAAAACGGTGGTCATTGGCACGGTGACCAATGGCACGATGCACCACATGAAACAAACCCTGAAGTTTCAGATGGCAAGTTATCACATACGAATCCGTCTGATGCAAGCACTGCTTCGGCTCAATTTCTACAAAAAATGAGAGAACTCAAAAAGCGGATTGACAACATCAATGTGCGCGTTCAGGCAAAGTACCCTGAATTGCAGGATTTAGCCCTACTGACTCCGGAAGAGATTCATGCCCGTTATCCAACGGACAATGATAAACTCGTGCTTGCACAAAAAGCAGAAGATTTTTTAGATGAGTTCCTTCTGGAAATCAAAGAAGCTTTTTCAGACGCACCCATTGAAATTCGTAAAAGTGTTTGGGATGAAATTCGCCCTCAACTTGTCTCAAGTTTAGGGGAAGAGACTGCAGATGTTATGTTAGCTGTCGTTCAAGACTTATTTGAATAATGTGTAAATTAAACGAGATATTTTCTTAAAACTCTTCAAAAAGGAGAAAAAGATGTATAAACGAATATTGCCAGAAATATCACTATTCCTACTTATTGTATTTACATTGACTGTCATAGGTCCCTTTACAATGGTTCCGAGTTATGCCCACCAACTTTGTAGTGGGTGTCCTACTGATGACAGCACAGATACCTATTGCTACTTTTGCAATACGGAACACAACCATATTGAGGAAGCACTGGACGCATTAGATAGTGAAATAGAAAATGCATACGCCTTCATAAGTGAAGTTGAGGGATTTGAAGGTGAAGTAGAAAGTTATGAAACCAGCACAATGGAAGAAGTGAGCATAAAGGATGCTATAAAAGGTGGATTAAGAGGTTTAGCCCTTACTACGCTGGGTGCCATTGCTACTGGTTTATCAATTAAAGCTATTATCGCATCAGGTGGCACTGCGACTCCTGCCGCTATATGGACCGCACGAGCAGGAGTTGTTGCTGCTGTTGGTGGAGGGGTCGCCACTTTTGTTAATTTTAAAAATGCCTTAATGGCATAACAGCTCGTTATAAAAAGATTAAGTGTCCGCAATGCAAAAAAGACACGACCCAAGCCGAGCTGGATGGTTGGTCCAACACATCTGGAGAACATGCATTTGTCACTTGTACAGAAATGGCTATGGGGGAAGATGGGTCTCTATACATCTGCAATGTGTATTACCGAAAGTGTAGAGGACAATGCCCAAACTTTGCAGCACATGCGATGACGTGTGATGGGTGTTTGAATACATATCGGCACGACACCGATACGGACTGCACCCACCATTCGCAGGGACACTCTTGGCAACAGCCATAGGATAATCGCTCATCAATTCACGCCAAAACCACTAACTTTTAAGTAGAGGTTTTGGCGTGCTGTCGTGTAGCAGCCCCAGAGCCATTCAATTGTCGCTAAGCACCCTTGTAGGAGGGCTTTGTAAGCCCGATTTAATAACAAACGCGTTTGTAGTCGCGCAATTTATTGCGCCTCTTTTTCGCTTTTGTGGTAATATTTAACGCTTCTAACGAAGAAAATTCGACAATTGAATGCCTCTGTAGCAGCCTAAACTTTCCTTGACAAAAGAACTCATCCTTGTTTAAAATCATGAGTATAAAGAAAATGAGGTGTGTGAACATGAAATTGAATCTCCTGACATCTAATTTAAGTATTGCCATCGCAGCACTTTGTATCGGTGATTTCGCGCTTATATTCCAGTTTGTTATAAAAGGCATTGAATATTCTTTTTGGTACGTTGGGATTTACATAGGACTTTGGGGGGCGATGTCCACTGCTATAATAACATGGGAACAGGCAAAACCAGATCATCCAGATATTCCAAAGTATAAGAAGATAGGAAGTCTTACAATTTTATTTGGAGGCCCTTTTATAGTCTTGCTGCTTATCGTTTGAGCGAACACTTGTTTTAGGGTGTTCATTTTGAAATGGGACACAACGGTTAAAATCGCATTTGGCAGGTATCCTTTTTAGGTATCTGTCTTTCTTTTTTAGAAATGTATTTTTTGCCCTTGACATCCCAGGAAAAATATGATAGATTTTTTACAACATAGTGTTAATAAAAATTGCCTTTGTTGTCAGGAGAGTCGTCTCAATTATTTTTTGAAAATCATGTGTAATAGTCAGGACTTACGCAGTTTCAAAGATTATTGAAGGATTTGAGAGCTGATGTTTCATGTAATCATCCAATAACCCTTTTTTGAGGTTGTAAATCGTTATGCCAAATTTGCGGGCAACACGCTGCAGAAAGACCCATACCTGAAAACAACACGCAATATGATTTCTTTGGGCACGCAACTTACGACATTGACATTTGCCAATACCGGTTACTTGTTTGATCTCACGATGAAGTAGTTCAATCTTCCAACGCACTTGATATTCTTGGGTTGTCGCATCCAAATCTGATTGAGATAAATCGTTTGTCGCTATATATACCGTGTGTCCGTTAGAGGACACTATCCGGAACAACTTCACTTGATGTCCTTTTGGAAACTTATTGATGTGCACCCGTTTTCCTTGTCGTGTTTCTGTTTGGGTCCAAGATAAATCTTGGACTTGTTGGTGCGGTTCCACACCATCCGTATCATTGACAAGACGATTACGCTTGAGGGGCACATAGTAAATCTTGGAAAGTTTTTCAATCGCTTTCATGACTTTCATTGACGCATACCAAGCATCCATGAGCACTGTCCGAAACGGGAGCTGTTTTTTGAAGACAGCATTATGCAACATTTCCAGTAAATGTTCTATTTTCGTTTTACCATCATGATCTTTGTCAAAAATACGATAATCAATGATCCAATACGCGTGTGTCTTTGGGTTAACATAGACACACGTGACAATACCGATGCCTTGAATGACTTTTTTGTCGCTACCACTCCATTGTGGATAGACAGCTTCTATGGCTTTGGCAAACTCCTTAGAGAGAACGACATCGTCAAAGATAATGTATCCATCTTCATCAAACTCAATGTCCGTTTTGACAGATTCCCAGAGTTCGCTGGAAGGAATGTTTTCGTTTCTCAAAAACCAATTGAGTTGATCGTGACTCCACTTCTCAGTATGATCGGCAAAATAGGTTTGTGTCCAATTAGTGAAACTTGCTAATAAAAATTGGCAATAATCTGAATATAAGTTTTGCTTCTGTTCAGGAAGTGTAAATGTAATCATAATGAAATAGTATAACACAATTTTATAATAATGCGTAAGTCCTGTACATATCGGTACGACACCGATACGGACTGCACCCACCATTCGCAGGGACACTCTTGGCAACAGCCATAGGATAATCGCTCATCAATCCACGCCAAAACTTTTAACTTTGAGGCAGAGGTTTTGGCGTGCTGTCGTGTAGCAGCCTAAACTTTCCTTGACAAAAGAACTCATCCTTGTTAAAATCATGAGTATAAAGAAAATGAGGTGTGTGAACATGAAATTGAATCTCCTGACATCTAATTTAAGTATTGCTTTCACAGCACTCTGTATCGGTGATTTCTCGTTTGTATTGTGGATTATCCACAACAAGTGGGCAGATTTTTGGTACATTGGGCTCTACATTGGAGGTTGGGGGGCATTATCTACTGCAATGATAGTATGGGAAAAGGCCACACCAAATCATCCGGATATTCCAAAATATAAGAGAATAGGAAACCTTACAATCCTATTTACATTTCCTTTTATAGTCTTGCTGCTTATCGTTTGAGCGAACACTTGTTTTAGGGTGTTCATTTTGAAATGGGACACAACGGTTAAAATCGCATTTGGCAGGTATCCTTTTTAGGTATCTGTCTTTCTTTTTTAGAAATGTATTTTTTGCCCTTGACATCCCAGGAAAAATATGATAGATTTTTTACAACATAGTGTTAATAAAAATTGCCTTTGTTGTCAGGAGAGTCGTCTCAATTATTTTTTGAAAATCATGTGTAATAGTTAATAAACACTCGGACTGTTCCTTCGCGACTGCATATTTGATATATCTTCTACAAAAGATAGAGGGTAACACCGATGCGCAATAACAAAATTTTTGTTTTATTCTGCTTTATGTGTATCAGTGCGTTTATAGTCTACTTTCTTATAAGAATAGAAGACGCCGAGCAAAAAAAGAAAGCTGCCTCTATACCAATTGAACTGCCATATACTTGGGTAGGTAATATCAGCAAAACAACAATCGCTGAACCTTCTGGCGTAACCTATCACCCAATACGGCGAACCCTATTCGTCGTGGACGATGGGGGGCATATTCATGAAATTCGTCCAGATGGCACGGTTATCCAAACGAAGACACTGCAAGCGCGTGACCTTGAAGGAATTACGACTCACCCGACAACTGGATGGCTTTATGCTGCTGTTGAGGATGAGGAAGCCATTTTGGAAATCAACCCACAGACGCTCACGGTCCGGCGGGAGTTTAAAATCAATCGTACTTTTGAGGGAAATTCGCTTCTGAAAAAGGGCGGTATGGGAATAGAGGCAATCACTTTTGTTCCAGATACTTTACATCCGGAGGGCGGGACTTTTTGGATTGGCAATCAATCATTTAGTCGAAAACCCGATGGGGAACTCTCAATTATATGTGAAGTCGTTGCGCCGCTTCTCACCTCTGATGCAGCAGAAGCGGAAGCTAATATAATCCGTTTCTTTGAGATGGAGTTCATGGATATTTCTGGACTCGCCTATAATACCAAAGCAGATTCTCTTGTGTTAATCAGCGATACAACAAACCTTTTTGTTGAACTCAAAAGAGATGGGACACTCCTTCATCGATACCTATTGCCCGGGGATGATCAAGAAGGGATCACATTAGATGGACTCGGCTATATGTATATTGCACAAGAAAGCGGGCAAATCATCAAAATGGCTGATCGCAGACTCCGTTAAAAAATGATGTGTTTTACTCGGTATCTTGGAGGCGAAGCACAGCTACTTCCGGCATCAAATCTAAAATAGGGTTAAGAGAAGCATATTGTTCAGCCGTGTAACCACAATCTATACGCCACAAAACCTGAACATTACCCTCATCATAGATAACACCGGTGGCAAGTTTATTACCTTTCGCATCTTCTAACTGAAAACTTCTGCGGCGTTTCGTGTCCATGGTAGGACCTCTGCGATTCAGAACTTCTAAAAGCCAATTATTTTATAGCATACACATCAAAGGTCAACAAATTCAGCGTCTACATGATGCGGAATCAAACCTGCTTCATGACCACGACTAAGCAACTCCTGCACCGCTGTTCTACCGCTTTCTCCATAATCCAAAGTATAATCATTAACATACATGCCAACAAATTTGTCCGCGAGTTCGGTTTCCATGTCTCGCGCGTAGGTCATTGCATATTCAAGCCCGCGCTCCCTATGTTCAAGTGAATATTGAATACTCTGTTTCAGTAGTGCCGTAATTGACCGAATTTTTTCGGTGCCAAGGTTGCGGCGGATAACGTTTGCACCGAGCGGTAACGGCAAGCCAGTTTCATCGTACCACCACTCCCCTAAATCAACTATTTTATGTAGTCCCTCACGTGCGTAAGTTAATTGCCCTTCATGAATGATGAGTCCGGCATCAACTTCATCCTGCTGGACAGCTTCAATTATCTGATCGAACTGGTACGTTTCTGTTTCGACATCCGGTTGGAAGAGTTTCATTGTCAGGTATGCTGTGGTCATCTCTCCCGGTATTGCGATCCGTTTGCCGGTGAGGGATTTCATTGGTGTTTTGGACACGATTAGAGGGCCATACTTATCCCCAATGCTTGCACCGCACGGCATAAATGCGTAATTGGCCGCAACATAGGCATACGCGTGAACAGAAATCGCTGTAACTTCAAGTTCTGCTACCAGGGCGCGTTGATTCAAAGTTTCAATATCTTCTATAACGTGGACAATTTCAAACGGTTCAGTTGGAATAATCCCTCTTGCAAGGGCGTAAAACATGAAGGCATCATCAGAATCTGGACTATGTCCGATCCGAATTTTCTCAGTCTCTGGCATTAAGTGTTCCTCTTTAATATGCAAAGCCATTCAGTTTTCAGATTCTCCTCAATATTTTAAACACGGTCGCGACCATGAGATCGCTCCTACGAGAAGAAATATTTAAGAAAGCTGAAAATAATTGAATGACTCTGTCTAACATTGTCATTTTCCGCATGTTTGTGGTATCATGATAACATGGTAGCACAAAAATATCTCTACCTTTTGGCGATTCCGTCTCAACTGACCGAACTTGCATCCGCAGAATCAGCTGCCCTGACAGATGCTACTCCCGATGAATACGGCATCACGGTTTCCGACAGGTGTGTTGATGTGCTCCGAGGTGCTTACCTCAAAAGTTGTACCGAAGTCCTCTTTGAAACGGGAAACGTCGCCGAACTTCTCTTAAACATTCGGTCAGCAGATTTACATGCAGATGGGTTTCGGGTATCAGTTGTTAAAAAGCCCCGCAGCCTAAACATTGACTCAATGGTATTAGCACATCAGATAGGTAGTATCATCGGTGGAAAGCCCAATTTGTCGTCTCCGCAGGTTGTCTTTCTAACTGTGGTTACTCCCGAGAAAATCTGGTTTGGTCAACTTCTCTCTGAATCTGATGGCACGTGGGTTGCACACGATCAGCGTCCTCACGTAACCTCCAGTTCACTACCTGCAAGACTCGCTCAAGCTCTTGTTAACCTTGTCGCTTCGCCCGGTGATCATCTGCTTGATCCGTGTTGTGGTACTGGGACAATTGTAATGTCCGCAGCACATTGCGGCGTGCAAGCAACGGGTTACGATATCAATCCGCGCATGGTCGGTGCAACAACCAAGAACCTTGATCATTACGGACTCACAGCTAAAGTGAAGTTAGGCGATGCGCGGGCGATAAAACAAAGGTTTGACGTAGTCGCTACAGATTTGCCTTACGGTATAAGCCTCGTTAAAGATACCGCCGCAGCGAAAGAAATTCTAACAAATTTACGGACCTGTGCGCCGAAAGCTGGTTTTATTGACATCCGTGATATCAGTCAACCGCTTACTGATTTAGGATATCAAGTAGAGACTATTATTTCTGTTCCGAAAATGCGTCTTGTTCGGCGTATTTTTATTACTTCCAACGGTGATCAATAGTCATCAATATTTTCGTAGAAATCGGTTTCTGGTAAGTACTCGCCTTCATCAAGTTCATCTTCTTCGTAGTCTTCATAGTCTTCCAGAGTTAAAAGTGAATCAAGTTCACTAAGATTGTCAATATAAATTTTGCAAATCCAGCCATCACCTTCCGGTAAACTATTGATAAACTGAATGTCTTCTTCAAGTGCAGTGTTGACTTCGTAAATTTCTCCAGCAACGGGAGCATACAGATAGAAATTCCCTCCTGTTTCTGTTTCAATTCTGCCAATAATTTCACCCTGCTCGCATTCCTGTGAAGGGGAGACATCAACAAAAACGATTTCACCGTACATGAGTTGGGCGCGTTCTGTGATGCCGATAGTTCCCTGTGTTTCAACAACTTCAATCCATTCGTGTGTAGTTGTATATCTCACCGTGCTCAACGTGCATTCCTCCGACTAACTAAAACCTTAATGTAGTTCTGTGTTTGTAATTCCAATATTTTGAAGTTGTGCTTGGAAAGTTTTTAACTCTTTTTGCTGAATTTCAATTGAAATATTTGGGGTTGCGCCATATTCAATGTTTGTAACTTGACCTCCCAAGCGTTTACATAGTTTGACAACTGTACCTATTCGGCAGTAGGGGACATTTACGTGTAAGTTATGATAGAAGGCCCGGGTTTCTAAAGTAGCATTTTCGAGGCATGCGCGTGCACATGCACCGTAAGCTCTAATCAACCCACCAACTCCAAGATTAATTCCTCCATAATACCGGGCAACAACGATTATCGTGTTAGATAATTCCGTGGCGCGAATCGCAGCAAGAATAGGGGGACCTGCCGAGTGGACCGGTTCCCCCGCATCTGTTGCATATTCCAGTTTTTCATCGCCATTACCGAGACTATAAGCATAACAGTAGTGAGTAGCTTGACGAACCCTTGCTTTGACATCAACAACAAACTTTTTGACTGCATCTTGGCTATTTACTGCTGATGCTTCACCAAAAAACCTTGATTTTTTTACTACATGCTTAGCGGTAGCGATTCCGACAATTGTTTGGTACTCGCTTGACATAATTCATACTTCCGTAACATCAGAAACTGCGTGCATACAAGTCTAAAAGATTCTAATGAAGGATGTACTTAAGATTTCATGCCTAAAACAGTCTAAATACGTCAAAAATCCTGCCCGATCGAAAAGGTGTAGACAGCAGCACCTTGGGCAATATGAATGCGTTCATCCGCAGTCACAGTCGGCTTGAATTGTGGGTTATAAGCGGCATTTAGTGTTATGTTTCCGATCTTCACGCCAAATCCTAAACAAAGACCTTCCGCTTTCCAATTTCGTTCTTCCATCTCATGCGTAGCATCTTCCAAAAGAAAAACAGTGGCGTAACGTCTTTCAATATCCCTGAGATATCCGATTCTACCACCGAAACGATCATGGAACCAAACCTCAATTCCAAAGTTAGTTCGGAAACCATCGCTAAAAGGTGGATGTAAGTCAAATCCGACGCGGAGGTCTACGTTCGAAAATTCGTGCTGATAAGTTATACCGGCAATGACATCGCGGCGAATTTTGTCTGGAATCGTCGGATCGACAAACGATAACCCATTACTTAAATTGCGGACAACAATGCCTGCCTGAAATGCATTACCAAATTGTTGAATAATACCAACATTATAGGCGTAACCACGTCCAAAATGCTCTTCACCCAACACATCGGTAACCTTAGACCGTAACCACTTCGCATCAAATCCAACGACGGCACCTCCGAAACAATTTACACCGTAACTGAGTCCAATAGCAAGGTTATTTTCTGGAAAACTGTTTAGTGCTTTTCCTTCGTGATTGACACGTCGAAAGGCTCCTTCATGTGCTGTAGATAAGGCAAAACCTATAGTTCCGAATTTGCCAATTGGAAATGCCCAATTGAGTGTTTCAATGCCAGCGGCGCTCTGTTCATACCGGCTATAATCCTCGTAGTCGGCATTGAAATTTGGTTTGGAAAGCAGGACAACGGTACGTGAAAAACGACTCATGTGAATTACAAATCGATCTCCTTTAACAATACGGATACCGGCGGGGTTGTTACCAAGAGCACGTGCGCCACCAGTTGCCCCAACAAAACTACCACCCATTCCACGATGTTCAGCACCAAGCAAATGTTTGAGAAATCTGTCTGCATCTGCAGTTGTATTTGCCATTGAAGCGCTGACATTTGAAATGGAAAAACAGAAAACGAGGTAAAATACGCAAATCAACAACGAGATTTTTAAATACTGTAGTGCCACAATTCGATTACGCGAAAATTGTAATTTTCTTTTCACTGTTCTTATTGCTCCAAGGTATATGTGTATTTGGGAATTCCGATAGACTTCGCATACGGAGACGTAAACACAAAATTTAGTTGATAGAGCAGAGTTTTTTCTTCAGCAGAACAGATCTTTTTCTGAACTAAGCAGAACAAAGTGTCACCTGTGCGACAGCATAATCAACTACATGTGACAAACTGACAAAAGTTGTAACGACACCGAGTTCTGATGCATATTGCTTGACTTTACCGTGTAAAACAAGCGATGGTTTTCCAACAGCGTCGGCGCAAATTTCTACATCCTGCCAATTCATCCCGACGGTTAAGCCGGTACCGAGTGCTTTTAGAGTTGCTTCCTTCGCAGCAAAACGAGCGGCAAGCCTTGCATAACGAGTCTGTGTTTTACCGCAATAGGCAAGCTCTTGTGGCGTATAGACGCGATGCTCAAACCTACTTCCCCACCGAAGCGATAGACGCTTAATCCGTTCAACTTCAATAATATCTATGCCAATGCCTTGAATTTTTTGTTGGAGCATCAATTTTGTGAGGTCGTTTCTATTTACCGATAAAGAGCATCTGTCATCCGTGCTGCGCGGGCAGTAGCTTTTACATCATGAACGCGTACAATATCTGCCCCATGTGCGATAGCCCAACACACTGTAGCAAGAGTGCCTTCAACTCTTTCAGTCACAGGAAGTTCTAATAAATTGCCGATAAAAGATTTTCGTGATGTGCCGATTAATATCGGTTTGTTGAGTTGTTTGAATACTTCAAGCTGCTTTAGAATTTGTAGGTTCTGTTCGGTAGTTTTCCCGAAGCCTATGCCGGGGTCTACAATGATACGGTCAGGGGTGATTCCGTTTTGCGATACATCGTTAATCCAATTTTCTAATGCTTTGCAAACCTCTTTGACGACATCCCTATAATGTGGTGCGCGTTGCATAGTGCGCGGCATTCCCTTCATGTGCATGAGGATAACACCTGCTTCCATTTCTGCTGCAACACTTGCCATCGCAGTATCTCCACGAAGTGCAGTTATATCGTTGATGATGTGCGCCCCAGCTTCAAGCGCATGTTTCGCCACTACTGCTTTTGTGGTATCAATAGAGATTGGAACGTCCAGTTGTTCAGAAACGAGTGCCTGAATAACCGGTAACACCCTTTCTAATTCTACATTTGCAGGCACTGGTTCTGCCCCTGGACGCGATGATTCTCCTCCAATGTCAATAATAGTTGCCCCCTCTGCTACCATGGTTTTGGCATGTGTAATCGCGGTATTGATATTAAGGTAAACACCGCCATCTGAGAAAGAATCGGGGGTGACGTTCAAGACACCCATAATATGGGTAGTGCCGTCAAAAGTGAGCGATTTACCACGGCAGTTCATGTGAGGGGTTTAGCCGGCAACTGTGGTCGGGGGCCGAGGATCTCTTCTATCTCTTCTGTAATAAGTGTTTCCCGTTCTAATAAGGCATCAGCGAGCAATTTCAAACCGTCAAAATTTGTCTCTATAATTTCTTTCGCCTTTTCGTAACACTCCATTATGATGTCGTAAACAGCTTTATCAATAGCAATTGCTGTTTCTTCACTGTAATCTTGGTGAACTGCCAATTCTTTGCCGAGGAAGACCTGTTCGTCTCTTCTACCGAAAGATAATGGTCCTAAAGAACTCATGCCCCATTGTGTTACCATTCGACGGGCAAGATGGGTTGCCTGTTCAAAGTCGTTTTGTGCGCCAGTTGTCTGTTCACCAAAGATAATTTCTTCAGCAACCCGCCCACCAAGTGCAAAGATAATATGTGCAAGTAACCTTTTCTTACTTAGGTTATGCCGTTCTTCAAGTGGGAGCATAGCGGTTACACCGAGTGCTCTACCGCGTGGCACGATTGTACACTTATAGTTAGGATCGCTTTCTGGCACAAAATGCAACATGAGAGCATGTCCTGCTTCATGATAGGCAGTGATACGCCTTTCTTCCTCACTAATCACCAAACTACGACGTTCAGGTCCCATTAAAACACGATCTTTAGCTTCATCAAAGCAGCTCATGTCAATCGTTTCTTTGTCTCGCCTCGCGGCAAGTAGTGCGGCTTCATTCGCCATATTTTTTAGATCTGCCCCTGAAAATCCTGGCGTTGCTTTTGCTAATATTTCCAAGTCAACATCCTCAGAGATTTTATAGGGTTCTTTTGTGTGAACGCCGAGAATGGCTTGTCTGCCTCGAACATCGGGTAAATCAACGATAATCTGACGGTCAAACCTGCCGGGGCGTAAAAGCGCAGGGTCAAGAACATCGGGACGGTTTGTAGCCGCAATCACAATGACACCTTCAGACGACTCAAAACCTTGCATACCAACAAGAAGTTGATTTAAAGTTTGCTCGCGTTCGTCATGCCCACCGCCGATACCAGCACCACGATGACGGCCCACAGCATCAAGTTCATCAATAAAAATGATACAAGGTGCGTTTTTCTTACCTGTTTCAAATAGGTCACGGACTCTGGATGCGCCAACTCCGACAAACATTTCAACAAAATCGGATCCGCTTATGTCGAAAAATGGAACATCTGCTTCACCTGCAACAGCTTGTGCCAGCATTGTTTTACCAGTACCTGGAGGACCAACTAACAATACACCTGTAGGAATTGTCCCGCCAAGTCTCTCAAACTTCTTTGGTGCTTTGAGAAATTCGATAATCTCTTCAAGTGATTCTTTCGCCTCGTCCACCCCCGCGACATCTGCAAAGGTAACCTTCTTATCACTTTCAGTATAGAGTGTAGCACGGCTTTTACCAAAAGAAAGTGCTCGGTTTCCACTCCCTTGCATCTGCCGCGATAGGAAAATCATCAAACCCAAAAATATCAATAACGGCACTACTGTCGTACCAAAAACAAGCAACCATTCAGGAAAATTAGAAGCAGGTTTATTTCTAAAGTTGATGTTTTCATAGCCCCGGAGTTCTTTTTCTAATTCATCATCATGGTTCGGGTTACGACTTACTCTGAACTTGCCTTCCCAATTTGGTGGAACCACCCCCCCTTTTGCCTCCAACTCTGACTGAATCTTTGGGACTTGCTGTTCGTAAAATTTACCTTCAAGCGATTCTGTATCAAGGATCAAGTATCCATCAAAGGTAGCTTCTGGTGTGATGAAATCATCAAAATCAGAGATCGCCAATTCGCAAACTTGGTCGCTACGGTTAACAAGTTGGTAGATAGCGACAACAACAACCAACCCCAAAATAAACCACACGAACATGTTTTTTGTGTTCTTGTTCACAACCTATCGCCTCATTTTCATTAAAATTTATTCACACTTAGAGCGATGCTGTAGACTAATAGCACACATTCAGGGTAGATACTCAAATTAGGCACGCTCAAGCAATTTTAGTAGTAATCTGCTTATTCTGTGTTTGTTTTGGAAAAGATATTTGAACTTAACGCTATGAATTATAACACACTTTTTACTTAATATCAACTGAATTTCAAAAAATTCCTTTTCTCACACCACTAATAATAACAAGTTCTAACTGATTCAGACTTTGTTCTTGTTGACAATGGAGATACTGTGTAACGTTAAGGAACAAATCCCAAAATTTGTGCTAAATAAATTTGTTGACAAAAGTAAATTAACCATGATACACTAATTGTAATCAAGTCCAAAGGAGGAATAATGAAGTGCCTAAACAGATTCTTTTAATTGGTGTCCTGTTGTTGACAGTGATGTCTTACGCTTTAGGACATCTTACCGACGAAAAACTTCAAAATTTCCAATATAACGCGGAACTCGTTTCTGTTGCCCCTATCGTTGACGGATACCTTGATGACCCTGTATGGGAAGACGCGTACCTTGGCAAACTCAATCAAGAGATTATTGCCGGATATCAGTGGACGGAATCCGATGATTTCGCCGGATCCTTCAAAGCGGTTTGGCGTAGTGGTTTCCTTTATGTCGCTATAAAAATACAAGATGATCAGTTAGAAAAATATGAATCTAAACTTTTAAGGGAAGATCGACTTATCCTCCATATTGACGAATTTCACTATCAACGTAAAGATGATCTCCACCGCTATGAAATTCCTATTGGAGTAGAGACAGGTATCCTGAAACCCCCTTTAGCATCAGTAGCTTGGGGAAATGATGGGCAAACGTGTGAATTGAGTTTTCGGCTTGGAGACATCGCAAGCAAAGATAGTGTTATCGGTTTTAGTATAGCCTATGATGACGTTGATAACGGTCAACGACAAAATTCAATCGCTTGGGCACCAGAAGGCTATACAGAACAGAATGATATGCTTCCCGATCTCATTTTCACAGCTAAGATAAATCCCAATGCGCAACAAAAATTAATCCGATGGGGACAAATTAAGAGACTCTATTAATAACACATATCAGGGCAATTCCGATATTTAGCACATCACTAAAATGTTGGAATTTGCCCTAAATTTTGAGGAACCGGTGTATTATATCGGAAAAACTTTAGAACTTATGGGTATAGTATGTTTAGGTGCTGCACTCTACTTAGGACTTTTCAACCCCCTTGGGTATAGTGAAACTCAAGCTATGGGTGCTGAGATGGGTTTCTTGGCACTGGGTATTGTTGTCTTTTTCGTTGGAAGACTTATTGAAAAACAACATTAGAAATTATTGCTTATTCTCCCCAAATCAGCAGACACTGGACAATTCTTGTCTATCTTGAAACTCCATAACATAGAATCGAAACTATAATGTTGAAAATTTTTCCACTCTCATGCTTACTCTGTCTGTGGAGGTGATGGGTTCGTGGGTTGGTCTGCGCTGGCATATCCGTAAACAGGAATACGAATTGGTGATAAAGCTACTGAGGTGGTGATGTGGATTTCTTCGCGTAACAGAGATGGTGATTTGGATACATCCCATAATACTTTGAACCTTCTTTCGTAATGTGATGGATTCATTTTCGATTTTACCGTCTTGGATATATCAACAATTTTTAAATAATTGGGTGCCTGAATACCTAATATTTTAAATTCGGTTTTTGCAGAAAGTGTGAATTCTAAAGATGGTGCGATTTCTACATTTACTGCACCATAGGATAGACTTTCCGGTTTAACTTTCACAGGTCCTACAATTCTTGCTACAATCGGTAATGTCAGAGTTCGCTCATTTGGAAAAGCTACTGTGAGTAACACGGAAAAGGGTTTGTCATCATTATAGTGATAAGTCGCCGGATTAACCACACTATCTTTTTTTAAAACCCGCAATTGAATCGTGATTATAAAACACTTTGAATTCGGATCAAGTGCTATATCCCATGATAACATTGGATATTCAGAAGGCAGGAGGCGAATTTCTTCTTGATTAAGTGGTGCATTAACACACAGCTTAACCCGCTTTTCATACGGCGTGTCAGACAAGATTTCTCCGAAATCACACACCTCAGCACTCAGCGTTGCAAACCGTTTTGCTGTTGCAACAATTGTCAAATAGATTTGTGGTGATTTAGGACTATCTGTAAAAAGAATCGCAGTTGCCGAAGTCGTATCATCAGGTAACATTTGCGGATCAAGAAGTATCTTGAACGTTCCTTCTGTATCTGGTGGGATAACGTTTGGCCCCTCAATCTCAGCGTAACTACACCTTGTTTGGATTCTGTTAATGTGAAGAGGACGTTTTCCGATATTTCGTGCCAAAACCGTTTGTGTTATTTGTCCTTTCCATTCAGGAACTGTGCCAAAATCAAGTCGTGTTTGAGAGAGTACTAACTCTCCCGAAAATTCTCTTTGATTGTTGACTAAAATAATTATTAACCCTGAAATTAGCAGTGAGGGAATGATGATTGTTGTGAAAATTTTGCGTCTTGACATAGCCTTATCTTTGGTGTTGTGCCAGTCTATCCACCGTTTTTGAACATAACGAATGTAATCAGTGTAGATTTATAGTATATCTTACGACCTCGTCTCTGTCTACGGCAAACCTTTCAAATACTTGACTCCTAAAATGTAAAACGATATATTATGGTAGATTATTGAATTAATTAGACGTATTTATCTGTAGGAGGAAACTCCGATTCCCGACTAAGAGTGGCATCAGTCGCGATTCGAAGATCGCTCCCGCCGAATACCATACGGGGAATGCCAAAAGGCATTCATACCGTTGATTTGGCGTATTCGGCGTTGATTCACAGGTGAAGTGTCTAATTATTTCCATATTTCACAATATATAAACCTAAGTTGCTAACGTGAGTTCGGAAAATAAATAAGAGTTTATGGTATAAAGAGAACCCTTTTGGTATAATGAATAATCTAATCTTCACCAAAAGGAGTTCTCCAATGTTTATTATATCACTTTTCTGTGAAATTCATGACTTTTTTATTACGTATGAAAAATATAAAGCAGCGCATCAACTGCCTGCGAACCAACGTCCTGAAACACGGGGACGCTCGCGCACTTTACATGCCAGCGAGGTGATGACGATCCTCGTCCTTTTTCATCAAAGCAACTATCAAACATTGAAAGTTTTTATGAAAAACACGTCCGGCACTACTTGCGGTGGGCATTCCCGAACTTAGTGAACTACAATCGCTTTGTAGAACTTCAACAAGAAGTTTTAGAACCATTGTCTGTTTATCTTTACACACGCTTTGGCAGTTGTGATGGTATCTCCTTCATTGACTCTACTCCTGTGCCAGTTTGCCATAATCGTCGTATTCCAACACATCGGGTCTTTGCAGAACAAGCATCACTTAGCAAGAACTCGGTCGGTTGGTTCTACGGTTTCAAACTTCACCTGAGTATCAACACATCTGGTGAAGTTTTGGGAGCTGAGTTTACTCCTGCCACGACAGATGACCGGAAGGTCGTGCCGAAGTTGGCAACCGGTCTGTTTGGCAAACTATTTGGAGATAAGGGATATATCTCCAAAATCCTGCGTGAATACTTACAAACCCAAGGCATTGATTTGGTGTATAAGGTTCGCAAGAACATGAAACCGGAACCTTTATCAGACTTTGATGCGATCCTGCTCAAAAAAGGATGCTCATTGAATCGGTTATCAAGGAGATAAAAACGCAGACGCAACTTCAACACACGCGGCATAGAAGTTTTGTCAACTTCCAAGTGAATATGGTGGCTGCGTTGATTGCTTATACCTATTTAGAGAAGAAACCTTCGTTGAACCTGCCGGAACGCCAGCAGATCACGGAGACACCGCTTTCTCTAAAACCCTAAATCTTTTTCCGAACTCACGTAGATCTATGTAAGTTCAATTGGTTATAATGCCTACAGTAAAATGATAACCTCAGGTTTACCGGATAATTTAGAAATTGCGTTGTCCAGTCAAACTTTCGAATTAGCACCGATAGAAATTATTGGTCAATCGTTTCGTGAACATAAAAAACTGACTGGCACAATGAGCAAGTTAGAGCCAGAAACGGTTGACTTAATTAATCCTGTAGGAACACAAGAATTACTTGAATTTTTACCGGGTATAAACGGCTATGCGGATGATGGATTTGGCAACTCACGATTGAGTATTGGAATTCGAGGTTTGAATCCACGTCCGAAGTGCACGTGTTCTTTTGCTTGAAGATGGAGTGCCAATACAACCCGCTGTATACATTTATCCGAATGCCTACTACAACCCTCCCGCCGATCGGATTGACGCTGTTGAGGTCATTAAAGGCAGTGCTGCAGTCCGTTATGGACCACAAACCATGGGTGGTGTTATTAACTACACGACACGAAAACCTGACGGAACACGCGGGTTAGGAAATCAGATAACAGTTGGAAACAACGGATATTACGGCGCATTTTCAGAATTGAGAGGTATCGGAAATCCTGAAAAAGTTTTGTCAGACTTGCAACTTCTCTACAAACACGGGGATGGATTCAGAGAAAATAACACATTTGATCAGGTTAACGGAACTCTTAAAACGCTTTTCGAGGGTATTAACTAAATAATGATATTCGGAGGCATTTCTTCGATATTTAATATATCATATACGTTTCCATTAGCACGGAATCTCGCAAATAAGGCGATCGTCAAGTTCACCATCTCCACGCTTTTTGATACAATAATAGACTTGCGCTTGAAGCGTCCGAACCAGTGTCTCATGAAGCCGTTGTTGCGTTCAATACGATGTGTCTCTGCTTTCGTCTGAACATGTTTTGAGGCGGGTAATAAGGTTTCATAGACGTGCCACTTGTCCGTATAATATACCTTAACGTCAAGCGCAGCAAGGCGTGTTGTGAGTTTCTCAAGTGTTTTTTTATCGCGACCACCGCATTCCCAATCAATCAGGTGTCCCGTCTTTCTATCAAGCACTTTCCATATCCAAAGTTTGTTTTTCTTGTTGCCAATATAATGCCACATCTCATCAAGTTCCAAAACGACGGGAGTTTCGGGGGCAAGCGTGGGTTTGGGTGCCTGCTTTTTAGCAAAAGTGTGTATCCATTTCAGCACGGCAGTCGTAGAGACCTGAAAAAGTTTTGAAATTGCGTTCATTGAAATACCATGACAATACAATAGAACAGACAATCTCTTGTCGGTCTGCGGGTGTCCTCGTAGTGTGGTGCGTGTCCATTGGTAGTCGCAGGCTTTGCACTTATAGCGTTGTTTCTTGCTGACGAACCCATTTTTGACGAAATGTGTGTGTTGACATCTTGGACAATGTTTCATGGTATCCTCTAATAGTAGTGAGTTTGTTTTCAGTGAGGATACAAGTTTTAGATGGATAAGTCAATGAAAAAATAAAGATCTTTCATTGACAAATTTTTTCATATTTGTTATCATTGTTACAGTTGAAAAATGATGCAGCGAGATTTAGAGGGTATTTTGCTAATTCTTGCATCATTATTTGGTTAACACCCTCAAATTTTGAATTAAAAATTTGACATTGTTTAAAAGATATATTATAATAGAGACGTGGTATTAAAAAAACAGCATAAGAGTTGTTTCTAACCAGACCTAATTGATAATGAGACTCATTTTCAACAAATAATCTGGTTAGATAAATTCCTCCTCCTTAGGAATGAATATCACATAAGAAACAATCTGGGTATAGTATTTCTAAATCAACCGGAGCAAATCTAAACTCAGATGTTTCAATAGACAAATAGTAGGTAAAGTTAGTGTGAATATGTTGTCTGCATGGCTACGGTCTGTTCATTCAGCGTATATTCCCCAAAATAGTTAGGCGGGGTAATATATCTCGCCTAACCCAAATCTATTTCTAATACTGAGACTCATTTTCAATAAGGATGCATTATGATTACAGTTGCAAATCGAATCTACGTCGCACCCGAATATCACGAGGAATTTGAAGAGAGGTTTCGGCATCGTGCCCGCCTCGTTGATGGAATGCCGGGATTTATCTCTAATCAGGTCTTGCGACCTGTCAATGATGGTGATCCTTACGTAGTATTTACACTCTGGGAATCACGGAAGGATTTTGAAAACTGGGTTGATTCTGAGGAATTCCGTAAGGGACACGCGCAATCGGGAACATTGCCGAAAGAAGCATTCACTCAATCAAATAAACTGGAACTCCATGAAGTATTTCAGGATTCTACTCAACCTGATTTAAAGGAAGAACCACGGGGAGGTCCGTTTAAGGTTCACTAAAATTAAAGGCAGAAAAAGCGGCGTTAGGAACAGGGTATACTCTCAACTGCCAATTGTAAGTTCTTACCCAAGTTTCTAATATAGAATTAATAGTTGATTGCGAAATAACCGTATTTTTATGTTGCAGGTTTTTTCGCACGCGCGCCTTTTCTGCATCTATTAGGATACGCTATGATCCTTGCAATTGTCAAGTGATTTTTAGGATGACTCAAGTGAAGGAGGACGTTATGGTTTTCAATTGGAAAAAATGGGTTTTGCTGATACTGATATTGTGGCTTGTATCCACAATGCCAAGCTACTCTGATAACATGAACGAAAAATCTAAAACTGACCCTCACGTGCAATTAGACCCCGTTGTGGTGACTGCTACAAGGACACCGCAACGTCTAAAAGAGACACCCGTTATTACTGATCTGATTACAAGGGCAGAAATTGAAGCCACGGGCGCTGAAAACATCGGCGAAGTTCTGGAGCATAAAGCTGGCATTATTATTCATCGTGATGGGCATGGGGACGGCGTGCAACTTCAAGGGCTTGATTCCGAATACGTGTTAATTCTCGTGGATGGTGAACCACAAGTTGGACGCATCGCTGGCAAACTTGACATGGCACGGATGGCAGTTGAAAATGTTGAGCGAATAGAAATTGTCAAAGGCGCGACTGCCTCCCTTTTCGGTAACGCTGCACTCGCAGGCGTAATAAACATTATCACTCGCAAATCTGCATCACCTTTTTCGGTACAGGTTTCTCAAAGTATTGAGCAAAATCACACTTTTGATAGTAGAGGCACCTTTGGATTGCAACAGGGGAAACTCAACGGGTTATTTACGCTCAGTGCCAACCGCCGAAACCCAATTGATTTAGATACATCTGATCTCACTACCACAATTGATGGTTATGCCAACATTACAGGCTCCGCACGGACAGAATATCTACTTACATCAGCAACAAATCTTGTATTTTCTGGGCAATATTTCACGCAGGACCAAGAAGGCATCAGCGAAAACGGCCCCGTCGCTTTTGATCGCCTCGGTGATATTAAAAACTTCAGTGGAAGTTTAGGGGTAGAATATGAATTTGGCTTCGGCACCCCTCAGAGTGTATCTCCTACTCTACTGATAGGAAAACTCTACGCAACCCGATATGACGATGAATCAGCTGTTATCAATAGGGATACGAAGGTAACATCTTCCCAAAATCTCAACATTCAAGACCTCTTCAAAGGTGAAGTTCAGTTTGACACAACGTTTTGGGAAAAACACCGGCTAACGCTCGGTGGTGAGGTGATTCTTGAAAATCTACAATCCCAACGGATTGAAGGCGGAGACCGTGATATTTTCACGAATTCTCTTTTTATTCAGAACGAATTCAGACCTATTCCAGCGTTTGCCATTGTTATCGGTGGACGTTTAGATAATCATTCTGAATTCGGTGTACATTTCAGCCCAAAGTTGAGTTCTTTATATCGCGTGACAAACAATTTGCGAGTTCGTGCCTCGTATGGACAGGGGTTCCGCTCACCAGATTTTAAGAACCTTTATCTCAACTTTACAAATGTCACATCCGGCTATCAAGTCTTGGGAAATCCAAGTCTTCAGCCTGAATCCTCACACAATTGGAATCTGGGAATAGAATATCAGATATTCAACGGTTTGCTTGCCAGAATACACGGATATCGTAATGACCTGCACAATTTGATTGAAGCTGAACGCATCGGGCAAACCGCAGCGGGCGGAAGTAAGTTTGAATATCAAAACATTAGCGAAGCATTCACAGAAGGGATTGACGTTGAAATCGTCATCGGTACTTATGGTGGGTTTACTTCAACTGTCGGGTATGCTTTTCTCAGCGGTGCGGATAAGACAACAGGGCTACCCTTGCTGAACCGTTCAACACACAACGGCACACTCAAATTAGCATACTTACATCTCAATAGTGGATTTCAAGTTGATTTACGCGGACGATACGCAAGCCAGTGGGGTTTCTTTGATGACGGAGATAAAGTGCTTGAACCTCAAGAACTTGCGCCGAGTTATTGGGTTTGGAACATTCGCGCTGCAAAGACACTCTTCAAATCCCTCAAAGCCTCAATGGGATGTAACAATATTTTTGATTTCAAAATTCCAACATATTACACGTTTGTTGGCCGTTCATTTTATGGCGGCTTGTCTTTGGCATATTAAAACGGACGGTAGGAACTTCCATAGTGCCTTACCGAGAATTGGGCAAATCACAAAATTACTAATTATCGTAATCTTGGCAAAATACCGTGCAGTGTTCTGCATTAAAAACAAAAGGAGTTATCTGATGAAAAGGTTCATGTGCTTACACAACCTAACTATTCGCACAATTTTACTTTTCGTCGTAACTTTCAGCATCGCAGTTTTTACTGTGTAAGCTGAACTTCACCAGAGTACTCACGGTCGACACGACCGTGAGTACTGGACTTATGTTATTCACAGAAGGCAACTACATGGGCAGAACTTAAACGAAACTAAAACGTATGTAATTCGCAATTTAGCCGCGTATGCGCTAAAAATAGGAGACAACAAATGGGTTATAAAACCAACTTTTTATCACAATCCGACACATGTGCTATTTACCAATGCCTTGATGGTCATATCCATCTTAAATATCGAACTTTGGACATTACTATGGATCCCGAAGAATTCTATCAGGTTGCTGGAGTTTTTACCGATGCCTTACGTGCCTTACGCAAGGTTAAAGAATCAGCAACCGATAATATCAACCTTGCAGACCTTGAAGTGCTGCCAAAAGTTTAATTACTTAATGTTATGCGCCCATTATGGCGCATCTAAAAGGAGTAAAATTATGGATAGAATCAAAGATTATCTCAATTGGAATGTTGTGATCTGGTTAATGTTATTCCTCGGTGTCTTTATCATTTTTAGTTGTGGTTCCGTTGATGATGACGGACTTGAACAGCCACTTGTGGAGTCAGAAACCACCGATGTAACTTCTAAGGATCACGGACAGATTAGCGACCCTATTGAATTGGAAGCACTAACGTTCACAATTGATACCACAAGTGAAGACGTATGGGCGTACTTCTCTTTTGAAACTGGTGACATTGTTGAAGTTGCAGATGCAACCAATTCAGAAGTGTGGGATATTGGATTTCAGCGAACAAAAGTTAAAATTAACGGCGGTGTTAGCGGTCCAGGAATGGGAAGTACCGTTATGCTCACAGAAACTACTTTTGAAGATGTAGCGGTTGCACCAGAAGATGGCTATCGCTCAGACACAGAAGACACGTTTGCAATCGTTCCACAAAGTGAAAAAGGATGGTATATTTACACCGGTCCACCAACACACTGGATCCTGCCTTTGGAAGACCGCGTGTTTGTGATTAAAGCCGCAGGTGGAACGTTCGCAAAAATCCGTTTTATAGGATATTACAAAGATAACGAAAACAAGCAAGATAGCGGTTTTGTGACTTTTGAGTACGTCCATCAACCTGATGGAAGTCGTAACTTTTAATTTTAGGTTAGGTATGAACCAAAAACCTGCTTTTGTAAAGGCTTATTGGGGTAGTTCTCTGAAAATATCCGTTCTATCGTCTATACAGAGCAACTGAACACTGAGTTCATGGGACGTTGGACATGGAACCTATTTTAGATTAAAATTTATGCCGTCCGCATAAATTTCGCATCAAAATCTCCTTAATTTCAATAGGTTTCATGCCAACTACTCATCTTCAGGAGGACACAATGCAAATTATTCGTTCAAACTTGTGTAAATCGTGGATATTAAGTGTTTTTATTCTTATTTTGTTTGGAATATTTCTATGTGTCGTTGTTGCTGCATCAATTGAGGTCACAGATGCAGAAGATAGGACCGTTGTTATTACTTCATCGGAACGCATTGTGAGTCTCAACGGTAGCACCACTGAAATACTCTTCGCGCTGGGCGTTGGCGAAAATGTCGTCGGTTGCGATGCCTCATCAACATACCCCAAAGATATAAAGAAAAAGCTACCAAGTGTTGGGTATCAGTACGGACTAAACGCTGAGGGAATCCTCTCTTTGAAACCAACATTAGTGATTGGACGCGATGATGTGAAGCCGCCGCAAGTCGTTGAACAACTTCGCATGGCAGGCGTAACTGTTTTATTACTCAAGGAGCCTCGTAGTTTTGCGTCCGCCAAGAAACGGTTGCTAACTATCGGTAAAACAGTTGGATGTGAGAAGAAAGCTAAAGAGTTAACAAAATATTTAGAAGCAGACATTAAGAAATTGGAAAAGAAACTTACCTTGCGAAAAGGGAAACCGAAACAGAAAGCGTTGTTTTTATATCTGCGCGGCACCCAAACCACTTTGGTGTTAGGCAAGGATACTGCCCCCGGAGCAATGTTTGAGATTGTCGGTGCAGAAAATGCTGCAGGTAACATAAAAGGAAACAAACCGATGACAGCGGAAGCTGTGGTTGCTGCACAACCTGATGTATATGTGCTATTTACCACAGGGTTGGAATCTGTTGGTGGCGTTGACGGTTTACTCAAATTGTCGGGTTTAGCACTTACGCCTGCGGGCAAAAAAAGACGTGTCGTGGCTTTAGATGGACAATATCTATCTGGATTCGGACCTCGTTGTGCACGCGCCGCGCTTGATCTGTTTCGGGGCATCTATGAGGTTGAAGGACATTTCGTTGCGACAGGTGAATAATCTTGTCATCAACACTTATAGTGAAACCCATAATTATCTTTACTTTTGTTCTTATGTGGATTTCAAACACACCATGAATATAAGAGGCGCAATGAATTGCGCTTGGTGAATGCGCGTATGGCATTCACATTAAACGCCGCTAACCTTAAGAAAATTGTAAAGGTATTTTTAGATTTTACTATAAGGGAATATGCCAAAACGAACTAAGATTCTGCTTATCCTGATCGGGTTATTACCGGTATCAATTTGTGTTGCGGCAGGGGTAGGCGCGTATCAAATTCTACCGTGGAATATCCCGAAGGTTCTCCTATTTCGAAAGGATGGGTTCGCGGTATTGGTCTACGTCCGTTTTCCACGCGTCGTTTTGGCAGCACTTGTTGGCGCGATGTTAGCAATATCTGGTACAACTCTCCAAGGCATTTTTCGCAATCCGTTGGCGGATCCGGGATTAATTGGTATCACGTCAGGGGCTGGCTTAGGTGCTTCGCTATGGATTGTTTTGATTGGTGGTGGGGCATTGGGCATGTGGGGACTTCCAGTCGCTGCATTTGCGTGTGGAATACTTGTGACCATCGGTGTCTGGAAGATATCGGAATCACACGGCAAGGTGCAGACGGTAACACTATTGTTGGCGGGAATTGCTCTCAACAGTCTCGCAGGTGCGTGTATTGGGTTAATGACGTTTCTCGCTGACGATGAACAGCTGCATAGTCTCACCTTCTGGTTACTCGGTGGTTTTGGTGGTGCAACGTGGCATGTTGTATTTGTAACGCTTCCAATTACAATCGCAGGAATGTTTGTGTTGTTACAACAAGCATCCGCGCTAAATGCGATCAGTCTCGGTGAATCTGAAGCATACCATCTCGGTGTACCAACAGAATCATTAAAAAGATGGTCAGTTTTTGGAGTCGCTTTAACGGTTGGCGCGGCAGTTTCAGCAGCAGGCGGCATCGGTTTCGTTGGACTCGTCGTTCCGCATCTATTGAGACTCATGGGCGGTGCAGATCATAGGTATGTATTGCGCGGTTCAGCATTGGGTGGTGCAATCCTACTAATTTTAGCCGATCTTTTCTCGCGGACGGTTGTCGTTCCTGCCGAATTACCGGTTGGTGTTGTTACAGCGTTAATTGGCGGTCCGTTTTTTCTATGGCTTCTAATTAGATTCAAACGCGAAGTTTTTCTATAAGTTAATGCCTGATATTTTAGGTTCAAAGATTCACTGTAGAATGTAGTGAGTGGAGATCATGATTGAATTAGAACAGGTCGGTTATCAGATCAACGAAAATTGGTTAGTCCGAGACATCAACCTTACAATTAAAAATGGTATGTTGTGGGGTTTTGTTGGTCCGAATGGTGCAGGTAAATCTACACTCTTGCGCCTAATTTCAGGCGAACTTATACCGACAACTGGTGAAATAAGGTTTTTCGGAAAACCGATTGATAGTTACGAACCCAAAGAACTTGCCCGACTCCGAGCATACCTACAACAAAAACGAGATGTAAATTTTCCTTTTACCGCTTTAGAGGTCGTACTTTTTGGTCGTTATCCGTATCTTAACGGCACAAAAGAGACTGACTGTGATGTTGCAATTGCACGCAATGCACTGCGGCACGTTGAAGCGGATATGTTCTCTGAACGATTCTATAACACCTTATCCGGTGGTGAAGCCAGTCGCGTTGATGTAGCCCGAATTCTCGCACAAGCTCCAGGACTGCTTTTGTTGGACGAACCGACAAACCATCTCGATCCGAAACATCAGCTACAGATACTCAACTTGTGCAAAGGGATATGTAATCAGGGCAAAACCGTCATCACTGCTATCCACGACCTAAATCTCGCGTCAATGTATGCAGACCAACTCTTGCTGTTAAAAGATGGCGTTTCTGTTGCTTGCGGTTCCCCAAAATCTGTCCTAACGCAAAATATGTTAACCGAAACCTATGGAGTATCGTTTAATATATTAGCGCATCCAGACGGTTATCCATGGGTGATGCCGAACCTGAATATTTTATAGGTTCATTTGGATTTATAGTGTTATGATATACTGTTTTCTATAGATGAAACATTGCATTGAAACGCAACGCATTATGATAGGAGAAAATCATGGATCAAGCAAAAAGAGACGTACTCATTCAAGAACTTATTTGTGTCTACTGGATGGAATTGGAAGCAACAATTAATTATCTGGCAATTTCAGTTGATTTGGATGGCATTCGTGCAGAAGAGATTAAGAAGTCCTTGGCAGCAGATATTCAAACAGAAATTACACATGCAAAAGATCTCGCTGCCCGTATCAAGGAGATTGGCGGGAAGGTGCCAGGGTCGTTTGAATTTAAACCGGTGCAATCTTCGCTTCAACCGCCAGAAAGTACCACAGATGTTGTAGCTGCAATTCACGGTGTGATTGAAGCTGAAAATGCTGCAATTGAACAGTACAATAAAATCATTCGCCTATGTGACGGGTTAGACTACGTTACGCAGGACCTGTGTGTCAGACTCCTCGCGGACGAAGAAACGCATCGAAGGGAATTCAGAGGGTTTCTGAGGGAATACGAATAAAAATGATGCTGTCGGCAGGCGTTGAAATCTTGAACAACGGACGGTCATGTCCGTTGTTCATTTTTTAAGGAAACAGTAGATGGAAAATCACTGCTTTTCTAAAACCATCTTTTTTCCGGCAGAGGTAATCAGGGTAAGCGTATTTCCCTTTAAGGCACCGGTAGATACCTTGAAAGGTATAAGGATATTGTCTTTGAACAGCTGAACAAAATCAACTTCCGCCTCTTCTTCTGTTAGACCATTAGTTACCTTTTCAATAAAATCTTCCGGATCAGACTTCATCTTCACATCTGCTTTTTGTGTAAGAAAGGTGAGTACCGTGTCAATATTGTAAGTGCCTGACCATACCCCAGTAATATCAAGTTTGCCATCAGGTAAAACCAACCCTGGATCAGGAGGATTGTCAGGAAAATTTGATATCGATTCAAACTCAAGATTTATTATCCACGAATCATCTGCCGAAAAAACGAAGTGGAACTGTTTGACTTCAACTTCAACATCTTCAAAGTCTTCCCCTTCAGGAGATTCAAGAAATGCTTCGGAAGTTAGACCATTGATTGAAACAACTTTCCAAGTGCCAAGTAAATCTTCCTTTAACAAAATAGGTTGTGAAACAGGTTTTTCTTCGCTTGACTTATCAACATCAGTTTCTTCCTCATCGCTACCACAGCCAAATATGACTAAAAATACCGCACCAACAAATAGAAATAGAATAACACTATTTTTCCAAGTCATTTTTGCCCCCTTAAAAAAATGAAGAATAAGAAATTAAGTTTTCCTTATTAACGAAATTTGTTCCATTGAGTTTACGTTGGTTGCATTGAAAGTCAGCCTCTCCGATTGGATCAATACAATAAAAATAGATGCAATTCAACGCAATACAGAGTATAATTAAAAAGCAGTAGTCAAACGTATTGCTCATTGTGATACTGGAGAGAAAGATGTTCAATCGCCAAGAGGCAACAGATAACCCGCACCTAGAACTGACCTTAATTGAAAAAATTAGGCGAAAATACGATTTAACACCATCCATCACGCTAATCCTCGGACTGACAACGCTCTTTTTTGCCATTTTTCTTATCTATCCCCTCCTCTATATTTTCAAAGAAGCATTCTGGGTTGAAAACAAATTCGACCTGACATATTTCAAATTAATGGTGACCGATCCAAACATTCGGGAATTGGTTATCAATAGTTTCAATATCGGTGCGATGGTAACGTTAATGACGAGCATCATAAGCCTTCCACTGGCATATTTTTTGACGCGCTACCAATATCCGGGGCGCAATATGTTGCGTTCTGTTATCCTAATTCCGATGATAATGCCGCCTTTCGTTGGAGCCATCGGTATGCTAAAGTTTTTCGGGCAATATGGCAGTATAAATATGCTTCTCGTGAAACTGAAACTGATGGACATTACTGAAACTATTGACTGGTTTGAGGGCGGTTTTTGGGGCGTAGTGTTGTTGTCAACTTTGCACCTTTACCCGATAATGTATCTAAACATCGTTGCTGCATTGTCGAATGTTGATCCGAGTTTGGAGGAAGCAGCAGAAAACCTTGGCGCATCACGGTTCCAAATATTCAGGAAAATAACATTGCCTTTGATGATGCCAGGTTATTTTGCCGGTGCGATCCTTGTCTTTATTTGGGCGTTCACAGACCTCGGCACGCCGCTGATTTTTGACTACAACGAGGTGATTGCAGTGAGGATTTTTCGACAAGTAACCGAGGCGAACGTAAACCCGATGGGCTATGCGTTGGTTGTATTAATAATTGTCCTAACAGCACTCGCTTTTTATATCTCCAAACGATGGACAGGCAGCAAGCACTATGAGATGCTTGGACGAGGACACGTAACTTCACGGGAGATGGACGCAAAATGGGGAATGCGATGCATCATCTACCTATTTATCGGTGGCTTGACATTTATGGCTCTATTACCGCATATCAGCGTCATTTTGGTATCCTTAACACCAGGCCCAAGCCAATGGTACCAAACCGTGCTACCAGAATCGTTCACCTTTGCACACTATGTTGAGGTATTCACACATTCCGATACATTGCGGAGCATTTTCAACAGTTTGAAATATAGTATCTTCAGCACGTTAATCGCACTTTTTGTCGGCGTTGCAATTGCATATCTTCTCACACGTAAACGCATTCCGTTCCAAAATTTGTTAGATGCGATAGCAATGTTACCCTTAGCACTGCCTGGAGTTGCGATTGCCTTCGGATATATGGGAAGTTTCTCAGATACTTCATTTCTCCTACGGAATCTTCCAGAGGGTCTCATTGCAGTTATTGATCCGAGAAAAAATCCTACGTTTCTCTTAATTGTTGGTTACGCAGTGCGGCGGTTGCCGTATATGTTACGTTCAATATATGCGGGTTTCCAGCAAACCAGTATAACCTATGAAGAAGCTTCTCAAAACATGGGTGCAACGCCGGTTCGAACCCTCTATAAAATCACGCTACCATTGGTTTTTGCGAATATCCTTGCTGGTGCGATTCTGGTCTTCTCTTTTTCTATGCTTGAGGTGAGTGAAAGCTTAATTTTAGCAACCCAAAACCAGTATTATCCCATTACAAAATTGATTTATTCGCTTTCCCAACGTGTTGGACAAGGTCCTTACATCGCAAGCGCACTCGGCGTTGTAGGGATGCTAATCTTAATTGCATGTTTGCTTGGCGCGGGACGTGTTCTTGGTGGCAAGTTAGGCGAAATATTCAGGATTTAGAGATGTCGCGAGTTGGAGCTCGCTCCTACAAGAATCCGTGCGGAACGTCTTGAAAATTATCACAAAGTATGGTATATTTTAAACACTTGCTAACGGATATATTTTGAGGTAGAACATAAGGATTCCATCTATGAATCGTCATGCATAAGTTAGCCAAAAGTCCATTGCGGTATCCGGGTGGTAAATCCAGAGCATTGAAACAGATTTTACCTCTAATTCCGTCAAACATTTCGGAGTTTCGGGAGCCTTTTGTCGGTGGCGGTTCCGTTTATTTTGCTGTCCGAAGCATTTTTCAAGATCATATTAAATCTTACTGGATTAATGACCTGAATTACGATCTTTACTGTTTTTGGAAGCAGACGCGAGACAATGTCTCTGAATTAGTCAAGGTGTTAGAGGGGACGAAAGCAAAATATAGCAATGGCAGAACCCTATTTTCAGAATTAACGGAAGCTAAGGATTTATTGAACCAAAATCGGGAAATGCTATCTGAATTTGAACGTGCTGTGCGGTTCTTTGTTCTGAACCGAATAACCTTCTCTGGCATAGTTGATTCCGGAGGGTATTCACAAGCAGCCTATGAGAAACGATTTACTGATTCATCTATTGCGCGAGTAAAGATGATTTCGCCATACCTTTCGGGAGTCAGAATCACATGTGGTGATTACAACGAAGCCCTCTTCCACGATGGTGAAGATGTTTTTATCTTCCTTGATCCTCCCTATTGGAAGGCAACCGAATCGAAACTGTATGGCACAAGAGGCACGTTGCATACTTCATTTGACCACACACAATTTGCTGACAATATGAGGAAATGTCATCACAAGTGGTTGATTACCTATGACGATTCGCCTATGATTCGGGAACTTTTTGATTTTGCCGAAATTCAAGAATGGACTTTACAATACGGAATGAACAATTATAAGAAAGACTCTGCTGCAAAAGGGAATGAGTTGTTTATCAAAAATTATTGATATAAGAGTAAGGAATTAGGTGTGAACACGGAAATTCTAAATTATTTTTTACCGCCACGTATTGAATTTGGAGAGGGTGCCATCGCAAACTTGGCTGAGCATGTCAAGGTTTTTGGCGGCAAAAAACCGCTTATCGTTAGCGATGCGGGTATCCGCAAAGTGGGGATATTGAGCCAAGCAGTCGCGCCTTTAGACACTGCAAATTTACCTTATGCGACTTATGAGGATATTGAGCCAAATCCCACAGATATAAGCATCGCGCAAGGCGTGGAGGTCTATCAGAAAGAAAAATGTGATCTTGTCATCGCTGTAGGCGGTGGCAGTGTGATGGATGCTGCGAAAGCCATCCGCCTCTTGACAACACATGCACCTCCATTAGAACCGTACTATGTAGACTCTGATGGGACTGATAAGATTCGCGGCAATATGCCATCGCTGATATGTGTGCCAACAACCGCTGGTACCGGTAGTGAAGTATCTCAAGGAGCAATCATTACTGACACCTCGCTACAGACAACTAATCGGTGGCGAAAACGTGCTATTATCACCCGTTACAATATGGCGAACCTCGCGCTTCTTGATCCAGCGTTGACTGTAGGAATGCCGCAGGCATTAACCGCAGCAACTGGTATGGACGCTATTACACACGGAATTGAGGCATACGTGGCAACAAAATATCACCCAATTTCAGAAGGTGTGGCGTTGCAAGCATTGAAGATATTAGGGGCAAATATCCGAACTGCATATCATCAGGGAACAGATATTGAGGCGAGAGGGAAAATGTTGTTAGGATCATGTATGGCAGCATTTGCATTTCAGAAAGGACTTGGGGCAGTTCACGCCATTGCGCACCAGTTGTCAACAGACGCACCTATCCCGCACGGTGTTGCTAATGCGATACTCCTGCCTCCTGTGATGGAATTTAACCTACCCCATGTAATTGAGAAATATGCGGATGTAGCAGATGCTTTAGGTGTTAATATTGAGGGTATGTCTAAAGGTGAGGCAGCGTGCGCCACAATTGATGAAATTCGCGAATTGAACAAGGAATTTAATATGCCCGCAGGACTCGGGGAAGCTGGATTAGACAGGGAAAAGATTCCGAAACTTGCGGCAGACTCAATGCTTGACCACTGTCATAAACTTAATCCGAGACGGTGTACAGAACAGGATATGCTACACTTACTTGAAGCTGCTTTCTAAGTCTTCCGATGCAGCCGCAACAGACAGAGTGTGATAGATTCTATTCGCATTTAGCAATTTGGACTTACAAAGTAAATTTTTGGAGAACTATAAGAAATCCCAATAAAAATTTAAGACTCATCAGAAACAGCTTTTAGTATCGCAAGAATATCTTTATGATGTGAAGGACTTAACATCCCGAATATTTTCACCATCTCAAGAATTATACTGTAATTGCTCTCATCTATTATAAATTTTGCTGTTTCTTTTTTCTCTGCTATACGTCCAATTAGTTGTTTACTTGCCTGAAGTTCGGTGATAGGAAAACACAAGTAAAGCATTGGTTGGACACCAATTGCCCTCTGCTTTTCTCTTATAGTAATCTCAGCAATAATTTCATATATGCCAAATTTATAGACGAGTTGCGGATACTTCAGAGTTATACCATAGAATGTAGTATCATTGATCTGTTTCTCAACAGGATGTGTTCTCAATATCTGGCAATCCGGATGATTAGAAAGTAAGTTTCCTTCCTCCAGATCAGATAAAAACTCAAAAGTCTTCTTTAATTCCGAAGAAGTAAACATATCCCAAGTATGTAAATAATATAAATATTCAGATAACTCGTATAACACTTTTTTCTTACCGTTATAGGCAGTAAAGGATTTATGTGGCAAGCTAGATTTGTTCTTTCGCTTGTCTTCCAGATCATAACCTATTTGCCATTCAACATAATTGTTTAGGACAAAAGGCACACTTCTGGTTGAATGATGTTGACCATACTCATGAAACACGCTTCTTGACTTAATTCTCACCTTTCCTGTATGTGTTGCAAGTGGAATATCTACGAGAATCCTTTTGTTATCTTTATCAAACATGGTATTTTCCTAATAGTAATTTGAAATATTGATCAAGTTTAGAGTTAACTTCCTCTTCTTCTATCGGATCTATCTGAAAGTGTTTTTGTAGAAAAGGGTGATGTCTAATCATGTCACTAATGAAATAGTGTTTGGACTGTTGGAAAAGCGCATCATCTATAGGAACATCGCAGTTTCCGAAATAGAAGGGGAGCCTATCAAGGTTTCTTTTGAACACATCAACATAAGCGTAATAATCCAGTTTACTTTTATCAAGGACAATAGTGTTAGTGCTATAGTTGTTGACAAACGTCCGATTCCTTCTCAATGCGTTAATATCCCTCATTGTCCAGAAAAATAGAGAATCATCAGGTATCGGTTGTTGCTGCTTACTCGGATATTTGCGAATGTAATTTGGGATATAATCAAAATCATTTAGACAGAAGTTAAGACCGTCTACTATTCTAAATGAGAAGGAACGGATAAAACTGTATTCCATCCCCATAGAGTCACGCTGATAAAAGGCAATGATAATGGGAAAAGGCGTGAGTTTTGCAGATTCGGGAAACTCCCCGCTACTAATAAGTAAGCCATCTACCAATTTGTAATTTGCAGCAAACTCCTTTAAAAGTCTGAAATTGGTTGGCTTAATTAAGTAAGATAACGGATGCAAAACACAGATAAGGTCTGCTTCAAGTTTATTATAGGAACGGAGAAATGATATTCCCAAGTCTCGACTGACTAAATCTGCATCAACGTCAAATTCAGCACGTTTAATCTTTTGACGAATAAGGGATGTCTTGTCATTATAGGGTGGGTTTCCAACGACTATCAGTCTTTTGCACTGATGAGGAATACCGAATTTTTCCCTTGAAACGTTGGATAAAGAGTTCGTCTGAAAGAAACGCACATTTTCTGTGTTCTTTTTTGCTATATCAATTGCAGCATCGTCTATATCACACCCGATTGTGAGAGACTGCCCACAATTTTTTAGGAAATCACCGTATCCACAAGCGCTGTCAATTACGGTAGTCTGTGAATCTATGTATGATTCAATGAATTCCCATGCCTGCTGCACAAATGTAGCAGGGGTATAGTAACTACCTAAATTGACCCTATCTTTATATTCTAAATGTGCTTGACTCATGAGACTTCCGTTAAGGTGTTTCTGCTACGGAGACAGGTTGATAGGCACAATCCATCCCTTTGTATCTGCAGGCTGATAGACATTATCCCGCAGATAATCTGAGGTATGCCATAAACATAGGCTTTTTCCGTCCGGCATCCATACAATAGAGGCGAGTTTCATAGATGTGCGAGCAATCGGATATTTTTTACCGCTATCCCAGTCATGCACCCAAATCTTCCATCGGAGCCCTACACAATCCTCACGTTCTAAGTATGCTAACCGATTGCCCGTTGGCGACCATGCGGGTGCAGTGTGTTTGAAAATCCGATGTTTCAGCGATTCGTCAGTTATCCCAGCAATGTGAAGGCGTTTATCAAGTACCAAATCCTGCCGATTGCTGCCGGAAAGCACATAAGCAAGTCGTGCCCCATCAGACGACCACCGCAGCTGCCGGGCGTGTTGGTGTTGAGTTGGGATCTGTTTCAAACGTACTCCTTCTATATTTTGAATACGGATCGCTGCGTACGCAACTGTGCCGTTACCTACCTTTTGATCCTGTGCCACCTCAAAAGCGAGTAGATTCCCATCGGGCGACCAAGAAGGTGCATGCAAATAGGTATAAGAGCGTCGAGTTTGTTTAAATAACACGCGGGCAATATCCCTACCACCGCTGCCGTCACTGTTAATCCGATAAACAACGTCATAACCTCTTTCACGCCGTCTAAACGCCAATTGGTTAGCGGTAGGTGACCATGCAGGCCCTGCACCTTTTACAAGTTTTTTGATACGTCCCAATTCCCAATCGGCAGTAAAAACAAAACGATCGTCGTCTACATCGGCTTCAAATGCTATTAAACGACCATCCAATGACCAAGAAACATGTGGATTGTAAAGCTGACCGGTATAGAGTTTTCGCGCTTGTTCCCCTTTTTTGTCCATAATCCAGAGTTCACTCGCCTTCCAATAACTACCACTTAGATCAGTTCTTTTTAGCATGGCAATGCGTTCACCATCTGGACTCCAATACGGATATTCTGCACCTTTGACCAGATGTATTATCCGTGGTTTTCCACAAAAGTTTGAATTGAACAACATCCCATCTGTATCTTCAAATTGCCCAAAATCAAATCTATCTATCCATACCTGTTCCTTATTTGGCAGTTCGACTTGATACCGATCCTGTGCGGTTTGGAGAATTGGCAAGTCCGTGCCATCATTGAGACGGTATAAAGGTGAAGTTCCGTTTTTCTCCGTATAAACTGGTGCGTCATCATGTGTAACTATACCATGCTCGCGTGTATCATCTGCAATCGGTGTACTTGCTGTGTCATTGGCAAACGCATAGATTAAACCGGCAGTAGATGTTGCGTAGAGGATACCGTCGGAAATTGCAGGGGCTGCATTAACAGGACCGCCAACCTGATGAAACCATGTTTCAGTTTTAGACGCAATATCAATAGCATGGATCTTTCCATTTCGCGCACCAATATATACAAACCCGTTTGCTCTGATGGGAAAACTTTCACTTCCTGCTGTATATTTACGCCATAAATTAGCATTATACTGTGGAATGACGGGACGGAACTCTGCATTCGCGCATCCGTATTCTATGCCGTTAATTGTGACTCTGCGTTGCCGTTCCGATTTTAGCTTACCAGTGATAGCATCCAGCATGTATATTCGTGTAGGAAATGCACCCGTGTAAACAGTTCTATCAAAAACAACAGGCGGTGAGTCCATCCAACCCTTTGATTTGAATTCCCAAAGCATGTCTCCTGTTTTCGCGTCAAGTGCATAAAATTTGTTATCCCGTGTACTGAAATACACACGTCCACCCCAAACAGCAGCAGAATATCGGACAGCACTTTTTGCATTGAAAACCCACTTTATTCCCCATTCCTTGGCATTTAAAGCATAAAATTTGCCATCTGCGGAACCGACATAAAGAATCCCATTCGCTATCACTGGAGATGCGCTTATAGGACCGCCAGTTTTATATTGCCACAACAGCTGCAGCGGGGGCTTAATTTTCTGGTCTGGACTCTTTCCAGATAACTGCAAGTCGTGCATGAACATGTGCCAATCTTCAGCACGAAGCGGGATGATAGGCGGCGTAATGACTTCAGGTGAATCGGTTTTAGGGACTGAGGATGGTGAATCTTGCGGCTTGTCTTGGGAATTACAACCCGACAGAAGGAGCAAAGGAATAAAAAGGGATACAAATAATAAAACGGTTCTGAATTTTGTGGTTTGAAGCATGGTTGTAAAGTAGTCAGAAAGGTGAAGAAATTTTGAAGTAACGAAAATCCGTTACCACTAATATAACATGTAGGCAGTTATATGTCAAGGATGTGTAAAGTTACCTCAAGGAGGGTATTATTACGTTGCCTCGTTCTATGGCAGTCGCACACGGAAAAGACAACACCCGCATCAACTGCATCTGCCCGAGCACCGTACAAACTGAAGTCTGGGAACCGATGATTGAGCGAAATCCGAATATTTTGGACGAAATCACGCCGTGGTATCCTTTGGGACGTATCGGAAAACCTGCTGACATCGCCAACACCTCGCTGTTCCTTGCATCCGATGAGACAAGTTTTTCGACTGGGGCAGTCTTCGTTATTGATGGGTGGGTTGACCGCTGGCAACTACTAGTTCCCGATTTGATGATACGCTTTCTGAAAAATGATACAGTGCTATTTCTTAATCAAACTTCAGTTTACCCGTTACCTTCTGAAGTGCTTCATTAATCTCTTTTAACACCTCATCTGTAGGTTGATCCCCCTCAGCAGTGATTGTAATGCGATATTTAAATTCAAGTTCAGGTGCAATTTCAAACAAATCACTAACCGTGTCAGGAAGATCCTGAATTTCTGTTTCTGTAAGAAGCGATTCAGTAAGTTTTATCCAGGATGGCTGCCGCACCGAAGTATTGTAATACTCTTCGGTTGACGAACCTTCATAAATAATAAATCCTTTGGCAGCTGCTTGTGTAACAGCGTCACGAAACACTTCATCAGTAATAGAAATTCCTCTTTTGGCTTCAAGTGCCTCTTTAATTAATCCAAGTGTAGGTTGTTCAGATTCCCATGCAGATTTCACATCATTCCCAATTAAATCTTCTGGTGCTATCTTTGCAGGAGCTTTTGAAACCTTTAAACCGACTTTATCCGCTTCGTCTAAACTACACGGCCATACAGGACTACCTTCAGTAAATTCAAACAGGTTATTTGATAAACCATTATTGATAGCATCGCGAATCAATGACCACGGAATCGGTGTGCCTTTGCTCACTGCTAATGCGTCCATGATTTTGGAAATAGATGCAGTCTCGTTTTCCCATGCATCAGGCAAGGCTTTGTGACCAATCTCCGATCCGCTAATCGGTGCTAATGGAGTGAGCAATTCTAAACCGTCAGTTATTTCCGCGTCAGAAATGCTCTCTTTAAGATATGCTTTGCCTTCAAGACGTGCCATCAATAAACCGTTCTGAATTGCAGAATTAATTGCCTCAAGTAGAATTTTGTCTGATTCGAGTTTCGGTGCCACATCCCCATCAAAAAAATTACGAATTGCACCTATTGTAGTAGGAACATTGTCTTCCTGCCATATTTCTGACAATTGCCCAGGCCGTAATAGCTCGGGATTTAGATTGTGGAGTTCTGCATATTCAATCGGAACGATTTCCAAATCTTTTTTCCAGAGTTCTTCGTCATCAGTGGGTGCTTCACGCCAGAAAGTCTGTTGAGATCCATCTGGACGCACAGTCCGTAGCACAATCTGCCCCTCTGTAACACCGCGCCGAAGTGTTTCAATAAATACTTGTCGGTTCAACATCCGAGGAAGCCGAGGAAAATTCGCAAACATTCCGTATAATTCCTGAATAGGTTTAGCAGTTTCATCTTCTTTCCACAACTCAAAATAACTTTCCGGTGTGAGTAAATCTGGATCAAGTGATGTTGTCAGTAATCTATCTTCTTTTACCAAGAATTCTTTTGTCCGCTCAAAAAGCGATTCCGACCCTGACGATAATGCATTTGCTTTAATTTCTCCATCTTCATCAATGGCAATCAGTACACTATAAGCGGATGCAACTGACTCTGAAATACCGGTTCCATCCTCTTGTTTGCGCTGCATTAGTAATGCCTTCTGAGGTTCATTTAGAAGGCTTTTATCGTCACCACTTTCAATGTTCTCCCATCCCAGGATTCTACAAATTCGTTGCCGCAATCCTGTTAATAGTGAGTTTTCAGGGGCAAGGACGATAACGTTGTTCCGGTAGGTTCTATTGAAGAATTCGGCAAGATGTTCAGAAACGTCTTCACCTGGTACTGCTGTCCACTCGGGACCGACAATCACAAAGTGGAGTTCGGGATTATCAGGAATGTCCGCAGATGACTGCGGTAACGTGTGGACATCTACGCCATTAGAGTTTTGACCGAGTCTGGAATTTCTTATTCGCTTTGTCAAATTTTCGTTGATTTGTTCATCGGTGAGTCTTCCCATTGCTCGATCATGTATCTTTGTTAAATTGGGTGTTGTTCCTAAAGACCAGCTATCCTCGTTTTCTTTGAGAAACCATGAAACTTTTCGCCATTGTGATAAACCATCTGCTGCTGACACGGGGTCAATGTTTTGGTGTGCAAGAAGTAGATACAAATCTGTCTCTTCTGCTTTATGGCCCATTGGTTGTGAATGCAAGAATGTGGAAATAACTGCGGCTTCAATTTCACGGGATTGGAGTAGAGGCAAACCCTTCTGAATGTCACGGGCTTTTTCAAGTTCCCCTGTCAGAATCGGTGCCCATTTGACGCCTTCGTCACACGCTTTAATGAGTTCTTGAATTGCATCTGAAAGTTTAGCATCAGTTCCAAGTAGTGCACTTGGTCCAACAAATGCCGCCACGTCCTTCCCATCTGCTTCTCTTAGTAGAAGCGCAAATGTTCGAAACATGCCGCGAGCCCCTTGGAATTTATCTAGCTGCGTCCATTTTTGATAGAATACTTCAATAAGATCCGGATGAAACGGATAGGATTTCACAAGTTCATCATAAGCCTCTTGATCCTTTTGTTCAGCGCGGAGTGGGAGTTTTTGCCTCGCTGCAACAAGGCGATCCACAATGGCGCGCCGTTCTTTATCGGGTAGTACATCTTCAAACAACCGTCGTCGAAGCAATTCTGAAATGTCTTCTCGAGAAACGGGTTCAAAAGGTTTATCCATCCGATGAAACACATTCTCTAACATATCTAAGACGCGAACACCGGTCAGATCGTTAGCAATAATATCAGAGGTGATAAGACTTGCTACGATTGAAGCACTGTTGACCTTGTCAACTGCCTGCGTAAGTGCCTGGAAGAAATCCTGAAGGATACCAAACCGCTTTGGATCGTCATTCACAGCAGCACGCGTGTACATCAATGCTTCATCAAGTAAAATGAGTGTGGATAGATTATCCTTCTGAGGTGCTTTGATAAGCTCAACAAGCGTCTGTTCAGCAGGATTGATATAGTCTGCTTCATGTTCAGCGACCATTGCAAATCCTACATCTCCAGCAAGTTGGTATGCCAACGCGCCCCACGGCGTTTTTACTTGTCGTGATTTACCACCCGGACCTATCACAGAAAGTCCGTTTTTCACGTCAAATTTATCAAAAGGAAGGAGGGCAACTCTCGCGCGGGGCAGTGTGTCTAAATCGCTAAACCCCATAAACTCCCGCACAGTCGGATGTGTTTGGAATTCATAACCTCGCTCAGCCAAGTGTAAAAGCGCAATCAAGGCATGGGTCTTTCCACCACCATAAGCAACTTGAACCGTGATAATAGGGTTACCTTCCTGTCCTGCTAAACGTCTTAGAACATCTCGCACCAACGTTTTGAGATTGTAGGTTGGATAGGTCCGATCAAAAAAGAGATTGGGTACTTGATAGACTTCTGGCGCGTTCTCCATACGCACAGCATAGAGGTCTGCGGCGAATTCTGAAAGTTCAAGCGTCCCCTCTTGCACATCATCTCTCAATTCACAATTTTCATGCCATGTGTTTATATCCATGGGCTTACTCCTCTTGTTGTAGCATACAGTTTATTGCGCGCTAATCAGGCGATGATTCAGTTGAATTTACTTCAGGCAGGAGCGGCAGCTGAACTGCCACGGGTTCTGACCGTCCAGAACTGGAAACCCCGCTAATCGGTTCCCCCGGTTCGTAATTAATAAGTGTTTCCAAAAGCGATCTTTCGCTGGAACCTTGAGAATTTGTTTCAATGAGTGCCTGAACGACTGCCTTAAAAAGCGCGCTTTCTTGCAATCCATGCTCGTGGAAGTATGCATTGATTTGTGCTCTTTCACCCTCGTCCCAGAGTTTCATGATTCTGTGTATCATGTCTATCATCGGAATTCTTCCCGAAGTGTGTGCATAACCGATCCGCTCCGAAGTTCGTTCTGTATGCCCAAGAAGTTTGAGGACGCTACCTGAGCGCGCCTTCTTCAAAAAACCAATTTGGTTTGCCCTTAAATCGTCAAGCGACACCCCGTACCCTTGCGCCAATAAAATGCACTCACCTACAGGTGCGTCCGCCATTCCGAAATAGTCCTTGTGCATCAAATAGTAACGAGTCCATTCGTCCAATGCTTCTGTGCTCGCGCCGTGCAAAATTTGTCCTAACGCAAAATCTGTCACGATTCGCCGCACCTCTGTAAGAAACTCAGTCACCGTGAACGATTCACCGGTCTGTCGTCGGACTTCTTTGTAACTTGAGTAACTTTCCAATGCTGGTCCAATAGCTGCCCACACGAAATCAGGTCCTCGAATTCCCACATCCCAAAAATAGCGAAGACGTTCCGTTACCCGTTCCTGCATCTCGCGTTTAACTTTACCGTAATGTCCCGCTTTGGCGTTTACCTTGCGTTTCCTGCAAACGAGCCAAAGCGAAGTTGCCAGCGCAGCGGTACCCTGTGCACTCATTCGCTCCCGTTGTTCAGTATCAATCGGCCAAGAAGTTGTAACTACAAGACCTGATTCAATCATTGCCTTAACAAGCGTTTCCCATGCGTCTGGTTCTTTATGCGCGAAAGCGATCACTATTCTACCATCATCTGATAGAGTTTCGTGTGCATTCTGAAAGCTCTTAATCATTCCTTTTTCATAATACCTTTTTGCAGCATCGTTGTCTCCATTAAAACGTCCAGCGTGTTGAACAAGCTCATTAATTTTAGGTGTGAGTGGATCCGATAAGGCACCAAAAAACTGATTATCAATAGTTCGACGTATCCAGACATAGAAGAAATCGGAAAGATCAGCGTAAGGGATAGCATCGTAATAGGGCGGATCGGTGATGATGGTGTTAACCTTTCGGTCTATTAGATCAACGGCAGATAGGCGTAAAATTTCACAACTTGGTGTTCCGACTATGTGTGCACGCCTGACTGTTTTCAAAGAAGAAAGGATTTTGTCAAGGCAAAATTGATAACTCCCTGGTACTTCATTCGGAATCGCGCCTTCGCTGAAATCCCAAGTCATCGGGAGTGCATATCTGATGAAAGTATGACCAATTGCTTCCGAAACCATGTGCCAAAAACTTAGGCTTGAATTATAACCAGCTATCCTGTCAAAGACACAAGCCAAATATCCATTAATTGCCTCTATCCATTCTGGTGTATAGCCAAACCTTTCAATCTTTTTTTGTGCAGTACGCGTCCATTTTACAAACGTCATCAATGCCAGTAATTGCCGATTTGTGAATAGATCTGACCATTTTTTGAAACCATAGAGTGGAACACGAAATCCAAGTGTTTCGGATCCAGGCATTGGTTCATCTGGAATACCGTGTGGGATTTCATTTGCAACCGCTTCCAACACTTCCATGGATATTTTTGCAGTACCGATTTCCTCCTCTTTCGGTAGGCGATACTCCTTGCCATATTCTTCTTGGTATACAACTGCAGTTATCTGTGTTCCGAGTTTACCTTCATGCCCACACCGCTTGATGTGGTCTGCCGGTTGTTTTGAAGAATTGCAGTCAGGAAATGGACAGGTCGCTGTTGAACCTGACATTGTAGGTTTGCCAACATCTTCATCATTTTCCGGTGTGAAAATCTCAAATCTGACACGCATTGTGTCAGGATCAGGACAAAGTTTAAGTGCACGCTTCCCATTGATGACGACTTTCGTCTGGTTTCGTGTTTTCTTGAACCTCAGAAAGTCATGACGGTTCCGATTTTCAGGTGTATCTGGGAGTATTTTCTCTGCTTTTTTACAAATCCACAGTGTTTTGAGCAACGGGATAGTTCCCCCACACTTTGGATCCTGACATGGAATGGTCCTTGCCCAGAGATAGGCGACCGTTGGTTTGTCATCAATCATAGGATAATATGGTGCTAACTCCTTACGGGTGTTTTCCAAAACCCACTGTCCCCACAAACGGACGTGATCGGCGAGATCATCATTTTTCAGATCAGGCATTTCAGAAAGTTCAAGTTCAGGAATCGGAGTAGTTTTTCCAGTAAGACGTTGCGGATATTCAAGTGTACATTTGAGGATAAACCACGCAACGGGGTTATAGTCATTTGCTATCGCCTCACAACCGAGGCGCATCGCTTCAAGCGGAATTGCACCACCGCCAGCAAACATATCCATAACTTTCGGTGGATGTCCGTTGTATGCCATCAGGATGAGTTCTCTGGCAATTCGAAGTTTATTGAGCCAACGTCCTCTGTTATCTTTTCTGTCCCAATCACCTTGACCGTTTTCGTCTCCCCATCGGGTCAGTGAAGCAATCAAATCGTTACACAAATATTCGCGTTGTCTTTCAGGCAAAGGCGACCCGGAAAGTCGTGCATATTCTTTCTTCATTTTTGGAGGTGCATCTGCTGGATCTGGCAGCAATGTAGCTATCGTTACGGCACGACATGCGGCGAGTGGGCGGCGAGCGGGCCAAACGTGAAGCGAAGATATATGTCCGTGATTTACCCTCTTTTCGTGCTTTGAGTCTTCGGAAACCTTTTGCAGTGGAAAGGCTTCCTCAATAAGTCTACGTGGCAAAATTAGTCTTCTCCTATTTCTGTTTAAACTTGTTCCAACATAATGAATTGTTTGAAGATCGAATGGTCTGTCATTCGTTTCCAGACTATTGATCCAAGATCTGATTGTTCAATAGGTGATCTCATTTGAATTTCGTCAGGATCAGTTAGACTGTTCTCTACAAATTCGTCAGTGAAGAGGGGTAACTGCAAAGAAGTGTCTTTAGACGCTAAGCGCGATAAAACATAACATGCAATTTGCATGACATCATACAAGAATGGGTTTGGTATGATTTCTCCACTGCACAGCATTTCAAGGCATTCACGATCTCCTGAGAATAAGTTTAGACAATCTAGCCATTGTTGGAATTGTGTTTGTTTGGTTTGCAGATCCCCTTGTGTCATACTTAAAAATAATGCAGTATCTTTGCTACCAAAATGCCAATTTTCTAAGTTGTTAACAACTGAATTCAGCAAATTAGTGTCAGCAAAGCTTAGTTTGTCAACTACAAGAAGAAGTGATTTGAGAACAAAGAAGCGAATTCCTGATTTGTGATGATTAAGATTTATTGTTGCTGTTTTTATCCATAGTGGATCTGACGAAATAGCGTATAGAGCAGTTTCAATTGGTAGTAATTCATGCCATTTGCTACTGTAGAAATCTGGTTCTTGTCTCTTCTTGTTTGCAAAGTTCAAGATTTTCTTTACCAACGGTTGTTCAAAACACTCCGGAACAAAAACAGAGAACCATTGCACGAAAAAGGCTCGAAAATCTTGCCCTTCTGGAATTGGTCGTTGACCGAAATTATGAGTCCAATTTTCAAATTCCAATTCTAAGAGATTGGATATTTTCTCTTTGTCAATGGAAAATGGGGTAATAGACATACTCATGCTTCTTGGTTCTTGATGATGTCACCAGCACTAATTATCATGCTTCCTGTTGCTCTTGCAATCAGATTACCAAATGGATCATGACATCGGTATAACTGCGGTTCAGTGTCACAATTATAAACCACATAAAGCCAGTAGCGGTTACGGTGATTTGCGGCTTGCCGCCATTCATTCGCCGTTAGTTCAACGCTTGCAATTCCTGTACGTCCTTTGACTTCAATGTATCGCACCTCACCGTTTGGATATCTGGACTGCAGATCAAATCCTTTCTTGAGGTTTGGACTTGAGACATCTTTAACCTCTGCACCATTATTTAGTTCATATTCAAGGGCAGTATTAATCGCAATAGTTTCGGCATCCCGAAGTGTTCTTGTTTGCACCTCTTCTATAAAGGACGGAGTAACAAAGGCACGAACATAGATAGTTACAGGTCCCAATTGGGTGTTTTCGATTTCCTCAATGAGTTTTGCTTCGGCTTCTTGGCGTTTTGTATCAAGTTCACTGAACTCACTTTCACAGTGATTCAGTTTTGTTTGCGCTGCCGGTACTCCTCTTTTAACAGCCTCTTTGAGTTTATGCCGAAGTTTAATCAGTTCTGCTTTTCGCAAATGATTTGAGACCTGAATCTGTTTTCGCCTATTTCCCAACTCTGTCTGAAGTCCATCGTGAGTGTGAGAAAGTTTGGGCACACCAAAGTTTTCGCTTACAAAAGTTTTAACGGATTCCACTTCCTCTGCCAAGTTAACCCATTCAGAGGATAACGTCGTAGGAACACCCTGCTTTGCTGTTTGAGGTATTAGCGTCAACAATAGATGCGCTGGTGTTTCTTCACAACGTCCATTTGAAAAACGTTTAATCCCAACAAGCATATCTTCAATAATTTGACTGGTTTCATCAGTTATTCGCACAACGGGTACTCTTGCTAAGTAGAACAAATAAGATTCATCAGTTTGCGGATCGAAATAGACTGCACCGCGGTCGCCTTCTGTATTATATTTCTCCAAAAAGCGGGTCCGAAGAACATCAAAGATTGGTTCGCCAGGATGAACGAAAATTGCTTCCGGTTTCTCAGATCCAGTGGGTAGAGCAAGTTCTCGTGAGAACGTTAACTGACCTTGCTCACCAGGATATTTTTCAATGACTTCTTCTACAAAATCCGGACAAGGTTTCAGTTTAAAAGTCGTCTCTATATCACCTTCAATTTGATAACCGAGTAACGGTGCTGCATCTTCAAAGAATCCTCTAACATAAGCGGGCAGCATACGAAGTGTCTCTGCGGATTCTCTTTGCTGCTGAACGTTGTCAAGTAAACGTTTCACTTCGCTATTGGTTACCAATTTTTGCTGCCCTTCAATCTGATTTTGTATGTTTTCCAGCGTTAATTGATTGTTAATGGTCTGAATTGAGGCATCTGCCTGATTTTCTATGATGGCTTTTGTGATGAGTTCAGACAGAGAAATTTCGCTAAATTGTTGTCCAATAACATCAAAAACCTTATCATCATCCAATTCTTCACGCATCTTTTCCAATTTGTCCAGTAACACTTTCAACACACGCCCTTCACGGGTATCTTCAGCAACGAGATTTAGTAAGACCACTGTGTGCTTCTGCTTATAACGGTGAATCCGTCCCATGCGTTGTTCAATTCGGGCGGGGTTCCAAGGAATATCGTAGTTCACCATGAGCCAACAGAATTGCAAGTTGATACCTTCCCCAGCAGCATCGGTTGCCACAAGGTATCGCGCACCATCTGGATCACGAAAGAACTCTACTTGTACTTCACGTTCACTATATTTCATGCCGCCGTGGATTTGAGCAACTTTGTCGGTAAAACCTAATGCCTCTAATCTTTCTATGACGAAGTTCATCGTGTCCCGATGCTCCGTAAAAATCAAAACTTTTTCGTCTTGATAGTCGGTTAACGCCTCCCAAAGTTTTTCAAACTTACTTTCAGATTTTAGGCTGAACACTTTTCTTGCATGTTCAACGAGTTTTTGAACATGAGAGATTTCACTTTCAAGTTCGTTAATTGAACGCGCAGCTGTTGCACGCTCAAGATCTTCGTCAACTTGTTCTGCTTCTTCTTTTCCATCAACGATCTCTTCCTCATCCCCAGTTTTTTGTTCTCTGATGTCAATATCTGAAAGTTTTGCTTGTGATTTTTCTAATCCGTCTTCTGACAACCTTCCATCACGAAGTTCACGAAGGGTGGTCTGAAGTTTTTCCTCACGTCTGATAAGGCTCTGCAATAGTGCGAACGTCGAACTGGCAAGCCGTCTCTGTAGTACCATCATCGCCATTTTGGCTGCCATCCGGTTGTATTGCCCAGCGAGATCGAAATAAGTTTCACAATACTCCGTAACAGCATCGTATAAGGATTGTTCGCTTATTTCTCCCTGCTTCAGTGGATAAGCAATAGTCCTACTATATCGTGGTGGGTAGATAGGTTTTCCTTCGAAATTTACCATCTCCTCCTTCATACGTCTGAGTAAATGGTTTGACTTCGCTTTGTCAGACATACGCCCAAAAGCCTTTTGTGCAGCAAGGTATCCAGGCAATAGCAACCGCCACAAAAAATAGTAGGCATCATCTTTCCCCATGTGGGGTGTTGCTGTAAGTAGTAATAAGTTCTTTTCCTGTGCTGCAATCCTTTCGGCAAGTTGGTACCGTTTTGATTTCCTGACCGTTCCATCCGACTCGAAATTCGCAGATAATTTGTGTGCCTCATCAAATACAATCATATCGTACGGTTGTGCTTCAAAAAGACATGCCTGCATTCGCTCCTGTCGTAACGTATCAAGACTCACAATGGCTAAACGATTTTGTATATCAAGAAACGGGTTTGCATTTGCAGCATCAGTACTTGTCAGTATAGTAAATTGGAGTCGGAAGCACACTCGTAATTCACGTTCCCAGTTCCCAATCAGCCCCGCAGGTGGTACAATCAGCACACGTTCCGCCTGCCGACGCATTAACAACTCTTGGATGTAGAGTCCTGTCATAATTGTTTTACCAGCACCAGCATCGTCTGCCAATAGAAAACGCAGTGGTAAATGTTTTAATAGATAGTCATAGACCGCAATGAATTGATGTGGCAGTGGATCAATTAGTGATGTTTCTGTTGCAAAGATCGGATTGAACAAATACGCGTGGTGAAGTCGATGTGCCTCAGCAACAAGCCTCACTAAATTCGCATCCGCTTGAAAAGCATCTGATACAATTTTAAACCGTGACCGGAACTCTTTAAAAGAATAGGTAAATGGTTCAATATCATTCTCAAAATAGAGTCGCACGGATGAACTGTATGTCTGAACTTGACGAATCACCCGTTCTGTCTTTTGTAATTTGTCAATCAGAAACGTGCCGGGCTGAAGATTGCTGATACGATTTGAGTCTGTTTGCTGTGCTGCAGTGTCCATTTATTTTTTCTGAAAATGTTCTATATTTCAAGTTTAAAAGCGATAGTTCTATATAGTTTACTGAATATCACATTTTTGTCAAGTAAATCTTGATAGTTCAGTAGTTCCCATATTTTCTTGACTCCCTTTCCAAAATACGTTACCATTTTAACAATTGATTGCCACCGATCTCAATAGTATTCTTGCTAAGGAATTTTATCATCATTCTCGTTTTTCATGAACAACCAAGAAATAATTTTATCTGAAGTTTCTACACCTATAGCAGACGTAGAGCAAAAAAGTGATTTAGAACTAAAGGATGAACTGATAAAACTAATTGGTTCTAAAGAAGCTGTACTAATTGTTGGGGCAGGAAGTAGCAAACGTCTCGATTATCCAGATTGGCAAGATCTTTTAATGAAACTGGAGAATTTAGCTACTAACTGTATTGATAGTTTTAAACCGAATAAAAAAAAACGAGAATATAATCCGTTAGAATATGTTGAAGACATCAAATCACATATCACCAGAGAGTATGGGGATCTAAGTCAATATTATGCATTACTTGACAGATCGTTTGAACCCAAGAAATACTTAGATAATGGGTTAGAATTTCACAAAACATTAGTTTCTTTACCTTTCAAGGCTATCCTAACTACAAACTACGACGTAGTACTTGAAGATGCTCTAGTGGTTAGTCCAGTCTAACTTTTCGGGTATAGATGTTTTAATCTGACACGCGCATCGTCCGTTGTAAATTGCCAGTCTACCTGCTTTTGCTCTGCATTTCTACGTTTTTGCCACGCTTGTGTCTCTCTACGGAGTGTCTCTATATCTGGGATTCGACGACACAAACATTGGCGTGTAAGGACGCTAAGTTCTATTTCCGCTATATTCAACCAACTTCCATGAATGGGGGTATGCACGATTTCTAAACGCTTCCGGAACCTATCTGCTTCTTCATCTCCAAACACTTTATTGAGTGACGCGAGTTTATGTGTATTCAGGTTATCACAAACTAAAATGACCTGTTTTGCGGATGGGTAGACCTCATCCAATAGTATTTTGACTTCTTCTGCCCAATCCACTGTCTTTCGGTGCGTCCGAACAGACACACGCCGCCATCCCGAGAGTGCCTCTGTAAATAGGAAGATATTTGCTGTGCCTTTGCGTTTATACTCGTTATCTACGCGCTTGACTTGTCCCGGTTTCGCAGGATACGGTTCACGAACATCATCCCTAAGTGTGACAGATTGTTCGTCCATGTTCACAACAGGAGTATCCGCAGCCAAAGGTTTCTGGTAAAGATCAAGCACTTCTTCCATTGACTTTACAAACTCAGCGTCTTTTTCAGGGGGTATCACCCACTGTTGCTGAAGGTGTGGTTTCAACGCGTTTTTTTTAGTGTCTGCCGCACCGTTTCTGGAGAAATGTTTTCCACAACTTCAAGTCTTACCAACTCTGACGCAAGCAGACGTAACGTCCATTTGGCAGCACCTTCGGGAGGGGTTCCACAACTCAGTGCTATCAACCTTGCTTCTCCGTCACCATCAAGTTTACGAGGTGTCGGTGGATGCTTCCGCTTCGCACGATATAAGGCACGAGAAAAGCCACCTTCCACAAAACGCTGACGCACTTTCGCAACTGTCCTATCAGTGCACTCATACGCCTCAGCTATTCTCGCGTCAGTCCAGCAGGGACCATTTATATCTGATTTCAGCAAAATATGAGCATGCCTTATCATATATGCCTCTTTTTTACCTGTGTTAATAATATCTGATAACTCCTGTCGTTCCGCATCGGTCAGTTGGACAACATATTTCTTATTCAAGGGTGTGTTCCTCCTTATGTATTGCTATACTATAAGAGAACACTTTTGTTTGTCAAGATGCCGAGAAATCTACAAAAACTAAAACAAACTTTTAGGATGGACTATCCACTAGGAATAAAGCAGCAAGATTTAAGAAAGATTATGGCATTGAAACTTTATTTTACACCGATACTGATGGAAAGCATCAAGGTTTGGCGGACATCATATATGAAATTGCAGGGAAATTAGGTGTCCCGGTTCCTTCAGACACTTTGTATCCTGATTTGCCAAGTGAAACTGGAAATGGATTAGATAAGGTAAAACAAATGAGTCGACTGATGGCGGAGAAAATTGGAGATGAAAATTAAGAGAGAAAAACTACTTAGCGACCTGCAAGACTTTGCACTGCGAGGAAATGGTGTGGTTATCGGTAGCCCGGGGGTTGGGAAAACATACTTGTTGAAGAAACTACGTCAAAGTTTAGAGTCTGCTGAGATACCAGAACTCCTACTACCAATTGACCAACTTGGAAATGGTACAAACGAAACGTTGGCACGTGAGTTAAGGCTTGAAGGGAATCTAATTGATTTTTTAAAGTCTATTCCTCTGGCGCATAAGAAGGGTATAATATTGTTTGATGCCTTTGATGCTGCTCGAAATGAAGAAACACGCAAAAATTTCCTACTTCTGATTCGTCGGGCAATTCAAAAACTTGATAATTGGAATGTTGTTGTTACAGTACGAACCTACGATGCCACCAAGTCGCAAGAGCTCTTAGATCTGTTTGGAAATACTGATGATTCGGATCCAACTCAATACCAGACCACAGATATTTTGTGCCGACATTTCACAATTCCACCTCTCACTGAGGACGAAATACTACAAGCCTTAGTTCAAATTAGATGTCAGGATACTGTCTATAAGAATGGTTCTAATGAGTTTAAGAAAATCTTATCATATCCGTTCAATCTCTGGTTATTGGAAAAGATTCTTAACTTCGCATCACCTGAAGATATTAGACATATCAGCCAGATTCGTTCTGAAGTGCAGTTGTTAGATCGGTTTTGGAAACAAAGAGTTGATAATCAAACAAGTGAACGTGTTTTGCGAAAAGTCTCAAATCAAATGGTGAAAAAGAGTTCGTTAACTGTGAGAATGGAAGATGTTGATCACGAAGTGGACCTTGACAATCCAGGAAGGAAAGCCGCTTGGGATAAGCTCCAGAGTGATGAAATTCTGGCAAAGGTTTCTTCAACTAGACAAAGGATAGCTTTTTCTCACAACATTCTCTTTGACTACGCTGTAAGCGTTTTACTAATTGATGACGAACCACAACAGCTTGAAATTTTCATTACTGAAGACCCATCGCGTCCACTTTTTCTCAGACCAAGTCTTACCTATTTTTTTACACGACTTTGGTACTATGAAGACGCAAAATATTTCTGGCGTGCTTTCTGGCATATTTTACGAAGTGATCAATCTGTACACCTGCGCCTCGTCGCGCGTCTTATCCCGACAAGCGTAATTGCAGAAGCACGAGAAATTGAACAACTGAAACCACTGATACAAAAACTTCAGAACAGAGAACCTTTTGCTGACGAAGCGACTACGAGGCTTTTTCAGGCACTTCAGACCCTACAAATAAAACGTGAAAAACCTTGGATTGATTTCTGTGATAATGTATCTGAATATTTACACATTGATTTTGCCTGGGATTTGGCAAATCTTACATCAAATATTCTTGACAGTGCCATAAAGACAAAGGACACAGATTTAATAAATATTTGTGGACGTATTGGGCGACGATTACTCAAATGGGTCTGGCAAGAGAGAGAAACGCAAATGGACGATTGGTATAATCGACTTGGTGGTTTTTGGGCAGTCCCGCTTGTTGCAAAAACCTACCACACGAATATTGAAGAATCTCGCGCACTGCTTCTAAAGGTTCTCAAACTAACACAAGAAGAGAATTTCCCAATTGGATTTCTGACATGGTTGACTGACAATGTTGATAACATATTTATGCATGACCCAGAATTCGCCATCCAAATATATTTTAATGTTTTTTCACACCAATTTATCAGCGAAGGAAAGACACAACGTGGCAGCCCTATTTTACCTATAACTACCTATCGAAGCCAAGATTTCGGTATGTGTCAATATCGTCTGGTAAAACACTTTCCTAAATTTCTACAAGAAAAACCTATTCATGCAACCCAAGCAGCAATCCAAAGTTTGAACTACATCATTGCTAAAGAACATTTTCTCAGGTTTTCCAGAGAGGATATGACAATAGAAGAATTAAATGAACCTTTCAATTTTCATGAAAAGACTGCCAATTTTGTACAAGACCATAGTTATATCTGGGATGCCCAGAATTCTTCTGATGAATCAATTGAAATGGCAGATACACTGTTTGATTATATGTCAGAATTAGCAAAGTCCGAAGATCAACACAATCTTCTCGATTCACTACTTGAAGTATTCATTGACCACGTGTTAGCAGCATTCTTCTGGAAAAGACTGTTAAAAACAGGATCCCAGTTTCCCAAGGTTTTCGCACCGCGTCTCTTTGAGCTATGTTTAGCAAAACCGATACTACTATACCTTGAAGCTTCTTATGAACTCGGTCTTTTCTTAGAAAATGCCGCATCTGAATTTACTCCTGAACAACTTCGTCAGATTGAAGAAAGCATTTTAGCACTCCCCAATGAAGCAAAGGACCAGGAAAATGACGACTATCTTATAATGCATAGGGACAGCCTCCTTGCACAAATTCCTATGGAATTACTTTCTACAGAAGATGCAAAGTCAATCAGAAAAAAAATGGAGCGTGAAAACAATGTTCCAGAGAATCGTCCACCAATTTCTTTTAACACATGGAGTGAACCCTATACTGAAGAAAAATGGCTTAAGGATAAAGGTGTTGATACGACTACCCCTGAAAATAAAAAATTACAAGAATATTCCCAAATTCTTAAACAATTTTGCGAAGAGTGGAATAAGGACGATCCTACTTCGGAAGCCATACAATTTGTTTTACCAAAAATGCAAACGGTTTATTCTACAATAAAGGGTTATACAAAATCCAATAATAAGATTATCGATATACTCTGGCGCAAATTGACCGAGTGTGCATCTATTCTCGCTGGAATTGTCAACAACCTTGAAAACGATTCGTTTACTTTTTGTCGTCAAATTATCTTAGAAGGGGCAAAACATGAACTTCCCGCTCCAGATCCTCAATATGATGCACAATTTGATTCTACAGGATATTCACCATTTCCAAGACATGAAGCTGCGAAAGGTTTATCATTGCTTGCATATCACAAACCCGACGAAGAAATATTAGATGCAATTGAACTCCTCGCGAAAGATCCTGTACCATCTGTTCGCATGTTAATGGCAATGCAGCTCACAAATGTTTATGTCAAAAATCCTGATAGATTCTGGAAAATTATGAATCAAAGGTTTGAATTTGAAAAAAACCTTGTCGTGCAAGAATGTCTCTATAGAACATTAAATTATATAGTTGCCCATAGAAAAGAGAATGAAAACAAGACAACTACGGTTATGGCTAAGTTACTACATCATACTCCATCTCCAGAAATGAAAATAGGAACATCGGACCCATTTATTAATTTACTGATCTGGTTAGTGATAGAACGTGAAAATTCATGGGCAATAGATTTTATCAGAGGAACTTACTTCAACGCTCCCATCAAGTTTTCAAATATGTTAACTCGCTTTGTTTTGAGGACAATAAAAACATATATGGTTCCAAAGCAACTTGAAGATGACGAAGGAACTGAAAAAGTTAAAAGAGCAATTAATTGTCTCAATCAAGTTGTATCCGTTAGTATCAATGAGATACAGGAACTCTGTAATGCACTGAATCAAAATATCACTGAGGAAAATCAGCAGAAATTACAGAACACCTATAGAGTGATTGATCAAGTAATATCAAGTTTTTACTATTCATTTGCACATGGGAGAAGTCAATCTGAAAATCAGACAGAGAACATCTCTGACGGTTTACGATGTCGTTTTTATGAAGAAGTCAAACCTGTTATGGAACAAGTTATTGATTTTGCTGATGCCCCAGATACAGGTGTAATGTTTGCTTCTACCGCACACGATTTTATGCAAGTTTTACACAGTTTTCTCAGATGCAATCCAAAGGAAGTTTTGCATTTAGCAGAACGGGTAGCAAGATCAAGCGAACGTTTTGGTTACAATCTTGATCCACTTGCTGTTGAGGATGTTGTGAAATTGGTTGAGATTGTCCTCGCTGATCATCGTGATGAGGTTAGAGACGACGAAGATTGTTTGAAAAGCTTGCTAAATCTATTGGATCTTTTTGCCAAAACAGGTTGGTCGGATGCACTTAAACTCGTTTGGCGGCTTGATGAAGTTTTTCGGTAAGTTAAAGGGTTCTGCCAAAAACTTGTATACACCACATGCTAATCCTATAAGAATCAATTTGTAAATCAAATTCAAAAATCCGCGTAATCTGGGGAATGCCTACAGGCATTCATACCTTTGATTTGGTGTAATCCGTGATTCAGAAAAATTTTGAAAAACATTTGACATTTATTTGCAGATGTTGTATAATACATTATAGTTCGGAATTCTAAGCAATTTATCATCATATCTTAGACGCATTATGGGCGGGTATTTCCACACAATGCTTTGTGTAGCATTGTGTGAAGAATAACCATCGCATAATGCTTTTTTATTTAACACCATCATGGGGCGGGTATAAGGATTTAACAATGAGGTCTTTGAAAAAGGATAAAGAATGGTTCGCAGAAAGATGCGGTGAATTACACGTCAAGGTAATTAAAAATCACATCTCTATTGTGATTGACGAAGCACTTGAACGACATAATATGCAACCGACTTCACAAAACAGGCAAGACATCTATGATGCATACAAAACTGCAAACCCAAGAACATCTCAATATTCCAAAGATACTTATGACATATTCTATGAACGCGGGGCTGCCAAATATACTGAAGAAAACAGAAGAATTATGGATTACCTTGCAATTGACCGTGAACTCAGTATCAAAGCGGTTCGAGGTGCTATCGTCGAGGAATTTATAAAGGGTGATATTTCTTCAGTAGACCCAAAACTTTTAGATATTTTTAAGTATGGAGAAAACAATGGACTGGGAAGAATTAGTTACAACAGCGGATCTCAAATCAGCAATGGAAAAAGCAAAATCGATGAACTTGACGACGCTGTTGGAAGAAATTTCCAAAAGATTGAATCCAAAGAGTCCTAATTATATCAGGGAAAAAGAAGCACGTATACGGATGCTGATCGCTTTTGCATTCGCACATGTCGGCATCTTCGCAAAATACTTTATGCCCGAATACGTCGAAATTAACTTCGGAAAACACCATGATGATATCTTTACTGCAATCCCACGAGACGCAAAAGGACAACGCGTCAATATCCTTGCACCTCGTGGGTCAGCAAAAAGCACGTGCATGGCAATCATATATCCACTACATTGCATCTTTTTCAAATGGGCTTATGAAAAAATGGGTATTGATCCAATTGAGTTTATTATAATTCTCTCAAAATCGCTGCCGATGGCAAAACAACGTATATGCGATATTAAACGAAAAATAGAAACAGACACGCATTTTCAACACCTTTTAGGAAAAACAACATGGGGTATCAATAGACTCATCACAAACAACAATATCCTGCTTGTACCACTGTCACGTGGTGGACAAATCAGAGGTTCACTTTTCGGACCAAACCGACCCGATCTCATCATCTCGGATGATTTAGACGACCCCGAAACCGTTCTCAATCCCGATGTCCGTCAAAAAGATCATCTCTGGTTTGATTCTGACCTAATACGGGCAGGACGATTAGATGGAAAAACAAATTTTGTAAACATTGACACCGTCAAGCACGAGGAAAGCATTGCTAACAAACTACGTACACGTCCCAGCTGGCAAACCCTCTTTTTTAAAGCAATCCAAAACCCTGCAGATCTGTGGCATCCAACCGCTGAAACACTTTGGAAACAATGGGAAAAAATATATACAGATATGTCACTGCCAGACACAGAACGCGAAGCAAACGCAGACACATTCTATCAACAACATAAATCTGAAATGCACGGTTCAGAAATCGAGGAACTCTGGCCAGAAATGATTACATATCTTGATGTTCGAAAAGAAATTTGTAATGTCGGTTACTTTCCTGTCCTGCGGGAATTTCAAAATTCCTGCCGCGATCCTTCAAAGGCAATTTTTGATATGGATAATGCAATCCGCTTTGAAATCACACAAGACGGTTTACTACGATCCGATGACCGTTTAGTCCAGTGGAAACAGATCGCTGGCGGTTCAGTCTTCCTTGATTGGGCAGGTGGAAAAGATAACGTTGATAATGCGTATGCTGCAGCCGTTTGTGTGTTATGGGAACCAATGCCGGGCAGGCGAGAGAACGCTTCTACATTATCGGGTTGTCATGCTTATGTACTATCGGTCTGGATGGACAAGGTTAAATTATCGTTGCAGATTGACAATGCAATCACACTACTGGAAGATGCACAGGCTACGTTGAATAAGTCTTATGATGTCAAGTGGCGATTAGCAATTGAAGACTTTGTAAAAGATTTCACGGGTGCGATTAAAGAGCATGTGCAGCATGCGTGGAAGGAAGCAAAAGATCGGAGACGTACTTCGATAAATCTTGAGTTTATGCCACGCTACACAAACAAAATTGAACGTATCGCCGCATTAGAACCCGCAATCACACACGGATGGCTCGCTTTCAATAAAAAATTACCGTCTGAATATATGAAGCAGATGTCCCAATTCCCAACTGCAGATTTTACTGACGGACCAGACGCAACCGAAGGAGCATGCCAATTGCGTGTAACAGAATTCCAATCTATTCATAGAGCAAAACGTGAACAAAATCGTCAACGCGCAAGAAATTTTAGTTTCAGATAGTAAAATAGTTAAGGATTATTGAAGTAACGAAAATCCGTTACCACTAATATAGCAGATTGTCATAGATATGTCAAGTTTCCTTGAAAACCCCTTGATTTTGTGATACAATTTCATTTTCATGTAAACAATCCGATGTCAAGTTAAAATGGTGAAAAGAAATGAATAAATTATTGGCAGAGGTAGACCCACAAATTGTAAAAATTACAGCCAATGACTTGGCACGCCAGCAAAATTCTCTCATGCTGATTCCATCGGAGAACTATGCCAGTCGAGCCGTAATGGAAATTCAGGGAAGCATCTTAGCAAATAAATACGCTGAAGGCTATCCTGGTGAACGTTACTATAACGGTTGCGAGTTTATGGATGACGTGGAATCGCTTGCTATTGAACGTGCCAAAGAGCTTTTCGGAGCTGAACACGTCAACGTCCAACCGCACGCTGGCACACAAGCAAATATGGCGGCATATCATGCACTGCTTGATCCGGGTGACACTATTTTAGCAATGTCACTGAGTCACGGTGGACATCTGAGTCATGGCGATAAAGTGAACTTTTCTGGTCGTTATTATAATGTGGTTGCGTACGGCGTAGATGCTGAAACTGAACTAATTGACATGGAAGGGGTCGCGAGTCTTGCAGCAGAGCATCGTCCTAAACTTATCGTTGTTGGGGCAACAGCATATCCGCGTCACTTTGATTTCGCTGTTTGGCGACAGGTTGCCGATTCTGTGGGCGCATATTTGCTTGCAGATATAGCGCATATTGCAGGTCTCATTGCAGGTGGTGTTCATCCTGACCCGGTCCCATATAGCGATGTGGTTACCACAACAACACACAAAACCTTACGCGGTCCTCGCGGTGCGATGATTATGTGTAAAGCCGAACATGCAGCCAAGATAGACCGTGCTGTTTTTCCCGGATTACAAGGCGGTCCTTTCCTACATACAATCGCTGCAAGGGCAGTTGCTTTCAAGGAAGCAAGCGAACCTGAGTTTAAAACATATCAAGTACAAATCGTTAAAAATGCAAAAGCACTTGCGGAGAGATTGATAGAAAATGGATTCCGATTAGTGAGCGGTGGTACAGACAACCACCTGATGTTGATAGACCTCACTTCTAAGTATGAAAAATTAAGCGGTAGACAGGCGGCGGATCATCTTGAGAATGCAGGAATTATTGTTAATAAAAACACTATTCCGTTTGACAAAAGGAAACCGAAGACGACAAGCGGCATAAGACTCGGCACCCCGATGGTTACAACGCGCGGGATGAAAGAAGATGAGATGGTTCACATCGCAGATTTTATCACCGAGGCTCTTGAAAATAGACAGAAAGCATCTATTAAACAGCGGATCCGAGAAAAAGTTAAAGAATTCTGCGCGCAATTTCCAATTTATGAATATCTAAATTAGGCACATTTCGTGTGCTGTAACCTATAATATCAAATAATTGGACTACAAATCGGCACTCGCCTATATTGAGCAATTCATTGACTATGAAAGAAGTCCGGACTTTTCGCGTCAGGCACGTTTCTACAATCTGAATCGTATCTCACAGTTATTAGACCTTCTTGGTAATCCGCACGATAGATTAAAAGTGATCCATGTTGCAGGGAGTAAGGGGAAGGGATCTACTGCTGCACTTATCGCATCGGTGCTAACACATGCAGGTTATAAGACCGGTTTGTTTACGTCTCCACATCTTATTACACCACGGGAACGGTGCCGTATTGATAATGAACTTATCTCAAAGGCTGAAGTCGCATTCTATATTGAAAAACTAAAACCTGCTATTGAAACCGTTTCCGCTTCCGCCGAATTCGGGCGTGTTTCGTTTTTTGAAATATACACTGCACTTGCGTTTACCTATTTTGCTGACAAAGCAACCGAATTTGCTGTGATTGAAGTCGGCTTAGGAGGTAGGCTTGACGCAACGAATGTCGTATCACCCGTGACATCTGTTATTACACCAATTGGTTTAGAACACACGGCGATATTAGGTAAAACATACACCGAGATAGCGGGTGAAAAAGCAGAAATTATTAAACAGGGGGCCCCCGTAGCACTTGCACCGCAGCATCCTGAAGCACGAACTGTAATTGAAAAGGTAGCGAGTAAACGCAACGCACCAATCGTTGAAGTCAAAAATTTTGTAGGGCGAGACCCTGATATAACAGTTTCAAATAACGTTCTAAATCCCGAAGGAATACCTGTGGCACAACAATTTGATGTGGAAACAGATTCTGAGTGTTATCCAGAACTTACGTTGTCGCTACTTGGACATCATCAATATGTGAATGCTACAACTGCCATCGCAGCGATTGAATGTCTAAAACAGAAAGGGCATGTAATTTCGAAAGACAGTGTTTATGCTGGATTCAAGGACGTTCAATGGCACGGACGAATTCAGCAAGTTATGTCCTCACCGCTTGTTGTGCTGGATGGTGCTCATTCACCTATCTCGATGGAAGCGTTATGTCGTGCTATTCGTGAAAATTTTCGTTACGCTAAGGTGATTTTTATCGTTAGTATTATGAAAGATAAGGATTTAACCGAAATTGGCGAGATTATTTCAGAAACTGCGGATTACGTTATTGCCACACAAGTTTCTGACAACCCGCGTGTCCTGCCTGTAGAAAGAATAGAAGGTGCTTGGTCGAGTATATGTAAGAAGATGACAACATGTCCAACCGCAGAAAAAGCAATCGCGAAGGGTTTATCATCCGCATCTCCGACAGATTTGATCTGTGTGACAGGTTCTATCTACCTTGTCGGACAAGCACTAAGATTTTTTAATTTGGATTACGAATAAAATAAACTATAGTTTGGACATTTTTTAGAGTTCTTGTATGATAATGTCGGTTAATCAAGACTCTTAAGATATCAACATGACTATTATTGATACACATTTCGCCCCGCTGGGGCTTACGCCGTTTAGGTTATCGTTTTCTATAAACATTCCGCCCCGCTGGGGCTGCTCTCATTGTGCCTGAATATTTTTCTGTGAGTTACGACTCGTGCGAAAAACTCGTAAAAAATAAAAGATAGTTGAAAACTCAACAAGAAACAGACAAAAATTGTCCAAACTTTAGTAAAATAAAAAAGAGAGGTTTTTAATGCGTGAAATCACTTGCAAGAGACGGTGGTTAAATTGGAAGATATTTCTGACATGTCTGCCTGTTTTGAATTTAGCCACCACGGCTTTTGCCCAAACGGACTCTCCCCCTGCTGTACCGCTGATATGGTGGATCGCTCCAATCGGTTCACTTATTGCTTTAGGTTTTGCATTCCACTTCTATCGCTCCGTGATGAAACAGGACGAAGGGAATGAAGCGATGCGTGAAATCGCACAATCTGTCCGAGAAGGTGCGATGGCGTATCTTAGGCAACAATACAAAGTGGTCGGCATAGTTTTCGCTGTTCTCTGCCTGATTTTTATTTTTATGGCTTTCGTGCTTAAAGCCCAAAATCAGGTTGTCCCATTTGCATTTCTAACAGGTGGTTTTTTCTCAGGACTCTGCGGGTTCCTCGGCATGAAAACCGCGACCAATGCATCCGCGCGTACGACATGCGCGGCGATGAAGGGGCTTAACGCTGGCTTAAAAGTTTCGTTTCGCGCAGGCGCAGTCATGGGGTTGATAGTTGTCGGATTTGCACTGCTTGACATAACCGGATGGTTTCTCATACTCTATTACATCTTCCCTAAGATTCCTTGGATAGGTGCCGATTTTTTAGGCGTAAATCCGCTACCACAGATCACTGTGATTATGCTCAGTTTCGGCATGGGTGCTTCGACACAGGCACTATTTGCTCGCGTTGGTGGTGGTATTTATACCAAAGCGGCTGATGTCGGTGCTGACCTTGTCGGAAAAGTTGAAGCAGGAATACCTGAGGACGATCCTCGTAACCCCGCTGTCATTGCAGATAACGTCGGTGATAACGTTGGTGATGTTGCGGGTATGGGTGCCGACCTCTACGAATCTTATGCGGGGTCAATCCTTGCAACTGCTGCCCTCGGTGTCGCTGCTGTTGCTGCCAAAGATTACGATAACCTTGCCCTTCAACTAAAATACCTCTCTGCCCCAATGATTATCGCTGGTATCGGTGTGATTCTCTCTATTTTAGGTATCTATATGGTGCGCACAAAAGAGGGCGCATCAATGAAGCAGTTGATGGGTTCCTTGAATCTCGGCATCAACGGCAGTGCTATCGGGATTGCTATTCTTTCTCTCCCCGTATTACTCTATTTAGGTAAGGAAGAAGGATTTGACAACGAGTGGCAGGTTTGGGGTGCAATTGTGGCGGGACTTGTCGCAGGATTAGTTATCGGCAAAGTCACCGAAATCTTTACCTCTCACGAATATAAACCAACCCGTGCTATCGCAAAACAGGCACAAACCGGCCCCGCAACAGTTATTATTGAAGGAATCGCTGTTGGTATGGAATCAACAGCGATTCCAGTCATAACAATTATTGCTGCGGTTGCTATTAGTTACTATCTTCCCGGTGGCACAAGCGAGCCGTTGATGGGACTTTACGGTGTCGGTATTGCTGCTGTTGGAATGCTCGCTACACTTGGTATTACGCTTGCTACTGATGCTTACGGCCCCATTGCAGACAACGCTGGTGGAAACGCTGAGATGGCGAAACTTGATGAAAGCGTCCGAGAGCGTACAGATCAGTTAGATTCGCTTGGCAACACAACTGCCGCGACTGGTAAAGGTTTTGCGATTGGCTCCGCAGCACTGACAGCACTTGCACTTCTTGCAGCTTATCTTGAAGAAATTCGCCATGGACTCATCCATTTAGCAGGCAAAGATACACTAAATATCCCCGGTGAAGGTAGTATTGATACCTTAAAGGTCACGGTGAGTCAATTCATGAATTACTATAACGTTACACTGATGAACCCACAAGTTCTTATCGGTCTGTTTCTCGGTTCAGTAATGGCGTTCTATTTCTGTGCGTTAACGATGAAAGCGGTCGGACGCGCTGCGAGTGCAATGGTAGACGAGGTTCGCCGTCAATTTCGTGAAAAACCCGGTATAATGAAAGGCGAGGAGAAACCAGATTACGCCCGATGTGTTAGTATCTCTACGGTAGGCGCGCAACGCGAGATGATTCTCCCATCGCTTATTGCTATCGTCGTGCCTGTCGCTGTTGGATTGATTTTTAATGTTGCTGGTGTGTTAGGCTTGCTTGCAGGTGGTTTAGCAACAGGTTTCGTTCTGGCAATTATGATGGCAAACGCTGGTGGTGCATGGGATAACGCGAAAAAGTTTATTGAAGAAGGTAGCCACAAGGAAGAATACGGTGAAAAAGGGTCCGAGCAGCACAAAGCTACCGTTGTTGGTGATACCGTTGGCGATCCGTTTAAAGATACTTCAGGTCCTTCCCTTAATATCCTGATTAAGTTGATGTCAATGGTTTCTGTTGTGTTTGCGGGTCTCATCGCAAAATATGGTGACGTATTCAGCAAATGGATCGGCATGCAGTAATTAGCATCCGAGAAGGAACGTATACATGAGACTAAATTATGGCATCGGATTTATCTTAAGTTTGCTTATCCTTTTGACAATAGGTTGCCAGCAACTACAGAATCAGATAAAAGTGGAGCCTGATGATGCTACTACATCTGTTTCCGCTGATGACGTTAAACCCGATGAAACACCTTATTCTGGCACCGTTTTTATTGGCGATGCAGGCGATAAGTTTGGAACCGATGAATATACCTTGAATACTGCCGTAATAGAAGGTGATACATTGCAGCTTAATGTATCTTACAGCGGTGGATGCGAAACCCATCAGTTCACCCTCGTTACCGCAGGTATATTCTTGGAATCCTTTCCGGTACAGCTAAACGTATCTGTCGTTCATAATGCAAACGGTGATTCGTGCGAAGCGTGGCTAACTGAAGACTTCCACTTTGATCTTACACCAATCAAAACCCTATACCAAAAGGCTTACCGACAGGAAGCAGGCACGATTATTTTACGACTCAAAGACGCTCCGAACGTAGAACTTGTCTATGAATTCACAATGTAGTCATAATTGTCAAATCTCGGCATGATAAGGAACTATTCCTTGTTTCTGCCTGTCGCTTTTTAGCATTTTGTAGGAGACAAGACAAATGTCCAATAAACTAAAACCTCGAAGTTATGTGATAACCGATGGACCTGACCGCGCCGCCGCCCGCACGATGCTTATGTTTGGCGATGGAGGACTTTCACCAGAGGACCTTGACAAACCGATTATCGGGGTTGCTAATACATGGATTGAGATCGGACCTTGTAATTTCCACTTAAGACGACTCGCTGCAAAGGTCAAACAGGGAATTCGAGATGCGGGCGGAACACCTCTCGAATTCAATACTGTCAGCATCTCTGATGGCATCACAATGGGGACAGAGGGCATGAAGACCTCGCTTATCAGTCGAGAGATTGTTGCCGACTCAATAGAGTTAGTGTCCATTGGTAACATGTTTGATGCTGTTGTCGCGCTGTGCGGATGCGACAAAACTGTTCCCGGCACTGTGATGGCGTTAGCACGTTTAGATATTCCATCACTTACGCTCTACGGTGGTTCAATTATGCCGGGCAATTTTCAGGGACGTGATGTCACTATCCAAGACGTTTTCGAAGCAGTTGGTCAGCATGCTGAAGGCACAATCACAGTAGAGGAATTAGACGATCTGATTAGCAAAGGATGTCCCGGTCCTGGCGCATGCGGTGGACAGTTCACTGCCAATACGATGGCAACTGCAGTTGAAATGTTGGGGATCGCACCAATGGGAAGTGGTAGTGTCCCTGCCGTAGTAGAAGAGAAGGATAACGAAGCATACAAAGCAGGACAACTTGTAATGGATATGCTTGCTGCTGATCGTCGTCCCAGTCAAATCATCACGCGCAAATCTCTTGAAAATGCTATTACCTCTGTTGCAGCCACAGGTGGTTCTACCAACGGTGTTCTGCACCTCCTTGCTATTGCACACGAAGCACAAATCCCGTTGACGCTTGAGGATTTCCACACTATTAGTCAAAGAACACCCGTATTGGCAGACTTGAAACCCGGTGGACAGTTTGTTGCGACTGATCTGTATGAGGCGGGTGGTATTCAATTTTTAGCGAAACGTCTTGCAGAAGCAGGGTTGATTCATACCGATGAACTCACCGTTACAGGAAAAACTATCGGTGAAGAAGCAAACGCTGCCACTGAAACCGAAGGACAACTGGTTGTTAGAGAGGTGGATACCCCTCTGAAACCGACGGGTGGATTTGCTATATTGAGAGGTAATCTTGCACCGGACGGATGCGTCATCAAGTTAGCAGGTCAAGAAAAAACGCTCCATCGCGGTCCTGCGCGTATCTTTGAACGCGAAGAAGACACTTTCGCTGCTATCAAAGGCGGGGAAATTAAACCCGGTGATGTGATTGTTATCCGCTATGAGGGTCCTACCGGAGGTCCCGGTATGCGTGAGATGTTAGGCGTTACTGCAGCACTCGTCGGTGCAGGCTTAAGCGAAGATGTGGCATTGCTAACCGATGGTAGATTCTCTGGTGCTACGCACGGGTTTATGATCTGTCATGTGGCTCCTGAAGCAGCAAAAGGCGGACCTATCGCTATCCTTCAAGAGGGTGACGAAATCGTGATTGACGCTGAGGCACGCAGGCTCGACGTTACACTCTCTGATGCTGAAATTCAAGCGCGTTTTGAAAAGTGGACACCTCCCGAACCTCCCTATACACGCGGTGTTATGGCGAAATATGCAAACGCTGTCTCTTCCGCATCTGAAGGTGCTGTGACGGGGTAAATCAGTTCTATTCCAACCCATAGATATTTATACAGTGCAAGTTTTTTATCGCAATTAGTAATTTTGGACTTGTATTTTTCCTTCCAAAATTTTCAATTCTGCCGCATACTTAACCTTAGGATAATTTGGTAGATTGTTAGCCATGCCGCTTGGCGCGGTCTCTACTATGAACCGACTAACAACGGGAAACTATGTGAAGGAAAACTATGCGATCCTAATAAGAATTACGTAAAATTGCCCTTATCTTTAGGGAAAGTTTATTATGGATTTTCTTGTCCCTATACTGCCGACAATCATTGTCTTTGTCGTCGCTAAGAGAAAATGGATTAAAGCCGTAACAGCATTTGCATGGTTTATCGGATGTATTGTATCTGGTGTAAACATTCTGCTGTATCTGATTGGAACTGTGATATGGTATCCTATCGTAGCACTAATCGCCTGGCTAATCAGACGTTCAAAAAAGTCTAAATGACTTTAGCGAGGAGTTCTACCCCTACAACTAACAAAGGAAACCAATGAATCAATTACCTAATTACAGAAAGAAATCAGGTGAAATGCCAGCCGATGTACACAATAACAAAGGTGTTGACTTCTGTGTTCAAGGACATTACGACGCAGGTATTGCGGAATTCAATAAGGCACTACAATCAAACCCCGACTATCCCATTGCATACTTCAATCGCGCAATTACATTTGCAACATTAGGGTTGGAAAAATCTTGCCTTGTAGACTTCGAAACAGTTAGACTGCTTATGGGGGACTTCAAGGAACAGATGGCTGAAGCTGGACCTGACGATGAACTCATTCAACTCGTTGAGAACTTTTTCGGCATTTCTACTCGCTGATAGCACTTCTTCAGACAGCTAATTTTCTTCCACATTTCTTGCCGATTTTTCTTCTTCATCATTTCATATTTTTTCTGAGAAACTTCCAAAACATGTTAGTTTCTCGGTAGTTACACTTGTAGCACGCTTCAGCCATATAAAGCTGTGTGTATCCAGTTTTCAAGTCCAAAACTACTAATTGCAAAAAATAAAGCAACAAGAATATCCTTGAATTTGTTTACACTTAATGCTAATATTAACCAGCGTAGCGCGAAAACGTGCATAAACACATTTCCATCTTCGCGTCCTGCGGGGAGACGCAAAACCTCCACATTAACCAAAGGCAGAATACGATGAAAATTAATCCTTTTTTGGTCGTCATGGTAGTGTTGGTATTCAACATTTTATATTTTTCACAACAAGTGTTAGCACAATATAGAAAATATAAGCTAACTGAAAAAGAACGCGCGTTGATTAACGATGCATATCATCGCGGTACGTTTGATCGGCCTGGCGAATGGGAAAAGTTTGAGTGGCGCGTAAAACATACCCCGCGCCGTGAAGGTCGCATTGAGAGTGCGTTATCGGATTCAAGTCTCCGTGCGCGTTTATCACGTCAGTTATATGCTATGCAAATCGGTATTTCTTATCCACACACATTCTTTGATAATTTCTACGTCAATATGCCAATCTTATTCTTTCTTGTTGCCGTTATTGGCGGCATACTCTATTTTATTATTAAAAAACGACCAATATGAAAAAACTAAATTGGAAAGAGTTTTTCAAACGCTTGACAATTGGAATATCGATAGTCTCTAGTGTCTTCTGTGCTTTTAGTGCTGCTGCGCACTCAGAATATCCTATAACAGGGTTCATTTTAGGGGCACTTGGCGGTGGCTTATTAGGAGGTGGGATCTGGTTGAGTTACGTTATCATATCCCACATTATATCGTGGTTATATGAGGGCTTGATCAAAAAAGACGATTAACAAAAACCGGTCGGTTGAGAATGTTTGCAGAGAAGGTGATAAACGTAGTAAATGGAAACTTACTGATAAAGACGACAACCTACAAATCCTCCGAGAGATGGACGCAGAACGCGTTGACCTCATCTGCACCGATCCCCATCCAACAGCGGACGCACCTGCAACGCGTTCACCATCGATTCGTAGGTACAATCAAATCGTTCACGGTGTCTGGACGTAGGAGACCTCTGCACAGAACATGCACAACAGGAGTACCAAAATGAGTAAAGAAAAAATTAAAGTAGAAAAAGGCAGCGGCAATGTGTACAAGGATTTGGAATTTCCTAATCCAGAGGAGATGCAAGCGAAAGCACATCTTGTTTTCAAGATTCAGGATACTATAACTGAACGCAAACTTATCTTAGAAGAAGCGGCCAAAATTCTATGTAATAGTAAATCTGAACTCTCGAATCTTTTGCATGGTCAGTTTGAAAGTTGTACAATTGACCATATACTTTCACTACTCAGAAAGTTGGATCATGACATTGAGATTGTTCTCCATAAAAGACCTGCCAACACACCTCCCGCAGCCCTCCGCATCTCAACTTCTGCAGATTAATTCCAATCTATGCACAGTTATGGAAAACATAGCGCAAACCTATCATATTCAGACAGAGCACAGTGGAAAACGGTTAGATCAGTTTCTGATGGGTGCTACTGAAGGTGTATCGCGAACCTATCTCCAGAAACTGATTCGTGACGGTGCTGTCACTGTTAATGATACGGTTTCCAAACAACCCAGTTGGACACTTCGTTCTGGCGACCAAGTTCGTCTTTCGCTTCCCGATTCCCGTCCTTTGGAAACACATGAACCTGAGAATATCCCGCTTGACATTCTTTATGAAGATAGCCACTTAATTGTTCTGAACAAACCCGCGGGCATGCTTGTTCACCCTGCAAGCGGTGTGAATTCTGGCACACTTGTCAACGCACTGCTTGCCCACTGTGACGACCTGTCGGGTATCGGTGGAGTAGAAAGACCTGGTATCGTTCATAGATTAGATAAAGACACGTCGGGTGTGCTCGTTGTCGCGAAAACGGATGTTGTGCATCGCGAACTGTCCGTGCAGTTTGAAATGCATACCATCACTCGTCAGTATGTCGCTATTGTGTGCGGGATACCATCTGAAGTTACAGGAATGATTGACGCTCAAATTGCTCGTAGTCGTCGTGATCGCCGCCGAATGACTACTGTAAAAAACAACGGCAGGCGTGCTGTTACACATTATCAGGTATTAGAAATTTACCACAAATTTTCGCTTGTCCAACTCACATTGGAAACCGGACGACTTCATCAAATTCGTGTGCATCTGCAGCATATTGGACATCCGGTTGCTGGCGATGCTATTTATGGAGGCGATCAACGTGCCTTGAACGATGCCGACTCACTTCCCGTGAAACATGCGCTCATACACCTTAAACGACAAGCATTGCATGCGCGTACACTTCAATTTGAACACCCTATAATACATGAACGTTTAACCTTTTCTACACCGAAACCTTCAGATATGCAACGACTTGTTGATGCCTTGCGGACGCTGACCCGTGCACATTTCTGATTTGTTTTGGTATCAGTCCAATTAAAATGTAGTATCTTTGAGGATTACAGTTCGGACAATTCTTATCTTATGGGAATTGAGTTTCAACGGAAATCTATTTTTCTACGAGTTTTACATAGTCGGTGGAACACGCGAAAATGCTGCACTCCAGCGGAGTGCCATGTCTATAGAAAACGGTATGCACACATTCTCGCGCTCCAGCGGAGTGCTATGTGGTGTCGGAAATCACATACCGCTCCGCTGGAGCGGTTATGTCGGTTCATAATGTAACTATAAACATATTGCTCCACTGGAGCAAAGAGGGTTTCCGTTTTGTCTGTAGTGTGTTGATTTAGCAACATAATTGGAAAACTAAAGTTTTATTAACTTACGTTTGAAGAATTGCCCAAACTTTAGTATTAGGAGAAAAATATGGAATATGTCAATTTTGGTAAAGCAGGTGTTAAGGTAAGTCCACTTGCATTAGGATTAGGATTTAGAGGGCAAGGCAATGAAAGCACTGCCCAACGGTTAATTGAGCATGCCATTGATTCTGGTATTAACCTGATTGATTGTGCCAACGTTTATGGTCCAATGGATGATCGCGCCAATATTGGACAGTCTGAGGTTATTCTCGGCAAAGCAATAAAAGGAAAGCGAGATGATTTGGTGATAACTTCCAAAGTCTGCAGTCACATCGGACAGGGACCAAACGACTACGGATTATCACGATACCATATTATACGGGAGATAGACCGTTCACTGACACGTCTCGGCACTGACCACATTGATGCCTACCTGATTCACATGGCGGACGAGACTACACCGCAAGAGGAGACGATCCGTGCTTTAGACGATCTGGTGCGTTCAGGTAAGGTTCGCTACCTTGGCTGTTGTAATCATCAGGCATGGCAGGTTTGTAAAGCACTCTGGATTGCCGATGTCATTAACGCAACACCCTATATGTGCATTCAAAATATGTATAATCTGCTAAATCGTGATTTGGAAACCGAAATGTTTGGGTTAGTGCGTGAAGAAGGACTCGGGGTTATGTGTTATAGTCCGTTATCTGTTGGTTTATTGAGCGGTACGTATTCACCAGATGAACCACCACCTGATGGCACGCTATGGGCAAGGCGTTACCGGGATGAATATGACCGTCGGATGCGCGGTGCAACCGGACATGTAATTGCTACACTCAAACGGCTTGCAGATGCGTTAGGAAAAACACCTGCGCAACTTGCTGTGGCATGGGTGGTATCACATCCCGAAGTCACTGTTGCTATCAGTGGAAGTGATACTATTGAACAACTGGATGACACACTCGGTGGTGTTGGTTGGAAATTGGATTCGGCTGTTCGTGAGGAGTTAGATGAGGTATCGCGCTCGTTTGTGCGTTTGACTGCACCACCCTTTTAACATATTTTTGGCAAATCATAGTAGTGTATAAAAATTCGTATTGCAGCACGGTGCCGTCTGAACGCGTCAATTAGTGTTTTCACTGTCTGGTGAATCAAGTTCCCAAAGCAGCACGGAACCATCCCAACTCCCACTTGCGAGTGTTTTGCCATCAGGACTAAACACAACGCTTGTAACACCTTCCGTATGCCCTGGCAATGTCAAAAGGTGTGTGCCTGTTCGCACATCCCATAGACGGATGGTGTTGTCCCAACTCCCACTTGCAAGTATCTTCCCATCCGGACTAAATACAACACTAACAATATTATTCGTATGCCCTGTCAATTCCCTAATAGATGTGCCAGCCTGCACATTCCACAAGCGCACTGTATCGTCCCAACTCCCACTTGCGAGTGTCTTACCATCAGGACTGAACGCTACGCTACCAACCCTTTCTGTATGCTCTGTCAACTCCCTAATAGATATGCCTGTCTGCACATCCCACAAGCGCACGGTGCCATCCCAACTTCCACTTACGAGTGTCTTTCCATCAGGGTTGAACGCGACGCTTACGATAGCCTCCGTATGTCCTGGGAGTGTCCTAATTGATGTACCTGTGTGCAAATCCCACAATAGCAATGTATTATCAACGCCTTGACTTGCGAGTATCTTTCCATCCGGACTGAATGCAATGCTATCGATCCCATTCGTATGCTCCTTGAGTGTCCGAATAGATGTGCCTGTTTGCACATCCCATATATACACAGTATCGTCGTCCTTCGAATAACTTGCACTTGCGAGTGTTTTGCCATCCGGACTGAACGCTACACAGGAGACCTCCCACGTATGTCCTATCAACGTATGAAGTAGTGCGCCTGTTTGTACATCCCACAATTGCACGGCTTTGTCCGAACTTCCACAACTCGCCAGTGTAGAACCATCCGAACTGAACGCCACGCTCCTTACCTTACCCGTATGTCCTGTCAGTTCCCGAAGATGTGCGCCTGTTCTCACATCCCACAGGCACACACCTTCAGATATGCTTGCAGTTGCGAGTGTTTTGCCATCCGGGCTGAACACTATGCTGAAGGTATCATCTGTATGCACCTTCAATACCCGTTGAGATTCACCTGTTTTCGCATCCCAAAAGCAAACCCTTTTATCCCAAATGCCCGCACTTGCGAGTGTCTCTCCATCAGGACTGAATACAACACTAGTGACCCCACCCGCCGTATGCCCTTTCAACGTTTGAAGAGATGCACCGCTCTCTGTATCCCACAGCCGCACGGTTCTATCCCAACTTGTGCTTGCGATTGTTTTGCCATCCGGACTAAACGCTATAGCCAAGAGATGCCTCTCATGCCCTGTAAGTGTCTGAACGGATTTACCTGTGTGAACATCCCATAGGCGCAAGGTTTTATCCCAACTTGAACTCGCGATTGTCTTGCCATCCGGACTGAACGCTACACTCCAGATCCTTTGTGTGTGTCCTGCAAGTGTCCGCAGAGATATTCCCGTCCGCACATCCCACAGACGGATAGTGTTGTCATCACTCCCACTTGCGATTGTTTTACCATCAGGACTGAATACAACACTATTGACACCAAAGATATGTCCTTTCATCGTTAGAAGAGGTGTACCTGTTCGTACATCCCACAAACGGACGGTAGCATCCCAACTCCCACTTGCCAATGTAAAACCATCTGGACTAAACGATACGCTTCTGACAGAAGAGGTATGCCCTGTGAGGAGGTTAAGTTCTTTGCTCGTCTGTGCGTCATATAGCCATATACCAATACTACCTGCTACAGCCAAACGCTTCCCATCAGGGGAGTACGCTATTTTACTTACAGAGCCTTTACCGAGACGTGTTTTCGCGCCTGCGGGTAAACCCCATTGTGTATATTCTTGGGCCGGGGTGTTTGAGATTAGAGAAAATATTGAAAGCCCAAAGATTAAAACCGAAAACAATACATAATTTACCATAAAGTTGTCCTTTTGAATTTGAGTTGTATACTGCGTTTCATAATAACGTATCTACAGTTACACAATTGTGGATGCACAAATTGACATTTTGTGGTAAAAAATTTATTGGTGGGCAGGGAAATGGGTTTCTGTGTTTCAGATCGCGGGTTATGCGGATTCACAGATTAGGGAGGACAAACCGATATTTTGTGGTACAGAATGTTCTTAAGTAAGGAAGTTCACAGTTCCGAATTGCTGCAGCAATACTTAATGTACTTGATTATGTGTGAGATCCCATAATAGGACGGTGCCGTCAGAACTCCCGCTTGCGAGTGTTTTACCATCTGTACTGAATACAACGCTTCTGACACTTTCCGTATGCCCTGTCAACGTCAAAAAGGATGTTCTCGTCCGAACGTCCCACAATAGAATTGTATTGTCTTTACTCCCGCTTGCCAGTGTCTTACCATCTGGACTGAATACAACGCTATTAACATAAGACGTATGCCCAAGCAGCGTCTGTAGAGATGTGCCTGTCTGGACCTTCCATAAATGCACAGTATTGTCCGAACCCCCGCTTGCCAGTGTCTTACCATCCGGACTAAACGCTACGGTCAAGACTGCACTCTGATGCCCTTTCAGTTTCCGAAAATGTGTGCCTGTATGGACATCCCACAATAATATCGTTTTGTCCGAACTTGAACTCGCCAGTGTTTTTCTATCTGAGCTGAATGCAACACTATAGACCCAGTTCCAATGCTCGTGTAGTGTCTGAAAATGTGTGCCTGTCTGAACATCCCACAAGCGGACAGTATTGTCCCAGCTCCCGCTTGCAAGTGTCCTACCATCCGGACTAAACACAACGCTTTTGACCGGCTCCTTGTGTCCTTTCAACGTTCGAAGATGTGTGCTGGTACGCGTATCCCACAGACGAACGGTTCTGGCATTATTCCCAGTTGCGAGTGTTTTGCCATCCTGACTGAAAACAACACTATTTACCTCTTGCCCATGCCCTCTGAGGGTTTGAAGAGAAATGCCGTTCACCAGATCCCATAGGCGAATCATATTTCTTGTATCCCCAGTTGCAAGTGTCTTGCTATCCGGACTGAATGCAACGCTTAAGACAGTAGTCGTATGTCCTGTTAGCGTGCGAAGTAGTGCGCCGGTTTGCACATCCCACAGACGAACAGTGCCGTCCCTACCTCCACTTGCAAGCGTCTCTCCATCCGGACTGAAAATAACGTTTCTAACTTCATGCGTATGCCCTGTTAGCGTGCGAAGTAGTGCGCCGGTTTGCACATCCCACAAACGCACGGTTCCGTCCCAACTCCCAGTTGCGAGGGTTTTTCCATCAGGACTGAATAAAACACTGCTGGCATAAGGCATATACCCTGTCCCTGTCAATGTGCGAAGTAGCGTGCCTATATGCACATCCCACAGACGAATGGTGCTGGCACCACCAGTGCTTGCAAGTGTCTTACCATCCGGACTAAACGCTACGGCCAAGACCTTACTCGTATGCCCTGTCAGCGTTTGAAGAGGTGCACCTGTTTTCACATCCCTCAAATGCACGGTTTTGTCCCAACTTCCACTTGCGAGTGTTTTGCCATCAGGACTGAACGCAACGCAAGTAACCCTTCCCGTATGTCCTGTGATCGTCCGAAGAAACGTACCTGTTTGCACATCCCAAAGACGAACGGCTCTATCATAACCTCCACTTGCGAGGGTTTTTCCATCAGGACTGAACACTACGGTCAAGACAGTTCCTGTATGTCCTACCATCGTCCGAAGATGTGTCCCGGTATGTGCATCCCATAGGCGGATAGTTTTGTCCGCACCTGCACTTGCCAATGAAGAACCATCGTGACTGAACGCTACGGTCCAGACAGAAGACGTATGCCCTGTGAGCAGGTCAAGTTCTTCACCTGTCCGTGCGTCATAAATCCAAATACCGATACTACTTGCTACTGCTATACGTATTCCATCTGGGGAGTATGCTATTTCAGTTATCCAACCTTTACCGAGGCGTGCTTTCGCGCCTGCGGGCAGCCCCCATTGTGTGTAGTCTTGGGCAAGACTATTTGGGACTATAATGAATATTGAAATCCAAATAATAAGAATCAAGGACAGTGTTTTTTCATTGTGATGTTGTCCTTTTATTTTGAGTTATCGCTGTGTTTAGAATCGCGAATTGCGGATGCACAAATTGATATTTTGTGGAACAAAGATTCTTTGGCGGGATTATTGTTATTCTGTGCTGATATATGCTGTGGTTTACACGTACAGTTGCCGTGCTTACAAATGAAAACTAAAACTATTATGTCTGAATCGCCAATTAGAATCTGCGATTCAGACAAATTGAACAGTTTCATTAAATGGTATAAAGGCCTAATGAGGGTTTATTCCCAAAACACCACTGAGGATTTGTACTATAAGCCAGACTACGACTAAAACAACTCCAAAAGGACGTTTCAATTGGCTACCTGAAACGAAAATACCGTATCGGAAAACTATTAGGATAAACAACATTGCGGGAAAAGCGAATAGGAAAAAATGTGGGTCTGCTACTAACCCACCACTTGTCGCCGCTGCAGAGACTCCTGCCACAAAGAGCACGTTAAGAATATCTGCACCAATGATGTTACCGACTGCTAACTCACCATGCCCACGCCTAACAGCTGTAATTGCTGTTACAAGTTCCGGGAGTGAAGTGCCGAATGCTACCAATGTTAACGATATAATTGATTCTGGCACCTTAAATCTTGTAGCAAGAACACTTACAGTCGGAATGAGAATTTGGGCAGAAATTACGACGATTGCGATTGAACCGATGAGTTTCAGAAGTGTAAGGAAAGTACTTGATCCACCTGATTCTGCCTTCTCTTCGTCTTCAGGATCGGGTGTTGTTGAACCTGCCCATCGGATAGACTGCCATATATACAACCCTAATAACACAACAAAGACGAATCCCATAAATTGCGAAAGGATGCCACCGCCACCTTGTTTAAAGACTTCCATAGGGGAAGACCACGGAATACATGCTAATACCAAGAGAATACCAGCACTTACCTGGACATTGGACAACCGAGATGCTAACTGACGATTGAACGATAACGGTGCAATCAGCGATGCTAATCCTAAAATAAGTCCAGTGTCACATATAATCGATCCGACTGCGTTTCCGAGTGCAAGTCCAGGTTTTCCTTGTAATGCCGACAACACGGAAACAGCAGCTTCCGGTGTTGTTGTGCCGATACTTACAATCGTAGCACCGATAATCGCTTTCCCCAAACCCCATCGGGTTGAAAGCATCACCGCTTCATCTACCAGCCAGTCTGCTCCTTTGCCGAGTGTGTAAAGCATCACCGCAACAATAAGAAAAAGGACTACGCTGGGTAATCCTACAATAAGTTGTTCAATCCAATGTTCCATTAACTATAACTATCCCTTCCAGTCTGTTTTTATAGATATAGATTATCACAAGCACTTAGCAAAGTCAAACAAATTGGTGTTTGATTCGGATTCTATTCACTTGATATTGTGCGTTTGAACATGGTATCCTTGTATACAAGGGGGTGAATGGATTCGACGGAGGACGAAAGCGTGGTTGCTTTCAATTTTCTCCGGAAGTGGGTTCAATTCCCACCACCTCCATTTGAGTAAGTTGCCACTTTACCTATACCTGTCAATTTAGTTGTTTTAGAGTGTGTAGGAGGGAACTCCGATTCCCGACTGAAGAAGGGTCTCGATTCGGAGATCGCTCCTACAGAAAATGTGCCTCTTTAATTTCAAAGTTCACCATAGTTGTCTTAGAGTGTGTAGGAGGGAACTCCGATTCCCGACTGAAGAAGGGTCTCGATTCGGAGATCGCTCCTACAGAATGTAAGAGGCGATAAGTGCCATAAGTGCGCTTAGCGTTGATTTGGCAATGAATTGCGCGACTACAGACACCGTATATGTAAAAAGTTTATAGATATTTTAAATTTTACTATAAGTTAGTCTATAGACTTCAACTGATCGCTTCCCTCGCCTCCAATACCTTCACAACAACCGTTTTGACATTTCTTCATCAACAAACGGGGAATGGTAGATGCGTTTTTAGTGTGTCTATCTGATCTAAAGCACGCATCATGGAATGCACAAAATAGGAGTCATGTATGGTGTTGGATATTGGTTAGGGAAAGCAAGTCTTATTTTTTCTAAAATGTTTCGGGACATCATTTTTTATCCTAAAGTGTGGTAATTCCCATTTGGATTTTTATTCAGATACTTGGCTCAGAAAGTGTGTTTTTTGTGGATAGGATTGGGTTTGATATGAGTAGGCGTATCTGTGTTTATATAAAATATGATAACATTTCACTTCACGGATTTCAATGTGATTTGAGTGTAGGATTCTTTTAATAGAATGGATAAAGTTTTAGGAGAGTTTGGCACGGATAGCCTCAAAATCTATCCCCTTCGGCATGACGAAGAGACACTCACCGTTACTACGCGCCTCCCACAAGTCACCGATCTCGCGTTTTTCTTTTGAATCATCATTTGACCATAGATGACTGCCTTTAGACTCAACAACTAAATAGCGTCCATCGGTTAAAAGACATACAAAATCAGGATAAAATTTATCGGTTGAAGTCTGGAGCCAGAAAGAAAGAGCTGGCTGACGTTCAATATTCCGCACCCAATACTTAACTTGCGGCAACCTATCAATAAATTGCGCGCATTGAAATTCTTCACCCGTCCCTTTTAGATATCCAATATGGGGATAGTAGTGTTTCTGAAATTGATATGATCCTTCATAACGGGTGTTATAAGGGTAACGGTGTGGATCAAAAGAGAAGCAATGGTCTGGGGATACGATAACTGGAGTTGCACATTCAGGCAAAAGAAGATTATGATATGCGTTAAGGTGTACGTTTTGGCGATGACTATCAATTTTCGCTGCAGCGGCGTCTTTGAGGGCGTACTTGTTACGGAGAAGGGCATCTATTGTCATGCCGCGATCTTCAATAAGATGATTTACTAACCGCTGTAGGAAAGGCAGTGATTCGCGGCGTAAAATGTCTAAATGTTCAATTGTTCTGTCAAGCCAATCTGCAAGACGATCTGCATCCCAGTTTTTGTCCGGTGCAAGGAGAGCCATCTGTTGATGAAGTGTGCCAATAAATCGCGTCTCTATTCTGCCTTCACCGGAAATGCCAATTTCACCACGCTCTCCTGTATCGAATTCGGACGGAAATTCTTCTTCAGTAAGCTCAGTGTCACATTCGGATAACTGCCATACCGTCTCTAAAAAACGGGATGCCTCAAAATCAAGAAACGTCTGATTCTGCTGGACCATTAACTTCGGCACTTTAAAGGTTTCCCCTTGTTCAGCAGGAGCAGGGTCAGGATCGGGCGATGTTAAACCTTCAAAAAGCGGAAGGGCGGTTTGTTCAGCATCTATAGGGCGAATAAGTTCTGCGGCTGCCTGTTTCTCAAATCCGTTTTGCACGAGTCCATCAACTAAGGCTAATGCCGCATTAGCAAAGTTCCGCGAGGCTACAAAAGTGTAAGCACTGTTAAGGGATTCCTGTTTTTTACGTTGTGCTTTCGGGAGACGCATAACTCTACCCAATATCTGCTCAACAGCAGTTGAGGATCTCATTTCAGCGACAGAACAGAGGACGTAAGCAAATGGACAATCCCAACCTTCTCGCAACGCTTGCACTGTGATAACGTAACGGATTGGGCATTTTGGATCATTGATATCTACATCATCAAGGTCTTTGTCCTCACCTGTGGCGCGCGCTATTTGGTCCTCGGGAATTTCGTGTTCTTCGAGCAGACATTTTTCAACGACATCAACAGTCAAAGTTTCTTTATCTTTGTGTCTTGGCTGTGCCTGAATGAGCATAACAGGCCGGATGTATTCACTTGTTTCTTCTCGTTCTTTTTTTGCTTCTTCTTCAAGTGTGTTGCGTTGCGCTATTGCAGCAGTGAGCAGTCGTTTCCAATCCGGCATGGTTTCTAACAAGATAGGCATCTTGATCATGTCTTCTGCCTGCAGTTCTGCAGCGGAAACGGTATAAAGAACATTGGAAGGATTTGTGACAGTAGCTGGGGTCGCGGTGAATTCAATGATTGCTGATGGGTTAAAACGTGAAAGAGTGTCAAAAGAGAGTTCGGTCCGCGCATTGTGTGCTTCATCAACAATCACAAGCGGACGTTTAACACATAAGAGGTTAGCGAGTGAATAGATAGGTTTTCCGCTTTCATCCTTTTCTACCTCTGAGAGCGTTTCATCAGAAAGGTGTGTGAAATGCCCCATTAGTGCGCCTGACTGTTCGTAAACTTTACGCCCATCGGTGTCCTCAACGCGGAATGCTTGCATCGTGGAAACAATAATCGTGGTTTTTGTGTTTAGAATATGCGGTGGTAGGCTTAGTGCTTCGCTTACAGTGAAGATTTCTACTTTTTGCCTTGCAGATGTGAAAGCATCTCTATACGGATGCTCAGGATTCTTAAGTGCCTTCAATGTCTGATCACGGATAGCATTTGAAGGGGTAAGCCAAAGCACGAGTGGCGTATCAGTTTTTAAAAATTCTAATGCAGTAACGCTGACAGTGTGGCATGCCACAAGAGTTTTGCCACCACCTGTAGGTAGACGAAGGCAAACATAAGGCATGCCGACCGAACCCTCAAGACCAGTGTACGGGCGTTGGGTTATGTCATAGAATGCAGTGTTGGCATTATTTAATTGCGAGCATTTCTGGTAATATTCTGTCAGCGTTTCAAGGGTCCGCTCTTGGTATTCTTTGAGGGGTAGATGCATTTTGGTCTCTATATCGTCGCAAGAACTCTAAGCTACGACATTCTCCTTATATGAGATTGTAAGGCATTTGGCGGAAGGTTATCCCAAGTTCCTTTAAGGTAGCATCAGTAAGTTGTGTGCCTCCGCAATGAATTACTTTTCTACCATCATGACGCGGTAAACGGTTTATAAGTTCTTCGTTAAGCACATCTTCATTGTTAAGCAAATAGACACCAACACCTTCCACGCTACCTAAAAAGGCGCGTTGATGTTTTTCAGTTCTTGTGCAGGAGGCATACGACGGTCTATCCCCTTCCATAAGATTAACTACTGTGTCGGTTACAATCGGGGTACCTGTCTCTTTGAAAAAAAGGTACTGTGCCATTTCATGAAATGGAACCTCCGATCTTACTAAAAAGGTTTCGCCAACGTGATAATAGGCAAAGGTGCCACCAAGACCAGAAACGCGCCGTAGACTTCTTTTCTGTTTAAATGTGTAGCCTTCACTAACGCGTTTAAGACGTACAGCAGTAACCCCACGGGCTATTTCCGGCACTAATTCAACTAAAATGAATCTACGATTGCCACCGTCTTCGCTGTTTTGTGCCAAAACAGCATGACCAATTGTACCACTACCAGCGAAAGAGTCTAAAATAATATCATCATCTTTAGTAGTAAGATATATTAAATCTTTCAGCAGTTGAACAGGCTTAGGATTGTTAAATTCCTTCCTACCGAATATTTGTTTCAGAACAGTTGTTCCATTACCGCTGCTATATTCAGGTTTGTAAAGTAGAGATTTTGGCTTTTTCGTTGGCAGATCACCGAGATTAGGTCTTTGTTTTTTATATATAGTGATTCCAGAGTCCGTTCTCTCAACTATTAGATCATGGATTCTTGCTGCCACTGTCTTTTTTTGCCATCGCCATCTCATTTCTTCCCCATCTGTGATCGGTAGTATTTGTTCATAATTTTTAGTTTCAAGACTTTCTATTACTGTAATTTCGTTATTTGGACCCACAAATATAGGATAGTACATATTCGGTCTTTTGGATCTAGGGGCATCCTCACCTGTCATCTTCAGACCAGCTCCTTTCTTATAATATCCATAATCGTCTTCTAACCATGAGTCAAGTAACTCCTCATCTTCTAATTCAAATTCGCCAATTTGAGCAAACTGCTTATTCTTTGCCCAACATAAAGTGTACTCATGAGTGCCTGCAAATCCAAATTCATCATTATTTCCTTTAAGGTTCATTACAGTAGGCAAACAACCAACAAAATTCGTTTCTCCGAAAATTTCATTCATTAGTAAACGCAGGTTCGATTGTTCATTATCGTCAATCGAGATAAAGATCACACCGTCGTCACGTAGAAATTGGTGAAGCAGACAAAGGCGAGGATACATCATACAAAGCCATTTATCGTGTCGTGAGAGATCTGCAGCGAGTTTACCGACGGTTTTCCCGAGCCATTTCTGGATGATTGGATTGTTAACGTTATCGTTGTAGGCCCAGCTTTCGTTGCCGGTATTATAGGGAGGATCAATGAAGATACATTTGACTTTGCCAGCGTAGTAGGGTAGGAGCGCTTTGAGCGCGGTAAGGTTATCGCCTTCAACGACGAGATTACCTGTGCCAAGCGGTTCATTATCGTATCCGAAGGATCGGTCACGGTCAAGTGTGAGAGTGTGTATTGGCACCTCATCGTGGTGATTGATGACAGCTTCTTTTCCTATCCAATTGAGAGTTGGCATGAATCCTCTTTCTCCGCTGTTTATTTTTGTGTTAAATCCGCTATCGCCCTTTGAATCCGCTTCAAAACTTCGTCCTTGCCGAGAAGGATAACAATATCAAAAAGACTCGGTCCGAATGATGTCCCCGTCAGTGCGATCCGCATCGCCTGCATCGCCGCGACACGTTTGATGTTTTTCTCATCTGTATACTTCCAAATTGCGGCTTCAATCGTTTCTATATCAAACGTAGAGATTTCTTCCAAAATCTGTTTGAGATTTGCCAGAATCTCACAGGTTTTTTGCTTCTTTTCGTCTGAACCTCCCCACCATTTCTTGACAGCTTTCGGTTCATACGCAAAATCATCGGTGAAGAAAAATTGAGTCTGTGGAACAATGTCTTGAAACGTTGTGAGACGTTCACCTACCGCTTCTACAATACTTTCCAGCCAGTCACGGCGATCCTCCGTTGAATCCAATAAACCCTCTTGTTCCCAGAACGGCATCACCGCGTCTGTTCGAGCTGCCACATCAAGCTGATTAATATAGTGGGAATTGAGCCACTCCAACTTTTTAATATCAAAGACACTGCCACTTTTGCCAACCCGTGCGAGGTCAAATTTCTCTATTAGATCATCAACAGAGAAGATTTCCTGTTTATCGTCGTAGGACCAGCCGAGTCTTGCAACGAAGTTCAACATCGCTTCAGGGAGGTATCCCTGTTCACGGTAGCGGTTGACAGCGACAAGATTACCGTGGTGGCGTTTACTGAGTTTCCTACCGGAGTCGTCAAGCACCAGCGGAATATGTGCAAATTGGGGTAGGTTCAAACTAAGTGCATTGGCAATGGCAATCTGTTTCGGTGTGTTGTTGAGATGTTCCGTGCCTCGGATGACATGTGATATCTGCATCTCCGCATCGTCTATAATAGAGGTGAGATTGTAATTCGGCATCCCGTTTGAACGGACGATCACTTCATCCTCTAAAGTATCGGGATCAATATTGCGTGAACCGAGAACAAGATCGTCAACACGGATCGGTGTGTCAGGCATTTTTATGCGGACAGTCGGCTTTCTGCCCTCGGCGACAAAACTTTCCACAGCTTCCGATGTCAGGTGTCGGCATCTTCTATCGTAGGAACGGGTCTGCTTATCGGCGCGAGCCTGCGTGCGGATATCTTCCAATTCCTCCGGTGTGCAATAGCAGTGGTATGCGTTGCCGCTTTCAAGCAATTGCGCGACGTACCTGTCATAGATACCTCTCCGCTCCGACTGGACATACTGCTCGTCCCAATTGATGCCCAACCACTTCAATGCATCGTAAATCTCGTGCATGGATTCATCAGTGGAACGCGCTATGTCTGTATCGTCAATACGGAGAATAAATTTGCCGTTGTAGTGCTTAGCGAACAACCAATTGAACAGTGCTGTCCTCGCACCCCCGATATGTAAGAAACCGGTAGGGGAAGGTGCCATACGAACTCTGATTTGGTCATTTGAAGATAGGGTTTCGCTCATTTCTGTCCTTTCTGAATTTTAGCCCAAGAATCCCGTAACGGTACTGTACGATTGAATACTAATTTTTCTGGCGTTGTGTCTGAATCAACGCAAAAATATCCCATTCGTAAAAACTGATACCGACTTTCAGGGGATGCATTGACAAGACTCGGTTCAACTTTGCAGTTATTAAGAATCTCTAACGAATCTGGATTGATGAATTGAATCCAGTCTGCCCCATCTGCTGCGTTTTCCGGTTCGCGTTCAGTAAAGAGCGAATCGTACAGCCGCACCTCAGCATCAACGGCATGTTCAGCAGAAACCCAATGCAATGTGCCTTGCACCCGTCGTCCGTCATCAGACCAACCACCACGCGTTTCTGGATCGTACGTGCAGTGTATCTCAACGATTTCACCCGTGTTTTCATCTTTAACGACACTTTCGCAGGTGATATAGTATGCATGCTTAAGCCGCACTTCTCGTCCGGGGGCAAGTCTATAAAATTTTCGTGGCGGGTCTTCCATAAAATCTTCTCGTTCAATGTAGATTTCCCGCGAGAACGGAATTTGCCGCGTCCCTGCGTTTTCATCTTCGGGATTATTATCGGCATCAAGCATTTCGGCCTGTCCCTCCGGGTAGTTGTCAATAACAACCTTCACCGGATTGAGGACTGCCATGACACGGGGTGCACGTCTATTCAGATCATCGCGGATAGAGTATTCAAGTTGTCCTATTTCAATGAGGTTATCGGCTTTTGATACACCAATGCGGTTGCAAAAATCTCGGATAGATTCTGGCGTATAACCGCGACGGCGCATGCCAGCGAGTGTAGGCAGTCTCGGATCGTCCCATCCGTTGACATGTCCTTCTTCAACGAGGATTTTGAGTTTTCGCTTACCGAGCACAGTATATGTAAGGTTCAAGCGAGCAAACTCAATTTGGCGAGGTTGATAGATTTCCAGTTCTTCTAAAAACCAATCGTAGAGCGGACGATGATCTTCAAATTGAACATCACACAAGGAGTGCGTAACGCCCTCAATGGAATCTGATTGACCGTGTGTGAAATCGTAGGTGGGATAGATGCACCAGTTGTCCGCGTGCCGGTAGTGATGGGCACGAAGGATACGATACATTACAGGATCGCGCATATTCAGATTCGGGCTTGCCATATCAATTTTTGCCCGAAGTGTTCGCGAACCGTCTGGAAATTCACCATTACGCATCCCACTGAACAAAGTTAGGTTTTCTTCAATAGAACGGTTGCGGTAGGGGCTATCTTTCCCCGGTTCGACTAAAGTGCCACGATAGGAACGCATTTCGTCTGGCATCAAATCGCAGACGTAAGCTTTCTCTTTTTCTATCAATTTGACAGCATATTCATAGAGTGTTTCAAAATAGTCCGAGGCGTAGAATTCGCGTTCCTCCCAATCAAATCCGAGCCAATGAACATCGCGTTTAATCGCTTCTACGTATTCACTCTCTTCAGTGATCGGGTTGCTGTCGTCAAACCGCAAATTGTAAAGCCCGCCATAATCTTCGGCAATGCCGAAACTAATACAGATAGCCTTGGCGTGCCCTATATGGAGGTATCCACTCGGTTCTGGGGGGAATCGGGTATGCACCCGACCGTCATATCTGTTTGATGCTATATCTTCTTCAATTGCTTGTCGGATAAAGTTTGAATCGGATGTGTTGTTTTCTTGTGTTTTTTCTTGGTTTTTATTTTTTGAGTCAGAATTTGGATGATTCATTCATGAATACCTCCTAAGAATAATAAATTATACCTTCAAAATGTGCTAAAGTCAAAATTTTGGGTTAGATGCAAGGACAATTAGTGTTTAGTTCGTCAAAAAAATGAAACCCCTTTTTTAACGATGACGTTAAAAGTATAGGGAGGGATAACCTTCAACTATTAGGGGGTACAGATGTATAAGGATTCTAAGCAATATACCGTTGACAAACAACCGTTAGATGGTAGAAAACCGGATTATTACGAATTAGCAGTGTATTTCGCAGCAGCAAAGGCACAAGAGGAAGAATTTCGTTGGGATAATTTTATTGATAACCTTTCATTTATTTGTGACAAATTTGCGTCTCACATTAAATCCAACAACACATCTCATTTAGGGCAGTAATGTTACAGTAAAATCTTAGTGCCATGTCACAAGTTCTATTTTCTCCAAGAAGGGTAGTGTTTTTCGGAACCTACCCTAATTTCTTTTATAAAATTAAATCGCTTCACTCAGTTTCGGATGATTTTTGAAGATATTTACAAGATTCATCACTAACTTTTCAGGGTCATGACGGATAACGTTCATCTGAACTCCACCTAACCAAGTTCCAATTTCGGTGACGACCATGTCTCTGATTAAATCTGCTTCAACAACGGTAATGCCTTCGTCTTCAAGCCTCTCCTGTTCTCGATTATAGGAAACCTGAACTTTTGAAGCGTCCGCAACCTGTACGGTTTCAGCAGAGAGTGTTGAAATATCCTTTGCAAGGTCAAGCACCTCCATCAGATGTTCGGTATTTTCAGCAAGCATCGAAAGTCCTTCTTCAGATAGAGATCGGATCCGGGTAAGTTGTGAAACTAATTCATTTCGAACATATCCTTGCATGATTTCTTTCGGGGCAGGTTGGTTATTAACTAAGACATAATCAATAGGGATCCTTGCGTGGTCCAGAATGGCATTGACATGGTCAGTAACAGCGTAACCATCGGTTTCTCCGGGCTGTGTCATCACATTACACACGTAGATTTTTACAGCGTTAGAACGTTGAATTGTTTCAACGATGCCTTTTATCACAAGATTCGGCATAATGCTGGTGTAAAGGCTTCCCGGCCCAATGATAATAGCATTCGCGTTAACGAGTGCCTCTATTGCTGTTTCGTGTGCCTGACATTCATAGGTTTCGTCAAGTGTATGATGCGTTTTGCCGTTTTCACGAGGTTCAAAGAATACGCGTTTAATCGGTTCTCGATTCTCGCGTATTGGGATGGTCGATTCGCCACGGACGATCTCACCATCCGCGAGTTCTGCACAGAGAACGGTATAATCTAAGGTAACAGGAATAATTTGTCCACGCACTGAGAGGAGACGGGATGCTGCTTGAATTGCTTTTGGGAAATTGCCCTTGATTTCTGTCAGTGCTGTTAATAATAGATTTCCAATTGTATGTCCACCGAGGTCACCATTGCTTGAAAATCGGTATTCAAAAAGTCCGGCAAGTTCATCTGCGTCGGATAGTGTATACAGTAGCCTGCGAATATCACCAGGCGGAAGCACATCAAATTCTTCAACAAGCCGTCCCGAACTCCCGCCGTCATCAGAAACAGTAACGATCGCTGCCAAACTATCCAGATCAATAATATTTTCGTTATCTGTTTCAAGATCGGCATAGTGCTTAATTCCGCTGAGTAGAGCGGATAGCCCACTTCCACCGCCAATGCAGGCAATTTTCAAAGACATAATTTCTCCAAACCACCAAGATGGTGGTTATTATTCTAAAATAAACTTGACCACAAAAAACAAACGCCGTACACTCCGTAAAAGAGAAAACACAAGATTTTTTAACGTGAAAAATAAAGGACAAGTTTGTCATAAATAACGCAGTTAACGGTTTATCTGTTTCATTAACATTCTTAAACTCTCAAGAGTATCATCACAAAGTGCTTCTGCCTCTATTGCAGTAGGTGCTTCACTGAAAACTCGAATTACCGGTTCCGTTCCTGATTTGCGGATGTTTACCCATCGATCATCCCAAACGCGCTTGATGCCATCTGTTAACTCAAGGCACGGTACGGATTGGGTAGTTGATGTGCTCTCTTTCTGATACATTTTCAGAGCAAGTTCAACGAGTTGCGTTGCAATCTCTTGCGATGGAATCTCCAATTTTTTACGACACATCTCGTAGTGTGGCATGGCTTCAACCTGTGCTGTCACTGTGGTATTGGATTCGGCAATATGTTGAATAATCGCTGCAATAGAGGCAATACCATCTGTGGTATAGTTAATAGAAGGATAGATCACCCCACCCGTACCTTCACCGCCGATAACAGCGTTAACCTCGTGCATTTTTTCGACTACCCATCCTACACCGACTTTTGTTCGATGTAGTGTTACACCGTGCTTTGCAGCAATATCATCCATCATTCGACTTGTTGATACTGTGACGACTATGTTCCCTTTTGTTTTACTCAAAATGAAATCTGCTACGAAAGCGATGGTCCATTCGCCGCTCAATGCTATGCCGCCATCCGTAACAACCACCACTCGATCTGCATCGCCATCATGGGCGAATCCGATATCTGCACGGGTTTCACGTACCTTTTCACACAGCTCACCTAAAGCATCAGGTGTAGGTTCTGCGGGACGGTTAAAATTTCCGTCTGGCACACAATTAACTTCAACCACCTGACAGCCGAGTTTCTGTAAAAGTAAAGGGCTAATTATACATCCAGCACCGTTCCCGCAATCAAGTGCTACTTTCAGATTGGCATTTCGGATTAAATCTACGTCAAGCCACGGAGAATTGAGAATTTGCTTAAGATGGTGTTTGGTGGCATCTTTGAATTCCTCAAGCGTCCCTTGCTTATCCCATGGTGCTAAAACAAAATCTTCATTTTCATAGATTCGTGTTAATTCGTCTCGATCAGTTTGTGTCAGTAGTTTTCCAGATTCAGATGCAAATTCTATGCCATTCCATTCTACTGGATTATGACTTGCTGTGATGGTAATACTGCCTTGCGCGCCGAGGGTTTTTGCCATCAAAAGAACAGTCGGTGTAGGACATAAACCCACGTCAATAACGTGGCATCCTGTGGCAAAAAGTCCAGCAAGCACAGCATGCCGAATCATCGGACTTGAGGTGCGAGTATCTCGCCCTACTACCACGGTTTTTCCACCAACATAAGTACCAAATGCAAGCGCAAACCGAGTAATGGTACTCGCATCAAGCGAAATACCAACCTGCCCACGCACTCCTGAAACGCTAATGATAGGGTCTTTTGTTTTAGGCATGAAGCATGAACCCTCTTTACAGTAATAGTCGTAATCTAAAATATATAGATACAAACCTTGCTGATTCTACACATTTGCCATGTCCATAAAAAGCAGCACCCACCTATCAAAAGCTGCCAGAAACTGATAACATACCAAGATGGATACGAGAAATCATAATCCGTAATCGGTGTTAGATCGTAAAGCAAAGGTATCCTAAAAATATCCATCCCGTCAAAGATATTGCACACGGCAATCAGTGGGTTCAGGTGAAGAATAGGTTGAATAAACTGTTGTGGGTCAATATACCGCCCTAAAGGCATGAGAAAAAATGCACTGCCGATCAAAATACACGATAAAAAACAGGCACATTCTGTTCCAAAGACGGTGTCCTTCAATATCCCCGCGCCCCACATGCCAACTGCCCCTGCCGAAAAACTATAAATTCCTAACAAAATCAACATTTTCACTGCTTTTCCGATTGACATGCCAATAACACAAAGCGCGAAACCCGTTGATAAAAATATCCAACATAACAGAGGAATCTGACTGATGGCAAGTCCTATCAACAAGCGTTTACCAAAAGGGATAGGACTAAGTGATAACAACTGCGCGGAAGGTCCTTCTCTGCTTTCAGAGCGTACACTACAAGCGGCTAAATAAGGTGCTACCAAAAGCACAACGAATGTCTGTGCAAGCGCAAAACATTCTGCAGGTAAACCGAGTTTCGCATGTATCAACAATTGGTATGTTAACCACTGCAGAAAACTCGGAATACCGATACAAACAAAGATTGTTTTCTTACTATAAAGTTTAGCCTGGATAATAACATCCATCGTTGCTGCCTATAACTGCCACTATTCTTCTTGCAACGCGCGGCGAATCTGCATAAGCGATTCTGCAATAGAAACAAGATTCGGATTGATAATCAGTGCCTGTTTGTAAGCATCAACCGCTTCACCCATTTCACCTAATCTGAGATAAACGTGTCCCATGCCAGCGAATGCCCCAAAATGATGGGGATTAAGTTTAATTGTCTGTTTACAATCTTCAAGCGCATTTTCCCATTCTTCCAGCATAAAATATGCAATCGCTCGTTGGTTATACCCTTCAGCAAAATTGGGTGATGCTTCAATTACCGCCGTAAATTGTTCAACTGCCTCTGAAAAGTTCTCATTTTTGAGGGATCTTTTCCCCGCTCTGAGCATTTTGTCAACGGATTCGTCCCCTGAGCGGGACCATACGTTCCACAACGCTACTTCAGTGTTAAGGCATGCGCGAAGGTCGTCATTCTTGAGGTTTTCCACTAACGCAGGAACAACGTTCATACTACCTATCAATCCAAGGGCAGTGGCTGCGGCTCGACCTACAAATGGATCATCGTTTTGAAGATAATCCACCAGATCGTTTTCAGAATATTTTGATGTCAAAAGTTCTTTAAGACTTTCTTTATCTGCTGCGTTTTTGAACATCTGTACTGCTAATTCCGAAAATCCGTTACGCGCTTGCATGGTTAGCCCTCCTTATCTAAAATTGATTATAGCACATCTTTCTTGAAAATAACAATTCAAATCTATGGCTAAATATCAGAGGCATTCAATTGTCTACTATGGTAGATTATTGAATTAATTAGACGTATTTATCTGTAGGAGGGAATCCAAATCAACGGTATGAATGCCTTTTGGCATTCCCCGGAGTTCCCTCCTACAAATCATGACTGTCTTGTTAATTGGGAAAACTCAACAATTGAATGGGGCTGAGTTAAATGCCAGGGTTATTTAGTTTTAGGGTTTTTGCACATTTTCGTCAAAAAGTCGCGAGCTGGAGCTCGCTCCTACAGCAAGAGGGCATTCAAGAATAACCGAAAATATGGAGGACTAAATAGCCATGGTTAAATGCCTATAATACTTGCCAAAAAGTATCTTTTCAACTACAATGTGTATGTGTATACCTTAGAACCTCTTACTTCTCAAAACGATAACGAATGGGATTCAACTATCCAGCAATGCCCGAATAGCGCTGCTTTTCACGGAACGGTTTGGAAAGATGCACTTGATACTTCTTTCAAGCAACTTAATCCTGTTTATTTACTAATCAAACAGGACGAGACGGTGATTGGGGGTGTTCCAGCATTTGTGTTTGAGCCAATACCGACTATCCGATTGTGGCATTCAATGCCGTGGAATCTGTTTGGTGGTCCACAAATAATTAATTCCGTTGAAGTAGATACCGCATCTTTGATTTCAACTATTGAGACCTATTTTAAAACAGCATCATCTGAAAAAGGGTGGTGTGAGCTATGTTGGACGCTTTCGTCCACTGATAGCATAAAATATGGCGATTTCCTAACAGAAAATGGGTATGAACGGACAGAACGGTTTACGCATACTTTAAAGACGAACGGAGATATTGATGTCCTCTGGTACGCTTACAATAAACGGGTGCGAGGAGCAGTTCGTAAAGCGCAAAAATCGGGTGTAGAGGTTACCAATACCGAAAGCGATGCGGATTTATCCACATTTTACGATATGTATCTTATGACTGTGAAACGGTTGGGCGGAACGCCGAAGCCTCGCTCGCTTATGAAGATGCTTTTGCAGCACGGTGTTGCCAAACTTGCTATCGCTAAATATTGCGGCACTATCATTGCAGGATTGCTCTATCTCTATTTCAATCGCACCGTAACTTTGTGGTGTGAGGCTTCTGTGCCTGCGTATTTGCAATACCGTCCGAATAACGCTATTTTTCATCACATTATTACATGGGCATGTAAGGAAGGATATGAATGGGTGGATTTCGGTGCCTCTCCGCCGGAAAATGAAGGATTGATTGCACACAAGGAGCAATATCGTGCTAAGCGAAAGGATTTCAGTACATATACAAAAATAGTTTCGCCATTCAAAAGATCGTTGTGGACACGGAGTGAAGGCATGTTGCGGAAAATATATACTTGGCTACAGTAGTCCGTTGATCGGACAGAGTGTTAGCGAAATCCGACTTACGACATACACAATATATCACATAAAAATGGTATAATAAGTCAAAACAATATTCTCATGAAAGGATGGCTTTTTCATGCGAAAAACACTGACTTTAATTTTAGCGATTGGGTTGGCGATATGTGTTATTCACCAAAACACCATTGCACAAGACACACAAAATTGGCATTTGCGGGGCTTACCCAAAGGCGTGAAAGCGCGGCTTGGTAGAGGTTCTATAATTGGAAACATCGCGAGTTCCGATGATGAGAAACGTTTGGCGGTCGCGTGTAGCATTGGTATTTGGGTGTATGACGCAGAGACGGGCAAAGCACTTAATCTGCTGACAGGGCATACGGAATGGGTTTTGAGTGTTGCGTTCAGTCGGGACGGTTCTCTGTTGGCGAGTGCAAGTATTGATAGAACCGTCCGTGTGTGGGATGCGCGCACTGGCACTGAGCTTTGGACGATGCAAGGACACGAAGGGAGGACCACAGACGTAGCGTTTAGTCCAGATGGGAAGATGCTGGCAAGTGCGAGTGAGGACGAGACCATACGTTTATGGGATGTGAAAACCGGCAAACAATTGCAGACGCTAACTGGGCATATCGGGGGCGTCACAAGCGTAGCATTCAGTCCAGATGGGAAAACACTGGCGAGTGGGAGTAATGACAAAATGTTGCGGCTGTGGGAAGTGGAGACAGGGAAATCGTTGCGGCAGTTCGTAGCACATAGGAATTATGTCTTAGACGTAGCATTCAGTCCAGATGGGAAGACATTGGCAAGTGCAAGTAGGGATGAGACCATCCGTTTATGGGTTGCGCAGACGGGCGTGTCTCTTCAGACTTTAACTGCCCATAACGATTCTGTCGTTAGTGTTGCATTCAGTCCAGATGGTAAAACACTGGCGAGTGGAAGTTGGGACAAAACTATTCGACTGTGGGATGTGCAAACAGGAACACATCTGCGGGTGTTATCTGGGCATACATCTGGTGGCATTAGCGTTCAATTTAGTGCGGATGGGAAGACGTTAAGGAGCGGTGGCAGGGATCGCACCGTGCGGCTGTGGGATGTGGAAACCGGTAAAGAACTTCGGAAGATGGTAGAGCATACGCAGAGTGTACTTAGCATAGCGTTCAGTCCAGATGGTAAAACATTGGCAGGAGGCATTTTTGACAATACCATCTGTTTATGGGATGTGCAGACGGGGAAAACGCTTCGGTTGCTGGAAGAGCATATCAAGCCGGTCACAAGCGTAGCGTTCAGTCCAGATGGCAAAACGCTGGCGAGTGGCAGTGCGGATAATACCGTGGGGTTATGGGATATAAAAACAGGTGCAGCGCTTCCGCCGCTAATTGGACATAAACGTTTGGTCACAACCGTTGCATTTAGCCCGGATGGCACGATGCTGGCGAGTGGCAGTGGTAATGGCACCATCTATTTGTGGGATATGCAAATAGGTAAACGTATCAATATGATGACAGAGCATCGGGGTTGGGTCAGTAGTGTAGTGTTCAGTCCCGATGGTTATCTGTTGGTGAGCGGGAGTCGTAACAGTACCGTGCGCACGTGGGATGCACACAGTGGCACCCCGTTTCTGACGTTGGATAAACATAGTGACCATGTTAAATGCGTGGCGATCAGTCCGGGTGGGAAGACAATCGCGAGTGGGGATCAGGCAAAGACCGTGTGTTTATGGAATGCACTCTCGGGAGAACTGCTTTGGACGTTGAGAGAACATCGGAGAGAGCTCTATAGTGTTGCATTCAGTCCGGATGGAAGGACATTGGCAAGTGGAGCTGGTGATCGCACCGTGATGTTATGGGATGTGCGCACCGGCACACTTCTGACGATACTAAAAGCGCATCAGGGTTCTGTTTTGAGTTTAGCGTTTAGTCCGGATGGGAAGACGTTGGCAAGTGTGGGTGGTGGAATCGTTTTGTTGTGGGATCTCACGTCTGATAATGTGGATTAGGCTGCATATTGTCTGAATCACGGATTTTTCGGATTACACCGATGACGGATACTTTAAGAATATCTGCGTTTGTAGTCGCCAATTTATTGTTCTCTTCGTATTTATAGTAGGATTTCGCAAGCTCTAACCATAACTGTCAACTTAAGACACTTTATGTGCAAAATACGTAAACGGTAATAAATCGGGCTTACAAAACCCTCCCACATGAGATAATCTGGTATTATGTTCTTAAATTGACACCCGCTGAATGCCAACAGTGCATTCATAGCGTTGATTTAGGTTTCACAAGCTCCACCCAACCTACAGACTATGTTGATTGTAAACACGCTGGAAACTCAGAACTCTGCTAAAAATTGCACCATTTAGTCATAATTATTGAATAAATCGTAAAAACTGCGTAACCTTATGAGTATTAGAAATAGGAGAAAAAATGGAACGAAAACCCAATTTAATCTTTGTTTTTGGTGATCAACACCGTCAATGTGATGTCGGGTGTGCAGGTAACCCGCAAGTGCAGACACCGGCTATGGATAAACTTGCACAAGAGGGGATGTTCTTGCCAAACACCTTTACCAACGTCCCGATATGTGTGCCTGCGCGCGGATGCCTGATGACCGGCAAACACCCGTTAAGCCACAAGGCAGTTTCCAACGATTTGCCGCTTCCGTTGTCTGAAACGGGAATTGCACAGGTATTTAAAGATGCTGGATATGCAACTGGCTATATTGGTAAGTGGCATCTCGGTGGAATGCCAAGAGATAAGTTTATTACGTCTGAGATGCGGTTCGGTTTTGATCATTGGGTCGGATGGAACTGCCATCATAACTATTTCAATGCTCCGTACCACGATTCCGATGGGAATAAGATGCAGATTGAAGGCTACGAACCGGAATTCCAAACCGATGAGGCGATTAAATACTGCAGAGACCATGCTGACGAACCTTTCTGTCTTTATGTGAGTTGGGGACCGCCACATAATCCGTATGAACATGTGCCAGAGCGGTATAAAGAGATGTATCCACCAGAGGAAATTCAATTACGTCCGAACGCGGTAGATACACCTGCCACGCGAAAGGATATATCAGGCTACTACGCCCATATCACCGCTTTAGATGAAAACCTCGGGCGCATGATGGATGCCCTTGATGAAATCGGTATTGCTGAAGATACTATCCTTGTTTATACATCTGACCATGGAGATATGCTCGGTAGCCACGGGCATAACAGAAAAGAACGTCCGTGGGACGAATCAAGTCGTATCCCTTTTATGATTCGTTGGCCCCGCAGAATCCCCGCAGGCGTTACTCGCGACACTTTACTCAGCCTCGTTGATTTTATGCCATCAATGCTATCCTTATGCGACCTACCAATTCCAGAGGGCGTTGAGGGCGTTGACCTTTCAGACGCAATGCTCGGTAAAACAATTGACGAACCGCAATCAGTCCTGCTTGAAATCCCATTACACGGAAGTGAAGGGTTCAATTTCGGTCTCCGCGAATGGCGCGGTGTCCGAACACATCGCTACACGTATGCACGCCATCATGACGGAACAGGTTGGCTGCTTTACGATAACGATAACGACCCATATCAAATGAACAATCTCATTGACGACCCTAATTCACAAACGCTCCGAGAAGAATTAGAAGCGGAACTGCAGCAGTGGTTAACCCGAATAAACGATCCGTGCTTACCCGGTTTGGACCACATTCGACAACTGGGATTGACAGAATTGTGGAACATTAGCGAGCAGCGGTTTGGTGGCAGAAATCCGAGATGGGCATAAAGGAAAAAGCATGAAAAAGCGGGTCCTTGTTATCGGTTGGGATTGTGCAGCACCTGAATTGGTCTTTGAGGCATTCAAAGATGACATGCCCAATACACACCGCTTGATGCGAGAGGGTATCTATGGGCAATTAGAAAGCACAATACCACCTATTACGGTACCAGCGTGGATGTGCATGATGACAAGTCGAGATCCGGGCGAACTCGGTATCTACGGCTTTCGTAACCGTTCGGATTATTCCTATGATGCGCTGACCATTGCCAACGCGCACGTTGTGCAAGTGCCGCCACTCTGGGACTTACTTGGGTTGGAGCAAAAACGTTCTGTTGTTTTGGGCGTGCCGCTCACCTACCCCGCCAAGCCGTTTCCGGGGTGGATGGTTACCAGTTTTCTCACTCCATGCGATCTCAATTCCCCGTTGACGAAATCTAACCTACAGTGGACATTTCCACCGAGGCTTGCACGTGAAATCGCGCAAGTTGCCCCCGACTACATGATTGATATTCCAAATTTTCGCACTGATAAACGGGCGGAGTTGGAACAGCAGCTCCTCAAAATGACACGCGCACGATTCAAATTAGCACGTTATCTGCTTGAGAAAAAAGCATGGGATTTCTTTATGATGGTGGAAATGGGTTCTGACCGTCTGCATCACGCATTCTGGCGGTTTTGGGATAAAACGCATCCTAAGTATGAACTAAATTCACCGTTTGCTGATACAATGCAAAACTACTATCGCACACTTGATGAAGAACTGGGACAGATGTTGGCATGTGTTGATGATGACACCACTGTTATGGTTGTATCCGACCACGGGGCGAAAAGGATGGATGGCGGTATCTGTGTCAACAAATGGCTACAGAAACACGGTTACCTGACGCTAAAAACTAAACCGCAAGGTATTACCCGATTTACTACGGACATGGTGGATTGGCAGCAGACAAAGGCGTGGGGTGAAGGCGGATATTACGCCCGCATCTTCATAAATATTGAAGGAAGAGAACCTAACGGGATAGTCAAGGCGCAAGATTACGAAAGTATTCGGGATGAGTTGAAGACGCAACTTGAAGCAATCGTAGATGAATCGGGACAAAACATCAATACACGCGTTTTTAAGCCAGAGGAGGTATATCGCGAGTGCCGCAACATTCCACCTGACCTTATTGTTTACTTCGGCAACCTCTTTTGGCGTTCGGTGGGCAGTGTTGGATACAACAGCATTTATACCTACGAAAATGACACAGGGCCTGACGATTGTAACCATGCTGAGATGGGCATGTTTATAATCAAAGATGGCAGACAAACGCGTGGACTTGTCCCCGCAACAAGCATATACGACATCGCACCCACAGTGCTAAAAGAATTCGGTATTGATATACCAGATGCAATGCAGGGCAAACCGATTTAGGTGGTTACAGCAGCGACAATTGCCTCAGCGACTACCTCTGCGGCGAGGATACCGATAGTATTTACACTGCTGCCGGTATGTGCACCTGTGGCAAGGGTAAAAAGTGTATCACCATCAAACATAGTGTGTGATGGACGTATTGCGCGCGCCATACCGTCGTGTGCCATTTCTGCCACCCGTGTTGCTTCAGCAACAGAAAGCGTGGCATTTGTGGCAACAACACCGATGGTTGTATTCGTGCCGGGAACGATACATGCATCTAATAGGCGTTCTGTGATGTCCACGAAACTACCGTTTTCTTTTCCACCTGCAATAATTTCTCCAGTTGTGGGATTCACAACGTTCCCCAACGCATTTACAACTACAAGGGCAGCAACGATTAAACCGTTATCAAGATGATTACACGCTGAACCTACACCGCCTTGAGAAGGCGTAACACCTGGTGCCTTGCCAACCGTTGCCCCTATTCCCGCACCAACAGCACCCATCGCTACTGGTTTATCTGTAGCATTCAGACATGCCTGATACCCCATTTCTCTGTCAGGACGTACCTTTGGGTCACCAACATGCAGGTCAAAAATGACAGCAGCGGGAACAATCGGCACACGCACAGTACCTGCTGGAAATCCTACATCCTTTTCTTCAAGGTATTGGACGACACCATCTGCCGCATCCAATCCGAAGGTACTGCCACCTGTTAATAGGACTGCATGCGCTTTTTGGATTAAGCGTCCGGGACGAATCGCTTCTGTTTCTCGTGTGCCGGGAGCAGCACCACGCACATCAATCCCTGCTGTTGCTCCATCTGGACAGAGGATTACGGTACATCCTGTTCGGGCAGTTGCATCGGTAGCATGCCCTATCTGTATTCCGTCAATTGCTGTGAGTGTTTGGTTTGTTGGTGTCATATCACAACTATAGCGGATTCTGATATAATCTGCAAGAGATATTGGATTCGGTTCTACAATGAAAATAATCAAATCAGATTATAGACAGCATCTGAATATACTGCTATAATGCAACCAATCTAATTTGATGGAGAATTTTGTCTCATGAAACAAATTTGCCTGCCTTTTCTGTTTCTCATTGTATTTGTCAGTTGTTCACCACCGGAACCTGTAGAGTTTCCCGATCAGAATTTAGCTGCTGCTGTTCGGGAGGCATTAGTGTTATCTCCTGATGAACCTATCACACAAAAGAAGTTAGAAAAATTAGAAACGTTGTCTACATGGACTGAAGGCATCAGCGATTTGACAGGTATAGAAAAAATGACGGGTTTAACAAGTTTATCACTTATTGGTGGTCAAATTGCAGATATCACACCTCTTGCAGGATTAAGAAATCTGGCGACTTTACACCTAAATTCTAATCAAATTATGGACCTCACACCCATTTCTGGATTAACACAACTCAGTAGGTTATCACTTGATAACAATCAAATCAGTGATCTTACGCCACTTGAAGGATTATCACAACTTAGGGAGTTAACGCTATATGAAAATCGTATTAAAGATATAACACCTCTCAAGGAGTTAACACAACTGAGGAAATTAGAAATTAATAGCAACAAAATACGTGATATTGCGCCGCTCACAGGATTAATACAACTCAAGGAATTAAATCTCAGGTATAATGAAATTAGCAATATTACACCTTTGTCTGGGTTAATACAACTTGACACCCTAAATCTCGAGGGAAATAAAATTAGTGATGTCACCCCGCTCAGAGGATTGAAACAACTTACAGATTTAACCCTTATAAGAAATAGAATCCAAGACATCACACCTTTGGTAGGACTTGTACAATTGGAAAGTTTATCTTTATGGAATAATAAAATAATAGACCTTACACCGGTAGTAAATTTGCCGCAACTGCACACCTTATCTATTGGTAATAATGAAATCCGGGACATCACACCATTTGCGGAGATGAAACAACTGATGAGCTTATATCTTGGCAGCAATCAGATTGGCGATATCTCACCTTTATCTGAATTGACTCAGCTTAGGAATTTATCGCTTGGAGGAAACCAAATCAAAGACTTTGGAGTTATTAGTGGATTAAAGCGACTTTCGTACTTTGCACTTAGAGAGACTGAGATTCGAGATTTGACACCTTTTGTTTCGTTGTTTGAAGGTTTGCCTTACCTTACATCACTATCCCTAAATGATAATAAAATTAGTGACATCACACCACTTGGAAAATTAACACGACTAAAAACTTTAGATCTCAGAAATAATGAGATTAGTGATATCGAACCGCTTGCTAATTTGACACAACTAAAAACGTTAGATCTCAGAAATAATGAGATTAGCGATATCGAACCGCTTGCTAATTTGACACAACTAAAAACGTTAGATCTTACGAATAATAAGATCTGCAATGTTGCACCACTCGCTGGATTAACACTGCTAACTGAGCTGTATCTCATGAACAATCAAATTGCCGACATAGCATCCATTGCAGAATTAACGCAATTAACCTGGCTATATCTTAACAGTAATGAAATTACCGACATCACACCTATCAAGAACTTGAGAAACCTTCGATCATTATGGCTTGATGAAAACCAAATTAGTGATATTACACCAATCCAAAATATGAAGCAGCTCAGTTACCTACAAATGAATAAAAATCAAATTAGTGTTATTACCCAGATAACTGAATTAACACAGCTTCATTCTTTAAGGCTTGAAAATAATAAAATAACTAATGTGCCTCCACTTGAAAAATTATCACAACTTAATACGCTATGGATAAGAGGAAATCAGATTAGTGATCTTACGAATATTGCAACTATAAAATCACTTAGACGATTACTCATTGACGATAATCAAATTCAAGACATTACACCCCTTACTGAACTTACAAATCTTACGATCTTGCATCTTAGCGGTAATCAAATTAGCGATACGCAGCAGTTTATTGAATTAAGACAACTGACAGGTTTGAATCTAAGCAGAAATCAAATTAGGGACATCACACCTCTTGCTGAATTAACACGACTTACGTCATTGTCGCTTGGTGGTAATCAAATTAACGATCTCTCACCACTTGTGAGTTTAACAAGATTGACATGGTTAGGTTTTGGTGGTAAAAACCTTCGTGATTTAAATGACCTTGTTTCACTTCTTACCGGATTTCCACACCTTACGCAATTATCGCTTGAGGACAGTGAGGTTAGTGATATTACCCCACTTACAGAGTTGACACAACTCACAAGCTTAGAACTAACCAAAAATCAAATCCGTGACATCACACCGCTTGCAGAATTGACAAACTTAAGAAGGTTATTTTTGTCGGATAACCAAATTGAGGATATTAGCACTATTGAAAAGTTGAAGTATTTAAGAGTTCTACATATTAAGAACAACCCAATTCAAGATTTGTCGCCGATTCACAGACTTCGCAAAGAAATTTCTGATTTGTATGTGGACATTGAGGTTGATCCCTAAACTTGACATTAAAAGGAGCATAACATTTTGAAACATATTTGCCTGCCTTTTCTGTTTCTCATTGTATTTGCCAGTTGTTCACCACCAGAACCGGTAGAGATTCCTGATCCAAACTTAGAGGCTGCGGTGCGGGAGGCGTTAGGTTTATCGCCTGATGCACCTATCACGCAAAAGAAGTTAGAAACGTTAGAAACGTTGTCTACATGGACTAAAGGTATCAGCGATTTGACAGGTATCGAAAAAATGACGGGTTTGACAAGTTTGTCGCTCAACTATAATCAAATTGTGGACATCACACCGCTCGCCGGTTTGACAAATCTAACCACGTTAGGTCTGCGTCGTAATCAAATTGTGGATATCACACCCCTCATCGGATTGACAAAACTTACAGACTTAGCGCTTGACAGAAATCAAATCTACGACATCGCCCCCCTTTCTGAGTTGGCACAACTTACGAAACTGAGTCTTGATGATAATCGCATCCACGACATCACCCCAATCACAGGATTGACACAACTTACGGACTTACGCCTTAACGGAATTGAAATCAGTGACATTACACCATTTACAGAATTGACGCAGCTCAAGAATTTACAACTTGATTCTAATGGCATTAGTGACATCAAACCGATCTCAACATTGACACAACTTACTTGGTTAATGCTAAATCATAATCGAATTACGGACATTGAACCAATTGCAAACCTAACAGAAGTTACAAAGTTAGCGCTTAGTGATAATCAAATTACGGACATCAGATCAATCGCTGATTTAACAGAACTTTCAGAATTAGATATTGGGAGCAATCAGATTAGCAATATACAATCACTCGCAAAATTAACGAAGCTTACGCAGTTAGTACTCCGAATTAATAACATTACAGACATAACCCCTCTTGCTGACTTGACTAAGTTGACCTACTTAGATTTGAGTGTGAATAAAATCAGCGACATCACACCTGTTTCGGAGTTGACAAATCTAAGTTCTTTGTTACTTGATAGTAATCAAATTACCGACATTACACCTGTCGCTGGGTTGACAAAACTTAGCTCTTTAGTGTTAGATAAGAATAAAATCAGGGACATCACACCACTCAAAGGACTAACGCAGCTGAGTGCATTATATCTGAATAATTGTCAGATTAGTGATATTGCGCCGATTGCGGGATTGAAGAAGCTTACCCATTTAGGACTCAGCAAAAATCAAATTAACGATATTACACCACTTAAGGAATTGACAAAGCAGGGACAGTTATGGCTTGATAGTAACCAAATTAGTGACATCACACCGCTTGCAGGATTAACGCAGTTGGTTGAGTTAAGGCTTGGGCAAAATAAAATAACCGATATCAAACCACTATCAGAGATGACACAACTAACGTCGTTAGGTCTTAGCAATAATCAAATTGTGGACATCACGTCGCTCTTATCATTGACCCAATTGACACGTTTGGAACTTAATCATAATCAAATTGTGGACATCACACCACTTACAACGGTGAAGGAGTTGACGCGCTTAGAAGTTGAGCATAATAAGATTCGCAACGTGAGTGTTGTTGAGAACTTAGATAATCTTAGGCAAATCTACGTTGCGAAAAACCCGATTCAGGATATGACACCGATACATAGATTTCGCGAACGGATAAATAATTTGGAAAAAGGTATTGAAGTTGATCGTTAATCAGAATGTCCAGTTAAAATTGTAACTGGAACTTTCTAAACTTTGAAGTAAAAGTTGAGGTATGAGAATGGCAAAGTTAGCAATAAATGGCGGTGAACTTGTTGTCAAACACGGTTTAGGTAAAAGCTGGCCTATCTTTGATGAAACAGAAGAAAATGCGCTGTTAGAAGTCTTGCGCAGCGGTGCTTGGAACAGGCGCGAAAAAGTTGATGAAGTCGGTGAAAAATTTGCCGCGTATCAGGATGCCAAATACGGTATCCCGCTTGCAAACGGGACTGTGGCGTTGCAATGTGCGTTGAAGGCTGCTGGAGTCACTGCTGGTGATGAGGTTATCGTTCCAGCACTCACATTTGTGGCAACTGGGACATCGGTTGTGTGTGTCAACGCTGTGCCGGTTATCGCTGACATAGACCCACTCACCTATAACATCGCACCCGATGCAATTGAGGCGGCGATTACCCCGCGAACTCGAGCAATTATTCCGGTGCATAACGGTGGGTATCCTGCCGATATGGATGCAATTATGAATATTGCCAAAAGACATAATCTTAAGGTGATTGAAGATTGCGCGCATGCACACGGTTCACAATGGCGCGGAAAAGGGATGGGTTCAATTGGACATCTCGGCACGTTTAGTTTTCAGATAGGCAAAACGCTGACGTGCGGTGAAGGTGGAATGGTAATAACAAACGACGAAGGACTCGCAAACAGCGCGGGTCAAGTCGCAAATTTGAACATGCGGATGACTAACCTTCAAGCTGCGCTCTTACTATCTCAACTTGAAAGGTTTGATGAACAGGTAGAAACGCGCGAACGGAATATTGCATACCTTATGAAGGGTATGGATGCGATAGAGGGAATTCATCCGATTCCACGCGATGAACGGGTCACACGATGGTGTTTCTACTATTGGGATTTCCGATTCGTCTCTGAGGAATTCGGTGGCATCTCACGCGGCAGGTTTTTAGAAGCACTTGGCGCAGAGGGTGTTCCGTGCGGAGTCGGTGCTCACGGACAACCTATCTATAACGAAGGTCCTTTTAGTAATCCAGCGTTGTTTGACCAACTCGGATTGCCTCGTGAACACCTTGGTGACCACGCTATTGATTACAGCAAGGTTCACTGTCCGGAAGCGGAACGGGTGTATCAGGAAGAGGTCTGCAGCTTCGGGCATGCTATGTTTTTAGGCGACACAGACGATATGCAACTGATTTTGGATGCGTTCCAGAAAATTCGGACGCATATAGATGAGTTGTAGCGCATGTAATCGGAAGATGTTTTGCACTTACTGTAATTTCAACGGAATATCCAATGTCTGTGGCAACAAACATTCATTGTCATTACACAGTTGGTAGTTGAACTTTAAGGTGATCGGTGTGTTTTTCTTGATGGTTGTATTCGGTTTCAGCTTCAGCGGTATCGTAAGCGTTTTCTCATAAATATTCAAGGATTCTGTGCTAAACGCAAACTGCACGGATTTGCCTTTCGGATAATTGACATCAACGATCTCAAATGGAGTATCTTCTGCGACAGTGATAGTTGTTGGGATTAAGTTATCTTGACCTGCGGGATTTGCGTTAATATGCCAACCTTTTGCAATTTTCACCTCAACTTCCACGTCAATTTGCCTGTCTTTAGTAGGCGTTTTTACTTTTGCTGTTGCTGTTACAAGTGATTGCGTCGACTCATCAAGTTCCTGTTTGGTTGGTTGTATTGACGCATTACGATTCTCGCCTAAGCTTAAGTAACCGTTGAGTGCATAAAGCATGTGCATGAAGGACGAGGGAGATTTCTTTGTCGCTTGCGCAAAACTTAGAAGCGTTTTCTTAGCAAAATTCCGATAACTTGCATCAAGCATTATGAGGTTATTGACTACCACAGCGTTGCCGGAAGGAATTGCGGAATCATAAGGTTTTTTGGTACGGACAATCAACTGTTTTGCCTCTGCCTTTGTGAAATAGAACCCACCATTTTTGTCGTCCCAAAAGAGTTGAATCATCTTGTCGGTAAGGGTTGTCGCGGAACGCAACCAACGTTCCTCCCCAGTAGCACTATACAATCCGAGCAAACCACGCACGAAAAAGGCATAATCATCAAGATAACCATCATATTTCGCAACACCAGCGGTATATGTGTGCCACAATTCGCCGTTCGGTTTTCTTAGGTTGTCAAGAATAAACTGCGCGGCTTTTGATGCAGCATTAAGATACTTTTCCTCACCAAGCACTTCATATCCGTAGGCAAGCGCATCTATCATCAAACCGTTCCAACTCACAATAACCTTCGTATCAAGCAGTGGACGTTCACGTTCAGATCGAGCTGCTAAAAGCGTTTCTCGCGCAGATTTTAAGGACTTTAAAGACGTTTCCACTTCTGTACCACTTGGAATGTACAGAATAATTTTGCCTTCAAAATTAGCTCCCTTATCCACACCGTAAACAGAAGTGAACTGCTCAACATCTTTTTGTGGGAGAGCGTTCTTAATTTCATCTGCTGTCCAAACATAATACTTCCCTTCCTCAGCGTCCGTTTCAGCATCTAATGCTGAATAGAATCCACCTTCAGGTGCTGTCATCTCACGAAAAATAAAACTGAATATCTCCTCAGCAACGCGTCGGTACTGCGGTTTTTTCGTTAATTGATACGCCTGAAGATATATTTTTGCCAATTGTGCATTGTCATAAAGCATCTTTTCAAAGTGAGGGACAAGCCACTTTGCGTCAACTGAATATCTATGAAATCCGCCGCCGATTTGGTCATAAATCCCGCCGTAAGCCATATTATCTAAGGTATGTGTCACCATCTTTAAGAGCGATTCATTATCTATAGGAGGAGTTTGTAACCTTGACTGCCTTTCATATTCTCTCAAAAGGAACTCCAGATTTGCAGGACTTGGAAATTTGGGCGCGCCACTAAATCCACCGTAAGCGTGTTTGTAGTTAGTTTTTAAGTGCACTACGGCGGCAGAAATAAGGGAACGATCAAAAGATTTAGCAGTGAGAGCAGAAAATCCTGTGCTTATTGCGCGTTCAATAACCTGTGTAATCCGATTCGCAGAGTCAATTACTTCCGCTTCTCGCGTTACCCATGCTTCATGCACTGCGGTCAAAATCGTTGGGAAACCAGGTCTGTTCGGCATATCTGTCGGAGGAAAATAGGTGCCGGCAAAGAAGGGTTTTAAATCTGGCGTAAGAAAGACGGAGTTTGGCCAGCCACCACGTTGCATCAATATCTGCGTTGCGGTCATATAGATTTCGTCTAAGTCGGGTCGTTCCTCTCTATCAATCTTGATATTGATAAAGTTCTTGTTCATCTGATCAGCGATTTCTGGGTTTGAGAAGACCTCACGTTCCATTACGTGACACCAATAACACGTGGAATAACCGACGGAAAGGAAAATAGGTTTATTCTCTTTCTTCGCGCGTTCTAATGCCTCATCGTCCCAAGGATACCATTCAACAGGATTATGTGCGTGGAGCAGTAAATAAGGGCTTGTTTCATGGACAAGACGATTAGTCCATTTCCATGAACCATCCGGATCTTTGAGTGCATTTTCATCTGCACTTACCATCCATGTAACATTAAGCAAAATTAGACATAAGAATATGTTTCGTATTATATTTTTCATAGTTAGAGTCTTTACCTTTCACGGAATTTAACGTTTTCATATATTTCCTGAAGTGGTAATTCGCACTGAATAGAGGTAAGCGGAAGAACTTCATCAAGTTCTTGAAAGGAAGTATAACCCCATTCCTCCTGTTTTCGGAGATATCGTTCAACATATACCCTATCTTGTGATACAAGGATGTATTCTTTCAAGGATTCAAGTTGTCTGTAGTGTAATAATTTTTCACCTCTATCATAAGTCTCCGTACTTGGAGATAGTACTTCTACAATAATGATTGGATTGAGGAGTGTGTCAAAAACATCGTCTTCAAAACGTGGTTCATCACAAACGGCAACGACATCTGGATAGAAATAGGATGAAGTGCAAGGTGTGCTTACACGCATTTCGCTCTTATAGGTTTCACATCCGCTGCCTTTTAAGCGATTGCGGAGTTCGCCAAAAATATTGCCTGAAATAAGATTATGCACGCGACTTGCACCAGACATAGCGACAATTTTCCCTTTAACGTATTCACTTCTGACAGTGTCAGCATCAGGGATCGTCTTACGTTCTAAAGTAATGTATTCTTCTGGGCTTAGATAGGTTTGGACTGCACTAATTGCCATGACTCCCTCCACTTATGTATTGATAATTTCATTATAACGTAGGCACGTAGTGATGTCAAGATTATTGAACATAGCACGCAGGGTTATTTAGTTTTAGGGTTTTTGCACATTTTCGTCAAAAGTCGCGAGCTGGAGCTCGCTCCTACAGCAAGAGGGGCATTCAAGAATAACCGAAAATATGGAGAACTAAATAACCCTAACATAGCACGGCAGGAAGGTTATTGCACAAGCGCCTGTTGCGCGACGGAACGTCCCCGATCTGTTAGCATTAGCTGCGTTGTCTCTTGCGACACATATCGGTTATTTAGGGCATACTTAACAACCCGTGTAGCGAATGTCGGTTCCCATCGGAGATGCTCGTGAAGGTGTGCTATCTCAGATTCTTCGTGTGCTTCTGGAAGTCCTTCGTGATTTAAGAGATGGATAACAAGCATCGTCTGTGCAAACTCCCATTTTTGGCGGATGTGTCTGCGCGCAATTGCGATGAGTCCGCGATTTGGGACCATCATAAAAATAAGTCCGAAAACAAGAAATGTCATCGTCGCGATAGTTCCCGCAATTGAGACATCAAAAATGTATGCAAGCCAATAGCCTGTCACAGCATTAACACATCCTATAACAACACTTAGAATTAGCATCCGTGCGAGACTATCAGTCATCAGATAAGCGGTAGCAGGCGGACCGGCGATAAGTGCGACAACTAAAATAGAACCGACTGCATCAAATGCCCCTACCGTCGTCATAGAAACTAATGTCATCAATCCATAATGGATAAGAGCAGGCGCGAATCCTAATGTCGCGGCTAAACTTGCATCAAACGTTGCTAACTTTAATTCTTTGTAGAATATCAGAATAAAGAGGAGATTCAATATAAGCATTCCGCTCATCACATACAGTGATGTAGGCCCCAGATCGTAGCGAGAAATCTCCAATCGGTTGAGTGGGGCGTAGGCGAGTTCACCGAGAAGAACCGCATCCAAATCAAGATGGATATTACTTGAGTATCGGGAAATGAGAATTACCCCGATGCTGAAAAGAGCAGGGAAAGTCAATCCGATTGCGGCATCCTCTTTCACGAGTTTCGTTTTTTGTAGCAATTCGACGAAAACAACAGTGAGTACACCGGTCACAGTGGCAGCGAGAATCAGTAACGGCGACGAAAGGCTATGCGTCAGAAAAAACGCAAGAACTATACCGGGAAGAATAGCGTGGCTAATCGCATCGCTCATCAACGTCATTCGGCGTAGCACCAAGAATACACCGGGTAACGCACATGCTGACGCTGTTACTATGGCAATAAGTAAGATGTCAAGATGATCTTGTATCATTTTCTTTTATCCGGTTTTCTGTCGCGGCTGCTCCAACTAATCTATTTGTGGCTATCCTCAAGCTACGTCTGCTTCGACGTTGTCTAATACTGTTCCACAACAAACCACGGTTTGGTGCAAAAGTGATTGAAAGTCCAACCACAACTGTCGCGCAGAGGATAATCGTTGGACCGGTCGGAATACGTGTCGCTGTACTGCTGATGATGGTGCCACTCACCCCCGCAAGTGCGCCGAAACACCCAGCGAGAATCACCATCAGGTTGAGTCTGTCTGTCCACTGTCGCGCAGCAACTGCAGGAGCAACTAACATCGCACTCATTAGCACTGCACCAACTGCTTGTAGTCCGAGGACAATCGCAATCACAAGGAGACTTGTCAACAGAATGTCAAGCGCACGGATCGGAAGCCCAATGGATGCGGCAAACCCCTCATCAAAAACAAGCAGTTTTAACTCTTTCCACAAGATAAGCATAACAATAAGTGCTATACCACCGAGTATGCCAATCGTTAGGACATCGCGCTCCAGAATTGTGGCTGCTTGCCCAAAGAGGAATTCATCCAACCCTGCCTGATTTGCATTACCGTTGCGTTGTATCAGTGTGAGCAGTACCAAACCGAACCCAAAAAACGTAGATAACACAAGACCAAATGCACTATCATATTTAATACGTGTTAACCTGACGATGCTTAGAATGATGAGCGTGCCAAACCACCCTGCGATTGCTGCGCCAAGCACCAAAATCAACGGCGTTTTGTTCCCTGTCAGCATAAATGCGATTGCAATGCCGGGCAGTGCAGCATGTGAAATAGCATCGCCGAGTAGGCTCTGCCGTCGTAAAACGGCATAAGTCCCAAGTGCCCCGCTAACCGTACCAAGTAGGGCAGCACCGCTTGCTACAATTACGAGGGTATAATCAAAACGGGTTAGAAAGTAAAGATTTTCCATGATTTATTGAATTGCACACTGGGAAATCACGGTTGAAAACCGCTCCTACAAATACGTTTTATCGATTTTTCATGAAAGCGATCCGTCCGCCGTAAGTTTCACGTAAATTTTCAGAGGTAAAAGTTTCATCAACAGGACCGCTGGCAATTCGGCGAATGTTTAATAACGTTACCCAATCGAAATAGTCGGTTACAGTTTGCAGATCGTGATGCACCACAACGACTGTTTTGCCGTTTTCACGTAGTTCCTGAAGTAAAGTAACGATGGCGCGTTCGGTAGTAGCGTCGACACCTTGAAAAGGTTCGTCCATCAGGTATATTGTGGCATCTTGGACGAGGGCACGTGCAAGAAAGACACGTTGCTGTTGCCCACCGGAAAGTTGGCTAATCTGTCGGGTAGTATACTTCTCCATACCAACTTTTTCAAGTGCATGCATCGCCAGTTCGCGGTCATGTTTTCCGGGACGCTTAATCCAGCCAAGTGCCCCATATCTGCCCATCATAACGACATCAAGTACATTTGTTGGAAAATCCCAGTCAACACTGCCCCGTTGTGGCACATAACCGACAATTCGTCGTTGTGCCTCATAAGGTTTGTTGTAAATTAAGACATTGCCAGCAGCAGGACGGACTAACCCTAAAATCGCCTTGATTAGCGTAGTTTTCCCTGCACCATTGGGACCAACGATAGCTAAAAGCACACCCGGTGGCACATCAAGGTCAATGTCCCATAGAACAGGTGTTTCCTGATAAGCAACTGTCAGATCAGTTACTTGAATAGCTTTTACGTCAGGTGCTTGCAATTTAGTTTTCCTCTGTAGAAGTAGTTTCTCCCGTCAATGCTTGGACAATCGTATCAATGTTGTGCCGAACCATACCGATATAAGAGCCTTCTGGTGTTCCATCATTTCCCATAGCGTCTGAAAAAAGCTCACCACCGATTTGCACATCAAACCCTTTTGATTTTACAGCAGCTTTCACTGCCTCAAGGCTCCTCGTAGAAACAGATGATTCAACGAAAATTGCTGGAATTCGTCGTTCTGCTATAAAGGTCGCCAATTCCTGAACATCTGCTATACCTGCTTCAGTGGCAGTGTTAATACCTTGCAACCCGCGCACTTCAAATCCATAAGCCTGCCCGAAGTAGTTAAATGCATCGTGTGCTGTCACAAGCACGCGTTGTTCAGGCGGCACGCGCTCTACCTGTGTTTTAACATATTCATGTAGTTCAGCGAGTTCCGCGAGGTAACGTTCAGTATTGTTTTGGTAAACTGTCTCATTATCAGGATTAGACTCACTCAGTGTATCACGAACTTTTTCTACTGATTTCATCCAAAGTGTCACATCAAACCATAAATGTGGGTCATATTGCCCATCTAATTCCGGTGGTGAAAACAGCAGTGCTTGTTCAACACCATCTGTTACTGCAACGGTTTTGGCATCTCCCGACATATCAGCAAGCACATCCGACATTTTCGCCTCAAGGTGCAATCCGTTATAGAAGATGATGTGTGCTGATCTTAGTCTTTGGACATCTTTAGCAGTTGGTTTGTAAAGGTGCGGATCAACCCCAGGACCCATCAGTCCAATTACGTCAACCTGTTCGCCTCCAACGTTTTTGACAATATCGGTAATCATCCCAATTGTGGTAACAACTCGAATTTTCCCTTCCGTTGACACATCCGATGTATTTTTAGGGTCACAACCAACACTTGTCAAAATAACTACTAAACATAGGGACACACATACTTTATGTATTAATGGTGCAAACACGTTTAAATTTCGTGTTAACATTTTTGATAGTGAAAGATATATTTTAAACATAATTTCAATTTCCAAAGTGTTCTAAAATAAGAAGCGTTCTAAGAGTTTACCAACAAGATAACCGACCCCCGCAACACCGAGCCCGACTACGAACATATCAAAACCGCTTCGAATTATGGCGCGTCCGGTGAAAAGGCTCCGTGCTGCACCGACTGCAAAGTGCGAAAACATCGCAAGCGTAAAAGAAATCCATATAGCAGCTAATCCTGAAGTAAACAGGAACGGCGCAACAGGAATAAAAGCACCGACAGCGGTTGCAAGTCCAGTAATCCATCCCTCTTTGTATGGTGTTGTGTGGCTTTCGCCAATCTTAAGTTCAGCTTGAATTTTTTCCTCTAATGCCCTTTCAGGATCGCTCATCACTTCCTTCGCAAGGAGGCGAGCATGTTCCTTCGGGATGCCTCGAGTCGCATAAATAAGTGTGAGTTCGTCCTCCTCAATATCTGGCATGAGAAGTATTTCTTCCCTTTCCACTTCAATTTCGTGTTCGTACACCTCCTGTTCACTTTTGGCAGCAAGGTACCCCGAAGCACCCATAGAGAGCGAGTCCGCCACTGTTCCAACAATGCCTGTCACAAGAATTGTTGAGACATCTGAAGTTGCGGCGATAACACCTGCGACTAAACCGAAGTTTGCCGTTAATCCATCGTTAAAACCATAAATTATATTACCCAAGGTGCCGCCGGATTCAGTTTTGTGCCAAGGTTCATCACTTGTGCCAGTGAGTTCCTTTAAACTTTCAGTATGCATTGCAGACTCTTTAGCTAAATCAAGCGCTGTTTCTTTTGCGTCTGCCAACGTGCTGTTTCTGTGGAGCGTTAGATAATCTTTAACTTCATTCGCCTCTTCATTCAGCATACGTGCAAGTGGATAGGGACTCCCAAACTTACGTGCATACCATGCCCAGAACCTTGCTTTGAAAGTAGGACGTTGTTGCTTAATCTTGATATCGTATGAAGTCAGTATCTCCTCCCAACGCGCGACATGCCGATTTTCCACCTCAGCAAGTTCAAGGAGTATATCTTTTCGGTCTGGGTCGGGTTCAAGGTTTGCCAAAACGCTGTAGAGGAAACTTGCATCTATTTCATCTTGTAGATGGTGTTTCCATGTCTTGATAGTTTTTTCATCTGGTTTAATCTTTTCCTGCTGTTCCATTTGGAGATCCTTTATAGTAATTAGCGCGCTTTCAAAGCGCGCCTACACATTATCTGTTTCTTGTACATTATTAACGAATATATTTTTTGCAACCTCGCGCCCAATTACTGCTTGCTGTCCAGCAATATCAATAGTGAAGGGACCTTCAAATGGGGCAACCTCAATAATCCGGAATGCTGTACCAGGGTACAGATTAAAACTACCCAAATGACGGAGCATGGCTGAATCACTATCACTCACTTCGGCGACAACACATGATTGTCCGTTCCTTAAATCTGTCATCGGCATAGACGCTTTTTTCGGCACAACACCGTTTTTATCTGGAATCGGTGAACCGTGCGGATCAGCAGTTGGGTAACCGAGAAACTCATCCATCCGTGCCTCCACATCTTCTGAAATCACATGCTCCAATTTTTCTGCTTCCTCATGCACACCATCCCACGGCACACCGAGTGCTTTGAATAGATATAGTTCCAATAAGCGATGGTGTCGGATGATTTCAAGCGCAATAGCTTTTCCAGTCTCCGTAAGCGTAACACCTTGATAGCGCTCATGGCTCACAAGGTGCATACTTTTCAGCTTTTTGATCATTCCTGTAGCAGACGCTGGCTTAACGTCAAGGTATTCTGCCAAAATACCGGTTGACACTTTACCACCTTTTTCTTGTAATTTATAGATTGACTTGAGGTAGTCCTCAGCCGCTTGCGTAAGCATTAGTCTTCCAATCCGCCAGAAATACGCAGTGTGTGTAATTCCTTATTTTGCGGTATTTGGTAGGTCTAACCCACCTGAATTTAGGCAATATATGCCAAAATTGTTACAAACATTGAGAAATTATTTTAGGTATACCTAAATTATATATTAACGTCCAACTAATGTCAAGAAAAAAGTGTCTAAAGTTTTTGGCACATAGATTCAATGGACAGAGTTGCCATAAACATATCAATCCCACCAAATGCTTTATACACATTTGACAGTGCTTAATGTCTGAACCAAGATTAGCAGGATTATTGGATTTATAGGATTGTTGACGGTGTGAATGTTTTCGATTCAGACAATCGCGTGTGAGGTTTTAGAAACATTTAATAATAAACAAGGCAGGTAACACATCGGTTACCTGCCTTTTATTTTGTTAAACAACCTATGTTATTTTTCCTGTTGCAACTGGCGGATGACAGCCTCTGCAAAGTCCGCATCCCAGTTTTCTGAGAGTGTATCCCTAATAAGAGCAAGTTTCTCCGCTCTGTTGCTGGAAGTATCTTCTGATAACACGTTTTGGACATGTAAGGTGATGGCATTTTGCATCTGCTGCTTCTGGTTTTCAAGTGCCATCCGGTCTGACTCGGTAGGGTAGAGATGTCCAAGTTCCTCTTGAGTGAGGTATGGAATTGCAAAAGCTCCAGGATATTTTTTTCTGATTTCCATTTTTAAATCAGATATCTCTCTTTTGAGATGCTCCTGCCATGTTTGCAACGTGGGTTCATCTTTCTTTGATACCAAGTCCTTTTGAGGCATTTGCGAAATGCGGTTCTCTCGTCCCTCCATAAGTAGATTCCTATGAGAAGGATCACCACGATCAGCTACCTCATTCAAGTACTCCTCATCTATGATGAGAGACCCATTCTGCTTAAGCCATTGTTTGAGTCTCGCGAGTGCTTCCTGTTTCTGTTCTAAGTCGCGCGCCGTCAGCTTACCGAAGGTATCCATTTCTTCACCAAAGCGGCGGTAATCTGCGATGGCTTTTTCTTTCTTGGAAATGAAGTTTTTGAGATGCATCCCCCATTCTGGAGAGAGTGGGTCTCCCCACTCTTTTAGATTCTCAAGTACCATTGAAATCTCTTTTTTCGTCCATTCTGGAGAGAGTTCTTTGTAACGCTTTTGAGTGTCTAAATCTAATTGAGATAAATACTCATTCCGACTCTTTTGCACCTCCGCAATAACATGTTCCATCAAGGAAACGTCTGTAAGCATGGGGTCCTTGGAGGTATCAATGCGTTGAACTTGTTGATCTGTCAATGCACTTTTTTTCAGAGTCTTATGTTCTTGGCCTCTCAGGGAGATAATCACCCCTATTACGACTAACATAAGAACGAGTAATCCACAAATGCCTGCTGTTTTCTGTCTTTTTGTCATAGATGTTCACCTCACTCTGGTGGGTTATGCATGTGAGTGGTGTCACCGTTATGGAGCGTCTCAACATGTCTGTTTATTGCTTCCTGAATCTGTTGATCTATCAGGGTTTTCAGGTTGGCAAATTCGTCTTGCTTCTTGCTAACTTTCTGTGAAGAATATGAACAGTAATCTGTCTGCAAAGCTAAATCCGTCTCTAAGAATCCCAGCCAAACTCTTTTCCAAGCTATTGTCCACGTATTTGACAGGATCACGCTTTCCGCAGCATCCGCAAGAGCCTCTTGCTCAACTTTAATATCGCGTTGAACGTAGTAGTCACCCCACAAAGACATGACTTCAGGATCTTCAGGAGAACGTTTGGCTATCTCCTTGAGTATCCGCTTCATCTCTTTTTTGGCAGCACTTGCTGCGGCAGTTGCATCATAGTAATTAGTCCATGCATTGGAGCGCTCAGTCTCCAGAGTGCCGATTTCTTCCGTTAACTCCCTAAGAGCATCAAAAACCAGATTATAACGTCTCACATTTTTATTATGAGATTCAATTGCTTCTACCAAATCGTCTTCAAGATCATTAAGCGTTTGCATGCCTGTAAGTATATTCGCAGCCCAACTGATTGGATTTGCGTAAATACAAAAGACGATTAATATTGGTACCAACGAGGTTGTTGTAATAAGGGTAAGAAATGAAAAGCGGCTCCGCTTCGTTTCATATTTCATCGGAATTCTCCTTTTTCGTGTTAGGTGCTAACCTAAAAGTTACACAAAACAAGTGGTTTCATGCTACAATTAGGTTAGCTCTGTCATACTGGCCTATGGCAGTGCCGCGTCGATCGGTGTTTACGCCACCGTCGGCGCACCTATAAACATTATAGGAGACTACCATGAACAAAACTATTATAGAAAATGTGCAAAAAGTTGTCAACAAAAAAGTTAAGTTTTTTCAAAAAGATAATAATTTCTCATTAACGTTGATTTTACTTAAATAACCCACCTTTCCTCCTTTATCAGGGAGGATTTTTTTTGTAAATCTCTTTGGCAACTTAAATTATACACAAAATTGACATCTATGGATAGATCACAAGCGAAGACTAACAACCCGATGCCAAAACTTTACACACTCTCAAGAAAAATTTTATATCTGTTGTTATTCGCGTCCTTTGTTAAAATTCGTTAAATACTCTTACAGGTTTTCCTGTTTCAATCGACTCCCAAGCTGCAACACCTACAGCGATAGACTTCGCACCGTCAAGAACATTCGGTGATGGTTCCAAATCTTCTTCAAGACACTGCTGAAAATGCCGCATATATCGGATAACTGTCTGTCCATGTCCATAAACGCTTGTGTCAACTTCAGGAGGACATGTCATCTCAAAAGGTTCTCTTGCAGACATCTTATCAAGCATGAGTTTTACTTGTCCACCTTTGTTATCTGTAAAGTCTCCAATCATTGTGCCTTTGCTACCGAAAATAGAGACTTGCATCATGGGCATCGGTGGGTGGACAACATCGTAAAGTCCCATCGCCCTTGCAATCTGTCCACCTTTGAACTTCAAATTGAGAAAGAAGTTGTTTTTTATAGGGTATTTAGGCGTGAGTGTGCCTTTTGTGCCGTAAGCGTGAACCTCTTCAACATCACCGAGGAAACTGCGCAGGATGTCAACTGGATGTACAACACCGCCAAACATTAGGTCTTGCGGAACATTAAGTCGCCATGGCGTAAAATCGTATACATCGCGTAGGTCGTGAACATAATAGGCATCTGCCACCATGATGTCACCCAAATCACCATCATCATAGAGCCGTTTCATCGTTAAAAACTGCAGGTCAAATCGCATTGTTTGCCCGACAAGGAATTTAACACTGTGTTTCCTGACTAAGTCTACCAAACGTTGGGCATCCGCCAAGTTTGTTACCATCGGTTTTGTGCAGACAACGTGCTTTCCAGCTTCAATGGCAGCGATGCAATGTTCAGCGTGCAGATGGTCTGGCGAATAGACAGCAATGACAGATATGTCATCACGTTGTATCAGTTCACGGTAATCAGTCGTCCAAAAATCGACTCCGATATCCTTAGCGTAGTTTTTGAGAATATCCTCTCGTTTTGCGCAGATGCCGCGAAGTTCATAATTCAGATCCGGCACATCCTTCAACAGTGTTGCAGTTGAACCCATATTGGTAGGATTGATCCCGATAACACCTAATCCTATTGCCATTTTCTCTCTCCTTTGATTGCGTATCATCTTATCATAAATCCCTTTGATTGACAAGCATTTAATGGAGCGTTTTCAGAGCCATTCAATTGTCGTGATACATTCTTGTAGGAGGGCATCAACGGTATGAATGCCTTAAGGTATTCATCGGGTTTGTAACCCCGATTTCTTTTATAGGAGTGACCCCCAACCCACAAATTGAAAAAACTCAAACTGAATGGCTCTGGGAGCGTTTGCAGGGTTATTTAGTTTTAAGAATTTTCGACTGATGAGCGTTACTGAGAGTTTATACTGTAGGGAATCAACGCTAAATGCGCTTTTCGGCATTTGTCGGGGTTGAGGCACGAAACCCAACATGTAACCCTTTACAGGCTGTAAATGTTGGGTTTCACCTGCGGTTCAACCCAACCTACGATACTATAATGAAGTATTAACGTTTGTGATAAAATATAATAGAAAAACCGAAAACTAAATAACCCTGGAGCGTTTCAGAATAAAGTTGTCTAACTCACTGAAATATGTTATACTCCTTTCACATTTCATTTCTAAAATATGAACGATGAGACAAAACCAACCTCCCCAACTAACAGAAAAAATTAAGGAACAGACTACATCTGCCTTAGCACATGCTATTGATTTATTACTGACACAGCAGCATGTGGACGGAAACTTTGAAGGACAACTTTCCTCAAGTACGTTTCCGTCTTGTGCTTATGCTTGGATTCAACTTGCGCAAGGACAAACACCAGAAAAAGCGTTGATTGATTGGTTCATAAAAAACCAGAACGAAGATGGTGCGTGGGGATTGGATACTGCAAATCAATCAAATCCGGATGCAACGTTGTTTACGCAATTGATTTTGGAACAAGCATCTGAAAATGTGTCAACACCGCAGCTTCAGGAAACACTGTCCTGCATTCCACAGTCCCCGCTTGACCTCGCTTTAGTTAAACTTTCCTACGCATCTTTCAATCGATTTGACTGGCAAAAATTGACCGTTTCGAAAAAAGCATTGCCGTTGATGAGACTTGTCAAACTCTTAACGCGCATCCCAATTCTGCGTGTCTTGTTGAAGCCTCCGAGAAACAAACTTCCTCCCGTAGACCTTTTTAACACATCTCTTTTTGAAGAGTTGTTTATTGCTGAACAACATACTTTAGTTCCAGTCTTTATTTTAATAGAATTAAATACAACAAAACGTTTTGAAATCATAAATGCGTTGGTGGCTTGGTTGAAAGCACGTGTTTTGAGTGATGGCAGTTGGTTTCGTGTGAATTATATCACTGCACTCTCTGTTTTGGCGCTGATTGAATTCCACAACAATAGTAGTAATGATTCTGAGATTCAACTGTTAATTGAAAAAGGTATTGAATGGCTGCGTGCCACGCAGAATCCAGACGGTGGCTGTAGAGAAGCCATAAATCTCAACGTGTGGGACACAGCCCTTAGCATTATCGCCTTAACAGAGATTGAAGCAAATTATACCGATAACTCGGAGCCGGTCAAAAAAGCAGCACAATGGCTTGTTGATCATCAAAATGACAACGGTGGGTGGGCGTTTTCTGGCATGCGCGATAGTTCTCTTCCGAGTGATGCAGATGATACTGCTTTGGCAACCCTTGCTATAATTCGAGCAAAACTTACATCCGCAGATGCAAACAGTGCTATTCAACGCGGGATTGAGTGGTTGAAACAGAATCAGGGGACAGATGGCAGTTGGAGCACGTATCAACCTGGGCAAGGTGATGTTGGATGTGTTAGCATTACCGCACATGCAATTGAGGCATTACTTGCAGACGGTGACAATGAAATGTTTGTAAACCGTGGTGTTCAATGGCTTCGTGCTAATATTCATCGTGATGGCTACTGGGATGATCTTTGGTTAGCAAAACGCACCTACGGGACAGCATGTGCGCTTGTTGCGTTCATTAAAGCAGGTTTTGGAGATGTGCCAGAGATTGCACGTGGTATTCGTTGGTTGGAACAGACACAAAATGTGGACGGTGGTTGGGGAGAAGACATGTTTGGTAACCCAACTGATAGCACCGTGGAACAGACAGCATGGTGTACTTATGCCCTTTTACTTGCTGATGGAGAAAATCGGGCTGCTGAGAAAGGAGTTGAGTTTCTCATAAAGAATCAAAGAGAAAATGGTTCTTGGCAAGAGAGTTGTGTCGGTATTTATTGGGAAGTAATTGGTGGGTATAGCGATCCGATTTATGCCTCTGTTTTTCCAATCTTGGCGCTGAATCAGTATGTCAAAAAAGTTTCTTAGTATGTTGCTCTTGTTGTGTGTTAAAGAGATATGATTTCAGTTATTATTCCGATTCTGAATGAAGCAAAGATTTTGGAAAAAACGCTCTCTCGACTTCAACCTGAATTGAGGAATCATGAACTCCTTATTGTAGATGGCGGCAGTACTGACGAATCTGTCAGCATAGCAAAAAAATATGGGAAGGTAATTAAATCTGAGCGGGGGCGTGCTAAACAGTTGAATGCCGGTGCGGCGGCAGCGACAGGTGAAATTCTCGTTTTTCTACATGCAGATGTTTGGCTTGAGTCAGGGGCATTTGCTGCAGTCGAAACGACACTATCGTCGGGATATGTCGGCGGTGGATTTCTTCAAAAGATTGATGGAAAGAGTATTCTGTATCGTATTATTGAGATTTCTGCAGACATGCGCGGTAAATATCTAAAGGTCTTTTATGGGGATAGCGGGATTTTTGTGAAAAGGAGTGACTTTGAACGTATCGGTGGTTTTCCAGAAGTTCCGATTATGGAGGAGATGGGGTTTTCCAAGGCATTGCGCGGGTTAGGAAAAACGAAGATGGTTAAACCTTGCATCCATATATCAGCACGGCGGTGGGAGACGAATGGTATTGTCCGAACAACAGCAATAAACGGGCTTATTACTTTACTCTTCTTTTTAGGTTTCTCATTGGAACGACTTGCGAAATTGTATCGGAATATACGGTAAAAAGAAAAAGCGGTAACAGCACATGCTTCCGCTGTGGGTAATTGGAACTATTCGTAAGTTTTTGAACAAAAGGCTATTTGTCAGAATTCTCTATATCTTTCATTCCATTTTTCCGCCAATCATCCTCTTTCTGCCTCAGTTTTTTTATGTCTTCAGGATTCTTAATATCTATGATGTGAGGTGTAATAATGAAAACGATCTCCGTGTCTTGGACTTCAGTTTCGGTGCTTTTGAAGAGTCTCCCGAGTAAAGGAATATCACCAAGTATAGGCACTTTGTTTTCCACCTGTTTCTGTTTTTTACGGATAATGCCCCCAACGATAAGTTTCTGTCCATCTTCAATGTCAATATAGACACTGAGAGCGTTATCATCTGTAATCGGCGCATTAAAATCGGTAAACTCAATAAAGTTACTGGCACTGATATTTGTAATATCTAAACCGATTGTCCGTTTCCCATCTTCCCCCGCCTGCGACCTTGCAATATAAGGCGTGAGGGATATGTTAATGCCGACAGGTGGATCAATAAAATCGTAGTTGAAGAGTGGTTGTGTAGCGGTGTCTCCAAGGATGCTATTGGTATCAACACTTTGTAGGTATGGAATACGCCGACCACTACTCCATGTAGCAGGACGACTGTCACGTGTCGTGATTGTGGGTGTTGAAAGCGTCTTGACTTTATTTTCACGGATAAGGGTGTGTAGCAGTGCCATATATTCTTTCGTTACCAAACTATAGTTGAATCCTGAAATCTCTTGGGCAAGACCGAGTTCAGCATTTGTATTACCAATAAGTGGGTTGCTCGGACTGAGTTCAAGACCACCGAGTCTCTTTTCACTAGCAGCCACTTCAATACCGAGTTTTGTGGTTTCATCAAGGGTGACTTCAAGTATCTTAATATCAATGCGTACCTGTCCTCGAACGAAATCAAGCTTTTTGACAAGAGCTCTAACCTGATCAAGATAGCGGCGTCGAGTTGTGACGATAAGGGAGTTCGTATCTGGATCAGCATAGACAGTAACCTTACCGAATAGTGAATTGATGTCAGCCGGTTCTTCGTCTTGGTTTCCTGAACCGAAAAATCTACGAAAACCAAACCCCTCATCATCTTCGGCTTGCGGGTCTTGCCAGACTTGTGCTAACACCTGAGCCATGGAATCCGCTGTTGCATATTCAAGGCGAATTATTTCGGTGGTTTCTATCATTACTTCGGGTGTAGGTATATCAAGCCGTTTAATAAAGTCTTGGATAAGTTCGAAGTTACGTTTCGTCCCTGTAGATATAATAAGGGCATTGTGGCTCGCCAAAGGTTGTGCAGCAACGTTCCCTGAAAGCGCACCTTGTGCTTGCGGCGTTGTTTGACGTTGCGGAAGATAGTAGCGGTAATAATAGTAGCTACTACCTCCCCTAAAATCGTCTTGGTTCCCTTGATAATGTGTGTTAATCAGATTTGCCACATTTTCAGCATCAGCATACTTCAGATAAAAGATCCTTGAACCCCATTCTTGGTCAGGTAGGTTGACATCAAGTTTTTTGATCAGATCGTCAATCATCGGAAAATTCTGAGAAGAAGTAGAAATGAGCAATGCATTGAGTCTAATATCTTCAACGATGTGAACAGTTCCTTGCACTCCAAAAGCACTATCTTGGTTTGTGTTATTATCTCTGCCCCTGTCCCACCAATTATACCGATTGCTATCCCCACCCGTATCCTCGCCTTCAAAAAGGGCAGTTAGATTCTCTTTGAGGGTTGCAGCATCTGCGAACTCAAGCAGATACATCTTGAACTCATTTTCCGTCTGCTTTTGATCAAGTTCAGTAATAATCTTCTCAATGATGGTGAAATTGCGCGGGTCAGAAGAGACAATAACGATGTTCAACCTATCATTTCGAGAAAGATTTACCGTCCCTACAATTCCTTGATATAGATCACCTGACTCACCACGTTCCCGTCGATATGCACGCATCTTCTCAGCAGACCACCTGTCCAAACTTCTTCTACCACCCTCCTGGGTACTTTCACCAGTGATGATCTCTTCAAGCGTTGTGGCAACATCTTCAGCTGAGGCATATTCGAGACGATAGGTGCGAATATCGGTTGACAAACCTGGTGCGATATCAAGATGACGGATAATTTCTCTAAGAATAACCAAGTTGTCCTCAGCGGCTTTTAGAATGATGGAGTTTGAGTTGCTATCTGCCTCAACCTCAACCATCCCCTCAACTAATGGCACACCTAAGCCTTGTTCAATAGTTTGTCTGAGCTCCTCGGGGTCCATAGCAACTTGCGTTGGTGACGGTTTGTTATCTGCTTCGTTATCTTCAAATACATTTTCAAGTGTTTGTTCTAAAGCTTCAGCGTCCGCATAAGTTAATCGGATAATAGCGATCTTTAATGGGTTCCTCTCACCTTCATCAGCAAATTGTAAAATCGATACGATCCTGCGGACGTTAGATGACACATCGGTGATGACAAGCGCATTCGTCATCGTATCAGCAAATATGTTTGCTTGTTTATTCAATAAAGGTTTCAATACACCCGCTTGCTCCGATGCAGACGCATTTACCAATCGGATAATGTAAGTCTGAATCTCATCAGTCATTTCAACCAGTTCAGGATTAGCCTCTATAATCTTGACAGGCACATTCATCACAATTGCTTTTTCAAAGGTAGTGACAAGAAGGGTGCTATCAACTCTAACAAAGGTTAGGTTATACTGCGCGAGGACAGTTTTGATTTTTTCAATGACTTCATCAAGTGTCACGTTATTCAAGTTAATAAGTGCAAACTGCTTACCTTGAATATCATTTTCACTGGCGATAATAGTGAGATCGGTTTCACGAGACAACCATTCAAACACGTTCTTGAGTTCTCGACTCGTAAAGTCAAAGTTAAACCGTATTGCTTCGCCAGTTTCCTCATCCCGTTCAGCAACTTCCAGCGTGCCTTGACCACCCCGCTGCTGCGCCAACAGATTTCCCGGAATAAGAACGAATAATCCGAAACACACCAAATAAATTAGGTATAATTTGCAGTGTTGTCGTGATAATGTTTTAAACAAATTGCTATATTTCAATATCATGGACAATTCCCTCGTAATCATTCGAATTTTACAACTATTTGATTCTAAAGTGTGTTTGGCATGTCAAGATGATGTTTTAACACCACCGCATTAGCACTTATGACATTATCTGGAAACAGATTTCTTCCTTTAAGTTTGCGTTTAGAAGACCAACTGAGTATATATACAAAGGTAAGGGATGTAATGGAATTCTGCTATTATTTTATTGAATTCTCTAAATCTTCCATCCCATTTTTTTGCCAATCATCAGCTATTTCTTTCTGCTTCTCAATATCATCCGGTTGTTTTATGTCAAAAATATGAGGTGTAATAATGAAAACGATCTCTGTATCTTGGACTTCAGTTTCGGTGCTTTTGAAGAGTCTTCCAAGTAAAGGAATATCCCCGAGGAAGGGAACTTTGTTTTCCACCTGTTTCTGTTTCTTGCGAATGATGCCACCAACGATAAGTTTCTGTCCATCTTCAACGTCAACATAGGCACTGAGAGAGTTATCGTCAGTTATCGGCGCATTAAAATCAGTAAATTCAATAAAGTTGCTTGCACTGATGTTTGTAATATCTAATCCGATTGTTCGTTTTCCATTTTCCTCTGCCTGCGATCTTGCGATAAAAGGCGTGAGGGATATGTTAATGCCGACAGGTGGATCAATAAAATCGTAGTTGAAGAGTGGTTGTGTAGCGGTATCGCCAAGGATGCTATTGGTATCAACACTTTGTAGGTATGGAATACGGCGTCCACTACTCCATGTAGCAGGACGACTGTCACGTGTCGTGATTGTGGGTGTTGAAAGCGTCTTGACTTTATTTTCACGAATAAGGGTGTGTAAGAGAGCCATATATTCTTTCGTTACCAAACTATAGTTAAATCCGGAGATTTCCTGAGTGAGTCCGAGTTCAGCCTTTGTGTTTCCGACCAATGGATTCCCTGGAGCGAGTTCAAGACCACCAAGTTTCTTTTCATTAGCAGCCACTTCAATACCGAGTTTTGTGGTTTCATCAAGGGTAACTTCAAGTATCTTAATATCAATGCGCACCTGTCCTCGAACGAAATCAAGCTTTTTGACAAGAGCTCTAACCTGATCAAGATAGCGGCGTCGAGTTGTGACGATAAGGGAGTTCGTATCTGGATCAGCATAGACAGTAACCTTACCGAATAGTGAATTGATGTCAGCCGGTTCTTCGTCTTGGTTTCCTGAACCGAAAAATCTACGAAAACCAAACCCCTCATCATCTTCGGCTTGCGGGTCTTGCCAGACTTGTGCCAGCACCTGAGCAATAGAATCCGCGGTTGCATATTCAAGGCGAATTATTTCGGTGGTTTCTATCATTACTTCGGGTGTAGGTATATCAAGTCGTTTAATAAAGTCTTGGATAAGTTCGAAGTTACGTTTCGTCCCTGTAGATACTATAAGCGCATTGTGGCTCGTCAAAGGTTGGGCAGCAACGTTGCCTGCCAGGGCACCTTGTGCTTGCGGTGTTGATTGACGCTGAGGAAGATAATAGCGGTAATAATAGTAGCTATCTCCTCCACTAAAATCGTCTTGGTTCCCTTGGTAATGTGAGTTAATCAGATTTGCCACATTTTCAGCATCAGCATACTTCAGATAAAAGATTCTTGAACCCCATTCTTGGTCGGGTAGGTTGACATCAAGTTTTTTGATCAGATCGTCAATCATCGGAAAATTCTGAGAAGAAGTAGAAATGAGCAATGCATTAAGCCTAATATCTTCAACAATGTGAACAGTACCTTGCACCCCAAAACCACTATCTTGTTGGTTTGAGTCCCTTCTATCTCGGTCCCACCAATTATACCGGTAGCTATCACCCCCTGTATCCTCGCCTTCAAAAAGGGCAGTTAGATTCTCTTTGAGGGTTGCAGCATCTGCGAACTCAAGTAGATACATCTTGAACTCATTTTCCGTCTGCTTTTGATCAAGGACTTCAATAATCTTCTCAATGATGGTGAAATTGCGCGGGTCAGAGGAAACAATAACGATGTTCAGCCTATCATTTCGAGAAACATTTACCAAACCGACAATTCCCTGAAAAAGATCGCTGGAGTCCCCTTGTCTCCGTCGATACGTCATCATCTCCAAAATATCTTCCCTGTCAAAACTTCTTCTACTACCGCCTCGGCCACTTTCACCAGTAATAATTTCTTCAAGCGTTGTGGCAACATCTTCAGCTGAGGCATAATCCAGTCGATATGTTCGGATATCCGTTGAAAGATCCGGCGCAATGTCAAGATGACGTATGATTTCTCTAAGAATAACCAAGTTGTCCTCAGCGGCTTTTAGAATGATGGAGTTTGAGTTGCTATCTGCCTCAACCTCAACCATCCCCTCAACTAATGGCACACCTAAGCCTTGTTCAATAGTCTGTCTGAGCTCCTCGGGGTCCATAGCAACTTGCGTTGGTGACGGTTTGTTATCTGCTTCGTTATCTTCAAATACATTTTCAAGTGTGTCTTCTAAAGCTTCAGCATCCGCATAAGTTAATCGGATAATAGCGATCTTTAATGGGTTCCTCTCACCTTCATCAGCAAATTGTAAAATCGATACGATCCTGCGGACGTTAGATGACACATCGGTGATGACAAGCGCATTCGTCATCGTATCAGCAAATATGTTTGCTTGTTTATTCAATAAAGGTTTCAATACACCCGCTTGCTCCGATGCAGACGCATTTACCAATCGGATAATGTAAGTCTGAATCTCATCAGTCATTTCAACCAGTTCAGGATTAGCCTCTATAATCTTGACAGGCACATTCATCACAATTGCTTTTTCAAAGGTAGTGACAAGAAGGGTGCTATCAACTCTAACAAAGGTTAGGTTATACTGCGCGAGGACAGTTTTGATTTTTTCAATGACTTCATCAAGTGTCACGTTATTCAAGTTAATAAGTGCAAACTGCTTACCTTGAATATCATTTTCACTGGCGATAACGGTGAGATCGGTTTCACGAGATAACCATTCAAACACGTTCTTGAGTTCTCGGCTCGTAAAATCAAAGTTAAATCTTGTTGCTTCGCCAGTTTCCTCATCCCGTTCAGCAACTTCCAGCGTGCCTTGACCACCCCGCTGCTGTGCCAACAGATTTCCCGGAATGAGAACGAATAATCCGAAACACACCAATACACTCAAGTATATATTAAGTTTCTGTACCCACATCGGACAAACATCATTTCTGCACATTTTCATTATTGATAAACCCCCGCAATCATAAGAATGTCCACATTCATTTTATTATCTTTGTTATCAGCGGAAATTTGGAGATCTCTTACCATTAACCATTTGATTCTGGTTTCAATAAGTCGATTAAAGTTAACGAGTTTATCAAGTTCCGCTTTAAACTTCATTTTTACGGTATAACTTTCAGGCGAATAGGTGACGGGAGCCATTTGTAACTTCCGAGAAAGTTCTGTAATCTGTGATTCAATCTTTTCAAGATATCCAAGTAGTTCTACGGTAAGTTTTTCCTTGTCCAGTTCTTCGCCATAATCATCAATGAGTTCTGTGAATTTGGCTGAAATCTGGCTATTTGGATAAAAGCCGATCTCGGTTATAGGTTTTTTAGCGCCAATACCGAAAAACCCGGAGGTTGTCTCCGTTTGTGAAGTATAGAATTCTTTTTCAAACATTTTTATTTCAGCACCTACAAGATGTTGCTCCGCCATAGAAATAATAAGTTCGATCAACTCAATTCGCATTGAACTTGGTATGGTATCCGGAAAAGATGTAAATTCCCATTGGGATTCAGTATCCACCGGATTTTGCGAATCGATTTGATTTTTGTATGACTCTTGAGGTGTTTGTGGTGTTTCAACATCCTCTTCTACATTTGCCTCCAGGGAATTTTCATCAGACTTTTCGGTTACCTGATCCTCATCAGATTTTTCATTAATCGGATCCTCGTCAGATTTCTCAGCTTCTTTCGGTGTTTCGGTGTCCTCACCTGCTTCATCTAACCATGCATTCATCAACATATCCAAAGCATCCTCTTCAACTTCGGTTTGCGCTTGAAGTTCAGCTTCAACTTCGGTTTGCGCTTGAAGTTCAGCTTCAATTTCAGCATTGAGCGTATCTCGTTCGGTTTCCAACTTGCTTTGATAAAGATAAACAACAAGGTTTTGTCGTGCCTGCGTTGAAATTTTCTCTAATTTTTTACCTGGGACTGGATCCACATCTAATTGGTAATTCTTGGGAATACCAGCTTCTTTCACGATTGAGTCAATTTTTTCACGGATAACCGTATCAGAATAAGCTCCATCAAAAATAGTTTTATCTTGTTCATTGTCTGCGAGTCCAGCCTTTTTGTATAAACTGGTTGCAATAGGTTTCAAGATTTTTGATGCTGCTATCAAATCTTTAGATGTTTGCAAGGTTTGTTGTTTGTTTTCCATGTCGGTATTGGAAATCAAACTGTTTAGTCCCGGTCCCCATTGCGTCGCAACGGCAATAATAAGGACAGCTCCCAAAACGCCAAGCAAAATCTTAGTTTGCCTTGTAAGTTCAAGATTTAATTCCACTTTCTGTTTCCTTACCCACTTTTGTAGGTTTTATGTACAACTATAGTAGATTATAGAATTAACAAGACATTCTGAACAAGCGAGGTTAGGGAACCTTGCTTACCGAAGGAGAATCCACGTAACATTTGGAGACAAAATATCTATTTTTTTATGCTTTACTATAATTGCAAATTGCAAGTAGATTAGTTTTATTGTTTCTATTCTTCGTTTTCTTCTTCTGATTTATCTTTTGAGTTTTCAGAATTTTCAGGCGGCGAAACGTCCACATCTTTCTCCTCCGCCATTTTAGTTTCAAAAACAGGTTTCGGATAACGTGTTTGTGCAAACTTTTGGGTTGCTTCACGACTCAATCGACAGTTTATCTTCACTTCATAGGTAGGTCTTCGTTCATCACCTGTTACCGTGACTTCTCCCGGCTCGATATTACTAAAAAGTTTTGAACTATTAAGGGTACCCAACATGGAGTTAAAAGCCTCATACGAACTTGCTTGTAAACTAAATGTTATACGTGTTTTTTGGAGATCATCCAGATTGTTAACTTCAAATGTCTTCCAAGCCACCTTTGTTCTATCTTTAAAAAGTGTGCTGAGAGCATGTAGAATGTCCAACGGAGAAATTTGATGGGTTAATTTATCCGCTAAAACCAGTTCAAGAGCAAGTTGTTTATTCGCATCAACTTGTAGACTCCCAAATGTAGCTATTTGATCATCTAATAAAGCCACTTTGGCTTTTTGCGATCTGCTCCATGTGACACCGGAAAGAACAAGTACAAGAAGTACGATTCCCGCAATACCTGCTGTGATCAGTTGTTGGTGTTTACGGGTAGATTCTACACGTTTCACCCCGACTTCGGTCGGTAACAACGACACAGGTTCTTCAACTTCTAAAAGATGTATTCCAACCCCCAAAGGAACAGTTAAAGCATCCCCGTATGTTTCAAGTACTTGTGTTGATGTATTACTTGTGTCCAAAGCACCAGTTTGGAGGGGGTTCCAAAGTCTGGTTGGGATTTGAAGTTGTTCCTGACATGCCTCAGCCAATTCTGGAACGCGTGAGCCACCTCCACATAACCATATTTCCGCAATCGCTTCGGGTTCATCATCGTTAATCTCCCTCTCGGCCGCATCAATAGAACGTTCTAATTCTCCAATAAAACTTCTTGTCCAGGTCCGAGTAGGTATTTGATGTGCTGGGATATGTTGTTTTTCCTGTTCTGCTGCTTCAGAATCCAACTCTGTATCCATCATCAAGGTTCGTGTTAACTGATTACCACTGATGGAAAATGAACGAGAAAATTCCAAAGTAGGTCCGCGCATTAAACAGAAATCGGTATATTCTGCCCCAATGTCAATGATGATTGTCCGTGCTGTAGTATTAGATAACGCCTTGCTTGCTACAGTCGCAGTGGCTAACATAGATGGGATCACCGCTGAAGGTGTAACCTTTGTCTCGTTAAGGAACCCCATATACCTTGCTACAGTGTCACGGCGACTTGAAACTAATTCGACAGAAAGCGTTTCTACTGTCCGTTGAACGTCGTGATATGTATAAACGGACTCTTCAGTTTGAAACGGCAGCTCCGTTTCTGCAGCCATTTCTACGACTGAAGGCAACTGTGCATCCGTTGTTGATGGCGGCAAATTGGATAGACGTTTCGTGGAAGCAAATCTACGAGGAATCGCTATCCCAATTTCCATCTTATGTTTATTAAAAAAGTTCTGTTTGATTCCAAGTTGATTCCACAACTTCCGGACAACTTCAGAGATATGTTGAGGATTGTCAGGGTCTGAATAAGAAATAACACCAGCGTTAATTAAATGTAGTGTACCTGAAATTTTTTCAATATGTACTATTTTCGCTGCGGCTGAACCGATATCTATTGCTACAACCTGATTCTTTGCCATTTATAAAACCTCGTTTATCTTTTAGTTGTTCCTCTTGCTAATCCTGTCGCCAATACGGAACATTCAATTGGCTTTCACTTCGCACAACGATACCAACATACGTTGCGATGACTTTTCCACTCATATCAACCGCAGCAGATTCGATACGATACCCTTGTGAACGGTAGGTCACCCAATCTACAACTTCTCGGAATGTTTGATTATCAATTTCTTCAATATCTAAAAGTTGCCCAATGTCACTGAAAGGGTTGCCTTGAATCGCATCTTCTGATGTATTCTGTGCGTCTGGGCTTTCCTCTTCACGGCGGTCAATGATTGCTTGCGCTTTTGTTTGATCCATCCCCGGTAACAGTTGTAAAGTTTCTAAAGGTGCAGTATTTATGTTGATTAATCCGTTTACAGTTTGTCCTCCATTTGCTGTTACTTTATCAGCAATTCCAGCAAACTCTTGGACTGTTGTTAGCCTTACATCTTTAATGGCGTCAATGTTTTGGAATGATCCTTGGGAATTGCGGTGTGCGATAATCCGTTGTGCAATCCCCTCATCAATTCCTTGAAGTTCTTGAAGTGCTTCTGAGTCAGCCGTATTAATATTAAGCAGCGAGTTTCCATTACCACCATTACCACCATTACCATTATTGTCCCTGCCGCCACCTTGATTATTTCCACCACCTTGATTATTTCCATCGTCACCAAATGGATTATTTCCATCGTCACCAAATGGATTATTTCCACCACCTTGATTATTGGAATTTCCAGAACCGGTATTTTGAACAGAGGCAGTTTCAACAGTGATTTGATTACGTATATTATTAAAAACATTATCCGAAACAGCCGAGACATCTAACAGTGCAGAAATCCCCTTAAATTCCTCAGATTCGCGTTTCTGGATAATCGCATTCGCCTCAGCTTGCGAAAAAACTGATTGATTGTTATTAGATTGAATTTGTCTTAATTGCTGTGCGTTTGCAGAATTGATATTAACTCTTTGTTGCCCATTAGAATCAGTATTCGCATCAACGGAATAGATCGTTGCCATGTTAACGAGACCATTTGCCCCCATTGTTATTTGTGTTTGCGGCTGAATATCTTCAGACCCACTCGTCTCGGGTGCCGCTACTGTTTGCTGTTGTATGCCATAAAGGACATCTGGTGTCATCCCTTCAACACTTGCGACATCTCGGACAGTGCGATACGGTCGTCCTTCAACGATCCGCGCTGCAAGATCACCAGTTTGATTGTTTTCTGGTTGGGCCCCTAAAAAAGCGAGTAAATTACGAATAGTGTCTTCCGGTGCGGAATTGATGTTAATTTTTGACGCTTCATCAGTTATGGTAACCTGATAGTTTAACATTCTACCAATTTGGACACCGTCATCAATTTGTTGCTGAACCGGTTCCGCCCATGTTTCACCAAGCGAGTCGAAATTAGTTTCATCGGTTCGCAATTTTGCGACACCCCACTCAAATCCGGCTTTAGCTGCAAAGTTATACTTTACCCTGTCTACAAAGTTGGTCCGTGCCTTATTTTCAAGCTGAAATGAGTAGAGCAGCTGCATTGCTAAGACAGAGAGGATCGTCAAAATCCAAAGCGTTGAGACAAGTGATAATCCGTTTGAATCACAAAAACAAAACGCCGTTGATGTAGTTCTGCTCATCTGTTGGTTGGGAGTAATGTCTCTATGTTTGAATGAATAATTAAGGTATTTTCTCATCGGTTTTCCTCAACGTTTTCTTGGAAGTGAAGTGTATTGGCAGCAGAAATGACCACAATATCCTTTGAAGTTCAGCTTATTGTTCAGAAGTGTTTGCACTTGGCGGCAAATACACCATAGTCGCCTGTGTCAAGGCACCCGGTGTTATAACGCCTGGGTTCTGCGCAAAATTTTGCGTTGACACCGACTCTTGTCTGTCCTCATCTATCACGGAAATTAGCATTTGGACAGCCGTCGGGATCACGTCTGCCTGTTCCCAGGAGTCATAAGGCAGTGCTTCTTCATCAAGATACTTGAGGTCAAAGTTAACAATTCCATCAATTAGCGGATCTATACTAAAATGAATCGGCATGCCATTTTCATCTACTGTTGGAATCGTTCCAGCATTCATAAATGCGTTAATAGCCAATTCTGGATTCAGAGCTGTAGTCACAATGCGATAAAGAGTAAAGATTTCTTCCTGCCCAGATATGTTTTGTCTCGGTTCTTGTGATGCAGTATAAGGCGGCGGAATGAAATTCTCACTCCGCAGTTCCGCTATAGGCACCTTCAGACCGACATAATAAGCAACTCGCCGGACATCGCTCAAAAGAGGTGTACTGAAAATGTAAGAAGCATCCACCTCCGCTACAAACGGGTCTGGATCAGTCTTTACCAGCGTCACAAAACTGAGTATATCCATATCACCAGATGCAGTCGGACGGTCTTCTGAATAGAGTACCAACATTTCGTCAGATGTATCAGCTTGTATCTGTTTTAAATCTGTGGTTAAGTGGTGCATAGCTACACGGCAACGCTGTGATTGAATCAATTTCGATTGGGTGCGATGGTATGCGTCTATTGCTGTATTGAAGACAGCATAAGTGGTACCACCCATAATGACGATAATAGTCACGGCAGTAAGCATTTCAACGAGGGTAAGACCACTTTCACACTTCTTTATTAGATTTCTCATAATTCAGCGTCCCATCATCCGTTTTCTTATACCAAAATTAACTTGATTCCAATCTATTATGGTAGATTTTAGAATTAATTGGACATTCTTGAACTGTAGTCGGGAGCTCCGATTCCCGACTATCAAGGCGTTTCGTCGCGATTCGGAAATCGCTCCCGCCGAATACCACACGCGTATTCGGCGTTGATTCACAAGTGAAGTGCATAATTATTTCAATAATTCACCATAAGTACGGTTAAGAAACCGTACCTACCCTCCGAAAACAGAATAATTATCGTTAATTTGGTTTTATACAAGCAAGTGTTGATTTTATTGGTTTTGTTCTTGTTGGATTTCCCTGTCAGCCATATAGGTAAACATACTGATTGATTGCAACCTTCCCAAATGTTCCCAAGAGATAGTTACCGCAACCCTCCGGAGTCCCTCAATTTCATCGGATTCTATATCTGATACCACAGATTGCCACTCAAAGATAGAACCTCCAATAATATCGCTCTGTTGCCCAGCTTCTGGATAACCGCCCATTTCAATTTCTGCTATTTGAGATTCAAGCAGATAGAGTGCTGTCACTCGGTTATCTGAAAGAGACACGTTGCGAGAGGTATCACTAAACACCTTTAAAAGTGCTGGAAATACTGCAGCCATAATCGCTATTGTTACAAGGATTTCGGCAAAAGTGAACCCGTCTTCACGACTGAGAATGGATCGTTTTTTCATATTACAAATCGTTCCCTAAACCTAATGTTTGAACTTGTTGCTGTGACATCTGCTCAACACTGGCGCGTCCGGTAGTAGCTTCAACAACAATTGCCATCACCTTTTCCCGAACATTTCGGAGATACACGATGGTATCTGCCGATGTTGAAGTCGGCGTAAAATAAACGTAATTTGCCCCAGCAGCAATTTGTTGGGTAACACCGTTATGTGTTGTTACTAAAGCAGCTATGGTAACACCTTGGCTGAGCGGCTGCGGTATGCCCATGATTCCCCCTGTGCGGGATATCACAGTTTGCCCATCTATTGACGTTGTAGGACTGGCGGCTTTCCCCGCTGAAGTGATAGGATTTTGGACATCAAAAGTTTCACTGGAAGCCAACCAATATCTATTAGTGTCAATATCAAATACGACAAGGTGCGTCGTTCGCTCGGTAATTGCCATATCTCGCGCAAATGCAAGTGTATCAGCAATTGCCTGAGCAGAGGTCGTTAACCTACGCGATGCGGCAAATCCCCGCATCGCAGGCATAGACATTGTAGACAAAATCGCAATAATAGCGAAAACCAACATTATTTCCATAAGACTGAAACCTTCCTCACTGGACAGTGTAATTGGGTTTCGGTACTTAGAAAGCATGCTGGGTCGTCTACTACTCAAGGTTACAGGTTTACTGAGCAGTCGTTTCTTCAACCCAGTTGGCGATGTCCTTGTCAAAATCAACACCTCCCAGTTTGCCATCTCTACCGTATGATAGGAGGTCAAAATCGTATCCATATTGTGTGCCGGGGTTGCGGTAGACGTAAGGATTACCCCACGGGTCGTCTGTTAGCTGCTTTCGAAGGTAAGGGCCCTGCCAATTTGGAGGAGCCGGATTGGGCGGACGCCATAACGCTTGTAACCCTTGTTCTGTGGTAGGATATTGCCCAACCTCCGTTGCATAAAGTTGCAATGCTGTTGATAAGTTTTCAATTTCTACTTTTGCTTTGGAAACATTAGCCTTTTGCGGTGCATTTGCGATTCTCGGTGCAATAAATGCCGCTAAAATACCTAAAATAACGATAACAATTGTCAACTCAATCAGAGTTAACCCCGATTCGTCTGTTCTAAGTTGTTTTAACATTTAGTTTCACTCCTTATTAGTTTGCAGAATTTTGTGTTCTGGTGTTTCTTACCGTAACATACATAAAAGGGACTTGTGCCTATTTAGACAAATATCTTGCGTGATAGTTTAAAGAAATTGACATCAAAGGTTTACGTTTAGCATTAACTACCACCTATTACTTGTTGTGCTTCAAAAATAGGTAGAATCATAGCGACAGCGATAAATCCGATCAGCAAACCCATAATTAGAATTACCAAGGGACTAATGGAACTTGTCAACCGTTCAAGACTCTTCCTGATTTCCATGTCGTAATATTCAGACAACTTTGCCAACATGCTAACCGGTTCTCCAGATTCTTCACCTACAGCAATCATGTGAGTTACAAGAGTCGGGAAGTCCTTGCTTTGTCCTAATTCGCGTGAGAGTGTTGAGCCCTGCTCTACCTCTTTTTCTGCTTCAGAAATGATGTTGCTGTAAACCTTATTCCCAATAGTATCTTTAACAACTTGCAAGGCAGGAAGCATGCGTACTCCATTTTCTAAAAGTGTTGCCATAGTACGCGTAAACCGAACAATAGCAAAAGTGCTAAAAACGGGCCCGACAAGTGGGATTTTAAGCTTAATCCGATCAAGCAATACCTTTCCGTTTTCTGTCCGGAGGTATCGTCGGAGGACGGTTGCGATAATGCTAATTGCGAGCAATCCTAACCACCAAAAATTTGCGAAAATATCCGATATTGAAATGAGGATTTGAGTCGGAAGCGGCAGTTCACGACCAAACTCTTCAAACATCTCTGTGAACTTTGGGATAACGAGAATCATTAGCACGATAATTGCAGTTATCATCAATCCAAAAAGAATTGTTGGATAAAATAGCGCAGAAACAACTTGGTTTTTGAGAACACGTTGTCTTTCAGCAAACTCTGCCAACCGTTCTAAGACTTCTCCCAACACACCACCAGCTTCCCCAGCCTTAACCATATTTACGTAGAGATCGGAAAAGACTTTTGGATGTTGCTCCAATGCAGCGTTAAATGTTGCGCCGTGTTCAACATCATATTTTACCTGCGAAATAATGCGGTTAAACTCCGGATTCGTAATCTGCTCTAATGTAACCTCCAAAGCACGCGGGAGTGCAACGTGAGCGCTTATCAACGCTGCTAACTGATAGGTGAAAAATTCTACTTCAGCGGATTTGATTTTGCGCGTTCCGATACTAAATAATCGCTTCGTTTTTGTTTCAAGTGCTTCACCTTCCTCCACAACCTGTGTTGGCCAGTATCCCATCTGCCGCAATTGCGCGATAAGTTCAGATTTTGAGTCTGCTTCCAAAGTATTGTTGACTGTGGCACCTGTATAGGTGAGAGCTTCATATTGAAATCTTGGCATAGTTAATCTCTTGTAGGAATTGAACTTTGTATTATAGTGAATTATACAACTTGTGCTAGTTACGTATCAGTTTTGTTGTTTTTCACAATTGTTCATATTCTGTAGGAGCGATCTCTGAATCGCGACTCGTTTGTAGTCGGGAATCGGAGTTCTCTCCCGATGAATGCCAAAAGCGCATTCATCGTTGATTCACAGAGTGAGTGTGTCAATGTAATTCTAAAATCCACTATATTAGATTTACATTAGAGCGATGTTTAATACAATGGTTGTCTGCTGGAGTGAACACATTACAACCATATTTGTAAAATGTATGCCACAAAACATCCTACGTTCTGTACAAGTACTCCTATTCGGATGCACTTTGATTATCTTCATCAAATTCGTAAGCATCTTCTTGGGTAAGTCGAAGGATTTCATCAACCGTCGTTTGTCCTGCAGTAACCTTTTGCCATCCATCTTCGCGTAAACTTTTCATACCCATTTTCATAGCAATTTGACGGAGTTCGCTGGTTGAAGAATGTTGGAGCGCCATTGAGCGTATTTCTTCAGTCATAAAAATAACTTCAAAAATACCGATCCTGCCCTTATAGCCTCTCCCACGACATTCTTTGCAACCATCTTCGTTTGCACGTGGAATTTCAAGGTCAGTTTGTACATGGACTCCGTTGTTGATGAGAATTCCTGCGATTTCCTTTTCAGTTGGTTTGTACATTTCGCAGCAAGCTTTGCAAACACGCCGTGCCAATCGTTGTGCTATAATACCTTCTACTGTAGAGGCAACTAAATACGGTTCGACCCCCATATCAATAAGACGTGTGATAGCACCTGGGGCATCATTCGTGTGCAGAGTGCTAAAAACGAGGTGCCCTGTCAGTGAAGTATGAATTGCCATTTCAGCAGTTTCCTCATCACGAATCTCACCGACCAACACTTTGTCAGGGTCTTGTCGTAGAATATGTCGTAACCCATTTGCAAATGAAAAACCAATTTCAGGATTAACTTGAACTTGGTTGACCCCTTCCAATTCATATTCTACAGGGTCTTCAAGGGTAATGATTTTTACTTCTGGTGTGTTGATCTCTTTCAAACAAGCATAAAGTGTTGTTGTTTTACCACTTCCAGTGGGTCCAGTTGCGAGTATAATCCCGTGTGGTTTATGAATCATTCGCTGAAAAAGATCAAAATTATCATGAGTTAGACCGAGCTCTGCTAAACCGAATTCAATGGATTGGCGGTCAAGAATACGCAGCACAACACTTTCACTATGTTGTGTAGCAACGGTAGGAACTGTAGAAACACGAAGGTCAATCTGACGCCCACCGCCGAGACTCCCAATTTCTTTATTGATTTTTCCATCTTGTGGACGGCGACGTTCCGCCACGTCCATCCCAGCCATAATTTTGACACGCGAAGTTATCGCAGACTGCAGATATGTGGGAGGTTGTTCTTCGTCTTCTAATACACCGTCAACCCTAAATCTAATCTTCAATTCTTCTGCATAAGGCTCAATGTGGATATCACTCGCCCCTGCGCGAACCGCGTCAATAATCATTTGGTCAACAGCGTGAACAACTGTCGGGTCTTCGAGATCCTTATCATCAATACCAAAGTCCTCAATTCTATCTCGCGCAATTGTTGCAGCCGCACCAACCGGGCCTTTAATACCCGCACTCAGTAGAGAAGCAGCACTTTGACCGTAGAGTCGAACAATCGCGTCTGAAATTTCGTCTTCATCGGCAAGGTGAAAATTAATATCGCACTCGGTGACGTATTGAATTTCATCAATTAACATTACATCTTGAACATCGGCAATAGCGACAGTAAGAACGTTACCTTCAAGATGCACTGGCACAACTTTATTTCGATAGGCAAAACTTGCTGGCACCTTCTCAAGCACTTCCTGTTCAGGAACTATCTCTTCTAATTGTAGGATAGATGTTCCGAATTCTCGTCCTTTTTTAGCAAGTTCAAGAATTTTGGGAGAAACGTATTCAGAAATAATTGCTTCTTCTGATTCTCCTGCCTCTTCAATTTCATCCAAAATTTGCCGATAACTTTGTGAGTCGGATTGCGGGTCTCTGTTTGTCGCTCCCTCAGTTTGGAGAGGTTTATCCACCCAACCTTCAAGTATCTTCTCATGAATTTCATGGTATTCCTGTTCAGAAATTAGGTCTGCTTCTCGTAGCACTTCAACGAGCGATTTTTTAGGGGATGTGCCATACATAGAGTTATAGTTCCTTATTGATTTTCAGATTAACCAGTGCTTTTTGACGCAGCACAAGTTAATTAGTTTAAAATTCAACTATCCAAACACTATCACAATTGTCTGTCTACCAATACATTTAATCTTTCGCACTACGATTGTGGTTTTGCGCTAAAACATATAATATCATGCAGGGATTGATACCTTGTCGGGGAATTATTGAAACTTTCTCAAGCACGGTATTTTGAAAAAGCAAAATGATGGTTGGTTTTGATTTAATCTGAAACTGCCATTTTAAGACGAAACATTTTGTCAAAAAGTTTAATATACCCACCAAAACGTTTAATTATCCAAATTTAAATTGTACCACTACATCATAGTTGAAATCCACCCTATTTGATCTTTTTACAATAATGCGGTTCAAACTCAACTTTGGTAGCGAAGGTTTTATTTATTGAAAACCCAGGTAAAATTAATAGACATTTCCAAAACTTGCAACCTTTTACCAGCAGATACGTATGTTATATGTCTTGATAAAAAGGTTGTGATGAATCGTCGTATTTTTCTATTAGACCAATTTATTCCAATATATGTTCGGAATTTTAGAAAAAACGAGGCTTAAACCGCTTTTTCTATGTTTTTTGAGAAAAACAGTCACTTTTTTTAAACAATTTGCTTGACAAAACGTTATAGTATAATGTATTATATTTTTTTGGGAGATTTATATTGAATTTCATAACAAGGAGAGGAGACGAATGGAAACCGAGTTTTTCGGTGAAACAGAAGACATCAAAGGTGTTGACACATATATAGATGAGGTATATCCGTCGGAAGAAACGGAGTATGCTAACGACTACAAAGGTAGTGATAGGAGTGCTTTAACGAGTTGGTTACGTAGTGTTGCGGGACATCGTTTATTATCTCGCGAGGAAGAAGTTGAATTAGCAAAACGGATTGAAGCTGGTGATACTTCGGCGCGCGACGAGCTTGTTCAAGCTAATTTACGCCTCGTCATTTCTATTGCAGTCAAGTATCAAGGGAACAAAGTTCCGCTTGAAGATCTAATTCAGGAAGGAAATATCGGTTTAATCAAAGCAGCAGGTAAGTTTGATTATCGGAAAGGATTTAAATTTAGCACTTATGCTATCTGGTGGATTAAGCAATCAATTATGCGGACACTTGATAACTTTGCGCGTTCTATTCGCTTACCAGCCTATATTGTTGCAAAGATGAATAAGTTTGATGCGACCTATGCGGCACTTTGCCAAGAACTGCAGCGTGAACCGACCCGTGCTGAAATTGCTGAAGCGCTTGACCTAACTGTCCAACAAGTGGAAGAAATTCTTACCTTTAACGCGGATACCGTGTCAATGGATTTACCACTTGGTGAAGAACGTTCAGCGCGTTCGGCGGCAACGTTAGGGGATTTAATTGAAGACCCTTCAACAGCATCCGAAGATGGACCAATTGCCCAATTGATTACACATGACCTGGTGGAAAGAATTCTCAGTAAACTTCCGGAACGGGAGCAACAGGTTTTAAAAATGCGTTTTGGACTTGAAGATGGAGAACGGAAGACACTTCGTGAAATCGGAGATGCTCTTGACGTAACCCGAGAACGTATCCGACAGTTGGAAATTTATGCAATTTCTCAATTAGGCAACCTTTATAACGAAATGGGTGAATTCCGTACTGACTATAAGGCTGGTCAGACAGCTGCTTAAGTTAGATTTACGTGGGATACTTATGAAAAATTTGTTTAAAAAGTTCGCGGGAACTGAAGAATCTATATTGGAAGTTACAAAAACTGCGCAAGAAAAGATTCAAGATGTTATTGATGCCGAAGACGTGGAAGTGGAAGGTTTACGCATTAGTATTGAAGGGCGTAGTGCCTCCGATTTCCAATATAGTCTTGGCTTAGCTACCGAATCTGAGGAAGATGACATCGTAATTGAAATGGAAGCCTTTAAGGTCTTGGTTGATGCCAAAAGTGCACCAGATCTTAAAGGTGCGGTCATTGACTACGTTGAAGACCTTAATTCAAGTGGGTTTAAGATAGAAAATCCGAATAAGCCAACATGGGACAATCCAAAGGCACAGAAAATTCAAGAACTGATTGATGAACGAATTAATCCCGCTGTTGCAGCACACGGTGGACAAATTGAACTTCTGAATGTTGAAGACGATGCCATCTATATCCACATGGGTGGTGGATGCCAAGGATGTGGCATGGCGAATGTTACGCTCAAACATGGCATTGAAGCAATGATCCAGGAAGTATTCCCAGAAATTAAGCAGGTCATTGATACAACTGACCATGCGTCGGGTACTAATCCTTACTATTCCTCTGGGAAAGGGTAGAAGAAATACCTCTGATTTAGAAGTAAGTTTGCACAGAAAGATTTCAAATCGGATTCAACATTAATTCGTTTGTTATAGTGACGGTTGGTTAGAGCAATCATGCTTTAGCCAACTTTTTTAATTTGTGCGCCCGTGTTGTTGGCGGATGTAATAAAGCATGTGCCACCATTTGGCAAGGTCGCCAAGAATTCTGTTGTCCTATGTTTTAAGGTATCTATATCGTCACTAACAGCACAAATTGCTGGTCCCCAGCTACTCACGCCAGCCCCTAATGCACCGTTAGTTTGTAAAAATTCAAGTGTTTGCTGCAATTCAGCGCCCTGGGCATCAATCTCCACTCTTTTCCAACCGAATGTCTGAATCTCGTTTAAAGCCCTACCAAAACTACGCATATCATTTTCAAGGATCGCGGGTAATACTTGCAGCAGTAAAAGATGTGACAACTTTGGTGCAACAGATGGGGGTTGCGGACATAGTGTTCGGAAGAGATTCAATTCTTCTTCTCCATAGATACGTGAACAACTCGGCATTACAATGAGAAGAGGCCAATTTGGAAATGTATGTCGTAGTAAAATTGGGGGAGGTGAAATATCGTCTACGGCAGAGGATGGTAGAAAAGAGGATTTCTGTTCGGGGTAACGGTGCCCTCCATCAATGATGAAACCGCCAGTTTCAAACCCTGCTATGCCGATTCCAGAAGTTCCACCACGTCCGACAGCATTTGCGAGTTCTAAAACACTTAATTCCAGATCGTAGAGCAGATTTACAGCAGAGGCGATTCCCAGAGAAAGCTGCGTGCCTGAACCGAAGCCACTATGCGTTGGGATCTCGGAGATAAATTTTAGTTTGATTCCGGGGAATTGATAGATTTTTTGGAGATGTGTCAGAATAGTACAAGCGCGTTCCTGGTAGGCAACAGACTCAACGTGAATTTTTGTGGACGGTTCGGCGATGATTTCAAATTTCGGTTCCGTAATGGCTAACCCAAACCCACCATCAATTCGACCAAGTTTTCCATTCAGGTCAATCAGAGAAAAATGGAGGCGAGAAGGAGTGGTAATTTTGGCTTGGTTGATTTTTGAGTTAATCTCGCCTTTCATCTTGCTCAATGAGGCCGTCCCGAATGTGGAGGACGCGTCTTGCATGTTCGGCAACCTCCGGTTCATGCGTAACCATGATGATGGTATTACCTTCCTCATTTAGGCGGTTAAAGATAGCCAAAATCTCGGCACCAGAGCGTGTGTCCAAGTTTCCAGTTGGTTCATCTGCGAAAACGAGTGACGGTTTATTCACAAGTGCACGCGCAATCGCAACACGTTGCACCTGTCCACCGGACAGTTCAGTTGATTTGTGGTCAACCCGATCAGCTAATCCAACTGCTTCCAAAGATTCAAACGCTCTTCGCTTGCGTTCTTTTCGTCCTAAGCCAGAATAGATAAGCGGAAGCTCAACGTTGTGGAGTGCACTTGTTCTTGGCAGGAGGTTGAATGACTGAAACACGAATCCGATCTTTTTATTTCGGATGTCTGCTAATTGGTTATCCGAAAGCTTACCTACCTCTTCACCCTCAAAGTAATACTCACCATCTGTTGGGGTGGCAAGGCATCCTAAGATATCCATCATGGTTGATTTACCAGAACCGGAGGGTCCCATGATTGCGATAAATTCACCAGAATCTACAGTGAAGGTAACCCCTCGCAGCGCATGAACTTGCACATCACCCATCTCATAGATTTTTGTTATGTCTTTGACGTCTATTAACATATTTGTTGTTCCTCACGTATTGATCATAGATCCGATATTTTCAATTCGTCACTGTCGTGTGATTTATGAAGATGCCTCTGACCAAATTTATTTATTATCTCTACTTCCTTCTCCTTTTGTCAATTCCATCATAGACGGCACAAAAACGCGATCGCCTTCTTTTAAGCCGCTAAGTATTTCAAAATGTGTGTTGTTGCGCCTGCCAACTTTAATATGCGTTTTAACCCCTTTTTCCTCACCTTTTTTGGGTGGTTTTCCTGTGTCCAGTTTTACAAAATGCTGCCGCTCACTTCTAATTTCCGCTTCTATACCGGATATTCGTTTGTTTTCAGAGATTACGATAGCGATTTCTGTCGGACCTGGACGCATGCCTTTTGGTGGTTCATCAAACAAAATTTCAAGATTACCACGAGTTTCCGAAGGGGAAATCTTTGTAACTTGCCCAGGAAACTGCTTACCGATCAAGTTCTGGACTTTTATTTTTTGTCCTTGCTGAAACTGCCCAAGATCGTTTGAATTTACTGTGGCTTTTACAGTAAACACCTCCGGACTTAACACGGCTGCTATCGGAATCTGAAGAATATCAGGTTTTTCAAAGACAATAATATCTACATCTGCCGACATTCCGGGCAATAGTTGAAATTCTTGATCTGGTATATCTACCTCTATATCAACCTTAAAGGTAATCACACCGCCTCCGCCACCTGGACCTCGCGGTGTAGAACTGGGTGAAATTTCACTGACTCTACCATTAAAGATTTTTTTGCGAAAACTATCCACACGTATTTCTACGCGTTGTCCCTCTTTTATCCTACCGATTTCGACTTGGTTGATTTGGGTTCTGACAATCATCTGGGAAAGGTCGGCGATACGCATGATTGCTTCACCTCGTGAAAATGCTGACCGCCCTGAAGTGATAATCTCACCCTCTTCTACAGAAAGACGTGTAATTGTGCCGGACATAGAAGCCTTTACAGTTGTCCATTCGTAGCGTTCCTGCTGATATTTGAGGCGGCTCTCTGCTTGAAGTAGATTCGCTTGCGCGCTAACTTTCGCATGCTTTGTCAATGCTTTTTCTTCTTCGGTTGTTTCTTCAGTTTGTTTGAGTCGGGAGTGTGCGTTTTCTAAATCTGCTTTTAACTGTTTTTCTTGTGCGTCTTGAGATTCTTTAACCGTTTCAACGTTCTTTTTATTTAGGGCAAGTGTAGATTCTCGGCTCTGAATTGCTTCCTTCATCGCCTTGATGCTTTCGTCTTGGGATTTAATGGTCTCTTTTTGGGATTCAACCTCTTTTTGCGCAGTTTCGTATTGCGAAGTCTTCAAAACAAGTTGCTTTTGAGATTCCTCTAACGCCTGATTTGAAATTAATTCCTGATCAAATAGTTCTTTGTTTCGGTTGTGTTCGGCTTCGGTTGTCTCAAAGGTAATTTTTGCCGATGTTAGATTTGCTTTCGCTCGATCAAGTGTTAAATTTGCTTGTGTTAAAGAGATTTCTCCCTGCTTCAGTGAGATTTTGTCTCGGTTCAGTAAGTTCTGCGTTGTTGCAACGAGGGTTTTCGCTTCGGTAATCCGTTGTTGTTTGTTTGCGGCAAAGGATTGGAGGTTAGCTTCATCTTTAGCGACAGCATTTTGTGCCTGCAGCAGGTCACTTTTTTCGCGTTGCACAGCAATCTTTATTCGGAGGTCTGCTTGCTTAAGTTCAGCTCTTCGTGCATCTTGGTACGCTTCTGCCTGCTTCATTTCCTCTAAAATCTGCTTGGCATCAATTTCGAGAAGTGGATCGCCTTCTTGAACAAGGGCACTCTCTTCAACGTGAATTTTCTTTATTTCACCTTCCACGTTTGACCGAACATCTACCTCAATAAAGGAACGTAGGCTGCCAGATTCTTGAACTTTTACAAGGAATTCTCCGCGTCGGACCACTTCACGTTTGTCCTCTTCGTCTTCTTGCTTTTTCCCGAAGTTCATTCGGGTAGCCCCAATTACCACTACAGCAACAACAAAAATGGCAACTGTGCTGACAATAATCCACTTTTTACCGATCTTCTTAATCACTGCAGGACCCCCATTGCATCTTGTAATCGTGTTATTGCAATTTTGTAATCGTAAAACGTGTTCACCCGATTTGTCAATACTTGCGCGTAACTTGTTTGTGCATCAAGTACTTCAAGTGGGATTGCTTTTCCTACTTTTAAGCGTCCCGTAACGACATCTAAGCTCAGTTGTGCGTTAACTACCTGTGTATTAGAGATTTCTACGGCGGCTTCGCTGCGTTTAAGGTTCAGATAACTTTGTCGCACCCCAAGTGCAACGGAGCGTTCCAAATCACTTGCATTTTCTCTCGCCTGTTCTAACTGCATATTAAGTTCTTTGACGCGATTTCCCAAAACACCACCATCAAAAAGCGTAAAGTTAAGTGATGCGCCAACGTTCCAACTCCGAAAGTCTGAGAAATTTTGACGTTCATGGAGGTAATCATCAAGGTTTACGTTATAATTTACGTTTGCGCTCAACTGAGGCCAACGTCGCAATTTTGAAAGCGTCAAACTCGATTCTTGTTGTTTTATTTGCGCTTCGGTTTCCTTAAATTCTGGGCGATTTTCAAGTGCCATTTGTATTGCTTCTTCAACAGTAATATCTATTTTTTCAATAGTGCCGCGCTCCAGATATAACTGAAAGGATTCATCAACTGCTACGGTAATTAGCAGCCCAGGGTCTAACCCCATAAGTCGTGGCAAAGTTGCTTGTGAAATTTGAAGCGAATTCTGATTATTTAATAACCCCAATTCGTCATTTGCTTCACGGACTCTGGCAGTTGCGACATCAGCGGGGATAAGTACACCTGCTTCTTCCAAAGCTACAATTTGTTTTGTATTATCTCTGGATCGTGCCAACACATCTTCGCTTACCTTAACGAGTTCTGTGTCTTTGAGGACATCGTAATACGCTTGTGTAATCTGTAGAATTACATTTTGTTTAATTCCTTCATTACGGTTGGTTGTAACTTTCAATCCCTCTTTTACTTGTGCGTAATTTACTTCACGTTGTCCATTATCCCAAAGCGTATAACGTCCAGTCAATCCTAAATTGTAGTTTTCACGTTCAAAACCGAAATCTAAGCGATCAGAAAAATCGTATTGACCAGAGGAAGTAATTAAAGGAAAATAATCCGCACGCGCATTTTTCACACGTAGTTCCTGAATGGCAAGACTCAACCTGGCATTTCGCATACTCGTTGCCTGTTCTAAACCCATTTGAATACACTGTTCAAGCGTTAGCGGTTGAGACAGGTCAATTTCTGTTTGTTCTTGTGCGCTCACACAAAGAATTATCATAAACTGAAGACTAATCAGGATAAACGTAAACCCAATTCCCCATCGAAGCATTAGCATCTCCTTAAAAATTTAAAAGTTATACTGCGGAAGACTGTAATTTTAACAAGCCTTTTTATCTTTGACAATAATGAATTTGAAAAGTTCAGTACAAATTCTGAGTAAAATCTCTTGATAAAGTATATTGGCAATTTTGACGCAATTCAAGGAAAAAAGTTTAGTGATTATGCAATCGGTGATGGCAAATCAGTCTGTAATTAGCTTTCTGAATACAGTATCGGAAAATCTATTGAACGGTTCTCGTATCAAAGGGTGTTAGAAGCAATGATTGTATGTTGGGCAGTGGAAGGTGTAAAAAAAAGAAAGGCAGATACCCAATACGGATATCTGCCTGTAAGGTTATTGAGGGTTATGTAATACCAGTTACCAGGCACCGTTTGCGTCGTTACAATACGACCGTCCTGTTGCACACTGAGAGTTGCCGTTTGTGCAGCGTCTGAACGATTTTCCACAACGCACGCGGCGCCTCTCGCCATCTATCGTTATCCATCCGCTATTGGAATAGGTTCGCACTTGGTGCCTAAAGAGCGTGCGACTTGAAGCGTTGGAACGATAGGTGCGATTACAACCTGGACAAGTTATATCAACAGCAGGATACACGTGTGTATGGCTTTGACACGCATAGAAACTTGTCACAGTACAACTATCCCCGTTCGAATTGGTTTCAGAACAACTTGCTTGTAACGAATGGTCTGTGCCGTCACATTCATAACGTGCATGCGATGATGGACAACTCTCATATACCCATTCGTGATCAGAAGCACTGATTTAACACAGATAGCCCACGTGTGTATCATCGCCACACGGTGCTGTGCCCCATTCATGGCCGCTTGAATCACTTGACGGGCCACTATGATTGCCACAGGCATAAGTGATCGGACACGAAGAACACCCATCTGTGCAACTATCGCAGTTAGGGGTGTTGTCTGTTGTAGTAGATTCGATCACAACATAATTAGTAGTGCTGCCAATATCAAGGTTAGCAATGCTACTGAATACCCATTGGTAGTTGTCAGTATCAACAGATGTTTCACCCGCTGGGTCAAAATGTTGACCCGGATTCAATTCTTGTGCATTGGCGCGAGCACTCGGATCCAAATCACTTGCACGATCGCTTGGACTATCCCAAGTATCTATATCAAGAGATGCGTCTCCACGAGCAGCGATTTCCAGGTTTCTAATCTTTTTCGGTTTAAAAAGTTCAGTCGAACAAACAACCGCATGTTCTGTAGCTCCACCATATGATATACCGGTTGTTGACAAAAACACTTTGTCCTGCGGGGGTTAGTAGTATTTAGCGGCAGCTGGAGGTTCTCTATTCCTGTCAGCACTACCGACAACAGTTCCTCTACCTTGAAAACTGAGATTATTAAATCCAGCATCGGCTGTTGACATAAAAACTCGACTTGCTGCGGTTGATTGTAACTCCCCAATAAAATAACTACTAATGTATACAGCAGCTTTTGCTGTGCCAACCTTCGTTTTTATACCGGTCTTTGGATCCACATAGTCAAAATGACTTTCAGCGGATTTGGCTTTTAAAACTTCGGCTTGTGTATAATCTATACCTATTGTGAAGAAAGCAAGTGTCAGTAGGTTAAGGTAAATAAAAATTCTCATTAAAATTCTCCTTATAAAAATGATTTGTGCCTAATCCAAGATTTTTAGTGTTTTCGTCCCGGATAAGCAATAGGTTTTCCCGTATAAGGGTTTATATTGTAATCTCTCCCAGAGAGCAGTTCTAATTCTTCGTCCGATATTGTATCTAAATCAATAACAACGAGTTTTGCAGTGCTTCCATCAGATCGGCAAAAACTGACGGAGCTTCTATGAACCCCACGTTCCTTATCGTATCTCAGGTTGAATTGGTATTTGTAACCATGTTTTGCCCGAAACACTCTCCCATCAGGAAGATTAAAGCGATTCCAATCGGGGCCAAGTAGCCCTGTCTCAATCTGGTAGACATCAAGCCACATCCCTGCCGAACCGTCAATTTCAGGTTCTTCATAAAGGATAATCTCAAAAACTTCAGGAAAATCCCATACTTGTTTGTATAACCAATCGCCTCGATACCCTCCCAGCCCGGGTACGCCTGGGTTTAGGTGACTATATGGTGACTCTGCGTTGTAACGTTTTTCCGCTTCAATGAAAGTAGGCCAAACATCTTCAATGGGGCGTTTAGGATTATAATTTTCAATGACTTCTTCTATTATGGTTTTCAACCTTTTTTCAAATTTTTCCTTCGATTCTTCATCGTCATAAGCTTCCATATAATGAAAATTATACCATTCAGGCGGCATTTTTAAGTGTTCAGGTATCTCATTCATAAGAAACGGATTTGTGGATAACTGGCCAGCTTTATTGGGTGCGGTAGTATGCGTCCCATCGTGCCATACGCCATCATGCCAATGTCCGTTAGGCGATGCACCCGGTGGCGGTGGTTTGGCTGCTTCCTGTGCTTTTCGTGCTGCCAAACCATCCCTAACCTTCTGCATAGCTTCTTTTGATAGTGGGTTATACACCTTTTTCGGTTCGGTATCAGTGTTCTGCCCTATCAGCAAGAAAAAACCCGCAATACCGATTAAGACTACGAGGATAACAATTCCTCCTAACATCTTCCTATTCATTGCTATTCTCCTTATTGAAAGGTTGTTCAGTTCGCGCTGCAGTGTCCAGCGGGCAGCGCGGGATAGGGTCTAAGTTCGGACAAATCGGTCTTTCCCCACGTGGAAAACATTCCAACTTGAACGGTTGTCCGGTTTGCGCCGCTGCGTTCAGCGGGCAAGACAATTTCTTTCGCGATTCGGAGATCGCTCCTACAACACATCTGTAGGAGGGAATTCCAAATTCCCGACAATGTTGTTGTCGCTGTGGACAAGGCGGTTGCTGCGCCTCCTTTACACAGTCTTTCCGTGTCCATTCAAGGCAAGGGGTTATATCTGTCTGTGTTGCATCAATAATTTTGATTGTACCAAACAGCGTCACCCCGATTACCAAAGCGAGAACCACTGCAGTGATGAGTCTTCGACTGCTTTTCCGATGTTGTGGTTTGTGAAAAACAGGCGGGGTTTGCTCAACACGTTGTGGTTCTGTGTCCATCTGTTTTAGGGATACAAATCCCCAAAGTGTAATGACAAGTGCGACTACACTATAGCGGATACCTTGTGCCTCCATAAAGAGTGGAAACATCGGCATTAAGGTAAGTCCACCACATGCAGCCGCAGCTGCCAAATCTACGTTTTGAGTAAAAATTTTCGTTTTCATACTACAAAAAACGAAATCGTCTTAGAATGGTTACAAAATAGTATTAAAATCACACTAAAAACGACCAATAATCGCTTTTTATCTGTAAAAAGTATACAAGTTGGACTGTTAATGTTTCACGGAAACCTCATGTTTAGGATGTAATGGGATAACCTTAAGGGATTGTCCAAGCATGAGGTGTTTTGTCGCCCATTCAACACGCAGGGATGCTTTAGCATGCTCAAAGTATCCTGTGTAAAAATCTTCAATTATGCATTCTTCAAAATCCATTGTCAGTGCACCTGTAGGAATTCCGAAAAATCTTTCTAAGAGCACAAGGTGCTTTTGACTGGGTGGTTTGCGCCCAGTCTCCCAGTGCTTCACTATTTGCTCGTTAACGTCCATTTCCTCTGCAAGTTGTTCTTGTGTAAGCTGTGCGACCTGCTCTCGCAAAAACTTTAAATAATGCCGATTAATTTCTTGTGCTTCTTCTTGTGTGTGTTCTTGTATATCTGCCATGATGTATCTCCTATTGTGTAGTTTCAGGCTGTTGGACATTGTAGCATCATCTAAATTATTTTAATTAGATGTGTATGTTTTAGGCACTAAAAGTTCCGCTTTCTACTTCTGGATACTTTAAACTAAAACTAATGCAAGAGGGTTTACAAATAAGCGTTAAGAATAATGTGTGAAATCCATCGGGGTTGGAAACCCCTCCTACAAATCCATGCTAATAAATAAGCGTTAAGATTAATGTGTACGGATCCTAAAAATATAAAACACCCGGTCATTGATGCTACGTTACCAATAGCGCGAGTTTATCACAAAATTAAACCTACGTCAATTTATACCAGCTACGCGATACCGATTTTCCTTGCAATTTTCTTCTATTTCTGGCAAAATACGCGTAAGCGATAGAGCAATTTTCATATTAATCCTTTGCATAGGTACAGATAAATGCCTACACAAAACATTGCCTTAATTATATTAGTCTGTTTTTATATTATAGGAGTTGGAACAGTTTTTGCTGAACCCGTCGATTCAGGGACCTATTGGTTTATGGTTGATACCACCCCTGACGCTGATGCACGCGCACTGTTTAATACTTTAGGCAAACTGTTAATAGAAAAGGGAAAGGTGTCTCAGGAGCATATCCAAAACCTTGGAGGTGATCAGGCAACCAAAGATGAAATACAGATCGCCTTGGCTGACATCGGTCACGCGCGTGGAAAAATAGAAACCTTTATCTTTCTCTATCACGGAGAAGTTTCCAAACCGCGTGGCGGGAACGCAATGCACCTTTCAACGCTGTCAGAAGAAACGATCCAAGATTCTGTTTTGAATCAATGGTTACAAGGAACAGGTGCGGATCGTAGGCTTGTGATCGTTGATGGTTACGCAACCGATGACAATCTTTCTACCTATTATGCCAATAGAGAAACTCTTGGCACTGCGGCACTAAACGTTATCCAATCACCGGAGACTACAGGTAAGAATGCCTTTCTTCAGGTTCTGATTGACGCTTTGTCTGAAGAAAAAGTAGACACAGATGATAACAGACACATCAGTATTATTGAAATATATCAGTATTTAGAGACAAACAGTGCTTTTGAACAGGCAATTTTTGCACCCACGGGGGACGTTGAAGAAACGGTAATGAAACTCAGTCCTGCCATTAAGGTCGCTACCTTTCCAGAAGGAGCACAGATTTTACTAAACGAAAAAGAAAGTGGATTGACCCCTAATCTTTTCACGGACAACTTACAGCAAGGCAACTATACTGTCTCTGTGAGAAAAGCGGGTTATAATAGTCCAGAGGCTAAAACCGATGAATTGAAGTTAATTCAAGGTGAAATAGTAAATTTTGCTTGGGCACTCAAACCGATTCAGTTTTTGGCGCTGTTACCGGTCCTTCCGATGTTTCGGTTGTTGGTGCACAGGTTTCAATTGATGGCACTGAATATGTCGCAGTCATAGGCGAAGATGGAACTTATTCATTTCAAGACTGGCAAGCGTCAAAACTTTTAACCCCAGGAACGGATTATACGCTTTACGCAAAGCAAGGGGACCTCTATCACGGTTCAGCAACCTTCACGTTCGACGGTTATGCTGCAATAGAGCAACCGATTGAATTAGTCAAAAAGACATGGTTTGAGATTTCAGAACTTGAATTTAGCCGAAATGACCATCAAAAAGCGGTTAACGCTTTCCAAAACGGAATTGAGTCAACGACAGATTTTCCACCGATGTCGGAAGACTTAACAGTTTTGCTGTTTACGACCTTCGCCGATGCTATTGACCGTTCCCAGATTCAGGATGCAAATTATTATGTCGCCACAGCAAAGTTAGCTGAAGCATACCAACAACCGGAGCTCGTGAAAAAGTATTGGAAACTGGTGAAATTGAAAGCAGAAAAAGGGAGTTCTGCTGCGAAATTAGCTGGACAGAGGTTATGGCGACTTAACCCTTGGCGCAATATTCTCAATATCGGCATAGCCTGTCTGTTGATTATCATCATTGCCTCCGGTATATGGACATTTTTCCGATACCAAAAATCTAAACCAACAGAGACAGAAGCAGATGCATGAACACCCGCCTAATATACTCTGGATATGTAGCGACCAACAACGATTTGATACTCTTGGTTGCTATGGAAACCCTTATGTCCAGACACCCAATTTAGACAAACTTGCTCAAGACGGTGTGCTATTTGAACACGCTTATTCACAAAGTCCTGTTTGCACACCGAGTAGGGCAAGTTTCCTCACTGGACGATACCCTCGCACGACACGATGTCGGCAAAATGGACAAGCAATCCCACCGGATGAAGTGCTTGTAACAAAGCTGCTTCAAGATGCTGGCTACGTATGCGGATTGGCAGGCAAGCTTCATCTTGCACCGTGCAATCCACGTGTTTGCAAGGGAACAGAACAACGGATTGACGATGGCTATGACCAGTTTTTTGGTCGCACGATCCGGCTGATGCTTGGCCTACACATGATTATATTCAATGGCTCAGGGACAAAGGACTGCACCGAGATAGTACACCATTTGCTGATTCAAAATACGTGCGAGTAATTCTATCAGAGGAACATAGTCAAACGACATGGAGTGTTGAGCGGGCGATGTCGTTTATCAGCGGCGCAGAACGATTTAAGCAACCGTGGCTTTTTTCGGTGAATATGTTTGACCCACACCATGCGTTTGATCCGCCAGTAGCAGCGTTAGAAAGGTACCGTGATATATTAGATGATATTCCGTTACCGAATTATGTTGAAGGTGAACTTGACGATAAACCGATTTGGCAACAAATTGACCACAGCGGTGCTTATGGTGGCAAGTCAGGGTATCCTTATCAAGAAATGAGCGAATCAGACCATCGTTGGGTGACTGCGGCGTATTGGGCGATGATTGATGTAATTGACACTCAGGTTGGAAGGCTGCTTGACTTTTTAGAGGAAACGGGGCAACGAGAAAACACGATTGTAATCTTTACTTCAGATCACGGGGAGATGCTTGGCGACCACGGTATTTACTTGAAGGGACCTTATTTTTATGAACCTGCCATCCGCGTACCGCTGATTATCTCCGGACCGGGAATGTTGAACAATGGCGCGCGTTCAGATGCGCTCGTGGAATTGGTGGACCTTGCACCGACACTCATGGGAGCATGTAATCTGGAACGTTATCCTGGGATGCAAGGGCAAAGTCTTCTACCGATGCTGACAGGCAAAAAAAGCCTGGATTCGCATCGTGATGATGTCTATTGCGAATATTATAACGCGATGGGATGGCATCGGGAACCCGCTGCGAATGCTACGATGGTGCGGAGTGAACGATATAAATTAGTCGTTGCACACGGTACAGGTGGTGGTGAACTCTACGATTTAGAGGTAGACCCACAAGAAACACATAATCTCTGGGATCATACAGATTACGCGGATGTTAAACTTCAGATGCAGGAACGTCTTATCCATCGGATGGCATGGACAGTGGATCCGCTACCTGAAAGGCAAGCACCGTGGTAAATCAGATATAGAAAATCTGATGTAAAAGAGGAAAGTTAAAATTGAAGTATCTTCAGCAACTATCAAGGTTTGTGTCATCACAATTCATTCCGCTACGCTTAAAACAGACATCGCTGATCTGTGTCCTCTTTGTCTGCTGTTTTACAATAGGTTTAGATGCGAATGCCGACAATATCTTGGCACGGTGGGATCAGCAGCTCTTTGATCGTTTCTATGACGCGCCTCCGCATAGCGAACCGATGTGGACAGTTATGGAGGGGATTTCAGAGTTTGGGCATTATCGGTCAATCATGGGGTTGTCAATCCTGCTCATGGCGTACGGAGATGAGGATCATCGGGACACAGGACGTTTGTTATCCTCAGCATACATAGGGGCGGGGGTTATGACGTACGGCATAAAAAGGTTGACTCGTAGGAAGCGTCCCCTTGATGAAACTCTTGGGAATCCATCTCTACCATCTGGGCATGCAACTATTGCGTTTAGTGCGGCAACAATTTTAGGGTATCGGTACCCGAAATGGCGGATTCCGCTATACATTGGCGCGGGACTGGTAGGCTTTTCGCGCATCTATCTTGGGCGGCATTACACTTCGGATGTGTTATCTGGTGCAGCCATAGGCACCACGATGGGGGTACTCGTATGGCATAATCGTGCGACATTGTTGCAATGGGAGTTTTAGACCTACACAAACACCATTTTGCGTAAGTCTTATTATCGTAAACTATTGAAGATGTATCTCTGACAATGGGATACCGTGATTAAACATCTTCACCGGTGGGAGTGTCTCCTCCACTTCTGTTAATCCACACAACCAGTTCCATGTCAATTGACCTCTCTGCCTGTCCCGATAGGATTCCACTTCGGTTACATAAGGATGTCTACCTTTATGTTGGTAAGGCGGAATTTTATCGGACTCACGCACCCAATCCCGTTTTGGCATCGCGGCACGGAAATACGAAAACTTTATCATACCGCGTCTGTCCGCGTTGAGTTTCGGACCCGCCTTATGCCAAATACCGTAGCGCGTCATCGCAACGGTGCCAGCAGGCACAGTGAGTGATAGTTGTCCCAAAATATCACCGTAGTGCGCAATTGCTTCTCTGTCAACGAGTCGGAAGTGTGACCCTGGCAAAATCATCGTAGGACCATCCTCAATTTTTACCTCTTTCGGATAGTAGTAGCACTGGAGATGTGTGATACCATATCCGTATTCGGTGAGTCCATCTGAATGCCACGTTTGTCCACGGTGTGGTGCTTCAAAGAGGTGATGGTGTGCATTCGTCGGCACAATAAAGTTTTCACCTAACAGGGAACGCGCCACGCCCGCAACCTCTGGATGAAGCAGGACATTTTGACGAAATTCATCGGTTTGAACAAAATTGCCCATGCCTCCTCCACCAACTGATTCACATTTTTGATTAAAATCTGCATCAATGATGTTTTCTAACGTGATATAACCGTTATGAATAAATTGCATAACTTGGTCATCATTTAGTGTAGGTTCTACGTTAAACATTTGTGTTGTTCCTTATACGATTTTTTCTAAAATGAATTCAAAGCTGAGATAAGCGTTTTTAACATCCGAAAAGTTGTAGAGTTCGGGACGCGGAAATTGCACAATTCGCCACCCGTCGCGAACCGCATCAAGCACAGAGGCATAAGGCGGATCTTGTGATGGCAACGCTGGATCGTCAGGTGCTGTTGGGTCATATAACGCCCATGAGCCAATCGGTGAACGCAGATTGGTTGATTTGGAATAAAGGTAGAGGACAAGTTGTTTTTCAGAATTCAGTGCTGCTTGCACAGCGGACAAATCTTCCGTCGTTAGTTCACCTGCGTTGAGTTTTTCGGTGCAATTGTTAAGCCATTCTTTTATCGCTGATTTCACGCAAAGGTCTCCCTTCAATTAAGTTTTAACATTATAGCATAAAAACGATGAATATGGTATGATAGTTAATGATGAATATGGTATGATAGTTAATGAAGTGATCCAACTTGGTGCGACTGTCTAAATAATGAAACTAAGGAATGCTAATTATGGCTAAAAAACCTGCTAATAAGCGAAAGAGACGTGCTAATCAAGGAAAAACCAAGAGTCCACAAGTTTACAACAAGCAAGGGCTTGCCAAAACTAATCGTCAAGAACATAAAGGAGCGATTAAGGATTTCAACGCTGCGATCCGTCTTAAACCAGACTATGTTGAGGCATACTACAATCGCGGTATATCAAAGAATGCTTTAGGTGAATATGAGGATGCTATTGAAGATTTTGATGAAGCAATCAACCATAATCCCGAATACGTTGAAGCCTATGTTAAGCGTGGATTTGCACTGAGTTTCATCGGTGAGGAGGAAGCTTCTATCGCAGATTGTGACACCGCAATCAATCTAAAGCCAGATTTTGCTGAAGCTTTCTGGGTCCGAGGCTTAGCAAACGGGGATTTAGAACTATATAACGAAGCTCTTGCTAATTTTGACGAAGCGATTCGTCTGCAGCCCAACAACAGTGATGCATTCTATTATCGAGCGTGCCTAAAAGAAGAACTTGAGGAATATGAAGATGCCATTGCCGACTACGATAAGGCAATACGTTTAGACCCTACTAATAGTGATGCCCGTGAGAATCTCCATATATTAAAGGACTTGTTAGGGGAAGAAGATGAGCTGCCTGATTTCCCAGGTATGATCTTTCTGCCGAATCCTGAAGACGAAGATATGTTGCCAGGCGATTTAGATTTCATCAATCCTATGATGCCCAATGCTTTTGATGGTTTTTTTGAAGAATCGGATGAAGATATTGAGGAATACGAAAATGCCATAAAATCCGCTGATGAAGCCATACGTCTGGATCCTGAGAACATAACAGCATACTATGACCGAGGCTTCGCAAAGTATCATCTGAATTATTTTGAAGATGCTATCAAGGATTTTGATGTAGTGATTCTACGGCAGCCAGAGAACGTTAATGCTTACAATTATCGAGGGATATCTAAGGATAGCCTCGGGTTGAGTGAGGAAGCGTTCGCTGACTTTGACGAAGCAATTCGCTTGCAACCGAATTCTTCTGAGGCGTATCACAACCGTGGCCTGTGGAGGTGCATTCATGAGATGTTTGAGGAGGCGATCACTGACTTTGACGAAGCAATTCGCTTGCAACCGAATTCCGTAGAACCTTACTTAGGTCGATCGTTTGCTTATAGTGCCCTTGGAAGACAAAAGGAATCCAGTAATGATTTCATGGTAGCTGTGCAGATGATGATGTTATCTGCAGAAGATGAATAGTAATTCTCAACACTCACATCAAACAGTGGCCAGGGTTATTCAGTTTTCTATATTTCTGACGCTTTTTATCACACACGTTAATTATATATAATATTATCGTAGGTTGGGTTGAGGCACGAAACCCAACATGATACGCTTTTACATACTGGAAAAGTTGGGTTTCACCTGCGGTTCAACCCAACCTACAATATAAACCTTGAGTAACACCCATCAATTGATAATTCTTAAAACTAAATAACCCTAAACAGTGGCGGAATTAGATGCATAGATTAGCAGGACTATGTTAAGATTAATTAGAACCTAAATATGTCTCACAGGATCCGTGGTAAGTTGTTAGTCGTCGGACAAAAATATATACAGAAAGGATTTACTATGAGATTGGAAGGAAAAGTAGCGATTGTCGCTGGCGCTGCATGGGGCGGCATCGGGGCGGCAACCGCTTATAAATTTGCTTGCGAAGGCGCAAAAGTAGTTGTCAACACGCGCCGCCGAGAAGGAAAACTTGTTGAAACCGTCCAACGCATTCAAGATGCTGGCGGCGAAGCAGTTGCTGTTATGGGTGATGTTGCCGATGAAAAGACGTGGCAATCACTTGTTGAAACAGCATTAACAAACTACGGAAAAATAACAACACTGGTCCATAATGCCGCACACTCATACACCAAGAAAGCGATAGAATTCACGCCCGAAGAATGGAACGAAAGTCTTGGTGTAACACTTGGCGGTCCGTGGCTTGGGGCAAAGTATTGTATCCCTGAGATGATAAAAAATGGAGGTGGCACCTTAGTGTTTATCTCAACCGTCAATGCCACGATTACAAACCCCGGATTTGGGCTTTACGGTGCAGGAAAAGGTGGGCTAAACGCTTTGACGCGCAGCATCGCTCTTGATTACGGCAGGGAAGGTATCCGCGCTAACGCTATTGCCCCTGGCCAAATTGTAGGGGAACGTGGCGAAGCATCGCTCGCAGCAGATGCGCTTGAAGAACAGGCCTCGCGTGATTGCTATCCGATCGGACGTTATGGTAAACCTGAAGACATTGCGAATGTTGCACTCTTTTTAGCATCCGATGAAGCGGATTTCGTTACAGGCATTGTGTTGACAGCAGATGGAGGTTTGACACTCCAGTCTCCAGAAGCACTTGTCCGTCCCTCCTTCCGTCTAAGATGGAGAGACGACATTCTGGTACCACAATCGAAATAGGTCCATAAATTAGATTTAGGCATTCTTCTTTGAACAATAACACAAAGTGTAGAGATAGGTCTCCGTACTAACTGTTTTCTTTGATCAAATAGAGGTGATATTCTAAAACCCATTTGTAACAAAAGGAGATAAAAAATGTGTGGACGATTTACTTTCACAAGCGACCCTATACTATTGAGGCAAATTTTTCGTGGTTATAAATTACCAACAAATATTTCTCCAAGGTACAACATCACACCAACACAGGATGTGGCTGTGATTGCCAACACACAGAATGATGACGCATCTGGCGGAGAAGCGAAAAAGGTCGAATTTTTCCACTGGGGACTTATCCCATCTTGGGCAAAAGACGCGAAAATCGGCAGCAGGATGATAAATGCGCGTTCAGAAACGCTAACAGAAAAACCTTCCTTCCGGAGTGCCTACAAACGTAGACGATGTCTCATTTTGACAGATGGTTACTACGAATGGCAAGAGGTTCTCGGCACTAAACTCAAACAACCAGTCTACATCCGTCTCAAATCGCAGAATCCGTTTGCCTTTGCAGGATTATGGGAGGAATGGCAGGCAAATTGGATGGAAAAACCGCTCCGATCCTGTACTATTATTACATGTCCACCCAATCCCATGTTGGAGGAAATTCACCACAGGATGCCCGTAATTTTGCCACAAGACTGTTATGCACAATGGCTCGCCCCTGATGAACAATCATCAGAGACGCTGCAACCACTTCTCGTCTCTTACTCGGGTGAAGAGATGGAGGCGTATCCTGTGTCAAGGCTCGTTAATCGTCCGACAAATGATTCTCCAGAATGTATTGCGCCAATGTCGGATGTGAATGGAAGTAGTGAACAGAAATTAGATGGAAGTTTATTTTAATTTTCTGACGAATTTTGGAAGAACATTATTTTTATAGGAAGGATTTATGTCAAAACCGACCAAAGAGCAGATGCTTTTCATGTATCGCAAAATGGTAGAAATTCGCCAATTTGAAGAAGCCGCTGGAACGCTTTATCAAAGTGGTCAACTCCCCGGCTTTTTGCACTTATACATTGGTGAAGAAGCCACAGCAGTGGGTGTCTGCACACACTTGAAAGATGATGATTACATCACCAGCACACATCGCGGTCACGGACATCTCATTGCGAAGGGTGGCAAACGTGACCGCATGATGGCAGAATTATTTGCCCGCACGACTGGGTATTGCAAAGGTAAAGGCGGTTCAATGCACATTGCTGATAAAGAGACCGGCATTCTCGGTGCCAACGGTGTTGTCGGTGCTGGGATTCCGCTTGCAGCGGGTGCAGCACTCTCTGCAAAATATCGTGGCACGCAGCAGATCGCTGTATCCTTCTTCGGTGATGGTGCCACAAATCAAGGTGTATTCCATGAAACACTCAACCTCGCCGCTGTATGGGAACTCCCTGTCGTTTTTGTTTGTGAAAATAACCGATTCGGTATGGGAACACCACAAAGTGAGCATCAGCGGGTAGAGGATATCGCTGTCCGCGCTCCTGCCTACGATATACCGGGCGTTACCGTTGATGGAAACGATGTGCTCAAGGTTTACGCTGCAGCAGATGAAGCCGTTAAACGCGCACGTGAAGGTGGCGGTCCCACGCTCCTTAATTGTGATACCTACCGCTTCCGAGGACATCATATTGGGGATCCGGGAACATCATATCGCGACCGCGAAGAGGTTCAAGAACAGGAACGCCAACGAGATCCTATCCGAAGACTTGTGCAGGTTCTCATTGAAGAAGAAGGTGTGACACAAGAAGAACTTGACTCACTTGAGGCTGAACTCGCAAAAGAACTTGAGGAAGCGTTGGAATTTGCAAAAAACAGTCCCGAACCACTTCCTGAAGATGCTTTGGATGACGTTTATGCTGGTGCTATTCAACCGTGATTAGCAAATCCCAGAAATGTAGGCGCGATTTTAAATCGCGCCTACCGCAGCGTATCTTATTGCAGCGTATCAATAATTATGTGGTGAAAACACGGAGATTTTAAAGTGTCCAACACAACTACCGCAAGAGAAATGTCTCCATCTGAACTCACGGAATGCAGAGAAAACCTCAAACGTCAGTGGGAAAATCAGCAGGTTGACGAGGAGTTGCTTCAACGCGCGTGGGAGGCTGCACATCGCATTGCTACTGTCCTCTATCAAGATTACGGTGCGTCGAAAGTTGCTGTTTTCGGTTCACTCGCTGAGAGAGAAAACTTCACCAGAAACTCAGATATAGATATAGTTGTTTGGGGGGTTTCATATAACCAATGTCTTGATGCGCTTTGGGATACAGAAGGCTTAAGTTCTGAGTTTAAGATTGACCTTATCAATTTTAAAACCTTAAATAAGCTATTTCGTGCGCGGGTTCTAAATCAGGCGATTCTAATTGATAAAGAAGAACTGAACACTCCAAAATTGATGGAAAAGACGAATACTACAACGGTGACGCAAACAGGAGAAATTTACAAGGTGAATCGTGACAAGCTAATTCAACGTATCTCCGATGAGCTCACAAAAATAGAACGAACTGTCCGAGGCATCGCGAATGCGTTGCAAGATATTGAGGTTGTTGCAGTTAATCACAGAAAATATGTAGAAAAGACGATTGCTTCTGATCTTGCTGAAGTCTACAGAGGCATTGAGATAATTTTTGAGCGAATTGCTCGTGAGGTGGATAGACACATGCCAAGTGGGAGTATGTGGCATAGAAATTTGCTCGCTCAAATGGCCGAACGCCGCGCAGAACGTCCACCCGTGATTTCTGAAGTTACCTGGCGCAGATTAAGACGGCTTTTAAGATTTCGCCATAAAGTAAACAATATCTACGGTGATGAATTAATTTACGAAAAAGCGGAGAAACACGCAAAGCGAGTGGGTAAACTTTTTGATAACGTCTCTAAAGAACTGGATGCTTTCGCCGCTTTTTTGCGCGAGACATAAGGCGACATGAAAGCAGATGAACGCCCGAAATTGCACGGAGTCACATGGAAATCTGTCGTTATTACACTGGTGTTGATTCCGTTTAATTTCTACTGGATTATCGCTGGCGAAGTTGGTCTTGTTGGTTATGCGTTAAATACTTACGCTGTTCCATTTTACAATGTTGTCTTCGTTGTTTTCACATTTACCCTAATCAATCTTGCCGTTCGACATACGTCCCGTATTCGTCTGCTTACCGATGCTGAACTTCTCACCATCTACATTCTGCTTAGCACCGCATGTGCCTTCCCCTCTATCACCTTAATGACGATCCTCGTCACGACTGTCGGACATGCCTTTTGGTTCGCAACTCCCGAAAACGAATGGAAACAACTCTTTTGGGATTACCTTCCCAGATGGCTTCTTGTAGACGACCCGAAAGCACTTTCGGGATATTATACTGGTGCTTCCAACCTCTCAACACTAGAGATTATTAGCGCGTGGATCGTGCCGATACTATCTTGGACACTTTTCATAACAGCACTTGTTCTCGTGATGTTGTGTATCAACGTCATCTTGCGGAAACAGTGGGTAGAACGCGAACGGCTTGCATATCCCATTACACAGATTGCGTTTCATGTCACACATAACACGAAATCGCTGTTTTCGCACCGCATCATGTGGGTTGGCTTCGGGATAGCAGCGTCTATCGCAATACTTAACGGGTTTAGTTTTCTGTATCCAACGATTCCTTCGCTACCGATTAAGCGTGTTGGCGGGTGGCGTGGATTTGGACATCTGTTCACAGAAAAACCGTGGAACGCCATCGGTGGTATCAGTATGTCTTACTATCCGTTTGTCATTGGACTCGGACTGTTGATGCCGCTTGATCTTTCCTTCTCCAGTTGGTTTTTCTTCTTTTTTTATAAGGCACAATTAGTGTTCTCAAGCGCCGTTGGACTGTCCAGTCTCCCCGGATTTCCATACATTGATAGGCAGTGCTTTGGTGCAGCTATAGGTATTTTTATCTCCGTGGTAGTGCTGAATCTGCGGCACTTTCGGGGTGTATTCCGCATTGCACGGCACCGCACAGGTGAGGATTCTGCCGAACCGATTCCGTATAGATTTGCACTGTGGGGTATTGTTGGCGGACTTGCCATACTTTTTATCTTTTCCAAACGCATTGGCATGTCACTATGGCTCATACCTTTGTTTTTCGCAATCTATTTCATTATTGTTCTGGTCTTAACTCGGATGCGGGCAGAGCAGGGATTTCCCGTGCATGCAATGGAAAACATGCCGAACCATCATATCCTCATTGATAGCTTCGGTACACGTATGTTAGGCACAAACAATCTTGTCGCCATGACACTCTTTCGTTGGTTCAATCGGAGTTATACGAGCAACCCGATGCCACATCAATTAGAAGGATTCAAACTATCGGAACGTTCCGCTATTGCACCAAGGCGATTGTTCTTTGCACTACTTGGTGTCTCGGTGTTTGCCTCAATCATAGTATTCGGTGTTATTCTCTATCTCTACTACACGTATGGTGCTTTGAACATGAGTGGAAGCAGCAGTTGGAACATAGGTTTCGGGGAACGTGTGTTCAGCGGACTTCAACGTTGGCTATATTATCCTACCGAACCGAATTTCTATGCCACAGGCGGTATTGTTTTCGGTTTACTCTTTTCCACGTGTCTGATGTTTATGCGGGCGCGGTTCTTCTGGTGGCCTTTCCATCCGATTGGGTTTGTTGTCTCAAGCGATTGGGGTATGCGGTATTTATGGAGTTGTATGCTGGCGAGTTCGATTGTGAAATGGTCAGTCCTGAAAGTCGGTGGTCCACGAGCATCTCAGCAACTGGTGATGTTTGCTGTGGGGTTGATGTTAGGTGATTTCACTGTTGGTGGGATTTGGAGTCTTATTAGCGTTGTGACGCAGCAACCGATGTATAATTTTTGGCCCTAAAGCTTAGTGTAGCGTAGTGGAAATTGCTTAACACCATTTCGGTGAAGGGTGTGTAAAGTTTTGGTTATAAGTTCATGCTGCCTGTTTGAGTTCATTCCAATATGTGTCCCACGCCCCATTTTTTATCAAACATCGTGCGGGAAGCACTGGATTGATACCTTTCTTCTGCCACCTCATAGCAGCTTGTTTACACCTTTGTCCGACAACATGTTTGCAGGCACTCTCAATCACGCCACTCCCGATTTGATACCCTTTTTCCCGAAACATTTTATATTGCATGCGTTCAGCGTGCTTTTCGAAATAGCCTGCTTCCCTGTCTAAGATATTCACAACATCTGGATTTTCCATACCTAAACCCCGAATGCGTAAAACGACTTCTGCCGTGTCTCCCTCATAAAGAAAAAAGTCTGTTGCCTCTACCCACTTTTCAATCGTTGTTGTCTGATGTTCCCCAAATGCCTGTTTTGCCACTTCATATAAATGGGATTTCGCATGCATGTAATCCACAATCTCAATGGCATTCGGAAAGTATTCATCCGCTAAGTTCCATATCCACGCCGCACCATCCCCAATAAACACAACATCCTGGGTATCTATATCGTCTCGGTAAATGCCACTTTGCGTTGCTAACGTAAATAACTTTTCCCCAAACTGTGCCGCATTCTCACGCCCCGCAACATAACGAATACTTTCTGTTCTGGCACTCGGTGTCGCCCCCGAACCCAGTTGTGGATAATCTCTATAAACACAACCGACTTTCACTTCTTTCCACCCATCCGGCGAGTTCGTGTAGCACCCATCACACCCCACATACCAACGCTGATTTGCCACAAGTTGTTGCGGTTCTACTTGTTCCGATGCGTGCAGTTCTGATAACCACTCACGCACTTTTTGGTGCAATGTCGTATGGCTCACTTTTATCCCTTGAAAAGACAACTCTTTCGCTGCTGCTCTATAGTCAAAAGGTGCTGCCAGATAACACATCCGCTCTGCGACACGATGTGTCCATTTACCTTTCAACTTTTGACACGCATCCCAAGGCCTATGATAATGACCCGACCCACATTCATACACCCAACGCTGCACACGGATCTTGCCACAAAGTGTTGTGATATTCACGCCGCGTTCTGTATCGGACGACACGCTTGTTCACATTGTGGACATTCAACAGGTGCTGCAGATTGCCGAGATGCTGCTTCTGAGACACACACTTCCAACAACTTTTGACTACTTCTAAGCATGAGGTCTCGCACACAAGGCTCAGCTGCTTCTAATGGGACGCAAGGGGATGACAAAAGTTCGTCTGCCATCTGAGCAATATCTTCTAAAATCTCTTTGACTTCGGGGTTCTCTAATGATATATTAAACATCGGTATCCTCTCCTGTGTTTTTAAGGTTATTAGGATAGGATACCCATTTTTATTATAACCGCAACCTCTCTGGACATCAGTGTTTCTACAAAAACTTTACACACCCGTTCATGTCAGACTAACTTGACATTTGTACGCTTCCATGCTATCCTGTACGGACACTGCACACAGCCGGTATTGACATGTCAGATCAAGATTTCCGAGAAAGAGTACTTGAAGCCTTGTCGCGGATTGAGACACAAGCAAGAGAAAATAGTACACGTTTAGGAACTTTGGAACGCGATGTCGGATGGATAAAAGGGAAATTGGAAGGTAGTCAAGAAGGCACCAGTAAAGTGCTGACTGTCCTCACTGTGTGTACTACTGTCGGTGCGGCGATTATTGCCCTTATAGCACTGTTAACTTAAACAGGACTTACGCACAAATGGTAGGCGCGTTTTGTAAACGCGCTGGCAATTCAGAATTTTGCTGAAAATAACACCAATTTAGCCATAATTATCGCGAAAATTGCGTAAGTCCTGTTAAACAGGTTTGAGTTGTAGGTTGGGTAGAGCGTGTGAAACCCGAATCAACGGACAAGTATTGGGTAGAGCGCAGCGAAACCCGACAAATCCGCCTAATCTGTGTAATCCGCTATTCAGAAAAATGATGAATCACATAAACCCACCTACCAATATAAGAGGCACAATGAATTGCGCGACTACAAACGCCATTAGCCTAAAGAAAATGTATAGGAATTTTAGTTTTACTATAAGTATCGGACAAGAATTAATTCATGACTGCTGCTGAATTTATTGAGAAAAAACAGAAGACTTGGGATGAGTTAGAGACGTTATTAAACCAGTCCCGAAATGCAAATGCGCAGCAACTCAACCGACTTGGATACCTATATCGGCGTATAACATCCGATTTAGCGGTTGCGCGTCGCGATTTTTCACAGGACCGATGTGTTACCTACCTAAATGAGTTAGCATCGCGTGCACATTCCTCTGTCTATCAAGCCTCACCTCTAAAACGCGGATCACTGTTGCAGTTTCTTCGTTACGGTTTTCCGCAGGTATTCCGAGAAAATATTCATTTTGTTGGCGCAGCTTTCCTGATGTTCACCATTGCATTTGCAGGCACATATTGGAGTGCCTTGAGAACTCCCGAATTTGCTGAAAAACTTGTCCCTGAAGGCACCGTCGAACACATCAAACAGTTGGGTAGCGGTGCATGGAATGACACAGAAGCAGAAAATAGAAATCTTTTTGCTTCCTTTGTGATGACAAACAACATTCGGGTTGCTTTTCTTGCATTCGCTTGGGGCATCATGTTTATGGTAGGCAGCGTCTATATTTTAGTCTACAACGGGATTCTCATCGGTGCTGTTGCGGGATTGTGCCATGTCAACGGGGTTGCGTTAGCACTCTGGTCGTTTGTGTCACCTCACGGCTACATAGAACTCACAACAATTTTTATTGCTGGCGGTGCAGGCATGAAATTGGGATATTCACTTATCGCGCCATCGCTATACACGCGAAAACGTGCTTTGATAAACGCAGCGAGAACCGCTATTCAAATGCTTGGGGGGTGTGTTGCCTTGCTAATCGTGGCAGGGACTATTGAAGGTTTTGTATCGCCTTCTGAGTTGTCAAATGCTATTAAAATCGGTTTTGGCGCTGTAACAGGAGTCGTCCTGTTCACCTACCTTTTTGGTATGAAACCCGCTAAAACCGACTATGGTAGTTCGTAAAATTGTTTGTCCGCAATACCGTATACCTGTCACCCCGCTGGGGTTTGGGTTGATGTTGTACGATGTTTTCTATACACATTCCGCACCGGAATCAACGCCGAACGCGCGTATGGCATTCGGCGGGTGCTGAGATGGGATTTTCCATAGCCTCAGAGAGGCGAAAGGTGTATAGCTGCATGATGATAGTAGAAGTCAAACCCCAGAGGGGTGACAGGTGCATCAGGTGCAATATGTTAACGCTAAGATGCTAATGGGTTTCACTGCGTTCTACCCAACCTACGAACTATATTTTTGACTTCGCCTTAAGTTCCAAATACTTATTCACGACTGCCATCGTCAATTGATGTGCAGGTACATCAATTGTGATAACGCCTTGACGTCGTAAAACCTCCAAAGTCGCGTGTTTCTCTTGCAATAACCGTTCAGCGATCGCTTTCTGATAGACCGACTTGGAATTTGAAGACCGCTGCTCAGCCAATTCAACGATACCAGAATCTGTTAACGTTACGCAAACAACGAGGTGATGTTTGGAGAATTGGGCAACATAAGCGGCTATTCCTTCCGCAGAATCTTTATCAAGAATATCGGTGAAAAGTATAATGAGGGCGCGTTTTCGCTGTTTTGAAGCAAGATAGGTGAAAGCCGATTCATAATCCGGTTCTACCGGATGAACAGGCAGCGCATAGATCGTTTCTAACATCGTAAGGAACTGTTTCTTTCCAGGTTTCGGCGCAAGATATTGGTGAACGGTATCCGCAAAAGCAATTAACCCGACCTTATCGCCTTTCAGCGTTGAGACATGGGCAGCCATCAAGGTAGTATTAATAGCATAATCCAACTTTAGCATCGCCTTTTGCGATCTTGACTCTGCATCGGGTATTTTAGACGATTCCAAAAGGATCGGTGAAGCCATTAACCTACCGGTGTCCAACATGATGACAACATCTTGACTCCTTTCGGTCTCAAATTCTCGCACAATCGGTTTGCGGTGGCGTGCAGTGGCATTCCAATCAATACGGCGAAAGTCGTCATCAGGAGAATATTCTCGCAACCTTTCCATCTCCGTGCCTTCACCAAATTGTCGTGAATTTTTTAGACCCATGCGGTGGAGCATGCCACGTTTTACCAAGAGTTCATACTGCCGCACCGCTTTTAGATTTGGATAAACCTTTATCTCTGTCTCTGCTGGCACACGACGTTGGCGGACAACAAAACCTAATACGCCCAAACACCGCACATGAATATCTCCAAACTGATAAATACCTCGTCGTAATGGCGTAAGATGATAAGGCACATCCGCGTGGTCCATAGGTGAAACGCTACAGTCATAAGTTACCTTCTCATGCAGCAATTCGTCAGGGAAATCGTCTTTAAGACGTATCCTTAGCAGATAACGCGAACGGTTGACAATCTGTATCTTCACAACGTTCTCCACTCCCAACGAAAATTTAGAATTCATCTCCCGACTGATTTCAACTTTTTCAAATAAAGGGTTCGTAACATAGTCTATGATGCCGACGATAAATAACAACACCAGATATACACCACCGATAAATAAGAGATTCGGTGAGACGGTGTAAAGCACAATCGGAATGGCTATCGGAAGCAGGAAAATAAGGAAACGTTTGCTTATATGCATCTTTCTAACGTGGAATTTCTACCTCCGCGAGTAAGCGGTCAATCACATCGTCAGAGGTTAACCCTTCAATTTCAGCGTCCGGCTTCAAAAGGATACGATGCCGATAGACGTGTGGCGCCAAGTATTTCACATCGTCAGGCAGAATATAATCGCGTCCTTGTAATGCAGCATAAGTTTTGCTCGCTAACAAAAGAGCGATTGAGGCACGCGGACTTCCACCTAATACCAACTCATTTGAACTGCGCGATGCCTCCGCTAAACTGATAATATAATCTATGATTGAATCTTCTACTGTAATCTTCTGGATTTCCTCCTGACACTCTTGAAGCGATGTGCTATCAATCACATTTTCGACTCCTACCGCTTCCAAGCGAGTGGCATTGAACCCTTGATGATAATTCATCAAAATCTGTGTCTCAACCTCTGGACCAGGGTAATCCACGCGCAGCTTAAACAAAAATCGGTCAAGCTGTGCTTCGGGAAGTGGATAAGTTCCCTCATATTCAATAGGATTTTGCGTTGCTAATACAATAAACGGCGCAGGAAGTTCGTGGCGTACACCGTCAATGCTAACTTGCCGTTCTTCCATACATTCTAAGAGGGCAGATTGCGTTTTCGCAGGTGCGCGATTGATTTCATCTGCAAGTAGCACGTTTGTGAAAACAGGACCGCGCTTTAGATTGAATTGATTTGTCGTCAAGTCATAAACACTTGTACCGACAATATCAGACGGCATCAGGTCAGGGGTAAACTGAACACGACTAAACTGTCCAGAGACTACCATTGCTAACGTTTTGGCGATCAATGTTTTTGCAGTGCCAGGAACGCCTTCTAATAAGATATGTCCACCTGAAAACAAACCTACGACCACAAGCGTAAAAAGTTCTGTCTGCCCGACAATAACTTTTTGTGCCTCTTGTTTCATTCTCTCAAAAGATGTTTGAACTAAGTTCTCCATAATTTATTTGCCTTTTATCCTCCATGCAGTTGAAAATCACGATTAGTTTGTAGATGTAGGTTGGATAGAGCGTAGCGAAATCTATAACTGTCAACTTAAGGAATTTTCTAATATGAGTAATGCGCCTCAGCCCCGTAGGGGTGGTATGTTTATAGAAAACACGTTCAAACACGCTCTTGAGCCTCGTAGAGGCGGAATGTTTATAGAATATGTCGCTCCTACGGAGCTCAAGAGAATAATTCCGCGTTGCTATAAACATATCGTTCCTACGGAACTCAAGATGTAAAATCAGGCTTACAAAGCCCTCCTACAAGAAATCATACGCAAAGTTGAACACCTATGAGATACGTTCTACTTTGCCCTACCAATTTTTGATGTTTCACGATATGCTTCAACCCGCTTCGCCATTTCAAGCAGTTGCGACTCCGATATATTGCCAGACCGTTCAAGATCACGAATAAGATTTGTAAGTTCGCCTTCTTCGTCAACCGCGCCTCGCTGTGTCAATTCTTCCAGAAAGGTCGCCGTATCTAAATTAGGATTGACACGCCAGCGGATACCCAAATCTGCCCTGAATCTGTCTCGGATATGCCGTAAAATATCCATGCGTGTGTTCGCTTTTTGGTAGAGTGTTGTCATCGCGTAGACGTATTCAGAACTCAAACGTCTGTTATTTTCCCGCACATCCAACGGCTTTCCGAAACGCCTTCCTCGCAATGTCAGGAAAACAAAAAGAATGAGACATACATAAACAGCAGCTAAACCGCCAGGTGTTTTGAACACAAGCGCCACAAACGAATTAGACGGTTTAGACTCATGAGTAATGTATTTTCCCTCAGCAAGACCGATGCGAGCGTTGCGGGAAAGCGTTGACATAAGGTTGTAAAGAAACGTTGCGTTGCTACTATGCCGCAATCCATCCTCGCTGAACAGATAAGCAGAGGTTGTGAAAAACACACGCCCTTCACCGTCGCGTAGTGTTACAACCACTGCGTTATTCTCTCTCCCGTAAAGCACCGCGACATCTCGTTCAAAAGTTTCAATAACAATATATGTCCGTGCGTGAATTTCGTCAACTGGATGTAATGGCAAAAAGGGTTCATCGCTAATTCTTTGTACGAATCTCAACCTTTTCTCTAATCTACGCAATCTTAAGCCGTACGCTGCAACAAGTCCCTCCATAGCTTGATGACTTCCACCACTCACGATTAAGGTGCCACCGTCTCTAACGAAATCTTGAATCTTCTCAATCTCTGTTTCTAAAGGTGCTTTGTTAAGGTCTTGCAGAAACAACGCATCGTAACTTTTCAAGTGAGAAGGATATTCTGTTGTAATCGCTATGACACGGAACTTTAGTTTACGCAAAATAAGATAAAGCACACTTCCTTGCTCTAACGAATCACACGAAAACTGGCAAAAGGTTAGCGATATTAAAATCAGGATAAAAATAGGTCTCTGAAGGATTCGCATTTGTCTTCACCTAACCGCTATAAACTTTTTGTAACATATCACGATAACCTTCAACAGTTTCTGCGTCACAAGGTTTATGTCCGTACCATACCTCATCAAAAACCGTAATCGCCGGCCCAAGTGTTGTTTGTAAATCTGTGTCTACTTGTGATTGGTAAAGATACTCACGATTAGTGAGACTCTTATCATAAGGAAGGATGTTCCGTTCCTGGAGATGTAAAATTGCAGAGAGATAGAGATAACGAAGTGCGCCGCGAAAGTCGTTCGCTTCCACTGCTGTTTCAGCACGAGCAAGCGCAGCCTTTTCAGTTTCCACACGCTCTGATGCTATTTCTGGTTCTGCTTCGTCGCGCACTTCACGAATCAGGTTCATCTGAATTTGCCTAATAAAAAAGGCTACCACAATTCCAAGTGCTATGGCACTCAGCGGAAATAACACATACTCAAGCCTGAAGTGCCATTCGGATTTAGGTTCTTTAGATTTAAAGAGTTTCGCTAAATCTTTTTGGTATTTTTCATAAGAAACTGTGGGATCCGAACGCTTCGCCTTCAATTCATCGCGAAATGTCTGTTCTTCTGCATCGACTGCCATATACATAACAAGGCTGGCAAAGCACACTACGACACAAAAGCAAATTCTGTTTCTCACTTTCATTATGCCTCTTGTTTAGTCTCTGCGATATTCTCTACTCTTTCTAAGTAGAGACGCGTAGTTACAATTGCCCATACCGGAACTAAAAAAGCGGTGATTATACCTTTGACAATGAGGAGTAATATAGTGGAGAGAATACCTGGCAAGTTTGGTAACTCTACTGCTACATTTCCACCGATGAAAAGTGACAGAAATTTTAACGGCGTTAACGCTTCTCGAATCGGGGTGAGTTCAGAGAAAAAGACCGTAAAAAGTAATAATATTGCACCCAGCAGAACCGAAGTAAAAACAGCAGCGATCCATCCTGTCAAAAGATAAATCCACAAAAAACGTAGTCTTGCCCTGCTGACCAGTGCATGGCTACGTCGGAAAATGTCTATCAAGGAGTTTTTTTCAAGGATTAGGCACGGGTTGTAGAGACTTAACGTTACCAGAAAATAGATGTTCGTAAGCATTACCAAAGTTGTTATTAACGTAAGCAACCACGGTATCATCAATGAAGGAATCAACAATGTAATTCCGATTTGGATGTAATTTCCTACATCTACAATAAGAACGAACAACACAAACGCAACCAAAACCACAAACGCTTTCTTTCCTGTTTGTCGCCAAGCCTCACGCGCAGTTAAAGGCGTTGAATCTGGAGCATCGTCAGAAAATCGTGAATTGGACGATAGCCGCGCGACAACCAACGATAACGGGCAAAGTGTAAGTAACATGAGAATTAGAGGTGTGTAGTCATAGGTTTGGAAGCGAAGTGTCCATCCCCAAGAGGATTTGCTGTCGTTGTTGATTGTACCCACCATCGGGACAGGAAAGAACTGCCAAATAACGGAAGGGAAGGGTTTTGTATCCTTACCCCCATTTGGGGTAAAATATTCAAGTGTTCTAAAGAAGTCAGGTATGGAAACCGTAGGCGTAATTCCATTGAATGTGTTTAGATTTCCGGTTGCAGTGTAATCAGGTTTGTCATCAACATACTTTTCAATAAGATTTACAGAACGAAAAAACATCGCAATATGTAATAAAATTGCGATAATAGCCACCGGTATCATAATACGCCAAAACAACCCAAAATTGTTACGATAGAGCGTCAAAGTTGTCGCTGCAAAATTAGTGCGTCGGTCATCAGTCATTTCGGTTCTCATATATCGTCTTGGGGAAGTGCACGGTAAAGTCCTTAATCTGTCACTTGCATCTCAATATCATAAGCTTCTTTGCGAATTCGCATGTCAAAGTAGAGAAGCGCTGAACCGACGGATCCAATCGGCATCAAGAGTGTTGAGATACATAACGTAACAAAACTCCGGATTGTATAAACAGTCCACCCAATATCCTTCGGTGTGGGTAAGAAAAAAAGACGGAATGCCTCCCAGAAAGTCGGTTCTTCTGCTACTTTTTCTGCTGCTGTAGGACCAATTATGGAATTGAAGATGACCCAGAAAGATGTCTGTAGTATAAATCCTATCATCAAGGTGATGAGAAAAATTGCTAACATAATTCCAAAGACTCGCCACCAAGTGCCTTTAACTAATTCAGTACTTCGCTTGAGTGCTTTTGTCGCTGAAGTTTTTTCAAATAGTACAGGAAGACTGTAAAGTCCCCATCGGACTCCAAAATAGATTGAAAATGGAATCCCTATGATAGTTATAAACAAACCAAAAGCAGCTAATATCCAGAGGAGCGCGCTACCGAAAAGTGATAAAAAACGTTGTAATGTTTGCTTTAAAGCATCTCCAGCAGTAATATCTCTTTTTAAAAACGCATGTGCACTCGCATAAATCAGTCCTCCGCTTACCAATACAGACAGCAAGAATGTTCCAAGAAGATAGCCGAACAGTATTGTGAAACTGTATTCCATCCCGCGCTCAATCGTAAAATACATATAAATCTGATCCATACTAAAACCTACCACGAGATAAACGACTGCGATTCCCAAAAACAAGCGGAAGTGACTCCGATAGAGCGTAAACATCCCATCCAGAATATCTGTGAAACTCATCGGTTGCATAGCAGGAATAGCGGTTTGGCTGTTATTTTCAGGTGCTAAATCAGTGTGTTCTTGCATTGTTGCCTCGCTTCTGAGAGAACTCATTTATATATTGATTATGGTAGATTTTAGAATTAATTAGACATTACGGGTTTGTGAATCAACGCTGAATGCGCTTTTGGCATTCAGCGGGAGGGAACTCCGATTCCCGACTACGAGTGGCTTTGGTCGCGATTCGGAGATCGCTCCTACAAGTGAGGTGTATAATTATTTCAATAATTCACCATATATATTGATTAGTTTATCGTATTTCGCTTTTTATTTCAAGGTTCGGGTACTATCGGCTGGAGTGAAAATTGATAGCAAGGTGCGTTCAGAATTGTTGTCTAATAGATGCTGCTACGGTGTCCAACTCGATGCACAACAATCTCACGGATTTGCCTATCAAAAGTATAAAGAATTCGGTAATCCTTAGCTACCTTTAAACTATATTTTTCTCTATGTGCACCCTTCAGTGCCCTATGCGGAAAATCATCACAAATTTGGCATAATTGCTGAAGTTTATTCAGGATTCGTGCGTGAATTGGCGGACTCAAACGCTGTAAATCTGATTCAGAGCGTGGCATTATTGTTAATCTGTACATTCCAACTCAACCCCGAGTTTCTCTGCCACCTCCTCAAGCGACCTCCGTTTAACTTTTCCAGATTCGTAATCAGCAATACTACGATTTATTTCTTCAGCAACTTTTAGAGATATCTCAAGTCCCTCATCGGGATCGTACTCATAACTCTCTAAAAACTGTTCCAATTCCAGATGGCACACGAAAAATTCATAAAACGCCGATTGCAACTGCACATGATTTACACGTGATGGGGGTTCTTTCATCAACTTAACCACTTGTTCCCGCGCTGCAAATAGTTCTGAATTCACGAGTGTCTCCGTTAGTGTAAGGAATTCATTATCAGATAAATCTGCTACCATTATCGTTGGTGTAGGGTTGTTAGTACCCCCTCCGAGCCTCCGCACCTGACGTCCTATAGGTGAAGTTTTCCGCTCATATTCAACTGCTGCCACGCGCTGTTTCAAATGTGTAAACTCTTCGGATACTTCCAAAACCTTAAGTACGCAGGACTCCTGTGCATCTAACTCAAATGCCAAATCATAGGAATAGGCTTCAAAAAATCCTCGGAAGCCTTCTGCCAAAGTTTCACGGTCAGCATTCTGTGCAAGCAAAACAGCAAGCATATCACGATCAGTAAATAATAACTCGTTCACAATCAGGTAAAGCCATTCTCGGAATTGCGCTGGAGTCATGTCTGTTAGAGGCAGTTTTGTTTTATTTGAGGTCATAGGAGTTTCCTTTTAAGTTTCTCATAAATTGTAGATGTTCTACCAATTGCATGCACTATTCGAGAATTTGATTTTTTCAACTTTCTTTGTCACAAAAACTATGTATATTGACTTTATATTGGGCGCCGAGATTCAATTTTTCATCTTCTATTTTGTTCGGGAGATCGTTTCAAGGTTCGGATTTTCGCTCTCTATCGGTTTTATTGAAAGTTGATATCCGAGTGCTTTAAGGACAATTCCCAATGTGTCAATCAAAGGTGTTTCTGCGTTGGATAACATTTTTGAAAGCAGTTGTGGATCTATATCTGTCTGCTTCACAAATTCAGAAACACCACCCTGTGCTTCAACGACAGTTTGAAGTAAGGAAAGAAATACGTCACTATCTCCATAGGTTTGGCAGTCTTCCAATGCTACTTCAAGATGCGCAATTGCCTCTTCACGGTCGGTAAATATTTCAATAAGATATTCACGATATGTTCTCATTTTTTCTCATCGGTGTGCCTCCTTGTATTCTTGCCAACATAACAATCGCTTAGGAGCACAAAACGATTATTGATGTGTTTATGATTTTACATCAATTGTCCCAGACAATTTCAAAAGCATTTCTTGTGGAGTGAGAATACGGATACTATTACGTGCAAATCCTGAAAGATTGCGTGTGACAATTACGTCAAGTTGTCTGCTCACAGCGCAAGCAATTTGCAGATTGTCTTCAAAGTCGCTACCTTCTATCGTTGTTGCCAACCGTAGCTCATCAATTCCAACAGATATAACGGACAATTGGTCCAAACAGAATTGAATTACTTGCCATGCTTTTTCACGTCCTGCGTGTCTACGAGTAATGTAAAAAATATCGGTTACGGAGGTTGCAGTGATGTAAGCAACAAACAGCTCGTCAAGTTTTGCTTGCCAGAGGGCCGAGGCATCAAAACTCCAAGGATGTCGTTCAAGCATGGCATCCAGGATTACATTTGTATCCAATAATGCGTGAATCATCCGTATTTTTTTAAACGCTCCTCTTCAATAATCTTTTTGCATTCTTCGTCAGTAGGCGGCGGGGCACCTGTTTTTAAAATTCCGATTACCTCATCTAATGACATAGTTTGAGCGGGTTTTAGAGGGCGCGCGGGGGCCACAGTTTCTAAAATTCGACGAGCGAGGTCAATGCGCATCTCCATATCCCAAGTTCTCACACGATCAAGCACTTCGAACATCTCTTTAGAATTCATGACCTAATCTCCTTACAATAATCTGATATATAAAAAGGCGATTGCCTGTCCGAAACAATTGGACATAAGAAGCAATCGCCCAGTCTACGTTCTTACTATATGGGCAAACCTGCAAGTGCAGCGCTGAACCTTACTCACCCTTCTTGATAGTCAGGCGGTAGTGTTTTCCAATCTTCTTGGTATCAAGAATGTCATGCCCATCATTCGTGAGACTTTTCGGCACGTTCTCAATTGGTTCACCATCATCAATGGTAATCTCTAAGAGTTGACCGACTTGCATCGTTTCCAACCGGACCTTTGCTTGGACGTAGTTGAATGGGCATGCGACACCTTTCAGGTCAAGGCTATCAGTGATTTCCTCAACAGGTTTTGTTTTCTTGACCACTTTCGGTTTGGGGGCAGGACGCGATTTACGTGTCTTGCGCTTACTCGCTTCCTCTTCTTCCTGCTTGATGCGCATACGATTATACACATTATGTGATTCTTCTACGAAGAGGGTGGCTTCTTCTACGCGGCGGTGTGCTAATTCATGGTCGAAAGTAGAACTATCTTCTTCCGTAGCCTTAAACAGATGCGCTCCGAATCCTGCGAAGAAATTACCGGGATCAAAGAAATGCGTGCGGAACTCATTGACGGTGGTTGCGTCGTCAATATATTGCAAACCGACCGTTGTCAAGAGTCCATCGGTGGCTCTAATCATTGCATCAAAAGCCAACTCCGCGGAATCTTGATATTCACCCTTTTCCAAATTCAAACCGGATTCATAGATGAGTCGATCTGCTTCTTCCAACTTCATGGAGACAAGTGCTATCACCTCTCCAGCACACTCACCGACACCGGTTTTGAGTTGGTAATCTTTCGTGTCACCTGTGTCTATATAGAATTCCGGTGCTTCCTCGTAAGTCGGGATCTTATCGTACTGGGACAAGATCTGCTTGATTTCCGCTTTACCGAGTCGTGCGACGTAATCAGTAAAGGATTCTTCCTCATTTCGTTCCGCCGTGTACTTACCAGTTAACTCCTCAATGAACACCGGAATATATTTGCCGTGGATTTTTCCAGTGGCAAGCCCATAAGAACTAGCGTTTTCCACCATGTGTCCACCGAGTAGCACCAGGTAAACAGGAGCGATATGTCCACCCACTCGTTTTGAAGAGCCAAAGAAGCCAATATTTGCAATGTGATGCTGTCCGCATGAGTTGGGGCAACCACTAATCTTAATCCGAAAGTCTTTGATTTCATTCTGTACACCAGCTTCAATGAAATGGCTTCGCAGATGTGCCGCAAGACCGCGCGAAGAGGATACACCGAGTTTGCAAGAATCAGTGCCGGGGCAAGCCGTAATATCTACCATAGATTCTGCCCCCGGATCACCCAAACCAATTGCTTTTAGTTCACGATAGAGAGCTGGTAAATCAGTCATCGTCACCCAACGCAGGACGATGTTCTGCTCCACCGTTGCACGGATAGTGTCTTTAACATATTTCCGAGAAATATCTGCTAAAGCACGGGTTTGATCGGCAGTAATATCGCCAAGTGGTAGTGTAATCGTCACAAAAGCGTAGCCGGGTTGACTCTGTAACTGCACATTAGATTGATGCCACTCTTCAAACCCGTCAGGTTTTGACGTGCCGTTGAGTTGTGTCGGTGGCTTAAGCGGACTTTCATCGTAGGCATCCAGATTGTCAAGATACGCTGTCCATACGGGGTCATGCCGTAGCGTTTCCCTATCTTCAAGCACCAACTTGCGAAATTCCTCAATGCCGTGTTTAGCTATGACGAACTTCAGACGTGCCTTATTCCGATTTTTGCGTTCACCTAAACGTGTGAATACTCTGCAAATTGATTGTGAAATCGGCAGGAGTTCCTCAGCAGGAACAAAATCGTCAAAGATTTTTGCCTGATGCGGGACAGCACCAAGACCGCCGCCAACGTAGAGTTTGAAGCCGCGTTTGACTTCACCGTCCACCTCTCTAACAGCGGCAACCGCACCTATGTCGTGCATATTTGCTAAACCGCAGGCATGTTCTTCGCATCCAGAAAATGCGATTTTGAACTTACGACCAAAATTTTCTGCATCCGGGTGTCCTAAAAGGAACGCAGATAACGCTTTAGAATAGGGTGTCACGTCAAATGTCTCATCATGGCATACACCGCTGAGAGGACATGCTGTGACGTTCCGAACGACATTGCCGCATGCTTCTTTTGTTGTGATGTCAACGCTTGCGAGGCGACGCATCAACTCAGAGGTGGTGTTGATGTCTACGTAATGATATTGCACATCTTGACGCGTCGTAATGTGAATGATGTTATCCGAAAATTCTTCGGCAACATCTGCAAGCATTTCGAGTTGTGCCGCTGTAAGCCCCCCGAACGGGATCTTGACACGGATCATCTGCGACCGGTCATCGCGCTGTCCATAAACGCCGCGCCGAAGTCTAAATTCAGTAAAGGTTGCCTCTTCCACTTGACCGGCTTGGAACCGATCGAGTTGAATCTCATAAATTTCAATTTCGCGGGCAACATCAGAAGGGATGGCAGATGCATCATAGGCTCCCGCGTATTCAATAGCCATTCTATACTCCTTATAACCTCGTATTATACAAACCACGCCAAGTGCAAGTATGGCACTTGTCAGGGTGTTATATGGCACTTGTCAGGGTGTTAATTGGTGTCTGAACACTTTCTATTTGGGTAAAACTTGCAAGCCGATAGTAGCTGCTGAGTATCGTGCCTTTTGAAACCTTTTATTAAATTAGATAGTATACTCTAAAAAGCAATTAAAATCAAGAGGAAATATACATTTAATCTTTTGGGGCATCTCCCCAATCCGGAATTTGAAGCAATTCACCGTCCCGCAAGGCTGAGTCATGCGCTACAAGGCCCGGTGCACAATATCGAACTGCCTCCCAAACATTAACACGCGGTAACCGCTGCCGATTGACCGAATCCACAAATTCGTGTACTAAATAAGCGTGCGAACCACCGTGTCCACCTAAATTCTCCGCAAGTGCTTCAGGAAGAAATTCGTGCATTTGTGTAGGTTGGACGTTTTCCCTTTCATGCTTGGTAGCCCACACTATACCCGCAAGGCTTTGCTCATAACTGCCCTCGGTGCCGTAGATACCACTGGCGCGTTCACAACCGGGGTGACCAACTCGCCGAAATTCACAGATTTGCATGGTCGCGCCATTGCTCATTGTGAAAAGACCGACCTCATTAGAAAACGGATTTTTGTGGATTGTGTCTAATCGAAACCAATCGTCATTCGGATAAACATAACCTTGTGCGGAAACGGACATCGCGTGTGCGTTCATCACAGAGATAGGAAAACAGGTTGAGTGCGTTGGATAATACATCGGAATCCCACCGCTTTTGTCTAAATCCCACTGCTCACCCCACCGATTTTTTGCTACATCGTAAAGACCGTGGCTGATGTCGTGGAAATACTCAGCGCGACAGTGGACAAACTCGCCAAACGCGCCTTCTGCTGCTTTCTGACGACAAAAGGCTGTCTCTGGACGGAAATAACTTGTCTCACCATTCATGTAGATCATCCCCGTCCGTTCCACTGTTCTGACCAACTGCTCACATTCATCCAACGACACGGCAGCAGGCACAGCGGTGTAGACATGTTTTCCTGCTTCCATCGCTTGGATAGCTTGTGGTGCATGCATCCAATGCTGCGTGATAATAACAAGCGCATCTAAATCTGATTTGCAGATGTCGTCAAGACTTGAATACGTCTCGGAAATCTCAAAGTCTTTTGCCCATTTTGATAAACGCTCCGAACGCAAATCACACAACGCAATCCGATGTACGTCTGGATGTGCTTTATAGGATTGGATAAATGAGGGACCGAACATCCCTAAGCCGACCATGCCGACACTAATACTCATCTGATTGTTCCTTGGTCATAAGCTTCATAAATAGGATTTATGCATACTCTATTTCTTAACTAAAGTTTGGACAATTTTTAACAATTTTATTTCCAAAAAGCAGAAAAGCAGGTATCCTTTCAGAAACAACACTTTTTGAAAGGAATATAAAATGGACCTCCTTCTCTGCTTAGAAAAAATAGTATCAGATTTTCGTCCTTTATTCAACCAACAAAACTTTATGCTTTTCCAAGCGTTGATTTTCGGTTTCATCGCAAATGGAGGGAATGGCACTCTTACAAGTCTTTATCAATCAAGTTGCTCACAGACAAGATACTGGTCTTTTCCGAAGTTCCTATCGCGTGGTAAATGGGATGCGGATGCGGTCGCAACACTTATGATACGACTGGTTCAACACACATTTGCGATCTGGGTTTATGTTTATGATGAAACTAAAGCAATAAAAACAGGCAAATCACAATGGGGATTGCACTTTTTCCGAAACTTCAGTTTCCAACGGCGTAGCATCAATCAATCCAAGTTTCAGTTCGGTCACCAGTTCGGCGCACTCGGTTTGTTATGTGAGACAGCGACAGGGTGGATGCTTTTCCCTGTATGGGTGAAACTGATGTGTCCGAAAACGATCCGTGATAAAAGTAATGCGGTGTTGCAGCGTATCTGTTCAAAGTTAGTCCCTGGACTGATTATCTTTGATAGAGGCTTTGCGCGTCGCAAAGTATTTACAATGGCATTGCGTTTTGGACATCATATTTTGTGTCGTGCTAAATCCAATGCTGTGTTTTACCATTTACCCAAAATACCTAAGCGTCGCAAACCTGGGAGACCCAAGAAATACGGAGACCGTCTTGATATTCGAAGATTACGATATAATGTAATAGAAATAGCAGGTAAAACGCATTCAATCGCCTCCAAAGTCGTGCGAACCAAAATGTGTGATGCGGATGTGCGGCTCGTTGTGATACGCACACGCCCAAAGGTGTCAAAGCCTTATCGGTATTTCTTTGTTTTCACAACAGATATGACGCTTGAGATATCGCAGATCGTCAAATACTATCGTCATAGATGGCAGATTGAAACAGCTTTCCGAGATGTCAAACAACATTTCGGGTTTGATAAATATCAAGTCAAATCTCGTAAAAGCATCAATCGGTTTGTGCAACTTAGTTTCGTCGCAGCGAGTTTGACGAAACTTATATTTACAACACAACTGGCAACGGAAAGGGTGAGTGTTGAGGATGTTTGTCAACAACTCGGGATACATTGGTATCGTCCTGTGAACCTAACACTCGGATTGCGTGTCGCTTTTCTACGCTTGCGAATAGCGCAAACGTTATTTTCTGTGAGTTCCAAGCAAAAACCATACATGCAGAATATTACACATATCTTTCAGCAAATCAAAGATAAACCTATGGACAAGGCTACTTGAATCTAACAATATTGTCCAAACTTTAGTATTTCTTAACGTGAGTTTGATAATAGATATATGAACTTCATTTTGCATAAAATCTTATTCTCATAAGCCCGGTAGGTGCGGTTTCCTAACCGCACCGAGTCCAAAAATCTGATTTATCAAACTCACGTTATTTCTTAGGTGCATTTGTAATCTAATCACTTTCGGACCTCTGTGCTTTCAAATGATGCCGCAAAAGATACGTAAGTCCTAATAATGAAATTAGCATGTATCAAGGTTGCTGTCAAGTAAATTTCAGATATTTGTTGACAAAATCACAACTGAGCGTATAGAATCGTATCATTATAGTCTATTTCACCTATTGGAAGGAATTTAAAAAATGGCATTAAAAGTTGGCGTAGTCGGCATGAGTGGAATTGGGAATAATCATGCTAATTGCCACGCAAATAATGATTTAGCAGACCTTGTTGCAGTATGTGATATTGCAAAAGAGCGCGCAGACAGCGCAGCGGAACGCCTCGGTGTGAAAGCTTACTACAGTTTGGCAAACATGATTGATGGTGAACCGGACCTTGAAATCGTTGATGTCACTACAGGCGGAAATGAGAACGGCAGTTGGCACTATGAACCGACAATGGAAGCGCTTGACAATGGCAAGCACGTGATCGTCGAAAAACCGCTCTCTAATGACGTCGGGCAGGCTCGTGAAATGGTGGCAAAAGCAACGGAAGAAGACCTCTATCTCGGATGTAATCTGAATCACTACTTCACACCGCCTGCAGAACAAGCAAAGGAATATATTGACAATGGGCAGATAGGGGAGATGGTCTACATCATGCACAAGATGGGGTTTGCTGGTGGGGAATTCAACTACAGTTATTCTAAAGCACCGCGTTCCGACGGTTTTCCCTATTTTCACGTGAAAGCGTTTCTCTCACATCCGTTCAGTGTGATGCGTCATTTCTGTGGTGATGTAACGCATGTGCAGGCATTTATGGAGCGTCCGCATTTTCGGCGTCGTGAAGGTGACTTAATGGTTTCTATTAACAGCATTCACCTCCGCTTTGAAAACGGTTGTATCGGCTATCTACTAAGCCAGCGCGGAGACGCTACCTTTGGACTGGGTGGATGGTGGAGCGTTGAACTTGCTGGCACACGTGGCACATTCTGCATTGAAAATTGCATCGAAAAAATAACTTTCTGGCCCTCACCCGGTGCCCCAGAAGGTGGAGAGACAGTCGTAACCGAATCAGGTATCAGCGACTTTGGGCAGACCTTTCCGTTAAGGATTCATGCGTTTTTAGAGGACATCACAAACGGTGTGCCGAAAGAGAAGATACGTGCTTCCGGTAGAGATGCGCTCGCTGCACTTGAATACACATGGGCTGCGATAGAATCTTATGAGCAAGGCGGTATCTTGGTGCGACCGCATCCGCTTCCCACGTTGAATGGACTGTAAGGCAAATGACTGAGACAGAACTATTGACTTTGAAAATCGTTCTCACGGTTTTACATAGAAGGAGAAACATTTGAAATTAGGAGCAAATTCGGTGTTGTTTGGCGGTTACGATATGGATACCGCCTTTAAGCATATCGCCATGGCTGGCTATGATGGCATTGAACTTTCTGCGATTGACGGAATGAGTCAGCATCTTGTCCTCGCAAACTGGCAGGAACTCGCTGATGACATTAAACGCCTATCAAAAGAATATGGCCTTGAGTTGTTAGCGATGGAGCAACCCTCACGCGATCCGGAGAGGATGGAGTTAGCGTTTCAAGCAGCTGCTGAGATAGGTATCCCTATTGTTAACTGCGGACCTGGCGGTTCGTCTGACGATGAAGATACTTGGTCCGGGGTTGTCGATTCTCTGGGCAGCCTCTCGGCAAGGGCTGAACACTACGGTGTAACACTATGTGTCAAGGCACATGTTGGAGCGAGTATTTATAACACGCCGACAACCCTTCGCGCTATGGAAGAAATTTCATCTCCCGCATTTGGTATCGACATGGATCCGTCACATATTCACCGCGCAGGTGAAAATCCTGTGGAAGCGATTGCTGCGGTTGTCTCACGCGTGAAACACGTACATATACGAGATTGTAAAGGCACACAACGCGGTCCCGGCAATCCAGAATTGCAAGCAAACGGACGTGGAGACATTGACCTTGTCGGTTACATCCGTGTTCTACATGAAAATGGTTATACGGGCCCGTTGAACCTTGAGGTTATTGGTGCAAAAGAATATAGCATGGAGCAGTGTTGCACGATTGCTGCGGAATCGCGCGGACACATGCAGGCGTGTTTGCAGGCGTGTAGTGCGCGTTAAGTCCTGAATCTGGTAGGTAGGTTAATAACCTGCCTACTAAACTTTAGATTTATGAGGAACCCACCATGAAACAGAATTCGCTTATACTCCCAATAGTAGGTGGAGGCATTGCCTTTCTCTGCTTCTTTTTGCCGTGGATTAAACTTGACATGCCATCATGGGATATTGGGAACACATCAACACAAGTGAAGATAGCTATTAACATATCAGGTTTTGATGTTGCAATAGGAAGTACAAGCTTTGTTACGCTTGCCTTTCTCGCTACTATAGTGATCATCGGCATTTGCATCTACATGGTGAACCAAAAAACTCCTTGGAAAGCAAGAAATCTTGTGTTAATTTGTAGTGGCATTGGACTTGGATGTCTTCTGCTCACATTTTTACTCGTCATGGTAATAGGCTACAGTGGGCTTCGTAGCATCGGTAATACAACCTACACTTCAAATGGAGATATCCAATTTGGTGGATTGGGGACAGCCATCGGTTTTGTTATCATCTTTCTCGGCGCGTGGAACATTCCTAAACCAAACGCTTCCACAGAGAACAACGTATAGATACTTCGTCAAGAAGAATGAATTCTTTATAAACGAAATCAAACATAGAGTGTCCACTTTCAATTTGTGAGTCGCGACAGTAGTCGGGAATCGGAGTTCCCTCCTACCATACACAAGATTTCTGTAGGAGCGATCTCTGAATCGTGAACTACACTCATAATTTTAGAATGGACATTTCAATAGTCCTTCATAAACGAAATCAAACATAGTCCTTTTGTAAGAGTGGTTCCAGATCGCGACCGCTAAATCACAAATTGGAGTAGACGTAACACTAATGTGCCTGAATGAGGAAATGATATGCAACAGCATTCGCGGTTAATCACGCTAATTGGTGGAATCTTCGCATTTTTCTGTTTTGCGCTGCCTTGGGATGCCGACTACTCAGGTGCTGAACTTGCTAATATTGGTGAAGGCACTTTGGTTGCAATTCTTCTTTTTTTTATTTTAGCGTTGATTGGTATTAGCATTTATATGTTAAACCGATACACCTCTTGGAATCCTATGTCTAAAATAGTGGCACTCACCTTAAGTAGTATTGGACTTTTTTTATATCTTCTTTTCTTTGAGGTGACGATTAGTGGTAGATTCGTGTCTAACATAAGTAGAATAAGCGCTGTTGTAATTGTATTTATCGTTGCTTTGGCAGTATTTGGTGTTAGCGTTTATGTCGCAAACCGGCATGTCTTTCTAACATCTTGGTGTCCAGTTCTGGCGCTCATCTTAGGCAGTATTGGGATTCTATCCTGTTTTATCCCAATACTCGCGAGTTTTGATAGAGGAATCAACTTCATTATGATTGCTTTTATTGCTGCCTTAACTATCACCGGTGCCAGTATCTTTAGATTAATCCGACACCCACAATGGAAATCGTGGTCCACATGCTTAGTACTCATCAGTAGTTGCGTTGGACTCTGCTGTTTTTTGATTCTGTTTCTTGGGGATAGCCTGAATATTGAAATGGGAGGTAGCAGACTCTACAGTCCACAATATGGTGCATTTCTGACCGCTATTGGATATATTCTGGCAATGATCAGCGTTTTAAGTTCTATCGAAAAAGCGAATAGTCCAGAATCTCAGGGTACACAAGAAGAGGAAGCAAATGTCAGAGGAGATGAAGAATGAAACAGTACTCACGGTTCATTACATTAACAGGTGGAATCTTAGCATTTTTCTCTTTTGCGTTACCGTGGAAACACACCTATTCAGGGGCTATGTTAGCTAACAGCAGGGGATGGTCTATTACACTCGCTTTTATTGCATCATCAATTGTTGTTGGGATCGGTTACTATATATTGAACCAAAAAGTCCGTGACAATCCTCGACTCATAGTTATGGGACTAATCATGAGTGGATTAGGACTCTTATGTTGTGTAGTAACGTTTATTCAGTTCCTTGAAACTGGTATTAACTTCATTACAATTTCATTTGTCGCTTCTTTGGTAATTACCGGGACCACTATTTATATGTTAAACCGACAAACGCCGCGGAAATCTATACCGACAAGGGTGCTGCTTATTAGCAGTAGCATCGGACTCATCTGCTTTCTTATTTTGTTTTTTAGTGGAAGCCTTGCCATTGGTTCTGGCAATCGGGTTGATAATACTCAATATGGTGCATCTCTATCTGCAATTGGATATATTCTTGTCATGGTTGGACTATTATGTTTCCCTAAATCTGAAGGGGATAAATGATGAAACATTATTCAGGATTTAACATCCTCACAGGTAGAGTTTTGGCATCTTTATAGTAGATTTTACAATTAACTTGACATTTGAGTTGTAGGAGGGAACTCCGATTCCCGACTATCATTGTGTTTAATCGCGATTCGGAGATCGCTCCTACAGAAGGGGTGTCAACATATTTTTATAATTTACTATAGTTCTGCTTTACCGTGGGTATGTCAAGCATTTTACGTAAGTCCTGATAAATTATTTTATATAAGCCGCTTTTGAATCCCGTTTGCCTTAAGTGTTTCTTCGTGCCATGGGTTTTCTTCAGTTGAACTAAATTCACTAATCCTCTTATTTGACGCATCAGCATTACTTTGTAACCGCCACGCAAACCTGAGAGATGAATCTCCGCTATTGTAGAAAATTACCTCAACGGTGTTATCTGTACCAACAATAGGTCTGACCAACGAGAGAAGCGTTGATGGTACCTGACCTTGTTGATCTGATTTTTTGATGGCTATGAGCGGGACAACCCTTCCCAAAATCTCACGAGTCCCCAGATGCAAAGGTCCATAGCATGCGGTCACTGCACCTTGTCCCCAATTGCGTCCGTGTCCTGCAGCAACTGAGCAAACCGCACCCCCCATATCTGCGTGTTCTCTTCCCCCGCGTAGCACACGACGTGCGATATTCAGACGTGTAGCAGCAATTTGCAATGCTCTAACCGCATAAGCAACCTCACCTGTTACCTGATAAGCGAGTGTTAACGTTGCTGTTGACGGTTCTTGAATAGGTTTTACTGAACCATCCTCCGACCATTCTCCCCAATACGCCATATCTGACCGCTTTCCTACACCAAGTTCTCGGCGGCGAGTTTCCTCTGGAAATACAAGTGCCAACAATTCAGGTGAAGTTGATGGAAGTGCGTGTAAACCTTCAATAATGGCAGTATCAAAGCAAGTGTCGTTGAAAGTCCACCGATAATAGCTGAGTGCTGCAGCTGCAGGATCGTTATAGGGATCGCTGAGCGATGTGACCAATGGTTCAACGATACGCTTCGCTGCGGTTTGGAAAATCTCTTCTCCTGACAAGAGATAGAGATCGCCCAATGCATAAATAGCACCAGAAGCAAGCAAGTTTTCAATACCTGCCAGCGGGTCCCCCGGTATGTGATGCGTACTTGCGACAAGTTGATGCAAGTTTTTTGCGTCAACTTCTGCCTCGTCCAATCCGTTTTCGTTCAAATCCCAGAGTAACGGCATAGTTTCTGGCGCGGCGATAATCCGCTCAGCACGTTTGCGTCCATACCGCAATGCCCATTCCACATATCGCTTTTCACCTGTAACACTATACGCTGCCAAGGCAATATGGATAAAACGGAAGTGCTCTGCCAGTTCATAAGCATTCTTCTCATCGTTTTCTACAAATTCCGTGCCAATATTATAGCCGATAAAGGTATCCCGCGTGTAATCATACCAAGACGGTATTTCTGACACCCAATTTCCGATATGTTCAGCAGCATCCGTTAAAAGAGAAATCGCCTCGGTATCATCAGGCTTTAACCCGATATAGCGAGGCAAAAAGAGCAAAAATGGTTCCGGCCCGTGGTGTGCTTCCGCCTTCGGTTCATACCCATGTACACAATCGCGTTCTACCCAACCGAGAAGTGCTGCTTTGAGGACATCAAAGTGTTGTAGGACGGTCGCATCACCAGTGATTAGATAATGTGGAAACCATGCGAGCGCATAGTTTGCCTCATCCTCACCACCGTTGTTCGGACCGGGTGGATCAAGGAGCATGCTCTGTTTGAGCCAACGCCCCATTTCTATTCTGAGTTTGCTATAAGCGTTATAGCATTCATTGAATTCAGATATCATAGCAGGGAGTTCAAAAATTCGATACTTTGTTTTGCGATTGTCTTCGGATCAGGTTTGAAATCAAAGACCTCCGTTGAGACATAACCGCTGTATTTTATCTCTTTCAACGCTTCAATGATTGGAGGATAGTCCACATTGCCAGAACCAGGGAGGTAACCGTTGTCGTCGTTAGAGTGAAAGTGTGCAACGTGTTCGGCACAATTGCGAATCTGCGTCGGCATGTCTAAACCCTCTTTTGCGGTGCTACAAACGTCCAAAATCATCTGGAAGTTGGGATGATTCACAGCGTTTACCATTTCAACCGCTTTATCAGGATGGGAAATAAAGTTCGTCTGATCACTTGACAACGGCTCCATGCATAATATTACGTCTCTTTCCCCAGCAAGTTCTGCCCCTTCTGCAAAGGTATCCCGTGCGTAATCCCATGCCTGTTCAATACTGAGCGGTTCCATGACATTGCGTTGCTGCGGTGACCCGAAAACCAGTATCTGTCCATCTAAATCCGCACAGAGTTCAATGAGGGCAAGTAAATAGTCACGCGTTTCGTTCCGAATTTCCGCGTCTGGATGGTTGATATAAAGACCCGGTGGTGAAACAAGCAGCCAGTGAAGTCCTGCGATCTCTATCTTTGCGTCTTCAGCTGCTTTTCGGATGCGTGTCCTCTCTGTTTCACTGATGTCCAAAACCGAGTCTGCCAATGTAAATGGTGCAATTTCGACCGCATCGTAGCCGAGTTCAGCGGCATAAGTGAATACATCCTCAATTTTCCAATTTTCAAACATTTCGTTGCATATCGCGAGTTTCATTCTTGCCTCCAGTCCAAATTTTTTGTGAATTCTAAAAGGTTTTTGAGTTTTTGTCAAGTATTTTGAGTATCTCTTTTATTAGCCCATAGGATTTGCAGGAAAGTAAAAAATTGAAATTTCGATGCTAATCTGGTATACTTTTGCAACGCTGTGATGGCAATTGCGTAATTAAAATAAAAAGGATAAGTATACATGAACAAAGATCTTCTACAACTCATCGAAGATTATGCCACAAAAAAACACACCGAAATCAATACCAACCTGATCGGCAAATCTAAAGACAATCTGATCTCGATACTTTCAGATCTTCTCACGATGTATTTCAATGATTTGAACTCTTCTACGATGCGCGAGTTAGTTGTAGCTGGGTATCAGCCCTACTCAAAAAAGCTGGGCTATAACGGCTTTCGACATAATACGCTTACAGGAGCGGTCGAAGAATGCGAAATCAAACCCGTAATGTTCGCTCGGAAAAGCCTACCCGTAAATTGGATGGTGCGGGTAATTTCACAGATTACGGTTGGGAAAAGTTCGAAAGTCACCAAAAAGAAAACCCCAACATGCTGGTTGCTGGTTTTCTTGATGGACGACTCATTCATATATTCGAGTTTAGTTTCAATGAACAAGGTTTCACATCCCGATTGCAAGCACAACTTGAACGCAGATTTCCTAATGGTGATAGAATAGGTCAATATCTGCGAAGTGCGGATTTTTCATTTATACATTACAAAGACGCAGAGAGTCTGGAAACAATTTATACTACGTCTAAGCAGGAACTCGCCGCAGCACAACCGTACATAACAAGAGGTGTGTTCGAACACTTGGAGAAGACAGCACAATGAATATTACTGAGCAACACCAGCTTAAAGACAACTCACTGGAGCATAAGCAAATTACAGAAAACACACTTGGAGAAGGCAAACTCATTGAAGGCGATACCCTTAGCGTTCTGGGTAAAATAGGTAATGATGTCGTCAATGTCGGCGTTACTTCACCACCATACAACAAGCAAGAAAAGCAGAAAGGTTGGCTTGTAAAAAATGTGGTATATGATGCCTACAGAGATGCAGTGCCTGAACCTGAGTATCAGCAGCACCAAGTAGATGTGCTAAATGAGATTTACCGTGTAACCGTGCCAGGGGGTTCTTTTTTTTGTAATCACAAAATACGGTGGGATAGAGGCAACATGTACCATCCTATGGACTGGTTGCGTAAAACAGAGTGGATAGTAAAGCAGGAAATTATTTGGGACAGAATGATTGCAGGAAACATACGTGGCTGGCGGTTTTGGCAAGTAGAAGAACGCATTTATTGGCTGTATAAACCTATAGGAAACAAATTAATTGGCAAAGAATTGAGATCCTGTGATGCGAAGTTGACATCTATATGGCGCGGTGTGCCTGAGAACGGCAAAAAGAATCCGCATCCAGCACCGTTTCCTTTATGGTTGCCAACTCGTGTAATTATATCAATCTTGGATCCAGAGACACAAGGCATTGTGTTAGATCCCTACATTGGCAGCGGCACTACTGCTGTTGCTGCAAAACTTTTAGGGCATAAATACATTGGCATTGACAGAAGCGAAGAATATTTGAAAATGACAATCGACAGATTAGATAATGCTTCCAGTGAAATGCCTAAAATCCAAGAAGAACTTGGGTTGCATCAGGTGGAGATGACCTTCAAGGAACGCAAATCAAAAGGCAAGAATGTGGGTAAATATCGCGGCACAGATGACAATGGACAAACAAAACTTTTTGAACGATAATTATACTACAAAAATGTTGGGTTTTCGGACGAGCTCTACCCAACCCTACGTCAATAGGAACAAAACATGAAGGCAGATGCATTCACTAATACGATTATTGTTGCAGACACAACAAAAGTGTTACCAGAACTTATAAAGGTAGAAAAGCAATACGATGTGATTATTGCTGATCCCCCATACAACATTGGTAAAGATTTTGGTAATGATACTGAAATCATGCCAATAGATAATTATGTTGAATGGGCAGAATCATGGATAGAAGACTGCCTTCAGCTCCTAACAGATGACGGATTATTTTACCTATATGGGCTCCCCGAAATTATTGCGAGAATATCTGTGCGTTTTCCGATCCACGAGCAACGTTGGTTAGTGTGGCATTACACCAACAAAACGGTACCGTCATTAAAGTTTTGGCAAAGGTCACACGAAACGATATTATGTCTCTGGAAACCGGATATGCCGCGTACCAATTTGGAGATTGACCAAATTAGAGAACCTTACACAAAAAGTTTCCTAAAGAATGCTGCCGGAAAAGAACGAAAAGACACGCCTTCCCGTTACGGTTCGCCGGGTAAAATAACAATCTATAACGCACATGCAAATGGGGCATTACCGAGAGATGTTATTAAAATTCCAGCATTAGCAGGGGGTGCCGGACGTTCTGAAAGGTGGTTCGTCTGTAGAACGTGCGGGGCTCAAATTTATCCTCCTGCCGATTTATCCGAACACCGAGAACACGACATATTGAAGCATCCGACTCAGAAGCCGATGGAATTGACGAGGCGACTCATTCTTTCTCGGATCAACGGGAAAGATGGAAAGGTGCTTGTTCCGTTCGCGGGTTCCGAATGTGTCGTGGCACAAGCATTGGGGGTTGAATATTTTGGTATAGAGATGAATCCGGAATTTCCCGATTTTGCAATGAAGTGGCTGGAATATGAACGCGAACATTCAATAAAAACGTCTCTCTTTGAACACACAGAATCGCAACACATTTTAAACTAATCCATCACCGAACCACCCGATACAGTGACAGACAATCCTGTCAGATACGCAGCTTCGTCTGAGGCGAGGAATGCTGCCATATTCGCCACATCTGCACCTTCAGCAAGTCGTCCTAATGGCACGGATGTCTCAGCACGACGGGCAAACTCTGCGCGTTGCTCCTCAGCAGAGAGATCAGCAGGCATCATAGCAGCAGCTAAATGTGCAACGCGTTCCGTATCCACAAGGCTTGGGCAAATGGCGTTGACATTAACTTGATACGGCGCAAGTTCGTGTGCAAGAGATTGTGTCAAACCGATTACAGCAAATTTTGAGGTGCTGTATGCTGCATAATGTGCCGAACCCCGTTTGCCTGTTACAGAGGAAATATTGATGATTTTCCCACCTGTCCCTTGCGCAATAAGATGGCGTGCCACCGCTTGGCAGCAGAGGAACACTCCCTTCACGTTCACACTTTGCACCCTATCCCAATCCTCTTCAGCAAGGTCAACCACAGGCACGCGATCTTTTCCGGCTTTTGTCCCCGCATTATTGATGAGAATATCAATCTTTCCAAAATGAGCGACGATTTTATCTACCATTTCGCCAACCTGTTTTGCATCCGATACATCCGCAACAACGCTGATAGCACGTTGTCCCATCGCTTCGATTTCGCGAACGACATCCGGCAATCCACGCCACGCTGTATCGTCAGCGGCATAGGGTTGATCAGTAACATCGTTGATGGCTACATCAGCACCTTCTTTCGCCAAACGCGTGGCAATAGCACGTCCGATACCGTTTCTGCCACCTGCGCCTGTCACCAAAGCGACTTTTCCGTTCAGATTATACATTGGAAAATTCCTTACTTACCTTACTGAAACTTGCTATATAGCACAGTGTGCGTAGTTTCTCAGAGTGAAATATTTAGTTTTACTGCTGTTCCGATGCGTTTTCTTGCGATTCAGTTTTCTGTGCAGCGTCTATCTGTGGAATAACACTCTTCCCTGTACCTTGTGTGAGAAGTCCATTAGATATAGTGGGATCTGATTCTTTAGCAGCAATCACTTCAAATGTGACGGTGGCAAGCGTGCCGTCTCCATTGCTTTCTCCAGCCAACGTTGTCGCAGCAAGCGTTACGCCATTCTCAGTGACAATGGGAGGAATCGCAAAAACCCCAGCGGGTTGAAGACCGCCAAGGTAGCTGCCATTAGCACTTTCAATATAACGGAGCACTGTATTATCATATAGCAAAGTAATTTGATACCCTGCGATAGATTCGCCATTTGCAATGTTGATGGAAAAAGTGAGTCTCTGTCCAATAGCATGATGCTGTGCTGGCGCAGGCACGAGACTCAACGTTGTGGAGGAAGTAGAGGTGTCCCATAATAAAATTGTCCCATCCAAACTCACACTTGCAAGAGTATCACCATCTGGGGAATACGCTATGGCACGAACATCGTTTTCGTGTCCTACAAGTTTGCCTTTAAGTTGTCCTAAGGCAACATCCCACAAATGGACCGTATCATATCCACTTGCGGTAGCGAGCGTATTGCCATCTGGGGAATACGCTATGGCATAAATACTGTCAGTTTGTCCATCAAGCGTGGCTTTGAGTTTCCCAGTCGCTATATCCCATATATGTATTGTTTCCCAACCATTTCCATTTGCTATTGTAGTGCCATCAGGGGAATAAGCCATGCACTTAATCCACCATCTCATATCTGTTGCAAGTGTGGTTTGATGCTGTCCAGTGGTCGCATTCCACAGTCTCATTGTTTTATCCTTGCTTCCGGTTGCAATGGTGCTACCGTCTGGTGAATATATTACGGCATTGACGGCATCCGTATGTCCTGTGAGCGTGGTTTTGTGCTGCCCTGTCGTAGCATCCCATAACCGCACTGTCTTGTCCGAACTCCCCGTTGCGATTGTAGTACCATCTGGAGAGTATGCTACGGAATTGACTGAGTCCGTATGTCCACCAAGCATAAACTTCAATTGCTGTGTGTTCAAATCCCACACGCGCGCTGTGTTATCATTGCTCCCGCTTACGAGTGTGTTTCCATCTGGCGAATACGTTAAAGTAATTACAAATCTTGAATGTCCTGTGAAAGTCGTTTTATGTTGCCTTGTGTTTGCATCCCACAATCGTACTGTGTTGTTATAATCTCCCGTTGCGATTGTGTTTCCGTCTGGTGAAAACACCACCGAATAGAAGGGGTTTGAATGTTCTGTGAGCGTGAAAGCAGCTTTACGTTGTCCTGTAACCGCGTCCCATGAAAGCACTGTGCCATCCTTGAACGAACTTGCGGCAATAGTCGTGCCATCCGGGGTATACGCTAAGGAAGTGATCCACCCCTTATGACCTGTGAGCGAGGTTTTGAGTTGTGTTGTTTCCACATCCCATAAGCGAACCTGCCCGTCCCTGCATGCACTTGCTATCGTTGTGCCATCAGGCGAATATCTAATAGCGGAAATACCCCTTAGGTTGCCATTGATTCTGGCTCTTTCCTGTCCTGTGATAACATCGTACAAAAACAACAATTGGCTACCGCCTCCAATTGCGATTGTGTTGCCATCCGGTGAAAACGTTATAGATTCAATTCGTCCAAAATCTCCTTTGAGGTTTGTTTTGTGAGTACCTGTGGCAACGTCCTAGAAGCGCACTGTCCCATCAGCACTCGCGCTTGCGGTCATCGTTCCATCTGGAGAAAAGACAACAGATGTCACCCTATCTGTGTGTCCTCTAAGTGTGGCTTTAGATTGTCCTGTTGTAGCGTCCCACAGCATTACCGTTTGGTCTCTACTTGCACTTGCGATCATAGAGCCATCAGGTGAATAGACGAGAGAATAAACCCTCTCTACATGTCCGGTGAGTTTTGCTTTAGGTTGTCCGGTTGTTGCAGCCCACAAATTTACGCCTCTAAATCCTCCAGTCGCGATCGTAGTACCATCAGGTGAATAAGTTAGTGAAAAGATGTGATCCGACGACGATATCAACGCTAATTCTTTACCACTCTCTGCGTCATAGATCCATATTCCGATGTCAGTTCCTACGGCGAGACGATTTCCATCTGGTGAATAGTCAATCGCAATTATTGAGCCTTTACCAATCCGAGCTTTGGCATTTTCAGGCAAACCTAATTGTGTATAGTCATTAGCAGTAGTATGTGGAGAAAAAATTAGTGTCAAAAAGGCGGCAAATGTAAGAATATTAAAAGATTTGATTTTCATGCCTTCTCCTTCAAAAAATGTACTTTAATACCTTGCATCTTTTCTACGGGAATCCACAACGTGTATTTGCTATTCTGAGGTTTCCTGGGTCCCCATCGCGCGGGTAACTAACGTTAGGTCAACGATATTGACAATCTCGTCTCCGTTCACATCCGCTGTACTTCGTCTACCCTGTCCGAAGTTTGATGCGACCTTCCTTAAATCTTGGAAATTAACCACGCCATCAAAATTGACATCTTCTTTGGAACTCGGCAGTGCTATAATTTCACCATCTTCCAACCACAGATGAATAATTGTCCCAGTACTATCAGTAAGGTGAACTTTAGATAATGTTAATGTTGATGGTTTAGTTAAGATCACCTGAAACTTTAATTCAGCGAGTGTGTCTATCCCACCGTTCGCTCCAGATGCTCTTGTTCCGCTTAGCGTTACGTTATTTGCTGCCAAAACCGGTGTCTCATTTGCAAAAAGGTCATCTTCACTATTACTTCCAACATAGCGGAGTGCTGTGTTATCAAACTGCACAGTTACCTGGTATTTTGCTATATTTTGACTCTTTTTGATGTTGATGGATAAAATCAGTTCTTGCCCGATAGCAGGAGACACTATACTTGATGGAGAAAGACTCAGCGTGGGAGCGTTTTTGGTTGGAACATCCCACAGCAAGATCGTTCCATCATAACCGCCACTGGCGAGTATTGAGCCATCAGGAGAATAGGCGACAGACGCGACGCTGCCTGTATGTCCTTTCAGTACGGCTTTGGATTTACCTGTAGCGGCATCCCACACCCGTACCGTATCGTCCTGATTCGCGCTCGCGAGGGTCTCCCCATTCGGTGAAAACACTATAGCTCGCATAAAATCTGTATGCCCTCTGAGCGCTGCTTTAGGTTGTCCTGAAGCAATGTCCCAAAGATGTATAGACCCTCCACCTGACGCGGCGAGTGTGGTGCCATCAGGAGAATAACAGATTTTAGACGAGTTTCGCCCCGCATCCCCTTTAAGGGTGCTTTTGAGTTCACCCGTCGCAGCGTCCCAAAAATGGGCGTTTTCATTGAGGGCTCCGCTCGCGATTGTTGTGCCGTCTGGGGAAAACGCTACTGAAGACACAAGATCCTTATGCCCTTTGAGTGTCACTTTGTGTTCGCCTGTGATGGCATCCCAGAGTCGAATCGTATGATCTCTACCTCCACTTGCGATTATGCTACCATCTGGGGAAAACGCTACGCAATGAACATCATCCGTATGTCCTTTGAGTATGATTTTGGTTTGCCCTGTGGTTGACCACAACCGCACCGTTTTATCCGAGCTGGCAGTTGCTATTGTTGAGCCATCCGGAGAAAATACTATGGAATTAGGAGAGATGGTATGCCCGCTAAATGCTGATTTTTGTTTTCCAGTCGCAGCATCCCATAACTGAACACCTCCACCTGCTTCACTCGCGATCGTAGTGCCATCTGGAGAATATGCAATATAACGGTTAGGACCATCATGTCCTGTGATCATGGATTTGAATTGTCCAGTGTTTGCATCCCAAAAACGTATCGATCCCCACCTACCGGATGCTATAGTAGTGCCATCCGGAGAATAAACTATAGGCGCAAAAACTAAAGCAGGAGCACCATTCTCCTCTGTAAGCATGTTCTTGTATGTGCCTGTGGTTGTATCCCAAAAACGCGCACCGTCGTTTTCTGCAGTGCTAACGACTGTCGTCCCATCCGGAGCATATATCACAGAAAATACAACCCCTGTGTGTCCTGCAAGTGTAGTTTTATGCTGTCCAGTGGTTGCATCCCACAAACGCACTGTTTTATCCATACTTCCAGTGGCGACAGTACTACCATCTGGCGAAAAAACTACTGACAGAATTGGTTCTGTATGTCCAGCAAGAGTAGCTTTATATCTACCTGTGTTTGCATTCCATAAACGTACTGTCTTGTCACGACTCCCAGAGGCAATTGTTGACCCATCTGGTGAATACTTAACAGTAAAAACAATATCTGTATGTCCTGTGAGGATCGCTTTTTGCTGTCCAGTGTTTGCATCCCACAAACGCACTGTTTTATCTTCACCTACGGATGCAATTGTCGATCCGTCTGGTGAGTATGCTATAGCGTAAATATAGTTTGTATATTCCGCGAGGATTGCTTTCAGTTTGCCTGTAGCTGCATCCCACAAACGTAACGTACTGCCAGACCTTCTACTGAATTTATCGTCACTTCTGCCAACGGTGGCAAGAGTATTTCCATCTGGAGAATATGCTATGTAGCGAACGCTAAACTGATGTGCCCCGATTAATGCAATTTCTTCTCTATTCTGCGTGTCGTATATCCATGTACCGATACCGGTTGCAACGGCAATCCTACTACTATCGGGCGAGTAGGCAATCATATCGATCCTACCTTTACCAAGACGGGCTTTATAACCTGCAGGTAAACCTAACTGTGTGTGCGCTTCATATTGACCGAAAACAGGTGCTGACTTTATGGATAAAACGATAACAAGGATTAACACGAAAAATGATTTAGTTTTCATGGTGGAGTCCCTTTTAGTTTAGTCCTTGAGATATACCGCGTGTTGGAAAATTACTGGTGTGCAAGTAATTTCCAATAACAGAGACGATCAATGAGGTGGGAGAAGACCTGATTCCGATTCTGGAAGTTTGGATATTATTTAACATATTGGCAGGAGAAACCATACCCTATGAAAATTGTGTATGGTAGAAAATTATTGCTTGATAGCCGCCCATGTTAATGCAAGTTTACCTAACGGTTCCACATCCAGAAATTCTTTGTCAAAAGTAAGGTCGCCGAAGGCGAGTGCATCCCATGCATTACCGGGTATCCATCCGATCTGATGTTCACGTTTCCCATTTTCACAATCATTCATGTGAAAACTAAATCCAACAGTTAATCCATCTTTTGCTTTAAAGTTCTTTCCAGTATTTGGGTTACCTGGGTTTGGACCGCGTGGCTTCGTCGGGTCAATCGCAACTTCGTAGATGTATTTATTACCATTCTTGGAAAGTGCCCATTCTGTGTTGTCTGGTGATGCGGCGGCGGACATATCCTTTCCATTGGCACCGAGAGTCCACTGAACAAGCGCAGCCCGGACTACTTCGTTGTCAAAATCAAACATAAATTCGACGCTATCATCCTCCCACCATTTACTATTATGCGGATTGATGTCTTGGAGTTCATCGTCTATAATTTCAACAAGAAAGTAGATACGTGTTGGGTCTTTGGCATTCCATGCGACACGTCCTTTGCCCGTAAAATCATTTGCTTTAGGCAATTCTGCGCCAGCATCTTTTAACTCATCAAAGGCGACAGCTTCAGCGCGTTCCCATTCACGAATGTCACCGTCTACTCTGAAATTGGAAATCTGTTTAGCGATATACTGCTTGTTACGCTTCGCTGCGAAAATTGGACTTGTTGAACAAGTTATCAGAACAATCCCTATTAAAATCGCAACTAAATTCTTAGTAAAAATTAAAAATTTAGGATATTTTTTCATGGCAATACTCCTTTTTAAAAATACGTTGTGGTTTGCACGCTGCATAGTTAGTGTTCTCTATTTTTTAAAAATCTGTCTGAGAATTAGGAAAGGAACACCTCATGGACTTAACCATTTTAGCAGTTTACACGATTTTTGACAATCTCTTTATTTTTAGGACTCACACAATTTTTTCACGATTTTCAATAATTGCGACCAAAATAGTATGGTTTTCAGCAGAGTTCTGAGTTCTCAGCGCGCTTACAAAGCGCGCCTACCGTTTGTGCGTAAGTCCCTTATAGTAGATTTTAGAATTACTTGCACACTTTTGAGCTGTGAATCAACGCCAAATGTGCTTTTGGCATTCAGCCAAATCAACGCCAAATGCGCGTATGGCATTTGTCGGGAGGGAACTCCGATTCCCGACATTCACAAAAGTCCGCGATTCGGAGATCGCTCCTACAAAAGACGTGTAAACTTATTTTCATATTCTACTATAATACAGATTTTACTATAAATCGTAGGGTGGGCACGGAAAGCAGTGTAGATCAGGTTAATCTGATGTTATTCTGTCACTTCGGAAATAGCGTGATAGGCGATATCAAGGAGGGAATCCAATTCTGGAATTGAAATTTGTAATGGTGGCATTAGGACGATAGTATTGACAAGCGGACGGAGTATTACGCCTTGGACAAGAACAGCTTGGCATACCCGGATACCTACCCTCTCTTCAAATGGATAAGGGGCGTAAGTGTCTGGGTTTTTCATTAATTCTATACCGGCAGCCATGCCGCAGACGCGCACATCACCGACATGTGGTAACGTGTAGAATTCCTGAAGGCGTTTGTTGAAGTGTTTGATAGTTGTTTGAAAACGATCCAGAAGATTTTCCCGCTCAAAAATTACTATGTTTTCTAACGCCACAGCACATGCTAACGGATTTCCAGTAAAAGTGTGACCGTGAAAAAAAGTTTTAAGGTCACGATATTCACCGAGGAAGGCATTATAAATCTCATCGGTAGTTAACGTCGCTGCGAGTGGGAGATAACCGGCTGCGAGTCCTTTTGCAGTACATAAAAGGTCTGGCGTAACGTTTTCATGTTCACATGCCCACATTTTTCCGGTGCGTCCCAACCCCGTCATCACCTCATCAACAATCAGGAGAGTTCCCCATTTTTTTGTTAATGCAGCAAGTTCCTTCAGAAACCCTTTCGGAGAAATTAACATACCCCCCGCTCCCTGTATTAACGGTTCTAAAATGATACCCGCAATCTGTTCGGGATGTTCGGAGAGGACACGCTCAACCGCATTAAGCCAATGAGTTTTCACCAACTCGGCAGAAAGATTCTTAGGTGTATCTGCAGATTTAGAGGGAGTATAGGTTTCAGGAACGGATACGCGGATACTCTTAAAAAGGAGGGAATTAAAAGTGCTATGAAAACTCTCAATACCGCCAACACTCATAGCACCTACTGTGTCGCCGTGGTAGGCTTTATCAAAGTGGACAAAAAGTTTACGTTGCGGTTGTCCTTTATGCTGCCAGTACTGATACGCCATCTTCAGTGCGACTTCAACCGCAGTTGAACCGTTATCAGAATAGAAAACCTTGTTAAGACCTGCGGGCGTTATCTCAACCAGTTTTTGGGCAAGTTGAATGGCAGGGATGTTGCTGTAACCGAGCAGTGTGGAATGTGCGATCTTATCTAACTGTGTTTTGAGTGCGGCGTTCAGTTCAGGATGGTTGTGTCCGTGGACGTTCGTCCACATAGAGGCAATCCCATCAAGATACCGATTCCCATCAATATCAATCAGGTATACCCCTTCACCGCGCTCAATGATAATCGGTTCCTCTGCCAGCCAATCACGCATCTGTGTGAAAGGATGCCAGAGACAATCTCTATCCCAAGCGACGAGCTGCTCTTTACCCCTTAAGTTTTGCATAATGAACGGGAAGTTCTAACGAGAGATCATCATACGTCCCCATCTTCGGCACGATAATTTCAAGCATCCTATTCCGATATTTTGCGTGGAAATCTTCGGGTTGTCCCGGAATAGGAAAGATGTTTCTGAAGCCATCTGGAAATGAACTGGTGCGTCCAACGACTTTCTCAAACCTTGGATCGGCGAATTGTTGAGGTTTTTTAGGATCCCTTGGAAGATGGGTTTGCACTGTTACAACGCTCTCTGTGGCAGGGGAAGCATCCAAAGAAGCATAAGGTGAACTAAGATAAACATCATAGTCGTAATGTGGCATTCTATCCGGTAGTTCATACGTTTCTTTGGCAGATGAATTTGGCACCCACCGTGGAAACTCAATCTCTATCCGATAATAATCCGCCATTTCTAAAACCCGATTGACCATTCCATAGCGGCGGTATCGTTCTTTTATATCGTCGGAGAAAATTGAACCATCGGTCTGAACAGCACCAGGCATTGTTGTCCGTTGTGCTGCGGGGTCGTTTACCAAAGCCGAACGCATCACTTTGAGAATAGGCGTAGCAAAGAGTGAGGGTATCCATCCGTAAAACGATGCACCATAGCGAGCTTGTTCATCGTCAGGTGTTGAAGTGAGTTCTGCTTTAAAACGAAACATACCTTCAGCAATAGCAATAACTATTCCTAAAAAGATCATAAGATTGCCTGCAGGTGTAAAAAGGTTGGCAATATCCCCTTTTGTTCTAATGAAGAAAAGCACGAGTGGATACAGAATCAGATTGATTAAACTGTTAATCCCTGTTGAAACAGCAGCACTGAAAACTCGCGGGTTTCCTGCCATGTCTTCTAACTGAGCTTTAAAACTCGCTGAAAACGCACCCAAGATCGGTTGCCCGAGCATCGTTAGCAAACCCAAAGGCGCACGCAGTGACGATCCAACTGCATCTGGCAGCTGCACAAATTCTTCAGGAACTCCTTGTTCTTTCCCCTTACTTTGTCCTGTACCATCTTCTCCGTCATCTGTTTTCTCAGGATAAACAAATGTCTCAAAGAATTTACTGTTTATATCAATATACGATTCCCACTCGCTTGGAACATCACTTTCCATATAGATTGCTTCCACAGGGCATGCGGGAACACACGCTGCACAGTCAATACACACACCGGGATCGATGTAAAGCTGATTTTCACCTTCAACGGTATGTATGCAATACACTGGACAAGCCTCAACACATGCGGTGTCCTTTACGTCTATACAAGGTTCACAAATTATGTATGCCATCCGTATCTCCGCCTCCTTTTCAGAATACCCGCTTTAATTATACCACAATTACTGATAGATAGCAAGTTGAAAAAAGACGTAGCAGGGTTATTCAGTTTTAAAGATTCTCAGTTTATCATGTTAACTGCGAGTTTAGGTTTTGAAGCATAATATTTCATTTTATCAGCTATACGCGTTATTCCTGCGAATCGGAATACGGATAATGCGGTATTTCGCAAAGCAGCCATGACTTGTGGTATTGCCCCGCATCGGACCGGCGAAGCATCTTCTCCAAGCAGCGTATCGCGCATCCAGTGCGACTTGTTCTCTATTGACCAATGTCCACGCCGTAAAGCAAGTAAGTGCTCGGCAGATGCTTCTTCGGGATTTAGACTTGTTATACCATAGTGGACTTTGTGTGTTTCTTCTCCTGTTTTCTGATTTTTGTAAGTATAATGATATTGGATCACTTGTGCTATCCCTGGCCAGTCCAGATACTCGTTGAGACTTGTGCTTGCTTTGATACACCTTGTCTCAAGTCTCCCATGTGATTTTTCAACTGTTTCGTGAATGTGAATGGGTTCTCCTAAAATAGGGTGTGTTGTCTCTTCAGAAAGCGTGCCAGGAATGCCTTGAAAAAGTTTCTCAATCGCATCTAAAAGGTCTGGTTGGTTGTCTTTGACAGGGAGCACATAGTTGCCTTCATCCGCTATGATTGCGTGGCAGAAAGTTCGCTGTGTCAAAAGTGCGTCCGTTGTGATGACTTTACCCCTCACATCAAAGGTCTTGAGTATCTCTGTTGAGATCGGTATTTCGTTGGTCTTGTCGCTAACACTTCGCTGCGTGAGGGTCACCCCTAACTCATGCGAAACGACAGAGAGCAAGTGGCTTGTTATCGCACCACTTTTTTGGGAGGCACGCATCGTTTTGCCATCTATAGCGACTGCGTCAAAACATCTTGTCAAATCGGGACGACTTTCTATCACGGTGTTTACCCAGTGTGTCAGGGTTTCTTCTAATGCTTCAACATCTAACTTTTTCAATAGATTATGAATAGTTGAAGCACAAGGTGTTATCTTCTTTGTAAAACCGAGTGCTTTTGCGAGTGCGGGTTGTGACCGTGGCCAAGTTGCGATGGATGTATATCCTTTATGTCCGCACATCAATCCGATGACGACAAGTGCGAGGATTGATTTCAACGGGTGTCGTTTCCCTTTATCCTTGCGTGGATCAGAAATCTCTGCTAACATCTCTAACAAGTGGCAAGATAGTCTTCTTGTCATTATTCACCTCAAAATAGGTAGTTTTAAGGTGAAGTATAGCAGATATAGCGCGACAAATCACGCTATATCTGCTTTTCATAAAAAATAAACACTTGTGAAAAAATATAGAAAACTGAATAACCCTGCTGCTTTGGGGTGTAGATATTATGTCACATCGGTTCAATTTGCAAAGAGTACGTCGTGTTTTTCAACTGTACCTGATTCACCTATACACATTTTCGGATGCACTTTTGCAGGCTTTTGAATGAAGTTTATAGTAGATTTTAGAATTACTTGGACACTTTTGAGCTGTGAATCAACGCTAAATGTGCTTTTGGCATTCAGCCAAATCAACGCCAAATGCACATAAGGCATTCGGCGGAAGGGAACTCTGATTCCCGATTATCAAGGCGTTTCGTGGCGATTCGGAGATCGCTCCTACAAGAGACGTGTAAACTTACTTTTCTAATCCACCATATAATGATATTTGGTGCGGATAGGAAACCGCACCTACCGTGGCTGTGAGAGCAGAATTCAAAGCATTAGGAACTTCATATCTCTTACACCGAATTCACGTTATAAGCTAAGTAAAAAAGTAAACTTGCTCAATAGTGTCCATTCGTCGGTGTGGAAACCATCCGATGTGCCCCAAGTTTGATTATACACGAGGTAAAAATCGCTACCGGGACGATAGATGTAATTGAGCAAGAAATTTGTACTTGCACGTTCTTCACTACGGTTCCATTGGGTGAACACTTTTGTAAAGATGCGGGTATTGAACGCGTAGTTAACACGTCCACCAATGATGGTTGTCGTCAAGCGATCGATTTCAGGTAAGTAAATAAAATTTCGATTAAATCGTGTATCAATAGCAAGTTGATGGGTTACTCGCCATTGACTATCTAAATAAATACCCCACTTATTTCCTTGAAAGAAATCCCCATAATTCATTCCCCCATACACAGAAAACGGACGGCTGGAATCACTGTAAAACCCAAGTGAAAATTCATTCATTTCGTAATCCCCGGCAGGGATTTCAGCTTCATCAAAGCTAAACGATTCATCAACTCGGTCGAAATAACGTTGAAAGTCAATATTGATACCGTCGCCCGCAGGAAAGGATATATCTCCACCAATATACGTTTCCCATCCGATAAGTCTATTATCGTGATCAAGTAGATAACTCCCTGAAAGACTTGCTCCAAGGTCCCGTATAAGGTATTGGTTGATTTGTGAGTTAACTCCAGTATTCATTCTGAATGACCGTATATCTCTGCGATACATGAATCCCATTTCACTCGTAAAATCAGGACCGATGTCAAGGTAGGAAGCATTGACACGGAAATGTTTGTTGCGCCAATTATTTGAGAGATACCATGCATAATCACGTTCATCAGAATTTGGTGACCAACTTCCAACGGTCATTGCACGCATCCGCCACTGATCATGAGGTCTGAAAAATAGGTCTATTCCACCGTTGCGATAATAACCGCCGCCGAAATCGCTCTGCCGATTGGTAAGAATAAAGCCAACGTTCGAATCACTGAGGATATCGCGTTGCATTCTTAACACAGAGAAGTTTGTCATAGGGGTTTGTTCGGAAGCGGCAGTCGTCATGTTGAGTGCACCTACACTGTAAGCACCGACTTTTCCCGTCAGTTTGCCACCCCCCAGAAGTCTAACTTCTTTGTCATCTTCAACAATACCGATGCGGCGACTGTAGAAGACCGCCAACGGTGGTGGGCCCCAGCCTCCAATGCCAGCACCAAACGAGAAAAGCCCACTGCCTTCAAGGAAAAAATCACGCCGCTCAGGAAAATAGAGACTGAATCGATTGAGATTAACCTGTTCCTGGTCTGCTTCAACCTGCGCAAAATCGGTATTCATCGTCAAGTCTAATGTTAGATTCGACGTAACACCGTATTTCATATCTAATCCGATGTCGCGTTCGGTATTACGCTGCCAATCTTTATCATCAAGGTTTTCCGCTAAACCACCGATTAGATACGGTTTGAAATTGAAATATGATGGGGATGAAATACCTTGTAGTCCAGTCAGTTTGCCTTGATATATTGGGTGATAAGTGCCTGGCCAACTCTGACTTTTAGGAACCTGGATCCATTGTGATGTTTCGTTTGTCCGGGGAATATTGCGTCCAAAATTTACACCCCACACCATTACATCTTTCTTTTTAAAACGCAGTTGATTGAAGGGAATCGCTATCTCTATAGTCCATCCTTTATCGTGTTGCCGTCCAGCACATTCCCAAATGCAGTCCCAACTCCCGTTGAGGTTTTCGCCTCCATCTGTGACAGCAGTGTCCGACTGTGCTCCCAGTGGGTTTATCCGAAAGAAAAAGCACTGTCTCTTATCTCCATAGGTATCAAGCATAATGTAAATGTTATCATTCTGCCAAAGCATCCCGTCACGCCGCATTTCGTTTGCGACGATTTTTTCAGGTTGTGAGTCGTAACATTCAAAGCCGATATAAAGTTTCTCGGCATCATACAACAAACGAACTTCTGTGCGTTCGCTAAGTGGTTGTCCTTCATTGGGATATTGTTGCGTGAAATCGTCAATAACTTGTGCCCGCGACCAATCTTCCTCGTTGAGGTAGCCATCAATTTTAAGTGTCTTTTGCGTTTTCAACGCATTAATTTCTTTGCTGGCATGGACATTTAAGTTTGTTGTAACAATTAGCGCGAATATCAAAAGAACGATTTTGGAACGCATCTTTCCTCCTTTTTTAAGGCTGCTCGCCTGCAACCACGATATTATGTTATCGTTAAAAAAAGAAAACACCCACTGAAATCTTACTTTGATGACGTTCAGTGATGGGTGTTATATTATGTAACTCGGAATATGTTTATCTTTTACTTTTTACCCCACCCTGTACGACACATGGAATTTATTGATCAGCTTGGTACCGATACTTACGAGCGTACAAAGGCATTTACCATGTAATATAGGAAGGTTTTGGTCTGTTGCCAGACTAAAGCATGGGGAAAGCAGTAGATAAAACATTTGATAATCCTGAGTGGATTTTTGTATGTGTGTTAAGTATTATAACACATCTTATCGGTAGATGCCAATTTTTATAGATAGCAGGATATCCAGCGGGTAGTAAAGACCAAATATGTATATCTGATTCTCTGGCTGTACTGAAGCTTATACCAATTCTATAAATGAATTTCCCTTTTGAATTAGAATGTAAGAGGCGCCAAATGCCAAACGCGCATTTGGCGTTGATTTGGCAATGAATTGCGCGACTACGAACCAGCTATTTCTTTAATGGTATGTTATTTTATAGAATGGTATTACAACAATTGGGATGAAGTATCTGCCCGGTGAAGCTGAACTATATCCGGAAACATAAAAGCATCTCCAGAATTGTATGAAGAAGCACTAATTGATATTGATAAATCCATCCAATTGGATTCGGACAATGCGTATGCCTACAAAAATCGGGGAGTTACTAAGGCTGCACTCGGTAACTTTCAAGATGCGATTGTAGATTTTGACAAAGCCATTCAGATTGACCCTGAAAACGCCCAATACTACTATGAGTGAGGGCGCGCAAAAGAGGCACTTGGGCAAAAGGAAGCAGCAAAATCAGATTTTGAGAAGCGAAGGAATTGGACCCAGATGTGGGAAAGTGATTATAGAAGACAATTTATTACCACAAATTCTGAATACCTCAAACCAGCTGCTATTACAGAATTTCTGTAATCCACTCACCATCATGGGCGGGATTATAGATTAACCCCTCTTTTATATCAACACAGAGGTCTAAATGCTCTAATACCATGTGCCCGACAAGGACAGGCGAACCCTCAGGCAGATCGGTAACTGGTATTGACCTTGTTCGTTCCAATATCGTAAATTGTACTTCTGAGTAGAGAATGCGCTCAACAATACCGGTAGCGGTGCGTGCCCGCGTTGTTTCAATAGGGGTGAGACCAAGTTGCTCAATGATCGATGTCGGTAGGCAGAGCCCCGTTGCCCCGGTGTCAACAAGGGCATCTGTGACCGTGATCTGCCGCACATCTCCAGGTTCCATAACGCCTAACTTCACAGCAACCAAGTCGTATAGATTTTCGAGTTCAATTCGCGTGGTGTGTCTCATTTTTTCAACTCCTACGCTTAATCCAAAAAGCAGTTACTCAATACGAAATGCATAAAGCCTTGCATGGTTAAGAATAAAACGTAGACGCAGCGGTTGCTCAGCGTCCGCTAACTTAGCTGATTTCCATTGCACTGTATGCCGTATGTTATCCTCTGTCAACGGAACGCAGTCATCAATTGAGAAACCGTGTTGAACCTGACCATCAGCGGTCAACACCTCAACGCCAACCTGACCTCCACTTGCATCTGCGTTAATTTCAAGTGAGCCGTTCGGTATCTGAAACGGGACAGTTTCAATGACACCACTCTCTGCATCAGCATCAAGAGAAACAAAACCGTCTAATCGCCATTTGGCAAGTCCAATTGCCTTATGTCTGTCCTTCATCGCAGCACCGTGTGTATGCTCTGTCCCTGTATAATACCAGTGAATTTCATCGTCGGTGATGATCGGTTGCGTAGCAGTTCCCATAATCATACCAGTGTCATAAGTTCCACTTTCCCCACGTGGAATAATTGGGGTTCGATCAGAATCTGGATAATCCCAATTGAATCCATCTCGGCTGCAAACCAATTGTGCATCAATCGGTCCATCAACGGGAATCTCATGCTCCGCTGCACCCGGTCCCGTCACGTATAACACACCCGCAATGCCGATATAGATATTGTGATAAAGAAAGCCTGACATATTGTGAATTTCGGCACGATCCGCACCATACCTCTCAGCACCAATTTCGTCATCCTGATCCATTGCGCCGAACATCGGTTCCAACGGCTTCCACGGACCTTCTAAGTGAGGGCTTTCGGTATATGCTATCATCCGCCGCGCATCTTTGTCGTTGCCACGTATCAGCGCATAAGCACGGAACAGAGAGGTTTTGTTATCATAAATTATATTGAATGCACCTTCGTTGTTACGCTCAGCAACAGGTTCTAAATAGTCTGAGTCGTTCCATCGGATACCGTCCGGTGACGTAAGCAGGAACACGTTACGATATCGTCTACAAAAACCGATCATCTTATACCGTTTCTGCGGATCAGATTCTTCGTCATCACGGAATACGCACGCGCCGTGTAAGTCCCACACGATGTTGTTGTTTGGGTTTCCGTTGAATTCAAAGAGACCGAGATTCGGTTTCGTCCACGTTAATCCGTCATCGCTTTCAGCATAACATGTAAGATCACCGCGATCATTCTCTACAAACTTCCGTCCGTACGCATCGCGTGTTTTTCCTCTATATGTTGATGGATTTCTATCTGGACGTGGGACATAAAGTCCTGGAATCTCGTTTGCCTTAAACCGCCAATGTGGTCCCATGCGACACATATACCACATGCGATATTTGCCATACGCAGCATCATACATCGTCGTGCCGTAGAGGTGCACACGTCTGGATTGATCTGGACCTCCGTGTTCCCAAGGGTTGTTCAGATCAGGTTCAAGAACGGGAGTCTCATGCTTTACACACGGATGTAATGTGCGTTTTACCCCGTACTTAGAGGCAATCAATGCATCATCAATAAATAGTTCTGTGCCTGAGTCAAGTATATAGACGTTGTTCAAATTCAGAATTTCCTTAAAGTTAATCGGCGCGCTTACAAGTAAGTGTCTACTTATTTTTTATGGCACCCCATGTCGTGGTAAGTTTACCGCGTGCTTCCACGTCAAGCGTATCCGCTTCCAAGTTGTTAATCTCATCTTCACTCAGAACAGCGTTATAGATTCTGGCATCTTCAACACGTGCTACGATCCAACCATGAGCCGTGCCTCCGATAAGTGCACGGGGGCCGAAAAGTGCTTCTACGTCACCTTCCACCCACGATACAATCGAACCTTGTGTATAGTCGCCGATTATCTCTCCGTTACGGTATATCATAATCTTTGCGTTGCCGCCATCATCTTCATAAGAAATCGCTAATTGGATGAGTTTACCTGTTTCCTTTTCCGCAGATCCATGTGGTGCATTCTGGGTACGTCTAAAGAAACTGCTACCAGCCATCCAATGTTTTTCATGCTTTTCGGCATAAACAATAGCATCAAAAGTGTCGGAACTGCTCTTATTTACTGCGAGTGTCGCACCTCTTCTGATGCTGAGGTCGTCCAAATAGAGCCATGTTACCAAAGTTTTATCGGGACCAATGTCCGGGCCTTTGTATCCAGTTGTCATTGCCCATTTATTATCACCGATGTGCAGTTTGCCATCTTTGACTTGTGCACCTTTGAATTCAATATCGCCAAAATGACCTGTAAGGTCTTTCAATTCATTTCCTTTTTCAAAAGTCCAATGTCCAATTAAATCTTCTTCCTTTTCTCCCTGCCCAAACGCTGTTGGTAACGAAAAACTTAATAGGAACAGAACAGAGAATACCCACACGAAAGCGTGTAACAAGTGTTTCATGGTTACTACCTCCATTATTGATTCGGGTTAAAATGTCCAACAATCGCAAAAATTAATGTTAAGCATACCACACACAGCAAAAAATGTCACGTCTATTCAAAAGATGGCAGGGTTATTTAGTTTTAAGAATATTCAGTTGATAAGGTTAACAGCGAGTTTAGGTTTTGAAGCATATTAAAACATACCGTACGGTATGTTTTTTCATACCACGGTATATTTTCAAATTCGCTTCAAACCCTCTCTATGATTGGGTTTAGAATAGTTTTCTTATTTTGGTATTAATTTTGATTTTGGACTGATACAACTTTCACGATATTTTCAATATTATGGCTAAATTGGTATAATTTTGAGCAACATTTTCACGTTTATTTTTTGCTTTAGATTTGTGTGCTGGCTGTATTTGTGTTTGGGGAGTGGTTGTGTTTTTCATATTGATATTATACTTGGTTATAGGTGATGGTCAGAAGTTTTTGTGGTATTAGGAACAATAGATATCCAATATATGGACAATAAGTTTGCAGGAAAAGTTGGGCGTTGACGTGTTTTTTGCATTTCGGTAAAGGAGGAAATTATTGGAAAATTGAATGGCTCTGCTGTGAACTTTCGTAACTTGCATTGCTATTTTCTTCGTTATTATGGTATAATAACACCTATGGAAAATCTTCTACTTGCTGAACATTCAGCTTCTCCATATCTGATTAATCCGTCATTTTCGGGACACCAAACCTTTCCGTTTCGGTATACCTGGCTGAAAAAGGGCGTTGACGCGGTAACAGAAGATCCAACGATCTTTTCATCAGAGGACGCGTCTGTAACTTTAGGTGTTGGGAAAAACATGGTGAATTCTATTCGGCACTGGTGTCGTGTTGCTGGACTCATTAAATCTGATGGTCATCAACAGGGGCGATTCGTTCCGACTACGCTTGGCAACACCATTTTTAATGACAAATTCGGATTTGACGCCTACCTTGATGATCCGGCCACTTTGTGGTTGATTCATTGGAAGATCGCAACGAATATCAACCAAGCGACCACATGGTATTGGGCATTTAACGTCTTAAAGAAAAATCAATTTGCTCGTATAGCATTTACAGAAGAATTGTCCGAATGGGCAAAACAGCAGAAAAAATCTATGCGTTCTTTTTCTGACAATACGCTGCAACGAGATGTCAATTGCTTTATCCGAACCTATTGCCAATCACGCCATAACGCTGCTGTAGTGGAAGATACGTTTGACTGTCCTCTCGTTGAACTCAACCTTATCACCGAATTGCCGGATGGCGGCGTGTATGAATTCCAGCGCGGTGAAAAAGAGACGTTGCCTATAGAGATTGTAACGGCAACACTCATAGCATTTTGGGATGCGCGTTTCTCCGAAAAAGACGCGCTACCTTTCACAGAACTGATGTACGCACCGTTAAGTCCCGGACGCATTTTTAAATTAGATGAAGACACGATGGCAATATATCTTGAAAAACTTGAACAACTCACTGGTGGAGAGTTGCGCTACGATGAAACCGCTGATGTAAGACAGGTTTATCGGCGTGGAGATTTAAAACAAAAGCAACTATTAAAAAGGTATTATGGTTAACGTTCCGTTGTCAGATATTTTCCATGTCCAAGGACGTTTCAGACGTTCAGTGCATCTTGAACGCGACTTTTACACAGAAAACGTGCTTGATGGGTACATTTTGACCGCCACCGCGCGAGAAATGTTAACCCGTATCATTTCAACGTTTGAAAATGAGGCAACATCTAAAGCGTGGTCACTCACAGGTCCTTATGGATCAGGAAAATCGGCATTCGCACTTTTCGCCGCAAAACTGCTCGGCAATTCTGATGCCCCGACAACACAACACGCCTTAGAAATACTCAAACGTGGAGATACCGCGCTATACGAACGGTTCATCAGCGCAAACGGTAATGAAAAGCACACACTATCTGCATTCTGTCCCGTGCTTATATCAGGAGAACGTGCACCACTTACACTTGCTCTTTTGCGCGGTTTAGAACGTGGACTCACCGCTGCCAACGGCGCACCACTCCCTATTTCTCTCCTTCAAGAACTCAATAATCTGTTAGAAAAAGCAGAAGATGATACGTTACCAACTGCTTCTGAAATTACGCGCTTATTTGAATTAGCAACGCACGAGATTTGTGATTCGGGAGGTGCAGGACTGTTACTGGTGATTGACGAACTTGGAAAATTCCTTGAATACGCGATACAACATCCGACACAAGGCGATACATTTATCTTACAGAGCCTTGCAGAACTGGCAGACCGAAGCAAACAAACACCTCTGTTTCTCATGACTATCCTCCACCAAGCTTTTGAGGTATATGCACAACGGACCGCGCAATCACAACGCGAAGAGTGGGCGAAGGTGCAAGGGAGATTTGAAGATGTGGCATTTGCAGAACCCACCGAACAGGTACTCCGTTTAGTCGGCGCAGCACTTGAAAAGCCTGCAGAGATTGTCTGCAAAGAAAACCTTGACACCGTAACCGAATTAGGACTTAAACCGCGCCAACTTGACGAACACGAATTTACGCAACTCCTAAAGGATTGCCTGCCGCTGCATCCGACAGTAGCACTCCTCATTGGGCCGCTTTTCCGCCGATTCGCACAGAACGAACGTTCGCTTTTCGCTTTTCTCAGTTCAAGTGAACCGAACGGGTTACAAGACTTTCTTTCAAACCGACATTATGACGGTAACAGCCTACCGATGTTTTCGCTCGCGGACCTATACGACTACCTTGATACCACCCAAGGCAATAAACTTTACACTTCAAGTAACAGCAAAAAGTGGATAGGAATTGAAACCGCAATAACGCAACTGCCAGACCCTTCCGAAATGACGGTTAAACTGATCAAAACCATCGGGCTACTCAGCATCGTTAGTGAACCAATTCCTAACCTGAAAGCATCAGAGCAGTTGCTACGTTACGCACTTGACGATAGCACAGAAGAATTTGCCACCGAATTTGAAGATGCACTGACAACACTGAAAAACCGCTCAATTGTTATCTACCGTACATATAACCGGACTTACGCGCTGTGGGAAGGTAGCGACATTGACATTGAGGCGAAACTCCGTGAAGCAGCAGCGCACGTTGACACCAAAGTGGCACTTGCCACAGACCTATCGCGCTATATGCCAACACGCCCGCTCGTTGCAAGGCGACACCTATATCAGACCGGCACCCTCCGTTACTTCACTGTCCGCTACACCGATTTTGAAAACTTTGATGCAGACCTCACAGAACCACTTGACGATGCAGACGGGCTTATCCTCTATGCCTTACCTGCAAATGAACATGAGGTTACGCAGCTTATTGAGAAGACAAGCAACGTTGATATTAAAGGTCGTAAAGAGGTGTTAATTACTATCCCACGTTCCACTGGTTTTCTGGACGGTGCTGCCACGCAACTTGTATCCTTACATTGGATTGCGGACAACACGCCAGAACTTGAAGGCGATGCAGTTGCGAGACGTGAACTCTCAATGCAGCGGAGACAAGCAGAGCGATATATGTCTTATCAATTAACAACAATTTTCAGTGGGAACGATGGAGATGCTTGTCTATGGTATTGCAACGGTGAAACGGTAGATATTAACTCGCAACGTGTCCGAAACGCGCACTTGTCTAAAATCTGTGAAGCGGTTTTCCACAAAACGCCTCTCATTCGGAATGAACTGATCAATCGCCGTAAAATCTCTGGTGCTGCAACAAATGCACGAAGGAAATTAATTCAAGCCATGCTTGAAAACAGCACCCAGAGAAACCTCGGTATCAAAGGTTATCCACCCGAAATGAGTATCTACCGATCCCTCTTATTGAATACAGGAATACATCGCCACAAATCTGGTAATATATGGCAGTTCCATCGCCCCAAAACACGTGATAAAACCAAAATGAAGTACACATGGGATAAAATCGAGGAATTCCTTACAGAATGCGAAAGTAAACGACAACCAATTGTAACTCTCTACGATGATCTTATGAGAAAACCGCTGGGTGTACAAAGCGGGCCACTACCCATTCTGTTGTGCGCTGCGATCCTCCATTACAAAACAGAAATCGCACTCTATGAGAACGGTTCCTTTGTGGCAGATATATCAACACCAGTTTTTGAACGGCTGCTTAAAGCACCCGAACAATTTGAGCTGAAGCGATTTCGGATGGCGGGCATCCGTGCTGACCTATTTGCACGATTTCTGAAGATGCTCAATCAACCTGTGGAAACCGAAAACCCGGACCTGTTGACAATCGTCACACCGCTCATGCGTTTTATTGCACAACTTCCGAAGTATACGTTGACAACACAAACGTTGAGTGACGCAGCGAAAAATCTCCGTGAGGTTGTCCAAAAAGCAAACGAACCTGACGAACTTCTTTTTAAGCAGTTGCCAGAGGCACTTGGATTTGCAAGTTTTAGTACAGAAAAAACAGACTCAAAAATCATTTCAGACTTTTTCAACGTTTTGCAAGACGCACTGTCCGAACTTGGTAGTGCTTACGAACAGCTGCTAAACTCGCTTGAACGGATGCTGGCAGATGCGTTCACGTTGGAGTCCACATCGGAAGAGCTCCGCGCAGAATTAGCCGCGAAGGCAGAACCCTTGTTAGCGGTAGCAATTGAGACGCAACTCAAAGGATTCTTAATCCATCTTTATAGCGAAGGGCATGACTTCACAGGCTGGATTGAGTCAATTGGCACTTTTCTTGCCAAAAAACCGCCTGCATCTTGGGTAGACATAGACACGGCACAATTTGAGATTAACCTTTCTCAACTCGCAAGGAAATTCCGACATTTTGAAGCGATATCTTTTGAAAAAGGACAACACACTGAATCATCTGGTGAGAAAATTCGGATAGGTATCACTACACCGCATGAAAACGAACATGAACGGGTTGTTAACCTAACTGACGAGGAACAAGCAAATAAAATCGAACAGGCGATTACAGAGATTCTTGATGATCTTGATGTTGACAAAAACCCCGAACTTCGTCTCGCTGTTTTAGCGCGAATCTCAAAAAAAATGATGCAAGAATTTGATAAATAACACTTGATTTATTTTAATTAACATGCTACAATTGAAAAGGATATAACAGACCTAATTGGGAGGGACAACATGGCACAAAAAATACGTCATCTTCTTGGACTTTCGGGTGGGAAAGACAGCTCAGCACTTGCCGTCTACATGCGCGACAGAGTGCCAGAGATGGAATACTTTTTCACGGATACAGGAAAAGAATTGCCAGAGACATATCAGTTTTTGGACCGCCTTGAAGCATTCCTTGGCAAACCGATCGCACGTCTCAACGTTGAACGCGATTTCGATCACTGGTTGACTCTTCACGGTGGCTTGCTGCCATCGTCTCAAGTCCGTTGGTGCACCATCAAACTTAAAATAAAACCTTTTGAGGAATACGTCGGCGAAGATAAAGCGTATCACTATATAGGTATCCGTGCTGACGAAGATCGTGTCGGCTACAAACCGCTGAAAACGACATCCCACCAAAACATTATCCCCAAATATCCATTCAAAGAGGATGGCATCACCAAAGAGGACGTTTACCGAATCCTTGAGGAGAGCGGACTCGGCTTGCCCGACTATTACAAGTGGCGCACGCGTTCCGGGTGCTACTTCTGCTTCTTCCAACGCAAATCCGAATGGGTGGGACTCTTAGAGCAGCACCCCGACCTATTTGAACTTGCCAAAGAGTATGAAAAATTCAACACAGAAACAGGTGAACGGTTCACGTGGAGTCAGGGTGAAAGTTTAGAGGAGTTGGCAGATCCAGAACGGATAGCGCAAATCAAGGCACGCACCGAACAGGCAAAGACATCCAAGAAAAAGGAAAAACCGAACCGCCGACTTATGGAAATTCTTACCGATGTTCACGATGACGAGGATGACGAGGAACCATGTCTGATTTGTCATAAGTAGACTATATTCATTATTGAAAATTTATTTGGAGACAAATGTTTATATGAAACGAGTTTATTTTTACTCAGGGTAGATATTTTTGTTCAAAACACGGAGGAAAAAATGACCATTAAGGACGGAGGTTGGAACGCAGGTCGTGTATTTCAAGCATTGGGCCGCATAGGATACCATCCCGTTTATGCGCTTTTGGAACTTGTAGATAACTCAGTGTCGGCAGGTGCTACATCAGTGATAATCAATGTAAATGAAAAAAGTGAAGAACGCAGAGATGGAGAACGTGGGAGGCCTAGAGCAGTTTTAGAATCGTTTTCTATCGCAGATAACGGATGTGGTATGGATGAAGACGGACTTGATAATGCTCTTACTTTGGGATCCTCAAACCAATTTTATCACGAGCACACGCTCTCGAAGTTTGGAATGGGTTTGAAAACTGCCGCATTGTCGCTAGGGAAACGGTTAGAGATAATATCACGCGCCGAGGATGATCTAAAAACAGTTCGTAAAGTGGTGTTAGATCAAGATTTAATTCACCAAAAACAAAAATATGTTTATGAACTAACTAGTCCTACAGAAGGAGATTTAAGGGAACTTGATGTTTGTACCCAAGAAAAATCTGGCACGTTAATCCGTGTTAGTAACATCATTCATGAATCTTTACCTCGTACGGTTGAAATCGTTAATGGATTAAAGGGTAAGGCTGGCGTAATCTATTATTATTATTTGAAAGGACTTGTAGAAGGGTTTGAACCTCTGACATTGAAAATTGATGATGTTGATGTCAATCCAGTAGATCCATTATTTGTAGATAAAATTGATGCCAGTGATCCTGATCTGGACGAGCTTGCTTGGGAAGGTTTAGAGCCAAAATGGATTACGCAATCACGGACAATCCAACTTGACAAAACCGGTAGTATTTCTGCACAAGTTGAAATTACACAACTTCCACATCCACGATGTGTAGCACACAAAAAAATAATGGGACAGAAGGAATGCAGGGACCGTTATCTGATTGAAGCAGGAAATTACGGTTTTTACATCTATCGGAATAAGCGGCTGATTACGTGGGCAAATAGATTAGACTTTGTTCCGCAAGATCAGGATTTGTACGCTTTCCGTGGAAGACTGTTAATCGAAAGTGATGCTGATGATGTTTTGAACATTGATGTGACAAAAAGTCGTATATATCTTTCGGAGATCGCTGAAGAGGAACTTAAAGCAGAAATCTATGAGGCTGTAAAAAAGAGCCGTATCGCATGGCAAACAGCATTTCGAATTACTGTAAGGTCAAGCTCTCAACTTCCACATGATACCGCTAATCAAGAACTTGATCGTATCTCACAACTCCAAGACGATGATGATAAGCGTGATGAAAGTGTTGCTCCTATAGATGAGAGAAAAGAGTTAGAAGAACGCCGACATAAGGCTATTAGCACAAAACCAATTACACCGGAAGATCAAAAACAATTCAAAGAATCAGGGACGCGTGTTTTATTCGTAAAGACGCTAGATAATAATCAACTTTGGGAAAGGGCTCATGATCCTACGGAAGGGATGATAGTGAGAGTAAATAGTTCTCACAGATTTTGTCGAGATATTTTGGAAGCTGTTGATGAAAATAGCAACCTAATAAAGGTAATAGATGTTATTTTCTTTTCTCTTGCTAAAGGAGAATACGATCTTGTTTATAAATCAGAACACGATAGAAATAAAATTGAAGAGGTTATGGCTGAATATCGAGAGAGAGTTGGTGAAGTAATTTCAGATGTAATTCGAAGACTTAATCCAGCTGACTTTTTGGCAGACTTATGAAACAACCAATTGAACTTGGACTAGCAACAGTTTTCGATGTAACAATTGCGAAAAGATTCGGGTTTTTATATACAATTTACGGTTTAGTTGAGAACCAAGCAACTCTCTACGTTGGTCAAACCAGGGGATGGGCAGGAGCTCTCGGTAGACTTACCCAACATTTGTCTGATTCCGTTGCCAACACTTATCTTCAACGGCTTTGTCACATTTATGAATATATAGAAGTGCCTCTAGATAGAGTCGATTTTGCAGCAATGAGATTCGCATCAATAGAAGAATTTCAGAATGTTGGTCAAGAATACCGTAAGGCAGTAGAACACTTGGTGCAAGCGAGATTAATGAATTTGATCCGAGACAATAAATTAAGCATTTTCATTGTTTCGCGAACGCCCCGGAATACATATAGCGATCTTGATTATGTTAAAGAAGAAGCTAGCAGGATTGCAAGTGTTTTAGAACCGTGGATTTTAGAAATGTCATCAGTGACACCTAACTAAAAACAGCTTAAACCCTTTTGTTTTCCCTTGTATACAAAAAACACAAACTGAAATGCAGCAGCCCAAAGTCACCGTAGTCGGCAGTGCAAACGTTGACCTTGTCTTATGCATCGAAAGGCATAATACTTACGCATGGCACAAGACGATGAGATCGTGAAGCATCTGATGGATCGGTTCTCCGATGAGTTCGCCATGCTATCCTTTGGCACGCCCGATGTTAAAGTTTTAGAGACACTTGACACCGAACAACAAACGATTAAGGTGCATCGCAATGACATGACATATAAGGTGCTATGGCACAATGAGACAGTCCTTCTTCATATAGAGGTGCAAACGGAGGATAGTAGAGATAAACCGATGCCGTTGCGGATGCTCTCTTACGCAAGTGAACTTCTGCTACGTCATGAACTTCCTGTGTATTCAGTGGTGCTATATCTAAGTCCAAATGCGGGGCAGACCGACCCGGGCGGCTATAGTTATGGTAATGATGTCTTTGGTTTGCAGCATAAGTATCAGGTGATTCGGTTGGCGGATTTAGAAGGTGAGTCGTTTTTGGAAGCAGCATCGGTTGGACTGTTGCCGTTCACACCTTTAATGAGACCACCTACGGGCATGGGGACAGAAGTATGGTTGCAAAAATGTGTTGAGAAGACGGAAGCTGCACCAGTTGACACACAGACGCGTGGAACATTGCTGTTTGCGCTATCAACGTTGGGCAGTTTAGCTCATGACCTTACATTTTTACAAGAACTTATATCGGAGGAAATGATGCGAGAATCTCCCTTCATTGAACACTTAATGCAGAAAGGTGCACGCGAAAATTCCATTAATAATATTCAGTCTGTGCTTACCACACGTTTTCCACAGAGCGATGTGCAAGGTGTAGAGCATGCCCTTGAATCTATTCAAGACATTGATCGTTTGACAGAGCTGCATCGCAGAGCAGTCCAGACACCCAGTGTTGAAGCATTCTTACAGGCATTGAACGGATCGGAAGTGTAAACCATAATCTGTCCGAGCGATCTCCGAATCGTGACCATATTCTGTAGGAGCGATCTCCGAATCGCGATTATTAAAACAAAGGATCCGAAACAGCGATGCAGCAGCCCAAAGTCACCGTAGTCGGGAGTGCAAACGTTGACCTTGTCATCCGTGCCGAACGGATGCCAAACAGAGGCGAAACCCTCATCGGCGAAACGTTTGACATCTTCACCGGTGGCAAAGGCTTCAATCAGGCAACAGCTGCCGCACGTTTAGGCGCAGAAGTAACGCTTATCGGTAGAATAGGGGATGACCCCTTCGCAGATATACTCCGAACCGCAATAGAGTCCGAACATATTGACAACCGATTTGTCAAAACCGATACAGAGAGCGGTACCGGTGTCGCCACGATAGTTGTGGAACCGGATGGCGACAACAGCATAATCGTTGTGCCACGTGCCAATATGCGCCTCACATCAAAAGACATAACGGACGCAGCAGAAAGCATTGCCGAAGCAGACGTTCTGCTGCTACAATTAGAAACACCGATTGATGCATCACAAACAGCAATCAAGATTGCAAAAGCGAACGACACAATCGTCATCTTGGATCCGGCACCAGCGCGTCCACTACCGCCGAGTTTGTTAGCACAGGTGGACATTCTCACACCGAACGCAACGGAGGCAACAGTGCTGTCGGGACATGCTGTAAACACACTTGAAGCAGGAATCGTTACAGCAAAAGCATTACAAACGCAGATAGCAACAGATGGACATGCCGCAGTCGTGCTAACACTGGGAGAACAAGGAGCATTACTCTGCACACCAACGCAATCCACATACATACCAGCAATATCGGTTGATGCAGTGGACACGACCGGTGCGGGAGATGCGTTCAGTGGTGCACTTGCAACGGCACTTGCCAATGGAGATGAACTATCTGAGGCAGTGAGGTTTGCTACGGCTGCAGGTGCTGCGGCAGTCACAGTGCTTGGTGCAACACCTTCAATGCCGACTCACGAAAAAATTGAGGCAATCCTTTAAGAAAGGTAAACAAAAACCAATTTGTTAGCATACTGGTAGATGCGGTTTCCTAACCGCATCTGCGATAGAAAATAAACACCGGTTCGGTTAGGAAACCGAACCTACCGCAGTGTATAAATACGGGTCTACTATATAACACATGCAGACACGTAGGAGAAAAAATGAAAAAAATAACAACCCTACTTATAATTACCTTCTCATTCTTCACAATTGCCACCGTAACCTTAGCACAAGAAGAATGGGAAAAGGATATGAAAAAAGATTTTACGAAGGTCCTGAAAGCGAATAAAGATGCACCCGAAAAACATCGTGAATTAATTGCAGAATGGCGCGAAAAGGGACATCTCGCGGAACTTACCCTACTCTATGAGACCGAAAAAGCAAACCATCCAAACGATGTAGCCTTCATCTATGCATTAGGTTACGCCTACGCCCTCACCGACACAAAACAGAATGCGGATGCCGAAGAAAAGGCAATCGACTACTACGAAACCTCACTCCAACTAGATCCCTCACTATTTTGGGCACATTACAGTCTCGGTGCAATCTACCAAAAACAGGAAAAATACGACCAAGCACTCACCAAATTCCAAACATGCCTCACATTAAATCCAGAATACTATCCTGCGCACTACTACATAGGTGAAATCCATCTTAAACAGGGCAAACATGCCGAAGCACTCCAATCCTTTGAAGTTGCCCAAACCTTAAACCCGAAATGGGAATACCCAATTTACGGTAGGGGATTGGTTTACTTTGACCAAGGCAATCTAAATCAGGCACGCGAAACATTTGAACGTGCCATTCAAAACAATCGCAAATTCGCACCCGCCTATATCAAGTTGGGTCAAGTGCTGGCAAAGGAAAAGTTCTTTGATGATGCGCTACAAGAATACCAAAAAGCAGCGGAATATCAACCTTACACTGCCACAGATGTCTTTGATCTTGCAGTTTTTTTCGCTGAGGCAGGCAATGCAGATGGAGCAATCCAGTTGTATCATCGCACACTGGAAATTGATCCAACACACGGTCCTGCACATTTCGCTGTTGCCGATATTCTCTACGCGCAGGGCGATGTCAAAACCGCAGTTATCCATTATCAAAAAGCAATCGCCGGTGAACCTGCCCTCAAAAACAGATTTTTTGAACCTTTACAACCATACTTCGTAGGAATTATGGACGCAGATGAGGCACGCGGACTGCTTGAAAAAGCAATGGCTGTCCTTCCAGAAGACCCGCGCGTCTACTTCTATATGGCGAAACTTGAAAAGGATACCAGTAATATAAAAAAAGCCATAGAACATTACGAAAAGACACTTGAGATTGTTGATGCAGACCCGACTTATTTAGACCTCCAACTTCCGCACGGACACTTCCACGATTCCCATACCCAATTGGGTGATCTGTATCGTCAACAAGGCAATCTGGAGACAGCGGCAACTTATTATCGACAAGCACTTGAACTCAACCCTGATTTAGGCACACGTTTTTTGGAACAAGGTAAAACTGCTTTTGAATCGGGCAACTATATAGATGCAGTTGAGCCGTTAAACGTCCATATTATCCTATTCCCTAAAGATATTGACGCCACCTATCTTTTGGGGCAGACTTACGAGGCAAATGAGGATACAGCAAGCGCACTTGTGTATTATGAAAAAACGTTGCAGTTAGATGCGAATCGACCAGATGTGCTTTACAAAATGGCGCATATCTTCCGTGAGGGGGAATCTCACCAAAAGGCAATAAATGCTCTGAAGAAAATCATCACAATTAATCCAGAGGACGCGCAAGCACACTATCTGTCTGCGCTCTCTCACCTTGCACTTGAACAGCACGACGCAGCCCTATCAGCGTTTCTGGAAACCGTGCGCCTCACACCCGACAATGTCGCCGCACAATATCAAATCGGCATGTTATATGAAAGGAAAGGCGATATTGACAGTGCTATTGTGTATTTTGAGAAAACCATTGAACTTGATCCAGAAAATGCAGAGCCGTTTTTCCGACTCGGTGGTATCTATCAAAAACGCAAGGATGAAGACAACATGATCCGTGTATATCAACCAGCGTTGATACTTGAACCCAATCATCCAAATGTCCACCATACACTTGCTGTCATCTTTGAAAAACGGAGCAAGGATGGTCCCGAAGAAAATCACGAAAACAATATCCAACAAGCATTTCACCATTACGCATTAGCAAACGAGCATGATCCAGAGCATTTTGACTGGCACTATAGTTACGCGCGGTTGTTAGACACCTACGCAGAAACACTCGAAAACTACCATACCTATGCTGAAATGGCGGTTAAAGAGTATACAAAGACAATCGGACTCAAGCCTGAATATACTGATGCTTACTATCATCGTGGTCTACTCACAAACCGATATAAACGGATTGGGAATACGCTTTATCGTAGCAGTCAGATACTGGAAGATTTTAAACAAGTTGTACAGTTAGAACCCAAGAATGTTGATGCATACTACCATATCGGAACACTTCAACTCTGGATTGAGAAGTTTAAGCAGGCTGAAGAAACGTTCCAAAAGGTGATACAGTTGGAGCCAAAATATAAAGGGATTCATACACAGCTTGGAAAACTTGCTGAACGGGAACAAAATTGGAAAAAAGCTATCCAGCTATATGAAAAAGAGATAGCAATTGATGACAAAGCGATTGAAGCATATCAACGCCTCGGCGATCTCTACTACAATTCTGAAATGGAGTTAAATAAAGCGAAAGATATGTTGACAAAGGCACTTGCTTTAAACGATACACATGTTCCCACTATTTTGGTGTATGCCAATGTGCTTTACAGTATGGATCAGCTTGGCACAGCAGCCGATCAGTTTGAGCGTGCGCTTCAGCTGGAACCCCGCAATTTGACTGCAAACTATAATCTCGCCTTGATGTATCAATACACAGAACGGACGGAATTAGCAAAAGAACAGTGGAAACAATTTCTTAAATTGAATCCACCTGAACAGTGGAAAGTCGAAGCAGAGAATCATCTCAGCAAACTCGGTGCAAAGTAGCAGGCATACTCCGTATGCCGTCCGCCTCTTGTGGGAGCGCTTTGCAAGCCCGATTTTTACTTGATTTCCCTTTGTCTGAACCAGGATTATCAGGATTTACAGATTTTCAGGATTGTTTCAGGATAAATGTTTTTGATACAGACAAGCGTCTTTCTCTTCGATACTATTCTGTGGTGTTCACAAGAACAACCTTTATCTGTGAAAACGCATCATCCTGGTAATCCTATAATCCTGTAAATCTTGGTTCAGACAATAAGCAATTCAGAGACACAAAAACCGATACATTTTCCTTAAATTGACGCTTATGGGTAGAGCGCGAGCGAACCCAACAATTACACTAAGACAATCAACACTGTGATAGAAATTGACACCTTTCGCGAGACACTCAAAACGGAAATCATCGGAAATCCGCACATAGAATTCCACACAGAGGTCTCATCAACAAACGATATTGCTATGGCACGCGGAAAGGCAAAAGACGTTGAAGAAGGAACACTTATCATCGCTGATCACCAAACTGCAGGGCGCGGAAGATACGGTAGAACATGGGAAGCACCACCGGGAAAATGTATCCTCGCTTCTGTTGTCTTCAGACATCGACTAAAACATGACCAGGTACATCTGCCGAACCTCATCGGAGCGCTTTCTATTGCGCAGGGTATACAGACTATTACCGGACTAACGGCACGGATTAAACATCCCAATGACGTGCGAATTGAAAAAAAGAAGGTCGCAGGTGTTCTAACAGAAATTGAATACGACCAGCATCGTCACCCCTTTTTCGTTTTAGGATTCGGTGTTAATGTCAATATCTCAATGGAAGAATTCCCACCAGCACTTAGAGAAACTGCAACATCTTTACAGATTGCAGCATCGGAAAAAAGTAAAACTGAAATCTGTCGTGTAGAACTTCTCCAAGAAATTTTGCATCAACTTGAAGAAAACTACCTGCACCTAAAATTAGGCAATATCGCAAGAATTGATAGTCAATTGAAGGTATGGAAGGAAAAGGAATGAAAATTCTTGTCAGCGCGTGCCTCCTCGGTGTCAATTGCCGATACGATGGAGGCAACAGTCGTAACGAAAACGCCATCAAACACCATCAAACAGATGAACTTGTCCCTGTCTGTCCTGAAGAAGCAGGCGGACTTCCCACACCCCGTCCACCCGTTGAAATCGTGGGTGGCGATGGAAATGATGTTTTAGATGGCAAAGCAAAAGTGATGACTGCCGATGGCGAGGATAAGACCGAAGAATTCTTGAAAGGAGCGCAGCATGCGCTTGCGTTGGCACAATCACAAAGGGCAACGTGCGTTATCTTCAAATCCAAAAGCCCATCTTGCGGTTGTGGCACAATCTATGATGGATCGTTTTCAGGAACGCTAATTTCAGGCGATGGCGTTACAACTGCACTACTTAAACGTCACGGCATAGAGGTTATACCAAATTAACTGGATTCATCTTATTTCTGAGTATTCGGTGCGGTTAGGAAACCGCACCTACCGAGTAAGATCAAGTTAATTTAGTATTATTTCAATGTAGGGCGCGATATGGAACGTCTTAGCCAATCAATTTCCGCACCTGTTCCCCAATATCAGGGCTGCGCATCAGCGATTCACCTACTAAAATAGCATTGACACCGGCTTCACTTAACGACTCCACATCTGCACGCGTATAAATACCGCTCTCACTCACAACAACCTTCTCCATAGGGATAGATTCGCGCAACCTAAATGTCGTTGCTAAATCGGTATGAAATGTCCGTAAATCCCTGTTGTTTATACCGATAATCTCTGCTTCCACGTCTAACGCAATCTCCAACTCTGCTTCTGTATGCACCTCTACCAGAGATGCCAAGGCAAGTGATGCAGCAATCTCCATAAAATCACGCAGTTGTTCAGAGGTTAACGCTGCCACAATAAGTAAAATTGCATCCGCCCCCGCTACACGCGCTTGATAAATGTGATACGGATCAATCGTAAAATCTTTTCGCAGGAGTGGTACGTCTACAACTTCGCGTATTGAAGCGAGATATTCAAGACTTCCATCAAAAAACTGTACGTCTGTCAACACAGAAATGGCTGCAGCACCGTTTTCAGCATAAGTCCCAGCAATTTGAATGGGATCGAAATCTTCTCGGATAATACCTTTGCTTGGAGATTTTTTCTTTACTTCGGCAATGAGATTAATGTTATCACGTTGTGCTATCGCACGCCGAAAATCCTTTGTCGGTGGTAGGGTCACCAACTTCGATTCTAATACAGCAAGCGGTACCTGCTCTTGTTCGGCTTGAAGTTCTTTCTGTTTATGGGCAATAATGGTGTCTAATATCATAAGGCACGATCATTTATTTGAAACCGATTTCAAACCTTCTAATTTTTCCAACGCGCTCCCCGAATCAATAGAGTTTGCAGCAAGTTCCAGTCCGTTTTCAAGGTTATCCGCTTTCCCGCCTGCAACAATCGCAGCAGCAGCATTCAACAGCACAATATCTCGTTTAGCTCCCTTTTCACCCTGGAGGATATTCGTGGTTATTTCCGCATTTTCCTCAGGTGTACCGCCAAGTAATGACTCTGGTTCAGCTTTGGGAATTCCAAGCGTAGTAGGATCAAGCGTGTAGGTTTTCACTTCGCCGTTCATAAGTTCAGAGACGCGCGTTGTGGTTGTCGTCGTGATTTCGTCTAAGCCATCATTCCCATGCACTACGAATGCATGCTGCGTTCCAAGATTGTTGAGCACATTCGCGTGTAACTTGGTCAGTTCCGACGCATAGACACCAAGCACCTGTGCTTGTGCACCCGCCGGATTCGTGAGCGGACCGAGTGCATTAAAAATGGTTCTAATACCGATTTCTCGACGGGGCCCAATAGCGTATTTCATCGCGCCGTGCAACATCGGCGCAAAAAGAAACCCTATACCAACCTCATCAACGCACTGCCCAACGTGTTCAGGTGAAATCTCAATGTTTACACCCAGTGCCATCAACACATTCGCACTCCCGCTTAACCGAGTTACGCCTCTGTTGCCGTGCTTAGCCACAGGAACACCCGCCCCAGCAGCAACAAACGCTGAGGTCGTTGAAATGTTGAACGAGTGCAATCCGGTACCGCCTGTGCTGCAGGTATCAACGACTAACGGTTGCTTTGTTGGGACCGAAGTTACCTTGGCGCGCATCACACGTGATGCTCCGGTAATTTCTTCTATCGTTTCCCCTTTAAGACGCAATGCTGTCAAGAAACAAGCAATCTGTGCATCTGTCGTTTCACCTTCCATAATCTCGTTCATGGTTTCAACCATCTCTGCCTCAGTTAAAGGGTTTCCTTCAACAACTTTCTGAATAGCCTCACGAATCACGCGATATTCCTCCCAACTATACTTTTTATTGATGTCTCCCTATAATTATAACGGATATCCACCTTTTTTTCAAGAATAGATATGGAGAATGTCGGAAGGCACTAATACCAAATTAACGGAATTTAACTTATTTCCGGCCGGTAGGTGCGGTTTCCCGCCAAATACCATACGGGGAATGCCATAAGGCATTCATACCGTTGATTTGGCGTATTTGGCGTTGATTCACCGCACCATAGGCGTCAATTTAAGAAAAATCTGTTTTTTGTGAATGTTATAGCCTCGTAGAGGCGGAATGTTTATAGAAACAAGGTCGAACACGCTCTTGAGCCTCGTAGAGGCGGAATGTTATTATGACCCTATGTCACTCCTACGGAGTTCAACAGACAGCACGAACATTAGACTATAAACATAGCGTCCCTACGGGACTAAAGAGGATTCATATACTCGGAAAATCCTTAAATTGACGCTCATGGTGCGGTTGCCTAACCGCACCGAAAGATTGATGCCAAGTTAATTTGGTATAGCTGGCAAAGAAAATAGAAGTCTGATATACTCTGGTATGTCAAAGTAATATATTTGAGTCCATCAACAGTTTCGTTTTTATCGAGAATACATGCTCTTTGCCCGTTAAAATGAAAGGATATCGCCATGAATTCTACGTCAAACAACCTACCTCTCACAACACCTCTTGACATTCGCCGTGGTCTCACAGATGCCACAGATGTTGCATTTCCATTACGTTGGGGTATTCTTGGCGCTGGTAGAATCTCTACACAGTGGGTAATGTGTTTGCAGGCGTGCGCTGGCGCAACAGTCACCGCTGTCGCAGCCCGTGAAATTGACAGGGCAAAGGAATTTGCCACACGATTTGGGATCAAGTTTGCGTCCGGCAACTACACAGAAATGGTAGCAGCCGATGATGTGGATATTGTGTACATTGGCACAATTACGAGACTCCACAAAGAGCATACACTACTTGCAATTGAAGCGGGAAAGCACGTACTGTGTGAGAAACCGCTTGCAGAGAATATCGCTGATGCGCGAGCAATGTATGCTGCGGCGAGAGAAAAAGATATAATGCTACAAGACGGTGTGTGGACTCGGTTTTTTCCGGCAGTAGAGCATGCGCGCACCGCTATTGAGGCTGGCACTATCGGTGAGGTTGTCCTTGCGCAGTCTGACTTCTTCGATCCGATCTATGCTATCCAAGCGGCACCCCTCGCCTTTGGCGCAGCAACCGTGCCGACAGCAGTTACCGCGTTAGGTCGTAAAGCTAGCGGTGCAATTGTTGAATATGGTGAGGAAAAGTGTGCTGTGCTGACGTTTCCACCCAAAAACTGCGAACTCCCAGAGGTGACGGAACTCATTGGGACAGAAGGGAGAATTACCCTTGAACGACCCGCACACTGCCCAACACGTGTCTCTATCCGAATTCTGCCATCTAATGGTGTCCCTTCGCAATATAGAGGCAACAACACACCAGCAGCGGTTCAGCACTTTGAATATCCCATACCGATTTCTGGTCGCATGGCTACGGCTTCTCCAAATCAACATGGCTTCATTTACCAAGCACAAGCCATCCACCGTTGCCTTGCTGCTGGTTTACGCCAGTGTCCACAATACAATAAAGAAGAATCATTGCATTCAATGAACTTGTTGACGGAAATCAACAAGGCGAAGCAGGAGTCAATACGACGGTAGTTCGTATTAGTTATTCCTCTGAATCATCCACTTCTATTTTGTATTTCGTTAATTCAAGGGTCTTGACCGTGGGTGAAGACTTCAACTGTGGTATAGTATTCGAAAACATCCCCTCAGCATTCTGATGAAATTTAACAATCCTTACGTTAGGTGCTAACCACAACGATGTAACGGATTCGCCAGGTGGATCCGTTTCTGAGGACGGTGAAAGTAGAAGTTCTGATTCTGTCCGATATTCAATTTTCAGACAGTCCTCAAAAGTGCCAGCTTGGGTCTTAACGGTTTCCGTGCCTAAGACATTTCCACTTTCAGAGACGGTGAAGTTGCCTATACCCATACCATCCCCGCCAGGTTCCGATAACGTTACTGTCGCTTTTATCTGCATAGCATCCCATTTTTTGTTGAAAGTAACAGGTATCGGCAGCAGATGGAAATGGTCCTGTGCTTCCACTTTCACATCGTAGTTGATATCAAAAGAGGATCCATCCACTTCGGGAGGTGCCATCTTTCTCATCGTTTCAATCATAGTTTTTATCTCTTTGGTAAGACGTGCCTTGATTGTTTCCTTCACCTCATCACCGACAAAGAACGTAATCTGCTCATCACCAACTTGATAAAGGAAAGGCTGGACGTGATAGATGTAATCTGTCCAATCCTCCACAGTAGGTTCATAGCTAAAGGCGCGATAAGTCTTCTCAGCAACCTCTTTGTCCTCAATAGTACGACGCGTTAATTCGTTTCCATCTTGGTCTTCGTAGACCCAATAACTTCCAAGGGTGTTTGGAAAATATTGGGTAATTTCCGATTGATCACTTAATAGCCCTGCCGCAAAACTGAAAACAAGCAAAAGTGTGAGAATAATGCGAAATCTTTTCAACATAAGAAGTTCCTCCAAATTTTGGTTAATGACTAAACTGTGCATCATAAAGATATCTTATTATCTTTCTCATGCAGGTTTCATTAAATAGAGACCTCCCGACCCCAAAAGATAGTAAATTTGATAGGAACAGGAATCCTTGACATTACTTTAGTTTTGGAGTATACTCAATTTATTCATTGGTAGGCGGGTAATTTTCATATTCGTCGTTAACTTTCAATTTACAAAACCTTTGCAAACACCAGAAGTGAGGTAGCCATGTTAAAGACTGTTGAAGCCACGATTGATGAACAAGGCAATGTGAAATTACTTGAACCGATTCAATTGTCGCAACCCGGACGAGCATTTGTGATAATTTTCAGCGAGGAACATAATGTGTCTGAAACTGCTTTGTTAAGCGAGGATGCTCTCACTGAACATTGGCTTCGCCCAGAGGAGGATGCTGCATGGCAACACCTCAAGGTATAATATTATGAACAAACCAAATATTATCTATATTCATTCTCACGATACTGGGCGGTATGTGCAGCCTTACGGTCATGCAATTCCGACCCCGAATATCCAAAAATTAGCTGAGGAGGGTGTCCTTTTCCGAAACGCTTTTTGTGCAAACCCAACCTGTTCGCCTTCACGTGCAGCGCTGCTCACCGGACAGTGGGCACATAGCTGCGGGATGGGAGGATTAGCAAACCGAGGCTGGAGTCTTCCAGTACCAGAACATCTCATCCCGCATACGCTGAAAAAAGCAGGTTACGTTACCGCGTTAGCAGGTTTCCAGCATGTTGTCCGCAATGTGAAGGACACAGGTTATCAGCGCATCTTAGCACAGGAAAACGGCAAGGCGGGTGCTGAACAACGTGCATGCGCGTTTCTTGACGAAAAACCTGATAAACCATTCTTCTTGGATGTTGGATTTGGAGAAACACATCGCCGCGCAAAAGGGTTTGATCCACCGCCAGAAGGTGAACAGAAAACCGATCCACGCTATGTAAAACCTCCTGCACCGTTCCCTGATAATCCAGTAACCCGACAAGATATGGCAGAATATATTGATGCTGCACGCAGACTCGATTGGAAAATGGGAAAAGTTTTTGACGCGTTGGAGAAGAACGGGCTTGCTGAAAACACGCTTGTGATATGCACAACAGACCACGGACTCGCTTTTCCACGTATGAAATGCCATGTAACCGATCACGGAATCGGTGTAATGCTGATTGTTAGAGGCCCAGGAGGATTTGATGGTGGGAAAGTCGTTGATGGGTTAGTTAGCCAGATTGATCTGTTTCCGACTATCTGTGAATTGGCTGGAATTGAACCACCTGAGTGGTTACAAGGTCACTCAATCCTTCCTATGGTTCGTGAAGAAACAGAGGATATCCGCGATGCCGTTTTTGCTGAAGTCAATTATCACTGCTGCTATGAACCGCAACGCGCTGTCCGAACCAAGCGATGGAAATATATCCGACGCTACGACGACGCGAAACAGTGGGCACTGCCTAACTGTGATGATAGTATCAGTAAATCCTATATGTTGGAGAATGATTGGGTAAATCAGCCAGTCGAATCGGAGCGGTTGTACGATGTAGTCTTTGATTCATCGGAGGCACATAACCTTGCAGGAAATCCAGATTATGCGGGTGTTTTGGCAGAGATGCGTGAACGTTTGGAGCAGTGGAGGACAGATACGGACGATCCTGTGGACGAAAAACAGATTTTCACGCCACCAAAAACAGCTGTGTTGAACGATCCGTCTGATGTATCCCCTGGGGACAAACGTTATCCTGCGGCAGAAATTCTCTGATCTTCAGGTGCGGATTCAATATCAGGCTTTTCGTCTTCTAACAGCACAATAGACAATCGACATCCAAGTGCATTCAGAATAGTTCCGAGTGTGTCAATATGGGGTGCCTTATCACTTGAAAGTATCTTCAGCAAGGCATCTGGAGACATTTTAGTTTTCTTGGCAAGCTCGGAAGCCCCGCCCTGCGCTTCTACAAAAGTTCGCAGTGACAATAAAAATACTGCAATGTCCCCATCAACTTGATAATCTTCTAATGCGAATTGGATGTAGTCAATAGCCTCGGCGCGGTTTTCGGTCAGTTGTTTGATTAGGTATTCGCGCCATGTTTTCAGCTCTTTCATCGGTGTGTCTCCTTGTAATCCCGCCAATAAGTTTTTGCGCGTTCAATGTCGCGCTGCTGTGATGATTTATCGCCACCGCACAGTAGAAGCAGAATCGTATTTGCAACTTTACCAAATAGATTCTATATCCCGGGCCAAAATGAATACGCAACTCAAAAACACCGCCTCCAATAGATTGACAATCTCCAAAATTGCCTACTTCAAGACGTGTGAGACGTCCCCGAATTCTGGTGCGAGTTTTCTGATCGCGTAATGATTCAAACCAATCGGTGAAAGGTACTCTCCCGTTCTGTGTTCTATAAAATTCTAATTCTCGCGGTCGTGTTTCAAGCATTGAGTTATGTTGCGGTGATCTACATGTTAGTATGTATTACTCGGCATCTGTATCTGAACAAGCGATATCGGTTTCTAACGGCACAATAGACAACCGATATCCAAGTGCATTCAGAATAGTTCCGAGCGTGTCAATATGGGGTGCCTTATCGCTTGAAAGTATCTTTAGCAAGGCATCTGGAGACATCTTGGTTTTCTTGGCAAGCTCGGAAACACCACCCTGCGCTTCTACAACATTCTGTATCCCTTGTAAAAAGAAGGGTGTATCGCCATCTTCCTGATATTCTTCCAACGCGACATCAAGATAACCAATTGCTTCTTCCTTGTCGGCAGCGAGACGTTCAATAAGATAATCATGCCATTTTCTAAATTTTCTCATCGTTGTGCTTCCTTATATTCCATCCAATAGGTTTTTGCCTGTTCAATGTCCCGCGTTTGCGATGACTTGTCACCTCCACAAAGCAAGACTATAACCGTGTTTGCAACTTCTCCAAAATAGATGCGATAACCGGGACCGAAGTGGAGTCGTAGTTCAAAAACACCTTCGCCAACAGATTTGCAATCGCCAAAATTTCCACCTTTAAGCCGGTCAATACGCCGTTCAATTCTGTAAAGAATAATTTTATCTCGGATCGATTCAAACCATTCAGTGAAAGGTTCTCTGCCGTTTGAAGTGCTATAGAATTCTAACTCTCGCGGTTGTACGTTACGCATTGATAAATATTTAAAAAAGAAATTTACGGCAAAAACTGTCTCTTTTACTTGTTACAATCGGGATAAATTTAATATAACAGATTTTACATCGTGCGTCAATTGAAATAGACAGCAAACATTAACTGAGGTAGCTTTCGGCAGAAAACAATTACCCCTTAAAATTCCCTTGTCTATTTGTGCTTTACATGATAGGATAATTATATAATGACGTATTGACATCGGATTAAAATTATAAAAAATATCGCCCGAATATTGGAAGGAGAACGTGGAGATGCGGCACGAACTCACCACGGAACAAATTGATTTTTATCAGGAAAATGGATACCTTGTCATTGAAAATTTTCTTGATGCTGATGAATTAGCAGAATGGCGTAGATGCACAGATGAATCAGTCACTGAACGTCTCGGTGGTTCCGTTGAAGTCATGACAAATCAATTGGACCCATCTAATTTTTATGCACGGGTATTTACGCAGTGCTTACGACTTTCAGATACACACCCCGGCATGCGAAAATTGGTGCATGATCCGAAAATCGGACGCATGGCAACGCAATTAGCTGGAACTGATGGCATGCGAATTTGGCACGACCAAGCATTGATTAAACCTCCCAATGGCAATCCAACCGCTTGGCATCTTGATGTGCCATATTGGTCATTTGACTCACGAGATGCTGTTTCGTTCTGGGTTGCATTAGATGATGCGACACTTGGAAATGGATGTATGTGGTATCTTCCCGGCACCCACAAATCTGCCCGTTTTGATAATGTCGGCATAGGTGAAAACATTGGTGCACTTTTTGATGTTTACCCAGAATGGAAAAAACTTGAACCGCAATTTGCGCCATGTCCCGCAGGTTCTATGGTATGGCATAACGGATTAACTGCACACGGTGCTGGTGCAAACATGACGTTTTCACATCGTAGGGCGATGACTTGTGGTTTTATGCCTGACGGGTGCACCTTTAACGGAAAAAGAAATATCTTGCCAGAGCCCTATTTTAACGCACTTGAAGTTGGCGATGTGCTCAACGACGATGTACAGAATACTCTTGTTTGGCACAACGACTGGAAAAATAACAAATAGACGCATTAATTTTACCTTACTATGGGAAACCTAAAATAAGTGAACACTCCCCAGTAGATGCGGTTTCCCGCTAAATGCCAAACGCGCATTTGGCGTTGATTCACCGCATCTACGAGATTGAATAGATACGGTTCGGTTAGGAAACCGAACCTACCGTGGTGTTTAAAATTATTGGTTTACTATAAAATTACTGGTATCTAAAGGAGAATAAAGCACATGGCAAAACAGCCAAATATCGTCCTGATGGGTGTTGATTCACTTCTTGCTACACACATGAGTTGTTACGGGTATCACCGACAGACAACACCGCACATTGACAAGTTCGCGGAGGATGGCACTCTTTTTGAGAAAACCTATAGTGCCCACATTCCAACGACAAGTGCCTATGCATCTATGCTCACAGGGATGGACACCTTTAGTACGCAAGTTGTAGCACTTCGACACCAGGGACCGCTCCGTGAAGAGGTCAAAACATTAGCGGAAATACTGAAGGAATCAGGCTATGATACTACATGCGTTGGGTTTGGCGGACCGAGCGCGCGTGGGTTTGATACCTATCTTGAATTTTCTGGATGGGGACCTGATGACAGCGGACGTAGCCCCAAAGCAGAAAACCTAAACAAAACAACCCTCCCTGAGTTGAATCGGTTAATAGACCAGAGCGATGAAAAACCGTTTTTCCTGTTCCTACGACACATGGACCCGCATTCACCCTATCTGCCTCCTGCTCCTTATGAACGAATGTTTTATCATGGCGATGAATGCGATCCGAGCAATAAATCCATGGAACCAGTAATGTCGTTCAAACCGTTCTGTGATTACTTCGCTTCATGGATGCCTGTGGGAATTACAGACAAAGATTACGTCATCGCGCAATACGATGGCGCAGTCGCTTATATGGATGCTTGTATCCAGACACTTTTTAATGCGCTTGAAACGCGCGGTGTACTGGACGAAACAATAGTCATTATCAATGGTGACCATGGCGAGACTCTCTATGACCACGAATGTTGGTTTGACCATCACGGACTCTACGATGTCACACTGCATGTACCGCTTATCATCCGATATCCTGGTCGTGTGCCTGCTGGAAAACGGGTCGCTGGATATAACCAACACAAAGACCTTGTTCCGACACTCCTTGAGTTAGCAGATATTGAAACTGGCATTGCATTTGACGGCGATAGTCTGACACCACTAATTAATGGGGAAATTGCTTCCTATGATAGTGAGTTTTATATCACAGAGTGTACGTGGATGCGCAAGCACGGGTGGCGCACTCCTGAATGGAAACTCATCGTTGCACTTGAACCTGATTTTCATTACAAGCCGCCTGTTGAACTCTATAATCTTATCCAAGACCCTGATGAGAACGACAACCTTGTAGAAAAACATCCTGATATAGTTAACGTTCTGGAAACACGGATGAAAAACTGGATCCTACAGCGTGAAAAGGAAACGGGATTACCTAACCCGATTATGAATCAAGGTGATTGGCATGGGCATAAAGGTGTTGGTCCCTTTAAGTCATCCGATCAGGCGTATAACACAATGCACATCGGAAATCCAGGTGAGGCAGCGCGTTTACAAGCAAAATCACGGGATGAATAATCATTAAAAAAGGAAAACTGAATGCCAGATTACACACGAGAACAGGTGTTAGGACGACTCAGAGCGGAATTAGATAAAGACAAATCCTTGCTTGCTGTTGGTGCGGGAACAGGTATTACGGCAAAATTCGCAGAACAAGGAGGCGCAGACCTGATTGTAATTTACAACTCTGGTCGTTATCGGATGTCAGGGTTCGGGTCATGTGCAGGACTTTTAGCTTACGGTGATGCAAATGCTATCGTCATGGAGATGGGCGAACGTGAGGTTTTGCCCGTTGTCAAAGAGACGCCTGTTATCGCAGGTGTGAACGGCACAGACCCCACACGAAGGATGAGCAACTTCCTAAAACAGGTTCGCGATGTAGGTTTCGATGGTGTCAATAACTTCCCTACCGTTGGTGTGATTGACGGCACTTTTCGGGTGACTCTTGAAGAGACAGGAATGGGTTTTTACAAAGAGGTTGAGACAATTGGCATCGCACATGAGATGGATCTGTTCACCATCGTCTATGTCTTTAATCCCGAAGAATCTGAGAAAATGGCTAAGGTCGGTGCTGACGTTATTATCGCACACATGAACACGACGGTCGGTGGTACAATTGGAGCTGAATCCGCTTTCACACTTGAAGACGCGGCTGTACGTGTACAGGAAATATGCGATGCAGCAAAGGCACAGAATCCTGATGTAATCTGCTTGTCACACGGTGGTCCTATCGCAAAGGCACCAGATGCTGCGTATATCAATGAGAATACTGATACCGTTGGGTTCGTAGGCGCATCCAGCATTGAACGGTTTGCTTGTGAGGAAAGTATTCCACGGATTACTGCCTCGTTTAAGGAATGAAAATCGTTAACACAATTTTTTGAAAACAGGAAACCTATATGTTAGATGCAAGACAGATGCCCTTATTCATCGTAGACGAAGAGTCAGACAACGGATTCTATGACGCGCTTAATTACATCCGTCAAAACGCCAATACACAATTTGGAAAAGGCAGACTATTCGAACGATTGGTCCAAGCATATCTCCTTGAAGACCCTTTCTATAAAAAGCGGTTTTCGGAAGTGTATCTATGGGCAGAATGGGCGGCGAACCAACCAGGGTTCACTCGTACTGATTTAGGCATTGACCTTGTTGCAATAGAACGTAATAATGGTATCTGTGCTATCCAGTGTAAGTGCTATGCAGAAGACAAACGGATCTCAAAATCCGATATTGATACGTTTATCTCACAATCTAATCGTCAACCCTTTACAGCACGTATCTTTGTTGATACTGGGAAAAGCTGGAGTAAAAACTTACTAAAAGCCATTGATGGATTAGAACCTCCATGCCAACGGATTAGTGCAGCAGACCTCGCAAGTCGACCCGTTCAGTGGCCCGACCTCAGCCAACAAGAACCAGACCAACTAAACTATCAATTGGAAACGTTCAGTCTGCGGGAACATCAGAAAGCAGCGTTTGACGATGTTACCAAAGGTTTTCAAGAATCCGACCGCGGTAAAATGATTATGGCATGCGGCACAGGGAAAACATTTACCGCACTCCGAATCGCTGAAGCGATCGCTGGTGTTGGCGGTAGGGTGTTATATCTCGTCCCTTCCATCGGACTCTTTGCACAGGCAATGCGAGAATGGGCAGAACAACAGAAAATTTCACATCGCTACATCGGTATATGCTCCGATACAAAAGCAGGAAAAGCGAATGAAGACGCTACCCTCATAGAATTGGAATTCCCTGTTACCACTGATGAAACCGTTATCTCCGAAGCACTGCAGCAAACTGATGCGGAAAACATGCGGGTCGTCTTCTGCACCTATCATTCACTTCCTAAAATCGAGGAAGCACAGAACACTGGTGCCCCTGCTTTTGATATTATCTTTTGCGATGAAGGACACAGAACCACGGGTGTTGATAGACTTGATGATGACACCTCGCCTTTTGTACTTGTCCATGATAATGATCGTATCCGTGCTAAAAAACGCCTCTATATGACCGCGACGCCCCGTCTTTATACCGAAAGTGCGAAAACAAAAGCAGCAAAACACGACATTGACGTGTATTCTATGGACGATCCGAACATATACGGTCCCGAATTTCACCGACTCCCCTTCTCCAAAGCAGTTGAGCAAGACCTACTCTCTGACTATAAGGTTGTAGTCCTTGCCATGTCCGAACAAGGTGTACAGGATACCTTACACGGATATCTCAGTAATGGCGGCAGTGAGGTTAACATTAACGACGCGACAAAGATTGTAGGCTGTTGGCGCGCACTACAGAACCCCGAAAGAAAATCATCAGCCGACGATTCTATCACACCGCTCACCCGCGCCATCGCATTCACAAACACCATCAAGTCTTCACAAAACCTCGTTGAACATTGGAACGGCATCATAGAAACTGCTATTGAAAAGGTACCAGAAGATCAACGTCCACAAAATTTTACATGCGAAACCGCACACGTTGATGGTAAAAATAACGCACTTGAACGAAAAAAGCTAATTGAATGGCTAAAAGGCGATTCTGAAGGCGTTTGCCGTATTCTCTCTAATGCAAGATGTCTCTCTGAAGGTATTGACGTTCCCGCGCTTGATGCTGTGCTTTTCATGACACCTCGTAACTCTCATGTCGACATTGTTCAGGCAGTCGGGCGTGTAATGCGAAAAGCACCTAATAAAGAGTATGGATACATCATATTACCCGTTGCAATCCCCACTGGTGTAGACCCTGTTGAAGCACTCAACGATAATGAAAGGTTCGCTGCGGTGTGGGGTGTCCTCCGCGCACTCCGTTCACACGATGACAGACTGAATGCCGAAATCAATAAAATTGACCTTAACACCGAACCAACTGAAATTATTATCATTGAAGAGGAAAATGGCGATGGTGAATATGGAGAAGGAACTCTAAACCCTGAGCAGCTGCAGCTGCCGATTGGTATACCTGCCGATGCAATTTACGCCAAGATTGTAGAAAAATGCGGCGATAGAAAATACTGGGAGAGTTGGGCAAAAGATGTCGCAGACATTTTCAAACGTCTCGTCGGACGGATTGAAAATCTATTGGAGGATCCTGAAAATAGTGCGCTGCAAGAGTGGTTTGATGATTTCCATAGCGAGTTGACAGAAACGATCAACGACTCAATCACCCGTGAGAGTGCTATTGATATGATGGCACAACACATTATCACACGCCCCGTCTTTGAAGCACTTTTTGATAACTACGATTTTGCGTCCGGCAACCCAGTAGCGAATGCACTGAACAAACTCCAAAACGATTTTGGCGAATTCGGACTTGAAAATGAAACGCGCGATTTAGAAGGATTTTACAAAAGTGTCCAGAATCGCGCCCGCGGACTTGACAATAGCGAAGCACGTCAACGCGTACTATTGGAACTCTACGAGAAGTTTTTTGTTACCGCCTTAAAAAAAGAGGTGGAACGGCTCGGCATCGTCTACACACCGATTGAGGTGGTAGACTTCATATTGCACAGTGCCAATGAAGTATTGCAAGATGAGTTTGGACGAGGCTTAACCGATGAGGGTGTGCATGTGTTGGATCCGTTCACCGGCACAGGCGTTTTTCTCACACGCCTGCTGCAGTCTGATATTATCCAAGATGCAGACCTTGAACGCAAATATCGAGAAGAACTCCATGCAAACGAGATCGTCCTGCTGGCATACTACATTGCCACCGTCAACATTGAAGAGACATTCCGCGGACGGCGCGGAGAAGACAGTTCTTACGAACCTTTCAATGGCATCGTCCTGACAGACACTTTCAATCTCAACAAAAAAGATGAGGCAACCCTCTTCCCAAAAGAATGGCTGCCAGATAACAGTACACGCGCCGAACGTCAACAAAAACTGCCGATTCAGGTTATCGTTGGTAATCCCCCATGGTCAATGGGACAGCGGAGTGCCGCAGACAACAATCAAAACGTGGAATACCCCGCCCTTGAAGAACGTATCAAAGAAACTTATGCTGAGTACTCAATAGGTAGTAATAAGAATAGCCTATACGATACCTATAAGATGGCAATTCGTTGGGCATCTGACAGGCTATCCGACGAAATTAAGAATCAGGGCATCATTGCTTTTGTTACCAGCGGTTCATGGATTGACGGAAACTCTGATTCGGGAGTCAGAGCTTGTTTGGTAGAAGAATTCAGTTCTATTTACGTTTTACACCTAAGGGGAAACCAACGCACACAAGGTGAACGTTCACGTCGCGAGGGTGGTAAGATATTCGGAGGTGGTTCACGGGCACCGGTTGCAATTACAATCCTTGTCAAAAAACCTGACGCAACACACGAAGGCTGCAAAATTCACTATCGTGATATTGGTGACTACCTAACACGCGAGGAAAAACTGGATAGACTGCGCGAGAAGGAATCTATTTCAGGCCTTAGTGATTGGCAGACCATCGCACCTAATGAACATTATGATTGGATTGAACAACGCAGTGAAGCATTTAGTCAATTTTATCCACTTGGCACGAAGGATGCAAAATCAAGAAAGAAAGATGATGCCATATTTGGGTTGTATTCACGAGGATACGGAACAGGTAGGGATGTTTACATCTACAATTTCTCACACGATGTTTGTGCCGAAAACGCGAAACGGATGACACAAGACTACCTCGCTGCAATTGCTGAACTTGATGAAAACCCTGAACTTACTGTGGATGAAGTAACTCTATTGCACAACTCACATATTAAGTGGGGAGCAGACCTTAAGAAGAAACTGGCACGAAAGATAATGGTTGAATTTAAAGAAAACTACATCCGAAAAGTTATGTATCGTCCATTTATTGCTACTAATTGTTACGCTGATTACACCTTTGCACAAGAAAACATGGGACAAATTTTCTCGGACATTTCTAATGAAAACCTTGTTATCTGTGTTCCCGGAAAGAGTTGGAAAAATCAGTATTCCGTTCTATGACTGATACAATGCCAGACCTCAATTTCAATGAAGCAGGGGCTCAATGCTTTCCACGGTGGCAATATCCAAAACCTTCCGATAATACAGACGCATCCGAAACACTTCTTGATGTTGACGACTCACCTGAACGCATTGACAATATATCAGACACAGCACTAAAGGCATTCCAAGAGCATTATAGAACAGATAAAATTACCAAAGATGAAATCTTTTATTATGTCTACGGCATTCTCCACGCCCCCAGTTACCGCGAACAGTTTGCAAATGATCTGTCCAAGATATTACCGCGTATCCCTTATGCGCCAGACTTCACAGCCTTTGCTGAAGCAGGATATAAATTGGCAGAGCTCCACCTCAATTATGAGACGTGCAAACAATACCCGCTCAGAGTTGAGTTTCCAAATATATCCTCACCGCCAACGAATCTTGAAGATGCAGACCCAAACTTTTTCCGACTAACTGATAAAGCAATGAAGTTTATAGATGCTCAGAAAAGAATACTCGCTATCAATGATAACGTCCGCATAACAAATATTCCGGAAGACTCTTGGGGCTATGTCGTCAACGGAAGAACACCGTTAGAGTGGTTCATTGACCGTTACAAGATTAAGACCGACACAGATAGCGGCATCGTCAATGACCCGAACGGTTGGTTTGCTGATCCGCGCGATTTGGTTACGGCAATTAAGCGTATCGTTTATGTCAGCGTGGAATCTGCTCGGATTATTGATGGGCTGCCTGATGAGATAACTGACTAATTGATTGACAGAACTTGTCACATAACGATATTAGAGAGGTGAAATATGCTACCAGATTTTATCAAAACGAAAGAAAAACTCAAAATAATGATTAACTCTGAAAGGAAAAAATCTGAGTTATTATATCGCGGAGCATTTGCTGATATTCCTATATCAATTCGGCATGAAGGTAATAAACTAATATTCATTAGTGAAGATGGTTTGGAAAAACCAGTAACAATGGAAGAAGCGAAAGCGTCAATAGAAATTAAACTGGAAGAAATTGAGGAAATGAATCACGATATGGTCCTTGAGAAAATAAATATTATGGCTAAAGAAATGGCTGAGAAAATCGCAAAATCATTGTATGATACTATGAGTGAAGCAGCAGATAAAGTGGGAAATGTAATCTCTGTTGATGGAAAATCATTCTCAATTGATTTGCTTTTAAATGAAATAGAGAAAATGTCTCTATCTTTTGATGATGAAGGACAACCGAGTGGTATAACTTTTGTTGCACAATCCGATCCTACAACTTCAATTGAAGAAATATGGTTACAAATTAAGGCTCATCCCCGTTTCTCATCAATTATGGAACAAAAGAGAAAGGAATGGAATGCTAGAGAAAGTAATCGAAAATTGGTTGGATAATACAACCGAACGCTTCTACCAAAAACCATTTTGCTATATCTTATCCTCAGAGGGACACACTATAATTCACTCTACAAGACATTCTGCAATGGAACTGGGTAAGGATATAATAACTATTGCTCCGGATGGTACACCTTGTGCATATCAGTTGAAAACTGGTAACATTTCCTTAAAGCAGTGGAATGATAAGGTTGGTTCTCAAACAGATAATTTGGTAAGTGGACAAATTAATCACCCATCAGTTGATACCTCAGAATATCACAGATCGTATCTTGTTACAAACGGAAGAATTGAGGAAGAAGTCAGTCGTATGATAGATGATAGAAATCGAGCATGGGAGAGTCAAAAACAACCCTACCGCCGTTTAGAAACTATCGTTCGCGGAGAACTTTTTGAGAAAGCTAAGAAATTAGGAACTGATCTGTGGCCATCGGAATTAACAGATATCAGAACGTTGCTGGAAATGTATCTTGAAAATGGCAAAGGAATTCTCAATAAGGAAAAACTCTCGTCGTTGTTTGAATCTACTTTTCAACTTGACAAAGAAACGGCACCATCCAATAACGAATGTAAACGGACAATAGCCAGTGCTGGACTATTATGTGCCATTGCGATATCAAGTTATTCAGGCAAAGAGAATCATGTTGCAGAAATTGAGGCATGGGTCCTCTACATTGCTTATGTATTAGCACTGGTAGAAAAATGGGATCTTCCAGAAAATATCTACAAAAACGAATTTGAATTTGCAACTCAAACAATCTACAGCTGCTTGGAGAACCTTGGCAATGAGATTAGAGAAAGGGAAAACCTTGTTCAAGGAAGTTCATTAGAGGATTCTTACGTATATAAAATTCGCGCTACATGGTTGTTAGGGTTAATGAGCGTCTATGCTTTGTGGAGATTAAGCAAGAATGAACCGAAAGATGGTGTCGATAACTTTCTCCGTAAATTTTGTAAAGAAAAACGTAGTCAATTGGAATTATGGGGTGAAGCATCAATACCTCAATTCCTTGCGTTCTTTTGGTATTTTAGAAAAGTTGATGGAACGATGGACCCCGATTGCTTAATTCGTGAAATGATATCGTCAATATGTAACCTAAACAAACCAGGGAAAAATACACTCTTTGCTAATCCGTACTATGAAGCAGAAGATATTCTTCCCTACATACTTACACCTATTTTGGGGCCCCCTGTGACTCCTTTAGATGAAACCTTTGCAGGAAGATCCTATGTATTAGAAGGACTTGTGCATCTTTTTGTACGCAGAAATTGGAAGCAAACTATGAAATTCCTTTGGCCTGGGGTTACAAGACTAACATTCATAACATTTAAACCTGAGAATAAATGGGATTTCTATCGGTGGAAAAATAAAAATGGAACAAGATACGACAAATATCCAAAACGTACTCAAGATTGGGAAGAATTAAAAACTATTTCTTTTGAGTCTGAAGGTGCATGCATTCCACTAACTATAAAAGAACATCCTATTCTTCTATTGCTCTTCTTATGTGTTTACCCACATAGAATGAATGCAGAAATTATAAGATGGTTAGATACACAAATGAAAGATTTACCAAGACCATAAACCACAGGAGCTTGGTCTCAGTTTAACTTTGGAAATAGCGGAGAAGGTAATGTCCAATAAGGTCAACGAATTTGAAATTCTAAGTGCAGATGATGCTGAATTAATGCGTATCAGTCAAGAAGGCACTTTATCCTTAAACCTGACCGAGATGCAGACAATTCAGTCCCATTTTGCCAAACTGCAACGCAATCCAACCGATGTAGAACTCGAAACTATCGCACAAACATGGTCGGAGCATTGCGTACACAAAACCTTTAAGAGCATTATTCTCTATTCTGAAGATGGAAAGGAAACAGAACAGATTGATGGTTTGTTTCCAACCTACATTCAACGCGCAACTGAGGAGATCGACAAACCTTGGTGTGTCTCCGTTTTTTCAGACAATGCTGGCATCATTGAATTTGATGATACATTCAATCTGGTTTTCAAGGTAGAAACACACAACCATCCATCTGCCATTGAACCTTATGGCGGTGCGGGAACTGGCATTGGCGGCGTTATCCGTGATTCTCTCGGCACAGGACTCGGTGCAAAACCGATTCTAAATACAGATGTTTTCTGCTTTGGATTGCCAGACACACCTTATGAGAAATTGCCGAAGGGAACACTCCATCCTAAACGTGTGTTCAAGGGGGTTGTTGCAGGCGTACGTGATTACGGTAACCGAATGGGTATTCCTACAGCAAACGGTGCGATTCTTTTTGATATACGCTATACTGCAAATCCACTCGTTTTTTGTGGAAACGTCGGACTAATACCGATAGATAGATGTGACAAATCCGTTGAACCCGGAGATTTAATCGTTGCTATAGGCGGACGCACCGGACGGGATGGAATCCATGGTGCGACCTTCTCCTCAGCAGAATTGGACGATACCTCTGAAAGTCTTGGCAGTGTTGTTCAGATTGGCAATCCGATTATGGAGAAGAAAATTGTTGATGCCCTAATACAGGCACGTGATCGAAACCTGTACCGTTCCATAACAGACTGCGGCGCTGGCGGATTTTCATCTGCTGTCGGTGAAATGGGAGAGGATACAGGAGCAGAGGTTCATCTGGAAAGTGTCCCGCTGAAATACGAAGGGTTGGCACCGTGGGAAATTTGGCTATCTGAAGCACAAGAACGGATGGTAATTGCTGTGCCACCCGAAAATTTGGACGAACTGATGGAAATCTGTGATGCAGAGATGGTTGAGGCGACAGTACTCGGTAGTTTCACGGATTCTCACAGACTGCAGGTTTTTTATGAAGGTGCTGTAGTTGCGGATTTAGATATGGAATTTCTGCATAAAGGCTTGCCGCAACACGTTAAAAAAGCGACTTGGCAACCGCCACAGCATCCGGAAATGCCATCGCGAGACAGCCAAACCGAAAACTACGCAGAAGACCTATGTCAACTCCTTGCCAGCCCTAATATAGCCAGTAAAGAATCTGTCATCCGCCAGTACGACCATGAGGTGCAAGGGGGTATTGTTATCAAACCTCTCGTTGGCGTAGAAAATGACGGACCAAGCGATGCATGCGTTGCAACACCGGTCATAGGGAGTGAGAAAGCGGTCATTGTAGCAAACGGCATCAACCCGAAATATAGTGATGTTGATGCGTATATCAGTGCAGCATCAGCAATTGATGAAGCACTCCGAAACATAGTCGCTGTCGGTGGAACACTTGAAAAAACAGCATTATTAGACAATTTCTGTTGGGGAAATCCTGATAAACCTGACAGGCTTGGTGCGTTAGTGCGTGCCGCGAAGGCGTGTTACGACATTGCAACTGCTTACGGCACTCCATTTATTTCTGGCAAAGATAGTCTTTACAACGAATACCGAGATACGACAACAGGCGAACAACGCGCAATTCCTTCAACGCTGCTCATATCAGCAATCTGTGTTATGCCCGACATTCGCAACGCAATTACAATGGATGTGAAATCCCCTGGTAACCTCATCTATGTCGTTGGCAACACTTACGCTGAATTGGGTGGTTCACATTACTTTGGTATCCACAATTTCATCGGTAATACTGCCCCTGCTGTTCGACCAGATGAAGGAAAGTTGACGATGGAAAAACTCAGTGCTGCCATCAACAGTGGTTTGGTGCGTTCCTGCCATGACTGCTCTGAAGGCGGTATCGGTGTAGCAGCAGCAGAAATGGCGTTTTCAGGAGGCTACGGGATGTCGTTAAATCTTGACAATATCCCAACTGGAGAAGAAATTACCTTTGATGATTTTCACCTATTTTCTGAATCAAATAGTCGTTTTCTCGTTGAAATTGAACCCGAACATCAAAAGGATTTTGAAAATCACATGGATGACGTGCCAATTGGCTGCTTAGGCACCGTCACAGAAACATCAGAATTTATCATCAATGGATTAACAGGTAAACGCGTTGTAGAAACTTCAATTGATACGCTAAAATCTACTTGGCAAACACCGTTGCATTCGTAACTTTTAAGCGACACATGTGTTTTATTTATTAAGCATACCTCTTGGTAGGCGCGGTTTTATAGTGAAATCTGAAAATATGTGCACACTCTCTCATAGATGCGGTTTCCTAACCGCATCTATGAGACTGAATAAACACGGTTCGGTTAGGAAACCGAACCTACCGTGGTGTATAAATAATTTGGATTTTACTATAAACCGCGCTAAAGCAGCATATAAATAATTCTGAGTTTTGCTGTAAGCACGCACCTATATTTTATTCATTAAGGAGTAAAATGTGAAACCGAAAGTACTCATCTTACGAACTGCAGGAACGAACTGCGATGCTGAAACAGATGTAGCGTTTCAACTTGCAGGTGCCGAAACCGATTTAGTTCACATCCAAAACCTCATATCTGACAAGACAAACCTGTCCGATTATCAAATTCTCGCTATCCCAGGCGGATTCTCTTATGGTGATGATATTGCTGCCGGTATTCTGCTTGCTGTGGAGATGAAACATAAATTGAGAGAAGCTCTCAATCAATTTGTTGCTGACAACAGACTTATAATAGGGATATGCAACGGGTTTCAGGTACTTGTACGGACGGGGTTGTTACCAGGAACAGAAAACGGCAATACAACAATCACTCAGCGCGCTACTTTAGCTATGAACACATCGGCAAAATTTGAGTGTCGGTGGGTTGAATTGGACACACAACAGAGTCCTTGCGTCTTTACAAAAGGCATAAAACCGCACCTTTATCTCCCAGTAGCACATGCTGAAGGTAGGTTTACTGCACCATCTAACGTATTGGAAGCATTAGAGTCAAACAACCAAATTGTATTCCGATATGGGAATACACAGCAATCATCTCCCGACAAGACTGAGTATCCACACAACCCCAACGGTTCTGATGCGGATATTGCCGGAATTTGTGATGTAACAGGGAGAATATTCGGCTTGATGCCCCATCCTGAAAGATTTTTGACGAAATGGAACCATCCCCGTTGGACACGAGAAGACCTGCCCGAAGAAGGAGACGGCCTCGCAATCTTCAAAAACGCTGTCGATTATACGAAAGCGAATTTTTAATGAATAATAAATTATCGCGGCGGTTACTCCCTTTCTATATGAAATTACCTGTCTTTTGGGCGTTTATCATACTTACATTTGTCGGTGAGGTGCTGTGGGTCGCAACAATTTCTAAATTTCCGTGGCTTGATTTGCGATGGTCAAATTTCGGATATGCTTTCGGAATTGTGCTTGGGTTTATGCAAGGGAAGTGGACATCACGACTGTGGGAGAAGTCTTATCTACAAGTCTTGAAACGGGAGATAACTTTTTGGCAAGCAAAAGGAGCGAAAAGTCTGACATATTTTACGTGTTTCGCTTTGGGGTTACCAATCGCGGGAGTTATCTTGATTAAATCAATGGCGCAGTTAGCAGGGATTCAATCATACGTTTTTGGTTTCGTGGGTGGCATGAATGTCGCATTGCTATTGTGGGTGAGACGTATCCCAAAGTGATTTATGGTGAATAAATAAGAAATAAATAGACACATTCATCCTCCGGTAGGTGAGGTTTCCCAACCTCATCTGTCCAAGGTATAATCGTAGGTTGGGTAGAGCGGTAAATACAAGTGGGTGATAGTTAGGGGTATTTAGTTTTAGGGTTTTTGCACATTTTCGTCAAAAAGTCGCGAGCTGGAGCTCGCTCCTACAGCAAGAGGGGCATTCAAGAATAACCGAAAATATGGAGAACTAAATAACCCTGGATGATAGTAGATTTTCTTGACTTTTTTGAAAAATGTGTTATGATAATATCAACAATTGATATGTTTCATAAGGTCTATCAACAGCGCAAATTTCAATATACACACTAACACTGACTTATAGGAGTGTTCCAATGTTTTATCGAATCACCTTTTTACTAATATTTTTCAGTTTTGCAGTTTTTATGTTAGGGTGTCATATCTTGTTTACGGAACAGGAATGGAGCGAAAACTACGCATTGCTTGAAGATGTTAATTCATCCAGTCCACAAATGATTGATGGAGATCTCAACACCGTCGGTGAGACAGAGACTATTGGGCAACGCCACATTTATGGATCAAGTTGGGGATCCGCTGTTTCAATCAAGTTACCAGAAAAAAAGAACATTAGACGGATCGTTATCCATACAGAAAATATCAAAAAGCTTAACATCTATGCAGATAAAGGTGGTAGCACTCTTTCTGAAACTGACTGGCATTTAATAAAAGAGATAAAATCTGTCAAGTCATATCCTATTGTGATTCCCGTATTATACGCTTTTCCGACAGACCATCTTCGAATTGTAGTTACAGACTTAACAGATGAAGGCGCCAACAGGCGAAAAGAGAAGGCGGCGTATTACCGAGGTACTACGCCGATAGAAAGAGAGATGTACGGTTTTGCCGGTAGCAGAAGATTTTATTCGAGTTACCAAGCCAGAATCAGCGAAATTGAGATTTATGGCTACAAATCTGCTGGAGAAACGGCAGCTGCAAAATCTGATACGCAGCGTGAAGATGAACTCAATACGATTTTGGAATAGAATGAGTATTTTCAGTTAGATGAAATTTGAGATACCTCATCTATATGTAAGGACAATTTTTACCAGAATTTAGAGATTTCATCTATCCCTACTCGACCAAATACATAACTAACGTGAGTTCGATATTTGATTCCGAGTGTAAGTAAAAGAGATAAAAGAGTTGGGTTTCACTCACTTTTCTGTCCTTTCAGCATAAAATGGAGAATGAATCACTCTTTTATGTCAGATTTTATTGTGGATTCCGTTCTACCCAACCTACAGCAGTTATTGAGTCTTATTATCGAACTCACGTTAACTACATTAATAGAGAATTTTCACTCCGCAGTGCCTTATAGAAATATTCGCCTCAATTCCTTGATTGTTGTTCTCCAGAATTATTAAACCTCAGAATTCTTAAGTTGATTTACACACTTGAAAATCGTCGTCTTTTATTTTCCTTCACTTTGAATTCCAACATAGTTTTACTTGACTTATATGACAAAATAGGTTAGAATAATATTTAACAATTGAGAGGGATTAAATAAAGTTATATCACGTCAATTTTAAGTAAATACTATCTGTACGCTTTTGAATTGTGCAACCTTAGTTAAAAGTGTTAATGTAAGATAGGATTACAGATTTTAATAATAGAATTACAACTATAGCAGCGCGCAATAAGGAGTTATAAGATGTTTTTCCGATTCACCCTTTTACTTTCACTTTTTTGCTTTTCAGTAATTATAACAGGATGCAGTGTCTTGTTTTCAGAACAAGAATGGAGCGAGAACTACGCACTACTTGACGGTGCTTATTCAACCAATGCACAAATGATTGATGGCGATATCAACTCTGTAGGCGAGGCGAGTTCTTCAAATGTGTCAACTCTTCAATTGAGATCAAATTCTTCCCCCGAAGTTGTCATTACCTTACCAGAAAAAAAGATTATCCGTCGGATCGTTATCCACTCAGATAATATCAAAAAATTTAACCTCTATGCGGATAAAGGCGGCAGTGCGATATCAGATTCAGATTGGAAGTTGATCAAAGAAGCAAAAAGTGTCAAATCAGGTCTGATTGTCATTCCTATTTTATACTCATTTCCTACCGATCGGGTTCGACTCGTAGTTTTAGGAACAACAGACGACGCAGCATTGACGCGAAAAGAAGGTGCGCGTAGGGTCCTACCTATTCAGTCAACACAGTCAGGTGGATCGTGAGGAACTACAGCATGCGGGACCGGTGGTCCCATACGTCTCCGTGCCTCTGCGAAAATTCGTGAAATTGAAATTTTCGGATACAAAACTTCTGAACAGACCAAAGATGACCCGATTAACACGCAACGTGAAGAACATTTTGATCCTGTATTGTATTAGAAAACATTAATTTCAGTTATCAGTTAGTAAGATTTTTTGTGAGAAACATCTTGTAACTGATAACTGATTTCAAAAACCTAATGCATAGTTTTGAATCCACCAACATTAGTTCAGACAATACACATCGCAATGTCATGAAGTACTTCGCCTACGGATCGAATCTCAATATCAAACACATGCAGTGGCGATGTCAAAACGCTGTGCCTCTCGGTGCATATACGCTTCAGGGTTACCAACTCGTTTTTCGGTACTACGCTGATTTAATGCCTGCTCAAGACAAGTCCGTTAAGGGAGGACTCTGGGAAATATCAGAAGAAGATGAGAAATTGCTTGACAGATATGAGGGCTACCCATCTTTATATGAAAAATATTATGATGGCGACATCATGTTTTACAGGATGCTCGACAATGCACGGGACATAGAATTGCCAGGACTCGGTTATCTTGAAGGGATGTTGGAGGGGATGGAAAATTTCGGACTCTCGCCACTTGAAGATTTAAATAACAGTCTTGGGAAACCACCGACCGAAGACCTTGTCAAAAAAGGTGACTTTCTCCAGCATGCAATGCGTCTTATTTCTGAGGCGATGGGAATAAAACTCTTAGACGAAGATTTGACCGTCATTTGACTTTCAATCTAATTTCTTGGTTATAAATATCTTTTATATTGAAATCTAAGAACATGTAGACACTCTCTGGTGAATCAACGGCAAATGCGCGCATGGCATTTGTCCAAATCAACGTCGAATACGCTTATGGTATTCAACAGGGCGGTTTCTAACCGCACCATTTACACAGGTTCGGTTAGGAAACCGAACCATAGGCGTCAATTTAAGAAAAACTCTGTTTTTTGTGAATGTTATAGCCTCGTAGAGGCGGAATGTTTATAGAAATACGGTAGAACACGCTCTTGAGCCTCGTAGAGGCGGAATGTTTATAGAATCTATATGTCGCTCCCGCCAAATGCCAAAAGCGTATTTGGCGTTGATTCACGGAGCTCAAGAAGTTCATTACCACGTTTTCTATAAACATATCGTTCCTACGGAACTCAAGATGTAAAAATCGGGCTTACAAAGCCCTCTCACAAGAGAATCTATCACTAAATTGACGCCTATGGTTCGGTTAGGAAACCGAACCCGCTAAATGCCTTACGCGCATTTGGCGTTGATTCGCAGTGTATAAATAATTATGGATTTCACTATAAACAGAAAGTCGTTGCTGATTAAGCAACGGCTTTAGTTGTTACTTGTAAATTACATCTACTTAGAGAATAGTCAATTCATCCTCTTCTGCACTTTCCTGCAACACTGTGTCTAATTCTGTTGCGACAGCACCGAAAGCAGCAGCTTGCGGTGACTCAGGGTGTCCCGCAACAATCGGCACACCGAGATCTCCTGCCGTGCAAACTTCAGCATCAAGCGGAATTTCCCCTAAAAAAGCAACGCCGAACCGTTCACTCGTATTTTTCCCACCATCTGCTCTGAAAATTTCCGTTTTTTCATTGCAATGTGGACAGAGAAAGTAACTCATATTTTCAATGATTCCCAAGATCGGTACACCGAGACGTTCAAACATAGCAACCCCGCGTCGCACATCTGCCAAAGCAACATCCTGGGGCGTTGTCACTATAACTGTTCCTGTGAGTGGAATTGCTTGCGTTAAAGTAAGCGCTACATCTCCAGTACCGGGAGGTAGATCAATGATGAGGTAATCCAATTCGCCCCAATCCACATCGCTCAAAAATTGACGTATTGCACTGTGCAACATCGGGCCACGCCAGATCATCGCTTGTTCTTCAGGCACCATAAACCCAATTGACATCAGTTTAATGTCGTGTCGCACGAGGGGGATGAGTTTTCGCTCTGGACTGGTGAGTGGTTTGTCTTGAATACCCATCATTGTAGGAATGCTGGGTCCATAGGCGTCAGCATCCATCAATCCAACTGCGGCACCGGTCTTTGCAAGTGAGATCGCTAAATTCGTTGCAACGGTTGACTTTCCAACACCACCTTTTCCACTTGCAATTGCAATTTTATACTTTATATTTGGCAGGGTTATATTCTGTTGCGGGGCTTGTTGCTGCGGATTTGGTTGCTGCGTGCGCTTGCCAGAAATCTCAGAACCACTGACAACCTTCAGTTCAGGATGTGGTTGTGTTGCCGAATTAGGTTTTTCTATATCTTTTCCGCCTTTTTTAAAAAATTTCAATGTCTTTTCTCCTTCTCCAAAATCTCTTTACATAATAATGCCATAAAAAGTTGCGATTTGCCAATCTTTTTAAATCTTTTTGTTGCATTTCTACTGTTGCTTCCACTTTTATGTTACCATTTTTCATAAAATCTTATATAATATCCAGCAAATTACAAGTTATAAAGGAAAATGTAATGAACATTCTCATGTTACGCCATTCTGCTGGCTTTGAACATAGTTATTTGCCGAATGCCGAAGTAGCACTGAAAGAGATCGGCGCAGCAAACGGATGGAAAGTTAACACAACTCACCGCTGTGACCGAATCACCGAAGATAATTTAGCAAAACAAGATATCGTTGCATTCGCAACAACAGGAAATTTGCCTTTTGATGATTCTCAAAAAGAGGCACTGCTTAACTTTGTTCGCAACGGCAAAGGCTTCTTTGGAATCCACAACGCTACCGATACCTTCTACGATTGGCCAGAATACGGTGAAATGCTTGGTGGCTATTTCAACGGACATCCATGGCACGAAGAGGTCAACGTCATCGTTGAGGATACGGACCATCCCGCAACACGTATGCTCGGTGATAGTTTCAAGATCGTTGATGAAATCTACACGTTCAAAAGTTGGTCACGTGAGAAGACACATGTCCTAATGCGTTTGGATAACGATTCAATTGATGTTTCACGAGGCAATCGAGATGATGACGATTATGCGCTCGGTTGGTGTCATACCTACGGTGAGGGACGTGTCATGTATACTGCACTCGGTCATCCCGATGGTCTCTGGAGTCAACCTTGGTTCCATGAACATATCGCTGGATGTATCAAGTGGACAGCCGGTTTGGAAGATTAACCTAAGCAATTCCTCTTCTTCATTGTAGGGCAGGTCTCTGTGCCTGCCCTGTTTCCTATACACAGAATCGCGCCCTACTGTTTTATAACCCCTGTTGCTCTCAAAAGTGTCTCTTGCACTATCAATTCATGGGATACAGGTCTATCAGGCGGTTGCGTGCCAGCAATAGTTGCCAAAAACGCATCCAGTTCCAATTCATACAAACGTTGACGACTCTCACCATCTATCTTAACAACTTGTTCACCTTGTGAATATCCATCCTTGGCATTTTGTAAACAGAGCCGAATCGTATGTCCCGGTTCAAAAGGTTCAACGATAATAGCACTTCCCTCCGTGCCGTAAACTTCGAACCGCCGTGCCATCGGACGCGGTTCCAAAGCAGAAATCGTGATAAACGCCATTCCCTTTTCATATTCATAAACAGTAAGCGTATTATCTTTGAAAGGTTCCGTCGAACCACCGTCGTTGTGTAAGAAACTGGTAACCTTTTCAGGTCTTCCCAACATCCAAACAATTTGGTCAAGCACATGTCCACCTAAATCGAAGAAGATACCACCAATGTGTTGGCTAATTCGCTTGCGCGATTCCTCAGATATATTGGTTGACATATGCGCGCGAACTGAAAATACATTTCCCAAAAAACCGGATCTTGCCCACTCTGTCACCTGCTTAAAACTGGAATGATACCGCAGCATATATCCCAACTGAACCAATAGCGATTTTTCTTGAGCGGTATTAATGACGCGTAGCCACTGATCCCAGTTTTCGCCTGCCGGTTTATCGTACCATACGTGTTTGCCAGCATTAACAATCTCTTCTGTCTGATCTAAACTTTCAGCGTTGTTCCCCTCAGAAGCAATTGCGACAATCGATTCATCGTTAAGCATCTCCGCTGCATCTGCAAACCAGTGAATGTCGTCAGACCAACTGTCGCTTGTTTGAAGTTGTACCCGCCGATCTTCATCAGGTTCAAATACACCCGCCACCTCAACATCGGTATTAGCAAGCATTGCTTGCATTTTTCCGCGTGCGTGTCCATGTTTCGTCCCATATTGTGCCATTCGTATTTTCGCCATATTCTCCTCCACACTTCAATATCATTGTATTTCTTTATTGTATATACCTCCTGCCGAATGTCAAGGAAATTATAAGATTGAAAACGATTTTTCCATTTGACAATTCCACAATTATGTATTAAAATTCCTGCTACACTATCCCTAAGGAGCGATTCATGAAACAGATTGATGGTGGAATTACCGCTGTACCCGGTGTGCAAGCTGCTGGTATCCACGCTGGTATCAAAAAAGCAGAAGCGAAAGATTTGGCACTCATCGTTACCGACAAACCATCTGCAGCTGCAGGTGTTTTCACAAAAAACAGTGTTACTGCTGCACCTGTGCTTGTATGCTCTCAACACCTCAGCGATCCAACAGCACAAGCAATTATAATCAATAGTGGCAATGCTAATGCTTGCACGGGCGAACTCGGCATGACAAACGCAGAACGAATGGCTGCTGCGACAGCAAGGCGACTTGGCATAGACGAAAATCTTGTCCTCGTATCTTCAACTGGTGTTATTGGGCAGCAATTGCCTATGGATAAAATTGAAAACGGAATTCAGACCGCTGCCAACTCGCTTAGCACCGAGGGAGGTGGCGATGCTGCTGAAGCCATCATGACCACCGATACACACCCAAAATCTGCTGCTGTTGAAATAGAAATCGATGGAAAACTTGTGAGAATCGGCGGGATTGCCAAAGGCTCTGGAATGATTGCACCGAATATGGCGACAATGCTCTCTTACCTAACTACAGATGTTAACATCAATAGTGAAACGTTCCAAACCGCCTTAACCCGTGTAGTAGATAACACCTATAACCTTCTAACTGTTGACACCGACCGCAGCACAAACGACACTGTCATAATCCTTGCAACTGGCGGTGCTAAAAATGCGAAAATAGTCAAACCCGATGGAGCAGATTATGAAGTCTTTTGTGAAGGATTGCAGTTTGTCTGCACCGAATTGGTAAAGATGCTGGCACGCGATGGTGAAGGCGCTACCAAACTTGTTGAAGTAGTTGTCAAACATGCCAAAAACCGTAGCGATGCGGAAAAAGCCGCACGTGCAGTGGCGGAATCTCCCCTCGTCAAAACTGCCGTTTTTGCTAACGATGCCAACTGGGGACGTATTATGATGGCAATCGGTAAATCTGAAGCAGAATTTGATCCTTATCAGGTGGACGTGCTACTTGCAGATTACCCGCTTGTCAAAAACGGAATGGATGCTGGCTATGACGAGGAAAAGGCAACCAAATTGTTTGACAATGATCCTGTTCGGATTACCATAGACCTGCGCGCTGGTAATGCTGAAATTACTATGTGGACCTGCGATTATTCTTACGATTATATCCGAATTAATGCCGACTACCGAACCTAACCTACTTTCAACAACAAGTCAAATTCCTTATAAATTATAGTGGATTATAGAAATAATTCTACATTTCCTCTGTAGGAGCGATCTCCGAATCGCGACAGAACTGTAGGAACAGTCGGGAATCGGAGTTCCCTCCTACAGTTCAGGAATGTGGCGTTAATTCTAATGTCTACCATAAATCTAAATCTGCAGACATCCTCTGGTAGGTGCGGTTTCTAACCGCACAATCTTTACAGGTTCGGTTAGGAAACCGAACCTGTTAGAGGATCAAAGAAATTAATTTGACTTTTTTATCGGAATATGTTAAAATAAAAATGCTTTTAAGATATGTGTAATTTCTTTAACGCTAATCTTAAGAGAATGTGCGGGAGTAGCTCAGCGGTAGAGCGCCACCTTGCCAAGGTGGGGGTCGCGAGTTCAAATCTCGTCTCCCGCTTTCTATCAAATAATATTTCTGGTAGGCACGCTTTGTAAGTGTGCATCTATCGGTGGCGTAGCCAAGTGGTAAGGCACGAGTCTGCAAAACTCCTATTCGTCGGTTCGATTCCGACCGCCACCTCCATCCTCTATATGGGCGGTTAGCTCAGGTGGCTAGAGCGTTTGCTTGACATGCAAGAGGTCACAGGTTCAAGTCCTGTACCGCCCATCCTTCCTAAGATTAACATTGAATAGTGGTGTTCTAAGTCTTGTTAACTGAAGCAACAAACATTTGGAGACCCTGTTTATGAAAACCAAATATCTTTTCACAGCACTCTTATTAATTTCTTTTGTCGTCTTACCGAAGACTTTTGCAGAGGATGCACCGCATACTATCCTTGAAGGACATACCGATGCGGTATATAACGTTGCGTTCAGTCCTGATGGTGAGATGATCGCAAGCAAAAGTAATGACGCAACCATCAAGATATGGAATCCTAACACAAAAGATCTCTTAAGGACCATAAACACAAGTAAAGGCGGTGGAATTGCATTTAGTCCGGATGGAAGTATCCTCGCAAGTGGTGGAGGGAAAGATGAAGTTGTTAATTTATGGAATCCGAATACTGGAGAACTTATAAAAGCACTCAAAGGACACGATGGCACTGTCAATAGCGTTGCATTTAACCTCGATGGGACAGTACTTGCCAGTGGAACTCGTGATGGTAAAATCCATCTTTGGAACATCAAGACAGGGAAACTTATACGCCTTCTGGGTGCCAAAAAGCTTGACGGTCTTGCTTTTAGTGCTGATGGTAGCATCCTTGCTAATGGCGGTGCTGGAGATGCAAACGTCAAAGTATGGAATTCTGACACAGGACAACTGCTGCACACACTTGAACCGGATGTCCATGATGTTTTTGACATCGCATTCAGTCCCGAAGGACACACATTGGCAAGTGTTGGTTGGGGAGGAATGGATTTTTGGGATGCCAATATAGGACAACTATTGCGAAGTTTTCCAAGAGAAACTGGAAGATTTTATTTATGCGTTGCGTTCAGTCCAGATGGGAAAACAGTGGCATGTGGTAAGGATTTCAAAGGCATCAGTTTGTGGGATACGGAAAAAGGTGTACTTCTCAAAAATATCAGGATAGATAGTGAGGACGTGTATGATGTTGCGTTCAGTCCAGATGGACGCATCCTCGCAAGCGCCAGTAACGACCACATGGTGCGTTTGTGGCAAATTACCCCGCAAGAAGAGGTTGAACCACCACAACCACCAGATTTTTTAATGGATAAGAATTTGGAAACATGGACTGAGGATTTCAACGCAGGACACCTCAATTCGTGGAAAAAACGTGAACTCCAACGCGAAAGAGTTACTTGGCAAGTCCAAAATGATCATTTGCGTGTACGAACCAAACCCTGGTGTAATGGACGATTGAATGTCGGGAATCGTCTGGAAGAACAAACCAATTACACGCTTAGATTCACAGCATTACTTATTAATGTTGAGCAGATCCAAGCCAAACTTAGTATTATATCTACAAACAATGCTAACGTCGGCATCTTCCTCGGCAACGACCCTCAGGATGAAGTTATCCATCCCTTTGAATATGCTTATCAATTCGCTGACCATACACTCGGTAGTCCCGAAAAACTGCCTCGTACATCAGCACCACATATAGCATTGAACAACTTAGACGAGATAAATGTTGTATTTGATCGTGGACATTTCTATCTCTTTTCTAATGATGAATACATTATTGATTTTGAAGTGGAAACTCTCAAAACGATCGACCTTCTTGGTATAACAGTATTTCCAAAGGTATGTCGGAGTTTTGCTAATGTCGTCGTGGATGATTTCGTCATTGCGGGCCCATCAATACCTGATGCAGTCAGTCTAAATGTGCATGCTAAAGGTAAAATCGCTGTTCTATGGGGTAAGCTTAAGCAGAACTAACCTATCAATTCCTTAAGATATGGTGCGCTCGGTTCTCAAAAAATTAAAATAGAGGCAGCAAATGAAACGAATCTTTTCTATATGCATAATTCTTTGTGTCCTATTATTGATTACAATCAAAGTTACCTCCGCCAAGACCTGGGTAGAGGATTTCAACACTGCCTCTTTTGATTCATGGACGAAGCATGATCCTGAGAACAGAAGCACATGGCAGCCAAAAGATGGACACTTGGATGTTTGGGCACAACCGCCACCTCCACCCGGACTGCCTGACAGATATGTGCTGGAATTCACTGGGTTCCGTTTTGATGTTGAAAAACTAAGTGTCAAAGTTAGGATTCTTGAGGCACGTAATACAGGCGTGGGAATTCTTATCGGACAATACGATGGGCAGGGAAGTATTACCCGTCGCACGATTGCATTTCTCCACAGATCTGTTTTCTCAGTAATTTGGAAACCAGCAGGTTTTGAATTAATCCATGAAGCAAAAAATAATAACCCTACACCCGCCCCTCTTGAAGCAATAGAAATTTCCTTTAACAAGGGAGATATTGAGGTTTTGACGAAGGGGAAATTCATCATTAAATACCATGTCCCACAGCTGCCAACAATCAATTGTATCGGGTTAGTTTCGGTAGTGGGTCGGGGAAGAGGTGTAGTTGCACATTCTGTGTTAGACAACTTTGTAATTTCTGGTCCCAGTGTCCCCGCGCACGGTACACTGAATGTACGTGCCAAAGGCAAGGCTGCAGTTTTATGGGGAGAGCTTAAGCAGCAATAAACCAATCAAATTTTAAATGACGTATCCTCATGGCACTTCATAACATTCATAGAAGAGAAAATCATGAATAGACTTTACCCACTATTTCTGATTATTTGTGCGTTATTTTTTGTTCAAGGGCAAATGGTGTCCGCTGAGACTTGGGTAGAGGATTTCAGCGATAATAATCTTGATTCTTGGAAAGGACATGAAGACCGTTGTCACTGGGGCACTTGGCAGGTGAGAGATGGCTATTTGAATTTCCAGTATAATAAGCCGTTAGGACCTCTCATATTCCTTCACAGATGCAGAATAGAGTTCACAGGATTTCCTCTCCAAGCAAAGCAACTGCGTATCAAATTGACCGTACTTGAAACACAAGATGCAAGGGTTGGAATTTTCATTGGACAATTTAAAAATGAACGCACCTGTAAATTTTTTCACAATAACAAATGGTTACCCAATTCTATAGAGGTACCGAAAGGCGTTCCGAATCAAAAACCTAATATAGTATATAATGATTTAAAGGATATAGAGATTGTTTTTAATAATGGACATTTTGAATTGTTGTCTGAGGAGAAACGTATCCTTGAGTTTGACGAACCAAATCTCCTGCATATTGATTATTTCGGTATTATCACTTATACGGATCAGAAACGATTAGCCAATATTTTGGTGGATAATTTTATTATTTCTGGTCCTAATGTGCCAGCGCACGGTACACTGAATGTGCGTCCCAAAGGTAAGGCTGCGGTTTTATGGGGAAAGTTGAAGCAGCAATAGAACCATCAAGTTTGATTTATAACGAGGTTCGGTATAGTATAGCATAATTGAGATAGGAGGTATCAGATAGATGAACCGACTCTACGCATTATTTCTGATTCTCTGTATGTTAATATTCACTGCTGTGCAAGCGGTGTCCGGAGAAATATGGATTGAGAACTTCAATAAAGGAAACCTTGATTCATGGACAGTGGTACCTCAAGATCATCCCGTTGCAGAAAGAGGCAATTGGCAGGTGAAAAAAGGGCGCTTGGATGTTGAGATTGAATTACCGTGGGGACCCGGAATCTTTGAATACCACACTTTGAAATTTACTGGTTTTTCCCTCTATGCTAAGCAACTTAACGTTAAAGTTTCTATCCTTGAAACACAGAATGCAAATGTTGGAATTTTGATCGGACAATATGATCAATGGGGGAACATGGGTAGGCGTACATATAAGTTTCTTCGTAGTAGAAGTATTTGGGGCCCGATAGAATTTCCAGATCAACAACCAGATGTCAAATACACTGATCTTAAAGAGATTGAGATTGACTTTGATAAAGGGCATTTCAAGTTATTGTCAGAAGGAAAACAAATACTTGAGTTTGACGAGTCTAATCTTCCATACATTGATTGTATCGGAATCCGGGCGTACATACGAATTAAGGGGCCACCGGTCCATTTTGTATTAGATGATTTCATAATTTCCGGTCCATCACTTCGGCGTGCTGATGCGCAGCCTGTTCATCCTCGTAGCAAGGCTACTGTTCTGTGGGGAGAACTAAAACGTCGTTAAAGTAGTAGGCACACTCCGTGTGCTGTAACACTTGCTATACCTGCAATTTCTCAGTTCTTTTTAAGATTATAAAAATTGTCTATTCATCAAACAGATAAGAGAGAAGTTGTTCACCCTCTTGAAAATCAGGGATAATAATGTCCGCGCCGACGCGAATAAGACGTTCCCGTTTATCAGCGTTCATATTATAGATATTTTCTTCAACCGATGCAACACCTACTGCAATCGCACCCACCGCTTTAGCGTTCTCAATCTCCACATACCCATCCCCAATAATAAGTAGTTCACTACCGCTCAGTTTGAAATCTGTAAGAATTTTCTGAATGACCATGGCTTTGGAAAACTTCTTGTATTCACGTAATGCGCCAAAAATACCACCGCTAAAATACTTAGCAACACCAAGTAGCTCTGCCTCGTTCTTGACGAATTCAATATCTGTCCCGCTGGCGAGATAGCATTTAACACCCAATTCATGCAGGCTTTGAAGAAATTCAAGTGCCATTGGAACGCGTAACGTCTCTGCGGACAAGTTTCCTACAGCGAGTCCTGAAATGCGTTGCTCAACTATAGGCAATAAGCGATTATTGTACTCATCTTTGTATGCAAGCGGATCCTTCGGTTTCCCACCTCGCTTCTCAATTTCCTCACCTAACTGCATCATCTGATAGATCGTCTGTTTCCCTGTCAGTCTGTCAACAAATTCAACTACGATTGCTTCTAATTGTTCTTGGGTTTCAGTGGTATCAGTATCTGTTTGGAGAAACTCAACCATCATCGGCACCATGACGTTCTGCCAACCGTCTCGAATAAGAGAGATCGTTCCATCAAAATCGAAAACGACATGACGGATGTTCCCCGTTTGGATTTCACTGTGGATTTCAATAGCAGTTCCATCTAAAAAAACATATTGCATTGGCTTATTTACTCAAATTAAGGTGTTGATTTATCGTTACTTTTCTGATAATATAATGGCACTGCAATAATTATGCAACGAAAATCTGCCCTATAAGAAAATTGTATGGATGAAAAAGAGATTCTGCAAAAGATTCGACGTATTGACATATTTACAAATCGGTTAGTGAATACCGTCTTTGCAGGTGAGTATAAAAGCATTTTCAAGGGACAAGGAATCACATTTGATGAGGTGAGAGAATATCAGGAAGGTGATGAAATCAGGGCTATTGATTGGAATGTTACTGCCCGCATGGGACATGCCTACGTTAAAAAGTATGTTGAAGAACGCGAGTTAGTGATGATGTTGCTGGTGGACATGAGTGCATCAACTGCGTTTGGAAGTATTCCTGAAACAAAAGCAGAAATTGCCGCAGAAATTGCCGCACTTCTCGCTTTTTCCGCTATCAAAAACAACGACAGAGTCGGTTTAATCTGCTTCACCGATACAGTTGAACATTTTGTCGCGCCACGTAATGGTAAAAGACACGTCTTGCGCGTCGTTCGGGACATTCTCCGTTTTCAACCGAGTCATTCTGGTACAGATATTGCTGAAGCATTAATATTTGCTGATCAAGTTTTAAAGCCGCATAGTGTTGTGTTCCTAATATCGGATTTTAAAGATACTGACTACCAGAAGCAGCTCCGAATCATTGGCAAGAGGCACTCACTCATCGCTATAACACTACAAGATCGTCGAGAGGTAGAAATGCCGAACGTAGGTTTAATAGAATTTGAGGATGCCGAGACTGGGGAACGAATGGTCGTAGATACACGGTCCGAACAAGCACGACAACTATATGTAAGACTCAATCAGGAAGCCAATGCAGCGCGGCTACAGGCTTTTCAAGCAAGTCAGACAGATTTTATCAATATCCGCACAGATGAGTCTTATGTAACACCACTCATGCGCTTTTTTCGTCAGCGAGCTGCGCGTGGTTAAGTTCCATGATAGCAACATAAGCACCCGCAAAGCAAACATCACAGTATTATGACTAAACTTGAGATTAAGAATTTAACACATGCCTTCGTCCAAGACAAAACACAACTGCCTGTCCTGAATAAGTTAAACTTTTCAGTTGATACAGGACAGTTTGTTGCTTTGCTTGGTCCTTCAGGGTGTGGAAAAAGCACTTTGTTCAATATCATCTCTGGACTCCTCAGACCACAAACTGGGGAGATTTACCTCAACGGTAAACGTATTCAAGGTAATACAGGCGCATTTGGATATATGCAACAAAAAGACCTTCTTTTGCAGTGGCGAACAGTTTTAAAAAATGTTCTCATCGGTCCAGAAATTCAGAAAGAATCACTTGCAAAGACAAAAACAGAAGCATTAAAACTGTTAAATCAGCTTGGTTTGCAAGGGTTTGCAAATAGTTATCCGACGCAACTTTCCGGTGGAATGCGTCAACGCGTTGCATTGGTCCGCACACTCCTTTTTCGGAAAGATATTCTGCTTTTAGATGAACCCTTTGGTGCGTTAGACGCAATGACGCGCACCGTGATGCAATCCATACTTTTAGATATTTGGCACAAAGGCGAGCAAACAGTTTTACTAATTACCCACGATATTGAGGAGGCTCTCCTCCTTGCCGACAAAATTTATGTCTTAACTGCAAGACCATCATCAATAAAAGCCGAAATTGAGATCGCATTACAGCGTCCCAGAAGCATCACAGATACAGATTTAATTAACCTAAAAAGCGAATTATTTGAGATGATGCAGGTAGAAATGCAACAAGTATTTAATGCAAACTAATGCTATCTACATTCACTTTTCTCGTGGCAGGACTTGTAAGCCGGTTACTCTATTTTTCTCATTTGAAAGGAGACGATTTTTGAAACACAAGATATATTCTTTAGCAATAATTTTCTTATGTTTATTTACTTTTTTTATAATAGGTTGTGGAGAAGATGACTCGGTAGAGATTCAATCTGTTGATCCACCAGACGGAAGTACTATATCCACAGAAGCGACTATTACTGTTAGTTTTAATCGCTCACCACAGAATCTTGAGGTTGCTTCTGAAGGAAAAGTAGTTACGGCTGACAATACTATCACTATTTCAGGTCCGTTCCCAATAGGAAAATTTGATGTAGAACTTACTTGGGAAAATGGGAACCGGAGGTTAACTTTCACCGTAGAAAACCAAGTCGTAATCCCTGAAGGCATGGCACTAATTCCTGAAGGAGAATTTCAGTTAGGCAGTATCAGCGGGGCAGGAGGGAGCGTGGAACAACCCGGTCATACGGTCTACCTTGACGCATTCTATATGGACAAATATGAGGTAACGAATGCAGAGTTCAAAAAGTTTGTAGATGCGAACCCGGAATGGCAAAAAGGGACGATTGCCAGCAGATTCCACGATGGAAATTATCTTGTCAATTGGGGTGAAAATACCTATCCAAGTGGAAAAGCCGACCACCCTATTGTTTCTGTTAGTTGGTATGCAGCAGCAGCCTATGCAGACTGGGTAAACAAGCGGCTCCCGACTGAGGCTGAATGGGAAAAAGCAGCACGTGGTGGTGTGGAAGGTCAAAAATATCCTTGGGGAAATACAATTGATGATGACAAAGCAAATTACAGTCTGAATGTTGGATTAACTGGTAACACAACGCGTGTAGGCGATTATCCATCTAACGGATATGATTTATACGATATAGTCGGAAACGTATTAGAATGGTGTCTTGATACGTATGACAAAGATTTTTATGACGATCCACCTGATAACAATCCAATTGCAGGTAACGATAATATTGATGAGATCATAGAAAGTTTTAAGAATATCAAATCTTCACGGGCATTGCGTGGTGGATCATGGGTTGAAAGCGGTCAACCTCGGATATGGATTACATACCGCCGCGGTAATGATCCAGCCCGTACAAGCCATTTAATCGGTTTTCGTTGTGCAAAATCGTTAACACCTTAAATCTTGAAAAATATATCTTGTTTTTCTTGTATAGTAAAACCTAAAAATTTTGGAACATTTCCCGGTAGATGCGGTTTCCTAACCGCATCAGAGACTAAATAAGCACGGTTCGGTTAGGAAACCGAACCCGCCAAATACCTTACGCGTATTTGGCGTTGATTCACAGTGTATCAATAATTATTGGTTTCACTATAATTCAGATATGAGTGTAATACTGTTGATATTAATTCCAACCTACTAAGTTAGATAAATTTTCGAATGTTCCAAACGAACTTGGATAATTTTCTAAAATGAAAGGATTACGTTATGACAAAATGTGCACTAATCAGTGGTAGAGGAATGGGTATGATGCATGGTGGCAACTTCCACAACCATCCAGATGCTGAAGTTGTCGCTGTTTGCGAAATGGACCCTGAACTTCTTGAAAAAGCGAAAGAACACTTCGGTGTTCCAGGGTATTTATCTATTCAAGAGTTGTTGGCAAACTGTGATCCCGACCTCGTACTCCTAATCGTTAATGAAACACGCCGTATCCCGCCATTACGTGAATTGATTGCTGGTGGACAGAATGTGTTCACTGAAAAACCTTTATGTGGACTACAGGGGCAAGCCACAGTTCGAGAAGCAGACCTTGCCATTGCATCACACGCTATTTCTGCGTGGCGCGACTCTGACCTCAAATTTGGTATTGACTTCAACTACCGTTTTATGGAACATTTCAGAAAACTTAACGAAGACGTTGTGGAAGGTAGGTTAGGGGAAATTAAGATGCTCCATGCCCGCGCACACTTCAACTGTTGGTCACACATCATCGACCAGATTCTCTGGGATATGGGCACACCTGAATGGGTGAGTGTTGTTGGCGATCCGAATGAAGGCGGCGGTTGGAAACGTCTAATTCATATCGGTTGGGAAAACGGAGTAATCGGTTCTCTTGCTGGCACAAACTTGTGGGGATATGATGACCATCCGCTCCGAGTCAAAATACTTGGTGATAAATCTTACGCTGAAGCAAAAGGTTTGGATGGATCATACATACGCCGCAAAGCAAATAACTCAGAAGTAGAGGAAAAGTGGGAAAACGAACCCGGTAAACCAGAAATGCCAGAATCCTTCAAGAGAATGGCTGACGGTGTAATTAAAGCAATGCACGCTGACCAATCGTTCCCCGCAGACGGAGAAGCAGCATGGAATGAACTTCTGTTTGAGGCAGCAGTTCACCGTTCCGCATTACAAAACGGGGCCCGTGTCTATCTTGCAGATGTTGACAAAGCCGCATTTGCCTAAAGTAGATAGTGCCCGAATAGATACACGTATATCAGTGTGATAAACACTCCTGGTAGGTGCGGTTTCTAACCGCACCATAGGCGTCAATTTAAGAAAAACTCTGTTTTTTTGTGAATGTTATAGCCTCGTAGAGGCGGAATGTTTATAGAAACAAGGTCGAACACGGTCTTGAGCCTCGTAGAGGCGGAATGTTATAGAATCTATATGTCGCTCCTACGGAGCTCAAAAAGTTTATTACCACGTTTTCTATAAACATATCGTTCCTACGGAACTCAAGATGTAAAAATCCAAATCAACGCTGAATGCGCTTTTGGCATTCAGCGGGCTTACAAAGCCCTCTCACAAGAGAATCTATCACTAAATTGACGCCTATGGTGCGGTTTCTAACCGCACCATTTACCAAGGTTCGGTGAATCAACGCCAAATACGCTTTTGGTATTTGGCGGGAAACCGAACCTACCGTAGTCTATAAATAATAGATTTTACTATAATATTTGACATATCAAAAATCGGTGTCTACTTTAACAATTATCTTACCAAGTTTCCTCCCAGTGAACAAAGCGATAAACGCCTGCGGGGCATTCTCCAAACCTTCTACGATTGTCTCTTTCCAAATTATTTTACCCTCACTTATCCACTGTTGCATATCCCGATAAAATTCATGGTTACGCGCCATGAAATCTGTAACAATAAATCCTTGTAATTTAATCCGTTTGCCAATAGCCGAACTGAGATTTGTCGGACCTGGGGTTGGTTCAATATCGTTATACTGAGAGATCATCCCGCACAGTGGGATACGTCCGTGCATATTCATCACCGAGAGTGCTGCTTGAAGGTGTTTCCCGCCTACATTCTCAAAATAGATGTCAAGACCATCTGGACAATGTTTTCTGAGTTCTGCCTCCAAATTATCAACCTGCTTGTAGTTAAAAGCCGCGTCAACACCTGCCTTATCATGCAACCATGCAACTTTTTCGTCAGAACCAGCACTCGCTACGACTCGGCAATCCTTGATTTTTGCAATCTGGCAAACAATTGAACCAACCGCGCCTGCTGCTGCGGAAACAAAAACTGTTTCACCTTCTTTAGGTTGACCTATATCCAACAGTCCGAAGTACGCTGTGCGTCCGGGCATACCGACTGCACCTAAAAATGACTGGAGTGGCGCGATAGTTGTATCAATGGAGGTAACACTCTCTGCACGCGCAATGTAATGGTCTCGCCACCCTAAATATCCTGTTACATAATCTCCACCCTGAAACTTATCGCTGTTTGATACCACAACCCTACCGACACATCCACCACCAAGCGGTTTACCCAGTTCGGCAGACCGCATGCCACCCCGCATATATGGGTCCACAGAAGTGTATATATTTTGAACTAACACCTCCCCATCCTCGGGGTCAGGTAGTGGCACCTCAACAATTTCAAAATCTTCTTCTTTCGGCATTCCAACAATCCTGTTCTTAAGATGAATTTGGCGACTTACTAAATTAGCCATTTTCTTCTCCTCTTGTTAATACTAATCTCATTAAAGGTCTGATGTAATGATACCATTTCTGAGAAAAAAGTCAAGATTTGTGATACTCTGAAATTCCTTGACATTTATTTACGAATGTGGTTTGATTAATCAAATCAAAGAACTTATGGTAGATTATTGAATTAATTAGACGTGTTTATCTGTGAATCAACGCAGCATGCGCTTTTGGCATCCTGCCAAATCAACGCCAAATGCGCTTATGGCATTTGTCGGGAGGGAACTCCGATTCCCGACTACGAGTGGCATTAGTCGCGATTCGGAGATCGCTCCTACAGGTGAGGTGTATAATTATTTCCATATTTCACCATATATAAGAAATACCCTATCTTCACATTCACCACCCATATAAGGAGAAAAATGAACAGTCCATCTGGCAAATTTAATAGAACTGATTTTGGGCATGAGGTATACGATAGTTGGTATCTTGAACATGCAAGACACAATTTTGAGGCGAAAGATTTTATAGAAAAACATATTCCTTTTTATGAAAAAGCACTACAGCTATCTAAAAATGACAAAATATTAGAGGCAGGTTGCGGAATTGGGAGTTATTCGCGTGAATTTACACGGCAAGGCTATCATGTTGTTGGTATGGACTTATCACCCAACTTTCTTTCTGAGGCTGAAAAAATTACGCAACGCGAAAATTTAGAGATTGAATTTATTTTGGGTGATTATAATGAGATGAGTTTTCAAGAAAGGTTTTCTGTTATTTTCTTTGAGGGTTCATTTTTCTATAAATCCAAAGAAGGTTTAGTGTCGCTCTTAACTCGAATCCGCAAAGCACTGACACCTAATGGCAGATTTTACTTTGAGCATCCAAATCAAGCAACGATAATAAACCGATTTCCAATGGCTAATTTGTCTGAAGTTGAGAAAGACGTGTTTGTGCTGCAAACAGGAGAATATGACGAAGATAACAGCGGATCAAGAAACACTTGGCTTAAAATAGATTTACAAACCCAGAAACATTACAAGTGCGACTTTTTTCTTAAATACCTATCTCCCGGAGAACTCAAGAACTGTCTTATGGAGGCGGGATTTACGGATTTCCATTTCTATAAAAAACGTAGATTAGAAGATTTCGATCCTGAGAATGATGATGGATTTTCTTTAGTGGCTAAAAAGTTATAGCAACAAAAGGTAAACGGTTATTGTTATGAACGTCGAAAAACCAAAAGAGAAATACGATCAATTAATCGCTAACGGTTATTGTGTTATTGAGGATGTCTTAAAGGAAGATATGCTCTACCAGCTCCGTTCAGTAACTGACGAACTGCTTGACGCACAAACGGAAGATGAACGCGCTGCACACCGCTCATCTGGTAGCATGATCAGTGTTTATCAACATTCTCTGTTTGCAGAATTAGTGGTTTATCCTCGCGCATTACAGACGCTTGAGGCTTTAGGTTTCCTGCGACCAAAATGGTCATCAGGATATGTTATTAGCAAACCGCCTCAGAGTCCACCGCTCTTTTGGCATCAAGACTGGTGGGGTTGGAACGACCCGTGCAGCTACACGGCACTACCTCAGCAACTATTTCTGATGTATTATCTGGTTGATACAACACCATATAACGGTTGCCTCCGTGTGATTAAAGGTTCACATCTCAAACGGCATCCACTCCATGATATATTACCAAACGCACACGGTGCGGAACTACAGCGCGTGGAAAACGCCGACCATCCCGCATTTCAGCGCTTTCCAGGTGAGTTTGACATACCGGTGAACGCTGGCGACCTCGTTATCGGTGATTCTCGTCTCCTACATGCCTCACATGGCAATCAATCAGATGAACGCCGTACAGTCACAACTCTCTGGTATCATCCATTTTTTGCGTTGTTGCCAACAAGCATGCAAGCACATATCGGCAGGCTTCGACAAAGTTTCGCTTGGTCGGACGCTGATTGGGAGCGAATTGCTGAACTCGCGCCGGTCTGTGAAAGCAACGTTGAACCTACGAAATGGAATCGAACACCAGGACCGGAACTAAAATAGATACATTATGGTGAACTTTGAAATTAAAGAGGCACATTTTCTGTAGGAGCGATCTCCGAATCGCGACGAACCTCACTGATAGTCGGGAATCAGAGTTCCCTCCCGCCAAATGCCATATGCGCATTTGGCGTTGATTTGGACAAATGCCATATGCGCATTTGGCGTTGATTTGGACAAATGCCATATACGCATTTGGCGTTGATTTGGACAAATGCCATAAGCACATTCAGCGTTGATTCACAACTCAAAATGTCCTGTTAATTCTAAAGTTCACTATAATTACTATAGTTTGGACATTTTTTAGAGTTCTTGTGTGATAATGTCGGTTAATAGAGGCTCTTTAGATATCAACATGACTATTCCTGACTATTGTTGATACACATTTCGCCCCGCTGGGGCTTACGCCGTTTAGGTTATCGTTTTCTATAAACATTCCGCCCCGCTGGGGCTGCTCTCATTGTGCCTGTATATTTTTTCTGTGAGTTACGACTCGTGCGAAAAACTCGTAGAAAATAGATTTTCTGTTGAAACTCAACTTCCACGAGACAAGAATTGTCCAAACTTTAGTATAATTACCACGTTTTCTATAGACATTTCGCCCCGCTGGGGCTTATATGCAGGAAAAGAGGCGCAATCAATTGCGCGACTACAAACGCCGATATTCTTAAAATCCGCGTCATCCGATAAATCCGTGTAAATCTGAGATTCAGACAAAAATCAGGCTTACAAGGTTTCCCTCCAACAATGTCCGAGGCGCACACAAATTCCTTGACACATCCTCCACCAACTGCTATCATACCCGCATGCCGAAACTGAACCTAAAACCGACTCACAAACCCATCCGCGACTACTACGCCACATTGCAACAATACGAACAGCACGACATCACACACGAAGGTGCAGTCAGTGCGCCTTTTGAAACACTGCTCAACACCTGCGCCAGACAAGTGAACGCAACGCTCATACCACAATACGCCATGCACACCGCAATAGGCGACCGCATCGTGATTGACGGTGCGGTCTTAAACGAATACGGAATCCCCATCGCTTATTGGGAAGCGAAAGATATTGATGACGACCTTGACATAGCCGTGCAGCAAAAACGTGAAGCTGGCTATCCGCTTGACAATATCCTGTTCCAAACACCAGAACGCGGTATCCTGATTCAGAACGGACAGACCGCGCTGGACTTAGATATATCCGATCCTGCCAACCTTGTTGAGTCTCTCAAATATCTGTTCGCATATACAGCACCCGCACTTGACAATTGGCAAACCGCCGTCACTGACTTCAGATCGCATGTCCCCGACCTTGCAAACAAACTCATGGAACTCATTGAGCAACGGTATGAGAAGGACCCAGCATTCAAAAAAGCGTTTGCCGACTTTTACGAAATTTGCCGCTCCTCTATAAACCCCGACCTCTCACGTGCCGCTGTTGAGGAGATGCTTATCCAACACATTCTCACCGAACGCATCTTCCGCACAGTCTTTAACAACTCCGCCTTCACCCGCCGAAACATCATTGCACGCGAAATAGAAAATGTCGTTGATGAACTCATCCGACACGCATTCAGCCGCGAGGAGTTTCTCAAACCTTTAGATCGTTTCTATGTCGCCATTGAACAGGCAGCCACGCTTTGCAGAGATTTCTCACAAAAACAGCACTTCCTCAACACCTTCTATGAGAAGTTTTTTCAAGGATTTTCGGAAGATGTCGCAGATACACACGGCATCGTCTATACGCCACAACCGATTGTGGATTTTATGGTGAAAAGTGTTGCACATATCCTTGAAACCGAGTTCGGACGGACGCTTTCGGATACGGGCGTGCATATCATTGACCCGTTTGTTGGCACGGGCAACTTCATCGTCCGACTGATGCAGGACATTCAAGGCACAGCGTTAGAGGAGAAATATCAGCATGAACTCCACTGCAACGAGGTGATGCTCCTGCCATACTACATCGCGAGTCTGAACATTGAACAGGAGTTCTTTCAACGCACACAGACCTATCTGCCGTTTGAGGGGATTACGCTTGCAGATACCTTTGAATTGCTTGAGGATCGCGGACAATTGCCACTTTTTACGAAGGAAAACACAGAACGGGCGGAACGGCAGAAAAAAGCGGATATGTTTGTCGTTATCGGTAATCCGCCCTATAATTTGAGGCAAGTCAATGAAAGCGATAACAATAAGAATAGAAAATACGAAACTATGGATACACTGCTAAAGCAGACATATTCGCAGGACTCAAAAGCAACTAACAGAAACCCACTATCGGATCCATACATAAAAGCAATATTGTGGGCATCAAGGCGGATCGGAGAGGAGGGAGTCGTTGCGTATGTAACTAACAACGGTTTTCTTGATGGGATTGCATTTGATGGCATGCGGAAACATCTGGCACAAGATTTTGACACAATTTACATTCTGGATTTGGGAGGGAACGCACGGAAGGGGTTAAAGGTATCCGATGCCAATGTGTTCGGGATTCGGGTTGGCGTGAGTATCAACCTTTTTGTTAAAACAAAGCACAATCCATCAGAAACAGCACGTATCTTTTACTACCGAACTGATGACCTATGGAACAAAAATAAGAAATTCGACTTTCTGAATGAAAGTCAACACACAGGCGATATTGGATGGCAAACGATTCAACCGAATGCGCAATACACTTGGCTAACCGAAGGACTCCACGCTGAATTTGACACCTTTATCCCGATGGGGACTAAAGAAGCAAAAGCACAGAAGGGTGCTGCAGTAGATGTAATTTTTAATACTTACAGTTTAGGCTTAACCACAAACCGCGATGCTTGGACTTACAATTTCAATAGAGAGACCCTTACTGAAAATGTTTCTCAAATGATAAGAACATATAACGCGGAGATTGCACGATGGTTACAGCGGGAAGACCGCGAAGCAAACGTCAACAATTTTGTGGAATCTGATGAGACAAAGATTAGTTGGAGTGAGGGATTAAAGCTAAACTTACAACGCGGGAAGACCGCAGATTATTCTCAAGAAAATGTTAGATCGGCTCTTTACCGTCCATTTACAAGATCATATCTTTATTTTGATAGAATGATTAACGAAAGAGTGAGAGAGTTTCCATCCATCTTTCCGACATCTGAAACAGAAATGGAAAATCAAGTAATTTGTGTCAATATAACTCCAGAGAAGCCTTTTGTTTGTCTTATTGCTGACTGTATACCTAACCTTGTCGTGACAGGTGGTTTTGGATCTCCGAATCAATGCTACCCCTTCTACACCTACAACGAGGACGGCACAAACCGCCAAGAGAACATTACCGATTGGGCATTGGCAGAATTCCGCAAACATTATAGCGATGACAGCATCAGTAAGTGGGACATCTTCCACTATACCTACGCCCTCCTGCATCATCCCGACTATCGTGAGAAGTATCAGACGAACCTCAAGCGCGATTTGCCGCATATTCCGTATGCAGAAGATTTTTGGGGGTTTGCCAACGCAGGCGCGCAGTTAGCAGACATCCACGTTGCGTATGAGTCGCAACCGAAATTTGATGGACTGCGATATATTGAATCTTCGGACATGCCGGTAGATTGGCGCGTGGAGAAAATGAAATTGTCTAAAGACAAAACGCAGTTGACCTATAACGATTTTTTGACAATAGAAGGTATCCCTGCGGAAGCGTTTGACTATCGGCTCGGTACGCGTTCTGCGTTGGAATGGATTGTTGACCAGTATCGCGTCAAGGTGGATAAACGGAGCGGTATTGTGAACGATCCGAATCGTGCGGATGCGCCGCGGTATATTGTAGATTTGGTTGGGCGGGTTATCAGTGTCAGTTTGCAGACGGTTGAGATTGTGGGTGGATTGCCAGAATTGGACCCGTAGGTTGGGTTGAGCTTGCGAAACCCAACAAATTATAGTAGTGTGATTGACTTATTTCGTAGGTTGGGTTGAGCTTGCGAAACCCAACAAATAACTTGTCTCATTCATTACCGATATCCAAATCAAACGAAATTTTACCACCCGCTCCCCACATCTGATCATACAAACCCGATTTGACATAACGATGAAAACTTGAATATTCCCAATCTTTCGGAGCAGCTGTCAATCCATGTTTAACAGGATTGTAATGGATATATTCTACATGTTTTACAAAATCTTTATCGTCTCGAATAGCATGTTCCCAAAACCTACGTTGCCAAAACATTTTTTCCTGTTTGTTTTGTCGTGATTTAGAAACTATGCCATCATAGTCGTTTTGGCAATGACGACTGAAGTAGGTTTTGATCAATCGCCATCGCGTTGAGTAGTTGTGATCGTCTTTAGGCAAAGTCCAGATGCAGTGCAAGTGGTCGGGAAGTAGGACAAAGGCGTTGATTTCTATAGGATGTCGTTGCATCGTCCATTGAAATGCTTGTCGTAGCAGTTGGACATTGTCTGGACTGCAAAGGAAACGTCTACGATTGTAGGTAACGACAGTAAAGAAGTATCTTGCACCTTTGTTTTTTAAACGGCGATATCTCATGTCCATTACCATTTTTTTGTATTTGGATGATTTGTTGGGTTTCGCAAGCTCAACCCAACCTACGACTTGCTGCTCGTCGATGCAGGTCGGTTATCTCAATCTCATACTCTGCTTTTATTATTGTAGCCTCAGCTTCCGCTTTGGCAACACGCTTGATTTGAACAGGTTCATAGAGAGTACCCACTGCCTTTGATGTTTTCTCAATTAGGACAGTGGCAGGTTTTGATAGTTCACCTAAATTTACGAGAGAGTTATCTGACATTGTACATTATTCCTTAAAAATGTAAGTGCAATTTCTTTCAGTGTTGTGGGATACGTTATTTTCCATGAATTCGCTTATGGCAATCCCGCACACAGCGGTTAGATCGCTGAGCAGTTCTCTGTCAATACGTTACAACTATTGCAACAATTGTATAAATTATAACGTTTTCTTAATGGGTTTGTCAAGGAAAACCATATTTTCAGGGAAATTCAACTTTATTCAGTACCCCTAATCCGCGCAATCAGTGTAATCCGCGATTCAGACAGATAAAAGCTGAATGTAAGAGTCGCAATGAATTGCGCGACTACAAACGCATTTTTTCTTAAGTTTAACCTCCTGTGAAAAATAACTCGGTAATCTAAGTTTGAAATCCATGTAATCAGTGTAATCCGCGATTCAGACAAAATCCCTACACCCACTAAGCCCGAAAAAAACTTGACAGAGCCGATAAAATCTGCTATAATTCTATAATTGATTCCCTTTGATAAAGGACACATCGTCATGTTTGAAAGTTTAAGTGAGCGATTACAAAGCACCTTCAAAAAAATAAAAGGGCAGGGAAAATTGACGGAGAACAACGTCTCTGATTCTCTGCGTGAGGTGCGTCGCGCCTTTTTAGAAGCAGACGTGAACTACAAGGTCACGCGCGATTTTATTGAAAATATCAAAGTGCGCGCACTTGGTCAGGAGGTGATGGGCAGTCTCACACCTGAGCTCCAAATCGCAAAAATTATCAAAGAGGAATTGACGACTTTGATGGGGGTTGAATCTGCGAAGATTCAAATTGCACCCAGCGGACCCACAATTGTCATGTTAGCAGGCTTACAAGGTGCTGGTAAAACGACAGTCGCAGCGAAATTAGCACTCAAATTTCGTAAGGAAGGTCGTAATCCGATGCTCGTTGCAGCGGATGTTTATCGTCCCGCGGCAATAAAACAACTACAGGTACTTGGAGAACAGATTGATAGCCCTGTCTTTTCACTTGGTACAGATGTCTCGCCTGTTAAAATTGCCAAGGATTCGTTACAAGACGCTATGAAACGCGGTTACGATTGTATTATCATAGATACAGCAGGTCGGTTGCATATTGATGAAACCTTGATGGGAGAGCTGCAGGGTATTAAGAACGCAGTGAACCCTTCTGAGATTCTGCTTGTTGTTGATGCTATGACAGGTCAGGACGCTGTAAATGTTGCTGAAAACTTCAATAACGATTTGGATATTAGCGGTGTAATCTTGACTAAAATGGATGGGGACGCACGGGGTGGTGCAGCACTCTCTATCCGTTCTGTCACAGAGAAACCTATCAAATTCATCGGTGTAGGCGAGAAGATTGAGGCAGCCGCACTTGAGGAATTTCATCCTGAACGGATGGCATCGCGTATCATTGGTCAAGGCGATTTCCAAACCTTGATGGAAAAAGCTGAGGCTGTTTTCAACGAAGACCAAGCAAAAGAATTAGAACGTAAGCTGACAGAGAGAAAAGGATTAGATTTTAATGATTTCCTCACGCAGCTTGAACAGCTTAAAAATATGGGGCCCCTTGACCAATTACTGGACCTCGTTCCTTTTAAGAACCAATTACCTGTCAAAGACTTGCAACCGGATGAGAGTCATCTGAAATATGCCAAAGCGATGATACAGTCGATGACCCCAGCTGAACGAGGTAATCCTGCTCTATTAGACAGAAGTAGAAAAATCCGTATATCCAAAGGAAGTGGAACCTCGGTCAATCAAGTTAATCAGTTGGTTTCTCAACTCCGCATGATGAATAACATGCTGAACCAGCAAGCATCCATGGCAATGCCAAAGATGGCTGGAAAAATGGGTGTGCGCCCTCGAACACAGCGAAAGTCAAGGAAGCCACGCAAACGCAAACGACGTAAATAGCACAGTATTTGTAGGTTGGGTAGAACGCATTGAAACTTGCTAAATGCCATAGGCGCATTTAGCGTTGATTTGAACGAATGTGGAATAAAAGAAGCGTTTGTAGTCGCGCAATTCATTGCGCCTCTTGTATTCTTGTAGGAGGGTTTTGTAAGCCCGATTATAGTAGTTACGCAATTCATTGCGCCTCTTACATTCATCAGTAGAAAGTTAAAAGTCGTCACAGCACAAAAACATAAGAATTAATATAGGTTTACTATATACCAGGAGGTATTTTTTGGCAGTAAGAATTAGATTACAACGACTCGGCAGAAAAAAACGTCCTTTTTATAGGCTCGTTGCTGCCGATGCACGAGCCCAGCGAGATGGTGTTTTTTTAGAACGTCTCGGTCATTACAATCCGATAGCAGAACCCGCAGATGTCGTTATTGACGAAGAAAAGGCGTTGAAATGGTTAAGACGTGGTGCTCAACCAACAGATACAGCCAAGAGATTGCTTTCACAACAAGGCATCTGGAAGAAATTTACTTACGAAAAACTTGGAAAACCACTTCCTGAAGACGAAGCAACAGAAACTGACGAAACAGAAGATACAGACTCGGCAGAAAACGATCAGGAAGTCCTTCTTACAGAAGAAACATCTGAATCGTCTGAAGAAGAATAGTTTTCAAGTCCTGCTGAATTGACATACATACTCATATTTTTTGTTTTTTATAACCACAGAAAGTTAGTTATGTTCATAGAACTTATTGAATACATCGTGAAAGCTCTTGTTGATTATCCTGATGATGTAGTCGTCCGCGAAGTGGCTGGCGAAAAGGTGGTTATTATTGAATTGAGTGTCGCAGAAGCAGATTTAGGTAAGGTTATCGGTAGATACGGGCGGACGCTTAAAGCAATCAGGACACTGCTTTATACTGCTGGGTTGAATACCAACAAAAAGGTAATTCTTGAACTACTTGAGGAACCGAGAACTGAAGAATAGCGATTACAGGCAAGCGTCAAGATGAAAATGGATGTGCTCGCGCTGTTTCCAGAAATAATCGCACCCGCCCTGCAAACCGGCATTTTAAAACGTATTCAGGACGCAGATAAACTCAGCATTAACGTGTATAATCTGCGAGATTGGGCAACAGATAGACATAAAACCGTTGATGACTATCCTTATGGGGGCGGTGCGGGAATGATTCTCAAGCCAGAACCGCTCTTTGATGCTGTTGCAGCATTGAATACAGAATCCGACGCACAAATTGTATATTTAACTCCGCAGGGTACCCCGTTGACACAATCGCTCGTTGAAGCGTTATCTTTGGAATCTCATCTCATTCTGATATGCGGGCGTTATAAAGGCGTTGATGAACGTGTTCGACAAAAAATTGTGACAACTGAAATCTCAATTGGTGATTACGTTTTGAGTGGTGGTGAAATCGCAGCGCTTGTGCTAATTGACGCTATCGGGCGTGTTTTGCCAGGGGCATTAGGTGATTTTGAATCGGCACACGAGGACTCTTTCAGTCAAGATTTGCTTGACCATCCGCACTATACACGCCCCGCGGAGTATGAGGGGATGAAAGTTCCAGAAGTGTTGTTAAGCGGACATCATGAGAACATAAAAGAATGGCGGCATGCAGAAGCAATTAAACGCACTGCGCAACGTCGTCCTGATTTACTGCAAATTCTTGAATTGACTGATGAAGAACTTGCCCTTTTGCAAACATCAGAAGATAAATCGTCTTGTTAATCACATTATGAAGAAAGGAGGAATAAGAAATGAATTTAATTGAATCTGTAGAAAACCAATATAAGAAAACTGATATTCCAGAGTTTAGTCCTGGAGACATTGTTAGAGTGAATACCCGTATCCGAGAAGGGCAGAAGGAGCGAATTCAAGCTTATGAAGGCACCGTGATTCGCCGTGCGCATGGCGGAACCAGTGCTACTTTTACGGTCCGACGCGTCGCATTTGGTACAGGAAGTGAAAGGACATTCCCACTTCATTCACCCAATATTGAAAGTATTAATGTGATTCGGTACGGTGCTGTTCGGCGTGCAAAGTTATACTACTTGAGGGATCGCGTTGGTAAATCTGCACGCGTCAAAGAGCAGAGAAGATAACGAAATGGACGCTTTTGAGCGTGCTTGCCGACAAAACGGATACAAGCGAATTGCTGGGATTGACGAGGCGGGTAGAGGTGCTTTGGCAGGTCCGGTCGTTGCTGCGGCTGTCATCCTGCCTCCTGGTTGCAAAATTGACGGATTAAAAGATTCTAAGCAACTGACTCCAAAACAACGTTCGTTGCTGGCTAATGAAATCCAAAGTGTTGCTGTTTCGGTTGGTGTTGGGTCAGTAGATAACCGCTTAATTGAGGAGATTAATATCTTACAAGCTGCGCTGCGTGCCATGACAGAAGCAGTAAAACAACTCACACCGAAACCTGATTATTTACTTGTAGATGGCTCCAAGATGCCGACAACTAACATTCCGGGACAAGCAATTCCGAAAGGTGATAACCTAAGTTTATCCATCGCTGCGGCTTCAGTTATCGCAAAAACAACGCGCGACAGCATGATGATTGAATTCCACCAAACGTATCCAAATTACCGGTTTGAGCAACACAAAGGATATCCTACAGCACAACATCGTCAAGCGATTGCACAGTTCGGTGTTTCAGCAATTCATAGGAAGACGTTCAAATTACTATCAGATTAGCATAGTTGTAGGTTGGGTAGAACGCAGCGAAACCCATAGGTGTCAATTTAAGGAAAAGTTCTATGTTTTTATGAACCCTTCTCAATAAGCATGGTTATTGAGACTGTCCTATATTCAGTCTCGTAGAGACGATATGTTTATAGCACAATGTATTGCCATATCTCTTTAGCTCCGTAGGAGCGACATATTTTGATGGGTAAATGGGTGCGTCAACATTCCGCCTCTACGAGGCTCAAGAGCGTGTTTGATAACGTTCTCTATAAACATTCCGCCTCTACGAGGCTATATACAAATCCTTAAATTGACACCTATAGGTAGAGCGCAGCGAAACCCAACAAATGCCGAATTATGAGATGTGCCATGGCGTATAAATAATTTACTTTTACTATAACTTGCGGTGAATTTAAGGAAGCTCATATGCGACGGTCACTGCCGAACATTGCCAAAATCGGTGAAACATTCGCAGCTGAACATCTTAAAGCAAAAGGATACCAGATTCTTGCGCAAAATTACCGTTTCCAACGCGGCGAAATTGACCTTATCGCCCAGCAAGATAAAAGAATCGTTTTTGTCGAGGTAAAAACGCGGCGCAGTTTAAAGTACGGCTTACCACAATATGCAGTTACTGAGCAGAAGCAGCGGCAAATTTCTAAAATCGCTTTGGCATATTTACAAACACAAAACTTGTTAGATTCCCCTTGTCGTTTTGATGTAATAGCAATCCATCTGTCGTCACAACTTGAATTGCTACGACTTGAACAGATTGAAAACGCATTTGACTTTCTTCCTGAAAGTGATTTAGCATAAGGAATTTTCACAGTCCACTAAGGAAATTACTGCATGCAAGCGATTATTCTCTGTGGTGGACTTTCCACAAGACTTGGCAAAACAACAGAAAAACTTCCGAAGATACTTCTGAAATTTGGTGAACGTACCGTTTTAGAGTGGCAATTAGCACTTTTAGCGGAAGCTGGCGTAGAGGAGGCAATTCTTGCTTCTGGGCATCTGCACGATGTGCTGTATAAACATGTCGGCGAAAAATGTGCTGGTGTTAAAATCCTATATGCCAAAGAAGATAAACCGCTTGGGACAGGCGGTGCAATTAAGAACGCATTTCGCTTCGTTCACGACTTTCCCGTCTTTGTTTTACACGGTGATATTCTGTTGAAAAACTTTTCTTTAGCTGACATGTTGTCACAGCTGCGTCCAGAAATGGAGGGATTGTTACTTGGTATTTCGGTACCTGATCTAACATCTTATGGTGAAATTGTTGCTGATGCAGAGAGGCGAATTAAGGCGTTCAGGGAAAAGCAGCAAGTTGCACGTCCCGGTTGTGCTAACGGTGCCGTTTTTCTTTTTAACCGTTCCATAATAAACACGTTTCCACAAAAGGATGTCTTTTCTATTGAACGGGATGTCTTTCCTCACCTAACCCAACTTTACGTCCACAAAGTCGAGACTGAATGGATTGATATCGGAGTGCCAGAACGTCTTGAATATGCCCGACAGCATTTTGCATCATAAGTCCTTGTTGTTATACAGATTGTTTGAAAAATTCATTTTAGACGTGCTTTGTAAGCACTTCGTTAATAATGTTATTAGTATAGGTTTTACCAATATTGGAGAAACTCATGCCTGTTTTTAATAAAGAAGACTTAGAATTTTGGGAAGAACACGGATATGTCGTTGTCCCTGAGGCTGTTCCCTTAGAAAACTGCCGTGCCGCCGAACAAGCTGTGTGGGACTTCCTTGAAATGGACGGTGATAATCAGGATAGTTGGTACCCTGCTGATCCGCCACGACGCGGTATCATGGTAGAAATCTATCAACATCAAGCGCTATGGGACAACCGTCAATACCCGCGCGTACACCAAGCGTTCACAGAAATCTGGGGGAACGAAAATCTCTGGGTTAGTTTTGACCGTGCCAGTATGAATCCTCCCGAACGCGACGATTGGAAATTTCCAGGTCCCTATTTGCATTGGGACATGTCGTTAGAGAGTATGCCAGTAACTTTAAAAGTGCAAGGCGTTTTATATCTCGCAGACACCCCCGGCAATCAAGGTGCATTTTCCTGTATTCCCGGTTTTCATCGGAAATTAGAGTCGTGGTTAAAAAACCTTCCATCCGATGCCGATCCACGCCGTGTGGTTCGCGAATATCAGGAAGAAGCTATTCCTGTAGCGGGAAAGGCAGGAGATTTGGTCATCTGGCACAGTGCGCTACCACACGGCAGTAGTCCAAACTCCGCTGAACGTCCCCGGATGGCGCAATACATCACAATGTCACCCGCGCCAAATAACGGCAAAGATACAAACGAAAACAGGGTTACAGGATGGCGCGAACGACTCACTGGTCTGGGAAAAAATCAGAAAGAGAAAGAGCATAATGAAGGTAAAACTGCTGAGTTGACACCTTTAGGCAAAAAACTTCTCGGTCTTGATCCGTGGGTTGCGTCATCGTTATGACATCGTATAGGCGGGCGTAGTGCCCGCCTATTTTTATTATTATCAACACTCCTTTGTAGGCGCGGTTTGAAACCGCGCCTACTTCCCACTTTGCAGCACTATTGGGTAGAAATCGTATGGAAGACCTATTAGCAGCACGCGCGCAGATGGCGATGTCCCTCGCTTTTCACATTATTTTTGCCTCTATCGGCATAGCAATGCCTTTACTTATGGTAATTGCCGAGAGGATGTGGTTGAAAACGCAGGATGAAACCTATCTGACGCTCGCAAAACGCTGGTCGAAAGGCACCGCAATCATGTTTGCTGTGGGTGCGGTTTCAGGAACTGTGTTGTCTTTTGAACTCGGATTACTGTGGCCAAGTTTCATGGCTTACGCGGGGCCCATAATTGGGATGCCGTTTTCATTAGAAGGCTTAGCGTTCTTTGTTGAGGCAATCTTTCTCGGCATCTATTTGTACGGATGGGAACGCGTGCCAAAGAATGTCCACTGGTTCGCTGGTGTAATGGTGTTAGTAGGTGGAATGCTGTCAGGCATTTTTGTTGTCACTGCCAACGCTTGGATGAACACACCTACAGGTTTTTCAATCGTTGAAGGAAAGGTTACTAACATTGACCCTATTGCAGCGATGCTAAACCCCTCCTCATTTAGTCAAGCACTTCACATGACCTTAGCTGCCTTCCTTGCAGTTGGATTTGCTGTTGCTGGTATACATGCCCACTTTCTGCGACGTGACCCAGATAACGCATTTCATAGAAAAGCATTCGCTATTGCCTTGAGTGTTGGTGGTGTGATTGCCCTCCTCCAACCGATTTCAGGGGACATCAGTGCTAAACGGCTTGCCAAGCATCAACCTGTCAAACTCGCAGCAATGGAGGGACAGTGGGAAACCGAACGCGGCGCGCCTTTACGCATTGGTGGAATTCCAGACGAAGAAGCTGAAGTTACCCGATTCGCCATAGAAATTCCGAAAGCACTCAGCTTTCTCGCACACTCTGACTTCAATGCCGAAATCATGGGACTCAAAGAAATTCCGCCTGAAAATCGTCCACCTGTCGCAGTTGTGCATTTTGCTTTTCAGATTATGGTTGCATGCGGGATGGTAATGATTGTCGCGGGAATCCTCGGTGGATGGTTGGCATGGAGACAGAAAGGTTTACCTGTCAATAGTTGGTATCTCAGGTTCGTCACATTTTGCACACCGCTTGGGTTTATCGCGATAGAAGCGGGATGGACAGTTACGGAAGTTGGTCGGCAACCGTGGATTATCTATGGCTACATGCGAACAGCAGAAGCAGTAACACCTATGCCAAACCTTGTTATTCCGTTTATTGGATTTACTATCCTTTACATTTTTCTGTCAATTATTGTTGTCATCTTGCTGCGTCGTCAAATCTTCCAGAATTAATATATCATTACGCTATCTTGTTTTTACTGATGAAATAAGTAGAAAAAACCTACTGGTAGGCGCGCTTTGATGAAGATTAAGTATTTAAATCGGTAATTACAGCTTTCCATAGACACGGTAGGTGCGGTTTCCTAACCGCACCGGGCATAATTATGGAATTACCTAATTTATTTTTAATCTTCATGTAAGCGCGTTGATTATTCTCTGGGTGTAACGGAGGAATAATGTTGCATCTTGAAATCTGGATCGCAGGCGTGATGCTAATCTCGCTGATTATCTACATGTTGACTGGCGGCGCTGACTTTGGCGGCGGTGTCTGGGACTTATTTGCGACGGGTCCCCGCGCAAAAATGCAGCGAGACATTATCACTAATGCCCTCGCGCCAATCTGGGAGGCAAACCATGTTTGGTTGATTGTCATTGTTGTTCTACTCTTTGTCGCGTTTCCAGTGGCATTCGCGACTATCGGTACTGCCCTGCACATTCCGCTTACTTTAATGCTTATCGGTATTGTGCTTCGCGGCACAGCGTTTGTGTTCCGAACCTACGACGATCAATCAGACAAAACCCACCTTAGATGGAGTCGTGTGTTTGCTATTGCAAGCATTATTACACCTATTATGTTAGGTGTTACCTTAGGGGCGGTAGCATCAGGAACAATGCATGTGGATGTAGAGAGCGGTAAGGTAGAAACCGACTTTTTCTCATCATGGTTAGCTCCTTTTCCATTTGCAATCGGCTTTTTCACATTGATACTCTGCGCGTTGCTCGCGGCTGTTTATCTTACACTTGAAACTGACGATTCGGAATTACAGGAAGATTTTCGAGTACGTGCACTCATTGCAGCGGTCAGCGTTGGTATAATGGCAGGAGTCAGTTTCCTTTTATCAACAGAAGGTGCACCTTCAATACGACAAGGATTGGGCAATAGCGTTTGGTCAATACCATTTCATATTTTAACCGGTGCTATTGCGGTCTGTGCGATCTGGGCGATTTGGGAGCGTTACTTTCGTCTTGCGCGTATCCTTGTTCCGATACAGGTCGTATTGATTATTTTCGGTTGGGGATTGGCACAGTTTCCCTACCTTGTTGCCCCAAACCTAACTTTTTCAAACACTGCTGCACCGGATTCTGTGCTGCGACCTGTGCTAATTGTGGTTATCATAGGTGGTATTATGTTAGTGCCTGCATTCTGGTATCTCTATACTGTGTTCAAAGGCACATCCAGAACAAGTTAAATACTCTCTTTATAGTAGAATATAAAAACGCAATAAGTAGTTTTGGGATTGCGTTTCCCTTCGATTTTTCCCAATTTTTTCTCAAATTCTCACCTTTAACTTGACATTCTGCATTTTTTATGCTAAAATTATTGTGTTCTGACTCTTCGTTCAGAAAACATTAAAAACAACCGCCAAACACCTTATGGAGGTGGCGGGAATCGAACCCGCGAATAACGCCTCTCAAGAGCATAAACAGCACCTGCTCACCCCTATATTTAGTGTTTGGTGGTTGTCTAATTATACGATTAAACCCCACCGAATTACAAATAAAACACCAAATACAGAAGAAACCAGTAGCTTCAAATCAGTTTCCTACCTTTGTCTTGACATCTCCCTTTTAAAATTGTAGAATCCTTAACAGACCAAACTAAGTTATCCGTTGGACTGCGGGTATCCCATATCTAATGCAAATTGGATAACTTGGTTTGGTCACCAGGGATGCCCACTTCTTTTGTGGAGAAGTTGGGATTTACTGGACGATCAAACCTACAACACAAGGGGTATAACATGGTCAACATTTTGTTTCTACCAGCCATCATTGCTTTTGTAATCTTACGTGAGTTTGATAAATCAGATTTTTGGACTCGGTGCGGTTAGGAAACCGCACCTACCGGGCTTATGAGAATAAGATTTTATGCAAAATGAAGTTCATATATCTATTATCAAACTCACGTTAGAAGTTACATATCATTGGCAACTGATAGTTATTTTCCCGGGGTTCTTTGTGTTTGAGTGAAGGTTTTTTCTTCAGACAGGTATAAGCGATCAAGGCAGCAACTGTGTTTACTTGAAAATTGACACAACTTCTATGGCGTGTGTGTTGTCCCTCTGTCTGACTTTTGAGTTCTTTATACACCGACTCAATGAGCATCCGTTTTCGTAAAAGTGCTGCATCAGCATCAGACAAAGGTTCAGGTTTCATGTTCTTACGCACCTTGTAAATGAGTGTCACACCGTCTTCTTGGAGTATCTCCCGCAGGTTTTTCGCGATATATCCTTTATCGGCAAATAGTTTGCCAAAGAGACCTTGACACAACTGTGGCACGGGTTTTCTGTCATCTACGTTTCCCGCTGTCACCATAGCTGACAAAAGCTCCCCTTGGTCGTTGATGACGAGATGTAGTTTGAACCCGTAAAACCACCCCATAGAGGTTTTAGAACGCCCCGCATCATCAGCGAAGACGCGATGCGTTGAAATCCGACGATTGTGGCAGACCGGAAGCGGTGTTGAGTCTATGAAGGAAGTCCCACTACACTCACCGAAACGGGTGTTCAGAAAAATAGACAACGGAACCAATACCTCTTGTGACAGCTGCACAAAACGACTATAACTGACAAGGTTTGGAAATGCCCAACGCAACTGGCAGCAGACATAATCCTGATAATAGGCTTTAAAGTTTTTATACTGCTTATGATGAAAATGCACAAGTATCGTCATGACTTCGCTCGGATGAAGGGACCTGGGTCTGCCGCGTGTATTGCCTGTTCCGAGTATTTCCGGCAACTGGTGTTGTGCTTGATATTGTTCGGACGCAAGAAAAAAGTCGTCAATTTCACAGAAAAGTGTTATGATATCCATCAGAGAACTCCTTTGTAAGTATTTGGTATACTTCATAATAACAAAGGGGTTCTCTATTTACCAGTTTTTAATTATCAAACTTGCGTTATGATATGGATACATTCAAACCGAACGTATCCACATAATATATATAAGAACAGGTGATTTTAGAATAAGGAGAAATGGATGCTTAGAAACTTATTTAAAGGTGGTGATAAAAACCGCGTTGAACCGGAGGTTGCGGGTGAAAAAGAAAATTGGTTCAATCGCCTAAAGTCTGGTTTAGCGAAGACCCGAAACCGCTTCATTTCCCAACTGTCGGGATTACTCCGTGTCGGTAGAAAAATTGATGAAGAACTGATGGAAGAGATCGAAGAGATTTTGATTCAAGCGGACGTGGGGGTTGAAACGACACTGACGCTGATGGATAACGTCAGAGAAACTGTGAAAGAGAGAGGGTTAGGTGATTCTTCTGAATTGGAAACAGTTATAAAAGAGGAAATCCTGAACCTTCTCGGTGAAGACGTTCCCTTGAAGTTTGAAGGTGAACCGCCTTACACTATTTTAGTTCTCGGCGTGAACGGTGCTGGAAAAACAACAACAATCGGCAAACTCGCAAGCCGGTTTAATAATAGCGACAACCGTGTTCTTGTCGCCGCAGGTGATACTTTTCGTGCTGCTGCAGAGGATCAACTGGCAATTTGGTGTGAACGCGCAGGCGCAGAATTAATTCGTGGTGGGGAAAAAGCGGAACCCGCTTCTGTTGTTTTCGATGCAGTTCATGCTGCAAAAAACCGAGAATCCGATGTGCTGATTGTAGATACAGCAGGTAGACTCCATACTAAAAAACCGCTGATGGATGAATTATCAAAAATTGGGCGTGTGATGGGACAAGCGCATGCAGGTGCACCTCACGAGGTATTACTTGTGATTGATGGCACAGTAGGACAGAATGCGTTGATGCAGGCAAAAATTTTTAACGAAGCTGTGCCGATTACAGGTGTGACGATCACAAAATTAGATGGCACGGCTAAAGGCGGGATAGTATTAGCGGTAAAAGCCGAACTCGGTGCTCCTGTCAAACTGATCGGCATCGGTGAAAAACTTGACGATTTACGGGATTTCGCGGGGGTTGATTTCGTTGAAGCGCTCTTTGCAGCAGATGAATCAGCGGAGAGCCATCCCACAACCTAAACATAGCAGTTGTTAGATTTCGTCCGGTTGTGGGACGCGCCATTTAAGAATTTGTATATAGATTTACGCGAGGAACTTGAATTTCTAACTTCTCCCGACTACGCATCTGATTCCTTCAGGTAAGAACGCAGATGTTTGCGGAGATTACGATGTGCATGGAACAGGTGGGCTTTGACTGTTCCATCCGATCTGCCAACCGCAGTCGCAATATCTTTTAGGGATAATCCATCCCAGTGACGCAGGATAAAGATTTGGCGTTGCTTCGGTGGTAACTGACGAATCGCTTTCCGAATCTGTCCTCTGAGTTCTTTATTCTCGGCAGCTTTGGCAGGGGAATCTGACCGTAAATCGGGGAAGTTTGCCATCGGTAACTCGTCAGATTCGTCGGATTCATATACCATGACTTCCGAACGCGCTTTTTTCCGTAAAAAATCAATGCAGAGATTGACTGTGATTCGGTAAAGCCAACTATAAAACTGGCATTGGCTCTTAAAATCACCTAACCCCTGGTAAGCACGGATGAACGCATCTTGGGTAATATCAAGGGCATCTTCATGGTTAGGGACAAAACGCTGAACTAATCGATAAGTGCGTTTTTGGTAGCGAGTAAAAAGCGTATCAAACACAGCCGTATCGCCGTTCTGAAATTGTTCAATCAGTTGAGCATCATCATTACAGACTGGAGGGATACTTTCAGGGCTTTGGGACTGCATGTTCTCCTCTTAAGTGTCAATGGCAGAACCTGAAACTCAGGCGACCATTGATAGAATAGAAGTCACCGATTTTTTTGTTTGTGGACACTGCGAAACCATCGTTTATATCTGTGGCTATCTTGAAGCATTTGTTGGAGGAGGGCTAATTCCTCATCCTCTTCTTCACATGGGGCATCATCAAGTAACGCTAATAACTCCTCATAAACAACCTTGTCTTCATCAATAAGTGCAGAGAGGAGTCTATCAAAATTTTCACCATGACCGAGTAGCGTGAACAATTGGTTTGTATGTTTGATCTCTTCAGAGGCGGCCTGGTTCAGGTATGCTGCAAGTTCATGCTCATTCCGATTCTCAGCGATTTGTGCGAGAATTAACCGAATCCCGACGAGTTTTAGTTTTGCTTGCGCGAGCTCGTCAAGTTCTGTTTCAAACTTTTCTCGCAAATGGTTAGCATCGCGTGGATGTAACTGTGCATAACTTGGCCACACTGGTTTTGCCATCACATGTTTCAACTTTTTTAGGCTCCCAATCAGGTTTTCACGTTCTTCAAGGGAAAGTTGACCAAAGGTTTTTTGCCAAAAGTCTGTCGCATGTTTCACGCGTTCACGGAAAAGTTGTTCTGATTGTGGTGTCAATTGAATGCGGGCACGTCTCCGATCTTCATCACATTTACGACGGATAACCCAACCGTGTTTCTCAAGCCGACTGACTAAACCAGAGACTGTATTATGGGCGAGACCTAAATGCTCACCTAATTCACTGACGTACATGCCGGATCCACGACCGTACCAATGAAGGTGCTGCAAAGCGTTGAACTGGACAATTGTCAATCGATTTGGGACTACTTCCTGAATAAACCTGGATTTGACCGCTGCTTGCGCATGATGCATCACACGCATGACAACATCAATCTCTTGATTAAACTCCCGGTTTTCTGACATCTCAAAATACGTCCTATGTTAGAGGTATATTCCGTCGTATACGACATAAATTATATATTAATTTCCCGTGAATGTCAAATTAAAGTTGTAAAATAGGGGTTTTTATAGCAAATTACCGAATTTTAATTGCTTCCAACCAAACGTTGCGCCTTCATTTTTCGTTTTCGCTTGGATTTCGACTTAGTTCGCTTTAATGCTGTATCGTTTTTGGTACTTTCATGTGGTTGACTTTTTTCATGTTCCTGTTCTGTATCAACAACTTGCCTCTGTTGTTCTGCTTCATATTTAGCGTAAGTGCCTTCGAAAAAACGGGCTTTTGTTTCTTCTTTTGTGGTATCAAAAATTAACAGTTTGGTCGCTATACTATTCAGAAGATAGCGGTCATGAGAGATAATGAACATCGTTGCTGGATATTCGGCAAGTGCCTTCTCGAGAGCCTCGCGTGCTGGAATGTCCAGATGGTTTGTCGGTTCATCAAGTAAAAGGACATTAGCATTTTCCAATAACAGTTTCGCCAGTTGAACACGGCTTTGTTCTCCGCCACTCAAGTTCCCAATCTGTTTGAACACATCATTCCCACGAAACAGCAACTTTGCTAAATAACTACGGACTTCTGTCTGTGTCAGTTGAGGGCAAAGTCCCCAAATCTCTTCAATTATTTCTCTATCTGGATTAAGACCTTCTAATTCTTGTGTATAATATCCAAGCTTGAGACTGGGACCGACCCATAGGTTGCCTTGTGTCGGTTGTTCTTCTCCCAAAATCATACGAAAAAACGTTGTTTTTCCGGTACCGTTTGGACCAAAAATCCCAATTATATCACCACGATACACCTCAAAATTCAGGTCTGTGAATAACACCTTATCGCCAAATTGCTTACTAACATCTTGGCATCGCAGGATGTCATCTCCCCCACGTGCATCAGGTACAAAGTTGAGTTTTAATGTTGGTGCATCGGATTTCGGTTTTTCGACTCTCTCCAGCCTCTCCAACTTTTTACGTCTTCCTTGTGCCTCACGGGTTCGTTGTCCAGCTATATTGCGTTCAATGAATTTTTCTTCATTTCCAATAAACATTTGCTGTTCTTTGAATGCTCTTTCGCCAACTAATCGCTCAATTGCTTTCATTTCACAGGATTTTGAATAATTCCCGCGACAAATGTTTATTTTATGTTCATTCAACTCCCATACCTTGCGGACGACCTTATCTAAAAAATATCTATCGTGAGATACAACGAGAACAGCACCTTTGTATTCGGTATTAAGATAATTCTCCAGCCATTCAATCCCGTTAATATCAAGGTGATTCGTCGGTTCGTCAAGAAGTAATAAGTCGGGTGCTTCAAGCAGCAGTTTCGCTAACGTGCCTCGACTTTTTTGACCACCACTGAGGACTCGGACTGGTAAATTAAAGTCCTGTTCGCTAAAACCCAAACCACCAAGAACACGATTAATCAGATGTTCATAATCGTAACCACCGAGCCGCTCATGCTGTTCCTGAATGCGCGCATACTCCTGTAAGAGATGTGGTGCTTGCTGTGTTTCCATCTCCTCGGCAAGGATGAGCATTTTATCTTCAAGGGTAAGCCTTTCTTCAAAAACCTTGAGCATTTCTTGTCGTAACGTGCAGTCACGTTCCAACTCAGGTTCTTGGCTTAGGTATCCAACACGCACCCCTCTCGCTAAAACCACATCCCCTTTGAAATCGGTAAGCAGACCTCCTATAATTTTTAGTAACGTTGTTTTTCCACATCCGTTACGGCCAATTAACCCAATTCGGTCTCCATGGACAATTGTGGCTGATATATTATCCAGAATTAAATCCGGATCATACAGTTTAGTAACATTTTGTAAATTTACTAAAGACATATTTCTGTTGGTGCGAAGTGTTTATTATAGTAGATTTTAGAATTACTTGCACACTTTTGAGCTGTGAATCAACGCTGAATGCACTTTTGGCATGCTGCGGGAGGGAACTCCGATTCCCGACATTCACAAGAGGTCGCGATTCGGAGATCGCTCCTACAAAGACGTGTAAACTTGTTTTTCTATTCTACTATAATGTTTCGCAATCTCATTTAAGAATTCGTTAAGTAATTTATAGACCTATTGACTGCCAATTAGCACTGCGGGTAATCATCTCGTAATACGTATCGGCACGATGGATATCCGGATGACGGATATTGAACTGTCTAAATCGCCAAAACGCTATCGCCAGTGCTGCATAGTAAACATAGCTATCCAAGCTGTCCCATTCGTCATCCGTCAGAGGACGTGATGCATTGTAAGCATCCAAGAAACTGTGTGTCAAAGCGATGTCCAACTGATGTTGTGTTGTGTAACAACACCCAATAATCGTCATTCCGATATCGATTAGCAAAGTATCATGGCATCCCTCCTCAAAGTCAAGAATTGCTACCATCTGGTCGCCATCAAAAAGGGTGTTGTCCAAAAACAGATCTCCATGCAAAAGTCCCATAGGCAAAGGTTTGTCTAATTCAGGTTTGATCCATTCAAGTTCTGATTTTAACCATATTACAAACGGATGTGTGGCAATTTGTGTGTTTTGGACATCTTCCAAAAAAGGTGTTATTTGTGCAATCCCCATCGGAAAACATGGAAGTTCAGATAGCGGAGGAATGTAATGTAACTTCGCTAACGCTTCACCAATCTGTGTCAACACCCGTTGCGAAGGCTGTGGTGTTTGTCCATCCAAAAATGGATAGAGCATCACACGGTAGTTTGAAGTTTGGTGAAGTGCGTGCCCGTTTTTCTCTAAAATTGGATATACTGTTGGGTAGGCATGTTGGCGAAGCTGTTCCAAGAGTGCGATTTGCATCTGAAGTTCTGCAAGATTCTTCTCATCACATATTTTTAGCAGAAACATGCCATCTGTTGTTGTCAACTTAAAGTTGCTGTTTCCAAATCCACCTGGAATTTCCTCAAACTTTACCGGTGTGCCGATTGCATAATGTGACACTGTATCCGAGAGTTCTTCAGATGAAAGGTTTGTATAGTGCGCCATGTGATGTAACGTGAGGGTCACTGTTTCGGTTCAGTAACTTGTGGGTTGTTTCCTAACAAATACTTTAACAGGTCTTCCCAGTAGCGTAAATGAATTTCTTTGATGTCTGTATTCTGATTAAAATCTAATTGGAGGTTTTCAGAATAGCGTTCTATAAAAAGTTTGGGATTACTTAACAAGCGCAAGTAGTATTTTAATGATGGAAGAATCCCGTTAACAATTACCTCACAATCATGCTGCGTGTGAATTTCACTAACCAAATTCGCCTACCGAGTCAATATCCTCAACGTTTGGCTCTGCTGTGGTAAGTAGATAATAACGGCAAACAGGAGTCTGCGCAAATTTTTCATAGGCAACTTGAATAATTCCAGGAGAAATTGGGATATTGTGCTTAATTTCAACTGCCTCAAAAAAATCTCCATTTTTGTTTTGGACTTCAATGTCTCCAATCCCACCGGATTTGCTATCCGCTGTGGTATGGCTTTTCAATGGCAAGAGTGTTTTACCTTCATACCGTTCAATTGCCATGAGCATCTCATAAGCAGAATAAACTGCCAATACAGGAAGACGAGAGGCACCAGCAACGCCATATCCGATCGAAAAGTGCCGTTTTAGGAGGTTCACTATTTTTTCAATCGTTATTGTCTCTGTTCGCTGTGCCTTGCTGAAATCTACATTTGCAATTTCGAATAAGTCAAGGTTAATCCTTGATCTTTCCATCAAGTCAATCAAGGCAATAAATGTCGCATGAAGGTATTTTTTCGGATCAGCTCGGTTTTCTTCAATATCGTTGAGAATTTGAAGAAAAGCGTCCTTAACAGATATATTGCGAATCTTACCAGGAAAATTAAGTGTAAAAGGGTGAGCTTGTTCAAGTGATCGTGTTAACCAACCACTTCCACCCTTCATAGCAAATCTCTGAAACTTTTCTGCTATAAAAGGTGTCACGTGTGAGGTATCAAAACCTCTCCCTGAGTAACCGTTTGGGAGTTCCTTTTTATGATAGCGGACATCTTGCGTCGGAGTTTCAATCTTTTTCACAAAGGAGGTTACCAAGACTGCAACAACACCTTTATGAGATTCCGCCTTTTCAATGATTGTTTCAACCCATTTTCTTTGAATCTCCGAAAGTCCTGGCTGAAGAACATGCTTTGATTCTGCTAATCGATAAACATCTTCCAAAATTGCTCGTATATTGTTCACTATGTTCCCTCAAACAAACGTTGCATTGTAATAGGAGTATTATCAACACGCTGTTGAGCATTTTTACAGTATTCAGCATTAATATCATAGCCGATATAATGTCTACCCAGGTTTTTGCAAGCAACTGCGGTTGAGCCAGAACCCATAAACGGATCAAGTACTAATGCATCAGTGGGTGTGAGAAGATGTAAAAACTCCTCCACTACTTCCACTGGATAGATTGCTGGGTGTTTATTACCCTTAAGGGTAGCAACGGGTGTTTCAATCACATCAGGTGTTTCAATCACATCATCAGTTTTAATTACATCTCGCTTGAGTTTATTGCCGTGAATCCTAATGATTGTAAATCCTTTATTTTTTAACTGCAATGTGCGACCTCCCTCCTGACCACCGAATGGAGCAGCATGGATGCCGCGGATTTTCATCCGAAAACTTTTCGTTTTGCCACGTTTTACTTCTTGAATAACCTCTGCCAATTCAATCCGGGCAACGGATTTCTCTGCTTCAGATAAATCAGATTCATCAATAAGTTCAAAATATCGCTGCCCAACGTTAGTACTAGTCTTCTTTTTTGAGGGCTGCGAAACACGCGATCCTACCATGAAAGATTTGGGGGCGTAGAAATAGTCATCTGATTTGACAAAATGAAAGAATGGCTCAGTGCTACTGACAAGGCGGCGGCTAAACTGGCGCGGAGTTGGATTTCTTTTGACCCATGTAATTTCATTTACAAGTCTAACCAATCCTGTATCTGTTGCGGCAAGCGCGAAACGATATGGGACCAGAAGTAAGTTGCTATCCTGATACTTGTCACCTATATTAAAAACTATATTGCCATCATCCCTCACAACACGCACACATTCGCGAAAAAGACGAAGTAGCGTATCAATGTACTCATTGACGTTAGTTTCATTTCCCATTCCGCCACCATAATCGCGCTGCTGGAAATAAGGAGGAGAGGTAATCACCAATTGGATACAACAATCAGACAATTGTCGAATAAGTTCCAGATTATCCCCGCACAATATTTTGTCAATTGGTAAGTTATCATCAGTATAGGACATACTTCATACTCCTTTTCTACGGTCAACAATAAGATAGTTCAGTGGAGCGTTGATTGTGACAGTTGCCATGGGATATAACGTGAGGGGTCACTGTTTCGGTTCAGGGTCTTGGACTAACTCTTTATACTCAGACAACTCACGAATTTTATCAAATGCAGGTTCTGTTTTGGCAGCAGAAAGGACTTCCTTATCTACCCGAATTGCCTCGCGCAGAGATGCGATTGATTTCTCAATATCCGCAACTTGCGACCCACCTTCTAAAGATTCCCTTGCTCGTAGTGAATACGCAACAGCAAGGTTATAATATGCCTTTGCGAAATCGGTATCCAGTTGTGTTGCACGTTCCCACGCACGGATAGCCTGTTCAACATCACCCATATTTCCATACACTGCGCCGAGATTGAAATAAGGGATTGCCCAACCCGGCTCATTGTGGATTGCCAACTTAAACTCGGTGACAGCTTGGGCAAGATCGCCTTGTTTGGCATACGCCAAACCCCAATTGTAATGTGACAGGGCAGCCTTATTCGGTTCCGTGGCATCTGTGCTTTGTGAATATGGAATACTTTTTAGACCACATCCGAGCAGCAATGCTGCTAAGCAAAATATTAGGATCGGTTTCATTTTCTCTCTCCACGTCTTTTATAACACTTTACCCGAATTTAGGTTGTCAGTCAACTGGTTTGTACTGCATAGCACATTTATAGTTTTCCAATAGCTGTTATTTAGATGGTACGTCCCAGAGGAAAATAGTTCCGTCTTGTCTATAGTTGCTGTTGCTCAAACTTGCAAGTGTTTTTCCATCGGGTGCGAATGCCAGTGTGTGAACAAAACCTTTCGGTGTCTCAAAGGTTGTGAGATGGCGGCGGGAAGCAAATTCCCATAGATGTATTCTACCGCCTGTATCTCCGCTGGCGAGAATGGTGCCATCCGCAGAGAATGCTAATTCACAAACTGCATGCTCATGTCCATTGATAGTTTCAATAATAGTGCGGGTCACAATATCCCATAAATGAATTTTCTTGTTACTTGTTCCAACCACAAGGGTTTTACCGTCAGGAGTGAAGGCTAACGAATAAACACTAAAGTCACGGAAGTTAAATCTATCTAAAAACCCATCTATAAAGCCTTTAGGAGTTTGAAGCGTGGCAACTTCTTCATCAGCATTTATATTCCACAACCGAGTGGCATTACCTCTTGCTGTTGCAAACATTTTTCCATCAAATGCTGATGTGATCCAAAACTCGCTAATCTTTGTAGAGGTCTTTAGATTTTTAGCATTTAGAGTATCCCATATCTCTATTCCGTTTTTTGTTTGAATAATTAGTTTTTCACTATTTGGCGTAAAAACACTTACCTTTCTACGGTTAAGTCTTGTGCCATCATTAAATGAAGCAGTAAAACTTCCAGATAAAGCGTCCGGGATAATATACGAGTTTTCTTGTATTCCTGAGGTAATATCCCATACTTCAATATTGCCTCTACTCTCACTGATAAGCGTTTTGTTGTCCTTCGCAAATGCCAATGCACGGATATAGTTTTTGTCGGTATTAAACGTAACCTGTTTACTGTGCTTATTTGTATCCCAAAGCTGAATGTTGCCAGTTATATCTCCGCTTGCGATCACTTTACTATCGTGAGAAAATGCCAACGCCGTGAACGGTTTTGTCCAGCCTGAAGTGAGAGTAAGCAGCGGTTTATCAGTCTGTGTCTGCCAAACATCTACTATACCGTGTTCATTTGCTGTAGCAAAGATTGCACCATCTTGTGATAACACGAAACGTTCTGGAAAAGGTTTTAACTCCTCAAAAACGGGACTGAATTTGGCGATTTCACGGTGAGTACCAATATCCCATAGCGTGTAACTATCTGTGTTGATGAGAACAAGAGTTTTTCCGTCCCCTGAAAATCTTAAGGTTTCTGTCTCGGGGAATGTAGCGATTTCGCGGTGGGTGTTAATGTCCCATATAACACATCCACCATACCCTGCCAGGGCGAGGATTTTTCCGTCATTTGAAAATAAAACGTCTTTGATGCGTTCTGACTGAAGTGCTGCGAGTTGTTCACCTGTGTCAACATCCCATATTTCAATTGGTCCTTGGATATAATGCATACCATTTTTTTCAGAGATTCGGTATTGACTTCTACTCACAACGGTTTTGCCATCTGGTGCAAACTCCAACTCTGTCAACCACTTTATAGGTTGTTCTTCTAAAACCGAGTAACCACGACTCTGATGTCCCAGCGGATATTGGATAGGAAAAGGTGTCCCATCATCCATATAGGTAGTGTGGTATTGTCTTTCGTCAATAGGCATTGGTTCTGCGATGCGAACAGTTGGTTCTCCCTCCAGTTTGAAGAATTGTGAATCGTCTGTCCGGGGTTTAAGTGATGTTACTTCTTTACCTGTTTGCCCATTTTGAATACTGATTGTGCCATCTTTATTTCCGATAGCAAAGGTTACTACACCTATGTGATCAACAAAGGCAGCCAATGCACGAGACCAAACGTCCCCTTTGACTCTAATTTTGGAAACTTTTGGATTGAATGTGTTCAGCAATTTACCAGTGGTAGCATTCCAAAGAAAAACTTCTTCTTGCCAACTCAATCCTACAAGCGTTTTTCCATCGGGTAAGAATTTCAGAGAAAAAAGTGTGCCTTTGGGAATAGCAAGTGTCTGCAAATTTTCACCAGTTTTAGCATCCCAAAGTCGAACGGTCTTATCGTTCGCGCTACTTGCAAGTATTTTACTATCAGGTGAAAATGTCACATGCATAACCACATCAGTATGCCCTGAAATGAGAGCAGTTTCGTCACCTGTATTAACATCATAAAGCCATGCCCCGATAGAACTTGCTATCGCTAACTTGGTGCCATCCAGTGAAAGCTGCATATCGTTTAAAACACCTTTTCCAAGACGCGCTTTTGCGCCTTCTGGTAGATTCAATTGGGTGTAACCTTCCGCAAAGGTATTTGAAAAAAATAAAGTTGAGAAGAAAAGTAGCATTAAAAAAGTGGAAAGTAGTTTGGTTTTCATTGTTTAGATAATTACCTCCGCCACCAACTTTTTTTATTTTGATAAGACGCAAGGAGTTTTGAAATCGCTTTATCTTTTTTGTCCAGACGCAACACTGCCTCACACGCCTCAATAACCTTCTGTTTGTCAGAATCAGCATCGGTTTCTTGATAAATGTGATGATAACTTTCTGCGACAGCGGTGTAATATGCTACCTGATCAATTTCTGCAGGCACTTCAGCAGGGAGTTCGTTAACGGATGAAATCGCCTCATGCCACGCCTCAAGGGCAGCATAGCAGATAACCTTCTGATATAGCGGCGCGAGTTGCGAATCGTCAAGCCAGTACGCTTGCTTGTAACAGGTGATGGCTTCTGAATACGCGGAATTGTCAACGTGCAGTTGGGCAAGCGCAGTATAAAAAGCGTATAATCCACTATCGGCAATGGTGTAAAGTTCGACTCCGGTGTTGACAAGCCATTCCCTTTCTATCAAAAACTCAATTGCAGAGTTACGTTCCTCATCTGTGATGCTAATGTCGGTTAGGAGATGTTTAGCGACAGCAGCGTTTGGAAAAATCTTTGTGCGGCTTTTCATTAGTGGATACGCCTGCACCGATTTATCCATTGCTATCAGTTTGATGCCGGTTGCGATGCGAAAAAGAGAAACGATCTGATCGCTGTTTTGGCGGGACATCTGATCAGCAATCTGCTCCCTATTTTCAGAGAAATGTTGATTGAGATTGTCAATTGCATTTCGTATGTCAGTATTTTCAGGATTGAGTTGATGTGCCTGCGACAAAAACCTTTGCGCTGCAAAAAGTTCGCTCCATTCTTGATAGATGTGTCCGAGGCGAAAGTTCGCGTAAGCAAGCGTCTCCGAAGCGCTTTCGCTACGGATAATACCATCATAGACTTGGATAGCTTCGGCTATGTTCCCGTCAGATTCTAATGTTTGGGCATGCTCAATCAAATTTGACATAGAAGATTCGTTGTGCATCTATTTTGCAGGAAGTCGCGACCAGGAGGTCGCTCCTACAAGAAGAGTTCGGACTTATGAAGTACCAATTAATCGTCCAATGTACTAACAGCATGGTGGAGCTGTACCTGCTACCATGCGTATACATATCATTCAACCAAATTTATTTGCCTTGTAATAACTTCAGACACATCACCTCAAGCGCAAAGATTTTGGTGACGTTTGTCCTTTTGAGTAGTTCCTTTGTTTCAAAGACGGTCTTGATGGCTTGTTGAAGTCGTATTCGAGAGTAACGTGGCACGAGTGTTTGAAGTTTACCTAATGCGTTGGTGTGCGTCAATAATTCTACAGGTACGCCTTGTTGCAGAAAAAGGAGATCACGATACCACGTTATCAATTCGTCTAAACTGTCCAAACCTTTTTCAACAAACTGCTCTGCCAATCGGAAGGCTGCTAACGGGTCAGTCTCCTCGAGAATTTCAGGTATCGTTTCGGTTTCAGAAATTCCTTCTTCAATAAGCGTGATAGCTTTTCCTACAACGCCGCCTGATAAAACAGCAGCGGCGGAAGCTGTCTCTTTATCAATAGAAAAATGATCCATTAACGCTACTGTTAATTGTTCAATCGGCATCGGATAAAACGGGAGAATTTGGCAGCGCGATCGGATTGTTAACAAAATAGATTCAATGTTCTCTGTCAATAGGATTAAAGTTGATGCAGCGGGTGGTTCTTCAAGCGTTTTGAGTAGAGCATTTGCTGCAGGATTGTTGGGATTGCTCATCTTTTCGGTGTTTGCTAAAATATAAATTTTCCGTGGTCCTTCAAGTGGTTGATAGACAATTTTCCGTTGAAGTTCGCGAATTTGGTCAATCTTAATTTGTGCACCATCAGGTCGGATTATTTGCAGGTCTGGATGGTTACCGCTTTTTATCTTACGGCAAGCACGGCATTCTCCACAAGGTGAAGACTCTTCTGTCCTTTGCTCACAAAGAATTAGATTTGCAAAGTAGAGCGCGACGGTCTCTTTGCCAATCCCTTGCACGCCTGCAAAAAGATATGCCCCAGCAACGCGTTCTGAGACAACTGCGTTTTGAAGTTGGGTTACAATATTTTGATGACCGAGTATAATGTTTTCCATTTCTAATGTTTTAGACACATTCCGATATGTGGTGGTCTTCAAGATGTTTGTAATACCTGAATTCTTTTTTTGGATTCCGTCACAATAAGGTTGTGGATAGTATCTGCATCAAGTCGTGCGTCGATTAATTGGACACGCTGCGATTCTGCCTTAGCGACTGCTAAATATCCTTCTCTCACTTTTTTGTGCGAAGCAAGCGTTTCATGTTCAAGGCGAGTCAGTGGTTCATCTGAATCCCGTTTGCGTTGAAGTCCAATTTCTGGGGGAAGGTCAAGAAGAAAAGTAACGTCTGGTCTTAATCCTCCTGTCGCAATGCGATTAACCTGTTCTATTAGTTTTAAATCAATGCCTTTGCGAAAACCTTGATAAGCCACGGTAGCATCGCTAAATCGGTCACAGATAACGATTTGTCCTGCTTCCAATGCGGGAAGGATACGTTCGGTGACGTGCTGTGCCCGTGCAGCGGCAATCAGCATTAATTCTGTTGTTGCTGACATAGTAGCGGCGTTCAGGAAAATATCTCGAATCTGTTCTGAAATCGGTGTGCCACCTGGTTCGCGCGTAACAAGAACAGGGTCCCCGATCGCATCTGCTAATCGGTGTATCTGTGTAGTTTTACCTGCACCTTCTACCCCTTCAAGTGTGATGAAAAAGCCTTTATAGTTCATTGTTTATAGCGAAATATAAAAATATGTATACAAATGGTAGCAGGCACGCGCCGCGTGCCGACCAAACATTCGGAATTGATTGACGCCCGCCGACAACAAACCACAACCGTAGGAACACTTTGTAAGCACACCATAAGCATCAATTTAAGAAAGCAGTTATCAGTTTTTGTGTAATTATGCAGTTTGTGTTATCTGAAATGTCAATTGTCTGAACCAGGATTACGAGATTTCCAGGATTATGAGTATCCGCACAGCCTAAGGCTAATCCTGAAAATCCAATAATCTTGGAAATCTTGGTTCAGACAAAAGGGAAATCAGGTCATATCGGATTTTCTAAGCACGCCTCCGAAAGAATACGCTAAATTGACGCCTATGGTGTTCGGCGTTGATTTACTCAGACAATTAGATCAACTGTCATATTTCTAAGTTTCTGGCAGAGCATATACTCCCCACCGAACCTTTACAATCTCACCTATATCTACAAGACGCTTAAGTTCATTATTAATTGATTTTGGATTTCCATCAATAGATGCAGCGAGTTCCGATGCCTTTTTCTCGCCATCAGCAAGAAGAGAGAGAATCTGTTCACGGAAAGGAACGCGCCGAATATTACCTCCTCGTAGTTTATTCAACACACGGTTTGCTTGTCTGGAAGAACATCCTAAGATCCGTTCAACCTCTTCTCTACTGGTTTCGGCAGTTAGATTGCCTCGCTCAGATTCAAATCGCTGGCGTGTGCCTATTGTCTCTGCTAATTTATCTAAACTACCAGCAACCTCAAAATCTTCCCAATCAAAAAGAAGTGTTTCAGGTCTGTCGGTAATATCTGGAAGTGGAAAACCTGTGATCAACACAACCTTTTTATTCGGCAAACGGGTCAAACCTGACAGACCTATAATCTTTGTAAGCCAGTTGACAACAAGATTTTCATAAACACTCTGGACACGTTTGTCTTTATAACGGATAGGTGCTGTCTCTCTTTCATAACAGAGAGGTTCCTCGTTGTTTCCAAACAGAATTTGTGCTCGCCTCCAAATGATACCGGGTTCCCAAGGCGGTGTGCCAACTATCCAAACGACTTGCGGTTCTTCAAAATCAGCTTCTAAACCATGAAGCTGCTTAAAATCTGTTATGAAACAGACATTCTCAATTTCTGCGATGTTTGTCAGGTGTTTGATTACTGAGATATCGGTGACAATGGCATGCTTAACGTTCGGATCACGTTCAATTTCTGATTGAATACCGAGAAAAAAACGTTGTCCCGTTTTAGTCATTCCAATAACGTCCCAACTGTTGTTATATTCTAACACTGTTTCTTGTAAATAGACACCGGAGCGAATCTGAAAAACCTGATTTCCCGCGACCCAAGCTGCCGGTTCAATACGAACAACTTCGATTTCTTGATTAGGGAATGCCCTACGCACATCTTGCTCTGAAAGGGTTGATGACATTAACAGAAGGCGTTTGATGCTCGGATGCAGCACGGGTGGCACCCAGAACCATAACACATCAAGATGCACTATTATTGGTGCGTCCGCATCCCTTGAATAGTGTGCTAAAAAACAATTAAGCTGATGCCACAAAGTCCAATTTGGATTTGGACAGACAGGCGGAAATTTCTGAATACTCTCAACGGTTTCTGTGTTTAAGATGCCCAATTGAATGGCTTCTGCCATCAGCATCGGAATGTTAATATCTTCGTTAGGCACAAAAGTGTCGGGGCGAAAATGTGGCAATCCCTTTGCATTAAGTTTATCTTTGGCATTATTGCCCAACGGAATGTAAGCAGAAACACCCCCTTCAAATTCAATGGTCCAACGTGCTAATTCTTCCCCTGTTTCAACATCAACATATCCGCGACTGACAATCCTACCTTGTACCTTCACTTGACACATCTGTTTAACGAGTTTCTCTTCGTGTCGTTGAAACGCCTGCACCGCTGTGCGAATCCGCCTAACAACGTTATCATAAGGGTCTTTACTCATTTCTAATGCATACAGTAAAGCTTGGGCAAATTGTCCTAATACATCTTCTTGCCAGTTGACACTCCATTCCTTTAATGTCTTTATTGGTATAAAACATTGAATAAAAAGCTTACTGGAATTTACTTCATCCATAATACAAAGCCGTTCTTTCCCATCACCTTGCTCAAGGAATTTTTCTACGATTTCCGTGTATTGGGGATCGAAAAACTGAAAAGGTGTTCCTGATAATTGTGCATCGACGCTATTTAGTGTGGCAGGTTGTGATAAGTAGCCGCGTTCCTGGCATTCGGTATAAACGGGACATTGCGGGCAGAGACTTTCCTCTGGTTTTCCGCCTCTTTTCTCAAGTGCATAGCACCGTTCATAATCCTCACAGAGATTTCCGTGTTGAAAAGGATTCGCCATCCGCACATCAATAGGTATATCTTTCACCTTGTCCCAATGCCGTCTCCGCTCGCGCCAGCGTTCAATTGGTTGTATGTTTCGCTTTTTAAAGTGTTGGACGACTTCTTCTAATGTCCAGTACCCAGCGTTTAAACTAATTGCGCCACCATTGAGAACATAAGACCCTGCTGAATATGTTTTTCCCGCCCCTGTTTCAGCATTTAATACAATAATGCGCGCAGTGCTGTCATAAGCACGTTGTATTTGCGTTAAATTCTGTTCAAATGTGTCATAATTCTTTTCCTTATGTTCTGGCTTTTGCAGCACGGGAGACGGACGTTTTAATGCCAAGGGACTCAAATCTCCCTCCCGGATAGCAAGCACATTTTCGGAAACAGGCAAACATTCCGTGGGTAGAATACCGGTATCATCCCAGATATCTGTAATAGCCGTTGCATTCGTCGGCAACCCAATGTTAGGCGTTGATGCACACACCCAAACAGTGCCCTCAGACTCCCATAGAGATACGATGTCGTCGTCAACTTTATCAGCGAGTTGGGTCCAGCGATGGTAACCGTTCTCTTGCTGGACATAAGTAAAACCGCGTTTCAAAAATGCCTCTTTGGCGAGATCAAGATTATTTGAACCTAAGGATCTCGGCACAATAGTGGAAGGTTTCGCGTTGACCTTTTGACTTTTTTCTTCAGGCGATTCAGGTTCATGAAGAGCATCCTGTAGAACATTGATAGGGTCAAAAAGAACCTCTTTGGTAATAATGGGCGGATCTGACAGATTTCCAAGCAGAATTTCGTAGCGGGAATCCCACCGGTTGTACCCCTCTTCTCCAAAAATTTCAAGATACACCTCTCGTTGATGTGGATTATCTGAGGTAGGTGTGTGCTTATAGATATATTGCTTCGCCTCTTCGGTTTTTGGATGTAGATAATTCGGAACTCTACAAGAAAAACGCAAACCACCAGATTTTGTCATTGTTAACAGTGGGTTGGCAACAGCGTTGATAAGTGTCTCAATACAGACAAAAACGGCATCAGGCGCAGCACATAAGGCATTGTATGAAAAATTGAGGTCGTGCCATTGTGCGCCATCACGTCCGGAGGGAGTGCCGGTATATATCTGAATTCCCCATGATTTATGCCATTGTCTGATCTGCCAATCTTCAATACCTTGGCGTTTCAAAAATCGATCACCGTCAAAAGACCTTGGGCCGCGATCGTATTGAGGGGCACGTCCAATCGGCATAAAAGAGATCTTTGCCTGTTCCAAGTCATATAGTCTTATAGGATACCTGTATCCGCAATAGACTGTGAAATGATAAGGTAATCCCTTGTAGGGGGCTGGTGTGATGATTGTTCTCCGTTGCCGAAGTGGTTTCTTATGCCGTTGATGGCAGCGTTGAATTAGGTTCTTCAGGGGATTCATTTTCTGTATACTATTCTATTTTAAAATGAGTTAATCGTCGGATCAACAAAGATTGTTGTGGTGCAGCCAAAAGAGCCTTTCACACAATATGTTAATATTGTATATTATCACAAATTCTCTATTGTATCAAGTTATTTAGGGAAAGACCTGAGAACCTCAGATCACCTCAGCAGGGTTATTTAGTTTTCTATATTTCTGACGCTTTTTATCACACACGTTAATTATTTATAATATTATCGTAGGTTGGGTTGAGGCACGAAACCCAACAGGATACGCTTTTACATACTGGAAAAGTTGGGTTTCACCTGCGGTTCAACCCAACCTACAATATAAACCTTGAGTAACACCCATCAATTGATAATTCTTAAAACTAAATAACCCTATCACCTCAGATTAACTTGTTGACACCGTTCTGCGTATCTGCTACAATAACTTTGCTAAGAAAATTAAGGAGGCACAGAACATGCTTAGAAATTTATTTTTGTTGGGACTTTCAGCGGTGTTAATTTTCGCTGTCAGTTTCACCTACGCTGTTGAAGAGGATGATATTGAGGGACACATTGAAGTTTACTACTCCTTTGATAAATTGAATGGGAAGACATTCAAAGACGACTCCGGCAATGGAAATGATGCCGAGTTAGCTGGAAATGGTAAACTGGTTGACGGTCAATTCGGCAAAGCGATTCATCTAAACGGCGGCGTAGTTCAGATGAATCCTGCTAACGATTTTGTCGTTCCTATCGGTGAGAATGGCGAGGTTACAATGGAAGCGTGGTTCTATCTTAATCAGCATTCAGCTTACGATGGGATCATCTCAATTGAGACTGTTGATGCTGGATGTTGCGAGTTCCGCATGATGGTAAACCCTAATTTCAACCCCTTTTGGGACGCCGCGCATCACGCAGATAAAAGTTTGGGAAATTTCACATTTGAACTGAAAGAATGGTACCATTATGTTTTAGTCGCTGACGGTACTGATGGGAAAATATATGTCAACGGCGAATTCATCGGTTCACAAATAGAAAACTTCAAGTTCCCAAAGTTCAAACAGGCATCAATTTACGTTGGTGCAGGTGAAGGTCCAAACACCCATCCTGTTGAAGATGCGATTATTGATGAAGTCGTCATCTATTCAAAAGCACTGACTGAGGAGCAAATTAAAGCTTCTATGGAGCTAAGTGTTCCAGGGGTTCTTGCGGTAGAAGCGAAAAACAAATTGGCAGTTACTTGGGGACAGCTGAAAAAATCTTTTTAATTTGATATTCTTACATCAACGAGACTCGCTTTTATGAAATTTGGGTTTTTAACAAAAATTTTTGAAGGTGCCTTGAGCATTGAAAAAACTTACAACCAGTGTGACAAGGCTTTAGGTGCTTTGCGCGCCTATAATGAGAAACAGAAACAGGAAAATGCTCCCTTTTCAGCCTCAGAAAAGGCAGAACTTGACAATGTTGTTGACACTGCTATAGAAAGTGCAACGCGCATTGTTGAAAAAGAGGGTGAACGCAACTGGCCAGGTGTTTTCCGTGAGATGCACAAGAACTTGGCGACCATCTATTTGGAACTTGATGAATACGATAAAGTTCGTGAAGCTTGTGAACGTCTGCAAAACTACGGCGAGGTAGGTAAACTGGATGCGGAGGAGGTTATCAAAAATCTCAACGAAAGAGAGAATGGGGAATCTTCACCGCCTCCCGCAGAATCACAGACGACACCTCCAAATCCTAACCCATAACAGTGTTTCTATATACCGTAATACAAACATAAAATCTGAATTGCGGTATATAGAGATGCGTCGTTTTGTTACGCATCCAAAGTAACATAAACTCTGAAACATTATGAAAAATTAAACTTCATGATGTTCTTACCCATTGACTTCCGACATTGAAAAATGGCTTTTCTGAATCCAGCTGCGTTTTTTCTGATTGGAACTATACCTATCGTGATTGCGCTGCATTTTCTGAAGCTGCGCCGACAACGTTATGTTGTGCCGAGTATAATGCTCTGGCGTACCAGTGCTGAAGATCAGAAAGCGAACGTCCCATTTCAGCGTCTACGGAACCTATTCCTACCGATTTTACAAAGCCTATTTTTATTGGTCATAATCATCAGCATAGCGCGTCCTGCATTACGTATTCCCGGTATAGTCCATGGTAAGATAATCTTTATCGTTGATAATTCGGCAAGTATGCTATCAAAGGAAACGGGAGAAACCCGATTAGCACTTGCAAAACAGGAGGTGTTGAAACACATCAATCAGGTTTCTGCAAGTGGCGGTATCATGATTATGGCAACGGATTCCCCCAAACCGTATATTCAACAGGCATTTACCACAGATAAAGATAAACTGCAACGTGCCGTGCAAAATATTGTGCCAACACATGCTGTTAGTGAGTTAACATCTGTTTTAGATCAGGCAACGCGTTATGCAGATTCACCACAAGACCAAATCTTTTTTATTAGCGATTCATTTGAAAATTTACCGGTTACATCTGTGCCTATGAATAAAATCGTGGTAGGAGAAGCAGCAGAAAACATCGGTATCGTGCAATTCAGTGTAGAAAGAATTGCTAACCAATACACAGTTCTCGCGAGAATTCAAAATTGGACAGATACAGAAAGAGAAATAAGTATTGCGTTAGAACTTGAAGGAGGACAAGCAATTGATGAAAAAGTATTGACAATTCCCGCTGGGGAGGTAAAATCTGTCCTATTTTCTATCAGTGCGAAAAGATTAGATGGTAAGGCTATTAGTCTTCACCTTGTTGATGCCGCTGATGACTTTGATCTGGACAATAGGGTGTGGGCAATTCTCAACCCGATAAAACGAATCCAAATCCTACTCGTCAGTGACAGAGACCAACCACTATTGATGGAACTATTGAGAAGTTACGGAGATCATGTTGAACTACAAAAAGTGTCAACGGATGAATATCACGGTACGGATGATGTGGACATTATCATTTTCGATGGTGGAATCCCATCGGAGCACAACTTTTTGAACGTTCCCGGCATAGAAAGCATAATCTTTATCAATTCACAGAGGGAATTGCCGTTTATGACAGAGACTTCTGTTGAAATGATCACAACTCCTGTTTCCGTTATCAAAGAGGAAAAAACCCATCCAATTATGCAGGGTGTATCTATTATCGGATTACAAGTAAAAGGATCTGTGCATAGGGAGTTACCTATTTGGGGCGATTCGCTCGTGGAAACGGAGAAAGGTGAGCTAATATGGCTTGGTACTGAGTCGGACAAGCAATATTTGGTTTTTGAATTCGATGCATTCAATCCAGAAACCTCTGCTTTTCCCACTACTATTCCAGATGCCCCAATATTTATGTATCAATGTTTAGCGTGGCTTGAGGCAAGAACTGCCACGATAAAGTCAATTGCAGTCCAAACAGACAGGACAAGACAAGTCTTTCGAACAGGTGAACATCTGAAATTTGATTTACCGACTGTGGAGAAACCAGATATCCAGTTGAAGAAACCGGACAGGACCATGATTAAATTAGAAAGTGAAGTATTCACAGAAACAGACCAAATCGGTGTTTACTCTGTATTTGTTGGAGATACCTTATTTGAGCGGTTTGCTGTTAATTTACTTGATGCAACCGAATCTGCGCTTTCCTCTTCCACAACAGAATCAAGGACAAAAAAACAAATAAAGGAAAAAAATCTGGTACAACCACTCACGCGAGAGGTATGGCATTGGACAGCATTATTCGCCATCTGTCTGCTCTTGTGCGAGTGGTGGTTCTATCACCGTAGCTAATCCCTCCAGAATCCGATTGACCAATCTCACTTTTGACATGGCACCGATAATTGTTCTTACAACGCTTCCTTTGTAGAATAGGATATATGTCGGTGTTCCGCGGATATGATACGCTGCTGTTTTTTCTGGATTGTCGTTCACGTCTAATTTTGCTACGACGAAAACGTCACGATATTCTAAGGCAATTTGAGACACAACCGGTCTCATCAATAAACAGTAGATTCAGTAATCGGACTTAAATTCGACTAAGATAGGCAATTTTGCATTACGCACAACATTGTCAAATGTTTTATCGGTTAATGCAAGTGGAATGCCAGAATATTCAGGGTTATTCAGTTTTAAAGATTCTCAGTTTATCATGTTAACTGTGAGTTTAGGTTTTGAAGCATAATATTTCATTTTATCAGCTATACGCGTTATTCCTGCGAATCGGAATACGGATAATGCGGTATTTCGCAAAGCAGCCATGACTTGTGGTATTGCCCCGCATCGGACCGGCGAAGCATCTTCTCCAAGCAGCGTATCGCGCATCCAGTGCGACTTGTTCTCTATTGACCAATGCCCACGCCGTAAAGCAAGTAAGCGTTTCGCAGACGCTTCTTCGGGATTTAGACTTGTTATACCATAGTGGACTTTGTGTGTTTCTTCTCCTGTTTTCTGATTTTTGTAAGTATAATGATATTGGATCACTTGTGCTATCCCTGGCCAGTCCAGATACTCGTTGAGACTTGTGCTTGCTTTGATACACCTTGTCTCAAGTCTCCCATGTGATTTTTCAACTGTTTCGTGAATGTGAATGGGTTCTCCTAAAATAGGGTGTGTTGTCTCTTCAGAAAGCGTGCCAGGAATGTCTTGAAAAAGTTTCTCAATCGCATCTAAAAGGTCCGGTTGGTTGTCTTTGACAGGGAGCACATAGTTGCCTTCATCCGCTATGATGGCATGGCAGAAAGTTCGCTGTGTCAAAAGTGCGTCCGTTGTGATGACTTTACCCCTCACATCAAAGGTCTTGAGTATCTCTGTTGAGATCGGTATTTCGTTGGTCTTGTCGCTAACACTTCGCTGCGTGAGGGTCACCCCTAACTCATGCGAAACGACAGAGAGTAAGTGGCTTGTTATCGCACCACTTTTTTGGGAGGCACGCATCGTTTTGCCATCTATAGCGACTGCGTCAAAACATCTTGTCAAATCGGGACGACTTTCTATCACGGTGTTTACCCAGTGTGTCAGGGTTTCTTCTAATGCTTCAACATCTAACTTTTTCAATAGATTATGAATAGTTGAAGCACAAGGTGTTATCTTCTTTGTAAAACCGAGTGCTTTTGCGAGTGCGGGTTGTGATCGTGCCCAAGTTGCGATGGATGTATATCCTTTATGTCCGCACATCAATCCGATGACGACAAGTGCGAGGATTGATTTCAACGGGTGTCGTTTCCCTTTATCCTTGCGTGGATCAGAAATCTCTGCTAACATCTCTAACAAGTGGCAAGATAGTCTTCTTGTCATTATTCACCTCAAAATAGGTAGTTTTAAGGTGAAGTATAGCAGATATAGCGCGACAAATCACGCTATATCTGCTTTTCATAAAAAATAAACACTTGTGAAAAAATATAGAAAACTGAATAACCCTGCAGAATATTTACCAAAGTGGTTCGCAACCAGTGTAAGATCTTCAATGTTGACAATATCATCTCTGTTCACATCTGGATTAGGATACTGATCTTCAGAATGTGTTTCACCAAAGTGTGAGGCAACAAACACCAGATCAAGGATGTTAACTATTCCATCCGCATTGACATCAGAAGCGAGCAAGTCATCAAAATCTGTTTCTTGGGCGTATCCCAATGTAAACAGAGAAAGTGAGATCAGTAAACATATCCATTTTTTCATAAATATTTCCCTATATAAGCAATAGATATGGGTTTTGAATATATTGAGATACCTGCTGAAGGAACTGTGCAGCCGGAGCACCATCAACCACACGATGGTCAAATGTCAGACTCAGTGCCAACATACTCCGAATAGCGATTTCATCGTTATGGACAACCGGTTTCTTGATAATGCGTCCAACGCCAAGGATAGCACACTCAGGTGGATTGATAATCGGTGTAAATGCATCAACGCCAAAATTACCAAGGTTCGTCAGGGTAAAGGTACCTCCTTGAAGTTCACCGGGTGTAAGTTGATTGTTACGTGCCTTTTCTGCCATGGTTTTTACCTGTTCAGAGATGGAGGCTAAACCAATCTTATCGGCATTGCGGACAACCGGCACCACGAGTCCATCCTCCAATGCTACTGCCACCCCGATGTTGATATCCGCTAACAGGTGAATTCCCTCATCTGTTAGTGTTGCATTAAGTGGTCGATGTTCCCGTAAGGCGATTGCAACAATCTTTACAAGCAGGTCGGTATAGGTAAGACCCACTTCTCTTTTCTGTAATTCTTCGTTGAACATTCCACGCAATTCGACAAGGGTTGTCGCGTCAACTTCCGTATGAAGTGTGACACTGGCGTTCGTCTGAACGCTCATTGTCATCCGTTCAGCAATGATTTTGCGGATACCGCTAAGTTCAACAACTTCTGAAGCAGCAGGTTCCGTGCGGAATACGTCAGCTGGTATTTCAGTGCTGGCTTGCATTACGTCATCGCGGACAATTCTGCCATCGGGACCTGAACCTGAAATTGAAGTGAGGTCAAGTCCAAATTCCTTTGCTAATCGCCGCGCAAGTGGAGAGGCTTTGAGGCGTGTTGATTCAGTTGGAGTTGGTACTCTTGTTTCAATGTAACGATGAATATCGCTTTCAAGGATACGTCCTCCAGGACCAGAGGCTTTCACTTGTGTTAAGTCAATAGCGAGTTTTTCGGCAAGTTGTTTGGCTGCAGGAGATGCTTTGATGTGTTTTGTCGTTTGTGGAGTACGTTGAGGCGGTGTCTTTGTTGACACAGTAGGTGTAGTCGCCTGATCTGGTTCATCAGACTCCTGTACTTCCATCACGGTATCCGCTTCAACACGTTCAACCTTTTCACCCGGTGCAGCGATAATCGCTAACAACGCATTAACGGGAACATTACTCCCTTCTTCTGGAACTATTTGTGCAATAATACCGTCAGTGGGCGATTCCTGTTCATGGACAACTTTATCCGTTTCGATTTCTAACAAGGGCTGCCCCTCTGTCACGGTATCGCCCTCCTTCACAAGCCATTTCCCGATTTTTCCCTTTGTCATTGTCTGATCCATCTGGAGCATTCTCAGTTCAACAGCCATCAAGTTTCTCCTATTTCATTTGATGTATCATCCTTTGGATTTTCTATAAGTTGTATGAGTAATTCAACGTTTTCATCTTTTTCTAAGATAAGAGCGATTTTATGGTATTGATCTCCTTTGAAAAACGCTTGCACAAAGGGACTAAAAGCAATCAACAATTGCGACCCTAAGAAGTTTAGTGGTTTGCCGGTCTCGAGAAAAAGAATTGCAGGCGCGGTCAGACTTCGGCGTGTGATCCAGTGTGCCAGTTTTTCAAGCAGCGCGTGTTGCTCGGATTCCGGAATGTCCTCAAGAACAGTCGGTATTTCTGGGGTTTCATTGTACATAGTTAACTCCCACACCCGATTCGTCTCTTTTCGTGAGACAATATCTCCTATTTTAGAGATTCAAATCACTCAGATATTCCGCGATATGCTTGGGTTGGCCATCAACTGTCGTTTCCATCGCAGCGATGACAAGGACAAAACTCTTTATATTGTCTTCAATCCGTGTATCTGAGGGGCTGCCACCTTCAAGCCAATTTAGAAACTCATCAAACAGATGTTGATGTGCATAATAAGGGATACCAGGAGCCTCATAAACCTCTTTCTCCCCGCCAACACGATGGATTGTCATCTGATTTCCACCTGCGATTTCTACTGCCCCTTGCTCAAATTCTGCGCGGTAATGTTCACCATTCCAACAATTGATGATACCTGCTGCGGAACTGTTCCCTTCATAAGAAGTGTGAACCCCATTGTCCATCCGCATCAAATAGTATCCGCTTGAAAAATGCTTAAAACTCGACCATTCCGGATTCCAACCGAATCCAACCAAAGTTTCACAGTCCCCTCCAGAGAGGAATCGGAGCATATCAAGATGATGCACTGATGCCTCAAAAAGCAGACTAAAATCCATATCGTGCCGCCAATCCACACCCCACGATAGATAGCGACGATAATCACACGCATATCTACCGACAATGTGTTGTAACTTCCCTAACTTGCCTTCCTCCCGTATACGCACCAATTCCTGTTTATTGTTTGCATAGCGATAGTTTTGAATAATAGCACACGGCAATCCCGTTTTCTGTGATGTGCGTACCATCGCTTTTGCTGCGTCTAAAGTATCAGCAATCGGTTTTTCGCAGATGACAGGCATGCCATTTTCCATCGCTGCAACTGCAGCGGGGCTATGAAATTTTGGAGGGGTCGCAACACCACAAAAATCTGCCTTGACGGATGCACACGCTTCGTTAAAATCTGTGAAAAGTTGTGAGGAACTCAGTCCTAACGCCTCACCTTGATTCTTAAGAACATCTTCCTTTACATCTGCCAAACCGACAATCTCAACGCGGTCACTGAAATTACTTCTGAAGTTGTGAATCCAACCGCCAGCCATACCACTTCCACCAATCATCAAACATGTGTGTTTTGCCATAATTTCTCCTTTTTCAAAACTATTACTTTATCTGCTTTCAAATTGTAAATGTCTTGTTCGCAGCAAGTCATCTTCTTGTAGGAGCGAGCTCCAGCTCGCGACCTTTATATCACAAATTTTAGGTAGACATAACACTATAAGTAAATTATATGAACACTGTTGTGAACTATGTTTTTAAACTGTCTCGCATTATTTTGCCACGTAAGACGTAGTCATCTTTGCCATGTCGTACACGTTCAAATTCGGCTTCGGTAGCCTCTCGTCGAACTTTTGCTGGCACCCCCATTGCAACTGTGCCAGGAGGGATTTCCTGTCCTTCACGTACAAGTGTGCCAGCCGCAACAATCGCACGTTCGCCAATTTTGCAACCTGTCAGAAGGATCGCCCCCATCCCAATCAATGCCTCATTCTCGATAGCACAGCTATGAAGAATTGCACCGTGTCCGATAGTGACATCATCACCGATAAGGCACGGAATTTCTTTGTCCATGTGTATCACTGTACCGTCCTGAATGTTAGTGCGGCAGCCAATATGGATCGGTTCCAAATCACCTCGAAGAACGGTGTTGAACCATACACTCGATTCTTCACCGATTGTTACATCCCCAATTATCATTGCCCCAGGGGCAACGAAAACTGAAGAATGTATATTCGGTATTATACCCTCGTATTGTATTATCATTGATCCTACTTTCATGCTAACTTGCTAACGGAGCAACAAACCGTGATAGCAAGCGTAATAGATTTTATACTTGTGCGACTAATAGTTTGCGAAGATTTACTATTCCGTACCTATAAGACATCGCGAACACCCCCGCAAGCAGAATGATTACTATGAAAAATATCGCAATATTCCTTGTATGCCATGCAATTACCGGTGCAATAACGAAGACAACATCAATAGCAAGTGTCGCGGTAAAGGTTAAAACACGCAAGAGCGGTTTCGGTTCATGTGTCAGTTCTGCCATCCATGGGAGTGTGCCGATCATCGTGTTCAATGCACACCCAACTGGAAGTGTTATGAGTGGTGTGAGTAGTACCAGAACCCACTTGTCTGTTGGGATCTGTAGCAGCCCGACAGCAACGAGCGACCAGAATTCGGCATATATGAACGCACATAACAAAGCAGTCAGAAATTTACTGGTGAATACCAATCTTGGTGTAATAGGAGCAGATTTCAGCATCCACCATGTTTTCGCTTCATCTCGAAGTCCGTTGCAGCTAATGCCGAAGGTGATAAGCAAGCTATAAAGTAGTACCTGAACAGTAAGTATTTCAGCTGCGTTTGCATCCGTACCGCTTCCATTTGCAAGAAGCACACCGATATGCACTACTAAAAAAAACGTGAGCATGACGATTGCAATTACACGCCCACTATGTCTTACAAAGATCAGAAAATCCTTTAGCATCATCGATTGTATCTTGCCACGTCCAAATGTAATTACAATGTTGCTAAGGTTTGAGACAGTAGAATTGCCGTTGTTCCGCGCAGGTTTACGCTTAGATTTCAATTGGCGAATATTTTCCCAACCACGTTGATATATCCATTGTGCTGTGAGGATTGCCAATCCCACAGAAATAAGACTCATAGCGAGTCCACTGAGCGACCATTTCAACCGCACCCATAGCGTAGATTCAGTTCCCCAACTTAACAGGAATTTTCCAATCCATTCGTGTGGATACCATGTTGCAGATGCGTTGGCAGTTCTTTCGGAAGCCCAATCGAGAAAGATACGTTTTATTGGTACTGCATCAGACCCAGAAAAAAGCGTGAAGGATAGTAGAAAACCTACTGCGACACCTATCGCTGTTCCGATAACCTTAAGTGTTGCAAGAAGGCCTGTTGAGGAAAAGAAACGAGTTATCACCATAACGCTGATGGCAACATAACTCGCAATCATCGCGAGTAAACATATTGATACAGGAAATAATACTACATAAAAAAGCAAAGGCAATTCAAATATAATTCCGAATGCTATCCACGGTGGTCCCAAAAAACAGAGTATGCTCAGAAATCGGGTGGCAATAATATGAATGAATTTATATCCAAAAATTGCCACCGATTGAATTGGCGCAGCGTGTAACAAAGCACTGTCGGGTGCTTCATACAATATTCTCAATGAACTCTCCATTAATTCTTTGGCAACCACTATAATTCCGAATACCATGAAGCCGTTAATCACGCTCAAAAGTAGCGGAGGAGGTGCATCAGTAGACCGCAAATGCAAGAAAAGGGTATATCCCAACACTGATAACGCGACAATGAAAATGAGGTATCCGATCCCTTTCAAAGCACTTTTTCGCCATGCCTGTTTATCTTGTTTAAAACTGTTCAGCCATGCATAGCAATCCGCTTTTAGCAAAATCTTAATATTTTTTAACATCCGAATTCCAACAGGTTATATTCACAGTTTTGGGTAAAACGTATCATTCTTTTGCGCTGTGGTAGACACTATTTGAAACAGCATCATAGAGCCATTTTTAGAAAGCACAACACTCAACCTATGCCCGGTAGGATCGGTTACCGCTCCGTATCGTTCTCAAAAACTGTTCATCTTCAACATATCCTAAACAGCATTGTAAAAACGGCAACCAAGACTAACTGGTTCACATAAATCCGATGCGGTTAGAAACCGCATCTACCTGGGTTAGGTAGGTTGAACAATGTGAAACCCAATCACATCTGCATTTGAATTCCTATTTCGACTCAAATTTTTAAGCATCTGCAGTAAGGTCAAGAAAGATATCCTCCAACGTCTCTGTCCGATGCGGATCAATATCTGTGGGTTGTGCCCGCAATTCTCGTTTCTTTTCCTGTAATTCGGACAACGTTCCGACAGCAATAAGTTGCCCCTTACTGATAATGCCGACTCTATCACAAATCCGTTCTGCAATTTCAAGAATGTGTGTTGTCATAAAGACTGTGCATCCTTGTTCACATCGTTCGCGCAAAATTTCCCTGACAGTGCGTGCACTTCTCGGATCTAATCCACTCGTAGGTTCATCAAGGAAAAGAATTTTGGGGTAATGTATGAGGACTGAGATGAGCAGAATTTTCTTCTGCATACCGTAGGAATATCCTTTAATCTGGTCATCGGCAGCATCAGTGAGTTCAAGTTGTTCGATCAGAATACCCATCTCATTTTCGGCTTGTTGAGGTGGTACTGCATATAGGTCGGCAATCATACGCACAAACTGTCTACCGCTTAACGCTTCATAAAGTTGTGGTGTATCTGGCATAAGACCGAGAATCGCTTTCGCCTGTAAACTCTGCTTTTGTATATCGTATCCACCAAGTGTTGCTGTGCCAGATGTAGGACGAAGTAAACCGGTAAGCATATTGATTGTGGTTGTCTTGCCTGCTCCATTGGGGCCGAGAAAGCCGAATATTTCACCAGCGTCTACATGCAGCATGAGTGAATCTACAGCACACAATTTACCGAAATATTTCGTCAGATTTGAGGTCTCAATCATTTTGACTACTGCCAAGAATATCACTTTTAAGTGCTGCAAGTGCTGCGTCCAAGTCGGAATCCTCTTCGGATGTTTCTGTTTGGAGTTTAGTACGGAGGCTCCGTTCTTCCCACATTTTTGCTTTTGCTTCTGTCTCTTTCAACTTCTGTTCTGCCTGTTGAAAAGCACTATTATCATCAGGCAGATCAAATTCTGCCAATAATTTATAGAATTCTGCACGTGTTTGTGCTTGTTTTTGACGTTGAGACAGCGTTTCTATCCGTTTTGATGCATCTCGGAATTGTTGGTAAAATTCGTGGAGCGCAGTTTTAAGGTCTGCTACGATTCCTTCCTGGACATGAATTTGTTGTTCTAAATCATTTGCACGTTGCAAATGCTGTTGTTTACGCTGTTGAGCTGCCGTTGATCTTTCTGCGTCCCCGTCTTGTGAAGCAGCATCTGCCTTTTTATCCCACATTTCTGCTGTATTAACAGTTTCCAGATAGACTCGTTTGAGTCTTTGTACTTCCGCGATCGCTGTCGAAACAAGTTCTTTTGCCTCCGCGATCCGTTTTTTCATATCAGCGATAGTTTTTTCAACAGGAGATTTGTTGTTTTCCGCTGCATCTATAAATTGGTCTATATTCTCTTTAATTTGTTCCGAAATTTGCTTTAGTCTTTTCATTTTGATGCCTCCGATGTCTATTATATCAAATTTACTGATGAAACTTTTGTTGACTATTTGCCTTGAATGTACTATAGTGAAATATGGAAATAATTATACACCTCACTTGTAGGAGCGATCTCCGAATCGCGACTAATGCCACTCGTAGTCGGGAATCGGAGTTCCCTCCTACAGATAAATACGTCTAAATAAATCAATAATCTACCATATTTACTCTAACAGAGACATTTGAACTTAAAAAGATAGGATACATTTTAGATTTTCGTCCAAACTAAAGACTGAATATGAAACAAAATATCTTACAACTTTTCGTAATTAGCGTTGACAAGTTCAACACCGAAAATTGCTAACCTACTCATAATACTCCTGATAGCAGGGATATTATTATCAATCAAAATTGAGGAACGGTTGTGCAGCGCAGCAGCTTCCCCAAATGATCCGCTGCCAGCAAAAAAATCCAAAAGTATATCTTCTGGGGATGAATGCACCTTGACGATACGATTGAGTATTCCAAGCGGTTTTTGTGTTGGATAGCCGGTCTTTTCACTTCCATTCGTGGTAACAATTGTATGCCACCAGACATCGGTAGGTGTTTTGCCTAACGCTGCCTTTTCTTTCCCGACTAAGCCGGGTGCCATATACGGAATCCGATCCATCTCAGCAAAGTTGAAGGTATAATGTTTCGGTGTTTTAGCGTACCATAAAATGTTATCATGCTTAGCAGGCCAGCGCGACTTGGACCTCCCGCCGTAATCGTAAGCCCAGATAATCTCATTAACAAAGCATTCTCGTCCAAATATCTCATCAAGTATCACTTTACAGTAATGCACCTCTCGGTAATCAATATGCAGAAAAAAACTACCGCATGGGTGCAGTACCCGATACGCCTCTTCAAAACGGAGGCGCAAAAACGCGAGATAGGCATCCGAACTCTTGAACTTATCAGAGTAGTGTCTGGTTTTCCCTTTGTGAGTTCGGTATGTCTTGCCTTGGAATCCTATCCGGTCACCTTGATCATCTTGTTCAACTTGTATTTCAGTCCGTAGCCGATATTTTCCAGTATTAAAGGGTGGGTCAATGTATATTAAGTTGATACTCTCATCAGAAATATATTTCTGCAGAATTGTGAGATTATCCCCATAATAGAGATGGTGTTTAGACATGTGGTTCTTTTCTTATGAGTGCTTTCAAAAACGCTATAGAATTAGATTTACTTTTTTGTGGAAAAATTATATCAGAATATGTATAATTTATCAACTATATTGTCCAAAAGTCATTTCCTGCCACGTCGGAGTAAGTTGACAAATTGCCACAAGTAGGATGTCTTTGTCTGGTTAGCACTTTTCTTGAACGATAGATATTTGTCTTGACGATACGTATTTTTTCGTGTAAAATTGTAAAATGTACGAAAATCAGGAATTTGGAAGGTTCCCGCAGGAGGAGTTAACATGGCTGTTTTACTTGGATTAGACATCGGTGACGTAAGGATTGGTGTAGCCGTTAGCGATGTTCTCGGTAGCGGTGCTCATCCATTATGTACCCTGACTCGAACAAATCGGCAGCGTGATATAACAGCGATAGGTGACCTCGCCTCTATCCACAAGGTAGAACGAATCATCATTGGATTACCTATCTCACTTGACGGAACCCTTGGCACACAAGCAGAAAAGGTGCAAAAATTTGGAGATCGACTGTCCAAGGGTCTTGAGATTCCTGTCGAGTTCTGGGATGAAAGGTTTACCACATCAGAAGCAGAAGAAATTTTGGATCAAGTTGACATGAATTCTAAAGACCGAAAAAAAATTATTGACCAAGTTTCCGCTGTGATAATTTTAGATGAATATCTGCGTGATAACACAAGCGAAGGGTAGGTCAAAGTCTTCAGTATTTTCGTTAACTTATTGTTGTAGATTATCTTATTAGGCAGCGTTGATTTGGAGGCATCTCATGTTCCTACGAAATATAGGATCTGTATTGACTCGAAAACGAGTTCGGAGCTTTGCATTATACACGCTGGGTTGTCTCGGAATCATCTGCTTCAGTGCTGTTTTAGTTAGTGGATACTACCTATCTCCAACTGCTTCGTCAGAGGAAATTGTAACAATTACAATTGCGTCTGGCAGTAACACAACAAAGATTGCAAAACATCTGGCAACTAATAATTTGATTCGAAGCCCTCTTGTTTTTAAAATGGCAGTTCGGTATCGCGGAGTAGGCACTCAACTCCGTGCTGGCACTTATCAACTCAGTCGTGACATGTCGCTCACGCGTATTCTTGATGAACTCAAGAAAGGGCAAATTGAATATCAGACGTTTACTGTTCCAGAAGGCATTACGGCAAGAACAATTGCAGAACTTTGGGAATCATCTGGGTTTGGCACTGCGGAAGCGTTTGTGGAGGCAATACAGGCACCTAAATTACTCGAAAAATACCTGCCTGAAGGTGTTACAACGGAAGGTTACCTTTTTCCAAATACTTACAAATTCGCCAAAGGGAGCACAGCAGAAACAATTGTCCAGATGATGTTGGCAGAATCGGAAAAGAGATGGGACAAAACATTAGCTGAAGAGGCAGAAGCATTAGGATTAACCCGTCATCAAGTCATTACACTCGCATCTATTATTCAGAGGGAGGCAGGATTTGAGTCGGAAATACCACGGGTTGCCAGTGTTTTTCACAATCGGCTAAAACATAACTGGCGACTGCAAGCCGACCCGACTGTACTTTACGCATTAGGTGATCCGAAACGGTTATTGACAAGAAAAGATCTAAAAGTCGAATCACCTTACAATACTTACTTACATAAAGGGTTACCACCCGGTCCAATCGGTAATCCGGGCATGGCTTCTATTTTAGGCGCATTAAGACCAGAGGAAACATCTTATTACTATTTTGTCGCTATTGAAAAGGGAAAACACCATTTTTCAAAGACGCTTGCTGAACATAATCGAACGATTCGCCAAATTAAACGAAAAAGAGTCGTCGCGAAAAATCAATAGGGTAATGAAATACACATTACATAAATACTCAAATAAACATATAATTGTGAACGGAGTCATAATATAATATATGGGAAATGTTGAATCTCAACAAACACTTCAGTCTGAAGTTACAATTTCTGGAAAAGGGTTGATGCTGGGAGAACCAGTTGAGCTAAAGATAAAGCCAGCTCCACCAGATTCCGGTATTGTCTTTCAACGGATTGACCAGTCAGGATCATCAGAGGTGAAAGTTTGTCCAGAGAATTGGACAGAAGTATTACCGCGTTGTACAAGTCTACAACATGGTGGGACAACAATTAGTAGCGTTGAACATCTTTTGTCCGCCCTTGCCGGACTCAGAATTGACAATGCAAAAGTAGAACTCAATGCACAGGAGCCTCCCGGTCTTGATGGTAGTGCGTTGCCTTACGTTACTAAAATCCAAGAAGTTGGCCTGAAGCAGTTAGATGTCCCACGCCATTTCATTGAGGTTTCCGAACCTTTCGCTGTTGGTGATGGGAACAAGCAACTTATTTTTCTTCCCTCCGATACTTTTGAAGTTACGTTCGCGTATGATCACCCTAATACAACCCCTCAATTTATGACATGGGAGATGACTGAGGACACTTATATCAACGAAATTGCACCAGCACGCAGTTTTTGTTTTGAAACCGAAATTGAGGCGTTGCAATCGCTCGGAATCGGAAAAGGTGCAAGTTATGAAAATGTTGTGGTTATCAAAGCGGATGGAGAGACGAGTTCGGAATTAAGGTTTAATGATGAATTTGTTCGGCATAAAACGCTTGACCTCATCGGAGACCTCTACCTTGCAGGACACCTGCCGAAAGCCCAAGTTATAGCAATGCGCACAGGACATACGTTCCATGCCCAATTTGTACAGGCACTTGCAGAAAAAGGTATCCTTGATTTCGCTGATGCGAAAGAAGGCAAGAAAAATGAACCCGTTGAAGCGAAGGATATCTACCGAATTCTGCCACATCGACATCCTATGTGTTTGATTGATAGGGTCATTGAATTTGAAAACGGAAAACGTGCTATCGGTATAAAAAATCTAACGTACAACGAACCTGTATTTGAGGGACATTTTCCAGCACAACCAGTAATGCCGGGGGTTTTACAAGTGGAGGCACTTGCGCAACTCGGTGCATGGTTGCTACTTCAGGAAATCGGAAAAGAGGATCAACTCGGTTATTTTCGCTCTATTAGTAAAGCGACTTTTCGGAAAACAGTTATACCGGGGGACCAACTCCGCTTAGAAATTGAGATTGTTCAGCGGCGCAGCAATTTGGCACGAATCGTAGGGAAAGCGTATGTAGATGATGCGCTTGCAACAGAAGCGGAATTGTCTATTGCACTTGCCCCAACAGAAAATGAGTAGACTCAACATGTGAAAACCCTTGTGAATACATTTGAAAACGCAAAACAACCAGAAAGTAGAGGAAACTTGTGACAGCGACAAACATTCATCCAACAGCAATTATTTCACCTAAGTCCGAATTAGGAGAAGGCGTTAGCATCGGTCCGTATACCCTTGTTGAAGATCATGTCCAGATTGGCGCAAATACTGTCATTGGACCGCATGTTCAGATAGAAAAATGGACAACAATAGGTGAAGATTGCCAAATATTTTTCGGTGCTACGGTCGGAAATCCGTCAAAGGATCTCAAATATAATGGTGAACGGAGTTACGTTCGCATTGGCAACCGAAATGTGCTGCGTGAGTATGTCTCTATCTCTCGTTCAACTTTTGAAGATGGCGAAACTGTTATTGGCGATGATAATCTTTTAATGAATTGGGTGAATATTGCCCACGACTCTATTATCGGCAGTAGAACGATTATGGCAAATTTTGCCACACTTGCTGGTCATGTAACAATTGAAGATGATGTTCGCTTAGGTGCTTACGCTGCGCTTCATCAATTTGTTCGTGTCGGTAAAATGGCGATGGCCGGTGGGTGCTCAAAAATCGTTCAAGATATTCCGCCGTTCGCGCTTTCTGCCGGTCAACCTGCCCGTGTTCGCGATCTAAATCGCATCGGTATTCGGACATCGCGGATCAATCCATTAGCGAAACTTTCACCCGAAACATTTGCACTCCTAAAGAGAGCTTTCCGCATTCTATTCCGTTCCGGCATACCCTTGCGGCATGCTGTTAGCAAAGCGAAAGAGGAATTGCCAGCAGATCCAGAAGTTGAATACCTACTCCAGTTTATAGAATCATCCAAACGCGGTATCGGGTTTAGTCAACCGAATCGTTTTGCAAAAAGCGATATGTAATCATAGTTCCCAGAACGAAATTTAATTGAGGGTTTGCATAATTTAGCGAGATCATTCCTAATCACCATATTCATATACCCCTCCTGATAAACCTATTCACACGGGTAAAAATTCTGAGGGTGTTAACCAAATAATGATGCAAGAATTAGCAAAATACCCTCTAAATCTCGCTGCATCATTTTTCAACTGTAACAATGATAACAAATATGAAAAAATTTGTCAATGAAAGATCTTTATTTTTTCATTGACTTATCCATCTAAAACTTGTATCCTCACTGAAAACAAACTCACTACTATTAGAGGATACCATGAAACATTGTCCAAGATGTCAACACACACATTTCGTCAAAAATGGGTTCGTCAGCAAGAAACAACGCTATAAGTGCAAAGCCTGCGACTACCAATGGACACGCACCACACTACGAGGACACCCGCAGACCGACAAGAGATTGTCTGTTCTATTGTATTGTCATGGTATTTCAATGAACGCAATTTCAAAACTTTTTCAGGTCTCTACGACTGCCGTGCTGAAATGGATACACACTTTTGCTAAAAAGCAGGCACCCAAACCCACGCTTGCCCCCGAAACTCCCGTCGTTTTGGAACTTGATGAGATGTGGCATTATATTGGCAACAAGAAAAACAAACTTTGGATATGGAAAGTGCTTGATAGAAAGACGGGACACCTGATTGATTGGGAATGCGGTGGTCGCGATAAAAAAACACTTGAGAAACTCACAACACGCCTTGCTGCGCTTGACGTTAAGGTATATTATACGGACAAGTGGCACGTCTATGAAACCTTATTACCCGCCTCAAAACATGTTCAGACGAAAGCAGAGACACATCGTATTGAACGCAACAACGGCTTCATGAGACACTGGTTCGGACGCTTCAAGCGCAAGTCTATTATTGTATCAAAAAGCGTGGAGATGGTGAACTTGACGATCGCCTTATTTGCGAGATTCCGTGCTAATGGAAACGTATATGATATATTAAATATCGAAGAAATGCCTCCGAATATCATTATTTAGTTAATACCCTCTAAATTTCTATTGAGTCCAATAGAATTTTCGCGTTACCTTGATGAATTTGAAAGCGATGCAGTTTCAGCTTATTTTGATGTCGGCAATATTGTGGCGTACGGTTTTCCACAACATTGGATTCGTTCTCTCGGCTCTCGGATTTCCAAAGTGCATGTAAAAGGCTTCAATGCAAATGAACACCGTTTTACCTATCTGATTGAAGAATGCACAATTGATTGGAATGCAGTCATGGCAGCTTTAAAAGACGTTGGATATGACGACTACATGACAGCCGAACTGCCTGTTGGCGCGGACGATCCGGCAGGCACAGTGCATCAAATTAGTGAAGATATGGGCAGAATAATTGCTGGAGAGGTATAAACCTTTTACTCTAAAATGGAAATACTTATTCAGTCAACTTATAAGCAACTCGCTGCGATTGCTTCAGAAATCATTCGGGACGCACTCCTAAAGAAGCCCAACCTCGTTTTAGGATTAGCGACAGGCAGCACCCCGATAGACCTCTACAAAGTGCTTGTCCGTATGCACAAAGAAGATGGACTCGATTTTTCAAGTGTAACCACCTTCAATTTAGACGAGTACGTCGGAATTCCATGTGAACATCCCCAGAGTTATCATAGTTTCATGACGAATCACTTTTTCAACCATGTCAACATTCCTGTGAAAAACCGACATATCCCTCAGAATACTGCGAAAAATCATGAAGCATTCTGTGCAGCGTATGAGGAAGCAATTGTACGTGCTGGTGGGATTGACATTCAAGTGCTTGGTATCGGTACGGATGGACATATCGGCTTTAATGAGGTGGGTTCATCCCTTGCGTCACGAAGCCGCATAGTGACCTTGACAGAAAACACTCTTGTTGCAAATGCCTCCCATTTTGAGGGTGATGTAAGCGCGGTTCCAGACATGGCAATTACGATGGGAATTGGTACCATTATGGAGGCAAAGCAGTGCCTACTTTTAGCAAACGGTATTTCAAAAGCAGATGCGATTGCTAAAGCAGTAGAAGGTCCTATTACATCAATGGTGCCAGCGTCAATTTTACAAATGCATCCAAAAACAGTTGTCTTAATTGATGAAGCTGCTGCTTCTGGTCTCAAAGAAGCAGAATACTACAAGCGGTCTTATGTCAATAGATTAAAACTTCAGTCTCAGTAGAACTATCCGTAACTTTGAACTGACTAAACATAAAGCTATTCCGCTTTTAAATTATGAGTCGTGACAATAGTCGGGAATCGGAGTTCCCTCCTACAAGTCGTGACAATAGTCGGGAATCGGAGTTCCCTCCTACCATACACTCCATCTCTGTAGGAGCGATCTCCGAATCGCGACCTTTTTACTCATCACACAGTCCGTATTCTTTGGCTTTGCGTTGAATAGTTCGCCGACTGATGTCAAGTATTTTCGCAGCTTTTGCCTTGTTATTGTCGGTATATTCAAGTGTGGCTCGGAGGACTTCACGGTTAATTTCTTCCAGCGACATGCCAACTTCAACATTGAGATGGGGATCCCCGTTGCCAGAAGAATCTGTTTTGTGAAGGGTTGGCACATAAGATATGATAGGATTCGTGCCTCCTATAGTCTTAAGGATGCGTTCGGGTAGGTCTGTCAGTTGTAAAGCTTGTTGTGTTGACATCACAACAAGTCCTTCAATGCAGTTTTTCAACTCGCGCACATTTCCGGGCCAGTTGTATTTCATCAATGCTCTAACGGCTTCTGGTGTGAGCGTTTTCAACGTTTTTCCGTTTTCTCTACAAAATTCTTCAAGAAAATCTTTAACAAGTAGTGGAATGTCCTCAATCCGTTCTTGAAGTGTTGGTAGGCTAATAGAAATGACGTTAAGCCGGTCATAAAGATCGTGTAAGAATTCACCTCTGCTACAGGCATCTTCTAAGTCATGGTTGGTTGCACAGATAATTCGCACATTCACCTGAATTGTTTTATCTCCTCCTACACGTTCAAATTCTCGCTCTTCAAGCACGCGTAGTAGACGTGCTTGGTTGGAAAGACTGAGTTGAGAAACTTCGTCAAGGAAAAGTGTACCGCCGTGTGCAAGTTCAAATCTGCCTTTACGCTGATAGTACGCCCCACTAAAAGCACCGCGTTCATGTCCAAACAGTTCGGATTCTGCCAAATTCTCGTTGAGCGTAGCACAGTTAAAGGCAATAAGATTACCCTGGCGTAAACTCCGATGGTGTATAGCGCGAGCCACAAGTTCTTTACCGGTACCACGTGCCCCGTAGATCATCACCGTTGCTTTTGTCGGGGCAATTTGGGTAATTATTTCCCGAATCTGTATGATTTCTGGTGATTTTCCGGTAAGTCTGCAAAGCCCTTCCTTTTCGTCAATTTGTGATCGGAGTTGTCTATTTTCAAAGGTAAGCCGTTGATTCTGAAGTGTTTTATGTAAGAGTGCCTTCAAATGGACAGGGTTAAGCGGTTTATAGAGAAAATAAGTTCCCTCATGTGCCAGCATCGCCTTAATACCGATATCGGTTTCTAAAACGTTGGGTGCCGTAATAAAAATAATGCCAACATCCGGATGATGACGCGTTGCAGCTTCCAATAAGGCTAATCCATCAATCCGTTCTGCCTTCAGAGGGGCTATCAGGATGTCCGTCGTCAGATGTTCAATCCGATGAAAAGCTTGATACATGTTCTCTGTGACAATTAAATTGAGACCTTCCCCATCAAGTGCTTGGCAAATTACCTCGCGTTGTCGGGGGTCAGCATCTACAATCAGTACGTTTTTTTTGATGTTCATTGCCACTTTGTCTCTTCTTTAAAAATTTTGTAAAACTGGTAGAATAGATGCGTCTACAAGTACTATTGAAAACGTGCCCACCAAAAATGTCTACTTGTAGACATTCACTTTATATAGATTATACCTAATGTTCCTATTCTTCGTCAACCAAGAATGTTGTATTTTGATGGTTGATGTATTTTATGCATAAAATCAGGCAAGCCAGATTATATGATTAATTGGAAAATGAAATTTACACAGAAATATCCCATTTTCAGGAATTATAGTTTTTTGAGAGTTTTAATTGACTTAGAAGTCGCTCTTAGGTATACTTATTGCTATTACATTTTGACTTTTTTGCTTATATACATTATTTCGTATATATACTTCAATTGTCCCGATATGGTTTTGTAGCATAATCAGTATTTATGTTTTGTGGAAATTTCGAGATAATTGAATTCTTCAATTTATTTAGGTATCTGATTCTGAATACCTAAGATATTTACCAATTTACATATAGGGTAAATAAAGGGGTTATGTAAATGAATGATGATTCAAAAAATTTGTATTTTCTCGGTGGCGTAACATCTATTCTCAGTGGACTATCTATGATATTTTTAAGTTATTGGTTCGGTTTTCAACCTGAGTCAACTCATGATGCTATGCATGGGGTCAGCGTGGTAATGCTTATTTTGGTAGTGCCAACAGTTGTTGCCGCTACTGTTCTACTCATAAAAGATGCGAAAACAGGCGCTCTATTAGGAGTGGGGTTCGCAACCGTTTGGATCGTGTTGGAACTGATAGCACACTGTTCCCAAACAGCACCGTTGAATACCATCAATCAATTAATACAAACAACAGCAACAGAAGATTTTGGAAATACATTCAATAAGATATGGCAGGAATGGGGGATGGCACTTACACTTATTAGTGCATTTTTATTTTCTGTGGCAGCCCTCTGTTATGGCGTATCTCTCCGTTCGTGGGGAAATCCGGCCTCTGCGTATCTGTTAATATTTTCTGCTATTGTCTTTGCAATTACCTTCATACCAGGTGTGAATTTCTATTGGCACATTTTGGTAAGAGGTATTGCCTTTATATTTCTTGGTGGTGTCCTTATGCAGGCAGGTCGTGAGACGGTTGATGAGGAATGGGAAGAATAATCGTTGTTCGTAAGACACAGTACTGGCGGCACTGTAGAGTAGTTCATGATTTTATAGTGAAATCTAAAAATATGTTCACACTCCCTGGTAGATGCGGTTTCCTAACCGCATCTATGGACTGAATAAACACGGTTCGGTTAGGAAACCGAACCCGCCAAATACCTTACGCGTATTTGGCGTTGATTCGTAGTGTAAAAATAATTATGGGTTTTACTATAAAAGTAGAAGTAGACGGGACAAGTATTTATGGTTGTTTTTGGAAACAAGCGAAATATTGTCCCAACTACTCTCTTTCAAGGTCTGGTGAATCTACTTCATTCAACAACTGTTCTAATTCAGTCAAGAGATCTGTGTCATCTTGTTCTTCATCCGTATCGTCACTGTCATTCTCTCCGCTGTCTTCTGTTCCGAGTGCCTCTAAATCAGATCGGAATTCAATGAGGTTACTAAGGTAACGTTCGCGCGTTATATTTTCTGCTTCTCCGTGTTCCTCACGTAAACATTCTCCGCAAAACTCACCAATCTGTTGAATTCCGGTATCAATTTGCTGTAAAGCAGTGTCGGGATCATTCTCTTGCAGGCTCAATTCTGCTTTGGCGATACTGTTCATCATTATCATATACCCTTTATACTGATAGCTTCGCCAAGAGGTTTCTGACGACGCGAATTCTCGCGCCAAATTAGTTACGAATAGATTTGCGGCAGTATCGCGTTGCACATCTTCCCACCGTTTGATGCCAGCAAACAGTAAGTACCGAGTATACCGATGGAAAGATTCTTCAAACAACGTTTCCCACTCCTCCTCTGTTAATTCAAAACCTTCTCGGGTTCCATTTTCTTCTTCATACTTTTCCAACTTCCCACGAAAAAAGTCGTAGTATGAATCCATTCCGTGAGGACGCGCACCATCAGGGCGTCCGGTAGCATAGATACGCGAGACTGTGAAGGCATTCGGTTGTACGACAACCACTTCTCTACCATCTTCAATTGTCAAGATTCTGACAGGATGATCTTCGTCAAGATTAAGGACTTGGAGAAGTCTATCAAGGGCTTGAACCCATCGGGTATTTCTTTGAACAGTATCGTTTGCCATGTTTTCACCTTACTTATGATAATCTTGAAGTGGTGTGACTGAAATTTCTCCGCTTTGTAGCGCGTCAATTGCGTTTACAGCAGCAGCTGCACCTGGAATAGTGGAAAAGATCGGGATATCGTGTTCTATCGCCATCTGGCGGATAAGTAGTTCATTAGTTCGGTGCAGATCACCTGTTGGTGTATTGATTATTAAGTCAACTGCATGGTTTTTGATATAGTCATGAATTGTCGGTCTGCCTTTGCCGATGCTATAGACAAGTTGAACATCCATGCCATTGCGGAGCAACACTTTCGCTGTGCCGTGTGTAGCGATGAGTTCAAACCCCATGTCTGTAAGTTTTTTCGCTATAAAGATAACAGATCGCTTATCCTTATTCCTTACACTGATAAACGCATTGCCTTTTAGAGGTAGTGTGTAACCGCACGCTTTTTGTGCCTTGGCAAAAGCACGGGACACGTCGTCATCAATTCCCATCACTTCACCTGTTGATTTCATTTCAGGTCCCAATCGTGAGTTTGCTCCGGGAAATCGGTTGAAGGGAAAAACAGGTGCTTTCACGCTAAAATAGGGAGGTTCAATTTCGTTTGTAAATTCAAGTTCATCAAGTGTTTTTCCTGCCATCACACGCGCGGCCAGTTTTGCCAGAGGCACACCAATAGCTTTACTGACAAATGGGATTGTTCGCGAAGCACGCGGATTCACTTCAAGCACATAAATTTCATCGTTTTTAATTGCATATTGAACGTTCATCAATCCCTGAACGTTTAGTGCCTTCGCAAGTGCGTAGGTATACTCCTTGAGTTGGTCAATTTGTTCGTCAACCAGTGTATAAGGAGGAAGCACGCAGTCACTATCTCCTGAATGAACCCCTGCCTCTTCAATATGTTCCATAATACCACCGATGACAGTTAAGTGTCCATCGGAAATTGCATCTACATCCACTTCGATTGCTTCCTCAAGGTATTTGTCAATGAGGACCGGATGCTCAGGTGAGGCTTGCACAGCGGAGTCCATATACTCTTGTAAGAGTTTTTCATCATATACAATCTGCATAGCACGTCCGCCAAGCACAAATGAGGGACGGACAATTACCGGATATCCGAGCGATGCGGCGATGGGTGCAGCTTCTTTACTTGAGGTTGCTGTTCCGTTAGGTGGTTGCATCAGTCCGATTTCGTCTAACGCCTCTTTGAAAAGTTGTCGGTTTTCAGAACGAGCGATGTCTTCAGGACTTGTACCGATTATTGGGACGCCTGCATCTTTAAGTGCCATTGCGAGATTGAGAGGCGTTTGTCCACCAAATTGAACAATGACCCCTATAGGTTTCTCTTTATCGTATATATTCAAGACATCTTCACATGTCAGAGGTTCAAAATAGAGGCGGTCGGAGGTGTCGTAGTCTGTGCTAACTGTTTCCGGATTACTATTAACCATGATGGTTTCGTACCCATCAGTTTTTAGTGCCATCGCGGCGTGTACACAGCAATAGTCAAATTCGATACCTTGGCCGATACGGTTAGGTCCACCACCAAGTATCATGATTTTTTCTTTATCTGTGGGACGCACCTCATCTTCACTTGAGCAGGTTGAATAATAGTAAGGGGTCTCTGCTTCAAACTCTGCTGCACAGGTATCAACAGTTTTGAACGTTGCTTCAATGCCAAGCGTTTTTCGTGTTTCCCGTACTTGGACTTCAGACACATCGTAGATTTCAGCGAGTTGTCGATCTGAAAACCCGAACTGTTTTGCCTGCCGTAAAAGAGATGTCATTTCTGCGTCTGGCTTACCGTTTTCTGTAAATGGTTGTGTGTGTGGCGCGCAAAGGGTTTTTTCAAAGTCCACGATTTCTTGAAGATTATAGAGGAAGAACGGATCGATATGTGAATAGGAATAAATGTCATCAATACTCATCCCGCGTTTGAGTGCAGATTTAATATAAAAGATACGTTCAACGTTTGGGATTGTCAATTTACTTGATAATTCTGAGAGCGGCAGCTCTTCAAGCGGATGATTATCAAATCCTGACCAACCGGTTTCTAAAGACCGCAAGCCTTTCTGAAGTGCCTCCTTAAACGTTCCACCTATGGACATTGCTTCACCAACAGATTTCATCTGGGTTGTCAGTGTTTCATCGGTGCCTTGAAACTTTTCAAATGCCCATCTTGGGATTTTGACGACAACGTAGTCAATGGTTGGTTCAAAACAAGCGGGTGTTTCTGCGGTAATGTCATTTGGAATTTCGTCGAGATTATAGCCGACAGCCAACTTCGCGGCAATTTTGGCAATTGGGAAACCTGTTGCTTTTGATGCAAGTGCGGAACTACGAGAAACACGCGGGTTCATTTCAATCACAACCTGTTCACCAGTCTTTGGATCAACAGCAAATTGAATATTGGATCCGCCCGTATCCACACCGATTTCTCGTATAATTTTTATCGCTGAATCTCGCATTAACTGATATTCTTTGTCAGTTAACGTTTGAATGGGAGCGACGGTGATACTATCCCCAGTATGGACACCCATCGGATCAACATTTTCAATGGAACAGATGATAACAACGTTATCCGCTCCATCCCGCATCACCTCTAATTCAAATTCTTTCCATCCGATGATAGATTCTTCAATGAGCAATTCGTTGATTGGACTTAAAGCAAGACCTGTGGCGACCATTTTTTGATATTCTTCAATGTTGTAAGCGATGCCACCACCTGTGCCACCGAGTGTGAATGCAGGACGGATAATTGCAGGAAAACCGATCTCGTCAACAAGAGCGATTGCTTCCTGTAGTGAGTGTGCTATCCCGCTCTTAGGAACAGCTAAACCGATTTTTTCCATCGCCTGTTTGAATAGTGCGCGGTCTTCAGCTTTCTGGATTGCAGGTAGTTTTGCGCCAATCAGTTCTACGTCGTATTTATCCAACACACCTGATTCAGCGAGTGCCACTGAGACGTTCAACGCTGTTTGTCCGCCTAATGTCGGTAACAACGCGTCTGGTCGTTCCTTCTCTATGACAAGTTCGACTGTATCTGGTGTAATCGGTTCAACGTAGGTGCGGTCAGCGAAATCCGGGTCGGTCATAATCGTTGCAGGATTGCTATTGACCAGAACAATCTGATAGCCCTCTTCTTTGAGAGCTTTGCAAGCCTGTGTTCCGGAGTAATCGAATTCACATGCTTGCCCGATGATAATCGCGCCGGAGCCGATAATTAAGATTTTTTCTATATCTGTTCGCTTTGGCATTTTTTAATGGTTATCGGTTGTTGGTTTTAGGTTATAAAAAACTCAAATGCATATCTAAATTTTATCTCTAATATTCTGACATTATCTGTGTAAATCGTGAAAACAGGTAACTTGCATCATGCGGTCCCGGTGATGCTTCTGGATGATACTGTACAGAAAAAGCGGGATACTCCCGATGCTGTATCCCTTCAAGTGTGTTGTCATTCAAGTTGATATGGGTAATATCAACGGTGTTCGGCAGTGAATCAATATCAACGCAGAACCCGTGGTTTTGGGAGGTAATCTCAACCTGATCGGTTTCCAGATATTTTACAGGTTGGTTTACCCCGCGATGTCCAAACTTTAGTTTATAGGTTTTGCCACCGAGTGCGAGTCCCAGAAGTTGATGTCCCAAACAGATGCCAAAAATAGGTTTTTTGCCCAACAATTCCTGAATGGTTTTAATTGCATAATCAAGCGGCATCGGGTCTCCGGGACCGTTTGAAAGGAAAACACCATCGGGGTCAGCAGCAAGGATTTCTTCTGCTGTTGTTTTGGCTGGAACAACTTGTACCTCACACCCATGCTCTGTCAGCTGCCGTAAAATATTATATTTTATGCCGAAATCCATTGCAACTACACGAAATTTTCCATTTTCTGATAGAGTTGAATCCCCTAATTGTAGCCCATTAGAACTTGATGGATGTTGATTCCACGCGTAAGAGTTTGGACAAGTGACGCGTTGCACCAGGTCCCAACCCACTAAACCGTGCCATGCTTGTGCCTTCTCCACAAGGCTTGCTGCGTCAAGATTACCATCTGCATCTTCTGTAGCAAGACATCCGTTCATTACGCCGTGAACACGGAGGCGGCGGGTTAGCGCGCGAGTATCAATGTTCTGAATTCCGATGATGTCGTTTTCGGCTAAGTAGGTGTCCAAACTCCACTTTGAACGCCAGTTGCTATGATATGCGCTGTATTCACGCACTACGAATCCTTCCACCTGTGGACCGGCAGATTCAATATCTACCTCGTTACAACCGTAGTTACCAATTAACGGATATGTCATCGTAACGATCTGCCCTTTATAGGACGGATCGGTTAGAACTTCCTGATACCCCGTCATACTTGTATTGAAGACAACTTCACCGACAGTTTCACCTGTCGCACCAAATTGTTGTCCTTCAAAAACGGTTCCATCCGCCAATGCAAGAATTGCTTTCATAGTTTTCCTCTTTATTGGAATGTTTAGCTCTGAATTCCCTCTCGGATTGTCATCACCGGCCACCCCTTAAGCTGCCAATCAGCGAAGGGTGTATTTCGGCTTTTTGAACACGATTTTTCTATGTCAACCTTTGTAATCTTTTGTGTATCTATTAATGTAACATCTGCCACCGCACCAACAGAGAGTGTGCCTCGATCAATCCCAACTATTTCCGCAGGAATACATGTCAACTTTGCTATCGCTTCTGTTAACGTAAGATGTCCTGCATCGACCAAATATGTCAGTACAAGTGGCACGCATGTTTCAAGTCCAATAATTCCGTTAGGTGCATCTTTCATGCCGAGTGCCTTTTCAGCTGGTGTATGTGGTGCGTGATCTGTAGCAATTGCATCTATTGTTCCGTCTTGCAAACCTTCCAGAATAGCGTCAACATCCTTTTGTGTCCGAAGCGGCGGGTGCATTTTGGCATTCGTTCCCTGTTTTTCCACTTCTACGTCAGTCAGAATCCAGTGGTGTGGACACGCTTCCGATGTGACGTTGACTCCTCGTTGTTTACCCCATCGCACTAATTCGACTGCACCTGCTGTGCTAACGTGTAGAATATGCACGTGTCCACCGGTCAACTCAGCGAGCATGATGTCGCGGGCTACAATAATATCTTCTGCTGTGTTTGGACTACCCACTAAATTCAATTTTCGCGATGTTTCGCCGAGATTCATCACGGCACCAGCATTTAGATTATGCTCTTCACAGTGAACCATTATAGGAAAATCGAGTTCAGCACTTAAGGTTAGTGATTCCTGCATTAGTGCTGAATTCATCACGGTAACGCCATCGTCACTGACCCCAACTGCGCCAGCAGAGAGCATGCCACGGATATCGGTTAGTTCTTCACCTGCAAGGTTTTTTGTTATACTGCCTATAGGGAAGACGTTCGCTGTAGAAAATGTCTGTTGCCCCGAATTCCGATTTGCGATGTCATAAATGTGCTTAATCTTGTCAGGAGAATCAGTCACCGGCAATGTATTTGCCATACAAACAACAGATGTAAACCCACCCGCCGCAGCTGCAGCAGTCCCCGTGGCAATTGTTTCCTTATGTTCATAACCGGGTTCACGCAGATGAACGTGCATGTCAATTAAACCAGGTGTAACGGTCAGATCGGTAGCGTCAATCACATTGTTGACATCTTCTGAGAGGTGTCTATCTACTTTAGCGATTTTGCCATCAATGATAAGGACGTCACTAACTTCATCAACGTTATTTGCTGGATCAATGATATGTCCATTACGGATAAGCACACTGTCCATTTTTTGTGGCATTACCTCCTACCTGTCATTCAGAATCTGGTTCACAAATCATTGCCGAATCGACACCGTGTTCTTCTTCTAATTGTACTCTAACGAATTCTTTACGGGAAGTGGGTACATTTTTGCCGATATAATCTGCAGAAATCGGAAGTTCACGATGCCCTCTATCAATTAATGCTGCCAATTGGATCGCCGCAGGACGACCAAAATCCATAACAGCATCCATCGCTGCACGTGTGGTGCGTCCTGTATAGAGCACCTCATCTACCAAGATAACCCATTTCCCAGTAACCTCAAAATCAATTTCAGTACTGCTAACCTGAATCTGTGTTTCATGGAGGTTGATGTCATCACGATAAAGTGTGACATCTATCGCTCCAACAGGTACACTGATATTTTCAATCCGCTCCAAATTTTCAGCAATTCGGTAGGCGAGGATATCGCCACGGCTTTTGATACCGACAAGTACCAAGTTTTCAATGTGTTGATGATTTCGCTCCAAAATTTCATGAGCGATTCTGACTAAGGCTCTGCGGATTTCCTCCGCGTTCATGACTTGTGCTTTTTCACGCATTTTCATGATATTTTACCAACTATAAGTGTATTGTAGACTTACGTAACGTGTGCGATTTGATACCATAAAAAAACCTTCTCACTAAATAGTGAGAAGGGTGCAATTGAATATTTCTCTTTTACATAAGGGATGTTTTAAAAGTAAAACTAATTTTGCAAGTTTAACAGGGATTTTAAACTGAAATATCAATTTTTGTTCTGAAAAGTGTGCATTGTAAGCACTTTTTTTCTGTGAACATTCTGCCGAAGTGTAACACAACATCCTTTTTCCACCTCTCCGGATGGGATTAAAAAGGCTTTCTGAACAGTAAAGTTAATTCGTTAAATTATTATACCATGTGTATGAGAAAATTGCAAATTTATTAGGATTTAGGATATGTAAAGTTTTTGACAACAACTGTAGGCATCAACTTAGCGGATAGATCCCGTCACACATAGTAAGGTGGAGTCCCTATGGCTGCCTTACATTAGCAAACAAAGATATTTGTAAATCGAACTTACGCAAATTGCCGATTCCAATCATCATGAGATTTGGCGATGCTCTCCGGATTTTTCTGACTCCGAGCGACAAACCCCGGCACATGCGCGCGACCGGTCGGCAAACCAATTTGGCTATAACGTGTATCAACACTCCATCTGACCGTCTTCCCACGGTTCGGTAGTCCACGATGAACAACCCGCTCACTCGTTAATAAAATATCCCCGACATCAAGTTCAGCAGTAACGATGTCACCCGGCGGTAATTCTGCTTCACTGATACCTTTACCGCCTGTATGACCTGGTGTCGGATCGTGATAGTTGTGGTTAATTAGATTGAAGCGGTGTGAACCTCGGATAACTTGCATACATCCGTTCTCTTTATATGCTTTAACCAACGGAAGCCAGACGTTCACAACCAATGTTTCACCAGCTTCTTCCGGTATGAGATATGCCAAATCTTGGTGCCATGGGATGACAGTAATGTCTTGGTTTGGCAATTTCGCGCGATAATTAAACTGTGGATGCGCCAAAATCTCATCACCGATGAGGGATGCGACAACATCAAGGAGCGCAGGAGCTGTTCTGAGCGTGAACATTCCTGCAGTACGTATTTTCTGGTGGCTGAAATTATTCCGCCAAATCCAGTTCGGGTCGGAACAAGCACTTGATACCATTCCTAATCTCGTCTCAAATGGTTCGTCATCATACGTATTTGACGGGTCAAGGATACCTTCTTTCACTGCCGCCTGGGTGCCATCATCAACCTTTTTAGTTAATTCTTCAATCAGAGGTTGAAGTGCCTCATTAGGTAGCAGATTTCGGATATGCAAAAACCCATCGTCATGAAATTGCTGTTTCTGTTGTGCTGTGAGTTCGCCTTGATCGTGTTGTATAGACATAGCCATTCTCCTTTTTGAATTCATGCAATTGGCTGAATCGCAACGGCACTGCCAATCTCACTGGATTTCATTGCACCATCAAGTATCTGCATTAGCATCACCGCTTGCGAACCTGAATTGAGAGACTCATCCACTTCTCGAATTGCTCGTATGAACTCTCGTGCTTGAAGTGTAAACTCATCTGCCTTTTGTGGGGATGGTTTCATCGGTTTGACCTTAACGCCATCCGGAGTCCCTACCAGCAATTTACCATTTTCAAGCCCTGCCTTTGTGCCGTAAAGGTGAAACTCCTGCACCTCACTTTTAACAAGGTTACTTCCGTCTGCTGGGGTGTGTCGGTTCGTCGTATTTAGCGAAAATGCGACAGCAAAATGTAGGGTACAACCATTCTCAAACCGTACGAATCCACATGCTGCATCATCTGCAGTGTAGGTTTGCTCTGGAGGAGCAAGGTGGGAGAATGTACAGTATAACCCAGCCATAACCTCTGTAGGACGCGGACAACCCATCATAAACCAGACATTGTCAATCGCGTGGATACCGAGATCAAGTAGGACACCTCCACCCCTTGCTTTATCGTGCCGCCATCCCCGTGCGGAACACCATCGTGTCCGTATCCACCGTGTTTCTGCGTAATATACATCACCGAGTTCCCCTGCTTGCACAAGTCTACGACCTTCCATCAATTGGGCAGAGAAGCGTGATTGACGGACAAACATATAGGTTAAGCCTTTGCTTGCTGCAAGTTGTGTGACCGGTATCAGTTCTGCTGCATCATTTGATGGTGGTTTTTCGCAAAGCACATGTAGTCCACGCTCCACTGCTTCCTGCGAAACGGGGGCGTGCATCCACGTCGGAAGCCCAATGCAAACAGCGTCTAAATCGCACGCGTCAAACATCTGTTGATAATCGTCGAAAACGCGAACACCTTTAATATCACCTAAGACTCTTTTCCTGCGATTAACGTCCGGATCCGCCAAAGCGACAAGTTGGACATTCGGTTCTCCATTGAGAATCACTGTTGTGCTGCTGATCGTTCCACCAATACCAATGATTCCAACCTTGACTTTATCTTTCATCAACACTCTCCATTTCCACAAATCAACAAATATCCGTCATCATAACAGAGATGCTGACCCAGCATCCAGATATACTGTGCAATCAGGATGCTCTTGTAAAATAGAGGCAGGGTGCATCGGGGTAATCTCACCGTGTAAGCAATTCCGCACCGCCTCCGCTTTTCGTACATCTGGTACTGTGCAAATAATTGTCTGTGCTTTCATAATCTGATGGATAGACATTGAGATCGCATGGGTCGGCACTTCATCAAGTCCTGTGAACCAACCTTCACCTACTTGCTGCAGACGACACGCCTCATCTAATTCAACTACAATATATGGATCTTCCGTTTCAAAATCAGCGGGAGGGTCATTGAAAGCAAGATGTCCATTTTCCCCGATACCGACAAACGCCACATCTATTTGGTGTTGTGAAATAACCTGATTGAGCCTGTCACATTCGGATTGGGGATCGTTTGTTTCGCCATTCAGGAAATGCACCGTTCCCGGTTGCACTATACTCACTAATCGCTCCTGTAGATATTTACAAAAACTCGCTGGATGCGTATCTGAAATCCCAATGTACTCATCCAGATGAAACATCGTCGTTTTTGTCCAATCAATTGACGCATCAACGGTCAATGCATTGAGAAAATCGAATTGTGATGCTCCCGTCGCGACGATGAACCGGACATGTCCATTGGCAGTAATCGCCTCACGCAATTTTGTGCTTGCAGCCTTCGCTGCTGCTTCACTTGTTTTCTGTTTAGTTTTTGCTTGGAAAATATTCATTTCTCTAAATCAGGTCTTTCGCTTGTAAGATGCGGATAAAATCTTTTTTCCAACTCGGGGAGAGGGCAGGTAGTTTCCTCGCCTTTGCAATCTTTTCTTGGTTATTTGTATCAAAATAACGTAGATTGAGAATCTCTTTAACACTCATCGGTTCCTGGGCAACTTCAATACGTGAAATTGCATCGCCTGGGGTAATCTCACCTTCTGCGAACACACGGAAATAGAAACCGACGCGTCGACTTTCCAAAAACTGTTTCGGAAATTCTGGTGATCCCATTTTATATCCCAATTTAAAACACGGGACACGCGGTTGTGTAATTTGTAGTTTAACTGTTGTACCTATTTGAAAGACATCCCCGATATGGACATCTTCCTCCAGCATGCCCTCAACAGTGAGGTTCTCACCGAATTGTCCATACGACAAATCATCTCTGTTTAATTCCTGCTGCCAGTGAGAATAATGTTCAATCGGATAGCCGTAGATAGCTTTGTAAGTGCCGCCATGCACCTTCAGGTCACCTTGACCATCACCGTCAATGTTTTTTTCTCTGAGCATCACCGGACCCGACACCGGCTCTTTAAAAATCCCTGTTTGAATAGTTTTACCACCATATTCAATTGGTTTCGGCTTTGAAACGTTTATGGATAAGAGTCTCATGATGTGGTTTAATATAAATGTTTCTTTAAACTGTGTCAAGGGTAAATTTTGTTGATTAAGAGCATTGGTTAGAAAGTTAGATTGAACGGAATGGAAACTCTATAATCGCGTATTTTGTGGCATACTGAAGAATAAATTTGAATTAAAATTCAGAATTTTACATTTTTTTTCAAATTATGCACCTTTTTTAATAAAGAATTACGTCACTAATAATCAGAAACCAATCTTTTGTGGAGGACTCCGATGGAAAAAGACGATGTTAAACTGATTCGCAGCATCTTGTCAGGTGACGATTCTGCTTTCAGTGATTTAGTCCAAAAATACCAAAAGAGTGTTCACGCGCTTGCCTGGCGGAAAATAGGTGATTTTCAGGTAGCCGAAGAAATCACCCAAGATGCTTTCCTGCAGGCATATAAGAAACTTGCCACTTTAAAGAATCCGAATCAATTTGCCGGATGGCTTTATGTAATCGCCAGGAACCTGTGTACAGATTGGCACAGAAGGAAGAAACCAATTATGAAATCATTAGAAGCCACCAAAACAAAGACCTTGGAGAATACAGCTTATGAACGCTATTTAGCTGAGGAACGTGAAAAGGCGGCTGCAGCACATCGCCGCGAACTTGTTAAAAATCTGCTTGAAAAATTACCGGAGAGCGAACGCACAGTTGTAACGCTACACTATCTCGGTGAAATGACATCTGAAGCAATTAGTAAATTTTTAGGCGTGTCCGTAAATACCATTAAGAGTCGACTCCGACGCGCACGGAAACGTTTGAAGGAGGAAGAACCGATGATTCGGGAAACACTTGGCAGCATCCAATTGCCTGCCGACTTGACCGAAAATATCATGGAGCAGATCGCGGATATTAAGCCAATACCGGCTTCAAGCAGTAAACCTTTGGTGCCGTGGGCAGCTTTAGGATCAGCCGCTGTTCTGATATTTTTATTATTGGGTGCAAGCAATCAACTCCTCACCCAATTTCAGAAGCCTTACAGTTTAGAAGCACAATCAGAAACTTCTATTGAGATCGTTGATACGCCAATCCTTCTTGATATTCAGTCAAAACCTGAGACACGACGTCAGGTGGGAAGAGCTGTTCTTGCAAATAAGAATAATGGAGCGGGTCAACAAGTATCTGACAATGCTTTAGCGTCTGATACCCAAGAAGATTCATCCAAGATTCCTGTCTCAACACACCAATGGACGCAAGCAATAGGTCCGCAAGGTGGAAATGTACATGAAATTTTTCTAACATCCGAAGGATCACTCTATGCTGTGTCGCCTACAGGTATCTACAAAATGACAGAAGATGAGAGCGGTTGGGTACTAATCAATAACACTGTACCAACAGAAACTTACTTTGAAATGCCAATGGCAGAACATGATGGCACCCTCTATATCGTCTCTACTGATCAAACCTTTGCTTCAAACAATGGCGGCGTAACTTGGAATTCTGTTGGACCACGTCCAAGAGGATCTGTTATTGAATTGTTGACAACTGACGAAGCATTTTATCTTGTAATGGACGATGAAATTTTCAGATCCACCGATGCTGGCAAACATTGGACATTATTTAACGATGAATTGAAAGATAGGGAAGTCACTGCAGCGGCTGTCATCGGCAACACAGTATTCGTCGGAACAAACCGAGGCATCTACCGTCTCAAGACAGATACCTGGGAACAGTTATCGGTGGGGAAATTCAGAACAATCAAATCGTTGGCTGTCTCCGAAAACACACTCTATGTCGGAATGAAACCTGGCGATTCAAAACTGACTACATCCGAATTGAAAACAAAGTTGGTCAGAGAATTAATGCGTAAAGAGAATTCTAACAGTTGGGAGATTTTCCGCTCAGAAGATTTAGGAGATTCTTGGAAAAAAATAACACCCAGAAATAAGACTTTTACTGAAATCATCCCATTGGGAGTCAAAATTTTGGCTGCTGGTAAGACGGTTTTAGCGATGGGGAGCAATACCTACCGTTCCAGAGATGGCGGAGAAACATGGACAGAGTTGGATACAACTGTGGGTACGTCTGCAATCCTTAATTCTTCTGCTGTGGCAGTGAATGAGAATACTTTTTATGCGGAAAATTTTTACAGACTTGAACGTTCTAATGATGCTGGTGAATCATGGCATCCTTTTATGAAAGGAATTGTAGGCAGCAAATTTGATAACTTCGTAGCGTTCAAAAACCGACTCTACGCGCACACTTATAGAGAGATTGTCCAATCTACTGACGGTGGTGATACATGGTCAAACGTACGCGTTGGTTCTGAGGAAGTAACTTTATTCTTCCTACCGATGTTAACGGTATCGGAAAACTCACTTTATGGGGTTTTCCGTGATTTAAAGAATAACACACGCCTTTATCGTTTATCTAACAGCGGCGACGCGTTTGTTCCTATTCAAGGAATACCCGCTATTGAGTCAAATCTCTTATCCAGCGAGTTCGTGCAAAAAAATGAAGACGTTGATACTACAAACGCCTCTGATAGTCTTATTGAAAAAGCTGAAACGTCAATAGATAATGCACTCAAGATTTTGGAAATGTTTGGTGTTCTAAGAATCGGTGGATTGGCAGTTAGCGGTGAAACATTCTACGTGGAATTTAATGAGCATCTTGTCAAATGGAACCCCAAAAACTTAAAATGGGTAGACACAGGATTAGATACAGGCGAACCTCCTCACTACAAAGGAATCGGTTTGGCTGTTTCTGGTGAAACTGTCTATGTTGGAAAAAATGATGGGCATCTATTCCAGTCATTTGATGGTGGGGAAAATTGGAAAGACATTACATCTAACCTTCCCCTTGTATTTGAGGATTTTGAAGAGATAGTCTTTGCGGATTCAAAAGTCTATGTCGCAACTGACAAAGGTGTATTAACGTCACAAACCGGAAGACAGTGGCAGGTGATAACTGATGGTGCAGGAGCAAATGTTGTCATGGACAGTCTTGCTGTTGATGGAACAAATCTTTATGGTGCATGCAAGGCAGGTATCTATCAATTAGATGATCTTGGAGAATGGGAACTCATCTCGCAAGCGATTCCGGATCAGGTTCTCAAGCTTGTTATCCATAACAGGCGGTTTTATGTTGCTACCAAAAATCGCGGCATGTTTCACATTCCACTTGAAAAGCAAAATAGGTAATTTATAGTAAATCTAAAAATATGCGGACACCCCTGGTAGGTTCGGTTTCCTAACCGCATCTACGAGACTGAAATAAACACCGGTTCGGTTAGGAAACCGAACCTACCGAAGAGTATAAATAATTGTGGTTTTTACTACATACCGTCTTAATAAAAGGAGATTTCTCATGAAAAATCGTTTGTTTCCCATTGTAATAGGTATGTGTTTTGTGTTGATCGTTGGAGTAACGTTTTTACTATCATCGGGACCACAGAACGAAACACCGATCAAAATGGAATCAGTTCAGGAAATTGTCAAACCAGCTGAAGTAACTAAAACCGAAGATACGGCGATTGCTGCTGAAACAACAACACCTCAAACAGCCGAATCAGAAAAGCCCATCTTCGGTATTGATATAGAGAAAGCCAAAGAACTTCTCAATTCGGAGGACTTTGAAAACTTTAAAGGTTTTGAAAATGCTGAAGACGCGCAGAAGTTCTTGGACAAACTTAAATTATCTATGAGTCCAGAACAATCGGCTAAGATAGAGGAGGCTCAACAAGCAGCAAAAAATTGGTTCGATGGATTCGGACTCGATGGTTTTGAGGCAGGCGACAAAATGCCGGATATGGATATGCAGGAACTCTATGATATTCTCGGTCCTGCATTCGGAGGAACGGTGAATTTCTCGGAAACCGCGATGAAAGTGTTCCGAAGACAATTTCCTGAAGGTGAACCTGCGGATTATGAACCGCAAATGGCACAACGAATTCACGAACTTGTCGCTTCAACACCCGGTGACTTTGAAACAGTAATGATGGCTGCCATGATGAAACTCGCGACAGACCAGGAATATACTGCGTGGACGATGGGACAATTTCAAGGCAAAATTGGTCAACAGATAGAATGGGTGAAGGGAGAAATCATTGCCGGAGGCCAGTTGGCAGATATTGAATACACCATCCCTGAAGACATGTCCAATTTTACAAACTCTCTTACCAAAGCCGGCACACAAGAATCTAACAATACGACAGAAACTTCCCAAGACAAAGCACCGCAAGAAGGACTTGTTGATGTATTATCTACTCTCTTGAACAAAAATAGAGACGCAAAAGCGTTACCTGGGAAAGGGATATCTACCCCGCTACCTCCTGCACGAATTGCTGCTATCCGTGAGACTCTATCGCTTCACGGCACTGAGGCAGGGATGCGACATCTGCTTGAAAATGACAAAGATGCAGCCAATTGGTTACTGAAACAGTTTGGAACACCTGCCAAAATAGATGCATGGCTTTCTGAACAGGGAACAAAAACACCTCCTGCCCCAAAAAAGTAATATCCTTGGTAAGCGCGGTTTGAAAGCGCGCTTACCGAAATCCATCGTGAATACCTATGATGTTCTCAATAAGGAGTAATAAAAATGATAAAAAGATGTTTTTCCATATCCTTGGCATTCCTAAGTACAATATTGTTCATCTGTTCATTGGCAAATGCCGTCGCTGAATCTGAACATGCCCACACAGACGTATCTGTACAAAAATCTGACGCAAAACCGATTGATGTTCCCAAAGATAGTGTCCTCCATTTAATTCCGAAAAAATCTTTAGGACTAATTTATTGTCCAAGCTTAAGTGAATTAAATAACAGGATTAACCTGATGACATCAAACCTAATGCCGCAGGCAGGAGTAAATGATCTACTCGCGAAAATTTTGGCAGGTGCATTCGGAGTAGGGTTTGAGAGTTTAACGGAGCTGGAAGAGATCGGACTTGATTTGGACAAAGATTTTGCAGTATTCATTACCAACGTGAAGCCGATGCATGTCTCCGCAATTGTGCATCTAACAGACCCTGATCCAATAAAACAGGTAATCGCTGCTGAAGCTGAAGGGAGTGCTCCCATCGAATATAAAGGTGTGACATATTGGAGTTCTGCCGAAGGTGGCGGAAATTTTGCTATATTGGAGAATATCCTCGTCTTTTCAGTACACTCAGAGGTCTGTAAAAACGTCATTGACACTCGGAACGGAACGATGCAAGCGATCACACATAATGCAGATAACAGTATGTTCCGAACCGATATTTTGAATGGCACAGATCAATTGGGAGTTTTCCTTGATATTGAAGCAGTCACGGCTAACGCTGGCACACTGAAGGAAGAATTAGAATCAATGACAAAGAAACTTGATAGCGAGAATGAATCGTTATCTTTACCAACAACGTCAACTTTTCAAAATGCTTTTGACTCGTGGATAGAAATAATGGAACAGTTACAGTCTGTAAGTGCTACACTGCAGCTACAGGAAACAGATGTACAACTCAAACCTTTCTTGAAATTCAAAACCGATAGCGAATTCATGAAAGACTTCAAAGTGGTTTCAAATAAATTACCAAACATTGGAGAACTGCCAAATCTCAGCATAGTGAATGGTACTTTTCAAGGTGTTCCAAAACTGTTAGTTGAGATCAGCACTTTTTGGTTTGATGTTTTGCCGAAAGACACACCAGGACAACAGAAACAAGCGAATCCACTTTTCCAAGACGTAAAAGCTTTTTATGAATCATTAGCGGACCGATGGAGTGTTTCTGTGAATTTTGAGAACTCCATTTTACCTGGTTTTCTGTTTATCTATGAATTGAGAGATGAACAAAGCACAAAAGACTTAATGAAGGGTCTGTTTCTGGAAAAACTCCATCACTATCATGATGCTTATGCGGGTAAACCTATTATGCACAACGGTGTTGAAATTAAAAGTTACGTCTTCCCCAATTTCAAAGCAACATATAAGGAGGAAGTACCTGAAAATTCTGAGTTAGTACCTACTGAATGGCATTGGTATTACGCGTTTTCAGAGGGAAAACTTTTTTGGACAACAGGAACCAACTCAGAATCCTTAAAAATAGCATTGGATAGAAAAGCAGGAATGGAGGAGAAGTTTTCTGCCAATCCGAGTTATCAGAAGCTTGTTGAAAGTTTGGGAACAGACAACAACATTTTCTTGGCGGTTTCCCCAATTATCGCAGTAAAAAATTTCGTCCCTTTGTTAGCAAAGGTGGAGCCGAATAGTGCAGCATCAATACAGATGTTTGCGGTCATGTTTGCAAATCTTCCAGATAATTATAGCTTCGGTTTTTCTGCAAAAGTGCGGGACAACGGAATTGATTCGAACATATTTCTTGCCATCGGTGATTTTAAGACGCTTATCCAGATGTTTGGAATGATGTTTAGCACACTATAGATCTGTAGGTTTCCAGAATTACGCGAATACGGTAGACTGTCTTTAAATTGTTCAGAATTCAATATCAGCGTCACGGACATTGATCGTGGCGCTGATTTATTTTGAATTAACGCGGGAACTAAATTATCCAAGAGTCTACAATAAAGATTGCAATCTGTATTGAAAAATGCTACGATAGGATAAAACCTCGTAAGGGAGTATCAGATGAAAAAACCTACTTGCCTAATTCTTACCGGTATAGGAGTTCTCCTTCTGGTAGGCATTTTAGTCTTTGTGGTGCCTATTTTTGTTGAAATGTTTCAAGAAATGCAGCAGATGGGTGAACAGCATGCAGAGCATAAGCGTGCGTTAAGACAAAAGGTAAACGAACCATTATCGGTAGAACAAGAAAAACTGCTTTCTCAACTTCTTGAAATCGCACAAGAGGCATCCGACCCTCAAAATCCGGAGGATTTAGAAGTTATTTTGTCCGCTAAACCCTATCTCGCTTACCTTAAAACACAAGAAGGGGAGGATTATGCGGTATTTCCGACTTATGTCGCCGCAATGCCTACATTAACGCATAGAAACGTTGTGCTGTCAAGACTTAACGAATTTTTAGGGGCGGAGGTAAAACCCTCAGAACAAGAAATCTGGGTAGATTATTATTACATAATTCGGGATTGGAGCAAAACAGGGAAACACGCACTTGGCAACAAGAAAGAGTTTGACGAACTACTGCAAGAACACTTGGTTAAACCCATAATGGAACAAGTTTCTGGTTCTACAGGATTGCCCTCTAAAATTGTAAAGATGGGGATAATTTCTAACTTTATAATAGAGGAAAATGAAGTGTTTCACCACGCATGGCGTAGGCGTTTTCAAAATTACGGAACACAAGAAGGTTATTTGCGGTGTGCAATTGCAACGCCAGTTGAATTCGCCTTAATGCGTTCATTTTTTGAGGATGCTGCCGCTTTTGAAACGTGGATTACAGAACCGTTTAGGGTAGAGGAAGATACTGAAGGACAAGAAAATTAGTAAAGCAATATCTCCTATTTATTATGTCAGGAAATGAAAAACGTGTCCCTATCCAGCAAACTATTTTTTCTCTATTTGCTCTGCCAAGACTGCAATCAATTCTGCCAGCGTAGGAAACTGGTCCCGTGCCTCTGGTGACAGGTCTGCAAGGTGTGTCTCACTAACGAGACGATACATATCCGCTGCACCCGTCAAGATATTTGGTGTCAATCCGACATGAGCAAAGGTATCTGAAATTTCTTCCATTTCACCAATCCAGCGCTTTGCTTTCGGCGGCATGTTGGGTATACCTCTTTCCATCCGTTCATAAAGTACTACCTGACTCAATTTAAACTCTTCTGTAAGTGCATCTGAAACGCCTAATACCTCTGCTGCGGTGAGCAGTTCGGTGCAGAGGGCAGTTAGCCCCTTTGTCAAGGAAGCATAGCACATTTTAATTGCAGAAGCGAGTCCTATCTCATCGCCAAGTGTGCGTACATCTAACCCATAATGATTCAGTTCAGAGAATGCGTCAAGGTCCGGTCCCGAAGCATAGAAGCGGGTTGCCCCCGGTCTTCGTGGTGGCGGCCCGATAATAGACGCGTCAACAAAAATCCCGTCTGCTGATGTAATGACCTCCCCTAATTTGCGAACTGTCTGCGGTGCAATAGCATTGCAGTCTGCATACGTCAGCGGCGTGTCAGTCTGTTGTAATGCATCTGCAACTGACTCAGCCGCGTTTATTGCCTGTGCTGGCACCATAATTGATAGAATTAGGTCTGCTTCAGTGACGAGTTGTGGATACGTCGGTACATCCTCAATCCCTGCCTTTTGTGCAAGATCACAGGTGCGTTGACTTCTACCTTCAAGGCACGTGATTACGCGTAAGCCGTTTTGACGGAGGACATCTCCGACAGTGTGCCCCATATCGCCAGGGCTTAAAATTGCGATGGTGTTAGGCATTGGTTCTTTAAATTTAGTGCTTGCGTTTCGAACTATGGTAGATTTTAGAATTACTTAACCACTGTAAATCAGCGAGGTTAGGAAACCTCGCCCACCGTGGAACGAAAGTGTTTATTTGTTTGTATAATTCACTATATATGGTAGATTTTAGAATTAATTAGACATTATTCACATGTAGGAGGGAACTCCGATTCCCGACTATCAATGGCTTTGGTCGCGATTCGGAGATCGCTCCTACAGGTGAGGTGTATAATTATTTCAATGATTCACCATAATAAATTTTACGATAATCGGCGCGCTTACAAAGCGCGCCTACCATTAATATCTTTGGATCTTACATATATAGAATTGTGCTTTTAAATCTGAATGCCGACATCGTTGAGAGCCTTAAATACTAACACTGCACCAAGCACGATAACAACCGTGGCACTGATGATCGGTAGGCGTTGCAGCCAAACGCCTCTTCCTGTAAAACGTTCAATAACTGGTTTTGCCAATACCATTAGGATGCCGATGATAACCAACACAGCCGCAAGTCCAAGAGAGAAAGCACACAGGATAATTACGCCCCACGTAAGTTTGTCAAGGTTAATGGCGATTAGGAGACCGATAAGTGCGTCTACACACGGCACAATACCACCAGAGATACCGAGGGATAGTAATCCCCAAAAACTTGTCCGTTCCGAAGGAACGTGGCTATGTGTATGTCCGCCATGGCTGTGTGAATGTCCGTGCTCATGCGTATGGTTATGATCATGTCCGTGTCCATGAGTGCGTGCCCGACCACTGTAATACTGCTTCATATTTTTCGTCAATAGCCATCCACCGATACCGACAATCAATAGACCAGAGATTAAACTCAGCCACATAACAACATCCTCATGTGCGAATTGATCTTTCGCGAACAACAGGATGACCCCGAGCGTAATGACACTGAAGGTATGCGTAAAAGTGACGATAAGACCGAGGAAAATTGCGTCAATTATCCTACCTCTTGTGCCGACAAGATACGCTGCCACAACCGCTTTGCCGTGCCCTGGTGTCAGCGCATGCAAACCGCCCAACACAAAAGAAACAGCTAAGGCGATAATTGCAAAAGAAAATGTGAGAGGTTGCGTAATTAGTTTTTTTATCTGATCACCTGTGTGTTCATGACCTTCGCCAGCAAAAACTAAGGCACATGCAACAATGGCGATTAAAATTAGACTAAAAATAGAAAGGTAGTACTTTTTCAAAACAATTAAACCCTCGCGAACTTTTGGAAACGTCTTTCAGCGATCACTTCGCTGACATAGATGTCTCCTTTTGAATCGATCCAAATACCGTGTGGGGAATCGCTAAATTGGCCCGGTGCCGTGCCTTTTTCGCCCCACCTCCCGATTATTTCACCATCAAGTGTCATGATACAGATGCTTTGCCGTGCTTCAGCGATGTGAATGATATTATCGGGGTCAATAAATAGGTCGTTAGGTGAACCAAGGTCAGTCCACTCTGTCAGAAATTCACCATCATTGTTAAAAATCTGACATCGTAGGTTGCCTCTATCAAGGATGTAGACGCGATCGTTGTGATCTACTGTAACATCATGCGGTAGGTTGAATTCTCCGGGACCTGTGCCAGAGGCACCCCATGAGGTAATAACTTCACCATTGATAGTCATTCTGTGAACCCGCGATTGCCCGTACCCATCAGAGACATACATATCCCCAGAGACAGAGAGCACAGCACGTGTCGGTTGATTAAAAGGTGTCCCTGGTGCTCCGGGTTGGTTGACGGTGCCGAATGTCTGTAACAATTCACCATCAATCGAAAATTTTCGCACAGTGTGGTCAATAGTGTCTGTCGTCCAGATTTCATCTTCAGGACTAATCCATATACCGTGCGGTTTTTGGAAAATATCCTTGCCCCATTCTGCAACGAAAGTTCCATCTGCTTCGAATACCAACATTGCAGGTTGTGGACTGCGGTTGTAAACATAGACACGGTCATTTGAGTCGCATGCTACGCCAGACACGAGTCCGAGTTGTGGAATCATACCCCAACCTTCTACTACCTCATATTGGTAGTCGTCCGTCCCAAAAGTTGCCATAGTGTGTTCCCTGTTAGATGTTGATTTGCTTGTAAAGATAGATTTCAAATCTAAACGACGCGTTTAACACCAAAATTCCTTTTTTAAATGGGTATAACATCGTTTATGTTCTGATTAAACCTAATAATTGCTTACGTGTAACGTTTGACATACTCCCAAGCCTAAAGGCATGGGATTCTTAGCTCTTATATTGGCAGCAAGTGTTGTTGCCAAACAGCTTTTCTTGCTTCCGTCTCTCGTGCCTCCGATTGAGGTCTTACTTGGACTCCACAAGCGTTTTCTGTCTCGGTATGCCCTACCGCGACATTTCTTAGATTTATTGCAGCATTGACATCTCTATCTATAGAAACATCACATTGACTGCAATGATATGTTCTTTCTGATAGCACCAAGCTGTCTTTTTTGTGTCCGCAACAGGAACAAGTCTTTGACGATGCGTAGAATTGCGATGCTTCTGTGACAGGTATTCCACGTGCTGCTTTCGTCTTAAGTTTCTGAAGAAAACCGCCTAATGCACTATCAGACAATGCCTTTGCGAGTTTCCTATTCTTCAGCATATTCTTTATCTTCAGCGTCTCAATGCCGATAGCAGAGGTGTTATTGACAATATCCGTTGCAGCTTTGTGGTGTGCGTCATTTCTGATGCAAGCAATCCGATAGTGGATACGTGCTACTTTCCATTTCTGCTTTATCCAGTTTTTAGACCCATTTGTCCTCTTGCTGAGCCTACGTGCTTCTCTTGCCAACTTCCTTTCATAGCGTTTTAGCGGTCTCGGATTATCATATTTAGTGCCATCACTTAAGGTAGAAAGAGAGTTTATACCAACATCAATACCAATCACAGGGTGAGTTGCTAAATTAGCAACTGCTTCGGTGTCCTCTGTGTCAACAGTGATGGATACAAACCAACGATGTGCTGTTCTGGATATGGTGACTTTCATAATCTTGCCTTCAAAACGCAATGCCTCAAACATCTGAACCCATCCGATTTTTGGGAGCCGGATTTTCTTACCGTTAACTTTTACACTTTGGTTATTTGTAGTGTAAGATTGACGACAACCGCGTTTCTTAAATCTTGGAAACCTCGCGCGTTTATCAACCCAATTCTTTATAGCAGTTGCCAAATTCACAAAGATGCTTTTGTTCGCTGCGACTTGGTCTTGTGATTTTGTCCAATCATATTCTTTTTTGGCAATGTTAAATCGTTCATTCAACTTGACAGCAGATAGGAATTCATCGTTATCTAATCCACGCTTGAAATCTGCCAACGCTTGATTATATGCAAATCTCACATAGCCGCATTGCTGTGAAAACCATGAACGCTGCTTATTATTTGGATTTAAGACAATCTTATGGGTCTTATACATGATATACCGTTCGGAGAAGATTCCGTTCCCACTTCTAATGGTGTGACGGGCGTTAGAAGCACCCGCCACTGAACGGTCCAAAGAGTATATCACATTTTATTAAAAAGGTCAACTTTTTTTGATAAAATAGAAGCGTTGGTTTCCGTTCTACATCCCAAAGCTAAAGCATTGGGTTTTGAACGGAACGTTTGATAATCATACGTTATTTTCAGTAAAATTGCAACCTTTTTCTTTTATAATTCAATGTACATATAGTTTTATTACGCATAATTGAGAAATTTACATTACTTCCAAGCGAATTTTGTGTTAAATTGAAGAAAATACATAAAAATAACAGCACGAGTTCGACTCAATCCACTCATTATAGACGTTAGATTTTTCTTGCACAAAATTTATTTTTTCTGTATCATACGCGCTAATAGAGAGGTGCTTGTTTGATAACATCTTTCGATGTTTTTTCTACCAAAAATCAATATTAGATATCTACACGGGAGATTGAGATAGATTCAATTAGCAATAAAGGAGATAAAAGGTGAAATACAGAGTGATTATAGTTTTAGTAGTTACCATTAGTCTTTGGTCTATGAGTGCCTTCGCAGCAGGACTGAGTGATGGACTCGTCGGGTATTGGCCGCTGGATGGTAATGGAAAAGATGAATCGGGCAATGGACATGATGCCGCCTTGGAACAAGGGGCAAAATGGACTAACAACGGTTGGATGGGCGGTGCACTTGAAGTTGATGGTGCTGGTGCTCATGCCGTTGTTGATAGTAAGTTTAATTTGGTTACAACCGCAATCACGGTGGTTGCGCGGATCAACGGTTGGAAAACGATTGACTGGTCTGGTATTGTTGTGGGAAGAAGTCCAACAACGTTCTGGATGGGGGTCGCAGCAAATAATACTTTAACGTATGTGTGGAATAATAACCACGCAACGACATGGAATTGGCAAGGCGCACCTAAGATTCCACAAGACAAATGGGCATTTGTAGCGATAGCAATTGAACCTGATAAAGCAACGAGTTATATCTATCACAGAGAAGATGGAAAACTTGATTCCGCTGAGAATAAGATTCCCCATATTGAGCAAACAGTGATGAACTTAAAGTTCGGATGGGACGAATGCTGCGGTGCGAGATATTTCAAGGGAATAATTGACGAAGTCATGATTTTTGATCGGACGCTAAGTGCCGATGAAATCAAAAAACTGGCGGCAGATGGATTACCTGTTGAAAGTAAAGGGAAACTCACTGTCACTTGGGGAGCACTCAAGAGGAATTAAACGCGTCGTAGGTATTGGTGGGATTGGTGTAAACCTACTTAATCAGCAAATACACTGTTGCCCAGCGCGCTTACAAAGCTCACCTGCTTTTTTATCATAAATGCTGTTTATATCTGGATTAAAAGAAGCCATTGATGAACAAAACGGCACGTATCGTGTCCGCTTGCTGAAATCCCGTGGCATAGAGGTCGTTTGTTTCATCAATATATGTATATCTATTTTTGCCAAAGAAGTGCGTGATTTCTAAGTTCAGGCGGAACGTTCGGCTTAAGTCGTAATAGATGCCACCTCCCCAGTCAGAAAGTTTTGCGTAGAAATCAAAGAATCTGGAGTTACTTCGATCAAGGGCATCATTGATGAAATCCAGGCGGACTGTACTTAAGTATGCGTAAGCCCGCGCCTCACGATAATTGTAGATGCTGTGGTTGCTTATCCAAGTGAAATCTAACTGAACTCGATTATCCCAAGACGATTCCGTCGATCTATCATCTTGATTGAAAGTGCCGCGGAAATCCTCAAAATCCTGAGCACGGTAATAACTCGTATCGGTCATCCGAATAAACCTGAGTCGGTTGGACAGTGCAAGCCGATAGTCTTCATTAAAATCGTAAGAAAAGGTTAAATTCGCACCTGCTGAATCCTGAATTATCTGCTCATCAAAATCGGATTTAGTGTATAGATCCGCGTCCAGATCATCCTGATTGTCAATTTCAATGTCGTGTAGATCGCGTGTATAACGGAGTTTCAGTTCAGTTTGAAACATTGAAGAAAACAGGGATTTAGTTGGTGCGTATTTCCTGAACCGTAACGCAGTTGGACTGAGATAATATAAGTTGCCTTTTGAATCAATCCCTTTGAGTTGAAGTGCGACATCTGTTTCAGCCTCACGTTGAAATGGAACAAGCAACTTTTGGGTAAGCGCGCCATCAGTTGTAAATCGTTGGATTCTGCGTAGCCGATAACGAAACGACCTTACATAACCATCATAGCGTGGGGTAGGATCGTCAAGCCGTTTTGGGAGTGTGGAGACGAAATCCTTTAGATACTTCGCCTTGTCAGCAACAAGGAGCGTTCCATCTGTTAGGACTGAGATGCGGAATGGTGCGATAAATTGTCCTGCTTTATCGCCGTATCCACCGAAGGCGCGCAAAAACTTCCCTTCCGAACTATACTTTACAACCCGATGCCCCGTTTTATCAACAACATAAAGGTTTCCAGCTTTGTCTACAGCCATATCAGCAGGATGAATTGCTTGTCCTGCACCTGGTTGCGCGATAGAATACCGATCAATCGGTTTACCGTTTGCATCCAGTTTGTAAATTAAGCCATTATCATAAACATAGAGGTTATTCTGGACATCTACGGTAAGTAAAAATTCTCGCTCTGTGTCACCATGTGGGATAATGAGTGCGTATTCGCCATCGCTATCCAAGCCGGGTGCGGCTGCTTCAAGGTTATTGAGTCTTTTACTGAAATCTTGTATCGGATAACTTGCGACAAATTGCCCATTTGCATCGAATTTGTGAACACAGGGACCGTAGTTGAATATTTTCGGATTGTCTGTGCCTGAAATGTGTTGCAGTAGCCAATCCGTCACATAGATAGAACTATCAGTACCGATAGCTATAGCAGTAGGATTGATGAACCGAAATTCCGAAGAATCTGTCACATAAATGTCAAAAACAAACTCTCCTGTTTGCGTAAACTTATGAATTTTGAAGTTATCCGTATCTGTGATGTAGATAGACCCATCAGGTCCGAACGCCATAAATAAAGTCTTTGCGAATTGTGCTTTTCCTTCCCCTTTCCCACCGAATTTGTTAACGAATTTGAACTCTTGTGCAGCGTTAAGGCTCAACGGAATTATCAGTAAAATAAAGAACGTTAGGATTATTTGCTTTAACATTATTATCTTAAGAATGTGATTTTTTATGTCCCGGACTACTGAAAGTAGAGGTTTGCATCAGAAAGAGTTAAGATTTTGGCATCTCCTGATGTCTTTTCCAGATGTTATCAAGAACTCCGTTGACAAATTTTGGGGAATCTTGGGTGCTGTAAGACTTGGCAATTTCAACCGCTTCATTGATTGAAGTTGCGGCATCAATTTCGTTGATATAGAGGATTTCATACGTTGCGATTCGCAGAATAGATAGGTCTACAATAGGCATCCGATGGATCTTCCAATTTTTGGAGGTGGCTTGGAGTTCCGCATCAATCGTTTCAAGATTTGAAGTGGTGCCTTTAATGAGTTGTAATGCGAAAGGTCTGAGTTCTGTTGATATATCTTGGCTTTGCCAGAACTTATCTATAACGAGTTGTATCGGCTCTGCGGCGAGGTGAATCTGGTATAAAATTTGCATCGCGACGATGCGCGACTGTCTACGAGAGGGCATTAGGGTTCCATATTTTCTAATTGTATTTACGATGTGTTATATTATACGGATTTTTTGACGGGGTGTCAAGGGAAATGCGTAAAGTGCGCGGTTTTTACATTGATAGGCGCCGTTCGGAACAGCACCTATCGGTATATTTGGCTATCGGTTTTCGGGTTTGCCTTTGAGTGCTTCCACTACGAGACCTTCTAACTTCTCTCCTCTGGCTTTATGTGTGATTAGTTTGCCATCTCTGTCAATAAGCCACTGTGATGGAATACCCGTAATTTCAAACTGCTGTACGAGTGGATCATTTTTTCCTCTTTCACCACTGCAAATCTGCCGCCACTGGATGTTGTTCTCTTGAATGTAGTCCCGCAGTTCCGTTTCCTCATCAAGGCTAACACCGATGATGTCAAACCCCTGATCTTTATAAGTATCGTAGACATTTTTCAGATTGGGCATTTCGTTAATGCAGAAACCACACCCCATTTCCCAAAAGCCAAGCAGAACAACTTTTCCACGATAGTCTTGAAGCGAAATAGGTTTCCCATCAAGGTCAGTTGCGGAAAAGTCAGATACAACTTTTCCCCACAAATCATATTTGGGATCAGCCTTCCGGTCATAAACATCGGCGAGTTCAATGTTACCCAATTTCCTATGAATGTGGGCAATTCTCCAGAGGATAGGTTCCGCGTCCGGATGGTGCTGCTCAGCCTCCTTGAAAATCTCAAGCAAATCCTTATACCGCTCCATTGAGTCAAGCATGTTGAACAACGTACGATAACTCTCAATGTCTTCTGGATTCATGACTGACTTGAAACGGTTGATGAGGTTATCGGCATCCTTCTCACGTCCAACTTTGATGTAGAGTCTGAAAAGTCGTGTGTAGAGATCAGAGAAAATCGGATCATCCGGGTATCGCGCAAGTGCGTTTTCAAAGGCAGTAATAGCTGCCTCGTCGCTACCATACATTTCTTCAGGTCTGGCTTCCCAAACATGCGATGAGGGATATACCTTAAAGGCAAAGCTCAAGTTTAAGCAGTCAAAGGGTTGATCCGCATGATGCCGGCAACGCACGAGTGGCATGGCATCACCATACACTTTGCGTTGTTGTGCTTTCTCCTCTCGGTATTCAGGATGAAACTGGTAGCCATAACTCACGGGCATTTTCGGGTCTACGTTAGACGTGAAAATCGACTTGCCTCCGCCTTCATCTGCTGGACACAACAAAAGGTTCGCGTCCTGCAAATATTTAGGATGAAGTTCCGAAAGCCACTCTGGGAAATCCCCGTGTTCTTTCTGATAGGTTTCAATCGCCTTGCCAATCGCTTCCAAATTTTGTGTGCAAATCTCAATGTTTTTCTGATCCTGTGTCTCGGCAAGATTTTCGCTTGGTTTTTCAGTAGGTTCTTCCGTATCCGGAGAAATTGCACAACCTACCAAACAAACCCCGATGCCGAGTAGTAAATATGCTTTCATTTGGGACCTTCCTTTCTCATTTGAGAGTTGGGTCAATTAACGATAGTTCGAAAATTAAATTTTAAATTATAGTCGTAGTGGTTAGTCCAGTCTAACTTTTCGGGTATAGATGTTTTAATCTGACACGCGCATCGTCCGTTGTAAATTGCCAGTCTACCTGCTTTTGCTCTGCATTTCTACGTTTTTGCCACGCTTGTGTCTCTCTACGGAGTGTCTCTATATCTGGGATTCGACGACACAAACATTGGCGTGTAAGGACGCTAAGTTCTATTTCCGCTATATTCAACCAACTTCCATGAATGGGGGTATGCACGATTTCTAAACGCTTCCGGAACCTATCTGCTTCTTCATCTCCAAACACTTTATTGAGTGACGCGAGTTTATGTGTATTCAGGTTATCACAAACTAAAATGACCTGTTTTGCGGATGGGTAGACCTCATCCAATAGTATTTTGACTTCTTCTGCCCAATCCACTGTCTTTCGGTGCGTCCGAACAGACACACGCCGCCATCCCGAGAGTGCCTCTGTAAATAGGAAGATATTTGCTGTGCCTTTGCGTTTATACTCGTTATCTACGCGCTTGACTTGTCCCGGTTTCGCAGGATACGGTTCACGAACATCATCCCTAAGTGTGACAGATTGTTCGTCCATGTTCACAACAGGAGTATCCGCAGCCAAAGGTTTCTGGTAAAGATCAAGCACTTCTTCCATTGACTTTACAAACTCAGCGTCTTTTTCAGGGGGTATCACCCACTGTTGCTGAAGGTGTGGTTTCAACGCGTTTTTTTTAGTGTCTGCCGCACCGTTTCTGGAGAAATGTTTTCCACAACTTCAAGTCTTACCAACTCTGACGCAAGCAGACGTAACGTCCATTTGGCAGCACCTTCGGGAGGGGTTCCACAACTCAGTGCTATCAACCTTGCTTCTCCGTCACCATCAAGTTTACGAGGTGTCGGTGGATGCTTCCGCTTCGCACGATATAAGGCACGAGAAAAGCCACCTTCCACAAAACGCTGACGCACTTTCGCAACTGTCCTATCAGTGCACTCATACGCCTCAGCTATTCTCGCGTCAGTCCAGCAGGGACCATTTATATCTGATTTCAGCAAAATATGAGCATGCCTTATCATATATGCCTCTTTTTTACCTGTGTTAATAATATCTGATAACTCCTGTCGTTCCGCATCGGTCAGTTGGACAACATATTTCTTATTCAAGGGTGTGTTCCTCCTTATGTATTGCTATACTATAAGAGAACACTTTTGTTTGTCAAGATGCCGAGAAATCTACAAAAACCAAAACAAACTTTTAGGATGGACTATCCAGTAGGTTGGGTAGAGCTTGCGAAATCCAACCTACGAACTAATGGAGTGTCTACCGAAATTTTGCGGGTAAAGGTCGCGATTCGGAGATCGCTCCCGCTGAATGCCATACGCGCATTCAGCGTTGATTCACAGAACACCCTCTTTGTAGGAGGGAACTCCGATTCCCGACTACTGACACGAATCGCAATTTTAGTATAGACAGAATACTAATGCAATATAGTCACTTAGAAATTGTATTACGTCAGAAAATGAGCCGATTGCGTAAGTCTGATTATTTATTTTTTTCCAAAAATAGTTCTTGAAATTTAGAAACAACACCTTTTGTCATTTTTCCCAATTCGTTTTTAGAAAATAGATATAAACCTGTTTGAGAATGTTCAATCAGATTTTCTGTGAGATTGTCAACGCGTTCCCAATTTGAAACAGCAACATCTGGTTTGAGAACACTATTGTCAAAATAATCAAGAAACTGGACACAAGCAGCGATATTTTCTGTTTTTTGCATCTTCTCTCCAGCGCGTGCTTCCACAAGAACAACGGATAGGACATAGGATACGCCTTCTTCAATTTCCAAGACGACATCTACATTTTCAGTATTACTAAATGCTTCAAGCAGATGTTTCGTAACTAAAGGTAGAAGATCATTTTCACCAGCGATATCAAGTAATATTTTAATTTTCTGTGGGTGTTCAGAAGATTCTTGGACAGGTATACCTTCTAATGAGATTGCTACGTAACTTAGAATTACACCGACCACAAGAAAAAGTATCAAAAATCGTTTCATTTTGTTCTCCATTTGTGTCCTTTTATAGTTATGCGGACAATTATTGAGACACTTTATTCCGAAAAGATAGTCAAAACCTCCTTTCATTGCTGGCAATGTGTGTATGCGCGTATCAAGTTCAAAACGCGCATACATTCTTTCCCGTTGCCAGATTTGGCTATTTATTCTCGGCTTTGTTCTTGAGTGCCTCCACTACGAGACCTTCTAACTTGTCCCCTCTGGCTTTATGCGTGATTAATTTTCCATCTCTGTCAATAAGCCACTGTGATGGAACACCCGTAATTTTAAACTGCTGTGCAAGTGGATCCTCCTCCCACCTTTTGCCGCTGAAAATCTGCCGCCACTGTATATTGTTCTCTTTAATGTAGTCCCGCAGTGCAGCCTCCTTATCATCAAGGCTAACACCGATGATGTCAAACCCCTGATCCTTATAGGTAGCGTATATTTTCTTCAAATTCGGCATTTCGTCAATGCAGAAACCACACCAGACACCCCAAAAATCGAGCAAGACCACTTTTCCGCGATAGTCCTTTAGCGAAATAGGCTTACCATCAAGGTCTGTTGCGGAAAAGTTTGTCACAGGTTTTCCCCACAATTCATATTTGGGATCGGTCTTCCGATAGTAGACTTCGGCGAGTTCAGTATTGCCCAATTTCTCGTAAATGTCGGCAAGTCTCGCGAGGATAACCCCCTCGTCGGGCTGCCGCTGCTCAGCTGCCTTAAAAATCTCAAGCAGCTCCTCATAGAGCCCCGCGTTCCTAAGTTTCCCGAACACTGAGCGGTACCCCTTATTGTCTGGTATCATGCCTGGTGACTTGAAACGTTCAATAAGGGCATCTGCTGATTTTTCGTTTCCGACCTTGGTGTAGAGTACGACAAGTAGTGGGTAGAGATCAAAGAACCGCCGATCATCCGGATATTGCGCATGCGAGTTTTCAAAGGCATCAATAGCGGCTTCGGGGCTACCGTATATATCTTCCGGCGTGGGGATCGAATTAGGATGTGACTTGTAAATTTTCAAGGAAAAACTCAAGTTCAGACCTTCTTTAGAGACTTTATCCCAGTTGATGTGATGTAGACATCGGACAAGCGGTATGTTATCGCCATACACTTTGCGTTGTTCAGTTTTCTTCTCTCGGTTTTTAGGAAGAAACTCATACCCATAACTTACAGGCATTTTCGGGTCTGCGTTCCAATAAGAGATTGGCTTGCCGCCCTCTTTATCCGCAGGACACAGCAAATGCTTTGCATCTGGTAAATATTTAGGGTGAAGTTCTGAGAGCCACTTTGGAAAATCACCGTGTTCCTTTTTGTATGCCTGAATCGCCTTGCCAATTTCGAGAAAATGCTGCTTGCAGATTTCAATGTTTTTCTGGCTCTGTGCCTCGGTGATATCTTCACTCGGCTTTTCCGCAGGTGTATCTGCGTTCGCAGAAGCTATCAGTAAACTCAGGATCATCGCCACAGTCAAAATTGCTTTCATTTTAGTATTCTCCTTTTTCAGATTTCTTACGAAATAATATTGAACATTCCCCACATCTATGGGAACTTGCTTGCAGTTTAAGTCAGTAGTCGGGAATCGGAGTTCCCTCCTACAAAGAGAGGTGTTCTGTGAATCAACGCTGAATGCGCGTATGGCATTCAGCGGGAGCGATCTCCGAATCGCGACCTTTACCCGTAAATATCGGTAGACACTCCACTATTCATTCTCGGTTTTGTCCTTGAGTGCCTCAACTACGAGACGTTCTAACTTCACCCCTCTGGCTTCTCGTGAAATCAATGTGCCATCTCTGGCAATAAGCCACGGTGCAGAGATTGCGCGTATATGATACTGCTCTGCAAGCGGACTGTTCCATCTTTGACCGCTGAAAATTTGCCGCCAAGAAATGTCATTCTCCTTGAGGTAGTTGCGTAGTCTTGTCTCATCAGTATCAAGACTGACACCGATGATATCAAATCCCTGGTCCTTATATTTTTCGTAAACCTTCTTCACATTCGGCATCTCGACGATGCAAGGAGGACACCAAACTGCCCAGAAATCAAGTAGAACAACTTTCCCACGATATTGTTGCAGCGAGATCGGTTTACCATCAAGATCGGTTGCAGAGAAATCCGGGATAACTTTTCCGACCAATTCTGCCATAGGATCAGCCTTTTTGCTATATTCCGCTGCAAGTTCGGAATTGCCAAGTTTCTCATGAATTCGCGCAATTTCATTAAGAACGTGGTAGTTGTCAGGATACCGCTCCTCAAGTTTTTCAAAGACCTTAAGCAGTTCTTTATGTTGGTTGGCGATCTCAAGAATTGATCCGAGCCGGAAATTATCCTCAAGACTGTCAGGTCTCATGACCGATTTGAAACGGTTAACGAGATCTTCAACATCTTTTTCACGACCGACTTCAATGTAGAGACGGGCGAGTGACTTATAAACAGGAAAGAAACTTTCATTATCCGGCAGTTGTTGAATGCCTGTTTCAAGGGCGGCAATGGTTTGGTCGATGGTTTCGTACATCTCCTCTGGTGTGTATTCCCAGGTACCGGATGAAGGATATACCTTAAAGGAGAAACTCAAGTTTAGGCAATCAAACGGTTGATTCGTATGATGCCGACAACGCGCAAGCGGTATGACATCACCATACACTTCTCGGTTTTTCTGTGTCCCTTCTCGGTATCCAGGGTGAAACTGATAACCGTAGCTCACAGGCATCTTCGGGTCTGCGTTCTTAGTAAAAACTGGCTTACCACCTCTGGTATCTGCGGGGCATAATAAGAGGTTTTCATCTGGCAAGTATTTGGGGTAAAGGTCCGAGAGCCATTCCGGAAAATCACCGTGTTCCTTCTGGTATGCCTGAATTGCCTTGCCAATTTCGAGAAGATGTTGTTTACAGATTTCGACGTTCACAGGATCGTCGGAACGAGTTTCGCGAGGCTTGCGTTGCGGTATTGCCTCAGCGAGGAGTTTCTGAAATTCCGGTATGTCTTGAAGGAAAATGAAACGTTCCATGTTTTCCCTTACGTAATTGATAGTCTCAATGCTGTAGTTTTTGGCTGCAATCTGAAACAACTCCCATGTTTTCTGTCGGTCGCCCTGTTTTGCGAAGAGCTTCACCAACTCGAGGATGTGATGATTAATGTTAAGACCAAGTTCGGGAGATGTTTCATTCAATTTGTGCAATTCAAGCATCCTGTTGTATGCTCGGTTCATCAACTCCGTTCTTGCACTCGGGAACATTTCGAAGTTGAAAATGCTCATCATTAGGTCAAGATTGTTTGGCGTAAAAGCGAGCAGCTTTTCGTACTCAGCGATACATTTTTCACCTTGATTCTTTTTCAGATAAGAGTCCGCAAGACATAAACTGATTTCGGGAATGATACGTTCGCCGCCAGCATTTGGGTCTTCTGCAAGGAATGCAGTGACCAAATGTTCAATTTTGAAATCTCCCATCCGAAAAGTGTTTCCGTTTTCGCGAATTATTCCTGTTTTATCAAGAATCACATAGCGGGGCAGATAGTTGAGCAAATTGATGATACCGAATCGAGGCGGTATCTCCTCAGGTTCAAGGTGCAGATGAATGCCCGGCATCCCGTATTTTTCAATAAACTGTTTCATTTCCGCTTTGCTGCACCGTGTGCAGACATTAATCAGAACAAATTCAGGATTTTTGCTGTGCATTTCGTGGAGTCGTTTGAGCGTCGGGACCATTCCCTCCGTCATATCTTCGCGAGCAGCCCAGTAGTAGAGCACAACGACTTTTCCACGAAGGGATTCCAATGAAACAGGGACACCATCCATGCTCGTGTGTGAGAATTTAGGTGCTGGCTTGCCTAAGATTTCTTCTGCCCAAAGGATGTTAAATTCGTCAAATTTTTCCGAATTGCCCATCGCATCATAAACATCTGCTTTGCGTCGATATACTTCGGGCAGCATTGCAGGATCAACAATCTTGTCCAACACTGTAAGCGCGTGGCCGAATTTACGCGTATCCATGAAGCGATACACTCGGAATCGTCGGAGTCTATCAGCATATTTTGAGGCTGGCAATTCCGAGAGAAACGCTTCAGCGCCAGCATCAAACTCAACATTGCGTTGGAGACCAAAGAGATAGTTCAGTCTCTCGTACCACACAGCATTGTATCGCTTGCTGTCCGGGTAGGCAATGAGAAATTGTTCGCAAAGTTCAAGATTCTGTTCCCAGTTCAACTGGTATTTTTCCAAACTGGATTCCTGTCCATACACTCTCAGTTTTGGTAGCATCTCCTCTGGTGTTGGTTGAGATTTGGATGCCTCCTGAATTTGTTGATACAGTGCTTCCTCTGGATCAACTGCTTGTGCCAAACGCATCGTGCTCATCGGAACAGCAATACAAGCGAGGATGATTAGCCCTATCCCTACAACAACCTTTGTCACCGGATACCGATTTAGATTTTCGGTGAGAACGGTTCGGAGCCGTCCTTCAATCCTTGAAGAACGCGCCATCGCCACAACCGCACGAGAAGTTGTGTTAGCCAGCTTTATGTCACGTGTAATATCAAGTAAATGTCGGGCATAATCGGTTGATTGATAGCCGGCGCTGAGCACTTGGTCATCACACGCTTGCTCAGCCTCTATCCGTATCCGACGCGCTGCAAACCATACAAATGGATTAAACCAGTAAGTCGCACATGCAATCTGCGCGATAGTCTGTATCAACCAATCCCATCGTTTGATATGTGCAGTCTCGTGAAGTAGAACAGCACGAAGACGATCCGTTTGCCATTTCGCTGCATCAATCGGTAGCAAAATCACAGGACGAAAAATGCCCCACATCATTGGCACTGTGATTCTGTCGCTGAGACGGACACTAAACTGATGATTCCAACTAAGACGTAACTGTGTTATCGTGCTGCTAAAATCGTGAGCACGGGCGGAGATGTACCAGACTGAACCGATTCCAATAAACAAACGCGTAAGAAAGAAAACACTCACACATGCCCAAACTATTCCTACCCAATATGTCCAATGAATTGTCGGTAGTAAGCTGCTCTTGTCAGTTACAGGTTGTGGTTGTCGTGGTAGTGTTGGAACGGTCTGGGTTGATGCCACTTTTTCTGACACAGACACACTTGGTGTAACCAAAACGGGTGATGCAGTGGATTGAACGTCTTCTGTTAAATGAGGAGTCTCAAATTTGATTGGTGTTTGTGGCAAGACGTTAACCTTCCACTTCGGAAGCGTGAGAGAAAACAGTGGGACGATGAGGCATCCAACAATTGCCATACCCCAAACAAAACCTCGCATTGCCGCCGATTTGCGCCGGAAATAGAATGTAAGTAGACCGCAACAGCGAAAATTACAATACTTTTGAATGTGGTGTCAACAAGAAATTTCAGCAATGGATTCGTATAGAACATTTCAATAAATAGCATCATGATGGGGTGTCTCCTTTTTTAGCATTCTCAATGAGCTGGCTTAAACGGTCAAGTTCCTCATCTGAGAGGTCTGCGTCAGAAATCAATGTCATGACCGTTTTTTCGATGGATTTATCAAAAAACGTGTGAAAAATCTGTTGAAGCGCGGAACGTCCTGCCTGATGGCGTGGCTGCGTGGGACGATAGATGTAACGCTTACCATCTTTTTCGTGAGAGAGATACCCTTTCTCTTCTAAAATCCGCAGCAATGCACGTACTGTAGAATAACTCGGTTCATCAGGAAGGGCTTCAAGCGCATCTGCCACAGAAACGTGACCACGTTGATAAACGATGTCCATCAGTTGCCGTTCCCGACGACTCAGTTTTGGAATGCGGTAATCTTCCATGTTGTCACCTCTTTTCAAGATATGCTAATATTTTAGCACTAAAAAAAGTAAATGTCAAGAAAAAATGCTAAAAATTTAGCATAAATTAGAAATGTGCTAATATTTTAGCATTAAAAAATATGGAAGTCAAATAAAATGTGAAAAAGGGTGTGTAAATATATTGGCAATTCATGAACTTACAACCTGCAAGAGCGATCTCCGAATCGCGACAGGTCGGGAATCGGAGTTCCCTCCTACATAGAGCACAGCAGTGAATGCCAAAAACTTTACACATCCGTGAATAACTAAGCCAGAAATACTTGACAATTCTGTCAAAACCCCTTAAAATTCTAACTATTACCCTTCAACATAAGGAAAACACCGTGAATTCACATAAAATTGAGTACGGGACTGTCGTTGGTCCACACCCGCGCACTGCCGAAGCAGGATTTGATATGCTGCTTGTGGGCGGAAATGCTGTGGATGCTGCTGTCGCTGCTGCATTTGCAGAGGGTGTTGTTGAACCTTCACATAACGGCATTGCTGGTTACGGTGGCTGTATGCTAATCTATCGCAAGAAGACGCAAGATGTCATAGCGTTAGATTACAATTCTGCTGCACCAGCTGCTGCTTCCGAAGATATGTTTACAATTGAGGATGCACCCGATGCACCTGCAGGTTACCGCGTTCCGGGACGCGTCAACGTTCACGGACCGTTGGCTATTGGCGTGCCGGGGGTTGTCGCTGGCTTGTGCTTAGCATTGAAAGAGTACGGTAGTCTTCCACTCTTGGATGTGCTACGTCCTGCTATCAACTCAGCGCGCTACGGATACGCACCAAACAGCGCAAATCGCGGTGGAATTGCAGGAAATGCTGAACGATGGAAACGGGAGTTTCCAGAAACGGCACGAGTTTTCCTCAAAGATGGACAACCACCGAAAAAGGGGGAAGTGCTTACCAATCCTGACCTCGCGCAAACCCTTGAGGCTGTCGCTGAAGGTGGACACGCTGCTTTTTACGAAGGCACTATAGCTGAAACAATCGCTAACCACATTCAGGAATCAGGTGGATGTTTAACTGCTGATGACCTGAAAAATTACCGCGCTTTCATTACGCAACCCTATGAAATTCAGTATCGCGGCTATTCGGTCTATACTTCCCCTCTTGGTGCAGGTGGACTAACTACCTTACAAATGCTCCGTTTAGTAGAAGAATTTGATGTGGCTGATATGTCGCTCACAGAAAGGTTTCACCTCTTTGCCGAAGCGATGAAGATTTGCTGGGTGGAAAGACTCCGACGATTCGGTGATCCCGCTTTTGTTGATATAGACATAGTTGAAGAACTGTCGGATAGTTTCACAGCAACACTCAGCGAAAAGTTGAAAGCAGGACTTGAATCACCACAACCTGGAGAGGTCGTCTATCATGAACCGATGAGTTGTACGAGCCATATTTCTACTGCGGATGCGGAGGGGAACATGGTATCGTTGACGCAGACGCACGGTGGCGGATTCGGTTCAATGGTAACGGTGCCAGGAACAGGATTGCTTTTTGGGCACGGTGTTGGTCGTTTCGATCCGAGACCAGGGTTGGCGAACTCTGTCGGTCCGGGAAAACGTCCGCTTCACAATATGGGTCCTTGCATGGCAACACTGGATGGTATGCCATTTGCGACCTACGGCATACCTGGTGGTCGCACAATTCCAAATAATCAATTAAACTTCAGCGTTAGTCTTATTGACTTGCAGGTGTCAGCACAAGTAGCTTTGGACGCGCCGCGATTTCACAGCGACGGTGCGGAGCCTATCCAAGTGGAATCACGAGCAGGTGAAGAAGTGCTTGAAGGATTGCGAGAACTTGGGCATGAAATCGCAGCGAGTGGTGGTATCGGTGGACCGGGACACGTTATTCGCCTCCGGAACGGTGGAACTTGCCACGATGGAGGTACCGATCCGCGTGGAGAAGGTAAGGTTATATCACGTTAACGACTTGTGTTAGTTAAGTAGTAGTTTAGTTGTTCTTGACATTTGTTCATATTCTGTAGGAGCGATCTCCGAATCGCGACCTTATATTGTCGGGAATCGGAGTTCCCTCCTACCTTTGGAGGTTGTCAGGTATCAGAAAAGTTGCGGAATTCAACCCAAATAAGAGGCACATGTGAAATATAAACATACTATAAGTTATTTAGCACAACGCGTCACGTTAATATTCATTTGATGGGATATACCCTAAACTATAGTAAAAAGAATCGGTAATTTCGATTCATAATCTAATACTCTTGGAGTTTCAACAGATATGTCACAATTTGTAAAAGCCGCGACAACCGAACAGATACAACCGGGTACTTGCATCGGTGTCAAGGTTGAAGGTGTTTTTATAGGTATCTATAATGTTGAGGGTGAATTTTACGCAATGAACAATATTTGTCCACACCTCGGTGGGATTTTGACTTACGGTTTTCTGGACAAGGAATGTGTTACTTGCCCAATGCACATGTGGGAATTTGATGTGAAGACCGGCGAATGTGTTTGGCCAGCAGAAGAAAGTGTTCCTGTCTATCCCATCAAAGTTGAGGGCGAGGATATCCTTGTTAATGTAGATGCGCCGATGAATATGGATAAACCGCAGTAAAAAAAAATAAAATACGATTAGTATTATAAGCATATTGTGCTAATCACAAAGGAGAAAACAGTATGGCATATCTGCTCACTGGTGGCATGGGCTGCATCGGCACTTACGTTATTCGTGATCTATTAGCCGCTGGTGAAAAAGTCATCGTTTACGATTTCGCTTACGACCTAACTATTCCAAAAATGGTGCTCACAGATGAACAAATTGAAGGTTTTACTTTTGTGCAGGGTGACATTACCGACTTGCCGCACGTCTTACGCACCGTTCAAGAGTATGAGATTGATCGGGTTATTCATCTTGCTTCGTGGCAGGTGCCAGCGTGCAATGCAAATCCACCGCAGGCGTTGAAGGTCGTGTGTGAAGGCACAATTAATATATTAGAAGCAGCACGTATTTTTAATCTCAAACGCGTCGTGTGGGCAAGTAGTGTAGCTGTTTTTGGTGCGCCAGAAGATTATAACCATCAACAGATTCTGAACGATGCACCACACTATCCCAAGTTTATCTATGGTGCATGCAAATCCCTCAACGAAAGATATGCGATGCACTATTTTGATACCTACGGTGTTGATTCAATCGGACTTCGGTTTACGGCAGTTTACGGGGTAGGCAGGACGCGGGGGATGAGTTCGTTTACGACTAAAATGATTGAGGCAGTAGCAATGGGTGAACCGCATGTATGTCCGTTTGGTGACGATGCAGTAGATTGGCAGTATGTAGAAGATGTCTCAAGTTCAATCGTCATGGCGTGCACCTGCCCGACAACGAAAACGCGTGTTTTCAATGTCAAAGGTGGTATTCGCCCCGTGAAAGAGGGAGTAGCGTATTTAAAAACTTTGGCGCCCGATGCCCAAATTACCCTGGAGCCTGGCGTATTCGGTATCTCGTGGGATTATGACGCAACACCTATCGCTGAGGAGATGGGATTTATACCTGCCTATACAATGGAACAAGGAATACTGAAAACGTATAATCAGTTTCGGGAGCGCGCTGGATTGGAACAAGTTTTAGTGTAAGGGCGGAATATACTCCGCCCGTCAAATTAATGAACGATTATGTTGTGCCTTCAAATTAATAATACTTTTTCATCTGTGCCCAACTGACAGCTAACTTTCCGCGGGCATCAACAGCAAGCACCCGATCCCACGGAATGTTCTTTCCGCTGGCATCAGCTTGATGTATATCGTCAAAGTTTGGATGTCCCCATCCGCCGCTACTATTATCTACAACGACAAGTTGTGCGGTTTTGCCCTTCAAATCGGAAACATCCCACTCTTTTCGGGTCATGCTTTCATGGCTATCACCGGTCATTGTTAGTTCAACTTTGTCATTAATAACAAGGTTAACACAACACGGCTCAGCAGTACCCCAAGCACGGTTACCACCGCCCATAAGAAAATTCATGGTTTCACCGACAATTGTGAACTCAATTGAAGTCAAGGTGCCTTGAGGGAAATCAGGGGCAACACCTCCATTCGCATTCTGTTGCATATCGCCAGGTTTCTGTCCCAGTCTTGCCCCTTTGTCTGGTCCTTGATACCTTTCGGCAAGTCCAAGCCACCAATCACCTTGATGGTTAGAGGGCTGTCCTCGGTTTCGTGCAGTTGGATTGTCTCCCCATGTCGGTTGGAAATCAAATGCTGTTCCTGTTTTTTCTTCCCAATCAGTAAGGTCACCTGTCTCAAAATCGTTGTTGAATGCGCGTGCAAAGGCGAGATTAGCAGGGAGGAGGAACAGAATTACGAGCATGGAGAGAATCATGAATGTGAAAAACATTATCTTCATCTGATGTGTCTCCTTCAGTTAGGTAATACGTAAATTTCTAAACGTTCAACTTTTCATAAACTTCGCAATTACAAACAAGTTAATTTTTTAATCGTGCTTACAAACATTTATAGAAATGATACACCTTTAGCTAAATTACATCAAGGAAATTCTGGGTTCTTTATATGATGAAATTGGCTGTTGGAGAATTCTATTTAAACAAGTCCTCTCACAAAAATTAATCCGATGACACAGATAATTGCTGTCAAGGTGCGTTTTTCACTTTTGATAGCACGTGTCCAAGAAAAATCGTGCGTTGATGGGGAGGGATAGGGACGAAAATAGGGAAGGAAGCGCGGCACTTGTTCCTGATATGCCTGATAGACAGAACCGCATGATTCCAATAGATGGGTCTCTTCTACTACGATAATCGGAAGATATTGAATAAAATATCCTGCTATCAGAACAGGTATCAACCAAAGAACATTCGCAATAATACAAACCCCGAAACTAAGCAGAAAATTGCCGAGATAGAGTGGGTTGCGGACAAAACTATAGGGGCCTGTTGTGACAAGATCGCGGGCAGCACCGAGGGTTGTTGCTCGTGTGGATCCGCCTGCATATCCGACTGCCCATATACGCAGAAATTCACCGATAGCGACGAATGGGATGCCTATTAGTGTGGTGGACCAAGTTGGTTTTGCGAAAAAAAGCAATGCAAGAATAAATGGAATCGGGGTAAAACTACGGATTTTGAAGAAGAAGTTGCCGAGTTTGGGGAAAATCATTATAGGCGTTGATAACTGTGGAAACAGACTGGGTGTAGGCTACTTTACAATGTGAGGACTCCACCTTTAAATTTTTATCTTGGTGTACGCCATATTAGGATACTACCGACAATACCATACAAAATATTTGCACCCCAACAAGCTAAAAACGGATGGAGTTTACCGTTCTCACTGAGTCCTTCGAGCGTCGCAAAAGAGAGTGCCCAATAGATAAAGATGAGAAAAAAAGCGATAACCAATCCTGCAAAAAAACCGGCTTTTCCGAAACGTATCGCAATCGGTGCACCTAACATTACAACAACAACGGCTGCAAATGGATATGCTCTTTTGTGATGTAATTTCACCTGTTCAATTCGAGAAATTTGTCCTGCTTCTTTTTTATATGCGATTTGCTCCTTAAGTTCCTTAATTGTCATCGCTCTTGGGTCTTTGTCACTACCGATAAAGCGTGTTGGGTCTTCGTAACGTTCTATAGACTTCTTTTCAAACGTTTCGTAAGCAACTTCCACTTCATTTTCAAAGTGGCGAATATGTCCATCGGTTAGTTCCCAGTGTGTCGGTGTCCACGTGGCTTCCTTAGCATAGATTGACCGATCAAGTTGTCTGTCTTCATCGGATTCCCAAATGGTCAATTTTCTTATTTTTTGTTCTTCTAAGTTAATATGATGTAAAAAAAAGATACGATTGCCTTTGCCTCTAAAAACAAGAGATCTTCCGTATTGAAGACGGGCTTTTTTCTGCAGGACATTTGCTTCATGGTAGGCAGGGGAGGCAAAGCGGTCATAAAAAAGGGCGAAGCCCGCACAGATAATCAGTGTTACAATGAGAACAGGAGTTAGGATTCGGTAGACACTTATTCCGCCAGCTTTCATCGCAACAAATTCGTTATTACGAACCATTCGACCAAGAACAAAAAAGATAGCGACAAAACCGGATACGGGAACGATTTCCATTATCCGTCGTGGCGCTTGGTACAGAATAATTTTCACCGCTGTGAGATAAGTAATGCCATCCTCAAAATGTTTTATGTCCTTATCTAATAAACGAACGATGACAACAAGCGCACTAAAAAAGAGAAAGCCAATAAAAAAAGTTTTGAGGTATTCTTTGATCAGATAACGGTCTAAAATGTTCAAACGATCTTCCTACTTTTACACCTTAAGATTCCGCATTTCTATTCATTTCTATTAACAACCACCCGGAATTTGTTATCTTTATTACGCCATGTTCTTATTTTGCCTTCACCAAACATCCTTGTAATAAGTGCTATTCCGAATACCGCGACGACAAGGTTTGGAAACCACATTGCCAAGGCTGGATGAAATTTACCAGTTAAACCTGTGTTTTGTCCAAACTGAAGTAGAAGGTAGTATAATAGTATTACTGCTAATCCGATGCCGAACCCGATCATTCTCCCGTTCTTTTTCACCATAAATCCAAGAGGAATCCCGACTATGCCAAACGCTAAGCAGGCAAACGGAAGGGCAAATTTTTTGTGGTATTCCACTTTAGCATAGCGGAGCCTATTAATAGCGTAATTAGATGGTTTATCCGGTTTTAAAGAAGTTTCTAATTTTCCGATATGTGTCTTAAGCTCTCCAATACGCATTGTTTGCGGATGTTGTGACTTATATTCGCGCCGTTGTAAGTCTTTTTTGAAGTCAAGAGCCAGTTGTTGTTCATGAAATTGGGTGACCCGGAAACCTTCGGAACCGTCAGTTAAAGGTTCATAGGTGTGCCCATCGTAAAGCGTCAACTTGGCATTGCCATCTTCAAAGCCAAGACTGGCGGATTGTGCAAGGGTGAAGCGAGGCTGTCCCTGCCAAATTTCGTCCCAGATTTTCACATGCTGTAAACGTTCCGTTTTTGGATCGGTGGATTCGTACATCCAGAGCTTACCTTCAGTCTGAAGTTCCTTCATAACAGTATCTTCTTCCAAAATTAGAGTAGGATTGTGTTTTTGGATGTCGCGTTTAAGTGAGACAGAGGCACGTGTGGCTTGTGGCAATACATATTCCATCAACGCTAAGTCAATTACACTTAAGATAACTGTTGTAATCAGGAGAGGTATCATAAGTTGATGGAATCCAATGCCGTGTACCTGCATTGCCATTATCTCTGAATCTGTTGAGAGGCGCCCCAATGCCAGTAGGATTGCAACTAACCCTGCCATCGGAATAGACAGAACTACCGTTGCTGGCATCACATACAACAGTGATTCAATTAGATATAATGGACTAACACCTTTCTTAACAAAAAGTTTGACAAGTCGAAAAAGTTCATCAAAAAGTATGATACAGATAAAACAGATTAGTGAAATTAAAAAAGGTGGAATGAACTCTTTGAGACAATAACGCGAAATAATTTTCATAATCTCTTTTCAAAATTTACACACACTTTGGTAGAACCGACGCATTTTGAACTAAAAACAGATATTTATGGTAGATTATTGAATTAATTAGATGTATTTTTCTGTAGGAGGGAACTCTGATTCCCGACTACGAGTGGCATTGGTCGCGATTCGGAGATCGCTCCTATAGGTGAGGTGTATAATTATTTTCATATTTCACCATATATTTTCGTTTTTCTTCGATTAGTGAAGTGTCCATTCTAAAATCATGGGTGTAGTTCGCGATTCAGAGATCGCTCCTACAAATAGCTCGCTTAATATAGGAGGGAACTCCGATTGCCGACTATTGACACGACTCACAATTTGAAAGTGGACGGAACATCAGACTTAACGTATTTTGACAGAAAACGTAAGGTATTATTTATTAGTTGCTTCTTAAGTAGAAAATATTTACTAAATTTGCGTTTTTTATTAGAAATTGTGTTGTTGACATGTTATCATGTTTATTATGAACATTACACTGGAATCAATTCAGTTGACTACAGCAGATTTGTCGGAGTATTCAGCACGCCTAAGTTCAACACAAGAACTTTATTCTCCGACAGCGCCAGCAAAACCTATTGCGCAATTCGGTTGGCGCGACCGCTGGTGGTTGGATAATGCCCCTGCCAAGCAAATCGCACTGAACTATTGGTTTTTTCAATCATCTGATGAGGCTTCCACCGCGGCTGATGAAGGGCGTTTGCGGCTATCCGCCCGAACTGTGTCTAAATTCGGTGGGCGCGAATCTGCTTATCAGCCAGTACCTCAAGATCAGGTTAAACTTGGAGATTCAGTATGGCAGGCAGGAGCAAATTGGCTCTTCGTTCGGGACACCGTCGTTGTCCTCGTCGCCGAAATCGGCGGGCAAATTCCCACTGAGACAACTCTCCAAATAGCGCGTAAGATTCTCGAAAAAATTGAAAACGAACTTTAGTAGAAACGGATTGATAGCGGCACCATTGATATATAGTAGGTAAGAGGTAACGATCACACCACACTCTGCCATCTATGGTCGCATCAATCCGTTGTCTGTACACTACTGATAGTCCTGAAACCAATTTTCAGATTGTTTGGCAAGATGGATATTTTCAGTGCCTCCAAAATGACGATGTTCAAACCACGGTAACGCGTTTTCTGCGGCTGCATTTGCATTATGGAAATTGGTTGTTGCCTCATTTTCGAGAAATTGCGTAACTGCGCCAGTGTCAGGATAAAAATCGACAGCATCTTTCCAAATAGCGCGTCCACATAGGAACCCACTTGCGCCTGCTGCAGTGGCGAGTTGAACGTTTTCTATGAATTCCTCAATATCTACACCCGCACTCAAAATCACCCACGGTAGTGTTGAAGTTTCATCTAATTTCTCACAGACCTCTTTAACCTCACTCAAGTCGTAAGCAGATTCACCAGCATAAAATGCTCGGTCTTGATATTCAGTCGTGTATTTTAAATCCGCTGGGAATTCTAATTTAAGAATATCAACTTTATAGGATGGATCGGTAAATTCTTCAACGCTACGGATCACCAAGTCCGGTTTTTGTTTAGCAAACTCAACGCTTTTTGTCGTGCCTTCAAGAGCATAACTCACGAGTTCAAGTAGGAACGGTAGGTCATGTTTTTCACATTCATCACCAACATGACGCACGAAGGCTTGTTGATGCTGCAAGGTTGCCTCAGAAGCATCGGGATGGTAATAAGCGAGTAGTTTGATAGCGTCTGCGCCTGCGCGCTGTGCTTTTTCAATAGTCCAATTTTCAATAGGATTGGAGAGACGCTCATTTTCACTGACACCTTCACTCACGTAGCCAGATTCTTCATAAGCCAGAAGTAGCGCGACATCCCGTGGAATCTCCGTAATTGAATACGGGTGACCATAGATGGGGTCCGTCAGAACCGCAGTAGAATTTGGTGCAAGAATTCGTGTGATCAAGGTTTTGAGCGATGCAACATCAGAATATTTTACATTCGTCTTGTCGGTGCCAAGGACTTCTGCAAGCTTGGTCACCATAGAGCCTCGTTGGTCAATTGCCATCATTTTAAACTTGCCGCTTGCGTCGGCGAGTTTCATAAGCCCTCTCAATTTTCCAGATGAAATACCAGTCGTAGCCATTAAAATAAGTTCTCCTTACTAATATTCGCGTTCAATGAAAAAGTGAATTAGAGATAAAAACAGTTGTTTTGCCCTATTATTCGGAAGATGGGCAAAATTCTGATTAAACTTTTCAGTTGCTTGTTGAAGTAGTGTTTTAGAACACTTTTGTGCATATTGAATAGAGTTATATTTCTGCATCAATTGCAAGACATTTTGAACGTCTGCTTCTGTTTTTTCAGCGCGTGGTCGTGCCATGATGTCAATAACGTTTTGCGCTTCTGATGGCGTGCATGAATTGAAAAGATGTATAAGGACAAGAGTCCGTTTGCCCTCACTAATGTCTCCTGCAATCTCTTTGCCATATCTACCAACATCGCCAATTAGATTGAGGACATCGTCCTGAATTTGGAATGCAACCCCAAGGGATTTTCCGAATTCAATAAAGACATCCACTTCTTTGTTACTGGCACCCCCGATGATTGCTCCTACACGACAAGGCGTGATACAAGTATACCAAGCAGTTTTCTGTATACACATGGTCAAGTAATCGTTTTCGTTGAGATTCCACTGATTATTGCGTACCCAACTCAGTTCAATGTGTTGTCCCTCAACGACTTGGTTGCAAAGTTGTATAAATTCGGATAATATCTGAAAAGCGAGTTGATGTCCGAGGATATCAGCGTTTCTGTGAAGCATCTCCCACGTTTTACAGTGCAGTGCATCTCCAACATTGATAGCCATCGGGATGCCATGTTTTTGATGTAGGCAGGGTTCACCACGCCGGAGTTCAGAACCGTCTTCAATATCATCGTGAATCAGAAGCCAATTTTGAAGCATCTCAAGTGCTGCAGCAGTGTTGATAGCACGTTCAGGGTTTCCACCAAACGCCTCACAAATGAGCAGACAGAGCGCGGGTCTCAATCCTTTTCCTGCACGTCGCGGATAATCTAACATCATTTGGTATAATTGATGGACATCCTGATGCTCATGGGAGGTGGGAAGAAAGTCAAAGATACATGCATCTACTTTTGTTTTGACTTCCTTGAGATATGCGGTGACGAGGTCTTTTGTTGGTGCTGGTTCACGCCCGGATTTCGGCATTAGTCTCCTACTTATACTTCCAGTCAGTTCTCCCTTAGCTGCATGAATCAATTATAAAGTATACCATATTGAGCGGTGAAAATCAAGTTTTTTGTGGGACATGGGTGTGTAAAGTTTTGGTTATAAGTTCATGCTGCCTGTTTGAGTTCATTCCAATATGTGTCCCACGCCCCATTTTTTATCAAACATCGTGCGGAAAGCACTGGATTGATACCTTTCTTCTGCCACCTCATAGCAGCTTGTTTACACCTTTGTCCCACGACATGTTTGCAGGCACTCTCAATCACGCCACTCCCGATTTGATACCCTTTTTCTCTAAACATTTTATATTGCATGCGTTCAGCGTGCTTTTCGAAATAGCCTGCTTCCCTGTCTAAGATATTCACAACATCTGGATTTTCCATACCTAAACCCCGAATGCGTAAAACGACTTCTGCCGTGTCTCCCTCATAAAGAAAAAAGTCTGTTGCCTCTACCCACTTTTCAATCGTTGTTGTCTGATGTTCCCCAAATGCCTGTTTTGCCACTTCATATAAATGGGATTTCGCATGCATGTAATCCACAATCTCAATGGCATTCGGAAAGTATTCATCCGCTAAGTTCCATATCCACGCCGCACCATCCCCAATAAACACAACATCCTGGGTATCTATATCGTCTCGGTAAATGCCACTTTGCGTTGCTAACGTAAATAACTTTTCCCCAAACTGTGCCGCATTCTCACGCCCCGCAACATAACGAATACTTTCTGTTCTGGCACTCGGTGACGCACCCGAACCCAGTTGTGGATAATCTCTATAAACACAACCGACTTTCACTTCTTTCCACCCATCCGGCGAGTTCGTGTAGCACCCATCACACCCCACATACCAACGCTGATTTGCCACAAGTTGTTGCGGTTCTACTTGTTCCGATGCGTGCAGTTCTGATAACCACTCACGCACTTTTTGGTGCAATGTCGTGTGGCTCACTTTTATCCCTTGAAAAGACAACTCTTTCGCTGCTGCTCTATAGTCAAAAGGTGCTGCCAGATAACACATCCGCTCTGCGACACGATGTGTCCATTTACCTTTCAACTTTTGACACGCATCCCAAGGTCTATGATAATGACCCGACGCACATTTATACACCCAACGCTGCACACGGATCTTGCCACAAAGTGTTGTGATATTCACGCCGCGTTTCTGTATCGGACGACACGCTTGTTCACATTGTGGACATTCAACAGGTGCTGCAGATTGCCGAGATGCTGCTTCTGAGACACACACTTCCAACAACTTTTGACTACTTCTAAGCATGAGGTCTCGCACACAAGTCTCAGCTGCTTCCAACTCAACACAAGGCTCAGACAAAAGTTCTCCTACCACCTGAACAATATCTTCTAAAATCTCTTTGACTTCGGGGTTCTCTAATGATATATTAAACCAGGACTTACGCATTTTTTCTTAAAATCCCGCTGATAAGGGGGATTTAGGGGTTAAAAACACCGAAATAGCAACTTTTTAAGTCCAATTTTCCCTTTTTTCATCATTTTGCGTAAGTCCTGTTAAACATTGGTATCCTCTTCCTTTTTGAATTTATTAGGATAGGATACCCATTTATTATAACTCGCAACAACTCTTTACATCAGAGTTGCTACAAAAACTTTACACACCCTCCTGAGCGCATGTGGATTGACAAAACGCCATCATTGTGTCAACGTGAATTTCTTGAACATGCAACAAAATTATTTGAAGCCTTTATCAATGCCGCTACAGAAAGGAGAGAGAAATGTTAACATTAGTTTTCCTTGAACAGAGACATGGTCGTGCATTTCCGTTAAAAATAGATCGCTACCATATCAATATTGCAGTCAATAATCAACTGACAACTACAAAAATTAACCAAGTTTTTATCAATCCGAATAATTTTGAAGTAGATGGTATCTATATCTTTCCCGTCCCGGACGATGCAGCACTTTCAAACTTCGCACTTTCTATTGATGAAGAACCGGTAACAGGACAATTACTGTCTCATGAGGAATCGCGGCGAATTTATCGGTCAAGTGTTCAGCAGAGATATAATACGGCAATCATCGAATATATCGGCACGCGGGCGTTTGTTGCGGACGTGCCCAGAATTCCAGCAAACGGTGAGCGACACATAGAATTTGAGTATTCACAAATTATTCCAGTTGACAATGATCAAGTTAAGTACACGTATCCATTATCGCTTGCCAAAGGTGCTGTTGCACCGAACGCAGGACGTCTCGATGTTGCACCGATCGCAAACCTTCTCATCGAAATGAAAATTGAAAGCGACTCTGAACTTAGAACAATCTATTCACCTTCACACGACGTAATGATCAACCGCAAGGACGACCACCGCGCACACATCCTTTACAAAGGCAAGGATATAGAGCCGCATGACGATTTTCAATGCTATTACACAGTTTCGAACGAAAAATTGGGGATCACGCTGCTCACGCACCGCGCCGAAAAGAGTGAAAATGGATACTTCATGCTGCTCATTTCTCCAAAGTATGAAATGAAAAATACCGATATTATTGAGAAAGACTTCATTTTTGTGTTAGACCACTCAGGAAGCATGGCACCGAGACGCAAAATAAACCAAGCAAAAGAGGCTCTCCGCTATTGTGTTCAGAATCTAAATGATGGGGATCGGTTCAATCTAATCCTGTTCAACAAGCACATCACCTCTCTATCCGATAGCCTGATTGACGTGAAAGATGAACGTGAAGAAGCACTCGTGTTTATTGAAGATATTAAAGCACGTGGTAGCACAAATATCAATGCCGCACTGCTCACAGCGTTAGCAGAAAAACCGGATCCGAACCGTCCACGTATCATCGTTTTTCTAACCGATGGACGCCCGACTGCCGGTGTGAGGAACGAAACCCAAATCCTTCAAAATGTAGCACAAGCGAATCAATCTCGTTCTCGTATCTTTGTATTCGGTGTAGGCTCCGACGTGAATAGGCGTTTACTCGACAAAATGGCAGTAGATAACGGAGGTACTGCTAACTATGTAGAAAAAAACAAAGATATTAACGAAGATATTGAAGAAGCCGTGTCCTCTCTTTTCAGAAAAATGAACGAACCAGTCCTCGTGAATGTAGAACTCGATTTCGGGCAGATTATTACGAAGGAGTTATCCCCAAGTAATTTGCCAGATCTGTTCCGTAAGGAGCAGTTAACACTTTTAGGTCGATATGAGAACCACGGTGATACTGTCTTAAAGATACGAGGATCCATTGCTAACGAACTACATGAATTCTCCCAAAACGTGCATTTTACCGAACTCGAAATGGACAACGATTTCTTACCACAACTCTGGGCACAACGCAGAATAGCCGAATTGGTGGAACAGGAAGCTCTGAATGGTTACAATGAAGAACGCCGTAAAGAGATCAGACGCCTCAGCATAGAGCACGATGTCGTAACACCTTACACACGATTCTATCGATCCGACAACGGTTCATGGGTATTTGTGAGTGATGATATTGACACAGCTTACACTCCTGGCAACAAACCTAAATATGATGCTGTTATAGACAGTAAAAGAATCGAATATCAAAAAAGAAGTATGCACAAGATAGGGTATGATGATATAAAAACGTATGGGCGTAAAACTTTTTATCGCCATGGCAGCGTATGGATAGATACTAAATATGATGGACAATCGGAGTGTAAAATAATTGTGTTTGGCAGCGAAGAATACTTCGATCTGGCCGCCCATTCTCACGAATTGGCAAAATACTTAAAACTTTCTCCATCCATGATTATCTGTCACAAGGGTGTGAATTATAAGATTACACCACCGAGGTCATTTTTCAGTCAGAGTTTTTTCTAATGTGTTTTTAGTGCACATGTGCTAAAGCACGCGCCTGCAGATGCACAGGCACACGTACCCACACCTGTCCATAAAGATGTTTGAGTATTGGAGGCCAATATGGTTTCACTACTTCTATTTATGATGATCACGTGGGACACCGCATACAGTTTTGCATTGAACGTGTGGCTAACCCTTAGTTTAGCCTTAGCAATAGTGTTTGAGGGATGGGTTACAGAGACCTACATTACGCCAATAACAGAACGTCTACTGCAGAGAATTACTACCTTTTTGCACAAAGTTACATCTTCTGCGTATATAGCACTTAGAGTATTTCGCCTTTTGATGCGACTTTCCTCAAGTTCCGTAACAAAAATCGTCAACAAATGGGCTCTACGGCGTATAAACGCTATAGAGAATCGATCTTCGCTGCAAAGAAAGAACGTGCGGAGAAACGTAAGAAGAAGCTCCAACACCGACGAATAACAAATAAATACACCTATGCTTATCCCGCAAGCCTCTGCAAAACATTATGTGTAATCCGCTCAACAACAGCATCACCACCTGCTAAACCGTGCGACCAGTCCGTGGTAGCAGCAGTAAAGACAGTTCCGCCTTTTGTGTAGATACCCATTGTTGCGGCACCAGTATGTCCCTGTTTCCAACGTTCATACCATTCGCAATCATCTGGATGCCAACGAACAGGTGCAGTCGCGAGGATTGTAAATCCTTCGGGAGTACCATCTTGATAGATCGGCACAGGTAAACCATCTTCAAGCGTGAATTCGCAGCCATCGCATTCGTATCCAACAATCGTATTTTGTCCACCGAACGTGTCGTCTCTTGCTAAGTCTGTGCCTTCAAATACCCAGTGTTCCGGACGGTGTGCCGTGTATGCACCATCTCCATCCATAAATTGCCCGTGGCTCAAGTGATAGCCGCCCTGTAGGAAACCGACACCAGTCAGATGGTTTTCAGGACGATTCACCAAATAGTGACTCCACAAGGTACTCAACGTGCTGTAGTCATCAGTTTTGTAAACAGGGTCTTGGTTGTAGCTTTGCTTCCAGCATACGAGTGCGCGACCTTCGTCTTCAGAACGGACTTGCCAACACACAGCATTCCCACTGAAGAATGCTACATTTCCACCCTTCGCAATGAATTCCTCAAGATTGTCGCGCATTGGAGCAGACCAGTATTCGTCGTGCCCAAGACTCAATACAAGTTTGTAATGCTCCAACATTTCAGGGCGGAACTCAAGGTCACTATTCGCTGCATAATCAAGTGTCCATCCGTTCTGCTCTGCCCAGACAACAAAGGGCAACTCCCAAGTCCTGAATTGGCTCCCAATAGGTCGGTCAAATGAAACACGCCGCCCTTGCATTCCATTCTGTCCATGATACCCGTAAAGGCTAAAACCACCCCAGTTGGTGTAGGCGTTATAGGTGTTGGTGGAGAGTTGAAGTAGTATCGGGGTATTTTCCCCTAACTTCGCGGCACGAACAATGAAAAACAGGGAACTTTCGGCTGTGCGATGATTTCTATAGATGGGGTCACCACCGCCATCTGCCGCGCGGAGTGTGCCTTCATAATATCCGCTCTGCCATGTCTCAGGCACCTCAAGCGTAAAAGTAGCGTTCCAGCCACATCCGTGTGATGAGGCGTTTTCGGGGATCGGTTGTGCCTCACCGAGAAGCCCTGATTCGTTGAATACGACCTCGCGCGTCGCACCAATGCGGGCAATTTCCAGAGAATAGTTCCCCGCACTCGTTGAAACATTGAACGCAATCTCCTCACCGGGTGCGTAACTCAGTTGATGGGTGTATCCGTCAATATAAAGCGGTCTAATACGATTCTCAGTTTGCGTTAAAGTTGCCATGATGCGTCCTCCTTGATGTGTAGGGTATCACTTTCTCGTAGAAATGTCAACACTATCGGATGGTGTGTAAATATTTTGTCAATTGTCTGTTCACGGGTTACGTAGATTCTGTAGGAGCGACCTCGAATCAACACCAAATGAGCTTGGCAGAATACGCTAAATCAACGGTATGAATACCATTTAGGCATTCCCGTATGGTGGTATTCTGCATGATTGGTGGGTCGAGACCGGGAGGTCGCTTCTACAGAAGAAAATATGAGGCAATACTTAATAGCTTGTAGCACTTGAGAAATCGGGGTTGAAAACCCCTCCTACAAGAAAAAAGAACGGTTCATGACAAAAACTCTACAAACCGTTATCGATTTCTGGTTTTGACTTTTTTTCTCAAATATGTTATTATTTTCACAATTGATTGTTGTCCCGCTTGGCAAAATGAATTTAACATCCGCGCCCATATTATTTATAGTAGATTTTACAATTACTCGGACATTTGCTAATCGGCGAGTTTAGGACCTCGCCTACCGGGAAATTGTCTATTTATTTTCAATTCAAACAAAAAATGAAAAACGATCAAAAACAACCAATCCCACTTTCCCCTGAACAGATACATCAATGGGAAAACGATGGATACCTCTTATTAAAAAATGTTGTCCCAGAACCTTTTATCAACGGTGTACGCAACAGGTTTGCCCACGTTGTAGATGGTATAATTGACCAACTCAAAGAACAGGGAATCGTTGAAGATGAAGGAGCAAACCTCCCATTTGAAACGCGTTTCTTGCAAGTTGCTGGTGAACACGCTAACCGCTTTGGTCGGTCTTGGCGTGGACAAATCGCAACATCCGAAATTTTCGATCTACATTATGCCGGTCCTCTTGTGGACGCGATTGGTCAACTTACAGGAACGGATGTTATTGGACATCCTGTCTTCAATGCGCGTCCTAAAATGCCCGGTCAGCAATTGACTGTTGTCCCGTGGCACCAAGATAGCGGTTACTTCGGCACAGTCAGTGAGCAATCACTTATCCCGACTGCATGGATTCCCCTTGTGCCGGTTGATAAGAGTAACGGCTGTTTACAGGTTGTCGCAGGCTCACATCGGTTAGGTGTAGTTGACCATCATACCGAAAACCGAGAAGGCAAGTTTCTTGAGGTGATGGACGAACTTATAGAGGATTCTCGTATTGTGACCTGTCCTATGGAGATAGGGGATGCGCTGGTGTTCCACAACCTCACACTTCACCGATCCTTGCCGCACACCACAAGCGAAATTATCCGATGGGCAATTGACATCCGCTATCTGCGTGATGGTGACCATCCGGGCTCAATCTACTGGAAAGACCCTGATTTCAAGTGGGTTATTCAAAGCAAAACACAACCTATAACGACACTTTCCCAATGGCTTGAAATGTGGTAATGTGATACTATAACTGTTAATTAAGCACTTCCACTTCAAATTTGGTTGACATCCAAAAATTGGCATGGTACAATAGTCTTGAATAAATTGCTTGAATTGACACTCTTTTTGGACTTAGATACAGACGCAGCAAACTCAGCATTAAGTGCATTCGCGTAAACATTCAGAGTTAGTCTGATACCAATGCCAAAACGCATATACATTGAAACGACAATTCCGAGTTTTTACTATACTTTGCGCACCGACAAAGAATCTCTTAGTAAACAAAGATCAACTCGGCATTGGTGGAATAAATATGCAGATCGGTTTATCCTGACATCTAGCACTGCTGTCGTTGCAGAACTTAGAAGAGGCACGAGTGAAGCAGCCCAGAACCGACTCAATTTGCTTGAAGGTTTAGAACTATTTGAAAGTAATAGCCAAATTGACCAAATTACACAAATCTACATAGATAGTTTTGCTATGCCGCGAGACCCACTTGGTGATGCCTTACACTTAGCAATCACCTTGTTTTACAAAGTGGACACGTTACTCACATGGAATTTAGCGCACCTTGCTAACCCTGACAAAATTGACTTTATTATTCAGATTAATCAGGAACTCGGGTTACCTACACCTGAATTAGCTATACCGTTAGACTATTTAGGAGGCACTAACTAAAATGAAACATTCCAAGGATTATCAAAATCAGGAAATGGGTGAAGTTATTAAGGAAGTGCGCCGGATTCGGCACGAAATCTCAGTAGATTTTGGGCACGATCCCCATAAATTCGGTGAGTATTGCCGTGAACTCGAAAAAGAATTGCGCAAGTTAGGAAAATATAAGTTTGCCAAGTCTCCTGAAGAGGAATCTAAGTCTCCAAAACCCACTGGTGTTGAAGCAGCAGATTAATTGAATTATTTATACATACCCTTCATTTATCTATTTCTCTCTTGTAGGAGGACTTTGTAAGTCCTCCTATCGAAAACTGAATCCCTCCGAATCACATAAAATATCTTGCATTCTTCTCAAACATTAGGCATAATAATACTGAACAACCCGCTAAGGAAGAATTGCATGATACGTGTGCCTTTCCAAACTTTAAATGATGAATTTTACCGTGTGCTCGCGGCGGTCGGGTTTACTGACGAACGGGCAAAATTATGTGCGAGACTGTTTGCTGAGAATCAACGCGACGGCGTTTACTCACATGGACTTAATCGCTTCCCCGGGTTTATTTCTGGATTGCAGAACAAACAGATCAATTTCCGTGCAAAACCTGAGAAAATAGAAAGTTTCGGCGCGCTTGAACGGTGGGACGGCAATATGGGAGTAGGACTTGTCAACGCACACGTCTGTATGCAACGCGCAATGGAACTTGCTGAAGCGCACAGTATCGGTTGCGTAGGGCTTTCAAACACAAACCACTGGATGCGTGGCGGCGCTTATGCACTACAGGCAGCAGAAGCAGGCTATATCGGTATCTGCTGGACAAATACCACCAAACTCATGCCCCCGTGGGGTTCCGTAGAGAAAAAGATTGGTAACAATCCATTGGCAATTGCTATCCCTCGTGATGACGGGCATATTCTGCTTGATATGGCGATGAGCCAGTATTCAAATGGAAAATTAGAAGTCCTCAAACTTCAAGACAAACAACTTCCACTGCCCGGTGGATATGATACCGAGGGGAACCTAACAGTTGAACCTGCAGACATTCTTGACTCGCAAAGAGCATTGCCAATTGGCTATTGGAAAGGTTCTGGACTTGCATTGGTTCTGGACATAATGGCTGCCGTAATCTCAGGTGGACAAGCCACACATCAGATTGGTAAACAGAAATCGGAATATGCTGTCTCTCAGGTTTATATCGCTATTAATGCTGCCGGAATGATGGGACAAACAGTATTGAACGAAACTGTAGAGGCGATTATCAACGATTTTCATACCGCTATTCCCTTAGATAAAAACGAAAAAGTACGGTATCCTGGAGAAGGTATGTTGCGTACACGACAGGAGAGTCTTGAAAAAGGTGTTCTTGTGGACGAGACACAATGGCAGACGTTGTTAGAGATGAATAGAGATGAGACACTTTGACCTTACTTTTATAGTAAAATCTAAAATATATGAACACCCTCGGTAGATGCGGTTTCCTAACCGCATCTATGGACTGAATAAACACGGTTTGGTTAGGAAACCGCACCTACCGCAATGCAGAAATAATTGTTGTTTTTACTATTAAATTGGAATCGGAGACAACTCGTGACATTACGCGCAGGAATTGTCGGTTGTGGTGGAATAAGCCGTAGCCACGCAGCAGCCTATGATGGTTTAGAAGATGTTGTGCTTGTCGCAATGTGCGACATCAATCGCGATGCCCTTAACAACCGCGCTAATGAACATAATGTTTCAAACCGATATACCGACTATCAGGAGATGTTTGCGAATGAAACACTTGATATTGTGAGCGTGTGTACGCACGCCCCTTTACATGCTCCGATTACAATTGCGGCGGCACAAGCGGGTATCCATGTTCTATGCGAAAAGCCTCTGTCAATTGATTTAGAAACTGCAGATCAAATGCTTGCTGCATGCAATGAAGCAGGTGTCCATTTGGCGGTTAGCCACCAATTTCGATTCACACCGCTGTTTCGGCATGCAAAATCCCTAATTGACGCGGGAAAAATTGGCGAACTACGATCAATTCGTGAGGTCGGTAAAGGACGAGAAGCAGGATTTGAGTTAATGGAGATGGGTGTCCACTATTTTGATGAGATGGATTTCTTCTTGGACGGTATCTCTTGGATTCAGGCACATATCACATATCAAGGGCATGATGTGACAGACGATGACATTATGCACAGCAGTGAATTGTGCAAAACTGATCGGCGGGATAACGGCATTGTCGCGGGAGATACAATGTTGGTACATATCGGTGGTGTCAGTGGCACCTATGGAATTATGGAACTCTACCGACGGAAACAGAGACATGGTTGGATGATGGGACCGCATTTCCTCGGCTCGGAAGGGCAATTGATGATTAAACCGAATCATGAAACAGGAATAGATGAAATGTGGTACTGCCCTTTTGATGTCTCATTTGCATCACATACACCTGCATGGGAGCAGATAGTACTTGACACATCAGCGTTTGTGATCTCTGGAAAAGCGTGGAAGTCTCGCCACACAATCTGGAGTGCAAAAAATATACGAGACGCAATTCTTGACGGAAATCAACCAGAACTCGGTGGACAGAACGCGCTTACGTCGCTTGAATGTGTAGGTGCAACCTACACTTCTCATTTCAATGGAGAAAAAGTACAACTACCTTTAGAGGAGCGGAGTCATCCGCTTGTGAAACGCCTTAAAACAGGAGCAAATAACTGAATGAAATTTGCATTTTTTGATGATTACCGACTCGGTGTGATTACAGATGACGAAATTGTTGACATCGGCGATGCCCTCAATGATATTTCGTCCCATACGCCGCAAGAACTTATACAAAAGGTGATTGAGGATTTTGATAACCTCTGTCCAGCAATAGCGGATGCAGCTAAAAATAATCCCCCAATTTCTCTGGATAAGGTTAATCTTAAAGCCCCATTACCACAACCGGGACAACTCGTTTGCCTTGCTGGTAATTACATTGAGCCAGATAGTCCTTCTCGCGGTGATTTTAATGCTTTTCTCAAATCACCAACAAGCGTCATTTCCACAAAAGAGACTGTAGAACTCCCAGAGACAGATGTAACCGTATTTCATTTTGAACCAGAGTTAGCGATTGTCATCGGTAAAACGGCGAAACATCTAACAGAAGAAAACGCACTTGACTGCGTTTTTGGGTATACACAATTTATTGATGTGTCTGCGCGTGGTTTACCGGGAGGATTCTTTTTAGGTAAAAGTTGGCACACGTTCGCGCCGATGGGGCCTGTGCTTATTACCGCTGATGAAGTTGAAGACCCAAACGCTCTCAGTGTCCAACTCTGGATTAACGATCAATTACAACACGACTTTTCCACGAACTCTATGGCGCGTTTCGTCCCAGAATTGCTTGCTGAGGTAACAAACGTCATAACGCTGGCACCAGGAGATGTAGTCTCTACAGGCACACATCACGAAGCACTCACAGCAATTGGTGATAGTGATACGGTGCGGTTGGCAATTGAAGGTTTCGGACCGGCGTTAGTCGTTGATGTACACGACCCGTTAAAGCGCACTACTTGGCGCGAGTAATAAAAAAGGTTGACAACTACATCGGTTTGCATGTATAATTTTAAAAATCAGGAATTTTAGGGTGTAGTTTGCAAACCCATATTACAACTTGGAATGTGATGTCCTACGTTGCAGGAAATTATTTTAATTTAGACGGAACAAACCCGTTCCTGACGATATAAGGAGAAGCGATTGATGAAAAAACACAGAACTATAGCTATCCATGCTATCTTTGCAATTGTCTGTGTGTGGATCATGGGATGTGGAGGCTGTAATCCGGAACCCGCGCCGACAGACATGACGCCTACTGAGGGTACAGAAAATGGTGGAACGCCTGTCCGTATTACTGGCGAAAATTTCGATATGAAAAACGGTATGACTGTGATGTTCGGTGAAAAGGAAGGACAAAATGTAACTGTCCCAAGTAAAACAGAGCTTACTGTGGTAACGCCTGCTGGCACAGCGGGGCAATCAGTGGGTGTCGTTATCACCAACAAAGGAAAACCGGATGTGCCTGTTACGCTCAGCCAGCAATTTACCTATACGGATGCAACACCACCAACGGTAACCGGCACTGATCCTGCAGATGGTACTGTTTTCTCTGAATACGAAGATTCTTTGAATGTACGAGATAGTCTCATGGTTACCTTCAGTGAGCCAATTGATGCAAATAGCGTTTCAATTGAAGTTGCAGTTGCTAAAACAGAAGATGCCATGAGTGAACCTGCAGAAGCTACACTTACAGGCACAGTAAGTGGTAGTGGCGATTCCGTGACGTTTACTTCAGATATGCCGATGCGCTGCGGGCGTATGTATACGGTTGCTGTTTCAGGCGCAACGGATATGGCAGGGAATGCCCTTGCTACCGCACACAGTTTCAGTTTTAGTGTTACCAGTCCAGAACCGGTCTACAAGTATTACGTCAAAGAAGAGGATATTCAGGAAGAAAATGGTGAGGCAGCACTGAAACGCATCGCCTCTCGTCCAGAGATATTCGATAATCCCGAGAAGTGGACACGATTAGTTGCCGCAAATCGAGACGATTATATCTTTGACCGGACGAAACTAAGTGTGGGACAATTATTATTGATTCCTCGCGGACCTGCTTGGGGCGATAAATAGTTAATATCTTATTGAGATGTAAACGAAAAGCCGTGTACCTTATATACACGGCTTTTTATTTTTAATGGTCTGAACCAAGATTTCTAAGATTGTTGAATCCTCTTGATTGAAGTTTGCCTCTTGTGGGAGGCGTTTTCAACGCCGATAAATAATCGGGCTTACAAGGTTTCCCTCCTACAAGAATACACAAGAATATTTATCACGATGAATGTTTCCATAAAAAACGGATTAGTATCAACCAAAATGGTAATACCAATCCGCTCTTGTAAGTGATGTTAGATGTTTTAGGCAGCACCGTTTCCGTCAGTTCCACCGCCGTTTCCGTCAGTTCCACCGCCGTTTCCGTCAGTTCCACCGCCGTTTCCGTCAGTTCCGCCATCATCCATGCCGTCGGTTCCACCATCGTCCATCTTGTCAGTAACAGCAGGACAAGTGCAGGTCATGTCTTCATCTTTCATGCCATCAGCAACATCGTCATCCATGCCGTCAGCACCATCACCGTCCATGCCTCCATCTGCCATAGAGAGTTTCACGAAAACGAAGTCATTACCTTCACCAGCTTTGACGTGACAACTATGGCATCCGCCGGCCATTTCTACGGTGAGTTGGTTAAGCATCGTCAAATCTTCCGCTGATGCCACAGGCATACCAGTCACACCGTACATCCAACCACCATGATCAGCGTACATCGGATCGTCAGTTTTCGTCATCGTTGAGACCTGCGCGACAAATGTGTTGGTAGGATCCATGGATTCCTTGATGATCATAGAACCAGCAAGGTAAGCTGTCCCCGCATTGTTCGCCATAGCAGCGGCTTCGTTGAAATAGACGGTCCGGGTACCCGTACCGTGGGCAGCACCACTTTCCGAAGGTTTGGTTACTTCGGTTGGCGGTACTGGAAGAGCAACACTCGCCCATGACCTGTGCGCCATCATATCCATTACCATATCCATCATACCCGTCATGTCACCGGTATCCATCATTTCCGTATCCGACATCACCGGTTCTAACACCTTCTGCACACGGTCACAAGCCACAAAAGCAATACAACCGATTAAGATAGCAATCAGGGTTATCTGAAATTTTAGCATTATTATGCTCCTTATCTATAGAATTCTAAAGTAAATTTTAAGAAGAGCTACAAATCTATTCGTGAGGCTTCAAATGATAAGCTGTTCACATTAGTTGATTGCTCTTCAGGTTCATGTACTACATAACCTTTTTAATGATACCATATTTCATTTTATTTTTCAAGAATTTAATAAATGATTTGAGAATCATATTGGACTAAATCATTCTTTACAGATTTAGCCTTTACTTTTTGTTAGTCTGTAAGATTTCTGAACGAACTTTTAGAATATAAGGGTGTTCAGGTGCTTGTGAAAAGACTTTTTTAATTTCACGCCGCGCCTCCGGAATACGTTTGAGACGGTAGTAAACAAGCGCGAGTGTCGCAATGTGTGTCGGACGTCTATCAATCGCAACAACAGATTTGGCAAGTTTCAGTGCCTCGTCAAGCGATCTGTTTTCCGCTGCAAGCAGATATGCTAACGCATCTTTTGGAAACGGGACATCTGGGGCAAGTTTTATTGCGCTGCGAAAATCCGTTTCTGCCCTGTTAGACTCACCGAGTTTTTGGTAAATTAGTCCACGCCACCAATATCCTGGAGCCCATGCCGGTTCATGTTGAATACCCATCGTAAACGCATTCTCGGCACCCCGCAGATCACCTGATGCCTCGCGAAGATTTGCAAGTTGAGAATAAGTATCCATAAAGTCTGGTTCATGCTTGATAAGCGCGAGGAAATGTGATTCTGCTTCGGTTCGGTTTCCAAGTTTTGCTGCTATCATACCCAAATGTAGTAATGCCTGACGCGAAGTCGGTTCTAACTTAAGCACTCGTTGATATGTTTGCTTAGCAGACACCAATTCGTCCATCTGCATCTGAACGTACGCGTAATCTTTCAAAGCAGGAATGTATGTCCCATCCGTTTCGAGTGCCTTCTGTAATAACTCTAACGCAGGTTGTCCCTGCTGTTTTTCAATGAACCGATGTGCCTGCCGACGATAAATTTCTGCTAATGCCTGCCGATGACGAGAACGCGCAGCGTTGGCTTCTTCTGTATTGCCGAGTTGTTCAAGAACATCTGCAAGTGATTTGTAAAATATCGGTTCGTGTGGCGTTTCTTGGATTGCTTGCTCATAAAAACGTCGCGCAACAACGAGTTCACCGCGTTTTGCTGCAACTTCACCTCTCCCGAAGGCAGCACTCGCAAGCATTTTATCTAAAGTAAGTGCCTCCCGAAAAACAGCATCAGCCTCATCAATACGGTTGAGTTTGAGCAGCACATGTCCAAGGTTGTTATAGGCGGCAGTTGTGTTCGGGTAAAGTTGCACCGCAACGATATAGTATCGTCGTGCCTGCTCTAAGTTGCCGCGTTCGGTTTGAATCTGTCCCAAAGCGACATACCACGTAACGGAAGCGTTTTCGCCTGCACCTTTGACCGCTTTCTGAAACCACTCATCAGCCGCATCAAGTTGCTCATTACGATGATAAGCAGTTGCGAGTTTCGCTTGTACGGTCGGTTCAAAATCAAAACGTTTAGTTTGTGGAAATTCCGAAATCAGTTGTAAGACTTGTTGATAAGAGCTAATCGCACTTGGATAATCCTCTAACTTTGCAGATGCGTCCCCCACACCGATGTGGGCAAGCGGAAGTTTAGGTGCATCTTTAGCAAGTAACTGATACAAAGCGAGTGCCTCACCGAACTTGTCTTCTTGAAAAGCACGCTGCGCATTCTCCAACTGCTCCTTTACCTTTTCAGGATAGGTAGATATATCCCACGATGAAACATCACCAAACACGGATACAGAGAATATAAAAAAAAGGGAACAGATTACTGTTCGGTGCTGTGCCAAATTCATTAGATTATTTTGTCGGTTGAACTTTTATTCCTGAAACCCGCTTAAGTGCATCTTCTAAGATATACCAAGGTTCATCTGCTTTTTGCCTTGCCAACCATTCCTTAAACGCTGTATCCGCCTTATTATGACGAATCAGATTTGAAATCTGGTCTTTAACTTCCGAATACTGTTTTTGCCGTTCAGGTGTTTTCTTAACAAGTTCAACAATCCTATACCCCTCTGGAACAGGAATCGGTCCTTTACGTTCGGAAGGCTTCAATTGCGCGACAATTGCTCCCAATGATGTATCTGTTGTCAATGTTAGCGAATTAAAACTTATAGATTTCTCTGTTTTGGAACTTTGCTTAACTGTCTCATAAGTTTCACCTTGCTGTAGACGTAAATTGATCTGTTCCGCAAGACGTTTAGCGGCTTGTTTTTCTTTTGCTGAACTATCTGGTGCCACGGCTATAAGCACGGAGCGGAATGTAACCGTAGCAGGAACAACGAACTGTGCTTTATTCGCTTCAAAGTATTGTGGGGCCAATTCATCAATCTCTTTGCTATTGACGGTTCTAACAAACTGGCGCGTAAAATATTCGGAGTAGATTATTTCATCGGACATCCACTTCTCTAATGCTTCCATTTCTAATTCCTGTTCTCGCAAAACGTTCCTGAACACCGCATCGGAAGGGAATTTTGAACGTATCGCTGCAGTTCGTGCTGCCACCTGCTTTTTGTGGTCAACAGCCGTAATTCCGATCTTCTCAGCCCCTTGTAATACAAATCTACGACTGATAATATGATCTAAATATTTCTGTTTTTCTGCCTCAGTCGGTTCACGCGAAAGTGGTTTACCCAAAATAGCATCAATCCGAAATTCGTTTACAAGTTCGCTTTGGGTAACTGGTTGTCCATTGACAACGGCAATTACGGAGTCTATTAAAACTTGTGCGTCTGCATTCCCGACAAATAGGAGAAGCAGAAAGACTATGTATCGTCCTATGTTTGAAAGATGTTTTGGTGTTCTCATGGTTTTGATATAATAGCGTAATTTTGGGTTTAATTCAAGGGATTTTGTTAGGAGTGAGCACTTAAAATTCAGTTGAAATTTGTTAGGTAGATATGTTATCATTACTCCAAAAAAGGGATCTGAAAAATGGCGAAAAAAGTATCAAAACAAGTCAAAACACTGAGCGGATTTTTGAAATGGCTTGAACAGTTCGACGACGGACAATATCTATTTCGAGGTGTTTCAAAACACACTTACAAAATAGAGGCGTCTGCGTATCGTCGCCTACCAGAAATGGACAGAAACAATCCGACTAGACTTCTCAAGATCAATCAGGAATTGATAGACAAGGCACGCCTTTTGGGACACGATCAGAAAGAAGGGCAGCAACTTTCTGATCTGGAGTTGCTATCGGAACTGCAGCATTACGGTGCAGCCACCTGTTTAATTGACTTTACCTATAATGCAATGGTTGCGCTTTGGTTTGCTTGTCAGCAAAGTTCCACGGGAGAATCGAATGGTAAAGTCTTCGCGGTGCGTAGTGACGATCCTACCCGTTTCAAAACCATCACCCCTAAATTGGTAACTGAAGAAAATATTGAGTATTTTTTCAAAGAAGATGAAAGCAGGAGATGTCCATTATATCAATGGCAACCTAAGCAGCAGAACAACCGCGTTATCGTCCAGCAATCTGTTTTTATATTTGGGGGATCCGAAATTGCCACGGCGGCAGAATGCATAATCTTGAAAAGTAGCAAGTTAGAAATACTGGTCTCTTTAGAGAACTCTGCAGGTATTTCTGAAGCGTTTATATATCCTGATTTTGACGGTTTCGCGCGTTTACATGCCCAAAATAGGCCGCATATTCAACCTAATTTTCAAAGCTATCTGCAACGTGGTATTGTAGCACAAATGGAAAACAAGCTGGATGAGGCGATTACCTACTATAGTGAAGTTATATTATTACAACCGGACACTTCTACGCTAACTATAGTTTACCAAGGTCGTGGTTTTGCGTACTTTCTGCAACGTAAATTTATCCTTGCTATCAAAGACTTTACCAAGGCAATAGAATATAATCCCAATGATGCCGTAACCTATTACAGTCGAGGCACGGCTTACAGTCTCACATATGAATTTGATCTTGCTATCAAAGACTATACCAAAGCAATTGAACTTGATCCTAAGTTTTCTGACGTTTATGTTCAACGTGGTGCTGCTTACGTTGAGAATAACGAGGTTGACTTGGCCCTCAAGGACTATAACAAAGCGATGGAACTTAGACCAGATGATCCTGACACTTATGTCAGGCGAGGTATTGCTTACGGCAGAAAAGGGGAAATTAATGCAGCTATTATAGATTTTACCAAGGCAATAGAACTTGAACCAGAGTGTGCTGAAACCTACTATACTCGTGGCGCTGCTCACATTGAGAAAGACGAATTTGATTTAGCTATCACGGACTGTTCCAAGGCGATAGAATTAGACCCAAATGATGGCAAAGGATATTACTGGCGCGGTCGGGCTTATGAGAACAAAGGTGATCTTAACTTGGCCATTGTGGAATTTATTAAAGCAATACAACGCGATCCTGATTTTGCCGAAGTTTATCTGGAACTTGGTAGAGTTTACAGCCAAAAAGGTGAAAACGACAAAGCTGTTAAGGAATTCACCAAAGCTATAGAAATACAATCAGATGATGCCGATTATTATTGGTATCGTGGTCTTGCTTATCGTTACAAAGGCGATCTAAATTTGGCGATTGGTGACTTTACTGAAGCAATAAATAGGAAACCTGATTTTGCCGAAGCTTATCTGGATCGCGGATGTACTTACGGTGAAACAGAAGATTATGACAAAGCTATTGATGATTTCACCGAAGTGATACAACTCAAACCTAATGATGTTGAGGCATATAACGTCCGCGCTCTCACCTATGGTAAAAAAGGAAGTTTTCGCAATGCTATCAAAGACTTTACCAAGTCGATTGAACTGGATCCAGATAATGCTCATACTTTCTACTATCGCGGAGACTTCTGGTTATACCTACAAGAATGGGAAAAAGCCCAATTGGATCTGATTGCTGCATCGGATAAAGGGCTAGATATTATTGCCCAATTCCATCAATTTCATAAAAGCGCCGAAGATTTTGAGCGAAAAACAGATATTCAGTTGCCAGAGGATATCGTTGCGCTACTGACTCAGCAGCGAGATTAAAACCTAAATCCACTTTTTAAAACCTCCGTTAGAGTAAATAGAAAATTTACTCCACCAACCCAATCACACCACAACCAATACGAGATCCACCACCCGGTCTAACCCCTACTGCTTTAAGCACCGAAACGATCCATTCACCGAACGCTGCATCGTCCCCTTGGAAATAACCTAACACCCACATAGTCGTCTGATCATCCAAAAACCTCGTAAGCAGCACGTTATACCCAGCAATGCCAGCAGGATTTTCAAAATCTATCCCCGATACGATATAGAGCTGTGTTAACCTTTTTTGCATCTCTTGTTCAAATTCTTCAGGTGTTCCCGTAGGAAAGGTCTGCTTAAATTGATTTGTGAAGAAATCGGGGTCTACAGGCAATCCTATAAACGTAAAGAATTCGTGGTAGGCAGTTAAACTTTTGGGTTCAATCTTCAAAAATGCTTGATACTCCGGTGATCCCTTAAGCGGAATCACAGATAAAATTCCCGGATCCACCAACTGTTCAGCACTCACAAAACATGTAAGCAATAGTTCCAGCAAATCATGGCTATGTGGATTCACCGCTTGACTGGGAAGATGGTGATCCGCTTCCAAGTCAATCTGTTGACCAAGCACTGCTAATGTACAAACGTGGGTGGCTCGTGCCATCTCCATTCCCACTTGCATTTGTCCAATATTATGAGAATGCGTGCCTGTGCCAGCGTGAGGATTTGTTTGGAAGGTATCGCCTGTTTCGTGGATAAATATTAGTTTACCGAGAATATCAGTATTTGGATTGCCGCCAACAGACCAGAATGGTGTTGTAAATTCTAAAATACCCGTGCCATCTTCACCAACCGGAATGTTTCCAATTTCGCTTACACCGATCGGTGGCGTATCAAGTGTCGCTTCAGCAACAGGCACTCCAGCTGTTCCCGCTGGAACATCCATAGGATGCCAGTGCGGTCCCACTTCGTCACAACCGTTACCGATATGGAGATGCGCTGCGTGCAAGCCAGGGACAGCATGCTGAATCTCAATCACAACGTGAATACCGTTCTCTGTTTTCGTGAACGTGGCTGTACCAGTCAAATCACTTCCGTCTATTGCAGAAATAGTAGCAACAGCGACTTTATCGGAGGGTGCCGTGGTGATAACTTCTGTCGGAATTCTTTCGCAACCGATAACAAACCATGTTGTCAAAATGAGAACGAATAAAGCACATGTATAAGATTTTACTACGGGTGAATTGTTTTTGTAGGGAGGGTTTGTAGCCCCAATTTGTAGGAATAGCATCGCACCTGTTCTAATTGCACTCTGAAATCAAAACTATGGTGAATAATAAAATAAATAGCACTTCCATCCCTTGGTAGGCGAGGTTTCCTAACCTCGCCAGTGTATGTATAAATAATTCTAAAACCTACCGCAACTCTGAAAATGACTCTGTTTACGCGATCAAATTATTCGCAGCACGGACCGGTCTAAAAAGCGTCTGCCGTTTAGGAGGCATTTCTTCAAGCAACTTCGGATGCGGATTCCAATCGTGCCACTTGCTATTCACAGTGTTATAGCAACTGAAAATTGCCAACCTGTCGTTCTCCTCGTTTGTCCAGCGATGTGTGCTGTGTGTCAACGCCTCTGTGAAAAATAACAACGACCCCGCAGGGCATTCATAAGTATCCCAAATCGGAGAATCCGGAGTTCGGATACTATCAGGTGCGGTATAGACTGCCTTATGGCTTCCCGTAATGAACAGTGTGCCGCCCTGTCTATATTTGACAGGATTGAGTTCCCAAACAATACGAGTCAAACCGCTGTAGGCTCGCCCTGGGATACACCGATAGAGGTGCGAATCACCGGGAAAACGGAGCATACCGTTGCCGTTATGCGGACCAAAGTTGCCATCCCCGACAGTTCGGTAGAATAGGCTGCACGATTCCATTCGGAAGCCGTAACATTCTTGACTTGAAAGAGCTGGATGCGCGAGAAACTCGTTCAGAAATCCGACAACGTTTGGGTGATCGGATAATTTTTCCATCGGTCCACCGAGAGGTGAACGTTCATGATCTGGAATAGACTCCGGTTCATGACGAAGACGAAGGCAGAACTCCTGCATCTCTTCCAGTTCATCACCTGATAACACGCCAGGGACTAATAGCCAACCGCGCATGTCAAACAAGTATTTCTGTTCCTGCGTAGGTGGCACAACAGGCGTGCCATCGGCAGTAGTTTGTGGGAGTTCAGCATTGTCTACATCAAGTGCCGCCCCCAAGTTTTTATCAACGATAAAAGGTTTTGTATAGTTTGTTGCTTGTTCCATAATAATATTCCTAATTTACTTGTTTATGCCACCGCTTTCGCGCGTTTCAGCGCATCTTCAGAAACATTCAACGTCTTTGCGATGTCTTCGTCGGTATGTGAAATGGACATAAACCATATATGTCCCTCTGGCAGATACAATCCACCATCTAACGTTGCTTCATAGAATGCTTTACGAAACTGACTCTGCTTTTCACCTTCAGCATTCAAACCGAAAAAAGGCATCGGACCGATTCCACCGATACGTGCTTGGTCAATACCTAATCGGTCTGTCATTTCTTTATAGCCGTCTAACAATTTTTGCCCCTGTTTCCACATAAAAGCCACACCGTCTTTTGCCTCTAATTCTGCAATTGTTGCATTAGCGGCGGCAACAAGTGAAACCTCTCCGTGGAAGGTAGCGGCGACCCATACGCCCGCAACTTCATCCATAATTTCCTGTCTGCCGACTACAACAGCAGTCGCGAATCCATTAGCCAACGCCTTTCCAAAAACCGACATATCAGGTGTCACACCGAAATACTCCTGCGCGCCACCTAAAGCATATCGGAATCCAGTTTTAACTTCATCAAAAATTAAGAGTGCATCATTTGAATTCACAACGGATTTCACGTTTTCCAAATATCCTTCAGCTGGCAGATCGTGTCCAGAAGGTTCCATAATCAAACACGCAATTTCTCCGGGGTGCTCCTTAAAGAGATCTTCAAGTGCGTCTATATCGTTAAAGCCGACACTCAACGTTGATTCAGCACTACCCGGTAAGTGCCCACGAGCATTATGACACCAATCGTGCCAACCGTGGTATCCGCATCGAATTACCTTCTCTTTTTTGGTGTATGCACGGGCAAACTTAAGTGCACCAGTTGTCGCATCGGAACCACCAACAAAGTAAGCCACCCTATCCGCAGACGGAATAATCTCAACCAGTTTCTCGGCAAGTTCTATCTCTAACGTATGACCGACGTTATAAACATTGCCGCGTTCAAGCGCCTTTGCAACTGCTTCTATCACGGTGGGATAGGCATGTCCGAGAATCATCGGTCCGTATCCCATCAGGTAGTCGATATAGTCGTTTCCATCGGCATCCCAAAAATGTGCGCCTTTTCCACCAGCAACCATAATCGGTTGCGGAGGATTGCTCTGTTTATGCGGTTGTCCACCACCGACTAACGCAGCCTTTGCACGTTCCCGCCACGCCAACGATTTTTCAAAACTTCTTCCCATATTTAGCACCTCTACGCAATTTGATAGATAGTATACCACAATTTGCGTCCGTCTCAACATTTTTTGTTGTAAATCGTGGAAATTAATGACATACTATACTACTTTTAGGTTTAGATACATCTTTTAGGTTTAGATACATCTTTTAGGTTTAGATACATCTTTTAGGTTTAGATACATATTGACAGAACCATTCGGTTTTCTGAATATTGTATCACAATCAATCGGGCTTACAAAGCCCTCCTACAAGAGAAAGAAGGTTTCGCAGAATTGAATGGGCTGAAATACCGAGACCATTGGAGGAAATGAAAATGGCAGAAAACCTATTAACTGATGAACAGATGCGGCATTTTATCGTAAACGGGTTTGTCACCGTTACCACAGCGTTACCACCAGCGTTTCACGATGACATCTTTGAAAGAACTGCTGTAGTTTTTGATAAGGAAGGCAATCCTGGGAATAACCTTTTGCCACGAATACCGGAGATTCAGAGAGTCTTTGACGATGCAAACGTGAAAGGGGCTTTAACGAGTCTGTTGGGACCAGATTACTATATGCAACCGCATCGGCATCCGCACTATAATCCGCCCGGTAGCAATGGACAAGGCATGCATCAAGATGGTGGTAAACGGTGGTCGCACCATACACGCAGGTTACTTGTTTTCTATTACCCACAAGACACACCTGTTGAGCGTGGACCAACGGGTGTTGTGCCGATAAGTCATTACTTCAGTACAAATGAAGGTTCGCAAGTATCTCCAGAACAACCCATCTCTGGAAAAGCAGGGACGGTTGCATTCGCTAATTATGACCTATGGCACCGTGCAATGCCGAATCAGACTGATAAGAGACGTTACATGATGAAATTCCTCTATGCCCGGATGACAGAACCGCAGGAACCTACGTGGGCAAATAAGGAGACAAAATGGGCAAATGGGACAGCCGTAGGACCAGCGGAACACCAGGAGATGTTTAAACATCTTTGGAATTGGCATCTCGGTACAAAGCACAGTGATGCGCCATCTTCACCTAACGGTGAATCGTTAGGTGATTTAATCAGCGCGTTGAACAACACGACTGAATCAACGGGATTGCGGGCTGCATATCAAGTGCCAATGTTTGGCGAAAAAGCTGTACCAGCACTGGTGAGATGTTTGCATGAGGAATCGGATATGACTCGCCGAAACGCGTGTTATGCGATTAACGCGGTCGGTGCTCCCGCCGTTGAAGCATTACGCGATGCTTTGAAAGACTCTCCTGAACACGTTCGTGCGAATGCCGCAGAGGCACTTGGAGACCTTGGAACAAAGTCGGAACCCGCCGTTCCTGCATTGGTTGAGGCATTACAGGATGAATCTGTTAATGTCCGTGCACGCACGATTGAGGCGTTAGGCACAACGAGTCAATCAAGTTCATTAGCAGTTCCGGGGCTGACAAAGGCATTGGAAGATCCGAATGACGGGGTTAGACGTAATGCTGTGTTTGCGCTGTGTCGGATTGGTAAAAATGCTGCGGATGCAGTTGAAGGGTTGGAAAATCTACTTTTTGATGAAAACCGCTATATTCGTGGTAATGCAGTGCATGCGCTTTACCGGATTGGTACACCACAGGCAAAATCGGTGCTTCTTAATTATTTAGAGGGCACACGTTGGTGTGCATTGACGAACCGAGAAACCACGTTTTAAGATTATTGTGGTTGGACTACTGCTCCGCTTTATTGTAGGGCGGGGCCTCTGTGCCCCGCCTAATGTATAAACACGCATGAGATGTTGATTTAGTCATTCAGTGTTTGTAGTCGCGCAATTCATTGCGCCTCTTTGAACTTTTTAATGTTGAGACATATAATCCATGTTCCGTTAGTTGAGTTTACGACGGAGTTGTTCAATTTTAGATTTTAGGTTTTTGTCCTCTGGATCAAAGCGGAGTGCTTCTTCGTAGTCAGCGATGGCTGCCCCATATTCTGAAAGACTGGCCTTGGCATCTCCCCGACACATATAATAAGTAAGGTTATGAAGATGGTTATGAGGTTTTAGTTTTATAGCTTTATCATAGTCTATTATTGCAGCTTCAAATTGTCCAAGTTTTTCCTTCGCCCTTCCGCGAACCCAAAACATTATTGATTCGGATTTTAGTTTTATAGCCTTGTCATAGTCAGCAATAGCAGCTTCAAATTGTCCAAGTTTCTCCTTTACCATTCCTCGATCACAATAGGCATCAAAGTAATCAGGTTTTAGTTTTATGGCTATATTAAGGTCATCGATAGCAGAAATATACTGCTTAAGGTGTTCTTGTTTCACCATTGCTCGCCAGAGGTAAGATCTGGCATCAACGGGTTTTAGACGAATTACGTTATCAAAGTCAGCTATGGCTGAATCATAACGACATAGCCCAATATTCGCATGTGCTCGTTCAAAGTACGCTTCAGCATAATCAGGGTTCATACTGATAGCATTGTCAAAGTCTATGATGGCTGAATCATATTTAGGCTGAGACATCTTTGCTTTTCCTTGATTGAAGTAATTTTCTGCAGAGACTTTGTCTTTACTTGATTTGTTTTCGTTTTTCATTAAATCAATTCCTTTCAGTTGTGTAAACTTTGTTGTATAGAGTAAACTACTGAATTGTTTCAATATAGGACAATGAATATCAGTTTGGTACGGCACGCGGAGCGTGCCTACTACTTTTAAGCAGACTGAAACACAGTATAAATCTCTCGCGCCCGACTTTCAACACCTTTTAAGTATGTCTCACCGATTTGCGCGCGGTAAAGTTCAGTGAGGTCACCACTCGTTTCACCAAAAGCTTTGGCATAATGCCTGCACTCCTCCTTATCAGGACCGGAGGCATAAGCTTTTGTTTTTGCATCTGTCCCAGACTTTCGGACTTCAACAAACTTATCCGCAAACTTAAGGTAAGTCCCATCCCCGACAAATCGAACACTCTCAAGTGTCGTAAAATCAAGTTCAGGAAGTGCATCGGAAAGGATAGCACGCGCTTGCTCCATATCTACTTTCCCATCGCGCAGAGCAATAGCGATCCCAAGGAAAAACAGATCATTTTTATCACGTTTTGCTTCGCCTTCCTGTTTTGCTGCGCGTAGTTTTTCAGGATTCGGTTCAGACTCGTTGTAGTAGGTAATATCTTCTCTCACATCACACCTTGCGGTGATTTTGCTCTCAGTAAAAATAGAGGCGAGATAGTCAGACAAAGGTATATCCACCTGTTTACAATGCGCGGCAAGTGCTGTGACAAGTACCATAGATTCACCTGCTGATTTTTCCCGCATTGCAATGGCAGTCCTACCACCGTGACTCTGGATTAGTTCTTCGGGACCTGTAATCATGCCGCCGCTCTCTTCACCCGCGAAGATGAGTCGCGGCTGCACACCGAGCGAAATCGTTTCACCATAAACATCTTGGATAACAGCTGGCGTGTCCGGTGCATCGGCTATCTGCTTCTCAATCTTTTTCATAATTGCGGCAATCTCTTTGAAACCGACCGGCACATTAATCACATTCACCCCATTAGCTGCAGCCCACTGGTCCCACGCGAGTGCAGAAGGAGTCGTTTTAATCATAAATCGCGGATGATCTTCCCAAAGTCCAGCGGTTTTAAGTTGTTTCGTGTGGAAACCCATTAACATAAGAAACGCCTGATTAGGCGTGTAAATCGTTAACAGGCGATCATCATCAAGCATTAGAAAATCAACACCGAGACGTTGGAGTGTTTCAGCACGCGATGTTTCTTCTATTTGACAAACGATGAGTCGGTCTCCATCTGGATCGGTTGCCTCAATGATTGTTCCGAGAGGTTGTTTTTTTAGTTTGGTCGCGTACTCTGCCGATTTGACAACATCCAGTATGCTAAAATCGCATCCGAGGTCATAAAATTCTGCCTCGCCTGTTTTCGGATTCCTGTCCAGTTTCCCGATATTGTGGTAGAGCGGGTCTGCTTCAACATGGAGCCAACGTACAGAGTCAGCAATACCTAACCGCTCAAAGATCGCACGCATCGGACGGTACATACATCCCCCGACACAATCAACAACAATTGGCGGTTTTGTCTCGCGGATAAGGTTGAGATTAGCATATGTGGCGACACCGCTTTTTAAATAACCGACATAAAGTTGTACGCCATCGTGAAGTTCGTCTAATCGTTCAAAATCAATATGTTCATCGTTAATGGAACTGAATTGAATTGGGTATCCATCTGTCTCTGCAGTTTTGAGAATCTCCTCAATCTTTTCAACAAAGTGCATGGATTCTTCGGGCAGATATTGACTTCCCTGATTGTTGAGGTCTTTTGTTGCGTTTTTTGTGCTAACGGAGTGGCTTGATGTGACATGTTCGCCACCGTCCAAGTCAAGCATAAAAATAAGGAACGATGCCATCCAAATCGGCAAAGTGCCAAACCCTTTCGGCACATAAGTCCGTATACCTTGTGCTGCCTGAATGCGAGCAATGAACTCAACATATTTTTGCGAGTTGTAGCGCACCTCACATCCTGCAAGTTTTTCTACAAGTTTCCCACCAGATTTTTCCTTTGCAACGAGACTTTTTCCGAGTGTCGCCAAGATAATGCCAACCTGATTGATTGGAAAGCGCGTATCCCACGGATACAGTATATTTTGTGGGCCGCGTATCCCTGCCGTTGACACTTGCGCTTCCTTAGCATAGTTGCCAAACCATTCCCACAGGTTCAATCGTTCAATGAGTTCCTTGTTAAGCAGGAATGTGAATGCTTCGGGTTCGTCTTGGGGGAAAAGAGGGATTTTGATTGAGTCGGGGGTGTTCTGCTCAACCACTGCGAAAAGTTGTTGCTCTGTTCGGTTACGTTTGTCAAGGGACGCTGCATCTACAGCAATTACCATCTCCGCTCTCCAAATAGATTTTATGGTTATTATAGCATATATGCTATATTTTGTGGCGGTTAATTTGGTGGGATTTGGTAGGTTATAAGTTGGCGGTACGGCGGTGATGTAGTAGATTATAGACGTGGGATTTCTAGCTGTTTACAGATTTCCTTCGCAAGCACATCGTCAATCTCGGTGTGCCTCGGAACAGCGGCGCGGGCACCCCGGTCCGAATCACCCACAATGAGTGCTTCTTGCCTTCTCACAGTAGACATTATAATGATTTAATTTGAATTAAGGTTTACCGAGTGTCTCGGACCTCTTGAGTTCCGTAGGAACGCTATGTTTATAGAAAAATTACCAACACCTCTTGAGTTCCGTAGGAACGACATAGCAACTGCCAATGTGATGCGAAAACATATCGTCCCTACGGGACTAAGAGCGTAGGGTGGCCGTGTTCCTATAAACATATCGTCCCTACGGGACTAAATTAGATTTTATTAAAGACCAATAACAACTCACAATTAAAACGTTATAATGTCTAGTAAATCGCATCCGTGCTTTTTGAGATGTTTGATCAACTGCACACGTTTCATACAGCGATTTTTACTTCCTCATACTCGTTTTCAGCTTAGCGAACTGCTTCTTGCGAGTCATATTCTAAGACTTCAATTAGTGTGATTTTCAACGTTTCAAGCAATTCTTCTCGTGTCCTTTCTTGACAAGTGACTCCAGATACTTCTTTTATCCAACCAATCCACCACTCGCCGCTGTGCTGAATTTGTGCAGTATAGAATGCTTGCATAACGATCTCCTATAGTAAAATTGGATTAAGGGTTATCATACAAAGTTGATTTAACACAGTGATAGCTTAAAGTATATCATGCTATCGGGCAAAAAGCCAACAGATTATTCCAAACTGATAAAATACAAATTCGCTTGACAAAATCAGTAAAAACCTATTTAATAATACAAGTTGTTGCAAAATATCATGTTTGCAGCACGTTAAATTATGAACCTATTTGGGAGATATTAAATTACATGAAAATAGAAAAACGACTTGAAGAATTAGGGGTAGAATTACCGCCCCCTGCAATACCAGTTGCGAATTACGTTACCACAGTTCAAACAGGAAATCTTGTTTTTACATCTGGACACGGTCCCGGCACAGGTGAGGGTAAAATTTATAAAAGCCAACTCGGTACAGATGCCACCATTGAAGAAGGGTATGAATCGGCACGACAAGTTGCAATCGGGTTGTTGAGCACGCTTAAGCATGCATTAGGCGATCTGGATCGAATTAAACGGGTTGTGAAGGTTGTCGGTTTTATCAACTCATCAGCAGATTTTACTGACCAACCTGCTGTCCTCAACGGCGCATCAGATTTCTTTGTTGAAGTTTTCGGCGATAAGGGCAAACACGCGCGTTCGGCAGTCGGCATGGTGCAATTGCCTGGCGGTATTCCGGTTGAAGTCGAAATGGTCGTTGAGATTGACGACTAACCTCTTTAGAAAAGAAGGATATAATGGCAGTTCAAATTGTTAAACCTCGGATTCGTGGTTTTATCTGTACGAACGCGCATCCTGCTGGGTGTCATGCAAACGTTCAAAGTCAGATAGATTTAATTAAGGCAAATGCTACAAACAAAGGGATGGGTTTAAACGCGCTTGTGATTGGAGCGTCAACCGGTTATGGACTTGCCTCTCGTATTGCGTTGACGTGGGGATACGGTGCAAAAACGTTAGGTCTTCTCTACGAACGCCCCGCGGATGATCGTCGAACAGCGTCTGCAGGCTATTACAACACCGTTGCTTTCCATCAGCAAGCACAACATGATGGTTTTTTTGCTGAGAGTCTCAATGGAGATGCATTTTCGGATGAGGTGAAGCAGGAGACGATTGAACAACTTAAAGCAAATTTTGGCAAAATAGATGTTCTCGTCTATAGCATCGCTGCGCCACGCCGAACCCATCCCCGTACCGGTGATACACATAATTCTGAACTGAAACCGATCGGTGAATCGTATACAGGAAAAACCATTGATCTAAACAACGAAGTTGTTGTCCCTGTGACAATTGAACCGGCAAATGATCAAGAGATCGCAGACACAATCGCTGTGATGGGTGGTGAGGATCTGGAGATGTGGGTTGAGGCTTTAGCAGATGCCGAATTGATCGCACCAGAAGTAACTGTTGTTGCTTATACCTATATCGGCAGTGCATTAACTTGGTCAATATACCGATATGGTACTATTGGCAGGGCAAAAGATGATCTGAAGGCACGTGTTGACGCACTTGATGAAAAACTTGCCAATCAATTCGGTGGCAATGCGTATATTTCGGTTAACAAAGCTGTCGTTACGCAAGCCTCTGCAGCAATTCCTGTTGTCCCTCTTTACATTAGCATCCTCTACGATATTATGAACGCAAAAGGTATTAATGAAGCACCGATTGGACAGATGCAGCGGTTATTCTCGGAACATCTTGGACCGGGACTAAAACCGCAACTTGATAGCGAACGTTACATTCGGTTGGATGACAGAGAATTACGGCAGGATGTGACAGACGCAGTCACAGAACGGTGGGAACAGATTAATACCGACAATTTCCATGAACTCTCTGATTACGCTGGCTACAGAAGACGTTTCCGAAACCTCTTTGGTTTTGACGTTGAGGGTGTTGACTATGATGAAGCAGTGGAGACAGAATTAACGTTTTAAAAATGGCAAGCTTATTCAGGAAAACAGATTGTAAGTTAGAGTCGGGATGATATGGTGTGGATTTACAAACCATCCGTGAAAGAATTCAAAATGGCGATTATCTTGTGAAAAGTCATGCGATTCTACATGCGCAAAAAGAAGGTTTTCAAGTTAAACACATGGTAGAAGCAATCCTCAACGGAAGGATAATTGAAACATACCCTGAGGATCAGCGAGTTTTGATTTGTGGACGATCAACCCTCTCGGAAAATATTGTAGTCTATCTACATGTTGTGTGTGAACATGCTGATCCGATTTACATTGAGTTTGTGACTGCCTACATCCCTGATGAGAATCAATGGCGATTTCCTCCCTTTGAGCGCTTAAGACATCAAAGGAAATAACTTATGACACCGAAACCACCCCCAATTTGTGGACAACACAACAGAAAAAAAGAGTGGCGGCAAACCGTATTTTCGTATAACGAAGATGGTATTTCTGTCCAGATACCGAATGTGTATGCTTGGGTTTGTCCAGAAGATGGTGAAGCCTCATTCACACCTGAGACAGCCGATGAATTAATTGTTGCACTACGCGAATTTGTTGAGGCTGCTAAGCGTGCCAAAGAAAGACGATCTGTGTTGACTGAATACGTTGTTGCTGTTGAATAAACTTATTTTTTTAGGTTATAATGTATATCCTGACTAATTTCAATAATACCCACCTCATATAGGTTAGATAAAGGAGATTTGAATGAAATTCACTAATATTAGATTTCAAGTTATCTGTATACTTATCTTCAGCATTGTTTGTAATAATGCTTTTGCCCAAAGGGAAATGTCAAAAGAAGCTATTACTTTTCTCGCCACCAGGGATGCGGTATGTACTGTATTTGGTGATCGTAGCCAGGGAAGTGGTTTTTTAGTAGATAAGGCTGGACTTATTCTGACCAACTCTCATGTTATTACAAATTCAAGTCGATTATCAGTGCAAATAGAACCTAAAATCCGGGTTCGAGCGATCCTTCTGGTTGATGACAAGCAGAAGGATATATCTGTATTGCATGTGAACCCTAATACCATTAAAGACCTGCCAATTTTAAAGATTGCTGCGAGACCAACTCACGATTTGGCATTTGAAGGAGAAAAAGTAATATGTATTGGAAGTCCATTGAACCAGATTCGCATCGTGACTTCTGGAATTGTAAGTAAGATGGAGGAACAAGCTGTTATTTCAGATGTTAATATCAATCCCGGCAATTCAGGTGGACCGATGATTAACATGGATTCTGAAGTTATTGCAATTAACACTTTCGGGGATTTTTCATCCCGAGGTCCTGGCGTATCTGGTAGTATTCCAATAACTCTCGCTGAACCAATCCTTGCAATGGCTCGTAAAAAGTTAAATCAAATTGATACCCCATCATCAGACTTACTACCTGTTGTTCCAAAATATCCTTTTCCCATAGAAGGTCTAAAATGGGCATCTGCAAGGAGTGGTAAAACCCGTAACTATGTTATAGATGGTTTGAGATTCAATATAATCATCTATACACCAACCCGTGAACATTATCTCAAAATTGTTTCAGCAGATCCGTTGGTGAAAAAACGTCAAATTCGGGAAAAATCTGCTGGTGTAGATCCGTCAGAGATATATGATCCTGTTGGGGATAACCTACAAGAGTGGCAACAATATGTAGGTGAGTTTATGCCTTTGGTGTTGATAAAAGTAGAACCTAAAATTGGTGAAACAGGAGGCAGTTTGTTCTTAAATGTTTTAGGGGCAACTGCAGCGGCATACTCTAAAACTGCCTACCGGGGATTTCACACTTATGAGTATAAATCTGACTTACAAGATTTTGATTTGATAGATAATAGTTCAACAATCCCAGCAGTGTTTCGCTCAATGGGAATTGTGCCTGTTTCGGTATCTACATCACAGGCAAAAATGGAGGATATAGCCCAACACGGACTCTTTGCCTTTCGTCCAGAGGTATTCAATTCTACAAATTTCCGCATGAAATTCAAAGACCTAAAAAATCCTGGTAAGGTTACTGTCATACCAATCCCACGAGCCTGTAGAGAGCAGATTCTAATTGATTTTGAACCTTATTTTGATATGATAAAAGCTAAGCAGGCAAAACTAAACTTACCAAGATATTAGCTGCTTTAGAATAGGAGTAATTGGAATGATACATAAAAACGGGTTTCGTTTATTTGATAGATTGTCCGTAATTATAATAATACCAGTTGGTATTTTCTTCTATAGTTGCGCTATACCGTATGAATTCCCGACTTATCCGGGGCATAAAACATTTGTTGAAAGCAACATCAGAAAGCTTAAAGTTGGAATGACACCTGAAGATGTTATAATGATTTTCGGTAGACCGAACAAAACATATAATGCTACTTTTGGAGAAGACGTTGGAGAAGCATGGACAGGTCAGGCCTGGTTATATTTCACTAAAATAGATACAAAATATCAATATGTGAAGCGATATAAGAAGAATATGTTTGTATATTATATCTCTGATGGAAAAAGATTACTTAACCATTGGATTATTGAAAAATAACTTTTCCTGTAGATTACTATAGTTCGCACAATTTTGACTCGTGATTGTCTAGTGGACGCTCCCTTTCATTATTTAACCTAAGTTGCTACCTATAAGATTTCTATCAGCGAGATACTATTTTTCCAGAAAAAACAAGGTTCTTTCACTTATTCTGGATGTCTTGAGGTATAAATCGGGGTTAAAACCTATCACACACGAGCATTGCCATATAGGTGTCAACTTGAGTTATACAGTGTAATTTTAAACAATTTCTGATACTAAGGAGAAACTTATGTCACAACCTTTAGTTACAGTTTGGAACGAATTTAGACACGAAAAAACGAACGAAAAGATCCGCGGAATTTACCCGAAAGGCATTCACACTGCTATTGCCGATGGGTTAAGTGAACACGGAATTGAAACGTTAACCGCTACGTTAGATGAACCTGAACACGGTTTAATTAACGAAGTGCTGGATAAAACGGATGTGTTGATATGGTGGGGACATGCTGCACATGGTGCCGTTGAAGACGCAATTGCTGATAAGGTAAAAGCGCGCGTGCTGCAAGGAATGGGACTTATTGTGCTACATTCTGGGCACTATTCTAAACCTTTTACCCGCTTGATGGGAACATCGTGTAGTCTAAAATGGCGTGAAGCGGCGGAAAAAGAACGTATCTGGGTGATTGAACACGGACACCCGATTGTTGAAGGACTTGGCGAATATTTTGAAATTGAGCATGCCGAAATGTATGGTGAACCGTTTGACATCCCGGAACCCGACACGCTCGTTTTCATCAGTTGGTTCCCCGGTGGTGAGGTGTTTCGGAGCGGTTGTTGCTACTATCGCGGCAGAGGAAAAATCTTCTATTTTCGTCCCGGTCATGAAACGTATCCGATTTATTACGATGAGAATGTCCGCCAGGTTATTGCGAATGCTTCGCGCTGGGCAGCCCTTGGTAATGCGCCAGTCCCTGTTTTTGGGAATGCTAAGCCATTAGAACCACTGAGTTAGAATATTGCTATCAATGGACTTTTTGAGTCTGTCGGTTAAAATTTGAACTTCTTTGGTTAACACTTTGCTATACATGTATTGAATACATTACGCATTCTGAATTTTAAAGGAGATGAACCATGGAAGATACGAAAGCTAACATTGACCAGCTACTACAGGACGGTTTCGTTTTATTAGAAGGGGCATTGTCACCTGAAGAAACCGAAAATATTCGCCATCGGGTTAACTATGCACGCGAACAGGGTTGGGAAGAAGGATTGAACGCAGTCGGTAATATGTGGTTTGATAGCCTGCTTGATCGTGAACCGGACACCTATGCACCCCTTGTTGGGCATCCAAGTGTCCGTCCATATCTTGAGGGTTTAATGGGTAAGCAGTGTCAGTTGCGGAGTCTACGCGCACATATCAATCCAGGTCCATACCTACAGGAATGGCACATGGACTTTTACGGCTATTGGCACGAAAAGCGGTACGTTGAGGAACACCCGTTTGCGATGGCACCTGCCGGCATCAATACCACCTACTATTTTCAAGACAACGGTCCAGGTGAAGGACATCTCAAGTTTGTGAAAGGTGGACATATAAACGAACCGCCGCATCTGTATCCTTTGGACCGTCCCAAATTTGAGGAATGGTGTGAATCACAAGAACATGTAATCTTATATCCGAAAGCAGGCGATTGTGTCTTGTTCATCAACCACATGCCACATCAAGGTGCAAAAGAACGCGACGATATGGAGCGGAGCAATGTTGTTTGCCATTATCAGGTTACACCGATGTATGATGGTGTTTGGCATGTTTCACGTCCACGTGGGTATCAAGGCACCTTCCCGTTTGCTTAGAGATATCCTCTCTATTTTTATGGGTGGATGTTGTATCCGCCCATATTCAACTTATTGATCCAAATTTACAAAGAGGTGAAACTCATGCGAAACTTTATAGTTATCTTCTTTACAACTGTATTTCTGGCAGCGAGTTTTCAAATTAGCAGCACAGCTGAAGAATTGGAAGGGTTAGTCGTTTATTTTGACTTTGAAGATGGCGCAGGTAAAACCGCCACAGATCAGTCTGGAAACGGTCAGGATGGAAAATTAGAAGGCGATACAGACTGGACCAACGGCAAATTTGGTAAAGGTCTCAATTTTGGTGGAGAAGACGGTATTGTTCGCGTTGTTCATTCCCATCAATTTGAATTTACCGATGGGCTCACTATTTGTGCATGGATTCGTCCCACGTTGAAAGTAGGTCCGGGCACATGGCAACTTATTGCAGCAAAAGGACCTGATGTAGACGAGTTTTTTGAAATACTTCTTCATCCAGATGGTTATATTTGGATGGGATGGAAATTGTCAAATGGTCGTCAAGTTCCTGCGAAAAGTCCGGTAAAAATAGTCAAAGATAAATGGCAGCACGTTGCTGTTTCGTTTCAACATGGAGAATGGTGGACGGTTTACCTTGATGGTGAGGTCTTAATCAATCATCCAAAGCAAGATGGCAAATTAGTTCCTGTTGAATCACCACTGCTGCTTGGAACTGAGGAACCGCTCAATTTAGACCGCTATTATAACGGTGATATGGATGAGTTTGCTATGTTTAACCGCGGACTTTCCCAAAAAGAAGTTAAAGTGATACAGGAAGGTATTGCGGATGCCTTGGTAGTTGAACCTACAGACAAATTATCAACAACATGGGGCACTCTGAAACAAAAATATAGCATTCATGGTATGCCAAATTGACATTCGCCATCAAAGTTTTATTGGGGTTGAAACTGCCAATTTGACACACTAACGCTGTAGAACCATGACTCACCATTTTTTTGTAAGAGGCTTGTAGGGGCACAGAACGCTGCCCCTACAATAAAGATGGGCATTTGGCAGGAAATCGGGGTTGAAAACCCCTCCTACAATAGCATTCACTTAGCGGCGCGCTTACAAAGCGTGCCTATAGGGTATTGTATAGGTATTTCAAATTTGACTATGATTTAACAGGTTGATGTTGGCACAGATATTGCACTTATATTCTTATTACGATTATAAAAAATAATTATGAAATTGGAGATTAAAAATGGGTAAAGTAATTGGAATTGATTTAGGAACGACAAATTCATGTGTAGCTGTTTTAGAGAGCGGCGATGCAAAGGTGATCGAAAACGCGGAGGGAAATCGGACGACTCCTTCAGTTGTCGGTTTTACCAAAGAGGGAGAGCGTCCCGTCGGGCAAGTAGCTAAAAGACAAGCCATCACAAACCCTGAAAATACAATTTTTTCTATTAAACGGTTCATGGGACGAAAATATAGCGAACTTGGGAACGATACCTCCCGTGTGCCTTATGAATTAAAAAGCGATAAAGATGGTGATGTTGCCGTAAATATTGATGGTAAAGAATACTCTCCGCCCGAAATCTCCGCGATGGTTTTGCGGAAAATGAAGGAAACCGCAGAGGCGTATCTTGGAGAAGAAGTTACACAAGCAGTAATCACCGTGCCAGCCTATTTCAATGATGCCCAACGCCAGGCAACAGCAGATGCAGGTAAAATCGCGGGTTTAGAAGTTCAGCGGATTATCAATGAACCGACCGCCGCTTCACTTGCTTACGGGTTGCAAAATGAAGGTGACAAGAAAATCGCTGTTTACGACCTTGGTGGAGGCACGTTTGACATCTCTATTTTGGAAATCGGGGACGGGGTGTTTGAAGTAAAAAGTACAAACGGGGATACGCACCTCGGTGGTGATGACTTCGACCAAGCGGTTATTGATTGGATGGCACAGGAATTCCTCAGTAGCCAAGGTATTGACCTGCGTAACGACCAAATGGCGCTGCAACGGCTGAAAGAGGCAGCAGAGACAGCAAAGTGTGAGCTTTCCAGCACGCAACAAACAGATATCAATCTGCCCTTTGTTACAAGCGATGCCAGCGGTCCCAAACACCTTAATTTAACACTCACGCGCGCAAAACTGGAACAAATAACGGATGATTTGGTACAACGTTCCCTTGAACCGTGCCGACAAGCACTCTCTGATGCCGAAATACAACCTTCTGATATTGACGAAGTTATACTCGTCGGTGGACAGACACGGATGCCAAAAGTACAGGAGGCTGTCCAGGATCTCTTCGGAAAAGAACCGCACAAAGGTGTCAATCCAGACGAAGTTGTCGCTGTTGGCGCAGCAATTCAAGGTGGTGTGCTCGCTGGTGATGAAGAAGTCAAAGACATTCTGTTGCTTGATGTAACTCCACTTTCGCTCGGTATTGAGACGCTCGGTGGGATGTTTACGCGGTTAATCGAAAAGAATACCACTATTCCGACTAAGAAATCTGAAAAATTCACAACAGCGGAAGACAATCAAACTGCAGTTGATGTGCATGTCCTTCAAGGTGAACGGGAACAGGCTGTTTACAACAAAACAATTGGCAGATTCCGATTGGGCGATATTCCACCTGCCCCCAGAGGTGTTCCGCAGATTGAGGTTACGTTTGATATTGATGCGAACGGTATTCTGAACGTATCTGCTAAAGATACGGCAACGGGTAAGGAGCAGAAAATTACAATCACCGCTTCTTCCGGACTTAGCGATGCGGAGATCGAACAGATGATGAAAGATGCGGAAGCACACGCTGAAGAGGATAAACAGAAACGTGAAGAAGTCGAGACCCGAAACAGCGCTGATTCTTTAGTCTATGAAACTGAGAAGAATCTGAAGGAATTTGGCGACAAAGTGGACGATGCGACTAAAGAAAAGGTTAATGCTGGCGTTGAACGCGTCAAGCAAGCACTGGAAGCGAACAACAATGCTGAAATTAAATCTGCAACTGATGACCTGATGCAGATATGGCATGAGGCTTCAGCGCAGCTTTACCAACAGGCTGCCGATGCTGATCCTGGAGCTGCGGGTACTACACCTGAAGATGCTCCTTCTGAAGATGCTGCAGAAGGCGATGATGTCGTTGATGCTGAATACGAAGTTGTTGACGAAGATGAGAATAAAGATAAGGAGTAGGCAGCTCACTAACCGCCTACTTCTATCCAAGAGGTGTTATTGATGTCTTATAGCGAGTTTACATTAGAATCTGTAATACCAACGTTTCAACTTGAAAAGATTGACATCGTAGGTCTCTTTTCTGAAATAGAGCCAGTGCCCCCGAGTGAGTATCTCACGACGGGATTAGCGAAGAAGGCACCATTAGCCACCGCTATCGGCACCGAGAAAGCAAGGTCAGAAATGATTGTCGCCGATGTGCTTGTTGAACTCCTGGAACACCTGGATCGCCGCATCAGTCTGTTTTCTGGAATTGACTTCAACGTTGATGTTGAAAACGGTCTGACTGGTGTATGCGATTTTTTGGTGAGCCTGTCACCGAACCAATTTTATTTAGAGGCACCTGTCATTATCCTTGTTGAGGCAAAAAATACTGATGTGAAATTGGGGCTTGGACAATGTGTTGCCGAGATGCTCGCAGCCCAACGTTTTAATGCCGAGAGAGGAAATGATATTTCTTACATTTATGGGGCGTCTACAACAGGAATAGATTGGTTGTTCCTCAAACTGGAAGAAAAGCGTCTACACTTTGATATGTCAACCTATACGATTGAGCGGTGTGACAGGATCCTCGGTATTCTTTCAAGTATGGTGGCACAAAAGGCGTAAGGTAAATACAAAGGATAATAGATTCCATCTCACAGCATGGAGGAACTTTCACATGGCATATAGTGAGTTTACCTTAGAAACCGCGCAGAAAACGTTTCAACTTGATACGGTTCGGTCTTTAGGACTCTTCTCTGAAATAGAACCAGTGGAACCAAGCACTTATCTCACGATGGGGTTAGCGCGGAAGGCATCATTAGCCACCGCCATCGGCACCGAGAAAGCACGGTCAGAACTGATAGTTGTTGACGTGCTCGTTGACCTTCTTGAGCACTTTGATCACAGCATTAGTCTGTTTTCTGGTATTGACTTCAGCGTTGACGCTGAAAAAGGTTTGACCGGCGTGTGCGATTTTTTAGTGAGTCTATCGCCTGAACAATTTTATTTGGAGTCACCTATTATAGTGCTTGTTGAGGCAAAGAATCTTGATTTGAAACTCGGAATCGGGCAGTGTGTCGCAGAGATGCTCGCTGCCCAACGTTTTAATGCTGAAAGAGAAAATGACATCCCTTGTATTTACGGTGCCTCTACAACAGGAATAGATTGGCAATTTCTCAAGTTGGAGAAAAAACGCCTGCACATTGATATGTCAACCTATACAATTGAGCGGTGTGACAGGATCCTCGGTATCCTCTCCAGCATGGTGGCACAAGAGGCGTGAGGCATAGAAGGATTGGCAAGGGAACTGCTAAACTTGCGGATAGCAGGGTTGTTGAGACAAATGAGAAGATGAACGGATCACATTTTCACAGTCCTCAGGAGGAACAGATATGGCTTATAGCAATTTTACGCTGGAAACAGTGGTAACGACGTTTCAATTAGAAATCGTTGAATCCGCGGCACTCTTTGCTGAAATAGAAACAATAGTTCCAAGTAGCTATCTCACAGAAGTGTTAACCAAAAAGGTGCAGTTAGCCATCGCCATAGGTACTGAAAAGGCGAAATCAGAACTGATTGTCGCTGATATCTTGTTTGAACTCCGAGAGCAATTCGAGCACCGCATCAGTTTTTTTTCGGGTATTGAGTTCAGTGTTGACGAGGAAAGTGGATTAACCGGGGTGTGCGATTTTTTAGTGAGTTTGTCGCCAGTGCAGCATTTATTACAGGCTCCTGTCATCGTTCTTGTTGAAGCGAAAAAGGATGACCTGAAACTTGGTATGGGCCAGTGTGTCGCGGAGATGCTCGCTGCCCAACGCTTTAACGCAGAAAGAGGGAATGATATCCCTTGCGTTTATGGTGCATCCACAACAGGAATAGATTGGCTGTTCCTCAAATTGGAGGAAAAGTGTTTGCATATTGATATGATGACCTACGCTATTGAGCGATGTGACAGGATCCTCGGCATCCTCTCCAGCATGGTGTCGCAAAAGGCGTGATATATGATTTAACAGTTAATTTACAACTCACACAAAACCTTGTGGATTTCGACCGTAGCAAGCGTGTCTAGCTTGCAATATTCTCTCAAGTTTTTAATCATATCGCTTTTTTCTTTTTCATGTGTGGTCTTGAGCATTAAATTCCAGATAGCTTGTGCCTCCAAACCATCTTGAACATCCAAATCCTCATAGCACAACGAAGGCACTAAAACAGGGAGCACATTCTTGAGAGAATTAGAACCGCAAAAATCAGGATGCATATAATGTTTTTGGAATATCACTAACTGATCCCAAAGGCGGTCTATGATTGACTGAAGTATTGAAGCATGTTCGAGAAAAGAAATTGCCAAGTCTTTAAGTACTCCTCCTTCAGTACTTGCTCTGTAAACAACGACAGAACCGTAAGCAGAAATATGTATAAGCAAAGATTCTAACAATTGTTCTCTTGGATCAGATGTATCGGTATGCAAGTATTCATGATGCGTAACCGATCCATCTTGTTGCAGGACGTGACAACTGTACTGAAATGGAAACTGTTGATAAGGATGTAATCCTTCAAATCTGGGAATCGCAGGATTATCTGTTTCGAAATCAAGGAAATGGATTGGGTATTCTAAATCAGACATAAGGCGTTGGATTGTCACATTGTCAATCTCTGCTTTTTCATCTTTAACGCTATTGACGTACGTCCGTTGTTTTTCACTAAGTGCATAATCGTCTGGGACATCTTCAAGACCAAATATACCTTTTTTTATTAAGTCGTTCTTTTTATTTACTAAAGTTTGGACAATATTGTTAGATTCAAGTAACCTTGTCCATAGGTTTATCTTTGATTTGCTGAAAGATATGTGTAATATTCTGCATGTATGGTTTTTGCTTGGAACTCACAGAAAATAACGTTTGTGCTATTCGCAAGCGTAGAAAAGCGACACGCAATCCGAGTGTGAGGTTCACAGGACGATACCAATGTATCCCGAGTTGTTGACAAACATCCTCAACACTCACCCTTTCCGTTGCCAGTTGTGTTGTAAATATAAGTTTCGTCAAACTCGCTGCGACGAAACTAAGTTGCACAAACCGATTGATGCTTTTACGAGATTTGACTTGATATTTATCAAACCCGAAATGTTGTTTGACATCTCGGAAAGCTGTTTCAATTTGCCATCTATGACGATAGTATTTGACGATCTGCGATATCTCAAGCGTCATATCTGTTGTGAAAACAAAGAAATACCGATAAGGCTTTGACACCTTTGGGCGTGTGCGTATCACAACGAGCCGCACATCCGCATCACACATTTTGGTTCGCACGACTTTGGAGGCGATTGAATGCGTTTTACCTGCTATTTCTATTACATTATATCGTAATCTTCGAATACCAAGACGGTCTCCGTATTTCTTGGGTCTACCCGGTTTGCGATGCTTAGGTATTTTGGGTAAATGGTAAAACACAGCATTGGATTTAGCACGGCACAAAATATGATGTCCAAAACGCAATGCCATCGTAAATACTTTGCGACGCGCAAATCCTCTATCAAAGATAATCAGTCCTGGGACTAACTTTGAACAGATACGCTGCAACACCGCATTACTTTTATCACGGATCGTTTTCGGACACATCAGTTTCACCCATACAGGGAAAAGCATCCACCCTGTCGCTGTCTCACATAACAAACCGAGTGCGCCGAACTGGTGACCGAACTGAAACTTGGATTGATTGATGCTACGCCGTTGGAAACTGAAGTTTCGGAAAAAGTGCAATCCCCATTGTGATTTGCCTGTTTTTATTGCTTTAGTTTCATCATAAACATAAACCCAGATCGCAAATGTGTGTTGAACCAGTCGTATCATAAGTGTTGCGACCGCATCCGCATCCCATTTACCACGCGATAGGAACTTCGGAAAAGACCAGTATCTTGTCTGTGAGCAACTTGATTGATAAAGACTTGTGAGTGTGCCACTACCGCCATTTGCGATGAAACCGAAAATCAACGCTTGGAAAAGCATAAAGTTTTGTTGGTTGAATAAAGGACGAAAATCTGATACTATTTTTTCTAAGCAGAGAAGGAGGTCCATTTTATATTCCTTTCAAAAAGTGTTGTTTCTGAAAGGATACCTGCTTTTCTGCTTTTTGGAAATAAAATTGTTAAAAATTGTCCAAACTTTAGTTTATTTAGGTGAAGGCGTGAAATAGTAAAAATGGATTTTTTAGGAACGTCTTGCCAACAATATTCCTTAAACGGACAACGATAAGGTTTGTCACACTGCTCTCCAATCAAAACTTGTGGTTCATCGTTTCCATTGAGGTCGAATGCAACACAATATGATGTAAACTGTTTTAATACCCTAACAACGCAATCCCCTCACGATAAGTCTGTGCAGATGTCTGCAAAGCACCCAACTTATCGTCTCAATCTGTGTTAGAGTCGTGGAATGCCTAAATCTTTACAAATCTTCTTAGCAAGATTATTGTCAATTTCAGTATGTCTTGGGATAGCAGTGCGGTTCCCTGTATCCGCATTACCCCACCATGAATGTTTACTACCTTCACGAATCAAGTAGCATCCGTGTTTTTTGAGATGCCGAATCAACTGTCTAAGCTTCATACAGCGATTTTGACGACCTCATATTCGCCTTTAATTTGGTGTGCTGCTTCCTCTGCCTCAAATTCTAAGGCTTCAACCAGCGTAATTTTCAGTGTTTCTATTAATTCTTTCCGGGTTCTTTCTTGGCAATTCACCCCAGATATTTCGCGTATCCATCCGATCCACCATTCACCACGATGTTGAATTTGTGCGGTATAGATTTGCGCCATGTTTTACCTCCTTGCAATTATCATAACATTATACCATGGCAAACAACAATATATTTTAGATTGCCGAATTCCATTGAAACGTGCCAAGCAACAAGAGTCCCCAAATCGATGCCAAATGCGCGTAAAACTACTTAGTACCCCAACAACGCAATCCCCTCACGATACGTCTGTGCAGATGTCTGCAAAGCACCCAACTCGTCATCCATCAATTCAATCTCAACAATCTCTTCGACTCCGTTTGCTCCAAGCTTAATAGGAACACCGATATAGAGGTCATTGATACCGTATTGTCCCGTGAGATGTGCAGAACACGGCAGTAGCCGTTTCTTATCCAAGATAATCGCTTCTGCCATCTGTGCTAACGACGCACCCGCGGCATAATATCCACTTGTCTTGAGAAGATTGACCACCTCAGCTCCGCCATCACGAGTGCGTTGTGCCATCGCTTCAATTCGCTCTGTTGAAATCAACTGTGGAATTGGGATACCGTTGACGGTTGTATAACGTGGTAACGGAACCATCGTATCACCGTGTCCACCAAGCACGAGGGCATGGATGTCTTCTACCGATACACCCAGTTCAAGCGAGATAAAATAACGAAACCGTGCTGAATCAAGTACCCCTGCTTGTCCCACGACTCTGTGTGAAGGAAAGCCTGATACCTTCCAAGCATGGTAGGTCATGATGTCAAGCGGGTTAGTGAGCATCATTATAATAGTGTCTGGTGAATGCTTCACTACATTTTCCGTGACGCTTCCAACGATGTTGGCGTTTGTTTGCAATAGGTCTTCACGTGTCATCCCGGGTTTTCGTGGGGAACCTGATGTGATAATCACTAAATCGGAGTCTGCGGTTGCGGAATAGTCGAGGTCACCACTGATTGCTGCGTCAAACAATTCCACCGGTCCCATCTCCGCCATATCCAACGCCTTGCCTTGCGGGACTCCATCAACGATGTCTATCATCACGACATCGCCAAGCTGCTTCTGCGCTATCAGGAATGCTGCTGTCGCGCCGACGTTACCTGCTCCAATTACACTAATTTTCTTTCTTGCCACTTCTTCCTCCGTTTTATATCAGGTTGTTTTATCTTATTGCTTGATAACAAAAATCACATCTGCTTCAGTTGAGTATGTTTCTCCATCCCAATCAAAGTCAATTTGAAAGCCAACGTCTGTATCTACTTTTTCCAGATAATTTGCTACGTGTGCTGAAATCAAAGATCTAGCTCTTTTTAATTTCCATGAATCAAAAAAGTTAGTTTTATCTACCAGTACTAAAAACAGCCGATTTGAAGCATCAAAACGCCGCACACCTTGATTTTCATAAAACCATCGTGCTAAAGGTTCAGGATTAGCGATAGATTCGTTTAATAATGTCTCTCTGCATGCGTATAATTCACGGACCAATCTGCGTGCATCATCACTTGGATGATCGTCAAGTTTACGCCATAAATCAGGAATTAAGACTGATTCAGGAACAGACGTGTCAAAACTAATATCTAATTTTCGCGCTAAGTCTTTCATTAAGGTCAATTCAGGGCGTAATCCGCTTGCCTTTCTATAATCTTTAATGTAGCCTTCAGGTAAGTATGTGACTTTCAAATCAAACGGTTTATTGTTGAGAAAAAAGTCAATTTTCTTTATCTGTCCCACTGCTGGAATTACGTTCACATGCTCCTTAAAAATATCTTCAATAATGATGGAAGTCCAATGGTTGTACCATGAAGCTAATACATAAGCGCGTAAACTATTATGGAGATCACCTTCTATTGCGTCGGACAATGATTCATAAGAAGTTATCTTTTTCACATACCTGTTTACAATAGTTGCTTCTAAACTGTTTTGATGCAAACCTCCCCATTCAAAAGACTGAACTTTATACAACTCACTTATCAATTGTTGTTCGTTTTCACGCCGCGCTTTTCGTTCTTTTTCAAACAATTCTTTTATAGCGTCATCAATATTTACCGAACGTAGGCCTGACTCGTAGATTAATCTCAACTTCTCGTTGTTTGTATTGCTATTCCCTATATCTATTTCAAATTTATTGATAAGGTAATCGAGATGTTCTTTTCGTGAAAGTGAACGGAGTTTCAAAAACCGCATACCTTCGTCTGTTGCGGAGAGTTCACGAATTTTATCGTTCTTGAACAGACTCACAGCAGTACCAAAATCCAACATCATTAATTACTTTCTTTGGGATAGTAGGTTGTCCAACCTTTTACACCGTTAAAAGCCTCTAAGGTCTTGAACCGTTCATCCTTACTAATCTGCTTTCCGTACAACAAAACGAAATCCGATTTCAATCCCCTTTTTCTATTATCTTGAAGAACTGATCCAGCGGAATAGACATTTGGATAACATCCAATATATTCGAGTCCAGTAGTTGCCTCCAATTCGCGCAGGCTTTGCCAATAACACTTAGATCTCGCGTTAAACAGAATTGCCATAAACCCATTTTTTTTCAGAACACGAGCACATTGGTAAAAAATAGAAGATAATTTTTCATTATATGATCGGATATCTTTGCCACGTTCCTTTGCATTTGAAACAACAAGCTCGTGTTCATAGTTAGAATCAAGTCCTATGATGCTGTTCCACATCTCACTAAGTTCTAAATACGGAATCCTGTCTCCATGAGGTGGGTCTGTTAAGATAACTTTGATTGATCCTGTTGGAATGTCCTTGAGAAGCTGCTCTGAATCTCCTTGTTGGAGATAAACAGTTTCTTCGCTATCTAGGAAATCATTCAGAATGGGTGAAATCTTGACAGTCTTCGAAACTCCAGCCTCTCCAATTGCCTTTAGCAATTTGCTGGCTTTGTTTGTATAACAATTCCATGCATTTATCTCAAAGTGCTGCGCGGGACACCAATATCCAACAACCCAACTTCCTACCTCAATTTTATCAGTTTCAATGCCTTTGGTTTTCCCTCTCTTTGAGACAGCAAAAACCATATTTGACATCTGACCTACTGATGCCGACAGTATAAGATGCAACGCTCTCTTTAAGTTTCCAGAGTACTGTTCTATTTCACCCTTGATTAAGTCAATTGTCTTCAATGCCCGTGGGGTAAAAAGTTTAGTAATGGAAAGTGTTTTTTGCGTGTTTATTCTTGTATTGTCAAACAACCGGAGTTGCCTTAATCTTATTGGCTGATATTCTTCCATACTTTGGAGATTCTCAAGTTCCAATTTTGTTAGGTTAAGCTCTATCCTTTTCCTTCCGCGCTTTGTCCAGACTCGGGTTATCTGGTCGTTATCCCATAGGAGATGTGTTGCTATATTTCCATCTGATAATAGATATATAGAATCTGTAAGTGGTCTTACCCGTCTCTCAATTTCATAAATAGCGTTTCTCAAATCTATGTAATCTGGAGGGTGCAGATAAAGCTTTGTCAACTCAATACTAATGGGGTTGACATCAAAACCAATAAACCGGCAACCGTGCCCAACACACTCTTTTGCGATAAGTCCTGAACCGAGGAAAGGGTCTAAAACAATATCATTGGGTAACGTCAAATTTTCTATCAGAAACCGCCATACCTCAGTAGGTTTTTTCCCCCAATACTTGTGGAATCCAGCAAATCCTTTGTAACCTTCAGGGGATAATTGGTTGTCCTGTACGTCGTTTCCACCAAAATTGAATTGTGTTTGTAAGTCATTCAACATTTTGTGTATCCGGTGTCATTGGCGGTTCGCCATTATCAAGTTTTTGTTCGGTCTGTTGTGATTTTTCAAGCTCCGCTTTCTTCTTATTTGCTTCATCAATAGACTGAATAGTACTTGCTACTTCATGAAAATGAGAAACATCCTGTGCAACACTAAGTCCAGGGAGACTTTCTCCTGTTGCTCTATTTGCCAAGTATGCCGTGATCGTGCCTACAATCTGAATTCCATCTGCGGGGTTGCTATAGATTACGGGACCACCACTAACACCGTTAATTGCGACTCCGTCAATTAAGTATGCTTTCCTATCTCCGTATCTCTCACTGCTGTATTCCAGTAATGCACTGATTTTGCCGGAGAAAAAACAGAGGTCGTAGGGAACAACGGCAGGAAAGCCAAGCCAACCAACCTCAACGCCAATATTGATTATGGAATCGTTTGGAAAAATGTCTTCAGGTTCTTCTGGCAGAAAGGGAAATCCGTCTTTAGGAAAAAGAAGTATTGCAGAATCAGTTTCCCAATCTGTGTAAATAACACGGTCATTTTCTTCTAGTGGTTAGTCCAGTCTAACTTTTCGGGTATAGATGTTTTAATCTGACACGCGCATCGTCCGTTGTAAATTGCCAGTCTACCTGCTTTTGCTCTGCATTTCTACGTTTTTGCCACGCTTGTGTCTCTCTACGGAGTGTCTCTATATCTGGGATTCGACGACACAAACATTGGCGTGTAAGGACGCTAAGTTCTATTTCCGCTATATTCAACCAACTTCCATGAATGGGGGTATGCACGATTTCTAAACGCTTCCGGAACCTATCTGCTTCTTCATCTCCAAACACTTTATTGAGTGACGCGAGTTTATGTGTATTCAGGTTATCACAAACTAAAATGACCTGTTTTGCGGATGGGTAGACCTCATCCAATAGTATTTTGACTTCTTCTGCCCAATCCACTGTCTTTCGGTGCGTCCGAACAGACACACGCCGCCATCCCGAGAGTGCCTCTGTAAATAGGAAGATATTTGCTGTGCCTTTGCGTTTATACTCGTTATCTACGCGCTTGACTTGTCCCGGTTTCGCAGGATACGGTTCACGAACATCATCCCTAAGTGTGACAGATTGTTCGTCCATGTTCACAACAGGAGTATCCGCAGCCAAAGGTTTCTGGTAAAGATCAAGCACTTCTTCCATTGACTTTACAAACTCAGCGTCTTTTTCAGGGGGTATCACCCACTGTTGCTGAAGGTGTGGTTTCAACGCGTTTTTTTTAGTGTCTGCCGCACCGTTTCTGGAGAAATGTTTTCCACAACTTCAAGTCTTACCAACTCTGACGCAAGCAGACGTAACGTCCATTTGGCAGCACCTTCGGGAGGGGTTCCACAACTCAGTGCTATCAACCTTGCTTCTCCGTCACCATCAAGTTTACGAGGTGTCGGTGGATGCTTCCGCTTCGCACGATATAAGGCACGAGAAAAGCCACCTTCCACAAAACGCTGACGCACTTTCGCAACTGTCCTATCAGTGCACTCATACGCCTCAGCTATTCTCGCGTCAGTCCAGCAGGGACCATTTATATCTGATTTCAGCAAAATATGAGCATGCCTTATCATATATGCCTCTTTTTTACCTGTGTTAATAATATCTGATAACTCCTGTCGTTCCGCATCGGTCAGTTGGACAACATATTTCTTATTCAAGGGTGTGTTCCTCCTTATGTATTGCTATACTATAAGAGAACACTTTTGTTTGTCAAGATGCCGAGAAATCTACAAAAACTAAAACAAACTTTTAGGATGGACTATCCACTAGGAATACTGTTTCACCTGATGAATAGTGCAGGATTCGGATAGGTTGTTGCCATTTATCAGCGTAACTAACAACGTGCAATGCTGTTGCGACCCCACATAGTGTCTGATCTTCGTTATACAGAGATAAGAAACCGGTTCCATGGCCAGATTGAGTTTCGATTTTTACAATATGCGGTGTAATTTTATTAACTATTTGGTCCCAATTCATAAATAAATTTCCTATCTGATATTTCTCAGAATGTTGTTCGACCTAATCATAATCAAGAGTAACAAGGTATAACACCATGAAAATGCGTTTTGCTGTGTAGATTTTGCTTGACTTTTATAGCATGAGATCTCATCCTAATTACAGATTTCAATATAACAACATTAGGAGGACATCTCATGCTAACTCAGCTTATCACATCTACAACCTTTTTTCAACTACTTCTATCTTCACAGTTTCGCACCTTGAAACAGCGTTTTGTTGATACCTTCGTGTTTTTGTCAACCTGTCATCTGTTTGGACTTACGAACCCGAATCAAGTGTCGGATGCGTTGTCTATTCCGAAAGCGAAACTGTATCGTGAACTGAACAATATGAGTCTTCATCTCTGGCAACATCTTTTTGTGCGTCTGGGGTGTTCTATTGCGTTAGAAGCACTCCGGGAGGTTGTATCGAAAAGTGCTTCTACCCTATCGCGTCTGTGTATCGTCATCAGTGTGGATGATACCTTTGTTTTCCGTTATGGAGAGGGTCTCTCCTACACATCTAACTGGTGGTGTTCTCAAGCAAATCAACCGATGAAAGGACAAAATATATTGGGGATAACGATAAAGATTGGAGACCAGATCATTCCCTTGAATATGCGACTGATCAGCAAACAAGGACGCGGGAACACGGATAAACCCTCCTGTGTCGTCTCTATGCTCAAAGAGGTGGTGTCCTTCTTTGAAGAGACAGGGATAGATATCCGGAACTATCCGATCACCTTCGATTCGTGGTATGGCAGCCATCACTTGATTGAAACCTTGCGAGAAATGGGATTTGAAACGATCCTTGTGCACGGAAAAAGCAACTATGTGATGACGATTGATGGAAAAAAGGCGAAACTCTCGGAACATAAGAAGTCAATCCAACTCCTCTCCAATAAATGGGGGTGTGATAAACCGGCCTGTCGCACTAAAGCCACAAGTCAAACCTTCGGAAAAATGGTGGTGGTGTTCTTTGCTGACCGTGGCAAAATACGAACCATGCTGGTATTCGGGAAACCACTGCGTGCGTGTGAAATCCTACGGATATGGTCTCAACACCACGGTATAGAACAATATTGGAGACACCTAAAAACAGACCTAAACCTCACATCCATGAGACTAAAAGGACGAAATGGCGCGTATGCAAACTTAGCTGTGAAAGTAATGAGCTACCTTCTAATACAGGATGTGAGCCGTTGTGTGCGAAAAACCTTTCATCAGATCAAACTTGAACTCATGGGACAAAGGCAGATGCTGTCTGACCTCAGCGCGCATTTTCATGATGAATAAACGAGAAAACACTGATAAACATTGACATATGAACGATTTTGATAAATATCAGCCTATATTTAGTGTTAGTTTCAATCTACTTTGACAACGGTATAGTTAAGTGTGTGACTACCTTCACCGTTTTCCCACTTAATTGTTAGTGTGAGAGCACCAACAGGAAAAGGTCCCGTGATAGTCCGAGACTTACCAGATCCAGCGACTGTGCCAACACTGACTGTTACGTCACCCGGGTTGTTGTCAAATTTGACTGTGATACTACGATTTGCTGCGAGATCGCCGCTTGCTGGTGTAGCTCTTACAAACGTGGCATCGGCTACAACAATCACTTTGGGAGGTGGCGATGGACGTACTGTGTAGTTTAAAATTTTGCGCCCTGTTGCCCAAGTGATTATAATGATATACTTCTTTCCAAACCTGAATGTGGAATTCCCACGCACAGTAAGGGTTCTACCATCTAATTCCCACAAGAAAGATGTGTCTTGCTGTCCTTGTATTTCCACGTCTAACGTCACTGGTGTGTTATCAAAGAGAACAGTAATAACCTCATCCGAATCAATTGTGCTGTTGTTTGGCGGGTATGCACTTATAAACGCTGCATCTTCTTCATTTTCCCCGCAGCCAATCAAGTAAAACGCAAAAATGCTATATACTGCCAATATAAAGATTATGTAAAATTTTTGCATGCTTGCTACCTTGTAAATGCAAATATATTGTGCTTATACAAGGATACCTACCTCTCACCCTGCTTGCGAATCGCTACCAATTCTTCCAAAATACGTTTATGAAGACGATATAACTCAACGCCTATCCCGAAACCAATACCAACTAATAGACCGACTCCAAGAACAAGTTTTGTTTTTAAAGACATGTGCCACTCCTTGTTGTGTGTAGTAGCATGTTTTCATGAAAAGTTTTCAATAATCGCTTCGCCAAATTCAGATGTGCGAACCTTCGTTGCACCTTCCATCAACCGTTCCAGATCGTAAGTCACCTTTTTCTGTAGAATAGTCTTCTCAAGTCCCGCGATAATCAGGTCGGCAGCTTCTTGCCAACCAATATGCTCCAGCATCATCACCGCAGAAAGGATGAGCGAACTCGGATTAACAACGTCCTGATCAGTATATTTAGGTGCAGTGCCGTGTGTTGCCTCAAAGAGTGCAACCTCATCGTTGAGATTACCACCCGGTGCCATGCCGATTCCACCTACCTGTGCCGCCGCCGCATCGGAAAGATAATCACCGTTCAAATTCGGCGTGGCAATAACATCGTATTCATCGGTTCGCGTTAAAATCTGCTGTAACATGCTATCCGCAATCCGGTCATTGATGATAATTTTACCTTCAGGGACGTTTCCGTCATATTCGTCATAGAGTTCCGCTTCCGTAATGGTCGTGTCAGCAAATTCCTCCTTGGCGAGTTCATATCCCCATGCACAAAAAGCGCCCTCAGTAAACTTCATGATATTCCCTTTGTGGACAAAAGTAACACTGCGTCTACCGTGCTCAATAGCGTATTGAATCGCCATTCGTGCTAAACGTTTTGTCCCGAAAATGCTTATCGGTTTAATTCCGACACCAGAATCTTCACGAATCTCAACCCCCATTTCGGAGCGGAGTAGGTCAATAACCTTTTTTACCTCCGGTGTTCCCTGTTCCCATTCAATACCAGCGTAAACATCTTCAGTATTCTCACGGAAGATAACGACATCCATCTTTTCAGGATGCGTGACAGGTGCGGGTACACCTTGAAAGTAACGGACAGGACGTATACAGGCATAGAGTTCAAGCACCTGACGTAATGTCACGTTTAAACTACGAAAACCTCCACCGACAGGCGTTGTCAGTGGTCCCTTCAGTGCCACACGAAAATGTTCAATCGCGTTGAAGGTATCCTGTGGCAGCCATTCATTATATTTGCCCATGGCGTTTTCACCAGCGTACACATCAAACCATACTATCTGATTTTTGCCACCGTAAGCGGTTTGGACAGCCGCATCAACGACATGACGGGTTGTTTTCATGATGTCTCGCCCGATACCGTCGCCCTCAATAACAGGGATAATCGGGTTATTTGGGACAACCATCTGCCCACTGGTACTCTCTATCTTTTCACCTTCTGTCGGGACTGTTAATTGGTCAAATTCAATCACTGGGATTCCTCTCTGATTCGCACAGAATCTCTATAAGTTCAGCTCACACTTTCTATTTTATAGGGACGCATGACCTAAAGTTTCCTATTGGTCAAATGTATTCGCTCCTGCCATTCGATTGTGTAGTGCAACAACCTCATTCGCGATTGTCATATCATCGGATGGAGTAGGAATAATTTCGGGGGCTGGGGGGATAACTGGCCGGATAATCTTGAGTTGGAGTTGTTCACGGGCATCCATCATCCAACCAAATCCGCGGAAGATATAAGTTAGGAACGTTCTATCGGTTTCATAAATACCCAAACCTTCTTGGACTGCCCATCCGCCAAAATCTGTATTTGGGGTTAAGCGGAGCGGCGGTTCGTCTTCACGACCAGGACGTACAATCCCTTCAATGAACGCTATTTGGTAAATGCGTTGCATAATTGCTAATCGCTTTTTCTGTTTATCGTTCAGTTGAATCTCCCCTTTATCAACTGCTTCAAGGAAAGGATTGAAATAGATCGCAGGACGCGGGTCTTGCTGAATTTCATCTGTTCTACCAGCAGCAGCGATTTCTGGATGTCCGAAGGTTGGAAGTGCCGTACGCATCCGTTCGCGGATTGCTGTTTCTCTCTCAACGGTATCAAGCGATTCTATCTGATTGATAAACGACGTCATGTCGTGAATAGCGCCGAAATGCCGGTCGCCATCTAAAGCCATCTGTGAGGCGACAAAAAAGTCTGAAACTGCGCCCGTATGTAAAGTGGCGAGATAACGTGCAACAACATTTGAACCAGCAGAGCCATGGTGCGTTTGTATGACACCCATACGTCCTAAAATATATGCTTCAATAGGGCTTCCTTCTCTACCTAAAAGGAGACTATAACATGTTTGGAAGGCTGTCTTTTCGCTTTTTTGATGTTCTGCAATAAGATCATTTGCCCGCATCGCGAGAACTTGCGGGTGCAACGCGCTACTTTCCCGCAACTGATGTCGCATATAGACAGATATTGTGCCTAATGCAACGTTCTCCATGTGCGTACTAATGAACTCCATCAGCAGAGGGCCGGCATCTCTTGTGCCGTTTATTCCTTTTTGATTAGGTATACTCAATTTACGAAGTGTTGAAAAATGTTGGATGACTGCTTCAGGTCCGGCTTCGGGGAAAGCTTTAACAAAATCTGCAACCTGATTGATGAGGCGTTGATTACCTGTTAGACCTTCTCGGCGGGTTTCAGTAAATTGGTAAAATTTCTTATCTATTAATTCTGAAAAGAGTACTTCTTCGTCTATATCATCGGAGGGTTTTTCAGGTCTTCTACCGAAAAGACCGGCAAAAATAACATGCGCTGGACTGAGTCGGTTGGCAATAATCTCACTCTCTGAAACTATACCGCGAATCCCAAAACTACGGATATTCAGCGTAATCTGTGTATCCCCACAGTCCACGGCGGTCTTGTGTAACACGGGATTCGCAAAAACATTTGTGGATTGCGGCATTGAGCTAAAACTTTTGAGTGCCGATGCAATTTCTCCCTCACCTAACTCTGTCGCCTTAGCCATCGACTCTGTTACGGGAGCATACGCCGAGGCTTCGGGAACTTCAGACACGATTTTTTTGACCGCCTCCGTCCGTTTTGCCTCCAAATTTTTGTTCAACATGAAATCTCCTTCGTCAAGGATCTGATTCGTCCAGAAACACATAACTCCGTGAAAGCGCAGCGTGCAAGCCTACCTGAAAAGTCGCGCGTAGATGGTGGATTTTCTCAGATTCCGTTTTTTAGAAAGTTTGCTGATTGGTTGTTTTACGTCCTTAACATATTGTATAAAAATTCTGATTAAAAGTCAAGATAAAAGTTGAAATAGCAGCTTGATGATTCCCTTGAATCGCTTACCTAACACATCATAAGCTATAGAAAGCTTTGCAGAACTCTTTTTTGAGTTGGTTCGTCAACGAGAATAAGGTTTGGAATTTGTGAAACGGATGAGGTGTTTTATGGTTAAAAACAACACCTTACTACGGTTGAGAGAATCGGTTTTTGACAATTTGCTTATTTTGTGATATACTATATTCACTCAAGGCACTATGTTAAGGCTTATTTTGCTTATTGTTAATATGTTGGTAGATAGTTTTTGAGAGACTGTTTAACTCGCTAATAGGATACAAATCATGGCAAAATCTGTAAAAGCACTCATTACGCCAGAAGTTCTCAAATGGATACGTGAAAGACGTATCAAATTAGAGATTAGCTACGCGGCAAAAAAATTAAAGATAAACCCTGAACGACTTGAAGCGTGGGAAAACGGAACAGCACAACCTACCTTCGCGCAATTAAAGAATATTGCCAGACTTTATAAAACTCATATTTCCATTTTCTACTTGCCCAAACCACCTACTGATTTTCAACCGCTTACAGATTATCGGGTATTGCCAAAGTCTAAGGCACCAGATGAAGAACAGACTTATAGATTAAATGCCAATATCGTTGAAGCGTATGATAGACGTGAAACACTTATTGAACTTTACGAATTGCTGGAGGAACCCACACCTCAGGTGAGGTTGAACGTTGACAAACATGAAGACCCGGTACGCGAAGCAGAAAAAATAAAGGGATTTCTTGAATTCAACAGAGCACAATTACAGCAAGCAACCGAACAATACGCAGCCCTGAAATTTTGGAAACGGACCGTTGAAGCGAAAGGTATTCTTGTTTGTCAGACTTCTGTTAATACACACCTTTCTGTTGAACTCAAAACATTTCGCGGATTTTGCATAGCACAGAATCCTTTTCCTGTAATTGTAATAAATCCTAAAGACAGTCCTTATGGACGTATATTTACGATTATTCATGAATTGGTTCATATTGCACTTGGGGAAAGTGGTATTCAAAATACGGGTTTTGGAGAAATGAGTCCACCGAATTTAGATCCTATTGAAATCTTTTGCAATAAGGTAGCGGCTGAAGTTTTAGTCCCCGAAAATGAATTATTAGAAACGGTAACACTGAGGACGCTTGAAGAAGACCTGCCTGAAATCTCTAAATACTTTCATATAAGTCCTGAAGTTATTATGCGGCGGTTGTTAACACTTGAAAAAATTACACAACGAAAGTACCAAACGTTTAGAAACAATCAATTGGAAAAGTATAGAGGTGCACAAACACGATCAGGTGGGGCTGTGCCATATCCTAATCGTCTTCTTAATACTTCTGGCGAGTATTTCGCACGTACCGCTTTTACTGCTTATTATGAGGATAAAATAACACTTGCTGCATTAGCCTCTGTCTTTTCCAATTGTGCCACAAAACACCTTTCTAAAATTGAGAGTGCTATCTTCGCATGAATTCACTTCTTAAACAAGATCAAGTAGTTTATAGTCTTGACACAAGCGCGCTGATCGCTGCGTTTCATGAACGATACCCAATCGCAAATTTTCCCGCTTTGTGGGATAGAATTGAGGAACTGATAAAAAACGATCGCTTGAAAATGTCACAAGTTGTTTTTGATGAAGCGATGAGAGATACAGAAATAGAGCAATGGTGCAATCAGCATTAATTGAAACAAGATTTTCAAGTTACAATTGATGAACCAGTACAAGAAAAGGTGAGTGAAATTCTATCACAATTTCCAAAACTTGTAGACAGTCGAAGTGGAAAATCGGGGGCTGATCCGTGGTGTATCGCATTTGCACTAACCTCTGAAAATTGTATTGTCGTAACGGAAGAAAATCCTACTGATAGCGTGAATAGACCGAAAATTCCGGATGTTTGTGACCATTTCAACGTTGAGTGCATCAAAGTAGTGGACTTAATAATTAGAGAAGATTGGACTTTCTAATTCCAATACTTAAACAGAAAGTGAAATATCGAAATATTTATCCGATCTCATATTAGAGGAATTCGGAAGACGGAATATCCCAAATACCTAAATTCCGAACTGTCACCGATACCAGCAATGATAAATGCGGTTCCACAAAGAAATCGCATAATAAACTTGGGCAGTCAAGCACACCCTGAAATTCCCACCAAATAAAAATTTGATTTGCAGAAAATACGCATTTATAGTATCATATAAATGTGCATATTTTATCATTAAAGGTACTGCATTCGTCTTTTAGGCAAACATGAGCAGTGCCTTGCATTCTACTTTTTTCAGACAGATAAGGAGCAAATAATATGAGCAATGAAGCATTAGGAATGGTTGAAACACGTGGGTTGATCGGTGCGATTGAAGCAGCCGATACGATGGTCAAAGCCGCGAACGTCAAATTGATTGGAAAAGAACAGGTAGGCGGTGGTTTTGTAACCGTCATGGTCCGCGGAGATGTCGGCGCAGTGCAAGCTGCCACAGATGCTGGGGCAGAAGCTGCTAAAGCCGTCGGTGAATTGGTATCAGTACACGTCATTCCACGTCCACATTCGGATGTTGAAACGATTCTCGCTGGAAAAGCCGCTGCCGATTCGGATGCGTAAATCCGTTGTTTGTGTTGGACACGGCGCGACATACAGATCGCGCCTACGGGGACGTGGAAACAACGTATGTTTACGATCCCGAATCAACATACAATCCGTGGCGATGCGCTGATTTCTGAACGCGAATCGGTGTTTATGCGACACCTACTGATTTATTTTCGTTTAAGTGCGTGCCTACTTGAGGTATTGGAGGGTTGAATGGCACAAATTGATGAGAAACAGATTGAACAGATTGTTTCACAAGTTTTAACAACACTGCAGAAAGATGGTACGGTTACTACGCCTATCGTAACATCTGGGACAAGTTCTTCGCGGTTAGGCGTTTTCGGAACTGTTGAGGAGGCTATTGGCGCAGCAAAAACAGCACAAGAAGCACTCGTCAAGCTTGGGTTTGCCAAAAGACGCGAAATTATTGAGGCGATAAAACAGGTCTCGCTTGAAAACGCAAAACGACTCGCGGAACTGGCTGTTCAAGATACAAAAATGGGCACCGTAGAACATAAGGTGATGAAAAATGAAGGTGCTGTAAACTTGTCGCCCGGTATGGAAGACCTTGTGTCAGAGTCAATGTCCGGAGATGATGGCACCCTTTTGATTGAGTATGTTCCGTTTGGTGTTATTAATTCGATTACTCCCACCACCAATCCAACTTCGACAGTTATTAACCATGCGATTATCATGATTGCCGCGGGTAACGCTGTTGTGTTTAGTCCGCATCCGAACGCAAGCGAATGCACGGAAGAGACGATGCATGTCATCAATGAAGGAATTGTGAAGGCGGGCGGACCTGCTAATTTGCTGACCTCCGTTGCGAACGCTACATTGCGGACAGCAAAACAAATTATGGAACATCCCGATATCGCTATGGTTGTTGCGACTGGCGGCAAGAGTGTTGTGCGGGCAGCATTAACAAGTGGCAAAAAAGCAATTGCCGCGGGACCAGGCAACCCTCCTGCGATTATAGATGAAACGGCTGATATTCCAAAAGCAGCAAGGCATGTGATTGCGGGGACAAGTTTTGACAATAACTTGCTCTGTATTGGTGAAAAAGCACTTTTTGTTGTTGAATCCGTTGCAAATGAAACGATCCAGGAATTGATAAAGAACGGAGGACACCTACTCGGTGCAAGTCAACGCGAAGCACTTGAGGCGGTTGTCACGGAGAACGGAGAATCAAACAAAGAATATATTGGTAAAGACGCAAAGACCATATTAGAAGCAGCAGGCATCACTGCTCCCGCACAAATCGTTGCTATTGTCGTGGAAGTTCCAGCTGACCATGGGTTTGTTATCAACGAATACCTTATGCCGATTTTGCCTGTTGTTCGGGTGCGTGATTTTGACGAGGCACTCAAAGGTGCGCTCGCAGCAGATGGTGGCAGAGGACACACCGCGATGCTACACACCAACAACACAGCGCGCATCACACAATTTCATAAGGCGATGAATTGTAGTGTTGTTGTTGTCAATGCCCCCTCTTATGCATGTTGTGGATTGGAAGGCGAAGGTTTTTTGGCAATGACAATCGCCGGACCGACTGGTGAAGGATACACCCGCCCCCGCACATTTACACGTCAAAGACGATTGACCCTTGCAAACGACTTATCTGCACATACATTGTGAGGGAAATAGGTTTATTTACGACCAGTTTGTGTCGTCTATAATTAAGACAAACATCGGCAACGAATCTCTATCCGATCTCTTCGCCCTTAGCGAATATTGCCATGCAGATTACATGCTCGGAGAAACGAATATGGCAACTATTAAAGTTGGATGATTTTATATGCTACACGAAGACGTTATTACCGGTAAACTTGTCGACGAACTTGAAAAACTTCGCTATACATGGAAGATCGAACCGCAGAATCCTCGGACATTCATTGATGGTTCAAGGCGTCCAGATTTCATTGTCAAAGACAAAGGTAAACAGACGGTAGTAGGGGAGGTCAAAATTGATAGAAGATACGCCCCCGATCTCAGTGTAGAAACCCAAGCAAGAGAACATATCGGCAGACGACTCGCCTCGTATGAGTACGTAACCACTGCAATCGCAATCCGATTACCATTCCGATTGCGAATGCTTTCAAATCGTGAACTGGCAGATGAACTCCGTCAGGCGAACGATATGCAGCATGTGTTATTTACTCAAAACGCTGGTGAGAATATAAAGCGTTTTCCAAGTAAGGGCTGGATAACTGGGGGATTAACAGATATAGCGACATCTTTACATATAGGGGCTATACCAACATCAAGCATAGAAAGTGCTGCTTCTGATTTGGAACGAGGGGTTGACGAAGCTGCTAAAAGGCTGGAGAGTGCAATTGAGCAACGCCCCCAAATGGGTGACGATATTGAAGGAATCCTCTATCAAAAAAGTTGTGAACAAACCTCTCGGATGGCAATGCTCATTATCACAAACGCTTTCGTGTTTCAGAGTAGACTTGCCCGAACGGTCGACTTGGAAGAGGTACCCGCACTTAACCAGCTGGAGACAAACCGGCAAAGACTCAACGTAGCACAGATTTTAGAGGCGTGGCACAAAATATGCGATGTCAACTATATACCTATTTTTTATGTAGCGATCGAACTTGTGAAGGCAATTGCATCTGATGATGAACTCGTGGGTGAACTGTGCCTGATTTTACGTAACACTGCACAAAACCTTATTGAAAGTGGACTATCCTTTGTGCATGAATTAGCAGGAATTGTGTTTCAGCGATTGATTGTTGATCGTGATTTCATCAAAACATTCTACACCCGCCCCGTATCAGTAGCACTTCTTTCTGCATTAGTCTTACCACAAATGGATACAATAGATGCCGATCAAAAGGCATCATTAACCGAGCTGAAAATAGCTGATTACGCTTGTGGCACAGGCGCGTTGCTAAATGGCGTTTACCAGCGTGTTTTAGCACAATATGAACAAGCTGGCGGTAATGCAAAAGATATACACAAGAGTATGATAGAAAACAACCTTGTTGGTTGTGATATTATGCCAAACGCAAGTCATCTAACGGCCGCACTCATCGCCAGCAACTTCCCAGATATACGCATCGGAAAAACCCACATAAATGTCCTTGAATATAGCACAACCCTCCGCACTGGACAATATGCTTTAGGCGCATTAGACCTACTTGAAGACCCTCAAGAAGGGCTGCCGATACCGATCTTAAATCCTACGCAAGAGTTCAAGGTGGTGCAGACACAACAGAGACCTATCAACCTGAATTCAAACATGGAGAGATTGACATTGTCATACAAAACCCGCCTTTTACACGGGTAGGTGCTGATAACAGTGCGACAAACCCAGAAGTGCCAACCACGATATTTGGTGAACAAGACCCTGAGATCGCAGAAGAGATGAGAAAAGCACTTGCAGCGATAAGGGATACGCTTGGCAATAGTAGTGCTGGATTCAGTTCTTACTTTGTTGATCTCGCACATAGAATGCTAAAACCCAATGGAAAAAGTGTTATGGGTTTTGTGTTACCCATAACAGCATTAGTTTCACCTGATTGGGAAAAAGTGCGCGACCTGTGGGCAGAGAACTACCACAATATCATCGTCACCACCATAGCAGATGCAAAAACGGATAAGTGTTCATTTTCTGCCGATACAAATATGGCTGAATGCCTTGTTGTAGCAACAAAAGGGGATAGTGAAAATACGGGACGCGGCACTTTCGTATGCCTTCATAGTAGACCGAAAAACCATTTAGAGGCCTTACAAATTGCAAAAAGTATCCAGGGACTCACAAATGTAAGAAAATATGAAAGCCCACCGATCGGGGGCAATGCAATCAAAGTCGGAGAAAACCTTATCGGATATGCGCTCAATTGCCCACTCAACGAAACTAATTGGGCTGCAACCCGTGTCAAAGACCTATCTCTTTTACAAACGGCATACCACTTACGCAATGGAAAAATATGGCTACCTCAACAGAGAGATCCAATTGACATACCGATGACACTGGTAGGAAACTTAGCTGAAGTGCAATATGATAATAAGAGAATATCAGGTGCAACGGGCGCATTTGATATTGAGGTAGGCGGCACGCACCACGACCAATATCCAGGTTTATGGCACGTTAACGCAAACGCACAGCGAGCAATGAAAGTAGAACCAGATTGCTACCTTATGATTAGAGAAAATGAATGGGATAGAGCACAACAGGTTTTGGACAGAAATAGTCGTGTCCACCACATGGCAAAATTAAGGTTTAACGCAAACTCGCTTGCTGTTCTCTTTACAGACCAACCTTCTATTGGTGTCAACACAATACCGAATGTAAAATTTAGAAACACTGACTATGATTATGTGTGGACTTTATGGGGGAACTCCACGCTCGGATTGATTTGCTACTGGATGCATGGCAACAAACAACATTCAGGACGAAGCCAAATACGCCTTATGGCTTTACGTTCCATGCCTACATTGGATTTAAGCACACTTGATACAGATAAATTGCAAAATGCGAAACAACTCTTTGAAGAGATGATGTCTAAAAAAATGGTGCCTTTCAATCAGATGGACGAAGATCCAGTTAGACATGAGCTTGATAGACGACTGCTCTCTGAAGTGCTCGGTTTTACAGAAGATACCTACCCACAGATACATCAAGGAATTGAAATAATTCGAAAGCAGTTGTGTGAAGAACCGAGTATACACGGTGGTAAAATAGAAAGAGTCGTCTTATAAACCAGTGAAAATTTTAGCGAACCATTAAGCAATTACCGATTTCAGGTGAAAAACATCATTAAATGGCACATGCACAATTATACGTAAAGTTAAATATTGATGTAAAATAAAGTTGCAAAATTCGCATTTTTACGTTAACATGTAAAGTAACAAAAAAGGCAGGCAAAATGCCTGCCTATAGTGATCATTAAGACCCCATAGTCGAACGCTTAAGACGTTAGCCCGCCAAAGCTAAAAATCTCGGTTCGAACTCCGAGTAAGGTCTCAATTTATAGGATAGTGGGTTCAAATGTGAGCCTCACCTCCATTATTTATTCTAAAAGTATACTTGATAATTACTTTTATGTCAACAAAATAATGGAAAAAATCAAATATAGAACAATTTATGCGTGATTTAATGGCAGAATTGTACTTATGTGGGTATTATATAGCCTTAAGAAGGAGCAGAATAATGGAATACGTAAACGAACTTACAAAACTTAAACTTACCGAACCTGAATTCAAGAAGTTGATTTTTATGGGACCACCTCCAATATGGCGGAAATACAAAGATGACCACGATTTCCTCCTAAAGCTCACTTTTAGTCCCCTGAAAGATGTTGTGGCAATGGTCATGGATGAGTCACGTAGTGACAAAAGTTCGGCTGTATCTGTATTCAAAGGATTAGATCACATAACATCGAGAAATGCTTATGATTACGATAAAAAAGGGAAGTGGTTCAAGAGGCATGCAATACTTGCAGAGAACTTTAATAAAAAGTTGATGCCACCATTATGGATCAGAAACAAATCTATCCATGGCGATGAAGCAAAACACGATGATGACGCATTTTATATTCACGATGGTAATCATCGTGCACTTGTCTATGCTGTGCATCTGCATCTTGATGACGAAGCCGAATATGACCCTGTAGAAGCATTACATGCATCATCATGGAAATTCGCTGAAGGCATTCTTGGTTTTGAATGTCACACCCCCGAAGGATTGTTACATAATGGACATCTATATCCAGAGAATCGTGACTATGTTAAAGGCTTTCATTCGCCACCAGTGAGGATATATAAAAGATTACAATAAACCACAACTCAAGGCAAAGATATTTGGAAGATCAACAGAATAGGAGGACTATTACATTATGTGTAAAAAGAATGCCCATAGAAAATGCATATATTGCGGGATAGAACTAACTAAACATAAAAGATCCAAAGAACATGTCTTAAATCGATCAATAGTCCCAAAATCTAACAACAATATTACCTTAATAAATAAAGTTTGTAAGGAATGTAATGAAACCTTTGATGAGATCGACAAAGCTTTTGTAAAAAACACAATAGTAGGTCTTAATAAAACCGTCATGGACATAATTAATGACGAAGATAGATGGGATAGTACCCAAGAACCTTTTGTCTTAAAAGATTTTTCAATAACTATTAAGGGGGACAAAGAAGTATTCACATTAGAAACAGACGAAGAGCAAGAAAGTAATATTCTCAGAGGGATTGCAAAAATTGGTCTTAACGCACTAATTTATGATTTAAAAGGTAAAAAGTCTGAATCTATCAAAGATAACCAAAATAATTGCCACTACACATGTGCAAGAAACGACGATATTTTTACCGGGCACGAAGAAGCATTATCAGGCATAAAAAAATATATCAAAGAAGGCGGTAAATCCCCAATAGAAATCCAGCGTAAAGAAATCCCTTTGCGAATATACGATGAAAACATGAATGTTGAAGGAAATATAATACCAATGAATAACATCACAAACCCGTTACACATAATAGTCATCCATAAAATCCAAACTTATTATTATGCTCTCATAAGCCTTTTCATCGGTATTAACGAAAATGCACCTCTTTACTTTGTCCCACTTATAGACAATAAAAATGAAATAGATACCAATAAACATCTCATTCCTGAGGAAGTTAGATTATACAATTTTAGACACTTAGTAAAAACACAACCTAAACAAACACGTGTCAGATCCAACATAATTCATATACCTAAAGATAACTCTGCAAATCTCATAATACCTGTAAACAATCCGATATGGATTTTCCAAATCAATATGGAAAAAAACAAGCAATAATCTAACTAACTAAATCCACACCTACGATAATGATGTTGACATTTCTCATTTGTCACACATGGTTGCCTATAAATATTAGTGTCGGTACCATCTGAAGTGCCATCGATTATTTAGGCCAGAATTCAGTTATAGTTAAGACAAGTGTTCCTGTTCAAATTCAATAGGTGTCAAATAGTCTAATGCCGAGTGAGGTCGTTTTGGTTGGACACCTATTCTAAAAAGTGAATCTTCTTCGTTTTGCCATCGGATTCTCCTTATGTTAGAGTGATATAATATCACAATCTTGTTTTAGAGAGTGGTCTAAATTTCCGATGGCAGTACAGTTCATATATGACAACCACCGCATCCCATCAAGGTGATAAATCAAAAACAGAAATCCAGATTGATGGGTTACTAAAGCAGCATTATCCAGATGCTCACTTTTGGGGATTTGTTGATGGAATTGGTTGGTATGTTCGTAAAGCGGATTTACAACGGATGGTTAATTCTTGTGAAGATGTCTTTACATTTCACGAGCGAGAATTGGAGCGATTCCAGACTCAACTTTTGAAGGTTCTTTCATAATGAAATACACAAACAAAATCATTGCTGGAGATTGCATCAAAGTTATGTCTTCTATTCCAGACAATTCTGTAGATATAACATTTGCAGATCCTCCGTTCAATCTCAAGAAAAAGTATAATGGTTATATAGATAGCAAGGATATAAAAGAATATCTTAATTGGTGTCAGGAGTGGATACATCAGATGGTTCGGATTACCAAAATGACTGGATCTATATTGGTTCATAATATTCCGAGATGGTTAACATATTATGCTTCATTTCTGAATGAAATATCAGAATTTCGACACTGGATTTCGTGGAGTGCGCCGACATCACCAATGGGAAAAAGCCTTCAACCAGCACATTATGGAATTCTTTTTTACGCCAAAGATATAAAGCAGAATAAGTGTTATGAACTAAGGTCACCACATAAGCGAGACAGGAAATCTAAATATCTCTCAAAAGACTATGGGGGTAAGAAAGCGGCTCTACACCCCTACGGCCCCTTAATAACAGATGTATGGACTGACATTCATCGAATAAAACATAACAAATATCGGGACAAACACCCGTGTCAGTTGCCAATTCATTTGCTTGAACGCTTAATATTAATGGCTACGGATGAAGGGGATACGGTTCTGGATCCTTTTATGGGAACAGGAACAACAGCTGTGGCTGCCAAACGGCTTGGTAGAAACTATACAGGGATTGAACTTGACCCAAAGTATGTAGAAATTGCCGAAAACAAACTCTTACAAGAGAGGAGTAATTCAAGACTCGGCGATGCTTGGGTGAGTATTTTCTTAAAAAGAGTCGCGACTCTTCGGGATATTGATTGGGATATTATAGAGCCGTACTTCATAATTCCCGAAGATCGCAAATCCGTTGACTTTATGGAAATAAAACTAAAATTGTTGGATGCTGTTCACAGATCCACGTCTCCAGATTTATCAAATACAAGTTTATTCTAAATGTACATAAAAGAGAACAACAATGATTGAAATACCATTAATAAGGGACAGAATAGAAAATGTATTAACAAGTGTTGATGCACATAATACCTTCTTGGAACAATATATCGATTTGAATAGGGTTATGCCAGGTGTCCGTCATTCTTATTCTGGGTATGATAATTTAGTCAAATATTCTCAGACAATACATTCTCCTGTTTCGTCAAAACCTTCAAATACCCTATACCTCGGAACACCTAACTCTTATGGGGATTTAAGTGCCTCTGGTCTAGTAAGGGATGACTCAGAAGGAATATTAAAAGAGAAGCTCAATTGGAAAGAACAGGGCAGTAAACAGATGGAAAGATTTAAAAGAGTGTTCACCCAAATCTCGCCTGAAGTTTATGAAATTGTAAAGCTAGTGGTTAGTCCAGTCTAACTTTTCGGGTATAGATGTTTTAATCTGACACGCGCATCGTCCGTTGTAAATTGCCAGTCTACCTGCTTTTGCTCTGCATTTCTACGTTTTTGCCACGCTTGTGTCTCTCTACGGAGTGTCTCTATATCTGGGATTCGACGACACAAACATTGGCGTGTAAGGACGCTAAGTTCTATTTCCGCTATATTCAACCAACTTCCATGAATGGGGGTATGCACGATTTCTAAACGCTTCCGGAACCTATCTGCTTCTTCATCTCCAAACACTTTATTGAGTGACGCGAGTTTATGTGTATTCAGGTTATCACAAACTAAAATGACCTGTTTTGCGGATGGGTAGACCTCATCCAATAGTATTTTGACTTCTTCTGCCCAATCCACTGTCTTTCGGTGCGTCCGAACAGACACACGCCGCCATCCCGAGAGTGCCTCTGTAAATAGGAAGATATTTGCTGTGCCTTTGCGTTTATACTCGTTATCTACGCGCTTGACTTGTCCCGGTTTCGCAGGATACGGTTCACGAACATCATCCCTAAGTGTGACAGATTGTTCGTCCATGTTCACAACAGGAGTATCCGCAGCCAAAGGTTTCTGGTAAAGATCAAGCACTTCTTCCATTGACTTTACAAACTCAGCGTCTTTTTCAGGGGGTATCACCCACTGTTGCTGAAGGTGTGGTTTCAACGCGTTTTTTTTAGTGTCTGCCGCACCGTTTCTGGAGAAATGTTTTCCACAACTTCAAGTCTTACCAACTCTGACGCAAGCAGACGTAACGTCCATTTGGCAGCACCTTCGGGAGGGGTTCCACAACTCAGTGCTATCAACCTTGCTTCTCCGTCACCATCAAGTTTACGAGGTGTCGGTGGATGCTTCCGCTTCGCACGATATAAGGCACGAGAAAAGCCACCTTCCACAAAACGCTGACGCACTTTCGCAACTGTCCTATCAGTGCACTCATACGCCTCAGCTATTCTCGCGTCAGTCCAGCAGGGACCATTTATATCTGATTTCAGCAAAATATGAGCATGCCTTATCATATATGCCTCTTTTTTACCTGTGTTAATAATATCTGATAACTCCTGTCGTTCCGCATCGGTCAGTTGGACAACATATTTCTTATTCAAGGGTGTGTTCCTCCTTATGTATTGCTATACTATAAGAGAACACTTTTGTTTGTCAAGATGCCGAGAAATCTACAAAAACTAAAACAAACTTTTAGGATGGACTATCCACTAGTGGAGTGTCTACCGAAATTTTGCGGGTAAAGGTCGCGATTCGGAGATCGCTCCTACTGAACAAACCTCTTTGTAGGAGGGAACTCCGATTCCCGACTACTGACACGACTCACAATTTTAGTGTGGACTATCCACTAGTGGAGTGTCTACCGAAATTTTGCGGGTAAAGGTCGCGATTCGGAGATCGCTCCTACTGGACAAACCTCTTTGTAGGAGGGAACTCCGATTCCCGACTACTGATACGACTCACAATTTTAGTGTGGACAGAACACTAGTTCTTTTGTGCTACGAGAATAGAGAAATCAATTAGCCAGGACTTACGCATTTTTATAAAATGGTGTATACTATTCTATTATGACTACATTTACACAATCTAAAAAGAAGGTAAACTTATTTTTCGGTTATTGTCAATTCTTGTTCGCAAGTTTCACTAATTTTACACAAACCTACTTTGCTGATCGGACAGAAAAATGGAGCCACGATCAACTCAATCGTTTCTTGAGAAATGAAAACATTTCTTCAAGTGAACTTTGGCAATCCGTAAAAGATGACATTGAGTATGATGATGAAGGATACATAGTTTTTGATGATTTTGTGCTTCCTAAACTCCATGCCAAAGAGATTGAAGCCCTTCGTTCTCAATGGAGTGGTAGCGACAAAAAAGTCGTTGTAGGCATCGGTATTGTCACGTGTCTTTATGTCAATCCAAAGACACAAGAGTATTGGATCATTGATTATCGTATTTTTGACAAGGATCATGATAGTAAAACCAAAATAGACCATTTACTGGAAATGTTGCACACTGCTTACTTCAAAAAACAACTCCCGTTTCGGACTGTGCTGATGGATGCTTGGTATGCGTCAATGAAAGTCATGAAAGCGATTGAAAAACTTTCCAAGATTTACTATGTGCCCCTCAAAGGAAAACAGGTGCACATCAATAAGTTTCCAAAAGGACATCAAGTGAAGTTGTTCCGGATAGCGTCCTCTAACGGACACACGGTATATATCGCTACAAACGATTTATCTCAATCAGATACGGATGCCACAATCCAAGAATGTAAAGTGCGTTGGAAGATTGAGCAATTTCATCGTGAGATTAAACAAGTCACTGGTATTGGTAAATGTCAATGTCGCAAGTTGCGTGCGCAAAGAAATCATATTGCGTGTTGTTTTCAAGTATGGGTCTGTTTGGCGCGCACTACCCGTGCAGTTGGTAGAACAATTTATGATCTTAAAGATAGCTTATTGGATGATTATTTACGACATCAACTCTCAAATCCTTCAATAATCTTCAAGACTGCGTAAGTCCTGACGTATTTGCTACCTACAATACTCACACCTGTTACGCGCCGGATCGACTGGGCCGCTGAAGAGTCTGGCAACCGACTAATTTCTTCAGTACTAATGCTGTCCTCAATTCGAGAACTCCGCATCCGTTTTTCAAGAAGACCGCGTTCTCCAGATTGACTTAAGCGAACCTTCATATTAATCGCATCTAACTTTACAACTTGAGGTTCCAGTGTAACTTGTAACGGCTCCGATAAACCTTGGGCGTTGACTTCAATATCAGAAAGTACAGCAGCGTTGTAGAAAGGTGCGGAAATTTGAAAAGCATAAGTGCCAGCAGGTAATTCGAAAGAAAATACACCTGTTTCATCAGTTTTTACATTGATGTTTTTGTCTACAACCTTTATTGTCACATCAACTAACGGTGTGTCGGTATCGCTATCTACGACGACGCCTGTAATTTTTACGGTCTGTTGTGTTTCTTGAGCAGTAGTCTCTATCGTAAAAATACATCCGATACCAAGTATCAAAAACAACAATCCGATGCAAATGCCTTTCATTTTACCTCTCATTTTAATTTCGTTGATTCATAATTCGCGCTATCCATTCTCAAAGCAATTCCAATGGTGAACAAATTTTAACCCGAAATTGAAACAAAATTGTGTAATTTCTTTGGCAAATACAAGAAATTATTTTACTTGTATATATATGTATAAATCTGCAATAATAAACCCATAAGCATTAACTCTTTGAGCAGGACTATAAAATCATGATTACGGAATTATTCCGGAAAAGCACTCATCTGTCAGGATTCGTCTTACCTTTAATATATATTGTTTTGGATAAATCCACTATGTTGCTCATTGTCGGTTGTTTGGCAGGTATCGCGGTGGTAGCGGAATTCTTGAAATGGGTATCTGTGCGTTTTAGAGGTCTCTTTTTTCGCGTTTTCAAATCTATCCTCCGAACCCATGAGCAGAAGGGAGCGATTACAGGTGCGACTTTTTACATTGTCAGCACACTGCTATGTATTGTCTTTTTTGACAAACCTATTGCAATCGTTAGCATTTTTTTCATTATTTTTGGGGATACGGCTGCTGCTTTAGTCGGGATGAAGTGGGGACGAATAAAATTAATCGGGAATAAGAGTTTGGAGGGAAGTGCCGCGTGCTTTATTGTTTGCGCTGTAATCACGCTTTTCTGGCTAAATCCAATTATCGGTCTTGCTGGGGCATTTGTAGCAACATTTGTGGAACTTTTGCCTCTTCGAATAGATGACAACTTGACAATGCCTCTCATCTCTGGTGTCGTGATGCAGCTCATGACAAATTATCTGCCGTTATAACGGTATCTACGCAAAGCAACCCCCGACTCACACAATTCCACTTGACAATTTGTATAATTTCAGATACCTTTATTAGTATGTCAACTGAGACCACCAGTAAACCGATTCAACCGACAGAGAGTTTCCGTGCGCTTCCCGTAGCAGTACCCGAGAATCTTGCGAACATCCGAATCATTCTCTTTGAACCGCGTGAACCGGGAAATATCGGTTCTGTTGCAAGGGTTGTGAAGGGGATGGGACTGTCGAAGCTTTACCTTGTAAATCCTGTTCCGTTCCAGAATGTAGACGCGGCATGGTATATGGCACACGGGGCAAAAGATGTGTTGGAAAACTGCAAAGTTGTTCCTGAACTAAAGGATGCGCTTGAAGGCATACAGTACCTTGTCGGCACAACACACCGTCGTCGTGATATGCGCCTACCATCACCTGTAACTGCTCGCGAGGCTGCAAACACAATCGCATCCGTTTCACAGGATAAACCTGTGGCGCTACTTTTTGGACGCGAAGACTTCGGGTTATCTACAGATCAGATGAGTCTTTGCCAGTTGACGGCAAGTGTGCCGATGGCGACCAAAAACCCGTCTCTTAATTTAGCGCAGGCAGTTCAAATCTTCGCGTATGAGGTATTTATTGCGAGTTTGGAGGAGCATGCGCCTGCTGAAATTGACTATGCTGAAGTAAACGCTTTGGAAGAGTTCTATGGACGTGTTACGCGACTGTTAGATAAAGTCGGCATGTCTCCATACAATCAGGAATGGGAAACGTACCTGAAGTCGTTACGGCGCGTATTTTCACGCGCACCGTTAGAGGCACGCGACATTGCTACGCTTGACATGATCTTCTCTACTACCTATCGACATATTGTGCGGTTGGAAGAGAGATTAGGAACGACACAAAAGTAGCAGACACTCGCAGCGGGTCTTTGTCTGCGTCGTTATAGAGGAAAACATGAAAACATTTGGCACTCACGGTCCTGTAAATCCTGAAAATCATTACGTTGTCTCACGCGAAGCGGAACTCGCTGATTTCATCAAACGCGTTAAGCTGGGGCGATATATCGTTATATTTGCCCCTCGGCAGACAGGCAAAACGACATTCTTTCAATGGGCTCTTGATGCGCTTACAGCTGATCGGATAGAAACCTACTTCCCGATTGAACTAAATTTTCAGATTTATGCAGACTATAGCGCGTCAGATTTCTATTCCTCAATTTGTAAAAGGATTTTAGAACAGATCGGGCGCGTTTTTCAGAAACGCGGCACCGTCCCTTCTGAAGATTTAACCCAATTCTTAGAGAACACAATGATAACCGATCAGGTTACAATGCTGGAATTCTTTCAACAGTTCGGGGCTTTTCTTGAAGATGAGAAATTGGTTCTCATCATTGACGAATTTGATGGCATTCCCCTTGATGCAGTAAGCGGTTTCTTGAATGCACTTCGTACTATCTATGTTCAAAGTTCTATGCGTGAATGCCCCTACAGCGTCGGTATTGTAGGGGTTAAGAACATTACACAACTCAATCTAAATCGCTCTATTTCACCGTTCAATATCCAGGACGAGTTCACTTTGCCGAATTTCACCTTTGAACAAGTGCGTGATCTACTTGCTCAGTACACGGATGAGGTCGGTCAAACCTTCGCCCCTGAGGTCATTGATAATATTCACAGGCAGACTGCCGGACAACCTTTCCTTGTCAACCGATTCGCGCAGATTCTCACAGAGGAGATGGACATTCCGAAAACAGAAACAATTACGATGACGCACTTTTCACAGACACATATAGAAATACGCGAAGAAGATAACGCGAACCTTACACATCTGATGACCAATATCCGTAGAGACCCACGCTATAAAAATATCCTGATGCGCATCGTTTCTTATGAGAGAGGCATGCGCTTCAATCCACGCAGAGAAATCATCAGTGAACTTGTTACACTCGGTGTAATCGGAAAAGCACCAGATGGGATGTGTCAAATTGTTAATCCGATTTACCAGTATTGCATCCTGCAGGCGTTTAAGCCTGAGATGAATGGACTTGAGCACGATTACCTCCCTGAAGACACAGATTTTCTGGACTATCTCACGCCGACAGGGCAGATTAATATGGAACTGCTCCTTGATAATTTCCAAAATTTCATTGCACGCGTCCGGTTTCGGATACTCCAAGTCCCAGAAACCCCGAAAGAATTCGTTGGGCAAGACCTTCTCTATGCCTATCTTGACCAGTTTGTTAGCCTGATCCGTGGTGCAATGTACCTGGAAGCACAAACGGGACGTGGCAGGATGGACATGATTATCGTTCACAACGGACACAAGTATATCGTTGAAACAAAGATTTGGGACGGAGAACGTTTCTATGATGCAGGTAAGAAACAACTGGTCGCATATCTCAAATTAGAACGTGTGTGTGAAGGATATTACGTCGTTTTCGATCATCGTGCCGAACCGGAACCACGTGTAGAAACAGAAATGATAGATGGGGTGACTATCCGATGCTACGTCATTCCAGTGGTACAGGAAGTTCCTTCACAGCGGACATAGGGTTTAGGAAAACACATGGGAACGGTGGAGGCACGCTGCACTTGATTTAATTATAAGGAAATTAGTTCAGTTTTCGAAAATATATTAATAGTTGTGTAAGTTTACTATCAAGTGTAACGTCTGTTTTCACGCGCCTCGCTTGACATGATATTCTCTACCACTTATCGCCATATTGTGCGATTGGAAGATTCTCCTTGAAATTTTGGGTATACTGGCGTATTATATGTACATGGTGCTATTAGTTTAAGGATTCAAGTGTAGGTTGGGTAGAGCGTAGCGAAACCCATAGGCATCAATTTAAGGAATTTAATTCTGTTTTTTTTCGGATATGTATAGCCTTGTAGAGGCGGAATGTTTATAGAATAAGTGGTTAACCCAATCTTGAGCCTTGTAGAGGCGGAATGTGTATAACTCTATATATGTCGCTCCCACGGAGCTCAAGAGGGGTGGTCAATAATTTTTCTATAAACATATCGTTCCTACGGAACTCAAGATTTTCAATCGGGCGGACAAAGCCCTCCTACAAGAATATGAATCGTTAAATTGACACCTATGGGTTTGCTTTGCTCTATCCAACCTGTGAGCCAATACAAAGGTGAAGATTATGTTAAAAAAGTTATTAAATAAGCTGATTGGTGACTTTCCTCCAAAATGGGTAACACTTTGCGAGAAATGCAGAACTGCCTATACAGTTTCTGGGCTCTTCGTCAACCGACCACCTTATAAAGAGTTAGTAAGTATGCTATACGAATGCGCTCTGCTATGTGATGAACCATGTTATAGTGGAGTAGACCTCGGTACTTTACCATTGCAATCTCCAATAGGTCGTCAATCCCATTTATTATTCATTTCCGAAATGGATATAATTTGTGAACGTTGTAGAACCGCCTTACTTACTATGATGGCGTTTACCGATATTGTAGAAGATTATGAATCCATAGCAAACACGTTACACTCTAAAAACCTTGTTTGCCAAGAATGTCTGTTAAAGTTCATCAAACACTATCAGAATAACAGTCCATGAATAAACTATACTTTTGCGACAACCTTGAATCATGCGGGAGATGCTGGATGGGTGGTTGACCTCATTTGCACCGATCCGCTGTTCAACAGCGGACGCAATTACAACGTCTTTTCCAAGGGCGCAAGCGCAAAACAAAGCGTTCACGGATAATTGGCAGTGGGGGCAGCGTAGGAGGACAAATGATGTCATTATTCTCTAATTTGATGGATAGATTGATGCATAAACAATGGTATAAACTTGGCAAAGTTACAGCAAAAAGAGTGTTACTTGATTTTAATTATTTACAACGTTTAAGTCCAGAGTTGTCAAAGGATGAGTTGTACTACTTGACAGTGCTAAGGAGTCCTGGTTACACAGAAGAATCCGCGCGTATGATCGTTGACATGGCAAAAGAAGGTGTGGAAAGGTTGACAGATGTTGACGAAAAATTTTGCCTTCAAACCATTATTAAAAGAATGTTAATTTATGAACAATTCGACATGTTGAGGGCCGGAGATTTCTCTGACATTGAAGCATGGAGAGCTATAGAAGATACAATCCCTCCGAATCTTTAAGCTATAAATATGATAATACAAGAACAAGACACAGATATCTTCATCATCTATGTCCTACGCGGAGACGAAAACCCCCGCGCTAACTACACAGACAGATGGCATCGCGCTACCTGCCTACAAAAACAAAGGAAAGTTTCTATGAGTTCAGAAAAAATAAAAGAGCAAGCTAATAACGCACTCACAGAGCTTGAAGAGGCTGTTTACCAAACAGTTCTTAACTTTAATTATGTCCATCGTTGTTTTACTGAAGATTTTTGTCATGAGTTGGAACTCAGGGCAGATGATGATATTGAGATCGTCAGACACATTCTCAACAAACTCAAGGCAAAAGGATTGGTTGAAAATCTCAAAGGTGATAATATGGTTAATGAAAATGCTTGGCATCCTTCTAATTCAGCGAAAGCAAGAGAAAAGGCAAAGGCAAAGGCAGAAAACTTTGTTGGACGCATCACTCCATAAAAATGAACTTTGAGAATAGAACGTTTTTCATTGATGAGAACCTTTAGACAAAATGAAAAAGTTTTTCCTGAAAGACCAGAAATATACGAAGTTCACAAAACGTATATTTACCGTTATATCAATCCTTGCTTTCATTATCATCTTTTTAATAATAATGGTGGTGAGTGAGGGTGAGCGTCATGGTCCTTTAATGGGTTTAACATATGGTGCAGTGACTGCAGCATGCGTGTGGGGCATATACGGTGTTATCCGATGGATATTGAAGGTATTTCCCGATGAACGTTGAAAACCGTCCCGACTTCATCCCCGACACCTTAACATCATGCGGAAAATTGTTGGGTTCGCTTTGCCCTACCCAACCTACTTTAGTCGAACTTACGTTAGATTAGACATAGGTGAAAATGCGACACATAAAACTTCTCGTTTGGCTCATATTTATCCTATCCGGCGCGAGTGCCCTTATCTATGAAGTAATATGGATGCGGCAACTAACGCTTGTCTTCGGCAGTACCGTCTTTGCGACAAGCACCGTGCTGACTGCATTCATGGCAGGGCTCGCACTGGGCAGCTACTACTTCGGCAGAAAGATTGATGAGAGTAAACTGTCACCGTTGAAACTTTATGCCTTCCTTGAAATAGGTATCGGTGGATTTTGTCTCATCTGGCCCCTTCTACTCACCGTACTTACGGGTCTCTATGTCCTTATTTACCGCAACGTAACAACCGAATTTTATACCCTCTCACTTATCCGCTTTGTCCTAACCTTTGGCATACTGCTAATTCCTTCTACATTGATGGGTGGCACATTACCGGTATTGACACGGTTTTTTGTCAAAAGGTTGGAACAACTTGGCACGAACATTGGCATCCTATATGCGTTGAATACGTTTGGCGCAGTCATCGGAACTGTGGCAGCAGGATTTTTCTTAATTGAAGCATTGGGCATTACATGGACACTCCGAGTAGCAATTGCGATAAATCTCGGTGTTGCATTGGTTGCGTTAGTATTGGCACGGCATGCACACAAGGTAGAATCAGATGAAGACGAGGAATCGGCAGAACAGGTGGAATCTGCAACTGACGAACAGGAAGCACAACCTCCACAGGTTGTAATACCTGGAATAAGTAAACAAGAACGGCAATTGGTCCTATGGGCGATAGGAATATCCGGTTTCTGTGCTTTAGCCTATGAGGTGTTGTGGACACGTATTCTTGTGTTTTTTCTTGGGAGTACCACTTATGCGTTTGCCACGATGCTCGCAGCATTTCTATTCGGTATCGCACTTGGAAGTATGGTTTTAGCACGTTGGGTTGACAGGATAAAACAACCAGTTACCACCTTTGGCATCGTGCAACTTGGCATAGGGTTGTTTGCACTTATTCTCATGCCCGCGTTTGAAAGTTTGTATGGAATGACCTATGCACTTCAGTCTACATTCGGTGGAAGTAGATTCTGGGCATTCTTTTCCTGCTTCGTTGTGATGTGTCTTCCAACGTTTCTGATGGGCGCAAGTTTTCCGCTGGTAACAAAAATATACACTGGCAACGCGCGTCAACTCGGCAGAAGCATCGGTAATGTCTATGCCATCAATACAGTCGGGAGTATTTTGGGCGCGTTTTGCGCTGGCTTTGTGCTAATTCCACTATTGGGTATTCGTCCAAGCATTTTGTTAACAGTAGTATTGAACACAAGTATCGGATGTTTGCTTGTTTTGAAGGGATGGCATGCATCTAAAGCAGAAGCAGGGAGCGGGTCAAAGTCTGTTTGGCAAGGGATAGGCATCGGAGTGCCGATACTCAATGTCGGTTTAGCAGTTATCTTATTACTGACTATGAGTCAACCACTTTTCTTAAAAAGCACAATTTACAAAACACAACGTCCGGGCGATAAAGTCGTTGATTATGAAGAAGAAGTGGACGCGACGGTAACAACGTTGAAAGATGATGAAGGTGTTTACCGTCTCTATGTAGATGCTAATCAAGCCGCTGATGCTTCGCGATGGGACTCGCCTTCGCATCGTGTCATAGCACATCTGCCTTTGCTACTACACCCTAATCCGAAACGCGCACTCGTTGTAGGGTTCGGGATGGGACTCACCTCACATTCAATTACACAACACGGTGTGCAGGTCGATGCAATTGAGCTTTCAAAGGGTGTAATTTCTGCAGCACGGGAACATTTCAAACATGTTAATGGCAACATATTTGAAAACAGGCTATTTAACTATAAGGTTAATGATGGGCGCAACCATATCTTAATGACACAAAAAAAGTACGATATGATTTCAACCGGTATCATCCATCCGCTTGTGAGTGCTGGAAGTTCGAATATCTATACAGCAGATTTTTATCGCTTATGTCGCAGGATCCTTTCTGAAGATGGCGTGATGTGTCAGTGGGTGCCGTTGCATCGATTACCGGAGGCGCACTATAAAACGATCATCCGCACATTTATCAATGTTTTTCCAAATACGACTCTCTGGTATAAATATACACCCGATTTTGTGATTCTTATCGGCACACATAAACGACTTTCCATTGACTACGAAGACTTTATGAAGCGAAGTCGAATACCGAGTATCCGTGAAGGACTCGCTGCTGACGATTTAGATGGCATGTCGTTGCTGGACTCATTTATGATGGGGCCAGAGGCAGTCCGAGAGTATGCTGGTGTTGGACCTATCCACACTGATGACCGTCCACGATTAGAATTCTTCAAGGGTAAAGATTTGGTGAGTTCCACAGCACAAAATATTATTGGAATGAAAGAATTTCGACAACGTGTCACGCCACTTCTGAGGAATTACGGTTCAACGCTTAAAAAGCAAAAAGCGGTCAAGGAAAAGATTGGTACGTACTTTAGAGCCACTCAGAAATTAATCCTTGGACAGATCGCTTATGCTAAAGCACAAGTTGCCAACCCTAACGTCCAACTTCAAAGTGCAATGGCCTTGATAAACGAGGCGGTGAGGAAAAATCCTGTTGACGAAACAATTCGCTATAATTTTGGGGTTGTCTCAGGTTTTATTAACGAAGGTGACCAAGAAGAACTCCGTCAACTTGAAAAAGAAGCGCAACAGAACTTGCGACGAAATCCTGACGATGTTCAAGCGCATCTTCAATTGGCCACAGTGTATGAACGTTATGCTTCAGAGTATGAGAATCTGGCGATGCAGTATGAGAGAAAGGGTGAACTTGAAAAGGCGACAACAGAACTTGAAAAGGCGACAACAGAACTTGCAAAAGCATCAACAGAACTTGAGAAATTACTCAAGCGCGATCCGAGCAGATCAGAAGTTTATCCTATCCTTGGTGCGTTATATGAACGTCAAGAACGTTACAAAGAGGCACTTCACACCTACGAACGGTGGGAACAACGTGAGCCTGACTTACCCGAAATAATTTTCGCTGCTATGGCGCGACTCCACCTGGTATTGAATAATTTAGATGAAGCAAAGAAGTACGCACAAAAAGGGGTGGATGCTGATGAAAATGCGTGGCGTTCATTTTATATCCTTGGTAACATTTATGCCGCTATGAATCAACCGCAAAAACAGCAAGAGTACTATACAACCGCACTAAAAAATATCGATCGAGCTATCCCTTATACCTCTGATCTAACAAACTTACAATTTGCTAAACAACAGATACAAAATGAACTTGAACAGATACAAAAATAGGAGGAAAATACAACCTATTATGTCCCAAGAACCTTCTCTAAAACGCACCCACTTTTGTGGGAGCCTGCGTTTGAGCGATGCTGGCACCACTGCCCAACTCAACGGTTGGGTCAGACGTCGCCGGGATCACGGTGGTGTGATTTTCGTGGATTTACGCGATAGAACTGGGATCACGCAGGTAGTTTTCGACCCGCAAATTGACGAAAAAGCGCACGCGCTTGCCGATGCTGTCAGAAGTGAGTTTGTCTTAAACGTCAGCGGCGCAGTCCGCGAACGTGCACCTGGCGACCTGCTTTTCAAAGCAGATGTAGCATTCCAAGCGGAACTATCTAATGGAACACCTTTGTCATCTGAATTCCGATCTCTATTTTCGGATTTGAATACTAAATACACACTGTCTGGTGATATTAAAGTAGATGTTCGTGAAAATGATAAAAGGTGGCTTCTCACTGATATAGAAAATAATAGGACTTATGACATAGCACTTGAGGTGGACAGTCTTAGTGTCTATCAAGGTACCGTTAATCCAGAACTTGCTACAGGTGAAATTGAAGTTGCTGTTGATTCATTGAACATACTCAATACTGCCAAAACACCGCCCTTCCCAGTTGAAGACGATATTGAGGTTGCAGAAGATATTCGCATGCGTTATCGGTTCGTTGACTTGCGCCGACCAGAGATGCAGAAAACGCTTGAAATGCGGCATAAAGCTGCACTCACAGCCCGCAACTATATGAATGAGCAGGGATTTCTTGAGATAGAGACACCTATTCTGATGAATAGCACACCTGAAGGTGCGCGCGACGTTCTTGTGCCAAGTCGGCATTATCCCGGTAAATTCTATGCCTTGCCACAATCACCGCAACAGTTTAAACAGATTCTGATGATGAGTGGAGTTGACCGCTATTTTCAGATTGCACGCTGTTTCCGCGATGAGGATACCCGTGCTGACAGACAACTGGAATTTACACAACTGGATATTGAGATGTCCTTTGCAGATGTTGACGATGTGCTTGAGGTAACCGAAGGTCTGATGAAACGGATATTTGAGGAAGCAGGTGAAATTCCTGTTCAAACGCCTTTTCTACGCCTTCCCTATCATGAATCGATGGCACGGTTCGGTAATGATAAACCTGATACGCGATTTGGTATGGAACTTACGGACCTCTCCGATGTGATGGCAGACTGTGATTTTCAGGTGTTCACTCGCGCGCTGTCTTCCGGTGGACAGGTAAAAGGCATCGCTGTCCCTGGAGGAGCAGATTTTTCAAGAAAAGATATTGATGATTTGACAGAGTTTGTTGCTACTTACCGCGCAAAAGGATTAGCTTGGGTTAAGGTTACGGAAGACGAGTTTTCATCCGGTATTGTCAAATTTTTCAAGACAGAACAACTTGAGACAGCACAAGAGAGAATGGGTGCGAAACCGGGAGACATCATGTTCTTTGTTGCTGACCGCCCCAAAGTCGTTGCAGATGCTCTTGGAAATCTTCGCCTACATCTCGGTCGCAAACTGAACTTGATTGATGAAACGCAATACAACTTCTTGTGGATTGTCGATTACCCTCTATTTGAGTGGAACGAAGAAGATAACAGATACGAACCGTTTCATCACCTATTCACCGGTGCAACAGAAGAGACACTACCTTTATTAGACACAGACCCAGGCAAAGTTCAGAGTCAGCACTATGATTTGGTGTGCAACGGGTCAGAAATTTGTAGTGGGAGTGTTAGAATACATCAATGGGATATCCAACAGAAGATTTTTGATATTTTGAATATCAAACCCGAAGACGTTAAAAATCGATTCGGCTATTTTATTGACGCTTTAGAATACGGTACACCACCACATGCGGGGATCGCACCAGGGCTTGACCGCATGGTGATGTTAATGCGGAACGAAGATAATATTCGCGAGGTGATTGCATTTCCAAAATCGCAACAAGGGTTTTGTCCGCTTACGCATGCGCCTTCTACTGTGACAGAGGCACAATTAGAAGAGTTGTCTATACGTGTAGATGTGGATGCGTAGCGCTTGCAAGTAAAGGTTTTATATTTACCAACACTCCCAGAACGTGTTTCTTTGAGAGAACTTAAGGACTTGGGCGGATGAGGGACTAAAAAATAGTTGACCGCTCTTTAGAGGCTGTCATTGGGGCCGCCTTCAGGTAGATTAGGATTAGTGAAATTGAGAATAGTTTTGGTAATTCTGTATACATTATTGCTACTTCACAGAAGCAATAGTTGATACTATGCATGCCGAAAAGGTAAGGCTATACATGAAATTTACCGAGATACATTCTTTACCTCATCAATCTTACAATAATTTCATAACGGAGGTAAAACTCCACCTACAAAAGGAAGCAAATTATGAATGAAAACCGAAATGGAAAGAATGAACTTGGGATACTCTACGGTATTATCATCGCTATCATTGTTGGTGCACTTGTCGGTGGCTTATTCCCCGATTTTGCCGAACACACGCACATATTGGGTGATATCTTCTTAACCATGCTCAAGATGATAGTTGTTCCACTCGTTATCTTCTCTATGGTGGTTGGTATTACGAACTTAGGTGATATCCGTAACCTCGGTTCTATTGGTGGACGCACCGTACTCTACTATATGGCAACTACGGCTATCTCTGTTGTCATTGGGATGATTCTCGTTAACATCATTGCCCCCGGAAAAGGACTTTCATCCGGTGAAGAACTAACGAATTCAAACTATACGTTAAGTGGTACAGATAACCTGACTGTTACATTAGACGGCCAAGTGACCGGAAACTATACCGATAAATATGTCATCACACTCGACGATCAAAATGTGATGGGCGAGATAAAAACTATTGATGGCAATACAGTCACTGTAGATCGATGGCAAGTTATATCAGATGATGTGGAATACATCGTAGCAGAGAGTGGTAACCTGCTGATGGTCACTGACAAACAATTTAGTGAATTGGATCCGCAACCAACAGGTACCGGTGTTGAAATATCGCTACCTGTTGCCTCAAGAGTTCAAGGTAAAGAGCAACGTACTATGGTTGGCACCATTATAGAGGTGTTCCTTGGTAACAAAGAGACTGGAAAACAGGGCATGATTCCGTCAAACGTCTTCAAGGCGATGGCGAACATGGAAATCCTACCACTCATCTTTTTCTCACTGCTCATCGGTGCGGCTTTGTCAGTCATCGGTGAAGTAGGTAAACCCGCTGTAGCTATTTTCCAAGCGTTTAATGAAGCTGTGATGAGGATTGTTAACTGGATCATGTTCCTCGCACCGGTAGGTATCTTTGGCTTAATAGCAGGTAGGATAGGAAAGGCGGACGGATTCGCGGGATTCTGGCCAGAATTAGTCGCTGTCGGAAAATACAGTGTGACGGTCATATTGGGGCTTGGCATCCACGGTTTCATTATACTTCCAGTGCTGCTTCTCGTTTTAGGAAGGCGAAACCCTTTCGGATACGCCAAAGGCGTGGGAACCGCATTGCTGAACGCTTTCTCCACAGCAAGTTCAAGTGCGACTTTGCCGCTCACTATGGAAGGGGTTGAAGAACAAAACGGTATCTCTAACCGGACTGCCAGTTTTGTGTTGCCTTTAGGGGCCACCATTAACATGGATGGCACAGCACTGTATGAAGCAGTCGCCGTTATGTTCATTGCACAAGTATATGGCATAGCAATGGGGCCGGTGGAGCAGATAATTGTTGTGTTGACTGCAACACTTGCCGCTATAGGTGCTGCAGGGATACCTGAAGCAGGACTTGTTACGATGGTTATTGTACTAAATGCTGTTGGACTACCTATTGAAGGTGTCGCCTTGATTCTTTCAATTGACTGGCTGCTTGACAGATTCCGCACCACCGTCAACGTTTGGGGCGACAGTGTTGGTGCTGGCATCATTGAGACTTATGAATCTGGCGATTCTGTTGAAGTTCCAGCCACTTAGTTTAACACCAGTTTAAGTGTAAGTTGGTTGTGTCCTAACCCTGGTAGGTGCGGTTTCCTAACCGCACCATAGGTGTCAATTTAAGGGTTTGTATAGCCTCGTAGAGGCGGAATGTTTATAGAAACACGGTAGAACACGCTCTTGAGCCTCGTAGAGGCGAAATGTTTATAGAATCTATATGTCGCTCCCGCCAAATCATGCAGAATACCCGACAAATGCCAAAAGCGCATTTGACGTTGATTCACCGCTCCGTATAATGCAAAGTGCTCTTGTGGGAGGCGTTTTCAACGCCGATACACTAATATATAATCGGGCTTAGAAAGCCCTCCAACAAGAAAATCAGGCACTAAATTGACGCTTATGGTGCGGTTGGAAACCGCACCTACCGTGGATGGAAAACCGCTAAATTGACACATAAGGGTTGAACGAAGTGAAACCTGATAAACACCTTAAACGTATCTATTAGCACAAATTCACTACGACTATAGTTGACCTCGCGTTTGTTTATCCTACTTAACACGTTTTTCAACGTGTGATTGAAACGTTGAATCTTCCTTGTAGGTGTGCCTTGAAAACCTCTGATTCCATTAGCTCACCTATTTGAGGAAAACTTCAAAACATTCCAATACAAAATGAAATCCCAAAACGACATAATTCCACGACAATCAGGCATTTCTGGTGAGACAGCTCTTGCAATCATTAGTGTAGCACTTGCTGCCTTATGGATAGCATTTGCCTTCTACCACGGTACGAGTTCCGATGCAAATGGAAATCGGATACTGCTATTGCATCCGCTTGTTCCCATCGCGCTGATTGCGCTTCTTATTCGTATTTACCGATGGGTCGATATAAAATTTGTTGTCCATCTTGAAATTATCATGATTGGTCTCTGGCTTTTTGTAAGGATGCTGGGGGTCTTGATGCCTTTCATCCTTGGATTTGGATTCGCCTATCTCTTTAGGTTTCTGTGGCGAGCACTCCCATTCAAGAAACATTACCAACGTGCGATTGCAACCGTCTTAATCGTTCTTGTTTGTAGCGGTGTGTTAATATTAACAGGTTTTCGGGTTAGCAATCAAGTAGGTCAGATGGCTAAGGGGTTGCAGAAATTTTATCACGAATCATTACTACCGTTAGTCGTAGGTGAGGAGTTTAAGGCATTTGCAAGCGACGTTTCTGGCGAGACAGAAACATTCTATCTTGGCACGAACCATGGCATTTATTTTTATCAAATAGATAAAGATGTAGACGCTAATAAAGAGAGCACAAAACCCAAATGGATCGGCATTACAAACGGTGAGCTTGTTGGAAAATCAATCCAAACAATTGCCGTGAGTGATAAATTTATCTATGCTGGCACTAAAGGCGGGGTGTACCGATGCAGTAAGAAAATTGTAAAGGTAGCGATGGGCGAGACAGAAGATTCCTTGATTACCCCAACTGAAGAATTGATATGGACTAAAATAAATGCCACACTTTTTGACAACCAATCTATTCAATCTATCAACATTCCCTCATGGGATCCTTCGTTAATTTATGTCGGAACAGAAAAAGGTCTTTATAAAGGGGTATATACAACGCTTGATTCAATAGAACAGTGGTCCCGTGTTAAAATTGATGGGTCTGAAAAAAGGGTGATTGTAAGTATTAATTCTATTGAAAGCTTTGAGAAAGCACGTAAAACGAGAACTATTTATGCTGTTAGTGCTAACGAAAAAGTTGAGCAAGAAGTTCAGAGAACGGATCAACAAAGAGAAACAGACACTAATGGTAATTCCCAACCTATTGATAACACAGAACAGATAGCACAAGATTCTACAGGTATAGAAAAGGAAATAGATGAAATATCAAATAATGATGAGAAACAGGAGGAAATTAGCACTGCCTCTGTTGTTCATCGGCTTCAGCATCTGGCAAATTCTGTTGCGATGGGATGGAATGTACTTCCCTTAAATGAAGGTGATGTTCCTACGCAAGAAATTAATATCTTTGCGCCCGCCGATAAGAGTGATGTTAAACTCTACGCTGGTACAGTAGATGGTATATATGAATGTAACAAAAAGGACGAGTGGAAAAGAATGGCTGACTCAGATCGTCTCCCGAAATCCATTTCTCTGTTAGTTTCAGCACCTTCTGGACTGTACGCGGGGAACAATAGCGTTATTCATTACCGACCAAGTGGTGAAACAGCATGGAAAAAATTTGCGCAACCAGAACCAGGTTTTCTAATCTATAGGGATGATCCGTATGTAAAACAACTTCAAGAATATCTAACCGAGAAAATTCCTGGCTGGACAGCAAGCGGTGGCGCTTTTATTAGATGGTTGTCAGGATTAGCCGGTACCATCGCATTTCAGTTCGGTGGATTTATCGCAACTGTCTTTTTAGCATTCATTGTTTTTGTCTATGCAAGCCAAGGATTTGACAAATATTTCCGTGGTTTCATCAGCTTAGTTCCTGAAAGGCATCGCGAAACTGCTATGGCTTACCTTCGGGAGATCGATAGAAATATGCATCAATTCCTCAAAGGGCAATTCACTGTCATCGTAATTATTTCTATTATTTCTTGTATTGTTTATCGCGTTATTGGTGTGCCTTTCGCGCTGCTTGTTGGCATATTAGCAGGACTCTGCAACGCGATACCAACGTTTGGTCCTTTCATTGGAGGAGGATTCGCATATATTACAATGTTGATGGGACTCGCCGCAGGTGAATTCAGCAGTACTCTCGAATTTCTTATCCGCTGTGTTTTTGTGTTAGGTGCTATCCTCGGTATTCAGACTATTGACAATTCCCTTATTTCTCCAAAAGTGATGAGTAATGCTGTAGATGTTGATCCGTTGCTAATTATGTTTGCCGTTATCGTTGGCGCTTCTATTCTCGGTTTTTGGGGTGTCCTACTGGCAATCCCGATTATAGTTGTGATAAAATCTATCGTTGCCGTTTCAAAATCTGCCGCAAATGGTGCGGACGCGTCACCTGCACAGGAGCAACCCTAATGCAAAACCAATTTCCTATTGTCGCTATTGTCGGCAGACCTAATGTGGGGAAATCATCTCTCTTCAATCGGATTACGACAGATGCACGTCCAAGTTCGGAACATCCTAAGCAGATTGCTGTTGTCAATGACAGACCCGGTGTAACGCGCGATCGTAACTATGCAGAGGTAAAATGGGGTAGAACACCATTTACGATTGTGGATACGGGCGGTATGGACGTTGACCCTGATGACCCACTTATTGATAACGTTCAGCTGCAAGTTGACCATGCTTTAGCAGAGGCAACACTCGTTTTATTTGTCGTTGATGTCCGAACTGGTGTTATGCCTCACGACATCATTGTTGCAGATAAGCTACGTGCGTCTGGAAAACCTATCCTCCTTGTTGCCAATAAGGCGGATAGCGTCAGTCTTGAAATGGAAACGGCGGAATTTTTTAGACTCGGGTTGAAAGCACCTGTTTTGACTTCTTGTGTGCAAAATATAGGTATCCGTCAACTTCTTGACCAAGTGGTGGAGATTCTTCCTGAAGTTGATGACATATCTAAGCATTCTTCCAAACCCATAAAAATGTCTATTGTCGGACGTCCGAATGTTGGAAAATCATCGATTCTCAATTCGCTGCTCGGTGAAGAACGTATGATTGTAGATAACCGTCCTGGTACAACACGAGATGCTGTCAATATCCGATTTGTATACCAAAATATCCCATTTGAACTTGTTGATACTGCAGGAATGCGCCGAAAATCTTCAATTAAAGATGAATTGGAATCTAAGACTGTCCAACGGGCAATCCACAGCATCCGCCAAAGTGACATCGCTGCGTTGGTATTAGATGTTACACAGGAACTGGCGCAGCAAGACAAAACGATCGCGAATTTTATTGCGCGTAACGGAAAGGCATCCGTGCTGGTATTAAATAAGTGGGACCTTGTTGAGAAGGATAACACAACCCACGGTGAATTTATGTCACAAATAGAAGCGCAAGTTCCACAATTAAACTATGTTCCCAAAATTTTTGTCTCTGCTTTAATAGGACAACGTGTTTCAAAAATTCTTGATATTGCTCTTGATGTTCACCGAGAGTATTCTACCCGTATACCAACGCCAGCACTCAATGAACTGTTATTGGAATTGCGGACAGCACATCCGCCCCCGCGCGTAAAAGGCACTCGTCCAGCACTTAAATATATTACACAGATAGAGACACAACCTCCGACATTTCTGATTTTTGGTCGAAATACGCAAAGAGTCCGTCCCCCTTATACCGCGTATTTGATTAACAATATCCGTAGTGCATTTGGATTCCACGGTACACCGATCCGCATCTTTTATCGGAGAAATTAATTCAAAATTGTTAACATATCATAGGCGAGGAATCTGCACCTCGCAAGTACCAAAACAAGAGTAATGTGAGGTGTCTGTGCCTTGCAGTTGTAATTTTAATCCAAAATCCTTTCCTACGAGGCATTACATGGCAGCCCCAAAAATCTTTATCACTCGTCCCATTCCCGAACCTATTCTCGTCCAAATACAAGCGGAATGTGACGTTGACATGTGGCACACAAGTGCTATTCTACCGCCTATCGCTGAAAAAATCCCACCGCTTGATGGATTGATGACTTACGGGCATGAACCGGTCACAGATGTGATGTTTGATACCGCGCCCGATCTCAAGGTTGTCTCTGTTGTCGGTGTCGGTTATGACCATGTTGATGAAGATGCAGCCAGAGAACGTGGCATTGCACTGGGACATACACCTGGTGTGCTTAGCGACACGACTGCCGATATGACTTGGGCACTCCTGCTCGCCGCTGCACGAAATGTTGTGCCAGCATACAACCATGTTCATGTTGATAAACAGTGGCACTACTACGACCCAAACATCCTTTGGGGTTATGATGTGCATCACGCGACGATTGGGATTGTTGGCATGGGACGTATCGGATATGCTGTTGCAAAACGCGCTTTGGGATTCGATATGAAAGTGCTCTATAACAAACGCGAGCGCAGACTCGATTGGGAAGCGGAACTGGGCATTGAATACGCTGAGCTTGAACATATCCTTAAAGTATCCGATTTTATAACGCTCCATGTGCCTTTGACAGAAGATACGACCCACATGATTGGAAAAGCGGAGTTTGAATTGATGAAACCTACCGCTATCCTTGTCAATATTGCCAGAGGTCCTGTTGTTGATCACGATGCGTTGTCCGAGGCACTCACAGAGGGACAGATTGCAGGTGCCGCATTGGACGTAACCGAACCGGAACCGATTAACACCGACCATCCGCTCCTTGATTTAGACAATCTGCTTATTGCACCGCATCTCGGCAGTGCCACCATTCAAACGCGGACGAAAATGGCAACGATGGCGATGGAAAATCTTTTGGCTGGATTGAAGGGCGAGCGATTGCCTTACGGTGTGTTACATCCACCTCAATAAAACAACGTCTTTTTTTAGGATTAGAAGGAGTAGATTCACATGCCAAGACAAAGGGGTGAAGGTATTACCAAGATAGTTGTAAAAGGTTTCAAATCAATAGCGGAGGAATGTGAGATTGATATCCGTCCACTGACGATCCTTGCAGGTGCGAACAGTTCAGGGAAATCCAGCATTATGCAACCACTGCTGATGCTGAAGCAGACTTTGGAAGCACCTTATGATCCGGGGCCGTTGCTCATTAATGGTCCAAACGTTCAATTTACTGAGGCAGCGCAATTTTTGTCCACGTTGATCGACAAGAAAAGTACAGACAGTTTTAAGATTGGGATTGGCACGAGTATATCAAACTTTTCTCACATCGTTGAAATAACTTTTAGAAGAGGGACGAACGGGATTGAAATTGTTGAAATGACGAGTAAAGGAAAATCAGGGGTTGATCCACCAGTGTTTCCTGAGCATCTTATATTATTTCCTGAAATGCCTCCTGAAGAAATCAAGGTAATGGCGAACCAATATATGACTCTTAGAATTGCGGGTGTTAATAGTGTAAAACGTTCACGCTGTTTTTTACGTTTAGCTTCTCAAGGTGATTCTAAGCACTTAAATCTTGATACTACTGTTAAACTCATCAGTGATCCCGAGTCTGATATTCTCAAAACTATCCATCTTCCTGGATTACGCGACACTCCTGAACACATCTACGGACTGACAAGCACAGGTTCTCGGTATCCCGGCACGTTTGAAGATTACGCGGCAAGTGTCATTCACGAATGGCAAGAAACGGCAGATGAACGTCTGAAAACGGTTACAAATGCCCTACATATACTTGAATTGACTGGTAAAGTTGCTACTGATAGAATCGGAGACATTGGTATTGAAGTCAAAGTTGGTCGTCTTCCACACCACAGCACTGACGAAACAGATATGGTCAATATTGCTGATGTGGGAATAGGGGTATCTCAGGTCCTACCTGTTTTTGTTGCAGTGATTGCTGCAGAGCCAGGGCAGTTGGTCTATATTGAACAACCGGAACTTCACCTTCATCCCAATGCACAAGTCAAGTTGGCACAAGTTTTAGCAGATGCAGCAAGCCGTGGGGTACGCGTCGTTGCAGAAACACACAGTTCACTACTGCTTTTGGGGGTTCAAACGCTTGTTGCAGAAGGAAAACTCTCGCCAGAATTGGTCAAACTGCATTGGTTTTCTCGGAACAAAGACGGTATTACCGAAATTGATAGCGTGGATTTAGACGAAGCAGGAACTTACGGTGAGTGGCCCGTGGATTTTAATGATGTTAGTCTCAACGCGCAGAGTCGTTTTCTTGATGCTGTTGATAACGTTAGGTTTGGTGATAAGGAGTCTTCGTGAGATCAAGGAATTCAAAACGGTTGATAATTGACACTGATGTTGCCCAAGCGTCTGGCGATGAAGATGCAACTGATCCGCGAGCCGTCAATTGCCGTGATTTCTTAAAGGGAGTGATGACGCAAAATCATAGAATTGTAATGACAAGAAAAATCAGCGATGAGTGGAAAAGACATCAATCACGCTTTGCCCTTGAGTGGAGAGCGTCAATGGATGCGCGTAGAAGAGTAGGGTTATTTAGTTTTAAGAATTATCAATTGATGGGTGTTACTCAAGGTTTATATTGTAGGTTGGGTTGAACCGCAGGTGAAACCCAACCTACGATAATATTATAAATAATTAACGTATGTGATAAAAAGCGTCAGAAATATAGAAAACTAAATAACCCTAGTGGTTAGTCCAGTCTAACTTTTCGGGTATAGATGTTTTAATCTGACACGCGCATCGTCCGTTGTAAATTGCCAGTCTACCTGCTTTTGCTCTGCATTTCTACGTTTTTGCCACGCTTGTGTCTCTCTACGGAGTGTCTCTATATCTGGGATTCGACGACACAAACATTGGCGTGTAAGGACGCTAAGTTCTATTTCCGCTATATTCAACCAACTTCCATGAATGGGGGTATGCACGATTTCTAAACGCTTCCGGAACCTATCTGCTTCTTCATCTCCAAACACTTTATTGAGTGACGCGAGTTTATGTGTATTCAGGTTATCACAAACTAAAATGACCTGTTTTGCGGATGGGTAGACCTCATCCAATAGTATTTTGACTTCTTCTGCCCAATCCACTGTCTTTCGGTGCGTCCGAACAGACACACGCCGCCATCCCGAGAGTGCCTCTGTAAATAGGAAGATATTTGCTGTGCCTTTGCGTTTATACTCGTTATCTACGCGCTTGACTTGTCCCGGTTTCGCAGGATACGGTTCACGAACATCATCCCTAAGTGTGACAGATTGTTCGTCCATGTTCACAACAGGAGTATCCGCAGCCAAAGGTTTCTGGTAAAGATCAAGCACTTCTTCCATTGACTTTACAAACTCAGCGTCTTTTTCAGGGGGTATCACCCACTGTTGCTGAAGGTGTGGTTTCAACGCGTTTTTTTTAGTGTCTGCCGCACCGTTTCTGGAGAAATGTTTTCCACAACTTCAAGTCTTACCAACTCTGACGCAAGCAGACGTAACGTCCATTTGGCAGCACCTTCGGGAGGGGTTCCACAACTCAGTGCTATCAACCTTGCTTCTCCGTCACCATCAAGTTTACGAGGTGTCGGTGGATGCTTCCGCTTCGCACGATATAAGGCACGAGAAAAGCCACCTTCCACAAAACGCTGACGCACTTTCGCAACTGTCCTATCAGTGCACTCATACGCCTCAGCTATTCTCGCGTCAGTCCAGCAGGGACCATTTATATCTGATTTCAGCAAAATATGAGCATGCCTTATCATATATGCCTCTTTTTTACCTGTGTTAATAATATCTGATAACTCCTGTCGTTCCGCATCGGTCAGTTGGACAACATATTTCTTATTCAAGGGTGTGTTCCTCCTTATGTATTGCTATACTATAAGAGAACACTTTTGTTTGTCAAGATGCCGAGAAATCTACAAAAACTAAAACAAACTTTTAGGATGGACTATCCACTAGTAGAAGAGTAGATCGTATTGATCCACCGGAGTATAATGAACTTCAAGACAAGGTAACAAACACAACAGACAACGAAGATGAAATTGAAGTGATGCAAAAAGATTTTCATCTACTTGAAGCGGCGCTGGAAACTGATAAGACTGTCATTTCACTTGATCAAACCGTTCGGACCCTTTTTGCACAAGCCGCTCAGCAGGTTGGTGAAATTCGGGATGTCGTATGGGTAAATCCTGATCGTACAGTGGAAGAACAACCTATTGTTTGGCTACAAAACGGCGCGCCGAATGAAGCGCATCGTCAACTTTCTGCGTATCCAACACAATAAAATTCACCCCCGCCAAGCCGTATCAATACTGGTGTAGCCGTGTGTATATTGGTGCAAATGCGGTGGTAAGTCTGCTAAGAACTGCTTGCCTACATCGGGTATCTCCCACGGAATATCAATGTGATGCTCTCTGCTACGAAAACCGATAGCACACGACAACCGAATTTCATCAATCTGGTTCGGGAATGCGGCGTGATATGTGCGATGCGCGAAAACAATCATATCACCAGGATTTGTAAAGAGCGGCACGACTCCCGGAACATCAAAGTCGGCATAAGCCTTCTCTTCTCCACCTATTTTGTAGAATGAACGTTTATCTGCTGTTAGATTGAACCCTTCTGGCCCCTCCCAGTTTTCCACATGAGAATCCGCAATCACACATAAACCACCGTGTTCCGGACGTGAACCGGTGATATAAAACCATTTGCCCGATGGCCACATTCCACGGTTCAACACATCGCCAGAATTTTTCGGTGCATCCGTAGAAAACCCGCACCAATCGGTATGCCATGCAACAGGATGTGACCCTGGCATCCGAATAATTGCAGCAGAGCGATGTACAGTCAGTTCATCCGTACCAATTAGGTGTTGATGGACTTTCATAAAAGGTTCATATTCCAGTAGCTGCCACGCCCCTGCGCCAGATTCGATCCAAGCATGTCGGGTGCGACTCTGTCCATGCTCTAATTCTCTGTTCAGGTCTGTGCCATCGAAAACGGCTTGTTTTAGGTTATTGACCAATCCATTAGGTAGCACGTCTTTGACAACTGCAAACCCGTGTGCATCTAAGCATTCGGACATTTGAGAGAGCTGGTCAATTTCAAACTCGTAAGTGTATCCAAGTTCAGGTTTTTGGATTTTTAAATAGTGTTCCATAACGAATATCCTAAAGTATTTATACGGTATTCTATGATATGTTTATCATCATGTCAACGCAAATTTTCTGTTATCCTCTTGCACTAATTACCAACTTTTGTTAGAATACTAATATCGAATCAAATATCGTCCAAGATTCGGAAGTAGCACACTAAATTTAACGCATTATACAAGAGACAATAATTGTCGGAGGAAAATAATGGCTGAAACCGTTTTTGTGGGAGATCACGAAGTCACATTTCCTGGACCGCACCTCGGCGTGCTTAGGGACTGCAACGCCGTGCTGGATTCGGCAGAAGGCTTGCATAATCAGATAGCAGAGGACGGGTATCTACTTGCACGTGGCTTAATTGACAAGGATAAAGTAATCGCGGCACGACGAGCTATTCTTGAATATGCAGAAGGGAACGGGAAGGATAACGTTTTCAAAGAGGGAACCGATATAATGGAGGCAATCGCAGGCGAAGGCAGTCCGGGGCGGACTATGGGCGCACCTGCTGTTACACATCATCCCGATGTGCTGTCTGTTTTGGAAGGCGATGAACTTTTTACCTTCTTTCGAAACTTCTTTGGCGGTGATACCCGCACGTTTGATTACAAGTGGCTTCGGTTCGTTCGTCCTGATGGTTGGTCTGGACCGCATTTTGATTTCGTCTATATGGGCAGAGGTTCAAAGCAATTACATACCTGCTGGGTACCATTCGGTGATGTGCCTGCAACGATGGGAACGCTCACTGTTCTTGTTGGATCGCACAATTTGGATAGTTTTGCGCGGATTCGCGACACTTACGGCAAAACCGATGTGGATAAAGATGGCACACCAGGACATTTCGGGCGCGACCCCATGGAGATCAGTGAAAAATACGGCGGGGAATGGCAGACAGCCGATTTTGAGATGGGTGATATGATTGTCTTCACAATGCACACGATGCACACATCCACCAAGAATCTCTCGGATCAATGGCGGATTAGTTGTGACATACGGTTCCAACCCGCAGAACATCCGATTGATGAGCGGTGGGTCGGCAAAAACCCGATTTCGCACACAGGAAGCCAAAATATTTCGTTTGAGGAAGCAAAGAAGCAGTGGGGGTTGGAGTAAGAGATAGGATATTTCCGACAATAGGCGCGGTAACAGACCGCGCCTATCAAAGCATTATTACCTTTTTATGCTTCAAAACCACTCTCTTTTGCCGATGATATAAATCTGTTCAAATTCTTCATCAGACTTTACCAAATACAAAATACCCTCAATAATCCCTATTATACAAACTATGTAATTTGGGATGAATAGAAGAACCCAGGTTATCAAAAGTCCAGCGGTATTAATTACTAATAAAATAATACCTGCTTTTTTGTAACCAAGATAGAATTTGTGGATACCGAATGCTCCCAAAAAAATAGCAAAAAGTCCGGCGAGAATTTTATCCTTTTCACCTAAAGTTGATCCGCCAACGGCTATGTAAATTTCCTTGGCTTGATGGTCTTCGGTAGCAAAATCTACGGACATGCCGCGAGTCGGATGACGTTTACTCTTCCAATCGGCACCACTAAAATTGTATCGTTCCCCATCATCTCCTGAAATGGCACCAGAGTTGGACTGAATAGAAAAATCAAGAATTTTCCCTTTCATCGTATTTTTTCCTCGCAATTAAGTGAACAACGCCTTCCGAATTTGGCGCACCGCCTGACGGATTCTATCTTGTGAGAGACTCCTCCGCAGTATCAATTGAGAACAAGTTGATAAGACGCTGGTTAATATAGTAATACTCTCGCCCAATCCGTAAACGCTCTAACAACCCGAGTGCTGCTACTTCATTCAGATATTTTGTGGCCGTAATGCGACTACACGCCAATTCTTTCTCAACGATACTAATTTTGCAGTAGGGCCACTTGAAAAGTAGATCAACAAAACCCTCGCGATCGACTGCTTTCGTTTTACCACGCGCATTTATCATAACGACGTTGATAAGGCGATTAATTGCCTCTATTTTGACTGCAGTATCTCGCGAGGTCTGCTCCACTGCTTTCAACATGTAGAGAATCCACTGCTCCCAACTTCCGTTCTCAGTGACTTCACGAAGATAACGATAAGAGGGTGTTAACCAAATAATGATGCAAGAATTAGCAAAATACCCTCTAAATCTCGCTGCATCATTTTTCAACTGTAACAATGATAACAAATATGAAAAAAATTGTCAATGAAAGATCTTTATTTTTTCATTGACTTATCCATCTAAAACTTGTATCCTCACTGAAAACAAACTCACTACTATTAGAGGATACCATGAAACATTGTCCAAGATGTCAACACACACATTTCGTCAAAAATGGGTTCGTCAGCAAGAAACAACGCTATAAGTGCAAAGCCTGCGACTACCAATGGACACGCACCACACTACGAGGACACCCGCAGACCGACAAGAGATTGTCTGTTCTATTGTATTGTCATGGTATTTCAATGAACGCAATTTCAAAACTTTTTCAGGTCTCTACGACTGCCGTGCTGAAATGGATACACACTTTTGCTAAAAAGCAGGCACCCAAACCCACGCTTGCCCCGAAACTCCCGTCGTTTTGGAACTTGATGAGATGTGGCATTATATTGGCAACAAGAAAAACAAACTTTGGATATGGAAAGTGCTTGATAGAAAGACGGGACACCTGATTGATTGGGAATGCGGTGGTCGCGATAAAAAAACACTTGAGAAACTCACAACACGCCTTGCTGCGCTTGACGTTAAGGTATATTATACGGACAAGTGGCACGTCTATGAAACCTTATTACCCGCCTCAAAACATGTTCAGACGAAAGCAGAGACACATCGTATTGAACGCAACAACGGCTTCATGAGACACTGGTTCGGACGCTTCAAGCGCAAGTCTATTATTGTATCAAAAAGCGTGGAGATGGTGAACTTGACGATCGCCTTATTTGCGAGATTCCGTGCTAATGGAAACGTATATGATATATTAAATATCGAAGAAATGCCTCCGAATATCATTATTTAGTTAATACCCTCAACGATAATACTCGTTCCGATTTTGGATAAAGAAACGGCTGAGATAAAGTATAGGTACATCAAGTAGTCCTTGATGTACCAAATAGAGAATGTTGAGTATGCGTCCTGTTCGTCCATTGCCATCCATAAAGGGGTGTATTGCCTCAAACTGGTAGTGCATTACGGCCATTTTGACAAGCGGTTCGAATCCATCAGTCCTATCATTAATGAACCGCTCAAGATTAGTTAACAATCTGATAAGATGCCCATATCCGATTGGGGGTCTGTAAATCAGCTGCTGTGTTGCCCGGTTTTCAATCACTACCGCGTTGTTACGCACTTTCATTTTTTCGTCAAGGATACGCGAGCAGACTTGTTCAAAGAGTTGTATGTTCAGAGTTGAACCTTCTCGAATACTAATGACCCCCTCCCACAATGCCTCGCGGTAGCGTAACACTTCTTTGACATTGGAGGAAATTTGGTTTTCTTCAAATGTCATAGCTCGGTACAGTTCATCGTTCGTCGTAACGATGTTTTCGATTTCCGAGCTTCTACGTGCTTCCTGAAGCGGTAGTGTGTTCACCAGAACCGCTTCGTTTGGCAGCCTTTTTACCAAGGCATTTGCCTTGGAGAGTTCCGTCATTGCCGATATACATGCTTTGAGGATGTCACGCGATTCAAGGTCTGCAGCGGGCGGAAGTTCAGGAAGATCATTCCATGGAATATTTGGATTGAATTGAGACATTATTGTCACCAACCTCAATAAGCGGACATGTATAATTTTTGACGATTTTTATACATATCAGCGTTGACATGTATAATTTTTTTATATATCCATCCAATATTTGGTATTTGGCACTCCTCACGATTGCCCGAACAACGCCCGGCGAATTTGGCGCACCGCCTGACGGATTCGATCCTCATTTTCTACAAGCGCGATGCGGATATAACCCTCACCATTGTGTCCAAAACCTGCCCCTGGTGAAACACAAACCTCCGCTTCATTCAGAAGTTTCATCGAAAAGTCCAAAGAGTTGAGATGCTTCCACGCTTCAGGGATGGGTGCCCAGACAAACATTGAGGCTTGCGGTTTTGACACTTTCCAACCGATTCGGTTTAACCCATCAACAAGCACATCGCGGCGTTTCCAATAAACATCTGCATTTTCCATAACCACATCTTCAGGCGTACGCAGTGCCATAATCGCAGCAATCTGAATAGGTGGAAAAATGCCGTAATCGTAATATCCTTTAATTCGGGCGAGTGCCTCAATAATATCACGGTTTCCGGCAGCAAAGCCACATCGCCATCCAGCCATGTTATACGATTTGGAGAGGGATATAAATTCAACGCCGATATCTTTCGCGCCCTTTGCCTGCAAGAAACTTGGCGCTTTATATCCATCAAAAACGATATCCGCATAAGCCAAATCGTGGATTACCAACATATCTTGTTGTTTAGCGAACTGGACTACTTCCTCAAAAAAATCTAACCCTACCACTGCACCGGTTGGATTGTGTGGGAAACTTAATATCAATACCTTTGGTCTCGGCCATATATCGCGTGTGATTTCTGCAAGAGAGGGAACAAAATCGTTCTCCTCAGAGAGCGGGATGCTAACAACGCTTCCACCTGCAAGAACAACGCTATACATGTGAATAGGGAAAGTCGGGTTCGGCACCATCGCCAAATCACCATCGTCAAGCAGGGCTAAAGCGAGATGTCCAAGCCCTTCTTTAGTTCCGATAACAGCAATAGCCTCCTCATTCGGGTCAATGTCTACATCGAATCGGCGTTCATAGTGCCAACTAACTTCTCTCCGCAAATTGTAGATACCACGAGATGCGGAATAACGGTGATTTCGGAGTTCCTGGGCTGCTTCTGTGAGTTTATCAATAATGGGTTGTGGGGTTGGTTGATTTGGATTTCCCATCCCCAAATCAATAATATCTATTCCCTGTTGCCGCCGTTCATGTGTCAACTGTTTGAGTTTGCCGAACATATATGGCGGTAGTCGGTTTAAGCGTTTTGAATGTATAACCATCTTTTTTAAGTCCTGATTTATTATATTATCTTACCATGTTCCCAATATTCCTGCAAACGTTTACCCCAATTTGATATAATTCGTTGCGGGCTTTGGTGAACAATCTGTTGTCTATTAAGTTGACTTTCTTGCGCGAGGAGTCTTTCCCGGCACGTCTTAATGACATCCTGGTATTCTTGATCATCAGCAAGGTTTTCCGTTTCCCACGGATCATTGTGTCTGTCGAACAACTGCGCAAGTCCAAGCTGCTCAGTATCCGGTCCGGGAGGGATAAAATCCTCCACCGCTTTTGATTTATATTCTGTAACGTATTTATATTTGTCAGTGACAATCGCGCGTCCCCAATAATTACTTTCTATGTAAGCATATTCCCGCCAAGAAACATCTTTGCCCTCTGCAAGTGGACGGAGACTCATACCTTGTACGTCTTCAGGTGGGTCAACATCAGCGTAATCACAGATTGTAGGGAATAGGTCTACACCAGAGACGAAATGCGTGTCGTCAAATCGGTCTTTTCCTACAGAAATCTCATCTCCTAAGCACGAAATGATGAACGGAACCTTCACGCTCTCCTCGTAAAGCGAAAACTTCTGAAACATCTGATGGCTTCCGCAAGCCTCACCGTGGTCGGCACTAAAGATGATTAACGTATTATCATAGAAAGATGTTTGCTTTAGCAGGGATAATACCCTTCCAATCTCTGCATCAACTTTTTCAATAAATCTGTAATAGTTCCACCGCAAGTAACGCCAGTGAAGTTCGTCCCAATTCCGAACCGCTTTCAGGATGCGTGCATGGATAAGCGCGTCATCAACTCTCCTACAGACGCGATGTAATACCGTTTCCCGATCATCATAGTCAAAGTTTTCGGGCAGTGGTGGCAAGTCTTCTTCTGTCAGAATGCCCTGTTCAACTGGGTTTGGAATATGTTTTTCCTCATGGTTGTGTAGATATTCGCACACATCATGCGGATCAACGTAACCTATTTGCAGATAGAACGGCTCATCACTATCGTAATTCGTTAAAAAATCTGCTACCGCATGCGTAGATGCTGAATCGTAATATGCAGCACCGCCTGCACCTATATCGTGTCCTCCATAATAAAGCACTTCAAAACTTTCACGTACATTCCTGCCCGGTACATGCCATTTTCCACAATGAAATACTCTGTAACTTCCAGTCTTAAGAACCTGCCCAATATCGGGAATTCCTGTGTGGAGTTGTCCTCCGTTAAAAGGTACACCTGTTTCGGATGTGTATAATCCGGTTGCCCAACTGGATCGAGCAGCAGCGCATACAGGATCGGTACAGTAAGATTTTTTGAAAGATGTCCCGTTTCGGTGGAGCAGGTCAATATTAGGCGTGTGGAGATACGGATTCCCGTAAGCCGATATGGCATTCCATGAGTGTTGGTCGGTGTTAATGAAGAGAATATTGGGACGTTTGTTCATAGAGGACTCCTTGTCTTCTCTGTAAGCACCAACGTCTCAAAGACACTTGAAACAAGAGCGATATTCCCTTCGGCATCAATCCACCAATACGATGGCAAGATGCCTGTACCGTAAAGATAAAAACCATCAAGAGAAATCGGGGATTGTGTTGAGTCGAGGAAACCGAGCCTATTTTTCGGTCTAAATTGCTCAAGGTCATCAAGCAAGGCAATGTCTACATTATTGCCTAACTCTTTGATCTTTTCAGCAAGTGCGGGAATAACATCAAAAAGTGCCCAATTGCATGTCAACGGTAAGGAGTTGTCCACCGTTCCTGCGGAAATTTCAGTGCCGTTAATACGAAGTCGAATCTCTGTGGCTGAGGAGAGATGTCCATCCCATTTCAATCTGGAATATATGTCATTACAACTGTTTCGTGCATCAACATGCCAACTACCATGGAGCGAACGGTAGATTTCATCATCACAACAGAATTGGAAATTTAAATCTTCGCCGCTCGTGGTATTTTGGTATCGGACATTATAGTTCCAAACACTATCGATGCCTTTCTGGCGTTCAATGATAGCCGTTCCAATACTCAACGTGTCTTGCTGAGCAGCCCCTCTTCTATAACCGCGCCAGAAATTCGGTAAAATCTGATAAACATGTTTAGTATGACATCCTTCCACGTCTGGATGGGTTGTAGATTTTGTGTCATACCCATACAGCAATTTGATCAGTTCCTGCGCAAATTTAGGGTTTTGTGCGCCATGATTATAGTCAAACGACCAATGTAGCAAATAACTATCATCCATGATTTTACGGTGGTTCAATTCTTAAAACAATTGGACATAGACTTTTTATGTTATATTTTTATCTTTATATTTATGGTAAAGATTAGAATTAACTCTACACTCCTGAACTGTGAATCAACGTCAAATGCATGTATGGCATTTGTCGGGAGGGAACTCCGATTCCCGGCTGCTCCTAAGTTCTATCGCGATTCGGAGATCGCTCCTACAGAGGGAATGTAGAATTATTTCTATAATCCACTATAGTATTCCTCACGCGTTTGTTTATAGATTTATTCATCCTCCTTAACAAGTATCACACCTTCAGGTATTTTACCAGATGCGGCTTTATGAGCATATCGGGTGGTTTCGGGTAAGCGATAGCCTTTACAACATGCCAATGTTAGCATTCGTGCGGAATCAAGCGAGATACGGTGACCGATTGATACATAGACAACACTGACGTTTGTGCGTGTTCGGAGTGCTGATCCAATAATCTCGTCTTTGTCTAAAAGGTTCGTATAGGAACCTTTTTCTCCGTCTGGCTCAGCGTATTGTCCGCACAACCGTGACTTTGCACAGCCAATTGTCGGTTTGTCCAAAATCAAACCTAAGTGTGATGCAAGCCCAAATCGTCTTGGATGTGCAATACCTTGACCATCTACTATCACAAGGTCGGGTTCTGTTTGCAAACGTACAAAAGCCACCAAAAGTGGTGGAATTTCGCGAAACGAGAGGAATCCAGGAATATACGGAAAATTGACACGGGTTTCAGCAACAACACCGTCTATTACTTGCAAATCAGGAAAGTTGAGGACTACCACTGATGCAAGAGCAATGTTGTTTTTGAAACCAATATCTACGCCCGCGACCGTTTTGATTGCTCTATACCGGTCTGTCCTGATTACCTGAGTACGTAACTTATTTTGAAGGTGTTTTGCTTCTTCGGGGGTGACGTTCCATGAATGGAGATTTTGATACTGCATTTTCGCTGTTTCATATTCTGTATACTCTCAAAATCTGGTACACCCGATTGTCTTCGTAGAAGCGGCGTTTTTCAGGTGTCCAGTAACGCGTTCCGAAACCGATATAGTTCGTAACGGAGCGCGCTACCTACCTGTTTTGATCGCAGTAGTTCAATATTATATGATAACAGTAACTGCGTCAGTTGTCAAGCATTTTTTGTGCTGCTTTTTTGATATTAGCAATTCGAGGCTTGGCGATATGCTGGACTCCCGCAAAAAAAGCATTGAGGATTAAGTATCCAGCACCAATTCCCATCAAGGCACATAAGATACCAAGAAGGATTACGTTAAACATCAATTTGCCTCCAGCAAACCTAAATTACGTGAGGTGCTCTACACGAGCATTTTAGCTTCTCTGTCTATACCGAAGGTTTGCAGTTCTTCGGTAGATAGAATTGTAAACTAAACGTATTTCATTAATTTATTTTTTTATATTATGTCCAATTTCGTTACTAAACACTATCGCTAACACCTAAATATTGTGTCAAAATGCTTAGATTGTTGCAAAAGTGTTGCAATACTAAACGATTAATTTTTTGCTCGGTTTCAAATCAGATATAAATTTAAGACCGAGCAAATTAATACTGAGCAAAAATGATGCCATTTTGAAATTAACGGATTCGTTACGTTAGTTTAACTGAGCAGGAGGGTTTGTGATCGATATTAAATTTATGATGTATTGGGAACTATGTGGAGAGCAATAATAAACCTAAATTAACGTGAGTTTGATAATTAAATCCAAATGTAGATGTAGGTTGGGTTGAGGAACGAAACCCAACTTGAAACGCTTTTATAGACTCTAAATGTTGGGTTTCACCTGCGGTTCAACCCAACCTACGGGATTTATCAAACTCACGTTAAATTAGTCAGAAGGTTAGAAGTATGGTAATATTATCTAATCTAACATGAAAATAGTCAAAAGAGTGTGTCAAATTTGAAACATGCTTGCAGGACATTATAGTGAGGTCTTATAATGGATTTTAGAATTACTTGCACACTTTTGAGCTGTGAATCAACGCCAAATGCGCGTATGGCATTTGACGGGAGGGAACTCCGATTCCTGACATTCACAAGAGGTCGCGATTCGGAGATCGCTCCTACAAAAGACGTGTAAACTTATTTTTATATTTTACTATAAAATAGTTGTCCGCCTAATGCCAGATAATAAATACAAGCCTGGCATTAGGCGACTATAAATAGGACAACAGCAAGAAGGTACTATCTGCTTCTTACATCACTCTGTTTTATAAACGTCTTCCCGCGCGTGAAATCCGTCTTTAATAACAACCTCATCAAGGTTTTCTTTGTCAACTTGGATTGGTTTAAGAATGATGGATGGCACATCAATTTTGCCGTTATTAACATTCTGATTTGCTTTTTGGAGAGTCTCTCCCTTTGCGAGTGCGACTGCCGCTTGTGCGGCTTCTGTTGCAATTAGGCGAATAGGTTTATATACCGTCATCGTTTGTGTGCCTTTGACAATCCGTTGGCATGCCTCAAGGTCGGCATCTTGCCCAGAAACAAAAACGTTTCCTGCGAGATTTTGTCCTTCAAGTGCTTGAACAACGCCTCCTGCTGTCCCGTCATTGGAAGCAACGACAGCATCTATTTGGTTGCCCATCTGAGTTAAGACCTGTTCCGTCTTATTGAGTGCATCATTCCGGTCCCAACCAACTGCCCAATGCTTCCCATCCGCGACTAACCGAATATCGCCTTTATCAATTGCGGATTGCAACGCGCGTAATTGTCCTCTCCTGAGCAGTTGTGCGTTATTGTCGCCTGGGTCACCACCAAGTAGGAAGTAATTTCCCTTGGGCATTTTGCGAAGTAAATACTCGGCTTGCAAATAGCCTACCTGTTCATTATCAAAAGAGATGTAGAGGTCCGGTTCACTCTCACGGATTAAGCGATCATACGCAATTACTTTGATTCCCTCTGCATGGGCAGCTTTTACAATTTGAGAAGAGGCAACACTATCTTCGGGAATTACAACGAGGACATCTACACCTTGTGTAATCATGTTTTCTGCTTGTTCATTTTGTTTGACAGAGTCTTCATCAGCAGATTGCACAATTACTTCAGCACCCAGTTTTACTGCTTCCGCTACGAAAATATCTCGATCTTTTTGCCACCTTTCGACCCGCAATGAGGCCATAGATAAACCGATTTTAATTTTCTTGGTTGAAGAGTCTGCACAACCGAATAACATCGTTGCGCAACATGTCAGGGTTATGAGTAGAGGTAACAACGTGCTTAGCGATGCTTTTTTTTGTCTATACACACATTGACTGATTTTGCAATTCATTGATTATTCCTCCAACCTTATTGTTCCTTAGTAACTTCACCTGTAGGGATCGATTTAAGTAGATCGCCTTTTTTCACGTTACCTATCTTTTCAACAATCTTAACAACAGAAAGTCTATCATTACGGATTTCCACAACAGCGACAGTTGCAATTTTCTTTGGCACATAATCAAGAATTTCACCTGTATCAATATCGCGAATTGGTTTGCCATCAGTGTAAACATCAAACTTCTGATTTATGGCTAAACCTCTGGCTGAACCGGCATTAATGTAAATCCTATCTGGATTTTCACTTTCAACATACGTAATTTTAATTGGACGTTTGAGTGCTTCTTCATCAACTTTCTTTTTCTGTTCGTCATTTTCATCCGGTGTTTCCCAAGGTGTTATGAAGTTTGGACCAAAATTATCTCTAAGCGCGATCACTGCCTTAATGAGTGCATCGTTTGTTACCATACCGATTAGGGTTCTGTCATATTCAGAAGTAGCGAATTTAATTTTATTTAGTTCTGTCGGTTTAACAATCGGACGTGAGTTTCTACCATGCCTCTCTGATGTCTGTCCAAATTGTAAGTGCGTCCCAGATTCAGTAACAGTTGCTTCTAAACCAGAGACCCGCGTACCAGCGAGAGTATGGCTGCGAGTGACTGAGATCGGGACAGTTGCAATTTCACTTCCGGATGTTTCATAAATTTTCAGGTTCAGTTTTATATTCGCACGATAGCGATAACCTCTGACCGCAACACCAGTCATATAACTTGTTGTGGCAGGAACGGCTTTCCCTTCTCTGCCGCCTTCTCTCAAAGTCCGCGAGGCATTGGCTTTCATTCGAGCTTGGCTGAATTCTTGGATTTCCCCCATTACAAGAACATCAGCGTTCAGAAGTTTAGCGAGCGTTGCTCGTTGCGCTTTATCAAGTTTTTTCAAACTGTGGCGAGAAAATGCCATCTGTGCCATGGCATCCAGCAACTCATCGCGCGACACCGGTTGATACACAATCGTTTCAGCAAGTTTGCGGTTGAGCAGTGTACGGAAACCTGCCTCCAAATCCCACTTTTTCTTAGTGCCGAAAATTTTTCCAATGAAGTTTGGCACACAACCACATCCTGTTGACGAATCAAAACGGCTATTGTCTTCAAAATACAGGACTGCGACACGTTTTGTTGAAGGATGTGGTGCAGTCGTAGTCGTAGTCGCATCACTCAGGGAAACAGCGGCAAAATATACACCAAGTCCCATCAAAAATAAAATTGGAATTAAACGTTTCACCGTTTTTACCTCTTTGTTTAAAAAACTGTTATTGCTATAAGTGTATCAACTTTCGGAACATATATCAAGAAAAATCGTGTCTGTTCTGGGTTATTTAGTTTTGGTTTTGAATTGATAACTCAACACAATTAGTGCTTGTTGTGTTATTACGAAAGGCTCAATTAACTTGAAATACCACAATACTTGTGATATTATGGTAAAGATTAGAATCTGATATTTATCAAAATCGTTCATATGTCAATGTTTATCAGTGTTTTCTCGTTTATTCATCATGAAAATGCGCGCTGAGGTCAGACAGCATCTGCCTTTGTCCCATGAGTTCAAGTTTGATCTGATGAAAGGTTTTTCGCACACAACGGCTCACATCCTGTATTAGAAGGTAGCTCATTACTTTCACAGCTAAGTTTGCATACGCGCCATTTCGTCCTTTTAGTCTCATGGATGTGAGGTTTAGGTCTGTTTTTAGGTGTCTCCAATATTGTTCTATACCGTGGTGTTGAGACCATATCCGTAGGATTTCACACGCACGCAGTGGTTTCCCGAATACCAGCATGGTTCGTATTTTGCCACGGTCAGCAAAGAACACCACCACCATTTTTCCGAAGGTTTGACTTGTGGCTTTAGTGCGACAGGCCGGTTTATCACACCCCCATTTATTGGAGAGGAGTTGGATTGACTTCTTATGTTCCGAGAGTTTCGCCTTTTTTCCATCAATCGTCATCACATAGTTGCTTTTTCCGTGCACAAGGATCGTTTCAAATCCCATTTCTCGCAAGGTTTCAATCAAGTGATGGCTGCCATACCACGAATCGAAGGTGATCGGATAGTTCCGGATATCTATCCCTGTCTCTTCAAAGAAGGACACCACCTCTTTGAGCATAGAGACGACACAGGAGGGTTTATCCGTGTTCCCGCGTCCTTGTTTGCTGATCAGTCGCATATTCAAGGGAATGATCTGGTCTCCAATCTTTATCGTTATCCCCAATATATTTTGTCCTTTCATCGGTTGATTTGCTTGAGAACACCACCAGTTAGATGTGTAGGAGAGACCCTCTCCATAACGGAAAACAAAGGTATCATCCACACTGATGACGATACACAGACGCGATAGGGTAGAAGCACTTTTCGATACAACCTCCCGGAGTGCTTCTAACGCAATAGAACACCCCAGACGCACAAAAAGATGTTGCCAGAGATGAAGACTCATATTGTTCAGTTCACGATACAGTTTCGCTTTCGGAATAGACAACGCATCCGACACTTGATTCGGGTTCGTAAGTCCAAACAGATGACAGGTTGACAAAAACACGAAGGTATCAACAAAACGCTGTTTCAAGGTGCGAAACTGTGAAGATAGAAGTAGTTGAAAAAAGGTTGTAGATGTGATAAGCTGAGTTAGCATGAGATGTCCTCCTAATGTTGTTATATTGAAATCTGTAATTAGGATGAGATCTCATGCTATAAAAGTCAAGCAAAATCTACACAGCAAAACGCATTTTCATGGTGTTATACCTTGTTACTCTTGATTATGATTAGGTCGAACAACATTCTGAGAAATATCAGTATATATTATCAGGACTTACGCATTTTTTCTTAAAGTCCCACTGATAAAGGGGATTTAGGGGGTTAAATAGCTAAAATAACGCCTTTTTAACCCCCTAACCCCCTTATCAAGGGGGAATGCGTAAGTCCTAATTATTAAATATAGTCTAACAGAAATAAGCCATGATTAAAAGACAATTTGATACTATTTGCTATTTATGAGATACGCTGTAGTTAAACTCATATTAAAACAGATACCATAATAAAGGAAAAACCTTGCGAATTAAAATACTTATGCTGGTTTACGTTATCATGATTGGGATGTCCCTACAGGTTGTGCTGGCAGCAGAATCTGAAGAGACACCTCCCACCGATGCTGACACCACAAAAACCAGAGATGAGCAGAGCCGTCAAATCCTGATAGAGACCGCCCGTTTAGAGATGAATTTGGCGGAAAACTTGATGAAAAAAAAGCAGATTGAACGTGACAACTTACGAACGATGATGGAAGAGGAAAACAACATTGTCACCGTTTCTGAAGTAAATAAAGCTGAGGAGGAATATGAGAGTGCTGCCTCGGAATATGAGAAGTCAAAGCTCAATCTGCAACAAGTAGAGCTTGATTCGCTCAAAGACGCTTGGCACATCACTGTTGAAAGCACAAGTCTGTATGAATCGCGTGACGGTCGTGAGATGTTTTCTATTACGTTGCGGAATAGTTCATTGCCTGTCAAATTGGTAGAGAGTTCAAAAGTACTGGAACGAGAGATTGTTATCAGCGCACAGATTGATGACATAATCGTATCAATTAAAGAGAAGGAAGGTTTTAGTTCTGCAGGTGCGATTATTGCCAAACCTTACGAGCGCCGAATCAAAACACTCAAAGAGGACGGATCTGTCACTTTGGAATTTGAACTCATTAAAGATGATGTACGGGATGTTGTTGTCCACTTAGACTACCTTGATACCGAAGATGAACGTCATATTCATCTACAGCAGGAAGACCCATATATATCTGTCGTATCAGCGAGGCGATACAAGGAGGGTGATCGGAGACGTTTGGAACTTGTTATCACGTATGGTGCAGTGAAGGATGAAACAGATGAGACCAATGTTAATACCGCACAAGAGATCAACAATGTCTATGTTTCCATCAAAGACGAAAGTGATGCTATTATCGGGTTTCCTTACGAGTTCCGTATTCCGACGTTAAAAGATGGACAAGAGAAGACTCTTGACTTTGAACTAAGACGCAATGTGGATAGTCTCATCGTTAATCTTCGATACCTTGACAAGGATAATCCATATAAGATTCACCTTGAAGAAGACACCCGCCATATCTCTATTCTCAGTGCGAAGAAATTTCGTGTTGACAACCAGATGATGGTGACGATTCAATTAAAAAATACATCAACGACAGAAGCGATGCCGATCAATGCGACTCCCGAAGAAATCGCGGCGGCAAATGAGATCCGCGCTATTTATGTCTCTTTACTTGATGCCGTGGATGGCACAAATATCGTTAAACCGTATGAAGAAAAGATCGCTGTTCTCGGTTACAATGAAACTGTGGAATTGACGTTTCAACTACAGAAAGATGTTGATAGTGTCAAGGTATCAATGAAGTACCCTGAAATTCTCGAACCTGACATGCGGTTGATCTATCTGCAAAAAGAGTCCGCATTGGATGTAGTAAATGTTAGTTCGCTCCGATTTTCGCAGGAGGGCAATTTAGGCAGCAGTGTCACCTACGATTTAACGTTGGATAGATTGGCAGAGACCGAAAACACGTTCCAATTGCGTGTGATTAACTTGTTAAATCGCCTATCCTTTGAATTCCAAGACCCGGACACAAAGTCGCGGCAGTCACAGGTCAAATTTACACAGGAACAGTCGAAGCGGAATCTGTCGTTAATTGTTTATCTACCTGAAGAATTGGATGCGTCCTATCTTGATAACACACTTGAGTTCTATGTTGCTGTACTTGATGAAACCGAAGCAAATGAACTCGGAGGGACTAACAATCGAATGGATTTACCAGATGAAAAGATCGCCAGTATACAAGGTGGTGTTGAACGTTTTGAACTGATTCCAAAAGGTGTCCCAGAAATTGAAGTTGCTGTCCAAAACGCGTTCCAAACTATAAAAATTGGTGATCAAGTTAATATGACTGCGAAACTAAAAAACACCGGCACTCGTGATCTCGTTGATATCCGCATGTTGGTTGATGTCAACCCGGATTGGAAATACACAGTTTCGCCTGAAGTCATTGGATCACTCAAACGAAACGAAGAAACGGAAATACAACTCACACTAAATCCACCAGCGGACATTACGGTAGGAGAATATCAAGCGAAACTCAACGCGGAAGTAACAGTTGACAACCGAAAATTTCCAGCACGCGACCGTTCTATCACAGTACAAGTTGAGTCAAAATCACAAATGTCGGTGACGACACTATTGTTTGGTGCGTTGATACTCCTCATGATCGGTATTGTTATCGTCACAATCCGCATTAGCCGACGGTAGAAAACAATTTATGGAGATTAAAATGAATAAAAGGTTGACACCGCTGGCAGCCTGCCTATGTTTTATTTTAACGTTGTTTGTAAGCCAAAGTTTGGTATTTAAAGGAGTTGGCACTGTATCTGCACAGGAACTCATTTCACTTCGGTCAACTCGTGCAATAGAACTCGCTTTACAGAATAACGAGGCAGTGAAAAAAGCGGAAAAAGTAGTGGAACGCGCGAAGGCAAACCTACGCGTGTCCAAAGCCGTGTACTTACCACAAGTAGGGATCACCAGCCAATATCAACGTCAAAAAAACGGTGATATTGATGAAAAAGATTATCTTACCCGTGCACAGATGAGTGTTATCCTCGCCCAATTCGGTGAAATTCCGAGAGGGCTTGACACCGCGCAGGAAGAAGTACGTAAGGCAGAAATTGAATACGAACGCGTGAGAAAAGAGACCGTTCACGCTGTCCGGAATCTCTGGCACGATATTACACTCACACAAGAAGAGATTGAGCAACGTCAAGCGGTTGAAGTAGAACTCCAGAAAAAACTGAAGAGCACACAGAGCAAGCACGATAAAAAACGGATTCCTTATCTCATCCGCCTCAATACAGAGCTTGAATTGTCCGAACAGCAACTTGACCTCAACAAACTCCAGCGACGGCTTGATGTGGACACGGCAGAACTCATCCGTCTTACCGGACTTGATCCGATGGCACAAGTTGTTCTCTCACAATCCCTTCCTGATGATGACGTGACGTTGGAGGCTGCTGTTGAACTTGCACTTACTAATCGACTTGACTTGCGCGATTTACAAGGTGATATTACGCGTCAAGAACGCCTCGTCGTGGAGACAGTGTGGAATCGATTTCCTGAGATCTCTGCTGAAGCGCGCTACAAAGATCTGCATCTACTATTGCAACAACATCAACAAAACCGAACTTGGGATGCAAAAGCACTCTATGATCCGATAATACATGATCGTGAACGGGATGCCGCGAGCATTTTCACAACAAACCCACGGACACAAGACGGATGGGCGTTACATTTCAACCTCAACATTCCACTATATGATGGAAAAAAGACAGCAAACCTCCGCTCTGTAGAACTTGCAGAACTGGAGAAGATCCAATTAGAGTACGTTGAACAAACGAAACTCATCAAGGTGGCAGTACGTCGGGATTACCGGGAGGTGGCGAATGCGAAAGAACGCATGGAAATTGAACAGAAACGGGTGAAAATCTTTGAACATCAACTACGGGCAATAGAACAGGCACTTGAAGGCACTGTTGAAATACAGGGATATCGGGGATTGACACTTAACGATGCTTTTCAGGCGCAAGCACAATTCACGGAGGCTCAACGGGTTTTTTATCAGGCACGCCGAGATTACGCGAAAGCAAAAGAAAAACTACGCGAAACGATGGCATGGATAGAGTAAAATAGCGTTTAATGTGAATGTCATACGCACATTCACTAAACGCAATTCATTGCGCCTCTTTTTAACACCTTTTAGGGTGTGGTTTCACACTCTGTATTCAAAACTGAAATTGAATGGCTTTGATAAGCACAATATGCAGGACGTGTTTTTCTCCTGCCTACGTTTCGCTTTTCTTAACTTCGGTATTTTGCTGGGCGTACTTTAAAAATTCTAAATTCTGTAGATGTGGTTCAACTTCCGCCAACTGTGAACGGATCTCCTGCAAATCCACACCTATCTGCTTCAAATTCGATTCAACTTGCCCATAAGTTTGTTTCGAATTGGAGACGTAATGCCCTGATTTTTTCAACAAATATAATGCTCCCTGCCAAATACCTACAAACACAACCACTGCTATACCACTAATAACAACCGTCGTAATAGTGGACATAACAGCGACGTATTTGATAATCAAAAAGAGCATCACCCCAAGTAATGTCAGCAGTAGAAACGGCATACAATTCCTCCCTTTACTCGCTACCTTTAGCAATCTGAATAAGCTGTCTTATCTCTTTTTTTAGTGAGATCATTTCTTCCTGAATGTGGTTTACATGCTCCTGCAGTGCCTCTATCTCACGTTTGGTTGCCCCTTTTCCTGCACCAGTTATATTTGTAACGAAAGACATAACCATCCAGACGACCCCAAGTATTGTAACTGCTATTCCAATCACAATTATCAATGTGGTTATTACCATTTTCAATTCCTCCAAATTTTTGTTGTGTTGCAATATAGAGACTGCAACTAACGAAAAGATAGTAAAAAACGGAAATCGCACGAGATTATAGTAAAAACCATAATTATTTACACACTACGGTAGGTTCGGTTTCCTAACCGAACCGGTGTTTATTCAGTCTCATAGATGCGGTTAGGAAACCGCATCTACCGGGAGTGTGCACATATTTTTAGGTTTCACTAAAATTGAGTACGGTTCATAAATAGCCGATGTTAATATGCGCTTAAAGGTAGTAGGCACGCTCAGCGTGCCGTCCTTCGCTCCAAGCGAGTCGTTTCAGTCCAACTATTTCAAACTTCAATGCGAACAAACGCAAGGAACGCCCCCGCAAGTAGTACTACCAGAAACAGCACTAACAGTAGTAAATCCATCGCTGCAGCGTTGAAATCGTGACCGAGACTGAGCGTATCTTTAAATTTGGGAATAGCCTCTGGACTGACAGGCTTTTGCGACATGCCCTCAGGCACTCCAATAGCATGAAGACTCATCGGATCCGTCCTGTCAATATCAATCACAAAATCTCTATATTCACGAGCATAACGTTTCACATTCTCAATAAATTGTAAATGCCGTTCTAACCCTGTCCCAGCAAAAGATTCAAAAAGGTGTTGGACGATTGCAGCGGGTGAAATACGAGTTATTGCTCGCGCTCGTTTCCCCTGTGCAATCTGCTGGTTTAAGTACGTTTCGTTGAAACGTTCATTCTGTTCTACTTCTACAGTCACGTACTCAGCAATTACGTGCATCGGTGGTATCGTTTGTGATTTTCCGTACTTATCTTGATATGCATTACGCACCTCACCCCCAAGTCGGTTACCCTCGCTCCAAAATTCCATATACGCCATTGGTACCAACGTTCGACTGCCAATAGATGCCAACGTGTTCGGCAAAAAAACGACAAAACTCACCCAGATTAACAGCAGAACAACGAGACTTACCCCACTCTCTTGCACTGCAGCGGAAACGAGGATTCCTAACGCGATAAAGAGGCACGTATAGAGGATAACGATAACGGACAAGATACCTATACGTCCCCACGCCTCTGCATTGAATTGCACTGCATCTGACGTGGAAATCAAAAACAGATTCATTAACACGGCAATCGCAAACGGAATATTAATGCTGATAAATGTGCCTAAGAACTTTCCAATCAGCACCGTGTGCCGCGGGATAGGGTTTGCCAATGTCAATCGCAATGTACCTCGTTCCATTTCACCAGAGATCGAATCAAAAGTAAAGAGAATTGCCACAAAACTCAACACATATCCCACAATAAACGACCAATCCAGTGTGGTAAAATCAGGTCGGATATTGTAGAGATTTGGTGTTTTTTGTGGGTAAGTGATCCGCCATAGCGGTCTCACATTGGCGATATCACTAAAGAAATTACTGCCGCTGGCGTGTATGGGCAGAAACGCCTCGTCACCTTCTGCACAGAAACGAAGAAGTGAAGGTGCTTTATAGAGATCTCCAGGCCCTTCTGTCGCGAGGCGATATAAACTTGTGCTACGCGCTTCTAATGCCTTCACAGCACCAGCAGTGGCATTGTGATACGCCTGTGTCCGCGCGAGGTCTTCTTTCAGATGAACAACCGCATTAGTAAGCATCAGTGCCAGCAGCAGGATCGCTGTCAATGCAAAACGTAGACTATTGAGATTGTCGTATACTTCGCGTTTCGCGATATGCCAAATCATTTTATAGTTACCGGTTGTCGGTTTTTTGTTGGAGGGCCTTGTAAGCCCGATATTACTACCGTTATCTTTGTCTGAACCAGGATTTTAGGATTGCCAGATTATCGGGATTAGGACATCTCTATCAATAAAGGGTACTCTCCAGTAAATACATAATGCTACAAAAGCCAGCAAATTACACGAACAAAAAACATTTGTATCTCTAACAATCCTGGAAATCCGATAATCCTGAAAATCTTGGTTCAGACAATCCGCGGTTCAAACAAGATATACCGAACCTATGATAAATGCTATTCTAAACTTCGCTTCTGATGAAAATGAGAAGGATACACATAAACAGAACGAGGTTGCACATAATCAGGAGAAACAAATCTGGTAACGCCCGTTTTGCATGCGTCCCGATATCACTTCTCTCAAAAACAAACTCTGGAAATGTACTCCAATCGACCGCTCCTTTGTCAGCAACAAACCATTCCCGTGATGCGAATGCACGCTTTGCGTAGAAATAATCAATCACAACTTTGCGGTAACGTCGCGAAACTTCAAAGAAATCCCTAACACCGAGTAGGTCTGTCCCCGCCCACGCCTGTGTTGCAGAATCATAGATGCCCACCGGTGAAAGTCTCAATAATGTCCTGTCCATTGTCGCCTGCCGAACGAAAATATCATCAAGTGCCTCCTTACGGATGAACCAAACCCGTTCAGTGGTACGGATGGTGAGTGGTTCAACAAAGTCAAAATATCTCTTAGCAAGGGAAACGTCCCGTTCAAAATCCGTAGGAATCTCTGAAATGTCAGTCAAATTTTCAATGTAAGACATCATGTTTACGGAATCTACGCTCGCTTGTGTATAAAGTCCTAACACCTCGTGAAACCGCGACCCTTCACCCGCGACGCCCTCGTTTTCAAGGAACTTTAATCGCTCTCTTTCATATTCATCTAAAATCTGTTGAATCTGATTCTCAGCGGTTTTTATACGTGCTTGAATGTCGCCACCGGGATTAACCGCTGCTCGGATCAGGTTCGGGTATATAAGTATCAGAAACCCCCAGATAAACATCGTAAGCATTAGTGCAGTGCCGGTTCTACGCGTCGCTACGGAAATTAGTAACCCGATGAGGTAGAACAGAGATAGGTACGCGAATGAGGCGAAGACAATTCCGACTATGCGGAGAAAATCAGTTGTTGACAGCGGAATCGAACGGATTAACAACAGTAAGGCAAAAAGCAGACTCAATATCAAAGGAACCAACAGACATGTCATCGCACTGATATATTTGGCAAGCAAAATCTGCCCGCGTTGGATAGGTTGTGCTAAAACAAGACGTAATGTGCCACGTTCACGTTCCCCCGCAATCGCATCGTAAGCGAATATCAACCCCATTAAACTTAAGACAACTTCAAAGATAAAAACAACATCAATGGAAGAAAAGAATGCGATAAATGGGTTATCCGTTCCATGCTTTCCGGCATCCCACAGCGTTGGCACAAAACCGTGCCAGATACCGATAAGGTTACCTAAACGTTTATCTAATCCGACATTGAAGATACTCAACGGATTAGGCGCGCGATCAACAAACAGGTACATCGTAGAATAGGTTTTTGCCTCGCGTAATTGCTGATAATGTGTTTTGACAGCAGCATTGTAACTCTCCAACCGCTGTTCGTAATCTTGGATAAGCACTGCGGTGTTGGCAACCACAAGCAGTAATGTAATGAGCATCACAGCGGCGAAGCGGAAGGTCATTAGATTGTTGAGCAGTTCTCTGCGAATGAGTGTTTTTAGCATTTTGAATTAAACATCAATGCGGACAAACGCAAGATACGCACCTGAAAGCAGCACCACCAAAAACAGCACTAACAGGAACAAATCTATCGCCGCAGCATTAAAATCATGACTAAGACTAAGTGTATCTTCAAACTTCGGAATGGATTCCGGGTTCACCGGTTTTTGCGACATACCTTCACGCACCCCAATAATATGCGGACTGTCCAGATCAGATCTATCCATATCCAAGACAAATTCTCGGTATTCACGCGCGTAACGCTGCACATTTTCCACAAAATGTCGATGCCGTTCAAACCCTGTCCCCGCAAAAGATTCAAAGAGATGTTGGACAATCGCAACAGGTGAGATGCGTGTGACAGAACGCATCAGTTGAATTTGGGCATGCTGCTGACTTACGTATTCTTGACCTAAGCGCACCCGCTGTGCAACGTCGTTCATTACAAACTCACCTGATAACTCCATTTTTTTAGTTGGAAACGCATCCATGTTTTGCACGCGCGTCTCATATTCACCTTTGAGTTGAGTATGAAGTTTAAAAAGACGTTGTCTGTATTCATAGAACCCCATCGGTTCAGAAAATCCGCTTGTAATAGACGCGAGTGTGCTCGGCATAAAAACAACAAAAACTACCCACGTCAACAAGAGAATCACGAGGCTTGCTGCATTCCGCTGCACAAGTGATGACACCAATAACCCTAACGCAAGAAATAGACACAGGTACAGAATTGCGATACAGAAAATAACTGCTAAACGGCTCCATGCATCGGTGTTAAGTTGGACATCGTTAGACGTGGAAATTACCAATAAGTTTGCCAACACCGCAAGCGTAAACGGGACACTAATACTGACCAATGCACCTAAAAATTTGCCAATCAACACAGTATGGCGCGGGATGGCGTTCGCCAATGTTAAACGAAGCGTGCCATGTTCTCGGTCACCAGAAATCGCATCAAAGGTGAACAGAATCGCGATGAGACTTAAGACATACCCAATCACAAATCCCCAATCTACTTTGATGGTATCCGGACGTATATTTTTTGAATCGGGATTACCGTAGTGATAAATTGTACTCCAGAAGCCTCTTAAGTTGCCATCTGCCCAATGTAAATATCCACCGTAAACTCTATCTGTTAAAAAAATGTCACCTCCCTCAGCACAGAATTGGAGAAGAGACGGCTTTTTGTAAAGACTACCGGGGCCCTGAACCGCAATGTCATATAAATGTGTCCGAGTTCTTAACTCATTTTGTGCTGCTGTAACATCATCGTGATATTTCTGCATCCGCTCAGGGTGTTCGCGGAGATGAACAACCGCATTGGTCAGCATTAAGCCGAACAGCAGGAATGTCGCCAGCGCAAAGCGAAGGCTAATGAGATTATCGTAGAGTTCGCGTTTTGTGATATGCCATATCATTTCTTATGTTCCTTGTGGCTGTCGATTTTCAACAGTTGACTGTCAATATTCTTGTAGAAAACGATCCCTCTTGTGGGAGCGCTTTGTAAGCGCGATTTTTTCTTTCTTTATTGTAGGTCTAGTGGAGTGTCTACCGAAATTTTGCGGGTAAAGGTCGCGATTCGGAGATCGCTCCTACCGATGGAACGCTTATGGTAGGAGGGAACTCCGATTCCCGACTGCTTTCAAGACCTATCAATTATCACATGACGAGGCACTAGTGGTTAGTCCAGTCTAACTTTTCGGGTATAGATGTTTTAATCTGACACGCGCATCGTCCGTTGTAAATTGCCAGTCTACCTGCTTTTGCTCTGCATTTCTACGTTTTTGCCACGCTTGTGTCTCTCTACGGAGTGTCTCTATATCTGGGATTCGACGACACAAACATTGGCGTGTAAGGACGCTAAGTTCTATTTCCGCTATATTCAACCAACTTCCATGAATGGGGGTATGCACGATTTCTAAACGCTTCCGGAACCTATCTGCTTCTTCATCTCCAAACACTTTATTGAGTGACGCGAGTTTATGTGTATTCAGGTTATCACAAACTAAAATGACCTGTTTTGCGGATGGGTAGACCTCATCCAATAGTATTTTGACTTCTTCTGCCCAATCCACTGTCTTTCGGTGCGTCCGAACAGACACACGCCGCCATCCCGAGAGTGCCTCTGTAAATAGGAAGATATTTGCTGTGCCTTTGCGTTTATACTCGTTATCTACGCGCTTGACTTGTCCCGGTTTCGCAGGATACGGTTCACGAACATCATCCCTAAGTGTGACAGATTGTTCGTCCATGTTCACAACAGGAGTATCCGCAGCCAAAGGTTTCTGGTAAAGATCAAGCACTTCTTCCATTGACTTTACAAACTCAGCGTCTTTTTCAGGGGGTATCACCCACTGTTGCTGAAGGTGTGGTTTCAACGCGTTTTTTTTAGTGTCTGCCGCACCGTTTCTGGAGAAATGTTTTCCACAACTTCAAGTCTTACCAACTCTGACGCAAGCAGACGTAACGTCCATTTGGCAGCACCTTCGGGAGGGGTTCCACAACTCAGTGCTATCAACCTTGCTTCTCCGTCACCATCAAGTTTACGAGGTGTCGGTGGATGCTTCCGCTTCGCACGATATAAGGCACGAGAAAAGCCACCTTCCACAAAACGCTGACGCACTTTCGCAACTGTCCTATCAGTGCACTCATACGCCTCAGCTATTCTCGCGTCAGTCCAGCAGGGACCATTTATATCTGATTTCAGCAAAATATGAGCATGCCTTATCATATATGCCTCTTTTTTACCTGTGTTAATAATATCTGATAACTCCTGTCGTTCCGCATCGGTCAGTTGGACAACATATTTCTTATTCAAGGGTGTGTTCCTCCTTATGTATTGCTATACTATAAGAGAACACTTTTGTTTGTCAAGATGCCGAGAAATCTACAAAAACTAAAACAAACTTTTAGGATGGACTATCCACTAGCACACTTCCCTTTCTAAGATAACTTTGCAGAGCTTCTCTTGGAAGAAAACCAAGCGTTCGACTGTAAAGCTTCATTAACTCGTCTACTGAGTTTAAATCGACTAATGATAGTTGTGAAATTGTTACATCCATATAAATTGTTAATATTATTATAACACAATATTTTAGTTGCGTCAAACTTATTTTTTAGGTATTTTAGTGGAAAAATCGTCCACGGGAGCATAAACCTGATAATTTAAATTCCGTGCAAATCCGAGATTCAGACATTACCCTCCACAATCGCAATTTGACCATCGGTTAAATCATATAATGCGTATACCAATTGTCAATCTCATTTTCAAGTAATGTATATAGTCCTGGGGAAATGTTGATAGAAACTTTTAAGCACAAGTTTAAATCGGTTATCCATAACATCCATCACTTACTTAACTCCGACTTGCCAATTTATTTGCGAAGATACTGATTAACCCACCTAACATCAGATACCCAAAAATCACTTCCAGCGTTACAAGTAGACGTGCTGTGGCATTGTCCGCAACGACATCACCAAAACCGAGCGTCGTAAAGGTGACGACACTGAAATAGAAGGAATTCCAAAACGTAAGCGGTTCTCCGCTATACTGACCGGTTGCTTGATGAAATTGAGGTGACCAATCTTGAATCCACGCTGGCAACCACGAGGGAAACGGCATATAGGCTATCGCAAATAGAAAAGCGAAGAAAAGTGACCAGAATGCCCAAAGCCCTAAATTCCGTCCATAATCGGAACTCCATCGCCATAAACGTGCTAACATCGGATTCGCTTTGTTGAAAGCACGGATAAACTGCTGATCTGCGACATATCGTTTGAAAAACGGATTCGCAACCTCATCCACATGTTGGCTGTCTAAATAGAATTCAGTCGGATTTTTGCGATTCTTGGTGAACCGATTGACAATTGATTGGCGGATTGTGTTGGGGGTGTATTGAACATTGCGAAATGAGGCAACGGCAGCAAATTTGGCAGCAGTGAAAAGAGAGGTGCCGAGAAATGTGGTACGATTATAGACTGCTACCCCTGCGAAGTCTGTGCCAGTGCAGTCAAGCGTTTGTTGAAAAAGCACACGGCTAAAGTTCGCTTCCTTTTGAAATTGTGCCTCATGGAAAATGGTGTTATCGTGAAATTTTGCTTGGTGGAAATCGGCGACATTGTAAAATTTTGCACGCCAAAAACTTACGCTTTTATGGAAGGTGACACTATGATAGTTAGCACGACCTTGAAACGTAGCCTCTCGAAATTCACAATGATGTTGCATCGTGGCTTCGTCAAAGTCAAGGTCAGCCTCAAAGACAGAGCGGCGGAAGGAAATTTCTTGTTGGAAAACTGCTGTTCGGAAATTGACTATGTTTGTGAAAGTGCATCCGATACAAGAAAGTGTTTTATTGATGCAGATTCGGTCATTTTCGTCGCGTTCAAGTTCGGCAGAAAAGAGGTCAACAACACCTTCAATTGTGCAATTGTTCAGGGAGATGTGTGAGGCATCACCTTCTAACGCCTCAAGAAATTCTCGCGCTTCAATCGTTTCTCCATGCTTTTCATACATTGATTTCTTCCCTTATGATATGAAACGCGTATCCTTTGTGCTTAATCAGGCATCTGCGCCCATCCTTTGCTTTCTCGTATAGCATCAATAGCGATTTGGTAACGCCACCCATCATGGAAAGTCAAATACGGTTCGTGCGGGTGATCCTGAATATCCGCAAGGAAATCACGAACAAGTGCAGTCCACTTATTTTGGATTTCGTCCGAGATTTGTGGTAGATCCTCTACCAAATTTTGTGGAACAGACATCTCTTCAACTTCCTCGCCGATATGTTTTATAATAGATGATAGGATATGTCCACCTCTGCCAACCAGTGTTCCGTGCGTGCCGTAGAAAAACCAACCGCCAGTAGGTTTATGCGATGGCACTCCCGGATGTGTACGCATTGTCACAAGGATAGAGTTGCCGGTCTCTGGATTGGGATGTCCCAACTTGAATAACGCGGAATAATCCCATTCTGCGTCACACTCTCGCCACTCAAGTTTTGATGCTTCTTCGGGGGTTATCATCTTGCTGCGCCATACCCGAAAGTCGCGAATCTCTGGTACGACTGGGGCTTTTCTCGGATAGATTTTTGCTTCACCCACTGCAGACACAGTTTTCATGCCTGTCATTCTTTCGAGCATGCCGAGTCTGTGCGTCAGTCCATTGTTCAACGCACCGCCCCCGTGTGCCAGTGAACTCATCCAATTCCACGGCTTAATCATATCTGACGGAGACCCTCCTGGAATCCTGCGGGTGTATCCGATATCAACGGCTGTTAAATCACCAATGACTTTCTGCTGTGTTAGCAGTTGACGCACATAAGCGACACTTGGATCGTATAGGTGCGTTGCAGCAAAGGCATGTTTTAATCCTGTGTCTTTGATGAGACTATGGATATGACCTGCTGCTTCTGCTGTTAGTGCTAACGGTTTTTCGCAAATGATATGGCAACCGAGTTCAACTGCCAATTCGATAACTTCTGTTCGTAAAATGGCAGGTGTTGTTAGCGCGACAATATCTGGTTTATGTTCCAACAAACTTTTTCGCCAATCAATTGAAGCATCAGGCACACCCAATCCGGACGCAACTTTTTGGACGATATCTGGTTTGCGAGCACAGATTGCAAGCGTTTCAACACCATAATGTTGAAACGCTTTTGTGTGACCTTCTGCAGACCACCCTGCGCCGACTACAACTGCTTTTAATTTTTTCATTTTATTCGCGCTTCTTATATCATTTCCGAAATTAAACTTGCATTAGGAAATTTCATGACATATTAGATCCGATACTAATGTAAGTGTAAGAGGCGCAATGAATTGCGCGACTACAAACGCGTTTTGCGTAATGAGATACAATCATTCAAAATGGTATTACAAAGGAAAAAGAGAATAAAAGGTTAAAAATTGATGGCACACTTACAGAAACGCGTCCATCAGTGAATGTTTAGGTTATGCCAAGATTTCGTTGACAACACGTGCTTTTTCCTCAACCCCAGTTAAGCGGTGATCAAGTCCTTGGAACTTAAAGGTCAACCTTTCGTGGTCGATACCGAGTTGGTTGAGAATGGTAGCGTTTAGGTCTCGGACAGAAACAGGGTCTTTGATGACGTTGTAACTGAAGTCATCGGTTTCGCCATGCACGATTCCGCCTTTGATGCCGCCCCCAGCCATCCACATCGTGAAGCACTTCGGGTGATGGTCTCGTCCGTAGTTATCCTTTTTGAGCGCACCTTGACAATAGACAGTGCGTCCGAATTCACCGCCCCAAACGACAAGAGTATCGTCAAGCATACCGCGTTGTTTCAGGTCTTGAACGAGTGCAGTTGCGGGTTGGTCAATGTCACGGCACTGGTTGCGGATATCATTCGGTAGGTTGCCGTGCTGGTCCCAACCGCGATGGAAGATTTGGACAAGGCGGACATCACGTTCCATCATCCGACGCGCCAGAATACAGCAGTTGGCAAATGTACCGGGTTTGTTGACATCGGGACCATACATCTCCTTAACTTTGTCAGACTCCTGATTCAGATCCGTAAGTTCTGGGACAGAGGACTGCATTCGGAATGCCATCTCATATTGAGAGATGCGGGCATGCGTTTCTGGATCGCCAACTTCCTCATAGATTTCCTCGTTGAGCTTGACAAGCGTGTCAAGCATGCGTTTCCGTGCCTTTTCACTCATACCTTTCGGATTTGAGAGGAATAGCACCGGATCACCTTGACTGCGGAGTAGCACACCTTGATGTTCGGACGGTAGGAATCCAGAACCCCAAAGACGGTTATAAAGTGCTTGTGCGGATTTTCTTCCGGTCCACGTTGCATTCATCACAATAAAAGCGGGCAGATTTTTGTTTTCAGTGCCTAACCCGTAACTAAGCCATGCGCCAAGGCTCGGTTTGCCCGGAGTTTCGTCACCAGTACAGACGAAAGTGATAGCAGGGTCGTGGTTAATCGCATCGGTATGCACACTTTTGACAATAGCAATGTCTTTTACCATAGATGCGGTGTGGGGAAGCAATTCGCTAAGCCATGCGCCATCACTACCGTTGTCATGTTTTTTGAACTCAAAGATAGAAGGTGCTACCGGGAAACGTTTCTGCCCGGAGGTCATCGTGGTGAGACGTTGCCCCATCCGTACCGTCTCCGGTAGCTCTTTATCAAACCATTCACTCATCTTAGGTTTATAGTCATACATATCCATCTGTGAAGGTGCGCCAGACATGAATAGGTAGATAGCTCGTTTCGCCTTCGGTGCAAAGTGTGGCAGTTCTGGTAACCCGCCCGTCTGTGGTACTGCTTGCTGTTCAAGGGCACGAACAATACTACTCGGCAGCATCGAGGCGAGGGCTGCACCACCAAGTCCCATCGCACATTTGCCGAAGAATTGGCGGCGTGTTTCAAGTTGCAGATATTCTTTAATGGGGTCCATTGTTTATCTCCTTTGTATACGAGCCGCTCTTGTAGGAGGGCTTTGCAAGCCCGATTTACTTTGAGATTAAGCCAAAATCTCATTGACAACCCGCGCTTTTTCCTCTACACCAGTCAACCGATGATCAAGTCCTTGGAACTTAAAGGTCAACCTTTCGTGGTCAATGCCGAGTTGATTAAGAATCGTAGCGTTTAGGTCTCGCACAGAAACAGGGTCTTTGATAACGTTGTAGCTGAAGTCGTCAGTTTCACCGTGAACGATGCCACCTTTTATGCCACCACCAGCCATCCAGAGCGTGAAACACTTCGGATGATGGTCTCGTCCATAGTTATCCTTCTTAAGCGCACCTTGGCAGTAGACAGTTCGTCCGAATTCACCACCCCAGACAACGAGGGTTTCATCAAGCATGCCGCGTTGTTTCAGGTCTTGAACGAGTGCGGTTGCAGGTTGGTCAATGTCGCGAGCCTGATTCCGAATATTCTTAGGCAAATCGCCGTGCTGATCCCAACCGCGATGAAAGATTTGAACCAGACGAACATCACGCTCCATCATCCTACGTGCGAGAATACAGCAGTTAGCAAATGTACCGGGCGTGTCAACCTCGGGACCGTACATCTCCTTGACTTTGTCAGACTCCTGCTTTAGGTCAGTGAGTTCGGGAACAGAGGTCTGCATGCGGTACGCCATCTCATATTGAGAGATACGGGCATGCGTTTCTGGATCACCGACTTCCTCATAGATTTCCTCGTTGAGTTTGACCAGCGAATCAAGCATCCGTTTACGTGCCTTTTCACTCATACCTTTCGGATTTGAGAGGAATAGCACTGGATCGCCTTGACTGCGGAGGAGTACACCTTGATGTTCTGATGGGAGGAAACCAGAACCCCAGAGGCGGTTGTAGAGTGCCTGCGCGCCCTTAGGACCGCTCCATGTCGCGTTCATTACAATAAAAGCAGGAAGGTTTTGATTTTCACTACCAAGCCCATAACTGAGCCATGCGCCGAGGCTCGGTTTACCAGGAGTTTCGTCACCGGTACATACAAAGGTGATAGCCGGGTCATGGTTAATCGCATCGGTATGAACACTTTTAATGATAGCGATGTCTTTTACCATAGATGCAGTATGGGGTAACAACTCGCTAAGCCATGCGCCATCGCTTCCGTTGTCATGCTTCTTAAACTCAAAGATAGAAGGTGCTATTGGAAAACGTTTTTGCCCAGAGGTCATTGTGGTGAGACGTTGTCCCATCCGTACCGTTTCCGGTAGCTCTTTATCAAACCATTCTCCCATCGTCGGTTTATAATCAAACAGGTCCATCTGTGAGGGTGCGCCAGACATAAATAGATAGATAGCGCGTTTTGCCTTCGGTGCAAAGTGCGGTAGCTCTGGCAAACCGCCAACCCGCGTTCCCGCCTGCTGTTCAAGAGCATTGACAATGCTATTCGGCAACAATGTGGCAAGGGCTGCACCACCGAGTCCTGTGGCACATTTGCCGAAGAATTGACGACGTGTTTCAAGTTTCAAATATTCTTTAATCGGGTCCATTATTAACTCCTTTTGCGATACCTGTTCTGCTGTTGCGGTGTCGCGAGACTTTACTTATTTGCCGGTGGTGAAATATCCAGTTCTAAATCTGGTATCTGTTTCAAGAGTCTCTGAAGCGGTGCCATATCCTGAATACGATTCTTGTTTATAGTTAAACGTTTTAGATTTGTAAAATTCTCAATAAGACTAATATTATGAATTTGATTCCGATCCAACGCCAAATGTGTTAACTGCATCAAGCCAACCAATGGTAATATATCACTAATCTGATTTCCGCTTAGCCATAAGTGCGTAATCTGTTTCAAGTTAGCAAGCGGTGAAATATCGCTCAGTTGATTCCGCCTGATGTTTAACAACTGCATCTGTTTCAAGTTAGCAAGCGGTGTGATGTCGCTCAGTTGATTGTCCCAGAGTCCTAATTCTGTCAGTTGTGTCAATCCAGTCAGCGGTTTAATGTCACTAATCTGATTTTTGCCGAGTCCTAATTTCGTGAGTTGTGTTAATCCTGAAAGTGGTGTAATATCACTGATTCGGTTGTCCCAAAACTCTAAGTATGTTAGTTGCGTTAATCCACTCATAGGTGTGATGTCGCTGATTTGATTCTTCTCAAGTTCTAAAACTTTTAAACCTGTTGCCTTCTCCAGTCCTGTTAAGTCTATTATACCTTTTTCTTCGGCATGCAGTTTCTCTAATTCTCCAAGTTTCTTTTGCGGGATAGGATCAGCTGGACCTAAACCGAGTGCCTCACGCACTGCAGCAGCTAAGTTGGTGTTCGGTATTGTTACAGATGGACTCTCCATAAAGTAATACTCCTTCAAAATGAATGAACAAGTGCTATCTTGTTTTCTACTATACTCCTGCCTTTTTGTCACACCGAACACGTAGAAAAATACTTTAGTTATCTGTGGGGAGTGCTTCAATATCCAGTTCCAAATCTGGAAGTTGTTTCATGAGTTTTCGGAGTGGTTCCATATCTTGAACTGAATTCTCTTTGAGATATAAATACTTTAAACTTGTAAAGTTCTCAACAGGGCTGATATCGCTGATTTGATTCCCGCCAAGCCCTAATACTTGTATCTGCGTCAAATTTGCGAGTGGTGTGATGTTGCTGATTTCATTTCGATTAAACCATAAGCTCGTGATTTGGGTTAAGCCAGCGAGAGGTTTGATATTGTTGATTTGATTCTCGCCGAGTCCTAATATCTTCATCTGTGTCAAGTTAACAAGAGGTTTGATATTACTGATTTGATTTTTGCCGAGACGTAATTGTGTCATCTGTGCCAAGTTAGCGAGAGATGTTATGTCACTGATTTGATTTCCATCAAGATATAAAAGTGTTATCTTTGTTAATCCAGCGAGTGGTTTTATATCGTATATTTTATTTCTGGCGAGGTCTAAACTCTCCATCTGAATCATGTTAGCGAGCGATTTGATGTCATGGACTTCATTTTGACTAAGTGCTAAGCTTGTGACTTGGGTTAGTGATGCGAGAGGTTTTATGTCGCGGATTTGGTTGCCCCACAGGCCTAAGTTTTTAATTTGTTTTAATCCAGCAATCGGTGTGATATCCTTAATTTGATTTTTGTTGAGGTATAAATCCGTTAAAGCCGTTGCTTTTTCTAGCCCTGTTAAGTTGCTTATGTATCTGTTATTACCATCCAGATATTTTAAGGCTTCCAACTTCTTTCGCGGGATAGGATCGCTGGAACCTAAACCGAGTGCTTCGCGCACGGCAGCAGCTAAGTTGGCATCTGGCATTACCACATCTTGATTAGATAGACAACTGAAGAAAACTATAGGTATTGCAAAGAACATGTAAAGAAATTTCATAATATTATGAGATGGGCACCACCGAGAAGTGATGCCCACCAAGTTAAATAATTATCCTTTATTCAGAACTTCGTCCAGATTAAGGATAAGGTTCGCAATCATCGTCCATGTAGCGACTTCGACCGCATCCAATTTTTCATCAGGTTTCGATTCGCCGATAGCGATGAGTTCTTTGGCTGCTTCCGGATCCGCTTTCAGTTCTTCGGCGTGCGCCTGCAATGTTTCGAGTAACAGTGAAGTCTCCGCAGGTTTCGGTTCACGAGCGGTTGCCACCTCAAAGATGAAAGCGACTCGTTCCTCTGGCGTTTGACCGCCCTCTTTAATTGTGCGTTCTGCGAAAGCGCGTGCCGCTTCAACGTACTGCGGATCGTTCATCAACATCAACGCCTGCATCGGCGTGTTCGTGCGTTCACGACGAATTGTGCAAGCCTCCCGTGATGGTGCATCCAAGATGTTCATCTGCGGTGGTGGTGCGGTTCGCTTCCAGAACGTATAGAGACTTCTGCGATACACCTTATCAGCACCGGAATCTTTCCTAAAGGTATCAGTATTAGAACCTGTAAACCCAACCGCTTTCCAAAGTCCACCTGGTTGCGGCGGTTTGACACTCGGTCCACCGATACGTTTATACAACAACCCACTAATAGCCAAGGCGTTATCGCGCACGATTTCGGCATCAAACCGATACCTTGGCGCGCGAGAGAGCAGCACATTATCAGCATCGCGTTCCAATTTTTCAGGCGTAACCTGTGCACTCTGTCGGTATGTCGATGAGGTGAGCATCAGCTTCTGCATTTTCTGGATATCCCAGCCAGAAGCGATGAATTCAGTTGCAAGCCAATCGATAAGTTCCGGATGCACAGGCGGCGTGCCTTGCGTGCCGAAGTCTTCTGACGTTCTCACAATACCGGCCCCAAAGATATTTTGCCAGAAACGGTTGATCGTGACACGCGAGGTAAGCGGATGTTTGCGGGAAACCAGCCACTTTGCCAATGAAAGACGATTTGGCGGTGAACCTTTCACTATCGCCGGAAGTGCTGCTGGTGTTTGCGGGTATACTTGATCGCCACGATGCTCATAGGCACCGCGTTCCAAAATATAAGCACCGCGTGGTTCGGATCGCTCTTGCATCACCAACGTCGTAGTAAGCGAGTTGTTTAGCGAATTCCGCTTGTTTTGCGTATCCGCGAGGTTTGTGTAGAGTTTTTTCAACTCGTGATCGATTGAAACATTTCGACGGTAGTATTCCCGAATTTGCGTCTGTTGATCTCCGTTGCGTTTACCTCTTTCAACCGCTATTGTGTCAACGATGTTTGCCGTTACCATCGGTGTATCGGATTCCATGCGGAAGAAAAAGCCCGACGGACCGGAATAGTTGACAACCTTTAGGAGTAAAGCATTGTTACCGGGGTTAAGTTGAATTTGGATTTTCTCGGTATCCGGTGCGGCATCGCGCTGGATATTACTGGCGAGTACCTCTGTTTGATTTACCCACACCTTCAACGCATCATTACTACTGAGGTAAAGCGTCACTTTCTGTTTGGTTTCGGATGCAATGTTCCGATAGAGGTAGGTTCCGCTGTTTTCACCCACGATGTCGTTATGCACCTGACCGTCCTGCCAATGCGTCTGCTGTTTCCACGTCAATTCTTGCGAACCGACAGTGAATTTATCCTTTATATTCACAGGTTTAGTTTCCGGTTCATAAACATTATAGAAGGCGATGTTACCGTGTTCTGCGGTAAACGGACCCGCAGAGTGCCAATTCCCAAGCGATACTTTGGAACCGATCGGGTAGATCGTCGGGGCATCTGTAACGGCAAGCCTGAATCGACCGAGGTGGTGCTTGCTATTTTCAGATTCATGCTTAAGGCGAATCCTTAGCAGTCCACCTTCCGTGCCGAATGGGTTTGCGACAAGAAAGATCGCTTGCCGACTGTTCCCACGATTATTATTGCTTTCCAATCCCCATCCTGTTTCAGACTTATCATCAATAGCGTTAGCAATGGCAAAATCACCGCTTGCTTGCTCCTTGTCTGCCCATGCTTTTACAATGGGAACGGATGTCCAAGGGTCTTTGGGTTCGGCGGGTTCTGCTGCCTCTTCAGTTGTTTCCTCAGCGGACTGCGCCGCATCGGTTTGCGGTGTTGCTTCTTCTGGTGCCGCTTCTTCATCGGTTGCTGCTGCGTCCTCAGATGGTTCTTTATCGGTCTTTGCTGCATCGGTTGTTGCTGCGTCCTCAGATGGTTCATCAGCGGGTTGTGCTTCATCAGTCACCGCTGCATCTTCAGCCTTCTCATCAGTAGTTTCCGATTCATCTTTAGTTGCTTTGGCATCTTCAGCCGCCTTAGCTTCTTCTGCAGCTTTTGCTTCAGCTGCAGCTTTTGCTTCAGCTGCTGCTTTTGCCTCTGCGGCAGCCTTAGCCGCTTCAACCGCCTTCTGTGCTGCTTCCTTAGCAGCATTAAGCTCTTGCTCCGCATTTGCAGCGGGGACGATGTCAACAGAAATTCCAGTCAAAACCACATTGCTACTGTCGCTGCGTCCGATACCACTGCCCGGTAAAGATTTGTCAGGAAGACCTTCCAATCGCACGGCACTCCATTTGCCAGGAGGTAGTTTTGCAATCACCTCATAGACTTCTTTGTCAGGATTTTCACCACTTGCCAAAACAGAATTATCTTCACGGATTTCAACCGTTGCACCACCTTGTGAAAGGACAACATCTGGCTTGATAAATGTCCACCGTGGCATCCTATTTTCCCATGCAGTTTGGGCAGCGTCAATATGCGTCAGTGGTCCCTTGCTCCGTGCGTCTAAGTCTTTGATCAGGTCATCATATTTTGCGAGTTGTGCCTTCTGCTCTGGTGTCGGCAGTTTCACGACAGGGGGAGAATCCTTGCGGTTGCCGTCCATCGCATTCTCGGTGATATTGTTGAAATAGGCGTAGAGTTGGTAATATTCTTTCTGTGAAATCGGGTCGTATTTGTGGTCGTGGCACTGTGCACAACCAGCGGTTAATCCCATCCAGACGGTAGCAGTGGTATTGGCTCTGTCAACTGCATATCGGACGTAATATTCTTCAGCGATTGAACCGCCTTCACTTGTTGTGACGTGGCATCGATTGAAACCAGTTGCGACACGTTGATCAAGAGTCGGTTCCGGCAAAAGATCGCCTGCCAACTGCTCAATCGTAAACTGGTCAAACGGCATCTTATTATTAAATGCCTTAATAACCCAATCTCTATAGGGCCACATCTCACGGTAATTATCTAAATGCAGTCCGTGGGTATCGCCATAACGTGCCACATCTAACCAGAAGCGTCCCATGTGTTCGCCGTATTCGGGCTTTGCCATGAAAGTATCAATTAGGTTTTCATAAGCATCGGGTGAATCATCCGCGAGAAATTGGTATATTTCTTCACGGGTTGGTGGTAAGCCAGTGAGGTCAAAACTTAAGCGGCGAATTAGCGTGCGCCTATCTGCTGCTTTGGCAGGTTGTAATCCCTCTTTTTCGAGGCGTGCCAAGATAAACGCATCAATTGGATTTCGCGCCCAATCTTTGTTTTTGACAGTGGGTAGCGTTGGACGAATAGGTGTGGTGAAAGCCCAATGTTCCTCCCATTGCGCGCCTTCGCTTATCCACTGTTTAATGGTTTCTATTTGCTCTGGTGTTAACGTTTTATTGAAATCTGCGGGTGGCATCCGACGACTGTCGTCATCAGAGGTGATACGAAGATAAAGTTCGCTCTCATCTGGCTCTTTAGGAACGAGAATCGGATACCCACTTGGATCAGAGAAAGCACCTTCTTTTGTATCAAGTCGTAGGTTTGCTTGTCGAGTCTTTTCGTCTGGTCCGTGGCAAGCGAAACAGTTATCCGATAAGATAGGACGGATATCTTGACTATAGTTAATGGTTGTTTGTGGGGTTTCGTGGTGATCTGCAAATGCTATCGGCAGTCCTAACATTGCGATACACAAACATACTAACATTGCAGTTAGTGGAATGGAACTTTTAGCACTTTTCACTGGAATTCACTCCCTTTTTCAATATGGCTTGAAAGCTGAAGTTTGTTATAACAGAGTAATTGTGTTATATAACGTTATGACAATCAAAAAGTTTAAAAATGATTAAGTCATTTTAAGGTGTAAAAGGTTTAATTGTCAATATTTTTTTTGATTTAGGGATGTAATTTGTTGAAGATGTAGCAAAAAGATTGTATAATCTGTAGTAGGGATTTGTTATAAGAAAACTGGAGATTGTAAATGGTCTTTTCAAAATCACCATATCAGGAGGAAAGGATGCGAACAATTACACACACCGAAGTACAAGCATTAGTAGCAAAACTTCCAGAATCCAAATTACCGTTAGCGTACCGTTTGCTGCATTCCTTAACAACAGCAGAGGGCGAATCACCTCAAGCGAAATTTATGCGTCTTTCTGCAGATGAACGTCGCCAACTTCTATCGCATCAAGCAGAACAGATGAAAGACCATTACGAACAAACAGAGTCTGAACGTGCCGAATGGCAAGTAGGAGATTTTGTGGATGAATCCGAAACGTGGTAAAATTTGGTTAGTTGACCTTAATCCAACACGCGGCGCAGAAATTCGGAAGACCCGTCCTGTTGTCGTCGTAAGTTCCAATGAAATAGGTGTGTTATCTATCCGACTCGTTGCCCCGATAACGGAATGGAAAGAGGCCTTTGCCGAAAACATTTGGCATGTGAAGTTAGAACCCAATTCAACAAATAATCTCACAAAACTCTCTGCTGCTGATACATTACAACTACGAGGTCTTGATACACTTCGATTTGTTCGAAAAGTCGGGGAAGTCCCACTGTCAATCATGGACTTGATTGTAACTGCAATTGCAGCAGTGATTGAATATGATCCGATCTTATTATAACTTTGCCATAGTCTTGGCTTTCTGTTATGTTCGCAAGGACAATCACACACCGAATAGCAAGTAAAAGATTTCATTGAGGTGCAACATTATGGCATTTAGTGATTTCAAAGCAATCCCTGAAGTTCAAGAGAGATTCAGGATACGACATGTGGAAAATGACTTTATAGAAACTGAAAACAGTGCGGGTCCTTCGGAACAATTTCTACAAGAATTTGAATTTAACCGAGAATATATTGATGTTCTCACCTCCGAGGGAGCACGGTGTGAGGCAATTATCTTCCCTGTTTTGCGTGAAGTCTACAAAGGGTATGCCGAGGACTACGCGCTCTGGATAAAAAAGCCGATCACTTATGATGATGTTTTGAGTGGTACGCCAGATTATTTCATTTCAACACGATCTGAGTTGGGCAAACTCGTTGTTGGCACGCCGTTGATAATGTTAGTTGAAGCAAAGAAGAACGATTTTGAGATAGGTTGGGGACAATGTTTAGCAGAGTTAGTCGCCGCTCAAAAGATCAACGAGGATACGGAACATCCTGTGTATGGTATTGTCAGCGACGGAACACTCTGGCAGATTGGACACCTTGTTGGTGAAACCTTCACCCAGAATAGAACGAGTTTTAGCGTGGATAATTTGCCTGTCCTCTTTGGTGCTGTTGATTCTGTCTTCAAAGCGGCAAAAAACTCCGCCCAGTAAGTGATTTTACCGATTTGTGTGAAACCTACCAGTTTTGTCACATAGGTTTGATTTGCGAAGAATACGTCGTGTTTTTCTATTATATTATAGGTGGGTTCTGTGCTCCACCGTTGTTGGTTATTGGTTACTACATCCTATAGCACATTAATGCCAAATGCACGCGTGGAGTCAGCAAGGTTTTACGTGATCTGGTAAATTCATTCCTTATGATGGAAGTGTGCGGATTTTTCCTGTCACTTCCACAACGACTGGAAATCCCTCAAATGTTGCATCGTTTTTGAATTTTTGCGCAATGGGAAAATGTACGTCTACCACATAAACCCGTAACGCCTCGGAATCTTCATGGCGGCCAATGCCAACTCCCACAAAACCTCCTCAAGACAATAACGGTCTCGAAGGTGCTTCTTTGCTTCAGAAATCGTTTTCATGCATCTGCTCCTTTTGTTCCAACAATGGTTACACCGTAGTAATCAAGAACTGAGTCTATAGGATTTGCGACGGTGATCCCGAATTCATTTCCGGCAAATAGCAAAGCAACCGGCTCAAGCGTCTGTTTATCTACAAGGAGCGAACCGGAATCTCCACTATCCGAGAAACGGGGCGAATCAGGGGCAACGCCCTTCACGACAATTTGATTTTCAAACCATGTAGACTGGTCCCCATAGTCTACCGAAAGATCCGCACTAATATCCTCAACGACCCCAACTGTATGTCCTGTTGTTGGACCAGATTTCCGTATAATCTGACCAAGGGAAACAGGGCACGGTGTGGAACTTGGTGTTCCAATATCAATAATTTCGGACCTCACGAGAGTTTGGTTGGTATCGTCAACTCGTGCTATTGCGGCATCAATACTGTTGAAATCACTTGAAAAATCAATTTCTTTGTACGGTTCAAGCGTGGCAATATTATCATCCGGGGATACACCTCCATCTGTCCTGCCAGGTTGAATCACCAGATCACCTGGTATCGCCTTATTACTATCAGCTAATATAACGTGAGTTTGATAATAGATATATGAACTTCATTTTGCATAAAATCTTATTCTCATAAGCCCGGTAGGTGCGGTTTCCTAACCGCACCGAGTCCAAAAATCTGATTTATCAAACTCACGTTAATATATGATTATTGCTTAGAATGTAATGATTTCCTTCTTTTTCAACTAAGCATCCCAACGTCCCAGCATCAATGTTCGGATGTCCAATAGAAACACCACACACAACCGGACGGTATCTGTCACGGTTTTGATAGGCAGTAATCTGACCAATTTCAATGACATCAATTCGCAAGTTACCGAACCGTTCGGGAATAATTGGTACCGGTAATTCTCTTACGTAGACACGAACAACGTTTTCGCTATATTGAAAAGTTCCATCTATAGTTTTTGTCCCAATCCCCAGCCGATAATATTTCTTGCGCCAGGTTGAGCTAGTGGTTAGTCCAGTCTAACTTTTCGGGTATAGATGTTTTAATCTGACACGCGCATCGTCCGTTGTAAATTGCCAGTCTACCTGCTTTTGCTCTGCATTTCTACGTTTTTGCCACGCTTGTGTCTCTCTACGGAGTGTCTCTATATCTGGGATTCGACGACACAAACATTGGCGTGTAAGGACGCTAAGTTCTATTTCCGCTATATTCAACCAACTTCCATGAATGGGGGTATGCACGATTTCTAAACGCTTCCGGAACCTATCTGCTTCTTCATCTCCAAACACTTTATTGAGTGACGCGAGTTTATGTGTATTCAGGTTATCACAAACTAAAATGACCTGTTTTGCGGATGGGTAGACCTCATCCAATAGTATTTTGACTTCTTCTGCCCAATCCACTGTCTTTCGGTGCGTCCGAACAGACACACGCCGCCATCCCGAGAGTGCCTCTGTAAATAGGAAGATATTTGCTGTGCCTTTGCGTTTATACTCGTTATCTACGCGCTTGACTTGTCCCGGTTTCGCAGGATACGGTTCACGAACATCATCCCTAAGTGTGACAGATTGTTCGTCCATGTTCACAACAGGAGTATCCGCAGCCAAAGGTTTCTGGTAAAGATCAAGCACTTCTTCCATTGACTTTACAAACTCAGCGTCTTTTTCAGGGGGTATCACCCACTGTTGCTGAAGGTGTGGTTTCAACGCGTTTTTTTTAGTGTCTGCCGCACCGTTTCTGGAGAAATGTTTTCCACAACTTCAAGTCTTACCAACTCTGACGCAAGCAGACGTAACGTCCATTTGGCAGCACCTTCGGGAGGGGTTCCACAACTCAGTGCTATCAACCTTGCTTCTCCGTCACCATCAAGTTTACGAGGTGTCGGTGGATGCTTCCGCTTCGCACGATATAAGGCACGAGAAAAGCCACCTTCCACAAAACGCTGACGCACTTTCGCAACTGTCCTATCAGTGCACTCATACGCCTCAGCTATTCTCGCGTCAGTCCAGCAGGGACCATTTATATCTGATTTCAGCAAAATATGAGCATGCCTTATCATATATGCCTCTTTTTTACCTGTGTTAATAATATCTGATAACTCCTGTCGTTCCGCATCGGTCAGTTGGACAACATATTTCTTATTCAAGGGTGTGTTCCTCCTTATGTATTGCTATACTATAAGAGAACACTTTTGTTTGTCAAGATGCCGAGAAATCTACAAAAACTAAAACAAACTTTTAGGATGGACTATCCACTAGTTTTCCAACGGCGGCTGAGGCGGTGATGCAACGAAAATGTTTGAAGGCATCATTTTTTGCATCGCGCTGAATTGAATTGAGCATGCAAATCTCCTATCGGTTTAACACCCAATTATTGTACAGCATTTTTGGGATTAAGACAACATCAAATTCAGAGCAGGGTGCGTAAAGTTTTGAGATTAAGTTCTCTACGTTGGATTACCCCGGGGTGTGTAAAGTTTTGGTTCAGGACTTACGCATTTTTACTTAAAGTCCCACTGATAAGGGGGATTTAGGGGTTAAAAACACCGAAATACCAACTTTTTAAGTCCAATTTTCCCTTTTTTTTATCATTTTGCGTAAGTCCTGTTGGTTATAAGTTCATGCTGCCTGTTTGAGTTCATTCCAATATGTGTCCCACGCCCCATTTTTTATCAAACATCGTGCGGGAAGCACTGGATTGATACCTTTCTCCTGCCACCTCATAGCAGCTTGTTTACACCTTTGTCCCACGACATGTTTGCAGGCACTCTCAATCACGCCACTCCCGATTTGATACCCTTTTTCCCGAAACATTTTATATTGCATGCGTTCAGCGTGCTTTTCGAAATAGCCTGCTTCCCTGTCTAAGATATTCACAACATCTGGATTTTCCATACCTAAACCCCGAATGCGTAAAACGACTTCTGCCGTGTCTCCCTCATAAAGAAAAAAGTCTGTTGCCTCTACCCACTTTTCAATCGTTGTTGTCTGATGTTCCCCAAATGCCTGTTTTGCCACTTCATATAAATGGGATTTCGCATGCATGTAATCCACAATCTCAATGGCATTCGGAAAGTATTCATCCGCTAAGTTCCATATCCACGCCGCACCATCCCCAATAAACACAACATCCTGGGTATCTATATCGTCTCGGTAAATGCCACTTTGCGTTGCTAACGTAAATAACTTTTCCCCAAACTGTGCCGCATTCTCATGCCCCGCAACATAACGAATACTTTCTGTTCTGGCACTCGGTGTCGCCCCCGAACCCAGTTGTGGATAATCTCTATAAACACAACCGACTTTCACTTCTTTCCACCCATCCGGCGAGTTCGTGTAGCACCCATCACACCCCACATACCAACGCTGATTTGCCACAAGTTGTTGCGGTTCTACTTGTTCCGATGCGTGCAGTTCTGATAACCACTCACGCACTTTTTGGTGCAATGTCGTATGGCTCACTTTTATCCCTTGAAAAGACAACTCTTTCGCTGCGGCTCTATAGTCAAAAGGTGCTGCCAGATAACACATCCGCTCTGCGACACGATGTGTCCATTTACCTTTCAACTTTTGACACGCATCCCAAGGCCTATGATAATGACCCGACGCACATTTATACACCCAACGCTGCACACGGATCTTGCCACAAAGTGTTGTGATATTCACGCCGCGTTTCTGTATCGGACGACACGCTTGTTCACATTGTGGACATTCAACAGGTGCTGCAGATTGCCGAGATGCTGCTTCTGAGACACACACTTCCAACAACTTTTGACTACTTCTAAGCATGAGGTCTCGCACACAAGGCTCAGCTGCTTCTAATGGGACGCAAGGGGATGACAAAAGTTCGTCTGCCATCTGAGCAATATCTTCTAAAATCTCTTTGACTTCGGGGTTCTCTAATGATATATTAAACATTGGTATCCTCTTCCTTTTTTGAATTTATTAGGATAGGATACCCATTTTTATTATAACTCGCAACAACTCTTTACATCAGAGTTGCTACAAAAACTTTACACACCCTTCATTCAAGTTACAAACGTTTTGACTTCGCACTTCTCTAATGATATACTAAACATAAGTATTCTTTGCGACGATCAAATATGAATCTTGACAAAAACCAAGAAAAAGCTGTCAACCACTTTACGGGTCCCGCTATCGTTATTGCTGGACCAGGGAGTGGTAAAACCAGCGTTGTTACAGCACGTATTCTCAACCTTATTCAAACTCACAATATCCCTCCCTCAAAAATCCTCGCCATAGCATTCAACAGAAAAGCAGTTGAAGAAATGGAAAATCGAATTGTACCTGGACTAAAGTCAAAAGGCACTTTGCCAGTCATCCGTACGCTCCACGCTTTTGGAAAAGATATTGTCACCTCAAATTACAAGCGTGCAGGATTTGGACATCATCCCGAAATTTGGTCAGGTGAGATAGACAAAATTATTGCCCAAGAAAAGACCCAGATTGATCAGAAAGCCGCAACCACTAAGGTTTTCATCTATAAAATTGAAAACAAACTGATAGGTAAGTGTTATATAGGGCAGTCCACAAATCCAGATCGGCGCAGGCGCGAACACTTCACGCATTCATCAAATGATCGCCTCCGTCAAGCTATCCGATCTGAAGGAGAATTGCAGTTCACATTTAAGGTTTTAGAACAGGTTCAAGGAAGAGAAGGGAACTTGCGCGAAGCATTCTGGATTCGACATTACAGAAACTGTGGCGAAGTGTTCAACCGCGCAGACCCGATGCGTGAACATTTCAGCAATCAAATTATGCTGGAGATGTTCTGTCAACATTTTAACCTTCAATACACTGATCATCTGGATAGAGACCCAGATTTTGAAAATCTTCGTGATCGTTTCTACGATATAAAAGATATAGTCATGCGTGCAAAACGGCAAGTAGAATCCGGAATCTTTGATCCAAACACATTACAAAATCCTGTGGCACGCGAATTTGCAAAGAAGTATGAAGACCAAAAATCGGAAGCAAATGCTATTGACTTTGAGGATATGATTATCTACTCAGCAAATTTGTTGGAAACTCAACCAGATATCCGCCAAAAATACATAGACAAATATTCTTATGTGCTTGTAGACGAATTCCAAGATATTGCCCCAATTGACTATCGACTTATTTCTCAGTTGTCTGAAAATTTGTTTGCTGTAGGAGACGATGATCAAGCTATTTATAGTTTTCGCGGCGGTGATTCCCAGATTATGCAGAAATTCAGCGACCGATCAGATGTTGCAAAATTTGAGATTACACGTAATTATCGTTCCACGTCAACAATTGTGGAACACGCAAGAGCCATAATTGAACGAAATAAGCCTCGGATTCGGAAAAACCTACGGGCTAAAAATCCGATGAAGTGCGAAATAAAAATCGTTGAGACAACACCTGAAACAATAAAGAAGTATCTATTGGAGGAATTATCGGCATCAGTTGAGACCGCAATCCTTGTCAGAACAAACTATGAGGTTGATCGGATTGAGGAGATACTCTCAAGCAAATCTTTATCTTACCCAGTAGAGGTAACGACGATACATAAAGCAAAGGGAAGGGAATGGGAAAAGGTCATCCTCGTTCACAATACGCTGGATCGGAAGTTCCCTCGCCGTGATACTATTCTTGAAGAAGAACGGCGCGTTTTCTACGTGGCAATGACGCGTGCGAAGGAGCAGTTGGTTGTCCTCGGCGGGACATGTCAATTTGTGCCTGAGTTTAAGAACATTCCGAAAAATGTAGGTTATTATTATCGGCAGTTTGCGTATTGGCGCGCAAGGCGGAATTTGAAAAAACTTGAGACTTAAAGTAAAAAGTGTGCTATAATCGCCAGGTATTTGAAACCAAATAGCATTTTTACCTAATGGAAAACAACCGAAAAACCTCTAATTCATCAACACGCAACCAGTTTATCTTCCTCACCTTCGCACATACCATCCTTGACTCCTACGCAACACTCTTGTCGCATATCCTTCCAAAGTTGACAGAGAGATTAGCATCATCAGCAACACGTAACAGTTTTGCTGGCATCCTTATCGCCCTTTTTAGCATTTTTAGTTCTCTTGGTCAGATATTATTCGGATGGTTTTCGGATAGGGTGCGGACAGTCCATTTCATAACATTCGGAGTAGCATTCACAGCAATCGGGTTAAGTCTGGTAGTAGTAGCACCTTCAGCATTTATATTGTATTTGTTGTTAGCCATTGGAGGAACAGGCGTTGCATCATTTCATCCCCAAGCGACAACTTATGCCGGAGCACTCGCCACAGAATCAAGAGGATTGGGTCTCTCCATTTTTCTGACAGGTGGTAATATCGGTCGCGCTCTCGGTCCGTTAGTCCTCTTATATATTCCATACCGTTTTGGGTTGAGTCATTTAGTGTGGGAGATGATCCCAGGGGTACTTGTTGCACTATTTATCCCATTTGTATTGAAATTTGAACACGAACTGGACTTAACCGCATCAGCGCGCGTATTATCAGATGATGCAGATTCCATAGGAGAATCTTTTTGGAAAGTCGCCCAACCTTACCTCGTATCTATTATTGCACTATTTATTATTGCATCGCTCCGAACAGTAACGATTGCAGGATTAGAATACTTTCTCTCTCTTTACCTTAAGGATTTGGGGTATCCTGACCAGAAACGTTCATTAGTTATTGCACTCTATATCTTCGCTGGTTCGATGGGTATCATGGGAAGCGGTTGGTTTTTAAGTCGGGTAAATACACTCGTATTGCTGCTTTTGTCACTTGTCGTTGCACCCCCACTGCTCTATGCCTCACTTCACACCAGCGGTGTAACTTTCCTCGTGCTACTCTTTTTAGGTAACATGGTACTCACAAGTTCAGTAACAATTAATATTATCTTAGCACAGATGATGCTGCGCGGGCATGAGAATATCGCATCAAGTTTTATGATGGGAGCATCGTGGGGTGTCGGTGGTCTACTGAATTTGGTAGTTGGTGCTTTGGGTGATAAATTTGGCTTGCCTATTGTGCTTGATGGGTTAGTGATGGTTCCGTTGCTGGTGTCTCCGCTTGTGATTTTCTTACGTAGTCAACCTGATCTGTCCAACCCGAAATCTGACTAAAAAGTCCATAGTACACTTAAAAAATGGGTATTAACCAGATCGCCAATGAGAAGCGCATAATCAAGACGAAACTGTTTGAGTTGGATACCAACACCGCTTGTTAATCGAGCATCACGGTAGCCGACGCGTAACGCTAACGGAGGACTAAGTTGATATTCTATGCCGAGATGTGCTTGCCCACCATACCGCTCCTGCCATTGATAGGATAGGATTAATTCGCGTTCAAAAAGAAGTTTCGTAAAATACGCGAGACCTATATTGAAATTTGCTGGAATTGATTCTTTGAGGGCAGGCACGGTATTCCAAGTCAAAGTCGTCTGCGATATGTCTTGGAGATTCACGCCGAAAGCGAACCCACCTGCATTTTCCAAACCGAAAAGTGCATTCATATCCGGGAGACGAATGAGCATGCCCGCATCAAAACCGTATCCACGGCTTCCATAGTTCGAGAATTGAGCAGTAACATCGTCAAGATCACCTACCCCATTGAAATTCTGAAAGATCCCCTTAACATTTACACCGAACAGAAATTCGGGTGGAATAGAATCCCTGCCAAAGTTATCCCACCACGATTGACTAATGGCGACACGCGTTGCAAGGGATAACACAAAAGCATTTTCACTATCGTTGAGATAACCTGACGGGATAAAATCTTCTTCCCGTGGTCGGTATTTTGGGTTGTTTTTGCGTTGATCAGCACTAATTTCCGGATCAAATGCTGGCACATCGTAATAGATCGGAATGTCGTCAATACCAGCGCGAATCCACGAGAGACCGAGCGTAAGGTGCGGTAAAATTTTTCCAATACCGCTAACATAGCTAAATGCTCCTAATCCAGAGCGGCGTGTAGCATGCATCATACAAACTTGATAATTTTGCGGAACGCCAGCTATTCCCGCGGGATTCCAATAGGTAGCGGTGGCATCATCAGCGATGCTAACATACGCACCGCCGAGTCCAAGTGCGCGTGCGCCGATGCCGTTCGTTAAAAAATCACCAGTATAGTTTTCGGCAGATGCGGACAAACCGATGAGAAAGCAGCACCCGATAAGTGCCAAGTGTTTTAGTTTAATCAATGATTCTATTTCCTTCTAATCAATAAACAATTTAGGTTCTTTCACAACAGTGTATTATTTTATGGTTTGGCATCTCGTACACATCTAAATCCAACATCGCTACTTATAAGCGAAGGTTTCTCGCGGAAACGATTTCCGACCCGTACACTCTTCGCATTGAAACTCCATGAACCGCCCCGGACAACACGCCGTGTCTCTATATCTTTGAAATTATCGACAACCTGATTTATATGTTCTGCTCCAGCGATAGGATTGCGTTGAGGCGAATTGGCATAGAAATTCTTCTGATACGCATCAAGGCACCACTCAGACACATTGCCTGACATATCAAATAATCCGTACTTATTGGCAGGATATTTTCCAACAGGTGTCGTCTGCTCATCATGCGTGCCAGATTTTGTGTTTTTGTTGTAGTTTGCTTTATTGGTATCAATCTCATTTCCCCATGGATATTTCTGTCCAATTAATCTGCCTCGCGCAGCTTTCTCCCATTCTGCTTCTGTCGGTAAACGTTTCCCTGCCCACTGGGCATAAGCCATCGCATCGTGCCAGCTCACACTGACAACTGGGTGGTGGTCAGTTGGAGAACATCGAAAGACAGAATCAGAAAGTGCGCGATGTCCTGTGGCATTGATGAACCTTTTGTACTCCCCCACTGTAACCTCATGTTTATCTATGTAAAACGCATCAAGATGAACGGTGTGTATAGGTTTCTCATCACGATCACCGTTTGTGCTCCCCATCTCAAACTCGCCTGCAGGAATCAACACCATACCTTTTGGAACAGGAGATTTTTTAGTGTCATTATGACCGTCTGACAACAAACTTGCTGTAACACAGAAAGTACATAATAGTAGCAATATCAACACTCTTTTCATAAGTGATTACACCCGATTGAGATCAAAAGTGTTCCAATAATATTGATATTTTGAAGACTCCCATCCGTTGTAAATCTCATCCCATCGCATCCGATTGAAATGTGGTAAGAGTGAACCTTCCGTGACAGGTTGAGAGCAACCTTGATACCGATAATCCACTGATAAACGAATCCTATCAGGACTTTGGTTCGGCAGCGCTTTGTGGACAGTATGGCTATGAAAGAAAATACCATCGCCTATCTCGTAATCTCCACCAACCCAATGCAATCCATCTGCTACTAAGGGATCAGTGTCAATGCCGAGACCGCCCGCGCCAAACGCTGGCTTCACAGGAAAAATACCAAACCGATGTGATCCGGCCAATACAGATAATCCACCCAAGTATTCAGGACACGCACCAAGAGGAATCCATCCTGTATAGGTTTCTTCTGTTCCTCGGATATGAATAAAATCTTGGTGTGCGGGAGTTGTAAATTTAGTGTTTTCAGGAAACATAATTCTTCCAATATTTCGCGGATGCACCAGTGTCTTTTCATCGAACAATTTGTCGCACATATCCAAAATTGCAGGATGATGGGCAAAAGCGTGGAACGATTCGAGAGATTGGAATTCATCTAAAACGGGCCAATATCCGTCATCACCTTCCATGAAAGGACCGCCCGTTCGGATTCCGTCCATCAGTGCTTCTCCACCTTGTGCCCATCCGTGTCCATGGCAAATCTCCAAGAAATCCCGACGTAAGTTGTAAATGGATTCAGCATCGATTAATCCGAGAAAAAAGAGATAGCCATCTTGCTTGGCTCTTTCACGCAGTTTTTCTGGTTGATCTAACAGTTCATTTGAGACAAAAAAAGGTTCAATTCTTGCCATAACGCGTTCCTCGCCTCTCCGATAGAATGTTGTTTATATAACTGATATTATAACAACAAATAGGAGGTGTGTCAAATAATTAGAATGATATGCAGGGTTATTTTGTTTTCGGTTTTTCTATTATATTTTATCACAAACGTTAATACTTCATTATAGTATCGTAGGTTGGGTTGAACCGCAGGTGAAACCCAACATTTACAGCCTGTAAAAGGTTACATGTTGGGTTTCGTGCCTCAACCCCGACAAATGCCGAAAAGCGCATTTGGCGTTGATTCCCTACAGTATAAACTCTCAGTAACGCTCATCAGTCGAAAATTCTTAAAACTAAATAACCCTGAATGATATAAGACGACGTTTCAGGTCCACGTCGTGTCTGACTAAAGTTATCATCTTACCCATTTGTTGAGACTTGCTCCAATTTTCTTCAAGGAATTATATTATTGGTAATTCAGAAATATCTCGTAATTACTTTGGTAGATTTTAGAATTATTTATACACACTGCACCAGCAAGGTTAGGAAACCTCGCCTACCAAGGGTGAAAGTGTCTATTTATTCTATAATTCACCATAAATCGTACAATTCTTAACAGATTATTTTAAGAATATGCTACAATTCGCAACAATCCAAAGATGAGGAGGCATTACATGCTTAGCATCAAACATATTGAAGCAATCCCGTTGAATGTTCCGTTTTATTGTGAACGCGTAAGTCGACACATGCATCGAGCAGCAACGCACGGTGAAAGAGTCCACGTCTATCGCGTTGAATTGAGCAACGGTATAATAGGGTATGGTGAAAATTTATCTGATGAATCGGGTAATATAGAACGATTGATAGGGCAAAATCCGTTTGTATGCATGAACGATGATGGAGTCGGGTTCGGCATCCAGATGTCGCTTTATGATGCTGTTGGTAAAACGGTAGATGTATCTGTGTCTGACCTGATTGGTCCAAAGGCACGTGAAAAATGTCCTATCTCATGGTGGGATATTGACATGCCACCAGAAGATTGGGTAGCAGAAGTACAGGAATCGGTCAAAAGAGGTTATACATCTGCCAAACTCAAAGCGCGACCTTGGCGAGACATCTTCACACAAGTTGACGCAGTCGGCAACGCAGTACCAGCAGACTATCGGCTTGATATTGACTTCAACGGTTTTCTGCGAACTGCAGATAACGCTATTCCTGTTTTACAGAAGTTAGATGAACATCCGAATGTTGCCATCTATGAAAGTCCGTTCTATCTTGGGACAGATATAGAGGGGGCGGGTAGGTTACAGGAGGCTGTTCAAAAACGTATTGTAGAGCATTACAATGAATTTTGTTTGCATGCGCGCTGTTGTGGTGGATTTGTTGTTGGCGGCGGTGTAAACTCACTAATGCGAACTAATGCGCTCTGTGCGTCGTTTGGGCAACCGTTCTGGTTACAGATGGTCGGCACTGGCATTACCACCGCTTACTGTGTGCATCTCGGTTCGGTGCTATCACAAGCCGAATTGCCAGCGATTACCTGCCATGAGTTGTGGGAATCGGATCTGCTTGAAACACGACTTGAAGTGGTTGATGGGACGATCCAAGTTCCAGACTCTCCCGGATTGGGAGTTTCAGTGGATGAGGATGCATTAGCAGCATATCGCGTAGAAAAATCCACACCGACACCACAACAGTTGTTCCAAGGAAGTGACTACACTTGCAGGGTACATATTCCTAACGCTGATGGAGGAGAGACAGTGCATGACTTCAGCAGAGAGGGTGAATATTATCCCGCTTTCAGTGAAGGAAAGTATCCAGGTTTTGTGCCGGGGGTATGGATGGAAGTGGTTTGACGGTTCTCATACAATGTTATCTCTAACCAGATTTCTTTAAATGTCATGGGTCTAAAGTTTTTGTCAAACCCACACCCACTTATTGTAATGCTATGTCCACATCTATAAAGTAGGTCGCTATTTCGGAGGTCACTCCTACAGAAATCTTGTGCACTTTAGACATTGTAGGAGGGAACTCCGATTCCCGACTATTCATAAGTTCCGTCGCGATTCGGAGATCGCCCCTACAGAGGAAATGTAGAATTATTTCTATAATCCACTATAAATTCAAATTAATTATCAAGTAAAAAGCGCAGCACACCCTGTCCATCCGTCCCGACATAGAGGGTGTTATCATCAACAGCAAGACAGGTAACATGATGTGAGATTTTTGGTGTGACCTGCTTCCACGTTTTCCTCCACGTGCCTCTAATACTGTTCAATTGATATATTTTCTGATCGGATTCACCGTAAACCGTTGTGCCATCCACTGCCAGTGTATTCATAACGAGAGGTGTCGGTTTTGCATTGGTAATTATGTGCCAATCAGCACCGCTGCCTGACTGGACTACGCCTTTGTCAGTTGCCACATAAACAGAGTTTCCCGCGAATACTATTGCCCTGAAATGGTCTACGGAAAATGGAAGTTTTGCGGTAACATAGTTCCAGGTGTTTCCTTGATCAACAGATCGCATGAGATGACCATCCAATTTCCCGACGTAAACAGTACTTCCCAAAACAGCAAGTTTAAAACCGATAGATTCAGAACGATCATCTTCATTTAATATGCCCGTGTCCGACCATTCAGCTGTGCTTGGTTCCAATTTGAAGAGTTTGTGCATGTATTCCACATAGTATGTTCCGTCGTTAACAGCAAAACATCCAAGCATTGAAGTATAAAAACTACCCTTTCTGCGTGTCACAGATGTTATAGGTCTCCTATGAGTAGTATTCATTTCACGCAATTCTTCCATTGCTTTGTGTGGGTCATATACATTAAAGGCGGGTACTTTAGAAGCGTCAATGAGTCTATTATCTTTGGTAGATAAACGGTAAATCCGAGGTGTCCCAATTTTATCGTCTCTCACATATAGTTGTCCATTAGATTGCGCAATACGTGTGATATAACCAGTATCACCTGGAACATGTGTCCACGATTCTCCACCATCAGTTGAACTGAGAAGTCCACCATGCGTATGCGCGTAGAGGACACCGTTAACAGCAATCAATTCCATGACATATGTATTTACGAATCCAGTATTGAATTGATGCCACGTTTTTCCGCCATCTGTGGTGCGATAAATTCCGAATCTTCCAGATACATAGAAAGTATTCTCATTTAACGCTGCCAAACCAGAAGTCTTACCTCTTCCAGATACATAGAAAGAATTCTCATTTATCTCATTTATCGATGCCAAACCAGAAGTCTCACCTATATTAGCCGTTTTGTCTGAGGTTCTCCAAGTTTCACCTGCATTGATAGAATAGAAGCATTCCTCATCGTCAATCAATATCACCGTTTCCCCCGCTGCAGACATTTTGAAGGTAGTATTCACTTCTGTTGCAAAGGGTACATCGCCTTCATTCTGGTGCGGTGGAGATATATTGGACAATTTAACCTTCTGCTGCGGTTTTTTCTTTATATTCTTCTCGTCTGGCGTTATTGCATGCCATGAATCGCCTCGGTCATCTGAACGAAAGATTGACCACATGAATCGTTTTATTCCCATTCTTGACATCGGAGAATCAATTCTTATTGACATACGGAAATTTTCATAAAATGGATCATTACCTATAATACTTTTCCTTGTTACAACATATAGACGGTTATCTGTAACTGACATTGCAATAATAGGTAGCGTGTTTTCATTCGTATCTGCTTGAGCGATGGACAATTGTTCCCATTTATCAGCGTTAAGACGATAAAGTCCTTTGTCAGTACCGACAAAAACAGTATTTCCTATATTAGTGATTACGCCAATTTGTCTATCGTTGATACCTTCGGGCAATGGTGTCCATGAATTGCCAGCGTTATCTGATCGAAATACGCCTTTCTTGTAAGCAAGGTAAATCGTCATACCACTTTGTCCACCTGGTATTTTATCTGTTATGACCATGCCGACAAGTTCACCTTTTATACATTCACAAAAAACTTTCCAAGTTTCACCTCCATCCGTAGAAGCGAAAATTTCTTTATCAACAGCGCGGTAGAGTATATTCTGCCACTCTGCTACATGCCGAAATGCATTCCTTCCTGTTGCTACATCACGCAAGGAATGTTTGATAGCGTTTATGAGTTTCCACGACTGCCCATCATCTGTGAGTCTGTAGAGACCGGTTTTTGCCGTTGCATACACGTCACCGCGGTTTGTTGTGAATAAGGTAGCAACTGCACCACCTTCTGGTCCTTTTGCATCACTCCATTGTCGTTTCGATTTTGAAATATCAGTTTCATCTACTTGTGCTGCAGCGAACAGTGGCGCGTCCGGTTTTAGCCTTCTCCCTTCGGTTCTACCGGGTACGTCAGATTCCCCAACCTGAGTCCGTACAGCCGGTTTTGCTGGTGTGTCTATGACGAGTTGTGTATCTGTTATTTCAATCGTCGGTTCTGATTGTGCGTTTAAGCTATACGGTTTCTGAAAACGATTTAAGTATTGCATTCCAGCACCCATCAGCAATAAGATTAAAACTGCAGCGGCAGCAGAAACTGCTATCGGCACCAGAGGTTTGTTTCCAGAAGGTGCGATTGGATTGAGGCGCGAAATCTCTTTCATAATGTTTTCTGTAAATTGTGTCGGCAGTTGGAAACTGCTAAGATTTTCTTTAATCATGTTTTCCTCCTTCTTTAATCGGTTGCGTGCGCGATGAAGTCTACTTCGAACCGTGTTGGGAGATACGCCCAAAAACTTGCCGATGTCTTCACATGTCATCTCTGCGATGTAATACAGATTTACTATTGTGCGCTCACTCTCTTGCAGTTTACTGAACAGTTTCTGCACGATTGCGCGCCGTTTTCTATTTGCTGCTTTTTCGCGTTGTTGGGTCATATATTCTGAATAATACACCTCCTCTAATTCGACCGGATCTGTATCTTCCAAAGACTGTAGTGTTAACTTTTTCTTTCGATGCCAATTTTTACACTTATTGTTGGCAATGACATAAAGCCATCCTGCAAACTGGTTGTGATGTGTGAGCGTCTCAAGCTTATGGTAAGCCGTGAGAAACGTATCCTGTGCAATTTCTTGTGCGATGTGGAAATCACCAATTTTCTGCCACGCCAGGGCGTGTATCTGTTTTTGGTATTTTTCCACAAGATCAGTAAAAGCTTGCTGATCGCCTTCTAAGGTTCGTTGAATCAGGTCGACATCATTGTTTTCCATCACACACCTCAAAAACAAATTGAATCTTTTAATATATAGACACAATTATTAGGTCAATAATTGCACTTTTTTCAAAAAAATGCAATTATTAAGGAGAAAAATGAATTTTTCTTGGAAAAGGACAGAAAGACGGTGTAAAAAGGAAGGAATTAGTGTTTTTAATGTGGAGAGAAAATGTTATGACGCAAAACGAATGTCATAACACAATAGAAATGAATTAAACCCATTGAAACCATGTTCAATGGGTAAGCGTGTACACGATAGCGTTAATCCCCAATTTGAATGCCATATCGGAAAATTTACGCGGATAAAACGATTCTGCAGCATTTTGCCACGCATCGCCCAAATCCGTATTGAAGTTAATCATCATCATGAGTCTACCTTTATCATCAAACACACCCACGCATTTCACCTGATATCCATCCTTTTCGTGTGTTCTTCCACTCCTGTAGGCAGCGGGTGCGGGGATTTGCATCAGTTTGTCAATCTTAAAAAAGCACTGGAAAAGATGGTGCGTTATTGGAATATCTCTCAGTTCGCGTTTGGGGAAGATCTTCTTGTACTGTTTATAGAACCTTCTCCACTGTTCTGTGCCGTGAAAATCATCTGTCATGATAAATCCACCACGTAACAGATATTTCCGAAGATTTGCAGCTTCAGCTTTGGAAAGGTTAAGTCGCCCCAATTCTGCTATATATGCAAACGGATAGTCAAAAATTTCAGGTGAACCCACTTCAACAACTTTTTCCAGGGGACTCGCCTTAATGTCTGTATGTTTGCGAAGTTGAATAAGTAAGTTTCGTTCCGCCACTGGGTAGTCTATATGCCACAAACTCTTATGCCGAAAACTCCCGCTATATTTTAAACGGACAAATGTGAAATCAAATTCAGTATCTTTACCGATTGAAAGTGGAGTGATAAACTATATCAATAGGATAATCGTAATGCAGGCTTTTTTATTTATCATGGAACTTACCACCTATTTGTTTTAAATGTATTAGGTTGTTATTGGACATTTTAAGCGTTTTTAGTGATGTGGAATCAAATTGTAGTCCACTTCAAATTTGTATTTTCTTATCCATATTATAACACAAAATTGAGGATATGTAAATAGGTATTACTCTCCGATGTGGAAATTGCCCTCATATTCAATATCTATCCCGTCTTCCTGTGCCATTTGTTTGGCTATTGTAAGCATTTCAAGAGCGTCTTGGATGCTTTCAAGTGCTTCAGGTGGACTCACTTTGGACACAAGTCTCATCATTGCCTCCATCCCTTTAATTGCATCGTCAATTGTCGTAGGACCGTTATTGCCGCGTCTGATATTTTCTACGAGGATGTCAACATCGGGGTCATCGCCGTATTGTTCACGAAACGCATCATCAAGACGTTGGTAAGCATATTCGGGATCACTTTGAAGATAAGCGTTGTAATCGTCAAATCCTGCTTTAACGACTTCTATGTCATAGGGAACTTCCTCAGAAACATCTGTGGAGTTTCCTATACTTTGTTCAAGCCACTGGTCCAAAAAATTGTCCGTTCCTTTACCGTCAGCAGGTGCCTCTGCTACATCGGCAGATTCTAAAGGAAGTGCGGCAGCGGTCTCTACTTCTGTGTCTTGCATTGGAGTAGCTGTCGTAATGTTTTCTGTGGGTTGGGCGATTTCTTGCGAGTGTTCAACTTCGGATGCAGTGGTTCTCTCACGAGGTGTTTCCATAACTGATGGGGTCTGTAGTGATTCTTTAAACCGTTTTGTGTCCCACTGAGTGTAAAGCCAAAACATTGCACAAATAAGAACTGTCAAGATCAAGCCAGCAACGATAGGACGTAGGTTCATAGATTTCATGGTTTTCTCCTTTTCATTTTTTTGCCTTATAGCATTATTTCGGTGCAGGGTTGAAGGTCATTTTCTCGTCTGAGTTCCCTTGGCGTTCTAATATTTTCTGAACACTTTTACTTTGTTTGATGACATTTGCTAAGTTCTTGATTTCCTTAGCATGCTTCTTCGCGTCAATGTCCGTCAGCATCTGCTTTTTCAACTCAAATACGCGAATCGCTTCTGAGAAGGTGGCTTTTTTGTCTTGGCAAAGACGAAAATAGAGTTCCTTCCATTCTTCGGTGAGACGGTGGTTACCGAATACCATTACGGAAAATATATCAAGTACAGCGCGAGCATCTTCGGGGTTGTCGGGAAGCAGTTCAAAAAAGGTCTTATATACAACATCCGGCACTTTAGTCGTGGTAATCGGTTTTTTAAGTGGTTGATCGCCAATCACTTTGTAGAGGTCTTTACAATGTTTAAGTGCTTCTTGGTGCAGTTGAATCTGGTTTGTGTGCTTTTCAGCATCAATAGCTGTCAGCATACGGATTTCAAGTTCAAAGGCACGTTTGATATCCGAGAGATGTTTGGTTCCTTCACTTCTAATTCGGAAGTAGAGGGGCACCCACTCTTCGGCGAGTATGTGTCCTACGAAAAGTTTTTGGGCAACGTTTTGAAGTTCGGCATGTGCAGCTTGCGAATCCTTCTTTAAATTTAAAAGTTTCTGAAACGATATAAAGTGTTCTCCCCACTGTACGGTATCTGCCCCTTTAGTGTTAGAATCGTCCTCAGCAGGGCGTATAGAAAGTACCCCGATCCCGCACAAAACGATGACGAGTGCACTTAAAGTTAGAATTTTCATGAGTTTCTCCTCTATACAAGAATTGTTTACCGGTCCGTGGAATCGTCAAGTGGAAAACGTAGCACACCTCGTCCTGCCGTTCCGACATAGAGCGTGTCTGCATCAACGTCAAAAGAGAAAATAAAATGTGGGATTTCCGGCGTAACCTGTTGCCATTTGCCAGTGTCCCTACGCAATTGATATATTTTGTGGTTATATTCTCCGTAAACCGTTGTGTCATCAACTGCCAATCTCCTCATCACCAAAGGTGTTCCTTCCGCATCAATGAGAGTGTTCCATCTTATACCATTGTTTGACCACACAACACCTTTGTCGGTAGCCACATAGACGGTTTGTCCAACGAAAGTAATCGCATTGAAACGTCCAACAGAAAATGGAAGTTTTGTGGTGACATCGTTCCACATGTCACCTTCATCATGCGATAGCATGAGGTGTCCATCTCTTTTGCCGACGTAAACGATGTCTCCCGATACAGCGATTCTGAAACCAATAGAATCAAAATCGTCAAATTTGCCATTAAAGTGACCAGATTCACTTTCATCTACTAATCCAGTGTCGTACCATTCAGAGGTGCCGGGTTTCCATCTGAACAGTTTATGCCCGGATTCCATATAGTAGGTTGCCCCGCTAACAGCAAAGCTGCCAAAAGAAAATTGAAAGGACTTATTTAGATTTTCCTGCACAATCTTATTGTAGGTTTCATTGAACTTGTCTGTGTCAAAATGTTCAGGATTTATCTTCTTTTCTGCTGCAAGATCTGTCTTAGCCTCTTCTTGAAGTGTGGCAAGAAATGCTTTACCGATTTTTTCGTCCATCAACTTGCTAAAGTCCGGCACCTCAAAAATTGGCATGCCAGGAACAGAGTTTACCTGGTTGTTGACAGACAAGCGGTAAAGGTGAGGTGCCATTTTTTCTGAACCTTTGACATAGAGAACACCGTTGGATTCAGCCATGCCATTGATGCTCCTTGTTTTACTAAGTAAAGATGTCCACGATTCACCACCGTCAAACGAGACAACAAGTTCACTCCCTATGTTTGCATAAAGGATACCATTTACAGAGACTAAATTCATAACGAAAGTATTTACTAATCCAGTGTTGAGTTGACGCCATGCCTTGCCGGCATTGGTTGTGTGATAGATGCCATCATTGCCACTGCTATAAAATGTGTTTTTGTTCAACATTGTGATGATGGATAGTGAGTCACTATCTGAAAGACTTATTGGCAAGATATTCCAATTATTACCGGCATCATTTGAATAATAAGAATCGTTTGAGAAATGAGAATCACCCCGATTAATTAATAATAGGCTATCCTGGTTTGCAACTATTCTTACTGTGTTAGTAGATTCCGAATTACTTTTGTCAGAGAACCGAATACTCGTTTTTCCAGACATTTTCATAGGCCCTTTTTCAGGGTCTATTGATTTCCATGATTCTCCCAAGTCTGTCGAACGATATAGCGATTTGGAAGCCTTTCGTGTTGCCATTATTGACAAAAATTGAGAAGTTAGTTGATTCTTTACTTCTTTTCCTACGGCAACATAGAGTCGGTGTCCAGCACTTGCCAACGCGCGAATGTTTTCCACTTTACCGCCTACCTGCAGCTGCTCCCACGCCTCTGATTTAAGACGATAGAGACCGGAATCAGTTCCAGCAAAGACGGTGTTTTCAATTGCAGTGATTGCATGGATTTTCCTATCTGTCATACCATCGGACAGCGGTGTCCACGATTTACCTGCATTATCCGTGCGGAATACACCGTTAGCATAAGCAAGGTAGATTGTCAAATCGCTTTGCGCGCCAGGGAGTCCATCTGTTATTACCATACCAACAAGCTGACCTCTTATACACTCACAGAATACGTCCCATGTTTCCCCTCTATCTGTAGAAGTTAATATCTCTGTCCCAGCAGCAAGGTAAAGGGCATCCTGCCGCTCTGCTACAGGCCACCATGTTTTTCCTGCGTATTGTGCAGTATACGAAAAATCCTTGATGGTATTGACGCGTTTCCATGCTCGTCCATCATCTGTAAGTCTGTAGAGACCACTGAGCGCTCCTGCATATACGTCCCCGCGGGTTGTTGTGAATAAGGTAGCTACTGCGCCACCTTCCGGACCTTTTGTTTGAACCCATTTTTGTCTGAACTTTGAAATTTCTACATCATCTACTTGTGCTGCAGCGAACAGAGGTGCATCTGGTTTTTGTCCCGTACCGTTGCTTTGACCGGTTACATCTGAACGTCCAACCTGATTTCTAACTGCCGGTTCTGTCGGAGATTGCAAAACAAGTTGTGTCTCAACAATTTCAATCGTTGGTTTTGATGTTGCTTCTATACTATAAGGTTTCTGAAAACGAATTAGGTTTTGCGCCCCAACGCCTATCAGCAATAAAACAATTACTGCTGAGGCAGCAGAGACAGCCAAGGGCACCAGGGGTTTAGTTCCAGACGGAACTGTGGGTTTTAGTTGTGAAATTCCCTTCATAATGTTTTCAGTCACTTGTGTTGGTAGTTGAAAACTACTCAAGTTTTCTCTAATCATTGCTTCATCCTTTTTCAATTTGTTCCGTGCGCGGTGTAGCCTACTACGCACCGTATTCGGAGACACCCCCAAGAATTTTCCAATATCTTCACATGTCATTTCTGCAATATAATACAGATTGACGACTGTTCGCTCACTCTCTTGCAGCTTACTGAGTAATTTCTGAACCACTGCACGTCGATTTTGCTTTGCAGCTTCTTCGCGTTGTTGTGTCATATATTCTGAATAATACACCTCCTCTAATTCAACGGGATCCGTCGCTTCTAACGATTGTGGTTGGGGTGTTTTCTTTCGGTGCCACGCAATACATTTGCGGTTGGTAATGACATAGAGCCACCCCGCAAAACGATTATGGTCTGTGAGCGTAGAGAGCTTTTGGAATGCTGTAAAGAACGCATCCTGTGTTATCTCTTGCGCAATGTGAAAATCCCCAATTTTCTGCCACGCCAACGCATGTATCTGTTTTTGGTATTTTTCAACAAGTGCAGCAAACGCTTGCTGATCACCATCTAATGTTTGTTGAATCAGGTCAGAATCATCGTACGTCATCTGATACCTCAATAGCAAATTGATCTTTCATAATATATAGACGCGATTTTGTGGTGCAGAATTGCATATTTTTGAAAAAAATGCAAATTTGGACGGAAGAAAGGTGATTTTTCAAAAAATGAGGTGGGAATTTATGTAGAATAATAAAAAAGCTCACCTACTAATAGGAGTGCTTTAACACCTACTAATAGGTGCGCATTATAATTTACTGGTAGGTACGCTTGATGAAGTTTGAAAAGTAAATCGGTAATTTAGCGAGGTTAGGAAACCTCACCAGCAGAGGGTCAAACCTGCCTTGTGCGAACGGAAAAGGACCGAATTAAAAAATTAATCTTCATGTAAGCGCGCCAAAAATAAACTGTAAATCAACTATAAACAGTTTACTGCTCAATCTTAATCCGAAACACACCAAGCGACGCTGTACCAGCATAGAGGAAACCGTCAAGAACTGCTAACGAAAGAACCTGAAGACGCAGTGAACCCAACTGTTTCCACCGCTTCTTATCTTCTATCCATCGGTAAACACCTCTCTGCCTTGTGCCTACATACAGATCCGTGCCATCTGTCCATATTGACGAAACACGTGTTCCATCCAAGCCGTCGTTGATGGATGTCCATGTATGGCCACCGTTGATGGAACTGAAGACACCTTGATCCGAAGTTACGTAGAGTACCGATCCAACCCACCTTATACCCGTTATATCAACATCTGCCATATCTTCTGCTAAATGGATACGTTCCCACGGTCTTCCTTCACCCAGTAAACGATAAATTTCGTTGTCCCCAGCTATTGCATAGACCAGTTTTCTATTAACTGACAACATAGATATGTTATGCCCATCCAAGCCAAGATTGGTAACCTTTGCCCCTGAATCCCTCTCCCACTGGTACCGGAAGACACCACCCGAGGTGCCGATATAAAATGTGGTGCCGACTGTCTCCATACATGTGGTATGATCCCAATGACTTTGGGCAAAAAGTTCTACCAAAGCGTTGTTCTCTTCATCCAGCCGGAAAACACCCGCGAATCTCCCTTCTTCGTCACGCGGGTCATCTCTATAAGCACGGATGTAGAGTTCACCATCCGAGACGGACAAAGTGGGCCATCTGTACTCAATGGGTATTGTTACAGACTGCCACGATTCTCCACCGTCAATTGAACGAACAATCTTTCCTCCAATGTTGGTATAAAAGTTGGCGTATATCTTATTCCCAACAACTTCAAAATCATATACACTTGTATTTGTCAATCCTGTGTTGGTTTCTACCCAAGAATTACCGCTGTCTGTGGTGCGAAAAACACCGACTTGGGTGCCAACGAAGACAGTATGTTCATTGACTGCCAGCAATGTCGAAACCTCCCGATGCGTTAATCCATTGTTGACTGCAGTCCAAGAATCGCCTCCGTCATCAGAACGAAAGACACCACTGTCAGAGGTGCCAGCGTATAGCGTTGTCCCATACACAGCCAATGTCCGGACGGTATCTGTTATTTCTTCTGCAGCGATGCGTGTCCAGGTGTCCCCTTCGTCATCGGATCGAAAGAGTCCGCCACCTTTTTTCCAAACTGCACCAACGAAAAGTAGATTATCCATAACAGCAAATGCGTCAACACGGATTTTGGATGGCAATTGTGGTCGTTGAGATGAATGTAATGCAGATTCAGTTTGGGCGTTATTAATCCGTTCTTGGTGAATAGGTTGCACAGTAAACCCTGAATTGATAGGATGCCACGAATCTTCTGTTGCTTTTTTCCGAAAAGCACCTCCCTCTTGTGTTCCAACAACAAGGGTGGTACCAATATTTGCCAATTCATTTATCTCTAAATTTGTCAATCCATCATTTACTGGTATCCATGAAACACTATCATCTGTATACCAAATACCCCCTCTGTCGGTACCAATATATATCCGGTCACCAATAACCAAAATACTTGTGGTTAATACAGGCCATTGGGGTTCCGGCACTTTCTGCCATGTGTTACCGTCATCAGTTGATGCAAATAAACCTGACACCATATTGACGTAGAGGGTATCTCTCTTTTGCGCCAATGCCGTAACATCCCTAAAGAATCCCGACACGTAGTGTAACCCTGTATTAACTGGGGTCCAGGACTCTCCACCATCCGTTGAACGGAAGACGCCCGCGCCATCTGTTCCAGCGAAAAGTATACCTTCAGAGGTCGCAAAAAGGGTTCGGATTTCTCCACCATAAGGTCCGTTAGTTGGTCCCCATTGTGCTTTTGACGTTGAGACTTCTGCATCATCCGATTGTGCTGCAGCAAATAGAGATGTATCCGGTTTTTGTCCTGTTCCATCATTGTTACTGAGTACATCGGAACGACCAACTTGATTGTTAACTGCAGGTTTTGCAGGAGATTCCAAGACTATTGGTGCGTCAACGATTTCAACCGTTTGGTCTGATGTTGCCTCTATACTGTATGGATTCTGAAATCGAATTAGATTTTGTGCCCCAAAACCTATCAGTAAAACAACTAAAATGGCTGATGCAGCAGATATTGCTAATGGCACTAAAGGTTTACTTCCTGAAGGCGTTACTGGATTTAGACGTGAAATTTCCTTCATGATATTTTCTGTTAATTGGGTTGGCATTTGGAAACTGCTAAGGTTTTCTTGAATCACTTCTTCCTCCTTCTTTAATCGGTTACGTGCGCGGTAAAGTCGACTCCGTACTGTATTGGGAGACACCCCCAAAAACTCAGCAATTTCTTCACATGACATTTCAGCGAGGTAATAGAGACTCATCACTGTACGGTCACTTTCCTTTAGCTTACTGAGCAGTTTTTGAACTATAGTCCGCCGTTTTTCTTTTACTGCTTCTTCGCGTTGTTGGGTCATATATTCCAAATAATGTGCCTCTTCCAACTCAACGGGATTTGTCTCATCAATTGATTGTGTTTCAATTTTTTTCTTTCGGTGCCACGCAATGCACTTTCGGTTTGTAACGACATAAAGCCATCCTGCAAATTGCCTGTAGTGTGTGAAGGACGAGAATTTTTGATATGCAGTGATGAAAACATCTTGCGTAATTTCTTGGGCGATGTGAAAATCACCAATTTTCTGCCACGCAAGGGTGTGTACTTGCTCTTGGTATTTTTCTACAAGTAGAGCAAAAGCGTGTTGATCACCTTCTAATGTGCGTTGAATTAGTTCAGAATCATCGTTTTTCATCGGACACCTTAATATAAAAAACAATTATAGACAAAAGACCCTTTGTAATTAATAACGCGATTTTATGGTGTAGAATTGCATATTTTGGAAAAAAATGCAAATTTGGAGGGAAGAAAGGTGATTTTTCAGAAAATGAGAAGAGGATTTATGCAGATATTGATAGGCGCGCTTTGTAAGCGCGCCTAAAAAGAGTAATGTAAACTGAAAACCAACTATAAACAGTTCATTGCTCAATCCGAATCTTATACACGCCACTACCGGCAGTACCAGCATAAAGAAAACCGTCGACTACTGCTAAGGATGAAACCTGTTGGGTAACAAAACCAATCGACTTCCAATGCTGTTTCTCTTCTATCCATTGGAAAACACCTGTAAATGTGCTGACATACACCTCAGTACCATCTGTTCCGATTGATGTAGCAGATGTCTCATCCAGACCATCGTTGATGGATGTCCAAGTATCGCCTCCATCCCTGGAACGAAATACCCCCTTGTCCCAAAAGGTTGCATATAGCGTTGAACCAACCCACTTGAGATCAGACAAACCGCCATCAATCATATCTGTTGAGTGAATAGGCTCCCAACGGTTCTCTTTAAAACGGTAGATTTCACTATCTCCAGTAACCGCAATCACGTACTCACTATTTGAAGATAACATCGAGATGTATTGATGTTCCAAACCAAGTTTGGTAAGACCCATTTTCTGATCCCACCGGAAAACACCACTTTTCCGTGTGCCCATATAAAATGTATTGCCAACTACATCCATACTTTCAATTAGATCCAAGTCCATATCTGTGAAAAGTTTAACCAAAGTGTTGTTTTCTCTATTCAACCTATAAACACCCCACCCCTCACCACCAGGATCTGACGGATGTGACGGGAGATATTTATCATCACCAAAGGAAGCACCAATGTAGAGCTCACCATCTGATACACAAAAGGTTGGAGAAAAAAAAGCAAATTTGCTCTGCTTTGAAGGATCGTTTACAGGCAGCCATGTATCTCCACCGTCAGCAGAATAGACAATGTTTTTACCAACAACGGTGTATAGTTTATCACCAATAACCTCTAATTTGCTGACATCTGTATTTATTATGCCAGTGTTGCATTCTACCCAAGAATCCCCTGCATCTGTTGTGCGAAAGACTCCATTTCTTGATGTGCCCATGAAGACAGTATTATCATTGATTGGTAACACTGTTGAGACTTCACCATGCATTACCCCATCATTGATTGATATCCAGGAATCACCCATATCATCCGAAAGATAGATCAAACCGTCATAAGTGCCGGCGTATAGCCTCTCACCTTGCACGGCAATTGTCTGAACGTCATCACTTTCTTCTTTTACTGCTTCTGGGGTGATGAGCGTCCATGAGTCGCCTACGTCATTTGACCGGAAGATCCCAGATTTTTTCCCCATACTACCAGACATATATAGTAAATGTTTTATCGAAGCTAACGACTCAACAAGTAAATCAGATGAAGAATGTTGCTTAGGTGAAGGATTTAATTCTTGTGTATCTTGTGAATTGTTTTCCGATTCAACCTCATCTGAATGCTCAATGACAGTTGGATTGATAAGTGCCCACGAGTCTTCATTCACCATTCTACGAAAGAACCCTTTTTCTGTTGCAGCGACCAGCGTTGGCCCAACACTTGAGAGTTTAAAAACATATATCGATTTTAATGGAAAGGGATTAGGATCCAGACGCGGATCGTTCTCTAAGAGATTCCCATGGAACGTTGTTCCGAGTCCATCATTGATTTGTGCCCATGAATTACCATCTTTTGACTGCCAAACACCTTTGAGTAGTGTACTTACATAGATGTGGTCATCAAGAATCACAATACCACTGATTGACCCAGGGACTCGGATAGTAGATACGTATTGCCATGTATTGCCAATATCAGTAGAAATGTATAATGCCTCCGGCGTGCCAACATAGATCTTATTCCCCTTTTCCGCGATTGCAGTAACCTTCAGGGATTGTTCTCCTGGTTCATCGTATAATCCTGTATTAACAGGTGTCCAGTTGTTTCCATTATCAGTGGAGCGGAAAATACCTGCCCCCTCTGTCCCTGCGAAGAGCACGCCATTAGTGGTTTCATAAAGCGTGAGTATCTTGCCACCGTAAGGACCATTCGTCTGTCTCCATGTGCCTTTGAACTTAGTTCTTTCAGCATCATCGGATTGTGCTGCAGCAAATAGTGATGTATCCGGTTTCTGCCCCGTTCCAGCATTTTTATCGGTCACATCAGAACGACCAACTTGATTGTTAACTGCAGGTTTGACAGGGGATTCCAAGACTATTCGTGTGTCAACGATTTCAATCGTTGGGTTTGATGTTGCCTCTATACTATAAGGCTTTTGAAACCGAATTAGATTTTGTGCTCCAAAGCCTATCAGCAAAAAAACTATTATTGCCGATGCAGCGGATATTCCTAAAGGCACTAAAGGTTTACTTCCTGAAGGTGCTACCGGATTGAGATGTGAAATTTCCTTCATAATGTTTTCTGTTAATTGTGTTGGCAATTGGAAACTGCTAAGATTTTCTTGAATCACTGCTTCCTCCTTCTTTAACCTCTCTCGGGCGCGATGCAGCCGACTCTTAACCGTGTTCGGCGACACACCCAAAAACCTACCAATCTCTTCACATGTTAAGCCTGCCAGGTAATGCATCGTTACGACTGTCCGTTCACTTTCTCGGAGTTTATTGAGCAACTTCCGAACAATCGCTCGCTGATTTTTATTCGCGGCTTCTTCACGTTGCCGAGACATATATTCGGAATAATACACTTCTTCTAACTCCATAGGGTCTGTTTCCTCCAGAGATTGAAGTTGCGGTTTTTTCTTTCGGTGCCACATGTTACACTTGTTACTGGTAATGACGTAGAGCCATCCCGCAAAGCGGTTGTGATGTGTGAGGGTTGAAAGTTTTTGATACGCTGTGATGAAGGTATCTTGTGTTATCTCTTGTGCGATGTGGAAATCACCAATTTTCTGCCACGCCAACGCGTGTATCTGCTCTTGGTATTTTTCTACAAGTGCAGCAAAGGCTTGCTGATCACCTTCAAGTGTACGTTCAATCAACTCAGCATCATCATGTTTCATGGAACACCTCACGAATAGACTAATCTTTTAATATAAAGATGCTATTTGGCATTCTAAGGTTGCATTTTTGCGAAAAAAGTACGTGATTGAAAAAGGAAGACTAATTTTGCGCAGTTCCCAATAACAAAAAGATCTTGAGGAAATTGGTTTATTGGGAAGTTATGTCTTAAAATGATAGCATATAATTGGACGATTGCCAACTATAGAAAATCAACTTTCAGGTTTTTATAGTGAAACCTAAAAATATGTGCACACTCCCCGGTAGATGCGGTTTCCTAACCGCATCTATGAGACTGAATAAACACGGGTTTGGTTAGGAAACCGAACCCGCCAAATACCTTACGCGTATTTGGCGTTGATTTGGACGAATGCCATACGCGCATGAGGCGTTGATTCGTAGTGTGTAAATAATTATGGTTTTTACTATAAGATGGTTGGAAGTAATTCCTGCAAAAAAGAAAGGCGCGTTTTCCAACGCGCCTAAGGTAGATTGACCTAATTGCCGCATACTATTCGTCAAGCGAGAAACGTAGCACACCACTGCCAAATGTACCGACATAGAGCATATTTCCATCAACATCAAGACAAGTAACAGGATACGGAATTTCTGGTGTAACTTGCTGCCATGTCCCAGTATTTCTGTTCAGTTGATATATTTTTTGCTCATACTCGCCGTAAACCGTTGTGGTATCCACTGCTAATCTATTCATAACGAGAGGTGTTCCTTCTATGTCAGTGAGCGTCTGCCAGTCAGTGCCATTGCTTGACTTGACCACACCTTTGTCTGTCGCTATATAGACACTTTGCCCAACGAAAGTTATTGCATTGAAACGTTCAACAGAAAATGGCAGATTTGCGCTGATATCTTTCCATCTGTTTCCCTCATCAAACGATTGCATGAGATGACCATTCCGTTTTCCCGCGTAAACGGTTTTTCCTGAAACGGCAAATCTGAAACCTTTGGGATCGAGAACGTTGGAATGATATTCTCTACGAGTAACTTCATCCATCTCCGCTACTCCTGTGTTGTACCAATTCAGAGTACCAACATTCCATCTAAAGAGTTTGTGCTGGTATTCTACGTAGTAAACCGTGTCAGTAACAACAAAATTTCCGAGATCTGATCGAAGAAATAATTCATCTCCCTGGGTCACAACCACATACGATTCCTCAGATATCCAGTTTTGATATGGTTCCTTAGGTATCAAGTTTTGAAACGATTCCTTAGGTATCAAGTTTTGATGTGAATTACTTTTTGGAAATGCAGGTATTTTGGAAATGTGGATCAGTCTATTTTCTTCATCAGATATCTGGAAAAGCCGTGGTGTACCCATTTTGTTGTCTTTTGCATAAAAGTTTCCGTTGGATTCCCCAATAAAAGTAAGGTAATCTGTATCACCCATAACATGTCTCCACGATTCTCCTCCGTCAGTAGAATTGACAAGTCCAGTTTCCGTGTTTGCGTAAAGGACACCGTTTTCAGCAATTAAATGTTTGACATTCGTATTCACAAGTCCGAAGTTAAATTCATGCCACGACTCACCGCTATCAGTTGTGCGATGAATTCCGCGAGTTCCGTTTCTATAGAAGGTGTTTGCATCCACCATTACTGCAGCGGAAGCATTCCCCATTTCGTCAACATTATTTAAGGACGTCCACGTTTCACCAGTATCATTTGAATAGTAGTCGTCGTTACCGTTTATCAACATTACATTTTTCCCAGATGCTATAAGACGCCGAGATGCTCTCATCCCTACTTCATGTACTCCATTTACTCCGTGAATAACGTTACCTTCTTTGTTACGTGATAGGATTAGAACAGGTTCGTCCTGAAGAAATTCCTGCCCAGTATCACCTAATTTTGGCGTAATAGATTTCCACGAATTGCCCTGGTCGGTTGAGCGATAAAGAAAGAGTGTTCCGAATGACCAATGATATGGATTATCTACTATATTTGCTAATTCTATCCAATCTGAACTTGCATCTGAAGGTGCTGGGGTTACTTCAATTCTATATGAACTGTCAAGATGCTTTTTTGCCATGACGTATAGTCTGTTTTCTGCTGCTGCCAATGCGTAAATATATTCTACTGTTTTTTCTTGCGTATTCTCATGATCAATGGGCAATTGTTCCCACGTATCCGAATTGAGACGATACAATCCTTGATCAGTACCAGCAAAAACGGTATTTTCAATAGCGGTGATTGCGCGAATATTTTTGTTTCTTAAACCTTTGGTCAACCGTATCCACGATTTACCTGCATCATCAGTTCGGAATATGCCGTTACCGTGCGCGAGGAGGTAGATGGTCATATCGCTTCGTGCACCTGGGATTCCATCTGTGATTACCATATCAACAGGCAGACGGTTTATAGACTCACAGAGTGGCTTCCATGTTTCACCTCTATCTGTAGAAGCCAATATCTCATAGAGGGTCGCAAGATAGAGGGTGTCCTGCCGTTCCGCTACCGGCCACCATTTGGTCCTTTCAAATATTGAAATTTGTAACGGGCCTTTGATATTGTTTACGAGTTTCCACGCAGACCTATCATCGGTGAGTCTGTAGAGACCTTGTCGTGTGCCTGCGTACACATCTCCACGAGTTGTTGTGAAGAGACCGGGCACTGAACCACCTTCCGGTCCTTTCGTTTGAACCCACTGTGGTTTTGCCTTTGATACCTCAGTTTCATCTGCATTTGCCGCAGCGAAGAGTGGATCATCAGGTTTCTGTCCTACCCCATTGCTCTCACCTGTTAAATCCGTATTTCCAACCTTATTTCTAACTGCCGGTTTTTCTGGAGAATCAACAACAAGCTGCGCTTCCGATATTTCAATCATCCGTTCTGATTGTGCGTTTAAGTTATACGGTTTCTGAAAATCTTTAAGGCGTTGTGTGCCAAGTCCTATCAGCAATAGCACTAAAACCGCAGAGGCAGCAGATACTGCTAATGGGACAAGTGGTTTACTACCCGAAGGTGCTACCGGATTAAGTCGTGAAATTTCTTTCATAATGTTTTCTGTCATTTGTGTTGGCAGTTGGAAACTGCTAAGGTTTTCTTTTATCATTGCTTCCTCTTTCTTTAAGCGATTGCGGGCGCGGCTGAGACGACTCCTAATGGTATTTGGGGATACACCGAGAAACTCGCTAATAGATTCACATGTCATTTCTCCAAGATAGTGGAGTGTCATCACCGTTCGTTCACTTTCAGGTAATTTTTTGAGCAAATCTCTAACCAGTTCACGCCGAATCTCATTAGCATCTGCCTCTCGCTGTTCTTCCATGTATTGTGTATATGCCACTTGGTCCACCTCTTTGGTATCAACGGTTTCTAAGGATTGCATCGGCAGGCGTTTCTTTCGGAGCCATTCATTACACAAGTTAGTGGCAATAACATAGAGCCACCCACAAAACAGGTTGTGGTTTTTCAAAGTGCCGAGTTTTTGGTATGCCCTAAGAAAGGCATCCTGTGTAATTTCCTGTGCAATATGAAAATCACCAATTTTCTGCCATGCCAGCGCGTGTACGCCTTTTTGATATTTTTCTACTAAAGCGGTGAACGCTGATTGGTCACCGTCCAATGTGCGCTGAATCATTTCAGCATCCTTCTTTTTCATGGGAATCCTCCGGAGTTTTAGCATCCCTTGATTAATTAGACGCATCTTAGATCAAAAAATGTTGCATTTTTTTTATTGAGTGCAGAAAATTGATTAATTTTTTCAATTTTATTAGTAATTATGTTATACTTTCATGCTATACTTTAAATATATGAACACTGTAATGAAAAGGATTTTATAACCTAACGTGAGTTTGATAATAGATATATGAACTTCATTTTGCATAAAATCTTATTCTCATAAGCCCGGTAGGTGCGGTTTCCTAACCGCACCGAGTCCAAAAATCTGATTTATCAAACTCACGTTAACCTATACTCACATGGGTGGAGGAAAGGAATGGAACAGCTGATAACTGATGAGCAGTGGGAACATTTTTCGGAACACGGCTTTGTTCGCATAGGACAAGTTGCCACAGATGATGAATTCGCGCAGCTACAGCAACGCATGGACAACATTATGCTCGGTAAGGCACCACTTGATTATAACCAAATCATGATGCAACTTGATAGGGCACCAGGAACAAACGCACCCGGTCCGCAATCCGCAGGACATAAAGGGGCCACATTATTGTATCGAAAAATACAAAATCTTGAATTTGACCCTTACTTTTTAACGTATCTCCAGAACCCTACCTTTAGGGAAGTCTGTGCGAAAATCTATGGCGAAGGTGTCCCAATACTATGTTTCCGTGCGATGTTTATGAACAAGCCAGCACGCGAAGGCACGTACCTTGTCTGGCATCAAGATAGATGGACAGACCTTGACCGTGACCCTAAGATTACGATCTATACCGCCTTGGACCCGGCAACGATTGAAAATGGATGTGTGCACATTATTCCCGGTTCACACAGTGACCTTATTAATCCTTCCCACGGTTCGGGATTTCTAACACAGGAACAGATTGACGACATCGTTGAGAACGCTATGCCTCTGCCATTAGAATTAGAGGCAGGAGAGGTGGTTTTACTGCATAATTGGATGCTTCACAGTTCCGGCACAAATCAAACGGATATTCCACGACGCGCTTTTAGTGTGTGTTACATGCATGGTGATACGCGTTCTCTCCGCGGCGGATCTTTTAGACGCGTTTTTGGTGAAGGTGCGTTGAACGTGGAAAATTTAGCGAAAACTGCTTAGGCATTATATTCACGCTTTTATTGGACTAAATACATTATAACAATTTAGGAGTAATTATGTCAAAAATTCGGCTCGCCATGATAGGATGTGGCGGCAACTCTTCAGGACACGCGCGACGAATGAACGGAAATCCTGACGTGCAAATCGTTGGCACATGCGATGTAAATACCAATATTGCTAACGGTTATATTGATCGCAATCTGTCTGACCTTAGCCCGCGCCCGCAAACCTATGATGATATAGCGAAAATGCTTAAAGAAACAAAACCAAATGCAGTGGTAATTTCTACGCCACATACGTTACACTTTGAGCAGGGCATGCAGGCACTTGAAGCGGGATGCCACGTTCTGATGGAAAAACCGATGGTCACCTCCTCCGAAGATGCATACACACTTGCTGAGAAGGTTGAGGAGACAGGGCTTATATTGACAATTGGTTACAATACACCCTGTTCGGCAAACTTCCACTATATCCGAGAGATAGTCCGCAACGGTGATTTTGGTAAACTGGAGTTGGTCGTAGGTTATATTACACAAAATTGGAAACGAGGGACAACCGGTGCATGGCGGCAGAAACTGGCACTTTCTGGAGGTGGACAGGCTTACGATAGCGGCGCACACCTCCTCAATAGTCTCTGCTGGACCGTGGAAGCAAAGGTCGAAGAGGTGTATGCTTATACAGACAATATGGACACGGAAGTAGATATTAATTCCTCAATTAACATCAAGTTTAAGAACGGTGTGCTTGCGTCAATGGTGATAAGTGGGAATTGTCCGAGTCCGGGTGGCACGCACATGGCGTTAATTTTTGACAACGGCAGAATTGAGGTTGATGGCTGGGGCGGTGGCTGGATTCGTGTTTGGAAAGGTGGTGAGGCATTGGATCCACCTCCGATTACGCCTGATATGTCCGCAGGTAATCCGGATGATAACTTCATTGACGCTGTTATGGGAAGAGCGGAACCGCGCACCAATCCGATGAACGGTATTATCCAATCTGAACTGATGGATCTGATTTACGAATCCGCAGAAACAAAGATACCTGCGCGTCCGAAAAGGTAGAAATGACTATTAGGAAACTAGGCAATTAGGATATTGCTGGATTCATTTTGGGAGGGCGTAGTGGGTTTGTTCTACATTTTTCTATTACCTTTTCCAGTAATAATTGGAATTTTCGTGTATATGCTCCTTTTTTCAGAATTAGATATACAGAGCTTAAGTTACACAGAAACCGATAGATTTGGACGTAGTTACCGTAGGAAGTTGTTTTATGCAGGACGTTTCTGCATAGGGTGTGGGAGAAGGATAATAACAAATATTCCTAAGTGTCCTTCGTGTGGTCGAGATTTCTCAAAAGGTGACGAAGGCACAAACGTTCAACATAAGGATAATTTTTAAATCTTGTTTGTACCATTGCCGGACAGGAAGTTATCCGATATAGGAAAACAACATGTCAGAAGTCTCAAATCAAGGTTCAGAACAGGTATCTGAAGATGAAAACTTCAGGTCTGGGTACGTAAGTATCATTGGTGCGCCGAACGTTGGCAAATCCACACTGCTGAACACTATCTTAGGACAGAAATTAGCGATAGTCACGCCAAAACCGCAAACAACCCGTAATCAGATTCGCGGAATTGTTACGACCAACACACACCAGATGGTTTTTGTAGATACACCAGGACTAATGGACCCGAAGTATCGTTTGCAATCAGAGATGGTTCGGACTGCTTATGGGGCTTTACGCGACGCAGATATAGTTCTTTTCGTCATTGATGTCGCACACCCAAACGATGAGATTGAAGACACGATTATAGAACGTCTACCTCGTGCCAAAGTTTCCAAAACTATTCTTGTTCTTAATAAGGTAGATATGGTCGATAAACTGACGCTTCTACCTATTTTTGAAAATTTCAGTACGAAATTTGAATTTGATGATATGATACCGATCTCCGCTAAAACCAGTGATGGCGTACCGCTCCTCCTTGAACAGGTTGGCTCATATTTACCACCGGGGCCTCTTTATTTTCCAGGAGATCAACTCAGCGACCTACCCGAACGTTTTTTCATCTCCGAAACAGTCAGAGAGAAAATTATGCTTATCACGCAACGGGAAGTTCCCTATGCGTCTGCTGTTGTCATTGAGGAGTTTGAAAGAAGACAACGCCGTAACGCTGAAGAGATCATCTACATCCGTGCAATCGTCTATACTGAAAGGCAAACACAGAAACAGATAATTATCGGTAAAGGCGGAAAGTTGATTAAACGGATTGGTCAATTAGCACGTCTTGATATAGAGAAGTTCTTGGATAAACGTGTCTTTTTAGAATTATACGTAACTGTAAAAGCCGACTGGCGCAGAGACGAACGTAAACTTAAAGAGTTAGGTGGTTTTTTGGATTTATAGTAGAAGCATACAGCATTGTCTGTCGGAATTGCAATCGGAACCCATCAGCAAAGGTTTCCAATACCAATCCGATATCCGGCAGCCATTAAGAAGAGGTAAATAATGCTATGGCAGACGCGTCAATTGACATCCACGGCGCACGAGAACACAACCTAAAAAACATTGATATTCAACTCCCAAAAGATAAACTGATAGTTTTCACTGGCGTTAGCGGTTCAGGTAAATCCTCACTTGCAATTGATACCCTATATGCCGAGGGACAACGCCGATATATAGAGTCACTCTCCGCTTATGCTCGGCAGTTTTTAGGACAACTCGGTAAAGCAGAAGTTGACAAGATTATCGGTTTGTCACCCTCCATTGCTATCAATCAAGGTTCCACAGGACATAACCCTCGCTCAACGGTTGCGACCATAACCGAAATTTACGATTACCTTCGTGTTTTATTTGCCCGAGCAGGAGAATTCCACTGTCTTGAATGTGGACAACAGGTCGGTTCACAAACGATCGCTGATATTGTCTCACATATCCTGAGTTTTCCACCACGCACGCGCCTCATGATTTTAGCACCTATCGTCCGAGGCAGACGTGGAGAATATCGGAAAGAGTTATCAGATGCTCGCAAATCAGGTTTCGTTCGCGCCCGAATTGATGGCGAAGTCCACGAAATCAGTTCCAATATTGCTCTCAATCCGAATCAAACCCACAACATTGATATTGTTGTTGATAGGATTATCATCAAAGATGATATACATAGCCGCGTCGCTGATGCTGTTGAAACTGCACTTTCCATCGGAGATGATAATCTAATTGTGAATGTTGTGTCTTCAGAAAGCGACACCTCACGCAAGGCATCAGAAGGCGAAGATATGCTGTTTAGTAGACAGAATGCTTGCGCTAACTGCCAAATTAGTTACGATGTACCTGAACCTCGCCACTTTTCCTATAATAGTCCTTATGGGATGTGTGAACAGTGTCGAGGATTGGGTGTGCAAATGGCAATTTCACCTAAACTAATTATTGCGGATGAAACACTCCCTGTCTTGGAAGGTGCGATAACCTTGTGGAAAAAACCCGATCCTGAAGAAAGGATGGTAGCTCAGTCCCTTGCATCACATTTAAAGTTTAAACTAAAAACGCCTTGGAAGGATTTAAAGCCTGAGCAGCAGCATGCTATTCTTTACGGCACAGGTGATACCGTGCTTACTTTTCGTCAACCTGCAAAGGATAGTAGGCGGCGTGGAAAACGTTTTCGCGGTAGATTTCAAGGGCTGATTCCAGCGCATGAACAACGATTTCTCTCGTTAGACGTAGACGAAGATGGGGATTCTCACCTACCTGATTACTTTGTTAAGATGGAGTGCAGAGAGTGTAACGGAACCCGATTAAAACAGGGGGTTAAAGCCATCACCATAGCAGACATCAACATCACGGATGTACTGGATATGTCGATTGAAGACGCTACTGCCTTCTTCAATACCCTTGAACTACCGGATCGCCAAGCCTTTATCGCTTCAGAACTGCTGAAAGAAATTCGCTCGCGTTTAGGATTTCTTATGGACGTAGGTTTAGGATATTTAACATTGTCTCGTTCTGCCCCAACATTATCCGGTGGTGAAGCACAACGAATCAGACTTGCAAGCCAAGTGGGAGCAGGTTTACGCGATGTAACTTATGTCCTTGACGAACCCAGTATTGGATTACACCCGCGCGACCATGCCGGTTTGCTAAAAACCTTGATGAACCTCCGAAATCAAGGTAACACGGTTATCGTTGTGGAACACGACGAAGCGACTATGCTGGTGGCAGATTGGATAGTCGACTTCGGTCCTGGTGCAGGCATAAGAGGCGGTGAAATAACTGGTATGGGAACTCCGAAAGAATTGATAGAAGGGAACGACTCACTTACAGCACAATATTTGCGCGGTGAAAAAGAGATTGTTCATCCCGAATCGCGGCGTCCGACTGGTGAAAGGTGGGTGCAAATTTGCAACGCGCGCCAAAATAATCTTAAAGAGATTAGCCCTAAAATCCCTGTGGGCACGCTCTGTTGTGTAACAGGTGTGAGCGGTTCCGGTAAAAGTTCGCTCATCCACGATATTCTCTATTGTGCGCTTGCACGCGACTTAATGAAGGCAAAGACCGTGCCAGGTGACTACGACAAAATTCAGGGGATAATTGAAGGTAAAACCGTACTTGTTTCGGATGTTATAGATAAAATTATCAACATTAACATGGCTCCTATCGGACGGACGCCGCGTTCTAATCCAGCTACCTATACAAAGGTGTTTGATGCTATCCGAGCCTTCTATACTAACTTGCCAGATGCCAAACTACGGGGATATAAAGCCGGACGATTTAGTTTCAATGTTCCTGGAGGAAGATGTGAAGCGTGCAATGGAAATGGTGCGAAAAAAGTTGATATGGGGTTACTCGCTGATGTTTGGGTGGAGTGTGACGTATGTAACGGAAAGCGTTATAACAATGAAACACTCACTATTAAATACAAAGAAAAAAATATATCTGATGTCCTTGAAATGGATATTGAAGCGGCACTCAATCATTTTGCGGACCTGCCCAAAATAGCAAGGGGATTACAATTACTTCACGATGTTGGTTTGGACTACCTTAAACTTGGGCAACCTGCGCCTACGCTTTCAGGTGGTGAAGCTCAGCGGATTAAACTCTCAAAAGAACTTTCCAAACGCAGCACTGGCAAAACGCTCTACATCCTTGATGAACCCACTACTGGCTTACACTTTGACGATGTTAACAAACTGTTGACTATTCTACATAGGTTAGTAGACGAAGGGAACACTGTCGTGGTAGTTGAGCACAACCTTGAAGTAATCAATTCGGCTGACTATCTAATTGATTTGGGACCGGAAGGTGGTGTCGGTGGCGGTACTATTGTTGCTGTCGGGACTCCTGAAGAGATTACTGATATGCCTGAATCATATACGGGAAAAGCAATTCTGGGAGAATACGAACTCTGGAAAACGAAGGACACAAAGCAGAAAATAGATGAAAACGGTTCCATGCCTCAATATGATCTTGATGGGACAGGTTCGGGAGTTTCCAAATCTATTATGGTTCGTGGTGCAGAAGAGAACAATCTTAAAAGCATTGATATTGAAATCCCACATCAGAGGCTAACGGCATTCACTGGTGTTAGCGGGTCTGGCAAAACATCGCTTGCACTTGATACGATTTACGCTGAAGGGCAACGTCGTTATATTGAGACACTTAGCACTTATGCACGCCAATTTATTGGCACGATGGAGAAACCTAAAGTCTCTAAAATTGAGGGATTGTCGCCAGCGATTGCAATTTCGCACTCAAGCCCAAGTCAAAACCCGCGTTCTACAGTGGCAACGATTACTGAAATCCACGATGGTTTACGCACGCTTTATGCGAGATGGGGACAACCACACTGTCCCGATTGCCAAACAGAGGTCCGCCCACAGACCGCACAGGAAATAGTTGAACATGTTTTCCAACTCGTACGAGAAAAAAGAGTGGATATTTTGTCTCCGCTTACAAACTTTCGTATTCAAAACATCCAGAAAATCTCGGATAATTTTTCTCGAATGACTGAATCTGAAGTAATAATAGGGACTGAACGCACACCCGGCTTGAAAGGGAACGAGGACTATGCCGATGCGTTTCGCAGGTTACAAAGAACTGGATTCGCGCGTGTCCAAATTGATGGTGAGATTTACCGACTTGATGAGGCACCGGAAATCCACAAGCGGCGCCGTCATGAAGTTTTTCTCGTGATAGACCGCGTTCAGCTTGCTGATGATGAAAAGAGTCGTTTCACGGAAGCAGTTGAATTAGCACTCATAGAGAGTGAAGGCTTTGTTATTATAGAGGAGAAAAAAAGTAAAGGGGGACTCAATAGACATTTCTTCAGTGAACATGCCATGTGTTCAAAATGTGGTCGGAATTTTCCGCAGCTCACCCCTCGACACTTCTCCTTTAACAATAGATTGGGGGCATGCAGTTCTTGTGAAGGTATCGGTAGGTCCCTTTCGGGTGCCCAGGAAATCTGTGAAACATGCAACGGTGCAAGGTTAGATGAATTCCCACGCAATGTCAAGTTCTCTGAAGCAACTATCGCTAAATTGATGGCGATGCCAATTTCTGACATCATTAAATTCTTTGCCACGCGCGTAAACGCGATTGAAAAACGTCTGGCTACAACTGCTGGTGCGCGAGAAGCAAGAGCAGCCAGAGATCAGGTGAGAGATGTGTCAACCTCAAGGGCAACGCACACAACGCTTCACACACATACTTCACCTGAGTTTGAGGCACAACTGCTTCGGCAAATTCAGATTCGGCTTAAGTTTTTAGAGGACATCGGACTCGGTTATCTTGGGTTAGACAGACCCGCTCCGACACTTTCTGGTGGGGAAATTCGTAGAATTCGACTTGCAAGTCAACTTGGCACTGGACTCACTGGCGTAACTTATATCCTTGATGAGCCAAGTATTGGACTACACCCTCGCGACCAAGAACGATTGATTTTAGCGATGAAGGATTTACGTGATATTGGTAATAGTGTGCTTGTTGTTGAACACGACAGAGATACCATTCTATCTGCAGACCACATCATTGATTTTGGTCCAAAAGCGGGTAAGCAAGGCGGTGAAATTGTCGCTACCGGTTCACCCGATGCCTTTACCAACGCGGAACCTATCTTAGCGTCTTCAACACAGACAAAGACTGCAGAAGATTCAGATGGAACAACATCTAATCCACAGGATAAGGGATTGACACAAGCTTATCTCTCCGATGAAATGCAAATTCACGTCCCAGCTGTACGTCGTAAAGGGTCAGGAAAATGGCTGCAGTTGATTGGTGCTAAAACAAACAACCTTAAGAACATAGACATCAAAATTCCGTATGGAACGCTCACTTGCGTTACAGGTGTTTCAGGGTGCGGTAAGAGTTCACTTATTGAAGGTACGTTACGCCCGGCTTTGGATGCCCGACGTTCTATTAGAAAAGGAAACGAACAAGCAGATAACCCCTATGGCACTGCAATATACGATAGTATTCAAGGAACGAGTTCAATCGAACGACTTATTCACATTGATCAAAAACCGATCGGTGAAACACCGCGTTCTAACCCCGCAACTTATACTGATCTGTTCACCAAAATTCGTGAAATGTTTGCAGAGTTACCTGACGCTAAACTTCGCGGATTTAACCGAGGACGTTTCAGTTTCAACCTTTCGTATGGGCAGTGCGAAGTATGTGATGGACAACGTTTCAATCGCGTGGAGATGCACTTCCTTCCTGACGTATGGATACCTTGCGAAAACTGTAACAGCACAGGGTATAATGCCGAAACGCTTGAAGTTCGTTATAAAGGCAAAAACATCGCAGAAGTATTGCAGATGACAGTGCAGGAAGCACTTGAGCTATTTAGTAACATCAATCGCATTAAACGTCCACTCCAAACGTTAGCAGATGTTGGTTTAGATTATATCCAATTGGGACAAGCTGCGACCACATTATCTGGAGGCGAAGCGCAGCGCGTTAAACTTGCGAAGGAACTTGCCCGCCGCCAAACCGGAACAACGCTCTATATTATGGATGAGCCGACAACAGGATTGCACTTTGATGACGTCCAAAAACTACTCAACGTGCTCAATAAACTCGTTGATGCAGGCAACACAATTGTCGCTATAGAACACAATATAGATGTTATTAAATCTGCTGACTGGGTTATTGATTTAGGTCCTGAAGGAAGCGAGGAAGGCGGAAACCTCGTTGCGATGGGTACGCCTGAGGAAATCGCTGAAGTAGAAGAATCGCATACCGCCCGTTTTTTATGTCAAGTGTTGTAATGCAACCAAAATCAACCGCCTCTCAAAATTTATCCATAACTATTCAATTTTCCTAATTTTACCGGACCTCAAAGCTGAGGTTATCGTGCATAGGCATTGTCCCGTTGACTTTGCCTAAATTCGTTAGAACTGAAAACCCCGCATCCTTCCAAATTTCCACTTGACAAATCCTACAATACATGGAATTATAATACTATATCTATCAAGAACTATAGTATACCCATGCAAATCCCAAATTACTATCAAATCTTAGAAATCGGTCGAAATGCGACTGCGTCAGAAATAAAACGAGCCTTCCGCAAACTTGCCAAACGATACCATCCCGATAAACTTCACATCAACTTTGGACCAGATGAGGTGGATCATGCCAAAAAGATGTTCCGAGAGGTTTGTAACGCTTATGATGTTCTGCAGGACGAAAAACGCAAATCTGACTATGATCGCATATTACAGAACATTGAACGTCAGAAGAAATCATATCAATCTTATTATGATAAGCTCAACAACCTCAATCACGACTCCGCAAAATTGGAATTGTTGTTTCAAGCACTGCTGCATCAAAATTATGAAATAGGTATCTCCATTTATGAGCAACTATGTCAAAGATGTGAAAAGAAAGGCACAAAATGGTGTATTGACGATTTCTTCAACTACGAAGATAGTCGAGACTGTGAATTTCTTATTGCTGAAGCGTATCAGAATCTCGGGTTTTCCAATGGAAATGGTTCTATTTCCGAACGGCACAGAAAAATTGAGTTGGCAATGCAAATTTATGAGTCCCTGTTATCCGCAGAAGGACAACGTCCCTGTTTCAAGCACTTTATTAAAGAGGTAAAGGAACGTCTCAAAAGAATCTATCTTTATCACTTCAGTGTTGAAGGATACGAGCAGATGACTCAGATTCCATTTACGAAAATCCAAGCATTAAAACTTACGAAGCGGGAAACGGCATGGATGTATAAAAAGATTGCTGAATTCTATGTTGAAATAGACTTGTTCCCAGAAGCTCGTGAGGTTTTGCTTATGGCGTTTGAACTGCAACCTAACCTTGCTGGTGCTAAGAAGATTTGCCAAACTTTAAATATGGTAAATTAGCAAGTGGTATGTTAGATTCAAAATCACTTTGTTGAAAGAAGACCTTATGGGTGAAATGACTGATATAATCTTTATTGCACTGGCGTTTATTTTAATAATTGGTTTCCAAGTAGGGATATGGGTTTATGCTCGTAGTAAAGGGGTTAGATGGTTTTGTCCGAATTGTGGACAGCGGCAAACGGGTTGGTCAACACAATGTCCGCGATGTGGTGTCGTTTTCAAAGAATGGAAAGAATGAAATAGTATTCTATGGTGAAGTAAGAAATATACCTACTGGTAGGTGCGCTTTGTAAGCGCGCAAATCAGCAGATCGTTAATTCTAAGCACTACTTATAATCACCGATATATTTGAGGAATCCTAATGCGAAAAGAGGTACGTTGGGAACGGATGTTCCCTGATGAATTGGAAACGGCTTTTGCTGCGTGTCCTGGAGTTTATTTCACTTATGGGTTGTGCGAACCACACGGACCGCAAAACACCGTCGGACTTGATGCACTTAAAGCACACGCAATCGCTTGTCGTGCTGCACAAACGCACGGTGGCATTGTCGCACCACCCGACTATTGGCACATTCATGAGCATGGCATGTATGCGAATTGGGCACAGCAGAATGTCGGTGAGGTGCGGAGTTGGCTTACCGCTATGCCCGCATGGCAGCATTTCAAGAATGTGTGCTATCACGTCCGTGCTGCTGATGCACTCGGATTTCATGCTGCTATCTTCCTCACAGGACATTATGGACCGAATTGGGAAGACCTCAAAACACTTTTGGAATTAATTCAACCTTACTTCGCTATGCGCGTATATGGACTGCCGGATTTTGAGGCGAACACTGTCGGTTTCAGCAAGCAAGGTGATGGTGCAGACCACGCGGGACGAGTAGAGACCTCGTTATTGTGGGCGTTAGAGCCTGATTGTGTTGATATGTCTCGGATGCCAGCAATAGATGAACCAGGACCGCACTTCGCCATGGGTGGAAATGCTTATGATTCTGACCGTCGTATCGGTGAGCGCATGGTGAACGATGAAATTGCTTGGCTTGGGAACAAGATGCAGAAGTTGTTAGAAAATTATGCACAACAGAATATCACTGAACGTCAATCGGTAACCTTTGAAGAAGTTGAAAAGATTTGGACAGAACAAGTGATACCTGCTCTGAAAACTTTTAAGACGATGCAAAGGACAGGTGAACCGCCACCGGAAGATTCCCAATGGTTTCGCCAGTGGAAACTTCCTGAGCTTTCATAATAGAGGATACGTCATGGAAACTACAAACGAACAACTTGCTGAAAATTATCAAAAATATGGATTTTTAACCGGTATTCACGTCGCTGAAGATGCTGAAGCCTCACACTTTCGTAAAGAATACAACGCATTAGAAGCAGAGGTCGGTGCAGAGAAATGCGAAATTGGTCTGATCGATTGGCACTTTAATTATAAATTTATATGGGACCTTGCTACACACTCCAAAATCGTTGATGTCATTGAAGCACTTATCGGGCCGGATGTGATGTTGTTAGCCACACATTTCTTCTGCAAATATGGTCCGCGTCAGAAATTTGTTGCATGGCATCAAGATGTAACGTATTGGGGACTTGAACCACCGAACGCGGTTACCGCTTGGTATGCTATAGATGACAGCGATACGGAAAACGGTTGTATGCAAGTAATTCCCGGTAGCCACCATAAAGGCGTTCAAGAGCATGGTAAATCCGAACAGGAAGGCAATCTGTTGAGCATCAATCAGGAAGTTCCAGTAACCGAAGCGGATGAAGAGACTGCGGTGGATCTTGTCCTAAAAGCAGGCGAAATGTCTATTCATCACGGACAGATAATTCATGGCAGTTTACCAAACCATTCTACACGGCGGCGATGCGGTTTAACAATCCGATATATTCCACCATCAGTGAAGCAGGCAGAGGACAATTCGCTGAAACGCCCCTGGAAACCGATTCTGCTGTGCGGCGAAGATCGTTACCAGAATTTTACCACCGTGCCAAATCCGTTCCCTTTTTCGTAGCATAACCTGTTAGGTTGTGCCGTTCTTCTGTAGCATAACCTGTTAGGTTGTGCCGTTCTTCTGTAGCATAACCTGTTAGGTTGTGCCGTTCTTCTGTAGCATAACCTGTTAGGTTGTGCCGTTCTTCTGTAGCATAACCTGTTAGGTTGTGCCGTTCTTCTGTAGCATAACCTGTTAGGTTGTGCCGAATCACAAAAAATAAAAATGCAATCTCATATCTACGACGTTATTGTTATTGGGGCAGGTGGCATGGGGAGTGCTACAGCGTATCATCTTGCTAAATCGGGTGCGGATGTGCTTGTCTTAGAGCAATTCCAGCGCGGACACACATTCGGTAGTTCACACGGTGAAACGCGTATCATTCGCTTCTTCTACGATAAACCTTTTTACACCGAATTGATGAAAACTGCATACTCAGAATGGCGCGATCTTGAATTAGCGTCAGGGAAGCGATTGTTGTTCATTACTGGAAGCGTCAATTTAGGTGAAAGCGGAAATTCATACATGATTTCAGTTCGGCAAAGTTTAGATGCTGCAGGCGTTGAATCGGAGTGGTGGGATGCAGAACAATTGGCGAAAAAGTTCCCACAATTCCGGGTGTCTAATGATATGGATATTCTCTGGCAGAAAGATACTGGTTTCCTCTATGCTTCCGAATGTGTTTTGACTCACCTACAATTGGCTGAGCAACACGGGGCGAAAATCCGTGAAGAAACTCGTGTAGTCCACATTGATTGGGAGATGGATAACCCAACAGTCTATGCTGGAGATTGTGAATTTTACGGTAAAAAAATCGTAGTAACTGTAGGTACTTGGACAAACATATTACTTGCCGAAATTGATTTTCCGCTCAAAGTTACAAGACAACAAGTCTGTTATTACCAACATGCTAATCCGCTGTTCCAACCTGAACGGTTTCCAATTTTCACAGAAATAACGAAGAATGGAGAATTTCTGTACGGCATACCTTATTTTGGAAAAAACGGATTAAAAGTCGCACGTCACGGAAAAGGAAGAAATGTTTTTCCTGATAGATGCAAATGGGAGCCTGACGCAGATTATATTGAGCACATAGACACCTACGTACAAGAACGTATCCCGGGACTCGGCAAATCCACACATGCTGAAGTTTGTCTTTACACAGAAACACCGGACGAAGATTTTGTTATTGACGCGCACCCTCGCTGTCCAGATATACTGATAGCAGCGGGTTTTTCAGGGCATGGCTTCAAGTTTTGTTCCCTTGTTGGACATATTATGAGTGAATTGGCATTGACCGGGGAAACTGCTTTTGACATCAGTCCGTTTCGTATTAACAGGGAACTGTAAGAAGGGATACCCATCAAGCAAGATGCCTGCTATCCACATAAATCGGGCTTAGAAAGCCCTCCCACAAGAGTATTTTGTGACAATTGAATGGCTCTGATTTGAATTATACTTGACTTGCTAACCTATCCCTGCTATCATGAGGCAAACCAAATTGAAGTCATAAGTCTTGACGAGGAGCAATGCCATGAAAGGTAAACAGATAATCATGCCAGCGAAACGTTCAGCAACGTTAGAAGATTTTGAACTTGATGAAACGCTGGCGCCGAACCAAATTTTGCTCAAAACACACTACAGTCTAATTAGTCCTGGCACTGAAGGGGCAGGCTATACCGGTTTACAGAGCGGCACCCGGTTTCCGCACGGGTCAGGTTACACGGCTATTGGTGAAGTTCTCAAAGTAGGTGAACACGTAACGAAGTGTGCCGTTGGAGATTTCGCTTTCTGCTATAGTTCACACGCTTCAATCATCAAAACTGCTTCTGTAATGTTGGCGTTCAAACCACCTTTAGAGATGGATGCAAAACTGATTCCATTTGTGCGAATGGCAACAGTTGCGATGACTTCGTTGCGCGTGTCCTCGGTAGAATTTGGTGATACCGCTGTCATTATCGGATTAGGTTTAGTTGGAAATTCTGCCTCACAGCTTTTCAATTTGGCGGGTATGAAGGTGATAAGCGTCGAACGTGTGCCTGAACGGATAGAAATTGCACGGAAGTGTGGTATACAACATTTGATTAATCCTGACGAAGAAGATGTGCTTGAACGTGTCAAAGCGATAACAGATGGAAACAAGGCTGAGGTTACCGTTGAAGCGATCGGCAACCCGCGGCTTGTTGAATTAGCATATCAGTTGACTCGCACTAAAGGGGAGGTTATCCTACTCGGTTCACCACGCGGGGAATATGTAACAAATGTGACAGCGATACTCAATTATACGCATCTTATCGGTTTAGGTGCGGTTACGCTGAAAAGTGCACATGAGTGGGTGTATCCGACAATGCACTCTGGTGAATCGAAACATTCGCTTGAACGGAATTCACAAATTGTGTATTCCCTCATCAAGGAAGGAAAATTCAAGGTTGAGGAATTGCTAACGCACGTGATCAATCCTGAAGACGCGCAATCTGCTTATGATGGTTTAACCGATCATAAGGATGAATATTTAGGTGTCATCATGGATTGGACACAAGTTTAAAGTAGTAGGTTCACCTCATGTGCCATGACCACAACGAGAATTAGAATGAAAACGCTTCTCATTCTGCGGCATGCCAAATCCAGTTGGGACAATCCGCAACTTTCTGACTATGACCGTCCCCTTAACAAACGCGGAAAACGGGATGCGCCGCGTATGGGAAAACATCTGCGTGAAGAAGGATTAATTCCAGACCGTATTCTTACCTCATCAGCCAAACGCGCAAAAAAAACTGCTACAAAAGTTGCCAAATCATGCGGTTATACAAGAAAAATAAAGCAGTTGGATCGTTTTTACCTTGCGCCACCGGGCGTTTACTTGGAAAAATTACAAACATTATCCAATGAATATCAGCGTGTGATGGTTGTCGGACACAACCCAACGATGGAACAACTCGTGCGGCACCTGACAGGACAAATTCAACGGATGCCCACCGCCGCACTCGCCCATATTGAATTACCTATCCAGAAATGGGCAGCACTTGATTTTTATACCAGAGGAACACTGGTCAACCTATGGACACCAAAAACGCTTTTCACCGATTGAGTTTTTCGTCAATAAAGTTCATTCCTCTTTTCCTTGTGGGAGTCTTCTGTCTATTGCAATCCACTACCGCATCTGAGAAAATTTCTGTTTCTACTGCCAAAGATGGTCAGCTTTTTCCATCAGCTGTAGACGATGGTAAAGGTGGTGTTATTGTGGTATGGGAGGATTACCGCACCGGTAAAGATTGGGATGTGTACGCCCAACGTATGAATAACAAGAACACACCGATGTGGCAATCAAACGGTCTTCCAATATCCATTGCGGATAGAAATCAACGCCGCTTGCGCATGATTCGGCACGATACGCACGCAATCGTAATTTGGAACGACAGACGTGGTAGAAGCAGTTGGGATATTTATGCACAAGCAGTGAATCTTGATGGCAAAGTGCTTTGGCAAACAGATGGTATACCTATTTGCACAAATGCTGCAGACCAGTCCACACAAGCAATTTTGGGTGATGGCGAAGGTGGTGCAATCATTGTATGGGAAGATGAACGTCGAAGTTCCGAATTCCAAGACCTCTATATCCAACGTATCACATCTGATGGAAAAACGCTGTGGAAGGAGAATGGTATACCCGTTTTTCCATCGGAATCGCTTCAGAGCAATCCCATCCTTATTGCAGATGGATTAGGTGGATTTTACATTGTGTGGTGGGACGTTATTGGATACGATACTTGGCACATTATGGCATATCGTTTCAGTTTTGACGCGAAACCTCTATGGGATGCCCCGCGTCTGATTACTCCAGAAGATGGCATGCAAGGTGAACCGCGTGTCGTGGTAGATGGCAAAGGTGGCATTATCGTTGTGTGGCAGATATATGAAAATTTTATAAATGACCAACTCTATGCACAGCGCATAGCCCCTGATGGCAAGAAATTGTGGCAGGATACGGGCGTTCCAATCTGTACAGCGGAGGGAATTCAAAAAAACGCTACAATTGTCAACGACAGTAAAGGTGGAATCATTGCTGTTTGGCGAGACGAACGCGATATCTACGGTGACCTATACGCGCAACGCATCCATTCGAATGGAACATTGGCTTGGAAAAAAGATGGTATCCCGCTTTGCACTGTTGGTGGTCATCAGGATAGACCTTTCATTGTACGAACTGCCGAAGATCGATTTTTCGTTGCATGGATGGATTATCGAGGCGACTTCGGCGAAAAAAGCGTTGACTCTATCTACTGTCAGCAAATTGATTCAGAAGGTAATCTTTTATTGGAGAAAGAGGGTGTGCCAGTCTCTACAAGCGAGGGAGAACATTTTCCACCGTTTGTCGTATCTGTTGGGAATGGACAATCGTGTGTTGTTTGGAGTAATAATCAACAGGATAATGGGGATATATTCCTCAAGCGGTTTTAGATTGTTTCTAAGATTCCCGACTCATTTCTATCAGATGTGCACCTTCCAGACCTGCCCGTACCTCTTCATCATAACTCGTTACAACAACCTGATTTTCTTCAGCGAGTTGACGAATAAAATCCACCATCAAAGTTTTTCGTTCCCCATCTAAATGAAGTGTTGGATCGTCAAATACAAAGAAACCGGGGTTTCCTAAAACTTTGGCAAGTGCCACCTTGAAACAAAGATAGAGAAACATTTTTTCACTACCGCTGAGCAACATCAAACTCCGATCTACTCCATCAATTTTGACTGAAGGGAGCAGGTGTTGCTTTTGTAAGTCAATACGGGTTCGTCCAAAAAGTTCCATCTGTTCAAGCCTGTGGTGGAGTGCCTCCTCTGCAGGTTTAAGAATTTGGCGTTGTAGTGTTTCAATGGTTTTGTCAACACCTGCACAAGCGAGTTCCAGACTGAGCGTTGTTCTTTCAACCTGTTCTGCTTCAGCATTTACCTTCTGAAGTCGCTCAAGTCTATCTAATTGCACTGCTTCTTCTTGCTTAAGTTTTTCAAGTTTTTTTCGTTCGCTGTCGATTCGCGCTTTCAATCGGCGTTTATCTAAATTTTCGGAGATAGACTCTGTTGATTGTACTTCGTTATTGTTTGATTCATCTGTTATCTCTTTTTCTACTACCCCTTTTTCCTTTAGCCGCGTCGTGAGTGCGTCAAGTTCAGTTTGTATTTTAGCAATATCCGGTTCAAGTTGTTCTAACCGCGCTGCTTTTGTCTGCAAGGTTTGTAGTCTCTGTTGAAGTTCCTGGCGACTTTCTAAGTTTTCAGTTTTTTCGGCGAGCGTTTTTTTATGGTCATCTAATTCAGCAGATAGTTGCGATTTTTCGGTTTCCTTTTCCTCAATAATCTTCTGAACGATTTCCTGTTCAATTTTCTGATGACAAGTCGGGCAGTGTCCATCGCCACTCTCAATCAATGTGCAAAGAGTCCCGCATACATTTGTTAATGCTCCAATTTGAGAGTTGAGGCTGCCAATTTTTTGAATCAACTCCTCGCGTTCTGCCTCTAATCCTGCGGCTTCCTTAACTGCTGTTTCAATAGTAGTGATCATCTCACGTAAGTGGGAGGCATTGTTAAAACCACTCAAGGTATCAGTCTGCTCTCGTATTAGGGTATCTAATCGTGTTTGTGCTTGTTTGCGGTTCTGCTTCCACTCAACGATTAATTCTGCATCCCCTGTCTCTGTGCCGTATGCTGCTTCAAGTTCTTTCAATTTTGCTTCTATCTTTTCAATTTCTGCTTTGTGTGCATTCTGTGCACTGAATCGTAGACTATTTTGATGTGCCTGAATCCTACTCCGTTCGCGTTTAGCAAGACGGCGTGCGTCAATGAATCGTTCCCGAACCTCAATCAATCTGTCAATACCGAGTAACGCAAATAGGATATCGCGTCGAGTGGCAGGTTGTCTGGCAAGAAATTCAAAAATCTCACCTTCCCGAAGGAATGTTGTCAAGGCAAGTCGGTCATGCATAATTCCGAACTTATCTTTTAGCGCAGCTTCAACGACTGTGACACGCTTATCATCAAAAACAATATGCCATTCTCCATCTTTTTCCTGCCTAAGCTGAAAACGTTTGCCTGTTCCACGGAAGAGCATGTACCGTTCGTCATTTTCAACGAATTGGAGTCCTGCTGTTCCACTATACGCCTTTGCACTTTTGATCGCTGCAGCATCAACCCGTGGCACGATTGGTTTACCGGTTAAAGTGAAAAAGATAGCGTTAACAAGCGTACTTTTGCCACTGAAGTTGGGACCAAAAATTAGATTGATGCCATCAGACAGTTCAAAATCCTGCTGTTGGAAACATCCAAAAGTTTTGAGGCGAATCCGCTCTAACCGCATAATTAATTATCTCTTTTCTCTTGGATAAGGTCATATATCATTTGCGCTCTTACCTTCTCGCGTCCATTTGTCAAAGTGAATTCAAAGGCATTCACAATCGCTTCAAGTTCATCAGGACTCAGGGTAATATACTTCGGGTCGTGCTGAATGATCGCTTCTATCTCTGCTTTATAGATTTCTTGTGTTTCATTGATAAGGACAGTGTCCATAAGATTGTTCCTCCATAAAATTTCGTGGCATCACCTTTAATGAGGTAGGATAATTCAGTTTTCTCAATATTGATAGGTCGCGACCAGGAGGTCGCTCCTACAGCAAGAGACTTTAGATAGAAGGTAAACTAATGGAGAATCAAATAGCTCCGTTACTGTAGGTCAGATTTTTGATTTTATCTTCATCAACCGCTCACCAGCTTCTAACAGAATATCATCTGCCATGCTAAACATAAACCTAAATTTTGTCTTGCCAAGGTGTGGGCGGCTATAGAAACTGGAACCCGGTACCCCTCCTACGCCAATCTCTTTGACCAACCAGTGCGCAAATGCGGTGTCATCAGGAAATCCAAAATCGGAGATGTCTGTCATAATGTAATAGGCAGCCTCTGGTGGATGGCAGCGGAATCCTGTCTCTCTAAGTGTATTAACGAGTCTTTTGCGATTTACGTCATATTTTGCGACTAATTCTTGATAGTAACTTGGTGGCAAGTTGAGAGCAGCGATACCCGCACGTTGTAAGGGGTGCGGTGCACCAACAGTTAAGAAATCATGCATCTTACGGATTGCATCTGTTAAAATATCAGGTGCCACAACATACCCTAAACGCCATCCTGTCATAGAATATGTTTTACTCAATCCGGAGATAGTAATCGTCCGATCCTGCATTTGCGGCAAAGAGCCGATGCTGATGTGCAATTTGTCATCATAGATCATGTGTTCATATATCTCATCGGTTACAGCGATGCAGTCATATTCACAGCAGAGGTCGGCGATCTGTTGAAGTTCGTCTTGTGTAAAGACCTTTCCGAGCGGATTGTTTGGGGTGTTTATAATTATTGCCTTTGTGTTGGTAGAGAAAGCATTTTGGAGTTCAGCAGGATCGTAAGTAAACCGCATCACACCATCTGTAGTTTGTGTCTCCTGCAGTGCGACATAGACCGGTTTTGCACCAGATATAATCGTGTCTGGTCCGTAGTTCTCATAAAAGGGTTCAAATATGATTACCTCGTCACCAGGGTTGATAATAGCGAGGAGTGCGGACAGCATGCCTTCCGTTGAACCACAGGTGACAGTAATGTTTTTAGCAGCATCGGTGGGAATGCGGTTGAACGTCGTCATTTTGTGTGCGATTGCTTCGCGAAAATCTGGTGCACCCCACGTAATGCTATACTGATTATATCCCTCTTGAATTGCCTTAATTGCTGCTGCTTTGACGATGTCTGGCGGTTGATATGCTGGTGTGCCTTGCGACAGATTAATCGCATTGTGACGCAAACATAGCTGCGTCATGCCTCGGATTACTGATTCTGTGAAACGGGTGGATTTGTCTGAAAGTTTGACTTGAAGGGACATGCTACTATCTGCAGTCTAAAAACAACCCTTAAACTTTGGTTTTATAACTTAGAATTATACCATCATCCAGAGGGATGTCAACAGAATTTAATAGCGGCGTGTTAAAGACGAATTCTACATAATCTTGCATCTCATCGCGCATTGTCCCGGTATCATCAGCCACAATTAAACCGCCCGCTCGGACGTTAGGCAATGCCAATTCAAGATAACGTAAATACTCGTCTTTTTGTGCATCAAGGAACACAAGGTCAAAAGTGGCACTACACTTTGGGATTTCGTCAAGTGCGTTTCCGATACGTATTTCAACATTTTCCTCTAAATTTGCTTCTTTGAGATGTGCTTGCGCTTCAGTTGCACGTTTTAGATCAAACTCTAAGGTGATGAGTCTGCCTCCTGTTTCCTTTAGTGCAGCAGCAAGCCAAATTGTGGAATAACCGTTACTCGTCCCGACTTCAAGGACATTTTGTGCCTGAATAGCGTGGATAAGGATAGAAAGGAATTGCCCGTTTTCGGGTGCGATATTGGTATACTGTTTTGCAGTTTTTTCAAGTCGTTTTAAAATAGGGTCGTAATTTTCCATTACCAGAATAGATACCATCCATGTGTGTTGGATAAGATAGACATAATATCACAAACTATACTGCCTGTCAAGGGCGTTTTTATCGTGGGGTGTGTGGGACTGTATTCATCTTAACCGCAAACTTAATGCTGATCACAAATTCTTGTAGGTTCTTGCCCCTTAATAAAAGGCTCGTTGCTAATGTTTTCCGGAGGACACTTGTCTTTATTCTTAAGTAGACCTGTCATTTTATCAATTTCCCAAAAATCGATCCCTTCAGGTACAGGGAAATTCTTTTCTGGACCGCGGGCTGCATCTCTTATAAAACGTGCCCAGATAGGCAACGCAGCCCATGCTCCTTGCTGGTTGTAGTTTTTTAGATTACGTCCCTGTTTGTCAAGTCCAACCCAAACGCCGACAATCAAGTCTGCGGTATACCCGACAAACCAAGCATCTACATAATCATTCGTAGTGCCAGTTTTTCCAGCTATGGGTCGAGTCAGGTAATAAGGTTTTCCAAGTGCTCGTCTGCCAGTTCCCTGCGTAATGACACTCTGCAAGAACGAAGTAATTTGATATGCTATCTTTTCATCTAATACCCGGGTTCTGTCTGGCTGATAGTCTTTAGGAGGGTATATTGGCGAACCATTCTGATCGGTTATATACTCAATATAACTTGGTTCAACTTTAATACCGCGATTGGCGAATATCCCATACGCTGAAGTCAATTCAAGCACGGTCATCCCAGACGCACCTAAAGCAAGTGCAGGAGTTGGCTTCATAGGACTTTCAATTCCCATTCTTTTTGTCATTTTCACAATTCGATCTATTCCATCCCATAAACCGCTTTCATTCACAGATGTTTCTAAAGCAGCTCTGACAGTCGGGACATTAATTGACCGTTTGAGAATTTCTCGAACTGTTAGTGGTCCTCTAAAAGTGTAGCTATAGTTGTCAGGGTACCACATTGGCTGACCGGGGGCTGGGACCATTCCCCAACGTTCATCAATGAGAATTGTTGCGGGGGTTACAATGGAGGGTTCCTCCATCAGTGCAGCGAAAACGATCGGTTTGAATGCTGACCCTGGCTGGCGTTTTGATTTACCTATTGTTCTGTTGAGGTAGTTTATCTGTTTACCTGCAATATGGTACTCACGCCCCCCAACCATCGCTTTTACGTGTCCAGTTCGAGGTTCAAAAGCTATAAATGCAGCCTGCAAGTAATTTTTTATAGGGTCAATGCCGTGTGGATTTTCTTTATTCGTATCGTAATTAGGTAGGTGTCTACCGTACAATCCATCCAAATATCGCAAGTGGTTAGCAACAGCATCTACCGCCACAGATTGCATTGACATATCTATCGTTGTGTAAACTTTCAGCCCATCTTTATATAATCTACTTTGAAGTTCTGGAATTTTATCAAGTTCTAACTTAATGTGGTCAATAAAATGTCCTGCGGTTTCCTGTTTTAATTTAACAGAAGTATTGGATGGTTCTTGCACTTGCAAGGGTTGATTCCGGCTAAAATTATACTCTTCAAATGTAAGTAAACCTTGGTCATACATTGCTCTGAGTACTACATTACGTCGTTTAATGGCATTTTCACGAGTTTTTGGATTAACGGGTGAAAGTTTGCTTGGTGCCTTGGGAAGTCCAGCAAGTAAAGCACATTCGTGGAATTCAAGTTCCGATACCTCTTTGCCAAAGAACTCCTTGGCTGCCTTCTGTACCCCGAAAAGTTGCTGGCCTCCAAACCGTCCGAGGTCTATATAGTTAAGATATGCTTCCAGAATTTGCGACTTTGACAACGATTTTTCTATTCTAAATGCAAGTAAGATTTCACGAAATTTTCGTGCAAGCGTACGCTCATATTTCTCAGATTCCAAGTAGATATTCCGCGTTAACTGCTGTGTGAGTGTACTTGTACCGCCAATTCGTTCACCACCTCTGAGAGAATCCTTAATGGCTCCGCCGAGTCTGATTATATCAATACCAAAATGCTGATAAAATCGACGGTCCTCAATAGCGATAAACGCATTCACGAGTTTTCTTGGCATTTCGGCGAGTGGTATGATTTTGCGTGCTGTTCCTTCGTCATCTCCAGAAAATTCAGCAATCAGTTCTGGTTCAAGATAAAAATTACGGATTGAATTTCCTTCATCGTTTTGGATAGATTCAATTTTCCCTTTTTTTACCGAGAGATAAGTGCGTTTTGCTTCTGTATCTCTTTCCATATACGGGTATTCAAATTCGCGAAGGAATACCTGGATAGTTCCATTCTGTTTTTCTTTTTCTCCACTGAGCTGCAGCAAATATTGACCCGGAGAGTTTATGCCTGTACCTCCTTGCTTAATCTCTTCATACTCCAATCGCTGTAGCTTATCTGTTAAAAAGACGGCAGAATCTTTGAGCTGCACTTCGCATATTGACGAATATACCTCAAGATGCTGTCGCCAAGTTTGTTTATCTTCTTTGTAATTTAAGTTTACAAGATCAAGCGCTGCCACATCTTCCCAACATCCGAGCATAAAACCACTTGCTACACCGATTCCGAAACAGATGACAAAAAATACAAACATAAAACTGACAAAGATAGTGCTTAAAATTACTTGCAATGAATTTGATAAAAAGCGGCGCATATTATTCCCCAATGGGTGTTATGTGAAGGGCAATCAAACCTTTTTCTAACTTCTGTTTTAAGGCGTTCGATCAAGGTCTGCTTTTCTGACCCGTTTTATGGTGCATCCGATTGCTCGTGTTTTTTTCTGCTTATCTGGAATAGTCTTTCCATCTAATATTAGATCCAACACATTCTTGAGATAATGGGTTTCAGGAGTTTTTCGACTATCGTCAATTGCACCCCTATATCGGAGCATGTTGTCCGCATCTATTAGAAATACTTCTGGTGTTCTGCGTGCTTGAAAATAGTCTGCCATTTCGTTATCTGGATCCTTAAGAATCGGAAATTCAAAATTGTGTTTCTCACGATACTTCTTAATTTTTTCTACAGTCTCGTGTTTATTGGAATGGATGCCAACAAACCGAACATTTTTCTCCTTGTAATTCTCAACCAGCGTATTTATGCGTTCAATATAGTCATCCACTACCGGACATTGTGTAGCAAGAAATATCAACACAACCGCTTTTTTCTCCTTTCTCAGTTTTTTCAGCGATTGGCTCTCATTTTCTGTGTCTTTGAGACTCCATTCTTTGACCTTTTCATCAATTTTGATAGATTTTTCCGCTGCTGGCGTGCAAGAGGCGAGTGCAAATATGATGACGAAACTTGCAATGAACTTCCGCATTTTATACCTCCTTATGTTAAAACGATGCAAACCAGATTTCGTTTATAATCCAAATATCAAAAATGGGAACATATTTTAGGATTTAACGGTTGACAAAAAATCGGTCAATTCGTGCAAATGGGAGAGTTGAACGTCTACAACGGATAGGTCAGGACAATCTTTTGTTTGGTTTCCAACCATCCAAGCGGTCCACATTCCTACGTTCTTCGCACCAATCATATCCGCTTTATAACTATCACCAACATAAATAGCTTCGGCAGGACCAACACTCAATTCCGATAAAGCGGCTTCAAAAATGCGTGCATCAGGTTTTGCTACACCGAATACAGTAGAATCTATGATTACATCAAGCAACGGTGAGAGTTCATATTCATCACACCATCCACGCGTATTCCCAAAATTATTGCTAATTACACCAAGTTTATAGCTGCCGTAAAGTGTTTTGAGCCATTGGCGATTTTCTGAAAGACTCTCCGAAACACCATTGCAGAACCACTCGACACATTCATTTTTCGATTCCTCACTTAAGTCAAGTCGTTTAAAAATACCTGTCGCAATTGCATCTGCAGTTTCCCGCAATGTACAACGCGCCGCTTCGCTATTTGCAACTGCTCCGATAGGTAGCATAGAACCTTCCTGATAAGACCACTCAATAGAGGGATCACCAAGTGCAAATTCTGTTACTGTTGCTCTATCTGCTACATCAAAATCATCGCGGGTAATTTCAGGATGATGTTTTTGAATGAACTGATATGTTCGTTCTAACCAGTGGATACCGTTACCATCTAAAGTGCCACCAAAGTCAAAGATTAATGCTCGGATCATCTATATTTTATATTCCTTTTTTAGTGAAATCTGAAAATATGGGCACACTCCCTGGTAGATGCGGTTTCCTAACCGCATCTATGGGACTGAATAAACACGGTTCGGTTAGGAAACCGAACCCGCCAAATACCAAAAGCGCATTTGGCGTTGATTTGGCTAAATGCCTTACGCGCATTTGGCGTTGATTCGTAGTGTATAAATAATTATGGATTTTACAATAAAATGCCTTTTCTAAAAAATTATGTCTCATGGTTGGGATTCTCTAAATTAACTTTGTTGCTAATGCTTCTACAACCTCAGTTATGGAAATTTCCTGCATGCATAAGCGCGGTGTATCCTGCCGATAGCAAGTACGTTTATAACACGGTCTACACGAAACAGACTTCTCAACGACGGTATGACCGGTGCCATAAGGTTGGTGACGGTTTGGGTCTGTTGGGCCGAAGAGTGCGACAGTCGGTGTGCCGACAGCAGCTGCTATATGCATCGGACCACTATCGCACGTTAGACATACTTCACAACGTTCTAATAGTGCGCCAAGTTGCAAAATATCTGTTTTTCCGACAAGATTAATTGTTGATTCTGAAAGCAGTAATTTTTCTACGAATTCTTGTTCAGAGGTCGAACCGGTTAAAACTATTTTGAAATCGGATGCAACACCCGAAATTTGATTAATAACCGCTGCGAAATTACTTATGTCCCACTGTTTTGTCCGCCATGTTGTACCTAAATTAACTGCGATGAGTCTATCATTTGGGGTTACCCCTTCATTCTGCAGCAGTTTTTGAATCGATTGACGTTCAGCATCTGTATGCCAAAATTCTAATGTGGGTTGTGAGAAACCTTGGATTGTATCGTTGGAACTTGAAGTAAGTGCGGTGTTTATATTCAGTAGATGTAGTACAGTTAGATAACGATCAACTTCATGAAGATCGGTGTTGTGTGGACAAGATGTTGTAAGTAAAAAGCCTCGCCCCTTATAGTTTGATCCTATACGTATTGGTATTCGTGCAATAAAGGAAAGCAAGGCATTACGGAATGAGGTAGGATGTAACACAACGGAAACGTCAAAATCATGTTCTCGTATATTGCGCACCAATTTCATAAGGGATCTAAATTGACCCTCAGTTTTAGTGTCAACAATACATCTGTCAACATACGGATTCGCTTTCATCAAGTCAACGACAAGTGGTCGCAAAAGTAATGTCAGAAAGGATTCGGGATACGCCTGTTTGAGTGCGCGTAAGGCAGGCGTAAGTAGGACCATATCACCGATCCAAGCACCTGTGTGGCACACAAGTATTTTTTGCATTAAAAATAAAACGGATTTGACCACGCCTTTTTGCCTGTCTCGTCCGTCACTTCAATCCTTACGTATTTTGTATTTTTTGCAATAGTATACGTTGCCTCTGTTAGGAGTTCACCATTCGATGGAAGGAACCGCCTACCACGGCTACGTTCTGCTTTAAATACAATTGATTGCGCCTCCGAACACTTAACAGTTAGCTGGTTATCTGTAAGGTTTATGTCCTTAATTTCTGGTCCCAGCGTTGAATAAAATGCACCTGTTCGGAGTGCTTCCATGATGCTATCAAGTGTCAGTTCCTGTGCTTTTACCATTATCCATCCGTGGAAACAGTCGTGTTCTGTGCCGTGTGCATCGTCGGAAGCGATGCCGAGTACTGGTCCGCATTTGTCCAACAAATCATCCCACGACTGTTCAGAAAACCCTTTGCCAATAGTCATACAGGTATCGTTGTAGACTTCAACAGCGAAATACCCACGCAACGGTAAGTAATCAGAAATTGTATGTCCACACCAATAAGGATGGCAAAGAACCGCCTCTCCGCCCTGTTCTTTAATGTCATCAATAACAGCATTCGGATGCATCTTTGCGCAATTCACGGGTTCATGGATATTTATCGCTACAAAGTGATATGTGCCGCCTCCATAAGGGTTTGATGGATGCACTTCACTACCTGATATAGCTAAAAAGTCTGATGTAGTGTAAGCTTGCACATCGTTAACTTTACGGTGATCTGTTAGTACGAGGAAATCGTAACCTGCCTCTTGGTAAGCCGCGAAACGGTCTGGGACAGAAAGTTTCCCATCGGATTCGGTGCTGTGGCTATGTGTATTACCTCGATACCATTGACCCGGTTGTTGAAAAGGGTTTGCGTTCATCATTTTTTCTCCTTACTATATTGCTAATAATTTCTCAATTGGTTGGGATATTATATGTTTCATGTCTATATAAATGTACGTAAGTTATAGCAGAACACTATTCAATTTTAACATAAACACAAGCCTTTGTCAATATAATCAGATTGTGAATTCCTAAGAATAATCCTTGACAGAATCAGAATTATTGAGTATGCTTAAAGAAAACAAATTTAGACAATACACCCGATAAAACCATCAAATCAGTAATTAACAGGACTTACGCATTTTTTCTTAAAATCCCGCTGATAAGGGGGATTTAGGGGTTAAAAACACTGAAATAGCAACTTTTTAAGTCCAATTTTCCCTTTTTTCATCATTTTGCGTAAGTCCTGATTAATAAGGAAATCCATCATGACAGGAGGCACTATTTTTGTCGAATGCCTGAAAGCACAAGGTGTTGAGGTTATTTTCGGTCTACCGGGAAATCACCTTGACACTGTTTATGAGGCGTTATATAACAATCAAGATAGTATTCGGCATTATGTGACGCGTCATGAAGGCGGTGCTGCGTTTATGGCAGATGGTTATGCGCGTGCTACAGGCGATGTAGGTGTTTGCATGACTGTGCCTGGACCCGGTTCAAATAACGCTGCTATTGGGATATGTGAGGCATATACAGCGTGTTCACCAGTTCTATTAATCACAGGGCAAAATCCGTCTTACTTAGCACAAAAAGACCCACGAAAGAGTTTTCACGGGTTGGACCAAAAAGCAGCCTTCACTCCGATGACCAAACATATAGAAATTGTGCACCGTGCTGATCAAATTCCGGGTGCTGTCAATCGTGCTTTTAGTGCACTACGTTCAGGACGTCCAGGTCCAGTATTGATAGAACTTGCCACGGATGCATTACAAGCAGATACTGATTTGCCAATACCACCTCGAAATAACGGCGTCCAGACGATGGCAAGTCCTAAAGACATTGACGCTGCAGTGGCGTTAATCGACGCATCGGAACGTCCACTAATCGTTTCAGGAGGCGGTATTAACCATACGCGTGCAACCGAAGAACTGCTTGAATTTGCTCGCTTACTAAATGCTCCTGTCGCAATGACGGGCATGGGTAAAGACTCTGTTCCTGAAGATTCACTTTATTCAATTGGTCTATTTCGTGATGGCGTTGCTCAAGCAGCGATGAAGGTATCTGACCTCATAATTGCTATTGGTACACGATTTACGTATCGTGACACAGGCAATTGGTCCCTTCAAATTTCCCAACCACTCTTACACATTGAGGCGGATGAAAGCGAAATTCATAAGGAATATCCAGCAACCGTTGGAATTGGGGCGAATCCTAAGTTAGTACTGCAACAGTTAAACGATGCGCTTAGTGGAGAGAAACTGACTGGCGGTTGGAATGATGAATTAAAAGAACTTCGAAGTCAATCCACTTCAATTGAACCGCCGCGTATTCTCAAAGAGATGCGTGATATTATGCCTCGCGATGCTATCTTATCAGTTGATGTGAATATTACCGGCTACGGTGCATTGTCCCATTTCCCAACATATTCTGCAGGAAGTTACATCTTTTCAGGTATATCGGTTGCTATGGGGATTGGGTTGACAGCTGCTATCGGGGCGCAAGTAGCATATCCAGATCGGAAAGTTGTTGCGCTCAGTGGAGACGGAGGTTTTTTGATGACAAGTCCTGATCTTGCCACTGCTGTGATGTATGACTTGCCAGTTGTAACCCTCGTGATGAATGATAATCAATACACTTCCATTGAACGAGGACAGTTACGTCGGTTTGGCAAGCGTATTGGTGTGGAGTTGGTTAACCCCGATTTTGTTCAGTTTGCAGAATCCTTTGGTGCAGTCGGGTTACGTGTTGAAGACATGAATGATTTTAGACCGACACTTGAAAAAGCACTTGCTTTAGATAAGCCAGTAATAGTTGAAGTAATAAAATAGTATATCCCAAAAAGGAACGACAAAGTGGTCGCGCCATTCACAAATTAGAGCAACACAGTGGTTGTTCAGTACAGTAAAACAGAAATCTTTTCTTTTATAATCTCGATTATCTACTTGAAGGATTAGGAGTTTAAAATATGCGAAAAAAGATAGGAGTTTTGACAGGGGGTGGTGATACAAGTGCGCTTAACGCCACCCTCAAAGGCATCGCCTTAAAAGCCGAAGAGCTCGGTTTTGAATTAATCGGTTTTATGGAGGGATGGCGAGGTGTTTTAAAAGGGGGACGCTACTTTACCCTGACACCTGACCTGATTGATGAAAATCACGGTGGAACGATTTTGAAAAGCTCGCGTACTAACCTTATTGCCACGAATAAGTTAGATGAAGCGATTGAAAACCTAAAAAAATTAAACATTAGTGGACTCATCCCTATCGGCGGTGACGATACGTTAACAGTTGGCACTGCCCTTTCAGAACAATTCACTACCGTTTTCGTTACAAAGACGATTGATAACGATGTCGGTATCAATCCACCTGCGGGTGATTCGGTTGATTATTCTAAAATGGTCAACTATTTTTGTCCCGGTTTTCCATCAGCTGCAAGTCGAGTTATCAATGCTGTCCGTGATTTACGGACAACGACCTATTCACACGATCGCGTCATTATTGTGGAAGCAATGGGCAGAGATGCGGGGTGGTTAACATTGTCCGCAGCCTACGGTTTGGCGGACCTTATTGTTGTTCCAGAGGTGCCGTATCAGCCTGACAAGTTGGCAGAAGCAATCCGTGAAAAACATGCTGAACAAGGAAATGTCATTGCGGTTGTATCGGAGGGTATTCGAAATGATGCTGGTGAATTGATGATTACCTCACAAGCAGAACTTGATTCTTTTGGGCACACAAAACCGGGTGGCTGTTCAGAAATTATCGTGGAAGCGATGAAGAAACGACTCCCCGACATTTCAAGTTCATCCTTCAGAGCCCTAATCCTCGGTTATCTTCAAAGATGTGGAAGTCCGATTCCATTGGACAGAGACACAGCAATTAAGGCGGGGGCACTTGCTGTGCGCTCACTTGCTGATGGAATGGTTAATGGTGTGGCAACAATTACTCGGACAGATGCGGGCATTGAACCGATTATGCTTCCTATTGAACAGGTGCTGAAACGCGATGAAACGGGACATGTTATCCGCCGCAGCCTTGACCCACGATTTTACGATGCTGAACGGTATCATCTGTCGCCTGAAGGTGCTGGATATTTCCGTCCGCTTTTTGGTGATCTTCCTCGACGCAGGCGAAACCCAGAAGAGCGCGGCATTGAAATTGGCGAAATTGTGTAATGCTTCGTTTATAGTAATCAATAGCTGAGTACTTGTGTGTTAGGTTTCTCTGCGTTACCCATAGGTGTCAATTTGGCGTCCTTATAGTAAAATCCATAATTATTTTTACACTACGGTAGGTTCGGTTTCCTAACCGAACCATGTTTATTCAGTCTCATAGATGCGGTTAGGAAACCGCATCTACCAGGGAGTGTGCACATATTTTCAGATTTCACTATAAGTCCCGGTAGGTTCGGTTTCCCAACCGAACCTTGTTTATCGATCTCGTAGCAGCGATTTCTTGTTTTGCGTCACTGTTTGAAAACGCTGAAGATGAAAGGCATCGCGAACGATACGGAGCGGTTAGAAACCGCTCCTACCGCGCGAGGGAACGTGTGGTGCTTTCTTAATGAATTCGATGCCTATGGGTTGAAAAGGGTTCGTTCTACAGCGGTAAAGAAATTGGGGCTCCAGTCTGTGACGAGCGATACGTTGCTTCTGCCAGTTCAATACCGTCTCTCCCAATACGTCCGTGTGTTGTTGGTTCTGCTTCACCTGCAATGCACTGTAGCCAATGATCAATGCTTCCACCTTTGGCAGCAATGCCCCAGTAGCGTTGATTCCTTTGCGCTTCCGGTATATTGCGATAGGTGTCATCATCAGGTACTTCTGCCATGAATTCTTCTACTGATGGCATATCATGGGTTTTCCAACGCAGTCCGTGCCGAATCAGCGTTGCCGAACCTTTGCTGGTGACAAGACCGTTCCCACTATTCCCGATTTCAGCAGCCCAACTCTTAATCATCATGCCGACACCACCATTTTTGAAATGTACGGTTAACACTGCGTTGTTTTCTACTGCTTGCTCAGCAGGCGGATATGTGCCACCAAGCGGAACATGAGTTGTGAACCCGTAGACAGTAGTCGCTGGACCATATAACCACAACCAGATGTCAAGATTATGAATCGCTTGCTCTACCAACATTCCGCCCGATTCTGCTTTGACGAAAAGCCATGGGTGTCTTTCAGGAGAAAACCAACCCACTTGATTGGAATATGCCATCTGCAACGTGCCGAGTGTGCCATCTTCTAACAGCGATTTCAGTTTCATGTATCCCGGATCAAACCGCATCATATATGCCACCATCAGTAGTACACCTGCATTTTCGGCGGCGGCAACCATTTGGTCACCCTCCGCAACGTTACAACACATCGGTTTCTCCATCAAGATATGTTTGCCAGCATCGGCAGCAGCACGGGTAATTTCAAGATGTGGACGCGGATGAACACAAACATCAACGGCATCTATATCCTTTCTGTCAAGGAGTGCGCGGTAATCTGTGTATGCGTCAGCACCAAAACGGTCTGCTTGTTCCTTTGCTGATGCTTCGTTGATATCGGCAATGGCGACAATGTCTGCGCGTCGTGTCAGTTCTTGGTAATATGGGGCGTGGAGCGCGCGAAAGATACCACCACACCCGATAATACCTACTCTAATTCTGTCCATCAAATTCTCCTTTGAGACTACTACTTTTGAGAATAGGCGGTGTTCCCTCATCTTGTAAAAGCGCGAGTGCTTCCGCGATAATCGCGTGTTGTAATGTTGGATTATTCGGTTCACCGAGCGGATGCCCAAAACGATACGGGATCAGCAATGCACGCGGCGGTTTCACCCGCTTCGCAATACTTTCAACAAGCGTAATTGAAACCGTGGAAATCCCAACTTCTTCAACAGCACGTTGAATCAATCCTACAGACTGATTGCACATCGGTCACACAGGCGTTAAGAAAGCAACGTTCACCTCATCCGTTTTAAGTATCTGTGCAACCTCTGGTGCAGTTTGCCTAATAAGAGGTTGCGGTTTTGTGATTGATCCCATAAAACTAAAGTGTCTGTGATTGAGCGAACCGATTTTACCTTTGGTCTCTAACTCCCTAAATCTATCAAGCGGAAAAGCAAGGTTTACATCACTTTCAATGCCTCGTTTATCGTAAGCCTCACTTTTATGTCCAGCGGAAAGAACTTTGGTCTGGATTGAATTGGGAATTTCGCGGTAGGAACAGTCATTGCTTTCAAAAGAATTCTGTTCTGGAAGATAAAACCCCGCAGTTGTGATGAGCGCAACTTTACATTCGTTTAACGGTAAGCTTAGCGGTGTGTTAGGCGATGTTTTATAACGCTGGATGCGATAAAACTTCATAAAAAAATGAATTATATGATCAATTTTACGTAAAAAAGCCATTCACACCTCATATCACCCATTCGCAAGGATAAACCGTCGCCTTTACTTCCAGGAACCTCTTTTTGTAGGAGCGAGCTCCAGCTCGCGACTTGCACATCCACAAATTGAGTAGACTCAACATTATCCATTCGCAAAGATAAGCCGTTGCCTATTTTGACAAGGAAGTTCAATCGTTTGCCCAATGATCCCGCTCTCAATTGCAGCAAAACCAATTTCGTTGACAGCGGTATAGTCATCGCGCGAACAATCGGGAGGCGGTCCACCGTCAAGGTAATCGGTAATTTGTTTATACGCCACTTTGAAGGGGCCTGCATTTTCAGGTAAATCAAGGGTCGCATTATCAATTAATTTACCCTCTCTATGCACTGTTGTACCGCTATAAAATCCTGCTTGAACTGTGCCCTCGCTACCGAGAACATCAACTGAAAATCCACCTCGCACACCATGTTTTCCGACATGGAAACCGATAACGCCGCTTTCAAATTGGATAGTTGAACCGACGATTGCAGGTTCCGGTTCGTAAGGTTCTGGCACATTACCACCACCTTCAACATACCCAGTCACCGAAGCAGGATCGTATCCAGCGAACTGGCAAATCATGTCGGTAGTGTGGATCGCGAAGGAAAGTACACCACCGCCGCAATACCCGATCACACTCTGCACCTCTCCGATAAGACCGTCCTTAATCAGCGATTGAAGTCTGATGAGATGCGGTCCCCAATGCCGCGTATAGTCTACAACGATTGGGATACCTTTTTGGTCAGCACCCGCAGTCATTGTGTCAACTTCTTCAAGTGAGCATCCTGCGGGTTTCTCAAGAAAGATGGCTTTGATGTCTGCCTTCAAGACGTTCTGCATCACTTGAAAATGGTGGGGTCCTCGCACACAGACAGCAACGATGTCTAACTTTTCACTTTCAAGCATCTGGACATCTGTTTCGTAGTAATTTATGGAATTGTCTGGGAATCCCGGTCCCCACGTGCTTTTAAATTCAGCTTGACGTTCAGCGGACATATCTGCGACTGCTACCAATTCGGTTGTTTCACAATGACGGATCCCACCTGCATGGCAATAAGGATAAGCATCATCTGGGTTTGAATAACGTGCGGCAATACTGCCTAACCCGATTATTCCGACACGATACATTGGAGTTACTCCTTTATTGATTGGTTGTTAAGAGGGTAGCATAAATAGGGTAAATTGACAAGGATTAAGCGGTTCATAAATTGTTGGCGTAGGTTGCACTGCCGTGCAACCTATAGTCGTCATTTTAAGGAAATACATCTGTTTCTAATGGTAGTTAGGTGATTGTGTGGTGTCCGAATCGCGTGTTGTCTGAACAAGGATTCACAGGATTTCCAGATTTCCAAGATTATTTCTTATCAAGTCTTTTGGCAAGGATTTCGTCATAACATGTTATAGGATCACCGCAATATTATTCTGCGCGATCCTTGTCCGATGCAGAAATAGCCTATCCTGAAAATCTTATAATCATGTGAATCCCGCCAAATGCCACACGCGCATTTGGCGTTGATTCGTTCAGACAAATGTGAAATCTTGTAATATCGGGCTTACAAGGAACTACTACAAGGATGGTTTAATCAGAATTGATATAATCCAAATGTTTTGGCATAGAACTGGGAAATATGATATAATAAGATGAATATATCAATTTTGTGATTTTGGCGCATGGAACGCACAAGGACTCGTTCTATTGTGCGGACAGACACATCTCTACAGGAGGGAGATATGTCGGAAACAAATTTAAAACAGCGTATCCGTGATGGTGAGCATGTCTTTGGGGCTTCAGTTTCAATGACAATAGATCGTGAAAGTCTTGCTGAGAAAGTTGAAAAAGGTGGTTACGATTTTGTTGCCGTGGATAGCCAACATTCTGCGTACAATGAAGACAGACTTGTCGTGTTCTGTAATATGGCAGATGAATTGGATATCCCGGTTAACTTTCGGATTAAACATACCCGCAATGCTTACCTGATCGGCAACTATTTGGACCTTGGACCCTCTGGGATTGAAGTGCCACAAGTAGAATTGGAAACTACGGTAGATGAAGCGGTGGCTTCCTTTTATTATCCACAGCAGGGAATTCGCAGTTGGGGTGGCGGTGCAAGAAAAAATTCGGAAGATAGAGAACGGCTTGAATATGCAGATTGGTGGAATAATTACGGTATACTTTGGATGCAGATAGAGTCAATTGAGGCGGTGACCCATGCACGTAGACTTGCGAAGGCAGGTGTGGATTGCCTCTCCTTTGGTCCCACGGATTTAACATTCAGCATGGAAGGTCATCCGAATCACGCGCTCCAAACAGTAGATGCTTGTGTGCAGTATGTTGCAAAAGAATTGGAAGGGAACCCAACTGCTGTCTGTTTTAGAAACGGTAATCCGAGTACGCGTGAAAAGTATGCGGAGATGGGTGTTACCGTCTTTTTAGAATAGTTTCAAAATGTTAAACTATGGACTTGTAAGCACAGCAATAGCTGAAGATCGACAGCAACTGCAAGATGGCATGCGTCTTTTAGCAAAAATGGCGCATAAATACAATATCCCAATTACGTGGGTAATCGTTGCTGATTCAGCGCAATTTCTGGCAAAGGATCTGACGGAGTGGCATAATGAGTTTGGAGACGAACCATTGCTGATGTTGGATATCAAGTCCTTATGGGAGGCAAACTGGGCTAAACTTACTGGGCAATCTGTGCCAGACCCGAACACTGACAGCGAACCAGTCAATATTTCAATGGCAGGTGCTTCACCAGAAATCATTGCAGAACATCTCGTCAAAATGCGGGAAACTTTACCGCGATATATCAGAACAGAATGGAAAAAAATTGAGCGAGCAATGGAATGGGCAGTGCCAAGTGTTGCAAGTGCGGAATGGAAAAACCACCTTTTAGTTTATGCACTCGAACAGGTCGGTTTTCGTGGGTTGTGGGGTTATCGTTGGGATGAACGTGGTTCAATAGCAGAAGATGATCGTGGCAGTCCGTTCGGTTGTTTTTATCCATCAGCAGAACAACACAATTTCAGCGCACCTGCAGCGGGAAGCATCGCGGGAATTCCTTACTTTACTGCAGCACATCTTGATAATAATGCGGATAATCTCCGTGCTTCACTTATAAACGGAACAATACAGCGAAATTACGATCTATATGTAAAAAATGAGAAATGGAATCGGTGGCTGAGTTATGTAGAGCATGTCAGCGCGCTTGAGGTGGCACAGTTAGGACAAGAGACATTAGAAAGACTGGATACATACTTCGCACATGTAGCAAGCAATGAAAGTACAAAGTTGTTACCACTTTCTGATATGGTTGACGATTACTGGACAAGTTGCCAGCTGACTGAACCTACATTTATAGTTGCTACGACACGTGACTCTCAGGAAAACATTGAAACTTTGGAACCAGATTTTGCACTGCCACCTAATGGAGATGTGTCAACAGAACAAAAAGAGAAAAAGGTATTTTTTTATTACGATTCAAAATGCCAATTCACCTTTTATGAAGGGTCGATGGAACCAGTTGACATGAAAAACTATATCTCACCACCGATTTTGGAAAATGTCGGTGTGGGAGTATCAGAACAGAGTTCTTCTATTCACGGTGTTGAGTATCATTTACCGGAGATAGCAAATTTTAGACCTAATCGGAAACGTTCGCGATTGCACGTTACTTTTACAATTGAATCTACTAAAGCGATGCCTTACGGTGTAGCGATATGGGGCAATCACATCGGTTTGCAATTAGCAAATTCTAATGCCGAGGTTGTTACATGGGTGGATAGGCATTTGCTTTTTGTCCGTGTTGCGTTGGAACAAGGGAACAACGAATTTGAAATCGTCCTAACAATTTGAAATGGTTTGAAATTTGCTGTTAATGAAGTATATGGTAGATTATTGAATTAATTAGACGTGTTTATCTGTGAATCAACGCCAAATGCGCGCATGGCATTCGGCGGGAGGGAACTCCGATTCCCGACTACGAGTGGCATTAGTCGCGATTCGGAGATCGCTCCTACAGGTGAGGTGTATAATTATTTCCATATTTCACCATATTTCAACATTTATGTACACAAAATCTTAATGAAATTATAAATTTAGGAGGCAAATATGGAAAAAGTGTTAGGCTTAAAATGTCGCGAATGTGAACGCGAGTATCCCAAGGAACCGCTTCATGTTTGCGAGTTCTGTTTCGGTCCATTAGAGGTAAACTATAACTACGAAGCTATTCAAAAGTCAATCTCAAGAAGCTCAATTGAACAGGGACCCGAAAGTTTATGGAGATACATTGATCTATTGCCGATTGATGGTGAACCGACAGACGGACTCAATTCCGGTTTTACACCTTTAATCCGGGCGAAGAATCTTGGTGATGCACTCGGTGTAAAGGAACTCTACATTAAAGACGATTCTGTGTGTCATCCCACACTCTCTTTTAAAGATAGGGTTGTGGCGATTGCTTTGAGTAAAGCTAAGGAATTCGATTTTGACACTGTGTCGTGTGCATCCACAGGGAACTTGGCAAATGCCGTTGCGGCGCATGCTGCTGTCGCTAATCTGAACTGTTACATTTTTATTCCTGCCGATTTAGAACATGGCAAAGTGGTTGCCTCACTTGTTTTCGCACCAACAGTCGTAGGTATTATGGGTAACTATGACGATGTAAATCGCCTGTGCAGTGAGATTGCTGGTGTCTACCCGTGGGCATTTGTCAACATCAATATACGTCCGTATTATGCAGAAGGTTCAAAGACACTCTGCTTCGAATTGATTGAACAGCTCGGTTGGGAAGCACCTGACCATATCATTGCCCCTGCTGCAGGCGGTTCGCTTATTACAAAAATTGGTAAGGCACTAAAAGAATTTCATCTATTGGGTTTGATTGATAAACCGAATACGAAGATTCATGTCGCACAGGCGGAAGGTTGCGGTCCGATTGTTAATACTTACAAAGAGAATGTCGATTTTGTCAAACCGGTGAAACCCGACACAATTGCTAAATCCCTTGCGATTGGCAATCCCGCGGACGGAATTTATGCTGTAGATACTGTCCGGAATTCCGGCGGTGTAGGTGAACATGCGAACGATGACGAAATTGTTGAAGCGATTAAACTACTTGCTGCGACTGAAGGTATTTTCACTGAGACAGCAGGCGGCGTAACGCTTGCTGCAACTAAAAAACTAATCGCGAGTGGAGACATCAGCCGTGAGGAACGGATTGTCGTTGCTATTACAGGTAACGGCTTCAAAACAATAGAGGCACTTGAGAATAAAACGGATGATCCGCATATTATCCCACCACAACTGAACGCTTTTCGCAAACTAATGGCGAACATTGAATAGTTGTTTTTGTTGAAGATTGGTTCGTATGTATCGCGGAGGATTAAAATATGACACAATTGGATACGCACGACCCTTTGCAGGACATATCCATCCCAGAACCTGGCACGATGACATTAGAGGAATTTCTTGAAAATGATGTAGAGGGATATGAATACGTAAAAGGAGAATTAATTCCTATGGCTGCAGCCTCAAGGAGACATGGTAGAATAAGTGTAAATATCCTACGGTATTTAGATCCGACGGTCTACGATAATAACCTTGGAGAGTTATATACTGCAGAAACATCATTTAAGGTTGGAGAACGTGTACTAAAACCGGATGTTGCGTTTGTTGCATCAGAACAGTTGGATATAGACGAAGACAAAGGACTACCGATACCCCCTGACCTTGCAATTGAGATTGTTTCTCCATCAGATATGCAGTCACATGTCGCCCAGAAGGCACTTGCTTATTTGGATGCCGGCACACGATGCGTTTGGGTACTGGAACCTGTATCGCAAACTGTGACGGTATATAAATCTGAAACGGACATCAAAACGCTCACACGTGAAGACACACTTACCGGAGAGGATGTAGTCCCGGGTTTCTCCTGCCCGGTTGAACTATTGTTTGAGTAAATATATCAACAAGTAACGTTTACAAGTTTATCACGGAGGATAACAGAATGGCACAAATTGAAACTCACGAACACGCGCAAGATATTACCTCTGTCAAACCTACCACGATGACGTTAAATGAATTCCTTGAGAACGATGTAGAAGGATATGAATATATTAAAGGAGAATTAGTTCCGATGCCAGATGCATCTATAAAACATAGTGAAATTGGTATAAATTTAATACATTATCTGCATATACATGTTCGACAAAATAATCTTGGGCGCGTGTATTCCCTTGAAACTTCATTTAAGGTAGGTGAACGGGTACTAAAACCGGATATTGCTTATGTTTCAGCAGAGCGGTTAAGTGATGACAAAGATAAAGGTTATCCAATACCTCCTGATCTTGCTGTAGAGGTCGTATCACCTTCAGATATTCATTCTCGTGTTCTCGGCAAAGTACTTGCTTATCTTGATGCGGGAACCCGCTGCGTCTGGCTTCTTGAACCTACATTGGAAACTGTGACGGTGTATAAATCTGAAACGGACATCAAAACGCTCACACGTGAAGACATACTTACCGGAGAGGATGTAGTACCGGGTTTCTCCTGTCCGGTTGAACTATTGTTTGAGTAGTGATATAACATGGAAACACTAAACGGCATTCTTGAACGTATCGTTTTTGAAAATCCTGATACCGGTTGGACTATCGGCAGGTTTTCAGCGCGCGGCCAACCTGAACTTGTCACGATTGTCGGCAACCTTGCGTCTGTCAACCCTGGCGAAAGTCTGCTGCTCAATGGTGAATGGGTAAACAACCCGAAATACGGAATTCAGTTCCAGATTGAGAGATATGAAACTATCCAACCAGCGAATGTTATGGGAATCAGAAGATATCTGGGCTCTGGATTGATAAAAGGGATCGGTCCTAAGATGGCAACCCGAATTGTCAGCCGATTCGGGATGGATACGATTGATGTGATTGAGCAGACACCTGAAAAGTTGGCAGGAGTTCCCGGAATTGGTCGAAAACGTGTCAAAATGATTCAGCAAGCGTGGGAGGAACAGCGGGAAATAAAAAACGTCATGCTTTTTCTACAATCCCATAACGTTAGCACTTCACATGCAACAAAAATATACAAAACATATAAAAATGAATCTATTCCGATTGTAACTGAAAACCCTTACCGCCTTGCTGATGATATTTACGGCATCGGATTTGTCACCGCGGATACGATTGCACAAAAACTGGGTATAGATAAGAACGATCCGCATCGTGTACAGGCTGGAATCAAATATGTGCTTAGCCAAAAAGCTGATGAAGGACACGTCTTTCAACATCCCGATAAACTGATAGAGGCATGTGAAAACATTCTTGAACAGGATCCGCAGACAATTGGGATGGGTGTCCTTGCACTGACTCAAAAAGAGGAAATTATTCTTTCACAAGCAGACGGACCGGTTGAAATCATTGCTGAACAAAGCGAAATTACCGATTGGCTTAATAACAGCTCGAAAAACACAGTAACTGAGGAGCATAACGAGTATATTGAAATCTGTGATGAAACGGAGGATTCTCCTGATAAGCAACATTCTGAACAAGTATCCAAAGCCCTTGAAAATAGTGCTATCTATCTTGCACCGTTTTACTATGCTGAAACGGGTGTTGCAAACCAGTTTTTAAGGTTGCTATCAAATAGGATTCGTAATTCCAGCCCATTGGACATAAACACATCGTTGAGGGAATTAGAAAATGAAATGGATATCCAATTCGCGTCTCAGCAACAAGAGGCAATTCGGACTGCACTCACAGAACACGCGATGATTCTCACAGGCGGTCCAGGCACAGGAAAAACAACAACGACAGTCGGTATGATTCGGTTGTTTGAGGCAGAAGGGAGACACATCGTTTTGGCAGCACCGACTGGACGTGCTGCGAAACGACTCAGTGAAACGACGGGGAAAGAAGCGAAAACGATACATCGCTTACTCGAATTTTCTTTTCAAAATAACGGATTCTATCGCAATCGTGAAAATCCTTTGGATGCAGATGTCGTCATCATAGACGAAATGTCAATGGTGGACATCGTCCTAATGAACCGATTAATGCAGGCGATCCCCTCACATGCTGCTGTTATCCTTATTGGTGACACAGATCAACTTCCATCTGTCGGTGCCGGCAACGTCCTAAAATCACTGATTGATTCACAGAAAATACCCGTAGTAAAACTCACTGAAATTTTCCGACAAGCACGAGAGAGTATGATCGTCACAAACGCACATCTGATTAATAGCGGGTACTTTCCTGAACTTTCCGGTCCAAAAGATCGAGATTTCCATTTTATAGAGGAGGAAGAACCAGAAGCAGCTGTCCAAACAATTACTTCGCTAATCGCCGAACGGATCCCCAACTACGACAACTACCATCCAATAGACGACATCCAGCTGCTATGCCCGATGCGGCGCGGTATACTCGGCACACAAAACTTCAATAAATGCTTACAAGACGTGCTGAACCCGAACACCGAACAAGCTGTGAGGGGGTGGCAAGGCTTTCGTATCGGCGATAAGGTCATGCAGATACGGAACAATTACGGTTACGATGTCTATAACGGCGATATTGGAAGGATTATCGGATTTGATCCGATAAACAAAATCTTACAGGTGCAATTTCCTGGTAAACTCGTTGTTTATGATGCTGCAGACCTAAACGAACTCGTTCTCGCTTACGCAACGACTATCCACAAAGCACAAGGGAGTGAATATCCTGTGGTTGTCATACCTTTACACACACAACACTATATCATGCTGCAACGAAATCTGCTATATACAGGCATCACTCGTGCAAAGGAACAAGTCGTAATCGTTGGCTCTGAAAAGGCACTTGATATATGTATCCGTAATAATCGAGTAATGTGGCGCAATAGTTATCTTGCTGAACGTCTAAATAGCAAACAGTTCTAAAGGAGCAAAGACATGAAACGACTCGTCTTATTTCTCACTGTTTACTTTTTACTATTCGGACAAACCCTCGTGTATTCTGAGGTTACGCTGCCGCGTGTTATTGGCAGTAACATGGTATTGCAGCGCGACATGCAGGTCCCCATCTGGGGATGGGCATCCGCAGGCGAAGAAATCTCCATAATCCTCAATGCCGAAGGTGCCGAATCTCTTCCGGTACTTACCACTACAGCCGATGCTGACGGTAATTGGAGAATCGACCTCCCTGCGATGAAAGCCGGCGGTCCCTACACACTTCGGGTTACCGGCAGTAACACTCTGGAACTTACGAATGTGCTTTTCGGTGAAGTCTGGGTCTGCTCTGGGCAATCAAACATGCAATGGTCCGTTAATGCCTCAAAAGACAGCGCGGCAGAAATTGCGGCAGCAATGTATCCAAAAATTCGATTGTTCTATGTGCCGAGAAGATCATCCGGACTGCTAAAGCAAAACGTAGAAGCGGACTGGCATGAGACCAGCCCTGAGACAATCCCAAATTTCTCCGCTGTCGCCTATTTCTTTGGACGGAAACTTCACAAAGATCTCAACGTACCGATCGGGTTAATCAATACCTCGTGGGGTGGTACGCGCATTGAACCGTGGACACCACTTGTGGGTTTCCTCTCCGTGCCTGCCCTGGAATCCATATCCAAAGAGGTTCAAAAGGTACAGGCGAACTATCGCCAGCAACTTCCTCAGAAAATCAAGGAGATTGAAGCATGGATAGCCGAAACACGGGAAGCTTTGGAAACCGGTGCAATCCTTACGCGGATGCCCAACAATGTTCATCCGTTAAGTAATCATAGGAGGCCTACCTCGATTTACAACGGCATGGTGCATCCACTTATTCCTTGCGTAATCCGCGGCGCGATTTGGTATCAAGGCGAATCAAACCTTAGAGATGGGATGATCTACCACAAAAAGATGAAGGCACTCATCCACGGATGGCGCGAGGTCTGGCAGCAGGGTGAATTCCCCTTCTATTTCGTCCAACTTGCCCCCTTCAATTACGATGGTATTGCAGCGCAACGCGGACAGAATAGAAATCCGTTTCTCTTACCGAAAATCTGGGAGGCGCAAACTGCCACGTTAGCGGTGCCAAATACAGGCATGGCTGTAATAACCGATGTCAGTAACATTAGGAATATTCATCCGAGAAATAAACAAGCGGTCGGGTTAAGGCTTGCTTTGTGGGCACTCGCAAAAACCTATGGTAAAGATGATCTTGTCTATTCCGGTCCGTTGTACAAATCAATGGCGGCTGAGGAAAGTACAATCCGCATCAGTTTTGATCATGTTGGTAGTGGCTTGATGTCACGAGATGAACAACCACTTACATGGTTTCAAATTGCGGGAGAAGATAAGCAGTTCGTTGAAGCGGTTGCAGTAGTTGATGGCGATACGGTGGTTGTATCAAATGATGCGGTTCAATCGCCTGTTGCTGTGAGATTCGGTTGGCATCAAAATGCGGAACCAAACCTTGCGAATAAAGAAGGATTGCCCGCATCACCGTTCCGTACCGACTCGTGGTAGGAATAGGCAGAGCAGAGTTTCACTGAGACCATATTTCAATTGAAGACAGTTGTCGGGTGTGTTCTAAGACAACTAAGCCTTTGAATTCACATTATCACCATTGAATGCGTATATGGCATTCAATGGTTAGGAACCGCACCTACGGGAGGTTACTATCTACTGTAAGGTATACTTATTCTATAAATCACTATAAACACCCTTTAATTTTAGTTAACATCTTATTTTAACGTGAGTTTGATAAATCCCGTAGGTTGGGTTGAACCGCAGGTGAAACCCAACATTTAGAGTCTATAAAAGCGTTTCAAGTTGGGTTTCGTTCCTCAACCCAACCTACATCTACATTTGGATTTAATTATCAAACTCACGTTATTTTAGAAAAGGAAACTGCTATGAAATTACTTATCGTGTTCATCAGTTCTGTACTATTCTTCACACAGCTAAATGCGTTTGCCGAGGTGAAACTACCTCGTGTTTTCGGCAATAACATGGTTTTACAAAGAGATATGCCCGCACCTATTTGGGGATGGGCAGCCGCAGGTGAAGAAATTTCTGTCACCCTTAGCAAGCAAAATGCTGAAATTGTTCACACTGAAACAGTGAAAGCTGATGCGAAAGGCAATTGGCAAGTAAGGTTGCCTGCCACAGCAGGAGGCGGTCCGTATACACTGAAGGTTATTGGTAACAACTCCATTGAACTTACAAATATCCTTTTTGGAGAAGTGTGGGTTTGCTCAGGACAGTCCAACATGGAGTGGCCAGTTAATGCATCAAATGATAGAGATGCAGAGATTGCAGCTGCAAACTATCCGATGATACGCCTATTCCATATACCAAAAGAAGTGTCGGGGCTGCCCGCACTTGATGTAAATGCACAATGGCGACCTACTGCTCCTGAGACTGTTAGACATTTCTCTGCAGTGGCATACTATTTCGGCAGACATCTGCACAATGAACTTGATGTACCGATTGGGTTGATAAACACTTCATGGGGTGGAAGTCGTATTGAACCGTGGACACCTCCCGAAGGATTCGCTTTAGTTCCCGCACTTGCTCCAATATCCGAAGAGATTCAGGATATTGATAAAAACTTTCGAATGCAGCTTCCGCAAAAGATACAAGATATTGAAACTTGGATCGCAGAGACACGGGAAGCCTTGGAAAACAGTGATACTATCTTTGAGATGCCTCCGGTTGTCCACCCTTTGACAAATGGCGGAAGACCGACAGCAATGTACAATAACATGATTTACCCCATTGTGCCTTTTGCAATTCGTGGCGCGCTTTGGTATCAAGGTGAATCAAACATGGGTGAAGGCATGATGTACCACGAAAAGATGAAGGCACTTATCAACGGATGGCGAAAGGTTTGGGAACAAGGTGATTTTCCGTTCTATTTCGTCCAACTTGCACCATTTAACTATGGCGGAGATGATGCGGCACGTCTTGCAAGGTTGTGGGAAGCACAAACAGCCACGTTAGAATTACCGAACACCGGTATGGTTGTAACAACCGATGTTGGTAACATCAGGGATATCCATCCCCGAAATAAGCAAGATGTTGGCTTGCGACTTGCATTGTGGGCACTAGCGAAAACTTATGGGAAAGACGATCTTGTCTATTCTGGACCACTATATAAATCTATGGAAGTTGAAGGTAGCACAATCCGCATCAGTTTTGAGCATGTGGGTAGTGGCTTGATGTCACGGGATGAACAACCACTAACGTGGTTTCAAATTGCGGGTGAAGATAAGCAGTTTGTTGAGGCAACTGCAGTAGTTGATGGTGATACGGTAGTGGTATCAAGTGATTCGGTTGAGTCGCCTATAGCAGTAAGGTTCGGTTGGCATCAAGCTGCGGAGCCGAATCTTATGAACAAAGAGGGTTTGCCCGCTTCGCCGTTCCGTACCGATTCGTGGTAAAGGATTTTGAAAACTAATTTCTCAAACACTATTGTAGGCGTTGTTTGAAACCGTGCCAACAATATATTGCATGTGAATTCTTAAAATTGTCCAAAGTTTAGGTGTATTCGCTCATGTAAAAGGTGAGTGCGGTTATTTTCGTGAAGGCAATGGTCACGCGGGTTAAAATTTCATTGCACTCATTCTTTACATGAGCCAACAGAGGTAATTAACTATGCTGGAATTAAATATAACACGACTTTATTACCTGGCACATATAGACAACCTTCCCCTTTTACTTCAAAGGGGAATTCTGTCTCAAAAAATTAGATCAGAAGAAAACATCCTATACACTCGAATTGCCGATATGGATATTGTTAATATGCGTAAGGACATATTAACTGACGATGGAAAAAGCCTTTGGTCCTATGCCAATTTGTTCTTTCAACCGCGTAATCCAATGCTGTATCGTGTTATCAATGAAAAGGGTAAACAGAAGATTGTTGTCTTCATAATTGAAAACACAGTGCTGCAAGAACAAGGGATTTTTATCACAGATGGTATCGCTGCTAATTCTCAAACGAAGTTCTATAGGCTATCCGAAGGTTTAGAGATGTTTCAGGCACATCAAGAGATTATCCAGTCTGACTCATGGATATCATGGAATCATGATCCCGATTTGAGACATAAACTCATGGCAGAATGTTTAGTCCCGAATCGGGTTGATCCAAAACACATTCAACACTTCATCGTTGCTGATCATGTCGTTGCTAACTCACTGAGAAATCACCTATCGTCCACCAACATTCAAAAACTTGTTGTTGCAAGCGATATAGGTAGTGACATATTCACTCCGTTTAACTAAGAATTAGATTTGTTTGAGTTTTCTTATCCTGCAACTAACATGAAAGTTAAGCGTTAATAAAGATAGAAAATCATATTCCAACTCAATAAAGTAGATCTGTCATTGAAGAGAAAAAACAATGAAAATAAAGAGTCTCTACTATATTACACATATAGACAACTTGCCTTCTATTTTTAAACGGGGTATCCTTTCCCATGAAAGAATTGAAGCAGAGAATGGACAATTCATTTCAATGTTTAAGGGAAAAACAGATGCTAAAAATAACATCAGTAAAAGGTGCAAAATTAAACCCCAAGATGGTGCTAAAAACCTCTTGAGTTACGCGAATTTGTTGTTTCAACCACGTAACCCGATGATGTATCGTGCTATCTTTGAAACAGGTAAAGATAAACTTGCCATACTTGAGATTGCCAACGCGGTATTGAACGAATCAGGTATCATTATAGCGGATGGCAACCCCGTTGATAAATTAACGCGATTCCACCCTGGCACTCAAGGTCTGAAAGTCCTTCAGCAACAATGGAAAGTGATTCAAAACGAGTGGTGGAAAAAGTGCGACGGATCAAAGCGCAGAATCATGGCAGAATGTTTGGTTCCGGATCGTGTGAAACCTGAATACATTCGTTCGGTTATAGTTACTAAGGATGAAACAAAGAATTGGGTTTCGAGAATAATTGATAATTCTCAACTCCCTGTTGTATGTCAACCTAGTATGTTCTTTCAACCTAAGCGTCGAATTGCAATTGGTCAGAACATTTGGCTTATTGATGGTGGAGACATATTTTTCTCTGAGTTGCAGACATTGACAGTTACAGTCAACCTTCAAGGAGTTATGGGCAAAGGATTGGCACTACGTGCAAGGGAGCAATTTCCTGATGTCTATGTGGAATATGAAAAAGCGTGCCGCGCTAAGAAAGTCACAACCGAACGTCCTTATATCTATAAACGTGAGGAATCAGTTGCAGATGCATTAACAGACCTTAAGCCGTACCGTGTGAAAATTCAAAATCCAATGAAGTGGTTTTTGCTTTTTGCAACGAAACGCCATTGGCGCACAAACTCCCGAATAGAAGACATTGAAAGCGGTTTGAAATGGTTACAGAACAACTATAAAGAAGAGGGTATCCAATCGCTCGCGATGTCTGCCCTGGGTTGTACAAACGGAGGTTTAAACTGGGCAGATGTCGCTCCGTTGATATGTAAGTACCTTGATGAAATCGGTATCCCTGTTGAAGTTTATCTCCCTCGTGAATACCCAATTGCCCCTCAACATTTAGCAGAATCACATCTCTTTGAATCCTGACATGTAGGTTGGATCGTCATGCCAGTTCATCTTTACTTATATCTGCACATAACTCTCGCGCGGCTCTGTCAAATCCGTGAGAACTCCCGAATCTATCTGCAAAAATCGTCCATTCAACATCACGAATTGAGTATATGCATCAAATAGGTTGTAAGGCGACTATGCTGCCAATGCAGCGAATATCGCCTTAATGTAACCAACTGAGTATGCTAATCCTACATTACCTTCTAACCTCGGAATATGGTCGGCATTGATACACCCATCAAAACCGACCTTCTGCAGTTCTCGCACAATTTTAAACATATTCATATCACCATCGTCAAGCAGCGTCTCCTCAAATGCACCTGCTGTTGCGAGACTGCCGCGCACATTCCGCAGATGCACCATAAAGATACGACCCTTACGTCCAAAATTGTTAATCTCATCAAGCACAATTGCACTGCCCCCTGCTTCAGCGCGAGTGCCGCAACAGTAAAGATAACCGACATTCCTACTTGGAAAGGCATCAATTACACGATGAAAGCCGAGACTACCGAGAGGTGTATCTGGGTTCGGTACATCTGAAGGATGAATAGCAAGTTTAATACCGTATTCATCAGCAATAGGCACCAATGCGCCGTAGACCTCGCAGAATCGTTTCCACCATTCTTGAAGTTCTTCCATTGTCGGTGTGGGAGGAGGGTTTTGTGTTGCTGCACGGCTTTCTCCGCGTGAAATATAACCACCACGATGTACAGCAGAATAACGCGTCATCAAATAGTCAAACGTATCACCCCAAAACCGTTGGCGTGCGATAGGCACACCCGCTTCGGCAAACACTTTGAGTGCGTTGCAAGTATTTTCTAATTCTTTTTCGCCATCGGGTTGCCCCTTCATAAACTTCTCTGTGATGTTCGGAAGTGTTACGCGATTGATGTCCAAACCATAAGAGCGAATCTGTTTTTTCATTTTCAACAGTTCGTCTAAATCAGGATATCCCTGTTCGCTAACACCGGGGAAAGAACCACCATTGCCAAAATCGATGCAGTCAGCACCGAGTTGTGTAACCTGTTTCATATAGGTATCTGAAAGTCCACCGTCCCATACAGATATTTTCATTTTTCTCTCCTCTACAATGGCAATGCGACAGGTTGTCCAGTTTCAACGGATTGATATGCGGCTAAAGCAATTTCGACTGCAGCGCGCCCATCAACACCAGTAATCGGCGGCGGTGTGTCATTCCGAACTGCCTCTACAAAAACGCGAATTTCTTGTTGGACAGGGGGTGGAACCTGAATGTCGCTAATCTTGATGCTTCTGCCTTCACTTTCAAAAGGCTTTATCTGGATAGCAGCATCGCCGCCCCAAATTTGCGGGAAGTAGATTGAGCCTTTTTCGCAATCTACTCGTCCACCATACCCCCCAACTGCGGCGGCATGGCTGGAATGTAGTAACCCGACAGCACCGTTTTTAAAGTTTAAGGATGCAAGTACTACATCTGGATAATCTGTATGTTCATGTATATATTGTCCGCCAACGCCGTACACCCTTGAAACATCTCCGCATGTCCACCGCATAAAATCAATCTCATGGGCATTTATTTCCATGAGACTGCCGCCAGATTTTGCACGTTCCAAACGCCAAGGGACACGATTTCCACCCGACCAAGGCCCACCGATACGATGCACCATCATGTTGACCGGTGCCCCCAATTCACCGCTATGGACAATCTCACGGACTTTGGAATGTGTGGCGTGGTAACGACAAACTAAACCGATTGTGAGTTTAACTCCGTTTTCAGAAGCAGCATTGATCATCGCATCACAGTCTGCCAATGTCGGTGCCATCGGTTTTTCGGAGAAAACATGTTTACCCGCATTCGCAGCATCAACTGCCATCTGTGCATGTAGGAACGGGGGTGAAGCAATTAGTACCGCCTGAATGTCTTCATTCGCGAGCAGTTCATGATAGTTAGTTGTGTAGTTTGTGTTGAGGTTGTCTGCGAGAGTTTTTGCCAATTCTTCTTGCAAGTCACTGACACAGATTACCTCTATACCTTCAACAGCGTGCGCGCCATTTGCAAGACTTCTGCCCATGCCACCGCATCCGATAACGCCGATTCCGATTGATTCCATTTGTTGTTTCTATCTCCAATGTATGGGTTACAGCACACAGAATGTGCCTACTACTTTATCTTCGTCTCGCTTTGATTTGTCCCCAAGTAACACTCAGATGATTTGAAGTAGGACTCACATCAAGTCCTTCAGCTTTCATGTTTGTCTGGACTTCTGCTGCCGTGAGTGCCAGATCATAGATGCGGAATTCGTCAACATATCCCTGAATAGCATCAGCATTGACTCCATCTGACCGATCTCCAATAGCTAACTTGAGTCCGCCTCCCGGGAGTTTCCCACCCGGTACGGCATACTTTTTCTCCTGTTTTCCATTTACATAGTAGTGAACCGTTGCGCCATCATACGTGCCGACGAGATGGATCCATTGTTCAAGTGGGATATCCTCCAGCACATTATGTTGCGCTGCCTTAGTTTCTTGACCACCAGCCCTAACAAAAAAACCGTGCTGGTTGTCGTCATCATCATAATAAAGACTGACAACTGCCTGGTTCGTTGGCATATCGTCAAGTGAAATAATCCGATTCCAGCTATCATCTAAAGCGTTAATATACACCCAGCACTCCAGCGTGATTTCATCCCAATCACGGTCAATTTTCGGTGGATCTGAATCCTCAACGAGTAAATTATCATCAACTCCGTCGAATAGGATACACTCACCGACTTTACAATCGGCGGCAGGAGCAAGCTCAGGATCACCTTTGACCACAGCGGCGAGTCCGGAGAATATATCCTCTACCTGTTTCGCTATTTGCACTGTATCTTTATCAAACGACCAATAGGCGACTAAGCCGTCTTCAATTGCACCCACAATAGCATCGGCAGGATGTGCCAACACTATGACGGACAAGAATAGAATTGATATTGTGTAGGATAATCTAATGTTTTGCATCGTGATGTCTCCTTTGATGAGTTAACGATTGCTACGTTCATACTTTCTGGAAACTAACCTGAGATTCAAAAATATTACAAAATGTGCCTGCTCCGTGAAGACATATTTTGTCTGCAGTAGAGCAGGCTTAAACTTGTATAAAAATCTCGCGAGACCCACCTACTGCTTCGTCAACATATTATTGTAGGTCGCGATTCGGAGATCGCTCCTACAGAACACCCTTTTTGTAGGAGGGAACTCCGATTCCCGATTACTTTTAAGACCCATCAATTATCACTTGACGAAGCACTACGCTAATTCTGATGATCTTTATTAGAACTGGATTCTAAAATACATCACGCATAGCGCGTCGGCGTTCATCGGCAAGTTCGCGTACCCTTTCTTCATCAGACCGTTCGTCAAGCTGCTCTGCAACGATAGGACGATATTGTGCGACTTCACTTCTTCGTTTAAAGAGTCTAAAGTAGTCAAACCGTGTTAAAGTTGGCGGTATATTTCCTGGACAGAGCGAGTGTAATCCGACTTGTACTCGCGGTCCCATCGCAACACGTGTGACTCCGACACCTCGCCAATGAATACCGTCTTGACTCGCGTAAGCGGTGAATTGATTACCACGACGTTCAAGCCGTAGAAACAGTTCGCGTACATTCCGCATTCCGCCACGTGCGACAAGGCCAAACCGACGGTTGACATGCCGTTCAAACCGAACATCTCCTCGGAATGCGTGTGGGCCGGAGGTCTTTTCCAATCGGAGGAATTGGTTTTCATTTTTCCAAATAATTAGACCCCCATGTTCTCTGAGTTGCGGTGAGATACGCATGCGGGTTTCAATTGCGAAATCCTCAGAAACTTCCATAAGGAGTCGGGGAGCATCCATATCTCCACCCCTTCCGTTTGGTCCGTGCCATAAGTCTTGTCCTGGGTCTGTTCGCATTTCAAGATAACCTTGGCGTTCGGACCATGCCCCACCACCTTGCGGGTCTACCCATTTCCATTCGGGGCGCATATCGTTCCCGATAAATTCATCATCAAATACCATTTCAGTAAATTCTCCAGATGATGCCCACCCTTCAATTTTTATAGCGGAGATAGAATCACCGAAACTTTGTGGAAGCAGATGAAGATTAGGTAATTCCTTTTTGAATTCTGATGGTTCCATACGGATTTGTAACTTTCCACCTTCAAAATCAGGGTGTTCATAGAAGATAACTTCTGCACCATCAGGTGGAAAATCAGGACCTTTGAACATGCGGATAGACGAAATTCGGTCTTCAAACCATGTGCCTCCCTGCGGGTCTCGCAGGTTCGCAATATCTCTCAAGATCGTAATCTTTTTCCCTTTAAATTCCACATGCTCGTAACAATCAACTATCATTGGAATCGTGCCCCACTCTGGACCGACTACATCAATGGTGGAACCGAAGTTTATTGAGGAAATCCTGTCAGCGAAGTTGAATGCTACATCATGTATGTTCGGATAAAATCCAGGACCGAGAGCTAATTTCTTTCCTTTATAGTTCACATGCTGATAAAGGAGGGCTTTGTAATTTGGACTTCCTGAAAAATTTGGACCTTTATAAACTCGAAGAGAGGATATATTGTCTTGAAATCCGATTCTTCCTGTATGTGGAACCGGTTCTAAAACATATCCCATCCTACCACGAAAGTTTGTGTGTTGAAAGACTTCAACGATGAGGCGGGGTATTACAACTGGCATTTTTTTCTCCTAATTGTTGGTATGTGTTAATTGGGTTTTCTACTTATCGTTTTTATACTTTAGTTTTGTAGTTCGGGTAGAGCAACGCGAAACCCGTCATATCTCCTATTCAAGAGTCGCTTCATATATTTGGGCAAAGCCACTTCTATCTGACGTAAACACAATATACTGCCCATCAGGACTAAAAGATGGATGCGGATGTGTATGCTGTGGTGCATAAACTGTAATAGGTCCATTTGCATAAGGAAATGGTCCGTTCCAATGTTCGCCGATGGAAGAAGCACCCGGATAACACAGCGTCTTCGGTTCACCAACTCCATCACGCGGGTCAAATATTTGGATACCGACATCTGGGAAATTGGTATCTGCAACCATAATAGTACCATCTTTGTTGCAGATTGCATGCCATGCGTTGAATGTCGTTATCTGTCGTTCTTCTTCGGTATCAACATTCACACACCTCACACCGCGAGGCCAATCGACAAAAGCAAGTTCACGCGTACCCGGAATCCATGATTCATGTGTAATCCACTCATTTTTTTCAACATTTCGTGCATAGAGTCTGCGGTTTCCTGTGCCATCTCGACGAATAACCCACACGCGGTCAGTTAGAGGTCCAGCATAATAAAGCAGGTTAGAATCATCAGGACAAAATTGGAGATGTGCAATGCTATCTCTACGCAAGATAATCTCGTGATCACCTGTTTCTGTATCCACAATAGCGAGTGCAGACTCATCCCCAACCCTAAATCGGACTGCCCACCATTTATCATCATAGCTGAGCGCGGTTGTTCCCATCGCAGCAGCAACCATTCCCTCATCACGCATTTCAGTTGCTGAGAAGTTAACCAGTTCGTGCTCTTTTAACGTTTCCAAATCAAGTCGCCAACCACTCGTGCCAGCAGTAAAAAACACCGCCTTGCCATTATACGATGGGTGCACCGACCATTCGCTTACGTCATGTCTATCTGTCAACTGCCGGAGTTCACTGGTATTGCGTTCTTCAGCAAAAATCTGCGGTGTGCCGGTCCGGTTCGATACAAAAATCAACCGCTGCATCGCATCATCATAAGCCGGAATAAAAAAGAACGGATGATGGTGATGGGCAGATGCCCTTGTCACTTGTCGTATGCGTGTGCCGGTGCGTCTATCGTAAAAAGTCCGCGATTCGGATGAGGAAACAGAACCTTTTGCCATCTATCTGTCCTGATTTGAAACAGACAGATATCTTCATATCTATCTGTTTCTGTTTTACTCTTCAAAAGCTGCGTCAAAGGCAACAGCAGAGGGTTCAAAATCATACCCTTTCACAGCACCACACGCTTCATGTGCACCATGTTCGCGATCCATACCACTATCTTCCCATTCAATGGAAAGCGGGCCGTCGTAACCGATGTTGTTAAGCGCACGGATGATCTCTTCAAAATCAATATTGCCACGTCCGATAGAGCGGAAATCCCAGAACCGTTTTGAATCACCGAAATTCAGGTGCCCACCGAATACGCCAGACAATCGTGGTGTTTCTGCCCACCAGACATCCTTCATGTGAACGTGGTAGATACGATCACTCAAGCGTTCAATGAATGCTACATAATCAACACCTTGATATCCGAGGTGGCTTGGGTCATAGTTGAAACCGAACGTTTCTCTACCCTCAAGTGCCTCAATAGCACGCTCAGCGGTCACGATATCAAATGCGATTTCAGTTGGATGGACTTCAAGACCAAACTTAACGCCGACTTCATCAAATACATCAAAAATCGGATTCCAACGGTTTGCAAAATCCTCAAAGCCAGCGTCAATCTGTGCGGGGTCAACAGGCGGAAATGAGTAGAGCAGATGCCAGATAGAACTTCCTGTAAAGCCATTTACGACATCAACACCGAGTTTTGCTGCGGCGCGTGCTGTGTTTTTCATCTCCTCTGCGGCACGTTCCTGAACACCAGCGGGATCGCCTTCGCCCCAAATCTGTTCTGATATAATTCCTTGGTGCCGACTATCAATATTATCGCAAACTGCTTGCCCAACGAGGTGATTACTTATTGACCAAACTTTCAATCCGTATTTTGCAAGCAGATCATGCCTGCCTTGACAGTAGCCATCGTCTGAGAGTGCTTTGTCTGTCTCAAAATGGTCACCCCAGCAAGCAAGTTCCAAACCGTCGTATCCCCACTCGCTGGCTTTCTTTGCTAAATCTTCAAGTGTCAGGTCTGCCCATTGTCCTGTAAACAGAGTCACAGGTCTTGCCATATTATTTCTCCTTCATTGTGTGCGGGGATCGTAAACCCCAATTTTCCTATCTCATTTTTGTGGGAGTGAATCAACGCTGAATACACGTATGGTATTCAGCGGGTTTTCAACCCCGATAGATAGCCTTAGTTAAGTATCTTCTCTTTACACTGGAGGTGTATAACTTGCATCAACCCAGCCGCGCTGTTTTCCACTTTCTACTGCAGTGTTGATGAAATGGACACCGCGTGCACCATCCTGAACGGTCGGAAAATCGGTGTCGAATTCACCTGGCGACTCACCAGCGATCTTCGCAGCCATTGAACGAGAAGCATTGACGTATATATTCGCGAATGCTTCAATAAACGCTTCTGGATGTCCAAACGGAATCCGAGAATTGTGTTGCGCAATCTCTGCAAGATAATCGTTGCCACGTTTATAGACCTGCTCCGGTCCATCAGGGAAACGAACAGAGAGGTAATTCGGATTTTCTTGATGCCATTCCAGTGATGCTTCTGTTCCATAAACACGAATGCGCAGATTGTTTTCTTCACCTACCGAAATTTGTGATGCAAATAAGACTCCACGGACACCGCTCTCATAATGAACTAATAGATTTCCATCATCTTCCAACAAACGTCCTTCCACAAATGTGGTCATGTCAGCGCAGATTTCTTCCATTTCAAATCCAGTGATGTAATGTGCTAAATTCTCAGCGTGTGAGCCGATGTCTCCGATACACGATGAAGCACCAGCCTGTTTGGGGTCTGTTCGCCAGACTGCTTGCTTTGCGCCTTCGTTTTCCAAAAATGTGGAGAGCCATCCCTGTGGATATTCGACCACAATCTTACGAATCGTTCCGAGTTTTCCATCTTTTATGAGTTCACGTGCTTGCTTGACCATCGGGTAACCTGTGTAATTATGCGTCAGCGCAAAGATTACATCATGTGATTTAACGAGATGACAGAGGGATTCGGCATCTTCAACAGTTGTTGTCATCGGTTTATCACAGACAACGTGGAATCCAGCTTCTATGAAGGTTTTCGCTACATCAAAATGAACGTAGTTAGGTGTAACAATTGAGACAAAGTCTATCCGTTCACCTTCAGGAAGTTGACTCTCTTTTTCTGCCATCTCCTTATACGAACCGTAAACGCGGTTTGTATCAAGAAAGAGTTCAGCACCCTGTTGTCGTGATTTTTCAGGCGAGGACGAAAATGCACCAGCAACTAAGTCAATTTCACCATCAAGCGCAGCAGCTTTCCGATGCACAGCCCCGATGAAGGCATCTGGTCCACCGCCTACCATTCCATAACGTATTTTCCTACCAAGTGGCATATTGCGTATCCATTCCTTTATTCGGCGTGCGATGACATCTGCATGCTACAACCTGCGATATATCAACACACGGGATAAGATAATTTCTTTGTTTAAGAATTATGTCATATTTTTCCATTTTTTTCAAGGTATTTTTGTAGAGCATAATTGGGATACAGTTATTAGATGTCTGATTCTCGGATTGTCTGAATTAATGACTTTCCTAACACCAAATTCTTGAAAATCTGATAATCCTAAAAATCATGGTTTCATAATATCAACAAATTAGCACAGTAGCACAATTTTGCTAAATTGCTTGACGAATCTCAATAATTGTGATACACTTACTTTGGTTAGTCCCAAAATCTGTGCAATTAAGTTGTACATAATGAGGAGTTATTAGAATAACGTGAGTTTGATAATAGATATATGAACTTCATTTTGCATAAAATCTTATTCTCATAAGCCCGGTAGGTGCGGTTTCCTAACCGCACCGAGTCCAAAAATCTGATTTATCAAACTCACGTTAGAATAGATAGCCATCTGAGGAGGGCAAAATGAAAAAAATGATAAAATTTAGCATTGCAGCGATTATTGCAGTCTGCTGGATAATTGGAACAAGTTCTGCCGCAATTAATCCGGAGAATATCACAGGTATGTGGCTCTTTAATGAAGGGACCGGGAACACTGCCAAAGATTCGTCTGGTAACAAAAATGACGGTAAAATCAACGGTGGTGCAAAATGGGTGGATGGTAAATTCGGCAAAGCACTTGAATTTAATGGGTCTGACGGTTGGGTTGAAGTTCCTCATTCAGACACTGTCAGTTTTAAAAAAGGCGTTTCCTTCACAATTACCGTCCATTTTAAAGGGACTAAGGTTGGCGGTTCGCTCGTAGGTAAAAACTACGAGGATAAATCTCAGGCACTCCCACAAGAGGTAATCTGGCAATTATGTTCTTAAATTGATGCCTAATGTGCGGTTTCTAACCGCACCGAAATACTTGCAAAAGCAGGTTAGCAGGTTTAAAGAGTGGATGAATTGTTCAACTACAAATAATTATGAACCATTCTGATATAAATTTATGAAGTAAACAAGACACTAAAGAAACTAATGAACCATAAAAGAGAAATCGAAAGGAACTAATCATGAAAAAGATACTGACACTTCCCGCATTGGCATTTTTGCTGTTAGCTGCATTGGGTTGTGGGACTTCAGAGGATACGACGGACCCTGTCCCAATTGAAATCACGACAGGTGAATTCCGGGGGAGTATTGAATTACTTGAAGATGCAACCATTCAGGTACGCTTGCTCAAAGCAGGAGAACTCTTCGCGCAAATCGAATTTGCAAAAGAGGGTGTATCACAGACGAGCGTTGGGAACGTTCAAGCCGATATCTTTGCGTCAACTGATTCTGGGGTCGGAAACTTTCGCGTTACTGAAGCTGAACTCGGCAATTATACACTACAAATTTCAGCTAAGGGATACCAAGAAACTGAACTTAACGTAACTGTCGTGGCGGATCAAGAGGTATCGCTGGATAAGGTAGCACTTGTAGCATTGGCAGAGCCAGTATCACATCTGCGTGGGGTTTTAACCGACTCGGAAACGGGAAACCCGCTTTCTGATGTGCTTGTCCAACTTACGGATAAGGCAGGTGAAGAGTACGAAACCTTAACGACTAAAGACGGTGTTTTTACTTTTGAGAACCTCCCTGTTGATCGGGCATTTACTCTGACGGTTATGCATAGAGGTTATGAAGATAACAAAGTTGATGTGGATCCGATTTCTGCTAATGAAACCTTTGAACTGGATGTAGAACTCATGGCAATAGCTGAGCCGGAGGAGTTAGATCCAGGTGAAGGATTGAGTATTGGCAGCCAAGCACCCGACTTTCAGTTGCCTGATGGTAATGATAATCAACACGCACTTGCGGACTATGTTGGTAGTAAAAAGGTGGCAATCGTTTTTTATCGTGGTGGTTGGTGACCATTTTGTCGTGGGCAACTCGGAGAGTTGCAAGATAATTACGATAAATTTAAAGCTGCAGGAGCTGAACTTATTGCTATTAGTTCCGACAGTGTAGGGGATACAAAACAGACGATAGAAAAAGAAGGACTCAAATTCGTAGTACTCGCTGATAACGACAGAGATGTAATTACCGCTTACAACGTTGTTGATCCAGGTAACAACAGAATTGCTCGACCTGCATCCTATGTTATAAAAAAAGATGGAACAGTTGCATGGAAATCTCTTGATCCTAAGGTCGGACGTGTTCCAACAGCCAAAATTCTTGAAGAATTAGGCAAGCTTTGATAAACCTGTAGGTGTCAATTTAAGGAAAGCACTACACGCTCAATCCAAAGCTGGTAGGAGCGGTTTCTAACCGCTCCGTATTATCTCAATGCGGGATCTTGTGGGAGGCGTTTTCAACGCCGATAATAGTGCTTACAAAGCACTCCTACAAAGATATCTTGTCGATTAGTGGTTATCAACTAAAGTAAATCCGGTGCGGTGAATCAACGCCAAATACGCGTTTGGTATTTGTCGGGAAACCGCACCTACCGTATTTAGATTACTCCCTAAGTTACAGTTATGAGGTAGGACGCAGCGAAACCCACCATACATAACGTATTACAAATTTACATTATGGTGAAATATGGAAATAATTGGACACCTCACCTGTAGGAGCGATCTTCGAATCGCGACTATCAGTGAGTTTCGTCGCGATTCGAAGATCGCTCCTACAGGAAGGTAGGTTCGGTTTCCTAACCGAACCATGATTATTCTGTTGCCGATGCGGTTAGGAAACCGCATCTACCGGGAAAATGTTCCAAAAGTTTTAGGTTTTACTATTATACAAAAGGATATTTATCATTTCATGAAACAGATACAAAGTCTTTTCACATTAATAGTTTTGTTGTTTACTGCATTGGGTTGTGGAACAACAGACAACCCCATCGGTGACGGAGACAAAATTGCAACATTAACAGGCACACTGCAAGGAGAAGTGCAGTCAATTGATGGAGTAGCAATTCAGGTGCGTTTATTAAAAGCAGGACAACTCGTAGCGCATAGTGAAGCACATAGTCACTACGAGCTGAACGATATTGAAGCTGGAGATTACACACTCCAAATCTCAGCCAATGGATACCAAGAAGTTGCACTCAACGTTACTGTTGTTGGCGGAGAAACTGTCTCATTGGATAAAGTGTCACTTGTCGAATTAGCAATCCCTGGACATGATTTGGAACCGGGCGAAGGGCTGAACATCGGCAGCCAAGCTCCAGCATTTGAGCTGCCAGATGGTAACGGTGAGTTACACACCTTATCGGAATATATAGGAAATCATAAAAAGGTTGTCCTCGTTTTTTACCGAACCGGTGGCTGAGGGCTTTGCACATCGCAACTCGTGGAGTTGCAACAGAATTATGAAAAAATTCAAGCCGCTGGTGCAGAACTTTTCGCTATCAGTTCAGAAAACGTGGCGTTAACACAAAGGACAACAGAAAACCACGGACTCAAATATCCTGTGCTCTCTGATAACAAAAAAGAGATGATTATCGCTTATAATGTGCTTGATCCGTATGACACGAGAATAGCACGACCTGCAGCGTATATTATCACGGCAGATAGCAAAGTAGTTTGGAAATCACTTGATTCTGCCGGGGCACGTGTGCCGACAGCGACTATTTTGACGGAATTAGGTAAACTCTGATGAAGCCTCAAGATATAGTTATAGCAAACATCCTCACAGACAGTGAAGAGGCGATGCAAAAACGCGATACGCTCAACCGCCGCCAATTCCTAAGTCGTATCAGCACTATAGGTGGTGTTGCCTTAAGCACTCTCCCTGCTTTCGCGCAAATTGGTGGTGGACGTGTGTTGACCCCTCCAACGGAAACAGCAGCACTTCCACCTGTAATCGAAGTCCTCGGTAAAAAGGTTTGGGATGAGGACAGACTCAACGAAGATGCCGTAGGCGAGATGATCGATCAGTCAATGATAAAGCTGACTGGTCGAGATTCTGCCAAAGAGGCGTGGCGAGACTTTGTACTGCCGGACCACATTGTCGGTATAAAAATTAACCCGCTTGCCGGACCAAAGTTGAGTACACACTCAGCAATAGTCAACAAAATTATTGAGGGGTTATTCAGTGCGGGCGTTCTCAGAAAGCAGATCATTATTTGGGATCGGTTTGAAGCACATCTACTTAACGCTGGGTATCCGATTAAGACAGATGAGGGTGATGTTCGCACGCTTGCCTCTGATATGGATAACATCGGTTATGATGACAAAGTGTTTTATGAAACAGAAAAAGACAGTATTACCAGACGAGAAAATGAAAGCACTCGTTCTCAATATTCGCGCATTGTTACAGAACAGGTGGACGTGTTAATTAATGTGCCTGTCTTGAAACACCACGATATGGCAGGCGTAAGCGGATGTTTAAAAAACATGGCTTTCGGTAGTGTTGATAACACCCGAAGATTCCACGGTAAGCCTCTCTACTGCAATCCTGCTATCGGTGAGATTTTTCAAAACAAAGTTCTGAAAGAAAAGGTCGTCCTCAACATCGTTGACGGGTTGACTGCTTCTTTTGACCAAGGTCCTAAATATCACGCAGAGAGTACTTGGGAATTTGGTGGTATGTTTGTCGGTGCTGATCCGGTCATCCTTGATGTGCTTATTCTTCAAACCGTGAATCAGAAGCGTGAAGAAATGGGATTAAGTTCAATGTCGAAATATGCCAACCACATTACCACCGCAAGTAGTCTTGGTTTGGGCAGCAATTCACTGAATCAGGTTAATCTACAGAAAATCGAGGTATAGTTTCATGAAAAGCAAATACATCCCGATTTTTATTTTGCTAAATCTATTCTTCATCACCGTTGTATTTTCAGGTTGCACGGTTACCTTCACACCAAGTGACTCGTTACAGTTGAACCTGTCTAAACCGACTGACAAAACTGTGTCCCTTGTTGCTGAATTTGAATCAGGTGAAGAAGATAACGTCGCTGGTGATGTAACGCAGAAGACTGGTAGTGTCTGTGCTGGTGGAGCATGTATCATCTATTAGATCATATTATTCTTGCTTAGTTTTCTTCTTTGCGAAGACTTTTCCCAATCCCATAGTTATAGTTAAATCCAAAAATATGTGAACACTCCCTGGTAGATGCGGTTTCCTAACCGCATCTATGGACTGGTTAAATACGGTTCGGTTAGGAAACCGAACCCGCTAAATGCCTTACGCGCATTTAGCGTTGATTCGTAGTGTATAAATAATTATGGATTTTACTATAAATTTCCGTGCCACCCAGGGTTCAAGTTATTGATTGATATCTGGTAAATCTATTGGCTGGATGTTACCATCTTTGTCACAGGTGAAATCTCCAAATCCTACACCTGTGATACTAATCCGAATGTTCCCCAACCCATCGGTCATGAGACTAACATCTCCCCTACCCATATATCCTCCTAATACTCCTACCTGTAGGGATCCATCACTTTGATGCCTATCCTTATTGTTTATCTCTCTAAGAATGATACTGCCTTTCTCTTTTTTTACTTCATAGTTATTTTGCCTTAGCCAGTTTTGTACGACTTCCGGGTCTTTTTTCCAAGGCTTTTTTACGACTTTATCTGGCACCTCACTCACACCGATTTTGTCCCAATCCCAAAGGAGTACAGTGCCATCCTGGCTGCCGCTGGCAAGTGTTTTACCGTCGGGAGAGAATGCTAACGATTCAATCGGTTTTGTATGTCCAGACACAGTCCCTAAACTGTTACCTGTCTCTACATCCCATATCTGGACATCATACTCTCTACCGTGCGATCTTGCAGCCAGAAGAGACTTGCTATCTGGTGAAAACAAAATAACATTTGTAACGCCCCTAAAATCATTTAGAATCTTGCTGGATTCCCCAATACCTGTTGATGTTACTTTTGACAAAATGACACTGTACCGATATTTTACTGCAAGGGCGGTACCATCGGGTGAAAATGCCAATGCTTCAGATCGATCAAATGCTGTAGTATTAGGAGTAAGGTCTCGCTTAGAATTAATATTCCAGACCTGTGTTGGCACACGAAGTCCATAAGTAGCAAGTAGAGTACCGTCTGGTGAAAAAATCAATTTTCTGTCTCCAAACGGTTCTTTCGTTTTTAGGTGAAACAGTTTCTGCCGTGCGTTAGTGTCCCACAATTCAATTGTCTGCGAATTGCCGTAAGCAATAGTTTTTTTATCAGGTGAGAATGCGACTGCTGTAGCATTTCCTCCTACTTCCAGTTCGGGAACGGGAATCTCCTCTCCAGTAACTATTTCCCATAGTTTCATGTGTTTGTCAATTCTGAATTCTGATCGTCCAACTCCAATCATAGCAGTACCGCCCCAACTCATAAAGCGCATAGCATCAGGTGACAATACAAGTTGATGTGCCATATCGCTCTTGCCGGCAGTAAATGTAATCAATTCTTGCTGCGTTTTCAGGCTCCAAATCTCTATAGTACCGTTATATGATCCGCATGCCAGTGTAGTGCCATCTTCAGAAAATGCAACTGCCTTTACTGATTCTGTATGACCTGATGTAAATGTAGCGATTTCTTCTCCTGTGTCTTGATTCCAGAATCGGATTGTGCCATCGTAACTACCACTCGCCAATGTTCTTCCATCATGGGAAAACGCTAATGTGTTGATACTGCTTGTATGTCCCATTAGCGTTGCACGTTCGGCATGGGTATCTATATCCCACAGTTTGATAACCTTATTCGCATCGCCGCTTGCCAAGATTCTTCCATCCTTAGAAATAGCTAATGCATTAATCCACCCTTTATGTCCTTCAAGTATCGCAAGCCCTTTACGTTTATCAGCATCCCACAATCGTACAGTTTTATCTTCACCTCCGCTTGCAAGTATTTTTCCATCGGGAGAGAACGCTAACGCAGTAATATTTCGATCCCTGGGTGAATTAACCATACCTTCAACGAATTTCACGGAACCCAACAAAGTGTTATGTCCTCTGAGAGTTGCTCGCTTTTTACCAGAATTCGAATCCCACAAATGTATTTTTCCATCATTATGTCCCGTGGCAAAGATGTTTTGATCATCGGCAAAAGCTATCGCTTTATATGCGTTTAACTTCCACAATTCTGATCCTAAGTTCAACAGCTTTTTGCCGGTGTTTGCATTCCAATATTCTATTTGACCAGTTCTATCCAGACTTATGAGTGTTGTACCACTGAATGCTAATGCCTTAATTGACATTATTCTTTCAGTTAATGTGGGTGTAGAAAGTATGCTACCAGTATCTACATCCCAAACTTGAATAAAAGGGAATTCCGATCCAGTGCTTGCAAGCATTTTGCTATCTGATGAAAAAGCAAGGGCGTTCACTTGACCGATATGTTCTGTAAATAAAGCGGTTTCTTTTCCATCCATCACGTCATATACCCAAATCCCCACATCTGTTCCTACAGCAAGGCGGGTGCCATCTGGGGAAAACCGCATGATATTGATCCCACCTTTGCCAAGACGTGCGATTGCACCTTCAGGTAATCCGACTTGTGTATTGTCTTGCGCAAAACTGACCGATAGCATTACCATCAACAGCAGATATGTGATGATTAAAAGGGTTTTGAATTTCATAGCTATATCCATTTTATGATCTTCTTTCCTTCGTCAAGGCTTGTGTTTTAGGTTGCCATCATCATCAAATGTGAACGTGCCTACCCCAACACCATTCACACGAATTTCAAGAATCCCGTTCCCTTCAATCTTGATATTTACCCTACCACTACTTATTCTTCCTCCGCCCCCACCTGAAACCGCGGCCCTACCATGTATAAGCGTATATCCTTTTAAGGTTTTCTTAACTTTATATCCGTTTTTCTGCAACCAGTTCAAAATCGCTTCAGCTTCTTCTGCTTTGCTGGCATATTCCACAGTTTTATCAGGGGGTGTCAAATTGTTGCTCAGGTTTTTTTCTATTGCATCATTCATCGCTTTGGTAACAATTCTTTCCCAATCCCAGAGAAGAACTGTACCATCTTTACTTCCACTTGCAAACGTCTTCCCATCAGTAGAAAATACTAAGGTTGTAATTTCCTCAGTATGTCCTGATAGAGTTCCAAGATTCCAGCCATTCTTTACGCCCCATAGCTGAATTAGATTTTTCCAACCATTCGTTTTCGGCGTAACAAGAAAGTTGCCATCAGGTGAGAATTTCAGTTCCTTGTTATGTCCAGTATTAAGTATTTTACCGCGTTCCTTGATGCCGGTTGGTTTAATATCCCATAAAACAATACGATTATGATGACCGGAAGCAAGAAGTGTACTGTCGTGTGAAAATGCTACTACTTGGGCAAGTTCCATGTTTAGAGGCGTAATTTGTTGCTTCGTCTCAACATTCCATATTTGTGTTTGGTCGTGTACACCACTCGATGCAAACAGTTTACCGTCGGAAGAAAACCCAAACTTCCTTGAAAAGGGGGAATGAAAGTTCAAGCTTAGTATTTCCTCACCTGTGCCTATATCCCACGCAAGAATACTGCCTCTATGAGCAATTCCTGCGACAAGTATTTTGTTGTCCGAAGAGATTCCAAGTGCGTTCACAGGTCTATCCATATCCTGCCAAGGACCAGGGATATGTTCACCCGTGGTAATGTTCCATAGTTGGATCGGCTTCCGTTTACCTACGCCTGAACCGAGATATCTAAAACCTCTTGGGCTAAATGCAAGTTTACCACCGTTGACGCCTTGACTAACAAGAAGTGTTGCATCCGGTGAAAATGCTATTCCATTTGTATTCTCGTTTTGTGCTGCGGTGAAGGTTGTAAGTTCTCGTTTCGTTTTTAAACTCCATACATCGACAGATCCATCAAAGGATGCACTTGTAAGTATTGTGCCGTTTTCTGAGAATGCAATTGACTTTATCCACTCGGTGTGTCCTGCTGTGAAAGTAGAAATTTCCTCACCTGTATCTTGATTCCAGAACCGGATTGTACCATCGTAACTCCCACTCGCCAATGTTTTTCCATCCGGTGAAAACGCTAACGCGCTAATCGCATTTGTATGTCCAATGAGCGTAGCCCGTTCCTGTTTTGTGTTTACATCCCAAAGTTTGATGACTTTATTCGTATCGCCACTTGCTAAGATACTCCCATCAGCAGAAAATGCAACAGCAATAACCCACCCGTTATGGCCTTTTAACGTAGCGAGGTTTTTGCGATTATCAGTATTCCACAATCGGACAGTTTTATCTAAACTTCCACTTGCAAGCATTTTTCCATCTGGAGAAAACGCCAAAGCCCAAACATCTTTGTCATCTCTATTAAGTAATCTTGCATGTCCCGTTAGGTTTGCTCGTCGTTTGCCAGTTGTTGCATCCCAAAAACGGATTTTACCATCGCGATGTCCAGAGGCAAGCATGTTGTTTGCTGGAGAAAATACAACCGCCTCGTGAGATTGCATCATACTTGAACTGTACGTCATACTACTGGTTTCAATATTCCAATGTGTGAATTTCCCAACCATATCCAAACTGATGAGTGTTTTAGTGTCATCAGAGAATGCTAATGCGTCGATTGAATCTGTCGGTCTTGATAATGTGAACTGTGATCGTTTATTCCCAGTTTCTACATCCCATAGTTGGATAATGGCGTTTGCAAATCCACCACTTGCGAGCATTTTGCTGTCGTGTGAAAAGGCAAGTGCGTTCACATGCCCAGTGTGTCCTGTGAACAAAGCAGTCTCTTTTCCGCCTGGCACATCATATAACCAAACACCAACATCTGTCCCTACCGCGAGATGTGAGCCATCCGGTGAAAACCGCATGATATTAATTCCACCTTTTCCCAGACGTGCGATTGCCCCTTCAGGTAGACCGGCTTGTGTATTGTCTTGTGCAAAACTGGTTGAGAATAGCGTAGATACCAACAGAATAAATGTGAAGGAAAGGAGTTTGGTCTTCATGGTTAATTTCCTTTATTTTCTTTTGCTTTAGAGATGATTTTGTCCCAGTCCCATAGGAGAACGGTGCCATCTTGGCTACCACTTGCTAAAATTTTGCCATCGTGTGAAAACACAAGTGTTTCTATCGGTTCAGTGTGTCCGGACAGGGTCGCTAAACTATTGTTTGTGTCTGCGTCTGATAACTGAATTAGATATCGTCCACCTATTGATTTAGGTGATAAAATTAATTTGTTATTAGGTGAGAATGTCAACCTTCTGAATAGCACTCCCTTATCAATGTCAGGTAATTTAATCCGGTTAAAGTGAGATGTTTCAATTCCTGTGTCAATATTCCATGACATAATACCTTGCCCGCCCCTTTTGCTAGCAACTAATATCTTACTGTCTTGGGACAATGCGAGTGCATTTACGGTGCCGATCCTTTTGTTCCATGGACCTGTAACTTTTTCACCAGTGGCTATATTCCATAATTGAATACTGTTAGGAAGTCGGTTAACTCTTAGAGATCCGGACCTGTATGGAGAAAACACAATTTTACCCTTAGTACGTTGACAGGCAAAAAACTTGGCATCAGGTGAAAATGCAACTGCCTCAGTCCTATCGCATTGGCCAGCTGTGAAGGAAGTTTGTTCTCGTGCAGTTTTCAGGTTCCATACCTGTACCGTACCATTAAACGCTGCGCTCACGAGGGTTGTACCATCCGCTGCAAATGCAACTGCCTTGACGGACTCAGTATGTTCTGTGCTAAATGTAGAAATTTCACGACCAGTGTTGGCATTCCAGAATCGGATTGTACCGTCGTAACTTCCACTCGCGAGTGTTGTACCATCAGGTGAAAACGTTAATGTACTGATGGTGTTTCTGTGGCCAGTGAGAGTAGCTCGTTCGCGTTTGGTGTTTACATCCCACAATTTGATTTTTTTATTAGTGTCTCCACTCGCAATCGTATTCCCATCTTTTGAGAATGCGACGGCAGTAACCCACCCTTCATGTCCTTTTAACGTAGCTAATCTTCTGCGTTTCTTGACATTCCACAACTGCACTGTGTGGTCCAAACTCCCGCTTACGAGCATTTTACCATCCGAGGAAAACGCGAGTGCCCTTACATCTTGATCCTCAGGTAGTTTGAATGTAAGTGTGACGAGTCCAGCGACAAAATTATCCCCTGTAAAAAGACCTGAATGTCCGCTTAGGTTTGTCCTCTGTCTGCCTGTTGTTGCATCCCATAAACTAATTTTCCCATCTGTCTGTCCAGTTGCAAAAATGTTGGCTTCTGTGGAGAAAGCGGCACTCTCAAAGTGTTCCACGTTATCTGATTCGGACAATTTACTGCTGGTCTCTATATCCCAATGTGTGATCTCGCCAAATATATCCAAACTGATAAGAGTTTTTGCGTCTTGGGAAAATGCCAAGAATACCACTGAGTCTGTCTTTTGGGTTAATGTGATTTTTGAGAGTTTCTTACCAATATCCAAATCCCATAGTTGAATGATGGGATTAGCAAAACCGCCGCTCGCAAGGATTTTTCCGTTTGGTGAAAATACGAGTGCATTCACTTGCCCAGTATGCTCTGTAAACAAAGCAGTTTCTTTTCCATCCAGCACGTCATATACCCAAACCCCCACATCCGTTCCTACGACAAGGCGTGTGCCATCTGGTGAAAACCGCATAATATTTATCCCGCCTTTTCCAAGCCGTGCGATTGCGCCTTCAGGTAAACCGACCTGTGTATTGTCTTGCGCAAAACTGGTCGAAATTGGAACAATAGTCAGAACTAAAATTGAGAAAAATGTATATATTCGATTCATTTGTTTCTTTCCATATTAGGGAGTAGGATCTACGCATTGAATGGGTAAATACGGTTAGAATCAGACAAAAAACTTGAGAAAAAACACGACATGTGTAATACTTAATTAGTATATACCAAATCTTTATAACTTTCCACCCAAAAATTTGAGACGTTCGTTAAAATTTAGGAGAATGTATATGGTTGAACATATTGTCCTACTAAAGTTAAAGTCCGATGTCACCTTAGAACAATTGGATGCTTTACCAGATGCTTTATTAGAAATGGCTGATGAAATACCAGGTATTGAATCCATTACTGCTGGCACTAACAACAGTCCCGAAGGCAAGAGTCAGGGATATAGCTACGGTTTTATAGTACGGTTCACAGATGAAGCGGCGCGAGACGCATATCTACCACACCCTTTTCATCGTAAGGTGGCAGGCGAACACATTCGCCCGCTCGTTGAGGACGTTCTTGTCTTTGATTATACGGTTTAATTTTAAATGATTCTTTGTTGTATAAATTGCAACTAAACTAAAATAGATTTCATAAATTCCTTTGGAGGTAATATATGAGTTGGAACATTGTCGTCGTTGTTTCAGATACACTTCGGACAGCATATTTAAGCCCTTATGGTAACGATTGGGTTCACACACCGAATTTGGCACGGTTTGCCGAAGAGGGTGTCAGATTTACGAATGCGCACCCAGAATGCTTGCCAACAATCCCGACGCGGCGAACACTGCATACGGGCAGACGTGTCTATCCATTTAGTTCTTACAACCCCGTGCCGTGGGATAACGTTTATACCCCAGGTTGGCAGCCGATGTCTTCGGATGAACCTGCAATTGCGGAATCCCTCGTCCGAAATGGGTATCACACCGGTTTCTTCGCGGATGTGCCACACTATTTTGTGCCGGGAATGAACTTTACACGCGGATTTCGGCAGTGGCAGTTTGTTCGTGGTCAAGCCGAAGACAGATACCGTGGTGGTGCACATGCTGATCCGAGCCAAGTTGTCAGATACCGTGGCAATCCAGATCGTGTACGTTCTCATATTGTGAACGTCCAACCGGAACGTGAGGAAGAAAACTGGCCCACTGCGAGATTGTTCAGATCTGCAATCGAATTTGTAGAACATAATCATGAAAACACACCTTTCTATCTATATGTTGACGGATTCACACCACACGAAACATGGGAAGCACCCATCCACTACTACGACCTCTACGGTAGCAGAGAAGACCGGGAGCCGATCTGTCTCAATCTGCCCTACGGTTCGCTCAAAGATGAAGAACTTGAAAATCGTTTGCCAAGTGTTAAAGCAAACTATGCAGGTTTGGTGACCCTTGTGGATACTTGGTTTGGAAGGTTAGTTGATACTATTGATAGGCTCGGACTACGCGACAACACGTTGATTATTTTTCTCAGTGACCACGGCACAAACTTTGCCGAGAATCCTGATAAAGCCACAGGAAAACCAGCTAACTTTATGTATCCGGGCACAATGGATATTCCGCTCCTCGTCCGGCATCCATCTGGTGTTAACGCTGGCACAACGTGTGATGAATTTGTGTATACACTTGATGTGCCTGCTACCGTCATGGCAGCAAGCCAAGTTGAACCTACAGGCGAAATTCAAGGACAGAGTCTACTGCCCCTGGTTGAAGGCAAAAGCGGATTTACATCACGGGAATACTTAACTTGTCGTTATGTTAATGCTGTTTGGTATAAGGACGCGAAAAGTTGGTATTTCTCAAGTGTTGATCTCAATAGTGGTACACGCCTCTTTGACCTTGAGGCAGATCCGACATGTCAGAATGACATTACAGATCAAGGTGTTGACCGTATCGCGCTTGCACATGAACGCATTTTAGCCGATGCAGGCGGACATCTGCCGCATTACAAACGTCAAGGCAGAACGGATGCACTTGGCAGACCACAGTTCGCTGAGGAATAATCTTGGATAGAGCGGTTTACACAGCATAACTGTCAACTTAATGATATATCATCCTGTGGGAGGGGTTTAAAACCCCGATTTTGCAGGTTCAGGTTCGCAATATCGGGCTTACAAGGTTTCCCTCCCACAGGAGAGAACCCAGCAATTTTGTTCTTAAGCTGACGCTTATGGGCAGTTACAAAGAAGAGAAAAAATGAACATTATTGCTAAAGATTTCCAAACACATTGGCACGTTGTGCAACCACTCTTTTTATAGTAAAATCCATAATTATTTTTTCACTACGGTAGGTTCGGTTTCCTAACCGAACCGTGTTTATTCAGTCCATAGATGCGGTTAGGAAACCGCATCTACCAGGGAGTGTGAACATATTTTTAGATTTCACTATAATTCTTAACGAGAAAGAATACGACAAAGCCGTTACCGTCCTGAACGAGCTGATTGACGAAGTAGGAACAAATGAAAAACACCCACTTTATGGACTACTTGATACGCTCGGTACAGTGCATGCCTATGAAGAAAAACACCATCCAATTCCCGGATGTAACGGTGTTGAAATGTTACAATTTTTAATTGAGGAACATCAACTTGAACCATCAGATTTGCCTGAACTCGGCACTCCATATACCGTTTCGGAAATCCTTGAAGGTAAGCGCGAATTAACAGTCAAACACATTCATGCTTTAGCGGTAAGGTTTCAGGTTGCCCCAGTGGTGTTTGTATAATCATTTAAAATTTGTTTGAGAAATATACATAAGTTTCATTACCAAAAAGTGTTAGGCTTAACTTGCCTAAAAGGAGATTAAGTTATGAGACGTTTACATTTCAGACAATCTTCAATTGCAATGTTTATTGTTTTCATTGCACTAACATTTACTATCTCTTGGAACGCTACTTCACAGAAAACTATGTCAAGTCTTTCCGGTCAGGTTATAGATGCGGAGGGAAAACCGGTTGCCGGTATTAAACTTGCCATTAAACCTGTTAAGGTTGGCACTCGAGGGGAAACACCGGCACGCAAACCTTTCTTATCTTGGTTACGATCAGTAACTGACACTGAAGGACGTTTCTCTTTTCTTAATATTGATCCTGTTTCATCACAATTTACAATGTTTCCCGAACATGGGTCTGATCATGAACTTATATCCATCACAATCGGAGACCTAACCTTCCATTCCATAGCATTTCGCCGAGGAATGCCAACCTCTTTTGGTAAATTGACCTTTGCAGTTGAAAAAGGGGACCACCTTGAAAATGTTGTTGTGAACGTTACAACGCCGCGGCCGAGGATTCGTGGACGAATTCTGCTGCAGGACGGAACCCCACTTATGAATGAAAAGGTATGGCTCGAAGTTAGTAGGTATCGTCGTTCACCAGGGGGACGTGGAGGCAGCGGAGGTAGTTCTGGCTATGGTGTTTCTACTGATAACCAAGGTTATTTCGTATCGTATAATGCAGAGGCACCAGCCGAGAACACAGTGAAGATGAAGTATAAAGGGACGGTCTTACAGTCAGAAACGATCATCCTAAACGAAGGTGAACGTTACGATGACCTCGTGTTTGTCCTCAAAAACCTTGATAGAATGAAAGCCCGACAGGGAATTTGGTTAGTGAATCCTGACAATGGGCATGGATACAAAAAAATTGAATGCGATAGTTGGGAGGATGCGAAAGCAAAAGCCGTAGTTGTAAACGCACATCTCGTCGCGATTAACGATGAAGCGGAACAGAAATGGTTGGAAGGACTTTTTCCTGAAAAATCGTTTTTCTGGATTGGATTGAGCATGCCGGAAAAAGAGACTCAATGGCAGTGGGATAATGGACAACCACTCACTTACACTAATTGGAGAAATTCACCGAAATCTGATTCTACTGCTGTTGACGCAAGTAAAGGCCCCTTTGCTATGGGATTCTTCTCAAAAAAATGGATGGCAATCCAATCTAACAGTCCATTCTTGTCTTCAGTGAAGCAGGCTATTCTTGAAAAAGAAGGATTAAACGTGGCGACACCGCAAACAGAGAAGTAAACGCTGGTGGTCTATCGTTGCTCTTATTCCCTAACGACAATTATTGTGAACTCTAAGGAGGTATTCATCATGACTCTTTTACGCATCCGCAAAAATCCTGTTATAGTGTTAACATTACTTTGTGTTTTATTCCTTGCTGTCGCCAACAACAGTCCTGCTGAAGAAAATCCTTCAACCTTATCAGGACGCGTAATTACTGCAGATGGAGAACCCGTTGCTGAGACACCTATTGCACTATTTCACGTCAAGATTAGAGAAAATGGCGGGATAGACACACTGTACGACAAGACGCTGTATCCTTTTCTCCGGCAGCGACGACCCCCGCCACCCAATATGCCTGCCCATGTCCGTCAACGGATGATGGGAAAAATCCCTAATGAACAAGATATGCAAACACGTCCACCCTTTCTAAAAACTGTTACGGATTCAGAAGGTCATTTTACTTTTACAAAGAAAGCCTCTGGATTGGCACAAATCATGGTCTTGCATGCCAAACCTCCAGAAAAAAAGCCCGCACCTCCGGGGCGTGAGCACCTCAATTACACGCCTCCACCAGCGATAAAATCCATTAAGTTCGGCAAAGTTACGTTTTATCCTCATGAATTCTCTTTCTCGCCTGAAACCGGTGGCGTTACATTTGCTATCAAACCTGGAGCAAAAATAGAGAACGTAGAAGTAATAATGGGAACTAATGCGAGAAATCAACTTTTGATTCAGGGCAAAATTCTATTCAAGGATGGCACACCACTTGCTAACACATCCCTTAATGTTAACGTTGGTAATTTAACTTTAGGTGAAACAAATGGAAATACATACAGTCGTCCAATTAGTACCGATGCTGATGGTAACTTCCGACTCTCTGCTTTCGCACCCGGAATTTATTCTTTGTCAATTGAACATCTTGGACTATCATCTATCTCAGATATGTTTATCCTCAAAGAAGAGCAGTATGAAGGCTTAGTTATGACACTGGATGGTAATTCAGATGAACTTGCAGACCCTCCCCCAGAAAATGGTGAAGCAGAAACGTATCGTTACCGGTACGAGCCTGATGTTCCAAAGGTGTGGGTCGTTAATCCAGAGAATGGGCACGCATACATGGCATTCTTGTGTGAGAGTAGAGAGGAAGCACAAACTAAAGCAGATGCTGAAGACGCACATCTTGTTACGATTACCAATGAGCAAGAACAGGTTTGGCTTGAGGTCGCTTTTGGAAATGAACCGTATTGGATTGGTCTGACCTATGCTGCCTTTGGAAGCAAATGGCAATGGGATACTGGTGAACCTCTGACATTCACAAATTGGACATTAGAAGAATTATCTGATCCTCTCGCTGCACGTCGTTTTAGAGGTGGTGAAGAAAGAAATTTTGCTATTATGTCAGGCGAAGGGCGGTGGAAGGCAGTTGAAAAGGATGGCGGATTTGATGACAGGGTACGGATGGCAGTCATTGAAAAAGATGGTATGCGTGCCAAGAAACAGGATATGGACGAATAGACAAATTTTCATGTTCTCATGATTGTCTAATTCTCAATTAAAAGGAGATTATTGATTTATTTAGACGTATTTATCTGTAGGAGGGAACTCCGATTCCCGACTACGAGTGGCATTAGTCGCGATTCGGAGATCGCTCCTACAAGTGAGGTGTATAATTATTTCCATATTTCACCATAAAAGGAGATTAAGTTATGACACGTTTACATTTCCGACAATCTTCATTTGCCTTGCTTGTTGTTCTGGTTCTTACCTTTACAATCTCCTGGAACGTCACTGCCCAGAAAACCTTGTCAAGCCTTTCCGGTCGCGTTATAGATGCGGACGGTAAACCCGTTGTGGGTCTAAAACTCGCTGTCAAACCGGTAAAAATTAACAGAGGACGTGAGAAAGGACCGCTCGCGCCTATTGCATCCTGGCCAAGTGCAGTAACCGACAAAAAAGGGGTTTTCTCTATAACAAACATCAATCCCGTTTCATCGCGGGTAGTGATGTTTCCTGAGCACGGTTCCGATTATGAGGTCATGTCTCTTGAACTCGGGGACATCACTGTCTATTCCACGGCATTTCGCCCGCATTTTCCAGTATGGTTTGGTAAGCCAACTATTGCTATTGAACCCGGTGAGCATCTTGAAAACGTCGTTGTGAACGTGCAGAAGCCACGTATGCGAATTAGTGGACGCGTGATTTTGCCTGATGGAACACCGCTTGCCAATAAGGATATTTATCTGACAGTCAGGCACAGACGCCGAAAGACCGAATTCTTTTTCTTCAGCAGTGGCGGCGGCGGTGGATCCTCAAGGAGATCTGTTAAAACAGATGCAGAAGGGTACTTTGTAAACTATTCTCCTGACGATGAGGAAGAATATATGGTATCGGTAAAGTATGAAGGGATATCCGCAAAGACAAGATGGTTTCGTATGAAAAAAGGACAACGTAAAGACAATCTCAAATTAACGCTCACTGGCTTTGAGAGACACAGATTAAATCGAAGTAATAGAGAAAAAGCACGACAAGCCGTTTGGACAGTGAATCCTGAAAATCGGCATGCTTACAAAAAAATTGAGTGCAAAAGCTGGGATGACGCGAAAGCAAAAGCGCAAGCCGAAAATGCCTATCTTGTGGCTATTAACGACGAAGCGGAGCAGAAGTGGTTAGAGTCACTATATTCAGAGAAAGCGTTCTGTTGGATTGGGCTGCAAGTTCCCGAAAATGAAGCAGCATGGCAGTGGAACAGTGGAGAATCCCTCGTTTATGCGAATTGGGGAGCCTCTGGCAAACCTGACAATCTTAGCACAAGTGCCGGAGAAGTTCCAATCGCGCTAATTTTCTCAACAAAAAAATGGATGGCAATTGATGCAAAAAGTCCACTTTCATCAATGGTTAAACAAGCGATTCTTGAAAAGGAAGATTTTTAAATTGTAATATCAATTACCCTCTGCTGATGAGTTGAAAATATACCTCTCTTATGGAATGGTTTCAAACGCGCACTATAAGGAGATATTGCTATGGTTCGTTTTCATTTTACAAATCCAAGTTTTATATTCCTAATTATATTTGTTGAGCTTATTTTTGTTGTACCCAACAGCATCGTAGCACAAGAACATTTGTCATCATTATCTGGTCGTGTAATCAATCCGAAAGGTGAGCCAATTGCTGGAGTCACTTTATCACTTGCATCGTCAAGATCTAAAACAGATTCAGAAGGAAGGTTTGTCCTCAACAATATGCCCTCAAGGCAAGTTCAATTATATATACTTCAAATTAATTTAAAAGATGATAAATATAGGATTAGAGCAATCAAGTTCGGCAAAGCTTCTATATACTATCACGGATCAGGTCAACGGGACGCAGTTTTATTCGCTATCAAGCCCAAAACGAACCTTACTGACGTAGAAGTCATCACAGAATATCAACTGAAAATTCAAAGCAGGATCGTTTTCAAGAACGGTGAACCCCTTGCAAACACATTACTCAAGATTAACATTGATGGATTACCCCTGGATAGGGAAAGAGCCTTTTCCTCCAGCCGATCATTTACGACTGATGCACGAGGTGCCTTCATGCATCCTATATACTCACCTGGTGTATACACCATATCCGTTAACTATCGTGGACTTTCTGCTGAATTAGAGCCTTTTCTCTTTAAAGATGGAAAACTACCGGCAACGCAGGTTTTGACCCTTAATGGAAATTCAACGGACCTTTCCGAACCAACGCCTGAAGAGATAAAACAGAAAGAGGAGTATCGCCCGCGTAATGTTCCTGAAGTGTCGGGTATGTGGATTATTAATCCCGCAAACGGGCACGCTTACAAACGGATATTATGCGATGACAGATTTGATGCCCAAGACCAGGCAGAGAAAGAAGAAGCCCATCTTGTTACGATTACAAGTGCGGAAGAGCAGATATGGATTGAAGCCGTTTTTGGCAGTGGGCCATATTGGATTGGATTAACCGATGTAGTTAAAGAAGGTAAGTGGCTGTGGGATACTGGAGAACCTGTCACATACACTAACTGGGGAGTGTATGAGGATGATCCACTCGGTATTCGCAGCGACACACCTGCTTTTCTGAAGTTTTTCGGTTTTAAGGATGATAGACAACGGCATGAAGAAGAAAGACAAGACTTCGCCATTATGTCTTGGCGAAATTGGGAAAATGAAGTAGGAAAATGGCAGCCTGCAGATACACGAGGTGTACGGCGTGGCGGTAGGACATGGATGGCAATCCTTGAGAAGGATAGTTTGAGCGAAAAGAAAACTGAAACGGTAGAATAATTTTTTCCGAACTTACTATTTATCAAATCATGCTGCACTTATTCGTTGGTGTCTAATACCAATTAACGTGATCTGTCTTGCTCAGTGTGCGGTTAGGAAACCGCACCTACCGTCGGAAAAGATAAATTCCGTTAATTTGGTATAAAAGCAAAAACACAGTGATTTTTATGGAAACACACTATTCTCAACTCAGCGATCATCTATATGTCCATCATGGACATGTCAATACCGGTATACTTCGCGATGGAAACAACGCACTTCTTATAGATCCGAGCGGAACATCTCTTCAATCGACACTTACCGAACTGAGAATTACCAATATAGAACAGATTCTATATACCCATCACCATCGTGATAACACATCAGGATTCCCTATCCCAGAGAATGTGCGTGTCGGTGTTCCAGCGGCTGAGGCGCAATGGTTTTCTGATGTAGAAACTTTTTGGAACGATCCAAAATACAGATGGCATCTCTACAACTGCCACCCGCACAATCTTATGCTTGCGAATTCTATCCATGTGATAGATACTTATGCAGAAGGCGCGCAGATTGCGTGGGGCCCTGCATCTATAAAAATACTTGAAACACCTGGGCATACGGATGGCAGCGTCACCTATCTTGTTGACGTTGACAAACAACGTTTTGCTTTTTCAGGCGATCTCATTTATGACGAAGGCAAAATATGGGAGCTTTATGGCCTACAAAAGGGACAACAAACTACTGACTATCACGGCTTTCTCGGCGCGCGAGAAGAGTTGAAAGAAAGTCTTGAAAAGGTTCGCCAGTCATCGCCGACAGCACTTGTTCCAACCCACGGTGTTGTCATGAAAAATCCTGACGCTGCAATTGACAAACTTCATGATCAATTGGATTATTGTTATGATAAATATGTGTCAATTTCTGCCCTCCGTCACTATTTTCCGCAATTGTTTGCCGAATTTGAGGGACGCGATGACCACATGCCTATCCGAGAAGGTAAGCCGCCTCCCGATTTCTTGCGTCACTTCGGTACAACATGGCTAATTATTTCTGAAACTAAAGAGGCGTTTGTAATGGATTGCGGTTCACCGAATATAGTAAAACAGATTCAGCAGTTGCAAGTAGATGGTGATTTAGGGCGCAGCTTGCAAGCCCATATTACAACGCCTGAGGTTACGCAGTTTTGGGTAACGCACTATCACGATGACCATGTTAATGCTGTCCCAGAATTTCAGGAAACTTTTCCCTGTGAAACGATAACCGATGCGGTTGTTGCCAAAGTTATCGCAAATCCAAAGGCTTACCGACTGCCATGTATTTCACCTGCTGTTACACGTGTCGATCGCGTTACCAGTGATGGCGATTCATGGCAGTGGAATGAATTCAAAATGACTGCCTACCATTTTCCGGGACAGACCTATTACCATGGTGGTTTGCTCGTTGAGGGACGCGGCGTTAGGATGTTTTTTGCTGGTGATTCGTTCACGATGGCAGGGATTGACGACTACTGTTCCGGCAATCGGAACCTGCTCGGTAAAGATGTTGGCTACGAAAAGTGTCTGCGTCTTATTCAAGAACTCAAACCGACACATATTTTTAACTGCCATGTTGATCCAGCGTTTGATTTCACCGACAAAGAGATTGACTTTATGTTAGATACCCTTGCTGAACGTGAAAAATGCTATACTGATCTCTTTCCTTGGGATCACGCAAACTACGGCATGGATGATCAGTGGGTGCGATGTTGTCCTTATGAACAGGAAGTTTCACCTGGCGAAACGGCAGCGTTGCAGGTTGAGCTAACAAACCATTCACTTGAGTCTTGTACAGCAATTGCACAACCGATTCTTCCTGAAGCGTGGGGTATGGAGATTGCTCCTGCAGAAACAACTATTCCCCCGAAAATTGATGGATATATTGAGTTTTCTTTTCCGATTCCTCGGAGTTGTGAAGTATTAGGAAGAGTTGTCATCCCTATTGACATCACCTATAACAACATACCACTGGGACAATTTCGTGAAGCGATCTTTGTTCTATCGGGAGGTTAAAATCTATGCTAAATTTATCGCGCCCAACAGTTGACATCGCTATCACATGCAGCAATTTTGAGGAGTCATTAGATTTTTACCACAACAAATTAGGTTTTGAGATTGTGATGGACTTGGAGATTCCGGACGCGTTAGCCCAAGATGTAGGACTTGCCCCTACAGGATTTCGGCAGGTCCGCCTTAAAGCAGGCAATACTCTCATCAAACTGATGGATATTCAAGAACCGTCGCCAACACCTACAGATGAATTTTCTGCAGGTGTCCGTTGGCTCACCTTTTTTGTTGCAGATATTCAGAAAACGGTGGAAAATTTAAAACAGAACGGTGTGGAATTCCTGTCTGAACCTATAAGCGCACCTGATGCAGCAGGTGTCGTGTGTGCGAAAGACCCTGATGGCATTCTAATTGAACTTGTGCAGATATGAGAGGTATTATGAAAACGTTAACAGATTCTCAAATTGATGACTTTAACAAAAACGGGTATCTTCTTGTTGAAGACGCACTCGCTCCTGATGATTTGAATCCGCTCATTGCGGAGTTTGAAGAGATTGTAGACAAAGGCGCTTCACAACTCTATGCAGATGGTGAGATTGACTCGAAATTCAAAACGGAAGGTTTCGACACCCGATTAGCTAAAATCACCGAACAATCTCCCGCAGTATTCCAAAAGGTGTTTAGCGGTGCACACACCGGACCTGCGCTTTTTGATCTCCTCATCAATCCGAAACTGCTTGACATTGCGGAGTCACTCGTTGGACCAGAGATTATGTGTCACCCTGCATATCGTGTCCGACCTAAACTCCCAGAGCATGACCGAACCTTAGTACCGTGGCATCAAGATGCGGGTTATATGGAACCGAAATGCGATTCAGTTTTACAACTCACAATCTGGATTCCTCTGATAGATGCTACCGTAGAAAATGGTTGTCTTGAAGTCATTCCACATGTCCATCGTGATGGCGTTTTCCGACACCGCCACTCAGAACGTTTCTATCTTGAAATTCCTGATGATGCATTACCAGAAGTGGAACCTGAAATCGTTCCAGTCAAGTTTGGTAGCGTTCTGCTGTTTACCAATCTGACACCGCACCGTTCTATTCCGAATGTTAGTCATCAGGTGCGATGGAGCGTCGATTCACGGTATCAGGACGCTGCGAAACCGACTGGCTATCAACCGGAAGCAGGTTTTCTGGCACGAAGTAAAGTAAATCCCGACGATGTTGTCAAAACACCCGAAGAATTCAAGCGAATTCGCGATGAGCATCAACCCGGTCCAGGTCCAAATAGATGGGCAAAGGAGAATAGTGATGCTTAATATCAATTGGTTATTTCCATTTTTCATCGTTCTTGTCCTTCTGATGATCGGTGCAAAACCGACAACGGAAACACCGAACCCAAAAGATGTTGAACTTCACGGCAAAATCGTCTGTTTAGCAGAAGATATGCACACGCACTATAAAGTTGAACTCTCTGGAGAGCATGAACATCTGTATGGGGTCAAGACCAAAGATGGAAAATACTACACCCTTCTGCGTACATCATTATCTGAGGCACTGTTTGTAGACAAACGATTACATGAGAAAGACTTGATTATTAACGGTCGCGTCTTTCCCAAAACACATTTGCTGGAGGTAATCCGTATCAGATCCATCCGCGATGGTGTTGTCCATGAACTCTATTACTTCTGCGATACGTGCTACATCCGCGCAGTTGCTCCGGGAAATTGTGATTGTTGTCAGGCACCAGTAGTTTTGGTAGAAAGACCGTTAAATGTTGATTCCTTAATACCTTCCCCTTAATTCATTTGCACCTCGCCAAAAGTGCATGTTATAATAGTCATACGTTGTTAAATAGCGTATTATAGTGAAATGAAACTGAGTTTATCAAAGATTCGTAAGATTAAACGAACCTTTCCTGACAATATCGGTCAAATATAACAAATCAAAATACAATAAAAACACACTTAAATAAATTAAAATAGGAGAAAACCATGAAAACTCAAGTTCGCGAGAAAAATGGCATCACGATTTTAAAACCCAATGGAAAAATAATGGGAAACTCCGTGTCAGAATTCAAAAAAACTATCTCGCCGCAGATAGAGGCATCCAATAAACCGCGCATCCTCATCAATCTTGAGAGTGTAGATAAGATGGACAGTTCTGGGCTCGGTGTCCTTATCGGCGCATATACTGAAGCAACACAAAAGCAGGGGCGTATAGGGATCATCCATGTTGGTAAAAACATCAAAAATCTGATTGTGATTAGCCGACTTGTGAGGCTCTTTGAACATTTCGACACTGAGGAAGCTGCTCTCTCTGCACTGGCAGCTTGATAGACCTACCCTATTTTGGAGCGTCCATAGTTTTGCTATGTGACGCTCCAAACACTTTTTGACACAACAGATTTTTTATTTGTTGTGTCCCTAACCATACAATTACCCATAGGTGTCAACTTAAGGAGTACTCTAAATACGGTAGGTGCAGTTTCCTAACCTCATCGGACTTATACCAAATTAACGCGATTCGTCTCGGTAGGTGCGGTTTCCTAACCGCACCTGACTCCAATAAGACAAGATAAATCCTGTTAATTTGGTATTACTTGGTTGGTTACTGATAGGCAAGAGATCTTTGTGGGAGCGCTTTGTAAGCGCGATTACCCAAATCAACGCTAAATACGCGTATGGTATTCAGTTGCGTTGAAAACGCCTCCCACAAGAGCCTTTGGGATAATACGGAGCGGTTAGAAACCGCCCTACCGAGTCGGAATAGGTGTGTCATGTTTTCTTAAATTGACACCTATGCCCTAACCATACAATTACCCTACCTCTCCTCCAAAAAATATATCTTCTGTTTATCTCATAAATTGTTATACATGTTCCCTTCAGAGAATCCAACTTCACTGTAGGAGGCTCTGTGCCCGCCCATGTTTCCGTTCATCAGACATGGCGAGGCACAGTGCTCTCGCCCTACAAAGGCTTTTAGAAAATGTGACAAAAGATTCTGGATAATGTGATATAATGTTGTAGATAGTGAGTTTTGGCAGTGTTTATGTTTATCAGGTTTGCTGAAGTCGAAATGCGGACGAAAACTAAATTACATTGTTCATTTTCACGACAGGAATGCGATGACTATGTCTAAAAATCAAAAACTAAAAGTTCCATTTGCCTATGATGGTGAAAATTGGTTATATGACCCGCAGACAGCAGAAAAGGGAAAACAGTATTTTTGTCCTGCCTGTGAAGATACTGTAATTCTCAGAAAAGGTGAGATCAAAACTGCTCACTTTTCCCACAAGGTGAGTGAAACCTGCAATCAAGAAACAATCATCCATAAAATTGCTAAACAACTGATTTTTAATGCTATTTCTGATTGGAAGTCTGGTAAAATTGATGTTCCTACATTGAGAAGAACTTGTAATATTTGTTGCAAATTCACGAATCAGCCTCTACCGGATAAAGTAGAGTCCGCGATTTTGGAATATAGAATGCCTGATGGTTTCATTATAGATGTTGCTTTAATGGTTGAAAATGAACCTGCTGCCGCGATAGAAATTAGAGTTAGTCATGCTGTGGATGAAAATAAGGCAAGATTATTACCGATTCCATTTATAGAATTAGATGGTCAAGCTGTCATAGACAATCCTACAATTTTTCAGCCAGTTAGAGACTGTTTCATGGAATTTACTTGCAAAAGATGCAAGCAATCTATGAAACAATATGATGTCAAAGTTAACGAAATTGCAAAACAAACTAATGTTGACCTGCCTGACCGGTACTATCGATATGGATTTTGGGAATGCTGGAAGTGCAAACGCGAAATTATTTTATTTGCTTGGCCCAAAACTTCTGATTGGGACAAATCTGCACCGAAAGTAAAACCGATACCTCGAACGATTCAATACCGTTATTCTAAAACCGTTGCTGACAAGTATTGGGTTAACACATGTCCATACTGCAAATCTATCCAAGGTGATTGGTTTCTTTTTGCTTACCCTGGTCCATTTTTCGGGGTTCACTGTAAAGAAGATTCGCAAGATGCGTATAATAAGGATATGCAAGATATTGTTGTTGGCTACACAATATGTAAATGTACGCTCTGAGCAAATACCTGAATGATGTTTAAAATAGGCGATAATTATGAAGATTGAATGGGAAAACAATTGGGGTGAACCAATAGATGAATATGAGACTCGGAAACTCCGAAATCACACATTTGAACTTCTACGAAAATATGCTCGTGAACATTTTCCGATTTTGAAGAAAATTAAAGAGCGTGAGCGTGAAGTCGAAGGACTTGCTACAGGGCACATAGCAAAAGAAGCTGACTTACCAGAAAGTAGTGGGCTATATACGTTGGAACGTGTTTATAAGGAAATTTGTGGAGATCAAGGGTGCCATACTGAACGCGCGAAGATATTTCGGGCAGCAATGGCGTGGTCTGAAAAACGTGATGAGATAGACGAACTTAAACAAAAAGCACAAGAGGTATTATATTATTATCAGTATTCGGGGTTCTGTTATCCCTGGTATCACCTGAATATAGAAATAGACCCGTGGGATTATAGAGAAGAGTATGAAGCAAGAACGTCATTAGAGCACACTATAAGAGATGTTATGACAGAATATAACGACGATTGGGATAAAGATTATCAGTTCAGAGAGGAATTTGAGCATTTTTTAAATGCCCTTGCATCGCAGCGCTGCTGTATCAAAGGAGTTTTTGAAAGTTCTTTTCTTTGTATGAACATCAATAGATACTTAGAAAATCCTTCGTGGCATTCTCCTGAAATAACTGATTTCCTTTTGGTAGATTTTATTGATGCGTTTCTTATTGAGTTGGAAAGAAAATTTATGCTTGGCTTATTTCCCGCACGTGTGGCCGACAAAATCAGCGGTCCCTATTCTTCCTTAGATCCTCTAATAGTCAGATTATTGGATAAATTATTGAAAAAAATAGCAAGATATAGCAGGCTTGCAAAAACTGCAAGAAAAATTGTTGTGATACGTTATGAGATTGCCTCGGGGACTTATCATGTCAAGACACTAATTGAAAGACTGAAAAAACTGGAAGAACAAGGTATAGTGATACACAGTTTAACCTACGCCTTATTAGAATTGCGCAGAGAACAACAATACCACCGTGAAATCTAAAGGAGGAAACATGCAGAAACGCACAAAAATTGCTGCAATTGCCACAATATACCACAGATACTCACACGCGCAACACATCGTTGATCGATTTTTGGAAGGATACGGGTGGAATAGCCGACACCATTACCCGCCGATGGACCTCGTTTCACTATACGTTGAACAGGTTAAGGACAATGACCTCAGCCGTGACCGATTGGAACGTTTTCCCACGATGAAGGGATACCCAACAATCGCGGAAGCACTCACTCTTGGCGGCGAGGAATTGGCGGTTGATGGTGTGCTACTCATCGGTGAACACGGTGAATATCCATCTAACGAGAAAGGACAACGTCTCTATCCGCGCTATGAACATTTCAAGCAGATGGTCGAGGTATTTGAACGAAGCGGACGTGGTGTGCCGATATTCAACGATAAACACCTCTCATGGAATTGGGAGTGGGCGCGTGAGATGTATGACATCTCTCAAGATATGGATTTTGCTTTTATGGCAGGGTCTTCGCTGCCCGTTACGTGGCGTACCCCTTCTATTGACATGCCGCTTGGAACTTCTGTATCAGAAGCGGTGTGTGTCGCTTATGGCGGTGTGGATAGTTACGATTTCCACGCATTAGAGACGTTGCAGTGTATGGTGGAACGGCGCGACGGCGGTGAAAGTGGTGTAAAATGGCTACAGGCATACCGGGGAGATGCGTTTTGGAATGCACATCACTCCGAACTATGGTCAAGGGAACTCTTTGAGTCTGCGCTCTGTCGTAGTCATACACTAACACCATCGCGCCCAGGGTTTAACAATCCGTTTCCCACGCTGGACGAAATGAAAGAGATTGTGAAAGACCCAATTGCATATCAGTATGAACATCAGGATGGGCTTAAGTCTACGATGATTCTGATGAACGGATTAGTGCAAGATTTCAATTTTGCCGCTAATACCGGTTCAGAGAACGAAATCCTTTCAACACAAATGTATCTTCCAATGCCTCCCGCACGGACTACGTTGGCAAACTTCTTCTCACCGCTGGTGAATAATATTGAGAAGATGTTTTTGACAGGTGATGCAACCTATCCGGTTGAACGCACCTTGTTGACAACAGGACTTGTTGCGGTAGGTGTTGACAGCTTATTTGCTGATAGTGAAAAGCAGGATACTCCGCATCTGGACATTGCCTATCAAGCCACTGAAGAATCAACCTTCTGGAGGACATAAAGATATGAAACGAATTGCTGTTATTACAACTATCTATCGTTATCTGTCGCATGCACAACATTTTGCAGATCGTTTTCTTGTCGGATATCCAAAAGAGGGCAGCTGGCACCGTCCAGATATGAAAGTCGTTTCTCTCTATGTTGATCAGAAACCAGAGGGAGAGCAGAGCGAAGATCGCGCGCGAGAATTCGGGTTTTCTGTATATCCTACCATTGCCGAAGCACTCCGATGTGGTGGCAATGAACTTGCTGTGGATGCGGTGCTATTGATTGGTGAACACGGCGACTATCCTACCAATGAAAAAAGCCAGGTGCTATATCCACGTTATGAGTTTTTCAAGGAATGCGTCAAGGTTTTTGAAGAAGATGGACGCGCTGTGCCTATCTTCAACGACAAACACCTCTCCTACAGTTTTGAGAAAGCGAAAGCAATGATAGATGATGGCCATCGCCTCGGTTTTGGCGTACTTGCAGGGTCATCGTTGCCTGTTACGTGGCGATTGCCTGACGTTGAATTGCCGTTGGAGTGTGAGATAGAAGAGGCACTGATGGTAGGCGTTGGCGGCCCGGACCCGATGGACTATCACGCTTTAGAGGCGATGCAGTGTATGGTTGAACGCCGAAAAGGTGGTGAAACCGGTGTTGCTGCTGTTCAATTAATAGATGGTGATGAAGTCTGGAAAGCTGGTGAAGAGGGGCATTGGTCTTTGGAATTGCTGGAAGCGGCATTTTCAAGAAGTGACACCCCGTGCGGTTTAACGGATGAAGATGGCAGAACACAAGATATGATTGGTAATGGAGAACTACAAAGACTCGTGGAAAACCCATCTGCCTATTTCATTGAATATAACAATGGATTGAAAGCAACCCTTCTGATGCTCAATGGGGCAGTGCGGGATTACTGCTTTGCAGCGAAACTCAGGAACGAATCGGTGCCAGTCTCAACCCAGTTTTTCTTAACTCCTACCCCAAATGTCACTTACTCGGCATGCCTTATCGCCAAGATTGAGGAACTTTTTGAAACAGGTATCGCACCGTATCCAGCGGAACGAACCTTATTGGTAAGTGGAACATTGGAGAGTTGCCTAACCTCACGCCATCAAGGACATATCCGTTTAGAAACACCACATCTTAACGTTGAATATCGCGCGCCTGCAGAATCACAATATGCGCGGCGTTGATCTGCGAATTTAGGACTGACCGATTTTGTTGATTTATTTTTATTGAAGAAAGGAATCAGAAAAATGAAATTCAAACGCGCAGAAATTTTAGAACAATTACGCACCAATATTGATGCTGGCAAACCGATAATTGGGGCAGGTGCAGGTACTGGTATCTCTGCCAAATGCGAAGAGGCAGGCGGTATTGACCTAATTATCATCTATAACTCTGGCAGATTCCGGATGGCAGGTAGAGGTTCACTTGCTGGCATGATGCCCTACGGCGACGCAAACCAAATCGTCGTTGAAATGGCAAGTGAAGTTCTGCCTGTAATCAAAAATACGCCTGTTCTTGCAGGTGTCTGCGGGACCGACCCTTTTCGCTTGATGGATATATTTTTAGGTCAGATAGATGCTATTGGATTTTCCGGTGTGCAAAACTTTCCGACAGTGGGACTGATTGATGGCACATTCCGGCAACTTCTTGAAGAGACCGATATGGGATACGGCCCGGAAGTGGAGATGATTCGGACAGCACATCAAATGGGTCTTCTTACTACGCCGTATGCCTTCAACGAAACCGAGGCAGAACAGATGGCAGATGCGGGGGCAGATATCCTCGTTGCACACATGGGACTGACTACGAAAGGCTCTATCGGCGCAAAAACTGCTTTTACGCTTGAAGATGCTGCAAAAAAGGTACAAGCCATTCATGACGCTGCGAAAGGGGTAAATCCTGAAATTCTCGTAATTTGTCACGGCGGTCCAATCGCTGAACCTGAAGATGCTACTTATGTGTTGGAAAATACTAAAGGAGTTGTCGGATTTTACGGTGCCTCAAGTGCAGAACGTCTCCCGACAGAACGTGCGATCACGGCACAAATTGAGGCTTTTAAGAAAATAAGGTTATAGAATTATCCTAAAAATGTTGTTTTAAAGATATAGGATTTTCCTGAATATCTTAGCAAAGGAGACTGTAAACTATGACTGATGAAGAAAAATTTAGATTTGATTTAACCGGTTTCCTCGTTCGTCCCGCTATTCTGAGCAAGGATGAAGTAGATGCAATTGTTGACCAACTTGATCGCATCAAGCATAACGCAGAATCGTTACCGCCAGAACACCGCGCAGTGCCGGGTGGGGCGTCAAGTGTCCTTATTGATCATCCGAAGGTTATTGAGGTATTGCACCAAATCATCGGTCCTGATGTTCGAATGGAGAGCACCTTTTTTGTGTGGCGCGAAAAAGGACAAGAACACGGTGGACTCCACGGCGGAGGTCCACGGCAAGCAGACCCAATCTTCGGATATCGTGTCAATAATGGCAGGATCCATGCGGGAATGGTGCGCGTTGTCTTTGAACTTACGGATATATCTAAAAATGACGGGGCAACGCATTTTATCGTGGGCAGTCATAAGTCAAACTTCCCAATGCATCCAGATCACATGTCGTTAGAGAAAGGAAAAAAGAGTCCGTTCTTAATGACCTATGAATGTCCTGCTGGTAGTGCGATATTCTTTACGGAAAACCTCTGCCATGCTGGACCCGTATGGCAACGTGAAACGCCGCGCATCGCAATTCTAAATGCTTATGCACATCTCGCAACGCATTGGCATCGTCTTCGTATTCCGCCAGAGGTGATGAATGGACTTCCACGGGAAAAACAGGCGTACTTCCGTGAACCGTGGATCGCAGATTTTAGAACAAGTCCTGCTACGCATAACACAATTGACCGTTTTATGGAAAAAGACGAACCTCCTATTAACACCAACCATACTCCGTGAGATATATGTTTAGTTTTCTAATTTGTTTATGTAGAAATCCAGAATCTTTTAATTTTTCGCGTTTTCTCAATATTTAGATAGGGGCGCTGCTACAGGAAGAGACCTATGCAGAAGGCACAAACTATTGGAGAATTAAATGGCTCAGAACAGAAGCCCAATTTTGACTTTTCAAATCACATAATTTGTGGTAAACTAACATCACGCGTGCTGAAATAAAAGAGGGTCAAGGGAACTCATGCTTCCCGATGTTGAATTAGAAAAACAGAGGCGCGGTTATGGGTAGATAATGGCAGATATAAAATTACAAAATATAGTAAAACGATTCGGAGATGTTGTCGCAGTAAAAGACTTTAACTTGGAAGTTGAAGATAAGGAGTTTGTTGTATTCTTAGGCCCATCAGGCTGTGGAAAAACGACTACGCTGCGATTAATCGCTGGGTTGGAGCATCCTGACGAAGGCGAAATTCTGATTGATGGGTATCTCGTCAACGGTTTGTCTCCAGCGGACCGGGACATCGCTTTTGTGTTTCAATTCTATGCGCTTTATCCGCATCTGAGTGTATACGATAACATTGCATTTCCGCTTAAAGCGGTGAAGGTTGAAAAATCTGAGATTGATGAACAGGTTAAGAAAGTCGCAAAGATTTTACAGATAACTGATGTTTTAAATCGGAAACCGAGCGTGCTGAGCGGAGGTGAGATGCAACGCGTTGCACTTGGACGTGCAATGGTCCGCCAACCAAAAGTCTACCTGCTTGATGAACCGATGGCCAATTTAGATGCGAAGCTCCGCATTGATACACGGGCAGAAATTAAGCGACTTCAACACGAAATCGGAGCGACCACCATTTTTGTAACACATGATCAAGTTGAAGCGATGTCACTCGCGGACAGGATTGCAGTAATCCATCAAGGTGTGCTACAACAAATCGGTACCCCTCACGAGGTGTATAACAAACCGAAAAGCCTCTTTGTTGCAGGATTTATGGGTATGCCAGCAATGAATCTGCTTGATGTTGAACTAACCTCTCATGAAGGTAAAACAGCATTGCAACTAAGTCATACCGATGTGCGGTTAGAACTCTCTCAACAACAGCAGTCACACCTAAACGCTAATACTCAGAAAAACGATTGTGTTTTGGGTATCCGACCTGAGCATATTGCTGCATCCAGAGAACTGATCGGACGCAAAATTGCTGCGGATGTTCATCTGATTGAACCTCTGGGTTCTGTCAATATACTTGACCTAATGCTCGGAACGCATCAGAACACACAAGAACCTATTCTACTCCGAGTTAGAACACATCCCACATTTAATGTTGAAGTAAGTGACAAAATCTGGTTGGATTTTGATGATAATCAGATGCACCTATTTGACAGAAAAACAGAACAGGCAATTTGGTAAAATCCTTGATTTTTGATGGAAATAAAACAGATATGAAAATACCGTGTCGTTTAGCAGCTTTTGATTTAGACGGAACACTGTTGAATAGTGATCACGATTTATCCCCTGAAAATTGTGAGGCACTCCAGCAACTTACCGCGAACGAAGTTCTTGTTGTATTAGTATCTGGTAGGATGCACCGATCTATGCAGCCTATCAGCGATCAGATCGGATTGGAAAATCCAATTATTTCGTATAATGGGGCGATGGTGAAGCATGCAACTACTGGTGAAGTTTATCATCATACGCCAGTTCCAGCAGACTTCGCTATGGCGATAGTTAACGATTGCATTGACCAGAATTTGCATATCAATTTTTGCTTGAACGATGAACTGTTTGTTGCGGAAAAGAACGTGTGGAGTGAACTCTATGAATCTCGTACAGGTGTTCCTGCTACGCCTATAGGTGACCTTCGGCAGTTCACAGGCAAAACGCCAACAAAATTACTTATCATTCAGACGCCAGAAAAATTGCCACCACTTTTAAACAGTTTCAAATCACAATATGAAGGCAAACTATATGTAACGCAGACGCAACCTGAGTACATCGAATTTATGAATCCGGATGTTACCAAAGGTCTGGCACTGACAGCACTTGCAAAACGCTGTGAGATTCCAATAGAATCAGTAGTTGCTTTTGGTGATAGTTACAACGACGAAAGCTTGCTCAAAACGGCGGGATTTGGCATAGCGATGGGTAACGCAGTTACTTCAATTATAGCCTGTGCGGATCACATCACTGCGACAAACGATGAGAACGGTGTCGCCAAAGCAATCTGGAAGTTAATTCTATAATACGAGAAAAGGATTACAATCCTAAGAAACAACTACGAAGTTAACGAAGTTTATTAGATTGATTAAACGGGAAATCTGCCATCAGCACGTAGGAATTACCTTCACGTTTTAAGGACATCTTGACAGAGTTCATCGTAAATTCAAAGTATTTCGCCAACACTTCAGTTAATTCAAACTGTAGTTTTTTCATGGAATCCTCGCCCACATCAAACCGGTCTTGTGTGAGAATGAGTTGTAAACGTTGCGTAGCAATATTGCTTGATTTCGATTTACGAGTGAATAAACTTCTAAAATCCATAGTATCCTCTATTTATTTCTTGAAAACCAATTCAGAATATTAGAAAAAAAATTATCATCTCGCATTTCAGGTATTGGGATGCGTTGTCCGATCATGCGGCGCGCTATTCGCATATATGCCTCAGCGCCGGAAGATCCATCGTTATGTACAAGGGGAACACCACGATTTGTAGATGCGATGACACCAGTATCTTCAGGGACAACACCGAGAAGTTCAATGTTCAGAATGTCTAAAACGTCATTCTTACTAATCATATTTCCTTTCTTAACAAGTGTTGGCGATAATCTATTTAGTATAAGGTTAATTGAATCAATTCCTTGGTGTTGCAAAAGTCCGATGATGCGGTCTGCATCTCGAATGGCTGATACGTCAGGGGTCGTGATAATGATAGCCTCATCTGCCCCAGCGGCAGCGTTGTGAAATCCTTGTTCTATCCCTGCAGGAGAGTCAACAAGAACAAAATCATATTCTTGTTTAAGTTTTTCACAAACTTCCTTCATCTGCTCAGGTTTAATATCATCTTTTCTGTTCCGTTGTGAAGCAGCAAGAAGCATCAAATCTTCAACACGTCGGTCTTTTACAAGGGCTTTGTCAAGATCGCATCGCTTTTCAATAACATCCATAGAAGTATAAACGACTCTACTCTCTAATCCCATCACGACATCAAGGTTGCGCAAACCAATGTCAGCATCCATCACCACCACCGTTCTACCAATCATCGCTAATGCGGTGCCAAGGTTTGCTGTTGATGTCGTTTTACCGACTCCCCCCTTTCCAGATGTAATCACGATAACCTTACCCATAGTCAACCTTCCTTCGTTTAGAATTTAATAAATTCCTCCACAATGATAATATCCTCAGCACCGACGCGCGCAATTTCGGGATATCCTCTCGGTTTTTCACCTACTGGTGGACGATTTACATAGGTGCCGATTTGGAGTTGTAGTGGGACCAACTCCATAGCAATAATAACCGAGGTAAGTCTCCCGTGAGCCCCAGCATGGGCGTTGCCACGTAAGGCACCGAGTACTATTATATCTCCGGCAGCGATAACTTCCCCTCCCGGATTAACATCTCCATAAATAATCATACTTCCAGCTAAACAAGATGTTGTCTGCCCAGACCGAATTGTTTGATGTACGATTTGAGCATGTTCAAAATCCGGTTGGTTGTCTGCAGCCAAACTCTGTGAAATACTATGAGTAGCTGGGGCTGCCAAGATTGGAGTTTCGTTCTTTTCATCAAATACGTTAACACCACTGACAACAAGATCATATTTTTCTGTCAGGTGTGTTTCTAAATTATTCAGATCTTCGGATGTAAATATGGGCGGCCTCATATCAATATGAATAGAAGTACCCGCTAACTGTTGATTCATTGCACCCAGCAATTCATGAATTGCTGTTTCAATCTCAGGAAGTGAGACCTTCGGATTGATAATCAGGTGCAAACCATCCCTATATCCTCTGAGTTTCGCGATTGAATTCTCCATATTCACTACCCACGAAATATCATATTATACGAGGCATCGCCTCGTGGTGGAGTTAAAAGTGCAAATTATGATAATGAATTATGAAACAGCACTTTCAACTTGAGCTAAGACGTACGGCCCTTCAGGAATCGCTGCTATCTGGACATCCTCTCCATAACGTGCTAAAAATTCTTCAATTCCCTCTTGTGGATTTTTTAACGGATGTACAAACAGTTTTGATCTTTGTTGATACGGGATACCGTCTGTATAAAAATAGATTTCGGCTTTACGCGCGACTTTAGCCAATTCTTCCAATTGCCACTGATCTATGACAAAATTAGCAGGGTTGTAAAGTCCTTGAACAAAGGCGGTCAGGTCATCAGTTTTGAAGAGTAGATCGGTGAAAGGTTTGCTACCAATTCCCTCACTACAAGCAGCTACAAGGAGAATACTGCCACCCTGTTTGACGATTTCAACCGCAGTGAGTAAACCCTTTATAGCTTGGTAGAATGTAGTGTCCAAAGGATACCCGGCACTGGAAACAACAACAGCATCAACAGGCTTTGGCAGTGTGACTTTTGCATTTTTTTCTACAAATTTTGCACCAGTGAGATGAGACTCAATGAGATCTCCAGCAAAAACACCGGTAATCTGTCTCTGTTTGTCAATTGCAACGTTAAGATTAAAATCAACACCTGCCATCTGAGCGATCTCGGTTGCTTCCAAGTGAAACGGATTTCCATCCAAGATACCGACTGCAGATTTTGGATGTTCCATCAGTTCAGGACCATGCATCACCTTCATAGTTTCAATAGACGCAAGCCCTGGGCAGATTGCTTTCCTACCACCAGAATATCCTGCCATCAAGTGCGGTTCAATCAACCCTGTTATGATCTTCAGGTCTGCCGCGAGATACGTCTTATCAATGTATACTGGTGTGCCTTTGCGCGTCCTGCCCAAATATGTATGCGTTTCTGACTTTTGAGAATAATGATTGACGATACGGTACGAGTCCATAATCGAATGACCAACCATTTGCTCAAGTTCTTCGCCTTCATTGGGACGGTGTATCCCTGTGGCGATGAGGATCGTAATCCCATCACGCGATATTCCAGCCTTCTCAAGCGTTTCAAGTATTGGAGGGAGAATCACTTGATTAGGCACAGGACGGGTTATATCGGAAATTACAATACACGCTGAGTCTCGCCCCTTAGCCACTTCTGCTAAGGACGGTGAAGCAACAGGCTGCGAAATCGCTTGCCAAACCGCTTTGTCAGCATCAGTTAATGGAACGCTTGCTGCAGTTTCCAAAACTCCTGCCAAATTTTTGTCAGGAATCTCTACTGCAACTGTGTCGTGCCCGTATCTCATCTGGACTCGCATGATTGAATTTCCTTCAAATTAGTAACTGGTTAAATTGAAATAATTATGATGCCGTGTCTGAATATATCGTGAAACTGCAAATAATGGGATTTGTGATTACAAATTTAGAGTGTAACATACCTGACATTAGATGTCAACTTTTTCATTCAATCTTATTCATACTGACTTGAATTTTTTCACACTGCATGTTAAAATTTACATGTTTCCTACAGAATCTACAAACTCTTGAAGATGGAAATCTAAACCTAAACGGAGAATCAAACAGACATGCAACGCATAGAAGTTACCACGAAACCTAACGGCGCAGGTCGCAATTGGCTTGAGGTCGGTTCTTTTGAAATTGATGCACTCGATCGTAAACAGTGGGTAAAGAAAAACGTGCCACATCAAGAATCAAAACTTACTGTGGATAGACAGTATTCTTCGCGTGGCGAAACGATTGATTGGATTGTCCTTATTCCTGAAAATTACCCGCTTACGCTTGTCAAAGTAACGTACGACCGTTTGAATCCGATGGACCTTGAAGTGCTTTGGGAACCAGGTGCACCTAACCAAACCGAGAATACCCATGAAAGTAAAAAGAAACGTGCTTTTGAACTTGCCGCCGGAAACGAAGAACTTATATCTCTATTGAAGGAACTTCTTGCAGATTAAGATCTGTGCACTGTAAAAGTGCAATAGAACTCTATTTCTCACCACCCATAACGGTCCGGTCCCCATGGCTTTGTTATTAATTCCTGTTTTGCCATCACCATAGTTTTGCTTGGGACATCCTCGTATAGAATAACCCCAGGTCCTACGACGCTATAAGAACCGATTCGCCTGCCCGGCATGATCATTGCATTGACTCCTGTGCGGCAATAATCACCCATGTAGGTGGCGTTTGCGCCGTAAGTCGGTACTTCGTAACGTCCTTCTACTTGAATCGGTGTATCACGGTCATCAAAACGTAGAGTTCCACACACTGTGGCAGCCCCAATATCAGTCGCGCATCCAAAAACACCGGACATTTCACAGTAGTGATATAGGTAAACTTTATCAAACATGACACCGGACATTTCCGCACCGTGTCCTACGATACACCGATTTCCGATGGCACCGCTCTGAATATCGCAATAATCACTAATACGACAATGATCTCCGATGTATATGTTTCCGTGTAAAATTGCGCCGTTTGTGATGTTGTTATTTGCTCCGGCTATAAGTGTTCCATTCACAACGACACGTGGACCAATAACTGTGTTTTCTCCTAATACGACGTGACCATTAATTTCGGCTGCATCGGAAATTTTAGCACCTGTTGCTATGTCGTTTTCATCAACCTGTTTTGTGAGATAATCTACTAACCTGCGGTTTGCTTCTAAAACATGCCAAGGTTTATCAACGTCAACAAAAAAGTCGGTGGTTTCGACTGCTAACACCTCTATTCCGTCATCAATCATGATTTGGAGAGATTGTGCAACTTCAGACTCAGGCGGTGGCATTCCGCCGACAGGGACTTGGGTGACGATTCCGGGGTTTCTTAATAAATAAGGTGTTGCTGTTGCTTTAAAAGCATAGATTCCACATAGACGATGCGAACCACCTCTCGGATGCCCATCAATACCTGATAAACACCCGTTATTGGCTTTGGCACAAAGCCAATTGCTTGCGTCTTCATCGTTAAGTGGTTGAATTAACGCAGCTGCTTCTGCACTTTGACTTTTAAATTCTTTTATTAGGTTACGATAATTTTCAGAAGTGGTTACAGTATCTCCATAGATTATGAGAAAATTTTCACCATTTAGTTTTTTTAACGCTGTCAAAGCTGCATCTGCTGTGCCTTCAAGTGAATTTTGGGTTACGAATTCAACATTTGAAATATCTGAAATGGTACCACGTACCTGTTGTGCATAATGCCCTACCACAACAATAATTCTGGAGCATCCTATTTCAACGAGATTTTCAACTATGTGACGAATTATCGGTTTATTTGCAACAGGGATTGTGCATTTCTGGCGAAATTCTCCATAAGGCCAAACTTTGCGTCCTAATCCTGATGCTAAAACAATAGCGTTTTTCATAATTTAATTTGTTATACATATCCCTTTATGGCTACATCCAATTTGTCCAATTCAACATGCTCATTTAAAAAGCCTACTAAAAACTTTATATCAGGATTTGGGGTGTCTAAACGTTTTTCATAAGGCACTACACCAATGACCGGTACTTGTGTTAACCGCTCAATTTCTGCTGGATTAGTCTGTTCAACAAGACCTGCTGTTTCTGGCTGAAATTGATTTAGAACAATTCCTACTATCTGTAGGTTGAACTGTCTGGCAAAGGTGACAGTTAGTACAGTGTGATTTATAGTGCCTAAACCAGCGTGGGCAACGATTAAAACCGGCAATTTTAGCTGACTGATAAGATGTGCCACGAGAAAATCGTCCTTAAGTGGCACAGCAATACCACCAACACCTTCCACTATCAGAAAATCGTATTTCTCTTTCAGTTTAGTGAATGCTGTTTTAATTAGTGATACGTCTAATTGTATGCCTTCTAATCTCGCAGATACGGAAGGTGCTAAAGGATGACGGAGTTGGATTGGGTTAATAGACGCAATCGGATCGTCTACTTGTGCCGCATGTTTTAGAAATTGAGCATCAGACGTATCACCTGTGCTGATTGGCTTCATAACACCAACATTAACTCCTGCCTGTTTAAGTGATGCTGCAACCCCTCCACTAACCACTGTTTTTCCTATTTCTGTCCCTGTTCCTGTAATAAATATGCCGTTTACAAATTTGTGTAGATTCACAGGACATTATCCGAAAAGATTTTAACAATAAATCTTTAGTGTGTTAACAAATACCTTAGATTGACGTTTAATGTTTGAAAGGTGTGATGGTCTGTATTTACATTTTAATTTAAAACTTTGACTGTGTCAAAATTACTTTCCAGGGTTATTTAGTTTTATGAATTTTTAGTTAATGTGTATTACTTAGAGTTATCGTGTAGGCAGATCCAATTTACGCGAAACCCATAGGTGAAATATAAGTCCTATTTGTATATGAGGAACTGCTTCAAGTCCCGTAGGGACGATATGTTTATAGAAAACGAGTACCCCCAGTTCTTTAGTCCCGTAGGGACGATATGTTTATTTTTTACGCAATAAGTATTTTGGACTTGCAAGAGCTTGTGTATCAAACCGAAAGCATAGGGTGAGCGAGAACCGTTTTACCAGCATCATAGGTAGTGTGCTAAGATATTTCAATCTCAGCTGTCCTGCTCCAATGCACAGGACACCCTAATTACGGGCACTACGAATGATGTGCTAAGGACTGCCAGCACCTTAGCACACTCGCTCGTCTTATTTATTGAAGTTTTTTTCCACTCTTCATACGGGATGGATTTTTGACGTGATTTTGGTCCATAATTATCTTCCTTGTGTTTTTCCCATTCGTTGTGTGACGATCTATTCGGTTTCTGTGTTTTTGTGAGGTTGTGCCCTTACCAGAGGAATTATCTCTGTTTCAGAATGGAATCTCATTGGGGTTATCAGTTTCCTCCTTCTCTGTGGTGTGAGTGGGGAGCGATTTCGGCGGTTCCATAACATTGTACAAACTCTGAACATGACAAATTCTGAGTGTGTTGTCTCTGAGTGTCTCGTCCCCCTTAGCCATCTCCTCTTCAAATATCTGGTTAAGGACGTCCAACGCCAACTCGTCGTCCGGCTCTGACTGCGGCTCCGGTTCTGCTTGGACTGCACTTGGGATGTCCATAGGCTGCGCATCAAGTGTTCCGCTATGATTATTTGGGGTTTCTGTTGAGGGAAGTTTGTTATGATGTTTTGAATGGCAATCACTACAGAGGGTTAATAGGTCGGAAATGGGTTCTTTCCCTATATTTTCATAGGTTTTATGGTGGACTTCTAAATCTTGGTCTGATTTACAATCGCATCTGTAACCATCTCGCTGAAGAACCTGTTCCCTTTTCTGTGCCCAAGCGGACGAATTAAGATATGTAACGTATCTTGGGTTATTTTTATCGTATCTTGGGTTATTTTTAAGGAAGAGGTGCCAAAATTCACCCGCATTTGCTGATGTTGCTTCCTTAATTGTCATTACCTTTACTGTTGGGGCATCGTGCATATACCAATTATTTTTCCAGCCAGGCTCTCGCATCATATCGTAGGGTCTTGCTCTACCATAAATGTTGATAGTCTTGCCAGTGGGCAATGTGACAGAGACGGTTTTACCTGGTTGAGGAATGTTGAAACTGACACCGCCCTTTGGAGTAGCTATGAACATTTTGACACCGGACTCTGTATATCCAGTGATTTGGACTTCGTCGCCAATGCTTAAGTCTGACATTGCAACGGCTACAGCGTCCCATCCAGTGCAGAAGTGAGATTGACTCTGCCTTTGGAAGGTCTGTCCGTTCTGTTTATAGTCATTCATTTCTCTGACGCTTATATTACATTGTTTGCGTGTTCTGCTGTTTCTGTTAGCAGTTCCGGGTTGGACTGGTACCCATCTGCTGTCAACCAGTTCCATTAGCTCATCAACGCGCTCAACTTTTGCTTTTTCTATCAGATAGTAACCCATTTTAAGTTTCCTTTTTTGTGTCCAAGTTACTTAATTTCGCTTGGGTGAATAGTAGTGAGAGTGTGTGAGTAAAACACCCACACACTCCCACGCAAACTAACCTACTTATGCGAGACCGCCCCGCGTTTGATAGTGGTTTATTTTTGTACGTTAACCTGTGTTGTGTGAAGGCGAGGGGTATGGACCCTCACGAATCACGAACCGAATAGAGAGTAATGCTATTGAGACATGACTGTCTCCTTGTATGTAAAATGCGTTTTTTGTTCGGGATTGCATAGTCTCCCAACATAGTGCCCGTTATTAGACGGTTGATAGGGAACACGTCAGGTTGACGCGTCTAACAATCCCTATCTAACTATGCTGTTAATAGGATACTATAGAATTGGAAAGTTTGCCAGGAAAAAATTAGAAAGGGCTTATTGCAAGTCCGAAACGACTTATTGCGATTTTTTATGCCGTTCCTACGGAACTCAAGAGGGGATGGACAACATTTTTCTATAAACATAGCGTCCCTACGGGACTAAAGACACGGACAAGATGACAACACAGAAATTAACGTCATAGCAAAAAATCATCAAAAATATTGAAAACTAAATAACCCTGAGTATTTTCGGATTAAGAGTGGATCAACCCAGAGACATCAGTTTTCATGTTTTCTCAATATTGGACAAGGTAGCGACCGGGAGGTCGCTCCTACAAGAAGAGTATTAGGAAGAAAAACTATTGAAAATTGAATATTTTGGATAAACCCAAATAAGGTTGTTTTTTTAACTTGAATATGGGAAAATAGAGGTTAATAATCTCTGAGGGGGAAATCATGAATTCAGAGAATCTGCGCTTAGCTTTATCAAAATCTAAGGATATAACACTTAATTTTCTTGGTCGTGTTCTATCAAATACACGTATGGAGACGATTCGTGATGAGGAAGGCGTTAAAGGCGTTAAGGCATCTTGGGTAGGTGAACAAGGTGAAAGTAGTATTGCGATAGATACTGGCGAATGGAATGCTAATGTTAAAATGGAGGCAGACGAACCGCCAACCGTAGAATATATGCAACATGGCGAAACCCGAAGTGTTGCGATAAAAAATATCAACAATATATCTTGTGCGGTAGATCGTGAGACATTAGATCAATTTGCCACTCCGAGAGGTGCTGCGATCGCTGTTTGTGCTGGAGCTGCTGCTGGTTTGGTCGGTTGGTTTGTCGTTTCTGTCATGCGGGCACTTGCAGTACCAAATAGAGAAGATGAAGAACCTTCAGTAGATGCGCTTTCTTCTGAGGATGTTGAAACGGCCACGGAAAATCCGTCCACTGAAGCATGAAAATAATAGCCGTAGATCCTTTTTACTTGCGGATGCCTGAGATCACCGATGCAGCGGATGGGACCCAGGATACACTCTTAGTCCGAGTACGCACTGATGCTGGGATTGAAGGATGGGGAGAGTGTGATGCCTCGCCGTTGGTCAGTATTGCCGTATATTGCTGCCCGATGTCGCACGGAAACATCATCAATATCCGCACTTCGCTAATTGGTGAGACGCTTGATAGTCCAGACGATGTGCTTCGCTTGAGTGAAAAGGTGCTGCGGAACGGCTTGGACATTCAACAGATACAGCACGCTTATAGCGGGGCAGAAATTGCGTTGTGGGATATTGTCGGAAAGAAGTTAGAAAAACCTGTTTATCGTCTGCTTGCGGAAATCTCTGGCACTTCTGACACACCACATCCAAAGTTGCCTTATGCGTCTGTTCTCTTTGGTGATACACCGGAAGATACTTATCAAATCGCAGTGGGATTGCGCGAACAAGGGTATCGTGCTGCGAAGTTCGGGTGGGGACCGATGGGAAAATGCGGTGAGGAAAATGACATCGCACTTGTACGTGCGGCGCGAGAAGGTATGGAGGTTGATGCACAGATAATGATTGATGCGGGCGTTGTTTGGGGAACAGATTACGAAACCGCTTATCAGCGTGCTGAAGCGTTTGCCGAATTCTCTCCAACTTGGTTGGAAGAACCGCTTGCCCCCGATGCTATTTATGCTTACAGTGCGTTAACCAAAAAGAATCCGCGTGTGCCTATCGCGGCAGGTGAAGGATCAAATACCTATCGCATGGCGGAAGACCTAATCGTGCATGGTGGTGTCCATTTTGTGCAAATTGATACAGGTCGCATCGGTGGGATTATGCCCTCATTTCAAGTGCGTCAACTTGCTGAAAAGCACGGTATCCAGTATGTCAATCACACCTTTAAAAGCCATCTGAGTCTTACCGCTGCCCTACACGTTTTTGCCACAAATCCTGAATTTGACCTATTAGAATATCCTGCTGCCAGCTCGGAACTATCGCAACGAATAGTCCAAAACCCGTTCCAGATTGACTCAGACGGAATGGTTCTTGTGAAAGATTTTCCCGGACTTGGTGTACAAGTGGATACGGATGCAATCTGTCCATATTTAGTCCCAGTAAATATCCATGTTGGTACTGAAACGGTTTTCCAAAATGCATTTCTTTAGGCATGACGCTTATTTATTCTAACGTGAGTTAGATATAAGAAATTGATTCATCACGTAGATTTCAAATAACCAAAGACAGACCCAACGCAACACCAAAAACGTCCACCTTTGCTCCAGATGAAGATAAAAAATAAATTGGGTAATTTCGTTGAGATGTTCGGTGCGGTTAGGAAACCGCACCATAAGCGTCAATTTAGTGATAGATTTTCTTGTGGGAGGGGTTTTCAACCCCGACTATCAAGGCGTTTCGTCGCGATTCGGAGATCGCTCCTACAAGTAAAGTGTCCAATTATTTCAATAATTCACCATAGTTTCGTTTTTTGTGTGTTTTCTGTAAAATCGCGACCGGGAGGTCGCTCCTACAAGAAGAAACTTAAGCAGAAGATCCAATCTAAAAGGACTAAATGTCCCTGTTACTTGGATATCCATTAAATCAAAAATCACATGACACAGAGACTCTGCGCTACAATTGTTTTTACATCTCTGCCAACTTCTTCTGCAGCCATACCCGCATCGGTGCGTGCCCAGGATCACACACCTCAATGAAATGCCCCGGCAACGGTTGTCCAATCAATGCCTCAACATCGCGCCGCCGATCTGCGACAACTTCAGGGTGATCGCTCGCAACGTTTACTTTTTCCTCAGAATCATTTCTAACATCAAAGAGTTGATCACCCTTTTCATCTTTATAGCCGACCGAAGTGCAGAAGTTCCAACGGTTATCACGCACACTCACGCGTCCCACAGCATTACCTGTTGCAAATCCCGCCCACCCATTGATAATTCGTTCGCGGAGATACGCTTTTTCCTGCTTAACGAGTTGCCACATATCTTCACCATCCGTCCAACCACACGGAATGTTAACGAGATTTAATAGCGTTGGCATCAGATCGTGGTTCTGCACAAACGCTGATATATCTTTGTCATGTGGTCCTTCTGGATGCCGAATCATGAGGTTTAACTGTGTATTGAATGGGTGTAGCTTGTTCGCGCCCTTGCCAAAACTACCGTGGTCGCGAAGCTGCGTGCCGTGGTCAGACATCACCACAATAAGTGTTTCATCACGGATATTTAACGCCTCTATCTTGTCCAATAACACACCGACCCATTTATCAACAAACGTCACTTCGCCGAGGTAGAGTGCCTCGATTCGGTCGCGCTCCTCTTCTGTAGGTCCGCCACCTTCACCTGCACTGCCCGGTGTGATAAAATCCTTTCCTGAATAATCAGGAAGATAAATATCTGCATAAGATTTTGGCGGATCCCAAGGTTCATGCGGATCGAAACTATCTACCCATAAGAAAAATGGACCGACGGTATGATTATCCTGTAGCCAATCAGCCGCTGCACGGAATACGCGCGCACAACTATAGTCGTCCTCCGACTGACGATGACGCTGCGACAACAGATAATTCACAAGCCCTACATGTCGTTGCCAATTGATTGGTTCACGAACATGTTTGCGGAGGGTATCCTCAATCAACCTCGGATCGCCACTGTGCCAATTGTCCGATTCTTGTCCACGGATAAAATCGAAATGTGCGAATCCACGTGAGAAATTCATTGTCGGTTTGAACATGTGATACGTATCTGCTATAAGAGCGGTCAGATAGCCGCGTTCCAACAGCACCTCGGCGATTGTGTCCTGTTCAGGTGGAATTTTGTGCCAACCGGGGGCATGATGCCAGTGTCCACGCCGATCAAAGTTATATTTCCATGGAAAGCTCCGCATCCCTGTGAAGTTGCCACGGCGTACCTGAAGTGTCGGTTGTCCTTCTCCAAATGCCCTTGTGAAACGCACACTCTCCGATGCGAACGCATCAAGGTTGGGCGTTTGAACGTGGCTAAACTTTTTGCCTTCGCCGATAATGTCCGCTCGAAACGTGTCTAAACAGATACAAACAATGTTCATAATGTTACATTCCTCTCATTTCGTCTAAGATTTTTCCGGCAGCCTCTAACGGGTCTTCCGCTTCAATAATCGGTCTACCGACAACGATAAAATCTGCTCCACGATTAATCGCCTCAGCAGGCGTTGTGATACGACGTTGATCTCCTGGGTCTGCCCATTTGGGACGGATACCTGGTGTAACAATCAGAAAGTTATCGCCGCACGCTTTACGTATCGGTTCAATTTCCAGAGGCGATGCGACAACACCGTCTAATCCTGCTTCTTTAGACTGCTTTGCAAGAAAAACCACTTGTTCAGTCAGTTGCCGTTCTGAACCGAAGTTTGATTGAAACCCTGTCTCATCCATGCTTGTCAGAATTGTTACGCCAAGAAGAATTGGTTTTCCGATTCCAATATCGTAGGCAGCATCATCCGCACTGAATCTCGCTGCTTGCATCATTTCAAACCCACCCGATGCGTGCATGTTAATCATGTGAGCACCGTGTTTTGTCATCGTGCCAACATCCCGTGCTACCGTATTCGGTATGTCATGGAACTTTAGGTCCAGAAAGATCCTATGTCCTCTCTCACTGAGCCAAGGGAAGGACTCGGTTCCAAGGGTGCTGAATGCCTGAAAACCGATTTTAACCCACGGCACCAGTTCTATTAGTGATCCAGATATCCAGTCAATATCCTCACCGTCATCTGTATCCAAAGCAACAATTAATCTGTTTTTCAATTTTCATTCTCCTTGCGTGGGAACATTTGAATTGCTCAAACCTCATCAACTATTCGCAGCGTTTCTCGGTATGTATCCTCAATTCTGATTTATATTGAATTCTCTTCTGATCTTGATGATAATCCATCCGGTGATCGTACCGAGCGTAGCAACTACGATAAAACTGACTAATAAACTTCCTATAAAAAAACTCGTACCTATAGGTTCACTACCTGTAAAGATTTGCTCGCCCAACACCGTTTTAATCAAGTTCTTATTAGCAGAATAATCTTCTGCACTACCGTAGAATCCACTTATTTTCAAGTGATTACCAATGGTAATCGTGCAGATTGGTATGAAGGAAATGAAAAACCATGCAGCCCATGACCAGAATCGGATCTTTTCTTCCGCACGCCATGCGAGAATTTGCTCACGATCATTAAGATTCTTATTTTCTAAACTAAAGTACGGGAGGCGTTCCTTCAGGTTAGTGCCCCCTTGAGATTGTGTTTGGTGTGGTTGTTCCTCAATGAACCTCCTGCGACCCTTTATTTTTTTGCGTATACGCGCAGTATCAATTTTAATATCCTCTTGATTTTCGCTATCGTCTACTTCAATATGTTTCTTACCAGAAGTTTTCTGTACAACTTTCCATGCATCAGAAATAATCCAAAACACGGCTATGTCTTGAGGATCAAAGATTTTTCTGGGGTGATAGGTTTCCTTTAATTCAAGGTAAGCTATCTTTGCATCATCCAACGACGCGTTTGAATCTAATCCTAATATTTCAAGTGCTTCTTTACGTGTCATTTCGAATATCCTCAGTTTGCTAACTCTTTTCCAAAACTTCGTCAACTATTCTCTGCGTTTCTTTACGGGCATCCTCAATTTGCGTTTGACAGGTATAGATACGCATCGCAATTTCATTCAATTGTTCTTCAAAACTCTTTGTCATCCGACTCACCTCTGCAGGTGATGTGCCACCGAGACTCTGATTATTTTGAAGTGCCAATTCCGCGTCCAGAATCTGTTTCAGTTGCGGAATCTGTATCTCAATATCTCTCACCTTCAAGAGTGCTTGTGTTAATTTCCAGTCTAAAAATGTCTTCTTCTGTCGCACCAATTCTCCCACAAGCCATCCTACAATCTCATGGGATTCACGAAAACTAACTTGATGTTCCTTAACGAGGTAATTCGCTAACTCTGTCGCTGTGGCGAAGTTTGCATTTACCAATTCAGCCATCCGTTCCGTTTTGAATTCTGTCGTTTTGAGAAGTTCTGGCAGGATACCGAGACATGCCTTCACAATATCAAATGCTTCCCAAAGAGGGGGTTTATCCTCTTGAAAATCTCGGTTGTATCCCATCGGTAATCCTTTAAGGTTTGTCAATAGGTCCAACAATGCACCGTAGACGCGTCCTGTGCGACCCCGCGTAAGTTCCACAATGTCTGGGTTCTTCTTCTGCGGCATGATAGAACTCCCAGAACTATACGCATCGTCAAGCACCGCTATCCCAAATTCGTAAGTCGTCCAATAGATGATTTCTTCGCTAATTCGTGATAAATTGGCCATCACAAGAGACAATGCAAAAAGGGTTTCCGCGATAAAATCGCGACTGCTGATGACATCAAGTGCATGTTCGTGCGGTCTATCAAATCCGAGCAATTTTGTTGTTAAATGCCGGTCAATTGGGAAGGTCGTGCCAGCCAATGCACATGCACCGAGTGGATTTGTATTGGCAAGTTCATAAGCAGCTTGCAGCCGTTTCTGGTCTCTAAGGAACATGCTCACATAGGCAGTTGCCCAGAAACCGAGACTAATCGGTTGGGCATGTTGTGTGTGCGTGTAGCCGGGCATGACAGTGTTAACATGATCCTTCGCTATTTTTAGAAATGCATCGCATAATGTGGAAACACCGCTCTGGATATTCAGAATCTCCTCTCTTATATAGAGATGTGCGTCAACAAGCACTTGGTCATTGCGAGATCGGGCAGTGTGGAGTTTTCCGCCAAATTCACGTCCAGCGTTCTCAATCAGATACGACTCAACGTTCATGTGCACATCTTCTTTGTTCGGGTCAAGGACGAAGTCACCGTTTTGAAAGTCCTCCTCTGCTTTACGGAGCCAGCGCAAAATCTCTCGCAAATCTGTCTCGGAAATGATCTCTTGCCGTGCAAGCATAATCGCATGCGCTTGGCTTCCCCAGATATCGTATCCGATGAGGCGCGTATCTGCCTCAATGGAGTGTGTGAAGGCAACTGTTTCTGTTGTGAGGCTTGTGTTAAAACGTCCGCCCCAAAGTGTTTTTTGTGGGGTTTTCATACTTTATCGGATTTTTCTAATTATACAGAATTAGTGGAGTTCAAGCCATTTTTTTACGCTAACCTCAATTAACTCCATCTGGGTTGGCTCCAATGTGGCTAATTTACGAATAAATACAGAGGGCGAAACCGCTGTCAACCCCTGGATGTTGAAAGAACCAGACTTCAATCCGGGCACAGGAAGTGTGACTTTAAATGCAGAACTACGCGTGCTTGTTGTATGTGGGATAACGGTATATAGGGTGTAATCAGAATCAGAAAAAGGTTTATTAGGGTGTAATCAGAATCAGAAAAAGGTTTATTGAGAACTAAAACTGGTCGGGTTTTTGCTACAAATCCGAGGTCAGCAAGCCAAATTTCACCACGCTTAGGAATCGGCATTTTCATGCAAAACCTCTTCTTTATCAAAAAGTCTAAAGACTTCCGCTGCTGCGAAATTTTGATCTTGTTCTGTCCAGATACCGTAGTCATCATCATAAATGATATGTGCCTCACGAGTCCGATATAGAATATGGATAGCCTGTTCAATGGACTGTAATTCGTCAGTAGTCAGGTTCAACAATGCTGTCGTAATTTCTTGAATTGTAGACATTTTAGAATACCCCACACTAAGTGTAGTTAGATGGATTTTATAACGAAATTATATGCTAATCACTTACGAATGGTAATACAATTATCCGAAGCTGCCACCTTCAACTGAACTTACTAAAAGTGCTTAAGGACTATGCAACCTGTGGCGGTCGCCGCGGAGCATTCGGTTGAATAATCTTACGTTGCTCGGGAGTCAATCGTGCTAACAACTCATCTGAATGCGGATAGTCGAAACGTTCACGGACATACTTTGGAGAATAACGATAAACGATTGACCGACGATAGCCTGGATTTGTCCGCTCTGCTGAACCGTGCGTGATTGCATCTGTGAACATGACAACATCTCCCGCCTTCAGGTGCACCTCCTGCGTTGCGAAGGCTGTCCCCGCAGGTTTACCACTATAACCGTCGTAAACTATCCCCTTTCCATCGTGTTTCAAACGCGGGTGAATTTCAGAACATTTATGGCTCCCCGGAATTAACACAGGCGCGCCATCTCCCGATCCAATATCGTTTAGCGCCATTAGGACATTTATCTGTCCGACAAGCCATTCGCCGGTATTGATCTGACGGAATGTCAGATAACTCAGTGGAACATGTCCCCCACAGTGGATATGAATGAACCCTCCTGGACCTCGCACGTTCAGAAAATTTTCATGGATAGAAACGCCATTAACCTCATGGATGTATTTCCGAACCAGATTTATCCACGCAGGATGATCAATTAACTTTTCAAATACATCTCCACCCTCAATGATATTCTGGAAATTGACACCATTTTCTATGTTGTAAGTATGCGTTTCAATATTGCCGATCCAGCGAGGAATACGTCTATCACCAGAATTGAGTTCCCACGGTTCTTCAACGTAAGGCCAATGGGCATCAATCCATTCGTTTATCCTATTCAGGTCTTCATCTGAAATCGCATTCTCTAAAATTAAATATCCTTGCAGGTCAAAAAGATAATCAAGTTGTTCTTGGTCCATGTTTATCTCCTAAGGTAGTCCACGGTAGGTGTGATTTCTAACCGCTCCGTTCTTCTCTTCGCGGCACCTATGGAAAAACTAAAATACTATCATCACAAATACGAATTCAACGCTGCTTCTGTTGGTGTTGGCGTAGAAATACCTTCTTTTGGAATCTCTACCTTTGCTGTCCAAGCAATAGCGTTGAGGATAAACTTGCGGATATTGTCGTCTCCCCAATTTTTATGATAATGACCACCCGTAAATCCGAATCCGCGTCCACCTTCTTGGCGTTCTACACACCATCCAAGATGTTGTGGTTCACCCTTTGCAACCGATGCTCGAACATGCGGATTCCCACTATGAGGACCATCGGGTCTCTGAAGTGTCGACTCAGGCGCGACGGCACTCAATACCGGCGTAACACCCTGCATATTATCGCGAAACCGCATGTGATAATACCATTCGTCATCTAATGAAAACGGGACCAAGCCGTGTGTTACCGGATGCTCTGGAAACGAAGTAAACGTCGCAGTCCAATGCGGATTGACAGAGAGATGTGTTTCAAAGTAACCGCCAATCCAATCAAGGAAACAATTACCTGCTTCACCCTTCGGCACTTCAACTGCGTAATGAAGCATCGCAAGTCCCACTCCCTGTTTTGTTAATTCTGAAATCTGGTCAAGGTGAGGGATGCTAAGATGTCCACCACCACCATCTGAATAAACTATTATAGCCTCAGTATCAGCAAAAGTTGTTGGATCTGAAGGCCAGCCTTGATGAACAACTGTCTCAATACCATCAACAGCATCATTCAACTGATCTGCTAAGAAAGCACATCCACCCGGATGCTCATGCGATCCACTTCCATGACTTGCACTTCCCGCCACGAAAACAATTCTTGTTTTTGTTGACATATACACTCCTTGGTGGTTAATTCACTTGGACATAACACCTATAATCAGAACATGAACACATGAAAAAGCGCGTTTCAAATTATGACTACTTGAATATAATTTTACATATTATGGTCGCCTTTGTCAATCATTTATTTGGAACGGTTGAGAAATGTGCAAATATTTTCAAAATGAATATACACCTGTCGTCCTACTGGGACTTTGGCTATTTATGGTGAATTATTGAAATAATTATACACCTCACTTGTAGGAGCGATCTCCGAATCGCGACCAAAGCCATTCGTAGCCGGGAATCGGAGTTCCCTCCCGCCGAGTGCCATACGCTTGCTCGGCGTTGATTCACAGATGAATAATGTCTAATTACAGATGAATAATGAATGTCTAATTATAGTAAAATCCGAAAATACGTTCACATTTCAATGAACAACAATCCCTACACGCTCGCGCTGGCGAGGTTTCCTAACCTCGCCAATGTAAAGGTAATTGTGGATTTTACTATAATTCTAAAATCTACCATAGTTTTCGCGTTTTTCATTTTAATTGGAAAGTCGCGAGCTGGAGCTCGCTCCTACAAGAAGAGGCTCAAGCAGAAGTTCAAATCAATGGAAACTCAATAACCCTGATCCTTGAATGGAGTTTCTTGAAAGCAGTGAATATTTCTGGTATACTATTTCGTATGAATTATTTGGAAGTTTAAAGTAAAGTGTAAACAAACGTTAACAAACAAGCGTTAAATAATAAGATTTGTCAAAATATAAAATGTTATATGTTCAAGGAGAATCTCTAATGAAGCAAGTATACATCTCTTTTTGGGTGATATTGCTACTTCCTTTTGCAGCTATTTTGAACGGTTGTGAGGAGAGCAAATCTGGTGGAAGTGGAGCGATTGATCTCGGACGCGGAGAACCGAATATCGTAGAATCAGTGTTGGCACTTTCAGTTCACGAAGACCGACCTGATGCTATCACAGATACATTTAGTGCTGAAGTAAACGACCAAGTGTATTTATGGCTTTTATGGGAAAATATTGACGAAGCACACACAGTTGAAGTTTCGTGGTTTTCGCCTGAGGATGACTTAGACGACCCACCATTTTGGAACGAAAAAAGGACAATTTCTTCAACAACTGGCGAAAAAATTACGTGGTTTTACATTGATGCGCCAAAAGGTGGGTTAAGCGGTGACCAATTTGCAACAGGCGAGTGGTTTGTTGAAATTTTTCTTGATGGACTCTTTGAACGGAGTCATCTATTCTATGTGGAATAGTGGACACCGCTGTAGATAGGTTTTAGAAGGATTATGGAAGTTCTTCTCCAACAATGAGTCGATACGCCTCTCTGTATTTCTCACTCGTTTTAGTGATTACGGTATCTGGCAATTCGGGTGCTGGCGGTTGTTTGTTCCAACCTATTTCAGAGAGGTAATCCCTAACGAACTGCTTATCAAAACTCTGCTGTGGCTTACCAGGTTCATATAGATCAGAAGGCCAAAAACGCGATGAATCTGGTGTGAATACCTCATCTATAAGTATTAACTCACCTTCACACTGACCAAATTCAAATTTTGTGTCACAGAGGATGATACCTGACTTTTCAGCATATTGACTCGCTGCCCGGAATAGTGCGAAACTGATGTCTATTAATTGATCCGTAAGATCGGTGCCGACTTCATCTCGCATCTGGTCAATTGAGATAGGTTCATCATGCTCACCTTGCTCTGCTTTTGTTGTTGGTGTAAAAAGAAGTTCCGGTAGAAGTTCCGATTCGCGTAATCCGGTTGGCAATTTCTGTCCACATATCTCTCCCGTTTTCTGATACGATGCCCATCCCGAACCAGCGAGATAACCACGTACAACACATTCAACATCAACACGTTTTGCTTTGCGAACAAGCATTGAACGCCCGTTTAAGAGTTCCGCATCAGCATGTAACGCCTCTGGATATTCTTCAACTTCGGTTGCTATAACATGGTTTTCCACAACAGATTTGGTATGACTGAACCAGAACTTTGACAATCCAGTTAAGACCCTGCCTTTATCTGGAATACCATTGGGTAAGACAACATCAAAGGCTGATATCCGATCAGTTGACACAATCAAAAACTCATCTCCGAGGTCATAAAGATCGCGGACTTTGCCTCGGTGCGCTGGGGTAAAGTTCGTTAAATTTGTAGACGTAATGACATTTTGCGACATATTTTTCTCCTATATTGATTTTTTATCATGAAGTCTAAAAATATGTAGACGTTCTTTCTTATAGTGCGGTTAGGAAACCGCACCTACCACTTACAGATATTATTTTATTAATCAGTCCTTTAAAATATTTTGAAGCACAATGACTGCTCTGTTGTCGGCATCAATTTGAAATGCTTTGTCAACCTCTTGTCTTGCCAATTGAGTCTCGCCAAGATAGATATAACACGCCGCCTTTAGGGCATATAATTCAGCGTTAGAACGATAGTCATGCCGATAGAGGTATTGTGCATCTGCTTGTAGTGCATTATCAATTGCTCGTATAGCAGCGTTGAAATCAGAACTATCTTTGTACCGTAAGTAAAGCACGTTTGCTAAACCGATCCATGCATCAGCATTTGATGCATCGTAGCGCAGCGCATTTTGGAAAGCTTCTTGCGCTAATGGTAACGGGAGCGAAAGGCTCAGATGGCTCCATCCAACGCCATTATGTGCATCAGCTAATTCTGGATCAATATTGAGCGCACGTTCAAAACTGAGCAGTGCCTGCGTATAGTTCCCCGAATTGTAAGCATGCCATCCCTGTCCAGTATGATTCAAAGCAGTTGCAGCAGCAGTTCCCACGTCATTTGAACAGCCGATCTGTGTTAGAAGTGCCAAAACATATATAAAAATTGCGAAAATTGTATAAATAGAACGCATCATAAAACTTCTGACACAGAGACATAAAATCCTGTTTTTCTATTCTGTTTTCAAGGTTGACAATAACGGGCTTCGGAGTGCCACAGCAACGGCAATACTATTTGCAATTATACCAAACGCAAAGATAAATAACAAGGTAATCGTGAGCGATAACCATGGAAATGATGGAAGATGTCCTTGTGAACCGAGAACAGCAACGAACCCTGAGACAACTCCAATTAGCATACCGCTTATCAGAAGAAAGCAACTTTCAAGGAATAACATTTTTGCAAGTAATCTTTTACGGAAACCGAAGGCGCGCAAAGTCGCTAATTCCGCTCGACGTTCAATGATATTTCGAAACTGTACCAGTGCTAAACCGAAGGTGCCGAGTAGTACTCCCAACCCACCAAGGCTTTGAAATGTAGAGATATAGGTGTTTTCTACTGCACGAAAACTTGCCAATCGTTTTGATGCTGACGTAACATCAAAGCCGTAGTCCTCTAATGTTTTTTCAAGTACCAGTAATGTTTCTTTCCGTAATTCAGGAGAGGTTTTGATAAGGAAAAATTGATATCCACTTTGACTCGGAAAGTATTTCGTGAAATTGGATTCCGAGATAATCAACTGACTCTGAAAAAGACTATTACTGACCGTTTCGAGCGCAAGGTATAAAGATTTTCCAAATTCATCCTGCATCATGAAATCTTTCTTCGGATCATGATGTAAAATCCAACGTAGCGACTTTTCATCACCGATTGCATGTATTTTACCTTGTTGATCAGGTTCTAATTTTAAAATTTGCCACGGATCCTCGTTTAGCATAGCATCCGATGCCCCTAAAATCTGCGGCTTTTGAGGTTGATAGAGATTGAGACAACTGACATCTTCCCCCGGTAGGACACGAAAGGGAAATATCTCTGATGCGGACAGTAATTCAGAATTTTTATCATCAAACCCAAGATCGGCTCTTCCATCAGGTGTATTTAGACTGTGATGCAAAGGTAGAGAAGATTCAGCGACAAAAGCGTATTCAGTCTCAGGTAGGGCATCATGCCGATTGATTCCTACAGCAACAATAATAAAGCATGCTAAACTGATTGTTGTAACACAGGTATTGCTGCGCGCAGGTTGCCGTGCAGCATTTTTAAGTGCAAATCGCATTCTACTTAGCCGTTTGCTAACTTTCTGTGAACTTAACCATTTGGCAAAAATTACCCATCCCAAAGAAAGGATTGTGATTGTAAGTGTTAACAATTTTACTACTGGATGCTCAAAAAATGTAATTACTGCATCAGAAATGCTTCTACCAAAAGGAAAATAACCTACTAATACACCAGCAAGGAGTCCAATACAGAAGAAAATAGTACTCATTTTGATGTTTTTGGAGGTAAGATTAGGGTTTGTTCCATCGTCTCTTCTACGTGCAAAACGGATGCCAAATAAGCCGCAAGCTGCTAATACGATAACAATAATTATTCCACTCCAATCTCCAATAAAGAGTTTTCCCCTATCCATAGTGCCAATAAAGAGACCTATAATAAATATTGCAATCCTTGTTGTTCCAATTCTTGACACATTGGCACGTTTTGCCTTCGGTTTTGAATTTGCTTCACCAAAATCGGTTTGCCCGACAAGAAGTGATACGGTTGAAACTTTACCCAATTTGCGGACAGTTGCATGAATGGAGAATATTACAACTACAAGTGATATGAGTGCTCCGCTAAGCAGACTCAATGTATTCAAGTGCAGTTTCAAAAATGGAGTTCCGACAGCAGGTAACCACCATGTTTGTAACCCATATATCATCAATTGTGCATATCCTATCGCAAGTAGACATCCTAATAAACTTCCGATACCTGCAATAAAAACTCCCTCCAAAAGAAAACTGCGGCGGATTTTGGTAAGCGTGTAACCTACTGCTTGGAGGATACCGACCTCACGCGATCTTTGCTCTACACCAATTCGGAAAACCATCCCTACCAACAATGCCACTGCAATAATGATAAATCCACTCAGACTGCTAAACAACATCCCAAAATCTGTGGAGCCAGAAGATGCCATCAGTCCATCTTCTTGGAGAGATAAGAATTGAAATCCGATCTGTTCCGGCTTAATCTTTTTGAGGAATTCGCTTTCAAAAAGTGTCCTCGTTGTACCTATATCCTGCCCTGGCGCAGCTCCCATCCGAATAGTAGTAAGATCGCCAAACCGATTTTGCCAAAGCCTCTTGCCAACATCTAAAGAAACAAACGCTTTTGGCGTTGCCTTATATTCATCCCAATACGTCTCGTCTTTCCTACGGATAAGGCTGTAGTCAATCGTAAAAGGTGGTTCCCATTCGGATATGTCAGCTGTGTCGTGGATGCCCGGAAATTTTGGAATCAAGTTTGTGTCTGCAGCGATACTCTCAATTGGCACAATACCTTTTAGTATAAATTCTTCGTTGTCCGTAACATAGTCTTCGTCTGCACTGACGCTGTAGTAGGTGACGTTTATTTTATCTCCTACTTTCACACCAAGATCGTTTGCTGCCCAACTATTTAGGTAGACTTCAGAAAGTTTAACAGGAGTTTTGAGGGCATTTACTTTTTTTCTTACTTTTGAGAGTGCACTTTTCACTACAGCCAATCTTCGTGTAAATTCAGGAGTGCCTCGTAGTTCTCGCTTATTTTCTTTTAATTCGGCAATCTCTTTTTCTAATCTATCAAGTTCAATATTGATCTTTTTGATTTCTTCGCTATTTTTTGCTTTGCGTTGTTTGAGTTCTTGCTCTAATGCTTGAGCATATTGGATTAGCTGCTCTTCAGTAGTGTGTCTACTAAGAAATTCTGAAAATATCCCCTTTTCTATAGGAAGTGCCAATATTGTTGAATATGGAATTTGTTGAGTTTTCCCCCTCGACTCACCTTGTTGTGATGAGTCGATAGTAGAGATACTGTTTGCAAGATAGGTGAGGGTGGGAAGCGTAGGAATGTCGTTTTCTGATGCAACCGATAGTGCTGCTTCCGACAACACCGGTTCAATGAGAAATTGCGTACTTTGCAAATCAACATGGTTGTCATGCTGTGTGGTATATAACCCAAGTCCCTCCAAGGTTATAGTTAACATATCTGGTGAGAGAGGCGTCGGATCAGCAGAAAATAGCGCATTCACTTTACCAGATTGCGCGAGTGCTTTTTGCAAAACAGGAAGCGAGATGTATGCGTTCAGTGGTAGGCTTTGATGTGCATGGAGACTAAATCTGCCAGCGTTCTCAGTTGGTATAATATCACGGACAACTAAGCGCAGCCTTTGGATAACATCCGCTGCATCACGTTTACCGAGCAGGAATTCTGGATGGATTTCAACTGCTTGCGGAAAATTAACGAGAATTGCATCACCAATTTGGACCTTTAGTTCGTTCTGGAGTGCTTCGTTAATAACAATGTCTGCAAAAGGGGAATCTGTAGCACTATTCAAATTAGGAACAGGATTATTTTCCCAGAGATCGAAAAAAGTGCTATTGACACCGTAGACATTAACCTTCGATGCTCGTGTATCAGTTTCCGCTGCAACAACTGTCCCGTTCAGCAGAATTGCAGGCACCATATTCTGTCGATTTAATATCTCTGGTTGAAAAAAATGGTCGGCGATGAGGGCGTGTTGAATTGAACCGAGGCGTTCCAACGTGATGTTACGTAGGCTGCCTCGCATAGAATCACCCACAATCAATGCACCAGCAAGTACACCGGTTGCCACTGCGGTGCAAAGGGCAACAATAACATGAATTTGCCAATAGTGTTTTGCTGATGACCAAAATGTTCGCATAATTGTAAATATGCTCAGATATGTCTCTAATTCTGAGGCTATCCGCCATTCACCGTTTCTAAAGTACAAACGCCATCAGCGAGTTTAAGTCGGTTTACAAACCTACCGGCAAGTTCAAGGTTGTGCGTTACGACGATTAAGATATTGCGTTCTGTGCGATGTAATTCAAAAAGTAGATTCGTTATAGTTCCAGCAGTGGTTGTGTCAAGATTACCTGTTGGTTCATCACAGAGGAGGATACTCGGCTTATTGATAAGGGCGCGAGCAATTGCGACTCTTTGACGTTCACCACCAGAAAGCTCAGCAGGACGGTGCGACAGGCGATCAGTCAATCCGACCCGTTTCAAGAGTTCTTGTGCAAGTTCGGAAGCATCCGGCTGCTGTTTGAAGGCAAACGTCGGGATGAGGACATTTTCAAGCACAGAGTATTGTGGAAGGAGGTGATGATCTTGGAATACGAACCCAATTACCGCATTACGATAGCGAGCGAGTTCAGGTTCAGAAAGTTTAAAGGGATTGATTCCGTTAATCTCAACATGGCCGTTAGAAGGTTCTTCTAATGTGCCGATAATATGCAAGAGAGTGCTTTTGCCAGAACCAGAAGGACCGGTAATTGCCACTGATGTTCCTGCATTGAAACTAAATGAAATATCTTGTAAAACTTGAATTTTTCCAAATTCTTTAGAGAGATTTGAAACTTTGAGCTGATGCGCTTTATCAGTAGTATCTTCCATATTTTCGTAAGGTAAATTTAGATGGGGATTAAGACAATCACAGCACTTGGAAAATGCGAATATTACTGTGTGTCAATTTGAGAGATGATGAACTCGGGAATAGGGATGGCGCGCATTTTTTCACCCGGATTTGTTATGCAGCAGACGGTGGTCAGTTGCCCACGCGCAATATCTCTACCCTCATGGGTAAAGTGAAATTGGTATGTGAGTGATTTGGTTCCTTTTTTGGATATCCAAAGTAGGATATCCACCTCATCTTCAAATCGCAGTGGACTCAGATATTCACAGGAAGCGGTAAGGCGGGGCCATCCGATTTTATTCCCATTCCATTCAGTTGCAACGCTTGTGCCCAAACTGCGTAGGAATTCGTGTTCCGCAGATTCCATAAAGATAAAAAATCTCGAAAAATGGACGATACCTGCCATATCCGTATCGGCAAATTCGATTTTGCGTTTCGTTTGGTACTCAGTACGCATTTGTGTCAAGTCAAGGTTTTTATAGGCGTGAATAGATATATTGTCAAAAGTTCGCAAGGTGCTACATCTATCGTCATCACGACTCAACGTCAAATGTAAGCGGCGCAATGAATTACGCGGCTACAAACGCTGGAACACCCTATTAGAATATTTTTGTATTCCTAAACTTGCAAAAAAATCATGTAATCACGCGATTTATTATGAAACGAATTTAGTTTTTAGGATATTCTGGAACATCTTTGTAAAGACTCCACGTCTCGGAATATATTTTCCAATATCCGTCTGCGGGATCAATCATTAGTACCAATTTTTTGGTGCCGATATCGCTATATGCTGGGCGGGTACCTGATGCTGGTATCCCCTTGAATTCTTGCAAAAATTTGGCATCCGCTACAGCCCTATCCCCTTTGATCTCCAAATGAGATATCTTAAGCTGAATATCAGCATAATGTGCGTTTAACTGCTTCATTTTCTGTCGGAGTTCTTTTTTCCTTAGATAAGACGGTGTTTCCCTTCCATCTCGCACAGTGATACGCGTAATTAATGCTTTTTCAGCATAGATTGACATATAAGTATCAAGGTCTTCCTCTTCCCATGCTTTCTGCCATCGGCCGAGAATTTGTTTTACTTTAAGCTGCGTATCAATTGGTGCGTCCCCGATATTTAAACCTGACATTGATTCTTCTGGAATAGCGTTAATATCCTGTTGGTCCTGTTGTGAAATAGGTTGATCTGTAATATAATCGCTGCCGACCTCGTCGTTGATAAGTTTCCACCTTCTGAAAAAGAAACCCTTCTTCTCAATCGTTAGAGTGCGCGGATGCGTTTCTATGTATGTTCCACTGCTACTGACCGTAACTCCGATATTGTCTACTACGTGTCGGGTTTTTGAATGGGCAACAGATGTATATGTTGCTTGGCTTAAATCTACTTCTAATTCTTGATCCATATGTAGGCGAGCAAGTCGATAATTATCTAATCGCTTATTTCGAGCTGATTTATCCCAAAGTGAATCGTACTTCTTTATATCCTGAGATTCAAGCACTTTTTTCCATTCTAATACAAAGGGAACAACAGGACTGTTAGATTGAGAAACAGTATTTACGGGACTTTCCTGGCTGTCCGCTTCAAAAGCACTGAGATCGGAGCCAAATTCTTCACTGACGACTTCATCCCTGACGAGTTTCCAGCGTTGCCGGATGAGTCCTGTTTTGGCAACAGTCAGGGTTCTTGATTGTATCAGTGGTTCGCCAACGGTATGCAGAAGCATAGGGATTTCTTCAATCCGCAAATAACTCGGATCCTGCGGATCCTTGCGTGTCCTATTTACAGCATTAGCGATATTGACCTCAATTTTGATGTCTTCTTTAAATATCTGTGTGGTTTGTTGATAGCCTGAATTATGTTGCTCTTGAAACTTATTAATCCAGAGAGCATCGTAACTTTTTTGTTCTCCTGATTCAACCGCATTTTTCCATTTTGCCAAAAAACCGGCAGGTGCTTCACTTGATCGGGTGAACAAGATACCACAAACAGCCAAAATAGCAATGAATATGATCACTCCCCACTTTAGGAAAGTTGACAAAGAAAATTTTGAAGCATTTAACGTGGTGTTTTGAAAATCGCTCATCAGCTCGCCTCCTATAGTTTGGGAACATTTTCATAGATTTGCCAAGTTTCCCGATATATTTTCCATGCACCTTGAACTTGATGGACCCATACTTCTCTAATCCAGATATCGTATAAAGCGGTATCATCTTCTGTTTCCGCGGGTGCGACTAACCGGCTTAATTTATATGTGCCGATAACACTTTCCTGTTCAACTTCAGAGAAACTTTCTGTTTTTTGCCAAGACTGAGCGTTCATCTCACGGAGCGCAGCCTCAAATTCAGAGCGGTTGATTGTACTCGGATTTTCTTTACTTTCTCGTGTAACGATTTTATTGAGCGCAATATTAGGACTATAGAATGCAAGATGCGCTTTTATGTTCTTACTATTCCATGCTTTTTCCCACTTATTCAGAGCTGCTTTCCCAGTATTGATTTGCTGAGTAGAAAGTGATGTCCTTCTTGTTCGCTTAGGTTCATTGCTATGCAATTGTTTTTCAAAAGCACGTGCTTGTTCTGCTGTTTTTCTCATATATTCCTGATGTTCAGCTGCAATGCTCTGCTTTTTGGCTTTCTCCAACATGTCTGTATAAATCTTGGCTTGTTCACGCATCTGTTTTCTTAGAGATTCTGCTTCGGCTACAGCTGCGCGTTTTTGCCTACTCGCGGATTTAGCCATTGTTTCAGCGACTTTGAGTTTCCGAGAAAGTTCCTTCACCTGCAGACCGTAATTATGGATATCCGCTTCAAAACGTGCTACTCTCGCTTGAATCGATTCTAAGGATTCATTTAGTTCAGTTACTTTCTGCTCCTTGACATTTCGGGCATCGCTTAGTTCATCTTTTTCATTTTCAAGTGTACGAATAGTTTGTAGGTGTTCTTCCTCAGTTTCACGAAGTTGCTGGATTCCATTTTCTAAGCCCGTGATTTCAGTTTTTCTTGTATTGATGTCTTTTCTGAGATCAACAATGAGAGCATCTTTTTCCAGAATGGTAGCATTTAATTCGGCATTCATTGTGTTTTGAACAGCTTTCCGTTGTGCAATTTTTGCATGCGTGATAGCTTGGGTAGCAAAGCGAAGAGTGTCAATCCCATTGTTTTCTTTCAATGCCTCTCTTGCCCTATCAAGATAAGTTTCTGCTTGTTCAAACTCCTCAAAGGCGAGAGAAGGTGCATTTACTTCACGTGCTAACTTGATCGCCTGCTCTGCTTCATGCAGTTGCGCGTCAACATCTTGCTGTTGAATCGTTCCAAGTTTTCCACCACAGGCGGCAAAGAAAACTGGTAAGATTAACAAACAAGAAAAAAGACCATGAGTTAAAAACTGATAGCGTTTTCCAAACTTTTTCGCTTTTAGAATAACACAAAATTGTTTCATTTTAAAAACTCCTTTTCCGTAATAATTCTAATTTAAAGGTTTTCATGTTTATTTTATCAATTGACACAGGTAGAGTTTATATCTTTAAAAAAAGTATCCACTTTCAATCCCAATCATAGATGGGTAGTGCTAAAACTTGTGGTTGTGTCGTGCCTGTTTTCATTTGCACAAGTACTTCTTTAATTGCTGTTGCGCGCGTTTTGCCAACACCTTCAACGTTTTGGAGTGCATCAATATTGGATGTGATGATTACATCTAAAGTTTTAAAGTTTTGTACAATATTTTCAACTATGTTCATCGGGATACGTGGTATTTGGCTAAGCATTCTATACCCACGAGGTGCTAATGTTTCTACAAAATCGTTAAAATCCGGTGGATAACCAAGAGCTTCACTTACTCTGCTTTCTACAGATAAATCAGTCGCACTCAGTCCAAGAATTTGTTCATACGCTTGATATTCGTCTCTTTCTTCCTCTCTATAGTAGTCCTTAATAATGAGTAATGCCCTCTCAATTTCTGTCGATAATTCTGAAGGAATAAGTTGGAGAGATTGTGCCTCTGTGCCTAATTCTATCCGGTATCTATTTAATTCGTGTTCAGTACGTCTAACCCGCTCACATACTTGAATAGCCTTAATTACGTTTGACAACGTGACTGTCCCATTTAGTTCTGCCCAATTTAGTGTTGCAACTACATGCTGCATGGTTTTGACGTATTGCGTCAACGCAAGCATAGCTTGATTAGCACCTGAAACCAAAACGGGACGATCACGTAAAAGATAACGTTGACTAATCGTGTATAGGGTAAGTGTATTACGGCGTCTTGAGACAGCAAGTACAATATGCCCTGTCTCTTTAGCGAATTTTTCTGCTGCGCGATGGCGCAATCCTGTTTCATTAGAGACAATAGAGGGGTTCACCATTAATGTGACATTCGCACGCGCAATACGTTTCATATCCGATGAGAGGATAATAGCACCATCCATTTTTGCTAATTCAGATAGGCGAGTAGGCGTAAACTGGCAATTTATCCGAAACCCGCCTTCTGTCAAATTTAGGATCTCAGGGGTATCTCCGATAACGATCAAACCGCCCGTCTTGGCTTGGATAATATAATCAATACCTGCTCTTAAAGAGGTACCGGGTGATAATAGTTTCAAGGTGGTGACGAGTTCACGTTCCTTCTGATTTTCGGTTGGAATTTTGAGCATTACTCTCACCTCCCACTGTAACAGTTTAAAGTAACACATTAAAGTGCATAATGTCAAGGTTATCTTAGGGAACTCTCTTTTCGACAAATTACTATAATGTTTAATTATATCATATCAATTGTTATTTTGTCAAGTTTGGATAAAATAGAAGTGAAAACATTTCACTTGACTTCTGGCTTAAATACATGTATCATGAATTCGTTTATACAAAAATTGTTTATTTATTTTTTGCCTTGAACATTTTGATATAGATTACTCAATTACCTATTGTAACGCTTAAAACGGATAAAGGAAACGTAATATTGAACTTTCTCCAGAAAGTATTTCAGTAAACAGATCAGTTTTGCATCTGTCAGAGGAACATATATATGGAAGAATGGAAACAACTTGTTAGGGATACCGTTAACACCCCTGAAAAACTTGCAGCAGTATTTGACGTTGACGTAGAAGAGATGCGGCGTATCCATAAAGAATTTCCGATCCGCATCAATCCATATTATCTGAGCCTTATAGAAAAACCGGGGGATCCTATTTGGAAACAGGTAGTCCCAGATACCCGCGAGTTAATCAGCACAGGGGTAGAAGACCCACTCCACGAAGAAGATGACAGTGAAGTTCCTAACGTCACACATCGCTATCCTGACCGTGCACTCTTTTATGTCAATTATATGTGTCCAATCTATTGCCGTTTTTGTACACGTAAACGGAAGGTCGGTGATCCTCACTCTATTTCTGAAAACAATATTGAGACTGGACTTGCGTATATTCGATCTCATCCAGAGATTCGAGATGTCATTATTTCCGGTGGTGACCCGTTGATGTTGACAGATAAGAAAATTGAGACAATTGTCGGTGGACTACGTGCTATAGAACATTTGGAAATTATCCGTATAGGTTCACGAGTACCAGTAACTTTGCCGCAGCGGATTACTCCTGAGTTGTGCGCCATTTTGAAGCGTTACCATCCTTTTTATATTAACACCCATTTCAATCATCCACGAGAAATAACACCCGAAACGGAAAAAGCATGCAGTATGTTAGCTGATGCGGGGATTCCACTCGGTAATCAGGCAGTGCTACTAAAAGGTGTTAACGATGATCCTGCAGTGATGGTGGAATTAATGAAAGGCTTATTGCGAATTCGTGTTAAGCCTTATTATATCTATCAGGCGGACTTGGTGGTCGGAACTGATCATTTCCGAACAGCGGTCAAAACAGGATTAGAAATTGTGGCTGCGTTGCGCGGGCATATCTCTGGACTTGGTGTGCCTCATTATGTTATTGATGCACCAGGTGGCGGCGGTAAAATAGCACTAATGCCTGATCCTGTCGTCGCTTTTGATGACGATGAAATCCAGCTCCGTAACTATGAGGGCAATGTTTACAGTTATCCGAGTACGCCCTTCTTTGACGAAGATTGGTAGAACATCATACCCTTTTCTATTCCTTTTCTCCCTCCCCTTTCGTTTCCTTATTTAGAAACGGTGTCAATAAATCAATCGGAATCGGGAAGATGACGGTTGAATTTTTCTCCGCGCTCACTTCCACCAATGCTTGAAGAAATCGCAGTTGCACAGCGGTGGGAGTTTTACTTAGGATTTCAGCTGCGTTGGTGAGTACCTCAGCAGATTCAAATTCCCCTTCAGCATGCACTACTTTTGCTCTACGTTCCCGTTCCGCCTCCGCTTGTTTTGCCATCGCGCGTTGCATTTCTACTGGGAGATCTACGTGCTTAATCTCCATTGCATGAACTTCAACTCCCCACGGTTCACACTGTTTTTTAATAATTTCTTCTAAATCCTGATTCAGTTTAATGCGTTCAGAGAGCAGGTCATCCAGTTCAGCACGTCCAAGCACACTTCGGAGTGTTGTTTGTGCGATTTGCGCGATGGCAAAACCGAAGTCTTCTACCTCAATAACCGCCTTATCCGGTTCGGTTACTCTAAATGTCAGCACGGCGTTGACACTAACAGATACGTTGTCTTTTGTAATCACATCTTGCGGGGTGACATCGTTGACAATGACGCGTAGGCTAACACGTTGCATCCGTTCAATCCAGAACGGTATCATCAGGACGAGACCTGGACCGCGTGTGTTGGTGAAACGTCCTAATCGGAAGATGACAGCACGTTCATATTCTTTGAGTATCCGAATGCTTGTCGCAAGCATAATAATTACACCAATTGCAATGGCAAAATGGTATGGTTGAATTCCTGGTGGCATTCTCAGTGTTCCTTTCTAAGTGTTATGTCCTGTAATGTCGCGAATTTTTTGAAAAAAGGCGCGTTTACGTGGGGTGTTAATCTGCCATTGCACCGGGACAGATTGGTAACCGTGGTGATAGTCATTTTCACCTGGATCAAAATAACCCCATGAGGCGTATTGACTGACAGCAGCGATGCAGTTATTAAGTGGTTTATCGAAATCAAAATGGTCATCTTCGTTGAAAAGGATCGGCATTGGACGATATCCTGGCACTTCTCGCGTCTGCTGCACCATTTCAATAATTCGGTTCGGATCCTTGACTCCGTTACCGTGAACAAGAAGAAAATCTGAGGAGCGGACGACATTTTCCAAAGGCACGCGACCACCGCCATAACTTGTCCCTACTAAATATCTTTTGCCATCGCGTGTTGTCCCTTTCACCCGTTCAATCAGTTCATGAACTCTTTCCGGCTGCAGAATCTCATGGGAATATCTAACGTTACATTCGTTATTAACCTCAACTATGACATTTGTATAACCGTTATCAAAGAGCCAATGGGTTGCATTGTCTACAGCATGTTTTACAGCAGTTTCATCCCTGAGACGGTTGTCCTGTCCAAAATAGAAATAGCCGAGGATAACTACCATCCCAAGTTCATCAGCGAAATCAATTATCCTTTGGAGTCGAGAAAGATAATCTAAATTGAGACTTCCATCCGCTTCTATCCCAGAATTATGCCAGGGTTGTGCTTTAGAATAGCCTTCCGGACTGCCACCTTGTAAATTAATCGTGAATGCCAATACACCATGTGCACGCCATGCTGGCATCGCCGCTAAAAATTCGCGTGTGTTGCGTTCAGGATCCCATTTGCCAGTATCAGGATATTCCCAGCGATGGATAGTTTCTGGGTTTCGATCATCAAAGATGCCTTGCACCATACGACTGTTAAGGAGTAAACCTTCAATCTTGTTACCTTCGTAGGAACGACCCGGGTAGGTAATTTCTCCGTTAATGTAAAACGAATCGTCTACGATGCTGACAATTGTTTTCATTTTTCTCCATTATTATCACAAGCGATTTTCAATATTTTAGCATGTTTGTGCGAATATTGCAAAGAATTACCTTTACACCATGTAATACCATTTCTAATTGACAAATTGTCATAAATAAACTGTAGGTCGGGTAGAGCGTTAGCGAAACCCATAAGTGTCAACTTAAGGATTTTTGTGATAATGAAATGTCGTCTTCAGCCCCGTAGGGGCAGTATGTTTATAGAAAATGAGGCAATGCAATCCCTTGAGCCCCGTAGAGGCGGTATGTTGTAGCCTCAGTTCACCAATCAGGATATGTCGTTCCTACGGAACTCAAGAGGGGTGGTAACATTTTTTCTATAAACATATCGTCCCTACGGGACTAAATATGGGACAGTCTCAATCATAGTAGGTGCTGAGCAGTGATCTAAAAATATAGAAATTTTCTTAAGTTGACAGGTATGGGTAGAGCGTTAGCGAAACCCGATGAATGCCATACGCGCATTCATCGTTGATTTGGACATGGAAACCCTATCTAATCCTACGTGTCGGGTTTCGTAAACTCTACCGACCTACGAAATAATGTTACATAATCATTTAGAAATGGTATAAGGTGTAAAGGTATCCAAATGTATGCTTAAGAATGTTTAATCTTCTTTCATTTTTCCCCATTGCACATTCAATTTGCCTTCTGGAGAAACGAAGAGCGTCCCCGGCACCCAATGCGGGTCGTACTCTTTGTGGGGGGTGTCTGTGATTTGCTTAATTTCTCCGCTCAAAAGATGGTAACGGTAGATTTCATAATTACGCTTGCCTTCATTCTGAAAACCATTCGCCTCACCAGCAAATAGAATATAAGTGCCGTTCCATGCCCAACATGCTGAGTGTAACCACCAACTTTCTGGGATTTTCAACTTTTTCGGATTCCTACCATTTTTGTCAACTATAATAAGATGGTTGGCGATCCTAACAGTTTTGGCAGGCTCAAATCTAAGGTGATCTTCAAAATACATAACGTGTGTCCCATCCGGAGACCAACGCGGTGTGTATTTTGATATCACCGTGTCGCCAACACGATGAGGTTGGTCTCCCTTCAGGAAAGGACGTGTGTTCTTGCCGTCTACGTCTGTAATGTAGATGTGCCTTCCACCACTTGTAATAACCTGTTCGTGGACAATACCCTGTCCATCAGGTGACCAACTTGGTGCAGATGAATAGGCATTTCCATCTTCGTTTTTTGTCAGTTGCCTAATATTTCCAGAGGCAATTTCCAAGATATGAATTTCTCCGCGTCCAATTCTGGTGCTTGTAAACGCAATATGTTTGCCATCTGGAGACCATGTGGGGAATCCATCGTTTTTAGGGTGAAAGGTAAGACGTCTTTCATTGCTCCCATCCGCATTCATAATGAAAATATCAAACTGCTGTAACTGACGCGGTTCTGCTACCGAACCCAAGTTTCGGACAAAAGTGATATGTTTGCCATCTGGAGACCAGCGCGGATTGTATTCTGGAAGCGGTGTATAGTTGAGTTGTTGAACGTGTTTCCCATCATCGTTCATAATGTAAATTTCACTTTGCCCAGTGTGACTGTCTCTAAAAACAATAATTGCCTGTGAGGTGTCAGTTAATATTAGGATTGACACCATTAGGAAGTAATACCATTTCTATTTAATATTTTCGCTTTTAATATTTTTTCTTTTCTGCTATATTTTATCACAAATTTATAGTTGATAGGATTAATATCAATGAAGTTAAAACCCGCACAGATAACAGAAAGTGTTGCCGAGTTGAAAAAAATGTTGAGAAAAACATCCATAGGTTATCAAAAACAAAGGTTGACAGCCCTTTTACTATTTCGCAGCGGTCAGGCTCTAACTCGCAAGCAAATCGCGTCGATGATAGGTGTTGATCGGAAAACGATTGGTCATTGGTTTCAAACTTATGCCTCTGATGGACTTGATGCGCTTTTGACACGGAAATATTCTCCCGGGCGTCCATCTCAGCTTACCGAAGCACAACAAGAAATGTTGCGAGCAGAACTCAATAAACCTGAGGGTTTTTCCAGTTATCAACAGATAATAGATTATATTGAAGAAACTTTTGATGTCAAAATGAACTATAAAGCAGTTCACGCGTTGGTTCGGTATAGATGGAAAGCAAAACTCAAAGTGCCCCGCAAGAGCCATATAAAAAAAACGAAAAAGCGTGTGAGACGTTCAAGTTAGACTTCCCTGAAACAGTCAAGACAGCGATTTCGGAGAAAGATTGTGCGTTTGAAAATGTCCGCCTTTTTTGCGAAGATGAGTCAAGATTTGGTCTTCATCCTTTTTCATATCGGTGTATTACCTTGCCCGGTGTCAAACCGATTGCCAAAATCAGTTATACTTATGAGAACTTTTATCTATATGGTGCTGTGGAACCAATAACGGGAGAAAGTTTTTTCCTTGAAATGCCCTGGCTCAATAGTGCTTGTTTCCAAATATTTCTTGATGAGTTTGCTAAGGTTTATCCTGCGTCTCTGAATATCCTTGTGCTTGATAATGGGCGTTTTCATCAAGCGAAATCACTGCAAATCCCTGACAATGTGGTCTTACTTTTTCTGCCACCTTATAGTCCGGAGTTGAACCCTATTGAAAGACTATGGCAAGACATCAAAGCAAAGTTGTTTCAAAATGTGTTTGCTTCAATAGAAGAGATGCAGGACAAACTGACCGATATATTAAGAAATTACACTAAAACCACTATTGAAAGTATAACAAATTATCGTTATTTAACGAAAGTCGCAAATGAGATATAATTTATTAGAATTGGTATAAGTTGTAATTTTCCAGGGGCTGTATCTTGACTGCATCGTTTAACTCCTAAAGTGCCTTATAGGGTTGCACTTGGTATGCCACCCTATAAGGCTGGATGATGGAAATTTTTAGTCATCCTCTACAATCCAAAATTCTGTTTCCTCATCTGCCTCCACGCTCAAACTCCCGCCGCGTATAGTAGCCCGAACAGCTGTATAAGCTTGGATTCGATACAGCCCGCTCTTTCTCCGTTGCAGTTAATTCCCTGCGTACCGTCTAATTCGTCGTACCAGGTCGGTGCACCAACCTGCCGTGGCAAAAATGTTGTACTGTTGTTGACGAATCTTTCACTGACGATTTCGCCCCGGTTATTTCTTTTAAGGATCTCCGAAACACCGTGTTGGAACTCATAGGTATAACTAATACCAAATTTATTTGATTCATCGTCTTCACATACCGCTCCGCTGGAGCGGAAGAGTGGAAAAAACAAGACGAATTACGTTAATTTGGTATAACTGCATCGTCCGTCATGTTTGTTAGACATTATAATGATTAAATCGGAGGTGTTTTATAACACCAAGGTCTGAAGTTCAATCTATAGTTGTGTAATCCACAACAAGTTTCCATGACTAAGTCGCTGAACCCTTTCTTCCAGTTGCGCAACTTGTCTTTTACAATGCGGTATCTTTTAACACCACTAATCGCATGTTCAATCTGTATGCGTATGGACGAAATGAGACGATTTCTTTCTTTTTCCTCGGTGGTAAGTTCACCACCTTTCGGTTTCTTTTTCGGTTGAATGATGTTTATGCCAGGGCGTGTAAACCCTTGAAAACCGGAATCTTGATATAAGTTGCTACCACTCGGCACAGTATATCCTACAGTATCTGCGATCTGTTTATCGTGTATTCTCCCTTCAAAGGAAGGTGTCAATAACACGACTTTGCAAGCAGCATTGATAATAAGGTTATTCTTGAGCGTATGTTGTTTCTTTTTGCCACTATAATGAGCCTTTTGAACTTGTGGGTCTTTGGGACGCCGGATTGGTCGCTCGGTGCCATCATGAAAAAAAATGGTTGGAAGTCTGATTGTCAACCGAGGTATCCAAAGCCACATCAAAAGTTGCGGGGATTGTCGTCCGAGATGGCAACTCTCCAAGTTCGGCTAAAGCACTATCTAATATCGGCAAAAGACGATGGATCCATTTGTTGGCTACAGGTTGACACATACCGAAGAGTTCACCTTGCACATCTTGTGTTGTCGCTTTGCGGAGGTAAACTAAAATAAACAACAACTTATCTTCAAAACTGGGTAAACAACTCGTTTTGTAGGTGGAATATCGCCGTTTTTCACGGGGTTTTCCATCAAGTGTCTTTGTTGCATAATACGCTAAAAAATGTTTGGTAAAGTAGGGAAGAAGAGATGAAAACTCTTCAAGTGTATATCCTGTAAGAGACTCAAACCTTGTGGGTTTATCCTTAAGATATTGGTAATTCATCAGTCGCACTCCAAAATAGGTTTTCTTACAAATATACTACAAACTAATAAAACTCACAACAATTAAAACGTTATAATGTCTGTTATATCAAAGGAGTGGTCGCTTTGCGTCCATCCAAAAAAGGTTCGTATGTTAAACTTCCAACATAAACATTCGCCCAGAGCCCTGATAAAGTCCCTGTTCCTGCCTTACCGTTGGAAGCTGCACGGATCGGATCAACATTGCAAAGACCTACAAATAATAAACTACCTATGATATAAGTTAGTACTTTGAATGATTTTCTCATTATATTCTCCTTTTTTATTAGCATTCGCGAACTAAAATTGAAAATCGTCTATAAGTAAACACACAGAAATTTGAAGGGTAGGATATATGTTTTACGGAATTGTAACCGGCAATTTTCCAATCGCACGTTTTTTGCCCAACAACACTTCTACAGCAGCGGCAATGGAATGGTAGTTTCCATCGTAGGCAGCGATAGCACAGGCAACATCGGGGCATTTCCCAAGTAGATAAGGCGATTTAAGTGAAATAACGATGATCGGCACATCAGTTTTTTGGCTCAACTGATGAATAAGATCGGCTTGCTGTGCATTGACAATTCCTGCCACGATAACCGAAGGTTTTGACATCAAAAGAAGCGGTAGTACTTGCTTCGCGTTCACTTGAGCGGGAATAGAAACAGGGTTGATATGGGTGAGATCAGTGTGTGCCTTGAGGAAAGTGTTTGAAAATAGGCGTGATGAACTGATGAGTAAAACAGGTTCTTGGGGTTCCGCGCTCAAAGGAAGTATACCTTTCGTGTTTTTGACGAGGGTTATTGCTTGTGTTGCGATAGTTTGCGCGATTTCTCTATGTTTTAGACTACCCACAACGGTAAGAGGTGAGACTGGCATCATGATTTCACTCCCGAAATGCCTTCTTATAGGTCTGCTAAAGGGACCACCCTTTCGGTAGAACTGAATAAAACAATTTGGAGGTCTGTCCTACTTTTTTTTTATTTCTCCCCATCGCACACTTGACTTGCTCATCGGCGAAACAGCAAGACTATGCAGAGTCCAATCTGGAGAACTGTCTTTATAGTTGGGGGTATCTGTAATTTGCGTTATCTTGCCAGTAGAAATATGGTAACGGTAAATATTTAATTTATTCTTTGCTTGTCCTTGTTCATCCAAACCATTGGGTAGTGCTGAAAAAACAATCTGAGTGCCGTTTTTAGCCCAATTTGCTGTGCCTATCCACCAACTTTCTGGGATTTCCAACTTTTTCGGATTCCTGCCATTTTTGTCAACTACAATAAGATGATTGGCGATCCTAACAGTTTTGGCAGGTTCAAGTATAAGATGAACTTCATAATACATAACGTGTTTCCCATCCGGGGACCAGCGCGGTGCGTATTTTGATATTACCGTGTCACCAATACGATGAGGTTGGTCTCCCTTCAGGAAAGGACGTGTGTTCTTGCCGTCTACGTCTGTAATGTAGATGCGCCTTCCACCACTTGTAATAACCTGTTCGTGGACAATATCCTGTCCATCAGGCGACCAACTCGGTGCAGATGAATAGGCATTTCCATCTTCGTTTTTTGTCAGTTGCCTAATGTTTCCAGAGGCAATTTCCAAGATATGAATTTCTCCACGTCCAATTCTGGTGCTTGTAAACGCAATATATTGTCCATCAGGAGACCATGTGGGGAATCCATCGTTTTTGAGATGAAAGGTAAGACGTTTTTCATTGCTCCCATCCGCATTCATAATGAAAATGTCAAGCTGCTGTAACTGACGCGGTTCTGCTACCGGTCCCAGGTCTCGCATAAAAATAATATATTTGCCATCTGGGGACCAACGTGGACTTGTATCCCAGAATGGTGTATTTGTGAGTTGCTCAATATTCTTGCCGTTGTCGCTCATCACGTATATATCACTTACCCCGTTGCGGTTTGACTTGAAGACGATAGCAGATGATGCAATATCAACTAATGTTAGCATTAAAACCAATAGAAAGAAAGCATTAACTCCGATATGGGATCGTACTGACATGATATTTTTGCTCCTACAATTGCCTTGTAGGGAGAGTACTGCGTCCTCTCCCTACAAGAGAATAAAAAGGATAGTTTAGTCAACAATCCAAAATTCTGTTTCCTCATCTGCCTCCACGCTCAAACTCCCGCCGCGTATAGTAGCCCGAACAGCCGTATAAGCTTGGATTCGATATAGACCTTCAGGTTGTCCGTTGCAGTTAACCCCCTGTGTGCCGTCTAATTCGTCGTACCAGGTCGGTGCACCAACCTGCCGTGGCAAAAATGTTGTACTGTTGTTGACGAATCTTTCACTGACGATTTCGCCCCGGTTATTTCTTTTAAGGATCTCCGAAACACCGTGTTGGAACTCATAGGTATAACTAACTGCATCGTCCGTCATGTTTGTTATATCAAAGGAGTGGTCGCTTTGCGTCCATCCAAAAAAAGGTTCGTATGTTCGTATGTTAAACTTCCAACATAAACATTCGCCCAGAGCCCTGATAAAGTCCCTGTTCCTGCCTTACCGTTGGAAGCTGCACGGATCGGATCAACATTGCAAAGACCTACAAATAATAAACTACCTATGATATAAGTTAGTACTTTGAATGATTTTCTCATTATATTCTCCTTTTTTATTAGCATTCGCGAACTAAAGTGGAATACCCGTACGGGTGAATTAACATCAGGTGTTAATGTCACCTCATAATAACAATTAAAATGATACGTAAAAAACGTAGGTCATTTTAAATTTCTTGTATATAGCAAATTTCGTGCCAACTGCAAATTTAATATGTAAGAGCGTATAAATACAGTAATTCCTGATCTTGAATGGTAGTTTATTGGTTAAAAACAACAGTACTGTGTCGAAATTTGGGCACCCGAAGAAATATTCACTCGTAAGTACTGGAGTTAAAAACAACAGATTAAGTGTAAGCAATTGAAAATCGTCTATAAGTAAACACACAGAAATTTGAAGGGTAGGATATATGTTTTACGGAATTGTAACCGGCAATTTTCCTGTTGCCTGCCTTTTGCCCAACAACACTTCTACAGCAGCGGCAATGGAATGGTAGTTTGCATCGTAGGCAGCAATAGCACAGGCAACATCGGGGCATTTCCCAAGTAGATAAGGCGATTTAAGTGAAATAACGATGATCGGCACATCAGTTTTTTGGCTCAACTGATGAATAAGATCAGCTTGCTGTGCATTGACAATTCCTGCCACGATAACCGAAGGTTTTGACATCAAAAGAAGCGGTAGTACTTGCTTCGCGTTCACTTGAGCAGGAATAGAAACAGGTTTGATATGGGTGAGATCGGTGTGTGCCTTGAGGAAAGTGTTTGAAAACAGACGTGATGAACTAATGAGTAAAACAGGTTCTTGCGGTTCCGCGCTCAAAGGAAGTATACCTCTCGTGTTTTTGACGAGGGTTATTGCTTGTGTAGCGATAGTTTGCGCGATTTCTCTATGTTTTAGACTTCCTACGACGGCAAGAGGCGAGTTGATAGCATTTGGGTTTTCTATAGGGATTATCGGTTTTTCAAAAGCACCACAATCATTTTTACTTTTTAAGATGCGGCGTACGGAGTCATTTAGACGTGTTACCGTAATTTTCCGGTTTCGTACTGCTTGGCGGAGTGCATTATAGGCACGTTGCTGCTTTTTTAATGTCCACGGGACCATGACCATGTCCGCACCAGCTTGGATCGCTAAGACTGCAGCTTCACCCGTTTCGTATTGGTCATCAATCGCTTTCATCTCAAGATCATCGGTAATGATGAGTCCGTTATAGCCAAGCATCTGCCGGAGTAGTCTTGTAAGTATTGGATATGAAAGTGTTGCTGGCATCTCGGCGTCAATCGCTGGATAGAGGACATGTGCTGACATAATAGCTGCGACACCTGTTTTAATTGCAGCCTGAAAAGGTGCTAATTCAATTGTATTGATTCGTTTCTTATCATGTGTAACAACAGGTAATTTTTTGTGCGAGTCGACGTTGGTGTCGCCGTGTCCGGGGAAGTGTTTGGCTGTAGCAAGCACACCGTTTCGTTGTAATCCACGGATGTAGGCAGTTCCGAGTTGTGAGACGAGATCGCGAGATTCTCCATAGGAACGGACTCCGATGACCGGATTTCGCGGATTGGTATTAATATCCATAACTGGGGCAAAGTTGAGGTTAACGCCTACCGCTGCTAATTCAATAGCCGTTAGTTCTCCCGCTTTCTCTGCCAACATCTTAGATCGTGTGGCACCTAAAGCGAGGTTCCCGGGTAAGACTGTAGCACCTTTCTCTAACCTTGTAACTATTCCACCCTCTTGGTCAATCGCAATGAACAGAGGTATGGCGTTCGGGGTTTCTTGAGCAACTTGTTGTAAACCTACAGTTAACGCTGCTACCTGTGTTGGGTCTTTGATATTCCTATCATACAGAACAACCCCACCAACAAAACGTTTGGTAATATGTGCTTTGGCAACTGGACCTACACCTCTACCGCCAACTCCGACAATGAGAAGTTGTCCGACCTTTTCTTCAACTGACATCCTATCAATGAGAGCCTCTATTTCTGTATCGGTGAGGGCATGGGCATGAATTGTGGCAAAGAGAATTAGAAAAAAGATTAAGGGAATTTTATATTTGTTATACAATTTGAACTCCAATTATGGTGTTAATCTATTCTTCCACTGTCTTTTGAGAGAGTGCTTTGAAATACTGGCGAAGTTGTTCACGATATTGAAATGGAATGTTTTCCAATTCTTTAGCATTGGGTGTGGTTTCAAGTTTGCGGACAATTTCTAACAGTTCTGGATGCAGTGGTGGCACCTCCAGCGGCGTGGCAGAGGGTTTTTTGGCTACCTGTGCCTTACGTTGTCTACCGACATCCCGTTTCTGCAATGATTTTAAGCTATCAAGCATTCTGGTCAGAATGCGTTCCTGTTGATCAATGACTTGGTCATTGAGTGTGCCTTGCTCAAGTTTTTTCCCAACATCTGCCATTTCCTCAGCAACATCTTTTAGATTTCCGAGCATTTCTGCAGCGTTTTCAGTAATTTCAGCGAGTCTTTCCGTTGCCTCACGGATAAGTTGTTGTTGTGCAGCAATTCTTTCAAGTCGCTGTTGTAAACCCGGTGTTTGCCCCCGTTCTCGCATCTGCTGGCTGAGGTTTTGTGCCATTTCGTTGAGCTGCTCTTGGCTTTGCGCGAGTTGTTGCAGCTGTTCAAGCATATCTTGCAGTCCACCCGCACCCATTTGTTGGCTCATCTGTGCCATAGCATTAAGCAGGTCAAAAATCGCCTGATTGATGTCAGCAAGACCTCTTCTTTGGATGGGAATGGCAAGGCTTGTTTGCCTATCTTCCAGCGCGCGTGCAGCACGGTTGAGCGCATCACTTGAGGCATTCAGCCTCCATACGATCTTAGGATCAATCTGCATCTGCTGCTTACCAAGTTCCCAAAGTTTATCTGCAAGTTGTGTTATGCCTTTGGCTGCACTGAGTTCCTCAGCAGCAAGTTGTTGTAGCTGCTTGATTTCACTCGCGATGTAATCCTGCATATTTGTAGTAACCAACTCATTCGTTTGATTGATAACCTTCTCATGAAGATGAGAGAAATATAAGCCACTTTTTACTGCTTCTTGCATCGCGGTTAATGCTTGTTCAGCGTTTGAACCTTCCATAAATTCTAGCGCGTTATCTAAACCTTGCGCTAATTCCGTCAAAGTCTGCTCGGCTTGTCTACCTGTTTGCTGAGCATCTTGTCTCTGTGCATTCCGCAGACTTTTACTTGTATTCTGCAGATTTTCAGAAAGTTTCTGATCCTGTGCATATTGGTTGAGTCGTTTGACTTCATCAGCGACTTTCTGGATTTGCGGTGCAGCATTTTCTTGAGATTTTGTCATCTCGGACATTTCGTTACCGAGTGTGTCCAATTTCTCACTGAGTTTATCAGATTCTTGTTTAATCCGATCTTCCTTTTGGGCAGCATCATTGAGTTCGGAAAAATTATTAGCTTGTTCCTGTTGTTCAGTCTGTGCTTGTGCAGAATTTGAAGTCTGTTGAGAATTCGTAGATTCAGATTCTTCCGTTTTCTTTGATACGGAAGTGTCTTCTAAAGAATCAATCAATTGCTTCTGTTGCTCCGCAAGTTCCTGAGCCTGTTTTGCAGCTGCTTCAAGTTTCTGCTGCATAATAAGTTGTTGATAAAGCGATTTCAAACGTTCAAGCTGCTGCTGAAACTGTTCCTGATTGAAATTGGCTTCAGCCATTGCGTTTTCTTGTTCAGTCAATTGTTGTTCTGCTAATGCCTCACTCAATTTTTTCAAAATCTCCTGATGTTCTTCAGATAGTGCTTCCTTCATCAACTCTTGCAGTTCTTGATATTTTTGAATGGTTTCAGGTTCAAAAAGTTGGTTTTTTTCCATTTCAGACGTTGTCTGTTCCATCTCCGTGATAAGTTCATTTGCCTTCCGCTCAATTTCCTTTTGGGATTCAACTACTTGCTGCATCAGTTTTTTGTCAGAAAGAGTGAATTCTCTAAACTTTCGGATTTTATCAAGAAGTTGGTCAACCATTCCTGTCGCTTCGGTCTGTTCGTCGAATAGTTCGTCAAGTCCGTGCTGCTCGGTTTCCTGTTCTGCTGCAAGATCATTATATAATTCGTCAAGTGTTGGAAAACGAAGTGTGTATGTACGCGATTTACCGATATTAGGACCAGAAACATCATCGGTATCAATAGCTTGCACATAATAGGAGAGTGTCTCGCCCGGAAAAAGTCCAATCGGTTCTACATCCCAACTATATGTTAGGAATTGCGATGTTTGTGGCGGTGAAGTGGTAGGAGGGATTTGCTTTAGTGTGATAGTAACATCATCAACATTCTCTTTTTGAATGCGATGTACCAATTGCAGTGCCTGAATGCCATAATCATCAGTCGCTTCAACTTTGAGTTTGACCAGCATATCGTTATCTAATACAAGGTCTTTGCCGGGTTCAATAATCTCCACTTGAGGCGCACTGTCTTTGAAAACGTTGAGCGTGTAGGCAAGCGGATCAGAGTTTGTCATACCGCCTGTGTCTTGAATCTGAATATGGTAAATTCCTGCTTGCTTTGCTACAAAACTCCCTTTCATGTGGGTTTCCGCTTCGATTTGGAGCTTTACAAGATCAGATTCTTTAAAAATCAGATGTGCTTCCGTAAGCGGTTTATTGCTTTCTCCTGTAAGGAAAACTTCTGTTCCATAAAGAACTTCCAGATCGCCTATGTTTGCTTCAAGAGTTTGTGATGGTAGTTGTGTGTATGTAGGATAGTTAAGTTGGAGTTGAAAGGTTTTGACAATCGGTTCATGGCTTACCGTAATCTGATAATGCTCAGATGTTATGTTTTTAGTTGAAACATAGTATTGTAGTGATCGGTCAATGTTTTCAATTTTAGCACTATAAGGAATCTCAGTAGGTTCGCGATTCATCAGTAAGGATTGCCACGTCTCGCTATTTGATAGGTGTGGCAATTGTTGCTCATCCTGTTCTACATTCATGTCTGTATCAGGAGATTCCTGCCCATCAGTTTCATTTATTGCTTCACTATCCGTTTGTGTCAAACGGTAATAGACATAAACTGGCGCGTCAAGGTGTCCATTGACTTTTGCTGTGACAGTAACATCTGCCCCGCGCTTAATTTGGATGTCTCCTGGGCGGACCTCTTCTATCTGTGCTGTAAAACCTTCCATTGGCGTTTTCGGTAAAGTCTCAATTGTTTGGGTAAATCCTTTCAACGCAGAAGGTAAAAGAAAATTTGTAAGCATCAAGATTCCCAAAGCAATTACAGCAATTCCTGCATTCCGTTTGATTTTTACAAATTCGCTCTGAAAAATTTTTTTCGATTCAATTTTCTGGACATCGTGTTGCGTTTGAAAAATTAGCTGCTCAACGAATTCTTGTGCATATCCCAGTCGATTGTTTTCTAAAGTCGGTTTAAGTTGAACGGTACTGAGGATTCTATTTTCTATATTTGGATATGCTTTTTCAAGATAAGCAGCCACTGTTGAATGAGGCAGTTTGCGTAGTAGTGGACGGATAAGAATACGAAAGGTGGTGTAGATAGCAATACCAATTGAGAGAATAACAATGCCGCTGCGGATAAGGCTGTGAAGTGGCAGCTGAAAACAGAGTAGGATTACAGTCATCACTAATGCAAGCGTTGTGATCCATCTGAGGAAACTTTCCGAGAAAATGAGCCACCGCCATGTTCGCCGCACAGCACTGAGTTTGGCAATGATGGATTGATATATTTGGTTGATGTTTTGAGTTGACATTGTTATTTCCCTGTTTCTCCTATAGAAGAATTTTAATCTCGAAATCAAAATAGTAGAAAACCTTACTACAAAGATTTTACTTATAGTGAAATCTAAAAATATGTTCACACTCCCTGGTAGATGCGGTTTCCTAACCGCATCTATGGACTGAATAAACACGGTTCGGTTAGGAAACCGAACCTACCGTAGTGTAAAAATAATTATGGGTTTTACTATAATACCCACGTTGTGCCAGATAACCAAAAGTATACTTATATTTCACATGTATCTCTCATTTGTGTTGAAATTTCGAGACTTTTCCGATACGTGAAAACCTCCCAAGGTAGGGGGGAACTCCGATTCCCGATTATTCGGTCGCGATTCGGAGATCGCTCCTACAGAATATGAACAAATGTGAAGAATAACGAAACTATTAAGCAACTGGCACAAGTCGTTAATGTGTTAAAACATATACTGCTATATTTACAGCCATTTTTGTAGCAAGTTCACGAACTTCTGGTGTGTCATCTGGGTGTACTCTTGGATCTTCCAATCCATCGCCTATATCAGCACTATAGGCATAAAAGAGGACCATTCTACCATCATGGAAAATCCCAAAACCTTGTGCATGTTCTGAGTCATGCTCATGGATTTTTGGAAGTCCCGGTAGATCATAAAAGCAGTGGTATATAGGATGTGAATTAGGTATCGGTTGTAACTCTTGCTTAGGAAAAACTCTGCTGATTTCACGTCGGAAACTTTTGTCCAAACCGTAATCATCATTGACAAAAAGGAATCCACCGTTTGTGAGATATTGTCGCAACGCCGTTACTTCGTTTTCAGTGAGACGGATATTTCCGTGTCCCACAAGATAGAGCATAGGATATTGATAAAGTGCATGGTCGGTTAATTTGAGAATTACACGATCATCTGCGGTTTCAATCTCTGTTCGTTCACGGAGCAGTCGGAGCCAATTGCCAATAGTAGAAGGATCGCCATACCAATCGCCACCGCCGCCATACTGAATTTGTGCAATCGTGAAGAGTTCACCTGCTTGTTGTGTACTAATTACAACACAAAATAGCAAGCAACAGCAAACAAAAAGGTTTGGTTTTGATGCGTTTCTTTTTATCAATTTCCAAATCATATTCAGCATATTCATAACTTGATTCTCTTAATTATACAAAAAACCTTTATATAATCTAGTGCTTTGTCAACATATTATTGTAGGTCGCGATTCGGAGATCGCTCCTACAGAACACCCTCTTTGTAGGAGGGAACTCCGATTCCCGATTACTTTTAAGACCCATCAATTATCACTTGACTAAGCACTAGTGGTTAGTCCAGTCTAACTTTTCGGGTATAGATGTTTTAATCTGACACGCGCATCGTCCGTTGTAAATTGCCAGTCTACCTGCTTTTGCTCTGCATTTCTACGTTTTTGCCACGCTTGTGTCTCTCTACGGAGTGTCTCTATATCTGGGATTCGACGACACAAACATTGGCGTGTAAGGACGCTAAGTTCTATTTCCGCTATATTCAACCAACTTCCATGAATGGGGGTATGCACGATTTCTAAACGCTTCCGGAACCTATCTGCTTCTTCATCTCCAAACACTTTATTGAGTGACGCGAGTTTATGTGTATTCAGGTTATCACAAACTAAAATGACCTGTTTTGCGGATGGGTAGACCTCATCCAATAGTATTTTGACTTCTTCTGCCCAATCCACTGTCTTTCGGTGCGTCCGAACAGACACACGCCGCCATCCCGAGAGTGCCTCTGTAAATAGGAAGATATTTGCTGTGCCTTTGCGTTTATACTCGTTATCTACGCGCTTGACTTGTCCCGGTTTCGCAGGATACGGTTCACGAACATCATCCCTAAGTGTGACAGATTGTTCGTCCATGTTCACAACAGGAGTATCCGCAGCCAAAGGTTTCTGGTAAAGATCAAGCACTTCTTCCATTGACTTTACAAACTCAGCGTCTTTTTCAGGGGGTATCACCCACTGTTGCTGAAGGTGTGGTTTCAACGCGTTTTTTTTAGTGTCTGCCGCACCGTTTCTGGAGAAATGTTTTCCACAACTTCAAGTCTTACCAACTCTGACGCAAGCAGACGTAACGTCCATTTGGCAGCACCTTCGGGAGGGGTTCCACAACTCAGTGCTATCAACCTTGCTTCTCCGTCACCATCAAGTTTACGAGGTGTCGGTGGATGCTTCCGCTTCGCACGATATAAGGCACGAGAAAAGCCACCTTCCACAAAACGCTGACGCACTTTCGCAACTGTCCTATCAGTGCACTCATACGCCTCAGCTATTCTCGCGTCAGTCCAGCAGGGACCATTTATATCTGATTTCAGCAAAATATGAGCATGCCTTATCATATATGCCTCTTTTTTACCTGTGTTAATAATATCTGATAACTCCTGTCGTTCCGCATCGGTCAGTTGGACAACATATTTCTTATTCAAGGGTGTGTTCCTCCTTATGTATTGCTATACTATAAGAGAACACTTTTGTTTGTCAAGATGCCGAGAAATCTACAAAAACCAAAACAAACTTTTAGGATGGACTATCCACTAGCAGGCGCGGTTTCAAACAGCTCCATGAGCGTCAATTTAAGGATATATCATCTTGTTGGAGGGGTTTTCAACCCCGATTTCTTCTGTAGGAGCGACTTCCCAGTCGCGACCAGGAGGTCGCTCCTACAGAAGAAACCTTCTCTACCGCCAAGCCGCTTTTCAGGTAAAGCCAGCGCGCTTACAAAGCGCGCCTACCGCTGGTAATAGATACTAAATTGACACCTATGGAGCTGTTTGAAACCGAGTCTACAGTTGCAAAATGTAATACGTCAAATCAACACCGTATACGTCTGACAGCACGTCGGAACATGCCTGCTGTTACCCTATTTATACAAGTCCAATCCGTTTTCGTATAAACCATTCAGTGCCTAATAACCCAACAATTGTCATAAGGATGAGCGGATGCGCCCATAAATCGCGTTCTGTGTCTACAAAGACCGTGTTCTGAACAGTGTCAATCTTTTCGGGGAGTGAGTGAGCGTTCTCAATTGTGAGATAAACACCTCCCGTTTGCTCTGCGATTTCCTTAAGTAGCGTTTCGTTCAGTTGCGGTGCTTCTAATTCAATCAGCTGTGGATGAACGAAAATTTCTATTTCATCTTTCCCTAAAGGAATATTACCTATAACGCCAGCAGCTTGAATCCGATACGTCCCTTCTTCTTCAACTTTCAACTGGGCAGTATAGCTGCCAGAATTAGTTGTCTGATTATCAGTAGCGGCAGCGCGTGTTTTAAGGGGAAATGTCGAACCGCTTGGAGATGTAACCGATAACTGAATTTCAGCATCTTCTTGAGGTTGATAGGTATGCGAGTATGCTCTTACATTGAGCTGTGCAGTCTCACCTTGTGCATAAGTAGGTGCTGTGGTCGTGATATATATCCGATTTTCGTCGGATTGTTGCGCCATCCATCGGATCACCTGTGCCCAAAAACGTGGATACACTGTTTGATAAGTTGTTCCTTTAAAAGCGTTCACGCCAAAGTCCCAATTCCATATCCCTTCAGCAGCGAAGAGTAGACTTTTTCCCAGACCAACTCGCTGAAAAATCAGAATTGGCTCTCCGTTCTCTTTTTCAATGAGTGTCGTAGTACCGGCTCTTAGCTGGAAACCAAGAAATATTCGGGAAAGTGCAGGTAGATTTTGCCAAATTTCGGTATTGCGTTCCAAATTGTCAGTAAGTTGCAGCATCGGATGAAACGTGCCGGTTTGCGTAAGGTCAAGTGAAAACTCTCCCTCCTGTTCCCGACATCCATTTGCTGGAATTTGAATTGGAAGTATCCGCGCAAGTTGTGTGTTTCTAAATCCTTTCACGCCTAATGCGTTGTGCGATGGTAGAAAGATAACCGCTTTTCCACGCTGTTCCACAAATTCAACAATAGCCTGTTGCTGCACGGTAGTTAGATGTTCAGCGGACAAATCTCCTAAAATCAACACATCGTATTTGTAGAGTTCTTCACGAGTTTTTGGAAACTGCGAAATTTGTGAATTGCGGTTTTGCGGGTAATATCCATCACTACGTGCAAGGACAGATTCAGGACGTCCTTTTTTAGACAGAACAGCAAAAGTTGATTCAATATTTGGGTCACGTTCCAAAGTGCGTTTGAGGAATGCATATTCCCAACGTGGTCTCCCTTCCAAAAAAAAGGCATTAAGTTTCGCTTTCACAACTTTCAAAGTAAAGGTTTTTTCATTGTTGGCATTTGTAAGTTCACCTTCAAGGGTAGGGAGTATCACTTTATACTGAAAATTGCCTTCGGTCTCAGGTGTCAATTTTAGTTGAACGACATGTTGTGTGCCATTTACAATGCTTTGTCCATTCAAAGTCACAGATTGTTCTGAACTCACCTCGGGAAAAGTTATCATTGATGCATTAACAAGTCGATTGCTACTTAATTCACGAAGTGAAACCCGAATTGATTCAGTGTCATATCCTGTCTGCGCTACAGTCACACGAATGACACTTTCATGTCCAGTATAAGCGACAGGCAAAACATCAACGTTTTGGATTTGTATATCTTTTGGCGGTTGTGGAGAACCGACACCTATTGCATAAACTGGGACATTCAAAGCGATTGCGTCTTCTATTAATAACTTAGAAGCATTATGCGCGCCGTCAGTAATTAACACTATTCCGGCGTTCGGTTGCCCTCTCCAAGCATGTGCTGCTTCACGGATAGCAGAAGCAATATCGGTAAGTGAGCCTTTCGGTTCAAAATTTTCCACACTGGTTGCACCTTGGTGGAAAACTGAATCGAAACGGTAGAGATGGACATTGTAATCATTGTCCAATGTATCTAAAAAATTGCTTGATTCATCGTATAGAAGTTGGTTCACTTGGCTCATCCGTGAGGTATCGGATTTGCCATAATAATTGTCTTCTAATTGCATACTCCGTGAGGTATCAACCAATATAGATAGATGGGATGTAGGTGTAATGTCTTTCTTTTCTATAATTACGGGTGCTAACAGACAACAAAGTAAAATTGCAACGGCAAAAAATCGCAAAGCGATGAGTGAAAATCGGAGTAAGCGGCGTAATGGGTGTCCTACTCTGAGATACCCATATACTGTGATGCTAACAGTAATGATAATACCAAGTATTACCGCCCACACTGGCCAATAGTATGTGAACTGCATGCCATAAGTGCTTTCTTTATATAATCTATCACATTATATCTTGATTTAGCGGTCTTTGTCAATAGATTTTATGTGTAACGAAGGTTTATGGCGTTTAAAGACAGAACCTATTTAATCTGCAGACTCTATTTCGAGATATTTTAGATTTTCTTTTATATCTGACGAGTAACGAATTTCCCAAATCTTGACATCTGCTGTGGTATCTTTATCTGTTGGGTAAAAAGAACGACAGCAACGTAAACTAACAAACTGTACTGCCATCGGAAATTCGGGCCACTCTCTAAGACAAGATTGTGGTATAATATCCATCTACTGGAAAGGAGTATCCGATGGCGAAACGAAAACGAAGAAACTTCACCCCCGAGTTTAAAGCCGAAGTTGTTCTTGAGGCACTTACGGGTGAAAGTTCACAAGCGGAACTGTGTCGGAGACACAATCTCAGCGATGAACAACTCTCAAAGTGGAAGCGGAAACCACTTCTTGAAAATGCAGCGACCCTCTTTGAACCTGCTGATAAGCAGTCTGATGCCAATATGGAACGGATCGCACACCTTGAACAACTCGTTGGGCGGTTGACCGTGGCACTTGACATCCAAAAAAAAGCCTCGACTTGGTTGAGCTAACTCCAATGGAGCAGCGAGAAATGGTTCAAGAACTACAGACAGACTATTCGGTTCGGCAGATATGTGAGACACTCGGTTTCAACCGGAGCAATCTCTATTATCACCCGAAAAGCGACCCTTCTGAAGCGTGTCTCCAAGAGGAAATAGAGGCACTATCTCTGCGGTATCCGACATACGGTTATAGGCGTATCACAGCGTTACTGGTGTCTAAAGGATACTCTGTTGGTTATAGGCGTGTCGCTCGCTTGATGAAAGCCGCGAACCTCTCAGTCGCAGTCAAGCGTGCCTGTCAAACTACGAACTCCATTGAAGGTGTGCGTCCCTGGGGTAATCGCCTTGAAAACCTTCAGGTCTCCCGATGTGATCAGGTCTGGGTAGGCGATATTACTTACGTCTGTCTCAAGGGACACTTCATCTATGTTTGTCTGCTTATGGATGTCTTCACGCGCATGGTCAGAGCTTGGCATATCAGTCAGCACTTGACGCAATCTCTGACTTTGAAACCATTAGAGGCAGCATTGCGTCAAAGTGTTCCAGAGATCCATCATTCTGATCAAGGCGTTCAGTATCTTTCAAATGCTTACGTCTCAATGTTGAAGCATCATAGGATTGAGATTTCGGTTGCCCGTAGAGGGCATCCTTGGGAGAACGGATATGCTGAAAGACTCATCCGCACGCTCAAGGAAGAAGAAGTTCACCTCAACGACTATGAGGACATCCACGAAGCGAAAGCCCGAATTGGGCATTTTATCACACAGGTGTATCACCAGAAACGCCCACACTCGGCATTAGGCTATCTGACACCTGTAGAATTTCAACGAAAAAACTTGTCTTAACTTTGCTGATTTTTTGGTCTGAATTACCGTTGGCACTTCAAACACTTGAGTAAAGAAAAACCTTTAATTTTCATCTTAATTCCTCCGAATGGATTATAATCCTAAAAATTCATACACATTAAAACCACCTGAATCTTTATCTATTATCTGAATACCTGGCGGTTTTTCACCAGACTGGATTCGTATGAATAAATCTTGAGAAAAGTTAGGGTCTGCAGAAACAGAAAAGACTCGTTTTGCAGCTCCTATGCCTTCGTAGCCAACAACTACCGTATTCGCCGTAAATGGATATACTTTATTTGTGGTAGGGTCCAAACTGATAGATGTAATATCGGTGCGTCCCTCATTCCATAACTTGATACGAATTCGATACATCAATTCCTCAACGCGTTTATGTTCCTTAATTTCCTCTGGCAGCCCCGCAAGATTAATAACACCGTGAGTCCAAATAGGCCTATACCTTTCAGGAAAATCCGAAGGAATTTTCGGGTAAGGACCATATCCAAAGAGCGATTCACCGTAGTCGCCAGTTCGCCAATCATCGGTGTCTGCTTCAGGTGTTGTCGTGTCCTCAACGTCTTCTAAGGATACTTTCTCCCCAGGAGATTCAAGCGGTGTTTCGGACTTATCGTCTGCGGGAACCGGTGATTTTTCCATGGAGGTTTCTGTGTTCTCTGCGACGGGTTGTTCCGTTGGTGTTTTATCACCTTTACTGGACGTATCCTTGCGAACCTGACTAAGGTCCGGCACCTTGTAAACCTTTTTAACAGGGACAGGTGTCTTCGGTTTCAAGAGAATAAACCCACCAACACCGAAAACAACAATAAGTGCCAGAAGCCAATGCCAATTTTTGCGCCAAAACATTGTTTCACCTCCTTTAGATTGTGACTTCCTTGTTAGGGAAGTCTGTTGTAAAATATCCCACGCTACAACATTTGTTCATATATTGTACACACACACACACACAATTTTTGTCAAATGTTTTTATAATTATTGTAGGCTATTTAGTTTTTTGCTCACTTTAGTGAAAAGTCAGTGACGAGGGATTAGCTTTAATAGTTAAGAAGTCTTGAGCAGAAAATAGAAACTATCGGAGAATTGAACGGTTCTGGCAAAATAGGTTGACAAACATTCATATCTTTAGGTAGAATTACAAGAACAAACCTATTTTCATTTAAAAGGGGACAAAAATGGCAGACGAAAACGGTATGAACGAAATCGCTGAAAATACAGATCAAAACGCTGCAGGAAGCGGATTTGTTGTAAACGGGGGTCAGATTCAATCCGTTGATATTCCGTTTCAATTTAATCGCGTCAAAACAGATAATGGTTGGATTATCAATTTGCTTGAATCCGGACGAGTAACAATTAACTTTTTAACCAGTATGAGAAAATTGGAAACCGCATTAATGGCGGGTGATAGCATTGAGCGAGATGGTGATGACCTTATCATAATCCGTAACCAATCAGCTGAAGCGTATCGATCACAACGAAGCACTTCCTCATTAGCGCGTTCTCGGGAAGAGTTGTTGGCAACTGAACTAACTGGAGAATAATAACTGAGTTTAGTTATATCAAAGTGTATAATTCGGGGAGATCAACTTACCTAATTATTGTTTGAGTCATATCATATTAGTGGAGTGTCTACCGAAATTTTGCGGGTAAAGGTCGCGATTCGGAGATCGCTCCTACAGACACCCCTCTTTGTGAATCAACGCCAAATGCGCGTATGGCATTTGTCAGGAGGGAACTCCGATTCCCGACTACTGACACGAATCGCAATTTTAGTATAGACAGAACATTAGGTTTCCAATATGGGAGGTACCAGCCATTTTAGAACGTATTCATAGGCTTATTTCGAGTTTAAAAGGGGGAACAATGGTACCGACAGCAGTGGTACTAAGCCCCGAATGTTATGCAGAAGTTGTCGCTGAACTCCTTGAAGCATCAGAACCAGAAACTGATGAGACACAAAGACTTGAACATCAACTTGGATTGCCTCCTATCTCAGTTCGCTCATATGACACGGATATTGTCGTTGTTAAAGAATTGGTACCAAACCCTTGTCCAATTTGCCACCATCCGCTGAAGTTTCTCCGAGAATTGATTGAACGTTTTGAGAATGAAGAGACGAATCTTATCAGATGTCCGCTTGGACACCGTTATTCAGGTATGATGAAAGTTTATCATCTAAACATTCTTCAGCAATCAGAAAACCCAGAAACGGTGGAAAAAATTGCTGAATGTCCGACATGTGGCAGTAAAAAAATCCAGTATTTGGGTCCTACGGAGATGTTCTGTTTAGATTGTGATTGGGATAGTGGTATGGCTGCTCGTTACCGATTGTAACTATCTATAGGCATTTAAGTTTGGTAGTAAACATACAGGAAGGAAACTTAAATGATTAAGCGCGCTCCGAAGAACGCGCTTACTTTGCGTGTGTTGTCAAAAGGGCATATCTTAAATAACGTGAGTTCGGAGTAAGAAAAATATTGATAAATAGAGAACTCCTATGGCATAAAGAAATTAGACTTTTTCTTTATCAAAATAGTTCTCCATGTGTATTATACAGTCTTTTTGTGAGTTCACGACTTTAATCATCTATGAGGAAATGTATAATGGCAAAAAATAAAGGGCAATACCTAGTCACTGGTTATCTCTCTGGATGCAAATTAGAAAAGAGAGAAGTAACCTTAGCAGCAGAAAGTTGGAAAAAGTTTGATGAACTTTCACAAGAATGCGTAAGTGTGGTACACAGAAACCCAGAGAATTATATCACGTGGGTTTTGGAACACTATCTTTACCTTTGTAAACATATTGAAGGGTTCGAAAAGGGTGTTCTTCCTGATGGACTTGATATTGAGGAAAGTGATGGGAATTCATTGCATAAAATAACAATTGCTGTTAAAGAGGGCTCTGCTCAATCAGAAGGGGACACACCTCCATATATTACAGACATTGACATTTCTGAAAAGAAGAATGAAAAATGAAATATGTTATTTCCAGTTGGTGATTAAGAAAGTGTTTCTTGCGATTGCTTACGTGGTGCTATTGAGTTATCATCTTTCCAATCGCGAGGCTTCCCATCACTCCATTGTGTGTCTATTTTGGATGATTTATCGAACATCTTTGCCGCAAAAACCTCTGTTGCTCCCTCCGTTTTACCTTCAGCAAAACCTTTTTCCCTACCTTCAGCTTTGGCATTTTCTATCTGTTCAGCGAGTTTACTTAGAATCTTTGCTTCAGCCTTCGTATTACTTTGAGCGTTTTCTAACCGTTCAGCGAACTCGTTTAGAATCTTTGCTTCAGCCTTCGTATTACCTTTAACAGCTTCTATCCGTTCAGCGAACTCATTTAGAATCTTAGCTTCAGCCTCCGCTTTACCTTGAACTATCCCTTCAGCTTTGGCAGCTTCTATCCGTTGTTTTCGTTTTTTTTGAAAAAAGTCTGATAATAACATGATAATGTCTACGCCTCCTTTATTCCATTCTTGGAGGTGTCTCTGTGAATGGTTCACCTTGTGCTTCCGCTTCTATTTTACGGCGATACCACTCTACGATCTTTCTAAGGGCTTCTTCATCACCCTGAACTTTACCCTGAGTGATTCCTTCAGTTTTGGCGGTTTCTATCGGTTTCTCACGTTTTTCTTCAAAAAAGTCTGATATTGACACGAGGATGTCAATGCAACCTATTATAAAAGCAACAAAGGCACTACTATATGGAACAAATACCGATATTTCTGTTAGAACATTCTCAACTGACTCGTGTCCTGTCCAACCTTTATCTATTTCATGATCCAGCGCAATGTTTCCGTATATAAGTGTCAAAACAGAAATTATAAATATAGTAAATGCGGATTTTCCGTCGTTCCAAAACTCCCTGAAGAAACGCCAACATTTACCCCACAACTCATTCAAAATGTCCTCCGTCAAGCTGGGTACAGGATAACATGTGTTACAAAAAAAGTCAATTGTAACCTAAAGGTAATTGTTTATAGTAAAATCTATAATTACTTTCACGCTTTGGTAGGAGCGGTTTCCCAACCGTTCCTACCAGTGATGTGCACATATTTTTAGATTTTACTCATATTAATACATGTGGTCATCATGAGGGTCAGCCGCTTCAGAGAAGTCGGGTGGTTCTTCAACCTCTGTAATCAACGTCTCAGTAGTCAGAAGCAATCCGGCAATGCTTGAGGCGTTTTGTAGTGCTGACCTAACAACCTTCGTTGGGTCAATAATACCGCATTCAATCATATCACCGTATTCCTCTGTAGCAGCGTTGAATCCGTAGTTTCCATCACTGCCCTCAACTTGCGCGAGTACGACGGCACCTTCTAATCCAGCATTTTCAGCGATTGCCCGAATAGGAGAACGTAAAGCCTCTCTAACAATGTTGACCCCTGTATTTTGGTCACCATCAAGTTCCAGAGTTTCAATTCCCGCAATAGCTCGCAATAAGCCAATCCCTCCACCAGGAACAATACCTTCTTCAATAGCAGCACGAGTTGCAGCGAGAGCATCTTCACAACGTGCCTTTTTCTCTTTCATTTCTACTTCAGTCACTGCACCTACGTTCACAACAGCCACACCACCTGCCAACTTCGCGAGCCGTTCTTCCAGTTTTTCACGGTCATAATCAGAGGTCGTGTCTTCAATCTGTGTGCGTATTTGTGCAACTCTTCCTTCAATGCTTTCTTTCGCACCGAAGCCACCCACAATAGTCGTGTTATCTTTGTCAATCGTAACGCGTTGCGCGGTTCCCAACATGCCGATTACGATATTTTCTAAACGGATGCCAGCGTCTTCAGAGATCACTTGACCCGCTGTTAAGATTGCAATATCCTCCAGCATTTCTTTGCGCCTATCACCGAACCCTGGAGCCTTAACAGCTGCAACTTGTATTGTTCCCCGTAGTTTATTGACTACTAATGTAGATAAAGCCTCGTTTTCTACATCCTCAGCAATAATCAACAACGGACGACTGAGTTGCATGACCTTTTCCATAATCGGTGCAATCTCCATAACTGTGCCGATTTTTCCAGTATTAATAAGAATAAATGGATTCTCAAATTCAACGGCTTGTGCTTTCATGTCTGTAACGAAGTTAGGCGATAAGAATCCTCGATCAAACTGCATCCCTTCAACAATGTCAACGGTAGTTTCAGAGGTTTTACCCTCCTCAATGGTTATGGCACCATCGTTCCCTACCTTCTCTATCGCATCCGCGATGAGAGTGCCGATATTGCTATCATTGGCGGGGTCGTTGGCAGCAATCGACGCTACCTGTAAGATTTCTTCATGCGTGTTAACTACGCGACTTTGGGCAGCGATTTCACTTACAGCAGCGTTTACTGCTTTGTCTATACCGATTTTTAACTGCATGGGGTCAGCCCCAGCGGTAACATTTTTAAGACCTTCGTGAAGAATCTCCTGACCTAACAACGTAGCAGTGGTCGTCCCATCACCAGCAACTTCGTTTGTTTTGGTAGCAATGGATTCCAACAATTGAGCACCCATATTCTCATAAGGGTCTCCAAGTTCAATTTCTTTTGCGACAGTAACACCATCGCATGTTACCAGCGGTGCCCCGAAAGATCTTTGGATAACCACATTACGCCCACGCGGCCCGAGTGTGACTTTTACTGCATTAGCGAGCGTATCGGCACCGCGTTTGAGTGCTACCCTCGCCTCTTCGTCAAAGATTATTTGCTTTGCTGACATAAAATCCTCCTTAAGTAATTTTAAAATAGTTCTTTGAAGTGTTTTACTAAAGTTTGGACAATTCTTGTCTCGTGGAAGTTGAGTTTCAACAGAAAATCTATTTTCTACGAGTTTTTCGCACGAGTCGTAACTCACAGAAAAAATATACAGGCACAATGAGAGCAGCCCCAGCGGGGCGGAATGTTTATAGAAACCGATAACCTAAACGGCGTAAGCCCCAGCGGGGCGAAATGTGTATCAATAATAGTCAGGAATAGTCAGGTTGATATCTAAAGCGCCTCTATTAACCGACATTATCACACAAGAACTCAAAAAAATGTCCAAACTATAGTAATGTTTTATTGATATCAGGACTTACGCATTCCCCCTTGATAAGGGGGGTTAGGGGGTTAAAAAGGCGTTATTTTAGCTATTTAACCCCCTAAATCCCCCTTATCAGTGGGACTTTAAGAAAAAATGCGTAAGTCCTGGATATATTTAAATTATAGTAAAATTCGAAAATATGCTCACATTTCCATGAACAACAATCACTACACGCTCGCGCTGGCGAAGTTTCCTAACCTCGCCCATGTCCAGGTAATTGTGCGGTTTCCTATCCGCATAGATTCCCCAAATTACTTATACCGAACCCACGTCAAATTATAACATGCACGGAGCATAAAGTCAATTTTTTAGCGCTTCAAGGGTGCAAAAAGATTTTGTCTTGAAACACAATTCTTCCAATCGTGGGGATCCCTTTGCCCAACACGTGTGAATTTTCCAAATATTGGGCGGGCACAGAGACCCGCCCCTACAATCAGAGTTGTGTTGAATTTTCCAAAAACTTTACATACTCATTATTGAACATGGAACTGGAAATATTATTGTCCAAATGACTGCTTCAAACTTCCCCAAGTGAGAGACAATTTTTGAACAGGGTGGACATCAAGTGATCCTTCACCTAATGAAATTGATGTAATAATTGGGACCGCTCCTGTTTCCAAAGAGATCGCATCAATTGATACAATCTCTGTATTGGGATGTGGGTTTTGCCATTTCGTCGTAATCAATCCAGCTTTGTTGCAAGCCGGCTTTTCGTTTGCTGTCCAACCCCACACAGAATTTTCGTCCTGAAAATCTTTTTCTATATGACACCAATCGTGGGAATTAAAACCTGTTGTCATCTCAAGAGTTTCTTGTTTCCCACCTCGGTAATTCATGACAAACTTGTAACCTGGTCCCCCGCCATGTGACCAACCGGTTGCATGAAAAAAATAGATGAACCTTGCTACGCCTTCAACAGCGATGTCATTAACAGCCTTGGGCCACCTTTGCGCGTTAGTGCCGAAGAGAACAATACCGCCATCTATAATCTTGAATTCAACCTTTTTGTCAGGTCCCTCAAACTCTGCAACTTCACCTATCGGAAGCAGAGAATAGGTATTATCACCTGCATTTAGCGTCCACCATTGGTGTCCTACCAGTTTAGTATTTGAGTATGGTTCAAGGTCAATAGGCACGAATTCTTCCAATGCAAATGCTTGTCCTACACAGAAAAGTGTGATGGCACAAAGCACTGCAATTATTAGCAACAACTTTACTAACTTCATAACTTATTCCTCCAATGTTATTTATGGTAAATTTTAGAATTAATAAGACATTACGGGTTTGTAGGAGGGAACTCCGATTCCCGACTATCAAACCATTTCGTCGTGATTCGGAGATCACTCCTACAGGAAATGTGTATAATTCTTTCCATATTTCACCATAATAGGACATTACGGGTTTGTAGGAGGGAACTCCGATTCCCGACTATCAAACCATTTCGTCGTGATTCGGAGATCACTCCTACAGAAAATGTGTCTACTTAATTGTAGACTTCACTATATATTGCTTGTAGTATAATTACAATTCAAAACAGTGTCAACAATTTTGAATCTTTTTTAACTATTTGGTGTTCAGTATTGTAGGTATTAGGGAGACAAAAACAAATAGAATCGTGTCTATCCGGCGGGTAGAAGGGTTTAAGCATCTATTATTTTTCCTTTGAAGAGGGTACCGCTGGTTCCACATACAATGTCTTTTCATGCGTGTAGTGGACGTAACCTGCAACGTTGCCTTTGCGTTTCACAACATAGCGTGCCCAGGTGTAGTCTACAGGGACATAACTTGAATGGTGTGCTTTGCTGTAGTATGCGGCAAGCTGCGCACCTTGCAATAAGGTAGGCATGGGGATGTCCGGACGGTTTTCTGGGTTGCGGATAATGACGTGTGACCCGTGAATTTGCTTTGCATGGAGCCACATATCACGCGGTTTGGCAACCTGTCGTAAGAGCAGATCATTAGATTGACTATTACGACCAACGTAGATATGGAAACCGTTAGTAGAGATGTACTTACGATAGGGACCTTTACTAATTTCCTGTTGATGCTTGTTTTCTTGGTGTGTTTTCAAATACCCATTCTCAATAAATTCAGCATGAAGACGACTTAATGACTCAAGCGTTTCCGCGGATTTAACTTTGGATTCATAGGAATGTAAGATTTCTTGTTCTGCTTCAAGTTCAGCAAGCCTTTGTAGTATCTGAGAATACCCACGTTTTGCTTTGGTGTATTTTTTGAAAAAAGTTTGTGCATTGTCGGAAGGCGTTAATTCAGGATTCAACGTGATTGTAAGTGTTTCAAGCTCTGGACTATAGTAGTTTTGGAGTTCAACCTGTACTTGTCCACGCTTAATTTTGTTGAGATTGGCAAGTAAAAGTTCGCCTTGGATGCGATAATCATCAGATTTTTCTGCTCGTTCTAAATCTTCCTGTAATCCCTTCTCCTTTCGCTGCAATATATTTTCCTGTTTCTCCAACGCTTGTCTGAGAGTATGCTTTTCCGATACCTTCTTCTCATTTAAAGTGATTGCGTCGTAATAGGCTGTGAGCGCCTCACTCATTGCGTCAACGGGTTGAGAGGTGGCACTTGGAAATTGATATAATGTAATTGGGGATGCGGCTATCGGATCCTCACCATCCATAATTAATTGCGGAGAAGCATGATTGGGATCAAAGTATGCAATTACTTGTTGATATGCTTCCCACAGTCCGATTTTTTCTGCTCGTGCGATAATCTCCTTCGCGAGCATTGGGCTGAATCCATCAATTTTACTAAAAAGGGTTTTCCAAGTGATCTCCGATGTCGGAAAAAGTTCAGAGAAAGTTTCTTTATTCAGAGTCAATGGATCTAACTTTGTCTGCTGAGGCGGCAATGAGTAGGTTTCACCGGGCAACACCTCTCTGTATCGACTCATTGTTTCGTCAATATGTTTTAGGCATTCTAAGATTCTATCATCAGTAGCATCAATCAGAATAATATTGCTGTGTTTTCCCATAAATTCAGCAATAATTGCCTTACGCGGGGGCTGAATCTGTTCATCAGATTTAGGTTGGACGGTTATTTTCAAAATCCTATCCCAACCGAGTTGTTCAATTTCGGTGATAGTACCGTGTTTGAGATGTGTCGAAAGAAAATCAGCGAAATAGGACTGTTTTTGTCCGGGTGGCGGTTTCTGAATTAGGTGCGCGCGAGCATGCACGGCATGTGCCGATACAGTTAACCAATCCGTATTTGTGCCCTGCCCAATCTTAAGTGAAAAAGTACTCGGGTTTGCTTGTTCAATATGACGAATTGTGCCACCTAAGAGTGTCTGACACAATTCATGGGTAACAATGCGTAGTGTTAAACTATCAAAAGACATGGGAGGAGCCTCTTTTTGTGTATTCCTAACGAATGATATTTGGAGGTATCCCGCTGATGTTCAAGTTGCATCTACAGTAGATTTAACAATTAACGGGATACTGTCAATCGACGCGCTTACAAAGCGCACCTACCAGAAGGGTCTATGTATTTCTATATTTCAGAATATGTCTTCCTTTCGCTGAACCAACTTAGAATTTATCGGGGTTGCTCTATCAATCAATAACAAGAAAACCGTATCCTGAAGCTTTATTCTGTTTTAATTCTTTATAACTTGCAAGCGCACCCGCTTGCTGACCTGGGTACTTTCCCTGGTATCCACTGACAATGAACTTAGCATAATATTTCAGTGCTTCCGTTCTGCAGGCTGCGGCGCGTTCTTTGTCTTTTTCTGGGTCGCCACTGGTAAATTCAGTCATTCCAAAGGGATCATCGTCCGGATGCGCCAAAAAAGCCCATAGACCGTGGTTTATATGAGCAATATCAAGGTACGCCATGTAGAGTTCAGTGAGTCCGCTTTTCGCGTACTTTTTGACATACGCATTCAGTGATTTGAGTGTTTTATTAGCATCTCGAGGTATTGGAAATCCCTCTTGTATGAGATAGTATTCAGCGGCGGGACGCCAACTACTGTTTGGATAAAATTCAAGCAGTCGTTTAAGGAAAGCGTAACGATACAGATAGTCGCCAGCCATTTCAAAGTAAGTGAAACCAGCTCCAATTTGATTTAAGGCTGCTATTTTTTCCCATTTCAGTGGCGAATCGCCACGTAGAATATCTCTATTCCTGCGTGCTTTCCCATATTCATCGGAGAGAATTCTTGCAAGACTGTCACAAAGCATGTTAGCAAGCCAGAGTGCTTTTTCCTGGTCCTCGCTTTTTTCATCTGTCATCAACAAAGGTTCCAAAGCAATCAGCGCATCATAAAACTTTAACTCTGTTATTAAAGCCTCACTTTTTTCAAGAGGATTCTCATCTTCTCCATACGATAGCGTCAAAGTGAAAAGATAGAGCGAAATAACGAGTAACGTTTGAAATTTCATTTTATACCTCCTTATCGATTGTAGTTAAAACCAGTGAACGCTACAAAACGGATTCCGCAGATTAAGGATGTCGCGAGCTGGAGCTCGCTCCTACAAGGAAAGAGAGGCTAATCAAACTTTACACACTCCTGAATCATTCTATTCTCCAATTGTTTATGCCTTAAGCGATTTATACCTAATGGTATCGCTTTAAATCCTGCGTCAATACTTGGAGTTGTTTCTGTATTTTGGGTGGGACGCGCGGGTTAAATGGTCCTCCGGTACCTGCTTCAACATCGTCAAAACCGCTTAAAATCATCGCTTCAACAACAGCAGAATAGTTATAGACGCGCTCGTTCATGAAACGGATCTCTTCAAGCGGTGCAATGTCTGCTTCAATGCGTGCAGAGGTTTCATAATCACCACGTCGCTGTGCGTTATTGATTTCATCTGAAGCGCGTGCATAAGCGACTGCAATACCAGAAGTATGTCCTTTCGTACCAAGTTGTGCTGGACGTGTACACCTGTCCCCGATACCCCACATCACAATTCCACTGTCGCCAACACCTTCAATGAGTGGTTGTACATCATTTTCATCCGTACCAATTTTTACACCTATGAAATGTGGCGAATCGTTTAACAATCGGATAACTGCTTCTAAGTCGCGTTTTTGCCGAAAATAGAAAATAAACTTGGCATCACATTTGCCTCCGTAATGTTCGGCGAATTTCATATATTCTTCATAGATACCCTCGGGGTTAGAAACCCCAGTTAATGGCATTAACAGATATGCATCCGGCGGTTTATTGAGTTCAGACTGCGCCTCAATCAGCTGCCCTGCTTGTCTAATCGGATTCGGAACGATTCCTGATATCAGGATACCGTCAGAACCCATCTGTTGCCCTGTTGTTTCAATGAGGCGTAACTGATGCGTTTCGGCAATGTGGTGAATTAAGCTTGTCCCTGCGATAGCGATGATGCGTTTACGTCCTTCATCAAGGTAATTGTTGGTCATTAAATAATCAATGTTCTTAGCATGTCCAACGTAATCAATTTTACCCTTTTTGAAAGGTATAATTGGAATTGTTGTGACCGAATTTAGAACGTCTAAAAGATGTGGTAACGCTAATGGCATAAGTTTCTCCTTTTAAAAGTTTTTCTTGAGAACGAGTATCCCTCTCAGTGTACCTGATGAAATTTCAGTTTTTACATCCAGACCAAAACTGGTTTTCTGTTGCTGTTTTTTGTTCCAACGTTTGGTCGTGATGCGTGCTTCCACAGCACTAAAAACATGGTTTAAAATCACCAACCCTAAAACTGTACGTGCGCTTTGAAATGTGTCATTCGCTTTTTGTCTTAGGTCGAAAGCCTCCAACCGGTATTTTGAATCAAACTCAATTATGCTATCACGTTCGTTTTTTAATGACGGATCAAGGTCTTTCCAGTACCATTTGCCTGTACGATTATGTGTTTCCTCTGAATCATAAACATGGTTCCAGTTCTCATATTGTGTAGCATGTTCAAAATCTTCAACGAGATCCCACTTATCAAAAGATCCGGGACCTATAAAAATAAGGTTTTGCTTCACCACATCACGGTACTCGTCGCGAGAGTTTACTGCATTGTTACGTAGGATAAAATAGGTGACAAGTAAACCGACCTCTGCAGCCGTATAGATATAGCCGTGCTTAGCACCAGTGTACAGCTGCCCCATGCCTGGGATGGCAAGCGAATATAGAAATGCTTCATTTGGGGATTTCAGGGATACAAAGTTTTTGGTTGTTGCCGCAGATAGAGTAGATTGTTGCGCCAACACTCGGAGTCCGAGGTTAGAATCCAGATGAAAATATGTTAATGGATCTGTCTGGAATTCATTCGATGACAGACACATACCTGACGAAAAACAGAAAATTGTCAGAGAAATAATGGTAGTAAGGTAAGGTTTCACTTTATTGATGTTACCTCAAAATAACTATGGCGAATTATAGAAATCAATAGATATTTCCGACCACCTGTAGGCGAGGTTTCCTAACCTCGCTGGCGCAGAGTGTAAAATATGGTAGATTATTGAATTAATTAGACGTATTTATCTGTAGGAGGGAACTCCGATTCCCGACTACGAGTGGCATTAGTCGCGATTCGGAGATCGCTCCTACAAGTAAGGTGTATAATAATTTCCATATTTCACCATAATACTAAAGTCGAAATAAAATGACTATTTTAAACGATGTTGTCAAAAGTCGAGACCTTAGTTTAACTGAGTACCTTGAATAATTTTAAAAGGCAACGACTCCTGTTGCTTCAATAAGCCGTGCTTGGCTTGGACCAAAACGGGGTCCGTATGTTATGTCTAAATTGAATAGATACACTTTTACACCAATACCGTAAGTGATATAATCTGTTAGCTCAGGGAGATTTATTCCTGGTTCGGATTTGTAACCTACCCTTAATGCCAATAGATTACCAAGCCAATATTCTAAGCCGAGATTTTTTTGTAAGTGTCGCCATTCAAAAGCGCGGAGACCAACACCTCTTTCGGAAAGTAACTGCTCTTCCGTCAGTTTTTCAGCCCTGTCTGCGTTAAGCCGTTCCAGATCCGCCTGCAATTCCGCTTCATCTTCTGTCAACTTATCAATATACGCCGAAATTCCACTTACGAAGCGAAGATGGTTATACCGATCACGATAGAGACTGGTGGAAGTACCAAGCCTGAGCATTCTGGGTAATGGGTCCGCTTGGTTTTCATCAATAAACGAGATCCCTGGTCCAACGTTCTGAATTACAAATCCTAAAGTTGTAGGAACGGGATCAAAAGGAAGAAGATACTGCATTCCCAAATCAACCGCATAAGAACTTCCATTCTCCCTGCCAAGCACCATCCGAATCATCTTACCATTGATGCCCGCAGCTAAAGAATCCGTTATTCTGTCAGCATAGGAAAAGGTCAAAGCCATGTTCGTTCCGAGGCTTTCTTCGCGAAGGACGTCGGGTGAATCACTTGTTACTTGTATAGTGCCCTGTCCTTGCAACTGGAGGGTTGCACCCACAGTTCCTGCTTCTCCGAGCGGCATTGCCCCAGCAATGAACGTGTAGTATAACCCTTCACCAGCTTCACCAAATGGTGCGCTATAATCCGTATAAAACATAGAGGCTTGCGCCCCTTGTTTACCAGAACGTAATTTACTTTCTGGCATTTCTGCCAACCCGCTTGGATTCCAAAGCGATGTGGTAACATCACCGGACATAGCGGAAAATGCATCACCCAAGGCTCTTGCACGAGCACCGCCACCTAAGTTCAGAATTTGTGCACCTGTCCTTCCTGGACCCGCAAAAACTGTAGTTGGCACAAAAAAAACTACTGATAAAAGTAGTGCGAAATATCTCATCATAAAAGCATGCTTAGTTTCATAAGAACCTGCGTAGGTAACTCTACGAAAATAGCGCCTCCTCTTTATCTATTTTTCTTAAAATTTTACTCTATATTATTATAATACCATTTCTAATTGACAAATTGTCATAATATATTGTAGGTCGGGTTGAGGAACGAAACCCGACATGACGGTATAAAAAGTCGGGTTTCGCTACCGCTTCTACCCGACCTACGAAATAATGTAATATTATCATATAGAAATGGTATAACATATATTTTAACGTAAATCACTTTTTCAGGTTTACATTGAATAAAAAGAAATAGGCAGGTACCCAAATGGGTACCTGCCTGTGTTAGAAATCGGTTTTTTTGTTTCCTACCGCGCTAATTCTTGCTTCAAATATCCCCAGCGAGTCGTCACTTTCTCCGCAGGAGACACGGCAAGCGGCCCTTCAACCCAATGCGGAAAGTAAGCATGCCCTTGTGGTAAATCGGTGAGCTTCGTCATGCGACGGCTATTCAGATCATACCGATAGATATTACGGGTACCCCCCGCTTCTTTATATGAAAGCAGCACGGTGTTATCATTCCCCATCCACGCTAAACCGGCCACCTGCCCATATTTCCCCTCCGGTGTGGGGAGCTTGTGGACATCGCGCGCGTTCGTGGACACCTTATGAACAATAAGGCGTCTCGCTACGGGCTTCAGATCTACCTCATGATACATGATGTATCTACCGGAGGGGGACCAGCACGCATAACCACGAACAGTAAGGGTGGCAGGGGCAGGGACGATCTGTTCTTTTTTGCCACCATCAGCATTCATGACCCAGATAGCCTCTCCATTGTGATAAACAATCCGGCTACCGTCAGGAGACCAACGCGGAGATTGGGTGTACCCGCCTTCTATTTCGTTATTTGTCAGCGCAGTGAGTTTGTCACGGGCTAAGTCGTAGACGTAAATATCTAACTCTCCTGTCCGGAGACTGTCAAAAGCGATGAGCCTACCATCTGGAGAGGGGTCGGGGCTTGTATCTGTTCGATGGGTGTCCACCATAAAGCTGTGTTCGTTACGTCCTGTTTCATCTATGATGAATAACTCGCGACTTACTGTGGCCCCTGTGTTCAATTTGCCTTCCCCCCAGTCTCTTTCGAACACGATCCGTTTGCCATCAGGAAACCATCGCGGCACACGGTCATAACGATGGGTGGGCGTAATTCTGCGTAAGTTGCTGCCGTCATCATCCATCGCATAGATATGATAGCGCGTTGCTCCCAGATGTTTCAGTCCTGCTTGGAACACTATTTTGGCATTGCTATTCAACTGACAAAGCAAGAAAATAGCAAGACAGCCGAACAGATGCAAAAGTGTTGGACAACGTTTCATTCTCATGGCAAAGCTCCTTTCGTGTAGAGTCTGCGGGCCTTTATGAGAGCCCGCAGACAATAGAATAGCAGAAAGTTATTAATTAAGCGGAGGATCAGAAAGATTGAGTTCCTCGGAGTCGGAGACGTTGAGTTCATCTATATTTATCCCGCCGTCTATGGGTTGTGCGGTGGCCGTGATATGCGCTTGAACCAGATACCTGTTACCTCCTGGTAGCCCGCTCCCATCAAAGGAGTCGGAGTCAGGAGTGTAATACGCACTATCAGACGATCCGCCTTTTGCCTGAAGCGTTCCACCTTTGAAGAGTATCCCAGGCTGGTTCCATATTAAACCTGCCCAATTGCCTCTGGGTGTTAAGCGGACAACAGAATAAAATAGATTAAACCCATATCTGATTGTCTCTTCACTGTAGCTTGTGATGCTTGCTGATCCACTGATTTCTGCGGTGAGGCCGTTCCAGCCGACATCTATTGATGCGGACATTTGCGCCATCGTCCAGCTTCCCGTCTTTGTGCCCGTTTGTGGCGTGCTGTAGACGGATACAGTGTAGGAGTCGGTGTCTGAGTGGTGATTTCCTTCAGCATCCTCAAGTGACCATGCTCTCGCCTTTATCGTATAACTTTTCCCGAAGGGGGACCCAGGATAGTCGGACGTATTGGGTGAGAAATAGGCTTCGGTTGTGACATTATCTCCAGAACTATTGCCTACGTATTTCCCGTCGATATACCAATCAACATATCCTGGTTCAACGGTTTCAAGCGGATATGAAAAACGGAAACCCAAACCAAGTTATTACAGGATTCAGGTTTCCGATTTAGAAAATGTCCGATATTTGCGCTTATCGGACGTTTTTGATGCTTCCCCATGTGGTTGTGAGCTTAGCTTTAGGGTCTACGGGATAACTATCATCGCCGAAGAACTCAATTTCGCCAACTTGAAAGTTCTGCTGAGCGGTTTCAAAAGTAATAAACCGAAAGAACCGATATCCGATATTTTGCTTGTCGTAATCATCCCCTGCATCAAAACGGATGACTTGTAGTCGCTGATCCCAAAAGCTGTCTCCGTCGTGAGAGAAGATGGTCGTAAAATCATCGCCGTCGTTCGACCCCTGAACCTCCCACACTGTCGGGTCTCTCCCAGGAACATCGTTCGCTGAAGATACGGTGAAGTGTGTTAATGCGTATGCTTCTTCAAACTCAGCTGTCACGTGTATGCCTCCCTCCGGAAGGCTTGCAGGTCCTCAGCACCATTTCGCATTGCCGGGGCCAAGTTGGTTATCAAAGACGTTAAACGCAAATTCCCCACCACCGAATCCGGGTTCTTCGCTAGATGTGAAAATAGCGTCATAACCTTCATCTGCATCAGGCAGACCATCGTCTTCTGGATCGGTTAGGTCGCCACCAAGCAGTGAATCCGTTCCTACTCCCAAGACTTCCTCCGCCTGTGCTATGTCGCTCGTGCTGATAACACAATAGGTCATCATCAACACAAATCCTGCTAATACCAATATAATTTTCATACTATTAAATCTCCTATATAAATGAATCTCACTTTACGTGAGTTTCGCGTTCTGTGTTCCATAATAACATATTATTTCAAATTATTATAACCTAAGTTGCCACCTATGTAGCACAATCTGTATGAAGATTAAGAAAATATTTCGGTAATTCTAATTTTTCCCAAACCCGGTAGGTGCGGTTTCCCAACCGCACTGGATCTTTCTCCAAAATTACCGAATTAATAAATTAATCTTCATTTAGATTGTGTCTGTGAGGACGCAAACTGACAGTTTGCGCTACGAAATCTTAAGAAAAATGAAGAATTTTCTATAAAAAACGGTGTTGAACGTCTAAAATCTTGTAGGTAGCAACTTGAGTTAAATTACCGAATTACGGTGGATTATTGAAATAATTATACACTTTATTTGTGGAGCGATCTCCGAATCGCGACGAAACGCCTTTATAGTCGGGAATCAGAGTTCCCTCCTACAACCCGTAATGTCTAATTAATTCTAAAATCTACCATAATAACTTAATCTTCATACAAGTGATTTTCACATGTTCCAAGTATTATACCTTTTTATAATTTTCTGTCAAGTTTTTTGCTAATTTATCAAAAAAGGTGTTGAGATTGCCCTATATCGCATTTTTTCCTGCCGTGTAGTGTAGTTTATATCACAAGGTTTTGTACAGTTTCGGGCTGGTAACAACGATACGGAATGTGGGTGGTTTATCAGATTAGACGTGCATGAGGACTGCATTTATATTGACACACTCAAGTTGATGTGTTAATATGTATCTAAACTTTACACCCATCCTGTGGAATACATTTTGAATTTTGTGAAACGTTACCAATATTGGCTCGCTGCAAGTTCAGGAATAATTCTGTTTTGTAGTTTTCCCAACGTAAATTTTTTTCCACTTGCATGGGTTGCGATAATCCCGTTATTAGTTGCGCTTGAGTCAGTTGAGAGTAGGAAATCCGCATTTCTTGTCGGGTATGTAGCAGGATTTCTGTTTTTCGCAGGTTTACTTTTAGCAATCGTCCTCTTATATCCTTATGCGAATATATTTGCGACATTGTTTGGTTACATACTTTTAGTAGGGTATACAGCACTCTATTTTGCTGTGTTTGCAGTATTAGTGCACCAGTTACCGTGGCAATCTGGGATTTTATTTCCGTTAGGAGCTGCCGTTATCTGGGTTAGCTTAGAATGGGTACGTAGTTGGTTGCTAACAGGGTTTCCGTGGGGCAACATCGGTTATTCACAGTGGAAATATCTGCCAGGAATTCAAATCGCATCCCTAACCGGTGTTTACGGTATTAGCTTTGTGATTGTATTTTTCAATGCGGGGATAGCAACATTAATTCGTCAAAGACATCAGTGGCAGAAAGAATTGGTGGCTGTAATTGTCCCTTTCCTGATTGCAATGATATGTCTAATTTATGGATATGCTGCAATTGCAAAAAGTGAAAATACTCTCACAAAAAGTATGAAGGTTGCCCTTATTCCAGGAAATATACCACAAATTGAAAAATGGAAATTAGAGTATTTTCCAAAAATATTTGCAAGATATATCAATTTAACACGAAAAACCGCAGTTCACAACCCAGACGTAATTGTTTGGCCAGAGACGACAGTCAGAGGACAAGTGTTGTCTGGTGAATGGGTCAATTACAACAATCATTTTAAGAAGATGCTCCGTGAAATTGGTGGCATTCCAATGCTTATAGGTGCTACTGATCCCGATGCCTTCGGAGATTTGTACAATCGGGTTATATCAGTGTCATCGGAAGGGGAAGTACTTGGTAAGTATGCCAAGATGCACCTTGTGCCGTTTGGAGAATATGTACCTTTAGCGGATTTTCTACCCAATTTTGTCCAATTTAAACCGTTTGAACAGGGAAAAACAGTAAACCTTTTACCAATAACAATCGTTGAAGCAATGCAAACTAACAAAGAACAAATAGAAGTCGGAACATCAATTTGCTTTGAATCTGCCTTTCCGAGTCATTTTCGGCAGTTCGTAAAAAAAGGTGCGGATGTGATGGGGATTCTTACAAATGATGCGTGGTTTGTTGAAACAGCCTTCCCTGAGTTACATCTGGCGATGGCACCTTTGCGCGCTGTTGAGAACCGAATTGCTGTTTTTCGCTGTGCTAATGGTGGATACTCATGCGTTTTTGACAGTTTTGGACGGATTACGACACCTTTTGTAACACCACAAACTGCTGAAGAATTCTTGATAGCAGAAGTACCACTTTCTGATGGAAACTTGACATTATATACCCGTTATGGTGATTGGTTACCTATTCTTTGCTTAGTGATTAGCCTCACCTGTATTGCTTACGGAATTGTGATACGGCGTTCAAACACAAAACCTACAACAATAGATAATTGAAAGGATATAAATGCTAACAGACTTAAAAATTGAAGTTGATGCCGTGACAAATCAACTTCATGAACTCAGGGGGTATCTTTGACCTGCCCACAAAGCAAACAGAATTAGAAGTACTTGAAAAAGAAGCAATGGCACCAGATTTTTGGGGAAATTCGCAGCGTGTTCAAACAGTAAACCAACGTATTGCCGCTCTCAAAGATGAAATTGGTGAATATGAAAAGATAAAGAGTACTATTGACGATTTACAGGTTTTGATTGAACTTGCCATTGAAGAAAACGACTCCAGTTTGGAGCCAGAAATTCAGAACGGTGTCGCAACAGTAACTACGCAGTTAGAGAAGATGGAACTGCGGTTAATGTTAAATGGGGAGTTTGACAAGAACAATGCAATCCTCAGCATACATCCCGGGGCAGGCGGCGTTGATGCACAAGATTGGGCAGGCATGTTGATGCGGATGTATCTCCGTTGGTGCGACCAGCATAACTACGCGACAGAGATCGCTGACCTTACGCCTGGAGATGAAGCTGGTATAAAAGGTGCAACAATTTTTGTCAAAGGCACATCTGCCTATGGATACCTGCAAGCAGAATCCGGCGTGCATCGTCTCGTTCGTCTATCCCCGTTTGATTTTAACAAAAGACGTCATACCTCATTTGCTGCGGTGCACGTTACGCCCGAAATTGACGATAGTGTTGATGTTGAAATCAATGCTGAAGACCTTCGGATTGATACTTATAGAGCCAGCGGTGCTGGTGGACAACACGTTAATGTTACGGACTCGGCAGTACGAATCACCCATATTCCGACAAGTATTATGGTGCAGTGCCAGAATGAACGTTCACAACACAAGAACCGAGAAATCGCTATGAAGGAACTGCGTTCCCGCCTATACATCCATTTTAGAGCGCAACGTGACGAAGAACTTGCCAAACTACAACCAGAAAGACGAGATATTGACTTCGGAAGCCAAATTCGATCTTATGTACTACATCCATATCAACGGGTCAAAGATACGAGAACAAACATTGAGACAGGCAATGTTGAGGGTGTCTTGAATGGTGGAATAGATATGTTTATTGAGAGTTTTCTGAAAATGAAACCTGCGGAAAAAAGTAACTACCGTAGAACAGGAGGAAGGCATGTCCAAATATAGATGTTATGTATACTTCTCAATCATTCTAAGTTTACTCTGTGTCAACACCTATGTATTCGCAGCAATGATTCATGTGCCTGCGGATCAACCTAATATTCAATCAGGTATTGATGCTGCAAAGGATGGTGACACGGTTTTAGTGGCTGATGGAATCTACAGAGGCGCAGGAAACGTCAATATAGATTTTAAGGGAAAGCAGATTACTGTAAAATCACAGAATGGTGCAAAGGCAACAATCATTGATTGTGGAAAAGAGGCTGAAACAAGAGGGTTTACTTTCCACAACGAAGAGACCAATGTCTCCGTATTGGACGGATTTACAATCAGAAATGGTGTCCATGAGTTGGGGGGTGGCATCTACTGCAACAACGCTTCACCAACAATTAAAAATTGTGTGATTACCGAGAACCGATCAGTTGCACCGAATTTACAAGGGCGCGGTGGCGGTGGAATTTATTGCTTTAATTCTGATGCTGTCATAATTGCGTGCAAAATTATAGACAATAGTGCAAATTCTGATTACGGTGCCGGTGTTCTCTTTACAGGAAGTACGACACAAAACAAAAGTCAACCGAGTCTAATCAATTGCACAATTTCAAAGAATGAAGGTGATGCCGTTTTCTGCTATGACGAGGTGAACCCCGTTATAAAGGATTGCACAGTATCTCAGAATAATGGCAGAGGCATTGTCTATAACCGTTTCGCACGAGGTGATAATACTATAACCAATTGTCTCATCACACAGAACAGTGGTAGTGGCATTGAATGCCGATTCTACTCCTATATGAACATTACTGATTCTATTATTACACAAAACAAGGCAGAATTCGGAGGTGGAATTTACTGTGATGGGTCGTCAATAATTGATGTCTCTGACTGTATTATCGCGCAAAACATCGCGACAAAGTCTGGTGGCGGAATATATATACATTCAAAGTGGGGACACGCAGAAATTACGCACTGTACAATTACGCGTAATTCCGCAAACGCAGAAGGAGGAGGCGTATTCGCTTTTGTCGATTTCTCATTTTTTAACTTGTCCAATTCTATTGTTTGGGGAAATACTACAAGAGGCGATCATGCTGAATTTGCAGGAGCAGGTAGGAAGATCAGCATTAAGTCGTGCGATATTCAGAACGGTCTTGAAGGAATCGGTCACGAACCTGATGGAGCATGGTTTACCTATGTAAATAACATTAATGCGGATCCGCTTTTCGTTGATGCTGACAGAGGGGATTATAGGCTTAAGGAGAATAGCCCAGCTTCCACAATGGGAGTGCAATCATCGTCTGTCAGAGCAGTACTCAGCGTAACCTCAATTGGCAAACGATTGACGAAATGGGGAGAACTCAAACGAAATTCTTTTTAGGGTTCTGAGGTAAAACTGGGAGTTCGTAGGTTGGTTTGAGCGCACGCGAAATTTAATACACGCGTATCAGGTTTACAAAGCCCTCCTACAAGAGAGAAGTTGATAGTAATAACTTTACTACCTAACCATTTGATGTTGCATCAGACAGGAAATATGGGTATAATTAAAATGGTCATGAGATAGAAAGGAGGGTAGATGTATGGAAGAAACAAATGACTTAATGCGACAACGCAAAGAAAAATTAAATGAAATCCGTGAAGCTGGTATTGACCCTTATCCGCATCAATACGCCCCGACACATACAACATCAGGAATTCATGAAGAATTTGAAGACGTAGATGAAACACCTGACGAAACCAACCGAGTTACTATCGCTGGCAGGATTATGACCAAACGCGATCATGGCAAAAGTAGTTTTGCGCATTTGCAAGATAGTACCGGACAGATCCAAATCTATGTGCGGCGAGACGATGTTGGAACAGACTCTTATAGAGTATATCGGCGATTTGATGTCGGTGATATTATTGGCGCAAGTGGTGTTGTTTTTCGTACACGCACAGGTGAATTAACACTCCTTGCTGATGCGGTGGAACTACTCTCCAAATCTATCCGTCCCCTCCCTGAAAAATGGCACGGCTTACAAGATAAGCAGACGCGCTATAGACAACGTTATGCTGACCTCATCATGAATCCTGAAGTGAAGGAAGTCTTTGTCAAGAGGACACAAATTGTGCAAGCTATTCGGGACATGCTCAATGAACAGAATTTTATTGAAGTAGAAACGCCTGTGCTTCAACCAATCTATGGAGGTGCAAGTGCGCGCCCTTTCACAACCTATCATAATACCTTAGATCAACCGTTATATCTGCGTATCGCAAATGAACTTTACCTAAAACGACTTATAGTAGGGGGGTTTGATCGGGTATACGAATTTTCACGCGACTTCCGAAACGAAGGAATGGATAGAGACCATAATCCTGAATTTACGATGCTTGAACTCTATCTGGCTTATGCAGATTACCTTGAGGTAATGGAACTAACAGAAAATTTGATTGCGCAAACGGTAGAAACAATTCACGGCACAACAAAAATCACCTATCAGGATCAGGAAATAGATTTTACGCCTCCATGGCGAAGAATAACTATGACAGAGTCAATTCAGGAATATAGCGATTTTGATCCCGATTCACTTTCTGCTCATGAATTATATACAAAGGTAATAAACGCAGGTATTGAATTGGCAGGAGACGAATCAAAGGGAGAAATTATAGCCGAGCTTTTTGACATTTATGTAGAGTCGAAACTGATTCAACCGACGTTCATCTATGACTATCCCATTGAAGTGTCCCCGTTTGCAAAAAAGAAACCTGAGAATCCTGAACTCGTAGAACGTTTTGAATTTTTTATCAGCGGCATGGAAGTTGGCAACGCATTTAGCGAGCTTAATGACCCGATTGACCAACGCCAGCGCTTTATGGAACAAGCAAGCAATTTAGCAAAAGGCGATGAGGAAGCGTTCATGGTCGACGAAGATTATTTACGTGCGTTGGAATATGGGATGCCACCGACAGGCGGACTCGGAATAGGGATTGATAGGTTGACCATGTTGTTGACAGATCAATACTCTATACGGGATGTAATCCTATTTCCGCAGATGCGTCCAGAAAATTAAAATGAAAACCGCTCCAACGCTCCACACAGACAGACTAATACTTCGTTCATTTACACTTGATGATGCTGCGGATGTGAAACGGCTTACAGACGATCCTGATATGGCATCGACAACTTATGAAATAGAACATCCATACAAAGATGGTATGGCAGAGGAGTGGATTGGATGGTATAACCAACAATTTGAAAAAAACGAAGGTATTTATTTTGCGATTACGTTTGCAAAAGACGGAACCTTGATTGGTGAAGTGGACTTAACATTCCGTACTCACCTTCCTTACAAAGATGCATCACTGAACTATTGGATAGGGAAATCGTATTGGAACTGTGGATATTGCACTGAGGCGGCAAAGGTTGTTGTCGCTTATGGGTTTCGAGAACATGACATTGAGTTAATTTTCGCCGAGCACTTCAAACGAAATCCCGCCTCTGGCAGAGTAATGCAAAAAATAGGAATGCACTACAATGATTTTTATCCCAAAGACCCAGAAGATGATTCTTCTGAGGATACGATTGTGTATATTATTCTAAAGAGTGAGTTTGAGGAAAAATGATAACCGCTCCCATACTACACACAGAAAGGTTAATACTCCGTCCTTTTTCACTTGGAGATGCCCCAGAGGTGCAACGCTTCGCTGGCGATCGTGATGTGGCATCAACTACATGTGCGATTCCACACCCCTATGAAGATGGTATGGCAGAGGAGTGGATTAGTACCCATCAACCAGATTTTGAGAAGGGAATAGGAATCAATCTGGCGATAACGCTTAAAGATACTGAAAAAACAGAAGACACAATTCTAATCGGTGCAATCGGTATAGGCATTGACCTGACCGAAAAGATTGGAGAACTCGGATATTGGGTTGGTAAACCGTATTGGAACTGTGGGTATTGTACTGAAGCAACGAACGCAATCTTAACCTATGCTTTTGACGTTTTAGAACTAACCAGTATTCATGCTTTCTATTTTAAGCGAAATCCAGCATCGGGCCGTGTCTTGGAAAAGATCGGCATGCGTTTTGAAGAGTGCTACCCAAAAGGGGTGGAAAAATGGGGTGTGCTTGAAGACTTAGTTAAATACAATATACGAAATCAAAAACTTAAATCTTAATTGGATAAATAACATCATTAGTTTCAGTAGGCTACAGATGCCTTTGATAGTCTGTTCTGAGTAGCATTTTTAATATATGAAATTTGAATGGTTCGTAGCCTCGCGGTATCTGCTTTCACGGAGAAAACAGTCGTTTATCTCTATTATTAGTATTATCTCTATTGCAGGAGTTGGACTCGGAGTTGCCACTGTGATTTTAGTGATCGCTGTTTTAGATGGTGTAGAACATGGACTCAAAGAGCGATTTCTTACGAATGAAGCACACGTGGTTCTGAGGTTGATAGATAACGGGTTCTATAGTGATTATGAAAACAAAATTGAAGCGATTGAAAACGTTGAGGGTGTAGTCGCCGCATCACCAATTGTCTATTCACAACTTGCAGTTTTTCGAGAAGGTAGCGAACAGATTGAAGACGTAATTCTCATCAAAGGAATTGAACCAGAAGTTGAGGATAAAGTTACAGGTTTCACAAAGTTTGTGAATGGCTCGTATGATTTTCAAAATGATGATTTAATAGAGCAAGCACGCTTTTTAAATAATGAAACGATTACTGGTGGAATTGTTCTCGGATCACGATTAGCACAACGTCTCACTGTAAACGAGGGTGATGTCTTACGTCTTGTCGTAAAATTGGTGGAAGACAAATCAACTCTCGGTGCATTTACACCGCTAATCAGAAATTTTGTTGTAATTGGGTTTTACGAATCAGAATTGACTGTTTATGATGATCATATTGCTTATATAGATTTAAAAGCTGCACAAAAAATATATAACGAAGTTGGTAGAGTAAATACTATTTTTATTCGACTTGAAGATGCCGAGCTTGCACCGAAAATGAGTGAGGAAATAGAAGAAGCCGCACAGTTTTCTGTGCTTGAGATACCGATCACAAGAACATGGATGGAAAAATATGCACCGCTGTTTGCCGCATTGGAATTGGAAAAGATTGCAACAGTTATCATTGAAGCACTCATAATTTTGGTTGCTGCCTTTAATATCGCAAGTACACTGATAATGACGGTTATGGAAAAGACGCGAGATGTTGGAATGTTACGGACACTCGGCGGTTCACGCGGAAACATTGTGCGTATCTTCATGATTCAAGGGAGCGTGATTGGCATGTTAGGAACTATAACTGGAACATCCTTGGGGCTTGGTATATGCTGGCTTCTGAGCACAAATGTAATCCGACCTTCCCCGTGGTTTGCCTTGGGTGCTGTTGGCATATTGATTCTGTGTCAGATTGTTATTGCGATGCGGCGTACTATGCCACACGCCAAAATAAGAAAAGTTGGATTGTTTGTCTTCTGGATTCTTGTTGTATGTTTTGGACTTTACTGTCTTGTTGAACCTATTTCACTGAAAGAGTTGGGCTTGAGTGCAATTTACCAGATGAATCAACTACCGATAAAAGTAAACTGGTTTTTTGTCGGTTTTATTAACGTGCTTTCATTCGCTATCTGTTGGCTTGCGACTATATATCCAGCGTGGCAAGCATCAAATTTGAAACCGATAGAGGCGTTGCAGTATGAATAAAGTCAAATTATAGTGAATTATAAAAATATGTTGATGCCTTTCTGTAGGAGCGATCTCCGAATCGCGATTAAACACAATGATAGTCGGGAATCGGAGTTCCCTCCCGCTGAATGCCAAAAGCGCATTCAGCGTTGATTCACCCTAAAAGTGTTAAAGTAATTCCAAAATCCACTATAAGCTAACACTAATACTGTGTACTTCAATGGAAAAACTAATAAGAATTGACAATTTACACAAATCCTTTTATGATGGTGAAACAGAACTGAAGGTGCTTAAAGGTGTCAACCTTGATATCCACAAATCAGAGATACTCGCGATAATGGGAGCATCAGGTGTTGGCAAAAGCACTTTATTACATATCATTGGGACACTGGACCGTCCTACAGACGGGAACATTTTTTATGAGGACCAAGACATCACGGCTTTTTCTGAACGAGAACTCACGCGATTTAGGAATGACGCTATCGGTTTCGTGTTTCAGTTTCACCAATTACTGCCAGAATTTACCGCGTTGGAAAACGTTGCTATGAGTGGATTAATTAGGAACACCAGAAAAGCAGAGGACGAAAATGGAAATCGTTACAGCAGCAGCAAAGCTTATGAAAAAGCAGAAATTCTTCTTGAAAGTGTCGGACTCTCTGAGCGCCTTGAACATTTTCCGAGCCAACTTTCTGGCGGAGAACGACAGCGCGTAGCAATTGCCAGAGCCTTGATCAATCAACCGAAAGTCGTCCTCGCTGATGAACCGACAGGTAACATTGATGATAAAACAAGTGATGCAGTGCTTGATGTTTTACAAGATATAAATGAGCGTCTGAACCAGACATTTATTATTGTAACACACGATTCCCGGCTATCCGAGCGCGCAAACCGGACAGTCCATCTTGTTGATGGAAAAATCGCTGATTAAAGAAATATATGAAATTTGTACACAGGAAGGTATAGGTAATGTTGATTTATATCGACGGAGAATTTTTACCGCGTGCAGAAGCAAAGATTTCTGTGTTCGACCACGGATTGCTCTATGGTGATGGTGTTTTTGAAGGCATCCGTTGCTATAACGGATTTGTCTTCAAGCTGGACGAACACTTAGAAAGACTTTACGATTCTGCCAAGTCGCTTATGCTACAAATCCCGATTTCGATTGATGAGATGAAGCAAAACGTGCTTGAAACGCTCCGCCGAAATCAACTTCGTGAGGGATATATTAGACTGATTGTAACACGCGGCATAGGTGACTTAGGACTTGATCCTGATAAATGCCCGAATCCATTAGTTATTATTATTGCAGACAAAATCAAGTTGTACCCACAACATTTTTATGAAAACGGGTTGGAAATTGTCACGGTTTCAGTTCGGAGGAATTATCCTGAAGCGATTAACCCGCGTATTAAATCATTAAATTACCTAAACAATATTCTTGCGAAAATTGAGGCAAAACAATCAGGTGCAGTAGAAGCACTGATGCTCAATAACGATGGATATGTTGTAGAGTGCACCGGAGATAATATATTTTGGATAAAAAACGAGATAATCGTTACGCCACCGCCTCACATCGGTATCTTGGAAGGTGTTACTCGGAATAGCGTGATTGCACTCGCACGCGAGGCAGGATTTCAAGTTGAAGAGCGCGTCTTTACCCGACATGATCTATATGTTGCAGATGAATGTTTCCTTACAGGGACAGCAGCGGAAGTAATTCCAGTTGTTAAACTTGACCAACGTGTTATTGGAGACGGAAAACCGGGAAAAGTTACGCAAAAACTTATTGCAGCATTTCGACATCTGGCGAACAATTTTGGAACGCCAATCTATGATGAGAATGCTTGAAAAACAACGACACGACTTCACTCAACTATAAAGGAGAAACTCAACCATGAGCGACTTCAAAAATTCCACGTCAATTTTTATTTTCAGTTTAGTCAGTATTTCTATCTTTTCCTTTATTCTGAGTTTCGCTGTTTGGGCAGGTCAATCTACAGATACAACCTTTGGTCCCAAACCTGCTGATGAAACGCAACCAGTTGAATCCGCAATAGCAGAACAAGAATCTTCATCGGTTGATGATACGTTTATAGTTAGAAAAATTGAGTTTAAAGGTGTACAATCACTCCGAATGGAAATGTTGCAGACCCTCATTCAAACGCAAGTAGGACAGGAAATATCAGATGAACTGCTAACGAAAGATATTGAAAGCCTGTACAAGGATACAGGTTTTTTCTACGATATAGCCGTAGATGTGCAAAATGCCGAAGATGGTGGCTTTGAGATTACCTTCCTGCTTGATGAAAGTCCTAAAGTAGAAGGGATTACTATCATTGGAAATGACGAGTTGGACACTGGAAAACTGATGGACCGAGTCACTTTGCGGCGTTCAGAAATTTTCAGTGACCGTCTTCGTTGGGAAAGCGAACGCGCAATCCGCAATTTATATCACGAAAAGGGTTATTATCTTGTAAGCATACAGGTGCATGACGATAGAAATGAAGAGAATAACACTACCCAAATAACATTTGAAATAGATGAGGGACCGCGCGTAAGAATTACAGAAATTAACTTTATCGGGAATGATAAGGTTGACGGAAAAAAACTACGTAAAAAGATGAAGACGCGTGTGGGCAAACATTTTGATGAAATGTTGTTTAAAGAAGAAGATTTAAATCTAAATCTGCGTAATTACTATCAAGACCTCGGGTTCGCACAAGTAAAGATTAAAGGACACACTAAGCGTTTTTCTGAGGATAAAACTGGTCTGATGCTCGATATTAAGGTTGATGAGGGAGCCCAATTTGTTTTGGGAACATATACCGTGCAGCTTGAAGCAGGAGAGAAAATCGTTTTTTCCGAACAAAAAATCAGTGACATGTTGGACCCCGCAGAAGGTGAAATTTTCAACCGTGATACTTTTGAAGAATCAATTGCGGAGCTGCAGCAAATATATTATGATAAAGGTTTTCTACTTGCCGATGTAAAGCCAGTTCCGTTTTTTGATGAAGCAAACGCACTCGTCAACATCACCTTGCAAGTTAATCAAGGTGATGTTATAATTATTGACGATGTACCAATCAGAGGATTAGCAAAAACGAAGGACTTTGTGATTAGGCGTGAACTGGATTGGTTGAATATCAAATCGGACGAATTGCTTGATGTAAAAGTTCTCCGCAAAGCGCGGCAACGTCTTTTCCAGATGGGTCCATTTATTCGTGCAGTTGACTTTGTTCCCAGTGATACCGAAAACGATAGCCGAAAGAATCTTGTTGTAAATATCGCTGAATCCCCAACAACCGGAACACTTAGTGTCGGTGGTGGATACGGTAGCGAAGGTGGTATTTTTGGCACTGCAGAAATCGGGCAGCACAATCTATTTGGACGAGCTTACCGTATACACCTAAAAGGTGAGTTAGGTACCCGCGACCACCATACAGCAGAAACACGTTTTGGAACACCGTGGATATTTGGCACACCGACACGACTTAATGCCAGTATTTACAACAATCGCCGTTTTCGTCGATACTACAGCACAGTTGGTGCAGCCTTAAATCAAGGTTTTTTGGCTGACCGATATGTTTGGGGTACAAAGGGGGCATCTGTGTCAGTCGGACGACCAATTGCCTTCGATATTGACGCATCGGTCAGGTTTCGTAATGAGCATGTTAAGGCAAATACACCAGATAGAGAAGTATTTAATCGTTCAACACGAAGCCTTTTATTCGCCGTAGGGCGTGATACGCGTGATTACCGTACTTCGCTTTATGACCCGATGGGTGGAAGTTCAAACAGCATTTCTTATGAATATTCCGGTGGATTCCTGGGTGCCGACAACGAGTTCCAGAAGTATACTGCAGACACCAGTTGGTTTTTTAGCCCTTGGTGGAATCATGTCTTTGCTATCCATGCGCGCGCTGGCTATATGAAAAGCAAAAGTGAGGACAACAGAGAACTTTTCTATGAGCGGTTTTATTTAGGTGGGGTTGATACTGTCCGTGGTTATGAGGACTGGGAAATTTATCCTGATCCTGATGAATCAGGCATACCTAATCCGTTTGGTGGTAATAAAACGTTTTTCACCAACTTAGAGTATCGCGTTCCTGTTTCACCTCAACTCACAACTGCCGTTTTCTTTGATTTTGGGCAAGTGTGGGATGAAAGCATGCCAAATGTTTTTAACCAAATTAACATTAAACGCGGGGCAGGTGTAGAAGCTCGTCTGCAAATGTTGGGCATGTTGGCTCGTTTTGGTTGGGGATACGGTTTTGATCGACAAAATCGACCACCACAAGGTAGGTTTTACTTTACAATCGGCCCCGGTTTTTAATAGTATTATGGTGAAATATGGAAATAATTATACACCTCACCTGTAGGAGCGATCTCCGAATCGCGACTAATGCCACTCTTAGTCGGGAATCGGAGTTCCCTCCTACAGATAAATATGTGTTATTAATTCAATAATCTACCATAATTTCATAGCAATACGAATTAGATACAATTTTGTTTTATCAAAAAGGATAAATTATGAAAAAACTTGTGTTTGTAATATTTTCAATGGTGCTCTTTGTCGGCTTAATGGCAGGGAGTATCGGGCAAGAAGCGTTCAAATTGGGTGTTGTTGATAGCAACCGCGTTTTACTAAACTATCAAAAAGCAATTGAAACTGACAAACTTCTCAAAGGTGCCGAGAAGCGCTTGAAGGAAAAACTTGATGTTATCGGTGAAGAAATCAGAACCCTGCGAGAGAAAAAAACAAAATCAGAGCTTTTTCTTGAACAACCAAAAATTTCAGATTTACAGAAACAAATTGAACAAAAAACGATAGAACATCAGCAAGAGTTTGAACGAGGTAGACAAGCTCTCTTGGAAAGGAGCCAAGAACTGATGACACCAATTTATAAGCAACTTGAAGAACTTATCGTTAAAGTTGGTAAAGAAGAAAAATACGATCTCATTATTGATAAACAAGCTGCGCTGTACTTCAATGAGAAATACGATATAACCGATGAACTAATTAAATTAATTAACGCCAATGCCGAGAAGGTAGCAGAACCCAAAAAAGAAAATGCCGAAAAACCACAGACTCCAACTGAGAATGCGAAATAAATTCTATCGATATCAACAAGGTATTTAGATTTAGTTTTAAACCTATTGGAGTGTCCAGTCTTAAATTATAGGTATAATAACAATCGGGAATCGGAGTTCCCTCCTACAAAGAGATGACCGTATCGGTAGGAGCGATCTCCGAATCGCGACCTTTACCCACAATAATTGAATGGACAGTCCTCTATGCCCGGTTTCAGTTACACTGTAACTCGCCCTAATAAGGAATATATGCTTATGAAACTAAAAGATATTTGTGATCACTTAGGGGGTGAACTCTCTGGTGATGGTGAGATAGAAATTACAGGTGTTTCTGGCATTAAAGAGGCGGTACCAAGTCAGATTACTTTTGTAGCTAATTCAAAATATCTTGGTGCTATTGCGACAACGCAAGCCTCTGCTATCATTATCGGGCGCGGCGTTTCTGGAAATGGAAAACCGACTATCTGTGTTGATAATCCATATTGGGGATTTGTCAAGGTTTTGGAATTATTTGCTTGGGATACGGGAAAACAGACACAATCGGGCATTCATGAAACTGCCATTATCGGTGAGAACGTTACATTGGGAGAAGGTGTCACGATTCAGGCTCACAGCGTTATAGGTGATAATGTTGAGATAGGTAACGACACGGTTATTATGCCCCTCGTATATATCGGTTCTGGCAGTAAAATTGGATGCGACGGCTTAATCTATTCGCAAGTAAGTATTCGTGAAAACGTGACCATTGGAGATCGTGTAATTATCCACTGTGGTGCAGTGATTGGCAGCGATGGCTTTGGCTTCACGCCCGATCCTACCAACCATAGTCCGTATAAAATCCCGCAAATCGGCACAGTCGTTATTGAAGACGATGTTGAAGTTGGTGCCAATACCACAATTGATAGGGCAACGGTCTCTGAAACGCTTATCAAAAGCGGAACGAAACTTGACAATCTCGTTCAAATTGCACACAACGTGGTTATCGGTAAAGATTGTTGCTTGGCGGCACAATCTGGTGTTGCAGGGAGTGCTATTCTGGGTGACCGGGTAAACATTGCTGGACAATCTGGCGTGGTTGGACACCTAACTCTTGGGGAAAATAGTGTGCTTTACGCTAAATCCGCAGTGACAAAAGATATGCCACCCGGAAGTCAACTTTCTGGATTTCCTGCCCGTCCCCATAAACATGAATTACGGCTCCAAGCCTCCATTCGAAGATTACCGGAACTCCTCCAAGAGTTCACCCAACTCCAGAAGCGAGTAGAAGAATTAGAAGAAAAACTGCAAGAAATCAAAGACCTATAATTTCGAATTTATAGAATATTGGATTGATCTGGCATCAACAAATGGTATTTGATAATAAACCTATATCTGAAATTCCGGACGAAGATTTGACAGATCTAATCGGTAACCAAGAAGAAAATTTATGGATTGATTTCAAGAGGAAGCACTACGAAGGATACAAAAATAATCGCGAGAAGTATAGCCGTGAGATATGCAAAGATGTTACGGCTATGGCTAATGCTGACTCTGAAGTTGGATATATCCTTATTTGGTGTAGATGCAGATAAAAATAACAATAATATCGCACGAGCATTTTTTGACATCCCTGATGCCAAAAATAAAGCTAAAAGCATTTATGACACTTGCCACCAACATATAAAACCCCGAATTGCAAAATTAGAGATGGAACAGCGTCACTTGGAATGGCAAAACCAAGTGTTCAACCTTATAATTATTCATATTCCTTTTAGTGAAAATCGTCCCCATGGTTTTGATTCAAATGGGACACTTAACTTTGTGAAGCGGTATGGAGAGGTTACAAAAGAATTTCAGATAGATGAATTTATTCCTGAACTTATAACACGATATAATTTGCCAGCCTTGGACGATGTTAATGTGAAGTTGGACAGAATCGAACATCAAACAACAGATATTTTAATGGCAATCGGAGAGAGTAAATGAATTCATTTACGAAAAGATTTAGTTCTTTTGTTGAGGCTATATCCGACCAACCCTATTATCGCATTTTCGCGTTACCGGGTGAATCCAATCGGAACGTTGTATCTACCGAAGATCTTTGCATACGGAATATTTTATATAATCCGCCGAACAAACGTTGGGCAGGTTTTGGTGTTACAGGACTATTGAAACGGGAAGTATCTCAATTGAAAGAGGGCATAAGCGGACACAACATAACTGGAGGGCAAATTACCTTACTAAATAATGGGTATTTTGAAGTAATATGTCCAATTAATATCCAGTTTCAAAGAGGATGGGGTTCCCCACAATTCGCAATTCCTAATTCTGTAAAATGGTTGTACCCGTATGTAGTCATCGAGTTCCCTGTCTCATTTATGCGATTAGTTAAGGATATATACGATAAGTCTGATATTGACTCTGGTGTAACCATAGAACAGTACTACCATAATATTATAGGGTATGCTTTGCCAGAGGGACCTCCTACCTATCCTACGTTTGGTGCCTTCTTGGATGAGAGAGGTGTGTACGAAGGTGCGTCCCTCATTCATTCTGTTCAACAGGTTCCTAACGATTTTATCCCTGACCATGTAGCTTACGATTTGGTGGCAGACGTGTACGCCAAATTTGGATTAGTTGCTAAAGCAATTCCTGCGTTTGATGAAAACAAAAGATTTATCTTAGTATAGCCATCTGGTCCCGCAAAATTAGACTTTATGTATAATTGTCAAGTGCGATTTAATGGTGCTTTACATAGGGAATCAGTTATTATGGTGAAATATGGAAATAATTATACACTTCACCTGTAGGAGCGATCTCCGAATCGCGACTGATGCCACTCTTAGTCGGGAATCGGAGTTCCCTCCTACAGATAAATACGTCTAATTAATTCAATAATCTACCATAACAAAACCCTAAAAATTACCACTCATAATAAGTTTTGCCCCAACTCTCCCAATACTACCCCACAAAAAACTTACGAATTTACCTATGCCGCTTTATACCGCAAGTGGAAATTTATGGATTTAACTCTGGAAAGATGTCTCAAACACAAGTTGCTGGTTCATCCTACGCGGGATCAAGTTGGATATTCTTGGGATTAGGCGCAATCTATTCTGGTACAATTCTCAAAGAAAACGGAGGGACAGGCGAAAACCTGTCTTAATAAGGTCATTGATTGACTACGATAAGTTGATCACATTCTTGGATATAGTAGATCCGAATGCTGATCAGGTACTCCATTTTAAGCAGGCATACTATACCTATTCCGAGACAGGTGAATGGCAACAGACTTATCAGGTCTTTACCTCGGGGTGGCAAAATATAGATGGTGCTATGCTAATGAAACCAGAGGATACATTAGATGCCGACTATAGAGCTTACCTAACTGCTACAACTGAAAGGAGTTTAAGGGAACTACTGCTTGCCTTTCCAAGGCAATGTGTAGGAATGTTCTACATTGCCGAAAAATGGATAGAAGAAAAAATTAAAGACATATTAGAAGGTAAATTTATTCAAACGGATTCGGGGAGGTTTTTTCGCGGTATCAAACGGGGAAGTCATACAAATGCGGAACAACGAGTTGTTTCTAAAAGAAAAGATGCAGTCGCATCCCATATCCGTAAATTAGCATCCTTAAAAGGCAAATTTGAACATTCACAATTCGTTATTGAAGGGGAAATGATGGTAGAACGTGCCGTTGCAGACGGACTACCGATTGAAACAATTCTCTATACTGCAGACTTTGTTTCAAAATCTGATGGAAAAAAATTCATAAAACATGTATTTAATGAGAATTTGTCTTGCTATTCAGTTAATGACGGTGTAATGGGTTCAGTCACAACAACGCGTCCCGTCCCTTCAATAGTCGCATCTGTCCATCTCAACTATCCATCCTTTTTGTCTGAATCTGGACAACTTAATTTTCACTTCAGCAAAAGCTGCACTCTGCTTATCGCTGAAAATGTTGGAAACCCTGATAACCTTGGGATGACATTACGGACAGCAGATGCCGCTGGTGTATCTGCTGTTTTACTTAGCGAAGAGGGTGCGAGTCCATTTCATAAAAACTGTATCCGTGCCTCGCGCGGTGCTGTTGGTCGCTTACCTATGTTTCATGTTGCAACCACTAATTTGGCGATTAAACAACTCAAAGCATCAGGATGGAATGTTGTTGGTGCTACAGCGAGTGCAGAAAATGACCTCTATACTATGGAATATACTCCACCTACTGCAATTGTCGTCGGTAACGAAAATACAGGATTATCGGATGAAACGCGTGAACGCTGCTCGGACTTAGTTCGTATTCCTATGGCAGCTGGACAGTCATCCTTAAATGTTGGCATAGCAGCGGGTGTTTTACTTTATGAATTGAGTCGACAAAAAATGGCGCATCATGAGGGTATGTAAAGTTTTTTGCATAAAATACTACATTTTCTTGTAGGAGAGGTTTTCAACCCGCCAAATGCCAAAAAGAGCATTTGGCGTTGATTTGGATTTATCGGGCTTACAAGGTTTCCCTCCAACAAGAAAAATGATATGGTTAATGCGAAAATATTTACACACCCGCATCATGACTTCAATTTGACAAATCGCTCAGACGGTGGTAAAATTGTTTAGTTTTCAAGAGTAACGTAAATGATTTCACTTAGAAGGAAAAGAGGTAATTCACAATGCCTGAGAATAATGAGGTAGTGATAGAAATAGAACAAGAAAAAATTGAAAAACCCGATTTTCTCATTGATGAGTCCGAAGAAGAAACGGATGCGTCTGATGAAATTGATGCGGAAACAGAGGAACGTACAATAGAAACCGTTGAAGCAGAACTTGAGGCACTAAAAAAACAACTTGAAGCAGTTGCTGAAACTGAACGTAAGCAATATGAGGAAAAACGAGAACGTTTGCTGCGGACTGCTGCTGAAGCCGAAAATTCAAAAAGACGGGCGGAAACCGCAGCACAGAAACAGCTTAAGTACGCTAACAAAAACTTTATTGAGGGTCTGGTTCCAGTGTTGGATAGTTTTGAAGCAGCGATTAAAAGTGTTGATGGAAAAATCGAATCCAGTGAGACTTCATCAGATTTCTCAAATGTCAGTGAAGGGGTGCAATTAGTTCATAAACAGCTCTTGGATGTACTAAAGATACATGGCCTCATAGCAATTGAAGCAGCGGTTGGTGACCCGTTTGATCCAAACCAACACGAAGCAGTCTTTGCTACTGAATCCGAAGAAGTCTCAGAAGGAAATGTGATAGAAGAATTCAGATGCGGTTACCAATTGCATGACCAAGTTCTTCGTGCCGCACAAGTTGTGGTTTCAAAAGGAAAACCTGAGCAGCAACCTCCTGCTGAAGAAAACGAAGAACAAGACGTTGAAAATGCTACCGAAGAATAAATGACATTTTAACCACAGTGTGGGTAGGAAAACAGATGGCGCAAAAACGGGATTATTATGAAATTCTTGATGTAAGCAGAGATGCTGATGAGGACGAAATTAAAAAGGCTTACCGAAAGTTAGCGATTAAATATCATCCAGATAAAAATCCAGATAATAAAGAAGCTGAGGAAAAGTTTAAAGAAGCTGCTGAAGCTTATGATGTCTTGCGTACACCTGAGAAACGGCAGCGTTACGATCAATTTGGACATGCCGGGCTTGAAGGCACTTCAAGCGGCTTCGATTTTGGTGTTAACCTTGATGATATTTTCAGCGAAGTCTTCGGAGACGTTTTTGGTGGATTCGGTAGAACACAACAAAGACCTAAGCCAGGACGCAGCTTACAATATAACCTTGAAATCTCACTTGAAGATGCGTTCAATAGCAAAGAAGTAGCAATTGAAGTGCCGCGTATTGAATCTTGCCCAGAATGTAAGGGAAGCGGGGCAGAAAGAGGCACAACTGTTGAAACATGTCCACAGTGTTTTGGAAGGGGACAGATAACTCAATCTCAAGGTTTTTTCACTATGTCCCGACCTTGTCCGCGCTGCCGGGGCGAGGGAGAAATTGTCCAAAACCCATGCAGAAATTGTAATGGACAAGGACGAATTAGAGTAAAACGTGAGATAAAACTGAAAATTGATAAAGGGGTTGATAACGGCATTGAGTATCGCTTACAAGGAGAAGGTGAAGCCGGAACATTAGGTGGTCCATCAGGAGACCTGATCGTTGTTATTCACATCCAGCCACATCAGCAATTTAGTCGTGATGGGAACGATCTGATCACCTCAGCTAAAATATCGTTTGCCCAAGCAGCACTCGGTAGCACAATCGAAATCAATAGTCTTGAGGGTCCACAGAAATTGGATATCCCTGCCGGCACGCAGTACGGAGATCAGTTACGTATACATGGCAAAGGCATGCCAAAGTACAGAAGTTCAAGTTTCGGAGACCTTGTTGTGAAGATCGGAATTGTAACACCGACAAATCTCAATGAACAGCAGCGCATACTTTTAGAACAATTTGCTGAACTAAAAGATGAATCAGTTGAAACTGGGCACAAGGGATTTTGGGATAAACTTTTTCACCACGACGATGATGACAAAACATAAGAATCTGGTATTTGGAAATTGAAAAAGCAACATATTTATGAATTGGGCACGGATTACCGTAACGACTTCTGATGACGCATCCGAAGCCGTTGCGAACTACCTCTTTGAAATGGACGCTTTCGGGGTTGAGTTAAAAGATGCTGCCGATTCAACAACTTCACTCATTGCATATTATCCACTGGACGACCGTGTAAACACAAGAGTTCAAAAACTAAAAGTGTTTCTTTCTAAACTCACAACATGGGGCATCCAAGCAAATCCTGCGAAAATTGACCTAAAACAGGTTGAATCTGAAGAGTGGATAGAAACGTGGAAGTCATCTTTTCCACCCCAGCAGATAGGAAAACGCTTACTTGTTGCCCCAACATGGCACAACATTTCCCCTGATGAGACAAATATTGTAATTCGACTTGATCCCGGCATGGCATTCGGCACCGGTTACCATCCGACTACACGTTTATCCTTGGAAATGTTGGAACAAACGATTAAGCCAGCCCAATACGTCGCAGATATCGGAACAGGTTCGGGTATACTCGCAATTGCCGCTATAAAGTTAGGCGCAAAACATGTTGATGCGATTGAACTTGACCCCACTGCAATTCCTGTGGCAGAAAAAAACTTTGCCATTAATGGTGTTACCAAACAGATCAGTTTGTATCAAGGCGATGGGATCAAAGCAGTTCAAGACAAATACCATCTAATTGTTGGCAATATCCTTACAAAAGCAATTCTTCCGATAATACCACATTGTCCTTCGCGATTGCACTCCGAAGGACAGATCATTTTTTCTGGAATCTTGGAATCAGAACTAAAACAGGTCCAAGAGGTATTGATGGAAAACGGGTTGCAATACATCAATGCAACGCGCGAAGCAGAAGATGAAGTGATGTGGACAGCACTTAGGGCGCAGCTTGCAAGCCCATATTACGAATCAGCGGGGTTCTTTGGCTAATCCGTGACAGAGATTGCATTTACCGAGATTGAGGTGTGGCATTGTCGGTGATTTTTCGTCACCTTTCAAATGGCATTTTAAGCATGCAGCATCTTCAACTGATTCCCGATGCACCTCAATGTTTGAACGCGCGGGTGCTGCGTTGAAGAAAAGAATTACCATCACAATAGCAAAAATAATACCAATAACGAAAACGATATAAAATAACACCTTTGGATCAGCTTGTTCGGTTGGCATATAAGAATGAATATACTCCTAATTTGTAGAACTATTGGACTCAATTATTAGAATACACTAATATTCATCTGTTCTGCAACAGAAATTGTAGTCTTATCCGAAAAATGGAAAAAGAATCGGTATATTCTCGGTTGTCAGTGAAGAACCGTATTCACAGGATTCAAATGCTTCAGCATACTGAATGTTTGCGCCAACTTTTTTCCCATAAAGTTCAACTAACAGGTCACGGTACTTTTCTGCTATTGCACTAAAACGGTTTCGTAAACGTCCCGCAAGCCATTCCCGTCGAGCTTCTACACTATCGGGAACAGCATTTAGATTACCGCTGTTGTAAGGTAGCCATTCATAAAACTGCGATTCGTGGCAATGGAGCATATCAATTTTCTGTTCCGCTACGGTGTCAATATCGACAACAACATCTGGCGTAAACGGGTAAGGTTTCATGAATCCATCGCTGAGATAGACAATAACTGGATTTTTCTCTAAATGTGGCGTAAGCGCACATATATTGGGAACAGTCACCATATAGGCTGCATCCTGTACAAGCATCGATGTATAGCGATGGTCAGGATGGTAATCATTGGGACGATGTGTCATAATCAAGTCTGGACGGAATTCGCGAATAGTCCGAATAATCTGATACCGATTTTCTAATGTTGGCATCAGTTCACCATCGTGATTATCAAGTAGTTCATATTCAATGCCGATAATTTCAGCGGCGGCTTGTGCTTCGGCATTACGGCGTTGTGCTAAAGGACCACCGCCCATTTCATGGTGTCCGGCATCACCGTTTGTAACAGAAACAAATTTGACATGATGTCCCTGTTGGGAATATAGGGCAGCGACTCCACCTGCTTTAATATCACAATCGTCGGGGTGCGCTCCGAAGACCAATACGCGAATCTGTTTTGTGTCCATTTGGGGTTACCCGTAATATGTTCGTTTTAATTGGTATTTGTAAGTTACTATCTCTCTTTTTACTATGGAACTAAAATCTATGAATAACTGGAAAGTTGAAGTTTTCTATAAGCCTGAAGTGCCTGACACTGTTGGACAAGGCATACTTGAAGATATTTCTGACCTCGGCATCAGCAGTGTAGGGTCTGTAAAAACAGCCACAGTTTATTGGATTGAAGGCAGTCTTAACTCACAAACCATTGAGCGGATCGGAACAGAACTCCTCGCTGATCCGATTACACAAGTCTTTACCTCTAACGCTGATAACGAAAACACGAATGATTGGACGGTTGAAGTACAATTCAAACCCGGTGTTACTGACGCAGTTGGCGATAGTACCGTCAAAGGCATCAAAGACCTTGGCATTGAAGGCGTAGAGACTGTTCGCACAGGACAAAAGTTCTGGCTCAGTGGCACTTTAAATGCTGAAATAATTGAGTCTATTGCACAACGGCTTCTAATGAACGATGTTATCCAGACTTTTTCTTACCATGCACCGCAAGCATAATCCACATCCCTAACTCACTGATTAGAATAGCAGTAGACCTTGTGCTTCCACATATACTGAATAGAGAGATTGACTACCTGTCATGAAGAGTCTATTCCGTTTCACGCCGCCGAAGCAAAGGTTTGAACAAATCTCTGGGAGGTGAATCTTCCCGATAAGCGTGCCATCTGGCGCAAAAACATGGACACCGTCGTATCCATCACCAACCCAACCAGCACTTGCCCAGAGGTTACCATCAATATCACATCGGATACCGTCAGCAATCCCCGGTGCCATATCACAGAATACCTGTTTGTTGTCTAAATATTCACCGTTTACCACATCAAAAACGTATATGTGTCTTGGTGTTCCTTCTTTGTGGGTTACCCCTGTATCCACAACATACAGTTTCTCATAATCTGGTGAAAAGCAGATACCGTTCGGTTTTTCAAGTTCATCTGTTACAACTGTGGCATTACCTGTGTCTGGATCGAGACGATAAACTGAAGTTGGCAATTCAGATTCTGCAATATGCCCTTCGTAATTGAGCATAATACCGTATCCTGGATCGGTGAACCAAATATGTCCATCAGTATGAACAGCTACGTCGTTTGGCGCGTTGAGTCGTTTTCCCTCAAACTTGTCTATTAGCACAGTAACCGTTCCATCGTATTCAGTTCGTGTTACACGACGCGTGCCGTGTTCACAACTGATGAGTCTACCCTGTCGATCTCTGGTATGTCCATTACTATAGTTAGACGGTTTACGGTACACACTCACCTTGCCCGTTGCTTCTTCCCATTTGAGAATGCGGTTGTTTGGAATATCGCTCCAGAGTAGATAACCACCATCTCCAAACCAGACAGGTCCTTCTGACCAGCGCGCGCCTGTCCATAATCTTTCAACAACAGCATTGCCGATTTTATATTTTGCAAAACGGGAGTCAATCACTTCAATTGCAGGGTCAGGATATCGCGTTATTGTTCCGTCCCACTTTCTCTCAGATTCATTCATATTGTTGTTTCCTCCTTAAATCCATAGAATTCAGTGATAGTATAGCATAAATAATGAATTAGAGGTATAAATATTCGCGTAGATAGTCCAGAGGCATTCAATTGTCTTACAGTGAAATTGTCGGAAACTGTGTGAACTCGCTAAATACACCCGCGGTAGCAGCATTTGATACCTCTTAATTTTCAGGTCAAGGGAATGTACAAATCCAAACGCTTACTTTTATAGATTAAGGCTTACCCAATATATATTGAAACTTATATTTTCCATATTATGCACCCTTTCCGATATAATCTTGTGTCTTAACATTATGAAAGATGTCAAACGCCACTGTTTTGTGAAATGGAATCAAACATTTTACGGAAGTCTTGAGGTTATCGGCAATTGGAATCCGTTTAATCTTGAAAAATACCTTAATTTCAGTTAATTTCATTTTTTTTCAAATAACGTATTTTTTCTTGACAATTTTAGTACTTTATTATAAAATATATTTGACGTTATGAATCCGCGAGGCTGCGTGGGTTACGTCAGGGCAGCTTCCTAATATGAATTAGGTGCGCCGACAGTGGAGTGACCACTGCCGACGCGAGCACTGCCATAAACGAGTCTTATGACAGCACTGGTTTCTATTGTAGCAAACGACAGGCAATCTGTCATGTATAAATGGGAACCAGCTCCCTAAGGGATAAGTTGCCAGAAAACCTCCTCTTATGTTGGCTTTCTTGTCAATAATCCTCTATGCTGTCAAAATATGTTATGAAAAGATTGTTAATTAACAAACCCGTTCGTTAACTATAGCGAATGGACATCTCTTTGTAAGGAGAATATGATGACACGTAGAACTTATTGGGGCATCGCAGCCCTCATTGTTGTCCTGATTGCTGCAAGTGGTTTTATCTACTACCAGTGGTCACAGATGCAGCAGTTCAAAGAAGAACTTGCACAAGACAAGAAATTGCTTGAAGAAAAGGATAAACCGGTTGCAGAGAATGACCTACCCCCCGCGAAAGAGGGTTTCAAATGGGTGCCGCATGGCGACCATCACCACCAAGTGCCGATTGACGCACCAGATACGTGGCAAGAGACGCACCAAATGCCTGTTGAAGAAGTGCAGGTTGAAAGTGTCGTCATAGATGGTGTTGGTGATCTAAAAGAGTGGCTTAGCTTCTTTGAGTCGTTTGGTGATGATTCGTCATTGGAAGAACTGTATGAAAAAGAATTCATTAAAAAAAGTATCCAATACGGTGAGGCGATGCGAGGCTTTGATTATGAAAATATGTCGCCAGAGGTGGCAAAATTGGTGAAGCAAATAAGTGAAAAAAGAACTTCATTAGGCTACATCAAGGGAGCAAAAAGTGCAGCTGCCCGCGCTGAGTATAACGCATCGCAGCGTGCCAATGCGAAGCCAGAACGGTATCTATTAGGCCCCATCAAAAACGAAGGAGGTGACGAATAATGTTACGCTTCAAACGTTACCTATTCGCGCTCATCGCGATTTGTGTAATTATGCTTCCAATTGGTATCTTTACCATTGCTGATGATACACCTGGTCCGATTACAATAAAAACCAGCTACGGCAGAACTTTCACAATCACCAATCGGGATAGAGCAAGTGATGAGTGGACGATCCACGAAAACTACCTTGATGATGCTAACGATTCTATGTCGGATTTGATTTATGAGAAGGATGTCATTAAGAAGGGTGTAGATAGTAACAGAAGTGGACTTCGTGCACTTCGTGACTCATCTTCAAGTGTTGTTATACCTATTATAGGTGGTAAAAGGCCCGATCTTGCAGCTTTGGCAGTGGTTGCGAAGAAAATTTTAGATCTGCTTGATAAAGGCAAAGATTTTGAGATATACCTGGATTTCGTAGACAAGTGGGCTGATATAGAGGCTAAAAATCAGGATATAGCCAATAAGTATTCTGATCGCGATAAGTTTCATACGGCACTTACTGCTTTTGAAGGTTTTGAGCGACCGAAACAGGAAACAGGCGAGTTATCCTCTATGCAGCAGAGTATACCTCCGATTGGTGTTCGCTGTGGTGGTGCCTGTAATGCTTGGTGGTATAACGGTTCGAATTGGTTTTTGGATGGAGATACTTATCCTGCCATAGACTCCGTGACAGGTGTCATTGGAACGTCTGCGTCGTTGAAAGATATGCGTGCGTTGGCAATGGGACACCAAAAGAACTGCAATGGTTGTAGCGATAACTATTGGTCATGTAACATGATACAAGACAAAAGACATGAAGTCTTGTATTGTGGCAAATCTATTGAATACTATATGTATGATAGTTTGTCGGGCAATTGGGGTTATATTTCTGTAGGAACATGTGGCGATTCATACCGCGGATGTGATGATCCTACGAAGAAGATTTCTCATCGGTATTCAGCTGTCATGCAAGGCGGTACAGACTCTTATGGGAATTGGGGTTATTATGTATCCTCGTATAACGGATTATCAGCAACAGCTCATGGAAATGGGAGCAGCACAGCACTATCGGTGTCTATCAATGGTCCCAATGGAGTGGGTGTCTCTGAAAACCGTATTGACAAAACCCCGAATTGTAGCGTGTGTATGGATGGCAGTGATTTTTGTCCGAATGCCAGCTCGTCTCATTCGAACAATAATGGTGATGAGGGTAGCACGACAACAACGATGCCTGATACGACCACCTATGATAACACGGAGGATTGCTCTTATTGCACGGATGGGTGTAGTGCGTGTCCATCAGAGGAAAGTGATGCCGATGATGATAGCGGTGATACAGGTGACACGGTGGATGATACCCTGTATAATTGTGGGCGTTGTGGTCGTGACTTCCGTAACAGTGACCCCAACGCTGCAGTTCATAGCAGTAATCTGTTTTGGCATTGTTCAAGGTGTGGTCAATCTCATGCGCCGTGTCAAACACCAGAACTCTGTTCAGAGGGGGACGGTTTACCTTGTGAGCCGTAATTCACTAGTTTTGTTTTACCTTCACAGGCAGGTATCCGATTTGGGTATCTGCCTTTCTTTTTTTCAAAAACCCTCTACATTGACACAAATTATAGGGGCTGCAGAAGAATTGAATGGCCCTGGTAGATAGTCAACATTCCTTGACATTAACGCAGCTTTGTAATATACTTAAACAATACACCGAATCCTTGTAGCCTGATGCTGGGAGGTGGCACGATGCAGAAAAAAATACAGTCTGCGCCGACAATAGTCTATCCGGAATCGGACGGTAAACCTATGGCAGAAACAGATACCCATCGGGACTTGATGATAGATTTCATTCAGATGCTGAAACATCATTACCGAAACGATGCAGACGTTTATGTATCTGGAAATCTGCTCATATATTACGAAGAAGGAAACCCAAGGAAGTGTATCTCTCCTGATGTGTTTGTGGTTTATGGCGTTGCCCAAAAAATGCGAAACACTTATCTTACATGGGAAGAGGGACACACCCCCGATTTTGTATTGGAAGTGGCAAGTCCAAGTACATTTGGGAACGATATGGGACAGAAGAAAGACCTTTACGCATCTGTGCTTGGTGTAAGGGAATACTACATCTACGATCCACTTGCTGAAATCGTGGCCAGTTTTATCGGATACCGGCTCGTTGATGGCGTATATCAAGAGATAGAATTTGTAAATGAACGGGTCCCCTCAGAAACGTTAGGTTTAGAGTTAGGTGAACGTGATGGCGAGTTACGACTCTATAACCCAAACACATTACAATGGTTGCAAACCCCACCAGAACGCGCTGCAAATGCTGAAACACGCGCCGAAAACGCTGAGGCAGAACTTGCTAAGGCTTTAACTGAAATTGAACGTCTTCGGGCAGAGAGAAATGAATAAAAATACTGTGGAGGTATAACATGAAAAATCAAGCGATTCAACTCACTGATGAACAGATGCGGGATTTCATCATTAACGGATACATTACGGTCAAAACCGACTTTCCACCGAGTTTTCATGAAGCCATTTTCCAACATCTGGAAGCAATGTTTGAACACACAGGTAACTTGGGAAACAATGTCCTCCCTCTCATTCCAGAAATTCAACAAGTGTTTGACCATCCAGTCGTTGATGGTGCAATGCAGGGGGTGCTTGGAGAAAACTATATGATGCACCCACACCGATACTGCCATTTCAATCCACAAGGTAGTGGAGGACAGGGTTTCCATAAAGATACTTATGAGGGAGACGAACAGATTCGTAGACACAAATGTCGTTGGACGATGGCGTTTTATTATCCTCAAGATGTTCCTGAAGACAGAGGACCAACTGCAGTGCTTCCTGGTTCCCAATATTACGAAACCAGTGAAAGCGCACACGAACAACCAGATATTTCACTCTGTGGTGAAGCTGGCACTGTAACTATCGTTCACTATGACTTGTGGCATCGTGCTACACCAAATCAAAGTGATAATAAAAGGTATATGTTAAAGTTCCTGTTCTCACGACTTGATGAACCGAGTACACCTTCGTGGCAAAGTGATACTGCCGACTGGAATACCGTTGGAAATGGCACAGAACCTGACCATCCAGAATTATGGGAATCGCAATGGGATTGGTATTACGGGAAAGAGAATGGTGTTGCCAACGGAGTTTCATCAGCAGATGTGGATAATTTGATTGAATCTTTGCAGGATGAGAATGAGAAGATTAGGTTAAACGCTGCATATCGCTTGGGAAGAGTTGGTGAAGCGGCAGTACCCACTTTGAATCAGGCATTGAATGGCACTTCTGACTCAATCCGTAACTATGCGGGATATGCCTTAAGCCTGACCGGTTTTCCTGCTGTTCCAACGTTAATTGATGCGCTGCAGAATACAAATGACTCGGTTCGTGCTATTGCAGGTTATGCTTTAGCAGATATGGGAAAAGCAGCAGCGGAAGCAATTCCAGCATTAACACACGCTGCACAAGATGAATCTCCATTGGTGCGCCGAAACGCAATTGAAGGTTTAGGTATTATTGGGCTACAGTTAGGTGTGAACACTGATTTAGAACAGACGGTACAAGTGTCAATAGAAGGATTAAGCGATGAACACTATTGGGTTCGCTATAATGCAGCACGAACCTTAGCAAAACTGGGACATTTCTCTGAACCGGCTCTGCCAAACTTAATCGCTCAACTGGAAGATGAAAACCGATACGTTCGTTTTAATGCTGCTTTAGCATTAAAGCATATTGATACGCCAGAAGCACGAGAAGCATTATTGAATCATCTGCTTTCTACAAGATGGTGTGCGCTCACAACACGAGATACACCCTATTAACAGAAATTATAGTGAAGTCTACAATTAAGTAGACACATTTTCTGTAGGAGTGATCTCCGAATCACGACGAAATGCTTTGATAGTCGGGAATTCGGAGATCACTCCTACAAACCTATAATGTCTTATTAATTCTAAAATCTACCATAGATGCTACGAATTGAAGTTAATAGTTGGTTTATCGTGTATACTCTACTTTTCTGTAGACCTATCTATTATCCGTGTGTTGGTTATTTGGGACATTCCACAGGATTACTGTGCCATCAGAAGCACCACTTACAAGCATACTACCATCAGGACTGAAAGCAACTGCGCGGACCCATGATGTATGGCCAGTCAATGTCCCCTTGCTTTGACCGGTGGCGATATCCCATAATCTGATCACTCTAAGACTTCCGCTTGCAATTGTATTCCCATCTGGACTAAACGCGACACAGTAGGCATTCTTGGCTGTTGGTTCTGTAAAACTACCTAATAGACTGTCGGATTGAAGGTCCCATAAGTTAACTGTGTTATCATAACTTCCACTGGCAAGCATAGTTCCATTCGGAGAAAATGCGACTGATGCTATCCTCTCGTTATGCTGAAAGAAATTTTCTTTTGGTTCGCCTGTGTGTACATTCCACACTTGAAGATTTTTCAGATTTGTAGCAGCAGCGACAAAATCCCCATCTGGACTTAGAGAAATACCACTAACTTCTGTGACTGTGACATTAGAATTTGTATTTGATGTGTCTGCAGAGATTATCTGTGAAATATCGCCGGTTTGTACATCCCAAAAACGAATTGTCTTGTCCCTCCCACCGCTTACCAGCGTTGTGCCATCGAGAGAAAATGTGAGAGAAGTCACCGTTCTGGTATGTCCAGTAAAAGTCTTTGCGAGTTTTCCGGTCTGAAGATCCCATAAAAGTATCACACCTCTCAAATCACCTGATGCAAGTACCGTCCCATTTGGCGAGTATGCTACAGAATAAGCCCGACTTGTATGACCAGTTAGCGTTTTTCGTATCTCTCCTGTCTGTATATTTCGCAGCTGAATCGCATTGTCTACTATCTCGGTAGTAGCAAGTGTCGTGCCATCCGGTGAAAAAGCGACAGACCTTATGTAATTCGTATGTCCTGTAATAGTTTTCAAGTGTTGACCGGTGTTAACATCCCAAATACGAATTGTTCCATCTGATCGACTGCCACTCGCAAGGGTTGCACCATCAGGAGAATACGCCACAACGTCTATGTTACCCTTATGTCCTACGAGCGTATTCAGAACATTTCCGGTATTAGCATCCAAAATATTGATTGTTTTGTCTACACTTCCACCTCCACTGACGAGGAATGCTCCATCTGCTGAATACTCCAGAGAAGAAATGTATCTTCTGTCTTCCTTAAAGGTTTTGATAAGTTGACCGGTATTGGCATCCCAGAAATGGATATTGCCATCCCAACTTCCAGTCGTGAACTTATGTCCATCCGGTGAAAACGTCCTGCTGGAAACTCTATTTAAATCCATGTAGACGGTTTTTTGAAGTTCTCCGCTATTTACGTCCCAAAGGCGGATGACTTTATCGGCAAAATCTTCAACACTTACAAGTGTCTTTCCATCTGGTGAAAACACCAAAGGACGCACAGTATTTGTATGTCCGATGAGGGTCTGCACAGCTTCACCCGCGTCTATATCCCACAGTCGAACAGTTGTATCCGCACTTCCAGTTGCCAATATTTTTCCATTTGGGCTAAATACCATAGAATAAATTGATGAAGTATGCCCTGTGAAAACGTCTCGTAGTTTATTTTCAGCAATATTCCACAATAGAATATTGCCACCGCTCGCGCTCACAAGTGTTTTTCCATCGGGACTGAATACAACTGAAGACACATCATACATACCGTCTGTAAGTAAATCAAGTTCTTCGCCAGTGTTAACATCATAAATCCAGGTACCAATTGAGCTTGCAACAGCAATTTTTTGCCCATCAGGATAATATGCGATATCGCGTATTATACCCTTTCCAAAACGATGGGTAGCACCTTCAGGCAAATGCCATTTAGTGTATTCTTGTGAGAGGACAGTTGATTGACACAACAGCAGAATGAGAATTATAAATATGCTAAGGGTATTTAGTTTTTTCATAGAGACAGGATTGGTGATCACAGATTTCACGCGTTGGAGGCGGTCTGCAGACTCGGTGTTCCGTTCCCATGTGTCGTCAAATGCTTTGATTCGTGGCGCAATGTCGCGTAATCCGCTGCCTCTGAATATCGTATTATATTTACGATTGGAGTTGAAAGGCGGATCAAGGTATATCAGGTCTATGCATTCGGGGTCTATACCACGTAGGATTCGGAGGTTATCGCCTTCAAAAATTGTTCGGTTTTTGATTTGAGACATAATCAGGAGGTATAGTGTGTCATATCAAACGCTGTTTCTTTGCTTAAAATAGCAGAAAAGAGATTATCATATGCTATTTTGCTTGGTGTATCTTATCCTGTGGGAATTGAGCAAGTGGTTCACATTTTGAAATTATCCCCGATTCCTCTTTTGACAATAGTCCAGCATGCTTTTCTTCGCATACTGCTTCTATAATACAATTGCCACTTTTTACACATATTTCAATGTTTATTTTATCATATTTCGCAATGTTAACTATTGTGTCAAATTGTGTTTTTACAAACATTTTATTTCTTCTTTTCTATTTCAGTATTGCGACAACGACAGCGGCGATAGCAGCAACGACAGAGATCGTTGTGAGAATGACGTGTCTTGTTTCAGCGCGTCCTTCTAATTTACCTTTTATCCAGGGGATGTCGGCTTTCATTGTTGTGATGTCTGTACGGAGTATCTCAAGTATCTGTTCAAATTTATTTTCGTTCATTGTCTTTCACCTAACATTTTAGTTAAGTATAGATAAAGGGGGCGTATTAAGTCAAGTTAAAGGTTTACGTTTCGTTAAGGGATGTCATTTTTCTCGTGCAAAGCGTCATTAAACCTCACATCCCGAATTATACGTAAGGTTAGAAAAATGATAAAAGTAAAATATGAGATGGATCAGAACGTTCCACCTGACAAAGAACTCATCTTGTTTGATAGAAATGCCTTTCAATCCCTTCCCGAAAGTGTGTTTCTTGACATAAACACAAAATATAACATTCATACCCCAATTCACTTTGTAGTAGAGTGTCTTTCACCTAACAATAGTGATAATAAAGATATAGTGTTATTTGATAAGGAAAAAAGGCACTCCGTGAAAAATTGGAATTAATAGAAAACCCTATTGTATTCACAGGATTAACCAACGTCAGCTATAGACTTCATATACCTACCGAAATCGAAAACAACGAACACATAGATCATCTTTTCTCCTGGCAAATTGCCCGCAATATTATTAGGAATTCTCCAGTAAGAATGACTCGTGTTTCCCCCCAAGAACTTGTAGAAAATTGTATACCTAAAATACGGGATGTGAAATTCGAAAACCGAGAGTCAACTAAAACTATAGACAAAAATAAGGGGGAGTTTAGTCCTAACCGGTACAGATCACTTGTCCAGAGACGGGATGAACTATTACATAATGTGTCGCGAGACATGTTAGAAATAAAACGGGAACTGAGGAGTAACCCAGAAACTCATATAACGCAAGAACTGAGTAATGTTAGTGGACATGTATTAAGGGACATTAAGAATGAGTCAAAAGATGAGATTTTAGAGAATTTTAAGGTTTCTTTTGGACTCAATGGTGAGGATACTAAAAGTCTACGCAATCAAATTAAACACAACAAAAAACTAACGCTAAAGAATTACCCGCGTCTCTCATATCCTATCTACATTTATTTTCTAATCCGTTATATGTGCTATGGTAGACACCAAAACGCAGAACATTTAGATAGTAGTTTCTTTTTTGATTTTCAATACTTACACTATCTAAACTTCTGTGACAGATTCGTCGCTGACGAAAGGTCTACGCCATATATCGTCAAGGCAATACCATGCAGTGAAATAAGAGACATACTCATCATTACCAGCAAGGAATTAGTAAAAGAACTGGTTTAGAAAGGGGTTGATCAATTTTCTGTAACTATGGATTCCATAAAGACGTTTTCATGGACAAACCTATCCGCACGGAAAAGGATGGAATCCAATTTCCCAAATAACTCTCTGAGAAGCAGTAGAGTTAGTACCTGTTGGTAGGTCCAAACTCTACCAAGATGCAGCCGATGGTGTTATCAGCACCGATATATTCCAAAGACAGGATATTCCCAAAGAAAAATGAATACCGACATTAACAAACTCAGAGAACTGATACGCTACCATGAGCGTAAATACTATATTGATGACCAACCCGAAATTTCTGATGCAGATTTTGACGCGCTGATGCGGCAACTTGAGGAACTTGAAAAAGCATCACCAGAGGACATCCCACCAGACTCACCTACGCAACGCGTTGGCGGTGGTGTCGCATTAGGTTCACGGATACCGCACCGTAGCCCTATGCTGAGTCTTGATAATACCTTTGGTAAAGACGAATTACTGGATTTCGGGGTGCGGGTCCGGAAATTGCTGGAAGACGCACCCATTGAATACGTTACAGAGTTAAAGATAGATGGATTAGGTGTTTCACTACTCTATGAAAATGGTGTTTTTGTTCGCGGTCTAACGCGCGGGGATGGTGAATTCGGTGAGAATGTGTCCGGTAATTTGCGGACTATTCGCGCTATTCCGTTGCGTCTCACTTCCACATCGGATAACCCTGTCCCGCCTGTATTAGAAGTACGTGGTGAGGTTTTTATTCCGAAGCATTTGCTTGGTGAAATCAACGTTCAGCGGGAAGCAGAAGGAGAATCTCCGTTTGCCAATCCACGAAATGCCGCTGCTGGTTCCGTGCGAACCCAGGATTCCAATGTCACTGCTAAGCGACCATTAGATATTTTTATCTATTCGCTCAATTATGTGGAAGGACTTGAATTTGCAACGCACACTGAGGCGCTTGAGAAATTAAAAAGTTTCGGATTCAAATGTAACCCACACACAGAACTCCACAACTCGCTTGAAGATGTCATCATATATTACAATCAATGGGTAGAAAAACGTGAAGAAATACCCTATGAAGTTGACGGGATTGTCGTAAAGGTTAACGATATTTCACAACAGAATGAACTCGGTTCGACTGCTAAAAGTCCTCGCTGGGCAACCTCCTACAAGTTCCCCGCACATCAAGTAATTACGACCATTGAAAATATTGAGGTGCAGGTCGGACGCACAGGCGTGTTGACTCCTGTCGCAATTTTAGAACCAGTAAAAGTCGCAGGTGCTACGATTACAAATGCCACGTTACACAATGAGCAGGAAATTGTTAACAAAGATATTCGTATCGGAGATACGATTGTTCTTGAACGTGCCGGAGATGTTATCCCTAAAATTAACGACGTGTTGAAAGAAAAACGTAAGGGTGATGAGATCGCTTTTCAATTTCCCAATTTGTGTCCAACGTGCAACACACCCGTTCAACGTTCTGAGACTGAAGTAGCGGTGCGGTGTGTGAATGCAGGGTGTTCGGCACAATTGAAACGCAGAATTGCGCACTTTGCTTCGCGCAACGCACTTGAGATTGAAGGACTCGGCCCCGCAACAGTAAACCAATTAGTCAATCATGAACTTGTTCATGATGTCGCAGACCTATACACTTTAAAAGCAGAAGAAGTGGGTAAATTAGATCGGATGGGACCGGGGCTTACAGGCAACCTTATGCATCAAATTGAGCATAGCAAAGATGCCTCCGCAGCGAAGGTATTGGTTGGGTTGAGTATATTTCATGTCGGAGATACCGTCGCGGAACTCTTAATTGACCACTTTTTATCTATAGAGGGTTTGAGTCAAGCCGATGCCGATGCTATTGAAGCCATCCCAGGAATCGGACCGCAGATAGCGGAGAGCGTTTCCACCTTCTTTGCACAGAACCGTCCTTTGATTGAAAAATTAAAAGCGGCAGGATTGCGATGTTTTACGGAAGAAGTTGTCAAAACACCGAAGATTTTAGAAGATACATTTTTCAGTGGTAAAACGTTTGTTGTTACGGGCAGCCTTACGGATATGACACGTACAGAGGCATCAACACAGATTAAAACACGCGGCGGGAAAGTTACGTCAAGTGTGACGGGAAAGACTGATTATCTCATCGCCGGTGAAGGCGCGGGTTCCAAATATGATAAGGCGGTTGAATTAGGCGTGGAAATTCTCACAGCAGAAGCGTTTTTTGAACATCTAAGGGAGAACTGACGATATTAACCAAAGAGAAAATCACAGAGATTCTATCGGAAAAATCGGCATATCTTGCCTCAGAATATGGTGTTAAGAGGATAGGTTTGTTTGGGTCTTATACAAAAGAAACATCTACTAAACCAACAAGTGACGTTGATATCATCGTTGAATTTGACCGTCCAATAGGTTTCAAGTTCATGGAGCTTGCGGACTATCTTGAAGAAATTCTTGGAAAACCGGTGGATCTTCTCACTGAAAATGCGCTCCAAAGCATTCAACACCCACATATTGCTCAGTCAATTAGAGAGAGTATCATCTATGTCTATTAAATTTAATCTATGGTAGATTTTAGAATTAATTGGATACTCTTGAACTGTGAATCAACGTCAAATGCGCTTATGGCATTTGTCGGGAGGGAACTCCGATTCCCGTCTATCAAGGCTTTGGTCGCGATTCGGAGATCGCTCCTACAGGTGGGGTGTATAATTATTTCAATGATTCACCATAAAAAGACATTTTGCCCGCAGCGCGGTTCCGAGAAATCAGCAGAGAAGGTGGAGAAAAGTTATTACCTGTTTCGTGCGCGGAATTCGACGTGAATGTTCAAAAATCTTGTAGTTTGGACTCTCCGACTTGTTTCCATTCATTCGAGATTCTTTCGGTTTGCACCAGTAATTTAGCGGCACTTCACCCGTTAACTCACCAACGCTTGCACCATTAGTAAACTGGGACGCTAATGCCTTCGGATGAAGCGGTTGTCCACTAACCAAGTAGCAGTCCCTATTCTCGCGAAATCCATCAGAATACGCGAAGTAACGAATAACCCCTGCCTCCGAAAACACAATCGCACAAACAGATTTGGACAACCTTGTGTAGTGAATTCCTGTGCTTGTTAAAGACGTGCCGTACTGCGAAGCAAGTGCAGCAATCGCTGGTAATCCTACTTGTGAATGTGAGGATGAATCCGCCGAAAAGATGGGAGTAGGCATTAGCAATTCAGCAGCGAATTGATTCGCTCGCTGTTCACTCTTTAGATATGCTTGTTTCTTTGCCTGTGCTGTGTCTTCGCCCTGTTCTGCAATCATGAAATTCAATCGTTCATCCATTGAACAAGAATCAACAGTATCGCGCTCTAACATGTAATGACCGATTTCATGCGCAATAGTGAAATTTCGGCGAGACTCTGATCGGATACGCTCATTGATGAGAATACCCCACGCATTCTCGACTCGCATCAGGCAGCCGTCACAAGTGTCGGGAAGTTCACGTTCCCAGATCACAATGCCGAGTTTTGTCGCGATATGTCTTGGGTCTATCGGGAAATCTTGTATTTTCAGGTCGCGAAGGATGCCCCACGCCGTCGCAGCGGGACTGTCCTTCGCATATCGCAACCGATTATTCAGCATCAGCGGAACCTTCACCTGGTGTTTCTGTTTCCGCTTGTGTTTTGAGAAATTTATAGAATTCATAGAGCGTTTCTTTATCTTTCTCCGCAAGTTCCATCATTCCCCTAAGCATTACGTTAACCGCTGGATCAGCCAATAGATCATCATAACCACGATCCTTTTTACCAAGCAGGTAATCTGTCGTCACCTTCAAGGCATCAGACAAACTGGAAAGCGTATTAAAAGAGGGTTTTCGAGTTCCCGACTCAAATTGAGAAATTGCCGCAGGCGTTAAATTCGCTTCCTTTGCCAATTCAGTTTGCGTCATTTTAAGTTCACGCCGACGTTTTTTTATTCGTGAGATAACTTCTTCACTCATGTGTAATTCCTCTCATTAGTTAAAAAATAAAAAAGCATAATTTAGAAGATTCTGATACAAAATTTCTTTACAAGAAACGAAATCCAATAAGAATGTGAAATATAGTTTAACACAAAATTTAATTAAATGCAAACTTTTTTACCGTATTTTTTATAAAAAAGAATTTTATTGGAATTCCGTTCCTAACTCAAAATTTATTAACGAGAAATATCACATGGTGAATACGATTTTTTCTTTACTACAGAAACAGATGTAGAGTTTCTTTACCGAACGAAATCGTAAAATGTCATTTTCTATCTGACAAACACAATTTTACTTGACAAGCACAATAATTTATGTTATACTAATTATTACATAATAAAAACAGTGACGTAAATATATCCAAAATGTTCACAGCACAAAGAGAAGGGAAAATAAAAAACTTAAAATCACGTCCCATTCCTTGTACCGCTTGACACGAGCACGTCATTGGGACGTGCAAAACGTCCTAATTATACCTACAAAACGTCCTATGGACAATGACAAAAACTTTACACACCCCTGAACCAGAATAAATTTGACTTTTCCGTTAAAATGTGATATACCTTAAATATGGATATGTCTTACGTTTAATTTTTTATGGAGGGTTTAGATTGAATGACGAAAAAAGAATCAAAAAATGTTAGAACATTGAAAAGTTTTATCGCATGGGTAGAACAATTCAATGATGGGGAATATGTATTCCGGGGTGTTTCAAATGTGAAATATCCAATAGAAGCATCCACTTACCGTCGTCTCAAGGACAAAGATGGTAACTTCAGAAAACAAGAATATGATACTCCTGAGAAACTTCTTAAAATCAATGAGGAGATGCTTGAAGATGCGCGGCGTCAAGGACACGGTCGGAGAGATGGAGAGCCTTTAAAAGACTTAGATTTGCTGGCAGAACTTCAGCACCGTGGAGCAGCCACCTGTTTAATAGACTTTACAAAAAATCCATTGGTCGCACTCTGGATGGCGTGCCGTGAAGGTGCCCGTGGAAACGCAAATGGTAAGGTCTATGCTGTAGATATCAGCTCTCAGCTCACATTCCAACCAGTTACCTCCCAATTGTCCCAAGAGAAAGACATTGATCATTTTTTTCAACGTGACGAAAACGGTGAATATCGACTGTATCAGTGGCAGCCTAACTACCAAAAAACCCGCATGCTTGCGCAACAATCTATTTTTTTGTTTGGCGGCACAAAAATTGAACCAGCAGCAGAATGCATAGTTTTTAAAAACAGTAAGCAAACCATTCGGAATTCTTTAGAAAAATCTGTAGGTATTACTGAAGGGATTCTATTTCCTGATTTTGATGGTTTTGCAAACCAACGTACCCAGAATAAAGCCTACATTGAACCAGATCCTCAATATTATTTTCAACGTGGCCTTGACGCATCTCGGGAACGCAAAATAGATGAGGCAATTGACTATTACTCCAAAGGGATATCTTTAAAACCAAATAATCACGTGCTTGCTTTTTTTTATATGGGTCGTGCTTCTGTTTATGAGTTTGATGGCAAGACTGACCAGGCCATTGAAGATTATAGTAAGGCTGTAGAACTGAATCCCGATTTTGATATTGCGTATTACGCTCGTGGTGAGCTTTATCACAATACAAATAAGTTTGACATGGCCATTGAAGATTATAGCACATCGATTCGTCTGGATCCGGATAACGTGAAAGTCCATTTTAAACGCGGTAACACAAAGTTTGCCATAGGACAATATGCTGAGGCAATTGCTGACTTTAACGAAGCAATCCGCCTGGAACCTAATTCTCACATCTATAACAATCGTGGTAATGCGAAGTCGGCACTAAAGCAATATGTTGAGGCGATTGCTGACTTTGATGAAGCAATCCGATTGAATCCCAACGATTCACTTGTTTATAACAATCGTGGTAATGCAAAAGTTCGCTTGGAGCAATATGTTGAGGCGATTGCCGATTATGACGAAGCAATCCACCTGGAACCTGATAATGCTGGGGTCTACAGTAATCGTGGTAATGCGAAGTCGGCACTAAAGCAATATGTTGAGGCGATTGCTGACTTTGACGAGGCAATCCACCTGGAACCTAATTCTCACATCTATAACAATCGTGGAAATGTGAAGTTTCAATTAGAAAGATACGTTGAGGCGATTGCCGATTATGACGAAGCAATCCGCCTGGATGCCAATTATCCAGTTCCATATCACAATCGAGGTAAGGCAAGGGCTGCATTAGGTCTCATTAGCGAGGCGGATCAAGATTTTCAAATGGCATTGCAATTGGCAGAACAAACTGAAAATGCGGATCTCATAGCGGAAATTACCAAACAACTTGAAGAACTCAATTCACACGGTGGAGAATCCTAATGAACAAACTCTACTTCGGCGACAACCTACAAATCCTACGAGAAATGGATGATGAACGCGTCCACCTAATCTGCACCGACCCACCCTTCAACAGCGGACGCGACTACAACGCCTTCATAGGCGATTCCCTTGCACAAAAGAAGGCGTTTACCGATACCTGGACATGGGACACCGCCGCGCAAGACGCTCGCGCCGACATTGAATCACGCGCAATTTCCAGCGACACATACAAAGCACTTCATAACTGCCTAAAAGGATACGACTTAGTTCTGCAGAACACTGTGTCTGGTAGTCAAGGTGCTATGCGTGCCTATCTCGCCTTTATGGGATCGCGCCTTGCCGAAATGCACCGTATACTTACCAAAAAAGGTAGTATCTATCTGCACTGCGATCCGACTGCAAGCCACTATCTTAAAGGGGTTATGGATGCTATCTTTGGCGTAGGGAATTTCAGAAACGAGATTATCTGGCAACGCACCAATGCACATAATGATGGCAAACAATATGGAAGGGTTCACGACACGATTCTATTCTACAGTAAAAGCAGCCAAAGAGTATGGAATCCTATCTATACAGAACACGATCCAGAATATGTAAAGAAGTTTTATCGTCATTCGGATGAAAGAGGACTTTATCAAATTGGAGATCTACATGCACCTGGAGTTACGCGAGATGGGGAATCTGGTAAACCTTGGAGAGGTGTAAATCCCAGTGAAGTAGGCAGACACTGGAGTGCCCCACGTAGAGAAGCGTGGCCTGAAGGCGTTGAACCGCCTAAAAATTATGAATCCCTTTCCGTTCACGAAAAACTTGATGCTTTAGACGTAAGTGGCTTAATTTATTGGCCTCCGAAAGGGAATGTCCCGCGGTTCAAGCGATACTTATCTACGTCAAAAGGTTCCCGAGTTCACGATGTTATCACAGACATCTATCCGCTTGTGAGCAAATCCAAGGAACGTCTTGGTTATCCTACACAAAAGCCACGCGTTCTCTATGAACGCATGATAAAAGCCTCCAGCAACGAAGGCGAAATCGTCCTGGATCCGTTCTGCGGGTGTGGCACAACGATTGATGCCGCACACACCCTCAACCGATATTGGATCGGTATTGATATAACAATCCTCGCATTGGACCCGATGCGGGAACGGTTGGCAGACCGACACGGATTAAAACCATCTGTTGACTACCAAATTGAAGGTTACCCGACAAATATGCAGGAAGTCCGAAAATTGTTAAAAGAAGGGGACAAGCGCAAATATCACGACTTCTCAAATTGGGCAGTCACGCGACTTGGACTAAAACCGACAAAAGACGCGGGCGATGGTGGACTTGACGGTGTCGGACATTTAACGTTATGGGACCCGCAACAGATGAAAGAATCGGATTCGCGTATCCTTGCCGAAGTCAAAGCCGGTAAACCTACGATGACACAAGTACGTGCCTTCTGTCATGTGATGGATCAACACGAAGCGGAAGTAGGCATTTTTATTACTATTGAACCCGTCACCGCGAAAATGCGGCAAGAGGCACAGAATATGGGTACTTTTGAGCACAACAACAAAACCTACCCTCGCCTTCAGTTCTGGCAAATAGACGATGCATATTTTGCGAACCCGGATATTATCAACACCCTCGTCCGATTACCAGATGCATGGCGTATCCGTCCAACCCAGAAGTCAGAACGCCACTTTGACAACCAACAGATGCAATTGCTGCGCGATTAGTTTTGAAGTCAATTTCAATCAACTTTGCCCCCTCTATCTCCACCCATCCTCCCTTTCTTAATTTCTGCCCGATTTTATGTTGACAAAAATTGTCAAATTTGATACACTAACAAGAAGCGAAACATAGAAATCGGGGAAATTATATGAAAATTCGATATTATACTATAATATATTTATTAGTTTTTCTGAGTTGCGCCTCATTCGGTTATGCAGCAGAAGGCGAGAAAACTTTAGGTTTGTCCGAAGCTGCTATTCAAATTCGAGATGAACTCTCTATCCGTAACATTCGAAAAGACCTTGCACGGTTATCAAGTCTTGAAAGCCGGGTTACTGGTTATCCGCAAGCAGCAAACGGAAGCAAATATATTTTTGACCGTTTTGTTGAAATGGGATTGAAGAATGTTGAAAGCCGTGAATTTAATGTCACTGTTCCCATTGATCACGGTAACAGTGCTATTGAAATCCTTTCTCCTGATGGCACAGTGCTACACACATTCCCGCTTAAATCGTTGTGGCCAAATCTTGTCCGGACATCTCTCCTTGCTGATGGAGTCAAACATACTGTTGAGGCAGGAGAAACCCTCGAAAAAATTGCCGAAAATTATGCTGTCCCTCTAACAACTATTGCAGAAAACCCACACAACCAATACTTACCGACTCCTGTTGTAGAGGGAAACACAGTTTTTATCCCAACTGGTGGTCTTACCGGTCCGTTGTTTTACGGAGACGATTCACAACTCGCGGATTTCAATGGAAGTGATGTTGGCGGTTTTTGGTACAAACTCCAAGAAGGTGACACACTGGCTTCACTCGCGAGACGTTATCGCGTCACAAAAGCAAGTATGACCGATGATGTTCTCAACGGACATCTCCAGAAAGCCTCCGATGGCATTGATAACAATGAAGATGGCACTGTAGATGAATATGGTGAAATTCCACTGCTATCAGAGATTCTCGGATGGGCAACAGACGGTATTGATAACGATGCTGATGGGTGGACAGACGAAATTCCGGGCGATGCCACAGATGGCGTTGATAACGACAAAGACGGTCAAATTGACGAAGCCGGTGAATTCATCGCTTCAAGCGAATCCGATATCTTTATCCCTAAAGGCGCTATCGTTCTTGCCGAGTTTAACTCGGGTACCCGATGGATCAACGCTGCTATGCTTGGCGCATCCGCTGTAATTTTTATAGAACCAGAAACAACAATTCGCGGTGAAGCAGAAAACAAATTCCTCACTGTTCCAGCAAACATTCCCCGATTTTGGATATCCAAAACAGATGCTGCCGAATTAAAAGATTTCCTCGCTACAGGTGAAAAAGTTGATGTACGCTTACGCGGTAAAATGAAGTGGGACCGACGCGTCGGTCAAAATATCCGTGGCTTTTTAGAAGGTGGCGATCCTGTTCTACGCGATGAACTGGTCGTCGTTACCGCATATTACGATTCTATGTCAGTCGTACCGGCAATTGCCCCTGGCGCTGATCCAACTTGTGGGATTGCTGTCCTCATGGAACTTGCACGTCTGTTCGGACAACCTCAATACCGTCCTGGTCGTTCTGTTTTATTCGTGGCTGTTGACGCGCATTTTCAAGGTCTGACTGGGATGCGTGCGTTTATGGAAGGTATTGGACAAGATATTGTCGGTTCAGCAACCGATTCCCCCGGAACGCCTACTTTACACGGATTGAGGCGGGGATTATCTAATGATATTATTGAATTTGAAGAATTAGGACGCAAATTACTGCTCTCCATTGATCGGAGTATTTTGGTAGACTTGGACGCAGATTTTTATCACGGCGTACACGACATAAAGGATGACCTTAAATCGCTTGCCACAACGTTGACAGGACTTTCTACAACCCGTTCTCAAATTGATTCACTACACAGAGCGCAACGCGATTTCTCAGAACGCCAGAAAAAACAGGTGGATCGCACCCGAAAACGCGAGAAACAGGGATTCACTGAAGAAGAAAAATCAAAACTTGACGCGAACCTTGTTCGTTTTGAAAAAGAAGCACTGCAAACCACACATTTCCTCCGCGAAATTGTTAACCGACTTGGACAGATTCGGACATCCGCCTTAGATACAAGTAAGGTTTCCCAGCGCGAACTCCTTGAAACTATCGCTTTGCCTATTGCACGATTGGACACATGGGCAGTGGATAAATTGATGCGGGAGATCGAAACAGGCGAGATAGATGACCAATACGGCATGCATCCAAACGCATCATATCTGTTGCCTGTGAAGGAAGGCGCCGATTATGAAGTGCCAACACCCGACGATCTGCCATCAGAATTGACCCGTGACATTGAGCAATTGAACAAGTCTCTTGCCAATTGGGAGATGAGCGACCTACGGAAGTTTGCTTTGATGTGGACACCTGACAAGATACTTGATCGTCATTTAGATCTGCCGACTCTCAGAAAAGCGAGAGATGCACGAAAGATCCTTGCAAATACAAATGAATCAAAGGAAGACGCGATATCACGAGAGCGAGCATTTCTGGGGAAAATAAAGGAAAATATCAAGGACAGTGCTACCATAGAAAATCAAATTAAAGATGCTATCACGAAATTAAGTAGTGATCGTGAGCACGATCTTCCACCGGAAGTATTAACGCAGTATCTAACTGACGCATCACAAGAGCGGATAAAAAGAATTGACGCTCAACTCCGGCAACGTTTGACCGAAGCAGCTTCAGCGTCTGTTGCAGGCGAAGGTGGAGATGGATCGTCCGAATCTATATTGATTGAGGATTTGGCACGCGATAAGCAAGGTATCTTTGAAATTGCGTTACGGAATGCCCGTTTAGAACAGAAGCGCACCCAATATCTTCTTGATTCGCACGAAACCCTTACACGCGAGTACCTTGATGAAGAGTTGTTAATTCTAAACACCTATCTGTCAGATGAGGAGGTTGAACAAGCAAAAGAGGCACGCAAACACGTCGCTGCCTATCTGGTTGAAGCTGAAATCCTACAGACGTCCAAACAAAACGCATCTTCGGATGTGATCGCTCTTGAAAATCTAATCAAACAACTCCCATCGCTAACAAGGGATTTAGATGCACAAACGAAGGTACTTCTTCGTGATAACATGCTCACCTTAAGGAATGCGCGATTCCGAAACATTCAAAGTAGGGTTGAGAAGATGTCACGCATAAGCGAGATAGAATATAGTCGCAAGATCGCACAAATTGAAGCTGCAGTAGCACTGCAAGACCTATTCAACCGCTACTATACCTCTCTTTTCTGTAGCATTGACCTCTCCTCTCAATCGAATCAGTTCGGTGTATTTAACAAAGGATGGTTCTATGACCAACAACCTGAGTTTGTGTTGCGGAGAGAGTTTGCGAGTATCGGTAATAAACTTGCAGCTTATGCAGCGGATGCTGATTTCGGAGTTCGTGTCAGAAAATTATGGCGCGCAACAGATGATCAAATTCGCCAAGCTGTTATGGCGCGTCAGTGGTCAGTAGCAAGTCAAATCTCCGATAAGGCTGCTCTTGAAGGGAAAACGCTTGAAACTCTCCTCAGCGCACACTATGGGAAACTCACAGGTTTAGGTGGTGTTAGCCGCCTCATGAAGATGCAGTTTGAGCAGTGGCGAAACCGAGGTGAACCGTCTGAGGATATGCTCAAGGATATGGACTACATTCGCAAAGAGGTGGAGCGATTTATCCGAAACGATGTGCGGAGCGCAAAGAAAAACCGAAAAAACAGTATCCGCATGCGCGAACAGTTAGATGCGATGCTCAGACTCCGACACGAAGACCCCGACACATTCACAGAAGATGAGATAGAGGACATCAAAACATTAATCTCAATTGTCGGACTCGGTGGTAGCACGAACTTTGTCAATGCAATCTCTGCAAGTGGCGGAAAAACTTGGAAAACCTATATTCCGGGCAAAATTGCTTTTGACAGTGAGGTCGCAACGCTTGTTGGTAAAACAGGTATAGCCTTTGCGACTATTGAAGATGCGCGTGTCCTTACCGACACACCGCTTGACACAATTGATCGTGTTGACCTTCGGGAAGATGGAAATCTACACCAACAAGCAAAAACATTAGCATCTCTATTGATACAGGCGCTTCGTGACCCACAGATGCCGACTGCAGCACGCGTAGGGAACTTCTACTGCAACCTTTTCGGTGACGTGGTTGAATTCGATGCCCGTGAATCTGCGTTACCAAATAAACCTGTGCCATACCCAATTCTAACGCTTCGTCGTAAACATAAGACGATGATGGGAGTACGCGGTGACCTATTTGCTATGGGGGATAACAAAGGTAATTTTGAAGTCGCTGGCTTGGCAATGGAAGGCAGAGCAACTCGCAGGCTTGGTGGTGCCCAAGAGGTTGAAGCTTACATACTTGACCCCGATTCTGGAGATATTGTCTACGCACCTGATTTAGGGAATTACGGTGCCAAACTTCTGCCGAATAAAGTGCCGATCAACACACGGCGTCGCGGATGTCGGGTTGTCACCTTTCCGTGTGTATCCACAACTATCTACGACCTGGTTGATCAACGCTATCTCCGCACCTTACGCGAATTAGAGGTGTATGATGCCTTATCCGATAGCCCTCCCGAAAAATTTGGAGTGTCTAAACCGTGGCAACAGGAAGGTGTCTCCGCAGCTGAACCGATCGCGCTTGTCTATAGCGAACCGCAAAGTCGTATAAAAATCGGAATGGCGTACGGACAGATCGGTAAACGTCTACTTCTCATTAAAGCAACCAAAAGCGGTATGAAAAACCCAACGCTTTATACTGGCGAAGGGTTTGTCGTGCGAGAAAACGGCAGTATTCGGCTCACTCCGTATGTAGTTGTGCGTGATATGTGGTGGCTTGATGAAAATCGATCTCGACTTTACAAACGGTTCGGTATTTCAAGTGACCGTCTTGATAAATTGCATCAATTTGCCAATGAATATCTCTCACGAGCAGAAACAGCACTTTTCCAAAACGACTACCAGCAAGCGCTGAAGTTGGCACGTGCTGCATGGGGATACGAATCACGTGCGTATCCGGATGTAAAAAGAACTGGGAACGACGTCGTTAACGGCATTATGTTCTACCTTGCGCTCTTGATGCCGTTTGCCTACTTTATGGAACGACTTATATTTGGTTTCCCAAACATTAACAAGCAGATTTTAGCCACTTTTGGTATCTTTCTGCTCGTCTTTTACTTCTTAAGTCAGGTGCATCCAGCGTTTCAGATAACGACAACGCCCATAATTATCTTAATTGCCTTCATTGTTCTTGCATTGACTGTGCTTGTCATCAGCATTATCGTTAGAAAATTTGAGGAACAACTTGAAAAGATTCGTCAGCAGGGCAATAAGGTATATAAAGCCGATGTGGGTAGGTTGAGCGCAAGTGCTGCGGCATTTAGTCTCGGTATATCCAATATGCGGAAACGAAAAGGACGCACCATCCTGACCTGTGCAACGTTGGTTATTCTCACGTTTACTGTCATTTCGTTTACATCGGTGCGGACATTTATGCGTCCGAACCGAACAAGTTTGCCACAGGTTACACCGCGCTACACAGGTTTACTCATTCGAGATCAGTATTGGCGTCCACTTGAAGAACCTGTCCTTAACTCAATTCTAAATGATATGCAGAAGACACAAATTACTGTAGATGATTTAGAACGACTTCTGGAACAGAAAAACCAACTCCTTACAAAACAGGGACAACCTTCGTTAGATATACCTGCAGCAATCGCAGGATTACTGGAAAGTGGGTTTATCACAAACATTGACAAGGAACCGGTTCTTGCCGTTCAAAATGTTGTCGCGCCACGCGCATGGTATCAATCTTCTGGAACAGGTGATCAATCTTTTGTTCAATTAACGCGAAGCCCGAACACACAAGACCCCGCACCACCGACACAGCTCACAGGTGAAGCGTTGAAGTTTGCAGCAAACATGCTTGTTGGTATGAGTGAGTCGGAACCCACAGTCACTGGTATTGATCGCTATCTCCAATATGGAAAATGGTTTAATCGTGATGATGCTGACAATTGGCCAACCGAGTGGCCCTACGCAATTGTGCTTCCGAAGGGGATGGCAGATCTCTTGAAACTAACCGAGAGTGATATGGGGAAAGCAACAATTTCTGTATATGGTGCCGACTTCACAGTCGTCGGTGTTTTGGGAATAGGATTCAAGGATTTGACCGATAACGATGGCGAAGAAATGACTCCTGTCGACTATCAATTGATGCAACAGCAACAAAGTCGCGGTGGCACAGGTGATGAAACCCTTGAGGGTGAACTTCAGAAATATCTCCATCTCACCCCAGATAGCATTGCCGTTTTGCCTTATGAAGTTGTGATGAACCAAGGCGGAACGCTTAGAAGCGTGGCTGTTAACATGGAACCTCAAGAGGACGATCCGAAACTATTAGGTGCAATTGATAAACTTGATCTCATCATGGCACCACTAATGAACCGCATTGCACTTGACTTCTTTGTTGGTCGTGACAAAGATACCTATCTTTATAGTAGTATCGGTATGACCAGTTTTAGCGGCATGGGCAACCTATTTGTTCCAATTCTGATTGCTGCGTTGATTGTTTTGAATACGATGCTCGGGGCAGTTTATGAACGCGTGCGCGAAATAAGTATTTACAGTTCTGTGGGACTTGCACCTATCCATATTGCATTCCTCTTCCTTGCCGAAGCATGCGTCTATGCAATTGTTGGGGCTGTTTTGGGTTATCTGATGGGACAAGTGATAGCAACAACATTGGTGCACTTCGGTTGGCTCGCGGGCTTAACGCTCAATTATTCTTCAATGTCTACAGTTGTGGCAACGGTTGTTGTAATGATTGTTGTGCTGCTCAGCACGCTTTACCCCGCTATAAAAGCATCACGTATGGCTGTGCCAGATATTGAACGGAAATGGAAATTGCCCGAACCTGAAGGCGATGTGTGGCACTTCAATCTGCCTTTTACTGTTTTAGCGGAAGAGTCGCTCGGTTTGAACGTCTTTATGCGCGACTATTTTGATGCACATGCCGATGAGTCTGCCAGCGATTTCTATACGGACAACGTTACTTTCAGTTCTGCTGAAGATGATTCATATCAGATCGGTATGATGGTCTGGTTAGCGCCTTACGATTTGGGCGTAAGTCAGTCTATTGAGTTTATCACCTCTCCTGTCGGCGGCGAAGAAGAAGACCTTTTCAAAATTACATTAGATGTGCACCGTGAAAGTGGAGAGATAGCTTCTTGGAAGCGGGTTAATCGTCGTTTCCTCAATTTGTTGCGGAAGCAGCTGCTTATATGGCGAACTTTCAGCGTTGATGTTCGCTCAGAATTCCACGAACGTGGTAGAACTGAAAACACTGATACATCAGAAGAAACCGCACGATTAGATCCCATTGTGACACCGGCTGATTAGGTGTCACAATTAAAGGATAGGAAAATTATGATTGAACAAGATGTCCGATACCAGATAGATCGTTTTTTAGACGCGAACGGTTGGATACTTGATGCTCATGATACCAAACAAAATGTTTTTTTTGAAAATGCTGTTAAAAGTCGTTTGTCACAGCGGAATCTCAAGAAACTGGGACAGAAGAAGCCTGACTATACACTGTTTGACGGTGTTCAGCCAATAGCTGTAATTGAGGCAAAAAAATCTAATATCGTGAATCTTGACGATGCCCTCAATCAGGCAAGCGATTATGCAGAATGCATGGACGTAGACATAGTATTTGCGTGCAACGGTTTAAGTATTAAATCTCGGCATTTGAAGAAATCTGAACCATTGTTCTTCAACGGTGTTGAACTCAGTGAACTTCCTTCGCTGGAATTATTGAGAAAATATCGCATTGATAAAACCAACGAAGTATTCACTGTATCCAGAGAGGTCATTAAATCCAGAGACGATTTGATCAACCTATTTTCAGAACTCAATGACGATTTCAGGGCGGCGGGGATTCGCGCTGGCATTGAGCGGTTCACTGAATTCGCCAACATCCTTTTCCTCAAATTGCTAAGTGAAAAAGGCGAGGACGACATTTGGGACACTTTGATGAGCCTCCCCGAAAAAGAGATTGTGCACTATTTGAACTCAGTGATCGTTGACCGCCTTAGAGAGAGTTACGGTGGAGAAGTTATTTCACCGGTAACCACCGAAAGTACCACTATAATTAGAAAGATTGTGCAAAAACTCAATCCATTAGATCTTACCGACATCGACGAAGATATTAAGGGATCAGCATTTGAGTATTTTATGGAGAAGACAACCACGGCGGCAAACGACTTGGGGGAGTATTTTACACCGCGTCACATCGTCCGATTCATGGTTAGACTTCTCAATCCAAAGTTCGGTGACACCGTGTATGATCCATTTTGTGGAACTGGTGGGTTTCTTACAGAGTCCTTCAAGCACATTAGCCAACAAGCTAAAATGTCAATAACGACTTCCGATAAACTCCATAATAAAACAGTCTTTGGCAGTGAGATTACGACCACGGCGCGAATTGCAAAAATGAACATGATATTATTTGGTGACGGTCATTCTGGAGTGTTCCAAAGAGACAGCCTCTTGACAGACACTACTGGGGAGTATGCCAATGTTCTTTCAAACATTCCCTTTTCTCTTGACCTTTCCGAAGATATATTGAAAAGGTCAGATGGACATAGCGAACATAGTGCAAAAGATGCTGACGAAGCCTGTGTCCTCAAATGCTTCAACAGCCTAAAAGCCGGAGGTTCAATGGCAATTGTCGTGCCGGAAGGGGTACTTGTAAACAAGGCGCATCGTAAAATGTTGCGATTCATTTTAAGCAATTCACGCGTCAGAATGCTCGTTAGACTTCCCCGCGGTTGCTTTGCCCCTTATACGGATGCTAAAACGGGGATCATTTATTTGACGGATAAAGGAGTTGGTAAGACGGATTGGTTTTACCGAGTGACAATTGACAACGATGGTTTTGATAGTAAGAGAAATCCAATAAAAGGTATAAACGATTTGGATAATGTTCTGTTTTTCCATACCCTATCAGATATACTTGTGGAAGACTTGCCAGCGGATCTCGAAATCGGCGTTGTGCAGGTTAAAAATGTTCAAAGCGATAAAGGTTTCAGTTTGCATGAGGATTGGAACGTTGGCGATCACAAGGATTACGTGAATCTTGAAGATGTCGCTATTTTAAAAAATGGAAAATCAATTACGGAAGCCACCACCACGGAGGGTAACATTCCCGTCATCGCTGGGGGCAGAGGAACTGTTGCATATACGCATGGTGAATCCAACTACCTCGGGAACGTGTTTACTGTTAGCAAATCAGGAGCGTATTCGGGTTATGTGTGGTGGCATAACGATCCAATATGGGCTTCCGACTCAATCGTAGTCCAAAGCAAAGATGAATCAAAATTTCTGACGCGATACCTTTATATGTGCCTGAAATCTATGCAAGCCCCACTTTATCGTCGTCAGCAAGGCACAGGACAACCTCACATTTATATTGAGCATATCAGAGATTTTCCTATACCCGTTATATCTATTGACGAACAAAAATCCAAAATCAAACCGATTGAAGATATAGACGCAAAATTGAGGGCAGTCAAAGAGGAGTTATCTATACGCGAATCTGATGTCAACGACTTTATTAAATCATCAGGACTTACGCATTCCCCCTTGATAAGGGGGTTAGGGGGTTAAAAAGGCGTTATTTTAGCTATTTAACCCCCTAAATCCCCCTTATCAGTGGGACTTTAAGAAAAAATGCGTAAGTCCTGATCATGCTACGAATAAAGTTACCGCAAACAGAGTCCGAAACAACTAATTACATTAGGTATATCAGAATCTGATTGAACAAGGAAATTGTATATGGAAAAATTAGCAAGCGTTATTATTATCATCGGGACTGTCCTATGGTTTGTCAGCGTTCTGTTCTTAGGGGGGCGTTGGCAGTGGCAAATGTTGGCAGCACTCATAATAACTATTGGAATCTTTGTTGCTCATTTTTGGGAAGAACTCAGCGAAGGAAAGAATAAGAATACACCGAAAGATGATAATTGAATGGATTTTGGCTCTCCGCTTCTGTGGTACGCACATTTACGTTTTGCCACAGATATTTATTTGCTGATCGCTGAGAGTCGATTGCCAACACAAAGGAGAATATTTAATTGGCGCGAGAGAGAATCTCACAAGCAGATGAATGGCAAGCTTGGGCACAACGTTACGACATAGAAGGCGGCGTTCGAACCTTTGAATCGGGATTAACCGGCAAAGTGTTCTTTGGCGCACTCTTTGTCGGATTGCTTATGATGCCCGGATCCATCTATCTGAGTTATGTTTCTGGTCAATCTGGTGCAGCGGCTGCGCCTTGGGTAGCAGTTATCCTGTTCACCGAATTAGCCAGACGTTCCTTCACCACGGCACGTCGTCAAGAACTTTATATGCTGCTGAGCCTCACAGGTGCAGCAGTCGGCAGTGGTATGCAATATCGGAGTTTTATTTGGTATGCATATTTTATAAACACACCGCAAGCCATTTCTTATGAAATTGCCGACAAAATTCCCGAATGGGTTGTGCCAGCGGGTGATTCCTTAGCCATTGCGACGCGAAGTCTGCTACATCCCGATTGGTTGTTGCCTATAGGTATCTACCTTGCGGGGAAGTTCCTTGGCACATTGCGGGTCGTCAGTGGTCAGTATATTCTGTTTAGGCTTACTGCCGACCTTGAACGGCTCCCGTTTCCGATGGCGCCGATTACAGCACAAGGTGCAACTGCGTTGGCAGAGACTACCGGTAAACAGGAAACATGGCGATGGCAAGTGTTTTCTATCGGGTCTATGGCGGGCTTAATATGGGGATTCATCTATATCGGGGTTCCCGCGCTTACCGGCGTGATGATGAGTCAACCGATACAAATTCTGAAGATACCGTGGATAGATTTTACGCAAAGTATTGAAGGATTCGCGCCGACAGGGGTCTTTGCGCTTCGAACCGACTTCGGACAGATGCTCTTCGGATTCGTCTTGCCGTTTCCAGTGGTGATGTCGGAGTTTGTTACCGCTATGCTTTCGCAATTTGTTGTTAATCCGCAGATACTTTACAGATACGAGATATTACATCAATGGGGACCAGGGCTTGATGTACGTGCGGTTGGACTTTTCAACGATCTTGATTTCTATAGAAGTTACGGTATGGGGAAGAACTTTAGCCTTGGTATTGTTGGCTTGGCAGCCTCTGTCCCAATGCTTTTCAAACTCCGCAGCTCGAAGAAAAAGGCAGGAGAACGCGGTTCACTTGCTACACCACCGAACCGTGGTGATTTTCCATTATGGCTCATGGGAATACTATGGTTCGTCGGTATGGGCGGATTTGTCTGGCTCATCCATTGGATGGTTCCGAATTTCCCACTGAGCTTCCTACTCGGATTCGCGTTCTTATATACGCCGATTAATTCATATATCACCGCAAGGACGTTCGGCGTACTTGGGCGTGATCTGTTTGAAATACCTTATTTGCATGAGATTACCTTTATTTTGAGTCGGTACGAGGAAATTGATATCTGGTTTGCACCGCTACCTGACGAAGATTACGGAGCAGGCACACAAGGGTGGCGCGTACTTGAACTTACTGGAACAACCTTTACTTCAAACCTTGCTGCAACACTACTGATTATGCCTATCCTGATTGTCAGTGGAATTGTGGTACAACATTTTATCTGGCAAATAGCGCCAATACCGAGCGCACAATATCCGTTTGTTCAGATGATGTGGCCGATTAATGCAACAAACGAATGTCTTATGAAAACATCACTGCGCGATGGGAATAGCGAGATTATACAAGCTATTCGGGGTGATTATGTTGCTGCAGGGTTGACCTCCAGTCTCGCGATCTACGGGATGCTTTGGATATTAAAATTCCCGTCAATGTGGTTTTACGGTATCATCGGTGGACTTGGAGCTGACCCGGGCAGTATGGTTGCGCGGTTACTCGGGGCCATCATCGGTAGATTCTACATGATCAAGCGGTTCGGTTTAAAACGGTGGTTTATGTTTAATCCGGTACTGGCAGCGGGGTTCGCTTGTGGTGTTGGATTGATAGGAATGGGTACAGTTGCAATTGCCCTTGTCTCTAAAGCGGTTATTGTTAAACCGTTTTAGGCAAAGTTCTTTCGTGGTGGTAAAGCGGTATGGACTGGACTCTTTTTGGTTGGGCAGGCATTCAATTAGATATACCGACAACTTGGGAAATCAGCGGCATTAGTGGCGATGAAAAGAATGGCTACCTCCGGTTAGATGACGCGGAGATGCCTCGGTTAGAACTCAAATGGGCAAAGACACGAAAAAAGAAACCTGACCTACACAAAACACTTGACGAATACTTCAAGTTAGTCCGTAAAAATTACAAACGCGGTGGCAATGTCTCATTTCGTAGGAACGTCGACCTTATTAAAGATGAGGATTTCTTAAAAGGTCATACTGTCCTTGGGTTTAGTTGGAAAGGGGGAATCCGCGCAAATGGGCTGATTGTGCATAGTCCTGATACTAAACGGATTACCATTGTTCAAATCATGGGACGTCTAAAAGAGAATTGGCGTCCTACGGTGCTTCGCATCTTCCAATCCATTTCGGACCAAGGCGACCCGAAGCACACCGTCTGGAGTGCGTATGGACTAAGACTCGCTGTCCCGAAAAATTACAAGTTAGAAAGGCAGAAACTTCTCAGCGGATATCTATTGTTTGCATTTACCAGAGGGAAAAGTCGTAAACTCAGCGTTGAACGCTACGGTCCTGCGGAGGTTTTATTAAACGATTTTACATCAGAACCGAATCAATTGGAAACATGGTTTCGATCAAGATACGCTAAAGCGATTCGCGGTTATGGGTTTGAAGTGACACCACATGACGAACACGGAGATGAACGCATAAATTTTGTTGGGCAACAGACACGACTTTACGATAGTATGCCATTTTCACCTGTGCTAATATTTGACAAACTGCGAAAACGGACACGCCTTACGTTTTTTATTTGGCGCTGTCATCACACCAACCGTATTTATGTAGTGCAATCAATTGGACGCCACGAGACCTCTGAAAAACTGGCACAAGAGGTTGCAGAGAGTATTCACTGCCACTAAGATTGAGGTAGTAGTCCATTCAAACTCTGCTATAAAACATGCTTAACAAAGTTCTATACACACTTAAACTGAAAAAACGCCCTGATATAGACAGAAGTAAGGTCCTAAAAGCATTCCCGTTACGCAATCAGTTGATAACGTGGGAATTAGACGATAAAGGTGAGGCATCGCTCGTCATTCCGCAGAAAGACAAATTCTTGGTGAAACTTACAAGTAAACTTTTTATGCTCCCCAATAAACGGGTTGTTGTGCTGGATAGCATCGGTGCGCACGTATGGGAAATGTGTGATGGGAAGCATACTATTTCACAGATTATCAAGGCACTCCAGAAAAAACATCAACTGACTCGAAAAGAAGCAGAAACATCACTTTTTACCTTTGTCCAGCAGCTCGGAAAACGAAATTTTATTCAGTTTGCTATTCCGAATGAAGCAGCAACACAAAAACCAGCACAACAAAAGCGTTTCGGTTTTTTATCTAAAGGGTAATTGGAAGTTTTACCGTAAAAGGAGAAAACAGATATGCAAGCAGAAATAGGCGGCGTACAACCAAATCTGGCCGAAACACCAAAACGGTTCGAACGGATTCTTCCTAAAGAGAATACTGTCCGCGTCAGGAACCTCATAAAACGGTATGAGATGGGGACAACGGCTGTGGATGCGCTACGCGGCGTCAATTTCCAAATCCAACGGGGCGAATACATCTCTATCATGGGGCCTTCTGGCTCCGGAAAATCTACACTCTTTAATATGATTGGCGGATTAGATAAACCCACCGAGGGACGGGTCTATATTGACGAAGTAGACATTGCGCAACTTGACGCTTATGAGTTAGCGTGGTTACGTTGTCGGAAAATCGGTTATATCTTCCAATCGTTTAATCTTATTCCTGTTATGACAGCACTGGAAAACGTCTCGCTGCCGATGATTTTTGCAGGCATGAGTGCCGATGAGAGTAGGGAAAAAGGTATTGATCTACTCTCGCTTGTCGGATTAGGTGATCGCGTTCAACATAAGCCGTTAGAACTTTCTGGTGGACAGCAGCAGCGTGTCGCAATTGCCCGTTCCCTTGCAAATGACCCCGCCATCGTCCTTGCCGACGAACCAACCGGTAATTTGGATACCAAAACAGGTCTTGAAATCATAGATTTGCTGCGCCGTCTCAATGACGAAAACGGTGTGACCATTATTACCGCAACACATGACCATAAGATGCTCGATGTATCTGACCGAATTTTCCACATGGTGGATGGAAAAGTTGACAAAATCGAGTCACGCGATGAAATTGACCTTCACGTCGGAAAATTAGACGGCCAAGAAGTCGGATAAACTTCTCAATGTCAATCTATAAACACTTAGGCATTCGGACAGTCATCAACGGCAATGCAACTTTGACACGCCTTGGTGGGTCCATTATGCCGCCTGAAGTTGTTGCCGCAATGGCTGAAGCGTCCAAGCATTTTGTAGACATCATTGAACTCCAAAAACGTGTCGGCGAAGAATTAGCAAAACTCACCCATAACGAAGCAGCCTACGTCTCCAATGGTGCCGCTGCTGCCCTGACGCTTAGTACCGCAGCTTGTATCACTGGACTGGATGCAGGCAAACGTGCCAAATTACCCCATCTTGACAACTCAATGAAAAACGAGGTCATCGTTCATCGGCATGGACGAGTCGGATACGATTTTGCCGTGCGACAAGTCGGTGTGGAATTTGTAGAGATAGGTAACGAAAACGGCACAACACCAGACGAACTTGAAAACGCCATCACCGATAAAACCGCTGCAATCTTCTATTTCGCAAATCCCGGTAGAGAACATCTTTGGGTGTCTTATGAAAAAGGAATTGAAATTGCCAAAAAGCGCGGTGTCCCATTGATTGTTGATGCTGCTGCACAGTTACCGCCGCCAGAAAACTTGTGGCGTTTTACACATAAGGGTGCAGATTTGGCAATGTTTAGTGGTGGAAAAGGGTTGTGTGGTCCGCAAAGCAGCGGATTAATCGTTGGCAAAAAAGCATTGATTGAGGCGATAGCGTTCAACGGGCCTCCGCATCCGTTCATCGGCAGAGGTATGAAGGTTGGCAAAGAAGAGATGGTAGGATTGCTGGCAGCGGTTGAATGGTATCTGAATCAAGACCACGAACAGTTAATGCAGTCTTATGAAGACCAAGTTACCTTTTATACAGAAGTGTTTAAAGACATCCAAGGTGTTAGTGTGCATCGTAGTTTCCCGTCTGAAGCGGGGCAACCGATGCCACGCACCGAAATCCGATTTGACGCAGAACAACTCGGGATTACCCGTGATGAAATTCTCCATCAACTCCAAATAGGTGAACCCGCGATTGATATTGCTGGCGCAGGTGCAAACGGCGTACTTATCAATGGGCAAACCTTAATGCCGGGTGAAGTAGAAATTATTGCAAAAAGATTAAAGGAAATTTTAAATAATACAACATGAAACTTAATAACGGTATTCGTTTAACATGGCTCGGACATGCCACCTTTAAAATTGAAACCGAAGGTAAGACCTTCTTAATTGACCCGTGGGTTGATAGTAATCCTGCTTGTCCCGATGAACACAAAACCTTTGACAGTCTTGACGTTATGTTTATCACACATGGACATTGGGACCACATGGAAGACGCTGTCCCTATTGCCAAAAAACATGCTCCCACAGTGGTCGCTATGATTGAAATAGCAAAATGGTTGGATAACCAGGGAGTTGACAATACAATAGGCATGAATAAAGGTGGTACGGTTACAGTCGACGGCGTGAAAGCAACGATGGTTACAGCAAACCATAGTAGCAGTGTTACGGAGGAAGATGGGACGATAGTCTACTTAGGTGAACCTGCTGGTTTTGTGCTTGAATTCGCAAACGACTATAAAATATACCACGCTGGTGATACAAATGTGTTTGGCGATATGCAAATTATAGGTGAGATATATCAACCTGACTTGGCACTGCTGCCTATCGGAGACCATTTTACGATGGGACCCCGTGAAGCTGCCTATGCTACACAATTGCTGAATGTGCCAGCAATTTTGCCCATGCATTACGGCACATTTCCACTTTTGACAGGAACATTGGAAGAATTCCGTGAATTGACAGCATCTCAAGATGTGGAAATTATTGAATTGGAGGTCGGGGAAACTTTAGACTAAATTTGTCTTGTAGGAGCGATCTCCGAATCGCGACACATCCCATGTTAGGGCAACGTTAGATTAAGGTATTTCGGTAGGGACCATGCAGTCCAAAGGCATAGGCAGTTTTCAGTAGTTCTTGTGGGTTGCCAGTATCGTAACGTGTACCTGCAACACGGCAACCGGACATGCCTTCTTGTCGGACCATTTCAGCCATTGCGTCGCGCAGCTGAATCTCACCGTGGGTTAGGATATTGTTGCGGTAGTTGTAATCCAATATATCAAACAGCAGGGGTGTGAGCAGATCAATCCCGAAATGGCAGAGATATTTATACGTTTCCTGTGCATCCCATATTCCTTCAACGCGCATGTGTTCTCGCGCGTAGTCGACTGCAGGTTTTTCCGCAATTCGTGCTAAATTGAAAAGGTTTGGATTATTGTCCGAGGCATTCCCTTGCACAATTCCGTTCAGAGAGAGTTCGCTTTCATCGCATACATCAAGACTGGTTACTGATTTTCCGACTTGCGTATAGATATCTACCAACTGTTTTGCACAGGAAACATCTAACTCTGAAATATACAAATGGTCTCCGAGCAGAATCATGACGGGTTCACCTGCCGCAAAATCTTTCGCACAATAGATAGCGTGTCCGAATCCTTGCGGTTCTGACTGAATTGCGAATTGCAGACGTTCACCGATTTCAGCCAACTTGTCCGCTTGAACTGCCAATTCTGACTTTTCACGAATTGCATCTGGAACGTCACCAGAAAAATAGTCGGTAATCGGTTCAACTTGGTGCGGTTGTGCAACGAGACACACCTCTTCCACGCCAGCCGTTAAAGCCTCCTCAATAATCATCTGAATGATCGGTTTTGCGAGACCATCCTTAGCGACAATTGGGAAAAGTGCTTTCGGTACGGCTTTCGTTGCGGGGAAGAGGCGTGTTCCATATCCAGCGATAGGAATAACCGCCTTTTTAATTGGTTGCATTAGACCTTTTAGTTTCTATTACGCTTGAGTGCCCCCCAAGTAGTAGAGAGTTTATCGGCGGGTTCAACAGGTAAATTATCCGATTTCGCCTCAAAGTTCTGCATAACTTCATCTTCAGTCAGAACCCGGTCATAAATTCGGACGTTATCTATCATACCATTCAGGAAACGCCCATTGTGTTCACTACCAATCCGGCGTTCATCCATGTTTTCAGGTTGGGCACCGGCTGCGCCTTCTGCCTGCAATTCTCCGTCTACATAGAGATTAAGTTCGTTTTTTTCTGGATTAGTGGTATAAATGATGTGATACCACTTTTTTGCTTCAGCGTTAAAACGGATTTTTGAACCGCCGTTTTTATCAACCTGAATTTGGTTTTCTTGAAACTTGAAATGGACTTTACCTGCTGTCCACATCCATGTGGAAACGATACCTTGAATGCCGGCAAACTGAGTTTGAAGAGCATAGCATTCAACTGATGCGAAATCGAACATACCCAGGGCAGGAATTTCAACGTAGTTGTTCGCTGCGGCTTTAAATTCATAAGCATCCCCTATGGGACCTTCAACAAAGTCAAGTTTACCGATAAGCTTTGCATGGTTATCGTTGCCGGAGGTATCCATGACAACATCACCTTTGACATCAGACTTATTGAGCGTATACATCGCGACAAGTCCATCTGTCACAAATTCTTTTGCTGCATCAGCTGTATTTACATACCAAATAGAAGTAAGTAATAGACTGAGGATACAGATCATTTTTATAGCCTTGATAATCATTCTAATTCTCCTTTTAGTTTTAGCATCCGGCAAGCTTAGTATACGCTTGCCGGGTACCTTGTGTATAAAATAGAGCGTGCGACCTATAATAAGATCCGGACTCTTAATTTCGGTTGCCCTTAAGTGCCGCCCAAGTAGTAGAGAGTTTCCCAGCGGGTTCAACAGGTGTTAGATTAGCTTTTGCCTCAAGGTTTTGCTTAACCTCATCAGCACTCAGAACCCGGTTATAGATGCGCACGTTATCTATCATCCCATTTAGCCATCGTCCATTGTGTTCGCTGCCGATTCGGCGTTCATCCATGTTTTCAGGTTGTGCACCAGCAACACCTTCAGCAACTAACTCTCCGTCAACATACAGTTTGAGCTCATTTGCAGCGGTATCAGTTGTGTAAATGATATGATACCATGTGTTTGCCTCAGCGTCGAAAGTGATCTTCTGCCCTCCGTTTTTATCAACCTGAATTTGATTTCCTTGAAATTTATAATGAACCTTACCTGCTGTCCACATCCATGTGGAGATGATGCCTTGAATACCAGCAAATCCGGCTTCAAAAGCGTAGCATTCAACAGAAGCAAACTCAAATCCACCCAGGGCAGGAATTTCAACGTAGTTGTCCGCTTCACCTTTAAATTCCAACGCATCTCCTACCGGACCTTCGGCAAACCCTAAACTACCAACCAGTTTTGCGTTGTTATCGATGCCAGAGGCATCCATAACGACTTCACCATCAATATCTGCTTCATCAAGCGTGTACATCGCGACAAGCCCATCCGTTACGTAACCTTGTGCCTCAGCCACATTTACATACCAAAAAGCAGTAAGTAATAGGCTGAAGATACAGATCACTTTTATAGCCTTGATAATCATTCTGAATTCTCCTTAGTTTAGACACCCAAAGTAGCATATTCATTTGTCTGTCGGATGCCATTCTATTAATATTAGATATAGTTTAACATATACGATTAAATTCGTCAAGTGATTTACGTTTGCTTTTTTGCGATAATAAGGGAGTTAATTTGAGGCTGTAAATTAGATATTCTTCACTGAGAATTCTACTTCACTTTTCACCTTACAGATAATGAAAGTGCGATGTCCACCTTGTATTGATAGACATTGCACTTTCAATGCTGTAGGAGGGAACTCCGATTCCCGACGACAAGAGGGTCGCGATTCGGAGATCGCTCCTACAAATGAAAAAAAATATTTTGGAAATGGTATTACTTTAAATATTATCCTATCTTGATGATTTAAGTTTACCCCAAGTGGTAGCGGTTTTTCCTGCAGCATCAACTGCAAAAACACCTTCAATACCATTACTGAGTGCCTTAACTTCATCCTCAGAAAGTGGAACATTAAAGAAAACAATTTCATCAATGATACCACCCCAATGACACCTTCCGTTAGGCTCATTACAACCCGCATCTGCACCGATATAAACTGCTTCAGGAGAGTCCCAAGGTTGTCCTACCGCGTCTGTGCTGTTCTGTAGTTTACCGTTAACGTAGATATGGATTTTCGTACCATCCCAAACACCAACAAGATGAACCCACTCATTTGCGGGAAGTGGTTCACCGAGTGCTTCAAGTTTCTCAGGGCCCCTCTTCGTCCGAAAATGAAACGAAGCTTGATCAATTCTCCCTCCAACATTTTCATGGGCACCGGTTCCGAGTAGATATTGTGACCAGCTTGAACATCCCTTCCCTTTCCATATCACACATTTTCCTTCGGGCGGTACTGTTGCAAACACCCATGCATGGATTGAAAAACCTTTGGAGTCCTTAAAATTCAAGGCTGCCAAAGTAGCAGGTTCATTTTCTTTCCCGATACGAACATAGTTTTGTGCCACTTCACCGCTGAACTCTATTCCACCACCGAATTTGGCATCTACCCATTTGATATCACCAACAAATACGCCATCGCTACCTTTTCCAGAAAGATCTTTAACGGTTTTGCCTTTTCCTTCTTCAAAGGTCCACATTCCTTGAATTGTATCTGCAGCAAACTTTGCTTCACTTGTCTCTATCATCGCGAAACTGAGCACGATAATAGCAAATATAGTGAGCATGTAATTCAAATACCGTTTTGTCAAAAACATGTTTCCTCCTATATGTTGCTCTTGATTGCTTTACTACTTTTAACTCACGGATAAAGGACACAATTTTTGAGAGTGTTGCTTATAGTGAAATCCAAAAATATGTCCACACTCCCTGGTAGGTGCGGTTTCCAACCGCACGATTTACACAGGTTCGGTTAGGAAACCGAACCTACCGGAGCGTATAAATAATTATGGATTCTACTATAATATATCATAAACTATCTATTATAGTAAATCTGAAAATATGTGCACACTCCCTGGTAGATGCGGTTTCCTAACCGCATCTATGGGGCTGAATAAACACGGTTCGGTTAGGAAACCGAACCTACCGGAGCGTATAAATAATTATGGATTTTACTATAAGCAATACTCACAATTTTATAACCTGCGACAGTGCGGTGAATCAACGCCAAATGCGTCTATGGTGTTTGGGCGGGAAACCACACCTACCATGAGATGATCATTTTTTTAGATTTTACTATAAAAAGGTGTTACAGGGCTATTTATGGTAGATTTTAGAATTAATTAGACATTCTTGATATGTAGGAGGGAACTCCGATTCCCGACTACGAATGGCTTTGATCGCGATTCGGAGATCGCTCCTACAAGTGAGGTGTATAATTATTTCAATAATTCACCATAATTTTCCGTTTTGAATACAGAATGATCAAAATCGTGGTTACAAACTCCTCCTACAAGAGAGGACACACTACTTCGAATGGTTGCTTAATCATGGCGCAGTGCTTCTGTGGGAGTGAGACTTGCAGCTTTGTTTGCCGGATAGATTCCAAAAAATACGCCGATGAACGCGGAAACACAAAAAGCAATCACTGCTGCCTGAACAGATACAACGGCAGGCCAAGTTGCGTCTTTAATCATGAATTTTGAGATAACCCAACCTGAGCCGGTAGCAAGGGCACTACCGATAAAAATACCGATAAGTCCACCGCATACGCTTAAAACAATCGATTCAATCAGAAATTGTATTAGGATGTCGGTGCGTCTTGCTCCAATGGATTTACGTAAACCAATTTCGCGGGTTCTCTCAGTTACAGAAACTAACATAATATTCATGATACCGATACCTCCAACGAATAGCGCAATACTGGCAACAGCACCAAGGAGTACCTGAACGATCCGACTGACATTCCCTACCTGCTTTATAATCTCCTTAGCGGTAAAAAAATCAAAGTATTTTTCATCGCCGTGTAGCTGTCTGAAGGCAACTTTGATTTCAGCGACAGCTTGTTCAACTTTTTCATAACTTTCTGCTTGTGCAAACAGCATGATCCAACCTTTTCGTTTTCCGATGAAACGGTTGCCCATAGTGGTGAGCGGAATAATGACTCGGTTATCCCATCCCTCACTCGCCATCTTATTACCTTTTGCTTCCATAACCCCAACGACGGTGAAACGTTCCCTGTCTATTTTTAACTCTCTGCCAATAGGGTACTCCATCTGAAATAGGTCTTTGTGTACTTCAGACCCGATCAAACAGATAGGGTCTCCGCGTTCCATGTCTTCCTCGGTAAAAAAATGCCCCATTTGAACATACCAATTATTGACATCTTGGAATAAGGGGGTAACACCATGCACTTGGAGAGACTGATTGGCGTGTCTGTGTGATACGCGGCGCACCATACCGGATTGTGCGGTAGCAGTTTTTAGAGAGGGGCAATTTTCAAGAATGAAGGCGAGGTCTTGATACTCAATATATTCTGGATGCTTATTTTCGACGTATGAACCATCCGCTCTGCGAATATGTTCCTTCCGGAAGCAGACGATCATACCCGCACCACCGACCCGTTCCAATTCTATCAGAATAAGGTGTTCGGCGCCACCGCCAACGGAGACAACTGCAACAACAGCCGCAATGCCAATAATAATTCCCAACGTTGTAAGCACCGAACGTAACTTGTTACGTCTTAGTGCTGCTAAGCCAACACTGACGCCTTGCGTAATTTGCATAGGTTTCTAATGTTCAAAGGAAATTACTGTGACTCAGGTTTCATGGATTCTCCATGTAACAAAAAGGCACGAATGTCATATCTACCCGGACGTTCAATTGGTAAATCACCGTTTTCAATCATCAAATCCAACGGGTTTGCATGTGTCCGCAGCGGTAATTGTACCACTTCGTGCATACGCGCCGATTCATAGATTGCCATGATAATTTCAACGGCGGCACGACCGTGTTTCGCTTCCCCACGATGTTCGGGTCCACCGTCAAGCCATTCAACTAATTCTTTTGCTTGTGCAACGTGCTGGTTAATTCCGTCGGAAGGGCGTTCTTCCCAATCCGTAGCTTTATTATTTAGGAGACGAACGCGTCCCTCTGTCACGTCTGCGATGCCGTCTGTTCCGTAGACAATACCACCTTGATAGTTGGGTCTACCAATCTCCTGTAATAACATACCGATGCATCCATTTGAAAACCCGATAATTCCTGCACTTCGATCTTCAATCTGAATATCGCGTTCGTAGCGTTCTGTTTTGCGTTCAACATTTCCGATGACCCAATGCGGATCGGGATCACTCAACACATACCGCATCATATCAAAGAGATGTGAACAGTCATTCAACAATCCTTGCCCACCGTGGCAAACAATCTGTCTCGGTTCACCAATAGCACCTTCAGCGATGAGATTACGTGCATCTGTCCATGCGGAATTAAACCGACGTTGATGACCGATTACAACTTTAACACTGTTTCGGTTCGCAGCGATTAACATTTCATCACATTCACCAAGATTAACGCCCATCGGTTTTTCGCAAAGAACCGCTTTAGGACTTCGGGCACACGCTGCAATTGTCATCGGTGCGTGAAGTTTGTGCCATGTAGCAACACTCACAATATCAAGATTTTCGTTATCCAACATCTCCCGCGGATCCAAATAGCAGTTTTCCGCGGATACATCGTAGGTGTTTGCGAACTTGTCAAGCGCAGCTTGGACAGGATCGGCGAGTGCAACAATTTCTATTTGTTCAACACCCTCATACCCACGCGCATGAGCATTGGCAATGCCACCACATCCGATAATTCCGACCCGATATTTTGACGCCATTTTCTTCTCCATAAGGATAGGCACGCTAAGAAGCGCGCCTATCGGATTATTGCTAAATTGAAACTACTGATTCGCTTGGACAATTTCCGCTTGTGATTTACCGAAATAGGAGGCTACCTGAACAAGGTCAAGAATATTCACCTGACTATCCATGTTCACATCGCCTGCGAGTCCTTCTCCAGATTCACCAAATTGATTGGCAACCTGAACCAAATCCAGGATATTTACCGTGCCGTCAGCATTGACATCCCATGGTACAGGTTCTATCGTAGTTTTGGTAGTGATTTCAGCAGTTTTTGTGCTATCGCCTTGCGAGGTGGCAGTAACTTTGATTTCATATTCACCCGGTTTTGTGAAGAAATCACCCGCTGCGGTAAATGTAACATCAGTAGATGCCCCAGGAGCAAGTGCAATCTCCAACTGCGCCATTGCAAGTTCTTGATCAATAGATTCACGGAACAATCCGAGAACGCTACCTTCAATCCCGACTTCTGCAGAAGAGCCAAGCACTATCGTATCATCTGTATTGCCGGTGTTTATGATTATAAGCGTATAACTAACACCTGCAAGGATATCCATCGTTGCGCCTTCAAGTTCACTTTTCCCTTGTAACATTACACCGTAAACCGGAGCGATAGTGGTTGTTAATGTAATTTCAGCGGTTTGCGTCTTATCACCTTGTGAAGTAACAGTGACCTTGGCTTCATAATCGCCTGCAGTCGCAAGCGTATCAGCGGAAATAGTCAGTGTTACCTCAGCAGAAGCACCTGATGCAAGTGGTATAGATGTCTGACTCAAGATAGCATTATCGTCTGATGTTGCTAAATCTATGATGTCATCAGTGTTGCCAGTGTTTGTAACAGTGAGCGTATAACTGACACCTTCCCCCTCTGCATCTTTTACACCTACCAACATAACACTGTAAACAGACAGAATAGTTGTGGTTGTTGAAACCTCAGCAGTTTTTGTGCTATCGCCTTGCGAGGTGGCAGTAACCTTAACTTCGTAATCTCCTGCTATAGCGAGCGCATCAGCGGAAATAGTCAATGTTATGTTCGTTGACGCACCGGAGGCAAGTGATACAGACATCTCACTTAACGTGGCTGCAGCATCCCCCGATGTTGCTAAATCTATGACATCTTCCGTGTTACCTGCATTCGTAATTGTGAGTGTATAACTTACACCTTCACTTGCATCTGCTGTTTCGGTTGTCAAATTATTTACACCTACCAACATAACACTGTAAACAGACAGAATAGTTGTGGTTGTTGAAACCTCAGCAGTTTTTGTGCTATCCCCTTGCGAAGTTGCTGTGACCTTAACTTCGTAATCATCAGCAGTCGCAAGCGCATCAGCGGAAATAGTCAGTGTTACGTCAGCAGAAGCACCTGAAGCGAGCGATACAGACGCCTCACTTAACGTGGCTGCAGCATCCCCCGATGTTGCTAAATCTATGACATCTTCCGTGTTACCTGCATTCGTAATTGTGAGTGTATAACTCACACCATCACTTGCATCTGCTGTTTCGGTTATCAAATTACTTACACCTACCAACATAACACTGTAAACAGACAGAATAGTTGTGGTTGTTGAAACCTCAGCAGTTTTTGTGCTATCGCCTTGCGAGGTGGCAGTAACCTTGACTTCGTAATCTCCTGCTATAGCGAGCGCATCAGCGGAAATAGTCAGTGTTACGTCAGCAGAAGCACCTGAAGCAAGTGGTATAGATGTCTGACTCAAGATAGCATTATCGTCTGATGTTGCTAAATCTATGACGTCATCCGTGTTACCTGCATTCGTAATTGTGAGTGTATAACTCACACCATCACTTGCGTCTGCTGTTTCGGTTGTCAAATCACCTACACCTGCCAACGTGACATCATAAACTGACAGAATAGTTGTAGTGGTTGCTACTTCAGCAGATTTCGTGTTGTCACCTTGGGAGGTAGCCGTGACTTTAACCGCATACTCGCCTGCGGTCCCTAAAGCAGCACCCGGAACTGTCAAAGTCACGTTTGTTGAAGCACCCGATGCAAGCGATACAGAGGTCTGACTTAAGGTCGCATTATCGTCTGAGGTTGCTAAATCTATGACATCATCCGTGTTACCTGCATTCGTAATTGTGAGTGTATAACTCACACCATCACTTGCGTCTGCTGTTTCAGTTTCCAAATCGCCTACACCCGCCAACATAACACTGTAAGCAGGCAGGATAGTTGTCGTTGTGGTGATATCAGCAGTTTTTGTGCTATCGCCTTGCGAAGTCGCTGTAACTTTGATTTTGTATACACCCGATTTTGTAAGGAGATCGCCCGTTGCTGTAAATATAACTTCAGTAGAAGCACCTGGAGCAAGCGTAATCTTCAACTGGTTGGTTGAAAGGTCTTCATCTTTAGATCTTCTGAACGACCCGAGAACGCTCCCTCCAATCTCAACCTCTGCCGAAGAGCTAAGCACTATTGTATCATCTGTATTACCGGTGTTTGTAACTTGTAGGGCATAACTGACACCCGCGTTCGCAAATTCGGTTTGCTTTATTAGGTGGTCACCCGCCAACATAACACTGTAAACAGGCAGAATAGTTGTAGTCGTTGATACTTCAGTGGATTTCGTGTTATCCCCTTGCGAGGTAGCGGTGACTTTAAGTACATATTCACCTGCGGTTGCTAAAGCAATACTGGGGATCGTCAAAGTTACGTTCGTAGATGCACCTGATGCAAGCGATACAGAGGTCTGACTTAAGGTCGCATTATCGTCTGAGGTTGCTAAATTGATTGTGTCATCCGTGTTACCGGTGTTTGTGACTTTGAGTGTATAGCTGACACCTTCGCCTGCGTCTGTTGTTTCAGTTTCCAAGTCGCCTACACCTACCAACGTAACACTGTAATCAGGCAGAATAGTCGTAGTCGTTGAAACTTCAGCGGTTTTTTGGATGTTACCTTGTGAAGTTGCTGTGACTTTCACGGTATAATCACCCGCCTTAGCGAGCGCATCAGCAGAAATAGTCAATGTTACATTGCTTGAGACACCTGATGCAAGCGACACAGAGGTGTTACTTAATGTAGCAGTGGTATTGCCTGAAGTTGCTAAATTGATTGTGTCATCCGTGTTACCAGTGTTTGTGACTTTGAGTGTATAGCTAATGCCTTCACTTGCATCTGCTGTTTCGGTTGTCAAATCGCCTACACCTGCCAACGTTACACCATAAACTGGTAGAATAGTGGTGGTAGTCGTGATATCAGCAGTTTTTGTGCTATCGCCTTGCGAAGTCGCTGTAACTTTGATTTCATATTCACCCGGTTTTGTGAAGAAATCACCTGCTGCGGTAAATGTAACATCAGTAGATACCCCAGGAGCAAGCATAATCTCTAACTGACTTGTGGGAAATTCTTGATCGCTTGACGCTGTGAACGATCCCAGGACACTACCTCCAATCCCAAACTCTGCCGAAGAGCTAAGCACTATTGTATCATCTGTATTGCCGGTGTTTGTGACGCGTAGGGCATAACTGACACCCGCGTTCGCAAATTCAGTTTGCTTTGTTAGGTTGTCACCAACCAACGTAACACCGTAAACCGGCAGAATAGTCGTAGTCGTTGATACCGCTGCAGTTTTTGTGCTATCTCCCTGTGAGGTGGCAGTGACTTTCACCGCATAGTCACCCGCCTTAGCGAGGGAGGCACCAGAAATCCTTAATGTCACTGTGCGTGAAACACCCTGGTTAAGGGATACAGAAGTCTGGCTTAATGTAGCAGTGGCATCACCTGACGTTGCTAAACGAATCGTATCATTTGTGTTGCCAGTATTTGTTACGCGGAGCGTATATCTGACACCCGCGCTTGCATCCGTTGTTTCCCTTGTTAAGTTGTCTACACCTACTAACGTGACACCGTAAACAGGAAGTATAGTGGTCGTTGTTGAAACCGCTGCAGTTTTTGTGCTATCTCCCTGCGATGTTGCTGTGACTTTCACCGCATAATCACCTGCAGTTGCTAAGGCAGTACCGGGAACCGTCAATGTTACGTTTGTTGAAGCACCCGCGGCAAGTGATACAGAAGACGGATTAAGCGTTGCATTCACACTGCCTGATGCTGATAAACTAATCACATCGTCTGTATTACCAGTGTTTGTTACCCGAAGCGTATAATTGACTCCTGCACTCGCGTCTGCTGTACTCTTAGTTAAATTGCCTACACCTGCTAACGTAACACCGTAAACAGGTGGAACGTCTGATGTTGCTTTTTGGGTATAGATATAATCACCCGCGGTCCCAAAATCACCATTGGCAGCGTTCCCGGCTGCATAGAACATAATAGGTCCGACATTAGTAGATGGGGCAGTCCATTTAAATGTCCAACTATTTGCATTTCTTTTCCCTTGAGCAGTTCCATCCGATGTATGCTGAATGTATTGTTTACTGTTTGTTGCAGATACTTGTGTATTCCCATCTATATTGGTAAAGGTCCCCGCGCGAGCACCGTTGCTATTCAACGCGGTCATCTCAAAACCCCAACGACTCTGTCCTGAACGTGATAAATCAACAATGATGTCATATACTTCACCCGGCATATAGGTATCAGGCACTGCCAACATCAATGAACCACCAGCCGCATCCAGAGCATTACCAACGTGGCATTGCGTACAGTTACCTTCACCTGGGGCTCCAGTTAGTTCATCTGGAGGATCAAAGGAATAAGCAAATACATTACTGTTGCCGGCAATAAAAAGGAGCAGAAATACTGCATAAATAGACAATATGTTTTTTAGGTAAGTCATAAAGTATCTCCTTTGGTATACGCGAAAAAAACGCCCCGCCGCCGACGCTAATCAAGTTGATTCGCGGTCGGAAAACCGGCAGTCGGGGCGTTTTTGTTATTGCGTTTTTAGTTGCTAAACCTACTTGAGGATAACCATCTTACGGGTAGCGGAGAAATTCTCTGCTTGCAGGGAGTAGAAATAAATACCACTCGCAACAGACTCACCCGTATTATTTTTACCATCCCAATAGGCTGCACTTGAATTTGTTATGTACGAACCAACTGACTTGTGTCCTAAATCCAGTGTCCGCACCAAACTACCAGAAGCACCATATATCTGAATCATTACGTTGGAATCGCGACTCAGTTGATAAGGTATCCAGGTTTCAGGGTTGAACGGATTCGGGAAGTTTTGTCCCAGAATCGTATCCTTCGGACGCACATCGCCAACACGCATCTGCACGCTCAGATATGCGTTGTTAATATCCGAAGTTTGGACTGTGCGCTCAAACGGACCGGATACAACAGTGCCATTTTCGTCAATGAGTGCGACCTCAACTTTATCACCAGCTTCAACGACATCTTTACGATTCAAGTCTGCCCAAACAGCAGAGACTCGTCCATCGTCATTGGTAACTTTCTGAGTAGTGACAACGCCTGTGCGGAGGTTTTTCGCAACCACAGTATAGGAAGCACCAGCTTGCATGTCTTGCAAGCCGCTTGTAATGACAAACGCCCATGCACCTTTAGAAGTGGAAAGTTTTGGTGCTGCAGCGGCAGTATCTTCTGTCGCCATTTCCATTTCCGCTGCCATTTCCATTTCAACTGGTGGATTTGCCCACGCTGTACCACTGAATGTTGCCGTTCCACCCGCAGGTGTATTGACAATATACCCTTTACCACCTTCAATACCGAAATTATAGCCACCTTCAACACCAGCGACATAACCTACAAACTCTTGTGTCGCTGCATCAAGTTTGATAACAACTGTTGCACTTAACATGTCGGCAAGAGATTGCGCAGTGTAAGGTTCTGTTGGCATCAGTGGGACAGAAATCATATTCAATCCCGCTGCAAGTGTGACATCATAGGTGGGAAGAGGTGGTGGAGGTACAACGGGTTCTGGTACCGGTTCTGGAACATAAGTTTCTATCGTTAGCATCGCTGTCGGTTCTGTCCAAGCAAATGCTTCACCTACCTGACCAACACCAAGGATACCAGCGTGCGGTGTGATTACGCCACCTTCTGTGGGCACACGCGCATTGCTATGTGGCGGATCCATCTCGGCATCTAAACCAATTGGTCCAGGAATATCAGATCCGCGTTCAGTGTTTTGTTCACTACCCGCGTCATAAGACCTCAAATTCAGTGTTGTTGATATGGCCATACCGGCTTCATCAAAGAGAGCTAAGTCAGCAACCCCGATAAAAGCGTCATTTGTTGAGACTAACATTGTTGCGAAAGAGAGTGAAGAGTTCAACGCATCAGCTGTTAACACAACCGAGACAGAAGCACCCGGGTCAAGAAGACCTTCACCCATAGCAGTGTTTGCATTTGCAGCGGCTGCGAGTGCGGCGAGTCCTGAAGTATCTCCATTTTCAGCAAGGAGGACAAGTGCAGCACTGGCGGGCTGACCGACTTCGTAGATTTTGACACCAGCAGCATGTGTTGCAAAGATTGGTGGTGAGAATATCTGTCCACCCTTACCATGTTCACCCATTGTGAGGTTAGTGAGGGTAATCTTGAACATTGTGCTTTCGGGAACAACGGGTGCTGTGGGTTCTTCTACCGTAGGTTCCTCAACTGTGGGTTCTTCTACCGTAGGTTCCTCAACTGTGGGTTCTTCTACCGTAGGTTCCTCAACTGTGGGTTCTTCTACCGTAGGTTCCTCAACTGTGGGTTCTTCTACCGTAGGTTCCTCAACTGTGGGTTCTTCTACCGTAGGTTCCTCAACTGTGGGTTCTTCTACCGTAGGTTCCTCAACTGTAGGTTCTTCTACCGTAGGTTCCTCAACTGTGGGTTCTTCTACCGTAGGTTCCTCAACTGTGGGTTCTTCTACCGTAGGTTCCTCAACTGTGGGTTCTTCTACCGTAGGTTCCTCAACTGTGGGTTCTTCTACCGTAGGTTCCTCAACTGTAGGTTCTTCTACCGTAGGTTCCTCAACTGTGGGTTCTTCTACCGTAGGTTCCTCAACTGTGGGTTCTTCTACCGTAGGTTCCTCAACTGTGGGTTCTTCTACCGTAGGTTCCTCAACTGTAGGTTCTTCTACCGTAGGTTCCTCAACTGTAGGTTCCTCAACTGTAGGTTCCTCAGTCGTGGGTTCCTCAACTGTAGGTTCTTCAGTCGTGGGTTCCTCGGTCATAGGTTCCTCAACTGTAGGTTCCTCAACTGTGGGTTCTTCTACCGTAGGTTCCTCAACTGTAGGTTCCTCAACTGTGGGTTCTTCTACCGTAGGTTCCTCAACTGTAGGTTCTTCAGTCGTAGGTTCTTCAGTCGTGGGTTCCTCAACTGTAGGTTCTTCAGTCGTAGGTTCTTCAGTCGTAGGTTCTTCAGTCGTGGGTTCCTCAGTCGTAGTCTCTTCTGTGGTAGTGTCATCTTCCGCAGTAGTGTCATCTTCCGCAGTAGTGTCATCTTCCGCAGTAGTGTCATCTTCCGCAGTAGTGTCATCTTCCGCAGTAGTGTCGTCGGTATCACCGTCATCGGTGTCACCTTCCTCAGTATCGCCATCTTCTTCCGCAGTAGGAACAGTAACCGAACCATCTGCGGTTGTAACTTCCAACGCAGTGCTATCGGCACCAGAGATAAGGACATCTGTCAAGGTGATAGAAGACGCTTTTACTTCAAGGACCTCAAACGTTATCGTAGCGAGAGTGTGATCACCATCCGGTGCATTACCGAATCCGTAAAATCCAACTTTATTCTCAGATATAGTAACAGGGTCAACACCGGGAAGTGCAGGCTTAGGAAGATACTCTCCATAAGCAATAGAAACATAACTGAGAGCAGTTGAATCAAAATTTACATCAACTTCGTAGCCAGCGACACCTGCGACACCCGCGATATTAATATTTACGGTAAGTTGTTCCCCAACTGCTGGGGAATCAATTGTAGCGGGATCAACAGAAACGGTGGCTGCACCGTAACTCATCGCTGTCCATCCCAAACACATTACAACAGCCATCAAGGAAAACAACATTTTCCTGTTAAAAAACTGATTATTCATAAAACACTCCTTACTAAATTCATTTACTATATTGTGACGTTTACTCTACCTTTCGGTACAGGTTTAATTTTCGTTTGAGGGAAGGGTTTATTGGAAACCTAAGGGGCACCATTCACATCAACGTGCCGCCACTCTATGCACAAAGGCGAATCGCTCAAACGGAGTTATGCATTTAACAGATAAGTTTATACTAACGTAAAAACGTTGTCAAGTCAAATTGGATTTCAAATAGAACAATTTGGGTAAATTAGAACAATCTATTTTTAATTATACTACAAATAACAGAATTAACGCAAATTAAAAAAATAGGGTTATTTAGTTTTCCGAATGTTGTAGGAGCGATCTCCGAATCGCGACCTTCAACCTTAGAATACGCCTGGTCGGGAATCGGAGTTCCCTCCTACAGGAAACTACATCTGTTGGAGGTGCGTCGGGCATCGGAGTCCCTCCTACTTTTGACAAACACAGATAAAACCAAAAACTAAATGATCCTGTAAAAAAAACACCTTTATTGAGTCGCACGAGGGGCAAGTTGATTCCAAATATCACCTAATTCTGAAACAGCTTTGTAAACAGGATAAAGTGCCTCCCACATCGCTTTGCGTGCGTCAATCGCAGCCTGTTCATCTCCTTTAGCAACAGCAGTCTTGAGTTGGTGTCCCATCTCCTCTTGAACTGCTGCACACGTACGAGTCAGTTCCGCAAGTCGTTGCGCCGCGTTTATCTGATGCGTAACCAGTTCCGACACAGATATCTGCATATCTGGTTCCACATCATAAGCATTTGCAGGGGCAAAATTGTGTGGTAATCGCTTACCATCTTCTGTTCGCGGCGTATGTGTCGGGTGGATATGCGGCGTGACAGATAGATACATCGTCATCGGTTCATCTCCGAGCACACGTACCTTGTGCGGTTGGTCAGCTAAAGCGACACACATCTGTCCAGGTCCCAACTCCTCCGTTTCACCGTCAATTTCAAATTCAACGCGTCCTTCTAAAATCAGGAAGATTTCATGTCCAAGGTCATGACTATGCAGTTGAGCACGCTGCCCAGGTTCCATCCTTAAAAAACGTGAGCGAATCTGCGGCGTTACCAGAACGTTTCGGACATCTGTGCGGTAGTCGTAAACTGGAAATCCCATTGCGTTCTCCGAATTTGCTTTTAACTTTTTTAAAGTTTCTCATTTTTCCAGAAAAATGTCAAGTAAAATTTGACTTATGCCTTAGATAGTATTGTAGGTTGGATAAAACAGGACGAAACCCATAACTGTCAATTTAAGAAAAATTGTATCAGTTTTGTGAAAATTATGCAGTTTGTGGTCTGAATTGTTTATTGTCTGAACCAAGATTCGCAGGATTACAAGATTTACAGGATTGAGGTCTCCGCACAGGATAGGGATAATCCTATAAATCCCATAATCTTGTAAATCCTGGTTCAGACAAAAAGGAAAGCAGTTAATATCGGGTTTACAAGGTTTCCCTCCTACAAGAAGAGGTTTTTCGGAAAAAAGAATTTATTGGAAAATTGAATGGTTCTGCCCTTCGGTAAAAAAATTTGACTTATGCCCTTAGATTAAGGTATAATATACCAGAAATTAATCTTATCCTAAAGATGCTTAATGTTATTTTTTCGCACCCATCATCATTCAATCCATTCCTGAGTAGGGCGGATTAGAATGGTGTGATGGTTATCCCATATATTATAGTGGACACGAAGCAAGGTGACTTGCTTGAACCCAGTAAACTAACCGCTCTCCTCAATGCCGACTTGTCGTGCGTTGAGATTAAGGAGTTACTTGTTTACGGGGTTTTTTGTTTATGGGACATCTTGTGAAAACGGATAGTGAAATCCGTTCACATTTTATTAGGAGGAACGCCTATGGAAAAGTTTACCAAACCCGCCGGAACGAACGATTTTCTACCTGAACAGATGGTGGAGCGGAATTTCGTTGAAAATATCGTTCGCGAAACTTATGAAAGTTATGGATATGCACAAATTCAGACACCACTGTTTGAATCCTTCGCGTTGTTATCCGCACAATCCGGCGAAGAGATACGTCACAAAATGTTTACGTTTGTTGGTCCAGATCGGGTAGATTATGCCTTGAGACCTGAACTTACTGCACCTGTTTGTAGAATTATTGCGAATGGAAATCTACAACATCTCCCTTATCCTTATAAACTTTACTACATCGGACAATGTGTACGTCAGGAACCGAAAACCGACAATCCAGAAGTGCAGCGCGAATTTCGACAGGCAGGGGTTGAACTGATCGGTCCCGCATCGGCACTTGCAGACGCAGAGATTATCACAATTCCTGTACGGATTCTTGAAAAGCTCAACATTTCGAAAACGAAATTGAAAATCGGCAATACAGGTGTTTTCCGTGAAATTTTTAAACAGATTGCACTTGATCCAAAAGATCACAGTGAAGTGATATTGGACATTGATCATCTTTCTCGACTACGTGTGGAAAGCCAACTTTTGGATATGGGAACTCTCCGCGATGAACTGAATCATCTGCGGCGTTCCCAAGGGGTTGATTATCAAGGTGACCACAAGATTGAGATTACGGCGATTCAAGAGTTAACAAAAAGCAGTGCCGCTGCTTGGACAGAGAAGTTACCGATGATTGCTGAGGAAACTTATAAAGCAAGATGGCACCGATATTTTAATATCTCAGAAGCGGTCGCGCAGCGTTGTATTGATGTTTCAAAGATTAGCGGTGATAAAGATTCTGTCATGGAAACATGGGAAGCGTTACCTGCCGATACTGCACAAGGAGTGCGCAAGGAGGTACTGTCACTTTGCGAATGTTTGGAAAACTACGGGATTACTGACTTTGAGGTTAATTTAGGTATTACGCGCGGATTCGATTTTTATACTGGGACGGTTTTTCAGATTGAATTACAAGGTAAAAATTTGGCTATCTGCGGTGGTGGCAGATACGATAGGTTGATCGAAAGTTTTGGGGGACCATCGGTTCCGGGGGCAGGTTTTGCATTCCAATTTGATGTGCTGATGGAGGCATTTACTGAAACGCATCACGAACCTGTTCAAACAAAAAAGGATTACTTTATTGTGGCAACATCCGCCGATCTTATGTCTGAAGCGCAACGTCTTGCTGAAACATTAAGGCGTTCCGGTAAGACTGTGGAGGTAGATTTGATGAAACGTGACTTACAAGCGCAGCATAACTATGCTGTCCAAGCAAATTATGATTATGTAATTAACTTAATTCCGAATCAACCGATGCAGCGAATTGACTTGAAAACTAAAAACACAGAGACAGTCACCATCAAAGAACTTTAAATGGATGTAGGTGGACACGGAAACTGTCCTATACCTTAAGGATTGAGGTAACTAATATGCAAACAGAAAGGATTTTGAATCTGATTTTGCCGAAAGGCACAATACAGTCTGAAACACTTGAAACGTTTCAGCGGGCAGGCTACGAAATGAACGGTTACAAGTCTACTGACCGGTCCTACCGTGCTACTTTTCAGAACGATAGCGCATTTCAGATAAAGATTTCTCGTCCACAAGAGATACCTGTCTATGTTGGGATGGACGATTTTTATGATTTGGGAATTACTGGGCAGGATTGGGTAGAAGAGACTGACGCGGCTGTTGAAGAAATTTTGCCGTTGGAATATGGATATGTTAGTATTGTACTCGCTGTCCGCGAAGAACGGGAGGACATCAATACGTTCATGGATTTGGTGAATCTCGCTGATAGAAACATTCACATCTCCACAGAATATCTAAACATCGCGGAGAAATATATTCTTGAAAAGACGGAAAACCGAGTGGCACCCGCGATTTTAACCCCGTGGAAACGATTGAACACACTTGGCACTTACCAGTCACCTATCACCCTTATGCTTTCTTTTGGCGCAACAGAGGGAAAACCACCCGAAGAAGCCGATGCTATCATTGATAATTGCAGTTCAGCGCGCACGCTCAAAGCAAACCACCTTAAAATTATTGAAGTGCTGCGAGAATCTGAATCTACGCTGATCGCGAACCCGAAATCACTTAAGGATTCATGGAAGCGCGAAAAGATTGATGAACTGAAGCAGACCTTAGAGAAGGGATTGCGGAGGCGGAGAAGTCAAGCACTTCCCGGACACATTTAAGGAGCAGAACTTATGGCAACCTTTATTAAACCGCGCGTCCCGCGCGGGATGCGAGATATTTTACCTGAACAGATGATTCGCAGGCGATATGTTATAGATGTCATTCGTGATGTGTTTGAGGAATTTGGTTTTGAACCGTTACAAACTCCCGCGCTCGAATTATCTGAAGTGCTTACAGGTAAATATGGTCCGGATGCTGAAAAACTGATTTATCAAGCATGGCATACTGGTGGCAAAGAGGATATTTCGCTCCGCTATGACCTCTCTGTTCCACTCTGCCGAGTTGTTGCCATGCATCCACAACTGCCGAAACCTTTCAAACGGTATCAAATTGATCCTGTGTGGCGCGCAGAGCGCCCGCAAAGGGGGCGTTATCGCCAATTTTACCAATGTGATGCGGATACTGTCGGAAGCGATAGCATGTTAGCTGACGCGGAGAATGTCAATCTCATTTATCAAGTGCTTTCTCGTCTTGGTTTCGAACAATTTCAAATTAATATCAATGATAGAAAACTGATTGCGGGGATTGGACAGTTTGCAGGCGTTCCGACTACACAACTTGGCGGACTCTATCGTTCGATTGATAAATTGGATAAGATAGGATTGGAAGGTGTCACAGCAGAATTACGAGAAAACGAAATACCGGAAGATGTTATTGAAAAGTTGCTTGCATTGCTACAGATTGAAGGCGGTGCTACAACGGTACTTAATGAAATGAGTGAACAACTTGGTGATTTTGAGGTGGCTCATGAAGGCATCACCGAATTAAAGGAGTTAATCGACTATCTCACTACGCTTGGCGTTCCAGAAGAGTTTTATAAAGTAAATGTTGCTATGGTACGCGGATTAGAATACTATACGGGACCGATTTATGAAACAGTTGTTGAAGAACCGAAGATTGGCAGCATCACAGGTGGCGGCAGGTATGATGAACTCATCGGAAGTTTTAGCAAACAGAGTTTTCCCGCAACAGGCACAAGCTTCGGTATAGAGCGAATTATTGATGTGATGGAAGAATTTGATATGTTTCCGTCCACTGTGGGGAAAACGGTAACGCAGGTATTAATGACCGTTTTTGATGATGAGTTGATGAAAGAATCTCTCAAATTGGCGACGCATCTACGGCAAGGAGGTATTCGAACAGAGGTTTATTTTCGTCCTGCCCGTCTTAGTGCACAGATGAAATATGCCGATGCTAAAGGAATTCCTTACGCTGTCATTCTCGGATCGGATGAGTTAGCTGCGGGGAGCGCTGCTGTGCGCGATTTGGCAACCAGAGAACAAGAAAATGTTCCATTAGGTAAAGTTGTTGAACGGATTAGGCAATTGATTAAAACATGAGGAGAGAGGTGGCATCCTTTAAACAGGTGAGGGTTGCTCTTGTATCACAGGAATAACGTAACTTCGAACGGTAAAACCGTTCAGAGTTTCAGTTTCTATGCGGGGTTCAGGTTTTTCGCGATGATCAAAAACAATGTAGTATCCTTCCACAGCCCCTTCCGATTTGAGATACGCTGTGAGTTGTCGTTTTCCAGACTGATAACGACGGTCGCTTTCCCAAATCTTAGTTTCGACGATGTATTTATGTGCGTTGTGAAGGATAAGCAAGTCTATCCTGCCTCGTCCAGTTTGGACTTCAAGATACATTGCTCCGCGCACGATTCGCACAAACTGATCAAGATAGGCGTAAAGAAGATATTGTCCGACAAACTCATTTGGGGTATCTGGCACGTGTAGAATTTTAAATCCCGCGCGGGCAATAAAATCCTGAAAATTATCAAGTAGCGGCACCATCTCGATTTTACCATCAGACGATAGATAATCTGAAAAATCTGTATCTGTATTTTCGGGGAAATAATCCCCTTCAAGTCCATTAAATAGAGGTTGGAATGCCTGAATAATGCAGTGTTGATATATCGGATTGACTATTTTACACATGCCATCGGTGCCTTTTGCAATAACACCAAAAGTTGTGAGCTGATTGATAAGATCATTACGTTGGTTGTAATGCATACCTTTGTCGTAAGAAACAATTTTCATGAGTAGACTTTCAAAACGAGGGTCTCTTCGGATATTTGTAAGTAAATGCCTAATATTAACGTTGTCTTCCTCAAGTAGTAACGTTAGTCCGTTAGAAAAGTGTGTCATCGTAATCGTTTCAGTTTTGGGGATGTTTAATTCCTCTGTAAGAATCTGCCCAAATCGGTTCACGAGAAACGGTTGACCAGCAGTTTGTTTATGGAGTGTTTCAATTACTTCTGGTGAGAAGGGTTGTCCAGTCTCATCTGTATACTGTGCCAACAACTCTTGCACCTGTTGGTGGGTAAAGTTCGGCAAGTAGAACTCATCTTGAATATTGAATGGGGAAACAGACCTGTCGTAGTTAAGTTGTGTGATGCTCTTGACTCCGACAATACCCACGCTATGAGGACAACGCGTTTCATCGGACAAGTAGATATCGCGAAGTGAATGCAGAAAATCGCTTAGAACAACCTGAGGGATTCCGTCAAATTCATCTATAACAACAACAACCTTCTGGTTGTTATATTGATTTTTCAGGACGCTTGGAAACTGTTCAAAAAACTCCATCATTGAAATGTGATTTGTGATCTTGGCAGTTTCAAGAAATTGTATGAGTGCGTTAGAAGGGGTGTGTCCTCGTTTTTGGAATATGTGCCCAATTTCTCTACGAATTCTTTTGCAAAGAGCCTCGTAAAAATCGGAGGCGGAGAGGTTTTTATAAGTTTCAAAATTGAGTTGAATTGGAAAATAGATTGGCGACTCGGTTGCAAGTTTATCAAGTGCCATTCGAAAAAAGGTTGTCTTACCAGTCTGGCGTGGTGCAAAGAGAACGATATACCGTCCCTCTCTAACACGTGTAAGAAAATCGGTAATCTCCTTGCTTCGAGGAACAACATAGTGCTGTCCTGTATATACGCGCCCCTGAGTTCCAAAACGTCTCATATTTCGCCTCGTTCAATAAATTCTCAACAATTTATTGTATCACATCATTTATTGAAAATCTATAGTTAATTTGTTGAGTTGTTATCAATGGAGAGAAAAAAATGACAATATTTTACAAACGTTCACGTATCCTTTGGGGTATTTTTATACTCGGTGTGATTGTTCAGATAGTACAACTGACAATTATAGGATGCAGCCATACTTCGCCCTATTACCATCCGGACATACCTGCCAGCGGGAAACAGGATGTTATGGTGGAAAACACACTCTACTACCGCATCCTACTTCTTGGTGACGGGGGACAACCGAAACCGGATGAACCGGTACTAAAAACACTAAAAGCATGGGCACAAAAAATGTCTGAAAAAACCAGTATTGTTTTTTTGGGCGACAATATGTATCCTGACGGTATGACAGAAGAGAAGCAGCATGAGGCATCTACGAGACTTGATCCACAAATAGAGGTTGTTAAATCTACGGATACACACGGTCTATTTATTCCTGGTAATCATGATTGGACAAACGGTAAAGAGGAAGGTTATCGTGCGCTTCTTGCACAAGAGAAATATATTAACGATGCGTTTTCCCGTCCACCAAAATTCTTACCAAGAGGGGGTTCTCCAGGACCGGTTACGCTGGAACTTCCGGAATTGGCACCCGTTGTGCGACTAATAGTACTGGATACACAGTGGTGGTTACATCAACACGAAAAACCGAAAAAATCTCCGGAGACGGTTATAGCAGAACTCAAAGACGCATTGGACACCGAATTGCCTGTCATTGTTGTCGGACACCATCCATTGCAAAGTTATGGAGTACACGGTGGTTTCTACGACTGGAAAGCACATCTCTTTCCACTCAGAGTTGCGAAAAAATGGCTTTGGATACCAGTGCCAATCGTCGGTTCTCTCTATCCGTTGACGCGGTGGCACGTGATAAAATCAGATCAGGACCTCAACAGTGCGCGTAACAAGAATATGGTAGCACAACTCAATGCTGCGCTTTCAACTGCGAAAAAAACACCTCTTTTAATATATGCCTCTGGACATGATCATTCTTTGCAAGTTTTAAAAGGAGATGCCACCGATTACTTACTCGTGAGCGGACTTGCCTCCAGCGAAAAGACAACAGAAGTGAGTCATGGGGATAATACGTTATTTGCACACCAGCATACCGGTTTTATGGCGATAGATTTTCTTACAGATGGAAGAGTTTTACTAAGAATAGTTGAACCTGGCGAGAAAAATGTCCTGTTTCATCATTGGTTAAAGAGATAAAACATTCGTAGATTCTACTCCTCATGTTTCTGTAGACAGTAAGAAGTAAGAATTTCATTAAACTTTTTAGTTAAAGGATAGTCTTAAGCAGAAACTTTATGTATTTATAGAATACAGATTGAGGAATAGGTATGCTCACGCAAAAACAGAAGTTAGAATTCTATGAAAATGGATATATCACAGTTCCAGGTGTTGTGCCGAACTTGATGATTGATGCCGCCCGTAAAACGATTAATCATTCTATCGGTGCTGTAGGACTGCACGAAGGCGACTTAGAAAAGTTTCGAGCACAATCGTATTGCAACGAAATCCGAAACGCCCCGCAAATTGTAGATATTTTCCGCAAAACACCTATCTATAACATTGCTGAATCGTTATTAGGCGAAGGAAACGTCCAAGTGCCGGGTTCAGCGCAGATAGCACTTCGTTTCCCTATGCCATTAGGGCGTGATGCGAAAGAACCTGGCGGACATCTCGACGGTTTAGGAAGTGGAACAAACGGCATGGCAAAGGGTGTTTACCGGCGCGGTTTTACTGCATTAGCAGTTGTTTATCTGGCAGACGTGCCAGAGCCGTATAGCGGTAACTTCACGGTATGGCCCAAAACACATAGTTTCTTCGCTGATTATTTCAAAAAGGAAGGGCATGAGATTTTAGCAAACGGCATGCCGCGCCCTGAACTCCCTGAAGGTCCAACCCAAATAGTCGGAAAGGCAGGAGGTGTCGTTTTGACACATCATCAAGTAGTTCATTCTGCAGCGCCGAATGCTTCCGCAGACATCCGTTACGCGGTGATTTTCCGTTTACGTCATGTTGACTGCGAGAAAAATGGCCATGATGGTTACATCAATATCTGGCGTGAATGGCCCGGTATTCAGGAAGTTATTGAGACTGCCAACTCATAAATTTTGAACGTTGTAAGTTAGAAACGGGCGATTTAAACTGGATCGCCCGTATATTTTTACTTTGTGTTCTTGATTTGTGCCCATGTAATGCTCAATTTGTCCACAGGTTCAACTGAAAAGGGATCTCCATTGGATTTGTAGAGACTTTCTACTTCATCTTTAGAAAGTGCCCGGTGGAACATGAGGAACTCATCCATCAAGCCTTTGAATGTCCACGTGGGACTCGCGTTGCCATTAAATTCTGTGGCTTCAGAACCGATGCCGATAAATCCGTACCTTTGTGCTTTCGGCCCGATCATTTTATTATTTGTCGCTGTAGGTTGCTCTACATCCACTTTGCCGTCAACATATACCCGCTTTATTTCGCCATCAAAGGTTGCCGCGACATGATGCCATTTGTCATCGCTAACTTTTATCTTCCCGTGCCAATCCTCTATAGGACAACATATATCAAAAGCAACAAAATCTGTATGATCAATTGCAGCATCTCCAGCTGCAAAACGGAAATAATCGCTACGATCCCACGAGGCAATCATCCCTCTTTGTGCTGTCTTAATCCATACCGCAAGCGTCAGTTCCGGTATACCTTCGGTATAATTTAGATTTCGCACCGCAATATATTCGGTTGGACCACCAGGAAATTCCATACATTCGTTAACTTTGCCATTATCCACAATCTTGAGATTGTTGCCGTGGAGAAACCCGTCATTCCCATTTCCGGATCCATCCACGATATCTTCACCTTTAAGGGAGACAGCGTCAAAACTATAATAGATGACCAACTCTTTATCGCTGATGCCCCGCGCGTGGATAATCAACACTGGTAGTGTTAGAATTAATGTTAGCGTCAATAGTCGTAAAATAAAAGTGGTTTTCATTTTAGGTCTCCTTATTATAGATACCTTTAAAGGTATATTAACTAAAGTTCTGTAGGTTGATTTGAACAAAACCTATTTCAGGTAATACTTAATAGCCTAAAAGTTCTACGCCAATAACGATATACCTATTCAGGTGTAACTTAGGTTATTCTATTCCGTGCTTTTAATTCTTCCCCATGTAATGCTCAATTTATCCGCAGGTTCAACAGAAGTAAATGGATCCCCAGACGCATTGGCAAGAAGTGTAACTTCTTCTGCAGAAAGTACTCGGTGGAACATCAAGAACTCATCCATCAGCCCTTTAAAAGCCCAAGTTGGTCCCCTATTGGCATCAAAAGCCGTAGCTTCTGAACCAATTCCGATGAACCCGTAACGTGTCACCGCCTTTCCAATCATTTTGTTGTCTGTATCTGTGGGTGCCTCCACATCTAATTCACCATCAATGTATATCCGTTTCATTTCAGCATCAAAGGTTGCCACAACATGATGCCAATCGTCATCAGCAACATCAGTTTTACTCCACCAATCCTTTATAGGGCAACAGACATCAAAAGCTACAAAAGTTGTAGATGCGTTCCCACCTACGTCATCACCTACAGCAAAACGGAAGAATTCACTCCGATCCCACGAGGCAATCATTCCTCTTTGAGCCGTCTTAACCCATACCGCGAGCGTAAGTTCCGGAAATACGTCGGCATAATGATGATTTCGCACCGAAATAAAGTTTGCTGCGCCACCTGGGAATTCCATACACCCGTTAACTTTGCCTTCCACAACCTTAAGATCCCCACGTATCACACCATCATTTCCATTTTCTGACTTATCCAAGACATCTCCTTCTTCAAGGCTATCCTCGTCAAAACTATAATAGATGATAAGCTTATTTTCACTGATGCCCTGCGCTTTGGCAGTTAGCACGGGGACTGTTAGTATAAGCGTTAAAGCCAAAAGTTTTAAAATTACAGTGGTTTTCATTTTTACTCTCCTTAATTTTATAGATACCTTTACAGGTGCATTAATTGAAGTTCATTAGATTGATTTGAACAAAACCTATCTCATATGAAATTTATTGGCATAAAAGTTCTACGCCAATAACAATATACCTCTTTAGGTGATAACTTGGGTTATTCCTATTTCTTGCTTTTAATCCTTCCCCATGTAATGCTCAACTTGTCCACAGGTTCGACTGCAAAGGGATCTCCACGGGATTTATAGAGACTTTCCACCTCATCTTCAGAAAGTGATCGATGAAACAGAAAGAATTCATCTATCAACCCATTGAAAGCCCAGTTAGGTCCCGTGCCGCCACCAAAAGCGCCAGCTTCCGAACCAATTCCGATAAATCCGTAACGTGTGATCACCTTTCCAATCATTTTGTTGTTTGTATCTGTGACTGCTTCTACGTCCAATTCACCATCAACGTAGATCCGTTTCATTTCGTTATCAAAGGTTGCAACAAGCTGATGCCAATCGTCATCAGCAACATCTGTTTTGCCAAACCAATCCCTTATAGGACAACAAACATCAAAGGCAACAAAGGTTGTTGCTGCGTTTCCACCTACGTCATCGCCCACAGCAAAACGGAAGAATTCACTTCGATCCCACGAGGCAATCATTCCTCTTTGAGCCGTCTTAACCCACGCCGCGAGCGTAATTTCTGGAAATAAATCGGCATAATGGTGCTCTCGCACTGCAATATAGTTGGCTGCACCCCCTGGAAACTCCATACATTCGTTAACTTTGCCCTCCACAACCTTGAGATTACCGCGTATCAAGCCATCGTTTCCATTTTCGGATCCATCCGAGACATCCTCTCCCTTAACGGTGTCCTTGTCAAAGCTATAATAGATAATAAGCTCATCAGCGCTGATGCCCCGCGCATGGGTAGTCAACGCTGGGACTGTTAATATTAGTGTCAACGTCAAAAGTTTAAAAATAGAAGAAGTGTTCATTATAGGTCTCCTTATTATAATATTTTTATAAGCGCATAAGTTGAAGTTAGCTTAGGAATATCCACCCACACCTAACAACATCCGTTCCTCCATATCTGCGTCTTTGAGAAAGGCTTGGGTCAACCCATCTTCAGGTGGATCGCCTCCATGTGGCGATCTCCTTAGCCACGTCGGTGTATAACCAAGAATTAACATCCTCCGTTTTGAACGCAGCGTCGGCAAAGCGCGATGCCAGAGATTACCATGAATCAGTACTGCACCGCCAGCTTTCACTTGTAGTTCTACTCCACCATCTATCGGTTCATAGGTGTATGGCGTTGCCTTGTCTAACCAGTCGTGGGAACCAGGCACAACAACAACTGCACCAGTATCTTCGTTTAAATCGTCAAGATAAATGAGGCAATCAATGCAGTGTGGTCGTGAAAACCAAGGCGGTATTGGATTAGAAACAACACGCATGTGTTGATGCCATGGCGTTTGATGATGCCTGTCATCGCCGGGATAGGTGATTCGCGCGCTCAATCCGCGTAACCGGACAAGCGGTCCCATCATTGCCCGTACAATTGACAAAACCGGTTGGAATTTCAGGAGTTCAAGAAACGCTTCGTCTTTATCCATCAGATGGCGCGGAATAAAACCCCACCCACGTTTTGAGTCTATTGCCTTATCCCGGCTCTCCCATTCGCGTTTTTCTAATCTGTCAAGTGCGTCTATCAGTTTTTGGAGTGCTTCTCCTTGAAAGAGTTCTTCGCGAATAAGGTAACCGGTCTCAGCAAATGTTTGCAACTCTTCGGGAGTAGCATGCACATCCACGTCCCAATGTTGTCCAGTTTTACCGGGATTATGTACATTTAAGACTTCGTAATGAAGTGTGTGTTGTTCCATAATCATCTCGCTATGTTCTGTTTGGTGTGGCGCCGCATAACATTTCACATAACATTACGCTTTCAAAAAATCACCTGGAAGGCGCGAACCGGGATAGTTCCCATTTTCATCTCGATTAGCAATCACTTCAGGTATCTCGTCATCCCAATAGTCTGGAACAGTGTTTGGTCGGCTGTGCCATGCCAGAATCAAGGTGCGGCGTTTATCAGTGTGATTTTTATGGGCAGAATGTAAGAGACGCGCATCTGCTATCACTAATGAACCCGCTTTAGCGCACACCTCCACCTGATCTGGATGGTCACTGAACATGATAGGATGGTCTTCATCAATAAACCGTGCGCCTTGTTCATGTGCCGGTACAAGTTGGTCATGCAAATCAACACGTTTGAGGTGTGTGCCGGGGATTACCTTTAAACATCCATTTTCCGGCGTAGTATCTGACAGGTAGTAATTGAGAAAAATGGTTTGGGGCCACGGAGAACAGCTGAGCGGGTCATTCCAACGCATCCAGTCTTGATGCCAATAGAGCGGTGGTCCACCGGATTCTTTCGTTAAGATGATGATTCCGCCCGATGCGACGAAATCTCCGAAACCGAGCTGCTCCAACGCGTCCTGTGACGGCTGCCACTCCAACAACCGCTGAATATACGGGTTGTCTGCACCGCCTACATTTACGTGCTGCCCTTGATAAACCATCTCGTCAGGTTCTTCGTGCCCTGTGATGAGTCGTTCCGATTCATCGTGAAGTTCCTGCAAGAACTCCTCTGTCAATATATCTTCTACAACGCAGAAGCCATCGCGTAGCATTTGATTGCGTGTTTCTAAGGCGACTTCAGGTGTCATCCAATTTACTCCTCTAAGTTTTGAAATTAACCAATTTTACACAAAATCGTTAGAGAAAACAACTCTTTTTTGTTATTGTTAAGATTTTCAAAATGACTTGATGTAAATTTTATGGTGAAATTATTTGCTTAATGTGGTAATATATTCTACAATATAATTGTGCATCTTTTCAGTGCACAAATAAAATTTATATGGAGGAAGAAGCATGGGTCCCCCTGGCACGATAGAATTGATAATTATATTGGCGATTGTGCTACTCCTGTTTGGATCAAAGAAGTTACCCGAGTTAGCGCGTGGACTTGGCAAAAGCATTACAAACTTTAAATCTGGACTCAAAGAAGAAGAACAAGGTGAAACTGGAACCGTTGCACAACAGGAAAAAGAAACACCACAAAAAGAGGAAACTAGCTAATTTTAATTAAAAATGAAAGATAAATTACCAGATTTTCTTCAGGGTGTCATAGAGGAATATCCTGAAGTTTGGAAAGCATATCAGACATTAGGCGAAACGTGTGGCACTGCCGGACCTCTTGAACCCAAAACAGTGCGACTTGCCAAACTCGCTTTGGCAATCGGTGCGAAGTCTGAAGGTGCAGTGCATTCACATACCCGTCGCGCACTCCGCGAAGGAATCACGCGAGAGGAGATACAACAGGTGGCACTGCTTGCGATAACTTCCATCGGTTGGTCTTCAAGTATGGCCGCCTTATCTTGGATCCAGGATGTCGTAGATAAACAGACACAATCAGATTGAGAAATTAACATGGAAGTTTATCAAAAACACCGATACTTCATGTTTGCAAAATTTAGTTGTGCGGTTTTAATCTTCACGACCACTTTGTTGCTTACGCCATCTGTTAGTAGAACTGAAACGGTGACATCAGAATTACAACAAGGTGTGGAATACGTCAAACTAAAGCTCTATCCACAGGCAGTTGATACCTTCCAATCAATTTTATCCCGAAATCCGACAGATATAAGCGTGATTTTTCAATTGGCGAATGTCTATAAGCTACAAGATGAATTGGAATTAGCGATAGAAACATTCAACAAGATTTTTATAATTGCTGACTTGAAAAATACACTTGTAAATGATCGGGTATACGGATTTACTCACCTCGCTCTCTCGGAAATATACTGCAAACAGAGCAAATTAGATATTGCTGAGCAGCATGCAACGGAGGCAGTGCATAGATGTTCTGCGGATGCTGATATGTATTACCGCCTCGGTTATATCTACACACATCAAGCGAAATTTGAGATGGCACTGACAGCCTTTAAGCGAACACTTGCACTCAAACCTGATTTTGCCGAAGTTTATGAATGGCTCGGTTTAATAGCGCTTATGCAGCACAAACCGCAGGAAGCGATAACACACTATAAGGTCGCAATTCAGAAAAAGCCTTATATCCAGAGTGCCTATTATAACCTTGCCAAAGCGTACCGCCTTATCGGGGATACGGAATCATCTACTGAACAACTAAAACTTTTCCAACAGATGAAAACCTATTATGATCAGACTTATGCAATTGAAGACACTTTAGCAGAAGACCCATCAAACGCGGCACTTCGACTGAAATTAGCAGAAATTCATGTAGCACACAAACACGTATCAGCAGCAATCGCTACTTACCAAGCACTGATTCGGTTGAAGCCAGAATTTATAACAGGATATGACAAGTTGGGAAGGCTCTATATGGAACTCAATATACCGCAGCGCGCAATACCGCTTTTCCATAAAGTGCTTGAATTGAATCCTGATGCTGTAGAAGCACATGTTCGATTGGGGTGGCTCTATACCGCTCAAAAAGCGTTTGGCAAGGCAGAAACACACCTGCAAAAGGCTATAGAAAAGATGCCAAAACTAACTTTGGCATATCACGGATTGGCTGAAATTTATATACAACAGGGACACATTGAAAAAGCGATTAACACCTACCAACACATCACACAAATTGAACCTGATGATAAAGACGCGTGGTCGGCATTGAACAAATTAGAACGTCTGAAAAAGGGGGAACAAACGAAGCGGTAAATTTTTATAGGTTATCGGTTATTTTTATGCTAAAGATTAACCATTTTCGCACTCCGTATTTTTATCTCCCACTCATATTTGCACTCATCACTAATTTTGCAGGTTCTCAATACTGTGGCCTCGCTTCAGCAAAACCAATTTTTGTTGACGTTACTGAGTCTGCAAGTATCACGTTTGAACATACCGATGGCAGGAGCGGTAAAAGGCTTTTCAATGAATTTCTCGGTTCTGGTGGCGGTTTTTTCGATTATGATAATGATGGTGACCTTGACATTTATCTTGTGAACGGTGCAATTCAGACAGGCAACGCCCAAGACAAAACGCTACATAACGTGCTCTACCGAAACAACGGTGATGGCACTTTTACAGATGTAACCAAAGAAGCAGGTGTAGGTAGTGCATCTTACGGTGTTGGTGCTACCGTTAGCGATTATGATAATGATGGTGACCTTGATCTTTACGTCACTAATTTTGGTGAAGACCAACTTTATCAGAATAACGGTGATGGCACTTTTGCAGATGTGACAAAGCAAGCAGGGGTGGGTAACCTTAACTGGGGAACGAGTTGTGCTTTTGCAGATGTTGATAATGACGGACACTTAGACCTCTATGTGGCGAACTATGCTGTATATGACCCAAAAGATGACAAACAGTGTAAGGAGCGAGGTGTTCATGTTTATTGCGGTCCTCATGCCTATCCCGCAGTTCACGATACGTTCTACAAAAACAATGGAGATGGCACGTTCACCGATGTTTCTAACACATATCGCCCTTCTGACCTGCTGCCACAGCACGGATTAGGTGTGACATTTGGCGATTACGACGGTGATGGTGATGCTGATTTATATGTGGCAAACGATCAAGACCCAAACTTTCTATTCCAAAACGATGGAAAAGGACATTTTTTAGAACTTGCATTAATTTCTGGTGTTTGCTACAATGATATGGGTAAAGAAGAAGCGGGAATGGGAACCGATTTCGGTGACTATGACAACGATGGGAAGTTTGACATCACTGTTAGCAATTACCAAACTGAGACAAATACCCTTTATCACAATCACGACAGCAATTTTTTTATTGACAATACGATAGCGTCAGGGATAGCCGAAGTAACACATGGTTACCTTGGATGGGGTATCAAGTTTTTTGATTATGATAACGACGGGCACCAAGACATCTTTGTAGCGAATGGACACTTAATGGATAACATCTCCGTGCTTGAAAAGCATGTGGCTTATCCACAAAGGAATCTGTTGTTTAGGAATTTGGGTGATGGTACGTTTGCAAATGTCATGCCGCAGGAAGATGGTTTGAGTTTGAAAAAGGTCAGTCGTGGTGCTGCTATTGGTGATTACGACAATGATGGCGACCTTGATATCCTTGTCACCAACTGCAATCAGCGTCCGGATCTGCTTCAAAACGTTGTTGGCAACCAGAACAATTGGATACAAATTCAGGTTGTTGGACAGAAAAGCAACCGTTCAGGTATTGGTGCAAAAATAAAGGTCGTTACAGGGACACACGTTCAGTACCAAGAGGTACAGAGTGGTGGTAGTTATCTTTCTTTTCACGATCTGCGTGCACATTTTGGTGTTGGAAAGGCGGATCAGATTGATATTCTTGAGATCCGGTGGCCTTCGGGTCAAATAGACAAAGGGACACAACTTTCTGTTAACCATAGATATTTGGCTGTTGAAGGTGAGAAAATCGTTCCAATCGTTGATTGATTTTATAGTAAAACCAATAATTATTTTACTCTGGGTAGGTGCGGTTTCCTAACCGCACCGTTGGTACAGTGCGTAGGGTCGGGTTGAAGATTATTCAGATATTTAAATTATAAGGATTGTTATTGATGAGGATAAAATTTCTTTTTGTAATATTCATCTTTATAGCGTTCGTGGTATCTTTCGCGTATGCAGCAAATGAACCTAAGGATTCGCTCATCCTCTATTTCTCTTTTGATACAATTGATGGCAAAAGCACAATTGACCATTCAAAGTATGAAAACCACGGTGAAATGAAAGGTAATCCGAAACATGTTGCAGGCAAATTCGGTAAAGCTCTCAAATTTAACGGCGTATCCGAATTTGTTGAAATCCCACACCATGAATCGCTTACCGTAGATCAGGATGTCACAGTTATGGCTTGGATTCATACTGAGAGACATACTGGACCTGATAACGCGCGATGGCAAGGTATTGTAGCAAAAGGTAACAACCCGCGTTCCTATAGTTTATGGACTGATGCGGATAATAAATGTTTGCACTTCAGTGTAGGTCCACCGCAAGGTGGTGGTAGTGTTTGCCAAGGTGAAGTCAAGTTAAACGAATGGCAACATATTGTGGCACAAATTAATAATGGAACCCACCGTTATTGGATTAATGGGCAAAGAGTTGGAGAAACCGGTAACAAACCGAACCCTCCTGGATTAGAAGATATATCACCTGTTGTCATCGGAACTGCGGGAGGAGGAAATATACGATATTTCCTTGGTATGATTGACGAAGTTCGTATCTGGAATCGTGCTCTCTCTGAAGAAGAAATTAATAAACAGATGGGGAAGGGGCATTTTGAGTTTTTCGCTGTTGACCCGAAACTGAAATTAGCTACCACATGGGGCAATATGAAGGTACATCAGCGATAAAATGGACGGTCATCTTTGATTCGTCCGCAAAAGGGTTTCTGCTGTATATCCAAGAAAGACTTGTGGAAACTCTCTAATTTATATAAATAAGGAGGAAAACATGAAAACTCTATTAATAATGTTAACACTTATAACGTTTGTGGCATCTTTTGCCCACGCGCTGAGTGAACCGGAAGATTCGCTCATCCTTTACATGTCTTTTGATACAATTGATGGGGAAAACGCCGTTGATCATTCAAAGTATGAAAATCACGGCGAAATGAAGGGTGCCCCAAAACATGTTGAGGGTAAATTCGGTAAAGCACTCCTACTTAACGGGTCAAGTGATTGGGTGGTTGTTCCACATCATGAAACACTCACCGTTGATAAGGCTGTCACCGTTATGGCATGGATCAATCCTGAGAGAATTGCGGGGCCTAATAACGCTCAGTGGCAAGGTATTTTAGCCAAGAGCAATGGTCCACGTTCTTATAGTTTCTATACTGAAACAGGAAAGGGTTGTCTCCACCTTAGTGTCAACGGTGGCGGAAGTGCTTGCGATGGTAAGGTTGTGGAGAACGAATGGCAACATGTCGCAGCACAAGTAGACGATGGGGTCCATCGCTATTGGATCAATGGAGAAAATGTTGGAGAGTATGCTGGGAAACCGAATCCACCCGGCAAAGCCGATACCGCAAATGTCTTTATTGGGAAGACACATGAGGGGAATCGTGAATTCTTAGGGTTAATTGACGAGGTCCGCATCTGGAACCGCGCTCTAACCGAAGAAGAGGTTATTGAACAGATGGAGAAAGGGCATTTTGAGCTCTTCCCTGTCGATCCACGTCAAAAATTGACAACGACGTGGGGAACTATAAAAACTGAAAAATGATAAATTCAATTTATAGTGATATTGCAAACAATATCACTATAAATTTCAACTAATACACATCGGGTTTTTTCCGATGTTAATTGGAGGAAATAATAACTATGAGGTTTTTGTTTGTTGTATTAATTCTTACCGCGTTTGTAGCAACTTTTGCTAACGCAGCAGAAGAATCGGATGATTCGCTTATCCTTTATTTTTCTTTTGATGAATTAGATGGTGATATGACAATTGATCATTCACAATACGAGAATGATGGATCTATAAAAGGTGCCCCTGCATTGGCAGATGGTAAGTTTGGAAAGGCGCTTAAATTTAACGGCACAAGTGATTGGATTGAAGTGTCACACGACCCCATTCTTACCGTTGAAACGAGTGTAACCGTGATGGCATGGATTAATGCTGAAAGACACATGGGACCAAATAACCAACGTTGGCAAGGCATCGTTGCTAAAGGTAACAGTCCGCGTTCCTATAGTTTCTACACCGAATCACCGAGTGAATGTTTGCATCTCAGTGCTGGCGGCAGCGGTAGTACCTGTCAAACTAAAATTCCGCTCAATGAGTGGCAGCATGTCGTGGCACAAGTAGATAGTGGTACACACAGATTCTGGCTGAACGGTGAAAACATTGGCGAATCTGACGGTAAAAATGCTTTACCAGGAGCTGCTGATACCTCTGTTGTTTATGTGGGAACTACAGGTGAAGGTGCTAATCGAAGATTCCTCGGTTTGATCGACGAAGTGCGTATCTGGAATCGCGTTCTCAGTGAAGAAGAAGTTATCATGGAAATGAAAATCGGGTATAACCCGGGAACAGCCGTTGATCCGCGTGCGAAATTAGCCACAACGTGGGGAACTATAAAATCCGATAGATAATGGATTGATAGTTTTTAACCAAGTATTTCTTGTAGGTGGGCTCAGCCAGTTCACCATAGGTGTTAATTTAGTGAACTCCAGCCCGGTAGATGCGGTTTCCTAACCGCATCGGACTTATGTGAGTTGGCGGTCAACACTTGGATTTTTTGAGGAAGTGCATTATAAGCGTGATATATCCAAATCAACGCTGAATGCGCGTATGGCATTCAGCGGCGTTGAAAACGCCTCCCACAAAATCCCGGTTTGTTTTCGGACAATACGGAGCGGTGAATCAACGCCAAATACGCGTTTGGTATTTGGCGGGAAACCGCTCCTACCGTTACTTCTTACCGTGTAATGCTTTTCTTAAATTGACGCATACGATATGATGAACCCAACGGTTCACCTACATCCTTTCAAAACAGATAGGAATTAGGGTTGGAAAATCCTCTTATATAGTAGATTTTACAATTAACTGGACATTTTGATTTGTGAATCAACGCCAAATGCGCGTTTGGCATTTGGCCAAATCAACGCTGAATGCACTTTTGGCATTCAGCGGGAGGGAACTCCGATTCCCGACTATCAGTGAGTTTCGTCGCGATTCGGAGATCGCTCCTACAGGAAATGTGTATAATTATTTCCATATTTCACCATAAATAAAGGAGAATATATACAACGTGAACGGAAAATTTATATCATCCTCAGAAGTTGAAAGAGATAATTTAGATTGGGGAACAATCGGGTGGCTCAGTCGTCCAGAAACGACAGGTGCGAAAGACATCGTCGCAATGGAAGTTAGTCTCTCACCCGGATACGGGCATGATTTTCATAAACATCCCGACCAGGAAGAGGTTATCTACGTTATAGAAGGTAGCGTGGAGCAGTGGCTTGAAGATAAGAAACAAACGTTAAATGCTGGTGATTCTGTGTTTATCGCATCGGATATTGTTCACGCATCTTTTAATGTCTCAAATCAGCCTGCAAAGTTGTTTGTTACGTTGAGTCCAAGCAAAGGAGAAGAAGGATATCAGCTCATTGATGTTTATGATAAGGCACCTTGGAACACCCTTCGCTCATAATTAAAGCTAATTAGGTTCTTTTCATATCCACTCACTTTTCCTTGTTTTCCCGTAACCAAACGGATATAATTTATTATAGTGAAACCTAAAAATATGTATACACTCCCTGGTAGGTGCGGTTTCCAACCGCACTATTTACACTGGTTCGGTTAGGAAACCGAACCTACCGTCATGTATAAATAATTATGGATTCTACTATAAAGTCTTGTTGGAAGTTGAACAATATGCTGGAAACACCGGTATCTGAAACACCATTGCAACTTCGTCGGCGGATGCGCGAGTTCTACGAGACATCGGAAACCTACAAGGGACTCTTGGCGGCACACGATGAAGTTTATTTGCAACATTACGTAGAATTGGTAATTCGTTATGCACCATCAGGTTCCAAAATTCTGGATCTCGGATGCGGAAATGGTATCTCTGCCCGGCTGCTAAATCAGGCAGGATTTGATGTTGTTGGAACTGACATCTCCCCACTCTTTCTGGAAGAAGCGCGAAGCTGGGAAAATCCGACACTACGATATCAGGTGTGTGACGTTTTGGAACTACCGTTTGATAATGATGCTTTTGATGTTATCTGTTCAAACGAGTTGATAGAACATCTACCTGACGTGGAGACAGCATTGCAGGAGATGATTCGGGTTGTCCGCAAAGGTGGTAAAGTTGTACTTTCCGGACCAAATCTTTGTTCGCCTTTAACACCACTTCTTGATTGGGTCCGTCTAATGTCTGGTAAATCTGGTAGACCTGTTTGGGGAGAAACAAAGCGGCAAGCATTGCAGCAGTTTACGCGAAACTGCGGGCTCTACATAAAAAAACGTTTTGTGACAAAAACACCACACTTTATTTATCGTGACCCAGATTTACAAACCGATGCTATCGGTGGCGATGCCGACAGCGCGTATTACGCGAGCCCGGTTGATCTTGCACAATTTTTCAAACTGAACGGGTTTAGCATAATCAAAAAAGCCGTTGGCTTTGGCATAAAAGGGAGAATTATTGCGAGCATGTCACCTTATATGAGTCCCTACATTACTATGGTTGTCCAGAAATGAACATTCGTGCGAACGATTTTGTTTTAGAAATTGGAAGTGGACATAATCCAAATATACGCGCGGATGTTTTATGTGATAAATTCATAGATGACAACGAACAGCGCGGCGGCATGATTGTCACGGATCGTCCGATGGTAGAAGCGGATGGACAGTTTCTACCCTTTGCAGACGGTGCTTTTGACTACGTCATCTGTTTGCATGTTTTGGAACACGTTGAAGACCCTCATTTACTACTCTCCGAAATGATACGTGTATCATCCAGAGGTTATATTGAAACACCCTCCGAAATCGGAGAACGCCTCTACGGATGGCATTACCACAACTGGGTTGTTAACCGCATTGATGATCGTTTGGTCCTACAAAAAAACGATAAAAAAGCTGAATTTGGACAGCTTTTCCACACGTTGGCGGCGAAAGATAAATACTGGAGAAAGTTTCATATTACGCACCACAACCTTTTCCTTGTCCAATACGAATGGGAAGGTAAGATTGATTACGAGATATTGGACCAGCAAGAGTCGCCTCTGAACTTGAAATCTCCACAGACCATTGAAGAACTCCTGACATACACGTTTTCTAAACATATTCACGATGAGTTTTTACTAACACTAAAAAGTGCCGTGCCGTGTAACATTGTATCTCGTGCAAAATCTATTTTAGCAAAAAGCAGAAGTCGCCAAACCAAACCATTAAAGGAGATTCTCGTCTGTCCACTGTGTAAAGGCGAGATTACATGGGAAGAACAAAATCTCTACTGTAACTTTTGCGAGCAATCTTATCCGATTATTGATGGAATTCCGAGATTAACCGTAACACCATTCACAGAATAATTATAATCGATTTTACAATTAACAATACACCTTGATCGGCGCGTTTGCAAAGCGCGTCTACCCAACTCTAAGATATCTATCTCAAGCAATTGAATATACAATGAATACAAACAATATTGAAAATAGAAACATCGTTATTATTGGCGGTGGTACTGCTGGTTTTGCCGCAGGTGTTTATACTTCTCGTGCGATGCTGGAACCGGTACTAATTACAGGTGATGCGCTCGGCGGGCAGCTCTCATTAACACTTGACCTTGAGAACTATCCCGGATTTTTCGGCAACGAAGCATCAGTCTTCATTCAAGGCATGCAGGAACAAGCAGAGCGATTTGGCACTGAGGTTAAATTCGATACCGTAACAGCGGTTGATTTCGCTCAACATCCGTTTGTTATCAATACTTATGAAAAAGAATATCATGCGAAATCAGTGATTATCTGCACTGGTGCTTCACCACGTACACTTGACATTCCCGGTGAAGAGGGGTATGGCGGACGCGGTGTCTCCTACTGTGCCACGTGTGACGGATTCTTCTTCCAAGATCAACGGCTTATCGTTGTTGGTGGTGGCGACGCAGCATTGGAAGAAGGCATTTTCCTGACCAAATACGCATCCGAAGTCTATGTCGTCCATCGGCGCGACCAACTCCGTGCAAGCCAAATTATGCAGGAACGCGCATTCAAAAACGATAAAATCAAGTTTATTTGGGACACCGTCGTTGAAGAAATTTGCGGAAATGACGAAAAAGTTACCGGTGCCAAACTCAAAAATGTCAAAACAGGGGATACTGAACTTTTCCCGATTGATGGTGTGTTTATCTTTATAGGACATATTCCGAACACAGAACTGTTCACAGATGTCATAAATATGGACGAACAAAGATATATTATTGTGGACGAGATGCAGCGCACTAACATAGATGGTGTTTTTGCCGCGGGTGATGTGCATGACCACGTATTCCGTCAAGCGATTACTGCAGCAGGTGCGGGTGCCGCGGCGGCTATTGCCTCTGAAAAGTTCATCGCTGAATTGGAGAACCGTGCTTATCCAGGGAATTGATTCTCCGAATAGATGCACTATAAAGAGGGTTGATATTCATCGGCGGAATAGAGTACAATATTGATATGATCTACATAAGAGAGCAGCCCGATTCTGACTTTGTGTCACTGCCCCACGGTAGATATGATATTGTAACCAAAGATGCCTTGCAGAAATTCCCTGAAGACATCTTGAAGGTAGTTTTAGAACACGCTGATTTTAAGTTTATAGAATTTGTGGAAGGCGAATTCACGACCGTTGAAATCCGCCGCACAGATAGCCTCATAAAGGTACTACTCGGTGATGAGTTAGTTTTAGTGCACATTGAGTTTCAGGTAGGCGATAGTACTGCTCTTGAAATGGTGCGACGCAACGTAGGTTATCTCGGCAGATGCTACGAAGCATACGGCTTGCCAATCCTTTCTCACGTTATCTACCTCCGTCCCAATGCGGGGCAGAATGATCCAGGTGGTTACAGGCAAGACGTGCCGAACCATCGGTTCATCGTTGAGTACAAGGTAATTTGTCTCATTGAACTTGATGGACAATCTGTGTTGGAGATGGAAAACACTGGAGTCATGCCTTTTGCACCGTTGATGAGGCCTCCGACTGGTATGGAAAGACTCCAATGGGCTGTGCAATGTAATGAAAAGACAAAGGAACTTTCGTTACCCTCAGATATTCGTAGTAACCTTCTGGTATCGCAGTGGGTTCTGAGTGGTTTAATTCATCCTCACCAAGCAATTAGTGGTTTTTTATCGGAGGTAGTTATGCGAGAATCTTCAGTTTACCAACATCTCGTAGAGACAGCAGGAAAAGAGTATTATCAACAGGGAATTGAAGAGGGAGTACGACAAACAGCGATCAAATCCGTTTTTGATGTCCTTGAGTTTCGGTTTGATGGACACGCTGTTCAGGCACTTAGACCCGCACTGGAAAGCATCCAGAATCTCCAACTTCTTCAAGAGATGCATCAGGAGGCTTTACGTGCAGAAACCTTTGAAGCGTTCGCCCACACTTTGGGTATGAACGGCAGCGAGTAATAGATTCAGGAAACAGTGGCTGTTGAAGCAGTGGTTTAATTCATTCCGCATCAAGCAATTGGTGGTTTTCTATCGGAGGAAGTTATGCAAGAATCTTCGGTTTACCAACACCTTTTAGAAACAACAGGAAAAGAACATTACGAACGCGGAATCCAACAAGGAACTGAACTGGGGGCACGCCATAGTACTATTAGGGATCTCTTTGCGGTGCTTGAGTTTCGGTTTGATGGGCGCGACGTTCAAGTGCTTAGACCCGCATTGGAAAACATAAAGGATCTTCAACAACTTCAAGAGCTGCATAGTGAGGCTTTACGCGCGGAAACCTTTGAGGCGTTCACTCACATTTTGGACATGAATGGGAACGAGGAATAGGTACGGTTCTACATTGGGCGGATTTGTACAGAACTTGTGGATATCCATATCCACCGGAATTGAAGGAAATTATCAGTGGCTAAACACAAAAATCAACGTCTTTCCCTCGGATTAGACTCAAGCACACAGAGTTTATCTGCAATCGTTATTGATATAGACACGGCAGAGAAGTGTTTTGAACACGCAATTGACTATCGGGCAGATGAACGTACCAACTGCTTCGGAATTGGAGAGGACTATATTTTACCACCGAAATCTGAAGGTGAAGCAGAACAACCACCGTTGATGTATCTTGCGTCACTCAATGCAATGTTCGCTGACATGCGCGAGGCAGGTGTTACGTTAGAAAATATCGTTGCTATCAACACATCGGGGCAACAGCACGGTCATGTTTACCTGAACCGAAACGCTGCGATTATATTCTCCAATCTACAAAGGGTAGAGGGTAGTAGATTAGATTTAAACACGCTTTTAGCAGGTGTCTTCTCGTATTCCACTGCACCGATATGGATGACTGCCAATACCGTTGCACAGACAAATCATGTTCGAGAAGCAGTCGGCGGAAAAGCACAGATGATTGAACGTTCCGGCTCGGATGCACCACTTCGGTTCACGGGTGCAGTGATCCGTCGCGTGGCAGAACAATCATCACGCGCCTACGCTGCGACAGAAAAAATCCAACTCATCAGCAGTTTTATCCCCGCAGTGCTGTCGGCAAATCCGTCAGTGCCGATTGATATTGGTAATGGATGCGGCATGTCGCTTATGAATTACCGGAACAAGGTGTGGGATGCCGAACTCATAGAGGCAACGGCGCAAGGTTTATCTGGCGGTTCAGAAGAATTACTGAGTAAATTGCCAGAACTTGCCCCACCGGATTCTGTTGTCGGAAATATCTCGACGTATTTTGTGGAAAGATATGGATTTTCTGAAGAATGTTCAGTTATAGCAGGGTCAGGAGATAATCCGCAAGCGAAAGTTCCAGTTGCAGGAGACCTTCTCAGTCTCGGCACCAGTTTTGTCAATATGGTCTCAACTGATGGAGATACACTTGATCCGGAAGGTTATGCGAATGCTATGTATGATGGCATTGGTCGTCCGTTTATGTTCGGGTGCCGCACCAATGGTGCTATGGTATGGGATGCAGTCAGAAGCAATTATGGGTTGGAAAAAGAGCAATACGAACCAGCGGAATTCGCTTTGCAAGACGTTTCACCCGGACAGTTCATGTCATTTTGGCAACCAAAAACGGAATCTTTTCCTGTTTCTGCTGCTTTTGATTTGATACGTACGAATGACTCCGATATTCCGAATTTGGCTGAAGATTATACTGGCGTTATTGAGACAAGTCTTGCTGCTGTTTATGTTTATTCTGAGGTCTTTACAAAACCGTCGCAAGACCCTTTATATGTAACAGGAGGTGCGACAGGAAGTCCACAAATTATGCGTCGAGTCGCAGGAATTTGGAACAGACCCATCGTCCCCGTAGAAAAGGGAGGTGCTGCACTCGGTGCTGCCGTAGCAGGTGTGAAAGCATATTGTGATCATATAGATGAAACGTTTGATGTGGAAGCATTTAGCGCTGCTGTCTTAAAACGCGGTGAACTTATTCAACCTAACCAGACTGATGTTGAGACGTATCACGGTGATGGAAATTATCTCCAACAATTCCGTGATATTTATGAAAAAATTATGAAGAAAAACCCTCTGTAGCCACTATGAACGAACTAACACACTTTGATGAAAAAGGTAATACCCGGATGGTTGATGTTGGTGGAAAACCGGAAACGTTGCGTATCGCTATTGCCCAAGGACATGTGACAGCTCAACCTGAAACGCTCCATCGCATTGCTGAACAACAGATGAAAAAGGGCAATGTTTTGGAAGTCGCCCGACTCGCAGGTTATATGGCAGCAAAAAAGACGAGTGAACTTATTCCGTTGTGTCATCCTCTTAATCTTACCTCTATCCGTGTGGATGTGACGATTGTCGCGGAGAAGATAGCGATTGAAGCAGAGGTACAGACCGTTGGGCGGACAGGTGTAGAGATGGAAGCACTCACTGCCGTATCCGTCGCTGGTTTGACCGTTTACGATATGTGTAAAGCCGTTGACCGAGAAATGTGTATATCCGAAATAAGGTTGGTCAAGAAAACTGGCGGTGCAAGCGGTGATTTCATTTTGTAATACCGAATTAATTTCATTCCACTGGTAGGTGCGCTTTGTAAGCGCGCTGTCAATAATGTAGAATTATATTTTACCAATAGACACTATGCTAAAACGGAGAAATAAAAAATGCGTCGAATTATCATAGCAATCCTTGCTGTTTTTCTATCGGTTTCCACAACAGTTTTTGCAACAGATTATGTTCTAATTCTCGGTGGCGTTGGCGGTGAGAAATCCTACTATGACCAGTTTTGGAGTGCGACTTCACGATTTCACCAATTGCTTACACAAGAGTACGGTTATCCTGCTGAGCAGATTACCTTCCTTTTTGAGGATGAAGGCACTCTGCCAGGGCTCGTTACGGGTGAAGCAAAGCGAGAACCGGTTTTAGAGGCATTTGCACAACTTGCTGAGAAGGTTCAACCGTCAGACAGATTTATCCTCTTCATGGTTGGACACGCAACGCGCAGCGCATCCGGTATAAAATTCAATTTACCAGGACGCGATATCAGCCAACAAGAATATACCGACAGTATTAACAGTATTCGCGCTGAACAGCAGCTACTCGTCTTTGGGTTTCCATATAGTGCGCGTATAGTTCAAAAAATCAGCGAATCGGGACGCATAATTATTACATCAAGTTCTTCACGCGAAGGTTATGCCTCTCAAGCTGGTTTCGGGGACATCTTTGTTGATGTCTTCTCTGAACCATCTGCAGATACAAACGATGATGGTGCAATATCGCTTTTAGAAGCATTTATGTGGATGCAAACTCGCGTTGACGACTGGTATGCGCAAGATGGTGCTATGCAAGCAGAACATCCCCATCTTGATGATAACGCGGATGGTCGTGCCTCGCGTAAGGATTTAGAAGCAAATGGTGAAGGAACACTCGCTGATAAAACATTTTTAGGAACACGCCGCACCCCTCTGCCGCCAAAAGAAGCAAGTACCTTAGAAAACCCAGAAGAAGATCAAGAGGAACCGTCAGTTGCTCATACACACGAAAATGGTCATGTCCATGGCGAGGACCCTCCAGAGGAAGAGGAAAAAGAACAGGTAGAAATGAAGGGGAAATCGTCACTGCCGTATAATTTTATTAACGAGGCAGACGAACAAGCTATCCAAAAGAGCATTGAAAATGTTCCTGCCGAACCAGATAATCCTGAGGACAGTGCTGTTGTGCTGTGGGAAGCAGAAGTACATGACGTTGATGAGGATGGCAGGCGTGTTTATTCTATACGACGAGTCGTCAAAATATTCAATGAAGATGGGTACCACTTCGGTGAAATTAGGATCCCTTATACACAGGATGCGGATGATGTTACTATCCATCATGCGCGAACGCTTAAACCTGATAGCACTCAAGTGGAATTGGAGGAACGTAAAATAGTTCGCGGGATTACACCAGCTGCTGCTACTGAAGCAGGACTAAACGTTAATACCCGTTTAATGTATTTTGAATTACCGAAGATGTCAGACGGTTGTATAATTGACTACGCCTATTCCACCAGAAATCCGCGAAGTGCCATGAAGGGCGAATTTTGGCGACAAGTCTATTTTCAGGTTGATGTGCCTGTCCAATATTACCGTCTCACTGCGCATGTTCCGAAGAAAAAACCGCTATTTTACCAAGTTGATGGGCCTTCAATCGAGCCAACTGTTACTGAAAACAACTATAGTCGCACCTATACATTTGAAACGAAAGATGTGCCAGCCTTACGTCACGAACCTTTGATGCCTGCTGTTTCGGATTTTGCTTATAACATTAGCCTCTCCTCAATTGATTCATGGGATAAACTGATCGCGTGGTACGCGACGTTAATTCGTGAACAGGATAGAATTACGAAGGAAATTGAGGCAAAAACGAAAGAGATACTCACCGGGGCATTGTCACGTCAGGAAAAAATCAAGAGACTCTATGAATTTGTTGCGACAACCATCAAGTACGCGGGAGATGAGCGTGGAATATGGGGTATCAAACCGTATCCTGCCGCGAAGGTATTAGAGGGTGAATGGGGAGATTGTAAGGGCAAATCAACGTTACTTTCGACAATGCTGCGTGCCGCTGGGATTGATTCTTACCCTGTTCTTATTTCCGCTGGCAAGGCGAGTGGAATTGTCCCAGAAGTTCCATCGCTTGCATATTTTAATCACATGATTCTTGCGGTTGATGGCGGGAAAGATAACGAACTAATATGGCTTGACCCGACTGCCCAAACATGTGCTTTTGGCGATTTTCCTGCCAGTGACCAAAATCGATGGACCCTGATTATTAATACCGATGCACCAACAAAGGACGGAATTAGTGTAGATGCCGCAGACACATCTATCCAGGATCAGGAAAAACTTGACGGAGAAAAAGTGAAAAGTCTCCTTTATGCTTTTCAAAAGAGTCCTGCGCTCCCAGCAGATTCAAATGTGAAGAGAACTGCAACTCATGTCAAGGTCAAACAGGATTTGAGTGTAGAGGTTACGCAGGAACTTCGGGTCTCTGGAGATTTCAACGCAAGATTGCGAGCGAGGCTTTTAGGTGTTGATCATCGTGAAGAACGAATCCGATTTCTGCGCAGTACTTTAGAATTGGACGAACGTGCCAAAGTACAACATTTTGAAATTTCGGAAACAAAACAACTGGGACCTGAATTAAAAATCAACCTAACGTGGTCATGTAAGGAATACCTATACAAAATGGGCGACCAATTCATTTTGGAACTGCCTGTTGTTGAACATCCGTATGCCGAATTGTTGAGAGAAGAGGAACGCGACCATCCGGCTGTTCTTGGGAAGGCACTTACTTTTGAAGACCAAATCACTGTTGATACGGAGGCACCATTTATTGTAGAGATAGTTCCGCAACCACAAAAACTCCAAACAGATGTCGCTGAAATCCACTTGGATTATACAAAATCCGGACAGAAAGCAGAGATGAGACAGAGGATTCGTTTCCACGCACCGAAGGTGGAAGCCACCAAAATCTTGAATCTCACGAATGTTGTTAGAATTGCTTCAAGCCAAAGCACAAAACGATTTATCTTAACTCAAAAACCATAGAAAAAGCAAATTAAGCAGCCCCAGCGGGGCGGAATGTTTATAGAAAATGGTAACCTTAGCACAGTAAGCCCCAGCGAGGCGAAATGTGTATATGGTGAATTATTGAAATAATTATACACTTCACCTGTAGGAGCGATCTCCGAATCGCGACGATACGCCTTGATAGTCGGGAATCGGAGTTCCCTCCCGACAAATGCCATACGCGCATTTGGCGTTGATTTGGCCAAATGCCATACGCGCATTTGGCGTTGATTCACAGTTCAAGAATGTCCAATTAATTCTAAAATCTACCATAAATCTTATATCTATGTCAAAGGTGTTCTAATAAGTCTAAACTCACACAACAGAACTCCAAAACTTATCCAAAACTTAGTAATATCCATATTTTACAACTTTATCATCCATACAAGGAGTGAGTAGATGCCAGCAACTGAAGAAGTCCAAGCTATTGAAGAGTTAATGAAAAGCCAAGAATCAATTGTGGAGCAGCTAAAAAAAGTTATTATCGGCCAGGAGGAAGTGATCAATCAGATGTTGATGGCACTCTTTGCCGGTGGGCATTGCCTTGTCGAAGGTGTGCCGGGATTAGCGAAAACGTTGATGATCAAAACACTCGCTGAGATCCTAAATCTCAAATTCAAACGGATTCAGTTCACACCTGATTTAATGCCCGCTGATATTATCGGCACTGATGTGCTTGAAGAAGATCGCACCACGGGACATAGAACGATACGGTTCATTCAAGGACCTATCTTCGCAAATATCCTTCTTGCCGATGAGATTAACCGAACACCTCCTAAAACGCAAGCCGCTCTTTTAGAAGCAATGCAGGAACACCATGTCACTGCTGGGGGAGAAGAATACCAACTAACAGAACCCTTCTTTGTGCTTGCCACACAGAACCCGATTGAGCAAGAGGGCACCTATCCACTGCCTGAAGCACAACTTGACCGGTTCATGTTCAAAATCGTTATAGACTATCCAACAGAGGAAGAGGAAGTTAATATCATTACTGCGACAACAGGCGCCGAAGAACCAGAATTAGAGACTGCACTTTCAGGTGAGGCTATTGTTGCGTTGCACCAAATCGTTCGCAGAGTGCCTGCAGCAGATAACGTTGTACAATACGCCGTAAAATTGGCACGGGCAACCCGTCCTAAAGAAAAGGATGCGCCTGATTTCATCCAGCAATGGGTGCGATGGGGAGCAGGTCCCCGTGCAGGTCAATATCTAATATTAGGTGCGAAAGCCAGAGCTATCCTCAGAGGACGTTACAACGCTTCTTGTGAAGATGTGAAAGCAGTTGCTCCGGCAGTGCTGCGTCACCGCGTTTTAACGAATTTCCACGCTGAGGCTGAAGGGGTTGATACGGATATAGTCATTGAACGCCTCCTTGAAACAGTCCAAGAGCCCGCGGCCAAAATGTAATTCTCTGTGCTAAGGACGCAAAAAATTATCACCGTTTTCCATTTTTGGAACGCAAGATCATGAACGTTTCGGTCATCATCCCTGTTTTGAATGAAGAGGGCGCGATTGCAAATGTCATCAACGATATTCCGAAATCGTTAGTTCAAGAAATTATTGTTGTAGACAATGGATGCACCGACCGAACCGTAGAAATAGCACTTAAACACGGCGCAAAAGTTGTAAGTGAACCGCAGAGAGGTTACGGCAGTGCATGTCTTGCGGGAATTGCAGCTGTTCAGACAACAGACATCGTTGTGTTTTTAGATGGTGATTATAGTGATGACCCGACAGAGATGCCATCACTTGTGCAACCGATCCAAGATGGACTCGCGGAGTTTGTTATCGGCACACGCATACCGAGTGAAAAGGGAGCATTGTTGCCACAAGCGCGGTTCGGGAACAAACTTGCTACCTTCTTAATGCGTATCTTTTTCGGCATCCAATATACTGATTTAGGACCTTTTCGTGCTATCCGTTACGAACAACTCCAAGCATTAGACATGCAGGATAAAAATTTTGGATGGACAATAGAGATGCAACTCAAAGCCGCAAAAATGGGTATGAACGTACGTGAGGTGCCCGTTAGTTATCGCAAACGTATTGGCACATCCAAAATTAGTGGGACTTTTATAGGTAGCCTCAAAGCTGGAGTCAAAATATTGACAACGCTCTTTCGCTATAGAATTCTACGCTGATGATTTCTGAGGTGCCCGTTCTATTGTAGGTAAGGCATGAAAAATTTTGTTACAGAACATTTTTGGTGTGTTAAGCACATTCATGTTTTCCGAGACCTCTCCGAAGCAGATGCGCGTGCGTTAGTGGAGATAACCACTTTCAAAAATCTAAAACACGAAGCACGGATTAGCGAAGAAGGTGTTTATCTAATTAAAGAAGGACGCGTTAAAATTTTTGAAAATTTGCCAGACACTAATCCTAAGAAGGTTGAAAATCGTTCTGTCAATTCAGATTCAGGTGAAAACCAAGAAACGAAAGAGGTACTGGAACAGGGTGAAATATTCGGGGTAATCTCAGAAGATAAAGGGATTTTGAGTGAAAATCAATCCACCTTCGCGGAAACTTTGACAGAGGTTTGCATTGGCATTGTAAAAATTCGTAACTTTTTGTTTTTTCTGAAACGGAAACCGCATTTAGCACTACCACTGCCTCGTAGGAGACAGATAGATTTTTCTAACGTGTTTAGAATATCCACTAATCCATTTTTGGGATACAGGAATAAGAAAGAAGAGGGGCAACTTAATTCACACAACATATTGAAAACGTCTGCTGTGCCAGATTGTAAGCGGGCTAATCTATTCGGAAACATTATGTTTCGATGTGCAGCTTCTCGTCTTGCACTATTATTACAGAATCTTGCTTTGCCCCCAGATAGAAACGGTGTTGTGTTTGTGCCTCGTCTATCAATTAGGCGTATCTCAAGACTAATTGGCAGTTCAACGGAAACAATTGAAACACTCTTGAAAACGTTCAAACAACATAATATAATTGATACTCGGCGTGGAAAGATTCAGATTTTGAATGCATGGCAGTTAAAGAAAATTGCGGACGCGCGGATGAAAACGTTATCGTCACCTGAAGTGCCTGTTATCACTTCCGATGATGATATTGATTTGGAAAAGCTTATAAATTTTCAAGAAGATGGCAGGACTGAGTCTACTTCCACTATATCTTCAATGTAAAACTTTGTTCACATTACTTACGCAATAATAGAACTGATTATTTGGAGAATATGAAAAACAAAAATCCTTACCTAAACATTGACCAACAAATGGTCGGTGATATTTATACGAGCAGTGAAGTCATGGACAATCTTACGGTTTTATGTGATGACTTCGGCTCCCGCTTTGCAGGAACCCCTGAAGAATACAAGGCTGCTACTTTTATCTCTGAAACATTTACTCGCTACGGTCTCAAAAATGTCAGATTAGAAGAATATCCCTACGCAGGTTGGACACGCGGTCCAGCTACGCTTACAATTACTGAACCAATTGAACGGACTTTGCACTGCATTTCGTTACCCTACTGTCCGGCAGGTAATATCACCGGCGAACTTGTTTCTGTCGGACATGGAAGCCCTCCGGAATACAGTGAACTCGGTGAGACAGCAGAAGGTAAACTCGTAATGGCGAAAAGTTCATCACCGAGAGACCTTGGAAGGTGGGTGCATCGGAAGGAAAAATATGAGCGTGCAGTTCTCGGTGGTGCAAGTGCTTTCATTTTTGTAAGTGAACACCCTGGTGTTGGACCAGAAACCGGTAGTCTTCAAAATAACAGACCCGCACCTATCCCCGGTATATCTGTTTGTAAGGAAGATGGAGATTTTCTAACGCGGTGTATTGATCGTTATGGAAAGGTGAAAATGCGTTTGCAGACGACAGATATTAACGAACCTCGCACCTCATGGAACGTCGTTGCGGACTTACCGGGAAAAGAAATTCCCGAAGAGATGATTGTTGTGGGATGCCATTACGATGGACATGACATCTCACAAGGGGCGCACGATCCCGCTTCAGGCATGGTATCCGTCATTGAAGCGGCGCGTGTGTTAGCAACCTACACAGCGGATATGCTAAAACGGACTATCCGATTTATCGCCTTTGGAACGGAGGAGATCGGGCTTACAGGTGCACTTCGCTATGTTGAAGCGCATGCAAATGAGTTAGATAACATTCGGTTCATGTTGAATATGGACGCAGCCGGCGGCACAAGCCGAAAAGGGATTGTCTTACATCAATGGGAAACGTTGGAACCTTTCTTTAAGATGGCACAAAATCAGATGCATGCGGATATGCCTATTGGACAGAAGGTGCATTCCTATTCCGACCATTTTCCGTTTTTTCTTGAGGGTGTACCGTCATGCCACATGGGTGACCCTACTTCAGCTCCATCTGGACGTGGTTTTGGACACACTGCTTATGACACATTGGAAAAAATAGAATTAGAAAACCTTCGACGTGCTAGTTCGGTTGGCGCGCGAGTAGCACTTAGATGTGCAAACGCTGAGAAATTTCCCGCAAAACGACGTTCTCAACAGGATGTGCAGAAAATCGTAGACACAGACACAGGTTTGGAAGGGTACCGCATCTCTCTGAAATTGAAAGCATAGACTGACAAGGTTTCTGTGGTAGAACGAATGAAGTCAAGCAAAATCCAAAATAGATTTCTGTCATATAATATAGGAATTTTACTAAAAAATTTCTTTGTGTTTTGTAAGCGGGCACGGATTGCAATTCTGCTTTTTGTGTTAGTCCCTTCGCTGTTCAGTTTTTCGCTTCTACCAGATGTACGCGCTGAGCAGGACCTACAACGTGCCGTTACGCAATCGAGACGAACCGCAATCGTAACAGCAGTTGAACGTGCAAGTCCCGCAGTTGTGAATATCAGTGCTATACGAAGTGTTACGCAGCTAACATCCCTTGATGAGTGGTTTTTAAGAGAATTTTGGGGAGAAGTTCCACCTATTCGCAAACGTTCCTTACGTGAAGTCGGTTCAGGCGTAATTATCAGTGAAGACGGTTATATCCTTACCAACCATCACGTCATTGAGGATGCCGAAAAAATTAGAGTTGCCATCGCTGACGGACGAGAATTTGATGCACATATACTTGGCTTCGATTTTCTTTCAGACCTCGCGCTTTTGAAAGTTGATACTAAAGAAGATCTACCTGAAATTAAATGGAGTGATTCCGAAAATTTACTCATTGGAGAATGGGCGCTCGCAATTGGAAATCCTTTCGGACTTTCAATCGGGACTGCTCAACCTACGGTAACAGTTGGTATTGTCAGCGCAACGCAACGTTCTCTGGCGGTAGACAACCGTTTTTATGAAGCACTGATTCAGACAGATGCGTCTGTTAACCCTGGGAATAGCGGTGGGGCTTTGGTAAATGTACATGGCGAACTTATCGGTATAAACACCGTCATCCGTTCAACGAGTGGTGGATCACAAGGGGTCGGCTTTGCAATTCCTGCTAATAAAGCAAGAAAGGTAGTAGAGAAGATCACCGAACATGGGTGCATTGTTCCACCTCATCTTGGCGTGGAAATACAATCTGTAACAGAAGAAATGGCTGAAAAACTTCTGGGGAAAGAGGCGTCACAGAATTCTTTCTTTTCTCGTGGCGTTTTAGTATCGGAACTGGAAAAACAGAGTCCGATTGCTACCGCGGGTATTAAAAGAGGCGATATTATCCGATCTATCTCAGGACATCGGATTAAGAATGAGATGGATTTTAAGGCGATTGTACGTTTACTTCCTCTGAATCAAAACATCCCGTGTGAATTCATCCGGCGTGGCAAAAAAAGAGAGACGAACTTGAAACTAAAGACACTGGAATGGGAATATACACCACACAGATGGGGACTGACACTCACGCAGCTTGATAAGAAGCGAGCAAAAAAACACAAACGCCGCGGTGTCCTCATCTCACACATTGAAAAAGGAAGTGGATTAGCGGATGTTCTCAAGAAAGGTGACATTATCTACCGAATAAACGACATTGAAATTCATACCCTTGAAATTTACAAAATTGTGAATGAACAGATTCATGCACCAAATAGAATTCAACTCTACTTTGAAAGAAATGGCGAGCAGAAGTCTATCCCTATTACTTTTGATAGGAACAATCGCCGGAGATAGGTGTTTTAAGGGTGATAAAGCAAACAAGGTTAGGCCGTTGTTCAGTGGATATAATAAGGCACAAGATAGAACCTTAAATATCTGAATGAGATACTAATTCCATCAAGCAATGACAATGGAGAATGAAAATGAAATTGCAGTTGCCCACAATCATTATTGTTTGTCTGTCCATTGTGTTGATTCTCACCATACATTTCTTGGGAGGAAACACGCAATCGATTAAAGAAGCTAACGAGGAAAGCGGAGAGTTCCAAGCAGTTCGGATTGATGCTGAGAACTCATATAACGCACAAAATTTCACTCAAGCGATTGATCTATATGAACAGGCATTAGACTTACGCCCTGAAAATGCGGAAGTATATAACGACCTCGGGGCTGTCCATTACGATCTCGGACTGAAATATGCCGGACCGGATTGGCCTTCGTTGCCAGAGAAATATGTGGACGAATCGGTCGAAGATGCACTTGCAGTACTTGACCGTGCTATTCAAATAACAGAGTCTGGTTATCTCATTTTGAAAACCAGTTCGACTGAAATAGCAAAAGCAATTGAAAAAAAAGCAAAGGAAAAGGGGGCTGCTGTTTTTCCTTATTTCGGAAACACGCAAACTACACTTAATATTCTTGTTGGTTCTACAAAAGATCATCTATTAGAAGCGCGTTGGTCGTATCTTAAGTCTTTAGAGTTAAAATCTACCTATGCTCCTGCATATCGCAATCTCGGTTCGTTTTATATGAAAATAGGCATTATGGATAAGGCTATCAATTATTTGCGAGAAGCATACAGACGTGAACCGAGTGATGAAGAACTCGGAGAATATCTGCAACAATTCCACGGCAAATATTAGAAACTGACTCCCATAAGGTGATTTTGTAAAAATGCAGGAATTCAGCACGTTAAGCTAACTGTATTATTAGCAGGTGCGACTATTCACTTGGTAGGTGCGGTTTCCTAACCGAACCCATAGGTGTCAATTCAAGAAAATGAATCTGTTTATTATAGAAAAATCCATAATTATTTATACACTACGGTAGATGCGGTTTCCTAACCGAACCGTGTTTATTCAGTCTCATAGATGCGGTTAGGAAACCGCATCTACCATGGAGTGTGCACATATTTTCAGATTTCACTATATAGTAATAAGGTGTTATGTTATCTGAACCAGGATTTAGAATCAATGCCAAATGTGCATAAGGCATTTGGCGGATTTATAGGATTGTGGGTATCTGCAAAGCATAAGGATAATCCTGAAAATCCGATAATCTTGAAAATCTTGGTTCAGACAAAAGGGCAGTTTGTAATATCGGGCTTACAAAGCCCTCCTACAAGAAAGATTAGACGCTAAATTGATGCCTATGGAGCAGTTTCCCGCCAAATACCATACGCGCGTGAGGTGTTGATTCACCGGAAGTGTCCACATATTTTAGATTTCACCATAAAACAAATGTTAGGTCCTGTGAGAAGAAATACTCATAATACTTCGCGGAGTTTGTGCCATAGATTTACAAAATATTAATATGGAAAGCCTAACGCAAAAACGTTGTGCTAACTGTGGTTTTATGAACCCTGCAGTCAAGTTTTGTGGTGACTGTGGTCGCATACTTGGTGAAACAGAGACACCCCTTAGCACAACCCCTATCAGCAAGGCAGAAAGACGACAACTGACAGTTTTGTTCTGTGATGTTATTGATTCAACTGCATTGACAGAACAACTGGATCCTGAAGATTTGCGGCAAGTATTAGACGCATATCGCGCATCTGTCGCAGAAGTCGTTTTAGGATATGATGGACACATCGCGCGTTATTTTGGCGATGGGATCTTAGTATACTTCGGGTACCCAATTGCGCATGAAGACGCAACACGCCGCGCTGTACAAGCAGGATTAGATATTGTTTCTGGGTTAGAAAATCTGAATTCTCGCTTGATAGAGACATTTGGTATCCAGATACAGCTCCGTCTAAGTATTGACACCGGCTTAGTAGTCGTGTGGGAAGTCGGGATGCCTATCGGCAAGCCGAGTGAGTATATTTCTTCTCTGGAACGTTACCATGGAGATGCAATAGACATTGTCGGAAAAACTCCGAATATAGCTGCCCGTATGCAGCAAGTTGCCCCTCCAAACGGTATCGTCGTTGGCGGCACTACGCTCAGATTAATTGAAGGCTTTTTTACATATCAAGACTTTGGCACATTAGAACTAAAAGGAATTTCACAACCCGTTCCAATTTATCAGATACTTGATGAGCATCCGGATAGTGCACTCCCAGATTTCAGACGTGAACAGGCAAAACTTCCGTTACAAAGCAATGTGACCCCTTTAATCGGAAGAACTCGCCAACTGGCAACTCTAAAAGCGCGATGGAAACTTGCATCATCATCATCGGGACAGGTTGTATTGATTGAAGGCGAAGCAGGTATTGGCAAATCCCGCATTGTTGCTGTTATTGCTGATCAAGTGGCTGAGACTGAGGCGCAAATCTTAGAATGTCGTGGTTCACCGGATTCGCAAAATAGTCCGCTCTATCCAATTCTGTCAATATTACGACAACAACTCTTGCAGTTTGGAGAGATGGATACAGGGAACACGCGATTGAAAAAACTGGAACAATTCCTAAATACCCATGAATTTTCGTTAAATTTGCTCCCTCTCTTAGCTGAACTCTTAGAGATAGAAGCGGAATACCAAACCTTAGAATTAAAGCCTGAACAACGCCGACGCCGCACGTTACATACACTCGTAAAAATTTTTAGGAGAACTGCTGGACGAAAACCACTTTTACTGATTGCTGAAGACCTACATTGGGCTGATCCTTCTACATTGGAATTCCTGCATCTTTTAACTTCTCAAATAGAAACCGCGCCTATTCTTGCAATTTTGACATCGCGCTCCGAAATGGATGTTAGCCAAGATAGCACACAAGCGGAAGCCAGAGCAAAACTGAAGACACTTGCCGAGTTAGCATGGGTAACTCAGATGTCATTAAGACGTTTAAGCCAAAAACAGGTCTCGAAAATGATTACGGAGGTGGCAGGCGACCAGGCGATACCTGCGGATGTGTCTAAACAAATTGCAGCGAAAACAGAAGGCGTACCACTGTTTGTAGAAGAATTAACGCGCATGGCACTTGAAGCTGACCCGCAAAATATTAATGTTTCAACAGAGATTCCGGCAACACTACAAGGGTCGTTGACTGCAAGACTTGACCGACTCGGATCGCGGAAAGAACTCGTTCAACTGGGGGCAACACTGGGTAGAGAGTGGACGGCGGAACTTCTATATAAGGTCGTAGCGAGTATTGTTGAAGAACCTGAAGATGATGAGTTTTTTGCACACCCTGACTTGTTCGCTGCACTTCGTCCATTTCCTCAGCAGAACGTTGATCTTGCATGGCTTGAAAAAGAATTGCAGCAGCTTGTTGAAACAGAAATATTAAGGTGTCGACAGACGCATGAAAATAAACAACTCTATACTTTTAAGCATCCGTTAATCCGAGAGACAGCCTATCAAACCCTGCTTAAAAGCACTCGACACGCATATCACCGCCGGATTGCCACTGTATTACGGAAAGCTTTCGGGCATGTTGTGCGAGCACAACCGGAATTCGTGGCATACCACTACACGGAGGGTGAACTTCCTGAGCGGGCAATTGAATATTGGCAACAGGCAGGGCAACGTGCAGTAGAACGATCCGCAAATGTTGAAGGTGTGCGTCACTTGACGCAAGGGTTGGCTTTGTTGCAAACATTACCAGAAACTCCCGCACGCGCAGCGCGCGAATTGGTAATTCAAACAACTTTGGGACCCGCACTCATTGCAACGAAAGGTTATGCAGCACTTGAAGTCGAGAAAACATATACACGTGCAAAAGCACTGTTGGAAACCATGCCCAATAATGAGCGCATGCCACTCCGATTTCCGATTTTGTTTGGATTATGGCTTTCCTATTTGGTACGGGCAAAGTTACAAACCGCACGAGAACTCGGAGAACAGTGTCTTGTGATGGCGCAACAACAAGCGAGCACAGTATTGGAAGTAGAAGCACATCGGGCATTAGGTGCAACACTTTTTTACCTCGGCGAGTTAAAAATGGCACAGGCTCACGTTGAAGCAGGTATTGCACGCTATGACCCGCATCAACATCCAGTGCATGCGTTTTTTCACTATCTCGCTGATCCCGGGATGACCTTGCGTTCTTACGCCGCACCGTTAGTGTGGTGTTTAGGATATCCGGAACAAGCCTTAGCGCAGCTCCAAGCAGCACAGCAGATGGGTGAGGAACGACCACATCCATTCAGTCAAGTGGTCTCTCTACATTTTGGCGCACTACTATATCAATTACGCCGCGATGTAGACAAAGTAAACGCTTATGCTACAGAGCTTCTTGTAATTTGTAGGGAACACGGTTTTTCCGTGTGGGAACCGACGGGCAATATAATGAAAGGCTGGGCACTTCAACAGGACTCTGACAATACACAAGAAGAAGGAATAGCCTTGATTCGCGAAGGAATTGCTGGATGGGAAGCCAACCGATCACGGGTCCTACGACCTATTTATTTAGGGATATTGGCACAAGCTTATGGGCAGGCAGGAAAAGTTAAAGAAGGACTTCAGACTCTCGAAATAGCATTTGAAGCTGTCGCTGAAAGTGGTGAACGCACCAATGAATCTGAACTCTATCGCCTTAAAGGCGAACTTCTGCTAAAATCGGATGCGGATGTTTCGGAAACTTCCACAGATACATCTGTAAAAACAATTGAAAAAAGTAGCTGCGCACCTGAACATGAGCGTGAAGCTGAAAAATGTTTTCAGAAAGCGTTGACTATAGCCCAACACCAAGACGCAAAATCGTGGGAACTCCGAACTGCTGTCAGTTTAAGCAAACTTATGATAACACAGAATCGGCATGATGCTGCGCACGCGCTACTTAAACCGATCTATGAATGGTTCACAGAAGGATTTGAGACTGCTGACTTGACAGAGGCACGTGACCTATTAGAAATCTTGAAAAGAGGTGAAACGCTATGAGACTTGGTGTCGTTGGTATGTGCAGCGATTTCCGAACGCTGAATCAGGAAGAGATAGAAGCAATCCAGAAATTGCAGTTTACTGGAGTGAGTTATCATTTCGCGAGTGCAAATATTCCGCTTGTTTCACCAGATGAGATTACGCGATGTCGTCATTTGCTTGACAAAGCACAACTCGATTTGGTACAATTTGGTATTACTTATGGCGAGTGCCTATTTGATCCACGTCCTTCAGTACGCGAAGCAGCGATTGAAGCAGTGAATTGTGGAATGCCACTGGCAAAAAAACTTGGAGCATTTTTCTACCTATTTCGACCGGGCAGTTTAAATCCGGATGGTGCGTGGACATCTCATCGGGATAACCATCTGTCCGAATCAATGGAACGCTTGATTGAAACGCTTAAACCTATCGCAGAAAATGCTGAACGTGAAGCGTTAACACTTGTAATGGAAACACACGCGGTATCTATTATGGATTCACCTGAAACATGCAAAGAGGTCGTTGAGAAAGTTGGCTCCGACAGACTTCGTATCGTCATGGATTTTGTAAATCATTTCCAAACGCTTCGTCAGGTCTATGAAAGCGAAGCGAGGCTCAACCATATTTTTGATGTTATGGGACCGGTTGCTCCTATGGCGCATGTTAAGGATATTCGTGTTGAAAATGGGTTAGTTTTACACCTCAATGAGGAGGTGCCGGGTGAAGGAGAATTGGAGATTGCGGTGGCGTTAAAACGGTTTGACGAACTTTATCCAGATGGCTACGGACTGATAGAACATCTACCTATGGAAAAAATTCCGCTTGCGAACGCAAATGTACGGAAAATTGCAGCTGAAAATGGGGTTAATATCTATTAATGGGAGGATTCGCATCATGTTAAAGAAAAGACAAATAATATTGCTAATTCTCGTTTTAGGGATGATCTTTGTGGCTTATGCCGCGATAGCACAGGAAGAAAGTACCAATGGCGATTTACAAGGTAGTGTCAGTGGTATTTGGGACAAAGTAAAATGGCCTATTATTGGTGCCGTTTCAATGTTTATTGTCCAAGGTGTCCTTTATATAATAAGTCTGTTTAAGAAAGACAGACTCCTTAAAACGCTTCTGAATAAGTATGTGATCTTTCATATGAAGGACGGACGCCGCTACCAAGGCACCATGCGTTTAGATACCAGAGGAGCAGAAATCGTTTCCGAAGAATCCAGACAACGTGGGCAAGCCCCAAGCTATATTTTTAGCAAGGATCAATTACAGACTGAAATTGGTTCATATATCCGTTACTTAGATACAATGAATGATCGAGAAAAGCAGGAACGGAAATGGGAACTTGATCGATTGATTAATCCGCCACTATCCCACAGAATGGTACGAAAAATCAGAAATATGTTCATTGAACTTAATGCAGCGGCAAAAAATGCTATCAGTATGGTATGGGGTGGAATCAAACAAGCGGCAAGCCCTTTACAGACACAGTTGAATCGGGTAAGCGCGGCATCTCAAGAATTTGGTGGTGAAGAGATTACATTAGATAATCAATTAAAAAAATTTGATACCCAATCAAAGGAATTCTTGCAAGAGGAAAGCTATGAGAGGATTATTGAACGCCTCGTAGGTACACGCGTAAAAATCAGGATAAAGGATGTGCAGCATGCCAACGGGGAATATATGGCACTTTTCAAAGATTACAACGGAAATCACATGACATTCATGAATGTTAGGGATAAGGACAATAACGGTTACAGAGATCATTGGGGTTACGATCACGAATATAAACACGATATCAACAACTTCAATCGACGCGATGACCGAGGGCTTAGGTGTCGCATGGTAGAGGACAAGGAAGGTAGATACTTTTTAGTTTTTGAAAACAATACCTCTTATACTATCCAAGTCGGTAAAATTCGGCTGTTTGATCCAGGTGAATGGGGGAGAAACCTTGAATATAAATGGCATATTGAGGGACTCAGTGTTAGAAGACTTCGCCTCAACCCAGTAGCACAACATAATGTCGGTCCGTTTGAACGTGTCAGAACACTTGAACCTCGAACGCCGAGGCAGTTTAAGAGGATAGGAGTTGAATTTCGCTCTTTTCGAGACGCTGATGTTATCTTTCCGCGTTCCGTTTGCACTATTATCGAAAGTGCAGAAAAGCATCAAGAGGAGTTATTCAGTATATCTGCCTTAACGGACGCTATTCTTGACCGGAGTGAATCTGAAGAAATCGCGATCCAGGATTCGGAAGGACGACCAATTCACGGTATGAATCTCGTTCATGGATACGTTACTAATGTAAATGAAGAACGAATTGACCTGAAATCAATTGATTCCAGTTATAGCCGACGTTGGGATGTAGAAAGTGCTTATACGCATTTTGATAATACCTTACGCCATCGAGTTCCTGCTCATCGGAAGTTGATTCCGTATTTCGCGAACCGCCTTGTTACACAAAACGCACTCGTTGAACAGTTAAGGGAAAACAAACTACAGCAAGAGACATTTTCTCAGTTAGCGTATCCTAAACTCGTCAAAAGACAGTTACGAGTTCCATTGATGAAGTTGTTACCTTCAAAGAATGGATTGCGTCTACCCCTTAAAGTGATGGCACTCACGGGCAATGTCACTCATGAGGAATTTCCTATTCTTGAACGTTTTGAATACGTTAACGAACATCATATGCTTTATGAATCTGTCAACAATCTGCGGAATGACCGACTTGCCAAAATGGATATATTATGGATAGGTGCGGGTGAAATTTACAAGGGTGGCTACCGCCTAAATATAGATACTGAACACCGAATCAAAAATTTCGCCAGTCAAGGTGGGGTTGTCATCGTTTCGGGACAAGATGTGAAAACAAACTCCAGACAGAGGCGGGGTGCCGGATGGATTCCAGAACCGCTGACAGGTATAGAATATGACGAAACAGATGAACTCCTGCCAACTGCTCAAGGCAGAAGAAGCCGTATCTTTCATACCCCAAATACGCTTAACACCACACCGGATACCAAAGAGATTCCCTTAGTTAAGCTTGACGATATGTGGGTAGATCCACTCGGCAAATGGAATTCACTCGCTAAGTCTACTGAGCAGGATGCCTCAGCACTGCTCACGCTTCCGTTTCAGAAAGGGTTATATATTGTCACAAGTTTGAAGAATGAGACAGGCAGGGATGTAGAAATAAACAATAAATTGATGGAAAATTTGCTACACTTCTCTGTTAAGTGGATAGATAATCAGAAGTGGAAACAACGCTTCTTACCCCGATAATTCCATCTGGATGCGATTTCTATAGTGAATGCAATAAGGGCTATTGGTTGGCGAATCTATCCAACCAATAACCCTTATTGTATTTTAATTCTGATTCTTTTTAGCTGCTTTTGCGGCAGCCTTTTGCCCATTCCCGTTTTCCGCAGCCTTCAAGGCTTTCCCAAACGCTTCCATGGCTTTCTGAACATCTTCATATAGGTCTGCAAGAGTAGGTTCCTTTTCTCCGTTTTCAGTTTCCGTTAAAGTAGAAGGTGGTAGTCTCAAAAACACTTTCTCTAATGCAATTGAAAACGATATATCTGCGGCAAGTGGATGATCTACTGTTTTTACAACAATAGTTTTTAGGCTTGGTAAGTTTCTAATTGGATCTGTTAAATCAGTTTCTTCAACTTCAGGGGTTTTTGGAATAACGAATATTGGTTCAACGTAAAATATATCTTGCTCATGCGGAATAACGTGTAGATTCCCGCGAATGATTTTGTTTTTATCTCTCAAACTTAGGAATATTTCAGACAATTCTGTGTCCTTACTAATTTCGTCTTCCACATGTTTTGGACCTATTACGTTAATATTATCTGATATGGTATATACAATACGTTGTCCATAGTTTGGTTGATCACAACGAGCAATCATCCATCCTTTCATAAAGTTCTCTTTTTGTGGTGGTGTAAACGGGATCATGTTCACAAATTCAGCCGCTTCTTCCCCCGGCAACTTCAACATTGCATAGTAAGGCATCATTTCGTGATTAGGGGTTTCTGAATAATATGCTTCCTTAGGTATTTTCCATTGTTCTTTTTTATAAAAGAAAGTCTCCGGATTTGTAACGTGATAATTACCATACATTTTAGCTTGGATACGCGTTAAATAGTCAGGAAACCGCCGGTGTGCTCTCAAACCTTCCGGCATCTCATCTATTTTTTTAAGGAGTTTCGGAAACGCATTTCGATAGATTTCTGTAATTGGTTCATTGTCTATGTCAGTGTAAAAGTCGACTTTTCCGTTATACGCGTTCACAACAGCCACACCAGAATTGCGTATATAATTAAACTTTTTGAATCTTTTAAACCGTGGTTCAGTGTATAATTCAAGATCGTTGTATTCAATAGATGCGGTATCATCTCGATAGAGTTGTGCATTTGGATATCTACTGCTTGTAACATAAAAATCTACAATCCACCACAACTGACCGTTGTCAATTACGATGTATGGGTCTGGATCAAAATCCAGAAATGGAGCTATATGCGAAAGTCGATCAGTGACCAGTCGGTTGCTCTGTCTTGTACCGATCCTACGCCAATACATTACGCGACTCTCCGGTAATAAATCAGAATTACGCAAGATATAAACTGATGTAAACCGCACTGCAAAACAAATCCTCCGTAGCCATCCACCTAACTGAACTCCTCCAGTTCCTGCATAGTGATATCCGATTTCTTCGTCATCTTGAATACCGTCATTGTCCTTTTCTTCCACCTCTTCAATATTATATTCAGGAGTTTTTGTATTGACTATAACATAACTATCTGTCATTTCTCCAAAATATATCCGTGGTTGTTCTACCTCTAATTTTTCAGAAAAATTCAAACCCGCTTCATCAGAAATAGGTACACCTTTCGTCATCATAACACCGTCATCGTCAAGAACTCTGAAGTACTGGTAACCAGAAACTTTTTGTGTAATTGGTACACCTTTAACCCATAGAGATGGCCAATATCCATCAACTTCATTCACTGGTGCCATACAGACTCCATATCCATGTGTGAATTTTAGTTTAAGTTCTCCCCATTCTTTAGGCCCCGGATCCGGATCAATTTCTCGGGCAGCAATCAGAACTTGCCTGTATTGTTCAATCATTTTCGGAGTCTGGTTTCCTTGTGAAGAGTTGTCAGATGCATCATTTTCCAGTTCTTCAAGGAGAAGTTTAGCGGTAGTGGGTTTTGGTGTTAATCGATACCTATCTACATCTGCATAGGGGTGGAAGTCATGATGTCGTTTGATCTCTTCATTGCGTAGAATGCTGTAGAAAACTCGCCGATCCCAAAATTGTATATTGCTTCCAACATTCTCAGTAATATTCATTGTTTCATATGTAGCAGGTATTGTTTCATATTTCTCATTGTCAATAGTATCTAAATCAAAAGCTTTACGCGTATCTTTAATATGTTGGGCTAAAAAGAGTTTTTCTACAGGATAAGCCTGACCTTCACTTCTGATCTTCCAAAAATTCACACCTATTGGATAAAGATGAATCAAACATAGGTAACTGATTAAGGATATCGCTATTGAGGCGTACCAGAGTGGTCGTTTTCTCCAAAAAAGATTAAATAAAACTACAACACCGATAAACAAAAGAATAAAACAGTAAACATGTGTTGCCCCTTCAAGCATACTGTCAGAATAGAACATCCCATAAAATTCAGAGAGTCGACTTGAGGAAGAAGGTGAGTATACCTTGCTCCACAAGTTTACATAACCTCGCCAGATAGCTATTGCCAGTAACATAAGCCACAAAATAGAACCGTGAAAAACAATATTTCTTTTCACAAATCCCATAGATCGTGCATCCCGACGGTAGTAGAAGTTGTAGAGTAAACCCACTACGCCGCAGGTTACCCATAGTAAAATCTCTATCCAAAGACTTACCGCTTGATGTATAGGGAAGGAAAAGAGATAAAAATTCCGATCTTTCCCTAAAAGAAAAGGTTCAACTTTTTCAGTTGGGCGTTCCAGATAGCGGATAAAAATATCTTGTAGGGACATCATTGGGATAGCAAAGAGTATTGCAAGGAGAATTGTGCAGACAAAGAAGGTGCGATGAAAAGAAACGGTGCGTTGGTGTGTCCAGCGGGAAAACTCTCGCGGCTCCGGACAAAGCCGGTTTGCTATTACTGCATTTACATTCATAAATGCTAACGCAACAAAGAAAAATCCGAAAAAGAGTCCCCAACGTATTTTTATGATTTTCCAAAAGACGTTAGTGTAACCAGCGTTTTCAAAAAACCAGAGATGCTCCGTATAAAGATAGGAAAATGGAAAAATACTGCTGAGCAAGGCAATACCGCCTATCCCCCAAAGCAGATATGCCTGGATTTTCAATGACAGTTTCCGATACCAAATCCCCCGGCGAAACCGGAAGATACCCCATATAAAGGTGATCGTAACAAGAATGACATTGAAAATTAACCATGCAATTGCAAGATCAGGAGTCATAAGAAATACCTCATTTGGTTTTCATAGGGGAGTAGCCTCAAGCAAGCATTTTCTTTCTCTAAATGCCACAACCTGCTTTTACACATTGCTGTGCTGCGAAACGCTTTAATATAGAATAACACCATTTTTAACCGATGTCAAGGCAATCAACATAAGTCACTATTGCCAATCCTAATCTGAATATACGTTTTTTGACACATAACAAATCCTCTCAAAATTTTGTTTTTCATTTTTTAAATTTTTGCTATAATGAGGAAAGTTGCAAGATGGACTTGCAAGTTACGACTTATACTCACCCATAATAAGCAAGGAGGCTTGTTATGTTTGGAAGAAAAAAAAGAATGGCAGAAATGATTCCGACTATCAGTTCTGGAGTCAAAGGTTCTCTTGGTGTGTTACACCTCCCTCGATTTTGGTCAAAAGTTCTGATGGATGCCAAGGGGGTACTCCATGCCGATTATCCCGCATGTGGAGCGGGGTACGATCAGATGGTGTTAGACGGGCTTGGACTTGATAAAGACGCTACACTGGCGTATATCCAAGACAATTCACCTACCTATCCGCAATTTGAAGCGTGGGTTTTGGAGCAGAGCGGCGGTAGCCTTGATGCTAACGCAGTTGCTGAGTTGAACGCCGCAATTGAGGGGTACCATCATGATGACGATACCCGCAAAGGCATTCTTGAGGCAAGCGGTATTGAAGATGATGGCAGTATTTTAGACGCCGTTAATCTAAACAACCTTGATGATTGGTATGAATTTCATGCAAGTTTAGATTAAATGTTTAGACATCTCCATGTAGGCACAGAAAACACCTACATGGAGATGTCTGTTTTGTTCCCTGACTACTTGTCTGCTTCTGTCGTCAGTTCGATTGCCTTACTCGTTTCAGAGGATTGAAGACCTGCAAGCAGGATTTCAGTGACATGCCGTGCTGTATAAACATTGGAGAGAGGCGGTTGTGTCCCTGCTCGGATATGTTCGGCAAAATGTGCATGCATCCCGCTCGGTGCAACGTCGCCGCAGTCAAGAGCTTTGGTATCAACCGGGGCATGTTCGCGGGTATAAGAGGTAGGTGTCCATTGCGTGAGTGCAGCACCATCTTTACCGGGCATGGTAAACTTACCAGCAGTGCCGTGTATGCTTGATTCACCTGTTCGTGCAGGATCACACCAACTGGTTTCTGCTGTGACAATACCACCCGATTGCATCTCAAGCACAAGCGTCGCAACATCTTCTAACTCTGTCGGTTTGTCAAAAGTGGAAACGAAGCCTGTTACGCGTTTGAAAGTGCCAAGCATCGCAACAAGTCCGGAGACAGCATAAACTCCCATATCAAAAAGTGCACCAACGCTTGCTTGTTTAGCATCAAAAAACCACAAATCGTCTCCAGATTCGCCGAAAATATCTCGGATTTCAGCATAGTATATTTCGGGACCGCCGTGGCTACTCCGCATTCTCGCGCCTGACACACGTCCAATGGCATTTTCAGCGATGAGTTGGCGAACTTTATAGATACCTGAACTGAAATGTGGGAGGCACATGACTGTTTTACCACTCGCTTCAGCAGCATCAACAAATTGGTTTGCTTCATTCATATCGCCACAGAGCGGTTTTTGCATCAACACATGCTTGCCTGCTTCCAATGCTTTAACACCCCACGAAACATGTAACGGGTGCGGCGTGCCGACGAGAATAGCGTCAAGTGTGTCATCTGCAATAATCGCATCATAATCCTGCGTCCAACGTGGAATATCAAATTCTTGACACTGATGTTTAAGGCGGTGTTCGCGTCTACCACCAATAACAACGACTTCAAAATCATCTCCTTTTGTCAAATCTGGTAGATGCATTCGGCAGACGATGCCACCAGCACCAATAATGCCGAGTTTAAATTTATCCATAGTTCTAATAATTCCTTCTAAATGAAACAGTTACGAAATAAATCACTTAAACACTTTTTAAGACAGTCAGGTTCTCCAGCAGTTGAACTCGTTTTTGTTCTGCAAGATGTTGAAGACCCAGTTAATGTTGGTGCCACCTTCAGGATTGCCGATGCATGCGGTGTTCGTGAAATTGTGTTAGCCGGTATTAGCGCACACCCGCCTAACCCGACTATCGCAGGTATCGGACGCGGGACACATCGCCGAGTCTCGTGGCACACAACAAAATATGCTGCCGATGCCGTTGAAGAATATAAAGAAGAAGGTTATCTCGCGTGTGCCTTAGAGGTCGCATCTGATGCCGTGCCTTACCATACGGTTGAATATCCTGAGAAAGTGTGCCTGATTGTTGGAAATGAATACCGTGGCATTTCCCGACGAACATTTGATGTTTGCGATATGGCGATTTACCTTCCGATGTATGGTAAAGTCGGTTCCTTGAACGTACACGTCGCACTTGCTGTAGCGACATACCATATTCTACATAAATGAGAACAGATCAACTCTCAATTTGTGTTAAAACTACATTGCGATATGCCACAGGACCGTGATCCCCTTGTAACAATAAAGGACCAGTAGCAGCTTCCTCTGTTAACATTGCGCCACGTGTAACACCTGCCACTTCAACATTCTCGTGGATTATTTGTCCGTTCCACACAACTTTGATAAAAGTGGCATTGGCAATTTTATTGTTGTCAGCATCAAATCTTGGGGCGCGAAAAGTAATATCATACGTTTGCCATTCACCCGGAGGTTTACTTGCATTGACACGTGGTGGAACGCCATCAACAGGTTTATTGTCAATCCAACGACAATAGACCCCTCCGCATGTCCCATAGTGTAATTCCGTTGCGCCCCAACTATCTAATATCTGAATCTCATACCTACCCATTACGTAAACACCTGAGTTTGAACCTTGCGGCACCATAAATTCGACGTGCAGTTCACAATCACCATGTTCATATTCTGTATAGAGATCGGTTGTCCGTCCTGTGGGACCGTTGTAAAAAATGCCTTCGCCAGGAGTTGCTGCTAACAATTTATTGTCGTCTGGATTGAGTGCGACACCACCGATAGCAGCCCATGCATGTTCCGATCCGCCACCTCTCGCGTGCCAGCCTTCCATGTTCTTACTATTAAAGAGAGCAATTTGGGACATATATCCCTCCTATGTAAATGTGTTAGATACTTTGTTGACATACTCCCCAAGCTAAAGCATGGGGATTCTTAGCTCTTATATTGGCAGCAATTGTTGTTGCCAAACGGAAACCTTTCCTGCTTCCGTCTCTCGTGCCTCCGAATGAGGTCTTATTTGGACTCCACAAGCGTTTTCTGTCTCGGTATGTCCTACCGCGACATTTCTTAGATTTATTGCAGCATTGACATCTCTATCTATAGACACATCACATTGACGGCAATGATATGTTCTTTCTGATAGCACCAAGCTGTCTTTTGTGTGTCCGCAACAGGAACAGGTCTTTGACGATGCGTAGAATTGTGATGCTTCTGTGACAGGTATTCCTAACGTTTCTGCTTTCGTTTTCAACTTGGTTAGAAACCCGCCCAACGCACTATCAGACAATGCTTTTGCTAACTTTTTATTCTTTAGCAGGTGCGTTACTTTTAGTGTCTCAATGCCGATAGCAGAGGCGTTATTGACAATATCAGTTGACGCTTTATGGTGTGCATCATTCCTGATACAAGCTATCCGATAGTGGATACGGGCAACTTTCCATTTCTGTTTTATCCAGTTATCAGATTTTAGCACCTTCCTACTCAACTTGCGTTGTTCTCTTGCCAACTTCCTTTCATACCGTTTCAGCGGTCTTGGATTGTTATATTTGCTGCCATCAGAACAGGTTGCCAGTGTATTTATACCAACATCAATACCGACAACAGGGTGCGTTGAGGTATCAACTGCTTCGGTGTCCTCTGCGTCTACTGTTATTGATACAAACCATCGGTGCGCTGTCATTGAGATGGTGACTTTCATAATCTTGCCGATAAAACGTAACTTCTGAAACATCTTGACCCAGCCTATTTTTGGAAGTTTGATACGTTTGCCTTCTACTTGAACATATTGATTATTTGTCGTGAAAGAATCCCTTTTACCACGCTTCTTATACTTCGGAAACCTTGCTCGCTTGGATATCCAATTCGCAATCGCAGCTGAGAGGTTACCAAATATGCTTTTATTAGCAACTACTTGATCCTGAGATGCAGTCCAACTATATTTCTTTTTTGCTTTGTTAAACCTTTCATTTAACGCAGTAGCAGATAGGAAGTTATCGTTATTCAGTTCTGATCTAAAATCTGCTAAGGCATGGTTATACGCAAAACGGGCATAACCACACTGCTGTGCAAACCACGCACGCTCTTTATTATTTGGGTCCAATGCAATCTTATGTGTTTTTAATCGCATATCACTACTTCCTTGAAAAGATACTACTTCCCATTGGTGCGGTGTGGTAGTTGCACCAACAACTACCACTGAAGTAGTCCTATGAGAATACTATATTTTTTTGCTAATGTCAAGTTGTTTTGCGGTGTCTACATCCCCAAGCTAAAGCATGGGGTCTTGACACCGAAGATAGATAACTTTTCCAAAATTTTATCATTGACAAATTTTGGAAAATGACATATCTTATATGAATAATCAATAATTTTAAACTGCAAATTGAATACTGAGAAAACGGAGCAAACACAATTAAAGCCTTATGAAACAAGCATTTTTATTCTTATTTTTATCCGTATTGATGGGATCACTCGTTGTTTTCAAAATTGCCACACTCCAAGCGGATTCTACACATACTAAGGATACGCAGGAAAGCACTTCGCAGACTATAAAAACACCTTTTGCTGAAGGATGCAACAAGTGTCACGGAGACGAAGATGCTTACAAAGAATGGACTCAAGCAGGGCATTCACATGCACTTGTCAATCTGCTTGAAGGACCTTATGAGGTAAAAACGTCTTGTCTGAGTTGTCACTCCTCTGGGTATACCATGTTTGCTGAGCGAGGTATTCCCGGACACCCGTATAACGAAAAGACAGCGGTCAACGCAGTTGCTTGCTCTTCTTGCCACTCTCACGCCAGTAAAGAAGAACATTTGTTGGTAGTGCCAGCAAAAAAATTATGTATAAGTTGCCACAAAATGGACTGTGGGTGTGCTGGTGCTGGCATTGTGCACCAATCGCAAGCAGAGATGTTTTTAGGACGTGAAGGCGCAGGCGTTAAACGGATGCCATCACCACACGTGCGTGCCATGAAAAAACGGTGTGTCCACTGCCACATGGCAAAAAATGACCAGAAAAAAGACGACCCAGAAACTGTGGTAAAACATGGTGGTCATACCTTCAAGGCAGACTTCTCAACTTGTAGCAGCGCAGGATGTCATGATAGTGCTGACAACGATATGACGGTTAAACTCCCCCAGTATCGTGCTGAAATTGAGGCAAAAATGAAGGAAGTCAAAACGATGTTAGACAACGTAGAAGATAAGACTTCCCAAGCCTACATTGACGCAAAGTTAAACTACGACATGGTTAAGGGAGACAGCGGATATGGGCTACACAATATCCCTTATGCCCGCGCGCTGTTGGAGCATAGCCTCTCTCTAAAACCACAATTAACCTCTGCCAAAGATCCGTAAACGCTAATGCCAATGATTTCGCAGGGACAGAATTTTAACTGCCGCCATTCAGTGCTGATTTCAATGGAACATCTTTATCTTGCGGAATATAATAACTCAGTGGGTCGCTGACAACACCGATGAGTTGCTTTTGAATCGGATTACATTTAGTGACTAACTCATCCGGCATTGCGATATAATCCATCGGTTTGACCCAACGATAGGCATATCCCATAAAGATCGTTTTGCGCGGCAAACCTGACCAATTGTGTCCGATGCCATGATACGTCCGTTGTTCAAAGAGAAATGCATCACTAGCATTGACGTTCATAGAAATAGCGCCACGCGCCCAACCTGTATCAGGATCACGGGCGGGCATGCCTGTTAATCGGTTGCTTCCCGGCACTAACACCGTTGCACCGGAGGCAGGATCAGACTGGTCACTGATAGCATACGCAATTTTGAGCAGAATACGCGGATGCGGTTCCTGCATCTCACGGTATGACGTTCCTCCATCACGATGAAGTCCAATCTTGGTCTTGACATCGCTGGGTGGTTCCTCTTTTGAAGGGAGCACAATCAGATGTGACGTAATCATCTGGATATTCCAATTCAACACACCACACGCAAGGGGAAAGGTTTTGTGCCAGTCGAGAAGTTGGAGAAACGCCTCATGATGCGTAAGACAATTACGTAGGTTCAGTTTACCGCCTGCTTCCAGATTATCTGCTTCCTTCTGTTTCGCGTAAACTTCATCAACGGCAGCGTCAATTTCTGCTATGACATCTGGTGGTAAGGCGTTCTTAATTAAGAGATATCCGTTGTTATCAACAAACTGTTTTTGCTCAGACGTAAGGACTACCGCCTCAGACAGATCGTTCATCGTTTCCATTTTTTCATCCTTTTTTAGACATGTCTAAATTCAATTTATGTATATCCTATTTTGGACGCTTGATCATCTTATAGTTTTAAAGTATACAAGGATTTACCGAAAATCTCAAGAAAATTTTAGGCAATATCAGCACGCTGGAGCTTAAGGCTACAAAGCAGAAAGTTCTGAATCAATTTTGAGACCTACAACTTCACAGCAATCAGGAAGTGATCACAAAACTACGCATCGTGAACTAACAACACAAAGACGACCACATTTCGGTGCTACATGGCGTGCCATTTTAATCGGCACCGCACTCACTATACCCAATGTCTATTGGATTTTAGATTCAGCGGGACAAGGGTACCCAACCACAATTTCGCTCTATTTTAATGTCATCTTTTGCATCTTTATCATTACGGGTGCGAATTTGGCATTGACACGGGTTTTGCCGCGAGTAGCCTTTCAACAAGGCGAATTGTTGACGATCTATGTCATGCTTGCCATTGCCTCCTCCTTGGCAGGGCACGATGTTCTTCGTGTCTTAATCCCAATGATTCCTTACGCTTTCTGGTATGCCACGCCTGAAAACGATTGGGCGCATCTATTTCACCGTTATATCCCGGATTGGATAGCAGTCAAAGAAAAGTCATTTTTAACAGAATATTACCGAGGCGAAACGAGTTTATACCAATGGGAAATCATTGAAGGATGGATAACGACCACCCTAACTTGGGGTGGTTTTTTATGCGCGCTTGTGTTCGTCATGGTTTTCATCAATACCCTTGTTCGTAAACAGTGGACTGAACACGAAAAACTGAGTTATCCGATTATTCAACTCCCGCTTGAATTGACAAACGTCGGTAAAACAAACCTGCTGACAAACAAGATGATGTGGCTTGGCTTCGGAATTGCGGGTACGATTGATATTCTCAACGGGTTGCACTATCTTTTTCCAACCGTGCCGAGCCTTGGTGGTCGCCTTTATGATTTACGCCCATTTTTTACACAAAAACCGTGGAGTGCGATTGGATGGACACCTATTGCTGTGTTTCCGTTTGCTGTCGGGATGGCATTCTTTATTCCGTTGGATCTGTCATTTTCTTGCTGGTTCTTCTATCTGTTTTGGAAGGCAGAACGGATTTTCGGAGATGCGTTGGGAATCAGAGGTCTGCCAAACTTTCCGTTCACCGATGAGCAATCGTTTGGCGCGTATATTGGTTTATTTGTTATTGCGATTATTGCCACACGAAAACATCTTGCACAGGTGGCACGCAAAATATTTAGACCGCAGGAAGGAAACGATTCTGATGAACCGATGTCTTATCGCGGCATGGTCATTTGCCTTATCGGTAGTCTGATGTTTATCGCAATCTTTTGTAACGCTGCGGGGATGTCCGCGTGGGCAATTGTGGTTTTCTTCGGCATTTACTATGCTATTTCCACCGCTGTGACACGCATGCGTGCCGAACTCGGTTCACCCGTACACGATTTGCACTTCATTGGACCAGATGAGATGATGCCGCGCATCTTTGGGACGCGCCTGCTTGGACCACGAAACCTAACGATGCTCGCCTACCTTTTCTCTTTCAATCGTGCATATCGCGGACATCCGATGCCGCATATCTTGGAAGGCTTTAAACTCGCTGAACGCACACGAATTTCCAATCGTAGACTTCTCATTGCAATGTGTGTGGCAATTGTTATCGGCACATTTGGATCATTTTGGGCATTTTATCATATCTCATACATTGAAGGTGCACGCGACTGGTTTGCGGGGAGACCGTTTAACAGACTTCAGAGTTGGCTCACTTCACCCAGAGCACCCGACGTCCCAGCGATAGTCGCGATGTGTGTAGGATTTCTGATTACCGGGTTCTTAATGATTATGCGGATACGTCTGTTTTGGTGGCCTTTTCATCCTGCGGGGTTTGCTATTTCAAGTAGTTGGTCAATGAATGTGTTCTGGTTTTCAATCTTTGTCAGTTCTGTTATCAAGTGGATTATTCTGAAGCAAGGTGGGATGAACCTGCACCGCAAACTTATTCCGTTTTTCCTCGGTTTGATTCTGGGGGAATTTGTTGTTGGCGGTGTGTGGAGTCTTATTGGGATTACGTTGAATACACCGATGTATCGATTTCTGTTTTAAGATTCCGTTGCTATATACCTATTTTGACTTCAGCAAGACAACCAAACTTTTCCCCAACATTTTGTAGATCGATATTCTTTTTGGCAATTTCCTCGGCCAACAGTAGCAAATTGAAAGATGTAATCACAGCGCCATCGGTGTCCTGAGTTGATCTTGATATCCGATGTAATTGACTTTCGAACTGGCCACCAAACTTACCAGACACAAATAGGAACTTAAACAGATTAATTTCTGAAGGGAAATGCTCCCACCACTTCGGAGAATGTCTTGGGTCTTGCAGAATGTTCTCATTAACGTAGCGTGTCATTTTATCCGCTTCCTGACGAGGAATATTAAAGTTTTTGCTGTATGCCTTTGTATCAATGATTACCCCGTAATCTTCAGTTAGTTCTTGGGTAAAAATTAAACCGTCTGGACGATCAGCTTCACCTAAACGAAGTCCATCAAAACCACATTGATCCACAAGCAGCTCAAGCGTTTTCATTTCAAATAATCGGCTACCTTGCCTACCTGAAAAACTCATTGGTATAAGAACAAGATAATCATGAGGGACATGTTCTAATAGTTCTCGGCACCGATCAATTGACCCCTGAATATCGCTCTTGATTGTTTCTTTAGTAGCGAAACTGGGAACTACCAAATTTTGAATAGTGTCACGCAGAAAGTATCCTTTTTGTTCATGCTGAATATTTAGACCAATTTGTTTTAAACCTTTCAAATCATTGGTGATAGTCGTCTCGGATTCATTGAATCCTTTGTCAGCTAAAAGTTGTTGCAAAGTTTCTATTGATAGACTTTTTTTAGCAATTCCTTGAAGAATTAGCGCGCGTCGTGTACGGATATAAGCACGGTCTTTCCCTTTAGTTGCTAACATTTCCCAATACACGTTTTTTGGAATCCGTCTTTGGATATTGGTTCCCTGTCCTCTTCTTCGAGCCTTCAATCCGTTTGGAGTAATCAAATAGGATTGAGGTATAGAACTCTTATACGCTTTACTTCCAAAAGTTGCTACAACCTTCTTTTCTTCTTGTGTTACCCACCCCATATATTCAAGCCAGCGTGCAATCATTCGGGCGTACTTGTCCGATGTTCCTTCCCAGTCTGTAAGCATTTTATTCTTTTCCTTTGGATCCTCTATCTGTGCAAGTGAACGAACTAATATGTTCTGTGGTAAATTTGTAAATCCATCTTCACCCACAAAACCGAGCTGTTTACCAATTTCAAATTTAGTCAGATGGTCTCCATCGGCAAGTAGGTTCAATACCCGCATTACAGGCGGATAGGAGAGAAACGCTTGAGAAAGAACTTCTTTTTCATCAGGGGTACCAGTTCGTGTTTTCGTGTACTGTAATCCGAAATTAGTGATTGAGAAACTATCTGTAGCACTATCATATTGAATAAACCCGATGGCATGTGCCCATCTTAGAAAATTATCTGCGGGCCAATTCCTAAGGAAATCTCTTTTTTGCCCTTTGATAGCTGCTTGTAAAATACCATTACAGCAAAATTGAGAATTTTGCTTAAGAGCTGTACCTATCAAATCATTATATTTTAATTTCAATGGTGTACAACTCAGTTCTGAGAGAAAGCGATCTCGCCCATTTTGTTTTTCAACAAGTGTGGGAATCTTATTCTCAATTAACGTTCGATGCGTTAGGGACTCGTGATCAAAAACTTCCACTGTTTTTCGAAGGTTTTCTATTTTCGATGCGTCTTGAACCCAACCAAAAGTTCGGATTGCCATTTTCAATTTTCCTTGCGAAAGATTAAGATGAACTGATGTAGTTGATTAGATACATACGCATAAGGATAACCAAAAGGGTAAAGTTTCTGAGTTTTATCATACCATATTTTATACCCTCTGAACCGAAGATTAGGGATCTGAATCAACGTTTTGATAACATCAGCATGGATTAGGTTAGGATGTTCAGCAGTGGGTTGTAGGTCTTTGCAAAAGACTATCACATAGCCTTTGACTTTTAGTAATTTCATGGACTGAGATATGACGGATTTCAAAGCATTATAGAACTGTTCAGGTAGCATGTTCCCAAGATCGTCCTGGTCGTTTGTGAACGGAGTAGGAGAACCATCCCCTGTTTTCTTCTTGTGTTCGCCGGTCCGTTTTTTTGAGAGCATATTTCCATAAGGAGGATCGGTCAGTATCAGGTCAAACTGGTAATCTTTATCGTTGATAATGTTTTCAAGTTCTAAGGAATTTCCTTTGAAAACTATCTGAGGTTTTAAACCTAAATCCTCGGAGGCTTTTTGGTACAAGTTAAGATACTCTTGGGATAAATCTATCCCAACACCGTGACGACTTGCCATTGAACAAGCTAACAATGTTCCACCTACACCAACAAACGGATCCAGCACCCAACCATCTTTCTTAGTGAAAAATTCTATAAGTTGTTTCATCAGCTGAGGTGGTTTTGGAGAGGGATGTTTTCTGCGGATGTGGTGAGCATCGCTTGCTTCACCAGAAGTAGGAAAGTATGTGTCAATGATCGGTTCTTGATGCGCTGTCCATTGTTGTTCTGACAAATCATTGAGCTGCTCACCAGTCATGAGGGTAGGTTCCCCTTCAATCAGTTCAATTGAATTTAAAAAATAGACCCATTCACTACCTGTAAAATCATTGAGTTTATTACGCGCATCGTATTTGCCATCTTGTGTTTTCTCTTCACTTTGTCTTGACATAAAATAGGTACTCTTGAACAGTCTTTTTGTTTGTTAGTCTACCGTTTGAATTGCTTTTGAAGCGACGATAATCTATCGGAATTACTTCTGCTTTTTCACCTTTGCAGTTCAGAACGTAGCATATTTCATTCTCGCTCATGATGCCTTCACTATTATAACTGACAATAATATGTTTTGCTGTTGCTTTTGATATTAACGCTGCGAATGCTCGCAAACATTCGGACTTTGAACAGTAAGCCGATTTCTCTGACTCCGAATATCTACGCAACCCCGTTTTGCCGTAAACATGAGGATTATCGTAGCGTGCAATAGTCTCAAGAAGATGGTAATTCGTAATATATTGTCGGTTATTGTAAGGCGGATCCAGATAGAGAATATCACATTCGATGTGTTCTATAAGACTATTGGCATCTTTTTGATATACAATGTGTTCTTTGTCTGATGGAATGGGAAAAAAGGGTTTTAGTATCAGAGATTTATATGTTCTTGCGTCCCAATCTTTTAGATAAGCAGCATAAGTTCCTGAAATGTTGGTTACTTTGGAAACTGCCTCCAGAAGTGAAAGTAGGTGTATATAATATTCTGCTTCGGTGATAAGTTTATTCTGTAGCCATGTTTCAATTTGTTGTCTAATTGCATCAATTTTCTTCCCGTTTCTGTCAGAAAGATATTGGCGTTTATAATCATTATCTCCACTTGGACAATAGTTATTAAAGATAAAACCATCGGATGTACCTTCAAGATGGTTCAAATGATTTAAGGTCTTGAAGTAATTATTTGCTCCATCAAAGAGATTAGAAGAATAAGTTTCAGGAAGATTAGTCAATTGACAGAAGGTAGGTTTGTCGTTATTTTGAATCAGAGCGCGCCCGAAAACATAAGCAACGTAGAGCAGATCGTTGGATATAATTTGAAATCCAAGTTTTTTGAAATGTGCCGCAACTGTATGTGTTCCTGCAAAGAGATCGCAAAACACACCTTCCCGGCCGCAATTGCTTAGCGTTACTGCTTCAATATACGATAAGAGATTGTTTTTGCAGCCGATGTATCTCATAAATTTTACTCTCTGTAATCTTTTTAGTGAGTTCGTCTCCAATTGACTTATTATACTACTCATAGTAACGAAAAGCAAGTCAAATCGTTTTCAATAACCGCCCCTAAAATTTGACAATTCGCCCATTTTATGTTATAATAATAGTTTGAGAAAATAGTTTGAGAGACCAGAATTTGATTGGAGAAATATCTTGCCGACTCATGAGAGTCAATGCCCAAGTTCCACGGATAAAAAAATTAGCATTGCACCTTCAGTGATGTGTGCGGATCTCTGTAACTTGGAAATAGATATTCGTGAATTGGAAAAATCAGGGATCAACCTGCTGCATTTTGACTTGATGGATGCACACTTTGTGCCAAACATGCCCATTGGGTTGGCACTCATTGAGCAATTACGGCAAAAAACAGATTGCGCTTTTGACATCCACCTGATGGTGCAAAATAACGACTTTTTTGTGGAAGCAGTCGCAAACATTGGTGTTCAACAAATCGCTGTTCATGCAGAATCTGCTACACATTTGGATAGAACTTTATCAGTAATTCAAGGACATGGTATAAAAGCGGGTGTTGCTTTGAACCCAGCGACCCCGCTTTCCGCGATAACGTATGTTATTGATCGGCTTGACTTCGTACTGATTATGACTGTGAATCCAGGATTTGCCGGTCAGAAATTAGTGCTGTCCACGCTACAAAAGATTTCGGATTGTCAAGATTTTTTGAATGAACGCGGTGTGAACCTCCCGATTGAAGTTGATGGCAATGTCAGTTTTGAGAACATCCCTAAAATGGTAGCAGCTGGGGCAGATATTTTGGTCGGTGGAAGCAGTAGCGTTTTTCACAAATCAGGTTCTCGCGCAGAAAATATCCAGCAGATCCATCAGGCTATTTCACTTGGACTTACCGAGAGAGGAATGTGATGCAAAATGGTTTGATGGAGGCACTTGTGCTACACGCTGTTGGAGATTTGCAGTTAGCACAGATGCCTATCCCAAACGTCTCTGAGGGGCAAGTCCGAGTCCGAATCGGTTTCTGTGGCGTTTGTGGTTCCGACATTCCAAGGATTTTTTCTAAAGGAACTTACAGTTTTCCGACAGTCTGCGGACACGAATTTGCTGGAACAATAGACCAATGCGGTCCGGACGTTGACGGTTTTGAACAAGGAGACAGTGTCGTCGTTTTCCCACTAATTTGGTGTGGAAAATGTGATGCGTGTGAGAGCGGGAAGTATGTTCAATGCAGCGACTACGACTACCTCGGATCACGGAGTGACGGGGCTTTTGCCGAATTTGTTGTCGCACCGAAAGAAAACCTCATCCGTGTACCGCACGGCGTAACTTTGCAAGAGGCAGCCCTTACCGAACCTGCCGCGGTGGCACTCCACGCACTACGGAGAGTTCGAGATTCGCTTGTCGGCAAAACAGTTGCAATATTCGGGGCAGGTCCGATCGGGTTAATGGTAGCGCAGTGGGTAAGAATAATGGGTGCTACGCAGGTGCTTCTGTTTGATATTGTTTCTGAAAAACTTGAATTAGCACAACGTCTCGGTTTTGAAAGTGTCTTTAATAGCACAATAGAAGACCCCGTTGAGGTAGTAAACGCACAGACTAAAGAAAAAGGTGCACACGTTTGTATTGAAGCAGCAGGGGTGCCACAAACCTATCTCTATGCATTGGGGAGTGTTCAACGTGGCGGTAGTGTCGTATTGCTTGGAAATCCCGCTGCAGATGTAACTTTGCCTGCATGGCTTATTTCACAACTAATGCGGCGCGAGGTTAGCCTATTCGGGACATGGAATTCCGATTACAGTATATCTAGTAACGATGACGATTGGCGAACAGTATTACAAGCGATGGCTTCTGGAAAATTAGACCTCGCTCCACTGATCACACACAAGGTGCCGTTGACAGATAGTACAAAAACACTACATATGATGAAGGACAAAAGCCAATTCTACGCAAAAGTTCTGATTCATCCGTCATAAACTTCTTGTAGGGTTATGCTCCTACAGGTAACAAAAGGAAATATGAAAGCGGCTATACTTGAAAGCCTTGAAAACTTAAATGTTCAGGATGTTCCGGAACCAGAAATTGACAACGACTCCGCACTAATGCGGGTTGAATCCGTCAGTATATGCGGTTCTGATGTTCGCATTTTCCATCACGGTAATCCTCGTGTCAAACCACCAACGATTATCGGGCACGAAAATTCAGGTGTGATTGTCAAAGTCGGTAAAAACGTAACCCGTGTCAAAGAAGGCGATCGCGTCTCTATCGGCGCGGATGTGCCATGTGGACAATGTCACTGGTGTCGGGACGGACTTGGAAACAACTGTGAAATTAATTACGCTATTGGCTACCAAATTCCCGGTGCATTTGCACAATATATGAAACTCCCCCGCTTGGTTTTGGAAGAAGGACCGGTTACCGCATTTAATACCACCCTCAGTTTTGATGAAGCTGCCCTCGCTGAACCCCTCGCCTGTGCTATCAATGGACTTGAATTAGTAAATATGTCTCTCGGTAAGACCGTTGTCATTATCGGTCTGGGACCGATCGGATGTATGATGATTGACCTTGCCCGCGTTATGGGCGCGACGAAAGTTATCGGCATTCAACGCAGCAAACTGCGAATGGAGATCGCAAAGTTTTACGAAGCGGATACCTATATCGCCTCTGAAGAGGAAGATGTAGTGGAACGCTGCCGAGAAGAAACAGATGGAGAAGGGCCGGATATCGTTATTACAACTTGTGCTTCTGTTGAAGCGCATGAACAAGGTGTTGAAATGGTGGCACACCGCGGTTATGTTAACTTGTTCGGTGGATTGCCAAAAACTATGCGTCCGATGAGTGTCCTCTCTAACACAATCCACTATAAGGAGTGTTTTGTTACAGGATCCCACGGATGTGTGCCTCGCCATCACGAATTAGCAGTTCGTCTCCTTGAAAAGGGTTTAGTCCGTGTGCAACCGCTTATCACACATCATTTTCCACTTGTTGAAATTGACAAGGCTTTTGAAACAATGGAATCCCGAAAGGGTATGAAGATTATGATTCATCCTCATGCTGCATCTCCGTAAAATGAGACAGCACAAAGTTAAAAGTAAATATGTATGAGCGATTTTACTAAGTTTATTCGAGAGATACCGAATTTCCCAAAACCGGGTGTTTCATATAAGGATATTACACCCCTTTTAGGAAATGGGTTAGCCTTTAATGCCGCGATCGACGTATTCGCTAACCGTTTTAAATCTGAAGTGATTGACGTAATTGCGGGGATTGATGCGCGAGGTTTCATTCTGGCTGCAGCACTTGCACATCGCCTCGGTATCGGTTTTGTGCCTATCCGTAAAAGTGGAAAATTACCTTTTGATTGCTATGAAATCACCTACGACCTTGAATACGGCACGGATACGCTTGCTATCCATCAAGACGCTTTCCCAAGAGGGAGTCGTGTGCTTATATGTGATGACGTTTTGGCAACCGGGGGAACGCTTTCTGCTTCAATTGAACTCGTCAAAAAACTTGGCGGAGACGTAACAGGCGTTGCCCTCTTATTAGAACTCACGGAATTTAAAGGGCGAAAAAAAGTAGCGGATCAACCGGTCTTTTCTCTCATTGAATTTTAGCCAATACTTTGTTATATTTTAAATAGATAGAATAACACTTAAACCTTGAACGGGGTTTTAACGGTAAACGCGCCTGTAGCTCAGGGGATAGAGCAGGGGCTTCCTAAGCCTCGTGTCGGGGGTTCGATTCCTCCCAGGCGCACCTATAATTATTCTTCAATAGATTCACAGAGTGGTAGGCTTTACAAACATATATTTGGGATCTACTCGGATGCGGGCGATTGATTGAAGAATTGTGGATAAAAGATTTACCACGTTTGGGATGGGAAGTAAATCCTTATTTTCATAGTCCAGCATTCATCAAGTTTTTTGAACATCATCAGACATACATTAAGATTATTTTCTTATCTGCTATCCGTAAATATAGTTTTAGAAATAGGAGCATTTGATGTACAGATTTAATATCTGGAAAATCGTTTTAATCATTGGCGTTTTGCTGTTATCAATTTTATACCTTATCCCTACACCAGACAGGTTCTACCTTCCGTTGTATGGAAATTTATCACTGAATTTACAGGAGATACTACCTCCCTTTGAAGTTACCGATGATAATGCTTTCAAAGTTGACTTAGCGGACGTAGAATTGTCGGAGGGAACAAACTTCCAAGAGGCAACCGATGAACTTCAGAACGTTTTTAAAGTCCAATTGGAAAAACTCGGATTTGAAGAAGCTGTTGACTATCAATTTGACACCACTGAAGCAAAAGAATTTTTCGTCAGACTTATCTCTGACAAGGCAAAAGAAAATCCAACTGCTACCTTGGAAAATTTACATCTATTTGGTAGCCTTCCAACTACGTTGCGGCGGATAATACCTAACAACCGATTAAAACTTGGTTTGGATTTAAAAGGTGGTGTCCATCTTGTCCTTGAAGTAGATATGGAGAAATCAAAAAGAGAGTTACTAAAAGGAAATTCGTATTCTATTCCCGAAACGCTTAAAGCAGAACAGGTATTGTGCCGACAAGCTGAACAGGTAAACGGCGAAGATGCGCTAAACGTGCTTGTTGAAATCCCTTCTCGATTCAGATCTGATCCAGAGGAAAAGAAGAAATATCTGGAAAAAGCGGTTGATCTCTTAAACGATATAGATTTTTTCGAAAATGCAGAGGTTATTTCTGAAAAAGAGACACAATCCACTTATCGACTCCGTTTAAGTGACAGGGGAATGCAAGAATACAGCGACCAAGCAATTCAACAGGTATTGATCGTCTTACGAAACCGAGTAGATGCTTTTGGGGTGGCTGAACCTTCTATCGTTCAGGAAGCAAATCGCCCGCGCATTATCATTGAGTTGCCGGGTGCAAAGGATTCCTCGGGACCTCTCCGTATTGTACAGACGATGGGTAGATTAGAATTTAAGATGGTGAAGAAGTCCCCATCGGGCGGCAGCTTATGGTCCGGTTCAGCAGATACACCTCCACCAGACAATCTGCCCGAGAACACTGAAATTCGTTTTCATCATGAAACAGGAAACTGGTTTGTTTTGGAAAGCCCAGTGCTTCTAACAGGTCAAAACATTGATAGTGCAAGACCTGGCCCCGGCAGAACAAGTTTTGACATCGCTGTCCACATGACTTTTGACCGAGAAGGTAACAGTAAATTTTCTAAAATCACTGGCGATCATATCGGGGAACATTTAGCAATTCTCCTTGATGATAAGGTACAGTCTTACCCAGTTATTAATACTCAGATTAGCGGTAATGCCGTTATTGAGGGGAGTTTTAGTTTTCCGGAGGCAGACTATCTCTCAAATATACTTAAAGCTGGTGCTTTCCCGGTAGGTGTTCAAGTCGGGGAAGAACGCACTGTCGGTCCCACACTCGGTAAAGAGTCTATTGACAATGGGGTTAAAGCCGCGATTATTGGGCTATTGGCTGTTCTCGTTTTTATGGTAATTTACTACCGATTGTCTGGGTTAATTGCTATTGTCGCACTCGTCTTTAATATGATAATTATTCTTGGTGCCTTAGCAGGCTTTGGCGCGGCATTAACACTCCCAGGTATTGCGGGACTTGTGCTTACTATTGGTATGGCTGTGGATGCAAACGTGCTTATATTTGAGCGAATTCGCGAAGAGTTGCGAACAGGAAAAACTGTCTGGGATGCTATTACAAACGGTTATAAACGCGCATTTATAACAATTTTGGATGCAAATCTCACTACGTTCTTTACCGCACTCGTCCTCTACCATTTCGGTGACGGACCAATCAAAGGGTTTGCGGTTACGCTTGGTATCGGCATCCTGGCAAGTATGTTCACAGCAATTGTTGTCACACGCGAAATATACGGGTTGACAATCGGAAATCGAGATGTGCAAAAATTAAGCATCTAATTTGTCGGAGACAGTATACATCAGGACCCTATGCCTAAAACACATAAAGTCTTAGAAATGCCCAACTTGAAACCTACTGATTCCTAACGGGCAAACCGAATATGGAAAGGATATAGAAAATTGCAGCTACTAAGTAATACAAAATTTGATTTTATCAATAAACACCGCACCGGATTTTTGTTTTCTGCTGTGTTGATAACTGTTGGCATCGTATTCCTTATAGTTCAGGGCGGACCGAATTTTGGAATTGACTTCCGAGGGGGTGTTAAGGTTGAAGCAATATTCAACAGGGCGGTAACAGAAACTGAATTGAAAACCAAGTTAGCTAAAGTAGGATACGAAGATGTTAAAATACAACTTGATCCAGACGAAAACAAGGCTTTCATTTCTATGGGACATCGCCCCGAATTTCAGCAACAGTCTATTGTTATACCTGTCACAGCTGACCCTGGAGATGCAACAGCAACGAGTGTTCAGGTGAGCAGTACCGCTGAAAAAGTACATCTTTTGAACCCTGGTGATACCGTTGAATTAGTTGATGGTGATGTACGGCTGCGGGCTGAAATTGGCACATTGGAAACAGTTGCTGAAGGAACGGCAATTCAGCTGATTTTCGCACAAGAATTCGGTATAGATTTGACGGAAAACGCTACTATTCAGATACAAGCAAGTGTTGGAAGTATCCTCACAGAGGCTCTTTTTGAAGGTGGTGACGGCTGGCAAGCTGTATCGGAAGGTGTAAATGTTACTGAAGTCGGGCCAAGTGTTGGTCGCGACCTCAAATGGTCGGCACTCTGGTCTGTTCTGTCATCAATCGCTATTTTACTGCTTTATATCTCGTGGCGGTTTGAATTCCGTTTTGCTATCGGCGCAATTGCAGCACTTGTCCACGATGTGCTTATCACCTTAGGTCTTTTCGCTGTTCTCGCAAAGGAAATTAATTTACCTACCGTCGCTGCGTTCCTAACAATTATCGGATATTCACTAAACGATACAATTGTCGTGTTCGACCGAATCCGAGAAAACGGGCAATCCTTGAAAGGTGTTGACTATGTTGAAGTGCTAAACCGAAGTATCAATCAATCATTAAGTCGGACCGTCATTACCTCTATCACAACCCTGTTTGTAGTAATTGTCATCTTCGTGCTCTCCAATCCGGGTGAAGAAATTAACACATTTGCATTAGCACTCATTGTCGGTGTGTTGATAGGAACGTATTCTTCAGTCTTTATCGCCAGTCCGATTCTGCATATATGGCAGCGAAGAGAGCAAAAAGCAGGAGCATAGTCTTGTGAAAATATTGATTTTTAATTCTTACACAACCGGGCAGAAACATAAGCTTGATAATCCACTCAGTGCTGAAGATTGCAGTTCGCCTGACCGCCTCAAGTCAAGAATAAAAGAACTCTGTGGTTTCAACACAGAGGGTTGGCACGATAAAAGTAGAGACTATCGCTTACCCGCTGCGGAAATGTTTACCGGCCCTCTGTATGTTCAGTTACGGGAAGGCTTAAAACAGATTCGGGAACACGAGCAGTACGGTAAGACAACCATCGACCTATATTTCCCATGGTATCATTGTCGTGTTGACGGAAAAATGCGTCCGGTTGGTGAGAAAGATATTATTGTCCCTTTTGACACTGCCCCGCTTCACGATCTTGAAGTCTTAGAATTCGGTGAGAATGGCGTTCCCGAACAAACAGTAGATTTACTTGAAAGTTACGACCTCGTTTTTTCGCTATTGAGACCGGACGATATTGAATCACTGCAACGCGTTTTTGAAGTAGAACGTGCGACAACACTAATTTTCCTGCTCCCAAAAAGTCAGAGAAAGGCGGTAAATGAGGACTTACCGAATGTCCATGTTGTTGAAACTGGCAGCGCTTTACAGAAAAGCCTCCGCACCACAAACTGGGCACTCAAAGGTGTTGTGATGAGAAGGTTGTGCGAAGCTGCATGTAGTCAGGGTTTCCAAGTGTTTGAAGATGTAAAGCAAAACCCGCAGCGGCTAATTGAGATTGTTCTTGATAAGTAAAGGAGGATTAATTTTATGAAAATATTGGTAATTAGTCCTTGCTCTGCTACACAAAAACACGGGAAAATTCCGAACAAGCTTAAACTTGAAGATTTTCGGTCTACAGATCGTCTATGTAGTAGAATAAAAGAACTAAGTGATTATAAAGAACCTGCCGCAGAGATGTATGAAGGCAAAGAACATAAGTTGTTGATGGAAGGTATTAACGGTGTCAAAGAGCACAATGGTTATGGAAAGGTAACTATTGATTGGAAAATTATTTCTACAGGATTTGGGTTAATAGACGAATTGTACTGCCATCGGAAATTAGGGCCACTGTCTAAACCAAGATTGTGGTATAATAACAATCTAATTATAAGGAGTATCCGATGGCGAAGCGAAAACGAAGAAGCTTCACCCCCGAGTTTAAAGCGGAGGTCGTTCTTGAGGCCCTCAGCGGTGAAAGTTCCCAAGCAGAAGTGTGCCGGCGGCATAGCCTCAGCGAAGACCAGTTTTCAAAGTGGAAGCAGCAGCTCGTTGAAAATGCGGAAACCTCTCTGTTTGCCTCCACGGATAAGCAATCCAGCGAGGCGGCCGAGCGGATCGCCCACCTTGAACAACTCGTTGGGCGGTTGACCGTGGCATTAGACATCCAAAAAAAAGCCTCCACTTGGTTGAGTTGACCTCGTCTGATAAGCGAAACCTCGTTGAGGCGTTGCGAAACGATTATTCAGTTCACCAGATTTGTGAGACGCTGGGTTTCAACCGGAGCCTTCTCTATTATCACCCGAAAAGCGACCCTTCTGAAGCGGTGCTTGGAGAGGAAATAGAGAAGTTATGTGCGCGTTATCCGAAATATGGGTATAGGCGTATCACACAGATGCTGTTGGGTATGGGATACACCATTGGGTATCGACGCGTCGCCCGATTGATGAAATCCCAGAACTTGTCGGTTTCGGTCAAAGGGGTTTCTGGTCAAACCACGAGATCGCTTGAAGGTGCGCATCCTTGGGTAAATCGCCTCGAAGCACTTGACATCTGTCGATGTGATCAGGTCTGGGTTGGCGATATAACGTATGTCCGTCTCCACAGACGCTTCGTCTATGTTGCGGTGCTCATGGATGTCTTCACTCGCATGATAAGAGGCTGGCAGGTCAGCCAACATTTGAACACATCTCTGACCCTGAAAGCCTTAGAACAGGCATTACGCCAAAGTATCCCAGAGATCCACCATAGCGATCAAGGGGTTCAGTATCTTTCAAGTGCCTATATCTCAACGCTGAAACAGCACGGCATTGAGATTTCCTTAGCGCGTAGAGGGTGTCCGTGGGAGAACGGGTATGCTGAAAGGAGACCCATCCGAACTCTCAAAGAGGAAGAAGTTCATCTCAATGATTATGAGGATATAACCGATGCCAGCACACGCATCGGGCATTTTATCACACAGGTGTATCATCACAAACGTCCTCACTCGGCGTTAGGCTATTTGACACCTATTGAATTTGAACAACAAAACTTGTCTTAACTTTACTGATTTTTTGGCCCTAATTAGCGTTGGCACTTCAAAAGTTTGGACAATTTTTGTCTGTTTCTTGTTGAGTTTTCAACTATCTTTTATTTTTTACGAGTTTTTCGCACGAGTCGTAACTCACAAAAAAATATTCAGGTACAGTGAGAGCAGCCCCAGCGGGGCGGAATGTTTATAGAAAACGATAACCTAAACGGCGTAAGCCCCAGCGGGGCGAAATGTGTATCAATAATAGGCATGAATAGTCATGTTGATATCTAAAGGGTCTCTATTAACCAACATTATCACACAAGAACTCTAAAAAATGTCCAAACTATAGTAAATTATAGAGGTAATTCAAATGAGCACAAGGAGCCGCAATTGGAAACGTCATCTGACCAAGGCGTTAACTATTTTGCTGATATTCATGGTTTGCCTTTCTATTTTACAATGGTTTATTATCACCGCACTTTTCCGTTTTGGCACAGAAATGTTGAAGGACGCTATGGTTAGACAAGCGCCGGAAGGTGTAAATCGCAATGATATAATAAATACATTTGAAAGAGTTAAAAGTGCGGCGCAGCGAATACCATTTAGTTTTATCACAGGAAAAATCAACCTTCGTAAAATTAAAGCTGCAGGTGAATACGCAATTGAAGCGAACGCCAACGAAACCTGGAACGCGGAGGAAATCAATACTCTTCTGAGGATGCTCAATGCTGCTGTAGGATATAAAGAAGAATTGAGTAATTAATATCAATGCTATTAACACCGCCTTATGAAAAATTTGCCTATGCTTATGACCGGATGATGAAAAACGTCAACTATCCACGATGGAGCGATTATATAGAATCACTTTTTAAAATGTACGGTTGTGAACCACGGAGTCTCCTTGACTTAGCGTGCGGAACAGGCACATTGACCGTCTTGTTAGCATCAAACGGATATCTCGTGACAGGGATAGATAGGGCAAAAGGAATGCTAAACATTGCTCGCAAAAAAGCCGAAGATCAAAATTTACAAATTATATTCCATCATGGAGATATGCTTAATTTCCGGTTAGACCAGCAATTTGACGCGATCCTTTGCACTTATGACAGCATAAATTATGCAGGCAGCGAAAGTGAATTAAGTCGTGTATTCAAAACTGTATCAGAACATCTCACGCAGGATGGATTGTTTATCTTTGATGTTACGACTGAACGAAATATCGTAGAACATTTTCACAACAAGACATTTTCTCAAAACCACGAAGACTATTCTTATATCTGGAAAAATAATTATCTCTATCACACCAAAATGTGCCGTACCTTCCTGACCTTTTTTATACGTGAAGGCGAGTTGTTTAGACGCTATGAAGAGGTTCACAAACAAAGAATTTTTGAAGTGCAGACGGTGAATGAATTGCTGAAAAAGGCGGGCTATAAAATGCTAAGTGCTTTTGATATGTATACCTTCAATAAGTGGACCCGCACTTCAGATCGGATTAACTTCACTGCACAATTGACATAAATAGCGTCGTTGAAATTGTGGTTATACAAGACTCAATTTACAAACCTTGTGCGATAAGGTCTCCGACCTCTTCAGTAGTGTACCCCATTCTTCCAGCACCGAGATCTTTTATCTTTCCACTTGCGAGCAGATTGCTGATAGACTTTTCCACTTTTGCTGCTGCGTCAGAGTGTCCAAGGTGATCCAACATCATGCCTGCTGCGCCAACAGCGGCGATCGGGTTAATTTGATTTTTACCGGTATACCGTGGCGCTGACCCGTGAATCGGTTCAAACATCGCAACGCTCTCAGGATTCAAATTACCTGATGCTGCAACCCCCATACCACCCTGAATCATCGCACCAAGGTCGGTAATGATGTCTCCGAACATATTACAGGTCACAATCACATCGAACCATTCAGGATTTTTGACCATCCACATCGTTGTCGCGTCAACGATTGCGTATTCTTTTTTTATATCTGGGTAATCTTCTCCAACTTCGTCAAAGACGCGTCGCCACAAGTCGTGTGCGTAGGTAAGGACATTTGCTTTATCGCATGAGGTTAAAGTATTAGTCTTGTTGCGTTTTCGGGTGAGTTCATACGCATAGCGAACACATCGCTCGACACCTTTATACGTGTTGATCATCTCTTGAATTGCAACCTCATCGCGTGTACCGCGTTTCAAAAAGCCACCGATTCCGGAATATAAGCCTTCTGTATTTTCACGGACGATGATGAAATCAATATCTTCAGGACCTTTGTCCTTCAAAGGTGTAGGCACACCCGGATAGAGTTTGACAGGACGTAGGTTAATATAGAGATCAAGTTCAAACCGTACCTTTAGTAAAATCCCTTTCTCTAAAATGCCGGGTTTGACATCAGGATGTCCAATAGCACCAAGATAAATTGCATCAAGTCCTCGGAGTTCTTCAAGCACCGAATCGGGTAACACTTCACCTGTTTCCAGATATCGGTCTCCACCGACATCGTATTCAACAGTTTCGTATTTAAATCCTTCTTGTGCAGCTGCCGCCCCGAAGACCTTCATTGCTTCGCGCGTTACTTCGGGGCCAATTCCGTCTCCTGGAATGAGACCGATTTTATACATCAATTTCCTCCAAATCGTTGTGCGATAGTTTTGACTCCCTATATTTTAACATATCTAAGGTGATATTGCAAATTTGGATTTTTGCTTAAAGTATCAAGACTTTTCGGGTTGTGTGGAAGAAAATACTTTGACTTAAAAGGGCATACCTATGAATTTTGTGTACATTCGTAAAGTCAGATTATGGTATAATAATTCAGGACTAATTACCATAAGGATTTTGGAGGATTACGTTGATTGACGAAGCCAGCCTGAAAACACTTCTTTCTCAATTTAAAGACCTGCGAATCCTCGTAATTGGGGATTTCTATCTGGATGCTTACTGGTATATAGACAAAACACGTTCAACATTATCGCTGGAAACGCCGTGGCATACTAATCCTGTGGTTGAACAACGATATAGTCCGGGAGCAGCAGGAACAGTCACAAATAATCTAAAGGCGTTGGGAGTAGGGACAGTCTATACTTTAGGAGTCATTGGTGAAGATGGATTCGGACAGACACTCCTTACGTGTTTGCAAGAAAGAGGATGTCGGACAGACTTTATGGTAAGCGCGCCAAACTGGGTTACCCCTACATACCTAAAACCTATTCACCGTGGCTATGAAGATGTTCAAACCGAAGGACCACGCTTTGATATTGAAAACCAAGCACCGATGTCTGACAGTGTTGAAAAAGCGGTTTTGGATGCGCTCCATACGTGTATTCCACAGGTTGACGGAATAATCATCGGAGATCAGATGCCACATGAGAATTTAGGCGTTATCACAAATCGCGTGCGCGAAGAATTGTGTGATCTCGCGGTGGTGTATCCCGATAAGATTTTCTTTGCTGACTCCCGCACGCGGATTGGAACGTATCGAAACGTAATTATAAAACCTAATCGCTTTGAAGCGCAGCGTGCACTTGTTCCAAATTGGAATGGGAAAATCGTTGACATTGAATCCGCAAAAAAATGTGCAGTAAGCCTTGCAGAACAGACACAAAACACGGTATTCGTCACACTCGGTGAAGAAGGTATTCTCGTTTATCACAATGAGCAACTTACACATATTCCCGGCATTTCAAATGCCGACAAAATTGATCCTGTTGGGGCAGGCGATAGTGTTTCAGCGGGGATAGTTCCTACGCTCTGTGGTTTAGGCAGTGAGGCTGCAGTTGAAGCAGCATATCTTGGAAATCTGGTTGCGTCTATTACAGTAACTAAGATAGGCACGACAGGCACGGCCACACCAGAGGAAGTTTTGGAAAGATTTTGGAGTCTAAATGAACATCTTTGACGCGATCATACAACGCCGAAGCCATCGTGGTGAATTTCAGAACCGTCCAATTGATGAAGCCGACCTAAATCGGTTGATTGAGGCGGCACGATGGACACCTTCGCCTTTTAACGTTCAACCGTGGGAGTTAATCATAATTCAAGAATCTGTGGGAAAGGATGCGCTTGCCGATATAACAGAACAGGCAATAGTAGAACAGTTCAAAGATGCTCAATTTCTTGACGACAATAGTCAATGGATGTGTCTTACCGAAGAAGAATGGCAAGAACGGGGTGATGGCGTGTTGCTCTCTGACCATGTTACCCTGCCGAAATTGCTTCAAAATTGCCCTGAAAAACTGACAGGAAGCATATTGAAGGGATTGTTAAAAAATGCAAAGTCATTAACGATTATGGGACATTTAGGTGCTGGTAAGATGCCTGCAAGAGAGATTGCTGCACAAGTACGCGAAGCACCGTTGTTAGTGTTGGTTACGATGAATAACGAAAGGCGTCCACCTGGTGAAGGGGGGACGCGGTGGATGTGGTTGAGCATGGGGATGCTGATACAAAACATACTTCTTGCGGCGACATCGCTTGACATAGGCGTACAATTTGTTAGTGCACCTTTAGAAAGCGAAACAGATCGCGAAAAAATCAGAAAGTTTTTCGCTATACCTGACTATCATGAAGTGATAACGTTGCTAAGGCTGGGATATGTAGATTCGGAAGACAGCAGTTCTGTCAGGTTAAAACCTAATGAATTTATTCATTATGAGAAGGTTTCGAATTAAGAACTACTCTTGTGGGAGGGCTTTGTAAGCCCGGTTTATAGCGATACTACATCCAGAAAACCAAATATGTCTGCTTCACAAAAAAGCAGTCATACACCATCTGCACTCAACTCTTCATTATATGCAAATAGTGCTGGAGTGCCGCCAGTATGCAAGAAGATAATAGTATCATTTGAATCAAATCTACCTTGCTGAATATGGTCAATCAGGCATGCCATTGCCTTTGCTGTGTAAACAGGATCAAGGATGATACCTTCTGTGCTTGCTACCAATTTGAGAGCGGAGATACACTCTGGAGTGAGGTATCCATAAGCTTTCCCAATATAGTCATCGGTATTTTGGATGTCTGAATCTTTGATTTGCGTATCAAGTTTTAAAATAGAAGCAGCGGTATTGGCAGCATCGCGTATCCGATCAATCTTTCCTTCCCAATGAATCGGCGCGCAGGCAAAAGGTTTTAATTTCATCCCAAGCGCTTTAGTGCCAAGCACTAATCCTGCCTGAGTTCCACCTACCGAAGAGGTGTAAATCCAATCAGCATCAATCCCAATTTGTGATTGTTGTTCATGAATTTCTGCAATGCACCATGTAAAGGCAACTGCTGCCAGTGCTGTGGAGCAGGGCGAGGCAATAACATAAGGTTTTAATCCATCTGCTTTTAATTTCTCAGCGAGTTCAAATTTGAATTCCTCTAATTCTGGTCCAAATGGCACATCAACGACTTCAACATCCGCGCCCGCTAAATGGTCTAACAAAAGATTGCCTTGCACAATACTTTTATGATCGCGTGCAAGGCGTAGATAGCAATTCAAGCCAAGTTTACTACAAGCTGCAGCAGCCTGCCGGCAATGGTTTGATTGCGAAGCAGCTCCCTGAATTATTGTATCCGCCCCTTGATCTACACCCTCACCTATAGTAAAAGTTAATTGTCTGACTTTGTTTCCACCGAACGCTAACCCCGAGCAATCTTCGCGTTTTATGAAGATACGTGGACCGCCGAGTGCTTCAGATAGGCGCGGACATTCTTCAAATGGGGTAGGGAAATGCCCAATATTGACTTGTGGGATTTGGGAAATACGTTGAAAAAGATTTTGTCTGGTTATCACAGACTACTCCGCTTGAACGACGACTGCGTTTTGGATAACCCGTTTTCCATCTTTTGATTGCAAACCTGGTGTGACTACTTCAACGATCGTGTCAGACTCAAAATCACAGCTGCGTTTCTCTTTGAGTTCATGGAATTCATCCGAGAATTTCGTTTTTCCTGGTTCAATCGACATTAATTCAAAATCCACTAAATCCAGAAACCAGTTTAACCTTGATTTCACAGAGTTTAATGAACTGAACTCGGCAACATTTGGAAAGAGTTTATCTCGTACAAAATCAACCAAGTACTTTTTGAATGCAGGAATTTTAACTTTATCGGCATGCTTCTGTTCAAGGGTAGCCAATTTTTTAGAAAAACGCTGTAGGTAAATATCGCAGTCCTTCTGAATTTCCATCAAATCGTTGTCAGTTGATGCAATTCTATCCGGGAAGAGTGTTGGGGTTGGCGCCTCAACGCCTCTCGTTTGTTTCAGTGTCTGCTTAAGTTCAGTTTCAATAGTCTCAAGAGATTTGGCGAGAGAGTCCTTAGTTGTTTCATTCTGTTTCGCGACCTTTTTCCATTCGCTTACTTCATTGACCATTAGATTCAGGAGTAAGACAGCAATTTGTCTTTCGCTCAGTGATTCTAAGTCCCAATTATCAAGCGGAATACCGCATCCATTATTGTAGTCTCTCTCCAACTTTTCCAAATCTGCGTGAAATTTATCATATAAATGTCGGTTTTGCTGTGCATAATATTCCTTTTTCTTAGGAACAGTGAGCCCGAATGTGCCAGCTAATTGTCCAAAAATTCCGTGCTTTTTACCATTAGAATTTGATGTGGAGGCAGAACGTGGGGGTATAAAAGTCGCTTGCATCTTAGAAGAACTTTTCGGAAGTGAAGGTACTTTGATTTTAAATTTTAGTTCGGTATTAATACTTGGAAGATACTGACCTATATATTGCGTCTTTCGTTTTGGAGTAGGAATAGAATCCTCAACAGAGTCGGATTTCGTAGGATTGGTCGTTACCTGAGAATTTGCTTTCGGTGTTGTTTGACAGGATATATTTTCTTGTTTTGCTGCATGGCTTTTATCACCATTTGGATTCACGTAAGTGTCTTCTGGTTCTAAAGATGCCAGTTCTTGTAACTCTGGTGCTATATCAAATGATCCGTTTTTCTGTCCGTAAGTATGATTGTTAACCTCGTTTCTTTTCACATCGGTGTTCTGAGCTGTTGTTACTGCTTCTTCAGTTTGAGAATGCGTAGGTGTCTGCAGGTTAGAGTCGGATGCCGAACCGTTTGACTGGTATTCCGACAATTGTTGATCTTGAATTAGTTTTAATTCTTCTAATATTTTTTCAGTATAAGTGGCAATCGGTTCATGGCTATCAACGTAGAATGCCAACTTGTGTGACTGAATAACCTCTGATGGCACGACAACATCTTGTGTTTGTCCGGTTAGTTGGAAGGATGTCCAATTTACGCGCCCACTGAGTGGTTGTTGTTGGAACATCACGCGTAATCTCCTACCTTCTTCCGTTTTATTCAAAACACTCATGACAATGTGAGGTCCGTTATAGGAAAAACTTACTTCAATTCCCCGAAAACTACCGGTTACACTGTTTGCTGTCATCCCTAAGTCTCCTTATTAAAAGTCTGCTTTCTGTAATGAGAAATTCGTATCTGCCTGTTTACTATATAAGATTTATAGAGGGGTCCGAACGGTTATATTAAGTTATACTAACCTACCCAGGTTTATGCAATAGAGCCGTTCGGACATTTAGGAATACAAACACTATAAGTACACATTTCAAGTTGGCCAACTTATGCTAAGTATGCATTATGAAATAGAGCGTTTGCGTGTAACATTCCATCCCTATTAAGCATTTTAACGTTAGCAAGTAATTATGGGTTACAGAAACACTTTAATAAGAAACATTTCAGAATTATTTAAACAGAGAAAATTTATGAAAGTAATTTGCCCATTATCTCAAAACATATCCTAATGCTGTACAACCATTTTGCGAGTCGCAGAGAAATCCCCCGCTTCAAGCGTATAGAAATAGATACCACTTGCAACGGGTTCACCTATGACATTCCGTCCATTCCAATGGACAATATGTTTTCCAGATCGTTTATATCCGAGCAGTTGATGAGAGATTAAATGACCGTTTGCATCGTGGATTGAAAGAGAAACATGAGTGCCTTTGGCAATAGAATAGGGGATCCAGGTTTCAGGGTTAAACGGATTCGGGTAGTTTTGTAAAAGTTGATTTGGAATTGACATCGTTGAAAGTATTGGTTGATCTGATCTACTTTGTAGAGGTTCTTCTACTGCAAGGTTCAAAAGGTTTGTATCAACACGAAAAATGCTGAGTTGGTATAGGTCGGTTACGTATAGGGCAGAGTCCATGACTGCGAGATCAGTGGGAGATTGTAAGAGCGCATAACGTGCGCGGCGACGCATCGTACGTGAGTCAATAATTTGGACACTTTGGCTATCAAGCAAATAGAGGTAGTACCCCTGAATTGCTGCAGCAATAGGTAGCTGCGTTTCAACATAGTTTGACAGCGGCGTAAGTTGCTGCGGGTCTGTTCCGTCTAATTTTAATACCCCTTGTTGGCTATCTAAAACATATACAAATTCGCCTGAAAGACATACATTCGTTGCCGCTCCTTCTGTGGCAAAGTGAGCAATTGGACGAGGAAGCGCTGGGTCAGAAATATCTAAGATGCGGATTCCACCTTCAAGTGAAGCAACGAAAGCATGCGACGTATTATATGCAATTTTATATGCGCTGCCTGTGAATTCGCGTTTGCTAACAATTTTGCTACCCTTCGGATTACTAATATCAACTACAACAAGAGACCTTGCACATAGATACGCATAGTCGCCAATTATCGCAATTTCCCAAACTGGATCTGTAGTCGGTATATGTGTGAGGGTTTCTCCTGTTGCCAGATCAACAATATCCATTCCTATATCTGTGCCGACGAAAGCATGTTCTTTTTCAATCTGCACACATAATGCTCCTTGATTACCAGCGAAGGTGCGGATATTTTGTGTTATCTTGCCGTTGTATGGATCAGTCAATTCAGCAATTTTTAAACCTCCAGTCCCGTTTGCAATAGCGATAGTAGATTTATCATCATCACTGTCCACATCAAGCCCATAAGCAGTACCGCTCGCGTTGTAGTGGTTTATCCAGACTGGCATGTCAGGTTTTGTAACATCAAGCGTTTGTATACCGCCCTTTCCATCTGCAACATAAGCATAGGTTGCCTGCTCAGCAGCCGAATACCGTAGTTCAACGTCCTCTGCATTTCCAATAGTGGGATGAGATGAAATCAGGCGCGGTCTTTTCGGACTGTTGATATTAACAATATGAAGACCAGCCTGTTGGTCAGTCAGGTAAAGCAAGCCTTCATAGAATTTCATTGCCGAAGCCAACCCTGGTGTGTTTACCCAAGAAATCGGTTCTGGTGCTAAAGCTGCACCGATATCCAGGATACGTAAATTACTGGAAACAAGCAGCGCATATTTTCCGAGAATCTCAAAATCAAATGCAAGCAGTGGAACAGTACCTGTAACCGTAAAACCTCCGAGAGGATCTAAAGCTAAAATATATAAACCCTTTACATTGTCACTTAAATAAACTTTTCCTTCATCATTTGTGGAGACTTTAAAGGGTGTTCCCGCGGTTCTAAATGTTCGTCGCGGGTGTGGGTTTTCGCTGTTGAGTACGTCCTGCTGTTTAAAAACCAAGAGTCCGCGTACTGTATCAAGTGTGTATAGGTTTCCGTTTGCTAAATGTACATCGCGTGCATCTTGAAACCCACTGAGTGTATTGACAATACGAGGTGAAGTCAGAGGATTAACTTCAATGAGATGTACACCTAATTCACCGTCAGCAATATAGACGTTGTCTCCATCAATGGCAATGGCTTGTGCGTTTCCCGGTGTCGCGATTCCTCCAATACGCGTGGGTGAAGGGTTTAAGGTGAAAATTTCCAGCCCCCAGTCACTCGTAGCAAAAGCATTATCTTCCTGAATAACAATCTCGTTATAGTTGCTGGAGAGATGAATTTGGGTTATCGGTTCTAATTTTGTTGAGATATTCGTTGCAATTAAGGAAGTACCTACACGACGTGCTAAACTTATCGGTTGCGAATTACTGTTGGGAAGGTAATTTACTGAGTTAGGATATAAAAGATAACGGGATTGTTCTATATTTCTTTCGGCTCCATTTGGTTTTCCTATGTCAATAGAAGCATCACCTACCCCAAGTTTAGCAACATATCTGAATGTTTGAGGATATTCAGAAGTGACGATTAACAGAATTTGTCCATCACTACTTAAATTGCTAATTCCGATCTTATTAGTATGGAATGTATTCACTGCGTTTGGGTCGGATACTGACGGAATAGGTTTGACAACAGCACCGTTAGTATCCGAGGCAAGATAAACAATATTGGCGTGGAGATGTGCTTGGGTGCTTGCTTTTAGGGTCAGTTCAAGGTTGTCAGGAAGATTTTGAAATAAGATATATTCTACACCCCAACTGTCAATTGGAATATCAGCAGAAGTAGTCGGATAACGAGTGATGCGTGGTGTGCGTGCTGTAATTTTTCTGTTGGGCAGGTTCAGATAACTCAGGTGTTTACCATGTCTCGGATTGTTTAGCCAATTTGCGATTCCCCAATTGAGGAATGCATCAACAAAGTGCTTGTTTTTTCCTAAAGTTAGGTCAATTGCGGACAGACCAAGTATATCTTCAGCGGCAAGTTGTCGAATAAAGCCAATACCACCGTGGTTTTCGTAGAGGTAGAGCAACAACATAAAAGCTGCGCCATAATAGGTATCCGTATTATTTGCAGTCGTTAAAGACAGACTTGGATCTGCGAGGTAACCGTCAACAAACAACGTATGAACGGTACCATATATACCCCATTCTGTAAAGGACGCAATGCCTTCTTCTAACCAACGTTGATCACTTTTACCACCGTTCTGATACCAGTTAATCAGATGTGCAAACTCGTGTGCAAGACTACTATAGAAAGTATGCCGTGAACGTTCTTTGAATTGAAAAATATCCATATAGAGCATATCACGGCGATTACTGGTCGGGTATGTCGGATGCTGATCAGTAGGTGAAAAATACCCCCCATAATCAGCCCCTGAAGCGTTCATGCCGACATCGTGAAATAAAATCGTTATCCTATTGTCACGATCTAAGCCGGGTTGAAATTCAGAACCTATCCAATGATGCGCTTTAGGGTAAATATTTGTGTCGAACGTATCGGCAATTGCATCAGCCTCAGCTTTAGTTAACATATCCTGAACAGTGTTATCAATGTAGATATAGCAATGTGCACCTACTGCAACACAGGTTGCCTTGATAGACGTTTCTGGAATGTGAATAAAAAATCGGTCTATTTGTCCTAATTGAGCAGGTGCCGCAGGTGCTGCCAAAACAGGTTCGCTATTTCCAAAATTAAAATCGATAACCGATGATGATCGTTCAATTAACAGTGGCGTGCCGCACTTCCAAGAATCGGCATGAAGAACGGAATCCAAACCACAGAACCATCCCACAAGGATGATTAAACTAATTGCTGAAAAATAACGTGAAATTAAAGGGCGAGTGTGTAATACTTTTGACATTAAGAAACCAAGTCCCTTATAATTAGAAAATTAGTTGTGCAATGAAATATATTCTTATTTACAATGTATAAGACTTTCGTACAAACGGTAGGCGCGTTTTGTAAACGCGCTGAGAATTCTGACGAAAATTGCACCATTTTTGCTATAATTAATGCAAAAAAAAATCGTGGAAATTGCGTAAGTCCTAAGTACTAATCTTTTAAAATTATATGAATTTCAAAAATCTTAACGACATAAGGTAACGTTTGCTCGCTAAAAATAATTATGAAACCTTTTGAATACATTGAACACACTGCGGATGCGGGGATGCGTGTTAAAGGTGATACGTTAAGAAATCTCTTTAATCATGCTGCACAAGGGTTATTTGAAATGATTGCTGTTGTGGACACAATTGATGAAACATCATCAATTGACGTTGACATAACGGCTGATTCTGTTGAAATGTTGTTCGTTAGGTGGTTAGATGAATTAGTCTTTAGACACGAAACAGATGAGATTTTCTTTAAACGGTCAAATATTCAGCATATAAACGCTACAGAATTATCTGCTCAGGTGTATGGCGAACCCACAAATTTCGACAAACATGTCGTATATACTGAAATAAAGGCTGTAACCTATCATCAATTATATGTAATTCAAAATCCTAATGGTGTTTGGGAAGCGCAAGTTATTTTTGATTTGTAATGGTTCTTATGAGAAGTAAATTAACGCGTCAAGTTTTCTTTACAATCTCTCTTTAATTGGGATTAACTGATTCGGTTTAACATCCTCAATTTTATTTATTTTTCCACTGGGCCAAAACACCTCAATAGTTTCAATAATTTCGTCATTTTTTATCCCAAAGATTGCGGTCAGTTCACTTTGAGAACAGTAACTTGAACCTGTTTTAACTGTTCGGGTTTGAGTGCCAATTGCCGAAGTAATTCGGATGTGTGCGCCGATTCCGTTCCGATTGCTCAATTGCCCAAGAAGTTTTATCTTAATCCATCCGTTACGGTTACCACCATCATTACGGTATAGATGTGCTTGTCCATTAGATGTCGTAATGAGGACATCTAAATCCCCGTCATTATCTATGTCACCGTAGGCTGCACCCCTCCCAACAATCGGTTTTGCCAAGTCGGGTCCTACCTTGTGCAGAACATCAGCAAACTTCCCGTCAGATATATTCCGAAATAGGTGTGGCTGTTGTGCGTAGGTAACTTCACTCTGGACGATATTGATGTCTGTTTCCACATGTCCATTTGCAGTAAAAATGTCAACGTTTCCATCCAGGTCAAAATCGAAGAAGAAGCAACCGAAGGTCAGTGTCAATAAACTTGTCTTTCCGAGTTGCGCAATAGGCGCGTCGTCCATAAAAAAATCACCTTCGTTATGGTAAAGATTCAACATTTCATTGGAAAAATTCCCAACAATGATACTCTCTCTACCACTACGGTCATAATCAGCAGCATCAACACCCATTGCACCAGTGGCAACCCCACTTTCGTTATATGCTACACCTGCTAACATTCCGACTTCAATGAAAGTGCCATCCCCATTGTTTTGATAGAGTTTGTTAGGTTGCGTATCATTTGCCTCAAAAATATCGGGGAGTCCATCTTGATTATAATCAAGGATGCAAACACCTAAAGATTTACTTGATACGTCGCTTATCCCTGAGATACGGGAGACATCTATAAAAGTGCCATTGCCACGATTTTGAAAGAGTTTACTTGCTTGACCATTATACGATTCAGGGGTACAGTAAGACTTGTTTTTACCGTCAAGTGTACAAAAAATATCGTTTTCTATGCTCCATTCAACATAGTTTGCCACATATATGTCAAGATGCCCGTCCAGATTGTAATCGAACCAAGCACAACTTGTCCCGAAGCCTGGGTTGTCAATCCCAGCGGCTTTGGTAACATCTGTAAAAGTGCCAATCCCATTGTTTCGGAAAAGTCGGTCAGCATTGAGACAACTCAGGTAGATGTCATCATCTCCGTCGTTATCGTAATCTGCGACTGCAACCCCCATACCGTACAGAGCAATATCCAAGCCAGCGGCTTTGGTAACATCTGTAAAAGTGCCATCCTCATTGTTTCGGTATAGTGCAAGAGTTTGCCTTTTTTCGGTTGGATGTCCCTCCCAGTCCTTTCCATTAACTAAAAGAATGTCTTGCCACCCATCCGCATTGTAGTCAAAAAATGCACATCCGGACCCCATTGTTTCAGGTAAATATTTTTTTCCAAACGCACCGTTGTTATGGACAAAGTCTATCCCTGCTGTTTGGGTGATTTCAGTGAATTTTGGTAAAAAATCTGCTGAGACACTCGTAGTTATAAGTAAACAATAGAGCAGCACCGTAGTTATTAATTTTTTCATTAAGGACTCTAAAAAAGGCCGTTTTAACGTGAGTTCGGTGTAAGAGAAATGAAGTTTTTAATGTCTTGAATTCTACTCTCAAAGCCACGGTGAATCAACGCCAAATGCGCTTTTGGCATTTGGTGGGTGCGGTTTCATGAGGATTAAGTTTTTAAACATTTCTTCTCGGATTACTATTATAGTGAAATCTAAAAATATGTTCACACTCACCGGTAGATGCGGTTTCCTAACCGCATCTATGGACTGAATAAACACGGTTCGGTTAGGAAACCGAACCTACCGTAGTGTAAAAATAATTATGGGTTTTACTATAATTGTAATTCTTGTTGCTTCTTTCACTCCATTTTTAGTTTACCCCAAGTCGTGGCAAGCTTAGATCGTGGGGAAACAGCTTGTAGTGTACGTCTTCCAGGACCACCATTCGGTATATTGTCTCCGGTAATTTCGACATCATCAAACCGCGCACGAGCATCTGCAATGACGAGTCCAGCCTGTCCTCCTGGTAATGGATCAGGATCAAACGCTGTGAATACTTGCGGCTCAGCGTCAACTTCCGCATCCATATTTTGTATACTGAACTCAAGATTTCCGTCTTCATAAACAGTCGCTTTAAGTTGATACCATGTATCCTCTTCTGGAGCAAAAAAGTGTTGCACAGTTGACCAATCATCGTGAACGGATTTCACAATTCTGACAATGTCAAAGACATAATCAATAAAGAATAAATAACGACTATCTTCCTCACCTCTATCGTGGAGCGTCAGTCCAATGGTTGGCGGTTCGTTTCTATCGTCAACTAACTTTGCACGGCAGGAGACACTATAATTTTCCCACTTCAGATCTCCCGTAAGCCAGAGACTCATAAAACCCGGTTCGAAAATTTCCCCAACTGCTTCATTGTCATTAATCCACCATTTTTCGACCTGGCGATTGAGGTTATAGATTTTCCATTCGCGCGTGTCGTTGTCTTCAAAGTCATCACGCCACGTGCCTGCAAACGCAGGTAGTATCGTATACATTGAGAAGCACACAAAAATAATGCCGATAATTGCCAACATAGGTTTTTTCATAGTTTCCTCCTAAGGTCATTTAACAATACACTGTCCATGTGAATCTGTATAAGGACAAGAACAGCAATGCTCAAGATTTTTTGTAAAGATGCCCTGCTGTAGTGATGTAATTTGTTTTTGCAATTGCTCAGAAATCGCCTTAAAATCCTCGCTGTTGAAGCACATCTGTTCAGACTTATTTTGTTCCAAAAAATAAAAAGTAATGTCCACATTCGGATCATTTGGATAGGCTTTATGGAAGAGTAACGCATATAGACCCATTTCTGGTTTACAACACACTGAATTTTGTGTTTCAAAAATTTTGAAATTGATAATCTGCCATTGTCCTGTTTGATCTTTAGAAAGCCTATCAAACCGACTTGAGATGATGTGCCCATTAATATCCGCGTGAATTTGGCGGTTGGTATAGGATTCAGTTGCGGAAAGTGATGTTGCTGCAAGTTCAGAGTTGAGAAAATTATATATATATATGCCAAGTTTTTCTTTTAGTTCTACGGCTATTGATTTCTTAGTTAGTTCTGGATAATTCTCCAATGTCTCATCAATAATTTTGTCAAGGTCTTCTTTATGTGATAGGTGTTTGATTTTTGCAAGGATGCGGCGGATTACAGCCTCCATCTCAATTTTATCCCAATTCCATTGTTTCTCAATAGGCGGTGGAATGAGTAGTACATTTTCCAAGTAATAACGGAGTGGACAACGTGTGTAATTAGTAAGTTCAGTAAGGGAAAAGGAAGCCTTGAAATCCGAGGGTTTTAAAGAATGGAACGGGTGTTCGGGAAAGTCAACTAAAGTTGTTTCGTCGGATCCTTGATATACATTTTCTGTAACATTAAGTTGTCTTAAAATTGGAATGTTTAATTGGAAAGATTGGCTATTTTCACTGTTTTCTGGATATAAATTTAGCTTAACTGGTAGATTTAGAGAATCTTGATCAGGACTGATTCCAAGGTATTCGTAAAGCCATTTTAACTTGTTTCGTGGTTTTTCACTGTCACCACTTTTATAAAGAGACCCAGATAAAATGAGTCTGTCTTCAGCACGTGTGGCACCGACGTAAAACAAACGTTTCTTTTCTGCTTCGTCTTTAGCATTGGCGCGATCTTTCATCAGATTAACGATTTCGGGTTCAGTTTTTGTGTAGCTATCATCTGGATTTAGCGGAGAGAAACCGATTCCAAGCACTTCATCAATGTAAGGTTCTGTTACATATTTCCCCGTACGATCAAGACTTGGAAGTATCACCACAGGAAATTGTTTGCCTTTCGCAGAATGGATGGTCATAATTTGAACAGCAGTACTGCTTTCTTCAATCGGGGCATCCCCTTCACGAGGCTCTTCAGTAATTAAAATATCCAGAAACTCAATGAAGTCAGTCAAAGTTTGCTTGGTTTCATCGCCATCAAAATTACGGGCAAGGTCTAAAAGTTTTTGGTAATTTGCCCAACGTTGCGGTCCTTGTCTACCTAATCCCAATGTTCCAATCATTCCTGTCTCATTGACGATGGTTAGTATGAGTTGGTTTATGGGTACACGATGGACAACCTCCATGTGGTTCTCTAAGGTCGCAATTGCGTTAGTAAGTTGGTTAGTAGGTGTCTGATTATTTTGTGCTTTCTCCCAGAAACTTTTTCCTTTCTGCTGCGAAATTTCGTATAGTTCTGTGTCTGAAATACCGAAGGCAGGACCACGTAAGATGCCAATAAGAGAAGTGTTGTTTTGTTTTGAATCATTTAGAAAGTTTAGGTAGTTCCAAATATCATAGATTTCTTGTCGTTGATAGAAACCCACACCCTCTGTAGTCAGGTAGGGAATGTCTGCAGAAAGTAGTGCATGTTCAATATCAGGTAGGTGTGTCCTATAGCGGATTAGGATAGCGATGTCGCCATACTTAATTGGTTGGGGCGGTTCATCTCTCGCTTCACCGCGCACCCACACCTTTTCCTCGTTTGCTACCATGTTTTTGATGTGTTTTGCTATGAGTGCATATTCGTTTGCTGCCTCATTATCCCTCTGTCCCAGAATGATTTCAATAGTTCCATTTGCTTCAGCAATGCGTGCATTTGTAAGAGGTTCATAAGGAACTTCGTATTCAGTTTCCGGTTTGTCTTCCATCAAACGTTCAAAAAAGCAGTTAACGAATCCTACATTGTCGCGTAAGGAACGGAAATTTTCTTTGAGTAGGATGTTTTTGCCTTCATTGTCAAGTATTTTCTGTTTTGCCTTATCAAACACACGGACATCAGCACCACGGAACCCGTAAATGCTTTGTTTGGGGTCACCAACAATGAATAGATTGACACCATTTAGGTAATTTGTGAACAGCATCACTAATTCATACTGTAATTCATTTGTATCCTGAAATTCGTCTACCATGTAGTATTTGTGCCGCGCTAAGAGTTTTTTGCGGATTTCTTCATTATTGCGAAGTAGGTCTCGTGTTTTAATCTGCAGGTCTTCAAAGTCAAGTTTTCCTTGAGAGAGTTTGTTATTTTGGTATTCGTCAGAAATTCGGGTGTAGAGCGCGAGTAAGGAGTGAGTTGTGTTTAGTAGAAATTCATCATCTGCTTCCTCCCCACCCTTTGTGTCAAGAGGTGGTGTGGACTTAATTTTTTCTGCAGCCGATTCCAGAGATTTGATTTCGTTCTCAATACCGGTTGTATCAACCCCTCTCTTCAGAAAATTGGTTTTTGCAATGCTACCACTTTGGGTTGTAATTAAAACTGCAATTTCTTTTAGCAAATTTTGTACACCTGGCGAGGTTGGGTTTTTGTCGGGGAGCGTTTCTAATTTTGTGGTTAATATATTAACTTTCGCCGCATTTTTGCCTTTAGCCACTTGTAACACAGTTCTAAGACACCGGGTGAATTCAGTAATCTCGGTTTTTGACATCAATCTTTCTTGAAAAACTTTTTGCCATGCTTCAGGTAGCTGTTCTTCGCCATCATCGCTATAGACTTCCTTGATGAGTTTTGCTATCATATAGCGTTTCTCTATCATTGTGGAAAATAGTTCTACTAATTTTTGACGGTTTCCGTAACGTTGTAGAGAATGACGGAGTTTATTGTAATGTTCATCATCAGTATCTGTTGCTATATCCTGGAGAGTGTTTTTAATGACATGTTGGAGCAAAAGTTTTTGGTCTATACCTTGCAAAATACTAAAGTTAGCAGGTACGCTTGCTTGAATAGGAAATTCTCTCAAAATGCGTGAGCAGAATGTATGAATCGTTGAGATAGGCGCTGTGTACATCTGTTCAAGATGCTTTTCACGAATTTCTGTATTTTCATCATTAGCGAGTTTTTCAATGACACGACTCTTCATTTCGGCTGCGGCTTTTTCTGTGAATGTAATGGCGACAATCTGTTGTGGCGTGGCGTTTCCACCCTGCAGAATTCTAAGATAACGTTCAACTAATACGGCGGTTTTTCCTGAACCCGCACCAGCAGTAACGCAAATGTGGTTGTCAATATTAAGAGCATCTTGTTGACTGGGTGTAAATTGCATTTATAGTAAACCTGAAAATTCCTATACACCTTTCTTAGATTAACGGTGTTTGTAGTCGCGCAATTCATTGCGCCTCTTACACTTGCCTGTAGGCGCGTTTTGTAAACGCTCCGTTTGTCTGACTCAAACCCGGTAGGAGCGGTTTCCTAACCGCTCCGTGTTATTCCAAAATGCTCTTGTGGGAGGCGTTTGCAACGCCGCTATATCACGCTTACAAAGCACTCCCACAAAGAAACTGTGCAATTGCTGGCTGCACGGGTATAAGCCCGATGCGGTTGGGAAACCGCATCTACCAGGGTAGAGGTCCGTTAAATTGACGCTTATGGTGAGGTTTCCTAACCTCACCTATTCACAGTGTCTAATAAATTCTAAAACCTACTATAAACAAATTATCGGAAATTAATCGTTTGTAGGCAGTGGGACAATTGCTTTTGGAGACATTGAGATTTTAACAGTATCTCCCGGTTTCTTTGTTTCTGTGCCGGGATTATGTATGATAGCTTTGAGTTTGAGTGAATCAGCAATGCTCAATTCGTATTCTTCAACTCTGCCAAGATAGGTAACGGCACCTACTTTTGCGGTTAATTGGTTTGGGACAGAATTTCCATTCAAGTGAATTGTCTCTGGACGGATGGAACAGCTGACCTCCTGTCCGGGAGAGAAATCATGATATACGCTTTCTGTGTGAAGCACACCGACTGGCGTTTCAATCGTGGCTTTACCATTACCTATTTCTTGTATGTTACCTGTAATGAAATTCGTTTCACCCACAAAACTTGCAACGAAAGGATCTGCGGGATATTGATAAATTTCACGTGGCGTGCCGACTTGGACAAAAACACCGTCTTTCATAATCGCCATTCGGTCAGCCATAGAGATCGCTTCGACTTGATCATGGGTTACATACAGAGTCGTGATCTGTGTGCGGCTGTGGATGTCTTTGATTTCATTGCGTAAATTTTGGCGTAGTGCAGCATCTAAATTACTGAGCGGTTCGTCAAGTAACAGGACACTGGGTTCAATCACTAAAGCACGCGCAAGTGCTATGCGTTGTTGTTGTCCACCAGAAAGAGTGTTTACAGGACGATCCCGGTATTCAGACATTTCAACCATCTCAAGAACGGTTGTTATTTTTTCATTGCGGGTAGATTTTTCAATTTTGCGAAGTCTCAGACCGTATTCAATGTTTTCACCAACAGTCATGTGTGGCCATAGCGCGTAGTTTTGGAAAACCATGCCAGTGTTACGTTGGTGTGGTGGCACGTTATTCATCACCTCATCGTCAAATAGAAGTTCCCCAACATCTGGACGGTAGAATCCTGCAATAACACGGAGCAACGTTGATTTACCACATCCTGATGGTCCGAGCAGAAAAAACAACTCACCGGGAGCAATAGTCAATGATATATCATTGACCGCTACAGTGGTATCAAACGCTTTTGTTATTTGGTTTAATTCAACACTTGTTGACATATAACAATACCATTTCTCGACATATTCCCGTAGGAGGGAACTCCGATTCCCGACTGGTCGCGATTCGGAGATCGCTCCTACAGAATGTCCGAGGTCGCGATTCGGAGATCGCTCCTACAGAATGTCCGAGGTCGCGATTCGGAGATCGCTCCCGCTGAATACCGCACGCGTATTCAGCGTTGATTCACAGAAGAGGTGTCAATATTTTATAATTCACTATATATGCTCATTCATCTACATCCTTAACACAGCGAAAACCAATAGTACTTCCTGTTGTTAGATGATACCATCGGTCAGCAACACGCAAATCGTCAGGACTTCCACCCCAGCCGCCACCGCGTAGAATGCGAAAGTTTTCATTGTCAGGAGCGAATTCTCTACCGAAACGCGGGTTTTTGGGTGGAGAAAACTCATAGAATTCACCGTTGTATTCGTCAAAACACCATTCCCAAACGTTTCCTGCCATGTCATATAAATCATAACTGTTGGGCGGAAAACTGCCGACAGGTGATGTCTGTTTCCATTTATCTGTTCCACCTACACCGCCGAAATTGGCATCATCATGTGTAATTATATCACCAGATGGATACTTTTTTCCAATCAGATTTCCTCGTGCTGCGTATTCCCATTCTGCCTCAGTCGGTAACCTTTTGTTTGCCCAGTTTGCATAAGCAACAGCATCGCGCCATTTCACGTTAACGACTGGATCATCAGGTTTATTAAACTTTGAGTCGTGCCACAGAGGTGGTGGTGGGTATCCTGTTGCTAATACGAACTGCTGGTAACGTGCGTTTGTAACCTCGTGAATATCTATGTAGAATGCATCAACATAAACCTCATGAACTGGATACTCATCAGGGTCTCCTTTGCCTTCCTGCGAATTTCCCATCTGGAAAGTTCCGGATGGGATCAGCCGCATTTGTGCGCCATCAATGTGCGAAACAATTTTTTCAGATAATTCCTTTGATGGAACAGTATTTTGAGATGTTTCCGTGCAGGCACAAAGGAAGCAGATTGAAAGGAGAAAAAAGTATTTGATACTAATTGTCAGTAACCTTTCCTAATTTTGAGGCAACCTCTGCTGCTGTTTCAATCAATTGTTTCTGTTCGTTTTCGTAGAGAGTTCGCACATCAAACCACAACTGGTCGTTTTCTATCCGTCCAATGATAGGTATGCTTCCATGTCTAAAATGCTCCGCTAGTTTTTCAGCAGAAATCTCCAGAGGATTTAGCACCACAGCAACACTCGGTAGTGTTTCAACTGGCAGTGATCCGCTTCCGATTTGTGAATGTGTCTGGGCAGTTTGAACCGCAACGTTATCTGAAAAGATTTCCTTGAGATAATCAGCAATTTCGTTAGCAATGCCGTGCAATTCATCAATAGATCGGGTATATCGGTGAAGCATAGGAAATTGTGTTAACAAGGCATCAGGATTAAAGTAAGTTAAGAGTGTTGCCGACAACGCTGCAATGGTCAATTTATCTACGCGCAACGCACGCATCAGCGGATTTTTACGAATTTGCTGAATCCATTCCGCCTTTCCAACTATAATGCCTGCCTGTGGTCCGCCCAGTAACTTATCTCCACTAAAAGTTACAATATCAACCCCACTCTCAATTCTATCAGCAACAACGGGTTCATGAGGTAGTCCATAGGTAGAAAGATCAATCAGTGCACCACTACCTAAATCCTCCATCGTAGGAATGTCGTGTTCTGTGCCGAGTTCGGTCAATTCCTGCATCTCAGGCGTTGTGGTAAAACCAACAATCTTATAATTACTTGGATGTACCTTTAATAAAAGAGCTGTATTTTCGTTTATTGCTTCAGCATAATCACGAAGATGGGTTCGATTTGTCATTCCGACTTCTCTGAGAATAGCCCCACTCGCTGCTATCACGTCAGGAATTCGAAAAGCACCTCCAATTTCAATCAACTCACCGCGTGATACGATTACTTCTTTCCCTTGCGCTACAGTTTGCAAAGCAATTAACACCGCTGCAGCATTATTATTAACAACTGTTGATGCTTCGCATCCAGTCAATTGTTGAAGGAGTGGTTCCGTAATCCGATCCCTATGCCCGCGCTTGCCTGTTTCTAAGTCGTACTCCAAATTAACATAATTCTGGGCAGCATTTTGTAGGCTTTCACACGCAGAAGGAGATAGCAGAGCACGGCCAAGATTTGTGTGTGTTACAGTTCCAGTCGCATTCACGACTGTACACAGAGGTGAACGGGTTTTCTCCTCTATCCGTTGGCGCGCTAATATTGCATACGCTTCCGGTTCGGGCAATTCCGGTTTAATGTGACCCTGCAGAATTTGCTCTCGCATTTCAGAAACAATTGATCGCAATGCTTCTGTTACAAGTGGGCGAGCATAACAATCCTGCAGTGCCTGCATTTCCGGTAGCGACAAGAGTTTGTCAATCGCAGGAAGTTGGCGTAACATGTTTTTTTCATCTGATTTGGCAGTCAATTTCTTTTCCAGAAAATGGGTGAATGTATATTACAAATGTGCTTTCATAACCTTTTATTACGATAAATTTTATCAAATTAACCTTCAAATGTCAAACTAATAATAAGAAAAGCGTGCATAAAGTTTTTGTCACCCTTTTTTGTCAGAATCGCGGAAAGCGCGGAACACACGGAGGACGCGGAAGGTGTTGCTTTCTGGTTCAGCAATATTTTCAAAGCATTGGAATATATATATGAGAATTAACTGGTATAAAAGTAGACCTTTCCGTGTTTTCCGCGTTCTCCGCGCTTTCCGCGATTCTGACAAAATGAAATCGGGGTTGAAAACCCCTCCAACAAGAGAAAAAGAGTATTCATGCCATAAACTTTACACCCTGGTAAGTGGAGAACCAACCAAAAACTGCTTGCAATATATCCGATCAAATTGTAAAATACGCACAAGTTTTACAAAATTTAGGAGAACCTCCCAAATGCTTAAAGCTGGATTTATTGGAGCTGGTGGACGCAGTCAAGGCGCGCATTATCCAAGCGTAAACCGCCTTGAAGATGATGTTGAAATGTCTGCAGCGTGTGAACTTGATGAAAATAAACTCGCGCAAGTCGCACAAAAATATGAGTTTCCACATACGTTCACAGACCACCGTAAGATGTTGGATACAATGGATTTAGACGTTGTTTATTGTGTAATGAATGAAAAGTGGATTTTGCAACCCGCACTGGATTGTCTCAATGCAGGAAAGCATCTGTTTATAGAAAAACCACCCGGTGCAACGAGTGATGAGACACAACAATTATTGGAAGCAGCGGTTGCAAATGATGTCTATTGTATGGTCGGTTTTCAACGTAGATTTGCCGCTGTCACACGCGAAGCGATGCGGCGAGTAGCAGAAAAAGGTCCCGTTTCGTTGGCTGTCACAACGTTTAACAAGCAGATGATCGGTGGTAATAGAGAATTTACCACAACCCTTTGGAACGATGTGTGTCACGTTGTTGATCTACTCCGTTATATGGCAGGTGGTGAACCGGTTGAAGTCACAGCACATCGCGATATCTTCGGGGCAGCACAACGCAATTTCTATACAGCTTTTGTCCGTTTTGATAACAACGTTACAGGCGTTGTCTTTGGCAATCGCGCATCAGGTGGACGCGTGCTGCGCTCTGAATTGCACGGGGTTGGCATCGGGTGTTACATGAAAATCCCAGAAGAAATAGAGATTTATGAGAACAATAATAGGAGTGTGATGGGAGGTTGGGAAGTTGACGGTGTTGACCAACGTGATGGTCCGAGTTACGAAGGTGTCCTTACAATGCATCAACACTTTGTAGACTGCGTGCAGAATAAAAAAGTGCCGCTTACTGACTTGCGCGATGTCATACATTCTATTGATCTTGTTGACCAAATAGAAGGTCCCTTACCTTAGCGATTATGGTGAATTATAAAATAAATGAACACCATCTTCCCACGGTAGGCGAGGTTTCCTAACCTCGCTGGTGTAGAGTGTCCAATTAATTCTAAATCTACCATAATTAGGCTATAATTAGGAGGCTAAAGAGATGCTTGATGAACGCCACCTCCAGCATCAAATCACTGACGAACAGCTGTGTGCGTTAAATGCAGATGGATATTTCACCGTTCAAGACGCACTACCTTTGGAACTCGTTGTCCAGTTAGAACGACGGGTTGATACTATCTACAAAACGCATTTAGATGCTGAATATGACCCATATACGAAAAAACGGATGACACCGCACGACAATTTCTTTTATCCGAATTTTCTCGGTAAAGACCAAATCTTTATCAATGTTCTGGATTGGTATAAAACCTTTCCAAAGGTATGGGGCATTTTGGGATGGAATATCTACTCTTATCATAGTCATTTTATTATCACGCCACCGCGTCCTGAATCTTCACGCTGTAATAAATCGCCACTCGGTTGGCATCAAGATAGTGGACGTGTAAACATTGAGATTGAGAGTTCTCCACGTCCTCGTTTATCAATCAAGGTCGTCTACTGGCTGTCAGATTGCTCGGAAGCAGGACGCGGAAATTTCTATGTTGTTCCTGGCAGCCATTTGTGCGATAAATTTGATCGACCAAAAGACGGTTCACTGCCTGAAGATGCTACAGCAGTATGTTGTAAACCTGGCGATGCAGTCTTTTTTGACCGCCGTATATGGCATGCACGCAGTGAAAACGATTCTAACATCACACGGAAAGGGCTTTTTTACGGATACGGATATAGATGGCTGCGCAGTAAAGACGACATGACGATTCCTTCGGAGATATTTGAACAGAACGATCCAATTCGGCAACAACTCCTTGGCGGCGGCACTAACGCAAACGGTCATTTCTCTCCAAAGGATACAGATGTGCCTTTGAAGGTCTGGCTTGAGGAGAAAGGTGTTATCTCAACATAATATCTTGACATTATATCAAGTTTGTGATATGTTTTAATCGCATCGTGGGCGTAAGGGGGCTACCACTCCCTGTCCACGGTGTTTCCATCTCTTGTGGGAGTGAATCAACGCAGCATGCGCGTATGGCATGCTGCGGGTTTTCAACCCCTCCAACAAGTAGGATTCACCGCACCTACCATGGTGTTTCTATATTAAATTTTACGATAATCAATTTCAGAGGAATTAAAAATGTTTCAAAATCTATCTATTCAATCTATTGGAATTGTGCTACTAATAGCAGCATTTTCAATTCCATTAGCTTTAGCGGAGAATGAAGTGGAAAAACCGAAAGAACTTGAAGTGGGTATGATAGCCCCAGATTTTACGTTGAAAGATGAAACAGGGACTGAAAGAGGTCTTAGTGAATTCTTAGGCAAGAAAAGCGTTGTCCTTGCCTTTTATCCGAAAGATTTTACCGGTGGCTGAACAGCCGAACTTCAGTCGCTCCGGGAAAAATTGAGCGACATAGAAAAAAACGAAACTGTCCTGTTCGGTGTTAGTGTAGATAACGTTGATTCCCATAATAAATTTAAAGAACAAGAACAGTTCGGATTTTCATTACTGGCGGATACAGAATTTGAGGTCAGCAAGCAGTACAGCGGCATTATGGAAAGGTTCAATGCTTCAAATCGAGTCACTTTCATTATTGATAAAGCAGGATATATCCGTGCAATTGATAAAAAAGTCAAAGTGCAGACCCATGGAGAAGACGTTGTTAAACTGCTTAAAGAAGTACTTCCGAAAATAGAGGTTGGGCAACCTGCTCCCGATTTCATCGCCAAGGATGGCACAGGAAAATTACACCAACTCAGCAAGTTACAAGATAAAAAGAACGTGGTTTTAGCGTTTTATCCAAGAGATTTTGGACGTGGCTGAACGGCAGAAGTATGCTCACTCCGTGATGAGTCGAGTAGTTTTGCTGATAAATATGTCCAAGTTTTTGGTATTACCGGTAATGATGCTGAGTCACATCAGAAATTTTCAGAAGAGAATAATTTGAACTTTCCGCTTTTACTCGATACTAACAAAAATCTCGCCTTGCTCTTTGGTGCTGTACAAAAGCCCGATGAACAACGTTTCAAACGTTTGACCGTTATTATTGATAAATCGGGGAAAATCCTGAAAATTGACAAAGAGGTTAACCCAAGCACACACGGGGCAGATTTAGTGGGCTTTTTCAAAACCCTCAATACACCAAAAAATAATTGATGATGCATAAGACTTTCTCGGCATTTCCCGCTTGGATTGCCTTGGGTACATCCGTTGTTTTTAGCCCGTTCATTGTTCCGATTGTAACGGCTGTTTTCGTTATTCACAAACATGCGGGCACAAGCCAGGAAGTTATACTTTGGCTAACGATTGTAGCAATATTTGTAACAGTGCTACCGATATTAGCAATAGCCTTGCTTTTTCGGTTTTCAAAGGTGAGAAACTTACATTTGCACGCCAAAGAAGAACGACTGATACCGCTTTGCTTGACGTTAGCCAGCATGATTTTAGGAACGATTATTCTTTATTGGGTTGGGGCAAATCAAAGTATTATTTGGGTGTGTCAAGTCTTTATTGTTAACAGCGTTGTATTCTCTGTGATAACGCCGTTGTGGAAAATAAGTTTTCACACAAGCGTTGCTACAAGTTGCATTATTGTCTTGATGTTACTTGTAAATCTAAATTTAGTATGGCTTTTTCTGCTTTTACCGCTGATTGCTTGGGCACGAGTTTACCGAGCGCGTCACACACTCCTTCAAACTGTAGCGGGAACACTGTTGGCGGCTGTGAATACGATGCTCTTTTCTATTTTTCAGCCGCCCTTGGGATAAGGCGAAGAGAGTTATGAGATAGGTGCTACACACTATGTAGTATTTGAATGACGTTTTAAAGGAGGTAGGTTATCCCAATCGCATTCCAAACAGAAAAAACTTTCATTGATGCGTCTCACCTCACCCTTACATTCAGGACAACTTGTGAGATGCTCAATCTCACCGGTTTCCGTTTCAGTGGGCGGTGGGAACATCAGCAGTTGACCTATTGGCATAGCAGACTCTCGACTGGCTATATCTTGTTGCACTGCCTCAATTACCTCTTGTGCATTTAGTTGAAGTGGCGGTGGTGCATTCCCTGTTAGGTCAACAAATCCGCTTCGATAAAATCGAGTGGTTTCAGCATCATTGACGCGTCGCATGAATACCGTAAATTTTCCGGGTGATACCAAATAAGCAGACGAATCGAGTATGTAGTGCTTTGCACTTAAGGAAAGTTCGTACCCATCATATTCAAAGATAGAATTGCCCCGGTCCATCCAAATAGTGTCTGGTGTGTTTTGAAACACTTCATGGAGTTCATACGAACGCGTGATTGACAGAATTAAAGCGTATCGCTGATACGGATACTGTGATAAAAGCTCAATTGGGAGAAAAGATTCCGGTTCAGAAATTTGTCCGAGAAATGTTGTAAAAGCTTTATACGTTGCATCCTGAACCCCTCGCAAAACCGATGGATTCTCAATCTGAAAATTGTGAGTCTGTCCTGCCGAATGCAATCTGGCAGATTCACTGATATATAGTTCTGTTTGCACCTCAACGTCTACAGTACTGTTTTCGCTGCCGAGGAGATGAAGACGTTGTTCCGGCTCTTCAACGGTTTTGAGGACAAAAGGCAACATAAGAATTTGTCTAACTCCATAAAACTATAGATGTAGCAATTGTAACATATCCAGTTGTTTTTGTTCAACCAATATTCCTTATCTACGAGTGTGTAAATATTTTAGCATTATCCATATCATCTTTCTTGTTGAAGGGAAACCTTGTAAGCCCGATTTTGTAAGTCTCAAGCTGTTAAATCCAAATCAACACTGAATACACTTGTGGTATTCATCCAAATCAACGCTGAATACACTTGTGGTATGCAGCGGGGTTGAAAACCCCTCCAACAAGAGAAAAAGGGTATTCATGCCAAAAACTTTACACACCTTATCTACATTTTATTTGTATCTTCTACGACTATGTGCTATAATATTTATAGATGTTGTGGCATCAGCAGACCCTCAGTTTTCGTATGTCTTTCAATACATCCCAAGTTTCTTCTGAACTGAAATTAAGAAAGGACACAGATTATGTCAGGACACTCTAAATGGTCAACAATTAAACATAAAAAGGCAGCAAACGATTCTAAACGTGGTAAACTTTTTTCCAGGTTAATTAAGGAAATTACGGCTGCAGCACGTCTTGGTGGTGGAGATGTTGACATGAATCCCCGCCTTCGTACTGCAATTGCAACAGCAAAGTCAAGTAACCTTCCTAATGATAACATCGAAAAGGCGATTCTTCGTGGCACTGGCGAACTTGAAGGTGAATCTTTAGAAGAAGTCGTTTATGAAGGGTATGGTCCCGGTGGTGTTGCGTTGATGATAGAGGTAATAACTGACAACCGTAATCGGACAATCGCTGCTGTGCGACACGCGCTTAGCAAGTTTGATGGCAGGATCGGTGAACGCGGATGTGTCGCTTGGGGATTTGACAAGTGCGGACTCATTGTGGTTGATGCCGATAGCATTGATGAAGAAGAGTTGTTTTTGGTTGCCGCAGATGCTGGTGCTGAAGATTTAACACCGTTGGAAGATACTATTGAAATTATAACCCCATTTGCACAGTTTGATAAAGTCATCACCGCTATTCAATCCACTGACGCAAACATCCAATTAGCAGAAGTTAGCATGATTCCTCAAAATACCGTTAGACTTGAAGGCAAAGAGGCAGAACGTATGCTGCGACTTATGGAAACTTTGGATGAACTGGACGATGTGCAGAAAGTTTACGCTAACTTTGACATACCTGATGACATTCTTGAGGCAGCAGCGTAGTTAATAAGGATCTATTGTTGATGATTATTCTTGGGATTGACCCTGGTATTGCGAATACAGGTTATGGAATCGTCCAATCCAATGCAAGCCAAGTTCAGATGCTGCACTTCGGAAATATCCAAACCAGTCCCAAAACTGCATCAGAAGCACGTTTAAAAAAAATATATGACACCATAAATGAACTGATTACACAGTTTGAAATAGAATCAGTAGTACTTGAAGATATTTTCTTCAGCAAAAACGTAAGTAGTGCGTTTAGTGTTGGAGAAGTAAAAGGGATAGTTAAATTGGCAGCAGTGAACATAGGAACTCCTGTGGCAACCTATACACCATTACAAGTTAAACAATCTGTCGCTGGGTACGGAAAAGCAACAAAGATTCAGGTCCAAAGAATGGTTCAAGCACTACTTAAACTAAAAGAATTACCACAACCGGACCACGCTGCTGATGCTTTAGCTGTGGCAATTTGTCACGCCCGTTCCCACAAAATGATCCAACTGCGACAAAAATATGAAAAATAAGTATCATTAGACGCTGAAAGGAAACTACATCAGCATGATTGCTCATCTAAAAGGAACGCTTGCCCATAAAGATACCAAAGCGGTTGTCGTAGATGTAAACGGTATCGGCTATTTAGTTGAAGTTCCGGAACGAACAATCAACGGATTACCTGCTATCGGCGAACCTATTACGTTTTATATCTACTATAGCCAAAATCGTGAAAATGAAATAAAACTTTACGGATTCACTTCACGAGACGCACTTAAAATGTTTAAAATGGCACTCACCGTCAAAAGCGTTGGTCCTTCGCTTGGGCAAAATATCTTTACAATACTATCACCTTCACAATTCCAACAAGCTGTCCTAAAAGAGGATACTGCAACTTTAATGCGGGTCCCTCGGTTGGGGAAAGAACTCGCGCAGCTTATCATCATAAAACTGAAAAAAAACATCGCCAAAATCAAATTAGAAGAAAAAGTTGACATCAGTGGCGTAGGATCAACGCATCAAGAAGTTATCAATGTACTGGTAAACCTTGGGGCATCAGAACTTGAAGCTGAACAGGCGGTAGAAAAGGCGCAAGAATCTCTCGGTGAGAATGCTGAGCGTGATGCTCTGGTGAAGGAAGCACTCCGATATATCCGAAATTAATCTTTTTATTATCACAGACAATGTGAATTTTGCTAAAATGCAAAACACACCATAATAACGAAAATGTTATGAACATCCTTGTGTTAGGACAACAAAATGGATAAATTTGATATTCATGATAATACTGAAGATGATTTTGGATACAGCCTACGTCCAGAAACTTTAGATGAATTTATCGGACAAGAAAAAGCCAAAGAACAGCTTCGTATCCACATTGACGCTGTAAAAAGTAGACGTGCTGCAAAGATTAAGCGGACTGGCAAAAGCAAGGATTATGTGTTAGAACATGTCCTCCTCGTAGGTCCCCCCGGTCTGGGTAAAACTACACTTGCCAAAATCATCGCTAATGAATTTGGAACTAATTTTAAACAGACAATCGGTCCAGCCCTGGAACGTCTTGACCTCGCCACCACATTGACCAGTCTTGAAGAAGGTGATATTCTATTTATTGACGAAATCCACCGAATGAAAAGGATAAGTCAAGAGTCACTTTACCCTGTCCTTGAAGAATTTGAACTCGATTTAGCTATTGGTCAAGGACCTGGCTCAGATGTTGTACAAGTTGACATTGAGCCTTTTACCCTGGTGGGAGCAACAACGCGTGAAGGCTTGCTTGAAGGACCTTTTCGCACCAGAATCGGAATCTACATACATCTTGATTACTACACACCTGAAGATATCCAGCAAGCCATCCGTATCAACAGTGCAAAACTCAATATTGAAATAGAAGAAGATGCAGAATACGCTTTGGCATTGCGTGCACGCGGCACTATGCGAATCGCTAATAAGCTGCTTGCTAACGTCAGAGACTATGCACAAGTTAAAAGTGGTGGTGTTCTTACGCTTGAAGTTGTGGAAAAAGCTCTCGAATTTTTCGGTATTGATGAAAAAGGTTTAAACGCGCAAGACTATGCTTATTTTCGTGCATTGATTGAGAACTTTGATGGCCGCGCTGGACGTAAAGCACTCGCTGTTGCACTTAGTGAAGATGAACGAACTATTGAAGAAGTTTATGAACCTCACTATATTAAAGAGGGATTCCTGAAACCTACACCAAGCGGGCGCGTCGCAACTGAAGCAGCTTATGAATACTTCGGATATCCAAGAAGCAAACATCCAACACTTTTTGACGTATGACCTATCTCAATTTTTCACAATTCATTTCGAGTATCCCTTTATTCTATATTGTAAAATATGAAACTCGCAGATTTTGATTATGATTTGCCTCTTGATCGGATTGCGCAAGGACCATTGAAGCATCGTGACGCATCACGGCTCATGATTATTAACAGAAGCACAGGCGAATTGAATCATACACAATTTTCACAGATAGCAGAATTTTTACCTGATAAGTCACTGTTAGTTTTGAACGACACAAAGGTGATACCGGCAAGGGTAATCGGAAACAAAAGTGAGACTGGCGGTAAAATTGAACTGCTTCTCATACAAGAAAAGGAAACCGATACATGGGAGGTTTTAGCAAAGCCGCGCAGGATGCTAAAAGTAGGAACACAACTGATATTCGGCAATGACGTTTTGAAAGCAGAGGTGTTAGAGAAACCTGACAACGGAAATTGTATTGTTCATTTCATTTATGCAGGCGTATTTTTCGAAATCCTTGCTGAAATAGGAATGATGCCTTTGCCCCCTTACATTCGGCGTTCACCGAACGAAGAAGATGAGGTGCGCTATCAGTCGGTTTATGCTTCTACTGAAGGTGCAATTGCTGCACCGACAGCGGGATTGCATTTTACCCCAGATTTGTTGGAAAAATTACGGAGTAATGGATTAGAAACAGTGGTGCTAACGTTACATGTAGGGATCGGGACGTTTCAACCGGTTAAGGTAGAGAACGTTCAAACTCACAAGATGCATGCTGAATACATACACCTTAATGAAACTGAAGCAAATCGAATTTGTAATGCACGCGAAACGGGTTCGAAAATCGTTGCAATTGGCACTACGGTTGTGCGTGCTTTAGAAACAGCCGGTGCAACAGGCACTGTTACACCTTATAACGGATATAGCGAACTTTTTATTTATCCCGGTTATCAATTTAAAATTGTAGATGTGTTACTTACCAATTTCCATCTACCTAAATCAACATTGCTTATGCTCGTAAGTGCCTTCGCTGACAGCGTATTGATACAAAAGGCTTATCAGGAGGCACTTCAACAAAACTATCGGTTTTACAGCTACGGCGATGCAATGCTAATTCTATAAAAACAGAAGGAGAAATCAAATATGGCTGAAAGTCCTTTAATAAGTATGCTTTTTATGTTTATCCCAATGGCTGCTATTATCTATTTTTTGATGATTCGCCCAGAACAATCCAGACGGAAAAAACATCAGGCTATGCTTGAAAATTTATCAAAAGGAGATGAAATTGTAACCAATGGTGGGTTGCACGGAAAAATACTTGGTCTCAGTAATGATAAAAAAATCATTCTTCTCTCAGTCGGGGAGGTAAACAATCAGGAGGTTAAAGTTCAAATATCACATAGTTCTGTTGCTTTCCTTAAAAAAGGCGGAGAACTCATCGAAGGGGAGTAGAATGTGTTATCAATAGTTGATAGCACACACCTTCATAATTAATCAGGCGCGCGCGGGTTTTTTCTGGTATTACAAGCAGATTATTGTTGTGCAGAACAATTCGCGCTGTTTTCTTTGCAGAATCAATGATTTTTAACGTTGCGGACCCTTTTTCTTCCTTGAATCGATAAAAACAAACTGCTTCTCCAACCCATTCAGTTGAATTGTCGTTTTCTATAATACGCAGTTGATAATTCGTTTCAGTTTCTATCTTTCCTGCTTCTAAAATCACGGCTGCTGTATCTAAATAGGATGGTGTCTTACAAATTGCTATCTCAACCCAATCTGAACGAGTGATAATCTCATAAGTAGTATGATGCGGAATATACGCAACGCTTGCATCTCCATCAAAAACATCAGCACGCTCACCCAAAATCCCATTTGCCTTGTTACCGTTATGACCAACCAATAAAGTACATTGCCCACCTAATGCAATCAGAGCAACCTCGCAATCATTAGAATGATCAAAAAATGTTGATTCGGGGGTAAGATTGAGGATACCGAAATGCAGATTGGTGATACCGAACTCGCCAGGGTCTATAAGAGGTGTATATCCTACAGTAGTTGTGTAATGCTTAAGTGCTGGCATCAGGTTCAAATTCCATTAATTCTTCTACAAGTCTCGCTAATGGAAGTCCGACAACGTTAAAATAACACCCTTCAATCCGTTCCACAAAAGCTGCCCCGCGTCCCTGAATGCCGTACGCTCCTGCCTTATCTGCTGCTTCTCCGGTTTCTATGTAAGCAGTAATTTCTGTTGGACAAAGTTCTCTAAAATATACTTGTGTTGTTTCTGCCCATGTTTTCTCTCTGTTTAGTTTGGCATCAATTAGGGCAACACCGGTTACGACTTCATGGCAAGTGCCACTAAGGCGGGTCAACATTTCCTGAGCATGTGTCGGGTTCTTCGGTTTACCGAGAAGTTCATCTTTTAGCACAACCAAAGTGTCAGCACCAATAACAAGTCCTTCAGTATGACGTTCAGCAACGGATCGTGCTTTCTGAAGGGCGAGGTTTTGAGTTACAAACTCAGGGGATTTATCTTTATCTGGGGTAATTTCTGAAATATTGCTGGGATATATCTCAAACTTTAATCCAATTTGAGATAATAGATCGGCGCGGCGTGGGGAAGCAGAGGCTAAAATGAGACGCGGAATTTTTAGGAAGGACATAGCACTGTTATCTCAAACAATACCATTGATCGCTGTTTCTATCCTGAATCTGCAATAATTCAGCATCTATTAATTCTGTGATACCTCTATCAATTTCTGTTTTTGAAAACCCAACCTTTGCAAGCAGCTCATCCCTATTTGGCGTTCGGAACCATTCAGGTTTTTCAAGAGAATCCGATGTATTCCGAAAAACTTCTAAAGCACTATATAGACGCAAAGTTTTTGCAGAAAGCCCAACAAGTGGGTTTAAATTTGAGTAGAATTCGACCGATTGTGTTTGCATTTTTTAATCCTTAATAACTATAAATTTCCGTATACATTGGTAATAACGCCTTTATCAAAAAATCGGTTACAACAAATCTAACATTCTACCGAACATCTGTCTATTTCCAGTGTTTTAAAGTGTGTATATTTTCTTACATAGGTCCAATTTCCGATAATTCCATCACGTTTTCAACTGTAGGGCGGGTCTCTGTGCCCCATGTCTGATGTAACTAAACAAAGAATGAGCATTAAATTAACGTCAAATGCGTGTATGGAATCCTGCAGAATTCTCATCTTATGATCTTATATGCGGAACGCGATCCAAAAATCCGATTAGTTTGAAAATTTATAGCCCCAGCGGGCGAAATATGTATAGTGTCTGTGGCAATACCTACAACACTATGCAGGGTTATTTAGTTTTAGGGTTTTTGCACATTTTCGTCAAAAAGTCGCGAGCTGGAGATCGCTCCTACAGCAAGAGGAGCATTCAAGAATAACCGAAAATATGGAGAACTAAATAACCCTAACCACTATGAAAATCAGACTTGACAAAAATGATTGTATAATGTAAAGTATCACAAAATCTGATGCTGTCAAATGGAGGGAAAGATGTCAGAGCGTTTAGCAATAGATGGGGGAACACCTGTCATCGCAGAACCGATTCCAGGGGGAATGCATGGACCGAGTGTCATAGATGAACGAGAGATTGATGCTGTGACAGAAGTCCTACGAAGTGGAAAACTTTTTAGATTTGTTGAAAATTCAAATGTGGCAGCCTTTGAGAAAGAAGCTGCAGCACGACTCGGTGCCAAACATGCCTTGATGGTAAATTCAGGCACATCAGCGATTATTTGTGCACTCACGGGGGTTGGTGTAGGTCCTGGTGATGAGGTGATTTTACCCGGATACACCTTTATCGCGACAGCGGCAGCTATTGTCGGTGTTGGTGCGATTCCTGTGATCGCTGAAATTGACGATTCACTTGGATTAGACCCCACAGATGTGGAACGGAAAATTACACCACACACAAAAGCAATTATTCCTGTTCACATGCAGGGAGTCCCGTGCCGACTTGAAGCCATCATAGAGATTGCTAAAAAGCATAATCTAAAGGTAGTGGAAGATTGTTGTCAATGTGTCGGTGGTCAGTACAAAGGGAAATATGCTGGCACATGGGGTGATGCAGGCTCATGGAGTCTGAACTACTTCAAGATAATTACATGTGGGGAAGGTGGTTTAGTTTTTTCCGATGACTACGACACGTATGAACGGGCTGCGTTTGCTTCTGAACCCGGTTTGCCGATGTGGATGAGCGATTCTGAGTGGCAAAATAAACCGTTCTCTTGTCAAACCTATCGCCCCGGTGAAATTTTAGGTGCGATTGCTCGCGTGCAGCTTTCAAAACTGGATGATATTTTGGGTCATACGCGTTTGCTCAAAAAAGCGTTTATTGCTGAACTTTCCGATAACCCAAAGGGGTACATACGACAACATGTGGATGATCCAAGCGGTGAATGCGGAATTAGTGCAGCGATAATTGTGAGCGACGTAGGACTTGCCAAAAAGTATACGGAGGCACTTAGAGCAGAAGGTTTAGGGGCAGGTACTGCTTACAACGAAGGTTTCCCTGATAGACATATTTATACCTATTGGGATTCCATCCTGTTTAAACATTCACCTAACGCAGCAGGTTACCCGTGGAGTGACCCACGTTACAAAGGTAATGTAGAATATTCGCATGATATGTGTCCGCAGACATTATCTATTCTCGGTCGTGCACTAAGGTTCGGATTCAACGTTAATATGCAGGAGGAACATGCACGGTTAATGGCTGCCGCTATCAATAAAGTTGACGATGCTCTTGGGTAGAGTAGGGTTCAAGTTGAGTCTCTAAAGCATTATTGGATAGAGGTTGAGATAATATCAGTGCGTCTTGAGATTTCAACAAATCCTAACTTTTGTGCAGTCCGAAGCGAAGCGACGTTTCCTTCATCGCAATACCAGACAGGAATTTTGCACATAGCCTGAATCTGTTGTGCCACGAGAGATGCAGCTGAGGTAGCGTAGCCCTTTCCTCGCCACTCCTCTAATGTGAATATACTTATACCGCCATGCAAATCCGTGTGGGCATAAGTACGGGCAATAGAGACAATGTCATTGTTCACAATAGCAGCAGCAACGGGACCTGTTGTTAAAGTTTTTTGAGGTGTTTGAAAAGAGTTTCCCTGAACTCCTTCAGGGGATTTTGCTAAAAGTTCTACATCTGCCAATGTTAATAATCGAACCGTCTCATTGGGATAGGAATGCACGGGGTCTAAAAGAGCTTGATGTATTTCAACGTTATACTTAACAAACACACCCGTTTTCGCTGCTATATGTTGTCCAAGAGTTTCGGCGTATATAGGGTCAACGTTGATAATGAGACTTTCCAAACCTGTCTGAAATTCTAACAAATGCCACAAAGCATTTACATCTGTAGCAAAGCAGAACGCATCATCATAAAGCGTATCAATAACTAAGGAGGCTGTTATGTCTGGAAGATTACCGAAGACATAAGCACGACACATCCCCTGTTTCAGACAGTCTAAAATATTCAAAGTTGTCGGCGTATCACCGATAGCATCTGCTAAAACAAGACATTCTTCAGGTGTTAGTTTTTCCATTGTTTTGATGAAAGGATTCTTTGTGAATGAAGATTACGATTTTGGGTTCAGGTACATCAACAGGTGTTCCTGAGTATAAATGTGAATGCGGGACCTGTCAAGATTCAATGCAGGTTGGCTCAAAAAACTACCGTACGCGTTCTTCTGTCCATATCGAAAAGGAAGGAAAAAGCCTTCAATTTGACCTCGGTCCAAACTTCATGGATCAAATTAATCGGAATAAGATTGAATGGATAGATGCTGTCATCTTTACGCACTGCCATGCAGACCATATCAGCGGAACGAACGATATTGTAATGCCATGTCGAAAACAGCAGATGGACATGCCGATCTATGGTCCCGAGCAAACAATTGATATTCTGCAACGTAACTTTTATTATATGTTTACTAAGGAAACTTTCCAAGGCGGCGGTGTAGGACACTTACTTCCGAACGTTGTTGATGGAAGGTTTCAGTTGCACGGTTTTGACATCACACCTATCCCAGTTGAACATGGTAATGTAGACACAAACGGCTATCGGATTGACAACTTTGGGTATATACCAGATGTAAAACAATTGCCAGAAACATCGCAAGCATTGCTGAAAGGGATAGAAGTACTTGTTATTGATGCCTTAAGTTTCAATCCGGGACATCCAACCCATCAATCGGTTGGCCAGGCATTGGAGATTAGCGCAGCCTTACAACCGAAAGAAACCTATTTTACGCATATTATGCATCGGCTTGACCATCGGTATTTTAAGGATCAGTGTGCGGAGCAAAATATTGATCTCCCCGATAACGCTTACCTCGCCTATGATGGACAGGTGATTATGTTGTAGTTAATTTTGGTTTTCAGTTTATTAATTTTTACTCTTGAGGTTTTAAGACATGAAACGCAATACAATTCAAGGATACATGATGATCACTGTTATCCTTGCAATAGTGATCATCGGTGTGGTTTATCAATGGCGTACCCAGCAACCCAAAGTGAGTATTGCCAAAGTTAATCGTCAGATAAAAGACAAAAGGGCTCGTATTGCGTCATTGAGAATAGAGGTTAAGCGGTTGCGCGCAGACAAACAAGGCGAACTCAAACGACGTAAAGAAGTGCAGGAAAAAGTTGACAAACTCAGGAAAGAATATGAACAACTCAAATCAGGAAAGCCGATAACCGAGACAACACAACAATTGGAGAAGCTTACAACCGAGAAACCTGAACAATCAGAGACACACGATAACGTGCTTGTCTACTTCAACCAAGCGAAAGCAAAAGAAAAGCGGGGTCAAGTCCGAGAAGCGATAGCAGACTATGATCAAATCATTGAACTCCAACCTGATAATGTGAAAGCCTACCTGTATCGTGGACTGGCAAAAGTTAGAGCTGCAGAATATCACGAAGCCATTACGGATTTCAATAAAATTATTGAACTTGAACCTGATAATTCAAGAGGATACTACCATCGGGCACAGGCAAAAGAACAACTGGCTAAATATGTTGATGCGGTTATTGACTATGATATAGCCATCCAACTCAACCCTGATGACGCAATGGCGTATTTTGGTCGAGCGGATGTAAAAATGGAACTTGGTCTAACATCGGAAGGAAAACGAGATATGGATAAAGCCCAAAAACTTCTCAAAAAATGGAGAGATAACCTATGAAGCATAAAGTGGAATTTCTAAAACAACGTGAGTAAGGTCCTATGGTAAGAGCGGTCTCTGAATCTCGGTCTTTTGAGTAGCAGCAATATGAAAACAAGAGAATAGTCGGGAATCGGAGTTCCCTCCTACCCAACCAACGTTATTTCGAATTCGCATTGCTATAAGGTTAAAGCAATCACCACCGAATACCAGAAGTGGATTCGGTGGTGATTGCATGTAACAGAATACGTTTTTAGACTACACGCTTCGTACCTTCTATCTTCCCCATCCCATCTGTGGTCTTTGTCGGCGCTGTAAAATAACGCGATCGCCTTCAGTGACACCACTTTTAACGATTACAACTGTTTCATTTTGCATGCCGGTTTCAATAGCGGTTTCAACCCCTTTGCCGCCACCACTGTCCAACATAACAAATTTCCCTCTCGATACACTTACTTGTGCTGAAACACCGTCAGCTTTCTTTTCATCATTGATTAAAAGTGAGACAGTTGATGCACCAGGAACAATACCGCGTTGCGATGCATCCAAGTTAATTGTAACGCTTCCATTCGCAACGGATTCTACAGTGCCGTTGAATATTTTTTCACTGATGGTCTGCATTTGGACCGATTTGCCTACTTTGAAGGGTGACGTATTGCCCACCTGAGCAGTTACGGTCGCAGAATTCTTATTAATTACCGCATCAATAGGAATTAACAATACGTTCTTTTCCTCGTAAGTAATAATGTCAACATCAGCACTCATTCCTGGACGGATGTCATGAGCTGTATCAACTACCTCTATCATCACCTCAAACGAGATAATGTTATCTTGCTGTTGACCACTTTGGGAAATCTCATATACCTGACCATTAAATTTCTTTGTTTGGAAAGCATCAATCTTTATGTCTGCAGCTTGCCCCTCATCAAGACGTTCCATATCAACTTCGTTGATAAAGGTTTTGACAACCATTTTTGATAGATCCGCAATCGTCATAATCGGTGGACTTTGCGAAAAAGCCGAACGTCCAGATGTTACAATCTCACCTTGTTCTATCTCAAGTTGCGTAACAGTGCCTGACATAGGTGCCTTAATAACCGTCCACCCAAGCCGTTCTTCCTGATTTTTTAAACTACTTTGCCGGCGGAGAAGGTTGGCATCGGAACTGACTCTGGATTGTTCTGTCAACAATTTCTCATTATTAAATGTTAATTGAAGTTCCTGCAGCTGAGTTTGGGAATTATCCAAACGAATTTGACTCTCCTCTTCCGCCTTCACGCGCGTTTTTTTAAGGTGTCCAAGGTTTAATTCTTGGTATTGCAACTGTGCTTCACGCGTCTTAATAGCTGTTTTACGTGCTTGAATGGTACGCTCTTGTGATTTGATGGTTTGTTTCTGCGATTCGACCCGTTTAGTCGCATTTTTATATTGTGAGTCTGAACTGGCGTGCCGAGATTCAGCGTCTTCTAACGTCTTTTTGGATACCAATTCTTCTTCAAATAGGGCTTTGTTTCTTTCAAATTCTGACAAGGCAGTGTCCAATGCGACCTTTGCAGAATCAAGCGATGTTTCATATTCTGCAAGTGATAACTTCGCTTGCTCAAGTGAAATTCCTGCCTGCTCCAAAGCGATCTTATCTTGTTCTAACGAATTCTTTGTTGCCTGAATGTCGGTTTCAGCTGAGCTGATCCGTGTTAGCGATTCCGCTTTGGTTGTTTCAAGACTGGCTTCAGCGATTTTAACAGCAGCTTTTTTCTGAGTAAGATCGCTGTTTAAACGTTCTTTTTTGAGCTCAATATTTAATTCTGACTGCATCAACTGTGCTTCAGCTGCTTTAACATCCGCCTGAGCCTGTTTCTGTTCCTCTACATATATTTTCGGGTCAAGCCTTACCAAAATGTCGCCCGCTTTAACGGGAGCACCATCTTTAACAAGGAGCTCAACTACTTCCCCTTCAACGTTGGATTTTACTTCTACATCAATAAGTGGTTCCAAATTGCCGGTTGCTCTGATAGTCATTCGGAAATCTCCGAGTTTGACGATCTCAATTTTGGGTGCAAGTGCCGGGTCAACTCCGTTTTTGCTACGACTGAGTACAACCCATCCTACTGCCCCAATAAGAACGACAATGATAGCAACAGTAATAATTAACTTTTTCAAAACCTATTCCTCCTATAAGATTTGGAAGGTGTATAACAAACGGACTCCTCTTAATTTAATATGTAAACCAGCAGAAATCAATAATCCTATCTGTCCGCGTGTTTAACCATTTATAGTAAACTTTAGAATTAGCAGGACATTTTGAGATGTCCGAGGGAACTCCGATTCCCGGCTATTAGTGAGTTTGTCGCGATTCGGAGATCGCTCCTACAGAAAATGTGTATCCTTATTTTTAAAGTTCACCATATAACGGCTTAATCAGTTCTAAGTGCTTCAACGGGTGTAAGTTTTGCCGCCTTGTGTGCGGGGTAAAGCCCAAAAAACACACCGATGGCGATAGATACAAGCATGGCAATAAACATCGTTTCAAATGAAATTACTGAGGGCCAATTGCTGCCTTCCCAAACAAACTTGGAAATGAGTGCAGCTGTGCCTTTTCCCATAAATACCCCAAGGATTGACCCCAGAATCCCGCCCGCTAAAGTGAGTACAGATGCTTCAATCAGGAATTGGGTTATGATGTCATTAAAGGTAGCACCGAGAGCTTTCCGCAAACCAATTTCTTTCGTGCGGTCAGTTACAGATACAAGCATGATATTCATTACACCGATACCTGCCACCATCAAAGCGATACCTGCGATTCCCCCCATCAAGGCTTTCATAACCAACCCCACCTTGTTGGCAGTCGCCAATTCTTCTGTGGCAGTCCAATAGTTATACTCTTCACCTGTGTTATTGTGTATTCTCCCTAAAATCAGTTTCGCATCCGATATTGCCAGCGGAATTTTATCAACATCCACTGCTTCAACGCGAATACGTTCAACATCTTGGCGCCCTTTAAAACGCTCTTGGAGCGTCGTTATCGGAATGATGAACCTATCATCCCAGCCAGTGGTATCCATGGCATCGCCTTTCTCCTCCATAACACCGATAACTTTCAGACGTACTTCATAAAGCCCACTTTTGCCGCGCCAATATGATGGACGAGAGGCTTTGATCTCTTTCCCAACCGGGTCTTCGTTGAGAAATACCTCTTCAGCAATTTTCGCACCGATTACAGCTACACTGCTGGCGGCTTCTACCTCTTCAGGATTGAAAAACCTACCACTTGAAGTGTACCAGTTATGCGAACGATCATAACCAGACGTTGACGCAACAATTCGAGATTCCTTTTTGCGACCTTTGTAACTCACGCTCCAACCGGGCATATCATCTTCTGCTACAACGTTAACGATACCACGTGCACTCTTCAAGATTTCAAAAGCATCATCTGTTTCCAAATGTTCTGCACGATTTCTACGCCAACGACTCCTGCCTCTGACGGCTTCGCCCGCAGCACGACTTAATGTGCCAGATTGCTTATCCCAATCATCACGATAGATTTCAAAGATCTTTGTGCCGCCTGTCCGTTCAATCTCTCGTAACACCATTGCAGATGATCCGTCACCAACAGACACCATACTGACGACAGAACCGACGCCGACAATAATACCTAAAATTGTCAGACCTGAACGTAAAGGGTTTCGACGTAAACTGGTAATGCCTAAAATTATACATTCAAATAAGCCCATTTAGATCTCCTCTTAATCGGTACGGAGTGCTTCTATCGGGGAAAGTGCGGACGCTTTTAGCGCTGGATAGAGTCCAAAAGAGATACCAATCAACGCAGAAAACGAAACGGAAATGATAACCCACTGCATAGAGATAACTGAGGGCCAATCCGGCACCATCTTGACAATTTTCACAGCAAGCAGTGCCATACCTTCACCCGCGAGATAACCTATCCCAACACCTATAGCACCGCCTATAATACACATCACCACAGACTCTATAAGAAACTGTACCATTATATCTAAACGTTTAGCACCAAGAGCTTTTCTCAGGCCGATTTCACGCGTCCGTTCAGTTACAGCCACTAACATCATATTCATAATTCCGATACCGCCAACAAGTAGAGAAAACCCTGCAATACTACCCAGAGCGATTTTTATGACTTTACTGATTTTATCTAACTGTGCCATACCTTCACGCATATCTCTGAGACTGAAGAAATCATCCTGATTCTTATGGCGTGTTCTCATGACTGCTTTTACTTCTTCAATTGCTTTTGGGACCTCATCAACCGTATTTGCATGTACAGATAACATCACAATCCTTTCGTTGCCAGTAAATCGTTCTTGTGTTGTTGTGAGTGGGATGAAAACCATATCGTCAAGGTTCCATCCAAATCGGAGACTTCTACCCCGTGGCATCATTGTTCCTACGACAGTAAAACGTTCAGCGATCCGGACATGATCCCCTCTGCCATATCTATCAAATCTACCTCCACCTCTACCGATTTTGATTTCCTTGTTAATGGGAGATTCGTTACCGAATAGGTTAATTGCGACCTCAGTACCTAAAACGCAAACCTTTGCTTTGTTATCCATATCTTCATTGGAAATAAAACGTCCTTCTTGAATTCTCCAGTCCATTGCTTCCGAAAATGAGGAATTAACACCGTTATAACCGCTGCGAGTTTCAGACCCATCCTTAGTTTGAATCTGGACACCCCGCCATTCTGGAATACGGGGGACAACTACCTTTACGGATGGGCATTCTGCCTCAATAGCTAATACATCTTCGTACTTGAAGTATTCGTTGCTACGGTTAGGCATCCAACGGCTTCCTACCCGCTTGTAACTGCTGCGATACATCGTGAATTGGTTGACACCACCCAGTTTTTGTGCATCTTGTAAGACAATTTCTTTTGCACCATCACCGATTGAGATCATCGCAAGTACAGAGGCAACACCTATGATGATACCAAGCATCGTCAGCAACGATCGCAGTTTGTTGCTACGAATTGCAGAAACCCCAACGGATAATCCCTCAAATATGCGCATTTCTTGTCTCCAAAGACTTTAAAAGATTAAACTTTTATGCTCTGTGATTTAGACAGAAAAAAGCAGATAAGGTTCGCATAATTGACAAATAGATATGATTGCCAACTACATTCTTGACTTATCAACAGTTTACCGATGTTGTTGGAACGCAATTATATTGTTTTTGACGTAAAAATATGGAATTAGGTTTATTGTTATTTCTACTGAGAATTGTGTTCCTAAGTGGTAAATTCACCCACAAAATAGTATTTCAAATAATCTTTCTAATAGACACTAATCAGTACGCAATGCTTCAATAGGGGAGAGTGATGACGCTTTTATCGCAGGATACAACCCAAAAGAGATACCAATTAGTGCTGAGAACGAAATTGAAATCAAGACCCATTCCGTTGAAACAACTGACGGCCATTCAGGAACAATTTTAGCGATTTTGACTGCAAGAAGTGACATGCCTTGGCCAGCAAAGATACCCAAACCTATGCCTATCAATCCTCCCAAACCACACATCACAACAGCTTCCATTAAGAATTGAATAAGGATGTCAAGCCGTTTTGCACCAAGTGCTTTCCGCAGCCCTATCTCGCGCGTCCGCTCAGTAACAGCAACAAGCATCATATTCATTATACCGATGCCGCCAACAAGCAGCGAAAAACCAGCGATACTACCCAACGCTATCTTAATCACTTTGCTGATTTTTTCCAATTGCGCCATGCCTTGACGCATATCAAAAATTCCGATGAAGTCATCCTGGTTATTATGTCGCTTGCGGATAACGGCTTTTACCTCCTCAATTGCCATCGGAACATCCTCAACAGTATTTGCATAAACCACAATATCCTGAATCCTATCATCGCCAGTAAAACGTTCCTGAGTGGTTGATAATGGCATAAAGACGAGGTTGTCATAACTCCAACCGAATCGGAGGCTTCTGCCTCTTGGTGTCATTGTCCCTACAACCGTAAACCTTTCAGTCGATCGCTTGCGGTCCCTACGTCCGTATCGGTCATAACGTCCGTCACCTTTTGCGATTTTAATCTCCTGTCCCAGAGGAGATTTATCACCGAACAGAGACATTGCCAGCTCATCGCCAAGCACACAGATAGTCGATGCATTTTCCACATCTTCGTCCGTAATAAACCGTCCCTCTTGAATATCCCAGTCCATTGAAGTCCGATAGGTAGCATCTACCCCATTATAACCCGCGCGAGTTTGAGCGCCGCCTGCAGCTTCAATTAACGCACCTCTCCATTCCGGAATCCTTGGGGTCACAGCCTTCACGGATGGACATTCAGCCTCAATTGCCAACACATCGTCGTATTTCATGTACTCGTTACTACGGATTCTAACCCATTGCGATCCTACCCGTTTATACCGATTGCGGTAGATAGTAAACTGGTTTGCCCCACCAAGTTTTTGAGCGTCGCGAAGCACGATTTCTTTTGCTCCATCACCGATTGAAATCATCGCAAGCACAGAGGCAACACCGATGATAATACCAAGCATCGTCAGTAATGAACGCATCTTGTTTGAACGCATAGCGGTGATACCGACAAATAGCACCTCTATCAATCGCATTATATTTCTCCGAAGATTTTAAGATATTGGTAATATATAAAAATTTTAGACACCTGATGGTAAGCGCGCTTTGTAAACACACCGATCTACAATATTTCGTTTATTATAGAATCTACAATCGCAATTAATGTGTTGGAATTCAATCTTGTTTTTCAACTTTAGACGTGATTAGAAAAATAGGTTTATTGGGATAGGTTCAAGGTGTGAAATAGATTTGAATTCTTTTATAGTAAAACCTACAATTAACGTGAGTTTGATAAATCAGATTTTTGGACTCGGTGCGGTTAGGAAACCGCACCTACCGGGCTTATGAGAATAAGATTTTATGCAAAATGAAGTTCATATATCTATTATCAAACTCACGTTACAATTACCTTACATTGGCAAGGTTAGGAAACCGCACCTACCAAAGTGTAAAAGTAATTATAGATTTTACTATAATGAGAAGGAAACGTGTAAATCTGGCGGGAATAAAAAAAGGCGGATTTAGAAATCCGCCTTGTGAGGTGAGTTGTATCTTATTTTTGTTTCGGGTAAGCAGTATCAAGGGCGAGAACCACATAAGCGGTGACGAGTCTCGGGTCTGCTTCCATCCAACGACTTGACTCATTTACCCAGAATCCATCGGGCTTTTGCAACGTGATCATTTTTTCTGCAAACTCTTGGTACCAATCGTGTGAAATACCTTTTGAGTCTACAAAGGTTGACTGACCATAAAGCCGCAACGCCTTTGCCAGTGTGTGGTAGTGATAATATAACCCCTGCGTGCCCATGCCGTAGTTTTCTTCAAGTGTGAAATGCTCCTTTATCCACTCAAAAGCAGATTTCACGCGATCGTCATTTTTATCAACATTTGCGTAGATAAAACTCAACAACCCGGCATACGTCATACTGGCATAGGAACGCGGACTACCAGCTTCATCTTTGCCAGCCTTGCTTTCACCGTCGGGAGAATAGATAAATCCACCATCGTTGCCTGCCCATTTCTGATCGTTACTCTCACTACGATTTTGGGTGCGTTCAAGAAATTTAATTGCTTTGTTCCAAACTTCGTCATCGTCGGAACCGCTCTCTTTCAACGCCTGGATAGCAAGATTCAGGTTAGATAGATCGTGTACGGATTCGCGGCTACCGTAGCCGATACCACCGTAATACACACTTTCTTCATCTTGAACTTGTAAACCTTTCAAGAAGCCTTGTGCTTTTTTGATGACATCTTCGTATTTTTTTGGTTTTGCCGTTGAAGAAAGTGCCATCACCGAGATAGAGGTATTGTAATTAGGTAAAGCAGGCTGCTTGCTCACATCGTAAATAGCACCATTTTCCTGCTGCATTACAACTAACCGATCAATTGCCTTCTGGATAAAAGGATGTTTTTCATCTGAATATTTTTTCTGTGGATGACGCAAGAAAGCCGTGATTGCAAGAGCAGTTATCCCCGGGTGATCGGCAAATAGTCCATCTTCACCTTGTTGTGTCTTTAGCCACTCTAATCCTTTGTCAATACTCGTGATGACGCGTTTGTTTAATTCGTCATATTTAGTCGCATCAGGCACGTGGTTTGGGTGTGCGCTGATGTGTACGGTGATACTGACCATTATCAACACCAGCATTACCCCGATCATGTTTCTTAATTTCATTTGTCTCTCCTTAGAAGTTGTTTTAGTAGTGTTTAAGCAAATACGATGCCAACATTAATTTAACGACTTGTGCCAGTTAACTGATTGTTTTTGTTGTTTTCACAGATATTAGGTATTGTCATATATACATATCGTTCCTACGGGACTGAAGAGCATATCAACTAGTGTTCTGTCCACTCTAAAATTGTGAGTCGTGTCAGTAGTCGGGAATCGGAGTTCCCTCCCGTCAAATGCCATACGCGCATTTGACGTTGATTCACAAAGAGGTTTGTTCTGTAGGAGCGATTTCCGAATCGCGACCTTTACCCGCAAAATTTCGGTAGACACTCCACAAGTAGGAAACACGGACAAAACGTTCTGCTTATGTGAAATAATATTTTACAAAAAGTTATTTAGCACAACTCGATAATTTCGGAAATTATATAGAAATTATGTCAGAATATGAACACCACTGTCTATAATTTGAACAATTTGGATATAAAACGTTAAAGTCAATGTATAGAAAACAAAATGTTTGCTTTATGCTAACTTGACCGTTTGTCCAGTCTCTGCAGATTGCATAGCCGCATCATACACCTGCATGACTTTGCGCATTTCTTCCGGTTTAACGACCAATTCTGCACCTTTGTTTAGCACATCGGCTATATTCTGATAATAGGATTTCCATGTGCCTCGCAGACTCTCAATAACAAGTTCGCGATTTTCGCCACCTGCGACTGTCCAAACTTTCGCATAGTTTGCGGGGTCTTGTTCAGCTGCATCAATATCACCTTCACGCATCGGACCCTCCTGCGGATCCAAGCCGTATTTGATTAAACCGCCTTCATCACCCACAACATACCAACGCGGTTTCTCCGCTTTAGAAAGGTTGCCGATCTCAATTTGATACCGCACATCGTCCTCAAACTTAATGATGAGGTTCGCATAGTTGCCAATATCGGTGTCCCATTTTGTATTGTAATGAATATCACAATAGACAGATTCTACGGGTGCTTCTCCGAACTGCAGTGCCTGATCCACAAAGTGAGCGGGCCAGTCGTAAAGGATACCACCACTTTGGCTTTTAACGCCTCGCCATCCACCGGGTGCACCATAACGCATAATTGCGACTTGGAAAAGGTAAGGTGTTCCCAACAAACCATCGGCAATAACCTTTTTGACGGTAAGATAATCCCAATCCCATCGGCGGTTGTGAAAAACGCTGAGCATGACGTTGTTGCGTTCGCTTGCAGCAATCATTGCATCTGCTTCAGCGGTGTTCATCGCCATGATTTTGTCTGTGACGAGGTGTTTGCCTGCATCCATCGCTTTGATAGCCAATTCTGCATGCGTATCGTGCGGTGTTGCCAAAACAACGAGGTCAACGTTATCATCAGCAATAACTTCATCTATCGTTTGATATATCTGTGCCTTCGGATATGCCTCGCGGGCAGCTTCGCGCCGTTCAACATTCCGAGTTGCAATCGCATACAAATTTAACCCATCTGCTAAACCGACAAGATAGGAGTGAAATGCCCGTCCGGCATATCCATAACCAATAACAGCGGTATTTATCATATTATTTCAACATCGGCTTCCGAAGATAGCCAATATATTCCTTTCATTTTTTATCGTTCAGTGTCCAATCGTAGTCTAAATAGTGAAACTTAACATCTTTCGCTAATACAAAGTCCGCGTCATCTGATGGCAAGTAATCTGTGAGAAAATCTGCGACACCATCATAACCTTCTGTAAAATCTTTCTTATACCATTTGAAGATTTTTGACAGATAAACTCGGCGTTTTTCTCGGTCAAATTTGACCTTCTCTGGATCGGTAACAAATTTGCGTGTGACAGCATCCAATTGCTCTTCAATTGTTTCAGGTAAATATACAACGTTTTCTAATGGTGGACAACTTTTTGACGCACAAACGAGGGCAAAATGGACGCGCGGGTCAACGAATTCGGTGCGGATGATGTCGTGTTCAATCTGATTGAGGGAGTATTTTTCGCCTGCCACCTGAAACTTCAACCGAGAGAAAAACCCTCCGAACGCTTTTATCTTCCGCACACTCGTTGTCGGATAGTGGTCAATAACGCCTTTAATGATAAGTGCATTGTATGTATTAATCCAAAAAGCCAATTGCGCGTTGTAAGACATTTCCGTTGGTTTTGTAACCGCCAACAGATCCAAATACGATTCCAGTTTTTCAGGATTTGCTTTGAGTTTTGCGTAATCAACTTTTCCCTTATCAACGTGTTCTTGCAACACCTGATTTAACAGGTCATGAGAAAAAGGCATGTCGGTTGCGAGCTGCTCTGCACGCGAATCTGCTTCTACACGGAAGTGATATTGAAAAATTATACTGAGTATAGATAATAGCAATAGGCAGCCAATTAGAATGCGGTTTTTCATTGTTCTGTATCCTCTCTTTATACCTATTTTAGCATATCTTTACATTTTTTTGCAGGGAAAACGGTTGGTATCAGGATTATTTATGCTGGATTTTAGAATTAATTGGGCATTATTCGTCTGTAGGAGGGAACTCCGATTCCCGACTGCAAACGTGTCGCGATTCGGAGATCGCTCCTACAGACGAGATGTATAATTATTTCAATAATTCACCATAGTTTTAGGTATTTGACCCGTTTTGGCGAAAAAGTGGCGATTAGGAGATCGCGCTACTGGTCGTAATTTAGAAATCGCGCCTACCTTAAAAAGTTACCATTTGGTAACTTTTTTCATACCGTGGTAACTTTTTGAAATTCGGTATAAACCCTGTCTATGTATGGGTTTATAGGTATTTTTCTCGTTTTCAATAATTTTCAATTTTTCCATTTCTCATCTGTATTGAAGATTTACGGTTTTTTCTTGCGTTCCGCAGGTTATGGTCTGGATATCTTTGTGTTTCGGGGATCGGTTTCGTTTTTTCATACTGATATTATGCCTCATAGTGGCGTGTGATTAGAAGTTTTTGTGGTGTTTGGAACAATAGATGTACCATATATTTCCAATAGGTTTGCAGGAAAAGTTGGTGATTGACGCGGATTGATGAATTTCGGACGAGGGTATATTTTGTTGTTAGCATCTCGTAGGATGGGTTTTTGGGGTTTTGGTATAGGAAGAAATTATTAGGGAATTGAACGGCTCTGGAATCGGTCAGAGGTGAAATCTTCGCACAAAATGCTCCATAAAAATTGCATGACTCAGTTGTAGCGTCAAAGTATGTTGATATTCGCTGCGGGATGTGTTAAGATATTAAATGATTAATTGCCTGCATGCTATAACGGTTTTTTGGAAAGATATTTCCGTTCTGCAACACTATTTTCTGCTATCCTTCAAGGAAAACTAAGATGAAAAAAGAATTATCTGATTACATCAAATCCCCGAAAGATTTTGAGAGATTTTGCAATCTATTTTTAAAAAAAGAAGTGTCTTCATTTGTTACAGTTTACAGTGCAGAAGGACGTGATAAAGGTATTGATGCTGAATACAACGGAAGTTATATAGATAGAAAAGGGAGCGAAAGATGTGGACGTTGGATTTTTCAGTACAAGTTCTTCGATCCGACAAAAGATAAGAATTATGCTCGTAAAAGTCTCATTCGTGCTATGGAGGGCACTAAGACGAAAAAAGGTGAATTGGAGAAAGCGAATGACGCAAAATGTGATCATTATGTTCTGATGACCAATACTTTACTTACCTCGGGTAACATAGCTAAAATTGAAGATGTTAAAAACGAAAAAGGGTACACTTTCTCATTAATGTGTTGGGATGCAGAAAATATTATCACCATGACTGATGAGTTCCCATATATCTTAAACTCATTCCGAGATCCACATCTTCCTGTATTTCTTTCTTATGAAGATATGTTCCGCGATCAAATTAATGGCGACCATAGACTTTTGAGATACGACTACGATACCTTTGGACGAGAGAAGGTATTTGGCCAATTTCGCTCCTTTGTCCAAGATAATGACAAGAGATTGTTCCTAATGTCAGGTAGTGGCGGAATTGGAAAAACCAAACTCGCAATTGAATTTGCAAAAATAGTCGAACAAGAATATAGAGATTATGAACCTCTATTTGTTCAAATTGCCGAAGATAGTTTTGAAAATGCATTGGGAGATATTCCACCAAACCTAAATAGAAAATATATCTTCTTTATAGATGACGCACATGACTTCTTGGATAACCTTGGTGGTATCAAAATTTTACTAAATAGTTCGGGATATAGAGAATCCAAAGTTACCCTTATAACACGGAAGCCATTTAAAGCATCTTTGAGGGGGATTTTCTTATCGGCGTTACCAGATCAGGCAATAGATGAGATTGAGATTGAGAAACTATCATTTGAGAAAACAAAAGATTTTCGCTCATGTATAAAGTGTGTGCTGTTGCTTTCAATGAACGCAGTGGCCACGCGGGTTTAACTTTTTCATTAGCACTCATTCTTTACATGAGCCAAGATTTTATTCACAAATATACGAAAATTCCTGAGGGGTCTCTCCTGACTGACTTAGCAAAAATAGGACGAGATACGCCATTAATTGCTGTAATGGTGATGTATCTATTCAATGAAGGAGTTGATCTAACAAGCTTAACAAAAGATGAATTGGTTGAACTCGCCTTTGAATCCTATTTAAACGACATATTCATGGCAAAATTCGGAGTAGAGGTTGCCTTCCAGTTTAAAAAATCACAGATTTATACTATCTGTGAACTAAGTAAAGACATATTACTACGACATTACTATCCTCTCCTATCCAAAAATCCTTTTTAAAGGTCAACAAAAATCCAAATTATACGTTGTTTATACCGCATAACAAACCCAAACAGGAGTTAACGCGTTGTATGAAAGTATGTTTACTTCTAATTTTGTTATTGTTATGTGAGTTTGATAAATATTTTTAGAAGTTAACGTGAGTTTGATAAATCAGATTTTTGGACTCGGTGCGGTTAGGAAACCGCACCTACCGGGCTTATGAGAATAAGATTTTATGCAAAATGAAGTTCATATATCTATTATCAAACTCACGTTATTGTTGGCTATCACACCTTTACCAATTTTAGCACAAACAGGAAATGTCGAAGGTACTATCTATCAGCGAAGTAATGGCAAACCGCTTGAAGGCGCAGATGTTCACATCCTTGAAACAGATCAACACAAAAAAACTGACGCAAATGGAATATTTCGGTTCACCGGAATTCCCATAGGCACATATACCTTATCTATCTCCCATCCCGACTATAAAACACCTGAAAAGACGACAATTGAAGTGAGTGCAGGCAAAACGATTCAAGGTAAGATCTACCTTGGACCAGCGTTTCAATTGGAAAAAGATACTGCAACAGGTGATATTGAAGGCACTGTTTATGATCGTGATACCGGTGCGTTATTAGCAGGCGCAGAAGTTAACATTGTTGAAATCGAGAAGCGTCAGGAGACCAAAAGGGATGGAAAATTCCGATTCACCGATATCCCACCCGGAACTTATACTATCTCAATAAAACATCTCGCTTTCGACACACCAACGTTGACCACTGTTGCGATCAGCGCGGGTGATATAACCCAAGTCAAAATATATTTGGGACCGGTTTTCAAACTTGAAACAGTTATTGTGGAAGGAAAACGGCTACCCCCAACTATCAGTCGAAAAGAGATACGCGGATCAGAGATTAGACGTATCCCAGGAACCGGTGCTGATGCGCTGAAAGCATTGACAACGCTTCCGAGCATAGGTATTCCAAACGATGTTTTTGGCGTTCTCTATATTCGTGGCAGTGAACCCGGGTCAACACTCTACTATTTTGATCGGGTACCGTTGGGATATCCGTTTCATTTTGGCGGGATTTTCTCAACAATTTATTCAGGTGCGATTGATGATATTCATATTTACGCGGGTGGCTACGGTGCAGAATTCGGCTTGGATTCGCAATCGGTTATTGATATTCATTCACCAGATCACATAGAGAAAAAGAGGTCTGGCGTAATTGATATGAACATTTTATATCCTCAAGCTTACACTCAAACTAAGATTGGCAAGAAAGGGTACGCCTCTGTCGCTGTCCGACGTTTCCTCTTAGGACTCATCGTTAATCCTTTCTTTGATGTTACATATCCTCAATTTTCAGATTATCAACTCAAATTTGTTTACTCACTCACCGACAAGCATCAGTTGACAATCAACGCTTTGGGTGCGACAGATCATTTCGATTTCTCTAATTTCATAATTGATGACATAGAGGAAGATAGTAATGTTTCTGCCTATTACAAAAACGGCTTTGAAGGTGCAGGCATTCACCTCCGCTCAGAGTTTACAGATAAATTTACTTCCCACTTGTCCCTAACCCGTTCTTTCAATTTTCTCAATATGCAGTTTGGTTCACCTTTTGATCCTGATGAAGGCCCAACGCGGGAAGGAGTATTCACCGACACAAAAACTAAGGTTCCAGCATATCAACTTCGGACAGATATTGCCTACAAAATAACAGACAATTTCCAGTTTGAGCCAGGCTTTCTTTTATCCTACAGTCCAGCCGACAGTTTTTCTTATTCTACCCGCGCATTTGTGGACGAGGATTCTGATGATGGCGAACTGGTTGGGAGTAGTTCACTTGACGAATTTAGTTACCCGTTTCGCCGTGCTGAGGGTTATCTTCAAGGACGGTATGACCCATTTTCATTTCTATCACTCTCGCTTGGTGTGCGGTTCGACTATCTAAATATGACAGACGAACTCTCAACGCAGCCAAGAGGAAGCATGAGCCTCAAACTACCGATCGGTACTAACGTCCGCCTCGCCTACGGTCAATACGAGCAAAGTCCGTTAGCATATCAAGTGTTAAGGGAGGGCGGAAACCGATCATTAAAATCCAGTGTGGCGAAGCATTATATTATGGAATTGGAACATAGATTATCACCACAAACGGAACTTAAGTTTGCCACCTATTATAAAGACCTTCAGAAATTGGTTTCACGGAACATTGACTTTGATGTGCTTATTGACTCCCTTGAAGATGCAACCGTAGATGTGCCTTCTTTTGATTATCTCAATCAAGGTGACGGTTTCATTAGTGGGGTAGAGTTTTTCTTGCGGCATCGAATTGAGGACAGATTCTTCGGATGGATTTCGTATGCCTATACGCATTCAGAACGGCGCAACCATCCAAATGATGCCTACAAACCTTATCTATTTGATCACAGCCATATTGTGAGCGTTGTTGCAAACTATAATCTAAGCGAAAATTCTGAAATAGGAATGAAATGGCAGTATTTAAGTGGGACTTCGGCAGCACCCATAGGCGCGTTTTTCCAAATTCAAGACCCTGTGACGCTTGGCATGAACAAAGTGATCTCTGATAACCTTGATGCTTTTCTCCAGGCTGAACTACCCCCTTACCATAGATTAGATTTAAGGTTGAGCGGAAAGACAAGGTATTGGGGCTTGCCTGTTACCCAATTTTTTGAGATATGGAATGCCTACTTCTTCTTGCACCAAAACAGTATGAGGTTAGGCGTTTCCAAGCAGCTTTTAGATGTTCTTGAAAATATTGCTCCAGAAGATTTGCCCGAAGATTTTGATCCTGCAACCTTGGAGTCTATTGAAGTACCACAAATCCCTTTTTTATTCTCAATTGGCTTTATCTATGAATTTTAGTTTGGCAATCTTGAGACAACATGTTGTAGAATTAGTTGATGAAAATCTATCACCAATCCACAATAGGAGTTATTAAAGTGAAAAAAAGTCTTTTCTGGCTATTACTCGTTTTCATTCTTCCAATATCAGCATTGGCACAAACAGGCACAATTGAAGGCACAGTCTATAACCAAAACACTGGAAAACCACTTGCAGGCGCAGAAGTCCACATCCTTGAAACAGACGAACGCCAAAAAAGCGATGCAGACGGTAAAGTCTGGTTCACAGGTGTTGCGCCCGGCACATACACCCTCACAATCACACATCCCTCTTTTACCACGCCTACAAGAACCTCTGTTGAAGTGACAGCAGGACATACCACACAAGCCAACATGTATCTTGGTGAAGTATTTGAGTTAGAAACAGTCGTCGTTGAAGGGGAGCGCGTTCCACCAACGGTGAGCCGTAAAGAAATTCGTGGAAGTGAACTTCTCCGCATCCCTGGGGTGATGAATGATGCTCTCAAAGGATTGACCACACTTCCAAGCATTGGTATCCCAAACGATTACTTTGGCGTTCTCTATATTCGGGGCAGTGACCCTGGTTCCAATCTCTACTATCTTGACCGAACACAACTCGGATATCCTTTTCACTGGGGTGGTTTACTTTCTACTATCAGTTCAGAGACTATTGAAAAAATAGACATCTATGCAGGTGGATACGGCGCAGAATTTGGGTTAGATTCACAAGCAGTGCTTGACATCCATGCACGTGATAGTATTGAAGATCGATTAGATGGAACATTCAACCTAAATATACTCTATTCTGAAGGATTGCTTGAAGGAAGGATAGGCGAAAAGGGGTATGTTTCTGTCTCTGGAAGGAGAAGTTACTTCGATTTCATTGTAGGACCGATTGTTGAAGCACAGACAGGTTCAGAGCAACAATTCCCATATTTTTCAGATTATCAGTTCAAATTTGCTTATCCGCTAACAGAAAAACATCATCTAACACTTAATGCATTTGCTGCAACAGACCATTTCCATTTTAGAGAGGAAGAAATAGAAGATTCTATAGATGCCCATCTTGAAAGAGGTACTTTCTATTTCAAAAACGGTTTTACCGGACAAGGCATCCATCTCGATTCAAACTTTACCGAAAATTTAACATCCCATTTTTCATTTACCCGCACCTTCAATTTCCTCAATATTAAATTTGAAGACCCTTTTGTAGTGGCCTATGCGTTAGAAGACGGTGAATTTAAACTGGAGGACGGAAAATTAGTAGCCGAAGAGATACTTACCAATAACTATGACGTTAAAGTCAAAGTGCCAGTCTGGACATTCCGCGAAGATGTATCCTACAGATTAAACCCCACTCTGCAGTTTGAATCGGGGCTCCTTCTGTCTTTCAGTCCAGCCAATAGTTTTGAAGACTTACAAGCTTACGAATATGAACCCATCGGGGAAGGTATTGAAATTGAGGCACGTTTTGTTGAAGGCAATAGTATGAGAGAAATCAGAACGAGTCGACCAGCACGTTACGAAGTTACAGAATTGGAAAAGAGACACTATGAATTTGGACACGATTTTTATCGTTCCGAAGGCTATCTACAAGCACGATATGATCCGTTACCTTCCGTTTCAATTGCACTCGGCACTCGATTAGACTACCTCAATTTGACAAAGGAACTTTCTGTGCAACCGAGAGGAAGTGTAAATTTCAAACTTCCAAGTGATTTCAATATTCGGTTTGCATACGGAAACTATGAACAGAGTCCGAAACCGTATGAACTGCTATCAGAAAATGGAAACCCAGATTTGGAATCCAGTCTTGCACGCCACTATATCATGGAGATAGAACATGATCTTACCTCTCAAACAGAATTCAAGTTTGCAACATATTACAAGGACGAGCAGAAATTGGTAACAAAAGATAAGGTTTTAACGACACCCGAATCGGGGTCTGCTTCTTCTGAAGGAGGACAATTAGCAACAGAAGGTGAAGTTACAAACTATCTCAATCAAGGTGCTGCGTACGTTGGTGGTGTTGAGGCGTTCTTACGTTACCGTATCCCTGATAAGTTCTTCGGATGGATATCTTATGCATACACGCACGCTGAGCGGCGTGAGAAATCGGATGCAAGTTATCGACCGTATCTTTTTGATAATACACATATCGTTAGTATTGTCGCAAACTATAACTTCACGTCAAATTTCGAGATAGGCGTGAAATGGCAGTATTTAAATGGCACCTCTGAAGTCCCGATTAGTTCTCTCGTTCTGATTCAAGATCCGGTTACGCGCGGACTGAATCCCCTATTAGCAAGTGTTGACGAAGAATTGCATGCAGAGTTAACACCTTATCACAAGTTAGATTTCAGAATCAGTCGTAAATGGAATGTTAGAGGAATGAAGATAGGTGGATTCCTTGATATCCTGAATCTCTACAACCGAAAAAATACGATTAAATTCTTCTTTAGAGATGCAACGTTTGAAATTCAAGGTGAAGAAATTCGATTTGAAGAATGGGAATCTGATGAAATACCACAACTTCCACGAATTATCTATGTTGGACTTACACTTGAATTTTAATTTAACGACTTGTGCCAGTTAACTGATTGTTTTTGTTGTTTTCACACATATTGGGTTTCTTCATATAAACATATCGTCCCTACCAAATCAACGCCAAATGCGCTTTTGGCATTTGGCGGGACTAAAGAGGGAGTTAAAGACGTTTTTCTATAAACATATCGTCCCTACGGGACTAATGTGGTGTCAACTTATGTGAAATACGGACAAAACGCTCTGCTTATGTGAAGAAATATATTGCAATTAGTTATTTAGCACAACTCGTTAATTTAGAATAAAAATTGATCGTTTTTGACAATTCGGCAACAGAAATTGTATAATTTAACAGCTATATTTCCGAATAATTTCTAACACATATTGTATAGGAGTCCTGATCATGAAAAACTTTATATGCCTGCTAATGGTCCTGATGATCCCCGCTGCTGCTTTTTCTCAAACAGGTGCGATTGAAGGCACAGTTTATAGTAGAGGGACGGATAAACCGTTAGCAGGCGCAGAAGTTCATATTATTGAACTTGATAAACGCATAAAGACAGATAAAAACGGAAAGTTTTCCATCAAGGAAATTCCCAAAGGTCGGTATACTTTATCTATATCCTTCCCAAATACTGAATTGACTGAAAAAACCACAATTATCCTTGAGGAAGGTAAAACACTTACACCTAAGATTTACGTCAGTGCAACCGCGTATGAACTTAAAAAGGTAGAGGTAAAGACAAAACGTGATCCGAAAACTATTATAAAGAAGAGCATTCTATCCAAAGAAATCACACGTATACCTGGCACTGCGGGCGATGCGCTTCGTGCACTACCTGCCATCCCTGGCATCGGTGTAGCGAATGATTTTAGCGGGGCGCTCTATATACGTGGCGGTTCCGATGAAGATAATCTTTACTACTTTGACCGTGTCCCTGTCGGGTATCCCTACCACTTTGGCGGACTGGTTTCGTCATTGAGTTCTGAAATCATAGATCGTATTGATGTCTACGCAGGTGGTTATGGTGTAGAATATGGCGTGGATTCTCAGGCAGTGATAGACATCTATTCGCAAAACAGCAGTCCTAAGAATCTACGTGGCAAATTCAATCTCAACCTACTTTACTCAGAGGGATTACTGCAAGGCAAAATCGGTGAAAAAGGATATTGGTATGCTGCAGGACGTAGAAGTTACATTGACCTATTTATAGGGTCCTTGTCGTTTGCAACTGGTGCCATCACTGCTTTCCCTCGTTTCTGGGATTACCAACTTAAAGCTGGTTACGATTTTAATGAAAAACACCAACTTTTTTTTAACTTGTTCGCGTCAGGGGATAAGTTTGCAGTAAAATTAGACGGTGAGAATGTAGACGAAGATTTTAGAGGTGATACGAGTTTTGAAAGCGGTTTTGAAGGGGGCGGGATTCATTTTCGTTCCTCACTGACAGAGCGACTCACCTCCTATTTATCGCTTACACGCTCAAATTTTCTATTTGATATTAATTTCGGTCCTACAATCTCTCTTAATATTGATGCACCAAACTATACCCTACGTGAAGACCTTACTTATGAATTAAACGAGAAACATCAACTGGAATCGGGGCTTATCCTTGGGCTTGAACCGGGAGAGGTTAAGGGCACATTTACTCGGATACCGGATGAAGGCGAAGTTGAGTATGACATACGGTTTGAAGAAAAGGCTGTCATAGACGAGAGCGTGCGTGGACAACGTATTGAAGGTTACTTACAAGACAGGTATTCTCTATTACCATTTATTTCAGTTGTGTTTGGAATGCGAATTGATTATTTTAACCGAATTGATGAACTCTCTATTCAACCACGCGGAAGTTTACGTATAGAACTTCCTAATAGCTCTGAACTCCAACTCGCTTATGGGATTTACAATCAAACCCCTATTCCCGCGCAACTTTCTAATAGTGTTGGTAATCCCGAATTGGGTTCAAGTCAGGCAAGCCATTATATCCTGGAGCTCAAACGCCAATTGTCGCCAGATACAGAAATCAAAATGGCTGCTTATTACAAGAACTTGGTAAATTTGGTGACATCTGATGAAGGTGCTGTATTTCTAAACCAAGGTGTCGGTTATGCACAAGGTACTGAAATTTTCCTTCGTCACAAAAGTGGAGATCGCTTTTTCGGGTGGGTTTCTTATGCTTACGCGATCTCTAAACGGCGCGACCGTGTAGACGAACTGTATCGTTATTATTCGTTTGACCAAACACATGTTGCGACTATCGCAGCAAGTTATAATCTTACACCTACTTGGGAGTTCGGGGCGAAATGGCAGTACCGAACTGGCAACCCATATACACCTGTTATTGATGCAAGGATCATACTTGATCCGAGAAATGGAAAACTTATCTATCTTCCTAATTATGGTGAAACGAACTCAGAAAGATTGCCTCCTTACCACAGGTTAGACCTACGTGTAGGAAAAGCCTTTCGATTTAATAGTTGGGAGTTTGGCATCTTTTTAGAACTACTTAACGCCTATAACCGTCAGAATCTCCTTGATTATCAATATAATGAAGACTATACAGAGAGAAGTTCAATTAATCAGTTGCCTATTATTCCTTATTTGGGTATTACAGCGGCATTCTAAAGAACTATTCTTGAGAGTTGAACCTTGAAACACGTATTAATCCTTTTAATATTCTTCATGCCTTTTGCTGCTTTTCCGCAGGAAGATGACCCTATAAAAGACGAGCCATCGGATGATATTGTCACCTTACCGCCAGTAGAGGTTAAAGCAGAACGGATAGAAAAAAAACCGAAGTACAGTTTCAAAGGACCTTCAATTAGAGGTGCCGTGGGTAGTGGAGGAGATCCGCTACGAGCATTAGATCAACTCCCGAGTGTCGGTGTTTTGAATGATTTTCTCGGAATACTTTCCGTCCGTGGTGGCGATCGCGAAGATAACCTCTACTATTTCGATCGATTGCCGTTAGGGTACCCTTATCATCTCTATGGGATTGTCTCTACGGTTAACGCAGAGGTAATTGAAAATATAGAAGTATATCCAGGTGGGTACGGGGTAGAGTTCGGTTCCGATTCCCAAGCAGTGATTGACATCTATTCACGGAATATCACAGATACCCGTTTTGGTCGAAAACTCAATCTCAATCCTGTATATTCCGAAGCTTTTCTGGAGGGTAATATCGGAAAACGCGGATATTGGTACGTATTTGGTCGGCGCAGTTTTATGGGACCACTTTTTGAGTTGTTAACGCGTTTGGTCAAGGTTGAGGATGATTTGGTGACACAGGTGCCACGTTTCTGGAGCTATCAGGGGAAATTTGTTTTCCAATTAACTAAGAACCACAGATTGGTTGTTAATGCTATTGGAGCAGACGATTCATCTGAATTCCGCCTTGACTCCAAAGAAGTATCTTATAGCGATTTGCGGGGTCCATGGAAGTCGGAAAATCCTTTTGATTCACAAGGCATTCATCTCTATTCCGAAAAAGAAAAATCGTTCAAGTCTGTTGTATCATTGACACGGTCGTTTTCTCGTAGATCAGTAAAATATGGGGACGGGTACTTTTATGGAAACGCGGATAGTGCATATTCACTTCGTGGTGATCTTCAATATTGGATTAAATTTCCAAAGACATTGTTAGAATCGGGTTTTGATCTTTCGAGCCTACCTTCAAGCATCACAAGCATTGGGGCACGACCAGTTGAAGAAGGTGATTTGGATTATGACTTTAGGTTAAGGGAACGGGGAGAGAAAATATCCACTTTCACATCTAAAACTTTACATCGGTTTGAAAGTTATTTGCAAGCAACACAAGACCTCGTTTCATCACGCTACGCTGCCCTCTATGCCACCGTAGGAATGCGAGCAAATTACTTTAATCTGATTGACTCGTTTTCGCTGCAGCCTCGCGGGCTACTCGGTGTGACACTTGGACCAGAGCAAACGAGTACTGTAGGATTTTCTCTGCTTCCAGTAGACTTGCGTTTGATGTATGGAAATTATGTTCAAAACCCGCGGCTATATCAAGTCGTGCTTGGAAACGAAAACCCTGAGATCGCAACGAGTTTAGCAAGGCATTATGTTATGGCATTGGAAAAAAGATTAACGGCTGAAACAAAAATTGAAGTGGCGGGCTATTACAAAAACCTTAGTAATATGGTTACCTTCAACCTATTAGAGAAACGCTACGAAAATCAGAAGACCGGATATGTGAAAGGCATTGAAGTTTCCTTAGAACACGAAGTCGGAGAAGTTTTTCGGGGTTGGCTCGCTTATTCTTATTCCGTTTCCAAACGCCGAGATGCACCTCACGAGAAAGAAAGAGATTTTATGTTTGGCACCCCTCACGTTTTGGCAATTAATCTGAATTACACGCTTGAGTCGTGGGAATTCGGTGCGAAATGGCAATATAAGAGTGGCGTTCTATATACAACATTAGTCGGCAGGGAAATGTATACCAACCCGTTTACTAAAAACCAAACATGGCTGCCTATATGGGGTGTTCAAGAACGCACCGCACCTTATCACCGATTGGATCTACGTTTTCATTGGTCTTTCATTCGCTTGGAAGATTTTCACTGGTATTTTATTCACCTGGACAAAGCAAAAGCAGGATTTACTTTTGAACTTTGGAATGCCTATAACCGAAAAAATATCCTACAGGTGCGATATAGTGAGCACTTTACAAAAGAGGTACAAATTGCGCAATTGCCGATAATTCCATTTTTTGCACTAACTTTGGAATTTTGATTTGGACCTACACGCAAATGTTGGGCGTGTTTTGCCGATTACGCCTGGCACAATGTTCACATAATTAATTGTAAAATTTACTATAAATACCCTTCAGGTGAGAGTTATCTCACGACCTATTTATTATAATGAAATCCAAAAATATGTCCACACTCCCTGGTAGGTGCGGTTCATGAAGATTAAAAAATAAATTGGGTAATTCCATAATTATGCCCGGTGCGGTTAGGAAACCGCACCTACCGTGTCTATGGAAAGCTGTAATTACCGATTTAAATACTTAATCTTCATCTAACCGCACGATTTATATAGGTTCGGTTAGGAAACCGAACCTACCACAGTGTCCAAATAATTATGGATTTACTATATTATGCCTATACACTGAAAAAGAAATAGGCAGATACCCAAAAGGACACCTGCCTAAAAAGGTCTGTCTCTGTTTTAAGGTTTTACTGCTTCAGTCCGCCCCACGTTACTTTTTTTTGTCTTTCGGGGATACAGACAGCACATCATCGTCTATCCAATCTGGTCCGTAATCATCTACAGCAGGCGTGTTTGTCAGGTTGACGATTTCACCTGTAACAAGATGATACCGGTAAATGTCATGCTTCTCAGCGTTCGGAGGCTTGGCTGAAATCAACAGATATTTTCTGCCCATAAAACACGCACTGTGGATTATCCAGTTGTCAGGTGTATCTACGACTTGCCGTTTGTTAATCTTGATATCATGAATGACAACTTTTGTTGAATGACCATTCCATTCTCTATACAGAACAGACTGGCTATCAACAGACCAACGCGGAAACCTACGGGTATAGTTTCCCTGCCCAGGCCAAAGTTCATGCTGTCCGCTACCATCGGCACGCATCAGATGGATTGTGGAACGCCCGTTGATATCGTCTTGATACGCAATATATTTACCATCAGGGGACCAAGCCACTGCTGTTGTCAATGAAACTGTGCGCGTCAGTCGCCGTAACGCTTTTGTTTCGATATTTATTGTCCAGGCATCTTCCTGACCAGTTCCCGGTTTGGCAAGCCGGTCGCTTGTGAATACGATGTGTTTCCCATCTGGCGACCACGACGCACTGAATTCGCCATCATCTCCCTCGGTAAGCCGAAATTCACCAGTGCCATCGCTATTGATGATAAATATGGAATCCGTAGGCGTTTGCTTTCGCACAATACCATTGTTTAAGACAACTTCTACAATCGGTCGCTGTCGCAAAAAAGCGATCTGCTTCCCGTCCGGAGACCAAACAGGCCACAAGACACTCCTCCCGTCTACCTTTTTGACTAACATTTTGGCGTTACGCCCGTCATCGTCCATCACATAAATATCTGAGCCAGACTTTAAAACGATTTTTGCGTGCGTGAGTGTGGGCAACAATAATAATAACACGCAACATAAGGTGAGACGTTGCATGACCATTATTTACCTCCATTTTACTATTACCCATCATAACTTACGCATTCCCCCTTGATAAGGGGGTTAGGGGGGTTAAAAAGGCGTTATTTTAGTGATTTAACCCCTAAATCCCCCTTATCAGTGGGACTTTAAGAAAAAATGCGTAAGTCCTGCTCCTATTTAGTTGATATGCTTTGTAGCATATCTGATAGTTTATCGGGGTCCCTATCCTTGTTCGGTAGACCTTCCACCGGCTTAATAAAGGTTTGGGGCACCCTGGCTACGAAACCAGAAGATCCCAGACATAAAATGTTGAGAAAGGGTACCCATTCTGAAGTTTATGTTTTGATCGTTAGTGGTATCATACAACAAATTGCAAAGAGAGTCAAATAGAAATTTGTATAACCCAATTAGCCTCCTTTTCGTCTTTATATTAATGTGCCATTTTTCATGCAAAGGAGGCAACGCTTTTGGACCAACATCTATTTTCTTTCCTGTCGTTTCCAATAACCAGAATTATATCCTTCATTCTTTCATTTCTATTCGTCGTTGTTTCCAATGTGAATGCCGAAACGCCGGTTTTTCAGATAAAAGCATACCGCACTTACGAGAGTATTGAGATTGATGGTGATTTAACCGAAGCAGATTGGCAAAAAGCAGAACCGATAAATCGATTTGTTCAAATTGAGCCGGATGAAGGCGAAAATAGTTCCGAGCCGATGGAGGTACGAATCCTATACGACGATGAAAATATCTACTTCGGTTTTATCTGTTTTGACTCTGATATGTCAAAACTTATTGCTAACGAAATGCGTAGAGACGCACGCGACATACACGAAAATGATAACGTTTTCCTGCTATTGGATACATACAATGACAAACGGAGCGGTTTCTTCTTTCGCGCAAATGCATTAGGTGCAATACAGGACAGAGCAATAACCAATAATGGGGATACGCTTAACGACGACTGGGATGCTGTTGTAGCCTGTAAATCGAAAATAAACGATACGTCGTGGACAACGGAACTGAGCATTCCATTTAGCCAACTCCGTTTCAAAAAAAGCGATCCAATGAGTTGGGGGATGAACGTTGGTCGTGAACTCATCCGTAATCAGGAAGAAACAGTTTGGACACCTGTACCAGCTTCTTACGGTGGCTTGGCAAAATACCGAACAACAAACCTTGGTACTCTTGGTGGTCTAAAAGGAATTACCCCTTCCCGGAATTTAGAATTTCTGCCGTACTTTCTGCCCGGAATTACCCAAGAGAACGATGAAGATACTGCACTTGAAACTACACGCGAATTCAAACTCGGTTTCGACGCAAAATACGGTATCACATCTAACTTTATTGCGGATATCACCTATAATACTGACTTTGCTCAAGTTGAAGCAGATCAGGAACAGGTTAATCTCACCCGATTTAGCCTCTTCTTCCCAGAAAAACGTCCATTTTTCTTAGAAGGGGCAGGGCTTTTCGATTTTGGCGTGCCAAGGCAAAGTTTTCGAAGACCACCACCGATGCTACTTTTCTACAGTCGACGTATTGGGTTAGCTGAGGGAAACGCTATTCCGATTATCTTTGGCGGGAAAGCCAGTGGAAAGGTGGGTTCTTATGGAGTCGGCTTTCTTAATGTTCTTACAGATGAATTTTATGATGAACCAGCAGAAGATGATCCAGTTGACGTTCCGCGTACCAATTACTCTGTCATCCGATTTACAAAGGATGCTGCAGCTGGATCACGTTTCGGCATGATTGTTGTAAATAAAGACGAATTCGGCAACTATAACCGCGCGGGTGGATTCGACTTTGAATTCCGTCCAAATGATGAACTTGATGTACGTGGGATGTGGGCACGCACCTTTACACCTGATATGTCAGGGAAAAATAATGCTTGGTACTTCGGTACGCGCTGGCGGAATGACATCTTTCGACTCGGAGGATCCTACACCGATATTGACGAAGATTTTGAACCTGCGGTTGGGTACGTTCGGCAAACAGGGATGCGCCAAATGCGAACTGAAATGCGGTGGACACCAAGACCACAAAAATATGGAATTCGTGAAATTTGGTCGGGACCAGAAGTAAACTACATCCTCACCCAAGATAATGAATTAGAAAGGTGGAACTTATCCTATACCCACTGGACATCATTTACCACAGGCGACTCTATTATGTTCTTTGCGAGACGTAGGTTTGAACGGCTTGACGAAGATTTTGAAATTCGAGAGGATGTGGTTATCCCAATTGGGGATTACCAATACAGCATTGTCGGGGGAAGGTTTTCAACAAGTGATAGCCGTGTTATTAGTACGACAACCGGTTTTGAATTAGGCAATTTTTATAACGGTCAAATTCGCAAATTTTACGTTGATGGATCACTGAAACCGAGTGCACGAATCGGTCTACATGTAGATTACGAATTTAATCGTGTTAAATTACCTGCGGGTGATTTTGATGCCAATCTCTTCTCAGGTAGGTTCAACTATTCGTTTTCAACAACCCTATTTGCGAAACTATTTGCGCAGTGGAATACAGAGACTAACCTCGTATCAACTAATTTCCTGGTCAATTATATCTATCGTCCAGGGAGCGACTTCTATTTTGTTTTCAACCAAACCTATGACACTGACAAGACAACGAAGACAAGACTACTGAATTCTACGGTGGTGGCGAAAATGACGTTTTGGTGGAATCCATAACTGAATATCACTACCAGAAGGCAGATAATGTGTAAAATGTCCAATAAGTAAAAAAAGTTGACATATACTTTGAAATACGCTATAATTTATTTTTACAGTAGGTATGTAAAGAAAGAATCAGTTAATAATTGAAAAATTTGCATTGATGTCAACATACCGTTGATACGTAAATTAATGTTTTAACAACAACCTTAATTTACGATACTATCTCATAAACTCCGGTAAGTGTGTTGAATGCGCGCTATCGACATCACGAGATAACTCCTGGGAGGAAAGAGATGAGTAGAAGTTCCGATATTTTATATCAAATGCAGCATCGTCGGGCAGAACGGAAAAAACCGAAGATTAATGCTAAGTTAAAGAAAGTCAGCATTGAAGAAAGTCAAAAAGGTGGTATAGCTGCCGCACAAGAGAAAAAACCTCCACCGATTACCATGCAGAAAACAGGTGGACGTAATTCTGCTGCTTTAACATTCTCTGTAGGACTGCATGTTGCCATAGCAGTGTTACTTGGGTTTCTATATATTAAAGACCAAATTACATCCGAAAGTGAAAAACTTGCAGTCGCCTTGGTCCCTCAAGAAATGCCCCAAAGGGAACGCGCTAACATTAAGACACGACCTCGTGTAAGAATTGATGCTAAGCCACAAGAAATAGAGGTGCCGATTCGACGGACACCCGTGACGAATCCAAATATCCGACGGACACCAGGCGATTTGACGCTTCCGACCGCACCTGAGACAGATTTAGGTTCCATAGGACAATCGCTGAATGCAAGACCAAAAGTTTCACCAATTCCTGGAGCTTTGAAAGGACCGGTGCAACCTACAGATACTTCAGTATCACCCTCATTTGAGAGACCTACTACGGATAATTCCTCGATTGCAGATCTTTCTAATACCACTAAGCCATCTGACGGACCAGGTTTAACAGTTCCCCCTGATTTTGATGTCACGGAGGTGGGATCATCACACCCAAAGCTTAAAATTGATGTGGAACCGATCTACCCAAAAAATGCAAAACGAGCAGAGAAAGAAGGAACCGTCAAATTACAAGCTACTATTGGAACAGATGGCATTCCAAAGAATATTGTTGCTTTGACAAACCTTGGATTTGGTCTTGAAGAGGCAGCAATTGCAGCATTCAAAAAGTGTAGATTTATACCTGCAAAGAAAAAAGGTAAAGATGTTGAGATAACGGTTACCAGGAAATTTGAATTTGAATTGGATGACAAATAGGTTTTATAGGTATACTGGTGGGGCTACTTGGTTTATAGTAGAATATAAAAATAAGTTTACGCGTCTTTTGTGAATGTCGGGAATCGGAGTTCCCTCCTACAGTTCAAAAGTCGGGAATCGGAGTTCCCTCCTACAGTTCAAAAGTGTGTAAGTAGAATCTGTCTTTTATTCTAACGAATTTTTAGTAAGCCTTTTGCTGCGAAATTGCGAATTAGGTTGACTACAGATTGTCGTGCAGTTTCACTTAGTTGTTTCTGCTCAAATGTGAGTTGTTCGGCTTCTGATTCTACGGTCTCGGCTTGTGTAGCTGACATATTTTCAAAGAATCTATCCTGAATTGCAGGTGAGGCTTCGTTCAGGGCAAGTGCTAAGGTATTTATCTCTAAAACTTGCAGAAGCGTAATAATCGTTTCATCAGACACCTCAGCAAGGTCTTCAAATGTGAATAAGTGGTCAGCAACGGTGTTGGCTAATTCAGGTTGGCTTTTTTGCAGTGCTTCCATAAGTTGGTTCTGTTTTTTAAAATCAACTTGTGCAAAGAATTTCGCGATGTTTTTTGCTCCGTTGCCAAAAAATAGTGTACTTTGCAGTATGGCGTGTATTTTATCAACAAGATCGTTCCAAATCTGTTCTGCCCGTGAGGTGTCAATCATCTCTGTTGCCGCCAAATGTTCTGCAATGCGAATCTGTCTCTGAATTGGAAATTGTGCGAAAACTTCTTGGGCAAAAGCGTTAAGCGTTCCTTCTGACTTCCCTTTTGATGGACTTTCCTCAGCACGAGCGAGAGTTCTACGAATTTCATCAGAACTCTCTGATGGAATTTTGCTGATTGCAATATCCAACAATAATAAGAATACAGCAATGTCTGCCTCGTCTACCTGCTCAAATGCTTGCATAATTACCGGCAACGGTGTTTTTTCGAATAGGTTTATCAGTTCTTGAACCGAAACTTCATTTAAGAATGGCGCGGACACAACTCAACTCCTTTGTCCCCTGAAACTATATCTCCTAGTAGGAACGCCGACTCATCTGATTCGCTTAGCGACTCTAAAACTGTGGTGACGGAATCGGAGGGCACCACCAAAACTATTCCAACTCCCATATTGAAAACCCGATACATTTCTACTTCTTCTACACTGCCTTTCTGCTGGAGTAAATTGAAAATGGGTGGAACCTGCCAACTTTGCTTCTGGATTATTGCGCGGCACCCTTCAGGCAGAATCCGCTTGAGATTTCCGGGCAAACCCCCTCCGGTAATATGTGCAATTCCTTTGACTTCACACACCTCACGGAGTTTCAAGATAGATTTGACATAACTTTTGTGTGTTCTCAACAGTTCTTCTCCCACTGTTGATGAAAGTTCAGGCAGATAAGTATCTACGTGGTAGTTACAACGGTGAAATAAAATACGTCGTGCAAGTGTATACCCGTTTGTGTGTAAGCCTGTTGATGCTAAACCAATTAATTTATCTCCGATTGCAATTTTCCCGCCTGTAATTAAGTCATCTTTTTCAACAACTCCAACGATTGTGCCAACCAAATCATATTCACCGAGTGGATAAATATCAGAGAGTTCTGCCGTTTCGCCACTAATCAACGCGCAGCCGATCTCGCGGCAACCGGACGCAAGTCCTGTCATAATCTGTTCAATAATGGTAGGTTCCATTTTTCCGATGCCGATGTAATCCAAAAAGAATAGCGGTTCTGCCCCCTGCACAACAATATCATTGCCGCAATGTGTAACAATATCATAACCCACTGTATCGTGCTTGTCGGCTCTGATGGCAACTTTCAACTTTGTGCCAACACTATCCGTGCTTGAAACAAGAATAGGTTGCTTATATTTACCGAGTGCGAACAATCCGCCGAAACTTCCTACATCGCTCATCACTTCAGACCGGTAGGTGGTTTTCACGATGCTTGTTATCCGTTGCATAGCCTTGGATTCTGCTTCAAATGAAACACCTGCATCGGCATAGGTTAAAGGTTTTTTAGCTGTCATCCTATTCACCTTATTTTTTTGAAGTTTTGGGACCAAGAAGTTGGGTATTAGTATCTTGTGTTTTTGATTTCTCTGATTGTGACCTATGGCGCAGGATTAGCCCTTTCAAAAGACTAACCACCAAAAAGAAACCGGTTATGATCATGGCTCCAAGAATTCCAAAGTACTGTGCCTCTTCTTCTGGCATATCAGGTTTGATATTTAGAATTACGATAGGGAGCAGCCAATGCAAAATCATACCGAGAACAGAATACATTAGGACTATTTTTAACGTAGACGCACCTTGCGAAGTACTGAGCGAACTTCGCAACATTTCATTCATTCTCATTCCACTTCTTGTCTGAGTGGTGTTGTGGCGACCTTGCAAAGTTCTTCTTGGAGAATTCTTTTTCGTATTTTGGTTTGGAGGCACGTATGGTGGGGGAATAAATACCATAGCATTTTCCTTATTCACAGTGGAATTGGTTTTGTATCCTATGTTATTTGATTTTCACTCAAGACTTTTTATTTCATATTCACTATTTCTACACGTAAATTGATAAAAGTTAATCTAAAATTAACGGTAATTGACGAGGTATACCTTCATTCGTAACAGAATAATCTCCATCAAAACATGCAGTACAAAAATTGTCGCGTGCTTTCACTCCCTTTAACATACCCTCAATACTAACATATCCTAAGCTATCAGCTCGAATATATTTTCGGATCTCCTCAATAGAATGTTTACTTGCTATCAGTTCTGATCGGGTAGGCGTATCAACCCCATAAAAACATGGATATTTATTGGGTGGTGATGCTATACGGACATGAACAGCCGTTGCTCCGCCTTGTCGTACTATTTTGACGAGTTTTCGGCTGTTTGTTCCACGCATGATTGAATCATCAACCACCACAACCCGTTTTCCATCAAGGACTTCACGAATCGGATTCAACTTTACCTTTACCATGAGTTCCCTAATATCCTGTGTAGGATTCATAAAGGATCTACCAACAAAGGTGTTTCTTGACAATCCCAGATCAAAAGGAATGTCAGATTCTTCTGCGTAGCCGAGGGCTGCTATTGTTGCTGAGTCGGGAACAGGAATTACGACATCCGCTTTCACAGGGTGCTCGCGTGCAAGCTGCCTTCCGAAATCCCGTCGTGTACTGTTCACACCTTGTCCAAACATCATGCCGTCTGGACGGGCAAGGTAGATATATTCAAAGATGCATTGAGATAATTTGGATTGCTGTGGCGAAAAACGGAAAGATTCCACACCGAGATGTTTTGAACGCATAGTGACCAATTCACCAGGCTCAACCTCACGTATTGGCTCTGCCTCAATTACGTCAAGGGCACATGTCTCAGAGGCTAAAACATAAGCTTCTCCAAGTTTACCGATCCACAAGGGTCGAAACCCGTGTGGATCACGCGCGCCCATCAGCGTTGTCTTGTCAAGCACAACGAACGAATAAGCACCTTCAACTGCCCGAAACGCATCAAAAATTCTATCTTCCAAACTATCTTGACGAGAATGTGCTACCAGATGAAAGACTACCTCTGTATCCAAACTTGTGCTGAAAATTGAGCCTATATTCTCAAGATGGTTTCGGATCTGAGATGCATTGATTAAGTTCCCGTTATGTCCCAGAGCAAGTTTTCCTTGCTTATAATTACGCACCAGAGGTTGAGCATTTTCAAGCGTGCTTTCACCTGCGGTTGAGTACCGGTTATGTCCAATCGCAATGTGCCCAGTAAGCTTGGCTAAAACATCGGTGTTAAACACAGCGTCAACAAGCCCCATTCCATGGTGAGACGAAATATTCTCACCATCAGATACAACAATCCCACTGCTCTCTTGTCCTCGATGCTGAAGCGCTCGTAACCCTAAATAGGTTAATTCTACCGCTTTTGGGTGTCCAAAAACACCAAATACGCCGCATTCATCCTTTGGCTTATCATATTGCATTTCAGTGATACCTCCACCAGGCGAGCGAATCCGCGCAGTTCATGGACTATACCTGATTTAAAAACACAATCTTCGTGGTAACTAAAACAGAATACCATCAAAAACTGAAATTTGTAAGTGTTTACGTTTCTTGGATGTTGATGTCTGCATCCTCTATTTTTGATAGCCTATACCCCAAAATTGCACCAACCGGTACCGCTATGATGTATAAGATTTCAACTGGAAATTGGAGCATTAACCAAGCTCGAATCGGTAACGATAAAAGGAAAGCAAGAGCCTTAAAAACTGGAAGAATTAGTGCAAGAATAACATTCTGTGTTCCGAAAATCTCCCATGGAACATTACGTAGGGCAAGCAGTCCAACGACTGCAGGCGGCCCCAAAAAAGCACCTGTGCACAAAGGTTTGAAGGGAATTTCAACTCCAAATTGCCGACCAACAAATCTAATGCCTTCACTCACCCCTACTACAATTACACCGTAAGTACAGCCTATGGATAATAACAAGAACAATCCTACCCAAAATCCGTGTGTAATTCGTTCACCAACGAGTGTTTGCCATAAAAATGATTTAAAAATTAGTAGATATATTAAACTGCCAGCAACCGTTATCACCCCTCCGATAGCGATTTGGCTTAACGTTAATAGAATACTGTTCTTTGGCGACATCTCATCTCCTTACCTATAAAATCCTCATGTTTTAAGTATATCATGGTGTCATAAAAATGTCAAGGTTTTCGGAAAATGTAACGTGCTTAAATATTATACTAAGTTTTTAGAATAGATTTCATTTTTTCTTGAAGAAAAATGTCCGAATTGACACCTAAAATTTAGGTGGAGACTTAACTGTTTTTTGTATTTGAAGGACATTGAAAATACGAACAACAAATACTGTATTGATCAGATTGTGTCTGTCGCAGTAAATCTAAATTTACCTTGCATTGATGCGAATTTAATGATAGTATAATAATCATGTCAACGCCTTGTGTGTGGTAAGCGTTACACTTTGATATCTATTAAATTTCACAACAGGAGACTAAAATGTTGACAAAAATAAATGTACTCATAGCACACTTTTTGTGCATACTTCTTGTGGTAACGCTAACAGGATGTTATATTGATGCGGACGATGGTGATGACAATATTGACCGTGAACCCCCTGCAATCCCGCGAGGTGTTAGAACTATTACAGGCGATGAATCCGTCCGCATTGAGTGGTACCCGAACGCCGAATTTGATTTAGAGGGGTACACTGTATGGCGTAGTGAAAACAACGAAAATTTTGAGTCTATTTCTGATCTGTCTGTCGGAACTTCAAATTATACAGATCGGGATGTACGGAACGGCAGAACATACTATTATGCCGTTTCCGCTTACGATTCTAACGGTAATGAGAGTGACCTCAGTCCAGAAAATGCTTGGGACACGCCACGACCAGAAGGTAGGAACGCCACTTTGGATGACTACCAACTTGCACCTGACCGCAGCGGTTTTGACTTTTCACATCCTCGTAAGGGGAGTATCGCGTGGGATGATAGAACGACAGATGTCTATTTCGGATTAGACACAGAGGTCAATATTACCTACCTCTATTCAGACAACGAAACAGCGATGCAAGATTTGGGTTATCACGAAAACTTTGATGGTGTTGATGTTGTTCCAGAATACGGTTATACTACGTTGTTTGTTGAACTGATTGAAGGGCATATCTACGCGATTTATACCCCCGATGGGAACTTCGCTAAAATTCATGTTCGCAAACTATTTGATGACGCTGTTATCTTTGACTGGGCATACCAAACTGATCCAGAGAATATACAGTTAGCACCTGCATTGCCCGTTAAGTAAATTTTATACTTGATTTCTAATCTTTTTCACCTTAGTGAGGGGACGACGACTGAACAATTGTTAGCCCCTCACACCCACTTTCGTCAGTGGCGTTGAAGAATACCTACCCATTTTAGAAGGAGAAATCAATGAGTAACCAAGATCCGCACGATTCGCGTAATAAGGAATCTCTCGGACTAAACATGATTCCCGCAATATTCGGTGCGGGGGTTGGAATTCTTATAGGCGATTTCACAGGACTATCTGCGGCTGCAGTTACAGAAATTAGCAAGTGGGGATTATATAAATATATTTCACCATTGCTCAGCAAAAGGGAATTTTATAGGTTGTGTGAATGGGCAAAACAAGCGTCAGAAGGTATAGCAAATAGACAAGCAAACGGCGAAGAATTTCGTCAGGATGGGTTCTTCAAGGAAACCGCGACGAATCGATCAAACATAGATGAGGTTATAGAATTAACTTACAAAAATGTGATAAATATAATAGAGGAACCGAAGATAAAATTTAAGGCATCTCTATTTGAAAATGTCCATTTTGATCCTGATTTAGACATAGACACATACCGTCTAATTTCAAAGTATCTTGAAGAACTCACCTACCGGCAACTCTGTATCATAAAATTGTGTAAGAAAGCTGACGAAATTGATTTAGAGAGTTTAGGGAATTCTGACATTACTTCACAGTTAGTTTCAATCCTCAGAGATTTTGACTACCTTTCTGATACAGGGGTTGTAACAGGAGTCATAAGTCGTAATAATCCGCTTATAGATAAAATCCGGGAATTGTATATGAATAGAGGTGGCGACGTTTGGATGTCTGGCGGATCCAATGCTGAAATTCCGGGATATGTAAACCAGAGCGAAAATAAACCGAGCGAAATCATTTTTAAATACGCAGGTTTAGATCAAATTCCTGATGAAGATGTAGATGAAATACTAAACAAATTGAAAAAACGTTAAAATACTTTAAAATACTTTATGTTTTTTGACTACTATACGAAACGAGTGTTATTATGACAATAACCTTTTGGAGAGACGATGAATGGAACATCTCTATGAAAAACTGCGTGAAGACACGTTAAACTGGCGTAAGGAAGGGTATCCTTGCCAAGATTACCCACTGATCGGCGAAATACTTCGCTGGCAGTTTGAAGGTGAGGCAGAAGATAGGGTTCACCTTAAATATCTTCGCGAACCGCAATTCCAATCCCTTGAATTGTATTGGTATCTGAGATTGAAGCGAGACACCCAGCATATTGTCGACCACTACAAACACTACTATGGCGATAATGTAAAAGATTTCTGCAAGGTATTAGGACTTCCAACTGATCCGAATTTTCTCGCTGCGTTTCAAGATGTCGACCGAATTGTTGACCTTGTGAAAAATGATGAGGATTTCGTCAAGCGGAATCGACTTAATCCGTTGCACGAAACGATGACACTCCCGTATCCGAGTTATATTTTTGCGCTTGCGATGGGCACAGGCAAGACGCTGCTTATTGGCACATTGATTGCGACCGAATTTGCGATGGCACTTCGGTATCAAGACAGCGATTTTAATTTTATGAAAAACGCACTTGTATTTGCCCCCGGCACAACGATTATTGTAAGCCTGCGTGATATTAGCAAAATCCCTTATGATAAGATTTTGCCCCCCAGTTTATACCGTGATTTTAACGCTAACTATAAGATTACTTATCCGCAGTCAGGTGCCAAAGATATTCAAGTTATAAAAGACAGCCTTTATAATATCATTGTAACGAACACTGAAAAAATTAGTCTTCGTGCAAACCGACGCAAGAATCAAAAAGCACGATTATTTGAGGAAGATAAATTGCAGGCGAACCTGCGACTCTTAACAATTACGAGTCTACCAAGTTTAGGAGTATTTTCAGACGAGGCACACCATACCTATGGGAATAAAATGGACAAGGAACTTAAACGGGTGCGAGAGACAGTCAATTATATTCATAAACAATCCCCGCTTGTTGCAGTCACCAATACGACTGGCACGCCTTATGCCAAAAAACAGATGCTCCGAGAAGTTGTCGCATGGTATAGTCTCGGTGAAGGTATACAGGACAGTATCCTAAAAAGTCTCAAAGACGGGATTGTTCAGTATCCAATAGGAATAATGCCAGAGCAAGACGTAATTCGAAATATTATCACGGATTTTTTTGAGAACTACGGCGACGTGGAATTGCCCAATGGTGCAAAAGCAAAGATAGCCTTCTACTTCAGAACACAAGACCACTTGCAAACTTCTAAAACCCATATCGAAAACACTTTGGCGGAGATAGGAGAAAGTCCGACTTTGATACTTGAGAATACGCAAAAATCCAGTCAAGCCGAGATTGACGAATTCGACCGACTCAACAATCGGGATAATCAGAAGCGCATTATTTTGCTTATCGGTAAAGGCACAGAAGGGTGGAACTGTCCCAGTCTGTTTTCCTGTGCACTGATTAAGAAGCAGACAAAGAGTAGTAACTTTGTTTTACAAGCCTCAACACGATGCTTGCGTCAGGTAAAAGGTAATAGTCATCGTGCTAAAATCTATTTGGATACGAATAACAAGGACATTTTAGATAAAGAACTGGAAGCAAACTTTGGCACGAGTTTACGTGAACTTCGCGGACAAGATGCCGAGATTGAAGATGTTGTCCTACGTATTCGCAAGACAGAATTACCTAAACTTGAAATCACGCGATGGATACACAGGGTTGTCCGAGCACAGAATGCGTCTACAGATATTCTGTTACGTGTCCCTGTCAACGTGGAAGAAACACCGCAGTTTTTTCGCAGTATTCTTACCCCTGATTTGACGCAAAGAGGAACGTTCTCACCACTGACAGGCATCGGCGAGCAGGAAGAAGTTGAAGTCATGAACAGAACAACAGATTGCTACCTGATGGCACAGCGACTTGCCACCAGATACCAAATTCCAATCATGGAAACATTCAAAAAACTCAAACGGATTTATCCGGAAGGCGAGGTGCCGAATACACATATCTATCAGCTATATAAACAAGTGGAAGAACAGATGCAAAACTATACGGAGATCAAAAAGAAGGTAACCGAGGCACTTGCACTGATCCGGACGGTTGATGCCGAAGGCAACGATGTCTTTGAAAAAGATGAAGATGGATACTACGTTCACCGATTGCATCTGCTCAAACGGACTGTTGACCGCATGAGAACAAACCGCTTGCTGTTTGATGATGAAGATATGGAAGACCGCCGCGATGTCAGTTTTCACTATATGCCTTACGATTTTGATTCTGTTCCTGAACGGGAGTTTTTTGAACTCATCTTGAATTACTTAAACGTATCAATAGCCGATGTGCAGCTATTCTTGTTTACCGGTGCCTTGAGAGATACGAAGAAAACGGATTTTTACTTCAAATACAAAGGCGAAGATGGCAATTTTCACAACTATTTCCCTGATTTCGTTATTGTCAAAAACACCGGTGAATTCTACATCGTTGAAATAAAATCTGATGATGAAAGCAAAGACCCGATAGTTAAGGCAAAACAGAAGGCTGTAGAATATTTGAAAGATTTACAACCAAACAAGCATTTTGACTATAACATCATCTACACGCCTATACAAAATAATCCCGATCTGCACGCTGTTACTGAATGGATTCGCAACGATAACGCCTCCCAAACCAATTCTGATGAAAACACTGGACAGGAGGAACAGAATGGAAATTAATACCGTTAAAGGCAGACCGATGCTTTACTGGATAGGTAAACACCCGATTGACAAAGTTGACTATTATCCCGAACAGCTCGTGGAAGTCTCTGGCGTTGATAATCCTCAGACTGAGTTAACATACGAAAACTTTGAATCTGGTCCCAACCTCGTTTTAGAAGGTGATAACAAGGAGATACTCTCTACATTGCTCGTGCAAGGGTTTCGTAGCAAGGTTGACCTTATCTATATTGATCCGCCATTCGCCAGTGGTGCAGATTACGTGCGAAAAGTCTCACTACGTGGTAAAAAAGAGAAGCTGGAAGCAGCAGGACACTCTATTCCTGAACAGATGCAATATACTGATATTTGGGCAAATGATAACTACCTTCAATTTATGTATGAAAGACTTACCTTGATGCGTGAACTGCTATCGGATAAGGGCTCTATCTATCTGCATTGCGACCCGACAATGAGCCATTCTCTAAAACTGATTATGGATGAGGTTTTTGGCAGAGATCGATTTAGGAATGAGATTATTTGGAATTATAATCGATTTTCACGAAAGTCGGGTAAACAGTTTGCACGTATGAATGACATTATTCTTTTTTACTCAAAATCAAATCAAAATATTTTCCATGTCCAGCATATTGAAAGCCGGGATTCAACAAGATATGAAAAAGGCTGGCATACTATTACTGATGATGGTGTAACAAAACTCTTAGTCTATGATATGGAAAAAGTCAAGCAAGCGAACATAGATTTAAGTAAATATGATAGAGTAGTTGAAACAGAAGCTCGAGAATCTGCGATGGGACAAGTTTGGAGCGATATTTCAATTATTAATCCTCAGGCAAGTGAACGTGTTAACTTTCCTACTCAAAAGCCTGAAGCACTTGTGGAGCGTATTATCGAAGCCTCAAGCAGTGAAGATTCCATTGTCCTGGATTGCTTTGCTGGTAGCGGTACCACTGCTGCTGTAGCAGAAGAACTCGGCAGACGTTGGATCGTTGCAGATATGAACAAAGGAGCGATACAAACAACTATGAAACGACTTGGCAATTCATCTAAACACGAAGAGGTTCAAGAATTGTTTGATGGTGCAACACAGACAACTATAGAACGACCTGACAATACAACGCGAGGGATCGCTCACTATCGTATTAATAATTACGATGCAAGTGCTGAACTGGAACTCAAGCCTCTTGTTATCAAAAAATACGGCGTAGAAGTTAACAATACAGATTTGTTTTTTGAAGGCACGCTGGAAGGCACGCTGGTCAAGATAGTCGATCTGACGAAACCGCTCACCCGTTTGGACATTCAGCATATTAAAGACGAACTTGAAAACCGTCCGAATGAGGATCGCGACATTACGGTGTTATGCAATGGCAGTGAACTCGAAATTCAGAAGGAACTTGACGAGGCGAACAAGCGTGGTGCTGTTAATAAAATCCTTGTGCGTGATGTTCAGGATGAGGGAATTAAAACTTACGCAGAAGCCTCAGCAGAGGTTAATTTCAAGAGAGAAGGACAAGAGGTTACGATTACTATTTCAGAGTATATCAGCCCTACTCTCTGTGCACGTTTGAATGATGACCGCACCGTTTTTGATGAACATATTGAGGACTTCCGCGCCATGATTGATTGCGTTCATATTGATACCGACTACAAAGACGAGCATTTCACAAGAGTCGAGTCCGACGTCCCAGAGAATAAGGAAGATTTTATCAAGGCAGAATACACAGTACCGTTGCCGCGCCCTGATGCGCTCGTCGCAGTAAAAATTATTGATATGCTTGGCGAGGAAACGATTGAAGTTGAACCTGTAACCTGATAAGAAGAAAGGAGCGATTGTGAAAAAAAACCTAATTCTGTTATTATTTGCTTTTTTTATTACAGTTTATGCCCAAATAGAGGCATTGGCAGTTGAACAACAACCTCCTGACAAAAAGCAGATTTCGAAACAGGAGGTATCACGCGCGAAACAAGATTTCGATTCTGAACCGATCTACCCACTATTCCGTATTCATGGTAACCAATATTACCCAGTACGGAGTCCGCGAAAAGCAACGTTGTTGTCAGCAACAATGCCCGGTTTAGGGCAAGCTTATGCAGATAACTACCTCAAAGCCACACTGTTTCTTACGGCAGAGATAGGTGTCTTTTCTTTTGCAAGTTATAATATTGCGCGTGCTTTACATTATAGAAACCATGATACATTTGGAACAGGATTCTATGATGAGAGGACAACCAATTTCTTAAGTAAGGATCAGGTCGAGGCAAGGATGAGAGATCATAGCATCCGCGGGTCTATTTTCCTAATTGTAGGGATCGGATTGCACGTCTGGAATATCCTTGATGCATCAAAAACAGCTGAAGATTATAATAATCGAAGAATTTCTGTGCAAATGCAACAAACTAAGCATGGAATGCCCGCGCTTACTTTTACGCACCAGTTTTAGTGTCTGCGATGAGAATGTGGTATTGTTGAGAAAATAAGTGATGTCTTGTATTTTCGTTTGGTACCTACTTTTCTGTCGGGACTCTTCGCAATTGGAAATCAGTACTTGATGTACAAGAAGTGGTATATCTCTGGAGTTGTTAATGTGAATTATGCAAAGTGCTTATTAATCACATTTTTATTAATAGGTGCAATTTTACCGCTATCCGATATACTTTCTGAAGATGCAAAAACAGCAAATAGCGATACGAACAACCAGGAAAAAGGAGAAATTCCACTTGTAGAAGTTCAAGACGTTTCTCAAAATCCGCTGAGAGTTGGTGAAAGATTAACATATAATATCAAGGTATCATGGGTACCAGTTTCTGCCGGAAAACGAGTTGACCATATTGACAAAAAGTTGACGGTTGACAGGAAAAACGTCTACCATATTACCTCTGAAGTAAAAACAAGTGCTGTCGCTGCCAGAATACACCGTTTTCAAAACCGTCAGTCTACTTTTCTGAACACTGTGGGGTTCTATCCGCTTAGTTTCAGGAACCAACTTCAGGATAAAAAATATAGAGCCCGCGTTGAAATTAATTTTAGAAACGGGGGAACCGAATATAAAAAAATCTCACAGAATAATCCAAAATCACCTGAAAAACACGATAAAAAGGTAATTGAGACTCCATTTGGCACACAAGATGAACTTTCCATGATCTACTTTCTGCGATGTAAAAAGTTGGTACCAGGCAAAACGTACTTTTTCCCGCTAATTAGCAAAGCGAAGGTGATAAAAGTAAGCATTAGTGTAAAACATGGGGAAGTGTTAAAAGTTAAAGGTTTGGGTCGTGTAAGAACACTTGTGGTGCGTACTTCACACGGTTATCAACTTTGGTTGACCGATGACCCTCGCCATATCCCTGTCAAAATTGAGGCGGAAGTAAAGATCGGCAAAATGAAGGCTAACCTTGAAAAAATTGAATTTATAAGATAAACAGTTCGGTAATTAGGCGTGAAAAAGACACGTTCAATTATTTTATCATAAAGCCTAATCCGGTTACCGAACAACAAGGAACAGTTCGTGCAAGAGTTTTTACGAAAAACTAAAAAATATCAGAAACTGGTTGAATGCCTTAAGAATGGAGAAAACCCTCCGTGGCTCCGAGGATTACTCAACGCTTCAACTTCCTATTTTTTGGCGACGTTAATAGAAGATTTCCCGAACAGATCTTTCCTCATCATGTTTCCCTCACACCAAGAGTCAGAACAAGTATTGGAGGAGGTCCGCGCGTTTCATGACCACAGTTCTCAACACAAGAATGCAGCACAGACTGTTGTGCAAACCGACTTACTCCTTTTTCCTGCATGGCAAAATACGCTCTTTGAAGGTGTGTCACCAAGCAAAAACATCTGTGTTGATCGGATGCGTTGTCTTCAGAGTCTTATTAGAAAGAAGAATAGTCATCACAAACCTAATATTTCACTTCCCACCCCACATAGTGCAGTGTTTACGACTGTTAGGGCATTATCTTACAAACTCCCACTACGTAATACATTAACATCAGCATGTCGCACCTTTGAAATTGGTGATGAGATAGAGTTCTATGATCTTGTTACATTTCTCATTCGCAGCGGATACCGACAAGTTGAACTGGTTGAAGTAAAGGGAGAATTCGCACACAGAGGTGATATTTTAGATGTATATCCGCTTACCTTCGATGCTCCAGTCCGGCTTGATTTTTTTGGAGATGAACTTGATGACATTCGCTTATTCGACCCGACCTCGCAAGTTTCAATTGAGCAGCAGAGATCAGTTGTTATCACACCGATGTCTGAAGTTTGCCTCGCTGACGTTTCTATGCCACATTGGAAATCTCAAACCGAACAACTGATGCAACAAACGGCAAATTCTCCGGATTTCATAAACACTATTCGGGAAATGACGCAGCTCTTAGAAGATTGTCTTAAAAGAACACAGTCCAAAAGCTTGAATGTAATTGAGGAACCGCCTGTGGAGATTGACGGAATTGAGGCATTTCTACCTATGCTATTTCCGAAAACAGAATTGTTGACCGATTACCTATCAGATGAAACAATTGTCGTTATGGTGGAGCCGCGGTGGCAGACACGAGAAGCAGAGCAGATGCATGATCAATTACAGGAAATTTATGATAGGAGATTGGCAGAGGGCAAATTGATGCCTATTCTTGAAAATCTGTTGGTTTCTGTTGACACGCTTCAATCTGAATTGGAGAATTACACAAAGATTCCTATCTCTTTAGCGTCTTCTGCCTCCGATCAAAAAGCTGATTTAAATCAGCCAATGGATATCTCAGAAATGAATTTTGATATGCAATCACTTGGACTCGGTAGGGGTAACTATCAGATGGTAATTGACTATATCAAAAGGTGGTCAGTTAAAGGGTATTTTGTTAATATTTTCTGTGAAACACCGCAGCAGGCAAAACGCGTATTAGAAATGTTAATAGAGCGCGAGCTGCCACCTGAGCAAATTTCCGTATCTGTAGGGTTTATGTCCGAAGGTTTTCTGAGTGAATCACTCAAGCTTGTAGTCATCTCAGAAAATGAGATTTTTGGTAATCGTCAGCGGAGAGTTGTTTCACCAAAGAGATACAAAAACGGTGCCCCTATTTTAAGTCTTGTAGACATGAAGGTTGGGGACTACGTTGTTCACATTTCTCACGGCATTGCAATTTACGAAGGCATTCGCCGTATGGATATAGACGGTCAATCTCAAGATTTTCTCATTCTTAGGTATAAGGAAGACGACAAACTCTATGTGCCAACTTACCAAGTTGACCTTGTTCAGAAGTATATTGGAAACAAAGATGAATCTTATGAACCGCACATAGATTATCTTGGTGGTAAATCTTGGCAAACGAAGAAGGGACGTGCTAAGGCTGCTGTTGAAGAGATGGCAGGTGAACTACTAAAACTATATGCCACTCGTCAAGCGAATAAAGGCTACGGTTTTCCAGCAGAGGTGCCGTGGGAAGGCGAATTTGAAGCACTCTTCCCCTTTCAAGAAACAGATGACCAACTCCAAGCAATTGAAGATGTTAAAGTTGATATGGAGACTGAAAGACCGATGGATCGGCTCATCTGCGGAGATGTTGGTTACGGTAAGACAGAAGTAGCTTTGCGTGCTGCATTCAAATCAGTAATGGCAGAAAAACAGGTCGCACTACTTGTGCCAACAACTATACTTGCGCTACAGCACTACGACACCTTTGAAAGACGTTTCAAACCATTTCCTATCCATGTTGAAATGTTAAATCGTTTCCGCAGCCAGAAGGAGATAAAATCTGTTAAAAAGAGACTCGTAGATGGCACCGTCGATATTGTTATCGGCACCCATTCCCTACTATCCGATACCGTTACTTTTGACAATCTCGGACTGCTCATCGTTGATGAAGAACACCGCTTTGGTGTGAAGCACAAAGAAAAAATCAAGCAATATAAAGAGACAGTAGATGTCCTCACGCTCACTGCTACACCGATTCCACGTACGTTGCACATGTCGCTTATTGGTATCAGAGACTTCAGCATCATCAACACGCCTCCAGCAAATCGGTTGCCAATTCAGACACATGTAATGCCTTACAACACTAAGGTTATCCGAGATGCTATTATGAATGAGTTGGCAAGAGATGGACAAATTTTTTTCGTGCACAACCGTGTCCAGAATATTGCAATTATTGCCAAAACGGTACAAGAACTTGTTCCCCATGCACGCGTTGCTATCGCTCACGGACAGATGCCTGAACGCGAATTGGAGAATGTCATGTTAGAGTTTGTGCGGCACAAATACGATATCCTTGTCTGTACTATGATTATTGAATCCGGATTGGACATTCCTAATGTTAATACCATCATGATAAATAGGGCAGACGCTTTTGGATTGGCACAGTTATATCAACTCCGTGGTCGCGTCGGACGTGCTGATGAACAAGCTTACGGTTACCTTTTTTACCCACAAGATAAACCGATTACAGAAGGTGCACAGAAACGGCTCCGTGTCATAGAAGAATTTACAGACCTCGGCTCCGGTTTTAAAATCGCACTGAGAGATTTAGAAATACGAGGAGCAGGGAACATCCTCGGTTCGCAACAACATGGACATATTACAAATGTTGGTTACGAACTCTACTGTAAACTGCTTGATGAGGCTGTCCGAAAGTTAAAAGGTGAAAAGGTAGAAGAAGAAATCGAAACCAGTATCAATTTACCTATTGAAGCATTTCTGCCTGACGACTATATCCCGGACAGTCGGCAGAAAATATCTATTTATAAGAAAATTTCAGCACTAAAAACTGATACTGATAAGCACGAATTGACCAACGAACTTAAAGACAGGTATGGTGATATGCCAGTACCTGTTGAGATGTTACTTGAAATCTCAAGTATCAAACAACTTTGTCAGAAACTCGGTATTACAGCCATTGCAGCAGGTGGTAATCGGATTAAAGTAACCTTTGATGAACACAACCCACGGATAGATGTGGGGCAGTTCGTTGAGGCAGTTCAGGGTAACCCACAACTTGAATTACGTCCACCAGCACAACTGATGGTTGGTATAGAAAACTTAACAGGAAAAAAGTTATTAACCGAATTACAACGAATTTTAACTATATTTGTTGTATCCGATTGAATATATGGTGAATCATTGAAATAATTATACACCTCACCTGTGAATCAACGCCGAATACGCCAAATCAAGAAATCAACGGTATGAATGACATTTAGTCATTCACCGGGTATGAATGCCGTTTAGGCATTCCCCGTGTGGTATTCGACGGGAGCGATCTCCGAATCGCGACCAAAGCCATTGATAGCCGGGAATCGGAGTTCCCTCCTACATGTGAATAATGTCTAATTAATTCTAAAATCTACCATATTTGTAAGAGCGAGGTAGATTACTGCCTCAATAAAATTGAAAGGAGAATTCCAAAGTGAAAAAAATTATTGTTGTTGTCGCAGCAGTTGTTGCAACTTGTCTGCTCACTTGGTCTCTTGTTCGTTCCGATAACCACGAATCCGCTTCAGAAGAGGTTGACAAGGGCCAAATCATTATTGCTGAATACAAGTGGGGCGGTGAACTTCACCAGATTTCTCTTGCTGAACTGGAAGAAGCCATAGCTGAATTGCCGAGTTACCGCCAGCAAAATTATGCTACTAAAGCAGGTAAAGCGGAATACTTAGAGGATTATATTGATGAAAAACTGAAACTACTCCAAGCAAGGGATGCCGGTTTTCACCAACTCCTTGAACACCTCAAAAAATTGGACGATTATACCCATCAACTTATGGTTGAAAAACTTACGGAAATAGAAGTTGATGCTAAGGTCTCTTATACTGATGAAGACCTTAAGATATTCTATGATGTGCACAAGAGTGAATACATTGAATCTGCTAAGGTGCGAGCTACATGTATTACCCTTGATGACGAAGACTTAGCCAATGAAACTTTGGACCAGATTAAAGCTGGAACCGATATAGTTGAGATGGCAAAGAAACTTTTTGAGGAAAAGAAATTGGTGGCTAACAGTCCTGGCAGCGCCAATCAAGAGGATCCTGGTAATACACGCTTCTTTACTAAAAACGCATCACCGAATTGGTCTGAATTCATTGACGCAGTTTTTGAAATGGAAATTGGCGAAATGACGGATGCTGTTTTTGAAACTGAGGTTAATGATGAGACATATTACCTCATTTTTCGTAAAGAGGAACAGCAGCCAGAACGTCAAAAGGAATTAGAGGAAGTCAGATCCGATATAGAACGAAAAGTTGCCCGAGAGATGAAGCGTGCCCGTATTTTTGACTGGATCGATGGAATCTCTCTGATGGCAAAACTAAAAACTTATCCTGAGAACATTCCTGTACCCGTTCAGCCGAAAGCAACTGAAAAGGAATCCAACACATCTGAGGAGTAGCTTCAACAACATTTATTTTTAAGGAGATAGTATTTATGAAAAAATATACGAGTATTCCCATTATTTTCTTATTCGCTTTTCTTGCCACAGTTCCCTTCTTATATAGTTGTGGCGATAAAGCAATTGGTGCAGATGGAACTGTCATCGCTGAATTTGAGTGGGATGGAAAACAACGGATCACACTTGAAGAAATGATGCAGGAAATTAGCGAACTTCCGGCATACAAACAACGTCAATATCAGGACAAAGAAGGGCTTGAAGAATACATGATTTTGATGGCGGAAAGCCGTTTAATTCTCTGTCTTGCCAAGGACCAGAAACTCAACGAGGATGAGGAGGTCATTAAGAAGGTCCAAGATTATCTTCACGAGTTAATGGTTGACAGGATCACGGAACAGGAAGTTGATAGTAAACTGATCTTTTCAGAAGATGATTATTTAGCATATTATGATGAACACAAAGAAGATTACGTCCGTCCTGCACAGGTTAGGTTATTGTGTATCACGCTTATGGACAAAGAACGCGCAGATGAAGTTTTCGCTGAAATAAAAGCCGGTAAAGATTTTACTGTCGCAGCACAGGAACTTTCCGATAGAGACGAATTGGTTGGACCTGGTGCCAATCCTGCCTCACCTGGTGATACCGATTTCATTAGTAAAAACGCTTATCCTCCCGGAACTGAACCTTTTATGGATGCAGCCTTCAACGCAGAGATTGATACACTCCATCCATCTGTCATTGAGATTGAGGTACAGGGAGATAAATACTACATGATGTTTGTTAAGAAAGAAGCGAGAGATGCATTTCAGAGACCCTTTGAAGAAGAGGATGTCCGTAAAAACGTCATTAGAAAAGTTGAACGGGAACGGCGGGATGCTCAGATGAAAGCGTGGATTTCACAACTCCGAGAACGTGCTGAAGTTGAAACCTTCATTGACCGTATTCCGGAAGATAAACCTGCCGCTGAGGAGTCTGAAAATCCATCTGAAGAAACAAAACCAGCGGAATAGATTTTCATTATAGAAAAGGTTTACGCAATTTTCACGATTTTTGCAATAATTATGGTTAAAATGTTGTAATTTTCGGCATAATTCTGAATTCTTGGCGCGTTTACATGAAGGTTAAAAAATAAATTGGGTAATTCCATAATTATGCCCGGTGCGGTTAGGAAACCGCACCTACCGTGTCTATGGAAAGCTGTAATTACCGATTTAAATACTTAATCTTCATCAAAACGCGCCTACCGTTCGTGCGTAAGTCCTGAAAGAGTTGTAGTACCAAATTAACAGGATTTATCTTGTCTTATTGGAGTCAGGTGCGGTTAGGAAACCGCACCTACCGAGACGAATCGCGTTAATTTGGTATAATACCATTTCTAAAAGATGAGACTTCATTGTGAAATTATCGGTTTGAGCAGAGCTGAAGAATGTCCGAGGCGCAATGAATTGCGATTAAACGCGTTTTTCGTTAATGAAAGGCGATCAATTAGAAATGGTATAAGATAGTACGGGCGGCACAAAACTATCCGCCCGTCTAAATTTTACAGACTGTCTAACTGTGGAGGTACTCTCATGAAGACGAAGACGATCATTTTTTTATTGTTAATTATGGTTCTAATCTGCAGCAGTTTGACACCTACTAAGGCGAGGATATTCGATAGAATTATCGCCTATGTTAACGATGATGTTATTACCAAGCGACGCCTTGATACATTGGTTAAGCAGCACGCGTTTGAACTTCAGCAAGTTCACAGATACACCGAAAGTGAAGCACTTAAAGAAGCAGAAAAACAACGTGCTGAGCTGCTTGATAGACTCATCCGCCAAATGCTACTGTTAGAGGCAGCGTTAACTTTAAAAATTCAAGTCGCCGATGCTGAAATTGAGGAATATATCCAAGATTTTAGGACAAAATACCAGATTACGTCAGACGAAGAGTTTAAGAAGCTGCTTAACCGTGATGGTTTGACGGTCGTAGGATTTCATGAACAAATTCAACGAAATCTGATGACAGAAAAACTGGTAATGGGAAGGATCGTTCCAAGACTCCAAGTGCGCGACAGTGACATTCAGGAATTTTATGAAGAAAACAGGGACCAACTTCCAACTAAAGCTGATAGAATCAGTTTGCGCCATATATTTATTGCTTTCAAACCAACCGAAAAAGATAAAAGTGTAACAGCAGATACGGTGAATCAAGTACTTGAAGAAATACGATCAGATAAAACCCGATTTGAAGAGGTTGCACGCCGTATCACCTCAAAGGATAGTCCAGATTCTCAAGCCGGATCCCTTATAGAGACTACTCCCGCTAATATACTTACATATCCGACGGCATTCTTGACTGTTCTTGCAAAACTCAAAGGTGGGGAAGTCAGCGAACCAATTGAAACAGAAGCAGGTTTCCATGTTTTTATGATTGAAACACGAACGGATGAGAAGATTTCATTTCGTCATTTGATCGTTCCATTTCCATTTCCATTTAGTGAGGAGGCTTTACAAGCTGCGCGCGAACAGGCAGGGCAAATTTTCAAAAAATTGGATGTTGGAGAAAAATTCGATGTATTGGCGAAGGAACATTCAGATGATATGGAAACTCGTGAAACAGGCGGGGACCTTGGGGTGCGTATCCTTACTGAATTAGAACCGAAAACCCGTAAAGTCGTTGAATCTCTTGAGGTTGGAAAACACAGTGAACCTTTTGAAACTGAGATCGGTTTTCACATTTATAAAGTTGATGAACGCAAAACGCCTGAATTGACTCAGCAAGAGAAACAGCAAATTATTGCTATTTTACGTCAACAACTTTTTGAAAAAGAATGGACTGTCTATACTGACTCGCTTCTTGAAAACGCCTATATCAAAATCAAGCCTGATGCAGTGTCTACTCCACCAACTCCAGATTCTAAAGACAACTAACATAGTGGAGTGTCTACTCTAAAATTATGAGTCGCCAAAGAAATCGGGAATCGGAGTTCCCTCCTACAATACACAACATTTCTGTGAATCAACGCTGAATGCGCCAAATCAACGGTATGAATGCCTTATGGCATTCCCCGTATGGCATTCAGCGGGAGCGATCTCCGAATCGCGACATATACCTATAAAATTTGGATGGACACAGCAATAGTAGTGTTTGAGTGAGAAATCTGTGCGGAAAAACGAAGAAAACTTGGCAGGATACGCGTGTGGTATCCTGCATTCTATAAATAAAAAACGTCAGCAGTAGCAAATTTGCTCCAGATATTTTTTCGCAAAGGCACATCAATGGAGAAAACAAATCTTAAAAGCCGAACCGTTCAAGTCTTGTTGTTGGCAATCGTAGTTTTCACCTGTCTATTTTCAGTGCTACAGTGGAGCAGCGCGCAAGATCCACAACCCCTAACACCGGAATCTTCTGAACAAACTGATACCGAACCTGCCAAGGATACAGATCAAACTACCAACACCGCAAAAGAAGTCTTAAATCCTGAAAAGATGACACCTGAACCAGACACGGTAATCGGTGATGGGGACGAAGTTATTTTACAGGATAATTTCGTACAGATTCATGGAAATGCTCTCATCAAATATGAGGATGTTGTTTTAAGAGCAGACCATGTATGGGCAGATTTCAACGATAATCTGGTGCGTGCTGCGGGAAATGTTTACCTAAAAGTGGGGAATGAGGAGACATTTTCAGATGAACTTGTTTTCAACCTGGAAACAAAGAAGGGAATTGCTCGCAACGGCTACACATTTAGCGATCCGTGGTACTTTGGTGGAAGCGAAATCTTCAAAATTGAGGACAACAAATCTTATATACGTAGTGGCAGGTTAACGACCTGTTCCTTGAAATATCCACACTACCATTTCAGCGTTTCCGAAGTCATTGTCCGAATGAACCAAGAAATGATTGCAAAAAACATCGTCTTACGGATCGGTGGCATTCCGCTATTTTATTTCCCTGTAATTAGGCGTGATCTACGTAAAGGTAAAGTTGCAAAGATCATCGTCAGAGTCGGAACAGATAGTTACCAAGGTCCTAACATCGGCATCATTTTGCCTATAGCACGCAAAAGACGCTACGACGGAGCGTTGCTATACGATAGAAGTGCCCGGCGAGGACAAGGTTATGGCTTTGAAGGAAAATATCGATTTAATGATACGCAGTTCCGAGAAATTCATATCCCTATTCCACCTAATGCTACGCCTGCCCAACGTACAAAATTGGAAGAAAAGGCTAAAGAGATATATGATCGGCTTGAAGGGGATTACGATAGATATTGGCTAAAACAACTCTTTCTGGAATATAAAATCACTGATGAAGATGCCGAACGCGCAAAAGAGAAAGCTGAAAATATTCTCAAGCGACTCAATGAAGAAAATGCTGACTTTTCGCAACTCGCTCAGAGTGAATCTGACCATTCAGATACAAGGTATGATGGTGGTGATATGGGATTCCTAACACGAGGTGAGAAAGATAAGGATGGGAATCCAATACTTGATCCGATCCTTGAAGAAGTTGCATTCGCACTAAAGGAGGGTGAAGTCAGCAGCGTTTTAAAAACTGAATCTGCCTACCATGTTCTCAAAGCAGGACGGGTGCTTGATATTTACGGTGAACGTGAGATTAAGCTTCTTCGCATTGATATTGCGATCACCGCAAGCACTGAAACACAGGATACAGTGCGCGATATGGCAGAGAAAATTCATAAACGTGCTATCGCTGGCGAAACATTTGAACAACTTGCAGCTGAATTTACTGAGGCAAAATTGTCTGAAATTAATGAGGGTAATGGACTACCTCTTAACGAGATGAATTCTGGATGGCGATATTCTGTCCGACGTTTGGAAGAACCTGGAGATATTACAGAACGCCGCCCAGTTTTTTCATCGGAAGGTCTTTACATTTTCCAATTAATCAAAAAAGAGAATGCACCTAAATTTGAGGAACTTGCCGAACAGTTTGCAACGGAGTGGAAAACCTTTGAAGCAGAGGTATTAACTGCACCCAGCAAAGACAAAAAAACGACCTCTCCCGATGAAAATCAGGAAAATACAGACAAAGATAGTTCCCCGCTCCCTGATGTGATTGAGAATGTTGAAAATAAAACACCTGCTGAACCAGTAGAAGAGGTGACTTCTGAACAGGAAAACTCCGCTAAAGAAGAGGAAGAAGAGGAAGCGTTTGAAGTCTACAAAAAGCATGGGTTTCGAGGACGATGGGAGGACCCTCGGCAGGTGGCATCAGAAGCACAAAGTTTATACGCAGGCGAATATAGCCGAGTAATTAACACCAAAAAATCGTTTCGCCTCATTAAAGTTGATAAGAAACGCACCTATCGTGGTGATTTCTATTTTTACGGTGCAGATGAATACTCCTTTAGTAGACAAGAGGCATCCCGTATCGGTAGACGTTGGAATATGCGGTGGGGACACAGACAATCCTTCTACACGCCTTGGGATAATCGGCAGGCAGGACGCCGCCCCCTTAGTTTCGTAGGACGGACTGCATGGCGCGCTATTTCCTACAAAGAGGATTTAGGATTGCAAGGTGAATCTTCTCTCAATTCATTTGGAGTAATCACCTACGGTTCTGCCTTGTCTGCAGCAAGTGAAAAAGATGTTGATGAAGATGGAAATTTAACGTACTCACGGGAAACTATCGGTGATATTACCAGTAGGCTTGAAGTTCGACACGTCCAAGATTTTTCAGGTCAAGGGACTACCGCGCTCCAAAAACTACCACAATTCACACTAAACTTTTCACGAATGCGGTTTAGCAGACTCCCAGTATTTGAAATAATTAACGACGGAATGGTGTTTGTATCGGAGAAGATAAAATCCGATATGCCTTTCCTCTCACTTCTCGCTTTTCCAACGCTTGAAGATACCAGTTTCGATCTGGATATTGAATTTGGAAACTTCTATAGACAGACTTATCGTGGCAAACACGGGGAAGAAAGAAATATCTTCCTTCAGACCCTTGACTTGGGCTTTGACCTACGCAAACAAACTAACCTTTTTATTACACCTTTACGCGAGTTGAAATTAAGTGCAAGTTTAAATACAAATGCGATCTGGCACGCCAAAGACCAAGACAAAAACAGAAACATTATACGAGGTGTCTATAGTATCAGAACGCAAGCCACCAATACTTTGTTCCGTATTTACAATACCAGATTTATACCTGGTGTCCGAAAATTGCGCCACGAATTGCAATCCTCGCTAACATTTGATTTTCAGCCACCTATTGATGCGGATAACAATCTTTATCCGTTTGGACCCAGTACCTATTTCTATGAACGCAAAAGACTAACCTATAACTTTAATACAAACATTGAAATAAAAACTCGACGCAGCCAATCTGCACACCGCATTTTTTACTTTGATACCCGACTTACAGCAGATTTTACGGAGTTTGAATCACTGTATAGACGCAAATACGAACCAATTGAAAGTGATTTTACGATTGTTCCGTTACCAAGTCGAAATCTAAATATGACTGTCCGCCTCACGCATGACCCAAATCCGCATCCTGAAGATGGAAAACAGTTCAAAATGGTTGGGGTACGCACCAATATTAGATACACACGCAAAAGTTGGTATGTGAGTGTCGGTAATTCTTTCAGCAAAAGACACACCTCTATACGCGCCTCACGCTCAGTGACAGCGAATGGGAGATACCGTTTCAGTCAGAATCTTGAGTTTGATTTTAGTTTCATCTACTATCCGATTGAAAAGGATTTTTACTCACAACGTATCAGTATCAACCGTAATTTACATGATTGGAACTTGCGCATCTCCTGGAGTCGCGTTGGAATCAAACGGGATCCGCCGTTTGACAATGTCCGACAAGATTTTACATTCCAAGTTAACTTAATTGGCGAACCCGCAGTTTCGATGGGAGTCGGTTTTGACGCGACTACCGATACTTGGGGACTCCACACCTTGCCAGCAGGTGTGCCGTATAATGCGTTTGGGGCAGGTAATTCGCTTGGACGTTCTTTCTTCTAATGATGCAGCAAAGGAATATAATAAACTATGAATACTAACTTGACTCAAATCGAAAACAAACTTTGGAGTGCTGCAGACGAATTGAGGGCAAATTCAAGTCTCAAAGGTTCCGAATACTCTACGCCAGTCTTAGGACTTATCTTTTTAAAATACGCCGACTATAAATTCAAACAAGTGCAACAAGAACTCAACTCAGCAACACCATCTGGTGCGCGGGTACGAATTGATGAAAGAACACAATTTCAAGCACTTGGTGCTTTTTATTTACCAGAAATAGCACGTTTCGACCATTTGCTAAATTTGCCGGAAAGCGACAACATTGGACAAGCTATCACCAATGCAATGAAAGCTATTGAAGCTGAGAACAAACAGGTTGAAGGCGTTTTGCCCAAAAACTACAATCGCCTTGAAAAGAGTACGCTCATAGAACTCCTACGTATTATGGAACAAATTTCGATGGACATTGAAGGCGATGCCTTCGGTAAGGTCTACGAATACTTTCTCGGTAATTTTGCTATGAGTGAGGGGCAAAAAGGCGGTGAGTTCTTCACGCCGACTTCACTTGTTAAACTCATCGTTGAAATACTGCAACCGTTCCACGGACGTATCCTTGACCCCGCGTGTGGATCCGGTGGCATGTTTGTCCAAAGCGAAGAATTCATTCGGAATCACACACAAAACGGTAATCAGGGACATATTAGCATCCATGGCGTTGAACGGGTGAATGAGACTATCAGACTCTGCAAGATGAACCTTGCAGTGCATGGACATGAAGGTGACATCAGGCAAGCCAATAGTTATTATGAAGATCCGCATAAGTCCTTAGGTAAATTTGATTTTGTGATGGCGAATCCACCTTTTAATGTGGACAGGGTGGACATGGAACGGATAAAAGATGACCCACGATTCCCATTCGGCATGCCGCGCGTAGATAATGCTAATTATATTTGGATACAGTTATTTTTGAGCTCACTGAACGATACCGGTAAAGCGGGTTTTGTGATGGCAAACTCCGCCGCAGATGCGCGCGCCTCGGAATTAGAAATACGCAAGCAAATTATTGAATCACGCGTTGTTGATGTGATGATAAGCATTGCCTCAAATTTCTTCTACACTGTAACGCTGCCGTGTACCCTCTGGTTCTTTGATAAATCCAAACAGGACACCGACAGAGATGATAAAGTCTTATTCATTGATGCGCGCCATCTTTATCAACAAGTCAGTCGGGCACTTCGTGAGTTCACACCGATGCAACTGGAATTCTTGGCAAACATAGCGCGACTCTACCGAGACGAAACCCCAGAAAATAGACACAACAGCGAAGAACTCCTCAAAACGAAATTCCCTGACAGAAAATACGTCGATGTCCCCGGCCTGTGCAAAGTTGCTACAGTAGAAGAAATTGAAGCGCAAGGATGGAGTCTGAATCCTGGACGTTATGTCGGTGTAGCAACACAAGAAACAGAAGATTTTGACTGGACGCAACGGTTCGTTGAACTCAATGAGGAATTAGAAATCCTAAACGCAGAGGCACACCAACTTGAAGAGCGTATTGCAGAGAATGTTGCGGAGATTTTAGAGAATAGGACTTAACAAGACTATTTAGTTTTCGATTAATATCTGTTTTTGTCAAAGGTAGGAACGAATTTCTATTTCCGACATATCGCAGTAGGAGGGAACTCCGATTCCCGATGCTTCTACTTTTCTTGCCTTTTTTGTCCCGTTATGATAGACTTTGTTTATAGTAAAATCCATTATTATTTATACACTACGGTAGGTTCGGTTTCCTAACCGAACCGTGTTTATTCAGTCCCATAGATGCGGTTAGGAAACCGCATCTACCAGGGAGTGTGTACATATTTCAGATTTCACTATAATACAAGAAGCAGCTTCTAAATAAGGAGTAGGTAATGGCTGGTACCAAAGACGAAATACTTGAATTCCTACAAGGTTATAAGAATCGCAAAGAAAAGACTGACATAGAGTTAGTTAAAATTGAGTCTCGCCTTGAAGATCGGATTAAAGAAGCTAAAACAGATCTTAAGGGTGACATTTTGCAAGTCAAAACAGACTTGTTGCAAGTCAAAACAGACTTGGAGAATAATATAAGAGGTGTCAAAACAGACTTGGAGAATGACATAAAAGGTGTTAAAACAGACTTAGAGAATGATATTCAAGTAGTTAGAGATGACATCAAGGAAAGAATCTCAGGATTGAGATGGTTTATTGGTATAACCGTAGCAATTGCGGCATTTATTGTTCCTCTAATTATTAAGTACTTGTAGTGAACAAAGGAGATCGGCATGTCAGAAAGAGCACCAGGATTTGAGGATTACACCCCGTCTCGTTTAGAATGGTTAGCGTTTGCATTAAATTCGTTATCGCCATATCTTGATACGCAGTTTGAAGGAAAATTCAAAATGGTATATACACCAAAAGATGATGGAAAAACACTTATATTGATGGTTAACTATCCAAAAGATTCAGATTCAGAAAAAGTAGAAACATACATAGAAGATGTGACGGAATACGTCAAAAAGTATGCCACTATTTATAAATGGGATTCATGGCTTGAGATTGAAGTGCTACATGATCCTGTGTAAGAAAGTCACCGACACTTCGCTGACGTTGAAATTCATATTAAGCCTTCCAACGAAAAAGGCAGACACCTGCGAGTCGTTGCGACTTAACCTCCGATATCTCCGCGTAACCATAAATTATGATTCCCACCCATAAAATAAAACACTTACCAATTACAATTATTGACGGTGACCGATCTCGCAGGTACCCAAAGAGAAGTGAGTTTCAAGACGCAGGTGTCCTTTTTCTCAACACCACAAATATTATACAAAATAGAATAGATATTACCGAAGCAAATTATGTTTCACAAGAAAAATTCGATGAAATTAAAAAAGGGCGACTTCAACGATTTGATATTGTTATCACGACTCGAGGAAGTGTTGGCAAAGTTGCACTATTTAATTGCAATCCGCCTATAGGCTTAATCAACGCACAAATGTTGATTATTCGAACTGGTGGAGATGTAATTGATTCAAGATTTTTGTTTTACCAGATGTGTAGCAATGATTTTCAGATAAAACTCAATAACTTTGCTTCTGGTGCAGCACAACCTCAAATTCCAATTATTGATTTAAAAGAAATTGAAATTGGAGTGCCCCCTCTCCAAACCCAGCACAAAGTCGCCGTTATCCTCAGCACCTACGACGACCTCATAGAAAACAACACTCGCCGCATCAAAATACTTGAAGACATGGCACAAACCCTTTACCGAGAATGGTTCGTCCACTGCCGATTTCCCGGACATGAGAACGTGTCAATGGTAGAATCCGAGCTGGGACCGATACCGCAGGGGTGGGAGGTTAAGCAGCTTGGTGAGATGTGTAATATTTTAATGGGTCTGTCACCAAAATCAGAGTTTTACAATGAGACAGGCGAAGGTTTACCGTTTCATCAAGGAGTTACAGACTTTGGATCACGATTTCCAACAGATAGAGTCTATTGCACTGTTCAAAAACGCATTGCCGAGATAGATGATATATTATTTAGTGTTCGTGCACCTGTTGGACGAATTAACATTGCAAATAAAAGAATTGTAATTGGTCGTGGGCTTTCTGCAATACGAAGCAAAAACGGCAATCAAGGATTTATACTTCACCAATTGAAAAACAGATTTCAAGAAGAAGACACAATGGGTAGCGGAACAATTTTCAATGCAATCACGAAGGCAGATCTTTTAGGAATTCAACTCCTGAAACCCACAAGCGCAATTGCTGCAAAGTTTGAGAAGACTGTTGAACCAATCTCATCGGAATTAGCAACCCTAACTATAAAAAACGCCAATCTCCGCCAAACCCGCGACCTACTCCTCCCCAAACTCATCTCTGGCGAAATAGACGTGTCCGAACTGGATATTGACAGAGACAGCACAATTTAGTTCCGCACACTGCCTCCTAAAACCAATTGACAAGTACATCCGTGAAGATGTATAATTACAACAAGAACGTACGGTTCAATTATAGATTTCAGTATTGATATTGCTGTTTTCACACCACAAGACTTATTGGAGGAACCGACATGGCAAGCGTGAGAATATGGACTGTGGAATCCGATTATGATGCCGAAGCACTCAAAACTTTGGTAAATAATATAGCGACAAACTTGAAATTCAATGATCTGTCCGTCCAGACAGTTGATAGCAAAGGGTATTTGATGTCCAATAGGAAAGATAAAACATCATTGAATGGCAAACTTAAAAAGACTATTCGGAATTACCTGAGGCAGGATGACTACGTTATCTTCTTTCTTGATAGCGATAGTCAAATATTAACGCGCCAGCAACCACAAGAATTAGAGGCACTCGTCAACCAGATCAAACAGATAGTTACGGACCCAGGGTTTGCTGGCAAAGTGTTTTTCGCGCCAGGGGTTCAGGAGCTTGAGTCGCGGCTGTGGAGAGCGAATCTGGGAATTGAAGACCCGGATCGAGCGGCACGTATGGATTATGCTGAAGCGCAATTTCGGAAGTTATGCACTTCGCGCGGTTTAGATTGGGATGAAATGACTGAAACTGATCGTGAAAGGTTTGTTGATGATCTCATCCACGAGGATCGTGAATGCTCCCGATAGTTGTTTATGATACAAATATTTTGTTGTCCAGCATCGGTTGGGGAGGAACCCCGGGGCACTGCCTCGATTTAGCACGCCACGGAGAAGTTGATGGATTAACATGCATGGAAATACTGAGCGAATTGGAAGATAAGCTTACAACAAAACTTAATTTTTCGTCTACCGAAACGGCAGATACGTTTGAAGATCTCCGTGGTTTCCTGAGGATAATCAAGATTAACAACACACTCAAAGGTGTTACTGCTGATCCGGACGATGACAAAGTGATCGAATGCGCTGTCGTAGGTTCGGCTACTCACATCGTGACTGGAGATCGTCGGCACCTGTTACCGCTTAAAAACTATAGAAACATCCAAATTGTAACAGCCGCGGATTTCTACGCTCAATTTTCACGGTAATATTTCAATATTACCGATAGGCAATATTATGGAAAAGGAGGATCCCGTGGAACTTGAAAACATGTTTGAATTCATCAACCCAACAGCAATCCGAATAAAAGGGACACGCGTCGGCATCGAAATTGTCATTGAGCAATTTCTTAAAGGGGCAGACCCAAGAGAAATTCAACGGCTTTATCCGAATCTGACGTTGGAGCAGGTTTATGTTACGATTACCTATTATCTGTTCAATAAAAAGAAAATTGATGCCTATATTGCAGAAGGCATCAAACAAGCTGAAGCTGCTTATGAGGAACAGCTAAAAAACCCGTCTCCTGGTGTCAAACGTCTCATAAAAATTAAAGCGGAACTTGAAGCGCAAGGATATTATTCAGCGTAATAATGAACAATCCCTACAGTGAAGACCAACTCATTGAACAAACCGCAATCAACCTGCTTAAACAATTAGGATGGTACCACCAAAACTGTACACACGAATTCCGATACGGCAACGAAAGTCGCATCGGCAGGGAAGCAAAATCAGAAGTCGTGCTAACAGATAGACTCCGATCGGCGTTAGTACGGCTCAACCCAAATGCAACAAGTGATGCAATCGATGCTGCAATTGAAAAATTGACTCAATCCCGCGCTATCATGAATTCTGTTGAAGCGAATCGGGAAATCTACACTCTTTTAAAAGACGGTGTTAAAATAACTGACCCCGACCCGAACACACAAGAAGAAACCGTTTCAGTAATTAAAGTCATTGACTGGGAGAATCCAGAAAATAACGACTTTTTCGCAGCGTCACAATTCTGGATCACTGGCGAAATGTATACCAGACGTCCAGACCTGATAGGATTCGTCAACGGGATTCCCTTAGTCTTAATGGAGTTCAAGGGGATTGCCGAAAACCTTATCTCAGCCTACGACGACAACCTCCGAGACTACAAAGACACTATTCCCCACCTTTTTTGGTACAACGCCTTAATTATCGTTTCCAACGGTTCAGGGAGTCGTATCGGGAGTTTTACTGCCGAATGGGAACACTTCTCCGAATGGAAACGAATTGAACGTGAAGATGGACAACAAGAAGTTTCCCTGGAATTACTGCTGCGTGGTGTCTGCCAACCGAATAGATTGCTGGACATTATCGAAAATTTTACGCTGTTTATGGAGATCCAGGGCGGGACAATTAAACTGATCTCAAAAAATCACCAATATTTGGGCGTAAACAACGCAATTAAGGCATTGCAGGAAAACGAATTCAATCTTGGAAAGCTCGGTGTGTTCTGGCATACGCAAGGGAGTGGTAAAAGTGTTTCAATGATCTTTTTTGCACAGAAAGTCCTTAGAAAGATGCAAGGACACTGGACATTTGTTATCGTAACAGACCGCAAAGAATTGGACAACCAGATTTATAAAACCTTCGCGAGTGCCAACGGTGTCTTAACACAGCAGGATGTGCATGCAGAAAACATCAAAGATCTCCGTCAACTGCTCAGTGAAGATCACCGTTATGTTTTCACGCTTATCCATAAATTTCAGACAGCAGATAATGAACCACATCCTGTCCTCTCTGATCGTGCAGACGTTATTGTGATTACCGATGAAGCACACCGCAGCCAATACGACACATTGGCGTTAAATATGCGTACCGCGCTCCCGAATGCTGCATATATTGCGTTTACAGGTACACCTCTAATGGCAGGCGAAGAAAAGACACGTGAAGTGTTTGGAGACGACGTATCAGTTTACGATTTTAAGCAATCCGTAGAAGATAAGGCAACCGTACCGCTCTACTATGAGAATCGCGTTCCCAAACTCAAATTGACAAACCCCGATCTAAATACCAACCTTGAACAGATTCTTGAGGAAGCGGAATTGGATGAGGCACAGGAAGCAGAACTTGAACGTGAGTTTAAACAAGAATATCACCTCATCACGCGAGAGGACCGGTTAGAAGTTATAGCAGAAGATATAGTCGCACATTTCATCGGCAGAGGCTATCGGGGGAAGGCAATGGTCATCTCTATTGATAAACCCACAGCAGTAAAGATGTACGACAAAGTACAGAAGTACTGGCAACAGAAAATTCAATCTCTGAAATCAGAATTGGACAGTGGTGTTGCAAGAGACAGAGAGGAGCCACTTGAGGCTCTAATTCAGTTTATGGAAGAAACTGATATGGCAGTGGTGGTGTCACAATCACAAAACGAAATTGATGATCTGAGAAGGAGAGGGGTTGATATCGGACCACACCGACAACGCATGAACAGTGAAGATTTGGATACCAAATTCAAAAACCCAGATGATCCTTTCCGTATTGTTTTCCTCTGTGCAATGTGGACTACAGGTTTTGATGTCCCGTCATGTTCAACAATTTATCTTGACAAACCGCAACGCAACCATACCTTGATGCAGACAATTGCAAGAGCCAATCGGGTGTATAAGGACAAAGTCAACGGTTTAATTGTTGATTATATTGGCGTTTTTCGTAACCTTGAAAAAGCACTTGCTATCTATGCTACCGGTTCTAATGGAGATGGAAGTAGCCCAATTGCCGATAAGTCAGAACTTATTGAGGAACTCAGAGAAGCGATTGCTAAAATCTCTGAGTTTTGTAAAAGGCTTGAAATTGATTTTGCGGAAATTGAAGCAGCAAATAGCTTGCAGCGTATCCAATTAATCGACACAGCTGTAAACCAAATTCTGGTAAATGATGAAACTAAGCGCGATTTTCTTGAACAAGCGCGTAATGTCTATAAATTATTCAAAGCAATTCTACCCGACACTGCAGCGAATGAGTTCATCGGGATATGTTCACTGATAAACATTATCGCTCGAAAAATAAAGAATCTCAGAGAACCCGTTGACATCTCCGAAGTCGAAGATGCAGTAGAAGAATTACTGGACCGCTCAATCGCCCCTGAAGGTTACATCATTAGTGCTGGTCAAAATATCTATGACTCAGAACAAATTGACTTAAGCCAAATTGACTTCGATCAACTGGCTGAACAATTCAATACGGAACACAAACGCACTCAAGCTGAAAAATTAAAGGGTGCCGTAAATAGAAAACTCAAGGAGATGGTTCAACTCAACAAAAGCAGAATGGACCTTCAAGAGAAATTTGAGCAAATGATTGCGGAATACAACGAAGGTCATATTAGTGAAGACCGACATCTTGAGGAAATTTTTGATTTTCTTAATGTACTCAGTGAAGAGGAACAACGCGCCGATTCCGAAGAACTTTCAGAGGAGGAATTAGCGGTATTTGATCTTCTAACTAAACCTGAATTCCACTTGACTGTGCCGCAGCGAGAAGAAGTGAAAACTGCTGTGAAGGGATTACTTGAAACTCTCAAACAAGAGAATTTGGTTTTAGATTGGCGCAAACAACAGCAATTACGCGCCCAAACTGAAATGACTGTTCAAACAATTCTTGATGGAGGACTGCCAGAAACCTATACCCAAGAACTGTTTGAGAAAAAATGGAAAGCAGTATATCAACATGTTTTTGAATCCTATTATGGAGAGGGGAAGAGTGTCTATACTGAAACCACCAATATTCAAGAACCAGACAATATTACAACTGGCAGATCTGCAGTTACATTGTAAAGGTAAGCTTTTATGCTTCTTAAAGATCGTATCAGCATCGTAACGGGTGGTAGTTCTGGGATCGGACGGGGCATTGCACTTGAATTCGCTCGTGAAGGCGCAAGTGTTATCATTGCTGATAAGCAAGAATTCCCACTGCAAGGCAAATACCACGAGAAGGATGTCACAACGCCAACCGTCCAAGAAATAGAGAAATTAGGTTCTCAAGGGATATTCATCAAAACCGATGTCGCCAATGAATTGCAAGTTGCAAAAATGATTGAACAAACTGTTGAATATTTTGGTAAACTCGATATCCTCGTCAATAACGCTGGTGTTCATATTCCTGGTGGATCACAAGATATTTCTATTGCCGACTGGGACAAAGTTGTTGGTGTGAACTTGCGCGGTGTTTTCATAGCAACAAAACTTGCTATTCCACACCTGAAAAAGTCAGAATTTGGACGAATTATCCAGATCGCTTCTGTCCATGCTTATGGAGGCGGTGCGGGACCTGCGTATGCCTCCGCAAAAGCTGCTGTTGTCAACATGGTTCGAGACACCGCTTTAGAGGTAGGCAAATTTGGAATAACTGTAAACGCAATCTGTCCCGGTTATATTGAAACGGCAATTCAGGACTACCTAACACCAGAACAAATTAAAGAATCGTTAGAAAAGACACCTTTGCAACGCTTAGGTCTACCTAAAGACATCGGACGTGCAGCGGTTTTTTTCGCGTCAGACGATGCTGAATGGGTCACGGGTACCTCCCTTCTGGTTGATGGTGGTGCCAGTGCTAAGGCTTAGAAGATAATATGATGGATTTTCTTGTGGAGGGGTTTCCAACCCCGATTTTCGAAATGCCCAACAAAACACACACCACAGCCGTTGTACTCATCCCGTCAGAAGCGATACAGCCACCGATCCAAGCAATCCGTAGCGTCCATGACCGTAACTTTGAGCGATGGATGCCACATATTACGCTCCTCTACCCATTTGCACCACAACCAGATTTTCAAGATATTGTCCCATCACTTGCCAAAGTCGCACAACAGATAACGCCTTTTTCCGTTACACTTGCATCTTTCAACGCTTTTCGGCACAAAAAATCATGCACACTTTTCCTCGTCCCCGAACCTAAAAACGAGATCGTGCAACTACACAGTACACTCACAAAATATCTACCAGACTACGATGATACGGCACGATTTGCTGGTGGATTCAACCCGCACCTCTCAGTCGGACAATTCCAGCACCAATCGCTAAACGAAGCACAACAACGATTGCAAACGAAATGGATACCGATCCAGTATAAAGTCGAATCGCTATCACTTATTTACAGATCGCCAGAAACCAACGATCAGTTTGTCGTTGCCGAAAACTTTTTCTTTTGAAAAGGAGTTAATAATGAACACAAAAACTATAAAGCAACATTTATCGGCACAAATGCTTGGGATATTCCCGACGAACTCTTCAACGTTTTAGATGACAATACGCCTTTAGAAGGTTCTTTCTTCACCAGAGACTTTAGCGTAGAATCACCCGCAGCAGCACCTTTTGTTGAGGCTTATACCATTTCTAATTGACAAATTGTCATAAATAAACTGTAGGTCGGGTAGAGCGTTAGCGAAATCCATAAGTGTCAACTTAAGGATTTTTGTGATAATGAAATGTCGTCTTCAGCCCCGTAGGGGCGGTATGTTTATAGAAAATGAGGTAATGCAATCCCTTGAGCCCCGTAGGGGCGGTATGTTGTAGCCTCAGTTCACCAATCAGGATATGTCGTTCCTACGGAACTCAAGAGGGATGGTAACATTTTTTCTATAAACATATCGTCCCTACGGGACTAAATATGGGACAGTCTCAATCATAGTAAGTGCTGAGCAGTGATCTAAAAATATAGAAATTTTCTTAAGTTGACAGGTATGGGTAGAGCGTTAGCGAAACCCGATGAATGCCATACGCGCATTCATCGTTGATTTGGACATGGAAACCCTATCTAATCCTACGTGTCGGGTTTCGTAAACTCTACCGACCTACGAAATAATGCTACATAATCATTTAGAAATGGTATAAGCCCGATTTTCTTTCAGGGAGTTTTACTTTATTGTCGGGACGGGTCTCTGTGCCCGCCCTATATTCTTGCATGACCTGCGTAGGATGGCATTCACAAAATTGAATACGATTGACAAAATCAATATGGCAGTGTATAATTTCAATAAGGCAATAGGAGGTGAACGTCCATGTCGGAACAAAAAGTGTTTTTAGAGAAAATTAATATTAAAAACTTCTTGAGTTTGCGGAATGTTACGCTTCCTTTCAAACCTCTGACAGTGCTCGTCGGTCCTAATGCAAGCGGAAAGTCAAACGTCTTGAATGCTTTGAGCCTTTTCAACAGGATGGTAATTGTTGAAACACCTCCTACTGTTGAAGTAATCCAAAATCGCCTTTGGGCAGGTAAAATAGACTATATCACTTTCCGATTAGACACAAACATAGAAAATCATCAGATTCTATATGAGTTGAAACTCCAAGCAGCAACTGAAAACAGTTTTTTATCCGAAAAATTAGCGGTTAACGACGTTCAAATCATCTCAATTCTGAGCGGACATGGAAAGGTTTGGGATGAAGATGGCGAAAATGAAACAAAATTCAATTCCAGTAAACTTGCTTTAAGCTCTGCTAGTAATTACGGAAATAAGCCTATCACTAATTCACTAACAGAATTCATTAAAGGATGGTATTTTTATGACTTTCAACCAGAAGTCATGAGAGGTTCTTTCCTTTCCTTACCATTTGGCATAGATCCGGACATGTCGTATCTACCCAAGTGGTTTCGTAAACCTCCAAAACTTAACGAAGAAGGTTTGACACTTTCAAATTTACTCTCTTATTGGTACGAAAATGCAAGGGAGCTTTTTAACAACGTTAGTGAATCCCTCGCTGCTTCTGCGAATATTCGCATAGATTGTAGTCTTACTGATGGGAATAACAACCTATATCTTTTAGAAGGATATGAGAATCGAATTCCTTTGGAAAGAGCATCTAATGGCACACTACGCCTTATTGCTTATTACACCTTACTCAACCAACCTGAATTACCACCACTTATTGCGATTGAAGAACCGGAGCGAAACTTACACCCGGGTGCTCTAAAGAATATCGCAGGGGTCCTTGAACAGCTCGCTGAACGAACACAAGTGATTATCACAACCCACAGTTCGCAACTCCTTGACACATTCAGTTCTAATAACTTGTCAGATTGGCTCGGTGTTTTACTCTTACGCAATCCTCTCGGACACGGCACAGAAGTCATCAATGTTGAAGAGATTCGCCGTAACCGAAAAGGTTTGGATGGTTGGATTATAGATTTCGGAGTTGGTAGTGCTATTTTTGATAGTGGACTGCTACAAGACCTGATGGAGGACGAACTTGTATGATAAGCATTAGGGTATGGAATGTAGCATCGGACAGGGTCACCAAGGCAGTCGAATTTTTGGAAGACGAGTTTTTGGGATCACAGAAGCTTGGACATCTGGCAATCCGAACAGCAGGAAGAAGCGCACTTCGCAAGTGCCATAGAAAAGGTGCTCCGGTGAATGACAGTCTGAGGAAGGCGATCCAACACTACCTCAAGCAAGATGATTGTATAGTTTTCGTCACTGATGTCGCAAACTCAAAATTGAACACTCAAAGACTCCTTGATGAGCTTGAACACGTTGTAAAAGATAGCAATTTTGCTGACAAAATATTTTTTGCACCAGACATTCAAGATAGCGAATTACCAGTGCATACAGCGTGGCAAGGTTTTATTTCGGATTTTCGCGCTAAAGTTGAAAGTGATCGGGAGCAGATTCAGAAGGAGTGGGATAAAGTTACAACTCGCTTTCACGATGCTTTTGCCGATACGCCAGAGGAAGAAGTGATACGCGATTTTGAGGAAGCACTCGCTGAGGTGAGGCGTGAACGAAAATGAGAACCGATGGCGAGTTTACCGGGCGACATTTGACACCAACATTTTCGTCCGTTCACTTATTCGTAAAGGTAATCTTGCTAACCATCTTTTATCACTTTGGCAAGCAGGACGATTCGTCCTCGTCTTATCGCACGCTATTATTGATGAGGTGCAGGAAGTTTTATCACGTCGTAAAATGCTCCGACAATATCGTTATACATTGGAAGAAGTTACAAATCTGATTAACCTTCTGCACCAAGCAAACATTGTTGAGAATACTTCTTCGTTTGCGCTGTGTCGTGATGCAATCGATAATATGTTCCTTGATTGTGCAGTCTCAGGAAGAGTCCAATTCTTGGTATCAACTGACAAAGACCTCATAGATGATGCCGAACTCAAACAAGCTTTATTTGAATTCGGGGTTGAGATTGTTGAACCACCTATTTTCTTAGAAAAAATTCAAGAGACGTAAACAAGTTGACCAATCCCACTCAAGATGCTATAATGCAAAGCATTTCCTATCTCAATCAAGAATCACTTCGCATGAAACATTTGTACCTACTCTTTCCAATCTTCATTATCTTCCTTAGTTGTTCATCTCCACAACCAGTAGAAATATCCGATCAGAACTTAGCTGGGAGCAGTGAGAGAAGGAATCGGTTTAGCACCAGGTGAACCGATCCTACAAAAGAATCTGGATGAATTACAGACACTGTCTGCACCAAGCGCAGGTATAACGAATTTAACAGGTCTTGAAAAAGCAACTAATTTATTAAGTTTAGAACTTGATAGGAATCAAATTACAGACATCACACCGCTAACAAACTTAGTGCTTTTAACAGATTTAAATCTCCGTATGAACCAGATTACAGACCTGACACCACTTGAGGGAATGACGAAACTTACAAAATTAGAAATCAGTGGAGATCAAATCAATGATATTTCACCCCTTAAAAACTTAAAACAGTTGACCAACCTATCAATTTCAAAAAGCCAAATAAGTGATATTACACCACTTGCAGAACTCACCCAACTGCAAGAATTATCGCTTTCGTATGGTAAAATTAGTGACATTACACCTCTCGAAAACTTGACGCAGCTAACAGATTTGTGGCTCGTTTCTAACCAAATTAGTGATATTACGCCTCTCAAAAACTTGACGCAGCTTAAAGATTTGTGGCTTATTTCTAATCAAATCAGTGATATTACACCTCTCAAAAACTTGACGCACCTTAGCAGTCTATTGATTTCATTTAATAAAATCAAAGATATAAGTGCTGTTGAAAATCTTACGAATTTGAGAGATTTAGGGATTAAGGGAAATCCCATTCAGGATTTAACACCGATTCATCGACTCCGTAAAAAGATACCGAATTTAAAACTGAATATGTAAGTATCCACTTACATTGAAACGCCTAACAACCCTCGCGTTAACTGAAAATCTATATTCCCTTTACCGTGTAACTTTGGTGTATACCGGCGCGAAGCCACCTCTACAATCAACGTCAACATTTCATCTACATCAACATTTGTCAAATCTAAATCTGAGCCATAAGTTGATTGCGTCTTAGAATCTGTAGATACCTGAATTAACGGTACCATTACATGTGATTGCAAGGGTGCGCCGACGATGTGTGCAAGAGCGAGTTCTACACCCGTTGCACCTAAGCCTGTCAACGTCTCCGTGGGTTGATAAGTTGGAGTCTCCATAATGTGGAAACCTTTTTTCTCAAACCTTTGTCCGTAAGCTAATGTTAATGAGGAAGCAATAGATTTTGTTAAGAATGTAGCATTTGCAGGAACTACAACTGTCCCACCTGCGGCGACAATTGCTGTTGTTAACTGCATGAGTGCCAGCGAAACGGATTCAGGCGTTTCACCGATTGAGGTAACCGCTATGCAAAGGTGTTCCACCCCGGCATCAACAATCGGAACAGACGGTTTATTGGCAAATTCATCTGCAAACCAATTTTGCACCTTTTCAATAACTGCGTCAATTCCACCATCCAATTGCACACTTGCCCATCCATAGTTTTCAGGAGATATACCCAATTGCTGAATCTCATGCCGAACATGGTCATTATGCGTTTTTTCACAACCGTGTTCCAGAAGTAAACCGAGTGCTACTGATGGATGCGTCAGGTGTCCGATCATGGTGCGGGTGTAAATCTCTTCTGAACGTCCACTTGAAACACCGCATCCCTCTGTATGTGCAAGTGCCACAAAACGGGATATTCCTTGCTCTCTTCCAATTTTGTTTTCGTTGCATCGGTGCGCAATCATCTGTGCAATTTGTCCTGAACAAAGGCTTGTTGGCAAAATCAGTGCGAGTTGATCACTTCGGCATCCGTTTGTTGTTTGGAAGGCACGAAATGTGTAGGCATCGGTAGGAATACTCGCTGCTTCTTTTGATGAAATCGGTATCGGTTTTCCTAACTTCATCTCAGACGATTCAAGTGCAGGCGTTAGATCTGTGGGACCTGTCTGTTTCCAATCACGCCACAGTGAAACTTGGGAGTGTCCCGCTTTTTCTCCTACCGACAACTCTCCCGATGCAACATTCACCGTCAAATCAAGCATCTCTTCCCCAAGTTGCTCCATCGGTGTGCCATCAAGATATGCGCCTGCGTTCACATCCATATCCTTCTCAAGCATTTCGTAACGACCAGTTGTTGTTACGATCTTAATCGTTGGCACAAAAGGAAAATTGGTGATTGATCCGTTGCCCGTCACAAAGAAAATCATATTTGATCCAGATGCCACTTGTCCAGCAATGCTTTCTAAATCATTACCAGGACTATCCATGAAGTAATAACCAGGGTTCTGCATCAATTCACTATAATTGATGACATAATCAAGGCTAACATCAGGATTTCTCTTCATTGCCGCGCCAATAGATTTAATAGCAATGTTATAGAGACCTCGAAAATTGTTTCCACCAGACGGATTCCCTTCGGCAGAATGTCCATGCCATCCAACGCGTTCCTTAAATACCTCTATGGTATCAAGAAACTTCTGTGCTGTCGGTAAATCACGAACGTTCTGAAGCAGATATGCCTCTGCACCAATGAGCTCATCTGTCTCCGCAAGATTAGCGCATCCACCATAACGGATTACCTCCTTGGCAACATAAGCAGCCAGTGGGTTGCCGGACACACCAGAAAAAGCGTCCGAGCCTCCGCACTGCAACGCTATCTTAAGGTTTTCCAAAGGTTGTTCCGTACGTGAAACACTGTTAACTGAATCCAACCACCCATTAATTATTTCAACACCTTGAACTATGTTCGTATCAAAACCTCCATCAATCTGCAAGAAATTATGTATGACGTTTTCAAGTTTATAGCCTTCGCGCTGCATATATTCCTTTAGCATATCGTTGGTAACAGCCTCAGCACCGTAGTCAATAAGTAGGATCGCGCCGATATTAGGATGTACGGTAAAACCCGCGAGGGTCCGAAGCAGCAATTCTATATTATTCGGCGTTTTCTCCTCGCCACCTTCAGTATGTGTCACCGAAACGATACCGTCTATGTTGGCATGATTTTGTGCCATGTCCGAGCAGCTGTCTGCAAGCCTTCTGGCAAAACTTGAGGTACGTGACGTGGTTCCCATCACAACAATGTAGTTTCGCGTTCCAACTCCACGTTTTCCTTGACGCTGAAAGCCAAGAAAATCACGTTTTTCTGAATACCGTTCCACCTGTTTACCGGGGCTAAACGCTGCTTCATCTAATGCGTAAGGCACTATCACATCGGAAAAGTTGGGATTTGAGGGTAATTCAAAATGAAGATTTCTAATAGACAGTGAATCAATCATTTTCTGATTGCACACATAATTGCCAGGAGCAATAGAACGTGAAGCGTAACCAAAAGGTAAACCCCAAGACAATAGTGCATCACTCTCTGTTATCGGTTGGATGGCAAAACGGTGCCCTTCTAACACAGTGTGGGACAAGGTAAATTGATCCCCATTATGCTGAATCTGGGATCCTTCATCTAATCTCTGTGTGGCAATAGCGACATTATCATTGGGGGCAGGTAGCCGCGCAACAGTTGTAAAATTATACGTCATAGGACCTCCTAACCAATGTAACTTTAACGACGATAGATGCTTACCTCAATAGCGTCCTTTTTCACCCACGGCAGATTAATCTCAAACCAATGTGTTTCAGATTCATAGTGGGTCCGGACGTGTTCAAGGTAATCTGCCATTGAATCTGCCCCGATTCCAACGTTATCTGCTAACACGGTCGCGGGATTTGTCAATTGCGGTTCAATCGCCTGAAAACATGGAAAATAGTTATCAAAATTGTTGTCAAGCAGCAGAAAATCCACAGGTTCCTGGATACTTTTGAGTACCTCTTGTGCGTCGCCGATACGAGAATCAACGAGATTCGCCAGGTTAGCTTGTTCAAAATTGGCACGTGCCTGATTTGCTCGGTTTGTATCTATCTCAATTGTTATTAAACGCCCAGCACCTGCAGCTTTCAACACACGTAACATCCACAGACCGGAATAACCGATAGCAGTACCGCATTCAACAATCAGTGACGGTTTCGCCTTCCCAACGCAGTCAGCAAGAAATTTTGCCTTTTCCGGTCCTAACATCGGAATTCTCTCTTCTCTACACTGTGCCTCAACCTCTTTTAAAACCTGATCAAACATATAACCCTCCCTGGAACAAAGCCGCTACCATTTGAATTTGACATCACTTAAAATGATATGGTAACATTTTATGTCGTATTATAGTAGTGGTAGCACGCCTCAATTTTAATGTGAAAGCGTATTAATTCTGAAAAAAGACGAGTTAATCATACACGAAAACTGTATTAGGGTCAAGTTGTGAGTGTAGGAACAATGCATAAAGTTTTGACATTGACCATACTCCTTATTAATCCGGGTTTTCCCTGTAGAAGTGGCATCCCTGTTGCGACGATCTCCCTAAAATGTGGAAAAGTGGAAAGTTGCGCCAACGCCAGCATATTTTTTAAACATGGAGATTTATAGTGACCTTTAGAATTAACAGGACATTTTGAGTTGTGAATCAACGCTGAATGCGCTTTTGGCATTCAGCGGGAGGGAACTCCGATTCCCGACTATCAGTGAGGTTCGTCGCGATTCGGAGATCGCTCCTACAGAAAATGTGCCTCTTTAATTTCAAAGTTCACCATAATGATGAATAACCAAGATATGAAAAACACAATCCAAAAAGTGATCATGTCAGATATTTGCTGCTCAAGCAGAATTTATCCGCGTGTCCTATTTGATGGGTGTGTTTTGACCAATATTAACTCTTGGTTACTACCCCCCACTTCACATTCGTTAATTTTTCTAAATTACAAACTCTTATCGCAGGGTGAGAACTGCGATATTTTCGCGCCCGCACGTTTCGTCGTGAGCTTTTGTTGTATTGGAGCTTGCTTCAATGCTTGTCATCCTTGTTGCGCGCGTGCCGTTTGCAGCAAGGATATAACAAAACAAATTCGTTTCGTTTTACTTGACAAATTTTAGCGGAGGGTATTCCATGTTAAAAACGAAACTTTTAAAGGAAGGATAATCCTATTCTATAGGAGGGAAACCATGAACAGGAAACTTTATTGGGGGTTAGCAGCCCTCATAACAGTCATTGCGTTAGGTAGTTTTGTCTTCTACCACCAATGGTCAGAAATTCAGCAGCTCAAAAAAGAAGTCGCTGCATCTGAGAAAGTGGACGAATCAAACACGCAGAAACAAACTCCAAAGGCGACGGATGTTTCTGATGATGTCAATAAACCCCCGCCACCTGGTGAAACACATGAAACTGGGCACTGGGACGGTGACTATTGGCACAAAACAGCACATACGGAGAATGGACAACCCATTCCAGGCAAGATTCACCCACTAACCCCTGAACAAATTGCCGCATGGAACAATGATCCTAATATCCAGAAGGCACTTAAGCTGCTTAAAGCAGAAAAACCGGGACATCCTCCACACCCACACGATGCCCTTAGTTCCGAAGAACACCAACAACTACACACTGAAATCAAGAAACTCGCTGACGAAAGTGAGGCCTTAATTCCCGATATAGAAACATTTCTTGATGATATGAAGATGAAACGTTACAAGTCTGTTGAAGAACTTCAAAAACAAATGATGAATATCGATCGACGTCTTAAATCTTTAAAAGAACGCCGTCAATCACTTAAAGAAGAGTAAAAGCATGTATCATAAGATTTTATTTATTATTTCTCTTTTAATATTTCCTATCGTTAGTCTTGCTTATGCACATACAGACTTAGAGAATGCTAAACTGACTACAGTATCGCAGCAAGCGAATACGCCATTGCATACGGAAAATGGGAAACAGCGGAACGAATCAAAGGCGATTTAGAAAATTCGTTAGAGGTGACGGTATCCGAATGGAATAGCAACCTTGAAGATATTGGAGAGAATGTTATAGATGCGCTAGGGTGGAAAGCGATAGATATTACAAACGCTATAAAACAAGGTGCCAAGACTGTTGGAGATCTCTTTGATATGCAAACACTTGCAGATGTCAGAGCGGCAAAACAGGCAGATATTGATAACATCGCAATCACTATCCCTAACCTTATCTCTAAACGTGACGAAAAAGAAAGGATTTATATAATAGCAAAAGAGAGGTACCAATCCCTTCAGCATCTGTGTTCAGGTTGTAATAAACTCATTGATGAAGCAGGTCAAGAAGGACACCGATCATTGCTCTGCGGCAACAACCATACATACTATAAATGCAATAGCCAAGATAAGTGGCTTCACACTGCAACTTTTAATTGTGGTGGGTGTGGTCAATCACCTTTATATTGTGAGTCTCAACAACATAGTCCGAGTTCCTGTGGAACGTGCGGCGCAACTTACTATGCTTGTAGCTGGGGCGTTTGCTACTTCGGCTCTCATCCTGGGTTATCTGTATTTGGTATTCCACCAGGTTACTATTGTACACATAGTTCACATGTTTTTCCGTACGCGATGCGCCCTGAAGTCGTGCTACAAGTGTTATCAACGCCTCATCACCACTAGTGTTCTGTCCACTCTAAAATTGTGAGTCGTGTCAGTAGTCGGGAATCGGAGTTCCCTCCCGTCAAATGCCTTATGCGCATTTGACGTTGATTCACAAAGAGGTTTGTTCTGTAGGAGCGATTTCCGAATCGCGACCTTTACCCGCAAAATTTCGGTAGACACTCCACTAGTGGATAGTCCATCCTAAAAGTTTGTTTTGGTTTTTGTAGATTTCTCGGCATCTTGACAAACAAAAGTGTTCTCTTATAGTATAGCAATACATAAGGAGGAACACACCCTTGAATAAGAAATATGTTGTCCAACTGACCGATGCGGAACGACAGGAGTTATCAGATATTATTAACACAGGTAAAAAAGAGGCATATATGATAAGGCATGCTCATATTTTGCTGAAATCAGATATAAATGGTCCCTGCTGGACTGACGCGAGAATAGCTGAGGCGTATGAGTGCACTGATAGGACAGTTGCGAAAGTGCGTCAGCGTTTTGTGGAAGGTGGCTTTTCTCGTGCCTTATATCGTGCGAAGCGGAAGCATCCACCGACACCTCGTAAACTTGATGGTGACGGAGAAGCAAGGTTGATAGCACTGAGTTGTGGAACCCCTCCCGAAGGTGCTGCCAAATGGACGTTACGTCTGCTTGCGTCAGAGTTGGTAAGACTTGAAGTTGTGGAAAACATTTCTCCAGAAACGGTGCGGCAGACACTAAAAAAAACGCGTTGAAACCACACCTTCAGCAACAGTGGGTGATACCCCCTGAAAAAGACGCTGAGTTTGTAAAGTCAATGGAAGAAGTGCTTGATCTTTACCAGAAACCTTTGGCTGCGGATACTCCTGTTGTGAACATGGACGAACAATCTGTCACACTTAGGGATGATGTTCGTGAACCGTATCCTGCGAAACCGGGACAAGTCAAGCGCGTAGATAACGAGTATAAACGCAAAGGCACAGCAAATATCTTCCTATTTACAGAGGCACTCTCGGGATGGCGGCGTGTGTCTGTTCGGACGCACCGAAAGACAGTGGATTGGGCAGAAGAAGTCAAAATACTATTGGATGAGGTCTACCCATCCGCAAAACAGGTCATTTTAGTTTGTGATAACCTGAATACACATAAACTCGCGTCACTCAATAAAGTGTTTGGAGATGAAGAAGCAGATAGGTTCCGGAAGCGTTTAGAAATCGTGCATACCCCCATTCATGGAAGTTGGTTGAATATAGCGGAAATAGAACTTAGCGTCCTTACACGCCAATGTTTGTGTCGTCGAATCCCAGATATAGAGACACTCCGTAGAGAGACACAAGCGTGGCAAAAACGTAGAAATGCAGAGCAAAAGCAGGTAGACTGGCAATTTACAACGGACGATGCGCGTGTCAGATTAAAACATCTATACCCGAAAAGTTAGACTGGACTAACCACTAGTGCTTAGTCAAGTGCTAATTGATGGGTCTTCAAAATAGTCGGGAATCGGAGTTCCCTCCTACCATAAGCAGTCCATCAGTAGTAGGGAACTCCGATTCGCGATTTACAATAATATGTTGACAAAGCAGTAGGATCGGATGGAGTAATTTCTTGCGCGATTTTGTTCTGGCGAAGGTGCATGCTACAGCTACGATAACAACTAACGCTGCGAATTTTCACTTACCAACACAAGCAGATATCCTTTTGGATATCTGCTTATTTCTTTTCTCAACAAACTTACGGTTTTTAGAAAAAACATTCAACTTGTGGAACGATTTGCATAAAAGGCACAGAAATCTTGCATACAATATACAGTCCGCGTGTAAACTTTACGCACCCATAGAAGTTTAATTTTTTCATCTTTAGAAACAAAAAATTTGCAACTAAATCTATTTTTCGGTGTGTATTAGTTATGTAGGCACTTCCGGAGGCACCGATGCTTGAATTAGATGATGAATTGATGCAGCGCTTTCAAAAAGGCGATGAGGACGCGTTTAACCTTTTAGCACGCCGACATCAGCAGTCGTTAGTCAATTTTATTGCCCGATTTACTGGTGATAGAGACAATGCTGAAGATTTGGCACAAGAGACGTTTATCCGAATGTATAAAGCTGCAGATCGTTACAAACCTGGTCGTGCTCAGTTTAAAACTTGGATGTATTTAATTGCCAAAAGACTGTGTATAAATGAGATCAGAAATCGAGGACGCCGAGATCGTTTTCGTGTTGATAATATTGCTACAAACGATAAGGCATATAATGCAAACGATGAACAGATTGACATCATCGCTACCGCACCTGCAGATGCGGCTTTCCAACCGGAAGTTGCAGTAGAACGTAAGGAACTCCGCGACGCTATCCAAAAAGCAATCGCAGAATTGCCGGAACAGTATCGATTTCCGCTCATCCTGCGGGACATCCAAGGATTAAGTTATGATGAAATCAGCAAAATACTTGAACTGCAAAGTGGAACCACAAAATCGCGTATCAACAGAGCGCGATTAATGCTTAAAGACAAACTCAAACCATTTATGGAGTTATTATGAACTGTTTACAGACTGAAGAAAATTTTTCTGCACATTTAGAAGACGCGCTTGATTATCAATCATTACAACGTTTTGAGTCACATATTGCGGAATGTGTAACTTGTCAACGTGAGTACGCCCGATTCAGCGAATCTGTTATAGCTTCACAACAATTGCCGCAGATTGAACCGTCACCATATTTTATATCCACATTAGAGCGACATCTCGCCGAAGAACAACGTGGGACACTATCCTTCTGGCAGCGGCTGCTATGTGTTTTCAACATGCCGAAATGGGCTCTCAGTGGTGTTATGGTATTACTTTTGATTACTGCTACTGTCACATTTCTGCACCATAACGATTTCTTCAATCGTGAAATCACGCCTTCAAATGAGCAGATGAGCACACCACGTCCTGGATTTTCTTCTGGATCGCCATCAATCAGCAACCAATTTCTACAGCGCGCTTCAGGAACATCCGATTTCTCAGATGCGATTTCAACACAACCGATGCAAAAACACTATACCTTGAAGCGTGTCAGTTACACCTCTACACCAACCGGCGGAGGGTTATAATTCTCTTGTATGAATATCTATAAAGTAGACCACTACTTTGATGAGGATAAATAAATGGTTCCCAACAAATTAAAACAGAATCAAAATATAAACACGAAATTTTCTATTCTATACAAGCTACTTGGTATAAGTACGTTTATTTTTCTCATCTGCGCCATAACACCAAGTTTTGGACAGGAAAATGTGTTACAGCTGCTTGAAAAAGAATTCAAGAAGGTTGTCACCTCTGCCCGCCCTGCTGTTGTCAAAGTTATTGCATCACAAAATACACCCGTACAATTACCTCCAGACATAATTAGAATAATTCCCCATACACCCGCACAATTACCTCCAGATATAATTAGAATAATTCCCGGCGAAAACATCAGTTCCGGGATTATTCTTGATAAGGAAGGACACATTGCTACAACTACTTTTGATATAATGCCCAGCAAGATTGAAGTTGTCTTCAATAATAACAAGAAAGTTCCAGCAAAAATCATCGGGATGGACGAGTTGACCGATCTTGTTGTACTTAAGGTGGATAACAAATTACCTATGCAAATAAAAAAAGGAAATTCCGATAAAATTGATATGGGTTCATGGGTTTTCACAATTGGGAGTTCGCAGGGCGAACATCCAATCGTTTCATTCGGTATTGTAAGTGGTCGGGAAACCTTACCTGCTCACCCGTGCGCTGAACTCATTAAAATCAACGCACCTATTTCTCCGGGGAATAGTGGTGGAGCAATTGTAAACACATCGGGAGAGGTCGTTGGAATGATCCTTGCTGTCCTTACTGAACCTAACGATTGGAACCCACTTCAGCTGCAGCTGCCGATGCAGATGTGGAATAGCCAAAACATTACTTTTGCAGTACCAATTGAAACGGTTAAATCCGTTGCCACCGAAATTATAAAACATGGCAAGGTGCCGCGTGGTTGGCTTGGTGTTGATATTGAAATAAGTGATTTTGGAGTTTATGTTAAGCGTGTCGTAGAAGATAGTCCAGCACACAAAATCGGGCTTTTGCCTAAGGATATTATTCTTGAATATAATAATACACCTGTGACAAACTATCTCGAACTTTTGAGACGTGTTGGAACCGCATCACCAAATACTGAAATCATCCTTAAAATCAATAGGAACGGGCGCGAGCAGGACTATACTATCAAACTTGGAGAAAGATAGCACTTTTTCGCCTACCACTTTAATCGGTTAAACTCATCTAAATATGCGCGGGCAATATCCTTGTTTTCCTTGATTATCAATAAGTTTTCACTGTTTTTCATTTCAGCATTCTTTGAGAAATTATATGAACCCGTAATCACTGTCTCTTCATCAATCACGATCACCTTGTGATGCATAGTTCCCGGACCGTCATCCGCAATTACGGGGATACCAGCATTCTGCATTGACTCGTATTCAGAATACCTATCAATTTGTCTTTTTTCAAACACACCTCCTATCGGAATACCTTTTTTATATCGATCGCGCATTGCCTTACCAAGTGTATCGTGTGTAAACGAAAACGCCATAAAATAAATTGACTTTTTTGCTGATTTAATCTCTTTCAATAGGGGAGAAATCGTGTCGTTTTCTGGAGCGAAATAGGTTGAAATCTGTGTTCCATCGTTAAGAGTAATGTGTGGGAATGGGATATGCGGATCCGATGACCTATTCATTTCTGCTAAGATATACATCTCCCGAAATTCCTGTGTGAAGTTATACGCAAGCGGTTCAGAATCAATCCAGACAACGTTATTGTTGTTCTTGTGCGCGCCTCTGTAGGTGGGGTTATACGAACCTGTCCAGACATATCGTTCGTCTATCACGATAAATTTGTGATGCATATAACCTACATTATCACCATCATCTCCGACGGGAATACCTGCCTTCTGCAAACGTATAATTTCCGATTCCTTGCCTTTTTTGTTTTCATTAATATTATCGTGTTCAGTGAAGACTCGTACATTTATGCCTCGTTCATGCGCTTCAATTAAAGCATCTGCTACCGGTACGGAATCCAAATCATACAGCGCTGCGTCCACCCGTTCTTTTGCAGAACTGAGTTTTGCAACAAGCCGCTTCTCTAAGGAATTAGGACTTTTGACGGCACCGACTTCGCTGAAGTATACTTCCCATGCTGGTCCCTCAGAGGTAGTGTGGGGTTTGCCCTTGAAATGACGGATCGTGAAACCGATTGCAACAGCTATTACCAAAATAAGAAAAAACTGAACAAACCGAGAATTTCTGCTTTTAGGCGGTGCAGCTGAATTACTATTCATATCAATATAACTCCATAATCCTGGTCAATGGTTAAACGCCCCACTTACGTCGTGATTCCTCTAATGACTCAATTTTGGCATCTTTCTGTTTCCAAGCGTAATGTCCTTGAGGACTTTCCCCAATCCATCGTTCATCGATCGGTTCCGCTGCGAGTTGATAGCGCGTGTCTGCAGTAATTCGTATTTTGTTGGATGTGTTGACGAGGGACGCATGCATCAAAAACATACTGAATATGATAACATCTCCAACCGAAAACGATGTTGTTGCCCAATGTCCACCGAATTTCTCAACAATTTCAAGCGGATCGTCACTAAAATGTCCTTTAATCAGATCGCGGTCAACGTCTGCTTGTCCGTAAGTTTGCCTCACTTTTTCAAATCGGTTAGAGCCGAGGCAGAAAACGATCGGGCCCATATCCAAAGAAACATCACCGAAAGGTGTCCAGCATGAATATAGGTTTTGCGTACCTCTGCCCATAAAGACAATATCGTAATGAATCGGTGAACCTGATCCAGGACCGGCAGTGCGCAGCCATTTGAAATCAAACGTTCGCGCCTCACTACCGAGAAAATGCTTGAAAAATTTCATAATCGGTGCACCTTCAACGACTGCTTTAAATGCTGGCAGTTGTGTTAATGCTGTATTTCCCATAGACCCTGTTGAAGTGGGTTCTGGATATTCTGGATTGAAGATACCATCCATGAGAGGTGTATCAGGAGCGAGCATCCCTTTCGCTGCCAATTTCTCCAGAATTGCTTGGCGTGCAGCAAGCACTGTCTCTTTGTCGTGTAGTCCACGGATCAATAGATACCCATCTTCTGTTATCCGATCTTGCAATGCATCTGGACTGTCAAGGATGTCATTACTCTCTCGCAAATCAGTTCTCACCTCTAATTCTTGGTGCAAAAAGGGTAGTTTCATCTTATTTCCTCACTTCCGATGGTGGCGGTTCTTTTAGCCATGCGTAGTTAAACCGATAATGTTGTTTACTGCTAATTAGATGTATGATGCCGTTCTGACCTTGGCATACAGCGAGATATCCGCCGGGTTCAGCACTATTGAATCCCATAACAAAAGGCCGTCCATCCATTGTTTCGATTTCTCGGTCAGGTCCATCGTCTGAAATCAAGCGAATATGAGACCAAGTTATCCCATCATCATAAGAGAGCGCACTAAAAAGCCCTGTTACTATACGTTCATTTCCAGATTCGTCTACAATTGACATTGTTTCTGGCGTTTTACGGCTTCCTGTAAAGGATGCCAGAAAGATCGGTCCTTCCTGAAGTCGCAGCAATACGCATCTTTGCCCACCCGAAACAACAGGAAATGGGCTCGCACTGTAGTGCCACGTTTTACCGCCATCTTCAGAAACACTTTTCGGCATACGCTCGTCAATGGTATCACCCCGTCCATACGCCATAAGTCGACCATCAGACAATTCCACAACTGCAGCGTGTATTCCAGCAATCCAACCGCCGCTTTTTCCTGCCGCAAATTCGGGAACAGGTTGTCCTGCACCTGGATCGTACCAAGTTTCTCCATCATCGTTGCTTAACCAGATCGCTGTGCCACCGTTTCCCCCCGTCACTGCATCACATGCAAGGAGGATTGAGTCATCTTGCCTTCGGAAAACAGAAGCGATGGGCATGTGACGTAAACGATGTTCAGGCGAAATAAAACGAGGTTTGGACCATGTCGCTCCGTTGTCGTCAGAATAACGGATTATCAATGCTAAAGGTCCCCATGTCGCTGCTGCAGAAAGACCGTTGAAATGGTAAATCCTTCCGTTCTCATTACACCATAAAGAGGTCGCGTGATTGTTTCGGTCAGGCGGTCCCCAAAATGGTTCAGCAACTTCCCATTCCGATTCACCAAAACGCAAACGACTTGCAGCCAGCGTCAACTCACGTCCCCGCTCTGTTACACACGAATACCATGCTGCGAACATATCTCCGTTTGGACACTCCACAATCGCAGGAACGTGGTTATGTCTTGAAAAAAGCGGTCCATTAGAACCATCTGGAATTCGGACAAATGGGATCGGTTCAGCAAAATATGGCGCAGTAGTAGGCACATCTTGCCGTGCCATAGCTTGTTTGACATCACTTCCCCATAACGCCACCTTCGGCACTGGTAAAAGCGTAGCAGTTTCAGGAATCTCGCCACAAAGAACACGAAATCCGATATACCAATGTTTATCTTCAGGCACAGCCCCCATCCGATTTGCAGAACGCAAATAACAGAGCAGAGTGGAATGACTACCGCCTCGCGTCACACGATACAAACCCGATTCTCTTCCAATGGGATCAATTTGTAGGTCTGATTCATAAAGTCCATACCAATCTTGACACCACTCCTCAACGTTTCCGTGCATGTCGTATATACCCCATGCATTTGGCACTGTCATGCCAACATGCAAAGGCACGATTTCCTCTGCACCACCGCTCCGTCCTATATCCGGATACCAACTCTCCCCAACGTTTTTATGAAATTCAGGAGGTAAGGTGTCACCGGTATGGAAATGCGTTTTTGTCCCTGCGCGGCAAACGTATTCCCATTCCGCTTCGGTCGGCAATCGATAAGGTAGCCCTTCCTTCTCAGATAGCCATTTGCAGAAACGGGTTGCATCGTGCCAATCCACAAAAACAACGGCTTCATCATCGTCCTGCGAGAAGCCGAGTTTTCCGCGTAGTTCGGTATGATTAGGTTGAAATTCTTCAAATTGTGCGTTTGTCACCTGAAAAATGCCGATGTAAAACGGCGTGCTGAGTGTCACTTGATGTATCGGTTGTTCGTCCCAATCACCATCCCGCAGATATTCCTTGCCTGCTGTTAATTCATCTGCAAGATTTGCTTGTTCTGAACCCATCATAAAAGTGCCGGGTTCAATCCTTAGGAACTGCATGCCAATTGAATTCGTGAAAGTCTTGTTTTGAATCGTCTGTTTTAGCATAATTTTCTCGTTTCAATATTATATATGTCTATCTGCTGAGATTATAGCAAATTTCATGGAAATTGGCAAATTAAGGAGAGAACGATAACCCCAAATCCTATAAATTATGGTTTAGATGATTCAGTGACTGGCACCTATAATCAACCCTCAGAAATCATTAGACATTATAATGATTTAATTTGAATTAAGGTTTACCGAATGTCTCGGACCTCTTGAGTTCCGTAGGAACGCTATGTTTATAGAAAAAATACCAACACCTCTTGAGTTCCGTAGGAACGACATAGGAATTGCCAATGCGCTGCGAAAACATATCGTCCCTACGGGACTAAGTATAGGGATGGCACGTCCTACTATAAACATATCGTCCCTACGGGACTAAGTGTAGGACACACACAAAAATAGATGCATTTCCTTAAATTGACGCTTATGGTGCGGTTAGGAAACCGCATCTACCAATGGTTGTATATAATCCGAGATTCAGACAATTCAGTAGACATTATAATGATTTAATTTGAATTAAGGTTTACCGAATGTCTCGGACCTCTTGAGTTCCGTAGGAACGCTATGTTTATAGAAAAAATACCAACACCTCTTGAGTTCCGTAGGAACGACATAGGAATTGCCAATGCGCTGCGAAAACATATCGTCCCTACGGGACTAAGTGTAGGACACACATTCGGAAAATCCTAAAATTGATACATAAGGATAGAGGGCAGCGAACCCCAACGGACGAACTTTAGATTTTATTTTAAGACCAATAACAACTCACAATTAAAACGTTATAATGTCTATTTAAGAAAATCCTTGACTTTTTCCAAATGTTTTGGTATTCTTAATATATAGGTCGTACACTTCGGGACTTTTGATTCTCAAACCATGTTCGCTTAAGATTGGAAACAAACTCTTAGGCAGGACAGTATAAAATTTTAATGAGGTATATACATGAAATACTGGGCAAAACGCGATAGAGTTCTAACTAACATTGCAGTGTGTGTAATGTTGTTCACTGTTATTTTCACAACCGAGATTTTTTCTGCAAATGATCTTGTTTTGTACCTCTCTTTTGATGAGTTGAAAGGAGACGTTGCAGAAGATCTCTCTAAATTTGGTAATGATGCGACCTTTAAGGGCAACCCCGATTTGGTTGACGGTAAATTTGGGAAAGCAGTAGATTTTGATGGAAAAACATGGGCAGAAATTTCTGACCATGACAGTTTGGATATGGTTGATGGCATTACAATTGAACACTGGGCAAATCTCCGCCCGGCAGGCAATGAGCAAACCGGTGTTGAAAAAGGAACCACTTGGAAGGCGGGTTTGTATACGCTTGCAGCGTTCTACCGAGGCGGTTCACTCCTTCAATTTTTCGATTTACCCGATAATTGTCGAGAACATAATATTGGCGACAATATACAAGATGAAACGTGGCACTTTCTTGCAGGCACGTGGGATGGCACCACAATCAAGTTGTATATTGATGGTGAACTCAATAAAGAATTGGAATGTAAGGGAAAGCTTACTGCTAACAATGAACCACTTTTTATTGGCGCACGCGGGGGAAACCAACGTTTTGTCAACGGTGCCCTTGACGAAATCAAAATGTACAACTATGCGTTAACCGAGGATGAACTCAGAATAGATATGGATAATCCTAATGCGGCGGATGTTCTTCCCCAAGACAAATTAACGACAACTTGGGCGCGCCTTAAATCTAAATAATTAGAGCGTATCTCATAAATCCGAATTTGCTGGTTTCACAGTGTTTAACCTTACCATAACGCATAATGAATTGTGCAACTACAAACACGGTGTTTTATAAATTGGGTTTACAAAGTCCTTCTACTATTTATGAGATAGACTGTAACTTCCTTGATAATTTTGTTGGGATATAATATCCTGAACATACTCATTTAGGGAGAATTCGGCATAAACACGTGTCGTGCCCTTTTAGACCTATAGAACGGCAAGAATACTCAGAACGAGCAAACCTCAATACTTAGAAAAATAGAATATATGCGTATTAGAAGGAATTTACAAATGAAATTTAATCGTTACTTATCTGCAGTATTTGTTAGTTTGGTTGTCATCTGTTGTTTTTCTGCTGGCTGTAACGAGATGCAGAAGTCTGCCATGGATGTGATGATGGATGGAGATGTAGGACCTTCTGAACGATATCTATCATTATCCTCTGAAAGTCCTGAAGCGATGATACCTATTAACGATAGCAGTGAATGGGCAGGTTGGGAACACGGAATTTGGGAGAAAGTGAAAGGTGAGGAGTTATCACAAAGACCGTCCAATGCTTTCTCTGTAAGTAGTAGTTTGCTCAATACTTTTGACTATTGGTTCTTCTCACACGCCGAAAGTAAATTTGATTTCGCTTTAGAAGATCATGATTATGTATTTTTTGAAGGTGCTGTCGTGCGTCCCCATCTTTGTGACGGTGGTGCCGCCATAGATGTGATATGGTTAGCGGACGGTGTTCATGTCTACAAAACAGGTGCTATCACAACCAAAGATATTATCAAGATGGAATTTGAAATTCCTGTTGGCACCAAAACACTGACGCTCAAAGTTGCTGATGTCGGTGATGGCAGCTGTAATCATTATATTATCGGCAACACACGCCTGTTGCTCGAAGTGCCTGAAGGTAAAAGCACGTATACAGGTGCATACCTCTCACATTATTCTGAGAGTGAAAATGCAATTAGACCGACTAACCATAGCAATGATTGGACTCATCACAACGATGGCACTTGGGAAAAAATACTCGGTGGAGAAATCACAAAAAGGCAGAGCGGTTTTCTGGACTGGGATATTAATACTTTCCAACATTGGATCTATGCAGCTGTGAGAAGTTTCATGGAATTTGACTTGTCCGATCACGACTTCGTTTATTTTGATAGTGCTGTGCTGCTGCCGAACCCCTGCGAAGGCAGTGCCACTGTTCAGCTTTATTGTTTAGCAGATGGTATTGAGATCTACGATTCTGGTGTCATAACGGGTGAAGAAATAACGAGAGTCGGTTTTGATATTCCCGCAGGCACAGAGAAATTGACGTTGATAATGACAGATGCCGATGATGGTAGACACTGCGATCATTTCGTTCTTGGTAACTCGCGCTTTTACACTGAAAGACCAGCAGATGCACCGCCACCACAAGTCGGAGACGTAGACCCGAACAAGAACCTACCTGAAATCTCGCTAACACCTGAATTGAAAGTGTTAGGCAGATATCGGATACGGACTGAGTCGGTTGTGCGTAGAAACTATAAGATAACAGGACTCTACAAAGCCATCGGTGATCCGGAGGACCGCGTTGAAGTGCGTATTCTATTAAACCCTCAGCCTTGGAGTGAAAGTCTTGATGGCGATCCTGTCATCGGTGATACGATATTATACGGTGAGAGGGCTCCGGATGAGATTGTTGTTTTAATCACCGAAAAAATACGGGTATATGAGGTGCAGCGGGGTAGGCATACCTACACCGTCCACGAATACGAAGGGTTTGCTATCTTGAACCTGTCCAGTCCCGAACGTATTTTTGAGTATGAGGAAAATGTAGCACAGGTCGAATCTAATTAAATGCAGGTGGTTCGTTCTATATTCTGTAGGAGCGACTTCCTGGTCGCGACCCGTTTTTTGTCGGGAATCGGAGTTTCCTCCTACAGTTTAACAGTAGATTGGGTGGAGCGTTAGCGATATCCAACTTTTTGCCCGAGAATTCGTAGGTTGGGTTGAGCTGGCGATACCCATAGCTGTCAACTTAAGAAAAAATTGCTGGATTTTCTCTTGTTGTAGTTCCTTGTAAGCCCGATTTTGTGAGATTCAAGCGGTTATATCGGGGTTAAAAACCCCTCCAACAGGGAGATAGATCCTAAAATTGACACCTATGGGTTGAGCTGGTGATACCCAACAATTTTGTGTTCGCGCCCGTGAGTTCACTCCTACAGAATGTAGGCCGTATCTCATAAATACGATTTGTTAATTCAGATCACATGAGTTCAACATAAAAACGTTTAGACGCACAATGAATTGTGCTACTACAAACGCTGCTTATTTTAAGTCTAATGGATAAAACTTCTCTTGCACGATTTATGAGATACGCTATAATATAACGTGAGTTCGGTGTAAGAGATATGAAGTACTTAATGCTTTGAATTCAATTCTCATAGCCACGGTAGGTGTAGTTTTCTAACCGCACCAATACCCAAAATTGCTTATGCCGAACTCACGTTAATATAGCAAAGGAAAATAATGAAGACATTGGCTCATCTATTACCACAGATTATAGTTACACTCACCTTAACGGGTTGCGTGCTCCCCTTTTTCTCAAGCAAAGATCCTAAGGAGCAGGTCGAAGTTCCTAAGGAGGAAGTCGCAGTCGTTAAAACTAAAAAAGGGACATTCGTGATTGAGTTCTATATTGAGTCTGCCCCTGTGGCAGTCGAAAACTTCAAAAAATTGATAAAACAGAAGTTCTACGATGGATTAACATTTCATCGAATAGTTGACGCACCCGGTTTGAATATTGTTCAAGGAGGATGTCCGAGAGGTGATGGAACAGGTAGTCCCGGTTGGACCATTAAGGACGAATACACAAATCCGAATCAGCGGAAGCACCTAAGAGGTACGGTAGCGATGGCACGTGCAGATATCCCCGATTCGTCCGGAAGCCAGTTCTATATCTGCCTCAAACCACAGCCTCATCTCGACGGACAATATACCACTTTCGGTGGCGTCATTCAAGGAATGGATGTCGTCGATCTTTTACAGATAGGCGATGTCATGACTACAATCCGATTGGAGGTAAAGTCAAAATATGTTAAGGCAGCAGAAAATTAATCAATTCCCAGTCATAATCTTGGTGTTAATGTGTCTATTTGTTACTTTTGTGTCCGGTTGTGCTCAGCAAGACCAAAAGGAATCGGAATCCACAACAGAAACAACAACCCCACAAGAGGTAATTAAACCTGCAGAAGATAGTGAAAAAACAGAGCCAGAAGCCAAGCCAATGATTGACCCAGCAAACGCAATAGCTGTGATTGAAACGGCAAAAGGTAATATTGAATTCGAATTTTTTGCATCTGATGCACCACAAGCTTCGAAAAACTTTATCACTAACGCGAGCCGCGGGTTTTACCGAAGTGAGAAATTTCACGAGGTTCAGGAACTCTTTATACAAGCCGGTTCAAGTTTTGCTGATGACACGCTCTCCATCGAAACAAGCGAGCATCCTCTTGTAAAAGGGACAGTGCTAATGATAACTGAAGAGGGATCAAACCTTGCTAATGGTGACGAGTTCATGATCTGTAAAGATGCAATCGAATTGGATGGAGATTGGACTATCCTTGGTAAAGTTGTCAAAGGTTTAGATGTTTTAGACAGTATTGAAAAGAATGATAAAATAACGAATATTACAATTCGCGAACGCAGCGAAAATTAAGAAATTGGACGGTCAGTCATATCGCAACGACCGTCCAAATCTCAAAGTAGCAAGGAGAATTGAATGGCGTTAACAGTTATTCGGACATCTCGTCCGAGTCCAGTTTGGCAAGAAAGTTATGTACGCGTGAAAAAAGGACAACGTCTTGTAATTGATGCCGATGGTGCATGGTCGCCTGACCTACAAAATCGAACAGGGTGGTGCGGTGCTGACGGTGTGCCTAAAACCCCTGCTGGAGATGGTTTTCTTCTTCCTGGTACTAACGTTGGTGCGCTCATCGCAAAAATCGGAAGTGCCGTTTTCGCTGTCGGGTCACGCTACGATAATCCTGCCCCCGCAGATGGTGTTATTTTTTTGGCTATGAACGAAAACCCAAACAACAACAACCAAGCGGGAAGTCTACTCACACAAATAATTATTTTTGATGAATAATTTTGTTTAATCCATAAAAGAATTTCTATAAAACTTCCGATTATATCTCATCGGAATCATTGCGTCAAATCAGGAGAAGTTAAATGGAAGAAAACACAACTCAGGAAGAGGTTCAACTCCCGCCAGTTGATTTTGTATCTTTTATCTCTGACCTGATCACAACCGCGCATCTCTATCTTCAGGGCTTCCGAGACCCGGAAACAGAAACAGTTATTGTCAATCTCGGTTTAGCAAAACGAATGATTGATACCTTAGAGATGTTAGAAGAAAAAACAAAAGGAAACTTAACCGCCCCTGAATCCAATTTTTTAGCAAATTCTCTCTATGATTTGAGAATAGGATATGTCCGTGCTGTCAATAGCCAGCAAGATACACTTAAACAGGACGAATCTCATGATACGGCAGAACAAGATACACCAAACGAGGAAGACATCTCAACTGAGACAGGAGAAACGGAAAACGAAGAAGCAAACAGTACTCCTAATTAGAAGCTCTGATGGGTAATAGACAAGGTATCTGTAAGTCGCACATAGACGACATTAAAACGGAGGATAATGAATTATCAACGCAAGATCATCATCGCCTTCAGTCTGTTGTTTGGCCTCCTCATCATCGGTACTGTCGGTTATACCATACTCGAAAAGGACAATCCCCATAAAGATTGGGATCTACTTGACGCAGTTTGGATGACCTTAATTACGGTAACAACAGCGGGTTATGATGATGGGGAGATGAGTAAAGCCGGACAAATTTTCACCATGTTTCTACTTATCGGCGGTGTTGGAATGTTCGTCTATTGCATTACCATCACAACTGCCATCCTGATTGAAGGACAATTATTGAGTTTTTTCAAACAAAGAAAAATGATACGAACTGTTGATAAACTATCTAACCATTATATTATCTGTGGAATAGGGGACACTGGCGTGCATGTACTTGAGGAGATGCTCAAGGCAGAAGCCAGTTTTGTCGGGATAGAAGTGGATGAGGAACGATTGGAACATCTCGCCGAAATCCATGATTTTTTATACCTACACGGTGATGCAACCGATGATGATGTGCTTATCCGTGCAGGTGTTGAACGTGCCAAGGGGCTTGTTGCTTGTTTAAGTCGTGATCAAGATAATCTATTTGTCGTCATTTCTGCCAAAAACCTTAATCCCACCCTGCGGGTTGCCTCTAAAGCAGTGGAACATAATTCCCCGGACAAACTTGTCAGCGCAGGGGCGGATGAAGTCGTTTTACCAGACCATATCGGCGGAATTCGACTCGCTTCTGGCATACTTGAGCCGCATTTAATTGATTTTTTTGCTAAAATGCAAGTAAGTCGACAAACAACACGATTCGCTGAATCTATTATCCAACCTGACTCTAAACTTGATGGAATTACAATAGAACAAGCCACTATAAAGGAAGAAACAGGGTTAGTTGTGATAGCTATTCGCAGCAAGGATGGAACATATATCTATAACCCTTCAGGAGATTTGAAAATTGAAGCGGGGGATGCGCTCTTTGTAATATCTGACCAAAGACAGCTCCAAACACTCCATAAACTTACTGAGGATGCACGTTAGAGGGAATCATTTGTAACAACCTGAATCGGATTTGAAATTGGGCAAAATAAAAAACCTTTTGAACGGAAATATTCGACAAATTTGAGAAGGAAACAATCGTATGCTAGCAACTGTCCTAAGCAGCGCAGTACTTGGAATTGATGCTTATATTGTCACAGTAGAGGTGGATGTAGCGGATGGTCTCCCCGCATTCAGCACCGTTGGCTTACCGGACAGTGCTATCAAGGAAAGCAGAGATCGGGTTACAGCGGCAATAAAAAACTCAGGATTTTACTTCCCTCCCAGCCGAATTACCGCCAATTTAGCACCTGCACATATCCGCAAAGCAGGGTCAGCATTTGATCTTCCCATCGCCATCGGTGTAATGGCTGCCACGAATCAGGTAGATTTAGTTAATCTTGAAAGCACTATGGTATTGGGTGAGCTTGCACTTGATGGGAACATTCGCAGCATACAAGGTGGACTCCCTATTGCCATAGCAGCAAAAGACAATGGCGTGCAGAATCTCATCCTGCCCGCTGAAAATGCTAAAGAGGCAGCAATTGTTGAAGGGTTGAACGTTTACCCTGTAGAAAGTCTAACGGAAGCTGCCGCATTCCTGAATTCTGCAAAGGATATACCGCCGGAACCCCCGACACTCAGCACTACGGTCGAAAAAGGAGACGCGGAATCCCTCCTTGATTTAGTTGATGTAAAAGGACAAGAACATGTGAAACGAGCAGTTGAGGTAGCAGCGGCAGGTGGACACAATCTGATTATGATTGGTCCACCCGGTTCCGGTAAAACCATGATTGCTAAACGAATTTCTTCGATTCTGCCAATGTTGTCTATAGACGAATCTTTAGAAACGACAAAAATCCAGAGTATTGTCGGTATTCTGCCAAACGATACTCCGTTGGTAGCGACGCGTCCGTTTCGTTCGCCGCATCACACAATTTCTGACGCAGGTTTGATTGGTGGTGGAAAAGTCCCGCGTCCCGGTGAGGTGAGTCTTTCACATAACGGTGTTCTCTTCCTTGACGAACTTCCCGAATTTCGCAGGAACGTGCTTGAAGTCATGCGGCAGCCATTGGAAGATGGTCATGTGACGATTTCGCGTGCAGCTGCATCGCTTACCTACCCTGCCAATTTTATGCTGGTTGCAGCGATGAACCCGTGTCCCTGCGGTTTTTTCAGCGATCCAAATCGCGAATGCAAATGTTCCGCTAACCAAATTCAAACTTATGTTTCTCGGATTTCAGGACCGCTATTGGATAGGATTGATATCCAAGTTGAGGTGCCCGCAGTGAAATATGCCGAACTTTCGGCGGATGTCACAGGTGAACCGTCAGCAACCGTGCGCGAACGGGTAGAAGCTGCACGCCGAATTCAGCATCAACGTTTTGATAGCACCACAATACACGCGAACGCTAATATGGAATCCAAGCAGATTCGTGAATATTGTAAAATTGAATCGCAAGCACAGGACCTGCTTCGCGTTGCCATCAATCAGTTGGGATTGAGCGCAAGAGCTTATGACCGCATCTTGAAAGTGTCACGTACCATCGCTGATCTGGAGGAAAATCCGAATATAGAAACGACACACGTCTCTGAGGCAATACAATATCGGAGTTTAGACCGAAGTTTTTGGAAAAAATAAAAGGAACGATTTTGATAAAAACAAAGTTATTATTTTCGATTGTTTTGGCAGGATTTTTAATTTTCAATGTACATTTACCCACTGCTTTCGCCCAAGACTACACAACGCCGGGTTTACCCGAGGGTGCTAAAGCACGCCTCGGTAAAGGCAATATAAACGGGTTTACATATTTTCCAGATGGGACGTGTCTTGAAGTTGTGAGCGATGCTGGTATTTGGATATACGACGTAGCGACTGGTAAAGCACTTGATTTGCTCACGGGACATACGGATCGGGGCCGTATTGTAGCGTTCAGTCCGGATGGACAAACACCCGCGAGTTCGGATCACAAGACTATCCATTTATGGGATGCGAAAACGGGTCAACACAGAAAACACTCATAGAAGATACGGTTTGGGTCTTTAGCGTAGCGTTCAGCCCGGATGGACAAACACTCGCGAGTGGGAGTTGGGTCAAGACTATCCATTTATGGGATGCGAAAACGGGTCAACACAAGAAAACACTCACAGGACATACGGGTCAGGTCTATGGCGTAGCGTTCAGTCCGGATGGACAAACACTCGCGAGTGGGAGTTTGGATGGCACAGTGATGCTGTGGCACGTCACACCTATGCCAACCACCCACAACCTGGGGAAAGATTAAAACGACAGCGGTTTTTCAAAACTACCCGAACCTATTTAATCCGGAGACGTGGTTCCCGTATCGGTTAGGGGCAGCTGTGGAAGTGACGTTGCGTATCTATTCAGTAGATAGCGATCTGATTCGGACGTTAACGTTTAGAAAATCAGGAAGCAGGTCTGTACGGTAGCAAAAGTCGTGCAGCCTATTGGGATGGCAGAAACGAGCGTGGTGAACCCATCGCAAGTGGGCTTATTTTTATACGTTCACTGCCGGGGATTTCACGTCAACACAGCGGATGTTACTCCGCAAATAGCCAGATAAGAACGAGGTATACAATGCAACCCAATTTCATTATCTTTTTGACTGACGATCAAGGCTACGGTGACCTATCCTGCATGGGTGCCACTGATTTCAAAACACCACATCTGGATAGAATGGCAGCTGAAGGTATCCTTTTTAAAGATTGGTACTCCAACTCACCTGTCTGTTCTCCTTCGCGTGCTGCGTTATTAACAGGACGGTATCCCTGCCATGCAGGTGTGCGATCGATCTTAGCTGGCCATCGCACTGCTACAGGATTGCCACCTTCCGTTTCTACACTTGCAACTGCCCTTAAGGAACTCGGTTATTATTCAGCAATGTCAGGGAAGTGGCATCTTGGTCTTGCAGAAGGTTCACGACCTGAGGATCACGGGTTTGATGATTGGTTCGGATTTATGGCGGGATGCATTGATTTCTATTCACATATCTTTTATTGGGCATTGGGACGACCAGATTTTGACCAAACACATGACCTTTGGGAAAACGGTGAGGAGATATATCGAAACGGTGAATACTTTACGGAGTTAATAACAGAATATGCAGTGAGATATATTCGAAAATCGGTTGAACTCGGCAAGCCATTTTTCCTCTATGTGCCTTACAATGCCCCACATTATCCGATGCACGCCCCACAGGAATATGTAGACAGGTTTCTCAATCTACCTTGGGATAGACAAATTATGGCTGCAATGCTAAGTGCTGTTGACGATAGTGTCGGTGAAATTTTTGCTGAATTGGAACGTCAAGGTATCGCTGAAAACACCTTCTCATATTTCCAGAGCGATAACGGTCCTTCGCGTGAAACTCGAAATTGGTTAGATGGCACACAAGACCCATACTACGGTGGCAGTGCGGGGAAACTCAAAGGACACAAGTTTAGTCTATATGAAGGGGGTATCCGTTCACCTGGGATTATGAAGTGGCCTAAAGAAATTCCTCCCGGAAACGTATTAAGTCAAGTAAATCTAATGGGTGCAGCAATGGATGTTTTTCCGACTTTTCTATCCGCTGCTGATGGTGATCTTTCCAAATATGAACTTGATGGATTAGATTTAATACCGATGGTATGTGATGGGCAATTCTCTCCGCACACTGATATTTATTGGGAAATGGGAAATCAGACAGCAATACGTCGTGACAAGTGGAAATTAGTACTGAATGGTCAATTGGTAGAAGGCGCACCCCCCGAAGACGATGTCCACCTCGCTGACCTTGAAACAGACATGGGTGAAACGACTAATTTGAAAGACGAACATCCAGAGCTTACCGCTGAGTTGACAGAAGCGGCACAAACGTGGCGACAAGATATTGAAGATTATTGGGAGGCACATAAGGCAGAACGGAACGGTACGACCGGATATGTCAAAAAATAGTAAAGGATTAACCGATAAACAAGATGCTTTTGGACACCTTCTCCTTGATTATCAGAATGGGGAGCAGAATGTTGAAATCGTTGAGCGAGAGGATGGTTATATTGACACGAGTCGTTTGGGACCACTGGCATACTTTGCGGAATACCCTGAATGGGCAGAACATCAAAAAGTCGCGATAGAATATGCTACCGGGCGTGTTTTAGATATCGGTTGTGGTGCAGGACGACATGCTCTCTATCTTCAGGGAAAAGGACATGATGTCTTAGCTACTGACATTTCGCCTTTAGCCATAAAACTCTGTCAACAACGCGGACTCAAAAACGCTTTGGTCACACCGATAACACAACTCAATGCAAAAATCGGTGTGTTCAACACGATTCTTATGATGGGACACAATTTTGGACTCGTTAGCAGCTATAAGAGGACAAAATGGTTATTGAAACGATTTGCGAGCATGACAACAGATGACGGAAAGATTATCGCTGAAACGGTTGATCCTTACCAGACAGAAAATCTCGTCCATCTTGCTTATCATCAATCTAACCGTGATCGAGGGAGAATGGGTGGGCAACTCAGGCTGCGGATACGCTACAAACAATATGCTACTCCTTGGTTCGACTACTTGTTCGTTTCAAAATCGGAATTGGAAGAAATTCTTGTTGGGACAAGTTGGACAATTGAACGTTACATTGAATCAGACAAACCGACTTATATTGCAATTTTAAAAAAAAGAGTTACATCATGACACCCTTCAAGTTCGCCTTTATTACAGACACACATCTCTATCCGAATGCCACTCAAAATTTTGCGGGTGGACTGCAACAGCAAAAAAACAGTGTTGCACTTTATGAAAAGATGATTGAACAACTCAATGCTTTTGATCCTGCATTTGTAGTTCATGGAGGAGATATTGTTTGCGGTGGACAAAGTTTTGATATGTCTGCGGAGGAGTATGTAGAAGCTCTAAATACCGCTAAATCACTTGGTGAACGTCTAAATATGCCCTGTTACTATATGCCCGGTAATCATGATCTTGATCCTGAAACTGGTTTTAAAGTCTCGTATATAGAACGATTTGGTATAAATGGTATGGGATCTGTCAGCTTCGTCAAGGAAAACATCCGATTTATTCTGCTTGATGCGCAAGAAGTACCCGAAGACTTGACGCACGGCTATGTCAGCACGAATCAACTTGCGTGGGTAGAACGCGAAATGAAAAAATCTGCAGATTACGGTGAAGAAATCTTCTTTTTTTCTCACCAACTACCCTTTCCAAGTGTAGAATTTCAAGGCATTGGTTCGAGAATTGCAAACTCCGCGGAGATTCTTGAAATCGTAGCACCTTTTGAGAAACAAATTTTGGGCTTCTTTTGTGGACACCAACACCTCAATCGCGTCTTTAGAGAACAGGGTTTATTATGTATTGTAACATCTGGTATTATATGTTACCCGATGATGTGGCGGGAGGTTCATGTCTATCCAGATAGAGTTGAAGTGAATTCTGTGCCAGTTGACTTACCAGAGGTGCTTGCCGAATCCGAAGCAGTCAATCCAGATAATAATTTATATCTGTCTGGTCGTCCCAGAGATCAGGAATTTACTATCCAACGAAAAATTGAAAGTATTGTTGATTAATATGGATTGTCCGCTCTAAAATTGTGATTCGTGTCAGTAATCGGGAATCGGAGTTCCCTCCTACAAAGATAGACCCATCTTCAGTAGGAGCGATCTCCGAATCGCGACCTTTACCCGCAAAATTTCGGTAGACACTCCACTATGTAGTTGTTTCTGAATCTTATGTAGGTTAGGTACCATCCAGTTCGTTATAGGTTTCTGAATTTATTGAACTATTTGCTTTAATTCAATAAGACTTCCGCAATGTGTAAGAAATAAAAATGAAAGGGACTGTGGGGTAGATGAAACAAGAGATGCCGATTGACAGGTGAACACTGTTGGGATAAAATGAGTTTAATAAATCATATACCACACCTAAGGGAAAATCAATGAATTGCCTTGATTATGGACTTTCTTTTATCAACTCTGTTGGCAACGGAAATGCCCCCCGCTTTTGGGTCGAATCTCGATGCCGCATCATAGATAACACAGATGGAAGTTTCAGCGATTATTACCAATGTGGTTCGTGTAAGAGTGAACACACCTTTGCGGAGAAAAATCTCTTCACAAATCCAAACTATGACTTCCTCCCTGTTTTTGGTGAAGAACATATAGCGGTATTCAGAAGACATGCTTACTGTAACGATAACTACGTAGAGTATAGACCGGCGCAGGATTATTGGGGAGGCCCCTTGTTTGATGTTGAAGATGCATCGCAGGTCCGGGTCCTTGATAGCAACGCAGCTATTTTTGAGGCGACACAAAAATGTCTACCCATCGTAACGCACACAGAAATATGGGATACCAATACACATCAGCGGGCAATTATCGAGTGTCCAGTTAAAACGATGAACATAGATGAAAACGCAGGCATCTACCAAGTTGATACAGGAATTGTTCTATTTCCAGATCTGTCAAAACGATACGATCGGCAGATTGAGACGTTCAGACTCGCTTACGTTGCTTTCAACGCATTGCACTTCGCTGACTTCGTTATAGAACGTCCTACTGCCATCATTAAAAATGGAGTGGAAGTTACCCAAGTTTACCACTATTCCGAAATTCGGAGTTTAGAAGCAAAGAATACCGTGTTCTGCATCGGTGAGCTTTGACACACACTGACATTTATGGTTAATTATACGACTTGTGCCAGTTAACAATATGTTTTGTTGGTTTTCACATATATTTGCATTTGTGCTATAAACATATCGTCCCTACCAAATCAACGCCAAATGCGCGTGTGGCATTTGTCGGGACTAAAAAGTGCTCGTCCGACCTTTTTCTATAAACATATCGTCCCTACCAAATCAACGCCAAATGCGCGTGTGGCATTTGTCGGGACTGAAGACCATATAAATATAGGATAATGACTTTCGAAACACCTTCTTTTGTGAAATAGAGTTCTACATATAGTTATTTAGCACAACTCGTTTCTTTTACTATTATAGTGGATTCTACAATTAACTTTACATCTGAACTGTAGGAGGGAACTCCGATTCCCGATTACCAGTGGTTTAGTCGCGATTCGGAGATCGCTCCTACAGAATATATGTGAACTTATTTACATAATTTACTATAATTGCACTCAATCCCAGTAATCCTTATGCGTAACTACACTTATCTAAGATAGATCTGTTGTGCAGTTTTTATATATCTCACGATCCGCTCCATAGTCATAGGTAAATTCGGTTGGAGTATCGTTTTAGTTCTTATGGTTATCATCTACAACCCGATCATCAGAGTCTTCGCATTACGTGAAATATGGAATATTATCAATTTAGCAACCATTGTAATAGCAATAGCGTCTATCTTTGCTTTACAATACAGCAGATGAATTCAACGTAAGAAATAGCCAAAATGATTGAAGTTCAAAACCTCTCAAAAAATTACGGACCGTTTCAAGCACTAAAGGATATATCTTTTAGCGTTGACAAGGGGCAAATTGTAGGATTTCTTGGCCCCAACGGTGCCGGCAAAACTACGACAATGCGTATCCTAACCTGCTTTATGCCTGCAAGTAGCGGGAAAGTCTTCGTTGCAGGATACGATGTTTTCAAGGAATCACGTGAGGTGCGGAAACGGATCGGATATCTTCCTGAAAACATTCCACTTTACACTGAAATGACGGTTACAAAGTATCTCGCTTACATGGCAAAAATCCGAGGCGTTTCGCGTAAACACATCAAAGAACGGTTGGATATTGCTATTGAATCTTGCGGATTAACCGTAAGACGAAATCAGATTATTGGGCAATTATCTCGCGGTTTTCGGCAACGCGTCGGTTTAGCACAAGCCTTGATTCATGAACCCGAAGTATTAATTCTTGATGAACCGACCTCCGGTTTAGACCCTCGCCAGATTGTTGAGATCCGAGAATTAATCAAGGAACTTGGCAAAGAGCGCACGATTCTTTTTAGCACCCATATTCTCCCCGAAGCAAGTCAAACGTGTGAACGGCTACTGATTATCAGTAATGGCAAAATTACAGGTGATGTTCAATTGTCGAACGGTCGCGCTGTTTCAAGATTAACCGCGATTGAAGAAGAAAACGTCGCTCCTGTAAAGACACTTACCCTTGTGGTAACAGGTGAACAACCTGATAAAATAGGAGAAACACTAAAAAATATCCCTGACGTTGTTTCAACGGAACAGTCTGAAGTAGGCACTGATGATTCGTTGACATTCCACATTCAGTACACTCTGACAGGTGATATCCGAGCAGAAGTCGCAAAAATGATCGTTGATAACGGATGGAATCTGCTTGAAATGCGTACTGACGAGAAGAGTTTAGAAGAGTTGTTCCTATCCTTAACTGCCGAAACTGCAGAGTAGGGCAGATATCCAGACGAAATTAGCTTAATGCTGGTAACTGATATGGAGAATAATATGAAATTTTACTTCATTTTATTTTTTATTTTTGTGTTGAAAATCGGTTTAATTGCTTGTAGCAGCGAAGATAACCCAGAACACCCTATCCAACCTGATACATCAGGTAATCATACAACCATTGATGTTGAAGAGATGGTTTTAATTCCTGCTGGTGAAGTAACTATAGGAACTAATGAAAAAACCGACCTGACGTTTGGTAACGAGGTGGATTCACAGGTCGTTTTTGTTGAAGCATTTTATATTGATAAATATGAAGTCACAAACGGCCAATACGCGGAATTCTTGTCAGAAACTGGTCATCGCATACCAAAATTTTGGGACAACCCATCGCTTAATGCACCTGATCAACCTGTTGTTGGCGTCAATTGGGAAGATGCTGAAACTTATGCTGAATGGGCAGGGAAAAGATTACCTACTGATATTGAGTGGGAAAAAGCAGCGCGAAGTATAGATGGTCGGCTCTATCCTTGGGGTAATGGTTATAACCCATCACTGGGAAATTTTGATGACGATGGACAGATGAATGGCAATTTGGATGGATACGCTATGCATCCTGCCCCGGTAGGAAGTTTCGCTCAAGGAGTTAGTCCTTATGGTCTGCATGACATGTCTGGCAATGTTTGGGAATGGGTAACAAGTGCCCTCGCTGAAACTGAAAATGGACATGGAAAATCCGAGCAGACTAATGGGGAAATTTACACAATCCGTGGTGGTTCGTGGACTAACGGTCCTGGCGATACACGTGCCACAGTTTTTTATATTTATCCCGCACAATGCAGCGATCACAGTAGTTCTGTTGGATTTCGCTGTGCAAAAACACCTTAAATTTCTGCAGCAACATAAAGTTTTTCCAGAATTCTACTTAATTACCCTTCTAACTATGAAAATAAAAATTAAATTGAAATCATTCATATATCTCTTGATGATACTGATGTTCGTCCTATACGGTTGTGGTGGAGACGAGAAACTCCTTGTTGAAGATAAAGTCCCAGAATCAACCGATGAAATGGAGATTTTAGAGGAACTTCCAAAAGAAGAGGAAAGTACAATAGACATTCCGGAAGGAATGGTGTTTGTTCCTGCCGGTGATTTTTTGATGGGAAGTGACCCAGACAAAGACCCGATGACGGATCCACTTGATGAACTCCCACAGCATAAGGTATATTTAGATGCTTTTTTTATTGATAAATATGAGGTTTCTAACGCTGACTATTCTAAATTTGTTGAGGCGACAGGACATCGAAATTCGATTTTTTGGGACAATCCAAAATTCAATCATCCGGATCAGCCAGTTGTTGGTGTGACATGGGGTGACGCTATAGCATACGCGGAATGGGTTGGAAAACGGTTGCCAACTGAGGCGGAATGGGAAAAGGCATCACGCGGAACAGATGGACGTATTTGGCCGTGGGGCAATGAATTCGATCCTACCAAATGCAACTTTGACGATGAAGGTAAATTTGATGGGCATTTGGACGGGTTTGCGATGGCTGCACCTGTGGATAGTTTTCATAAGGGGGCAAGTCCTTACGGCGCACTAAATATGGTTGGAAATGTCGCCGAATGGGTCTCAGACTGGTTTGATATGGATTACTATACGGTAAGTCCAAGGGAAAATCCAAAAGGGCCCAAAAATAGTGGGATGGGGAAAAAATCTTGGCGAGGAGCCAGTTGGTTTGCCGGTTTAGACCACATGCGGTGTGCTTTCCGAGAATATGATGACATTGTTGCGAGTGGACAAATTATCGGATTCCGATGTGCCATGGATGCCCCTAAAGATGAGTAATTCCGATTCCAAACTTGTTAGGCTAAAATCCATGCTGTAAGCGCGATTTGAAATTTCGCCTACCAGAAGGTCGGTATATTTAGGATTTGAATATAAAAGACATGGAAAATATAGGATGTCATTTCTTATTTCTACTTCGGAAATACAGCGTATCAGTATAATAATTCTTGGTATTGTATGCTGCATCACAATACCTCTTATCGGTTGTGGAGATGATAGTTATCTACCAATCAATGAAGATATTGAAATAGAAGTAGATATCTTCACAAAACGTGAATGGGCAGTAATTCAACGTTTATCCCCTCTACCTGCCACACCCCCACCAAATCGGACAAATCGCGTTGCCGATAATGCTGATGCTGCACGATTGGGACAGTTGTTCTTCTTTGATGAACGATTTTCAAAAGATGGCACTGTCGCATGTGCAACATGTCACTCACCTTTTCACGGATTCGCAGACGTTGAAGCGACTTCATTAGGAGCAGGGAGAGGGATGAGGAACGCCCCGACACTGCTCAATGTGGCTTACAACAAATGGCAGTTTTGGGATGGGCGTGCTGATTCACTGTGGTCACAAGCGTTAATTGCGCTGGAAGGAGAAAAAGAACAAGCAGGCACACGTCTTCAGTATGCACATCTTATTAAGCGGTTGTATCAAAAAGATTATGAAGCCGTATTTGGTCCATTGCCTAATTTAGCAGATTCTACTCGCTTCCCGCTTGGGGGCAAACCGGGTGATGTCCAGTTTGACAATATGTCCGAAAAGGACAAGATAGCAGTTAATACCGTTTTTGCCAATATTGGAAAAGCAATTGAAGCTTACGAACGGCTTTTGATCAGCCGAAACGCACCGTTCGATCAATATGTTGGTGGTGATTTGGATGTGATCGGAATTGAAGCAAAACGCGGTTTAAAACTTTTTATAGGGAAAGGTGTTTGTATTCTCTGCCATGACAACCCTAATTTCACAGACAACGAATTTCATAACCTTGGTGTCCCTCAGGGAAAACTTCCACCAGATACAGGTAGATACGATGGCATTAAGCAACTCTTGGCTAACCCGTTTAATGGCGGCGGTATCTATAGCGATAATCCAGATATACCACAAAGAATCCTGGATTTTTTGGAACCGACCCGGCAACATCAAGGACAGTTCAAAACGCCAACACTTCGAAATGTAGCGCTCACTGCCCCGTACTTCCATACAGGTGAGTTTCCAACATTAGAATCTATCATTGACTTTAATAATGCAGGTGGCGTTCCATCAGGATTTGTCGGCAGGCGTGAAGGCACGCTTGAACCGCTTAACCTGAGCGAACAAGAAGTAAATGATTTAGTCGAATTTTTACTGACTCTGATAGGTGAATCGCCTCCTGCACTCCTGTTAAGCAAACCTGCTCTGCCATAAGTCAATACGATTTGACTATATAGACAATTCAGGACTTACGCAAATTTAGCAGAAAAAGGAAATATTGGACTTAAAAAGCCGTTATTTCGGTATTTTTACCCCCTAAATCCCCCTTATCAAGGGGACTTTAAGAGAAAATGCGTAAGTCCTGGACAATTATTAAAATTAATTCTTGACATTTTTGGTAAAGTTTTGTATAATGCAAGCAAGTTTTAGAATTTGTGTGATGGAAACTTAGGCAAAGATGAGGGAATTGTTCCCCACTGTTATCAAAATAATGCTTAACATTGCGGGGATAAAAAAATGCAAAATACTAATATCAATACCTATGTTGAAAAAGCGGTCTCAATTAAAATAAGCCAACACCATAGTTGGTGTGTCTCTATCCCTTCTACGCCTTCACTCATCACTCGCTTTATTAACTTTAAGTTATTACCCCCCCCTCAACGCATTAACACTTGTAATAATACGCAGGTTAACGAACAAGCGAAAATCGGTAGTAACTGTCAATCTTTCATCGCGCCCGTACGCTCTCCATTTAACTTGGAGAATGTGTGGGCTATTTTATTTCAAGAAGTTGGGATACTCTCACCTAATATTTATTAACACAACGCGTGAGGATTCCTAATGTTTTTTAGGAAGCTTTACCACAAACTATATAAAAGGAGTTTTTCATGAAAAAAGTGATTATTTTAACGGCATGTATCTTGGGGTATTTTCTTGCTATAACCGCTACTCCAAGTATAAGCATAGCAGCACCTATGGGAGAAGTAGCAATCTATACTGAACGAGCTGGCTGGATTGGACAAGCTGCCGCAGCAAGAGAAGGTGAAGAATTGACTGAACTTCTCAAGAGGCCCAAAAAGGTTGTCACATTAACCGAAAAAGAAATTGGGTCATGGGCAGAAGACCACACCGACAACCGTCAAGCGGATATTATCGTTACCTTTGGTGACTTTCCAGCGACACTCTATCCACCCGGTAATGGGAAACCTGACGATTCTGTGGCCGAAAAATTCCTTGAAGGTGGAAATATCTTCCTCAATACTGCGGATTATATCTTCTACGTCGTGCAAGGTGCTGGTACGAACGGCGAGCAAGGCTTGAAAAACATGATGGACATTAACGCCGATATGTGGGCTGGTGGCACTGCCATCAAACCAACAGACGACGGTAAGAAATATACCCCCAGTCTTGCCGCCTTTACCTCAGCACGTACCTTCAAGGCAGCTCAGATTGTTGATCCATGGGAAGTTGAGGTTGTTTTCGGGGATAATGGTGCCGGACTCCTGGATCCAGCCATTGTTCACGACACAAAAACCGGTGGCAGAATCGGCATCGCTTATCAAATATCTGGTAATGATGGACTTCCACGAGGTGAAGTATTCGCCGAGATGATTGACAATTATTTAGCTGATGTCCTTGGTGCAGCAGCAGTTGATCCCAACGAAAAAGTTACGACGACGTGGGCATATATCAAATCTGATATTTAACTTGTACCTGTAGGGACGTACTTTTCGTTACGTCCCTACAAATCATTGATCCATTGAATTAGATCTATAAGGAGAAATAATGAAAATTAGACAATTGTTAATCTTATTTACGATCCTGTTCGCTTTCACCGTCACAGCATCAAGTTGGGCAGCTCTTGGCGATGTTGCGATTTTTAGCGAAGGCGTGGGATGGATTTCACAAGAGAATGGTGATATTCAGCGCAAAATTGTCTTTGACAACCTGAAAAATGACGTGCCCTCTGTTGGCGAAGTTGTTTATAAAACCGATGCGGAAATTGGTCCGTATGCAGAAGAACGTATTGACGATGATGTGGCAGACATTCTCATCATTTTCGGATGGTTCCCAACAACCCTATACACACCCGGGAATGTGCAAGTTGACGATTCTATTGCTGAAAGGTTCCTCTACGGCGGTAATATCATTCTGAATTGTTGTGACTACATCTTCTATGTTACTGAAGGTGGCGGCGCTAATGGTCAGGATGGATTGAAGACTATTATCAACATCAACGCTGATATGTGGGGTGGTGGAACTCAGATTACTCCGACTGACATTGGTAAAAAATTCACCCCTTCATTGGTGGATTATACCTCTAACCGACCGTTCAAAAGTGAGCAGATTGTTGATCCCTGGAGCGTTGAAGCCGCTTTTGGAGACAACGGTGCTGGATTCTTTGACCCGGGTATCATCAAGTTGAACAATAGCAGTGGTCGTGTTGGTATTTGTATGCAGGAGGGGAACAACGGAACTCTCCCTCGCGGTCAAGTCCTCATTGAGATGATTGACTTTATCTCACAACAACCAGATCTCGTTACTCCCGTTGAACCCGCTGGAAAAGCAACAACTACTTGGGGTCATCTCAAAACAACGCGTTAACTTCAAGATGATATTGATGTAAAATTCAGATAGTATCATCAATTAAAGTGCGTTTTTCAGAGAGCATCTTCCTAATAGGAAGGTGCTCTTTTTTAATGTGTAGTAATGGGCAGTATTTTCAAAAATGTTGATTTTTTAATGAATCTGTGATATAAAATCAGAAACGTCTTTTGAAGAGGAATACCTGTGAAACTTGTTACATTCAAAAAGTCATCGTTAGACGAACATTCCCGCCTCGGTGCATGGGTTAATGGTGATAAGATTATTGATCTCAACTTAGATGTCCCTGATATGATCCAATTCTTTGAACAGAATTGCGCTACAAACGCACAAAAACGGATTGACACAGTCCAAAAGGAATTTAGCGACGGTTCCGATTTGCCCGATGTCGTTTTTTCCGTGTCCGATGTTCAATTGCTTGCACCATTTCCACGTCCCGCGAGTTTGCGTGATTTCGGTGTATTCAAAACGCACATGGATGCCGCCTCGCGTATTACTGGAAAAGAAATATCGTCTGAATGGTTCAAACTACCTAACTACTATCGAGGCAGCACAAGTCCTGCTTCTATTGCTGGACACGAAGCCGTTGTTACATGGCCTAACTACACAGAAAAGCTTGACTTTGAACTTGAATGGGGCGTTTACATCGGTAAAACAGGGAAGAACATCTCAATTGAAGAAGCCCCTGAGTACATTGCTGGATATACGGTTTACAACGATATTAGCGCGCGCGATATTCAATTTCGCCACATGACATTGTCACTTGGTCCTGCAAAAGGAAAGGATTTTGATAACAGCAACATTATGGGACCGTGCCTTGTTACGCCTGATGAAATCGGTGATCCGTATAATCTGAAAATGACAGCAAGGGTCAACGGTGAAGTGTGGGCAGAAGGTAGTACTTCCGATATGTATTATTCTTTCGCTGAAATGATCTCATTTGTCTCGCAGTCAGAGACGCTCTTTCCGGGTGAATTTTTAGGATCCGGCACTGTCGGAAATGGGTGCGGTTGGGAGCTTGACCGATGGATTCAACCTGGTGATGTGATTGAACTTGAAGTTGAGAACATTGGCGTATTGAGAAACCGAATTGGTGAGCCTGAACAGAATCCAGCTGCTTGGAAGGAAAAAGTTTAACGGTGCGACTTAAAGATAAAGTTGCTATCATCACAGGTGCAGCCTCTGGTATTGGCAAAGCCACCGCGATACTATTTGCTGAGCACGGTGCGAAGGTTGTCGTTGCTGATATTGATCAACAGGGCGGGAACCAGACCGCCATTGACATTCAAGACGCTGGTAACGAAGCAATTTATGTCCAAACCGACGTGACAATTAAAAACGACACTGAACAGATGGTAAAGCAAACCGTAAAAAACTACGGCAAACTTGATATTCTGTTCAATAACGCTGGAATTGCAATGCGTTTGCCTGTTGCTGAATTGTCAGAAGAAGATTGGCACCGTTGTTTAGATGTGAACATTACAGGTGTTTTTCTTTGTGCCAAGGCAGCTATTCCTGCTATGCAAAAGAACGGTGGCGGATCAATTATCAATATGTCATCCATTTACGGTATTGTCGGCGCGGACGTAAGGGCAGCGTATGTGGCATCTAAAGGTGCTGTCACGAACTTGACACGCGGCATGGCACTTGATTACGCGGAAGACAATATCCGTGTAAACTGCATCTGTCCGGGCTTCGTGGAAACACCTTTGGTCGCTGGAGTTGTCAAAAATCCAGAAGAATATCAGAAACTTGCTAATAAGCATCCTATGCGTAGACTTGGTCAACCAGAAGAAATTGCTTATGGTGCATTATACCTTGCCTCCGATGAATCTGCGTTCGTTACGGGCATCGCTTTACCTATTGATGGAGGCTATACCGCAGGATGAAATAAAATATTGAAAAATTGCAATGTGTAGAGCAACTAAACCGACAATCCTTCACGGTGAATTTATAGTGAAATTAAAAATATGTGCACACTCATGGTAGATGCGGTTTCCTAACCGCATCTATGAGACTGAATAAACGCCGGTTCGGTTAGGAAACCGAACCTACCACAGTGTATAAATAATTATGGTTTTGACTATAAATTATAGGTTGAAGCAAACATGCTTCAGCCTTTTGCAGGTGAATGAATGCGCAAATTAACCGTATTGACTTTCCTCATATTACTACTCAACAGTGCATATCTATTCAGTTTCGGTGAACCCACCCTTTTCTACATTTTAAATGTCCTTTTCCATATTGGACTCGGAATTCTTCTCATAATCCCATTCACCGTCTATCTCTATCAAAAATCAAAATATATTTCTAACATTGGGCGTGTTGGTATTCTCGGTTTAATTGTTGGTATCATTAGCGGCGGCTATTTGATGATAGTCGGTGCGACTACTCCTTATCGCTGGCTTCTCATTGCACACATTGTTAGCATTAGCATTGGAAGTCTACTCTTTTGCATTCACTTATTGAAGGACAATACAAATCTATCGCAAAGATTCAAAAAAGTAATTGTTGGCGTATTAGTTGGCGTTGTGTTTTTTCCGATTGGTGCGAAACTTTCCCAACACTATTTTCCAAATAAGGATTATCTCGTCGAAAATCCGGCATTGCCACCAGCAAGTATGTACGAGGAAGGGGACGGAACAACCGGCCACTTTTTCCCAGCATCCGTTGAAACTGAAACGGGAAACCTGATTCCGACAGATTTCTTTCTCACATCCGAGACTTGTGCCACAAAGGGGTGTCATCCGGATATCTTTAAACAGTGGAACGAATCTGCGCATCATTTTTCCTCATTTAATAACCAGTGGTACCGTAAATCAATCGTCTATATGCAGGAAGTGAACGGTATTGAATCTTCTAAATGGTGCGGTGGATGCCATGATCCTGCTATTCTACTCAACGGTATCATGGATAGACCGATTGAGGAAAATCTGCATACGCCTGCGGCACAAGCGGGTTTAGCATGCACTGCGTGCCACTCTATTGAAAGGGTAAAAGATACAATGGGGAACAGTGGATATGTGATAAAATATCCGCCTTTGCATGACATAGCGTCAAGCGACAATCGTATCCTCCGAAGTTTGCACAACTATCTCATTCGTCTCGACCCTGAACCACACAAAAAGAGTTTTCTTAAACCGTTCCACCGAAACAATACAGCAGAATTCTGTTCAACTTGTCATAAAGTGCATCTGGATTTTCCTGTCAATAATTTTCGATGGGTACGTGGTTTTAACGACTACGACCAGTGGCAAAAAAGTGGTGTCTCCCAGCAAGGTGCACTTTCATTTTACTATCCCGATAAGGCGAAAAAATGTGCTGATTGCCACATGCCTCTTGTAGATTCTACGGATGCAGGAAATATTAACGGCAAGGTTCACAGCCATCGCTTTCCTGCAGCGAACACTGCGCTCCCCTTTGTAAATAAACACGAAGAACAGCTCCAAGCTGTGATAGACTTTTTGCAGAATGATGTGATAACGTTAGACTTGTTTGCCAATCGTATGCCGATTCCCAAAGACGGAATTGAAGTAACGCGAGGTGAAGATCCGCTTATTGAGGTGGTGGTGCGAACACGAGGTGTCGGTCATCAATTCCCCGCAGGAACGATTGATGCGTTTGACATCTGGCTTGAGGTGAAAGCCACCGATGAGAACGGTAAAATTGTGTTTTGGAATGGCAGGATTGATGCACCTGATGGAAATGGTCCTGTTGATCCGAGCGCGCATTTTTATCGCGCTTACATGTTAGATGCGCATGGTAACCTGATAAACAAACGAAATGCGTGGGCGATGCGGACTGTGCTGTATTCTCGGACTATTCCGCCGGGTGCTGCTGATACTGTGCGGTATCGTCTGCAAATTCCAGCCGATTGTGGAGACACTCTCTTCGTAGAAGCGAAACTAAATTATCGTAAATTTAACTGGTGGCATACGCAGTGGGCTTATGCGGGTGTCCGCGACCCAGAGGATACAAATTTTCAGGTGGATAAAGGCTACGATGATGGCAAATGGGTCTGGACAGGCGATACATCGGATGTCGCAGGAAAAATCAAGGCGATTCCGAATCTGCCAATTACTATGATGGCAGAGGCAAAAGCAACGCTTCATGTAATACCATCATCGCAGAACACACCTAAACAAAAGACAGAAGTGGCAAACGCGCGTGAACGTTGGAACGATTACGGCATCGGACTTCTCCTACAAGGTGACCTTAGAGCAGCACAAAATGCCTTTCTTAAGGTAACCGAAATTGACCCTGACTACATGGATGGGTGGGTGAATATTGCACGATGTCGCATCAAAGAAGGAGATATGGACGGTGCCGAAACAATGCTCAATAAGGCGTTTGAGATTCAGAAAACATTGCCTCCAGAGAGCCGACATCGCGCAAAGGTGCATTACTTTTATGCCCTCGTTCAAGAATCTTATGGAAACTATGACATAGCGATTCAACATCTTCAACAGGCTGCCTCACAATTTCCACGCGATACCCGTGTTCGCAATGAATTGGGTCGCATGCACTTTCTAAAACGTGAGTATGAATCTGCTTTAGGACATTTCCAGAAGACGCTTGAAGTTGATCTCGAAGATTTGGATGCACATTACAATATAATGCGGTGCTATCGCGCACTCAAAAATCGGTCTATGGCTGCAAAATCACAAAAACTGTATTTGCGATTTAAGGCGGATGAGTCCGTTGATGCGATTACAGGTATTGCTCGTCGCGCTGACCCTAATGCCAATAGAGAACGGCAGCCAATTCATGAACACGTAAATAGTTATTCTAGTGATTAGTAATTGATCATAGTGAAATCTAGAATTTCTTTTACACTTTGGTAGGTGTGGTTAGGAAGCGGCACTATACGCGTCAATTATTGGATTTATATAGCCTCGTAGAGGTGTATTGTTTATAGAAACACGGTAGAACACGCTCTTGAGCCTCGTAGAAGGCGTAATGTTATAGAATTTATATGTCGCTCCCGCCAAATGCCAAAGGCGCATTTGGCGTTGATTCACGGAACTCAAGATGTTAAAATTGGGCTTAGAAAGCCCGCCAACAATAAAATCAGGCACTAAATTGACACCTATGGTGCGGTTTCTAAACGCACCTCTTACATTGTTGGAGGAGTTTTCAACGCTGATACACTGATATATAATCGGGCTTAGAAAGCCCGCCAACAATAAAATCAGGCACTAAATTGACACCTACCATGTGTTTCACATATTTTCGATTTTACTAAACCACGAAGTGAAATAACAGTGCTGGGATTATTCTTGTCAAAATTATAAGAGTATGTTAGTATCTCTACATAGTTGATTGACTTCATACATAACAAAAATAAGGAGACTTAAATGGCAGTATTTTTACATACACGGGTTCGCGTCAGCGACCTTGATAACTCTATTCAATGGTATTGTGACCATTTGGGGTTCAAAGTTCTGAGTCGGAGCGATAAATCCCCCGCAGGCAACCAAATCGTGCATCTTGAACTTCCGGGTAACGCACACACATTGGAGTTAACATATTCACCTGATTTTGATCTGCAGGTACAGGAAGACCTGATGCATTTTGCGATCGGTGTTCCCGATATTGTTGAATTTTGCGACGGTTTGGAGAAAGCAGGATTGGAGATTTGGCCGGATGAATGGCGTAAACAGTTTACTTCTGGTGGAATGAAGATGGCGTTTATTACCGATCCTGATGGATATGAGGTTGAGTTGTTGGAACGCAAAGATGCTTCGGGCGACCCGCTTGATGTTCTTGAAGAATCTTAATATATACACAAGCTTTTTAGATACATGCCGCGGTTTCTAACCGCTCTGATCATCTCAAAACATTTCATTTATAGCGTAAGGAGACAGTCCTGCAAAATAGATAACCACGGCTAACAGCATTGGATAAGTCCGGTTCGGTTGGGAAACCGAACCTACCGTCCTGGAAGAACGTAAAATTGACACCTCTGTGTGACGATGTCGTTTCCTTGCTTTACCAATTATGATAGAATGCGGAACTGTTTAGACAAATGGCCAGAACTGATTCCACGCTGTCATCCAATCTTTCGCGTAGCTCTCAGCGGTGACGGGTCCCGTTATTTCAACGCCTGATCGCCCTTTGAAGTCTGCAAGTTTATCCACACTTGAGACCTCAATTTTGATTGTTGTTGGCTGATCAGGCACATAAGGACGGACCTTTGTTATATCGGAGAGTGCCTCTCTTGTAGCATCCTCTATTAGTTGACGCGCGCGTACAGGTGGGATATGTCTTGCGCTGTATCGGCTAAGTCCTTTTTTAACTGCGACTGTCGGCAGTGCATCACCGAGTAGTTCTTTTGCTTCTCTACAAACTGCCGCATCACCTGTGACAAGTGCAACCGGAACACCATAATGTCCGTTGAGCGCAGCATTTACACCCGTTTCTCCAACAAGATCATCATTGAACCAAAGATTCCGATATTGAACGGTAGAAATAGTATGGCACAACACACCATCGGGAGTGTTGTTACGAGCATGCATCCCGATAAGCAAACACGCGTCACACCCATCTTTCCACATGTCGTCAAACCGTCCCCACCCGTGATGTGCCACCCACTCACAATCCGGATGAATTCTGTCTGGTATAAGCGAATTAAATGTCCAACCTCGCCCGGCACCATGGCAATCGACAACGACGATCTCCGTAGCACCAGCAGCTTTTGCACCGCGCACCGCAGCGTTGATTTCTTCAGTATAGAGGAGTCTACCCTCTTCAAACATCGCGGCACCACCGTCAACCTGATCCCACACAACGATGCCGCTTACGCCCTCCATATCGGACATGATCAATACTCGCAAAGTTATTTCCTTTCCTTATTTCAAAATTCGAGAATATATGAAAACTTTTTGTAGGCGCGGTTTGAAACAACGCTTACCGAGCGTAGAAATTATGAGCATTACAATTATTTGAGTATAAATCAGTTGCCGTTAAATTGCAAGTGCAAATAGCATTAGTTTCTTTCGTAGGTCCGGTAGAGCGAAGCGACACCCATGGGTGTAAATTTAGCGTGTAGGTTTAGTTGTTTGTAGTACAAACTTTTAGTTTGTGCACCAATGTCCGCAAACTAAAAGTTTGCGATACGAAATTCAAACCTAAGGCGTATCCGTACAGAATAGAGATAATCCTGAAAATCTTGTAATCTTGCGAATCCTGGTTCAGACAACCCCGGCGCGTTTACAAAACGCGCCTACCTTTGGATAATAAATCGGGCTTTCAAAGCCCTCCCACAAGAGAAAATTCAGCAATTTTTGCTTAAGTTGAGAGTTATGGAGTGTCAAGGGAATTGACTATACAGCAGAGCAGTAAGGATATGAATGGATAGAACACAAGGTGATTTGACTCAAGGTAGTCTTCTACGTCATCTGCTACATCTTGCAGTACCGATAACTTTTGGCTACATTCTTCAAGACGCATTTAATGTGGTTGATATGATTTTCGTTGGAAGGCTTGGACCGGCAGCAATCGCAGCTGTTGGAGTCAGCGGCAATTTGTTAAGGTTAATTGCTGTTTTCTCTCTCGGTATTTCAACTGGTGCGGGGATTATGGTAGCACAATACTTGGGAGCAAGAAATCACGCGCAAGCTGGATACGTCGCAATGCAGGCTATCCTACTTGCATTTTTCTTTGCAATCGGTATAGGTATTGTTGGTTACCCGTTAGCAGAATTCGGTTTACGTGCTGTCCGAATAACAGACGCGGAGGTGATACAGCTCGGTACAACTTACATGCATATTATTCTTGTCGGTATCAGCACGATGTTTTTGTCCATGACGCTTGGGTCAATATTCCGTGCAGGCGGTGATGCCGTCACACCGATGGTTGTATTAATTTTATCCACATTGATTAACATTGTCCTTGATCCGCTGTTAATTTTTGGACTTTGGAAATTCCCAAAACTGGGTGTAGCAGGTTCAGCCTACGCTACGCTCATCGGAAGAGGTGTCGGTGTCATTATTCTGCTTTTTCTCTGTTTTAGCGGACGTGCCCCAATATCCTTACGCAACGTCCAATTTCGCGCAGACCTCGTAGAAATGCTTGACATTTTAAGGTTAGGCATTTATAGTTCTATGCAAGGGTTCTGGCGACATTTATCTCGTCTCGGTTTCCTATGGGTCATAGGTCCCTACGGCAAAAATGTAGTTGCTGCCTATACGATTTGCATGCGCCTCCGAATATTGGTAATGAACCCCGGTTTTGGCATTGCGAATGCTGTTGCCCCTGTAGTCGGACAGAACTTAGGTGCAAATCAGATAGAACGCGCAGAAAAATCGGCTAAAGTGGGAAATATGTTAGGGACAACGGTTATGGCAGGTATTGGCGCGCTTTTCCTCATTTTTCCGGATATGTTTATTCAGATTTTTACCAATGATTCAGAAGTCATAAAAATTGGATCTGTTTACCTTCAGTTTCTATCGCTCACATTTGGATTTATAGCATTTTCCTTAGTATTGGGCAAAGCACTTAACGGTGCAGGCGATACCCTTTCACCAATGATTATTACCCTCGCTGCACAAATGGGAGTCGGTTTAGGGCTTGTTATTTTATTGTCACATTTTATCGGACTGATAGGAGTTTGGATCGGAATTGCACTTTCAAATGTAGTACAAGGTGCTGCTATGTGGCTTTGGTATCGCACCGGAAGATGGAAAACAATAGAGATTATTAAAAATGGTAGAGGAAATCCTACCAGAAAGGCAGTTTGAAAATGGCGTACAAAGGTTACGTGAATCCTCAACTGGTAATTTCAGCTGAGGAATTGAAAAGCAATCTTGACGATGATACGTTATGCATCGTTGATACGCGTCCAACGCATGAATATCTACGCGGACATATTCCGGGTGCACTTCATCTTGATCTGTTCGGGTTGAGCCTCATCAATACACGCAAAGAAACACTTAATTCCTTTATGTGGATGATTGCTTATCTGTTTCAACAACGAGGTCTTGACCATGCTAAAACAATTATATGGTATGAGGATATTTCAGGAACACGTGCTTCTCGCGGCTTGTGGTTTTGCGAGTATTTAGGTCATTCTAATACCCGTTTACTTGATGGCGGTTTCAAAGCATGGATAGCCGCAGACGGACCGGTCAGCACTGAAGGCGTTGAACCGCCTGAAGTACCACAATTTCCGATAGAAGCAAAACATAATATACACATGGATGCGGATGTGATTCATGCATCGCTAAACCAAGAAGATTTCATTCCCTTGGATACCCGTACAGATGATGAACATTACGGTAGGGTTGCCCGCGCTGACCGTGCAGGTGCTATTCCTGGCTCCATCCATATAGAGTGGCTCAATAACCTTGATGAAAACGGCTCATTTAAATCCGCAGATGAACTTCGGCAAATGTATGAAGCAGTGGGCATCACACCAGAGAAACAGGTAATGTGTTACTGACAGGGTGGTTACCGCTCTTCTCAAACCTATTTGGCGTTGCGTCTTATCGGTTATCCGAAAGTAAGTAACTATATTGGGTCTTGGAAAGAGTGGGGAGACCGGCTGGATTTGCCGGTTGAAATTCCTGAGAAATAGTGTTCTTATAGTAAAATCTAAAACATGTGAACATCTATGGTAGGAGCGGTTTCCTAACCGCTCCGTATTATCCCAAGGTGCTCTTGTGGGAGGCGTTTGCAAGCCGATATATCGGGCTTACAAAGCCCTCCTACAAAGAAGTCTTACGGATTGCTGGTTTGCCAACTCAGGTAAGTCCGATGCGGTTGGGAAACCGCATCTACCAGGGTGCAGATCCACTAAATTGATGCCTATAGTTCGGTTAGGAAATTGAACCTACCCTCCGGGCAAATAGAACGGTTAGGAAAATGTCTCGACAAATTTAATGCAGATTTCAGATACCGACTCCGGACATTCGTGTGGCAAATAGTGCCCCACATTAGACACCCATATCAACTGAATATTTGGATTAGATGGAATTCTCAACTTCTGCTCGGTTGATTCATTTTTACCCATTCCGCCAAATACCTCATAGATTGGAATGCATGCTTTTTCAAGGTAACTGTAAGCATCAAAATCTTTGACAGATGTCCAAAAACCTTCCCAGACATTCGGCTTAAAACGGTTTCGCGTCTCTTCAGCTTTCCGTTGAACGTTCTTAATCTCTACTTGTGACAGCGAACCGTAAAACCTTCCTGTGTCAAACGCACTCCCTGCAGATGAGAGACTCGTCCATCCCTCAAGCAAAACCAGTCCTGCAAGACAAGATGAACGTTTTGCCACTTCCATCGCAACCATACCGCCGAGACTATGACCAACGAGTATTACCTCCTGAATCCCCAGCAAGTTTATAAGGTGTAGGACATCATCAGCGAGGTTAGTTAACTTAAACGGTTCGGTGGGTATACTACTCTGCCCGTGTCCACGAAAATCAAGCGTTATACAACGCTGATGGCGAGGTAGATGTTCAATTACCGACTTCCAATCCCTTGAATCACAACCAGTACCATGTAGAAATAATAAAGAATGACCCAATCCACCTGAATCGGTGTAAGCCATCTCTCCCCAATATGTGGTGAGTGTTGTTGCGCTGCCCATAGCGGTAATATTTAGTGTAAAAATTGCGCATCTACGGTCTCGCCTGCATGTAAAGTCACACCAGATGGAATGGTAATCAATCCGTTCGCCAATACAAGGGAATGCAGAATACCGGAGCCTTGTGGCCCAGTTGTTTTGGCAATGTATTGCCCATCCTGCTCTGTAAGAATCGCACGCATATAATTCACGCGTCCATCTTTGTTCGTAACGTTTGCTGCTAAGGTCGCTTTAAAGGTAGGACGTAGTAAGTCGGTGTGACCAGCCATTTTCAGGAGCGCAGGACGTACAAAGAGTTCAAACACAACGAGTGAAGACACAGGATTGCCCGGTAATCCGAAAATCGGTTTTCCATCTATAATACCGTAAGCCTGTGGTTTGCCCGGCTTCATTGCAACACGCCAAAAATTCATCTTTCCCAATTTCGTTAGGACATTTTTCACCACGTCGTGTTCACCGACCGAGACGCCACCACTTGTGATGAGAGCATCTGCTTTGGCAAGGGATTCACGAAAGATTCTCTCTGTTTCAGCCTCATCGTCAGGAGCAATACCCATATCAATTGGGATACCGCCAGCGTTCTGAACTTGCGCGGACATACCGTATCGATTGCTATCCCGAATTTTCCCCGGCATTAGCGGTTCACCGAGTGGGGTAAGTTCATCACCTGTCGAGACAACGGCAACTGTAGGTTTTCGATACACTGTCACTTCAGCACAATTAAGCGAAGCAAGCATTGATACTTCTGGTGGACGAAGCAGTTTCCCTGGAGACATAACGCAGTCTTCTTGTTTGACACTTTCACCTGTGAAGCGGACATTTTCGTTTTCCTCAACGTTTTCAAAGATTTTGACCTCATCTCCAACAAGTTCAGTTACCTCTTGCATCACCACTGCATCTGCTCCATCAGGCATCATTGCACCGGTCATAATCCGTGCAGCTTGTCCACTTGAAACATGTTTTTCGGGTGCATATCCTGCAGCGATAGTCTCAACAACTGAAAGCATAGCAGGATTCTTTTTAGATGCGTCCTTTACGTCTGCTGAACGGACTGCAAAACCATCCATCGCAGAATTGTCAAAAGGTGGGATATTTTCAGAGGCATGCAGTGCTTCGGCGAGAACATAACCTGCACAGTCGAGAATCTCCCGCTTTTCTGTTGGCAAAACAGGGATGGTTTCTAACATCTGTTGACGCGCTTCTTCAACACTTAACATTTAATTCGCTCCAGTCAAGTTTTCAACGTAATATATTACGGGTAATTTAACCGATCCTCTATGCTCTATTTCGCCTGTCCAATCAGGAGTACTGCAGTAGGCAACGAAGTTTCGGCAGATTTGCCATAAGCCCAATCAATGCTTCCAATATCAGCGTCTGATTCTAACAACCGATACGGCAAGTTCCAAGCTTTGAGCGTCGGTTCAAGAAAGGTAGCAACAGAATCAACCCATTTCCCATCAGCATCACGGTTGTGATATCCGCGATAGCCGATGAATACAACAACAGGCACTTGCATGTTAATAACAGTGCCGCGGATTGCATCGCCAGATTCAAGGAAGCCAGTATTTTGTATGATGATCACAGGTTTTTTGCCACCAACATATAATCCGGCTGCGATCGCGAATGCCTCACCTTCGCGAGTTACTGTAATAACCTCAATTTCCTGATCTTCACGCAATAATTCGTAAATTCGCGCGCTGCCGTTGTCTGGTACACCAACCACATGGGTGATATTATACTTTTTCAATACATCTACAATTTTTTGTGCTGATGCCACAAAGTGTTCCTCATTCATGCAATTGGGCAGGCATAGGAACCTGCCCTTATGAAAATTACTACACAATCCGCTTTTATTTTTCGAAGATTACTGTCTGCCTTCAACTAACGCTTCAACCACAGTCGGATCGGCAAGTGTGGATGTATCACCGAGATTAGATATATCACCTTCTGCTATTTTACGCAGAATGCGCCGCATAATTTTACCCGAACGGGTTTTCGGCAAAGCGGGTGTAAACTGAATTTTATCAGGTGTAGCGATAGGTCCGATATGTTGCCGTACTGCCTGTTTGATACCTGTTACCACGTCATCTGAGTCTGATTCACCCGTCATAAGTGTGACATACGCATAGATACCCTGTCCCTTGATGTCATGCGGGTATCCGACAACCGCAGCTTCCGCAACAGCATCATGTTGCCCGATAGCACCTTCAACTTCAGCAGTGCCTAACCTGTGTCCAGAAACATTCAGCACGTCATCCACTCGACCTGTAATCCAGTAATATCCATCTTCGTCACGCAACACACCATCGCCAGTCATGTAATAGCCGGGGAATCGCCGAAAATAGACATCAATGAAACGTTCATGGTCGCCATACACTGTGCGCATAATACCGGGCCAAGCAGTTTTAATGCAAAGATAACCGGTCGCGGGATTACCTTCTACTTCGTTTCCTTCTTCATCTAATATCACCGGTTCAATGCCAAAGAACGGGAACGTTGCAGAACCCGGTTTCAGCGGAGTCGCCGCGGGTAACGGTGTAATCAGAATTCCACCTGTTTCGGTCTGCCACCATGTATCTATGATCGGACACCGTTTGTTACCAACAATGTTATAATACCACAACCATTCAGGTTCTTTAATCGGTTCCCCTACTGTGCCAAGCAACCTTAGCGTAGACCTATCGTATTTTTCTACCCATGTATCCCCCTCTTTCATCAAAGCACGCAGGGCTGTCGGGGCAGTATAGAAAAGATTAATTTTGTGCTTCTCAACGACTTGCCAAAAACGTCCAAAATCAGGGTAATTCGGGACACCTTCAAACATGACGCTAATTGCACGATTAGTCAGCGGACCGTAGATAATATAAGAATGTCCGGTAATCCAACCTATATCTGCGGTGCACCAATATACATCACCTTCATGGTAGTCAAAAACCTGCTGATGCGAATAAGAGGTATACACCAGATAGCCGCCTGTGGTATGCAAAACACCTTTCGGTTTTCCTGTTGACCCAGATGTATAAAGAATAAAAAGCGGGTCTTCAGCATTCATGACTTCAGGTTCGCATTCGGCATCCGCAGTTGCCATCGCTTCGTGCCACCAAACATCACGGGAAGCGTCAAAATCAACCTCATCACTAGTGCGTTTCACGACAACTACATTTTCAATAGATGGGCAATTTGCAACTGCGGCATCGGCGTTTGCCTTCATCGGGATGTCGCTTCGAGTACCACGCAGCGCTGTATCTTGCGTTATCAACAGTTTACACGCAGAATCGTTAATCCGATCCCGCAGCGATTCGGCTGAAAACGCACCGAAAACGATGGAATGAACCGCACCAATCCTTGCACATGCCAACATTGCAATTGCCAACTCTGGCACCATTTGCAAGTAGATACAGACACGGTCACCTTTTTCAACGCCTTGTGCTTTTAGGACATTGGAGAACTTTTTGACCTCTACCAGCAGTTCGCTAAAACTGAATGTCTTATCTTCGGAAGGGTCATTTCCTTCCCAAATAATAGCTGTCTCATCGCCGTGTCCTGCTTCCACGTGTCGATCAAGGCAGTTATAGCAGGCGTTCAACGTGCCGCCTTCAAACCATTTAATCTGTGCTTTGACAAAATCATAATCCCGAACTGTATCCCATTTTTGATACCACGTCAACCGCTCCGCAATTGCTGCCCAAAAACCTTCTGGGTCTTGAATTGATTCAGCGTATCGTGCCTGATATGCTTCCAAACTGTTGACGTGAGCATCACTGATCGGATAGGCAGTCTCCATCGGTGGAAAAATATCGTTAGCCATCTATTCTCTCCTATATGAACTTATCTCTGTGCCATTCTGTTATCTTAAGTTTGATTCCATTTTATAGCATAACTATGAATATGTCAATTCATATAGTAGCAATGGGTAAAAATATTTTGACATTAACCATTTCATCTCTCTTGTAGGAGGGCTCTGTAAGTCCGATTTGTTGGGTTGAAAGACCTTCTAACAAAAGAAAAGGTGTATTCCTGTCAAAAACTTTACACACCCATTGCAATCCTTTTACTTAAGTTAGACTTTCTTTTAGTTCCGTTAGAGTACTAATAGGTGTTTCGTTTATGTTGTCAAACAAAAGTGATCGAACTATTTTAGGTGTAGACGACTCATCTGCAACAAATCTGTCGCAAAAATTTAAGTATTCTAGGTACTCAAAGTCACGTGCCCATGACTGGTCAAAATGTTTTGTGTTGTGCAGAGTAGCACAAAGTATAAAGTACTCCAGATAACAGATGTACATTGGATATGCCAATTCCGGGTAATTTTTCGCTGTGAATCTTTTTTCTCCAATTATTCGATCGCTAAGTATCCTTGTGTCTCTAGTGGATAGTCCATCCTAAAAGTTTGTTTTGGTTTTTGTAGATTTCTCGGCATCTTGACAAACAAAAGTGTTCTCTTATAGTATAGCAATACATAAGGAGGAACACACCCTTGAATAAGAAATATGTTGTCCAACTGACCGATGCGGAACGACAGGAGTTATCAGATATTATTAACACAGGTAAAAAAGAGGCATATATGATAAGGCATGCTCATATTTTGCTGAAATCAGATATAAATGGTCCCTGCTGGACTGACGCGAGAATAGCTGAGGCGTATGAGTGCACTGATAGGACAGTTGCGAAAGTGCGTCAGCGTTTTGTGGAAGGTGGCTTTTCTCGTGCCTTATATCGTGCGAAGCGGAAGCATCCACCGACACCTCGTAAACTTGATGGTGACGGAGAAGCAAGGTTGATAGCACTGAGTTGTGGAACCCCTCCCGAAGGTGCTGCCAAATGGACGTTACGTCTGCTTGCGTCAGAGTTGGTAAGACTTGAAGTTGTGGAAAACATTTCTCCAGAAACGGTGCGGCAGACACTAAAAAAAACGCGTTGAAACCACACCTTCAGCAACAGTGGGTGATACCCCCTGAAAAAGACGCTGAGTTTGTAAAGTCAATGGAAGAAGTGCTTGATCTTTACCAGAAACCTTTGGCTGCGGATACTCCTGTTGTGAACATGGACGAACAATCTGTCACACTTAGGGATGATGTTCGTGAACCGTATCCTGCGAAACCGGGACAAGTCAAGCGCGTAGATAACGAGTATAAACGCAAAGGCACAGCAAATATCTTCCTATTTACAGAGGCACTCTCGGGATGGCGGCGTGTGTCTGTTCGGACGCACCGAAAGACAGTGGATTGGGCAGAAGAAGTCAAAATACTATTGGATGAGGTCTACCCATCCGCAAAACAGGTCATTTTAGTTTGTGATAACCTGAATACACATAAACTCGCGTCACTCAATAAAGTGTTTGGAGATGAAGAAGCAGATAGGTTCCGGAAGCGTTTAGAAATCGTGCATACCCCCATTCATGGAAGTTGGTTGAATATAGCGGAAATAGAACTTAGCGTCCTTACACGCCAATGTTTGTGTCGTCGAATCCCAGATATAGAGACACTCCGTAGAGAGACACAAGCGTGGCAAAAACGTAGAAATGCAGAGCAAAAGCAGGTAGACTGGCAATTTACAACGGACGATGCGCGTGTCAGATTAAAACATCTATACCCGAAAAGTTAGACTGGACTAACCACTAGGGGTAAGCAGGAGCAGTCCCGTGAACTCTTCAATAATTTGGTCTACCGGTTTTTTTTCGATTTCTTGCAGTGCTTCTTTAGCAACGTACTCCAATTCCTGTGTTACATAACTGAGTCCATCTTCTTCTAACAGGCGTTTGAGTTCTTTCTTAGATGGAATTTCGTTGTCCGGTCCTTGGCGGAATCTATGAGCTTCCGCGAGCTTATTAATAGTAAGTTTTGCTTTATTGGACTCTAATGCACTGGTTTTCATCCGTATCTCGCGTTTGAAATCACTTATTTGGGCTTCATAATGTGATAGAAGTTCTTCCGGTGTGACTCGCTCCATTGTTATAGAATTGGATACGATGCAATTCCTGGCGATTACTCTTGATGTAAGAATTGTATGGAACTGTGTGTCATAAAATGGATTTGGGAGTATCTTTAGATTAAAGGATATATTGGTGTTGCCTTTAATAACTATAGGATTTTCTATCAGTCTCAATCTTTCGCAAAGTATTTTCCTTTGTTCAGGTTCCCTATTAGGCACAAGACATTCCATTACAAATATCCGAGGGCAAAGGACATTATACTTTTCGTTCACTTTGAGCAGTTCTTCGTTGCTAATAGCTTGAAAAGCACATCTGTCAAATAAGAGAAGTTCTCTGTTATGTGGATAATTGTTTCTTTTTTCGCACTCAACTTGTATCATGATGCTTTGCTCTTTTTAGACAAAACTATATACCCAAGACATTAGAAAGAAAATTTTGACACACAGTTTCGGTTTGAAGCGTCTTGGAAGAGAGGATAAAATTTGAGATCAACTCTTGAAAAGGCTCGGAGTAGAGGTAAGAATACGATATTCTTGGCACTTTTCGATGATTACTTCTTCATTTTTGCAGTTTTCCAAAATGTAGTAATTCTCTTTCAAATCAGCGATTTTGTTAATAGAAATACTCTGTTGATTAAGGTGTTCTATAAGAAGCGTAGGAACAAAATAGAGTTCGTAGGTATTATCGTCTACTGGATGAATCCCAATAACAACGTCTGAGGTTGCAGTGGATTGTCTATAAGTTTTAACGCCTGATCGATATTCTCTATCAACGCCACCTCTCGATCCACCGATGAAAGAAATAGACTGTTTAGCGGTTTTGACTTGTGCACGGATAATGTCTTCAGTATCATCAGCGTCCTTACGCACGATAATGATATCGTAAGGTGACAAAGGTAAATCAACCAATGATACGTTTTGATATTTTTTCATCAGAATTCCGACCACAATGTGCTCATGAGCGAATCCGTCTACTGAAGCTTGTCTACCTCTTTGTTCTGAGTTAGCCATGTTCTACCTCTGTCCGTTTATTTCTTTAGAACTAAAATCCAATCAGTGTTGATACGTTCTTCTCTTGGCACCTTAATGAAGTGTTTGATAATCTCTGAACCGAAATAGGTTTCCACTTCAAATCCAATTTTTTCGGCAATCGGCATGAGGTACTTCCAATTCTCAAATAGCTGCCCGCGAATACGATTATTACCCACGACGACAATATATCTGCCACCATTGCGCAAAACCTTGTAGACTTCAACGAGGTTTTTTCGCATATCCTCCAAGAATTTAAAAGCGATATACGCACGTCTTGGATCCGCTTCAAAAATTTGAACTATCACCTTGTCCGCTTCTGGCACTCCGATTTCGTGTAAATTTTTGTAATGGCTTACAGAAACACTCTCCGTGCCAACGTTCTGTTTCTTCAAAGCAGTTAACGAATCCTGCGCGAAACCGAGCCAATACATCTCCAATTGGTGGGTCCTCGGATAATCAACAGCATTGACATACGGTGGAGAGGTTACCGCGAGATCGAAATAATCTTCCCCATACTTGATATTCCTTGCATCCATGTCCTCTGGAAAATCAACGGTAATGTTAGTCGGATAGTTTTGGGAAAACGCAACCATTTTTGGCACTTTGGTGAGAACTGTTTTTGCGAATCGGTTCAACGCATCGGAGGGTTTTACTAATTTGTTCAATTTCTTTCGAATCACTGTCCGAGTGCAATTATCGTCAGCATTGGATACTGAACGGATAATAGACGAAAGACATACTTTGAAAAAGTTTTTGATCTCGTCGTTAGTATCCAGTTGTTGGATATGTTTTCTTAAGTAGGTTAACTCAAAGAGAATTTCTATGTCAAACCAGTTGTCTCTATAAGGAAAGTTCGGCAAGTCGGATTCGGTAACCTGTGAGGAATCGTAGTTGAGGATAGCCTCCAAAAGCGATTTTTGGGCAGACTTAAGTTCTGTTTCTGGCAAAGGGGTTACCTTTACTTGTGAAATAAAACGGGAAAATGGGTCAACATCAATTCCAACAGAATTGCGCTTGGAGAGGAGTGCTTCAACATTTGTAGTGCCGCTACCAGCAAACGGGTCCAGGATTTGATTGTGTTCTTGAGAATACCGTTTGATGAGCCAACGTGGTAATTCAGGAAAAAACTTGGCAGGGTACTTGTGTAAGCCGTGCGTCAAAAAACTTTGGTCGTGGCTGATAAACAAAAACCTATCGCCATCCTTTGCAGGCAAATCAACCGGAATATCACCATCTACTTGAACAATACTTTCACCAAAGTCATTGATAATTTGTTTAACGTTATCCTTCATTTTTTTTCAACCTGTCCACTTTATCGTATATTTCAAATTATAACACAATTCCTACACCGATGCAATAACTCGACGAAAGCGTTACGAGATTAAATTTGACTATTTTAGTAAGAAATAGCATAATTATTTGACTTTTTTGGTAAGATATATTATAATATAGTTGCCTAAATTGGTTAGGATTTAATTAGGGGGAGAAACACAGATGCAATTATCTGCCAAGTTGAAGTATGCAGTTTGTGCGATGTTGGAACTCGGTCTACAGTATCGTAAAGAATTCGTTTCAGTCACGACATTGGCTGAAAAACGTTGTATTCCCGGTCCGTTTTTGGAGAAACTTCTTTTACAACTCAAAGGTGCTGGATTAACTACAAGCCGCCGTGGTCCTGATGGCGGGTATAGTTTAGCGCTACCTCCAGATGAAATACGGATAGGTGATATCTTTGCTGCTGTAGAGGGTCCCGTTGATTTTACAAAAGGTTTTGAAACACAACAATCGTCTGAAATCGGTCCTTTTTTCGCTGAAATTGAGGAAGAGGTCCGGGATGTATTAAACACAAAAACCCTACATGAACTCTGTTGCCACGCGCGTAAATTTAAACAGTTGTCGCAACCGACCCATTCACATTTGTTCTTTATATGAAAATTGCTGAAAACCTGACTAAACTTATCGGGAATACACCGATGGTTCGCCTGAATGCGCTGCCAGAGAAAGAGGATGCCACTATCTTTGCAAAGTTGGAATCTTATAATCCTGGTGGTAGCATTAAGGATCGTATCAGTTATGCCATGGTCATTGACGCAGAGGAACGCGGTATTCTAAAACCGGGGGACACTATCGTCGAACCGACAGCCGGCAACACAGGTATCGGACTTTCTATTGTTGGGGTAGCCCGTGGCTATCAAGTAATTTTGACAATGCCAGAGAACGTTAGTAGTGAAAAATATGGCCTTCTGTCTGCGTTTGGCGCGAACATTGTGCTTACACCCGAACACGGTGGCATGGCAAGCGCAATCTGGGAAGCGGAAGAAATCCTTCGGCGAAATTCACGACACTATATGCCGAACCAGTTTACGAATCCTGCGAACCCATTGATTCATCGTGAGACGACTGCAGTTGAAATTTTGGATTCTGTAGGAAGTGATATTGATTTCGTTGTCATTGGTGTGGGCACAGGAGGAACGTTAACAGGTGTCGGTGAAGTTCTTAAAGCAGAAAATCCGAAAATAAAAGTCGTTGCTGTAGAACCTTTGGTTTCATCTGTACTTTCAGGTGGAGTGCCCGGACCGACACGGATTGATGGACTTGGCGCAGGCATGGTGCCTGAGGTATTAAATGTAGACATCGTTGATGATGTCATTGCGGTTTCTGAAGAGATAGCGTATCAAACCATGAAGGATATTTCAAAAAAAGAAGGTTTGTTAGTAGGCATGTCGTCTGGAGCAAATGTGCATGCTGCATTGCAGGTAGCTAAAGCACAGGGACCTGATAAAACTGTCGTCACGATTCTCCCGGATACGGGTGAACGCTACTTCAGCTTGAGTCGCTATTTTGAAATTGAAACCGATATAATGGAGACGTTACCATAAAAGGAGTCTAAACAGGAAAAAACGGAATGGCATTTCAAATTGAAACTGCTTCAATGATAACATTGAAACAGCAGATAACCTTAAAAGAGGACCCGCAAGAAATCCTTTTCTGCCTCTTTAAACAGTTTAATGATCGGGCAGCTATTGTAACAAGTGGTCAGTTGTCGGGTATGGTTCAAATACATCTCGCCGCTGAAAGTAAATTACCTTTTAGAGTGTGTACGTTAGACACGTTTCGTCTCTTTCCTGAAACCTACGCTTTTTTTGATCAAGTTGAAGAACGCTACGGTATTGAGATTGAACGGATCCAGCCAAACACTACTGAGGTAGAAGAAATGATAACCGAACATGGGGAATACCTCTTTTTTGACAGCAAAGCGAAACAGAAGTACTGTTGTGATGTCCGAAAGATTCGCCCTATGCAAGCGCTTTTAGAAACATTAGATGTTTGGATTACTGGTACGCGGAAAGATCAATCTGAAACACGACAAAATTTTCAGAAAGCAGAAATCATCTCATCTAAGACGCATCCTATTCTCAAGGTGAGTCCCTTAATTCACTGGACAACCGAGCAAGTATGGCAATTTGTGCGTGAGAATGATGTGCCTGTCAACCCGCTTTTTAAACCTGACGCTCATGGACACTACTATGAATCACTCGGATGTATGACCTGTACGACGCGAATCCGACCTGGTGAACCCAAACGTGCCGGTAGATGGCGTTGGCAAAACGGAACAGACGCTGAGGAAAACAACAAAGAGTGTGGGTTACACTATGCTATCTGATATTAACGAATTGGCGGATTTTCCCGCCATTACCATATTCTACAAAAAGTACGGCGTCAGAATTCTGACCCGATAAAGGAGGAAAAATGGCTGTAATAGTTCGTATTCCAACCCCGCTGAGGAGGTTAACACAGAATCTCGCGGAGGTTGAAACTAAAGGCACAGATATTGAAACCATCATCGAAAATTTGGACTCAGACTATCCCGGGATGAAAGAACGTCTTTGCGATGAAGGTGGGAACATCCGTCGGTTTGTGAACATCTATCTGAATGACGAAGATATCCGTTTTCTTGATGGCAAAGCGACTCCTGTCACTGATGGTGCCGAAATTTCAATAATCCCAGCTATTGCTGGCGGCAGAAACCTTTCCTAAAACGGTATTTCGTGTACAGGCGGATACCACATCCGCCCGTATGCGATTCGTATATAATTTTCATAAACGATATGTTAACACTACTACCTAAAACCTTCAATGAGATATGTGCACATGCAAAGGCACAATTTCCTGAGGAATGCTGTGGTGTAATTCTACATGCAGATGCACAGGAGTTTGTCAGACCTTGCCGGAATATCCAAAACGAAATGCATAAAGATGACCCCGCCGCCTACCCGCGCGATGCTCACACAGCTTACTTAATGCACCCCGATGACCTAATCTTTGTACATAAAGAGATTGAAGCAGAAGATCGTTCGATTAAAGCGTTTTATCATTCACATCCGAACCATGAGGCATACTTCTCTGAAAAGGATAAATCGGACGCGATGATGTGGGGCGAACCTGCTTATCCAGGGGTGGCATATCTTGTCATCTCTATCTACGAAGACATAATTCGTGTTGTCAAGGCTTTTGCTTGGGATGAAGTTAAATCCGATTTTATTGAAGTTCCGTTCCAACAAACTCCATCTGGAGGGATGCAAACAGCCTCATTAAAGGTACGTCTAACTTTTCCGCCTGAAAAAATTACTGAACCTATTATTTACAATATTGGACAACAGTTTCGGGTGGTCACCAATATTCGGCGCGCCAACGTAACTGAAGAATCGGGTTGGGTCATGTTAGAAATACAGGGTGCCTCGGATGAAATTGAACGCGCTATTGATTACCTAAAGAACATCAAAGTCCAAGTTGAACCTGTTGAAGGTGATGTTGTCCAATAAATTACACTCCTAACTTTACTGAACACTTCTGTGCTACCAAGAAGAGAGATTGATGCACACCCCGCAAACAGGTCTATTCCGTTCCCTCCAAAGATTACTACCAGACTTTAACGTAAGTTACAGTATTCATCTCCGTCCTTACGTGTGCATTATTGCGATTTCAGCATTCTCGCTTGCAATCGGATTAGGCATAGCACTTCAAAACTTTCTTGTATTTGAATTCCATGACAATTCAGGAGTTATTGGTCGGATAAGTGTTGATCAATATCCCAAACAACAAGAATTTTTTTATTACCTACTCGCGCTTGTAGGAATACCCGCTACTATTTGGGTTTATTGGTTCGGCTGGCTTACTTACTCACAATGGGCTGCCCAAGTAACTAATCAACCGATAGACCGTGTGCTAAAACTAAACGCGCTTGCTTCAGTGCCTTTGTGGTTGAGTTGGCTTCAGATTTATAACTTTGATCAAGCGGGGTTTTTAAGCTTAACACTTCCAATCGGGTTAACGTTCTTTTTCAAATTGCTCCTATTCTGTACCAAGTTCCAACTAATCAAAGAGAAAATAGATACTATTTCATCGGAACCCCTGACCCTTCAAAGTGGGACAAAGTCCAACACGCCAAGAAGCTTAAGTTTTTTTCTCAGTGTGTGTGAGTATATTCTTATCCCCATTTTTATTTATTTGCTTATATATAATGGGAATATTAATGGTGGCGTTGATATGTTCCATGAAGGTGAACGGTTAGCCCCTCTGAATGAGATGCTCCATGGCGGTGTCGTGTTCCGCGATGTTTATGTGCAACATGGGCTTTTTCAGAATGCGTATTTGGCATGGTTCGGTAGTACAATCTTTGAACCGACACTGATGGGGGTGCGCTCTATGGAGCGTGTGTTGGGACCGCTCGGTTACATTGCGATATATTTACTCGGCTTGCAGGTATTTCGAGGACGATTCTTAACTGCCTTCTTATGTTTTTTAATCGCTTCTGGGGATAGCTTTTCAGTTTCCCCAAGACACAGCCTCGGTTTACTTAGTTTTGTTTGTATTGCAAACTATCTTACGTACGATCGCGAGAAAGGACTTTTTATACCTTGGCAACGGAATTTGTCTGAAAAACCGACTTGGATATTTTTCCTACTTAGGTTCGGCTGGAAGCTTCTTCTGGCAGGATTTTTTACCAGTTTAGCGTTTTGGTACAGCACTGAAGTTGGCTTGTATACACTTGGTGCTATCGGTCTTTTCTTGGTGATTTACAGTCTACAACGGAGGATTCAACTACACCTACGACCTTTACCGTTAGTCGGTTATTGTTGTGGACTTCTATTAGGGTTTCTTCCTGTAGCAATCTATTTTTTGTCCCACGGTGCGTTGGATGATGCTATCTGGAATTCGTATATACAATGCAAATACCAGCTTGCCACATGGGGACTCAAGTTCCCATCTCTGTCAGCAACGCTTTCTCTTTTGTCAGAAAATGGATGGCAGGCGTTTTTCCTCAGCCAGGGGTTTCGATGGTATCTTCCAATCTGTGTCTTTGTGGTTACAGCGGCATATCTTTCCTATCGACGGTTATGTAGAACTAACGTTTCCCCAGAAGACGCACTGAAACTTCTGCTCCTGTTACTCGGTGGAGTTGCATTTTTCCGAACTGCACTTGGCAGATCAGATGGTGGACATTTGAATTTCGGTGCTACCTTCTTATGGCTTATCTGCCTGTTTCCAATAGACAGAGGTATATCTGGATTGTTGAACAATCTTTTCGGAGGAGAACCTGGGGAAAATCTACGCTCTCGCCTTTCTTTACTGAGAGATGCGGCGCGCTGGCGCCGTGTGTTGAAAACAGCGTGGATTCTCATTCCTATAGTAATGTTTTTCTGGTATGTTGGCGAAGTACACAATCCACTAAATAGTCTTAGGAACAAGTGGGAACGGATGTGTGCCAATCAATTTAAACAAAACATAGTAACTGAAGAATTGGAACGGGCAGGACAAGTAGATATCCCAGACGACCAAGTTGCGCAGATTCAGAAGGTAGTCGCCTTTATTAAGAAAAACACTGCACCGGATGAAAAGATTTTTGATTTTACGAGTCAGGGTGCTTATTTCTTTTTTGCAAACCGACCGAGTGTGACTCGATTTCACATGGTGTCGTATGTCGCAACGCCTGGTATGCAGCGGGAGGTTATCTCTGCACTTGAAAGGGATCAGACACGGTTAGTTATTTTTAAGACTGGAGGGTGGTTTGATAATGTTGACGGCATTCCTGTTGAGGAACGCCATCCGCTTATTGCAGAATACTTGGAAAAGCACTACGAACTCGCGATTAATATTAACAATACAGAGATTTTGTTACGGAAATAATTGAGTGGAATGGAATTTGCGAATGCTTGCCTGTTAAAGTACTTTCATGTTAACGGCTCATCATCAAGATCCATGCCCAATTGTTTGGCAAGTGCCTTCTGAATTTGGTTGAGTTGTGCACCAATTCTACGTTCAATCCCATCAACCCGTTCTTCAATTCTATCAACTCTTTCGTTGAAAGCACTAACATCTTTCTGTAGCAAACCGAATTTCGCGTTCATCTCGCTGAGTTGTGTTTTAATCTGAAGGATTAAAACGAAGATAGAGATAAAGGACGCAGCGAGCAAACCAACAACCCACATAATAAGAGCATCTAAACGACCGTCTATTCTACTCACATTGCTTTCTATTCTGCTCATGCGTTGGTCCATCTGCTCCATAGTTACTTCAATGCGGGTAAGGCGCGTTTCCTGATCTGTAGAATCGTTTTGAGTCATCACTGTCGGTGAGACAACCACAACAAGGAATAGGCATAGCAATAATTTAAGTTTCATTATAGGAACGCCTCCAAGTGCATTTTACTGTAATCTGATGCTGATGTAGATGAACAAGATTAAAGTATAGTATATCTATTGCCAAGCCGAAATGCAACGTTTTTTATAATTTCAAAGGAATATTAGTTTTCTTGCTGTGCGATAAAGATGCGGTAGATGTCCTCAAACAATCTTACATCTGTTAACGTATCTTCAGCAGATGAACGGAACGGTTCAGGGTTGCGTAAGTTTTTAACAAAATATTCTGCTTCTCTGTGATATGCCCATGTCCATGAAGGTCTTGGAATGGGTCGTGTAATCTCCTGCTCTTCGCCTGCGCGGTATATTTCGACCTCTGCAGGTGTGTTCTTCAGCAACAGCGGCGGTGCCCATGTGTGAATCCAACCGTGCTGAAAATAAATTTGTGAATGTTCATCCCAACGGTAATGGGAAACATGTCCGGTTTCCAGCGTTACTCGTGTGCCAGCCATATCAAAAATTACAACGCCTGTATACCCGTTTTTATTCAAGTCAACTGCTTTAACGGTGACGTTATCACCAGCATCAAGAAACCACCGCATTAGATTGATGTTGTGTGTATACTGCTGAAGATATCCGATGTATCCACCACACCATTTTTTTGGGAGCCACTCTGGGAATTTCTGCGGTGCGCTGGGTTTCGGTTCATCCGTGCTGTCCATAGGAGTATCAAGATTGCACACCCAATCGCCACCAAAGCCGTGATTGCGGGCATAAGTTAAACGTCCCATTTCACCTGTTTCACGGAATTGTGCGATCTTCTCTTTAACAATCTCGTTGCCAGCATCGTAGCGTTTCATGTAGCCTACCATCAATTTTTTACCGGATTCTTGTGAGGCATCCACGATAGCTTGTGCTTGTTCAACTGAAATAGCCATCGGTTTTTCCATAAAGACATGTTTTCCGGCACGTAGGAGGTCTTTGGCAATCTCGCCTTGTAAGGCAAAATCAGCGGATACTGCCACCGCTTCAATATCAGCGTTTTGGGCAAGTTCAGTGTGATCCCGATAAAGATGCTGAATGCTGAATCGTTGTTGCACTTTTTTGCCAAGTTCTGAACGTACCTCCGCGAGTCCGACGATTTCACACTCTGGAATACTTGCAAAATTCGGAATATGCACCTTCTGTGCCATAAACCCGCATCCAACATAACCGATTTTAACTCTTTCCATCTATCGGTCTCCTTTATCTCCAAGCGATTCTATCTGTTTTACTGCTGTTTGCGCACCCTCCCGCACAAGTGCAGAGGCATCATTTTGGGCAAGTTGTTTGAGTTTGTTGAGGCTATGTTTTGTTTTGAGTTTGCCAAGTGCGACTGCCACAAAATAACGCACATCTGCGTCCTCATCTTCAAGTGCCTCCAACAATGCTTCTGTATCTGAAGGAGCAGCGATATGCCGTTCTACATCACCGATATTGATCAAGGATTGGGCTGCAATACGTCGAGAGTGGATATCACCATGACGTAAGGAAACAAGTAATTCGTCATTGCCCGTTGAAATTGTCTTAAGAGTATCCCAGTCACAATCCAAACAGAACCATGAATTCGCATCCAACTGCTGGATGTTTACCTTGCCACACTGAGGGCACTCCCCATACTCTTGTTGTTGATTCATGAGGGACCGATTACCTCCATTTCAGGTAAATCTCGCCAGATTTCTGGACCTTCTGGCTTGAAATTAATTGTCGCGATGAACTGCATGCCGTGATAAAAGTTAATTTTAAACTTCCCGCCTCCGAAATTCTGTTTGAGATAATCCATAGGAGCATCAATTAACGGACCCATTTCGTCAGCGTAATAGAAAGCGAGCGGTTTGAACCGTACAGTGTTGCCTACAGGTTCCTGTACTAAAAGTTGGGCGGAAGTAGCAGGAAAGAGCACTTGAAAAGCATTCCATAGGTCAGCGACGGTGGGATTCGGATTTCCGATTCGCTTTTTGAAATCGTTATCGAGATATTCAGAGAATGTATTAAAAACCCAGTCCATAATTAGTGTCCTGTCAAGTTACCGATGGAATTTCGAAGTGTCAATCGAAATTAACACGTGTGTAGATATCGCGCAGAGAGAGTTTGCATCCGATGGAAGAGAGTGTTAGCGTGTCTTGAAAAGCGTGAAATTCTTTCGACTTCCACGCTACATCTTCAAGGCGATGATGTTCAACATGCACCTTGTCTTGTGAAACGAGGATATATTCTTTCAGCGTTGCGATTTGTTTATAGTATTCGAACTTCTCACTTCTGTCATAAACTTCGGTTGAAGGTGAAAGCACCTCTATGATAAGTACTGGATTGAGGAGTGTGTTAAAGGTCTCATCCTCAAATTCTGGTTCGCCACAGAAAACGACTATATCCGGATAGAAATAGGAAACCGTCGGAGTAGCCTTCACACGCATATCGTTGGTAACTACTTCACACTCCTGTCCTCTCAATTGGATGTTAAGTTCGGTAGCCATGTCCAAAGTGATGCGTGTATGCGCGAGACTTGCTCCGGACATCGCGAGTATCTCCCCACTGAGATATTCACTTTTAAAAGTCGCCTTGCGTTCTAAAGTAATATATTCCTCAGGTGTATAGAGTGTTTGTGCGCCAAGAGATGACATGTGAACCTCCATGAATACGGCTTTGGTCAATTACAAGAATAAAGATATACATAAAAACAACGTGCCTACCGATGTATGTAGTATAACATTATAAGCCAGGAGCCTTCAAGAAGTCCTTCCAATCAAAATTCGGCAGAGGGAACTCCTCTGTGGCTTTACATTGTCAGAACGTGGCAGCATTTTCAAAAAACTCAATATCCACACGTTCAATTTGTGCGGAACGCGCGTTCTCTGCCACACGTTGGACAACCATCTCCCGCACAAACGGGATTGGAATTCGTTTAACGCGATGTACAACCTCTTCCGTGCACGGCACATTGGTGTTATCAAGAAAAGGACCGTCCTGTGCCGCTGCTTCTGCGGGATGATCGCAGGTTTCTGGCACAAGTTGCTGTAACCGCATTGAGACGTAATCGGTCACCCACTGTTGAAACTTTTCTGTGCTTCCAGATTCTATAACATCAGTTTGCGATATCTGCTCCAGCTTTTCATCAATGCTGGTTAGCAGATTTTCCAGACGCTCCAAACGGTCTTCAACGCTTGTGAGTCGTTTTTGAACGTTAGTTTGCTCGCTCATGTTTCCTCCTTAAATTACCCAATATTTCCAGAGGTCTTCCGGAATTTCGTATCTAATTTCTTCACGTCGTTTATGGTGGTAGCGTGCGAATATGCCGACACGTGGGATGTTCCTGATATTGCCAGAACCTGTATGGCACAGATATGCGTGCCATAGCACAACATCACCCGCCGCGCCGATAAACTCTCGCGGTCCCTCTGGTGATGAATCTGAAAATAAATTCCAACTCCACCCTTCAATATCTGTAAAACTTCCATCAACCTGCTCAGGATATTTGAGGAAGTATTCGTGTGTTGTCCGATGGCTTTTGGGCCAAAAGACAAAAGCACCGCCACCGGGTTCAACGTCGTATAGATAGGTCGTTGCACCCATCATAAACGGACTCCATCCACCAGGTCCATAGGCATCAATGTGTCCACTACCCGGCATTGACCATTCCGCATCTGGGTTAGGCCATTTCACAAGTGGTGCGCCGCCTCCACCTGCAAACTCACCACCGCCCAATCGCTCAATAATCGCTTGCATCGGAGGCAATTGTCCGAAATTTGGGGAAAAACCGAAGTTTTCTACTACATAATTGTCGGGCCACGTTTCTGGAGTCTCCAAGCTGGAGTTGAAATGCTTCCAAATCTGTTCCCGCCACCCATCAATTACATCTGAATCGATCAAGTTTTCAAGAATAAGGTATCCGTTTTCCTGAAAATATTCCACCTGTTTTGCTGTTAGCATACAAGTTTCCTCTACTGTTTTTAGCGTAAGAAATCGGGGTTACAAACCCCTCCTACAAAAGAAAAATAAGAAATCGGGGTTACAAACCCGCCAAATACCACACGCGTATTTGGCGTTGATTCCCTCCTACAGAAGAAAATACAAGTCTATCGACGCGGTCGGAAAGAGGGAATGCCAGTTTTGTCAAACCTCTCTTTGACCGCTTTCATCAGTTCCGGTGTGATTTCTCGATAGCCGTGTTCACGCGCATATTTTTCAACGCTTTTGACAACCATACCGCGCGCAAATGATGGAACGCGCTTCAATCTCTTTTCCGCTGCATCGTTCCACTTTAAATCGTAATCGGGTTCTGTTCCAAAGACAGTCCGTTTTTCCAATTGAACGGGCTGTTGTCTTTGCTGCCCTGGTTGATATTCACAAGACTCATCTGCGGCAAGATAGTTGCCAGTCGTGGCAAAAGCACGTGCTCTACATCCACCGCATACCTCTCTGAATTCACATGCACCACACTTCCCTTGCAGCATATCCCTATTTCGCAACTCATGAAATGCTTCCGATTCATTCCACAGTTTGACAAAACTCTCGTCTTTGAGATTGCCAACGCTGACAGGTAGATACGGACACGGTGTCAGTTCACCTTCAGGGCTTATGCGACAATAATAGATACCGCAAGGGCACGTACCACTCGGATAGCCTTGAAGGAACGCTGAATCGGACTGCTGTTCATAGATAACACGTTTGTAATGCGGTGCGCATTTCGCGGCGATGAGCATCTTCCCGCTATATTCTGCCTGTAGTTGGAACATCGTCTCAAGCATCTTCTCATATTGCGCAGGCGTAATGTCCATTACCGTCTTACCCCGTCCCGTTCGCACGAGAAAATAGAGGTTTAGCACCTTCGCCCCCAACTGATATGCAAATTCTACAATTTCTGGGATTTCATCGTAATTCCACTGCGTCACAGAGGTTTGGACGAGGAAGTCAAGCTGTGCACGTTTGAGTGCTTCAACGCCTCCCATCGTTGCTTTCCACGCGCCTTCCATTCCGCGAAACTTATCGTGATTTGCTGGCTGGATTGAATCCAGACTTAATCCCGCGCCAGTAACACCGTGTTGTTGCATCTTTTCAACGACTTTGTCGTTCAGGAGGACACCATTTGTTCCCATCACGACAAGAAACCCGGTATCCCAAGCGTATTTTGAAATCTCCAGAATATCTGGACGTAACAACGGTTCGCCACCCGTGAGTATCAGCAGAATATGAGGGTTAATTTCGGCTATCTCATCAATAATACGAAAACACTCGGATTGGCTCAATTCTGCATCTCTCAAATACCCTTGCGGAAACTCGTCTGTATCAACGAACCCGGCGGGGAGGTAGCAGTGCGTACATTTTAGATTGCACAATCTGGTGATATTCCATGAGACTGCCTGAACTTTTGTGTTTTCCATTTAGTGAATCCATAATCTTTTTTCGCGGTAGGTGCGGTTTCCTAACCGCACCTACCAGGGCACATATTTTAATTTCTCAATAGTAGTGCGAGCGCGAATACAACTAATCCTGAAAATAATGTCAAATGTCCGAATGCGTTTATATGATGGGGAACGATAACGTTACTATCTGGTTGTGCTGCCTCCAGGTGCTTCCGATAAAGTGAACTGTATAGTCCCCAAAAGAGTGCCATCAATCCGAATGCTGCCAACTTTGCAGCTGAATATATCATATACTCCGATTTTAATTCCATATTACTATTCCATGCAACAATAAATACCACAATGCCGCCTGTGAGTAAAAGCATATTAATCATCAATCGGATCCAGTGGCGAAATCGATTGTGAATCTCCAACAGGTCTTGCGCTGGTAGGTTTTGCCGAACTATCGGCATCGCAATCAGTGTTGAAAAAATGACACCTCCGAACCAGACTATTGCCGCAATAAGATGGATACTTCGGATGAAAAGTTCTACAAACGTCCGCATTGTTTGTTATTTGCTCGATTTGCCTTACGGTTAGGTATGAGATTATACGCTCTCACATTTCTCATAAAAGTTCACCCCCGACACGTTCAATTTGCGCAACCATATCCGGATTTCCTATCTTGCTGAAAACAGAGAGGTCAATCGTATAAGGTAAAAGCAGATCATCAAGATCGGTGTCAATTTTAGAAAGCACGCTGTGTGTTAATCCTTCGCCACAGAGGGTTAGGTCAATGTCAGATCCGTTTCGATATGTGCCTATGGCACGTGAACCGTACAAAATTGCCTTCTCAATCTGTGGATACTGCTTGAAAACGCCGTGTATTTTTTCAAGAGTTCGGTCTGATAAGCCGTATTTCATAGCGACTCTTCCTGTTTTAGTTGTTCTATTTTTGCCAACAACGTTTCAAATAGTGTATTAAGTGCGTGCTTGCAAGCGTGCGATCTCTTCTCGGAGTTGTGCGGCTTCCGCTTCCGCTTCCTGTCGTGCGGTAGTTTCTTGTTCTGCGCGTGCTTCAGCAGTTTCGGCGCGTGTAGTTTCCTTCAGTCGTGCGGTAGTTTCTTGTTCTGCGCGTGCTTCGCTTCGGCGGTATCGGCACGTATCGCTTCTGCTTCTGCACGTGTTCGCACCCAGTCACGCGTAACTGGATCATAGATACCTATTTCCTGATCCCTTATGCGGAAATCTAAACCTAAGGACGATGAACGAATACCACCACTCTCATCTGGTTGAACCGCCACATAGTTGCCATTAACCAACTCAAACCCCATCAGTTGTGATGGTAAATACAGACCTTCCGCATCATACAAGAAATAGTCCTGTATCTTGAGTGATGCGTAGATATCCATCTTTTTAGTTAAGTCATTTTGGTATGTGTTTTTACTGCTGAACTCCATCACGAATTCTGGCACTTTACCCTCTTCCCACACCAAATATGTCCGCCTTGCCTTCATTCCTATTTCGAAAGAGACAAGAACATCTGGAGATATAGACTTATTAGGTGAGCCTTCCACATAATATATCAGAATATCACCAGAGATATAGACAGATGGGTTATGTGAGAAATGTGCCTCAAGTGCTTCTAATGTCCAAAACAACTGATGCCTATGAAGATCGCTTGCTGCCATCGGTTTTCCATCCTCTTCAGGATAAAGTGTCAATGCATCTGTGGGGACATAAGAGACCTGGTCCTTTTTCGCGTTGGTTGCCATAATGTTTCTCCTTTACCAAAAGATGCGTGAAAACAAAGGTTAGGGATTTTAGTTCTATCTATATTGTGCCTTAATTATAGCCGAAACCCGAGAGGGTATCAAGCATTTATGGTTTTAGAACTGCGCGGGGAAGTTTCCGCGTGCGGCATCCATCACTTCGGCAGTGATTTCGTCATGTCCGTTATCTTTGGCAAAACTTTCAATTCCCATCTTTGCCATCGGACGGACAAAGCTTGGGATTCGTTCTAAACGTTCAAGTGCTTCAGGTGTCCATGTGAGACCATCAGGTTCAGATTTTTCCTCAAAAGCATCCGAGATAACAGAGGTAAAGGGACACTTTCCACCTTCAGCAGTTTCACCGGAACCCATTTCTGACGGTATGTTTGGCATTGAATCTTGCTTTGCGGTTTCTAACTGCGAACGAACCATCTGCATCGGTTGTGCCGCTTCGCTGCTACCGCCAAGTTTCAGGTCTAAGGATTTTAGCATTTGCGTTTCCGATGGATTTAAGTACATTGCTATCTCAGTAAAACAATCGGGACATTCAAATACAGCGGTGACGGAACCCTGTTCAGGACGGGTTACGTCTTTAAATTTCATTGCTGTGTCACAGTCTATACATAAGAATTTCATCGTTTAATCTCCATATCATTTGCGGAAAAGTAAAAAGGCGGTGTCCAGAACTATGTATTGAAAAACTTTTGGATATTTTGTTCTATTTCTATAATAGCTTTGCTTGCGGGGGTATCGGGGTGTTCATGGAGATAAGGGGTGCCGCTGTCGCTACAACGTGAGAGTTTCGGGTCGAAAGGGATTTTGCCGAGCGTTGTTAACTGAATCGCATTAGCGGGTGTATCCGCAGCAGAAAAGAGAGGTTCGTGTTCACCACAATGTTTACACACATAAAACGCCATATTCTCTACAATACCGATAATCGGCACTTTGAGAATGTCTCTTGCCATTGTTATAGATTTTTTGACAATCAGATGTGAGACTTCGGAGGGAATTGTCACGACGACTACGCCACCGAGATTTGGTATAAGTTCAGCCACATTGGGCAAGCGGTCAGAACCTGGTGGCAGATCAAGCAGAAGATAGTCCAACTCTCCCCATTCTGTGTCGCCGATAAACTCTCGCAGTGCGCCTACTTCCATTGTGTTACGCCATGTAAAAGCGTCTTTTTGCGTATGTGCACTCCACAGCACGGGTGCATCATCTTCAGACAGGAGCAAGTCCATTGAGATGATCTTAATACCGAGAGAACTGACTGCCGGTTTGACACCTGTAGATACATATTCAAGCGTTGCGTCGCGAACCCCCATCATTTTGGCAATCGTAGGACCGTTGATGTCAGCATCAACAACCCCGACAGCACACCCCGCCAACGTCAAAGCAGTAGCGAGATTAGCAGTAATAGCACTCTTGCCGACACCACCCTTTCCGCTCATTATAGCGATTGTCCGTTTTACCGGAGCAAGCCTTTTACTAAGACGGTTCGCTTGTGCAGTGACTTGCCCGATAATGTTGGAACCGGCATCATCCGGGAGTTCCTTATAACTTTTCACTTTTTCTTACCGATGGCATACAAGGCATCGTAACTACGCAAGTAGAGAACTCCATCCGCAATAACAGGCGAAGCAGCAACGGTTTCGTCAATTGAATTCGTAGCCACGATTTCAAATTCGCGTCCTGCCTTAACAACATTGACAACACCATCTCTTGCTGTTAGATAGATATAGCCGTTAGCATAAACTGGAGAAGAGCGGTGCCGCTGGCGGTGTGTTCGCATCAGATAAAGCTTCTCTCCCGTTTTTGCATCAAGACATAACAGGTCACCATTTTCTCGACACAGGTAGACTAAGCCATCGTGGATAAGTGGGGATGGAACATCTGGTGTGTCTCGCGGATGTTTCCATGTTTGCCATTCGCTGTCCGTTATATCGCCAGTTCCTGACGGATTTATTCCTAAAATAGGACCACTCTTCGCGGAAGGAACGACAATAAGACCTTCAGTGGCCACAGGAGAAGCAACGAGTCGGAATGAACGGTTATAATTATTCGGTGGATTTATACCACCGCATCGCCAAATTTCGCTGCCATCTTCAAGATTGTGCGCGGTGACATAGTCAGCACCATGCACGACGAGAAATTCACGTTCCGCATCACGGTATAAAATTGGGGATGTGTAAGCGTGTTCGCATTCAGCGAAAGCGTCACTTTTCCGGTCATGTTTCCATACTTCTTCACCTGTCATCTTGTCAAGTGCAAGAACTAACCAAGCGTTACTATGGATAAGTTGAAGGTATAGCCTATCCTTGTCCAGCAGCGGTGTCATTGACATGATGAATCCGAGTCTAAATTTGCCGTAACGATCCTCCAAATTTGTCTTCCAGACGGGATTGCCTTCAAAATCATAACAGGCGAGATCGCCGCTTCCGAGAAACGCCCAGACATGTTCACCGTCAGTTGTTGGAGAGGGCGCAGCAAAGTTGACTTCGCCACGGCGTGCAGAACGGTTGCCATATCCCAAAGTGCGTTTCCATAGTTCTTCACCTTCTGTGTTGACGCACATCAGAACAAGTGCGTCTTCTTCAGCAGATGTCAGGAAAATCTTATCTCCCCAGACAACGGGTGTAGATGCACCCTCTCCTGGCAGTGGTAAGCGCCATTGAACATTTTCGGTTTGGCTCCACTGGATAGGCACTTCGGTCTCTTGGCTGATTCCATCGTTGTTTGGTCCACGCCATTGGTGCCAGTTTTCAGCGAAACCATTGTTTATTAGAATTAGAGACGCAAATAGGGAAATTAGCAGGATGTTGACAATATGCTTTTGCATGATAAATCTCCATTTCAGCGAACTTTGCTGAGTTCCGTTGTAGTATAGTGTGACGCTGTGTCTCTTGAATCGCGAATCAATTATTTACGCTATTACAATGTTTAACGATTCTCGTCTGTCCATAAGCCTCGATCGTGACCGTTCCACTGGTAAGGAACTATTTTTGATAGATCTCCAACGTTGTACTCAGGGAACTTATGCTCTGCCTCTATTACATAACCTTCGTTTGTGAAAATAGGAAATTCAAGATTGGTAAGGGAGTCAATAGGTTCAATTTCCAACCAAACATCAAGATCACCTACCACTGTTTTATAAAAAAAGTCTGCAGAATGGCTTTCATGTTTCAGAATCATGATGACACCAGATTGTCTGATCTTTCCGTTAGATGAACGGACTTTCAAACCTACAACGAGGTCTTCTGATGGTGGTGGCTCAGATTTTAACTTAAACCATAAACCTTTGCTTGATCCCTCTGCGGCGCCTTCATTTGGACCAAGGATTTGGAAAGTAATTGTCGGAAGGTCCGCCATAATATATTCCCGTTTTAGCTATCTTCGTTATTACCGTTACTTGATTGTTGGTAATATTCACCTAAAACTTCGTTTGCCAGGCTTCTACCATCTTCTATAACACGTGCTGCAAAATCAAGCGAAATCTCAGAAATATCAACCTCTTGGGCACGTTGTTCAATACGTGTTTGGGTTATATTTCGCATAAATCCAGCGGGGACTAAATTCAACCGTTCTACAGCATCTTCTGTCCATTCAAGGATACTTTCAATGTTTACTGTTGTCTCTGTTCCTTGAGATTCGGTTTGTGCTTGCATGGCTCTGAGTTCAGGAGCATCTTCACGGACTGCTGCGGCTTCACCCATGCTGTCATCAATAATATGCGTGGCGAAATCATTTGTAATTGTGCCAATCTTTTGGGATCGTGCAGATTTTTCGATTCGTGCTTTAACATTGCGCCGCATATAGCCGCGTGGTACGGTACGCAGTGCTTTCTTCGCTTGCTCAGACCATTGCAGGCGAACACCATCAAAAGTTTCCTCCTCTGCAGTGCCACCTTCGTCAACAGCAATGTGTTCAATGGAGTCTTTATTGACCATCTGGAACCGTTCTGGTGGAGAACTACAGACGGGACATTGGACGGGTTGTTGATCATGTGCGGCGTAGCCACATTCCCCACAGATATAGGTTTGCACATCACCTACTTCTAATACCTTCTGTTCTGCGATCTCTTTTGCGACACGTGTCAGTTTTTCAGAGGCGCGTTGCGGCATAATCGCTTCCATCGCTTTGTCAATAATGCTTTCGGTAATAACAGAATGCCCGCGTTCAATAGCAAAGCGGTGCACTGCAGTTTTCGCAATGCCACGCACCAGTGGAGGTGCTTTCTCCATGCGATCCATTGCTTCCTGCGTCCACACAAGGGTTTCTTCTGCTTTTACATCAATTTGAGGGAAATAACGTTGACTTGACAGCAGCACGTTACAGGGAGAAAGGCGTAAGAGGTTTTCGGCTGTGCTGCCAATGTCCGAATCTTGCTCATTATGGACACCAATTCTGCCTAAAACGAGGAGCCACGGATTAGTTTTTCGGGTGTATTGTAGTATTTTTTCGTAAGCTTTTCCATCAAGGAGAGTAATTTTTAGTTTATAGTCGTGATCTTCTTTAGCGATAGAACGAGCAACTTCAAGGTGTGACTGGTATATTTTAGCAAGACCTGTATCTATTACCTCTTCGTGGAGCTGCTCCTGTTCTTTAAATCTGAATGTTCTGGCGGCACGTTCAGTCAATACGTTTACAACGGAATTAAAAACGATGTAGTGCAGATAGGGGTCGTATACGCCTACAGCCTCTACCTGTTTGTTGAACATTTTTCCAAGACGAATTGCGGTTTTCAAACCAGAGAATGATTCGGGGCTTCCGTCAATACCGACGAGGATGTTGCCAGATTGTACGTCAATTGGGTCAAGGTTTCTGACGACAAGTGTATCTGTTGTGATGCGGCGGACAACGCGTTCACAGACGCCACCGATTTGACTGTCCTTGACAGCACCCATACCGAGTGCTCCCATAATTACTAAATCGTAATCGCTTTCCTGAATATCCTCAACCAGTTTGATGTAGTGCTTCCCTTCAGGTATCTTCGGTTCAAACGGAATCTCAAGCTTTTCACACTTCTTTTTCATTACCTCAAGATAGGAATCCGAAATGAGTTGGAGTCCCATGGTAATGAGCGTGTCGTGGATACGGCGCTGCTTTTCGAGTTCTACTTCGTCCTGATACTCCTCTGGCAGCGTATATTCCATCTGCTTGAAGCGTACATCGTGCATTTTTGCCGCGTAGACGTGCGATCCTACCAACTGCGAATCAAATTTCTTTGCGAATTCAATAGCCAAGTCAATACTGGCATCTGAGTAGTCTGAATTATCTACCGGCACGTAAATTTTTTTCATAATGTTTTCTCACTCGTCCTCTATCTCTACGTTATCATAAGGTTTGTAGCGCGAACCGATAAAGCCTCCAAGGATGTGCGCCAACAGTGTTGCGGGCCATAAGTAAACTATTGCTATTTGCCAATGCCAATGGAGAATGAAACGTCGCACAATAATGTTAAGCACAATTGGGATATATAAACATCTGCTCCAAGGACGACTGAGCTTTTTATACCGCACACGAAAGAATCCAAATGGGAAATGAACGAGAAATGCTGCGATGGAAATTAAAAGTTTCAGACCCTCATTTTCCAAGAAGTGTTTTAACATCCTTCCGTAAACGTTTCATAGCTGGTTTGCTTCTACTATCATAATAGCCGTGAATGTTTCCATCTGGTGATACCAGAACAAACCTTGTGCTATGCGGAAACCCACCCCCATGTTGTGCAGCAGACAATTTAAAACCTTCGTTCGCCAATTGGTATATCTGATCCTTTTCACCTGTTAGAAAATGCCATCGCTTCTGGTCTGCACCGTATTGCACCGCATAACGCGAAAGGACTTCTGATGTGTCTCGCTCCGGATCCACCGTGAAAGAAACAAAATAGACAGATTCTGTGTCGAATTCCGATTGCAGTTTTGCCATTTCCTGCGTCATCACAGGACAAATCGTAGGACAGTGGGTGAAAATAAAATCAGCAACCCAGATTTTGCCTTCTAAATCGGATAAGCCTAACGGTTGCTCTTTCTGGTTCACTAAACTAAAATCGGGAACGCTCGCTGAGACAACTTCTGCCGTTGGTCCCGGTTTTTTATCAAAAACTAACCACAAATTGAAAACCGCAATACCGATGACAATGAGACCCAATACGATCCACGGCAGCGTGTTTTTTTCAAGTTTGCGTTGATCTTCATCAAGGTTGTTAGTCTGATTCTCCATAATTGCTGTGCCTTCAGCAGACAGAGTAAAGCAACTGTCCACACCTTAGTGAGACGTAGTTTCTACGACTTCTGCTGCAGGTTTTTCAATACCTTCGTGCCGATTTTCTGATGTTAGATCAGGCATCAGCATAATAACAAGGAAAACACAGATAAGAAAAGGTGTAATAACGATAACTGCCAAAGTGCGCTTTTCAAACTTAAGATGCATGAAATAGGCAGCAACCAAGATCGCCTTAGCACATGCTAACCCAATAAGTAATATGATAGTAAGTGCTTTAGGTAAGTCAGGAATAACTATGCCTACCTCAATAGCCGTCAAGACAGCAAGCCATAAGAAAATATACATGTATTTCGGATGTTCTTTGTGTCCGTTCTCTGCCATTTTAAGGTACTCCTATATTAGATAGATGAAGGTGAAAACCATAATCCAGATTAGGTCAACAAAATGCCAATATAACCCAACAATTTCTACCTCATGGTTATACTCCGCTGTGTATCTGCCCCGTAATCCATGTATTAATATCACAATGAGGTAAACAACGCCACCGGTTACATGTAACCCGTGGAAACCAGTTATGGCATAGAACATAGGACCAAAGAGGGTAGAACCGCTAATTGCATCACCAGAAAGACTATGGTCGGGGATTCCTGTCAGTGTCAATCCATGTTTAATCAAATGTGTCCATTCATACGCTTGTAAGCCTAAAAAAATGACACCACCTAAGATCGTTAAGCCGAGAAACATGCACATCCGTGACACATTACCTTTTTGAATTGACTCTAACGCTTTAACCATTGTGACGCTACTGCAGATCAAAAGAAACGTCATACCTGCGGTCAGGGTAATACCAAGTATCTCGCTTGGTGGAACCCATCCGATTACACCAGTCCCAGCTCGGATAGCCGCATAAGCCGCAAGCAACGCACCAAACGACATGGTATCCCCAATGAGGAAAATCCACATGCCGAGTTTGCCAAGACTATCAGGCGTAAGCGAAGGTTCGTATACGTCTTCAGTATGTTCTAAAGTGGTAGCTTGTTCCACTATACTAAACTCCTTTTGATTATATAAAAATATTATTTATTGTAGATTTACAATTGCCTACACACTATGATCGGCGAGGTTAGGAAACCTCGCCTACAGGGTGGAGGTTGCTATCCACTGAAATGTCAACTTATTTAAAATTCACTATAATATCTTCTTATAAAGTGAACGCTTGCGAGGAACAGAAACCTCACACTACAAAATAGTAATTTGTTTTAATGGGTACCCGCCTGAAGTCGGGCATCCGCAATTGCTGCAATTTCGTTATCAATCTCAAATCCGATAAAATTTCGTCCTTCCTTATGCGCCGCTATTCCAGTAGAACCGATCCGGCAAAGGGATCGCAGACGATAGCACCTTCTGCAGAGAAAATTCTAATTATAGTGGAGTATAGAAATAATTCTACATTTCCTCTGTAGGAGCGATCTCCGAATCGCGACGAAACACATTGATAGTCGGGAATCGGAGTTCCCTCCTACATTTCAGGAATGTAGCGTTAATTGTAATCTTTACCATAAGTGTCGCAGTTGTCATCCATTCCATCAAGAAAATATGGTGGATCAGTTAAAATGAGAGACACACTTTGCGGTGCGACTTTGGGCATCCCTTCTCGGTAGTCAATACACTGGATCCAGGAATCTACACTTTTCTTCTTTGTAGCACCGCTTGACATATTTTCCCTTTTGAGGATAGCGTTTTATGCATTCAGGTTCCTGTTAGCACGGCGGTAACAATAGAACACACTACCTCCGATTATTCCAAAAACCGTGAACGGCATCGCCATCATAAAAAGCACACTCCAGTTAAAACCCCGTGCGATCGGTTCGTCAAGGTTTTTACAAGCGGGACATGCCTCAAGTGTAACCGGAATAATAAAACTTACAAATCCGATGATTAGAATCCATAGGAGAATTTGTCGAATCATACGTATCTCTATTAAACAAGGTATACTAAAACGTAAAGTATTGGCCATAATGCGACCACATAAATCCAATAAATTGCACATGTTTCAACGCCGGTATAACGGACAGCTGAAAATTTCCCTGCTACTGCCATACTGATAACAATCGCTAACCAAACCACTGCTCCTAATACGTGCACTGCATGGCATCCGATAAGCACATAGAAGATACCGCCATATATACCAGACTGAAGAGTCAATCCTTTGTGAACAAGTTGTATCCACTCACGTCCTTGGATTACCAGAAAAAGTAGCCCCAATATTCCTGTGAACATCAGCCAAGTGCGGAGTAACTTTATACGATCTTGTTGAACTGCCCGTAATGCCAGAAACATCGTATAACCGCTTATAATCAGAAGCAAGGTATTAAAGCCGGTTACCAAGCGTGGTAGCTGAATGTCAGCGTGCGACAACGGCGGCCAGGTAACATTTCCCATCCGAAATACCAAAAATGCACCAATCAGACCGACAAATAACATCGTCTCAGCCCCGAGCAGTATTAAAATTCCCAATTTAGCGTTGCTCAAAGCGCGATTTGCGGTAATTTCCAACTCATTATGTGCCATCATTTCACGCACTCTACGGATTCTTCTTTTTACAATTTTAATAATAAGCTCAACAATTGGCGCGCCTATCAGGAAGCCCCCAATGATACCGGCAATTATTGTTGTGCTCCAGTATACAATTTTCTTTATCGGTGGAGATGCTTCAAAACCTAAAACAAGACCTATCGTTGTGATAGTGAATATGCCGACAAACACAAGACATAATATAATGCCAACTTTCCGATTTTGCTTTCGACTTTCCTGCTCTTCCATTGGGAAACTCCTATGATAACACTATATTTTGTCAATTGCCATTGTGATGAATATTAGTGGTAGATATAGCAGGGATGCGTACAAGACATACCGTGCTGCTTTTACAGAGTGTGTTTTCTGAAAATAAACACCGCTTGCCAGAAACATTCCACCTACGAGTAGTGCAGCAAAAAAATATATTCCTCCAGCAATATTGAACAGCGTAGGAAGAAGTCCAATGCCAAAGAGCGCTACACAGTTAATTACGATTTGATGACGTGTGCTTGCGCCATCCGGATGGATAACGGGCAACAACTTTAAACCTGCGTTTGCGTAGTCCTCACGGTAGATATAAGCAATTGCGAGCGAATGCGGAAGTTGCCACAGAAAGAGAATGGCAAATAATACCCATGCTGCTCCCGAAAGTGAACCTTGTGCTGCAACCCATCCAACGACAGGTGGGAGTGCCCCCGGAACTGCACCGATTAGTGTACACAATGACGTTTTTCTTTTAAGCGGAGTATATACAAACAGATAACTCACAACTATTAGGGAGATAACAAACCCGCTTAGCGGATTTACGAGAAATGTTAGATAAAGCATTCCGCTTCCTGTCAGAAACGCACAGAAAAGCAGTGCTGTCATGGGATGCATCCTTCCTGCAGGAAGTGGTCTTTCCTGTGTCCGTGCCATCTGTGAATCTATATCGCGTTCCAAATATTGATTAAGCCCTAAAACCCCAGCAGCTGTCAAACCAGCACCGACAAGTGTATGTAGGAAAAGCATCCAATTTATTGAATGTTGTGTGCCGAGATAAAAACCTGCAGCGGTAGTAATCAATATCATCGCTACCAATCGTGGCTTAGTGAGTTCAATATAATCTTCCACATGCCTGACGAAAACTAAGGCTTTTGACGGTGGATTTGCCGCTTCTGTTTTATCTGGTAATGTTGCTGTTGTTGAACGCATTATGTTATCTCATTCTGTTACCAGTGAACTTGTTACAGGTGTATCTATAGAAATTGAAGTATCTGTGAACCGGTAAATTTTCAATGTAATCACAAAACTACTTACTAACATGAGAGCACCGACTGCTACGTGTGCAGTCGTAACAATATCTGTGAGTAGTGCTGATGCTGTTGCGCCAACGGCAGTTAATTTCGTAATATATGCGCCGAGACCGAGCATTAACTGCACTGCAAGCAAGCCAAGCAATAGCAAAGGCAATGTCTGACCAATACTTTGGGTTTCCTCACCCATACTAAAGAAACGTCTTGCCAGTAAAAAAATGTGGAGCGTTACCAAGAATGCAAAAAGCAGATGCGCGTCAAGCCTATTTCCAGTATGTCGTAAAATTGCTCCAAAGATGAGTTGAACATATATCAGACAAGTTGTAATTAGACTTAATCTTCGTAATTTCTTTGCTGAAACATTGTCAACTATTGTATCAGATTGGTCTTGATTTTCAATCCAATCACGTGAGGTGAACCAACATATCCCACACAACAGTACAAAAAAGGCTTGTGCTAAGCACGCGTGTACTATCGCGTGTGCTATCGCTAAATTATGACTAAACTTGGTAACCTCCGGTCCATCAAGAAGTACTCGCAATCCTCCAAGAGCACCCTGTACGCATACGCCGATAAAGGCAGCAAAGCCAAGCCATTTTATCCACCTACGTGAATCCTTGACTAATAACATGGTTAGCAGTCCAATCGTCAACAGACCGACTAACGAACCCATCAAGCGATGACTGTGCTCATAAAGTATTTTTGGATCCTTCAGCATCTCTGACAATGGATAGGTAAACATGTTATGTCCGAAACTCTTCGGCCAATCCGGGACAGCTAATCCAGAGTCAGTACTTGTGACAATTCCCCCCATGATAACTAGCAGAAAAGTTGCACCTGCTGTGAGGAGTGCAATCCGATGTAGCCAAGGGCTATAGCTAAGCTGTTTCTTCATGTTAAGTCTTCATAGGTGCGGTTAGAAACCGCACCTACCGGTGGATTTTACTTCTTCCAACTAATCTCCAGCACTTGCGGGTGCATGCTCAGGTTGTGCTTGTGGAATGAAATCGGATTCTTCACCAGGGACGCTGTATTCATAAGGACCACGATAAACAGTTGGGATTTGGGAAAAATTGCCGTGTGGCACAGGTGTCGGTGCCTCCCATTCCAACGTATTGACATTCCACGGATTCTTTTCAGCGACCTTACCACGATATATGCTCCAGACAAAATTGAAGACAAGTATCAATTGCACAAAACCGAGCGTAAATGCGCTCATTGTGATAAAGATGTTCATATCTGCAAACAGTTGTTCTTGTGTCACTACATCAATTGCTTCTGCCATTGGGTTGGATATGCGCCGTCGATGCCCACCTACACCGAGAATATGCATTGGGAAGAAAGTGCAGTTAAAGGCTACGAAAGTTAACCAAAAATGAATTTTAGACAACATATCGTTCATATAGCGTCCATACATCTTCGGGAACCAGAAGATGATACCGCCGAAAATAGCAAATAGGCTTCCCCCAAAAACGACATAGTGAATATGTGCTACAATGTAATAAGTATCGTGTATGTATATATCAACTGGCGTGTTTGCCATGTATATGCCGCTTAGCCCACCGATTACGAACATAGATACAAAGGCGATAGCATGCAGCATCGGTGTGGTAAAACGGATTGAACCTCGGAACATCGTACCCAGCCAGTTAAAGGTCTTAATGGCAGAAGGTACTGCAATTAGCATTGTAGTCGTCATGAAGAACGCCCCCATTCCGGGTCGCATCCCACTTTGGAACATGTGGTGTCCCCAAACGACCCATCCTAAAAATGCAATCGCGATCATAGCGTATACCATAGAGCGGTAACCGAAAATTGGTTTTCGCGAAAAGACTGCTACCAATTCGGAAGCAATTCCCATTCCCGGTAAAATTAGGATGTACACTTCGGGGTGCCCAAAGAACCAGAACAGGTGTTGCCATAGCAGCGGGTCCCCACCGCCTTCAGTAGTCGCGGAGAAGAACGTGGTTCCCGCAAGTCTATCAAAGATGAGTAGTGCTAAAGCGGAAGACAATACTGGAAAAGCGAGGAGCAACAAAACCGCAACGATAAATAGTGACCAGATGACCAACGGCAGTCGTAACCACGTCATTCCTGGTGCGCGCATGTTTATAATTGTCGTGATATAGTTTATGGAACCTACTAAAGAGGAAAAACCCTGAATCAACAAACTGATTGCCCATAAGTTTTGACCCCATCCAACGCCTGTCCACTGTGGGTCAGCTGAAAGTGGGGCGTAACCAGTCCACCCTGCTGCAGCGTGTCCACCCGGAACGAAAAACCCAACTGCCATTATAACCGCTGCAATTACAGCAAGCCAAAAAGATAGCATGTTGAGAACGGGGAATGCCATATCCCGCGTACCTATCATGAGGGGGATCAAGAAATTTCCGAACGCACCCACCAATATGGGAACAACGACGAAGAAGACCATGATGGTTGCGTGCATCGTAAACAGCATGTTGTAAAATGCTGGTTCAACGACACCGTTCGGCATGTGTACTTCAAGCCAATCCTCTTTCTCTGAATCGTAAATCCGCTCCCACATTTTATCAGCACCAGTAACTACTTCTCCGTCATCCATATACTTTTGTGAAGCACCGATGATGGGTAACGGTCTTTCTGGGTAAGCGAGTTGCCATCTGAAGAGCAACGCAAGTCCACCACCGACGAAAAACATGATCAAGCCGTAAATCAGAAATTGCTTTCCGATCATCTTATGATCAAGTGAAAAGATATATTTGCGAATAAAACTCTCTTCATGATGATGTGCATGATCGTGGTGTTCATCATCGTCATGCTCATGTGTGTGTTCTATAGTATCGTTATCGTCATGTGCATGATCGTGATGTTCGTCATCGTCATGCTCATGCTCATGTGATATATTTTCGTTTTCTTGCATGTTATTTTTACTCCTTTCACGACCCTGCAATAACGAATTGCTATTTATTCAGGCCGCTCTGATGTCACTTACTCCGGCCACTGTTCCGCAACCCATGCATCATATTCTTCTTGTGTTTTTACATTGAGATAACCACGCATTTCTGCGTGTCCAAAACCACAGAGTTCGGCACACGGAATTTCATAACGCCCAGGCTCTGTTGCCTGAAACTTTAACGTGTCAATAGTCCGCCCCGGTACTGCGTCCTGTTTCTGTCGCAAATTTGGTATAAAAAAACTGTGAATTACATCTTTAGAAGTTAACAAGATTTGCACAAGTTTGTCTTTTGGGACATACAATTCGTTTTCCAATTCCAAATCGTCTTCTGTGCCTAATTCATTATCTGGACCGGGATATATCATATACCAGTTAAACTGTTCTCCTCGGACTTGAACCACATAATCAGGATTATCAGCTGGTGATTTTAGGTTATTCCACTGTGGGAAACTGAGCATTGCCAATCCAAACACAATCACTGTAGTTACAGCCGTCCAGATGATTTCAAGTTTAGTACTTCCTTCAATGTATTCAGCGCGGTGTCCTGCTCTATGACGGTACTTAATCAGAAATACGATGAGAGTGCCTATTACAAGGATAAACACCACTAAGGTAATCCAATAGATGAGTGCAAAGAGGGTATCAACACCTTGCGCGAACGTTGATATGTTCTCTGGAAGCCATCGTCGCATTCATTCCTCCTTTCCAAAATCGTAGATAGAATTTTCGTTAGACGTGCTAATTTAATTCGTTTTTGCAGTAGCAGTAAGCGTAGCACCCAAGTAGGTCAAAATACAAAATAGTGATAAAATCAATAGTGAAAGCCCCCACGTCGGCATATTACCTATTGTAGTTGCGGTATCAAAATAAAGACTTCGCCGAAAAGCAGCGATACCATAAGTTAATGGATTCAGCTTCATTATCCATGCCAACCAACTGGGTGCCCCAGCACTTGGAAAAAATGCACCGGACAGCAGCCAAATCGGTATGAGTATTAGGTTCATAACCGCATGAAAACCCTGTGTAGAGTCCATACGCCATGCGATGAGAAGTCCGAGATTTGTCAAACCAAACGCCAATAGCACCATTACCCCTAACGTAAGTATTAGGGACATAATCCCAAATCGAATACCAATAAATGGAGCCAAGAATAACAGGAGTACACCTTGTAAGAGCGCCAAAGTTGATCCGCCCAATGCTTGCCCAAGGACAATACCCCATCTCGCTACTGGTGCTACAAGCACACCTTGCAGGAAACCTTCTCGACGTTCATTGACAACAGAGATTGTAGCGAATATAGCAGTAAAAAGCAAGACTAAAACGACAATTCCTGGATAAAAATACTCAATATACTCCGATTTCCCTGATACTCCAGCGGGTTGAAAAGAAGCACTTAAGCCGCTTCCGATTAAAAGCCAAAATACCAAGGGTTGTGCAATCGCACTAAAAAGGCGGCTTTTTTGGCGAAAAAACCTGATGATTTCACGCCACCAAATTGTTGTAACTGGTAGCAGAACACTAACCACTTTGTCCTTCCCTATACAAACGGGTTTCCTGTAAGTTTTATGAAAACATCCTCTAATGTCGGTTTTCCGAACCGAACATTCTGAATTTCATCAGGGAACGCGGCTACTACATCCCGAACAAACTCATGTCCCCGTACACATTCAATATGTAAGTATTTATCAGTTAATATCGGGGAAACCTCAAATCGGTCAGCAATTGCGCTACAGAGTTCTTCAGCTTTATCGGTCTCTATCAACACAACATCACCACCAATTTGTGCCTTGAGTTCATCAGGTGTTCCGAGAGCGACAAACCTCCCCGCATCCAAAATACCGACTCGGTTGCATAACTCAGCCTCATCCATAAGATGTGTTGTGAGAAAAACAAGGATATTTTCTGTTTCAACAAGTGAGTTCAGATAGTCACTCAGTTGTCGGCGCACACCTACATCTAACCCGCTACTCGGTTCATCAAGTAGTATAACCTGTGGGGAATGTAGCATTGCTTTCGCTATTTCTACGCGTCTTTGTAAACCTCCCGACAATTTTTCTACGAGGTCATGTGATCTGTCACTGATTCCAAACCGTTCTAATAGTTCAGAAATTCTAAGTTTCAGACTTTTGCCTTTGAGTCCATAGAGATGTCCATGATGTCGCAGATTCTCTGTAACAGTGAGTTTGACATCTAATCCTGGACGTTGAAAAACAACCCCTAATAACTTCCGAATCGCTTTCGCGTCAATACTCAAGTTGTGTCCGAGAATGTTAACGTTTCCCGACGTTGGTGACATGAGTGTAGACAGGATCTTAAAAAGGGTTGTTTTTCCACTACCGTTCGGACCGAGTAGGCAAAAAATCTCGCCACGCGATACGGTGAAACTAACATTATCTAAAGCACACCGAGTGCCGTAGTTGTGCGTCATGTTTTCGACCGTAACCCCATTTTTACTCACTGGACTCTTTGAGTTTCAGCGTGAAATCTTGCTTGACTTCCCCACCCGCAGCGACGGTGACTTTGACAGGTTCTTTGTTATTAGTACCGCACGCTTCGTGCCAATATCCTAATTTATAGTCTCCTGGGGGAACATCTTCAAGTGTGAATTCGCCTTTTTCGTTTGTCACAGCAAAATACGGATGTGGTACATAAGCGACCCATGCTTTCATCCATCCATGGATATCACATTCTACTCTAACCGGGCCTTCCGCATACTTAACAGGATCAAGACGTAGTCTTTTACGGTTCTTGGTCTGTTGTTTATTCACAGAGGATTTGTTGTCTCTTGTACCGAATATATGTACATTGTGTGTTGCCTTATCATTGTTCAACACATTTAGTTTTACACCAACAGGAACAATCTGAACATGCGGATTGAAACGGCACCCCTTCTGATCAATTTCCACTTTTGCATCCTTGTCAAAATCTTTACCTTGCGAAATATCCATCAGATAGACAATAGTGTTTTTGACAAGTTTTGCATCTTTACTAACGACAAGTGTTTCATCAAACTTATCAATCTTACCGCAAACTTCCGGGTCTTTTCCTATTTGGAGTTTTTTCATTTCAGGCACTTCGCCTTCAAACTTTACGACACCACTAATTTTACCGCCATCGCTAACAGTTATCTTATTATACGATTCTGGAAAAACAAGTTTATTCATATCTTCTTCTTTCTCATGGCTGTCTGCAAACACAAACAGACCGAAGCCACATGCAAGAAGAAGTGCAAGACATGCCAACACTTTAATATTCATTTTTTTCTCCTTATATAATTTATAGTTTATATGAGGCACCGCGCCTCACTATTTGATTCTGTAAATTTATGTACTTCTCCGCTGCACGATCTGACGTAGCCCAACCAACAAACCGAACGATAGAAGTGCTACTAAAGGCGGATAAATAAATCTTCTTGATGAGGGAATAGGTTCTAACACAAAACTGTACCAACTTGAGATAACCCGTTTCGTTTCAACATCGCCATTTGCACCATCCCATGCAGAAAATGCGATTGGCATAAATATACCAGATTCCATCTGCAAGTCTTTCTTATCATCCGTTTTTAAGGTGCGTTTAATCCATAACCTGTATTGCCCATCAGTGTATTCACTTTCTGCCTCAATAGCACCTTGTTTCTCTTGAACTTCAGCGTTGTTAATACCTTTCGCCGTGAGTTCCGTGATCTTGCCAGCATCGGATGCTTTCCATTGCCACAGATAGACAGCGAGTTTTCCACCCCAGAGGAAGTAAGGTTTTGGTGCAGTGGGACCCTTCGGTACTTTCACTGGAAATTGGATTGCAATTGCGTCCTCAAACGTTGTTCCAGTATCTTCGTCCTCTTCAACTTCGGTATTATGTGTTCGGTCATCCCATATAAAAAGGAAGGCGACCTCTGTATCATTGTAAAATGATTTGACATTAACCGAGTCGATTGTCGGATTAAACTGGCGCGGTTCAACTATAATTTGTCCAACAAGAGGAAAATAGCTTGATTCAAGTGTTTCCCATGCAGCATCAGCCATTGATGGCAACTCGTCTGGTATATATTGTGAACGGAGAACGTTTTTACCTATTGCTAACTCCGGTTTCTTTTCAGGTGAAAGCGATTTAACGTAGTTTGCTAAGTGCCAACTTTTTTCGTAAAACGTCTTCATGGATGTAGCATAGACTTGTTTCTGTTCTTCATCGGCGCTGCCTTCCGCCATAAGGTCTAAGATTTCATAAGCATTACCCATTTTTTCATCAAGTTGGTTGTATTCTTCTTCCTCAGCCTCTGTCATTTCGACTTTATTATCCAATTCGTTATATCGTTCTGATTGTTCTATTGTTAAACCGAAGGCAGGGTCTTCAAACATGGGCATTGCTGAACCTGCAATTCCACCGATAAACCGCCTGAAGATGTCGTCTATATCGTTACCGTCTCTGTAGTTCCAACTTTGTGTGAGATTGGCTGGCCAGCTCTTAAAACCCCATTCATCTTGGAGTGTTGGAGCGGACGTGCCATCGCCACGCCCTAAATTGCCGTGGCATTCAAAACATGCGAATTGCGTATAAAGTACCTTCCCAATTTCTACACTCTCTTCAGAGTAAGGAATTTTACCTTCTAAACTAATTTGTCGTGGCGGAGATTCACTTTCTTTGAAGCCATCGTAGAAGGTTTTAATATATGCGACAACTTCCCAACGTTCATTGGCACTTAATGCAGTTTCCCACTCTGGCATTGACGAACCGGGCATACCGTTGGTTATAATATCAAATAGGTCCTGATCTGTTGGAAGTTCTCCGCTTTCTGTAGACCGAATCTTATACAATCCACGTGTGAAATCTCTTGGTTGCGGTAATAGATTTTCTGCTGCACTACCATCGCCACGTCCTTCGGTGCCGTGGCAGTGTGCGCAGCTTTCCTCATACAACTCTTTACCACGTTCAGAGGCTTCTGGAGCATCCTGAGCATAGGTGAGGTTAATTATAAGAAATGATCCGATAATTTGGAGTAAGAGGACAAAAAGTGTGGTTCTCATAATTAATGTCCCTCCCCCAATGTGCGGTATGAATATCCGGTATAATGAGATAAGAAGAGAATGACATCCCAAATTTCATCTTCTGTTAAGACTTCTTCCCACACAGGCATTGCAGAATTCCACGGTGTCCCAGCAGGAGGCAAACCTGGTCCTCCTTTACTAATCCTCCAGAAGAAGAAAGCTTCCTGAAAATTAGGAATAATTCCCGGATCTTGAAAATTTGCTGGTATAGGTTGTAGTGCTTGTGCAAAATGCCCTTGCCCATCAAGATGATCTCCGTGACAAAAAAAGCAGTTTTTATAATATACACTTCTTCCATTTTCCACATGTGACTTGAATTCTTCCGGGTTATCTTTTTCCAAATGCCGATAGGGATTCTCTACCTCCTGCATTGTCCCGATGACCTTATCTTTATATGTCAATTTGAATTCGGATGGTGGGGCGGGGTGTGCAACCCGTGGATCTCCCGCTGGATTGGCTTTTTGTGCGATATTTGTGTAGGTATATCCGAGCATAAGGAGCGGAATCAATACTGCCAAAACGATACGCCGAACACGACGGTTCTCATCAACGAGCGTCTCGTGAATGGGGCGGAGGAATTCCCTAAATCTTGTGTCTTCGACAGAGACATGCACCAAAATGGCGATGAGGATCAACCCCATATACATCGAAATTACGCTACTTGGTATTGGCACTGAAATCACGTCCCCAACGACGAACCTTAGAAATACCCAACATGCGATGAAAATTACGAAACATATTGTGAAAAGCGATATTCTTTTTATGGGTTTACTCCTTAACGTTTCTTGGTTATTCTGTGACTTCTTCTACTGTATCAGTTGGTGCTGTTTCTTCTGTTGCTGTTTCGCCAGTTAATGTGCGTAAGAAAGCGAGTAGGTTTGCCATATCCACTACTGTTAAGAGAATTGGAAAGTTATCTGGCATCGGTGATTTTACAAGTAACTTTTTACCATAGGCGAGCGCAATAATCACTTCCTCAATATCAAATGGATCAAAACTCTCTTCACCACCATCAACGATTAAGACTATTTCGTCATCGTCGATTGTTCCTGACACGTGTTCTCCAACAGTCTGTTCTCCGTCGAAGTCTATAAGCGTCATCTGCTTTTTGACATCTGTTTTGGAGACTGTCTGTGTCTCATCTCCAACTTTGAGTGTTACTGTGTCTTCGGTTTCCTCATCGATCTCACCACTCATGGATGTGTCAGAATCAATGGGTGTTATTGTTAATGTGAAATATCCATTAGCCAATAGATTTGACAGGTCTTCAATCGGTTCATCATCAATGTCACTCAAAAGGATTGTGTGTTCCTCTTCTGTGCCATCAACAGCTTTTGTGCGAACCACTATCTTTTCGTCATCCTGCGAGACAAGTGTTCCTTCGTAGGTTATCCCTTTTGCATTTATCTTTACTGTGCCGTAACCGCTCACAATTTGTGCATGCGGTTTTAGGATCGATTCCTCAAGATATCGCAATTCGTTAAAGGCAGCAATTTCTGAGAGTTCTGGAGCTGTGACGACTTCAAAGTCTTCATTTCCCTCTCCAGCTTTCGGATTTTCTACACCTTTTATCTCATGACAAGAAATACACGCTGCCTCTATAAATACCTTTTTGCCTGCTTCAGGATCACCAGATAGCAAGGGAGGGAGTGCTTCTGCTGTCGTCCCGGCTTTTGCTCTATCAATCGGTTCAATAAACGGGTTTGGATCAATTTCACCGCCTTGGCTTTGTAGAAACGCAATAACTGCTTCAATCTCTAATTTTGTGAGTGCAATTGGATTTTTCCATATCTCTGGCATAATCTTTCCATATCCAGTTACTAAATATTTACTCGGTTGATATAAAGATTCAATTAAATACGTCTTTGCATCCGTCCCCGGTACGCGGTTTGTGGCGTTTGTACCGATATCTGTTAAATCTGGGCATCTACCTTTCGGTGCGGAAGTATCCAAGGTGTGGCATACGGCACACTGTCCTTTTCCGTTGAAAATAGCTAAACCTATTTCAGCGACCCCATCTGGGTCCTCCCAATCCAATGTTGTTACTGGACCTGATGCTGTAGATGTGTCCGGGACAAGTCCTGCTATAAAAGCGTAACACCATATTATACCAAGCGAGAACGACACTAATTTCATGACAGGGAACCAGACTACCATGTTCACCAAGACTGAAATCGTAAACCAGACGGACCAAGGGAGTAAGTTCTCAGAAGCAATTGGAAAAGCTGGAGCCTTTGCCACAAAGGCGATAAAACTCACTACCATTAAGATTAGTCCTATAATTTTAACGAGCGTGTTTTTCATCGTTTGTTCTCCCTTTAATCATCACTCTCTGCAGGCACATCCGCTTCAATTGGCACTGCCGGTTGTTTTTTCTTGTCACCCCACAGACCGAGCCAGAAGATAAACCCAACAAGTGCAAAGAAGATTACCATAATGATTGCAACCATGTTCACAGCATCACTCAGAGCAGGCGTGAATGCGTCAACTGAGGTATCTCTCTGAACACCAAAGATATGCCATCCTTCGCGCAACCCTGAACGTGCGTACCCCATTAACCCCATCAGTGAGGTAAAGGTAATTGCAAGTAATATTAGAACGTATTGCGACCGTTCTGTCATCTCACCCCATTTTATTGTTCCAGCTGTTGTCGCTTTTCTATACATGAATATATCAATGATTGTAACAACAACCATTACGCCAAGTGCGACCATCACCTGCCAGGGTGTCAACACATTTTCACGATAAAGGGGTGGAAGTTTCTTACTAAATCCAGCGATACCGATAACTACAATTGACACGGCACCAAAGAAGAAAATTACAGAAATCATTATGTTCCCAAAGTTTTTCCAACCCACAGTAGGTGTTTTACCGGAACGTCTATAAAACAAAAAACTCAAAAAGGTTGTCAAGATAACAATATTAACAGCAGTGTTTTTTGCACTCATCAACCCGAAGAATCCGAGATGTGGATGGTTTCCACCTCCCATTGCACTCAGTTCGGATGCTGAGGAAATTGTTGATAGCGTCCGAGGAGTCATCCACACAGCCACACAGATTACAATGATTGTAATCATATATGGACGATAACGCGCATATATCTCTGCCCCTTCAATTCTTCCCATCCCAGACCAAAGATAGTAGTTCGCACCTATAAAAAGCACACCAATCATTACCGCTTGAATGATAAATAGCCAAGAGAAGAGATTACCCATCATGTTGATGCCCATGGTGGTATTGAAATCATAGATTTCTTTACCTAACCAATAACCGGCGAAAGGCAGTGGAATCAGCCCGCACAAAGCGATGAAGTTTCCGTTATACCCCATCCAATCGTAGTGCGCCCTGTCCTCTTTTGTTTTAGCCACGAGGTAGCGAAATGCTGCATAAGCAGCGACAATGGAACCGCCAAATGCTATGTTTCCGATGAGACGGTGAATATTGACCGGCATCCATGTAAAATTGTTTACTGCTTCCCATACCGTTCCTAAGAATTCACTTGTGGTTTCATTGTGGAGAGAAATTACGGTCGAATCTGTTACGCCCTCAAGCACTTCGGCACGGGTTAGCTCAGAATTTTGTGATAACATGGATTCCACCCATTTTTCCTGGGTCGCTTCAGAGGCTTTTCCATATTGTATTGCTGGACTTGTTTGGTAGGTGAGCCATGTGTTTGAAACAAACATGATCGCTGTGCCCCATACGTTTAATAGAACACCGAGCACCAGATGCACCCATTTAAAACGTCCTTGCATCTTATCCCAACCGTACGAATATAGGTAAAGGGTAAAGGTCTCTCCAAAGAACAAGACGACGTAGAAAATCATTGTCGGACCGAAGATTCCGCTCATCTTGTTCAATACTTTGGGATAACACCACACAAGGATGAATACAAGAACGCCACCGAGCAACGCTGTTGTTGAAAAAGCACCCATACAGAGTTTGATAAACTCTTGTGCCATCCGGTCGTACCGTTCATCTTTGGTTTTCCATCCGATAAACTCGATAATAACGGCAAACATCGGCACACCGAGGATAAAGGAACCAAACAATAGGTGTAGCTGCGCGGCAATCCAAGCTGCGTTTCGACTACCAATCAGAGGAAACGGACGGTATTCTGCATCAGTCATGTCCTGTGCAAATGCCGGCACAACTGCCAATAGCGCAAAACCGAGCAGCACAAAACCGAGTATGAAGTATAGTCTCTTTTTAGTTAGAAGAAAAGAACAACAACGCATTTTTTCTCTCAATTGTTAGGATAACACTACTATTGTAGATTATAGAATTACTTGGACACTCTGCACCGGCGAGGTTAGGAAACCTCGCCTACCGTTTGTGTGTAAGTCCTGAAGACAAAATGAAACTAACTATTTTTTCTTAGGCAGTTTAAATTCGGAAGCTTTGAAGTCTACTTTTAAATCACCGCTTTCAGGTACTTGAACGGTTTTGTTTGTTGACCCGAGTTTTTCGTGCCATACAACTACGCGCGCTCTACCTGCCGGAACATCTTTTATAGTATATTTACCGGTGTCATCTGATTTTTCATAATCATCTGGATGAATCCAGTTGTCCTTATCATCTTTCTGCCCCGTTACTGTATAATAATTGCTTTTAACAGCGACAATGTAGCCGCTCATCCAAGCATGAATATCGCATGTCAACTTAATTGCTTCCGCTTTTGTGATTTCGTAAGGGATTACAACACCTTTTTTAGGAATTTGAACATTTGGTGCTTCGTTCTTCGTAGCGTGAGAATGAACATTGTGCGCAACTGGGTCGTTAGAAGTAACATCAACTGTCGTTCCTTCAGGCACCACCAATACGTGTGGTAAGTAACGACAATCTTTTTGGTCAACCTTAGGATTTTCCTTAAGTGGTGTAACCTTTTGTCCGCTCATGCGCACGTAAACCACAACATTTTGGATGCCTTTGGCTTTTGAAACAACAAGTGTTTCATCCTTAGCACCTTTTGTAGCATCAATACAGTGTTTTTCCTGTGTGTTGATTGGCAGTGCTTTGCGTGTAGTAGGTTCGGTTTCATCATAGGTTACAGTTCCAGTGATATTGGCTGCAAAAGCAATACTTGTCATTGTGCTACAAATAAGTAGCGCGATGATGGTTTTAAGATTTTTCATCGTTTTTCTCCTAATATAATTCTTTTTTATTATATTAACACCTTAAGATTTGAAAAGGCAAACCCTTAAAAACAAACATCACGGATATCCGTGCGTTTTAAGGGCGGAAGGTTATTTTAATATACTCAAGTAATTCACGTTGTTCTTCATTACTGAGGTAGTAGTGGAAGGCAGGCATATCTTCTTTACCTTCACGGATGCTTTCAAGCAGCTGCGTATCGTCGTGCATTGTCCACAAATTACTATCTGTCAGATCGGCAGGGTCCAATTTTTTGAACCGACCAATCCGTCCGTTGCCTTCACCATTGTTCCCGTGGCACCCAGCACAATATCTTGCGTATTTATATTCAACTTGTGTTTGATACTTTGTGCTTGGGTCAACCTGTTTTCCTAACCAGATGAACCCGTTAAGCCACACAAGGATCATAACGACTACGATCAGTAGATGTTTCATAGGACGGAACTCCTATAGCAGGAACGAATTGAATCGGTACCTACACTAACGACCTAATGAAATTAGATAATCCCGCACCAACTGAATCTGTTTTTCAGCGTCACTCCCTGCATAATCTTCGTATGGCATATGCTGTCCACCAACGAGAGGCCAAGCCTGCGGCATTGCAGTCCCGCGCTGGAAACTCTGCGGGTTTTTCAACCAATCAATAAGCCAATCCGCTTTCAACCTTTGTTTTGCCAAGGAGAGGTCCGGTCTTCCTGTTTTATCGCTACCTTCAGGAATGATCTCATCTTGTGAAGGGTGGCATGAATCGCATTTCAACTCGTCAAAGATTTGCTTGCCAACTCGCAATTCTGCGCTTGTAGACATAGGTGGTTCAAGCGTTTCGTAGGGGAACGGCTCGTCATCTAATGCAGAGAAGTATTTGACAAGGGTTGTCGCTTCTTCATCTGACATGTCAAATGTTGGCATACGCACCTTTAGCCCGTAGCGTACGTCGGAAGGGTTTTTGAGGAATTCAAACAACCAATCGGGATAAACTCTTGCTCCTTCTGCCTGCAATGTGGGTGGCGCAAACTGTTTTGCTGTGATTTGATCCAAACCCTCGTGTGCAATGATAACATCACGATAATCTCCACCTTCACCTTCAATTTCGTGGCATCCGGTACAGTTATATTTTTTGACAACGCGCCTGCCAGCATCAATTTGCTTCTGTTTTTCAACGCGATGTGGTTCAACTGCATGATCAAAGATGTAATTGAGCGGGTATTCCTGCGGTTGGAAACTTTTTAATAGTACTGCGATTGTCTTAGCATCTTCATCGCTAATCTGGAACACAGGCATACGGGAAACAATACGGCGCGTTTGGTAACGCCGCGGATTAGTAATTTTGCCAATTGTCCAATCGTGCCAACTATGCCCGACTTCATCTTCTAAAGTGTCACCAAAGTCAAGTTCTTCGGCAAGTTTAGCACCGAATTCTCCAAGATCAGCACCGACTTTGGATTCATTTTCAAAGCCTGTAATTTCGTGACAACCGAAGCATCCGTAAGTTCTAACAAGTTTTTCGCCTTCGTCAACGAGTGCCTCGCCTATTGAAGTAGAAACTACGGTAGGGGCCGGTTTCTGTAGATTCATTAGATATGCGACTACATTGTCAAGTTCACGGTTGCTCAATCGCAAACTTGGCATAGCTGTATCTGGATCATATTCCAATGGATTATCAATCCATTGGCGGAGGTAGGTTGGCGTAACTTTTGTCCCAACGCTGTCTAAGGCGGGAGCAAAATCGCTTCCTAATTCACCAACTTTATGACATGTTAGACATCCGACAGTTTTTACAGTCTCTTCACCTGCCTTTATCGCGCTTCCAGATTTAGAGTATGTGCCTTGGGACTCATCTAAATCTTCATCTTTCATTTCTTCAGCAAGATATTTGGCTATAGACTTAACTTCGTCAACGATACGGACAACATCATCTTTCGCGTATTTGTATTCTGTACCATCGTCAGCTTTCAGAATATATTGGGTTTCAGTTTCAGTAACGACACCGTTACGTTGTCCACCATTCTTAAAGTAAACGAGCTGGCTCATGCCTTCCGCCGGGAAAAAGTTCGGCATGGTAGTATTCGGGAGATACGCTTCCGGTTTTTTAATCCAATTCTCAAGCCATTCAGTATCCTGGACTTTACTTCCGACTTTTTTCAGAGAGGGTCCGACTTTTTGAATTTTATCAAGCGCACTGTAACCTTCTACTACGTGGCATCCATGACATCCAAGGTCTTCAAAGAGCGCTAATCCTTTCGTAAGATTCGGTGCATAGTCCTGCGGAGCGTTTGTTTCTGGATTTAGACCGAAGTCTAACTTCATCACACCATCGTGGCAACGCCGACAATTAGCCTCCATGTATCCTCTTTTCTCTTTGGATGTTTTTCCTGTGTGTTCATCCATTCCAAGCACAGGTGTGAGCCAGTATTCAGCATGTGTTAAAGCGTGAGCGGATTTGGCTGTCAACCCATGTCCTTGTCCGCCGTGGCAAGGCGTACAACCGAATCTCTCAAGCGGATGTTTTGCAAGAAGGACATCACGATAGGGATGTGTTTGAAGAACCGCATCGTATCCTGTTTCATAGGAAATTTCCACCTCACCAAAAACATCAGGGTCAGTAAAGGTGAGGACACCGTTCTCTGACAATTCGTATTCATCTGGTTCAGCATCAAAACCATCAATAACAATTGTCTCATTACCGGGTTTAACTTTTGGGTGTTTGAGTTGGTGTTTAACAAGATTTTCTCCGTCACCTTCTACTTCAAAAGTTTCTTGCGCTTTAGTTTCATAACCGCTCTTATCAACGGAGAAATGACAAGTTGCGCACCTATCCGCAGTATAATCAAACTCTTCAAGATAGTATTGAACGATAGTTCTCGTTTCTTTAAAGGGGTTTTCTAATAGACTTCCAAGGAATTTTCGTTTGATACCACCAACATCAGCTAACTTCTTCTCAAGACGGGCAACAGCCTCATGTTCTGCTTTATTAGCTTCGAGTGGTGCAAGTGCTTCTTGCGCGGTGGAAATTCCGTCAGCGATATTGGTATCTGTAGGTTTATATTTTTGTGCGATTAGGTAGGTGGAAAGCGCGTTGACGGGGTCACCGCTGTTTTGATAGAAATCAGCAAGGGTTTTATTACCGTCAGCAAATTCGGCTTCAACTTTTAGGACAGCAGATGTGAGTTCACCTTCAATTCGTTTTTCAAACTCGTCTAATTTCTCTTTCCATTTTTTAACTGTTTCAGTATCTTCCCCATGTGCCTCATGTAGACTATGCTGATATTTATAGTTAATAGCATCAGATTTGCTCTGCTCAAACTTGCGTTTTTGCATTGCTTCGCCCAGCTCAACCTGTTTTGTCTCTACAACTTTCTTTAAATCTCTCAACTGCTTCTCATCAACCTGAGGATCGGAGGGTATTTCAGGCAAGTTTGTCTTTGCATTTGTCAATTCTACATCTGTCTTCTCGTATTCGTATTGATAGAACCGTTGTTGAATTTCTTTCCATGGGCGGCGCGTGATCATCTCATCCCAAAAACCCCAAATCGTCACCAACCCTAACAGCGCTGACAGAATAAAGAACAAAACAGAATATGATTTTTTTTCAGCGGGAATCTCTTTTTTGCTCTTCACGAAAGATGTAACCTCCAAATTGATCAATTTTTACGAACAGTGTTGAGAATGAAAAGTTAAAGTATAATCATTAAGTCGTAAAAAATTAGATGTTGAACCAGGGTGATACCCAAACATATTTGATATTTAGTGCTAATCGAAGAATCATTTTAATCGGTAGTGCGACCATACTTAAAAATAGAAATGAGACAATGACATAACGAATAAGCCCAAGTTCTTGTATAAAGCGGCTACTTTTACTTTTCCAAAAATAGAAAATTGGTCCCAGTGCAAAATAACCAGTAACAACAGCAAAACCGAAGAAATTTGCGGTTGTGTCGTCTTCAATCCCAATAAATTTGGAAAGGTTAACATTTGTTAATGGTACGACCTTGTGCGGATCCCAATACTGCCACGGCATAAATATGTTCCACCCTGGACCTCTTAGGAACGTACCGACAATCATCAAGACTATCCACAATACTATAAAGCCAAAGCAGAACACTGCGAGCGCGAACGGTCGTTCTTTGATTGTATAATACCCTTTGCCTTTCGGATTAATGTCAATGAAAGGAATAGCAATGAGCCCTGCGATAATCAGACCAGGTAGGACAACGCCAGCGATCCATGGATCAAAGTAGACCAACATCTCTTGAAGCGCGAGGAAGTACCAAGGGGCTTTGGAAGGGTTAGGTGTTTTAGCAGGATCATTCGGTTCCTCAAGTGGTGCATCAATCATAATCGACCAAACACCCAGCACCAGCATCACGATAATCGCACAGACAAATTCGTTCCGACACAGATATGGCCAAACATATACTTTGTCGTTCAATGCAGCATCAGAAGGTACACCTGTACGATCAGTCTGGCGTGCCTGTTTATATGCTAACCATATAAAGTAGGGTATCAAAAAGAGTATCGCCAAAATCGGAACATTGTCAGGTTTTGTTACCAGTGCTAAAAAATGCTGCATATCTTACTTCTATTTCTCCGTTTGCTGATATAGTAGATTTTACAATTAACTTGACATTTGAGTTGTAGGAGGGAACTCCGATTCCCGACTATCATTGCGTTTAATCGCGATTCGGAGATCGCTCCTACAGAAGAGGTGTCACCATAATTTTATAATTCACCATAATTTGGTTTTAAAATTATAGAGGACCAGATATTCCGCCATCTTTTCGGACACGCCAGAAATGCAATGCCATCAATAGACTTGCGACCAACGGAACAGCAACACAATGTAAAATATAGAACCTTAGCAGTGTTGATGGACCAACGATTGTCCCGCCAAGCAAAGCAAATCGTACATCGTTTGCTTGCGTAACAATGTCTGTTGGTGTGAAAGGTCCTTCATGTCCGAGCACAGGGGTAGCACGTGCCATGTTTGTTCCGACTGTAACTGCCCAATAGGCGAGTTGGTCCCACGGCAATAAGTAGCCGGTGAAACTGAGGAAAAATGTGATGAGTAACAATATAACACCCACTGCCCAGTTGAACTCTCGCGGCTTTTTATAAGAACCTGTTAGAAAGACACGGAACATGTGCAGCATGACGGAAATAACCATACCGTGTGCTGCCCAACGGTGCATGTTACGGAGGAGCATACCGAAGGGAATGTCAAATTCAAGGGACTGCACATTCGCGTAAGCGTATTCGTCAGCTGGTACATAATAAAACATCAAGAGCACGCCCGTGACAGCAGTCACGAGGAACATCAGAAAGGTGATGCCGCCCATACACCATGTAAATCGGAAGTTGAGTGCATGACGAGAAATACGGGGCGGGTGTAAATGCAACCATACATTTTGTAAAACCTGCAATGTGTAACGGCGACCGGTGTTTTCATAACCGTGGCGAAAAATAGATTTCCAAATATCGGAATTTGTAATCTTTTCTTTTAGTCCTTTACGTTCTTCGTTCATTATCTTCCTTTTTCAGTCTGATGATGCGCAACATCTTCTCAGACACAATTGTGTCCTCCTGAATTAGACTTTTAGAGATGCCCCGAGGTCACCCCATTGATCTTTTTCACCCAGAAACTTGACCGACTTATCAATTTGAAGCTGCCCGTCCTCAGCCAAAGTAATCTTCACCCGTTCAAGGGGACGTGGTGCGGGTCCTTCATAGTTTATCCCATCTCGGTCAAAACCGCTACCATGGCAAGGGCACTTGAATTTACTCTCAGAACTAAGCCATCGGGGCGTGCAACCCAAATGCGTACAGGTTGTAAGCAGGGCGTAGAATACACCATCTTCACGTCGAACAATCCAAACACCAAACGGTTCTTTTTTGTATTTTTCGCTGACACTACCGGGCGGGTATTCTGCGGGAAACCCAGCTTTAAAGACAGACGATGGTTCATATAGAACACGTGGGTAGAGATACCTTACTAATCCTGGACCGAAAACTATTCCCAGTGCCGCCGTAAAATTTCCCCAGCCAAGATATTTAAAAAAATCACGTCGAGATGACATTCTGTTTCCTACCTAACCAAAGATTTTATTATGCAAAAGTATAGCACAATATAGGATTCTCTGGCAGAAATTTTGTCCTTTTAAAATTGCTACATCACGGATATCCGTGAATTATTTCGTGTTATAAAATTGACGTATTTTAGGTTTTTCTCTCACTCGACCTAACCTAAGATTTGTGCATCGCCAACTTTATTGTCTGAACCAGGATTCTCAGGATTACCAGATTTTCAGGATTATGAACATCTTAGGAATGATGTGGTTTTTTCAGAAGATAGCGACATTGTATTTAGCCTTCATACGTACTGGTTTGACTCAACAACATACATATTATCAACAATCCTGAAAATCCTTGAATCTTGTAAATCTTGGTTCAGACAAGAAAAAGGGACAAGCACAAGGACCTGTCCCTACCATAGAATGAATCTAAACATTTTCGACTATATACATCCATGAGACAAACTATCATAAATAATCTGACACGAGAAAAGATCAACTTAACAACCTAAAAAGTTATATCTAACGAATAATTTTCACATTAATAATTGGACTATCCTGCTGAAAGGTTTTACCGTTGATTACCGCTGTAGCACGGAATTTTACTTGGTAGGTCTTGGGTTCTAATGAACTGAGTGCCTCAAGATTAACCTCAACGTCACTTTCGTTAATAGGAATCGTTGCATCAGGAACAGTGATGCCTTCGGGAACTGTTATCGGTTTAATGGTAACAAAGTCGGTGAAACTCCCTCGCCGAACAACGCTCATTGTGAGTTTAGCGGATTTTATTATCGGTTGACTCTCTTCCGTTGACTCATCTGCTTGTTCAGGATTTTCCGTCGGACTCGGATTAGAGACAGCGACGGTTTCACCTTCACCCGTAGCTGCATCCGCCGTAGGTTCAGTATCGCTTGCTGCCTTTGGGAAGACAATGCTAAAGCGTAACGGCTCAATAGTAACGATAAAGGGTGCTTCAAGAACTGTCAAGGGAATAGCAGGGGTTGATTCAGTAAAACTTTCTCTATTGATATTTGCTGTTCCACTAACGGAAATATAACTTGTACCAGGGGTAGGAACAACGGAGAATTGTTCACGCCGTTCAACGGTTCCCGCTCGGAGCGAAATCACTGTACTATTTTTACCTGCAGGAATGGTGGCTTTTCCACCTGTAATACGAACCGGCATTCCCTGTACCGTAAGACCGATAGGTCCATTAAAACCTTCCCTTCGATTAGCAATAACGTGAAAGTTTGTGGATTTGTTGTGAACCACATTTAAGTCAACATCTGCGAATGAGAGTGTAAATGGTGGTACTTCCATTACTGTTAGCAGTATTTCTTGTGGTGAAGCAGTTGCTTCTATACGACGACCACCGATGGCACCAACACCAACTATCGAAAATGGGTGGAGTCCAAGTGGTGCATCCACCGGTGCAGTTATTGTCAACACCGCTTGATTTTGACCAGCGTAAAGGATTGTTGGACTTACTACGAATCCTTTGGGGAGATCCGGAGAAAAAAAGCGAAGTGCCCCATTAAATCCATCAACGCGTGCGGCAGAGACTGTTACCATTAAAGTACCGCCTCTGCTAATGCGAGGATTATCGGAACTGACGTTTAAGCGAAAACTTGGATTAAGTGGGCGCACAGTGAGTCTGTAAGGGTAATCTGCTCCACCTGCACTATTTAAGTCGCGCACTGAAATACCGTAATCTCCTGCTTCTGGGAACGTAAATGCAACAATTGCATCTGTTCCACTTGCATCATCATTAACCCTTAATACCTGTTCTTCAACGCTATCTGCATCTCCTTTTTTATGTGAATATAGTGTCAGCAGCGGATCCAACTGTGAACGAAATTCACGGGCTTTTACTTCAAAGACGAAACGTGCTCCCTTTTCTACTTTAATGGAATACCTGTCCACATCTTCGGCTTTATCTATTTTACCATTTACTGTAATCGGTGTTCCGATTTTGTTTTCTTCTGCTAAAGTGTTATTTGGCTCTTTTTCATTTGTCTCGTTAAATTCGCCAATCGCAAATGGGTAAGGATTTGTTTCTAAACCATTTGGGGTGCTGACCCGTAGTTCTTGAATTCCGAGCGTTGCATTTGGAGAAATATCAAGTTGGATGGCATTCACAGAACCTAAATTTGCGCCTGCAACGTTAACATTGTTCGCAGCGCCGCGTTTTCCACCCAGTGGGAAAACACTTTGAAGATAAGGTAATTCTCCAATACTTAAGCGATATATATAATTTCCACCGCCTTGGTAGCGGATGTCGCGTAGGTAAAGTGTGTATTCCCCTTCCTGTTCGGTTGTAAAATCAATAAATGAATCCAATCCGTTTCCATCTCCGCTTTTCACCACCTCAGTTCCACTTGGGTCAAATAGCTCAATATAGGAATCTAAAGGTGACCCCATACGTTGTGCGTTTATATCACAAATAAGACGCGCACCTTTTTTGAGTTTAAAACGGAACATATCAACATCATCTATTGAGGCAACGGTGCCGTTGACAGTAACAGGTAATTCAAGCAGGTTTGCCTCAGCAGTTGTTGCATTTGGCTCCTGCTCTTTCGTCTCAGGGAGGTCGCCAACGATGAAGTTTTGCGGGTTGGATACACCGTTTGGTGTGATGAGACGTATTTGATGGTTGCCTAATGGTGCCTCGGGTGCGATTTGGAATGAAATAACTAAGCGGGGATTGTTTGGAATGTTGCCAGAGATACCTGATCCATTAAAGCGGACTGTTGCTGCTGGTGATTTTTTCTTAATTTCTGCTGTGATTCCCTCTTTGCTAAACCAAACTTGTGCGTTCTTGTTGATGTTTTTGCCTTCAAGTGTAATGTCAATGGTTTGCCCGCGCTGTGCTGCGCGAGGTGAAATACTTGTCAGCTGCGGTGCGACCTGTGCATGTGCAATGCCGACGGCTAAAAAAAGAATTAAGACTATCTGGATAAGGAACTGCCGTTTTTTGTACTCTGTTTTTGTTTGTTTACAAAATAGCGATTCAGGCATTTTTAATTACCTCTCTACTGGTGCAGTCGTGGACTGCATCAAACAAAATTGTGACATTGATTTTCTTAAGAAGTGTGGGTAATATTAGGATTCTGAACTTGAAACTACAGTATTCGGTATAAACCACCTGTACGTTGGGTTGAACACCGTGAAACCTGACAACATACGGTTCAAAGTTGGGTTTCACTATCGCTCTGCCCATAGGATCAATTTAGCAAAACATGTTCTCGTAGGTTGGGTAGAACGAAGTGAAACCCAACATTTTGAGTGTGTCCAAGCGTTGCGTGTTGGGTTTCGCTACGCTCTACCCAACCTACGAAGTACAGGTGAGTATTTCTCAATTTCACCATATATTAGAAAACCTGTGCTTGAACTATAATTCGTCCAAACACAAGCTTCGGAAAACATTTCGGATTCATCTTATGCACTCAACCTCATTCTCCTTCTATTATAATCTACAACTTCGTTACGAGTAGCCACACGCACCCACCTGGAAAAAGGAGTGGTGAATAAAAATTTGTCAAGTTTAGAAAAAATTCGCTCCTTGACGCTCAAGGATATTTCAGATTCTATAACTTCTATATCCCCACCATGCTTATCTACATAATCCTCAAGATACCCACGTATTTCCGATTCGACTCGGTTCTCCAGTTTTTCTCGCGCTTCGGTGTCACCTTTCAATGTGGCGGTTACCAACTGTTCATATATAATATTTGACATTGTTCTGCTCCTTATTGATATCCCACATTCCGCACTTGTTTTACAGGTTTGAAAAAAAATATCGAAAATCGGAAATTAGAAGTACGGAATGTAGGTTTTATTATAAAAATATTAGATATTCGCAACTCCAATTGTATGAGAAAACCTGCACTTGAACTACAATCGTTCAAGCACAGGCTTCAGTATTAGAACTAATTTAGAATATCCCGGTAATCACTTCACCTTTGACCAATTCACGGGGTTGGTCTAAGTGGTTCATGACAATAGTGTGCGGATCAATACCGAGCGTATGGTAAATCGTAGCGAGGATATCCCGCGGATGTACCGGATTTTCAAGCGGTGTCGAACCTGTATCATCAGACTTACCGTAAACTTGACCGCCTTTGACACCAGCACCAGCAATTAAACCGGTATAGCAATAGGGCCAGTGGTCACGACCATCTGGTGCGTTGCCGTTTCCAGAAGTGCTAATACCCATGCGCGGTGAACGACCAAATTCACCAATCGCGAGCACAAGCGTTTCCTCTAACATACCCTTCTGATCTAAATCTTCAAGCAGTGAAGAAACCGCACTATCTAACTTGGGACAGTGAAGGTTTTTCAGAGGTCCGAAGTTGGCTGCGTGGGTATCCCATGCCGTAGTATTTGGATTGCCGTTAGCAACAGAGGGCCAGTTCACCTGTACAAATCGTGTGCCAGCTTCAACCAATCTGCGTGCAAGCAAGGCACTCTGACCAAATGTATGGCGGCCATATTTGTCACGTGTTTCATTAGACTCCTGCGACAAATCAAACGCGTTGCGTGCCTTCTGTGACAAGATGAGGTCATACGCTTTTTCATAGTATTCATTCAGTGCGTAGGAATCTGCTACCTTGTCAATTTCAGGCATATTGGAGTTAATCGTTTCAAGGAGCGTTTTCCGCCGCTGCAATCGCATCGGTGGAACTTCTGGACGAAGCGTCAAATCATCAAGATTTATTTCTGTATTGGGATCTTGGAAGAGAAAATATGGGTCATACGCTCTGCCAAGGAAACCCGCATTTCCGCCTTTACCAATGATACCACTCTCCTGCATGGGACGCGGGAGTTGGACGGCTGCCAACATCGGTTCATCTGGTGGTCTGAACTTGGAAATATGTGCTGCAGCGTTTGGATGATCAGCAGGAGATGGTGGGTCAAGCTGCCCAGAAGGGGCAACCTTGTCCGGTGTTTCCCCTGTAACCATTTGATACATTGCAGCGGTATGATTGAAAAGTCCTGCGGGTGTGTAGCTTACTGAACGGATAAGACATGCTTTATCCATCTGTTTCGCCAAATGTGGCATTGTCTCTGACAACTGAATGCCATCAACATTCGTTGGGATAGGATTAAATTCACCACGGATATTAGAAGGTGCATCCGGCTTTGGATCCCAGATATCAATGTGACTCGGTCCGCCTTGCAAGAAAAGCAGAATGACAGAACTGGCTTTGCCCCAACCGTTTAGAGGCGTCGCGGGGTCAACTGTCGTGCTTGCCTTGGCTTGGAGTGACAATACTTGTGGTAGGCTAATGCCCAGCATCGCGGCGCCACCCACGCGGAGAAATTCTCTACGTGAGAACCCATCACATAATCTTCCGGGTGCTTGTGGTAACGATATCATCAATTATTTCCTCCATAATTTTGTGCTAAACTTACGTTTTTGAAGTGCACAAATCGGTATCGGGCTTATCGGTTGAATAAGAACGCGGGACTATTAATTAATGCCCACATTAAATCTTGCGCGCCTTCCTCCTTTGATTCGGCTTTCGCAATATATTCAACGGCTGTCTTATATTCCTTTTCCAGCGGTAACCGAGCAAATGTTGCAAGATACATCTCTTCAATGAGTGTACGGTCATCCTCATTTGCTTTGATGAGTTTTGCAATTCGTCCGTTAGGATCAATAATTGCATTTGCAACTGTCGGTCCGTTAATAAGGTTCATCGCATGGGCGAGGCTTACTTCTGATGTTCTTTCACATTCACACGAACTTTCGCGTTCTGGACGACCAAACAATTTCAAAAATCCATCATCCTTAACTTTGCTGTCTGGTAATTGAACGGCACGGAAGTCTTTCGGCACACCTTGGAACTTCGGTTGACTTCCCGTAGCAACACCGATGGCATCTAACAACTGTTCCGCTGTTAAACGTCGTGCAGTTGCATGTGAGAAATTAATGGTATCAACTTTGTTCCACTTATTCGTCTTGATGCTTTGTTGATAAGTTCGGGAACGGGCGATTGTTTTCATGATATGTTTCATGTCAAACCCGCTCCCCACGAAATCTTTTGTTAACGCATCAAGCAATTCCGGGTTACTTGGCGGGTTACTGGTTCGTATATCATCGACTGGTTCAATGATACCGCGTCCCATGAAGTAACTCCATATACGGTTTACCCCTGCTTTTGCGAACATCGGATTTTCTGAGGATGTGAGCCATTCTGCCAGAGATTCCCGCTTATCGGTAGCATCTTTTTTTGTTTCACCAAACGGGACGGATGCTTCAACAACTGCTAACGTCCTCGGATGTTTAACCGAAGTAGGGTTGAAACTTGCGTATACAACTTCTTCACCGGGCAATCGTCCGTTTTTCACTTTAACATCTGAGAAAAATGCTCCCAATTCATAGTATTGATTTTGGGTCCAGACTTCAAACGGATGATCGTGGCATTTGTTACAAGAGAATCGAACGCCAAGGAAAAGTTGGGTCGTATTTTCCACAGCGGCAGTGTATTCGCGCGAGACACGGAAATAATTTGCTGCTGGATTAGCATAAGCACTACCAGTAGCAGTAATCAGGTCATGCACGAATTGATTATACGGGCGATTTTCTGCAATTGATTCGTTTATCCATTGCCGGAAAAGCCACATGCCGCGTTCACCGAGAAATTTACGGTTCGATTGTAACAGGTCACCCCATTTATGTGTCCAGTGGTCAACATACTCGGAGGTTTCAGCCAATACATCAATCAATTTTTCGCGTTTTTCCTTAGACGGTGTTGCATCCATAAGGAAACTTCGCACCTGTTCTGGTGCTGGCGGAAGTCCTGTCATATCAAAGTAGATACGCCGGACGAATTCCTCATCTGTGCATAATTCAGATGGTAAAATCTTCAACCGTTTCAGTTTGTTATGTACATGTGTATCAATGTAGTTATATTCAGGTGTTTCAACCCATTGGAAACCACTCCTGTCACCCATAACGATGATGCCGTTTGTGCTATATGCGCCCTCATATCGGGTAAGGATAGCAGTTTCTCCACGGCGTTCTGCTGTTACAACACCTTCATCAGTCACTTTTGCGACTTCATTGACGCTACTGGTAAATTTCGCTTCACGGGTAACATCGCGTGTTGTTCCATCAGGATAGTGCGCAATAACTATCATCTGCTGCTTATTTCCGGGCATAGACAATTCTGCGGATCCAGGAATTACCTCTAACCTTTCAACTCGTTTGGTTGTCTGAACGTCAGAAGCTACACCTTCACTTATCCACTGATGGATGAGTTTGTAATCACGCGTACCTAGGGCGATCACCTGTCCACCTTTGTGTGGAACCTCCGATGTCGTTTTGAGCAACATCAGACTCTGTTCGGGAAACGCACGATTGAAGCGGCGTCCAGAAATATCTTCAATCAGAAGTTCATAGTCAAATTCCGGATCGTAGCCTCGTAGTGAGAGTTTGAAACCGTTTTTGCCTTTTGCAGCGCCGTGGCAAGTGCCGTTATTGCAACCTGCATGGCTCATGATCGGCATAACATCTCGCACAAAACTCACTGGTGGTGCATCAATGCTCTTGATGGTTACAGGTAATTCTGTGCTGACATTCTTCACTGTAACCTTAATTGCAGTAGTTCCAACTGAACTCGGAAAGATGTAGCCGTCTTCATGCACTGTTACACTTTCTGAGGTGGGTTTTAGCACTGCCCAAGACGTTACATCAACCCATTTTCCATCTTTAGTTTGCCCCGAAACAAGCACACGGCGACCATCGCGCGCATGCTCCAACGTCAACGACTCAGGGTGAGTCTTTAACGCTTTAATATCGGGCATTTCTACACTCGGCGCGGTCTCCTCCATCTGACTCCAGCTTGAATACTGAAACACTAAACAGCAAAAGAATGCGATAAAGAGTATAGCAACCAAGTTATAACTGAGTTTCACATTAACCTCCATAAGTGGTATGAAACTTAACTTTGCGGCGTACCCGCCTATTTACTTTGTTAACTCTGATTTTGGATTATGTCTACCTCTGATTTTTTAAATTTCCCCAAACTACCGGCAACTTGCCGCGTGAGGATACATCTGCAAATTCTGATTCACTTGCTAACCAATTAATAACGTTTTCTGTGAGTTGTTCTAACTGGTCAATACTTTTGTTATTCGCATGGTAGTTTGGAAGCCGCCAATTCATATTAAACACTTTGCCGTCCCCTGCTTTCCAATAACCGAAAGCACCAATTCTGTCCGCATAGTTTGTTCCACGCTCCCATGCATGGGCAAGTGTAATAATATTTTTAGCCAATTTGTCGAAATAGTCAGCAATTCTTGGATACCCAGTCGAATTGACCTGAACCCAATCATCCACTTGTGGTGCCTTTCCATCAACATTCTTGAGTCCTTCAACTAAACCCAGATCAAGCGTCTCTTGGAGTACAATGATGCCGACGTTGCTATTATCGTCTAACACAGGTGCAAACTGCCGGGGTTGAGCATCTTCCAAACCCATTATTGTAACATAACGGACAGCACCACCTGTCAACAAAATTGCACCGCCGCTTTCAGCGTAGTCCAAGAACGCATCAATTTCTGCATTGGACAAAGCACCAGGGTCGGTATCCCCTTCATTCCACCAAACGACTGCGAATTTTTTGAACTTGTCACTCTTTATGTCACCTTTTCCCAATTCCGTTGTACTAAACGTGTCTTTTGCGAATTCCAGTGCAGGTTTAGTAAACGGGCCGTTATCACCCAGATAGAGAAATCCTACCTCAACAGCTGCATTTCCCAAATTTAAACCACATATTAGCATTAAAGTCAAGCAAAATAGAAATTTCCGATACATATTTCCTCCTAATTATTGGAAGTGATCGTATATCCGTTAATTATCACACTTTATGCAAAAATGAGCAACTAATTTAATGAGATAGACTCTATTACATCGGTCCAACACGTTCAGGACCTCTGTCCATAGCAAACATTGACGCATCAAAACTTCTTTTTGATAAATCTAATTTAGTGTCTTGCTTTTCTGGTGTGTGCCAGAGATTGTTGAATTCATCAGGGTCATCAACTAAATCGTAAAGTTCTCCCTCTTCGTGTCCGTGATAAACTACTAACTTATAACGCTTATCCCGGTACATTGTTGCGAAAGTATGGTCCCGCATATCAAGTGCATCGTAATATTCACACCGAACAAAGTCGCGATGATGGTTTGCATCTGATTCGCCTCTGAGAATTGGCAATATTGATTGTCCGTGCATCTGCTCAGGAACAAGCAAACCCGCTAATTCCAACAGTGTAGGGACTTTGTCAACCATTTCAACGAGCGCATCACTTTTTAAACCGCTTACAAAATGTTCTGGCAACGAGAAAATCAACGGCACTCTGACCAAACCTTCATAAAACCGACACCCTTTTTGTATAAGTCCGTGATCACCAAGCATCTCACCGTGGTCGCTTGTGAAGATGATAACGGTGTTTTCACGTTGTCCTGTTTCATTGAGAACTTCCAGGATGCGACCTAACTGATCATCAATCAGTTTTATCATTGCATAATATGCAGCTTTAAGCGTTTTAGCATCCCTTCCACCCACAATCTCAACTTTCGTTTTACTGCGCGGTGACTGAGCCAAGATGGGATTCCGAATGTCTAATTCATCTGGTGTTTGGACTTTTGATTGAAAATCAATCTGATGCAAGCTCTGCTGCTGTTCTAAATCACTCTCCTTGAAAAGTGGATCAGGCATGTCCGTTGGATCAAACTGTTCCCTATATGATTGCGGCGGATTGAACGGTGGATGCGGGTCATAGATATTAACACTCGCAAGCCAAGGACCTTCCCGTTCTTCTCTAATAAACTCAATTGTCTTTTCTGCACACCAAGTTGTTTGGTGTAATTCTGCTGGCACTCCTTCTGGATTTCGGGTTAACTCACCAAGAATATGTCCTTTTGAACGAACCCAGTCCGCGTAATCGTGACCTTCCTTCCAATCATCTCGTGGTGCATGGCTATATTGCCAATAGCGATAACCGTCATCGGCACGTGGTTCTATTCGGCGAAAAGCACTCGCGAGATGAAGTTTCCCAATTAATCCGCAATCGTAACCGATGTCTGCAAGCGTGCGGGTTACAAGCGGATATGTTTCTGGAAAATAGTCGTTTCCGTTACCATTAACATGTGTAGCACTCGGATACATTCCTGTCAAAAAGCTTGCACGGCTCGGAGTGCATATCGGGCTTTGGCAATAAACGTGCGTAAATGCTACGCCATCTGCGACCAAACTATCAATATTTGGTGTTGATACGTACGGGTTTCCTAATGCTCCTATTGTGTCGTAACGTTGTTGGTCAGTGCAAATCCATAAGATATTTGGAGTATCAACAGACATCTCTTGTCTCATCTACTTAGCAGTCGCAGTAAATCCTGCTGTTTTAATGACGTTTGCGAGTTCGTCAACTTTAACACTGTTCTTCCGAACCTTAATAACTGCCTGATTAGGTAAAGAAACTTCAGCACTAATAACGTTTTGGTGCTTTGTAAGTGCATCCAGCACTTTTGCAACACAAGCCCCTCACGTCATACCTGTCACTGTCAAAGCGACTTCCTCACTTGCTGTCGTTTCAATTGGCACGGACATGAAGATGTTTAATTGTTTGCCAGAGTTTGCGTCAAATATACGGATTTTTCCGTCAAAACCACCCGTGGCAAGCTGCGTGCCATCTGGGTGAAATGCAAGTGCAAAAACGCCAACAGTATCACCTTGCATAGATAAAAGCCGTTTTCCATCTGCTACATTATAAATACGTGCTTCCCCTGAAGAACTACCGACAGCAAATTTGCTTCCATCTACTGAAAACGCTACTGCATCAATTGACCCCGACTGCGCTTCATAAGCCCGGATGAGATTGAAGTCTGTGTTGCCAACATCCCTACGAGTTTGACGGAACATTCTATAAAGTCGTGGGATTCGGTCTTCTCCCACGCTCAAAACCTGGTCAGCATTCGGGTGTCGAGCAATAGCATTGATTTCTCCGTAGCCTTTGTTGCTTGAGTTAACATCGTCTACAAACGATCCCGTATCTACTTCAACCAATTTGAGTGCTGTATCACGACTGCAACTGACAAAATGCGTACCGTCAGTAGAAAAAACTGTGCCGAAAACCCAGTCGCCGTGATTGTCAAATCGGACAAGTTCTTTCTCGTCCGCAACAGAGATGACGCGCACCGTTTTATCTGACGTTCCAAAAGCAATACGACTGGCATCAGGTGAGAAAGAGAGACCATAGATCGTATCATAAGTGGAACGTATCGCTTTAATAAGTTTATTGGTTGCAGTGTCCCATAGCTGAACCTCGCCAAATTGTGCAGGGGAACCACCTGCTATTCCCAGTGTTTTTCCCTTATCAGCGTATACAATTGATTGTATCCTACGCGCTTTTCCTACCAATCGCGCTTTAAGTTCGAAATTCGTAGAATCATACAATAAAACTTCATTGACACCAGATACTGCAAGTGTGCTTCCATCAGGAGAGTAAGCCATAGCAGAAACAACGGGGGGCACAGTGTAACTTGGATATTCTCCGTCTGTTTTGTCTGTTTCTTCAGGTGTATCGTCTTTTGCACCTTCAAGGATCCAACGTTTGAATAAGTTAATTTCTTCGGCGGTGAGCGGTTCTTGGTTCTGCGGCATAGCGGGTGGGTCACCAGAGATAAGTTCAATGATGAGACTTTCATCCGGTTTGCCGGGGATTATTGCTTCTCCAGCCATTCCACCACGTTTGAGTTCAGCGTAAGATGTTACTATCAGGTCAGCATTTGGATCGCCTGGATGATGACACCCTTGACAACTCCGTTTGAGTATTGGGACAATCTGTTTGTGGTAACTTACGGGTTCCTCCTTTTTGCCATGATTATCTGCCTCCACAAACGGATTCCAGACACCAAAACAGAACAGAACAATCCCTAAATAAATCATAAACTTTAATATTGATATTTTCATGTTTGTTGAAAACCCTCCCTCTGGTTAAGACACGTTTCAATCGCAAGCTGCAGCACAAATGATATTTTAATATATTTTTGAAGCAATTATACCACAATTTTACTATACAATTCAAGAAAAATCCCATTTAAAACTCAAATCTATAAAAGTTATAGTAAAAACCATAATTATTTACACACTACGAATCAACGCCAAATGCGCTTTTTGGCATTTGGCGGGTTCGGTTTCCTAACCGAACCGGTGTTTATTCAGTCTCATAGATGCGGTTAGGAAACCGCATCTACTGGGGCGTGTGCACATATTTTTAGGTTTCACTATAATACATTTTCTCAAGACTTGTGGCGTTTGTCTCAGTGCAATTCATTGCGCTATTTAATAATAACACCTATGAATTGCGTGCTTAAACTTATGTAACATTTGCAATAGAAGTGACGTATTTTCTTAAACTTTCACAATTTTTTGAGTATCTATACGAGAAGTTTTTCCATTTTCATAGCCCAAGTTGCTATCTCCAAGATATTAGACCTATAGATGCCATTTTAATCAAGAAAAGTTCATTATTCGTGAAATATCGTAGCGCAAACTTGTATAGAAGATTAAATTATTAACTCGGTAATTTCATAATCATCTCTGGTGCGGTTAGGAAACCGCACCTACCGGCCCCTGGGGAAACCAACATTACCGAATTTATTTCTTAAACTTCGTTTAGTTTGCGTCTGATAGTTCACAAACTAAAAGTTCGTGCTACATAGGTTGCAACTTAGATTATCATATAAAAGCTGCCGTGAAGAAATTATGTGTATGAAATAAGGTATAAAAGGAGTTAGTTAATAGAGTGGATAAATATTTTTTAAAGAGGAGTTTATGTTTTTTTGGACTATTACTGTTTTTAATTGCGGGTGGGTGTCAAAAAGATAAGACCGAAGAGATCACAAATGCCAAACCTGCGACTGAGAAAAAACTTAACGTCGTTGCAACAATTGGTATGATTACCGATATAGCTAACAATGTTGGCGGCGATAGGATTGATGTTACCGGAATTATCGGTGAAGGAGTTGATCCGCATCTCTATAAACCGACTGCCAGGGATACCAAACGACTACTGGACGCTGATATTATCTTCTACAACGGTTTGAATCTTGAAGTGAGAATTACAGGTACCGTCCTTGACAAAATGAAGGATAAAACGAAAGCTTTCGCAGTTACGGATGGGATTGATCGTTCACGGCTGCGGGTAGCATCTGAATTTATGGGAGGCTATGACCCGCATGTCTGGCATGATGTATCACTCTGGATGAAAGCAACTGAAAGAGTCCGCGATATATTGGCTCAAACAGACTCCAAAAATTCTGAATATTATCATTCTAACGCTAAGAATTACTTAAGATCTTTGGAAACGTTGCATAACGACCTGCAAAACTTCGCGGCACAGATACCCGCTATAACGTAGGGTTCTCGTTACGACGCACGATGCATTTGGCTATCTCGGAAAAGCTTACGGATTTGAAGTGCGCGGACTGATGGGGATAAACACAGAAAATGAAGTTGGAATTGCTGATGTAAGAGAACTCGCGGTGTTTATCATTGAACGCCGTATCTCAACGATGTTTGTTGAGACCTCAGCGGCACCGCAAGGTATCCGAGCTGTTCAAGCGGCTGTTAAGGCAAAAGGGTTCAATGTCAACATCGGCGGTAAGCTTTTCGCTGATGCGATGGGAACGCCAGGGACAACTGAAGGAACGTATATCGGAATGATCCGCTTCAACATTGACACCATAGTTAACGCTCTTCAGACTGAGTTGGCTTATCAGGAGTAGTGGGAATGTGATTGGTGGTTGGTTATAGTAAAGTAATCTGTACTGTAAGGCGGGGTCTTGTGCCCGCCTTTACTTTATCACAAAACCCATGATTGGATCCGCTCAGCAATTACCTCAATATCGGTTATTGATCCATCTGCAATTTCATACCCTAACTCAATAATTGAATCATTGATATCTTTGCGTAGATCACAATCATTCAAATCTAAAAATTTGAGAGCACACGTCAAACCGATACGTTTATTCCCATCCAGAAATATATGCCTTGTAATAATATGACGGGCATATATAGCAGCTTTTTGGAATAGAGTTGGATAGAGGTCTGCATCACCAAATTTTGCACTTACTGCTTCGACTAAATAGTCTAACTGTTCTTTATGCAGAAACTGATAGCTCCCCACATGGGTCTCGGCAATGATAAGAATATCCTCAATTGTCAAATATTTCATATATTGCCGAGGGTCTTCCATGCGCGATCGTAATCTTTCAGAATCTTATCTAAGGCAATGAGAGAGTCAAATTTCATGCTTCTGGCAATCGCGAGGTCCAATTTAGCCCTCTCTCGCTTTTCGAGTCGTAGCAAGGCTCCACCACGATAGTAATATGCCTCAGCAAAATCGGGATTGAGTGCTATGGCTTTGGAATAGTCTGCAATAGCAAGTTCTACCTTACTTTTTTTAGCATAAGCTAAACCACGATTTTTATACGCAATCACACCATTGGGATTTAATTCAATCGTCTTGTTATAGTCTTCAATGGCTTTGTCAACTTCACCTTTCTCGTTGTAAATTGCACCGCGATTGTTATATGCTTCTGGGTAATTTGGTTGTAGTTCTATTGCTTTGTCATAGCTTTGCAGTGCAAAATCCGTTTCACCCATAATACTATAAGCCTTGGCGAGATTGTAATATGCACTGGCATTATTAGGTTTCAGTTCTATTGATTTTCTTAAGTCTATTAAGGCATTGTCAAACTCACCTTTTGCGCCGTAGACACTTCCTCGATGGTTATAGGCTTCGGCATAATTTGAGTCCAACTCTATTGCTTTATCAAAGTCTTTAATAGCAAGCTCCATCTCACCTATACTAAAGAAAACACCTCCGCGATTGTTATACGCACTAACATAATCAGGTTCCAGTTCTATCGCTTTATTATGGTCTTTAATGGCTTCGCCAATATTACCGCTACTGAAGTGAGCTGCTCCGCGGTTGTTATACGCACTGGCATAATCAGGTTCCAGTTCTATCGCTTTGCTATAGTCTTTAATGGCACGGTTAACCTTACCTTTACTGAAATAGGCAGCTCCGCGATTACTATAGGCTTGTGCGTGATCAGGTTTCAATTCTATTGCTTTATTGTAGTCTTTAATGGCGATATCTAACTCACCTTTGCTGAAGTAGACAGCTCCGCGATTACTATAGGCTTGTGCATAATCAGGTTCCAATTCTATCGCTTTATTATAATCCTCAATAGCGCTGTCAATCTTATCTTCGCTAAGGTAGGCAAGTCCACGGTTATTATAGGCAAGGAAATAATGTGGATCGCGTTCTATTGCTTTATAATAATCTTCAAATGCCCTGTCAACCATGTCTTTACTGAAGTAAGCAAGTCCACGGTTACTATAGGCCTGAGCATAATAAGGATTGAGTTTTATTGCAGTGCTAAAGTCTGCAATGGCCATATCAATCTCCCCTGAGATTGCGTAAGCAATACCGCGATTGTTATATGCTCCAACAAGTTCCGCGTTCAGTTGTATGGCTTTGTTAAAAGATGAAATTGCCTGATCCTGTTCATTTTTTTCACTGTGAGTAATGCCTTGATAATTATAGGCATCGGCATCACCACCTGTATTACCATAAATAAAGCCATAGTTAGAAAAAGCATCTACAACCCCTAAGTTTAGTTCTGGCATTACATTTCTCCACTATGTGGTTCTTTTGTGGTTAATGATAACATTCCCGTTAAATGAATGTCAACTAATTTTGGTGTTTAGACATTTTCTAAAGTTTACGTTAGAATGGGACTATACACCGCTCTCTTAAATCAACACTTAATCCGTGCATGGCATTCGGTCAAATCAATACATTATCAGCGTAAGAAATCAGATGACACAGGGACCCCGACCACGAGAAAAGGGAAATGTTTTTCGTTGACACACTTTGATAAATAAGGTATACTGATTTATATAAACAGAAACATTTTTGAAGCGAAACCACGACTATTATGGAGATCATGGAGGAAAATTTTTAATGGCAACATGGTTTAAGCGAATCTGGCAGGTTTCATTTATCAGCACTTTGGTTTTAGCCCTACTCATCATAACTCTTACACAAAAAACTGAATCGCAAGATGCTGCGGCAACTTATGAAATAGACGCAGTGCATTCATCCGTACTTTTCCGCGCAAAACACATGGGAGTTGCATATATCTACGGTCGATTTAATGAATTCTCAGGTAATATTACAATGGATGAAACTGATGTTTCCAAAAGTAAAGTTGAATTTGAAGTAAAAACTGCAAGCGTTGATTCTGCCAACAAAAAACGCGACCAACACCTAAGAAGCCCTGACTTTTTCAATGTCAAGCAGTTCCCTGTTATGACTTTCAAAAGCACAAAGGTGAATCCGAAGGAAGGACAAGAGAATATGCTGGAAGTTACAGGTGATTTCGCATTGCACGGGGTGAAAAAATCTATCACCATTGATGTAGAAATTACAGGCAAAGCGAATGTTCCACAAGGTGGAGAAATCATCGGATTCCTAACAACGTTTGACATAAAACGCAGCGAATACGGTTTTAACTTCGGCTTGGAAGGTGTCAACGATGAAATCCAGATTACGGTGAGTGTAGAGGCAAGAAAAAAATAGACATCCCAGAGAAATGATGAGTCCTATAAAACGGGGTCTTAAGCAGTGCTAACGTTGAGTCAGTTATTTTTCAGTATGCTTTTGCCTGCTATCGTTTGCGGCGGAATCTATGTTGTCGTAGCATACATTAGGAAAAGTAATGAAGATAATACTTCTCTGCTATGGTTAACTGCTGTTGCTCTCGGAATAGGATATATCATCGGGTACCTCGGCATAGAAAAGAAGCTAACCTTTCCACCGATTGAAAGTATACATTGGCTTTTCTACTTCACTATTTTTGCACTTTTTAGCAGTACTTATTGGGATTCCCCTGATTGGAGACGATTGGTCTCACAACTCATCTATTCTGTTGCATTACCACGTATACTATTGAATTCATACTTTCAGCATTTTTGGGGAACTTATGAAGGAATTATCTGGTGGGTTTGTTTAAGTGTAGGCATATTTATTTTTTGGAACATCGTGAAACAGAGTTTTTCTGCAATACCATCATCTAATGCTTCCATCCCATTTGTCTATTTTGGGATTTCAGGCGGAACTGCATTGGTTATAGCACTTTCGGGAAGTGTAAGTATTGCACAACATGCTGGAACATTAGTAGCACTTTTCGCTACAATTTGGATTCTCACTATTGTTTTCCTGCGCGGCATAAAATCAGATTCAGACAGCAATAGGCACGTTTTCTCGATTAGTGTGTCCCCAGTGGTAACGTTTCTTTTTGTTGGTATCTGGATAAACGGATATTTTTATGCGGAGGCACCATCGGCAAGTATTATCCTATTAGCAGTTTCCCCTTTCTTGGCACAGGTCGGAAAGATCCAAGCAATTCAGAAGTTGGCAGATCGAAAATCAGTATTTGTACAAATAGGACTCATAGCACTTTCTGTGAGCATTGCCATAGTCATAGCAGCAGTCCGCTCAGGTTTTTTCGGTGAAGACGCTTATTAACATACAATTGGAGGAAAGCAGAATGCAATTCAAATATCGTAATTTTTCAGGGAGAAACCAGCAAGTTATCATCGTTTCATACACTATCACATTTATCCTTGTCGCTATGCTTTTTATCAATGGCTGTGTTAAGATGGAAGCGACTCGGAAAGCTGATTGGGAGACTAACTTCACCGATCTGCACTTTGCAAATGCGAAACAGGGATGGCTTGTGGGACTTGGTGGTGTAATTGTCCACACAGCGGATGGTGGAAAAACGTGGCAGAAGCAAGAGGTAAATACTACAGGTGATTTCAAAGCAGTCTATTTCGCTAACGGAAAAGATGGATGGGCGGTAGGTCATGACGGTCTAATCGCGACGACAGATGATAGCGGTAGACACTGGTACTTGCAAAAAAGCGGAACTTCCGCTATGCTTCGCGATGTATATTTTGCAAATGCTATGGAAGGTTGGATTGTTGGTGAAGATGCTGATGTTCTCTTCACGCAAAACGGTGGTAAATCATGGAATCGGTTTGAACATGTAAGTGAATTTCCGCTTAACGGCATTTGGTTTGTTGACGATGACAAAGGATGGGCAGTCGGCACGTATGATAGGATTTTTCATACCAAAACCGGTGGTGAATCGTGGTCGGAACAGAGTAATCGCTTTGAGGGTGAACGGGACCGAATGATTAACGACAACAAGCAGGTTTTCTTCATAAGTGAAAATGAGGGTTGGATCGTTGGTAGCGATGGGTCCATCTTTCATACGACTTCCGGTGGTATCAATTGGGAACGACAAGATAGTCGTATTCCACTAATTAATGGACACGTTAGAGATACAATTAACAGTATCCATTTCACAGACGAAAACTATGGAATTGCTGTTGCGGATGTCGGTTTCATCACCCGGACAGAAGACGGTGGAGAAAATTGGCAATTGATGGAGAGCGGAACAGAAAATAATCTGACTGGTGTTCAGTTTACCACGCGAAAAGAGGCTTGGGCGATCGGATGGTCTGGCACTATTATGCACACAACGGATGCCGGTGCGACGTGGGAGATGGTCAGCGGTACAACAGCAAATGATCTACAGAATGTGCAGTTTACCGATGCTAACCGCGCCATCGCAGTCGGTAAGCGCGGCACGATGGCTATAACCAACGATGGTGGACAAACTTGGAACGAACTGGACACAGATATTTGGGACGGAATTTGGAATATCTATTTTGCGACTGACAAACACGGATGGGCAGTCGGTGAACGAGGGCTTATCATTCATACAAGCGATGGCGGTGCCAACTGGGAACCACAGCGTGCGCCTTCAGCGTTCACGCTACGTTCTGTTCACTTTATTAATTCCAAAACGGGTTGGATTGTTGGAGACCTCGGCACCATTTTACACACAATTGATGGTGGAAAAAGTTGGCTTCCGCAAATCCCTATCGGTGATTTTCATTCCATTATGTTAAAAGGCGTATTTTTCCTTGATAAAAAGAGAGGATGGGCAATCGGATGGCCAGGTGTATGTATCGCGACTCAAGATGGTGGCTTGACATGGGAACAGCAGTCTACTGATACCTTCAATGAACTTTACGCTGTTTACTTTGTTGATGAAAACATAGGCTGGATTGTTGGGCAATTTGGCGAGATTCTACATACAAAAAACGGTGGAAAGAAATGGGCTCTGCAATATAGTCGAACGCAAGAGAATCTAAATAAACTCTATTTTGCAGATGCACAACACGGATTAGTCGTTGGTGATAACGGTGTTATGCTTACTACCATCAACGGTGGGAAAAAGTGGGAACTTCAAGAAAGCGGTACCGAAAATGACCTTTACGGATTGGCACTCTCGCCCGAAGGAGTGGTTGCTGTCGGTAAAGGTGGGATAGCGATGCACTACACAGTTGAAAATGCCCAATTGCCAGCGAAACTACCACCTGTTGCTGAAGAACCAGAAACCGTAGTTGTTGAAGAAGAAACACCTGTTGAAACTGTCGTCTACCATTGGGATATTATTCGTCAGGCAACATGGCGAACAGACTTTGCTGACACGCACTTTGTGGATGCCGAAAACGGATGGGCAGTTGGTTCGGGGGGTGCAATTGCTCGGACAACAGATGGTGGAAAAACATGGCTACCGCAACACAGTGGTGTTAGTGAAAATCTACGACAAATCGAATTTACAGACAAAAAAAATGGGCGAATTCTTGGATCAAGCGTTTTACTTCAAACAGAAGATGGTGGCGAAACGTGGAAACCTATTGTCAACACAACACGCCAAAATTTACCACGCATCAGTATGATGCAGTTCATAAATGAGAATGAAGCATGGCTTGGTGCATCAATTGGGCGAATCTTACATACTACCGACGGTGGAAAAACGTGGAAAGTCCAGAAAACTGGCACAACGAATGCAAATATTACAGACCTCCATTTTATCAATAGTCAAGAAGGTTGGGCAGTTGCACCACAACGTCGAGATGGTGGATTTGTTCTACACACCGTAGACGGTGGTAATTATTGGAAAATACAGTCCAAGACTAATCAACCGGGTATTGCAGTCCATTTTGATGACGAAAAACACGGTTGGGTTATTCTCGGTAACGGGAACTCCTTGCTCACTGAAGATGGCGGCGAAACATGGAAACTACGAGCCACAACACAAAACCCGCGCGGCTTAAGACGGATTACTTTCCGTTCACATACACATGCGTGGGGAATCGGTGGCGGCGGTGCATATATCACAGAGAATCAAGGTGTAAATTGGAAACCTGTTCCTGTCGCAACAGGCGACAATATGTTCGCCATGCCGCAACCTCCACCTGAAACACCTGAAGAATCTGAAAAAGAAGAAACGGAAGATGAAGGAGAAAGTACGCAATCTGCAGAAGAAACATTCGGAGATATATGGCAAAGACAACTGCGGCAGCAGCTGCAACGTCCTGGACGCCTTGCCCCTGAAGGCACACTACCACCTAATGCTGAGCAGGCAAATCCCGCCCGAACCGAACAACCGCCACCTCCACCACCTGAACGAAGGAGACGGTTCGGACGTGGCGCAAGTGGGATCGCCAGCGTATACTTCCTTGACGCACAACATGCATGGGCAGTTGGAAGCGCAGGCAGCATTTACCGGACGACAAACGGTGGAGAAACATGGGAACGTCAGCTTGGTGAACAGCAGCGTAATGATTTCCGGGAAGTGATCTTTTTCAACGACAAAATCGGTTGGATAGCCAATAATGATGGAACTATATTGGAAACACAAGATGCAGGACAAACATGGGAGAAACTGGATATCCTTACGCGGCAACGTCTTATCGGTATACATTTCGCCAGTCTGGAACCGAAATGGGGTTGGACAATGCGAAGTGACGGAACTGTTCTCTATACAACTGATGGAAATACGTGGACAGCAGGTGATACACCAGAGCGTCCACCGTTCTTCGAAGGTGATTCTCCCGGTGGATTCTCGCTGAACGATGTTGACTTTGGTAAGTTTTCTGAGGGTTGGGCAGTCGGACGATTCGGGGACATTATTCATAATAAAGATGGAGGTCCCACATGGACACTCCAGCGCACGACTATAAACGATACGCTCATGAGTGTTGACATGAAATTTGCGCCGCTCGGTTGGGCAGTCGGACAAGACGGTGCCATTCAGAGGACTATCAACGGTGGTGAATATTGGCGATACCACGAATCTAATACGGTCTATAATCTCAATTCGGTTTCGTTTGCTACCAAACGGATAGGATGGGCAGTTGGACAAGGTGGTATTGTTCTTAAGACAGTGGATGGTGGTTTTACATGGCAACCTATAATGAGCGGCATTGCCAAAACGCTACATGGTATCATTGCGCTGTCCGAACAAGAAATCTACGCTGTTGGTGAAGAAGGGACAATTATCCGCTCTACCGATGGTGGCGAAACATGGGAACAGGAACATACCGATATTGACAATAATCTGTATGTTATCACCCGTGCGAAAAATGGTAAAACACTGTGGGTTGTCGGTCAGTGGGGTGTTATTCTCCGCAGAAAATTAGAAACTTCCTTGCAAGCATCAGCGCGATGAAAGGAATTACGTACTAACCTTATAGTGAAATCTGAAAATATGTACACACTCCCTGGTAGATGCGGTTTCCTAACCGCATCTATGGGACTGAATAAACACGGTTCGGTTAGGAAACCGAACCCGCCAAATGCCAAAAAGCGCATTTGGCGTTGATTTGGCTAAATGCCTTTCGCGCATTTGGCGTTGATTCGTAGTGTATAATTATGGATTTTACTATAATAACGTGAGTTTGATATAAGAAATTGTTCATCACGTATATTCAATTGAACTAAAGACAAACCCAATGCAACACCCAAAACGTCAGCCTTTGCTCCAGCGGATCAATATGTCTATAGCAGCCAGCCGAACCGACATATCCGCTCCAGCGGAGCGGTATGTAATTTTATCACACATAGCACTCCGCTGGAGTGCAAGAATGTGTGCATACCATTTGCTATAGACATAGCACTCCGCTGGAGTGCGGCATTTTCGCGGTGTTCCACTGATATGCGAAACTCGTAGAAAATAGATTTTCCGTTGAAACTCAACTTCCACGAGACAAGAATTGTCCAAACTATCGTATGTACATAGTGGAACACCAATTAAAATTGGCATTTTACCTTTAAATCATGTAAAATTATTCGTAAACGATGTAGAAAAACAGACGTTAAGTCTATTAGTGCAATTCTTGAACTTATACGAATGAACATGTGAGAGTAACCCGCAATGCCAGAATCCAATCAACCCGTAGACTATTTAGAACGGCTTCGCCATTCAACAGCACATATTATGGCGTATGCCGTGCAACAACTATTTCCTGATGGTGAACACACCGTCAAACTTGCAATCGGTCCTCCAATAGAAAACGAATTCTATTACGATATGGAGGTACCGCGTCCAATTACGCCTGACGATTTTCCTGAAATTGAAAAGCACATGAAGGCAATGATTAAAGCCAATGTACCTTTTGTGCAGGAAACTTGGACATACCAAAAAGCACGTGAATGGTTTGCTGAACGCGACCAAACTTTTAAACTTGAATTAATAGAAGGAATTTCTGACCGGGAAGTCAGTGCATCAGATGAAGGTGTTGCAGACGAAGGTGTCTCTATCTATCACAATGGTGACTTTACTGATTTGTGTAAGGGACCGCACATTGAAAAAACACGTGAATGCCGATATTTCAAGCTGCTCCGCGTTTCTGGTGCGTATTGGCGTGGTGATAGCAATCGTGAGCAGTTGCAGCGGATATATGGTACAGCGTGGGAAACAAAAGACGACCTGCAAGCATATTTGAAACAACGTGAAGAGGCAGCAAAGCGCGACCATCGGAAATTGGGGCGTGAATTAGAACTCTTTCAGATGCACCCCGAATCTCCCGGCAGTGTGTTTTGGCTTCCAAAAGGTGCGTTCATTTACAATCATTTGTCTGAAAAGGTCAGAAAACTCTATCTCAGCGAAGGCTACCAAGAGGTTCGGACACCGCTCATCTATAATAGTAGCCTCTGGGAAACTTCGGGACATTGGGAACACTTCAAAGACGATATGTTTCTAATTGAAAATGAAGAAGGTGATCCGACAAGTGCGCTTAAACCGATGAATTGTCCTGCACACATGCTTATTTACAAAAGCGTACGCCACAGTTATCGTGATTTGCCATATCGGCTGCATGACCAGGGTGTGTTGCATCGCAATGAAGCAACAGGAACGTTAAGCGGTTTGTCTCGTGTTCGCCAATTGTGTCAAGACGATGCGCACAACTTCGTAACCGAAGACCAGATCGCTGATGAATATGAACGTATCCTCGGACTTTTCCAACGTATCTACGGCAAATTTGATTTGCCGTTTCGATGTGATTTTAGTACACGCAATCCTGAGAAGTTTATGGGGGATGTAGATGTCTGGAATCGTGCTGAAGATATTCTTGAGTCGGTGTTGAAGAACAACCAGATTGAATACACTGTTGACCCAAGTGAAGCAGCGTTTTATGGACCTAAACTTGACTTCCAAGTTCGGGATTCTCTCAACCGAGATGTGCAATGTGCTACTGTCCAGCTTGATTTTCAGCTGCCTGAACGGTTTGAATTGATATATATCGCCCCTGACGGTTCTGAAAAGCGACCCGTAGTTATTCATCGCGCGATTTGCGGGAGTTTTGAAAGGTTTATCGCAATGCTTATTGAGCATTATGCAGGTGCTTTTCCCACATGGCTCTCGCCTGTTCAATGCGTTGTGATGACAATCAGTCAAAAATTCGTAGATTACGCGACAGAAATTCAGCATATTCTATTACAGAAAAACTGTCGTGTTGTGTTAGATAATAGTGATGACAAAATTGGAGCGAAAATACGTCAAGCCCGTTTGCAACGGGTTCCGTATATGTTAATTATTGGTGAGCGCGAACAAGAAAACCGAACTGTCAGCGTCCGTAGTCGTGATGAAGGAGACATCGGAGCAATGCCGCTTGATAGTTTCGTTGACAGAATTATTCGTGAAGCTGATTTAGATTTCTAATATAGTGAACTTTAGAATTAACAGAACATTTTGAGTTGTGAATCAACGCCAAATGCGCCAAATCAACGGTATGAATGCCTTATGGCATTCCCCGTATGGCATTTGGCCAAATCAACGCTGAATGCACTTTTGGCATTCAGCGGGAGGGAACTCCGATTCCCGACTATTAGTGAGGTTCGTCGCGATTCGGAGATCGCTCTTACAGAAAATGTGCCTCTTTAATTTCAAAGTTCACCATAAATATATTGCTTGTTGATGCAGGTTACCCGCCTGCTTTAGGAGTAGGTGATTAATCTACCGCCTAAAAAACACTAAAGGAGTAATGAAATGTATAAAGTATTGTCATGCTTAATACTGATCGGGATAATCGTTTTTAGCGGGTGTGGTCCCACTACACAGGTCACCCGTATTGATCCCGATACCACGATTGATCTCTCTGGGAGATGGAACGATACAGATTCCCGTGATGTCGCTAAAAATATGATTGCTGACTGTTTAAGCCACGTTTGGATTAACAATCACAATAAGGCATCCGGTAAAAAACCCGTAGTGATTGTAGGTGGAATTCGCAATAAAACTACAGAGCATATTGCTACACAAACATTTATTGGGGCTATTGAACGGGCGTTTGCCAATTCTGGAAAGGTCAGTCTTGTTTCAAGTAAAAGCGAACGCAGTGAAATCCGAGAAGAACGTGCGGATCAAAGCGAACACGCTGCCATTGAAACCATCAAGCGGATAGGACATGAAAAAGGTGCTGATTACATGTTGACCGGTGAAATTAACACTATTGAGGATAGCAAATCCGGAGAACATGTCATTTTGTATCAGACAGATCTCACGTTGACCAACATTGAAAGCAATGAAAAAGTCTGGATTAATCAGAAAGAAATTAAAAAATATATTGGACGAAAAAAGTTTAAAATGTAGTCCAATTCAATATATATTTATGTTGAAGTGTTGGGCGGGTTTGTATACCCGCCTACTCTAATTGTTCAAAATCTGTAATATAATGACCAAATTTCTACCTTTTTTACTTATCATTTCCCTGTCAATAGGATGTGCCGGTTATAATTTTGAAAAAGTCGAAATCGGCATGAAAACTGGCAAACCTGAAGATGCCTACAACCACCTTAAGAAAAACGCCCCCAGAAAACATGATATCCCACATCAATATGAGTTGGGATTGACCGCCCATTATGCTAACCTTTTTCCTGAAAGCAGCAAAGCATTTGAACAAGCCGAAATGATCGCTGAGGATCGTTTCACCAAAAGTGTATCTAAAGAGGCTCTATCGCTTGTTACCTCCGATCAACTCCGTCCTTATGCTGGCACACGGTATGAACGTCTTTTAAGTCATTATTACCATGCACTGAACTATATCTATCTGAATAAGTTGGACGATGCGTTGGTAGAATGTCGCCGTGCAAGCAATTTAATTCAGTATTTCAAAGGTGAAGAAAAGGAATACAATTTCTTTGGTACTGGGTTTCTCACACATTTCTGTGGTATGGTATTTGAAGCAGCAGGTGAATGGAATGATGCTTTTATATCATATAGACAGGCAGAAGAATACTATAAAAATGCTGCAAAGATAACTGGTGTTCCAATGCCTGAAGATGTAGGTCACTCCTTGGTGCGTCTATCCCGTAAGCTCAGTTTCACTGAGGAATATGAGCGTTACCGTACACAATATGGCGAACCACCTCCATTGCCAGAAAACCATGGCGAGTTGATCCTTTTCTATGAAACCGGTTATGTCCCACGGAAACGTGAGGAAACCTTGACCTTTCCTATCCTCAAAACCGATAAAGTTGACAAAGATAATGCTGGTGAGTTTGCCGTCACGATTAGAACACGCGAAGGGTTGGTTGTTGAGGAAATCAAATTAGAATACCTTTTACATGTTGCAATGCCAATAATTCGTTCCAATCGTCCACGTTTCGCTGGAATTAAGGCTTCAGTAGGAGAAAATATCGCAGATGGTGTGTTAATAGAGGACATAGAAACCATGGCGATTGAAACCCTTGAATCTGAACGTCCAATAATACTTATTCGTACTTTGGCGCGTGCTTTACTAAAATACTTAACGTTCCGTGAAGCAAAGAAACAAAATAAAGTTTTAGGAGCAGTTGTCAATCTTGCGGGTGTGCTAACTGAAGGTGCGGATACACGTTCGTGGCAAACACTACCTAATCAGATTTTTATGGTGCGTATGCCTTTACCAGCAGGCACTCATCAACTAAACCTCTCTTTTTTAAATGCTAACGGAAATGTTAGAAAAAGTGAGACTCTACAAGAAATTATAGTTTCTTCAAATCAGATTTCCTTTCTCAATTACCGAACATACGATTGAACTACTTATTTGCTGTAGGAGCGACCTCCCAGTCGCGATATGGACAAAGACATGCAACGTATCTATCTTGATTACAATGCCACAACACCGCTCCGTCCTGAAGTCCGAGACGCGATGATGCCTTTTCTCACAGAGACATTCGGTAATGGATCAAGCATTCACGCCTACGGGCGTGAAGCACGTAACGCAATTGACACAGCACGCGAACAAGTGGCAGAACTCATCGGTGCAAAAAGCTCAAGTGAAATTGTGTTCACAGGAAGTGGTACAGAAGCAGATAACCACGCCATCAAAGGACTAACTGAACTTCAAAAGAGTCGCGGAGAGGGGAATCATATCATCACTTCATCGGTAGAGCATCACGCTGTTTTGCATACCTGTCAATATTTGGAGCAGCGCGGTTTTGAGGTGACATATCTTCCTGTAGACCGATATGGACGTATTGAAATTGAACAACTTCGTTCCGCTATTCGCGATACAACGATTCTGATTTCAATCATGCATGTCAACAACGAAAATGGCACCATCCAACCGCTGGAGGAAATCTGTCAGGTAGCGCAGGAACATGAAATACCAGTGCATACGGATGCTGTGCAATCAATCGGCAAATTGAATGTTAACGTGCAGGAACTCGGTATAAATCTGCTATCACTTTCTGGGCACAAAATATATGCGCCAAAAGGTATTGGCGTATTGTACATCCGCCGCGGCGCGCGTTTGGCAAACCTTGTGCATGGTGGATCGCATGAACGCAATAGACGTGCAGGGTCTGAAAATGTTCCTGCCATCGTTGGACTTGGCGTTGCGGCAGAACTCGCTATGCAAGAACGTGACACTTACACACAGCATCTGAGTAAATTAACCCATCGGCTACGCGAAGGACTGGACGCACACATTGAGCGTTTACACTACAACGGTCATCCCGAATTCTGTGCCCCTGGCACACTTAACGTCTCTTTTGAGGCAGTGGAAGGTGAAAGTCTTATTTTGCGATTGGATATGGAGGGAATCTGTGTGTCAACGGGGTCTGCTTGTACATCCGGGTCTATGGAACCGTCACATGTGCTCGCTGCCCTTGGATTACCGCCCAGATTGGCACAGGGTACCGTGCGGTTCTCACTCGGTAGGAACACGACAGAAGAAGAAATTGATTCGGTAATTGCCAAATTACCGAAAGTGATTAAACAGATGCGGACGTTGTATAGGGGTTAATAGAACTTATAATCTGAAATATACATCTGGATAGATATGTTTTATTGCAAACCAAGTCTGTGTATGGTATGATAATATGGTTGGATTGCAAACTTGAGAAAACATCATAAAGGGACATTCAGATGAAACATGAAAACAAAATGTTAGCTGCCGAGACTTACTTGCAATCTGGGATTAAAAAGAGTGAAGTAGGTGATTATAAGGGTTCTGTAGCCGACTATGATGCTGCGATTAGCCTAAAACCAGATTTTGCGTATGCATATTACAATAGAGGGTGCGCAAAAGCAAAACTGGGACAGATTTGTGATGCGGAGTCAGATCTTCGAATTGCTGGTGATTTAGCAAAACAAGTTGGCGATGTTGCTCTCAAAATCACAATTGAACAACGACTGCGATTGAGCCGAATTACTTTGAATCCGCAGCAGTGTGGTGGGCGTCCTTGCATTCGAGGCATGAGAATTCGAGTGACTGATGTCTTGGGGTTGCTTGCAAGCGGGCTCTCTTTTAATGAGATACTTGAAGAAATGCCGGACCTGGAATTTGAAGATATTCTCGCTTGTTTACAGTTCGCAGCAAATAAAATGGACGCTCCCATACTCACAGCATGAAGTTTTGGATTGATGCACAACTTTCTCCTGCATTAGCCCCTTGGCTCAGTGATACTTTTGCAGTTGAAGTATTCTCTGTTCAACGCCTTGGGCTCCGCGACGCAAGTGACGAAGAAATCTTCCTCGCAGCTCGGACACAAGAAGCAGTTGTGATAACGAAAGATCGTGATTTTGTCTATTTATTAGAGCGACTTGGACCCCCACCTCAGATCGTTTGGGTGACATGTGGCAACCCCCCAAATGCTGTTATGCGTGAAATTCTGCACCAACACTTCTCAAACGCTATTTTGCGTTTACAAACTGGTACTGCATTGATACAGATCCCTGACTTCATGTAAGCCAGCACTGAATACCACCGCATTACAACTTTTTGGGATTCCAAAATGCGCAAATTATCGCAGTAATCGGGATTGCTAATACCAAACCGAGTGTGCCTGCAAGCAATCGTACAATCTCTGCTGACACAACCCCAATACTTAGCAACTGTACTGGCGGCGCCTTAAAAAATTCAAGGTTTTGTGATCCTATCGTAATCACAAGTAGTAGTTCCACACCAAGATAGGCGAATACTAACGTATTTACCATTGTGCCGAGAATATCTGTACCGACATTGAGACCAGATGCAATCAATCGCCACGTTGGCATATTAGGGTTTGCTCGCCGAATTTCCTCCATACTTGATGCCACCTCAATCGCACCATCAACCGCTACACCTAATACTCCCATCAACATTCCCGCTAATAGGATTTGCACAAAATCGAAAGGAGGTGTCCGTGTCGCTTCAACAATATCTGCCGCAATCGCTCCTTCTAATCCAGTAAAATGGAGATGCTGTTGGGCAAAGAGGACAATCATACCTGCAACAAGTATTCCGCCCATCGTTCCCAGCACAGCTGAATAGGTCTTCCGACTCGGACCAATCACAAACACCAAAGACACAAAAGCTACTACCCCTGAAGTTAATGTTACAACAAGTACGGCATTCATGCCTTGCGAGATTAATGGCAGCATAAAGAAGTAGATGACCGCACCAGAAATCAGCATCGCACATACGGTACGGATACCTTCAATCCTACCGACAAGTATGATAAGTAAAAACATTCCCCCGATAAACCAGATAATATATTTATCGCGCGCATATTCTTGCACAATGTTTACAAGACTAATTTGCTTAGAATCACCTCCTACCTTACAAACTACAATATCCCCCGGCTCCGCAGGAATGCTCAATAACGGCAGGCTATGATTGACAATATTTCGTAACACTAAATGTTCGCCTTTATACATGCCGCTTAGCATCTTAACCTCAAGCACATGATGTTCTGTTTCAGAATCATATACATTGAGACTATCCGTTCCATCTTGTGCAGTCCGAATACTGTAAGTTTGTTCGTGCTCTGCATCTGAAATTAACCATCTACTATCTTTCCACGGTATAATAGAAACAGTGGTATCATCTGATAAAGTAAATTTTTTGTTAGCAAACGCTTCCTGCAAAACGGACGGAATTATTTTTTTGTTTAAATCGGCTGCGTTGGATCCATCTATAGCAAACAGAAATTCTCCACTTGATTCAAGCAAACGTATTACTTTTCCTTTCGCATACTCTTGTTTCGTAATGAGTTGTCCCTGTTCATCATGTAACTCAAAAACTGTAGCAGAAAGACCGCGTGTACGATAGTGAACAAACATTGTACCTATCAGCACAAGAAGCATTGCGAGTGGCACAGCAGATCGACTGGAAAAAATGCGAGTGCTGCTATGTGTTGTCTCGCCACCGAATAATTCATCTAACTCCTCCTCCGTAGGTAAATTTTCGTGTATTTCTGATCGCCGTACTCTTGTATATTTTGTAAGGAAACCTGCAACCATTGCTGCAATTGGAACGGTAAGAACAAGACCAATAGTTCCGACAGCTGCCTGAATAATAGCAACGGCTGTTGCCTCTTCGTTCACTATTCGCAGAAACGGATATAAGAAACCTGCTTCAGGAAAATCAATGCGTGGCAACAACATAGTGATCATGTGTGCACCGAGATAGGCGAAGATGAGTGTATCCGCCATCGTCCCCATAATATCCCGTCCAACGTTCAACCCTGCACGGATCGCTTGTCGCACACTTATGTTCGGATTCACCTGCTTGACTTCATGCACACTTGAGGAGATAGACATGCTGACATCCATCATAGCACCAACTGCACCTAAAATGATACCAGCAGATAGGATACCTGTGAAATTCCAATGATGTGATCCCGGAGTACGCCAAAGGGCAATGCCAAGTTCCAGAAATCCAAATTCTTGTGCTAATCCTGTCAGCGCCATCAGATGTTGACTAAGGATAGAAAGAACACCAACAGCGGTTAAGCCTCCGAGCGTTGCAAGCACCCCTGAGATAACTTTGAAACTAAATCCTGTGATGAGAAGGAAGGTCACTAACGTTAGTAAAGCAGCGATCAATAACGCTACGGTGATCGGGTTATAACCCATGATAGTTAGTGGAACAAGGAGATAGAGGACAGAGAGTGCAGTAACAAACAGCGTCAGAATTGCTCGGACACCCTTCATTCCAGCAACAAGAATCATCAGAACCCCTAACGTACCCGCGAGATAAAGCAAAAATGGGGTGCGGAAGTAATGACCTATTGAAACACTGCTGATTTTCGGATTATTGGGTTCACGGATTGGAATTTCCAGAAACAGCACATCGCCTTTGCTCAATACACGATCACTAAAAGCGCGTCCTATCCAGATATTATCTACTTGGACTGTTTCTCCACGAAACTGTCCAGAGAGAATCCGGATGGAAAGTATTTGGTCTGCCTCGTCACTTGTATCTATGTTAATTACACGTCCTAAGCATACCAAAATCTGCAAGTTACCGTCATGCGTCATCTCAGCAAAACGGTAAAGTTTCATGTGTAAAAAGGTTACAGCCAGTAGAATAAGCATAATACCGGCAAATTTGATAGTTGTTTCTCTCATTTTCTCGATCTCTGTTCTTGTGTGATCTAACGATAGTTATAAGCAAATAATATGCCAAGACCGAAATGCTTCATCTACAAAGAAAACGCTATAAACATGCACCGCAGTTGCACAAAATGGGGCAGATATGTATTAAAAAGCACAAAATGGGGCATCTTTTACCTGCCAAAATTACTTGTAGGGCGAGGTCTCTGTGCCTCGCTATTCCTTGGGAAAGAAAATAACAGGCGGGCACAGAGACCCGCCTCTACGATGCGAAGATCAGTTGTGTGAACGTTGGATAAAACAATGTGCAACTAACAAATCAAAATAATTAAGAAATACATTCTTAATTCAATTATTTCGGATTATAAGTATAACTTTAGAGATGTTTTCGGATGTTTTCGGCGACGCTACGGGGGATCCCTTTCACAGAGAGAAGTTGATCCAGACTTGCCTGCCGAATTCCATCAATTGAACCAAATTGTTGCAGCAAAGCTTGTTTCCGCTTCGGACCGATATTTGGAATTTCGTCAAGCACAGACTCGCTCAGTGCTTTTTGCCGCAGCTTACGGTGGTAGGTAATCGCAAACCGGTGTGCCTCATCCCGTAAGCGTTGGATTAAGTGTAAAGTAGGATTATCTTCTCGTAACACAATTGGGTCAGGATTTCCGGGCACGAAAATTTCCTCAATCCGTTTTGCCAATGCAATTAGCGGAATCTGAGTCGGAACAGGATCCAAATTTGCTTCAGCAAATGGTTGAAGCGCAGCTTGCGCAGCACTCAATTGCCCCTTTCCACCATCAATTAACATTAAATCCGGCAATTTGCTAAATTTTATATCCCCTGTCTCAGCGCGGCGAAAACGTCGTGTAAGGACCTCTTGCATCATTGCATAATCGTTCTGCCCGACAACATCGCGTATCCGAAATTGCCGATATTCACTTGAAGCCGGTTTTCCATCTTCCAAAACTACCATGGATCCAACAGCATATCTATCTCCAAGATTCGATATATCATACGCTTCAATCCGTCTGAGCGGATTATTTATCTCAAGAAGTTCCTGTAGTTCTACCAATGCGGGGTCCACATCACTACTATAAACCACGCTCTGCTCACGTTGTATCAGAAGCACCTCAGCGTTTTTCATTGCCAAACTTTGCAATCGTCTGAGTCTGCCTGCCCGTGGCACGTGCAAAGAGACATGGTTTCCACGTTTCTCACTGAGCCATTTTTCAATCAGTTCCACCGATTCAATTGGCATCGGCAAAACAATCGTTTTTGGGACCAAAACAGCATTTTGATAATACTGAGAAACAAAAGCACTTATTGCAGTAGGTAATAATTCAGGGTGTACATCATTGAGGTAATAATGCTCACGGTCCAATAATTTACCATCTCGAATATGCAATACTTGTACGCAAGCAATGTCTCCAAGGCGGCTTTGTAAACCGTGCTGAAAAGCAGTTGCAATACCGATTACATCCTCATCCACTGTTGAAACATTGTCCAGACTCTGTTGTGTGGTTACTGCTTGTTGAACGTCTTTGAGCATATCCCGATATCTCGCCGCTGTCTCAAAATCTAATGACTTTGATGCGGCTTCCATCTGCTGACGCAATTCTTTTACGACTGCATTCGTATTCCCACCTAAGAACTGACATACCTTCCGAACTATCTTTTTATAATCCTGCACACTTATCTTATTCGCACAAGGCGCGGGACACCTACCGATATGATAATCCAGACATGCACGATATTTGTTGTGCGTTTCCACAAGCGGCAATGTACAAGTGCGAATAGGGAACAACTTCGTCAACTGTTTAATTACCTGTCGGGTAGAACGAACACGGACAAAAGGACCGAAATAGCGCGTGCCATCACTCTCCGTTTTACGCGTAATCATTATCCGCGGAAAGGGTTCATTTGTTGTTACCCGTAGAAACGGGTAGCGTTTATCATCTTTCAGTTTAACGTTGTATCGCGGTTGATGTGCTTTTATTAGATTGTTTTCCAGAATCAGTGCCTCTATCTCGGTACTCGTGACAATATAATCAACCTCTGTCACATATCGCATCATCTGCGCAGTCAGAGGGTTTTCAGTGAGTCCGCTCTGCTGAAAATAGGAGCGTACACGGTTCCGCAGGTTTACTGCTTTGCCGATGTAGATAGGGGACCCATCAGAGGCTTTCATCAGATAAACACCGGGGGCACCCGGGAGAGATTGCCACATTTTCGGTTGGTTTTCCTTCATTTTGCCTACCTATCTTAAAACTGGACTTTTGCGTAGATTGCCCGTCCAGCCAACTGACATTCTATTGATGCTATTCGGAGGACATCATCAAGCGAACGGAATTCTCTCAGAGTCCAACTTCCATTTTGACGTATATACTGTTCAACATGCACACCGTTTTGCGAAACGAGGATATATTCTTGCAAAGATTCAAGGGTTTGATAGGATAAAAATTTGTCATTTCTGTCATACACCTCGGTTGACGGCGAAAGCACCTCTACGATGACAGTCGGGTTGAGAAGCGTATCAAAGTGATTATCCTCAAAGCGCGGCTCATCGCATACAACGACAACATCAGGATATGTGTATAAACCGCCATCACTAACCTTCACACGCATATCGTTAGTATAAACTTCACATGTCCTATCCAGAAATTGTAAATAAAACTCACCAAATATATTGCCTGATATTAGGTTATGCGGGCGACTGGCACCGGGCATTGCGACAATCTGTCCGTTCCGATACTCGCTTTTGAATTCTGCTTTTCGTTCTTTCACAATATATTCTTCTGGGGTTAGAAGGATTTTTGCAGCAACAGTCGCCATTATTTTCTCCAAATATCTCTACGATTTCTCATAAACCGCCCGATAAATTTTCCTGCCTTCTGAACGGTACTTCATTTCAAAATTGGTAGTGATGTGTTCGTAACCACTTGAATTCAACGTGACAAGCTTTAACTTTGTTAAGTCTGTAAGTCGTTCCTGAATCTCACAATAATATTCAGCAAAATCCGTTGCGACATACAACTTACCATTATCTGACGTAAGCGTTCTCATAATTGCTGAAAGGAAATCTTTATTGCGAAAAATTCTCCGCTTCTGCTGTCTCGCTTTCGGCCACGGGTCAGGGAAATAGATATGATACGCTTGTACTGATTCTTCAGGTACGTACCGTGTCAAAAAGTAATTGGCATCAGTCCATGCAAGGCGGACATTTTCAAACATGCCAGTATCTTTATCTACCGAGAAATGCCGCATGTATTTCTTAAACCGTTCACGTGTAATTTCCACATATTTTTGCGCGCGTTCCACACCAATATAGTTAATATTGGGATATTGCTTTGATGCTTCAAGCAGAAATCTACCCTTGCCGGGACCTATATCAATTTCTACCTGATTTGTGTTGCCAAAGAGTTTTTGCCAATCAATTGGAGAAGGCAGATCATGTAAAGGAACAGAAATATCTTGCACCGCCTCAATGATCTGCGAGTGAGAAGTTGTGCATTTATAGTAGATGTCATTGTAACGTGGTTCCGCATTCATTATTTGTTCTGCAAAAACTGGTGTAGATATGTCTTAATCAAGTTATCCTGTGGTTCATACCCCAAAACCTCAACTGCACCACTAATGTCAAGGTAACTCTGCTGGTACCCATCCGAATTCGCTGAACGACCATAGGTTATCAGATATTTGACAGGTCCATCATAATTTACAGCCAAACTAAACAGTTGGACACAATCGCGCGGTGTCAGGAGTGTGCTGCAGTGTCGAATCCCTTTCGGCTCATAAGTTCCGTTATAACTCCCAATACGTATGCTGATAAACCGCATATCATGTGCGTCAACGAGATACCGCCCTGCAATCTCTGCCATCCCTTTCATCGCGCCGTACCAACCGTCAGGTCTGAATTGATCACCGGTAGAAAACCTTGGCGGTGAACTCAATCGCTCATTCCATCCAGATACATGATTTGTGCTTGCGTACACGATTTTTTGGATCCCGCCCTCGCGCGCTGCCTCAAACAAGTTCATTGACGCGCCAATGTCGCTGACCTCACCCGGAACTTTACCAAGCGAATCTTGGCGGACATAAGCCAAATGCACCAACACGTCATGTCTTTGACACAACTCCTGCATGGCAGTGTAATCCCGAATATCCGCCTGCTGCGCGCGAGATGCGGTTCCCTCAATCGGTTTGATGTCCATCAAGGTTAATGTGTATAAATCCTGTTCTTCCCATGCCTGCCAGAGGGTTGATCCTACCGTTCCCGCCGCGCCTGTGATTAGTACTCGTTGTTTCATCTATTCAGTTGGTAACTCCGCTAATATTTGATCACGTACCTTTTGGGGATCTGCGACAGGTTGCACGTAAAATCGGTCAATCGCTTGACCACCCAAGCCAGAACATTTGCACATCTCCACGTTCAACTCTAATTTTGCCAAAATCCCGCTGAAATAATGGAGAAAACCAACCTTCTCCTCACCTGTTACTACGATTTCTGTGTAATTTCTCGCTGTCTCTACAGTGACATCATCTACCCGCCATATACCTGTAGGGTCTACGTAGTGCTTCTCAAAAATCTGTTCAAGTGTCACCTCTCGTGCCATCAAACTACGGATGTCAAAATCTAAATCCCGTTTTAATTCCTCGTCAAGGGGCAGCGGTTCAGCTGTAGAATATGATGGCTGATGGACAAGACGGTAAATTTCCAATTCAACGTACGTATCCTGTTTCGTGTAAACGCGTGCATCACGGACATCAATGTTATTCGCAAAAAATAGACCGCTTACCGTATGCAACTTACCTACACGACTATGACCGCAAAGATGCAATTCCGTGAAACCCGGTTTATCAACGAATTGGAGAATAGCTGCATTTGCAGTCCGATTCACATCATCAGAGGGTGCTGCCTCTGCTTGTGTAATCATTTTAACATGCATGGATATTTCTTCGGGTGGAATACCGATACGATAAATGACCGGCATCTGATGTAGAAAATGCTGAAATTCTTCGGTTGGCGCGTAAGTCCCCCACTGGGATTCCTCTTGACCTACGAAACGCACCCGCACAACTTCGTATAACCGCTTGAGGTTATGTTTAACCAAATTGCTAAAGCTTTGGGAACCGTTTGCTTTTGAATCGCAATAGGTGAGTAGATAAAGCGCAGTTAAACGTTCTAATGAATTAACCTTTTCGCAAAATTCTGAGATAGTGCTCTCATCCCATTGATGATAACGTGCCAATGTAATCATCGTGAGATGTTCCCTAATCAGAAAACAGATGTCATCTGCTTGTTGTGGATTAAAACCAAATTCTGGAGCAATACGTTTTGCTTTTTCCGCCCCTGTCTGTGGATGTGCTGGATCCGGTTTATCAATATCATGCAGAAAAAGTGCCATATATAGCGGTGCTGGATCAGAAAGTGAACGGAAAGCGGTATTTAACTCTTCCAACTCTGAGTTAGGAGAGGGTGTGATCGGTTGACCGGGGCGTGCCCCTCCAAAAGGACTACTTGATTCTGTCCGACGAATCTCATCAAGATGTCCTATAGCGGTAAGTGTATGTTTCCCTACAGTGTATGGATCAAGACTCCGTTCGCTCCGTGTCATCATAGCTTTTTCAAACCGTTCTCCACCCTCACCGAGGCGAGACAAGATACCGAGCCTATGCAGCCGTGTTAAAGTCTTTTCAACATTGCCGGGTGTGTTAATGAGTTCAGCCATTCTCGGTTTGAACCGTTCCCAGTCAAATGCATCAACATAAGCGAAAATAAAGGTCGCAAGTGACGGGTCAATCTCAAAATCGTACTGTTGAAAGTAGGTGAATAGTTTAAAAAGTTCATCTGTATCAAGTTCACCGAAATTGTTATCAATACAGTAAAGTACATCTGTCCGAACCCCTAACACATCAGAAACTGGAATTCCGTTTGCGAGAAACTTCCTTATCAATAATTCCGCCTTAAAATGAAGGTATTTGGCTTTGGCATAGTAGTCCGCCATAAAATCGTAACGTGATTCCTCCGTTTTGTCTGAGTAACCGAGTGCAGTTGCAATTTGTGCCTGAAGATTATCATTTTGTTCAGGGTGATAGGAGAGCGAATCATGTGGAGTATCTGCTAAAACATGTAACATATTCCGAACCTTGAACATAAAATCGAGAGATGGCATCAATTGTTCGTCATCATAACGTTGATAAAGTTCAAGTATTGAGGTAAACTGAGGAAGCCCGCACATCCAGAGAGCATATTGGAGTGTACGTAATCCACCACGTCCAGTTTTTATGTCAGGTTGATTGAGATAGATGGTATCTTCGGAGGCTTTGAAGGAATCCGCTTTTGATTTTAGAAGGTCGAGCACAAGCGAAATATCTGATTTTTCGGAATGGACTGCTTTTCGGAACTTTTCTGTCAGTGTCGCATTGCCAACAATAAACCGCATATCAATCAGGGCGGTCATGTCCTGGTAGTTCCATTTTGCTATATCTGCCATCGGACGGTAGATAAAACTAAACTCAAAGCCGGGAATCACCGAATGTAGACTGTCAAAAAAGTCATAAAACCATCGAATAAGTTCCAGAGTGCCCTCGTCATATACATCCTCAAGGTCAACAGAAGATGTATATACTACGTCCACATCTGAATAGTAACAGAGTTCATTCCTGCCGTAGCTCCCTACACCATACATCGAAACATCAGGTGTCCATTCGTCAGGAATTTCGTTTGGAAAATCACTGTAATCAATGCCGGGTATCTTGAGGAGTTCTTCAACCTGTTTTGTGTATTCATTCTGAATTTGATAGGAAGCGACTTCATAGACTTTCTGGATGACAGCATCCCATATCTGTGAGTGCGTAGAACACGCAGAAAACCCGCTCTCTCCATTCAAAATACGGGATTTGAGTTGTTCCCGCTCAGATTTAATGAAAGCGGCTAACTGTTGTTGCAACACTTCTTGAGAGATATTTAGATTTGGAATGAATTGCGTAAGTCGGTTTTCGATTTGTATAGACATTGATTAAAGATGTTTTCTGTTTGAAATAGTTGTTGGGGAACACCCGTGAGGTCGGACATTTTTTGGTTAAATGCATTATACATATAAAATAAGTAAAATACAAGACTTTTTCATGTGGTGTATTATCTTTTTACTTGACACACTTTTTGGACATTGCTAATATGCAAAACGTTGGCAATCTAAATACATCAACCGTCACCAACGTTGGAGAATTACTTATGAACGAAGAACAAAAATACTTATTTGATTTGACGGGATATATCATTATTGAAAATGCGCTCTCTTCCGAAGAGGTTGCACAGTGCAACGCAGCTATTGACCACCATATAGAACATCTCAGAGAACGCGAGAACTCGTTGGCAGGTGGTTCAGAAGCACTTGCAGGAACTGCTCATCGAATGGACATGGGTGGCATGTTGGCATGGGAAAAACCTTGGTGTGAACCGTTCCGTGAGTTGCTGGTACATCCAAATGTTAAACTGCACTTGGAGGAAGTTTTAGGCAAAAAATACCGACTTGATCACGGACCAGGCTTAATCGCAATGGAAGATGGTACTGAAGGCGGCACACTCCACGGCGGTGGAATTGAACGTCCCAATTTCTCTGAGGCATATTTCTTCAAATATGGACGCATCTATACAGGACTCACCGTTGTGGAATATATGCTTGCAGACGAAGGGCCTGGCGACGGTGGTCTTGCGATTATTCCCGGCAGCCACAAAGCGAACCTAACATGTCCGAGTAATATGAAACGATACGAAAAATACCAGAACTTGGTGCTTGAAGTCAACGCTAAGGCGGGCGATGCTGTTATCTTCACGGAGACTTTAACACACGGCACTCTTCCTTGGAAAGCCTCACATCAACGGCGGGCTCTACTCTATAAATTTAGTCCCGGTTTTCAGGCATATAGTGCTGGGGCACATCGCATTGACTATCCAGACTATATTGAAGACATGTCTCCAGAACAACGCGAAGTGATGGAAGCACCACACATAAGGCATTAGCGGAGAATATTATGGCAAACCTACAAGTTGCAGTGATCGGATGTGGTGGACGCGGACGCGGTCACATGAAAATCCTATCTGAATTTGAGGATACCGACCTTGTCGCAATCTGCGATCCGGTAGAAAGCGCACGAAACAATGCGGGGGAAGCGTTCAACGTCTCAAAACGTTATGATATGATTGAAGCGTTACTGGACAATGAAACGCTTGATGCAGTTATTGTCGCAACGCCAGCACATCTTAACGGTGAAGCAGCTGCGCCCTGTTTAGAACGAGGAGTCAATACACTGCTCGAAAAACCACCCGGGATGAGTGTTGAAGAAACAATCAATCTACGGGATACTGCCAAGAAAACCGGTGCGAAAGGGATGGTAGGCTGGAATCGTCGTTTTCATCCAATTATCGCGGAGGCGACGCAGCAAGTTAAAGCGCGCGGGCGAGTCACACAGTTGGTCGGTGAATTCCATAAAAGTATCACCCGTTTAGCGAAATCGGGGAAATTTCCTAAACACCTAATGGATAACATGTTTCTGGAAACGCCTATCCACGCTCTGGATACGCTCTGCGCAATTGCCGAATCGGACGTTAAGGAAGTGCATAGTGTCGTTCAACGCACAATTTCTGATTACAAGGATGTTCATGCTGCACTGATTCTGTTTGAGAACGGTTGTGTAGCACAGTTGATCGCTAACTATACAACAGATGCACGTCTTGAACGGTACGAGATTCACGGCAGGGACATCTCAGCTTATCTTGAGGGTGTTTCTCATGGAACGATTTTCTGTGATGGCACGCAACACAAACTCACCGAGCCTGGAAGTGGCGGCTCCGTTGAACAAAATAGGTATTTCCTGGATTGTGTTAAATCGGATACTCATGTTTCACTCCCCGCAGCTAACTTGGATGAGGCAGTAAAAACAATGCAACTTGCAGCGGATATTTTACAGACTATCTCATAACTCATTTGTAGGGCAGAATCAACGCCAAATGCGCTTTTGGCATTCAGCGGGGTTGAAAACCCCTCCAACAAGAAGTTAATCCTAAAATTGACAGTTATGGGATTCGTTTCACTCTACCCGACCTACGGTTCAAGGTAAATGTCCAAGGCGCAAAACATTGCGAGAATATAAACACCACAAAGGCCAATAAAGTGGCTTAGAATATCTACACCTTATTTACTCAACAGGAAACAACAATGGCTACATTAGATCAACGACTTGAGGCATATAAAACTGATGGCTTCACTATCTTTGAAAAAATTTTCGACGAAACACAAATGGAACTCTGGAAAGAGAAACACCAAGAACTTTCTGCAGCACACAACGGGCAAACATGGTTCGGCAACACGCTTGAATTAGCGCCTGAGTTGATGTGGCAAGCTGTCTCACATCCGACTATCCTTGAGTTTATGGAAAAGGTGATGGGTCCCTTTGTGCAGTTAGACAACTTGACGCTTGCTGCATTTCCCTCAATTGAACCGGAAAAGGCTGAGGGCAGAGTCTCCGGATGGCATAGAGATCGGTGGGCACATGTGCCTTTTACGGATGCGTATCATCGCCCGAATGCAATCAATGCTATCTCATACCTGCAAGACCTAACGGATGCGTTTGGTCCACTACGTGTCATTGTCGGTTCGCATCGAAAACCGCTGACCATTGAAGATACTGACCGTGGAATTCCGCATCCAGATGAAACGTTTATCCACATGAAAGCGGGTGATGTTGTGATTACACACAACGGGCTTGTCCATTCTGGCACACCTAATACCTCTGGGCAGCTGCGCTACTTTTTCAGCATCTACTACAACTTGACTTGGCTGAAACACACCGATCACCATACCGGACCGCATACGCAGAAACTGCTTGCAGAAGCAAAAGAGGCAAATAACCACCAACTGATGCGCCTCCTTGGTGTTGATGAGCAGCTACAACCGCGATGTAACTCAGGCTTTCTCCAATCCGATGAAAAACGGTGGGAAGAATGGGCAACAGCAGACCGCGCCGCTATAAAGGAGAAATAGACGATGGCTGAAGTTCCTATAGTGCCACCAACACTCAACGTTGAACTTGACCACCAACTGCAGCAAGAGGTCAATTTTTTTCTAAAGTGGGGTTACCTTATTGTTGATGATGCCGCAACACTTGAACAGATTGATTCGTTGCGTAACGCGCTTGATGAAAGCTACGAACGACACAATAAAAGTCAATTTATCGGTGAACTGCTTGAAGAGGACGATCGGTTTGCTTTTCTGCTTGATAACCCACCTGTGATGAAACGGATGGAAGCGATATTGGGGACCTGTGTGCAGCTTCACAGTGCAACTGCCCGTATAAGCGAACCCGGAACGCCCGACCAAAACTGGCATCGTGATGGTCCTTGGCCGGTTGATCCTTTTGGAACACCTTACGGAAGTCTGCCTGCGCAAATTAACTGCGGTTATTATCTTGACGAAGTAACTGATGAAACAGGACCAACGGTTGTGCAGCCCGGTAGCCACAGAGCACCATTTCGTCCGCCTCCAAGTCCGGTTCAACTTCCTGACGAAAAACGCGTGTTAGTTTCCCCAGGACAAGCAGTCATGTTTGATGGATGGACGTGGCATCGTGGTGCTGCAAACACTTCTTCACAACGTCGCCGTGTCTGTCTCATGTGCTATCAGAACGCATGGATGAAATCCCGTGAACCTTTCAATGGACCGCGCGTAACAAAACTTCGCGATGAAGGCACACCACAACAAAAGCTGCTGCTCGGTGCTATCCCAAAATGGTAAAGCAAATTAGTAGGCACAATCCTTGTGCTATAACCAATGGAGGATTATATGAATATCGCTTATATTGTTATTGACACACTGCGTTACGACCATATCGGCGCAAACGGCAATGATTGGATAGAAACACCAAACATTGATCGATTCGCATCTAAAGCATGGGCTTATGATCGTGCTTTTTGCTCCAGTTTCCCGACAATCCCCTATCGTACTGATGTTATTACGAGCCAATATGGCGCACCCTTCCATCCGTGGAAACCACTGCGACATGAACGCCAGACGCTGCCGTGGACGCTTGCGCAGCGAGGTTATGCTACACAACTGATTCACGACACACCCCATCTTGTCAATGGCGGGCATAACTTTGATTGGCCCTTTCATGCATGGACATTCGTTCGTGGTGCTGAAGTAGACCGCGATTGGATAATGGATACCGTACCGTGGCCAGAAAATTGGGTTAAGGAATCACTTTTTGATTGCCTTGACGATCAGTCATTTCAATCCAATATGCTTCGGAGTTACGCACGTGCCAACCGAAATCGCAAAAAACTTGAGGATTGGAACTGCGCCAAACTTTTCAACACTGCAGCACAATTTCTCAAAGACAATGCTAAGCGAGAGAATTTCTTCCTTTGGGTGGACTGCTTCGACCCGCATGAGCCGTGGGATGCCCCACCTGAATTCATGAAAAAATATGACAAACGCCCCGGCTACGATGGAAACATTGATCCTCGCAGTCTCGGTGCCAGGAATAAACCGAGTTTGTCTGATGAGGCGAGACAACATGTTAAGGCGCAGTATTCTGCAAAGTTAACATGGATGGATCACTGCTTTGGACAATTCTTGGATGCGTTTGAATCCACTGGACTTGATAAAAATACAGCAGTAATTTTAACAGGTGACCACGGCACAAATGTTGGGGAACGTGGTTCGTTCGGAAAAGGGCAACCTGTGCGTGAGCAGGAGGGACACGTCCCGCTCTTTGTCCGTTTACCAGAGGGTGATACAGGACGTAGTAACGTTATTGTGCAACCGCAGGATTTCTTCCCAACGATTTTGAGCATTCTCGGTGAGGATTACCCCGAAGGTATTGTAGGACACGATTTTGTAACACCTGCTCGCGAAGGAAAATCGGGGGAAAGGGGGCTTGCCCTATCAGGTGGAAGCGTTGAGAGATGGAAACAAGCATCAAATAAGGAAAAATTCGTCCTCTTTACCGCTTTTGATCAAGACTGGAGTTTAGAAGTTGCGGCAAAGCCAGAAAATTCAAAACTTGTCAAACTCGGAGACTTGGAGTATGTTCAGGATCAGCATCAGGATATTGTTGCAAAACTGCACGCTGCTGCTGTTGATGAAATAGAAAGCCGCGGGACCGATTCCGCACTCATCGCCTGGCTCCGAAGTGGTGGTGAGAGTGCGTTCCCTGAAAATCCTGAGTATTGGGAGGGCTACCCTGGACCTGCTGGGTTCCGCCCCTATTTCGGAAAACTCTACTCTGGAGAGTGATTTTGCTAATGATAAAGTTATACAACATTTGCTCTTGTAGGAGCGGTTTTCAACCGCGATTTCCTTATATTGTTAGAGCGTTACCCGTCGGAATTTATAGTGGGCGCGCATCGGAAACGTGCAAAGTCCTAATAGAGCGTTATGTTATAGGAGAAAAACATGCCACACACATATAAAACCTGTCTCATCGGATGTGGACGGATGGGCGCGACCATTGACGATGAAGTCGAAGGTCGCCCCGATAGTTTCATCTGGCAACCCTTCTCACACGCTGCAGCTGCTGTTGCATGCGAAAGAACTGATCTTGTCGCTGTTTCGGATGTGTTTGCTGACAAAGCAGAAGCCATCCGCCAACGTTATGGAGCCGAGCGTGCCTATACAGACTACCAAGAGATGATTGAGAAGGAAAAACCCGACATCGTTTGTATAGCCACACGTCCTGGACCGCACGCGGAAATTACTGTTTTCGCTGCTGAAAACAGTGTCAAAGGTATCTACTGTGAAAAACCGCTCTGCTGTTCAATGGAAGAAGCAGACATCATGGTAGATATTGTTGAAAAGCACGGTATTAAATTCAACTACGGCACTCAACGTCGCTTTATGCCTATCTATCGCAAGGTGCGCGAACTTGTTGAAGCGGGTGAAATCGGAGATGTTCAGTGCACCATCGCCCAATACGGTGCGAGTTCTGCTCTCTGGGGATTAACGCACGCCGCTGACATGCTCCTCTTCCTTGCTAAAGACCCAGAAGTTGACTTTGTTCAAGGTACCGTCTCTTGCAAGGATTCTGATTGGGATGGTAATCGTTTAAACGTTGATCCAGCTATCACAAACGGCTATATCCGTTTTTCAAACGGAGTACACGGGTATAATACTGCTGGCACAGGACCTGAATATGAGGTCTGCGGCACTGGCGGCAAAATCCGTATCCAAAACAATAGTAGAGAAGTCCAATTCCGGAAGAAACAGGGAACTTTTTATGAAGATGTACCGTTTCCTGAAGTATCTCGTGCGACTGGTACCGTGATGGGCATCACAGACGTTGCCGAAGCACTTGACGAAGACCGAGAAACGAAAGGGCCTGTTCATCTGGCACGTCGCAGCCAAGAGACATTGATGGGCATGATTGAGTCCCATCGGTTGGGTGGTCAACGTGTCTCGCTGCCAATGGAAAATCGATCTCTCTATGTTACCAGAGATAACTGGTAAATACATAGGACAGGTTTTTCTTGAACTGTGGGCACGCCTTGTAGGCACGTCGAATAATATGAACTTAGAAACCCAAATCCAAGAATTTCGTGATACCTTCTATCGTGTCAAGACCGAAGTCCAAAAGCGTATTGTTGGTCAAGACGAGATAGTTGAGGGTGTCCTGCTCTGCTTACTTGCCAATGGGCACGCGCTGCTTGAAGGTATCCCTGGGTTGGGCAAAACGCAACTCATTCGGACACTCAGCGAGGCACTTAACCTTACCTTCAAACCGATCCATTTCACACCGGATATGATGCCGTCTGACATCACAGGCACAACGTTCCTCGTTGAAGACGAAGACGGTAAAAAGCAGTTTGAATTTCAACAGGGTCCCATTTTCGCGCAACTTATCCTTGCAGATGAGATTAACCGTGCTACCCCTCGCACCCAATCTGCGCTTCTTGAAGCGATGCAGGACCGGACTGTCACGGTGGGACGAACAAGCCACAAATTAGAGGAGCCGTTTTGCGTTCTTGCGACACAAAATCCACTTGAAATGGAAGGCACATATCCGCTTCCAGAGGCACAACTGGATCGGTTTCTATTCAAACTACTCATTGAATTTCCTGATGAGGATGAGATAGTTGAAATTATGCGGCGCACCACATCTGGTGCGGACATTATTATAGATAAAGTAACAGATACCGCAACACTTAACCAGATGCGCCAGCTTGTGCCACAAGTTATCATTGCTGAGCATGTGGAACGCCACATCATTCGACTTGTGCGTGCCACACATCCCGATTCCGAGGATGCCCCAGAAATCGTCAAACGTTATGTCCATCTCGGTGCTGGTATCAGGAGCATTCAGGCAATTATCCTTACCGCAAAAATCAAGGCACTTCTTGACGAACGTTATAACGTTGCATACGAGGATATTGACGATGTGCTTCTGTCTGCCCTCCGCCACCGCATCCTTCTTAACTTTGAGGGACAAGGCGAAGGGATTGCTCCCGATACCGTTGTCAACGAAGTTCACAACACCATAAAACCTTCCCCATCATAAACTTATGGTGAATATGGAAATAATTATACACATTTCTTGTAGGAGCGATCTCCGAATCGCGACGAAACTCACTGATAGTCGGGAATCGGAGTTCCCTCCTACCAATCAAAATGTAAAGTTAATTGTAAAATCTACTATAATGTATTTTTTGCAACCAAAGGTTGGAAAATATATATTGGCACGAATTGACAATACATAATTTGCGATTTCAAAAATAGATAAAAATGATTATATAGAATTTTCATTTTCAAAAAACGGCAAAAATGATTATATGGTATACTTTACTGCAGGTACATACAAGCAACAAAGAGAATATAAGAGTTTTTCACCTTCCTTTATTAACCGTCTATTTGCTTGGGAAGATCTACAAATAGGTCTTTTGATTGAACAAGCGGCAAATCTTTTGGGTGAACTAAAAGCTTACGCCGAAATCATACCAGAAGTCAATTTTTCTGTTCCGATGAGTATTGCTAAAGAAGCAATAGACTCTAATTTGATTGAAGGCACAAATACTGAACTTCATGAAGCTGTTCTTCCACAATTAGAGATTGCGCCACTCAGACGAGATGATTGGCAGGAAATCCAAAATTATATTGAAGCCATGAATTTTGCGATAGCCAAGTTGTCTGAACTTCCTCTTTCAATGCGCCTATTAAAAGAGACTCATAGAATATTGATGTCCGGTGTCCGTGGAAAACATAAAGCACCTGGTGAAATTCGCAGAAGTCAAAACTGGATCGGTGGTTCGTCGTTGGCAGATGCATTTTATGTACCGCCTTCTGCGGAGGAGGTTCCCGATCTTTTAAGTGATTTGGAAAAATTCTGGCATAACCAATCGCTACAACTTCCACATCTTATCAAGATCGCAATTACCCATTATCAGTTTGAAACTATCCATCCTTTCCTGGATGGTAACGGTAGATGCGGAAGGTTGTTAATTGTTTTGCAGCTCATTGATGCACAGATACTAAACAAACCAGTCCTTTATGTATCAAGTTTTTTTGAGAAAAACAAGGTCTCATACTATAATTCGCTGATCCGCGTTCGCGCAGCAAATGATTTAGAACAGTGGATTGTATTTTTCTTAATCGGCATTGTTGAGACTGCTCAGCATGGACTCAAGACATTCAAAGAAATTATTGAACTTCGCAAAGAATATGATACCAAAATTCTAACGCTCGGTTCTCGGGCGAATAACGCACAAAAATTGCTTGAACTCATGTATGCAACACCCATTCTTAACGCGAGATCGGTTGAGAAAGGGTTAGATATAAGTTTTTCAAGTGCTAATCGACTCCTAAAATCTTTGACAGAACTCAATGTGTTGAAGGAAACTACAGGTCACTCCAGAAACCGACTCTTTGTCTTAGAGAAATACCTGAATCTCTTTAGAAGTTAGCGGGTTATATCTAAAAATCTTGACATTCCCATGTTGCTACGCTATAATAGAATTATCAGATATTCTTGGAGGGAATCATGGCAACAAGAGGGGCACATCCATATCTTACACCTGAAGAATACATCACTTTAGAACGAAAAGCAATACCAGACGCTGAAACAGTCAGAAGTGAGTATGTTGATGGTAAAGTAATTGGAATGTCCGGTTCTAACCTTGCCCATAATCTTATTACAGGTAATATTGCTTTTGAACTTCATACTTTCTTGAAAAGTAGCGGGTATGCAGTCCTAAAGAACGAAATGCGTGTCAGCATTCCCTCGGCAAAGTGCTACTTTTATCCAGATGTTGTTGTCACTTGTGAGGATCCTCGCTTTGAAGACGGTGTGTTTGATACACTCCTGAACCCGATTGTTATTGTAGAAGTGCTCTCTCCCACAACCGAGGCTTATGACAGAGGCGAAAAATTCTTGCACTACCGTCAACTTGAATCCTTGCAAGAATATATCCTCGTCTCCCAAGACAAAGTGAACGTTGAACGCTATCTCCGAAAACCGGATGAGTGGGGTATTACCTTTTTTCAAGAGCTTGACCAGCAAGTTCAACTTACTTCCATCCAGTGTGAATTGCCCTTGCTGGAAATATATGATCGCGTTACATTCCCAGAATAAAACCGACTCTGAGTATAAGTTTATTTGAAAATCGGATTGGTCGTTCGGAATTTGAGGGAGTCTTTTGTTTCAATTTCAGTTATGATTTTTCTCACATCCAACTGTGTTAAAATCTTTAATTCCCAGAGTGTCCGCAAAATTTCAGCCAAATTGATACAACGAATACCGTTCGTTTGGCAATGGTGCTTCACACGATGCTCGTTGCTCGCAAAAATCGCATCAAGACGTTTACAGATTGCCATGGATTCACGTTCACCAGTAGCAAGTGTCTGTGGTAAAGACATCATAAACGATTCGTCTATATCTATAAGTGTGGGATGATAGGTCTGAATCCGTTCTTGAGTAAGCAACGCCGTAATATCATGGACAAAGCGAAATCCTTTTGAAGCACCTATTTTGATTTTATCCTCTACAGCACTGGCAATGCGAAGATGTTTTTGATTGAAAACGGCAAATAGTAAAGGCAATCGTTGAATCTTGGCAAAAATCGAAAGAATATCAGTATCAACGAAAACCAAGATTAGGAATCCTTATGTCTATCATCTGATGTGTGAAAGTCTTTGATAAGCGATACGCCTGCTTCCAGTTTTTTTGCTGAATCAACATCAACCATTTTCGAGATACCTCTTGCATTCAATACCTCTTCAAACTCAAAACGGGACATCCCAGCTAACTCAGCAGCTCTACCGAGTGTCACTTCATCTGCACAATAACACTGAATTGCAGCATCAAGTCGTGAGGCTTTTTTGATTTGGACAAGGTTTTCTAACGCCTCAATCACCACGGCATGCGGGTCCGGATAAAGTCCTGAATCAATCAGGGCATTAACCTCTTTTTCAAGGGCGGGTGAGCTTATTTCTATCTGTAGCATGTGGTAAGACCTCCTTAAAACAATCGGACTTTCCATTTATAAGATAGCACATTTCACGGAACGTATCAAGCCAATTTCGCTTCCTCTCATAGCTTAACTTCAGTTAGTTTGTAAGCATTTTGCATCTACTTTTACCTTGCTACTACCCACAAATCATGCTAAAATACCGATAGCATGAACCAACACGATTTAAAATATATGCATCAAGAATTCCGTTCCCTTCTCGGACCACGATTCAGTACAGACAGTGCCGTTCGAGACCAACATGCACGCGATGCATCATATCATCAAGGTGCGCTTCCTGATGCAGTTGCTTTCCCGAAAACCAATGCCGAAGTTTCTGAGATAGTCAAAATCTGTGCAAGATACAAAATGCCTATTATCCCTTACGGTACTGGCACCGGTGTTGAAGGAGCAGTTGTCGCAACTGAAGGCGCACTTTGCATTGCTCTAAACGAAATGAACCGCGTCCTCAGCATCAACGAGTCCGATAGAGATGCTACTGTCCAAGCAGGAGTCACGCGGATGCAATTGAATGCACACCTTGTCGAACTTGGAACGCAACTCTATTTTCCTGTTGATCCGGGTGCAGATGCCTCATTAGGTGGTATGGTAGCGACGCGCGCTTCTGGCACAAGTGCTGTCTGCTACGGCACAATGTTAGACAACGTTCTCGGCTTAACCGTGATTACTGCCGATGGCACGCTTGTACACACCGGTAGTAGAGCGCGGAAATCCGCCGCTGGATACGATCTCACTCGTCTCTTCATCGGTTCAGAAGGCACACTCGGAATTGTCACTGAAATTACTCTCAAATTAGCACGGTTACCAGAAGCGGTCGCTGCCGCTGTCTGTGCGTTTCCAACCGTGGATGCCGCAGTAAATACCGTCATAGAACTTATAGGCACAGGTGTCAATATCGCTCGCATAGAACTGTTAGATGAACTCCAGATGGATGCTGTCAATAAATATTCCGGGTTAACTTATGAAGTTGCTCCGACGCTTTTCTTTGAATTTCACGGATCGGCAAATACTGTAGCGGAGAATTCAAGGGTCGCTGGTACTATTGCATCAGCGCATGGAAGTGGTGATTTCCGATGGGAAACAGACGAAAACGAACGCAAACGACTCTGGCAAGCGCGATATGATAGCTACTACGCTGCGCTCAATAGGTGTCCCGGTTCTGTGGGTTATGTCACTGATGTCTGCGTTCCGATCTCTCGACTTGCTGAATGTATCACAAAGGCAAAAACATTGCTTCAAAGTTCCAATCTCAGTGCAACAATGCTCGGTCACGTAGGTGATGGTAATTTCCACGTCGTTTTTCCGCTTGAACCAGGGAATAAAGATGAATTGGCAGAAGCACAGCAGATCAGCGACCAGATTGTAGATATTGCATTGAAAATGGATGGCACATGCACTGGCGAACACGGGATCGGGATTGGCAAACGGGCAGCATTAGAAAAAGAGCATGGAGAGGCAGTTGACTTAATGCGTGCCATCAAGCATGCCTTGGATCCACAAAACCTATTGAATCCGGGCAAAGTCTTCTTGTAGGTGCGGTTTCCAACCAAGATTTTGACAAAACAAACATGTTAAACGATTACAAAATTCTTATAACCGATTACGCTTGGTCTTCTATTGAACCTGAACGCCAAGTGCTTGCGGAAGTAAGGGCAGAGGTTATTGTTGCGGAAATAGGTAATGAAAAAGAACTTCTTACCTTTGCACCTATGGTTGATGGTATTCTCACTTGTTGGAAACCGGTTCGTGGATGTGTTATAGCCGCAGCCCAAAAGTGTCAAATTATTGCTCGTTACGGTATCGGATTAGATAACATTGATGTGGAAACTGCTACGGAGAATGGGATTATCGTTACGAATGTTCCGGCATATTGTGTTGATGAAGTCTCTGACCATGCAATGGCACTTCTCCTCGCTTGTGCCAGGAAAATACCCCGTTTCAATTCGGCAGTTAAATCTGGCACTTGGGACCAGAACATCGGACCTCAGATGTACCGATTACGCGGAAAAACTTTAGGGATTATCGGATTCGGACACATTGCAAAGGCAATTATGCCAAAGGCAAAAGCATTTGGACTAAATGTGACAGTCTATTCACCGCGCACTTCGCCAGAATTAATCAAACGGCACAATGCGGAAAAAGTGTCTTTTCAAGAACTTCTCAAGATGTCTGATTTTATTACGATCCACGCACCATTGACGACTGAAACCCAGCACATGTTCAGCTATGATGAATTTCGTGCCATGAAACCGACAGCATTTTTGATAAATACGGCGCGCGGTGGTATTGTAGACACTGCAGCACTCACCGCTGCACTCCAAAACAGAGAAATTGCCGGCGCGGGTATAGATGTCTTGGAAACCGAACCTCCCGAATCAGATGAAGAACTGCATACACTTGACAATGTGGTCATCACACCGCATGCCGCATTTGTCTCAGAAGAATCGATCTTTGAGTTAGAGGTAACCGCCGCTACGAGTGTGGCACAGGTATTAACAGGACAACAACCAGAATCTATTGTAAACTCATCGGTTTTAAAACGTTCAAATCTTCGGGCGAAATCTTTAATGGAAAATAATACATAATCACATATTTTATAGTAGATTCTACAATTAACTGGACATTTTGATTGGTGAATCAACGCCAAATGCGCGTTTGGCATTTGGCCAAATCAACGCAGCATGCGCTTTTGGCATGCTGCGGGAGGGAACTCCGATTCCCGACTATCAGTGAGTTTCGTCGCGATTCGGAGATCGCTCCTACAGGAAATGTGTATAATTATTTCCATATTTCACCCTAAACGCGATACAACACATATTGGAGAACTTACATGCAACAACTCCCTGACGCAACAGGACACTTCGGACAGTTCGGTGGCAGATATGTTCCCGAAACCCTTATGCCCGCACTCATAGAATTAGAAGAAGCTTATGCCACCCTCAAAGACAATCCCGATTTTCAAAAAGAATTTCGATATTACCTCAGTGAATATGTCGGGCGACCAAATCCGCTCTACTATGCAGAACGGCTAACGGAAACGCTCGGTGGTGCAAAAATATACCTCAAACGGGAAGACCTGAACCATACAGGCGCACACAAAATCAATAGCGCGATTGGACAAATCCTGCTTGCACGGTGGACGGGCAAAAAACGTATTATTGCTGAGACCGGGGCAGGACAACACGGTGTTGCTACAGCAACCGTCGCCGCTAAATTCGATATGGAGTGCAAGGTCTATATGGGTGAAGAGGATATAGAACGACAAGCACTCAACGTCTTCCGCATGCAGTTGATGGGAACAAAGGTTGTGCCGGTCAATTCAGGATCGCGTACGCTCAAAGATGCCATCAATGCCTGTTTTAGAGATTGGGTCACGAATGTTCGCACGACATATTTACTTCTTGGCTCGGTTGTTGGCGCACACCCCTATCCCATGATCGTTAGAGACTTCCAAGCAGTCATCGGTGAAGAAGCGAGAGCCCAAATATTAGAACAGGAGGGCGGTTTACCGGATTGTATCGTTGCTTGTGTCGGTGGTGGTAGTAATTCTCTCGGAATGTTCTACCCATTTTATCATGATGAATCCGTACGTCTTATCGGGGTGGAAGCCGCAGGTGAAAGTATCCGTAGCGGACGGCATGCAGCACCGCTCACTGCTGGAAGCGTCGGTGTTTTTCACGGGGCAAAGTGTTATCTATTGCAAGAAGAGGACGGACAGATTACACCCGCACACTCAATCTCAGCAGGTTTAGACTATCCTGGTGTTGGTCCTGAACATAGTTATTACCGGGAAACTGGTAGAGCGGAATATGTTCCGATTACCGATACAGAGGCAGTGGAAGGATTCAAGTTATTATCGGAGACTGAGGGTATTATCCCAGCGTTAGAATCCGCACATGCGATAGCATATCTACGTGAGCTTGCACCAAAACTTGGGAAAGATAAAGTTATAGCCGTGTGCTTGTCTGGACGTGGCGACAAAGATGTCTACACTATTGCAAAGGAATTGGGTATTACCCTATAAGGCACAGAAGCAGTTAATTTTGTTTACTTCATCTAAAAACCGATTGCCACAGGATTGCATACATGCTATAATACCACAATTCCATTACCATAGAGACAGCACAATGGCAAGTAAAGTTCCGAATCAATCTCCACAACATAAGATTCGTAGATTAATTCACCTACTATCACACAAAGATGGTCCCTTACGGAATTGGCGGTATTTTCCTACGCGGTTGTTACTCCGAAAATTGCGGTCGGAATCCGCTGAAATGCGTGCCTATGCCGCCGAAGGTTTAGGCGGTGTAAGGAATGTGCATGCCGTAGCTCCGCTCATTGAGGCATTGTCTGATGATAATATAGCCGTTCGCCGTTTTGCTATTTCCTCCCTTGGACATATCCGTGATGTGCGTGCCGTTGACAGACTTATTCCATTTCTACAAGACGAAGAACCTGACATGCGGTGCGCTGCAGTTGTTGCTCTCGGTGAATTAGGACTTAGTGATGAACGGGTCGCAAACCCACCCGTGCAGGTGATAGAAGCATTGATAAGCAGCGTTAGCGATACTGACAGATCCGTCTGCTCAGCTGCTGTTGTAGCGTTAGGTAGAATTGGCAACCCACAAGCCATATCAGCACTCAATACGTTAGCAGAAACTACGGAGAGCGAATGGGTCCGCCGCTATATCAGTGAAGCATTACATCAAATTGGAGAGCAGAACGCATAACGAAAAAACAAATCTATAGGAAATTATAATTTGACAATCTACTTGCTATGCGCTACGATAATTTAATCTTTCTTAAGTATGAAAATTCACGAATTACTCTGGCCACAAGACAGACTTGAGCATATAGCAAAACACAGTGTCACATCAAATGAAGTCGAAGAAGTATGCTTTGGGAAGCCATTTGTTCAGCGAACAAAATCTCACGGCGCAAATCCAGTCTACTATGTTTTAGGGCAAACCAACTCCGGACGCCATCTGTTTTCTGTCATAATTCAATTTCCTGATGGTAAAGGATATCCTGTTACAGCAAGACCGATGACTGATAAGGAAGAACGACGATATAGACAGTGGAGAAAGCAATGAAACGTCAAAAAATACCTCAAACTGATTCAATTCAAGAACTTGCGAACTTTTGGGACACTAACGATTTAACAGATTTTGAGAACGAACTTGAGGAAGTACGTGAATCTGTGTTTGAATCTATAGTCCCGCTTACCTTAACATCTGAAGAAACCGCTGCCGTTACCGCCGCTGCGAAGTCACGCGGAATATCGCCTGTGATGCTGATTCGAGAGTGGGTTACCGAAGGCATCAAAGCATCGGCAAAATCAGCAAGTTAACCCAAAGACTCAATCATGTCGAAACATGGTAGTTATGTTGAATGAATCCATCAACACACCTAATAATACATCGCATCAAATTGAGGATCAGAACATATAATAGATGCTCATTCGTTTCAAAAAAGGCAAAAATCAACATAAACACAGACCTGATACACTCACCTGCATTCGGGACGATGGGAGTGCAACCTGGATGCACATTCATCGTGGATTTGTGCAGCACGATTTCGCTCACTATGTAGTAGAAACAACCCTTGGTTTTCAAGATTCCTTCTTTGGGCTTGTTGCGAAAGGTTACAACATCCCTGATTTTAGCCTGCCCACATCAAAACGTCCGTTCAAAATTCCGAAAGAAGCAATGAAGGTAGAACCTATTGTCGCGTTACAACAAGCAGAACTATGGGAAAGTTTTCCGGATCCATTGCTTCAACCTGATAGCCAAGAACTTCCTGCCAACGCCACTCCTGTGCAGATTGAGACAATGCGCCAACATCTAATAAATTTATTGCAGCAATGGGAGAATTTAGCACCCGGTGATACGATGGATTTGCATTTTGACACGTTAGGAGAAAAATATAATGGACCTCTCACACAGTATTCGTAGCGCGTTGTCAGATGCACAGAACGCACTCAATCAGTTTATCCAAAACCCTGATAATATCAAAGTCATCGCTGAGACAGCATCCTTAATGCAAAATGTTTTTGAACAACAAGGCAGAATATTTACTTGTGGAAATGGCGGGAGTTTGTGCGATGCCATCCACTTTGCAGAAGAGTGTACAGGAAAGTTTCGGGATAATCGGAAGCCACTTCCTGTCATTGCCCTAAGCGATTCCGGACATATCACCTGTACTGCAAACGATTTTGGGTTTTCGGAGGTTTTCGCGCGCCCACTGTTAGCGTTAGGTCATCCTGGCGATCTATTGGTTATTCTCTCGACAAGTGGGAATTCCGAAAACGTTGTTCGTGCAGCAGAGGCAGCAAAATCACGACAGATGCGCGTATTTGGGATGATCGGTAGAAATGGTGGACAGCTTAAAAACTACTGTGATAGTTACCTGATTGCGCCTGGTGCGACAGCGGATCGAATTCAGGAAATTCATATTAAAGTTTTACATATCCTAATAGAACAAGTGGAACGCTTGATGTTTCCTGAGAACTATTGACAAAAATAATGTTTTCTGATACTATTCTGTATACTCCAACAAATTCTACCCTAAAGTTCCATGTTAACGAAGGACAGTTTGTGAAACCATCGAACAATAATAGACTGTATTGGCGGAAAAATCTACAATATCTCGGTATCTTACTCGGAATTTGGTTTGTTACATCCTTTCTCTGTTCAATTGTGTTTGTAGAACAACTTGACAAAATCAGATTCGGCGGATTTCGGCTCGGGTTCTATTTCGCCCAACAAGCATCTATATGGATTTTTGTTGTGCTGATTTTTGTCTATGCTTGGTTGATGAACCGTTTAGATAAAAAATTCCAAACTGATGAAGAGAATGTGGAGGATTCAGAATAAGTATGAGCGTTCAAGCATGGGCTTTCGTAATGGTTGGTCTTTCCTTTGCATTGTATATCGGAGTAGCGATTTGGTCCAAGGCACGTTCAACTGGAGACTTCTATGTTGCTGGCAGCAACGTGCATCCGGTTGTGAATGGAATGGCAACAGCTGCAGATTGGATGAGTGCTGCATCTTTCATCTCAATGGCAGGGATGATCGCTTTCTTGGGGCGTGACGGATCGGTCTATCTGCTCGGATGGACAGGCGGGTACGTACTGCTTGCCTTGTTATTACAGCGTATCTCATAAATAGCAAATAGTATCAAATTGTCTTTTAATCATGGCTTATTTCTGTTAGACTATATTTAATAATATATAATAGTTAGGAGATGATTTGAATGGAACTGAGTGATAAAGAGTGGAAAATCATTGAACCCCTATTGCCCGAACTCCCTAAAGACGTGCGCGGGAGACCTTGGCGTGATAATAGAGAAGTCTTAGATGGGATACTGTGGGTGTTGCGGACTGGCGCACCTTGGCGTGATTTACCGAAAAAGTATCCATCTTATCAAACGTGTCATCGTCGTTTTCAACAATGGTCTTCGGATGGCACACTTGAAAAGGTGGTCACAACGATCACAGAAAAACTTGAGAAACGCCGTCACCTGAATATGAGTGAATGCAGCATTGATGCGAAGTTCGTTGCAGCAAAAAAAGGGGTCTGTGTGTAGGAAAGACGAAGTGTGGCAAAGGGACAAAACTGGTAGCGATTACAGATAAGCGTGGCAGACCTGTGAGTGTTTTGATTGCGAGTGCCTCCTGCCATGAAGTCCGTTTGGTTGAACCGGCATTGGACGCGTGTTGGACTTCAGAACCTCCAGCAGTGTTGATAGGAGACAAAGCATATGACTCGGATCCTTTAGATGTGTCTTTGCGGTGTCGTGGCACTGAAATGATAGCACCCCATAAAAAGAATCGGAAGCGTCCTGCTACACAGGATGGTCGTCGTCTACGCCGGTATAAACGCCGTTTCAAAGTGGAGCGTTTTTTCAGTTGGTGTGAAGACTTTCGGCGTTTGGTAGTGCGTTGGGAATATCATGCTGAAAACTATTTAGGGTTTGTGCTTCTGGCATGTCTACGGATGTTAATGAGGTATTTATGAGATACGCTGTAGCACCCTACCTCCGCAAATTCGGTAAATATACTGTTCCCGATTTTGTTGGGGATCGCTATTATTCACAGTTGGCAAGAATTGTTGCCGTTGTGTGTGCTGTTTTTGTTTCGTTTACCTATGTTGCTGGCCAGATGCAAGGTGTCGGTATCGCCTTTTCCCGGTTTTTAAATGTTGATATAACATACGGTGTGCTTATCGGAATGGGGATTGTGTTCTTTTATGCTGTGCTTGGCGGCATGAAAGGCATTACCTATACACAAGTCGCGCAATACTGCGTTCTCATTTTTGCATTCCTTGTTCCTGCTATCTTTATTTCTTTCCATGTTACAGGCAATCCTATTCCGCAGTTGGGATTGGGGGCAGCAGATGATTCAGGTGTGTACCTTTTAGACCGCCTCAATGGGCTACATGAAGCACTTGGTTTTGATAAATATACTGATGGAAGTAAATCTAAAATTGATGTGTTTTTTATTACTGCTGCTTTAATGTTAGGTACAGCCGGACTTCCCCATGTAATTATTCGATTTTATACCGTACGTAAAGCATCCGAGGCACGAGCCTCTGCTGGATGGGCATTACTGTTTATCGCACTTCTCTATACTACTGCTCCAGCAGTTGCCATTTTTGCGAAAACAAATTTGCTTAAGACTGTGACTTATGAACAAGATGGTGAATTACAAGATATTAGATATGATGACGTTCCTGAGTGGTTCACAAATTGGGAAAAAACCGGACTCATAAAATTTAATGATTTAAACAACGATGGGACAATACAGTACCGTGGTCCAAAATCTGCTGTGCCGAATGAACTTACAATCAATCGTGATATTATGGTTTTGGCAAATCCTGAAATTGCCCAACTTCCCAATTGGGTTACAGGATTGGTTGTTGCGGGTGGCTTAGCGGCAGCACTATCTACTGCTGCAGGCCTATTATTGGTCATTTCAACGGCTATTGCCCATGATTTACTCAAGGGTTGCATCATAAAGGATCTATCCGAAAAACAGGAATTAATGGCTGCGCGAATCGCTGCAGGTTTGGCAGTTTGCGTTGCAGGTTACTTTGGCATCAATCCCCCAGGATTTGTTGCACAGGTCGTTGCATTTGCCTTTGGACTTGCGGCAAGTTCATTCTTTCCGGCAATCGTCATGGGAATTTTCTCTAAGCGAATGAACAAAAGCGGGGCAGTTGCAGGAATGATTGTCGGTTTTACATTCACAGCAGCGTATATTATCTTTTTCAAATTCATCCAACCGGAGGAACTGAACGTCCCCGAAAACTGGTTATGGGGAATATCCCCTGAAGGTATCGGCACTCTTGGTATGGTGTTGAATTTCATTGTCGCAAATGTCGTATCTGCGCTTACACCACCCCCGCCTGAACATGTAAAGGAATTAGTTGAGGATATTCGAGTTCCATAAAAGGAGGTTTTCTGATGAAATTCCAAGTTTTAGTACAAGAGCACAATTTGCGGTCACAACCGTGGATAAACTTACTTAAACTAATTTTTACCATTCTTTTAATAGTTAGTATCCCTATTTTCGCAGACGCCGCAAAGGTTGCTGACTTTATACCAAAGGAAAGTGTTGTTTATATACAATTGAATGATATTGATGAAATTTACAACGAAATTCAGATTTCGGAAAATTGGGAAGAAGTACTTGATCAAGTGTTGGACGAATCAGATTTGCAAGAAATGCAACAGGGGATGTTGGCAGTAGAAGCGATTATCGGGACAGATCTGTTTGGCATAATTGACACTGTGGGATATCAGACAGGTTTTGCAATGTGGGACGTAGGAATAAATAGCATTCGGGGCGGTATTGTAGTGCATTCAGGCGGCAACCTTGCTGAACTGCAACGATTAACCAAAATCTTGACAGGTTTTATGGGTTTGTCTGGAGGCACATTAAAGCCTAATGCGGGGGAGCATAGGAAGGTTAAATACAATACACTTCAAATGCCAGATGTGCTTTTTACTTATGGATTTGTCGGTGATTTTTTCGTCGTCGGTATTGGAGAAAACAGTTTTGAGAAATTAATTGATACCTACCGGAAAAAATCTTTATCTATTCAAAAAAACGAATCGTATTCAAAAGTTATCAAAAAGTATGACGTGGGGCAAGTGACAGGGTTTATCAATGTGTCTGGTCTATTACCGTTACTGCAAGACTTATCAAATATTGAACGGATACAACTACAAACTTTTAAAACTGTTTTTGCTCGACTCAATCTGTTAGAGGTTGAACCACTTTTTCAGCTCTACACTGAATTTGATTCGACTCTTCCTGAAAGCAAAATTGGACCTTTCCTAAAAGAAGGAGACGAACTGGAGATACTTAAGAGTTTGTCTGGAAAAGAAGACCTGTTTATCGCTGCCGCTCCAACCGTTTTAGAAACAGTCTGGCAACTTATCCATGACGAAATAGAAAGTACAGAATCAGATGACTTTTATGCTTTCATCACCTTTCTGGAAGGCATCTTGAATCTCGATTTTGAAGACGATGTTGTTGCCGGTTTAACTGGCGAACTGGCGTTATCTGTTGACGATTTGACGTTATTTGAACCGAATGATTTAGAAAGCCTTGATATCAACATAGTTGAAACCTTCCAGATTGATGCGGGAAATGTATATACACATGGGAGTTTAATTTTCATGCCGAATAACCCAGGCAAATGGGATCAGATAGGCAATAGTCTGTCTAACCTACAAAACACTTCTGTTTCTAAAACAGATTATAAGGGTGCAACGGTGTCTGAATTTGGATCAAATATCTACTATGCCGAAAGGGATGGATTATCTCTTTTAAGTTTTTCTGAAGAGCAGATGCACTCAATCGTAGACACGCTTCAGGAGAAGAAGAAATTATCCTACTTAAAACAGTTGCCTAAAACACCACTCTTAGTCGTGAAACTAAATATGTTAAAATTATTTGAAGCAATGAATGGCGCAATACCGTTAGAAAATGATATTGTAAAGCCAGACGAAATTTCTTCACTTCTTGCTTGGATTACAGTGAAGGAAAACGAAGCTATATTTGAAGTGTCGGTCTCCGATAAAGATTCACCACTTGAAGTAATGGCAAAACTTGCACCTTTTATCGTTTCAAACTTGGATTATTGAGAGGATGCCAAGTAATGTCTGCATGGATTGGAACTTTCTATTTCAAAGCAATACGGTCGAAATGGATAAATATTGTCTGTTTTCCGATCTTTGGAATATTTCTTATTACAGAGGGTTATGCATTTTTACAAGATGGTCCGGGGCACCTATCAGGTATGTTATACGTCATATCCGGTTCGCTTTGGATCTTATGTACTGTCTTTGAATTGTTATCACATTATCTTAATGTGGTCAGTAAAACCGTTGATAGTGTGATTACAGCAATCCTGGCGATCTCCGCCGCGGTTCTTACGTTGTATTGCTTAATCAATTATTGAACAATAGTGTTGGGCGCACCGAAATTTTATGAAGGAGTCTGCAATTTCTTGAGTTGATATAAGATTAGGACAAGGTTAGTCAACTTTTCGTCTCCCAATGATCAGGATTTAAGAACATCGGAGAAATTTGCAGGAAATTTGAAATGATAGATGTCTGTTTTTTTGCTGATGAAGTTTCCAGAGAAGATTTTGAGGAAGCTATCAAACTCGGTGTTGAAGCCGGTGCCACGACTGTTGAAGTGCGCGGTGGCGTATGGGGGAAACACGTAACCGAAATTGACGATGACGATGTGAAACGCGCGCAAGATGTGCTGAGTACTTACAATGTCAGCGTCGCGAGCGTCGGTTCACCTTTTGGCAAATGTGCAATTGACAATCCGCAGGAATATGAACGACATTTGCGGCACTTTGATCGTATGGTTGATCTTGCACACGCCTTTGAAACACAGATTATTCGAGGATTTGCTTTTTGGAATCCAAATCGGAGGCTTAAAGAATCGTCCCGTCCAGATATAAACGACTATTTGGAACAGATTGTCGAAAAACTTTCACCTGTAGTCCCGATTGCTGAAAGTGCAAACGTGGTACTCGCTTTTGAAAATGAAGATGCGACTCTCGCTGGCACTTGTGAAGAGACGCGAACTGTTATTGATGCACTTGGCAATAGTCCTGCGCTTGCGTCATGTTGGGATGTAAATAACGGTTTACACTGCGGAGAAATTCCGTTACCTGATGGGTATTCGCATATTAAAGGACTCGTGCGGCACGTGCATGTCAAACCAAATCGAGAAAAAAATCTTGATCCAATTAGAGACACAGACTTACACTATGAACAATTGTTACAAACATTAATTGATGACGGATTTACTGGTGCAGCGAGCATTGAACACTGGGGCAATCCGCAACAAATGTTAGATGGAATTCGCCAACTTCGCGCGGTCATTGATGCTATGTAATCCCATTCTAAAAGTAAGGAGAACTATCTATAATGCAGTTGAAACCTGACACCCCGAATCTGAATTGGCAAGGTGTTGTATCCCTTGAAAAAATAGATGCCTCAATTATGCCGTGGCGAACGCCTCATGAGATGCACGTGTTATTCCCTGAACCGTTATTAGAACGTTCAGCAATGCCCGCAGGGGTACGTATTAGTTTTCGGAGTAACACCACGCGGATCTCGGGCTACATCGTTGAACAACGCGAATCTGGTATGCTTGATCTCTGTTGTGACGGGAAATTCATTGCATCGTTTGATCTTAAGGGAAAAAACAGCTTTGTCTTTGACAATCTGTCAGATCAGGATAAATTAATTGAACTATGGCTACCACAATTCGGAAGGTTTCAACTTCGCCATTTAGATATAGACGATGGCGCTACATTAGAACCGTTCATTGACAAACGTCCACGGTGGATTACCTACGGGAGTTCTATTACACAGTGCCGTTCAGCCGCTTCACCAACACAGACATGGCCCGGCATTGCCGCTCGTGATAAAAATTTTAATTTAACCTGTCTCGGTTATGGTGGGCAATGTCATCTTGATTCTATGGTTGCGCGAATGATTCGTGACCTCTCTGCAAACTACATCTCAATGTGTCTCGGAATTAATATCCAAGGTGCATCCAGTTTGGGACCCCGTGCATTTCGTCCAGCGATTGTCGGTGCTGTCCAGATTATTCGTGAAAAACACAAGGATATACCTATCGTCTTAATGTCGCCTATCTATTGTCCGAACAGAGAGGAAAATCCTAATAATGTTGGTTTCAATCTGCAGAAAATGCGTGAAGAGGTGCAAGCTGCAGCCGAAGCACTGAAATCTTATGGTGACGATAATATACACTACGTTAGTGGTTTAGACGTGTTTGGTTCAAATTTTGTGGATTTACTACCCGATAATCTACATCCCGATGCAGAAGGTTATAGGGTGATGGGAAAGAATTTTGTAACTGAGGTTGCTAACAAATTTTTCGTTGAATAATCCTGTAGGTTCTATTCCAATCTTTGAGGATGACGGAGGATACTGATGAAAACGTATCATGCCGCTGTTATCGGTTGTAGCCGAATGGGCGCGTTCATTGATAACGAAATTCCCGATTACGAAGCGATTAAATTACCTTATTCTCATGCTGCAGGCTTTTTTGCCGAAGAACGCACCGACCTTGTTGCATGTGCTGACCTTCGTCCAGAAGTAATGGAGCATTTTGGAAACCGCTATAATGTCCCAAAAGCGAATCAGTATACTGATTATCGTGTGATGCTTGAGAAAGAACAGCCAGATATTGTTAGTGTTGCGACGCAACCTGAACATCGCGCAGAAATAGTCATTTACGCTGCTGAACACGGTGTAAAAGCCATCTATGCAGAAAAAGCGATGGCGGCTTCTATGGATGAAGCGGCTGCGATGGTGTCTTCCGTTGAACAAAACAACGTCGCCTTTAACCTCGGCACAAATCGACGGTGGCACACCGGTTTTGATAAGATGAAAGAAATCATAGACAGCGGTGAAATCGGCAAGCTGCGAACACTGATTATCTATAGTAATGGCTCGCTTTTCAATACTGCAAGCCATAATCTTGACCTGATTTTACGCTTGAATAGCGATGCACCAGCAAGTTGGATTTCCGGTTATCTTCCGCAAGGCGATTCCGTTTTTGATGGGGATATGCTGCAAGTAGATCCGATTGGCGGTGGAACAATCCAATTTGAAAATGGTGTGACAGCACATGCACTGTTGACCCCTCGTAGTAGTGAATGGGAAGCAATTTGTGACAGCGGAACCGTTACATGCTGGAACAACGGTTGGCAGTGGCATCTACGTAAACAACAAGATGTACCGGGATGGCGAACGTGTAAAGTACCCGGCACCTTTCCTCCCTTTGAGCGTGCCAGTAGCACAGCAAACCTGATTAAAGACCTTGTTCATGCATTAGATACAGGTGAACCGACACGAGGCGGAGTCCGGTGTGCGTATGCAAGTACTGAACTAATTTTTGGTATCATCGAATCACATCTACACAACGGTGCACGAATTGAACTTCCCTTGAAAGATTCAAAAATCCGTTTACAAAGAAATCCATCTGCAAGACAACCACGGATTGAGTAACCACAATAATAGTGGAAGTACCCTCCTTGAGTTGTTCTTAAACCTTTGTTGAAACTTCTAACCAAGATAAACTTTTGGTTCCAAAAGGAGGAATTCCCGATGAGATTTACAACTTTCTGTTCGCTTATCGTAACAGTTATACTAATAACACCCGCGGCTTTAGCACTTCATGATGAAGACCAGGGACCGGAAAAATTTGGAAATTATGAATTTAAGGAACAGGACATTAAAGCAGCAACGGATGCTTGTGATGCCGCCGGTAGAGCGGGCCCCGAATTTGTGCCAACAGTTCGGGATAAACAACCGAATTTGGCACTACTAAAAGATGCTAAACCGGATGCTTCTTCACTGTTAGGGGGTTATTGTCCGCAACGTCACTGCACCGAATACCTGAACGATGGTTTCTACAATAACTGCCGTAGTTGGATTATAGGTGAAATACCCGGTTGGGCACAGATTGACATCGGCGCTGTCGCTAATGTGAACCGCATCTATTTCGGTAGTGACCATTCGCAAAGTTTTCTTGACCGAACAACTGCCGACTTTGATATCCTCGTTGCAACAACTAAGGCTGATGCGAACTCTGAGGCAAACACATGGAAAAAGGTTTATACCCACAAAGGTGCACCAATCAGCAAAACCACTGAGATAACCTTTGACGATGTAGAAGCACGATGGTTGCGCATTCACATTCGCGCCAATGGTGGTGCACGTATTGATGAAATCGAGATTTATGGTGGTAACGATCCGATGGCAGTTGAACCTACTGACAAACTAACGACAGTCTGGGCACAAGTTAAAGCTGATAAATTTTAACAATATAATATAAGGAGATTAAGATGCGCTATCTTATCTATTTGACACTGATTCTGTGTGTTGGCACCGTTTCAGCTGAAATTCTGTTTCAAGACGATTTTGAAAGTGGTAAAGTTGACAATGCAAAGTGGGCTCCACAAGGCACTTGGGTAATTGAGGATAATGCTGATGACCATGATGTTCTCGGGAAAAAAGTTCTTGCTGTCCAAGGCAGTGAAATTGGTCTTAGCGTTGATGAGTTTCCCGAAGAATTCGATTATTACGCTGATTTTAAAACCGTAGCGGCGGGTTTGACAGGCTTTTGTTTTCACTGTCAAGACAGCAATAACGTCTATATGCATCAAGTTTCAACTGCCGGTTCCGGACATACACCACAACACATCCGATGGCACAGAAAAGTAAACGGTGGTTATGCTGTTGAACCTGACCCGTTCGCAGATAAAGTGAATCGTGACCAAAATGTATGGTATCGCGTGAAGTTTGAGATGCGTAAAGACTACAAATTTAAGGTGTATCTCGGTGATGTGGGAGCTGAAAATAAAGACCTAACGCTTGTGAGTGAATGGACTGATAGCCAAAAATCCTTTAAGATAGGCAAGATCGGAATCCGGATGAGCGGTGGTGAGCGCGCACAATATGATAATATAGTTATTGCTACGCCAGAATTTGACATCTTCCCCGTAGAACCTAAAGCTAAACTTGCAGTGACGTGGGGAGATTTGAAACGTAAATAGGTTAGAATCTCGTTCTTATGCTTTCACAGCAACTTAAAAAAGATTGCTATTTACTTCACAATTTATGGTTTCCCTAAAATATAAATACATGATATAATTCAAATTGAATGACAGTTGAATTGTCTGTCAGATTAATAGTTATCTGAACGGATAAAATCAAGATTTGGCACAAGCCATCTAATACCTTTACAATTAGGAGATGATGTAAAATGAGATATTTAATCTGTTTAGCAATGATTCTGTGCGTTGGCATCGTTTCAGCTGAACTTCTATTTCATGATGATTTTGAGAGTGGAAACATAGACGAATCGAAATGGGCACCGCAAGGCACTTGGGTGATTGAAGAAAATGCCGATGGGCATGATGTGCTCGGTAATAGTGTTCTTTTCGTTCCAGGTGGTGACGTTGGACTTAGCGTTGATGAGTTTCCCGAAGAATACGACTATTATGCCGATTTTAAAGCCATGCAGAATGGGTTAACTGGTTTTGTCTTCCACGGGACGGACGGTAACAACATCTATATGCACCAAGTTTCAACTGATGCCTCTGGTCATACACCCCAACACATCCGTTGGCATAGAAGAGTCAATGGTGGGTGGGCTGCGGAACCAGGTGCATTTGAAGATGGTGTTGATCGGGAAGCAAATGTCTGGTACCGTATAAAATTTGAAGTGCGGTCTGGTCACAATTTTAAGGCGTACATTGGACCAGTAGGTGGCAGTGTTGGCGATTTATCTTTTGTGAGTGAATGGACCGATTCACAAGGTGCCTTCTCGACAGGGAAAATTGGGTTTCGCATGAGCGGTGCTGAACATGCCCAGTACGATAATATATCTGTCGTAACACCGGGTGGCACTCCTACACCTGTTGAACCGCAAGGTAAAATTGCCGTGACGTGGGGCGACTTAAAACGTAAGTGATGCAACAAAAATCCGCCGCAAGCACAAATCACGATGTTAATCCCTTAGCCATTGGCATTATCGGTGCTGGCAGGATGGGTAGACACCACTGTAACGCTATAACCAACTACGGCGCACGTGTGGTTGCTGTTCACGATGTTCAGTTTGAAGCAGCGCAAGAACTTGCAACGCTTGCCAATGCTGAACTTGCGACAGATGTACTGAGTGATTTTTTTGCTATAGAAATGGACGGGGTGGTGATTACAACACCGCCCCCTATTCGTTTAGAGCCTATCCAAATGGCGTGCGAACATGGCATTGCACTGATGATTGAAAAACCACCTGCCCTGAATATAATTGATGGACAGAAATGTCTCGATTGTATTGAGAAGACGAATGTGATGGCAGCTGTCGGATTTCAACTCAGGTATCATCCTCTTTATGAACAACTGAAGGAATTAATCGCTTCAGAAACAGTCCATCTGGTGCGGACAGTCTGCACGATCAATTACTATCTCGATTTTCAAATGCCTACTTGGTTTCTACAGTCTGAGATGAGTGGCGGTCCTTTAGCAGAGCAAGCCGTTCATGTATTAGATTGTGCACGATTCGTTATGGGAAACCCAAAACCCTTACAAGCACACGCATTGGCAGTCAAAAATATGGCGTTAGACCGAACAGAATTTGACGCTGAAAATGCTATTCAGATGACTTACGAATTGGATAATAGCGTTTTCGGAACACACATGAATCACTGCGGCACAGAAGGATTTTGTTTTGATGTTGAGGTCGTAGGACCACATTTACGTTTGCAAGCGGATATGGCGGACAACGCAATTCGCGGTTATCTTAACGGTGAAACAATAAATGAACCTGCTGCTTCGCAAAACAGTATAGGTTTAGATAAAACTGGAGCGTGGCTACGTGCTATTGAAACAGGGGACAGGAGTCTAATCCGTTCCTCTTTTGCTGATGCACTTCAGACGCTCGCGTTAATTGAAGCGGCAATTAAAAGTCGCAATACTGGAAAATTTATTCAAGTGGAGGAATTAACGTGATAGACTGGATATATTTTCGGAATAGCTGAAACTCATGCAAAAAAGTGCAAGAGGTTCTTGACACACATAATTTGGAAGCAGAAGACAGAGCTGATGCTCGAAAAGAGAAGTTAGAAGCAGATGCTGTATGGGACTTAATGGGATCTGCTGAGCGGATAGTTGTAGCGAAAGGCAAGAGCGTGGAAACCTTCGTTCCCGATGAAGATGACCGTGATGCAATCTTGAAAGCGGTTTTGGGACGTAGTGGTAGTTTGCGTGCCCCGACAGTTAAGACAGGGAATATCTTTTATGTTGGTTACAACGATGCACTCTATACTGACGGACCGTTTGCAAACGGGTAGCTGAAAACTATGGTTATTAAAAAGATATTGATTACGGGTGCCGCTGGATACCTTGCTCAATTTATCATTGAGCGGTTGCACACTAAATATCAACTGACACTGACTGATATTGTTGAACCGAAAAGCGATTTTGATGAGACAACATTTATCAAAGCAGATGTAACAAATGCATCTGAAATTGAAGCGGCGTGTGCGGGACAAGATGCAGTTGTTCACCTCGTCGCCTTGGTGCGGGAACGTCACGGTAAACCTCACCCGTTATTTGCTGATGTGATGGTGAAGGGAACATGGAATGTTGCGGAGGCATGCGCGCGGCAGGGTGTGCAAAAATTGGTTAACATCTCAAGTATTTCTGCGTCTCCACCTGCTCCCGGAGCCAAATCGCCATATCAGGTAGATGATGCATTTCAGTTTGGCGCTGGTGACCTTTATTATGCGTTGGCGAAACACCTCGGCGAGCAGATAGGTTTAGCCTACCATCAGGCACACGGTTTGAAAGTCATACATGTCCGTCCGGGCGTTATTGCAGGTGACGGACTTAATCCTGGTCCTTCAGCACCTGAAATCGTAACTGATCCTTGGTTTGTCTATGTTGATCCGAGGGATGTCGCACAGTGTGTGGAACGTGCGATTGAAACTGAAAACGTTACTTATGGCGCATATAATGCAGTAGCGGGAAGATCAGATTCGCGTTTTGATTGGAAACAAGCGGAAGAGGAATTGGGATATTCGCCGGAACACAATTGGGAAGAGATACTGGATAGTAGTCAGTAGAGGTCCTTATGACTCTTAAAAACAAACTTGAATCACAAACCTCTGAATTGCGTGAAAAAATTGTTGCACTTGATGCTGAACTCACTGAGGATTTCAAATCGCAATTGTCAATAGCCCCATTTTTGTCTCGGAAACTTGTGAGTTTTCAAGGAAATAAAGACAAACCTGCTTATAATTGGTATAAATACAAGGAAGCATTTTCAGCAGGACTTGTTGGGTATTTTCTCAGTGGTTATGAAGGTGGGATAAACGGAAAGGTGCTTGACCCGTTTTCAGGTATAGGAACAACACTGTTTGCCGCAAGTGAACAAGGTATTCACGCTGATGGAATAGAATTGTTGCCTATCGGACAGGAAATTATCCAAACACGACTCTTATTGCTAAACGGGTTGACTTCCGCTGATATTGCTACAGTTGAACGCTGGATAACGTCCCAACCGTGGAAGGAATTCCCGGAAAGAGTGCCTTTTAGTACATTTCGGATTACAGAAGGAGCTTATTCCCCGGAAACAGTAGAAGCAATTGAACGCTTTAGAGGTGCACTGCACCAGGAAAACGAAAAAATACAGACAATTCTTCGTCTCGCATTGTTATGCGTTTTAGAATCAATCAGTTATACCCGAAAAGATGGTCAATATCTACGTTGGGATGCACGTTCGGGCAAAATACGACCAGGTACAAAACCGTTCAACAAAGGTGAAATTCTTTCATTCGCGCCTGCGATAACTGCTAAACTAAAAGAGATTTTATCAGATGTTACTTCACTCAATGTACCTACAACTCTCTTTCCTATAGAACAAACTGATTGTGATATTGAGTTGTTCAAAGGATCCTGTCTTGAAATTTTACCCACCTTAGAAACCGCATCGTATACTGCGATCATGACTTCACCTCCATATTGTAACCGGTATGATTATACTCGTACTTATGCCCTTGAGTTGGCAATGTTGGGCTTGACACATCTGGAAGTTACCAGTTTACGACAAGAAATGCTCAGTTGTACGGTAGAAAATCGAGAAAAGAACTTATTGAAAATCTGCCCAAATTGGTTTCCATTTATAGAAGCAGCCAACAATCAGAAATTGTTAAAAACAATCAATATCTATCTTGAACACGAAAAAACAGTTGGAACATTAAACAACAACAGTATTCCGAGAATGGTCCGCGGCTATTTTTATGAGATGGCATGCGTCATTGGAGAGTGTTTCCGTGTACTAAAACCGAATGCAAACATTTTCATGGTAAACGACAATGTTCGCTACGCAGGTGTCGGCATTTCCATAGACCTGATTTTATCAGATATAGCAAGAACGTTGGGGTTTGAGGTTGAAAAAATCCTTGTAGTGCCTGAAAAAAAGGGGAACAGTAGTCAGCAAATGGGTACATACGGTCGCATACCGCTTCGTAAATGTGTGTATGTCTGGAAAAAAAGATAATGTCGTATAACTCAACATTTATCCAGTAGTACCGACCTCATAACTTCCCCTGAGGAAATTCGTTCCGGTTTTGTCACTCTTGCGTTGGAAAGAAACCGACAAGCTACTCCTTTTGTAGAACAAGCAAGGGCATTGAAAGTTTTTGCACTGCAAGCCAAAACCCCTACTGATTTGCTCAAAATTGATGAGATTCGTCCCGCGTTACTGACAGCTGCAGGGTTTTCAGATAAGGCAGTTGGACATACAGATGAAGTCAATCAAATAAGAGCAATAGAACTATTGATAGAAAATTTTTTAGAGCCGGCGGGGACAAAGTTTGTTGAGGAATTAGTTTATCGATTTTTGTTGACACGTGGGGATTCGTTAGGCGGTGCAATGCGAAACATAGCGGGCAAGTTAGCGGAAAGAAAAGTCACCCGAGCAATTATTTCTGCGCTGACATTAACCAAAACCAGTTTTCAGTGGTATAACGCTGTTAGTAACACATGGATCATGGGAAAAAGTAGTGAAGCAGATATAGAATTGAGCGTTAAAGGACTGAGTTGGGAAAGGAAATATGAAACACGGACAATGATTTACAATAAAACTATCCCATTAGTAAGTAAAAACATTGATATATGTCTACTCCACTGTGGTCCAGACGAGATAAAGTCAGCGACTTTCAGAGTTCCTGAAAAGTTTATTGCCTTTGGTGAACTGAAAGGAGGAATTGATCCTGCTGGAGCAGACGAACACTGGAAAACTGCACAAACTGCATTAACTCGTATCAGAACTGCTTTTTCAACAAGAAACTTATCGCCATACCTCTTTTTTATCGGGGCTGTTATTGTTGACAGCATGGCACAGGAAATTTGGAGACATCTTGAAGAAGGAACGCTGAAGAACGCAGCTAACTTAACAGACGCTGATCAAGTCGCATCATTATCAAATTGGCTTGTTAGTTTGTAGATTCAGGATACAACGGCACTACCCCTCCATATTTTACACCTGTCAAATATGCAATCTCGCGTTTCCAAGTGGTAAGGTCATCAACCTTCAACTGGTTCAGATGGTTATGTCCGCATGCACGCGCTAAAACCTGCATCAATTCAACGGAAGCAGATAGAAACCGATTTAACCTTTGTGATGCAATGTCTACCTTCAATCGTGCCCGTAGATTTTCTTTTTGCGTAGCAATCCCGACAGGACAGTTATTCGTATGACATGCCCGCATCCCGATGCATCCGATTGCTTGCATTGCAGAATTTGCAATCGCAACACCATCCGCACCGAGTGCTAACGCCTTAGCAAAATCCGCCGCTGTCCGCAAACCACCAGTGATAATAAGCGTTACGTCGCTGTTTCCTGTCTCATCAAGATATTTGCGTGCGCGTGCTAAGGCAGGCATTGTCGGCACTGAGATATTATCCCGGAACAGAAGTGGTGCAGCACCCGTTCCTCCGCCGCGACCATCCAAAATGATGTAATCCACACCAATGTTAAGGGCTGCTTCAATATCTTTCTCAATATGTTGAGCAGAGAGTTTAAACCCAATTGGAATACCACCTGTTTCCTTCCGCACTAATTCAGCGAATTTTGCATAATCGTCAAGCGTTTCCCAATCAGGAAACCGTGCGGGGGAGATTGCAGGTTGACCCGCGGATAATCCACGCACCGCGGCTATCTCTTCAGTCACCTTAACACCGGGAAGATGTCCACCAGTTCCGGTTTTCGCCCCTTGTCCGCCTTTGAAGTGAAATGCCTGTGCATTATCTAATTTTTCAAAAGAGAAACCGAATCGTGCGGATGCCAACTCATAAAAATAGCGATTGTTTGCTTCTGCCTCAGCTTGGAGCATACCACCTTCACCGGAACAGATACTTGTGCCTGCCATTTCTGCGCCCTTTGCCAATGCAACTTTTGCTTCAGACGACAACGCACCGAAACTCATATCAGAGACAAAGATAGGAATCTTCAACTTGAGCGGTTTTTTTGCCCGTGAACCGACAACTAATTCAGTGCTAACTTCTGTTTCGTCAAGAAGTGGTGTTTTGTGAAGTTGTGCAACGACAAACTGCAGATCATCCCAATTTGGTAGGTCTTTCCGAAGCACTCCCATTGCTGCTGTCTGTCCATGATGTCCAACTTTGTTAAGTCCATTACTTGCCAATTCCTGGATTTCAGCAACATAAGGTTCTTCTATTGTCCCGTGAATATCTTGGTAATTTCCCTGATACTGATCACGGTGATAAGGCTGCGGATTCTGGCTTTCCCACTCGCGGATTTCATCTTCGTCAACGTAGACAACGTCGTCTTCAATCCATGCGGAAAATTTTTCGAGACGTTCAGAATTCAGATACTCGCTTATCCCTGTATCGTAGCGGTAATCCCAATAGTGAACACCACAGATTAGGTTATCACCATCAATAAAACCATCGGCAAGCAAGGCACCACGGTGATGACACCTTCCGTATAAAACAGAAATCTGGTCATCATATCGGATTACAACTAAATCTACATTTGCAACAAGGGCGTAGGCGGGTACACGGTCTTTGAGTTCGCTAAAGTTAGCGACTTTTGTTTTTGTCATCTCTTTTAGATTTCTCTTTCTTCGGGTGGGAGAAATACATTCTGTAGAAGATTCGGAATCATCCTATGGATTCATCTTGGCTATCGGATGTTTGATGCTCCAATTGTGCAAGACGTTGATCTAATGCTTGCTGCTGCCTCCCCAAACGCAACAAGTAGAGCATAAAAACCAACCAAATAACGAGATATGCGGAGACAAGGTATTTAAGGCGTTTGCGTTGTGCCAATTCCAGTTTTTCGATTGAAAGGTTAACGGCTTGTCTTACGGTATCTTCATCATCTGTGGTAACTTGAGATTCCGATATTGCTTCCTTGACAGCTGCGTCAATCTTTTTACTGTCTATAGTTGGCACCTGAATCGCCAAGAATACCAAACCGACGACGATTAGAAAACTAATTATAATAACAATTCGCATCAAGATGTCTCCTCTATATGTTTCCGGCGTATCACCTCATACCGTGACTCCGTCTTTTTGATCTGATACTGCAAAATTAATAGCAGCGTAAACAAGATTATGAATGCTATCAGCACCACAATCCATGTATGTAGTATGGTTGGAACTACATCGACTTTTGCTCCACGCTCTGGATGATGTTTTGATTCCCAGAATTTCGTGGCAAAATGGACTATCGGCACATCAAAAAAGGCGATAATTCCAAGCACAGCTGAATAGAGTTTGCGTTTGTCTTCAGCTAAAGCAGAACGCAGAATGAAATACCCAACGTACATTAGCCAGAGAACAAGTGTGCTTGTGAGTCGTGCTTCCCAGTTCCACCAAGTATTCCAAGCATATTTCGCCCAAATCGGTCCAGAAAGAAGCACAATAGTACAAAAAACAAGACCTATTTCAGCTGCTGATACTGCCAGTAGGTCATCGTTCGATTTGCGTTTAATCAGATACTTTATGCTAAATATGAAGTTCACACCAAATGCCAGATATACAATCATTGCAGCTGAAACGTGTAAGTAGAAAATCTTCTGGACTTCCAGCATGGATTTTTCCACCGCTGCATATCCGAAGATGAGATAAAGGGAAATGAATAGTAAGATTGCAATGGCAACCGTAAGTATTTTTACGGATTTTCCCATATTGGACTCCCAGTTAGAATTTCAGGTCCATCTGAAAGAACAGCCACCGTATGCTCAAAGAGGGCAGACAAACTTCCATCTGACGTAACAATACTCCACCCATCTTCCAAGGCATCCACACCAGGGTGCCCTGCGTTGACCATTGCTTCAATGGCAAGCACCATCCCTGGTCGTAAACGGACACCACGACCCGGTTTGCCAGTAGTGGGGATTTGTGGTTCTTCATGCAGGTTTCGACCAATACCGTGTCCAGAAAAATTCTGAATGACGGAGAATCCTGCCCTTTCAGCAACATTTTGGAGTTGAAAAGAGACATCGCCTATACGGTTCCCCGGTTTTGCTTCTGATATTGCAGCGTACAGCGAGGCTTTCGTCGCATCCAGTAAGCTTTGTGCTTCGGTAGATATTTTTCCTACTGGAAACGTGAAGGCGTTATCGCCGTGAAAACCGTCAATGCTCACAGCGGTGTCCACACCAATAATATCACCTTCCGTGAGCTCCTCTGATTTATCGGGGATACCGTGAATGACTTTGTCATTGACAGAGACACAGATTGTGGCGGGATAAGCACTGTGTTCCGGAATTACGTAGTTCAAAAATGATGATGTTGCGTTTAGATTAGCAATCGTTTTGCGGGATACCATTTCCAATTCGTAAGTGGAAATCCCAGGTTGAATTGCCTCTGCAATTGCTTGCAAAACTTTTGCCGCGGCTTGACCGCTGCGCTTCATTTTTTTTATTTCTAATTTGTTTTTTATTCTAATCTTTTGCATATTTATTATTAGAAAATAGTTATGGAATTAAAAGCAATATTTATGCTAAAAATCTTTACTGAAAACCATTTTCTATCAAACAATTTCGCCTATCAACGTATGCGCTGTAGCAGAATGGATTTCAACATTCACAATGTCACCGACTTGAGCGTTCTCCTTTGGGAAAACTGTCGTTTTGAATGTGTCTGTCTTACCGTGATACTGCTGAGCGTCACGTCGACTATCTCCTTCTACTAAAACTGCAGCAGTTGTTCCAACCTTCTCTTGATTGATATCTGCAGAAATTTCTTCTTGCAACTTGATTATTTCATTTAGTCGTCTTGCTTTTTCAGTCTCAAGAACGTCGTCCTCCAATGACTTGTTCGCTAAAGTCCCTTCTCTATCAGAATACTTAAACATAAACGCTGAATCGAATCGGATATCTGCCATCAGTTGATAGGTTTGCATAAAATCTTCATCAGTTTCGCCACAAAAACCGACAATAACGTCCGTTGAAAGTGCAATCTGTGGAATACGTTCCCTGAGTTTTGAAACCAGTTCACGATATTCTTCTGCTGTATAAGTACGCCGCATCCGTTCTAATACTTGTGTTGAGCCAGATTGTAACGGAAGATGGAGTTGTTTACAGACTTGCGGACAATTTTCCATCGCATCAATCATGCTATCGGTTGCATCTGCAGGGTGAGGCGAAGTGAATCGCACCCGTTCCACGCCGTCAACTTCAGCAATAGTCCATAGGAGTTTACCAAAATCATGCTCACCATCATAATAGGAATTTACCGTTTGTCCGAGTAGAACAATTTCTTTGAACCCTTCATCAACAAGCCTTTTGACATCATCTGTAAGGAATTTCAGTGGTATACTCCGTTCTCTACCTCTCACAAACGGGACAATACAGAAGGTGCACATCTTATCGCATCCGCGCTGAATAGTGAGCCATGCCCGAATTCCCTCTTTACGAATAGGTGCTATGTCTGCATAATCTTCACTTTTATCCAACTGCAAACCGAGAAAAGGATCGCCGCTGGCGACAGCATTGAGTGCCATCGGTAAATTCCGATAGGCATCGGGCCCCATAACGAGGTCAACATACGGTGCTGCTTTCAAAAGTTTGTCGCGTAGATGTTGTGCCATACATCCGCAAACCCCAATAATTAGATTATCTTCTCGCCGTTTCCGATGATTCAAATGCTCAAGTCGATTGATAACTTTTGTTTCAGCATTCTCCCGTATTGCACAAGTATTGAGTAAAATTACATCCGCATCATCAATGTGAGAAACAGTCCGATGCCCTGCTTGCGTCAAGATACCTGCCATCAGTTCACTATCGCTGACGTTCATCTGGCATCCATAAGTTTCAATATAGACATTGCGCGCAGATTGTCCATTGACACCTGCGGTGCGGATACTCATATCAGATAGTGGTAATGGGGGATGGGAATTATAGATGGGAAGAAATGATTTATCTTTCATGAATTATCAGTCCAACTGGCGGGTCGTGTTCATAAAACCCATAGGTGTCAACTTAAGAGGAGAAAACCACGTCACACTTAACACGACACAAACTGGTAGGAGCGGTTTCCTAACCGCTCCGTATTATCCCAAAGCAATCTTATGGGAAACGTTTTCAACGCCGATATATCGCTCCTACAAAGATGTCTTGCCAATTAGTGGTTATTAACTAAAGTAAGGTTATTAACTAAAGTAAGTACGGTGCGGTTAGGAAACCGCACCTACCGTACTTAAGAGTACTCCTTAAGTTGACACCTATGGGTCGTGTTCATAGAACCCTACTGTCCATACTACATGACATATTTTTCGTAATAATTCGACACATCAAAGGTAAATAGGTCTCCGAGATAGATAAGTACACGATAATTTAACTCCCGTTTTTCGTTAACATTTAGGGAGAACGGTGGTGTTTGAGCGAATAAAGACCCTTTGTATGCATCCTCAACGAGGAAAACTGTTTGTCCGTTTTCAGGGTGTGGAAGGATTGCCACGCCAATGGCAGCATCGCCATTAATACCACACAACGTTGCCCACTTTGATACTTGCCCGTTTACTTCCAATTCACCAATTTTTCCGCTTGCGTTGGCTGCTTTCCTATGCTCCATCTCAACGGCATGGTAACCTAATCCAATTTCACCTTCAAACGTTATAGGATTAGAAGGCACGTTTAAAATCACTGTTAAGTCAAGTATCCGAACATCGTTTTGAAGTGGATAGACTTTGACTTTGCATATCTCCATCAACACAGGATTAGCAGCTTCCCAAGTTGTCTTACTAACGAATTTTACAGATTCTTCAGTGGCAGAAGCTTGAAATTTTTCACGATTAAGTGTTGAACTACTTCTATACAATTCAATAGGCTTTCCACTCTCGTCGTTTACTGTGCCAAGTGTGAAATAGATACCTGTTGGATGTCGTTGTTCAGTTCCCTCTGTTACGACTTGCCCATTTGCGGCATAGACCGGATGAAAATGTGGAGACGAAACCGATTCTCCATAGCAATAGGTGAGAACAGACTCACCCTCTTCTGTTATGGATACCTCTTTTCCAGACAGTTCGTCCAACCTAAATATCATGTGGTAAATTATACCATGCATGCCCTAAATATGCAAACGTAATTCAGATTGACTTGCGATTCCGCTGTAAAATAAGTATACTTTTTATATCTGTAAAAACATATATGAAGGAGATTACACAGATGTCAGTGAAAATCGGAATAACATGTAAACGAAATGATATAAATGTGAAAAACTATACCGATGCAATTGCAAATTATGGGGGAGAGCCAATCATATTCGCATCACTTGAAAATACCATACCTGAACATTTAGCCTCTATTCCCAAATATCTTGAGGAAATTGACGGACTTCTACTGCCAGGAGGTGGCGACGTTGATCCAACCCATTTTTTTCAGAAACGCCATCCAGAAGTTAATTATGTTAGCAGATCTCGTGATGCTTTAGAACTACGGTTGTGTCAAAAGGCTCTAAAAGCCGATATTCCCGTTTTCGGAATTTGTCGTGGTATCCAAGTAATGAGTGTTGCAATGGGGGGAAGTCTCTACCAAGATATAGAATCAGTATATCCAAGAGAGGCGCTAAACCATAAGGTAGATGAAGATAGAAGGGATTCTGAACATGAAATTGAGATTATACCCCATAGCCGGTTAAGCGAAATTGTAAACGAACATCAAGCATTAGTCAACTCAGCGCATCATCAAGCATTAGACAATATTGGGGAAGGATTTGTGGTAACTGCGCGATCATCAGACGGTATCATTGAAGCAGTGGAAGATCCGTCAAAGCGGTTTGTGATAGGTGTGCAATATCATCCTGAACGAATGCTTAAAAAGTCTGAACTTCAAGAACAGGCAGAAAAGTTATTTGAGGCTTTTATTACGGCTGCCTCTGCCTAATACTGCTGAGAAATTGGTGTTTTACTAAAAATTCGCAATCAGAGAAAATCGGTGCGTTAGACCCAAATCACCAAACGGTATTAGAGCGTAATCAATTTGGAAACGTCGGAGGGTTAGTCCAAAACCGCCTCTAAGTCCAGAAATTGCCCCTAAATCATTTCCACCGAGTTTATATATATAACCTGTCCGTATTTGCAATACGTTAGCTAACGTGTAAGCACCACCTATCCCAATGGAATTATCGTTGTCGGTGGGACGAATGAAATCCATCGTTAAGATGACCGCATCGTTCCAAAGCCTATATGCTGTGCCTATTCTTAAAGTGAAAGGGAGTTCAAATGCATCCTCAACATATTTCACTCGCGGTCCAATATGTTGCGCGTTGAAACCGAGTGAAAGCGGAACGTTAGCAAAGGTATATAACCCACCAAGATCAAATGCAATTCCGCTTCCACTATCGTCAGCAATCTGTTCGCGTAAGAATTTCGCATTCGCACCAAAAGCTAATGTTTGTCCGATACTACGTGCATAAGAGAGAACCACTGCTAAATCATAAGGGCGGAAAAGGGTTGTTTCATTTCCTTCTTGGTCACGACCTTGTAATTCACCAAAGGATAAGAAATTAGCACTTGCACCAACAGTATTATTTCCAATTGGAAGGGCAAACGCTACAAACTCATGATTGATTCCAGCGAACCATTCGTTATGCATAAGTGCAAGTTGAGGTTTTTGAAGTCTTGCAAGACCGGCGGGATTCCAAAACGATGCGTAAAGATCGTCTGTTGCAGCGACCTGAGACTCTCCCATTCCCATCGCCTTTGCACCGACACCTATTTTAAGGAATGTCATCGCACGAGTTCCAGCGTTTTCGTGGATGTCTGTGCTATCAGCTGCAACGGGTATACAAATGAGGATGGAAGTTATGATCAGAATATAAGTAAAGATGTAATTCATAAGTGTTTTTAACTATCAACAAGGTTCACCAAGTTTCTGAATTTGTTCCTAAATTGTATGTGAATATTATAACCTTAGGATGGATTATATTATCTGTATTAATAGTTCTACCAATTTTTTAGTTTGTCTGTAATTTCTTGTTCTAAATATGTATTCAATGCATTTCTTGACAGAACTAATGCCTGTTCGAGATCTTGTTTTCCTTCTTTGGCGCGTCCCATCATTTTCTTTGTTATTCCGCGGTCATAATATGCTTGAGAATTATCTTTTTGAAGACGAATTACTATATCAAAATCAGCGATAGCATCATCATAATGTCTTATTTCCCTATACGCAGTAGCGCGGTTATAGTATGCTTGAGCATAACCCGGTGAAATGCTTATAGCTTTGCTAAAATCTAATATAGCATCGTTAGGGTGCCCTAAGTTACCTTTCGCACATCCTCTGCTGTAGTAAGCCAGAACGTGATCAGATTTAAGGCGAATTACCTTATTGAAATCCGAGATGGAGTCAAAATATTGTCCAAGATCTCGTTTTAGAATTCCTCTTTGATAATAAGCGTCCACATAGTCTTTGTTTATTTTTATAGCCATATCACAGTCTTTAATAGCATCTTCTAATTTGTTGAGTTTACGTTTTGAAATACTGCGACTATAATACGCAAGGGAAAAGGCAGAATCCAGGTGTACCGCTATGTTAAAATCTAATATAGCATCTTCAGGATGACCTAAGTTATCTTTTGCAAGACCTCTGTTATAATATGGAAGGGCTTCCCTTTCATTTAACTCAATACATTCGTCATAATCTGCTATAGCATCAAAATATCGTCCTAAAGCATTTTTCGCCAATCCTCGATTGTTATATGCGTCTGCATAATTCGGGTTTATTTTTATTGCTTTATCAAACTCAAATATTGCCTCTTGATAATTTCCTTGATTATATAAAGTGTTACCTGTTTGATAGTGTCCTGCTGCAGTTTGTGTTTCTTCTATGGGTAAGTTGGCGTTTTCCATCAGGCTGCTTCTCCCATACCTTCTTTTAAGTCAGTTTGTGTATCATCTGGATACTTTGCAGTAGCTTCTTGGTCTTTTGCCGATTCAGAGGTATCCTGTTTTTGATTGTTAGGCTTTTTTAGAACAAAATGTTGAATCAAATACCACACTATATTTAGTAATATAACCCCGGCTCCACCTATGATTACAGTTCTCCATATCCAAGTTAAAGTTCCTTGCAACTCTTTTATATCTTCAGTCATTAACTCAATTTGTTTGCTATTTACAGCAACATCTTTTTCAAGGTCAGTTATATTTTTATTTTGTTCAGCAAATTTTTTATCAATATGATCTCTGAGCCTATTTTCCAATTCGTGCATTTTCTCAATAATAAGTATTGCTTGTGATTCTGGAATCTTTTCTTGTCCGTACGCAATAGGGTTAAGACAAAGCACAAAGATCATCATGAAAGTATTCCACTTTTTACGCATTCAGGTTCACCTTCTGTCACACAATACTATTTCATTTCTCAAACTCACGTTATTATATCATATAGGTTTGTTGAAGTCAACTTCCATTTCATTCAAGTTACGGGTGTGTAAAGTTTTGGTTATAAGTTCATGCTGCCTGTTTGAGTTCATTCCAATATGTGTCCCACGCTCCATTTTTTATCAAACATCGTGCGGAAAGCACTAGATTGATACCTTTCTTCTGCCACCTCATAGCAGCTTGTTTACACCTTTGTCCCACGACATGTTTGCAGGCACTCTCAATCACGCCACTCCCGATTTGATACCCTTTTTCCCGAAACATTTTATATTGCATGCGTTCAGCGTGCTTTTCGAAATAGCCTGCTTTCCTGTCTAAGATATTCACAACATCTGGATTTTCCATACCTAAACCCCGAATGCGTAAAACGACTTCTGCCGTGTCTCCCTCATAAAGAAAAAAGTCTGTTGCCTCTACCCACTTTTCAATCGTTGTTGTCTGATGTTCCCCAAATGCCTGTTTTGCCACTTCATATAAATGGGATTTCGCATGCATGTAATCCACAATCTCAATGGCATTCGGAAAGTATTCATCCGCTAAGTTCCATATCCACGCCGCACCATCCCCAATAAACACAACATCCTGGGTATCTATATCGTCTCGGTAAATGCCACTTTGCGTTGCTAACGTAAATAACTTTTCCCCAAACTGTGCCGCATTCTCACGCCCCGCAACATAACGAATACTTTCTGTTCTGGCACTCGGTGTCGCCCCCGAACCCAGTTGTGGATAATCTCTATAAACACAACCGACTTTCACTTCTTTCCACCCATCCGGCGAGTTCGTGTAGCACCCATCACACCCCACATACCAACGCTGATTTGCCACAAGTTGTTGCGGTTCTACTTGTTCCGATGCGTGCAGTTCTGATAACCACTCACGCACTTTTTGGTGCAATGTCGTGTGGCTCACTTTTATCCCTTGAAAAGACAACTCTTTCGCTGCGGCTCTATAGTCAAAAGGTGCTGCCAGATAACACATCCGCTCTGCGACACGATGTGTCCATTTACCTTTCAACTTTTGACACGCATCCCAAGGTCTATGATAATGACCCGACGCACATTCGGACACCCAACGCTGCACACGGACCTTGCCACAAAGTGTTGTGATATTCACGCCGCGTTTCTGTATCGGACGACACGCTTGTTCACATTGTGGACATTCAACAGGTGCTGCAGATTGCCGAGATGCTGCTTCTGAGACACACACTTCCAACAACTTTTGACCCGTTCTATTCATCAAGTCTCGCACACAAGGCTCAGCTGCTTCCAACTCAACACAAGGCTCAGACAAAAGTTCTCCTGCCACCTGAGCAATATCTTCTAAAATCTCTTTGACTTCGGGGTTCTCTAATGATATATTAAACATTGGTATCCTCTTCCTTTTTTGAATTTATTAGGATAGGATACCCATTTTTATTATAACCGCAACCTCTCTGGACATCAGTGTTTCTACAAAAACTTTACACACCCATTACCCCGCTGACGTTATTAGCAGTGCTATTAAAATTCCAATTCCAATAATACTAAGGATAGTCCACCAAAAACCTTGCTCGCGTCCAAGTTTACGATTTGCTTTATCTCTTTCGTTTAACAATCTGTTTTCTGCTTGCTGTGCTATCTGCGATTTTACACTATTTACTATCGCGGTTCTGTCAATATTTTCCATTATCTCTCGTTTTATGCGATCCGTTTCGTTTTGTCTTACGGCATCCGTATCAGTGTTTTTTCGCACGCGCTCTCTTATTTCAGCGTCTATTCCTCTTTGGACTTCCTCTTTTATCTTGTTTTCTCTATCCTTTATTGTCTTATCGTGATTATAAACATAGTTTTCAAAAGTTTCACGATCAATTTCTAAAAAATTGTTATGTCTATGATTTTCCCAAAAAGTCCACTTATTGGGATCGCCATTATTAGCAAATATACCCAAAAAAGTATCGGTTGCACATAGATAAGCCTTTAACTGTTCATGACCGCTCTCTATACGTCCTGTTCTCTTACATTCCGTAATTGCTACAAGTTTTCCGTTTCTCAAAAACACGATGTCCGCTCTGCGTGGAGAGCTGCCCATTTGGATTAAATACTCACGCTTAACACTATAGCCTGGCGAAGAGATGCGAAGTGACTTAAAATAGTCGGCAACAATCTCTTTAACTTCTTTTTCTGTGAGGGATTCAGATGCTTTGACTTGAGGTTCAGATGTTTTGTCTTGAGTTGCAGAATGGTCAACAACCTTTTCTTGTTTTGGCTTGAAGTCCGGTTCAACTTGAGAATCAGCAGATTTTTGTAGAACACTTTCAATTTCGTCTTTAAGTTTTACATTACCTGCTTGCGTTGCAAGTTTCAATGCGGTTTGCCAGTCCTGTTTCGCCTCCCCAGTTTGGCCAAGTTTCTCCTTTGCGAGTCCTCGATCGTAGTAGGCAGATGCATCGTCAGGTTCAAGCCGAATGGCGGTATCATAATCTACAACGGCAGCAGCATATCGACCGAGATTACATTTAGCCAACGCCCGATCATAGTAAACATCTGCATAATCAGGTTTTAGGCGTATAGCGGTATCATAGTCAGAAATAGCAGCTTCATCCTGACCAAGAATATATTTGGTATTTCCCCGTTCATAGTAGGCATTTACATAATCAGGTTTTAGGCGTATAGCGGTATCATAGTCAGAAATAGCAGCTTCGCATTGATCGAACTTATATTTTGCCAACCCCCGACTGTAGTAGGCATTTACATAATCAGGTTTTAGGCGTATAGCGGTATCATAGTCAGAAATAGCAGCTTCATATTGACTGAGATAGTATTTCGCTATCCCCCGACCGTAGTAGACATCTGCATAGTCAGGTTTTATGTGTATAGCGGTATCGTAATCAGCAATAGCAGCTTCGTATTGACCAAGGTTCCTTTTTGCTATCCCTCGACTGTAATAGGCATATACATAATCAGATTTGAGTTGAATGACGGTATCATAATCCGCAATGGCAGCTTCATATTGACCGAGATCATGCTTTTCCCTGCCCCGATTGTAGTAGTCAGTTGCAGAGGCAGATGTCTTGGTTTGAAATTTAGAATGGTGGGCAATCTTCTTTGCTTTGGCTTGAAGTTCAGGTCTGATTGTATTAGAGTCTTGACTTACACTCTGTAAAGCGTCGAGTATCTTTGCGTCAGACTCGTCAAATTTTAATTCTTCTGTATCGCGTTTCGTTTCCAAATCCTCTATACCAAGCTTGATTGCTTTTGCTTTCCATCTTAAGGCTAACTCACCGTCAGGATCATTTTGTAGGACTTCCAATATCTCTGCATTCAACTCGCTAAATTCCACACCTTCTGTGTAGCGTCTTGCTTTCAACTCCTCAATACCTTGCTCAATCATTTCTGCTATCCATTCGTTGGCTAACGCCCTGGCTTCCTGTTCCGAAGTCTGTTCTGCTTTCCAAGTTTGACCCAATTTTGTCTTTACTCTTTTTCGATTGCTATAGTCAGTTGCGGAATTAGAAGTTTTGATTTCATCTTCAGATGTTTTAGCTTGATCTCCAGACCGACTTAGTTCGCTTTCAATATGATTTTTCAGTTCTACATTATCTGTTTGTACTGCAAGTTTTAATGCAGTTCGCCAATCCTGCTCTGCTTCCTCAGTTTGACCGAGCTGTTCCTTTGCCAATCCGCGATTGTAATAGGCAGGTGCATGATCAGGTTCGAGTTGTATAGCAATGTTTTGGGAAATAATAGCATCATCGTATTGACCTATATCGCACTTTGCTGTTCCCCGATTATTGTGTGCTTCTGTATAATCAGGTTTAAGCTGAATAGCGATATCATAATCAGCGATAGCATCATCGTGTTGACCAAGTTTTATCTTTGCGTTTCCTCTATTGTAGTAAGTTTTAGCATCATTAGGATCAAGTTGAACGGCGGTATCATAATCAGTAATAGCAGCTTCGCATTGATTAAGTTTTGCTTTTGCTAATCCACGATTGTAGTAGGTCTTTGCATCATTAGGATCAAGCCGAATGGCATTATCATAGTCAGTAATTGCAGCATTGTATTGACCAAGTTCTACTTTTGCAAATCCCCGGTTATGATAGGCTTCTGCAAGATTAGGTTCAAACCAAATAGCTTTATCACAGTCTGCAATAGCAGCTTCATATTGACCAAGATAATATTTCGCCAATCCACGATTGCTATGGGCTCCTGCAAAATTAGGCTCAAGTCTTACAGCAGTATCATAGTCCGCAACAGCTGCTTCGTATCGACCAAGATGATACTTCGCCAATCCACGATGGTTGTAAGCAAGCGCATAATCAGGTTTGAGTCGTATAACAGTACCATAGTCAGTAATAGCAGCTTCATATTGACCAAGATAGTGGTTTGTCACTCCCTGGTGAAAGTAATCAGTAGCAGAATCAGGCGTTTTGACTTGATTAGTTTTCATTATCTTCTATGAACAGAAGCTTAGCTTCTGTCAACCTATTGCGTTAGTAAAAGATATACCTACCTATTTCTCCGCAACCTTCTCAAAAATGACAACATGCTGCCACGGCCGGTCATCATGCGTCTCTACCCAAGACAATGGGTGCGGTGTCGCCTCCTTTGTCACCTGCAATTCACTCATCTTGCTTGGCATTTTCTACTTGAATGAGTCGTTTACGGACATCAAATAGAAATATAAGTGTCGGTATGATAGCGATAAAAATAAAATATGAGATGATAATATAGAGTGTCATTTATTCGTCAAACCTCTTATAGATAAACTTTATTTCCTCTCGAAATGGCTCTATTTCTTTGTACATTGGGTCTAATAAGACTTTCCATCGGAGACAGACTTTATAGATTTGATCTAAAGCTTCACGAGTTCCTGATTCTGAGAGTTGGGGAAGTTCTATAGGGATAAGCATGCCCATCTCTAAAAGTTCGGTCACTGCCAATTCTTGTATCGTAGTTACTTCATAGTGTTCTATCATCATTTCCCTTTGCGATCGGTGTATAGGTAGAAGTGATAATAAAGCGTGGAGTTGTTGCAAAAGTGAAACACCGTAATTGACCTTGTTTTGATTCCATGCCTCATGTTCTATAGTATCAAGGGTGTCGCTTATATCCTGTCCCCTGTGTTGTTCTTCTGGGTGCAATAGTAATAAGGCATAAAGGCGTGAAGCGGGTGTCTGTAACTCTCGGATTTCTTTAATGAGTTCTGCTTTCCACTGTTCTCGTGTCATAAGGGTAGGTCCTATAACGAATCTATCAAAAACGTATTATTCTCTCGCAACCTTCTCAAAAATGATAACATGCTGCCACGGCAGGTCATCATGCGTCTCTACCCAAGACAACGGGTGAGGTGTCGCTTCCTTCATCACCTGCAATTCGCTCATTTTGTGCAAACGTTTGATTGGCACACTGTCATCTTCCAATCGGTATTCTACAAAAGCCACCCTACCGCCTACTTTGAGGGCACGGCAGATATTCTGCATCATCTCATACGGATGCGAAAATTCATGGTAAACATCTACCATAATGGCGAGATCGACCGAATTCGGTGGCAGTTTCGGATCGGTAATCGTGCCTAATACGCCTTTGATATTGGTAATACCTTCCTCGGACATTTTCTCGGCAAGGATGTCTAGCATTTCCTGCTGAATTTCGACGCCGTAGACGATACCTGTTTTGCCGATTTTGGGTGAGATGCGCCGAGCAATGTAACCTGTTCCAACCCCAATATCCGCGACAGCATCCCCTTCTTTTAGTTTTAGCAATTCAATGAGGGTGTTTGGCATCTCTTCGCGTTCACGTTCAGGACGTTCTAACCACCCCGCAGCGAGATGTCCCATGACCTGCGATATTTCGCGGCCCATATAGATTTTGCCGATACCATCTCGGCTTGGAGCACGTTGTTGGTATCGTGTGCTTGCTGGACGTGTCTTATCTTGTTCTGAGTGCGAATCACCTTTCGGTGAAGTTGTTGTATAGATTAGCAGAAACAGTATACCAACAACGATGGCACAAATCTTTGTGAGTTTTCGGGGTTGCAAACCCCTCCAACAATTGATATTTCGGGGTTGCAAACCCCTCCAACAATTGATATTTCGGGGTTGCAAACCCCTCCAACAAGAGTGGTCAAATTTTGTAATCATCGGTTTACCACCTTCCGAGATAGAGACCTCGGTTTTCCATCGGTATCGGCACACGAATGCCTTTCTGCCGTTGCGAGTCAACGATAGCAAAAACCATTTCGGTACTACGATGTGCAAGCTGAATGTTGCCTTGCGTCTCAGTATCGGTGTCAATTGCTTCAACGATGTCCTCAATACATCCTACAGTGCCGCTTTTCCGTTCAAAAGATGGGAATTGTGCGTCTAAAATTTCATTAAACTGTCCCTGCCGTTTGCGGAGTTGAAAACCGAGACCGTTGTTGAGAGAACGGACTGTGCCTTCACTGCAATTCACTTCAAATTCGTAAGCGGTGCCGGGAATACTGATGCCGTTGATACCGTTCTGAAAACGGATGAATCCCATCACAATTCCCGGATCTGAATCGGTGCGGTTATCCTCAAAGTCGGCATCATCAACAGCGACGTTGCCTTGGACATATTCTATCGGTGAATCACTTGCTAAAAAGAGAATTAGGTCAGCAGCGTGCGTGTAGCCCCATAAGGCAGAACCACCTGTATAGGAGATGATAGAACGCCGCTCTCCTAATTCGCCACTTTCAAGGATTTCACGCATCTTAATATAGCCTGGAGTAAAGCGACGCTGTGTACCGAGGTTGAACTTGATATTGTATTCCTCGCATACCTCAAGCATAGCGTCCGCCTCTGAAATTGAGGCGCAGAGCGGTTTGTCGCAATAGATGCCTTTCACACCGTTTTCTGCGGCAAATTGTGTGATGTCGGCGTGGTTACCCGGTCGCGTGGCGATGCTGATAATATCCGGTTTCTCTTGCACTATCATTTCTTGATAGTCAAGATAGTATTTTGGGATGTCCCATTTGTCACAAACGTACTGTGCCTTATCTTCAACCACATCTGCGCCAGCGACAATTGTTGTTCGTTCAAAAGCGGTGTAGCCGGCAGCATGTGAGTAAGGTAGCGCACCGTGGGGTGTTCCCCGCACCTCCTCATCAATGGTGCCGCCCATCCGTCCACAGCCAACAATACAAACGCGGTATTGTGTGGTTTCCATCGGAGTTCCTCCATTAAATTTCGCCTTAGATGATGTTTTCCCTTTAAGCCGTTAATTGGACAACATCCTGTTTGACAACTTCCTTTATGTGTCCATAAGATGCGGATTGTGTTAATTCCTGCACCTCTGGTGACAAGCGATTGACGATTGGCTCTGGCAATCCGGACCTGCCTTCATATTGCGGACGATACCGTAGAATAAGGAATCGTCTATCTCGATCTTTTGGTCTCCACTGCAAAACGCCGTGTGTCAAGAGTTCGGAGATAACAAGAAAATCGCCTGCTTTCGGCGTTAGGTTGGTAATAACTTCATCTGGTTCCGGATCAATGCCATCTGGTCCGGGCATCAGAAGATCTTCAGGTCGTTCAAATTGACTCTTATGTGAACCCGGAATCACAATGAGTCCACCATCGCCAGGATTTACATCGGTGAGGTAAAAGAACGCCACAAAATCATTGCAGTAGATTTGGCTATCCTTAACTTCATATCGGGTGAGCCAATGGCGTCCCTCGCGTGCACAATGCAGCCCCGCAGGATTTGTTCCCATCGGTTGCCTGTCGGGATTGTGCTGTTCGAGTGTGAGCGTGCCTGTTACAAACCTCGGCATATCAAAGGTGAACTCTTTGACAAGGGGCCAGATAGTAGGATGCACCGTCATCGCTTCAAGCGATCGGTCAAACGCAAATCCGTGTTCATATCTACCGCCTTTGCCGGGTTCTAATTCGCGCGGACGCGTCGTAAATCCTTCGGGACGCTCGTCAAGTGGCATGTGAATATACCTATCAACAGCCTCTTGTGCTGCTTTCAGCGCGTCTCCCGTAACAGCGTTTTTTATGTGTAGATAACCTGTAACGTCAAATAGATAGCGTTGTTCTGGTGTCATTTCTCTTCCTTTAGGTTAACTGGACATGTTCTTGTTTAACAATATCCTTGATATGTGTATAATGTGCGGGTTGTGCAAGTTCACGGGTTTCAGGAGAAAGCCGCTCCATCACTTCAGGTGGAAACGGGTCTCTGCGTCCTCTATTATCTTGGAAAAACTGCGTTTTGTAACGCAAGATGAGAAATCGGCGATACCGTTCCTTCGGTTTCCATATTAAAACGCCGTGTGTCAGTAACTCGGACATGACAATCGCATCGCCTGCACGTGCGGTAACATTTACGAGGGCAGGATGAAGTTCATCCGGGGGATTCTCTGTGTCTGGAAAGAAAATCCCTTCTGGTCGTTCAAAACCGGCTTTGTGAGAACCTGGTAACACCACTAATCCGCCTTCGCCGGGATAGACATCGGTGAAATAGAAAAAGATTGCAAAGTCGTTGTTGTGAATTGTTCCATTTTTAGCGACGTAGCGTCTTGTCTGCCATCCACAATCTTCACGGGCACAGTGCAGCTTGCCGATAACCTGATCGTGTTCAGGACCTTTTGCGACCAGAGACCCACGATTGAAAAGCGGTCTGTTGCTGGTCAATTCTTTTACAATGGGCCAGGTTTTTGGGTGAAGTGTGAGTGCCTCAAGCGATTTGTCAAATGAAAAACCGTTGGAAAAACCGCCACCGCCATAACCAATACCTGGCGGGAGTTCGTCTTCAGGTGTTTGGACGCATCGTTCAACAGCATTCTGAGCATTTTGCAATTCCGCATCGCTGAGAACATTTTTCAGGTGGATATAGCCCGTCAAGTCAAATAGGTATCGTTGTTTAGGAGTCATAATTCCCTCCTTTTAGGCTTATATAGTGAATTCTATCATAATTTTTTATATTTTGAAACAAAATTCATATCTTTTGTAGTGGTGGGTTTTCGTACTCGCCATTTGCCTGAACCAGGATTCTCAGGATTCCCAGATTTTCAGGATTGTTGGCATCTTCGGCAGAAAACACATCACTTTGCCAGAACATTGCTGCTTATAGTGAAATCTGAAAATATGTGCATACTCCCTGGTAGATGCGGTTTCCTAACCGCATCTATGGAACTGAATAAACACGGTTCGGTTAGGAAACCGAACCTACCGTAGTGTATAAATAATAATGGATTTTACTATAAATTTGTTAAAAGATTTGATTCTGAAAATATGTGCATACTCCCTGGTAGATGCGGTTTCCTAACCGCATCTATGGAACTGAATAAACACGGTTCGGTTAGGAAACCGAACCTACCGTAGTGTATAAATAATAATGGATTTTACTATAAATTTGTTAAAAGATTTGATAAGGACAATCTTGGAAATCCTATAATCCTGTGAATCTTGGTTCAGACAACAAAGGCAGCACATGAGACCCCGCCCTATAAACGATTTTGAAGTAGGTTAAACAAAAGACATGCCAAAATTGTAAGATGCGTAGTATAATGGTGAAAAGCGACATGGAGGTTGTGTATGAAACTTGGATTTGTGAGTGCGATTTTGCCTGACCAAACATTGGCGGAGGTTGTCCAATTTGCTGCCGACACAGGTTATGATTGTGTTGAACTGATGTGCTGGCCCAAAGGAAAAGCCGAGAGACGTTATGCAGGCGTTACACACGTTGACGTAGCGGCACTTTCCGAAGCAGAAGCAGACCAAATCCTGCAGTGTGTAACGGATGCGGGGATAACGATTAGCGGCTTAGGCTACTACCCAAACCCACTCATACCTAACGAAACAGAAGCAAATATCTATAGCGAACATCTTAAACAACTGATACTTGCAGCGAAAAGGTTGTCAGTAGATATTGTAAACACATTCATCGGTAGGGATCAGACACGCACAATAGACGACAATTGGGCACGGTTCAAGCGAGTATGGAAACCGCTTATCCAATTTGCTGCGGATCAGGGCATCCGTATCGGCATTGAAAATTGTCCGATGTTTTTTACCGAAGACGAATGGCCTGCTGGACAAAACCTTGCGTATAGTCCTGCGATTTGGAAACAGATGTTTGAGGAGATTCCATCCGAAAATTTCGGACTCAACTTTGACCCGTCCCATTTTATATGGCTGCAGATGGACTACCTGAAACCGCTTGTCACTTTTGCTGATCGCATCTTCCATGTGCATGCAAAGGATGTACGGTTAGATAGGGCAAAGCTTGATGAGGTAGGCATTCTTGCAACACCGCTGGCGTATCATACACCGAAACTGCCGGGACTTGGCGATGTGGATTGGGGGCGTTTTTTCTCTGTCTTGAGCGATACCGGTTATGAGGGTGCAGTCTGTGTTGAGGTTGAGGATCGCGCTTATGAAGCGACGTTGGAAACACGGCAACGTGCTTTAAAGCAGAGCCATATCTTTCTTAGACAGTTCATCGGGTGAAGAGATGAACTATCACGACTGGCTACAAACAGAATACGCGGAACTTGAAGAAGCAGGATTGTTGCGCCACCTCCGCACTGTGATGAGTCCGCCAACAGGTCTAATCACTCTTGATGGAAACTATGTTGTGAACCTCGGCTCAAACAACTATTTGGGCTTAAGCACGCACCATAGGGTTGTTGCCGCAGCAGCTGCGGCAGCGCAAGTTTATGGCACAGGTGCAAGCGGTTCTCGCCTTATCTCAGGAAATAGCGAACTCTACACAAATTTGGAAGTCAACTTAGCGAAAACAAAAGGAACTGAAGCATCGCTGGTCTTTAGCTCGGGTTATGCTGTGAATACGAGCATTATTCCTGTGCTGGCAGGGGAAGGTGACCTTATTTTAAGCGATGCACTCAACCATGCGAGCATTATTGACGGATGCCGTCTCAGTCGTGCTACCAAAAAGGTCTACCGACATTGCGATGTGGAACACCTAAAGACATTATTAGCCGAGTCTTCTGATTTTAAGCGGCGACTCATTGTGACAGACGGTGTTTTCAGTATGGACGGTGATATTGCCCCGTTACCAGATATATATGAAGTCGCTAAGGAATATGAAGCGGTACTTCTAATAGATGATGCACATGGGTTTGGCGTTTTAGGAAAAGATGGAAGTGGCACCGTAGCACATTTCGGACTTGAAGATGAAAATATTATTCAGATGGGGACGCTCAGTAAAGCGATTGGTGGACTGGGAGGATATGTCGCGGGAAGTCGTTTGTTGATTGATTTACTCATCAACCGAGCGCGTGGCTTCATTTTTACGACAGGACTTCCACCTGCGACGTTAGCAGCTGCAGATGCGGCACTCAACGTTATGCGTTCTTCACGGAATTTGCGGCGACAGCTACTAAAACATGCAGAGACCATGAAAGCAGCGTTAATGGATTTAGGGTATACCTTATTACCGAGCCAAACACAGATTTTGCCAGTTATATTAGGGGAACCGCAACACGCAACAGATGTCGCTGAGGCGTTGCTTGCAGAAGATGTGTTTGCGCCTGCAATTCGTCCGCCAGCAGTGCCATCAGGTACAAGTCGTTTACGCGTTACCGTAATGGCAACGCACACAGATTCTGACATAGAACATGCGATAGATGGGTTTGCAAATGTGCGGAAACTAATTTATGGCAAATAGAACAGCTTATGTTGCTAATTGCTTAACGACTCGTCCTTGCCGTGAAACGAAAGCCGCATTCCCAAAGATAGCGCGACTTTCGTTTCAATCGTTGCATAAGGATCAAGGTTTCATTTCTTTAGTGTTCCCCACTGTAGTATTTTTTTACTCCGTGGGGTCACAGAAAACGTGCTATCACTTATCCAATGTGGAAAGAAGTCATCCCTCGGATTGTTTGTCAGGTTAGTTATCTTGTCATTAGCCAGGTTATACCGATAGATATCATATTGCGGAACCGGCGTATCATGTTCCTCTGCGGTTATCAGTACCGCTTTACCACTGTCGATCCAAGCTAAGGAATGGATCAACCAACCTTTAGGTGTTTTTAGAAGCTGCTTCTCACCACCTTTCCCTGTAGCATGATTGTACTTCTGGATCACGACTTGACTGCCGAGGTGTTTTCCATTTTCGCCGATACCTCTTTCGCTATACATAAGAGAAGTGCTATCTGGCGACCATTGAAAGGATTGACGATATAGGTTTCCCTGCCAAATAGAAATGAAAGGCCGCGTCCCTTTTCCGTTTGCACGCATCACGGAAATAATGCTCCCTCCGTTTGCAAGGTCATGCTCGTAGGCAATATATTCACCATCCGGAGACCAAGTGCGTACCCAAGCCCCTCCGAGGTGCGTGAGTTGTTGAGTCTTTCGGGTTACGATGTCCATTACATAAATTTCTGTCGTCCCATTTTGGTGGCCACTGAATGCGATGCGGTGACCATCTGGCCCCCACGTATGGTATGCCCCACTCTTCATAGGCGGAAAGGTGAGTTGCTTTGCATTGCTGCCATCCGGGGCGATTACGAATAATTGAAACTCTTGCATTCGGTTTCGGGGCAGATGTCTCAAAAATGCAATGTGCTGACCATCCGGTGCCCATTTGGGGTCAATATCATACTGTAAAGGTTTTGCGGATGTTAATCTTTGGACGTTGCTTCCATCGTCATTCATCACATGAACGTCGTTGGCACCGCCACGTTTCGATATGAAAACAATTTTCGCGGTAGCAAAGCACGGTACCAACAACAAGAACATACAGCAAGTGAAAATACGTTTAAGTTGTGGCATTATCGTTCTCCTCACGTCATTTGTCCGTTGTCAATTCCTAAGTGTAGGTATATTTCAGTAGTCGAAGTTTGAAACTTCGACTACTGAAATATAAATGAGAACAGCACATTATGGGTTTACCAAGACATCATAGTGTTTCTCGTAGACAGATCCATCCCATCGGTAAACATAAGCAGTTATTGTAAAGTAACGATTATTACCATCATAATCTTCAGGGTACGCAGGGAACGTGTAAGTCATCGTTGCCCGTCTGTCTTCACCGTTGCCTTCATCGATTTCCTCGTCTGTTCCGTAATAACTGGTATCCCAGGGCGGTTTGACATACCACCATATCTCATCATAAGGAGCATCTGTGATCATTAATGAATCCCAGCTATCGCCGACATCACCGGTGAAATCCTCTGAGAAATCTCCGTTTGTCATGGGACCAATGCCAACCGATCCGCCAGGATCGTGAAAAAATGTAACGTCATCATAATCCGCTTGCCATTGTTGATCCTCTGGTAAATAGACAGTAATCGTACCCTTCAATCTCCACCATTGCCCTCTTTGTGTGCCTGTCCTGTCAACATGCACGGAAGCGTAATAAGTTGTGGAGAATACATCCCCGGGATTAAGGGTGCCAGAAAAGGGTTCTTTTTCATCACAGCAAGGAGCTCCTTGGTTTGGATCGTCTCCCGATGGAAGGACATCAAGGCGAAGATCCCCGTTCCAGGAGTAACTTTCTTCATCGTCATAGTTTACCATCTCAAGCGTACCACTGACATAGGCAACACCGGGTTTCATACCATCATAGTAGAGTGAGTCAATACTCGCGGACACGTATACATTGATCTTTGCATTGCCCCAAGCATCTTCTTCGGATGGGTGATTATCTATCGCTAACTGCGCGAAAACAGGGAGCGTTAGTAAACAAGACAGCACTATTAATACAAACGCCAAAAAACCGGAAGTGAGTTTTGATTTTAGTTCCTTTGCAGATGCAATTAGGAAAGTTTTTGCCTTAAACATTTTAAAATCTCCTATGACACCGCTTGGGTGTCTTTCTTTGAAAATCAACGTCTGGAACATTGATTTTCACAATCAAGCAAAGATTGATTGTGCTATAAGGAGATGTACTATATTTTAGCACGTCTCCCGTTGTTATGTAAACAAACAATACGTCGTTGAAACAGTACTATCGCTATTTCTGTGACTTATGCAATAGAGAGACACCGAAGTGCTCACGCACCTTTCTGATAATGGCACGTTTTCGAGACTTCACCGTGCTTTCAGGGATGCCTAACTTCTCACCAATTTCTGTGGATGTCCATCCCTCTAACCACAATTCAACGACCTCTTTATAGATGATATCCATCTCATCAATTACCTCAAACACCTCGTTATGACGTAACACCCTAAGCAATTCCTGATCTAAGGCAGCTGCGCAGTGTTCTTGCACAAGTTCCGCGAGTTCTCGGTATTTATCCTCATCTTGCCGCTGGTCTTCACATTTGCTGCGAGCAACTTGCTTCAGCCATTTGTCAACAGTGTTGATGTCTGAAGTGCCCTTGTTGCGAAACCGTCGAACAATAGCAAGGCAAGTTTCACCATACACATCGTCAACTACTTCAGGATTGCCAACTTCGTTTCGGATGATTGTCCGTAACAATCGTTCATACTTGCTAATCAGCATACCAACAGCCTCAAAAGAGTCGTTTTGAATCTGTTTTAGCAAGATAGTGTCTGAAGGAAAAGATAACATTTGAACCTCATCTTACATGCGGATATTCATATTTCACGTTTAGAATATCCTGTTTTCACGTTACATGTCGTAGGAAAAGACTAAAAAGATTACTTTTAGTAAAAAATATGTTATTTTTTATGGTAAATATTGGTTTTTCTGGGGAAAAATTGTGGATATTTTCACCGTTTTTTATGATAGATTATTGAATTAATTAGACGTGTTTATCTGTAGGAGGGAACTCCGATTCCCGACTACGAGTGGCATTAGTCGCGATTCGGAGATCGCTCCTACAGGTGAGGTGTATAATTATTTCCATATTTCACCATAATTTATACACGTGAATTGATTTGTAGGACATTTCCTTTTATAATTTAATAATCTTCGTATCAACCCCTTGCTTACGTGTTCTATAACAAAATATCTACACTACCATCACACAATTACTTGTTGAAATTATTGTGTATTTATGTGAAACTATGACAAATCCAAACTGAAAGAGACCCACCAAATGAGTACAAAAGCACATGTAATTGATTATGATAAACAGAACCCCATTGACCGCGGCACAGGTGTGAAAACGGTGCCGTTGGCAGGTAAGTGGCTTGATTCAACATCACTCACCAACGGCATAACGATGTTTGAACCAGGGGCAGCCATTGCCCGCCACTATCACAACTGCGATGAATCTGTGACGATTCTTGAAGGTGAAGCCACCTGCGAAGTTGACGGTGAAATCTTTACAATGGATGCCTACGACACAACGTTTGTGCCTGCTGGCATCCCGCACAGGTTTTGGAATGAAAGCGATGCCCCGATGAAGATTTTATGGACGTATACTTCTGTTGAAGTAACCCGCACCTTTACGGAGACCGGTGAAACGGTTGGACATCTGTCTGCTGGCGACCAAGCGGTTGTATCGTAAACAGGGAAAACGCTTGGTAGGTGCGGTTTCCCAACCGCACTGATTTAAAGTTGTATCGTAAACAAGAGAACTGCTGAAGGAGACAGTATAATGTCTGTACAAAGTTACATTAAGGACAATCAAGATTCGTTGTGTGGATTGTTGCAAGAACTTGTCAAAACCCCGACCGTTAATCCTCCGGGTGAGAATTACGCAGAGATTGTTGCGCTGCTTGAGGAAAAATGTAAGACGTTGGGAATGAAGACGAAAATTGTGAAGGTGCCAAAACGGCGTGCAGATCAGGTGATTTCAAACGCATCAAGCCATCCAAGGTTAAACCTGATTGCTCGCTGGGATGTCGGCGCAGCAAAGACGGTGCATTTTAACGCCCATTACGATGTGGTGCCAGTTTCGGGGGAGTGGCGTTTTGATGATCCGTTCAGCGGGAAGATTGAAGGTGAATGGCTTTACGGGCGTGGGGCAGATGATATGAAGGATGCCATCGCTTCACTTCTGTTTGCGATTCAGGCTGTTCAAGAGAGCGGTAGTAAACCGTTGTTTAACGTTGAATGTTCGTTCACATGTGATGAGGAAACTGGTGGGCAGTTAGGAGCAGGATATATTGTTGAAAAGGGGTTGGTCAAAGCAGACTATGTTGTCAACTGTGAAGGTGGTTCAGAGATGAATATCGGCAACGGGCATAACGGCGTGCTATGGTTAGAAATTGACGTTCACGGAAAAGCAGCACACGGGTCTCAACCAGACAAAGGGATAAATGCGTTTGAGAAAACAGCCGAACTTGTATCTGCGTTACAACGGGTTAAACGGGATTTGAAGTCACCGGAACGCGCATTAAAACTGCCTGATGGCGGTGAACGTTTTCCAACTATGAATATTGGTGGGACGTTCCGTGGTACTGAGGGGGATAAAGTGAACACTGTTCCGGCACATCTCACGTTCTCGATTGACAGGCGGGTTACACCGAATGAAAAACTTGAGTTTGCCGAACTTGACTTGCGACAAGCAATTTCTGGGGCATGTGAGTATTATCCGGATTTGAAAGCAGAAGTGCGAGCAATCTTGAGAATTGAACCATGTCTAACGGATACTGATTCTCCTTTAGCACAAGGTTTTGCTGATGCAGTGCGTACTGTACGTTTCAATCAACCGAAATTTAAGAGTACTGCTGGGTTTACAGATTTACACTATTTTGTCAATATAGGTTTGCCGGGAATTGGCTATGGGCCGAAGGGTGAAGGTGGACATGCTATAAATGAACGTGTGCATATTCCCGATCTGGTGCGGACCTCTGCTATCTATGCAACCTTCATGACACGAGCTGAGTTATAATCCAAACCAATGTAGCGCAAAGTCTCTGTGCCTCAGCACAGCGTAGAAATTGGAATCATCTAATTGTATTAACATTTGCCATAATGCTTATAAGTGTTTTGGGTTGGAATCCATTCTACGAACATGTTATTATTTTCATATCACATTCGCGTCCATACCTATTTTAGAGGAAACTTATCATTATGATTATCAATCGACTTATTGCCAAAAACTGGCGAAATTTTCAGCAGATAAATGTTCCACTTAGAGAACGACAATTTATCGTAGGTCCAAATGCTTCGGGTAAATCAAATCTGCTGGATATTTTTCGTTTCCTCCGTGATATTGCCAAAGTGGATGGTGGTGGATTTCAGAAAGCCGTTAAGGATCGAGATGGTGTTTCCAAAATCCGGTGTTTAGCAGCACGGCAAGGTCCCGAAGTTTCGATTGAGATTCACATAGCGGATACTCCAGACGCACCTACAACATGGCGATATGTCATGGGATTTACTCAAGAACCTCGTGGACACCGTCGGACTTTCCTTACTCATGAACGTGTGTGGCAAGAGGGAAAATTGATTCTTGATAGACCCGATGCAGACGACAACGAGGATTCTGATCGCCTCACTCAAACCGCTCTTGAACAAAGTGCGACCAATGCAAAATTTCGTGAAATTGGCAAATTTCTCAGAAATGTCACATATCTTCATTTGGTTCCGCAATTTATCCGATATGCGGATGCGATTCAAGGCAAAATAATTGAAGACGATCCGTTTGGACAGGGATTTCTTGAAAGGGTTGCGAGTGTGCATCCGAGCACCCGTCGTTCCCGCCTCAAAAAGATTGAACATGCGCTTAAAATTGCAGTGCCACAGTTAGAAAAATTGGAATTTGTTCGCGACAAAAACACAGGGCACCCACATTTACAGGCACGTTATTCGCACTGGGTTTCAAGTGAAGAGACACATCAAGAAGATCAATTTTCGGATGGAATGCTTCGACTTATTGGACTACTGTGGACCCTTCTTGAAAACGACTCAGTAGTTTTGTTAGAAGAACCTGAACTCTCATTAAACCTTGGAATTGTTTCTCAACTTGCCCCTTTAATTTCTCGGATGCGGAGAAATAGGCGATGTCAGGTATTAGTTAGCACGCAAAGTGATGCTCTTCTCACAGAACAAGGCATTGATGGCACGGAAGTGTTAATGCTCACACCTGGCAAAGAAGGAACTGTAGTTAAACCTTCCTCTGATTATGATGATGTGTGTGTGCTCCTTAAGAACGGATTTACAGTGGGGGAAATTGCACTCACCAGACATGCAGAACAATTGGATTTATTGGAATGAGGTTAAATAGCGTAATTCTCGCTGTTGAGGATAGGTTAAGCGATGCAGTTGCGACTAAAATTCTTGGGCATTTTGGAATAGAAATTGAGCGAAAAACTGGATATAAAGGAAATTCTTACCTTCAACAAAAAGCACAGAGTTTCAATGAAGCGGCGCATGAAGAGTGCGGCATTTTTATGTTAACAGATTTAGATTCCATCCAAAATTGTCCACCAAGACTCATTCAATCTTGGATTAAAGGTTCTCTCAACCCAAGATTTTTCTTTCGCGTTGCTGTTATTGAAGTTGAATCTTGGATAATGGCTGATCGGGTTGCACTTGCAGCCTTCTTATCAATACCGATGCATCGTATTCCAATTTCCACCGACAATATTCCTAATCCAAAAGAATATCTTATCTCGCTTGCCAGAAGGAGTAAAAACAAAAGATTACGCGAAGCATTAGTACCATCCCACGGCACAACACTTAATGTGGGAGATGAATATAATACCCGCTTGAGTGAATTTGTCCGTGACCGTTGGGATTTAGAACGTGCTGCCTCCGTATCTCCAAGTCTAAAACGAACATTAGACCGAATCGCGTATGTGAAGGAAACAAGTAGCAGCCCATGAACAAAAAATTCCAACGTCACATTGAAGATTTTACATGCGGAAATTGCAGGGTATTCGTGAAGGGAGATGGATACACCAATCACTGTCCGGAATGTCTCTGGAGTCAGCATGTAGATGTAAATCCGGGGGATCGTGCTGAGGATTGTAAGGGGCTGATGGAACCGATCAGATTTACCATGAAACAAGGGGATTATGTTTTGATCCATCGTTGCACCGTGTGCGGTATAACAAAAAAGAATAAGGTATCAAAAGAAGATAGGTTTGATGCCATACTTAGCTTACAAGGAGAATAACATGGGCACAAAAGGAATTGTTTCGATCATATCTATAGTCGTTGCTGTTATTGCAGCTATTGTTCTGGGGGTTCTGCTCTATTCAACTTCTGACGAACTCAAGCAGACGGAAGCAGAGCTATCTACCATAAAAACGACACTACAGACGACTGAAGCAGCAAAAACTGGGTTGAAAAAGAAGTTAACGGAAACTGAGAAGACACTCAAAGAAACACAGACCGAACTGAACCAAACGAAGGAGATTTTGGAAAATGCAAGCGAAGCGGCGCGGAAAATCGCTGCTGAGCGGAACAAACTCCAGCAAGACAAAAGTAATCTTGAACAAGAAAAGGAGAGTCTCCGTGCAAAACTGAATGAGATTGAATCGGAATTACAGCGAATTCGCGAACAGTCGCAACGTTCCATCGCGGCTATCCAAGAAAGATTTAAAGATACAGTTGGTGCTGTGCTGGACGAAGCAGGACGGTTGACACTTGATGTAAAGGGCAAGATTCTGTTTGAAACAGGTAGCGCAACCCTTAGTAAAGAGGGAAAAGCTCTCCTTGACGCAATTGCAGAAGAGGTACTGTTGAATGCAGATTATTCGAATTATGCGATCCACATTGAAGGACATACGGATAACAACCCGATCGCGGGTTCGGCACTACGGAACTGGGACCTTTCTACAGACCGATCAATTTCTGCGGTGAAGTATTTACAGGAAAATGCTGGCATTGATCCAAAACGTTTATCGGGAACGGGATATGCATTCTATCAACCGATAGATATAGCAGAAACAGACGAAGCGAAGGCAAAAAATCGCCGAATTGAGATTATCCTTGTGCCACCGCAGGATTTTTTGACGGAGTTGCTCAAATCGCTTCAAAATGTGATGGAATCTATTGAAGTAAAGCAATAGATTAGGAAAATGGGGCTACTGTTCTGATGTTCCCGCTTCTTTCGTTGGTTTGCTCTTTGCTTGACTTGCGAGTTTCGCTGCTTGTCGGGCAAGCCGTTTTGCACCGTCAATCTGTTCCATCATCTGTGCATTCGTCCACGAAACTGACACGAGATAACGGATATCTTCAGGTTTGTTCAATGTTTCAACGCCAAGAGCAACCCCAAGTCCACTATCGGCAGTATGCTGCACACCAGCATTAACACCCTTCCCATCAAATTCCAAACTGAGCGCAATATCACCTCTTGCGAATGCAGGATGAAGTTCTGTGCTTACACCTACGAACAGTCCGATTGGGTTCTCATCAAAAGCAAAACGGTGGTTACCAACACCAATGTGTCCTGAAATAAGGTGAATTCGCGGCAGATTAAAAGTCTTACTGATTACAAGATATGCTGAATTAGCATGATAGGTATTCCACTCTTGTATAACATTATCTCCGAGATTGTCAATACCGATTGCTACATTCGGTATTTTTCCAGTTTCATTTAAAAGTTGTGATTTCACGTGTCCTAAGAAAGAACGCGAGGCATCATTGTCCTGCGGGAGTATGTGTGATGCGCTAAACTCAATTCTATCAAACATCCCGAAGTTGACACGGAACGCAACAGGATCCCGTTTGAAATATGTTGTATTTTGGAAAGGGGCATATACCCCTACACCGAATATACCGTGTTTTAGCACCTCACCTGTTGGAATATCTACCAAACCACTCTCCGTAAAAATCTCCCCTCTAACAGGAGCGGAAAATGTGAGCAATGCATAAATCAGTAAACAGAACAAGATTAGATGTCGGATCATTGATGCTACTCCATGTATTTGATACCAGAAGACGTGCCGATGATAACTTTGTCAGCGCGATCCACAAAAATACCGTTCTCAACGACACCAGGGATATTATTCAGCTGCAACTCAACCTTTTCAGGTTCAGGGATTCCATCAAAATGGCAGTCCAAAATATAGTTTCCGTTGTCCGTAATCAATGGATTTTCAATTCCACCTCGTAAATCTGATTTTCCACAGATTTTATTAACTTCGCGCTGTGTCGCCTCCCATCCGAACTGCACAATCTCAACCGGCAGCGCGAACGAAGTGCCAAGCACACGAGAAACCTTGCTTTCATCAACAACGATTAAGATTCGTTTTGAGGCATTGGCGATAATTTTTTCTCTGACAAGTGCTGCACCGCCACCCTTAATTAAGTTCAGGTGTGCATCCACCTCATCAGCACCATCAATTGTTAATTCTATTGTCGGGTGAACTGCCAGTGTTGAAAGCGGAATGTCTTGCTCTTTGGCAATTTCCTCTGTGCCATCAGAGGTCGGGATTCCAACGATGTTGAGTCCATCGCGTACCATCTTTCCGAGTTTTAATAACGCATAGAAGACGGTAGAACCTGTGCCTAATCCGACAACCATACCGTTTCGGATTTCCTCAGTGGCTTTTTCTGCGGCAATCTTTTTCAGTTGTTCTGTGTTCATTTTATAACTCTATCCGTCGATTTTCTCGGACTGACTGTGATGAGGCAAGACTTATCCGAATTGCGGAGAGTGCCACTTCAGCATCCGCTAAATAGGGGGCATGCTGTGTTGCGTTTTGAATTTCGGATAACCACAGTTCTTGCAGTGTAGGTTGAGGTGTTTTTGTAGCCATCAACTCTGTAACTCCCGATGGTGTTGAACATTGCCAACCGTTCCCATCATTACTTAATGTGCCTTCTGTGAGAACATATCGCTCATGCTGTTCAGAGGCGTTAAGAGGGATGCCGCCTGCCCAACTCCACTGCCCGATGCCGCCACGTTTGAATCCAACGGTGACAGTGTTGACAAAACGGTTGTATTGTCCAGATTCGGTTAAGCCTTCGTAACATGCAGCACCTTCTACCCACGCAGCTACGCCGAACAGGTCAACAATAGGATAAATGTGGTAGATAAAGAAATGTGCAGGTGTTCCTGACACAGACAAGTTAAAGAGGATTTCAGGGCGTGCCCCACGACCAGGTGTTAAGCGCACAAATGAGGTAAGCAGTAATTCACCCAGTTCACTTATCTTCTGCTTGAGTGCAGTGTGAGTATTAGATACCACTTCTGGATGGGAAACTCGGAGGACACGATGCCGTATTTTGGCAAGATGTAAAGCCTCATCACCTTCATTAACATCGTTAGCGAGTGGATATTCCACAAAAACATGTTTATCCGCTTGCAACGCTGTGATCGCAATTTCACCGTGGCTGTTGTTATGTGTACAGATCACAACGCCATCTATATCATCTCGTTCTACTAAACGTTGCCAACCGGAGATAAATGTTGCAGCATGTTTATCGGCAAGTTGGCTCCCTGTTTGTTCATTTCTGGAGGCGATTGCTACGACTTCGACTTTCTCCATTGATGAAAACCGCTCAGCGTGGTGCCGCGCCATGCCTCCTGAGCCGATAATACCGATTTTGATGTTCCTCATGCCCAGCCTTGACTTTCGCCACCGACGCGCGCTTTACTAATCTTTTCATAATATCCACCCTTTCGGTATGCTGTCAATGGATGTGGATCTCGTCCCATCTCCAAACGCACCTGCTCAAGTAGCGGGTTCACATCTGTTTCGGACGCGCGCTGGAGAATGCTCTCTGCTTCCACCAAGTCCGTTGCGTCTTGTGCTGATGCCAAAGCATCTCGGTCAACTAACAGTGCCTTTGCATACGCTTTTTGTAAGTTGCACACCGACTGGATGCTCGCTTCTACCTTCGGTTTCAAATTATGGCTTTGGTCAATCATATAAGCGATTTCGGTTTCCGTTTCGGGATCAAGTTCTGCAGCGACAAGTTCAGTGTAGATTAGGAAAAGTTCCTGTGGGTTGATAGACCCAACCGTCAGGTCATCGTCCGCGTATTTTCGGCAGTTGAAGTGGAATCCGCCAAGTTTACCTTCATCAATTAGGTATGCAACAATGAATTCAATATTTGTGCCTTGGGGATGATGTCCGAGATCGACGAGGACTTGTGCTTTCGGACCCAGTTTTGTTGCCATCAGATACGCGGTACCCCAATCCGCTAAATCGGTGTGATAGAATGCTGGTTCAAAGAACTTATACTCAATCAACATACGAGTAGCATCAGGAAGTGCCTCGTAAACCTCGCTTAATGCGTCCGTCATCCACTGCTTGCGTTTTCTGAAGTTGGCTTGACCGGGGAAGTTCGTGCCATCAGCAAACCACAAACTAAGTAAATCTGACCCCGTTTTCTCCATAATGTCAACACATTCTAACATGTGGTCAATCGCGAGGCGGCGTATCTCTGCATTCGGGTTGCAGACGCTACCGAGTTTATACACTTGGTCTTGAAAAACGTTCGGGTTAATTGCACCTATTCCGATGCCAACATCTGCGGCATATTGTTTCAATGCTTCCCAATCATCGGTTTTATCCCACGGAATATGAAGCGCTACGGTCGGTGCAACGCCGGTGAATCTGTGTACAGTCGCTGCATCTTCAAGACGTTCCGCGGCGTTTCTCGCTGCGCCGGGTTGCTCAAACACGCCGAATCGGGTTCCAGAATTACCATAACCCCACGAAGGCGTTTCAATATGTTGTTGTTTGAGATTTGCCTTAACTGCCTCTACCTGAATTCCCTGTTTTTCTAATGTTTCGGCTAATAGGTTATAAGCTGGACTGCTGCTCATATATGTTTTCTCCTGATTTCAGTTCATGTTCTGGGAATAATTATACCATAGTTCTAATTTTTAAGTAAAGATTGTTATGAAGCAGAGATGTGTTATTTGTCTGAATCTCGGATTATACGGATTTTGCAGATTACACGGATTTTGAGATTTTCTGTGTGTTCAACGGTTTTGATAGTGTCAAAGAAACCACTTTAGAACACTGATCATGGATCGGGTTTACAAAGCCCTCCTACAAGACAATACCTTCGCCAAAATGGCAGGTTTTTCATAAGTCAACTAAACCGTTATGAACGATGTGATGAAATTAATAAATGTCAGATAGATTAGAGTGTTAATCTTACCCGCATTCTGCTTAGAACACGCTAAGTTTAGCGTCTTAGACTTCAAGGCAGTCTGGCGTATGTTGAATCTTTAGATGATTTAAGAATACTTCCGCAAAAACCTGAAGCTATTTTTATTCATGAAATCCTTCAACATCAGGATGCCAAGCAAGATTGCTTAACGAGCACCTGAGAATATGGACTGGAACAAACCCGGTTCGGTTAGGAAACCGAACCTACCGCCCCTGGAGGATCGCTAAGTTGACACTTATGGGTGCTATTCATTACATACTCATTCAACTCAAACTCAGATAATTGGCGAAGGTATTGACAAGAGAGAAATGGATAGAATTTAGATTAGATGTGACTATAAAAAATTAGGCAGGTGAGGATGGACGGATGTGAGTTTCCGTCAATCTTCACCTGCCTTAAGGTTAGTGTCTATAGACATGTTTTACCGATTGAAAAGGAAAGAGCGGGATGAAATCAGTGCCCAGAGTAGGTCTTCTGTGTCTTCGCGCCTTGTGGAACTATCGGCAAGATGTGTTATAGCCGTTTCAAGTTCCGCTTCGGTGGGATGACGACTCAAAGTCATTAAATACAGTTCCTTAACCAATTCTGCCGGTTGCAACTTTTCCCCAGACTTTGGCTCAAGAAGCTGGGTAATTGTGCCATCGCTTTTTTTCAACTTGTCGTTCACATAACGAGAGTTGATGATGTGTAGTGCCTGTGTGAGCGTTGGTTCAAGTAAAGGGTCTAAGTTGCCCAAGAACTCCCTATCTGAACGGCCAAACAGATTAAGAAAACGGGAATTCACAGGGAGCGGCAGCTCAATAACCCGCGTACCTTTCGGAAGCCTTCCATATTTCTCCGATGATCCTGTAACATCATTTAAGACATCAAGCAACACTTGCGCCATCAAGGGACGAGGCATGAAGCGAGAGAAGAATCTATCATCTAATTCATTCGTTTCATTCGGTGCTGCGGAAAGCTGATAGGTTCGGGAATTAAGCATCAATTTTATAATATGTTTGGTATCATACCCGCTTCGAACAAACTCTTCCGCCAACGCTTCTAAGAGCCCTTCAACACTTGCGGGAGTAGTAGCGCGCATATCGTCAACAGGGTCAACAACCCCTCTGCCGAAATAGTAACTCCATAGACGGTTGACGGTCGCTTTTGCGAAATATGGATTAGAATCCGCGGTCATCCAGTCTGCGAGATGCTTAATCGCATCTGCTCTATGCGCCTCTGGAAGCGTTTCTCCACCAAGGAATGTGGGTTGTGCGATCTGTCCACGGTTGCCTTGGACAGATTGGTTGATGACGCGTCCAGCTGGGTTGTGGTAGACGACCAGTTCTTGGTATAGTTCGCCTCCGCGCGTGTTAACCTTGCCTGTGAATGCAGCAAAGTTCCAATAATCATCAGTTGTCCACTCATCAAAAGGATGTTTATGGCATCGGGCGCAACTGAGACGGATGCCGAGAAATACTTGTGCTGTGGTTTCAGCTCTGCCAGCAGGTTGGCGCTCAATCCGATAATAGTTAGCGGGTCCATGCAGATATGTACTGCCGCGGGCAGTTAAAATGTCGTATACAAACTGGTCATACGGTTTATTTTCGGCGACAGAATTCCATATAAACTCATGGAATAGCGTGGCAGGTGTTTCACCGAATTCACCATTTCCTAACCGCCGTGGATGTACGCGCAACATATCAGCTAATTTCAATGTTCGCAGGTTAACCCACTCTTCTGTTTCCATCAACGTATCAATCAAGCGTAAACGTTTTTCTGGGTCTGAATCAGCGAGGAATTCCGTAACCTCATCGGATGTGGGTAATTTTCCGATAGTATCCAAATAAACTCTCCGAATGAATTCGGAATCTGAAGAGAGTTCAGACGGACGGACATTCAATTTTTTGAGTTTCGCCGCAACGAATTCATCAATGAAATTGTTTGTTAGAACTTCCGGGAAAGGTTTTTCATCAGATTCTCTCGGAACGGTTATGAAAGATGAGGAAACAACTCCTAAATATCTTGCTAAGATAGCAGTTCCACCCCAACGTTCACTCGTTACGAGTCCAGATTCCGTGACAGATGCGACCGGCTCATCTTTGGATTCATAGACAACCTGCTCTGTAACATCTTCCACTGATCCATCAGTAAAATGTGCAAGTGCCTTTAGCTGCTTCGTTTCACCAACAGCAGTGAACGCAGACTCGCTCGGTTCAATTTCAAGTTTTTCTAATCGGGGTTCATCAGGTGAAAAGGGAGCACCAGCGGAGATCCATTGAAGAATGGTTTCCGCTTCATCAGAGTTAGCACCAAATCTCACACCGCCCTCATGCGGAATCTGCCCAGTTGGTTTTAGATAAAGGAGACTCTGCTCAGGATCAAGTAGATTGATCCGTCTTCCCCGGTTATGATGCACAATCGGTTCATAATCACTTTCTGGGTTCAGCGTAAGCAAGGATAGATTTAAACCGCCTTGTCCACCGAATTTCCCATGGCAAAGCCCCGCGGAACACCCTCGCTTATCAAGGATAGGTGCGATATCTTTTAGAAAAAGAGGCTCGCGATCTTTTGCCTCGTTATCAATTTGGGTACTTTCTGTATTTCCCCAACAAGTTGAGGTAGTTAACATGGTCGTATATGCAGCAATGGCACATACTATGAGGAAAGGAACGATTCTGCTCCATCTAATGCTTTTCATGTCATTTCTCCTTACCTTTACAAGGAATTCACGATGTTGTGATCGCCAATTTTACGAGGCTATATGACACCTCGGGCGTTCAATGTTGCAATTCTACACTACTGCAAGGTCAATTGTCAACCTTTTCTGACTTAAAACTTTCCTATATTTAACGTGAGCTCGGTATAAACAATCTTTTGTAGCGCAAACTTTTAGTTTGCGTTCCAGGATGCACAAACTAAAAGTTTGATGCTCAAAGTGCGGTTAGAAACCGCACCTACCGCGGTTATGAGAGTAAGATTCCAGCATCGTGAGCTCGGTATAAACAATCTTTTGTAGCGCAAACTTTTAGTTTGCGTTCCAGGATGCACAAACTAAAAGTTTGATGCTCAAAGTGCGGTTAGAAACCGCACCTACCGCGGTTATGAGAGTAAGATTCCAGCATTAAGAACTTCATATCTCTTACACCGAGCTCACGGTATAATTTATACAAAAACCTCAGAAAAGACTTCGTCCATATTTTCAACAAAGAAGAATGCAAGCCCTTCTTGGATATCCTCTGGAATTTCAACAAAGTCTTTTTGATTGCCTTGTGGAACAATAACTTTTTTTATGCCTGCCTGTTTGGCAGCGAGTACTTTCTCCTTGATACCACCAATGGGTAGTACTCTACCTCTTAAGGTCAATTCACCTGTCATAGCGACTTCAGGATTAATTCCCTGCTTCGTAGCGATGGACGCCAGTGCAGCGGCGATTGTGATACCCGCGGAGGGACCATCCTTCGGAATACCCCCGGCAGGCACATGGATATGGATATCATCTTGGAGCGCGAGTGTGTCAAATTCCAGGGTAGATGCTTGGGATTTGACATAAGTGAGAGCAGTCTGTGCCGATTCCTGCATTACATCACCTATTTGCCCAGTAATAAGGAGTTCTCCTTTTCCACTGTGCTTTTGAGAGGCAGTTGCTTCAACAAAGAGGATTTCACCCCCCGCCGGTGTAACAGATAGACCGGTAGCAACACCGACATCAGCGGTTCTTCCAGCGATTTCAGAATCGAACTTCGGAGGACCGAGATAATTAGGTATTTCCTTAATTCCTATTTTGGTGCGACCGTTTTGCCCTTCTGCCACACGGCGCGCAGATTTACGACAGAGGGTACCAAGTTCGCGTTCTAAATTCCGAACACCTGCCTCGCGGGTATATTCTTTGACCACTTTTCCAATTGCTGCAGCGGAGATACTCAATTGTTTCTTCGTAATACCGTTCTCCTTAAGTTGACGCGGAATGAGATACTGTTTAGCAATCTGCTTTTTCTCGTTTGAAGTATAGCCGGGTAACTCAATTGTTTCCATTCGGTCGCGAAGTGGTGATGGAATTGTGTGGAGTTGGTTTGCTGTTGTGATGAACATTATCTGAGACAGATCAAATGGGACATCTAAATAGTTGTCAGTAAATGCATGGTTTTGTTCAGGGTCAAGGACTTCAAGCAGTGCAGCTGCCGGATCACCTCGAAAATCGGAACCAAGTTTATCAATTTCGTCAAGCATAAAGACAGGATTATTGGATTCTGCCTGCCGTACCCCTTTAATAATACGACCAGGCATTGAACCGATGTAGGTGCGTCGATGCCCACGAATTTCGGCTTCGTCGTGCATACCCCCAAGGGAGATACGGGCAAATTTCCTACCGATAGCGCGAGCGATAGACTTACCGAGAGATGTTTTTCCTACGCCCGGCGGACCTACGAAGCAAAAGATAGGCCCCTTCATGTCAGATTTGAGGATTCGGACAGCAAGATGTTCAACAATACGTTCTTTGACTTTCGTTAAATTATAGTGGTCTGCATCAAGAATTTTCATCGCCTTTGTAAGGTTTATAGAATCCTCTGTGTGAACAGACCATGGTAAATTAAGAAGCCAATCTAAATAATTCCTTGATACGGTCGACTCTGGAGAATAGGACTGCATTTTGGAAAGACGATTGAGTTCTTTGGTAGCCGCTTTATGTGCTTTTGGCGGTAGATCTGCCTTTTTCAACTGTTCGCGCATTTCGTCAACATCAGAAGCTAAATCATCCGCCTCACCGAGTTCTGTTTGAATTGCTTTAAGTTGCTCACGTAGAAAGTATTCACGTTGCCCTTTATTGATAACGGCTTGTGCATTAGACTGAATTTTGCTTTCTAACTCATGGAGGTCAACCTCCCTGGCAAGAATAACAGCAAGTTTATTAAGCCTTTCGGGAATAGAGATTGCCTCAAGAACCTGTTGCTTTTCTTGAGGTTTGAGGTCTAAGACGGCGGCAATATAATCGGCTAATCGCCCAGGTTCATCAATGTTTTTGGTCATAATCCCATGTTCTTCTTGATAACGTGAGGAGAGCTGAACAATGCGCTGGAACATTTCGTCAACGCTTCGGACAAGTGCTTCAATCTCTAAATCATCTTCGGTAACCTCTTCAGCTTCTTCTTCGTCTTCCAAAAGGCGGACGCGTGCTTTTAAAAACGGTTCATTGTGCAGTATTTCTTCAATTTGAACCCGTGCGCGACCATTCGCAAGAAACAGTACATCTTCATCATCTTTCTTCGCGCGGAGAATATGAATCAAGCTGCCGATGGGGCTTAATTCTTCCAGAGTCATATCTTTGACTGCGCGCGGGTCTATGTCCAAACTGCGCCCCGAATTAGTTTGGAAAATACAGAGCACCCGCTCGCCGTTTAGCATTGCATCGTCAACGGCATCCATGACCATCTTTCCTGAAAGCGCGACATGATGTGGCGGAAAAGGTGGCACCGGTGGCATATACGGAAAAATGACAAGATCATTCACCGGAAGTATTGGTAATTCCGCTGTCTCTAAAATTTCTTCAGAATCCTCATGTTCATCAGGATTTTCAAGTTCTGTAATAGTTTGGTGTTCGTTTTCCATTGCTATCTATTCTCCTTTCCTATTTCTCTCAGGTGCATCGCTAACTCTTTGGATGATTCACTGTTCAAAACGCTCTACTGGGACTTATCTACACAGTTGATCCATCCGCGTTCTCCTTCAATAATTACTTCTGTATTGAGTTGAGCGCACCTTTTCTGATAATTTTGCAATGTCTCTATGGCAGATTCTTCCCAATTTTTATCGTTAGTCTCTGCGGAAGCATCTTTGGCTTTGAGAAGGCTCGGTTGAGGAATTGACTGTCCCTGTTTATCTACCAATATAGGTATTAATTCAATAGATTTGAGACCTTCTTTCACAAAAGTCACTTTAGGAATAATTGCGCGCGCATGCTGTAATGAATAGGTATCATAGATGAAGTCTGCTAAGCTGTAGACAATCGGTTTTCCTTTGTAGAGTTCAATCCCACCAAGTGTATGGAGTTGTTGACATAAAACCAGATCAGCACCAGAATCAATAAGTGCTTGCGCAAAAATGCGTTGGCGACCAATACTCGCTTGTTGTGCCGTGAGTTCTGCGTCCTTTTTACCCCAATGGAGCCAAACAATGATAAGTTCAGCAGCAGCATCTACCTCTTGAACAGCACTCACCATTTGGCTATAGGCAGCAGAAGCAACAAGGTCTAACGATGCCATATTGAATTCATTCCCGCGCAAATACGCGAACAGAGCAATTTTTTTAGAGTTCACGTCCAACCATGCAGGTGCATTTGCCGCAGCGGGCGATATTCCTACACCCATAGATTTAACGTTATACCACTCCAAATTGGTTACCGTATCTTCAAGAGCTTCGATTCCAAAATCCATAATATGTGGTGTCGCTAACGAAACCGCATCAAACCCCGCATTTGCGAGTGCGCGTGCAAGTCCGGGGGCAGCTCGGAAACGCAATTCTTGCTTTGGGTCTGGCTCTCCCCTGTCTGAAATGCTGGTGTTGAGGGATACTGTGGCAACATCCGCTGATTGAATGACCGAGGCTGTGCCTTCAAAAAACACACCCGCACCCTGTCGTTCAATGAGTGGTGTCAAGTTGCTTCCTATTGTTATATCACCAACGGCAATGATCGAAATTTCTTCGGTGTCTAAGTCCGACGCGAGAGGTGATGCTACTAATGTAATGCTGCACGGTATAAGTAGAAACACAGAAATGAGGAAATATGTTTTGCTTTTCATGATTCTTTTTTCAGTTGCGTGCCGATCGTTATCAAAGCATTTGCGAGTGCTTGTCGGTCGGACTGTCCGTCATTTTGGAGTTTTTGCGTTTCCGTACGAAGTGCATCAATTTGTGCCTGAAAATCAGTTGCAAACTCATTGATGAGCATTGACAATTTTTCAAGATCGTTTTCACTACGACTAATAAGTTCGTCAATACGATTATCAACGCGCTGTGCTATATTATCTGGTATATCACCGTATTGCGCTTTAACAGCTGCGACTTCCTTCAGCAACCTTGTTTCCATTTCAACAATACTCTGTTGGGCATTTTCAAGTTCTTGGGTCAATTTTTCAAGTTTTTCATCGTAATTACGAAGGTCATCTCCAAATATACTGTCCCTAAGATAGGCTTCTAAGTTCTGCGGTTTTGTTTGTTGTGATTCTTCTGTCTCCTCAATCGCAGGTGGTTGCTGTGTTTCTTTCATAAAATATCTCCTTCGCAAATCTTAGTGCTTAAGACTATAGATCCTATCTAAGGTTTATCTATAGTAAAGTTCGTAGGTCAGGTAGAACGATAGCGAAACCCATAGGTGTCAATTTAAGGAGTACTCGCAAGTACGGTAGGTGCGGTTTCCTAACCGCACCGGACTTACTTTAGTTAATAACCACTAATTGGCAAGACATCTTTGTAGGAGCGATATATCGGCGTTGAAAACGTTTCCCATAAGATTGCTTTGGGATAATACGGAGCGGTTAGGAAACCGCTCCTACCAGTTTGTGTCGTGTTAAGTGTGACGTGGTTTTCTCCTCTTAAGTTGCCACCTATGGGGTTTCACGGCGTTCTACCCAACCTACGCAGTACTATGCATCCTATCTAAGATTTATCTAATATAGCGTGAAGCCAACTTTCGGTTTTAGCGTATTATGGGTAGTTGTACAGGTTTTCTGGTGTCCGGTTCTCTTGTTCAATGTCCAATGGCACTGTGGCAGGTTCACTTGGTTCTACAGGTTCATTATTTGACTGCGTACGGCTGGCGTTAAATTCGCGGAGAATACAGTTAACAATTTCTTCGCTATATGCTTCTGCAGAGACTTGCTTTTGATTTGCCTCCCATGCCATTCGAGCTACTGCTTCAAAGTATTCGGCATGTTTATACGCTTCTAAAAGGTCTGCCCCGCGTGAAAAAGTGCCGTGTCCAATCCAGTAAAGAATATGGCGCATTGGAGCAGAACCGTTTTCAAAGAGCCGTAAACTCTCATAAGATAATTCTGGTATCCCAGGTACCCGTTCTTGAACAAATCCAATCCCGCCAGATGCGTCATAAATGATCGGGGTTTCCGGTTCATACCCTTTTAGAAAACTATAAAAACGATCAGGTTGACCGTGTTCTGTACGTGAGATTAGGTTTAGAAACTTCGGCTGCAAGTGGACTAACGTTTGAAATCCGTGTTTTTCAAGTTGCTCAAAAATCAAGAGGTAATGGAACATTTCACTCGTTGGAACACAAGACTGTGAGGCATTTTCGGACTCTGAAGAATTTCCTATTTCAGACTGTGTTTGCGTGCCAAAGCGCATGCGATAATGTGTTCCATCCGGTTCCACTTCAATTACCGTAAGATTTAGCGCGGGGTGTTCTATTCCTACCATGTCTAAGCGCGAACCTGATTTGGTCAAAAGCACATGTCTGCCTGCTAACCCTTTTACGACAATTGATGCAGGTAATGTATGCCGTGGCGCGTCTTCATAGGCGATAAGGCATTTTGCGTCTACCGGTTCTGATAGTATCACCCCCATATTACCAGCCGAAGCCCAAAGGTAGTCGTGAGCATGGGCATGTGCCCCTACCCATCCCATTTGCCCAATACATGTGCCTAATTCACTGTCAGGTGAAATGGGATGCAGACCTGATTGATAACCCCTTGCACGCCATTGTCGGTATCGGTAACTGTGCGCTGGCGGTGGTTGCTGATGCGTCAAGTACGGATTGACTAATGTTAATTCCACTTGTACCTTTTTGGTATAAATCTCTATTCAAAATACTTTATCTTAAAATATACCATGTTTCAACGGCTTTGGCAAGTTAAATCGCTGAATTAAGTGTGTAAACATTTGTCAAAATTCAGGTTGGAGCGTGTTAATTTAGGTATCATTACTTTTTCTATCTGAATCGCGGATTTGGGAAAAATCTTGAGGTGAAGTTCGCTTTCACTAAAAAAGTTGTTTATAGTAAAAACCATAATTATTTATACACTACGAATCAACGCCAAATGCGCGTAAGGCATTTGGCGGGTTCGGTTTCCTAACCGAACCGGTGTTTATTCAGTCTCATAGATGCGGTTAGGAAACCGCATCTACCGGGAGTGTGCACATATTTTTAGGTTTCACTATAGTGGAAATACATTAATAAATTTGCGACTATAAACACGGTTAAGGCATACAGAATATGTCTGTTAGGGGCTGAAAAACCCTCCTACAAGAAAAAAGAATCGGGTTTCTAAAGCCCTCCTACAATAGGCGATAGGAAAAAGCGGTTAATACGAAAACTTTCACACTATAAAAACGCACTGCTTGACACACGCCTGTTTTTGCGTTAAAATTGAAATCGCTAAATAGAACGGACGGAATTTTACGCGCAATCAAAAAGATAATTCCCGTCAACATAAAACGCAATTATTAATAAAGAGGATTTTGATGAAAACACGAATAGAAAAAGATAGTTTAGGCGATGTAGAGGTGCCTGAGGAAGCATATTGGGGTGCGCAAACACAGCGTGCAAACCTCAATTTTGACATCGGAGACGAACATTTTCCACTTACATTCATCCGCTCACTTGCCATTATTAAGCATGCTGCTGCCACTGTCAATGCCGAACTCGGTGGAATTACCTCAGAAATCGCTGCCCTTATCTGCCGTGCTGCAGATGAAGTTGCTGATGGCAAACTTGCAGACCAGTTCCCGCTTCGGATTTGGCAAACAGGCAGTGGCACACAGACACACATGAATATCAACGAAGTTCTCGCAAACCGTGCGAATGAACTGGCAGGTGGTAGTCGTGGTATGAAATCCCCCGTGCATCCGAATGACCATGTGAACCGTTCGCAGTCAACAAACGATGTTTTTCCAACCGCCATTCACATAGCGGTTGTGACACAGTGCGTTGAACGTTTGTTGCCCGCCGCTGCGGCATTACAAAGTGCATTGGAGGATAAGGCGCAGGAATTTTCGGATATTGTAAAAACGGGGAGAACGCATCTAATGGATGCGACACCTTTGACGTTAGGACAAGTATTCAGTGGGTATGCGCAACAGGTAGCACATGCACAGGAAGCGATTAGAAATACGTTGCCACATCTTTATGAACTCCCCATTGGTGGAACTGCTGTCGGCACAGGATTGAATACACACCCAGATTACGCGGACGCGGCAGCATCTCGTATCGCTGAACGGACTGGACATCCGTTTGTGAGTGCCCCAAATAAGTTTGAAGCGTTGGGAAGTCGAGACGCACTCGTATCCGCAAGCGGTGCTATGAAAAGGTTGGCTTGCGCATTGTATAAAATTGCTAATGACATTCGTTGGTTAGGTAGCGGTCCCCGATGTGGTATCGGTGAATTGATTTTGCCGGAGAATGAACCGGGAAGCTCTATTATGCCTGGGAAAGTCAATCCGACACAGTGTGAGGCGATGACAATGGTTTGTGCACAGGTGATTGGCAATGATACCACGATTTCACTCGCTGGTAGTGCAGGTAACTTTGAACTGAACGTTTTTATGCCTGTGATTGCTTTTAACAGTTTGCAATCGATTCGGTTGTTAGCAGATGCGTGTGATGCGTTCCGTCAGCATTGCGTTGTTGGAATTGAAGCGAACACATCAGTAATTGCTGGTTATCTGGAAGCATCGTTGATGTTGGTGACAGCACTAACACCACGGATAGGTTACGATGCGGCGGCAAAACTTGCACAGAAGGCACATCGGGAAGGGTCTACACTCCGCGAAGTAGCGGTTGAAGAGGGTGTGTTAACAGCGGAGGAGTTTGATGAGCTTGTTGTGCCGAGTGAGATGGTTGCACCGAATTTATAATGTAATGCAACCCAAATTACGTGAACACACCTTGGTAGACGCGGTTAGGAAACCGCACCTCTTACATTGTTGGAGACGTTTTCAACCCCGATACACTGATATAATCGGGTTAGAAACCCCTCCAACAAGAAAATCTATCACTAAATTGACACTCATGGTGCGGTTAGGAAACCGCACCTACCAAGGAAGTGTTCACATATTTTTAGGTTCTACAATAAACAACTACGGTTATTCCTCAACCGTCTCAGCAATCGCTTCTGGTTCAACAATCGGTTCAGGTAGTTCTTCTGCATCTGGATTAGCGATTGCGTCACGTGATACTTGAAGTTCCTGCCACTCAGCGAACCCCGTACCTGCGGGGATAAGACGTCCAAGGATGACGTTTTCCTTCAAACCAGTAAGTAGGTCTGTTTGCCCTTCAACAGCAGCATCTGTGAGGACCTTGGGTGTTTGTTGGAAACTCGCTGCAGAGATGAAACTATCTGTGCTGAGTGATGCTTTACTAATGCTCTGTAAGACAGGTTCACCAGTTGCGGGGGTGCCGCCATCTTGTTCAACGCGCCTATTTTCGGCGTGGAACTTGTGTCGGCTGACTTCATCGTTCGCGTAGAATTTTGTGTCCCCAACAGATAGGATGCGTATCTTTTGAAGCATCTGTCGCACAATCACTTCCACGTGCTTATCGTTAATGCTGTCAGTCGGATAGACTGTCTGAACCTCATCCACAAGGTATGCCCAAAGTGCTTCTTCACCTTCCAAAGAATGTCCATTAAGGGTAGTTCTACCAATGGTAAGAATGTCATGTGGGTTGAGGTATCCTTCTGTCAGTGGTTCCCCAGCTTTGACCCACTCGCCATCGTCAACCTCAGGTAGGCGTTTTTCGTCCGGAATAGAATATAGACGGCTTTTGGTAGCACCGTCTACGATTCGATATTGAGGCACGCCAGCTTTCTGTCCAGTAAGTTGCACGTACCCATCGATTTCAGCAATTTCAGCAGCATCTTCGCGTTTTGGACGCCGCGCTTCAAAAAGTTCCGTCACACGCGGAATCCCAGCAACAATGTCAAGGTTGGTAGTTTTTTCTTGCAATTCTGCTAACGAATGTTGTGCTTTAACGCGTTGTTCATCCTTAACAGAAACCGAATAACCTGCGGGAATAAGGTGTGACACACTCCCGCCACCTGCAATATCAACATCAATTCGGAAAGTCTCAACTAATCCATCTACATCAACACCTGTATATTGTTCAAGGGCAGTTGCATATCCCCAGTCTTTCAACTCTTGATCGACAGTAAGCGTACAGTTCGGATGTATCACCTTCTCCACTCGGTAGGTATTCTTTGAAGTGGAAGCCGTTTCTTTTTTATAGTCGGCATCACTGAGAATATCGCCTACAGCAATCTCGGAATCAGTTTCAGCGACACCTGTTACCTTAAAAGCCCGTTCAGTATCAAAGCCTTTATAAAGCCGTTGTGCGCGTTTATATTCACCCTCATCAATCCGTTGTCCAGCAGTAAAAGGACACTCAGCGTGGTGAACGGCAAGGACGTGATACACCAGTTTTATGTTAGGTGGGGGCGTATCCGTGTCTCGATGCTGTTTAACAAGTGCCTTGTAGTCCGCTTCTGTCAAAGTCTCTTCAGTTTCAGTCCCTTCAGGTACGTGAAGGTAAAGTTTCTCAAAATCAAATCCCTTATAGTTTCGCCGGAATCGATTGGACTCCGATTGTGTGATGTATTCATCAACAGCACCAGGAAATTCAGGATGATGTGAGGCAATAATGCGGTAAAGCCGTTCAACCTCAAACCCTTCTTCATTCTTAGTGACATCAACTTCAAACCCGGGATATTCCTTCAATATTGCTTTTTTCTCATTTTCGGTGAGCAGTGTTTCAGGTTCCAGATTACAATTCGGATGATGCACAGCAGTGATTCGATATTTGAGGCGTTCTGCGGTAAATCCACTGAATTTATTTCGAAGCGTTTCTAATTTCTCGACCTCAATGAGTTCGTCAGGCTTTAGCGGACATTCAGGGTGCATGACTTGTGTAACACGACACCACGCCGTTGACGGACGTTGCACGTCAAATGTTCTAAACATCTCCTGTGCACGTCGGAATTCTGCAGCAGTCAATTCTTGATCCACAGTTAAGTCAATATCATCGCTGACTTCTGTTACGGTATATACCGGCTCATCGAGTTCCATGTGGTATTGGCTCTCTTCCTCTGGAGAAAGTAGTTTCCCTTCCTTAAACGGGCAACTCGGATGCGTTACCTTCTGAATCTGATACTTCATCTCCGCTTTAACACTGTTCTGTTTCTGTAGATATTCACTTTCGGTAAGGATAGTACCCTTTTTCGTTTCATACACCCATTCGCCGTCAAACGGTCGGATTTCGGCGCGCCATGTTTCTGCTTCGCTTTCTGTCAGCAATGTGCCTTCCTTCAGCAAAGTATCCGAATGTTTTACACTTTTCACACGATAGTGCGGTTCAGAACATCGGAACGGTGAGAATCTATGAAAATAGGCGTTGTATTCGTGTTCCGTTAGATACTGTCCTTCTTGCAACGGGAAGTCTTCTCCGCCGTTTGCCTCAATGACATCCGGTCGAGTCACTTTGCTAACTTCATAGGCAATAGGTTCTACCGCAAACCCAGGAAAGCGCTCAAGATTTTCTTGATGCTGTTTCTCTGTGAGGAGTTCGTCTGGTTGTAGTTTGCACTCAGGATGTTGGACGGTTTTAACCTTATATTTGGGTTGGTCAAGGTGTTCAGCAACCTGTTGTACAATCCAGAGTCCATCTTCTTCACGGACGGTGCGTCCGGGAATGAAATCACGAAACCGCACTTTCCCTGTAGCCTTTGCCATAATCTTACGTGCAAGGCGTTCACTCATATCTTCAACCACACCACCTGTATGGAAGGTACGCATTGTCAACTGCGTCCCGGGTTCGCCGATAGATTGCGCTGCGATGATGCCGATAGCTTCTCCAACATTGGCGAGATGTCCTGATGTCAAATCAGCGCCGTAGCAGGCAACACAGACCCCTTTCTCTGCCTCGCAAGTGAGTATAGATCGGACTCGAACGCTCGGAACTTCAGCACCCTCAATAATTTCTGCTATCTGCGGTGTAATTAATGTCTCATTTTCAACCAGTGTTTCCTCTGTCGTGGGATGTATTACAGGTTCCACGGTAACACGACCACTAATCTTGAACCCAATGGAGCCAGCGTTTGTGGTAAATTTGAGGATGCCATGCGTTGTGCCGCAATCCTCTTCGGTAATCAACACATCTTGCGCAACATCGACCAGTTTTCGCGTGAGGTATCCAGAGGCAGCGGTTTTCATAGCGGTATCCACCAACCCTTTGCGTGATCCATAGGTTGAGGTAAAGTAGTCCAGCACATCCAAACCCTCCCGATAGGAGGATTGGATCGGCGTAGGCAGAATCTCACCACTCTGTTTAGACTTCAATCCGACGATAGCACTAATTTGTATGAACGGATTTTTGCGCGCGCGGGCACCACTATCTGCCATCAGATGCACCGGACTAAACCCTTCTACCTCTTTATCTTGTTCAACCAAATACGTTTCTGTCGTCGGAAGTTCGGTGAACAGTTGTTCTTCAATTGCTGTGACAGCAACAAACCATATCCCAATCTTTTCGTTCTCTACTTCTTCTACGTCACGCTGCACAAACAGTTCACGTACCTTAGTATGATTGTCCATAAGTGTTGGCAGTGGAAGACGCTCAAGTTGTTGTGAGAGACGCTTAAGCAGATCACTTACCTTAGGTTTGAGACGCTTAATTTCTTTACTGATCCCATCAAAATTGCCCATAGACTCTGGCAGATCATTGAGATGTTGAAGCAGTTGATCCACCTCATCACGGATGATCTTAAGCTTTTTCCGTTCATCATCAGGAAGCTTTTTCCGTTCATCATCAGGATTGCCCATAGACTGATGTTGAAGCAGTTGATCCACCTCATCACGGATGATCTTAAACTTTTGCCGTTCATCATCAAGATTACCCATAAGCTCTGGCAGATCATTAAGATGTTTTTTTGGCAATTCACTTATCTTATCACGGATGGTCTTGAGCTTTGGCAGTTCTTTATCAAGTTCATCATTAAGGTTATCCATGCGCTTTGGCAGATCATTATGATGCTTAAGCAGATCATTGAGATGCTCAAGCAGTTGACTTGCCTTATTGAGATTGACCATAAACTTTGATAGATCCTTAAAATGTTCCTTTGGTAATTCCTTTACCTCATCACGGATGGTCTTGAGCTTTGGTAGTTCTTCATCAAGTTCATCATCAAGGTTACCCATAAACTCTGGCAGATCATCGAGATGTTGAAGCAGTTGACTTACCTCATCACGGATGGTCTTGAGCTTTGGCAGTTCTTCATCAAGGTTGGTAATAAACTTTAGCAGTTCTTTGTGCCGATCATTGAGATGTTGAAGCAGTTGACTTACCTCATCACGGATGGTCTTAGACTTTGATAATTCTTCTGGTAGATCGTTGAGATGTTGAAACAGTTGACTTACCTCATCACGGATGGTCTTAGACTTTGATAATTCTTCATCAAGTTCATCATCAAGGTTATCCATGCGCTTTGACAGTTCTTCTAGCCGTATTTCGTGATTTTCAAGCTGGGTTTGCCGTATTTCGAGACTTTCAAGCAAGGCACTTATATTATTTAGGCTGTCTATAAGTATTTGCTCTGCGTCAAGAAACTTAATTCGTTTATCTGTCAACTCAACAATAACCTTTTTGTCAAACGGTATCAAATAATCCTTTATACCAGGAGAAATTCCGCTGCGAGTTGCGTACTCAAAACTAAGTTTCTGTAACCGATCTAACAACGCAACAGTTTCTGCGGTACCAAGTTCGTTAAAACAGCGTTTGACGAGTTGTGACAAACGTCTGCTACGTGCTTCCTCGTTGAAAAATGGCAATTCAAGACCTGTAGCCTCATCTTTCCAAGTAAGTGAGGCAGTTCCGTTTGTATGTGGAAGAACCTCGTTGAAAATAACACGTCCGACGGTCGTGAGGATCGGTTCGTGATGTTCTTTGAAAAACAGTAGAACCGAATCATGTAGTTTAAGTGTTCCACACCCGTGTGCGTGTGTCACCTCATCCACAGATGTAAAACGGCGCTTCGCCCATACTTCACTTTCCAGTGATGCGAAAACATTACCTGATTCGGCATCTTGTGATTTTTCAGCATAAGCAGCGTGGAGTTGTGCTGCTCGTTCTTGGTGTTCTGGTAGTGCCTTTGTTAGAAAACTTGCGCCTAAAATCATATCAAGTTCCGGCACCGTAATCGGTTCACCATGCGAAGGTTTGAGAATATTACCGCTACTGAGCAGTAACATCTTCGCCTCTGTACGGGCCTCAATAGACAGCGGTACATGAACTGCCATCTGGTCACCATCAAAATCAGCATTGAATGCCTTACAAACAAGCGGTGGAATCCGAATTGACTTCCCTTCAACAAGTACTGGCATAAACGCCTGAATTCCGAGCCTGTGGAGTGTCGGCGGACGATTTAACAAAACCGGATGGTCAGCGATGACTTCTTCTAATGCTTCCCAAATGGGTGAGTCCGGCGTAACGTGTTCGGTCAGATATTTCCCACGTTTGATAGTCTGCACTTTTCCGGCTGTCAAAAGTTTCTCAATAATGAATGGCTTGAAAAGTTCAACAGCCATCAATTTAGGCACCCCACACTGATGGAGTTCAAGTTCGGGCCCGACAACAATAACACTTCTACCTGAATAGTCAACGCGTTTTCCGAGGAGGTTTTGTCGAAAACGTCCAACTTTACCTTTGAGGATATCGGATAAGGATTTGAGGGCACGTTTGCCAGGTCCAGTCACGCGGCGTCCGTGTCTGCCATTATCCAAAAATGCGTCAACGGATTCCTGGAGCATCCGCTTTTCGTTTCGGAGGATGACTTCGGGGGACCGGAGATCAATAAGTTTTTGCAGTCGGTTGTTTCGGTTAATTACGCGGCGATATAGATCGTTGAGATCACTCGTTGCGAATCTCCCCCCTTCCAGAGAAACTAAGGGTCGAAGATCAGGACTAATCACAGGCAGCACATCAAGGATCATCCAATCAGGATGCATCTCTGCTTTGTCAAAGCCTGCCACCATCTTAAGTTGTTTTGAGAGTTTAACTTTTTTCTGGTGGCTGGAAGTTGCCTCAAGTTCTTCTGTGAACTTTTTTACATCTTCTGGCAGATCAATTTTACGCAGCAGTTCCTGAATTGCCTCAGCCCCTGTTCCCGCCCGGAACGAATCCGGGTGTTCACGTAGCTTACCATTCACTTCTGCTTCTGTAAGGATATCTTTTTCAGCCAAACCACAACTGTCATCAATGACCTCTGTGACAATAAACGCTTCAAAGTAAAGAACTCGCTCAACCTGTCGGGAAGCAAGTTCAAGGAACGTGCCAAGGCGCGATGGGATCCCTTTAAAAAACCATATATGGGAAACTGGGGTGGCAAGTTTGATGTAACCGAGCCGTTCTCTTCGAACTTGTGATTTTGTCACCTCAACCCCGCATTGGTCACAAATAAGCCCTTTATGCTTAATCCGTTTATACTTACCGCAACTACACTCAAAATCTTTTTGTGGACCAAATGTCGATTCACAAAATAAACCTTGATTTTCAGGGCGAAAACTACGGTAGTTAATCGTTTCTGCCTTTTTGATTTCACCGCAATCACAGGTGCCTCTCTCGGGACACGACCATGTATCGCTTGCTGGATTCCTCCGTCTACAGGATGTCCGTTTTGCCCAATCCTTTATCTGTTCAGGCGAGGCGATACTGATAGAGATACGATTAAATCGCTTTTCTTTGTCTGCCATTCTTTCTGCTCCTTTAATGGTTGTAGGAATGGCTATCGGCAATTAGCCATCGGCTTTCAGTATAAGAGATATGTGATGTAGATCAGTTCCCCTTACCGATAGCCGATAGCCGATAGCCATGTTTCAAACTATTCGGCATCATCGGTGTCCCAAGTGAGTTTTAAGGGTGGTTCCTCATCTATGGGATCCATTGTATCCAACGTGTGCAAGAGTGGGAATCCTGCTTCATGTAGACCTACTTGTTCTGAGTCGGCATCCGCAGGATCGCCTTCAGATAACTCCACATTTAAGCCCAGACTTTGTAATTCTCTCACTAACACGTTGAAAGATTCAGGGGTGCCGGGTTTTAAGGGACTTTGCCCCTTCACAATAGATTCATAGATTTTAGTCCTGCCTTTTACATCGTCCGACTTAATAGTCAGCATCTCTTGAAGTGTGTGGGCTGCACCGTAAGCTTCTAATGCCCAAACTTCCATTTCACCGAGGCGTTGTCCTCCGTGTTGTGCCTTTCCACCCAATGGTTGCTGTGTCACCAAGGAGTACGGTCCGGTTGAACGTGCATGCATTTTATCTGCAACAAGGTGATTTAACTTGAGGAAATAAACATAACCGAATGTTACTTCCTGTCCGAAAGGTTCCCCAGTTCGTCCATCGTAAAGCACACTTTTGCCGGTTTGTTTAACTTTTTCAGGTAAATCTGTTTTCGCCAACATGTCGAAAACCTCTTCCTCTGTAGCACCGTCAAATACAGGTGAGGCAACATGCAAGCTGAGTTCCTTGCATGCCAAACCTAAATGTATTTCAAGGATCTGACCAACATTCATCCGAGAAGGCACACCAAGAGGATTTAAAACAATATCAACAGGGGTGCCATCTGGTAGATATGGCATATCTTCTTCGGGCAGAATCTTGGCAACAACGCCTTTGTTCCCGTAGCGTCCTGCCATTTTATCGCCGATGGAGATCGTACGACGAGTGGCAACATAGACTTTGACAAGTTTCAAAACCCCTGGTTTCAACTCTTCGCCTGCAGCGAGTTTCTCCAACGCATCCTCTTTTTCCTGCGTATAGGCATTAATCCTACCGGTGGCGAGTTCTTGAAGGTTCTTGATGTATGAGACTGCATCTACATCTGTAATCTGAAGTGCTTCAAGTTCGTTTCGCGACAGTATATCCAGATATTCACGTGTCAACACGGCACCTGCTTCTAACTGCTTTGGTGACTCAGCGTTGTCCTCATCTCCAGTTTCTGCATCATTCTCGAAGGTCGTAGGATACGCGAGTTCTTTGTTGACCAAAGTTTCACGTAGTTCTTCCGTTAAACGTTCAGAGACCTGTTCACACTGCTCCTGCCATGTCTGTTCAATTTGCTTGCGGAATGCCTCTTGTCGCCATGCGGTTTGCTCGCTACTCGGAGTAGCGTGGCGAGAGAAAACCTTTACGTCAATGACAACGCCTTCTACACCTGGGCGGGTGTAGGCAGAAGCGTCCTTGACCTCTTTGACTTTTTCCCCGAAAATCGCGCGTAGCAGTTTCTCTTCGGGGCCGTATTCACTTTCACCTTTCGGTGAAATCTTTCCAACAAGAATACTGCCGGTTCCCACGACACTACCTATCCGAATGATTCCTTCGTCATCAAGTTGTGCAAGACTACGGGCAGACATGTTTGGAATATCGCGGGTAATCTCTTCGTCTCCCATCTTTGTCTGCCTCGCGGCGACTTCGAATTCTTCAATATGGATAGAGGTAAATGTATCATCCTTGATAAGCGACTCGCTGATGAGGATTGAGTCCTCAAAGTTGTGTCCGCCCCACGGCATATAGGCACACAAGACATTTCTTCCGAGTGCAAGTTCCCCGCCTTCAGTTGCTGTGCCATCAGCAATAACATCGCCTGCTTCAACAACATCCCCGATATTAACGCGTGGACGCTGGTGGATACAGGTGCCACTGTTACTCCGTTTGAAGTTTTTCAGTTTATAAACATCATACCCCATTTCACTGAAACCATGCTCACCTTCTTCAAGATGAAGTGCTTGACCAGTCCGGATCAGGACCTCTTCGGCATCAATACTGGAAACGATACCGCCACGTTGTGCGATGACCATGGCATTTGCATCACGCGCTGCGCGATGTTCCATACCGGTGCCAACCCATGGTGCCTCTGGACGGATTAGCGGCACAGCTTGTCGTTGGTGGTTAGCACCCATAAGCGCACGGTTAGCGTCTTCATGCTCTAAAAAAGGTACGAGTGCAGCAGAAACACCAACAATTTGTTGCGGGGCGATCCCGATGTAGTCAATCTCTTTAAGTTCGCGCGGATGCACTTCTTCCCCTTTACGGGTGCGTATGGTTTTCGCTTTGTTACGAGAAGAGATTGCATCTGCAGGGGCAATGTGGTATTTGTCCTCTGCATCTGCTGTTAAATATTCAACATCTTTGGTAATTTTGCCTTTACGAACGGCGCGGTAGGGTGTTTCTAAAAATCCGTACGGATTAACACGCGCAAAAGTTGCTAAGGAGACGATAAGACCAATAGAGGGCCCCTCAGGCGTTTCTAAAGGACAGACACGTCCATAATGTGTGCGATGGACATCTCGGACCGCTGCGGTGGCACGGTCACGATGTAATCCGCCAGGACCGATCGCTGAAATCCGTCGTTTATGGGTAAGTTCATCCAACGGATTTATCTGTTGCATGAATTGGGAAAGTTGGTTAGACCCGAAAAACTCTCGGAGTGACATCATGAGTGGCTTCGGATTCACCAAATTCTTCGGATTTTTCAGCTGAGCGTCGGTAGTAGTGCTCAATTTCTCTCGCGCTGCCCGACGCATTTGTAGGAGTGCAATACGGAATTGATTCTCAAGAAGTTCCCCAATGACACGCACCCGTCGATTGCCGAGATGGTCTAAATCATCTACCTCTTGATGTCCGTTTCGGATGCGCATCAGATGTTGCAAGGTAGCAGCAATATCTTCTTTCCGAAGCACCTTTATCTCTTCTGATGGCATCTCACCAGATTCATCAAGATAGATAGACATGTCACTAAATTTTGAATTCACTTTATATCTTCCAACGGTGCCTAAGTCATAACGTGCGCCATCAAAGAAGAGGCGTTCCAAACAGGCTGTCGCTGCTTCGCGTGTCGGCGCATCACCAGGTCTTAAGGTCCGAAATATCTCAAGCAGTGCGCCCTCTTGCAATGTCCCTCCTGCATAAGCCTTGACGGTGTCACGCGAAAGCGTATTCCGCAAATATCGGAGTTCTTGTTCATCTGATTCCACCAACACTTCTACCTCTGACACCTTAGCCTCGGTGAGTCGATCAAATTCTATTTCAGACAACTTTGTGTTTGCTTCAAGCAGGACTTCACCCGAATCGGTATCAACCACAGGTTCAGCGATAACACGTCCGATAACATCTTGTGTCATCGGAACGATCTCTGTGCTGCTGAAAAGTTTTAGGATTTGTGCATCTGTTGCCCAACCGAGTGCACGTAATAACACGGTGGCTAATAGTTTTTTCTTACGGTCTAACCGGACGTGGATGCAATCCTTTGAATCGAATTCAAACTCTATCCATGCCCCGCGGTAGGGGATTATCTGTCCTGTTGGGAGTTTCTGTGTACTTGCTGAATGCGATTTGTCAAGAAAAATTACACCGGGAGACCGATGTAACTGGTTTACGATTACACGTTCGGATCCATTGATGATAAAAGTTCCATTCTCAGTCATCAACGGAATATCACCAAGGTAAACATCAGATTCAGTAATATCTAAAACACGCGTCTGCCCTGTGTCTTCATCTTTTTCGCGTTCGACGCACATCAGACGGGCTTGCAACCGCATCTGATAGTTCAGTCCGCGTGCCTGACAATCCGAAAGATCATGTGTCGGTGGACTGAGCGTATAACTGACAAATTCCAGACTTGTAGTTTCTTTAAAATCATAAATCGGAAAAACTTCCTTGAACAGTGCCTGAAGTCCCTTTGACTCGCGTTCATTTTCTGGGACAAAACGCTGCATAAATGCGGCGTAGGATCGCTTTTGGGTCTCAATTAAGTCGGGCAATTCAAGTGCCGATGGAGTTTTGGCAAAGGAGACACGTTGTCGTAACTCTGATGCACTTCCATTAGTTTGAGTAGTATTGGGCATAAATTTTCACCTTGCGTGGGTAGCGGATGGGTTGAAAGGTTTGTCCGATTAGGCTGCTGCACCGAACTCGTTTACAGAGAAATATTTTCTTTTATCAGAAAGAGGTCTTACCGATAACAGATACTTGAAAACAATTCTCATTACTTGTTATTGGGTCTGCTTTCACGACTTCTGTTGTTTCTGTGCTTAAACGTGCAATGCTGCTTGGGGTAGTGAAACATTCTGTTGAATTGCGAATAGTTCGCAATATATCGGTTCACACAACTAACAATGTGTTGGATTCGGGTATTCTTCAAAGAGAATACGAATTCGCAGAAGACAGAATATCAATGATTTTAATGTTGAGGTTCATAGTTGTTAATGTTGAGGTTCATAGTTGTTAATGTTGAGGTTCATAGTTGTTAATGTTGAGGTTCATAGTTGAAAGGTATCACCGATCAATCGGATATGTCTTTTTCGTTGCCTTAGTCTCTTACTCAGCAGTTCGTGAAGTGAATGCGATACATACGATTTATCGCTCACTATCAGGTAATAGGCGCGAAAAAACCCTTGACCTCACACATCTTAAAAAAGAAACATGCAAAGTGCCTGACAATCTGTGCTGTAGCACAACACCCAACAATTATGAACATTCTTCATTTTAATTTCAAAAACAGTTGCCTATTTTTTGAGGAAGTTATATACTTCCTAAAAGTCACTTTAAGACACACTCTGGTAACTTCTTAAAGGCGTAACGTATAATTATACATTAAGGTTTACAGAAATGTCAAGAAAAAACACATAAAATTGTATATTTTTTCAATTTGGCGTACATTTTGCTTTTTTAAAGATGTATAAATTTAACGTTACATTACACAAAACCTCATTAAATTGTCTGGCACGCGGAATTATGGGAACACTTATAGAACGGCTACCTGTCAAAGCAATTATCGGCGTTCTGACAGCAAAACCGTCGATCCTGTCAACTGTCTATGAACAACTGACAGAACAATTTGGTCCCATTGACTATACCAGTGAACTTTTACCGTTTACCAGCACAAATTATTACGAAGCCGAGATGGGGAAAGTACTTCAACGTCAGTTTATTAGTTTTGGAGACCTAATTGATGCGGGGACATTGGCAGACAGAAAACTCTGGACGAATGGGGTAGAGCAAGCATTTGCTGAAAAAGATACCGGACGGAGGCTTGTCAATTTAGATGTGGGTTACGTCTGCATGGCAAAGCTAGTGCTTGCATCAACCAAGGACCACGCGCACCGTATCTATCTCCGTGACGGCATCTATGCAGAGATAACACTCCGTTTTTATCGTAAAACGTTCCAACCATGGGAATGGACGTATCCAGATTATCGGTCCCCTACTTACATCACTATTTTCAATCATATCCGCACAATCTATAGGGAGCAGCTCAAGATATGAACACATATATTTCGTTAATCAAAAAACCTAATGTGGTGGTTATCTCCTTCTCCGTACGCACTAAAATCCTTGTTTTTTTGATTTTCTGTGCTTTTTTGATACAGTTTTTAAGTTTTACTGGTGCGCAAGAGGCAGAAACACCGAGAGCACGAGCGCGCGAACTTGGAATTCATATCGGAACGCTTCCTACAGGCAAACATAATGCTATCACTGACGTTCCCGGTGTCAAAGTCGGACACGTTACTCTAAACGAGGGTGATTCAATACGCACTGGTGTTACCGCAATCCTTCCACACGATAATATTTGGAAGGTGCGATTGTTTGGTGCGGCGCATACCATCCACGGTAATGGTGAAGCCACCGGTATTGCCAGAATTAATCAGGCGGGATGGATTGAATCTCCTATTTTACTAACAAATACGCTGAGTGTTGGTACTGTTCACGATGGCGTTGTGCGATATATTGTGAAGCGATACCCTGATGACAACATTGTGCTTCCGATTGTGGCAGAATGCTATGATGGCGGGTTGAACGACATCAGTGGACTCCATGTAAAACCGGAGCACGCAATTGAGGCAATCGAAAAGGCAAAATCTGGTCCAGTAGCAGAAGGGTGTGTCGGGGGTGGAACAGGCATGCGATGCTACGGGTTCAAAGCAGGTATAGGCACTGCTTCGCGAGTTCTTCCGTTGAACAGAGGCGGATGGAAAGTCGGTGTGTTGGTAAATTCCAATGGTGGAAGACAACATCAATTACGCATTGACGGTGTACCAGTCGGTAAAGCGTTGGAAGATGATCAATTGAAACCGGGGAGAGATGGGTCATTCATTATTGTTATCGCAACGGATGCACCTTTGACACACCGTCAGTTGAAGCAGTTGGCTATTCGTGCGACACACGGACTTGCCCGCACAGGCACACCAAGCACAGACAGCAGCGGTGAGTTCGTAATTGCGTTTTCAACAGCAAATGTCTTTCCGAGTAACACCGAAAATGGCACTTTTCAGATTCAGATGGTCGTTAATAGACGTCTGAGTTTACTCTTTGAGGCAGCTATTGAGGCAACTGAGGAGGCAGTTATAAATTCAATGACAATGGCAACGACCATGACGGGACGTAATGGTCGGACAATGCCCGCTATTCCACTGGACAGGTTGAAACAGATTATGAAACAGTATGGGCGTTGATTGTTTAATACGGGTTATGCGTTTCAATTATTTGTGAGGTGTGGTGCTTTGTAAACCACCCTTCCTATAGGAACGAGTTCTTGCTCGCGATCCTGAAAATTGCTTGATATCCAATGCAAATTTATGTTAAACTTCAACTTGTGAGTCACTATCTTTTTTAGCGGAGTTCCCTAAAAACCTTTAGCGCGAATACAATTGGTGGGCACAATATAAGATATTTCATGAAAATACCAAATGCTGAACGCGCTATTGTAGACATTTACAAGTTACGAGATTATTGTCTTAATCCACAGCATAATAAAGGAAAACATAAAGCCCGCTATTTGCTTCCTTGCTCGGTATGAGCTCTGATGATGCAGAAGGGTTATATAATGCTTTATTAGAAGCAGTGAAGGAACAAGACGCACAATTAGCTGAAAAGAACGCCTATGGACAACGTTATACGCTTGATTTTACGTTGAATTGGAAGGACAAACAAGCAACAATTCGTAGTGCATGGATTATTGAAACGAATTCTGATGTCCCAAAATTGACAACAGCGTTTCCATTGATACGTAAGGATGTACAATGAAAAATAAATCTTCCGATGGCATCTCACGCGTAGATGGCTCGCCTGAACACAACCAAGAACCTGAAGAAAAAGGTAAAATCAAACTTCTGGATGTCGTTGAGCTCATACAGGACATACCTGAACATAATCTTAAGCGTGGAGAAGTCGGCACAGTCGTTGAAATCCTTTCGGAAGGTGAAACGTTTGAGGTAGAATTCAGCGATGACAATGGACAAATGTATAAGTGTACCAGTTTCCTTGCGTCTCAACTTAATGTGCTTCCACCTGAACCGACAAAAGCAAACGCGGCAGCACAACGCTTGATCAAGGCAATGGAAAAACCACCACATCTCACTGAGGAAGACATTGAAGCACTGAATCAGTCAATAAAAGAGGGGGAAATACCAATGAAGTTTGATTCGCCCTTTGATTCGGAGGAAAGCTAAAAACAATCTTGCACTACAGTAAAGGAATTCCTATACCCACACTGGAATTCAAAGGAAAACAACATCTATGTACACCACCTCACTGTTCCTTACCGACCACTTGAAACAGACGCACCCCGCTCCTGCCCTGATCAATACATTAGCATAGCAAACGTCCAACCTGAATCAACTGAAAAGGAAAGACAATGAAATACATCTATTACAAAGAAGATGCCGAAGTCGTTAGGATTGAAGGCGATGCGCCGCGCACACTGTATACGCTCATTGAACCGAACATCCGGAATACAGAAAACTTCGCAATGGGATTAGAGGAAATTGACCCGAATAGCGAAATACCAATGCACTCACATAGTGAAGCAGAGGAGATTATTTTTGTGTTTGGCGGGAAAGGAAAGGCGTTCGTTGATGATGAGGTGGCAGAGTTGAAACCCGGGACAGTGATCTACCTTCCACCCAACGTTGAACATCGCTTTGTCAACACGGGCGATGAACCGCTCTGGATTACATGGACACTTTCACCGCCCGGCTTTGAAAAGCAGATTCGGCAAATTGCAGATGGGGCTGCGGGTATGGAGGTTTTCAGCGAATCTTGATTAAATTGTCCTTTATGTGCTGACAGACGATGGCGCAACATCGTAATGCGAAAACTCTAACGTAAATGCACCGCGTCCTTGTGTCATGGAACGAAGTCGGGTTGTATATTGAAATGTCTCTGCTAATGGGATAATGGCATTGATAAGGTTAGATGTGTCTTGAGAACTGGTCTCGTTGATTTGTGCGCGGCGTGAATTCAAGTCACCGATGACCTTCCCAAGATGTTCATCTGGCACAGTGATATGTACTTGCATAATCGGTTCAAGGAGTAGCGGATTCGCCTGCCTAACAGCCTTTTCAAAAGCGATCACAGCTGCCCCTTCATAAGCTATTTTCGATGAATCAGTCGGATGTGTGGAGCCACCGGTAAGCGTCACCTTAATGTCCTGCAATGCGTATCCCATAAGCACACCTGTTCCCATTGCACCTTCAAGAGCTTTCTCAATAGCCTGAATATATTGCCGTGGAATCTGCGTCTCATCGGTTTTATCTGTAAACTGAAATCCTTCACCCCGCTCCAAAGGTGTTACAGTAAGCACCACATCCCCGTAAATGCCTTCTTCATCAGTTTTATGGATATGTGTACCACGTGCTTCTGCAGTCGTGCTAATCGTCTCGCGATACGCTACCTGTAGCTTACTCACCCGTGCGTTCACACCAAATTCTCGGATCATGCGGTCAGTAAGTATTTCTAAATGGAGTTCCCCCATACCAGAAATAATCCGTTGTCCCGTCTCCTTATCAATACCAACGGTAAATGTCGGGTCTTCGTCCATTAGTTTTTCAAGCGTTTCTTCTAATGCGTCCGTATCACTGGCGCGTTCAGGTTCAATGGCGACAGAGATAACCGGCGGTGGAAATTCAATTGATTCCAACAACAGTGGATGGTCAACATCGCTCAAAGTGTGTCCTGTTTTTGTACTGTGCATCCCGATGAGTGCTACAATATCACCTGCATAAGCGGCATCACAACTCGCCTCTTTATTGGCGTGCATCTGCAGAATACGATTGACTCGTTCCCGCTTTTCTGTCGCCACGTTATAGACAACTTCACCCCGTTTGAGCGTGCCAGAATAAACGCGGCAGTACACCAGTTTATCCACAGTGTCATGGCTTGCAACCTTAAACGCTAATGCGGAAAAGGGTTCCGTATCGTCTGCTTGACGAATTACTTTATCTACAGTGTCAGAAGAATCGCGTTTAGAGGATTTTCCTTTAGAAGTTTTTAGAATTTCACCTTCAATTGGCGGCACATCAATAGGGGAGGGTAAAAAATCAATCACCGCATCAAGAAGCGGCTGAACTCCCTGATTTTTTAGGGAACTTCCGCAAAGTATTGGCACTATACTTCCGTTCAAAGTAGTACTTCGAATGCCTGTAACTAATTCAGTTGCAGTAATCTCGTCACCTTCAAGATATTTTTCAAGGAGTGTATCATCTTCAGACGCTACATTCTCAACAAGGAATTCGCGTGCGGCGTTCGCTGCCTCGTGGAATTCTGGTGGGATATCTACTTCTTGGTATGTCTTCCCTTGGTCAGTCTCATCCCAATGAATCGCTTTCATTGAAATCAGATCAACTATCCCTGTGAAATCGCGTCCTTCACCAATCGGTATCTGTAACGGCACAGGATTTGTGCCAAACCGTTCGCCCATCATCTCAAGCACACGAGAGAAATTTGCGCCAACTCTATCCATCTTATTGACGAATGCGATACGTGGTATTTGGTAGCGTTCCGCTTGATTCCAAACCGTTTCGGATTGCGGTTCCACACCACCGACTGCACAGAACAGTGCGATAGCACCGTCCAAAACTCGTAATGAACGTTCTACCTCTACGGTGAAATCAACGTGTCCGGGGGTATCAATCAGATGGATCGCATGGTCTCGCCAGAAACAGGTTGTAGCGGCGGCAGTGATTGTTACACCGCGTTCCCGTTCCTGCACCATCCAATCCATCTCAGCGGTGCCCTCATCTACAGTACCGATTTTATGTTTTTTGCCGGTATAAAAGAGGATTCGTTCGGTTGTGGTTGTTTTGCCTGCATCAATGTGCGCTGCAATACCGATGTTACGTACGTTTTCTATTGGATATTCGCGTGCCATCTATTTCCTTTTAAAGTAACTACTGCTTTGTCAACATATTATTATAGGTCGCGATTCGGAGATCGCTCCTACCTCTGGAACGTTTATGGTAGGAGGGAACTCCGATTCCCGACTACTTTCAAGCCCATCAATTATCACTTGACTAAGCACTACGGTAGATTTTAGAATTACTTGAACACTCTGCACCAGCAAGGTTCGGAAACCTCGCCGACCGGGAACGAAATAATAGTATTCCTACATACCACTGTTCCACTGAAGAACAACGCCAAGCAATCCGGGATTCCATTCTATAAGCAGTTGATACGCTTCCGGTGCATTGTGTCCAGGCACACGATGACTTATCAACGGCGCAACGATAAACCTTTTCTGTGCGATAAGCGACAACATCAAACGACTGTCATCTTCACTCGTCCAGAAATTCGGCGATGACTCTTGACGCGGGCGAATCGAATTGTGTGCGCCATAAAGAATAAGACCTTTTTTGTGCACATCCCGATAGAAGTTAACGCTTGACGTTTCACCGCGTGTACTCGCCAATAACACAACCCTCGCGCCCCAGCCTGCAACAGATAATGCAGTGCTGATTGCATCTGGATGCCCTGTTGCCTCAATAACAACTGTAGGCCCTTTACCCATCGTTGCACCGGCTAACTTTTCGGAAAAATCTGTATCTTCAGGATTAAGTGTGTAGTCTGCACCAATGCTTTTGGAGAGTTCAAGCCGACTATCGGTCAAATCCGCTGCTATTACCGGTATCGCCCCGCTCAGTTTTGAGAGTTGCAAGGCAAGTAAACCGATGAGTCCCTGTCCTAAAACTAACGTCGGTTCTCCCAATTCAATCTGCGCTTTCCGTACCCCTTGTAGCGCAATCGCGCTCAGATTAAAAAAGACCATCTCTTCGGTTGGCACATCAGACGATTCTACCTTTAGTAATCGATTTGGTGATGCAACAAAGTGGCTGGTATGTCCCTGCGTTGTAGCGACACGATCCTCTACCGTATATTCGCTGACATTTTTGCCGACCTCTACCACTTTGCCTATATTACTGTAGCCGGGACGGGAAGGATACCTGCCTCGTGCGTTCGGGAGTCCTAACAAAAAAGCGCGTTCTGTGCCGGGACTGATAAGCGTACATTCCGTTGCAACCAGAACTTCATCATCCTTGATAGTAGGTAGATCAAACTCTTCAATATCAACTTTGGCACGATCCGGCCAAACAACCCGTTGTGCTTTCATGAAACTCAACCTCTTAAAAAATGAAGGATAGCCGTTTTTCAGCAGTGTATCACAAAAACGACTATCCTTCAAGTTTAATTTAGAGTCTACTCATAAACCTACTGCTTTGTCAACATATTATTGTGGGTCGCGATTCGGAGCTCGCTCCTACCTCTGAAACGTTTATGGTAGGAGGGAACTCCGATTCCCGGCTACTTTCAGGCCCATCAATTATCATTTTACTAACCACTACTATAGTTTGGACATTTTTTAGAGTTCTTGTGTGATAATGTCGGTTAATAGAGACGTTTTAGATATCAACATGACTATTCCTGACTATTATTGATACACGTTCCGCCCCGCTGGGACTGCTCTCATTGTGTCTGAATATTTTTTCTGTGAGTTACGCCCTCTGCGAAAAACTCGTAAAAAATACAGGACTTACGCAATTTTCGCGATAATTATGGCTAAATTGGTGTAATTTTCAGCAAAATTCTAAATTGCCAGCGCGTTTACAAAACGCCTACCATTTGTGCGTAAGTCCTGAAATAAAAGATAGTTGAGAACTCAACAAGAAACAGACAAAAATTGTCCAAACTTTAGTAAACCTACCGGTCATCAGAATTAATCTCATCAGAATTAATCTTTAATGTAAAATAATTCCCGCGGTGGTTCAGGTCTTTGACATAAACAAGTGCGAACTCATCATCGCCTTTTTTCAATTCTTTGACGATTTTTTCATAGTCTTTCAGGTTTTCAATGGGTTTATAATCTATCTCCTTGATAAGATACCCTGTTTGAATACCATTTTCCGCAGCCTCGCTATCCACCTCAACTTTCATAACGATAACACCCGTTTCGTTCCGGTGCCTGTAGCGCATGGCAAGTTCTGGGGTCAAATTTTGGACATGCATTCCGGCAAATACTTCCGTTTCTGGCAGTTCCTCAGGATACATCGGAGTGGGATCGGGAATGACAGATGGACGAAGAGTCGCTATGGCTTCAGCTGTTCGTTTTTCTAATTTTGCGGTCAATTGTTTTTCTTTGCCGTTGCGAAGAACTTTTATTTCCACAGATTTGCCAACTGCTGTAGCTCCGATAGTATGCATTAAATGAGATGAATCACGAATAGGTTTTTTGTTAAATTCAAGGATAATGTCACCATGCTGAATGCCGCTTTTTTCTGCAGGACTACCCTTACCGACTTCATGAACGAGGACACCGCGTGTAGAGTCAAATCCGAGTTTCTCTGCTAATTCTGGACTAACCGATGCCATATTAATTCCAAGCCACGCGCGGACAATTTCTCCGTGTTTAATCAGTTGAGGCAAAATATCCCGTGCTGTGTTGCTTGGAATAGCAAAGCCAATACCGATATTTCCGGAGGTAAAACCATTAGTAGCTATTAGGGTGTTAATGCCGACCAATTCGCCTCGGATATTAATCAGTGCACCGCCGCTGTTCCCGTGATTAATCGGTGCATCCGTTTGTATAAAACTACCGTACTCAATATTACTGTACCGAATACTGGCACTGTCTCTATCTTTTGCGCTCACAATACCGCGTGTTACAGTTTGTGAAAGGTTAAGCGGCGCTCCAATTGCGATAACCCATTCTCCGACTTCAAGCGCGTCTGAGTCACCAAACGGTAGTGTGTGAAGATCTTTTGCATCAATTTTGAGAACTGCTAAATCCGTGCCGCTCACTGCAGTGCGACCAGGGTCTTTACCGATTAATTTCGCATTGTATTTCTTACCGCTTGACAGCGTGACAGTTATCTCATTTGCCCTATCAATGACGTGGCTATTCGTTAGAATATAACCGTCTTCGCTAACAATTACACCGGAACCGATACCTACAGCAGAAAAAGGTTGTGTATGTTCTTCAAGAAAATGATCCCACTTTTCATCTTCAAATAAATGTCCTAATCCTTGTCTTTCTAAGAAACGTCTGAGTTCTTCTCTGTCTATTCCGTCTGGTGGAAATATTTGCCCTCTGGGATTTGTTTGATCAACTCGCCGTTTTGATACAGCTACAATTTGCACAATAGATGGGCGCGTCTTCGCCACCAAATTGATGAATGCGCGATTCGCCCGTTCTAAATACTGAAAATCTTCTGTTTCTTGAAACGTTTCGTTTGTTTCACCAATTGCTGTTGGCACAACAAATTCATCTGCGCCTTTGTTAATAATAAGTCCTGCTGCCACGGCAAGTCCGGCTAATATTAAAAGTATTGCTGCGCGTCTGCCGAGTATGTGTCTGAAATTTAACATGATATAAAACCTCCAGTTATGTTTTAGCAAGCCGAGTGGGCTTTTACTTTCTTGGTGTCTATGCCCTAAAGACACACCTATTAGAAAATAAAGTTGCAAAAAAGTTCATAAAATTATGGTTTTATTCGCCACGCGAAATTTTGTCCACATGTTCACGAACAATATGTTCAGGACATGATTTGATGAATAACCATGCACCTGGCACAAGAATCACAAACGCACCGATGACAAGATCGTCTATACGACCAAAAATTGGAATGAAATCACCATCAAAGGGGTACACAAGATAGGCAATCGCAAAAGCACCCGCAAGAATCTCGGAGACAACGAGAATCGCCTTCCGATAGATAGGCACACGCTCGTCTCGGAAAAGTCGCATCGTCAACCGAATGAAGTTCGGAAAATGGAGAAAGATACGTAGAAAACGAAATATACCTCGTCCTCTACTGCCAAAGAAAAAAGGATTCATGATATGTTAATTTTATCAAAATTCATGTTTTTTGTGCAAATTATTTTATTTCCTTGACAAAGGCTGTCAATTTCGGTTTTTTATCGGTTTGATTCGTAAAGTTGCGATTTGGAGATCGCGCCTACAGATACCCGAATGTTTGCGTTTTTTTCTCATTTCATTGGAATCATCTTCTTAAAAAGTTACCATATGGCAACTTTTTTCATACCGTGGTAACTTTTTTAGATTCGCTCTAAACCCATTCTCTGATTAGATTTAGAATGGTTTTCTTATTATGACATTAATTTTTTATTTTTGACTAAGACAACTTTCACGATTTTTCAATAATTATAGTTATATCGGTGTTATTTTCAGCAGCATGCTGAGTTTTCAGTCTGTTTCCAAATTGTTGGAGTCTCTGCCAACTTTTATCAAGTAATTTCAACATTCTCTCGTAGAGGTTGTGCTTCAAATTTGTGGTCTGTTTGTTTTTGTGTTTGGGGGATCGGTTTTGTTTTTTCATACTGATATTATACCTTGTTCTGTGTGGTGATCAGAAATCTTTGTAGTTTGCGGACAATAGATATCCAATATATTTCCAATAAGTTTGGAGAAAAAGTTGGGGATAGACACGTTTTTTGAATATCTAATGAGCGTGGATTTTGTTTTCAGTATAGCGGTTGACGTGGATTTTTGGAATTTTGGTAAAAGCGAAAATTATTGGAGATTTGGATGGCTCTGATTTCATTGATTTTATCTTGACATCTGTTCCACTTGGAAGTATACTACCACAAATAACATATTACATACAAAGGAGAAGTTATGGCAACACAACTTGCAGCACAACTTTATACTTTGAGGGAATTCACCAAAACTGAATCCGACATTGCAGAAACCATGAAAAAGGTCAAACAACTCGGTTACGATGCTGTTCAATGCTCTGCACTCGGTCCTATTGAACCAGAAGCACTTAAAAAGATTATTGACAATGAAGGCATCACCATCTGTGCAACACACACCAGTTATGCACGGATGCAAGATGAACCGCAAGCGGTTATTGATGAACATCAATTATGGGGATGTAAACACGCAGCAATAGGTGGACTCCCCGGTGAATACCGTAGCACAGAAGGTTATGCAAAATTTGCAAAAGAAGCCTCTGAAGTCGCAGCACGTCTTGCTGAAGGCGGCTTAACCTTTTCTTATCACAATCATAGTTTTGAGTTGGAACGTTATAATGGACGCACTGGGTTGCAAATTTTATATGAAGAGAGCGATCCGAAATATTTTAATAGTGAAATTGATACCTACTGGATTCAGCACGGTGGGGGTGATCCTGCCGAGTGGATTCGCAAGTTAAAAGGGCGGGCACATATTGTCCATCTTAAAGACATGGCAGTCGTAGGAAACTCGCAACGGTATGCTGAAGTCGGTGAAGGCAACCTCAATTGGACTGCTATCTTGAATGCATGTGAATATGCTGAGGTAGAATGGTATATTGTTGAACAGGATTCCTGCTATGAACGCGACCCATTTGAAAGCTTAGGTATTAGTCTTAAAAACTTGCAAGCGATGGGGCTTTCGTAACGCTAAACTTTGGAATTATATGAACTTGGCAGAGCATTGAACGATTTTGATGTTCTGCCATCTTTATTTACAATCACTTTCAATGACTTGATCGCGATATATTCACCTTGACAACTTCTCTGTTTATAGTAAAATTCACAATTACCTGGACATTGGCGAGGTTAGGAAACCTCGCCAGCGCGAGCGTGTAGGGATTGTTGTTCATTGAAATGTGAACATATTTTCAGATTTTACTATAATGGCAAAATCCTACCTAAAAGACACAAAATGGAGCAACCATCATCCAAACCATCCTAAAAGACAGCAACTACCACCTTGGTCTATTCAGCAACAAGTCAATCGTGATGTGGGCAGTTCGGTCATTCTGCATTGGCGACCAGACCAAGTAGCAGGAACAGTCATTCCCATTTTGCACCAAGAGAAACAGGCTGAAATTCAACCGAAAGTGCTTGAATCTTTTAGCATCCGCAAACGTGCCAAAGACCTCTTGGAATATGCTAAACGTGCCGTTGAGATTGCCATTGAGCAGGGTGAACAGGCTGCTATTGACGCGTTAGTATCTGTTGTGGGCGCACCTGTGAAGTAGGGAACTTGCAACTCCGAGGCGTTTCTGTCTTCTTGTAGGATTGACCCCACCTCCATACAGTCTGAGCTCGCTAAACTTTGGGCAGCAGCTTCCCTTTTTGACTTGATTTTCTTTCTCAGGCATGTTATTTTTATAGAGAGGTGACTGGCATATAGAAAAGCAAGAGAGAAGGTGTTGTATAGGACAGAAACAGACAATTACTGAGGGTCACTGTCCGAAACACCGAAAACGGAGGGAAAAATGAAAGTTAATTTTGAGCAGAAATTTAAAGAAATTTTAGAAGAAGAATCAAAAGGCTTTGGTATAGAGTGGGAATTAGTAGAAATCAAATGCATACAATATCAGACTACACTAATGACTGACCTCCCTGTGACTCTTGATAAATACACGGTGAGAATGAGAGTGGTAGAAGATAAAATTCCTGATATGGATATAGATAACTGGTTCATATCTCATAAGTTCATATATGCCATGATGTCAAAACATGTTAAGACTGAATTTGAAGATATTGATATGATGACATTTGATGTAGGAACTATTGAATCTATAGCCATGAAAACCCGTGATGCCTTCAGAGATTTCCAGGGAAAGTGAAGGATAAGTTATCCACCAACGATTTAAAACTGACATGGTGCTGTACACTCTGTGAAGCTCAACCAAAGACAATCGCAGGCAAGATGCGTTAATTGGAATGTTGAAAGCCAATACCCTCTTCCGCGAACAACTCTATATCGCCGGGTTGCGAAGAACAATAAACTGGCACATTCACTTTGAAAGAAGAATTTTATGTCTAAAGCACTAAAAGGTATCACACAACCTAAAGATACTGATACTTTGTGGCGATATATGAGTTTTGAGAAGTTTGCCAACATTTTAGCAACAGGGTCCTTATTTTTTACAAGAGCCGATAAGTACGATGACAAGTTTGAAGGATACATCCCCGAAGCAATAATGCGGTATTACGGCTCCCCGAACATCCGTATTGATCCAAATCTTCGCCAATACATCATGTGTAACTGTTGGCATAAAGGGACAGAAGAATCAATGGCAATGTGGGACAAATACCACCTACGCAATAGCGGTATAGCAATCAAAACAACTATGAGGAACTTGATGAATAGTTTACCGGATGAACCTAATATATTCATCGGTAGAGTAGATCACGAAGTAGAGTCCGCCGGAAATCAAATTGATATGCCTGAAAATATGTCACCGGAAAGTCTGCTGCATTACCTTTATTTTTATAAGAGAAAACCTTTTGAGTATGAACACGAAGTGCGCGCGATCATTGATATTGCGTCAATTTCACGCGATGTTTCATATAAATTCGGTATACCTCTTGAAATCAATGTTGAAAAGTTAATTGATAAAAATAGCAAAGTAATTGTATCACCACACGCTGACGAGTGGATTGCCAGTACGCTTGAATTGGTAGTTGATCGGTGTGGATTCCGATTTCCGGTCAGTCGCTCAAAACTTTTAGATCCGCCAACTTAAAAACACACGCAGACACCATGACGAGACGTACGAATGTGTGTCGCTCCATATATGCAGCTTTAGCACTAAAACCCTCTGATAAAGGATTCGCCTTCTGATCGTGATGGACATTTCCTGCTGAGGTTCCTTACCTCAACGAACTCACCTGCAGTACAACATTTCAACAGTATTGCGGTACTTCACAGCAAAGCGTTGTAATCTTACCTTCTTTCTGGTATACTATTCATTAACCAGTTTTTGGACAGCACTATCACAAATCGGGACCTGCTCTTTTCTGCTCGCTACCGTGGTAGGAATAAAAGACCGGGAGAAACACTATGAGTTTAGACATGTATTACTTTGACAAGAATCGAGAATTTGTCACGCAAACAGCATCCATCATGGAAAAGGCAATCAGAGAAGCAGGTTCCGATTTCGTTAATTGCACAGACGAGTTTTTAAAGGAAATAACAGAAGCAGCAGGAAACTCGTACGCCAGAACCCTTTTTGAGTATTTGAAAATCAGGAGAGACCTCCAACAAAACAAGTAACTTACGCAAACGCGCCAAAGACCTTTTGGAATGTGCTAAACGTGCTGTTGAAATCGCTATTGAGCAGAACGAACAAGCGGTTATTGATTGGTTGGAGTCCGTGGATATGTCTCCTTCACATCTGCCTTAGTTCAGCCGGCAACTGACACTCAAGCGCGTTCACTATAGTGCTGAGCATATCTAACTGCGGGGCATTCTCATTAGAGAGAGCATCCGAGAGGGTTCCGGCATCAATGCCCGTTCTTTTGGAAAGTTCAGGAACCGCAGCCTGTGCTTCTACAACATCACGAAGTGCCATCCAGATCGACTCTGTGTTCCCATCTTCCTTATAGTCCGCTAAGGCTGCCTCAATATAATACATCGCAAACTCTGTATCTGTGAGGTCTTTTATAAGGTCGTCTCTAAAACTGGCAGTCTGCTGAACTATTGTTTCCGTGTTCATTGTCCCTGCTCCTTATTTCGTTCCAATAATTTTGAGCTCTTGCAATATCCCGTCGTTGTGTCCCTTTTTGCCCACCACAAAGCAAAATAACAATATGAGAAGTAAGCGTGCCAAAATAGATCCGATATCCTGGTCCGTAGTTTATTCTCAGTTCATATAAATCACTCCCAACCTTTTACGATCACCGAAGTTTCCCTCTTGTAGACGGCCATTCGTCTCTGAATGTTTGCGCGTGTTCTTTTATCTCGGAGTTGTGTCAACCACTGACGGAACGGGTTACGTCCTTCTGGTGTGATATAGTTCCTGACCTCTCGGGCAATGATTTGCATATTTTTAAGTATAACACATCTGAACGGCAATTTCAAATTATGTATCTTGAAGATTTATTGCTTAAAACTTGTCATCAAAAATGAATTGCGCAATTACAGCAAATGCTTATGTTGTTATAGTGGATTTTACAATTAACTGAACACCTGAGATGTAGGAGGGAACTCCGATTCCCGACTACCAGTGGTTTCGTCGCGATTCGAAAATCGCTCCTACAGAATATGTGAACTTATTTACATAATTTACTATAAATCGGGCTTACAAAGCCCTCCTACAAGAAAAGTGACATGGTTAATGTCAAATATTTACCCACCCACTAAACAATATTTTCTTGACTTTTCTACCAATTTGTGATACTATTAATTGGGTAACTAAATTTGAAAACGGGGCGTGGCGCAGCCCGGAAGCGCGCTTGAATGGGGTTCAAGAGGTCGCTGGTTCGAATCCAGTCGCCCCGATTTTATGGGTGTTGAAGCGGATTGATATATCGTTCGCTGTCCAGTTTCAGTTAATGAGATCGTTAGAAAAGAGGCAGTTGTAGTCGTGGATAAATCTTATATTAATGTAGGCATTTTAGGATGGGGAACAGTCGGCACCGGTGTTTCCAAGATTCTGATAAATCAGAATACGCTCATATCCAAAAATAGTGGCATCCAATTATGCCTAAAAAAAGTCGTGAAACGGACACTTCCTGCTTTACGCGAAGGAATAGAACTCCCCGCCGACTGTCTTACTACTAATCCTGCTGAAGTTGTTGACAACCCAGAAATTGATATTGTCGTAGAACTTATCGGTGGCATTTCCGAAGCACATTCACTCATCACCCGTGCAATCCAAAATGGCAAGCACGTTGTGACAGCAAACAAGGCTCTGTTGGCAGAACATGGAGGTGAGTTATTCCAATTAGCACAGAAACATCAGGTGAGTCTCAATTTTGAGGCAAGCACTGCAGGGGGCATCCCAATTATTAAAACCCTCCAAGAAAGTTTCACTGCTAACCAAATTCAATCTATCTACGGCATCGTGAACGGCACTTGCAACTATATGCTGACTGAAATGAATGAACGTGGTGTTGATTTTGCCGATGTGCTTGCAGATGCTCAAGAGAAAGGTTTTGCTGAGGCAGACCCAACACTTGATATTGAGGGTATTGATGCTGCCCAGAAACTGACACTTCTCATTGCGCTTGCCTACGGTGTGAATCTCTCAGTTGACCAATTCCATGTTGAAGGTATCACAGACATTTCCCAGCAAGAAATTCAATATGCACATGAACTCGGTTATGTAATCAAACTGCTTGCCATTGCGAAGTTAACCGACGACAACCGCGTGGAAGCGCGCGTCCATCCGACACTTCTGCCGGAGCGAAGTTTATTAGCAAACGTCGGAGGCGCATTTAATGCTGTGTGTGTTATCGGATCGGCTGTCGGTCCAACGCTCTTTTATGGACAAGGGGCCGGCGAAATGCCTACCGCAAGTGCTGTTGTGGCAGATATTATTGATGCTGCAAAATCTATCCAGTGGGGTGTGAGTTCACCAATCTCCCAAGCATGGCTTGCGAATTCACAAACTGAAATTACTGTCTGTTCTATTGACGACATTGAGACGCGCTACTACCTGCGTTTTGTTGTCATTGATCGCCCGGGAGTTTTAGCAAGTATTGGTAGCATATTAGGAAATCATAATATCAGCATTGCCTCAGTCATTCAGAAAGAGCCTCACGGCACGGATACCGTTTCACTCATGCTGTTAACGCATAAGGCACGAGAAAAAGATATGAAAGCCTCGCTTGAGCAGATTTACACACTTGAAGTTGTCAAAGGTGATGCTAAACTGATTAGAATTGAAGAAGAAGTAGCCTTTTAAGTCCAACAGAAAAACAATGAAAGACACGTTGGTTTTTGACGCAAGAAACATTCAAGACGGGGTCTTCAATAATCATGAAGTAGAAGTTCTGACTTCGCTGCTTGAATTGGATCTTGAAGATGTCCAATTTATCAGTCCAGTGCAAGGCACCGTTCAATTACTCCGTCACAGTGAAGATAACGTTTACGTCAAAGCTGAGGTATTCACGGATATTGAAATGCAATGCGGTAAATGTCTTGAACCTTTTGAGGAAGACATCACAGCAACTTTTGAATTGCAATTCACACCTACCAGCAATCCTGAGAAGATTGAATCTGAAGGAGCTGAAGACGGAGAACGCTACTACGATGGTGAGAATTTTGACATCTCTGAAGATGCCCGACAAGCGTTGGTAATCCAGATACCCGTTTGGCCTCTCTGCTCACAGACCTGTGAGGGTTTATGTCATGAATGCGGTGTAAATCTCAATCAAGAGCATTGTACTTGTCAAAATACAGATGATATTGAATCAGAAGAAACGTCCAATGTAGATTCGCCTTTTGCAATGCTCCCACAGTTATTAGAAACAGCGAAATTGGAGAACAAATCTAAATCGAAAAATCGTAAGGAGATAATTTCTAAAGATGGCACATCCAAAACGTAAAACATCAAAATCGAAAAAAAGAATGCGGAGAAGCCATCATGCCCTCCGGAGTCAAGTCATTACAGATTGCTCATATTGTGGAGAAATGATGGTTTCACACCGAGTCTGCAAGCATTGTGGACACTATAAAGGGAGATCCGTTCTCAAGTCTACAGAAGAACAACTGTAGATAAGACACCAGCGTCTCAATTCTCGCCGATTATCCCGCACGCTTGTGTTGGTTCTTCTAAATCGGCTAAAAAGGATTCTTTAGCATGGCTCGATATGCAGCAATCACAGGGACGGGTTCTTATCTACCTGAAACCGTTTTAAGCAATTTTGATCTCGAAAAGATGGTAGATACCAGTGACGAATGGATTCGCCAACGCACAGGCATTGTTGAGCGACGAATCGCCGAAGACGACATCGCTACTTCGGATCTCAGTGTACAAGCGGCACGATTAGCTATTAAGAAAGCACAAATTGACCCACTTGAAATTGAAATGATCCTCGTCGCTACCGTTACACCGGACACATTTTTTCCATCAACTGCTTGTTATGTGCAGAAAGGGATTGGTGCTAAAAACGCGGCAGCAATGGATATATCCGCAGCATGTGCTGGATTCTTATATGGGCTTGATTTAGCAAATGGCTTGATTGTATCTGGACAGTATGATACTATTTTGGTAGTCGGAGGCGAAGTTTTTAATAATATCGTTGATTGGAATGATAGAAACACGTGTGTTCTCTTTGGGGATGGTGCAGGCGCTGCCGTTGTCCAAACAACTGAAGAACCAAAAGGAATTCTCGCCTCTTACATCGGGTCTGATGGGGATTATGCTGACATTAATTTACTCGGCATACCTGCTGGTGGTTCAAGAATGCCAATCACATCAGAAGCAATTGACCAAAAGCTGGATAAAATTCAGATGAATGGGCGCGAAGTTTTCAAACTTGGGGTTCGGCTCATGCCAGAGGCGGCGCAGCGCGTGTTAAGCAAAGCAAACTTTAGCGTTGAAGACATTGATCTGTTAATACCGCATCAAGCCAACTTGCGCATTATTGAAGCGGTCGGCGATAGGCTTGGAGTACCACGAGAAAAGGTATATATAAACGTTGACAAATACGGCAATACCTCAGCAGCAACGGTAATCATCGCATTAGACGAAGCAATTCAAGATGGACGCGCAAAACCAGGGGACCTGATATTGCTCGTAACTTTCGGTGCTGGGTTGACATGGGGAAGTACGCTCTTACGGTTATAAATGACGCAAATCGCTTTTATTTTTCCAGGACAGGGTTCACAGAAAGTTGGCATGGGAGCTGAATTGGCGGAGACCTATCCAATTGCCAAAGCCGTTTTTGATGAAGCAGATAATTTTTTAGAGAGACCGTTAAGCCAACTCTGCTTTGAGGGGCCAGAAACAGAATTAATACAGACAGAAAACACACAACTTGCTATTTTGACGTGTAGCGTTGCAACGTTGAAAGTATTAACGCAGTTAGGGGTTGTACCAAAGGTTGTAGCAGGACATAGTTTGGGGGAGTACTCCGCGCTTGTAACATCTGGTGTTCTTGAGTTTACGGATGCCTTACGATTGGTGGGTGCCCGCGCGCAGTTTATGGCGGAAGCGGGTGAAGAACAGAACGGCACAATGGCAGCAATCCTCGGCATGGAGGTAGGACAACTCAAACTCCTCTGTGAAAAGGTTGATGGTGTGGTGAAGATCGCCAATTACAATTGCCCTGGACAATTGGTTATCTCAGGGGAAGTTGATGCTGTCAATCAGGTTGTTGCTCTGGCTTCGGACGAAATTGGTGTGAGAAGGTGTCGTCCTTTACCAGTAAGTGGTGCCTTTCACTCGCCATTGATGGAATCAGCACAACAGAAGTTTCAATCTGTTCTCGACTCTGTAAAGTTAAACCCGTCACAGATTGATATAGTGATGAACGTAACAGGTGAGTTTGAAACGGATGTTGATAATATCAAACACCTACTCTTTCAACAGATAACCGAACCTGTTCAATGGGAAAAAACGTTAAACACTATTGATAAAACTGGAATAACACATTTTGTAGAGGTTGGACCAGGGAAGGTTTTATCTGGTTTGGTGAAACGGACGCTACCAAAAAGTAATGCCTTGAACGTTGAAGATGTTGAAACACTTTCACTCGTGACAGATGAATATGGAAATGGTGAATAAATGGGACAGCGTGTTTTTACAGAGGATATGCTGAAGGGGAAAACGGCAATCGTAACAGGTGCGTCGCGCGGTATTGGTGCAGCAATTGCCCACAGATTATGTGAAGTCGGCGCAAACGTCGTGATTTGTTCGCGTTCTATTGAAAGTGTCTCCCAAACTGCTACTGCATTGGAAGACAAAGGCTATAACACACATGCAATAGCTGCCGACATTTCCAAAAAAGAAGATGTTGAAACACTTATTGAAGAAACAATCGCGCAGTTTTCGCAAATTGATATCCTTGTGAACAACGCTGGTATTACACGCGATATGTTGCTGATGCGCCTCAAAGATGAAGATTGGGACGCGGTGTTACAGACAAATTTAACCGGAACAATGTATTGCACTCGTGCAGTTCTTCGTCCGATGATACGTCAAAAAAGTGGACGCATTATCAATATATCGTCAGTTATCGGATTGATGGGAAATGCAGGACAAGCGAGTTACGCTGCAGCAAAAGCTGGAATCATAGGTTTAACGAAAACAACAGCAAAAGAAGTAGGCACACGCGGTATTACCGTAAACGCTATTGCCCCCGGGTTTATTACAACAGACATGACAGCGAAAATCCCTGAAGAGTTTCAGGAAAAATTACTTGAACTTATTCCATTACAAAACTTTGGCACGCCAGAAGATGTCGCAGACGCTGTCTGCTTTTTAGCATCCGATGCAGCACGTTATATCACCGGTCAAACCTTTCAGGTTGACGGTGGCATGGTGATGTAACTTCACCTAAAATCAGAGAACATTTACATGAAACAGATACTTTACAACTCAGGATATCGTATTGCATTCTGTGCCTTACACCTATGTCTTTTGGCAATCGGATTCATGCTCGTTGGGTGCGAAAAGTTGGACATGATAAGTCATGAAGTAGATGACTTTAAGGTCGCCATGCTCTTACCTGCTTCTATTGACGACAAAGGTTGGAATGCTTTGGCTTATGACGCACTTTTAACGATTGAAGAAGAGCTTGATGCAATAGTCAGTCAAGTTCAAAGCCACATACCCGCCGAACATGAGGCAGACTTCCGTAAGTTGGCGACAGAGGGACATAATCTCATTTTCGGACATGGGTATGAATACGGAGCCTCAGCGAAAATAGTCGCATCTGATTTTCCTGAAACGGTATTTGTTATATCTTCTGGTGACATTGTCGCGGAGAATATCGCGTCTATTAACTTCCAGATTGAACCAGCTACCTATCTCTTAGGTATCATCGCGGGTATGATGACGAAAACAAAGAAAATAGGTGTTATCGGTGGACAAGATTTTCCATCAGTCATTAGCGCATTTGACGCGTTTGAAACCGGGGTCAAAAGTGTTAACCCTGATGCAGAGGTAGACCGTGATTATGTCGGAAATTGGGAAGACGTTGCTAAAGGGAAAAAACTCGCAATGGCACAGATTGGCGAGGGTATTGACTTTATCTTTCCTAATGCCGATGTAGCCGGCCGAGGCGTTTTTATGGCTGTAGAAGAGGCACATGCCGCTGGAAATGTCGTTTACACCTTCGGGGCAAACCGAGACCAGAGTACAGTTTCCCCAACAACAGTGATCGCCAACGCAGTGATCACACCGCGCCCATTTGTCGAAATTGCCGAACTTGTTAAAGATGGAACTTTCACGCCTCAAATATACACCTATACCATGTCAACTGACAGAGCAATCGACATGGTATATAACCCCGCATTGATCGATAAAGTGCCTGAAATAGTGAAAACAAAGGTAGCGGAAGCAAAAACCAAAATTCTGTCAGGCGAGTTGATCGTGCCCGCAAATTGATTTGACTGACATAAGATTATTGATTCAATGATTGATAACTAACGTGAGTTTGATAATTAAATCCAAATGTAGATGTAGGTTGGGTTGAGGAACGAAACCCAACTTGAAACGCTTTTATAGACTCTAAATGTTGGGTTTCACCTGCGGTTCAACCCAACCTACGGGATTTATCAAACTCACGTTAACTAATGAAAGTAATTAATTTTAGCGGTGTTTGTGGTATACTGTAAGACACAATTTAATAGATTGTGTGACAAATGGAATGGCATTGCATGATTTTAACGAACCGAGGTGTTGATTGCTATCTTGAATTTGCAATGATTTATGAACCCTTAACTATATACCAAAATGATTCTTTCAACTATATTTTCTTGAACTCACGTTAATTTATATATCTTTATAGTGAAATCCATAATTATTTATACACTGTGAATCAACGCCGAATACACCTATGGCATTCGTCGGGTACGGTTTCCTAACCGAACCTGTGTAAATAGTGCGGTTAGAAACCGTGCCTATTGAGGGCGTGTATACATGTTTTAGATTTCACTATAAATACTGCTATTAAGTAAGCAGTAAATTTATGTTTTTTACCTTGGCTTAACGTAGGAAATTTTGTAATTGTCCTAACAAAATTAACCATGAAATTTTTAACGTAGGAGCGGACCCAGTAAACAATTTAATTGTAGTAGATTTGTCCGCCCGTTGATAGGAGTTTAAATAAAGATATGGCTAAAAATGAAGAACGACTTATTGAAATTATCGCTCAACAACTTGGTATTGACGCAAACAACGTGACCTCTGATGCTTCATTTATGGAAGACTTGGGGGCAGATTCGCTTGATACCGTTGAATTAGTTATGGCTCTTGAAGAAGAATTTGACCTTGAGATCCCTGACAGTGATGCTGAAAAGATACAAACTGTTCAAGATGCCCTTGATTACCTTGATGAGCATGTATAGATTTACATATTCAAAAATCTGTTGAGGGCATGTAACCGCAAACAACAAGCCCTCTTCACCTACTTAAGATAAAGGATCGGTCTCGTGAAGCGTGTAGTTATTACAGGAATCGGTGTTGTTAATGCAATTGGCAATACGAAAGAAGAATATTGGGATGCGCTTGCTGTCGGTAAAAACGGAATCGGCCCTTTAACCTTTTTTGATGCAAGCGAATATCGGACTCAGATCGCCGCTGAAGTAAAAAACTTTGAAGCGGAAAAGTATCTGGATAAGAAAGCTGCATCCCGTTTTCCGCTTTTCATTCAGTATGCTCTTGCTGCTTCTATGATGGCACATGAAGATGCTGGTCTGGACCTGTCAAAGGTTGATCCCTACCGCGCAGGAGTCCAAATTGGTTCTGGTGTCGGAGGTATCGGCGTTCTTGAAGAAAACGCAGCAGTACTTATTGCTAAAGGTCCTAAACGGGTCAGTCCATTCCTTGTGCCATTTATGATCATTAACATGGCATCCGGACAAGTGTCTATCCATTTCGACCTCAGAGGTCCCAATTCTGCTTCTGTTACCGCCTGTGCAACTTCCAACCATTCTATCGGTGAATCATTCCGCTTGATTCAACACGGATATGCAGATGTAATGTTTACAGGTGGTGCTGAATCGGCGATTACGCCTCTGGCTGTTGCAGGATTCTGTTCAATGCGTGCAATGTCCGAACGTAACCATGAACCAGAACGTGCCTCACGTCCATTTGACAAAGAACGCGATGGGTTTGTTATGGGAGAAGGCGCGGGGGTTCTAATCCTTGAATCGCTCTTACATGCTAAAAAACGTGGTGCCTATATCTACGCTGAAGTTGTCGGATTCGGAATGACTTCGGATGCACACGATATGGTGAGTCCGCCTAAAAACGGTGAAGGTGCAGCTAAAGCGATGGAATTTGCGCTTAGTGATGCGAAACTGCCGATAGACACTGTTGATTATATCAATGTACACGGCACCTCTACACCGATCGGTGATGTTGCCGAAACTAACGCTATTAAATTCCTCTTTGGCGAACATGCCTACAAAATTCCGATTAGTTCCACAAAATCTATGGTTGGACATCTCCTTGGTGCTGCAGGTGCAGTGGAACTCATTGGCTGCATAGGTGGAATGGAAAAAGGATTTGTCCCTCCGACCATTAACTACGAAGTGCCGGATGAAGAGTGTGATTTGGACTATGTTCCGAACGAAAGTCGTAACGCAAAAATTGAGGTCGTACTTTCCAACGCATTCGGCTTCGGTGGACACAACACCTGTTTAACTATCAGAAAATTTACCGGTTAGTAATTGGTGCCTTTGTTCTATTCTTACCATTCAAATACTCTGTGCATTCAGCATATATTGGCTTCGGCAGCAACATTAGCGACAGACTTTCGTATATCCAAAACGCCATCCATGCCTTATCGGAAGTGGAGGGAATCGCTCTGCAAGAGATTTCCTCCCTTTACGAAACAGAACCTGTCGGCTATGAAAAACAAGCAAGGTTTCTAAACGGTGTTGTTGCGATTGAAACCGACCTTTCCCCTCATACCCTGCTGCAGACTTTAAAACAGATCGAAACCAACATTGGTAGGCAACACCGAACTCGTTGGGGTCCAAGAGAAATTGACTTGGATATTTTAATCTATGGTGATATATGCCTGCAGACCTCTAATCTTATTATCCCCCATCCTGAGATGCATCTCAGGCGTTTTGTGCTTGTCCCATTAGCAGAAATCGCACCAGATGTTGTGCATCCCGTTTTCAATGAGACCACCCAAACCCTGCTTGAGAAGCTTGAAGATGATAAATCTGTTGTGAAAAGTACAGATTATGATTTATCGTCCTACTGCTTCGTCAAGTGATAATTGATGGGTCTTAAAAGTAATCGGGAATCGGAGTTCCCTCCCGCCAAATGCCAAAAGCGCATGCTGCGTTGATTTGGCGCATTTGACGTTGATTCACAAAGAGGGTGTTCTGTAGGAGCGATCTCCGAATCGCGACCTACAATAATATGTTGACGCAGCACTACCTCTCAAACACTCTTCTTTTCTTATAGACTTCCACACTGCAATCTGATATAATTCCTTCTACGACTTAAGGAGAATAAAGAGATGCGATGGTTTGAAACCCGCGGCCCCGTGTACCCTGAGGATAACTACGTTGTCGCCCGCGCAGAAAAACTTGCAGATTTTGTTGATCGGTTGGAAAAGGGAAGATACATAGTCCTTTTTGCGCCACGCCAGACAGGCAAGACTACGTTTTTCCGAAACGGACTTGATGCGCTTGAAAGCAAATGGAATGGATATTTTCCAATTCAATTGAATTTTGAAATATACGTAGACATTGACGCTTCTATTTTCTATAGTTCTCTCTGCAACGAAATTTGTAAAAAGATTAAGGACGTATACCAAAAACGCGAACAGAATCTCTCCGAAGAACTCAACCAATTTTTAGTGAGTGCACAGATAACCGATTCTGTTTCAATGTTAGAGTTCTTTGAAACTCTTGGAAGTTTGTTGGAAAAGCAGCGGTTTGTCATGATTATTGACGAATTTGATGCTATTCCACCATCTGCTTTACGGGGATTTCTGCATTCACTCCGTCAAATCTACCTCTCTGGAAAGGAGCGATGTCCGTATGGTGTCGGCATTGTCGGTGTCAAAAACATCCCCCAACTGAATTATGATCGCTCAATATCTCCATTCAACATCCAAGACGAATTCAAATTGCCCAATTTCACACTTGAGCAAGTGCAGGAACTTCTTTCACAATATACGGACGAAGTTGGACAGCCTTTTGCCCCTGAAGTGATAGCGTCTATCCACAAACAGACTGCGGGGCAACCCGTGCTTGTCAATCGATTCGCTCAGATTCTTACCGAAGAATTGGATATCCAAAAAAGCGAACCGATTACAATGGAACACTTTTCAAAAGCGCACGTAAAATTCCTTCGCGAACGAAACACAAACATAGATCATCTGATAACAAATATCCGTAGAGATCGGCGATTTGAAGCACTACTCATGAAGATTGCTTCTTACGATGACAGTGTAGAGTTCAGTCTTTACAATGAACTCATTAGTGAACTTGCTACTTATGGTGTAGTCGCCGAAGGTGCTGATGGAAGGTGCGAAATTGTCAATCCAATTTATCATTACTGCATTATGCAAGCATTCAAACCAGCTGTAAATGGTTTAGAACAAGATTACTTACCCGAAGACACTAAGGATGGATTCCAAGATTATCTTACACCGGATGGACATATTCAGATGGAAGCACTCCTTGACAATTTCCGGGACTTTATTGCACGCGTAGGGTTCAAGATTTTACAAGTACCGGAAACGCCACAAGAATACGTAGGTCAGCATCTTCTCTTTGCATATCTGAGCCAGTTTGTTCAGATTGTGGGTGGAACCATGTACCTTGAGGTGCAAACAGGGCGTGGCAGATTGGATATCCTAATTCTCCACAACCACCGAAAATACATCGTTGAAACAAAAATATGGGGTGGAGATACTCGCTATCAGTCAGGCAAAGCACAACTTGCTGCGTACATAAGATTGGAAAAAGCACAAGAGGGATATTACGTAGTGTTTGATCACCGTAAAACTCCCGAACCGCGGGTAGAAACCGAAACATTTGATGGCTTAACTATTCGGAGTTACGTGATACCTGTAATACAAGAACTTCCTTCATCAATTCAGCCATAATCAAAACTTGCAATTATCAGTTAAGCATGGTATAATCTATAAACATTTTAACCTCAAAATAGTTTGACAATCTTCCTCATACATACATATATAAAAATGAATATACACGAATACCAAGCCAAAGAGGTTTTAGATTCCTTTGGCGTTAATACACTCCCCGGCAAAGTCGCCGAAACACCTGAAGAAGCAGAAAATATTGCGAAAACAATTAATTCCCCTAAATATGTTGTCAAAGCCCAAATTCACGCAGGTGGACGCGGAAAAGGTGGTGGCGTTAAACTCGCAAACTCCGTCGGTGAAGTAAAACAACTTGCCACGGATATGCTCGGCATGCAATTGGTTACGCCTCAGACTGGGTCTGAAGGAAAACTTGTTAGAAAAGTTCTTATTGTCCAAGCTGCTGAAATACAAAAAGAGTTCTACCTCGCTATTTTACTTGACCGAGAAACATCACAACTCACCCTAATTGGAAGTGAAGAGGGCGGCGTCAATATAGAAGAAGTTGCAGCACGAACCCCGGAAAAGATTATCAGGACGCAGATTCATTCCGCCTTTGGGCTAACAGCGTTCCAAGCACGAAAGTTCGCATACAAATTGATTACGGACGTAACCTATCAGCAACTTATCCCCAACGCCACTGAATTGATTACTTGTCTTTACAATGCGTTTGTTGAATGTGATTGTTCGCTGATAGAGATAAATCCGTTGGCGATTGTAGGTGAAAATGACGATTTAGAAATTGTCGCGCTTGATTCTAAGGTCAACTTTGACGATAATTCCCTTTGGCGAAATCCTGATATAGCTGCGATGCGCGATCCGCATGAAGAAGACCCGAGCGAATTAGAGGCGAGCGAATCTGGTTTAAGCTACATCCGTCTTGACGGTAATATCGGGTGTATGGTAAACGGCGCGGGATTGGCTATGGCAACGATGGATATTATCAAACAAAAAGGGGGCAAACCCGCAAACTTTCTTGACGTCGGTGGCGGTGCATCCGTTGAAGCTGTCGCACACGCTTTCCGTCTCATCCTTGCTGACAAAAACGTAAAAGCAGTTCTCGTTAACATCTTCGGCGGCATTATGAAATGTGATACCATCGCTACCGGTATTGTTGCGGCAGCAAAACAGGTTGCGCTCAATGTCCCGCTTGTAGTTCGGTTGGAAGGGACAAACGTAGAGCTTGGAAAACAAATTATTGCCGAATCTGACTTGAATCTTCAACTTGCAGAAGGACTTTCTGAAGCAGCGGAACTCGCGGTAACCGCAGCTAACACCGTATAGAGGTATTTTGAACGAGCGAAGTGAGAAACAAGCCGCATCTGACGAGATAATCTTACCACATCAACGATTTGACATTGTGGCAAAAGACCCATTTTATACCTTTCCAGAGGATATGCTCCAATTTCTAATGGGTGGGAATGATTTTGAGTTTATTGAGCATGTTGACAGCAATTTAACCACTGTTGAAGTTCGCCACATGGACATCCTGATAAAGGTACTACGGGATGAAAAACCTGTTTTAGTACATTGCGAAATTCAGACAGACGATAGCACACAGCCAAACATCGTTCAGCGGAATGTCGGCTATCTCGGCAGATGTTTTGAAAAATATGGGTTACCGATCTATTCCTTCGTGCTTTATCTGCGATCAACAGCCGGTGTTAGAGACCCAGGCGGGTATTTTCAAGATGTGCCAGGGCATCGTTTCATTGTTGAGTATCAAGTAATTCGGTTAAACGAGATTGACGGTGAGGAGATTCTTCAGACACAACAACCAGGTCTAATACCATTTACACCATTGATGAAACACTCTGTTGATATGTCAAGTATTGAATGGACAACACATTGTGTGGAGGCAACCAAGGCACTGTCTGTAGATGCAGCAGTTCGGGATAATTTGCTGTTAGAGTTATGGGTAATGAGTGGTTTAAGGCATGAACGTCAAGACCTATTAACAATACTATCGGAGGATATTGTGAAAGAATCATCAGTTTACCAAATGATTATTGAACGCGGCATGGAACAAGGCATGGAACGCGGTATGGAACGCGGATTTGAACAAGGTAAGCAGCTTGGGGCAAAAGAAAGTACCATTGAAAACATCTTGGACTTACTTGATCAACGTTTCCAAATGAGTACGGCACCTGTCTTAAAACCTTCGCTTGAAACGATTGACGATTTAGAACAGCTCAGACAGTTGTTTCATGAAGCATTAGAAGTGGAACATTTGGAGAATTTTGTCCGATCAGTACAAACGGTTCAAAATGGAGCATAGTGGGTATTGACGAATCGCTAACGGAGTCATTAGCGGTATAAGTAGATTACATAAAAAAGAGACAAATGGCAAAACTTGAGTTAGCAGATATAGACGTTTCAGGAAAACGGGTTTTGGTGCGCGTGGACTTTAACGTCCCTTTGAAAGACAGAAAAATTACAGATGAAACCCGTATTACTGCTGCTTTGCCCACCCTTTTAGACCTTATTCATCGGAATGCCAAAATTATCCTTGTTACACACTTAGGCAGACCAACAGTGGGATCATCGACAGATCGCGAGGAACTTTCTACCGCCCCAATTGCTATAGCACTTAGTCAAAAACTGGGAAAACGTGTCAAACATGTCAACGATTGCCTTGGTGAAGATGTCCAAAATGCTGTTGAGTCGTTGGAAGGTGGTGAAATCCTACTCCTTGAGAACGTTCGGTTTTACGCAGAAGAAACAGAAAACGACCCCGAGTTTGCAAAGCAACTTGCCTCTCTTGCAGATGTTTATGTTAACGATGCCTTCGGGACTGCACACCGTGCACATGCTTCTACAGAAGGCGTGACGCATTACTTGACACCGTGCGTAGCCGGTTTACTCATGGCACGCGAAATACACTACCTCAGCATGAGTCTTGAGGATCCCGCACCTCCTTATGTAGCGATCCTTGGTGGTGCAAAAATATCTGACAAAATCACACTGATTGAGAATCTATTGGGAAAAGTTGATAGTCTGTTAATCGGCGGTGGTATGGCTTACACGTTTCTTGCTGCGATGGGAGTTTCTATCGGCAACTCGCTCGTTGAAACAGAGAAGCTTGACGTGGCGGCATCGTTAATTAAAATGGAGGGATTTTCAGATACCGTTCTCTTACCTGTTGATCATATTGCGGGCCAAGCGTTTGACCCCGAAACCGAATCTGCAATTGTAGATGGAGAGTTTATCCCTGATGGGTGGCAGGGATTAGACATCGGTCCAAAAACTGTTGCTGTGTTTAGCGAACGAATCGCTGCTGCGAAAACGGTAATATGGAACGGTCCTTTAGGTGTCTATGAGTTTGAAAAGTTTGCGAAAGGCACAATCTCGGTTGCTAAAAAGATCGCAGCTTCCGAAACGGTAAGTATCATCGGTGGTGGTGATTGTGTTGCGGCGATTCAACAAGCGGGTGTCGCTGATCGGATTACCCACGTCTCCACTGGTGGTGGAGCATCATTGGAATTTTTAGAAGGAAAACCTTTGCCGGGAATTACGGCTTTAACTGATAAACCTTAAAAGTAACGTGAGTTTGATAAATCCCGTAGGTTGGGTTGAACCGCAGGTGAAACCCAACATTTAGAGTCTATAAAAGCGTTTCAAGTTGGGTTTCGTTCCTCAACCCAACCTACATCTACATTTGGATTTAATTATCAAACTCACGTTAAAAGTATATTTGAAACCGCATCTACGGAAAACGGGTATAAATATGTTTGATAAAATTACGCCTCGTAGTGAAGACTACTCAAAATGGTATACACAGGTCATCCGCCAAGCAGAGATGGCAGATTACGCCCCCGTACGCGGATGCATGGTAGTGCGTCCTTACGGCTATGCACTGTGGGAAAACGTCAAAGAACAACTGGATATCCGCTTCAAAGCGACAGGACACCAAAACGCTGCTTTCCCGCTTTTCATTCCGATGAGTTTCATTGAGAAAGAGGCGGAACACGTAGAGGGTTTCAAACCTGAACTCGCTGTCGTCACCCACGGTGGCGGCAAAAAGTTGGAAGAACCGCTTGTCGTGCGCCCAACATCCGAAACTATCATCGGCTACATGTATAGTCAGTGGATTCAATCTTACCGAGACCTCCCCGTGCTTATCAATCAGTGGGCAAATGTGGTGCGATGGGAGTTACGTCCCCGCCTATTCCTACGAACGATGGAATTTTTCTGGCAAGAGGGGCATACAGCGCATGCAACGCATGAGGAAGCAATGGAGGAAACACTTCACATCCTTGACATCTATACCGATTTTGCTGTCAACGAAGCGGCAATACCGGTCATTCCCGGTCGTAAGAGTGATAGTGAAAAGTTTCCTGGTGCCTTAACCTCCTATACAATTGAGGCAATGATGGGTGATAAACGCGCGCTCCAAGCAGGCACATCACATGATCTCGGACAAAACTTCGCCAAAGTCTTTGATATACAATATCTTGACGCAAACCAGAAACAACAGCACTGCTGGACAACCAGTTGGGGTGTTAGCACACGAATGATTGGCGCGATTATCATGACACACGGAGACGACCAAGGATTGGTGATGCCGCCAAGACTCGCACCGACACAACTTGTTATCGTTCCGATTGTACCGAAAAACAACGATGAAGCGAAACAGGTCGTCACACAAACCGTTGATGCTATCTGTGAAACCTTAGGCGGTATCCGATACCATGTTGATGACCGATATGAGTATTCTCCCGGTTGGCGATTCAACGAGTGGGAACTTAAAGGTGTGCCTTTGCGGATAGAGATTGGTCCACGCGACATTGAAAATGAACAGGTTGTTTTTGCCAGACGAGATATTCCCGGTAAAGAAGGCAAAACCTTTGTCCCGATTGTCAATGTTGCTGAGACAGCAACGCAGATGCTTGACACAATTCAGGCGGATATGCTCAAACGTGCCACAGAATTCCGGGATGCAAACACTTTTGAAGCAGAGAATTACGATTCATTTAAGGAGATTGTTGAAAACGGGTTTGCACGTGCATGGTGGTGCGGAAACGCTGAATGTGAAGATAAGGTCAAAGAAAAGACACAAGCAACTATCCGATGTATCCCGATGGCGCAACCTGATGGGGATGGGGCGTGTATTGTCTGCGGCACGCAAGCAGAAGAGATCACAATTTTTTCGCGCGCATACTAATGGTCTATCCACTCTAAATTGTGAGTCGTGTCAGTAGTCGGGAATCGGAGTTCCCTCCTACAAATACAGACCGATCTTTTGTAGGAGCGATCTCCGAATCGCGACCTTTACTCACAAAATTTTGGTAGGCACAGCCCTAACATAAACTATAGATTGGGTTTACGATGTTTACTAAAGGAGGCATTAAATGAAAAAGAAGGTTTTACTCCTTGCGATCTGTTTTCTAATCCTAAGTACTAACGCATTCGCAGAACTCACACAATCCGATCTTGATAATATAGACAAACTTATTCAGGCATCTGAAACTCGGATTAAGGGATATGTCGATTTAAAAATCAACGCTTTAGATGCCAAGTTAACCGGTCAAATCAAGGCTTTAGATGGAAGGTTAAGCGGTCAAATAAAGGCTGTAGGTGAACGGATCAATGGCGTAGGTGGACGATTGACACAAATATATGGGTTTGTGATTGCATTGGTTGCTTTGATTGCTGTGGCTGTAGCGTTGCCACAAATCCTTGTCGCAAGACAAGGAAAAGAGATGCTGCGCACACAAAACCAACGCATTGAGGCGTTGCAACAAGAGATAGAAAAACTTAAACAGGAACGCATTGACAGACCATAAAATGTAAACATAGCCTAATACAAGTCAAAAGTCCTGTCCCAATTAACGTGTTCAATCTTCGCTCCGGGGAATGTCATTAAGACATTCATACCGTTGATTTGGCGGAACGATATGTTTATAGAAAAAAATTGTCCTTTCTTCTGCTCCAGCGGAACGGTATATGGGAAATGTAATTTGAGCAAGGGGATTGGAATCAAACAACGGAAAAGGAGTGCAAAATGAAACGACTTTTAGCAATGTCAATCCTTGTATTCATCTTTGTAGGCAATGCTTACGCGCCTGATGTTGATAAGTTTGTAATTGCTGTCCATGTAGAGTGTAGTGATAAGATAACTAAAGATTTAATTGAAAGCTATATCAAACGAGAATTACGAAGTTTTTCGGATGTAAAAATTTTTCGCGCGGATGGAAACCTATCTCATACGCATGAGTTAATATTGTTAGCAATTGAGACCAAAAGTAAAATTACAGGAAATAAAACAGGAAACATTATAATCTCAGCTGTCTTTACAGAAAGCATACGTTTATTAAATATTCTTGAACCTCATTTACCTGTAGGGACACAGATGGATATTTGGAGACTGATCTATAGAGATAAGGTCTTACCTGATAGGTATTCAAATGTTATCAACAATATTGTGTATTTCACCGAAACAAACGAAAGTCATGACGCTTGCAAAAAAATTGTAGCAAATTTTGATACCGATGTGCTTGAAAAAGCACGCGAGAAAAGGTAAACAAATATGGAAAGACCTCGAAATCCTGAATAGTAAATTCGAAACGTCCTGCGGGAAACGTTAAACCCCGCACTAACCGCCGCCTGCACAGGAGGCAAACTATAAAGGTGAAAGATTATGAATCAAGAAGATAGAAATAGATTACATAAGAATTGTATTGAGGCGTTGGAAGCAGCCCGTAAAAGTCTAAACGAGTGTATTCGTGAGATGAACGGGGATCTAATAAAAATGAAGAAAAGAGAGGACGAAATGAGAGGAAATTGCGAACATGTTGACAAAAATCAGCAGAAATTACGCCCTGATATTAAGCCTAATTATCACAATAATTATGACGCATCCCAAAATCTAACGACACCTATTGATGCAGTAGTAGAGAATATCAGTAGCGGACTTAAGAATATTGCCGAATTTTTTAATCTTTTAGGACAATATGAGGAAATGATAAATAGAGAATTTCCAGAGTTCGCAAAAAATAAGAAAGCAAGACTTGATGACCTATGATGAACGTCCAGACCCGCGCCGTATTTCCCACGACAACCTGCGCGGAGACGTTAAACCCGTGTCCTAATTATTGAAAGGAGTAAAAGCATAAATGGTATTTATAGATGGTAGAACACCTGAACAAGAATTCGCTTATAGAGGGATTGAGTATCTTAGAACAGCAGTGCATGCAATTCTCGTAAAAGCTAAACAGTCGGGAGAGTGTCTCTTTCCAAAACAAATTAGCGAAAAACTTGGTATTCCGCCTATACAAACAGACGCAGCCGGTTCAGCGTATCTCATTGTTAACAGCATTCTATGTGCTCTTGAGAAAGAAGGGCAGGTACAGCGTTGTCAGAATGATAGACGTACTTGGGAAGTTAGTCCGATTGAAACAACAAACGAAACCGAATAATACCTATGCAAGTTCAAATAGAGCGTAGAGCTTTACGTATCCTGCTCGGAAATGCTAAACCCGCGCACTAAACAAAGGAAGGACAAAATGAGACGATTTTTAGCACTGTCTATCCTCATATTTATAGTAATATTCATTGGTAACGCCTACGCACCTGACGTTCAGAAATTCAAGGTTCGTTTAGTTTTAACATGTGATGACGCTGATACGAAATCGTTTATTAAAAGTTAAACGCGAACTTCGCGGTTTGCGAGATGTAGAAATTGTTAATATAGGAGAAGGTCCTGAAGAATATCTGAAAAGTTGGGGTAATGGATGGGACAGTGTGCGTTTTGAGTTGGTTATCATAGCAATGAAATATAAACCTACCAATATTACTGCAATATCCTATACCATTTTAGAGAGGTTTAACTGTGCTAATATTAGTGCAGAAATAAGAAACGTACACGGAGGCTTAGAACCTTTAAGAATTCATTTAGAACAATTTGAATTGTCCCTCTCTGAAGAACAGAAAAATGCTATATCTGCGTTAACATTTGGGCTTTATCATCGTATTGAAGATAGTATGGTTGGTCTGATGCTCGTAGGCAAAGATTCTCTTGAAGAAATGTGTAAGAAAATTGTTGTCAATTTTGATATTGAAGTCCTTGAAAAAGCACGTGAGGAAAGGTAATCAAACGCAGTAAGACCTCAAAATCCTAATGGTAAATTCTAACTATCCTGCGCGGAGACGTTAAACCTGTGCACTCACAAGAGGCGGTATAAATATGAATTTCAAACAGAAAATCGTATATATGGCAATCGGATGCCTATTCACATTAGCAGGTTATTTCTTTGCTACACTGGGTGTAGGAGGGGTTACCCCACAAAATGCATCTGCACAGGCAGATGATGAACAAGTAATTGATAAAATCGTATGCAGACAATTAGAGATTGTTGATGATAATAATGAAACCGTTGCTCTGTTTGGTGATCTCGGTGTGTTAGGTAGATTCCTAGCTATTAGAAATAAAGAAGGAAAATCCATTGTTGCATTAGGTGTAGATGGAAATGGTCATGGCATCTTAAGTATCCGTCAAAAAGCGGGAAATACATTTGCCGCCAAATTGCACGAAACCGAAGATGGCGAAGGCATGCTAGCTGTCAGCAATAAACAAGGGGAACTTGTTGCCGCATTGGGAGTATTCGACAATGACGGCGGTATACTGGTCATCAGCAATAAAGCAGGGGAACCCATTGCTAGAATCCAAGCAAATCGAGACGGAGACGGTGGGATAATCATCAATAACAAAGCAGGGGAACCCGTTATAGTATTGGAAGCTACTGACGATGGTGGGAGATTGCAAATCCTTAACAAAGGAAAACTGAAAACCTATTAACCAATTAAAATATGAAAGTTGGACAGAGCTGATACTTGCAATCCCAGCGCACTAACAAATGAATGTAAATTCGTACCTGTAAAATATGGGTTTTACCGCCCCTTAAAATCGGGTTTAAAGTGAAGTGCTACCGTTTATTCAGACCAAAATTTAGCAAAGTTAAGACAAGTTTTTTTGCTCAAATTCCACAGGTGTCAAATACCCTAACGCTGAATGAGGGCGTTTGTGATTATACACCTGTGTGATAAAATGCCCAATGCGGGCTCTCGCTTCGTGGATGTCCTCATAGGCGTTGAGATGAACTTCTTCTTCCTTGAGCGGGCGGATAAGTCTTTCAGCATATCCGTTCTCCCAAGGACACCCTCTCCGGGCGACTGAAATCTCAATCCCATGATGCCTAAGCAGTGAGATATACGCATCTGAAAGATACTGAACGCCTTGATCAGAATGATGGATCTCTGGAACACTTTGACATAATGCTGTCTCTAAGGGTTTCAACGCCAGAGATTGCGTCAAGTGTTGACTGATATGCCACCCCCTGATCATGCAAGTGAAGACATCCATAAGCAGACAAACATAGATGAAGTGTCCCTTGAGACAGACGTAAGTAATATCGCCTACCCAGACCTGATCACATCGGGAGACCTGAAGGTTTTCAAGGCGATTACCCCAGGGACGCACACCCGCAACGGATGTCGTGGTTTGACAGACACGTTTGACAGAAACCGAGAGGTTGGCGGATTTCATCAATCGGGCAACACGCTTATACCCGATGGTGTATCCGCTACGCACTAACAACTGTGTGATACGCCTATATCCGTATGTTGGATATAGCAAAGATAACTTCTCTATTTCATCCCGGAGGCCCGCTTCACACGGGTCCTGCTTGGTGTGATAATAGAGATTGCTTCGGTTGAAACCGAGCGTCTCACATATCTGCCGAACCGAAAAGTCTATCCGTAATGCTTCAACCATTTCTCGCTGCTCCATCGGGGTCAACTCAAGTAAGTTGAGGCTTTTTTTTGGATGTCAAGTGCCAGGGTCAACCGCCCAACGAGTTGCTCAAGTTGGGCGATCCGCTCCGCAGAGGCATCAGACTGTTTATCAGCGGGTTCAAAGAGGGTCGCCGCATTTTCAAGAAACTGTCGCTTCCACTTTGAAAGTTGTTCATCGCTGAGGTTATGTCGCCGACACACTTCTGCTTGGGAACTTTGACCGCTCAGTGCCTCAATAACAACTTCGGCTTTAAACTCGGGAGTGAAGTTTCTTCGTTTTCGTTTCGCCATCGGATACTCCTTTCAAGTAGATGGATATTATACCACAATCTTGTCTTAGAGAGTGGCCCGAATTTCCGATGGCAGTACAACTTGTAGAATAAGATAAAAATTGCGACACACTACGTATGCTACAACCTTTAAGGATCAATCTGCTGGTAGAACTGTTTTTCTCCATTTTTGATGGTGAAAATCACAGCACTTTTAGTGGGTTGACGGTTTTCGTTATAACGTGCAATGCTCGTTGCACCGACATAATTTGCTGTGACAGCGAGTTGATCACGTATTGCATCTGGATCAAGACTACCTGCGCGTTCTATCGCTTCAAAGAGCAACTTGACCGCATCGTAACTTACAGCGACACCTCCGGTAGGTGTAAATTCATAGATAGATTCGTAAGTATCAACAAAAGCACGTGCATTTGGTTCATCTGTGTCGGGTGAAAAGTGACCGCTGAAGTAACTACCTTCTATTTCAGCATTTTCGTCGTCAAATAGGAGTGTACTGTCCCATGAATCAGCACCGAGGAAAACTGTGGGTTCACCATCTGCATTTTCCAACGGAATTGCCCGTGCTTGCTTTGTAATATCCGCAATGTCTTGAACAAAACCGGCTGTAAAGAGTGCGTCTGGTTTCAATTCAGCGATCTGTGTCAACTGCTCTGTGAAATCGGTTGTGCCGCCTTCGTAGAATGCATGTATAACGACGTTTCCACCGAGCATGCTGAAATTGGAAGAAAAGAATTCGGATATACCTTCTGTATAGAGGTCACCGCTTCGTGTTATGATAGCAGCGGTTGAGATACCGAGTTCCATTTTGGCAAATTGCGCCATAACAGCACCTTGGAAACTATCCGTGAAAGATGCCATAAACACAAAATCACCTGCTTGTGTAACGTTTGGATTCGTTGCGGTTGTGGTCACCATCGGTATCCGATGTTTTTGTGCTACGGGACCTACCACAGCAGCATGCGAAGAACGGTTCGGTCCGATCAGCGCGACGATTTCGTCCTCAACAATCAGCGACTCAGCAAGTTGGACAGAATCATCCAGGACTGCCTCTTTGTTAATATGACCAATCAATTCAACTTGCATCCCGAATAGTCCGCCGCGTTGGTTAATTTCTGTTACCGCCATTTCCGCACCGTTTGGATAGGTCACGCGCTGTCCAGCAACGATAAAACCTATTTTCACAGTCGGTTCTGGCGTAGGGGCAAGAACCCTTTTGACGTTATCACACCCAATGAATGTTAACACTAACAAACTCAAACAAAATATGGCTATTGATTTCTGCATATACAGTTCCTTTGTTACGGTATAGGAGTATATCTACTCCTTTCCAATGTAAAAAATACCTTTTCTTAGTTTCAGGTTTTTGATAAAATAACGAAACATTTGTTGATAGCATCGTCCACCTCCGTACCTTTGAAATCAGGAAGGAGTATACGATTGCTTAATCATACAAACTAATATAACGTGAGTCGACATAAGCGATTTTGGGATATAAGTGCGGTTAGAAACCGCACCTACCGTTGATACGAAAGTAAATTCAAAGCATCAAAACTTTATCTTTCTTACACCGAACTCAAGTTAATATAATTAATATCATTAATTTACGGTAATAAGCAAGTTATTTCTATGTCAGTTGTATTGGTCAAAAAATTATGGAAACCTTAATCACTGTGATTGGTCGTGGACATTCTGGGACACGCGCCATTTCACATACGTTGTACGCCAGCGGTGTTTATATGGGTAGTCAACTAAATCCATCTGGCGATAAGATTCCACCGTTTGCAATGTACGATGCGTGCCGAGTGATGGCAAAATACGTCAAATGGAAAGGCGGGTTATCGTGGAATTTCGATCCATTGTTTACGATGCCAATTGACCCAGAGTTTGAGCAGCTCATCAATACCTATTTAGAGGATGTGTTGAATGACAAGTCAAAAAATAAAGGATGGAAGATACCAGAGACAACACTTGTATATCCGTGGATAGTGCGTATGTTTCCAGATATACGTTTTATCCACTGGATTCGTGACCCAAGGGATTGTATCTTAGGTAGCCACAAAACAGATAATTTACGCGACTTTGGTATCGAATATCAGCATACGGATGATATTTACGAAAGGCGTGCGATTTCTTGGTACTATCAATATCAGTTGATGAAAGCCACACCGAAACCAAAGCATATTATCCAAATCCGTTTTGAGGATTTCGTTTTAAAACAGGAGAAAACGCTCAAACGGCTTGAAGCATATTTAGACATGCCGTTAGGACGGATTATAGTACGTCCGGAGGCGGTTGCACGGTGGAAAAAGGTTGATGCGCCTTGCGCACTTCCGTTTGATTTTTTGCGCGAGGCTATTGTTGAAAACGGTTATTCGTTAACATCAGAACCTTTATAATCTATATTATAGTGAATTTTTAAAATAAGTTGACATTACTTTTCAGATGCGTTTGTAGTCGCGCAATTCATTGCGCCTCTTACATTCGCTGTAGCACAAACTGTATGAAGATTAAGTATTTAAATCGGTAATTACAGCTTTCCATAGACACGGTAGGTGCGGTTTCCTAACCGCACCGGGCATAATTATGGAATTACCCAATTTATTTTTTAATCTTCATTTAGTTTGTGTTCTGTATATGCGCAAACTGACAGTTTATGCTATAGCAACGTATAAGTCATTATCGGCTTTACTATAAGTGAGGAACTATTATGTCCAAAAATGGAATTTACCAAGTTGGTCTTGTTGGGACAGGTGGAATTGCCCGTGCCCATGGCGGTGCGTGCCAAGCAGCACCGAGTGCTGAATTAGCAGCAATCCATGATGTATCGGAAGGTGCATTAGCCGGTTTTGGCGAGCAGTTTGATGTTGCTCCCGAAAATCGTTATCTCTCTTTAGATGAGATGTTGGAATCTGAAGATTTAGATATTGCGGTTATCTGCACATGGGGTGCATTTCACGCCGAGGTAGGGATAAATTTATCCGAATCCCGTCAAGTGAAAGCGATTCTATGTGAAAAACCGTTCACATCAACAGCCGCAGAAGCTGAGGCATTCGTTAGTGCAGCACAAGAGAACGGTGTTCTTGTTGCTGAAGCGTTTAAGTTTCGCCACCATCCGATGCATATCAAGGCAAAAGAATTGATAGACTCCGGTGCAATCGGTGAGTTTATGACGCTCCGTAGTACTTTCTGCACTGGTGGTGGCGGCGGTGGTCCCGAATCCCGTAAACCGGAAGCAAATTGGCGGTTTAATAAAGCGAAGGGGGGTGGTAGTATTTACGATTTGGCGTGCTACAATATCCACCATGCACGGTTTATGTTCGGTGCCGAACCGATTCGGGTATCGGGAGCGTCTCAAGCAGGATTGGAAGTTGATGATGCTTCCTACCTACTCTTAGTATTCCCAAATGAAAAAACTGCCCAGATTTCTACAGGTTTCAATTGTGCTGGTGGTCAGTATGCTGAAATGACAGGGTTAGGTGGCATGCTTCGAATTGATGCCGCATGGAATAATGGAGGTTCTCCTGTTAATATTGTCCTACAGAACAGGGATGGTCGTGAAGTGATTGATATCGATCCTTGTAATCAGTTTGCGATGCAACTTGAGCATATGTGCGAATGTTTGAAAACAGGTCAACCGCACCGCATCTCACCCGAAAGCTGCGTGAATCAGATGCGTGTGATTGATGCTGCTTTTGAGGCTATGGCAACTGGTCGAACGGTTGAGGTAGGGTAACTGTTTTAAATCTGGTATGTGTAAATTTAAGTTCTTTCAAAGCACTTTTTGTCTGAACCAAGATTTCCAAGATTATATGATTTTCAGGATTGGGAATCTAAACTGTCAAAGGGCATTCCCTAAGATAGACGTATCCGAAGGTGTAATCAAAAGATGCGGCTCAATCATCAGAAAACAATCTTGATGAGAAATAATCTTGGAAATCTGTAAATCCTGTAAATCCTGGTTCAGACAAAAAGTGCCTAATCCAACTTACACTAAAATGACAGTTATAAGGTTTCGCTTGCTCAGTCCGACCTACGATATTCTTAAGGATATTTCATGACAAATTTCGCAGACACAAAAGCACTCACTTTTGACCTATTCGGCACGATTTTGGATTTAGGTGGTAGTCTTACACCTTTCATTCGTGAATCTTTAGATGCTCACGATGCTTCCGAGATATTTGCCGGTGACTTTTGGGAACAGTGGCGTTATCGGCAACGGATTGAGCAGTATCAAGACACGATTATGATGCTTGGGCATAGTGGGTATCTGGAAACGGTGCGCCGCGCGCTGCACTACACGCTCAGACGAAACGGAATAAATGCTTTACCTGATACGGTGGAGGAATTTATGAAAGGTTGGCAACACCTATCACCTTTTCCAGAGGTTTTACCAGCACTTGAACAACTGCAATCTCGGTATCAGTTAGTGGTATTGTCTAACGGAGATCCTGAGTTTTTAGAATATCTTGTGACGGAACGGGTTGCATGGGATTTTGACGATGTTATCTCTGTTACATCTGTCGGCGCGTTTAAACCACATCCAGCAGTCTATCGTGGAGCAGCAGGGAAACAGGGTCTTGAAGTCAATGAATGTATGATGGTATCTGCCAATTCGTTTGACATCATGGGTGCGCGGGCGTGTGGGTACAGAGGTGCGTTTGTCAATCGCTACAACTTGCCTTATGAGGATACGCAATTTCAACCTGATGTGACCGTGAACGATTTTACGGAATTGGCAGATGCATTATTATAACTCAAGTTGCTACCTATTTGCGAACGCTCTTGTAGGCGGGGTTTCTAACCCCGCCAAATGCCAAACGCGCATTTGGCGTTGATTTGGATTTATAACAGAAAACATCAGAATCAGCGGAAAATCCTTGTTTCTTCAGTAAAACAATGTCTGTCTACTTGAAATCTTGTAAGTAGCAACTTAGTGCTTAGTCAAGTGATAATTGATGGGCTTGAAAGTAGTCGGGAATCGGAGTTCCCTCCTACCATAAACGTTCCAGAGGTAGGAGCGATCTCCGAATCGCGACCTACAATAACATGTTGACAAAGCATTAGGTTATTATAGTCACATTCAATTCTACTATTTTGTGCTATCTGAAGCATCTATGTTCCATAAAAGTATCGTTCCATCGCTACTTCCACTAACGAGCGTCCTACCATCTACACTGAAAACAACACTATTGACATCTCCAGTATGTCCCTTGAACGTCCGTTTGTGTTCACCCGTGGCTGCATCCCATATACAAATAGTCTTGTCCGCACTCCCACTCGCGAGTGTGCTACCCTCCGGACTAAAAGCAACACTTTTGACATCACCCGTATGTCCTTTAAGTGTTTGCTCTTGTTCACCTATCGCAACATCCCAGAGACGAATGGTGTAATCAGCCCAACCTTCACCACTTGCGATTGTGTTTCCATCCGGACTGAACGCTATACTGTAAATACCATGCAAATGCCCTGTGAATGTCCGTTTATGTTCCCCTGTCTTCACATCCCAAAGACGTACGGTTTTATCGCTACTTCCACTTGCAAGCGTGCGGCTATCAGGACTAAAAGTAAGACAATTAATATTCTTCGTATGTCCAACAAGTAGGGTTTTCTCTTGATAGTTCAATGTATCATATAGCCAAATACCGATAGAACTTGCAACCGCAAAGTGCTTACCGTCAGGGGAATATTGTATCTGATTTAGTCTGCCTTTACCGAATCTCTTTGTGGCACCTTCAGGTAAACTGAATTGTAGTGAATCTTGAGCAAAAGTGTTTGCAAGACATAGTATTGAGAAGATAAATAACATCGTAAAGATGGAGAGTAGGGACTTTTTCACGTGGAATCATCCTTTTACTGTAATTATCCGATGTTTGAAGCATTAGTGAAATATACAAATAAGTTTACACTTCTTCTGTAGGAGCGATCTCCGAATCGCGACTGCACGCCTTGATAGTCGGGAATCGGAGATCCCTCCCGCTGAATGCCAAAAGTGCATTCAGCGTTGATTTGGCTGAATGCCAAAAGCGCATTCAGCGTTGATTCACCCTACAAAGTGTAAAAGTAATTCTAAAATCCACTAATGTGGTATGCAATTGTGTAACGTTCTGTTAGCAAGTACGAAAAAAATTGCAGAAATGCCAACTTTATTTCAACAAAAAGAGGGCAGACATCATGTCCACCCTTTAATAGATCAGATAAAATTATTTTCGTATCAACATCTTTTGTGTAGCTGTGAACTTTCCTGCTGATAAAGTATAAAAATAGACACCGCTCGCCACGGACTCACCGATCTCGTTTTTGCCGTCCCAATACGCCGCGCTACCTTTATGTTGGTAAAGTCCTGCCGCTTGATGTCCTAAAACTAATGTTCGAATCAGTTTAGCATCTGAAGAATGTATCTGGATTGATACATCAGCAGGTTCTGCCAACTGATAGGGTATCCAAGTTTCCGGGTTGAAAGGATTTGGGTAGTTTGGAAGAAGAGCAGTTTCTTGCGGAGTCAGTGCTGCCAGTAGTTGTTCCAATACCAAGATGCCGCGTTGGAAAGCAGGATCGGTAAGTGCAAGTTGTTTTGCATCCAGCAACCACTGTTGTACCTCTGCTTTTGTCGGAGCGTTTTCAAGGTCGTAACTCCAGATTGCAGGCGCAGCACTTGAAGAACTTGCCATAGCAGCTGCCACCAACGTAAGGTCTACGATATCAACAATTCCATCACCATTCACATCCGCAAGGTTTTCACCCTCCTGTGTAAAGTTAGATGCGACTAAAGTCAAATCTTGTATATTTACAACGCCGTCGCCATTCAGGTCCTCTTGCTGGCGTATAGGCTCTGCTACCTGCCCAGCTCTAACGCGCGCATAATAAACGTTACCAGTGCTATCAGTCAATCGCACATTAGATACAGTTAGCGTAGATGCTTTAGGAGCAAGAACTTCAAAGGTGATGTTTGCCAGCGTTCCTGTCCCAAATCCTTCTCCAGCAAGAGATGTTGCAGCAAGCGTAACAGTGTTTTCCTTAATAATTGGCTGCACGGAAAATGCCCCCATTGGTAAAAAGCCCGCATTTGCACTTTGGACATAGCGGAGCGCTAAGGCATCATACCTAATAGTTGCCTGATAGCCTGCTATGCTACCCGCATCTGCGATGTCAAGTGAGAACGTAAGCTGCCCACCTATAGCGGGAGACTGCAGAGAAGATGGCGAAAAACTCACAGTCGCATAAGTGTTGGTTGGGGGCGTAAAATTCCATAGAAGCGTTGTGCCATCCGAGCTGCTACTGGCAAGCGTACTCGCATCCGGACTGAACGCGATGTCAAGGACGCTGCCTGTATGCCCAGAAAAGGTTTGTATCTGTTGACCAGATACCGTATCCCATAAACGGAGAGTGCGATCACCACCAGCACTTGCAAGTGTTTCGTCATTTGGACTAAAAGCAACGCTCCAGACTAAATCCGTATGTTCAGTAAAAGTTTGACGTTCTACGCCAAAGACAGTATCCCAGATTCGGACAGTGTTATCGTCACTCCCACTCGCAAGTATGCCGCCATTTGGACTAAAAGCAACACTCCTCACATAATCTGTATGCCCAATAAGTGTTTGCTGGGGTTCACCGGAAGCGGCATCCCATAGCATGATAGTGTCGTCTGCGCTACCACTTGCAATCATAGACCCATCTGAACTGAAAGCAACACTCAGAACAGCGTTTGTGTGACCGGTAAGTGTTTTTAGTTCTTCTGCGAAAGCAGTATCCCATATTTTGATAGTGCCATCTTCACTACCGCTTACAATCTTGGACCCGTCAGGACTGAAGGCAATGCTCCAGACCCAATCCTCATGTCCAGTAAGCGTGTCAATGTGTTCACCGGTAGATGCATTCCATAACCGGATAGTCCCATCGTCACTACCACTTGCCAGTGTATTTCCATCAGGGCTGAAGGCAATGCTCCATATCCAATCCTCATGACCTATCAACATCTGTTGGTGTTGCCCCGTGGTAACATCCCATAGATTAATCGTATTGTCTGCACCACCTGTTGCTACTATGTTTCCATTAGTATTGAAGGCAACGCTTAAATTATAATTTGTATATCCAGTAAGTACCTGCCGCTGTCCGCCAAAGACAGGGTCCCACAACCGAACAGTCCCATCGGCACTACCACTTGCAATCGTTCCTCCACTGGAATTGAACGCTACACTCAAAACAACATTTGTATGCCCAGGAAGTTCCTGCTGAGGTTGTCCAGTAACAGCATCCCACAAAATAACAGTGCCATCGGCACTGCCGCTTGCAATCGTATTTCCATTTGGACTATATGCCACACTATAGACGGGACCCAGATGTCCGGGTAGAGTCTGTTTGGGTACACCGAAGGCTGTATACCAAAGTTTAACAGTGCCATCACGGCTGCCACTTGCGAGCGTTCCTTCATTTGGACTGAACGCTACACTGTAAACAGAATCTTCATGCCCAGTCAGGATGTGTTGTTGTTCACCAGTGGCAACATCCCACAGCTGAACGAGCCCATCCAACCCACCACTTGCGAGTGTTCCTCCACTTGGACTAAAAGCGATGCTTGTAACAGCATCAAAATGTCCAGGAAGTGTCCGTTGATGTTCACGCGTTGTAACATTCCATAGTTGGATAGAACTGTCACTACTTCCACTGGCAAGGGTTTGACCATCTACACTAAACGCAAGACTAAGGACCGCGTCCGTGTCTCCAGTTAGTGTCTCTTGATATTCACCAGTTGAAACATTCCAAAGTCGAATTGTGCCATCACCATAACCACTTGCAAGCGTCTGACCATCAAAACTAAATGCGGCAGAGATGACAGATTGTGTATCTCTTGTAAGTAGCTCCGTCTCTTCATAGGTTTGTGCATTATAAAGCCAAATACCGATGGAACTAACAACTGCCAGATGTGTGCCATCACGAGAATATGTAAGCTCACTTATCCTACCTTTTCCGAGACGCGCTGTCGCGTTATCGGGTAAACTTAATTGCATTGTGTTTTGAGCAAAGGTTTTGGGGACGAAAAGCGATGAAACAAAAAGTAGGGTTAAAAAAATGAAAAATAGGTTTTTTTTCATGACCAAATTCTCCTTATCGGTAATTGACTTTTGAATGTTTTATGCAGGCAAAGAAATGCCCAATGTTGTTCGTTTGAAGTATCTACAAAGATAAAGTATACCACAAAGACGGGGCAAATGTCAATTTTGAGTGGGAAGTAGTGGGGTTGAAGTACAGACAGCAAAACATCAAGCGCATGATCGTTTGATATTAGTGTAACGACTTGTGTTAGTTACGCAACAGTTTTGTTATTTTTCACAACTGTTCATATTCTGTAGGAGCGATCTCCGAATCGCGACCCGTTTGCCGTCGGGAATCGGAGTTCCCTCCTACCTTTGAGGTCGTCAGGCATCGGAAAAGTTGCGGAATTCATCCCAAACAAGACGGACATGTGAAATATAAACATAACAAATGTTAACTAGCACAACGCGTTAGTGTAGCAAGAATTTATGACCAGACAAACACTTCGCCATCGTCTGGAGAGTATCCGATGAATACTGCCAAAACTATTCTGGCACGTGTGCCTTGAACAGGTGGCACTTCGTGGATACAACGCGTGTTGAAAAAGTAAAGGTCTCCTTGTTTCAAATTGACCTGACAGTTTTCTATACCGTTATCGGCTGCGTACTTATCAAACGTTTCTGCTGCAATATGTGGTTGAACGTCTTCAGACCAAAGACATCGGTGTAGGATAGCTTGTGTTCCTTTTCCAGTTTCATCCGCATTTTGCACACACAACACACCGGCAAACTGATGTTCAAAGCGGTAAACGGCATAATCAGTGCGTTGCTCACGGTATTTGACGCTATCAATGTGCGGTTTATAACTATGTGTCTCGTAGTGAACGCGGAAGATTGCTGGACCATAAAGTGACCCGTCAGGTTCACGTGCGACCTTAACCTCTTTTCCAGGGGAAAGTGCTGCGAGAGATTCGTAAATCAAGTCAATAGGGTTATCTAAGCCATCAAATAGGAATTGAAATAGGTGATGTGTTGCTTCAGCATGTGCTAAAAAACGGGTTTTCTCGCTACCACGATTACCAAGACTTGTGCCGATGTCAATACGGGTGCGCATATCAGCAGAGTTGATGTCCGCTTCGTCTCGCATCAACCCCATGTTGGTGAATCTATTGATAAGTCCCTGGCATTGTTCAGGAGAATAGGCATTACGTAAAATGATAGCAGGCATTTCCGCTTGTGAGAGCGAATAAATCGGGTCACTATATTTTTCGCAAACCGCCTTGAGATTAGGCTCCGCAGGAAGCCAATTTGTTGCATTTTTCATAAGATACTCACTTCGCAAATCAGCATAATCTATTTCATTTGTGGTAATCAGCAATAAAGACAACTTTTATGTAGAAATTTAGAATTTCGGATTGAAAAGATAATCATCCATTTTCTCGTCTACGAATTCTGCATTATGGTCAAGTTCGCAATTATCAAAAGCGGCTTCACATCCAGTTTGATACTTCAAACGTCTGCCTGAACGGAGCCAACGAATACGATGGATCATCGCTATCATGTGGCGTGGTTCATCGGACAGGTTTGGGACACCACGGTGCCAGAGCCGCATATCTCGAATCAATACGCTTCCCTTTTTCACGTTCCCTCGGATAGGCGGCGCGATTTCGCGGCGTTCTGCCTCATGTTCTTCGTCTATATGTCGTTCACTGACATCCAGATGTGAACCTGGCCAAAGCTCTACACTGCCGTTCTCTTCCGTTGTTTCCTGCGGTGAGATATTGATAACTACTTCAGCTGCGGGATGAGCAACCTCCTGATTTAACCACAGATGATCGCTATCTCTGTGGAGCGGTTGCGTACCACTGCCAGGGCAGTTGGTGTTGCCGTTATAAAAATTATTGTAGACACCAGCGCTGAGCAATTCCTTTGTTACCTGCACGACGTAAGGGTTGGCAACGATGTCGCTGAAGATATAAGGTGCAAACGGAGGCGGTCCCTGCTGAAGATGTCCCTTGAGCATTCCTGCACCACCCCATCTTTCCGCTTTAATCAGCTTTTGCGAATCGGCATCCATCCGTTCCCGCAAAATATCCAAATGTTTATGGTTGATTATGTTTTCTATGACTACACATCCATCAACGCGGATAGCTCCAATCGCTTTTTTGAGATGCGTTTCTGAGAGTTTACCAGCGGCTAATTCTTTAGGTTGAACTGTTACGACTACCATTGAAAAATTCCTTATAGAGTGCTTGAACTGCAGTATCCATATCTGTTGACTTCACGCCGAACATCATGCTGACTTCATTTGAACCTTGGTTGATCATCTCTATATTGACGCTTGCACCTGCTAACGCGCCTGTCGCTCGCGAGGCGATGCCGACAGTATGGCGCATACCCTCACCGACAACCATGATGAGAGATAGATCACGTTCTACAAAAACATCTTCTGGCGCAAGCGTTTGCCGAATCTTTTCAACTACCCTTTTCTCCTTCTCAACAGATAGGTTTTCTTCGCGTAGGATGACAGACATATTGTCTATGCCAGAGGGAATATGTTCAAAAGAGATGTTTTCGCCTTCATATATCTGTAACAATCTTCTACCGAACCCGACCTGCCGATTCATTAGATATTTACTCAGGTAAACACAACAGACATCGCTCATTGCGGCGATACCAACAACAGGGATTTCACTTGAGGTGCGTTGTGGAACAATCAAGGTGCCTGTTGCTTTGGGGTTGTTCGTATTCCGGATGTGGACAGGAACCATTGCACGGTAAACAGGTTCAAGTGCCTCATCGTGAAATACTGAAAATCCGGCGTAAGAGAGTTCGCGCATCTCGCGGTAGGTTAGTTCCGAAATTGGAGCAGGATTTGATATAATAGAAGGGTTTGCAACAAACACCGAGTCAACATCTGTGAAATTCTCATAGACTTCTGCCCGAACCGCACTGGCAAGAATCGCACCCGTAATGTCTGAACCGCCGCGAGAAAAGGTTACAATGTGCCCTTCTTTAGAATACCCGAAAAATCCTGGAAAGATTGTAATACCGGAACGTTCACTTAGACTTCGCAAGCGGTTGTATGCTTCAGGAAGAACCTGAGCATTGCCCGGTTCATCTGAAAGTAGTAAACCCGCTTCCTTCGGATTTACATAGTGTGCTTCTACGCCTCGTGCTTGCAACACTTGTGCTATGAGACGGGCACAATTATCTTCACCACCAGCCTTCATCGTATCCATGTAGAGATCAGCATCATCTGTGCTGTTTTCAAGACGTTCTGCTAAGTCGCGGGCAATAGGGTCAATGACCTCATCAGGGAGTTCCAATTCAGAAGCGATATTCCGATAACGTTCAATAGCCTCAGCACATTCCGAAGCACCGATTTTTCCCATCAGCCGTTCCGATGCCGCTGCAATCAGCAAGTCGGTTACTTTTATATCTTCACTGTGACGTTTGCCGGGTGCCGACACGACAATTAATCGTCGTGCGGGGTCGGCGGTGATGATGTCACAGACTTGACAGACCTGCTCTGCTGTCGCGAGGGAACTCCCCCCAAACTTTGATACTTTTAACAATCCAAATCCTCCAATCCAATATTGTATGTTCGTGACAATTATACCACAGTTCTATTTTATAGTAAAACCAATAATCATAGTTAGCAGAGTATTCGGTTTTCGTGTTTTTCTCAACATTTTGGACATGGTCGTGACCAGGAGGTCGCTCCTATAGGAAGATATTTTAGAAAGAAGGAAGAAATTATTGAGAATTGAAGGGTTCTGGTTAAGAAATAGATTTTAGTTGCAATTGCTGCGTAGATGTGTTAAAATAGTGTATGACTAAAATCAGAATGCTTGCTTGTAGGAGGACAGGCGAGTGGAAGTACCTGTTTTAGTACTAAATGCCAGTTATGAAGCGATCAACGTTTGCAATCTCAGGCGCGCCTTAAAGATGGTTTTTAAAGGAACCGCTCAAACAGAGGAAGTGTCTGAATCGGAAATTCGGTCACCGTCGGCTATTGTCAAAGTGCCGCATGTTATTCGTTTGGTAAATTACGTGCATGTTCCGCGCAGTGTTGTCAAGTTTTCTCGTAAGAATGTCCTTGCGCGCGACCAACATGTATGTCAATATTGCCGTCGCGAGTTTTCCGCGTCTCTGCTAACGCTTGACCACGTTATCCCTATTTCAAAGGGTGGGAAAACAACCTGGGATAATGTTGTAACCGCTTGTAAACGCTGCAACAATAACAAAGGTAATCAAATGCTTCATGAGACGCATTTCAAGCTGAAACGAATGCCGAAAACGCCTTCAATCTTAACGTATTTGCAACTCAACCGTCATTTCCGGGGTTACCATCCATCTTGGAAAAAGTATCTTTATATTAATTGAAACTGAAAGACAGTTGTTTTGCCTATTCTTATCTGATTATATGTGTAAATAGTTATCTGATTATATGTGTAAAGAGAAGGTAAACCTTTCAGAATTGTGCGAAGGAGAGGGTGCTTTCAATCTGGATAAATTTTAGGTTATGCCGTATCAACCACATCCAGAAAGGCTGAAGAAGACTTGGGAATTTCAGAGAGCATATAAAAAAGGGAAAAAGTACTGGAATACTCACTTCGTTATCTACGTCTACCAAACACAACTCAGTCAACCTCGGTTAGGGATAACAGTCAGCAAAAAAGTGGGCACAAGCGTTCAGAGGAATCGAGTCAAACGGTTAATACGTGAAGCGTTTCGCCTACTTAAGCATGAACTTCTGCCATATAATGATATTGTAGTTGTGGGTAGAAAGGCTGCCTTTGGTCTTTCAGGAAAGCAAGCTAAAGAAAGTTTGCTTCAACTCTTTTGTAGAGCATCAATCATTGGTGAAAAATAAAATGTGTACATTACTTGCTGGAATTCTTCTTTGAATGTAGGTATGTTGTGTAAACGCGCCGGATAACGGTGTATCATAATTAATTTTAAAATCTACTCATGATAATCAAAAGCAAATTTATTGGAGTACTTGGCTGACTAAATTTTTGTGAAACTGAAAGGGAGTCAAATCAAACTAATACAAGTTCGTTGGGTTTAAATACGCCTTCTGTAAGTGCGTGATTGCCTAAAAGAAAATGAGTCGATTAATTCTCTACGCTATCCGCGGGTATCGCCGCTTTATCTCTCCACTTTTTCCTCCAACGTGTCGTTTCCATCCGACTTGTTCACACTACGCACAGCAAGCCTTTGAGCAATATGGCACTTTCAAGGGCAGCTGGTTAACCTTAAAACGACTGATAAAATGTCATCCTTACCACCCAGGGGGTTTTGACCCTCTTCAGTAGCAAATAACGCTGAATGGACGTTGCTATTCAGCAAATGCGAGTCGTAAAACCTCGCGCTATAACGCTATAATATAACATGAAAGAGGAGCATCTAAATTTACAATGGGAGCACGTTACATTCTCGCACTCGTTCTGATGATTGCTGTAATGATTGCATGGACTCTGTTATTTGGCAAATCCAAACCCTTTGCCCCTGAACAGAACGACCCCGCAATAACTGAACAAACTCCGACAAGTGACACACCTGATGGCGCAGATACTGGAGAAAAAGAAGAAAACTCCATTGATACAACCGCACTGATGATGGTTCAGGAGAGTCCTGATGATTCTACGGTCAGCGTCAAAACATCTACTTATGACATCACTTTTAACGAAAAACTGGCAATAGCCAAAAAATGGAGATTGATAGAAAAAAAAGGAAATGGGAGCCTCCGCTTTCCCGACAGATCAGACACGACTAAAAACATGCCATTGAATCTTATTCCTGAGACAGCACATGACTGTCTTGAACTCCAGTTTGGGAATTCATATCTTCAGAATGAGCTTAATTTACGACAAGCTTTATGGCAGGTTGATAGTCCGAAAGACATTCAACTATCAGATACGCAAGAGAAGGGTACACTTACCTTCACAACTACGATTGGCGAGCAATTGCGAGTTGCCAAACGATTTACCTTTTACAACGATAGTTATACGGTGGATTTGGACTTAACGTTCGAAAATGTTTCTGATGCTTCAGAACCTTTGTCAATAGGTGGAAATGAACAGTGGGATGGTTATGAACTCCGTTGGGGGAGAGGAATTAATGCTGATCTGCTCGTACATGAAAAAAAGCGCAACAAACGTGATAGATTTGATAAGAATGCTGAAGGTGCAAAAACCTATATTGGTGAAGGAAAACCAACTAAAATTTTGGAAGAGGAGAGTGCTTTAGCAAATGTGCTCTGGGCAGGAATTAACAGCAAGTACTTCAGCGCTTTAATGATCCCTGACCCGCAACTTCAGGCTACCTATATGCTGGAAAATGTAGAGGCAAATGAGACAACAGATGTGCTCATTGCAGCACCTACAGAAACCGCTATTTTAACAGTCCCCAGTTTTAAACTGCCTGCTCAGCAAAAACAAACGCACGTTTTCCGCCTCTACGTCGGTCCCAAGGATGACGCATTATTGAAGTCTATTACTGCTCCTAATGCACCCGAAAATCCTATCTATCTCACAAAAATCATAAATTTCGGATTTTTCAGTCCAGTGGCATTGGGATTGCGATGGGTGGTCAACGGGCTGTACAGTATCTTTCGGAACTATGGGATAGCAATTATCCTGATGACCACATTGGTAAAGATCATTTCTTTCCCGCTTACACGTAAAGCGCATGTTTCCATGAAGAAAATGCAGGATCTGCAACCGCAATTGACTGAATTACGAGAAAAATATCGGGATGACCCGCAGAAACTGAATAAAGCCACAATGCGAATTTACAAAGAAAATGGGGTGAATCCCTTAGGCGGTTGTATCCCATGGCTACCACAACTCCCTATTTTTTGGGCACTCTATGCACTGCTTGGAAGTGCAGTTGAATTTCGTGGCGCGCCTTTCTTCTTATGGATCAACGACCTTTCGGCACCAGATACATTGTTCCAACTTCCCTTTACGATACCGCTAATCTTTACAGAAATAGACGCTATTCGGTTTTTACCTATTCTGAATGGATTGACGGCTTGGCTTCAGCAAAAATTTGTCGGCGGGATGTCTGCTACACCGGCTACCAGTAATACACAAGCGAAAATCATGCAGTTTATGCCGCTTATCTTCGTTGTTCTTTTTTATAACTGGGCTTCAGGGTTTGTGTTATACTGGTTATGTAATAGTGGTCTTACTGTAGCGCAACAACAAATACAAACGAAATTTTTCCACGATGGCGAATCCAAAACACAGGAAAATACACCGAAGCGCAAATCGAATTAATGTTTTGACTTTATCGTATTAACTTAATAAGAAGGCTTTCATCAAAGTATAATAACAAGATGGAGCGATCTAAAGCAGAATCAGAAGTTTTAGACGCGAAAACATAAAAATGGATAATTTACAATCCAGAAACAATTATGCACAATAAAATGTTTATAATAGCAATATGTGTCTGTATAGTATTGACGGGCTGTGAACATGTTGGTGAAGTACTGATAGACGATAGTCCAGGTAGAGAAATGACCGAGTCGTATCTTTCGCTACATTCTGATAGCGAAGATGCAATAACTCCTATCAACGATAGTTCTGAGTGGGGAAGTTGGGAACATAACATTGGCACCTGGGAAATGATCAAAGGACAAGAATTTCCGTTTCCCACCCCAACTCCTCTAATTCCAAAGTCTCATATTAATAGTTTTGTTACGTATTATTCTGGCTTTGAGTATTGGTTCTACTCCCATGCGGATAGTAAGATTGTTTTTGATCTCAAAGGTCGCAACTATAGATATTTTGATTGCTTCCTATTTCCGCCGGAGGAACCATATCACACGCCTACGGATCTGTATCCCACTTTGGAATGAAGTCAAACGTGATCGTAAATAATAATACAAATTTTTTACATACATGCGTGAATCTTCAACAGCACAAAGGAGGACTGCCAATGCAAAATTATATTGAAACTGAAGCCGAAACTGTCGAAGAGGCAATTGAAATTGCTCTCACACAACTTGAAACAACGCGCGAAGAGGTCAACATCATAATCATAAACGAACCGACTAAAGGTATTTTGAGTTTCGGTGCGAAACCCGCAAAAATTCGTGCTACTCTAAAGGAAGATATTTCTACCGCACCAGAGACCGTTTTGAAGGAAATGCTTACGCGAATAGGTATTGATGGTGAAGTCGAATCTAACTTTATTGAGGGCAGTTTGCACCTCAACATGGTTACTGATTCGCCAGCACTTCTTATCGGAAAGCATGGACAGACACTTGATGCTATTGAACGTTTGCTTAATTGTATTGTCAATAAAAGTGCACTCGCGAAGAAAAAGGTGTTTGTCAATACCGAAGGTTATCGTGAACGGAGAGAGCAAACGCTCGTAGACCTTGCCCATCAAGTTGCTGCTAAAGTCAAACGGACGCGTCAAGATGTTGTTCTTGCCCCTATGACCGCTAAAGACAGACGTGTGATCCATCTCGCCTTACAATCGGACAATAACGTTTCAACGTTTAGCCAAGGAGAAGGTGATATGCGTCGTGTTGTTATTGCAAGGCAAGATACCTATTAAGCCAAAAATATATGACCGAGTTTGAGAAACACCAAACACGGTAACCTCACGCTGTGCTGAAAGACAGGGGTTGCGATATGAAATTTGAGGATACTATCGCCGCCATCGCGACACCGCGCGGCGAAGGCGGTATCGGCATAGTACGCGTCAGTGGACCGCTGGCAATCCCAATCGCATCTCAGTTGTTTCGCCCATCACGCGCTGTTTCACCTGATGAACTCCCATCACATACACTCACACACGGACACGTTATAGATATATTAGCATCCACCGAAATCATTGACGAAGTGATGCTGGGTATTATGCGCGCCCCAAAAACCTATACCACCGAAGACATTGTTGAATTTAACTGCCATGGCGGGATTGTTCCATTAACAACCGTGTTAGATTTGGTCGTAAAAGCAGGTGCACGACTTGCAGAACCGGGGGAATTTACAAAACGTGCATTTCTCAACGGTAGACTTGACCTTGCACAAGCTGAAGCTGTCGCTGAACTCATCAGTTCAAAAACAGAACTTAGCCGAAAAATCGCAATCCAGGCACTTGAAGGCAAACTCTCTGAAAGCGTAAATCAACTCAGCGATACTCTTGCAGCATTACTCGCAGAAATTGAAGCATCCATTGATTTTCCTGATGAAGACCTTGATTTCATGAAGGTAGAGGCGCAGCTCCAAGCTGCCCGTGCTGTTCAAGTAGATTTGATGTGCTTGCTCCAAACTGCTTCGGAAGGACGTCTTATCAAGGAGGGTGTCAACGTTGCTATTTTGGGCAAACCGAACGTCGGAAAATCAAGTCTATTCAATGCGCTTATCCGATCAGCACGCGCTATTGTCACAGATATTCCCGGCACGACGCGCGACACGATTGATGAAACTATAAATCTCGACGGTATACCTATAAATCTCATTGACACTGCAGGACTCCGACAAACGGAAGATATTGTTGAACAGCAAGGTGTTCAACGAAGTAGAGACGTTCTTAATAAAGCTGAGTTTCTACTCCTTATGTTTGACGCATCCCAACCCCTAAATGAAGCGGATACTGAACTCTTGCAAATAGCGAATTCACACCGCGCAATCCTGATTCTAAATAAAATTGATCTTCCCGCCATCGTCGAACCACAGGCGTTAACCGACCATTGTCCAAAGATTCGCATCGTTCAAACAGCAATTACCGAAGACGAAGGTATTGATATGCTGAAAACTGCTATCCGAGAAGAATTGCTTGGTGAAGAATTCAATAGAGGTGAATCTCCTATTGTTACGAATGCTCGCCATCAAGATGCACTACGCCGGGCGCAAGAAGCACTTGATGATGTTATAGCGAGTTTAGAAAACGAAATGCCTCCTGATCTCGTTTCGGTTGATCTACGTATTAGTCTTGATGCGCTCGGGGACATCGTTGGTAGAACAACTACTGAAGATATTCTGGATCTGATTTTTTCACAGTTCTGTGTTGGCAAGTAAACAAAGTTCTCTGTGTTACGTTTGTCATGCTAACAGCGCGGTAGTTTTCGACAAAAGCCACCTATCTATTATCCGTAAGGGAGAGGTCTCATACCGAATTAACGCGATTCGTCTTGGTAGGTGCGGTTTCCTAACCGCACCTGACTCCAATAAAATAAGATAAATCCTGTTAATTTGGTATAATATCAGTATGAGCAAAAGACCATCCAAATGCAAAGACGACAAAGCGAAACTTATCAAAATAAAATATGGACAGCAAGAGAAAAACCGTGTGCCTACATATAGATGAGAAATACAAAAATGAAATTTAATTGCAAAATAAGAAAAACGCCTATAAACCCATACAGATACTGGTTTTATAGCGAATTTAGAAAAGTTGCCACGGTATGAAAAAAGTTACCAAATGGTAACTTTTTAAGTAGGAACGATCTCCGAATCGCGACTTTACGACCTGAACTGATAAAAACCGAAATTGAACGGTTCTGCTATTTACAGGACGGACGCATAAATGGTAGGCGGCGAATGCCTAAAGACGAATGCGCGTATAGCATTCACCGCCTACCGAGGAGTGAAGGTGTCTATTTATTTTATAATTCACCATATATAAGAAATGAACGTTCGTGATAAAATACACCAGAAAATCCGAAACTATGGTAGATTATTGAATTAATTAGACGTATTTATCTGTAGGAGGGAACTCCGATTCCCGACTATCAGTGAGTTTCGTCGCGATTCGGAGATCGCTCCTACAGAAAATGTATCTCTTTAATTTCAAAGTTCACCATAATTAGACGTATTTATCTGTAGGAGGGAACTCCGATTCCCGACTAAGAGTGGCATCAGTCGCGATTCTGAGATCGCTCCCGCCGAATACCACACGGGGAATGCCATAAGGCATTCATACCCGGTGAATGACTAAAGACGAATGCGCGTATGGCATTCGCCATGATTCATACCGTTGATTTCTTGATTTGGCGTATTCGGCGTTGATTCACAGGTGAAGTGTATAATTATTTCCATATTTCACCATAAATAGCACTGAAGCAAATCTGTTTTTACTGGATATTCTTCGTTGAGTGTGGTATTATTCTACAATCACTAAAACGATATTCAGTTGCGTGGGTTTTCTGCTCAACCTAATTATTATGCAAATGCCTAATTTTATCATTTACTTAAAAAGGAGAGAATTAAATGTTTAATTCTGTTTTTCACCGCTACTCTCCCTATGTAGCAGGACTCACTGTCCTCTTGCTAATGGCAGTATCAATTCCTGTCCTTGCAGAAGGCGAAAAAGTCCAATGGGGAAAATCCATTGAGGATGCTACGGAACAAGCCGCTGAAACCGGCAAACCGATTATGATGGATTTCTATACAGACACATGACCTGCTTGCGATCGGCTGGATGCCGACACATTCACTGACGCAAACGTCGTTGCCCTCTCTGAGAAGTTCATTACCGTCAAGGTAAATCCAAATGATACGAAACGTCCCATAAACGAGGAAACCCTTAGGAAATATGGAATTACAAGTGTTCCGACAATTTTGTTCATCGGTCCGGATGGTGGTGTCATCACTAAGAAGGTGGGATACGCTCCACCTGCTCAATTTACACCTGTGATGGAAGAAGCACTAAAAAAAGAAATGAAATTCCAGGTAAAATTGGCAAAATTTAAGGAAATGCCTGATGATATTGAACTCAACCGCGAAATCGCTATATTTTATCTGCAGCGCCAACAATTTGAAAAAGCGATGCCAATCAGCGAGAAAATGCCTGATGATGTTGAACTCAACCGCGGAATCGGCATCTATTATCTTGGCAAAAATGAATTTGAGAAAGCACTCCTGATTAGTGAGAAGATGCCTGATGATGTTGAACTCAACCGCGGAATCGGTATCTATTATCTTGGCAAGAATGAATTTGAGAAAGCGCTTCTGATTAGCACAAAAATGCCTGATGATGTAAAGTTGAACAATGAAATCGCTTTAGCCTATTTGGGACAGAGACAATTAGAAAAAGCACTCCCGTTCAGCAAAAAGGTCATTGAAAATGATCCTAAAAACACTTCGGGATTTCTTCCTACTTTACACATACAACTCGGAGTCGCTTACGGCAATCAAATTCAAGGTAAAGCTGAAGATGTCGCAGCAGAAAATACCAAGATGGCGTTAATGCACTTCCAAAAGGTGATTGACACCTATCCAAAGAGCGGTGTTTATGAAATTGCTCAACTTTATCTCGGTGTAACCTATTCAATTTCAAAACAGTATGATAAATCAATTGAAGTGCTTGAGAAATTAGCGAATCACACAACCGATGAACGGATGAAACTTAACGCTGAAGCGAACCTGAAACGCGTCAAAGAATTGGCTGCGGTAGCAGAAGATAAAAGCGATAATTAAGCTTGCAATTGAGCAACTTCCGTAGGGGTCAGAAACCGATACTGCCCCTGCGGGAGATTGCCCAATCCTAACTCCCCAATATGCGTCCGCTTCAACCGAATTACTCTGTGTCCCACCGCCTTAAACATCAAACGTATCTGCCGTTTTTTTCCTTCGTGGATAATCACCCTAAATTTCGCAACTACCGTATTTTTATTTATTTTGCTTTTAGCAGATGGCGTTGACGCAGTTTTAACATTGAGTTGTTTGATCTTCGCAGGTGCTGTTTTACCGCCAGGAATTGCTATACCGTTACGCAGCCGTTCAAGTGCACGTTTACTTGGAATACCATCTACCCACGCAAGATAAGCCTTTTCAACCTCATGACTTGGATGCATCAACCGATTAGCAAAAATTCCATCGTTTGTGAATAACAGAAGACCTTCAGTCTCCAAATCTAAACGCCCCACTGGATAAATTGATTTCGGCAGGTCTGTTAAAAGATCCATCACGGTAGGACGACCACGTTCATCACGACGAGTTGTCAAATAACCTGCAGGTTTATTCAACATCAGATAGATACGTTCTGTTAATGGTTCAACCTGTTCCCCTTCAAACTCAATACAATCCGATTCCACGTTAATCGGGTGACCGGGAATAAGTATCTCTGTTCCGTTAACAGTGACGCACCCCTCACGAATTGCTCGTTTTACTGCACGTCGAGAGGCAATCCCTGAAGTAGCGATATATTTTTCAAGCCGCACTGTGATATCCCATCCATGACTACAATTCTATTTGCCAATTTCTTTCTGTTGCTATACGGCGAAGTTCCCTATCAGGATTTACCACAACTGGATATCCAAACAATTCCAGTTTATAAACATCTGAACGGTGGTTACCATACGCATAAGAAGTGCTTAGGTCAAACCCATACGTCGTTGCGAGTTCTTGTGCAAGGGCAGCTTTGTTCTGTGCATAAGGACGCAATCCAACGCGCTCACCAGTAAACTTCCCGTCAGCCACCTCCAGTTCGTCTGCGACCATGATGTCAGTCTGAAAATGCTCATGAAAAAGTTTGACTAAAAACGATAACGAACCAGACATCAAAATTACCGTTCGTCCTTCATCGCGGTGGGTCTCTATTAGTGTTGAAATGTGGGGTGTAATACTATCACGAAGAGAATCGACAAAACAATCTCGTGCAAGTTCACAAAGGTGGTGCTGCTCTAAACCGTAAAGATGCATTTTATTCGATTTTGCCTCAGTATATGATCTGACCTTCAAAAAATGGGATGTCCACGCAAGCAAATTTGAAATCGGAATTTCACCATATTTCAGCAAATGTTTAAGGAAGACTTTCTCTGAAGATTGACGGATGAGTGTTCCATCAAGGTCGAAAATAGCACATGTTTTATTCATTTTACATTCTGTCCTAACGCTTTCCGATAAGCTTTGACCGCAGCCTCTAATCCAATATAGAGTGCATCAGCCATTAAATGGTGTCCAATAGAAACTTCAAGTAGTCCTGGTAATTGCTGCATCAGAGGAAGATTATCAAGATTGAGATCATGCCCTGCGTTTATACCAAGATCTACATCAAGCGCCTTCTCAGCAGCGTTTTTCATGCGCGAAAATTCGCGCGCAATTTCCGCTTCAGTTTGTGCCATCGCATAAGGTGCTGTATAGAGTTCTATTCTATCAGCCCCAATGTCACGTGTCCGCTTTATTTGTTCCAAATCAGTGCCACTAAACAGGCTAACGCGGATACCAGCATTTTTCAGAGAGGTTATGATAGGTTTCAACATATCGCCATCTTTTTGTATATCCCATACGGTGTGGCTGGTGATCTCTCCACTGATAACAGGAACAAGCGTGCATTGCGTTGGGCACACATCCAGCACCATTTCAAGGAGTTCAGGACGCGGATCCCCTTCAATGTTATATTCAATTTTATTCTTTCTTTCAGAGTTCATATCTTTTAACCGTTGGGCAATTTCATATACATCCGTTGGTGTAATATGGCGTTGATCTTCGCGCGGATGCACCGTAATGCCTTGTACACCCGCATCAATGCAGGTGTCAACAGCAGTTAGGATATCCGGAATTTCACCCCCTCTCGAATTTCGCAATGTTGCGACTTTGTTTACATTGACACTCAGACAGATCATTTTTTCTCCTTCATAGTAAATCTGTAAATGTGAACACACATGGTAGTTACGGTTTGAAACCGCAACTACAAATTGAACTATGGAAAAATGCCGAGTTGCATATAGGACTGCGCAATTTTATGGATAGCATTGATAAACGCCGCTGTCCTGCTATCTACAACATCTCTTCCGTGTTTCAATCGAATTTCGCGAATCTCCTGATACGCGTTTATCATTGTATCTTGAAGTCCTGAGTTAACCAAATCTGTTTCATCGGCGCCGTGTACAGGTCCACGTTCATCGTCTGAAAATTGGTATCCGGTGGCTTGTTCAATAAAGAGGAGCATTGCATTGTACGCACTTTCTTCGTACCGTTTGGCAAGCCGTCCGAATCCGACGTGTGAGAGATTACGGAGCCATTCAAAATAGGAAACGGTAACACCTCCGGCGTTTAGATAAGTATCAGGAATAATCAGAGTCCCTCTTTTTTTGAGGATTTCATCAGCTTTCGTCGTCGTAGGACCATTCGCTGCTTCGGCGATAATACGTGCTTTGATACGCGATGCATTCTCCGCAGTTAACTGGTTTTCAAGCGCAGCTGGGATAAGGATATCACATTCTAACTCTAAACTGTCGTTTGGATTCTCAATAAATGTTGCGTCCGGATAATACCGAATTGAACTTGTTTCAGTCCGAAACATAGATACCTTTTCAACATCCAATCCTTCCGGGTTATAGATCGCTCCGTCAAACTCGGCGATGCCGATAACTATTGCCTCATATTCGGTTAAGAATTTTGCGGCATGATATCCGACATTTCCAAAGCCTTGAATTACAACGGTTTTCCCTTTCAGACCGGGAGCAAGTCCCACTTGTTTCATATCATCTTCAAAACTACATGCTTCTTCCAATCCAAAGACAACACCGCGTCCGGTAGCCTCTTTTCGTCCCTGAATTCCATTTTGTTCTATCGGTTTTCCCGTCACACACGCGATGGCATTGAGTTTGTCGGGTGACATTGTGAGATATGTATCAAGAATCCACGCCATCTCGTTTTCACTTGTTCCGAAATCAGGCGCAGGCACATCTACCCCAGGACCGATATAATTCTTCTGGATCAGTTCATAGGTATAACGTCGGGTAATCCGTTCCAATTCACTCTCAGAGTATTCGTTTCTATCAAGTTGGATGCCGCCCTTTGCGCCGCCAAACGGCAGGTTTACCAGCGCACATTTATAGGTCATCAACGCAGCGAGTGCCATTATCTCATCTTCGTTTACCAACGTACTGTAGCGGATTCCACCTTTTGTTGGAAGGTTGTGATGACTATGTTCAGCACGCCATCCGTGAATCGTTTGAATCGTGCCATCGTCTCGTTTAATAGGAAAGGTAAAATGGCAGGAGTTGTTACAAATCTTTATCTGATCCAAAAGCCCCTGCGGATATTCAGTGAACTGCGCTGCTTTGTCAAAATTATCGTTCACTTTTTGGAAAAACGAGAGGTTTTCTGCCATTTGTGTCAACCTTTCAGAGAACTTTGTCGCGTCGTTTCTGACAAAAGATATTAGAACTATCTCATGCAATCCTTCTCAACAAAGAAAGTGAAAAGGCCTATCTTTGCCTAATGTATTTCTGTAACCTTGCGTCCGCTTGAACTTCTCCAACATAAATGTCGCCGTGCGAATCTATCCAAATACCGTGTGGACAAGCAAAAAATTCACCAGGAACCGTGCTACCGCGCTCACTCCCCCATTGAGACACTACCTCTCCATCCAATGTCATGATTGTTACCCGTTGGTCCAGTTCAGCAATATACACCAATTGGTCTTCGTCAATGAAAATAGTGTCTGGTTGCAGAAGGTCACCCCATTCCTCAATATATTCTCCATCCAAAGTGAAAAACTGGATACGATTGTTGCTTCTGTCTGCTACCATCACTCGATTGCGAGGGTCAACCCTGACACAGTGCGGCAGGTCAAATTCGCCTGGGCCTGTTCCCGGTTTTCCCCAAGATTTAATCAACTCCCCATCGGGTGAATATTTGTGAATACGAGCATTGCCGTAGCCGTCACTAATGTACATCTCACCATCAGGGCCAAGTGCGAAGTCCGTTGGTAGATTGAAAGGTTCACCTTCTGCTCCCGGTTTATCCATTGTGCCAAGAGTCATGAGCAGTTCACCATCCGTCGTGAATTTGTGCATAACGTGTGTTTCACGTTCAACACAATAAATGTTATCTTCGGCATCAATGAAAATACCGTGTGCATCTTTGAGAATATCATCACCCCAAGAGGTTAGAAAGTTACCATCGCGATCAAAAACTACCATTGGGTGTTCGCTTCGGCTATAAACATAGACGCGGTCCTGAGAATCAACGGCGACAGCAGGAATCCATCCAAATTCCCAGCCATCTGGTAGTGTCCACCAATTTTCGTGCACAGTATACTGATGTGTTCCTTGTCCAAAAGTCATTAGGGTCTCCCTGTTTAAAAGAATTGAGAGTCATTTTAACAGATAGATTGCTATATATCAAGGGAATTTAACTTGAGGACTTGCACAATGTCAATAAACAATGATATAATTTGTGATTATGAAGAATCGAAAAAACAGTAGGAGAGGAAATTCTGTTTAGAGCCACTAAACAGAAAAGGGGAGAACATGAAACAGATTTTAACAATTGCAGGTTCAGATTCAGGTGGAGGTGCTGGTATACAAGCGGATATCAAAGCGATCTCGGCAAACGGTGGCTTTGCAATGTCCGCAATAACCTCCATAACAGCACAGAATACAGTCGCTGTCACAGACGCTTTTGATCTGCCAATTCCGTTGATTGAAGCGCAGCTGGATGCTGTTTTTACAGATTTTGAAGTGGCAAGCGTCAAAACAGGGATGCTCTCATCGTCAACGATTGTGGAAACCGTGGCACAGAAGTTACGCGAATACACACCACAAACAATTGTGGTAGACCCCGTGATGATTTCTAAAAGCAAGTTTCCACTGTTGAAAGCAGAAGCCATCAATAGTCTAAGACATAAATTAATTCCGATTGCAACGGTAATAACGCCTAACGTCTATGAAGCAGAACTGCTTGCACAACAGGAAATCCAAAGCATTGATGATGCAAAGGCAGCGGCCAAAACCATTGCTAACCTCGGTTGTCAGGCTGTACTTGTCAAAGGAGGACATCTTGACGATGAAAAAGCGACAGATGTGCTTTATTACAATGGCGAGTGGTCATTTTTTGAAGCGGAACGGGTTGAAACACAAAACACACACGGCACAGGATGCACCTACTCGGCTGCAATTGCAACGCATCTGGCACATGGAAAGGATTTAATCGAGGCAATTCGTGCCGCGAAAACGTATATCACTAATGCTATCCAACACGCGTTGGATATCGGACACGGACATGGACCGACTAATCATTTCTATTTCTTGACCTAATTACAAAGGCTGTCTTCCTGCAAAACCGCTCTCAATCTCATGCCAATAACGGACCTCCTTTTCACCAAACCGCCAACAGAGATATACTTCTTTTCCATCGCGCATGTGTGGAAAATCGATTAAGGCTGGATCAAGTCCTTTGAGATGGCATCCACGACGTTGTATACTTTCAACTATCTCTCTGAACTGATCTCCGGTTTGCATAAGCAAAAGTGCGTTTTTGCTGCCCCCATTAGATGGAATGACCTCTAAGAACGGTGTAAGTTCAGCGTGCAGTTTTTCCAATTCCTCTTTCAGTTCAAGTAGTGCCGAGATGTCTGTAATCAATTCTGGAATGCATTCGTTTGCTTCTTCAACCGTAAAATATTTCTTTTCCTGCATGAGTAGGTCTCCTTGTTTGTCTAGCTATAATTTATACGAATTCAGAAAGGATGTCAAGCATCAAATCAATTAATAGAGCCATTCAATTCTCACAATACACACTTGAAAGAGGGCTTTGTAAGCCCGATTTTGATTCAAACGCAATCAGAACAAAGCCATAACCAAATTGAAAACCAAATATGGAAGAAAACGAAACACAATCTGCTGAGGAGCAGAATCAGAATGTTACCCGTGCTGCAGGAATTGTCAGTCTTGCTGTGATGGGGTCACGTTTACTCGGTCTTGCCCGTGAAATAGTAATATTCAATTATTTCTCAACGAAACTTGGCGCGAGTGCCTTTCACCTTGCATTCCGCATCCCAAACTTCCTACGTGATATGTTTGGTGAAGGCATCTTGAGCAAGGCGTTTATCACTACCTTTCTTGCAACGGAAGCCGAAGATGGAGAGGAAGCAGCGTGGAATCTCGCAAACCGCATCTTTAATCTGGTATGTCTTGTCCTGATAGGTATAGTCGCGCTGGGTATTCTTTTTGCCCCAACAATCGTTGATACTTTGGCACGTGAAGATTTTGACGAAACATTAGATAGCAGCAAACATTTTGGATTTGATACTAAAGTTGGATTGACTATCTATCTCACCCGATTGATGTTTCCCTACCTGCTTTTTGTATCTATTGCTGCAATTGCGATGGGATTATTAAACAGCAAGGGAAAATTCGGTATTCCAGCATGTGCTTCCTCCTTCTTTAACTTGAGTTCATTGATCATCGGGATAAGTGGTTACTATTTGTGTCCATTAGCAGGAATTCATCCGATAACTGGGATGGCTATGGGTGTTATTGTAGGCGGAATTGCACAATTCCTTATTCAGGTTCCGTCAATGTACAGAGTCGGATTTCAATACAAACCGCTCCTGAGTTTTCGCGATCCAAGAGTGCTTCAAGTCCTGCGATTGATGGGACCTGCTATTTTAGGTGTAGCAGCAGTACCTATCAATCAACTTACTAATACATGGTTCATTACCTCAGCTGACGAATGGTTGCCGTGGATTCAAGGTGCATACCGCATTATGCACCTGCCACTTGGTATATTCGGCGTGGCGATTTCAACTGTGGCACTACCGCAACTCGCCAAGTTTGCAAACGCAGGTAAAACAGAACAGTTTCGTAGTTCACTCTCTTACGCGTTACGTTTGATGCTAACCGTGATTCTACCCGCATCAATTGGATTGATGGTGTTGTCAGAACCGATTTGCCGATTGCTTTACGAACGTGGTGCATTCGTAGAACCAGATACAATCGCTATGGGAGGTATTTTGTTTGTCTACGCATTTGGCTTGTGCGGATTTTCCGCTCTCAAGATCATCACTGATGGATTTTACGCACACAAGGACATCCGTGCACCTGTTATTGTCAGTCTTTGCGGCGTTGCACTCAATATCTGTCTCAATTACCTGTTTATCTACCGTGGGCTTATTTTGGACTTCCATTTTATCTACCGTAGGCTTATTTTGGACTTCCATGATCCTCGGGCAATCGTGTTCTCAACTGTGCTGACTGTGACACTGAATAGTGCTGTTTTACTGTTTTTGCTCCGCCGCAAAGTTGGACGATTAGGACTTCGGTCGGTTGTTCCGTTAGCATTCAAAATCTTAATTGCATCTGCGGTGATGGGCGTTGTATGCTGGATAACAAATGGGTTCATTGAACAGGATTGGCTTGGTACTGAGGGCATCGTCCCACGTATTGCCAATGTGTTTGCTCCGATTATATTCAGCGTGTTGGCACTCACAGGCATGTATAAAATCTTAAAAGTCACAGAGTTTGATGATATTTTGAACATATTTAAACGGAGATTTCGAAATCAATAGAATTTGAAAAAAGGAGAAATATGCTAACAAAACGGATAATACCTTGTTTAGACGTACGCGCAGGAAAAGTAACTAAAGGCATTGCTTTTAAAGGCAATGTTGACGTAGGCGACCCTGTTGAAATGGCGCGTTTTTATTACGAAGGTGGTGCCGATGAACTCGTCTTTTACGACATCACCGCCAGCAATGAACGGCGCGATATTATGATTGATGTTGTTTCTGCTGTTGCAGCCGAAATTTTTATTCCGTTTTCTGTCGGTGGCGGGTTACGCACACTTGAGGATATGCGGCGCGCCCTTCTCGCTGGAGCAGAAAAGGTCAGTATAGATTCTGGTGCAGTGCGAAATCCTGATATTATTTCTGAAGGCGCGCGTGCGTTCGGTAGCCAGTGTGTTGTGTTGAGCATGCAAGTGAAAAAAGTTCCAAAAAGCGAACAGATTCCCAGCGGTTATGAGATCTATATTGATGGTGGACGCAAACCTGTCGGTTGGGATGCATTGGAATGGTCTGCTCGCGGTGTTGACTTAGGCGCAGGTGAAATTGTCGTCAATAGTATTGATGCGGATGGCACGAAGGCAGGATATGAATTGGAGTTAACGGGTGCTATCGCTGATCTTGTACCAGTACCTGTTATTGCTTCTGGTGGTGCGGGAAATCCACAACATCTACGCGATGTTTTTGTCGAAAGCAATGCTGATGCGGCAATTGTCGCCTCTATTACACACTACGGCGAATTCACGATTGAAGGTATCAAAACCTATCTATCAGGTGAAGGTGTGAGTGTACGCGATACGTGGTAAAATCTTGATAATTGACGTCAACTGGTATCACTAACATCCCTTTATCTGAACCAAGATTTTCAGGATTATAGGATTTCCAAGATTACGCTTATAGTATGTGGGCACTTATAATCCAAAAAATCTAAAAATCCTATGAATCCTGGTTCAGACAATCCGAGATTCTGACAAAACATTACAACTTTAAACAAGACAGTTACCCACTCCGTTTTAGTCTGCCCACACGTTTAGCATATCTTTCTGCAAGATGGAAAACCCAAAATCCAAGTGGAATAAGCACAATTCCGATAACAAGCAGTAGCAATAGATTCCTTGCTTGGCTTTCAACCGATGCGTTTTCCAACATTGCAGCACGGATGGATCGGAGCGTATAGGTTGCTGGCGAAATCTTTGAGAACGGCTGCAGCCAGTCCGGTAGGACCTTAATATCATAATAAATACCAGAAATTAACAGCAATACCGATTGGAGAATCCCTGTCGCTGCTTGTCCTTTTTCAGGTGAAAGTAATGGAAAAATAGCAGCCATCAAGCCAATGCCGATAAACGACAGACTTGAGACCGCAACGGTCACGCCCATTGTGAACCAATTCGCGCTTCCTAAATCAATGTGATCTCCAAAGAAGAGCGGCATTATTGCTAAAACTAAACCTGTCCGCAACAATCCATATAGAATTGCAAATAGACAAGAACCCACGAGGTGCGTGATGCGGTAAATCGGTGCCATGAAGGTATATTCAATTGTGCCTTCCCACCGTTCCCATGTAATAGCATCGCTGACTTCACGCATCATAATTGAGAGAAATCCCCAGATCAACGCTCCGATAACGAGGTAAAGTACATCTTCACTACTCCCACGTCCGACCATAATTAACCCAATAGTTAACGCATTGACGATGGAGTAGCTAAAAAACAGAATTTCCCAGTTCAGATACCGCTTCAGCAGATTAAAGTTTCGCTCAATGAACGCATAAGAAATAATAGTTTCTCGCCTGAGATTCAACATTAATTTATCCTTCTCCCTCTTCCAAATCCTTTCCAGTTAGCGTGATGAACACATCTTCAAGTGTAACAGGTGCATTGTCTTTTGGTGGCACTTTGGCGATTAGTTCTTTCACAGTGCCTTCAGCGATAAACTTACCGTTGTCAATGATAGCGATCCTATCGCACAACCTCTCTGCCTCTACCATATCATGTGTCGTTAGCACGATAACAGCATTCCGCTCATCACGAATTTCCTCAATAAAGGCTTGCACATCGCGTTTCGATTTCGGGTCAAGTCCGGTTGTCGGCTCATCAAGTAATAGAAGCATAGGTGTAGTTAAAAGGGCACGCGCAATTGCGACTTTCTGCTGCATTCCGCGCGAAAGTTGTTCCATCTCTCCATCCATCCGCTTTGCTTCAAAACCGAGTCTTTCCAGAATGTTGCGCGCTTTCTTATGTGCTTCTGCCGCTGAGATACCGTAAAGTCGCGCGGCGTAAATTAGGTTTTCTGCTGAAGATAGACGTTTAAAAAAGGATGCCTCAACAGAGACACGGTTCATTATACGTCTCACCTTCATACTATTTGTAACGACGTCATCTCCGAAAACGTGAATACTTCCCGCATCTGGTAAGAGAAGCGTTGAGATAAGACGGATGAGGGTTGATTTACCAGAACCGTTAGCACCCAAGATACCGTATATCTCACCGATACCAACATCCAGTGAAATACCATCAACAGCACGAATTGTCTCTTTTTCGCGCTTGAACAAACGTCGAATATTTTGGTGTAAACGTAGTTTTTCTTCTGACTTTTTGGTTCTGTGAAAATGTTTCGTAACACCGCGGACGGTTAGTCCATATATAGATTGTTTAACCTTTTCTCCTACCACTAAACTCAGCAGCCTCCAAAACCCTTGACATTTCAAAGTTACTTTTATATATTATACTCAATAATACGTGAACATTTGGTAATTTATTTCACAGATTTAAACCTGAGTGGAGTGAACACAACGACACCCCATAGGCATCAATTTAAGAGACATTTACGTTTTTATGAACCTTTCTCAATACGGATGATGATTGAGACTGTCCTGAATTTAGCCCCAGCGGGGCGATATGTTTATAGCACGCCGTATCCATACACCTCTTGAGCTCCGTAGGAGCGACATATCTTGATGGGTAAACGGATGCGACAGCATACCGCCTCTACGAGGCTCAATAGAATGTTCACCTTGTTTTCTATAAACATAGCGTCCCTACGGGACTAAGGAGTATTTTCGTATTCGGAAAATCCTAAAATTGACGCTTATGGGTGCATGTAACAACACCTACATCTCTTATATTGTTGAGGTTTACAACATAGCTATAAAAGTGGAGGAACAATGCCGAAAATCAAAGGTCCAGCTATCTTCCTCGCCCAATTCATGCGGGACGAGACACCATACGATACTATGGAAAATATTGGGAAATGGGTTGCAAGTTTAGAGTACAAAGGCGTTCAACTTCCCGGATGGGACGACCGCGTCATTGGCCTTGGAAAAGCAGCCGAGTCCAAAACCTATTGCGATGAATTCAAAGGGATACTTAACGAGATGGGACTTGAAGCTACAGAGGTGGCAGGTTACCTCGCTGGGCAAGTCTTAGCTGTTCATCCCGCGTATGAAGTGATGTTTGAGGCGTTTCACCCAGCCGGTTTGCGCGGCACCGAAAGGACAGCATGGGCAGCAGGCGAATTAACCAAATGTATCCACGCTTCGGTCAACATGGGACTGCATGTTATTCCCGTACTTTCAGGGGGTTTCGCGTGGCACACCGTCTACCCGTGGCCCCAACGTCCCGATGGAATCATTGAAGAGGCATTCAAAGAACTTGCTGCACGGTGGCTGCCACTATTGGATCTGGCTCACGATAACGGTCAGGTCTTTGCCTACGAACTCCACCCAGGTTCAGACATTTATGACGGTGCGACTTATGAGATGTTCTTAGATTATACGGACAATCACCCCGCTGCATGCCTCAACTACGATCCAAGCCATTTTCTCCTTCAACAACTCGACTATATTGATTTCATCCGACTTTACGGGGAACGCATCAAGGGATTCCATGTAAAGGATGCCGAATTTCGTCCGACAGGTCGAGTTGGGGTCTACGGTGGCTATCAATCATGGGCTGGTCGCGCAGGGAGGTTCCGTTCGCTGGGTGATGGGCAGGTAGATTTTACACAGGTGTTCACAATGCTCACTGAAGCAGGCTACGACAGTTGGGCAGTGCTGGAATGGGAATGCTGTGTCAAAAGCCCAGAGCAAGGCGCGGCGGAAGGTGCTCCGTTTATCGCCAAACATATCATTGAAACGACTGATGTCGCATTTGATGACTTTGCAGGTGGTGAGACTGACGTGCAACGGAACCGAGACATTCTCGGTTTAGATTCTTAACTATGAGTTGTTGACAACCGAATTGGAGTGATCATTATGAAATCTTGGAAACGGAAATTACGTATGGGTATGGTAGGTGGTGGGCAGGGTGCGTTTATCGGTGGCGTTCACCGCATTGCTGCTACGCTTGATCAGCAAATCGAAGTAGTTGCTGGGTGTTTCTCACGCGATCCAGAAAATACACGAATTACAGGTGCGGAACTATATCTCAATGTAGATCGTTGCTACGACAGTTACGCAGAGATGGCAGCAGCGGAAGCAGCACTCTCCGAAAATGAACGTATCGATTTTGTTAGCATTGTCACACCGAACATCTCCCACTTTGAAATCGCAAAAACCTTTTTGGATGCGGGTTTCCACGTTGTCTGCGATAAACCGATGACTTACAGTCTTGATGAGGCAGAGGTGCTTGTAAACCTTGTTGAAGATTCAGGGCTTGTCTTCGCGTTGACCCACAACTATACAGGGCATCCGCTTGTGCGGCATGCGCGTGCCTTGTTTGCTGAAGGCTCAATGGGGCAAATCCGTAAGGTCATCGTTGAATACCTTCAAGATTTCTTGATGGTGCCACATGAGAAACTGGGTCAGAAACAAGCAGCGTGGCGTGTGGATCCTGCACAGTCAGGTATCGGCGGTACGATGGGTGATGTCGGCACGCACTGCGTTAACCTACTCGAATACGTCACCGGTGACCCGATTACTGAACTTTGTGCTGATAAAAGCACCTTCCTTCCCGATAGAGTACTGGATGAGGATGTCAACGCTTTACTCCGTTTCAAAGGTGGCGGTAAAGGGGTTTTAAGTATAAGTCAGGTTGCCACTGGAGAGGAAAATGGACTTACACTCCGTGTTTACGCCGAACAAGGTGCAGTAAAATGGGCACAGGAGAATCCGAACTATCTTGAACTCTATCGCTATGGTGAACCGAGACAGACGCTTACCCGCGGGCAGGGTTACCTATCCGAAGCCGCTGCTGCAAGCACACGGATACCGACAGGGCATCCCGAAGGATACTTGGAAGCGTTTGCGACTATCTATGCAGGTGTTGTTGAAGCCATCCGGCGACATATTGATGGCGACCCGATGGAAACCGAGGCGTATGATTTTCCGACAGTTTATGATGGATTGAGGGGTATGCAGTTCATTTACAAAGCGGTTGAGTCTTGTGAGAATGGCTCAACTTGGGTCTCAATGTAAATAGCCATCAGCTATCAGCTGTCAGCAATTAGAAAAGAGCGGTACAACGCTCTTTAGATACTTCTTTTAACTGCTTTAGTTGACAACCGAGAACTAAAGACTGAGAACTATAGTGACCTTTAGAATTAACAGGACATTTTGAGTTGTGAATCAACGCTGAATGCGCTTTTGGCATTCAGCCAAATCAACGCCAAATGCGCTTTTGGCATTTGGCGGGAGGGAACTCTGATTCCCGACTATCAGTGAGTTTCGTCGCGATTCGGAGATCGCTCCTACAAAAAATGTGCCTCTTTAATTTCAAAGTTCACCATATATAAAGGAGATAGCCATGCAAGCATCTAATACTGAACCTTTCCGCGTAGGATTTCTGAACGTTGACTCCTATTCGCACATGCCGTTGTGGGCACCATCTATAAATCCGCGCGCCGGTCAGAAAGATACGCCTTTCACAGGAATGCGTATCACACACTGTTGGGATATTGAATATGAAAAGGCAAAAGAAATCGCTGAGTCTTATGGATGTGAAGTCGTCAAAAATTTTGATGACATGTTAGGAAAGGTAGACGGCATAATTTCCGGTGGCTACTATAACCACCCGTGGAACCATATCCTACACGAACCCTATCTTGAAGCGGGTCTACCGAACCTTATCAATCGTCCTTTTGCCAATTCTCTCGCTAAAGCGCGGAAAATGATAGAGTTGGCAGAAAAACACGGTGCGACGATCCTTGCACCATCAAGCCATGAGCATAACGATCCAATCTCACGCGCTAAGGCATGGGCAAGCGACAAACAAATCGTCTGCTACACTGCAACTAATTCTTTTGATGACTATCCTACGCACGGCATTCACGGTGTCTATATGGTATGCAAGGCGGTTGCAGAGGCAGGAAACCCAGTTGTATCAGTTGCTTATCGGGCGGATAGTTGGCATAGCCCTCCCGGTGTTATCACTCTTGAGCACGTTAATGGCGAGGGACACCAATTCTATGGGACACTCCATCAGGTGAGCGGTTCATGGGGTACCGTACAAATTCACACGCGGGAAGCTTACGGTGGTGAGAATTTTAGAATCCACACTGGCACCGGTTATCCTTTTGATAAAACAGAAATTTGGATGCCGACAATTTGGGCATTCCAGAACATGGCACTACACAACGAAATGCCGCAAACCTTTGGACAGCTTCAGCACAAGACCAACGTCTTCCTTGCAGGGTGGAAATCAATTTTGGAAAACGATGGAAAACCTGTGAAACTTACAGATGTGGCGGAAGAGTGGGAGTCTCCCGCTGAACTACCGAATCACCCTGATCACAATACGGTTTCGCTGTTCCAGAAGAAGTTTGGGGACGGTTCAATATAGGAAATCAGCAGGTTTTCCTGAATCTCGAACAAAAGCAATATAGGCGCGGTTTGTAACCGCGCCTATCTATGGTGAAATATGGAAATAATTGGACACTTCACCTGTAGGAGCGATCTCCGAATCGCGACGAAACTCACCTGTAGGAGCGATCTCCGAATCGCGACGAAACTCACTGATAGTCGGGAATCGGAGTTCCCTCCTACCAATCAAAATGTCCAGTTAATTGTAAAATCTACTGAGAGGCTTTTACATTTCCCCATGTGGTTGCAAGTTTATCGCTGGGATCAACAGCAGCAGCACCACCAGGTTCCATACTCTGCTCAATTTCTGCTTCTGACAAAGCGCGTTCCCATACCATCACTTCATCAATGAAACCGTTGAACTTTTGACCGGTTGCTCCCCATGAACCTACCATCGTATTACCGGCAGTTCCCTTGTAGAGGGATTTGTCTTTATCTTCAGCCTTCTGCTCACCGTTAATATAGACCCTTCGGGTTTTCTTATCCGCATCTAACCAGAAACAGATATGTGCCCATTCGTCTGGTTTAACTGCAGCGGCAGCGTCAAGGTCATTGCCATAAAATCCCATGCGGACGGTGCCGTTGTTATAAATACGGTAGTGAAGGCTTGTGTTTCCAGCATTGACCTGTGTCTGTGAAAAGACACACTGCTGGTCACCACCTGCCAACATCGGCTTCGCCCATAATGTCACTGTAAAACTCTTGTCGTTCAACGGAATATGTAGTGCCTTAACCTCTGCATTTTGGCTGAACTTTAAAGCTTGTCCAACTTTGCCATCAACAAATTCGGAGGCTCCTACGATTTCACCATCGTTTCCATGTGGCGATAAATCTTCTACCGCGTTTCCTTTGTCATCGTTAAAGGAAAAGTAAAGTAGCAGTTCCTTATCCTTTAAGTTAAATGCTTCAGCGTGAAAAGGCATCATTAGCAATCCAGTAATGATGAGAAGTGAAAATATAATACGATACATAATTTAACCTCCTATATATAATAAAGTTCATCCTCACTCTCAAACATAACATAAATTTATAATAATGTCAAGTGTTTAAAAACGAAAAAGCAGAGGCATTCAATTTTCGTCTAATTATCCGTTTTAGTCGAAAAGTTGGGACCTAAAAATCGTTCCCAGATGCACGAATTGATTGTATTTTTCTTCTCATTTCATTGAGATCATCTCCTTAAAAAGTTACCATTTGGTAACTTTTTTCATACCGTGGTAACTTTTTGAAATTCGCTATAAACTCAGTATCTGTAGGGGTTTATAGACATTTTACATAAATTCTATATTTTCATCTGCGTTGAGGAACACGGGTTTCCTTTTGCTGGAGATATTTATTTTGATAAGTTTTGCGTTCTCGTCTTCACATTTAGAGAGTTCCTTTCGATTTTCGGTGTGTATGGGGATCGGTTTTCTCTTTTCATACTGATATTATACCAAGTTCTGTGAGTGATCAGAGGTTTTTGTGGCGTTAGGAACAATAGATATCCAATATATTGACAATAAGTTTGCAGGAAAAGTTGGGTTGATACGTTTTTTGCATCTTGGATGAGCGCGCATTTTGTTGTCAGCATGGTGGTTGACGCGATTTTTTGAAGTCTTGGTAAAGAAAGTAATCATTTGGAGAATTGAATGGCTCTGAACAAAAAAGTCGCTATAGATTGCGCGACTACGTACCTGTCAAGTACCACACATGTATTTGGCGTTGATTCACAGGACTAAAGAGCGATACTTTAAAGCTACGTTTTCATAAATTGATGTCTATGATTGTGTTTATAGAAACACTCACGCTTTTTGTTTTACCATACTTGAGAGGATGCCAAGTATTTTGTCGCACTGCCCAATAGAATAAAGTGATCTATCAATATGAAGCCGTTGTCCTTCCAATTTGAGGAACCGCCAATCTGTTCCGGATGTTGTAGCTCCATAGAGGCAAGGAATGTTATTCCCTTTTTCGGCATTAAAGCGTTGTGCGGCGAGCATCTCAGCGGCACATCGCCCGAAGCCAAGTGTGAGATTATCTTTCTTTGCTTCAACAAGAATGATGATAGGTGCCTCTAAAAAAGAGAGAATTGGAGACAGACTTACCAGAAAATCGCACACACCGGTCAATCCCTTATCATCATCAACGTTAAAGTCAATTCCTGAAAAGAAACTGATATTACGATCGAATTGCTCGCGGAGTTCAAACAACACATCAGTTACAATTAGTTCTGACCGGGCTTTCTCTGTGCCTATAGAGATGGCTAACTGCACCTTTTCCTCTAACTCTGAGATGAAACGTTCCCGCGGTACAACCGCTTCCGTTTCAGAGAAGATACCCACGGATTCAACTATTTCCAGTTCAAACGCCGAGCGTACTATGTCTAATGTAAAATTACTATACGCCATTGTGTTAACCCTCCTAAAGAGTAGTATCACAAATTATGCCTTAGTGTATCCAATTTATCTCCGCATCCGTGAGTGTTTCACCTTTGATTCAGATAGCAGCCTGTTTATGTGTCTTGCAGGAATAGCCGCTGCGTTCATGAGTTGATCGCTTCGGGCGATAATACCGATTAGGATCCCTTGTTTGTTAAGGACCGGTCCGCCGCTGTTGCCACCGAACACATCGGATTGGATGTGCAAGAAATCCTCGTGATCGTTCAGAAATTCGCCAAGGGTCCAACGCCATAACTCCTGTTTCGCGGGGTTGCCAAGTATGTAGACCAATTCGCCTGCTTTTGTTGCGGGTGGTGTGAGATTCCAGTTAATTTCGCGGGCGGTTTCGGGTAACCCATCAAGTTTGATGATGGCGAGGTCTGTTTTCTCATTCTTTGCAACAACGTGACCTTTGATGTAATAACCGAGGCGCTTTAGCACGGCACCATTTGTAAGGTAGAAGTTCCTGTCTTTAATGAGTTCGCCTTTTTCGTCTGGTGCGGGGAAATATACGTCTATTGTGTTCTGTTTACCTGTGACGTGTGCGTTGGTGACAGCAAGTTTGGATTTTTTATCGATGAGTACGCCGCTGCCTTCGCCTATTCCTGGATTGACAATCCACATAACTGCGCGGATGGCTTTTTCGTAGACTTGGTCTGCGGTGGGTTTTGGTGGTGTGATAGAATTTGGTCTTGTTAAACCCGAGGCAGATAATTTCCATAAACGGATGGTTTTGTCCCCACTTCCACTTGCTAATGTTTGTCCATCCGGACTGAACGATACGCTGTTGACCCAATCCGCATGCCCTGTGAGTGTAGTTTGTAGTTGTCCAGTATTCACATTCCAAAGACGGATGGTGTTGTCTATACCCCCACTTGCTAATGTTTGTCCATCCGGACTGAACGATAAACTCCTAACAGCAAACACACCTCCTATGAGTGTGTGTAAATGCCTTCCTGTACCGACATCCCATAAGTCAATGCTACTGTCTAAACCCCATTTGCCAACGTCTGTCCATTCGGACTGAATGATACGTGAGTGCTGCTGAAACCTGCTGTGAGCATGGCTTTGTGTTGTCCAGTATTCGTATCCCACAAACGGATGGTATAGTCCAAACTTCCACTTGCCAGTGTCTATCCATCAGGGCTGAATGACACGCTCCAAACCCACGACGTATGTCCGGTGAGTGTGCGTAAGTTCTTGCCTGTAGCAATATCCCATAAACGAATGTCCGAGTCTTCACCCCCGCTAGCAAGAGTGCGCCCTTTCGGGCTGAATGATACGCTCCAAACCCACGACGTATGTCCGGTGAATGTGCGTAAGTTCTTGCCTGTAGCAACATCCCATAAGCAGATGGTATAGTCCAAACTTCCACTTGCCAGTGTCTGTCCATCCGGACTGAACGATAGGCTAGTGACATCATCTGTATGCCCTATGAGCGTATTTTTATGATTGCCTGTGGCAGCATCCCAGAACCGGACGGTTTTGTCGGAACTTCCTGCGATTGTTTTACCATCAGGACTAAAGGCAACGCTCCTGACACCACCATTATGCCCTGTGAGTGTTTTATAGTGAACGTAATCTTTTGCAAAAACGCTTGAGGTGAAAAGGGTTGTAACAAAAAGTAACATTGAAATGAGAGAACTAACATGTTTCATAAGGTTTATTCCTGTACAACGTACTATTTTATCTCAATATGCTCAAGTACCCACTCCCGAATTAGATTCTCAGGTGATATGCCACGCGACTCAGCAATTGTTTCAATAATCTCAAGTTCTTCGGGTTTTAACTGAACAGAAACTGAGTTATCAAAGACAATTTCATTCACTTCTTCAAGCTCATCTTCAAAATCGGTTAAGTCGTGTGTGTCCCAGACATCAGCGAGTTCTTGAATAGAATCAGTCTGTGGAATGTTTGGACAATTCATCGGTTTCTCCATTATCCATATTGAGAGTGCTTCCTCACGGACCTTACACCTGTTGCTCTACCATACTCACGAGGATACCGAGGATTTTGTCACACTGCCCAATTGAATAGGGCGCTCTATCAATGTAGAGCTGCTGCCCTTCCAATTTAAGGAATTGCCAGACTGTGCCTGTAGTAGAGGCACCATAAATGACAGGGATGTCATTGCCTTTTTGGGTATTAAAGTGTTGGGCGGCGAGCATTTCTGCAATGCACTGGCCGAAGCCGGAAACAGGATTTTCTCGCTTTGCTTCAACAAGAATGATGATGGGTGCCTCTAAATAAAATTGCACAGGTGAGAGACTAACCAGAAAATCACACACGCCTGTTAAACCCTTTTCAACATCAACATTGAAGTCAATTCCTGAAAAGAAACTGATTCGGTCCTCAAACTTTTCGCGAAGTTCAACGAGAACATCGGTGACAATTAATTCTGAACTGGCTTTCTCTGTGCCGATAGCGAGGGCTAACGGAACTTTTTTTGCTAATGCAGTGGTGAGATGTGCACTCGGTGATACCGGTTCTATTTTGGAAGAGATATCCGCTGCTTCATCCGTTTCTAACTGAAACGTTTTCAGTACTTCTTCAATGGTAAAATTGCTATAAGCCATATCGTTAACCCTCCTAAAGAGTAGTGCTTCGTCAACATATTATTGTAGGTCGCTATTCGGAGATCGCTCCTACAGAACACCCTCTTTGTGAATCAACGTCAAATGCGCGTATGGCATTTGATGGGAGGGAACTCCGATTCCCGATTACTTTTAAGACCCATCAATTATCACTTGACGAAGCAGTAGTATAACAGATTGTGCCTGAGTGTCTCCAATTCCTAATAAAATCAGTAATCTGTTCCGTAAGACTTGCGGACAAATCTATACCTCTTTTTAGCAAACTACCTTGCCGCAATACGTTCAACAACCCACTCCCGAATTAAATTCTCAGGCACTGACGGACCTTATGCCTTCTGTTCTACCATGCTGGAGAGGATACCGAGGATTTTGTCACATTGTGCAATTTGGTAGGGTTCTATATCAATATGCAGGCTTTGCCCTTCTAATTTGAGAAATCGCCAATCTGTTCCGGAGGTGGTAGCCCCATAAATCCGAGGAATTTCATTGCTTTTATCGGTGTTAAAACGTTGTGCAGCAAGCATCTCCGCGGCACACTGCCCAAGCCCCGCAGTTAAATCTTCCTTCTTTGCCTCAACAAGGATAATGATGGGTGCCTCTAAATGAAGCTGCGCGGGTGATAAACTTATCAAAAAATCGCACACCCCGGTTAATCCGTTTTCCGCATCAACGTTGAAATCAATACCTGAAAAGAAACTGATACGGTTTTCAAACTTTTCACGCAGTTCAACAAGGACATCAGCGACAATCAGCTCTGACCTTGCTTTTTCTGTGTTTATAGACGCGGCCAACGACACTTTTTTCGCCAAAGCCGTTATCAGATGTGCACTCGGTTCCACCGGTGCTATTTCAGAAAATATGCCCAAGGTTTCAAACTTTTCAAGATGAAATTTTTCCACTGCTGTTTCTAAAGTCCAATTGCTATATGCCATTTCTATAACCTCTTGATATTTCTTATGCTGTTTGGTTAACCATGCTTGAGAGAATACCGAGGATTTTGTCACACTGTGAGATTTGATAGGGCATTAGATCCACGCTGAGTCTTTGCTCCTCCAATTTGAGGAAAATCCATTCCGTGCCTGTCGTGGCAACGCCATAAACACACGCGATGTCATTCCCTTTTTCAGCATTAAAGTATTGTGCAGCGATCATCTCAGCGACACACTGACCGAAACCTTGCACCGGGTCTTCTTTCTTCGCCTCCACCAAGACAATCACAGGTGCCTCTACATAAAATTGCTCTGGAGACAGACTTACGATAAAATCGCAAACCCCAGTCAAGTCCTATTCTACATCAACGTTGAACTCAACGCCTGAAAACAGACTTATGCGCTCGTTGAAGTGCTCATAGAGTTCAAATAAAACATCCGCGACAATTAGTTCCGACCGCGCTTTCTCGGTACCTATAGCAGCAGCTAACGCCACTTTTCTGGGCAACACTTTTGTGAGTTCTGCACTCGGGACTACCGGTTCTATTTGAGAAAAGCTGCCCACAGATCGAAATGTTTCCAGTTTGAACTTTTCTCGCACCGTTGCTAAGGTAAAATTGCTATACGCCATATCGTTAACCCTCCTAAAGAATAGTATAAAAAATTATACCTGAATGTGTCTAATTTATCTACGCACAATGATTAACCCGTTGCAATACGTTCAACAACCCACTCCCGAATTAGATTCTCAGGCGATATGCCACGCGACTTAGCAAGTGTTTCAACAATCTCAAATTCTTCGGGTTTTAACTGAATAGGAACGAAACTGGTAAAGACACCCTTTTCGGATTTGGGTTTCTCACTTGGCAAATCTGCAAACTTATATTTGCCCGACTTCCGCATTTCGTTCTCTAACTCTTGGTAATATGCAACCAATTGATTAAGATCATTCCCAAATTCAGCAGAAATTTTACGCCGCATTTCGCGAACTTCATCCATTATACTGCATTCCATATTTTCTTTCTTTTCCATTTTAGCTGGTGCCTCCAAAATTATCTAAAGGTGTCGTTAAGTCAGGTGTAGCTAAACCCAATTCATGATTAACCTGTTTGACAAGATCAATCTTATTAGGATTAGCAATATGAGCCAAATTCCAAGTGAGTATAGCGTCCACATTATGAAATGAGGCAATTGCTACGTGAAGTGCATCACCACGTGGGTCTTGTGGCATTATCAGTCTGTCTATGTAGATTTGGGCAATTTGTTGAATCTGATCTGTAATTGGTAACAGTTCGATACTTTCAATTAAGGCACAGCGTGCTCGTGTTGCTTCACTTCTCCCGCGGGTGAGTTCACCGATGACAGCGATACTTGACGTTAAGCTAAATTTATTCGCATATTCATTCCACCAGTGCCGAGTTATTCTTTGCTTTGCAAGGGTATCTTCGTCGGTGCGTAATGTATAGTAGGAACTGGGAATTGACGTGTCAATGTAGATTCGTTTTCCCATTTTCCTATTCAAGGCTTATAGTCTCCAAAAGATTGACAGTTCTCAAAACGTTGCTTAGGGTATCGTTCTTTCTATAACCTATGGTTAAGTATATCACCTATACTTTCATCTGTCAAGAGAACTAACAGATTTTAACGCTTGTTATTCCCCCTGCACAGCACTAATCTCATCTTCAGAAATCTTGTGGACACTTTTCGGGTTGAACGTCTGTGTTGTATCCACGCGCAAAGCAACCTCAATTCTACCACCCGTCAACACAAAAAACTGGATTAGGAAACCGCCACCCTGCATCGATTCAACCTGATATTCCTCAGCGTCAAGGTTGCCTATCCATTCAGGCAGCACATTAGCAAATTTGGGATGTGCCATGACGTTCTCTGACAACGCGATGATGAGCGTGCCGGGTTCATCACCAATTGCATCGCCGATGACCTTCCGTTTTTCTACCATAAATGGCACAACCCGGCTTGCATATTCGAAATCGTCTGCGGCGGTGCGTTCTGGCGGCACAAGTCCCCATGTCAAGTGATGGATAAACGGATTGCCGTATCCCTGTCCGAGCATGTGTTCAAGTGCTGCCTTGTCAACGGGATGCACAACAGCGACGTAGTCAAACCACCCATCATCATGTGCAGGACTATCCGCTGACAACTGGGCAGAGACGTTGATATAGTCGCATCCGTCAACAGGCGATGGATAACACCGCGCATCCCATCCGTTAACATAACCGAGTTGTTTTAAGCCATCAGCGACGATGTGTGGCGGGTCACAGAAAATGGCGGCATGATCCATGTTCGGATAGATTTCTACTCCTGCTCCCGTGATATGTTTTGCGACGTCGGTTGCTTCGGTAAAACGCAGGTCAGCGTTTTCAATTTGTAGATAATCAGCGAAATTTGCGGGCAATTTAATCTTGTTTTGCATGGGATTTCTCCGTTCTGTTAGTAAGTAGCGATGCACTATCAGTTTAACAAAAATTGCTCTCATAAGCAAACGTTATTTTAGCGTTGTAAAAAGTACGGAATCTTGTTAACATAGATGCGTTTAGATGCCGAAAAATCGAAATTGTAGATCGTTTTTACAATATATGGTGAAATATGGAAATAATTATACACATTTCCTGTAGGAGCGATCTCCGAATCGCGACGAAACTCACTGATAGTCGGGAATCGGAGTTCCCTCCCGCCAAATGCCATACGCGCATTTGGCGTTGATTCACCAATCAAAATGTCCAGTTAATTGTAAAATCTACTATAAATGAGGAAATTTGATGAGAAAAAATACCTTTCGAGAATTACTCAATGCTGATAAACCGACCGTTGGCACACATATCCACACAACTTGGCCCTCCATCGTTGAAGCGATTGGGCACACGGGAATGTATGACTATGTTGAATTTGTAGGGGAATATGGTCCATTTGACCTGCACGACTTGGATAATTTGTGTCGCGCAGCGGAACTACACAATATCTCAACAATGATTAAAGTTGACCAAGAACCGCGTGGTTTTATCGCGCAACGCGCAATCGGTTCTGGCTTCCAGAGTGTGCTTTATGCCGATTGCCAAAACGTTGAAGATGTGAAGGAGTGTGTTAAGATTACTCGTGCAGATACGCCTGAAGATGGCGGTAGTTATGGCGTTGCAACCCGCCGATTCTCCTATATGGGATACGGGGGTGGACCTGAATACGTCCAAGCATTGCGCGATGTTGTTGTTGTGATTATGATTGAGAAGAAAGGGACGGTAGAAAACCTTGAAGAGGTATTATCTGTTGAAGGTGTTGACATGATCCAGTGGGGTGGATCAGATTATTCTATGAGTATCGGAAAGGTAGGTCAGCGCGGGTCAACTGAAATCCAAGAAACGGAACAGAGGGTATTTAAGACTGCTCTGAAGATGGGTGTGCCGCCTCGTGCTGAAATTGGGAGTGCCGATGGCGCGAAACGTTTTCTTGATATGGGAGTACGGCATTTCTGCATCGGCACCGATATTTCTATTCTCTACGGTTGGTGGCGAGAACATGGAGATGGATTACGGAAGGCACTTGAGGGGCATTAGAAATACTTCACATGTAAAGTAGGCGCGGTTTTCAACCGCGCACCACGGAAGGGGCGCGCTTACAAAGCGCGCCTGCAGTGAGGGACTATGACAACATCTCTTGCATCTTTTCTGCAACCCAATCTACAGCAACATCAATCATAACCTGCCCTTTCTCTGATGTGGCAAGTTTCGCTTGGTGATGATATTCTCGGTCAGATTTTGCTTGTCCTTCATTTGAGATAGTGAGTTTTGCACTGTCGTAATCCACGCCATTCCAATCGACGTTTTCTGCAAAAGCAGCGAGCGCAAACGCTGTTTCAAACTCCGCTGCATGCCCAGGACAAACCCCTGATTCCATCTGCTCTTTGACCAGCTCGCCCGTATATGCTTCCCAATAAGAATGAAATGCAATGTTAATACCGAGTTTCTCTCGGTAACCATCCAACCGCTGATGCACCGGACCAGCATTGCCAGCATGTCCGTTGACAATCAAGATGTTGTCAATACCGTGTCGGCGCATACTATCCGCGACATCGTATAGCACCTCACCGAAAACCTCCGCACGAAGGGTGAGTGTGCCCTTGTGATCCATCCAGTGTTCCGACACGCCAATCGCCAAAGGTGTTGTGACAATCACCTGCGGGAACAACTTTTCAGCTGCAAGTTTAGAAACATACACCGCGCTTTGCGTATCGTGATACATCGCCAAATGTTCGTTGTGTTGCTCTGTGCTTCCTGTGGGAATGATTGCCCCCTTCAGGGTGCCAGCATCTATCGCTTCGCGGAAATATCGCCGTTGGTTTTCCCATAGTAACACCGATTTGATTTGAGACATTGTTTATCCTCCATGTTGTACATACGATTGATAGCGCGCTTACAAAGCGTGCCTACAAGAAAGTTTGTCAGAATAGACCTTAATTTCTTCCGCGCATCTTGAGATGAAATATTGTTTCGAGATATGCTGCCTCCCGATTCTTTTCTGTCCGATTTAGCACAGGTCGCTTATGTTGATTAACGATATGCATTCCTGCTATTTCAGCAATAGTCGGATACATATCAAACTTATCATTTGCTACGACGAAAATATCGTAATCATCAGCCAAAAACCGCTTACAGTTCTTGAAGACTTCCGCTACACCGTGGATATAAGATTCTCTTGCTTCTCGTCCTCTTCCTCTAAACAGAGGACCAATTTCTAATTCATCTAATCTTTTAAAGTCAAAGAGATCATAGGCGTAGGCGTGTTGTTCGTGGTAGTTGATGAGTCCAACGTAAGGTGGACTTGTAAAGATGCCTTTAATTCGTTGTTTTTGGGCAATCTCTGCCAATTGTGGATTTGCCTGTCTTAACATTGTGAAGATGTCAATCGTCCGAGAATCACCAGTTATACAGTGTTGAAAAGTATCCGTTTTTAACTTACTAAATTTAACCCACCTTTCTACACTATCCTTGCAGTATCGTTCCCACCATCCTAAAATGGAAAAGAGCGGTTTACAGACTTTTCCATGCTTTCTGCAATAGTAGGTTGTTGTTACAGGTTTTCGTAAAGTTCCTAAATCTGCGTGTGTTGTGGCTCTGCAAGAACGGATGGTGCGGCTTAAGATAAGCATCAAAGCGTTTTGTGTTGATGTATCTTCTACTTTGTGAATTTTACTGTGGACAAAATCTATCTCCGCTTTGACTCCCGGAAGACACCACTGCTTCATAAAACGAGCAGAATCGGTTGGCATCTGTATATCAATTTGGTATTCTGCCACAAGTTGATGGTATGTATCTAAAAAAGCGGCTTCTTTCTCGGCACCATATTTTTTTTGATCAATTTCACCCATCCTCACTTGGCGTTTGAAGGATACTGGAAAATACTGATTATTGAACTCAGCAAGGGAATTTGCAAGTTTAGATTCGAATTCGGTTATCCCCGATGTAGCAACAAAATTCCTGAGTGCTGCTGTAATTTCCTTACTTTTCTCGTACAGATGGACAAAGTTGAACGTCCCCACCTTTGCATTGCTAATGAAAGCATTAAAAGCAGAAATATCAATGCCGATTGCATGCATGCCGAGTTCGTTTGCTTGCACTAATGTGGTACCGCTGCCGCAAAACGGGTCAAGCACAATATCATCAGGTTGAAAATAGACTTCCTGCTTAAAATCGTCTGTATGTGCGCCTAAGAAGTATTCGACTAATTGGGGGATAAATTTACCTTTGTAAGGATGCAGCCGATGAACGTGTTTAGTTGTTTCCGCCTCTTTAATCTTTTCAAAGGACAATGCCCAATTCAGGTCATCACCGAGTTCATTTTTCCATCGCTTCTCTCGATTGTTTTGACCGTAATATTTTTCAAGACTATCCAATGGAATCAACGATGCCCCATTTTCCAGTACGGATTCAATATGCCCATACTGAATCAAATAGGATATATTTGCGGTTGTAACGTTTTTATTGAGGTAATCTGATGCCCATTGGCTTGCCTGTTTGAGTGTCAGAAGCATTTCAAGTCCTTTTAGTATGACGGCAGAATTGTCGTAGCAAACGTATACATTCAACAGAAGGCAGTATAACATTCAGAAGTTTAATTGTCAAAACGATTCAAAGTCTGGATTTCAAATCCCTCTTACAAGAAAAGTAGCGCACCACTCCAATTAATAGACCGCCAAATAGTTGTCAGTCTCCCACTGGCTGACGCTCAAATGGTAATTACGCCATTCCTCACGTTTGACCTGAATGTAGTAGTCGGCATACTCATTCCCAAGTGCGTTCTTGATGACTTCGTCTCCTTCAAGAGCATCAGCAGCTTCGCTGAGCGTTGTGGGTAGGGAATCTATGCCTCGACTCTGTAGTTCATCTTCTGGCACTTCGTAAAGATTGTCCACGTTTTGTTCACCAGGATCAATCTGATTTTCAATACCATCCAGACCAGCAGCAAGAAGCACAGTCGCCGCAAGATAAGGATTTGCTGAGCCATCTGCTAAACGGTTCTCAATCCGTCCGGGGGCAGGAGTCCGAATCATCTGCGTTCGATTGTTCCCGCCAAAAGTGACAAAAACAGGTGCCCATGATGCTCCCGAACGCGGCGCCCTACGAACCAAACGTTTGTAACTGTTAACAAGCGGATTTGTGACCGCTGTAACCGCCTTCGCATGTTTGAGAATACCGCCCGTAAACCAATATGCCATTTGAGATAAACCGTTAGCATCATTCTCATCAAGGAACAAGTTAGTCTCATTGTTCTCATTCCAGATACTCATGTGGAAGTGTGCACCGTTGCCCGTTAGATTGGTGAACGGCTTCGGCATAAACGTTGCCAATAATCCGCTTTCTTCAGCAAGCGTTTTAACCATCCACTTGAAGAAGGTGTGTCGGTCTGCTGTGGTGAGTACATCTGAGTATGTCCAGTTGACCTCAAACTGACAGGTGCCATCTTCATGGTCGTTCGCGTAGGGTTCCCACTCCAATTCCTGCATGTATTTTATCAGGGTTGTCATCATATCAAGGTTGCGATACAAGGCTTTTAGGTCGTAGCACGGCTTATCCAACGTATCAAGTTTATCCCATGGAGCGTATTGACCGTCCTCATCCTGCTCTAACAACATGAATTCAGCCTCAATGCCGACGTTGAAGATGTAGCCTTTCTGCCTCGCCTTTTCCAATTGCTGCCGCAGAATAGTTCGTGGACAATAGTGCCAAGATTTTCCTTCAACGAACATATCCCCCGCAACCCATGCTAAGTTCTCCCGCCACGGCACAATCGTGAGCGAATTAAAGTCAGGGATACTTGCCATCTCTGGGTCATGAGGATATTGCCCTATCTCACCTGCTGCAAAGCCTCCGAAACCCGCTCCATCTTTTGCCATGTCCTCAAGATGTGTCGCTGGAATGACCTTCGCTTTCGGTGTCCCGCTCATCTCTACAAAAGAGCAGAGGAAAAACTCAATACCGCGCGTTTCAACTAAAGATTTGACCTGATCTAATGTCATAAAACCACTCCCCTTGTTTGACCGAAAAATCCAGATTTAGACTTGTAATGCAAAGCAGAGTTGCTCACTCCCACTACTTCCCTGCTATGTTAGCACAGATGGTTGATTTTCGCAAGATTCAAGAACAAAGGAATTTAGAATTACTTGGACACTGTGCATCAGCGAGGTTAGGAAACCTCGCCTACCGGGAACGGAAGTGTCAACTTCTTTGAACAATTCACTATAAATCGATTAACAAATAACGCAGATATAAAAAGTTATCACAAAATGCAGAAACATGATAGTATTAAAGAAAGATTTATCTGAATCAAATTGATGTTTTAGAATGGAAGGTAAATTGATGGCGTACTTCTCCCGTTTCTATACAATATCATCATTGTTGATTGGTGTACTAATAGTCGCATATCTTCTACCGATATGGTTGTTCGACTATTTTCCAACACAAGATGGCGTGAGCCACGTCTACAACTCACAGATTATAACGGAATATAGCAATCCTTCATTTCAGTTTCGCGATTATTACGACATCAATTGGTTTCCATTTGCAAATTGGTTGTCCCACTTCTGTTTGGCGGTACTAATGTTCATCTTCAAGCCGTTAACAGCAGAGAAGGTATTTCTGAGTCTATACGTCATCCTATTCCCGTTGGCAATCCGCTATTTTCTCAATGCAGTTCAGTCTGGTAGGGATTCGCTTGTCATACTTAGTTTTACGTTTATCTATAACTATCTGCTATTGATGGGTTTCTACAACTTTGCTGTGAGTGTCCCGCTATTCTTTTTAGCGCTGGGTTTCTGGTGGAAACACAAGGATGCGTTGAATACAACGCGTATTGTCCTGCTGAACCTACTCATCATCGTTATCTATTTTGCACACCTGATCTCTTATGCATTCATTTTGTTTTCTATTGCGCTACTCGCTGTGATTCATTTCAGACGAAATTTGAAGCGAATTCTTATCACAGGATGTGCTGTTTTGCCAGCGGCATTATTGATGCTTGTTTATCTCCCGGCTTCTGATTTGTTGGCAGGCGGTCCACCTGAATTTGAATTGAAACGTATCGGTGAATTGTTGGAAAACATGGTTGGGATGCGGGTATTGGTGGCATACAACGAACATCAGGCGTGGATTGCCTATACTGTTTTTGTTTTTCTGCTCTTTCTCGGTATCTGGACTTTATGGCAAAATTGGAAGGCATCAACCGAATCCCGAACAGGACAAGGCGCATTTCTAATTCTGTTTGCTGTGCTTTTCGGACTCTATTTAATCTTGCCAAATTCCATTGGACCAGGCGGTTGGGTGAATGATCGGTTATTGATTTTAGCCACACTTACAATATTCGCTTGCTTTAGATTAAGCGAGAATTTTCGGTGGAAACAGCTGTTTATAGGGATAGTAACGCTTCTTGCTATTGTCAATATCTTCTTTATCGGCATTCTTTGCAGAAATCTGAACGTAGGATTACGTGAGTTTAACGCTTTTGCAGATAAGGTTGAAAAGAACAGTGTGATTTTGCCGCTCCAATTTGAATCAAGCGGTGAATCGCTCAGAGTCGGTATCTTTGTCAATGCGGCGAATTACTACTGTCTTGATAACGGGTGTATTAACCTCGGCAACTACGAGGTACAGTTTGACTATTTTCCAATTCGCTTCAAACCAGATTTTGAGACACCAGTAGATGAAAAGGAATGGGTGCAAACTGTTCATTGGCGAGCCGAAAAGATTGACCTATGCGATTATGCGGACAATGTTGATTATCTATTGCTGTGGGGAACACCGGATGAAGAAAAAGTTGCTGATGAAATTGATAGGTGCTATACGTTGATTGAAATAGAAGGTAGATTGAAACTCTATAAGGGAAAGCGATAGCTGTAGCATGCCTATTCCTTGCCGGCAATGAATTGTACAACTATAACGATTTAAAGTGCGGTCTAATAATTCCCACGCAGCGTTAAACTCGCTATACTATGATTATAGTTAAGAAAATCGAGAATTGGATCTAACTCGTTGGTGCGGTTTTGGGTGAACTGATAGTCAGCATTCAACGTTAAATAAGGAGTGAATTTCCAATTAACCTGCGCGTTGAACCCCCATTGTGTATCACTTCGGTTTTCAGCATCTTCTATAATACTACCGGTCTCATCCCGAATTTGTCTACCTTCAAAACGTACCCAAACGCGGGAAAATCGGAGCCGAATCCATCGTCCGATGTCAAACCTATAAAATGTGCTCAACGCTGCTTCGGCACTTGCGAAGTTAAAAAAATTAACGTTGGAACGATTTCGAAAAACGTTGACCTCTTCCTGAAAAACAATACGTTCCGCTGCTGTTTGTAACAACTTCGCAGTCCCGGAATGTCGCCAATCAATTCGGCGTTCGCCTTCTTCAAGTCCAGTCACACCTAAGATTAGATTATTCAAATTGGTTTGGTAACTTCCATATTCGATCGCGTATTCCACCTTGCCTACCATCTGTTTGAGTAATCCAAATTGAAGACGTGTGGTTGCCCTATGGTTCGTAGAACCGATTAGCAGGAAATCTTCTCTAAGTTGAGATTCATCGTCAAATCGGTGAATTCGCAGATTGTATTCTAAAACGCGCCCAAAGCGGAGACCTATCTGTCGTTCAGTGCTGTTGTATACATTTAATGTTCGCGTCAAGCGCTGAAATTGATGGAAGGCTATGAATTCGGGTAAATCTGAAACCGGCCGAAAACTTAATTCCGTTGAGGAAACATCGGTGAATGCATCAAATTCGTTGAGTTTTCCTTCTTTTCCGTTGTAATTTTCAAGTTGAGGAGAGTATTGTAATTTGAGGCGGAGTTTATTATCTACAATTGGAAGTTCACCTCGCAGGTTTACACCTAACCGATTAATAATACCTTCAAGCTGTGGACTTTCTTGCCCAGCAAGGCTGCTGGTGTAGGGATCAACACTTAATCCAAGTTCAATATGATTGTTAAAGGTGTTAGAAAAGTGAGCATCAATTGTAAGTTTTGCGGGGTCGGTTTTAGGTGGTTCAGGTTCAAGTAGTAGTTCCTGCCCGAATTCGCTTTGAAATTGTGCGAAAGTGTGTTGGTATCCTCCTGCTAATATTAAACTACAGATAAACACACTTATACAAAAAGAGAGTTTTATTTTTTTCACACACTAACTCCAATTCTATTGTGGGATTGCAACAGTGTTCTTTCTCTTAACGTGAGTTTGATAAATCAGATTTTTGGACTCGGTGCGGTTAGGAAACCGCACCTACCGGGCTTATGAGAATAAGATTTTATGCAAAATGAAGTTCATATATCTATTATCAAACTCACGTTTCTCTTAGCCTCATAGAGGCGTGATGTTTATAGACAGAGGTGTTCCATCTTTACTCAATCATGCCATCCTGTGGACTTGAGGCAGCCGCATAGAGTTTCCGAGGAATGCGTCCTGCTAAAAACGCAGCTCTACCTGCTTCAACTGCTTTTTTCATTGCTTCTGCCATTAGGACAGGACGGTGTGCCTTCGCAACTGCGGTGTTGAGCAGAACACCATCACACCCTAATTCCATCGCAATCGCCGCATCTGAGGCAGTGCCAACACCCGCATCTACAATAAGTGGCACCTTAACTAAATCTCGGATAATCTGAATGTTATACGGATTACGAATCCCCATTCCTGAGCCTATCGGAGCGCCTAACGGCATCACGGCAGCACAACCAATATCTTCTAATTTTTTACAAGTGATCGGATCGTCATTACAATACGGTAGCACCGTAAATCCGTCCTTTACGAGTGTTTCCGCCGCACTGAGGAGCTGCTCTACATCAGGGAATAACGTCTGTTCATCCCCGATAACCTCTAATTTGATGAGCGATATTTCAAGTGCTTCCCGTGCCAGCTGCGCGGTCAAAATAGCGTCCTTTGCTGTAAAACAGCCCGCGGTATTCGGAAGAATTGTCATACCGCGTTCACGCAGGAGCGCAAATAGATTTTCACCAGATGTATCCGTAAATTTGACGCGTCGCATTGATACCGTTGCAATTTCTGCACTGCTTGCTGCAATAGCTTTCGTCATGATGTGAAAATTCGGATATCCCGCTGTGCCGATAAGTAATCTTGATGTGTATGTCTTATCCGCTATTTTGAATTCTTGCATTTGTTTTCTGTCGAAACCTATTTCTTGTAAAATACTACACCAACTCGTTCAATCTGTTCAACCATATCAGGATTTCGGATATTCTTGAAGATAGACAGATCAATCGTATAGGGCAGTAACTGATCGTCAAGGTCATTTGCAATTTGAGAAAGGATTGTGTGTGTCAACGTATCGCCACCACGGAGTGTTAGGTCAATATCAGAACCGTTTTTGTAGTCACCTCTGGCACGTGAACCGTACAATACTGCTTCTTCTACCTGCGGATATCGAACAAAAACATCGTGGATTTTTTGGAGTGTCTGCTCAGATAAACCGTATTTCATTTTTCAACCCAGTTCCGTTTTAAGTTGCTGCAGCTTCACTAACAATCTTTCAAAAGCGTGGAAATAAGTAGATCGGATAGTAGTGACAACCTGAGCTGCAGTTTCTTCATCATAGGTATGCAAAGTTAAGTTGCGTTTATCAACCATGTCCATCCAGACTTCGCCGTTTTCAATCAACTCACTCCGAAAAGCAGCTCGGGTTGTGTCACGAGAACCATATAAATTCACCATACCTTGAGTTTCAAGAAAGTCTTTGAGGGTTTTCCAAGCAAGTTCATGCGTATATTCAAAACCCTGTATCAACCCTTGTGCTTCCAAGTCTGATAGTTCTCGCTGTGCCGCGAGGTTTACAGCTGCCTTTAATCGTGCAAAAGCCCTCTCAAAACTATTTGCGCGTTGAACCCAGCGAACTTCTTGGCTATCCATAAGTATTTGCCTCAAATTTGCCCATGCATTTCCAAATTAGTATAACACCTCCAATCCACTTTATCAAGGTTATACTTACCATTCGCTATTGGGATTTATGGGTTTTGATATCAAGCTAACCACCCTGTACAGCGCGAATAATTTCCACTTCACTATCTTCGCAAAGTTCGGTCTCCTGCCACTTCGTTTTAGGAATAATCTCCCTATTGACTGCAACAGCGATGCCGGATTGCTTCGGGCTTAGTTCCAAGTCAATCAGCAATTCGTGAATATTTAAATTAAGGCGTACTTCTCTGTCTTCGCCATTAATGCGTATTTTCATTTTTTTAATATATGGTGAAATATGGAAATAATTATACACTTCACCTGTGAATCAACGCCGAATACGCCAAATCAACGGTATGAATGCCGTTTAGGCATTCCCCGTGTGGTATTCGGCGGGAGCGATCTCCGAATCGCGACTGATGCCACTCTTAGTCGGGAATCGGAGTTCCCTCCTACAACTCAAAATGTTCTGTTAATTCTAAAGTTCACTATAGTTACAGCACACGGTGTGTACTTATTGCCTTAAAAACCTTTCTAATTGAAACGGGACGATTGTCTTTGAAGTCTTACCAGTCATAATTAGTTTTGCTATCTCATAAGCCGTAATAGGTGTAAGCAGAATACCGTTCCGATAATGTCCTGTGGCATACATAAGATTTTCAATAGGTGTTTTACCGAGTATGGGAGCATTGTCTCTGCTGCCCGGGCGCAATCCTGTCCAAGTTTCCAAAACTGGCAATTCATAAACGCCCGGCACGACTTCCCACGCGCCGCGGAGTAATTCAAACATGCCGCCTGCTGTCAATCGGGTGTCAAACCCCATTTCTTCATTTGTAGCACCAATGATGAGTCTCCCATCGGAACGTGGCACCAGATATACCGATGTAGAATATCTGGCTCTGACAGTGCGAATGACAGTTTTTATATCAATACCTTCTTCCATCTGCAACGCCAACATCTGTCCTTTGACGGGACGGACTGGTGGAATAATTGCATCTGGTACCCCATCAATCTGTGCAGACCAGCATCCTGCCGAAAGAATAACTACATCTGCGGCATGGAATCCTTTTTGTGTCTGGATACCGGTCACCACACCGTGTTTTATGTCAATCTTTTCAACAGGGCAATCTTCATGTAATACGCCACCAGATGCTTGATAAGCATGTTGGAGAGCTTTAACCATCAATCTATTGTCAACTTGGTAGTCAGTTGCACAGTGAATTGCCGCAGTAACACGAGGTGAGAGTGCAGGTTCAACATCACGTGCCTCACTACCATTTAGCCAATTTACATCCAATCCTAAGTGCTGTTGCGCCTTATAAAGATGGCGAAGTTGATCGGTATCGTCCGCCTCCAACCCAACAATGAGCGTGCCTTCTACCCGATAGCCGATGCACATCTCCGCATCTGCTTCTAATTCACGAACCCATTGTGGATAAAGTGCTAAACTTTCACAACTTAAATTCAGCAGTTCAGGTTCTTCAGTATGCGCTTCAGCAAGAGGAGCAAGCATTCCAGCCGCAGCCCAAGAGGCGGCTCGCCCTGCTCGGTCCCGTTCAAAGATGGTAACAGAAGCACCTGATTTTGCAAGCTGCCATCCAATACCGAGTCCAATCACACCGCCGCCGATGATGATTATGTTTTTATTTACCATTCGCGTTACGGGGAGAAGGTTTTTCTTCTAATAATTCTTCTTCTAATAAATTGACGAAAAGGTCTTCTGCCTTGACTGCTTTGGAAATCAACCCTTTTTCAAGCGCGAATTTCGTGAATGCATCCCACTTTTCTTTACTCTGGACCTGTGTTGTTGCGAATAAATCCAATGTATCCCGAAAAGCGAGTTCTTCTAAGTCTTTTCGAGCTTCTGGGTTTGCTTTAAAGAAAAGTTGGAGGGCTTTGTCAGGATTCTTTTTCGTGAATTGAATTGCCTCCTGAATTGCCATCATCAGTTTTTTAGCAGTTTCTGGATGCTTTTCCAAATATGCGTCATTTGTAATAATCACTAACTCGTAATAGTCTGGTATGCCGTGTTTCTCAAGTGCGAAAAAATCGGCTTCTGCACCTTCAAGTTTCAGCATATTAATTTCGTAGTTCCGAAATGGTCCGATCACTGCATCAATCTGACCGCTCATGAGTGGTGCCATAATATTCGTACCTATGTTTATCAATTCATAATCATCTTTCGTTAGTCCGGCGTTTGCAGCGATTGCATTAAACAGAAGTACATCCAACGGTGCGACCGTGTATCCGATCTTCTTTCCTTTGAAATCTGCTGGCGTTTTAATGCCAGATTTTTTCAGAAAAGTGATTGTATTTAGTGGATGCTCAACAAGTAACCCAATTGACTTAACAGGTAATGCCTCCTCACTTGCTCGTGCAATTGTTACACTCTGTTGATAACTAACTGCAAACGGTGCTTGTCCGGCTGCTACAAATTTTATTGGGGCATCCGCGTCATTACCCCAATTTAATTCTACTGTTAAGCCGTGTTTGGCAAAAATTTTGTTTTCTTGTGCAACATAAAGGGGGACATGATCTATATTCGGCAGCCAATCCAGAAGTAAGGTAACCTTCTCTGTTTCGGATTTCAGGTGGCTATCCGAGTGACTGTTGATATATCCTGTTAAAATTATACCACAACCGATGAGAAACATTAAGCGAATTACTTTTTTCATGAGAATTTTCCTTTTTTATTGTCCGATGTGCTTCTAATACGCCTATCAGACATTTGATATATTATTCTGATGCTGTCGCCACGGCATTGCGAATCGTTCCAGCAACGTCATCAGTGCAAATAGACTTAAACCTAACAGTGTAAGACAGAAAATAGCCGCGAACATAAGTGAAATCTGTAGCTGTGCATTCGCATACAACATAAGAAAACCAAGTCCAGCACTTGCTCCAATCCATTCGCCGATCACCGCCCCAATCGTAGAAATTGATATACCGATCTTCGCGCCTGAGAAGATAAACGGCAAGGCTGTCGGAAGACGCACTTTCCAAAGTATCTGCCAACGAGTTGCCCGTAAAATCCTAAATAAGTTCACCGTATCTGGGTCCGTAGACTTCAAACCGTCCAATGTGTTTAGCACTATTGCAAAAAATACGATTATCGCTGCCATAACAACTTTTGAAGCAATCCCGAATCCAAACCACATTACCAAAAGAGGCGCAATCGCAAATACCGGTACCGTTTGTGAACCGATAACGTATGGATAGAAGGCTTTCTCTAAAATTGGAAACTCAAACATCAGAACGGCTAATGGGATACCGATGCTAATGGCAAGTGCAAATCCAAATACCATTTCTTGTAATGTCACGAGTGTATGCTTCAGCAATTGCTCGCGTTCTGTAAAAAGTGTCACCACAATTTTAGAAGGTGGTGGTAGAATATAGTGTGGCGTATCTCTAAAATAAACGATTGCTTCCCATATTCCCAATACTACCAACAAGATAACCACTGGTATTAAGAATTTGCTGAACATCCGTATCTGTCCTTAACAGCAAAAAGCCGTCTTCCATTTTCGGTATAGGAACATGCCAGGGTTCTATCTACTGCCTTGGCAGCACGAAAAGGAAGCGGCTGAGTGCCTCATTACAAGAGGCGCGCAATTCGCTTATGTATTTCCCTACGCTGGCATGACCCAGATCAGGTTCAAAGGGTGTTTTCTCAGCTCTCAATCAGTTAAGAGCACCCCATATTTTCTATTTCTTATTATACAATATTCTCCACTTTTAATGCAAGTTTTGTGTGGAACATTTTTTGCTAATCCACTGGCATCGCTCGCTCTGGAATTTCAACACCTTGTTCACTCCAGAACTTGTAAGCACCGCTGTGTAGCGGAATTACAAATGCTCTCGGCGCATTTTCAATTGTCATATCTGCTGCCGCTTGATTTGTTTGCAGCATTGTTTGATGTCCTTCCGGAGTATAAACCTGCTTTAGAATGGTATAAACAGTTTCCTCTGGTATTGCTTTGTTAGCAATCAGAACTGTCGGCATCAAAATTGTCTTTACTGGCTCAACTTTTCCTTCATAAGCACCCTCTGGTAAACTACCAGAAAAATAAAAAGGATATTTTTCATAGAAACCATACTTTTTAGCAGGCGTGTCAAGATCAAGCATTCGGATGGATTTTATCGCTGTCAACTCAATTATAGCACTGTTCGGAACACTCACCAGCCATAAAAATCCTTTCACCTGTCTATCTTGAAGTTCTTGAGCACCTGCTGTACCTCCCCTATATATTGGCTTGAAATTGTCCCAAATGCCTGCTGACCTTGCGAGACGTTCTAACGTTTGTGCAGTTCCGGACCCAGGCGCTCCGCAGGCTATCTTTTTCCCAACAATATCCTCAAACTTATGGACATCGCTATTCTTAAGCGTTGAGAATTGTCCATAGGCAAAATAAAGCAACGTCACCATTCGGATATTTGTTTTTGGTCCCTCTTCAGCAAAAATCTCTTGTCCACGATAACCGAGAGAACTCTCAGAAGCGAAAACGACACCGAGTGCATTCGGATCCTTGTTGACACGGCGAGTATTTTCAATTGATCCTGCAGAAGCAACAACTGAAATTTTTAGGTCTGTTTCATTGTGTTTGACAATTTGGCTAACACCGCCAGCAAATTGGGAAAAACTTCCTCCGATGACACCTCCATAAATTGTAAGCCATTTCTTGTTCCGCTTATCACCGCAGCCGGAGAAGATTAACCCAATGAAAATAATGTATATCCATAGATGGAAAAAATGGTGCATGTTTTTTCGCATAATATTCCTCTGTATTTTGGATAAAGATAGAAAGGTATAGTGGATTATAGAAATAATTCTACATTTCCTCTGTAGGAGCGATCTCCGAATCGCGATAGAACTTAGGAGCAGTCGGGAATCGGAGTTCCCTCCTACAGTTCAGGAGTGTAGAGTTAATTCTCTGATATTTCTCAGAATGTTGTTCGACCTAATCATAATCAAGAGTAACAAGGTATAACACCATGAAAATGCGTTTTGCTGTGTAGATTTTGCTTGACTTTTATAGCATGAGATCTCATCCTAATTACAGATTTCAATATAACAACATTAGGAGGACATCTCATGCTAACTCAGCTTATCACATCTACAACCTTTTTTCAACTACTTCTATCTTCACAGTTTCGCACCTTGAAACAGCGTTTTGTTGATACCTTCGTGTTTTTGTCAACCTGTCATCTGTTTGGACTTACGAACCCGAATCAAGTGTCGGATGCGTTGTCTATTCCGAAAGCGAAACTGTATCGTGAACTGAACAATATGAGTCTTCATCTCTGGCAACATCTTTTTGTGCGTCTGGGGTGTTCTATTGCGTTAGAAGCACTCCGGGAGGTTGTATCGAAAAGTGCTTCTACCCTATCGCGTCTGTGTATCGTCATCAGTGTGGATGATACCTTTGTTTTCCGTTATGGAGAGGGTCTCTCCTACACATCTAACTGGTGGTGTTCTCAAGCAAATCAACCGATGAAAGGACAAAATATATTGGGGATAACGATAAAGATTGGAGACCAGATCATTCCCTTGAATATGCGACTGATCAGCAAACAAGGACGCGGGAACACGGATAAACCCTCCTGTGTCGTCTCTATGCTCAAAGAGGTGGTGTCCTTCTTTGAAGAGACAGGGATAGATATCCGGAACTATCCGATCACCTTCGATTCGTGGTATGGCAGCCATCACTTGATTGAAACCTTGCGAGAAATGGGATTTGAAACGATCCTTGTGCACGGAAAAAGCAACTATGTGATGACGATTGATGGAAAAAAGGCGAAACTCTCGGAACATAAGAAGTCAATCCAACTCCTCTCCAATAAATGGGGGTGTGATAAACCGGCCTGTCGCACTAAAGCCACAAGTCAAACCTTCGGAAAAATGGTGGTGGTGTTCTTTGCTGACCGTGGCAAAATACGAACCATGCTGGTATTCGGGAAACCACTGCGTGCGTGTGAAATCCTACGGATATGGTCTCAACACCACGGTATAGAACAATATTGGAGACACCTAAAAACAGACCTAAACCTCACATCCATGAGACTAAAAGGACGAAATGGCGCGTATGCAAACTTAGCTGTGAAAGTAATGAGCTACCTTCTAATACAGGATGTGAGCCGTTGTGTGCGAAAAACCTTTCATCAGATCAAACTTGAACTCATGGGACAAAGGCAGATGCTGTCTGACCTCAGCGCGCATTTTCATGATGAATAAACGAGAAAACACTGATAAACATTGACATATGAACGATTTTGATAAATATCAGCCTTCTTTAATCTTTGAGTTAATTGTAGGTGCCCGTTTTACCCAACCTACATGTTTAATCGAACTCACGTTAAAGAGATAACCTTTATTTTATAAGGAGTCAAAACTCATGAGTAAAAAACTATATTGGGGGTTCGCTACCCTCATTCTCCTGATTATCGGTGCTTTTGTGTTTCTGATTGTGAAAAATCAGGCAGAGATACGGCAACTTGAAAGAGATGCCGCCGCAGTCCAAAAGCAGCTGCAGCAACAAAACGCGCAACAAGTGCCACAGGGGGAACACCCCACACAGGGACACTTTCACGATGATGGCACTTTTCACGAAGGCGACCCGCCCGAACCGATACAAACGGAACCGAAGGTGCAACACACCACACCAAAAGGGGCTGTCCTCAAACCGAATTTCCCAAAGATAGACCCCAAAGAGGATCCAGTCAAAGCCGCATACAAACGGCTTGAATATATCAAAAACAATCCGTATGCGTGGGGTGGTGTGCATTCGCCACGTGCGACAGAACTGATCACACAACTGATGCCACCACCAGTATTACTTGACCACGCTCACGGGGAGGAAGTTTATGCCCTGATGGAAGAACTCATCGCGCAGGGCGATCCACGGGCCGCAGAAGTCTTGATAACGAACATCTGCAAGGGATCCATGGGCGGCAAAATTATGACAAATGCGTTGATCGAGATCGGACCGCCAGCCGTGCCCTATATCCTTCCCTATTTAGAAAAAGTTGTGACACAGGGAGGATATGCGCGGAGCGTAGTATTTAGGAGTCTAGCGAGTATTGCTGCAGCACATCGCGACGACCTCGGCGGTATCGTAGAACACATCCTCATCCCGAACATCACAACAATTGCTGCAGATGAACATTTCGAGCGTTTTAGTTCAGGGTCGGTAATAGATGCGCAAGCAGCCCTTGCGCAACTTCAATAGTAATAAGGAGATTTTCAAATGCGAATAAAATATATTGTTTTTCTGTTTATTTTTTTGCTTCTGTCTGTTTTTAGTATTCTGAGTTTTTCGGCACTCAACACGGGTTCAGGTTCAGGTTCTATGAATCCACCGTCAATGATTTTCAAAGAGTGGCGTGTTGGTCGGGGTGTCAGAGAGTATACGTTCTCCATCCCTATACATAAGACGTTTATCACCAGCACCCAGACATCGTGTTGGGTCTCCGCGTCTGTCGGCTATAACGGCAACCAGCCGCAAAACACTGCGCCGATTAACCCCGACACGGTTTCGTGGTCGTTTCCGGCGAATCATGGCATGGAACTTGACGAAGACTCCGTTAGCACCTCTTGGTCAGGTCCACATCCATCGAAACTTAGCGGTTACACATCGTTCAATGTCGTAGCACAGCTGAACGTCCCAAGGCATGACGATACATCTCAATACCCTAATCCCAACACAATACCAGCGATATGTACGGACGCGAGAAATGACGATCGTAATGATCGAACACCGAGACACCGCGGTGGCACGCCCATGGAGATCACGATCAAATTTACCGCACAGACGACGCAGGGTAACACGGTTACAAAGTCATTGCCGCTGGACCAGGACGAGACTGACCAGATACGTCAGGAATACTTGGATCTGGCGCGTCAAATTCCGGCACGCGGCAGTTTTGACCCTGAAGATTTCTACGATTTCGGTCATTACGATCAGATGATTAACGAGGACTTGCAAGGCAAACATGACGCGTGGGTGACGGCAATTAATGAGCGAGAACGCCAAAATTTACCCGATTTAACACGCGACCAACTGGTTGTGACAAGTGGGTACCGGAATCCGCATCACAATGTGTATCATTCAGGGGCATCGGCAGTGCACGGTCTGCATCAATACGGTCTCGCCTTAGATGTCCGCGGCATGAACATTGATAACAGAACAGGCAATGACCAGCAAAAAATGGCAGATGCTGCCGAGAATGCCGACCCTGCAGCTACTCGAACCATTCTCTATCCTACCGGTCATGTGCATGCCGATTGGCGTGGTTCTCCGTGGCCCCCGGCAAATCCAATACCACCGTATCCAACGTTTTCACTTCCGGAGCAAAGTACTGACACACCGATCCTGGGTAACGCCAATAACAACGGTAATGCTGCACAGACACCATTGACAACCACGCCATCTGCCACCCTTTCGCCAACGTATGGTAGTTATACCGCCTCTGCTGGCGGTTCTCATAGTGCGAGTCTGAGTGTTCCGTCTGGTTTTAATTCTGTGTATTGGTATGTTGCTTCTCCGAGTGATACGGGGTTAGGAACAAATGTAGAGACAGACACAGGCACGGGTAGCACGACGAGCGCATCGTTCAGTTACAACTTCCCCGCTAATGCGTCTGGCGATTATGTGATTACCGCGTATACTTACCTATCGGATGGAACGGTTATTCAACCGAGTTATACGGTGACTGTGGGGAGCGCGACCAGTACATCGTCTACAACCCAGACGGATACCACGGACTGTCCTTGGTGTACGGATGGGTGTGTATCATGTGCGACCGAGGCACCTCTGGTCGATCCGTCCAACCCGGACTGCCCGTCGTGCGGTGGTGCTAATTTTTACATCTGCGTAAAATGTGGTGAGACGTTCGATACTTGCTACTCTCACATTCCGAATTGCAGTGTTGAATTACCATCCGGTGATTTTTGGCATTCTTCAGTTGTGTGGTGGTAATTGTCGCAACCGTGTGTTTCGGGGGGACGACACCGATGTGCAATAGCGCACCGAGTTATCGGTGTTGGGTGGCATACGACTGAGTGGCAGGCACCACAAAGTCGCAAGTTGCCAGAGGCAGATATCCGATTTTGGGTATCTGCCTGTTTTGCCTAATGTGTAGTCTGATGAAATTTGACAATCAAAAGAGGTAATTTTATTTAAGAAATTTTACCCGAATTGAACGTCAAAACTCATTAGGCTGGGTAGAAACTGTGAACCCATAGGTGTCAATTTAAGCACATAATTACCAGATTCTCTCTTGTGGGAGGGCTTTGTAAGCCCGATTTTTGAGATTTAAACTGTTAAATCGGGTTTTAAACCCGCAGCATGCCAAAAGTACATGCTGCGTTGATTCACTCCACAAGAAAATATATCCTTAAATTGACACCTATGGCGCGATAAATTGACACCTATGGCGCGATTTCAAATCGCACCTACCGAGGATATTCACATCTTTAACATTTTACAATAATATTCGGTATCCGATAACGCTACGTAAAAGACGGTTCTACCCAACCGTAAGCACCATCATCAGATTGGTAGAGTAGATTCACCTGTCGTGTTTCAGAATTTAAAAACATTAGTAGTGATTCACCTGAGGTATGAAGTTCAGCTGCAGCTTCGCTCAATGTGAGCGGTTTTGCGGCAAATTTCTCCGAAACTGGAACGATAACCGGAGGATCTGTTGATTCTACATCTGCCGAGATTTCTGGTGCTTCTGGATTCAATTGCGCTACTACCTCGCGATGTGGTACATTATGCCGTCTATCTTTCACACGTTCTTTGTGTTTACGAATCTGGCTAATAACCTTATCTGCTGCACCATCTATAGCTGATATAACTTCGTGGGTGTTATTTTTTGCGTAAAATGACACCTTTGGTGCTGTAACTATTATCTCAGCTTCAAAACGATGTTTTTCTGCTTTAAGCACAACATTAAATTCTTGCATCTCTCCGAAACGAGATTCGATTTTCTCAGCACGTTTTAGGATATAATCATGAAGATCGTCAGTAATTTTTATGTGATGTCCAGAATAGGTAATTTTCATAATTTTCCTCCCATTAATATTTTATTGTAAAAGCCATAATTATTTACATACTACGAATCAACGCTGAATACGCTTTTGGTATTCAACGGGTTCGGTTTCCTAACCGAACCGTTGCTTATTCAGGCTCATAGATGCGGTTAGGAAACCGCATCTACCGGTGAGTGTGCACATATTTTTAGGTTTCACTATAAAGTTGAAATGAATTTCTCTGACAGATAATATTAAAATTATAAATACAAAATAGTATCATTACGAAAAGTTCGCTCAACAAGTAGTTTTTAAGTTTTTTTCCTTTGACGAGAAGAGAGGATGCCAAGTTCTTCACGATATTTTTGAACAGTCCGCCTTGCAACAACAATACCTCGCTTTTTCAAAGCTAAACTTACTGCTTGATCACTTAAAGGTTTTGCAGTATTTTCTTTACGTATCATCTCTTGAATTTCGGCTTTTACCTGTTCGGATGATACTGAACTACCTTCAGTTGTTGCCAATCGATTACTAAAAAAGAACTTTAAAGGGTAAGTCCCAATCGGTGTCTGAACATATTTGTTACTTGTGACGCGACTCACGGTAGATTCATGAACACCCGCCATGTCGGCAACAGTTTTTAATGTCAAAGGTTTGATGCTCTGGGAACCTCGTGTTAAGAATTCAGACTGAACTTTGAAGATAGCTTCCGTTACCCGTTCAATAGTACGACCCCGTTGAGCAACACTGCTAAGCAGATCAGCTGCATCGTTATATTTTTTCTGAATCCATTTTTTCGTCTCTGAATCTAAAGCCTTACTATCATCACGCATTAGGTTAATATAGTAAGGATTCATACGCAAACGTGGAATATAATTATCGATCGGTAAAATATAATAGTCTTCGTTATTTTTCACAACCTGCACATCAGGCGTGATCCCTTGGATTGTCTCTGGTGATTTAACCAAATCTTTGACAGATGGATCGGAAAAGTAGCGTCCTGGATATGGAGACAAAGTGCCAATCCATTTTGATGCTTTAGTAATCTCATCTCTGTCCACCTCAAGCACCTGAGAAATAGCAGCCATTCGACTATTCAGTAAATCCTCTAAATGATGTTCAACAATCTCTTTGGCAAGTTGCAACGGAGCATCATCATCATACGGAATCATGCCGTTTTGCTTATAATGCTGAATTTCATGGTATCGAATCTGTATACTCAGTGTCTCCTTAAGGTCCCGATAAGCGACACCAACGGGTTCAAATGTCTCTTGTATAGTGTGCAGAACTGTTTTTACTTCAAATACTGTACATCCCGCCTCTAATGCAATATCTTCTAAAGTAAGTTCGTAGAGGTTTAGTTCACTTCCTTCGAGTTTAACGGTATATATTTTTTTGCTGCCGGTATCAACGATTTGCCAACTTTTAGATTCGCATTCGCTTTCCAAATTTTCTGGATCTGCTACAATAGGGTTGACCTTAAATAAAAGCTCTTTGACTTCTTCTTTTGATTTTTTACTATTATTTGTTATGGTGAGATTCTTCGATAATGTTTTCTGTAATTCTTCTGATAGAGATTCATTTTCAAAGTCACCAACGAATTCGACAGGAAGAGAAAACAGTTTCAATTGGAGTTGTCCATCATCGTTTAAATTCCCAATGATCAATTCTCCGATAGCTCGTTCTGTTTCAGTGAAAGGTGCTAACTGGAGTTGTTGAAAAAGATAGTTCTGGAGAGATATTGCCTCGGCGATGTCTGGTTCTGGAGCATCGGGATCATCATATTGCTCATTTGCTTTAGGCACAGAGACTCGCATGTCGTCAAACACGGAATGCCAATCAATATCAACAGAAGTATCCTCGCGATTGATATTTTCTTCAGGCTTGTTCCAATCGGTGGTTGGATCAAAATCCTCCATAGACAGTGCTGTTTCAGGCTTTTCTTCAATTTCTAAAAGTGGATTTTGGTTTAACTCTTGCTCTATAAACTGCTTTAACTCAAGCTGCGGCATCATAAGCACCTTAATTGCTTGTTGCAACTTCGGTGTCATGACGATTTTTTGTTGTTGAGTCTGAGTCTGAACAAGTTTCGGTTGCATTCTCATCACGCGGCACTCCAATAAATCACTATTAGAACGTTAGCGTGTTGTGCCTGCAAACGCCTTAATATAAAGTAGTTCTCAAGCAATAACCGATGCTAAGTTCTTCTATGAGTTGTTCCCCTCTTTTGCATAATGAAAGTTATGACCGAAATAGAGTTCTCTGGCAACTTCGCTATTGAGAAGTTCTTCAGGCGTGCCTGATAGTGTAATTTTCCCATCCGCTATAAGATATGCACGATCAACGATATTTAGGGTTTCAATAGCATTATGGTCTGTGATAAGGATACCAAGATTCCTGTTTCGCAAATGTAAAATGAGCTGCTTAATATCGGCAACTGCAATTGGGTCAATCCCTGAAAGTGGTTCATCTAACAAAATGAATTCAGGTTGTGCTGCAAGGGCGCGGGCAATTTCCGCGCGACGACATTCCCCTCCCGATAACGTATATGCCTTACGATGTAAAAGATTTGAAATACCGAGTTCATCTGTGAATTCCTGTACGCGCGTTTCTCGCTCATCCTTCGGCATACCGCGCGCCTCTAAAATCGCTTCAATGTTCTGTTTTACCGTCAATTTACGAAAAATTGATGTTTCTTGTGAAAGATAACCTATACCGAGGCGGGCACGTTTGTACATTGGCAAAAACGTTATATCTCTGTCTCCATAAGTGATCCGGCCAGCATTTGGGCGGATTAGACCGACCACCATATAGAATGTCGTCGATTTTCCGGCACCGTTTGGTCCCAGCAAACCTACAATCTCGCCTTGCTGTAGCGATAGACTGACTTCGTCGACAACGATTGGGCCCCGTCGTGTATACCTTTTCACAAGGTTATGTGTTTGTAGTTCTGTTGCCACGTTATTGCTACCTATGTCCTCCATTTGCTTACAGTTGGCATGTTGACTATCTGACAACCGAAAACCGACTACCAGAAATTATTCTGTTTCCTCTGGTGTTTCTTCTTTATCTTCCTCTTCTTCTGATTCGGTCGACTCGGTTTCTTCTGATTCTGTTGGTTCAGACTCTTTATTTTCTTCAGATTTAGATTCTGCGTCTTTCTCTTCTTTTTCCGACTCAGAAGGTTTAGTTTTTTCTTCAGCATCCGATTTGTCAGAGTCAGACTTCTTTTTAGTTTCTGGAGAGTCTCCATTCTCGTCAGTTTTACTTGAAGTTTCGGAAGCATCCTTACTATCGGAACTGGTTTCTTCTGATTCCTCGGGTGTAGCAGTTGGTGAGGCTTGTGTAACGGTTACCTTGAATTTAACGTCACCAACACCGGTCTGTTTACCTGTTGTCCGATTCAGAGTAAAGAGTTTTGTTTCAAGCCTATCTTCCTTTTGTAAAACCACTACGTTATCTTTTAGTACGATGATATTCGTTAGGTTGTTCATCGTAGCATGGTCACAAGTCGCAAAGATTTCTTGATCGCGTATCTCTACATTACCTACGGCAATGATTTCTTTCGTTTCACCAGTATCGGTATCAGCCTTAAGCGTAATTTTATCAGCATTGAGAAACCCAATTTCAACACCTTGTTCGGTTTTTCTCACCGTTTTTGCGTTTCCAATAAGAATTGTAATCCCTGTTTTCTCATACCGTTCCATTTTATCTGCAGTGCCAGTAATTACCTCTTTTGTCGGCTCGGTTTCGGCGACATCGCTATCAGAACTTGGTGTATCAGCATTTTTTGTAGCGTTTTTGTTCTCTGCCGATTTAACAGGGTCCGTTGGCTTCTTTTCGGTCTGCTTTACAACTTTGTCATCCTTCTTTTCAGTGTCAGGTGCTTCTTCTGCAACCGCTGAAAATGCTACCAAACAGATTATTACGCTGAAAAAGACAAACCAATTCCTAACGAATTGTGGTAGTTTGCATCGCGCATCAGTATTCATTTTAGAGATGTTTTTCTTTCTAATCATTTATTTCCTCGTCTTTAGGATAGAGTGTAAATCGGTTCTTTGACATCCTTACGGTTTCAAGATCCGGATTAGCCACCATTTCGGTTCCATACCATGTAGAATCCCCACGTACTATCTTGACTTCGATCGGTGAGTACAGCGTTCCATCTTTGTTTCGCCATTGGAGTTCCTCTGTATAGAGCGTCCCATTTTCGTTGGTCCCGACCACCTCACCGTTGAGATATAGGTTATCTTTTTTCTTTCCGACGCTGAAATACCGCCCTGTTTTACCGGTCAGTGTTATAGAAACTTGTCCCTCTTCATATATTTGAACCTTCGGCTTTTGGACGATTACAATGTGTCCTCGCATATCAGATGCCTCTCCCACAAGGGTCCACTTTAAGACCCCTGCTTCCCTGTGCTGTGTAGAAAACGTATCAAGCTGCTGAATCGGTGGAGATTCGACAGGTTGACTCTCTTCTTCACGTTCACAACCTATCACGACAGTGAGACAGATACATATTAATGCTACGAAATATTTATTATTTCCTAACGTATGTTCATAAAGTGCGTTTATAGGACTAAGGACGCGTTTTCCACCGTTTATGCATCCAAATCCACTGTTCTGGATATTTTCGGATGTAGGATTCAATGATTTTGGTGAATTTCTGTGTATTAATAACAAGTTCTTTCTCTTTTATATCGCACCGTTTTAACGTTAACGGTGGTTCAATTATTGCCCGATGTGTGCCATCAGACTGACGTATAATGAAAGATGGCAATATTGCTGCCCCTGTTTTAAGCGCAAAAGCGACAGGACTATAAGGTGTATAAGCGGGTCTGCCAAAAAAGTCAACAAAAACACCGTTTACTGTCGTGTCTACGTCTGCGACAATGCCAAGGAGCTCGTTGCGTTTTAGACATCGGAGTGCCTGTCGGACACCTGTATCCCTATCTATGGTAGTGTATCCCGCTTTTTCTCGGTAACGACTGACCAACGTGTTTAGTCGGGATGAACGCAACTCCCGCACAATAGGACTCAATGGTGCCGCAGTGGCACTGATACTTGCTGCGAGAAGTTCCCAATTCCCAAAATGTCCGGTTAATATTATTGCTCCATTTCCTTGTGCTAACGCATCCTCCACATGCTGAATACCTTCAAAACTAACGATCTTTTCAATCTGCTTCGGATTCATACGTGGAAACCGCATAAACTCTACCACAGTTTTTCCTAAATTTTCAAAGCATTTTTTTGCTATCGCTTTGACGCTGCGCTCATCTGAAATATCCAAACTCTCTCTCAGGTGCTCACATGCTAACCTTCTTTGCTGTGATGCGAACCAGTAACCGAGGACACCCAACCATCCGCCGAGAGTCAATGCCACCGAACGCGGAAGAGGAGATACACAGAATCCGATCAGTTTGGCGGTAAATCCATAACACCAATCTTTCATTAGGAACATAGTATACCAAATTTCGTATAAAATTACAATGAAAATATAGACCGGACAATTCAACCACATATAGATTGGACATAACAGTTTGTTGCATTATCTATAGATTTTCTTTGTAAATTTTACGGACGCAACATTTTCATTTCCTTCAACATAACTTGATTTTTCATCATAATTTCAGGTAAACTCTAAAATACTATAGTTTGGACAATTTCTTTCTGTTTCCTGTTGAGTCCTCAAGCATTCTTATTTTTCTTTGAGTTTTGTCCGGCATCGTAACTCGTAGAAAAACATATTGAGCAGCCCCAGCGGGGCGGAATGTTTATAGCAATGGTGAACAATCCATATTGAGCCCCAGCGGGGCGAAATGTGTCTAAAATAGAGTTTCTTCCAATCACACAACTCGTGCTCACATACCACCCCTACGGGGTTCAAGAGGACGTTTCCTCATATCTATAAACATATCGTCCCTACGGGACTAAAAATGCACTTTTGAATGATCTTGGTTCTTAATAGTATCAATGTCCTTTGGGAATTCACTATGAACAAGCACTTAAACAAAGTCTAAAACTGTCCAAACTATAGTCTAAAATAGAACGGAACATTTTATGCAGAAACCTGAAAACATCAATAAACAGATAATTTGGCTTACAATCCCGAACATTATAAGCAATTTTTCTATTCCACTGCTTGGTGCAGTAGATACTGCTTTGATGGGGCGTTTGGAATCTGAATACTATCTCGGTGCAGTCGGTATCGGTGGTATCATCTTCAGTTTTATTTATTGGGGATTTGGGTTTCTCAGGATGGCGACGACTGGGTTGACCGCACAAGCTTATGGAGAAAATGATAGGGCAGCCTGTGGTCTCTTGCTTCAGCGAGGTTTATCCGTTGGTATCATCGGGAGTCTTATGCTGTTAGGTTTACAGTGGATTCTTGCGGATGTCAGTTTTGCTCTGATTGCTACAAGTTCAGAGGTGGAACAACTCGCTCGCACCTATTTCCACATCCGCATCTATGCTGCCCCTGCCACACTCTGTCTACATGCATTCCACGGTGTGTTTTTAGGTTTACAGAATGCTCATTATCCGATGTTGTTGACAATTCTTGTCAATCTCATAAACATCGTTCTGAATCTATTATTTGTTAATGTGCTTGGCATGAAGGTGGAAGGTGTTGCTTTAGCGACTGTCATTGCGCAGTATGTTGGACTTCTTCTGGCGAGCGCGCTCTTTTTGGCACGATATCGCAGTCTCCTGACAACATGGAATTTCCGAATAATCCTCGCGTTTTCTAAACTGAAACGATTCCTTAGCATCAGTAGCGACATCTTCATTCGCACGCTCTGCCTCGTTTTTAGCCACGCTTTTTTTATTGCGAAATCTGCTGCTTTGAGCGATGCCTTCTTGGCGGTTAACACTATTCTGCTTCAGTATATCAATCTTATGTCATACTCAATTGATGGGTTCGCTTTTGCTGCAGAGAGTATGGTCGGTAAATACACAGGCGCGCAGGATATGCAGAACTTAAAGCGGACAACACGCCATATTTTTCTGTGGGCGTTTCTGTTCAGTGGCGCGATTATGTTAGTTTTTGGTCTATTTGGAGAGCAGTTACTTCGTTTCTTTACGGATCAACACAATCTCATTAGACAAGCGAAACCGTATCTCATTTGGATAATCGTTGCGCCTGTTGTGAATGTTGCGGCATATATTTGGGATGGGATCTATCTCGGTGCAACTGCCTCAAAACCGTTGCGAAACGCTATGATTGTTGCAATGCTGCTCTTTTTAGGTGTTGTGTATCTGTTGATGCCTTTTGGGAATCATGGACTTTGGGCTGCGTTGACGTTGCTTTTGATTGTACGTGGTGTGTTGTTGACGGTGTTGGCACCGAAGCATTTGTTTGTTAAACGTTAGAATCAATAGTGTAGGTGTGTCCTCATTACAAGCAACTGATAACATAAAATCAGAACCATTCAGTTTTCGTGTTTTTCTCAACATTTTGGAGATGGTCGCGAGCTGGAGCTCGCTCCTACAGGAAGAGGTTTTTGGGAGAAGGAGAAATTATTGGAGAATTGAATGGCACCGGTTGACAACGAAAAAAGATTGACGTTCACATTCAATACCGTTATACTATTCAATTATCATAGGAACCCACTCCAATAGTAGCAACACTCAAACCGATGAGACACAAAATTGTAATCTTCCTACTTATATTCGCCCTACCGATAGCAGCACACGCACAAGCAGACTATACAATACCCAAAAAACATCGTGTCATCCAAGAAAATTCGTTACAATCGCGTAATGTGCTGGTCGGCACTAAGGTTTCAGATGTTACTTTTACAACATTGCAAGGTGAGACGCACACCTTATCGGGACTTGTGCAGCAGGGGCCGGTTGTCTTCGTGTTCCTCTCTACAGAATGTCCTGTGGCACAAAGATATGCGATGCGTCTAAAGCGAATGCACGCCGAATTTGCTGATAAACATGTCACCTTTGTCGGTGTCTATTCGAATGAAAATGACTCTGTAGAAGATGTTAAGACATATTTGGCAAGAGCGGAGTATTCGTTCCCCATTGTGAAGGATACCGATGGGAGTTTAGCACGCCATCTCGGTGCAACGATGACCCCACAAGCACATCTAATTGATGCATCTGGTGTTTTGCTCTACCGTGGATCAATTGACGATAACCGTTACGAAACACGGATAAAACATCATTACTTGAAAGACGCGCTCGTTGCACTTCTTGATGGAAAACCTGTGCCTGTCAAGGAAACAGCGGCATTCGGATGTACAATCCATCTACCTGACCTGCCCACTGAAAAACAGATAACCTATAGCGAACACATTGCACCGATACTCCAAAAGCATTGTCAAACCTGTCACGCGCAGGATGGAATTGCACCGTTCGCTTTTGAGGATTATGACGATGTGAAAGCACACGCAGCTAAAATTGCTGAACAGACACAGTCACGCCTGATGCCACCGTGGAAACCAGTGCACGGTTACGGCGATTTTAAGAACGAACGGCGGCTTACAGATGCCGAAATTGAGATGATAGTAAAATGGGTTAATGCTGGCACTCCCGCTGGTCCCGCAATCAATGACAAAACTACACCGCAATCTTCGGACACATGGGCACTCGGAAAACCGGACTGGGTAACTCGAGACTTAACTAAATCTGATATGTTGCAATATGGTCCTAAAGTTTTCCCTCGTTTTCAAATCGTTCCAACTGATATAGGCAAAGATGTTTATGTACGCGCGATAGATTTCCAGTTAGATAATAAAAAAACGGTGCGTAGTATCACCATTGACATCGGCAAAATCTACATAAAACAGAATGTGAATGATGTCGTTCCTAATTCAAAGATGATCGGTACACTTGGCACTTGGACACCAGGTTGTGCCTCTATTGTCCTACCACAGGGAGTTGGCTGTTTTCTACCTAAGGGATCAGATCTTATCATTGACATACAATCTCCCGATCTAACTGACCACCAAAAACCGAACTACTTGCGCGTCGGACTTTATTTTTCAAAGACACCAGAGACAGCACGTTTACGTAGGACAATTCTTGAGGCAACTATGACGAACTATGGCGATGAGGTGTCGGGCAATCCTAATCAGCAGAAGGTAGTATCACCGCATCAGTTTTTAAAAGATGTTTATGTTTTTGCTGCCTATCCGCACACGCTTTCCGATAAAAAAGATATGAAAGTTTTAGCAGTTACGCCAACGGGTAAACGCATTAAGATGCTTTGGATTAAGGCATCTGACTTTAAGTGGAAGGATATCTACCATTATCGTGAGCCTATCTTCTTACCTGCAGGTTCACGATTAGAGTTTGATGTTAAGGATGATCCTGAGAATAAGAGTAATCGTGAGTTATCTGATGAAAAGGCAATTTGCCAATTCTTTTATGTGTTGGTGTCTGAGTATGATCCGGATTAATACATAGTTTCAATGCTAAATGATCTGACACATTCACGTTCAGAGGCATTCAATTGTCTATTATAGTAAAGTCTAAAAATACGTGGACACTCCCCGGTAGGTGCGGTTTCTAACCGCACCATTTACACAGGTTCGGTTAGGAAACCGAACCTACCGTAGTGTATAAATAATTATCGATTTTACTATAATTACACATTCATAGGGTTCTTTTGTAGGAGCGATCTCCGAATCGCGACAGGTAGTCGGGAATCGGAGATCCTCCTACAGGCAGCAATGAGTCTTTGACCTTGAAACGCTTTACAATTTGTGTTAAAATACCAAAAAATAGACGATAAGGAGAATAACAAAAATGCCAAAGTTTGGTGTAAATTTATTGCTGTGGGCAGATAAATTTGATAGAGAAACCGCAGATTTGATTCCAAAAGTTGCAGAAATGGGCTTTGATGGTGTTGAAATCCCTATTTTTGATCCAGAAACGGTGGACATCCCATATACCCAAGCCTTACTAAAAGATACCGGTTTGGAAACCATCGGGTGTAATATCATGGCAGGCGATAGGAATCCGATTGACGAAGACCGTACTATTCGCGAAAACGGTAAAACCTATCTCAAGCGTACAATTGAGGTGATTGCTGAATTAGGCGCCGACACACTCGTTGGTCCAATGTATAGCGCAGTCGGCAAACTTGTTGGACGCGGTAGAAACGAACAGGAATGGAAATGGTGTGTTGAAGGGTTACAAGACGTCGCAGAATTCGGTGGAAAACACGGTGTCACGCTTGCAAGCGAACCGCTTAACCGCTTTGAAACCTATTTTGTCAACATTGCCGAGGATGCTGTTAAACTTTGTAAAGCGGTGGATAGCCCTTATTTCAAAGTGCATCTGGACACCTTCCACATGAACATTGAAGAAAAAAATCAGGCAGACGCGATTAGCAATACTGGAGATTACTTACATCACATGCACTGTTGTGAAAATGACAGAGGAACTCCCGGTACAGGACTTGTTGATTGGGATGGCGTATTTGGTGCACTTGCTAAGGTTAACTACGACAGGTGGCTCGTGATTGAGTCGTTTACGCCTGCTGTTAAGGAGATTGCTGCTGCGACATGTATCTGGCGAGATATTGCCCCAAGTGCTGAAAGTCTTGCTACGGATGGACTTGCATATCTCAAACAGAAGGCGGCTGAGTATCTATAGTATACGCAATCAACGAACCTAAACAGAGATTCTATAGAACTTTATGCCAAATAGGAGGGACTGAGATGCACCGCATCAAATGGATTTGTCTGTTATCTGCGATATTTTTTGCTGTTTCTCTAACGAGCAACGCCGAGCTGCCCAATGCTACAGGAAATGAAGCAGAGTCTACTGGAGAAGCACGATTTCTAAGTAATATCCGACAACTCACGTATGATGGAAAGCGCGCTGGAGAGGGATATTTCTCTGAAGATGGAAACGCGCTCATTTTCCAAAGTGAACGCGAACCCGACAACCCGTTCTATCAAATATACCACCTCAACCTCTTGACAGGAGATTCGCATCGGGTTTCGCCCGGTGTTGGAAAAACAACTTGCGCTTTCTTTCGCCCCGGTAGTGATGAAGTGCTTTACGCTTCTACACATCACGACGTTTTTGCTGAGGCAAAGCAGGAGGAGGAACTCAAATTCCGAGCATCTGGAAAGGAACGCCGTTATAGTTGGGATTACGATGAAGCGATGGACATCTTCTCAGCAAATCGCGATGGAAGCAATCTGACACAGTTAACTGAGGCACACGGCTATGATGCGGAAGGTTCATATTCACCTGATGGAAAATATATTGTTTTCTGCTCTCTCCGGGACGCATATCCGAAAAGCAAACTCTCTCCAAAAGACCTAAAGCAGCTTGAAGTTGATCCAGCATATTTCGGTGAAATTTATATCATGGATGCTGATGGCTCCAATCAGAGACGTTTGACGAATTCCCCAGGTTACGATGGCGGCCCCTTTTTTACACCAGATGGGCAACATATCGTTTGGCGGCATTTTTCAAAGGATGGCGCAACAGCAGACATCTACACGATGCGCATGGACGGTTCAGGGGTAAAACGGTTAACAAATTTTGACAGCATGTCCTGGGCACCCTATTTCCACCCGAGCGGTGCTTATGTTATTTTTGCTTCCAACAAACTCGGATTTTCCAATTTTGAGTTGTATCTCGTAGATTCAATGGGCAGACATGAACCTGTCCAGGTCACCTCATCTGATGGGTTTGATGGACTCCCAGTCTTTTCACCAGATGGAAATCGGTTGTGTTGGACCTCTACACGCAACAATCAAAAGGTTTCGCAACTCTATCTTGCATCTTGGAATCATGAAGCTGCATTGGAAGCAATTTCGATTTCACCAAGACGTCAAGACCCGAGAACTCCAGAATCAGTTGAGGAGAAAGCCGAATCCGATTCGTCTTTTACCGACTTTGCCGATGAAATCAAGGGCAGTATCCAGCAACACGTTGAATTCCTTGCAGACGATGCTTTAGAGGGCAGGATGACCGGTTCCAAAGGTTCAAAACGCGCTGCGGATTACATCGTTGAACATTTTTCCAAACTCAACCTCCAACCGGCGGGTGAGGAAGGCGGTTATTTTCAAACCTTTGAATTCACAGCAGGCAGAAAAATTATACCAAATGAGAACCAATTCCATCTTACACGTAAGGTAGAAGGTTTTGAGGAGCAGCTTGAATTCATGGTAGAGGAGGATTTTCTACCGTTCTCTTTCTCCAGTAATGGTGTGGTTGAAGGTGAAGTCGCGTTTGTTGGATATGGGTTAGTAGTACCTGGGGAGGCGGGTGAAGAATATAACTCTTACGCAGGTATAGATGTGAAGGATAAGATTGTTGTTGCACTTCGCTACGTTCCAGAAGGCGTGAAGGCTGAACGCAGACAGCAATTGATTCGCTATGCAGGAATCCGTTATAAGGCAGTACAAGCCCGGGAAAATGGCGCGAAGGCGTTCCTGACTGTTGCCGGTCCGAATTCACCAAACGCAGGCAAGATAATCCCACTTACTTTTGACAGCGGCAGTGCTGATTCTGGTATTATAGCGGGTTCGATTACCCATACTGTAGCAAATACCCTCTTAGCACAAGCAGGCAAAGACCTGAAAGAGGTTCAAACTGGACTTGACGATGAGAATCCACACTTTGTTGGACACTTTCCTTTGCCCGATGTCAAAATCAAGATCGCTGCCTCCATTGAAAAGATTAAGAAAACGGATAATAATGTCCTCGCGATGCTTCCGCCAACCCATCTGACCAAAGACAGTGAATACATCATCGTTGGTGCACACTACGATCATATCGGTTACGGTGAGATCGGATCCCTCGCGAAAGGGGAAGAGAAAGGACAAATCCATAACGGTGCTGATGACAACGCTTCAGGCACTGCTGTTATCTTAAAATTAGCAGAGATGTTCAGTGAAGAACGTCAAAATCAGCCAGAAAATTTTAAGAGAGGTGTTATCTTTGCGCTATGGTCGGGTGAAGAGCTCGGACTCATCGGGTCTACGCATTTTGTGAATGATCCTGTGCTTCCTTTAAACGACGTTGCTGCCTACATCAACTTTGATATGGTGGGACGCCTTCGCAATAACAAGCTTGTCTTGCAAGGTATCGGTTCTTCGCCAATTTGGACAAAGTTGATTGAAAAACGGAATGTACTTGTCGGTTTTAATCTGGCACTACAAAAAGATCCGTATCTGCCAACTGATGTGACAGCCTTCTATCCGAAAAACGTTCCCGTTCTAAGTTTCTTCACCGGTTTACATAAGAACTATAACCGTCCGACAGATGATGCTGAAACCTTGAACTACATCGGTTTAGAACGCATCTCAAGCCTGGCTTATGGGATTGTTTCTGACCTAATTAGCGCGGATACACGGCCAGAATACGTAAAGGTAGAACGAAACAAACCTGAGCAGGGAAGTCGTGGAACGTTACGTGCGTATTTGGGTACTATTCCTGACTATACGACCGAGGACGCCGGTGTTAAACTCTCTGGCGTTGTAACTGGTGGCCCAGCCGATAAAGCAGGTTTAAAGGGCGGTGATGTCATCGTTGAATTCGGTACTAAAAAGATTGAAAATATCTATGACTTTACTTATGCCCTTGATGCAGTGAAAATAGGAGAACCTGTTGAAGTGGTTGTGATGCGCGATGGGAAAGAGGTAAAGTTGAAAGTCACGCCTGAAGCGCGAAATTAATTTCACATCGAAATATCAAAGCAATAGAATCCATTTAGGTCTAACTTAAAAACAAAAGCCGTCATCGGTAAATCACTGATGATGGCTTTTGTGTTAGGTTGTTCATCTAAATGTGGAATTACTGTAAGTCTATAAGTTTCCCATCCTTGACTTGCTGAACAATCGCTTCAATATCTTCATAGATTGCCTCTCCATTTGGGTCAAATGAGAAAGGTCCTAAAATCGTGGGAAAGTGCGAAATCTCTGCCAGTGCATTCCGAATAGCAGCTGAATCTGTTGATCCTGCTTTTTCAATCGCATTGTTGAGAATATATAGCGTTGCATACGCCTGTGCCGCCCAGGGTTCAGGTATAAATCCGTGTGCCGCCATATAATTCTGGACAAAGTCTTGGTTTCCAGGTGTGTCACTCAGACTTGACCATCCCGCAAAAGCATACGCTCCCTCAGCGGCTGCACCTACAGCCTGCACTTCGGCGTTCGTCAAATCCGGAACAATCAACTCAACATCACTGGATATTCCGTTTTCTCCGCGTGCTTCTTTTATTATTTCAATCATCTGTTTTGACAAAGCAGCGATGAAGAGTACATCAGGTTGAGTTTCAAGGTTATTGATATTGGTTAATTGTGTCGAATAATCACTAACATCCTCGGTGAATGCTTCTTCAGTCAGAATATTTATACCGTTTTCATCAAGTGCTTTCTTCAATTCATCTTTAACACTTACAGAGTAGGTATCACCCTCATCATATATCACCGCTACGTTTTCATATTCCAATATTGCATGTGTTTTCATCACGCCACCTGGAACCAGAATATTTGTGGCGATACCAGCGCGGAAGACATAATCCCCAATTTCACCGCTCAAGCCAGCAGCAGAAGAGATCGGACTAAATGCAACCACCCCAGCCGCTTGCGCTATCGGAAAAGCTTGTTTGAGATGCCTTGAGATACCAATCCCGATGATTGCAGAGACGTCTTGATCTACCAAATCTACCAATTGTTGAACGGCTGCCTTCCCACCCTCTACGGTGCTCTTAGCGTCCACAGGGACGAACTTGATGCTTGCACCGCCGAGCATATTAATCTCTTCTTTTGCTAAATCAAGTCCACGTTTCATTGGAAGTCCATACGGTTCTGCGTGTTCACCTGTCTCTGCTACGGCAACACCGATGGTAATCTCTTGAGCAGTCATCTGAGGCATTTCGCCATCAGGCATCATCGGAGCGATCCGTTCGCAACCGGAAAACCCCACAGCCAAAGCAATAATTGCCAAAACAGAAGTGAATATTGTTATTTTTTTGATGTTCATGTTGAATCTCCTTCTATTTTTAAGTTAAAACTCAGGAGGGTAATCTATAATTATGTTGCTACCTCTCCCAGATACGTTAACGCTAAAATACGTGTTTAGTATCAAGTATTTTGATACTAAAGAACCACATGAGGTCAAGTATCCTAATCTAAAGTTTGATGTTAGGAACTTGACCATATCTATTATTTTATAATTTGGAAGCTATTGTCAAATAAAAATGAAGATTGATTGGGTATGTTTTTACACTTGACATTAAGTGGCTTTTTTTCTATAATTACAACTGAAAGTGTGTAAAAACTACATGTCGGTGCGTTTTAGAAAGTGCTGTTAATGTTCTTGAAACAAATAACCGACCAGTTTGTAATTTGGTAGAATTTAGTGATAACCAACAGAATCATATCTATGGGTACATTCTATAAACCCTATCAGGGGAGGAGAAATATCATGGATGCCCTCAAGAAAGTTATAGGCGTTGTTCTCATCATCATTGCGGCAATAGTCGCAATCCACACAGTCATTGAACCTTTATACCACACTACTGATGCTAACAGTGATAATCCGTATAGTTCTGTTTGGGGTTATATTAACGTACTCTCCGCGATTTCAATAGTGCTGGGGTTAATATTTAGTTACATTCGCATGAATAAAGTCGGGGAGAGTTCAAGCGTTCAAGAGTTTATAGCGGCTAACACGTTATTCTACGGGTTCATGTTTGCAGCTATAATATTTTTCTGGAATTGGTTTGGCATTCTCAATGCCACAACCTTTACCGCTGTCGGAGACGAAACTCGATCAACGGTACGGATTATTTTTAATGCCCTACTTCCGTTGTTGAATGGTGCTCTGGGGGCACACCTGCTGCGCTCAAGTGCCAGCGAATAGACAACAGAATCTGTCAGTTCTTTACAGAATGTTAACGTTATTCTTCTGCGTTCGCTTGCCGGACGCAGAAGTTTTGCTTTGGAGAGAATCCACTCAAAGTAAATATGACATTTTACATAAACCATGCTATAATAAAATTGTATTACAGCAAAAATAAAAGATCTCGACTACCTGACAATGTGACGGTAGTTTATAAATAGGAGAAAGTTATGAATACGAAAATTTTTAGATTAACACTATGTGTATTACTTGCATTCTCAGTCGCTTGGATTTCTGGGTGCGAAAAAATGATGGATATGGTACCTCCTACTGATGACGAAATGGTGTCTAAACTTAAAGTGGGTTTGATTCATCCATATCCAAATTACATCACTTTTGGTAACGGTGCAAAACTTGCCCAAGCTGAAATCAACGCTGCTGGCGGTGTCCTTGGCATGCCGGTTGAACTTGTCTTTAGAGAAGAAACTACAGACACTGTGGGTCAGTCAGCAACAGAATTAGTTGAAATGGAAAATGTTGTTGCGATATTAGGTCCGCTATTTTCGAGCCATGCCGTGAAAGTTGGACCGGTTGCTACTGTTCCCGTGCTTTTGGGAGCAACAAGGGCAGAAGTTACAGCTGATACAACAGACCCTAACGATTTAATGTTTCTCATTGGAGGTTCCAATGTCCTGCAGGCAAAACTTCTGGCAAAGGTTGCCGTAGAGCAACTCGAAGCAAAAACCGCCGCAATGATTTGGCAAAATATGGATGTATATTCTGAAGGTTTTGTGCAATCATTTAAGACAAGTTTTACAGAACTTGGCGGGAGCGTCGTTGTGGAGAAAACCTATGAGGGGAACGACGGAACGATGTTTGATTCCCAACTTACTGCAGTTAAAGAGGCAAATCCTGATGTCATTCTTCTCGCCAGTTTTCCGAAATCAGTACCACGGATAATGGCACAGGCACGGGATATGGGTATTGAATCTACTTTTATTGGCAGTGATGGATGGGACGATCCACTGATGTCTACGACTTTAGAGGATAATGAGCCTGTTGATGGTTACTTCTGTACTAACTTAGATCCAGATGCTGTAGGTTTTATTTCTACTTATGCGATGGAGTATGGCTCTGTTGATGGGATTGCTGCAACTGGTTATGATGCCATGAAAATTTTGGCAATGGCAATTGAGACCGTAGGATCTGCCGATGATCCAAGCGCGATTCAAGATGCAATTTCTAAAATCACAAACTACGAAGGTGCGACAAGTATTACTGGTTTTGATGAGAACCGCAATCCAATCAAAAGCGTCGGCGTGCGTCAAATTCTTAATGGCATGCCGCAGGATATGATAATTGAGGCGGCATCTGAGTAGACATAATACGAGTCAACGTGACTTATTGAAAACAAAAGACAGTTCTCATTGAAGTGAGAACTCGTCTTTATGTTAAATATATTACAAACCTGGAGAATAATATGATGATAAAAAAGAGTAGTTCGTTTCTGTCTATATTTTCAATTGTCATGCTGGTTGTGTTCATGAGCAGCTGCGAACGAATTGACGAAGTTATCCCGCCTGCTACTCAGATAGAAGGTCTCAGTGGAGAAATTTCCATCGGTGTCGTTTTACCTCAGTCAGGTCATTTAGGACCGGGTGAATTCGGTCCGGGTGCCTTGGTGATGGAAAATAGTTTTAACATGGCACTTGAGGAGATCAACACGTCACAACTGCTTGGTGATGCAACTCTCAAGTTCATCATTGAGGACGATATGAGTACTGCCGAAGGGGCAGTTGCGGCTTTCAATAAACTCATCCATCAAGACAAAGTTCCAGTTATCCTCGGTGTCTGGACGTCAGAAGTCGCAAAAACTGTTCTTCCGATTGCACAAAAAAACCGGGTAGTGGCATTTAGTCCAGTCGTAATTGCCTCTGGCTTGGCTGAGATTGGCGAATTTATCTTCCGAGCCAGTCACTCTACAGATATCCTTATTCCTGAGGGTATACGGGTGACACAGGAAAAACTCAGCTACCAGCAGGTAGCGATGATAACAGATATTGCCGATGAAGCATCGCGGAGTAGCGATGAAGTGCATAGGAAAGTATTTGCTGAATACCGTATTGAAGTGTTGATCACAGAGACATTTGAAACAGGACATGACGACTTTTCTACCTTACTAACTCGGATAAAAGAGGAGGAGCCAGAAGCAATTTTTGTCTCAGCGCAGCAAATAGAGGTTATCAAGATTCTTAAAGAAGCTTACGAACAGGGGATTACTGCTGATATTCCCATTATTTCTCATGTCCTATCCATAGATGAGATTAGGAGTTCAGGAGATGCCGCTGAAGGGGCAATTACATATACAAGTTGGGTTAGCACGGCAGACACGCCTGGGAATCACGCCTTCGTTCAGAAATATACCGAGAAATACGGTATGGAACCAAGCGTTTGGGCTGCACAACCGTATGCTGCTGTCTATATCCTTGCAGAAGCGATTAGAAACGCGCAATCAACGGATTCAGAGGTGATTGCTGCTGCACTTGCTGAGATCAAAGATTTTGACACCATTTTGGGTAAGTTTTCTTTTGATTCTAACGGAGACGCTATTTACGACCCAGTTGTCTTGATTGTAAAAAATGGCAAACTTGAGGTTTTCGATTAGGATCCATCCGATAAAACAGAAACGCGCTGCAATGGATTTTTTATTCCACTGCAGCGCGTTTTACTTTTACATCACCATAGTTTTTGCGTTACTCAAATGTAAACTGTGCGACAACACCCGCATGGTCAGAGGGCCACAAACCAGAGGCTAATCTGTCAGAGGATTTATCCCCAACGGTATGCGTCACGGCAGCCGTAGGAAGTTGCAGGTTACGGACAAAAATTTGGTCAATCCGTACTGAGAGATCGCTCATCTCATTTTGGATGTCATCTTCTTGGCAACAGGTATTACCTGTCCCTTCAGAATCCATCTGCCAAACGTCGACATACCCCGCCGACAATAAAATTTGGTATCCCATGCCATCTGTCGCTCTCGTATTGAAATCCCCTAACAATATAATCGGCATAGTTTCATCGCTAAGATTATCCACAAGTTCTTGTGTTTGCGCAACACGGTTTATCTCTGCGAATGCCTCAAGATGTGTGTTTACAACATGGTAGGTGGTGCCCGAAACAGTCGCATCCACAGCAGCATAGCCTCTTTTTACTTCAAGACCAAGCATATCTATTTTAAGTGTATTCGCGTAGTTTGCACCCATGGAATTTGATATTTCAACATCGCTACGAGCCAATATCACATCATAATCGGTCAACCTGACATCATCAATACTGGTAGCAGTAAACATTGGCATTTCAACATCCAAATTTTCAACTTGAGCAGCAACTTGATAACTTAAACCTTCTGCTTGAAGTGCATCCATCAAGATTTGGAGAAAATCTAAGACGACTTTTTCAGCAAGAGTCGGATTGTCCGAAATAAAATCCCCAGGACTTTGGCGGCGGATTAGCGAAATTTCTTGTAATCCGACAAGATGTGGTTGATGTGTTTTGATGGATTTAGCAATTGCAACCGCACGGCTTGGAAAATCGGATGCCATGACGTTATTGTACATCGTAGCAACTTCACCTGGCACTTGCCCTAAGTTTTCTACGGATAGAAGCGGTTCGGCGCTACTGCCGACATATACATTATAGGTCATTACTGTGAGTGGTTGCGTGTCTGAGGTATCTGGTGGTAGTATTACTTTATCTGCTATTCTTTCACATCCTGACACGGCAAATAGTATTACAAATAATAACAGAACAATTTTTAATTTTGACAAAATGTTTCCTCCAAAGAAAAATAATTAGAACAAGGTTTTATGTTCAATCTTTTTAAGTATGTTTTTAACACATTCCCAAAACAAATTCATCATCTAAAGTTGTTAACTTAACCCGAAGAATTTGATTTATCGCAGTATCTGGGACATCTAAAAGTACACGGAGATAATTATCCGTAAATCCTGCCAGAAAGTTTTTCGGACCTTCCCTACTCTCTTCTACCAACACGTTTTTTTCTTTGCCCAGCATCCGTTTTTGAAACGCTGCACTGAGTTGATTGCCCAATTCAATCATCGCGCGACTTCGTGCTGCGGAAACATGAGAAGGAATTTGGTCTGGATAAGTAGCTGCGGGTGTGCCTTTACGTGGGGAATACCGAAACACATGCAGTTGGCTAAATCCAATTTTTTCAACGAACTGCAGTGAATCCTTGAAATCTGTATCCGTTTCACCGGGAAATCCGACCATTATATCTGTCGTGATACCAACGTCATCGGTAAAACGTGCACGTAGCGTATCAACAAGGTGCGCGAATTGTGTGGTCGTATAACGGCGGCGCATTTGACGTAAAATATTATCTGATCCTGATTGAATAGGAATATGGAAGTGAGGCATACATTTTGGAAGTGCCGACATCCGCTCAGAGAGAATATCGGGAAAATACATCGGTTCTATTGAACTGAAGCGGATACGTTCAATACCATCAATACCGTGTATCCGTTCTAAGATGTCTGCAATATCCTTGTCTCTGCCAGTGTCCTGCCCGTAAGCACCAAGATGCACACCGGTAATCACAATTTCCTTGATACCGCTGTCGGCAATGCGATGCGCTTCGTCAACAATTTCTGTAAGTGGGCGGCTTGTCATTCTACCCCGCACATACGGGATGATGCAATAAGTGCAGAACGCACTACAACCATCTTGCACTTTAATAAGCGCGCGCGTACGTTTACCGGCATTGCTAACGCCGCTGCTAAAACGCGCGTGTTCCCGTACGGCATCGTGCTGAACAGGTTGAATCTGGAGGGGGGTCTCGGCATGCAACTTATCAAGATAGGTTTGAAAATCTGCCTTTTCTCGGTTACCAAAGACAAACGTAACACCCGGTATTTCTTCTATAGCCTTTCGGTCACTTTCAGCGTAACACCCTGTGACCAATACATCAGCATTCGGGTTCTGACGGATTGCCCGCCGAATAACTTGACGTGCTTTCTGATCCGCAGCGTTTGTAACCGTGCATGTATTTACGAGATATAAGTCTGCAGGTTGTGTTTCATCAACAATCGCGTATCCGTTGCGGACAAGTGCTTCCCGCATTGATTGCGTGTCGTATTGATTAACCTTACAACCCATTGTAATGAGTTTTGCTGTTTTCATTGTTTTTTGTGTTGAATCAAAGTTGGTATTCATAAGCGGCGATGGTAATTCCCGCAATTGCTGCGGTTTCGGTTCTCAAGATATTTGAACCAATTTTCACGGGAATACATCCTTTTTCAACAGCAGCGTTGACCTCTTTATCGGTGAAGCCTCCCTCTGGACCAACTAAAAATGCGATAGACTCTTCCTTTGTTTTTTCTCCCAACACTGCTTTGATATGTTGCTGCCTCTCATTTTCCCAAAAAATCAGACTGCGTGCGTATTTTTGGATCATGTTGAGACATTCATTGAATTCTTGTACCTTATGAAGTTCTGGTAACCACGCGCGTTTGCACTGCTTTGTTGCAGAAAGAACAATACGATGCCAACGTTCAAAACGATTTTCACTCGGTTTCTGTAATGAACGTTCTGTGGACATAGGGACAATTTGTGTCACACCGAGTTCAGTTGTCTTTTGCAGAATCAACTCCATCTTATCGCTTTTTGGTACCCCTTGAAAAAGGGTTAGGGACGGTGTATGCCTTCTGCAAAACTCACGATTTATAATTTTTACATCCGAAGATTCTGCTCCAATTCTGTATATTTTAGCAATACAGACACTTCCTTTTCCGTCAATTACTCGGATTGTATCGCCCAGTTTCCCGCGTAGCACATTACACAGATGGTGTTGTTCTGAACTGGTAATTGTAGCAATATCTTCATTAATCCGAATTGAGGGAACATAGAACGTATGCATCTTTTTTTATACCAATTCCCAAATACAATGTCCCAATTATAGTGGGTTTTAGAATTACTTTGACACTTTTAAGGTAGGCGGGAACTGCGATTCCCGACTGCCTACTAATGTGTCACGATTCGGAGATCGTTCCTACTGAAGAGTGGTTGTTTTTGTAGGCGGGAACTGCGATTCCCGACTATTATCACGGCTCTCAACTTGAAACTGGACAAAGTACTACTTTACAGTTCGTAATTTTTCTATAACTGTTTTCGGATGTTTGCTCCTAAGAATTGCTGTGCCTGCGACAAGTATAGTCGCACCTTGACGGACAGCATGTGGACCTATATCTACTGTTACACCACCATCTACCGAAATGTCAGGCGAATTATCAATGTCTTGAATTTTATGATGTAATTTATCAATTTTCTCAAGGGTGCCTGGTATAAATGATTGTCCGCCAAATCCTGGCTCAACACTCATTGGTAACACAAGATCGATATATGGCAGGTAGGGTATAACCGCCTTAGTCGGTGTTTTCGGTGAAAATGCCAAGCCAACTTTAATATCATGTGCCTTTATTGCTGAAATTGTCTCGTCGGGCTCATCGTCACTCTCAATATGGAATGTAATCAGATTTGCCCCAGCAGATGCAAGTGCGTCTATGTATCGCAGTGGATGGGTTACCATGATATGCACGTCAAACGGCACGTTCGTTTTTTCACGCACTGCAGCAATTAATGGAGGACTTATCCCAAAGTTAGGAACAAATTCACCATCCATTACATCAAAATGAAGCAAATCCGCACCTGCCTCAACAACTCGTTTGACCTCTTCCCCAAAACGACTGAAGTCAGCTGCTAATAGAGATGGCGCTATTTTGGGTTTTTTGTAAATTTGCGTTACCCTCCGATTTCCAATTACCTATGCTCCGCAAGATTATTGATAATGACGTTCATACAATTTTTTCCCATCTTCAAACACAATTACGTGAACCGGGCCAAAAACTTTGACTCTTCTCTTTTCCAAGTCAATGACGGTTCCAGGAGCGAAAGATGCCTCAACTACAACACGTTCACTATAATCATCAAAAACAACGATTTTGACCATAAGTGAGCGATTCCCTCCTTCGCTGACAGTGTGTTTGTGCGTTAACCATCTGCCACTGTTTTCTGTTTCACCCCGTATACCGCTGACTACCAGTGTTATCAAGTCCCCGCTTTGAACGAGTTTTTCGTGACTAATAATTCTCCCTTGTTCGATTCTTGGGTGTGAACTATTTTTAATTTCAACATTTAAACCAATCGCTTCAAGTGCGGGTAAAACCTCATTCACAAGTTGGTCCTTAAGGTCTGGCAGTTTAATTTGCTGCGGTTTTCTTCCAAGACTTACTAATATGTTCACCTGGCTGTCGTGTTGTCTTTGGCTACCCTCAGATGGACTTTGAGCAATGACAGTATCCAATAAATACTTTGTTGAATGGACGAAAGCAACTGAATTTAGGCGAAAACCAGCTGACTTGAGCGTTTCGTATGCCGTATCTCTTGACTTTCCAATTACCGAGGGAACAGGTATTAGATCTGGCCCAATACTAACTGTAAGTTTAACGGTATGGTGGGGATTGATACTGATATTTGCATCAGGGTCTTGTACAACGACATTTCCTATTGGTTCGCTGCTACTGGCTTTCAGAATTGTTTTTTCTGCCTCCAGTCCAGCCTTGGAAAGTGAATTCAGTGCTTGGTAATAGTGTTTACCTACAAGGTTTGGAACCAAAATCTCAGTCGACTTAACCCACTGCGGAATTACAACAAAAACCGTCAAAAACCCTATAATTCCAATTACAATTAGACAATAGGTAGCAATTTTGACCATTCCCCATAAGGTCTTATTAAGCTTGTTCATCCCATTTCTGAATCCTTATACGGCTATTCCCAAATTATACACCTAATTTTGTGTCCATTGAATTTTTGGGTAACATCGCCATTTGGAGATCACTCCTACTGATATGGTAGCCTCTTTATAGGAGGGAAAACCGGTTCCCGACTATTTGAAACTCACAATTGAAAAGCGAACACGACCCTAAGTTGAGAAACTTTCACCAGTTTTTATTTGATAACCGTTGACAAAATCGTATACTTCCATTACCTTTTTAGTTGCTGGTTGAACTTGCAATAATTGAAGTTCTCCTCTACCTGTCACCACAAACAACTGTCGCTCGGAAGTTATTTTAATAGTTCCAGGTAGTTCATTTGGAATATTTCGTTTGACTTTGTGCGTATCTTCATCCGGCAATGCTTGAATAATCTTAAGGAGTGTCCCTTCTCGAAAAAATGAATATGCACCTGGCCACCCCGTTGTTCCTCTAATTAGATTGTGTATTGTCGTTGCAGGTTCATTCCAATTGATATGCCCAACGGTCTTAGTTAAACGTGGTGCATGCGTTGCATTAACGTGATTCTGTGGTGTCGCTACGGGAGGTTGTCCATGTGGCAAGTTACCCAACACATCAACTAAAAGCCTTGCACCAATAATTGCTAATTGATGGTGTAATGTTTCTGCCGTATCTTCAAGTTCTATAGGTATCCGCTCCATGCAGATTATATCACCGGTATCTTCTCCGGCATCCAAAAGCATAAGTGTTACGCCTGTCTCTTTCTCACCGTTAATTAAGGCCCATTGAATTGGGGCTGCACCTCTATATTTCGGCAACAGAGAAGGGTGTAAGTTTATAACACCACATGGCGGAATATCCAACACTGTTTGCGGTAGAAGTTGACCGAAAGCAGCTACGATAATAACATCTGGAGCAAGTCGTTCCAGCGTCTCAACAAATTCTGGGACTCTAACTTTCTCTGGTTGATAAATGTTAAGATTATATTCTGTTGCAATCTGCTTTACCGGCGGCGGATTTAGTTTTTTGCCTCTTCCACTTGGGTGGTCGGGTTGAGTTACAACAGCTATAATTTCAAAATGATGGGCAATAAGTTCTTTCAGTGCTGGAATTGCAAATTCACTGGTGCCCATAAAGAGAACACGCATTTTTTAGATATTACCTATCTTCCGTCTGTTTTTCAGTGTTAAGAAAAATGATCAGAATCGTATTTCAAGCAGTGGGATGACTAAACCGGCAGATGGTTCTGTAGACCACATATTCAACGGGGTATTTACCGCATATCGTCCTGGTTGCCGAAAATTTGTTGAGATACCATATATATCCGCATGTGGACCGAAAAATGGACCACGAGCAATACTCCCATCAGGAGGAACCCCTTCGTCAGTTGGAGGTGATGGCGGTTTATATCCCGGCACACTCGGTGCTGATCTGTCTACATTACGTGTATGTAGCCAGTCCCAAATACCGATGAATAGTGATAACGAAACAGCACAAATACCCATAGCGTGATAATTTTGTGATGTCAATTCCGGTGCAATTTTATTCGTCTGTATCATTTTTATACCGCGAACCCCTAAATAACTATGTACCGCCGTAAATGGGAGTGAACTTAGCGTAACAATTTCGAATCGACGTAACGCACTTTCGCTATATTCCTCTTCTTGTGTTTCTTGAGTTTGCTGTGTTAGAGGACTACTTTGATTTTGTGCTTGTGATTGAGGCACTAATATGAAAATAGCTGCTAAAGCGAGTGCAAATATGCGATTTCTAAATTTAATCATAGTTTCAACCCTCTGCTTTTTTGTGAAGGTACTTACTAAAAAAGGACAAGAGATAGATTTTCTATCTTACATAGTTTTATTTTTTTACCACCTCAATTAACGTTGCAATTCTGAATACGAAAGAGGTAAACAATAAGCATGCCCGCACCTATACATACGGACACATCCGCTACATTAAAAGTTGGCCAAAAAAGATTTTTACTTTCTATGCCGAACTGCAGGAAATCAACTACAGATCCCAAGTATACACGGTCAATAAAGTTGCCAACTGCCCCTCCAAGTAGAAAACCCAGTGACGTTTGCATCCATCGACTATTCTGGAATCTGAAAGAATAGATAAAAATAAATATTAACGCTGCGATTGTAATTATAATCAGTAATGTACGTTGATCAGAAAAAATTCCGAATGCAGCACCAGTGTTTCTATCATGTCGTAGATTAAAAAAGCCTGGGATAATCGAATAACCCCTCCCTTGAGGAATGTGCATACGCACAAGCCATTTAGTGATGATATCAAGCAACAATGTAGGTACAGCAATTATTACTAATGGCAAAATTTTTTTTAAGTATTGAATCGGAGAAATCACTTTCTGAGTCATCCTATTGATATTAGTTTGTTGATTGATAGATTTTCTTCAATGATTCCCATTCAACCTTCGTATCAAATTGCTGAGAAATTTTGGGTAATTGACTCCTCTTACTTTGAAATATGCTGGTGTAAGATGGATTTGTCTGAGCAAAAATTTCTTCAGCTAAGAAAGGAGTCATCGGAGCAAGATATTGTAAAACGGCTGTAAATATTAATGAAAAGGCAAGTTCCGCAGATACTAATCCTTTAGCTACTTCTTCGGCTCCACAGAATTCGACATAAAATTGAAGATCGGTACGACAGAAATTAAATAATAACTGCCACATTCCATGGAAATCTCTTTCCGTGTAAGCTGCCTCAACATCGCTGAAAAGTTGATTTGCCAAAGAAATGGCAAGTGCGTCATGCTCCAGAAGTATGTCAGAAACATTCCCGTCAGGTTTGTTGGAGGGCACCATACGTTTATTAGAATTAGTACTTTTCTGGAGATCAGATAGCAATTGCACTGCCTGATATAATATCTCTTTAAGCTGCGCGTATTTATGATTGTATTCTGCTATCAACTCTTCAAGTTGTTCAGCCCCATCCTCTTCAAGTTGAACTTGATATAAATCTGGGACTATTGAGAATAACCGTAGAACATCCGCGGGGTATTTTTGTAGGATTTTTTCCTGCACCTCGGTATCCCAAACGTCTTCAGCAATGTCGATCAAATTTAGGAATTTAAAAGGTTGACTCTCTTTAGTAGGTCGGCTCATTTGGAGAGATGCTGAAAGCATACTCAATTCTCCTAACCATCTTAAAAAAGGAGTATGCGGCACAAAAGCTACATTCGTGGAAGCTCCCATAACTGACTTCTTGAAATCTGAAGTATCAAGTGTTTGGAGTAAGTTCGCAAAATGGCTTTCAATATAAGTAGACTCTTTTCGGAAGTCTTTTGAATGACAATTCACACAGACTGTATCCGCAGGTAAGAGTTCTTCAACACTCAGGCGGAACCAGTGTTCGGAACCGCGTCGAATAGAACCACGAACTGCGCGAAGGATTTTTTTATCTGTGATAATATTGTTACAATTATCACACCTCAGAACCGGAAGTGGAATTCCCCATTGACGTTGCGATGAAATTGGCATATCGCAGACATTCATAATTTCATTTTGAATTTTCTCACGTATGTCGTCGTCGTAATGGTTCCAGTACTCCGGACAATTTGAGAGTTCCTCTCTAATGTCACTTGAAGTAATGGAAAACAACCAGTGGCGGTAAGGGCGTGTGACCGATAAACCATTGCAGTGTTGGCATTCAAGTTGTTTTATTTTCTGTTTACGCGCTTTAATTATGCATCCGCGATTTTCCAATTCATCGCTAATAAACTCAATCGCGTTTGACAAATTTAATCCGCACAAAGTATCTGCATCCTCTGTGAACCTGCCAGTTTCATCAAAAATAGATGTCGCTGGCGTAGATGTTATAGAATTTTCTGGGGTAGAATTGTCGATGTTTGGTAATGTCTTGTAAATATTATAACTAAGCGAGTGATGTGCTGGATTTATAGGAATAATTCCTCCCATTAATTCTTTTTTTTCTAAAGAATCAGATATGCCTTCAACTATTCTCTCCGAGATTACAATAAATGGCAAACCAGTTAATGGAAATAGTGGGTGTGAAACAGTGCAATTACTAAACAGCGTTGCTTTTAATTCAGTAATACGTTTTGGATATTTTTTGCGTTTGGTGTTTGGATCAACGAGTTTTTTGAATTGCGGTTCAGAAAAAATTAGATACTGGTCTTCAAATTCAGTCAGCAAAAAAGTACTATTTTCATAAATACCTATTGCGATCATCCCTGCTATCTCCCACAATTGAGATAGAGGAAAACGGACTGCGAAAAAAACATCTTTACCTAATTCTTCAAAACCGGTGTTGAACGGAAACTTCACATAGGTATCTAAAACGCTATTTGAAACAGATGTAACTGTTTTGTCAATTTCTAATGGTGACATACATTTTGGACACCAATGGCTGAGTTTTAGTTCATCGCGTAAAAATTTAGCGTCCCGTAGTCTATCAAAGAAGCTAAAGAGTTTCGTCTCATGACGTGTCTCCAATGTTTTTTCAGCGGAGGTCCAATCAGCAAAAATCCCAAGTTTCTGTAATTTCTGTTGTTGTATTTTCAATTGTTCGCTATAAAGCTGTTTACACTGTTTTCGGAAATTGATGATATTTCTCAAAACTTTAGCCGTACTTTCTTTAATCACGGTCGCTTCAACATTAAAAGGAAATGTTTCCCAAAGTGGAGAATAAACTACGGTTTTACCCTCCATCATTTCATATTTCAGAAATATATCTTGAAAAATTTTTCTTCGAAGTGTATCAACACTTAGTTTATCAACAGGAGTCGGCATTTCTCGGACCACGTAGGTCGGTAATTCTGTAGTCTTTTCATCAACCTTGTAGACATTTTGGGTTGTCCACAATTTGAGAATTTCTGATTCGCAGGGACTGTGTCCAACGTTCTCGGTAGGAGCAGATGTTAGGGCTTTTTTCTGAGATTTACCCTTAGAACGTTTAGTTGTGGTGTCCTTTGATGGAGAATTCGCCTTTTTCATAATTTGATGTTATTCCGGTAAATATATTCACAATGTGCACCGGATATAAATTGGGCAAACTGTAGAGACAATTTATGTTTAAGTTTATAATATATTGGTGAGAATGTACAAAAGGAATAACAACACCATCGGTGAAAAATCAATTCCTATATTCCGACTTATCGGTTGAAGCACACTGCGAATCGGTTGCAAAACCGGATCAACAATTTGACTTGTTAACACATAGATTCGGCGTACGGTTAAATTTTGCGTGCCAAATACTATCCATGAGAGAAACACGTTTACGAAAACAATCAGCATATAAATTTCAAGTAACCGACTAAGAATTTCGGCAAGCATCGGCATTGCGGTATGTTCCTTTTCCTATTTTGCCGTATCGAGTTGTTTTGCCCGTTCTGTTGCAGCAAGTATTGCCTCTGCAAGTGTTGCGCGCAATCCCCCTCGTTCAAGGGCATGGAGCCCAGCTGCTGTTGTCCCGCCGGGTGTTGTCACTCGGTTTTTAAGGACAGCTGGATGTTCTTGTGAATGCGCCAACATTGTTGTCGCTCCCAAAACAGTATGTATGGCAAGAGTTTGTGCTTCTTGACGAGGCAGACCAACATGTACACCTGCATCCGCAATTGCCTCTACGAAAAGCGCTACATAAGCAGGACCACTGCCACTGACGGCAGTAACCGCATTCAAGTGACGTTCCTCCATTATTAATGTTGTTCCGCAAGTGTCAAATAACTTCTTTGTAAAATTAAGATGTTCCACTTCTGTAGTGCTGCCAGCTGTCAAAACAGATATAGCCGCCTCTACGGATGCCGCTATATTCGGCATCACACGAACAATTGGTGGTGGCGTTTCAAAATACGATTCAAGTGTTTCAGTTGTAACACCTGCTGCTATACTAATGAGCCATTGTGATGGTGATAAGCTATGTGCTACCTGTGGTATGATGTGCGGTACAGCTACAGGTGGAACTGCACATAGAACAACATCTGTCTTTTGTATTAACTCGTCAATATCTGATGCAGCGTTCACACTCTTTTCATCACACAACTGGGTAACCAGATTTTTGTCCAGATCAGTTATCCAAATCTGTTGTGCTGGTAGCAAGCGATCAACAATACTCCTAACAATGATACCGCCCATTTTCCCAACACCAATCACTCCCAAATTTAGGTTATCAACCACCATTTTACTCCTAACAAAACCTCAGACTAACAAGCGTGTTCCATTTTTTGAAATCTTCTTAAATAATAAGGACCCGTTAGAACTTATCTATTTCTAATCAGAAAAGTAAAATTAAACTTCGGTTTCAAAGATTGCCCTACCTATCCTGACAAGATTCGCTCCTTCTTCAATTGCAACTTCAAAATCGTCCGTCATCCCCATGGAGAGGTATTGCATTGTTATGCCTGGATATTTCTCTGCTTTTATCTTGTCCGAAAGGGTTCTCAGCAAAGCGAAAGCGGGACGATTTGTTTCTGGTGAAGCACTGAACATCCCCATTGTCATCAATCCAACGATGCGCACACCGGAATATGACAACGATTTTTCCATAAAATCGAACACATCTTCCGCATCTAAACCGAATTTGCTTTCCTCGCCAGTAGTATTTATTTGTATTAAAATGTCTGTCTGTTGTTTTAGGGCTTCTGCCCGCCGTGCTATCTCAGCTAAAAGTCTCAAACTGTCTACTGAATGGATCAAAGTAAATATTTCTAAAGCGGACTTAACCTTATTTCTCTGCAAGTGTCCAATAAGATGCCAATCACACTTTTGCGTGTTTGATGCTGCCAAAAAATCACGAATTGGATCGTATTTCTGCTGTGCTTCCTGTATACGGTTTTCACCAATATCCGTAGCACCAGCAGCAAGGAGCGATTGAATCTCTGGTATTGAACGCCCTTTTGTAACTGTAACAAGCTTAATTGAATCTGGAGACCGACCACTCCGTTCCGCAGCTGCCGCCATACGTTCCTTGACACTTGCATGGTTTTTAGCAATCGGATTCAATTCCCATTCTCCTCACGCTGTAAGGTTACAGTTTCATCCGTAACCGATAGATCTTTCTTTGTTTTACCAATTAAGCGTGAATACAGATTTTTCCAGTCGTCAATGTGAAAAAGTGTTCCTATAACTGCTATCAATATCCCAAAACTAACAATTCCGATACCGACTACAACACCATGTGTAGCCTCAGTGTAAACTTGAGTTACTCTTACAGCGGTTGTTGTTTCCTTAGACAACTCCTTCTGATATTTCGCAGGATGGACACAACCCCGTATGATAAAAATAAGACCTATAATACTTGCTAAGATTGATAGCAATGTGAAAATGGAACGCATTTCAATTCTCACTTTGGTACCAGACCAAAGGCGTACTTTGGTCACTTAATGATACCATTTTTTTCTCAGCAATGCAAATTTGTTTCACTCCATAGCGCGGAGTTTTCTACAGAAATTTGCCCTGTTGAAGGTTTAGAATTTTACCAAGTAATAGGATGATTTTCTTAATTTGCGCGGATGAGTTGGATAAATGAAAACATCCGTCCTGTTTGTCCACCCTCTGCCCGATGTGAATAAAAATTATCTGTGCAACAAGCGGTACAAAATGGAGATATTGAAATTGATTCGGATGTTACGCCAACATCAACTAATTGGCAATAGTTGGCTGTCTGTAAACTCAGATTTAGCCCATTGTGTAAGGTACTACCGAAATGTTTTACAAACTGAGAAATTAAGTCTGGACTAACGGTGTAACAACATTGCTGAATTGAAGGCCCCAAATGGATAAAGCAATTTTCTGTGATAGTGCCAAATTGGGTTTTCATTTCTGCAAGCGTTTTGACAGCAATTCGTGCCAAAGTACCACGCCACCCTGCATGCACAATACCGATAGCTGGTGAGGCTACATCCATGATGAAAATTGGGATACAATCAGCTGTAAAAATACCTAAGGTCTCACCTCGCTGTGCTGAAATTAAGGCATCCCCTGTTTTTTCAAATCCATTTTGGTTTTCAACGTTCCAATATAACGTTGCAACTGTATCTGCATTTATAACAGCATCACTATGAATCTGTCTGCAATATTTTAGCGCCTTAATACCGGTGTGGGCTGAAAAAAGTTGTCGATTTTGAGAAACTGCAGCTGGGTTGTCCCCTACATGCGAAGCTAAATTAAGAGAGGTGTAAGGTGTCTTGCTTACGCCTCCACAACGGAGACTTATTCCCGCATTGACAAGGGAAGTCTCTGTTAACTCATCAATTGTGTGATACAACTTTGTTGTCAAGATATATAATCTTCCCGAGGTGGGCTAAAAATATCAAGAGCTATTGCCATCTTGTCGAATGCCTTAGCACTATGTTTTACATGTGAGGGAATAAGGTAAGTGTCACCTTTTTTGAGCGTTTGTGATTCTCCGTTAATAGTCAATTCAAATGTGCCTTCTAAAACCATACCCATCTGCTCATGGTGGTGACTGTGTTCTGCAACTGTGCTATGCGGTTGTAGATGGACATAGGACATCATAAGTTTTTCACCATGGATTGTCCGAATTGTGACCCCATCAAAAACCTGTTTTTCAGGTTGAACATTAATATCAACAAATGGCATCAAGAGAACTCCACTCTACTTTACAAACGTGAAAACCAGTTATAGGGTTTCGCTATGGAAAAGGCATGTTTGGTTCAGAAGGTTCAACATAAAGTACACGTTTACAACTGGAACAATAAACCAATTTTTCATATTTTTGCGCTTCTTTTAGGTTTTGCGGTTGAATTGTGAGGCGACAACTTCCGCAAGTTCCATTTTTACCCAATGCAACAAAATCGGTATTATGACGTTCCATCCACCGATGATACTGTGTGGTAAGTTTCTTGTCAATTTTAGGCAAAAATGTGTTCCGCTGCGCTAATCTTTCATTTATCTCGGTTTTCAAATTTTTCTGTTCTGCTCGGAACTCAGTTGTTTTCTCAGAAGTCTTTGCATCTTCACGAACAACCTCTGCTTCCAGTTCTGCCAATTCCGACTTCAACTGATCGCCTTTTTCCATCAGTTCCAAGATTTCCTCTTCTGTTTCAAAATCCTTCTCATCAAGGTATTCAATCTGATTTTCCAGCGCGGCATAGGCTTCATTTGTAGTAACTTCGCGCTGTTCTTCCTTATATTTTTCGCGTTGAACAGCGTTCATTTCTAATTCCGCGCTCTTGGAACGCTGAACTTTTTCAACTTCGGCAAGTTCATTAGATTTTGCCTTTATTTCTTCTTTATATTTTGTAACACCTGCTTCCAATTTTGCAATGTTTCGTGGGATAGTTTGTAGTCGTTGGTGGAATGACAACAACTCTCTGTCATGCTCCTGTAACTGATAGAGCAAAGCGAGCTGCTGTTTAAAAGATTCGTTAGCCATTATATTTCTGCCTCCTGTTCAACGAGGAATGCGAAAAAAATACCGAGTTGATACAATACAAAGAGTGGAATCGCCATCAGTAGCATTGAAGTTGGGTCTGCAGGCGTTAACAAAGCTGAAATTACACAAATGCCTAACAACGCATGCCGCTGTTTGCCACGAAAACCTTGCGAGTCTATAACTCCGATACGCGCGAGAAATGCCATTACGATAGGTAATTCAAAGGCAACTCCGAACCCTAAAATTAACTGTGTTACAAAGGTAATATAAAATTTCAAATCCCAAAGATTTTTTAACTGAAAAAGACCTGCTGCGAATTGCAATACAACTGGAACTACGATGAAATATGCAAAAACCGCGCCAAGAATGAAAAAGAAGATGATAGTGAAGAAAAGTGGCATCGCTAATCGCTGCTCTGATCTATTCAATGCGGGAAACACAAACATCCAAATCTGATAAAGAATTATCGGTAATGAGAGTAATATGCCAGTCGTTATTCCAATTGTTAGGAATGCCATGATGCTTTGAAATGGGCCTGTTAGGATGAGTTCAGCTTCCACACTTGATGTGCCGCTGCGCAGTGCAAGTGCCAAAAAACCGAGGGTCGATCCTTCTGACCCTGCACTTGCATCAATCGCGTTTGCAACCATACTCATCATAGGACTCTTCATCGGGAGTTCAAGTACATATTTTATTGGTTTAGTGAAGGATAAACCCAGTACTGTAAAAACACCTAAGGCAACAAGAGAAATTATAATGCGCCGCCGGAGTTCCTCAAGATGCTCCCAGAAGTTCATTTCCACATCTTTAGATTCCATAGTGGTGCTTGCTCACGGAGTTACGGTGATTTAGGAGGTTTAATATTTTTCTCCGGATCAACATCTATGTCGTCAGTTGCTCTTTCTATTTCATCTTGAATCTCGTTTCCGACACTTTTAAATTCTCGGATAGCTTTTCCTAAAGATCGCCCCATCTCTGGTAACTTTTTTGGGCCGAAAATTATCAAGGCACCTACCAAGACTATAAATACCTCCATTGGACCTATTCCCATGTTCTTGGTTCCTCCTCTGATAAGATGTTGCAGACTACTATAAATTATAGTATATCATAAACGAAACCCATTTACAAGAAATTTTGGCGATTTTCGGGAATTGAAAAGTTGGAAAAATACACTTCCTCTGTATAAAATTCCAGGGTTATTTAGTCTTATGAACTTTTATTTTATAAGGTTAACTGCAAGTTTAGGTTTTGAAGCAAGATATTTGATTGTATCAGAGATAGCCGTATACCCTGAAAATCGTAATACCGATAATGCCGTATTACGCATCCAGTGCGACTTGTTCTCTATTGTCCAGTGTCCACGCCGTCCAGCAAGTAAGCGTTTTGCAGATGCTTCTTCGGGATTTAGACTTGTTATACCATAGTGGACTTTGTGTGTTTCTTCTACTGTGTTCAGATTTTTGTCCGTCCAACGATATTGGATTACTTGTGCTATCCCTGGTCAGTCCAGATACGCATTGAGACTTGTGCTTGCTTTGATACACCTTGTCTCAAGTCTACCATGTGCTTTTTCAACTGTCTCGTGAATGTGAATGGGTTCTCCTAAAATAGGATGTGTTGTATCATCAGAAAGCGTGTCAGGAATGCCTTGAAAAAGTTTCTCAATCGCACCTAAAAGGTCAGGTTGGTTGTCTTTGACAGGGAGCATATAGTCTCCATCACCATCTATGATTGCGTGGCAGAAAGTTCGCTGTGTCAAAAGAGCATCCGTTGTGATGACTTTGAATAACGGTGTTTACCCACTTTGTCAATCTCTTTTCTAATGCCACAACATCTAACTTTTTCAAAAGATTATGGATCGTTGCGGGACAAGGTGTTTTCTTCTGTGTAAATCCGAGTGCTTTTGCGAGTGCTGGTTGAGAGCGCGCCCAAGTTGCGATGGATGTATACCCTTTATGTCCACACATCAACCCGATTACGATAAGTGCGAGGATTGATTTCAACGGATGTCGTTTTCCTTTATTGTTGCGCGGGTCTGGAACTTCTGCTAACATATCAAGTAAGTAGCAAGGGGACTTTCTTGTCATTTTTCACCTCAAAATAGGGTAGTTTTAAGGTGAAGTATAGCAGATATGGTGTGAAAAGACACACTATATCTGCTTGTCATAATAAATAAACACTTGTGAAAAAATATTCAAAACTAAATAACCCTGATTTCGCTCCGTCTTTTATTGACAACTTCCGCACAATATGGTATTATTCCAGCAAAATCGCTTTATAGCCGCTGGCAAATTTTTAACCAACCTTAGTGCTCTTGTTTTGTCAAAATACTTTCTTTGAAGATGAACACGATACTACTATAAATTGATGTTGACACCAATTTAAAAGGATCTATTACTATGAAAAGCGGAATCCACTTCATAACATTAACGATAATTCTCGGTATATTTTCATTAGATGTGGCACCTGCATTTGTTGTAACAGATGGACTTGTAGGCTATTGGACCTTTGATCAAATACACATTATTGATAAAACAGTAAAAGATGTATGGGGTGATAACAATGGTACAATCAGCGGAAATCCTAAAGTTGTTCCCGGACATGTAGGTGAGGCACATGAGTTCGATGGTGCAAGGGATTTTGTAAATTTAACCACACTTGGAGATTTTGACAGAAATATGGGGACATCTACGTTTGAAGCATGGTTTAAAACCAGTAACACGACTGATTGGATGACCCTCATCAATACCCATGGCGCGGAATGTCCGTATTGGGGGATCCAATTCAATGCAGTGAATAATAGACATGGATTTTTTAAGGAAGAGGGAACGATATTTATTTACAATAGTATAATACGAGAAAGAGGATGTCAACCCTATATGACAGGTGGTAATTTCAATATCTATGATGGGGAATGGCATCACATTGTTTATATTAATGAATATAGGAAAGAAGAGGGTATAGGTGGAAGAGGTATTGATACTGTCTATATAGACACTGAATTCCGCGGTGTGGTTGATGGTTCAAATCGGGGTTGGATAAATTTTCCATTTACAGAACCTGTCTATCTCGGTGCAAGGAATTTTGGTGAAAAATCAGAGGGACACTTCAACGGTATGATTGATGAAGTCCGATTCTATGATCGTCCGCTCACAATAAAAGAAATCAGGCGGAACTTTGAATCAACTACACCTTACAACGTTGAACCTAAAGGAAAGTTGTCAACACTCTGGGGATCAATCAAAGACGCTAAATAATATAGGAATATGCGATTCTGTATTGACGATTCATTTAAGTTCTAAAAAGAAAATGGTATCTGAACAAATAGGTTTGACTCCAGAACAAAAAACCTTTTATCAAACAAACGGGTATATCATTCTTGGTAGTGTTTTGACGCAAGAAGAATGTCAACGTTTCGTTCAACACATGGAAGAACTACACGCTGGGCACAAGCAGCTGCAAGGATTTTTTCAGCAAGATAAGTACGGAAACCGAACATTCAATCAACATCTATACGATCCCTATGTATTAGAATTTCTCATTGATGCTCGCTTACATCAGCCACTTGCAGATTGTTTTAGTGACGAACCGGATGCAATTCAAACGATGCACTTCCATGAGGGATCAGAACATCCGCTACATTAAGACCAGTACTACCTGCCAGCCTGTATGTCAGCATGGATTGCAATGGTAGATGTTGATGAGAATAACGGACTTTTGGTAGTACAACCCGGCTCACATAGAGGCAGACTCATTACGAAAAGTGATGTGCCAATGATATTACAACCAAATGAAACCTATGAACAGCAACAGACCAATCGCTACTTTCCTGAAGTTAAAAAGATTTTTGTCCAAAACGGTGGCAAAGAAGTTCAGGTATTGGTAAACCAAGGAGATGTCGTTCTGTTTGATGGGAAACTAATCCATGGTGGTGCACTTGTGCTAAAACCCGGAACGCGTCGGCATGCACTGGCGTGCCATTATATTCCGTTTCATTCAGAGAATTGGGAACGCGATTGGCCCCATATTTCATTTGATGGTAGTCGGAGAGTCCATTTCCGCAAAATTTAACTTGCTCCAAACTTTTCTGGCAAAGAAAATCAAAAAATGGTATACTTGATTATCAAAATTATCCGTATACCACCAACCGTAATTGATTTATAGTAGATTTTACAATTAACTTTACATTTTGATTGGTAGGAGGGAACCCCGATTCCCGACTATCAAAGTGTTTCGTCGCGATTCGGAGATCGCTCCTACAGAATATATGTGAACTTATTTACATAATTTACTATAAAACACATTTATTATTCACAGCAAAGCACCCGAGTTGCGGCGCGTAAAATAAGGAGAAAGTTAATGCAACGCCTATTTACTATTTGCATCTGTTTCGTATTGATAAGCGTTTTTTGCCTTCCAATAAACGCTCAAGAGACGAAACAGGATAAACCTGATACACAGCAAACACCTACAAAAAAGAAGAAAGAGTATGAGGATTTTAATAAAGTAACTGAAGACAGTACAAGTTATCAAGGTTATTTCAAACTATACCAGAAAAAAGAGAATCTTTATTGCGAAATACAACCATCGCAATTAAATAAGCCTTTTCTATGCATGATCAGCATTGCGCGCGGGTTAGGAACAGGATATCTTCTTTCAGGTATGACCATGGATGAATGGTTGCTTGAGTGGCGACGTGTTGGAGATAAGGTCCATCTTATCCGTAAAAATGTGCGTTTTCGTGCGAATAAAGGAACACCGATAGCAGAAGCCGTAGATTTGGGATATCGCGACTCTGTACTTTTCGCTCTCAAACTCGAAAGTATTCATACGCAACGGAAGAGCCTTCTTGTGAATATCTCACCCATATTTATATCTGACCTGCCACCTTTGTCGGGGCAAATAGGAGGTGGTGCACGTTTCGACAAAACGCGTAGCACATGGGGAGCAATTAAAGCGTTTCCTAAAAACGTTGAGTTGAGAGTCGATGCAGTTTATTCTGCAAGTGGCAGTCGTGAAACAATTCCTGACAGTCGTGGTATCCAATTATCAGTACACTACAGTCTTGCAGAACTCCCATCAAACAACTATCAACCCCGCTTGGCTGATGATCGCATGGGACATTTCATGACGACAGTTAAAGACTTTTCTCTTAAAACAAGTGATGAGCCATATATCCGTTACGTCAATCGTTGGCACTTGGAGAAAGCTGACAAAAATGCAAAACTATCTCCGCCGAAGGATCCAATTATATTTTACATAGAGAAAACCGTTCCACATCGTTTTCGTCCTTATGTACGTCAGGGCATTCTGGAATGGAACAAGGCATTTGAAAAAGCAGGATTCATAGATGCAATTGAAGCACGGATACAGCAAGATCATGAGGACTGGGATCCTGAGGACGCACGGTATAATACGATTCGTTGGGTCGTTGGTGCATCGTTTGCAATTGGACCTTCTCGCGTGAATCCGCTGACAGGACAGATTCTGGACGCGGATATCCTTGTCGGAGAAAGTTGGATCAGATCTTGGATGCGCGAGTACACGACTTATTTTGATGAAGTAGAACATGAGCGTAACCACCCAGTTGATCATACATCACGACATAACTGTCAAATGGCTACTGGGCTAGCCCGGGAAATAGGTTTCATGGCAAGTGTGCTTCAAGCACGCGGTATAATTGATGATGGGGAACTTCCAGAAGAGTTTATCGGACAAGCACTCAAAGCGTTGATTATGCACGAAGTCGGTCACACATTGGGATTACGACACAACTTTAAAGCGACTACGATACATACACTTGATGAATTGAACAAAAAAAAGGGTAAAGCACTCCACGGTTCCGTGATGGATTATGATGCGGTAAATATTGCTCCAGAAGGAAAAAAACAGGGAGATTATTATACAACAACAATCGGTCCCTGGGATTACTGGGTGATTGAGTACGCTTATAAGCAGATTGGTGGTAACAAGCCAGAAGCAGAATTACCCGATTTACAGAAGATCGCATCACGTGCTGCATCCCCGGAACTTAGATATGCAACTGATGGTGATGCTTCCATGTATCAATATCGCGACCTTGATCCGTTAGTCAATCGTTGGGACCTTGGTGCGGATCCACTTGAATTTGCTAAACAACGTCAAGCTATTGTCGCTGGTCTATGGGACGAGATTGCAGACAAAATCACACAAGATGGAATGGGTTATCAACGCGTCCGACGCGCATTCAGATCACTACTGGGGCAATATAGTCGTGGCATGTTCCTTGCAACGCGTTTCATCGGTGGCCAATATCATCATCGGGACCATAAAGGGGATGAAAACGGACGTTTGCCTTATGTGCCTGTTCCAGCGAAGAAGCAACGAGAAGCACTAAAATTTATCAAAGAACACGCACTCTCAGACAAAACTTTTGATTTTCCACCTGAACTACTGAACAGCATTGCCATCACTCGGTGGAGTGATTGGGGAACAAGTAGTGGAAATTCATCTCGATTGGATTATCCAATTCATGACGTTATTCTGCGAAACCAAAGCCAAATTTTGGGACGGTTGCTTGATGAAAATGTATTGGCACGTGTTCAGGACACAGAACTCAAGTTTTCGGGCAATGAAGATGTGTTCACAATGCCAGAACTCTTTACAGGGATTACGGATGCTGTTTGGGTAGAACTTGATAAGAATGCCGATGCAAAACAGTGGACAAATTCAGATGCGTTTATCTCCAGTTTCCGGCGTGGGTTGCAACGTGAACATCTGAAGCAGCTTATAAAACTGGTGTTAGATGCAGATAGTGGCACACCTGAAGATGCCAGGTCACTCGCACGTCTCCATCTCAAACAAATCAATACCCGTCTCAAGAACGTGCTGCAAAATTCCAAGCAAAAGCTGGATGATTACAGTGTGGCACATCTTGAAGAATCGCAAGTTCGCGTTGAGAAAGCGTTGGATGCCAACTTCCAGGTTGAGAAGCGTTAAATACATATCTGTGGTTCTTTTCAAGAATGATATACCACATTAATGTCTTTCCATATTGTGTTGTTACATTGTAGGCGCGCTTACAAGCGCGCCTTTCAACAGTCTATTGTTATATGTAAAGTCTATACCGCAATCGTAAAAGAAGGTGCGAAGATGAAATCAGTAAGCAAATTCATCATCACTTTATCCTTGCTTTTTGTGTTGTTTTTACCGGATATCCCTGCTCAAGATGCAACGCAGTTCAGTTTGCCGAAAGGGGCAGAAGCGCGTCTCGGTAAAGGGTCTGTACAGGATATTGCATATTATCCCCACGGTGGTTTGTTGGCAGTTGCAAGTAGCATTGGCGTTTGGCTATATGATGCCCATACTGGGACAGAAATAGCATTGCTTATTGGACATGCAAACGCTGTTCGTTCTGTTGCATTCTCGCCTGATGGGATAACAGTAGCTGGTGGCGGTGGTTTAGGAGATGATTATTCGATTCGGCTATGGGATATCAAGACAGGCAAACAAGATAGTATACTTATCGGCCATACGAGTAATGTCCGCTCATTAGTGTTTTCTCCAGATGGATCAACACTTGTCAGTGCAGGTGATGATCGAACTATTCGTCTGTGGAATTTACGAACTCGGAGAGTCAAGAGAACCTTTACAGGACATACTGAAAAGATTTATACAGTTGCTTTTTCTCCAGACGGCAAAACGATCGCAAGTGGAAGTTGGGACTACACGGTTCGTTTGTGGCACGCTAACACTGGACAACCTAAAGCTACCGGTTTAGGACATACACATTGGGTTAATTCAGTCACATTTTCCCCAAATAGTAATGTTGTCGCGAGTGGCAGTCGAGACCAGACGGTTCGTTTATGGGACGTTAACACCGGACAACTCAAACATACCTTTTCTGCAAACGACGGTCGGGTCAATTCTGTCACATTTAGCTCTGATGGCCACACTCTCGCTGCAGGAGGAAGTGGTGATGCTGGGAACATCCAGTTGTGGAATGTGGAGACAGGAGAACTGGAAAAGACTCTTTTCGCGCGAGGAAGTTCTGTCCAAGAAGTTATATACTCTCCTGATAGTAAAACGCTTGCAAGTCTGAGTTGGAATGGTACGATTCAATTTTGGAACATTGGAACAAAAAAAGAGAAACTTATTATTACAGGACATAAGCGTACTATTAGTTCTGTGGCATTTTCTCCAGATGGTAAAACGTTAGCAAGTGCGAGTGGCTACGCGATTTTGTTATGGGATGTAGATACCAAACAACACAAGTTGACTCTCAAAGGACATAAACAGGGAATAAATTCTGTGGCATATTCACCAAATAATCGCACATTAGCGAGCGGAAGTTGGAGCGGTGGAATCCGATTGTGGGATACAGATACCGGAAAACAAATATTGACTCTCAAAGGACATACAGATGATATTCGTTCAGTGACATTTTCTCCTGACGGTAAAATGTTAGCAAGTGCCAGTAATGATCGGACAATCCGATTGTGGGATGTTATTACAGGAAAGCAGATACATATTTTTGATGAGGTGAGGGGGAGGGCTTTTTCCGTAGCGTTTTCGCCAGATAGCCAGACTTTAGCAAGTGGTGGTTTTAATGGAGTCACTCGTATGTGGGATGTCGGTACAGGGAAACTCAAACGGACTCACAATATAGGAAGTGGGTTTTCTATAGCGTATTCTCCAGATGGCAAAATGCTTGCAACTGGGGGACGACGTATTCAGTTATGGGATGCAAAGACTGGAGAAAAGATACAGACGTTTGAACAACATACCACAAAGTTTGAAGTTGTTAAGTCTATTATAAGTCTCGGACAAAATAGACCTACTCTTGAAAGGCATGATGATGCTGCTGATTTTATAGCGTATTCTCCAGATGGCAAAACTCTTGCTGGTGTAGGTGATGATGACAGGATCCGGTTGTGGGATGTAAAAACTGGCAAGCTAAAGCGAATCTATTCCGGTCATAAATGGAGTGTCAAGTCAATAGCATTCTCCCCAGATAGTAAAACTCTCGCCAGTGGAAGTAGTGATGGAACAATCCTGCTATGGGAAGTTCCACAATAGAGGATAGAAATAGTAGATGCAAATAGTCCAATATACGCCTGACCTCCTAACATCCTTAACCAAGTCTTACAATCGTCTGATCGCTGACGTGCCACATTGCTATCCCGTAAAGGACGAGGAATTTGCACAGGCGATGCAAAGTGTTGTCACTGGCAAATACGATAGAAGCAAGGGAGAACTTTATGCTGAAAAAGTTTTCGTGGCGATAACTGGTGATACTGTAAAGGGGTTTGTCCACGTCGGTATAAGTCTAAAGGCAGAAAATGAAGAAGAGGATGTTGGTTTTATAAGGTTCTTGGGTTATGAACGGGGTGAGCGGCAGACTGGACAAACCTTGCTTGAAAAAGCAGAAGCTTATTTGAAAACGTATAATGTAACCAGAATCTCCGCTTTCCGATCAAGTCGTCGATATCGTTTTTATCACTTTGAACATGCAAATCTTTCGGGGGCACTTGGTCAGGTACATGCACTGCTTGGAATCAACGGATACGGCCGTTGTGGGGGTGAGGTATTTTTGGACTGGGAGAACTACGCTGTTACACCTACACCTTTAATTCTACCTGTAACACTTTCTGTAGATTGGGAACAGGGACGAGGACAACGTCCAAACTGCAACGTAAGAGCTTACCAAGAGGATAAAATTGTCGGTGAGTGTGATTCAGTTTCTGGTGGTCAGTTTTCAAGTCACGCGGATGCACAAAATTGGCTACATACAGTTTGGCTCGGTATTGAAAACGAGTTTCAGGGACAAGGCTTAGGACGTTACCTACTCCAATACACGCTTCAAGAGATGCATAAAGTTGGATACCTACACGCGGCAATCAGCGCAGGTTTGGATAATCACCGAGCAATCCTCTTTTATAGCAACTTTGGATATCGGGTTGTAGATTGGACCTACAAATATGAAAAAATCCTTTCTGAAACACCTATGCACAAATAGTAAAAAGCGCAGCATATCATGATCTATTTTTTGGTCAAGATATGCCACACTTTAATTGACCTTTTTCATATCGTAGATTTTACAAATAATGACACACTTTCGCTTGGCGCGTTGATAAAGCTTCTGTTGTTTTAACTATAAAGTCGTGACCAAGAGGTCGCTCCTACAGGAAGAAAGAGGCGCAATAAATTGCGATTAAACGCAGCAACTCAAAAGAAAATGTCTACTTCTTCTTATATTTCACTATAGAATTAAAACTACCAAGTTAATGCTATTTTCCCAAACAATTGATTAACAGTCTCCTCAGCATCTTGATCCCCATATACAAGATAGAGCACAAGATTCTCAATGAACAGGTATTTAAATACTGCATTGAGATTTGGCTTATGATCCCCTCCCGACCGCAGACGGAATGTAATCCATTTCTCATTGCCTATTTCAAAGTTTGCGCTTGAACGAAGGGAAAATTTTCGGGTTTTATGTCCATCTGGAAAAGTCTGCCACAGATTTTCTCCGGCAATCCCTATGGATAAAAACTGGAACGGGATAAGATTCATCGCTGTTGTAACAAATGTCGCTTTTGCTCCCTCAAATTCGCCATATTGACAAACAACAAATATCCGATCTGGATTTTGACGGTTGTACACCGCTTGTGCTGCAACTACCCAATTTGTGTGGACATCGTAAGACCAAGTTCTACCGAATAATCCGGTCTGTATCTTCTCACCTAAATCAAACTCTACCAGTTGAAAATGATCGCCTCGTATCTTTTCGCCTGCTTGGTTCCAAGTTGCTTTTTGGACAGATTCAAACTTAACAGTCTGCAATAAGCCTTTCTCAATAGGCCAACGATATACGCCCCAGAAACTGGGTTGTCGAATGTCTGTGAGTCTGACAAACCCATTGACAGGGTTAAACCCTGCAGAGATGTCTCTATAAGCGAGACTAAAAATAGGATTTCCTCTGCGAAATATTTCCGCTAAGATAGCGCGTCGATTTCCGCTGTCCGGTTCCCAATTTCCCGCATAATTTGCTACAAAGTTAAACGCTTTTGGTAAACGAATCCTTGTATCAACAGCAGCAGACCTGTTATAAGTCTCTTCCATCTCCTTTGACGCAAAAAAGACACCAACAGATGAGGAATTCCCAGCATCCCATGATCCTCGTGTCAAGACGTTATGACTGTCGTCTACTGTTTCTTTGACATTCATCAAGCCATAGGTTGCTCTCCCTGTTTTGCCAATGAGTTTCGCACCGTAGTCTATCCCTCCAATACGGCGGCTGTAAAACAGGGCTATTGGTGCTCTAAAAATGCGTCCATCTTCTTGAAAAAACGGTCGCCGATCAGTTAACCGCTGTTCAAGATCGGATAGGACAATTCCTTGCACTTCAGACTCAATATGGCTAAAATCAGGATTCACCGTCCCAATGAAAGATGTGCTTGTGGTCACTTTATAAGTAAAATCACCGCCTAACGCTGCCGATAATCGTTCTGATAAGTCATCAGATTTTGAACTATCTTCCAATTTCGCAGATAAATATCCACCGAGTTCAAATTTCTTTCCGATATTCTTCAGATTGAACTCAAGATTTGTCAGGCTACCAAATTCGTTTGCATCAGAAACGTTAACGCCGGTGTCTGCCCAGGTACTGGTTCTATCCAAACTTTGATGACGGCGCACAAGGTTAAGACCCCATGTCTGTTTTTCCTCACGCGGCAAATCAAGCATTTGATATGGTATTTTCATTTCAACAGTCCAAACAGATTCTTCTACGATTGCCGCAGCAATCCATTCACCATCCCAACCAAGATCGCCTTGTTTTTCATCCAGTTGTGTACCAAGCGGATTGACAGCGAAACCATAGGTGCGGCGTTTGTCATGATACGTATCAAGATAGACTGCAACATGGTCTTCAAACTTAAAACTTCCATCTTTTCGGGTCTGATTCGCAATCATGGTCGATTTGTCTTGAAAACACCGAAAACCGACATAGAGTGCCGCATCATCGAATCCAATATATACTTGTGTTTCGTCTGGAACTGTCGTTTCCAATTCTGCTATTATGAACGCTTCAATGGGTGTCACTTGTTGCCACATACTATCATCAAGTTTTCCATCAATCACAGGAACTGTTTCGAATTTTTTGGCTTCTATCGTCTGAGAATAGGCGGTTAGATTCGTAAGTAGGAAACAAACGATGAAGCAGAACAAAAGTGTCAAGAAAGTAGCGAAGTTTTTCATTTTTATCCTCTTATTAAATTTTAAAAGTTTCACTATAAAAAATAAAATCTGGCACTAAAAGCAAAAAGGGTTGAATCAAATCTCAGTTTGATTATTTTTCAACCAAATTTAGCTTAGCACCAGAAAATCATGGGGTGTCGTTTTGTTGTTTGAATCACAAGCTTGAAGTTTTTAGTTTGTTTACAAAAATAAGGTGAGTAGGTAGTTTTAGAGTTTATAGGTGATTAACTGAAGTTTCTATGTTCACTTCTTGCAAAACAGCCGTGGCTCTTTGAGCCAAATCAGTTGTCGGGTCGCGTTTGACAATTCGGTTTAATTGTAGCACAGCGCGATCATCACCATCTCTTGCCAATGCTAATGCCTCTTCAAACCCTTTGAGTGAATAACTAAAATCTCTTGGCAGGATAGTGAGATCAAGCTCTTTCCAATAGTACTTCAGGTCGTCACATTCCCAATTGCGATAAATATCATCCCACTGGAGTGAGGTGAAGATGTTCAAATGTGGCTCAAGCATATGTTCGGCAATTGGGTCATCAACTGCCTGATAACGGTTGTCAAGCGACACGCGAAGCCGATCTTCAGTCAAATTTGGTAGTGCTTTGTGGATAGTCAAGGCAGGAAAAATCAGCGTGTCACCTATCTCGTAGTTTGTTGAGTGCCACTCACCCGATAGCTCGTCTGTATTAACGCACAGACTGCCAGCACCAAGCGAAAAATGGTGCTCCATAACTTTATTGACTTTATGTGAACCGGGTAGAACTGCTAAACCTCCTAACTCTATTGGGCAATCACCAACAGGTGCCCAACACGTGTAGGTTTGAAAGTTGCCTTGAAAGTGAACGAAGTCTTGATGTATCGGTGTGGTGTGATCCGTGTATTTTGGATACCAGAGACGCGCAATTTTCTGTGGGTGGGGCAGCACTTTTCTACCGATAATTTTCTCCACCATATCTACAACTTCATCCCAATGTCCAGAACGGTGGAACGCTTCTAATTTATACACCTCGTGGTATACATCCGTGTATTCAAGGTCTCCTTCGGTACATTGCGTAGAAATATCTGCGATGCCATCCATCGGGTCGGTTCCGGCAACGAGCCAACCGCCTTCCTGCATAGTTGTTAGCATCTCTCGTCGTAACGCCAAGAGTTTGTCAGGGTCTTGCAGTTTTTTGAAGAAAAGATACCCCGCTTCTGACATCCGGGCGCGTAACTCTTCCGGATCGTCCATCGCATCGTTAGATACGCGAAGTTCTTTTAGTTCCTCCATTTCACTTTCTCCTTGGGTCTGCCAACGTAAGATAGGTGCCAATCATATTTTATCTTTGTTATTTTCATCAGAAAATTCAGGAAAGATAAATTTCTTTAAGAAAACTAAAGTTTGGACAATTTTTAACAATTTTATTTCCAAAAAGCAGAAAAGCAGGTATCCTTTCAGAAACAACACTTTTTGAAAGGAATATAAAATGGACCTCCTTCTCTGCTTAGAAAAAATAGTATCAGATTTTCGTCCTTTATTCAACCAACAAAACTTTATGCTTTTCCAAGCGTTGATTTTCGGTTTCATCGCAAATGGCGGTAGTGGCACACTCACAAGTCTTTATCAATCAAGTTGCTCACAGACAAGATACTGGTCTTTTCCGAAGTTCCTATCGCGTGGTAAATGGGATGCGGATGCGGTCGCAACACTTATGATACGACTGGTTCAACACACATTTGCGATCTGGGTTTATGTTTATGATGAAACTAAAGCAATAAAAACAGGCAAATCACAATGGGGATTGCACTTTTTCCGAAACTTCAGTTTCCAACGGCGTAGCATCAATCAATCCAAGTTTCAGTTCGGTCACCAGTTCGGCGCACTCGGTTTGTTATGTGAGACAGCGACAGGGTGGATGCTTTTCCCTGTATGGGTGAAACTGATGTGTCCGAAAACGATCCGTGATAAAAGTAATGCGGTGTTGCAGCGTATCTGTTCAAAGTTAGTCCCTGGACTGATTATCTTTGATAGAGGCTTTGCGCGTCGCAAAGTATTTACAATGGCATTGCGTTTTGGACATCATATTTTGTGTCGTGCTAAATCCAATGCTGTGTTTTACCATTTACCCAAAATACCTAAGCGTCGCAAACCTGGGAGACCCAAGAAATACGGAGACCGTCTTGACATTCGAAGATTACGATATAATGTAATAGAAATAGCAGGTAAAACGCATTCAATCGCCTCAAAAGTCGTGCGAACCAAAATGTGTGATGCGGATGTGCGGCTCGTTGTGATACGCACACGCCCAAAGGTGTCAAAGCCTTATCGGTATTTCTTTGTTTTCACAACAGATATGACGCTTGAGATATCGCAGATCGTCAAATACTATCGTCATAGATGGCAGATTGAAACAGCTTTCCGAGATGTCAAACAACATTTCGGGTTTGATAAATATCAAGTCAAATCTCGTAAAAGCATCAATCGGTTTGTGCAACTTAGTTTCGTCGCAGCGAGTTTGACGAAACTTATATTTACAACACAACTGGCAACGGAAAGGGTGAGTGTTGAGGATGTTTGTCAACAACTCGGGATACATTGGTATCGTCCTGTGAACCTAACACTCGGATTGCGTGTCGCTTTTCTACGCTTGCGAATAGCACAAACGTTATTTTCTGTGAGTTCCAAGCAAAAACCATACATGCAGAATATTACACATATCTTTCAGCAAATCAAAGATAAACCTATGGACAAGGTTACTTGAATCTAACAATATTGTCCAAACTTTAGTTAAGAAAAATGTACGTGCATAAAAGGCTCTTGAGGTACTTCCATGCCCAGCACCTTTTGTTCTCGGTTGAATGTATACACCCATTTTACCAGTAAGAGCTGAAAAACCTTTGGTGCGAATTGTTTCTCTAACTGAGTCATAATCTGCTTTTATTTGATTATAGACTTCTGGATCATCTAAATCGAAAGTTGTCACACAGTGTAAAATTGATCTTTCTTCTTGTTGACTTTCCCAAATTCTTGCCGCTACTATCATTCGTCTTAATTTGATAAGCAAATGACTATTTTCAAAATCAGTTCGTTCAACATTATATGGATCAATCATTGTTACAGCCATTGTTTCCTTAACTGTCAACTTACCGCTTTTCAAGTATTTTAGGGGAATTGCTTTTAGTTCCCATGATCCGAAATTAGGTGATCGTGAGGAATTGATAGGCAAACCTAAATGTCTTTCAAGAACATGTCCTGCCCAACCTTTATTAATTTTTTTGCCTTTAAATACTGTAACCTCATACTCCTCTGCAAGTTTTCTAAGGTCTTGACCCACTATAGTTGATAACTTCTGAATTGCTTGTCGTCTTTCCATACCACAATTATGACCAATCGTTGTTTGAATCGTCCTCAAATAACCTGTTAGACAATTCGTCAATACGCATTTGCGCAATTTGGTTATATGTTTCGTCCCTTTCAATCATTATCCACTTACGGTTATGTTGTTCAGCAACGACTGCCGTAGTTCCAGACCCTGAGAATGGATCAAGAATAAGATCGCCTTCATTAGTTCCAGCCAACATAATACGATTGACGACTGACACGGGTTTTTGAGAAGGATGTTTACCATGCTTTCGCTCTGATCGTGGGGTAAGCGGAATTTCCCACATGTTTCGCATCTGCTTACCACTGTTCATCGCCTTCATTGTTTCATAATTGAATGTCCAATTTTTGGCTTTTTTGCTTTCATTGTTGACTGCCCAAATAATAAATTCAGTAGATTCGGTAAACATGCGACAGGTTATATTAGGCTGGGCATTCGGTTTATACCAAACAATTTGAGAAATAATCCGCCTGTCAAACATATTTTGAAGAATGAAACCGATTGTAAAGATACAGTGAAACGATCCAAAAATGAATAGGTTTCCATTCGTCTTGAGTACTCTCAATACTTCTTTTATCCAATTAACCGTGAATTGGAAATAGTCGTCCTTTGAAAAAATATCCCACTGTTCCTGCATTGTGACATGAGAACTAAATGCCCAACCCAATCCTTTTGTTTTAGACATATTAAACGGCGGATCAGTGATGCAACAATCAAAGACTCCATCTGGAAAAGACGTAAGAATTTTTAAGCAGTCGCCTGATAGAATTTGATTAACAGGAAGATTTTCGGGTGTTCCTCCTAAAATAGTTGGTGAATATTCTATACGTTCAGAAGAAGGATCGTGAATTTCACCCTCCGCAATTGCTGAAGATGTTTCTGTTTCTTTCAGTGGATGGATTCCTGTTGAAAGGTACTCAATTAATTGTGCTTTCTTTAACGAAGAATAACCTTTCAATCCGCGTTTTTTCAGTTCTTTTCTCAGGTCTATGTTTCGCATTTGGTGAAAACTCATCTTTTCAACTTTGTCCCTTAAGAATCTGCATTGAGAGCAGACAAGATATGAAAATAACGAACCTAACAATCTAAACTGTTTTACAGTTTATTATACCGAAAACGGATAGCAGTGTCAAATTTTAAGTTTGTTGCCAGAAATTGTTTTGCCTCTGCTTTGATATGTAAAAACAAGAAAACAAACCTATGATGCCAAATCATCAAGCATTTCTCGGATGCAGCGTTCACCGCTATCAATAAACAAAGGTGCTAAAGGTCCTCTACCATGCAACGTCTGTAGTAAAGTATCAATCTGAATCATGCGTTGCTGTGGTGTGTAGCATCTAAGCCATTTTTGAATGAATTCGCGGGCGGGTTGAGGGTTACCAGTCCTCAATGACCGGGTGCTTTTACGCCATGCCTGCCATCTAAACGAATATCCACAGTCCGGACACGTAAGTTTTTCATCTTTCTTTTTTAAACTTTTACGATAATCTCGCCATCTACGTTTGTAATCACACACTGTGCATTCAATGTTACCAGAGATATGCAGCGCCGTTTCTTGACACTTCGGACATTGTAATTCAGGTTTAGATTGACGGTGTTTAACAGACTGACTCTTTTCTGGGGCATGCGGTCTGCGGACAAGATTATGACAGTGTGGGCACGGTAAACGGACACGGGTTCTCACCGACTGATTGTAGGCTACTTGGGACCATGTTTTCCCACAAGCACACTGCAAGTCGTCATTTTGCTGTAGGACAGAACAACACGTAAAGCATCGCGGCGTATCACGTAGTGCTTGACGACAATCGCGCCAAAGAAGTCTTTCTCCACAATGTGAGCAGCAAAACCAATTCTCGTGAGTCCCACCTTCACCTTTACTAAAAAGTGGGTCAATCTGCCTCGCTATCTTTGTGCTGCACTGTGGACATGGCACAAGTCCCTCACGATAAACATCGGCAACCGTTGCAATATCGGCACAGCGAGCATAAAGTTCCCAACCGACATCATGTAGCAACATATCATCATATATGCCAAGCCGTGCAAATCGGTATAAACGGCGTATTTTCATAGGTTTTACACGAGGTGACCAAATCATAGTGCTTTTCTTTATGTCACTTATATCTATACATTAAATACAGGACTATTATGCTTAACGTAACCTTATAAAATCGTTGACACCAAGTTCCGCTTTTCTGATAATGCTTCGCAAAGTGCCTTTATCTAATTCTTTGTGGTCAGGAACAACAACTTGAGCAAATGGATTATCCCGACGCAATATAATATGACTACCATGCTGGCGCTTTATATAAAATCCAACTTTGGCAAGTGTTTGGACGCATTCACGCCCTGAAATTCGTGGCAACCGACTCATACGGCTAACACCAACGCTTCAAAGTGTTCTTCAGGAACTGGTAATCCATCTTCTTCAAGAGCAACAATGTACCCCTCGATAGCTTCTTTTATATTGCTTATGGCGTCCTGTTTCGTTTCAGCTTGGCTGATGCAACCGGGCAAACTTGGGCATTCAGCGACCCAATAACCATCTTCACCCGGATAGATCACTACTTGTCTCATTGTCTACCTCCGTTTTCAGAGTTTCGTTGAGAATTAATTCCAATATATATTTATGTTTTTATTAAAGTTAAACTGATATTTGAACAACCTCTCCGCTCTCAATACTACGACTAATCGCCTCCAAAACGCACATATTCTGATACGCATCTTCCAAACTTGAATGCGGTTGTGTTCCTGCTTGTAATGACTGTGCCCAATGCCGCATCTCTTCAAGATAACCCGGTCTGCCGATACCATGATACGCAGTATTAAGATTCCACTCTTCGGTAGGAGTATCAGTATAACCACCGCCGGTACCGAGCCATGTTGGGACACGATAACGGCGTAATTTCATGGTTTCAAACACCTGAATTGCCTGATTGTTTGTACCTTTGATAAAAACCATTGCTTCTAAGACCGGACCTGTGCCGAGCATCATTGTACCGATGCCACCGTTTTCGTAACGTAGATTCACGGACATTGAAACGGTAGATGATGCAGAATTAATCTCACCCATAGCAAACACTTCACTGACCTGCCCCATAAAGAACCGCATGCAATCTGTCGGATGGATCACCTGATCAAGCATGAAGGGCCAAGCAAACGGTGATCCTGCTTCACTGAGACGCGGCCCTGGTGCAAGATATCGTGTGTGATATTGACACGTTGTCCCAAAATCTTCTTCATCAATCAAACGTTTTGCAATCTGGTGTGCAGGGGCATGCCGCCACATTGTGCCGACCATACCCGTTTTTCCTGTCTCAATTGAAGCATCTACCAGCATTTTCGCGCCATCTGCAGTGGTGGCAGGTGGTTTTTCGGTATAGATATGATAGCCATGTTGGAGGCATTCAATACCGATGTCTCTATGTAGTTTATCCTCTGGTCTACCGACTACAGCCACTGCATAGAGGTCTTCATTTTTAAACATCTCATTATAATCGGTATAATGACGCAGTGCACCAAACCTCCGGGCGTTTGACTTTGCCTTATCTTCTACAAGATCGCATGTAGCAACAAATTCAAACTCGGGGACCATCGGTATGCATTGCTGCAACTGCGATGACATTCCACCACAACCAATAAAAGCAACTCTAATTTTATCCATAAATAAGACTCCAAATCATTCTTTGCGTAATAATTAGATAGGATCGACTGAACATTATAAAAACGGGTTGTGTGCAACCTCCCAATAAAAACCGTCTGAGTCTTTGAAATAGCCGGAATAACCGCCCCAAAACACCTTCTGTCCGGGTTTAACAAGCTCTGCTCCTGCTGCAACCGCTTCTGCTAAGGTTTTGTCCACCTCTTCTGGCGAATCAACGTTGTGGGCAAGTGTAAATCCTTGAAAGCCAGTTCCTTCAGGGGAAATAGTAATATCTTCAGCCAGTTTATCCCTTGGATAAAGCCCAAATATTATCCCTTCCATCTTAAAAAATGCGATACTATCCGAGTCACCCATTAGGGGAAAACCTAAACCGTTCTGATAAAAATCAACGGAACGTTGTAGGTCTTCAACACCGAGTGTAACAATAGTGATATGCGGTTTCATTTATCTCCCAAATAATGTGTTTTACAAATCAAAATATATGACCCGCACCTACCTAAGTTTATGCGGGTCATTTCATAGTGTATTGATATCCTTAATCTTCTCCTAATTGATTAGATTGTCATTCCTGTATAGAAGATTGTCGCCGCGCTACCTGTTCAACAGAATCTGCAAGTTTTTCATGTGCACGCATAGCACGCCAACCGACAACCATCCAAAAAATTCCTGTAAAAATACCGAATAACATCACCAAAACTGCAAGACCTTCCATTTGTCTACCTCCTGTAACAAGAATCATAGATTAGACTGTTGACCATAGCATATCTAATGACGTTATTAAAATCCACTAAAAACACAAAAATTGTGCCTTTGGATCTGTTCCAAAGCATGTGGGATATTGATGTTTCTTACTCCGCAACAGGCACAAAAGACTCAAGAGGTAGCGAAGTCTGTCTTGTCGTAAGTAGTTCAGCAATGAGTTGTCCGGTAATGGGGGCAAGAAGAATACCATTTTTGAAGTGTCCAGACGCTAAGACTATATTGTCATAATCCGGAAGGTATCCGAGGCACGGACCATTTTTGTAATATGGACGCAAGCCTGCCCACGTTTGCACAAAAGTGCTTGGCGCAAGTTCAGGTGCGATAACAACCGCAGCATCAATCATCTGCTTTACACCATCTACCGATGTAGTTTTATTGTAACCGACAAACTCAACCGTTGCACCAAGCAAAATCTTTCCGTCTGAACGAGGAACAATATAGATACCGAGGCCATCAATTGTACGCTGAATGAGCGGTGGCATTGTTTCAAGCAGAACAATTTGCCCCTTCGCTGGAGAAATTGAGATATGAAAGTTAAGTAAGGTTGTCAAGTTGCCTGCCCAACACCCTGCAGCGATGACAAATGAATCTGCATAGATAGTTTCGCCGTTGACAACTGTGCCGACAACTTGTCCGTTTTCTCGGATAAATCCAGTAACTGGGTTACCCAACAGGAATTTTGCACCGAATTTAGCTGCACCTTTTGCTAAGGCAGTAACCATTTTGGGATTTCGCACATGCCCATCTTCAGGAAACAGCACTGCCCCAGCAATGGATTTTGAAACAGCGGGTTCTAATTCCCACGCCTGTTCAGGCGTTAAAATCTCTGCAGTAAATCCTCGGTTTACCCGCCGTTCCGCTAAACCGATCAAACCAGCTGCTTCTGCCCTGTCAAAAAAGACTGAGAGCGTCCCTGAACGGATAAATTCAATATCTATATCTGTCTCGGATTTCAATTCTGTTGCCAGTGACGGATACATAGCAAGACTTGCACGGCACAACTCTGGATACGGTTCGTGTGTCGATGCGTGAGATGTTAAAATCCCTGCTCCTGCCCAAGATGCTTCCATGCCAACGCGTGATGCCATCTCAATTAAGATAACATCTACCTGCCTTTTGGCAAGTTCATAAGCAATAGCACATCCGATAATACCGCCGCCAATGATTGCTACATCAGCTTTATTTTTGTTCAAGTTTTTCTCCATTCACGGGAAGGATTCACAAAGAAAATTGCCACGATTGGAAACTATGAATAGTTTAGCATATTGTATTTCGGTTGTCAATTACACTGCGGACAGTAGAAATTATTGAAATAGTATTCGAGTTTTGAGAAAAAACCTGATTTTTCTTAAATTATGCACATTTTGAGCCTCAAAACTGTGTCTTATAATTAACTGGATAGTACTAAATTTAACATTTTCAGTTTACGTGTCTGTTTGGTATAATCTTAACATCTTATAGTGGATTCTACAATTAACTTTACATCTGAACTGTAGGAGGGAACTCCGATTCCCGATTACCAGTGGTTTAGTCGCGATTCGGAGATCGCTCCTACAGAATATATGTGAACTTATTTACATAATTTACTATAAAATCGGAATATAGCCTATTTTCAATACTTTGTTAGAAGAGCGAGAGCAAATAAATTCGTTGGTTAATCTTGGAGAATTATGATGGAAAAAGACGATGTCCAACTAATTGACAGAATTCTGTTAGGAGACGATGAGGCGTTTAGTTCTTTAGTTCAGAAACACCAAAAAAGTGTTCATGCGCTTGCTTGGCGTGAGATTGGCGATTTTCATTTTGCTGAAGAAATTACGCAAGACGTTTTCCTTCAAGTATACAAAAAACTCTCCACCTTAAGAAATCCTAAGCAATTTTTGGGTTGGCTTTATGTAATTACAAAACGACTCTGTATTAATTGGGGCACAAGAAACAAACTTAATATGCAATCCCTCGAAGGAACACCTATAGAAGAAATAGACAAATCATCATATAAACATTATGTGTTAAAGGAACAAGAGACACAAGCAACCGAACAACGCTATGCAATCGTCAAAAAACTACTTCAAAAACTACCTGAAAGTGAACGTACCGTAGTGACACTGTACTACCTCGGTGAAATGCCTCCGAAAGAAATTAGTAAGTTTTTAGGGGTATCTGTAAATACGATTAATAGTAGAATTCGTAGAGCACGAAAACGTCTACAAGAGAAAGAAGAAATCTTAATAAATGGGATACTCAGTAGCGTTCAAGTTTCCCCTAATTTATCAAAGAATCTAATGGAGCGAGTGGCAAACATCAATCCGCTACCACAGCCGGTTGCGAAACCGTTGCTTCCTTGGGTACAGCCACCGTTTTAGTTATATTGGGACTCGGTATAGGTAACCAATACATTACCTATTTTCAAAAACCTTATAGTTTCTACGCTCAAACTGAACCTACAGTTGAAATCGTTGATGCTTCTATTATCTTGGATCTTGATTCAAAACTTTCTCTACAAAACCAGATCGGAAACATCGTTCTTTTAAGTAAAAACAAGGGAAAGGACAAATTTGGTGACACAGAAACCGTTAACCTAACTGTGCATGAAGAAGAACGTCTTTTTGGATTAACGCTTACTGAAATCAAAGAAAAAATCCCTGAGTTAGAGGAAGAAATCCGCACGGATCTAACGAAGGCAGTGGAACTCTATAAGGAACTAAAAACCACTGATGGAATGGCTGCAAAATCTTCCGAGATTGCAGCGTGGCGTGATGAAACTTGGAAAGAGGTTAGACAGCTATTCTACGGTGTTTCCCGCACCGGCAAAATAATGAGATATACGTCTTTTCTAAAAGTAGCAGGTGAAGAACAGAATCCATTACTCCCTGGTGGGTGGATCTATGAACTCATGGAACCCTTGCCGATGCGTGTCACAGTTGGAACATCTCAATAAGTCCTCACTTTAATTTCCCTTCAAATTTCTCTTATCGAACAGGACTTACGCAAAATGATGAAAAAAGGGAAAATTGGACTTAAAAAGTTGCTATTTCGGTGTTTTTAACCCCTAAATCCCCCTTATCAGCGGGATTTTAAGAAAAAATGCGTAAGTCCTGTCGAATTCTTCATACAATCACTATTGTCAGATTACGGTCAGTTTCAAGTTAAGAAGCATCCTTGAACTCGTAGTCTGACTCCCCACTCTGATTCCTAATTAATTCTTTAGTAAATTTCTTTATTAGATGACTTGTAGATTATCTCTTGAAATATCAACAGGTATCGTGTATAATTTTTGAATACTTAAGAGTGCACAGTTTTCTACCTCAAATTTGATTATGTTGAAATAGGCGTGTGATAGAAGTCTCGCCTAATATGAAAGGTTTCTGAATGATACTTGGAAAGGTTACGGGGACAGTCGTTGCAACGCAAAAAGATGAAAAACTTGTCGGTAGCAAGTTGCTGATTGTCCAAGATGTGAATTTAGATGGGGAATTAGAGCGGAAATACACAGTCGCGGTGGACGCGGTTGGTGCTGGCATCGGTGAAATTGTGCTTATAGCAACAGGAAGCTCAGCGCGTCAGACGAGTGTGACCAGCAACAAACCTGTTGATGGCGTTGTCATGGCAATCGTTGATACCATTGAAGTCAATGGTGAAGTCCGTTACATGAAATAGAGAGACTGACTGATATGGAACAGACAGAATTGTTCCAGGAAGAAGCAGTCAATGATGAACTGCCGTTAAAACTGGAGTTAATCAAGCAAATTGGATGGTTGGTGCGACTTCGTTGGATTGCAATCGGAGGTGTATTCTTCACTGTAACGATTGCCAATTTAGCGAGTGATATGATTGCGAATCCCATTCCGCTTTATATCATAGCTGGTCTGATGGTGCTTTACAATTTTGAACCTCAGATGTATCGCAAAGCACCAGAGCAGCAGCGGTTGATGTCTATCAAACGGCAAGCGTGTATCCACATTATCCTTGACTTGCTGTCGTTAATCGCTCTCATTCACTTCAGCGGCGGCGTTGAAAATCCATTCATATTTTATTTTATTTTTCACCTGATTATCGCAAGTATCATCTTGTCAAAACGTGTTAGTTATATATTAGCTACACTAAACACTGTACTATTAAGCTCGCTTATTTTCCTTGAGTATTTTGAGATTCTTCCACACTATCCTCTGAATAATTTTCTACCCGAAAGGCTTTGGCATGATCCAATTTATACCTTTGGCGTGTTATTTGTCTTTACAAGTACTTTATTCTTTTCCGTCTATTTAGCAACTACAATCACCCAAACAGCGAGAGAACGCGAAGCAGAAACGCGGGAACTTAAAGAGAATTTGGAAGAAAAGGTTGACGAACTTGTTGAAACTCGAAAAGAGGTTGTTTTTGAACGTAATAAATTGCAATCTATTATTGAATGTATGCACGAAGGTGTTGTTTTTGTAGATTCTACTAACCAAACGACCCTCTTCAACAAAGCAGCGCAACTGATTCAAAGAGAGCAATCTGATTTAGAAATGAATACAGACCTGCAATTTGGAAGTGCTGAAACACTTGCTCAAATTTCACAGGACTTTTCCGATGGGAGTGAGGCAATTGAAAGAAAAAACCAGCAAGTAGGGGAAAAACACTTAGAAAATACCTATGCTGCTGTTCGGGACGATGAAGATAATTACTTGGGCACCGTGCTCGTTTCTCGCGATGTAACTGATCGAAAACGGATGGAGCAGCAACTCATCTTTTCCGAAAAAATGGCTGCCATCGGTGAATTGGCGGCGGGTGTTGCACATGAAATCAATAATCCGCTTGACGGTTTGTTGAACTGCATCCTTCGTATACAGCGTAACCCGAAAAACATTGAACAAACACAAGAATACCTCGGTTTAATGGAAGAAGCGATTCGTCGTATTGAAGCGACAATTGGGAAACTTCTCGATTTCTCCCGACCACATGAATTAACCCTAACTGCCATTAATTTGAATGATGTTGTTAACGAAACAATTGGGCTTATAGGATATGGAGCATCCGAAAAAGGGATACAAATTAAAAGAGACTTCCAAGATCAAATTGCACTTATTCACGGTGATAAACATCTATTAGAACAGGTCATCCTCAACCTCGCATTGAATGCTATTACCGCAATGCCAGATGGTGGAACGCTTTTATTCCGAACTGGTGAAATAAATTTGGATGCCTTAATAGGAAAACCTATTGTTTATGTTAAGGTAATTGACACTGGAATCGGTATCTCAGAATCCGTTCAAGACAGAATTTTTGATCCATTTTATACGACACAGATTACAGAAAAGGGCACGGGACTCGGTCTTTCAGTGTCTGACAGAATTGTGAGACAACATCAAGGAGTTATTGAAGTAGAAAGCGAAGTAGGTCGTGGTTCAACATTTACAGTAAAATTGCCCATTGCACAAGAACAAACATAGGAGGTCAAATGAAAGTCCTTGTTGTTGATGATGAAAAATTAAAACGCATGACACTCCGTGATGATTTGCGCGAGTCTAATTACGATGCTATCGCAGTCGAATCCCCATTGATTGGGCTTCAACTTTTGCAACAGGAGGCGTTTGACGTGCTGGTAACCGATTTGCGGATGCCACAGATGCACGGGATTGATTTTCTTAAACGGGTGAAAAAAGAACATCCACATATCACCGTAATTGTGATGACTGCCTACGCAAGTGTTGAGACTGCAGTTGAAGCATTAAGATTTGGCGCTTACAACTACATTAAAAAACCTTTTTCAAGCGATGAGTTAATCCTTATGCTGGATAAACTCAAAGCATTGAGAGTGAAAACACCTGTTGAAAACACACAATCATCTCTCAAAACGCTTGACACAAACCAAGAACCATCACTTTATCAAACACTCATCGGAAAAAGTCAACAAATACAAGAAATCTTTAAATTAATACCTAAAGTTGCTTCTGCTGACAGCAACGTTATGATTTACGGCGAAGAAGGCACAGGAAAATCACTCTTAGCCAAAACGATTCATCTGCGAAGTTCGCGGCAGCATCAGCCTTACGTCAGTCTCAATTGTTACGGTCTTACCGTCGATGCTATTGAATCAGAACTTTTTGGTGATCAGTCTCGGCAAGGAAAACTTCCATTAGCGAACAACGGCACACTTTTCATTGCAAACGTGGATACCATTTCGCTTGACGGACAAGCAAAATTCTTAGCGGTGTTAGAAGAACGGAAACTTGCTGTACCATCAGAAACTGAACCTATTCAGGCGGATCTGCGCATCATATCAACGTCCCGTGAAAATCTGAAAGAGAAAACGAAACGCGGCGAGTTTCTTGAGGACCTCTACTATCAATTGAATGTTATTCCTTTGTTCCTACCGCCGCTCCGCGAACGAAAAGGGGACATCCCGATGCTCATTAACCATTTTTTGGATATTTTCTCACCCCACCAAGCTATCCGAATAAAACCTGATGCGATCAATGTTCTTACTGAATATCCGTGGCCGGGAAATATTAGCGAACTGGAAAATATTATTGAACGGCTTGTCGCTGTGAACAGTGGAACTGACATTACATCCGAACAAATACCGATTGAGTTGAAGTTGCCGACATCTCAAAAACTTGACAATACGCCAAGTATGACCTCTTTCCATGAAATTATTAAGTCCACTGAACGTGAACTTATTGCTTGGGCGATGCAGAAGACACAAGGGAACAAAACGCGAGCGGCTAAGTTACTTTCAATGAAACCTTCTACTTTCCGCGACGCGCTTGCTAAACATATACATCAAATTGAATGGGAAGAATAGAAAAGTTTTATATGGAAATAGTGCTTTATCCACTTTCAAATTGTGAGTCTATTATTTATGGCGCAGCAAACCTCTTCCTGTAGGAGCGAGCTCCAGCTCGCGACTTTTATACCAGAAAAATTAATGGACATACCAATAGTGCAAAAACGGGAAACCATTCGGGCAGAAACATTACGGAAACGCGAAAACCTTTCACCCACTGAGCATGCCAGACACAGCAAACGGATTATGACGCATGTAATTGACTGGATTCAGAAAAGTGAAGAAGGTGTGAAAGGCAGTACTTTTGATGCGATTATGGTTTATCTAAGCATGAAAAGTGAAGTAGAAACAGGCGAACTGATAGAATCTCTTTTCAATCAAGGAAAACAGATTATTGCTCCAGTTGTTGATACGAAAAGTGGGCAACTTATACCGAGATGTGTTCAGAATTTGAAAAAAGATTTAGTTAAACATCGTTATGGAATGCTTGAACCCAATGAAATCTGCCCTATTTTCCCACCTGATAAACTCCAACTCATCATCGTTCCCGGCATCGCTTTTGATTTGGATGGCTACCGTCTTGGGTACGGAAAGGGGTTTTATGATCGTTTTTTGCCTACCTGTCCAAACGCTGTTACAATCGGTGTTGCTTTTCAAGTACAAATCGTAGAAGATACATGTCCGCAACCGTGGGATATTCCGGTGCAACATATTTTGACAGAAGAGGGCATGGTCTCAACGGTTTATAGTGAAATCTAAAAATATTTTCACACTCCCTGGTAGATGCGGTTTCCTAACCGCATCTATGGACTGAATAAACACGGTTCGGTTAGGAAACCGAACCTACCGTAGTGTAAAAATAATTATGGGTTTTACATTAATTCCAATCAAAGGTGTCACTCGACACTAATAAACGGTTTCAGTTTTTCCAACGTCTTTTCTCCTAAACCCTTTACTTTAGTCAACGCATCAACCGATGTAAAATTGCCGTTTTCCTCACGATATTGAATAATTCTTTGTGCCATTTGCGGACCTATCCCCGAAAGTGTTTCAAGTTCTTCTGCTAAAGCGGTGTTAATATTGAGCAGTGCAGGTTTATTTTTGACAGATAGTTGTTTCTTCCGCTCGGGTAGTTCTTCATTAGGAACAGCGATAAAATCCGGCTTTCCGAGGAATAGGGCAGGATTAAAGCGTCGCAAACCCCAGAATCCTGCTCCGATTAAAATGACCGCTACCAAAAAGGTGACCGCGTGCCAATAATGTTTTTCAATTACACTTTCTGTTCGTTTAACCTGTCCTTGTTTTTTAGATTCTTCAGCTTGTCCTACTTGTTGCTGTGCATCAGCTGCTTGTCGTCTTGCTTCCTCCTCTTGTCGTCGTTCTTCTGCCTGCTGTCTTGCTTCCTCTTGTTGTTGAGCTTCTTCCACCTGTTGCCTGTCGTATTCGTCGCAGATGAGTTGGTATGCTTCATTAATACGACGAAACATTGTTGCTGCATCAGGTGCGGAATTTTTATCAGGATGGAAGTGTTTCGCTAACTTACGATAAGCTTTTTGAGCATCTGCTGGTGAAGCATTTGAACCCAATTCTAATATATTCAGTGCTTCTTTAAAAGTCATGATGAACTTTCCCAAATAACATCTTATGAATCCGCTTGTTGTGCCACAAAGATTCGGCAATGCCCTATAATGTTTCTTGGCGTGTTCTTTACTACTGTTTTATTCCTTACGATTTCCAAATTGGTTCCGGCATCTGAGATCGGTGATTCACTACGCGTGCCAGAACAAACAACAGATCTGAAAGGCGATTTAAACTCCGCAAAATCTCCGGGTTCACGTCTGCTTCACGCGTTAGTCGGACAACACAACGTTCACTTCTGCGGCACACAGCGCGCGCGACATGTAAAACAGAACCGGCTTGGCAACCACCGGGGAGAATAAAGTTGGTTAGCGGGGGAAGTTCATCAGAGAGTGTATCAATCGCTTTCTCCATCTCTAATGTAAAATCCTCTGATACCTGTAATTCGGCAGATTTTGTATGTGTGGCTGGCGTTGCCAAGTTTGCACCGAGTGAAAAAAGGTGGTTTTGGATGCGCTCAATCACCTCGCAAAGGTCAGTATCATCAATCAGCGTCTGTGCATAGCCGATATAGGCGTTAAGTTCGTCTACAGTGCCTATAGCCTCAATCTGCAGTGCGTCTTTTGGAATTCGTGTTCCGCCATATAGCGCTGTTTCCCCAGAATCCCCAAATTTTGTATAGATTTTCATGGTGATTTATTTTATACTGTGTTGCGAAAGGAGTCAACTCAATTATGGACAATGTCACGACATATCTTTCTCAGAAAAATTGTAAAATTGAAAGCGTTAACGTTATAGATTTACGCGTGCCTACATCGGATACACTGCTCGGTTCAGACCCGTTTCATAAGAAACCGAACTATTCTGCAGTGCTAACCACTATAGAAACAAGCACAGGACATACCGGTATTTCAGTTGCTTTCACTGCTGGTGCTGGAAATGACTGGCTCGCTTACGGTGTTAGAGACCTTGCACAACTTGTAACGGGTATGGAGGTCAAAACCTTTGTAAACGATCCGGGCGAATTTCATAAACTTCTTATTGATCATCACCAATTACGTTGGCTTGCAGATGGGGTCAATCGGATGGCAATCGGCAGCATTGTCAATGCGATGTGGGACCTGTGGGCGAAACTGGTCGAGAAACCGTTCTGGAAACTCCTTGTAGACTTACCACCAGAGAAAATTGTGCAGAGCATTGATTGGCGATATATGCAAGATGCGCTGACACCTGATGAAGCACAAAAAATTCTTAGCACTCACTGGGATAGCCGCGAAACACGTGAACAAGCACTTCGCCAGAAAGGACCGAAAGCGTATTCTACTGCTGGTTGGCTCGGTTTAAAAGATGCACAAATTATTGAAACGGTAAATCAGGTAAAGGCATCTGGTCTTGATTGCTTTAAAATGAAGGTTGGGCAGGATTTAGACTTTGATAAGAGACGACTCGCTTTCATTCGCGAAGCAATAGGTGAAGATGCCCGTTTGATGGTGGATGCAAATCAGGTGTGGGGTGTTGATGAAGCAATCGCTCACATGGAAGCACTGGCAGAATTTAGACCGACATGGATTGAAGAACCAACAGCGCGAGATGATGTTCTCGGCTTTGTGAAGATTGCACGCGCATTGGAGAAATATGGTATCGGCGTTGCGGCAGGTGAGCAAGTGCCGTCACCTGTCATCTTCAAGCAGTTGTTAACAAGCGATGCTATCCAATTCTGCCAGATTGATGCAACGCGTCTCGGTGGAGTTAACGATGTGTTGGCAGTGATTCTAATGGCGGCAAAATATAACGTGCCTGTCTGTCCGCACGGCGGTGGCATCGGTTTATGTAATATGATTCAACATTATGCTATGTGGGACCAAATTTGCGTTGCAGCACATTCAGATACACAGGTGGTGGAATATCTCAATTTCCTGCAAGATGAAGTGTTCATTGAACCGATTAAGGTTAGCGATGGCGCGTACGTCGCACCGACCGTGCCGGGATGGGGTCTGGAAATGTATCCTGATTTTGTAAAAAAGCATGTCTATCCGACTGGTGCTGTTTGGCAAGGAAGAGAGACATCTGGCGGGATAACTTTTTTGGCATAATTAATATGAACAAGTAGGTGCGCTTTGGAAGCGCGCTTTCTATGATTCCTAATTCAAATGTCTTTAATCTTCATTTGGTGAATTGGCTTGGTTATGCTGCTGAGATTTTAATATATCTTTAATATCTGATAACTTATCGTTAACAGAGAACAAGATTATTAATAATTCACAGTAAACCCGCACAATAATTGGACCGAAAAAGATATACGCCAGCCCCATTAAAACCATCTCAATGCCATTGATTCCCAACTCAAGAGTTGTTCCCATTACGATAAAAACGAGTCCTGCGATTATACTGAAAATGGTACCAAACCAAAACAGTATAGGAATGACTATCGGTGTTATCATCTTTTTGAACTTGAAAAAATCTCCCATGTGAATCTCCATTTCAAACAATTTAAGCTTAACTCAAGTTTTCGCACCCTCTGCTCGCAGTTTATATGCCGCAGCGCCAGATGAAACCCATCCACCGATGCCTACAAGTAGAAACTGCACGCCTGCCTTCACATATTTTTCAACGGTATTGTCCAGTGCCAGTGTGCCAGCGATACGTCCAGCATTTTGTATACGCGCCAATGTGGTATCAATAGTGTTTTGCACATCGGGGTGGTTATGATTGCCGATGTGTCCCATTGATGTAGCTAAATCTGAGGGTGCCACAAAAAACACATCTATATGGTCAACGGTGAGAATCTCGTCCAAATTGTTTACGGCGACAATATCTTCGATGAGAACAACGAGCAATGTTTGTAAATTGGCGATGTCAAAATAGTTGTCCACACCATAGCCTTGGCGACTGGTAAACATGCCGCGGTGTCCAATAGGTGCAAATTTGCCTCCATCAACGACGTTTTGCGCTTCTGCTTTTGTGTTGACATGTGGTACGACAATGCCCATTGCACCACAATCTAAGGTGCGATAGATAAGTGATTGATCGTTACGATTGACACGCACGACAGATGTCATACCCCATAGGTCGCATGCGCGTGTGAGATTACCAAGGTTTAAGGCATCTACATTGCCATGTTCGCCTTCTAACCAAACGCCATCGTATCCGTTGGGACCGAAGGTATCAATATCATCTGCGTTTGTCAATCCCGCGATGACGTATGCAAGATCGCCATCAGCTAATTTCTGTTTAACTCGATTGGGTCTTATTTCCATTATGTTCTCTCTTTTTTAGTTATTAGATTTTGCCAGGAATTCTTCTGGTAGCACTTGATGTGCTGTATCAATTACTAACTGTTCAACACCAGGTGCAAACCGAGTAGGTTGACCGAAATATATCATTGCACCACCACCTTCATATCCACCTTCAGCTAACACCCGTTCTGATGGGATATAGCCGGGAAAAGCGTTTGAATACGCACCGACCCATAGTCTTGTAGCATCAAACTCCTTTTTTAAGCGCAGTGAAAAGTCAACAACCACCTCACTGGCAAGGAACAGAACAGCCAACTCCTCACCAAACGTCCATGCCTGTATCGGATAAGAGATTTCCGTCTTGATTGTTTGTCCATTCTGTAGCATTTCAAGATGTTTTTTGGCATGGTATGCAGATGCACCACCTTGCGCTGTTCGTGCTTCCCATTCTTCACGGGTTGGCAGTTTATCAAACGGTAAATTCACTCTCTCAAACACACCTATAGGGACACTGGATATGCATTTTGTATCTCGTTCAAGTTGGTGTTCAACTTCTTGTGCAAGTGCCTTTCCGTGTTCTTTAGCATAGGCGAGACGCGTTTCAAATACCTCTTGCTTTCCTTCGGGCATTGGTCGCATGCGTGACTCTGGGTTGGCATCAGCACCACATCCTATCGTTATTAATGCCGTTACATCGGGGTGTGCCTTCTGAATTTCTTCTTGTGCATATCCTGCCCAGTCTCCGCAGATATGGTTATCCGCACCTGCTAACGTTGTGCAATGGCAGGCATAACTTGCCCATACAGCACACAAAGTGCCATCTGCATCCGTTATCTGCATCACCGGTAATGAATGGTCTACGGGGCCACCATCTGTGCGTCGATTTTTGGCAAAACCGAGTTCTCCGATGTTCCATGCTAATCGGCAAGGTTTTCGCTTAGTGAGTGCCTCCAGCGCAATGGTTTCCATCCAGTTAGAGAGTTGACGGGTGTAGCGGTCAATCTTTTCCTGTTCCTCAGATGAAATATCAGCACTGAAGATGAATGATGCAGCATTTGTCAAGCACGGCGCGCTGTGGGTATGTGTGTAACATGCAACGAAATTCTCTCGCGGGATTCCGGTTTTATGTTTCACGCGTTCGGACACTTCTTCGGTTAATTCATCAGGTAAGCCGCAGTTTTCTACGGTTATCATGACCACAGGACCGTCTTCATCGCTACCGATAGCAAGTGCTTTAGCCCATATCCGCTGGATAATTCCCTCGGATTCTGTTCGGCGACTGCCGTAACCATTGAGCCGAATCGGATAATCAGGAGTAATATCTATTTGCGCAACACCAACTTCAATTAGACTATCTCTGTCTGCCATACACAATCCTCCTAATCTGAAATTTCATTAGGTCTGTCTTTTGAGCAAATGTGATTTACAACGCATTTGCTACAATCACAAGGTCTTGGATGTTCACTACACCATCACCGTTTATGTCTGGTTCGGATGCGCCAAAGGCATTCGCCAGTGTTACTAAGTCAAGGATATTTACTTCGCCATCTCCGTTCACATCTGCAGAGGAAGAAGTCTCTGCTGAAGTTTTCAGATAGATTTCACCGTCTAAATCTGGTACAACATGTTCAGTGTTACTCATCCCGCTGGACACACCTAAAACCATTTGTGGAAATTTTACAGTCTGTGATGCACCGCTACGATTGTAAACCGCCCAACCATTGGTGAACTCTCGGATAAAGAGTCCTTCTCGGTTTTTATACAACTGCACTTTATTTCCAATCGGCTTATCCAGATCGGCATCCCAGAAGTCGTACCAGAAATGTTGGTGCTGGATTCCGTCATTGTAAAGCACATACCCATCTGAATGCGTTAGACTCATGGTTGTGAAAACACGCATCCATTTTCTGTTTAGAGGACTATCGGGCGATTCCGTGGTAACGCCCCATCCTTCCAAGCAGTTAATTCGAGGCTCTCGCAAATTTTCTTCAGCCCAAGATAGCGTACTTTCGATCTGCTTTAATCCCTTAGAAGTATAACCTTCGTCGTAATCTCTTAGCGTTTCCATGAATGTGCCGTTAATAGCCCATCCGGTACGCGGCATTGTTCGCCGGTTTCCGTTTACTAAAATGAGAAAATCATCACGGACTTCGGCACGGATACGACGTAGTATTTCGTCTCTTGCGCTCTGTTCTGCTTCAAGTCCCACATAACCTTTCCAATTACTGCCGGGATTGGCAAGAACCTCCCCATTTTCATTCCACCAGTCAAAGAAGATACCATCATAAAGACCACATTGAGCTACCGCAATAGCCTCTTGAACGATTTTATCAATTACGATAGGTTTTGTAAAATCTAATAATAACGCTCCATCCTTCCATGCAACGATACGTTCTCCATTTTCATTACGCAACCAATAAGGTGAATCGGCAAGGTGACTTGTCGGGTAAGCTTCCCGCATCTCCAATCCAGCAATGAAAAGCATGTTCGGATTCTGGGCAAGGTAAGCATCACGTTTTTCAATTGCTTGCGTCATCTCACCCATAACCCGTTTTCCTTCGGGCGTGTCTCGAAACTCCTGATTGAAAATCAGACAGCAAAAATAGAGGTCATGAAGTGCCATCTGCTCTAAATCTGACTTTTCAGGCAGATTCAACACTGAACTCCATCCTATTCCACCCCATGCTGAGAAAATAGATGGGAAACGTTTATTTTCCATACGGGAGTCAATAGAGAGGCTCGGTAAAACACAACTTTGATCGTATTCAAAGACTGTTAAAGATAGTGAGTCAAGTGGACTGTAGTCTGTAATCTCATTACCTTGAATCCACAGTTTTTCTAAGTTGTTTAACTTCGCAAGCGGGTGAACATCAACTATTTGGTTGTAACTCAAGTTTAATTCAATAAGTTGTGTCAAATTACCGATTGGCGTAACGTCTTCAATCAAATTGTAGCGAATCTTCAAATACTTCAATTGTGTTAAAGAAGCAAGCGGGGTCACATCTGAAATTTTGCATCCCGAAGCATCAATATCTACTAATCCTTTTAAAGATTCCAAAGGCATTAAATTAGAGACGGGCGTAACCCAGAAATATAACGTTTTCAAGTTATTTAGATTGGCAATCGGACTTAGATCATAAACTTTCGTTCCGGAGAAAGCTAACCAACTCAGCTTTGTTAAGTTGGCAACCGGGCGCATATCGCTCAATTGGTTATTGTTCCGTAAATCAAGCCTTTTTAAATTTGTAGCATATTCTAATCCAGTGATATCTGTAATCGATCGATCACCTACGCTTAACCTTGTCAACATTTTCATGTGTGCAGGAGTCAGTTGTGTTGTATCAGGAATCCCTATCTCCTCACGGATTGCTTGTTCCAAATTCTTATTTGGAATATGGATTACTTTTACATCTTGTGCCGAGACACCCGCACTCATAACAAATGTAAACAAGCAAAGAAACTTCATAACAGTTCGTTTTATTGATAGTATTCTCTTTATGAACATATTCGCTTTCTGAATAGATTTCTCAAAGATAATATTATTCCATTTCCATTGCATCAGCAAACACATCCTCAAGAGAATGCCTTACTTCCCGCAATTGACGGAGTTGGACACCCGTTTCATGTGCCAATTTAAAGAAAAACGTTCCTTCTGTCTGATTTTGTTCTTTTGACATCACACGGACGTGACCATCTGGTCGTAACTCAGTATCATAAGGATAACTTTCTAAAGCGGCAACATAAATATCACGATCACCTACAATTTTCAGGTCAAAGGCTTGCCCGTGATTCTTTCTGAGTTCTTCTATATTTCCTTGGATAACAAGGCTGCCGTGAGAGAGAGCCATTACGTGCTGACATGCAGACTCTACATCAGGTAACAGATGTGAAGACAATAACACATCAATTCCTTTATCCGCTGAAATATCTTTAATAAGTAAAAGCATCTCCTCTCTTCCACTTGTATCCATGCCATTTGTTGGTTCATCAAGCAGTAGCAGCTTCGGGTCATGCACTAATGCCTGCGCTAACTTAACACGTTGCCGCATCCCTGCTGAATATCCGCTGATGGGTCGGTAGCGTTCCTCATCAACACCGACGTAATATAAGACTTCGTGCGCGCGCTGCATCGCATCACGTGACGGCATACCACAGAGTTGCCCTGCGTAAGCCACCAGTTGAACGGCATTCATCTGAGGGATTAAGCAGTCGTCTTCGGGCAAATATCCGATCTGTTGTCGGATAGCCACTTGTTCGGTTTGCACATCCAGTCCGAACACTTTTGCTTCACCTCGTGTTGGTTGTACAAAACCGAGAAGCATCTTAATCAAGGTGCTTTTTCCTGCACCATTGGGACCTAATAATCCTACAGCACCGCCCCCTAATTCTACTGAAAGGTCGTCCAGAGCAGCATTTGTACCAAAAAAGACTGATATGTTTTTTATTTCAATTAGCATTTTTCAATCAATAGTTTGACTATTGTCCACATAAATCGGGCTTACAAAGCCCTCCAATAGGAGTACATACGAAATCAAATGATTATAAATATATTCGGTTCACGCGTTTTGCAATATTTGTCAAAATCTCATACGGAATTGTATTTGCTTGGTCTGCGACTTCATAAATTTTTATCTCTTCATTTCCCTGTTTTCCAATCAGGACAACTTCTTCACCAACAGAAACGTTAGCTGAAGACTCTAACTGAACTACCATCATATCCATACAGATACGCCCAATTATCGGACAACGCCTTCCACCAATTAACACTTCACCGATACCTGAAAGTGCGCGCGGATAACCATCGCCATAACCAACTTGTACTCCAGCCACACAGGCTCGAGACGGAGCCTTAAATGTTAGCCCGTAACTCACACCTTCTCCCTGTTCAATAAAATCTATCCATCCGACACGCGCTTTCCACGTTAGCGCAGGTTTCAACTGGATCGGTTTTTCGTTTGCAGGATAGATTCCGTATAAACTCAAACCGGGACGCACAGCGTCAAAATGAGATTCAGGTATTGCCAGAGCCGCTGCGCTGTTTGCAGCATGTTTTATCGGCACATTTGGAACACTTGTAAGCACGGAAGAAAACCGATTTAGTTGAAGATGCGCGAAACTTTTATCAGTTTCATCAGCAGATGCAAAATGTGTAAAAACACCTTCAACCTCAAGATACGGTAATGTTTTTAGTTTTTTCAGGAACTCTGTCGCTTCCGTGTAGCAAATCCCACATCGATTCATCCCTGTGTTAACATCAATGTGAACTTTTACTTTTTCTGTAGATGTCTGTTGTGTTCGGGACTTACCATCTTTTACAACTTTGTTCAGCTTTTGCACCAAAGTCCAATTATCAACTGCGGGAGTCAAGTCGTAGGAAACGATTTTCTCTGCCCAATCTGGCAATGGACTAAACAGAATAAGAATAGGCTTTTGAATGCCTGCCTCACGAAGTTCAATGCCTTCCTCAACCGTTGCCACTGCGAACATATCTGCAATTGTGTGCAATGCCTCTGCAACAGGGACAGCACCGTGTCCATAAGCATCTGCTTTCACAACGGCGATAAACTGCCCTCCCGTCCGTGCTTTTATTGATGCAGCGTTGGCTTGAATTGCATTTAAGTCAACTTCTACGTGTGCTTGAATGCTTGCGTCCAAAGCAATTTCCTGTGTGTTAACGTAACTCGGCTATTGTGCCTTCAACCCCTATCAACGTCAGTTTCCGTAACAACCAAGCATCTTCCATGACGTTCACAACCTCCAGCGTTAAGGAAAGTTCATAGTTGCCCGGGACAGTGAGAATTCGCGAAACATCTACATCATCTGATATCAACAGCATTTCAGCAGGCTGCACAGCACCAATTGCACGATTTCTAACAACAGGCGTATCGTTGATAGTTATTGTCAAAAACGCGCCTGCGCGTGCTGTGTCCTGCAATATCTCATATCGCAACGTGATGTTATCACGAAATAACTCTTCAACGTTCAACCGATATGTCAAAGTCTGCGTGAAGGTGTTCCCTTGCCAATAACGATTTGGCATCGCCACAATCACATGACTGATATTTACCTCAATCCGAATATCATTACTTTGCGTAACTGTGCCGTCAGAGACTTCAAGGGTAATCGTATAAGTGCCAGCGGATTCAGGCGCTACATAAACCACGCTTGCGCCATCACCTACAATCCTACCCCCGCTTGCGTCCCATTCATATACCAGCACCGCTGAATCTCCAGAGTAATTCACCGTTGCATTGATGGTTGTAGTATCACCGATATTGAGTGTTTGAGACTCGGATTGCAAATCAATATCAAGCATCTCTTCATCTATGCTCAGCAAGTTGTTTGTATCACAACCCGATACAAATCCAATTACACACAATAGACATAGGATTTGGACATAAAATTGAAGTTTTTGGATTTTCATTTCAATTACATTATACCATAATTTGAAGTAATTGGTTAACTCGTTTGTGTGTTTCGTCCACGAAACCACAAGAATAGTAGGATTAAAACAATTGAATTTATTAACAACATCGTTGAAATGGCATTTAACTCCGGTGTGATACCAAACTTAAGACTTGAATAGATATGTACTGAGAGCGTTGTAGATCCAACGCCTGCGGTAAAGAACGTGATGACAAAGTCATCTATTGAGAGTGTGAAAGCGAGCAGTGCGCCGCCGATGATACCGGGCGCGATAAGTGGGAAAGTAATCCGCCAAAATGTTTGCCATTTGTTTGCGCCAAGGTCAAGTGCTGCTTCCTCTATCGTATCGTCATAACCCTCTAAACGCGCCCGGACAACTATAGTCACATAAGCGATATTGAAAACTACGTGTGCTAAAATCACCGACGTTAATCCGAGCGGAATTTTGACCTGTGGGTAATATGTCAACAACGCAATTGCCAAAACAATATCCGGAATAATGAGTGGTAGATAGAGAGCACGTGTTAAGGAAGTGCGAATCCGAAACCGATATTTTTCTATTGCGAGTGCTGCTGCTGTTCCGATGATAGTTGAGACGAAAGTTGCAACACCAGCTATAATCAAACTATTTTTGCAGGCGCGCCACACATCAGGATTCTTAAACAGTTTCGCATACCAGTTGAGCGAGAATCCTTCCCAAACCGCTATCTGATCGCCACCGTTAAAGGAGAACACGACAACGACTAAGATAGGAATATAGAGGAAAAGAAAAATTAAGACGATATTGATTTTGAGAAGTCGTTTCATTTTTAACTGATCCGTAGAATAGGTGTCTTTTTACCTATAATTTGATTTTCTGCTTAAGATTCTTCTTGTAAGAGCGAGTTCCAGCTCGCGGCTTTCCAACTCCAATGTCTAAAAAAACCAAAAACTAATAACCCAACAATATTAAGACGTGAGGTAGATACATCTTTAAGTTTCTGCAGATTCGCTACCTCGCAAAGCACGAAAATATAGTACAGTTCCTGCAAGCACAATTGCCATAAGAATGAATGAGAGTGCAGAACCAAACGGATAATCTTGCGAGGTTTTGAATTGTCGTTCAATCACATTACCGATAAAACTGACCTTTCCGCCACCAAGGATATCTGGCGTTAGAAATGCCCCGACCGTTGGGATAAAAACTAACATTGAGCCTGCAAGGATACCGGGAAGGCTAAGAGGTAGGGTTATATGCCAAAAAGCGTGACGTGGCGATGCGCCCAAATCCTTCGCTGCATCTATTAGAGACAAATCCAACTGCTCTAATGCAGCGTATAGCGGGAGAATCATGAACGGTAGATAACCGTAAACCAAACCTATTTGAACTGCGAATGGCGTATTGAGGAGTTCAAGCGGTTGAAAACCGGGAATTAGTAGGGCGAGAAAACTGTTCAAAAGTCCTTCTGTGCGGAGAATTAGTATCCACGCGTAGGTGCGAATCAGGAAGTTTATCCAAAATGGCACTACCACAAGCAGTAACAACACATTTCGCCATTTCGGCCGGTAGCATGCCAGATAATAGGCAAACGGATAACCAACAAGTAGACATATTGCTGTGCAGACGAACGCTGTTGAGACCGAACGCCAAAAGATGCCGAGATAGAGTCCATCGAACAGACGTTGATAGTTTTCCAGTGTGAAGTTCCACTCTACTCCACCGTAGGTGCCGCGCTCCACAAAACTATAGATGAGGACAGAGATAAGTGGAAGGAAGAAGAAACAGATGAGCCAGAAGATTACGGGGGAGAGTAGGATTAAGAGTCGGTAATTACGTCTTAGCCAGCGGATTACGGGGGAGAGTAGGATTAAAAGACGATAATTAGGGCGCATTTTCTCTTATGATTCAGTGAAAAGTACAAGGAATGCTCATTCTTCACAAATAATATCAACGGAAACACCGTGTGTTGCAAGTGTGGTTATAAAATTTGCCCAACCTCTATCTATCGCCAATAAAATAGTTGCTGTTTGTTCAGATTCCTTCTGATACGCAAGCGCAACGGCAATAAATTTCCTGTCATTTTTGTGAAAATCTTTTAATGCTTCATCGTTAGGAAATTCTTCAAATTCTGTGCCGTTTCCCGCTAATGGCGTGATATGTACTAATGTGCAGATATTTGGGTTCGTCAGATTTTGCAATAACCTTTTTACAAAGAGATCGCCAAGTCTTTTTCGGGTGTTAGGTTTAGTATTGCGATCATATTCCCTAAGAATTCGCCAATCGCTGTCAATAACCACTTTTTCACGACGAGAGATAATCTGATGAAGGCGATCTTGACAACGGGCTCTACAATCTGCACGTTTTTCATCTAAATCATTTGCAATGACGATAACGTTCGTATCTACGATAACAGCGTTCATTCCCCCTCCGCCCTCTTTTGACGTTCCCTTTGCGCTTCAGTCATTGCAAACAGGTCTCCCATCTCATCACCAAAAAAGTTTTCTGGCCAGTTCGCAATGTTACCGAACTCATCCATTTTTAAACGTTCAATATTAGAAACGCCATTTTCATTCCGACAAAAATAGAGGGCAGTTTTATCAACGCTTATCTTTTCTTCAGCGATGCGACGCTGCAAACGATTTAACAGATGTTCGCTATGGCTTTCTACCAGAACTTGGAGTTTGCGTTCGTTGACAACCTCTATCAGCAGGTCTGCAAGCTGGGATTGAACTTTCGGATGAAGATGAATGCCGGGCTGTTCCAAAATCAAGGTTGAACCCACCGGCGCATAATAACAGAGAACCAATACCGGTAAAAATTGGGATAACCCGTACCCCATGTCAACTAATGTTACCGGTGGACTGGAGGCAGTTTTTTGGATGCGAACTTCATAGGTTGTTGCACCTTGACTTGTCCAATCGAGAGAAAAAGAATGTGCAAGCTCCATCTCTTGAAGCCATTCTGAGATTTTGTCCTCAATGGGAACTTTTTCTGCCCCATGCAAAGTTTTCAGTTTACGCACGCGGCCCGATAGAAGGGCATCAATGGTTTGATTACCCCACTGCTTGATATGTTTGGGATGTTCTCCTTGCCAACTATAACGTCGTCGCGGATCCACTCGCACTGGACCAAGGTAATACACATGAGAAAATAATTTTTCAAACTCGCCGGAAAGAGGGTGTAACAGGCGGTGTGGTTGTCCACGATGCGGTCCACCATAGCAGTTCATTGCGCCTATTTGCTGGGAGCGTTGACGTCCAAGCAAATCTGTGTGCAACAAGAACCCTCTCTCCCATTTCACCTCAGGAACCTCACAAGATTTGAAACTGTAACGAAAGGTATCAATCAGGAAATCTATCCCTACTTCATGAGTAACCGTGTTAAAAGTAAAATTATCAATGGGGACCAAAACATTCCCAGTCCTACCGTCAGGCTTATTTCCCAAAACTTCTATTTTAAATGAATCCTTGAGTTTACATCCAAACCCCAACTCAAGTGATTCCTCCACATTATGCCCATGAATCACTTCACGGAAATCTCCAAGATTTACATAGGAAGTATCATTACCAAAGAAGATAACTTCTCTCGTATCCTCTTGCTCCGCTGTCTGCTTAAGCAATAGCAGCACCTGCAACAGACTACTCTTCCCAGAACTATTTGTCCCGAAAAAGCCTGTCAGCGGCGCAAAGTCCACCTTGCCGCTATCTTCCCACGACTTGAAGTTTTTCATTCGAATATGTGTAATCATTTCCATTCACCACAAAATCAGCGTAATCTGTGAAATCCGCATAATCTGCGATTCAGAATAATACCAATTCTGAAAAAAATATACCATTTAAGGCTTTGTGCCATTTGAAACTCATATTATGTTGAATGTAAGAGGCGCAATAAATTGCGCGACTACAAACGCTCTAAATCGTCTAATCAGCAGCGGGTGCGAAGGTTTCAGGATTCTCTGCAGCTGCATCGTAATCGTCTATCAATTTTGTGATACTCGGGTTTTTACCGCACAGCGGGCAATTTTCATCACGAGGGACTTTCATTTCGCGATAGGTCATACCGAGTGCATCATAAAGAATAAGCCTGCCAATTAGCGGTTCACCTATACCGATAATATATTTAATTGCTTCCGTTGCCATCATCACACCAATTACGCCTGGGAGCACGCCCAGGACACCTGCCTCACTTCAGCTTGGCACTAAGCCAGGTGGTGGCGGTGTGGGGTACATGCATCGGTAGCACGGACCCTCATTTGGTTTAAAGAGCGTAACCTGCCCTTCAAACTGGAAAATACTGCCGTGAACAATCGGTTTATTCATAAGCACTGCAGCATCGTTGACGAGGAAACGGGTAGCGAAGTTATCGCATCCATCCACAATTAAGTCATATTCCGAGAAAATCTCTTCAACATTGTCAGCTGTCAAACGGAGATTATACGGTGTAATTTCAACATCTGGATTAAGCGATTTGATAGTCGTCGTGGCGGACTGAACTTTTGGTGTGCCGACTGCCTCTGTACGATGCAAAATCTGACGCTGCAGATTGCTTAACTCCACAACGTCCGAGTCAATTAGACCCATGTGTCCGATACCAGCAGCACCGAGATATACGCCAGCGGGTGAACCTAATCCGCCTGCCCCGACAAGCAAGACCTTCGCATCAAGTAGTTTTGCTTGTCCACGTTCCCCAACTTCAGTGAGCATAAAATGTCTGCTATAGCGGTCCAGCTGCTCATGCGACATCTCTTTATCTTGTGCGGTAGGAAAACCGGCGGCACTCCAATCTCGGTATCCACCTGCCATGGATACGGTATCTGTGTATCCCATCTCGCGAAGCGACTTTGCAGCAAGCAGCGAACGGAGACCTGCAGCACAATAAACGACTACCTTTTGGTCGCGGTCAGGAATGTAATCCTCGACGGAAAATTCCAGCATCCCACGTGTAACGTGCACAGCATTAGGGATATAACCAGCGCGGTATTCATCTTCATCGCGAACATCCAGAAGCACAAAATCGCTGTCGTCCTCCTGCTCCGCTTTCACGTCAGCAACAGTCACTTCCGGAATTTCTGTTTTTGCCTCCTCTACAATTTGCCTGTAGGATTTCATTTTTTGTTCTCCAAAGTTGTAGGTTTCTGTTTTGTCAAGACTGATTATCCACAGGTTGAGAGATAATGATCAGTCTAATATGGATGGTGATTAGCAATCTTCTATCTATACAAATGAGTGTCCAAAATGTCCTGAATCATTCTAATTCTGAAAAGATTATACCATGATACTCTGCTATTGTCAACTCTGCTTAGAACCTATCCAGGGTTATTCAATTTTCGAGTTTACCCGATTAATTGTAATGTATTATCCAATTAACATGACAGCTTAGTAGGAGGGAACTCCGATTCCAGACTATCAATGTCTTCGTCTTAACATGACAGCTTAGTAGGAGGGAACTCCGATTCCAGACTATCAATGTTTTCGTCGCGATTCGGAGATCGCTCCTACGAGAAGAAATCTATGTTAGAATGTGCAATTAAAAGACAATTGAATGGCTCTGAGAACCACGCAAATTACTTTGACGTAAAATCTGGAACGTGATATACTTTAACGGAAATATAGATGTTATATCAAAATATAGAAAGCGTGATTATGTAGCACGCATCACCGAATTTGTGTAAATGCTATTAAAAGATTATACTATAGGAGGAATTCACATGAAGCGGGGAATTTTATTTTCGATCGTCCTAACTTTTTTGCTCTGTATAACGCCGTTTGTGTTCGCGCAAAAAGAGTGGGTAACCGTCAGTCAATCTCGGTGGCAAGCCGCCTTTTCTGATGTCTTTTTCGTAGATGCTCAAAACGGATGGATAGTTGGGAGCGATTCAACCATTTTAAATACCACCGATGGCGGTAAAACTTGGAACCATCAACCGAATCAACCTTTGCCTTTCAAAATTGAATTAAAGAAAGTGCGATTTATCAATCCTAAAATTGGCTGGGTTGTAGGTGAAAACGGGACTGTATTAAAAACGATTGATGGTGGAAAACAGTGGAGCAAATTACCCACTAATACCCGTGTTGCCTTGTTAGGAGTCTCATTTGCTGATGAACAGCATGGTTGGGCATGCGGTGATGGCGGATTCATCATGCATACAAATGATGGGGGTGCCACGTGGACACCACAACCTATTGACACGAACAATTCGATTGAAGGTATTCATTTCGTTTCGCCGGAAGTTGGTTGGGCAGCTGGTGGAGGAGGCACCATTCTCCATACCACAAGAAGTGGACATCCTCTACAAAATCAGTCTGATCCTCAAGAAGAGGCAACTGATACTGCTGAAAATAGGGATGGCGATACCGAAGAAGACGTAGAATCTGGTTGGGATAACCGAAAGAGTGGTACAGTCAATACCCTTGATGCTCTTTTTATGCTTGACGACACAACCGGTTGGGCAGTCGGCGCAGGTGGTGCAGTTGTTTCAACAGTGGACGGTATTAATTGGGAAGGCCAACAGAGTAATGTCCCCCACTCCAACGGAATGCCTGAACCAATTTGGGATGTCCATTTTGCCGATAAAAATATCGGTATTGCTGCAGCCGAATTCGGTGTAATTCTCACAACAAAAGATGGCGGAAAAACATGGAAACCCCATAACCAGCGACCAGTTGCTGCCCGTCTGCAAGGTGTCCACATGATTAGTCCAACCAAAGGTTGGGTAGTCGGAGATAAGGCAACTATCCTCCATACAACCGATGGTGGAACCACTTGGGATGTCGTCTCTAATGCAAATGAACTACGCGCTATCCATTTTTTTAACGATAAACTTGGTTGGGCAGTCGGTTTAGCTGGAGCTGTTCTACACACGAGCGATGGCGGAGAAACATGGTCGCCTCAAAATAGCGGTGATGTTTTTGAACTGTTCGGAGTCGGATTTGTTAACGAAAATAAAGGATACATCGTTGGTAGTAATGCAGCCTTGCTTGAAACACTTGATGGCGGAAAAACGTGGAAAAGTGTTAGTGACCCTGGTGATGAAGGACACGGTAGGGCCGAACGGATACAGTTTGTTGGCGATACGATTAGTTGGAGAAGTGCCATAGGATCTTACGCTATGAGTTTTGGTAGTCCAACCCACGCATGGGCAGTTGGCGAAACAGGGAAGGTAATGCGCACAACCGACGGTGGCGAAACATGGATTGGATTAGACATAGATCCTGGGTTTACAGGCGCAGGGTTTAACAATCTGTTCGGTGTTCATTTTATTAACGAAAATGTCGGTTGGATCGTCGGTTTTGGTGGACTGATCGCCAAAACAACTGATGGTGGAGCAACTTGGAAAATTATCATGGGTTATGTTGAATTGCAGGATGTCTATGCAATTAACCCACAAACCGCTTGGGCTGCTGGCAGCCAAGGCTCTATCATGGTTACCACAGATGGTGGAGAGACATGGATTGATCAAACTGTTCCCACCGAAGAAAACCTCAACGCCATTCTCTTTGTAAACGAAAAAGAAGGGTGGGCAGTCGGCGATAAGGGCATAATCTTACACACAACTGATGGCGGTGTTACATGGTTGAAGCATAGTACCCCAACTACAAATAACCTGAGAGATATTATAAAATCTCCGAACGGCACGTTGTGGATAATTGGTGATTCAACAACTATCCTCCGTTATTAAATCTTTTCTTTTACACTGATTGAGACACTTTAAAAGCCCTTTCTTATATTATGAAATAACATCTAATGAATTGAGCTGAAGATGGGTGCAAGATTTGATTTTGCCCCCTTTAGGAGGAAACAGTGCACATTAATTTATCACGGTTCCATGACTCAAATTGAGTAAAACCTTTTTATTGCTGTTGGTAGCTTGCTCGGCATCCGCTGAAGAAGGCAAGGTTATTCCTTGTAGAAAAATCTACAAATTGCGCAAACATCCTTTGATAAAGGGCAATTACCAATTTTGCCCCTTTAGACGAAGGTGTAATTCGCGAATGCTGAATCACAATTAATACGCGCTAAAAACGGAGTCAAAACAGCAAAAGATGCTTACAAAACATTGTTGAATCTATCTATCTCTGAAGATGTTTCAGTGGAAGGATATTTGAGATTCCGCAAATCGAAATTCAATTATAGTAGAATATAAAAATAAGTTTACACGTCTTTTGTAGGAGCGATCTCCGAATCGCGACCTCTTGTGAATGTCGGGAATCGGAGTTCCCTCCTACAGCTCAAAAGTGTGCAAGTAATTCTAAAATCTACTCAATACCTTCGCCAAAAATAGTTGAATAAATAGGGTGGTTGTCCTAAAGTTATAATAGTTAAACATAACTTAGAAAGGACAATCGCCCATGTCAGAAATTATAGCACTGTTTTCTGTTCTTAATCCATGTTTATCCTCAACGACGACACGGCAGTTATGCCGAGTTGTATTCGCACTACTTGCGATGAGTGGTCGGGTAACCATGTTAAATATCTCTCGTTGGACATCACAAGGAGGTAGCTACCGCACCCTACAACGCTTTTTCAACACTGTTATGCCTTGGACGACGATGTGTTGGATGTTTTTTCGCACGCATCTGTTTGATCGTGAAAGTGACTACATCCTCGCAGGAGACGAAGTGGTTGTATCAAAAGCGGGAAAATCTACTTATGGTTTATCTCGTTTCTTTTCTTCATTGTATGGCAAAGCGATCCCCGGTTTGTCGTTTTTAGCCGTGTCCTTAGTGAGTGTCAACCGAAGGCGTTCATACCCGATGGTTATGGAGCAAATCGTGCGTGGCACGCCATCGTCAAATCAAGGAGTTTGTGCTTCCGAACATCAAGACAACACCGAGACAGCAACACCAAAACATAAACGCGGGCGTCCAAAAGGGAGCCGGAACCGGAACAAAAACGATGTCGTGCTCAGTGATGTGTTGAAACAACTTCAAACAATGGTCAAGGCACTGCTACAACTGGTTGGCGACTGGATCCCACTCCGTTATTTTGTGCTTGATGGATTTTTCGGGCATAATAATGCGCTACAAATGGTAAAACAATGTGGACTACACCTCATTTCAAAACTACGCACAGATGCTGCGCTGTATTTGCCACCGACAACACCTTACGCCGGGCAAGGACGCCCGCGCATCTACGGAGAGCGTTTCAACCCACGACAGATTGACGCTAAATACTGTGTCTCTGCCGACACACAGGGAGATATGAGAACCGAAGTGTATCAAATGCAGCTACGCCACAAAAAGTTCGCAGACCTTCTAAATGTAGTTTGCATTCTCAAGACGAACCTGACCACGAAACAACAAGCACACGTCTTATTGTTCAGTTCTGATTTGGCGTTAGACGCTGAAAAAATGATCGATTATTATTCCCTTCGTTTTCAAATAGAGTTCAACTTCCGTGACGCAAAACAATATTGGGGATTACAAGATTTTATGAATGTCAACAAGACACCGGTAAACAATGCGGTAAACTTATCAATGTTTATGGTATCTGTCAGTGCTAAACTCACAGATACATGCCAGTGTGAGAATACAGAGTATAGTGTTTTAGACCTAAAAGCACGCTACCGAGGGTTGAAGTATTTAGACGAAACATTAAAAATACTTCCGCAAAAACCTGATCCTATTGTTATTGAAAAAATCGCACAACATCTGGGATCAATCGGTGCTATTCATCACACGCAACCTGAACTAAACCCAGGATAATTGGCGAAGGTATTGCTACTATAAATGGATTAATAAAGTTGGTACTTGAAAAACGACAAGAAAACACACAATCCCGACTCAATGAACAAGCTGCTCAAAAACAACTTAGTGTGGCAAAAACACGGAACCTACCCGATCTCGTCTTTTTCTTTAATTATCAAATATCTCATTACGAAAGACTGACGCAAATGAACCGTATCTGGAGTCATGGACTGCAAATATATATTCCAATTTTCAATGGCTTGGCTTCTCGTGCGGAGTAACAGAGCGAATTGATTCTAAAGCAGCTCCAATTAGATACAAAACGATTATGTCGTTGGCTTAACAAGACTGGAAAAAGCAATAGGACGAAAAATACAATAGTCCACCATAACTTATTTAATAACGTTGAAGGTATTTTCAAACCTGGAATGTTCGCCAAAGTTACTGTTCCTGTTGAAGTGCATTCTGATGCAATTCTTGTCCCTCGGACTTCTCTTATTGAAGATGCTCAAACAAAGACTCAGAACGTTTTCGTCGTAGAAGCAGGGGTAAGTCAACGCCGTCCTGTGGAGATTGGATTATCTCGTCGCGGTGAAGTAGAAATAGTTAGCGGATTGGATGAAGGAGATTCCGTTGTCATTGCCGAGCAACACTCTCTCAAAGTAGGCGAAAGTGTTACCGTTGTCGATCCTTAAGACAAGTCGAAAGAACCGTTTGTCTTGTAGGAGGGCTTTGTAAGTTTGAATACGCGACTAAAGCTGATTACAGACAGCCAATTAAATACCGTTCAGCAAAAAGTAAAAAATGAAAGTTGAGCAGCTTCACGGTCCCAAAGAAAAAACACTTCAGGTTGTTGAACTTGAATTTCTTTTACAAAGCGATTCACCTGAAGTTTTCTGTCCGCACGGATTCCAAAAGCATGGGAACGTAATAGTCGCACGTGCGCCGGCAAGGCTTGACATAATGGGGGGCATCGCGGACTACTGTGGATCAAATGTGTTCGAAATGACATTAAACCGTGCTGCAGTTGCAGCATGCCAAGCAAGGGAAGATCGAAACCTGTATGCATTGACACTACAAGCAGATAGCCTATTAAAACCCAGTTTTCAAATGTCGCTTGACGATCTCTATACTGATGGTGCTCTCAAATCATATACACAGATGCAAAATTTCTTCAGCAAAGAACAGCGAACAACATGGGCAGGATATGTTCTCGGCTGTTTTTTTACACTACTAAAAGAGAAAAAGATTGAGAAGTTCCCGCACGGTGCTGCAATAGTTATCAAAAGTGATATTCCAATGGGGGCAGGTATCGCTTCATCCGCAGCAATTGAAGTAGCGACCTTGACTGCTCTCAACCAACTCTACGGTCTGGAATTAGACGCGATGGAGATCGCGCGACTTGGGCAAATTGTTGAAAATCAAATTGTCGGGGCACCATGCGGTATCATGGACCAGGTGACTTCCGCAGCTGGCACAAGAAATAGGATGCTCTCTATTCTCTGTCAACCGGATCAAATCCTTGAATTCGTAGAATGTCCACAAATGGTCAGTTTTGTTGGTATCCACACAAAAACACCAAGAAGCACAAAAAGCGATGCCTATATTGACACACGAACCGCAGCATTTATGGGATTATCAATCTTAAAAAAAGAACTCGGATGGGAAAAGTTGGAAGACAACTATTTGTGCAATATTTCTGTCCAAGAATTTAGCGCGCATTGTGAACCGCTTTTACCTGAAAAGATGCAAGGCGATGAATTTCTTGATGAATATGGTGAGACCGTTGATTCCGCTACACAGGTTAATCCTGAAAAAGTATATGCAGTTCGGGACCGCGTCCAACATCCGATATATGAAAACGCACGGGTTAAGCAATTTATAGATGCCATCAAAAATGTTGATAGATTTCCAGATCGTGCAAGTGAATTTCTAAAAGTAGCGGGTACCCTTATGTATGAATCAAATGCAAGTTATCGTGATTTAGCAAGACTCGGTTCTCCCGAAATTGATGGACTTGTCAATATCGCGCAAAAAATTGGAGAACATGGCGGTATCTACGGTGCCAAAATCACTGGTGGTGGTGGTGGAGGTACAGTTGCTATTCTCTGCTATGGGGATGTTTCTACTTCATTGACACAAATAATCTCAGCGTATAAATTAGCATGGGGTATTCAAATAGAAACCTTTAGCGGCTCGTCACCTGGTGCTTGTGAATTCGGGCACGTCCAATGGGAATTAAATGAAAGCGAGCCGCTGAGACACTTTTAACAAGTTTCGCCTTTCCAGCCAAGGTAGATGCGGTTTCCAACCGCATCGGGATTATGTGAAATGCTATTAGTCGCGGGTTGGAATTTTACGGGTACTGTTTATTGTGAAATATACAAATAAGTTTACACTTCCTCTGTAGGAGCGATCTCCGAATCGCGACTGAGTGCCTTGATAGTCGGGAATCGGAGTTCCCTCCTACACCCAAAGCGTCCAAGTAATTCTGAAATCCACTATAAAATACACTGAAGAAGGACATTTTTAGAATATGCGGTTAGAAACCGCACCTACCGTGGTTGGAGGACCACTAAAATGACACCTATGGATTGGAGAACGTGAAATCCAACCTATAAATACATCTGAATTCTCATATTGAACATAAAACTAATGGAATCATCAGTACAAAACCTCAGCAAACCGAACAAAAGTCGTGATTTCGGTGTCACATGGCGTGCGATACTCATTGCGATTTTCTTAATCCCACCCAATGTGTTTTGGATCATTGAAGTTGAGTGTGTGTGGCACTCTGGACATCCAACCACTATCTCCCTGTTTTGGAATGTTGTTCTCAACATCTTTTTCCTAATCCTCATAAATCTCTTCATAAAGCGCGTAGCACCAAAATCTGCATTAACACAGGGTGAGATGATTACGATCTACGCGATGCTCTCTATCGCCTCTGGTTTAGCCGGGCACGATATGTTGGCTTTAACTATTCCTGCACTGCCACACGCGTTTTGGTTCGCTACGATAGAAAATGATTGGGCAGGTACATTCCACAGTTATATACCACAACACCTCGTAGTTGCCGATAAAGAAATTATACGTGGATTCTACGAAGGTGACACACCTTTTTACAACGCTCAGATTGGCGGTGCATGGATAATGCCGACCTTGTGGTGGACATCCTTTATCCTTGCACTCGGTGCGATCATGATCTGCCTAAATGTGTTAATCCGTAAACAGTGGACTGAACATGAAAAACTTGCATATCCCATCATTCAACTCCCGATGGCAATTACAGAAGGCGGTGGTAGAGCGCAACTTTTCAGAAATCGACTATTGTGGTATGGATTTATCGCTGCCGCTATACTGAATGTTTGGCACGGATTAGCACACTTTTTCCCTGTGCTACCAGATTTCAGTGTCCGCCATAACGCAAGAAATTGGGGAACATTTTTCACTGAAAAACCGTGGAACGCTGTTGGGAATATCCCTGTCCCGCTATATCCATTTGTAATCGGTTTAGGCTTTCTTTTACCACTTGACCTATCTTTCTCCTTATGGTTCTTCTATCTTTTCGAGAAAATGCAACGCGTTTTCGGGAGTGCTGTCGGAATTCCTGCACCTTTTCCGTATGGTAGCGAGCAGTCCATAGGAGGTTGGATGGCAATCTTTATCATTGCGCTGCTAGTAACGCGTAGACACATTGCAAAGGTTGCCCGAACTATCTTGGGTATGCAAGGAGGCATTGACGATGCACAGGAACCGATCCGATATCGCACCGCATTTCTCTTAATTATTCTTGCAAGTCTCTATATAATTTGGTTCTGTCTGAAGGCAGGGATGACGCTTCCAATTATTCTTCCCTTCTTCGGATTTTTCTACGCCATATCAATCGCTATCACACGTGTTCGTGCTGAATTGGGCCCTCCCGCGCATGAGATGGCAGGGATGTGTAACGCGCAGCAATTTTTAGTGAATATTTTAGGCACGCGACGCATCGGACCAAACAACCTGACGGTGTTTCCCTATTTTTGGTTTTTCAGTGGGCGAGGCTATCGTGAACACATCATGCCACATCAACTTGAATCCTTCAAGATGGCAGAACGCGCAAATATGAACACCAAAAAGTTGGTATTGGCAATGATTATCGCTGTTGTGCTTGGCTCACTCTCAGCGTTTTGGGCAACGCTGAGTGAACTTTATCGTCTCGGCGGGGCAATCACGGGTGCAGGTGGCGGAATTGGTCCGTCAGTTGGACATATCGGTCAATTCGGATGGCTTTCTGGTCTTTTCGCTTTTCCGCGTGATCCCAACGTTCCCGCAATGAGTTTCATGGCAGGTGGCATGGGATTCACATTTTTATTGATGTTTATGCGTATGCGTTTTATTTGGTGGCCCCTGCATCCCGCAGGTTATCCCATCTCTATGACCTATGGCGTTGGTTATTTTTGGAGTTGTCTTGTGATTAGTACATTTCTTAAGTGGATGGCACTGCGATTTGGTGGTCCCAGCACATATCAAAAAATGATCTTCTTCTTCTTTGGAGTTATTCTCGGCGAATACTGCGTAGGTGCGTTCTGGAGTGTCCTAAGTGTCATTATCCGGGAACCGATCTACGACTTCGCACCAGGGTAAAATATCATGAATACAACAAAAATTTTTCTCTTTGTACTTGTAATTGGTCTCATCTTACCTTTAACTGCTTTTGCTGCTGATGAAGGATCGCACACGGCAGAGTTTCTCAGCCACGGTGTCGGTGCCCGTGCGCTCGGAATGGGAAGTGCATTCGTTGCCATCGCTGACGATGCTACCGCAACTTATTGGAATCCCGCCGGTTTGACGAATGTCAAGAAACATAGTTTTTCAGCAATGTATTCTGATACATTCAGCACTGGCGATGGGAGCTTTTTTAGTAAAGGCTTGGTAAATTACAATTTTGTCAACTATGTTCATCAGATAGAAGATATTGGAAGCCTCGGGTTGAGTTGGATCCGCCTCGGAATTGACGACATACCCCGTACTACTTTCATTGATGTTGATAACAACGGTTTTCTCGGTGATTATCAGGACATCAACGGAAATGGCACTAAAGATGAAGGTGAACCCTACATTGACAGACCTACAGTTGCAGAGTATTTTAGTAATACCGACAACGCGCTACTCCTCTCCTATGCACGTCAAATTCACGCAATTGCTGCTGTCGGTGGAAACCTCAAACTCTTGAGTCAATCCATTTTTGAAAACAGTGGAAACGGATTCGGAATTGACATAGGGTTTATTCTGACCCCTTATAAAGGCTTTCGAGTCGGTGCGATATTGCTTGATGCCACTGGCACGCAAATTCGTTGGGATACTGCGGATAAACCTGTATTTACTCGCGGACGCAGACTGCGGTTTGGTGGTGCGTACCAATTTACCTTTCCAAGCTTCGGCAAAGGTAGCATCGGCGTAGACCTTGAAACTGACCAAGCTGATTTAGAAGAAGGCACAGACTCCGGCGGACTTCTCTTTCGCACAGGCGCGGAATACTGGCTCTTTAACACGCTTGCCTTACGTTGTGGCTGGAACGGACATGGGTTTTCTGCTGGAACAGGACTCCAATTACGAGTCAGCACCATGACGTTTTATGTTGATTATGCTTTTAACACGCACACGCTTGGCGGTTCGCAACGCATCTCTGTTTCTGGGCAATTTTAGCCGTTTTCTCAATACTGTAAAAAAAATGGGTTTACACGATGAAACGAATATTATTTGCTATACTTTTAGGACTGTTTTTTAGTTCAACTTTATTTCTACCTACTAGTTTCGCCCAGGATATTACACAGTGGAATTTGCCGGAGGGTGCTAAAGCACGCCTCGGTAAAGGCGGCATAAATACAATAGCATATTCACAAGACGGAACTCGGCTTGCAGTGGGTAGTAGTATCGGTGTCTGGATTTACGATGCCCACTCCGGTGAAGAACTCAAGCTCTTCACCGGACAAAAAGCATGGGTACAGAACGTTGATTTCAGTCCCGATGGAAAGATGCTTGCAAGTTGTGGGAATTTAGATAAACATGTCTATCTGTGGGATGTGAATACTGGCAGACTATTACATAAGATCATTGCGGATGAACGGACAGTGAAGGACGTAAAGTTTAGTCCAGACGGGAAGGTTCTTGCAAGTGGAGGGTGGCAGGACGCGGCCATTCGTTTATGGGATTTGAACACTGGCAGCCTTCTGCGCGAGTTCACCGGATATAATCATTCTGTAGATAGCGTAGCGTTCAGTCCCGATGGAAAGACAATCGTAGGTGTCAGTGAGGCTCAGGCTATAATCTGGGATATAGAGACTGCTCACCCAGTTCGGACATTCTCTGTGCCAAATACTCGTTTCAATAAGATGGCACTCAGTCCCGATTTTCAAACACTCGCAATCAATGGAATCAAACAAACGGGTGATAAACAAGAAGGGTTTATCTATTTGTGGGATGTAGAAAGCGGCAAACAAAAACACACGATTGAATTGTCTGTGTCATACATAGACTTGTTGTTCAGTCCTGATAGTCAGTTGCTATTAGGTACAGAATGGAATAGTCCTATTTATGTTTGGAATGTCCAGACAGGAGAGCAGGTGGATTCTTTCTTTTCAGGTGAATCGCAGCAATTGTCTAAACCTGTTGTTGTTTTACAAGGGATCGGGGGTTGGGCGTTTACACCTGATGGGCAAACACTCGCACTCGGAAGTCTGGGTGGTTACATTGAACTATGGGATGCAAATACATTCCAGTATATGAGTCCAACAAATATCACAGGACATTCGTCGGTTTACGTCTATGGTGTCGCGTTTAGTAATGATGGAAAAACTATCGCAAGTGGACATGGTGATACACGTATTCGTTTATGGGATCCGCATACAGGAAAGTTTAAACGCGAAATCTTTGGGCACACAAGTAATGTTTCAAGCGTTGCATTTAGTCCAACCGAGCCTATACTCGCAAGTGGAAGTTATGACAGAACGATCCGTTTATGGGCACTTGATAAACCCATAATCTATATTCCCCCAAATATCATTCTGGGTGGTGCCCTACACGAGTTAAAAGGACATACGCAAGTAATCAACACGGTAGTGTTCAGTCCAAATGGAAAAATACTCGCGAGTGGCAGTCATGATGGGACTATCAGATTATGGGATGTAAAGACTGGTCAACTTCTGCACACGCTCACAGAATATAGAAATGAAAGTGGTATTGCATTTAGTCCCAATGGGAGTACGCTGGCAAGTGGGGACTTTAGTACAATCCGTTTGTGGGATGTGGAAACCGGCACATTTCTACGCACGATAGGCGAGGATCTAACGTCAGTCAAGAGCATAGCGTTTTCTCCTGATGGACAAGTGCTTGTAAGTGGCAGCCGCAACGATAGAGGAGGTTCCAATCCTTATTCCCTTCGTTTATGGGATGTGTCTACGGGACAACATTTACGTACGTTCGCTGGGAATTGGGCTGAAACCCATATTGTAATGTTCACTCCTGATGGGAAGATGCTCGCAACTACCGGTGGTAACGATGGGACCGTCCGTTTATGGGATGTTTGTACAGGTTCACATCTACGCACGTACACTGGACATACGGGTAGAGTCAATGGTATTGTGTTCAGCAAAGATGGGAAAACGCTGGTAACTGGGAGTGATGATAGTAGCATTCTTTTGTGGGATTTGCACCAGACATTAACTGAACTGGATTATCTCAAAACGGATGCTAACACCGATGAAACAATTAACGTTCATGATTTCTTCAGCTTCACCATTAAAGCCAAAGGGACAGGTAAATCTGCTGTAAGGAAAATGTTGTTCAGCCCGGATGAACAGACACTTGCGTCTGTGAGTGAGGACGGTTCCATCCGTTTTTTTGAAGCAAATACTGGGCAACATCTGCGTACAATACTCACAGAATATACTAATGGGACTCGTGTGAACGTGTTGTTTAGTGCGGACGGTCAGACGCTCGCAAGTCAGAACTGGTATGATTTCACTGATAAGACTATTCTTTTATGGGATGTGGAGACCGGCAAACTTCTGAAAACGATATTAACTGAACATAGGTTCTCACCTAATATGGTGTTTAGTCCTGATGGACAGACGCTCGCAAGTTGGGATTATTCGAGCGTCAGTTTGTGGGATGTTGGGACTGCAAAACATCTGCATACAATACCTACCGGCGGTTCGTCAGTGACATTTAGTCCGGATGGACAACTCATTGCCCGCTGTTCTGGTTGGGAAGGGATACTGTTATGGGACGTGGATACGGGACAGCATTTGAACACAATACCTACAACACATGCATGTAATGCGTACATGTTGTTTAGCCCTAATGGACAAATACTTGCAAATTGGGCTATTGGGAACAAGACTATCGATTTATGGGACAGTCACACTGGTAAGATATTACATACGCTTACTGATCATACACAACATCTTCATGGTATAATGTTTAGTCCAGATGGACAGATGATTGCAAGTTGGGATTTAAGTGGCAAGACTATTCATTTATGGGACAGTCACACTGGTAAGACGCTACGCACGCTTACTGGACATACAGACCAGCTCATTCTTGTGTCGTTCAGTCCAGATGGACACACATTGGCGGCTGGAAGTTCTAGTCAGGTGCTTTTTTTCAATACAGCGAACGGTGGACTTCTAAACTTGTCTGCAGCACCCTTGCATTTAAAACAAGGTGGTCTTTTGAGCAACTATTCCAGCATTGCACTTAGCCCGGATTGGCAAACCTTTGCTGCTGGATACAGAAATGGTTCCGTACGTTTGTGGGGTAGCACTCTCACATTAGGGGAACCGGGATGCCTTGTAAGAAATATTACCGACATCGCAGACATCAACTCAGACGGTGTTGTTAACATACAAGATTTAGTCCTTGTTGCTGGAAAATTCGGTGAGACAGGTGAATCCGCTGCGGATGTTAATGGTGATGGTGTTGTGGATATTAGGGATCTGGTATTAGTTGCAGGGGCGTTAGGAAATGTAGCATCTGCGCCTACAGCATGGCGGCACAACTGGGTTGTCCCACCTACAAGAGCAGAGGTAGAAGCATGGCTACGTGAAGCGCGTCGGGTTAATCTATCAGACCCCGCTTTTCAGCGTGGCATTCACATCTTAGAACAACTTCTTGCAGAATTAACACCGAAAGAAACAGCACTATTGCCTAACTACCCCAATCCATTCAATCCAGAAACATGGATACCGTATCACTTGGCAAGACCTGCAGATGTTAGTATTTCCATCTATACTGTAGATGGAAAGTTGGTTCGGACGCTTTCGTTAGGACATCGACTTGTCGGCATTTATGAATCGCGCAGCCGTGCTGCATATTGGGATGGTAAAAATGAGTTAGGTGAATCTGTTGCGAGTAGCGTCTACTTCTACACAATCACAGCAGGAGAATTCACTGCTACACGGAAAATGGTAATAAGGAAGTAACCTTATTTTGTATGGGAGGCACAGAACCTCACCTTACAAATGTAAGAGGCGCAATGAATTGTGAGACTACAAATACCACAATCTAAAGAAAACGAAAGTTCGTTAAAAGTAATTTCTGGAAACTGGTGCGGTTAGGAAACCGCACCTACCGGAAGGATAAACATTAAAATGACACCTATAGAGTGGCCCAACACAATCACAGATGCCGAAAACTTTACACACGCGAATTTTCAGTTTGACTCATGAGACCAACATAAGATATAATAGCCATATTAGGCAAAAAAATTCGTTTTGAGTTTTAATAATTTATTTTGTCTCAGTATAACAATTTTCTTAACGAAGAAGAGGAGAATATTTATTGTGAAAAAAACACAAATTTACATATTATTAACACTGTTTTGCGCTTTAACGTTCTATCAACCTAACGTTTTCGCCCAAGATTCACCTCAATGGAATCTACCTGAAGGCGCTACGACGCGTCTTGGTAAAGGTTGGTTATATGAAATCCAATATTCACCAGATGGCACAAAACTTGCGGCTGCGGGTACTCTTGGTGTTTGGATTTATGACACAGCAACCGATAAAGAAATTACGTTATTGAATGGATTTGGATGGGGCGTTTCGGCACTGACCTATTCACCTGACGGAAAAATACTCGCTGCTGGAAGTACAAACGGGGACATCCGTCTGTATGATACGGAAACAGGAGAAATCCTACAAACCCTTGACGAACATTGGCGGAGTGTCCGTAGCCTCGTTTTTAACGCTAATGGATCTATACTTGCAAGTGGTAGTAGAGATAGGACCGTCCGTCTGTGGAATTCAGCCACAGGCGAACTTTTACATACACTTAGAGGACATACAGATGGTGTCAACAGCGTTGCTTTCAGTGCTGATGGCGGCACGGTCATCAGCGGTGGTCGAGACGATACTATCAGAATATGGGATGTTGCCACTGGAGAACCACTGAAAACGCTTGAAGAACATCGTGATAACGTTGCAAGTGTCGTAGTAAGTCCAGATGGGAAAACACTTGCCAGTGGGGATTTGAACGCCATTATTCATCTATGGGATACTGCCACATGGACGATAAAGGATACCCTTATCGGGCATACGTCTCATATCTATCACATGACATATAGTCCGGACGGAAGTATTCTCGCGAGTGCGGGTGAAGATGACACCGTCCGATTATGGAATGCAGCCACAGGTGAACCTTTACACACAATCACTGAACATACTGCTGACGTCTTTGGACTTGCGTTCACGCCAGATAGCTCGGTGCTCACCAGTGGCGGATGGGATGCTTCCATCCGTTCATGGGACCCTATCACAGGCAAACATCTAAAAACTATCACGGGCCATACTGATGCCGTTGCGAGTGTCACCTATAGTGCTGATGGCAGAATCCTTGCGACTCGGAGTTGGGACAAAACCATTCGCCTATGGGACGCCGACACGGGACAACTAAGGCATACGCTCATTGGACACCAAGATGATGTTGACATTGTTGTGTTCAGTCCGGATGGGAGAACGCTCGCGAGTGGAAGCCAAGATAACACCGTCCGTTTATGGGATGCTATTACAGGCGACCACATAAAGACGCTCAGAGGACATTATTCCTATCTGATTAGCCTTGCATTCAGTCCGGATGGAAGTATCTTAGCGAGTGGTAGTGAGGACGACAGCATCCGTTTATGGAATGTATCCACAGGACGATACATTGGAGGATTGTGGGACCATGAAGCAGGCGTTGAGACGCTTGCATTTAGTCCCGATGGCATTATGCTTGCCAGTGGTAGTCGTGACGATAAGATTATTATATGGGATATTGAAACACGCGACGACATACACACAATCAGTGAACATGAAGACGATGTTTGGGCAGTTGCGTTCAGTCCTGATGGAACCAAACTCGCAAGTGGTGGTGGCGACAAAGTGTCCTTATGGGATGTCGCTACAGCAGAGTTACTACAAACATTCCGCAGACCGCTTGATCGCGAAATACCAGTAGGCGCGCCGGAAGAATTGACAGGAGACGTACCTACAGACCTGCCTGCGAATGCGACAAGTATTGTTTTTAGTCCGAATGGTGAAGTGCTCGTCAGTGGAAGTTATGATGCAACTATCCGCTTGTGGGACACAGCCACGGGAGAACAACTTCATATCCTTGAAGGGCATACATATTCTATAACGAGTGTAGCAGTCAGCCCAGATGGTGCCACAATTGCAAGCGGAAGTTTTGATGGAACAGTCATCCTATGGGCATACCCACTCCCGATGAGTGTAGAACAAGTTCTCACGGTATTCGCAGATGTGAACAACGACGGCACTTTGAATATATTGGATTTAGTCTTGATTGCATCAAGTTTCGGTGAATCTGGTGACACTCCCGCAGATATCAACAATGATGGGGAAGTCAATCTATTAGACCTCTATCTGATTTCAAACGCATTGAAAAACATCGAATCTGCACCTTCTATACAGTCGCTTTCAAGCGAGCAACTGACTGCAGCGCAGGTGCAAGAGTGGCTGAAGCTCGCTAAGCAAGGACCGTCACAAATCAGTCAAACCTCAAAGGTGAATATGTTTACATATCAACGGGGAATTCAGGTGCTGGAACAAATTCTGCTAAACTTGGCTCCCAAGGAAACAGCACTGCTTGCGAACTATCCGAATCCGTTTAATCCTGAAACGTGGATACCGTATCAGTTGGCATCATCTGCCGATGTTAGTATTTCCATCCATGCTGCTGATGGTAGGTTAGTTCGGACGCTTCCGTTGGGGCACCTACCTGCTGGCACTTATCAAGGTCGTTCCCGTGCGGCGTATTGGGATGGCAAAAATACTCTTGGTGAGTCTGTGTCGAGTGGTGTGTACTTCTATACGCTCACCGCAGGTGATTTTTCTGCTACACGCAAGATGTTGATTTTGAAGTAATATTCATCACAACAATCCGGAAGAATGGACCATTTAGGCTCCATTCTTCCACACTTTTCCCAATACTCTGATTGTAGGTTACAATCGAAACCTACATAATCCAAACTTCCCTCCGATAAAAGATATTGTTTGATCCTGCCTAATTGAGCTAATTGTTCTCTCTCATTTGGCATGAGTTACTGATAAAACTTTATTGATTTAATGAGTCAAGAAGTGGTAGAATACCGTATTAATAAGAAGTCAATGCAAATTAATATATAAAATTTTGACTTGAAATAGCTACTTCAGTCGTTGATAAGAATTTTGCTTAGATTGCAATTTATGTTATTAAGAAGGAGTTTATTATGAAAACACAAGTTTTAGGACAGAAAGGTTATGTTTTAATTTTGGTTGCCATTTTGATGGTTACCTTTGGAATGCAAAGTATCAGTTACGCACAGGAAGGAAGCCCAACAATAACAGCATCCGTTGAAGCACTGCTAACGGAGGCAACCTTGAATGGGAGCGTCGTGACGCTTACGCTGAGCGGTACGACTTATGCGCGGGAATATAGCGTTTCGCGCGCCTTAACGGTCTCCGGAATTGAGGATGCCACTTTTGATTCGTGGGATGTGGATCGTATCAGCGATACGAAGGTAACCGTTGAACTCACATTCTCTGGCAACATAGATACGGATACGAACCTTGTCTTTACAGTGGGAGCAAGCGCAATAGCAGACTACAACGGTGCTGCACTTACTGCACAAGTTCCCGTTACAGCAGTAGCAGAATCACTGGTCGCATCAACGGAGGCTCCTTTAACAGAGGCAACGCTGAGTGGAAGTGTCGTGACACTCACACTCAGTGGACGTTCTTACGATTCGTCGCGTTTTGACATTGAACGGGCATTGGCAGTCTCCGGTATTGAAGGCGTAACCGCAAGTAGTGTCAGACGAGTGAGTGATACAAAAGTGACATTGACACTTTCCTTCTCTGGCAATATTGACGCGAATAGCACACTCACTATCACTCTGGGCGCGGGCGGTATCAATAACTACAATGAGGCGTTCACTGTCCAACTCCCTGTCACTGCTGTAGCGGAGACGTTAGTCGCATCAACGGAGGCACCTTTGACAGAGGCAACGCTTAGCGGTAGTGTTGTGACACTGACCCTCAGCGGGCGTTCTTTCACAGGGTCTGAATATGACATTAGAAGGGCTTTGACAGTATCTGGTGTTGAAGGTGTGACCATTGTCAGTGGGCGTTATATAGATCGCGTCAGTGCCACAAAGGTGACGGTTCCATTGATATATGCTGGCAACATAGACGCGGATGCGACACTCACTCTCACGGTGGGTGCGGATGCAATCGTAGGCTACAATGAGGCGTTCACCTTCCAACTCCCTGTCACCGCAGTAGAGGAGTCGTTAGTCGCAACAACGGAGGCACCTTTGACAGAGGCAACACTTAGCGGCAGTGTGGTGACACTGACACTGAGCGGACGTAGTTTCACCCGCTGGGAATCAGACATCAGAGAAGCGAGAACGATTTCCGGTATTGAAGGTGTCACAGTTTATAGGACAAGCCGCGTGAGCGACACACAAGTGACAATAACACTGAGTTTCTCTGGGAACATAGATACAGATGGGACACTTACTTTGGAGGTCGGTGCTGGTGCAATCGCAGGCTACAATGAAGGATTTACCTTTGAACTCCCTGTCACCGCAGTAGAGGAGACGTTAGTCGCAACAACGGAGGCACCTTTGACAGAAGCCACGCTGAGCGGCAGTGTTGTGACACTCACACTCAGCGGACGTTCTTTCGCACGGTCTGAATATGACATTGAAAGGGCTTTGACAGTATCCAGTATTGATGGTGTCGCTGTTGATCAATATGATGTGGAGCGCATCAGTAATACAAAGGTGACAGTTCCACTGACATTTTCCGGCAATATAGACACAGATGCAACGCTCACAATCACCGTGGGTGCGGATGTTATTATAGGCTACAATGGGGCATTCACTGTTCAACTACCCGTTACGGCTGTAGAGGAGTCATTGGTCGCAACGACAGAGTCACCCTTGACAGAGGAAACGCTGAGCGGCAGTGTGGTGACACTCACACTCAGCGGACGTTCTTTCGTAGAATATAGTAGGGACCCTATCATAACAATATCTGGCGTTGAGGGTTTGAATATCGCCAGGTATGGAATAGAACGTGTGAGCGCCACAAAAATGACGGTTGCACTGGCATTCTCCGGCAATATAGACACAGATGCTACACTGACCCTCGCGGTTAGTGCGAATGCTATAGTCGGCTACAATAAAGGGTTCACTCTTCAACTCCCTGTGACTGCTGTAGAGGAGTCGCTTGTCGCAACAACGGAGGCACCCTTGACAGAAGTAACGCTGAGCGGCAGTGTCGTGACACTCACACTCAGCGGGCGTAGCTTCAACAGGGAATCGGACATCACAGATGCTTTGACGGTTACCGGTATTGAAGGTGTTTTTGTCAGTCGGTGGGGCGTTGATCGGGTGAGCAACACGGAAGTAAAGGTTTCCCTTGTTTCTTCCGTAGACTTTGACACGGATGGCGTGCTGAAAATCACTGTGGGTGCGGATGCAATCTTAGGCTACAATCAAGGATTTTCCTTTGAATTCCCTGTCACTGCTGTGGAAGAGTCGCTTATCGCAACAACAGAGGCCCCTTTGACAGAAGCTACGCTTACTGGCAGTGTGGTAACACTCACACTCAGCGGACGGCATTTTACAGACGAATGGGACATCAGAAATGCGTTGTCGTTTACCGGCATTGAAGGTGTTTCTGTCAGCAGGTCTGGCGTTGAACGTGTAAGTAACACGGAAGCAGAGGTTACCCTGTTATTCTCTGGCAACATAGACACAGATGGAACACTTACTTTAGAGGTTGGCGCGGATGCGATATCCAGCTACAATGAAGGATTCACCTTTGAATTCTCTGTCACTGCTGTAGAGGAGTCTCTGGTCTTATCAACAGAATCTCCGTTGACGGAAGCAGTACTGAATGGTGGCAGCATCACACTTAAGCTCATCGGACGACAATTCACGTGGTGGCGATGGGAGATTGAAGAGGCTGTAACATTAACTGGCATTGAAGGTCTGAGCATCGGTAGACTCCGCGTTGATCGTGAAGCAGGGGATGTGGTGATAATTCCGCTTACCTTTGATGGCAACATAGACACAGATGCTACGCTTACCATTGAGGTCGGAGCAGGTGCTATCGCTGGCTATAACGAAGCATTTACCGCACAAATACCTGTTACGGCGGTGGAGGAGTCACTGGAAATATCATCCAAGTTTGACTTGACAGAGGCAACGCTTAGCGGGATTGAGGTTATATTGAAACTGAACGGTCGTTCTTATGCGTCGTCATTCTTTGACATCAACGAAGAAGTGTCGGTTACTGGCATTGAAGGAGTCAGTTTTGATGATTTCTTTGATGTGGACCGTGTGAGTCACAATGAGGTGGCGGTTGAACTGAGTTTTGACGGAACAGATTTTGATACCGACGGTGTGCTTACCTTTACCGTCGGGGCTGATGCTATTTCTGGATACGGTGAAGCATTGACAGCGCAAATACCCGTTACCGCCATAAAGCAGTCCAACGCGACCATCAGCATCTCGCCAAACCCAATCGTGTCTCCACCACTTTTTGAAAAGTTGACCGTCAGCCTAAACATTACAGGCGGGGAGAATGTTGCTGGGTTCCAAGCCATTGTCTCGTTTGATGATAATTCGCTTGATTATCGTGAAAGTGCTAAAGGCAACTATCTGCCAGCGGATGCGTTCTTTGTTGCCCCAACCGTTCCGGATGACGAGTTTTATCCGTATCGCCATGTGCCAATCGCTGCAACCGCGCTTGACGGTGTTAGCAACGGTAACGGCACACTCGCCACCCTCACCTTTGAGGTATATGATGTTGTAGATTCCATGATGACCTTGTCTAATGTCTATATTGTAGACCGCGAGGGTGTACGTTGGGAGGCTGACATTGAAGGGGCTGAAGTGACGGAACCAGCACACGACATCCTTGGGGATATTAACCGTGATGGTGTTGTGAACATCCGAGATTTGGTACTTGTAAGTTGGCGTTTTGGATGGCGTGGCGAAAATCGTGCGGATATCAACAGCGATGGTGTTGTTGATATTGCTGACCTTGTGCTAGTGGCAAACGAACTCGGTGCGGATGCTGCTGCGCCAACGTTGAATCCAGCGATATTGGAACAACTCACCGCCGCGGATGTCAAGAGTTGGTTGACGCAAGCACAGCGATTATCTATTACTGATCCTGCATACCGCCGTGGTATTACCGTGCTGGAACAACTCCATAGGGCACTGACTCCCAAAGAGACAGCACTTTTGCCTAACTTCCCGAATCCGTTCAATCCTGAGACATGGATACCCTACCACTTGGCGAAGGATACGGATGTCACACTGCATATCTATGCTGTAAAAGGCACGTTGGTACGGTCGTTAAAACTTGGACATCAGGCTGCAGGTCGGTATCAGAGTCGTTCACGTGCAGCGTATTGGGATGGTAAAAATGCTGTGGGTGAATCTGTGGCAAGCGGTGTGTATTTCTATATGTTTATCGCAGGTGATTTTTCTGCCACGCGGAAGATGTTGATACTGAAGTAACATCCTTTCCAAAGTTTCTATAGGCGAGGCGCGCAAGCCTCGCCTATACAAGGAATTTCTATCATGATAAAGACAAATAAGTTTTCAGTCGTCAATCTTCTAATCTTAACAACTATTGTGTTTGGCGGATCCTTTGCTTTAATCGGCTGTGGTGAGAACGAACAACCGTTCATTGAAACTATAGACAATCAGACAATTGCTGTTGATGCCAGGAAAACGCTGGAAATCAATATAGATGATCCAGATAAAAAGGACCTGCATACAGTCAGCGCATTCTCTGAAAATAGTAATATTGCCAGCGTATCTGTAAACCGAAGAAACAGCGACACTGAAGACACAGTAGACCTTTTCATCAAGGGTGTAGCGGAAGGAAACGCGTTTATTACAGTCTCTGCCACAGACGATAGTGGGCAAGACAACGCAACTTTTGACCAAGTGTTTGTGGTCACTGTCGTTGAACCAGAAATAATCGTATCCACACCTTCACCGTTGAAAGAGTCATCTTTAGATGTAAGCGTTGTCACACTCAATGTGATAGGTCTTACTTTCAATCCGTATTTAACGGGTGCCAGCGTGAACGTATCTGGGATCGACGGTGTTGCTTCCAACACAACACGTATAAGCGATACTGAAGTTAAGGTTAAGCTTAGTTATGATTACACCGACTTTTTTAGGGATAGTATCTTGACCTTCACTGTAAGTCCCGATGCATTTAAAGAAGACTACAGAGGCCCCTCCTTCACCGCGGAGTTTCCTGTCGTCGCAGACTTATATGGTCATATAGAAGGTCCCTGGTTATGGATGATTGCACCTGGTGGAGATATAGATGTCGATAATCTCTCCGCAGCAAGTAACGGCGTGATTACGGAGGCGTGGATCGCACAAAGTGGTGTAAGTGAAGGAGAACACTTTAACTCGCTGCAATGGACACGCGGACGTTTATTTCCTACGACCGTTTGCGGAATTTTCTTATGTTCGTCAGATAATGTCATCAACGTGGTCAGGGAGATTGGACTTACCAATAGGAATCAACTCACTCAATATTCTGCTTATGCATTGATTAACATATACTCGCCACGTAATCAGAACAATGTTTTGATGGGTGTAGGAAGCGATGATTCTGTCAAAGTATGGCTGAATGGCTCAGTCGTTTACAATATCTTTACTCAAAGAAGGACAACGGGCATTCAAAACCGGTTCCATGTAAATCTGAATGCTGGCAACAATCTACTGTTGGTTAAAGTATGCAACCATGGTTGGAGCTTCAATGATGATTGGGGTATGTTTTTTAGAATATACATTAGCACTCAGGATTATACCCTATCTCTTCCAAAGTGATTGTAGCATGTTTTTTAATCAACCTTGACGCACAGGATTTTAGCATACCTATTCCAAAACCGTAGGTGTGTTTCAAATCCGTTCCCGTGCGGCACACTGGGATGGTAAAAATGCTCTTGGTGAATCTGTGGCAAGCGGTGTGTATTTCTACATGCTTATCGCAGGTGATTTTTCTGCTACATGCAAGATGTTGATACTGAAGTAACATTTTCCTGAGAAATATGGAAGGGTGAAAAAAACACCCTTCCATATTCATCCGATTGTACCTTGTAATCAAAACCAGTAAGGAGATAAACCCATGAAAACGACACTCTGTCATATTCTCACACTACTCACTTTTGTAACGCTTGCGGTCTTGCCAATAAGTTTTGCCGAAGACGATGTAATTGTTGTCCATGAAGAAGAGGAAGAGGTTTTGGACGAAGAAGTTGCGGAGGAAGATGTTCCACCGGTAAATGTCAATTTAAACACTGGGGAAGCCAATGAAGTGCGGCTTATCTATTTTCTACCGAACGACCGTGAGGCAACACCCGATATTGACACTAAACTTGATGTGCTAATAAAAAATGTGCAAAACTTTTATGCTGTTCAATTGGAGGTGCATGGGTTTGGTCGGAAAACATTTCGGTTTGAAGCTGATGAAAACGGAAATGCTATTGTGCATCACATAAACGGTAAATTCAATGATGCAGAGTATCAGAGACGGAGCGTATGGCAGGAAGTTGGAGAACAGTTTGACACATCGTCTGACACATCAAAGAATATTTATCTATGCTTTTTAGAGACCCGTGAAAATTGCTTGGTTTTGCAACATAACGAAGAAAACCTTTGTATCGTTGGTTATGCGAGTGGAAATAGTCATAATGGGTATGCGCTTGTGCTTTATGATAGTATTGAAAATGAAGATCGTGTCGTATATTCTGAAAACGTTGCTATCCATGAACTCTGCCACGCTTTTGGGGTGATGCATGATAGACGTTTCGATGCCAAACGGATTTTCATTTTTGACTTTACAGACTGGATGGTTTCGTCTTTTTGTACAGCGGAATGGTTGGATGCTCATCGTTACTTCAATGATAGTGAAGAACCCTTTAATCAGGACACAAAGGCTGAAATGCTAACCCCCGTTCTCGGTTCACCCTGGCACAATATCCGTTTCCGTTTTGAAGTAACCGACCCTGATGGACTTCATCAAGTACAGTTGCTTGCGCCAGGACGTGATAGTTTAATTGACTATGAGAACTTAGACGGAGACTCAAATAGAACCGTTGAATTTGTCACGAACAATTGGTCGGGGGAATCCCTTTTCTCGTTACGCGTTATGGATGTTTATGGAAACTTTACAGTGTTTTATTTTCCGATTGATGTTACCGATTTGTTGCCATCGCCCGAAGAGATTGCCATACCGGATACGCATTTTGCAGCAGTAATAAAAGAAACGCTTGGCATTTCAAAAGAAGGCACCATCACGCAATTAGATATGCTACAGTTAAAAAGTCTTGGCGCTGGGCACAGCGAGATAACGAACATTATAGGACTTGAGCATGCATTGAATTTGGAAATGATAAATCTCAATGGTAATAAGATTAGTGACATCACCCCACTGTCAGGTTTAACACAATTGAGAAGATTACACCTGCGTAATACTCAAATCCGTGACCTCACTCCACTGACATCGTTGAAGGTTTTAGAAGAATTGGATATGTCTGAAAATCAAATTAGCGACATCAAACACTTAGCAGGTTTGAAACAGTTGAAAAGACTATATCTGTGGAAAAACCAGATAACCGACATCACACCACTGGCATCGTTGACTGCATTAGAAGTTTTGACTCTTGAGAGAAATCAAATCAGCGATATCAAGGCATTGTCAGGTTTAACACAATTGAAAGAATTAAGTATGCTCGGCAATCAGGTGTCGGATATTACACCATTGTCAGGTTTGAAACAGTTGAGAAGGTTAGACCTGCGGAGGAATCAGGTGTCAGATATTATACCATTGTCAGGTTTGAAACAGTTAAAAACATTACATCTGTGGAAGAATCAGGTGGCCGACATTACCTCCCTGGCATCGTTGACGGGTTTAGAATATTTGGATATTTCTGCTAATCAAATCAGTGATGTGTCTTCTCTGGAAGGATTAGTAAATCTAAAGGATGTAAGGCTCGTAGGAAACCCAATTAAGAATAGAAAACCACTCTTTGCCTTGCTGCGGAAGAATCCAGATGTAAAAATATACCTTAAGAACATTGATGAACCTTTGCCTGTTACGCTCTCCAGTTTCAAAGCAGAACACACCAATGCAGGCGTTATCCTAAATTGGACAACCGAATCTGAAGTAGACAACGCAGGATTTTACATCTATCGCTGTGAAACAAGAGATGGCGAATTTAAAGTCGTCAATCCCACGATGATACAAGGTGCAGGCACAACAGGCGAACGAAATGAATATACATGGACAGATTCCACTGCCAAACCGAATACCGTCTACTATTATCAGATAGAGGATGTGTCGCATGCGGGAGTTCACAAGCAGTTAGCAACTGTTCGTCTGAGAGGACTTGTATCCGCGAAGGGTAAATTCACCACCAGTTGGGCAGACTTGAAAACACAATAGGCACAACGAATAGATCACTGCTCGTGTTACGCTATCTTGTCCTCTTCTCACCTACTCTAAAAACCTTATATTCCAGCATTCCTCCAAAACTGCATCCATTGATGTGTAACAATGGAAACGTACACTTTTCTCAACCTAAAACATCCATAATGGAGGAATTTAATGAATTTGAGTTGCTTCTTTACTTCAGTCATATCTGCTGTGAACGTAGACGAATCTGATAAATCCCAAATCCGTGTAGACTTTGAGGATGAATCTCTATTACCCGAACAAGAATCCAAAAACCTGAAAACTTGCTCGCAAAATCTGGTAGCAATCGGCAAAGCACTAAAGACTTATGAAAAGGAGCATGGTGATTTTCCAGAGTGGCTTTCCGAACTTCATCCAACATATTTGCCTGACAAAAATCATTTAATCTGTCCTGCTGATGAAGATCAAGGTGTGCCAATTTTACCTTATGATACAGACCCGAAACTACCTGTAAGTTACAACTATGATTGCGACCCAGAATATTATCAGCAATGGTTAAAAAATGAACGTCATGTATATGGCGATGCAAACCCTATTGTCAGATGTCCGCACCACGTAAACCCAGAAGCAGATAGTACCTTAATTTCAGACCTTTATTTAAATCTAAGTTTTTCCAATACTATTTATTTATCAGAAGGTGATTGGCGGAAGCATCCGAAAAAAATCTACGGAAACCTTGAAGCAGCAATCACAGGATATGAGAGAGCACTTCAACTCGTGCCTGAAGATCCAAATTTTTTCAATCTCTACTCTGAGTTGATTCGTCTCTATGTTGAGGCAGAACGAGATAATGATGCTGAAAGTCTCATTGATAGTTTCAAATCCATCATGAAACCACATGGTGAAGACATTATGCGATTCCGAGATTATTTTACGCTTCTGGAAATGTTACGAGCATGCAACAAACATCAAGAGGCACTTCAACTGTGTGAGAATCTTGAAAGATCAGAACAGAAAAACCCATGGCTAAAGAGTCTTTATCGGGAATTTGCAGTGACTCACGAAGAACTGGGTAATATTGAACTTTCAGATACGTATTTTGATAAGTATGATTCAAAACGGGAGATGATTGGAAAGCCAGCACCTGACTTCTCAACAACCGACATTGATGGCAATCCAATTTCACTTAAAGACTATAAAGGAAAAGTGGTGTTACTCTATTTTTGGGCAACTTGGTGCGGACCTTGTATTGGTAATATGCCAATCGTGAAAAAGGTATATGATGCTAATAGAGATTTCGGTTTTGATGTTATCGGTATTAACCGAGATACGAAAGAATCAGATATGTCCGAATATCTAAATGTGTGCAGCTTACCTTGGCGGCAGATTTTTGATGGAAAGGAAGGACCTCTAAAAAAACTGTACCGTGTTAGTGGTATGCCATCTAAGTGGTTAATTGACAAAGATGGTAATATAATATCATATAAATTCAGAAGTACAGAATTGAATAAACTGGTTAGAGATATAGTGAATGTGAATGGGTCAGAATAACGTGAGTGCGACTTAGGTTAGAGAAATCCGACACAATAATATCACACTATCGCATATTTGATGATGGATATGTTCCCGCACTCCAGCGGAGTGCTATGTGTGATAAAATTACATACCGCTCCGCTGAAGCGGAAACGTTGGTTCTGATAGCTGCTATAGACATATTGCTCCGCTGGAGCAAGGCGGACGTTTTTGGCGTTGCATTGGGTCTGTCTTTAGTTCAATTGAAAATACGTGATGAACCAATTTCTTATATCGAACTCACGTTATTTATTACCAACTTGAGAGATTTTCGCCCAATCCCACAGTAGAATTGTGCCATCCCAACTTCCAGTGGCAAGCGTTTTCCCATCTTTAGAGAAGGCAAGTCCATTCACGAAATCTGTGTGTCCCATACGCGTAGACAAAAGTTCACCTGTTTGTGCGTCCCATAGTTGTAATATTCCCCCACCTTCGGATTGGTTGGATGCAGTAATCCAACCACCACTCGCCATCATTACTTCACGGTCTGCAAATTTAAGAATTCTTCCTCCACAGATGCTCACGAGAGTCTTGCTATCTGGAGAAAAAAGCAACGTCATTTTAGTGGATAGGCGTTCAGGTATACATACGTTGAGTTGCAAACCGGTTGTTGTATCCCATAGGTAGATTTCTCCAGAGCTTCCGCTGGCAAGTGTTTTTCCATCTGGAGAAAATGCTAAAGCAAAAACAGAATTTGTATGTTCTGCAAATGTAAAAAGAATATCGCCAGTCTCCAAACTCCAGAGATTAATATTTTTGTCACGGCTTCCACTTGCCAACATTTTCCCATCAGGTGAAAATGCCATTGCTGCAATCCATTTTGAATGTCTTTTAAGTGTTTTCCAAGGTTTATTCGCATGAGAAGCGTTAGCCATCTGCCACAAGTGTATAACATTATCTTTACCAACGGCTGCTGCGGTTTTCCCATCTAACGAGAATACGAATGCGCCACTTAACTCATTGTTTTTGTGACCTGTTATAGTGAAGAGAGCGTTCCCTGTTTCAATATCTTGCAATTCAATTTTACCTTCTGAATCCTTAATGTTAATGGTTTTACAATCAGGTGCTACCGCTTTTATACCTTTTTTATCTAATATTTTGCTGGAGACTATTTCGCCCTCAATTATATCCCATTTCAGAAGATGTGTCTCAGATCCAACCCAATTCCCAAAAGATGAATTTGCAGTAGTTAATGTTTTTCCATTTTCGGAAATTGCCATGTGCATAATTTGTGTGCCATGTCCGCTTATTTCCAAGCTTTGAGACTTCGTGTCCGTATCCCATGCCAGCATTGTACCGTTTTGGGTTGCTGCCAGCAGCATTTTTTCATCAGGAGAAAATTCTAAAATAGAAATATCCTCTTTGAGTTCGCTAAAAACTTGATTTTGTGGGGATTGTTTCTCTTCTGAGGGAATTTCCCACAATTGGATTTTGTTATCTATACCTGCCGTTGCCAATATCTTTCTGTTTGAAGCTACTGCAAAAGTTCTAATTCCTTTTTCGCCAACTTTTATTGTAAGCCGATCTGCGCCCTTGTCCACAGTCCAAAATTTAATCTCACCGTTATTTTCTGCGGTTACCAATGTTTTTCCATCTGATGAGAATTTTAGTGTATTGATACGAGGGTTTTCCCCATATAGGTTAAACACCATTTGTTGAGTCATGGTATTCCAAACCTGAAGTCTGAAATTTTCTATGGGGCTGCCAGATTGTGAATGGTGCGGAATTAAAGTGGCAGCAATTAGTTTTCCATCATGAGAGAATTCAATATCGTCAACGCTTTGCTCTGTACCATCTATAATAATCGGCTGGGGGTTAGATTCTCTAATTTTCCATACTCGAAACCTATTGTCAAGGCTTGCAGTAACAAGTTTTGTGCCATCCGATGAGAGTAACACATTCTCAACAATGTCGTCAGCTTCAGTTAAAATAGCGAGTTGTTCACCTGTCAATGCGTCCCACAGGCGGCTTTCACCACTGGAATCCACGCTTACAAGTGTCTGCCCATCAGATGAAAATACTACCGACATAACTGCTACTTCGTGTCCAGTAAGCAATGCAAGTTCTTTACCACTCTCCGCGCTATAAATCCATATACCGATAGAGGTCGCTACCGCAAACTGTGTGCTATCCGGTGAAAACGTAATATCGTTTATCCTACCTTTGCCAAGCCGCATTTTCGCGCCTTGAGGTAAGTACCATTGTGTATAATCCTGAGTAGAGCCAATTGCTAAAAATGTTCCCATAGTTAGCAGTAGCACAACGTTCAGTAGTAGAATCTTTTTCATTTTTAACCCGGATAGGATCCATCTCTTAGAGATATAAGTTATTTTTGCAACTTAGTTTACCACGCTATTTCTCTAAAAACAAGAGGCATTTACACCTTACATCATATCTTCTTGGAATAAACACGTTGTATAATTGAATGTTCAAAAAATAATTGATAAAGATTAATGTTTGAAGTATAATATAAGTTAGGAAATCAAACTCCACAATTTTCTATTATTGAAGGAAACGATTATGCAAAGAAAAAGCTCCAGATCGCGATACTGTACAGGCGAACTTATTGAACGTGAAGATTTTTCCGAAGATTTAGCTGCTTTTAAATTCAAAACTGATCAACAACTCCCTTTTATTCCGGGGCAATACGCCACGATCGGGTTTGAAGTTGGTGAAAAGATTCTCCAACGTCCCTATTCTATTGTGTCCTCACCTCACGAACCTTTTATGGAGGTATTTGTTGAATTAGTCCCGGAAGGGGTAACGACTCCGCTGTTTTGGGAACTGAAACTTGGAGACACTGTATTCATCAGAGATCGCCTCGTTGGGAAATTTGTGATGGATACGGAAAGCGGCATGACACACCACGTCATGGCTGGAACTGTTACCGGCGCTGCACCGTATATTAGCATTGCTCGTACGCAGAAAATTGAGCAGGAACAAGGTAAATCAAGTCCGCATCAGATTCTCGCGATTGTAGGTGCAAGCCGTTCTTGGGAACTTGGATATTACATGGACGAACTCAATGAACTTGCGGCGCAGGAGGAGTGGTTCTCGTTTGTTCCGACGGTGAGTCGTCCGTGGGAAGATGCGGAATGGCAAGGTGAAAGTGGTCGTGCGGAAGATGTAATTCGCAAATACGGTGATCAGATGGGTTATGACCACACGAACTCAGTTGTTTATGCGTGTGGACATCCGCAGATGATTGAGAATGCTAAAGCGATTTGGGCACGTGCGCGTTTCCCTGAAGAACAGATTAAAGAGGAGAAATTCTTTGTGATTAAGGAATAATGTGGATAGTTTGGTAATCCAGAAACAAAAGATTTTTAATATAACAGCGGCATAGGAGGAAAGAAGAATCTTTCATCTATGCTGCTGTTTTTGTCATAGAGTGTTTTTTACATGTAATGTTTAAGATGACTTTTCACTTGACATAGGCGACAAGATTCACTTAAAATAGAAAGAACACTGTTTAAGGAATTCTGCTGTATGTTTACAGACGACAAACCGAAACTTGCCACGCAACACATAAAAGAAATCCGTAGAATTACGATATGGGGTGTCGGCTTAATAGGCGGTTCACTTGGGTTAGCACTCAAGAAAAACGGATTTCAAGGGCAACGCGTCGGTTTGGGACGGAACATCGGTAGACTTGAAAATGCACTACAGCAAGATGCAGTTGACTCTGTGACAACTGATTTGGCAGAAGGAATTCAGGGCAGTGATCTTATAGTGCTTTGCACACCAGTGAAACTAATACCAATGTTGGTGATACGTATTATTGAAACTGTTGGAAGACAGAAAAAGCACATTGTGATTACCGATGTGGGAAGCACGAAATCGTTATTAGTCCAGTCTGTTGAGACGCAGGTGCGGGAAGTGCCATCATCAGGTATCTATTTTGTAGGTGGACATCCGATGGCAGGTTCACATGAAACAGGTGTTGATGCTGCGCGGGCAGACCTTTTTCAAAATGCCAAGTTTATCTTAACTCCGACAAAACACACAAATGTGGATGCATTACATTTGGTTAAAAACCTCTGGGAATTTGTCGGTGCAAAACCGTATTTGTTTCCGCCTGGAGTTCATGATCAACTTATTGGTGCTGCGAGCCATCTACCGCATTTGATCGCAAGCATTCTTGCCAACAGCGTGGCAAACGTGGAAACACCAAACGGCAAGGCACTGGACTTCACAGCGACAGGTTTTCGGGATACCACGCGCATTGCTGCCGGTTCACCTGAATTGTGGACAAGCATTTTCACGCAGAATGCGGATGTCCTTTTATCCTTAGTTGATGCGTTCGCAAAAAATTTGAACGAATTCAGGTCCTTTCTTGAGACATACAATCATGCTGAAATTGAGCGAGTACTTCTGGAAGCGCAAAATATAGTTATAAAACAGAGAGAAAATCTACAAAAAGAAATGCCACAGATTGGAGATCATGTGACAATTGCGATAGATGGTCCCGCCGGATCAGGAAAAAGTACTGTTGCTCGACGGGTCGCAGAAAAACTCGGATTGCTTTACCTCGATTCCGGTGCAATGTACCGAGCAGTAACAGTGCTTGCAATACAAAATGAGGTAGAAACAGATATACCTAAACTCATAGAACTTGTGAAAACATGTCGTATCAATTTTGAGGAAAACGGCAGAAAAATTTTGCTTAATTCTAATGATGTTTCAGTTCAGATACGCACCCCAGAAGTAAATAAATTAGTTGCGGATATCGCGAAAGTACCTGAAATTCGGCACGAGATTGTTAAACATCAGCGTAAAATTGGAGAGGAAGGAGGTATCATCGCTGAAGGTAGAGATTTGACGACTATTGTGTTCCCAGATGCTGATTCTAAGTTTTATCTTGATGCCTCCGTGAAGGAACGTGCAAAGCGAAGATTTGCAGAACTTCAAGCCAAAAATGTGGATACGACTTTAGAGGCAGTGGAAACGGAAATTAGTGCACGCGATGAAAAGGATACATCCCGAGAACATAGTCCGTTACGAGCTGCTGAGGATGCTATTCACGTAGATTCAACGGGTAAAACAATTGATGAAGTAGTAGATTTTATCGTTACACAGATAAGTAGTAGGAATTGATAATGGTTGATATTTTCAGGGAGGGTTAAAGCACCAATGCTATAACAAATTTACATGTGGTATACCAACAATCGATTCTGGTCTCCACGCCGAATATATCGGTGGGGGCATAGAATGACAAATCTATTTTGTAAAGTAGTAGGACATCTGGAAGCGCAAGGTGTTAGTCACATCCCTCGCGAGGGAGGTGTATTACTTGTATCAAATCATATCAGTCTTTTGGACCCAGTAATTGTCGGATCTGCCGCCAGTCGTGAAATACATTTTATGGCCCGCAGCGGTCTTTTCCGTGTCCCAGGTTTAAATAAGTTAATTACTACATATAATGCTTTCCCTGTAAATAGAGGCAAACCTGACTTAGGAGCATTACGAAAAACGATTTCTCTTCTTAAAAATGGTAATGCTGTGCTTATATTTCCAGAAGGTACACGCAGTTTGGATGGGAATTTAGGTAAAGCACATGATGGTGCCTGTTTCATTGCACATCGCGCAGATGTTCCTACAATACCAGTTTTTCACAGTGGCGTTGAACAGATGTTGCCACGCGGAAGTAAGCGTCTGCGTCGTGCGAAACTGACTGTAACTTTTGGAGAACCAATTGATTTTTCAGAAATAGTTGAGACTGATGTTAAACGCGAGATGTATCAAAAAATGGGTATACGAATGATGAATGCTATTGCTGAATTGCGGGAAAAGTATTTTGATTAGAAGTGTTTAATTACGCAAAAAATGTTGAACACATACCAAACAGTATACCTTCAATCAATTTGACCAATTCAATTTGTTGGGTTTGCCAGAATTGTCAAGACATCGCCCTCTTGAACCGGATATGTTTTTCCCTCCGCTCTTAACAACCCCTTGCTCCGCGCTTGCGTGTAGCTACCACAAGCAGCTAAATCTGCCCAGTTGATGCACTCTGAACGGACAAATCCGCGTTCAAAATCGGTATGAATCAATCCAGCAGCTTCCACGGCAGTTTGTCCATTCCGAAGTGTCCATCCCCTCGTCTCCTTTAGACCACCTGTAAAAAATGTGATCAATCCCATTAATTGATAGGATGTATGGATGAACCTCTCTAATGCGGATTCATTCAATCCCATTTCAGCCATAAAAACTTCAGCGTCTGTGGAATCAAGTTGGGCGATTTCCATCTCTAATTGTGCTGCGAGTACAATAACAGCGGTCTGCGGTAGCCCCTCATATATAGCAAAGCACCCTAAAATTTCACCCACTTTGTCAAGTTGTGTTTCACTGATGTTGCAAATGAGTAGTAGGGGCTTTTGTGTTAAGAACCCGTAACCCCGTATTAACTTTTCCTCATTTTCTGAAATTGTAAGAGAACGAAGCGGTTTTCCTTCCTCAAGGGACTGTTTACATTCTTCTAAAATACGCAGTTCATTTTGATATTCAGCGGACTTTTGGTTTTTCAGCAGTTTTTCAAGCCTATCAATTCGTCCTTCAATGATTTGGAGATCGGAGAGTGTAAATTCCAAATTGACAGATTCAATGTCTCTTTCAGCATCAACGTTACCATCAACATGTGGAACTGTTTCATCTTCAAAAAGCCTGACAACATGTGCAAGTGCATCAACAGTGCGGAGTTCACCAAGCACTTCGGGGTCTAACTCAGTGTGTGCAGGACGTTCAATATTTGGGTTTATTGCTGAACGAGAGGTGCCGCCGCCATCCATGTAGTCAATCGTAGCGGGTATAATTTTTTCAGATTGAAACACCTTTGCCAAGGGTTCTAAACGTTCATCTGGAACAGACACAGTGCTAAGATTTATCTGTTTTTTGCTGGTGTAACCCCCAATTTCAGCATTAGAATGTGCTAAGGCGTTGAAAACCGTAGTTTTCCCTACGTGTGGTCGACCTACAATACCTATTTTCATAATGGTTATTGGTTAATTGGTTCTAATATCAGAGATGGATTATAACTAACTTGAAGGATATTTGGTTTTCTATTGACAACATTCAAGTGAAATGCTAATATATTTTATCGTATCTAATGCAATTATATTTGTGTTGAGTAAATCATACTATTATACTATTATACTAAATGTACTGCCATCGGAAATTAGGGCCACTGTCTAAACCAAGATTGTGGTATAATAACAATCTAATTATAACTAAAGTTTGGACAATATTGTTAGATTCAAGTAGCCTTGTCCATAGGTTTATCTTTGATTTGCTGAAAGATATGTGTAATATTCTGCATGTATGGTTTTTGCTTGGAACTCACAGAAAATAACGTTTGCGCTATTCGCAAGCGTAGAAAAGCGACACGCAATCCGAGTGTTAGGTTCACAGGACGATACCAATGTATCCCGAGTTGTTGACAAACATCCTCAACACTCACCCTTTCCGTTGCCAGTTGTGTTGTAAATATAAGTTTCGTCAAACTCGCTGCGACGAAACTAAGTTGCACAAACCGATTGATGCTTTTACGAGATTTGACTTGATATTTATCAAACCCGAAATGTTGTTTGACATCTCGGAAAGCTGTTTCAATCTGCCATCTATGACGATAGTATTTGACGATCTGCGATATCTCAAGCGTCATATCTGTTGTGAAAACAAAGAAATACCGATAAGGCTTTGACACCTTTGGGCGTGTGCGTATCACAACGAGCCGCACATCCGCATCACACATTTTGGTTCGCACGACTTTGGAGGCGATTGAATGCGTTTTACCTGCTATTTCTATTACATTATATCGTAATCTTCGAATATCAAGACGGTCTCCGTATTTCTTGGGTCTCCCAGGTTTGCGACGCTTAGGTATTTTGGGTAAATGGTAAAACACAGCATTGGATTTAGCACGACACAAAATATGATGTCCAAAACGCAATGCCATTGTAAATACTTTGCGACGCGCAAAGCCTCTATCAAAGATAATCAGTCCAGGGACTAACTTTGAACAGATACGCTGCAACACCGCATTACTTTTATCACGGATCGTTTTCGGACACATCAGTTTCACCCATACAGGGAAAAGCATCCACCCTGTCGCTGTCTCACATAACAAACCGAGTGCGCCGAACTGGTGACCGAACTGAAACTTGGATTGATTGATGCTACGCCGTTGGAAACTGAAGTTTCGGAAAAAGTGCAATCCCCATTGTGATTTGCCTGTTTTTATTGCTTTAGTTTCATCATAAACATAAACCCAGATCGCAAATGTGTGTTGAACCAGTCGTATCATAAGTGTTGCGACCGCATCCGCATCCCATTTACCACGCGATAGGAACTTCGGAAAAGACCAGTATCTTGTCTGTGAGCAACTTGATTGATAAAGACTTGTAAGAGTGCCATTCCCTCCATTTGCGATGAAACCGAAAATCAACGCTTGGAAAAGCATAAAGTTTTGTTGGTTGAATAAAGGACGAAAATCTGATACTATTTTTTCTAAGCAGAGAAGGAGGTCCATTTTATATTCCTTTCAAAAAGTGTTGTTTCTGAAAGGATACCTGCTTTTCTGCTTTTTGGAAATAAAATTGTTAAAAATTGTCCAAACTTTAGTAATTATAAGGAGTATCCGATGGCGAAGCGAAAACGAAGAAGCTTCACCCCCGAGTTTAAAGCGGAGGTCGTTCTTGAGGCCCTCAGCGGTGAAAGTTCCCAAGCAGAAGTGTGCCGGCGGCATAGCCTCAGCGAAGACCAGTTTTCAAAGTGGAAGCAGCAGCTCGTTGAAAATGCGGAAACCTCTCTGTTTGCCTCCACGGATAAGCAATCCAGCGAGGCGGCCGAGCGGATCGCCCACCTTGAACAACTCGTTGGGCGGTTGACCGTGGCATTAGACATCCAAAAAAAAGCCTCCACTTGGTTGAGTTGACCTCGTCTGATAAGCGAAACCTCGTTGAGGCGTTGCGAAACGATTATTCAGTTCACCAGATTTGTGAGACGCTGGGTTTCAACCGGAGCCTTCTCTATTATCACCCGAAAAGCGACCCTTCTGAAGCGGTGCTTGGAGAGGAAATAGAGAAGTTATGTGCGCGTTATCCGAAATATGGGTATAGGCGTATCACACAGATGCTGTTGGGTATGGGATACACCATTGGGTATCGACGCGTCGCCCGATTGATGAAATCCCAGAACTTGTCGGTTTCGGTCAAAGGGGTTTCTGGTCAAACCACGAGATCGCTTGAAGGTGCGCATCCTTGGGTAAATCGCCTCGAAGCACTTGACATCTGTCGATGTGATCAGGTCTGGGTTGGCGATATAACGTATGTCCGTCTCCACAGACGCTTCGTCTATGTTGCGGTGCTCATGGATGTCTTCACTCGCATGATAAGAGGCTGGCAGGTCAGCCAACATTTGAACACATCTCTGACCCTGAAAGCCTTAGAACAGGCATTACGCCAAAGTATCCCAGAGATCCACCATAGCGATCAAGGGGTTCAGTATCTTTCAAGTGCCTATATCTCAACGCTGAAACAGCACGGCATTGAGATTTCCTTAGCGCGTAGAGGGTGTCTGTGGGAGAACGGGTATGCTGAAAGGAGACCCATCCGAACTCTCAAAGAGGAAGAAGTTCATCTCAATGATTATGAGGATATAACCGATGCCAGCACACGCATCGGGCATTTTATCACACAGGTGTATCATCACAAACGTCCTCACTCGGCGTTAGGCTATTTGACACCTGTTGAATTTGAACAACAAAACTTGTCTTAACTTTACTGATTTTTTGGCCCTAATTAGCGTTGGCACTTCAAATACTATGGGATTGTTCCATACAATGTTACCAACAAGGAAAGTGATATTTTAAAAAATGGCAAGAAACTTAATGAGGACATAAATAAAATAATAAATAATTTTGAAATTGCTTTCTTTTTATTAGGTAAAGAATACGTCAAAGCACTACAACTATTACAACTTCCTTTTAAGGTTTCAGAAGCAGTCACCCAGATTTTTGTCATTTACAAACGTACTAAAGGATATAGTGATCTGATACCTAAGGGCTTATCAAATTGTTATGTTGTTGAACTAAATTCTAACGAATTTAAAAGTGGATATACAGCCAAAGGGTTTGTATTCAAAAAGTTGTGTGAGGCAGCGTGTCGCGATGGTTTTGAGGTGTTTGAAGAAGTAAAGAAAAATCCACAATTGATTCTTGAAATTGTCCAACAGAACAGTTAGACAAAACCTACCTCAAGATTTTCAGGGAGACAAAAATGAATCTTCCAACACCTCTTACCGATCCCAATGCATACCCCATCATCGGTGAATCCGAAGCGATGCAGGAAGTTTGGATCCAAGTCGCGCAGGTTGCACCAACAAATGCGACTGTACTCATCACAGGCGAAACAGGTGTTGGAAAAGAGGTTGTAGCGCAGACTATCCACGAAAATAGTTCTCGTCCAAACCGCCTCTTCAAAGCAGTCAACTGCGGCGTGCTTTACCAAGACCTTCTGCAAAGTGAACTCTTTGGGCATGAAAAAGGGGCTTTCACCGGTGCTACGAGCCAACGTCGTGGCGTATTTGAACTTGCAGATGGCGGCACACTATTTCTTGATGAGATAGGCGAAATGTCCGCCGAAGTGCAGGTGAAATTTCTACGCGTATTAGAAACACAAGTATTCACACGGCTCGGTGGCGAGAAAAATGTAAAAGTTGATGTGCGAGTCATCGCAGCAACAAATGTTGATCTTGAAACATCGGTTAAGAAAAAAGATTTTAGACAAGACCTTTACTACCGACTCAACCTCTTCCGTATCCAGATTCCTCCCCTACGTGAGAGGCGCGAAGATATTCCACTTTTTGTTGATGCTTTTATCTCTGAATTAAGCACAAAACATAATAAAAGCGTTACCGGTATAAAACCTGAAGCACTTAACTATCTCGAAAATGCGGACTGGCCTGGTAATATTCGGCAACTCAAAAATGCCGTTGAGACTGCCATCATTGTAGCAACTTCCGAGGAACTTGCACTTAAAGATTTTCCTGCAGACTCAGAATTTGGACATTCCAAGTTTCCTGTTCAAATTATTGATGGGCCGGGAACATCTATACAGGTTGTGAATCCAGAACCCGGAACGATAGCAACAGAAAATGTAGCCATTTACAAGACGATCCTTGGACTTATCCTCTCAGCAGTCCGTTTGCTTGAACCGACAGCCTCCTATAATGACGATATACCCCCGCTAATTCCCGATGAGGATACCAGTTGGCTACAAACGGATGCGGAAGATACAGCAGCAATACTGCATAAAACTCTTGAGGTGCTTTCTACCATTGCCAAGGCACTTGAGCAACGCACTGACGAAGGACTTATACCGCTGCCTATTCCTAACGAACATTCTAAGGTGATACACGGAACAAATCAAGATGAGGAAGATGCTATCGGTAAGGTTGGCATGACGATGACACAAATTGAGAAAGAAGCCATCGAAAAAACGCTCACTGAAACAGGTGGGAATAAGACCGAAGCAGCAAAGATTCTGGATATCGGGGTACGAACGTTACACCGAAAATTAGATGTGTATAAACAAGAAATTGACGAGGCACCTGATACACTGAATCAGGAATAGCGTTGCAATGCTTTATATTTCACACAAACAAATCCCGCGCCCGACATTGAAATCCCTCAATAACATCACTGCAGTCGAACATGTCATTTCTTGTCAACGGTTTCTGGTTTCCAGAGTGGAACTTTATAAATTCCGGCTTCAAGATCCTTAATCTGGCGAAGTACAAACATATAATTGTCTGCCATAGGGTCTGCTTCATAAGCGTTTCTATATGCTTTTAGTGCCTCGTCGTATTTGCCAATTCTCTCATACGCCAAGGCAAGACTGGTATATGGGGTAGGAATTGGCGAATCCTGCAGATGTTCCAACTTATTAAGATATTCAATGGCTGCATGCGGATCGTCACTTGTGAGTTGCCGTCCTAATCGAGATAAGGCAGAACCGGAATTAGGATCCAATTCAAGGACTCTGCGATAGAGTCCTATCTTCTCATCCTCGTTTTCTATATAGTTTCCTATGTGTAGGAGTGCCTTGACGTCATTTGGGTTTTCGGCGAGTGCCTTTCTTGTCAATTCATACGCATATTCGCGGGCTTCTCCATACTTTAGTATATATTCGGCTGCGGTGATGTAGTCCATGCCTTCTGTCATAATTATTGCAGCTTCACGGTTATAACGTTCTGTAGTAAAAGCACCTATGTTTCTCAGGTGATTTGCCATCTGAACAATCTTTCGGTATGTATCATCTGAAATAGGTTCATGAGGAGTTGCCAGATGGGTGGAGGGAAATTGCTGACTTGATACTCTGGGTTTTGGCTCTTGTGCCACCGTTATCTGACGACGTTCATCTTTGCCAGTAGCATCCAGAGCAACTTCTTCGGAATTCTGAGATGGCTGTAGATTAGATATCCACAACCATACAACAATTGCGAGTGCGGAAACACCGATAAGGAAAATGATCGTTTTTTGCGTGTTGGAAAATTGGGTTAACATTTGAAACTCCAGGGCTGCGAACTCTATCCCTTCAAAAACAGTGAAGTCCATCACCCATCCTGTTAGGCAGGTTCCGTTACAGGAATAGAGGATTATGGTTTTATGTCATGCTAAATTATTTCATCTCACACAAACAAATCCCGCACTTGACATTGAAACCCCTCAATCACATCATTACCGTCAAGTATGTCGTCTCCACGCAAAACAGTAATATCCTCAGGGGACCGGTACACCTCTACTGTTTCTCGGCGAGGATTCACAACCCACACCATCGCACACCCAGCAATTAACCATTCATCCACTTTTTCGTCTACCTCAGTGTAGGTGTCGCTTGGAGAAATAACTTCAACGGCAAGATCAGGAGCGCCTTCCCAATAACCTTTCGGAATGCCTTGTTCATCAATTGCGGCTTGGCAAACAAACGCCGCATCTGGCGCACGCACGGTATCGGGGTTTTAAGAAATCTTAAATCCTGTTCCAGCACCACAAACGTATCCTAATTGATGTTTTTCAACGTGCTCATTCAGACAACTTCCAATTTTGGCTGTCTGGATTCCATGTTCAAATCCAGACAGCGGCATCCTACATATTACCCCTTTCACCAATTCATATCGATAACCATCATCAGCCTGTTTCCAGAGGTCTTCAGCAGTCAGAAGTGTTTGTTGAACGGAGGGTAATTTCGATCTGGATTGATTATGTTTTCTTTTTCCATTTTGCTGTCCTCATTTAATCTGATGTGAGTTGAACAACTTCAAGAACTCTTTGAAGTCGAGCGGTAGTTGGATCGTAGCCATAGTTGATCTGCCGCATCAATTCAAGTGCTACCAAACGTTCCTGTGGTGTTTTTGAGAGCCAATATTCCTTGTCCCCAGATTTCTCAAAAAGCGTTGTGACAGAAAATGCTGTCTTGTCCATTTTATAGGGGTTTCGGTCCGGTAGATTTGAAGTATCTTTTTCTTTCATCGTAGCGTATTATACCTCTGATATTTGAAAATTATATCACTGAAGCGTAACAAAACGTTCGGTGAAAAATCAACTTAACTCTGGTGGCGCCACCTTCTCCAATAGCTGCGATATAATATCTAAACTGGTAATCCCATCCGCTTCAGCATTAAAGTTGGTCAAAATTCGGTGACGCAAAACCGGTTTTGCCACTGCTTTAATGTCTTCATAACTCACATGATACCGTCCATGCATAATCGCGCGTGCCTTTGCACCTAAAACAAGATATTGCGATGCCCTCGGTCCTGCTCCCCAATTCACCCAATCTTTAATAAAATCGGGAGCATCGGGATGACTCGGACGCGTATTAATACTCAGCTCAACAGCATAATCTACCATTGCCTCGGCAATTGGCACTTTCCGTACAATCTGCTGTAACCTTAACACCTCTTCACCCGTAATAACTGGCTCTATATTGGGTTCATAGGCGGAAGTAGTCGTCATGACAATCTCTTTTTCTTCAGATTTCTCTGGGTAATCAATGTAGATATTGAACATAAAGCGGTCAAGTTGTGCTTCAGGCAATGGATAAGTACCTTCCTGCTCAATCGGGTTCTGTGTGGCTAACACAAAAAATGGAAGTTTCAATGTGTATGTATTACCACCCGCTGTCACTTTATACTCTTGCATGGCTTGTAAAAGTGCCGCTTGTGTTTTCGGCGGTGTTCGGTTAATCTCATCTGCAAGCACGATGTTAGCAAAAACCGGCCCCTTAATAAAGCGGAATGTGCGTTTACCGGTATTCACTTCTTCTTCAATAATATCCGTCCCAATAATGTCCGAAGGCATCAGGTCCGGCGTGAATTGAACACGGTTGAATGGAAGTTCAAGAATTTGTGCAAAGGTACTGATAAGCAACGTCTTCGCTAACCCCGGCACTCCAACAAGGAGACAGTGCCCTTGTGAAAAGAGAGCGATGAGAAGTTGATCAATCACATCGCTTTGTCCAACAATTCGTTTTTTCAACTCGGTCAAAATCTTTTCACGAGCGGTTTTTAAAAACTCGGCAGCTTCCAAATCGGTTTCAATATGTGCAGTTTCCATGAATTACCCTTCTATAGTAGTATAGTGGAGATTTCTCTTTTATGTGAGGATTGTAAAGAAAATGGCACACAAAGTGTCCCGAATAATTAGCAGGCGGCGATAGAGTCTGTAATCTGTTTAACTATTCTGCCCGCCATATTTGCAGTCCATCAAAATCAAAGTTGAAGTCAATGATCTGAGTCCCTGCTTCTTCAAGTTTTTGCCGGACATTATGTTCTCGTGTTGGCTGACAGTAAAAAAGGAGGCAACCACCACCTCCAGCACCACACGCTTTTCCTCCAATAGCCCCATGCTCATTTGCTATATTAAATAGTTTATCTATCTGTTCATTTGTTACAGATGAATGTAGTTTTTTCTGATTTTCCCAATTTTCAGTTAAAAGTTCACCGAAATCTGTTAAACGTCCTCGAATTAGCGCAGTTTTTGTGGCTTCTGCAATTGATTTTAAGTTTTCTAAGGCATTCCTAACACCCGGTTCACCGCTTTTATACGCTTGTGTGACGTTCTGGTGGATATCGCCAGAAAGCCGAGATTTTCCGGTGTAACAGATCACAAGATTCTTTTCTAACTCATAACGGATGGGGGGTGGCAGTTTCAAAGGTGATGTTTTTACATCTTCCCCCTGAAATTCCATAAAACCAATACCACCGACAGCACTTGCATAATGGTCCTGCTTGCCGCCGAGGATACCAAGTTCATGACGTTCAATACCGCTGGCAAACTCTGCATATTGATACGGAAGATAGGTTACATCTTTAAGCGCTCCGAGCACACCGATTAATGTGACACCCATAGCCGCTGAAGTACCAAGCCCACTTCCTGGAGGAGCGTTTGACTGTGTAATCAGATCGAAGCTGCCGATTTGAATTGACATCTGACGGACAGCTGCTTTTACGAGATCGATATTACCATCATATTCAAGTTGCCGTACATCTTCAGCTTCAACAAACGTATCAAAATCAGCGGAATAGATACGGATCCTTTTGTCCAAGACTCGTTGTAATTCAACGGAATCGGGGAACTGCGTTTGGCTTTCACAAACAAGCGTTGCATAGGCGTAAAGATTGATCGCTCCGTTGACAACAAGTCCTTTGGATTCTTCTGTGAAAAGCGCAACATCACTCCAGCCACCAGCAAAATCAATGCGGACAGGCGCTCTACTCCTGATTAACATCTCGGTTCTCCTGAAATTGACTTTTTACCACCCACATGTTCTGACTCCAAGACATTACTGAGCACTCAGTTAGAGAAAAATGGAGTCGTATACCACCTATAATAATAGCATAGTGTTAGAGTATTTTCCAATTAATTTTTCTGGCGAATCGAGGTGTAAATCTGGGGGAATCCTATTGCGGATGAACAAAAAAGGAATTGTTGAGGGGATTATGTTGGACAGAACAAAGAAAAAGTTGTAGAAGTACTTCCTCAAAAATGAGGCGTATTCCACAACTTTTATAATGTTAGTTGACTTACTGCGCTTAGGAGACAGCGTCTCTGAGTTTCTTACCAGCTTTGAATGCAGGAACCTTTTTCTTAGGAATCTTGAGCGGTTCGCCGGTTTGTGGATTGCGACCTTCTCGGGCAGCGCGGGTTCTGACTTCAAACGTTCCAAAACCGATAAGACCAATTGAATTGCCTTTCTTCAGAGCGTCTTGAACAGTTTTTGTAAATGCTTCAACGGCAGCAGCCGCATCTTTTTTCGTGAGGTCTGTTTCTTTAACTACGCTATTGATGATGTCGTCCTTCATTAATTTCTTCGCCATGATTCAACTTCCTTTTAATAAATAATATTTATTCAGCCAACAAAACTCACACGTTCAGACTTGGAATCACATGAATGAGGAGTTTACGCGTCGGACTGAAAGTTAAATTTGATAGAACTAATCACTATCCGGTTAAACTGAACACATATAAATGTGTCAAGAAAAACTTAACGTAATATAGCTCTACATTAGTATGATACTACATAATTCAAGCGTTGTCAAGGTACACCTGAATTTTTCCAAACCGTTAACTTTCAGAATTCAGCGTTCAGAAACGTCAGAATCCTGCTTATCTATTACAATTAACGTTGTTTTATAAAAACGGTTACTTACTGATTCATCTTTAACATAGTGTACATCAATAAACATGCCTCTGGATTAGTAGCAAAGTATGTAATGTTGTCACATCAGTTCAATTTACACATGCACATCGTATTTTCTACCGTAAAGTAGGCCCCGCACACCATCCAGTGCTACAAGCATAATCGCTTGATCTATCCATTTCATTTAACGAAGAAACGTGTTTGTAGTCGAGCAGTTCATTGCGCCTTTTCTCTTGTAGGAGGGCATTGTCCACCCAAATTTCTGTAGGAGCGAGCTCCAGCTCGCGACATCCCTAAATCCTTAAAAACTTGGTAACTACAGAAATGCGCTCATGTAAAAATTGAGTGCAGTGATTTTCAATAAAGTCAACGACCACGCAGGTTTGAATTTTTTATTAGCACTTACTTCTTTACATGAGCCAAAGTCTTTATTTTAGTGCTTTTAACCCTAAATCCCCTTATCAAGGACTTTAAGAGGAATGGGTAAGTCCTAATAGGTTTTACTGCAATTAACTGTTTCTATTCCGACCCATTTAATTTGTGTAATCCGCATTTTAGAAGAACATTTTTCATAAAATTCTGCAATTCTTTTTTTAGGATAGTGACCAAATGTGCCTTTTTCCACGTCTTGCGCAGTGAATATTAGGATATTCTTTCAACATGAAATGATGGATATTCTAACGTGAGGAGAGGCTTGAAATCTCATCTTTTTCTTCAGATGCTATCTTATTAGGTCAGATTGAAAACGGAAATTTTGATGCTGTTAGCGTGCTTATCTGCAAGTATGAAAAATTGTTACGGACAATCATCCGGAACAAAGCAGGCAATCCTGATGCAGCCGATGATGTTTTTAGTGAAACCTGCCTTGCCACTGTCCGGCGGTTTCGCCGCAAAGGCACTGCAGACATTGAAAATGCTGAGAAATGGTTGAAGCAGGTTGCTCGCAGCAAATGCGAAGAATACTGGCGAAGTGAGCAAAAACGTCAACAGATGATCGCAAGGGCCACACATCAACGCGCTGCCGCCTTAGAGCAAGAATTGCACAGGGAGCTGCGTTGGAACGAACTCTCTGCGATTCTCGATGAGATGGAGCCTATCTATAAAGATGTCATTGAATTGTGGTTGGAGGACTGGACTTTCGCTGAGATTGGCGCGAAATTAGGTATTTCCGAAAACACAGCGAAGTCTCGGAAACGAATTTTTGTTGACCGATTACGCAAGCACTTTGGTGTGTCTCCTCCGCGCAAAAAACAAAAATAGCGGTAAAACCACTTCAACGACGTATTGTTTGTTTTTGTTTATACAAAAACGGAGATGTGCTAAAATACAGTACATCTCCTTTGAACACCTATCAATTTTTATATTGATAGCGGAAAAGTCAACAACATTGAAGTTGACCTTTCCAAAGAGGGTATGCCCAAATAATGATATTTTAACAATATCATGTGTTAGGCAACATCCTTCTTTCATAACCGAGGGAAAAATTTGTTAATTCCCTCAATAAAAAGGAGTATCATGAAACGATTTAATTTTTTCTTTGCAAGCACTTTAATTTTTGCTGTAATGCTACTTATTGGAAGCGCAATTGCAGCAACTGTCTCATATACTTTGGATGGAATCAATGGCGGCAGTGTATGGTGGTGGAATAATGAGTTGGATGATCCTGCTTGGGACAATAAATTTGAGTCATGTGGCGCATCGCTTTCAGTAGACATCTTGGATGACGATGGAAACGTTGCATGTATGTTCTATTTAGACATCCGCTCTTATTATGGAAGATTAGTGCGTGCCGATGGTACTGTCATAGAGCATGCTGTTCGGTATACGGGGTATGCAAGTGCTTCGGCTAGTAATTTCTGGGAAGGGAAAGGAAACGCGCGGGTCAAGGTGCCAGGAAAACCAGTGGCACATGATGAGAATCCTGATGGGGCAGTCGATATTGGTGGTGATGGGGAACCTTCTAGTGGTTAGTCCAGTCTAACTTTTCGGGTATAGATGTTTTAATCTGACACGCGCATCGTCCGTTGTAAATTGCCAGTCTACCTGCTTTTGCTCTGCATTTCTACGTTTTTGCCACGCTTGTGTCTCTCTACGGAGTGTCTCTATATCTGGGATTCGACGACACAAACATTGGCGTGTAAGGACGCTAAGTTCTATTTCCGCTATATTCAACCAACTTCCATGAATGGGGGTATGCACGATTTCTAAACGCTTCCGGAACCTATCTGCTTCTTCATCTCCAAACACTTTATTGAGTGACGCGAGTTTATGTGTATTCAGGTTATCACAAACTAAAATGACCTGTTTTGCGGATGGGTAGACCTCATCCAATAGTATTTTGACTTCTTCTGCCCAATCCACTGTCTTTCGGTGCGTCCGAACAGACACACGCCGCCATCCCGAGAGTGCCTCTGTAAATAGGAAGATATTTGCTGTGCCTTTGCGTTTATACTCGTTATCTACGCGCTTGACTTGTCCCGGTTTCGCAGGATACGGTTCACGAACATCATCCCTAAGTGTGACAGATTGTTCGTCCATGTTCACAACAGGAGTATCCGCAGCCAAAGGTTTCTGGTAAAGATCAAGCACTTCTTCCATTGACTTTACAAACTCAGCGTCTTTTTCAGGGGGTATCACCCACTGTTGCTGAAGGTGTGGTTTCAACGCGTTTTTTTTAGTGTCTGCCGCACCGTTTCTGGAGAAATGTTTTCCACAACTTCAAGTCTTACCAACTCTGACGCAAGCAGACGTAACGTCCATTTGGCAGCACCTTCGGGAGGGGTTCCACAACTCAGTGCTATCAACCTTGCTTCTCCGTCACCATCAAGTTTACGAGGTGTCGGTGGATGCTTCCGCTTCGCACGATATAAGGCACGAGAAAAGCCACCTTCCACAAAACGCTGACGCACTTTCGCAACTGTCCTATCAGTGCACTCATACGCCTCAGCTATTCTCGCGTCAGTCCAGCAGGGACCATTTATATCTGATTTCAGCAAAATATGAGCATGCCTTATCATATATGCCTCTTTTTTACCTGTGTTAATAATATCTGATAACTCCTGTCGTTCCGCATCGGTCAGTTGGACAACATATTTCTTATTCAAGGGTGTGTTCCTCCTTATGTATTGCTATACTATAAGAGAACACTTTTGTTTGTCAAGATGCCGAGAAATCTACAAAAACCAAAACAAACTTTTAGGATGGACTATCCACTAGTGTTTACGCATGGGATGCATGTCGGCGGGACGGCCTTTTCCTCGATCGTAATGCGGAGGTTAGTGCTTCTGGCAGGCATGGCGGTATCTCCGCACAAGTCGGAATCCAAATATCAGGTTTCTAATGCGCCATATATCCATATTCCTGATAACAACCCTGACAGTGCTCATGCTGCTCATCGGTTGTCAACAACAGGATGGGGAACATCAAGAGTCCCCATCCACCCCGTCCAAAAAGGAAACGAAAACCCGAATCACCGTTGGTGGGAAGGTTTGGGAGATAGATCCAAATCATGCCTATCAAGCAACTGGCATTTGGGTTAATCCGAATCCACGCCCCTTAACCGATGTAGAACAAACCCGGTTAGCAGCGTTGCAACGGGAACTTGAAACGTTAGCGATAAAAACTGAACGACTCAGCGATGAAGCGAGTTATCTGCAAAGACTTGACAAACCCATGCTCAAAGTTCGTTTTAGTTTTGGAATGCCACCACATAGAGCAGATGGGGATGTCATCGATCTGGGGGAATTCCCGATGGAAATGAGACAGTTTACACCTCTCCAGGAGGAGTAATCATGAAATCCAGTTTTAAAAAGGTCCTCAAAACAATCTGTTTGTGTCTTATGCTTCTCTTGCCAGTGGCAACGCACGCCGCTCCCACTGGCGAGATCATCTTTAGATACTCAAAGGATTACCGCGAATTGTGGATCGGCAACGTGGATGATGGACAAACTGCACAACCACTTTTCAAACTGCCGCATGATATTACGGCTTTCTCTATACAAAAAGATGGCCGCTATATCGTAGCTGTTGTCAAGATAAAAGGCAAAGATGAGTTTGACTCTTTCCATGATGTTTACCTACTTGATAGAAAGAATCCGAATGCAGTGCCAAAAAGATTGACACAAGGTGAATATAGTGAAATCATTGACGCCGACATCTCACCGGATGGAGATGTGATATTCACGAACCATTCGTTCATTATAATTAAGCAGCCTCTGGAACGCGGGCTCTACCTCATTTCAAATCAGGAAATAGAAAAAAAAGAGCCGATCGCAGAACTGTTATTGAAAGAAAATCCATATCAGGTGGACTGGGCACCTAATGGAAAACAAATCGCCTACAGCACAGACTTCGGTATTTTTCTCTTCGATACTTTTCTGAAAAAGACTTCACATATTATCAAAGACGGTGATTTCCCTGTTTTCTCACCTAATTCAAAACAATTAGCTTTTCTGACTAAAACTAAACCCTATAAACTTGGTATTGTCTCCGTTGTGGGACCTCGCAACTTGCGGTACATAGAACCTGAAGAAGATGCTCACATTGAGTTCCTCACCTGGTCAACTGATGGCAAGTACCTTGTTTACTCATCCTACATTGATCGTATTCCCATATTTAGCTATTTTAATTTTGCCGTGCATATTGAAAGTGGGGTGATTGAGCGAGTTTTGGAAACGTATTCAAACGGTGGTTTATGGCTGTTTGAATGGGCAACCAGGCGATATGCTCTTGAACCTGAAGGATTACTGACGACGGTTTGGGGAAAAATAAAACAGAGAAAATGACCGTGTTTTAATACCGTTCTGAATGATGACTTTTCGCTAACAAAAAACGCGTTTAATCGCAATTCATTGCGCCTCAGACATTCTGTAATGCCAAACACCAAATGGCATTTAGTATTGATTCCAAGCTCCAGTTCACGACTTTTCCCAAAAATCTCAAAAAACTCAGTAATTATAGTCTGCAGGTTGGGTTGAGCGCAAGCGAAACCCATAACTGTAGGGTTATTCAGTTTTAAGAATTATCAGTTGATGCATGTTACTGATAGTTTATATCGTAGGTCGGGTAGAGCGTAAGCGACACCCGACAGGGGTTGAACGTGTCGGGTGTCGTAAACTCTACCCGACCTACAGGTGGTTTACATAGAAATGTGAAAAATATAGCCGAAAAACCGAAAACTAAATAATACCATTTCTATTTAATATTTTCGCTTTTAATATTTTTTCTTTTCTGCTATATTTTATCACAAATTTATAGTTGATAGGATTAATATCAATGAAGTTAAAACCCGCACAGATAACAGAAAGTGTTGCCGAGTTGAAAAAAATGTTGAGAAAAACATCCATAGGTTATCAAAAACAAAGGTTGACAGCCCTTTTACTATTTCGCAGCGGTCAGGCTCTAACTCGCAAGCAAATCGCGTCGATGATAGGTGTTGATCGGAAAACGATTGGTCATTGGTTTCAAACTTATGCCTCTGATGGACTTGATGCGCTTTTGACACGGAAATATTCTCCCGGGCGTCCATCTCAGCTTACCGAAGCACAACAAGAAATGTTGCGAGCAGAACTCAATAAACCTGAGGGTTTTTCCAGTTATCAACAGATAATAGATTATATTGAAGAAACTTTTGATGTCAAAATGAACTATAAAGCAGTTCACGCGTTGGTTCGGTATAGATGGAAAGCAAAACTCAAAGTGCCCCGCAAGAGCCATATAAAAAAAACGAAAAAGCGTGTGAGACGTTCAAGTTAGACTTCCCTGAAACAGTCAAGACAGCGATTTCGGAGAAAGATTGTGCGTTTGAAAATGTCCGCCTTTTTTGCGAAGATGAGTCAAGATTTGGTCTTCATCCTTTTTCATATCGGTGTATTACCTTGCCCGGTGTCAAACCGATTGCCAAAATCAGTTATACTTATGAGAACTTTTATCTATATGGTGCTGTGGAACCAATAACGGGAGAAAGTTTTTTCCTTGAAATGCCCTGGCTCAATAGTGCTTGTTTCCAAATATTTCTTGATGAGTTTGCTAAGGTTTATCCTGCGTCTCTGAATATCCTTGTGCTTGATAATGGGCGTTTTCATCAAGCGAAATCACTGCAAATCCCTGACAATGTGGTCTTACTTTTTCTGCCACCTTATAGTCCGGAGTTGAACCCTATTGAAAGACTATGGCAAGACATCAAAGCAAAGTTGTTTCAAAATGTGTTTGCTTCAATAGAAGAGATGCAGGACAAACTGACCGATATATTAAGAAATTACACTAAAACCACTATTGAAAGTATAACAAATTATCGTTATTTAACGAAAGTCGCAAATGAGATATAATTTATTAGAATTGGTATAACCCTGCCATAACTGTCAATTTAGTGCCTGATTTCCTTGTTGGAGGGAAACCTTGTAAGCCCGATATTTCGAGATTTAAGCAGTTAAATCGGGGTTGAAAACCCCTCCAACAATGGGATATATCCTAAAATTGACGCCTATGGGTTGAGCGCAGCGAAACCCCATAGGTGTAAACTTAAGAACAAAATTGCTGAATTCTCACTTATAGGAGGGATTACAAACTTACCCCTGGTAGGCGCGTTTTGTCCACGCGCCGTTTATAGCATATGAGGTCAGGACTCGGCGCGTTTCCAAAACGCGCCTACCAGCCTGGGGACCGCTTAAGTTGACAGTTATGGGTTGAGCTTGCGAAACCCAACATTATAAACATTATACTTCTTCTATCGTAGGGTGGTGTCTCCGGTGAATGCCAACAACGCATTCACCGTTGATTAGGTGTTCCGCCAAATATCACACGCGCTTTTGACGTTGATTTGCGGGCGACAGGGTATGGCATTTTGACAAAAACTTTTCGCACCCAAAGGTCAGAGCCATTCAATTGTCGAGTTTTCGCATTTATAGTGAAACCTAAAAATATGTGCACACTCCCTGGTAGATGCAGTTTCCTAACTGCATCTATGGGACTGAATAAACATCGGTTAGGAAACCGAACCTACCGTAGTGTGTAAATAATTATGGATTTTAGTATAATTATATTGTAGGAGGGAACTCCGATTCCCGACTATCATTATGTTTCGTCGCGATTCGGAGATCGCTCCTACAAGAAAAAACAGATGTAGCATGTGCGATTACTGGAGAATTGAATGGCTCTGTCCAATGTAAAACATGTTTGCTTAAGTCCAAAATTTGTGGTAACATAATACAACAAAAGGTTGACTTTGAGGTAAAAAAATGAATGAAAGTTATCGTGTTGCAATTGTCGGTGCAACAGGGGCAGTTGGCAACACTATGTTGGAACTTTTAGAAGAACGTTCCTTTCCTGTTGGTAGTTTGAAGTTGTTGGCATCACATAGGTCCGCAGGCGAAATCTTGACATTCAAAGGCGCACACATCGTCATTGAAGAGTTAACGCACGATTCGTTTGAAGATGTAGACCTCGTTTTTTCATCCGCAGGCGCATCTGTAAGTCGAGAATTCATCCCAACAGCGGTTGAAAAAGGTGCTTTAGTTATTGACAACACAAGTGCCTTCCGCATGAACGATGATACCCCCTTAGTTGTGCCAGAAGTCAATATGAATGCTGCTTTAGAGCATAACGGTCTCATTGCGAATCCGAACTGCTCAACTATTCAAATGATGGTCGCACTAAAACCGATTTACGATGCTGTTGGCATCAAACGAATCGTTGTATCCACATATCAGAGCGTTTCTGGTAAAAGTGGACGAGCGGTTAACGAGCTGATTCTACAAACAACTGAGGCGTTAGAAGGCAAACCCATCACTCTTGATCGGTTCCCGCATCAAATGGCGTTTAATGTTGCTTTTGATTGGCCTTTCACTGACACAGGTGATAACGAAGAGGAACTGAAAATGGTCAACGAAACCCATAAAATTCTATCCGATGATTCTATAGGGGTTTCAGCCACAACTGTACGTGTCCCTGTGTTCTTTGCACATTCTGAATCAATTAACGTCGAAACACACGAGAAACTCACACTAACGGAAGCACACAAATGTCTCGCTGACGCCCCCGGTGTGCAGCTAATTGATGATCCGGATAACTATCAGTATCCAATGGCTATAGATGCCGCAGGAAAAGACGATGTATATGTCGGACGTATCCGAGAAGATTCATCTATCCAAAATGGCTTGAATATGTGGGTTGTTGCTGACAATCTTCGTAAAGGTGCCGCATTGAATGCAATTCAGATTGCAGAAAAACTCTTGCTGTAGATAAGACTTCTCTGTTGGTTGACCTTGTGATATATTTGGAGTACTTCTAAAAACTTCTAAAAACAAGGTAAAACCGCGCCTATCAAACATTTTATTTTTATATCTGTCCCGAGAGATCATCGTTAGTGGTGTTAGCAAAGATGGAACTAAACAGAGAAACCATCCCTCAATATCTACACGAACGCCAGTCTGAAATAGGTTTTTTTGCCCCGGATGCAGACCTACATTCTGAGGAGATCGGTGACGGGAATCTCAATTTTGTCTATCGGGTTTCTGATGCAGCACAGACGGAACGTTCACTCGTATTAAAACAGGCACCACCTTACATTAAGATATTGGGGCCTGATTACCCATTGCCCCCTGATCGCTTAACTTATGAATCCCGGGCACTTGAAGTCTATAATCAGTTTGCAAGTAAAGCAGTACCAACACAGTACTATTTTGATAGTGATGCGGCGGTAATTGTGATGGAGGACCTTCGCGGATACCGTCTATTGCGAGATGACCTCATTGCTGGACAGGTTAATCAGACAATTCCGCAACAGATTGGAAGATTTATGGGTATTGCACATAGTAAAACATATACCGATAACCTTGACAAATCTGTAGTAGGTAAGTACCGAGAGGACTTTGCCAACACCGTCATGCAGTCAATAACTGCAGACTATGTTTTTACACTGCCTTTTACTGAGCATGAAACAAATTTCTATACCGATGGATTGGAATCTGATGTCAAACAATTAAAAACGGATAAAATTTTCTTGCAGCAAGCACAAAACCTCAAGGAAGTTTTTCTTACCGCACAGCAAGGTTTAACACATGGCGACCTCCACACTGGTAGTATTATGGTAAAAGACAATTCCGCCAAAGTCATTGATTCCGAATTTGCTTTCTACGGTCCCGTTGGATTTGACATTGGATTATATTGGGCAAACTATTTCTTGTCCTATTTTTCACACGCGGGCAATTCTAATGTTCAGTCAGAACTTGAAAACGCGATAGTGCATACGTGGGACACTTACACAAAAGAATTTAACACGACTGATTCGTCCCATAAAGTTCGCACATTACAACAAATCTATCATGAATCAATCGGGTTTGCAGGAATGGAAATGTTACGGCGCATCATCGGCGCAGCGCATGTCAAGGACATTGAGCAGATTGAGGATGCACAACGAAAATTACAAATAGAAACCGCTATACTTGAATTTGGAAGTGCTCTTGTCAAACAACATCAAAATATTACTATTATTAATGAATTAATAGAATTATTGTAGGATGGCATTCTTTGATGGCAAACAAGCCTATTTACTAAAATGATGCCTCAGGAGACTATGAGAGACTATTACGAGATACTCGGTGTTAATCGCAACGCCTCTGCAGAAGAAATTAAAAAGGCATATCGCAAATTAGCAGTCAAATACCATCCCGATAAAAATCCTGGTGACAAAGCTGCTGAGGAAAAATTCAAAGAAGCGTCTAATGCCTATTCAGTGCTGTCTGATCCTGAAAAGCGACGAGTCTATGATACACAGGGGCATGCAGGTGTTCACGGTATGGGATTTGAGGGTTTTACCAATATGGACGACATCTTCGCGAACTTCAACGACATTTTTGGACGTGCAGCTTACGGTGGATTTGGTGATGCTTTCGGTGACGTATTTGGACCGCAACGCCGAACAACCCTTAACTACCGTGGACGGGACCTCCGCATTAACCTTGCTATCCCATTTGCTGATTCAGTGCTTGGAACACAGAAAGAAATTAGCGTCCAGGGAAAAAATATTACCCTTAAGATTCCGCCCGGTATTAAAGATGGTCAAACACTGCGGATTCGTGGGCATGGAGAATCTATCGGTGCGGGAACATCAGGAGACCTATTGGTCAAAATATCAGTACAACCGCATCCAACTTTGACGCGTGACGGACTTGATCTGGTGACAGATGTGAAGGTGCCAATGACAACCGCATCGTTAGGCGGCACCGTTCGAGTCCAAACCCTAACGGAAAATGTGGAACTCAAGATTCCATCAGGGGCACAACCTGGACAGCAATTACGCCTACGTGGGCAGGGGGTAGTAGACCCTTCCGGACGAAACGGCGATTTGCGAGTACGTCTCGTTGTGGAAATCCCTAAGTCATTATCGCGTAAACAAAAAGATCTATTGAAACAACTCGCGAAGACTCTATGAAAAGTGAACTTTCTGAACCTGATGTGACGCCGCAGCTAATTGGACAATTTGATACTGTTTCAAAACAAATTGTCCATAAAAATCCTGATGAATGTATCCAATTTTATCTCGGCATACCAGACGCTAAAGCGATTAAAGTGATAGAAACCGAACAACCTGTTGTCAAATGGTATCGTGCGGATAGTTTCATACATGCAAACGTTCGTGGTGAAGAAGCCATTGTCCATTTGGAATTTCAGACGCACGACAGCACAGAAGTGCCAATGCCATACAGGATTGCAGGATACGTCGGTTTGGGGACCCGTACATATCAATTACCTATCTATTCGCACGTCATCTACTTGCATCCGAATGCGGGACTTAACGATCCGGGCGAATACGTCCAACATATCTCAGGATATGAGATTACCATCAAATATAAGGTCATCAGACTCTGTGAGATAGAAGGGCAAGCCGTTTTAGACGCGAAATTGAAAGGACTTATTCCTTTCACACCACTGATGAAGTCTCCAGAGGAGATGGATTCTGATCAGTGGTTACGGGAATGTGTTGAGGTTGCGCAAACTATTCCAATGGACGAGGCAGACAAGCCGGATTATCTTGCCTCTATGGTTATTTTGTCTGACATGATATTTGATTTTCAAGACATTCGTAATATTTTATCGGAGGAAACCATGCACGAATCATCTGTTATCCAATACTTTGAAAGAAAAAATTCCATTGAATTACTTTTTGATGTGTTAGAAGTGCGCTTTCAACCTAACAACGTACAAACGTTGAAACCTATAATTGAAAACATCAAAGAATTGCAAACGATCAAGCAATTGCATCATGAAGCACTCCAGGTGTCAAACCTTGATGAATTTAAGCGTATCTTGGCATCAAATGGGGCCGGATAAAACCATGCACCAATCATCTTTTGCTCAATATTTTACACAGCACGGTAAAAAGAAAAGTACCATTGAAGATATACTTGATGTGTTAGAGATTCGCTTTCAACATAGTAACCTGCAAATACTAAAGCCTGAGCTTGAAAGTATTGAAGAACTGCAGGAACTAAAGCAGTTACACCGTGAGGCAGTTCAAGTGCCGAGTCTTGATGAATTTAGACGTATCTTGGCATCATAATGGAATTGAACCTTACCATAAAAGGTTTACTTCAACAACTTGCGAAGACACTATGAAACATTTTGCCGATGCTTCAATCCGTTTTGCTAAAATATGAAATAAAGGGGAGATAATATGCCAACAGAGTTTAAAAATGTTAGCGAGATTACGCAGCAAATAATGAAAATTGTGCAGGATAATTCAGACCTTAGAGATGTGTGGATCCAGGGCAGAATTTCAGAGGATAGACCAACACAAAAAGGTGACATCAATTTTACAATCACGGATAAGAATGAGGAAATTCAGTGTGTTATTTTTAACGATAGAAAATCCCTGCAAGAGAATTTACCTGAAGCCGGAAATAACGTGTCTGTTAAGGGACAGATTTATGTCAATGCAAAGAGAAGCGAATACCGGTTTATGGTTACAGATATAAAATTGCCTAAAGACCCCTTACCGACTCAATTTGTATCTGTTAGTACTCTAATAAATACTTTCAAGACTGCCATGATAGAGGTTCATTCGGGTGAGGTTCAAGGCGAAATTTCAGATTTTTTTCCAACTCGTGCCAATTATACTATCTTAAAACTCAAAGATACAGTTACCAATGGAGAATCTGATGATGTAATTGAATGTGTTCTTCCACCAGAAATTGATTCCCCCTTTCCTCTTAAAAAAGGTGAAAAGGTGCAAGTAATAGGGAAATTTGGGACCTTTTCAAAGACAGGCGCATATCGAATTGAAATTGATGATGCAAATAATATAACCGAGATAGACCGACCAACGCAAGAACAGACAACACCAAATGAGTGTCAGAGGTGTGGTCAGCCTTGTGAACCTCAATATCAGTTGTGTCCTACGGACCATTATGCCGAATTAGATCATGAAGGAATTGTTGTCGGTGCAGTCCTCCGTTATTTCACTGCGCCGAAATTCACCAATTTTTCTACAAAGCGGGAATATCTAATTAAGTGGGGTGCTAATAAGGAAGGACGGGCAGATGTTGCACTGCTGAATAGTGCAGAAAACCCAGTCGCTATTGCAGAATGTAAACACATTGGATATGATGGAAACGATGGAATTGTCCAATTGGAGGGCTACATTGCCCCAACCATTGCCAAATTAGGACTCTTTGCCAATAATACAGACCCTTATGAGTGGACTTTCCTTAAGAGAAATGATGAGAGAAACAGATATGATGAGATTACTCGTTCACAATTTGAGAGAGAACTTGGTGTTGATGCAGTACCGGGGCTTCCTCCTAATCAAACTCGTCTTGAACTTATTCACGGGAATATAATTGAGGCAGAGGTAGACGCTATTGTGACCACAGCAAACCCGTTATTAACAAAGGGAAGTGGTGTAGACGAAGCTATTTGGGATGCTGGTGGTAAAGAAATTGAGAGCGAGGCCCAAGAGATTATTAATCATAAAGGTTTCCGACCTGAAGGTGAGGTTGTCATTACAACAGGAGGCAAACTATCCGTAGGGCACATCATTCATGCCGTAGGACCTATTTATGTTGGCAAGGGAAGCCCTAAAGCGGATGTGCTCACCAGTTGCTATAAAAGTAGTCTTTGCCTTGCAGCAGAAAATGGAATTCGATCTATCGCTTTTCCCGCTATTAGTACTGGAAAAAACTTTCGCTACCCTATTGAGCAAGCAACCCCCATCGCCCTAAAAGCCGTGAAAGAATTTGTGGAACACGCACATCAGAATAACGATATGGTACCAGAACGTATTCAGTTTGTCTTGTTTGATGAGGAAGATTATAACTGTTATGTCAAGGAGTTTTCAAAACTCGGATTCGGTTTATCTTGTCTGATCGGGTAATCTGTCCTATGGTAGAGACTTAAGCCTGATCTTTGTGATACTTAAAGGTAAGGAGAACTAATGATTTCACTATCACAACGAAGTCTAAACGTAACACCATCGTCAACCTTAGCCATCACAGCAAAAATCAACGCTATGATTGCTGATGGCGTAGATGTTGTCAAATTCGGAGCAGGCGAACCCGATTTTGATACACCCGACTATATCAAAAACGCCGCAATCACTGCACTTGATGCAGGTTTTACAAAATACACACCCGTCCCTGGTATTCCCGAACTGCGAGAAGCAATCGTGGACAAATTCAAAAAAGACAACGGACTGGATTATACAACATCTCAAGTCATCGTTTCCTGCGGTGCAAAACACACCCTCTATAACATCATGCAAGCGATATGCGATCCGGACGATGAAGTCATCTTCGCCGCACCCTATTGGGTGAGTTATCCACAACAGATTAAGTTAGCAGGTGCTGTCCCACGTGTGATTGAAACCACAGCCGAACAAAACTTCTGCATGCAACCCGATCAGGTTGAAGCAGCAATCACACCGAAAACGAAAGCAATTCTAATCAACAGTCCAAGCAATCCTACTGGCACCACTTATGATGTAGACACACTCAAGCAAATAGCAGCACTCGCTGTCAAACATCAGGTATACCTCATCTCCGATGAAATCTATGAAGCATTGCTTTATGACGGTGCGACACATCAGAGTCCCGCTTCATTCAACGAGGAGACGAAAGCGATTACCTTTGTCGTCAACGGCGTTTCAAAAGCCTATTCCATGACGGGATGGCGTATCGGGTATACTGCAGGTCCCGAGGATGCGGTTTCAGCGATGTCCCGCATTCAATCACATAGCACATCAAATCCGACATCCATTGCCCAGAAAGCCGCCGTTGCTGCACTCAACGAACCGCAAGATGCCGTTGAAGAGATGCGTAAGGCATTTGAAGAACGCCGCAATGTGATCTGTCAGCGTTTTGATGAGATTGACGGTGTCAGTTATGTCAAACCGCAAGGAGCGTTCTATATCTTTCCCGATTTTTCTGAACACTATGGCAGAACGTTTGACGGTAAAAAGATCGAAGGTTCAATGGATATAACCGATTATCTGCTCGGTTCAGCAGGTGTTGGCGTTGTGCCGGGTAACGGATTCGGTGCGGATAACAATTTGCGACTCTCCTTCGCTACCTCTTTGACAGAGATAAATCGTGGATTAGATCGGATTAAGAAGGCGTTGCAATAGGGTTATTCTTTCTTGTAGGAGCGTTTCCCTCATGTGGGAAGGCTTTGTAAGCGAGCCTTTCATAGCATTAATTCGTAGGTCGGGTTTCGCTTGCGACACCCGACATCCTAAAATACAAATAAAGGCAATATACATGAGATATCGTCGAACAAGAATCGGAGGCGCAACATACTTTTTCACTGTCAACACCTACAATAAAAAACATATCCTTTGTATTCCAGAAAATGTCAAACTACTAAGGCAAGCGTTCCGAGATACAATGCAGCGACATCCAGTAGAAATTAATGCTATAGTATTACTTCCCGATCGATCACCTACACTGCATCTGGACATTGCCTGAAGGCGACCATAACTACTCTATGCGGTGGCAGCTAATCAAAAAATATTTCAGTCGTTATTGTCAAACTAAGTATGAAGGGGTTATTTCCAAATCGCGGAGTAATAAAGGTGAACGAGCATTTTGGCAACGCAAATTTTGGGAACACACGATTCGAGACGAAAATGATTTCATTAAACATGTTGAATATATACACTACAATCCAGTTAAACACGGTTTAGTGGCTTCTCCAAAGGATTGGGAGTATTCAAGTTTTCACCGTTATGTCAATTTGGGTTTGTATGATGAAATGTGGGGATCGAGTGAAGATATTATATTTGATTCAAATATAGGTAACGAATTAACTGAAAATCTTGGTTCAGATAACCGCTAATTCCACAAAACGAATTCATTTTCTTGGCTTGACACCTACTGAGTATAAGATAAACAATAGAGCATTTAGGAAAAAAGAAAGGAGATACTATCGTGACACAACCTAACTTAGTTTTTGTTATCACCGATGACCAAGGCTACGGTGATTTGGGATGTACAGGAAACCCTGTCATCAACACCCCGAATTTAGATGCACTTGCAGGAGAGAGCGTCCAATTGCAGAACCTGCATGTCGGACCTACCTGTTCCCCGACGCGCGCAGGTATCATGACCGGACGCTACTGCAACTCAACAGGCGTGTGGCATACCATCGGTGGCAGATCGCTTCTCCGCAGCGATGAGGTCACGATGGCAGATATTTTCAGACGCAACGGCTACAAAACCGGCATGTTCGGCAAATGGCATCTCGGCGATAACTATCCGTTCCGTCCGCACGACCGTGGCTTTGAAGAAGCACTCTATCACGGTGGCGGTGGTATCAGTCAAACTCCGGACTATTGGGGTAACGACTATTTTGACGATACCTACTTTAGCAACGGTTCCGAACAACCCTTTGAAGGCTATTGCACGGATGTATGGTTTCAAGAAGGCATGAAGTTTATTGAAAGGAATCAGAATCGTCCATTTTTCTGCTATATCCCAACCAATGCACCGCACGGTCCCTTCCGTGTTCCTGATGCCTATAGTGAGGTATACCGCAAGAAAGGGGAACCAGAATCGCGAGCTTGCTTTTATGGGATGATTACCAACATAGACGATAACATGGCGCGCCTCCGACATCATCTGAAAGTATTGGGTCTTGAGGAAAATACCATCCTAATCTTCATGACGGATAACGGCTCTGCTAATGGCTGCGACTTAGATGGACAGCAGTTTGTCAAATCAGGATACAATGCTGGGATGCGGGGTAAAAAAGGATCGCCTTATGAGGGTGGACACCGTGTTCCGCTCTTTATGCATTGGCCCGGAGGTGGCTTTACACAAAAGAAAGAGGTAGACGAACTCACCGCCAACATTGATCTACTTCCAACGCTTATTGACCTCTGCGATTTAGAGGTGTCTGACACTTCACGTTTTCATGGCACCAGCATCACACCGTTATTGCAAAATGAACCGTTGGAATGGGAAAATCGCGTGATTGTTACAGATTCACAACGGGTTGAAAATCCAATTAAGTGGAGACAGAGTGCCACAATGTCACAAAGATGGCGACTCATCAATGGCACAGAACTTTACGATATCCAAGCAGATCCCGGACAACGAGAGGACATCGCGGACGCACATCCTGAAGTCGTTGCAGAACTCCGAGAGCATTATGAGGCATGGTGGACGTTAGTTTCGGAAAGGTTTGATGAGGAGTGTCCGATTGTAGTTGGCACACAAAACGAGCAACTTACATGTATAACGACACACGATTGGCACGGCAAAGCGCACGCGTGGAATCAGGGATCAATTCGCCGCGGTATGGAATGCAACGGTTATTGGGCAATTGAAATTCCTGAAGATGGAGAGTATAGTTTTGAGTTGCGCCGCTGGCCCCGTGAGGAAAACAGTGCCATCACAGAAGGGATTCCCGGTGAGAAAATTGACCTTTACAACGGTGGGCGCGCATTAGACTTGAAAACTGCACAAATCCGTATTGATGACCAATCGGCAACGCAGGCTATCGATTCTGATGCGGTAGGCGTAACCTTTACGTTCAATCTCAAAGCTGGACAAACACGCCTTCATACACAGTTTTCCGATGAAACAAGTGAATTAACGCTTGGCGCATATTATGTCTATGTCAAGCGGGTAATTTAATACTAAATTAACTTGATGCCAACTGCAGGCGTGCTTTGTAGATTTTACAATCAGATGTATCATTGATTGTAAAATCTACAAACATCAATAATTGTTATCGATGCTTCAGTTCTCCCCATAGCACAGAAAGTTTATCTGAAGGTTCCACGGCAAGAGCGGTTTGGTGGATACCTTCATTCATTATATTCTGAATCTCATCTTTAGATAGAGCATCGTTGAAAAGACCGACTTCGTCCATTATACAAGCAGACAAAAAATTGGTTCCTCTGTCAGTAGCAAGCCAGGCGGTCTGATCTTGGTCTTGGAGTTGAAACTTTGGCACCGCTTGTGAGATTTTTTCTTCACCATCCACGTAGATTTTCGCGATGTTGCCATCGTAAACGTTGGCAACGTGATACCATGTCCCAGCTTTAACACTTACGCCACTACCAATGTTCCAATTATTGGTCCAACTTCGGAGAAAATTACTACCATCTTTGTATGGAACATAGCGATTGCCGCTTTGATCCCATATAGAGAAATAGTTTTGCTGTGCACCGACATCAGTAAACTGAAGCCACAAGATAAAGCTCATTTTATCCAAAATTGCTCCTTTACCCAGAGGAATAGTAACAGTTCCACCTTTTTTAATACTTAGCGCACCGTCAACTTTTCCGTCAACCCAACCTGATTGAGTGGCAATGCCTTTCCTCTCATTTTCAGACGCATCTCCAACGTCATTACCCTTACCTTCGTCAAGTAGCCAAATACCGACAATCTTCTCAGGCTCAATTTGGGCATCGCTATAACCGATGAAAACGCCTAATGCCAGCATTGCACAGAGAAGTGTAATAACCTTTATACGCATGTGTCGCTCCTTTTTGAAAATAGTATTTTAATTATATGTTGTTTTTGTAATATTTGCAAATTAATCGGATGTCAATTTGCTTTTATTGTGCATTCAGCGTATAATTGCAAAGTAACGTTAAGGGAAATTCTATCCTATGACCAGAATTCGGAATTATACTTAAAGGAGAATAAGATGTACAAATGTGCAATTTTAGGGTGCCGCGGACGTGCACGTGCCCATGCCCGCGCTTACGACAACGTCAAAGGTGGAAAACTTGCCGCTATCTGTGATATGCAGGAAGACCTCCTCAACGGGTTCGGCGACGAATTTGATATAGATACCCGCTATACTGACCTTGATGAAATGCTTTCCAAGGAAAAACCCGATCTGTTACATATCGTGACCGCACCAGTGATGCGCGGCACCAATGAACGGATTCGGTACCCGCTGCTGAATCAAGCTTCTGAGCATGGTGTGCCAGCAGTGGTTATTGAAAAACCGATCGCTGTTGAGAGCGAAGACTGGCGGCAAATCTACGAACTCTCCAAACGCACCAAAACAAAAATTGCTATCAACACACAACTTAACTTTCATCCCAAAAACCTTGAACTAAAACGGGATGTAGCAGAAGGCAAAATAGGCGCAATAAAATTTATAGAAGCAAGCGCACGTAACCCACCTGTAGACCAAGCACCGCACGTGCTTCAGTTAGTCTCTTCCTATATTGACAATGCTCAACCAGTGAAGGTAATGGGACAGATCGCAGGTGCTGGCAAATTGGATGGAGCACAACCTTCACCAGCGAACGCTACAGGATTAGTCACATACGAAAACGGCGTGCAAGTCTCTGTCGCCTTCGGACCAGAGATGGCACCGCGTGTCCTACCGGAAACAGGGAGTAGTAGACATAAACGCGTCTGTGTTTATGGTGAAAAAGGGTTTGTCCATTGGCGGTTTGAAAGTTGGGAACGTTACACGCCAGAAGGCGGTTATGAAGGCGGCAACCTCAGTTACGGAGACCAAAATGCAGTTGCTCAAACCAATTTGACAGAGGCTGTGTTTGATTGGCTGGACGATGAAAGTAAGGTTCACCCGACAAACCTACCGCAATCCCTTGCAGAATTCAACCTGCTGCTCGGTATCTATTATAGCGGTATAACTAACACCGTTATTGAATTACCTTTTGATCCACCAGACGGACTAATGGATATGTTTAGAGAACAGCTTAAGTAACCCAAGTTGCCACCTATTTGGCGAATGCTCTTGTGAGAGGGGTTTCCAACCCCGATTACCCTCCCAACGGTAAGCGCGCTTTGTAAGCGCGCTCTTGGAGAAAGGAACTTTCCTGTGAATAAAGTCATCTACATGGATAACCATGCAACAACACCAATTGCTCCCGAAGTATTAGATGCAATGCTGCCATATCTAACGACACACTTTGGGAATGCCGCAAGCACACACCCGTACGGTATTGAGGCAAAAGATGCTGTGGACAAAGCGCGGCATCAAGTCGCAAACCTGCTAAACTGTGTGCCAGAAGAGGTAATCTTCACAAGTGGGGCGACAGAATCGGACAATCTTGCCATCAGAGGTGCTGCCTATGCGTGTAAAGACAAGGGAAACCACATCATCACCAGCACTGCTGAACATCACGCTGTCCTTGATACATGTCACGCTTTAGATACGGAAGGTTTTAAAACGACATACCTGCCCGTAGACAAATACGGAATGGTAAACCCTGATGATGTAGAAACCTCCATTACCCCCAAAACCATTTTAATGAGTTTCATGTACGCAAATAACGAAGTAGGCACTATTAACCCAATTCGCGACATTGCCAATATCGCTTCAAAGCATGATGTGCTATTTCATTCAGATGCGGTACAGGGTATCGGCAAACTTGAATCAAATATGGATGTATTAGGGCTTGATATGGCATCAATTACCGCCCATAAGATTTATGGACCAAAAGGCGTTGGTGCGCTTTATGTTCGAAGTGGAAGTCGTCTGGAACCGCTTTTCTATGGCGGTGGTCAGGAGATAGGTGTCCGACCAGGAACACTAAATGTGGCGGGTATTATTGGCTTAGGGGCAGCGTGTGAGGCGTGCCAAACTGCCATGGAAATGAAAACAGAAGAAAAAGTTGTTGGTCCTTTACGCGATGCATTGCACCAGAAATTAGCATCGCAGTTAACGGATATCCATCTCAACGGTCATCCTGAAAAACGTTTGCTGGGAAACTTGAATCTCTGCTTTGCAGGAGTGCAAAGCCATGCATTGTTGACGGGACTCAAAAATGTTGCGGTATCAACAGGTTCAGCGTGTGATTCCGAATCTGTTACGCCATCGCATGTTTTAGTCGCAATGGGAGTTCCAAATGATTTAACGCTGACTACTATCCGTTTCGGTTTAGGACGTTACAACACAGCAGAAGAGGTTGAAATCGTGGCAGAGGAGGTCATAAAGACGGTTAATCGGTTACGTGCCTTAGCACCCGAATAGCAAGACAGATTACTATATCGTCAGGGGCATTTAGTTTTCATATCTCTGGATTTAGACTCTTCGCTGTAGGAGCGAGCTCCAGCTCGCGACCCTGTCAAAAATGTTGAGAAAACACTCATGTCATCAGTTACAGCCCAAACCTATCTGACTCCTAAAGAATACATTACTGCCGAACGAAAGGCAACTCTCAAGAGCAAATACCTAAGTGGAGAGATTGTCGCAAGGTCAGCTGCAAGTCATGCACATAATCTTATTACAATGAACATCGCAACCGGACTTTACAATCAATTGGCTGAGCGAGGATGTAGAGTTTTTGCCAGCGATATGCGTGTCGGAATTAGTACAGGAGACTCTTACTTCTATCCAGATATCGCTATTGTTTGTGAAAAATCCCGGTTTGAGGATAATGAACTTGACACACTTATCAACCCGATAGTCGTAGTAGAGGTGCTTTCCCAGTCAACCGAGGTGTATGACAAAGGTGAGAAATTCAGGCGTTATCAGCAATTAGCATCATTGCAAGAATACGTGCTTATTTCACAGGATCATATTCGAGTTGAACGCCATCACCGTCAGGGCAAAAATTGGGTATCGAGTGAATTGACTTCGCTTGAGGATATACTCCGGCTTATATCAGTTGAAGCCGAACTTCCTCTACAGTTGATTTATAGATTTGTCGAAATATAATTGAAACTTTCTACGAATCACGAGCCACACGTATCACTCAACTATTCAGAGTCCAGTTTCATAATCGCAATCCCTTGTTCACCAGCCACAGAATAAAGAAGCCATGTCTCTCCATTCTCACAAAAGATATCCGGATCGCGGAGTTGGTGAACCCGCTCCCTGTCAAGTCCGTTCGTTGAAGGCACAATCGGTATATCCACCCCTTCAAATTCGTATTTTGGCGCAATAACCTCAATCGACGGCGACGCATGCCAATCATTCCAACCTTCCGTAAGTTCCACTGTGCTTTTTAGAATACGTTCAGGCATCCCACCATAAAGTGAATAATAAACGGTCAGCATGTCTCCGACGAGGTGGTTCGCTGTGTGGCGCGGGGTACCATCCCTACCTTTACCCTGTTCCCCGGGAAAGAGCGGAGCATTACGCCTTTCAAACACAGTTGTCCATTCAGATGTTTTACCACGGTTCAGCATATTGTGATTCGTTGCATAAGGAAGACCCTTCCACCAAAAGACACGAAAATAAGGTCCCTGTTGCTTTTCTAACGTCTCAGATGCTGTATAGTAGATACCGTCAAGGGAAGTCGCCCAACAAGTTGCCTGTCCACCACGATAATTGCCGTGAAAATACATAATAAAACGTCTGTTATCCTCATCTATATGGACATCTGGTGACGCGATGTGATCACATCCCTTAAAGGCTGTGTTATCACGATGCAGTGTGCCAGGACGGTAAACAGTATAAGGTCCTTCAATCTCATCAGCATAAGCTAAACGGATATAGGCACCGCGATGGTGAGCGAAATAGAGATAGTATTTACCCAACGGGTTTTCTACCCACTCTGGCACGCGAACAAGCGACGGACCATTAATATTGGAAAATCCGTGTTCTCTATCAATATCGGACATATTTGGATGAATAAGCAGTGTGCGTTCCATAATTTCCTCTTATAATACAATGATTTCTAATCGTGTGCCTGAAAACGGTATACCTCTTGTGCATTTTCGGACATGTTTGTCCATATATCTTCTGAAACCTTTGCCCTGAATATTCCCGGAGCATCAGGTGAATGGTGAAACCTTCGGAAATACACGAGAGCAAGCATCGGGCGCCGAATTTGCGTCCGATTCGGCATGGCACGGTGCCAGCACCGCATATCACGCACCACGACAGAACCCGCAGGCATGACTAACTGAAAAGAAGGCATTTGTGCAGCACGAGCTTCATCACAAACATTGTAAGGTGTATTGCGTACTGCCTCATCATCAATAATGAGATGTGAGCCAGGCCAAACCTCTGTCGCACCGTTTTCCACCGTAAAATCAACGAGTGGGATATTCACAACAATTGTTGAAACGGGTAATGCAAACGGCAATTCGGGAAAGAGTTGTCCAGAATCTCGGTGAATCCATTGTATCTCATTGCCAGGGGTAGTTGCATTGCACCCGTAGGGCAAATATGCAAAAATCTTTTCGCCCATTGCAGCCTTCATTATCGGCATTGCAAACGGATTGTCAATGATACGCGCATCCATAAACGGCATTTTTAACATCGGGTTTATGCCGTTATGATCATCCTCTTCCCTATCAAGAACTGTTTGCATCGCAGTGTTGACCTCTTCAATCCAATCGCGCGGAAGAACGCTCTCAATGACAACTAATCCTGTCTCGCGTAAGAGGCGGGTAGCGGCATCAATACTCTCTGGTGTCGGTTTGCTTTCAGCGCGCTCCTGCGGAGAGAGTTCTAATTTGGGAATATTTATTGTTGTTCCGGCACTCATGTTGCTAAACCTACCTTTCTAATTGATTTTTCGGCAATTTCAACGCTTCCCGAATTGCTTGGCGAACCTGATTGCAGGTTTTCACTGCATGCTCAGCGTTCTCAGCTGTTGCTGACTTCCCAGGATAACGAAATTCCACAGCGTATGGAGCAATAAGCGAAAGATCAGTCTGCCAAGCTTGCCAAATCGGAATGGTTGGAAGAATCAAACCTAACAATCCTAACAAATCATGTGATTTCGGTAGCGGGATGTTTGCCTCTTGGGTCCACGCCTTTAAATACTTTTCTATACATTGTTGTGCATGGAAGCAAATGAAATCGAAGTCTGGTGATGCTGCTTGCTGATGCAACTCTATCGCGGCATAGTCTCTTTCAGCTTTCTGCGCCCACTCAAGTGTCAATGGATTCATAACGCACTTTTCCTTCTTGGATGTTCTTTTGCTGTCTGTCTTATTGCTGGAAAATTCTACGGATTCATAAAGCACTTCCCCTTTCTCGGTGATCTCGCGCAGAAACCAGTCGTTATGAGAAATGCGATAGGCGATCTCTTCTGGTGAACGAACGAGAAGGTCCATGCTAAAGCGGCGCGGGATACGCTGCCAAATCTCCGCCGCTTGGCGACTCGTCTCCGATTCAGGAATATCCATCACAATTAAAAAATCGACATCCGAGCCTTCTGTGGGCGTGCCATAAGCATAGGAGCCGAACAGGATAACCTGTAGCGGTGCAAATTCACGAACAATGTCATCACAAGTGGCTTGAATGTCTTTTTGGGTAACCATGAGCCATTTCTCCTCTTCGGAAGTATAGCATGGAACTTAACACATGTCAATGTTGTGGAATCATTTGTTATAGAAATTTATTGACACTTTATTCTTAAAAATGTTATAATCCACATAACCTTACAAATCAAACAATGAGGATGCATGATGTCCAACATCAGATTGTGTGCCATCAAATTTCTTCTTCTCTATATCCTCTTTTTTCAAATTGCTGATTTTCTTACGGTTCATGCACAAGAAAACCAAGAACCGATAGAACTTGAAAAAATTGTTGTAACGCCTGGCCGATTTATGATTTATGATGGCACGATCCCACAACTCTCACTTTCTAAGGAGGAGATAGAAAGGTTTCCTTTGATAGACAACGACATAATGCGTTCAGGACATATTTTACCGGGCGTTATTGCAAGCGATTATAGCGCGCGCTTCAGTGTGCGAGGTGGAGAAAAGGATGGTGTCTCAGTCAGATTGGACGGAATGGAACTCTACAATCCGTATCATTTACAGGATTTTGGCGGTGCTGTTTCCTTGGTTGGACTCGGTTTAATCCAACGTGCTGATCTACTGATGGGCGGATTCCCAGCAGAATATGGGCAAAAAATGTCAGGCGTGTTTGATATGACAACTAAGACACCGAATACAGAAAAGGTCTCAGCAAATTTCGGGCTTGACCTCATCAATGCAACTGCTATGGTGGAGGGGCCTCTAACTGAAAAAGGAGGGTGGCTTCTGTCAGCACGCCGTGGTTACGTTGACTTAATCCTTGCACTCATAGATCTTGACGAAGAATATAAACCGCAATATGCCGATATCTATGGAAAACTGATATATCAGGTAACAGAGGCAGACACACTCACGCTTAACGGATTGTATGGCTGGGATAAGAATTTGATACGTATAGACGATATAGATAACAACTTAGATTCCCTGTATGGCAATTCTACCGCTTGGCTAAAATGGCGACATACGTTCGGCACTTCGTATTGGACAGATGTCTTTGTTTTTGGCGGCACATCAAGCCAAAATAGAACTACGCGAAAGGCGGATTTTGACAATCGCGACTTCCGATTTTTGGGCACAAAAGCTGAACTAACAGTAAACGGATTAGAAAAACATACGTTTCGTACTGGTGTTGAGTGGCGTTGGTCTGCTGCCCAATACGATTACAATGTCCAAGAACGGCAAGCGGGCATAAACGAATATAAGCCAATTCACGCAGATATTGACGACAGTGGGAGTGACATCAAATTATTCCTGCAAGATGAGTGGCAAATTCATCCGAAACTCGCCCTCAACGTGGGTGGTCGCTATATTGTTCAGAACTATCGGAATGCAGATGTTCAAAACTATGAAATTGGGCCCCGTGTAGCGATCGCGGTGAGTCCAAAGAAAAATTTAATATTCCGAGGCGCATGGGGAATCTATCACCAACCCGTTGATTTGATGTCAGTCCCAGTTGAAGATAACATAAAGACTGTCGGGCGCGCAGAACAGGCAATGCACTATATCCTCGGATGTGAATATACCCGTGGCAACAATTTTCTGATTCGCCTTGAAGGGTACTACAAAAAATTTGACAATCTGGTAGGCAGACTTAGAGAATTTGGACGGCAGCAACAGATTTTCACCTCCCCGGAATCTGCTGATGCAAAAGGATTTGATATTTTCGCGACACAGGCAGTTTCATCCCGATTGACGTGGGGTCTCGGTTACGCTTACGGCATTGCAAAAGAAACATCGGGAGACACGACAATCTTTCGGCAGTATGACCGACGGCATTCACTCTTTCTAAGTAGTAGCCATCAGATTTCTTCAACATGGCATCTGTATCTCAGTTGGCGTTTTCATACCGGTGACCCAAGAACACCTTTAACTCATAAAGAGGTTAAGTTGCCAGATGGAGGCATCGGTTGTGACCGGCAGTTTGGTGAAACACATTCGGAGCGATTGCCTGCATACCATAGTCTTGATTTTCGGATTACAAAGCGGAGTCCGTATAGGCGATGGTCACTCACGTGGTATTTTCAAATACTAAACCTTTATAATCACACCAATCTTGACCAGTATGCGTTCAGTGAAGTGCGAAATGAAGAAACAGGTGCTATTACCGGCTGTGTGATTGAGGAAGAACCCCTTCTCCCAATTATCCCTACGTTAGGCATGACGATTACATTTTAATCGGCACATTTTACTTTTGAACAAGAGCAAGAAATGTTTAAGCGTATTAGAGAACTGTTATATAAAATCTGGGATTCCGCCAGAACTTCACGAGACAACTTCCTGCCACGGGTAGCACCAAGCGTAGAAGAGGCAATTCTACCTTATGACCCCGAAGAGAACGAAATCCTGCCAAATGAACTTAAACAGATGCTGGATGTTGGCAGGGATTTTGTCTTGCTTGATGTACGGGAAGAATGGGAATATCAACTTGTTCATATAGACGGGGCAGTGTCTATCCCACTTGGTGAATTGCCAAGGCGGTCTCGCGAACTTTCACCGGTAGATGAGATCGTCGTTTACTGTCATCATGGCATGCGGAGCCTTGATGCTGCATATCTGCTACAACAACTCGGATTCAAATCGGTACTTAGTGTGGCAGGCGGAATCGACAGGTGGGCAACGGAGGTTGACCCAAACCTCCAACGTTATTAATACTTCGGTAAAAATTTTAATATCTTGAAATCTCACCTCCGCGTTCGGGATGATTTCAGGAATTGGATTGTGGCAAGCCGAAGAGGTGTCCGTAGTCTTCCTTTTTTGAGTATCACCTGTTTCGGTTGAATGTCGGCAACAACAGTATCCTCACCAAGTTTTGTTCCGATAGAGACAATACGAATAGTTGCTTCTCCCGTTGTCTCTTGTAAGATAGCGGTCGCCTCTATTTCCTTGCTTATCGGAATTTGCGTGCCAATAAGGCGATAGGTAGGGGTAGTTTTTTGGGTTTCCATCCGAGAGGGGCAAAAAGGTTATTTTCAATAATTGTACGAAGAAAGAGTTCCTCATGGTCAACAGGTTTCGGTTTAAGGTGTGCGTACAATTTTTCATTTCTTTGGACAGATTTTTTGCAATCAATTTTCGGTGCAACATACACTTTTTGAGGAATCGGCTTTTGAAAACGGTGCAGCGTTGCATGCGTGAGTGCAAGGCAGCAGAGCAGTGCAATGCCGAAAATACAGATGCGTTTCAAAATACGCTTCATTTTGCTTTATCTTTCTTTTCTGGCGATTTGGCGAGATATTTCGGATTTTCTACTATATCAGGTGGGTAGTGGATTTCCCAGATTTTGATTTTGGGAGGCGCGTCGCCCGTTACAGGGTAAACAGGGACAAACGCGGTGCTGTGTTCTCCCCGAAAGAAGAGTTTGACAGCGAGGCTGTTCCAACCGGGAGCGGGAACACTGTAGGCTTTGTGAAGTCTGACGAGATGATCGGATTTGTTCTGAGCAAAATAGAGGATAGCACCGAATGTCCCAAAATCCAGAGAGGTTTGTATATCCTTATGGTAGGGTATGTATATCTCTTTAGAAAGCACCGATTTGTTGCCCAAGACAGCGGTTACCTCCAGATGTTGGGGTTCGGTGTTAATAATATCAAGCAAGTAAAAGGTATCTGCTGCGATCTTGTATGGGGTTACCCATCGGTGTGGTGAGCCGATAGGGGATACTTCAATATGAAGCTTGTGAGTTTCAAACAATCTATCCGAATGTTCATCGCTGCCAATGAATGAATAACTCCCGGCATTAGAGAATATGCCGTGTTCACTGAGCACCAGGTGTGTTGCGCCGTGGGTTTTCAAGAATTCCAATGCCTCTCGCTCGGACTGTGCACAGAAGACGTGTCGGTAATAGAGGTGTATCCAGTGCTGGAGATAATGGTCGGGGTCAATGATGGTTTTGACACCGCCGAGGACGTGAATTCTGTTGCCAGAACCCCAGTTTGCGGCGATGACACTGTTTGGCGGGAGTGTGTCTTTCATCCAGTGGATTGCTTTTGCTTCGCTGCCTTCGCCAGGTGTCGGGTTCTTCATACGTGCCGCGGCATAGATGGAGCGGGTGGCATGTCCGCCAATGGGAGTCCAAAAGAGAACCGGTATTAACACAATAACAGCGAAGATCGTTTTCGCGCGCGTTTCGGAAACCTGCGGATACACGATATTTATATCCTTGAGCCATTGTATAAGGTGTGTCGGTGAGAGATACAGGAGCCATGCAGTGCCGTATGCAAGCGGGATACCGATAAAGAGGTCACTGCGTTTCGCGCCCCGTGAGAGACTCACCCAGAAAAGGAACCACGCCAGCATCGCGAGGGGCACAAGCACATTTTTCGGTGTCCCGACAGAGCGGAGCACTATGAAGCCGAGTGTGAGGAAGGTGAGCACGAATGCAGCGATAAACAGGGTATAGCAGAGCGTATCACCGATGACAATGCTCAACGGGTCACGGAAGAAGGTAGTTGCGGTGAAGAGCGTTAGCGCGAGTGCAAGGGGTAGCCCTGTCCACTTCCACAAATGAAGGGGTGCGAAGATCAAACCGATGCTGCCTAAAATAAAGATCGCACCGTATCGGATTTGCCAATACCTAAAGTGTGGATCCGCTAGTTCGGTGACATCTTTGATGAGGCGGCTCTCATCAAACGGGTAGGCGGTTTCAGCGAAGGTCCCTGCTTGGACGAAGATATACACAACGCCTGTTAGCAGACCGAGGCAGGTTAACCCCCAGGCCAGTTTTCTGCCGTGTGTTCGCAGCGGTGGATAATAATGCAGCAGTCGGTCTCTTATGACACGCAGCGCACAGACTGTCAGCGGTGGAAAGAGCATCAGGGCGGCGACGTGTGTAGCGTTCCCGTAGCCACTTCGGTAGGCAGGACTTATCAGATAGAGCCACGGCACGAACATGAGGAGATAGATGAGATATTCTTTGAGGTGCTGTTCCGTGTCTGTGGTGCAGAACTTATAGAGTTCTATGGCAACAATCATTAGACTGAAAACGCCGAACCCTTCCCAACTCATGCCGCCCAAGAAAACGGTGAAACCCGCGAGTGCGGTAGCAATCCATCTACGCTGTCCGAGTGGCATCTGTTCTTTCCATAAGTAACTGGTAACGACGAGGACACCTATCAGATAGTACCATGCGTCCCTGTCTCCGAAACCCGCAGCACTGCGACTGATGCTACCGGGGAGCGTTGCTAAAAGTACGGACACGATAGCGGCAAACATCACGCTGTAGCAGCGGGTTAGAAAAAGAAAGAGCACACCGAGCGCGAGCGTAAAACAGAGCACAGGGAGATACAGTTGTATCTGATATAAAGACCACCACGGGAAGACTTTGTGCAGCGCAGCGATCGCGTAGGGATAGAGCAAGAGCAGCTGCGTGTTATCTCTGCCGAGGGGCAGCCACCGGTCCATATCGCGATCAGGTAAATAACCCTGTTCCGCGATGATGTTTGCTTGCCTGTGATAGAGATAGGCATCGTTTTCGGTGAACTGTCCATCAGGAATACGATCTACACCCTGGATACGAATCAAAAAAGTGAGGCATAAGAGACCTAAAAGGATCACACCCGTGCCGATGCGTTTGAAAGGGAGGCGTTTCATCAGTGAAAACACTGCGTGGTTACGCGTTTTCCTTATCGGGTTCAGACGGTTCCTCTGAGTCAACGATATTGAGCTCCTTTAAGACGCGCGCGGCGAGAGGACCATCCCCCATCATCTTTCTCAGTTGATTCGCAATCGCCACGCGCGCTTGTGGTGTTTTTTGGGACATATCCTTGCGGATTGATGCTCCAAGAACTTCCTTTAGGGACGGTGCCTGCTCCCTGAAGTCTGAGTTCTCTTCCTCCGAAACTTGCTTCCCTGCCACCATTTTTACTCCCGTTCTCAGGAAACCCGCGTTATCCGCTACGAGACTATCGTCTACCCCTCTTTCTTTTCCAGCAGCTTTTAACTTCTCGGCTTCGCTGAGGAATCGGTCCACGTGATCGTAATGCTCTTGCAGTGCTTCTTCTTCGGCGGCTTCTTCGGCTTCAGCCGCGGCTTTCTTTTCATCTGCCTCCACCGTCTTTTCGGGTGTGATAAGCATTTTTTTCGGGTCCATTGCTGTGCTCCCTTCCACTGATGTGGAGATAGGGTTGCATCCAATGCACATCTGTATGGGATGCAACCGCACTCAAATATCAATATAACTTAACTATCGTTGCCGCCATCGTTGCCGCCATCGTTACCGCCATCGTTGCCGCCATCGTTGCCGCCATCGTTGCCGCCATCGTTGCCGCCATCGTTGCCGCCATCGTTGCCGCCATCATCCGGGGGCGGGGAGCACTGTTCCACGGGATGAGATAGGCTTTGTAAGAGGCGAGTTTCTTGTTGCCTTTGATCCCATACGACGTTCTGCGCTCCCCCTTCAGAGACGGCCATTATGGCTACAAAAGGCAGAATTTTTGCCCACTCCTTTAGTGATGCCCCACATATTGTACATGTGTCCCACCATGAACTGCCTTGTTGATGCTCAGTTGATTGGCCTACAGAAGTTGCAGGAGTAGTGTGCCCCGCGTAGACGACCGTTTCAAAGAGTGCTATTTGCTCAAGGCGAGTCGTTTCGTCAAAGGACTCATTTTGGAAGAGTGTCAAGACACCATCCATCAGAGGTGCGGCAAAAAACAACAACACCATCACAGACAAGACTTTTAATAAATTGGTTTTTCTCGTTATCGTAAGAAACATCTCCTTGTTGTTACGACTTAACGTGGATATTATAACATAATTTTCGGGAAATTTGCGAAATTTGACATTTTTTACCTATTTTTGCCAAATAATACACGCGAATTTTATTTTTGTCAAATTAAATTTGAAATTTCTCTTATTCATCCTCTCTAAAATCTTGGCTCTGTAATCCATAACTCTGCATGCGGTGCTGAAGTTGACGACGAGAAATGCCCAACAAATCCGCCGCCTTCGTTTGTGTCCCGTTCGTTTTTACCAAAGCTGCACACACATATTCCTTGATAATCTCATCTAAAGCAACACCACTCTCAGGAATGTCAATCTCAAAATCTGTAGATGGTAGTGAGGTATCCAAAATTTCTGGAGGGAGCTCATCTAAGTCAATAGAAGTGTTTTCAGACAAAACATAGATACGATGTAGGTAGTTTTCCAATTGTCGCACGTTTCCCGGCCAATCATAACGGCAAAGCGCGGACATTGCACGCTGCGTGACCTGTTTCGGCACAGCATCCACGTATTCATCGCTAAACTTTTGAATTAAGTATTTCACAAGTGGTTCAATATCTTCAACGCGTTCACGAAGCGGTGGCAGATGGAGCGGGATGACGTTCAAACGGAAGTAGAGATCAGAACGAAAAGTACCGTCTTTCACCGCTTCGACCAGATTCTTGTTTGTCGCTGCAATAACGCACACATCCACTTTAATGTTTTGCGTGCCGCCAATCCTCCGTATCTCATGTTTTTCTAAGACATGCAGAAGCGTGCTTTGCATCTGGACAGAAATATCCCCAATTTCATCAAGAAAAAGTGTGCCAGTATCAGCAACTTCAAAAATACCTTTCTTCTGCTGGATTGCATCTGTAAATGCGCCTTTTTCATGACCAAACAGTTCACTCTCAATTAAGGATTCTGCGATTGCACCACAATTTATTGAGACAAAAGGACAATCTTTGCGGTTTCCATATTCGTGTAGCGCACGGGCAACAAGACTTTTTCCGCTGCCCGTTTCACCTGTGATGAGAACTTGCCTAACCCCTCGGTGAATGACTCGCGACATATTTTTAAAGAGTTGTTGCATTTTCTCACTTTCACCCACGATGTAATCAACCTGTATCTCTGGGGGCGCGTCATCGGAATCTGGTTCACCTTCGGTTAAAGCCCCGCGAGTTTGTAATGCCCGACTCACCTCTCGCTTAAGCACGTCAATCTGAATCGGCTTTTCAAGGTAATAGAATGCCCCCTCATGTGCGACAAGATTGACGGCATCATTGAGTTCAGCGAATGCAGTTATAATCAACACCGGCAGCCCAGGATCAATCTTTTTTATCTCTCGGAGTAGGTCCCGCCCGTCAAAACGTGAGGACATCCACATATCGCTGATCACGATGTCAAACATCTGCTCCTTGATTTTTTCAAGTGCTGATGTGCTATCTTCAACCGTTTTGACATCGTATCCTTCGCGTTGTAAGATACGTTGTAAAATAGTAAGTTGTGCTTTGTCGTCGTCTACAATCAATATTGATGGCATTTCTAATATCTCCATTAAAGGAAATTTTGCAAACTATACTTTCTGGAAGCCCTAATTTTCTTCTAATTTCAAACTGCTAATCACTTGTGGCTTTTTAACAGGAAAAGTAATTTTAAAAGCTGTCCCCATCCCGACTTTGCTCCTCACTTCAACCTTACCTTGATGTGCAGTGATAATTTGGTGTGAAATCGCAAGTCCTAGGCCGACACCACCGTCCGCCTCTTTTGTTGTGAAATAAGCGTCATAAATACGTTCCTGATTTTCTTCTGGAATTCCGATACCGGTATCACGGATTTCAAGCACAATGTAAGAGACACCTTCTATCTCTTCTAAAGTTGTCGTAAGGTAGATACTTCCACCTTTTGGCATTGCCTGTATACTATTTTGCACGAAATTAAAAATTGTCTGACGCATTAACATTTCATCTAACTGTACATCAAGGAGTTCCGTATCAAAATTTCGTATGATTTGTACTTTTGCTTCCTCCGCAACCAACACGAATTCAGATAAAACAGAATCCAAGAGAACGTTCAAATTGGCCGTTGTTAAATTGAGTTTCTGTGGTCGGTTGAGTGTCAGAAATTGTTCTGAAGTCTGTCTCAAATCCTGAATTTTCTCATCAACAATATCTAAAAATTCTTTAGCCTCGTCAATATCTTCAGGACCGACTTTAGGTTGAGAGAAAATTGATTTTAAATGTTGTGCTGTCATGCCAATTGAATTCAAAGGGTTCCGAATTTCGTGTGCTACCCCTGCTGCGAACTGTCCAAGTGCCGCGATTCTTCTTGAGTGTGATGTTTTCAATTGGATAAACATCCGAACTAAATTACGGGTGGCTTTGCTAATTTCATCTGAGCCATAACTCTGATGTAAGTAGGATGAGAAGTTCCCCGTTTCAGCATTTTGAATGATCTCGGTCATCCGTGCAAGTGGTTTCATAATTAAGTGGTTAGTCAACAAATCAATCAGGACGACAAGCAACACGCCAACAATCACAATGAAAATCGCATGCGTTAACAGCGATGAACGGATAGATTTCGCAATATATGGCACATCAAACAACACTCGGATATAACCGCTGTTAGCATGCGCCATGTGAATCCAGAAATTATTTTCCTCCAGCCATAAATAATATACGTGACCTGTGTCTGTATCTGTAATTTGCCATCGGTTGTTTTCTTCATCTATTGCCACCGTCGCATCAGGAGACAGATCAATATTATGCGATACAAACATCCGATACAAATCAATATGAAATTTTCCGTCGTTAAGAAGTGCTATTTGATAAGTGAGCTCAGGTCCTATTTCCTCAATTAAAACTGTTGTGTCCGGTGACAAACCAATTCTTTCGCGGACAAGCTTTTCCCACGCCTCAAGTACTTCAGGTGGAATTTGTTCAACGCTTGCGGACGTTTGAGACTCCAACTTCTTTGGTGAAATTGTATACTTAACAATGACGGCTGTTGCATCTTGCCCCTCCATCGTATCAATTTTTGCCCCATATCTTTTAATCTGATGGATATCATCCTCTCCTAAGGAAAAGACATTAGTCTCGCCCTGTGCAAGCAAACTTGATCGTACACGTGTATTTCCTAAAGTAACTTGGACATTCAGAACATCCTGCATATCAGGGGTTTGTTTAAGTCTAAGAAGAATCTGATCAATCCTTTCGGCATTAAATGCTTGTGATGTTGTCAGTTCTGTAACGACAGCGTTAAGGATAGTGTTCTCTACGATCCTTTTTATCGTAGCACCCCGTTCGGCACCTAAGGCATGAAGCCCACTCATCTCTCTCCGTATCCGAATACTGTCGAAAAAGTAGAAGGCAACGAGCACGGCAATAACCGTTAGGTTTATGATTAACGAATACTTCCACTGCAGACGCATCGCTACACCCCATTTACATCGCAGCTTAACCTCTGAATTGCCTCTTGCCAGTCAGCAAGTTTTTCATTTCGTTGCTGAGCGTTTATATGAGGGGAAAAGACACAGTCAATTTTTCGATGGTTCTCAAGTTCATCAATATCCTTCCAAACACCGGTCGTAATTCCTGCGAGGTAAGCGGCACCGAGTCCAGTTGTTTCAATCCGTTCAGGACGTTCCACATCTATACCTAAAATATCTGCTTGAAACTGCATCAAAAAAGTGTTGACAACAGCACCACCATCAACGCGCAACCTTTCAAGCGGTGTACCAGCATCTTCTAACATTGCACTGACTACATCTGCTGATTGATAGGCAATTGATTCCAATGTGGCACGGACAATATGTTCGCGGGTCGCACCTCGTGTTAATCCAAAGATAGCACCTCTCGCTTCAGCATTCCAGTAGGGAGCACCGAGCCCTGTAAATGCAGGCACAACAATGACTCCTGCCGAATCATCTATACGATTCGCAATAACCTCTGTTTCTTCAGCAGATTCGATTATTTGCAGACCATCTCTGAGCCATTGCACAGCAGCTCCCGCAATAAACACACTTCCTTCCAACGCATACATAGGTTGTTCATTGAGGCTACAAGCAAGTGTCGTCAATAGTCCCGATTTCGATTCAATTCTATGCGAACCAGTATTCAGCATTAGAAAACATCCGGTACCATAAGTATTCTTCGCCATACCCGGTTTCCAGCAGAGTTGACCGAACAACGCAGATTGTTGATCGCCTGCAATACCAGCAATTGGAATTCCATCTAAGCCGAAGATTTTTGCTTTTCCAAAAAGACTCGCAGATGGACAGACTTCAGGTAGAATTGCCTTCGGGACATTAAAAATTTCTAAAAGTGTCTCATCCCAAGAAAGCGTATCAATGTTAAAGAGTAAGGTTCGCGAAGCGTTTGTATAATCAGTTTTATGAACTGTCCCGTTTGTCAACTTCCATAGAAGCCATGTATCAATAGTCCCAAAAGCGAGTTCGCCCCGTTCCGCCTTTTCACGCGCACCACTTACCTTGTCAAGAATCCATGCCACCTTTGTTCCTGAGAAATAAGGATCAATCACAAGTCCGGTTTTGGCTTTTACTTGTGCGACTATATTTTCCTGTGTGTTGAGTTCTGTGCAAATGTTAGCGGTGCGGCGGCATTGCCACACAATTGCTGGATGAATCGGTTTTCCTGTCTTACGATCCCATATAACAGCGGTTTCACGTTGATTAGTAATACCGATTGCCGTGATACTGCTTTTTATCTTAGATTGATGTAAAACATCTACAATAACGTTTTGTGTAACATCCCAAATTTCATTCGGGTCATGTTCTACCCATCCGGGACGTGGGTAATGTTGCGCAAATTCCCGATACCCTTGTGAAACAATGTCCCCTTGTGCATCTACAAGTAGCACCGTCGTACCAGTTGTCCCTTGGTCAATTGAGAGAATGTAAGCAGAACGTGGCATTTTTAGTTCCGATACATATCTGATTTCCTCTATTTTAGCCCAAACATGGAAGTAAATCAAGCGAAAAACTCAATCCAACAGACAGGTATTCTTACAGAACGCTGATGTATGAATCTAAATCCAACTCGTTTCCATTTTTGAGAATTCTATCAACGAAGAAAACGAACAGGTTTTAAAAAGTTGCAAATTCAACATAAAAATGCTATAATTATTCATAGTTACAATCAAGAAGAAATACATTCTTCTTATGTAACCATCAAATGTTTCTGTCAACTATGGACGATTAGAGAATTATTGGATATTTTGACAGGAAATTCAGGATTTGACATTTTTAAGCTGGAATATTCATCAGAAAAAATATATTTTAGGTTGACATGACTCACAGAACATGGTATCTTAAATCAATTAGCAAACTAAACTGATTTTTGAAACTTAAGTCATTTTGTGTGGCAATAAAAAATCTACACACCTCTACTTTTCAGAGAATCCTCAGTTATCTACTTGCTGAATCTCCATACTTGTCCACATGACAATCAATTTTCAAAAAATCAAAGAGGAGTTAAAGTTGTGAAAAAAGTTTTGCTTTGTACACTTGTGGTATTTTGCTTAGTTGCACTCCAAGCCAATGCACAGATAAAATGGGATGTTGATAAGTTTATACCTTTATCTGCGGTTAAACCGGGCATGGAAGGAAAAGGGTACACCGTATTTTCCGGAACAACGGTTGAAGAATTTGATTTAGTAGTAGTGAGTGTTGAGTACAATTATTCCCCAGGTTGGCATGTGGTATGGGTAAAAGGCACGAGCGAGAACTTCAAGCGTACTGGTGGCGCAGGTGGTATGAGCGGTAGCCCTATCTACATTAATGGCAGACTCCTGGGAGCACTGTCACTTGCTGCTTGGGACCAACGCGAACATGCCAACATCGTTGGTATAACACCGATTGAACTAATGATAAAAGTCGCAGAACGCGGCATGAAACCTAACTTAAGATATGCAGGTGCTAAATTCTTAGACCTTGGCTCGGAATATGTATCGGAAGGTCTTGATATGGTTCCGTCTCTTATTCCTGAAGGCAATAGAGGGCTGCTTCAAAACCCTCCTGATAATAGGAACCAGACATCAAGAAACAATCTATACACGCAAGGAAATTCATTGCAGTTGGCGATGCCTATCGCTCTCCCAAGGCTTGATGCGGCAACGATGCAGCTTCTTAAACCGCATTTTGACAGATGGAACATGGTTCCTGTCCAAGCAGCCGGAGGTGGCGGACAAGGAAAAAAATCACCTATAGAAAAGGGACAGATAATCGGCACAGAGTTCGCACGTGGTGACTATACCGCTTTCGGTTATGGAACTATCACCTACATTGATGGCAACGAATTATTAGCGTACGGACATTCAGCTGGTGGTGAAGGTAATGTTAACCTACCACTTTCTGGAGGTTTTGTGCATTTTATTCTGCCACGAATCAGCCGGTCATCCAAAATCGCGTCTCCCACACAACCGATTGGAACTTTAGTACAAGATCGTGATCCTGCAATTGCTGGATTGATTAAGAAACTTCCGAACACACATCACTATATCCCGGTAACAGCAAAAGTCCAAACATCTGATAAAAAAGTGCATGATGTGTCCTATGAAGTGATCCGAGAACCGTTCTACTCACCATTATATACGGGTATTGGTATTTCCAATATAGTTAGTGGAATGGAATTTGCTTTCAATGACCATACAGTCAACACAAAGGCAACAATTACCCTTAAGGATCATCCAGACTTGGATACTCAGAAAATTGTTTTAAGAAACATTTTTTCTTCAAGTGGATCTCCTGGATCTAATGTTTCACGGATAGTAATGAATCCGATGCGAGATTTGATATCTAACCCTTATGCTAAACTCAAAGTAGAGTCTGTTGACTTTGATATAAAAATTGAGGATAAGCGAAAAACAGCCTCAATTCTAACAGCTCGGGTTGATAAACTTGTATATCGTCCGGGCGAAGAAGTAAAAATGACTTTTACAATACGACCCTATCTTGAGCAGCCGATGACGTTAACAGGGACAATCAAAATTCCGAAGGATACACCTGATGGGATTGTTTTGCTTCGCGCGATGAGTTCAAGTTCATATCAATTATGGAAGCGTTCTCGTGCACCTGGTGTTTCTCGTCCGAAAAACATCAATCAACTAATCAAATTGTTGCAAAGCGACGAACCTAACACAAATCTTATTTTAGAGATTTCGGCACTACGACCAGGATTAACCGTTCAGGGTGAGGAATTCCCCGATCTTCCTATCTCGGTAATGTCTGTAATGAACACAGCTATGCGAGTTGGAGAAAGCGGATATACATTTGGAACGGCTCTACACACTGATAAAGTTGAGACGAACTATATCATTATCGGAAGTGCTGGAATGCAGATAGCCGTTGATAGAAATGCTCAATAACCTAAATTTAGGATTTCATTATTCATATTTTTGCGCAATTAACAGGAGGATATGTTTTATGCGCCGTTTCTTTTTCTTTTGGAGCCTGATGGCAATTGTCTTAATTTACACAAGCCTCGCTTCTGCCGTGTCAACATCTTTATGGGAACAACATCAAAGATCGCATTTTGAAGCGGGCGAGATTAAAAATATTTCAGTCACAAGCAAGGGGGATGCCAGTTTATCCTTCAAAATAGATGGTCTCTCAAAAATTGATGAGGCTCGAGTATGGGCACTCGCTGAGGATTCTGAGGGCAATATCTATGCAGGAACAGGCAACGAAGGCAAAATCTATAAAATTAGCGCGGATGGAAAAACATCTACGCTCTATTACGATTCACCAGAAGTTGAAATCTATAGTCTCGCTATTGCACCGGACGACACGCTTTATGCCGGTACAGGCCCAGATGGTTTGATTTATAAAATTATCGATCAGACTACACCACCCGAAACTATTCTGAGTAAGGGCGATAAATATGTGTGGGCAATGCATCTGGATGACGAAGGTAACCTCTATGCCGCTACAGGAACTGAAGGGAAAATTTATAAAATCACACCTGACGGTGAATCCAGTGTTCTCTTTGATGCCGAAGAAAAAAACCTAAGGTCATTGGTGGCATTTGATGGAGGATTTTATGCAGGCAGTGGTGACAACGGAATCATCTACAAAATCATGTCCGACGGTTCTGCAAACGTAGTATACCAGGCCAAAGAGAATGAAATACGTAACCTTGTTATGGATAGTAAAGGGAACGTTTACGCATCGGTTGTTACATCAGTACCGATGGATAGAGGTAGCCGTCAAAGTAGAGGTCCTTCTGTTCCTGCCCCACAGGCACCAGGCAGCGGTCCTCCAAAAGAAAACAAATCATTCATCTATCGGCTTCATCTTGATGGGACAACAGCACAGGTGTGGAGTTCACCGGAACCAGTTATCCATGCTATCGTTTTGGAAAGCGATGAGCAAATTTTAGTGGGAACCGGAAGTAATGGCAAGTTGTATCGCGTAGACACAGAAACAGGTGATTTTGAAGCAATCGGAAAATGTTCAGGAAAGGATGTCTTAGCAATACACCAGACAAAACATGCGGATAGCATGAAAACAATACTGGGCGCTGGAAATGCCGGTAAACTCTTTACGCTTACATCATCGCGTGTTGAGGAAGGCACACTTGAATCTACTGTCCACAATGCGCAAAGTTTATCACGCTGGGGTAAACTCTCATGGGAAGCTGAAGTCGAAGAGGGGACTTCAATCACCTTTGCAACTCGTTCAGGGAACACCCGAAAACCCGATGATACGTGGAATAAGTGGTCAGAGGAACTTACCACCCCAGAAGGTTCGCAAATTCCAAATGCGGATGGGCAATACATCCAGTGGCGAGCGAAGTTCACTACCACTGACACAGCGAAAACACCTACTTTGAAAAAGGTTACACTTGCATCCGCTCAAACCAATATTAAACCGAAGATTAGCGAAATTAGCATTAATACTGGCACCACCAGTTCACAACGTCCTTCAACTGGCAGACCATCGCCACCAAGCGGCCCCAGTAGAGGTTCTTCTTCCGCTAATGCTTCTCCGAAAAGATGGAACATTGGGTGGAAAGTTGCAGATGCTAATAAAGATACATTACAGTTCTTCGTTTACTATAGTGCTGTTGGCGACGATGAAAATTGGCAACTTCTTAAAAAAGAACTCACTGCTCCGAGTTATGCTTGGGATATAACATCAATCGCTGATGGAAAATATCGATTAAAAATCGTTGCTACGGATAAGTTGAGTAACCCTGTTGGATGGGAGAAAACAACTGAAAAGGTTAGTGCCCCATTCACTGTGGATAATACCGATCCTAATGTCGGCGACATCCAAGTTGAACCAACTGAGGATGGGACATTTAAAATCACTTGTGATGTTTCCGATATGATGAACACCATCCAAAAAGCTGTTTACAAGATTGACAACGATGAGCAGTGGAAAGTCATTTTCCCTGAAGATGGCATCTTTGATTCCAAAGAGGAGCAGCTGCTATTGAAAACTGACAAATTGCCCGAAGGCGCACATAGCATCACAATTCGGGTGACCGACAGAGCTCAAAATACAGCAATAAATCGGGAAAGTTTCTAACACTACCCTTTGTAGTAAACTATTTGTAGGGCGGGTTTTAAACCCGCCCTATTTTTGTTTCTACATCTTTTTTCTATTTAAATTTAAAATAGGGAATACCTCTGGGTAGGAGCGGTTTCCTAACCGCATCGGACTTATACCAAATTAACGCGATTCGTCTCGGTAGGAGCGGTTTCCTAACCGCACCTGACTCCAATAAGACAAGATAAATCCTGTTAATTTGGTATTATGTGAATTGGCGGTCAACAATTGTTTTTTTGTGGGAGTGCTTTGTAAGCGCGATATATTTCTGAAATCCAAATCAACGTTGAATACGCGTATGGTATTCAGCGGGGTTGAAAACCTCTCCAACAATGTAAGAGGAGCGGTTAGGAAACCGCTCCTACCTTCATTTTACCGTGTAATGCTTTTCTTAAATTGACACCTACCAATGATGTGCACATATTTTAGATTTTACTGTAACTTGATTCCAATCCATCGGGTTTCACTTGACAAGTCGTATTCAGTTTGATAAATTTTATCACAAAGAAATTTCAAAAGCTGCCAATCCTACTTAACATAGGATTTCACCGTTAAGAAATAGGAGAACTGATACTTTGAAAATTACAGATGTCAAAACTATTCTGACTGCCCCTGATGGAATTCGGCTTGTCGTTGTAAAAGTTGAAACGAGCGAACCCGGTTTATACGGGATAGGTTGTGCTACGTTTACACAACGTCCACTTGCTGTTGCAACCGCTGTTGATGAATACCTAAAACCTTTTCTAATAGGGAAAGACCCTACCAACATAGAGGATATTTTCCAGACAAGTTTTGTTAGTTCGTATTGGCGAAATGGACCGGTGCTAAACAACGCACTCAGTGGTGTGGACATTGCCCTATGGGACATTATGGGCAAACGCGCGAACATGCCTGTCTATCAATTACTCGGCGGCAAATGTCGTGAGGCGGCAACACTTTACGGACATGCAGGTGGTAGTAGTTTCGAAGAGGTGGAGAACAGCGTCCGAAGATATATGGAACAAGGTTACCGTTATGTGCGCGCACAAGTTGCAATCCCCGGATACACTACTTATGGTGCAGGCGGTGGGAAACGGAGTTCACCTGCTTTTGAACCGACACCTTATGTTAATACAGTTATCAAACTTTTTGATCATCTACGCACAAAGTTAGGTGACGAAGTTGAACTTCTGCACGATGTGCATGAACGGATACCACCGATCCAGGCGATTAATCTTGCCAAAGGACTGGAACCGTATAATCTATTTTTTCTTGAAGACCCGTTTGCCCCTGAGGATGTTGACTATTTCCAACTGATGCGCCAACAGACAAGCATTCCGATTGCAATGGGAGAGTTGTTTAACAATCCGAATGAGTATGTCCATCTCATCAAAGACCGTCTAATTGATTTTATTCGGGTGCATATTTCACAAATCGGTGGTATTAGTCCTGCTCGGAAACTCGCTGCATTCTGCGAATTCTTCGGTGTACGCACAGCCTGGCACGGACCAGGCGATGTCTCGCCGGTTGGGCATGCGGCAAACGTTGCATTAGATTTAGCATGTTATAACTTCGGGATTCAGGAACAGCACGTATTTGGTGAAAACACAAAAGAGGTATTTCCAGGTTGTCCAGAAATTCGGGATGGTTGTTTTTGGGCAAATGAAGCGCCAGGACTCGGTATTGATGTCAACGAGGAACTCGCGGCACAATACCCGTACCCAGAACATCCACTCAACGGTGGCTGGGCACCAGTGCGGCGTATGGATGGGACGGTTATCCGTCCTTAGATTTTATAGGTAATCCAAAACATCTACAGGCTATCTCATAAAAGGCAGAAAGACTCTATTCGTCAAATCCTAAACGTTTTACCTCTGTTTGGAGCGAGATTCCGGTCTTTTCGCGTACCTGCTTTTGAATATATGAGACTAAGTCTAAAACATCTGCCGCTGTCGAGTTGTCCATATTGAGGATAAAATTACCATGAACTGTAGATACCTCTGCGCCACCGATACGATGCCCTTTTAAACCGCTAATGTCTATTAGTCGTCCTGCAGAATCACCAGGCGGGTTTTTAAAGATGCATCCCGCATTTTCTTCGGCAAAAGGTTGTGTTTCGGTTTTCTGTTTGAAGAAGTCTTGCATCTGTGCCGTGATTGTGTCTACATCCCCAGGCTGAAGCTTGAGCTTAGCACCTACAACGCAAAAATAGTTATCCAACCCGCTATGCCGATATTCAAAGTTTGCTTCATCGTGAGTTAACTTAATGAGTTCACCCGTATCACGCATCACGGTAACATTTATGACGACATCTCCGAAACTACTCCCCCATGCGCCTGCGTTCATAATGAGCGCACCACCAACAGAACCGGGAATGCCAAGGGCAAATTCTACACCGCTCAACCCTTGTTTTGACATAACTTTGGATAGACCTGGTAATGGATGCCCTGCACCAACGGTGACAATGTTCCCATCAACCTCCAGTTTTGCTAACTCGTCGATTAGCCTAACACTGATGCCATTGAACCCTTTATCGCTTACCAGTAGATTTGAACCACGACCAATGATTGCAACAGGAACTCCCCAATTGTGATGGAAACGTGCTAATGCTGCTAATTCGCCTATCGTGCTCATTTCTATATAGGCAGTCGCTTCTCCACCAATGCCGAAGTAGGTATGTTTTGCGAGTGGTTCTCCAAACCGGAGTCGTGTGTTAGGTTGTGTTATAATTTTCGGTAGTGCGTTTTTCCAGTCCATTATGTGTTTCCTTTTATTTCAATTATAACATATAAGTTTTGGCGTATCAATATATGATTAATCTCATCGGTAGCAAGGTTCTACCACATAAGCTCAAATTCCGACTGGTAGCAAATTAAAAAACGAACCTTTTTTGAATAGACTTGACTAAACAAACGAAACTAAATTGAACACTCTTTCAGAAATAATATAGTGAATTTTAGAATTACATTGATACATTTACTCTGTGAATCAACCTGAATGCGCGTATGGCATTCAGCCAAATCAACGCCAAATGCGCTTATGGCATTTGGCGGGAGAGAACCCCGATTCCCGATGGGTAATATGTCGCGATTCGGAGATCGCTCCTACAGAAGATGTATCAACATAATTTTATAATTCACCATATATTGATATCGAATAGGGTGTTACATAATCATTATAATTTGGAACAATGCCCTAATCTGTAAATCGGGGTTATAGGTTCCACTAAGGAGAAAGTAATGAAACAGAAATTTTTCGTACTTAGCGCAATCGCACTTATAGCAGTAGTCGGTCTTTTCGTTTTTGAACATGCAACATCAGCACAGCGTCCTGATCGGAACGCTCAACCCGGACAAGGTCAACGTGGCGAGCGTCCCGGTGGTGACAGAGGTAGTAGGGGAATGATGGATATGCGCAATCAGGTATCTCTCAATCCAGTATCTTTTGTCGAAAATTCTTGGATAGATTTAACGTTTAAAGTTGGTGTGGATGATGAAGTGCTTGTGAAAGCACGGCCTATCTATCAGGCAACTCACGAAAAATTTGCTATGAAGATGAAAGAGATACGCGGAAAATTTGCACCGAAGATGAGAGAAGCGTTTGCATCTGATGATCAGCGAGCTGCTTTTCAGAAGGTTCAGCAGGAGATGGCGCAGGAAACAAATGCTTTGGTCAGAAGCGGCGGTACAGCATTCCAAGCGGAACTCAAAAAGGTTTTGAGCAAAGAGCAGATGACAAAACTCAACGAATTGACGAAGGAACGACATCAATCACAGAGGCAACGTACAAACAGGTTTCGTGGTGGTCAAAATGAAGGTGGCCAACGCGGCGGTCAAGGCGGTCAACGCGGTCAGCGTCCCTCTCAATAATGTTGAAAAGGCATACAATCAGGTCGGGTGAATACCCGACCTTTTTTGTTACATTTATCGGAGTTGAAAACTCCTCCCACAAAAGATTATATCTCCCACAAGAGATTATATCTGTGAACCTTTCACAAAGAAATTGCACCTAACGATCATCAGGCACTTCATCAAAATTATAATTTAGTTCTCCAAGCCAACGCCGAATGGTAGCACTTCGCTCCGCATCATTCTGTGCATCAAAACCTTGCGCTAATTTCATCCCTGTATCAAATAGAATCTGTTGATGTTTATCATCCGATTTGCTATCCTTTGCTTGTTCGTATTTCGTGATTGCATCGTCAGGCTGCTTCCGATTCAACAAACAGATAGCGAGTAAGCATCGTGAGCGAATAAGTTTATCCGTTTTGCCTCTGTCAAAAAGGCGGTTGGCAACTTGCGATTCAAGCGAAACCAGATTTAGGTATGTTGATGTGTTTCGCGGATCCTTGGAGACAGCCTTTTCAAATGCTGTCAGAGCCTCTGAAAATTCACCCTGAACAAGATACAAGTAACCGATGATGTTGTGAATAACGACATCTCTTTCAGTTTCAGGAATTGCATTAAACTGTGCAAGTGCTGCAGGATAATTCTTTTGCTGCACCAAGTCGTTTCCACGCCGAATGTAGAGATTAATCTGTTCCGTCGTTGCTTGCTGATTATTTGGTTCCCCCTTTAAGACAAGAGCAAGCTCAGCTTCCGCGCGCTGATAATCCCCTACGTTTTGATATGCACGTGCTAAACTGATACGCAGGTTAGATGCTGTTGGAAGGAGGTCCACGGCTTTCTGAAGTAGTTCAATTGCGGCGCGGTAATTTTTTCTATTTATGAGGTCTTGGGCAGATTGATGATACGCTGCGACCAGGTTATGTTGAGCTTGTGGCGCATCGGGTTCTGCCATATAAACCTTTTGAAACGCAGACACAGCATCCGAGAAGCTATGTTTTTTAAGGTATAATTCACCGAGCAGACTGGAGATACGTGTATCATTCGGGTGAAGTTTTTGCAATTCAAGATAGGTGCTAATAGCCTCATCCACTTGTTCCGATTTGCGGTAGTTGTTTGCTTTTTGCCAAAACGCATCACTTAAGTTGGTACGTGCGATATGAAATTTCGGCTGCAATTTCAATGCTTCACGATAGGCAGCAATGGCGTCATCCCATTTTTTGCTATTCCTAAGAGTGACCCCATGATTATTATAATATCGCGCAAGTCCTCGTTTCGCTAACCTACTGACAGGGTTCAATTCAAGTGCTTTTTGATAGTGCTGAATGGCAGCTGGGTAGCGTTCAGCTTGTGCATACCCATCCCCCATCAACATATATGTCGTTGAATCCAACGGATTAAGCAGAATTATCCTTTCAAAAATAGCCATCGCCGATGTGAAGTCCTTGGCATTCAAGGCATAGAATGCTTTCTCTCTGTAAAGTTGGTGTAGGTTATTTTTGGAGGCTTTATGGTAAGGTTCAAGCTTAACGGCTCTTTCAAAAGCACTTATTGCTCTATTAACTTCACCTTGATGATAGTAGTGAATTCCAAGTGTGTTATAGTCTGCAGCACCCGGTTTTTCTTTAACCCTCTGTTCAAGCAGATTAATTGCTGTCCCCAATTGACCTGTTGCTTGATAAGCCTGCAGAAGTTTCTCAATAGCGGGTTGGAAGTTTTCATTGCGTTTAAGGCAATCCTTAAAACTATCAATTGCGGATTCCATATCACCTTTGTCAAAATAAACAGCACCAAGTAGATAGCGAGGATAGTGCTGCCGCGGTGCCAGCGCAATTTCGGTTTTCAAAGCGTTAATGGCAATGTCGTGCTGTGGTGTATCAATTGGTGTGTTATAGAGCTTCCGTAGTGTATTTATATCGCGTTGTGTCGGATGCTGTGCTGTCGCCGTGGGATAACATATATCGCCAGGGTGTGGACTGTGCCCCCACAACCCAAGCGCGTGTCCAAACTCGTGCAGGCACACTGTTCGCATCTCTTTTTGGGACAGTTCTGTAATCGTCTTATCACCTTCCAGCATAAGTATAATTTCTACTCTGAAATTATTTTTGTTTGCGTGATCTGTTGTCTTAACGTTATTAGTTGGGTTTTGCTGTGTTTGTTTGTCTGTGCTGGTGTAGCCGGCAGCATGAGAAAAAGTTTTCACTGTGTCTTGTAAACGCCTTAACTGCGCGCTGCCGAGCCGCGTGTCATGAATATCCATAAGGCTACTAAATCCCCAACTAACCCGTATATCTGCGTCTTGGGATGTATCTATTTCTTGAAAGCGGATCAACCCTTCAGTGGTAGTTTCCCATTCGCGCATTGCGTATTGCAGTTCTGGTAAGTATGGACTCTCTTTTATGACTGGTGAAATATACACCTGGATCGGCATCTGTGTGAAGCGGGTGATTCTGCCATCAGAGAAAAGGGTGATGTGGTCAAAGTAATCGGTGTCAGAAGGTTCTTGTGCTGTTCCATGTGTTATAGAGATGAGGAATGTGAGGGTAACACTGAAAAGAAGTTGTAGAAATTTCGTTTGCACGCAGAAATCCTCTTGTTTCCGATTAGGAATATCCGTAGGAAGAAGTACTATTTGAGTATGGTCGCAACAACTTACCGCACTTCGTAATATATCAGAACGCTAATTATTTGTCAATAAAGATGCTGCAATAAAGGGTGTGTAAAGTTTTTGGACAAAGCGTTTTGTATGTTCAAATTAGTGCCGAATGCGCGTGGCAGCATGTGCGAAATTTATGACAGCAAATTATTTGTCCATTTCTTGTAATTTCAATGGATATTCCTTCTTTAAAGTATACCATATGGTATACTTTTTTATACCAAGGCAACATTTATAAATCGTCTATAAACCCAGTATTTGTCAGTGTTTATAGACGATTTTTTGCTGAGGTGCTTTTTTGTTTTTTTGCGTAAGGTGTAATGTTTTGTATTTTGCCGTTTTTTAGCAGTAATGTGCTTATGAATTTTATTGGACAGATTAGCGGACATGTTTGGTATTTATTCTCCTTATATTTAGTAATATTAATTATAACATAGTAATTTGCGGGTGTCAAGAAAAAATGCGTTTTTTGTGAAGGACGCCAATGTGTCCCTGCGTCCTTCGCGTTTCAGATGGCTATTTTCAGAATCGCGGAGGACACGGATTACGCGGATTGATAATCTTTAACATCAGGTAATCCGCTAAGGCGAGCATTTTCTGTTTTGCTGCTATGGCTGTGGAGCCGTTAGCAGTGCGGCGATGTCTTCTGGCAATTGAATGCCGGTTTCCTGCTCAAAGTCTTCCACACTGTTGTAGTCTTTACCAAAGTTTTCAATTATAATATTTTCCTGCCGTTCCAAGGCAGTCTTTAGGTCCGCTTTGGCTTTTTCCCACTTTTGTAGGTGTAAAAATGCCACACCACGATTGAAATATGTCTCGGTCAAATAGGGTTTGCGTTTTATTGCAGTGTTATAGTCTCCGATAGCATTATCAAAATCGCCTTTTTTGTAGTAAGCATATCCACGATTGTTATAGGCCTCAACATAATCTGGTTTTAGTATTATAGCGGTGTTATAGTCGTTGATGGCACTATCAACCTCGTCTTTGCTGAGGTAAGCATTGCCCCGATTGATATAGGCATTGGTATAATCAGGATTGCGTTTTATTGCAGTGTTATAGTCTCTAATAGCGTTATCAAATTTCCCCTTGCTGAGGTAAGCATTACCACGGTTGTAATAGGTTTCGGCAAGATCAAGTTTGCGTTTTATGGCTTCTGTATAATCTCTGATTGCGTTATCCAACTCGCCTTTCCCATTGTAAATAATGCCTCGATTATGATATGCCTCGGCATAATCAGGATTGCGTTTTATTGCCTCTGTATAATCTTTGATTGCGTTATCCAACTCGCCTTTTTCGTAGTAAGCATTGCCTCGATTGTAATATGGTTCGGCATAATCAGGCTTACGTTTTATTGCTTCTGTGTAATCTTTCATGGCGTTATCAATCTCGCCTTTCCCATCATAAGTAATGCCCCGATTGTTATATGCCTCGGCATAATCAGGATTGCGTTTTATTGCCTCTGTATAATCTTTGATTGCGTTATCCAACTCACCTATCTCATCGTAAGTAATGCCTCGATTGTTATAGGCACTGGCATCATCTGGGTTGAGTTTTATTGCAGTGTTATAGTCTCTGATAGCTTTTTCAAACTTGCCTTTTTTGTAGTAAACATTTCCACGATTGTTATAGGCCTCGTCAAGATCGGGTTTCAATTTTATTGCCTTGCTATAATGTTTAATAGCTTCTTCATATTGCCGCTGTTTTTCTTCAAGATTTGATGCTTTATCTGTTCTATTTTCGTAGGCAAAACCTCTATGAAAATGCGTATATGCATCTCCATGAATATTTTGGTTTTTAATAAACCCATGGAGGTCGTTGTAGATAACTTCTGTAGATACACCGTGATAATTCCGCAGGTGTTCAAGGATTTGTTGTTTGAGATTTGCTGGAATAGTGACTATATCGTTCTCGTGCGGTTCAATAAAGCCCCGTGGAGGTCTTATGAATACACTTTTTTGGACAATGACACGGTGCCGTGGATTCCGTGGATGCGCGATCATGCTTCTTATCTCATCTGTTTTTTGAAGGATAACCCGACCGTCTTCGTCATAACGACCATCACACGCGAAGAAAAGGGCAATGAAGTAATCTGTTGTGAAGTCAATGAGATTCGTTTTGCCTCCGTAGTGCTGAATTTCGGTGAGAATTTCAAAATCACTCTCTGTTTCTCTCAATGCCCCTAGCACGTTCAGCAATGCAGTGACATCCAGACGAAAGTCTTGGGGGAGGGCCCCTGTGTGTCTTTTGACAGCAGACAGCATCTCTTCTTGGACACGTTCTATATCAAAGTGCTCGTCCTCAATCTCAAAATCACGATAAAGTTTTGAGGAAACTTTTAGATTACATTTTCGTTCACCCCGATAGATATAACCACCCTCTTTCGATTTTTGTTCTATCTCGTGGATAATGTCCTGAATTGTCCGTGGTTTATCATTTGATGTGCTGGATTGATTTGACATTTTCGCTCACCTCCATAATGGCAACTTCTTTGTGTATGAAATCTTCCAATTTTCTGAATTGCGGATTACACAGATTAACACGGATTTTAACCCTCGTTTATCAAATCGGTTTGACCACAGACAATAAAACACCATCAGACAGAAAACTAAAAATCCGTGTAACCTGCGATTCAGATAACTTATATTGAATTTGATTGTGTGAAAATCAACGACTAACAGAAACGTATTGATTGTGTTTCGATTGAGTTTTCTTTATAGAATGTTCAGGGCTTTCCTTTGCTTGTTTTCTAATTTGCCTGAAAAATTGGAGCTCACCTTTTCTAACATACCGCCAAGATTGTGGAACAACAAAGTTTGGGAACTGTTCTCTCAAGTCACTTAGAGGTACAAGTTTTTGAGATTCCCATACTTCTGTAATTTCAAAGGCATAAGCAACAGTTTGTCCTTTAAAATAAGTATCAAAATCCCTTTTCTTAACCTGTGCGATATCTTCTACCATATTCCAAATCTCTTCGGGTGTTCCAGTCCAGAAATTTCCGACACGAAATCCACCACGTAGTGCCATAATAGGACTAGTGGAGTGTCTACCGAAATTTTGCGGGTAAAGGTCACGATTCGGAGATCGCGCCTACAGAACACCCCTCTTTGTGAATCAACGCCAAATGCGCGTATGGCATTTGGCGGGAGGGAACTCCGATTCCCGACTACTGACACGAATCGCAATTTTAGTGTAGACAGAACACTAGATCTCTGTACCTCATCCTCCAGAAGAGGAGACTACACTTCGCTCCTGATGAAAACCAGAAATATGAACAGAAAGAGAAGAATGTTCATCATTAGCAGCAGGAGTAAATCTGGTAGTGCTCGCGCAGCATTTGTTTGGACACCGCTTCTCTGAAAAGAAAACTGAGGCAAACTCTCCCACTCCACCGCGCCTCTATCCGCAGCAAACCATTGACGAGAACCGAACACTTTTTTATCATAATAAAAATCAATCATAACCCGTCGATGTTTTCGTGCCGTCGCAAAAAAATATTTGAGTCCAGACAGGTCTGTGCCTGCCCACGCTTGCGTTGCAGCGTCGTATATGCCGACAGGCGAGAACCGCAATAGAATGCGATCCCTTATTGCAGGCTGAACAAAGATGGTTTCAAGTGCAGGTTTTCGGATAAGCCACGTGCGTTCTGCAGCATTAATAATCTGTGGCCCGAGGTAGCGATAATAGTTCTGCGCATGCGACACCATCGGTTCAGATTCCGCATGTAGTTTCAGAATGTTGGCTCCAGAGACGAGGGTATGTTGGAGGACTGAGGAATCTATGATAGGGTATTCATAATAGTTGTAACCGGATTCTATGCGAATGCCGAAATGTGGGTTTTCCCCTGGAACAGCGTCATTCGCAAGGAACTGTTTTCGTTCTCTGTCTAATTCTTCCCATATCTGTTGAATCTGGTTTTTAGCGGATTCTGCACTCGCCTGAGAGGTATCAGGGGATGCAATCGTAGCAAGGATCACATTCGGATAGACCAACACCCAAAATCCCCAGACAAACATCGCAAGCATCAGCGCGGTGCCGGTTCTGCGGGTTGCCGCTGAAACCAGCATGCCGATGAGGTAAAATACCGACAGATACGCAACTGAACTGAAAATAATGCCTCCGATATGGAGAAAATCGCCTACGCTCAGCGATATACTGGTAGATGTTGTTAGCAAAATCACAGCGAGGATTAGGCTCATCAGCAGTGGCACCAGCAGGCATGTCATCGCACTGATGTATTTCGCCAGCAGGATTTGACCCCGACTGACTGGATGCGTTAGCACCAGGCGCAAAGTGCCGCGCTCGCGTTCACCCGCAAGCGCATCGTAGGCGAAAATTAATGCCATGAGACTCAGCACGACTTCAAAGATAAACACAATATCAATAGAAGTGAAAAGTTTGAGAAGCGGACTCGTTATGCCATGCATCCGAGCATCCCACAGCGTCGGCACGAACCCGTGATATATCCAAATTTCGTTCCCCAGACGTTTATCTAAACCCACATTGAAGATACTCAACGGATTTGGAGGACGGGCAACGTTCAATCGCATTGCCGTATGCGTTTTTCTGTCCTGTGTTTCCTCATGATAATTTTTGAGTGCTGTGTTGTAAGATTCCAACCGTCGCTCATAATCCTTTATAAGCACAGCGGTGTTCGCTACAACAAGTAACAGCATAATGAAGACTGCTGCCGCGAAGCGGAACGTCATCAAATTGTCAAGGAGTTCTCTACGGATAAGTGTTTTAAGCATTTTCACATCTCTACATGAATAATAGACTACCGAACATATAGTATATCATGCTCTTTACGGGTAACTCAAATCTACTTTTTCGGTAAAGTTTTTAAAGTGATTCCCTCTTGTAGGAGGGCTTTGTAAGCCAGATCTTCTTGTCAGCACACTTTGTAAATCCGTTATCATAGTAAAATCTAAAAATATGTGCACATCACTGGTAGATGCGGTTTCCTAACCGCACCTCGGACATTGTTGGAGGCGTTTTCAACGCCGATGCATTGATATATAATCGGGCTTACAAGGAACTACAACAAGAAATCATCACTAAATTGACGCTTATAGTGCGGTTAAGAAACCGCACCCGCTGAATACCATAAGTGTATTCAGCGTTGATTTGGACGAATGCCATAAGAGCATTTCGCGTTGATTCAAAGTGTAAGGTAATTATAGGCTTTTATAAAATATTTTCCTCGGCGAGAGTATCACCGAGGAAAATATTTTTAGACTTGATATGTCATCTTGATTTGGGTTAGAACCGATCCGTTATGGATTGTCGCCATGGAAAGAATATGCTTGGCCTGGCGTGTGTGCGACTTGCAAACTATTCGGTTTTCTGCAATGGAATATCAAAATTGATCTCTTCAGATTCTTCGTAAGGCAATTCTTCAAACCGAATAACGTCGAACTTTCCCGCCTCATATTTTCTGTGCGAACCGAGACCAAGTTCCATACCATACAGAAAACATTTTTTTAGATCCTTTATCAGAAGTTTTTTGCTGCGGTTGTCTTCGCCAATCCGGTTTTTGAGAACCCACAATTGAAATTTTACCATGGGTTCTAATACATATTCAAGGGTTTTTAGAATTGATCTGTTGCCTTGTGGTGTAGAGACGTTGCCGGCGTGTGACTCCACACCTGTAGGTTTCATTATGCGTGGAAGCAGATAAATCTTTTCGCCAGTAAAGGTGTTATCTTCATCCTGTCCTTTGATTATAAGCCCCTCACGCATTGTCTGTTTACTGCCACGTTTTGTAATTGTGAGTTCTAATAACGATGCTGCTTGTGCAAGCATCGCCTTAATTTGATAACTTCCGATGTAAATTCCGTAATCGTCGCGTTTGAAACCGACGGTACGTTTTTCAATCTCCTCGGTAAGGTCAAGATCATCGGCAGCAGGTGAAATGTCCTCACTGCTAAATTTAGTCTTGACGTAATTTTTTAAAACATCTTTATCTTTTGGAAGACCACCATATATTTTATCTCTAAACTTTAATTCTATTTCAAATTTTAAATACACTTTTCACCTTTGAAATGACGGCTATTTTGCGCCTTGCTGTATCAATGTTTCTTTCAGTTACTCTGAGATCTATTCAATTCTCCAATAATGCTACCTTCTGCTCAAGACACCTCCTCTGTAGGAGCGACCTCCCGGTCGCGACTTTACAACTAAAACACACATAAAACGATAACTGAATGGTTCTGTAGTTTTATCGCTTATACACATTTCTGGATGCATTTTTCAATAAGATAATCATTGTAAGGTATCTGTGCCTATACGTATGTTCCGTTTGTAAAAGAGGATGAATTGTGAATATCTCGTTTCTATTTTATATCACTTTTGAGAAATGAAACCTGCGCCATAATTAGAAATAGCAGATTAAACAGTACGAGCAAACCGACTTGAGATAACACACTACGGTAAGAGATGTGCTCCTCAAAGACTGGAACCGCGTCTGGATTTACCGTTTTCTGAGATAGCCCTTCTTTTACAGGATAGATATGTAGGCTTTCCAGATCGCTCTGATCCTCTGCTTTAACGAAGTCAACAAACGTCTGCCGATAACGGCGCGCTTGTTTAACAAAATTCATATAACCGATGATACCTGTATTCGCAAGCCCTTCCATCGCATATTGGAAAGTCGCTATCGGAGAGATTTGAGTAAGGTCGCGAGCAAGCTGGACCTGTCTAAACTGCTGATCAATGTGCCCATCATGAATCGAGAAGTTAGCACATTTGAGACGAATTCTCGTTGGATAATCAGCCAAAGTGTGGACATTATTTCCTATTAATTAAAGACGCAATCTCGGTGTTGAAACGTGCATAAGTGAAAAACGCAGTTTTCCTGAGGCTATTAGTGGATTTTACAATTAACTTGACATTTTGAGTTGTAGGAGGGAACTCCGATTCCCGACTATCAAAGCGTTTAGTCGCGATTCGGAGATCGCTCCTACAGAAGAAAAGTCAACATATTTTTCTAATTCATTGATACAAATATCTACAATTTACGAGTTGTGCTAAATAACTTTTTGTAAACTATTATTTCACATAAGCAGAACGTTTTGTCCGTGTTTCCTACTGGTTGATATGCTCTTCAGTCCCGTAGGGACGATATGTTTATAGAAGTACGGCAATAACGCCCTCTTTAGTCCCGTAGGGACGATATGTTTATATGACAATACCTAATATCTGTGAAAATAACAAAAACGATTAGTTAACTGGCACAAGTCGTACAATTTGATAATTTTTATGAAAAGGGTCATTAATCTAAAGACAATTTGCCTTATGACGTTAAGTCGCGTTTTAGGAGAGAAAGGTTGCATAAAATGAATTTCTGGGAAAATTTTATGCTCGGCAGTTAAGGTGACGAATTATCGGTTGTTTCCTAATATTCCTGCCCAGATGGCACGTTGCGCTTCCGTGCTGTCTGGTTTTTGGGTGATGGCAATATTAATACTCGCTGCCTCATGGGGCGGTTTTCCGGGCATGCCACCTAATGTAGTTGGTAGGGTAATCTCTTCATCTTTTCGCTCAAGGGTTAACGCTACAACATCGCCGCATTTCCAATCTTTTGCCACCCTTCTGACATCGTCAAACGTCGTCATTGATGTGCCGTTGATCGCAATCAGTTTGTCACCATCTTGATACTTGGGCGATCGGAAAATTATCAGGTTTCCAGCCTTTATATTCCTGAGTAAACGAATGGACAGCATCTCATTGAGGATATATCTGAGGTTCGGTAGTTTTTCACCAAATTCTATTTTAGCATCTATACCTGCGTTTTTAAGGTATTCTTCTAAAGGTAATCGCTCTGTGCCTGTCACATATTTATTGAAGAATGGCCCAAAATCTTCACCTGCAATTTGGCTGACAATCCTGATGACATCGTTTATCGTGAAGACATTTTCGGTAAGCCCAAACTCTTGATACATCTGCCTCATCACATCGTCTAAGCTGCTCCGATTTTGCGTTAACGTGCGGATCTGTAAGTCTAAAGCCGTTGCTATGAGACTTCCACCGTCATAAACGAATTCTCGGTTTGCAAATTTGTTTTTGCCTGCCGCTCGGATAGAAAGTTTCCCCTGTTCAGATAGATACGATTTCCATGAACGTTTAAGATTTATAAGAAAATCGTTTTCAGAAATAAGCCCAAGGCGAGTACAAACAACATTTGAATAATACGTAGTGAACCCTTCGGTGAACCAATATTCCTGTTTACCAGCCTCAGTGAACCAATTTCCTGCTTGGCAAAATAAATGGCTTTTCCATTCCACATATAGCAAACCACGCCTGCCACCAAAGTTGCCCAAAAACTTCTATTGGTTTCGTCTAATTCGCCTCCCATCAGGACGGTAATGCTCCGTCCTGATGCACCTCCACTACGAAATCCTTCCGCGCCATAAGGATTAGCAACAAACAGCATCCTGCCTTTCGGAGCACCACCAAATACATTTGTATAAGCGCGCAGAATTGCCTCAATAGCACGCTGAATCTTGTCCATAGACGTTTTAAAACGTCCGCCAATAGCAAGCACAATCTCCGCATCTCCAGATTTTGCTATACGTTCACAGTGTTCACCAAGCACGAGATACGCATACATCAAGTCATCCTGATCTTTGCAAACGAAACGATGTTTTCCACGTTCAATCCGCTCCCAAGCCGTTGAGACATACCAATTATCAGGGACATTAATTTGTAATTCAATATCTTTCACCTTACCCACGACAAACAGCGCATATCCGGTCCAGAAGATGCAATCTTCTTGAGTGTATGGCACTTCATCCCTACCCGTAGGCCAATCCCGTTTATCATGGTTCAACAACGCTTTATAGCGCAACGTCAAAGGCGAGTTACCTTGCGTTTCAACAATCCATTGTGTTTTGTCAATTTCTTCTACTGGCAACGATTCTCCGTTTATATCAGTAACTGTTAAGTCGCGAAGATAACGAGCATACCCATCATACAACCATTCAGTATCAAAGCGACTCATGGATAACATCAAATGTTTTTTGCCGCTTTTAGCATCACTGCCAATTTTCGGTGTTAGGATACATTCGACTTCTGCGACGCGTGGCTCATCAGCATCTATTGTGACTTCATATCTTGCCGATGCAAGTTCCAACTGATTTTCAAGATTCACGGGTTTATTGAAATTCCTAATGACGTGCCACTCCTCAAAAACCGCTTCCTCACGATAGCTATTTTGCCATCTGTATGTCCATTGCGTCCCTACTTGTGCAGGGAGATATTCTGCACCTTCAAGCGGAACTTCGTATTTAAACAATTCGGCTTCAGTTACGACACCGTTGGCATGTTCATATCGCATTTTCACGAGTCCAACACCCTTAGCGAACCATAAATATCGGGTACCGTTAACAAGTGCGTTTCGCAGTTCAGCATTGGTGCCTTCTACATTAGCATTTGTGAAAACGGTTTTATGTTTTAGACATCTATTGAAAATTCCTGCCGACACTTTAACCCTTTCATAACCTTCTAAGGTCGTACTCGCTTTTGATTTCCAAGCACCTGCTTGTTCCCAACTTTTTCCGATAGCCACAGGAAACCTAAAAAACGTGAGTTTGATAATAGATATATGAACTTCATTTTGCATAAAATCTTATTCTCATAAGCCCGGTAGGTGCGGTTTCCTAACCGCACCGAGTCCAAAAATCTGATTTATCAAACTCACGTTAATAAGGTTAATCTTACCGTGGTTGACATAATGTAACAACATATACATGGGCGATGGGTCGCCACCATCATGACCTCTTGTGCCAATACCGGAAGATGTGAAAACCTTATCGGTTCGGTTTAGACGGAAACCGCCTTCTGCTAAATGCTCGCCGCTTTCCGTTACCGCAGTCGCTTGAATGCTAATATATCGTGGTTCGCCTCTCAATAAATTCGGACTCAAATTTTCGCGAATAATTGACTCATCCTTCTCCAGCCTCTTACGCGCACGATATAGCCGACTTTTTACGGTGTTTAGCGATATGTCCAAACGCGCGCTCACCTCTTCACACGTCAAACCTTTGAAATAGTGTAGGACCATTACAGAACGTTCAGACGTTGGAAGTTTTTGGAGGAGGTCTTCCACGACTTCGCGCAATCTGTCTGTTGATGCTTGTGTCTGCTCTTCTTCAAGATAGCGGACATAAAACAGACGCTCCAATTCTGATTTCGGCATCGCATCTATAGACTGCATAACAAGTGGCTTTTTTCGTATCCACTCTACGCACCGGCGTTTTGCTATTACGCGCAGCCACCCTAAAAAACGTTTGGGGTCTCGTAACGTTGGCAAAGAGTTAAAAGCATGGACAAAGGTGTCCTGCGTAATTTCTTGCGCTGCATGGAAGTCGCCGATTTCTTGCCATGCAAGGGAGTGAACCCACTTTTGATGCTTTTGCACAAGTGCAGTGAAAGCGTACTCATCTCCTGATAAGATGCGCTGAATCAGATCAACGTCGTCATTTTTCATGCCAATCCTCCAAAATAAAATGCCTTATAGTCTATAGTCGTGTTTTAAGGGAGGAATGGTTGCATGAAATGCATTGTTGGTGAATAATAAAATAAATAGACACTTTCCTTCCACGGTAGACGAGGTTTCCTAACCTCGCTGGTGCAGAGTGTCCGATTAATTCTAAAGCCTACCATAAGGCAAAATATTTTGTAAAAAGGTCAAAATTTACTCAAACTGGATACACACTGTTTTATATTGCAGAAACCTGTTATAAATTATATGGTAGATTATTGATTTAATTAGACATATTTATCTGTAGGAGGGAACTCCGATTCCCGACTAAGAGTGGTATTAGTCGCGATTCGGAGATCGCTCCTACAGGTGAGGTGTCCAATTATTTTCATATTTCACCATAAATACAACTATTGCTATATGGATGCATTCTCAAAATCTATCAGTGAAACCAAGCAATTCTGAAATATTTTAGTAATAAATGTGGACAAAATATCGTTATATCTGGTACAATACGTTAGATATAACGATTTGATTTCTTGATTGAGAAGGAGGTGCAATTATGGGATTGGCTGAAATAGAAACTGGGCATGCCGCATTGCGCGCGACCGATGTTCCACATCCTTATCTACATACGATATTTGAAGTGAGTGGTAAATATCTAAGGCGTGTCTTCAATGAACGACAGTTGAACGATTTTAAAACTGATTGCCTCCATAACATTCGAGGAGACAGAGATTCGACCATAGAACAGTTTATCAAAGCATACTACGATTTAGTGAAGAAAGAATATCAAAAACAATATGCTAATGCCGAGCCATCTCTGAATCAAGACATTTTTTCTGAACCTCACAGACCGAAAATGTTGTGGGGTAACTGTCTGGACTTTTTGCGGCGTATGGATAGCGAAAGCGTTCAGTTGATGATCACTTCGCCACCATATTACAACGCAAGAGATTACTCCCAGTGGGATACTCTGGATGCCTATTTAGATGATATGTCCCGTATTATCAAGGAATGCTATCGGGTGCTGGACAATCATCGCCCTTTCGTTTTCAATGTCGGAGATATATTTGACAACGACAACAGACATACTAAATCAACTTGGGGAAAACGTCGTATACCTTTAGGTGCATATTTCACTATGATATTTGAAGAACACGGCTTTCAATTTGTGGACGACTTCATCTGGGACAAGGGGGAAGTTCAGACTCAACGGCATAAGAACGGAAACAGACCTTACCCGTTATATCAATATCCAGTCAACTGTTATGAGCACATTTTTATTTTCTATAAACATCGGTTGGATGAAACACTTTATCCCTGCCCAGTATGTGGATGTCTGAAAATCAATGGGAATGCATACTCTGGAGTGGGTATCAAATCTTGGGAATGCAAGAATTTAGATTGTTTCAAGCGATCGGCTGCCAATCGCGGCAAACGTTTTTCTGCCCGTACGCAGTTGATGACAGGGTTGCAAAGAACCCATAATCTCGTTAATGAAGATTTGCTGCGGCAATGGCGTCGCGATGTCGTCAAATTCGCACCAGTAATCAAGATAAACAGTAAGGGACATAACACGCTTGGACATACAGCTCCCTTCCCACGCGAAATTCCCGAATACGCAGTTCGGGTGTTCAGTGGTATAGATGAATCTGTCCTTGATCCTTTTGCCGGTTCATTCACTACCACAATAGAATCATTAAGGTTAGGACGAAATAGCATCGGAATAGAACTGAATAGAACGTTGTTTAGAGATGCCGTCCTGGATCGGATTCCATGTGGTCTCTTTAATACTGAACCGAAAGAGGTGGAAAGTGAGACGGTTAATAATCCGCGACCGAACCATCTGCTAAACGAGCGTTAGGCCAATTAAACCTTCTTCCCGAATTACTGACTTCAATCACTTTCGCCTCATCCACTTCAACACCTAAACCTGGACCTTCAGGTAGTGAAACGTATCCTTCATCGTCCATCTCCCACGTTTTATGTGCAACACCAGCAGGGAGAACATTCTCATAGCCTTCGTGGATAAGGAAAAACGGCACAGAGGCAGATAAATGAAAACTTGCTGTAAGACCGAGATAGGACATAGTGCAATGGGGTGCTATTGGCACGTGATGTGCTTCTGCAAGTGTAGCAACCTTCTTGACTTGCGTGATGCCGCCGCCATGTCCAACATCGGGTTGAAGGATGTCAATCACTTGCGCTTCAAGGATTTCGCGTACCTCCCATATTGTACGGTCGCGTTCACCAGTTGCTAACGGTACAGGCACAAATTCTCGGATCTTGCGCATCACTTCAATGTTGCCCGGCACCCATGCTTCCTCAAGAAAGAGCAGATCGTCGGATTTGAGGTGTCCGACAAATTGTTTAACGACAGGTGGCGGCATGCAGCTATGTGCATCAAACATGACTGCACCATCAGTGCCGACTTTCTCTCGTGTGTCGTGAACCCTTTGCACCATATTCGCAATTTCATCAGGCGTGCCAGCGAAAGTTTTAGAACCACCCGGACCCGTTTTTATTGCTTTTGGACTTGGATACTTCCAAATTTTATCACGACAGGGACCGCCAAGTAAGCGATAAACGGGCACACCCCACAATTTTCCCGCAATATCCCACAACGCCATATCAATAGCGGAGATAGTATGCACCATCAATCCACCACCACGGATATTGCGATGTGCGCGAAATAAACGTTGCCAGTGATGTTCAATACGTGTCGGGTTTTCCCCAATAATCATAGTGGACAGGGAACGTGCCAATTCACAGGTGACGGTTGTCTCCATATTGTTGATCTCTCCCCACCCTGTAACGTCCATGTTAGTTTCAATCTTGACATAAGCTTTCTCACCCATCGGGTAAGCCTCAAGGTTTGTCACTCGAATTTGCGATCCTTTATCTTCATAGTCTGCCATTATCATAGTTCCTTTCTTTTTTATTTTATGCCATATCTAATTGACAAAATATCATAACGGTTTTCTACCCATAGGTGTCAATTTAAGGAAAACGCGTTTGTAGTCGCGCAATTCATTGCGCCTCGGACATTGTTGGAGGGCTTTGTAAGCCCGATTTTCTTCTTGTAGGAGCGATCTCCAGTTTGAACCTTTTCGGATAATTTATTTCTTTGTAGGTTGGGTAGAGCGAAGTGACACCTATGGGTGTTGCTTCGCTCTACCCATAACTGTCAATTTAAGGGTTCCCAGGACCGGTAGGAGCGGTTTCCTAACCGCTCCATATTATGCAAAATGCTCTTGTGGGAGGGGTTTTCAACCCCGATGAATGCTATATGCGCATTCATCGTTGATTTGGATTTAACAGTTTGAGGCTTACAAAATCGGGTTTACAAGGTTTCCCTCCCACAGAAAATATTCAGCAATTTCGTTCTTAAGTTGACACCTATGGGTGTTGCTTCGCTCTACCTATAAGTGTCAACTTAAGGATTTTTGTGATAATGAAATGTCGTCTTCAGCCCCGTAGGGGCGGTATGTTTATAGAAAATGATGCAATGCAATTCCTTGAGCCTCGTAGAGGCGGTATGTGTATAACTTATATGTCGCTCCTACGGAGCTCAACAAATGTGTCAATACGGATTTCTATAAACATATCGTCCCCGCCGAATACCAAAAGCGTATTCGGCGTTGATTCACGGGACTAAATATGGGACAGTCTCAATCATAGTGAGTGCTGAGCCGTGATCTAAAAATATAGAAATTTTCTTAAGTTGACACCCGCTGAATGCCAAAAGGCATTCATAGCGTTGATTTATGGGTGTTGCTTCGCTACCCAACCTATAGAATGTAAGAGACGCACAGCCTAATCCACATCATCAGAAGCAAGATTCCACAACAACACGGTGCCGTCGCCGCTACCACTCGCAATCGTCTTGCCATCGGGACTGAACGCGATGCTGTTCACATGATTCGTATGCCCTTTCAACTCAATAATAAGCACGCCAGTGCGGACATCCCACAGCCGCACGGTTTTATCATAACTCCCACTCGCCAAGAGTATGCTATCTGGACTGAACGCTACCCTCAAGACTATATCTGTATGCCCAGTGAGCAATTGGAGAGGTGCGTCTGTATGTGCGTCGTAGAGCCAAATGCCGGTGCTACACGCCACCGCCAAGTATTCTCCGTCAGGGGAAAAGGTGATATTTCCTGTTATCCCGCCTTTACCGAGCCGCGCTTTTGTGCCTTCGGGTAGGTGTTGTTTGTGCCAGTCTTGTGCGGTAGTGTTTTGTGAAATAACACACATCACTAAAATTAATAGCAGTGTTTTTGGCATAAGGACGTTATCCTTTCCAAGGATATTGTTTTGATTTATGGTGAAATATGGAAATTATTATACACCTTACCTGTAGGAGCGATCTCCGAATCGCGACTAATGCCACTCGTAGTCGGGATTCGGAGTTCCCTCCCGCCAAATGCCATACGCGCATTTGGCGTTGATTTGGCCAAATGCCATACGCGCATTCAGCGTTGATTTGGCCAAATGCCATACGCGCATTCAGCGTTGATTCACAGATAAATACGTCTAATTAATTCAATAATCTACCATATACTATACCACTTCTATGTGATGATATTAGTTTTTCATGTTTCCTGAAGTTTGTCAAACCTTTTCACAAAACCATTCGGTTTTCAAGTTTTTCAGCATTTAAGACTGGGTCGCGACCTGGAGGTCGCTCCTACAGGAAGAACCATTGAAGAAGGTAGAAACTACTGGAGAATTGAATGGCTTTGATAAAAGTATAAATGGTAATGGTGAAACATGAAATTTGTTGACGAAAACGACAGAAATTGATACATTAACTTATATGACCGAATGCTCAACCCAAATCAAGGAGACTAAATTATGGCAACGGATCAAACATATCGTATCGGAGTCATTGGCTGTGGTGGCATGGGCAGGTCCCATTCCAGATCATGGCAGAAACAAGAGAATGCTGAAGTCGTGGCAGCAATGGATATCTACGAAGAATCTGCAAAACGCGTCGCAGACGAATATGATGTCCCAGCTATCTACACTGATGTTGATGAGATGTTAGCAAAAGAGGATTTGGACATCGTCAGCATCACAACGTGGCAGGGACCGCGTGCTGAAGCCACAGTTGCAGCAGCGAAAGCTGGTGTGAAAGGGATTATCGGTGAAAAACCCATGTCCGCTTCGTTGGGTCAGGCAGATGATATGCTTGCCGCCTGTGAAGAAAACAACGTCAAACTTGTCATTGGACATCAAGGTAGATATAGTCCGGCAAATACAGAAATTCGCAGACTTGTGGCTGCTGGGTCAATCGGAGCTCCAACAACACTTCATCACACAGCAAAAGCACACGCAGGTCTACTAAATACAGGCACACACGCGATTGATGGTTGGCGTTATATATTGTCCGATCCAGAAACGGTATGGGTTATTGGGACAACATCTCGCACAACGGATCGATGGGAACGCCGCACGATTTGCGAAGACCTCTGTATGGGATTAGTTTGCTTTGAAGGCGGCGCGCGAGCAATTTACGAAGGTGATCTGCCCGATCCCGCTGTATCCATGCCCAGAATCGCTGGCACAGAAGGACAAATTCGTAATGGTGATAACGGCACAGTCCTTCTCCAAAATGGAGATGCCAAAGGTTGGCAGACAATTATACCGGCACCGGAACCCAAAAACCAGTTTCAAGAATTAATTGAGTGGATAGAAGGCAAAATCCCGACACACCGTGGCAGAGGAGAACAAGCCCGATATACTATTGAAATCATGATGGCGATCTATGAATCCTTACGTATTAAAAACGTTGTCAACATGCCACTGGAAACCAAAGAATTGCCGCTGGAATTGATGGTTAATGACGGCACGCTTTCTGTCTTAGAAGAAGGTAAATACGATCTACGTGCTCCATTTGAAGGGCAAACTCGGAAAAGATAACTCTACGGAGCCTGTAATCACATGGTGAGGCACTGAGACCTCACCGTGCAATTTTAAGGATTAATAGGGAACAGCGCGCTTACATAAAGATTGAATATTTAAATCTGTAATTCAAGTTTCTCTATACACGGTAGGTGCGGTTTCCTAACCGCTCCGAGCATCATTAAAAACATTACCGAATTATTTCTTTTAATCTTTATCAAGCACACCTACCATCGGGATTACAAGGTTTCCCTCCCACAAGAAAGAATTCGGATTATAGTGAACTTTAGAATTAACAGGACATTTTGAGTTGTGAATCAACGCCAAATGCGCGTATGGCATTTGGCGGGAGGGAACTCCGATTCCCGACTATCAGTGAGGTTCGTCGCGATTCGGAGATCGCTCCTACAGAAAATGTGCCTCTTTAATTTCAAAGTTCACCATATTTGTTATAAAGGAGAATTAGGATGTCGAAAGAGGGTAGACGCTCTTTTTTACAAATTGCCACCGCCTGCATTGGTGGATTAGTGAGTTTAGCCGCTGGTATCCCGTTAATCGGATTTGCGATTTCCCCCGCATGGAAAAAAGGCGAATCGCAATGGGTTGACGTAGGCACGGTAGACCGTCTCAAAAACAGTCGCTTTAAGAAAGTCAATTATACATTCACAGCGAAAGATGGTTGGGTGAAAGCCACAAAGAAACGTTCTGTTTACGTGACGGACACGGGTAACGGGGAGTGGAACGTCTTTTCACGGACATGCTCACATCTCGGTTGCCTTGTCCGATGGGATGAGAGTAAAGAATCATTTCTCTGCCCGTGCCACGGTGCTATATTTGATAAGAACGGAGCTGTTGTTGCCGGTCCACCACCGGAACCGTTGCAGAAACTTGAAGTCAAAGTAGAAAACGGCCTTTTATATGTGAAGGAGGCGTAAATGAAGCAATTTCTCAACGATCGCCTCCCGTTAGATGGGGTGATGGCACATCTGCGCAAACCGCTGCCGAAACACATCAATCTGCTTTTCTCACTGGGCAGTTTGGCGATGTTTCTGCTGCTACTGCAAGCAGCAACAGGGGCATTTTTAGCGTTATCCTATTCTCCTTCACCAGACCACGCCCATAATGCAGTCAATTATATTAGCAATGAGGTGCCGTTCGGTAACTTTGTGCGCGGCTTGCACCATTGGGGTGCCAGCGCGATGGTCATCATCGTCTTTCTGCATATACTCCGCGTTGTGCTTTACGGATCATACAAAGCACCGCGTGAATTCACATGGGTTGTCGGCGTTCTGCTGCTATTGGTTACCCTCGGTTTCGGATTTACAGGCTATCTGCTGCCGTGGGACGAAAAAGCGTATTGGGCAACAGTTGTAGGTGTTGAAATCGCGAGCACTGCGCCTGTGTTAGGCGATGTGGTCGCAAAGGTTATGCGTGGCGGCGCTGAGGTTGGCGCGGTGACGCTATCTCGGTTTTACGCACTCCACACGATTTGGTTGCCGTGGTTGGCTTTCGGTCTGGTCGGCGTGCACCTTTTCCTCGTCCGATTCTACGGTTCCTCAGGTTTACCGAAGAACACACCAGAAGATATGAAAACGGGAAAACCGTTCTATCCGGATCAGGTATTTGAAGATGTTGTCGGCATGCTAATTCTCTTTGTGATACTCGCCTGCGCTGCACTGTTTGCACCCGTTCCACTTGAAGATGTGGCAGACCCGACGAATGCCGATTACGATCCGCGCCCCGAATGGTATTTCCTTTTCTTGTTTCAACTGCTGAAATACTTCCAAGGCCCTTTTGAAATTCTTGGGACGTTTGTTATCCCGACAGTCGGCATGTTGCTACTGCTATTCCTCCCCTTCTTAGACAGAAGTGAGCGCAAAGTTCTCTGGAAACGGCCAATTGCATTGACGGTCACAAGTGTTTGTGTTGTGGCAATTGTAGGGTTAACAATCCTCGGTGCGACCGCGCCGAAACTCGAAACGCAGGAGGATGCACAACCCGCAGATGATGTGCAGCAGGTTACCCCATCAGATACAGAAATGGAAGCAACAGAAGAAGAGGAAGATGTGTTTGACTTCCAATTGACTGAGGAAGAAATTGAAGGAGCAAAAAGGGTGGGAGAAGAATCGGAATAGCTTTTTGACAGAGTTCGTAGGTTGGGTTGAGGCACGAAACCCAACAGGAAACGCTTTTACAGACTCGAAATGTTGGGTTTCACCTGCGGTTCAACCCAACCTACAAGAACTGTTGTTAGTTTCACTACTCATAATCGCTGATGAAAAACCGAAATTTGGAAGAACAATTCACACTTTTTCCCATAGATACTGAGTTTGAAGTCCCAAAAGAGGGGACGACATCTGAAGGTATAACGTTAGTCTCATTCCGGGAGTTAGTACCTGAGATCACCGATACCGGCTACCTGACTCACGCTATCGTATCCTATCCTGCGAAATTCATTCCGCAAGTTGTCAGATATGCAATTAACACCTACACAAAGGAAGATGATTGGATTGTTGACCCGTTTGCAGGTTCAGGAACTGTAGGCGTTGAAGCGTATCTGTGCAAACGCAACGCCGTTCTACTCGATCTCAACCTACTTTTGAATCACATCATGCCGCTGAAGGTTTACCGCGGAAAAGAACAGTTACATAAAAAGCATTTATGTAAATTGCTTGACAGCATGCAAGAAAATAAAAAGCACCGTTTTATCCCCGCTTGGTCTAATGTCCAATACTGGTACGCACCTGAAATCTTGAAATTGCTATCGCACCACTGGGGTTATATCTACAGCATAGAAGATAATGTCTACGCTGCCATTATCAAAACAGCGTTGTTAAAAGTGAGCAAACGTTTCTCCTACACCGAACATAGAACACCAAAATTAGCCAGATCCAAACGTAAATTAGCTGCTATAGAAGAATTGCTCAGCGAAAATTGGAAAGACCAGTTAATAGAGATAGTTTATGATCATTCCTTGAAAACCTTAAAAAATCTCAACGACTTCGTGATGCACACACAGCATCATCAAAGTCAGGTTGAGTTTCAAGGAGGCGTTGATTCCTCCTATATTGATGTGCCACGCGAATGTGACGCATTAATCACATCACCTCCCTATCTCCAAGCACAGGAATATATCCGTTCTACAAAAATGGACCTCTTTTGGTTAGGACATACCGATGAGGAAATAAAGGAATTGTCACGTCTTGAAATCCCGTATCGGAAAGCAGACCGTGTTATCCATACCGAAACATTGGATAAAGTCAGAGACAAACTCACGCGTTCAGACCTACATAATCGGCTTGACTCCTATTTTTGCCATACGATAAATGCGCTTGAAAATTCTATGAACCGATTGAAACCGAACGCTGCCGCCTGTATTTTCGTCGGTAATCCACGTATTGATGGGATAACGGTTGAACTATGGAGAATCTTGGCAGAATACTTTGCGAAACGCGGATACCTATTTGAGAAAGTTTATGAAGATAGGATTAAAACGCGGCAACTGTTCGGTGTGCGTAAGAATAAAAATCCTGACGGCATGAAGTCAGAGTTTTTGCTCATTTTGAGAAAGATGACAGCTTAACAGTGATTTTGCTTGTTCTCACAAGGAGACAGACAATGAAAATCTTAGTTTGCACATTCCTGTCATTTTTAATGTTGTTCTCGTCAACCGGATATACTCAAGAATATACTACTTGGGGATTACCTAATGGTGCTAAAACTCGTCTCGGAAAGGGACAGATTACTACAATTGCCTTCTCTCCAGACGGTTCACAACTTGCTGTGGCAAGTACTGTAGGAATTTGGATTTATGACGTGCAAACCGGTAAAGAACTTGCGCTCCTTCCAGGGTATAGAGGGGGGGTTACTACGTCAGCCCAATCAGCATTCGGCGGCCATTTCATGATACACGCGTTAGTTTTTTCTCCAAATGGTAAACTACTTGCCAGTGTGAGTATGGATGATACAATAAGGATATTTGATGTCTCTACTTACACCGAACACCACACCCTCTACAAGAATGAAGCCGCTATCGTAAACAATGTTGGAAGTCCAAGATTTACAAATCTGGCTTTCTCGGCAGATGGGCAAACCCTTACGGTCTTAGAGAGAACTCCTAAATATAAGATTAAGGTGTGGGATGTTAACTCAGGTGTTCTGCTATCTGATATATCTGGACGTATAAGTGGTGATCCGCTTGCAGATGATGAACCAGCGTCGCCAGTAGAACGTAAAAGTGATAATCCTCTTGTGGCGTTGGCACTTTCACCTGATGGAACAACTTTCGCTGCTACAAAGTCAAAGATAACATTTGTTGATGGAATTCCTGAAACCGAGATAGCGTTTGGAAATGTCCGGACCGGAGAACTGGAACCTCCATTGATAAGAATTCGGTTAAATCCGCCTAAAAAAGTTGCAAATCAAGCAGCTGAATCGGCACATACAATTAGGAAACTGATATTCTCACCTGATGGAACAACACTTGCCGGTATAGAAACCATATCAAAAAGATCAAATCAAAACCGCAAGAGAACTCAACATATTAAAATACGCTTCTGGTATGTAAGCACGGGACGTGAAATCTCTACTATTATACCACAGCAAGCAGAAAATCACCGTCAGATGCCTTTCCTTGCGTTTTCTTCGGATGGTAGAACGTTTGCCACTGCTAATTGGCGTTCCACAGTAGCTCAACTATGGGATGTTAACACAGGCAACTTGATTTCAACTATCACGGTTCCATCACCTGAGTCCGCATCATCCTGGCGCCAAGGCAGCATAGATGCGTTGGCATTTCACCCAACAGGAAAGTCACTTGCTGTTGCGGCTAATGAAAGAGCGGATGGAGGAAACTCCTCACTTCAATTGTGGGACGTGAATACAAACAAAATCATATCAACTCTCACAGAACATCCGATGCTATTTCCCTTGGCAGTAAATGAAAAAACTTTTTTCTCTCTTAATGGAAACAACTTTCAGTTACGGGATACCAACACTGGAAAAATGTTGCGAGACTTGAAAAGGACTGGGACAAATCTTTTCAAACATTTCCAAAAGGTTGGTAGCGTTGATGCGTTTGCGGTTTTATCGGATAACACAACTTTTGCTATTGGAGGCAAGGATGGTTTGCTTGAGTTATGGAACATGCAGGCAGGCGAACGTCTCTTAACTCTTAAAGGGCATACAGATCAAATCACCGCTTTAGCTCTCACTGCAGACGACACTATTCTTGCCAGTAGTAGCCAAGACAAAAGCATACGGTTGTGGGACACACGTACTGGAGCAAAACTCCTAACTCTCACGAAACATAAAAACTCAGGGAAAAGGCAGGTGTTTACTAATGCGCCAACGAGATTTAGTTCTGAATTAGTGAATAACTTGGTATTTTCATCGGATAGTAAATTGCTTGCCAGTTCAAGTGAATATGGGATAATCTGGTTGTGGGATTTAAGCACAGGGAATTTACTAAAGACGCTCACGATGCATGAAGCAGCGGCTGACACGCTTTTAGCAGGAACCGGTTTATCCAAAATAGGTTTAGCCTTTTCCCCAGATGGAACAATAGACATTATAATGATTTAATTTGAATTAAGGTTTACCGAATGTCTCGGACCTCTTGAGTTCCGTAGGAACGCTATGTTTATAGAAAAAATACCAACACCTCTTGAGTTCCGTAGGAACGACATAGGAATTGCCAATGCGCTGCGAAAACATATCGTCCCTACGGGACTAAGTATAGGGATGGCACGTCCTACTATAAACATATCGTCCCTACGGGACTAAGTGTAGGACACACACAAAAATAGATGCATTTCCTTAAATTGACGCTTATGGTGCGGTTAGGAAACCGCATCTACCAATGGTTGTATATAATCCGAGATTCAGACAATTCAGTAGACATTATAATGATTTAATTTGAATTAAGGTTTACCGAATGTCTCGGACCTCTTGAGTTCCGTAGGAACGCTATGTTTATAGAAAAAATACCAACACCTCTTGAGTTCCGTAGGAACGACATAGGAATTGCCAATGCGCTGCGAAAACATATCGTCCCTACGGGACTAAGTGTAGGACACACATTCGGAAAATCCTAAAATTGATACATAAGGATAGAGGGCAGCGAACCCCAACGGACGAACTTTAGATTTTATTTTAAGACCAATAACAACTCACAATTAAAACGTTATAATGTCTAATGTTTGCCAGCGGCGGGATGAGCGGCCAAGTGATGTTATCTGAGGTTAGTGCCAATCCAAACCATTTATCACTTAATGGACATACATGGTCGGTGAAGACACTTGCATTCTCGCCAGATGGAAAAATCCTTGCCAGTGGTAGCAGAGATAATACCATCCATCTCTGGAACACAGAAACTGAGGGTGAGATCGCAATTCTGAGAGGGCATTCAAAGGAAATCTATATACTGAGATTCTCAGCAGATGGATCAACACTTGTTAGCGGCAGTGGTGATGGAACGATCCTCTTATGGGATAGAGATAAAATTGTCGCTTCGGGAAAAAGTCGCGACCAGGAGGTCACTCCTATAGAGGAGATTCGTTGAGCCATAATCACAGTTAAAAGAAAACCAAATAACCCTAATCCTTCCACTTTTTGATTGACACAATCCCCATTATGTTGTAAAATAAAAACAAAAACCGTAGTGGCGGTGCCATCATGCCCGTCCATAAGGAGACAAAATGAAACAATTAAAAACCTTTAGGCAGACAGTAACATTTCTGCTAATGGTACTTCTTTTCGTCCTACCACTGTCCGCTCAGGAGCAATCCGAAGAAGAAACAGCACCATCAGTTAAAAAATACGTTGAATTCACACTAAGCGGCACCTACACCGATACAAAAGAGATGAGCTTTTTCGGCACTTCTTCAACGAAGACGTTGCGCGGGCTTTTCAAGAAACTTGACGCGCTCAAAAATGACGATGAAGTATCGGGTGTAATCTTCAAAATCGGGAATATAGGCGTAGGATGGGCAAGCCTTCAGGAAATCCGAAATAAATTAGGCGAATTCCAAGATGCAGAAAAAGAGATGATCGGTTATCTTGAAAGCGGTGGCAATGCCCAATATCTTCTTGCTACTGCGATGGACCGAATCGTTCTCATGCCCGCTGGAAGCCTCAACCTAATCGGTTTGCGCTCGGAAATCTTTTTCTATAAAGGGCTTCTGGAAAAACTGGACATTGAGGCAGATATGCTCGCAATGGGACAATTCAAATCTGGTATTGAACCCTACACGCGCGATAATATGTCCGATGCTTTCCGTGAATCTATGACCGGTTTGCTTGACGATCTGTATGCACAAATGTTAGAAAAAATTGCCGATGGTAGAGACGGGATTACCCCAGAAATTGCATCCGAGTTGATAGACCGTGGGCCCTTTACCGCAAAAGAAGCACAAGAAGTAAAACTCGTTGATGCACTGCAATACTACGATGAACTTTTAGATGCAATCAATGAGACACCAGACACAGTGGTTGCTAAACAAGATGATAAAAAGAAACGAAACGTGCCGGATATGAATAGTTTTGCGGGGTTGATGCAGTTGTTCAGTATGTTGAATCCGCCGCAGCGCGCAAAGGCGCGTCCAGCAGACAATCAATTTGCGCTTATTTATGCAAGCGGTCCAATTCTACCCGATTTTGACTCACCTTTTCCTATAATGTCTATGATTACACCAAAAACGTTGAAGAAAGCGTTTGAAAAAGCACGTTCAAACGATGCTATTAAGGCAGTCGTGTTACGCGTGGACAGTCCGGGTGGTTCTGCAATCGCATCTGACCTGATTTGGCGAGAGGTTATGCTCACACAACGCGAAAAGCCTGTTATCGTATCTATGGCAAATTATGCTGCCTCTGGCGGTTATTATATTGCGATGGCAGCCGGAACAATCGTAGCGCAACCCGGAACGCTCACTGGTTCAATCGGGGTCTTCGGTGGCAAACTCAATCTAAAAGGACTCTATAACAAAGTCGGTGTGACAAAAGAGATTATCGCGCATGGACAAAACGCTACGCTCTATTCGGATTATGGTGGTTTTACGCCGACAGAACGTGAACGCGTCGAAAAAATGATGAAGACAATCTATGAAGATTTTGTCACTAAAGCGGCATCTGGTAGGAAGGCAACTTTTGACGAAATTGATGCGGTTGCACAAGGGAGAGTCTGGACAGGTAAACAGGCAAAGGAACTCGGTCTTGTTGATGAACTCGGTGGACTTGAGACTGCGCTTTCTATCGCTAAGAAAGAAGTGGGACTGACTGATGAAGATAAAGTTGACATCATCGTGCTGCCAGAACAGAAACCTTTTTTTGAACAATTTTTAGAGAGTATGCTTGAAGAGGAGGCGGGAATCTCAGCACCATTGCCTTTACAATTAGCACAGCAGCATCCAGCACTCCATAAGTTAAACGCACAATGGCATCGGATAATAACATGGTTAACCCTATTTGAAAACGAGCGAGTGATCACTGCCTTACCTTATGATATTTTAATTCGGTGATTTTATGAAAACCAATAACTTTCAAGTTAATTTGACTGATGAACAGGTTGCCTTTTTTCAACAGAACGGATATCTGAGCATTCCGCGCATCACAACAGATGATGAGATTGAATGGCTCAAAGGCATTTACGATGAACTCTTCACTGAACGCACAGGCGAGGAACAGGGACGTTATTTTGATTTGGCTGGTCCCCGGGCACACAAAGGACAGGAAACATTACCGCAGGTATTGGGTCCAGAAGCGCAATTCCCTGAACTACGCGAATCTGTCTATTTCCAAAACGCACAACGACTCGCTGCGAAATTGCTCAGTGTTGAAAAGGAAAAGGTTGGCGGTGGAGGACACATGATTTTGAAGCCTGCGCACTACGGCAACGAAACACCTTGGCATCAGGACGAAGCATATTGGAATCCAGAAGTCTTACCGCACAGTTTAAGCGTATGGCTTCCGCTTGACAAAGCAACGCTTGAGAGCGGGTGTATGCAATTTATTCCAAAGTCTCATAAAGGTGGAGTGCGTTGGCATCGGCATATCAACGACGACCCGCTTGTGCATGGCTTAGTAACCGATGATGTTGATCCATCGGAAGCGATTGCATGTCCGATACCAGCAGGCGGTGCTACATTCCATCACTGTCGGACTTTACACTATTCTGCGCCGAACAGCACGGCGCATGCGCGTAGGGCTTATGTCCTCGTCTTCAGTGGTCCGCCACAAAAATTGGATAAACCTGCAGACCGTCCGTGGATAACAGAAGAACAGGAGGCACTCGCAAAACTCAAATCGTTAGCAGCAGATAGGGAATAGCACAAACGAGAATTCTTGTAGGAGAGCTTTCAACCCCGATTAACACGACTTACGCACAAACGGTAGGCGAGGTTTCCTAACCTCGCTGGTGTGAGGTCTATGAATAATTCTAAAATTCAGCATAAATGCTGCTTAATCTTACAAATAGCAAATTTTAATTTGACACCTATTATTTACTTATGTTATAATTAGTTTCACATATAGTTTTAGCCTTAAGATGCCCCAATTATGTTAACATTTCAAAATACCAACATTCAGAGGACTATTGAAAACATCACCGAAATGCCGCGAAAAACAGCAATTCCCACAGAATATCAAAAGTTACCAAAAATGAAAAAATCTAAAATTAATAATTCTACAAAAAACACCGATAAACCCATACACAGACTGGGTTTATAGCGAATTCAAAAATATACCTTGGTATAAAAAAGTATACCATATGGTATACTTTTTAGGTAAAAATCCTGCGAAATTATTCCATTTCTGTCAGCAATAGATAGTGATTGACACAATTACAACAGTAAGGGTAGAATCAGATGAATTACCGAAATAGATTTTTTAATAATCGTGCTGGTGAGAGGTGGTACGAATGAATTTCTCAAACTTGCTTGAAAAATGGGGAATGACATCTTTAAAAATCACCCCTCCATTTCCGCAAATGGAGTGGACTCCAAAACCTGCGGATAAAAATGCCGCTTGGGCACTCTATATTGAATTGCTTACACGGATTACCACACAACCATTGCCCATTGAACACGGTGATGAAAAAACAGCTTTGAATAGTGTGTATTCACTGTTCGAAACTACAAGAGAAGTTATCAGAGAACATGGACCGGAGTGTATTAACTTTACAAAAATCGCAATTGTTGTTCTTAACCAAGTGATTCGTCCTTTTACCGCAAAGTGGCACCGAAAAAGTCTCACAGGAGACTTTGAGGACGAAACAGAACGCACCGTTTTTCGCGACGAATTGGCTGCACTACAGCAGGAATTACGTAAATATTCTCAAATGTTGGCGGATATTGCTGATGTTGAAGACTTAACTGATCTTGAGGATACAGAGGACACTGAGTAAATGTAGTCGTTCAAAACAATTTTAGTCTTGTACTCAAAAACGGTTTTGAGGATTCTCCGTTTACCGCGCACCGTCCGTGGCAAAAGAGGAGCAGGAAGCACTCGCAAAACTTAAATCGTTAGCAGCAGATAGGAAATAGCAATTACATATTATAAAGTAGCAGACACACTGAATTAATCAACAATGCGTGATGTACAACCACGAGAGATACAATATTACCGAACTTCAGATGGGCAAAGACCTTTTATAAAATGGTTAGAATCAATTCCAAATACGAACACACAAGCTCGAATCCAGGCTCGACTTGAACGGCTTGAAGATGGTAATTTTGGCGACTGTCAATCTGTTGGTGATGGTGTTTTTGAGTTACGGATCCATTTTGGAGCAGGTTATCGAATCTATTTTGGACAAGTAGGGAACACAATCGTTCTTTTATTATGTGGTGGAGACAAATCATCACAAACGCGTGATATTGAACGAGCAAAAATATATTGGCAAGAATATAAGGAGACACATCAGTGAGAAAAATGGGAAGGTGGCGCGAGTACCTTATTGAAAAACTTGCTGACAGAGAAAACGCAATTAACTATCTCCAAGCTATCCTTGAAGACTATCAAATTTTTGAGGATTCTACAGTCGTTCTAAGATCTCTCCATACCGTTGTTGAAGCGCAGGGTGGTGTTTCTGAACTGGCAAAGCAGACAGATATGGACCCACAAGTGCTTTCGAAAGTCCTATCTAATGAAAATACACCTTTGATTGATGTTCTTACAGTTGTCCTTAAAGTGCTTGGCTATCAACTTTCGATCCAACCGATAGACCCTGAAAACCTAAACCTTGAAACGTACACCGATGTGTTAGAAACACAAAACACATCAACACAGATAGCAGAAAATTAGTTACATGCAAAAGGAACATGAGAAAAACCGCGCACCGTCCGTGGCAAAAGAGGAACAGGAGGCATTCACAAAGTTCAAATCCTTAGCAGCAGATAGGGAGCAGCACAAAGGAGCATTCTTGTGGAGTGATAATCTTCGCCAGTCATCTCTTTCGGATCGTTGACTCTTGTAATCTATCAGGAACAAGTTAGCACTAATGGAAACCTTATGGAAAAACTAAATCTTAAACCCACACACAAGCCTATAAAAGACTACTACAAGGCATTGGAACAATACGAGCAGCATGACCTCACACACGAAGGCACAGTGAGTAACCCATTCGCGATCCTACTTGATGTCTGCGCAAAAAAGGTGAAAGCCACCTTTGCACCGCAATACCCGATGCGCACCAAAGAAGGAAAACGTATTGTCATTGATGGCGCGATAATTGATGAATACAGACGCTCATTAGCCTACTGGGAGGCGAAGGATATAGATGACGATCTCTCAAAAGCAATTCAGGAGAAACGTGACAAGGATTATCCATTTGACAATATCCTGTTTCAGACCCCCGAGCGCGCCATTTTGTTTCAAGATGAACAGGAAGTACTAAATACAGACATCACTGATTCCAAAAACCTTGTTGAAGCACTTAAATATCTTTTCTCATATTCCGACACTACTTTTAGCGATTGGTATGATGCAGTTGATAAATTCAGCGATAGAATTCCGGCACTTGCAGATAAGTTGAAAGAGCTTATTGAGCTGCAGTACGAAACAAATCCATCCTATAAGGAGGCATTTGTCAAATTCTACCAAACCTGTAAATCTTCAATCAATCCTGATCTTTCACAAGCTGCCGTTGAAGAGATGCTTATTCAGCACATCCTAACCGAACGTATTTTTCTCAAAGTTTTTAACAGGTCAGATTTTACAGACCGAAATATAATTGCTCGTGAGATTGAAAAGGTCAGTGCAGTACTGATGCATCACTCGTTGAGTCGTGACGAATTTCTCAAACCTCTGAACCCGTTCTACGTTGCCATTGAGAACGCCGCAACCCAATGTAAAGATTTTTCAGAAAAACAACACTTCCTCAACACCGTCTATGAGAATTTTTTTCAAGAGTACTGCGTTGAAAAAGCAGATACACAAGGTATTTTCTACACGCCGCAACCGATTGTAGATTTCATGGTAAATAGTGTTGAGCATCTTCTACAAAGAGAGTTTAACCGTTCGCTTTCGGATACAGGCGTTCATATCATAGATCCATTTGTCGGTACGGGTAATTTCATCGTTCGACTGATGCAGGACATCCGAAAAACATCATTAGAGGAAAAATATCAAAACGAATTGCATTGCAATGAAAATGAGTTATTACCCTACTACATCGCTAACCTGAACATTGAGCAAGAGTTCTGGAAAAGCACAGGTAAATATCGCCCTTTTGAAGGTATAGCATTCGCAGATACCTTTGAACTGTTTGATCAAGCGCAGATGTCACTCCTTTCTGAGGAAAACACAAAACGGGTAGACAGACAAAAAGAAAAGGATATGTTTGTCGTTATCGGCAATCCTCCCTATTATGCAGGTCAGGACGATGAAAACCAAAACAATAAAAAGCGTGAATATCCACCCCTTGACAAACAGATTAAGGATACATACTCAAAAGATTCCAAAGCAACACTCAATAGTAAACTATATGATCTGTATGTCAGAGCGTTTTTCTGGGCATCAAAACGAATTGGTGACACTGGCATCGTTGCGTTTGTAACAAACAACAGTTTTATTAGTAAACGAACATTTGATGGAATGCGTAAACACCTTGCAGAAGAATTCAATGCACTATATCTTCTCAATTTAGGGGGAGGAATGCGTGAAGGTCAAGACGATTCCAATGTGTTTGACATCACACTCGGTGTGAGTATCGCGCTGCTCTTGAAAACAGGAAAACCTGTTGACTCGCCTTGCATCTTTTACAATAATGAAACAGAATTACATAGCAAGGCGCACACTTTTGATTTCCTTAATAGACATCAAAATGTTGGGAAGGTAACATGGCAAGAGATTCAGCCTGATGCAAATCATACATGGCTCACCGGAGGACTCCAAGAAGATTTTTTCGATCTTATTCCTACGGGAACTAAAGAGATAAAAGAAAACAAAAAGATCACTACAGAAACTGCAGAAGGTGTAATTTTCAAAGACTTCAGTCTCGGTGTGTCAACCAATCGAGATTTCTGGGTTTACAACTTCAATCAAGATTCACTCCGTGATAACGTTGAACGTATGATAGACACTTACAATGCAGAAGCAGATCGCTATATGCGTCAGGCACCTCCTAAACCTAAAGTTGATGACTTTGTTATAAACGATGCTACCAAAATAAAATGGAGTTCAGGTTTAAAAGCGAAATTGGTCAGTGGGAAAACAACTCATTTTTCACCAGAAAAAGTGAGAGAAAGTCTCTACCGTCCATTTTCTAAATTGCACCTTTACTTTGACCCAAGAATGACGACAGATCGCACTTCGGTTTTTCCATCTATTTTCCCGATCCCTAAAACAGAAACCGAAAATCAAGTGATTTGTGTTGGTGGTTATGGACGGAAAGAATTTGCTGTTTTGATGAGTAAGTTGATCCCAAACTTAAATCTCTATGGTGACCCGCAACAGTCTTTTCCTTTCTACACCTACGATGAAGATGGGACGAACCGTCGCGAGAACATCACTGATTGGGCATTCGCGGAGTTTCAGAGTCAGTACGACGATAACGATATAACCAAGTGGGATATTTTCCACTATATCTACGGGCTGCTACATCACAACGGTTATCGTGAAAAGTATCGGGAAAACCTCAAAGATAGTTTTCCCCATATCCCTTTTGCCGAGAACTCAGAGAATTTTCGGGCTTTCGTGGAGGCTGGCAAGCAGTTAGCGCATCTCCATCTCAACTATGAGTCCGCTACAAAATACGATGGACTAACGCTTAAGGAAAAATCAAACACAAAGCTAAATTGGTCCGTTGAGAAGATGACCTTTGAGAACAATAATACACAGATTAAATACAACGATTTCTTAACTATTGAAGGGATTCCCGCAGAGGCACACGACTATAAGTTAGGCAGTTGGTCTGCATTGAAGTGGATAGAGAACCAATACCAAATTAAGGTGGATAAAGATACAAAGCGACGTAAAGGGAGTTATATTGTAAAGGATCCGAATCGTGAGGATGAACCACGGTATATTGTGGACTTAATCGCGCGTGTTATTACCGTCAGTCTTGAGACGGTGAAGATTGTTAAGAATTTGCCTACATTATATCCTGATGGAGAAAACTAATCACATAAAACACTTGCGTTTGACCGTACTACCGATTTATGGAGAACAACTGTGAACCTCAACGATGTGAATCTTGATGATAAAACCGAAACGCTTGAAAAGATGATAGAAGGTTTGCTAAGGGTTGTTAAAGCAGAGATCCAAAATCTTGAAACAGAAATTGGTGCGCTTAGCGATCAAAAATCAAAACTTGAAAACATTTATAAGAAATATGATAAGGTTTGGCGTGCTATATCAAGTAAATGAGGGTGTGCATAATTATTCGAGGTTTATAATGGAAAAAATAAAGGTTGTTGTTGACAAAAAATTTGAGCAAATTCTGAAAGAAGAAGCAGAAGATTTTTCTATAGATTGGGAATCAGTAGATATTAATTGGGTTCTTTACGAGGAATTACTATTAAGTCATTTAAAACCTCCTTTGGGTAAATATAGGGTTAAAATGGTAGTTTTAGGATTCAAAGGGGAAATTCCCGTGCTGGATGTAGACGATTGGTTTCGTTCTTATCGTTTCACGTATTGTATTTACTACAAAGAAAAGGATACAGAAACTGAAAAGATGGATATGCTTAGTCTTGGTGCTGAAGGAACTATTAAGGAAATAGCGATAAAACTCGGTGATATTTTTGGAGATTTTGTAAGTAAAGGTTACTAAACAATGAACATCTTCTGTACAGGCATCAGTTGTTCAGGACGCAAAGAGTTAATCGCAGATTTTGAAGCACTCTGCGTCCAAAGAGAACTGAACATCGGCTTCTTCAATCTCTTTGATGTTGTTTCACAGCAATGTGTTTGTCAATCAGTTCAAGCACGGCGGGTACCAATTCTGTAGGAATCGCCATCAACGTGCTGGACTCATCCTGAAATGCAGCCTCATCTTCAGCGACAGCTTCATCCTCTGTTTGTTGTTCGTAATGTGCAATGACACTTTGTACGCGCGCTTCATCCCACCCAGGCGGAAATTTATTCTGCGTCATCCTCTGTTTCTCCTTCGTCGGTATACCATTTTCTGGATTGTGATAAAAACGAATGTTCATTATACTTCTGCCTCTCTAAATTATAACGGACATCAAATCCAAATCGCAAATCGTTTTGATATACAAATTCCTTGAATTCACACAACACTCGTGGTATACTCCATATTATATAAGCGGAGTTTCAGAATAAGCAAAGGCTACGAAACAATGAATATCTTCTGTACAGGCATCAGTTGTTCAGGACGCAAAGAGTTAATCGCAGATTTTGAAGCACTCTGCGTGCAAAGAGAACTGAACATCGGCTTTTTCAATATTGGCGATTATATGCACCGTGTTGCCGCAGAATCACGCGTCCATTTCACAGAAAAGGTTCTCGATTCGGATCCGGCGGTTTTATCGTTAGCGCGGCGCACTGCTTTCTACGAAATTGCAAGAGATGCCAAATCATACCAACACGCCATCATAGGACTACACGCCTGCTTCCGATGGCGTGGCAGTCTCCTTGAAGGTTTTTCTTTTAAAGATATTGATATTATTCCACCGGATATGTTTATCAACGTAGTTGACAATATCGCAGACATCTACGGACGGATGGAAAAAAGCACGCAGTGGGCGGGCATCAAAAAAGCAGCACTTAATGTCTGGTTGGACGAGGAAGAATTTCTGACAAGACAGATTGCGCATCTCACAGAAAAACCGCATTACACTGTCGCAAGACAACACGAACTCGCGAATTTCTATGAACTACTCTTTTCAGACAAACCGAAATTTTATCTCAGTTATCCGATTACACTGCTAAGAGAGACGCCAGAGGAGATTGAAAAAATACGCAAACTCGGTGAAAAATTCCGACACTCTTTTATCGTCTTTGATCCGCTGACAATTAAGGATATGGCACTCGTTACCTTCTCAAAAGCAGAGGGTGATGACGAGATGTTGAATGTGCCTGAAACGATGAGTGAATTGGACGATGACGTAATTGAGCAAATTAAAACGCGAACGATTTCACGGGATTATCAGTTTGTCCATCAAAGTGATTTTGTCGTTGTGCTGTATCCTACGGACAAATTATCGCCCGGTGTTCTCAGCGAGATGAACTACGCTACCCGTCATAATAAACCGGTATACGCTGTTTACAACGAGACGCGGAGTATCTTCTTTGAAAACTTATGTGATAAGATTTTTGACACCTTTGAAGAATTAGAGGTTTTTCTAAAGGAAACTTACCAAAGTAGTTAACACAAGACATACTCAAAAACGGTAGGTGCGGTTTCCTAACCGCACCGAGCATCTCTACGAAATTAACCGAAAACTGATAACTGACAACTGATGACTGAATTCTATCCTGCCTATGAACATCGCCATTCTCTCCCGTGGTCCTCAAAACCATTCAACATGTAGCCTCGTTGAAGCTGCCGAAAAAATAGGATATACCGCCAAAGTCCGAGACCCCTTCGGTTTCTACCTCCAAATCGGTGGCACGGGAAATCGTATCACCTATGACGGCGGTGCCTCAGAAGATTTTGATGTCGTGATTCCACGACTCAGCGGTGCAACAGCAAGATATGGTGGAGAGGTCGTATCCCACTTTGAATGGCTCGGAATTCCTGTGGTGAATCCCGCAAATGCCATAGCAAACGCACGCCACAAATTTCGCTCCCTACGTATCCTGGCACAGCACGGATTACCCGTCCCACCGAGTCTCACAGTCGGTTCCGCCACATTTTTAGAAGATGCCACACCTGAAATAGGCGATTATCCGTTCATTCTGAAACCTTTTTACGGCACCCACGGAATCGGTGTGATGTTGTTGGATACGCCAACTTCCCTAAACTCAGCGGTAGACACGATGTGTGAACTTCATCGGGATTATATAATTCAATCCTTTATTGCAGAAGCGGCTGGCGTTGACATCCGCATTCTTGTGGTGGGTGGCAATGTGATAGCGGCGATGAAAAGATGTGCTGTTCCCGGTGAATTCCGAGCGAACATTCATCAAGGGGCAAACGGGGAAGCAATAACGCTCACAAATGAATACAGTCGTATCGCAACCGATGCAGCCAACGCATTGAAATTAGGTATCGCTGGTGTTGACCTGCTTCAAACAAAAAATGGTCCTGTCATTTTAGAAGTCAACCCGTCACCTGGCTTTGAAGAATTAGAGTCGGTAACTAAAATTGATATTGCAAAGACAATGATTGAATATGCTGTGCAATTGGCAAATAATCATAAAAGTGATACGACCTAAAGGTATACTAAAGTTTGGACAATTTTCGTCTGTTTCTTGTTGAGTTTTCAACTATCTTTTATTTTTACGAGTTTTTCGCAGGAGTCGTAACTCATAGAAAAAACATTCAGGCACAATGAGAGCAGCCCCAGCGGGGCGGAATGTATATAGAAAACGATAACCTAAACGGCGTAAGCCCCAGCGGGGCGAAATGTGTATCAATAATAGTCAGGAATAGTCATATTGATATCTAAAGGGTCTCTATTAACCGACATTATCACACAAGAACTCTAAAAAATGTCCAAACTATAGTAAAGGTATAGGTAACTAATTGGCTTTTCATCAACGGAAAATTTTAATGTTCAATCATGAGTTTCCTCCTATTGGTGGCGGTGGGGGCTGGGTAAGTTATTATTTGGGGAAACACTATGCCGCGGCGGGGCATGATGTGCATCTGATTACCTCACAATTCCGTGATTGTGCAAGAATGGAAGAAATAGAAGGTTTTCATGTGCATCGCGTGCGTGCACTACGGAAAAACCCGAATGTATGCGCCGTTCACGAGATGCTAACTTATGCAGTGAGTTCAAGCATTTACGGGTTGAAATTCGCAAAGCAGTTCAAACCGGATATTGTGCAAGTCTTTTTTGGTATCCCTGCGGGTGGTGGTGCTTACCTTCTACAAAAATTCGGTAATGTGCCGTACATTGTGTTTTTAGGTGGACGAGATGTGCCGCGCCCCAATCCCGATCCACCCTACTATCGTTGGTTATACCTGCTGCTAAAGCCGATTATCCGAACGATTTGGGACAACGCTGCTGCGGTCATAGCCTGCAGTGACGGTCTACGAGACCTCGCGCATATAACAGATACAAACTTAAAAATAGATGTCATTCCTGATGGCTTAGATTTAGCAAGTTTTGAATCAACACAACGGAAAACGAACCCGAAAACAGTCCGATGTCTTGCCATTGGCAGACTCATTCCGCGCAAAGGATTCCAATTTCTCATTCGTGCTCTTCCGCAAATTCTTGACAAAGTCGCACATAACTTTGAGATAGAGATTGTCGGTGATGGACCATACCGGGAAGAATTGATTGGATTAGCAGAAAATCTTGGTGTCACTTCTTATGTCCATTTTACAGGCACGGTGCCATATTCAGAATTACCGCAAAAGTACCGTGAGGCGAACATCTTTATTTTACCCTCATTAGCTGAAGGCATGCCGCTCGTCGTTTTGGAGGCGATGGGAACAGGTCTGCCGATTATCGCGAGCCGTGTTCAAGGCATTGATGAACTTGTCACGGAAGACGTTAACGGTGCATTGTTTGACCCCGGCGATGTTGATGAACTCGCGATTAGTCTTGCCAAACTCATTAACGCAGGTGAAACGCGCATTGAGATGGGCAAAGCGAGCAGAGAAAAGGTTAAACCCTATGATTGGAAAAACATCGCTGACACATATCTTGCCCTTTATGAAGACATTCTAACAAAAGATAAACATTAGATTTACGCAATTCCCCGGTAGGTGCGGTTTCCCAACCGCACTATCGCGCGGTAATAGAATAATTTCGTGATTATGGTGAAATATAGAAATTATTATACACCTTACTTGTAGGAACGATCTCCGAATCGCAACCCTCTTGTAGGAGCGATCTCCGAATCGCAACCCTCTTGTAGGAACGATCTCCGAATCGCAACCCTCTTGTAGGAGCGATCTCCGAATCGCAACCCTCTTGTAGGAGCGATCTCCGAATCGCAACCCTCTTGTAGGAGCGATCCTAAGAAAGGAGAACATACACACACATGCTACCAATAAAAATACTTGCTATCGGTGCGGGCGGTTTACAGCGCGCCTTAACACACCAATTTGTTCATATCCTCAATCAACGAAACCTATACAACGGTGGTATCTTTGTGGGGCAACCGCGAGGCACTGAAAAAGCCGATGCGTTTAACCAACAGGGAGGCGTATACCATGTCGTCACGTTTGACTTAGGCGGTATTCATGACATCCAACAGATTTCAAGTGTGGTCGGCGCAACAACACTTTCAACTGAAGCAGGGCGTAAACAGTTCTATACACAAACCCAAAATCCGTTAGACCTCATTCTGATTGGCGTAACCGAGGCAGGAATCGCCAAAGGTGCACTCGCTATGGATGTTTTAGATGAGACACTCTATCGCTATTTCAGTCATCACGGGGCGGATGCGGACATCTGTGTTATAAATACCGATAACCTCCGAAACAATGGCGATGTTATCCGAAATATTCTTATCAACGAATATCCGAAACGGAGCGATGATTATACTGAATGGCTGGAGACAAAAGTTGGGTTTCTCAACGAAATGGGAGACAGACTTGTGCCGCAGATTTACGCTATCCCCGATGAGATTAAGGAAGCAGCACAAGCACAGATTGAAGGTTCAGATGAATTGATTACCTACGCGGAGCAGATGCCTGCAACGCCTCTCATTCTTGAAGATTTGGAGAACAGGTTACGTGTTCCCTTCGGTAAACTTGACGACTATGGCGTTGTTGTTAGTCAGGATAGCATTGAGCCGTATCACGATTGGAAATTGCTCCTTGTGAATTCCGTGCATGTGCCGGGAATTACGCACAAAGGCATGCTTTCTGGTTTTGACTATGTGAACGAGGCAGCATCACATCCCATATTTGCACCGTATCTGGAAAGGTTGATGCACGGATATGCCGAAATTGTTGAGGCGGATATTCCAATAGCAGGGAAAAGCGCGCATGCGTATACACTGGAATTCATTGATCGCATCCGCCGCATTAAAGATGATAACGCACGGATTAACATCATTGAGACGGTCAAACTCCGTGAACGCGCCGCTGACATCGCTCGATCACCCAATTATGACAGTAGCACAGAACTATTCAAGTCCGATTTTGCTTATTCCTTTGCAACTGTCCTCCGATTTTTAACACCGCACACAGTATCAGGTGCTGATGACTATAGCGGCATTACCGATACAGGCACAGAATATGAAATCCGCGACCCCGACCGAACAATACAGGATGTGTTGAAAGGTGCATTTGGCACGAGCAAAACAGACGTGGAAAATCGGATTGAAACCATTTTCTCAAACGCAACCCTATGGGCACCACAGAACGCGACACCTGAAAATGCATTAAGTCAAAATCAGGACTTTAGCAGACGCGTTGCGCAATATTATCATCAATTGGTTAATGGGAAAACATGTCTTGAGGTTTTAGAAAGTATCAATTCGCAGACAGTATAAAAGAAAAGTGCGCTTACATGAAGATTAAGAATTTAAATCGGTAATTCCAATTTCCATAAGCACGGTAGGTGCGGTTTCCTAACCGCACCGAACATCGTGAGAATATTACCGAATTATTTTTATCTCCATCAAAGCGCACCCAAGGAAAAGCATAACTAACCCGTGAGAGAAATAACACCCTTCTTGCGTTGCAGAACCGCATCATAGAATCGCATCGTGCCAACACAGTCTTGGATGCTTGATACAGGTTCTCTGTCCTCACGAATAGCGTTAGCAAACTCAGTGAGACTGATTCCATCACCTGTCAATTCACCATTGCGTTCATCAGAAAAGTTGGATGTGAAATAATTCCCTTCGCCTGTATAGTGTTTCACTCCCCACAAACCGTCTAAAACGATATATTCGTGTTGTCCAGTAATTTCAATGTAGTCGTAGTTGCGTCCCCACAAACGTTGGCTACTGAGCTGCAAACTCCCAACTGCCCCGTTGGTATATTCTACAGCGACAGCGAATGAACCTTGCCCGTCAACCGCATTGTGAAAAACGCTAAGTTCATTAACATCAGCACCAGCGATGTGCCGTGCCAAATCGAAGTGATGGATAGCAAAATCGAGTAGGTAATGTTTGACTGATCCGTACTTTCCACTACAGAATGAACAGAAAAGTTGTGTGAGTTGACCGAAAGATTCGGTTTGCATGATTTGTCTTGCTTCCCGCACGCCACGGCTAAACCGACGTTGGAAATTCACCATCAATGTCTTACCGTGCTTCTCAGCAGTTTCTGCCAAAGTGATCGTTTCTTCAAGCGATGGAGCAGGCGGTTTCGGCGTAAAAACGTGATACCCTGCCGCAAGCGTTTCAAGTACCAACGGTTGCCGTGGATCCGGCCCCATACTAATGATTACTGCTTCCAAATCCTCTTTTTCAAACATTTCGTGTCGATCCAAATAATATCTGCCTGTACCAAATTTACCTGCCGCAGATTTTGCTCTATTTTCGTCTGCATCGCAAACCGCTTGCAGTGCTACTGGTGCTAAATGTAACGCGGGATAGATCGTGTGCCTCGCGAACCCACCAGCACCCAGAAATCCAATTCGAAGAGGTTCCATATTATTTCCTTTGTACGCTTCAAAGCGCGTTTACAAGAATATAAATTTGTATAAAATTTAGCATACCTACACTTCTCTGTAAAGAAAAATCCAGAGGCGAATATAGTGCAACCCAATAATGTGTAAACACCTTGGTAGGCAGACCTTCTACAGGCAAATGTTCATCTATTTTCACATTCCACCATAACATGATGCAAATCATCTGCCTGGATTCTGTTTTTAACTCAACCTAATTGTCAAAATCCTGTCAAAAAACAACGCGCAAATAGAGAATAACGCACTAATTTTTCTCCTGCCTAATGAAAGACAAAAAAGAGAATGTATAAAAAAAGAGACAACCAACGGCGAAACTTCGGGTTTGCGCTGCTTCAAGGCACCTTCATGCGAATCAACCTCGCTTTTGTAGATTCATCAACGGTGCTTTCTGCTTTTATCCATAAACTAACCGGGTCCGAGATCATGGTGGGTTTGACCGGTTCAATGATGACAGCCGGTTGGATGTGGCCGCAGTTGTTGGTGTCAAATCTGCTGGAACATCGGCAGCGCAAAATGCCGTATTACGCAGTCGGCATGAGCATCCGCGTGTTTGCATGGCTTGCTATCTCCTTTTGCACCATCAGAATCGGTGCACAAAATCCTATTTTACTCGCTGCCTGCTTTTTAGGATTCTACTTTTTATCTTCCTCCGCCATGGGTGTTTCAACACTGCCCTACATGGACATCATCTCTAAATCTATAACACCGAATCGGCGTGCGCGCTTTTTTAGTTTACGACAAATGTTCGGTGGTTTTTTTGGAATTTGGGTTGGGTTTTTAGTACGTGCTATGCTCGGAAATGAAGATGAATTTACCGGTATCCTCGGATGGGTTACGCAAGCCTTCAAAACGCTCACTATGTATTTCATCGGTTCTGTCTGTCAGATAGAGACTGAACTCGGGTTCCCATCTAATTACGCCTTTCTCTTTATCTGTTCGGTGAGTACCGCTTTCCTCTCGTTTATTAGTTTCTTAGCTGTGCGTGAACCTATTCATCCTGTCAATTCTCAACGCCAACCTATGTGGCAACACCTAAAGCAGGGACCACATTTTTTACGAACAGACCCAAATTATCGGAGATTTATCTTCTTCCGTATCGGATTACATTTTTCCAGTATGGCAACCCCTTTTTACACAACTTACGCCTTGTTTGAATTAGGTGTTTCTGAGGCGACTATCGGTTTTTTCATCGTATGTTCCGCACTAAGCGGTGTCGTTTCAAACGCATTTTGGGGTTATATCGGAGAAAAATATGGGGTGCGATGGGTGCTAATTATCACGGCAGGGTTAATGTTGTTTCCACCGATAATAGCGTTCTTTTCCGGAATGTTACCAGTTTCTTTACACGTGCCTGTCTACCTGTCAATCTTCACGATTGGCGGTATCTTGACAAACGGCATGATGGTTGGATTCATGGCATATATGCTAAACATCGCTCCGCCGCGCAGTCGTCCGAGTTACATCGGTTTTATGAACACGCTGCTCCTACCCGCGAGTTTCGCGCCGACAATAGGAGGACTTCTTGTGGAACTTATTGGTTATCGGTGGTTGTTTGCTGTGTGTTTTGGTATCTGTCTTGTCTCTTTCCGCATCGCAACCGGTCTACAGGAAATCATGCATGAGGATGAGTTGGAAGAGGATATTGAAGTGTGATGTTTGCGTTCGCAATATCGTTGTAATCTTTTGCCAAATAGGGTATCATTTTGAAACATGCAAAATCAGTAATGTTAAGTGAAGTGAATGCACAAGCCTCGTACAGTTGATGGAATACTTAAAAAATTAAAAGAAAAAGCAGATACTGAGGAATATCTTTACTATCTGCTTAGCGAGGTAGTTAGTAAATTGTGAACATTGTCAGACATTTAATTTTAAGGGATTAAGCAACATGGAACAGCGATTTGAGAAATGGAACAAGTGGCTTGATGAAATCGACAAGGATATTTGTTTTCTTATCAGTAATCGGGCTATCTTCCGAGAAGTCCAAGAGATTATTGATAACAATCCGAAGATCCAGAGTCCAAATTTATTTTATGCGTACCTTCAAGACACCTATGTTGCTTTTACAGCAATGGCAGTTCGTCGACAAGTCAAGCCACACAAAAATAGTATTTCATTTATTGGACTGTTGCGAGAAATAATAGATACTCCTTGCGTACTTTCACGAGAACGTTTTACAAATATGTACCCGCAATCTATGCAAAAGCATGCTAATTCTGATTTTTCACAATTTGCGGGAAGCTGTGAAGACCATGTTGACCCCAACGTGGTTAGACATGATTTGAAAAATTTAAATGATTTGGGATCTGAACTGGAGGCCTTTGCAGACAAACGCATAGCACATTACGATAAGCGTGAACCGGAAAAAATACCAACTTTCGATAACTTAGATGCTTGTATAGATTACTTGGAAGAACTCACTAAAAAGTATTTATTGTTATTTAGGGGTGTAGCAAGACCTTTACCAATTATAAAAAACTTGGATGGTTGGCAGGATATATTCCGAGAACCCTGGATACCTACTGATAATATGTCAAGCGTTGATCCAACTGAGTGGTGGAATACTGAAGGTGATAGGGAGTGGGATGAATGGTCCCCGTGAAACCGGCAGATGTCGTGATTACCGATTTTCCGGGTGTCACAGGAGTTAAAAGACGTCCAGCGGTGGTTCTTTCAACTATAGATTATCACGTTTTCCACAGAGACGTAATTCTTGGTGCAATCACTACCAATTTGGCAGTAGCGACAACACCGACAGACCATTTGATCGCAGATTGGACAATGGCAGGACTCCGAAGACCGAGTGCGTTCAGAACTTTCCTTGTGACACTTCCACAGAGAGAACTGATAGCAACAATTGGACACTTATCAGATTCCGACCATACAGCAGTAGAAGAATGTGTACGAAAAGCAATTGCCGTATGAATGCTAAATTTACATTACACTTTAGAAATTAAGTCTTTTTATTCAGAATAATTCCGTATAGCGTCTGTATCACAGTGTCCCTTTTACACCCGATAACGTTGCAATCTTATATCATGTATGGTATCATTTGAAACATGCAAAATCAGTAATGTACTGCCATCGAAAATTAGGGCCACTGTCTAAATTTCCGATGGCAGTACAATGAATTGTTCAAACTATTTAAGACATATATCGTCTGCTTGTTTTAAGACATTGCTGCATTGGAGGTAAAACATTATGTTCCGAGAATTGACAAAGATAAGCGGCATGCTTGTATTGTTGGCTTTTCTTATTGCTTGCAGCGCCGACCTTGATAAAGTAAACGACGATGATGACAGGAATCAAATGTCTGAAAAAGTTATCCAAGTACCACCAGAAGATTTTTTAGCAATTAACGGTGTTTTAAAACGGTGGAGAGAAGGTTATGAAATTGAAGATATTGAGACCTATATGCGTGCCTATTGGTCGCAAGGTTTCCGATACGTTGGAGACTTGGGAACAGAAGATGATAAAACTGATGACTTAGTCTTTGATGATATCCGAGAAGAAAGGGATGCCGCGATTCGTGTCTTTAGCCAATTTCAGAATATTAATATAGAACTCACTACCCCACCAGAAATAGCCGTAATAGAAGAAAATAAGAAAGTCGAAGTCCGAAATCACTACCAAATTCAAGGTTTTGTGGCAGAAGGTGAATCATTTGAAGGTGAGTTCACGGGTTGGTATGCGGAAGGCGATAATCTGTTTATCTTCGAAAAAAGAGATGGTGATTGGCGCATCACTGAATGGCATGATGAGGCTTTCAAAGAGGAAGAAATCCACATTGAAAATGACCAATTATTTCTCATAGTTTGGACAACATTAAAACAACCAAGATGAGTTGCTCAAACTTTAGTAATATCACAAGGTATCTCATGAATATTCATGAGATACCTTGATTCTTTTTAGCAGATGGGTTATGCTTTAAACAGATTGATTCCGGTGTGCGGTTGAGAGAATATCCATCTTATACCATTTCTGAAAATAACTTCTCATTTTCAAATTATCTGTTCGTAGTCGCGCAATTCATTGCGCCTCGGACATTCTTATCTTCTATAGACATTCCATTAAATGACAGTATGTTAAATGGGATATTGTATTTAAGAATTGGTATTACCTTGCCAAATACCGAGGGCACCTCTCAGTTAATCCACAAAATCATTTTTTGGCAAAACTTAGAGGTAAATCGCATACAAATTCAAATACTAAACCACGTTGACCAGTTCTATAGGTTTCTACGTCTGAGCGATCTCGCAGCGATGATTAGAAGTGGTATCATAAAAGTTGTTCCTTGTGCTGTCCTTTTGAGTGTTTTCACAATTGAACACAGCCATGCCGGAACGTGGCGAGATGAGTTTAGTGCAGTAGAACTGAACCTTTTAATTACAGAATTTTTTGACGCTGAACTTCCCATGATTGATGTTGTTGGTTTGATGGCAGTGTTTGAATTTCCTGGAGCCCGGTTTGATGGAACTATTTCAACCTTTTCGATTTCTGGAAGTAGTATCCCTAACCATAATTTTCTTGATGCCCAGTTGCAACAGACACACCTTACAACACGCTGGGGCGAGTTTAAACGGTTTTGAACACACTCAAGACTCTTAGCCAAAGACAAGGAGGTGCCACATGAAACAGTTCGCAAAAACATGGATAGGTCCTGCGTTAATCGTTGTGTTTAGTATTTTGTCTTTATCCGCTTCCGGAGTAAGTTTTAATGATGAGTTTGATGATTTTATAGAGGATGACTGGGAACTTTGGGGTAACCATTCCATGTGGCGAGTTAAAGAAGGTTTTTTAAGGACAACAATTCAGGCACCAGACTTTAGCATGGGATTGTTTCAATTTAAGGGAATTCCAGGCAATTACGAGACCTACGAATTTTTTGCTAACAACCGCATTATTCAGAGACAAGTAAAGAATCCGGCGCACGAGTCATTCACAATTGCCGTTAAAAATTTGGGTTCAAAACACGCTAATATTGGTGTAGCTATTGGACGGAGGTTCCCCGACTCGCCTGGTGCACCGTTTTTCTATATTTTTAATACCTATTTCATAGATACACAAACTTACAAGTGGAATACACCAAATTGGTGGGCACACGAGGTAGTGCTTCATCCTGACACCTTCTGGGACACAGGAGAGTTAGCATCCATGGAAATTCGTTTTAATAAGGGACATTTTGAGTGGTTTGCGGATGATGAAAAACGCGCTGAGTTTGAAGACCCTAATTTTTCGTCTATTGAGATCATCGGGTTTTTATTACAATCAAATGGAGTGCATGTTGGGAGTGCCTGGATAGATTCATTCACGATATTGGGTCCTGGACTTGCTGTTTCACCACAAGCGAAGTTAGCGACTACGTGGGGAAAACTCAAGCAGCATCAGTAGTTATGCCAAGTCCAGGTCCACACTTAGTGAGAAACACAACCGTATGTACAACACTATCCTTACTTATGTTGTTCTGCTTCTACTATGCTTCGGTAGTCCTATCGGAATCTGTCAATCTCAAAATATTGGCACAATTCAGGGACAGGTCACAGATAAACAGAACTATCCTCTTTCCAACTACATCATCTCAGCAGTATCACAAACAGACAACATAACTTACGCCGCCAAAACGGATTCAGGTGGACAGTTTACACTAACGAACCTTCCTGCTGGCACTTGGAAGGTTGAAGTGCGGAACTACAGCACATTACTCACACAACGTAAAATTACCGTTGCTGGAGAAACTGAAGTTAAAACAGATTTTGTGATTGAAGGCACAGGGACCATTTCCGGATTTTTGCTTGATCCTATTAATAAATTGCCTCTGTCGATTACGGGTGAGATGAAGATTGGTTTTCTCGCGCCTGACAATGAAGAAATAGAAAGAATATACAAAGGTAAGATATCAAACGGATGTTTTGAAGTCAAAAATCTATTATCGGGCCGTTACGTTATTATTGATGCCTTTGAAGGTTATGTTTTTGCGGTGTCCGATTCACCTATGGTAACAGTTTATCTGGGGAGCCATGTGGGCGGTATTGAAGTGATTCTGAAACCGGGGGCATCCGTTCATGGTCGCTTTATTGACGCAGAAAATGGGCAGCCTATCTCTAATGTATTAGTCAGTGTAGCGTCGGAAGAGAGCAAGAGTATTTATCCTGATGGGGTATTTGCACATGAAACAGAATCGGATACAAACGGTGAATTTCGCCTTACCATACCAAATGACTCCGAAACCTATTATGCTTTCACTGTAATAGCCTCGCATCCCCAGTATCAAACGCACCGTTGGCGGTGGGATATGGATCCGGACGAAAATATCTATGCGTTAGGTGAACTTGCGCTGAAGCCATTTCTCTCACTGCAAGGCACAGTTTCTACTTTAAACTCAGGTGGCACAGTTGCAGGACTTACGGTGCAGTTGAAGATGCACAACAGATCTGCTGACTTCTTTCGTGCCGGAGCACAGACTGAACACACTGTGCAAACCGACACAAACGGTAATTTTCTCTTTTCTGAACTTCATCCGATTGAATACAGTTTGACAATTTCCCGAAATGATGTTATTATTGCATTCTTAGAGTTGGTCAACCCACAGAACAAAAAAACGCTTGAAATCCGATTGCCCAAATTAAAAACGTTGCTCGGTACAGTTGTTGATGCACAGCAACGTCCTATCGTGAATGCTAATCTTTATGTTGCACGCCAGAGCAAAAACCCTTACGGACACGGCGCGATCCTTGCCATGACACAAACGGATGTAAATGGTGCTTTTCGAATGCAGCTATTAAAAACGGAGCCACATCTTCTGTCCGTTGAGGTGTCGAAAAAAGGTTACCTCTCAAGTGTATACCCAAACGTGGAAATCGGTGAACAACCGTTGATTGTTCCGCTTCAGAAAGGGTTTGCTGTTAAGGGGCGCGTCATTCTCCCACAAAATGTTACATCAGATGGCTACTATGAAGTGAAGGCATTCTCCGAAAACGTCGGCATGAACCCAACGTTAAATCCTCTGACGCTGAGCAGACCACTTATGTCCAAACAATTTCCTGTAACGGAAACAACTTTTGTATTAGATGGTCTCTTTGAGGAAAAATATAAACTCTATATTGCAGGAGATGGCATCGCTGCAACCAAAATGAACGTGAAAGCATCCGCGAATGGTCAAGAAGTGGTCATCGTAGCAGATAAGCCAACGGTGGAATTAAAAGGACAAGTGCTTTGGGCAGATACAGGCAAACCTATGCGGAGCGCTTTGGTGTCGCGTTCATGGTATCCGTGGGAATTGAGTCGATACGATATGTCGCTGACCTTAGACCGTTTTGAAACGGAAACAGACGCACAGGGTAGATTTGCGTTCTCAAATTTGACTCAAGGACGTTATCTATTAAACATCCGTGCTGTCCAATCGGTGTTTAAAAAAGAAACGCAGATATATCATCGTGTACATATTCAGAAAGAGGTTGCAATTCCAGTTTGTAGTGATAACACACATCGCATCTATCTTGGGAAAGCGGATGGCACACCATTTGCAAAGTAGACACACTCCGTGTGCCGTTTATTGAAGAACCTAAAATGAACCAAGTACCCGTTACGTAAAAATTGTCGAATGGTCTGATGAAAACCAGTTAATGGGGTCACTTCTAACGAAGATAAGCAAAAGGAAAATACAATGACAATTACAGTTCATATTCCCCCAGATATTGAGAAACAAGTGCGCGAAAATATATCTCTTGGAGATATAGATGCCGTTCGTCATTTGTTAGTAGAGGCACTTGAACCGACTGTGGAAGCATTGATGAAGAACAAGCAGTACTTATCTATTGAAGAATGGGAGATGAAATTGGATCAGTTAGTAGATGTATTTATGGATTGTGTTGGTACTGATGTCCCACCATTGTCCGATTACGCTGTCAGTCGTGAAGGAATATACGAAGATCATTTATAATTCATGATTTATCTAACAGACACTAATGTTTTATTGCGAGTTTTACACCGCACCGATCCAAGTTATCCAATTGCTCAGGGTGCTGTACGGAAATTGTTGTCAAATGGTCATCAACTACAAGCCACGACACAAAATTTCATTGAATTTTGGAACGTATCAACTCGTCCTGTTGGCCAAAACGGTATGGGGCTTTCACCGTGCGAAGCAATTCGTCCATTACGTCGGGCAGAACAGCTGTTTCCTTTGCTTCCTGATTTACCTGCCGTGTATTCTAAGTGGAGAGAACTTGTCGTGAATTATGGTGTGTCAGGTGTTCAGGTTCACGATGCAAGGTTGGTCGCAACTATGATTGTTCATGGAGTGACGCATATCCTAACTTTCAACACATCAGACTTTTCCCGCTACGCTCCTATAGGAATTGTTGCAGTTGATCCAGCAACGGTTTAAGTCGTCAGAAAAAGATTAAAAATTGCGCACCATATTAACTGAAAAATATAAGCAAATCTGCAAGGTGAACGCGACATGAGAAGCATAACACTCATTTTGAGAATGATCATTACGATTTATGCTTTTATTGTTTTACAAGGGAACGTGGGGGCTGTCACTTGGCAAGATGACTTCAATCAAGGAACAGAAGATAGTTGGCAACTACAGGGAAGCGATTCTACATGGCGGATTGAGGAAGGGTTTTTAAGGGCAAAAATTGAGACACAAAAACAGTGGCACACCATATTTGAACTTTACCAATTTATAACATTCTCTGGACCTTATGACAACATCACAATTAAGGTTGATAACATCGGAGCAGCAGGTGATATTAAATTCGGCATAGCAGTTGGAAAACATTTCTTAAATGACGCTGGGGAAGTAGAGGAGATAGGTTATTACCTATTTTTCACGAATGATATGCAAGCGTCAAGGGATGGCAAAGTATTTCTCGGTCCTGGCAAACGCTGGGGCACAGATGCACTCAACGAGATGGTGCTTCACTTTGATAGGGGCAGATTTCAGTTGTTCGGTGATGGCGAATCGCGCATGGATTTTAGGGACGCGAACTTACCGAAAATTGATATAATCGGTTTTGTCCTCGTCGGGTATGTTACGGATATGGCGGGTACAGGTGAAGCATGGGCAGAGAAGATTACTATTTCCGGACTGCCAGTCTCACCAAAGCAGAAATTAACAACAACATGGGGGCACCTGAAACGGGAATAGTCCTGAAAATAAGAAAAATAATGTTGCGGAAGAATTTAGATATATTTTTTAATCTCTTTTTGCTATTAGCAGTTTTAGGTGTGATGTTCTGGAGCACATTTGCGAAAGCGAAGTTGAATCCGAGTGAACGTGCTGAACCTGCAGCATCCGGCGCATATTATAGAACACCCGGTAAAAACGGGAAATGGTTCGGTCCTGAGGTGAACTCCTTAACACTCTGCGAAAATGTGCATAATCCGTACAACAATAGAGGTTTTTTTGATATTATAGAAACCATTGAAAACGCCGTTGTATCCAAGTCAAGTATTCCAGGAGCCTTACATTGGTACAGGCGACAGAAGTGGGGCTTTGCCAACGACGAGACACCTTGGGGCACAAACGTTTCTTATATTACGCTCCACGACGATCTTGGGTGGAGTGAAATTAATCGCGGAACTGGGACAACAGGTTACCCATGGAGTGGAATTGAACGGCATTGGCGCGATGGCAACATTATTCGATCACAAGCCTCTGTGATGGGATGGCGACAATATGCTCGCGGAAGAGAGCGGTGGATCTGTCCCATGTATTACAAAACTGGTGGATGGGAAGGTGAAGACCTTGAAGTGAACTGTAAAACGCTCCGAACATGGTTTCCACCTGACTGGAATGTTTTAACACAAAAAGATAGAGACTTCGGTTCTCCAGTTGAGCGGAAACTTGGGGTAATTAGTCGAAAAGGAAAGCGGACACAACGATGGTACGACTGCATAAAAATTAGAGACGGTTTAACACAAAGATAGTAGTTCTGCAGGTTGAGTTGAACGACAAAGAGATATTTATAGTAACGTGAGTTTGATAATTAAATCCAAATGTAGATGTAGGTTGGGTTGAGGAACGAAACCCAACTTGAAACGCTTTTATAGACTCTAAATGTTGGGTTTCACCTGCGGTTCAACCCAACCTACGGGATTTATCAAACTCACGTTATAGTACATTCCTTACGGGAACGGGAAATTGATGTTAACTCATTTAAAGATATTGGTGATAGTTTATATCACACTCATCTATATTACCGCTGGCTTTTCGGAAATTTGGTACGATGACTTTGATACTGAAAATACAGAAGCGTGGCACATCGTAGGTAACGATAATGTCTGGAAGGTAGACGATGGATTTTTACGCGTTGAAGTTAACCGAGATTGGGCAGTGCAATATGATCTCTATCAACTCGTTGCCTTCCCTTCCCCTTACCGAGACTTTACAGTTAAAATTAAGAATTTCGGTGGTGACAAGTTACGTTTTGGTTTTTGTGTGGGACGACATTTTCCTGATACACCTGAAGAAGACCCATTTTTTTATGTGTTCTTTCCAGATGAAATTAGAGCTCGACGTTTTGATGGCAAAGGAAGTAGTCATCCTTTTCAAACTCGGTTATCGCGAGAGCCTCGTGTAAGGTGGGACACAGATATTTTGACAGTGATGGAGTTACATTTTAACTCAGGAAATTTCTTACTGTTTGCAGATGGTGAATTTCGGGCAAAATTCCGCGACGCTAACTTCAATAGAATTCAGATTCTCGGATTTGTCGTAGAAGGGATCAATATCGCAAATGAATGGGTTGGCGAAGGATGGGTCGATTCATTCACAATTTCCGGACTGAACGTCTCGCCAGAGGTAAAAGTAACCTCAACTTGGGCACAACTCAAGCGAAGATAATGCATAGTTTTCTAAAACAATCTCATAGCGACACACACAACAGAGTTGAACGCAGGACATTACAGCAAATTTTTAAGGAATCGCTTATTGTCTGTGTTTGGATCGGTTTTGGAGCCATAACACTCTGGGGAATAGATGGGTTTGGGCTCTTTTCCTCCACTTCTCAAGTTCCAATTAGCACCTCATTGCAAGTTGATTTTCCTGCTGTCTATCAGATATGGAAAAAAGAAGAGGCTATTTTCGTGGACGTTCGTTCCGCAGCCAACTTCAGACGAGGACATATTCCAGGTGCCGTAAACGTGCCTATCAACCGAGTGAAACAGAATTTACCTATCTTGCCAACAGACAAAGAAATGCTCTTGATTACGTATTGCGGCAGCATTGAATGTCCTAACGCCTATCAATTGATGAATGTTCTATTAGCGAGCGGCTACCGAAATGTGAAGTTTTTTCCACGTGGTCTAAGAGGTTGGCAGGCGTTAGGATATCCGTTGGAAACAGAATGACAATTCCATCACTGTTGCTAACAGTGCTAAGAATAATTCTTGGGACAATCCTATTTTTTGCGGGAATCGCTAAACTTACAAGTTTTAGCGTTTTTGTTTACACTGTTGCTGCTTACCAGATTTTACCGACAACACTGATAAAACCGATAAGTTACCTGTTAGTCTCGGCAGAGATAACGTTGGGTATTGCGTTAAGCATCGGTTATTTTTCGCGAGGTGCAAGTATCCTTGCATCGCTTCTTTTTCTGATGTTTGCGGCTGCATTGGCAAATGTGTTATGGAAAGAACTACCTGTAATGGATTGCGGCTGCGCCAATTTTCTTTTTAGTTTATTAGGAAGCTTAGGGCTTTCTGTTTCAACGCCTCATTGGATGATGGTTTTCTCGAATGTTGTATTGGCGGCAGCGAGTATTCGGATAACTTGTTCACCGAAACAAGGGTATGGTCTGGAATCGTTAATCCATCAGATGCAGCGCTATGAAACTTAATGTTTTGATGTGGGATGTCTTCATGAATCGCCACAAATCACATCGGCATGCAGGACATCGTAATACGGAAAACATTCTGACAAAACACCTTCCAACGCTTCAGGAAACGGTTCCTTCTTCGGTTGATACGGCACAAAGCCAGTACTCTGATGAACATTACGATACCAATGTGGTGCCCAAACACCGTCCGCCGGATTTCCACCACGAGACCATGACAACATCGATTCCTCAAACGGAATACCTAACTGGTCACACAAAATTGACAGGACATCTCTCGGTGCAAGCAACAATTCCCGCGCATCTAAAATGGGAGGCGATTGTCCCATCTCTTTTAATTCTGATAATAATTCGGCTTGCATCTTTAAGCCGGTATCTTTCAATGTCGGAATTCCGATAACTTTTGTTAAAGACGGAAGCATCTCCCTCGGATCACGAATGAGCAATATATTTACCGTTTTCCGCATAAAAGATCTGTCAATGTCAATGATATGGTGCGCCATCTGCTTCATAAACAGGACAGGTTTAGTACAGGGTCCAAGGATAACGTCACGGATGACTGCAGCACTATCAGTTTGCATAGATGCCATAACCTCCTCCCGACTGGGATGTGCGGCACCTGTCATGTGAAGATAGTGTGCATACAGCGGTTCATCAATGATTTCGGTATCGCTTCGTTGCCCGAAAGCATACATTAATGCCGTTGAAATGTTCCGTGGTCCCGACCAGAGACAGATTCGTTGCGTTGACATATAAATTTCTAACCTGTTTATATAACCCAAGTTGCCATCTATTACGCGAACGCTCTTGTAGGAGTGAATCAACGCTGAATACGCGTGTGGTATTCAGCGGGTTTCTAACCCCGATTTAGAACAAAAAAGACAAGAATCAGCGAAAAAGCCTTGTCTTTTCAGTAAAAAGCAGTGTTTGCCAGCTTGAAATCTTGTAAGTAGCAACTTAACGTGAGTTCGGAAAAAGATTTAGGGTTTTAGAGAAAGCGGTGTCTCCGTGATCTGCTGGCGTTCCGGCAGGTTCAACGAAGGTTTCTTCTCTAAATAGGTATAAGCAATCAACGCAGCCACCATATTCACTTGGAAGTTGACAAAACTTCTATGCCGCGTGTGTTGAAGTTGCGTCTGCGTTTTTATCTCCTTGATAACCGATTCAATGAGCATCCTTTTTTGAGCAGGATCGCATCAAAGTCTGATAAAGGTTCCGGTTTCATGTTCTTGCGAACCTTATACACCAAATCAATGCCTTGGGTTTGTAAGTATTCACGCAGGATTTTGGAGATATATCCCTTATCTCCAAATAGTTTGCCAAACAGACCGGTTGCCAACTTCGGCACGACCTTCCGGTCATCTGTCGTGGCAGGAGTAAACTCAGCTCCCAAAACTTCACCAGATGTGTTGATACTCAGGTGAAGTTTGAAACCGTAGAACCAACCGACCGAGTTCTTGCTAAGTGATGCTTGTTCTGCAAAGACCCGATGTGTTGGAATACGACGATTATGGCAAACTGGCACAGGAGTAGAGTCAATGAAGGAGATACCATCACAACTGCCAAAGCGTGTGTAAAGATAAACAGACAATGGTTCTAAAACTTCTTGTTGAAGTTCTACAAAGCGATTGTAGTTCACTAAGTTCGGGAATGCCCACCGCAAGTAGTGCCGGACGTGTTTTTCATAAAAAACTTTCAATGTTTGATAGTTGCTTTGATGAAAAAGGACGAGGATCGTCATCACCTCGCTGGCATGTAAAGTGCGCGAGCGTCCCCGTGTTTCAGGACGTTGGTTCGCAGGCAGTTGATGCGCTGCTTTATATTTTTCATACGCAATAAAAAAGTCATGAATTTCACAGAAAAGTGATATAATAGACATTATAATGATTTAAACTGATGGTGTTTTATAACACCAAGGTCTGAAATTTAATCTAAAGTTGTGTAATCCACAACAAGTTTCCATGACGAAGTCGCTGAACCCTTTCTTGTAGTTACGCAACTTATCCTTTACAATGCGATATCTTTTGACACCGCTAATCGCATGTTCAACTTGTATACGTATGGACGAAATAAGGCGATTTTTTTCTTTTTCATCAGGGGTAAGTTCTCCACCTTTCGGCTTCTTCTTCGGTTGAATGACATTTACATCAGGGAGCGAAAACCCTTGAAAACCGGAATCTTGATACAAGACGCTACCACTTGGAATGGTGTAACCTACAACATCTGCGATCTGTTTATCGTGCATTCTCCCTTCAAAGGAAGGTGTCAATAACACAACTTTGCTCTCTGCATTGATAACAAGGTTATTTTTGACAGTATGTTGTTTCTTCTTACCACTATAATAAGCCTTTTGAACTTGTGGGTCTTTGGGGCGTCGTATCGGGCGTTCCGTGCTATCATGAAAAAAAATGTTCTACTTCTTGATTTTGAGTCGATACTCTTGAGGGAGCACATATAGGTGCGGGGTCTGTTTCCCGAGATGGTAACTCTCCAAGTCCTGCTAATGCTTTGTTCAATATCGGTCCAAGCAAGTGTATCCATCTATTAGCAAGAGGTTGAGACATACCAAAGAGTGCACCGAATAGCACTTGTTTCGGTGCTTCACGCAGGTAAATCAATATAAATAACAACATATCTTCAGGCGTATCAAAACTACTATTTTTATACGGTTTATACCTCCGTTTTTGCGTGGTTTTCCTTCAAGGGTATGTGTTTGAACATACTCTAAAAAACATTTAGTAAAATAAGGTGATAGTTCAGTAAACTCTTCTAAGGTATATCCGGTGAGGGACAGGAGCGTATCAGGTTTGTCCTTTAGTTCTTGAAAACTTGTCATGAGTTAGCCTCCTATTGTAAGATTGTAATAAGTATAATAGAGACTAACCAAACTTACAACTAATTAGTTATAATGTCTATTATGTTTCTGGTATATTCTCATCAACACTTTCAAATACGTATTTCTCATCGTAAGCAATATCAAAACGTTTTAATAACTCAAGATATTCCTCTCTAAATGTTCTATGAGAATGATGTTTTTCTTGGTTTCGGATGTACCTTGCGACATCTCCTAACTGCGAATGTGAATAGGTAAATGCACTAAATCCTTCCTGCCATTTGAACTGACCTACTACCCAACGTTTTTTGTTGATAAATTTTGTTGAACTCACCTTAATATCTCTTACTAAATCAGAAAGAGAAAAATCTGGAGTCATACCTATAAGGATATGAATATGGTCGGGCATTGAATTGATTTGTATGACCTTCTGCCTCCTATTGGTAACAATGCCGGTGATGTATTGATGAAGTTCCTCTTTGTGGTGTTTTGGAATGAGAGACTGTCTCCCCTTAACAGCAAATACGATATGGATGTAGAGTTGGGTATATGTATTTGCCATAGGATTTCTCTTTCTCTAAAGTACTAAAATCTATTACATTAATCCAAGTTGCTACCTATTGAAATTCAATCGATTTCGTTCTTTCTACTTGGGATGTCCGCTCTTTTCGCTCCAGCGGAGCGATATGTCTATAGAAAAAAGTTGCCGTTTTATTCCGCTCCAGCGGAGCGGTATGTGCAAGAATTCTGAACGTGTTGTGTGAGGAACGTTATATTGTTTAGATGGCAACTTGCGCCACATTAGAAGATTCTGATACCAACTTACGTGTAATTCACATACCGCTCCGCTGGAGCGGATGTCGGCATCATAACGTGTACTATAAACATATCGCTCCGCTGGAGCGGGAAAACAGATACATCGTTCGGCACGGGTTCCTGTTTGAATTTGAAAATGGAACGTCTTGAAAGTATTGCGTCTTTTACGTCCATGAAAATCCTCCTTTACGATTTGTAATCATTCACATCTATGGCTGCGTCAACATTGCAGCGATGTCTTTCGGCACTTTTAAGTCATTTTTCCGCTCAAATGTTGAAATATCCTCATACGCGTTATGAAACGCTTTGACAATATCAACTCCCATGTTTTTTGAAATTGTTAGGTCAGATTTGGCTTTATCCCATTCTTTTAGGTGCAACCAGACAAAACCACGACTACCATAGGCTGCCGCATCGTCGGCATCTAGTTGTATCACCGTGTTAAAGTCTTTGATAGCTTGGTAAAATTCGCCTTTGCTAAAGTAAGCATTGCCTCGATTGCCATAAGCAGCAGCATTATCAGGTTCCAACTCTATTGCCGTAGTATAGTCCTTGATCGCCATGGCAAGTTCGCCTTTTCTGAGGTAATCAGTACCACGACTAAAATAGGCGGCGGCATAATTTGGTCGTATTTCTATAGCAAGATTTGGCTCCAGTTGTATCGCCTTACGATAATCTTTTATAGCGTTGTCAAATTTACGTTTATCGATGTAAGCATGGCCGCGGTTGACATAGGCGGCGGGATAGTCGGGTTTGCATCGTATTGCCATGTCAAAGTTATGGATAGCAAGATCTATCTGCTCCTTTTTTATGTAAGAAACACCGAGATTGAGATAGGCATCGGTATAATTTGGCTTCAATCCTATAACTTTTTCATAGTCAGCAATAGCCCGTGTGTACTCGCCTTTGCTAAGGTAAGCATTACCACGGCCATAATAAGCTTCAGCGTAATCAGGATTGAGTCTTATTGCCATACTATAATCATTGATAGCCTCGTTAACAATGCCCTTACCGCGATAAACAGTGCCGCGGTTGAGATAAGCCTCAGAATAATCAGGCTTTAAATGTATCGCTATACTATAGTCGTTGATCGCCTCGTCAACCTCACCTTTGTCAACACGGGTCACTGCACGACTGTAATAAGTCTCCGCAAGGGCTGGTCTGAGTTGTATAGCAGCCTTATAGTCTGCCATAGCTCGGTCAAACTTACGTTGTCTACTATAGACATTGGCGCGGTTGCTATAGGCCTCGGCATAGTCGGGATTTAGTTTTATCGCTGTACTATAGTTTTGGATGGCGATATCAAGCATCCCTTTTTTTCCGTAGACAACTCCACAATTATAATAGACTATAGCATAATCCGGCTTCAACCGTTTTGCCATGTTAAAATCTTGGATGGCAAGGTTAAAATCTCCGTTGCTTTCGTAAGCAGCTCCGCGATTATTATAGGCATCGACATCGTGCGGATTGAGTTCGAGTGCCTGTGAGTAAGCTTTTATTGCCGTTTCTATTTGCCCAAGCATCATCAGAACGTTCCCCCGTTGAAATGCTATTTCAGTGCGTAGTTCCGTTTCAGATGTGCTGGACGACATATCTGACTGAGATTGAATTTTGTGGATGGATCTTCGGACACCATCTATCACGCTTTGCCACCCCTCGCTTTTATCAGGCCATTTGGTAATGGGTCGGCCTTTGTCCGGCAAGGCTTGAAAATCGCTCAGTTGGTGGTTTTTCCAATCACAACACTCAAGGATAATCGGGATGATTCTTATCTTTTCATCTAAGGCAATTCCCAATTCTTTGTTGCAATTATCAGAAGCAAGACTATAGGCGGAGACAAGGTAGAGCAGCATGTCCGAGGTAGGGAGGTGTGTAGAAAAAATTTCTTCCCGCCATCTATCACCAGGAACAATTTCGTTGTCATGCCAGATGCTTATTAAGCCCTCACTTTTCATTACAGCAAGATGCGTTATCAATTCATCTTTGGCTTCGGTATCCTTATGTGAATAGGTAATAAATATCTTTAGTGGTTTTATCACTTTTCTCTCCGTAACGGATACCTCATTGATTTGGACTCTTTTCAACTTCAAATTTCTGAATATACTGCTTAATCCCTTCTTTGAGATGCTGATCTCCTGCCTGTTCTGCAAGTTTCAATGCTGTTTGGAGATCGTCCTTTGCTTCTTCACTTCTACTCAACATATGCTTTGCCATTCCTCGAAAGAAGTAGACTTTAGCATCTGGTTTTATGCGGAGTGCCGCATCTAAGTCGGTAATGGCAGACTCATACTGTCCTTGCAGAGTCTTTACAGCTCCCCGTCCCTTGTAGGCTGCGAAATAATCAGGTTTCATTCGGAGCGCCTCATCAAAATCGACAATGGCAGCCTCATACTGTCTCAATTGGGTCTTCGCAACTCCTCGACCAAAGTAGACTTTAGCATCAGGTTTTATACGAAGGGCAGCGTCAAAATCGGCAATGGCAGCCTCATATTGCTTCAATAAACCCTTCGCAGCTCCGCGATTGCTATAGGCAGTAGCCGAATCAGGTTTTATTCGGAGTGCCGCATCAAAATCGACAATGGCAGCCTCATACTGTCTCAATTGGGTCTTCGCAACTCCTCGACCAAAGTAGGCAGTAGCCGAATCAGGTCTTATACGAAGGGCCTCATTAAGGTCTGCAATTGCAGCTTCATATTGTCCCTTGTCATACTTCACTTTTGCACGAATTCTGAAGGCTTCCGCAGAATCAGGATTTAGAAGATTTAGTGCAAACACCACTTTGCCAAATTCCGACTCCCACGCATCCCGCTTAATACTCCCTTTCTCAACCCCAAGCACCAACAACCCCGCATTCTGCAGTGTGTTATTCTCACGAATTTTCTGCAAGAAGTTATCAGTTTGCATTCCGACCTCCGCCGCAGCATGTGCTGCATCAAGCGGTCCCTCAAACTGCTTAACGAGTTGTTGTATCGGTTCGCTTCCACCGAAAACACCACCAGCCGCTGCAATTGCTTGCCGATACCGCGCAATATCCTCACGGACAAGACGATCCATCGTTGACTTTTCTGCATAGAGACGCAAAGCTTGTGCTTTGTCATAAAATGGATTCTGACTCTGTACAATAACCTTACGTATCCCATCTGCAAACGTCTTCATCCCTTCTGTATGGCAACCCATACATGAAAGTCCGTTACGGACAACAGGGTCTCTCGCCCCTGCATCTGACACAATGTTAATCGGTGCTTCGTCAAGCCGTTCACCTGTGGCAGTGGAGAGATAGTATGCCTGCAATCCGTTAGGCAGGTTGAAGATAATCTCGCCACCATCATGCGTGAAATCAAGCGGATGTGTAAAGATATTCTGTGTACCGACATTTCCTGAAAAGTCGTAGGATTTCCAATATGCACCGTACCGCGATTTATGGCGTTCCACAATGCGATTATTGACTGATACACCAGATTCGCTAAAACCTGCGCGCCAGACGCGAACGCCCGGTGCATTCTTGAGGTTTTCGGAGACGTTCACTTCAAGTTGTGTTTCTAATTCTCGGTCTGTTTTCGGCAGGTCAAGGATTTCATGATAGAGCGGTGGTAGTGAAGCAGTAGCAATAAACCAGTCGGCACGGATAAATGGCAATTCGCAATTTGTTTCGGCACATAACGTTGTGTATGTTGCAGACTTTAACTGAACACCGTAAGGATATGCCTGCTCAATTTTATACCATTTGTCAGTTTTGATGTCCCACTCATAGTTGCGGAGGTCTATATAAAAGATGGTTTCCTCTGGGTCAATCGGTTCCGGTTTAATGACTTCGGCACCCCAAGAAAGACTATTTATGAGTTTTGACAAGGCAATCCGATAAGCGCGGAGGTTGTCGTCTGTTGCACCAGCATTGTAAAGGTGAGTCAATGTAAAATAGCGTGCAAAGGAACGGTTAAAGTCGGTGAGAGATGTCACATGGGTATGGATAGTTTTGAGCATCGCCTCAGTGGTGATGAAATTGCGCTTGGGTTTAGGAATAGCATCCCAATCTGGCGCGCCTGCTTCAATCCAACGGCGAATGGTGGCGATTGCCTCAGCGTCCAGAGGGTCTTGTCCTAACGGCATCTGTGATCCTTTGTCTGTATCGCCAAGTAAGCGCAGATAGAATTCGGAGGCATCGGGTTGGCGTGGGATTACTGATTTGTCTTTGATTAAATCTGAATGCTTAATTATGAGCACATCCGCATAGGATCCGAATTCACCGTGGCAGTCAAGGCAGTGTTGTTCAAAATAGTATACGCTTCCTGTGCAAGATTCTGTTGAGCATGTGCAATTTGATAATTCAAAAGAAGTACCAGTAAACAGGTAATTATGCCCAAAATATTAAAGTTTCTGTTCATATCTTATCCTTTGCACCTTACGGCTACGGCACACGGAGCGTGCCTACTATCATGTTAATTCCACCCAGCCAATTGCAAGTATTTTACCCAAAGCACATCCCCCCACAACAACACAACCACTGCAGTGCCCGCGAGGAAGGGACCATAAGGGATCGGACTTTGTCGATTCTTCTTACCAGTTGCTATAAGCAACGTCCCAATAACCGCACCACTGAAGGCAGACAACCCTATCACCATCGGCAGTGCGGGCCACGCACCGAGAAACAATCCGATGATTGCCATCAGTTTGACATCTCCCATTCCCATCGCCTTTTTACGCAGAATTGCACTGCCAACAAATGCAATTAACCACAACACTAAACCGCCTGCTACGAACCCAATGAGTCGCATCTTTAGATAATCAAAATCTCTACCATGATAAGCAATAGTACACACTATTCCCAACCCAAGTATCAATCCTGTAAGGCTTATAACATTTGGAATGATATAGTGCTGCGCATCAATGACAAAAATTGGTATCAGCACAGACACAAAAATGAGGGCATGCACAAACTCAAGTGTTTTTCCAAATTGGCCGAATTGGTAAAACATCGCGAGAAATAATACCGCTGTGGCAAGTTCAACTATCGGATAGAGGACAGATATTTTCGCTTTGCAATGCCGACACTTGCCACGTAAAAACAGATAACTTAAAAGCGGGATATTATCGTAAAACTTTATTGATTGATTACATTCAGGACAAAAGGAGCGTCGCGGCGAATAAATCGACATATCTGAGCGGGGAATGCGGTAGATACAAACATTGAGAAAACTACCAATTGCTAATCCTAACAGAAAAATGATGATTTGTATCCAAATCACAGATTACCACCAGTATTTTTCGCCTTGTGCAGCGTCCGCATGATAAACCCTGCTGATTTCAGCGATCCCACCTATCCGATATTTTGCTGGCACACGCGGGTGATTTTTCGCAATTCCGATTTTATAGGTTTCTTGTATTAGCGCATAGTTCCGACCCCAAGGCGTTTTTGGGACGGATTTTAGATAGGTACCGCGCCAACCGTCCACGCCAGGATCGGTTACAAGTTGCTCCAAATTTGTTGGATACGTCTGCGTGTGTTTGTAGTATTTCTTTATTGCTATAGCAATCACTTCAACATCTACATCTGCTTGGCTAACTTTGCGATATTCTGCCCACGGGGGATAAGAGAACACTCCTATGACAATAACAATTAAAAGCAAGATAAGAAGTTGAATACGGGTCATGCCGCTGTTTTCATTCATATTTTGTGGCTTTTGGCTTTCAGCAGTCGGCTATCGGTATAGTATAATACAAATTAACGTGAGTTTAGCTTAAGTGCGTAACTTGCACCCAACCCAGGTAGGTTTGGTTTCCCAACCGAACCGGGCTTATCAAACAACGACACACAGATTTTATGAGATCGGCGCGTAGAATGCGGTTGTCGTATATGACCCAGAGTGGTTAGGAAACCGCTCCTACCACTGCGTATAAATAATTAGTCGGAATCTGGACGGGCGATATTATATTTGTTCATTTTTTTATAAAGATTGCTTCGCTCAACTTCCAACACTTCGGCGGTTCGCCGGATGTTCCAATCGTTCACTTTTAAAGCTGCCAAAATGCACTCCGCTTCCGCTGAATCTACCATAGTGCTGAGAGGTGTATTCGATTGATAGGCAGCAGCGGTCCCGTATATTTCTGTTTGATCCATTTCAATCGGTAAGACTTCAGCGACATCACTTGATAGAATAATTTCTCGGTTCACCATAATAAGTAGACGTTCAACGATATTTTTCAACTCACGGATATTGCCGGGCCAGCGGTAAGATTGGAAAATGGGGGACGCTTCTGAGGCAAAAGTTTTCGGTGCAGAAGCCATATTCATTTGTAACCTCTCTGCAAAGTATTTTACCAGTACCGGGATATCTTCTAATCGTTCCCGCAGCGGTGGCACCTCAATAGGCACAATCTTGAGACGATAGTACAGGTCCGTCCGAAACTCTCCCTGTTCAATTTCTTCCGGTAGGTCTTTGTTAGTTGCAGCGATAATTCGAACATCAACATTCCGAATCTGCTGGCTGCCGAGCCGTTCCACTTCTCCATATTCAAGCACGCGTAACACTTTTGCCTGTGCCTTCAAAGTCATATCACCTATTTCATCAAGGAAAAGTGTGCCACCATCGGCAAGTTCAAACCTTCCTTGCCGCATTGAATCAGCACCTGTAAACGCGCCGCGTTCATGTCCAAAAAGTTCGCTCTCAACAAGTTCTTCTGGTAAGGCTGCGCAGTTTAATGGGATAAAGGGTTTGTCAGCACGTTTGCTATGTCTATGGATTGCATTTGCCACGAGTTGTTTACCGGTCCCGTTTTCACCAGAGATAAGGACACCAAGATCGCTTGCAGCAACCTGACGGATTTCAGCGTGGAGTTTGAAAACAGCATCACTCTCACCTACCATTTCATCATCCACGACAATTTGCGATTTCAGTATTTTATTTTCTTTTGCTAAGCGCGAGAGTTCTAAAAACGGCTCAATATTAGATAGAATTTTATCCATACTCACCGGTTTTGTTACATAACGCTTCGCACCGAGTTCATACGTTTTAACAGCAATTTCAATATCTTGCTGTGCCGACATCATCACGACATTGAGATTAGGGTGCTGCTCAAGTAATTTCGTTAACGTTTCAACACCATCCATGCCGTTTTCCATCATAATATCTAACAGCACAAGATCAATGTCCTCAGACATACAACGTTTCAACGCTTCTTCTCCACTCGCCGCAGTTAAGGTGTTGTAACCTTTGATGCTTAGCCCCTGGGAAAGCATTTTTAGAATATTCTTTTCGTCATCTACAATAAGGATCGTATTCATATTTCTTCGCCTCTAAACTGGATTAGTTCATAAGTTATCCATCCACTAACACTTCTGGCACATCTACTGCATTACTCGTCGACTCGGTTTCATGCAAGATCAACACTGTTGGCCTCTCGGTAAGGTATGATGATTCGTTAAAGGTTATCCGTATTGTTGTTCCAATGTTTTCTTCCGATTCAACTACTATCTCTCCACCATGAACAGTGATAATACGACGGACAATTGCCATACCGAGACCAGTGCCATAAGACTTGGTGGTATAGTCCGGAGCAAAAAGATTATGTTGGGTCTCTTCGGACATGCCGTGTCCGGTATCTTTCACTTCAAGCGAGATGTTCCTGCCCTTTTCAAATTGGGCAGAAAAAGTTCTAAGAGTTAGCGTTCCACCGTCCAACATCGCTTCAATCGCATTCTTAACAAGATTTCCCACCGCGCGTTCCATCTGTTCTCGGTCTAACGAGAGGGGTGGCAGCGGACTCAACTGTTTTTCAACCTTAATATTTTGCGCTTGAGACAACTCCATATACAATTTCAAAACAGCATTTATGACATCGTTCAAATTAACTGGGTGTCGGTCAGGAACAGGTAATCTTGCATATTGGTGAAACTCATCTATTAGTCCACGTATACGGTCAACTTCTTCAATAATTGTTTCTGTACATTCACCAAAGATTTTCTCGAAAATTTCCGGTTGATCTTTTGCAGCTTGCAAATTCTCAACGGAAAGACGAATTGGAAATAGTGGATTTTTGACTTCATGTGCAAGTTGACGTGCAACATCACGCCACACGGCGATTCTTTCTGCTGCCTTATGCTCCTCTAAACTCTGTCTCAGCGCAAGTGCCATTTGGTTAAATCCGTCAGCCAGTGCTCCGACTTCACCCTTAGATTGAACAGCTATCTGATAAGTTAGGTTCCCTGCGCCAATCTCATTTACCCCCTGCTGGAGTTGGGCAATTGGACGGGTAATTCGTCTGCTCACAAGATAACTGCTACAGTATACGAGGACAGCCCCGCCACCAATGCTCCACAGCAAAATTATTCTCATCTGACCTTGCCACTGAATACGATACTGATGCGAATAGGCAATAATTAATTCCACAAAAGGCGTGCTCAGGATATCAGCACGGACAACTGTAAAAGTGGGCGTGCGAAAATTGTCATCTGATACTTCTGCGGCATCCGGTTGCTGCGTATTCTTCAAGGCAACTACCAAATCTTCAACAGGTTTACCTTCCTCCTGATTCATTTGCATCTGCCGTTCCCATTCATCTTTTAAAATTGTCGTTTGACCTGCGATATAGTTTACAGGTATCCATTCCTCCTGTTCATTCCTCCTTCTAACAAGAAAAATCGGATGTTCCGCCGGTTGGCTTAGTAGTTCTCCTTCCAACCATTTTTGGAGTGATTTACCTCCTGTGACAAAACCCCATTCCAACCACTGGGTTACTTCAACGACTAACTGCGGTTCATCATTAGTTTCGATGATCCTTTCGCGAATTGTGCCTTTTCCCTCTCTGAATGCTGCATCTTCTTTCGCATTCGCTATTTCAATATTCTTGCTCCCGATGCGCGGATCATCTATCCGTTTACTTAACACCAGAATTCCCTCGGTGTTACCACATTCAAAAACATCAAAATTCGTTGGGGGAATGTCTCTGCTTTCTGCTCTTTGCACTGCCATGCGAACATCTCGATCTTCACCTTTTGCTGTCACCTCGTTTCGAATATTACTTACGAACAACGTATACTTAAGGGAAATACGCGCTCTTAACTCATCTATGTCTTTATCAAGTTGTGCATTAAAAGTACGGTCAATCAGAAAACTACCAATCGCAAAAATAACGGCAAACACAAGCAGGAATACCAAGCTATAAGTGAAAAAAATCTTGTTTTGGAGCCGAAGCGCGGACAATTTGTTGAGCATTTTTTGAGTAAATTTCATGAATTTGATTCTGTTGGGTTTCACTCCGTTCAACCTAACCTACAACCATAGACAGATTTAATGTGTGCGCTAGACCTTTTCATTTCACGGGCAATTTGTTCGGTACGTTGTTTATATCCTTCAACAGCCGATTGATGATAAGTCAACTCTTTTTCAAGCATCGGAATACCATTGACAAGGTGAAGTTCTTGCAATCTACCTTTTACAGCCACTGTATCCATCAGGGTTCGCATCAATTGGCACAAGTAGATAATATTCCGACTGGGCAGTGTTAACGTAACATTCGGAATATCTTTATCGGTAAAATCCATCTCCGTCCCACGATAGGAAGCAGTCTGACAATCGTTCATTGAAAGTCCTTCAAACGCTTCCAATCCATCGTCTTCATTTCCACTTGGAATTGTTAAGTCGGCGCCGAGGTCCTCCCAATGAATAAAAACTACTGCCTTATCCCTCGGACCTGCAAGGATACCATTGAGGATAGAATGATTGCTCGTGGGACCTTTCGCAGCAATAACGTTAGACCCAACGCCTCGTTCCTGAATTGATTCAGTATAGAGTTGAACAAACCACTCGCCAAGACGACTGTTGTCTGCATAGTTGTAGAAAACAATGCTACTTGCACCGTAATATTTCTCAACGGAATCAAGCCATAGTGCAAGATGGTATGCGGTGTTATTGTGATGTGCGTATGGCATCTGAAAACTCTCATCTGCGCGTTGAACACCATCAATCGCAGCGCTTATCCTGTCCTCTGGTCTCTTCCCAACTCCAGCTGTCATCCCCAAAAAGAATAAACCGACAGGTGAAAAAGCGGAAAAACGACCACCGACACCTTCGGGAACAGGAAGAATACCGTAGAACGCAGATTCCTGATGGAATTGATAGAGCAGGCTTTTTGTCGTCAAACCGGTAGTTGCTACAATCTGACTTCGCCACTCCCCGAATTCCTGCTGAAGCCTATCCCGAATAATCATTAACGTAGCGAGAGTTTCACCTGTTTTTCCCGATTTGCTGATGACATTGAAAAGCGTTTTGTGTAGCAAATTGCGCGACTTCAGCATCTCAAGCAATGCTTTAAGACGAACCGGATCAAACGTATCACCTGTAAAGTAGACCTCTGGTGCACCGCCTCGTTCAGCAGTTGGTAATAAATTGTGATATGGGTGATTGGCGATTTCGTGAAATAGACGCGCGCTTAAATCAGACCCACCTATACCGACAGTCACGAAAACCGAAAAGTCGTTTCTCGCTTTGGCAGACAAGGCAAGCACTTGCTGGATATGATCTGTTTGTAGATGGCTACGAGTCCATGCACGCAGATTTTGCTCTAAAACGGATAGTGGCGCATCCACCTCCTCTTTGAACAGCACTTGAATATTTTCCAAACGCGCATCAACCAGTGCATGTTCATCCTGATCCTCTGTATCCGCACACACGACCATCTTGAGTCTCAAGCCTGAAACACAACCCAATTCTATCTGTTTTATCTTTGAATTCATTGATATTGCTCTTTATTACCTCCAAGGAATCCGATCTCTTTTACAGTAAAATCCGAAAATATGTGAACGTCTTTTTGTAGGCGCGGTTTGAAACGCTCCTACAAACGTCTACCTTATCTTTAGCCTTGCCCATGTAGTGGCAAGTTTACCGTTCGCTTCCACTTCAAGCGTATCTGGCAACAACTTCTTAATCTCTGCCTGACTGAGTACAGCAGCATAGATTCGTGAATCTTCAATGTGAACGTCAAGATCGCCAGGGCCTCCAGCGACACCACCGTGGCGTTTACCCCAAATAGCCTCAGCATCGTTTTTTGCAAAAAACTCGAATTGACCAAATGTGTAGTCACCGATTTCGTCTCCGTTACGGTATAGTCTCACGCGTGCAGTGCCGTCATCATTCTCATACGAAATCGCCATCATAATCAACTCCCCCGTTTTCTTTTCTTCAAAACCGGGTTCAGGGTCTTGGGTGCGATGAAACCACCCGCTCCCTGCCATCCAACGATGCTTCTGACGTTCCCCAAAAACAATTCCGTCAAATGTAGGATCCGAAAGGCGATCGACGGTTAATATTGAACCTGCCTGTACGTCAAGGTTATCCATGATAACCCACGACACCAAGGTTTTTTCCTTAATATCCGGACCATCATAGCCACTCGCGATTGCCCATTTGCCGGGGTCAACATTTAACTGTCCATCCTTAATTTCAGCACCCATGAGCGTAATATCCGCAAAGTTCCCCGTTATATCTTCCAGTTCAACACCTTTCTCAAATGTCCAATGTCCTACAAGGGTTTCTGCTTTCTCGCCTTGTCCAAACCCTGACATAATAAAGTTAAACAACAAAACAACACATATCCATAAGCGAAAGTGTTTCAGGTAATTCATGGTTGTCTCCTTAATTACCAATTCGGGTTAAGATTTCCTAATACTTCTGAAGTTAAAGTTTAGTCTCAATAATCACATCTTTCTCTAAACTCTTCCATATTTATCGTCAAGCCGAACAATGTCTTCCTCATCAAAATGTCCAAAAGCAATTTCAAGTATCCTATAATCTTGAGTTTCGCCAATAAGTTGATGTTTTGCACCTTGCAGAATAAAAACAGGTTCCATCGGATCGGGACGTAGCACCTCATCCTCAAGTCGAATACATGCACCTTCGTCAAGCGGTATCCACAACTCACTCCGATGATGATGGTACTGATAGCTTACCTGTTCACCAGCATGTATCTCCAAAATCTTGACTGTTACCGGTTGATTAAGAACGTACTGGATAAAACGTCCCCACGGTTTTTCTGTCGTCAATATCTCTGCTAAAACTTTAGATGGGTCTGTTATAGATGACATCTGTTTCCCAATGTGGTTTTTGCTATAGTTTAGCACAACCTCAACGGATAAGGCAAGTGCAAAATGCCTGAACGAATCAACGCCAAACGCGCGTTAGGCATTTGTCGAGATTTACAAGATTCACAGGATTGTAACGTTCTCCTAATTGAATCCGTTTATCGTAAAGATCCCTAAACAAATCTATTGACACCATTTAGAAAAATAAGATAAACTCATGGGTGATGACTGCTAACGCAATTTCAACACTCATAGAAAAGAAGATCACCGAAAAGATATTCCCTGGTGCTGTTGTCGCTACCCTCCAAAAAGACACGGTCATCTACCATGCAGCATTCGGGCATCGCATCATAACACCGAAGCAAGCACCGATGTTTCACGATACGTTGTTTGATCTCGCCTCCTTAACAAAACCAATCGTCATCGGAACACTTACCATGCAGTTGGTTGTATCTGGGAAGTTGTCGTTAGATGCACCAGCACAGACCTATCTACCCGCGTTCAAACAACCGCACATTACATGTCGCCACCTTCTAACACATACTGCTGGGTTACCCGCTTGGAAACCGCTCTATATTGAAACAGATTCACCTGAAGATGTGATACAACACTTGGGTAGGATGCCACTTGAAGCTGCCCCTGGTGAGAAGGTTACCTATAGCTGCTTAGGATACATTCTTATGGGAAAACTTATCTCTGCCGTCACAGGAGAGTCGTTAGATAGTTTAGCGTATAACACTATCTTCAAACCACTCGGCATGAACCGCACCTTATACAATCCACCGCCGCATCTGCACGACAACTGTGCAGCAACAGAAGATTCAAATAGTTTTGAACGTAGAATGATAAAATCGGGGCAGCACGGTCACTATTATCGTGGTCATAACTGGCGTGAAGGCGTAATTGTTGGGGAAGTTCACGATGAAAATGCCAATTTTCTGGGCGGAGTATCCGGCAATGCGGGACTTTTTTCTAATGTGAGAGACCTCATCACCTTTTGTCAAACGCTACTCCAAAATGGCGGCGCGTTTTTATCTCCTGACAGCATAAAGGCATTAGCCACACCACAAACACCAGATGATGCCTCCGAACAACGGAGTATCGGTTGGCATATCCTTGCTGATGGGTCAATGTATCACACCGGTTTCACTGGCACTTCAATACGGATTGATCTTGAAAGAGGACTGGCTGCGATTCTATTGACAAATCGGGTTCATCCGGATGCACAACGCACGGGCATCATTGAATGTCGGAATCAATTCCATAGGATAGTTTTTGGATGATAAAACTCGGTATAACCCACCTACTCACAGAAAAACAGGAATGGCTTGACGGAAAATCAGTCGGTCTGCTAACAAATCACACTGGCGTTGACGAAAACTTGAGACACTCTATTGAATTGTTAACGGAATTCAATTTAGTCTCGCTTTTTTCACCAGAGCATGGATTGTGGGGTGCCACACAAGATGGTGTGAAGATAGCAGATTCCAAATATCGTCAAAATCAAGAAAAAAATGAAACTGAAGAACAAACGCTAAAAGTCTATAGTCTATATGGAACAACACCCTTTGCATGGACCGAAGCACTTCAAACTTTAGATGTGCTTATCTACGACATACAGGATGTGGGAGCTCGGTATTATACCTATCTTGGCACATTGCTGGATGTGATGAAAGCGCTTGAACGGTCAATGGAATCGGGTAAATGTGTTGAGTGTATTGTTGCGGATCGTCCGAATCCCATCGGAGGGATTAGCGTAGAAGGACCAATGTTAGAAACGGATCACACATCGTTAGTCGGACCGTATCCGATCCCTGTGCGCTACGGCATGACAATTGGAGAAATTGCAAGACTTTTTCATGCTGAACAAGGATTTAACTTTCCACTTAAGGTCGCTCGGATGCAAGGGTGGTATCGGGAAATATGGTATAACGAAACGGGACTGCCTTGGGTACCGCCTTCGCCAAATATGCCAACACTTGATACAGCCACACTCTATCCAGGAACATGTCTATTTGAAGGTACTAATGTGAGCGAAGGACGAGGCACGACAAAACCGTTTGAATATATTGGCGCACCGTGGATAAATAATGAGAGATGGGCAACTCGCTTGAACAAGCATCAATTTTCAGGTGTGCTTTTCCGTCCAATTGTGTTTACGCCGCAGTTCTCCAAATATGAAGGTGAAGTGTGCCACGGCGTTGCAATACATATCACCGATACCAAGCAGGTGGCACCGGTTGAAATTGCGGTATGGATGTTAGGGATATTAATTGATGAACTCCCCAGTGAATTTGAATTTAGAGAGACACATTTTGATAGATTGGCAGGCAGTTCAACGCTCCGAAAAGCACTGTTAACAAGAACTCCGTGCGATGAAATTATTGAGACGTGGGCAATTGACGAGGAGCAATTCCGGGTAAGGCAAGAACCTTATCTATTGTATTAGATAATGGCTATCGGCAGTTAGCTGTCGGTTTTGGAATCCATGAAACTATTTTATGATTTGCTACAAAAAGAGAAAAAGACTGTTATAGGGTTAATGAGCGGAACATCTGCAGACGGGGTAGATGTTGCCATCGTTGAAGTTACAGGATCAGGACTGACTACGGAAATATCCCTGATAGCGTTTGAGACAATTCCGTATAAACCTGAGATTAGAGACAGGATTTTTGACCTCTTTAGTGTAGAAACGGCACGGGTTGATGAAATCTGTACAATGAATTTCGTGTTGGGTAAACTATTTGCAGAAAGTGCTTTGGCAGTGCTGGAAAAGGTTGGCATCGCACCGACACAAGTTGACCTCATCGGCTCACACGGGCAAACGATCCACCACATGCCTTCAGCACCGTCCCCCGGAACACTACAGATTGCCGAACCTGCCGTGATAGCACATGAGACAGGTATCCCAACAATCGCCGATTTCCGTGTAGCAGATGTCGCAGCAGGCGGCGAAGGTGCACCGTTAATCGCATACCCCGATTACATGTTATTTCACCATTCAACACAAACAATCGGACTGTTAAACATTGGAGGTATTGCAAATCTAACAGTGCTGCCTGCTGGTTGCGGTATAGAAGCGGTTCAAGCATCAGATACAGGACCTGGCAATATGGTTCTGGATGCATGCGTTGAAAAGATCACAGATGGCACAAAGCAATTCGATGAAAACGGAGACTTGGCGCGGCAAGGCACGGTATGTATAGACCTTTTAGAAACATGGCTCGCACACCCGTTTTTTGAATTAATACCACCAAAAACGACTGGACGCGAGATGTTTGGGACATCGTTCGCGGATGCTTGCTTTCAACAGATTAATGCACACGGAATTTCAGAGTATGATGGACTTGCAACGCTCACAGCATTGACAGCTGAAAGTATTGCCCAATATTATAAGTATTTTGTTGAGGCAAAATCGCCACTGGATATATTATACGTCAGCGGGGGCGGCGCACAAAACCCTCTTATGATACGCGGTCTTGCCGAAACGTTTGATCCTATTCCAGTTGTTGATGTAGCGGAAAAAGGTATTTCTGGAGATGCAAAAGAAGCAATTGCTTTTGCTATTCTTGCGAACGAGGCGTTGCATGCGAATTTTGGCAATGTTCCGAATGCAACAGGGGCATCGCGTGGAAAGATTTTGGGGAAGTTTGTTTGCCCATAAATGGTTTTCGGTTTTCAGCAGTCAACCGAAAACCAAAAGTTAACAGAACGTTGTAGCACAATCTGTCAGATTGTGTCTGTGAGTACACAAACTGACAGTTGGCCCACAAATCCACAACCAAAGGACAGTACAATAATAGGCAAGTAACGCATAAGTTACCTGCCTATCAGAATTCTACGTGTTAACATATCTGCACCTTTACTTATGTAAGTTGAGGTATTCATAAGGGTCAATCCCTGATGAATCATAATCTAAAACATTTATGTGAGATGGTGGATTCAATAGATCAACATCAGATGGTACATATCCTTTTTTGCGGGTTATACGTTTTGTTACGGATCCGTCAGGTTGCACATCCTCAACGACTCTAATATAAACAGTGTTGGGCATGTTGAGATAAACTCTACCATTTACTCTGTCAATGGTAGAACCCGTGAAGTCTCTTTTACCCTCGTTCCATAATTTGATGGTAACGCGAGCCATGAGCTCCATATTTTTTTTGAAATGGTCAGGCATCATATCGTATGCGTTTTTCTCTGTCATCCAAATAGCGAAACCGTTCCATCCTTCGGGTATCTTTGGATAAGGACCAAAGCCGAAAGGTGATTCTTCCATATACGGATGAATGGTAGTGTCTATCACGATATCTCGTCCATCAACGTTAACATTGACAGACTTTGCTTTATTCATACCTATCAAGGATTCGCGTAACACCGTTTCAGCCATAGTGTTATCTTCAACTAATGGTTTCTCTGCGGTTTTCACAGGTGCATCAACTTTCTGTTCCGTCTCGCTATGCGTATTGGAAACCTTTTTGGATTTTTCCGTTTGTTGCAGCAGTTGTTCGGCATCAGCTGCCTCCTGTTCATAAGGGGCAAGCTCGTGCTGATACCACAACACACACGCAACGGCAAGCACGATGAAGAAGCCAACGCCGCCGAGTATCCATTTATAGAACATCTTAGACCTCCTTTTGTTTATGAAAAGGATAGATTTATCCACTATTTGCTATAATGATACAAAAAATGCAAAAAAAATCAAGAAAAATTGTAAAATATAGGAATTAAGACAAAAATCCGAGATTCAGATTACACAACTGGCAATAATCTAAAATCTGACGCGGAGGGAAAGACGGTTGCTGATACCTAAATCTGGTTGCCGTTGATAGGCGTAGTCAACATAAAATGCAGCACCAGTAACGAAGCGGAGTTGGAGCCCAGCACCAGCGGTGAAGTACATTGCACGGGAAGTGCCGTTTCGTCCATCAAACCCACAGCGGAGTGCTAACAGTTCAAAGAGGGTGTATTCAGCACCGGTGTGAAATTCATAGTCGTTGCGAGTGTCAACATCGGCTGCTAAGGTGAGTTTACTGCTGAAAATAGCAAGTTTCTGATGGTAAGCAATACCTATTTTGAGACGAGGCAATAGTGTCTCTGTGTGAGGCGATTCCCCCTCGTTTTCCGGCACTGTGTTCCAATAGAGTTTGGTCGTGAGAAAATCACTGGCAACGATACCTAAAGAAAAAGCAGTAGATTTATCTTCGTCCGTTTTTGCGAGGATACCGAGATCGCTTCCACCACCGATAGCGTTGGTATTACGATATGCAGCAATATAGATCAGCTTGAGACTGGCACCGAGATGGATAGAGATATCCTGCGGTAAAGTTGTGAGATGCCGTGCACCACTGAGCAGAAAGGCATTACTTGTATTGCTAAAGGTACCAAGAACATAAGGACGGTTGTTAGGACCAATGGCTCTACTGGTAACAGGAATCCCCGTAATCGGTATATCATCCACACCAACACGAAGCCAACTGATACCGAAAGTTGTTTTTCGGGAAAATGGGTAAATGTAACTTGCGACATCATACGCTGCAAGGTCTGCAAGCGTTGCATGCATAAAATTAAACTCATGATGCGTCAACTGTGCAATGCCCGCAGGATTATAGTAGGTAGTGCTCGCTTCATCAGCAATAGCGGTAAAGGCGTTACCCATACCTAACGGACGCGCACCTGTCCCAAATGTAAGAAAATCTGCTGTATACGTCCGGTCAGCTGCTGCAGGTAATATTACGAGTATAAAAAAGATATATATAATAAAAAATTTCTTCATAATTTCTAAATCGGGGTTACAAACCCCTCCCACAAGTCTCAAATCAACATTAAATGTATGTTTAGCATTTGTTGTGCCCACACTTATGATTTATTGTAATGTAAGAGGCGCAATGAATTGCGCAACTACAAACGCCGTAAATCAAATGTATAAGTATTTTTGATACTGTAAGTCTATCTCAGAAGTCAATGACTATTTCAATTTCATCATTTTCAGAATGTGGGTCTGGTCTTTTTCATCATCAAGGGTTTTAACAATAATTTTTCCATAGTAGAGCCCGTTGGCAACCTCGTTCCCATCATCATCCTTACCATCCCACTTCAGTTGTATAAATCCCGCAGGTGCCTCAGTTTTTAATTGTCTAATGAGTCTTCCGGTAAGGGTATATATTTTTACAGTGAGTGACTCAGCGGGCTTTGTTAATTCACATGTCACTGTGGTATCTCGTGTAAACGGATTCGGATAATTCAAAGGTTCTATTAATTGAAGTTTACCATGCACCTGAAAGGTAATCTCACTCTCCCCCTCATTTCCATCAAGATCACTCGCCGTGAGTCGAAGCTGATATTCGCGAGGTTCAAGTTCAGGAGAATTGTATGTCAATACCAGCTGCGTTGAACCTGGGTGCTGTGTGAGTTTGTATTCGGTTTCGGCGATAGTTTCAAATTCTCCAAACCTTCCCAAAGCGAGTTGAACAGGACGCGTGATGTAATCAATACCGCGTGCATCAGTGAGCGTTGCTTGGATAAGCGGTGCTGCGTCAACTGAAGCACCAGAAGTAAAGTGTTGCTGGTTACCAATCGTTAACTGAATGTCGGGAGGCACCGTATCTTCACTTCGGAGACAGGTAACTGTGCCTAAATACGAGGTCTTTGCTTGAATTGTTCCCACTGTAGTGGTTTCAAACAGGAATCGATCGCCTGCAGTAAAGGAATTGGGGCCTTGCGTTATTAGCAGATTCAACCCATAATCACTGTGTTCAAAAGGTTTGCCGACTGTTCCATATATTGGCTCTCCATTCTTTGTTAAAACCCCCGTATTTTTCCCTTCAATCTGAAACGCCGTTGCGGAAACAAACATGATGAGCCACGTATCCTCCGGAATTGTTGTCTCTGGTGACAACTCAAGATATTGGACTGCCCCATCCCCTCTGTTCCTGCTGGCAAAAGAGGACGTATAAAATTCGTTACTCCCTCCACCTGGCACTTCAATTTGCGTGACGCTGAAGCGTAACACGTCACCGAATTGAAAAGGGGTCTCTCCATCTTCAATATCAATCGTAAGCTCGGAAATAGCGTTTAGGGATGTTGCCTCGAAATTATTAAAAGATGGGATGGGAATTCCTCTTTCAATTTCTTCTAATTGATGATTATCTAACGGTACCCCCTGATCAGATTCTTCAGGTATGAAAAGAAGTCTATAGGTCCGCGCAGTCTCAAAAAGCACTATCCAGTGACCTATTTCAGCGCCTTCTGATGGAATAATAACATCTCTAATTGTTCCATCACCGGCGTTATCGTTCTGGATTTGGGTGGCACGAGTTGTCGTATAGATGTCGCCATTAGGACGCCTTTTAATTTCAGAATCAAGCCGTGTCCAGTTAACTAAAGCGTCGAGCCAAAGATATGCACCTATATCGCGTACTCGCGCCTCTACAGCAGCACTAAGGGTTTCATCTATAGCAGGCATCTCGTTTGACACATCCATCTCACTACCAAAAAGTTCTCTGACTACCTCCTGTTGTAGTGCCGTAAAATCAAAATCGAGCTCAACCGCAACCGATGCCTGAAGTTTAAAAGAATTCCATAGATCATCAGATTCCGTTTGGTCTAAGTGCAGTGTGTAACCGAGCAGGGATGAATGTGTTGGTAATGTTACTGGGAAAAGCATCCCTGTTTTAAGATTGTCTTTTCGTTCACTTCCGATAATAGGAAGCGGTAGTTCTGGTGTGGTACTCCTTGCCTCTCCTGTGCCGCCAATAAAGTAGTCGGACTCTGCGTTCATAGCATCTGAAACTATCGGGAGAACATTGAGGAATGAAGATTTATCCTGGACCACCCCTGAGGGCGTTACTACGCGGATGCCACCATCAACACTGACGACTCGCGCGGGTACTTCCCCAATTATGTTGCCAGAAACAGTAAGCTGCCTATATCCGATATTATCTTGCTCATAATTTTCACGTACTTTTCCAGGTTGGTCCGCCTCGCTAAAGATTGGATCGACATAGACAAACACATCGTGTATGCCACTTCGCAGAGAAATTGGGATAGCGACAGTCGCAATAGGATTGGTATTGAGCGGATCAACTGTATAAGCGTTAGACTTTTGAATTAACGGATTTCGCACAACCCAGTCGTCTGGTTTTATTAGCGTTTTACCAAGCAGATTGGCATCAGCATCAACGATACCATCTCTATCTATGTCAGGATTGCCGCTAAAAAAGGCTACTTCTACATTAATATCGGAAAGTCCAAATGCTGAAATCAGATCGTTGTCAGAAATAGCATCATTGTTAGAATTAGCAGAACCCACAACTTCAATATCAACAGACAAAGAACGTTCTCGCCCAGCGTCTTTAGAATCACCTAACTTATAACTGATCTGCCCAACTTTTTCGCCACGTTTAGAAACCACTGAAAGATTCGGATATGTATACGGGTAGAATCGGTAATAATCGGACTGTACAACAAACCCATCCATATCCGTAACTTCAAAATCGTATCGAAAAGCAGAACCATCAGTTGGAACAGGTAGAGGTTCAGGAAGTTTCCACCACCTTGCTGTAGATGCTAAAGAAGATGTTGATTCAGTATCTATTTCGAGGTCAACCTTTTCCCACGTGTGAGTTTCCGGATTTCGCCACTCTAACACAACGGTATCAACCATCTTTTCATCATCAGAGATGCTTACAGAGATATCAACCATCTCTTCTCCGGTTGAAGAGGTAACCAACTGGGTTTTTATGTCAAGTATTTTCGGCACTTCAACAGTGAAACCGTCGCCGCCAACAGCAATTTCGGCAGCGTTTTCTGCATAATATTCTACATGCGCATCGCCCGGTGAAATGTTTTCTGGCACATCTATTTCAACTTCAGGATAACTGCCACGCTTCACTTGTAACGTCTCTATAACAGGAACATCCCCGGAATAAAACTCCCTTGGTGCCCCGGTTTTATCAACACCGACAGATTGTTGTCCAGGAAAAATAACCTTTACTGTGAGTTCTCCATCAAAACTGGTATTACGTGTAAAAACCTTCTTATTCGTTTCAGTATCGTAGTGAGCAGTTTGAATGAATCCGGAGGCGATCTTGAGTTTATCGCCTGCTTTGACTGTCTTTGTCTCAATTACAGGAAGAATTTCATAATCTGCCATAGCAATCTGCATCGCTGGATCACCAAAAAGTGTATATTCAAGCATGATATCAAGCTGCGATGTGCCTTGTGTCAGCAGATACTCAAGTTTAGAATCAAAACTCAAGGGACCGATCTGTCGTATATCGCGTTGGAATAGCATATCAAAGATAATTCGGTTAAGATCCTCGTTACCGTCACCGTAAGTGAGTCGTGTAGCACTAAGCATCCCGATGATGCCACCTCTCTCTTTACGGAGCAATTTTTCCGCCATGCTCGGTTCACCCGGTTTGTCGAAATATCCGTTATAACAACTCAATACCAACATAAAAGGTAGATTTTCAGTCTCTTCAATTTTATCAATGGAGGCGTTATCAAAGATGGATTCGTGTGCCCAAACGATTCGTCCGCCGTGTCCTGCGTACTGTGCAATGGCGGCACCTTGACTTAAAGCATTAATAATTCTCTCTTTTGCTACGTGTCGAGGAAGCTTTCCAGGGAATTGTTCCGGATTCGCTTCAACCTCATCTATGACATCTTCAAGATAAATTGCGACAGTTTCGTAGCCAAGCCGTGTATGATCTTTGGCAATTTCATTGAGGCTCTTTTTAAAGATATGATCGCCAGAATTGCTCACCTCATCATCCGCAACAGATATAATTCGGCGTCGCCATGCCCCATTAGGTGTTTGCGCTTCATAATTGATAATCTTGTCAACAACACCCTCAGCTTCCGCCTCAGTTTCAACGCTTAGTCTGCCGAGATAAAAATCAACAAATTCATCGTGTCCCGAAACTGTGGCATACCAATGGTCCGCGGAAGTTCTACCGAAGGAATCAGTTGTAATATAGTGAGGAGGTATATAGCCTGAAAGTTCTGGGGGTTCATTGTAGACTTTTTTATCTATACCTCGAAAATCGAAGGTGCCATCGCCGAGGAACACTACATACGAGAGTGCTGGTGGTGTCCAATTTTGGTATGCGTATCTTAGAAAATCTTTTATCCAGACAGAATGCACTTTTCCATCGCCAAAAGTGTTGTAAACATCGGTTATATCAACAACTTTGGTGCGGTATCCGCCCCCTTCTGTTGTTGATCGCCAATTTGCTAATCTTTCAGCTGCATCTTGGAATCTGGAATGTGTTAAGATGAGGTAATCCGCACCGTTCAATGGGTTTCGTAAATCGCTTGGTGGAACGGTTTCAATCTGAACAGGTTTTTGAAGGGCAGTATCTGATACCGCTATAAACTCGGTTGATCGGGTATCCGGTATCTGAAAAGTTGCTGTGTAAATGTTATTCGGTACAGCCCTGAGGTCCCCAGAATTTAATGCCTTGAGACGCGTACGCATGGTATTATCAGTTGCATGTCTCGTAACATTGATGCCTTGAAGTTTTGCGGTAAGCATATTCCCATCTGTCTCGAAAATAGAAATCTGTGGATCAAGGAAAGCAGCAATCCGAAACTGATGTGTAACGCCTTTGTTTTCACTGTCTTGGCTTGCCTTGATAGGAGTGCTAAAACGGAGTTGATCGTTCACCGCAAAAAAGAGACGCGTATAGTCAACCCAAAATCGGTTGAGATAAATATGATACGGATAACGTGTTGTGTCCTCTTCAAAAGTGTCGTCAATACGCGTCAAAGATAGAACGTTTGCTTCACCTTGTGTCGCATCTTTGAGGTTATTCCAAACACGGAGATTCTCTGAAAGAGTCACTTGTGCCTGACTTTCCCACGTTGTGCGATCAATCTGAACACCATTAATAGATGCTAAGATTTCATGCGTTACAGGTGTTCCACCTTGTAGAACGACCTGTATCTGTGGTGGGTCAAAACTTTTCGCCACGTCATAAAGTGGAAACTCAAGTCGTAGTTCTCCGATATCGCTTGCATTTTTGATACCGTCCCAGTACCAAAAATCTAAAGCATCAAACCACTTATGTTTATCGCCGGATGCAACGGTGTCCGGCTCAACGAATTCAAGGTTATTCGTGAGATGATCCTCCTCAAAAACGACGCGCGATCGGAAGGTTGGAACTTGAACTGCCGTTGCATCACTGGGGCTCGCTTCAATTTGCGGCACACGCGCGGAATGTTGTCCGTCAGTAGCAATACTTAGCCAATAAACGTTCCATAATGTGTAAGCATTCTTTGGAAAAGGACTTTCGGGATCAGTAGAACTGTGTGCTAAGAAAAAGATTGCATCTTCTGCATCAAAGCTGCTATCCACCCCACCGCTGACGTAGATGGGAATTTCATAGTCACTGTGTGTAATACGAATCTTTCGCGGATCAACACCTATAAGGTCAATACCCCAATCGGCATGGAGAGACGCTGCGGTAATCTTATATACGCCAGTTTTATCAATATAGAGTTTATAACGGGTCTGAAGTGATTTGTCTGTAAGCCCTGGCGCAGCAGGAGCAGATGGGAGCGCGCCCATATCGGATCGGAAAGTTTGTGTTCTCCCCAAATCAACATTGAAAACCTGAAGATAGTCCGCATAGTTGAAAATGTGCTGTGTAAAAGTTTGTTCATAAGGGGATAGCGTGTGATTTAAGCTTGCGGGGGCTGGATTGAATGCAGCATCTGTCGCGCGGGTTTTCAATTGTGAATTAAAAGGAATGAAGACAGTGAGACTACTATAAGAGCGAAGTTCGCGCGTTGCTGTATTATACTGTACTGGATGTAAAGCCAAACTAATGACTCGTTGGGAACGGATATAGCCATCCATCTCTATGCGAGCAAGAACTGCCGGATAAGGTTTGGAACTGGAATTGGGGTTCGTCCTTTTTCTATTTTGGAGAAGTTTCACGCCGCTGCGGGTTTGTGTGGCACTTGTGTTAACAGCAATATCAACGTTGCTCAATTGGGAATCGGAAGGAATAGCTAAAAGAACACGCGTGACGGGCAATTTGGGGTGTCCGGGTTCTTGAAGCCAATCACACTCCAAATATCTTGCCGTATGGTATACACCACCTGCCTCCACACTTTTAAATTGGGCATCCGGCTTAACTTGTGTAACGTGAAGTTGTGGAAGTTTGAAATTTACAGTAATGCCGTCTGCCGTGGTCACTTGCGTCACTTCAGCAATTGCAGCAACACTAAAAATTAACAGAACCGATGCCAAAACGATACAGCACGCACACATAGCACGCACTGATATTCGGGGAGAGATTCTCAAAAATCGCTGTATTGCGTATTGCAATGCTGACACAATACGTTTACGCGGAGTTGCTGATCTCCCATTCCAATGTTCAATTGAGAGCATTATCAAAACCTTAAAAACAAGCTGTAAAGTATATTTTAAAACGATATATAGTAAAATCTAAAAGTATGTGCACATCACTTGTAGGTGCGGTTTCCTAACCGCACCTACCAGAGTGTAAAAGTAATTATAGATTTTACTATAATGTTGAGATGTGATAGTTTACTTTTTAGTTGCGAACCAATTTAGTTTTCTTCAAAAAATGTGAATTGAGAAACCTATAATTTTATATTTGCTGCGGTAGGCACGGTTTCAAATCGCACCTACAAGAATGTGTTGGCAACTGCCCATCAGACTAAATTTTCAAAATTATCTTTCCAAAATTACGATTCGCTTCCATATATTGGTGCGCTTCACGAGTTTGTGCTAAAGGATATACAGAATCAATAACAGGTTGAAGAGTTCCTGTCTTTAACGTCGGCAACCAACGGTCTACAAATCCATATATTGGTGCGCTTCACGAGTTTGTGCTAAAGGATATACAGAATCAATAACAGGTTGAAGAGTTCCTGTCTTTAACGTCGGCAACCAACGGTCTACAAATCGCTGTGTAATAGAAATTTTTTCATCAAGCGATTGTGGACGCATTACTGATCCAATAATTTGAAGGCGTTTGCGCATTACCATTCCTAAGTCTATTTCTGTTGCCGAACCGCCCATCAACCCCACTTGTAATAAACGTCCCTTTGTTTTAAGAATCTGCAAGTTCCGCGCGAGATATGGAGCACCAATAAAATCTAACACGACATCTACACCGTCTCCATCTGTCAACCTTCCAATTTCAGCAACAAAATCAGATTGTTTATAGTTAATACCCGCTATAGCTCCTAACGTCTTGCAGTTATCAATTTTGTCGAATGTCCCTGCAGTAACAAACACATGAGCACCAGCATGACACGCTATCTGAATACCTGCAGTGCCAACTCCACTTCCGCCTGCATGAATTAGAATAGTCTCACTGGCTAATAGTCTCCCTAATGTGAAGATGTTCTCATTTGCCGTAAAAAACACCTCTGGAACGGCAGCGGCTTCTTCAAAACTCCATCCGTCTGGTATGAACATCGCCATGCGATAATCAATAACCGCTTGTTCTGCATAACCCCCGCCACCTACGAGCCCAAAGATCCGGTCACCTTCGTTAAATCCCGAAACTGCCTCTCCTATTCCTAAAACCGTGCCAGCGATTTCTAAACCGAGTATTTCAGATTCCCCTGGCGGTGGTGGATAGCCTCCACGCCGTTGTATTAAGTCCGCACGATTAAGAGCAGTTGCCTTAACATTGACCAGTAGCTGCGTTTCTGTCGGTTGAGGTGGGGATACTTCGCTTAGTTGAAGGACTTCTGGTCCTCCGTCGCCATTTCTCGTAATTGCTTTCATCATTCTTCTCTATGATCTATTTAGAATTTTATCATATATTCTGTCGCTGCGTCAATCTGTTCGTATTTCTTCTATCAAAAGCCAGTTATTGTGAATTTTACAATTAACTGGACATCTGAACTGTGAATCAACGCTGAATACGCTTTTGGCATTCAGCCAAATCAACGCCAAATGCGCGTATGGCATTTGTCGGGAGGGAACTCCGATTCCCGATTATTAGTGGTTTAGTCGCGATTCGGAGATCGCTCCTACAGAATATATGTGAACTTATTTACATAATTTACTATAACATGCTTTGATAATGAGTTTGGTGATAATATTCGCAATGTTTATAACGCTGCCTCTTAAAATCATCCGATTTATGACAATACCTTCGCCAAAAATAGTTGAATAAATAGGGTGGTTGTCCTAAAGTTATAATAGTTAAACATAACTTAGAAAGGACAATCGCCCATGTCAGAAATTATAGCACTGTTTTCTGTTCTTAATCCATGTTTATCCTCAACGACGACACGGCAGTTATGCCGAGTTGTATTCGCACTACTTGCGATGAGTGGTCGGGTAACCATGTTAAATATCTCTCGTTGGACATCACAAGGAGGTAGCTACCGCACCCTACAACGCTTTTTCAACACTGTTATGCCTTGGACGACGATGTGTTGGATGTTTTTTCGCACGCATCTGTTTGATCGTGAAAGTGACTACATCCTCGCAGGAGACGAAGTGGTTGTATCAAAAGCGGGAAAATCTACTTATGGTTTATCTCGTTTCTTTTCTTCATTGTATGGCAAAGCGATCCCCGGTTTGTCGTTTTTAGCCGTGTCCTTAGTGAGTGTCAACCGAAGGCGTTCATACCCGATGGTTATGGAGCAAATCGTGCGTGGCACGCCATCGTCAAATCAAGGAGTTTGTGCTTCCGAACATCAAGACAACACCGAGACAGCAACACCAAAACATAAACGCGGGCGTCCAAAAGGGAGCCGGAACCGGAACAAAAACGATGTCGTGCTCAGTGATGTGTTGAAACAACTTCAAACAATGGTCAAGGCACTGCTACAACTGGTTGGCGACTGGATCCCACTCCGTTATTTTGTGCTTGATGGATTTTTCGGGCATAATAATGCGCTACAAATGGTAAAACAATGTGGACTACACCTCATTTCAAAACTACGCACAGATGCTGCGCTGTATTTGCCACCGACAACACCTTACGCCGGGCAAGGACGCCCGCGCATCTACGGAGAGCGTTTCAACCCACGACAGATTGACGCTAAATACTGTGTCTCTGCCGACACACAGGGAGATATGAGAACCGAAGTGTATCAAATGCAGCTACGCCACAAAAAGTTCGCAGACCTTCTAAATGTAGTTTGCATTCTCAAGACGAACCTGACCACGAAACAACAAGCACACGTCTTATTGTTCAGTTCTGATTTGGCGTTAGACGCTGAAAAAATGATCGATTATTATTCCCTTCGTTTTCAAATAGAGTTCAACTTCCGTGACGCAAAACAATATTGGGGATTACAAGATTTTATGAATGTCAACAAGACACCGGTAAACAATGCGGTAAACTTATCAATGTTTATGGTATCTGTCAGTGCTAAACTCACAGATACATGCCAGTGTGAGAATACAGAGTATAGTGTTTTAGACCTAAAAGCACGCTACCGAGGGTTGAAGTATTTAGACGAAACATTAAAAATACTTCCGCAAAAACCTGATCCTATTGTTATTGAAAAAATCGCACAACATCTGGGATCAATCGGTGCTATTCATCACACGCAACCTGAACTAAACCCAGGATAATTGGCGAAGGTATTGTTATGATACATTATATACAAAAAAAGCAAAAAATGTAAAAGCTGTATAATACTCAAAATATGTTAGAAATTACTTGTAGAGTGATTGACATTTTTTGTAAAGTTGTGTAAACTTTACACACGGCGTTAGAAATGCACAGAAAGCGTGTGTTACACCGGGGCACGTTCACCCCCAAGTGGGGGCGCGCCGACAGTGCTAACTATCACAAAAGCACAATCAGCGCGTAGCCATGCCATAGAACCAGTATGACAGGGCTGGTTTTCATTTTAGCATAAGTATCACTCTTGCTGCTATAGAAATATGGAAACCAGCGAGCCCGAAAGGGAACAGTTGCCAGCAACTTCTACTTTTCATTTTTCCTGCCAACTTCTCCTTTAGGGTCTGTCAAAATTAGAAAGACCTCTGGACGAAAATATCGTGTAGAGGGATGAACATTAGATACTTTGACAAAAATAAAGGAGAATTTTTCATGTCATTTCTTAGAACACATATAGAAAATCGCAGCATTTTCATGCTGTTGCTTATTACACTCCTGTGTATGAGCTACCTCTGTAGTATAACGATCCTCACACACGCAGCAGGGCCTCTTGTTGTTTTCGGTGTGGTGATAACCGCTAAGTTAGTATACGACATAGTCGCCGCTGGGGCGACGGCATACACACTCTACCAGCTGATCCAGTCAATGATAAAAGACCTTGAAGAAAAAATCGCGGACCTTGAAAAAGAGGTTCCCAAACTGTTTAATCGGAGAGAGAGGCTTCGGGGGGACTATGAGAGACAAAGGGACAAGATGAATGATTACAAAAGGCAGCTTGCAACGGCAGAAACTGCGCTGACAGCAGCAGAAACTGCAACGTCAGCTGCAGAAACTGCAAAAAACAATGCAAAGGCTGTGTATGATGCCTCTGCTCGTTATCGCTATCAGGCACAAACAGCGTACATGAATCATGCGTGCAGTACGTGCTATCAGTATGGAACAAGCAATTGCTCTGAGAGCGTCCGGTTACATAACGTGTGGCAAGGCTGGGAATCCCAGGCAAATACAGACTACGCTACCTATAACACCGCGAATAATACGTTTAAAGCAAAAAGACAGGAGGAAATATTTGCTTTTAGCGATGTTGTTGATGCCAGAAACGATAAAAATCATTGGGAAAACCTTGCGAATGCGTCGTTATCTGAATTTAGGAATGTCAAGAAGCAGCACGCTGCGAAAGTAGCCGATTTAGAGCAAAAGCGGATAGAGCACGCTCTAAAGACCGCAGAACTTGAGGTAGCAATGGGGAATGTTGACGGTGCGAAAAGGGAACTCAACGACATACAGGCTCAAAACCCTGACGCGTGGACACGGGTGCTTGACGAGAACCCTGACCTGAGAAGTGCAGTAGAGGAGGTTTTAAACTATGAAACAGATTAGGCTCACGAAACCGACGATTTACGGTGGTGTTGTGATACTGTTCGGGATGCTCGGTGTGTTTTGGTGGTTATCGCCAAAACACAATCAAGCATCAGAAGGTGCCGACAACAATGAGACCCCCGTGACTATCCAGCAGGAAACCGATATGTCAGATAAAATAACATTCTCACCCAAGAGGGGAACGGAAAATCTGAAAGTGATTCAGGCGAAGTATGCCCCAATAGAAGCGGAACTCGCGAGAGGATTGGGGAATTTCCGTTTAGAACCGATCACGGCAGCTGATCGCGCAGAAGTTGCGCAAATGCTCGCTAAACTTGAGCCGCTTGAAGCTAAAAGCGAAACGGAGATCGTTCAAATCTTGGTAGACTTTTATCCCGAAAAAAAACGTGGTGAGTGGATGCATGGGGTTTACACCCAATATTATCAGGATTTAGGTAAAATTGACGAACCCCCTCTTACAAAAGAACAAAAGGTTCTTAAGATGGTGCATTTCGCACAAAAAAACGTATCAGCACTGCGGCAAATAAAAGAAGAGGTCGCAGAAGAGATGCAAAGAGACAAGGAACGCAAACGTCTTGATCCCGATGCGTATTACGCAGCGGAGATTCAAGAATATGAGGCGAAGATTCAAGAAACGGAAGCAAGCATCCGTGAGGCGGAGGCGAGAGGAGATGCAGACTCGGCTGAATCTGATCGCAACCATTTGGTTGCTCTCCATGAATTTATTGAAACCCTGAAGTCGGACCAGGAATGGGAACAAGGACAAGAAGCGAGGATACAGGAAGCTGTTCGCAAAGGGATACAGGAGTGGGAGCAGAACTCGCCAGAGTGGGTAAAGGAGTATCAGCGTTATATGGCATCGGCTGAGAAGCTGAAGGCTGAGTTGGCAGTGCTGAAATCAGGTGCTGCTGTGCCTGCAACTTCCTCATATGTGCCTGTGTCGTTGCCCTCAGAGTCAACCGTGTTGCCCCCAGAGTCGACTGTGTTGCCATCAGATACTTACGATCCTATCAAATCTTTGACATCTGCACAAGCCACCCTGCAACCGTGGCGGTCGGCGTTAGATGAAGATTATTTTGATGTTGTCGCCTCACAGTATCTGACAACTCAAGAACTTCATCAGTATTTTCCAACACAAGAGGCACGACAAATTCTGAAGCAGCGTACATCCGAGATGCAAAAAGCGGTGGTGTCAAAGATACGAAAACTTGTCTCCGAGATACCGAATGCAACGCAGGCACAAAAAAGCAAACTCGCACGGGAGTTGGTCACCAAAAACTTTGACAAAGATTTTGCGGAGGCAGTGTTATCCGAGTTGAAAAAAGACGCGGAATAGAATACAGCCTTACTTTTGGCTTACAGGCAGGTATCTTTCAGATATCTGCCTTTTCTTTCCGTTGATTGACAGCACTATCAGGCATAAGTATTGTCTTGGAACGAAGGGCAGTTCAAGTGTGCTTGTGTCAGGGATGCGCGGCTGTGACTTTTCACGTAGCACATGCAGATTTTTTAAGCTCGGGTAAGAAATAACATGAGTTTCGGTAGAGATAAAAGCGTGTTTTTACCCATTTTACCTCTTAAACCCTTAAAACAGGGAAATCAATGGAAAATCTGACAATTCGTAAAAGTAGGCTTATACTGAACTCACGAAAAGTTTACGAAACACAGAAAATTTAGCGGGATTTCCAACTTTTATGAAAAAATAACGTCTAATTTTAAAAACTATATTTGACAGAAAAATAATTCCTTAGGAGTAGACAATGTCAAAAACCTCGGAAAAGAAAACATTGCAGCGTCAATTTAATCCTGTGAAGGCAAAATTGGCATATATGGAGGAATGTTTTGGACAATTGCAGAGTGGTCTTCCGGCAAACAAAGAAGAATATGTAGCAGCCGATAGACTGACGCACTCTTATATTAAAAGTTGCTTTCTGATGATCGTGCAACGGGCAGTAGACATAAACAACGCCATCATAGAATTTAGCGGCAAAACACCCCCCTACCAAAAATATCAAGGCTTTCGTGTAGTTCAAGAGAGTGGTGTAATTGATGTGGAAACACTAAATTTCTTTGAGCACGCCTTAAACTGTTACCAGAAAATAGCTAATCCGTACGAGGGACTCCCAGCCCCTGAACTCTACGACGTATCTTTGCAACTACTGAAACATGCTAAAGCCTATACACGCCAAATAAACGTTTTTTTTCAAGATGCTAATCCAACGTTATCTTAGAAGCACAATTATGGCAGATTTTAGCATTAATTGGACATTCTTGAATTGTAGGAGGGAACTCCGATTCCCGACTATCAAGGCGTTTCGTCGCGATTCGGAGATCGCGCCTACAGGTGAAGTGTCCAATTATTTCAATAATTCACCATAACTTGACATTTTGAGTAGGAAGGAACTCCAATTCCCGACTATCAATGTGTTTCGTAGATCGCTCCGCTGAATGCCAAAGGCACATTCAGCATTGTTTCACAGAAAAGGCGTCAACCTATTTTTATAATTCATCATAAAAGAAAAACAAGGCGGGTTGAAGTTAAAACTTCTACCCGCCTTTGGGCTTAAAACTATCATTAAGATAATTCTAATCGAATTTGAATATCCCGCCTGTGCCTTTGAGAACAATGTCTGGTTTCAACAAAACCTTATCTTGAGGTTCTTTCTTGAGACCACTTGGATAAAGCATATACGAAATTCGGAGTGGTAGATGTATGCCTAAATCCGCGAGCATATCCACATTCTCTTTGAAAATAACGTTGTTGCTCATCTGGGTTTGATAGGCAAACCAGTACTTGAGATAAGATTGAATCTTATTGTTATAAAGCACATTGCCCGTTACTACATCAACAACCTTAACCCGCGTTTTACCGGTTGCTGTCTGGCGAGTCGTAATGAAGGTAGATGTTCCTGAAATTCCTGATTGTCTACCCTGCCGCATGAGGTGCTCATTGCTATCCTTACGGGTCAGTCTTGGATTATTTACCATTCCCGTGATGATGATGTCAGCATTAAGAGCTTGTCCAACTTTTGCTGCCAAAGCAGGATCCGCGTAAACATCATTTAGTGTTAATCCGAGTTCAGCAACTTTATCGGCTACCGGTTGGACTTTAGCCGACTCGTCAAATTCCCATTCACTGTCTTTCAGGATAAGCTTTAGACGATTTCCCAAATTGATGCTAATTCGTTTGCCAAGTTTCCGTGCCTCTTCCTCTTCAGCGGTGAAAGACGTGATAACAATTTTCGTTGCTTCACCAAAAGATGGCGGGGTGTCAATATTAATCTCACCGTCCCCAAAACATCCAGCGATTGAAATGAGGAGAAAAGGTATGAATAGAAAACTAAAAAAACGCATAATAGAGTTATGCCTCCTTGATTTAACTTTTGTCATAGGTGTCTGTGCGCGTGCTGCGTATTTTAGACGGAATCAACGCCAAATGCACCTGTGGTATTTGGCGGAGGGCAAAACCCCTATGTCTGCCAACAAATCATTGAGTTCAGCGCACAACCCACCTGTTGCCAAAAGTTTATCAAAATTGCCCAAAAAAGTCAAGGAACAATTTATTTTCGTTAAACCTGTTCATGCCAATGGCGATGTAAAAGTGGCACTATAATGAAAGTCTCGTATGGTATTTATCCTTAACAACCCATAATCGTCAATTTAACGGTTCTCCACTCTTGGTAGGTGCGGTTTCTAACCGCACCGGTGTTATTCAGGCTCATAGATGCGGTGAATCAACGCCAAGTGCGCCTATGGCACTTGGTGGGAAACCGCATCTACCGGAAGTGTGCACATATTTTTAGGTTTCACTATAATGTTGATTTGGCTATGCAACTGCCAAGGCGCGCACCTCTCCGAATTCATGTGCCAACTTCGCCCAAGAGCCACCATTGTCCTCACTCAGGAAGAGCTGTCCGCTCACACTGCAGGCTATCAGCAATCCGTCAACATGCGAATTATAGCCGAAACACCAAATAGTGCTATTGGCAGTCATCCCGATATCGGATCGATCCCAACGTATTGCTTCTGAATCCTGTGCAGTATCAGAATCTTGCATATAAAAGATACCACCTTGGTCGCCAGGAGGACCGTTACCAGCACCGATAAAGACCTTGGCGTTTTCACCGTTCAAATAGAACGCTGCGCGGCAGTAGGGCCACGGAAAATGGTTGCGAACTTTTAATGGTGTCCAATTATGCATATCTGTGGTAATACAGATATCGTTATTTGTCGCAGCAACAAGGGTTTTTTGCTCGCCCGGAACCACCGTCAGCCCGTGGATATCCAGGCTGCTTAACCCTTCACTTCGGTCATCCCAAGTTTTTCCACCGTCGGTGCTCAAACGCATACCGTCAATTTCAATTCCCGCATAGACAGTTTCATGGTCTTCTGGATCAATAATGATAGTCGTTACGCGCGGGATGATGGGGATACCCTCACATTCTTGTGCGAGTTCAGCATCAAGTTGCGTCCAAGTCTCGCCACCGTCTGTTGTTTTGAAAAACGCAGATGGACAAGTTCCCGCATAAAGTGTATCTGGAGCAGTCGGATGAATAGCGAGTGACCAAACTTCTCGATTGTCCATTTCACTTGGCATGTGTTTCCACGTATCGCTCCCATCTATGCTTTTGACAACACCTTTTTCAGTGCCAGCATAAAGTATATTTGAATCCGTTGGATGCACAACGATTGCGCGGATGTCTGCTTCTGGAAAAATACCATTGCTGACACGATGCCAAGTTTTTCCGACATCAGTGCTTCGCCAAATGCTCTGTCCAATTGTTCCTGCATAAAGTGTGTTCGACATATATACCTCCTCTTAATATAACTGCCGGTTATCCGTTATCAATCATTCAGAACCCCTTCGCCAATAATAGTGTCCCCTCGCATGATACTCCATCCAACCGCTTCTGTCTCAATTTCAGGTTTGAGATGGAACGCATACCGATAAAGTGAATTATCTTCATTTTTAACATATACCATCGGTTTTGCATCAAGAAGTTTGCTGTTTTGGTATATCAGCGTTAATGTAAGTGAATGTACGCCCTTCGCCTCGCTTGGCACAGCAATAACTTCCCAATAATTTGGATGAATTGGATTAGGAAGGATGTGTGTGGTATAGGTGCCGAGGCTTCCTTCAAACGCATTGTAGTTATAAGTTATAGATTGCTGAGAAAAACTTTGATTTGCTACTTGTAGGCTTGGAATAAACATCACACGTTGGATGTTATTCCCAAAATTAGGAAGATCCAATGCAGCAGTTCCATCGGCAGTTTTAAAGGGTAACGATTCGACACTAATCTCCCCTGTATCGTATAGATATGCAACCTTGATATCCACGTTTGTGTTACGTTGTGCAGAAAAACTGAGGTTTAAACCTGCCTGATCCGCTGTTGTCACTTTACATTCAATAGCATGTGCGGCAAAATTGACAAGTTTTTCATTTTTTCCAAGAGCCGGATAGGTGTCATGGGTAAATAGCGGTTGAATCGTTGGAACTAACGTGTGGTACCGAAAAGGTCTTTCAACAGTTCCGAGGATCTTCCACGTAGTGAGGTAATTTGTAACTTTCCAGTCTGCGAATATGTCCGAGAATGTGCGAGACATCCCGCGTGCCTGCAGCGTGCGTGTAACTCCTAAAAAGCCGTCTAACGGATTTTTTATAAGCGCCGCAATGGTTTGTATGCCACCATAATGATCATGGAGGTATAACATAAAAAGAAAAGAGGCTCCGTAGTGTGCAAGTAAGTTCGTCTGGCTCATCTGGGACCAGTCGGTCAGTGAGATGTTTGGTGTCTTCTGAAAAGCATTAAGATGTTGGTAAAGATTATAACCACATTGAAAAGCTGCGTAATCAGCGCACCCTTCGTCTATCCACGTTTCTTCCCTTGGAGAATACTGCCAATGGATAAGGTGTTGGAGTTCATGAGCGATAACAGAATATATCACATCAGAATTCGTTGGCTGCTTTTCGGTGTTAATATAGAGGATATCGGCTTCGTTGCTATGCAGTGGTCCGAGGGTTGGATGGTGTAGCATACCTCTTTGCTGATCAATCGGCAAGAAGTACCCAGCTGTCGCATGATGAGTGTTTATATCGCGGATATTGAGAAGAAGTAGGATTACCTTCTGGTTTCGATCAATATCTGGTGGTGCGCCAAAGTTTTCCGTTAAGATGTCGTATATCCCGCGCTGTGGGTCTGCCGGGGTTGCCGTCTCAAACGCTGCTTGGATAGTTTGAACTGTATGCGCTGTGACATCTTCTTGCCACTCCGAATCTTCAACGAAGATGTAACAGTGAGCACCGCTTGCCCGCAGCGTTGCATTGACTGTATACTGCTGTCTTCTTGCGAAATCAATAGCAAAAAAAGTTCGTTGGAATCCGATGGTAAGTGCTGGTGCTGCGAGGTGTAGTGGTGCTGTTGGCACAGGCGTTAAAAGTTCGGGGGCCATATCCATTTTTAGGTGCAGTGTCCCACAGCGGAATGCATCACTATACTGGGTAGAAAGGATTAGCGTTAGTAAGAGAACTGTAATGATGGTATATCGCATTTTTAGTAGTTTCAACAAGATAGCCATCAGCAAAGAAATCTCTTAACTGAATGCTGATTCCCAAAAGCCGAAAGCCAAAAACTATTGCTTGAGTCGTTCCTGTATTTCATCATTATCAGGTTCAATTGTTTGCGCTTGCTGCCAGGTACCATGTGCTTTTTCAGGTTCACCGTTTTTGTGGTAAGCATCACCAAGGTGTATCAGAATCTCAACATTGTCGGGCAGCTGTTGGTTCGCATTTTCCAGCATTGTGACAGCTTCAGCGAAGCGTCCCTGTTTAAAGAAAACCCATCCAAGGCTATCGAGATATGCTCCGTTTGTTGGAGCCTTTTGGAGTACCCGCTTTATCAAAGCTTCTGCTTCATCCAGATTTGTTCCTTGCTCCGCATAGAGATAACCAAGTGCGTTGAGCGCATATTCATGCCCCGGTTCAAGTGTAAGTGTTTTACGCAAATACTTTTCCGCTTTTTCAAATTCACCCATCGTTTGATAGACAGCAGCAATCCCATAAGTAGCCCCGGTGTGATCCGGATCGTTAGCAAGAAGTTGCACAAAAGTCTCTTCGGCTTTCTCAAATTTTTTAAATAGAAAATAAACGTTTGCCAACGCATACTGAGCATCTATCGCCATCCGTTCAAAATAGGCACGTTGAGCATCGTTCCGAGGATTATTGATAAAATCCTTTGAAAAGAAAATCGCCCGTCCAAGATACGTTTCTGCATCTCGAATGAGTGTCTGCAAATCAACCTTCTCACTTTTCGGGTCTTGATTGTCCGGCGTAAGTGCCTGTTCAGCAAACCTCTGAAAAACCAAGCCAAGCCCTAAATTTCCACTAACGTCTTGCGGAACTAATGTAAGAATATGCTTAAAGATTTGTTCTGCTTCCGCCAATTTCTCTGACTCAAGATAAAGACGTCCTATAATTCTAAGTGTTCTCAGATCGTTTGGCGTAATTTTTATGACACGTTGGTAAGCATCAATAGCTTCTTGCGGCTTATTTGTTATTAAATAGAGTCTACCGAGTCGCCAGTGAAATTCAGGTTCAAAAGGGAGAATACGTGTTAGTGCTTTCAAAGATGTCTCCACAGTAGCATATTCTTGGAGTTCAAACGCTAAATTAGCGACCCTTTGATGTGCCCCTAAATGGTCGGGGTCAAGCTCAGTCACTTTTTTAGCAGCTTTCAACGCTTCTATGATATAGTTCCCACCTGAATGAGATGCGCGGTGGAATAAAATTTCCGCGAGTTGCCAGTTTGCTGGAACGTGGGATGGGTTGAGTTTGAGTGCTTCAAGTATATCTTCTTCAGCACCTTTTACATCCTCCATTCGAGGATCAAACCGAAGTTTTCCGCGTTTGTACCAGACATAAGCAGAATCAGGTGCATGTTCCACTAAAGCATCATATAAACGTTTGGCAGCACCTAAGTCTTTATCAAAACTTTGTAGATAAATTGCGTACATCAGTTGTGTGTAAACCTTTTTTGCGCTTTTTGATGCCTCTGTCAACGGCACTTGTTCTGGCATTGTGAGAGGGATTAATTCTTGCGCATCTGTTACATTCCCTGTTGAGAAAAGACACACTGCACTTAGCAGGATAAAAAATCTCCATAAGTTGCTTTTCATAATCGTCTCCTTGTCTGCTTTAATAATGATAAACCGGCTCCGTAGTCCTGTAACCGCACTTGACGAAGGTTTGTTATTGACAACTATTCCTCTACACCGTTATCAGAATCCGTTTCCGAGATTTTACCGACATCCACGAGTGTCTCACCTTCTTGTAAAGTCATGAGCCTTACACCCTGCGTTGTGCGACCAATTGAACGGATATCGCGGACTGCCATACGCGTAATATAACCTGTAGAACTAATAAGTACAAGTTCATCTGATATCGTAACCAGTTTTGCAGAAACAACCGCGCCATTACGTGTTGAACGCTTAATGGCAGTCAGTCCCACACCGCCGCGCTTCTGTGAGCGATACGCTGATAGTCCTGTTCGTTTGCCATAACCGTTTTCTGTCACGATGAGAAGTGAGTCGTTTTCATCTGCAGAACATACCATATCTACGACAAAGTCTTCTTCAGCGAGACGGATGCCACGTACACCGCGCGTGCGGCGCCCCATGCTGCGAGCATCTGATTCGTTAAATCGTATAGCATTCCCGTTATGGCTAACCAAAATAACATCGTATTTTCCATCAGTAAGGTGTGCGCCAATTAGGAAGTCATCCGGATCTAAATTAATCGCTATAATTCCGCTGGAGAGAGGATTTCGAAATTCACCAAGTGGCGTTTTCTTCACAATACCGCGCTTTGTTGCCATAAGGATATAGAAGTCTTCATTAAACTCTCGAATCGGTAAAAATGCTGTAATAGTCTCCGAATCACTTAATTTTAGCATATTGACCGCTGCGCGTCCGGCCGCCTGGCGTGAACCTTCCGGTATCTCAAAAACTTTCAGAACATAGCACTTGCCGAGGCTTGTAAAAAAGAGAAGAGATTGGTGCGCCGTTGCGATAAGCAGTTGTTCCAAGAAATCTCCATCTTTTGGGTTACCACCCTTGATACCAACGCCACCGCGATTTTGCGTTTGATATGTATCCATCGGAATCCGTTTGAGATATCCGGAATGTGTCAGTGTAACAACCATCTCCTCATCGGCGATGAGGTCTTCCATTTCAAAAATTTTGACCTCCGAAACGATTTCGGTGAGGCGCTCGTCTCCATGATCCTCCTTCAATCCCTCCAATTCTTCTCTGATGATGTTGGTAACAAGGTCTTCATTATCAAGAATTGCTTTGAGTTCAGCGATACGTTCCAAGAGATCACTGTATTCATCGTTAATACGTTGGCGTTCCAACCCCGTTAGCTGGCGTAAGGTTAGCCCCAGAACCTCGTTCGCCTGAATTTCAGAGAGTTCATACTGTGTTTGCAGTTGCTCTCTGGCATCCTGCGGGGTCTCAGCAGTTTTCACGATGTCAATTACTTCTTCCAAATGCTCCAGTGCGATACGGTATCCCTCTAAAATATGAGCGCGGCGTTCACATCGTGCCAAATCAAACTGTGTGCGTCTACGGATTACTTCCCGCCGATGCATCAAGTAGTAGCGTAAAATCTCGGGGAGCGTTAATATTTTAGGAAGCCCTTCAACAAGGCAGAGAAGGTTTGCAGGAAAAAAATGCTGCATCTTTGTGTGTTTGTAGAGCTGGTTTAAGACAACTTGTGGCACTTCCCCACGCTTAAGTTCAATAACGATACGAATCTCCTCATCAGATTCGTCTCTGATATCCGAAATGCCGGTAATCGTTTTACTCACTACCTGATCAACCATCTGTTGCAGCAGCAGATTCTTCTTAATCTGATAGGGAATTTCAGTAACAACAATCTGCTCACGGTCTCCACGAGACTTATCATGCGTCATCGGTTCAATTTCCACTTTTGCCCGCATCGTCATACTCCCTTTGCCAGTAGCATACATATCTTTGATTCCTTTTTTCCCAACGATAATTCCAGCAGTGGGAAAATCTGGCCCCGGGATAAATTCAAGAAGTTCATCAACAGATGCATCGGGAAAATCAATTACATGTAGAAGTGCATCCACGACTTCATTGAGGTTATGTGGTGGGATCTTTGTTGAATAACCTATACCGATACCGTCAGTACCGTTCACAAGCAGGTTCGGAAGAAGACCGGGCAGGACGGTAGGCTCTTCTAACGATTCTTTATAATTGGGTTGGAAGTCAACAGTATCCTTATCAATATCCAGCAGGAGTGTTTCAGCAATCTTTGTAAGTCGACACTCCGTGTAACGCATTGCCCCCGCGGGGTCATCGTCAATAGACCCGAAGTTACCCTGTCCATCTATTAAAGGGTAACGTGTACTGAATTCCTGAGCGAGACCTACAAGCGTGCCGTAAATCGGACCATCGCCGTGTGGATGAAAGTTCTTCATAACCTCTCCAACAACAGCAGCACATTTATCGTAGGGGCGACTACTCGTGAGATTAATCTCTCCCATAGCATAGATAATTCGGCGTGCACTCGGTTTCAAGCCATCCCGCACATCAGGAATTGCTCTATTCGTATTTACACTCATCGCGTACGTGAGGTATGAGGTCTGTAGTTCGGTTTCTATCGATCGTCTAACGATGTTTTCTTCTTGCATTTAATTCTCTTATAATTATGGTAGATTTTAGAATTAATTGGACATTCTTGAACTGTGAATCAACGCCAAATGCACATAAGGCATTCGGCGGGAGGGAACTCCTATTCCCGACTATCGAGACGTTTCGTCGCGATTCGGAGATCGCTCCTACAGATGAAGTGTATAATTATTTCAATAATTCACCATAACTTGGTTGTCAGCATTCAGCTATTGGTTATACAACTTTAATTGAACGCTGATAATTTTTATCCTTTGTCATTACAGTAAAATCTAAAATAATTATTCTTTTCACCTTTAGGTGTTGTAGGAGCACAATTCGTCCTATTTTTTCGCTATACACGCTTTATATTTTCGAAATTTCTACATAAGTTATGCCCCATAAACGTCAAGGCTAACCTGATTTCCATAACGTTCTATAAATGCACGGCGAGGTTCCACAGAATCGCCCATCAGCAATGTGAACATTCGTTCAGCTTGAGCAGCATCCTCAAGAGTCACCTGTAATAGGACGCGTGCATCTATCCGCATTGTTGTCTCTTTTAATTGCTTCGTATTCATTTCAGCAAGACCTTTGAAGCGCGTTAGCGTCGTACCTCTGTTTGCATTTGATGTAAGGATCGAAAGAAGTTCTCCAACAGTGTTCGCAGACTGCTTTTCGTCCGATTTATTCACTACACTAAACAGCGGTATATCCTCCGATGCCGGTGCCTCAAAATCTTCTGGTTGAATTCCAAACTCTTTAACACACTGAATGTGATCAGAAAGTTCAGCATGTATTGCAGCATTTGATGTTATCCGGAATTGTGGCATACTATCAACCTCATCCTCAATTTCATCTGAATCCACTTCAGGAGTATTTTCGCTATCAAATTCAAGCGGAAGCTCATCTTGTTTCGGACTCTCATCTTGTGATTCCAGAATATTTAAGACAGTATCTATTGGATTATCCGGTGTTTCGATCAGTTCGCTATCTGCTTCAGGGGAATCTTGATCTTCAAGAGGTTCCCACAAATATGTAATCAGTTCTTGGCGTGTCCGATTTCCGCGTCCGATCAATTCCGAAAGACGTTTTTCAATAGAGGACAGAGCCTTAACACAGGTGACCGCTTCCTCCGTCGTCCAAGGATTGTCACGGCGCTTATTCGTTATCTCTTGAGACCCCGCGGCTGATTCCAGCAGGTATCCCTCCAAAGCATCTTCATCTTGAAGATATTGTGATTGACGTCCTCTCCTAATTTGAAAAAGAGGTGGTTGTGCTATGTAGAGATGTCCTTCAAGAATTAACTGTGGCATCTGCCGAAAGAAGAAAGTCAGCAGTAATGAACGGATGTGTGCACCATCCACATCAGCATCCGCCATAATAATCACTTTACCGTACCGCAATTTTTCCAATTCAAATTCCTCTGAACCAATTCCAGTGCCCAGGGCAGTGACAATGTCTACGATCTGTGCATTTTTCAAAATCTTGTCCAACCGTGCCTTATCAACATTAATACCTTTACCCTTTAAAGGGAGGACAGCTTGAAAATTACGGTCACGTCCCTGTTTTGCGGGACCACCGGCAGAATCTCCCTCAACGAGAAAAATTTCTGTTTTTTCTGAATCACGTTCAGAGCAATCGGCAAGCTTGCCGGGCATCGACGCTGAATCTAATACTCCTTTCCGGCGAATAATGTCGCGAGCATTACGTGCCGCTACCCTCGCTTGTGCAGCCTGAATACTCTTGTTAATTATACGTTTTGCAAGTGCTGGTTGTTCCTCTAAGTACCCTTTCAGTTGTTGGTTCACAACACTCATCACAATACCTTCTACTTCGGTATTGCCGAGTTTTGACTTTGTTTGCCCCTCAAACTGCGGTTCAGGAACTTTTACGCTGATAACAGCCGTAATTCCTTCTCGGATGTCCTCACCCGTGAGTGAAATATTTACGTTTTTCAATAGCTCGTTATCTTTGCTATAGTTATTGAAGGTCCGTGTTACAGCACTTTTGAAACCGGACTCATGAAATCCGCCCTCTGTTGTTCGAATATTGTTTGCGTATGAGAAAATGTATTCCTTATAGGGGTCCGTATTAAACTGAATGGCAATTTCAACCTTAACATCATCTACCTCACCTTCTAAGTAAATAGGCGTGGTGTGGAGAACCTCTTTATTCTCGTTTTGGAACTGCACAAAAGAAGCGATACCACCCTCATAGTGATATACGGTCTCCTCCTGATTATTCTCCACTTCTGTTTCAGTTTCCACTTTTCTAAGGTTTTTGAATCGGATACGAACCCCTCGGTTGAGAAATGCAAGTTCACGGAGACGTTCTTTCAGGGTTTCAGCATGAAAATCAAGCGTGTCAAAAATTTCATGGTCCGGCATGAACGTTGTTTCTGTTCCACCGTTTTTCGTCTTTCCAATTACTTCTACTTCTTTTGTCGGTATACCGCGTTTATACTGCTGCTCGTAAAGTTTACCATCCTGCGCAACTTGCACTCGGAGCCACTCTGAAAGTGCATTCACACACGAAGCACCTACACCGTGTAAACCACCGGCAGTTTGGTACCCAACATCTGCACGTCCATCAAATTTACCACCTGCATGAAGAGTGGTCATCACGACCTGAAGGGCAGACACGCCTGTCTGATGTTCCCCAACAGGGATACCACGCCCATCGTCAGAAACAGTGACGCTTCCATCTTCGTTGAGTGCTATTCTGATCTCTGATCCATGTCCTGCTCCGAACTCGTCTATGGAGTTATCAACAAGTTCCATCACAAGATGATGCAGCCCAGCAGGACCAGTACTGCCAACATACATACCTGGTCGTTTCCGGACGGCTTCCAATCCTTCTAATATTTGAATAGATGACGCAGTATAGTCATTTGACATTATCTATAAATCCTCTTTTAAGTTATTGGTTTTCGGTGATTAGTTGTGCCAATCGGAAGTATGAAATCGAGATAAAGATTAGGTGAACAGCATGGAAAGAACATGTTGCTGGATTATCATGAATCCCAACAATTTTTAGGTGTGTTTTTTTAACTATAAGTTATAATTATCAATTGATTTAATGAAGTTTTTAGCATCAATCCGCAGTAAGTAACATTCTATCAAATTTTCAAACAGGAATTTGTATCTTCTATATTTATTATAGCACAAATTTTTATTTTTTGTCAACCTATTTTTTATCTATTTTGTGAACTTTTCACAATTTTTACTTTTTTACAATTTTGATATGTATAAGACTTACGTAATTTCACGTTTCTTGAAATAATTATGACTAAATTGGAGTGATTTTCAGCAAAATTATGAGTCTCCAGTGCGCTTACATGAAGATTAATTTTCAGTCCGCACATGGCAGATGTCCATCTCTGCTCGTGAGGTTTCCTAACCTCACCAAATTACCGATTTATTTCTTATAGTAAAATCTATAATTATTTATACACTACGGTAGGTTCGGTTTCCTAACCGAACCGTATTTATTCAGTCCATAGATGCGGTTAGGAAGCCGCATCTACCAGGGAGTGTGCCCATATTTTTGGATTTAACTATAAACTTCATCAAAGCGCGCCTACCGTTTGTGTGTAAGTACTGATGTAATATGTTTGTTGTTATTCTGTAGTTTCAGAATAAGAGCATTGCGTTAAAAAGAGTGTCTTTAAAGAAGCCTGTAATTCAGAATCATTTATTACCGAAACCGCAGCATCAATCCGATCATTTACCTCAGGCGATACAGATTTGAGAACTCGCTTAGATGCATCCGCATCTGATTTAGCTGTATTTTCAGTGGATTTTACCTTAGAAATATGCGGGTTAAAACGAAATTGGATATCAATTACCTTACGTTTCTTAGAAGGTCTACGCATTCCTGCATTCAGGTCTTCAAGTTTTTTTTCAAGTTCTAAAAGTATTTGAGTTTTCATCGCAGATAACTCAGTAGCATAAAGCGAATGGGCAACTTCAACCTTCAAAACTCCATTTGATAAGGAAACTGGGACACTTTGCGCGGCAACTGGCATTCCGACAATAGATACCCATGCATCAAAAATCTTACTTTCATGGAGTTTATCAGTCCAGCCCTCTTGGCGTAAGAAAGTTTCTATAACGCCTTTTACACCTACTGTTCTCCGCCGCATCACCGGCTTTCGCTTTTTTCCACGAAATTTTTTAAAACGCATCCTTCTGCCCACCCAACAAATCCAAATTATTGTGAACTATAAAACCTCATCTGTAGGAGCGATTTCCGAATTCTCGACTAAACACAATAATAGTCGGGAATCGGAGTTTCCTCCTACCCTAAAAGTGTCAAAGTAATTCTAAAATCCACTATAAAAATCCAAGTTGCTACCTATTTTGCAAACACTCTCGTAGGAGGGGTTTGTAACCCCGATTTATATCAAATAACATCAGAATCAGTGCAAAATCCTTGTTTTTCAGTAAAAAACAAAGTCTTTCTGATCGAAATCTTAGTAGGTAGCAATTTAGGTTATAAAAGCATATATAACGTTCAATATCAATTAACAATCACACCGTTTTCAACCATTAATAGATGGATATCTGGTAGTTCATCACCCATCACATCTTTGTCAGTAGCGGTAATAACAGTCTGCGCAGCAACACCTTGTAGATACGTCAATAGGTATGCACGCCTTTTAACATCTAACTCTGACAGGACATCATCCAGCAGAAAAAGTGGCGCGACACCGGTATCTTCCCGAATAAACTCCAATTCTGAAAGTTTTAGGGCAAGTGCTATTGTTCGACACTGTCCTTGAGAAGCATAGGTACGTGCAGTTTCACGCAAATTTTTCTCACCGTTTGACGTTTCTAAAACTAATGTAAAATCATCACGATGTGGACCGACGAGTGTCACACCACGCCGCAGTTCATCCCGGCGTGCTTTTGCCAAGGCACCCCGAAAATGATCTGAAAGATTCGTAATATCAGAAAGCTCTGTGATAGCACATTCAACCCCTGGAATATACTGCAACAAAAGCCGCTCTCGTTCACCTGTCAACGAAAGATGTGTTGACTCTACAATCCCACTTAAATGCGCTAATGTAGTATGTCTTGCCCCAATCAACGCAACTCCCGATTCAACAAGGAGACCATCCCAAACAGATATTTCGCCGACCGAGCCTTTCCCGATACTCAATCGCTTCAACAACGCATTCCGATGTTGCAAAATTCCACGATAACGTTGGAGTTCCTCCAAATATTCTCTATTCAATTGGGATAAAAGTAAATCAAGCCATCGTCTGCGGGATGTAGGTGATCCTTTTACAAGCTCCAAAGATTCAGGTGAAAAGACTACAACATTGAACTGACCTATCCAGTCCGAACGTCTTTGTTGCAACACACCATCTGTTTTTAATCGAAACGGACCTTGGCGAGGTTTCACTGCTTCAAGCCGTATGAGTGAATTAGGTCGCTTATCACTACGAAAATAACCCGTAACCGAAAACCCCTCTGATGTATGCCGTATTAATTCAAGAGTAGTATTAGAGCGATGTGATTCACCTGTACAAAGAAAATAGAGCGATTCCAGAAGACTTGTTTTTCCCATCGCATTTTTTCCAACGATTAACGTCACTGGTGAATGAAATGTGATGTCACATTCTTCATAATTCCGAAAATTTCGCAGGCACAATCGCTCCAAGTACATTTAAGCCTCACTACTTCTTTGATTTCAATTATAGTCAGTTTTAGAATTATTGGGACACTTTACCTAACAACAGAAGTGTCCAATTAATTATATGTTTGACTATATATACAGAATCAATAAATTTTGGTCTTCTATTTAGAACTAAAGTTTGGACAATATTGTTAGATTCAAGTAGCCTTGTCCATAGGTTTATCTTTGATTTGCTGAAAGATATGTGTAATATTCTGCATGTATGGTTTTTGCTTGGAACTCACAGAAAATAACGTTTGCGCTATTCGCAAGCGTAGAAAAGCGACACGCAATCCGAGTGTTAGGTTCACAGGACGATACCAATGTATCCCGAGTTGTTGACAAACATCCTCAACACTCACCCTTTCCGTTGCCAGTTGTGTTGTAAATATAAGTTTCGTCAAACTCGCTGCGACGAAACTAAGTTGCACAAACCGATTGATGCTTTTACGAGATTTGACTTGATATTTATCAAACCCGAAATGTTGTTTGACATCTCGGAAAGCTGTTTCAATCTGCCATCTATGACGATAGTATTTGACGATCTGCGATATCTCAAGCGTCATATCTGTTGTGAAAACAAAGAAATACCGATAAGGCTTTGACACCTTTGGGCGTGTGCGTATCACAACGAGCCGCACATCCGCATCACACATTTTGGTTCGCACGACTTTGGAGGCGATTGAATGCGTTTTACCTGCTATTTCTATTACATTATATCGTAATCTTCGAATATCAAGACGGTCTCCGTATTTCTTGGGTCTCCCAGGTTTGCGACGCTTAGGTATTTTGGGTAAATGGTAAAACACAGCATTGGATTTAGCACGACACAAAATATGATGTCCAAAACGCAATGCCATTGTAAATACTTTGCGACGCGCAAAGCCTCTATCAAAGATAATCAGTCCAGGGACTAACTTTGAACAGATACGCTGCAACACCGCATTACTTTTATCACGGATCGTTTTCGGACACATCAGTTTCACCCATACAGGGAAAAGCATCCACCCTGTCGCTGTCTCACATAACAAACCGAGTGCGCCGAACTGGTGACCGAACTGAAACTTGGATTGATTGATGCTACGCCGTTGGAAACTGAAGTTTCGGAAAAAGTGCAATCCCCATTGTGATTTGCCTGTTTTTATTGCTTTAGTTTCATCATAAACATAAACCCAGATCGCAAATGTGTGTTGAACCAGTCGTATCATAAGTGTTGCGACCGCATCCGCATCCCATTTACCACGCGATAGGAACTTCGGAAAAGACCAGTATCTTGTCTGTGAGCAACTTGATTGATAAAGACTTGTGAGTGTGCCACTACCGCCATTTGCGATGAAACCGAAAATCAACGCTTGGAAAAGCATAAAGTTTTGTTGGTTGAATAAAGGACGAAAATCTGATACTATTTTTTCTAAGCAGAGAAGGAGGTCCATTTTATATTCCTTTCAAAAAGTGTTGTTTCTGAAAGGATACCTGCTTTTCTGCTTTTTGGAAATAAAATTGTTAAAAATTGTCCAAACTTTAGTATTTAGAATTGAAAATAAAGAATTTTCAATAGAACTACGTTTGTTAAGGTAGAATCTTGTCTTTTATAGTGAAATCTAAAAATATGTTCACACTCCCTGGTAGATGCGGTTTCCTAACCGCATTTATGGACTGAATAAACACGGTTCGGTTAGGAAACCGAACCTACCGTAGTGTAAAAATAATTATGGGTTTTACTATAAACATAGTTATCCACGTAATCTTATATTATGTACTAAATTACAATTTTAAATTGTACCTTAGTAGTAATAGTAGGGGGTGATAATATGTTAATAACTGCTCTAAAACCTTGTGGGGATTGACACAATCGTTGATAATAATTTGATAACAACTTTTACGCTTATTAACAATTTATCAATTCAATTTACGAACGCAAAAGTTATTAACAATTTATCAACAATAATCTGGAGTTATTGCTAAGTTATTATCAGGTTATTATCAGGTTATTATCAGTAGGAAATGTATATAACAAGTATTTAATTCTCTAAACTTTAGAGAATATGGTGAGCTTTGAAATTAAAGAGGCACATTTTCTGTAGGAGCGATCTCCGAATCGCGACGAACCTCACTGATAGTCGGGAATCGGAGTTCCCTCCCGCTGAATGCCAAAAGCGCATTCAGCGTTGATTCACAACTCAAAATGTCCTGTTAATTCTAAAGTTCACTATATTTGGATTTACAAGTCTTAATGCTGCAAATTCCTAAGATTTCAGATAGAGGGAGTAGACCTTATGTAAGTTCATCGGTTAAAAGTTGTACAAGCTTTTTTATTTCCTTGTCTTCAAGTAGTTTTTCAATCTGTTCGTAGGCGTACGTGATGGTTCTATGGTTTTGCCGATGAAATGCTTCAGCGATATCTAATAGAGAAAGCTGCGTGAGTTCTCTACACAGGTACATCGCGATTTGACGTGGGAAAACAAGAACTTTTGTTCGCTTAGGAGAAGTTAGGTCATCGCTGCTCAACTGAAAATGATCTGCGACAACTTTTTGTATTGCTTCTGCTGTAATAACTTTTCTCCGTGATCCTTTGCTAATTGGGGTTGTGTCGTTTAGCACCCGGCGCGCAAAGTCAATATCGAGTCGTTCATCAAGAATAAAAGCCTGTGTTGTGAGACGTATCAGTATGCCTTCTAATTCACGAATATTTGCGGTTACCATTTCTGCAATGTAACTTAGCACTTCATCGGAAATATCCTCAAAATCTTGGTCCTCACATTTTCGTTTTAGAATTGAAAGACGGAGTTCATAGTTGGGTTTATCGATTTCTGCTACCATGCCCCATTCGAAACGTGAACTTAACCTCTCTTCAAGGTTTTCAAGCATACTCGGTGACCGGTCACTCGTCATCACGATTTGGTTAGAGTTCATGTATAAATCGTTAAAGGTATTAAAAAATTCCTCTTGTGTCCCTTCTTTACGTGCAAGGAATTGAATATCATCAATTAATAACAGGTCCGCTGTTCTGTATTTTGTGCGAAATCCTTGCGCTGAATTTCGGTTCATGATAGATTCAATATATTCGTTCATAAACTTTTCTGAGGTAACGTAAAGCACTTTTCGTTTAGGGGTAATACCTTGCACGCGATTACCGATAGCATGAAGAAGATGTGTTTTCCCAAGTCCGACACCACCGTATATAAAAAGCGGATTATATTCTCCTCCCAGATCATCAGATGCAGCAAATGCAGTTGCATGACAAATTCTATTGCTCTGTCCAACAACGAAGTTCTCAAAGATGTAATTAGGATTTAAGTTTGCAGTTTCAGGGGTGTCTTCTTCAGGAACATCTTTAGTTTGCTTAAGTTCGGGGATTTTGGCAAGAGATGTATCCACTGAAATCTTCAACCTACAACCGTTGTTTATTTGGTCACCTAATACCTTCCTAATGTCACTGAGAAATCTGTCTTCTATTTCGTCTTGTGTATAATCGGAAGGAACAGCAATGATAAAAGACTCCTCGGTGAGTGAATGCGGGATAACTTGACGTAGATATATGTCATTACGAGCGGTTTCGTCAAGTTCCTCAAGTATTGTTAACCAGAGTGAATCAGGGGTGTGTTGCATGAGAATGTTCCTACCTATTAGAGATTACCAGTTGTCGGTGCCGTGTTATTAAAATGTTTATGAAATTTCTACAAAAAAAATATGCATGACACAGACGTGAATTATATCATTTTCCAATTTTAAATAGCAAGTTAAATTTAGTGAATTTTGAACTAAAATTGCATCTATGCCTGGAGAAAATTTGAAGGTTTAGAATGAAAAATATATATTATATAACAAGCAAATTTTCCCAATTTATCAAGGAAAAGTCTGATTTTAGCAAAATCCACCAAATACTTGCTGATATTTATAACGTCAATTTCGTGCAATAGATACCACCTCCCTCTGATTATACAGAAAAATTTGACAAACTGTGAAAAATCGGGTATCCTTTTTGTCAAAGATAAAAAACATACTTCGTAATTTTGTGGACATTTAAAAGATTAAGAAATAGAGAGGAACAGCGTTATGAAGCGTACGTATCAGCCACATAGGCGTAAACGAAAAAACAAACTTGGATTTCGAAAACGTATGTCTACCCGTGATGGGCGTAAAATCCTCGCGCGTCGTAGGGCAAAAGGTAGAAAAATCCTCAGTGCGTAAAGTTGCTATGGAACAGTTTAAAAGATGCCTCGTACTTTTAAGTTACCTCGTTTTTATGAAAGTCCAATTATTTCTACCGTTAAGGCATCGCGGCGGAATATGGATACCCGTAAGCGAGACTTCTCCCCCTCCGTTTTAGATTTTGGTCCTATCCGTTTTAAGATCGCTCGCCACTTTGGATTCTGTTATGGTGTGGAAAATGCAGTTGAGATAGCATATCGCGCACTTGAAGAGAATCCGGATAAGCGAATTTTCCTGCTATCTGAGATTATTCATAACCCTCGCGTCAATGAAAATCTGAAACACCACGGTGTGCAATTTCTCTCTGACACTGCAGGTAATCCATTGCTACCGTTTGATGTCTTGGTACCTGATGATGTTGTCATTGTGCCTGCTTTCGGCACAACGTTGGAGGTTGAGGCAGAACTCAATGCTCGCGGGGTTACGCTCTCGTCCTACGATACCACATGTCCGTTCGTTGAAAAGGTATGGAAGCGAAGTCAGGAAATTGGCAAGCAAGATTATACCGTTGTTGTGCATGGTAAACGGTATCATGAGGAGACGCGCGCCACATTTTCTCACGCACAAGTGGAAGCACCTGTAGTTGTCGTTCGCGACCTTGCGGAAGCAGAAGACCTCGCAAAAGTGATACGCGGCGAAGCGGATGCCAATTTTTTCTTTAAGAAGTTTGCTGACCGCTATTCTGAAGGTTTTCATCCAGATATTCACCTTGAACGTATCGGTGTTGTTAACCAGACAACGATGCTTGCTACAGAAACGCAAGCCATCGCTGATCTGTTGCGGCAGGCTATTATTGCGCGATACGGTGAAGGGAATCTCGCTGAACATTTTGCTGATACGAAGGATACGCTCTGCTATGCTACGAAAGAGAATCAAGACGCGACATTTGCGCTTATCGCTGAAGGTGGAGATGTTGCGGTTGTTGTGGGTGGCTACAATTCTTCCAACACAAGCCATCTTGTGGAACTTTGTGAACACAAGCTACCGACCTATTTTGTCCGTGACGCAGAAGAATTGCTCAGTCCCAAAAAGATTCGCCATTTGGCACTTGAGACAAAAGATGTGAAAATCACAGAAGATTGGTTGCCGACTGAACATCCCGATGGTAGTCCGGTTGACATCGTTCTGACTGCGGGAGCATCTTGTCCAGATATCCTGCTTGATGAGGTGTTGCGGAAGATTGTTGGGTGGTTTTCAGGGACGCGTTCGGTGGCGGATGTGCTTGCGCCGTATCAGTAGACTGATGGAAGGGAAAGATTATGTTCATTGTGACTGATGACTTGGAAATCATAAACTTCAATCAATACCAGAATTTGAGTGTAGAAGGGGAAGATCCTGGCGAAGGTAAACTCGTCTTAACGGCACAAGACGGTTCCAAACGGGTTATTACCGAATTTGAGGAAGCATATAATCTCTTTGAGGACATCCGCGAAGCCATCGCAGCAGGAGAGACATATTATAGTTTAGAGACATATCAATGAATAAACTTTACTTTGGCGATAACTTGGAAATCCTCCGCGAGATGGGCGACCAAAGCGTCCATCTAACCTACCAACAATCAATTTTCGGGCAAATTGACATTCATGAGATACCCAATCGCCCCGAACACCTTTTTGAGCTCACTTATTGTAAGGGCAGTCTCGTTGCGCGTAAACTGATTTCCATCTAATTTCCCGAATTGCCAAAACTCACCATCTGTTACAATTCCATAAACTGTTTTTTTATCGTCGTTGATCTTTTGAACGGCAACCAACTCTGCTAAACACTGACCCCATCCTTTAACAAAGTCGTTCCGTTTTGCTTCTGCCACGATGATGATAGGGGTCCCTGGCACTGTTTTTCCCAAACCCGATTTTGTTGAGATGAGATAGTCAGGCGTGCCGCTGAGGTCCTTATCGTAAGAAATCAATTCATGACTCCACAATGCAAACCATTCCACATAGTTTTTGTATACGTCCCTTAGTACTGGATAAATCACATTTTCGCAACGGGATGCTTCTGATGAAAACACGTTGATGTGACGCTGGCTGAATTCAAACTCTTCCAAAAATGCTTGGGAAGGTTCAATATCCACGTATTGAATATACTCGTCTTCGGTATATTTAATTTTGAAGGCTTCCTGCACTTGCGCAATTGAATTGAAATCGGTAAATGCCATCTGATCAATCCTCAAGAATGTTGTGCTCTGCTTTGGAGCTTTGCAAGAAAATAGTACCATGTCTGAAATTGAATGTCAATCAGAATTTGGTTGCGATATATGTTGTCTGAAATGAGGTTTTCAAGATATGAATTGCGCGACTACAAACTTGGTGGGGCACAGAGACCCCGCTGAATGCCATACGCGCATTCAGCGTTGATTTCGCCCTACAATGCGTCTTGATCAACCTCACTCATAAGGGTTATCAGACGTTCGCACCTTAATCGCCTCCGGTGTCAATGCACCGAGAGGTTTTTCACCCTTAAGCACGCGTTCAAAATCGTCCACAATCATATCCGCAACGCGTAGGTTAGCATCCTTTGTTCTACCTGCGATGTGCGGCGTATGCACGACGTTATCCCTATTCCGCAGTTCATCATCAATAGGCACAGGTTCTCTATCGTAGACATCAAACGCACCAGCGAGTTCGTCTTTGACAATCCGTTCGCGCAGCGCAGCCATATCAACAGCGTGTGCACGGGTGATAATGACAACCAATGCTCCTTTGTGTAGATGGTAGATACGTTCACGGTTAAGCAGGTGTCGTGCTGAAGGTGTCGGCGGAACAGCAACAAAGACAATATCTGCCCTATCAACAAGTGTATCCATATCAACGCGTTCCACGTCCCATTCTTGGAGAAGCTCATCCGGAACGAATGGGTCAAATCCCATAACGGTTGCACCGAAGGCTCGGCACCACTGTGCGATTTTCCTGCCAATCTGTCCAAGTCCCATCACACCTATCTGTTTTGTGCCGAGATCACCGTTAACGAAGTCAGGGTCATCACAGAATTGGTGTGCGACAGGGAGTTTGTTCGGTCCCCATATTGGATCGCTCCAATTCCACAATTTTTCACCTTGTGCCATTTGCATGTGCCACTGTGCGGTTCGCCGCAGTGAGGATAAAGCGAGTCCAAAAGCGCATTCTGCCACAGATTGTGCCCATGCACGTGTGGATTCAATGACAGGGATACCGCGGTCTTGAAGTTTTGTGTATGGAACACCGTGTCCCGTGTTGTCTGTCATTGTGCCAAGCACTTTAAGTTTCGGTGCGTTGTCAATGCATGCCTCAGTGAGACTACCACCCCAATGTGAGATTCCGATAACTTCGCTCAAATCTACTTGTTGATGGAGAGGGTCTTTGCTGGTCGTATTGAGAACAAGTGTTACGCCTAATTCTTCAAGCCGTTTTACCATCTGTTCGTGAACGAAGGGCCATGACCCCTCTAAACCGGGTGAACGCGTAAATAAAAATTGGTGTGTTGCCATTCAACAATTCCTCCTATTATGATATGCGAATATGTGGTGCTGTCGGATACCTACCACGACGGTTGCCATAAAGTGTAAGTCCGCCCTTGTTTTCAGCATTGCCTTTAACTTCATAGCGTACGGTGATCGATTCTGTAGAATTTTCGTTTAAGCATGTTTCCTTATCTAATTGGACACGACACAGATAGCCGTAGTTGCCAAGGTTTTCGTGGATATAGGTAAGCACGCCGCGTGCGTCTGCTGGACAATCGGGAAGTGTCAAAGTCTCAACTTCAGTTCCGTTTACAGAGATTGAAACATCCGAGGGGTGTTTTTCTGGTTCTGTTTGCCGTGAACCTCCGTTTGATGAGGATGCCTCAAAAACAAGTTCCATCTTCGTAATTTCGTCAGAATTGAGGTCTGCAGGCAGTGGTATCTGATATTCAACGTATCCAGCACCTTGTGCGGTGAGACGTTGTTCCGTTACTTCGGATGCTGAATCCCATTTGCTGGCGGCTATATCTCCCGGAAGATGGCTAAGTGAAGTGAGTCCCGAAGTATCTTCCAAGAATATCTCAAAATTGATGAAATTCCGTGCTACGATCGCGCCTGTCTCATCAGATACCCATACATGTAACGTGCCAACTGCGGCGTTAATATCCGGAATGGTAAGTTCCAGTTGATGCACATGTTCTACCTGATACTGCGGAAAGGGGATTTCAATACTCCTGCTTATACGTCCATGCGTCAGTTCACCGTTTTTATCAAGGGTATCCAATTGCCAGTGTAGCGTGGCACCGCTAATTGTCTTATGTGAGAAGTGACTGGCGTATATGTCTGCCTTTATTGTTTCACCAGGGGCAACCGTGGTACCGGGTGGATAATCAATCGCAATAAAATCAAGGGTGTTAATGTCGTTGTAATCGTATCCGAATTCCTTCACCGAGCGGTCGTAGTTCATGAAGCCGTTATGTTCCCACTCAATATCCTGTAGTTCGGTATAGATGTATCCACAGATTTTCGGATGGAGGCGTAACTCGTTTGTTAGATACTTAAAGCACCATGCAATGTCTTTATCACCAGCACCAGCACCAATGCCGCCATATTCGCTATTAATCAGCGGCACATCCGTTTGTTCGTTATCACCAGTATAATTGAACTTTGAGCCAGGATATGTCTGTTCTACAACGTTTGCGATATGGTCTTTAGCGTGTTTGTAATCATTGATATAGAAATGCCAAGAGTTGATGTCGGTTTCTACGTGGTCATAGAGACAAGGTGAGTTGTCTTCAATAAGCCGAGTTGGGTCAAGCGATTTGGCGAGGTGATACATCTCACGCACCCATTCCTGACGATCCGTTTGCTGTTTGTAGTCTCCTCCGCCGAGTCCCCATGTTTCGTTGAAGTTGCACCAAGAGATGATGGACGGATGGTTGTAATCGCGCGCTATGTTTCCACGGAGCGTGGTTTCAAATCTGTCTTTCGCTAAATCCGTATAGTTGCCGAAATTGGGAATATCACACATAAAGAGCAACCCTAATTTATCTGCCCAGTAATAGAGACGCGGTTCATCCATTTTTATATGAAGACGAAGGAAATTGAAACCAAATTCTTTGGAACGTTCAACATCGGTTCGGATTGCCTCATCGGTGAGGAAGGTATATACGCCTTCAGGGTTAAATGACTGATTTAGCGCACCCAACAGATATATGGGACGATTATTCAGATAAATGTAGTTGTAATCGCCACCAGGTGCTTTTTCAATTGATACTTTCCGCATGCCGAAATAGGTGTAAACCCTGTCAATAATGGATTTCTCAGATACTAATTTGAGTGTGACATTGTAAAGATTTGGCGTATCTACATCCCAAAGTCGTAGCTTTTCTGGTGGAATTTTGACGGTGAACTGCAGATTTTCTGATGCATCCACGCTCCCACTCATATCTTCACACTCCCATTGAATTTCTGTGCCTGATGCAATTTCACCGTCAATCGTTACGTCAAAAGTGGCGTTGCTATTGTCAATGTCTGGAGTGATATGGCACTGCTTGATATAGGTGGCGTTTCTGGGTTCCAAGTAAACAGGCTGCCAAATGCCGCTGGCGCGTGTATACCATCCTATCTGTTTTCCTGCAAGCTGTTCGCCGTGGTCTTGTGCATCATACGCGCGCACGACGATATGTGCGGGTTTTCCGGGGGTAAGCGCATCTGTAATGTCAAGTTCAAAGGGTAGGTATCCGTTTTCATTTTCACCGATGGCTTTGCCGTTCACCCAAACTGTTGTTTTCCAGTCAACAGCACAGAATTTCAAAATAACGCGGTTATCTCCCCAGTTTTCTGGGATGGAGACAGTTCTGCGATACCAGCCGATTGTGTGTCTTGGTTCGCCACGATAATTCCCTTCTCGGCTTAGTCCTCCACATGTAACTTCCTCTGGTTTAAGGTAGGCATTTGTGCTGAGGTAGGTTGCACTGTCTGCTCGTTCTTCTTCTCCCCAAGCAGCAAGGCTTTCCCAAGGGTAGGGGACCTGTATTTGCAGTGGGAAATCGGAGGCATTCGGTAAAAACCATTCCTCTTTTTCACCGACATCATCTGGGTCAAAGGCAAATTCCCATGTGCCGTTGAGGTTTATCCAGTCAATTCCTTCGGAGGTGCCGCGTTGGAAATCGGGTCTCGGATATTCTGGGCGTGGTGTTTCTGTTCTTATCACTATCAGTCCGTCCTTGTTATTGTGAATGCGTAGATAACTTTTGCTGTGTATTATAAGCAATTCGTTGTTTTTATTCAATAAAAAAGCATGGCGAATAGGAGATCAAAGTGATAGGAAAACGAATAATCCTGTAAATTAACCGAGTGAAAAAAACCTCAATTTACCATAAAAATAAATATATTTTTTACTATTAGTAATCTTTTTGGGCTTTTTCTACGTCATGTAACGTGAAAACAGGATATTCTAATGTGAAATTATAAATATTCTAATGTAAAGTGGGGATCAAAATGTTATCTTTTCCCTCAGATACTATCTTGCTAAAACAGATTCAAAACGGCTATTTTGATGCTGTTGGTGTGCTTGTTAGCAAGTATGAACGGTTGTTACGGACAATCATCCGAAACGAAGTTCGCAATCCTGAAGTAGTTGACGATGTGTATAGTGAAACTTGTCTCGCTATTGTTCGACGGTTTCGCAACAAGGGTACTGTAGACATTGGCACTGTTAGCAAATGGCTGAAGCAAGTTGTTCGCAGCAAATGTCAAGAATATTGGCGAAATGAAGAAAAACGTCAAGAACTAATGGAATTTGCTCAAGAACAACATGCAGCTGTCTTAGAGCAGAAATTGTACCGAGCACTGCGTCAGAACGAGGTATTTGAGGTAATTGATGAAATGGATCCCATTTACAAAGATGTCGTTGAATTGTGGGTGAAAGGATGGACTTCCACTGAGATTGGCGAGAAGTTGGACATCCCCGAAAGCACTGTGAAGTCTCGGAAACGTGCCATTATCAGAAAGGTGCGTGAGCACTTCGGCGTATCGCTATAGCAGGAATAACAACAGTGATAATACCAGTTCAACAATTTGTTTTTGTTTACACAACAACGGGAGACGTGCTAAAATATAGTACATCTCCTTCAAATCACTTATCAATATTGAATTGATAGTGAAAAAACAACGTCCCTGACGTTGATTTTTAAATACCAGCACCTATATGGGTGCGAAAAGGAGAAACAAATGTTTCATAAAAGGTTTACGACAATCGCGATTGCAGCGGTAATCGCTTCTTTACTGTTAATCGGTTTTGTTGTCAAAAGTGATGCAGCGTCTATCACGTCGATGTCAGCAGGTGTTCCTGATGACTGGGGAGATGGTGCCAACGTCAACATCTATGTATTCACAGATGAAGGCATAGATTTTATAGACTGGTATAAAGATGGGACCTATGAAACGACGACGACGCACAATGGCGCGACAACGGGATCTGTTGACATGTCCCTGACAGGTCACATTAAAGGCGAAAAGTATAGTATCGGGGCAGTCGTGCAATTTGAGGAGTCCTCTGATGCTGATGCTAACCATACTTTCAAAGTGTACAAACCCGAAGAAGATACCGGTTCGGTAAACGGTGTGTCTGGATCAGCCTACGTTTATAGTATCACCTATGACGGTAGTAATATCAACATGTCTGGTTCCATCTATGGGCATAACTCAACAAATCTAACTCGAGATACGCATGGCAAATTTAGACTCACCGTGTGGGAAAATGGTGTGCAACTCGGAGACCCCGTTGAAGAATTACTACCACGAAGAGCTCTTGAGCAAAATGAAGGTCATGGCATGAGCGGGGGTCCCTCAAAATTTATCGGGCCGATCGGGCTCGGGGACAGGTATTCAGCGAATGCGTACGCCCGTATTTTTGTGGGTGTGCTGACATGGAGAGCAGAAGGGAATGCTGACTTTACGGATGACGATAGTCCATAAATACTGTCTTGGAAGGGGACTTATATCCCCTTCCACAAACAAAGGAGCACACAATGCGTTTACTGACAGCATGTTTTCTGAGTTTTTTCCTATTTCTTTTTGTTACAATAGATGCAAATGCCAAAATCCTTTTCGGTGTATATATCCCAGGTTCTAATTCGATTTACGTCATGGATGATGATGGTAGCAATGTCACATTATTGGCAGTTCAAGGGAGACCGAGTAGACCCCGATGGTCGCCAGACGGTAAATCCATTGTGTATCAGAGACATGGTGACCTCTCTATTCGTTTGATGAATGCCGATGGCACGGGTAGGCGAAGGCTCATCGCCCCTCCTATGAAAACAGAAGAGTATCATTATCCTACCTTCTCACCGGATGGCAAATCCATTGTGTTTAATAGGTATGTGTATATACATGGCGGAAAAAATAAATACAGCCTGAATGTGTTAAACCTAAAAACGGGTAAGATCAAAGAGATTGCTGAGGTGAATGCCGTTTCTCCCGATTGGTCGCCCGATGGGAAATATATCGTGTGTGCAAGTGCGATTGATTTAGATGGGCTGGGTAGCAGTATCTGGCGAATGAACGCAGATGGTGGCAATCTACGGAAACTGGTGCCATCACAACGGGTGGGGAACTCTATTCTGAGTCTATCGCGTCCCAGGTGGTCGCCAGATAGTCAAAAGATCGTGTATGCACAAATGAAATATAGCTGGCGGAAAATCGTCATGAATGGTAAAAACGTTGACGCACTCATACGGGAGGAGTTTCGGTATATCATCTGTGACAAAAACGGAAATACACTGCGGCGATTACGGATACCGAAGGACTTTCAGCATGGTAGCATTGACTGGATGGATGACGGCAAATCTATTGTTTTGAGTGCGAATAAGTATCCAGTAAACGAACCGCCACCGCTATTAGAACAATACCCTGTTCTGAATATCTATAAATACCATATCGCGACAGGCACGTTGACACAATTGACCGATACGGAACAGAATGATGGCTGGGGGATAGATTGGATAAGCGATGATGTTTTATCTGTTTCACCCAAAGGTAAGATGCAAACGCAGTGGGGTGCGATAAAAAAGTTTCTTCAAAGTCGCAGTGAAACGTTCAAGTCGTTATCACAAAACGTGTTGTTTTTCCTGCGAAATCAACATTAATGTCCTATGGCATTTGGCGTATGGCACGCGGATTGACAAACCTTCTCACAAGAATGTTTAGCGAGATTTGAATCGTTCAGAAAATCTTTGCGGTAACCACAATGAAACCGTAGTGCCTTCGCCAAGTGCGCTTTCAATTTCCACGGTGCCGTTATGTTCCTCAAGGATACGTTTGACATTTGCCAATCCGAGTCCTGTGCCTTTATTTTTGCGGGTAAAAAACGGTTCAAATAGATGTTCAATATCTTCTGCAGAGATGCCGATTCCTGTATCTGTAACTTTGATACATACTTTATCTTCGTGTATGAGTGTAGCCACAGTGAGTGTGCCGCCTTGCGGCATCGCTTCCATCGCATTTAACACAACATTCATAAATGCTTGTTTAATTTTATCGGAATCAAACTGAAAATCCGGGAGATTAGGAGCAAGTTTCGATACGAGGTGAATCTGATGGTGTGTTAAGTTTGCTTCCATCAAGGCTAAAACGGCTTTCAATGCTGACACTAACGGTTGTTGTTCAAGGTTAAGCGTTGTAGGACGAGCGAAATCCATCAGCCTTTTTACGATGTTGTCAATCCGTTCGATTTCCTCAAGGATATATTGCAGTGATTGTCGTTGTTCAGATGACATCTCCGGTTCTTGCATTAACATCTGCGATAACATCCGCATAGACGATAACGGATTCCGTATTTCATGCGCAAATGAGGCGGACATTTTCCCTGCTGTTGCCAAACGCTCGGCTTGAATCAGTTTATCCCTTGACTGCTTGAGTTCCTGTGTCATTTGGTTGAACGCAAGTGCTAAATCACCTATTTCATCTTGTGCCTTAATTTCACACTGCTCATCAAGATTTCCCTCGGCAACCTGTTCCGTAAAACCGACTAAATCTTTTATCGGTTCTGACAAGTTTTTGCCGATACGATGACTAATGAAGGCAACCAACGCAGTGACAAAGACAGCAATGCCTAACATAGACCACGTAAGGGTTCGTTTCGCATCTATAATTTCTTCCAGAGGACGCAATAAGCAGTAAAACCGTCCGGGAGGCACTAAACGGTAAAATACCTTATAATGCTTACCACCCAGCATAACATCTTGTGTGAAAGATGAAGCACCTGCTTCTTGAAATGTTTGCTTAACCTTGTTGAGCTGTAGTTTCTTTGCGAGATTCTCCAAGGTTTGCTCGGTATCGGGGAGTTCTGTTAGGGTGGTAGAATTGAGTGTGTAATCAGACCCAAAAATCATAATCTCTACACTATAAGCTTGTTTTACCTTTTCGTTATCTCGGAAGTAGCCAGTAGGTATAATCACATTGAGCCATTTCTGTGTCTCACGCGTAAACTGTTCGCTATATTTCCATACGAAAAGTTCAACTGTTATCAAAGGTACAAGAATAGAAACAAGAACGAAAAGTAGCAAAAATGGAAGAACAATTTTGGTTTGAATGCTGTAGCGGCGCATAGGTGTTCCTTATAGCTAAAGCGATGTGAACACTTTACCCGATGTTATAGTTTTTGTCAAGTGACAGCGGATATGCCCGTTGTTAGAATTATTTGGTTTTTGAAGGGTATCCAACAAACCGATTTTATCCTAAAAAATGAACAAAAAACTGAAGAAAATGTCTAATTGTTTAGATTATGGGAACATTTAAATACTTAAGGTGTATAAATTAAAGTTGTTCACACTTGTACATTAACTCAATTAGTTCAAAATAACCTTCGCGCGTATGATGGAGAATAAGAATGCCAGACACAAAGAGACATTTGGATGTGTTGTCTACCGATGAATTAGAATTAATTGATGAACAGGAATTAGTAATCCGATTCCAAAACGGTGATATAGGTGCTTTTAACACACTTGTCCTGAAATATCAGAACCGCATTGCAAAACTTATTTACAGACACATTAACGACGCTGAAACAACAAAAGACCTTTGCCAAGAGGTCTTCCTGAAAGCCTTTAAGGCTTTACCAAAATTTAAACGTGAATCTGCTTTTTATAGTTGGCTTTACCGCATCGCCATGAATTGCTGTATTGATTTTTTACGGCAACAGAGCAGGAGGAAAACTGTTGCATTTGAAGAATTAACGGGAGGCACGGAGGAGTTGATGTTGATTAGCAAGTATCCGTCTCCATCTCATCTGATTGAGATGGAGGAACTTGGGGACATTATTAGCAAGGCGGTAAATCAACTCCCTCCGAAACAGCAGCGCGTTTTCAGATTGCGGTATGACCAGAAACTTCAGATTAAAGAGATTGCGGTACTTATCAATCGATCAGAAGGCACAGTCAAGACGCACTTGCATCATGCACATCGGCGTCTTCGGGAGCTGCTGCGTCCGTATTTAGAGAATCGTCCGTTGGAATGGAACGGGGAAATCTAAATGGGTTGATAAATAACTGATTACCATCGTAGAGCGGGTCTCCAGTGAATCATGTAGAATACCATACGCGTATTCTACATGATTCATACCGCTGATTTGGTGCCCCGCCATGCTTATAATCTTGTAAATCCTTGTTCAGACAATCCGCGATTCAAATAACTGAAAAGATTTACACACCCTCAAATTTATTTGCATATAGAACCTAAATGTAGTATTATTTTAAAACAGCGATAATGATATGTAAAAGAACCTTAACTACAAAGACCTAAAAATGAAATTTACCGATTCACACTCCAACTTGCATAGACTATCTAACGCTTGGCATTGGTGGCGTTCCGATTCCAGTGAAGGGGTGTGTGCGCGCTAAACGAAATTGTATCTATACTGTTTTGAAGTTATCTGTAAGCCTTATGCACACGAACCTCAGTGGCATAAGGCTTTTTGTTTTTAATATGACGAAGGAGGAACCATGAAAATTTTATCGGAACTAAAATATGATAGCGATGGTTTAGTCACTGCAGTAATTCAGGATAAAGCAAATAACGAGGTGCTGATGGTTGGCTATATGAACGCAGAAGCGATCAACCAAACTTTGTTGACCGGTCATGTCTGTTTCTGGAGCCGTTCCCGTCAAAAGTTGTGGATAAAGGGGGAGACTTCGGGGCATACACAGACTGTTGAGTCTGTTGCTGTTGATTGTGACAGCGATGCCTTGCTCATTAAGGTTGAGCAGAAGGTGGCAGCGTGTCATACAGGGTATCGCTCCTGCTTCTTTCGGGAAGTCTCCCCCGATGGAGAGTCAACGCGTGTGGTAGGTGAAAAAATTTTCGATGCTGATGCTGTCTATTAGGCTGTGATATTCCTAACTTTCGTATCTTAGCATCAGATCAGGAATTGGACAATTGATTACCTATCATTCAAAATCAGAAAAAAATAGTTCGTAGGTTGGGTAGAGCGAACGCGAAACCCATAGGTGTCAACTTAAGGAAATTTCAGTGTTTATTGAACACTTCTTAATACGTATTATGATTGACACTGTCCCATATTTAGTCCCGTGAATCAACGCCGAATACGCGTATGGTATTCGTCGGGGACGATATGTTTATAGCACGCCGTATCGACCCAACTCTTGAGCTCCGTAGGAGCGACATATCTTGATGGATAAACCGATGCGATAACATACCGCCCCCGCCAAATGCCAACTGCGCATTTGGCGTTGATTCACGGGGCTCAAAAGGGTGCACACCACGTTTTCTATAAACATAGCGTCCCTACGGGACTGAAGAGCATTTTCATATTCGGAAAATCCTTAAGTTGACAGTTATGGGTAGAGCGAACGCGAAACCCAACTTTATCACTTTAGAGAAAGAAAATTGGTGCTAAGAATACGAAAAGGAGTTATTCAATGTATTATCCGACGTTGGAGGAATTTAAGGAAAAAGCGAAAACAGGCAACACGATACCGGTATATCGCCCAATTTTGGCAGATATGGAGACACCGGTGTCCGCCTTCTATAAATTAATGCCTGATAATTATGCGTTCTTATTGGAGAGCGTTGAAGGCGGTGAAAAAGTCGCACGGTACTCATTTTTGGGGAGTCAACCGTCCGTGCTTTTCCAGAGTAAAGGACACAATGTTACCATAGAGAATCTGGCAAACGGTGAAAAGGTGTCTAAGGAATATGAAGACCCCTTGAAAGCACTTGAAGAGGTGATGCAGAATTATCAGCCTGTCAGTGTTGAAGGGTTACCACAATTCCACGGTGGTGCAGTCGGTTATATGAGTTACGATATGGTGCGTTTCGTGGAAGAATTACCTGATAATACCGAAGATGAACTGCAACTTCCCGATTGCTTTTTCATGATTGCAGAGACAATTCTGATCTTTGATCATGTAAATCATCAGATTAAAGTTGTGGCAAACGCACATATCGACGGAGATGTAGATGCAGCTTATACCGATGCTATTGCGAAAATTGATGAATTAGTCGAAAAACTGACATCTACTTCTGAAGTTCGTTTGGTAAATAGTACGGATGATCGTTCAGGTAGTTCTGCTGAAACTGTGCCCGATCCGCCTTCAAATTTCACAAAGGCTGCTTACGAAGACGTTGTACGGCGCGCCAAAGAATATATTGCGGCAGGCGACATCATACAGGTTGTGACATCACAGCGGTTCAGCCGTCCAGTATCCGTTGACTCGTTTGATATTTATCGTGCATTGCGGGTAGTAAATCCATCGCCTTATATGTATTACCTAAAGTTTGATGATTTTGATATTGTCGGCGCATCACCAGAAATGATGGTGCGTGTGGAAGATGGACTTGTCCAGACTGTTCCGGTTGCTGGAACGCGTCCGCGTGGAAAGACCACAGAAGAGGATATTGAATTGGAACAGGAGCTCCTCGCTGACCCGAAGGAACGCGCAGAACATGTCATGCTTGTCGATTTAGGACGGAACGACCTTGGTCGGGTGTGTGAATACCATACCATTGAGGTAACCGATCTGATGATAGTTGAAAAGTTTTCACACGTGATGCACATCGTTTCGCATGTTATTGGAAAACTGCGTGACAATCTTTCCGCATTTGATGTTATCCGCGCGTGCTTACCGGCAGGTACACTCTCTGGTGCACCGAAAATACGCGCGATGGAGATCATTGACGAATTGGAACCGACACGCCGAGGCACTTATGGCGGTACAGTTGGCTATTTCAGTTTTTCTGGTAGTGCGGACACAGCGATTACTATCCGAACCGCGGTTATCAAAGATGGTGTTGCCTATGTGCAAGCAGGTGGCGGTGTCGTTGCTGATTCAGTGCCTGAAAATGAATATTATGAAACTGTCAGTAAAGCATGGGCAATGCTCACTGCTATTGAAATGGCGCAACAAGGGCTGCTATTATAGGAGGCAAAAGATGGTTTTGATGATTGATAACTATGACTCATTTACTTACAACCTTGTGCAGTATTTTGGTGAACTCGGTGCGGAATTGGAAGTGCATCGCAGTCGGAAAATAGGGATAGAGGAATTAGGCACGCTGGCACCGGAACGGGTTGTTATTTCACCCGGTCCTTGCACACCGCGAGAGGCAGGCATATCCAACGATGTGATAGAACATTTCGCAGGAAAAGTGCCGATTTTAGGGGTATGTCTTGGACATCAGTGTATCGGGGACGTGTTTGGTGGTGAGGTTGTACGCGCGGATCGGTTGATGCACGGTAAAACCTCAATGATACTACACAATGAAACCGAACTATTCAAAGGTTTGGATAATCCATTTGAAGCGACACGCTATCATTCACTCATCGTAAAAAAAGAGACATTGCCAGATTGTCTTGAGATTACAGCGTGGACAGATCAGGACGAAATCATGGGACTGCGGCACAAAACCTTGCCTATCTGGGGTGTACAGTTTCATCCGGAGTCTATTTTAACGGCTGCTGGAAAGAGTTTGTTAGGAAACTTTTTGGCACTATCATAGGTGTCAATTTTGTAGGAAGGAACTCCGATTCCGACATAAAATGTGTCGCGATTCGGAGATCGCTCCTACAAAGGACGTATGTTAGACATTATAACGTTTTAATTGTTGTGAGTTTTATTAGTTTGTAGTATATTTGTAAGAAAACCTATTTTGGAGTGCGACTGATGAATTACCAATATCTTAAGGATAAACCCACAAGGTTTGAGTCTCTTACAGGATATACACTTGAAGAGTTTTCATCTCTTCTTCCCTACTTTACCAAACATTTTTTAGCGTATTATGCAACAAAGACACTTGATGGAAAACCCCGTGAAAAACGGCGATATTCCACCTACAAAACGAGTTGTTTACCCAGTTTTGAAGATAAGTTGTTGTTTATTTTAGTTTACCTCCGCAAAGCGACAACACAAGATGTGCAAGGTGAACTCTTCGGTATGTGTCAACCTGTAGCCAACAAATGGATCCATCGTCTTTTGCCGATATTAGATAGTGCTTTAGCCGAACTTGGAGAGTTGCCATCTCGGACGACAATCCCCGCAACTTTTGATGTGGCTTTGGATACCTCGGTTGACAATCAGACTTCCAACCATTTTTTTTCATGATGGCACCGAGCGACCAATCCGGCGTCCCAAAGACCCACAAGTTCAAAAGGCTCATTATAGTGGTAAAAAGAAACAACATACGCTCAAGAATAACCTTATTATCAATGCTGCTTGCAAAGTCGTGTTATTGACACCTTCCTTTGAAGGGAGAATACACGATAAACAGATCGCAGATACTGTAGGATATACTGTGCCGAGTGGTAGCAACTTATATCAAGATTCCGGTTTTCAAGGGTTTACACGCCCTGGCATAAACATCATTCAACCGAAAAAGAAACCGAAAGGTGGTGAACTTACCACCGAGGAAAAAGAAAGAAATCGTCTCATTTCGTCCATACGTATACAGATTGAACATGCGATTAGTGGTGTTAAAAGATACCGCATTGTAAAAGACAAGTTGCGCAACTGGAAGAAAGGGTTCAGCGACTTAGTCATGGAAACTTGTTGTGGATTACACAACTATAGATTGAACTTCAGACCTTGGTGTTATAAAACACCTCCGATTTAATCATTATAATGTCTACGCTAATGTCAGTGAACGCGTTTTTGACCCTGCCTATCTGCCACAAACCTACCCCAAACCATTACGTTCTAAATTTTTATCCAACAAAACCAAATTCTCTGAATTCCTCAAGGAATTTAGGTTGACAACACTGCTTTAATTGGGTATCCTTATAATAGAAAATTAATCCAGTGTTACGAGGCGACAGAAGATAGAACAGAACATCTGGAAGAGAGAAAATGAAACGGAGGAACAAATGTGAAAAATTTCGAGTTTTTTGAACCTACCACCCTTGCAGAAGCGTCCCACCTGTTTGCACAAGAGCACGCGCAGCTCCTTGCAGGCGGGACAGACCTTGTTATCGGCATGAAGGCATACACCGAAACACCGCAATCCGTAATCAGTCTACAAAATATACCGGGATTGGATGGCGTAACTACCGATTCTGATGGTAGCATCACTATCGGGGCAATGACAAAGGTACGGAAAATTGAATTGTCCGAAGATATACAGAAACATCACACAGCATTAGCGGAAGGCGCATCAGAAATCGGGTCTATCCAAATCCGCAACCTTGCAACTATCGGTGGAAACATTGCGCACGCCTCCCCTGCTGCAGATACCGTTGCCGGTTTGCTCGTTGCTGACGCACAGGTAGACATCGCAAGTGCTGAAGGCGAACGAACGGTGCCGATTGATGAGTTATTTACCGGTCCAGGACAAACCGTCTTAAAAGCGGGTGAGATTATAACACAATTTCATTTACCGACTCCCGCATCTTGTTCTCATTATATCAAACATAAAATACGCGAAGTAATGGACTTGGCATTTATCGGTGTGGCTTCTGCTGTTAATTTAGATAATGGGACAATTACAGATGCCCGCATTGGACTTGCCGCTGTTGCCCCCACACCAATTCGCGCGACCGAAGCAGAAAATCTTCTAAAAGGAAAAGAACCCACTGACGAACTTCTGCAACAAGCAGGCGAAGCAGCGGCAGCCGCAGCCAGTCCGATATCGGATCTACGATGCTCTGCTGAACATCGCAAAGAGATGGTTGATGTTCTTACAAGGCGAACCCTTCAACACGCTTTGGACAGAGCAAGAGGATAAAAAAACATTCATATCTAACGCGGGAGTTGATTTTCACGTCTCGCATCGTATTTAAGTCAAGGAGAAAAATATGGCAAAACACCCTGTCAGTCTAACAGTTAACGGTGATGAACACGATTTACTTATTGAACCGCGCAAAACCCTACTCGCGGTGCTGCGCGATACAATTGGTTTGACAGGTACCAAAGAAGGATGTAGCACAGGGGACTGCGGTGCCTGCACCGTCATCGTTGATGGCAAAGCTGTCACGTCCTGTATGGTGCTCGGAGTCACCGCTTCTGGAAAAGAGATTACCACCATTGAAGGTTTAGCCAGTGATGGCGAACTCCATCCTGTTCAACAAGCGTTTATTGACACAGGTGGCTATCAGTGCGGTTTTTGTACCCCGGGTTTCATCATGGCATCAAAGGTACTTATAGATGAAAATCCAGACCGTACCGATGAGGAATTCAGACATGCGCTCGGCGGGAACATCTGCCGCTGTACTGGATATACAAAAATACTTGAAGCAGTCCTACAAGCCGCAGAAGAAATACGTACAACTTCATAGAGAACGTGCAGATCAGATCTGCCCTAAATTAAAAGGAGAAGAACATGGCAAAAACACATCGTGGAAGTGGTATAAGACACTTATACGTTGCTCCGAATGGAACAGTCCATGAAGGTCTATATAATAATGGTCGTGGCACCTGCCCCGCTTGTAAGCGTACCGGTGTGAAAGTGTTGCCCGATTATAGTGTAGAGGTTGGTGAGGATTCCGTAACAGTCTGTAAAAGATGTTATACTGCTATTGGACGTGGAAAAATAGAACTTCCAGGTGCAAGCAAAGGTGCTGAAGAGTAGCAGATACCATGTGCTAACTACATACAACTTAACAAAACGAGTTGTACTAAATAACTTTTTGTAAAATATAATTTCACATAAGCAGAACGTTTTGTCCGTGTTTCCCATTGGTTGATATGCTCTTCAGTCCCGTAGGGATGATATGTTTATAGAAGTACGGCAATAACGCCCTCTTTAGTCCCGTAGGGACGATATGTTTATATGACAATACCTAATATCTGTGAAAATAAAAAAACAATTAGTTAACTGGCACAAGTCGTTAACAAAGTGAAAGGAGAATTGCATGTCAGAATACAGTGTTGTCGGTCAAAAATTACCGCGTGTTGATGCAGTTGAAAAAGTAACCGGTGCAGCGCAATACGGCGCGGATGTGCATCCCGCTGGAATGCTCTACGGCAAAATCGTTCGAAGTAAGCATGCACACGCTAATATTCTCAGTATTGACACAAGCGAAGCAGAAAAACTGCCGGGTGTCAGAGCAATTATTACGCAAGACGATGTACCAAGTGGTCGGCGAGTTTTTGCAACTGATAAAGTGCTTTATTTAGGTGAACCACTTGCCGCTGTCGCTGCTACCGACCCTGATATTGCTGAAGAAGCAGCGGAACTCATTAAAATTAAATATGAAGTTCTGCCTGTTGTACAGGACGTTATGGAAGCGATTAAGTCGTCTGCACCTCGATTACACAGTGATGAAACAAAAGACGGTCCAGACCGACGGGATATTAGCGCAAAAATCAAAGAACTTTCTCGTGATGAGTCGGATGGCAACAGCGGTGCAATTCGTAAACTTGAAGCAGAATTAGAAAAATATGCCGATGAAGTTTACTATAACATCTCTGCAGAAAGCCATACCGAAGCAGGCGATGTTGAAAAGGGATTTGCTGAATCAGATGTCGTTGTTGAAGACACTTATGTTATTCCACGCGTCCATCAGACCTATATGGAACCCCACGTCTCAGTTGCCAGTACGGATTCATCCGGTAAAGTCACGGTGTGGGCATCAACCCAAGGTCCGTTCGCTATCCGTTCAGGTATAGCAGGTACACTCGGCATCCCACTGACACAAATTAACGTCATTGGAACAACAATGGGTGGCGGTTTTGGTGGACGTTTCGGCGTAATTATTACGCACGTTCCTGCTGTGCTACTCTCACAGAAGTCTGGGCGTCCCGTTCGTGTGCAAATGACGCGTGAAGAGGAATTCCTTGATGGTAGACCTGCACCCGGTTGCGTTATCAAGTTGAAAACTGGTGCAACTAAAGATGGACATATCCTTGCACGGCAAGCACTTGCATTTTGGGATTCTGGTTCAGTCTCTGGGGCATCTATCGGTAGTACAATTCGCGTACGTGGTGTCTATAAGATTCCAAATATCAAAGTTGACGCTTACGGTGTGCATACCAACAAATCTGGCACCGCTGCCTATAGGGCACCCGGCGCACCGCAAGCCATTTTCGCAGGCGAATCGCAGCTTGATGACATTGCTGAGCAAATTGGCATGGATCCCGTCAAATTCCGCCTGATGAATATGCGCGAAGAAGGTGATGCTGTCCCTGCGGGTGGAAGCGAACCTAAAGTCGGTTACAAGGAAACCTTAGAGGCAGTAGCTGATGCTGCTGGATGGTGGGATCGGGAAGCTAATGATAACCAAGGTTGGGGCGTTGCTGTTGGTGATTGGACAAACGGATGCGGCCCCGGTGGTGTTTATGTCTCTGTCCACGAAGATGGAAGCGCGCGAATTTTTCACGGTTCCATGGACATCACAGGCACGGATACAGCCATCACACAAATTATCGCTGAAATTCTGACTATTCCATACAAAAACGTCACAATCCGACGCGGTGACACAGATTCTGCCCCGTATTCAACCGGATCGGGAGGAAGCGTTGTAACCTTCACAATGGGAAACACTGCTAAACTCGCGGCTGAAGACGCATGCAGACGTATTCTTGAACTCGCTTCTGAACGACTCAACACTAATGAGGATAACCTTGAACTCAGAGATGGCGGTGTCCATATTATCACTGCTGATCCACCGAAATCCATTTCATTAGGGGAACTCGCAGCATATAGTCTCTCTACAACAGGTGGCCCTATTGTCGGAAAAGGCTCTTTCGCACGGCAGCCGAGTACTCCTGCACTCGCAGCGCAGATTGCCAAAGTGGAAGTAGATACCGATACTGGCAGAACGAGAGTATTGAAACTCGTTGCTTCTCAAGATGTCGGCTTCGCCATTAACCCGATGGCAGTTGAAGGGCAAATTGAAGGAGGCACCGTGCAAGGCTATGCATGGGCTATGATGGAAGAGATGCAATACGGTGAAAACGGAAACGTCAATCCGGGATTTGTTGACTACCGTGTGCCGACCTCTGCTGATCTCCCAACAGTTGAATCGGTTATTGTTGAAGTGCCCGCGCCAAATGGACCCTACGGTGCTAAAGGTGTTGGAGAACCGCCTATCACACCAACATTAGCAACGATGGCAAATGCTGTCAGAGATGCTGTTGGTATCCGTGTTACCGAACTGCCGATCAAGCCCGAAAAAGTTATTGAGGCATTGAAAAATAACGGGCATGGCAAATAACCTCTCTCTACGGTTTGCGAAGTATGTATACCTCGCAAACCGTAAACATTTTACACAAGTTATATTTCACAGATTATTTCATACTTGATATTCAAATGAAAGAACAACTTGATCCACCGACAGATCCTATCCTTGAAGAAATCTATCGGATGAAAGCAGAATTCGCTGCCCAATTCAACTCAATGGAGGAACTTACCGCACATTTAAAAGAAGTCAATAAAAGGGAGAAAGCACTCGGTAGGAAATATAAACCTGCACCACCACCGCCGCCTGACTTTGAAAAAAAAATCGAAGAACTTTATAAAGAACTTGGAATCATGAAGGAAACTGAAGACAAAGTTTCCGCTGAATAATTCAGAATCTGCTTCTTCCGCATTATATTTATAAATTATCCATATTAGGAAAATAAAGAACTTATGTTTGGTGAAATTCGAAACGAACACGGTGAACACCTTGATTATACATATCACAAAGGCAAAGATAACAGAATTGTAGTGATTGGGCACGGAGTCACCGGTAATAAAGATAGACCGGCACTCATCGCTTTGGCAGAAGGACTTGCCGATGCTGGCATTTCTGCCTTGCGCTTCTCATTTTCAGGCAATGGTGAATCAGAAGGTAAATTTACAGACTCCACTATCACAAAAGAGGTAGCAGACCTCGGTAGTATCATTGATGTGCTCAGCGGATATAATGTCTGCTACGTTGGGCATAGTATGGGTGGTGCAGTCGGTGTGCTGCGCGCTGCTACCGATGAACGTATTGAAGTACTCGTGTCGCTTGCGGGAATGGTGCATACCAAAGCATTTGCTGATCGTGAATTTGGCGATGTTACCCCTGACGAAGGTTTCATGTGGGATGAACCGGATTGCCCCCTATCACAAGTCTATATGGACGACATGGCAACGATCGATAGTGTCGCAAAACACGCAAGTAAATTTGGAGGTCCATGGCTGTTAGTTCATGGATCAGAGGACGATATCGTTCCGATTCAAGATAGCATTGATATCCTTAATTATGCAAACGAACCAACCGAACTCCTTGACCTACCCGGTGCAGACCATGTTTTCTCAGGTGACTCTACCGCTATCATGGTAGAAAGAGTTGTCGCATGGATTAATCAAAAGTTATAAGACATAAATCAGTATGGCGCGTATTGATAAACTTAAGGAAGAAATCGGTTGGTTAAAGATAATATTTGCAATTTCAATTGCCACGGATATTTTCTTGATTGCTTGGCTAATTCAGAATTTCAAAAAAGAAGACCCTTTTCTTTTAATCATAGCGGGGGTCGGAGCTCTCCTGATTATGTTCGTAATTATTTTGATTAATTAACGTCACGTATCGAAAAATTAATAAATTGGAGGAATTATAATGGATTGGAGAGAAATACTTGTCGCCGTAGTGCTTATAGCATTTTTTATCACCCTCGGCATAGTTGTAGGCACTGCAATAAAACATGCCAATAAAAGTTAATCTGTAATGAATTTTCATTAAATTGTTGTGTAACAGCACAATGGAATTACCTACAACTATAACGGATTCAATTCACAACATTTTGGAGAATTTATTATGCCAACACCTCGCCTCTCTGTCTCAACGTGGAGTCTGCATCGTCAACTCGGAAAACCGGGATTCACTGGTCCCGCACACGGCATGCAAATCCCTACTGAAACCCATAACAAAGGCACTATTTCACTTCTGAATTTACCCGCGCGCATCGCTGAATTCGGCATAACTACTGTGGAAATCTGCCATTTCCATCTGCCATCAGTTGAAAAAAGTTACCTATATGAACTCCGTGCAGCCCTTCAAGCCGCTGACGTTGAACTTTTTTCTCTACTAATTGACGATGGCGACATCACGCACCCCTCCGAAGCAGCACGCGACATTACTTGGATTGAAAATTGGATTAACATTGCTGGTGAACTTGGTGCACAGTGCGCGCGTGTCATCGGCGGTAAAGCAGCTCCCTCTGCAGAAACCTTAGCACAAAGCCAAAATGCCCTCTCACGACTCACCGAACGCGCAGATACTGCGGGCATCCGTTTGATGACAGAAAACTGGTTCTCAATCTTTTCCACACCTGAAAATGTCAACACGATTTTAGATAAATTAGATGGTAAAGTTGGACTATGTCTTGACTTCGGCAACTGGCGTGGTGATACAAAATACGCCGATCTCGCAGCAATTGCACCATTGGCAGAATCGTGTCATACCAAAGCACATTTTGCTGCACCGCGTGAAATGGATAAGGAAGATTACATCCAATGCCTTGAACTTACGCAGAAAGCCAGTTTTGCTGGACCGCACACCCTCATCTACGATGGACCGGGTGATGATGAATGGGAAGGTTTGGCTATTGAACGCGAAGTAGTGAACCCATACCTCAATTAGAGGCAACGTTCTCGCGTGAGCATGATGGAAATATCCTATAACCTCAGCGAATCGCTTGCTCGTTAGAAAGCACCGAGGTAGGAAATCGGAGGGTAAAGATAGCATGAATAACGAATTTATCTCAATCATGACAGAACGCATCGTACAAGGTTTTAATCCTTTGCAGATAATCCTCTTCGGTTCGCAAGCACGAGGGGATGCAGATCGAAATAGCGACATAGATCTGCTCGTCGTTTTTTCGGAACTTGCGGATAAACGGAAAACTGCTGTTGACATCCGAGTGGCATTGGCAGATTTGCCTGTCGCGAAAGACATCCTTATATCAACACCCGAAGAACTTGAACGCCACCGCACGCGGATCGGATCGGTGCTGCGTTACGCCCAACAGGAAGGTAAAGTCCTTTGGAAAAGTTGGAACGCAGCCGCACGCGGATCAACTCGGTTCTGTGGTATGTCCGACAAGGAGGTAAAATCCGATATGCAAACGACTGATCGACTTGCAGACACCGCCCGCTGGCTCCGCTATGCAAGGGAAGACTTGATAACCGCTGAAACCCTTTTAAAACAGCCACACGTGCCGCCTCGTCAAGCTTGTTGGCACGCGCAACAAGCTGCTGAAAGGGCGTTAAAAGCAGCATTAATTTTCTTACAGACCGATTTTCGGAGAACGCATGACTTGAATGTTCTACAGGATTTGTTGCCTGATAGTTGGCAACTCAAAACCACACCGTCAAACTTGGCGGACCTAAATAGGTGGGCAGTTGAAGCCCGCTACCCGGAGAACATGCAAGAAGCCACCGAAGCAGATGCGTCCGAGGCTGTTAAACAAGCACAATCTGTCTGGACATCTGTATCTACTGCGCTCACAGAACACGGTTTTCATATAGAGCAAGACCTATAATTCGTTGGAAAAGAGGAAGAGTAGGAAAAATGATGAAATCACTACTTGAAACATTGCAGAATCAGATTGGAACATCTACGTGCAATATATTGCTGAATTTGAAGACGAACTTCAATGGGAAACTTCTTTCAACAATACGCAAGACCAACTTGTTGCGGCTGCGCGCCGTGCTAAACAGGAAATTGCTGAAGGAAAAGATGAGCCAATGAATTTAGAGTTGTTATGAAATTCAGTGGCATTAGGATAAAAAAATGTTTTCACTATCACAAACACAACACAGTCTAACCGTCGCTTGGAACAGACAACAAGTCTTAGGATACCATTTTCCCGAAGATGGCAACCGTCCCTTTTCCCACCCATTGAACCTACCTGGTGCCCCACCGCTTACCATGAACGAACCGGGGGATCACGTACATCACCAAGGTTTATGGGTTGCGTGGAAAAAGGTTAATGAGGTCAATTTTTGGGAACAACCCGCACAAGGTGCTGATCCTGCTGGCTTCGGTAAAATTGTCCATCAACGGATTATTTCGCATAAAGCGGATGCCGACAGCGCAAATGTAACAGCAGAAAACGCTTGGATAGACTGGCAGGGCATAACACATCTTACTGAACAACGAGAGATAACCGTTCATCCACCCACAGCAGATGCGATGCGGATTTCCGTGTCGTTGAAGTTGCATCCGAATGAACGTGAGGTTGTGCTTGACTTACGGCGCGGTGATCCAGGTGGAATGGGCAGATACTACAGCGGCATGGCAATCCGATTTGACAATATCATCACGCCGGGCAACCTTTTGGACGCTGACGGACGCACCGAACCGACAGACATCTTCGGCAAACAGAGTCGGTGGTGCAGTTTCACTTCACAACACCCGACTGATAGCGAAACCTACGGTGTCGCTATCGTAGACCATCCCGATAACCCCCGTTATCCGACAACATGGTGGGTACGCAACCGAGAGAACTATTGCTTAATCCACCCCTCACCTGTCTATTATGAACCACTCCATCTCGCTCCCGATGAAACTTTGACGTTGCAGTATAGTGTTGTTCTCTATCGCGGTGAACCCGACGCAGCGTTATTTGAGCAAAGTGTCTGACTCCCAAATAATTGGTCTAAATAGTCATGCCAAACAGTGAAAACACAATTACCAGCGCATTTGTAAACGTCCTACGCCCCATGAGAGATGCATGGCGTGTTGATGAACAAATTACGAAGCCGTTCCTTAACGCTACACAGAAGCCAGATGTAATTGTCACCGAAACAGGACGAAACCCAATCGTCATTGAAGTAAAAATTGACGGTCCAACACCAAATCTTTCCGGTATGACACAAGCAGAGGCACATTTTGGAATGCTACTTGATCCCAGCGTTTTCTCAGGACTCACTTATGATACCGTTGAGAATGTCCTACGCGTTCGCATGCCTGCCCGATTCAAAACGATGCCACAAGGGAACATTGACCCCGAAATGCGTAAAGCAGATGACATCGCCTACATGCTTATCAACAAACCGGAAACAGAAAACGAAACGGACCCCGATTCAGACCTATTCATCTATGAGGCAGAAGAAACAGAACAAGATAACAAAGCAGTACCCGAACGTTTCCCCCAAAACGGTTGGTTAAAAGGAAGCGTAGCAGATATCGCAACTGCTATTCGCGTTGGAGCAACTCCCATCTCCAAAATCAACGCTGCAGCTGACTTATTAGAGGCACGGATAGAAATTGCCGCGCAGCAGCTTGAGGAAGCAATTTCAGAACGCCCCGGCATCGGTGAGGAAATAGAAGGGATTCTTTTCCAAAAATCTGGTCAACAAACTTCGCGGATGGCAATGCTTATCATTACCAACGCCTTTGTGTTTCAGAGCGCACTTGCAGGTAAACCCGAAATGGAAGATGTTTTATCCCTCAAACGGATGCTATCCGACAACGCGAGACGACTCCGCTATGATCAAGTAATTGCAGGATGGAACATTATTCTCAATGTAAATTATCGCCCAATTTTTTATGTCGCAAAACGACTCATTGAAGCAATTGCAACCGACGACGAACTGATTGACAGAGTGTTGGCAATTCTCTGCAGGGCAGCGAGGGAACTGGTTGACCAGCGACTCACGCAGGTACACGAACTCGCTGGCACCGTTTTTCAACGGCTCATTGTTGACAGAAAGTATGTTAAAGCAAACTACACACGCCTTGAATCCGCTTCCTTGTTGTCTGCTTTGTTACTACCGAAAACCCGCGAAAATGTAAGCGAATTGAAGATCGCTGATTTTGCCTGCGGAACAGGTTCACTTCTCAATGGCACATACCAACGAATCCTTGAACTTCATGAACAAGCTGGCGGTAAAGGCAGCAGCATTCACACACAGATGATAGAGAAAAACATCGTTGGATGCGACATTATGCCAAACGCAAGCCACTTAACCGCGTCACTCCTTACAAGCACTCACCCGGATTTGAAAATCGGTAACACCCGAATCCATACAATGCCCTACGGCAGACAAGAGGATAGAAGTTATGCCCTCGGGGCACTTGATCTGTTTGATATCCCTGGAACACTTCCGCTCCCAATGATGGGTACAGAAATTCAACAGATAGGTGGGGAGGACGACACGACAGTGATTACACAAACGGAATTTCGCCATAACGAATTTGATATTGTCGTCCTAAATCCACCGTTTACCAGACCAGACTCTGATGCAAGCAGTGGTACACCCAAAGCCGTATTCAAAGGAAGCAGCAGAGACAAAGAAGAAGAAAAGGCGATGCGCAAGGCACGTAGGCGAAAAAAATGGCGAGTCGGCAACGGAAACGCTGGACTCGCTTCCGACTTTGTTGATCTTGCAGACAAGATGCTAAAGGAAAATGGGAAAAGTAGAATGGGATTTATTTTGCCTATTACGTGCCTCGCTGCTTCTGACTGGCAGAAAGTACGGAATATATGGGCGACTGAATACCACGACGTGGTTGTCCTTACCATCGCGGACGCCAAGGGTGAAAGCTGCGCGTTCTCTGCAGATACGAATATGGCAGAGTGCATGGTAGTGGCAACTAAAGATAAAAAAGGCAACAATATAGGACGCGGTACTTTTATTTCGCTTTCTCATCGGCCGCGAAGTGTATTAGAGGCATTTGAGATAGCCAATATCATATACAAGTTTGACAACTTACGACGCTTAGAAGATGCACCAAGTGGTGGTGAACCTCTAAAAGTTGGGGATGAGATATTTGGACATGCACTGAACTGTCCGCTATGGACAGACAAAGCGTGGGAGGCTGTCCGTATCAAGGAGATGGCGTTAATCCAATCCGCGTACCGTTTAGCTAACGGTGAGATGTGGCTGCCAACACAGGCTACGCCTTTAGAAATCCCTATCTGCTTAGTTAATGATATTGCAAAAATTAGTGCAAGCCATCGGGATATTTTTGAGAAAGGACAACGAGGAGCGTTTGATATAGAAGAAGGCTATACAGACACCGATCTCTATCCTGGCTTATGGCATCTTAATGCCCCAGCACAACGAGCAATGGTGGTTGAACCCGATTGCCATGCCGTTCCTCGTCCTAATCGTCACGAAAAAGCACAAACGATACTCAAACGCAGTGGACGCGTACATTTCAACACGATGTTGAGGTTCAATGCCAACTCCGTCGGTGCCCTCTTTACTGAAGAATCTGTTCTTGGAATAAGCTCATTGCCCAACGTTGTATTTGATAAACTAATTTTCGATTATGTTTGGACTCTCTGGGGCAATTCAACTTTAGGACTTCTGCTACACTGGGCACATAGCAGCAAACAGCAACCGGGCAGGGGGCAAAGTTCAAGAACTTCCTTACTCCAAATGCCTACACTGGATGTACGCTGTCTGTCAGATAAGGCATTAGAAAATGCAGAACGTGTCTTCCATGATTTAAAACATAAACGTATGTTACCTTTCAATGAGGCAGATCACGATCCAGTACGTCATGAACTTGATCGTCGTTTGTTGAATGAAGTGCTGGACATCACGAGTGAAGATGCACACAACGCTGTTCATCGCCTCCGCGAACTTTTGTGTGCCGAACCGAGTATCCACGGCGGAAAAAAATCACGGTGTAATCTTGAAAAGGAGTGGGAACAACTTAAAAAGCAGGATATGTAAAAATGAGAATAAATAGTATTCAATTAAAATATTTTAAAGGTTTTGAAGATTCTGGTAAAGTCCCAATAGGCAGTGTAACTAGCATTATTGGCAGAAATGGACATGGCAAGTCAACTCTTTTTGAAGCTATTAGGAACACGTTTAACTATGAGAATATTAATCTAAATTCGGAACAAAGAAACGGTACTGACAAAAACCCAACGGTTTGTTTAGAGTGTGATATTACATCAAAAGATAGTATTTCAGGGATAACGAGTAATACCACTTTTAAGATTGAAAGAACAGTAAATGGGATAAAGGGTGCTAATAATGATATAATAAGACAAATATTTAATATGACTAATATTGTAACTCAACCAGAGATAATTCAGATTCCGTTAACTATTAATTTATCCAATGGTCAAAACAATGCTGCTATCAATGTCCTTGTAAAGGATAACCCTGGATGGAAAAATATATTTGGGACATTATCCATTACACCTGATTATATCAAAAATCAATTGCGTGATGCAAACACAAAAGAACAATTTCATGCAAATACTATAGATGATTTGGTAAGAGATTTTACTGAAAACTTTAATAAATGGACGATACATATTACAAATCGAACTTATGATTTTAAGATTTTTTTTGGAGAAAACAACGAATCAAAACTTGAATTATACATGCATGTTCGGCATAAACTTGCAAAGTCACAAGAATGGTCAAATTGGTCAAGATTAGAACAAAAATCAGTAAGTTTCAGAATTTTACTCACATTAACAATCCACAGGTTTAAAAATGACGGCCATAGTGAAAATCATATTTTTCTTTTTGATGAACCATTTGTTCATATGCATCCAAAAATGCAAGTAGAAGTTAAGAACATAATGAAAGAATTTAGTGAACACAATCAAATAATTTATACAACACATTCTCCATATTTAAAACAAGAAAATAACAGTCTCTTTTGTGTAGAAAAATCTCCAGACGCTTTTGTAATAAAAACTGAAGATCAATTGGATCCAGAAGAACAAGCACAGTATATTGATGATTTCAGCATGATTACACCTTATGATTTACAACGTTATTTTGACTTACAACATCAAACATCAGAATCCGATAAAGACCTCTTATGTTATGTTGAAGGGAAAACGGATGTAGAATATATAAACCACGTATTGAATATACATGATAAAAAGTGTATTTTGAATTCTGTTGATATATTTGATTTGGAAGGAAAGGGGAACTTAGATGCAGTTTTTGCTGGTGAGAAAATGCAAAGAGAAAAAAATAGTAGAATTGCACCAAATATCTTATTTATTTATGATTGTGATGCAAAAATGAAGAAAAAATCTGACGAAAAAATTGGTCTTTTTGTAGAACAGATTCCATCTAATAATGGTAAAATTAAGAAAGGTATTGAAAATTTATTATCCAATACTTCAATTGAAAAAGCATACGAAGAGGCAATAATAACACAGTATAATACAGAAAAGTTTGAAGACGACTCCGGGAATTATCATGAAGAAAAGTCTTACGTAGTCAAAGATAACGAAAAATGTAGTTTACAAAAATGGGTATGCAAACAGCCGGAAAACGTTGAAGATTTTAGAGCATTTGATGTTATTATATCAATTGTCGAATCTACATTGGAAAAATTAGGTAAGGACGGTTCATAAATAATTGTGACTGCAAGCAAGACAGTCATGGACTTGAAACTGTTCCTAACTTAAGATGGTCTTTTCTTGCAAAGGTAGGCAAAGAGGCGTTACTCACGAGTATGGACATGTTTTTGTGCAGGATATGAAATTGACAGCATTGCTTCCATTACAAAATCATTATGTAGATAATACCCTCCCTTTTCCTTTACATTTTTCAGAAAATTGAATATACTGTTAGTATAGTCCACCCAAAATGTTTGTAAACCAACAATGAGAAACAAAAATCTTCAATAGGAGGTTCATTGTGCAAAATCCAACTTCTACTCTTGAGGAAACCGGCATCGGTTCCATTCACGTTGAGCCACTGCCGCCAATAGAAATAAGCGAAACCGAACTTGTCTATCACCAACTCTGCCCCGCTGAGGATTTTGAGGAACTGGAAGGCAAACCCTTTCATGTCAACGGCACGCATCTGGCTGTTTTCAAATCCAGCGACAAATATTACGCCGTTGACAATCGTTGCCCACACATGGGGTATCCGATGTCCAAAGGGAGTATCCGTGACGGTGTCCTGATCTGCCATTGGCATCATTGGGAATTTGACCTCAAATCGGGGGCATGTTTCTTGGCATTCGGCGATGACCTGAAAGCGTTTCCTGTTGAACTCCGAAAGGACGGTTATTTATATGTAGGGTTAGCCAAAGGCGAGCGGGAAGCAGCAAAACAACGTGTCATCGCAAACGGCAAACGTGCACTTGAGCGGGGTCTCAAGGATCGCAGCACCTTCTTTATCGCCAAAGCTGTCACAGCACTGCGTGATGCTGGCGCAGCACCCGCGGAGATTATTCAACAGGGACTCCACTACGGCGCACATAAAAGTAGTGATGGATGGTCGTCAGGTGTAGCAATCCTCACATTGGCAGCGAACCTGTGGGATGACGTTGACTCAAATGACCATAACCTGTTTCTCGTACACGGATTAAGTCAGATTAGCCGTAGAACAACCGGAAGTGCACGCCCTTACCGTTCGCCCTTTCCGCGAATGCACGAGGAACACGATCTGGAAACACTGCAGCGATGGTTCCGTTATTTTATTGATAAACGCCACGGTGGCGCGGCGGAACGCATCTTACTAACACTAAATGATCGAGACTATGATAAATCTGTCATCGCTGACTTCGTATACACAGCAGCAACAGACTATTACTTCACTGGCGACGGACACGCTCTTGATTTTGCGAATAAAATGTTTGAAGCGTTAGATTATGTCAACTGGGAAGGATCACACGAAATTTTGCGACCGATCGTCGTTGATCTCGTCGGTAGAACACGGCATGAAGAGACCTCTCGATGGGCAGACGCTGTACCTGTCTTAGAACCCGTCTTTAAGAGACTCGATAGTATGTGGGAAGACAATCAAGTGAACGAAGCAGAACTTGATATTTCAGCGTTTACACAGACGTTACTCGGTGACGAATTTGAACCCACTGTCGCCGCGGTTGAGCAAAAGATTCGCGAAGGGGTCAAGCTCACCGACATCTGTCGTGCTATGACGTATGCCTCGGCAATTCGCACTGCCCGATTCCATCTTAAAAACGAAGGAGACTGGCACGATGTCGCGAACATTTACTCATACTCACACGCCCTTTATCACGCTTTTCAGTATTCACCAAGTGCTAACCTACTACGTGGTATATTTCACGGTGTGGTTTACTTGGCATACCTGCGTTGGTTGAACATGCCTGCCGCCCGTATTCCTAAACCCGGGCAACGGATACCTGATGAAACTTACACCTCTGTTGATAAAATGTTAGAACGACTTCAGGAATTCGCTGACTTCCAAAAAGTCTACGAAGCAGAGATTTTGGTAAATCAGTATCTTGAAGAAGGGCATGATGTTAACGCTCTAAAACGAACGCTCGCACACATTCTGCTACGTGAAGATGCAGAACTCCACATGTTCCAAGTCCTTGAAGTCGCTTTTCGGCATTACGATTTGTCAGACGACTTTGAAGAACAACGGATGCATCTATTGGCAGCCACACGCTACATCACGGCACAGAAACTGATGAAGAACATTCTGTGGTCCACAGAGAACGCGGAACGTCTTGCGCGAGGTGAGTTGCTTAGCGAACGCGATGATGATTAGATTTAGCGATTTCTAACACTTCGGGCTGGAGTCCTACTGCTTTCGCGATAGGAGGAAAGCCCGTCTCTTTTTCAAAAGGAGTATCAAATTATGAAATAGAACTCCAATCATGCAAAAAACAGAGCATAAACTCAATTTTAAGGATACCTCGGTAATATCATTCACAGGTTACCTATTTCAATAACCGCATAAATGGAAGGATTTAGAAATGAAACTTGGTGTTATGTCCGACAGCCACGACAACATCCCGAATGTCAAACGTGCTGTCGCGCTTTTCAACGAAATTGGTGTGGATCTCGTCGTGCATGCAGGTGATTTTATCGCTCCGTTTGCAATCGACCCGTTAGCCGATTTGAACTGTCGCGTCGTCGGTGTTTTTGGAAACAATGATGGCGAACGTATTGTCCTGGCGAAAAAGTTTGAAGCCATCGGTGAGGTGCATCCGAACCTTGCAAACACATCACTTGATGACAAGACCATCGCCGTAATGCATTATCCTGAACTTGCTATCCCAATTGCAAAGAGTGGTGAATATGACATCGTTGTCTATGGACACACGCACAAGATAGACATCCAAAAAGGTGAATCTCTATTGCTCAACCCAGGGGAAACAGGGGGTTGGACGACGGGGAAGGCGACGGTTGCCGTTGTGGATATTGAGACACTTGAGGCAACAATTCACGAACTGTAGCGTAACTGGTCGCTTTATGGTAGATTTTAGAATTAATAAGACATTACGGGTTTGTAGGAGGGAACTCCGATTCCCGACTATCAAAGCATTTCGTCGTGATTCGGAGATCACTCCTACAGAAAATGTGTCTACTTAATTGTAGACTTCACTATAAGAAACTGGTAAATTTAGTATCTTAGAAATGTAGGGGTACATTTATAGCAAGCGTTGAACCTACTCAATATACCCCAAATCCCGTAACCTACCCTCCAAAATCTTTTTCTCTTCTGGTGTAGAGCCTTGCGCTTGCAGGTGTTGATAATTAGAATTCATCAGAATCTCGTCGTAAGCATCACGGAACTTGTCCGGATCGTCACATGTCATATCTTCACCGCGCATGATGTGCCGATAGACATACTCACCTGTCTGCTCATCTTCACGGTAGAGATGCTCACCATCCGTTAGCGACCAGAGGCGCACCCCTTCTGAATACTTACTAATCTCTTCGTTATCGACCGTCGTCCGAGAAGTCACACGGTGATGCGGCATCTCCAAGTTCTTCTGACTGAGAAAACCGATGCCGTAAAGACTATCTAACTCCGATAATACCAAGCGGTTGTCATCAATTTCGGTTGGGGATAGTATATCTTGTCCATAGCCTTGATAATCCGTTTCAATACCAGCAAGATTCGTAATCGTTGGAAACAGATCAATCGCTGAAATCGGTGCATTTGGAAACGTTAACGCCTCCACACCCGGCACATGTGCTAACAGCGGCACGTGTAACACGTTCTGATTAAGCGTGCTGCCGTGATCAATTATTTCATCGCAAATTCCTTCACCGTGGTCGCCAAAGATAAAAACTGCCCATTCTGGCAGCTCAAGCTGTTTCAGAATTTCAACCAGTTTGAATTCAAGTATATGCGTTGCGGCGGCGTAGTAAAATCGCAGTGCTTCATCTGTCCTACTATTTTTTACAAGAGAACCGAGACTCGGTGCGCCCGGAATACCACTCATCCCGTATCCGCCATGTGTATACCAAAAATGTAGAAAACAGAATTGCGGTGTCTCCGAAGGTTGCTTGAGATGTGCCATCATGTCTTCAAGCGAACCGAGTTGTTGTGCTTTCGCGTTCGGGTCAATTGGTGTGATAAACGACTCATAATCAAGGAAGCGAAACACCTCGGCACGTTCTGAACGCCCCGTTATGTGATACCCCGCATCAGCAAATAACTGAAATAGATTCGGGATACCTTCAAACATCTTGAGGTAAGTTTGCCCATATACACCGTGTTCAAACGGGTAAAGGCCCGTAAAGTATGAGGTGTGAGAGGGACGCGTGGCAGGGGCAGCTACAAAAAACTTCTCCGCGAGCGAGAAATCCTTGGTCAGTAGGTCAAACTTTGGTATATTGAAGAAAGGGTTTGTACGGCTAAGTGCGTCATATCGCCAACAATCAATTGAGATGAGTAGAAATTTATTGACAGATTTGGTTTCCATATTTTAATCGATTAGCCTTGCATTGTATTGCCGTGCAGTGTGTTGATAACCTTCAAATTGTTCAGGATCAAAAGGATGAGGTGTATAGATATAAACGGCATCGCTATAAGGGTCGTAGAGGACAACCTCTTCGCGTGCATCGCCACAGACATCTGCAGGAAAGCAGTGATACCACCCCATTTTACCGCCAGTCGGTGGCGGAAGATCGGGAAACGCCACCACTTTGTTGCCCGAACCATCATAAAGTGCTGCAGGACTGTAAATCAATTCGGGGTTGCCTAAACCGTGCCAGCGGATAACCTCTAATCCTGTATTGTTCGGTGTTTCATCAACGCGGAACCGACTCCGAATCTGTCCATTGTTGTCCACCACCATCAAATCTGGATGATGTCCATTATAGCGGATAACTAAGTTTGGGGACGCATCTGGCAATAGGTTGCCAGATCGGATCTCTTGTCCATGCGGCACAACGTCAAAACCGAGTGAAAACACAGGATTTCCCGAAGCATCAACGATTTGTCCACCGCCAGAAAGGATAGCACGGTTCTCACCGTTCCACTCTTCAACCAAAACCGAGTCTATATTTTCTCCAAGGTATTTATCCCAAAGAACCGTCCCATCAGCAGCAAGCCCAAAATTGCCTCCGTTAACCTCATCAAGACCATCATTGTTAAAATCACCAACTGCAGGAATATATGCCGAGTGCTTTGGATACCGAAACCACCTATCTGTATACTGCCAAAGCAGTTCAAGTCTATGATTAAAAGCAAGCACATTCACGCCAACTTTGACCACAAAATCTTGTGGTTGTGGATTTCCGCTGAAATTGGCAATCATTAGCCTTTGATGAACATAATTGGGGATGTGGCGTCCACCATCTGCGTCCGCATCACACAACCGGAGTTCCTCACACACAGCAGAACGTTTAACAGCACCCGTTGCCCCATCTAAAATCATCAGACGGATTGCAGACAGATCCCACTTGCTCGCTTGCGCGACATCTGAATCTATCCAGAAGCAGATAACCTCCGCCTGTCCATCCGCATCAATATCGTAAACTGCAACGGGACCCGGACGGTCAGGTGAAAGAGTTGTTAGAACATCATTCTCCGCATCTGCATCTCTGATTTCAAGATGTTTATCCCCTAAAGACCAGAGCGGTTCACCTTCAAGCGTAAATGCACCGAGAAAACACGGATGGATACCGCCAAGCGATTTGTAGACTAAAAAATCAGCACTACCATCGCCCGTCAGATCGCCAATACGGATATCGCCACCCCACGAACGTCCATCTGTTTCATTGAGAAAAGCATCTGGAATTGCAACCCGTTTATAGAGATGCGCTTCTTGCGGAGTATTCACTGGACAAATGCCTTGAATAGTCCAACATAGAGTGCTAAGACCTTTTCGGGATCAGGTCCCGTATAAGCACATTCGTTGGATATGTAGCCGGAGAAGCCGATGCGGTTGAGCCATTCAAACATCTGCCGATAGAGTTCAAACGTTTCTGGCGATTCCACTTTATGGGTATGCACCGAAGTAATATGGGATGCAACGCGTGAAAAGAGGGGTTCAATACTTCCAGCATCGCAACCGATAAATTGTGAATTGAAGACAAAACCGACATTCGGAAGATTTACACCTTCAATCACCTCCATTGCAGAATCCGGGTCAGTGAAAGAACCGTGCATTTCAATGGAAACAGTAATACCTTTGTCGCCAGCGTAAGTGCCAAGTGCCTTCAATCCATCAATAACATAACCGACAACTGCGTCACGGTTTGCATCGCTGTACCTGTCTCCAAGCACACGGACATGATCACATTCCATAAATTCTGCCATGTCAATCACGCGTGTTACGCGGCGAACGGTCTCTTCACGATCAGCAGCATTTTCTGAGTGGAAATTTTGGCAACTCGTTAGCGAAGAAATAACAACTTCACTTACATCTACTTGCGATTTCAATCCATCCCATGCATCTTTCGGTGTATCCCACTCAAACCCATGCTGCTGTTTGTAATCCATTAGCAGTTCAACACCGTGATAGCCGGTAGCCTCAGCAGTATCAAGAATCCGCTTGAGTTCCCAATCTTGACATGTTTGATACGTATTTAACGCCCATTTCATAGAATTCTACTCCTGAATTGGAATCGGGTACCAGAGTCCGCCTGTTTTAGATGATAACGCCCGATGTGTCGTATGGTTAATGCCAATCACATCTACTGTGATCTGGTTTTGTTGACACTGACGCAGAACATCTAATAACTTATACGACCCCTTGCTTGCCTCGTCGGTTACGAGGACAAAACGCCTGTTTGCTTCTTCTCGAAATTTGACACGTCGAATTGCTTTTATGATCGCATTATGCGCGCGTTCATCGCCTGCTGCCGCGACTACGTGTGTAGTCAGTAACCTTTTATATCTTTCACTGTCTCGTGTCTGTGGATGGATAATTGTATCACCTTCAAGGTACCTAAAGATGACAATACCGAGCGTAAAGTCAACATCTTTCTCTTCAAATACCGTTACCATCTGATTAAGTTGTCTGCCGACAGCGCGGATATTATCTATCATGCTCCCACTAATGTCAAGCAGAAAAACGATGTCAATGACACTCTCGCTTTTACCATCAGCAACGCTTTCGGCAATCCCTTCTAACGCCTCACCCATCATGCCGTCTCTATCAACGGGTTCCGGATATTCGTTTTCAGCGACTTGTAGTGTTATATCTGTCTGTTCTTTTGTAATTTCAGTAGGTGGTGTAATTATAGGAACTTTTGCAGGTACAGCTGCCATCAATTTCCATTCTGGTGATTTAGTTGCATTTTCACTCAGGGTTGTTTCTGCTATCGGTAAATTGGTGTCTGTTCCTAATGCAGTCATCGACTCGCTTGCCGTAACAGGACGTGCTGAATTCATCGGTTGGGCAGCACTTTGTCTCCTAATCGGCACGGTATTTGAAGAAACTGAACGGTGCTTCGACATTGAACGTTTGCGTTCACTACTCATGTGAAAACGTTTCACCGTTGACACGACTATTGCGTCTTCAATCAAGGATTCCGAAGAAAGCATCGGACGATACCACCGCACGTAACTTATACCCGTAAGTGCTATTACAACAACGTGCAAAACTACCGACACCAGAAATGCACGCCGGGTTTTTCTACGTTTTTGCTGAAGTTTTTCTGAGTAGTTATCAAAAAGCATGTCTCGTTTCTCCGGTTTATGTGGAATCCACTATTAGGTTAACGCTAATAACCCAAGAAATGCAACGCTATTATTTCCCCAACTATCCTTTTAAGAAGATATGATGGAAACCGTTCCATGATTCCCATCAACCTGTAACATCTGTCCATCAACAATTTTCTGAGTGGCATTTGGAATATTTGCCACTGCAGGAACACCATATTCCCTCGCGACAACCGCTCCATGCGATAACAGTCCGCCGCGTTCCATCACCAATCCCGCTGCATGTAGGAAAAGCGGTGTCCACGCAGGGTCCGTTGACGGACAAACAAGAATGTAATCCCGCTCAGAGGGTTGTATATCAGAAGGGTTCAATAGCACACGCGCCCGTCCCTTCGCCACGCCAGCGGAAACACCTACGCCTGTATATGTATCCGCAGCGTCGATTGGTAACGCAGCGCCTATGCAATCTAGTGAATCGCTAAAGACAACATCAGGCATTTCAATCTGTAGCAAAAGCTCACGTTGTATTTTGCGTTCTGCAATCACATCACCGAATTTTTCTCCGTCAATAAGTTGCTCTAATTCATCCGGCACCAGATAGAAAATGCCGCCATCAAGCCCATAACGATTATCCAACTCAACTAACGCTCGTCGAATTTGTTCATAGCCAAGCATAAGATAAAATTTTGCAGTTTCCCGAAATGGCATATATCGTCTTGTAAAGTCCAGTTCGCTTTCAATCTGTTTTCGCAGCCCTGCCTTATTCTCGATCACCTCAGTAAGTTCTTTTTCTGCGGCTTCCCGCTGTTCTATTTGTCGTGCAAAATGCTGGATATTTACTTGCGTCTGTCCATCGGGTTCTGAAGTTTCTTGAGAAAAGGAGGCAATTATCTGTTCAAGGTATGCAGTATCTTCGCGCCACCGTGGTTGTGCCAATTCAAACTCACCGACCGCACGATGTCCATAATCTTTCAAAAAATCGGCAATAGAAATTTGCCCTATCGCCACCTGCTGCAACTTCTCATTTGTTTCAACGGTGAGATTGCCTGAAAGCCCACTAATAAGTCTGCTCGCAAGATTTTTTGCCGCTGCTTCATCAATACATTTTTGGAGTGTGGATTCCAACCGTTGAAGTGAAAACGCAGCAAGTAGAGTAGCGGTAAGTGCTTTTGGTGCAAAGTCATCCAGTGTTTTTTTACACCATTCTTTGAACTTCTTAACCAATTCCGCATCAGAAAGTTCAGAATAAGACAGGTGTTGTTCGGTTTCAACATTCTCATGGAACTGCGGGAATTCCTGCTCCGTTAACACCTGATCGAAGTCTGCGCGGCACTTCCGCAACCTTAATTCTGCTTTCGTCATGCGGACAATATGGAGAGGTAGTTTAAACCAAAATGCTGATGTGCTATGTTTTATATTTGGCGTTGCTTGTGCATACATCGCTTTTTGTGGATTCTGTTTCAGTTCCGTAAAATCGTGTGCAAACGGAAAACCGTCAAAGAAAAGTTCCGATTCACGATTCAAATTGACATAAATTCTTCCACAGATTAAGTCAAGAATACCGATGTTTTCTACACTTTTGCTTGGATAGAAACCTAAACCCTGATATGCCTTTCCTAATCCACCTGACCCCGACATAAATTTCCTGATAATTGCCCATGTCATTGGTAGCGGAGCAGGTAAAACTTCCGCAAGATTATGATGACTCCAGATTGTACCGTGAGCATCTGCAAGTGTTTTGAGTTTTTGAATCTCTACCTGGCGAAGTTTCTCAATTTCTCCATCTTTTTGGTCAATTGAAATATGTGCTTTCGTGTGTGTTGTAATCGGTCTCGCCTGCAACAAAACAAACTGTCCATCCGCAAGTGCCCACTCGATATCCATCGGTTTTCCATACAAAGTTTCAACTTGAACACCGAGTTGTGCCAATTGTTTTAACTGTTCATCTGTGAGACTTGGAACATCCTGCTTGACAGATGGCACTTCATTTACACCAGATGCAGTTTTCATCTCCTGTTTTATGGTGACGGTTCTTTCCAATACTTCACCAGTTTCCCGAGAGATTTGGAAACTGTCAGGTGTAATCTCTCCTGAGACGACCGATTCTCCTAACCCCCAATTCGATTCAACAATACTAACGTTCTCATCAAACGGACTAACTGTGAACAACACACCGGAAACATCTGCAGCGCACATCTCTTGAACAACAACTGCCATCGCCAAACCCTCATCAGGGATGCCGTGTGTGCGACGATAAGCAATTGCCCGTTCAGACCAGAGAGATGCCCAGCACGCTTTCAGAGCGTCCAAAATTCCATCAGATGTTACATTCAAGAAGGTATCCTGTTGTCCTGCAAAACTGGCTTCTTCTAAATCTTCGGCTGTCGCGCTGGAACGCACAGCAACTGTATCCGTATCCAACTCTTCTCGGGATTTTAGAATGGCTTCAATCAATTCAGGCGCTAACACCACATCTTTAACACTATTCACGTTCTGGTCTGGTAAGTCCTGAACAGAAAATCGGTAGGCATCTGTGGTAATGCAGAATCCTTGTGGGACTGAAAAACCTGCTCTCGTCAGTTTCCCAAGATTCAGACCTTTTCCGCCAACACACGGAAGATCATCTCCGTCAATCTCTGAGAGGCGTTTGATAAATTGCATAAACTTAGATTGTTTAAGAAGGATGGAACTATTGAAAATAGTATAGCAAACTCTGTCTGCTAAATGCAAGAGAGAAAGGGCTCTTCCTGCAGGAGCGAGCTCTAGTGGTTAGTCCAGTCTAACTTTTCGGGTATAGATGTTTTAATCTGACACGCGCATCGTCCGTTGTAAATTGCCAGTCTACCTGCTTTTGCTCTGCATTTCTACGTTTTTGCCACGCTTGTGTCTCTCTACGGAGTGTCTCTATATCTGGGATTCGACGACACAAACATTGGCGTGTAAGGACGCTAAGTTCTATTTCCGCTATATTCAACCAACTTCCATGAATGGGGGTATGCACGATTTCTAAACGCTTCCGGAACCTATCTGCTTCTTCATCTCCAAACACTTTATTGAGTGACGCGAGTTTATGTGTATTCAGGTTATCACAAACTAAAATGACCTGTTTTGCGGATGGGTAGACCTCATCCAATAGTATTTTGACTTCTTCTGCCCAATCCACTGTCTTTCGGTGCGTCCGAACAGACACACGCCGCCATCCCGAGAGTGCCTCTGTAAATAGGAAGATATTTGCTGTGCCTTTGCGTTTATACTCGTTATCTACGCGCTTGACTTGTCCCGGTTTCGCAGGATACGGTTCACGAACATCATCCCTAAGTGTGACAGATTGTTCGTCCATGTTCACAACAGGAGTATCCGCAGCCAAAGGTTTCTGGTAAAGATCAAGCACTTCTTCCATTGACTTTACAAACTCAGCGTCTTTTTCAGGGGGTATCACCCACTGTTGCTGAAGGTGTGGTTTCAACGCGTTTTTTTTAGTGTCTGCCGCACCGTTTCTGGAGAAATGTTTTCCACAACTTCAAGTCTTACCAACTCTGACGCAAGCAGACGTAACGTCCATTTGGCAGCACCTTCGGGAGGGGTTCCACAACTCAGTGCTATCAACCTTGCTTCTCCGTCACCATCAAGTTTACGAGGTGTCGGTGGATGCTTCCGCTTCGCACAATATAAGGCACGAGAAAAGCCACCTTCCACAAAACGCTGACGCACTTTCGCAACTGTCCTATCAGTGCACTCATACGCCTCAGCTATTCTCGCGTCAGTCCAGCAGGGACCATTTATATCTGATTTCAGCAAAATATGAGCATGCCTTATCATATATGCCTCTTTTTTACCTGTGTTAATAATATCTGATAACTCCTGTCGTTCCGCATCGGTCAGTTGGACAACATATTTCTTATTCAAGGGTGTGTTCCTCCTTATGTATTGCTATACTATAAGAGAACACTTTTGTTTGTCAAGATGCCGAGAAATCTACAAAAACCAAAACAAACTTTTAGGATGGACTATCCACTAGCTCGCGACCATGTTCAAATATTGAGAAAACCGGAAACTGAATGGTACTGGGTTTATCCCACGCAGTAAGGGAGTACGTAGATAGAGAGGTTGGTAGTGAACCAACCCTCTGTAAATATTTAGATTACGATGATACTAAAAGCGTTGTTTAACCATTGTCATGGTCATTATCATGATCGCCATCTTCATCATTGCCGTCATGATCATCATGCTCACCCATGCCGCCGTGCCCATCATCGTCCATGTCGTCATCATGCCCATCATCGTCATGGTCATCGCCCATATCGTCATCATGATCGTCTTCGCCATCATGAGCGTCTTCATGCTCATGATGAACGACATCGCCCTGCGCCTCCTATTGATTAATCCAGTCTTTGAAAAGTTGAATCTCGGCAGCTGACAGTGGATCACGAGGCGGCGGAGGCATTTTGCCTTCAACGATTTCTTCAATAATTTCACTTTCAGCAGCATTCCCCGGAATGAATACGGGACCAAGCTCGCCTCCAGCTATGAAACTTTTGTATGTTCTAAAATCCAGTCCATCAGGCCCATCAGCAACGTGACATCCAGCAAGCGCACATTTCGCAGTCAGAATCGGCAAAAGGTTCTGTTCAAAGGAAGTCTTGATATCAGCAGGTTCATGAACTTCCATGTGTTCCATAAGCGAGGGAATGTCATCTGGCATTATGACACCTGCAGGATCGCGAGTACATCCGAGTATACAGAGCGAAAATCCAACAGTAAGTAAGAAAAATCTTTGAATATTATTATGCATGATAGTTCCTTATTTTGAATGAAATAAAAATAGTGTCAAAAAACACATTAACCTCTTTTTCACGGTAGTAACCGCTCATTGTTGTTAATAGTAGCATACTTGAAGAAATTTTCCAAGAAGTAAACGGATTAGTAGAACCATTCAATTCTCCAATAATTTCTACCTTCTGTCTAAAACCTCTTCCTGTAGGAGCGACCTCCTGGTCGCGAGACCTTAAATGTTGAGAAAACGTGAAAACTGAATGGCTTTGAATGGATTAGTATGTATAATGTTATGACAAAAACTGTCCAATTTTCATCACAAATTGAGGCTATGTCATAAAATATCTACACACCCTTTCCTATCTCTTGATAAATCTCCGTATATTTGGTAAATTAAAAGAAATGTTCCAGAACGCAACCGAAATCCTCACTCTAATTGTTTCTGCGATTGTGCAGTGGCTGTTTTATAGAAAACGTTTGACGAAGGACTTCATCCCAGAACGCATTCTCGTAGTTAAACTTGACCACATCGGAGATGTCCTGTTAGCAACACCCGTATTTTCTAATTTACGGAAGGCTTATCCAAACACTGAATTGCACGCGCTCACTGGAGCATGGGGTCGTGTTATTTTGGAAAACCATCCTGACGTAGATAAAGTGTTAGAATACAATTCACCCGCATTCTCCCGATCTGAACAATCAACATCTTTTAAAAATGCACTTCAACTCTATCGAGAGTTACGTAGTCAAAAATACGATCTGTTAATAGAACTGCGTGGTGATTGGCGTATCGTCTGGTTTGCACTCTTGCACGTTACACCGAGACGTCTCAACCGCGCATCTCTACAGATTGCGAACAAGTTAGGTTTCCGACAATTCAGCGGAACACACGAAACCATCCGAAATCTTGACGTACTAAAACGGTCTGGCATTCCAACGCCAATTCAAACTACCACATTCTCAGTAACAAAAGAAAATGAAAATTGGACATCTAATTTTCTTGAAAAGCATCAAATTCACAGAGAAACACCTATAATTGCTATCCATTCGGGTTCTCCAATTGCATTAAAAAGATGGAATTCTGAACGTTACGCTGAATTAGCTGATTGGCTAATCGCACAAAAACGTGCACAAATCTTGTTTGTTGGAGTGAAAGATGAAATCCCGCTAATAAGCCAAATTCAAAACCTAATGCGAGGAAAGGCAATTAACATCGCAGGGAAAACAAGCATAGCACAGTTAGCATCAATCTTGCATATATGTAACGTATTTATCGGAAATGATAGCGGTCCAATGCATCTCGCTGCAGCTGTAGGCACTCAGACAATTGGACTATACGGTCCCAGTGATCCGAAGCGATTCGGGCCCGTCGGTGACAAATGCCAAACTATTCAAAAGAAACTTGATTGTCCTCCCTGCTTAGGTCCTACTTGCCGGTTCGGGACAGAAGGGTGTATGTCTAAAATTCAAGTTGCCGATGTGATTCAAACTCTTGAAAATTCTGGATATTTGCTGGGTGTATAAAAAATTTACCAAAGCGCGCCTACAGTGAAACGCAACGAACTTTTCCCAAATTAAAATAATTATTTACAGACATAATTTTATTTGACAATTTTTTGTAGGTTTGTTATCTTCTTATTTAAGAAACTCGAAATTCTGAATATTTACATTGGCAAAAGACGTAGCAGAACTTATTGCTTAACTCATGATATGGTCCAGTTCTTATTTGAAAATCACATTTGTAGAGATTCACTGCTGTCCGGCAAATATCTTACTGAACCGAAGCACAAGCTGCCCCATTTTGTGCAGCTTTTAATCTAATTGTACTTTTTCGTGCAGCATTTACACTGTACAGTATAGGATTTGCCTATATATCCCATACTTTTTAATGGCACATAAATTGCATAGAGTTGTAATAGGTTTAGTCTTATATTTTGTATTAAAACCAATTTCGTAATATTTTTTGTGAGGTGAAATAATGAGTGCTAAGAGAACGTCAGGTGCCTTTATGACTTCAATTCTACTCCACTTAGTTTTAGTTCTGATTGCGGGACTTTATTTTGTTACGCAAACACAGACATTTAAAGACTTAGTTGGAATAGAAACGTTATATCCACCGGATCCACCGAAGCCGAAGGTACGGAAACCTATTGTCAAACAGCCTATGAAACCGATTGTCCCAGTAGAAAATACGGTTGTTGTTAAACAGGTTCAAGTTCAACCCCGTTTAACAACCGCTTTCACACCGAAGACAACTCAAAATATCCAACAAACGGTATTGGAATTTTCTAACCAAGCCATCAAGATAGATGCGCCGATTAATCCAAATGTACCGAAAGTAGTTCGACCAGACGCTCCAGTTCCAGAGGTGGTTACTTATACTGATCTGCCTGTGTCAAATGCACCGAGTGCTTTAGCTTTTGCCGGCCCCGCAGCAAGCGCACCTTCCGCGGGTCCCGCTAACATCGCACGCGGTGTCGCAGGAAGCCCAGTTCAGGTGAAAGTGACATTTCAACGTCCACCAGGCTTAGCGATGGTTGAAAACGTCGGTGTCGTTCGCGACGCACTTGGTGATGTCGCTGAAAGCATTACCCTCGGTAACGTTGAAGTCCCGCCATTACCCAAAGGTGAACCAGGCGGACACGTTATCGGTAAAGGTCGTGATATTCGTGGTGTCCTCCGGTTTACACGAATCCGCCACACCCTTTCTGACTGGTGGGCTGATTCCTCCTCGCTGAATGCCCTCACCAAATGGCTCAACGAGAAAACCAAAATCAAAACGGACATGAACGTTGAAGGCGGATCATTAAAGTTGACAGATTCAAATCTATTTAAAACACCACTCGCTTTTATGACAGGACACGACCCGCAAATGACGCGGCAGCGTAACCTGCTCGGTAAACAGTATGGTGGTGGTAAAATGGATAGTCGGTTCAATGAGTCTGAATCTGCCGGGCTGCGTAAATATCTTGTTGAAAGGGGTGGATTCCTCGTCTTTGACGACTGCGGTGTAAACGCCCCCAGACAAGCAATGGTCCGTTTGTTTATCGCACAAATGCGTAATATCATGCCTGAATATCAAATTGAACGGATTGAAAACACGCACGAGATTTACGACAATTTCTATGAAATGGGTGGACCACCTGTCGGATTCGACATCTTCTGGTGGGGTACACGTCCTCCGAAACGGAATTACTTGGAAGGATTCTCTGTTGATGAAAAATTATCCGTTATTGTCGTGCGGCGTGACTATATGTGCGCAATGGAAGCTGTCAGTCTTCCAACACGGAGTGTACACTATTCGCCTGGTGTCTATCGTTTCATGACGAACGTTGTTGTATACGCACTAACACACGGCAATATTTCCGATTACTCCGGTTATGTGCCTGAAGACACCTTAGCGAAGAAAGAACTTCCAACACGTGCTCCTGAAGCAGCAAAAATTGGGGCAACTGAATAACAAACTATTTTAGAATTGTTCAATTGCTACCTCTTTCTATTAAAGATCTCCCGATGATGGACTTTTTGAGTTGTCGTCGGGAGATTCTTTGTTAATATAAATTTTTCAGCGTATATAATCCGTCAAATAACATTTTATAGTGAATTATAAAAATATATTGACACATCTTCTGTAGGAGCGATCTCCGAATCGCGACGAAACACAATGATAGTTGTGAATCAAAAAATATAGATTTCCTGACAAAATTATGTTATTATAGAACAAAAAACATTTAGAGGTGATGAATTGAAACTTGGCGTATCCACTTATTCATATTGGCATTTCACATCTGAAAAGGTACCGATTGAACATGTCATTGAAGAAGCCGCAAGACTTGAACTCGATGGCATTGAAATATTACATCAACAGATGGCATCCGAAGCCACACCCTATCTTCAAAAACTAAAAAGACTTGCCTTTATTCATGGACTTGATTTATACGCACTCTCCATACATCAAGGCTTCGTTTCTCCTGACGCACAAACGCGGCAGAAAAACATCAATCACACTATACACTGCATACGGTTAGCACATGAACTCGGTATTCCCTCAATACGACTCAACTCAGGACGATGGGGAACCATCAAATCTTTTAATGAATTAATGAAAACTGAGGGACAAGAACCAACGCTTCCAGACCATACGGAAGACGAGGCATTTGACTGGGTGATCGCTTCAATTGAAAAGTGTCTTCCTGATGCTGAGAAATACGGCGTACTTCTCGGATTGGAAAATCATTGGGGACTGACCTGTACAGCAGAGGGCGTCAATCGCATCGTTTCTGCGATTAATTCAGAATGGCTGAAGGTTACCATGGATTGTGGAAATTTTCTGTCAAACCCTTATGATAAACTCACACAGATCGCTCCCGAAGCAGTGCTCGTCCATGCGAAAACCTATTATGGTGGAGGGGAATGGTACACCCTTGAACTTGATTATGCTAAAATCGGGGAGATCCTGCGGCGTGTAGGGTTTCAGGGATATGTCTCTATCGAATTTGAAGGGAAAGAGGATGCACACAGCGGTGTACCACAAAGCGTGGAAATGCTGCGTAACACCCTCAATATCAAAGGTGAAGCGTGATTACTGCTATGTCCACTTTCAAATTGTGAATCGTGACAATAGTCGGCATTCGGCGTTGATTCACAATACACCCTCTTCTGTAGGAGCGATCTCCGAATCGCGATCTACAACATTTAGATGGACACAGCACTACCACAAAGAACGGATTGCATACACTCTAATTTCTTTTTTCTCTACATGCCTTAGTTCTCTCCCCAAGGTGCGATTTCACTGACCGCTTGTGGTGTCGGAAAGCGACTTAATACATCAATAGGTTTTCCTAAATCTGACGACTCAATTACCCGTTCACAAACCTCTAACACATGTCGTGCTTGCGCACCGTTACACCTTGGAATGCGGTCATTTCTGATTGCATCGGCAAAGTCCGCTACGCCTTTTCCCCAATCCAAACCTGTAAATGCCTTCGGTGGAGATGGTTCATCTTGCCACCCTGATTGCGGTGTGAATTTCTTAATGCCCCGCCCATCATCATGAGCCTGAATTGAGAATCCTCCTTTTGTGCCATGAATTTCGTAGGGCGGAATCTGTGAGGTTACGGTAAAACTGTGATAAATAAAACCTTGTGACCCACCTGCTTGAGGCACTTCAAACTCAAGCACAGCAAACCCGTGATCTTTTTCAGTAACTTCAAACTCAGTACCTTGACGCGGTCCTTGGGTCAAAACCCGTTTAGGCACAGCCACTCTCGCAAATCCATGAACTGTTTTGACTGGACCAATCATTGTTGTCATTGCAGTCAAAGGATAAGGCGCGACATCTCGGAAGGGACCCGCATGCATCAAAAACGCATCCGCATTTGGATGCCAATGTTCCAAAGGGCCACCGAAGTTACCAAGCGCAGAAATCACATCACCAATTTCTCCATCGCGAATTCGTTTCCAAACATTTTGTTGCACATAACCGAGTATCGCTGATGGGGCACACGCCAGTTTCAAACCCTTAGCTTCTGCTGTTTCTACAAGTTCGTTCGCTTCATCAGTCTTGATAGAAATAGGCTTCTCAGAATAGACATGCTTACCAGCTTTTAGTGCCGCTAACGACACAGGATAGTGTGAAATATGGATAGTCAAGTTCACAATCGCTTCCACATTTGGGTCATTCAAAACGGCTTCAAGCGATGGATAGACCTTTCCACCATTCCTCTCTGCCAATGCTGATGCGCGTGCTTCGTCCTGATCATAAAAACCAACCAATTCAATTTGATTTGGGTACGCTTGACACCGCGGCTGATAACCGCCTGCTGCAATCATACCACATCCAACGATTACTGTACGCACTGGGGTTGTGTTAGACATTCAAATTCTCCTTTTGATCACTAATTCCATTTTTTAAGCATAGCAGATTCTTAAATTTATGCCAACAGAAATCATACCCTACGAATTGTCAGAGCCATTCAATTCTCCAATAATTTCTTTCTTCTTCCTAAAACATCTTCTTGTAGGAGCGACCCGACAAATACCACACGCGTATTTGGCGTTGATTCGCTGGTCGCGACCGTGTCCAAAATGTTTAGAAAAAACGAAAACTAAATGGCTCTGAACTATCCATATTTCCTTGACATCATAAACGGATTCGTTGTAAAATAAAGTGAACAAGGATGAATAACGACATGCAACAAACATATACCAAAATTCAGATAGCCTCTGTTTTCATAGTCCTAACCTTGATCGGTTGTGCATCACACGATACAACAAATGTCCAAGCGTATAATCAATTTGCCATAAAAGCAGCGCATGCGGGTCTTTGGAATGAGGCAATTTTTCGTTGGAAGCAGGCTGTATCCATTGACCCGGACAATGCTGCTGCGCATAACAACCTTGGAGTAGGCTACGAGGCTTTAGGAAAAATTACTGAGGCGGTGTCCGCATATCAACGCGCAACCGAACTTGATCCTGAAAGTAAATATTATCGCATCAATTACCGAAGATGCCGCCTACATATTCGTCGAAGCGGCGTAGAAAACGAAGAAACACTACCTGAATCCTCAGAAGAACACGTAGAAAATTAACCTTGGAACTCTCCTGATGCAGAAAAAAATAATACCTCTCATTTTGCCTTCCTATATGCAATGGATGCGACCACTAAAGCAACATAGCATAACTTGTGTGTTAGTTATGGCACTCCTAACCTTCTGTGCTTGTGGTAGTAAGGTCGCCCGCGTTCCTATTCCTATTAAGGTACAATCCGAAATTGACATTAATACCTATTCAAACTTTGCTGTGCTGCCTTTTGTCAGTGAAAAAGCATCTACCAAGTTAGGTGAATTGCCTGTTGAAATAGGAACCGAGATTGCTCAAATCCTAAGAAGCGGTTTAGCACGACAAAAACATTTTGAGGTCGTAGACAAACAAGAAACCGCACGTATAATGACTGGAGAAGTTGTTGAAGAAGAATTGCTTGCGGACACCAAACGCTTGAGCGAATTAGGTCGCTACTTTGAAGTCAAAGGTATCATCGTTGGAAGCTACCGATTTCATACAGATACCCGACCAAGACGCTACTACGGTGAACGATACTCAACCCGCCAACAACGTTATGTCATGGACTATCAGGACTATATGCAGAAAAGATATATACTTATACTTCGTGTGATGATAATAGATGTTGATACCGAAAAAATTATCTGGGATGAAGCATATCAACAACACACTGCCGAGGCACATAGTTTAGGTTCTTTTGTCTTTTCGCAGATGGCACCACAAGAAATCACCCTGAAGGAACTTAGCAAACGTGCTGTCTCCCAATTCACACGCGATATCTCACCACACTATGAACAAGAGGACCGATTCCTAATAAAGTAAATACCTTTCCGCAAAAAAGGCATTTTAATTGTTTACATTGTCACCGTGCTAAAATCCTAATCAAAATTCGCGATGAAAATAACCATACAAAAGGAAAACCGATGAATACCCTGAAAAATATCACTTCAAAAAACACCATCGCTAATATCAAAGCCACGGTTTTTTTCCTCTGTTTGGGTCTGACAATGCTCATTTCATCAAGTGTTTTGGCACAAGGTTTCGGAAAAAACAAGATTACTGCCAAACGTTTTGATTGGCATATCCATCGGACAGAACATTTTGATATCCACTACTACCCAAGCGAAGCAAAACTTGTACCGGTGATGGCTGCCATCGCGGAAGATGCTTATGAAAAACACAGCGAAGACTTTGAACACGAACTTGAAAATAGAACGCCACTAATCCTGTATAAATCACATAAAGATTTTCAAGAAACCAACATCATACTTCAAGAGTTACACGAAGGTATTGGAGGTTTTGCAGAACTCTTTAAGCACCGTATTGTAATACCTTTTACAGGTTCACTTGAAGCTTTTCGAGAGGTCATTTTTCATGAACTCATTCACATCTTTCAATACGATATTCTCTATCAAAGACCCCATGCAAGTATCTATAGCGGAGAGTTCCTCTACGCACCCCCTATATGGTTCATGGAAGGAATGGCGGATTATTTTGCTGAGGATAACGATGCTATCGGCGAAATGGTGCTGAGAGATGCCAGTATGAATAATAATATTGTGCCTTTAACAGAGTTACAGAATTTCAATCGCCTTAGTTCACCTTATATCGGATATAAAATGGGTCAGTTAGCTGTTGCTTATCTCGTACGGACTTATGGACGAGAAAAAATCGCCGAGATTTTACAAGGTTTACGCCAAAGCAGAACTAAAAATTTAGACTTAGTTTTTAAAAATGTCTTGGGAGTCAGCCTCAAAGAGTTTGATACAGGATATCGGCAGATGGTTCGGAAACGTTATTGGCCGATGATAGAAGATAGAGAGTTGCCTGACATTGTAGCAAAAAAACTCACCGAAGAATCCAGGTTTTCACACAACATCAAACCCGTATGGTCACCCAGCGGTGATATTATCGCCTATATTACCGGTAACGAAGGATTTTTGGAAATTGTCCTCATGTCCGCAAAGACTGGTGAAAAATTGGACCGCATTACCAAACGTTTTTTCCGCGAAAAATATGAGGAAATCCGCACCGATTCCAGTGGGTTTGATCAAAGTCTTACTTGGGCACCGGATGGAGACCATATAGTTTTTATCGGCAAACACCACGACAATAATTACCTATTAGAAGTCAATATCCTTACACACAAATTGACACATTACGTCAAACTTGATTTTGATACTGCCAATTCGCCTAATTATGATAGTGCCGGTAAACGTATCGTTTTTTCCGCCTTAAAGGAAGGACAAACAGACCTTTACATTATAGAACTTGAAACAGAAACAATCAGCCGATTAACCAGAGACTCCTTTAACGATACCCACCCATCTTGGCACCCAACAAAAAACGCAATTGTTTACGCCTCAGAACGAGAAGGTAAAAATAGACTCACCTTAATTGATATTGATCAACGCACACAACAGATACTCACAGAGCAATCTTCAAACGCTATCAGTCCGGTGTGGATGCCTGATGGCGTATCTGTTTTATTCTGTGCTGACCGGACCGGGGTATTTGATGCATATAAACTCCATCTCACTGACATGCAGGTTACACGCCTCACAAACTTTATGACAGGTTGTTTCAATCCAAGTTTTTCGCCTGATGAAAAGCGATTTCTATTTAGTGCTTATCAAGGTGGAAAGTATGATGTTTGTGTTATGGAATCAGCAAACATACTCGACGAAAAAATTGAAACACCTCCGTTAGAAACACAGTCAGTTCCGTTCGTTTTAGATTCTGACACCTCTGAACCGAACTATAGGATTGCCAAACGGAAGTACAGCACAAAATCTTCTTTTCGTTTTGATGCCATTTTCCCGCAATTTACTTACGGCGCAGACGGACAATTCCGCAGCCAAGTTCAAATGAGTGCAAGCGACATGTTAGGAAATCATCGCGTTGAAGTGAGTGTAATCAATCAGTCCGGTGGATACCTTATTCCTGATTTTATCGCACAGTATGGATTCTTGACCCACCGAGCCGACGTTGGCGCAGTGATTTACAACTACCATCAATACCATCTTCTCGGTTCAATACGCAATCAGCGCGGAATTTTACAACGTGTTACAGGACTCGGTGGCTATCTGAGCTATCCGTTTGACCGGTATCATCGGTTAGACCTTCAGTATTCAATGTATACGACACCGTTCTCCTACAATTTTCAGACAAGCGAACCTTTTAACTATTATGAACGCGGACTTCTCGCGCTCGGCTCCATCGCTTTTGTTAGTGATAACACAATGTGGAGAGAATGGGCACCCTATAGAGGCACGCGTTACCGATTTGAAATAGAACGTTCATTTCCAACCATTGGAAGTAAGTTGACTCTCACAAATGCGATTTTTGATTTCCGAAATTACTTCGGCTTAGGAAGACGTTCTACTATTGCCACTCGACTGCTGCTCGGCGGCAGTTTCGGTCCTGATAAATCTCTCTTTTACCTCGGTGGAATTGATACACTGCGCGGCTATAATTACGAAGACTTCGTCGGTTCTCGGATCGGACTGTTCAGCGTTGAACTCCGTATTCCGTTCATAGATGCACTCTATTTCGGATGGCCAATTCGATGGTCAATCGGTGGTATTGGTGGCATCTTCTTTGCTGACTTCGGCAGCACATGGGCAGATTGGCAATACGACTCCGATAACCCTTTCCAAGCGCTTCAACGCGATGGCAAACGCATCCGTCTTGAAGATATAAAAGGATCTGTAGGTGTTGGACTTAGATTAAAACTCGGTCTATTTTCGATTGATTTTGCTGCCGCACGCCACACAGACCTCGCAAGCATCAAGCCAGGATTCAAATATCAATTTGGTTTGGGACAAGCGTTTTAGTCGGCTTATCTCGGTCATGCACATTGAATATAAACAGAATATTGTAGATTCATTCTAAAAAGACATAATCCAAACAAGGAGAAAAAATGGAATCACGGGTCAAACGTTTTATTATTACGATTGCGATCTTGGCAGTCCTCGGTGGTATTATTACCGCTTGGGTCAACATATACCCAGATTGGCTATGGTTCAATATGGTGAAATACCCAAACATTTACACCAAAATTCTCAAGACAAAAATCTTAGTCGGTGTAATTGTTGGCTTTGTCTACCTCGCAATTTTGTTAACTAATCTCTACATAGTCTATCGGTTGACACCCGCACATCTCAGTCCTGCGTTCATGGGAGGGACTGAATTCACAGGCGGACAAACCAATACCCGAAAGATGATTTACGGCGGACTAACGCTGCTCGCAATCCTCTTTAGTATTCTAATGGGGTATTCAGCGACTGACCGATGGGAAACCTATTTGCGATATACTCACGCAGATGAATTGAATTTCCAGTCTGCGACTCCCATAATAGTTCAAGATAATCTCGATTCAAATGAAATTACTGTCTCACCTTTAGAACTTGAGGCAAAAAATATACAGGTCGGAGATGAAATAAGCATTCACATTGAAGGGAACGATCCAATTACTGCACAAGTTGGAGAGGTAAAACAAGGCGGTATCCGCTTAAATACACCGGTACAGATTGAGCAGGGACAAAAAGCGTATTTTAAATCACTTGCGCGCGATCCAATTTTTGATAAGGATGTTGCTTATTATGTTTTCAAAATGCCGATGGAGCGATATATCATCGGCACACTGTTTGGTATCTTTCTGTTAGTCACAATTTTTTCGGTAATTATCTATTTTTTCCACGGGTTGATAACAGGCGACACAAACCAACTGCGATTTCAACCACCTGTCCGAGTGAAAGCGCACTTATTCACACTCGTAGCGTTGACACTTATATTCCGCGCGTGGAATTATCTCTTTGTCATGTTTGACTTGTTGTATACTTCCAACGATGTTGTGCGTGGCGGTGGTGGATACGCTGCAATAAAGGCACGTCTTCCTATCTTATATATTATGCTGGGACTCACCGTTTTGTGTGCAGTGATTTTCATCATTAGCATTTTTTTACGCCGCAACACGTTCGCTTTTGGCGCGTTTGTCGTGTTCATAATTGCCGGGTTTATCGGTCAGTTATACCCTCAGGTCATACAAAGATGGCGTGTTGAACCCAGAAAACAGGTCTTAGAGGCAGACTATATTAACTACAACATCAAAGCGACACTCCAAGCTTATGGCTTAGCAGAAAATAAGGTGTTGGAAGAGGAATACCCTCTGACGGAGACGATCAATTACGATGACATCACAAGCCAAGAAAATGCCCCTGTTTTCAATAGCATACGTCTCTGGGATTGGCGACCTTTACGTAGGACATTTCGTCAACTACAAGAATTGCGATCTCAATACGATTTTTATGATGTTGATATTGATCGGTATATCGTTAATGATGAAATTAGACAAGTTATGCTATCCGGACGAGAACTGAATATTAATGAGCTGCCCGCAGAAATCAGGAATGACTGGTATAAGCAAACCTATGTTTATACCCACGGGTACGGTGCTGTCGTTAGCCCTGTCAATGAAATTGAAAACGGCAAACCAAACATGTATATTCAGGGACTGCCACCCATTCAATACCAAGAACAGTGGCGGCATCGGTTTACCGAAACACCGGGACCTCGCATCTATTATGGAGAACGGACTAATCGCTATGTAATTGTCCATCCTGACCGGCCCCAAGCTCTTGAATTTGATTATCCGAAAGAGGGACAACAATACGCTGAGTATGCCTATCGAGGGAAGGGTGGTGTACTATTAGACTCATTTTGGCGAAAACTGGTGTATATGCTGAAATTTGATAACCAGATTAACTTCATCTTGCCGGGTGAAATTTTATCTACAAGCCGAATCCTCTATGAACGAAATATCATCAAACGGGTTCAAAAAATTGCTCCGTTCTTGCAATATGAAGCGAAAGACCCTTATATTATTCTCCATGAAGGTAGAATCGTCTGGATGATTGATGCCTATACTGTTACACACCGTTACCCTTATTCCGTTTCTATGAATGATTTGGGACACCAAAGAAGGCGACAAGTCGCAAATATGCAACGAGATGGGAAACCGTGGGGAAACTATATCCGAAATTCTGTTAAGGTCGTTGTTGATGCTTACGATGGTACTGCCGATTTTTACATTATGGAACGTGAACAGGACCCGATCGCGGAATGTTACCGAAGAATTTTTCCCGATCTCTTCAAACCTTTTAAAGAGATGCCAGATGAACTGAAAGCACATATTCGGTATCCGATGATAATGTTTCACATCCAAGCACAAGTTTATCAAGACTACCACATGAAGGATCCAATAACCTTTTATGCTGGCGAGGATAAATGGGAAATTGGTAAGGAACTTTATGACCATACAGATGCACAGACGCGACAAATAGCACCTCCGCAGCAAAGACAGCCTTTTGGAGCACAACAACAGACAGTCCAGAGTTCAGGTATAAAGGGACAATTGGTTGAACCGTACTATGTGGTTATAAGGTTACCAGGACAGGAAAAAGCTGAATTCATGTTGATGTTGCCGTTTACGCCACTTAATAAACCGAATCTTACTGCGTGGCTTGCTGCGCGATGCGATTTACCACAATATGGACAACTCCTTGTCTACCGTTTCCCGAAAGGTAAACAGGTTGCTGGCCCGATGCAAGTTGAAAACTTTATTAGTCAAGAACCGGATATTTCCCAACAAATCAGTCTTTGGAATACCCAAGGGTCCCGTGTTTTGAGAGGGAACCTGCTGATTCTTCCAATGAACAACTCCCTGCTGTATGTTGAACCTATCTATATCCAGTCTGAAGATGAAAAGACTGCTATTCCTGAATTGCGGCGCGTTGTCATCGGGTATGAGAATGAGGTTGTCTGGGGCGAAACGCTTGATGAGGCACTCAGGGAGATGTTCCTTAAGAGAATCGGGTTGGAAAGCGACCCGTCGGCTACAGTTGATGACACACTTGAGGCCACCGAACTCCCAGAGACCGCAACGTCATTACGTGAGCTAATTGAGCAGGCAAACAACTATTACAGTAGCGCACAAGATGCACAACGCAACGGCAATTGGGCAGAATACGGACGTAATATTGAACTCTTAGGAAAAGCCATAAGACAACTTCAGGAAAGTGCTCAACAGTAATCAAGGAATTTCATATTTAAACATGTGAAAACTCCTATAATTAGAGAAGGAGGTGAAAAAATGTCTCTTGATTGGAAACCGCGTCACAGGGATATGGTTATCGGCGGCATACCTTGGCTTGCCAGAATTTCCGACAAAGCTAACGCAAAACTGCAAGGCATCATCGGTGAATACATATATCCGTGACCGCAAGATAAAATGTTCCTGGAGGAACATAAGATATCCGCTGAGAGATTTGTTGAAATGGTAAAGAATAATCCATCGGATGATGAGATGATTGCTGCCATGAAAAAATTGAACAGCTAATATATTGTTTATGTGCAACATTAGAACACAGGATATTCGGTGGGTCACGTATCTACCGGACCGGGTAAATGGTGCGGTTAGGAAACCGCACCTACCATGGATGTTCACATATTTTGTGATTTTACTATAATGCTGTCATGATTCACGACTCGCTAACGGCCTTTCATAGGGGATAGTTTCTTTGGAGCTAAAAAAATTACGCGATCAAATTAATAGCATAGATGACCAACTTCTAAATCTTCTTCAAGAACGTGCAGAGATTTCCAAGAAGGTAGGTTCCTTAAAAGCCGATACGGGGAAGGAAATTTATGTACCGCAGCGTGAGTACGAAATCCGTAATCGTCTAAAAACGCAGAATCACGGCATATTTTCCGAAGATGCGATTGACAAAATTTGGACTGAAATTTTTACTGCTTCACGAGCCGTGCAAGGCCCAAATAGGGTCGCTTTCCTTGGACCATCGGGTAGTTTCGGACACACTGCAAGCCTATCGTTCTTCGGACCTTTCGCAGAAATGATTCCTATCACACCGCAGCGTGATATCTTTACCGAAGTTGAAACGGGACGCGCTGATTTTGGCGTGGTAGCAATTGAAAATTCAGTTTACGGCACTGTCCGAGACGTTTTAGAACGTTTTCAACATACGTCTCTCAATATCTGTGCAGAAATTTACCAACCTATCCGACATCATCTCATCTCAAAATCATCGCTCTCTGAGATTCAACGTGTCTATTCGCACAGTCAACCCTTTGCCCAATGTAGAATGTGGTTGAATAAGTTTATGAAATCAGTGGAGCAGGTTGAAGTTGTAAGTACGTCTGATGCTGCGCAACGCGCAGCAGATGAACCCAACGCCGCAGCAATCGCAAGTAAGCTGGCAAGTGAAATCTACGAGGTACCTGTGATAGCAGATTCCATTATGGATGAACCGAATAATACAACCCGTTTTCTTATAATTGGCGACCAAATAGTTGGCAAAAGCGGTAATGATTGTACATCTATTTTTTTGGCAATTAAAGACAAAGTTGGCGCACTGTATGAAATCTTGGGAATCTTAAAAAAACACCAATTAAACCTTAGTTATATAGAATCGCTCCCTTCGCGCACTAAACCGTGGGAATATATCTTTTTTGCCGATATTGATGGTCATATTGATGATGATAACGTTCACTCTGTTTTTGAACACCTTGAGGAGCTATGTCGTGATGTCAAAATCCTCGGTTCTTACCCACGTGGTGCAAAATAGCATTTGTTCTGTACCTTGAAATGCTATTACGCTTTCTCTATTGAACAATTCCTCTTCAATTCCGAATAGAGAGCAATGGCAAACACATTAACCCAACAAATCCAGACTCGCGCACACGAACTCGGCTTTGAACTCGTTGGGATTGCCCCTGCCGAACAGAGTCAAACTATTCAACGCTACCGGCAATGGATTGAAAGCGGATATGCCGGGAAAATGGGTTACCTTGAAAGACACCTGCCACTCAAGGAAGATACCCGAAGACTCCTTGAAGAGACTAAATCTATTATTAGTCTGGCGATGAACTATTATACGTTGGATACACCTAAAACGTTAGCAGAAGACCCAAGTCGTGGACAAATATCTCGGTATGCATGGGGTGATGACTATCATGATGTCATTCGTGAACGCCTTTTACACCTTGTCCAATTTATCAAAGATACCGCAGCAACAGAACTCAAAAGTCGAGTTTTCGTAGATTCTGGTCCAATTTTGGAAAGGGAATATGCTCAAAAAGCCAAACTCGGTTGGATAGGAAAAAACACTAATCTGATTAACTGGCGTTCGGGATCATGGTACTTCCTCGCAGAGGTGCTTGTTAGCATTGAATTGGAATCCGAAACGCAACCTTTCCGTGGCAGTTGCGGCACCTGCACGAAGTGTATTGAAGCATGTCCGACAGACGCAATTATTGAACCGAATTTGCTTGATTCAAGGTTATGTATCTCCTATTTGACAATTGAATTGAAGGACAGCATTCCGAAGGAACTCCGTCCCATGATCGGAAACCTGATTTTCGGTTGCGATATATGCCAAGAGGTTTGTCCATGGAACAGTAAAGCGATACCTACAAATGAGTCCGCTTTTCAACCACGCGACGGGAACCTCGCCCCTGAGTTGCTCACACTCATCAACATGACACAAACCGAATTCAGTAAAAAGTTTAAGGGAAGCCCTATCAAACGCGCAAAACGCAGAGGTTTTTTGCGAAATGTTATTGTGGCGATCGGAAATTGGCGTTCACGCGCTGCTGTGCCTGCTCTCAAAAAGGCTTTGACTGACGATGAACCCTTAATTCGTGGACACGCGGCATGGGCATTAGGACAAATCGGCGGGAAAGATGCTAAACAAGCATTGCAAACTCAATTAACGTGTGAAAACGATTCAGAGGTCATCTCGGAAATTCAGGATGCCCTCCAAATCATTGGCTGATGAAGGGTACAGCCCATAATGTCAATTTAACGGTCCTCCACTCGGTAGGTGCGGTTGAAAACCGCACCTACCGAGTGGAGTTGGCAGTCAACCATCGGCAAGACTTCTTTGTGGGAGCGCTTTCTAAGCGCGATTTCCAGCCAAATGCCTCACCTTATTGTAGGGACTCCACCCTACGATGGAATTCTCCTTTTCGAACTCATATTATTCTAAACCTACACTGTCATTGAATTTTCAGGAATCTCTCCGCTATCAATTTCTCCACCAGTCTGCTCCAAATAGAGATGTGTTGTCAAAATTGCCCAGAGAGGCGTTAAAAAAGCATAAATCAGGGTCTTAATAACAAGGATTATCCCAATTGCCCAAAAACCAGGCGCACCCAATAAAGCCATATTGATATCTCCAATACCTAACTTTACATTGCTATATTGCACCCAGGCATCAATACCTAAAAAGATACCGATGAGTTTTTCAGAAAGCAGTTCATTACGGATCGGCGTAAATTCAGGTTCTACAATAGAAAGTTGGATAATTGTAAAAGCAAATATTAGACCCGTAAGTACTCCGGATCCCCATACAAGCAACAGATACCTTATAAAAAAGCCCCACCATCTACCTTGAACAAGTTCACTACTTCGGCGAAACGCCTGAAGTGCCGATAGATTTTCAATGATGATACACTGATTAAAAAGACTCCACCGCACCATAAAGTAGGATATGACACAAATGAAAACGAGTCCGAACAAAATAAATAGAGCGGGAGAATTAGTTGAAAGTGCAAACAATGCAGATGGGAGCAGAAAACAAACCAATATGCATAGAAGCAATACTAACAATAAGAAAGACGCCCCGAAAATAGAACCAATTCTACGAAGTGTCCGCCGCCAGATGCTTTGGACAGAAACATTCATATCACGGCAAAGTTGAAATGTTGTAAGGGCAAGAGGGCACATAGCAAACCAAAGAAAAATAGTAATAAAGGACGAAAATGTGAAAGTATACGTCCAATTCTGCATCGATTCAAAAGTTGTAGTCACAGAAAAACCATCTGATGTTCCAACAACCCATGAGATGTTTGGAAAATAGCGATAAAAACCGTTTAGTATCACTAAATCAATCAGAAAACTGAGAAGGATAAGCGGTACCATCACTTGCCAAAATAGGCTGAAATGTCTGCGATAAAAATTGAAAACACCGCTAAAAAGTTCAGGTATCCTCAAAGTACGTCTATTTTCTATTGATCCTATCATTTTTTATCCTCCTTGGCGCGCCGCCATCACTTCAATATCAAATCCCTCTCTCCGAATACGTTGATCAAAATAGAGGAGTGTAACACCGATAACCCAGATCGGCATTGTTATGGTATCAATACCCAAGTAGATCAGATGCATGAGTTGGTACGAAATCCGCAATTCATTTTGAAAAACAGGGAGCTGCATAAGCCATACGGGCTGTATCACGTTCCTCAACTCCTCCAGGTTAGTGAGTCCCATCAAAATAAACGAAAAACCAAAACCAAAACGGAATATAAAATTGACCCCTAAATATAGCAGAACAATCGTTGTCATTATGCCAGTGATTTGCAACGACTTACGTCTGATTAATTCACCTCTACGTTGTATACCGTCCCACATTGATTTTCCCTCTATTAAAACCACAGCGGCGAAGAAACACCAATGGCTGACAAAATATACTGCTGCAAAAATCACAACCCCGGAAGATAGTAGTGAGAAAGCAAAAGTTAAGAAGAAATTGAAAGAAATCTGTATAAAGAAACTGAATAACCCGGCTAATAGAAGTCCTACGAGAGTTGAGGTGATAATGGCGATCAATCCAAAAAGAAACGCACCGACAAAACATGTAATAAATTGGCGTATTCCCAGTTTTAACACTGCACCTATTCTAATACTTCCATCAAGATAGGCTTGGGCAGTTGCGGACATCAGAACGCTTACGACGAAAATAGAAACACCGAAAATAACGCCCGTTGCCGGTATCCAAATTGCTATCCTTATATTACGCCCTATCGAATCGTCTAAAAGACAGATTGAAAACCCGATGAGCATAGCCAGAAGATAGATTGAAGTTATTCCAAGAAACCGCAGGAAATGTGTCCGGTAGAAACTAAACGTTGCATCAAGAAGTTCACCGAAACCCATCGAACGTGGTATAGGAGAGGTGTTTTCAATTGTTGTCGGTGATTCAATTTCCATAACTTGTTCTACTCTGTAGGATCAAGTTGGCTATCATCCTTTTCTTCAATAACTTTAGGAGGTTCTGATGTCTTTAAAGTGTAGACTTCTTCTAAAAATTTATCGTAGCGAAGATCACCACCGCTCCCCATCTTTTCGGCAATCGGGGTGCCGATACTCCTTGCGAGTTCATGACGACGAACCAAGGAAAGCGTGGGACGACGGGAAAGAAATTCACGTATCATACCTAATTCCGACTCTGTTACCAACTCCAGCTGTATCCAGTCTGCATACAGAAATTCTTGCGGTGGAATGTTTATTGGGGGAACAGATACTCTTGAATCAACACCAGTTAATTTTCCTCTGTTCCGAGATGTTTTAACGACAAGTGTACCTGCAGCCAAGTCGCCTAACCTTTGCCAATCCTTATTTATCAGCATCACAAACAGCCCCGCACCATAGCAGAACGGTAGAAAATCAACGACTCGCACTAAATTACGGATGGCTGAATCAGCGAAACTAATCGGGTAACCTCCCTCTTTGATGACGCGTAATCCGAGGGCGAGTTTCCCTGGTGATTGACCGTTCGTCGTAATCTCAAATACCATGTAGTACCCCCAAAATAACGCAAAGACAACGATACCACCAACAGCACCAAACCATTTTCCGAAAATGTCGCCGAGTCTTGTAATAAATATACTATTGACGTAAGAACCGACAAGTATTATTAGCACGAGTAATAAAGTATCAAGCAGTGCCGCATAAAAACGCGACCCGATACCCGCTTTCTGATAATTGATGTCAATCTGTTCTGGGGTTTCTACTGATAATTGTTCGTTCATATTACTTTTGTTCTTGTAGGAGGGCTTTGTAAACGCTCCGTTTATGTTGTCTGTTGTCTTAAGTCTGCTCTCGGCGCGTTTACAAAACGCGCCTACAAGGGTGGTGTACCGCTCTTCAGTCCCGTAGGGACGCTATGTTTATAGATATGATGCAATCCACTTCTTGAGCCCCGTAGGGGCGGTATGTTGTCGCATCAGTTTATCAATCGGAATATGTCGCTCCTACGGAGCTCAAGAGTTATGTTCATACGGTGTGCTATAAACATATCGCCCCGCTGGGGCTAAATACAGGACAGTCTCAACCATAATGAGTATTGAGAAGGGTTTTATGAACGCTAACATTTTCTTAAGTTGACACCTATAGGTTTCGCGTTACTCTACCCGATCTACGAAATAATGCAATATAATCCCATAGAAATGGCAATATTTTTTATTCCCAGCGCGCCCAAGCATTCGGCGTAACATAACCTTCATCAGAATAGGGATCATCGCCTGAAATGACTACTACACCGCGATAATTACGTTGTCCTTTCCATCCAAGCCACGATGCAGTTGAACAATAATGGCTTACAATAACACGACGATAACTATCACTTCTATTCTTTTTTGAGCGATGTAAGAGATAACCGTTGAAAAAGAGAACACTTCCAGCAGTCATCTCAATCGGGATTTCATCAGAATCGTCAAAACCCATTGCCTCGTGGCAACTGTCAAACTCGTCGCGCTTATTATGCGGGTGCCGATCATAAATCACACCGGAACGATGGCTGTTAGGAAGAACCCACAGACATCCGTTTTCAACGGTGGCATCATCCAATGCGATCCACGCGCCAACGAGTGATCGGTCGCGCGTCGGTATCGGGTGCTCGTCTTGGTGCCACGGATTACCCGTATGTCCTGGCACCTTACCTAACATCATTGACTGCATGCACTTCACACCGCCGTCCCAAAACGGGATATGCGCACCGACAATTTCTTGGAGCACAGCACAGATTTTTGGGTATTCCACGTAACGGCGGACGATCAGACTAAATGTATGCGGTTCGCCAACACACATAATCCGATCTAATATCTCAGTTTCTGTCGCATTTTCGGGCATTGGTGGAATCGCTTCACACTCATAATAGCCACGAAATATTTTTAACATTTCTAATTTGATTTCTTCGCATTCTTGTTGTGTAACGAGGTCTGGGACTAATAGATATCCATCATTGATATACGATTCTGCCCAACTTTTAGATTGATCCGCCATTATGGGAATGCTCCTTTTATATATTTTAAATTTGCTTCTTCATGATACCATATCTTGAAAGACATGTCATATCAATTTGGTGAGGGTGTGTCATGTTAGGGTGTGTAAAGTTTTTGTAGCAACTCTGATGTCCAGAGTTGTTGCGAGTTATAATAAAAATGGGTATCCTATCTTAATAAATTCAAAAAAGGAAGAGGATACCAATGTTTAATATATCATTAGAGAACCCAGAAGTCAAAGAGATTTTAGAAGATATTGCTCAGATGGCAGACGAACTTTTGTCATCCCCTTGCGTCCCATTAGAAGCAGCTGAGCCTTGTGTGCGAGACTTGATGAATAGAACGGGTCAAAAGTTGTTGGAAGTGTGTGTCTCAGAAGCAGCATCTCGGCAATCTGCAGCACCTGTTGAATGTCCACAATGTGAACAAGCGTGTCGTCCGATACAGAAACGCGGCGTGAATATCACAACACTTTGTGGCAAGATCCGTGTGCAGCGTTGGGTGTATGAATGTGCGTCGGGTCATTATCATAGGCCTTGGGATGCGTGTCAAAAGTTGAAAGGTAAATGGACACATCGTGTCGCAGAGCGGATGTGTTATCTGGCAGCACCTTTTGACTATAGAGCAGCAGCGAAAGAGTTGTCTTTTCAAGGGATAAAAGTGAGCCACACGACATTGCACCAAAAAGTGCTTGAGTGGTCATCAGACTTGAGCGTGTCAGCACAAGTAGAACCGCAAATACTTGCGGCAAATCAGCGTTGGTATGTGGGGTGTGATGGGTGCTACACGAACTCGCCGGATGGGTGGAAAGAAGTGAAAGTCGGTTGTGTTTATAGAGATTATCCACAACTGGGTTCGGGGGCGACACCGAGTGCCAGAACAGAAAGTATTCGTTATGTTGCGGGGCGTGAGAATGCGGCACAGTTTGGGGAAAAGTTATTTACGTTAGCAACGCAAAGTGGCATTTACCGAGACGATATAGATACCCAGGATGTTGTGTTTATTGGGGATGGTGCGGCGTGGATATGGAACTTAGCGGATGAATACTTTCCGAATGCCATTGAGATTGTGGATTACATGCATGCGAAATCCCATTTATATGAAGTGGCAAAACAGGCATTTGGGGAACATCAGACAACAACGATTGAAAAGTGGGTAGAGGCAACAGACTTTTTTCTTTATGAGGGAGACACGGCAGAAGTCGTTTTACGCATTCGGGGTTTAGGTATGGAAAATCCAGATGTTGTGAATATCTTAGACAGGGAAGCAGGCTATTTCGAAAAGCACGCTGAACGCATGCAATATAAAATGTTTAGAGAAAAAGGGTATCAAATCGGGAGTGGCGTGATTGAGAGTGCCTGCAAACATGTTGTCGGACAAAGGTGTAAACAAGCTGCTATGAGGTGGCAGGAGAAAGGTATCAATCTAGTGCTTTCCGCACGATGTTTGATAAAAAATGGAGCGTGGGACACATATTGGAATGAACTCAAACAGGCAGCATGAACTTATAACCAAAACTTTACACACCCAAAACTACCCTCCGAATAATCTGAAAGGTGCATCCGTTTAGGTGTTAATAATGAAAACTACTTTGCAAACTTTAGGAGTCTCATGCGTAATACAATTACATACAGACATTGGCAATCCGGTGATGATGACGCAGTTTTAGAGCTGTTAGTCCCTGCTGAACAAGTCGACGAAAATATCTATCGAAATAAATTTGAAAGTTCACACATTGAAGCAGAAGGAATACGTTTAGCACTCCTCAATGAAAGAGTCGTGGGGCATGTATGGGGTGACCCTTGTTCATTCTACATCGAGGGCAAGTTCCAGAGGTTCATAATAGTAGGAGCTGTCTATGTTGATACAGATATGCGTCGTCAAGGGATTGCAACCCGTTTGATGCAAGAACTGCATGCACACTTCCAGAAAGCGGGCTATCGTGGAAGTATTCTTGATGTTGATACAGAAGAAGCAATTCGATTGTATCAGAAAGTTGGCTACCAGAAATTCACGCAAGAACTTCAAACACAACTTCTACCAAATTCAGATGTCTCGCAACTCAAATGGACAGAAGTGAATCTAAAAGATTTAAGTGCCTTCCCGCAATTGGATGAGAGATGGGCAAAACACAATTTTCCAGTTAAATGGAATTCACAAGGTATGAAAGTACATCAGTACAACATGAGCGGGTATCGCGTTTTGCGTCATGGTCAAAAAATTATTGGTTATTCAAGATGGGAAGAACCTTCTGGATATTATCCACATGGGTTAATCCAGGACCCTATCTTGCCAGAGATGGACTCGATAGAAGTTATTGCATCAGTACAGGCAGCAATCCTAGCGCCGCGCGCATGGCAAACTTGCGAAGGAAGTAAGTATGAATTCCCACTCCGTTCCCTTGAATGCATACTCCAGCAAGGAAAGATGATCGATATGTTGGCATCTTTTGGTCAGGACATTGATTTGTCCGAGATGCACAGGACCGTGTTGTGAAGAGTATGGTCATAAAAACGAAGGGACAAGAATCTATAGAGTCACATCATTGTTCTTCATTAAAATAATCAAGGATTGTATTATGCAGGATTCCATTTGTTGCCACCAGTGAAGCAGTGTCTTTCGTGATGGCTTGTCCGTGTATGTCTGTCACTTTCCCACCAGCTTCCCGCACAATAACAGTAATTGCAGCGATGTCCCAAATACTAATCGCTGCTTCAATCACTGCATCCACTCTGCCAGAAGCAACAAGGTGATACATATAAAAATCGCCAAATCCCCTTGTACGTGCAGCATCGTTGATAAGGTTGTAAATACCGGGGAAAGTGCTTTTTTCTACAAACCATTTCAACCCACCATGGCACACCATTGCGTCTGCAGGTTGCGAAACATTGGAAACCTTAATCGGTTCACCGTTCAGGAATGCCCCATTGCCAACTTCAGCATATAGAAGTTCGTTTAATAATGGGGCATTGGAAACGCCGAGGATAAGCTCTTCATCTTTCATCAATGCAATCTGTGTGCCGAAAATCGGAATTTTGCGGATGTAATTCTTAGTAGCATCAATCGGATCAATAATCCACATATAAGGTGATGTGCCTTCTTGTGTTCCATATTCTTCACCTAAGAATCCGTGGTCAGGAAATGCTTGTGTGATAGTTTCTCGGATCGCTCTCTCCGCTTCGGTATCGGCACGGGTTACCGGCGTTTCGTCCTCTTTTAGTTCAACTTTCAATGTGCCATCAGTGTAGTATGATGTGATAATCTCTTCGGCATTTTTCGCTGCTTCTAAAGCAACTTTTAAAAATTGGCTTGACATGAATTCTCCTATCTATTTTTATATCTTTTATAGTGAAATCCATAATTATTTATACACTGCGGTAGGTGCGGTTTCCCAACCGCACCCGACGAACGCCATAGGCGCATTTGGCGTTGATTCACCAGTAATGTGCACATATTTTTAGATTTCACTATAATATTTGTAGTAAATTCAGTCTGAACGTGTCTTCCATAACCATCGCGTCACTTTGGAGAAAAATGGACGATGCTTCGCTATAAACCTATAGACTGCTTCAGACAAAGGAGCGAACCCTGGAAAATTGTCGTAACACCAGAGGAGTAAACGGTTATTTAGAGCGCGTAAAACCGCCTCCGCACCCGAAAACACTTGTCCGTTTTCTAAAATTAACTGAACTGAGGTTTGAAAGGCTGAAAGTGAAATCTCTGGGAATTTCGTAGCCACTTCTTGGTAGGGAGCATAGTCTATACGATCTTGCGTAACGTGTTGCCACTGTGCAATCCAATATCGGCAAAAATCGCAGTCGTTATCGTAGACAAGGAGCGGTTTGCTAACTTGTGATTGCATCTGTATAGAGGGATTATGGTAGATTTTAGAATTAATTAGACATTATTCATCTGTGAATCAACGCAGCATGCGCTTTTGGCATCCTGCGGGAGGGAACTCCGATTCCCTCCTACGAATGGCTTTGGTCGCGATTCGGAGATCGCTCCTACAAGTGAGGTGTATAATTATTTCAATAATTCACCATAGTTCCATGCCCGATGAATTTTGGTGATTGCATCGACCACCTGATCCATATCCGATTCTGAGCTGAGGAGAAGATTTTGGAAAAGCCATACGCTCTGTTCACAAACTAATTCTGCATTTGGACATGGTAATGAACGTATGAGGTGAGGATATTTCTTCGCGACGTGTGCCATGCCCGGTTCCTCTGAAAGCGGAGAACGATAACCGATTGAACACGGAATCCCTTCAGCAGATAGGGCATTGACGAATTCCTGTCGGGACTTTCCACCAAAGCCTTTGGGGTCATATTTCATGCAGTAAAGGTGATACCCGTGTTTTGTAACCCATGGGGCAAGTTTAGGAGGTGTGATGCCGGGTATGGTTTCCAACGCGTTGGAAAGGTAGGCAGCATTTCGATTGCGTAGGTCTGTTTGTTCTTCCAGAAGTTTCAATCTCACCGACAGTATTGCTGCGAGGTATTCAGAAGGACGGTAGTTCCATCCGAGTCGAGGATACTCCCATCTTGCACCACCGGGTGCGCGTCCTACATTCATGAAGGCGCAAACTCGGTCATGAATGTCTTTATCGTTTGTGGTAACCATGCCACCTTCGCCGGAAGTGAGATTTTTGGATGCTTGAAAACTAAATGCACCAACATCGCTAAGGCTACCAACCTTTTTTGTTTGGTATTCTGCACCATGTGCCTGTGCACAGTCTTCAATAATTTTGAGTTGATGACGGTGGGCAATTTCCTGTAACGCCCCCATATCTGCTGGATGACCACCGAGGTGAACAGGGAGGATCGCACTGGTTTCTGGTCGAATTGCAGCCGCTACCGCATCGGGATCAATTGTATATGTATCTGGGCAAACATCTACAAACGCTACAGTGCATCTACGTTCTAAAACTGCACTTGCAGTTGCCACAAACGTATAATTCGGGGCAATGACTTCTCCACCATCACTGAACCCATCAAGGTCAAGCGCTCCAGCTAATGCGGCACTGATAGAATCCGTCCCGTGTGGCATGAAAAGGGCGTAATTTGTGCCAGAATACTGGGCATACTGCTCACAAAAACGTGGTATCATTGCCCCACCGCTGCCTTCGTTACCACTCATATAGACATCGCGAAGTAATGGCTCAATTTCTGATTCCCATTCATCAGATGTCCGCATCGGCCAGGATGGCCACGGGTGGGTTTGTATGTTTCGGACAGGCGTGCCGCCAGAAACTGCTAATTGGTTGGACATGCAAACTCCGATTTCTTTGACTGTCTAAAAGTATTTATGGTGATTTATAAAATAAACACTTTCACTCGCTGGTAGACGAGGTTTCCTAACCTCGCCGATGCAAAGTTTGTAAATAATTCTAAAATCTACGATAGTTTAGTGGAAGTATTGAGCGTTAGCAATTGCAAACTGATTTTTGGCGATAATATCCTGTCACTTGTCTCTGTAGGAATTAGAGATTCTTAATAAGAATTACCTGTCGGATGGAATTATGTTTCCCTCTCCATCTAAATACAGAACTTCCCATCCCTCTGGTTCTATCCCTCTATTCTTTAGGTCAGCTTCCTGTTCCTTAGAAAGTTCTGGTCCTAAAACAGATAAAATTTCTCCATTCTCCGATATTGTTTTAGTCCTTTTGTGACGAATCGTAAATCCGTTTTCAATTTTTTGTACGTACATCCTCCCCGGAATAGAAGGCAATGCTTTTCCATTTACCACAAACCAGTCATTCATTCCTGGATAGGTGCGTTTTGCCTCATTGATAACCTGATGCTTAATGCGATGCTTTTGTAGCATTGAGTCTATATGTGTATCTTTAGCGATTTCGAAATCATCTCCAGAATGAAATTCCTTCATAATGAGATCCACACGTAAATTGAGCAATCTATCATAATCCTTAAATTTTTCTATTGTGAAACCTTTGTTAATAAGCATCTGAATCCACTCTTGACGCGGGTATTCCGCATCCATACTTTTTAATGTAATCTCAATTTTACGTTTTTCACCGAAAGATGTTTCCATAGCAGTAGCCCACTTAGCACTTGAAGCACGGGAAGTGTATCTTTTATCAAATGCTTTCATAAGAGCATCAACGGTTTGAGGACCGGTATAATTATCTGTCTCCACATCATAATAAGTTATCCCTTGACATCCGACTAAGGTAATACCAACAATAAACAAAAGCAAAACATTCAAGACAGTAGGTTTCATGATTATTCTCCTTTCATAGAAAAAACGTTGAGGTATTAGAAATACATTCCGTGTTAGATTATGTCCTCATGTAACGTTTGGCTGGTTTAATCGTAATTCGCTATTGTTTAACCCATAGCCTACCCTAATATAGAAATTATTGCAAGAAATAAAGACTATTTGACAATCACAGAATTAGGGTATATAATTAATGGGTATAACATCTTTATAACAATTAACGTGAGTTTGATAATAGATATATGAACTTCATTTTGCATAAAATCTTATTCTCATAAGCCCGGTAGGTGCGGTTTCCTAACCGCACCGAGTCCAAAAATCTGATTTATCAAACTCACGTAACAATTAAATTGCTTATAACAAATGGTGAGATATAAATTGAAGAATCTTTTGATAATGCTGCTTATGTTAGGATTTGCAGCTATTAGCATTATAGGGTGTGAGAAGAAAATAATAGATTCCATGATGGATACTGCTGATTCATCTCAAACACCTACAAAGGATGATCCCGCGGCATTTACAGTTGCCTTTGTGCAGGCGGCAATTGATCTTTACAAAACAGAAGGACGCGACGCTGCTATTGCTCATTACAAAGACCCGGCAAATATTGACGGGCAGTGGTATGTGTTCATTACAGATGAAAAAGATATATTTGTCGCACATGCGTGGAAGCCGGTACTCGTAGGCGCCGATCTTAAGGATCTTAAATGGCTGGATGAGGATGTTGAACGTCATGATGGATCGACATTGGGTGTAAAAATCGCCAAGGCAACCGTAACAGGAAACTGGATTGATTATTTGTGGCCCAATCCGGAAAGTGGCGAAAATGAACAGAAACGCACTTGGGCGATTCGGCACGATGGATACCTTTTCGGTTCAGGGTATTATGTGCCAGTAGAGGGCGGTTCTGAAGAGCAAAGTTCAGAAACAGTAGAGAATTAAAATAATACATGGCGAGGAAAATTCCTCGCCATTCCACGAATTTATTATCCAAACTATTGGTGTGTCTACTTTTATAGTTAAATCCAAAAATATGTGCACACTCCCTGGTAGATGCGGTTTCCTAACCGCATCTATGGACTGAATAAATACGGTTCGGTTAGGAAACCGAACCTACCGTAGTGTATAAATAATTATGGATTTTACTATAATTGTGACTCGCCACAGTAGTCGGGAATCGGAGTTCCTTCCTACAATACTTACGATTTCTGTAGGAGCGATCTCCGAATCGCGACCTTTACTCAACATTTCTGTAGGAGCGATCTCCGAATCGCGACCTTTACCCTAAAATATGGGTGGACACAGCACTATCGGAGCATTCTCCAGCACCAATTTCTCTCATTTATTTTTACTGATAAGCATCCGTATTGCATTAACTGCTTTTTCTGTATCTTGGAGTGGTATGTTTGTATCGCCACTTGATGCAAATGCTTCGTCAATTTGCTGTGATAGTTCACTGAGTGCACATCGCCTCACAATTGAATGTTGTTCCATATACTCATAGACTTCATATCGCTTCGGTTGTCTACGCCTTTTTCGTGAAAGTGACAGAACAACCACCTTACGTCCGCTGCTTGCTGCTTCACATACCATTGAAAAACTATCTGCTGTAACAATTAGCAAGTCGCTCAAAGCGAGAATGGCTTGATACGGGTCATTAAGTTCTGAGGGTGTGTCTGGCTCAATAAAGATTGGACACCAATCCGCGGGTTTCACCGTTGATGTTAAGTGTGCTGCCACATCTGACGGTGTTCGCCGAGAGGTAGTCACCAATATCTGCCCGTTCATTTTCTTGGCAATCGTTTTGCAAATTTCGCTTAGACGCTCAGCGTCTGCTATAGTGATAGTCTCATGTCTGTCCGTTCCTCCGACGAGTACGCCGATGCGCGGGCAGTCAGGCAGATTGAGTTTTTGCTCCAACTTTGTTTGCTCGGCATTTAGTCCATCTGGAGAAATAGGGTTTGGCACGCCAATAGTTTTGCAGACATTCACTCTGCCTTTACCACGCTCCCACGAAAGCATCGGGAGAATTGCCAAGTCAAAATGACGTATACCTATAGGTGAAGGTCTGCGGCAGGTAACCGTTTTGGCACGGAGGATTTTACCAAGTAGCAAATTAATCGCAGCTACAGATGATCCTGTTGACAGAATCACGCCTACACCTCGGATTTGTAAAACAGAGTTATAGGTGGATGCGGTGAGACTTGATCGGAGGAGTGTGTGGATAAACGAGACAGATAATGGAATGCCTCCGAAAATACGCATAAAAACGCGTAGCAGATTATCGCGCCATTTAGCACGGAATTGTATCTCAAGCCATTCCATTTGGCATTCAGACATTTTTTCCAAAATGCCCAAAGATTGCTTGTAATGCCCTGGCTTTTCGTCACTTAAGATAACAACTTTCATTTTAATTTATATTCAATCAACTCCATTACACCGTGTTCATCTTCGATTTTGACAATACCAACGTGAGGAACGAACCAAATTGTTTGGTCGCGTATAATTGACTCCTCATTAGACAAAACGGCCTGGGCGATTTCTGTTTTAAATTTCACTTGAAATGTGTTCTCAAATCTTCCTGCAGGTGTTTCAATAGAATCTTCACCAATTACCTCCCCTTTGATATTAAAATGCACGTCAAAAGGAAATTGGAGGAGAGTTAGGTTTTGTAACATAATGTTTCCATTGACTTTTATATTAAGAGCATCCCATTGGGAATTGGCGATCAAGGGAATTTGGAGGAAAAGGAGTTCAGGGGACGAAATTGACTCAAGTGTCACATTTACTTCTAAGTTCGCGAATTCATCTTTTACTGAAGTAAGGAAATCGGTTTGAATATAGTGCTCGATCTTTTCACCAACATCAAAAAAGATATGGTTTTGTGTGGAGCGGAAGGATGTCGGTTCTAAAAAATCAATTTCTGTTTCTGAAATTGGAGGTGTATAGGTAAATGTCCCATAATTTTCTCCCTGGGTACTGTATCCGTCTGTGATTTCCCGCGTCCATTTGAATCCGTCAGTGTTTTGATAGACCCATCTGCTTCCAATTGTATCAGGGAAGTAGTTCGGCTTTGTTTCAGGAGGTTCTGTGATTTCATCAGAACCACAAGCTACTAATAATACGATGCAGCAAAAAATATGAAAATAGAACCTCATTGATTCCTTTAGTATTTTGCTGTTCACTATATGCTACCATGAAACAAAATAGGTTGAAAAGCCATGGTAAAACCTCGCCTTTCAACCTATAGTCTGTTATTCTGAAGGCTCTTCATTTAACGCTTTCACAACCATGCTCTCTAACTTTTCACCTCTTGCACTATTAGAGATTAATTTGCCCTCTTTGTCAATAAGCCACATATTGGGAATAGAATAAATACCATACTGTCGTGAAACAGGACTATCCCATCCTTTTCCACTGAAAACCTGCCGCCAAGGAATCTCTTTCTCTTTGAGAAAATCACGAAGTCTTGTTTCATCACTGTCAAGACTGATTCCAATAATGTCAAACCCTTTGTCCTTATATTTTTCGTAAACCTTCTTGACGTTCGGCATTTCCGCGACGCACGGTCCACACCACACTGCCCAGAAATCAACCAAGACAACTTTGCCGCGATATGCCTCAATGGAAATAGGTTTACCATCGAGATCCGTTGCAGAAAAATCAGGAACCATCTCTCCAAGGAACGCCAACCCCGGCACATACTTTTTCCGGTATTCCAAGGCTAATTCTTCATTCCCTCGCTCCTTATAAATCTTAGCAAGTCTCTCTAAGACAACGCGATTTTTTGGCATCTGTTTTTCAAGATCTTCATATAGTTGAAGTTCTTCATCATGCCGATTCATTGCCCTAAACATATCTCCAACGTACGAATAATGGTATGCGTTGTTAGAATCCATGACTGTCTTGAAACGGTCTATTAGATTCGCAGCATCTTCCTTTCGTTCTGCTTTCATATAGAGTTTATGTAGGGAAGCATAAATGCTGAAGAAACGCACATTGTCCGGCATTTTCTGCAATCCAGCTTCCAATACATCAATCGCAGTCTCAACACTACCGTAAAGTTGAACCGGCGAACTGTACCATAACACGGATGACTGATTAACCTTATACGCGAAACTCATGTTTAAGGTATTAGTCGGTCTTCCTTCATTATGATGCCAACAACGGACAAGCGGAGTGACATCACCAAACATGGTACGCATTTCAAGCACCCTTTTTTGATACGCTGTTTGCAACTGATAGTCATAACTCACAGGTTTTTTTGGATCCGTGAGTTGAGGATAGTATGATTTACCACCTTTTTTATCTGCTGGACAGATCAAGACGTCCGCTTCTGTCAAATGTTTAGGGTGCAGGTCTGAGAGCAATTCAGGATGATCTCCGTGTTCCATCTGATAGGATTGAATTGCCTTGCTAATTTCTTGTAGATTATGTGTGCAAATTTCGATATGTTTAACTTTTTGTTCTACTGCTGGATCACTGTTCACTTGCTTCTCAGATGTCTCTTCTGCATAAACAGAAGTAAACAACAAACCCAACACGATTCCGAAGGTAAAAATAATTTTCATTTGATGCCTCCATTTTCATGCAAAATCTAAAACCACTTACAAAATTTTGTTTACAACATAAAGGGACTCATACCCTATGAATTAATAGATTTTATCAAACTTAACGCGTTGTGCTAAGTAACTTTTTGTAAAATGTTATTTCACATAAGTAGAACGTTTTGTCCGTGTTTCCTATTGGTTGATATGATTTTCAGTCCCGTAGGGACGATATGTTTATAGAAGTACGACAATAACGCCCTCTTTAGTCCCGTAGGGACGATATGTCTATATGACAATACTTAATATATGTGAAAATAACAAAAACAAATAGTTAACTGGCACAAGTCGTAAACTTAAGCGTAATATATCCAATCATATAATACCCGACTAATTTAGTCAAATTAATTTTAAAAATAAAATCAATGCTTGATCTTAACGTGTATTTTGAGCAAAATAGACCAATTATGGTGATTTATAAAAATAAATAGACACTTTCACCCCTTGGTAGGCGGTGAATGCCTAAATGGCATTCATACCGTTGATTTGGAGGTTTCCTAACCTCGCCTGTTCAAAGTGCCTCGTTAATTCTCAAATCTTCTATAAATACACAGCGTTAACGCAAAAGGCACAGTCTTCACTGATGCCTTTAATAACTTAAATCCTTATATTGAACTCTCTTTCTTGTTCTATCTACATCTGATTTTTAGACAAATCCCATAACGAGCAATATAAAAAACAACGAAATAGTGAACGAGCGGACCCACATCCTTACGTCACTCTTATGGTTACTTCCAATTCTTTATTATCCTTAATATTATCAGGGGTAACTTGTGTCATTATAGTCAACGCCATATCCAATACTCTTAGGACATGCCGCATCATATAATGAATATCGCCTTTTGTAACGCCAGTGAGAAATAAAACTTCACAATGACTCTCATTAGTAAGTTTGTGGATTTGTTTGACAAGTGATTTCGTGACTCTATCCAATCCTTCTTTTTTGATTGCCTCAGGTCCTATTATAATCCGAACCATATAGATTGAACTCTCCTTATACTTTTATCGTTAGTGTCTGCTTTAGTTCAGTGGAGCGGCATACTATCCATTACACATAACCTGTCTCTGGAATTATGCCAAACCGATGTAGCGAGCAATAAAGAAAACAGCGAAATAGTGGACAAGTGGATTTAATTCTTTATGCCGTCCAGTGACTATTTTTAGAAACGAAATAGAAATAAAACCGAATGCAATTCCTTCGGTAATACTGAAGGAAAGAGGCATCATGAATACGGTCAACGCTGCAGGGATTGCTTCGGTAAAATCGTCCCAATTAATGTTGATAAGGTCTTTCAGCATCAAGCATCCCACAGCTATCAGGGCAGGTCCTATAATCGGGTGAAGCAAAGTAGTTACATCTGTTTGAACTCCATTGATCGCCGTTTTAGTGGTCAAAGGAACTGACCCACCAACGATTTCAATAATTGGCGAGAAAAATAGTGCCAAAAGCATCAACAATCCAACTACTATTGAAGTTAATCCTGTACGTCCTCCTTCAGCAATACCGGAGGCACTTTCAATATAACACGTAACCGTTGAAGTGCCGAGACATGCGCCTCCTACTGAACCGATCGCATCTGTCAAGAGTGCCTGTCGACCTTTAGTAAGTTTTCCATCCTCAAGTAGGTCAGCCTCGTGTCCAGTAGCCGTGAGTGTGCCGATACTATCAAACATGTCAACAGAAAAGAAAACGAATATGATTGGAATTAACTCTACTTTGCTAAAGATGTTTGGAAAACTGAGTTTAAAAAACGTTGGAGCTATGGATGGTGGTGATGACACTACCCCATCAAAAGGAGGTGTAAACACTGATCCACTGAATTTGACAATTCCAAAGAGTAAAGCGAGCACAGTTGTCGCGAGAATTCCCATTAAAATTGCACCTCGAACCCTAAGTACCAGAAGTGTCAATATAACAAAAATTCCAAAGATTGAAACAAGCACCGGTACTGAATGTATATTACCGAGTGTTACATAAGTTGAGCCGTGTATGGTAATTATACCACTCATTTGTAGACCAATAAAGGCAATGAACAGACCGATCCCAACTGCAATTGCATTATGTAGAGCAGACGGCAAAGCATTCATCACTGCTTCACGTAAACCAACAAATGAAAGAATAACGAACAGCATACCTGAAATGAAAACTATACCTAATGCATCTGGCCATGGTAGGTTCAACGCCTCAGGATTACATACGCTGAAGACAAAATAGGCGTTAATACCCATACCAGGTGCAAGAGCAACAGGATAATTGGTCATGAATGCCATAAGAATTGTCGCGCCAGCACTTGAAAGGCAGGTTGCAACCATTACGGCACCACTGTCCATTCCTGCAATTTTTAGTAGAGTAGGTTGAACAAATATAATATATGATAGGGTCGTAAAAGTTGTAAAACCTGCGACAATCTCTCGCCTAATACTCGTGCCGTTTTCTTTTAAACGAAATAGTTTTTCTAACATTTCCTCTCCATAATAGAAGCCATCAGGTTATCAATGGTGGATAATTGCTGTGTATGCTGATTTTCACTTGTTCAAAAGTATAACCGGGCTTGTTAATATTTAATGAGAGAAAAAATATCCAAGTCTTCAAATTTTTCTCGTCCGTTGAGTTCAGTGAGTTCGATCAAGAGGGCAATGCCAATTATGTCTCCACCCAGTTTTTCAACAAGTTCTACCGTTGCAGCAAGCGTTCCACCGGTAGCCAATAGATCATCACATATTAGCACGCGACTGCCCTTTGGAAAAGCGTCTTGATGAATAGTGAGTGTATCCTTACCATATTCAAGTTCGTAGTTCACTTCATACGTGTCATACGGTAGTTTTCCTTTTTTTCGAACAGGCACAAAGCCGACACCTAACCGATGCGCGACTGCAGAGGCAAAAATGAAACCTCGTGACTCAATTCCTACAATTACGTCAACCACCTTATATTTATAATAGTTTGCGAACACCTCAACTGCCGCATAGAAAACAGCACCATTCCCTAATAGCGGTGTAATGTCTTTAAATGAAATACCCGGTTCCGGAAAATCCGGTATATTTCTAATAAATTTAGCAAAATCGCTCATACCCTTCCTTTAATTATAAGTTTGGACAGTTCTTAGAATTTCTAAGTTGTCATTAAATAAAACACGGAGTTTTCAGAATTATCCCAATTAAGTCATACAATTCCTAAGAGGCAACTTATATGAATTTAGTCTCAATATGACGATTATATAATGGCATAAATAAAAAGTCAAATTAAATCAAGGGTGTTCATAAATCGGGAGTTATCATATAAAATACTTACGATTTTGTGGGGTGGTTGTGGATTGAACAGGACAATCATAGAATCGAATTCCGATAAGGTTTAGATTAATTTCTATGTTGTAGGGCAAGAACTTGGAACCACTTACCCTACAACACGAATCATCTCAGTATTATTGACTTTCCTGCAGGCGGGTTTCTAATGCATCTAATTCATCAGATAAAGCCTTGGGAAGTGTGTCCTCAAACCGTTCGTAATGTTCACGAATAGACTGAATTTCGTTAAGCCATTCGTCAATGTCAACGTTCAGGAGTTCATCCATTTGCTCCTCAGAGACATCAAGTCCAGAGGTATCAATTGCCCCCTCGGTTGGCAAGTACCCGATAGGCGTTTCAACTGCTTCACCCTTTCCGCTAATACGTTCAACAATCCACTTAAGGACACGGCTGTTTTCGCCAAAACCTGGCCAGAGCCATCCGCCGTCCGAATCTTTGCGGAACCAATTGACGTAAAAAATTCGAGGGAGTTTGTCAGCATCAGTTTTTTCTCCCATTTCTAACCAATGCGCAAAATAGTCGCCCATGTTATAACCACAGAATGGGAGCATCGCCATAGGGTCGCGGCGGAGTTCACCGACAGTACCAGCGGCTGCTGCAGTGCGTTCAGAAGAGGCAATAGAACCGATAAAGGTGCCGTGTTGCCAATCAAATGCTTCAAAAACAAGTGGAACCGTAGTCGCACGGCGTCCACCGAAGAGAATCGCTGAAATAGGCACACCTTTCGGATTTTCCCAATTCGGATCGATGATAGGGCATTGCGAAGCAGGTGTGGTATAGCGGGAATTGGGATGTGCCGCTGTCTTTTCATCGCTGGGATGCCACTCTTCACCCAACCAACTTGTAACGGTTTCAGGTTCATCTTCGCTCATATCTTCCCACCAAACATCTTTTTCAGGAGTAAGCGCAGCATTTGTAAAAATAGAATTTGATGCAAGTGTATGCATCGCATTGGGATTAGTATCCATAGACGTTCCCGGCGCAACACCGAAAAATCCGGCTTCAGGATTGATAGCATAGAGTCTGCCATCTTCACCGAACTTCATCCAAGCGATGTCATCACCGATAGTTTCTGCTTTCCATCCGGGGATAGTAGGCGTGAGCATGGCGAGGTTAGTTTTTCCACAAGCACTGGGGAACGCTGCGGCGATATAGGTTTTTTCGCCTTCAGGACTGGTTAAGCCCAAAATAAGCATGTGTTCTGCCATCCACCCATCGTTTTTCGCCATAATAGAGGCGATGCGGAGGGCATAGCATTTTTTACCAAGCAACGCATTACCACCATAGCCGCTACCATACGACCAGATAGAACGCTCCTCTGGAAAATGTACAATATATTTATTATCCGGGTTGCAAGGCCAGGAAACATCTTCTTGTCCGGGTTTAAGCGGCATTCCAACTGAATGTAAACACGGAACAAAATCCCCATCTTCACCCAAAATCTCCAATACATCTTTACCCATGCGTGTCATTATACGCATATTGACAACAACATAAGGCGAATCACTTATTTCTACTCCGATATGCGAAATTGGCGACCCAAGTGGCCCCATGCTGAAAGGAACGACATACATCGTGCGTCCTTTCATACATCCTTTAAAAAGCCCTTTTAGGGTCGTCTTCATTTCATCGGGGTCATGCCAATTGTTTGTAGGTCCTGCCTCAGCTGGGGTTTTGGCGCAGATATATGTTCTTCCTTCAACGCGAGCTACGTCTGCTGGATTAGAACGAGCGAGGTAACTGCCAGGGCGTTTATCTGGATTCAACCGAACAAATGTACCATTTTGTACCAATTGTTCACATAATCTGTCGTTCTCTTCCTGAGAACCATCGCACCAATAAATATCATCGGGTTCGCACAGTTCTGCTGCTTCTTGCACCCAACTGAGCAATTTACTATTGTTTGTCATCCAAATCCTCCATTTTTATTTTTCAAACTATATTATCACAGATATTAGGTATGTTGCAATCAATTTGAGATAAAGGCACGGAATTTCGCTACTATACATATACACGTAAGGTCGCGATTCGGAGATCGCTCCTACAGAAAAGGCTTGTATAGTAGGAGTCGCGATTCGGAGATCGCTCCTACAGAAAAGGCTTGTATAGTAGGAGTCGCGATTCGGAGATCGCTCCTACAGAAAAGGCTTGTATAGTAGGAGGGAACTCCGATTCCCGACTATTGCCGATACCCACAATTGAAAGTGGACACTCGACTACAAGGAATATCCAATTTGTTTTTTATTAATCAAGACGTTTGAATACCGATAAGGTTGAGACCCATTTACATGCAGAAACACCTCAAAATGCTGCCCCTAACTTCACATGTATTTTACCACGTAGTGCCGAATCCCCTGCTGCAAGTCCATAATCTAATTGTATAATTCCGCCTTTTGATTCAAGTCTTGCGCCAAACCCATAACCGACTCGTAGTTTATCAAAAACAGAAGGTCGGTCAATGAAAGTAACCGCCCCTAAATCAACGAAGGTAAAGATTTGTGAATTCCGTCCCATAAGAAATCTATATTCAATATTAGCATGCGCGCGCCGTGGTCCCGAAAACCAATCTTCATCATATCCGCGAAGCGTGTTTGCCCCTCCCAGATAAAACAGTTCTGTCGGCGGAATATTGATGCCCCATGCAGCTGCACCGTGCAATTCAATCGCAATTATTTGATTTTCCCAAGTCTGAAAATACTGTTGAAGGTCAAGCCAAACTTTACGCAATTTAAAATCGCTTCTGGAGAGTTCTACTGCCACACTATCGCGCCTGCCGTACCTTGGATTAAGAAAATAATCACGTGAATCACGCGTTAACCGAAGGGTTACACTATACTTCGTCCCTTGTTCTATCGGAGCAGGTGTATTATCTAACGTGGTATTTATCGTTGGAGAAAGTGTATCGGGTAGGGTTGTATCTGGCAAAGGAGATATTGTGCCGCCAAAGCGAATTCGTTTATAGCCGAGGGTTACCTCACTCTCATAAAATCTACCAAATTTTGTATTTCCGCTGATGCTTGCTGCGCGCTCTTCCGACTCTGCGTCAGTGATCGGATTGCGTTGTCTGAGTTGACTATACGTTACTCCTAACGTAATCGGTTTTCCTAAAACCCACGGTTCTTTGTATCCAAGTCGCAATGCCTTAAGTAAGCCAGATTTCCAATAGAAGTTGACATCCCGTCCCGTTCCCATGAAGTTTGTCTCACGCACTTCTACGACTCCAGTGAGTTGTGGCACAGAATCTGAACCTTCTACTGGCGGCGCATAGCCGAGAACTCCAATCAACCGCCCTGTTCGTGCCTCAGTGACTTTAGCATGAAAGTTGATTGTATCCTCAGTCGCGCCTGCCTCCAGTAAATTTGGCTGGATGTGGTAAAAATACCCTAAATTCCGTAAGCGGTGGTAACTCTGCTCAATCTTACGTTGGTCAAAATAGTCGTTCGCTTTAACTGGAATTTCCCTAAGCACTACATCGGTTTTTGTTTTCTGAAGCCCACTTACCTTTATCTCATTTATCCTAACTTTTGCACCTTCTCGGATCCGCAAAGCAAAGTTGATACTGCCCGTCCCAGCGGAAAGATTAGAAATAGTGGATTCTATCTCAACTTTCGGATGCCCATGTTCACTGTATAAGAGTTGAATCCGCCCAATTCCTTGCTCAAGTGCGGTTCGTGTGAAGAATTGCCCCTTCCGCAAACCGAGTTCACGGAGAATTACAGATTGAGAAAACAGTTTATTTCCTATAAGCGAAAAATCCCCGATGCGAAGTCGTTTACCTTCTCGGATTTTTACGTTGATAGATACGTGTGTATTGCTTGCGGATATTGGTGAAACGACGGGTGGGGATACCAACGCGAACACAAACCCATCTTTTCGATATGCAGAAAGGATACGTTCAAAACCCTCTACGATTTCCTGCTGAGAGTATACTTTTTTTGCTTCCCACCCGAATAGATCGCGCAGTCTTCTTTCATTGAAATGTTTATTACCCTCAAAGTTGAGTTGAGCAATGTTGTAAAGGGGGATCGTGTTGATGTCCTCTGTTTCGTTGGCAGCAGGTGTCTTTTCTGAAGTAGCATTCTGCGCTATTTCGCTATAGCCATGCCCTGTTTCTGGCGTAGCCGTAATACAGAGAAGTAATATGCTGATAAGTATGAGGAGTCGGTTTGAGTGCATGTGATGGAAACCTGTGGGTTAAGTGGTAGGAATATTTTACCATGTTTTCACCGAAGCGGCACATAAACAATTTGGTCAATATATTCGTCTTCATACGATGCACTAGCAATGAGAATCAACTGTTCAATAATTAATCCTATCGATACATCAAGATTAATCGTGAAAATACCCTGCACATGGTGCCCTGCTGCGAGATGATCAACTAAATGTTGCGGCATACTTTTCCGATTGTTAGTTATTAAGCTGAAATCGTGCTTCTCACACCACTTTAAGATTTCGGGGTCTTTAGTGCTTCTTGCAGGAGCACCCTCGTTACCAATTTTCAAGACCGTTAATGATGGTTCATGGTAAAGTAATTGCGTCTGGTAGATTGGCGGAATATGTTCGTCTAATAGATACCGACGCATCTTTATTCCTGTTCATTTTTGGATGGGGATGGTTTTGTAATTGCTGAGCTGCTTTTTGGAATGTCCATCGGTGAGCTATCAGAAACATTCTTTCTTTCTGCAATAAGTTCACGTAAACGAACAACACCTGGTGGCGGATTTTTCTCGTATTCCTCCCGAAAGATTTGGCTGTATTGGAGATTATTTGCTAAATAACTCCCTATTTTTATTGGATTTTGAAGATAATAAAGAATCGTTGCGTAAACCTCTTCCAATGTCAGCGTCTCATAGCGTGCAATAATCTCCTCCGGTGTTTGTGACAGGTGAAGAGACTCGTACAGGACAGTGTCAATACCGATACGCGTGCCTTTTATCCGAATATCATCCTCTGATAAAAAATCAAAGTTTCTTTCAAAAGGATAGAGTTGTTCGTATACTTGGATTTGTCTGAGAATACGGTTTTCGACAGGAAAAAATAGCGTATGCTTATTTTGAATTAGATATTCGAGTTGGTTCAGGACTTTGCGGGTATTGCGTCCGGATGTTAGTCCAGCTAACAAACCTAACGTTACAAATTTTAGCTGGTTGTACGGAATCTGTTCTTCCCATATTTTAAAGAGAAAATCAACAGCCACGTTTAATGCTTCTTGTAGACTCGTTTTTTGTCCACCAAGAGCTTGGACTAAGCTATTGTAAGGCTCTGCAAGGTTCCAATTTGCCTGTTTTAAAGCTTCCATTAACGTGTCTGTATCAAACTCTGTGTGATAGTAGTGAAAACAAACAAGTTGAATTGCCATTTTACTGCACTCAGTTTTATCAAGTACATTTTGATTCAGGCAATGTTCCAAAACAACTTGTGTCCATACACCGTTAATCTGGAAGTTTGTTCCAGCGTCACTATTGAGGTTTGTTTCTGCATAAGTTCTGAGCCGCCCATCGTCCGAAAGGAGTAGGTATCCTGGCTGACTTGCGATAAGAAGGGTATCCATAAATAACGGTTGAAGCATATCATCAAGTTTCTGCTTTTGAGACAGATTCATATGAAGCATAGCGGTGCATGGAAGGACTTCGCAGTTTTCCGTAATCCATTTGATAATGTCTTTTAGGCGTTCTACGTTGCGTCTTCTATCCTCAGGGTTGCTCAGGTGGCTTACATACTTGCTGCCTTGTTTCTCAATTCTCATGCTCTCGCGCTGAGACCACATACCTTCTCTCTCATGGATAATTTGTAGAAGGGCATCAATTGTTGATTGTGCAATGCAGAGTTTTCCAAATACTTTGACAACAGTATCGGCAGCTTCTAAACAGTGTAAAGTGATAAGCGAAATAAGGTCCACAACCAATCTCGGCTGCGAATTTTCAAGCAATGCAAGAGCATTTCTCCTTTCTTCAATATTTCCCACACAACACAAGATACCTAAGTCAGGCTTAGTTATGAGATGGCTCCATGCATTTAGAACATTACCGTCATATAAGTTTGCTAAAGTACCAATCGGGAGTGGGTTTTCTTTGTAAGCTTGTTCAATCCTTAGCAAAGCTTCGTGTTGCTGGTTGACGACGTCAAATAACGGTTGAAATTTTGCTGGATCATCAGTCTCTTTAGAATCGTCTAATGTTATGGACCCCATTCCTTGATCCTCAGGAAAAAGTTCAGGATATTTTTGAAAACTCTCTTGGCGGGCATCAACGTATTTGCTTTTGATATCAACGATTTTTCCAATCTTTTCACCGAACATCATTTTTCCATAATTGACCTTTTCATTTAAAGTTTTATCTAATAGTCGCTGCACAAATGGTTCTTTGATATTGCGTTCTCTACGTTCAATATCTGCGTCATCACGGTCAACTATAATATACGAGACAGATTCATCGGAACTGTCAATTTGGACAGCTGTGTCTTTTTCAACTTTGGTGGGGTTTAACACCTCAGGAATTTGTTTTTCTACTTGATAAAACACTCCAATGTATTTCAGGTGAGCATCAGGATCTTTGGAATACGTCCTTCGCGCTTCGTACATGATCTGCAGTGCTTTTTCTGGTTGAGATCTGACCTGATGTAAATGGGAAAGCTGAACACATGCTGGCAAAGAAATATCCTTAATAGTAGTAATATCATTAGAATTGAGAATACTATCTAACAAATTATCAATATCATCTTCTTTGCGAGAACGATAGTAAACCATTCCGAGACGGATTCGCATATCAATATCATCTGGGAATTTATTTAAATACGCCTTACATACCGATTCGGCTTGGTTCATATCGCCGATTTGTTCATAAATTATGACCTCCATTTCGGTTACATTTTCAAGCGGACCGTATTTCTCTCTGAGTTGTTTACAAATAACAAGTGCTTTTCCTATTTCTCCAGCGTTATAGTAACTTTGTAGCAACCATTGGGTTAATTCAGAGTTCTGGCTTGTGTCGGCAAGTTTTTCGTAAAGCGTTGCCGCTTCTTTAAATTGCTCATGAATGTAGAGTTGGTCAGCTAATTCCAATTTTTCATGTAGATTTTCACTATCTTGAACATAGTTGCATGCCTTTTTGAGTTGGGAAATAGCCTCATCACGTTTTCCAGTTTTACTAGAAATCATAGCCGCGTTGATAAGATTCAATACATTTGTCGGAGATGATTCCAGCATGGGTGTCAGTATTTGTTTTGCCTCATCAAAACGTTCAGCAGCAATATAAATACGGACAAGAAAATAATTGGCATCATTTTGTAATTCAGAAGATGGGTCGGTCTTTATAAAATCAGTGAGTTTTGTTATTGCTTCATCATAGCGTTCGCAAGCGAATAGGATATTGGCAAGCATGATTGGAGCATTAGGCACTTCCGACGCTGACTGGATTTTTTCCAAGAATTCGATAGCAATCTCTTTTTCACCACAATCAAAGGCTAATAACGCACGATTTTTTATCAGAATTGCGTTTGACTTTTCAATTCCTAAGGCAGTGTCAAGATCTGCCGTCGATTCTTTTGTCTCACCCAGATGGAAATGTGCAATGCCTCTGTTGATAATCCAATCTGCTCTATATTCCTTCAATTCAGTCTTGGAAATACTATCCCATGCCTCTGTAAGAAGTTTAATTGCCTGACCTAGTTGTTGCTTTTGTGAGTCTGTAAGTTGTCTTGTCCCTACAGCAAGTTTATCCTCTAATACCTCATTTATTAGAATAGTTGCAAAAGCAGCCTTGAAATCTGGAGCGACTCCTTGTTTCTGTGCCACCATGATTTTACCCCACTTCTTCGCTTCTTCAAAATCTCGGCGTTGCTTTGCGATGTCACTTATAGCGTACGCAATTTGTGGTGTATCATGTAAATCGACCGGAACCTTAGCAATCACTTCTTCAAGCGGTTCTTCATCCGTAGAAATTCCAACGAGGATTACGTAAGCATCAGTATTTTTAGGGTTCATTTTTAATGACTGTTTTGCGTAATCAGCAGCATTTTCCGTTTCTCCCCGTAAAAGGTGAGCCAAAGCAAGATTAGAAAGGGCTTTTTCATCTTCAGAATTGTATTTAAATGCTTCAATTATCAGCTTCGCTGCTTCATGTTCATTATTAAGAGCAAGCTGAGCAGCTGCCATATTTGTTAAAATGTTAAACTTTGAAATTTCTGAAGTTGAAACTTCATTACTAATGCTTTGCCACAAGTCATCTAATTGTTTAAAAGCAGTATCAGGTTTGTTGTTTTTAAGTAAATCTTTCGCACTGTTAATTCTCAATTGATATTCTTTTTGGAGTGCTGTGTCAACTGCATCAGAAACAATCAGATCAATGTATTTGCTTGAAAAATTAGGTGGTTCTGCATGCAACCTTTGGATTCCATCCAAGATTGCTTGGTTTTGTTCGCTTAAATACTTTTGACCTTCCAATTGTATTCTATCGGATTCAAGCATCATTTGAGTAGCAGCCTGTTGGTTGTGTGGTAAACGATCATAGAAATTTGTGATTGTCCTTTCGAGAATCGGGTGGAGTCTCTGCAAAAGTTCTTCAGTTGTCAATTGGGGGGCAGACAACATGATACATTCTTGAAAAAGAGCAGTGACTTTTACAAGTTTTTCGTTTTCATTTAATGAAACTAGTTCAGTAAAATCAGAGTCCTTGAGAGAAGCAAGGACGTGATCAAGCGTGTTTTCATTCACCTTAATTGTTTTTGGATCAGCGATATCATCAAGACTCTGTGCCATTTGCTTAACTGCAGCAACAAAGGATTTTTTGAAAAGTTCTTCTGGTGTGCTGTTGGTAAAATGTTTTCGGATGGCATCAACTCTACCGGCAATTGAGGCACTACCAGAAACGATAGATACAAGTTCAAGTATTGCCATCGATTTTCTACTCCTAATCAAATATTCTGTCTATCAAGAATGTCTTTCACAGTGCTTTTATCAGTTTATCTACTGCTATTTTTATTTTATCATTATAGCATATTTATGATGCATAGTCAAGATAAAAGGAAGTTTGAGTTAAATGATTAAGTAGGTAATTGTTTCTACCTACTCCTCAACATACCAACTCGGAAAAGCAATCCCCTTCCGCTTAAGCATCACCAACTCCGCATCAAGATCACATGTAGACTGCTTCCCACCGTGGATACTCGGCTCAGCGCAGAGCATCTCGCGCAGAGTCTGCATAGACTCAAGCACACTATCACTTGTAATACCCAACACCTCAGTCAACAGACACCGATCTAATTCCTCGCGCACAGGGTCATGCGCGCATTCGTTGACAGGCAACATCCGTTTATACTTCAAACGTTCAAAGACCTTTCCAGCGTTTTCTAATGCTTCTTTAGAAAGTGAACGAACATCCAATGTTGGTAAAGTTCGTAATGTTCCAACCCATAATTTGCCACGTCCAGAGTTTTGTTTGCCACTATGCATCCAGTGACAGAATAATCCCAATGTTGAGTTACACCAGAGTGTCCACGGAATTTCATGTTGAGGATTTTCAAATGCTACGTTTGTTACTGAGGTTGGACCTATAGCAGGCTTATCAGTAAAAAGTGCTATTACTGAGTTAGAAGTAAATCGCATCAACATGTTGTAATGCGTTCTGCTGTTTCGATCTACCCGTTTTTGCACCTCAGTTTCTGCATTCGGAACGGGTATTACACGCGAATCTGGCAGCACAAGCATTGATCGCTGAACTTCGCTCTTTGCATTCCACAAGCAAGCGTACCCATCTTCGTTGGGTTGAAACCCTTCCACTTTACGAAACACACCTCTAACCTCAGCCAATCCCAAAGTCGCAATATCTCCGACTTGGCAAATTGGAATCTCAGTAACTGTTTCTTGTAAGTCTTGTAGCGGTAGTTCCAATCTACCTCTTTTCAGTCGTCGGGCAGACTGAAGGACTGCCATTGATTTCACACGCACAGCAACCCACCCTTCACCACGAGGTAGTGGACAATCAAGCATATATCCAAGAATTTCCTCTCCGACCTTTATCGCATCGCCGCCACTTGGTGTATCTTCTAATCGGTACGTTCCGTTACTTCGGATAATTCTGTTTGTAATCTCAAAAGCCTCAAGTAAACTCTTTGGACGTTGGTTTAGACAGACAAACTTGCCACGTCCCGTATTATCACCTTTTCCTTTTGTTGCTACGATGATGCACTCTGCCATGTCCGTATCAGCAGAGAAAGCACAATCAAACCCTTTGGCTTCAGCAATAGTTATTACAACCACATCATGGTATTCTGTTGCCCACATGTCACGCAATTTTTGGGAAGTTGGCGAAGCAAGCACAGTTGCAGGTAAAATAAAACCCATTGTGCCTTTGGACTTAAGCATACTATGTGCAAGTTCTACAAAATATGAACTGAGTCCTGCTTGTCCGTCAGCCACATGGGTTACTTTTTTATTGAGTATTGACTGCATTATTTTTGTATATTCTTGAGGTCGGTCACTGCCTTGGAACGGGGATTTAGCACCATCTATGCCAGCAGGATCTGCACCCGGTTTCGTAAAAGGTGGATTCTGAATAACAACATCAAATTTTTTGTAAGGAAATTCCTTTTGAAGATTGACAATCCTATTTTCTTCACCACCAACCTGTTCACTCTCCATATCAAATAACTTCATATCAAGCAATTCAAGTGAACCTACCGCGTATTCACCATTGTCTAATTTACCGTAAGGGGCAGTAAGGATACGTGTACCACCAAGTTTCATATTAGCGTATCTACTTGCAAGTGCTGCAGCAGTGAGGTGTGTAGCATTCGGCATAATATCCACACCCCCGATATTCTCCTCTAACATTTTCTGATGGATATCCCTACCGTTGCCACCTGCCTGTTCATGCAGAGACAAGATGCGTTGATAGACACCGTTAAGCAACGCACCTGTGCCGCAAGCGAAGTCTGCAACTTTCGGAAGTCTACCTTTTGGCAGTTCAGGCATCACAAGCGTAGAGAGCAGCACCGCGCTTTCAGGGAGCGTATAGTTCGCCTTGACGTATTTCCTATCGGTGATTAACTTCTGGAACACAATACCCGAGAGTTCGTGTATCTGCGCGATACCTGTATCAACAAGGTCTTTGGCAGCTTCACATAGAAGTTTTAAAATATATTTGACAAGTCTGTCATCAGTCGCGAGTGCCTCAACGAGATTCCGAGCATCCTCAAAGATTGGACGGTAATTAACCTTGAGAATCGTCCTCCAGTCGTCAATAACATCGGCATAGTCAATTGTCGGTAGGAGTTGGCGGAGTGAGCGCACAGATTCCATCTCTGTTTTACCAGCGAGAGAACTCTGAAACACAAAAGCATCGGTGATAATCAATGCTGCCATGCGGAGCGTTTGGACGTTAGGGAGTCGCGATTCGGAGATCGCTCCTACAGACGAATCGTCTTTAGAGAAGACTTCTTGGTGCAGAATTGTCTCAATTTTCTTGGCGATGGCAGGATGGTCAACGATAGCATCTTCAAGTAGGTAGGCTGCTTTGTTGATACTTTTCTCCATCTCTTCTGCTGCCGCTTCAAGTTGAGAGTTCGGCATTGCACCGACATACAGAGCGTTTGCAATGTCACTTACAGTACCCGTTGCCCAGCCGTTTTCTGGAAAATGTCCAACGGTGTCACCGACGGTATTGACAAGTTTGTACTGGAGATCGTCCACATCGCGCAGTTGTGAATTAATATCGCGTCCCGGTATCGTCTTAAAACGGTCAGGATAAAGGATTGCCATGACGTTATTGAGGGTTCTCCCAACAACGTGGTATTCAGTTTCAAGTTCAAGAACAAGTCTTGTTTCCGCTTGTTCAATCAGATTTTTGGCGTTGGTAGTGGTAGCAAACTTCGCTTCAATGCCGACTGGCTCTCTACCGTGTTCAATTACGATTGCATCAAGTTCGCTGTTACCTTTTATGAAAGCGTTAACTTCCGTTTCAAGTTCCCATCCGTGGCGCATGTGTCGTAGGATGTTCACCAGTTCGTTTGTGATTGTGGTTTCGCGTCTTTTTGGCATGATGTTTCTTTCCCCCTCAATCTAAATTAACACAATAGACAAAAAAGTGCAAATTTTTATCGTGTTCAGCAAACCCGCGCGTAATCCACCAAAACCTGTCTCTTCCTGCAAACCTATTGGATATCTATTGGAAATCTATTGTTCTAATCACCGATTGCTTCCAAATTCCGTTCTGCTATCTTGTATAATTATAGAGTATGGAAAATAAACAAAAACCGACCCCATCAGAACTTGATACGCGCACACAAGAAGATAATAAGCGAACCATCAATCGACTCCTCAACCTATACGATACAATGCTGGATGAATATACCATCCTCATGCAAGAACCTGAATACGAGGGGAGTCCCACGTATGTGGACAAACTTAACATGCTCAAAAAACTCGCTTCTATCGCAAATCCGCTCATGCGGCGCTGGAATATCATACATCAAGGATACGACAGCAGCGTTCGCATCGCACAAGCCAAACAGGACAACGATTCCACGTCACAAGCCAACACATCTGAGCAAAACGACACAAACGAAATTCTCCATATTGTAAATATCAAACCCGGTGTGATGCAAAAAATCACCGTATCTGGGGAAAACGAAACAAGCGAAATTATCAAAGTAAAAGAAATTGAACCAGATGTATTTGAGGTAATCGACCCACCCGGGCGAAATGAGATAATCGATCTGAAGTGTGCTATAAAATACCATCCAGATATGTTGGAGATAATTAAAAGTATGCCGCCGCCGTTGCAAAAGAACGGCAAATCCGTCCCGACCTTCCCATTTGATACGGCAACTGCCGCCCTGAACGTGCCAGACACTTGACGCTGAAGCAATAGTTGGGTTTCGTCCGTAAAGAAAAAACACGTCACATTCCTTATCCTGCTTGACATGAGCACGTCCATGGGACGTGCAAAACGTCCTACAAAATCGGGTAATCTGAAGATCTACTATATAACTCAAGTTGCCACTTACAAATAAGGTTAATGGTTTCATTACGTGTTTAGAATTTCCGATGGTGGCATAGTAAAATCAAACCCATAGGTGTCAACTTAAGGATATATCTTCTTGTGGGAGGGGTTTTCAACCCCGATTTCTTAATAGTAGGAGCGACATCTCCCATAATCCACGTAATCTGTGTCATCCGACAAATCATGCAGAATACCCGACAAATGCCAAAAGCGCATTTGACGTTGATTCAGCGTATTCTGCCACGCGCATTTGGCGTTGATTTGGCGAAAATCTGTGATTCAGATGATTGACAAAAACTTACATCCTTCTATAAACCCGAAATTATTTGACATTCAAGGCTAATTGTGGTATCATATTTAATTGAGCAATTATCTTTCTATTTTTTAGGTTTTTGGCAGAGGGCATAAAATTGTGCCTATAAGGAGTTAGATATATAATTATGCCAAATGCATTATTCGTTTATCCGAAGTTCCCGCCATCTTATTGGGGTTTCAAATACGCCTTAGAATTCCTCGGTAAAAAATCATCAATGCCCCCGCTGGGGTTATTGACTATCGCCGGAATGTTTCCCAATAATTACAACCTAAAAGTCGTTGATATGAACATTGAACCGTTGACAGATGCACATCTTGACTGGGCAGATATGGTGTTGACATCAACGATGATCGTTCAAAAAGCATCTTTATATGAGGTGGTAGAACGATGCAATCGCGCTGACGTACCGGTAATTGCAGGTGGACCACATCCCACATCTTACTACGATAACATCAAAGAAGAATGTGATGGCACAGTCAACCATTACCTATTTGGCGAAGTTGAAGATATTTTTGAGGGCTTTTTGACAGATTTTGAGAGCGGGACAGCAGAAGAAGTTTATCGCGAAACCCGAAAACCGGATATTACAAAGACACCGCCACCCCGATACGACCTAATTGATATAAATGCTTACGGGTCAATGGCACTGCAATTTTCTCGTGGATGCCCCTTCAACTGCGAATTTTGCGATATTACCAAGTTATTTGGACGCGTCCCACGCACGAAAACAAATGAACAGATGCTTGCTGAATTTGAACTGCTGTATAAACTCGGTTGGGAAGGCGCAACGTTTGTTGTTGATGACAACTTTATCGGGAACAAACGCGATGCGATGCGTTTACTGCCAGCAGTAAAAGAGTGGCAAGAAGAACGCGATTTTCCGTTTTCGCTCTATACCGAAGCGAGTGTAAACCTTGTTGAAATCCCTGAAATGCTTGATGCGATGAGTATAGCAGGGTTTAATATGGTATTCCTCGGTATTGAAACTCCTAATGAAGAAGCACTGATTACGACTTCTAAAGGACAAAACACAAGTAAAGATGAGGACGCGGGAAGTTACATGTTGCATGCTATCAGGAAAATCCAACACAAGGGAATGGAAGTCACTGGTGGTTTTATTATCGGTCTTGATGGTGATACCGAATTTGATTCACACATAGATTTCATTCAGGAAGCGGGAATCCCGATGGCGATGGCTGGATTATTGACCGCTCTAAAAGAAACAGACCTTTGGCACCGATTGAAAAAGGAAGACCGACTGCTTATAGAATCAAGTGGTAACAATACAGACATGACCTTGAATTTTGTCCCCGAGATGCCGCGCGAGAAACTTATTAAAGAATATCGACGCGTAATTTCTACGCTTTACGATCCAACTTTGAAGAACTATTTTGAGCGTTGTTTTAAAATGCTTCAACACAGACCATACACCCGACATAACGTGAGACCTATTCGCAAAGAGGAAGTCCGGGCATTTTTCCGATCAATTCAACTTCAAATCTTCTCCAGACAAGGATTGGAATATGCCAAATTTTTGGCGAAAGTGATTAAAAAGGATCGCCGGATGTTCCCCGAAGCAGTCCGATTAGCTGTAATGGGATATCATCTGGAAAAAATTACACGCCACACCGTCGCAGTTGAAGATTTTAGAACGTTTTTATCAGGAGAAATGGATTCGTTTAAAGCGAAAATTTCGCAATTCGCACACGCTCAAGGTGACCGAATGAGTGAAATTCAGAAATATACAAAACAACTTTGCGCGAGAGTAAAGTCGGAATACGAATCTATCCATAAAGACTTTCGCTACGATGCGCATAGTGCACTCGAAAATTTCCAAAAATCTATGTTTAAGGAGTATTTAGAGGCAGAATTGACTGCTTTTAAGGAAGCGGTTGCTGCTTTTGCGAAAGCACAAAGCGAACGTATAGGTGAGTTACAAACGTATCTTAGTAATCTCTTTGCCCGTGTCAGCGCGCAACAGGCGCAACTCCACGATGATTTCAAACAGAACGTTCAGGAAACATGTGATGCATTCCAAGAATCTGTCACTCGACATTTAGAGCAACTCTTCGGTTTTATGCCAGTACAAATTGAGGAATTGCAACAAAACTGATGGCAATCATTTATCGTTATGATGCCAATTCAGATAGAAAATCTCTCTTATACCTATCCGAGTCGTGAAACACCTACACTTCACGGCATCAATGCCAAGATTTCCCCAAGTGATTTTGTCCTCCTAACCGGCCCAACAGGTTGCGGTAAAACCACGTTACTACGAACCATAAACGGTTTGATTCCGCATGCTTCTGCTGGAACACTCACGGGTACTGTCCGTGTTAACAACGAAAACGTTGCCTCTCAACCGCTCGCATCAACGTGTCAACAGGTCGCGCTTCTCTTCCAAAATCCCGAAGATCAACTTTTTTGCACATTGGTAGAAGACGAGATCGCTTTTGGACTCGAAAACCTGAGTTTTCCGCCTGAAAAGATTAAAGAACGGGTTACTTTAGCATTAGAACAGGTAGGTTTGACCGGATTTGAAGGTAGACGTATCGCAGAACTTTCAGGTGGCGAAAAGCAACGTGTTGCACTCGCGTCTATATGTGCCATGCAACCGCGAGTTTTTCTCCTTGACGAACCGACAAGCCATCTTGCCCCACGCGCCACACACGACATCCTTAACATTGTTAAACAACTCAATACTGAAATCGGTATTACAGTTGTGTTGGCAACACATCGTGTTAAAGAGGTCGCACCATTGTGCAACCGTGTTTGGCTCATGCACGAAGGGCAGCTCTGTTTAGACCTGCCAAAAACAGAAGCATTCCAAGACACTTCAGTCTTTCGAAGTTTAGGTGTGGAAGTGCCAGAGAATTCGTCAAACTCTGTGCCTCAAAAAGCATCCCCTAACACAACTACACACCATCCTCTCCTTAACGTCAGAGATATTAGTTTTTGTTACCGGAGCAGCAAACAGAATGCAGTACAGACTTTCTCTTGTGAAGTGTCGCGAGGAGAGATAATCGCTATTATGGGAGCAAACGGGTCTGGCAAAACAACGCTGCTCCATCTTATAGGAGGGTTGCTTCAACCTTCATCTGGGCAAGTTACCATTGATGGAAAAACGTCTAAACGTCGAAAACTTCATCAGTTAGCAGGAAAGGTTGGGATTGTCTTTCAGAATCCAGATTTGTTGTTACAAGCAGAAACCGTCAAGAGTGAAGTAGCATTTGGACCCAAGAACCTGAAGTTGAAACCTGACATTCTCCAAACCTTAGTAGTTGATACTTTGGTGCAATTCAAATTAGCAGATTTTGCCGAAGACGCACCGTATTCGCTTTCACGTGGACAACGCCAACGCGTCGCTGTTGCTGCAACCTTTTCGCTACATCCCGACATATTCCTGCTTGACGAACCTACAACAGGTCAAGATGCCCAACATCTTCAACACTTGATGGACGAACTCTGTGAGCAAATCCGTCAAGAAAATAAAACCCTGATTTTCGCAACGCATAACGCAGAACTCACCTTGAAATATGCAGATCGCGTTTTCGTATTAAGCGAAGGCGAATTGATTTATGATGGAACACCTAATGCAGCTTTTTCGGACACGGAATTGCTAAAAAATGCTTCGCTTGCATTTTGAAAACCTTAGACACTGTATATGTTATCTACAAGATGGAAAAAGCAAATGACTATACGTAATACCATACTGGAATCCCGCACAAAAATACTCATTATGATGATATGTGGATGTCTTGTCATTTTGCTTGATAGTCCAACCGCGCTGCTGATATGTTTTCTTGCCAGCCTTGTGTTGATTGCTATTTCAATGCCGACCTTAAGGCAAATCCGATTGTTACTTCTTTTCCTCTTTTTCACAACGTGGGGACTGATTTATAGTCAAGGGATTTTCTACAACGCATTTCCACGCACAGTTTTGATAACGCTTGTTCCTGCGGAGTTTCCACTTATTGGGGAGTGGACCGGCGGTATCCGAATCTACCGCGAAGGACTGTTTCACGGTATTATTCAATCACTGCGGTTTAATACCACCCTTGTCATCGGTTGCTATATTGTGTGGAGCACGCAACCTCGCGACCTACTTCTTGCGTTGGGACAATTGCGTGTGCCGGGAGCACTTGCATTTATGGTAACAACAGCACTGCATTTTATTCCAGTGATTGTAGATGAAGCAACTGCTGTGATTCGCTCTCAACGGTTACGAGGATTCCGCTACCTACAGTTAAATCTATTTGCCACTGTGCGGGGTGTTATCAATAGTTTCCGCCCTATCTTGGCAGGAAACATTCGGCATGCGACTAATCTTGGCGAATCAGTTGAAAGTCGTGGATTTTCTCCTGATATAGCGACGCAACGAACATCTTTACGCACTTCACAGATGGGTAAGTGGGATTATTGCTTGCTTGCGTTGTTATCTGTATGTTTGATATGCGTCATCGGTTTAAAGGTAATCTATTTCTGTTATGCAAATGGTATCTACTACGGGTCGTGGTTGAGAGGTGTGTATACTTTTACCCGAGAGGTGCTGTGAGAAACATCCTATAGGTTAGTTTAAGGGAACGCGAACCCAACAATCACTTGTCTGAACCAAGATTCACAGGATTTCCAGATTTTCAGGATTAGCAATTTCAACTATGAATGTATGTTCTCAAGAAATACAAAAGTTCTAAAACACGCATTTACAATTATCCGATCCAAATATTTTTATACCACCAACAATCCTGGTAATCTTGTAATCCTGTGAATCCTGGTTCAGAATAATAATCCGCGAAATCGGTGTAATCAGCGTAAATCCGCGATTCAGACAAACAAGGTACGGTTTCAAACCGCACTTACAAGAAAGAGAATGTTCGTATTTAGTGAATTAACGTCCTACTTCCCATGCCAAATGTTGCAGTTCTGGTCCGATGAGTTTTTCCCACGCTAATCGCACAGCAGCATTTGAACCCGGTGTAGAGACAACTACCTTTCCGCGATAGACTCCCGCTGTGGCGCGCGATAACATCGCAGCAGCACCAACTTGGTCATAACTAAACATCCGAAAAAGTTCTCCAAATCCCGGTAATGTCTTCTCTAATTTGCGATTTAGCACGTCAAAAGTCGTATCGCGCGGTGCGATTCCCGTCCCACCGTTGAATATGACTACCTGTGCATCAGTCTCAGCCATTTTATCTAATACATCAGAAACTTGATCGGGTTCGTCTTTTATAATTTGATAGGCTGTTATGCTGTTTCCTTCCGCTTCAAGTTGTTCGCGTAGAAAAGCAGCATTTGTGTCTGTTTCTGGTGTGCGCGAATCGCTTACGGTCACAATAGCAACGGATACGGGACCCTCTTCTGCTGCGATTTCCCGATGTTGTTGCGTACTTGTTGATGTTGTCATAAAATTTCCTCTTTTCGTCAAGTTATTGATTTGGATATGCTTTATCCAAATGTTTCGGCATAGGAAAAAAGATTCCTTCAGTTTGTTTTGTGAGAATTGTCTGAAAATCGTTGGGGTCTGGATGACCCACCACATAGACGGTAATGCCTAATGATTGACATAACTCCAGTGCTTGCTCCGCAGGATATTTTCCGGTTGTAGGTTCATCAGTTAAAATAAGTAGGAATCGCCTTGCGTAAGGGCTAAATTTTACCTCAGGTATCCCTTCAACAATCGCATCAATAAGATGTTCATCTCCACCAAACGGATCAGCCATAAGACTTTCTATCAAAACTTCGTTGAGCGGCATCTGAGATACGACAGCACCATCAACAACCTTAATAGCATCTTTTGCTTTAGCAAAACGGATAAGTCCAATTCGATATTTTAGCGGAAAAATCGATAATCTGCCTATGAGATTGCTTAATCCAAGCATGATTGCTTGCGACTTTCCTCCCATACTTCTGCTATAGTCTAACATCACTAAAACATCAACGATCGGTTGTTCACTGCGACTTGAAGCACCACCTGGCTGTGCCCCAATATAGACTTTTAGACTATCTTGATCTCTACGGATCGTGTAAATTTGGTAGTTCTTCTCGTTAGTAAAGGTCCATTTATTTGCGGATTGCTTTGTCCGAGCTATAAGATTCGCATTCAGACTCCAGTGTTCTGGATATTCACCGGCATAAACTTGTAATTTATTTTCTACTTTGCGCATGGCATAAATTCGCCCATTGTCGTAGTCTGTTATTATCAGCATATCATTATTCTGTTTTTCTAAAACCGTCGTATATCCGGCTCTGAAGGCATCCGTTTTCAACCCAAGTTCCTTCTTATCGAATTCCTGCTGTATTTTATTTATAGGTATATCCTCTTCTTCAAAAAGTACATCAAACTGTAAATCAAGACTGAGAAACAATTTGGCACCGCTGCGCCGAATATCAGTTGCGATATCTCGGAATACTTTGAGAAACTTTTGGTTTGCAGCACGATTAGCGGGGAGAGCAGTCGGATTATAGACACTTCCGGGAATTCCTTTCCATACGCCGCCTGTAGTCGTAGATAATTCATGTTGAAAAGGTTCATCGAATCCGAGGACGTTAACATGAATATCCTCTATTTGAGACTGATCAATCACTTTTGCTCGCACCGTTTCGGAAACACCCTTTCCTCTCATACTTGTTGTTGCTTGTTCATCTGTAACAAGAATGAAGTGTTTGTCTGCATCCGCGTGAAAATCCATATAGTTCAATGTGTCTATAAGCGCGTCAAGTGCATTTTCATCTCCACTCAGTTTTACTTTTTGCATACGGCGACGGAGGTAACCTACATCAGGCGCAAGCGCGCGGGTTTCAAGCTCTTGTCCACCTTCCCGAACACTGAATTCCGACATGCCCAAATGATATTCTATGTTAACGAGATCAAATGCATCTGTCATACTAAATAGGTTCTCGGCTACCTGTTGAATGTTATCACCCATGCTTTTACTTGTATCAAGCACAAAGACAACGTTGACTTTATCAAGTGTCCGAGTAGCGATAATATGGTCTGCAATCTGCTTGAGTGCTTCGGCAAATGGGTTAGAAGTGTCCTTGTTGCCTTTTCCCTTTCCTTTTCCGCTTTCACCTTCTCCTCCCTGTCCAATTCCTTCACCGATAGTTCCAATTTCGGCAGTTCCCGTTGATTCAAGTCTGTTAAACCCGCTTTCACCATCGCCTTTGACTCGTTGCCGTAGACTTTCTTTCCCGGCACCAGAGGTTATTTCAAAGGGACTTGTGACAGTTTTTGCAAGTGCTGATGTTCGACTATTTAACTGTTCTGTTTGTGTTGTCAACTCAGGCAACTCTGTTGCAGTTTTCGACACCTCTTCTGTAGCACTATGCATGAGGACCTTCTCAGAAGGACGAACGGTTTCATCGAATAAATTGGATGAAGCAGTTAAGGCTGCATGTCTCGGCTGTCCTGAAGCCAATGATTTCGTCTGTTTTGGGTTATGCAGCTGTTTGGGGGGAGGTCGTTTAAGCTGACGTCTCTGTTTTGTCGGGTCTTTCATATCTATAAATTCCACGCCGACAACATCTTCAGAGTCATAAGCAATTCGTGTGTAATAGAAAAAGGTTAAGACAATTGCAAAGCAGAGATGAATAATCCCGGCAATCAGGCAGGCATTCAGTGAACGTTGTTTTCTTTCAAAGCGATTCATGATATTGTCTCCTGAGTTTTCTATTGGATGATTGCTTTTATCTATCGTTGGGAAGTTGATGTTATGATTATATCAGATAAAGTTGTTAATTTCAAGGGAGTTGCATATTACTCCTAAAACTCCGCTTGACAATTCAAATTATACAAAGTATAATTCAGAAAACCAATTAACAGAAAGTCGAAACACAATCCTATCTATGAATCGAATTGACAAGAAATTTCAAAACTCTTCCTTATACTTCAAACAAGTGCCGACCTCATAAAAAGACGTTTTCTAATCACCAATGCGCTTTGAAATCATTGGCACAATTGAAAATATTGAAACAATTGCTGTAGGTAGGCGAATCCGTGAAATTCAGAGGTTACGTAAACAATATGGTACTGGAAGATGGCGGAAACTTAAGGGAATTGCTTATATTCGCCTGACTAAAGGTAACATCCGTAGAGCAGAAGTTCACTGGTATGAAACCCATGGAATTGGTAGAAAAAAGATGAAAATCAAACGATTCTTGGACTAAAAACTATGAAAAAGAAACAATTAGAAGTACAATTTGTACTTTGCATTGAAAACAATGGTTGTGAAGACCTTGAGACGCGAAAATTCTATCGAATTTTGCCTGATGAAGAATCAGCTAAAGAGGGATACCTACGAGTCGTTGACGAATCTCAGGAAGACTATTTGTATCCCGAATCTTATTTCATTTTCGTTGAACTACCTCGCAAGGCACACGAGGCGTTTGTAGAGACAAACTAAGTTGTAACTCCCAAAACTCTTCTTGACAATTCAATCTACATAGATTATAATTGAGAAAAACTCAATATCAGAAAGCTTAAACGCAATCATATCTATGAATCGAATTGACAAGAAATTTCAGCAACTCAGACAACAAAACACACGCGCATTTATGCCTTACCTCTGTGCAGGAGACCCAACACCAGAGTTAACCGCTCAACTCCTCCTTACACTTGAACAAGCAGGTGCCGACCTCGTTGAACTCGGGGTCCCCTTCTCCGACCCGATAGCAGACGGACCGACTGTCCAACGTGCAAGTGAACGCGCACTCAAGCACTGCATCTCTCTCCAACAGATTCTTGAGATGGTAAAAACGCTCCGTCAACAGACAGAAATCCCCATCGCGTTGATGAGTTACTATAATCCTATCTTTAGTATGGGGGAATCAACATTTTGTAAAGCAGCACAAGATGCAGGCGTTGATGGAATTATTGTCCCAGACCTACCGCCAGAGGAGGCGCAACCACTTCTTGAAGTTGCGCCACAGCATAACCTCGCAACTATCTTTCTCGTCGCACCGACCAGTCCGGCAGAACGGATGCAAAGCATTGCATCGGTCAGCACCGGATTTGTCTATTGCGTTTCGTTAACTGGTGTAACAGGCGCGCGGGCGACGTTGTCAGATGAGGTGGCACCGATGATAGCAGAACTCCGAAAACACACTGACAAACCGGTCAGCGTTGGCTTCGGCGTATCAACTCCCGAACAAGCAAAACAGGTTGCTGAAGTTGCTGATGGAGTGATTGTGGGAAGTGCTATTATCAATGTTATTGAAAAGAATATGAATGACGAGACAAAATTGCTCACTGCAGTGAAACAGTTTGCGTCAGATTTGGCTGGTGGTGTGAAGGCATAGAGCCTGTGGCTTCACACGTACTTTACATCCCACGTCTGATTCCAAATTCTGCCTCAAACGTTTCCCAAATCTCATCCGATATGTCAACCGTTGCCGCTTCATATCCATCTTCCACCTGCGCTTTGTCCGCTGGACCGAACATCACAACTCCATCTATCGGCGCAGCAAGACAAAACTGCATTGCTAAGTGGCGAATATTAACGTTCCGTTCCTGACACCACTTCCACATCGCATAAGCTTTAGGTTCAGCATTCGGGTTCCGTCTCCGTTCATCTTCTACATTTGGTTCCGCCCCTGTCAAACTTCCCATTCCCAAAGGGCTGGCGAGGATAATACCGACATCGTGTTCGCGTGCTAATGGTAAAGTCGTTTGCGCTACAGATTGTGATAACAATGTATAGTCCAGAAAGGTGAGTATAATATCAATATGTCCTGTTTCGATCAGTTGCTTGTGAAATTCGTGGGAACGCACGCCTGCCCCAATGTGTCGGATTAAACCTTCCGCTTTCATCTCCAAAAGCGTATCCAACGCGCGTCCTTTATCTAACACACTCTCCATGTTCTCTGGATCATGGATTAACACAGCATCCAGATAGTCCGTGCGAAGGTCCGTGAGGCTATTGTTGACACTCCATCTTGTGCCATCCGCTGAGAAATCTTTCCTGCGCTCAGGGTGTGTGCCAACTTTGGCTTGTAGATAGACCTTTTCTCGCAAACCGTCAGAAAGTGCTTCTCCCCAAAGATGTTCAGCATGACCGGGATAGGTGTCAATATAGTTGATACCAAGTTCAATAGCACGGCGGATTGCACCAATAACTTCGGTATCTGGTTTATGACATAACCATGCCGCCCCGAGGGCTAAAGCATTCGGCAGCATCTCAGTCCGCCCCATTCGCCGTGTTTCTAATTTTTGTGTCATCATTCGATTTCCTGAAATGTTGTCCTACTGATCCTCAAGTGCCTTCCGTAGTTTATGTGTAGATGTCGCAAGCGACTCCTGCAAATACGGGTATGGAAAACCACCCCACCGATCGGGCGGTGGTTCATGGGCTTCCGCCATTTTTAGACTCACAAAAATAGGGCCGGGTTCATTCCAAATTTTTGGAAGATCAGTTTCGAGAGTATTTTTGTCATCAAATTCATAAACCTGCTCAAAACCTGTCCCTTTGGCTATCGTCGTCCAACTGAACCCAGTGTTACGCGGAACAGGTTGGTTACCTGTCACTTCATACGTCCCGTTATCACAAACAAAAAGGAGATAGTTCGCAGGTGGTTTTGCTAAACCAGTAATCGTTGCGAGTGTCCCCAAACACATCAGCATGCTCCCATCGCCGTTAAGCACAACAACCTTTTTGTCAGGTTTGGCAAGCGCAATGCCGAGTGCGAAATCTGCAGCATGTCCCATAGCGCTCCCAACAGAAGCGTAGTCCAGTGGATGCGTTGAGATTTTAGCCCACGGCACGCTCATCCCCATTGTGGCAACAACGATTTCATCTGTTCGCTGAGATGCAATAAGCTGTAAACACTCTTCCTTGATGAGCATGAATCCTCCATCTAAAAAAAGAAATTCTACTTTTTGCCTTCCTCTAACGGTAAAAATTTGATTTTTGGTAGATTTTTCATCGTTGTCGTCATAATTTGGAGGTGTTGCAAAAATTCCGATTCGGTTTCTATCCCATTAATACCACCTTCCCAAATAGCAAATGCCCGATAACCGATACGTCCTTCACTATCAGGATTTAGGAAAATAGACAAACGAGATTCGTCTGTGTCAATCAAACTACTTGTCTGTGTTGTAGAATATATCAATGCTACACCGAGAGGGTATGTTCCATCAGGGTCTGTTCCCCAACTCCATAACAAACCTTGGTCTTCGTCAACACCAGATGTTTTCCCAAGTTTCGGAATACCCGCGACGATAGCATAATCCGCAGGCAACGCTCTATCTAATTGGATTTGGTGTTCAATCCAAGGATTGCTGCCATAAATGAAAGTTGTTGACTTAAGCTGGTATGTTTCACCGTTAATGTACCAACTTGGGAGAATCCGTTGAACTACGGAACGCATACCTCCATCGGCAAGAATTCGCACGTAGTCCCCTTCACTCGGCAGTGGGGTTAATTCTCTTTTTCCTTTATGCCATAGTGCGAATCCACCACATCCAATCAATTCATGATGAGACGTTAACAAAACCATAGTCGTATTTTCTGGCTCAAGAAGCGCATTTAGGGACAATCCAATTGATTTGGAAAGATTGAGTTGCTCATCAGTTTTTCGGATAAAGTAATCCTCCTGATTCTCCAAGTCATGGATCACCCAGCGATGTTCAGGTTTTTCAACTTCTACTTTTAACGCCTGTGGATTTTGGGACAATGATATATTATAACTTTCAAAATGGAGCCTAAATTCAGGTGACAACGGAACATCGTTAACTAATATACTTTGAAACATTCCATCAACACTGAAAAGTTCTTCTCGCTTTTTACCGTAGGCGACCACTGCACCGCTCGGCTTCAGCAAATATGCGATTAAATCGGATTCTACCGCCGCCACAGCATCCAGTTCAGGAAAAATACCTGCGCGTGTCTGTTTTTTTACATCAAGTGTAAACGTTGCCTTTACATTAGGGTCATAGAGCACTGATATCTCTTTTGTCTCCTCAGACTCAAGGTCCAAGAGAAAAACCAACTGGTCACGTTCTCCATCATAGTTTAAGTCATCCGCTTGCGCGGGAATCATTGCCTCCCGCGGTGCTTGCCCAGTAACCACAGAATAAGCATTCAGTGAGAAGTCTGGACTGACCTTTCGCAGCTGGCCCAAAGTCATCACAATTGGAACGTTTTCCCTATCAATTGCAAGCGTATTTTGAATAGTAAATCGGATGCGGTTTGTCTTCTGTTTACCCCCTGGGAACGTACAACCAGCAAAAAATACCAAAAATGCTAAAATCAGCCAATGCCAACCTTTCATTGATAGAATTTGAGTTTTTTCATCTGTATATATCATTAATTTTTCATTTCCAATTGAAAGTCATACCTTAGAAATTGCCCTTAATGTGTAGGTAAAACTTCAAGCAAATCTGCAATTTCTAATTCTGTGTTGTAAAAATGTGGTGAGACTCGGACTCCGCTACCGCGTTCAGCGGTAATTATATTCCTTTCATTGAGTAGCGCAAAAAGTTCAGCAGGTGTATAGTAATCGCTTTCAAAAATCACAATCCCCGCACGTTCAGAATCCGACTTAGGTGTGATGACACGATACCCCTTGGAGTCCAATCCCTTAATTAAGCCTGATGTGAGTTCCAAAATGCGTGTCTCAATATTAGAAATACCTATTTCAATTAATAGATCAATCGCTGCCTTAAGTCCATATAAACCGGTGCTATTGTAGGATCCCTCTTCAAAACGTGTCGCATCCGGTTTCTGTGTAAGGTCGTAATCGAGAAATTCGCGAGGATTCACAACGCTTGCCCATCCAATATTGGTATTGATAAGCCGTTCCAGTTTGTCATCAGCACAATAGAAAATAGCTGCGCCCTCTGGTGCCAGTAACCATTTGTGACCATCTGCTGCAAGAATATCAACATGGCTTGACTTGATGTCCACATCAATCGCACCGAGGCTTTGAATTGCATCCACGACAAACCATACATCGCGCTCTCGGCATATCTCCCCAATTGCTTTGATGTCGTTCCGGAAGCCAGAGGCGAATTCCACGTGACTAATTGTTACGACGCGTGTCCCTCCATCAATTACCTCAATAATATCTTCAAGATGAATGCGACCCTCACGCTCAGGTACCATGCGTGTCTCAACGCCGTAGCGCTCCTTCAAACTCCACCACGGATAGACATTCGCGGGAAATTCAACCGCTGTAGTGACAACGTTATCCCCTTCACGCCAATCAATTCCGTTTGCAGCGATCAGTATTCCTTGCGTCGTGTTCTTCATAAACGCCATCTCTGTGGCATCGGCGTTGATTAGTTGTGCTGCAACTGATCGGCACATTTCAACCATTTCCGTCCAGGAATCTACATTTACAGCACCGTTCACAGTAGCATCTTCCACAAAGCCTATCATCGCATCCCTCACCCGACGCGATAACGGTGCAACACCTGCATGGTTCATATAAACATAGGATTTGGTAACCGGAAATTCGGCACGCCACTTCTCAAAGAACGTTTTCAAAACGTTTGACCTCTTCCCTTGCATTCAAAACTATTTCAACTGTATAATCTTTAACTCGTTTTGCATTTGCAAAAACTATTGCTTCTCCAAATAGCCCACAGCAGAAAATCAAAATTCCGGTATTTATCAAAATAGGACTCACATTGGGAAATCCTATTGCTAAAATACCACCTAATGCGAATAACAGAGCACCAAAGGGACCAAAATATCGAATGGGACGTCTTGCACAACGAAAAATAAAAAAAGGCGCGAGTGGGCTTAAATCAGCAGCTTCCCGCTGTGCCTTGGAAATTGACCAGCTTGTTATTAAACTGATGCCCATCAGCGATATCCCCATTCCTATGCAACTAAGGGCAGCAATTATTGCAACATTTATCAGAAGAAATCCGATAATGAAAAAAGGAAGACTTAGAAATGCAGCGATCCGATAAACATGGAATTTGGGGTTAATTTGGTTGTCATAGGATTGTTGCGTAAGAGGATTACCATTCACATTGGACTGTCGCGCGAAAATTGAAAGAATTAACTTAAATGCTAAAATATCCAGTATGACGCGCCAGATTCTACTGAGACCGTATTTGCTTGTACCAAAACGACGAGGGTGATGTTTAACGACCATTTCTGCGATGCGCGCCCCTACAACCGTGGAGATGGCTGGAATGAACCGATGCATTTCTCCATAAAGCGGGACCTGTTTGATAACCTCAGCTCGATATGCTTTAAGTGAACAACCATTGTCATGGATAGCAACACCCGTCACCTTACTAATTATCCAATTGGCAGCCACAGAAGGGACACGTCTTGTCCAGAATTTGTCCTGCCGTTCTCTCCGCCAACCACACACCAAATCATAATCTTCTTCAAGTTTCTCAAGCAATTGCGGAATATCGGCAGGGTCATTTTGTAGGTCACCATCCATGCTGATAATACGCTCGCCTTGGGCGAATTCAAAACCAGCTGCCATCGCAGCTGTCTGACCGGCGTTCTCCTGAAATCGGATCACGACTAAATGGAGTTCCTGACTACGCAATTCTGATAGGACTTCAAAGGTGTTATCTTGACTCCCGTCGTCAACAAAAAGCACTTCATAAGTTCTGCCAATTGACTCACATACCGCCCGAATTTTTTCATATAGTGGCCGGACATTCTCCTCCTCGTTGTACACCGGAACAACAATTGATAGATATGGTTTTTGTGTAGCGTTCAATGCTACTCCTTCCGATTCAAAATAATTTGATGTGCATTAGTTAGGGAATCAAAAGTCCCCGCATCAATCCATTCACCTTGTAAAAAACTGTGTTCAAGTTGCCCTCGTTCAATATAGACATTATTAACCGAAGTAATCTCGTATTCCCCACGTGATGAGGGTTCAATTGTACGAATAACATCAAATACTAATGAGTCGTAAAAATAGACACCTACTACCGCATAATCACTTTTGGGTTGCCTCGGCTTCTCGTCAATTCTCACGACTCGGTCCCCATTCAAGGTTGCTACCCCGTATCGTTCAGGATCATCAACCTTTTTGAGCAAAACGCGAGCACCCGCTTGTTGTGCTTGAAAATCAGAAACGGCTTGTTGAATGGAGGACTCAAAAATGTTGTCGCCAAGTAAAACAACTATTCTACCACCAGCAGCAAAACCTTCTGCTAAAGCAAGTGCATCCGCGATACCTTTTGCCTCTTCCTGTACTCGATAGGTGAATTCACAACCGAACTCTTTTCCACTCCCCAACACGTTCACAAAATCTCCAACGTAAGACGGATTCGTAACAATAAGAATTTCGGTGATTCCTGCTTCTGTTAGTTGCCTGACACTGTGAAAAATCATCGGTTCATTGCCAACAGGCAAGAGATGTTTACTGGTAACCTTAGTAAGCGGATATAAGCGGGTGCCCAAGCCCCCCGCGAGAATTACGCCTCTTAGCATCACTTCTTTTATGGTTTTCGGCATCGGTCAGTTTCTAACAATTCATCGTGTAAATATCGTTAGAACCCCTTACGCTTCCGCAATTACGAGTTTTTTCCGCGTCCAGGGAACGTTAATTCTGCGACACCAGACTTATCCAACTCACCCAATCCCAGTTCAATCATACGATCATATTGTTCTTTCGTCGCTTTCGCCAATGGAAGCGCAATTCCTGCAGCATCTGCAAGGTCAAGCGCGATACCTGAATCCTTAGAGGCATGCGCAGCTGAAAAATAACATTCATGATCGCGTATCTGCATATCCTCTCCGTCTGTTTCTAAAACGCGAGAGTTTGCACCAGTTTGAGCGAAAACTTCCTGCAACACCTCCAGATCCAGACCCAGTGCCGCACCCAACCCAAGTCCCTCTGCAAGACCCGCGGTGTTGATGTTCATCACCATGTTGACCAATGCTTTTACTTGTGCAGCCTTTCCTGCTTCACCGATATAACGGAGGGAAACACTCATTGAATCCAAAATTGCATGTGTCTTATTAAAAGTAGCCTTTTTACCACCACACATTAAATAGAGCGTGCCTTCTCGCGCTTGTGTAATGCTACTTGCCATACAACCCTCAAGACTTTCTGCACCGTGTTTTTCCGCGAGACTCTCAATATCCACATGAACTTGTGGACTAATCGTGGCACAATTGATAAACACTTTGCCTGATGCCCCCTTGAGCAAACTATCATCCGCATCATCAGAATAGATCTGGCGCATTGCATCGTCATCTGTAACTACCGTAATAATGTAATCCGCGAGTTCAGTGACCTGTGCCAATTTGTCTGCAGCCGTTGTGCCAAGTTCCGATGCTAATTCCTGGGCACGTTCACCTGCAGTATCGTAAACAGCAGCAATTTTGAACCCTTCGTCATTGAGGTGTCGAGCGATGTTCGCTCCCATCCTGCCTACACCTACAACGCCAATTTTATAATCTGCGTTTGCCATATTCGCCTCCCTACTATAATCAAGATTCACAAAAGGAAATTTAACATTATTTTAGTTTTCCATTAGACTATTTTACTAATTTTGACTTCATTTGTCAACAGGTTTTGTTCAACAGTAAACAACAAATTATCTCATTTTTTCCAAAATAATTAACATAGAACTTTTTTCTTGACAATTTTTGTATTTCTGTTATACTAAAAATATAAATTAAAACCAGTAAATCTCATCAATCTACTGGCAGGTTTTCATTATTTTATTCCTAAGGAGGATTAGCAACGATGACCCGTTTCACACCAAGTTTCGCTCTAAGAATAGTTCGAAACTACCTTTTTATTATCATACTTGGCCTGTTTGTGATAACACATATTGGGTGCATAGGAGGGGTTGACATCGTACCATTGAGTGCGAAAATCCAAAATGCTGATAACGCATTTGAAGAGGCAGAAGCTGTTTCTACTCGTTCAGGTGACCCAGAAGAGAAACAAAAGGCACGGGCAAGGCAGCAAAAAGCTTATGATAGAGCGATGTCCCTTTACCTTGAAGTCATTGCAAAAAATGCTAAAGGAAAATATGCTCAGCGTGCCCACTATCAAATCGCAAAAATCTACAAGAAGCATTATGAATGGGATAAAGCAAATGAGCATTATCAAGCAATTGTTGAACTTGACCCAACGGGATACTACGCAAGTGAAGCAAAGAGTGGTATCGCAAGCATTCGTAAGAATCGCCAACTAATTAGAGATGAATTAGCAACTTATCAAAACTATAAAGCCATCTATGACACTGAACCGACTGATGAAACCTATGATATAGCAGCAAAGTCGCTCTACAAGGTTGCCCAGGCGTATGAAACATTGGAGAATTTCCCTGAAGCCATTGCAACTTTTGAAAGATTGTCTGAGGAATTTCCCAAACATGACAAAGCAGCGCAAGCCCAATTTCAGGTTGGAAACATCTATTTTTACAAAATGTATGATTATACTAATTCCGGTGGTTGGGGTGCTTTTGTAGCAGTCGCTGAAAAATTTCCTGATACTTACGAAGCTAAACAGGTTAAAGTAGAGTTGAATCAGACTAAAGACATTTTGACTGAAATCAAACAACTCCAGGATGAAATCCAGCGAAACAAGAGGCAAACAGCGGTTGAATATGAAAAACTTGGAAGGTATGTGCTTCCATCGGAAAAATGGTTGATGGGAAAAACCGACCTCGTTGTTCAGAGTTTCGAGCAAATTGCAAATAACTGGGAAAAACTCCGTAACTATCCGAACGCTATTGAAACATATAAGGTGTTAATTCGGGATCTTTCACATAAAAAATATGCGGTTGCCAATGCTTTTTTCCAAGTCGGTTCACTCTATCAGCAAAATGCTCAGTACGAACGCGCAATTCAAGCTTTCGATGATCTGCTTGAAAATGCACCAGAATCCACATGGCGGAATGAATCTGTATATCAACAAGCGGTCTGTTATCGTTCTATTCGCGAATTTGGTGCCGCTTATAAAGGGTTCAAAACATACATGAGTCTCGCCAAAGGTGACCGCCCTTATCTTCGAGAGGCTGAACAGATCCTACGCCAGTATGAACTTGATCAAGACCAAGACGGCTTCATGTTCTATCAGGAACTGGAAAACGGCACCTCTGATCAAGATCCGAACTCACAACCTGGCGGAGGAAACTAAGGATTTTGTGGTCTAAACTTCTGATGGGTGGATGGCAGCAGTAAAAGCAGCTATTTCAAAGGTATCATAAAAGAAGTTGTTATATCTGTTATAGTAGGAGCGATCTCCGAATCGCGACTGAACGCTTTGATGGTCGGGAATCGGAGTTCCCTCCTACCATACACCTCATTTCTGTGAAGCAACGCCAAATGCGATTTTTGGCATTCAGCGGGAGCGATCTCCGAATCGCGACACTTTTACTTCATATTCTCTTATACCGAACTCACGTTATTGTTATAGAAATAAGTGAACACGAGAATGTTCTGAGGCGGGTAATCTTTTGAGAACTTCTTGCTGGATTAACTCTGGTGTGTAACGGCGTGAAAAGTGATTTAGAACAATATATTCACTCTCAAAATGTTCTAACAGAGCCGGCAACATATCTAAATGCAGATGTTTCGTTTTCTTAGCTCGCTCACGATGATCAGGTGTAATAAAGGTGCATTCACAAATCAGAAGTTTGCACTGCTTGAGTAATGGATGCGCGTCAAGCGAAATACCTCGTGTATCACCCAAATACGCTACCAACGGCAGCTGTACTTCGTTGGTTATTTCAACGCCTGAAAGCTTGAGTGCTACGATTTCTCTTCCTGACAAATCGTGGTATTCGGGCTTCAGTTTTTTGCGAACTTCACAAATCAGATAGGAGACAGCAGGAACAGTATGGTTCCCTGGCAAAATGTGAGCGATTAAATTTCGCCGAAACGGAATAGAATTACCTGCTTCCACTGGTGTAATCTGATAATTCCAACCCCGACCTGTGTCTAACACAGAAATCCTATCGAGGATATTCTTCAATTGTTTGAACCCGCTCAACGGAACATAGATATCTCCAGGCGGCATTCCGGCAAGCCAACGTTGACTTATATAGATCGGTAACCCAAAATAGTGATCGAGGTGGAAATGGGAAATAAAAACATGGTTAGTCCCAATAAAATGCATCGGGCACCTACCGAGATCAAAAATCAGATCAAGTTCCTTTATCCTGATGTAAGTTGCAACAGCCGAACTTGATTTTCCTTCAAGTTTCCAGTTTCCACATTGTAACAATGTCATAGTAAATTAAGAGAGAATTTCGTTGCTTTCCTTTGGAGAATAAATATATGCATGTCAAAATCGGTATAATAGGCGGTAGCGGCTTCTATCAGATAGAAGGCTTAACCGACATTGAAACAATTGAAATTGACACCCCTTTTGGAAAACCAAGTGATACCCTGATTTTCGGTAATCTTGATGGACACTCAGTAGTTTTTCTACCGCGTCATGGTGTAGGACATCCGCTTCTTCCTTCTGATATTAATGTCCGTGCCAACATTTATGCCTTAAAATCGTTGGGTGTAGAATGGCTAATCTCCGTTAGCGCGGTAGGTAGTCTGAAGCAAGAAATTGAACCGCGCCACTTTGTTGTGCCAGATCAACTTTACGATCACACAAAAAACCGAGAATCAACTTTTTTTGGTGATGGTATTGCCGCACACATTAGCCTTGCGCACCCATTTTGCTCACACCTAAATCCGTTATTATACACAGCAGCAACTGAAGCCGGTGCGACTGTTCACAATGGTGGCACCTATATCTGTATGGAAGGACCCGCGTTTTCAACACAAGCTGAATCTAATGTGTACCGACATCTCGGTTTTGACATTATCGGCATGACCGCAGCACCTGAAGCAAAACTTGCACGCGAAGCAGAAATCTGTTACGCTGTCTTGGCATGTTCTACCGACTACGACTGCTGGCATCCGGAACATGACCACGTTACCACTGAGATGATTCTGGATAACCTTCGTTCAAATGTAGAGATTTCTAAGAAGACTGTCCGAAATTTAGTGTCAAAAATTCCTGGCGTACAACGAGATTGTGGTTGTGCTAATGCCCTCCAATATGCAATTGCTACACAACCGGACAAGATTCCGATTGCTAAACGACATCAGTTAAAACTTCTATTGGACAAGTACCTGACGTAAAGTATTGAAAATTTTATCTGCTTCCAATTCTGTGAGGATAAGAGGTGGCGCGATGTAAATGATGTTCTCTGGTTCGTCGACCGCGTGCCCGATTTTTCCGACAATAACCCCTTTTTCTCTCAATTGTCCCACAATGTGGTTCGTTTTTGCGGTTTCAAGGTGTGTGCCATCGGCTTTAATGAACTCTACAGCAAGCATCAAACCTTTGCCCCGCACATCACCAACAATAGGTAGTGATTCCAACGTCTTTAGTTTTTCAAGCAGATAATCACCGACCTTTTCAGCGTTTTCCCAGAGGCGTTCTGATTGCAAAATATTCAGATTTGCCACGCCTGCTGCACAAGCAACAGGATGTCCGCCATAAGTACAAACTTGAGAAAATTCCCGATTTTCATCAGAATCCCCAAGGAATGTCTTGAATACAGAAGTTGATGCAACACACGCGCCGAGTGGAATATATCCGCTCGTTAATCCCTTCGCGAGTGTAATCAGGTCAGGCTGTACGTCCCAATGCTCACATGCAAACATCTTCCCTGTCCGTCCGAAACCGGTAATAACTTCATCAAGAATAAGTAACAACCCGTAATCATCACAGATTTTTCGTAATTTGGGAAAATACTCGTCGGGTGGTACAATCACGCCACCCCCACCGATGATTGGCTCTGCAATTACCGCAATCACGGTTTCGGGTCCCTCCGACTGAATTATCCGTTCAATTTCATCTACACATGCCACATTGCATGATGGATACTCTAAACCGAGTGGACATCTATAGCAATAGGGTGGATGCGCATGATGGAATCCCGGCACCAGTGGTTCAAACGCTTTCCTTCTTCGTGCCTGCCCTGTGGCTGACATAGCGCCATAAGTAAATCCGTGATAGCCGCGATATCGGGTAATTATCTTATAGCGATTCTCTCCCGGATAGGTTTGTCTACCGTACTGCCGCGCAATTTTAATTGCTGTTTCATTTGCTTCGGACCCACTGTTGCAAAAAAAGACGTGGTTCAAATCACCGGGAAGACATTCTGCCAAATGCGCTGCTAATTCAGTCGCTGGTACATTAATCTGTGAATGTGGATAATAACACAATTCTTGTATTTGTGCATAAACCGCATCTGCAATTTCTTGTCTTCCATAACCGACATTGACATTCCACAATGCCGAATACGCATCTAAATACTCATTTCCTTCTGCATCTACCAAGGTTGTGCCCTGTGCCGATTTAAAAACCAACAAATCCGTTTCGTCAAGACGTTGGTGTTGGAACAGTGGATGCCAAACATGTGCCTTGTCAATTTCTTTATAATTTGCTTCCATTTATGAAAATCTCCGTTAAAGTCTTACATTGATTCCGGTGCTGAAATACCTAACAATCTCAACCCATTTGCCAACACTGTTTGCACACTCTGAATCAGGATGAGTCTCGCAAAAGTCCGTTCCATATTTGAGGCATCAAGCACCCGATGCTGATTGTAATACGGATGGAATATGCCTGCTAATTCGTGTAGATAATGAGGGATACGGTGTGCCTCACGTTCCTCTGCACTGGACAGAACAATCACTGGAAATTCCGCCAACTTTCGGATAAGTTCGTGTTCATGCGCTTCTGTGAGCATCTCCAAAGAAACTTCATCAATCGGTTTTACCGCAATCTGCTGCTCTTGTCCTTGTTGAAAAATACTACAGCACCGCGCATGTGCATATTGTATGTAAAAAACAGGGTTCTCATTCGCTTGCGTAACCGCTAATTCAAGGTTGAAATCCAAGTGTGTATTATTAGCACGCATCAAGAAAAAGTAGCGTGCTACATCCACAGCAAACCCTTCACCTACAGCATCCGCAAGTTCGTCAATGAGTAGATCAAGTGTAAAGAACTGTCCCTGGCGCTTTGACATATCCCGCCGAGTGCCATCTGAATCAATCAGGTTTACCTGTTGAATAATATCAACTTCCAACCAATCATCTGATAAACCGAGTGCTTTTACAAAATTTTTTAGCCTTGTCACATGACCTTGATGGTCAGGTCCGAGAAGGTCAATCACTTTGTTAAAGCCACGATCAAATTTATCACGATGGTATGCTGCATCTGGAACAAAATAGGTATATTCACCATTGGTGCGGATTACGACACAATCCTTATCATCCCCAAAATCTGTCATCCGAAACCATGTCGCACCGTCAGCATCGTAAAGATAATTTTTTTCACGAAATAACTCAATAATTTCATCTGGCTTACCACATTCTCGGATGGCTTTTTCGCTTGTCCATACATCAAAGTTAACACCAAAACGTTCCAAAGAGGCTTTTTGTTGTCCAAGTAGGTGTTCAACTCCTTTATCTCGGAAAAGTGTAACCCGCTTTTCTTGACTCAGTTTAAGATAGTCATCACCTTCCTCCGCAACGATCATTTCTGCGAACTCTCTCAAATATTTTCCTTGATATCCACCTTCAGGAATTTCTAAGTCATTTTCACCTAATGCTTGCCGATAGCGCACATCAATTGATTCCCCAAGTCGTTCAACCTGCCCACCCGCATCGTTGACGTAATACTCACGGATAGCCTCATAACCCACTGCGTTTAACAGGTTGACAAGCGTATCACCAACGGCTGCAGCGCGCCCACTCACAATGTTAAGCGGACCTGTCGGATTTGCACTGACAAACTCAATTTGAATCCGCTTACCAATACCTATTTCGCTGTTTCCGTAAGCATCCTTCGCCGCCACAATCGTCCGGAGTGTATCGTCCAACCACGCATTAGAGAGGTAGACATTAATAAACCCCGGTCCGGCAATTTCAAGATCGCGGATGCGCGGGTGTTTATTCTGATTAACATGTTTAACAATTATTTCGGCTATCGCCCGTGGTGCCATCTTTGCACTTTTTGCCAATCCCAATGCAACTGGAGTCGCTATATCACCGTGTTCGGGGGTTTTAGTCGGTGAAAAAGGGATTTCGGGAACATCCGGTATTGGAAGTTCCCCTGACTTAATTGCAGCACGGATTGCACCTTTTAATATTTCGTATATTTCTGATTTGATTCCATCCATATCCACGAAACTTCCATTTGTGTATTATTTTTATTTGATCAGTGTTTTTTAGTAACCGAATTATATCACAACAGACACCTCAAGTCAATTTTCTTAAGAGCATGAAAAAACGCAATGAGTAGTTTTGGGATTTCTGCCGTTGGTTTATCCCACAAGGTGGAGGTGTCGGGAATCGAACCCGAAGCACAAGATAGGAAACCTGCGCTCGGCACCAGCCGACACCCATGATAAATAGTTTAGTGAGAGTTTTTAAATTCTCCCGCTAAACTATGTTGCAAAATTAGTTCTTGCACCTCTTGCGAGGTTTGTTGGTTTCTTTCACCGTCGTTTTTGGATAGCGTTTGGCTACCCAAGGTCACACATACCTTCCAGTGATGGCACTGCGATACCGGACGACTGGCTTCTTAGCAGCCATAAGACTTCACCCCGCTCTGTTTGGTAAGATTAGTGCGTATCACACGGGTAAGGTGTGTTATGCACTGCCAAACATCGTTAAACGTTTAACATTAAAAATGGAGTTAATCAAGGAAAAGTGAAAAGCGCTATAAACCCTGTCTGTGACTGAATTTTTACTTGAAAAGCGGCAGGAAAATGTAGTATAATATAGGTAATAAAAAAGGGAGGGTGGAACAGAGAAAACCGCTATAATTGGTGCTGTCCAGAGAGGCGGAAAAGTAGTGGCACAGATGTCCGAACAACTAACTGGACGAAAAATTCTGGAATTTTTCAGGAGTTTCGTCAATATTAAGGACTCTGAGTTGATAACAGACGAATTTCAGGCATACAACCTTATCGGTAAAGAGATGAAACACGCTGTTATCAATCATCAGGAACAATTTGTTGATGGTGATACACATACAAACACAATAGGGGCTTCTGGTCGCTTCTAAAACGCGCTTGGTATGGTTCACACCACCATTATCAGACAGCATACACTCCGCTATATGTGGCGGAAGCGTGCTATAAATACAACTACCGAAATCATGATAATGTGTTCGGTAAGTTTGTTAATGAAAGCATGAGGTGAGCGAGAACCGTTTTACCGGCATCATAAGAAGTGTGCTAAGATATTTCAATCTTAGCTGTCCTGCTCCAAACGCATAGGATATCCTAATCAGGACACTACAAATGATGTGCAGACTTTCTGCTAATGTCTGCACACTCGCTCGTCTTATATTCTAATCATCTGCCTTTAGTTTGCGAACATAACGAACAATAAGATAAGTAATTGGAAAGAAAACTGCTGTGGCAATTAGGCGGTAAATAGCATAATCGGGTGAAACTACTATGCAGAAAATCCACACCGCAGCACATAACATTTTCAGCCACTTATTCCTAAAGATTACAAGGCAATAATGGCTGGTAAAAACAAAACATTTACCATGATATACCCCTTATATTGTAGGTTTGGTCATCCAGTAAATCCCAACTTCTCACACATAAGAAGTGGGCATCCCTGGTGACCAAACCAAGCTATCCAATTTACATTAGATATGGGGATACCCGCAGTTCAACGGATAACTTAGTTTGGTCTGATATAAATTCTACAATTTTAGAAGGGGAATGTCAAGACAAAGGTGGGATAACTGATAGGATGACTACTGTTTTCTCTATATATTTAGGGTTTTATTTGCAATGTGGTGGGTTTAATGTTAAAATTAAACAACCGCTGAAAACACCTAAATATGGGTAGTAGTTTAATCGGAAAAACAAGTGTCCTTGGCAGGCATAAGATACGGGTTCGAATCCCGTCTGCTCCAATAAGGTATTTCAGCGGTTGTTTTTGTATCCTGAACAAGGTGTTACGCTTTTTGAATATTAAATAAAGTGTTTTGCATACTAGAAATAATTGCTTGATTATTAGAAATAATTGCTTGTGTATTGGATAAAGCTGTGATTAAATTAGATAAAGTCGTTTCTTGATTGGAAAATCTTTTCATAGTCTCAGCGTGATTTTTATTAACTTTTTCTTCAAGAGAATCAAACTTTTGTATAAGGGTTTGAAATTGGTCATTACTCATTGTCTAAGCCCCCTGTTTACTATATTAGACGATGTTGTATAGTCTAAATAATTTTAGTATGTAGCCAGAACTTATTCACATAGTATAATATATAGTTGTCTATGTTGTCAAGTAAAAGTTAAGAAAAAATGAAAATTTTTGTCGAAAATAACGGGAAACGCAATCCCAAAACTACTTATTGCGAAAAAAAATGCAATTCGTCTGCATAGGAATAGCAAACATTCATAGCAATTTATAGAACATTTGCAGCCTAATTGTTCCAAATATTCTGTATCTAAATTATATATTTCTAACGTTACATATTTGAATTTTTAAAAAAAGAACGGTGTTGACCCGCTTTTCCATGTATGATCTTTTTTATCTCGTGTTGTGAATGTATGATATTGATGTATAATATAATATTTTTGTAGAAATTATTAAGGTTTGAGATTACGTTCACATGGGCATCTTAGCAAATTCTGTCAATGGAATTATTAAGTTAATTAAAATTTGTTTTCTTGAAAAATTTTTATTTTTATGTTAGAATGTAGAAACTTAGGAGGAAAATAATTATGGCAGCTGATAATACCAAAGAAATAGATGAGGCTGTCGAAAATCCGATGGAAGGCGATGGGACGGGGCTTACCTTTGCTCGGCATTTTACGAAATCGGTGGTACACCCGTTTGATGAGATTGAATGGGAACGTCGTGATGCCGCTATCTACAACGAGAAAGGTAATGTCATCTTTAAACAAGATCAGGTTGAAGTTCCAACTTCCTGGACTCAACTTGCAACGGATATTGCTGCCTCAAAATATTTCCGAAAAGCTGGTGTTCCTGATGTAGAATCAGAGGACAGCGTTCGCCAATTGGTTACCCGCGTTGCCCGGACACTTCGTCGTGCAGGTGAAGAAATCGGTGGTTATTTTGCTACCTCCGATGACGCGGAAACCTTTGAGATGGAGTTAACACATATCCTTGTCACGCAGCGAGGTGCTTTCAATTCTCCCGTATGGTTTAATTGCGGTTTATGGCATGAATACGGGATTAAGGGGGCAGGTGGCAATTACCATTGGGACAGAGAAGCACAGAAAGTTAATATCACTCAAAACGCGTATCAGTACCCGCAAAATTCAGCATGTTTTATCCAAAGTGTTGATGACTCTTTAGATTCTATGCTCGATTTGCAGAAGGCTGAGGTAAGACTCTTTAAATATGGAAGCGGGACTGGTTCTAATTTCAGCAAGGTTCGCGCAAAAGGCGAACACCTCTCCAGTGGTGGTGAAAGTTCTGGTGTACTTTCATTTCTTGAAGGATTCGACAGATGGGCGGGCAGTATTAAGTCTGGTGGCACAACACGGCGCGCCGCAAAGATGGTCATTTTAGACATGGACCATCCCGAAATCGTTGACTATATCGACTGGAAAATGAAAGAGGAAGAGAAGGCAAAAGCACTCATCGCATCTGGATACCCAGCTGATTTTAATGGTGAAGCTTATGGGACTGTCAGTGGACAGAACAGTAACAATTCAGTCCGAATTCCAGACATCTTCATGGATGCCTACCTAAAGGGAGATTCATGGAAAACGACCTATCGCACCAGTAATGAAGTTGCTGATGAGTATGAAGCGAAAACGTTAATGGAGAAGATCGCAGACGCAGCATGGGCTTGTGCCGATCCGGGCGTACAATTTGATGATACGATTCAAAAATGGCATACTTGTAAACAGACTGATCGCATTTATGCAAGTAATCCGTGCAGCGAATATCTGTTTTTAGATGACTCTGCATGCAACCTCGCGAGTATCAATCTTGTCAAATATCTCAATGATGATGACACTTTTGATATTGACGGATTCAGAGCGACTGTCCGTGTCTTTATAGCCGCGATGGAAATCATTGTCAGTCTGTCTTCGTACCCGACTGCAAAAATAGCCCGACGATCTCATGAATATCGCCCTCTTGGGCTTGGATTTGCCAACTTAGGCGCACTCTTAATGCGATTAGGTATCCCCTATGATAGTGCGGAAGCCTGCAGCTACGCAGGTGCTATTACTGCTATCTTAAGTGGACAAGGTTACCAAACCAGTGCTGAAATCGCTAAAAGTATCGGGACTTTTGCTGGATACCCTAAGAATCGGGATTCAATGTTAGGCGTTATCCGTATGCATCGGGATGCTGCATACAAAATTGATGCTACGACTTGCCCGTCTGATCTCTTAGAGGCAGCTCGCGAAGATTGGGATATCTGCCAACAAAAAGGCGGAAACTGGGGATACCGAAATTCGCAAATCAGTGTTATCGCGCCAACTGGAACAATCGCGCTCCTAATGGACTGCGATACAACCGGAATTGAGCCTGAATTTGCTCTTGTTAAATTCAAAAAGTTGGCTGGTGGTGGGTATATTAAGATTGTGAACCAAAGTGTTCGCGACGCATTGGAAAAACTCGGCTACATACCGCAACACATAGAAGCGATTGTCACGCATATTGTTGGGACAGGAACACTTGAGGGCACACCATATATCAATCCTGAATCCCTCAAATATAAAGGTTTCACAGAGGAAGATATTGAGCATGTTGAAGAGATGTTGCCGAGTGCTTTTGACCTGAATCTCGCTTTCGCACCCGGTTTCTTGGGAGAAGAATGCCTTGAAAGATTAGGGATAACTGCTGATAAAGCAGCGTCTCCAGATTTCGACCTGCTCACCTACATGGGATTCAATCCGAGTGAAATTGCAACCGCAGAGGAAATCATTTGTGGCACAGGGACTGTTGAAGGGGCACCACATCTGTCGTCTAAACATTACCCTGTCTTTGATTGTGCAGTGCAATCCGGTAGGCACGGCACTCGTTTTATTCATCACATGGGACCACTGAAATTAATGGCGGCTGTGCAACCCTTTATTTCAGGTGCTATCTCCAAGACAGTCAACGTTCCGCGTGAAGCAACTGTTGACGATATTAAAGAACTTTACGTAGAAGCGTGGCGTCTCGGTGTGAAATGTCTTGCTATTTATCGTGATGGGAGTAAAGGCAGCCAACCGCTCTCAACCAGTAGCCAGCAAGACACACAGGATGAATCCAGCGAACGTCCTATTAGGAGACGTCTTGCAGATACCCGAGACTCAAGAACACATAAATTCAGTGTCGGTGGTCATGAGGGTTACATGCATGTCGGCTTTTTTGAAGATGGCACTCCAGGTGAAGTCTTCCTTACCATGAGTAAACAGGGGTCTACCATCTCAGGACTCATGGACTCTATTGCCATTCTTATCTCTGTTGCATTACAATACGGCGTGCCGTTAGAGTCACTGGTTGATAAGTTCAGCCATGTTCGGTTTGAACCATCGGGATTCACACAAGACCGTGATATACCGATGGCAAAATCAATTGTTGATTATGTTTTCCGCTGGCTCGGAAAAGAGTTCCTCCCGAAAGATATCCAAGAAGATTCTACCGGTGTTCTTGAGTTAGATGACCAGATGGCATTACCCGAAGAAACCCATCCGCATTCACACGGAAATAATGGTGAATCAGATCCGTGGGCGGATCGTGAGCGGATTATTACACTCCGACACGGAGATGCCCCACCCTGTCACGAATGTGGTACAATTATGATACGAAGCGGAATCTGTTACCGATGCACCAATTGTGGCGCAACGAGCGGCTGTTCATAAACCTTCCACTATAAATACATATAGGACTTACGCAACTCAAGCAGGGGTTCGCGTAAGTCCTATTATTTTTAATGTGTGTTTAACTAATCTTGTAGGGTGGGTAGAGCGCAGTGAAACTCATAGGTGTCAACTTAAGAGGAGAAAACCGCGTCACACCTGACATCACACAACTGGTAGGTGCGGTTTCCTAACCGCACCTTATTATACCAAAACGATCTTGTGGGAGGCGTTTGCAACGCCGATTATCGCGCTTACAAAGCACTCTTACAAAGATGTTTTTCCAATTAGTGGTAACCAACGAAAGTAAGTCCGGTGCGGTTAGGAAACCGCACCTACCGTATTTAGAGTACTCCTTAAGTTGACACTTATGGGATAGAGAGCAGTGAAACTCATAGCTGTCAATTTAGCGGTCCACCACCTTTGTAGGCGCGTTTTGTAAACGCGCCGTTAGTTAATCTTTAGCACAGATATAGGCGCGTTTACAAAACGCGCCTACCATTGGGTAATAAATCGGGCTTACAAAGCCCTCCCACAAGAGTGGTTCGCGAGAATTGTATAGTCTGAAATGCCTGTAAATTCATATTGCCGACCCGGCACAAATATGGTATCCTTAAGAGATGCTTGAGTTGAGTAGATGGTCGCGTCCCATATTGGGATGAGGAAAGTCCGGACTCCGCAGGGCAGGGTGCTGGGTAATCCCCAGGAGCGGCAACGCTATGGAAAGTGCAACAGAAAATAGACTACAACGCGTAAAAACGTTGTACAGGTGAAACGGTGCGGTAAAAGCGCACCAGTCCATAAGGTGACTTATGGAGCTGGTAAACCCCATCTGGAGCAAGGTAAAATGTGGACATTTAGAGGTGTGCCCGCCTCGTCCCGGGTAACCGCTTGAGGTTAATGGTAACATTGATCCCAGATGAATGATCATCAAATACAGAATCCGGCTTATTCTCAACTCAAGCCAATTTGTGAGAAAATAAAACCTACACATTACATCTCAAACTCCTAAGGTAATTATAATAATCTAAATCTCATAATTCCAACTCAGATGATATGAGCGCTAAAACCGATTCTGACCTTTTCGGGACCTCTTCAAGAATTTTATTTTTAGATTCCCTCAAAAGTAAGGGAAAATACAAATATACACGTTATAGAGGTCTACCACTACGGTATGCTGGCGGGAAAAGTCTTGGAGTTGGATATATTGTAGAGCAACTCCCCGATGGACTTGAAAAACTTGTATCGCCGTTTATGGGTGGAGGGGCCGTTGAAATTGCTTGTGCCAAAGAACTCAACATACAAGTTTGCGCTTACGACATCTTTGATATTCTCGCAAACTATTGGCAGGTACAACTTTCGTCAGGCAGCACACTTGCTGGAAGGCTTGAAAAGTGGCAACCTACCAAAGCACAATATACTGAGATTAAGAGTCTACTCAAAGCACATTGGAATGGTGAAACACTGATTTCTGATCCTTTAGAATTAGCGGCACATTATTGGTTTAATCACAATCTCTCTTATGGTCCCGGTTTTCTGGGTTGGATGTCTAAAATTTATGAATCTCCAGAGAGATATATTCGGACGTTACAGACAGTACGTAATTTCAGATGTCCTAATTTGTCGGTTCATACGGGAAGATTTGAGGAAACTCTCCCAACGCATTCGGATAACTTTCTGTATTGCGATCCACCTTATTATCTTGATGAGGGGGAAATGTTTCGTGGCATCTATCCACAACGGAATTTTCCTGTCCACCATAAAGGCTTCAACCATGAATTGTTACGCGACCTACTTCAAGATCACAAGGGAGGTTTTGTCCTTTCGTATAACGATTGCCAAACCATCCGGCAGTGGTACGCAGACTTCAGGATTCTTGAGGTTCAATGGCAGTACACATTAGGACAAGGTGAAACCCGTATCGGTAAGAATCGAATTGAAAATGGAACGGGGCATGTCAAGCAATCGCATGAACTTTTAATTGTAAAGAATAGCTAACATTATACGGAAAAGAGCCAGAATTACACAACTGCCAGTTTCTTTGACATTCATGGAATCATACGTTATCATAATATTGTGGTAATATACTTAGAAGAAAATAAAACAATTCATAGGTCTCGATTTATAGTGAAATCTAAAAATATGTTCACACTCCCTGGTAGATGCGGTTTCCTAACCGCATCTATGGACTGAATAAACACGGTTCGGTTAGGAAACCGAACCTACCGTAGTGTAAAAATAATTATGGGTTTTACTATAAGTAAATGCATCTGTTTTTATGGAATTAGACAGTTTTTGTGTTATCTGAACCAAGATTCACCAAATCAACGGTATGAATGCTATAGAGCATTCACCGGGATTATAGGATTTCCAAGATTGCGGAGTTTTCTTGATTAAGTTAGTCTCTTGTGGGAGGCGTTTACAACGCCGATAAACAATAAATCGGGCTTACAAAGCCCGTTCAACAAGATACTTGTTGAACGGGCATGGAACACGTAAAATTGACACCTATAGAATAAAATTAAACAATCCAATATTATTGTTATGATTCAAAAGAAATTAAAAAATACCATTTTCCGTAAGAAATCAGTAATCTGTTTCAGATACATAGCACTATCCCTTTTTCTCATCTTGCTACTGGTGATTGTCTCATTGACACCCAGTACCGGCGAAAAAAGCACTCCGGACTTTGCAAAAGAAGGTATACCATTCTTAAAACAGTTCTGTTTTGACTGTCATGTTGGCGAACAACCTCCTGCGGATCTCTCACTTGACAGATTTAAAGACAACTTATCGTTGATCAAGAATCATGATGTCTGGGAGAGAGTGTTAGAAATGTTGGAAACAGGTCAAATGCCACCAGCGGATAGTGACCAACCATCTCTGGAAGAATTGGAATCTTTTATTCAGCACGTTGATGCCATTTTTGAGGACGCAAGTCGCACGGCAAAACCGGATCCAGGGCGCATAACTGTTCGCAGACTCAACAGGATTGAATACAGAAACAGCGTTCGAGATTTGTTGTGGGCGGATTTTGATCCGACTGAAAATTTTCCCGCAGACGATGTCGGACACGGATTTGACAACATCGGTGATGTACTAACGATGTCACCACTGTTAATGGAACGGTATCTTGAAGCAGCAGAAGCGATTACCACCCGTGTTATCATAGTAGATCCGCCCAAACCATCAAGACATTACCAAAACGTAACACGGCTTGATCCGCGCCACAAAGATGTTCCTGACAAGCGTTTTCGTCTACTTGATCCGACTGCAACAGAACCGTGGAAATCCGGTCCCTTTACGACAGGTGCATCGTATTTCAAATTCCTCCCGGATGAAGAAACGTACCTCCGCGCTACACTTTATGCAGAAACTGAGAGTAGTACACCTGTTGAAGTTGCGCTACTCATTCAAGGGAAGGAACTTGAAGATGTATCTACACCGGATGAACTCACACGGTTAGTAGGCGTAGACCCCACGGCAGACAATAATATCAAGATTCTCAAGGTTTTTGAGATTACCTCACGTGATCCAAAAAAGACACAGACGGTTGAATTTCTCGTTAGTCGTGTTGCAAACGTTGAAAGAGTTGGCATCGCAATGGTAAAACCAGCACAAGGTGAACCGGACGCAAAGCTGCAAATTCGAGCGGTTTGGTCCGAAGGTCCATTGGAAACGAGACCGAAATCACAGCTCAAAATATTAGCCTGCACACCGGACATTCCTCAAGCAGAACAGACTCGTGAAGTAATAACACGGTTGCTTCGCAAGGCATATCGTCGTTCACCAACAGAAAATGAAGTAGAACAACTTGTTCAGTTTGTTGAATCTATCCAAGCAGACGGTGCTAAATGGGAAGCAGGAATCCAGCAAGCAATTAAAGTTATCCTCTGCTCACCCAAGTTCCTATTCCGATTGGAGTTAGATGACCGCCCACAAAGCGATGAGTCGCTCCCTATTAATGAATTTCAACTCGCGTCGCGACTTTCCTACTTTTTGTGGAGCAGTATCCCTGACGATAAACTCCTTGAACTTGCAGAGAAAAATCTATTGACCGAAAACCTTGAAAAACAGGTTAAGCGGATGCTGGCAGATCCGAAAGCAACGGAATTGGCTACCAACTTCGGTGTACAATGGTTACAAATCCAACGGTTAGATACCGTCACGCCTGATCCTAAACGTTTTCCTACTTTCAATCCCAAACTACGAAAAGCGATGTTAAAAGAAACGGAACTGTTTCTGGAATCAATCTTTCGTGAAGATCGGAGTATCTTCGATTTGATTGATGCAGACTATACGTTTGTCAATCAACGTTTAGGGGGACATTATGAGATTTGGAGAGATGCACAAGGAGAACCAATTAAAGGTGACGCGTTTCGGCGGGTTACATTGAAAAATCCTTCACGCGGCGGTATCCTGACGCAAGCCAGTGTGCTGACGGTAACCTCCAATCCTACCCGCACCTCACCTGTTAAAAGAGGACGTTGGGTTTTGGAACAGATACTTGGCTCACCGCCACCACCTCCGCCGCCAGATGTACCCGAATTGGAAGAAGACCACGACGCTATTATCGGCACTACCTTGCGAGAAAGGCTTGAACAGCACCGCGAGGACCCTGCTTGTGCAAACTGCCATGCCAAAATGGATCCTATCGGATTTGCAATGGAAAACTATAACGCCATCGGTAAATACCGAACAAAGGAAGGTGAACTCGATATTGATACAGCCGGACAACTCCCAGATGGCACTTCATTTGAGGGTATAACAGACTTAAAACAGATTCTTAAAAATAGAAAATCTCAGTTTGCCAGATGCTTAACAGAAAAGATGCTTATCTATGCTTTAGGTAGAGGGTTAGGATACTATGACAAACCAACCGTCGAGCAGATTGTCGCTGAGCTTGAGGCTAACGATTATAGAAGTTCCGCTTTGATTACAGAAATTGTTAAAAGCGATCCATTTCGGTTACGACGTGGCACAAAGGATAATTGATAATGCGAATTATTAATATCATTCTTTGGACCATCGCAATTTTTCTATTAGGTTGTTATACAGTTCATTTAGAGACATTTAGTGACGATCCGATTTTAAAACTCAAACAAAAATATTCTGTCCATTTAGACGCTACGTGGACAACAAAACAGGCAGGTTCGCTTTTAAACATCTTTGAATCCTTCTCTACAGACCTAAATTTCCACCCCTCTATATGGAAAATAAGCAGCGATTTAGAAGAAGATATTAACATAGAATTTCAAAACAGTTTGAAATCTGTTACTATCAGTAGCGATGTTTTTCCAGTTGAAGGCTCTCAACAGATGTTGTTGCCGGAGAAACGTTTATTTTTTGCTGCCGTTGAATTCATAACGGAAAATGGGACGAATAAAGAGGCAATGAAACTGATACTAAAAGAGAGGTATGGCATCAGTGTAGATATACCGTCTTATGCCCAACTAACTCAGCGCGTCACACAGGAAACAGCAGAACACTATTCAGATTTTGAAAATAAAGACCTGATGATCTTCATATCAATACTTGAGGAATTCCCTAAAGCGCTACATAAAATTCCTGAATTAAGATATGTGGTACGTAGGATTGATGATAAGATCAGAGACCCCGGTATAGCGTGGACAAGTGAAGGTTATATTGAGTTTTCACAAAACCTTTTTGATCATTATTATGTAGATGGAACTCGTCATATAATTGCGCACGAAAAATCGCATTTTTTATGGACGTATCTGTTTTCTGACCAGCTTAAACAGGATTGGATAAAACTTGGCGGATGGCAAAAAGACTCTGAAAGTGAATCGGGTTGGTCAACAACAAAAAAACGAGAAGAATTCGTAACGGATTACGCATACCAAAAGAATCCGAACGAGGATTTAGCAGAAAGTATCGGATATTATCTCGTATATCCAGATAAACTCCGTTCCTGCTCTCCTGCAAAATATGACTTCATTCATAATCGGATTATGCTTATGTATGGTCAACGTTATATTTCGCCAGATATAATGCAGAACAATTCGGTTTCCGGTAAATTTGATCATTTGCTCAGATATTAATTTGACAAAAACACCTTCGTATGTTAAACTAAACATCAATAGTGGATATGCTTATGAAGACTTCAAAACAACTTTCACGTAGAACATTTTTACGAGGGCTCGGTCTTGGTGTTGCCCTGCCTTGTATCGGTGCAATGGGTCCACTGACATCTTGGGCAGATACATTTGCAGATGGCAAAGTCATAAAACGTTACCCGGACCCAGCGGTAGAAGTTCTTGATCCGCGTTTCGCAAAATACAAAATTGGAAATGCTGTTGTGGAACGGTTGTGGACAGGTGCGCGTTGGTCCGAAGGTCCTGTTTGGTTCGGCGATGGCGGATTTCTTCTCTGGAGCGATATTCCAAACAACCGTATTATGAAATGGCAGGAAGCCACCGGAAAAGTAAGCGTCTATCGGAAACCGTCTAACTATACCAATGGACATACTCGCGACCGGCAAGGTAGACTTATCAGTTGCGAACACGGCACACGGCGCGTTACACGAACCGAATATGATGGAACGATTACTGTGCTGATTGACAACTTTGAGGGAAAACGGTTCAATGCACCAAATGATGTTGTAGTTCATCCAGATGGACATATCTGGTTTACCGATCCTGGATACGGCATCATGTTCAATTACGAAGGACATAAAGCTGAATTTGAACTGCCGACTTCCGTTTATCGCCTCAATCCAGATACAGGGAAAGCCACAGTCGTAACGAGTGAACCTGAAAAACCGAACGGGATATGCTTTTCACCCAACTACGATAAACTTTATGTTGCTGACACAGGAACACCGAAGAACATCGTTGTCTTTGATGTCGTAGACGGTGAGCGGTTAGGTAAAAAACAGGTGTTTTATGAGACAGCACCCGGCAACGCTGACGGGCTGCGGTGTGATACTGATGGGAATGTGTGGGCAGGTGCTGGTTGGGTCGGTGAAGGTTTTGATGGCGTGCATATCTTGGCACCGGATGGAACGCTTATCGGAAAGATTCATCTCCCAGAAATTTGTGCCAATATCTGCTTCGGCGGCGTTAAAAGGAATAGACTCTTTATGACTGCGAGTCAATCTCTCTACTCGGTTTATGTAGAAGCGCAAGGAGCACCACTTTTTTAAATAAGATAGTTTTGCATTTAATTTGTTAATTATTCTGTAAGTTGGGTTGAATAGCATTAGACCTATAAGTGTCAATTTAAGAAAAAGTTGCTGGATTCTCTCTTGTGGTAGTTCCTTGTAAGCCCGATATTGTGAGTCTCAACCTATAAAATCGGGGTAGGAAACCCCTCCAACAGTGGGTTGGAAATCGGTTTGAAAACCGCTTCAACTATCGGGTAAACCACACCAAAGCAAGTATTTTTAGCAAAATATCTTGAAATAAGGAGCCAAATTATCATACAATACCTATATTATCTCAAAACCCTAAAAGGAATGTAAAAATGAAAAGGACATTTCGCATAACTATTATTCTCATTTCTGTTGCTATAATTCTTACTGGTATCGGCTTTTGGCGACATCACTATCTCAAAATAATGAATGCTGAACCGATAATTGTGTATAAAAGCACACCATTAGAACCGGACAAATCACCTAAAGACACGTCCGTAAAACAGGAAAAAGCGGATAAAGGCACTCCATTACAACAGGAAGAATTGCCTAAAGACACGTCCGTAAAAAGTGATGACAACCCGGATGTAGAATTAGAACCCATTGACAATAGTATCACATCCGAAGAAACGGATAATACAAGTTCTTCGCCTGCTGGCAAAATATTCAGTGACATAGCAGAACAAAACCTGCCTCCCGAAGCAGTCGCAGCCTTAAAACAGTACAAGGAGGCACAATCAGCATTACCTGGTTTAAATGACGAACTAAGACCCCTTTTGAAAGCAAGTCCTTTAGACATGGATGCTATCAGATTGGTAGATGAGAAAAAGAGAGTACTACATGAGCAGCGTAAGGATGCCCTTGAAATACTTGCTTTATACTCTGACGAAGCATTAGATGAACTCCAAGCAACAATAGCACGGGAAAAGGCAGCTGCCAGAATAATGGATGAGTTAGAAGAAAACCCAGATATGGACTTAGAAGATATAATGCGGGAAATAGAAGCAATATCTAAATGAAGAGAAAAACAGTGTCGCCCTCTGGGGCGTATGTGATGGTGGCAACATTTGGACTATACACATACCGCCCCGCTGGGGTTGTTTTGTTCATATATCAGAACCTTTTTGTCAAACACCTACACTAAATTGACGGCTATGGGTAGAGCGTAGCGAAACCCAAACCTACAGGCAAAATTCACAAATTTCACTTTACAATAGTTGCAAATTATCACAAATTGAATTATATAGTGAACTTTAGAATTAACAGGACATTTTGAGTTGTGAATCAACGCCAAATGCGCGTATGGCATTTGGCGGGAGGGAACTCCGATTCCCGACTATCAGTGAGGTTCGTCGCGATTCGGAGATCGCTCCTACAGAAAATGTGCCTCTTTAATTTCAAAGTTCACCATAATATTATATCAACTCCGTACAAATTCACAGATTATAATTGTGATCTGTTTCGCAAATGAAACGGTACAAAGGAGTAAAAGATACACTTATGAAAATATCAAAACAACTTTCACGTCGAACATTTTTACGCGGGTTAGGGGTGAGCATTGCCTTACCGTGGTTAGAATCGATGGGTCCACTCACAAGTTGGGCAACCGCAGCCACGAAAGGTGTAACAGAACAAGTAACGCCTAATCGGATGGCATTCCTCTATGTTCCCAATGGGAAAATCATGGAGAATTGGACACCGAAACAGGTAGGGACAAGTTATGAACTCACGGACATCTTAAAACCGCTTGTAAACGTAAAAGAAAAAACGTTGGTCCTCAGTGGGTTGACAGCCGATAAAGCACGCGCAAATGGTGATGGCGGTGGTGATCACGCAAGAGCAATGGCAGCCTTCCTCACAGGTGCACAACCGCGTAAAACAAGCGGGACAGACATCCACGCAGGAATCTCTGTTGACCAAGCCGCTGCTTCACATATCGGTGATAAAACGCGGTTACCTTCGCTTGAACTTGGCATTGATCCCGGTTACAGAGCAGGCAATTGCGACTCCGGTTATAGCTGCGTCTATTCAGCAACGATGGCATGGAAATCTGCAACGCAACCGCTCCCTAAAGAGGTAAATCCAAAACTCGCTTTTGAACGTCTATTTTCCACCGAACCTAACGCTGAAAAATTACAACGCGATGAAGAACGAAAAAGTATACTTGACTTTGTTAGACAGGATTCAAAAGACCTGATTCGACAGGTCAGCGGAAACGATGCGCGAAAACTTGATGAATACTTCTCTGCTATCCGAGATATTGAAATGCGGATAGAATCCGCAGAAAAGTTTCCGCCAATTGAAAATCCTGATTATACTGCGCCAGAGAAAATTCCAGCAGATTTTCAAGAACATGTTCACCTGATGTTGGACCTGATTGCTCTTGCATTCCAAACAGATGTGACCCGAATTGTGACCTTTACGTTAGCAAATGAAGGTAGCAACAAGACATATCCGACTATCAATATTACTGATGGACACCATAATTTATCGCATCATGGTGGAGATAAAGCAAAAATAGAGAAAATTCGGAAAATAGACATTTTGCATACACAGCAGCTTGCATACCTACTGGAAAAACTTGACTCCATTCCTGAAGGCGAGGGAACACTACTTGACCATTCTATGATTTTATACGGTAGTGGAAATTCTGATGGCAATCGACACAGCCATCACGACCTACCTATCCTGTTAGCAGGTAACGGTTGCGGCACGATTAAGAGTGGACGACATATTCAGTATCCAAAGGAAACGCCACTTAATAACCTTTGGTTGTCTATGCTTAATCGAATGGATGTTAATTTGAGTCAATTAGGGGATAGTACGGGGAGTTTAAAAGGGTTATCATAAATTCTTTCAATAGTGTATTGAAAAATGAATTATAAATCACGTCTAACAAACCCACCCAAAAGTAATCGTTCCAATATTATAAATGATCCTGAAAACGCTGAGTTGTGGGATAAAAAACCGAAGGCATGGAAACGTTGTTTCGTTGTCTACCGTAAAGATCACTGTGGAGATACTTTTACGGATATTGCGAAAATGCTTGGTCATGCGGGTCCTAGTGATATGTCCGTAAATTATGATATGATTTGTTGTACAGGTACAAATAATTGTGGGAATAAACTTTTAAAGTACGTGGGATTTTCTCAAGAATATGTGAAAAACTGGCCTGAAATAGCGCAAGAAGAATTAACTAAAATTCACGGTGACGAAGAATACGCGAAATCTTTACTCCCCTGAACATAATCCCACCCTTTACTATAGAGAATACAGATAAAAGGAAACTTATGAAACCTCGTTCTTTGTTATTAATTCTCATTATATTTGTTATGCCTTGGACTTTCGTCCCAGACACAGGCACACAAGTTAATGTCCTACCTGACACACCGCGCAGATTCAAAGTCTGCGTCCGCGTCCGCCCTGACGATGGGACACACTTAGATGAAAGACTCGAAACCTTTGTCCGACGTGAACTCCGCGCATTCGGTGATGTTGACCTTGTCCAAGAGGATTCCCATTGGCATTATCTTTTAGCGTATGATATTTTAGAACTAACACGCGAATTAGATGGCACCAAAACTGGTAACCTTGCAATAGCGAATGCTGTCTTGAGAGGTGTTTCTTTCCTTTCAGGCTATGATCCCGAAGTTGATATTATTGATGATGCGTACGGTAGACCCGGCTACCTTCTTGGACTTCACCCAGCTTACTGGTTTACAGACGGCTTACATGAATATGCCATAGAAAACGTTGGTATTTTTGATAAAAACCTTTTAGAACCACTCCGTCCAAAATAAAAGAACCCATGAACATAACCCGAGGTGAAAATAAATGAAAAATATTTATCCTAAAAATAACGCAGATTTTGCTTTATTAGTTCGTGCTGCATTAAGCACTTTAGAGGAATGTGACTATGATATTTTTGATAAGACAGATACACAATTATTAGAATTAGTTGAAACAATAGCTCATAGTGAAGCTCTCTATATCTCTAAAGGATATAGAGAGTATGCTGATTATGATGTTGAGGACTGTATAATACATATTTCGCATATTATTTCTCAGCATTCTGATTATTTGTTAAGTCTGATCAAAGATATTCATAAGGTGGTAATGAGCAATCGGAGAGAATTATTAGAGAAATTAAGTAATAATTCAACCCCTCCACCAGTAATGCCACCAGACCATATTATATTTTGATGAACATAACACCCTTTACAAAGGAGAAAACAATGGCAAATAATGAACTTACAGACAAGTCCCTAAAGCTTTATGAGCGAGAGGTGATCGCGCGTGAAAAACAAGCAGAAGCACTCGAATTCTTAGCAAGAAATTTCTATGTGAAAGCACTCGATACCGAATACGGAATAGAGAACATTGCTGAAGCTGTTGCGTGTCTTGTGCGTGTAGTTGCAGATGTTTCAACTGCTATAAACGAAATAGACAAACTTACGGAACTTGCTAATGCTGTTCAAGAGATGAGTCAACTCAGCGAGGCAATAGATCATATCGCAACTGCCTTACAGAAGAACCCATGAACATAACACCCCACTTCAACACCCTTATTTGTGAGGTAAAAATGAATAATAGTAAAGATCCATTAGGTCTAACAAAACCACCCCCTGATATAAGTAATATTTCTGATAGCAGTAATAAGTGGAAAATTGAAGAGGATCATACCCCTGAAGATGCAAAGTGTGAAGACAAACGAAGAAACTATTGGAAATATTGCTTTGTTGCTTATCGTTATCAAATATTTAAGAGCATAAACGGTGACTCCAAAAGTGAACATGAATTTTGCAAAGAAGTAATGAATATGCTTGATGCCCGCAGCACTGGGGACATGGCAGTAAAACTTCATAGAATACGATATAATAGCAAAACGGATTGTTGGCGTTATGTAAAATTTTCCCAAAGTTTTGTTGACCGTTGGCCTAAAATAGCATTAAAAGAACTAACTAAAATCCACGGTGACGAAAAATACGCGAAATCTTTACTCCCATGAACATAACACCCCACTTCAACACCCTCTACTACGGCGACTGCCTGGACATCCTATCCCAGTTTGACGACACCTACGTCGACCTAATCTGCCTGGATCCGCCCTTCAACTCCAATCGCAAATACAATCAAATCTTCAAAGGCAGTGGACTACGCAACATAGACCCACAGATCAAAGCATTTGACGACACTTGGGAATGGAACACCGAATCCGCAGACAGAGTCAAACGCGTCAAATCTGCCATCGCCAACCCCGCCTCCAAAGTCATAGAAGCGTTTGAAATCTGTATCCCAGCAAGCCAAATGTTATCCTACACCTCCTACGTGGCAGAGCGATTATTCCAAATGCTCCGTATCCTCAAAGACACAGGCAGCATATACTTACATTGCGATCCTAACGCTCAGTTAACGTTATAAGGCGGGATTTCTGTAACCCGTCGTTTATTTAACCATTACTTGTTCCTGCCTTCCCGTACCCACCGCCTCCCGGCGTTTCAATCTGAATAATATCACCTTCGCGTGTCGGAAAGGTCGCTTTTCCAGAAAGAGTCTGTTCCTCGCCATCACGGATTAGCACGTTACGTCCCAATTGCCCATCTTCACCGCCTTGTAAACCGTAGGGACAAAATACTCGCCGTTCCGATAGGATTGTAACTTCAGCGTCTGCCAAGAGTCGTAGAGAGCGCACAATTCCATCTCCACCTTGAAATTCACCTGCCCCACCAGTCCCACGCCTAATCGCATACTGCTCAACTTGCATCGGGTAACTCGTCTCAATAGCTTCTATAGGCGTATTCATCGTATTTGTCATGTGTGTATGAATAGCATCAATTCCGTCACAGTTGGGTCGCGCTCCCATCCCACCAGCGATGGTTTCATAGTAGGTAAAATCTTTTCCCCGTGACACGTCATGCCCTCCGACTGTGATGTTACTCATAGACCCGCAACTCGCGGCAGGAATTCTGTCCGGACATGCTTGTGCCAGCGCGCCAAAGAGCACATCTACAATTCGCTGAGAGGTTTCAACGTTTCCACCAGCGACCGCTGCAGGGAATTCGGCATTGATCACAGTACCCACAGGTGCGATAATTTGGATCGGTTCCAGACATCCAGCATTGGAAGGCACATCCTCACCTGCGATACATCGGAATGTGTAAAAGACAGCTGAAACCGTGATGGCGTAAATAGCATTAACTGAACCTCGTACCTGTTCCGATGTGCCTGTAAAATCTACGATTGCGGTATCGTCTTTAATTTCTATCGCAACACGGATTTCTATCGGTTCGTCAGTAATACCGTCGTTATCAAGGAAATCTGAAAATGTATAAATGCCATCAGGAATTTCTTGTAAAAACGACTTTACCATGCGACTGGAATACGTACGGAGTTCCTGCATGGACGCTTCAATTTCTGATATACCGTATTTTGCCACCATCTCCTGCAATCGACGTTCACCAGTACGGTTTGCTGCGAGTTGTGCCTCCATGTCACCACGACGTTCTGTCGGTGTGCGGACATTCGCGAGGATCAGCTCCCACAAATCGGTGTCCAATTCTCCACCCTGAACAAGCTTAACAGGTGGAATCCGGATACCTTCCTGAATCACACTCGTTGCGAGGGGCATGGAGCCTGGAGTCATCCCACCGACATCAGCATGATGTGCGCGGTTCGCTACAAAGAAATCAGGATTTTTAGCTGACGCTTCTCCGAACACTGGGGCGACCAAAGTAATATCTGGCAGGTGTGTTCCCCCGCGATATGGATCATTTAGCACAACCATGTCGCCGGGTTCCATTTCGGTATGCTCAATTGCTGCTAACACCGAAAGCGGCATAGAACCCAGATGGACAGGAATATGCGCAGCTTGTGCTACCATCTGCCCTGAAGCATCAAAAACTGCGCATGAAAAATCGAGACGTTCCTTGATGTTCGGTGAAAAGGCAGTACGTTGCAGCGTAACACCCATTTCTTCTGAGACTGAGGTAAGTATATTTTTATAAAGTTCTAATTTGATTGGGTCGAAGTTCATAAGATGTGATATTGTGTTGTGATAAATTTTGCGTTCACAAGTTAGTTGCATTTTAACATTTTCTCTTGTAACATACAAGAAAAACCATGGAATGGATGGAAAGATGAAAAAAGTTAATATCGCTCTAATCGGTGCAGGCGGGATGGCAAATAGTGTCCACTATCCATCTCTCGCGGAATGTGGAGATGTGAATTTTGTCGGATTATGTGATTTAGTGGAGTCAAAACTTCACGCCACAGCAGAACGGTTTCAGATAGAACAGACCTTTACGGACTATAAGAAAATGCTTGAGGAAACAAGTCCTGATGCTGTTTATATCCTGATGCCGCCACAACACTTGTTCCCGCTTGTTATCCATTGCTTGTCGCAGAAACACCATGTATTTATTGAGAAACCTCCCGGCATAACACTTCACCAAACAATGGAAATGGCTTTAGCAGCTGAAAAGCACGACTGCAAAACGATGGTAGGATTCAACCGTAGATTTATCCCACTGATGCAAAAAGTCAAAGCGATAGTTGAGGAAAACGGCCCGATTATCCAATGCATGTCTACCTTCCACAAAAATTCGCCAAACGCGCTCTATTATGACGGGGTCATAGATGTTTTAACTTGTGATGCAATTCACGCCGTGGACGCACTCCGTTGGCTTGGCGGTGGCGAGGTCCAATCTGTTGCCAGCGACATCAATTCCTTCTACTCTGAACGAGAGAACAGTTTCAATGCACTTGTGAAGTTTAGAAGCGGTGCCTCCGGATATCTTTGCACAAATTGGGCTGTCGGTGGACGTGTCCATATTTTTGAGATGCATGCACACGGAATTTCTGCTTATATTAACCCAGATGCAGGTGGACGCGCAACACTCCACACGACTGACGGAATAACCGAAATTACGCCTGAAGAAGCTGCTGATTCTGACGCAACTCACAAAACTTATGGATTTTATGGAGAAAGTCGACATTTTGTGGATTGTATTCAGCAAGACCAACAGCCATTAACATGTTTTGCGGATGCAGTCAAAACGATGGAACTTGTTGAAGCCATCTATCAAAATAGAATCTAACGGTGTATCCCTATCTCAATTTTACATTGAAATCGTCTGTCTAATGTGGTATAATCTTGTGATGCTGAATTCTTTAATATGGATAAAAGAACGAATTCTAAGCAAAAATCGAAAGTATAAATGAGGGAACAGATTTCAATGAAGCGGATAAAAATTCCTGGAGTTGACCAAGAAATTTCACAACTGATTCTGGGGACTATGATGTATTCGCCTGATAGTTTTGATCACAGCACTGAAATGCTTGATACATTCTTTGAAGCAGGTGGAAATGCTTTGGACACAGCGCACATCTATGGGGGCGGGAATAGTCAAAAATTAATTGGACTTTGGATGCAGGAACGTGGAAATAGAGATGAGGTTTTCTTAATAGACAAAGGTGGACATCCACAAGGAGGTGTTCCACGCCGCGTTTCACCAGAATACGTTAAACAGGACCTTGACGAAAATCTCGTCCGTCTCCAGACAGATTATATTGACCTTTATATGCTTCACAGAGACGATGTAGAGATACCGGTTAACACAATAATTGATTATTTGAACGAAGAGATAGATGTAGGACGTATCCGAGCCATCGCCGCTTCTAACTGGGAACCGCAGCGCATTATTGAGGCAAATACCTACGCCGAAGAAAACGGGTTAAGTGGGTTCGTTGCTTGTAGCAATAATATTAGTCTCGCGGCACCAATGGAACCGATGTGGGGTGGTTGCGTTTGCGTGGACGATGACGCACGCCGTTGGCATGTGGAGAATCAATTTCCGTTAATGCCCTGGTCATCTCAGGCTCGCGGTTTTTTCAGCGGTGCTTTTACCCAAGAAAACCGAGATAACGGAGACATGGTGCGTGTTTACTACAACGACGAGAACTTTGAAAGGCTTGCCCGCGCAAAACAGTTAGGTGAAAAATACGGCTTTTCCGCGATTCAGGTCTCGCTTGCATACTGCGTCCACCTCCCCTTCCCTATTTTCCCGATTGTTGGTCCGGCTAACTTAGAAGAGATGAAATCTTCCCTCGGTGCATTGAATCTTCAACTCTCCCACGATGAAATGGCGTGGCTAAACCTCAAAACAGAATAGACAAAGTTTTAGATACCCTCTGTACTGTAAAACAGCACACAATAATTTAGGAGTAGGCATATACTTATGCCGTCAAAAATAAAATTCTATGATAACAAAGATTTTCTACGCACTACTAATCCTTCAGTTTCTTCTACCTTTCGGTGTTCCGCATAATGTGTTTGCGCAAGAAAGCTGAGGCGCCTGAAGCAATCCTGCAATCCCACGTGGTGGGATAGGTGAAGTCAGTTTGGCTTCAGAATCAAAGAAATTTCAGGCATCTTTCAGCACGATGCGGTGGTTTGATGCACAAGGCGGACACTTTGAAGATGAAGGGGTTTTCATTGGTCCAAACGGCAACCGAATAATAGGCACAGTCCCGCAACACCGACATCATGTTACTTTAAACGTTTTTCGCGTTGATGTAGGATTAAAATATCAACTCGGATATCAATGGTCGTTGGAAACCAATCTCCCTTTTGAATCCAAAGTCCAAGAAGCCCGTATTGAGAGGCTTGACGGTGTTGAGTATACTGAAGTACAATGGGATGCAATTGAAGAAAATGGGCGTATTCATCATCGTAATGACACCTACACCGGTTTGACAGATTCAGAAGTTTTTCTTGGACATTATAAACTGGGTGTCTTCAAAGAGAACGATTTTTTGATGGGACGTATCGGAACGTCAATTCCATTCGGTAAAACTGAGGATGACCCGTGGATACTTGGAGATGCTGGTCTTGAGCACCTACACCTCCAATTTGGCACTGGGACATTTAACCCTATCGTAGACTTGCACTATAGTTTTCCTGTCTATAAAGGATTCGCAACGCATACCAGTCTCCGAGCAAAATTACCGTTCTACGAGAACAGCAATACCTATCGTGGTTCCAGAGAACTTACATATACTGCTGGACTGAATTATCGTTTGAATAAATGGTTTTCTTTCCAAGCAGGTTACCTTGGAATTTATCAATCTTATGCGTATTGGGATGGAGAAATTGACAAAAATACGGGACTTCTTTTCGGCATGGCATCACTCGGCACATCTATAACGACACCGTTCAACGTGCCGTTATCCATTACGTTTATGCTTCCATTGCATCAAAAGACGCTTTATGATGACAGTGAGACTTTGGCTGATAGTAAATATGAAGAAAGCGATGCTTTTGAGTTTGGTCCACTTGTCTCCTTAACAGTCTTATATTCATTTTAGGCTTCACAACGCTTATTTATGGTAGATTATTGAATTAATTAGACGTGTTTATCTGTGAATCAACGCAGCATGCGCATTTGGCATCCTGCCAAATCAACGCCAAATGCGCGCATGGTATTCGGCGTTGATTCACAGGTGAGGTTTATAATTATTTCCATGTTTCACCATAGTATGTACAAGAGGGTTTATAGAAAAGATAAATGATTGCACACAGCAGAGGAGTCCAAATCTTTCAGGGTACAATTAGCATCATTTTAGGCGTTGTCAGCATTTTGTTGGCTATCGTGTTGCGGCAAATCGCATATCCAGCCACGACTCTCACCACCTTTTTTATAGTTGGACTGATCCTTATTTTCTCTGGAGACTACCTCATAAACCCTTTTGGTATGCCTGCGGATCCTTTCAAACAACAACTCCTAAGTGAGATGTGTCTTATCGCTTACGGTGCTTTTTATGTAAATATTGGGTTATCCCGACTGCTACAACCACTCTTGGTGTTAAACATCCCACAAATCTTGGATCCTGTTTGGATACGGCGGGGTATCAGCAGCATCGGCATCCTGCTTATTATCGGTGGTATCTACGGTGTCGTAAGTTTGGTAAAAAACCCAGATATAGAGCCTTCTGAATAATTGATGTTGGAAATGCTGTTAATACTGTATTACCTTGCTATAATGACCGCATACCGAAGCGGGGTCTCCCCTACATTCTTTATGCCGTGCAAAACTTGGCAATCAACATGAACGGCTTCATTATCACTAACACGGTGTGTCTGTTCTCCGAATAGGACTTCGCCTTCCCCAGAAAAAACATAGAAAATTTCTTGTCCATCGTGTGTATGCGGTGGATGCGCGCGTTGTCCTGGTCCCACTTCGGAAATGTGTAGATGGAGTTGTTCCTTGTCTGCCCCAACTTCAAAAATGAATCGGTTAATACCTTTGATGTCAGTTCTTACTGTTTCTGCCATTGCAAACCTCCTTTTCTTTTATTCATCTTACCACATTTCTTATCGTAAAATCTATAATTATTTATAATAGATTTTACAATTAACTGGACATTTTGATTGGTAGGAGGGAACTCCGATTCCCGACTATCAGTGAGTTTCGTCGCGATTCGGAGATCGCTCCTACAAGAAATGTGTATAATTATTTCCATATTTCACCATATATGCTGTGGTAGGTCAATTCTCTAACCAAACTATAGACATCATTTTGTGGTAAACATTCTTGTAGGAGGGCTTTGTAAGCTCGATATTAACTCTTGTGGGAGAAAATCCTGAAAGCATTGAGGTTGAAAACCATCTTACAAGAGAGGCAGGATAATTCCAAAACTATAGCCACGTTTTCATATCTTGTAATACCAAATTAACAGGATTTATCTTATTTTATTGGAGTCAGGTGCGGTTAGGAAACCGCACCTACCAAGACGAATCGCGTTAATTCAGTATAAGTTGCTTGCAACAACTATGTGTGGTATATTCTAAACATCAAAAGTTTAACGTATCAGGTGAGACACATCAATGCCTCGAAATAAATGGATGGATAGTATCGTAAATCTAAATGTTTTGGTCTTTAGTTGGGTTTGCTGCCTTCTGCCCAGAAATTGGGCGATGTGTCTTGGAAGTAGTATTGGCAAACTTCTTTATCAGATCCTCAAAAAACGGAGACAGATTGCACTCAATAACTTGCAGATAGCCTTTGGAGACAACTTAAAACAAACACACCGGCAAGAAATATGTAAAGCTTGCTTTATTAACTTCGGTAAAACTGTAATTGAATTCATGCGATTCCCAAAATTAAATGCTGAGAATATCTGGCGTGAAGTTACCGTTCATGGTAGAGAACACCTAAATGAGGCTTTGGCAAAAGGAAAAGGCGCGATTGTGTTCCTACCACATTTTGGGAATTGGGAACTCCTCTCACTCGTTTACGGTGTACTTATTCCAGGTAGAGCAAAGGCGATTGCTTTTCCACTGAAAAATGCTCAACTGAACGATTTAATTTGGCGATATCGACAACTACTGAGTTTAGAATTAATTTCGAAAAAAAATGCAATTCGTGCCACCCTACGTGCACTTAAAAACAATGATGCTGTCGGATTTTTTGCGGATCAGAATGCCGGGGATCAGGGAATTTTTATTGATTTTTTTGGTAAACCGGCATCTACAGCGAGAGGCCCCGTATCTCTTGCTCTCAAAACCGGTGCATCGATCCTCTTTTCTCTGGATATCCGACAACCGGATGATCAACATCACGTCTATATTTCGCCACCGATTCAGCTGGAACCTTCTGACAATTTTGAGCGAGATGTTGAATTATATACAACACATCTGTTGAAACAGTTGGAAAAATACATACAGAAATATCCAGATCAATGGTTTTGGATACACAACCGATGGAAGACCCAACCAAATCCAAATCGGCAGGAAATAATAAAAAATCGTGATCAGCAGATGTAAGCAGCTTTTGTGAAATTTATTGCACTAATGTTGGAATTGTGGTAAAATATAAAGACGTTAAAAATACCATACATCACCTTAGAAGCGAATTTAACCGCAGTGGGGTATCCTCATGAAAAGATTTACATTGTCCTTCATCGTTTTAGTTGTCGCGATTGGGATTCCTTTGCTATTCATACATTCCAGTGAAAAAGATGCAACAAGCGATGATGAACGAATCACGCTGGTGGACCTAAACAAAGCACTCGATACTGCTATTACAACCGCCGAAGAAAACTTCTACAAACCGGTAGACAGACACGCAATGTACCAAGGGGCAATTAAAGGAGCACTCGCTGCAATCGGAGATCCATACACCTATCTTCTATCCGAACGTGATCATCAACGTTCTGTTGAAAATCTATACAACGCGCAATTTGGTGGACTCGGTGTTAGTATTTACCCTGATCATCGTGGATTTATTAAGATTTCAAAACCGATGCCGGGAACCCCTGCAGAAACGGCACAACTACAAGCTGGCGACTATATTACCAAAGTCAACGGAAAGCAAATTTATTTAGGTGAAAGGACAGGAATGACAATCCACGATGTCGTCGATCTGCTTCGAGGCACTGTGGATACAAATGTAACACTTACCGTACAGCGAAAATTCCTTCAGCCGTTTGATGTAAAACTGACACGCGCTAAAATTTCGGTGCCAAGTGTTACATCAACCATGCTTGAAGACAAAATTGGTTATATTCGGATCACCAAATTCATTGGAACAGACAGGGCAGGCGGGACAGAAGAAGAATTCAACAAAGCACTCGCTGCACATAAAGATGCCGGAATGCAAGCATTGATTTTGGATCTGCGAAGCAATCAAGGTGGACTTCTTGACGCTGCGTACCACATTGCTGACGCATTTATCAGCAAAGGCGTTATTGTCTCTACAAAAGGTAGAAAAAGCGATTTTGATGAGGCATATCCTGCGCACTCTAACATCTTATGCCCTCCAGAAATTTTGATCGTTGTTCTCGTTGATGAGTATAGCGCAAGTGCATCCGAAATCGTCGCTGGTGCTATAAAGGATACTGGGCGAGGCATTCTTGTCGGCACAAAAACTTATGGTAAAGGCGTTGTGCAAAAACGATACCCCTTGACCGGGATCGGTGCGATCTCACTCACTATCTCCTCATATTATACACCTAATGGAACATCAATTGACAAATCCGGCATTACCCCACAAGTCCCTGTTGCTGAGGTTAAACCCGATAGAATTGAACAGGTGATGCAGAGACTCGTCTCAGAAAAAAATGCCGTTGAAGATTTTGTCACCAATTGGATAGAAAAAGAGATCAAACGTACCGGAGAAATACCTAAAGATTTTGGATTACTTGAAACAGAACTTCCACAGTTTCAGCAAACTCTCGCAAGTGACGGGTTAAGGGTTAGTATGCGGTGGTTGACACTACGTGCAGAACAACTGTTTAACCTCAATGTCGGTATTGAACGGATTGTGAATTTAAAATACGACACACAATTACAGGAAGCAATTCGCATCATAAAAGCTGATGAGGTTGGAAGGACTATCCAGCTGTACCGAACACTTGATCAGACGCTGAAGCTTTTAGGACAAAAATTGCAAAACCTTGCGAACTCTCCTGGGGCATAAAAGTGAGAACTTACCTTACAATACAGTAGAATAGGTCAATGAATGATATCAGAGATACTCACTACACACTCGGTAAAGCATACCTACGCGATGCACAGTATGACGAAGCGATCACGCATTTCAATAAGGTTCTTGAACTGGACCCTGATTTCGTTGACGCACACTGCGAATTATGTCGTGCCTATCTTGCCCAAAATGCGCTGGATAACGCCGAAATATCTGCCCTCACGGCACAACGTTTAGCCCCAAACTCTCCTATAGTGCACTCCATCATAAACACATTAAAAGATGCCCACTACAATACAGGTATTACTGCCCTCAATGCTGCGCGCTATAGTGATGCTGTGGCTTCATTGCAGAAAACGATTACTTTCGATGCAGCGTATAAAGAAGCATACCATTCGCTTGCGCTTGCTTACTTCGGACAACATCAATTACAAGAGGCAAAAAATGCTGTGCAAACCGCACTCAAAATTGACCCGAACTATACCGCTGCGCTGTCCTTGTTAGAAGCAATTGACCCGAACGCATCGCAACCAACACCGAAAAATACCGAGATACCGACCACAGAAAAAACTGAACCTGCACCAAACCCTGATCCTGTTCCGACCAATATAAACAAAGAGATGGAACGCGGACGCGTTTACCTCAACAATAAGCAATACCCACAAGCCGAGGCAGTATTCAAAAAGATAATAAAGGCAGAGCCACAGTCCTATCAAGCACATCAACAACTCGGACAGACTTACTTGGAAGTCGGCGCATTGAACGATGCCAAGCGTGAGGCAGACACCACATTACGGATTAAACCCGACTACCGACCCGCACAAGAACTCCAAAACGCCATCGTCTTTCTCACCAAACGCGAAAAACAGCAGCAACTTCAGAGTAAAGTTATAGGATACCTGATCCTCGTCGCAATCGTCGCAATCTGTGGATTTATGGCTTTCAAATACGGCATCTTCAATGGGATTTTACCTGAAAAGATACCACCCAATCTCTCAATTGATACCACTTTAGAAGACCCAAACAACAAGAACGGTTACATTGATGCGGGCGAAAACGTGCGTCTCAAGTTGACTATTACCAACAGTGGCAGCTCAGCAAAAAATATAAAAGTCCATATTCTGCCAAAGTCTATAAGGGGTTTGCGCTATCAGATACCCGATAGAGTTCTCAACATAGAAAAAGGTAGATTTGAAACGATGCGGATCCCGATGACAGCTGATAAACAGGCGCGCACCAAAAAAGTGTCTATAAAAATACAGGCATTAGATAAGAATCAAACGCCGCTGGCAACCACAGATTTTCAACTCAACATCAAGTCAAAATAAGGGATTGACATGAATAGTCATTTACTCAGAAAGGCTTTTCGGCAACAATATCGGAAACGCGCATTGAGGATTTCTGTGGGTGTGCATGTGCTGTTCCTCATCATTTTCGCTCTCTTTTTTCTTAGATCACAAGTAACTGAGATAGAAGATGAAATACAGGTAGATCTAATTTCTGAGTTGCCACATCAAAATATCGTGAAAAAGAAAGAGACTGCTATACAACCCAAACAATCCTTAGAGATAGCGAAAATGTCCGTCGTACCGATAAGGATTGACATTAACGATCCTGCCCCAGAAAAAATTGATGTCAGTGCACCTGCGCTGTTGGAGATATCCGATCTATCTACTGACGCAGATTTGAAACCCACCCCAGAATCCATCCTCTCTCCTATTCCCTCGGATACTGGCGACACGCCCGGAAAAAGTTATGGCAGACGCGAGGGAACGGGTGTTCGAAAACCCGGAAAAGGCACAGGCACAGCTGATGGGGTGGGTAAAATAGACACAGGTATAGGAGGAAGTTCACTCTTTGGCAACACCCTAAAAAATATTGCGAAAAATATTATCCAAAGTAGTGGCGGCGGACCAATTGATGTCGTTTTTGTTGTGGATATCAGTGGCTCTATGCATGACAAAATAAGGGCTGTTGCTGACCGTCTCAGTCAAATGATTGATGTTTACGAAGCATCAGAAGGTGACTATGCTCTTGGACTTACCCTGTTCACAACATTTAGAACAGGAAGCAACAATATTAAGGTGCACCCGTTGACAGCAAAGTCAAATGATATAAAAAAGCTACTCTACGCAAGTAAAGCCGTGGGTGGTGAAAACCAATTAGATGCAATCCATCAAACGGTGATGGAGATGCGATTCCGCACGAATACTGTCAAACATTTTATCCTCGTCACAGATGATATTTTCACAAGCATACATGGATTCACAGTAGAAGATACAATCACACTCTGTCTAAAAAACGAAATTTATGTGAATGTGATCGGTGTGAATGTGCCAAATCACAAACGACTTGCAGCAGAAACAGGTGGGACATGGCACGCTATTCCGGAAGACCCGCATCCACAAACGGTGCGGTAAAATCATCCAAAGTGCCACAATAGAAGGACTTACAGGCAATCGGTGACGCAATACGATAAGATACCGCTGGCAACCACGGATTTTCAACTCAACATCAAGTCAAAATAAGGAGATTGACATGAATAGTCATTTACTCAGAAAGGCTTTTCGGCAACAATATCGGAAACGCGCATTGAGGATTTCTGTGGGTGTGCATGTGCTGTTCCTCATCATTTTCGCTCTCTTTTTTCTTAGATCACAAGTAACTGAGATAGAAGATGAAATACAGGTAGATCTAATTTCTGAGTTGCCACATCAAAATATCGTCAAGAAGAAAGCGCTCCCGATACCAAGAGAAGAGAGAACTTTACAAAAGAAGCAGACCGTTGTTCAACCGAAACAATCCTTAGAGATAGCGAAAATGTCCGCCGCACCGAAACGGATTGATATTGATGAGCCTGCCCCGGAAAAAATTGATGTTGACGGACCCGCGCTGTTGGAGACACCCGATCTATCCACCGATGCAGATTTGACATCCACGCCAAAATCCTTCCTCTCTCCTATTCCCTCAGATACAGGCAACACGCCCACAAAAAGTTATGGCAGACGCGAGGGAACCGGTGTCAGATCACCCGGTAAAGGCACAACAGGTAAAGGGCTAAACATTCGCAGCAAAGGAACAGGCACAGGTAAGAGAAAGGGGAGCGGGACGGGAACAACTGGCACAGGCGAAGGAAACGAAACTTTTAGCAGTATCATACAGCAACTCGCCGACGATATTATACAACGCAGTGGCGGGGCGCCGATTGATGTTGTCTTTGTCGTGGACGCTTCTGGCAGTATGGGCGACAATATAAACGCTGTCGCAGAACATCTGGGGCTGATGATTGATGCATATAAAGCCTCTGAAATTGATTATCAACTCGGATTAACTGACTTCTTTGTTGATAGAACGGGCAACCAAAAGATTACGGTGTCACCACTGACGAAAAGTTTACAAACATATAAACAGATGCTCTACGCCATTATACCCACTGGAGATGAAAACGCTCTTGATGCAATCCATCAAACCGTGACAGAAATGCAGTTCAGAACGAATACCGTCAAGCATTTTATCCTCGTTACAGATGAACCTTTCACCAGCCTGTTAGGGTTCTCTGTAAATAATACTATCAATCTCTGTAGACAAAATGAAATCTATGTGAATGTGCTTGGTTTGAATATGTCAGACCACAAACGGCTTGCAGAAGAAACGGACGGGACATGGCACGCTGTTCCACAAGACCCAACCCCGCAGAACATCACACAACAACCGAAAACAGTTCAGGACATCGGAAACAAAATACTGCGAGAGGCTGCTAATCTGCCTACCGATATTGTCTTATTTGTTGACACAAGTAAAAGTATGGAAGATAAAATACCATATATCACCGAACAGATTGATATGTGGATACGCAACTGGGATAACGCAATAATTGACTATAGAATCGGGATCGTCCGGTTCCGAGCAAAAGGCACCGTCAATATGGTCAATGTTTACAACCCACCACAAACACAAAAACAGATACACAAGATTTTAGAACTACCCACTCAAGATGATGAGAACTTGTTTCACGCAGTCGTTGAAGCCACAAGACGCATCAAAACACGAGCCAACGCCAAAACGCATTTCATACTCTTTACAGATGAACCGGGAAATCCGAAACAACCTATAGCCGGTACCATTTCGCTTCTAAAGGAAAAACCTGTTGTCGTGAGTGTGATTGGAACGATTGATACCTTCCAACAACAGGTCGCACAACAGACAGGCGGGATTTGGGTAGCAATGCCTAACGGATATAAAATGAACAGACCTTATCACTAAAAAGGGACAGATTAGGTTTCGCAGCGTTTTATCCCTCGCAAAAATTAATGAATCAACAATCCGCAAACACCACCAAGGTTATCACCAAGAAAGCGATAATCGTAGGTTTAATCCTCGTTATCGTCAATGCCTACTGGGTTGGAATAGCCAGCGAACTCTGGTACGCAGTTTACACACTCGTTTCACCTTTTTCCAATGCAGTTTTTACGTTGGTAGTGCTACTTGCGCTCAACGTTCTCCTCCGCAGAATCTCACCGCGTATCGCTTTCACTCCCGCTGAACTTTTATTAGTCTATATCATGGTGACGATGGTCTCCACTATTTCTGGGCATGCGATGATGGCAATCCTGATGGGGACTTTAGCGCACCCTTTTTGGTTTGCAAGCGCTGAAAATGAGTGGGCACAACTCTTTTTACACCATATCCCACAATGGCTTACAGCACATGAACCCGAATGGTTAGCAGGTTATTATGAGGGTGAATCAAGCCTCTATTTGTCAGAACATCTTCGTATATGGACGAAACCGGTGCTTATTTGGTCAAGTTTTATCTTTCTCCTCTACGGATCGTTGCTCTGTTTGGGATTGCTGCTCCGAAAACAGTGGATGGAACGTGAAAAATTAAGCTTTCCATTAACACAGTTGCCGTTGCAGATGACAACGAACCGCAGTTTTTTCCGTTCACGTTCACTATGGATAGGGTTTGGAATTGCTGCGCTGCTCCGTGTCATCGCAGGCTTGCATGATCTGTTTCCGGTAATCCCCGCTTTTCCGTCCAGTTACCGGCTTGATAGACACATAACAGAAAGACCCTGGAATGCTATCGGTTATGTCTCCATGTCCTTCAACCTCGCTATTGTTGGATTGACCTATTTTATGCCGCTTGACCTCGCGTTCTCCACGTGGTTTTTCTTTTGGCTCACACGCGCAGAACGGGTGATCGCGAGTGCAGTAGGGGTGACGAATATTAGCAAACTTCACCTTAATGATCGCGCATCCGGTGCTTGGGTTGGTATTGCTGTGTTGACTCTATGGATGGGCAGGAGACATCTCATTAGGTTTTTCAAACATGTCATAGGGCTTGAACGAGGTGATGATAGCACCGAACCAATATCTTATCGAACAACAGCAATTCTTTCAATTCTCAGCGTGGGTGCGGTCTTTGCTTTCTGTTATTTTGCCGGAATGTCGTTATGGGTTATTGCTATCTTTTACATACTATTTGTTGCGTTTGCTTTAGCAATCGGACGCGTTCGTGCGGAATTAGGACCTCCCTATCACGAAGTAATCGGTATCAATCCGCGCCAAATGATGGTGAACATATTTGGAACGCGCAGCTTAGGCGCAGCAAACCTCACCGTGATGACATTTTTGTATGCTTTTAACCGTTGCAACCGGTCACATCCAATGCCAAACCAGATTGAATCACTGCGAATTGGGGATCAGGCACGGATTCCGGGTAAAACCTTGCTATTAAGCATGGCACTTGCTATCGGGGTTGGCGCAGTTGCAACGTTTTGGACATATTTGCATGTTGCTTACCATTACGGTGTGCTGGCAAGATGTCAAGGACATGTTGGACACTTCGGATGGGAAAGTTTCAATCCACTCCAAAGTTGGTTACAACATCCGAAGGAGGCAAATCTGGGTTCAATTGTATTTATGGGGGCAGGTTTCGGTTTTGTTTTTCTTCTCAATTTTCTACGCACCCGTCTGCTATGGTGGACACTGCATCCATCAGGGTATGTGCTTTCCGGTGCTTCGTGGGGAGGTTTGATATACTTTTGGTTCCCTGTCATGGTGAGTTGGTTCATTAAGTTCATGATCCTACGGTTTTCAGGTTGGCAAACCTATCGCAGAGCAATCCCATTTTTCCTCGGTTTGGTATTAGGTGATTTTGTGCCGCGAAGTGTGCTGAGCATAATCAGTTTTGTGATGAATCTTTATATGCCGTCTTCAGGTGCGGGGCATTCGCTTTAGTAAAAGAAGTACGCTATAATAGAAATTAGATTATGACACCACTACTCACTGTCAATTCAATAACAAAACAGTTTGCAGCAACGCCTATTGTAAAGGATGTCAGCTTTGAGGTATGTCCAGGGGAAATCTTTGCGCTTTTAGGTGCAAGCGGCTGTGGTAAAACGACAACGTTGCGCTTAATCGCGGGATTTGAAAAAGCGGACACAGGTCTAATTACTATGGGAGATCGCGTTCTTGAGGACAAGAAAGTACACATTCCGCCTGAATCGCGTGAAATAGGCTTTGTCTTTCAGGATTTTGCACTCTTCCCTGACAAGAATGTGTTAGAAAACGCTGCTTTCGGACTTAGTCGGAAAATGCCTAAAAATGAAAGACACGCGAATGCTTTGGAGACCCTCGAAAAGGTCGGAATTGCCGATCTACACGCGCGAATGCCGCACCACCTCTCCGGCGGCGAACAGCAACGAGTCGCTTTAGCGCGATCACTTGCTACCCAACCGAATCTACTGCTGTTAGACGAACCTTTTTCAAGCCTTGATGCCGGACTACGCCAAGCAACTCGCGAAGAAGTACGCGGGTTGTTAAAAGCTTACGGTATCAGTGTTGTCTTGGTGACCCACGATCAAGAAGAGGCGTTGAGTTTTGCTGAACGGGTTGCTGTGATGAACAACGGCACAATTGAACAGATCGGAACACCTGAAGATGTATACCGACAACCCAAAACAGTATATGTTGCGAATTTTTTAGGAAAAACGAATATCATTGAAACAGACATCAGAGGTGGTGTCGCTGAAACGCCTTTTGGAGTGTTGGAGATAGATTCACCAAATGCAACCGGTGTACTTCTCTCCATCCGTCCAGAACATTTTACCATAGAGAAACATGTCTCTAATTCCAACGATAGGAACTCTGGACGTATCGTTGCTCGCGAGTTTAAAGGACATGATTTTACCTATCGCGTTGAGGTAGATGGTAAATCTTACTTTGTCCAAACTGACTATCAGCAGCATTTACAAGTCGGTGAAGCGGTAATATTGAAACCGAATGAAGCGGTTGTTATTGAGAACATAGACTAATTTGATATTAGCGATCAGTTTTCGGCTTTTTGTTAGGCTTTTTGAGGGATTTTCGAAAAAACAAATTATTTGCTTGCTTTTTTTTTGCAATCTTGTATATTTTATATCAATTGTAGAGGAGTATCTGTTTAAAAAAGGTGTCATGAGAAAATGAATGGAAATTTGATCTATTCCCAGATCAAATTTGGAGGTATCAGATGTATCGCGATATATTTACTCATAAATGGGTAATTGGAGGCATTGCACTGCTGATCCTAATTACTGTAGGTTGTGTATATTGGTATAGGTACGATACAGCACCTTACAGAAAAGAAGCAGCTGAATCCGCTGAAGAGGTGCGCCAATGGGAAACAACTCGAAAAGCGGATATTGAGAGCAAAGCGGAACCCGCAGCCGATGCACCTGTGGAAAAGGTAACGTCAACTGTAAAGGAACCAATAACCGAAACAAGTGCCCTGGCTCAATAGTGCCTGTTTCCAAATATTTCTTGATGAGTTTGCTAAGGTTTATCCTGCGTCTCTGAATATCCTTGTGCTTGATAATGGGCGTTTTCATCAAGCGAAATCACTGCAAATCCCTGACAATGTGGTCTTACTTTTTCTGCCACCTTATAGTCCGGAGTTGAACCCTATTGAAAGACTATGGCAAGACATCAAAGCAAAGTTGTTTCAAAATGTGTTTGCTTCAATAGAAGAGATGCAGGACAAACTGACCGATATATTAAGAACAGGACTTACGCAAAATGATAAAAAAAAAGGAAAATTGGACTTAAAAAGTTGCTATTTCGGTGTTTTTAACCCCCTAAATCCCCTTATCAGTGGGACTTTAAGAAAAAATGCGTAAGTCCTGAAGAAATTACACTAAAACCACTATTGAAAGTATAACAAATTATCGTTATTTAACGAAAGTCGCAAATGAGATATAATTTATTAGAATTGGTATAATTATTGGTTTATTAAAAATAAAATAAGGCAGCAGTTGCTGCCTTATTTATTACAAAGGTCGAGTCTGATTATTTCTTAGGTGTTCTTTTTCGTCGTACACGCCGAGTCTGTGTAGGAGGAGGAGGCGGTGGCGGTGTAACAACCTTCCAGAAAAGCGGTAAGAACGTATCCCAGTTTGCGAGAATTTTCTCTGCCCGTTGGCTTCCAGTCAACTCAAGATGCTTTTGTATTAGACCGACCAATGTATCCTCGTCTACTTTTTCGGTAGTACGTTCTAACTTAATAAGCTGTGGATTGATTTTTTCCTCAAACTGCTGGTTTGCGTCAAGCACATAGGCGGTTCCGCCTGTCATACCTGCTCCAAAATTACGTCCCGTTTCTCCCAAAATGACAATAGTACCGCCCGTCATATATTCACATCCGTGGTCCCCAACACCTTCTACAACAGCAGTGGCTCCACTGTTTCGAACACAGAAACGTTCACCTGCTTCGCCTGCGGCGTATAGAAAACCGCTTGTTGCGCCGTACAGCACAGTATTACCGATGATGGTATTTTCATGCGTTTCAAAACGAGCATTAGGTGAAGGTTTGATAACCAGTTCACCACCCGCCATGCCTTTTCCGACATAATCGTTTGCTTCGCCAGTTAGGATAAGCTGGATGCCGCTGATACAGAACGCCCCGAAACTTTGTCCGGCACTTCCTGTGAAATAGCATCGGATAGTCGCTTTAGGCAAAGGCGTGTCGCCATATCGGAATGCAATCTCACCGGACAACTTAGCGCCAACTGTTCGGTGCGTATTACGTATTGGATATGAAAGTTGAATCGGTTCTTTGTTTGCGATAGCTGTTTCAGCATCCTGCAGAATTTGGTCGTCCAAAGGTGTATCTACACGGTCGTTGCGTTCCTGTAAATGATAACGCGGACTTTTTCCGGTTGGATCAGCAGATGAGAGTATCTCAGTCAAGTCAAGTGTTGCTGCCTTCGGATAATCAACTAAGTCAGCAAGTTGCAACAAGTCTGGGCGACCTATAACATCGTTTAGATAGCGATGACCAAGATTCGCAAGGATTGCTCGCACCTCATTTGCCACACCAAGCATAAAGTTAACCACCATTTCAGGTGTGCCAGGGTATTTTGCCCGAAGTGCTGGGTCCTGCGTTGCTACACCGACAGGACAAGTATTTAGGTGGCATTGACGAGCCATTACACATCCCGTTGCAACCATGGCTGTTGTCCCGAAGCCGTATTCTTCCGCACCCAACATAGCTGCAATGACAATATCACGACCTGAGCGCATTCCACCATCAACCCGCAATACAACGCGATCCCGCAATTCATTCTCAACGAGCCGATGTTGTGTTTCTGCAAGTCCAAGTTCCCATGGTGTTCCAGCGTTTTTGATGGAACTAAGTGGAGATGCACCGGTACCACCTTCATGTCCACTAATTTGGATCACATCTGCATACCCTTTTGCGACACCTGATGCGATAGTACCAATCAAAAACTCAGATACTAACTTTACAGCGATTTTTGCTCTCGGGTTCACCTGTTTTAGATCATAAATTAACTGTGCAAGGTCTTCAATCGAATAGATGTCGTGGTGTGGCGGTGGTGAAATTAATGGAACTCCTGGTATAGAGTGGCGAATCTTTGCTATTTCCAGTGTTACTTTGTGTCCGGGAATTTGTCCACCTTCTCCCGGTTTCGACCCTTGCGCCATCTTGATTTCTAATTCCCGTGCGGAAGCGAGATACTGCGGCGTTACACCAAAACGTCCAGATGCAACCTGTTTCAGTGCGCTTGATGCGAGATCACCATTCGGTTGTCTTTCAAAACGACCACTGTCTTCACCGCCTTCACCGCTTCCTGATTTTGCACCGAGTCGGTTCATCGCAATTGCTAATGTCTCGTGTGTTTCGCGGCTCAACGCACCAAAAGACATACTTCCTGTGGTAAAGCGTCGAACAATATCCTCTGCAGGTTCTACCTCTTCAATTGGGATAGGGGTACTCGGCTTGAAGGCGAGTAAATCTCGTAAACTGGAAGGTTCACCTACCTCAACTGCTTCAACGTATTCGGTATAATCTTCAGCTTCACCGCTTTTGACAAACTTGTGCAGTGCCTTAAATACGGTTGGGTTAAAAGCATGAAATTCACCATTTCTCCGGAATCGAAAATAACCCGCTTCTTGTAGATTCTTTCTTTCGTCAGTCACGCCAAAAGCTTTTGTGTGAAAATGGAGTGTTTCTGCGGCGATGTGTTCAAAACCGATACCGCTTAACCTTGATGGCGTGCCAGTGAAACAGCGATCAATAACCGCTGAATTGATGCCGATCGCCTCAAAAATCTGTGCGCCACGATAGCTGGACACGGTGGATATGCCCATCTTCGCCATAATCTTCAAAATACCTTTTTCAACTGCTTCCTTATAGTTAATAATCGCTTGTTCTGTTGAGAGTTCCTCAAATTCATCGTTTTCAGCAAGTTGAACAATCGTGGAAAAGGCGAGGTAAGGATTGATAGCATCAGCCCCATATCCGAGTAGTACTGCGTAATGATGTTCTTCACGCGGGTCCCCTGCTTCAACGATCAAACTGACCTGTCTGCGTTTGCCTTCGCGGATCAAATAGTGATGCACAACACCAACAGCAAGTAGCATTGGGATCGGAGAAAGATCGGCATTGACATCTTTATCACTCAAAACCAGAAGCGTATTGCCAGAATTTACTGCATCCAAAACTTTTTCACATAACGTATCTAAGGCACTTTCTAATCCTTGTGTTCCAGAAGCGACAGGAAAACAGATAGGTATAGTGGCATGCTTGAACTCAGGCAAGTTTTGCGCTTTCAATGCTTCTAATTCTTCGTTTGTCAATATCGGGGAATTTAATCGGATTACGCGAGCATGTTTTTCGGTCTCTGTAAGCAAACTGTGTCGTTTTCCCAGATAAGTTGTCAGAGACATTACCAACCGTTCTCTGAGTGAATCAATTGCGGGGTTGGTAACTTGTGCAAAAAGTTGTTTAAAATAGTGGTAAAGCAGACGTGGATGTCGTGAAATGACAGCGGGCGGTGTATCATCTCCCATTGACCCGACCGCTTCTTTGGCTTGTAATACCATCGGTTTGATAAAACGTTCCACATCTTCAACCATATAGCCAAATGCTTTTTGATGTATCTCCAAATTATCTGGTACTGGCGTTATCATCCCAAGAGGTTGAGGTTTTAGTTCATTTAAATGCGTAATCTGCTTAACCCAATTGGCATAAGGCTTTCGATTCGCAACCACGGTTTTGATGTCTGTATCCGTGAATAATTCTCCACGCACGGTATCAACAGCAATCATTTGACCGGGACCTAAACGTCCTTTTCTGACGACACGACTATCGTCTAATTCAATAATTCCGACCTCAGACCCCATCACAACAAGCCCATCATCGGTTACTTTATAGCGGGCGGGTCTTAGACCGTTTCTATCTAAACTGGCACCAACGATATTTCCGTCTGTGAATGCCACAGCAGCAGGACCGTCCCACGGTTCGCTAACACATGAGAGGTATTCATAGCACGCTTTTAGAGTCTCTGGCATATCTGGTATCTGCTCGTAAGCCTCTGGTATTAGACACATCATTGAATGGAGAATGCTGCGGTCAGAATGTGTGAGCAATTCCAAAGCGTTATCAAGACTCATTGAATCACTACCGTAAGGGTTGATAATCGGGGCAAGTTTCTTGATATCCTCATTCCATACAGGTGAATTCATTTCTGCCTCACGGGCGCGCATCCAATTCCGATTTCCCATTAACGTGTTAATCTCACCGTTGTGTGCTGACATTCGGAACGGTTGTGCAAGCGACCATGAAGGTGAAGTATTTGTGCTATACCTTTGATGGAAAACGGCTAAGGATGCTTCAAAGTCAACGTCCTGCAAATCGGAATAGAACATTGTGAGTTGGGGGGCAACGAGGAGACCTTTATAGACAATGGTGCTGTGCGAAAAGGAGGCAACGTGAAACTCGTCAAGTTTCTCTTCTGTAATCCGATGTTCTAATTCCTTACAGATAAGATAGAGGCGTTGTTCAAACTTATCAGCACGGATATGGGTTGGTCTGCCAATAAGTACCTGCTGAATTAACGGCAGCGTTGCGAACGCCTTTTCTCCGAGCGCAGACACATCAATAGGTGCTGAACGCCATCCTAAGAGTGGAAATCCGTATTGCTGTAGAATGTTAGCAACGATTTCGCGTCCCCGTTCTTGTGCTACGGGATCATTCCCCGGCAGGAAAATCATGCCAACTGCAAGGTCATTGATCGAATCTAAGTGTGCTCCGAGTTTCTCTACTTCTTTTTTAAATAGTTTCTCCGGAATCTGTGTCAAGATACCTGCACCGTCGCCTGTCTTTGCATCAGCTGCAACTGCGCCTCGGTGTGTTAAATTCGTAACTGCTTGTATTGCCATTTCCAATATAGCATGACTTCGACTCCCTGAACGGTTCGCGATAAAACCTACTCCACAGGCATCTTTCTCATATAAATGTTCGTGCATTTGTAAACTTATACTCCAAGTAATTAATAATTTTGGTATCCGTTAATTATTAGCATCCTCAGAAAAAATAAAGTATAAAGGTTCGGATACCGCGTCTATATTAGACGTATAGGCATTTTGCCCTTAATTTCTGAATTCGGTAATTTTTTTCTACAATTAATAGTATACCTTAAATGTCGTGAATCGTCAACAAAATTTTGTCCTGAAACAGAGTTATTTAGTTTTCGATTTTTCTTGCGTAATTTATCACGAATGTTAATTTTTTATGATGAGCAGAAGTTCCAGACCCGCGCAACAATAAAGGAAAATGACATCCGTTGAAATCAATCCTTGCACTTGTGGTTATCGGTTTGATGTGCGGACATAACGGGTATACCTCCATCGCAACTTGGGCACGATCTCAACCGGCACTCGCAAAAGCACTCGGTTTCATACACAAAATATCACCTTGTGCGGCAACGCTTCACAATCTTTTGAAAAGATTAGATGTTGTCGCATGAGAAAAGACACTGACAAAGTGGGTAAACACCGTTATTCAAAGTCGACCCGATTTATCAGGGTGTCTCAGCGTAGTCGCTATGGATGGCAAAACGATGCGTGCTACTCATAAACAAGATGCGACAACAAGCCACTTACTCTCTGTCGTTTCTCATGAGTTAGGCATTACCCTCACGCAGCGAAGTGTCAATGACAAAACCAACGAAATACCTATCTCCACAGAAATCCTTGAAGCGTTTGATGTGCGCGGCAAAGTGATTACAACGGATGTGCTTTTGACACAGCGTGCTTTCTGTGAAAAAGTCGTGGATGCGGGTGGCGACTATGTGCAACGGGTAAAAAAGAACCAAGCGTTTCTGTTTTGGGCGATTGAAACACTTTTTCAATCCGAAGACACAACACTTGAAGCGAAAAATCCTGAAATAAGAGGCATATTTGACAGTTTCCAAACTTATGATAAAGAACATGGGAGACTTGAAATGCGATGTTTGAAAGCGAGCACCGCACTAAATGCGTATCTGACAGACTGGCCCGGTTTAGCACAAGTTATTGAATATCGTCAGGTGCGTAAAAATATGCGCACGGGTGAAGAAACGCACAAGGCACAATATGGTATTACAAAGTCTTAGCCCGGAAGAAGCGTCTGCTGAACGCTTACTCACGATACGGCGTGGACATTGGACAATAGAGAACAAAGTGCACTGGGTGCGGATTATGTGTTTAGGGAAGATGTCTCTCCTATCAGATGTGGTGCCATTCCACAAGTGATTGCAGTAATGCGAAATACGGCTATGTCAGTATTGCGATTTGCGGGGCATACCGCTATCGCTAAAGCAACCCGATATTTCGCTTCAAAACCTAAACTTGCAGTTAAACTCATAAAATGAAAATCTTAAAACTAAATAACCCTGACCCTGCCATAGTAGATTTGACAACAAAAGTGAAATAACATAAAATACAGTCGGAGTTGAAAACTCCTCCTACAAGACGGAAGTGGTGTTTATAAAATAAATATGAGGAAGCACTTATGAGCAAAACAAGAAAAGTTGTGGTGAGAAATGAAGCGGGACGTATCTGGACAGAGGAGCAGGAAACACCTGCACCGAAACCGGGACAGTTGCTAATTGAAGTTCACGCCTCAATGGTCAGTCCGGGGACAGAACTGGGCGGTATCAAACGGAGACGCGAAAATCCGGGTTCCGAAACACAGCAACGTGCGTTTGGATATACTAATGCTGGTGTCGTTATTGGCAAAGCAGGAGATTGCGACGAATTTGAGGTCGGTGACAGGGTAGCAGGCATGGGAGGTGGCTATGCGCTACACGCTACGTATGCCTGTGTGCCGCATAACCTATGCGCTAAGATTCCTGACAACGTCAAGGATGAAGAAGCAGCGTCTATCCACCTCGCGGCGACAGCACTACACGCGGTGCAACGCGGACGTATCCGCATTGGAGAAAACGTCGTCATTGCTGGTCTGGGTATTCTTGGACAATTTGCGAGCCAAGTCGCTAAAATAGCGGGCGCTTATGTTATCGGTTTAGATAGACTACCGTTGCGGTTGGGGATTGCTGAAAACGCTGGGATAGGTCGCGCGATAAACGTCTCTGAAACGGATCCTATTCCGATTGCAAAGGAATTCACCAACGGTTATGACATGGATTGTGGAATTATAGCGTTTGGTGGAGATGCAACGAGTGCTTTTCAACAAATCCGCGCAATGTTGAAAACAGCACCGGATACGCACAAAATGGGGCGAATTGTCATTGTCGGAGGGGCAAGCATTACGCACGGTTTTGCAGCAGGACTTGGGAACGTTGACGTTATCAGCGCGGCGCGAACCGGACCCGGCTACCACGATGAGGATTATGAGCATGGCGCGGATTATCCACCAGTGTTTGTGCCGTGGCCCACACAACGCAACTTAGAATTATCACTGCGCCTCATGTCGGAGGGTAAAATCAACGTTCAAGCGGTAATTACTGATATTGTGCCAATTGACCAAGCCGCTGAGGCATGTGAAAAATTGATACAAACCCCAAATGAAGCATTAGGTGTTGTTTTCTCAATGCAATAAACTGACTTAGGATAAACGGATGGAAATTAGAGCAGCACAAGAATCAGAATTAGAACAGGTCGTCGAACTCAACTGCATAGCGTTCAATCCGGGTCAGCAGGAACGCTATTGGCAGTATGTGCAGGGTGATAGCAGCTACAGACTTTCGCAGACCCGAGTCGTTGTTGTGAATGATCGGGTTGTTTCAACTTTGCGCGTCTGGGAACGTAGGATTAGAGTTGGCGCATCTCTTGTGACGATGGGTGGCATCGGTGGTGTCTGCACGGATCCTAAATACCGTGGGGTTGGCTACGCGTCTGCACTCCTGCGGCATACAATAGACTATCTACAGGAAGTTGGATGTGACCTCGGTGTGTTGTTTACGATTATATCGGAGGAATTTTACCACAAATTTGGATGGACTTCCTTTCCACTACACGGTTTCAAGGTCCAATTTAACGCTACAACGACAGATGAAACACCATCGGATTGGCAGATTAGGACTTTCAACTTAGAAACGGATTTAGACCTCATAGCATCGATATATGACACCGCTAATGCACAACAGAGTGGTGTCATTTCTCGGACACGCGCTTATTGGGATATGGAACCTTCGCGTATCCGTGGTATTCTGCCGACTGTTGTTGCATATCAAAATGGAGACATCGGTGGATACCTCAACTATGAGATAGATGGAGCATGGGCAAAGGTGCACGAAGTAGGATTTCTACCAGATAATTCAGATATTTTAAACGCGCTTGTATTCCACCTATTACAAACATGTGCAGCAGAAAAAGCAGAAGAGATCGAAGGTATATTCTCACCAAAACATCCGTTTGTAGAACGTATTAAGACACTGTCCAACGGTGATTTAACTCCAACCACTGATACGGCATTGATGCTCTATGCTGTCCGTTTGCCTGTGCTGCTGCGGCGTTTTGTGGTAGAGTGGGAATCGCAGATTGCTGCTTCTGAGGAATCGTTCCCCCAACTTGCTGTCCAATTTCCTCTTGTCAACAACCAACAAGTAGTGTTGCGTTACGATGGGAATAACACAATTCAGATTGTTGACAACGTACCAGATGCGGTTAACTTAGAAATCAGCGAAAAAGATTTTTGGCAACTGCTGTTCGGGGAAATAGGATGGGAGCAAGTGAATTCAGATGTTTCTGTGTCTCCAGAGATTTCCACGTTTTTAGGGACGTTGTTTCCAAAACGTGATGTCATTTTTTGGTATCCAGATCGGTATTGAGAAACTGATATTTACTATTCAACGTTCCTACTATAAAGAATTTGGTGGAAAAAGAATGCAGAATTTGTGGAATCAGGAAGTTGAAAGTAGTTTTTTTGAAAGTTCAATGCGCCGTTTTGCTTCGCCAGAACAACTTTTTTATCCGACCGATGATAATAGGTTTGTTGCGTATTGACCAAAAAACTATAAAGGCAAAAAATCAACGTTACAAAGCAGGAATTCACTCATAGGCAAATTTACAGAAACTTGGATTAATGAGTTGGTCCAAAATTGTGTAATAACCAAAGATTTATTTGCAGTGCAAGGCGCAATATGTAAGGAAATTGGACTAACCCAAAAATCACCAGCAGATGTTGTTATTGCACGAAAGAAAAACATTCATTTAAATCCAGAGGATATTTTAATTGTTTTTGAGGTAAAGATGTCTGTTGTCTGGAATTGGGAATTAAAAAATGATGAATTAATCTGTTTAGGAGATTACCAAACTCACCGAGGTATTCCAGGATTGTTACGTTCTGATTCAATGCTAAAAGCAATTGGTAAAGCAATTAACATTCGGGTATCAAGTCATCGTGCCTCAACCATTCCCATTATTGTGATCGGCAATACCCCTATAACAGATAGTTATCTGGGCAAAGTTGATCATTTAAAAACTGCTGGAATTGTTCAGGTTTTTGGTCTGTAAATCCGCAACCTCTTGAAGGAAAAGAGACATTAAAAACTACAAACGCTGAAGGATTTATTAGGTTTGACACCTATGAGGCTTTTCAGGATTCTGTCGTTGAATTGCTTTCAATGAAAATGAATTTCTTTTCCAGCATGAAAAGCAAAGAAGAACTTGGTAGACTTATTGAGACTGCTAACCAAGCATCAACATATAGAGAAAAGGCGGATAAATTCCTCAGATTGTTGAAGGATGAAAAGTATGAGTAAATTAAACAAAAAAAGACGAAAACATGGGACTCAGACCAGCGCATTTGGAACACCTGGAAGAATCAACCATGATTCAAGTGAATTTTATAAAGGAAGACTCTACGCAAACCAAGAACCTCCAGAACCCGAAACGTGGATAGAAAACCCAATCCCCTCTGAAAACCTTGACCAACTCTATTGTGCCTCCAGTGAACAGATGTCCGAAATTCCAGATGGCAGCATCCATCTGATGGTTACGTCACCTCCCTATAATGCCAAAAAGGAATACGACGATGATCTGTCGTTAGACGAGTATAGAGAACTTCTGCGTGCTGTGTTTGCCGAAACTTACAAAAAATTGGTAACAGGTGGTCGGGCGTGTATTAATATCGCCAATTTAGGACGGAAGCCATATATCCCGTTGCATAGTTGCATCATGGAAGATATGTTGGATATCGGCTACTATATGCGTGGCGAAATCATCTGGGACAAAGCCGCAAGTGCGGGGAGTTCTACGGCATGGGGGAGTTGGTTATCAGCGGCAAACCCGGTGCTGAGAGATGTTCACGAATATATCCTCATTTTCTCAAAAGATTCCTTTTCTCGGCAGCGTAATGGCAAAGAGAATTCTATCTGTAAAGAGGATTTCTTAGAGTGGACAAAAAGCGTTTGGAAATTTTCTTCTGTTTCGGCTAAGAGTATTGGTCACCCCGCTCCCTTTCCTGAAGAGTTGCCGCATCGGTTGATTCAACTCTACACCTTCATAGGGGATGTAGTCTTAGACCCATTTTGTGGAAGCGGAACGACCTGTTTAAGTGCCGTAAAATCGGGTAGACACTACATCGGCTACGATATTGAAGAAGAATATATACAATTGGCAAATGAGCGGATCAAACTGTCTACTGCTCAAACCCATTTGCCAATGTAATACCATTTCTATTTAATATTTTCGCTTTTAATATTTTTTCTTTTCTGCTATATTTTATCACAAATTTATAGTTGATAGGATTAATATCCAGGACTTACGCATTTTTTCTTAAAGTCCCACTGATAAGGGGGATTTAGGGGGTTAAAAACACGAAAATAAGGACTTTTAACCCCCCTAACCCCCCTTATCAAGGGGGAATGCGTAAGTCCTGCTTATGATAAAGAACATGGGAGACTTGAAATGCGATGTTTGAAAGCGAGCACCGCACTAAATGCGTATCTGACAGACTGGCCCGGTTTAGCACAAGTTATTGAATATCGTCAGGTGCGTAAAAATATGCTCACGGGTGAAGAAACGCACAAGGCACAATATGGTATTACAAGTCTTAGCCCGGAAGAAGCGTCTGCTGAACGGGTTGCTGTGATGAACAACGGCACAATTGAACAGATCGGAACACCTGAAGATGTATACCGACAGCCAAAAACTGTATATGTTGCGAATTTTTTGGGAAAAACGAATATCATTGAAACAGACATCAGAGGTGGTGTCGCTAAAACGCCTTTTGGAGTGTTGGAGATAGATTCACCAAATGCAACCGGTGTACTTCTTTCCATCCGTCCAGAACATTTTACCATAGAGAAACATGTCTCTAATTCCAACGATAGAAACTCTGGACGTATCGTTGCTCGCGAGTTTAAAGGACACGATTTTACCTATTGCGTTGAGGTAGATGGAAAACCGTACTTTGTCCAAACTGACTATCAGCAGCATTTACAAGTCGGTGAAGCGGTAATATTGAAACCGAATGAAGCGGTTGTTATTGAGAACATAGACTAATTTGATATTAGCGATCAGTTTTCGGTTCTTTGTTAGGCTTTTTGAGGGATTTTCGAAAAAACAAATTATTTGCTTGCTTTTTTTTTGCAATCTTGTATATTTTATATCAATTGTAGAGGAGTATCTGTTTAAAAAAGGTGTCATGAGAAAATGAATGGAAATTTGATCTATTCCCAGATCAAATTTGGAGGTATCAGATGTATCGCGATATATTTACTCATAAATGGGTAATTGGAGGCATTGCACTGCTGATCCTAATTACTGTAGGTTGTGTATATTGGTATAGGTACGATACAGCACCTTACAGAAAAGAAGCAGCTGAATCCGCTGAAAAGGTGCGCCGATGGGAAACAACTCGAAAAGCGGATATTGAGAGCAAAGCGGAACCCGCAGCCGATGCACCTGTGGAAAAGGTAACGTCAACTGTAAAGGAACCAATAACCGAAACAAGTGCCAAAGCGGCAGAAAATGTCCGAGTGTCACCATTTGGTTTTGGACCTTATCCGAAGATTCCTCCAGATTTTCCAGAGCAGCGGCTTTTTAGCAATCATTATGGTACTGCAGAAGCAGAATTGTTAGATCGTGTCCGCGTAAAATTGTGGAAAGAAGGCATACGCCCAGACGGCATCGGGTGGCTTCAAAGTACTGGATTATATTATCCTACTGTTCGGGGAACAATTTATGTTAGATGGGGTGAAATTCACGGGAAAAAATACATTACTCGATTGAGATCTCATCCTGCGGACCATTTCGATATCACAAAATACCGCTTTGTAGATGACATCCCGTCCCATCTCAAAGTACTCGATTTTTCGGAAGGTATTGACCCTTACGAATATTTAGGTTTACCTAAGGAGACAGACAAATGAAAAGGTTATTCAGTTTTTTATTAATTCTACTAATTTTTGCTAAAGTTTGGACAATTTTTAACAATTTTATTTCCAAAAAGCAGAAAAGCAGGTATCCTTTCAGAAACAACACTTTTTGAAAGGAATATAAAATGGACCTCCTTCTCTGCTTAGAAAAAATAGTATCAGATTTTCGTCCTTTATTCAACCAACAAAACTTTATGCTTTTCCAAGCGTTGATTTTCGGTTTCATCGCAAATGGCGGTAGTGGCACACTCACAAGTCTTTATCAATCAAGTTGCTCACAGACAAGATACTGGTCTTTTCCGAAGTTCCTATCGCGTGGTAAATGGGATGCGGATGCGGTCGCAACACTTATGATACGACTGGTTCAACACACATTTGCGATCTGGGTTTATGTTTATGATGAAACTAAAGCAATAAAAACAGGCAAATCACAATGGGGATTGCACTTTTTCCGAAACTTCAGTTTCCAACGGCGTAGCATCAATCAATCCAAGTTTCAGTTCGGTCACCAGTTCGGCGCACTCGGTTTGTTATGTGAGACAGCGACAGGGTGGATGCTTTTCCCTGTATGGGTGAAACTGATGTGTCCGAAAACGATCCGTGATAAAAGTAATGCGGTGTTGCAGCGTATCTGTTCAAAGTTAGTCCCTGGACTGATTATCTTTGATAGAGGCTTTGCGCGTCGCAAAGTATTTACAATGGCATTGCGTTTTGGACATCATATTTTGTGTCGTGCTAAATCCAATGCTGTGTTTTACCATTTACCCAAAATACCTAAGCGTCGCAAACCTGGGAGACCCAAGAAATACGGAGACCGTCTTGACATTCGAAGATTACGATATAATGTAATAGAAATAGCAGGTAAAACGCATTCAATCGCCTCAAAAGTCGTGCGAACCAAAATGTGTGATGCGGATGTGCGGCTCGTTGTGATACGCACACGCCCAAAGGTGTCAAAGCCTTATCGGTATTTCTTTGTTTTCACAACAGATATGACGCTTGAGATATCGCAGATCGTCAAATACTATCGTCATAGATGGCAGATTGAAACAGCTTTCCGAGATGTCAAACAACATTTCGGGTTTGATAAATATCAAGTCAAATCTCGTAAAAGCATCAATCGGTTTGTGCAACTTAGTTTCGTCGCAGCGAGTTTGACGAAACTTATATTTACAACACAACTGGCAACGGAAAGGGTGAGTGTTGAGGATGTTTGTCAACAACTCGGGATACATTGGTATCGTCCTGTGAACCTAACACTCGGATTGCGTGTCGCTTTTCTACGCTTGCGAATAGCACAAACGTTATTTTCTGTGAGTTCCAAGCAAAAACCATACATGCAGAATATTACACATATCTTTCAGCAAATCAAAGATAAACCTATGGACAAGGTTACTTGAATCTAACAATATTGTCCAAACTTTAGTAATTTTTGGTATAGTTGATTTTTCTCAACGAAGTTTTGGGCAGTCCTCGTCAAATGGGGTTTATGGTTTTGAAATAACATATGTCTACGAGGATGAAAATATTCTGCCAAATCGTAGAGTAAAACGTGTTGAAAGAAGAGCGGGAGACTCAGACAATCCTTCGTTAGCAGCTGTTTACTTGCCTCCGTATTGGCAGGGTTACTTGTATTCCAATAGCAGTGCAGATGCCGAAATGGGAGAAACATTTGTAATCAAGCAGCCACGCTTTAATATAAGTGCAAGCACATCTGTACAATGCTATGACGGTAACCTAAGTTACATTTCCACCTGGGGAGCAGCGGTTATTATAGGTCTTGATTGTGCCCCAAATAATCCTCCAAATAATCCAAATCCTAACTCTGATATCGGATTGGAGAGGGGTAGTTTCGCCGAGAGTTTCAGTGTAATAGGTGTGGATGTAGGCAACTTTTACGATCCGTCGGCTACCATAGGTAATTGTACTGCAAATTCCAGTGCAACACGGACATATTCTCCGACCTCAATAGGAAGTTCAAGCAGTTCGGGGGGAATAGGAACTATGAATCCATCAACAGGAGCATCATCCAGTGTATCCTCTACCATCAATGGAAACTTATCTACCTACACCACTCCCGTGGAGGACGAAGAATAAGGCGGCGAAAAGAGCGCGAGGTCACCAATACTCCTACCCTGGCATAAGTCTAACCAACAGATCTAATCTCGTTGTTGTGGCGGGGAACATACGAGTTGTATCGGTGGCAGACCCATCTACAAAAAGCAAAGAGAGGTAACTTATTGTTACCTCTCTTTGCTTTTTATCAGCGTATACAAGTATAGACGGGATTGTCTGAATCTCGGATTAGACCAATTACGAGGCTTAGGAATATCATGACCTGGAGATAGATCTTACAAGTTCTGTATATATAGATTTTCAAAGCATCGCAATTATCTGCTTAAGCCCTTTTATCATCCGTTCAAATGCTTCAGTAAGTCGATTAGCCTCCACTTTAGCTTTTGCAACACCTCCCTATTCACTTGCATCGCGAAAGTCTAAAAAGTTTAATTTTTATGATTGTAATTGGTCTCTACCTCTTTCTGTGTTTTGTTTGAATAACAGCATGAATTCGGATTATTTTCACTATTTTTTTAAGTTTTAATGTGTTAAAATAGTACTGGAAAAAGGTACGGTCTTTAGTCCATTTTTGACATTTTCAATGCGAAATGCAAGGAAATTCTAATGGAAGCAAAAATACTAATTGTAGAGGATGAACGCGATATCGTAGAGTTGCTAAGATATAATCTGCGGGAAGCAGATTTTAAAGTTGATACTGTGCGGAATGGTGCTGATGCACTACAACGGGCAGTAGATAATCCCCCCGATCTCATTTTGTTAGACCTCATGCTGCCTGAAGTAGACGGATTAATTGTATGTCGACTCCTAAAGAACGACCCCCGCACCAAAAACATTCCTATCGTGATGCTAACCGCAAAAACTGAAGAACAGGACCGTGTGACCGGACTTGAATTAGGGGCTGATGATTATATCACAAAACCTTTTAGTCCGCGCGAGGTTATTTTACGCATCAATGCCGTGCTGCGGAGACTCAGAGCAAGCGAACAGACTGATGAGGAAAATCAGATCGAAACACATGGCGTGACGATTGATTTGGATCGGCATCAAGTATTGACCGAAGATGGTGCAATTGAGCTTACCGCGACTGAGTTTAAACTTATCACGCTATTTGCACGTTCACCCGGACGCGTTTTTTCTCGCGATATTTTGATGGATGTGATCTGGGGACAGGAATATTACGGTATTGACAGGACAGTTGACACACATGTCAGCCGTCTCAGGCGCAAACTCGGTGATTTAGGTAAATATATTGAAACTGTATATGGCGTTGGTTACCGGCTTAAGGAAGAGAAGTCTTAATGATAAGTAATTCCGAAATCTATGGACAAACGCCGATAAGTGCGGATGTGTAAAGTTTTGTCAAAACCCGCTTTAGAAATATAAGTGGCGCAATGAATTGCGTGAATACAAACGCCGCAAATCCGAAAGATATGGAGCCATTTTATGAACTTAAGATTAAGAGACAAAGTTGTCGTTGTGACGGGTGCCAGTCGTGGAATAGGTAGAGCCATCGCAAACGGCTTTGCTGAAGAGGGAGCACGGCTCAGCATCTGTGGTAGAGACCCAGATACCTTACAAACCGTCACCGAGGAACTCAGCGGACACGGTATAAAGGTGTTGTCAAAATCCACCGATGTAACTGATACTGCTCAAGTAGAGGCGTTTATAACAGAAACATTGCATCGTTTCAGTAGAATTGATGTTGTCGTTAACAATGTTGGTGGAAGTCGGTGGACACCTTTACACGAGATTTCTGATGAGGAATGGCACGAAATTCTCGATCTAAATCTTGTGTCGGCAACGCGTATTAACCGACGGGTTATTCCTGTGATGCAAAAGCAAGGTGGCGGTGTGATCCTCATGATTGCGTCTATTTACGGCAGAGAAGGTGGCGGACATATCACCTACAACGCAGCGAAAGCGGCAGAAATTAGTATGGCGAAGTCGTTGGCAAAAGAACTTGCCCCTGACAATATCCGTGTCAATAGCATTGCGCCAGGGTCAATCCTTTTTCCCGGTGGCGGTTGGGATCGTCGTATCAAGGCGGATCCTGAAGGTATGAAAGCATTTGTTGAGAGTGAAATGCCGCTGGGTCGTTTTGGGAAACCAGAAGAAATTGCCAATGTTGCTGTTTTTCTCGCTTCTGAACGGGCAAGTCTTGTTACTGGGGCATGTATCAATGTTGATGGGTGTCAGTCTCGGTCGAATATATAATTTAGGGTGGTTCATATTTTTTTGACACAACCAACTGACCCGTACTTCATAAACCTCTTACATTCTGTAGGAGTAACCTCGAATCAACACCAAATGCGCCCTTGGCATTTGTCGGGTCGCGACCGGGAGGTCGCTCCTACAGAAAGATGTCGGGGGTTAGAAACCCTCCACAAAAAAGAGATGCAATGAATTGTGCGACTACAAACAAAGGTGACTAATAATCTGCAAAATCCGAAATTCACATAACAATTGATTTGCAATGAAAACACGCGTATGCTAAAATAATATCAGTCGTAGCGTTGCATATAGAGGAGAAAAGATGAATTACGCGGAACTGCCGCTCCCACAACGTCAGAGAGACGAAATTCATCAGATTTTATCGGACGCATCCGATAGAGACGGAGGCGTGGATACTAACGCTATATTGCGAAGTCTACAAGAACTCGCCACTGACGATGCAGACATCCAAACCTGCTTTGCCGAAATCGTTATCCCGTTATTAGAAATTTGCCTAAATTCCCCTAATCCTGAAGCAGCTTTAAATAATTTTTCGCGTTTTGCGCTCGTAGCATTCAATCGAAAATGGGTTTATCAACTCATGCAAGATGCACCATTTCTGATGCAAACGGTGATGCTCAGTTTTGGTGCGTCCACATATCTTTCCGATATTCTGATTCGCAATCCAATCTATTTTTACGACATCATTGATGCGAACGTGATGGAAGCCACGAAAACAAGTGACATCATGTATGACGAACTCGCTACGGCACTCAGCAGATATAGAGACCTTGATCAGAAACTTCAGATAATTCGGAGATACAAACGACGCGAAAGTCTCCGCATCGCATTACGCGACCTACTGCAAGTAGTAGCCGTTGAAATAACGACATTGGAAATGAGCAATTTGGCAGAGGCAACATTGCAACACTGCTATGAAATTGGGCGTGACCAGATTATGAAGGCAAAGTTTGGCACACCATTGAATGAGGAAGGCACAGCTCCCTGCCGCTTTGCTGTTATCGGCATGGGAAAATTTGGAGGATATGAACTTAACTTTAGTTCTGATATTGACCTAATCTTTGTTTATTCAGATGAAGGACAAACCGATAAAGGCGTTGATAATAGCGAATATTACACACGTTTGTGTGAATTTTTAATTAAGGCGATGAGCGAGGTAACGGTGGTAGGCTACGTGTTTCGTGTGGATATTCGTTTGCGACCTGAGAGCAGCGCAGGTGTCATCATACGTTCTATGGAAAGTTACGAAAGTTATTATGAAGGATGGGGCGATTTATGGGAACGCCAAGCGTTAATTAAAGCGCGTCCAGTGGCAGGAGATATGGCGTTTGGAGATGAATTCATCCGCATGATTCAACCGTTTGTATATCAACGCTACTTAGACGGTGTAACGCTCAATGAAATTAAGGCAGACATTCGCAGCACCAAAGCACGCATAGAGGAACGGCTTGTAGGCGAAAGAGCAGATCTTGAAAAGCATGTCAAACTCGGCCCTGGTGCTATTCGGGATATTGAATTTACCGTACAATGTCTCCAGATGATACATGGCGGGCAGAGAAAGTCACTCTGTTTGCAGAATACATTGGAGACACTTGAAGCGTTGAAGGCTAACGAACTGTTGGAAGCGGAAGACGCGGATGCATTATCGGAAGCGTATCGGTTTCTACGAAGGGTAGAAAACAGTATCCAAATTGAGGCAGACCAACAACGCTATTCAGTACCAGCAAAAGAAGAGGAAGAGCTTCAACTTGCCCGACGTTTGAAATACTATGATGCACCACTTGAAACATTCCGACAAGATTACCAAACCCATAAAGCACGTGTGCGTGAAATCTTTGAAAAAGTGATGGATGTCCGTGAACAGGGACAGTTAGATATAGCGGTTCTACTTAGCCAAGATGACTCGGAAGAGATTCAAGAACAATTGGGAAAGTTCGGTTTTGAGAACGTGCGCGAAACACACCGCTTACTACGACAACTTGCCAACGGTAGTGATGGACAGCAGTTTTCCCCCGCAGTTAGACGGACTTTCTTCAAACTTGCACCGAGTCTCCTGAAATGTTTGAGCGCAGCCCCCGACCCAGATATGGCACTTCGCTATTTTGACGCATTTGCCGCAAAAGTCGGGGCACGGAGCAGCTACTATACCATGTTTATGGAAAGACACGGAGCACTTGAAGCACTCATAAGTGTTTGTGGTTCAAGCCTTTACTTGGGAGATTTACTGATTGCAAGCCCCGAGTTGTTTGACCTGTTAACAGTGCCGACTTTCACCGAATCTCCTAAAACACTTGTCCAAAAACATGAAGAAGTTTTACAACTCGTCGCAGATACATCTGATGCTCACGTGCTTAGGGCGCTTAGGCGTTACAAGAACGATGAGATTTGGCGTATCGCCTTACGTAACATCCTTGGCAACGCTGACCTACCAACGACGACCAAAGAACTGTCTGATTTAGCAGAGGCAATCCTGCAAACCATCTATCCGCGGATTGATGTACAGTTACGCGAAGAACACGGTATCCCAATGAACGATGACGGCACACCCGTGACTTTTACCATCATTGCAATGGGGAAATTCGGTGGGCAAGAACTCAACTTCAGTTCAGATTTAGACGTTATGTGTGTCTATACAGCAGATGGCGAGACAACCCAGGGAATGCCAAATTCGGAGTATTTCTCAATTCTCGGTTTAGAGTTAGTAAAGCAGCTTGGTGGGGATCACGGCATGAGTATTTATGAGTTTGATCTGCGGCTCCGTCCCTACGGTACAGGTGGCGCGATTGCATTGCCGTTGGATGGGTATCAAAATTACTATGACAACACTGCAGAAATCTGGGAACGACAGGCACTCACACGCGCACGAGTCGTAGCAGGAGATGTTGGAGGGTTGGGGAACCAATTTATGGAAATCGCATACGCATTTTGTTATAAGCAGCCACTCACGTCTGAAGAAATTGCTGAAATCGTGCATACCCGCCAAAGAAAGGAAGCACAAGCTACCCGCAAATCAAAACCACGACGTAGACGGAGCGGAAAAGTTCAAAGACCTACTGCTAACGTTAAATCGGGATATGGTGGGCTTGTTGATATTGAATTCGCTGTGCAGACACTTCAACTTGTCCATGGGACTGACACAACTTCTGTCCGTGTCCCAAATACACTCCTTGCAATTGATAGGCTGCACACTGTCGGTGTTCTTACTGAAACACAGCGCGCTGGATTATCAGAAGCGTATCAATTTCTTAGACGCGTGGAGAACGCATTGCGGATTGTTCATGACCGTGCATTGGATGCGTTGCCTACAAACCGTACGGAATTGACACAGTTGGCACGGCGTCTCGGATACGCTGAAACCGAAGACACGCCTATTGTAGAGGCATTTTTGCAGGATTATGGAAAGTGGACTGAAAAGACTCGTGCGCTCTTCAATACGCTTCTTGTTAATTGAAGAGTGGTATATAGCAATGCTACATGTGGGTTCAAAAGTAGTAGGCACACTACGTCGTGCCTTATACCGAAAAAGAGGCGCAATGAATTGCGCAGCTACAAACGGTGCTATGTCAAAGGATATGCGATATTGGCACAAATATTAACCGAGAGGAGGCATACATGGCATCCGAATCGTCACCTATTAGTTCCCGTTTCCCGAAAAATGTCATTATATGCATCGGGGACGGGATGGGTTTTGAAGCGGTCAAAGCCGCGGGCTACTATGCATCGGGCGAAACGGGAACCTTGTCTTTCGAAGCGTTTCCTCACCAAGCGGAAATAAAAACTTACGCTGCAAACACACCGATGACAGATTCTGCCGCTGCTGCCACTGCTATGGCGACTGGACACAAGGTCAACAACGGTGTCATTAGTATGGAAATTCCCGGCACAGCCACCTCACTGAAGACGTTACTTGAGATTTCTAAGGAATTAGGCAAAAGAACTGGACTTGTCTCAACTACCTATATTACACATGCGACTCCCGCCGCATTTGGAGCTCATAATCCGCAACGTAACAACCTTGGTGAAATTGCACATGATTATCTCTGCGTCACCCGTCCCAACGTGCTATTGGGTGGCGGCGGTAATGGAATCACAGTGGAGAGAGCTGAATCCGCTGGTTATACCGTCGTAACTGATCGAGAGGAACTGCTTACCCTCAATACCGAGATGGAAACCTTTGTTTCTGGACAATTTGGTCAGACCAATATCCCATATATGTTTGATGGTATCAACAATCTGCCACATTTGTCAGAGATGGCAACCGTTGCGTTAGATATTCTCTCTAACAACGAAAATGGGTTTTTCCTGCTTCTGGAAGGTGGACGTATTGATCATGCTGGACATTCTAACGATATAGAACGTCAACTTTTGGAAACGATTGAGTTTTCTAAAGCGGTGCAAACTGTTTATGATCGGGTGTCAGACGATGAAGATACCATTATTCTTGTTACGGCTGATCACGAAACGGGTGGATTGCGGGTGCATAAAAATAACGGGCAAGGGAAAGTGCCAGAAATTTCTTGGACGACTGGCGGACATACCGTCAGCAATGTGCCGGTTTACGGTTGGGGCAAGAACGCAGAACGCGTTGAAGGTGTTATGAACAATACGGATTTGATTAAAGTGGTATCAGGAACTGGGGATTTGGATGAGGTTCAACTCACGTTATTGTAGAGTGCATCTCATAAATCGGAATTCGTTAGTTCACTACGCTAATTCAAGCCATAAAATACTAATGTAAGAGGCGCAATAAATTGCGCGACTACCAACGCGTTCCTGCTTAAGTAAACATCTCTTTAAAAAAAGATCGGGTTTAGAAACCCTCCCACGATTTATGAGATAGATTGTAGTAATATTATCAGGACTTACGCATTATTATAAAATTGTGTTATACTATTTCATTATGATTACATTTACACTTCCTGAACAGAAGCAAAACTTATATTCAGATTATTGCCAATTTTTATTAGCAAGTTTCACTAATTGGACACAAACCTATTTTGCCGATCATACTGAGAAGTGGAGTCACGATCAACTCAATTGGTTTTTGAGAAACGAAAACATTCCTTCCAGCGAACTCTGGGAATCTGTCAAAACGGACATTGAGTTTGATGAAGATGGATACATTATCTTTGACGATGTCGTTCTCTCTAAGGAGTTTGCCAAAGCCATAGAAGCTGTCTATCCACAATGGAGTGGTAGCGACAAAAAAGTCATTCAAGGCATCGGTATTGTCACGTGTGTCTATGTTAACCCAAAGACACACGCGTATTGGATCATTGATTATCGTATTTTTGACAAAGATCATGATGGTAAAACGAAAATAGAACATTTACTGGAAATGTTGCATAATGCTGTCTTCAAAAAACAGCTCCCGTTTCGGACAGTGCTCATGGATTCTTGGTATGTTTGCATGAAAGTGATGAAAGCGATTGAAAAACTTTCCAAGTTCTACTATGCCCCCCTGAAACGTAATCGGCTTGTAGACGATACGGATGGTATTGAACCACACCAACAAGTGCGAAACTTATCTTGGACACAAACAGAAACGCAGTGTGGAAAACCGATACACATCAAAAACTTTCCGAAAGGACATAGAGTGAAGTTATTTCGGCTTGTGTCTGACAACGGACGCACGGAATACATTGTGACAAACGATTTATCTCAATCGGATGCGACTGCGACAAAAAAAGAGTGTCAGGTTCGTTGGAAGATTGAACAACTTCATCGTGAGATTAAACAGGTAACCGGTATTGACAAATGCCAGTGTAGAAAACTGCGTGCCCAACGCAACCATATTGCGTGTTGTTTCCAGGTCTGGGTTTGTTTGACGCGTGCTGCCCGGAAAGCCATTCAAACGATTTATGAACTCAAACAAAGTTTATTGGATGATTACATGCGACATCAACTCTCTAATCCTTCAATAATTTTCAAAACTGCGTAAGTCCTGATTATAATGAAATCTGAAAATATGTGCACACTCCCTGGTAGATGCGGTTTCCTAACCGCATCTATGGACTGAATAAACACGGTTCGGTTAGGAAACCGAACCCGCCAAATGCCAAAAAGCGCATTTGGCGTTGATTCGTAGTGTATAAATAATTATGGATTTTACTATAAAATGTAGGCGCGCTTTGTAAGCTCGCCGAGTGACTGTGTATCATCAATTCTAAAATCTACGAAAAATAGTCGTGAATTCAAATTTTAGTTCTCAACACTATCCCTCTGAACGGAGTTGAATCAATTTATTGACAGCGTGAATATACGCTTTAGCACTGGCTTCAATAATATCCGTACTCGCACCGTTTCCTGTGATGACATGCCCATTGTCCTGCACCTTTAGCGTAACCTCACCGATGGCATCTTCGCCTTCCGTCACAGAACGGATTTGATAGTCAATCAAGTTTAGTTTGATTTTGACAATCTGATTAATTGCCTTAAAGGCGGCATCAACAGGACCATCACCTGTAGAGGCGTTTTCAACTATTCCATCCTCCGTACGGATACCCACAGTAGTTGTCGGTGAAATCTTCGTTCCACTAACGACTTGAATGTAATCAAGTTCAAAGATCGCAGGAACAGTACGAATCTCGTCGCTCATAATCGCCTCCAGATCAGCATCATGAACAGCTTTTTTCTTATCAGCCACGCGGAGGAATCTCTCATAAACCTTCTCTAACTGCTCTTGGTCCACCTCATATCCAAGTTCACTCAGGCGATGTTTCAAGGCGTTCCGTCCAGAGCGTGGACTGAGAATTAGTTGGCTCTCTTTCCATCCAATCTCTTTCGGGTCAATGATTTCAAAAGTCACACGTGACTTAATAATGCCATCTTGATGAATCCCAGAGCTATGCGCAAAAGCGTTTTCACCGACAATTGCTTTGTTCGGTTGCACCGGAATACCCATCGTGCGACTCACACGTCTGCTGATAGGGACGATTTCTTTGGCATTAATATCGGTGTAATATTCTTTGAAGTAATCACGTCGGGTTCGGATTGCCATGACGACCTCTTCAAGTGAGGTGTTTCCTGCTCGTTCACCAAGTCCATTGATAGTACACTCCACCTGCCGCGCCCCTTGCTCAATTGCTATTAGACTGTTTGCGACAGCCAACCCTAAATCGTTATGACAGTGAACACTTATAACAGCATCATCAATATTTGGGACATTTTCCTTGATGCCAGCAATAAGTCCACCAAATTCTGCAGGTACCGTCCACCCGACGGTTTCAGGGATATTGACAACAGTCGCACCTGCGGCGATAGTAGCTTCAACAACTTCGTAAAGATATGCCAATTCTGTTCTACCCGCATCCATCGGTGAAAACTCAACGGTTGCATCTGAATGATCGACACACAAACTCTTAGCATAAGCGACCGCATCCACTGCCATTTCCAATGTTCTCTCAGGCGTTGTGCGGGTGATACGTTCCATGTGAATAGTTGATGTGCCAACAAACGTATGGATACGTGCGCGGGGAGCATCCTGGATTGCTTTCCATGCTGCCGTTATATCCTTTTCAACAACGCGGGAAAGCGCGCAAATTTCGGGTCCCTTAACCTCGTTGGCTATCCGTTGAACGGCATCAAAATCACCCGGTGACGAAATTGGAAAACCAGCTTCAATGACATCAACATTTAATTTAGCAAGGTGCTTAGCAATCTCCAACTTTTCTTCAATGCCGAGAGCGGCTCCGGGAGTTTGCTCCGCATCTCGGAGTGTTGTATCAAAAACATAAACCTTTTCTTGGTTAGTTTCAAAATCGTCCACGGTTGTGTCCTCCAAGGGTTACCCACCCATTCTCTGGTAGAATTACTTCCTCTGACAACAGAAATTAATTAAAATAGTCCTTCGCTTATATCTCACGTCCAACAGCGATAGCGATCGGTTTTAGTTCTTGCATGAGTGTCTCAAATTGATCAGGAAACAGAGACTGTGCGCCATCACCTGTCATTGAATTATCAGGATCATGGTGAACTTCAAGTAACAGTCCATCTGCACCAGCTGCAACAGATGCTTTTGTCATATCGCACACCAAGCTGCGGATACCGGTTCCATGGCTCGGGTCAACGACGATGGGCAAATGGCTCAATTCGTGAACAACAGGAACGGCGTTGAGGTCCAATGTGTTACGCGTGTGGGTTTCATAGGTGCGGATTCCTCGTTCACATAGAATAACATCCGGATTCCCTTCAGAAAGTATGTATTCCGCAGCAAGCAGCCACTCTTCAATCGTCGAAGCCATTCCGCGCTTCAGAATAACAGGTTTACGCGCACGACCCACTTCACGCAACAGATAGAAGTTTGTCATATTCCGTGTACCGAGTTGAAATATGTCCGTATGTTCTCCGACAAGTTCAACTTCATGGGGAGTCATAACTTCTGTGACGATGCCCAAGCCAGTTTCCTCTTTGGCTGCGACAAGCATTTTCAGTGCCTCTTCTCCGAAGCCTTGGAAACTATAGGGACCGGTGCGAGGTTTAAACGCGCCGCCTCTAATAAAACCGGCTCCCGCTTTCTTCACCTGTTTTGCAATAGTTACAATCTGTTCGGTACTCTCAACTGCACAAGGGCCCGCCATAACCGCTAACTCCCGTCCCCCAATCTTCGTCCCGTTCGTGGAGATAACAGTCGGTTCATCCCGAAATTGGCGGCTTGCTAATTTATATGGGGCAGTGATCGGCATCGTCCTTTCAACGCCAGACATTGACTCCATCGGAATATCGCCAAGCAATGTTTTATCTCCTATTACACCGATGACGGTGCGTTGTTCGCCAGTTGAAATCTGTGCTTTCAACCCTACACTCTCAATCCGTTTGACAATTGCGTCAATCTGATTAGGTGTTGCATCCGTTTTGGTAACGATTACCATGGTTATCAATTCCCTCCGACACATAACTCTGTTTCAAGTCAATGTAGATGATTACTAAAAAAATAACCCAACATCGAATTGTTATCGACGCTGGGTAGTGATATATGAGATCAATTAAAACTTTTCATGAGTGCTTACAAACTATCACCACCTACCGCCGCAGTACAAAAACGGGTACAACCCGAGCGTAAAGAGCGCCCAAAGGTAAAAATAATATCCCCGTAAAAATGTAAGAGCGGACTGTGCTCCACTCGTCGGTACTGTAAAGGTGGTCGTGTGTTCAAACTTTTGCATCACAAAGTATCTCTAATTCTTTGGTTGTAAGCCTTCTCGGTTTCTTACCTTATAAAACGTTGTTCCAAACAAAACGTTTAAAAAATAACATCTTTTACTGATATGATAGCACATTTTATAAGGTAAAGTCAAGTTTTTTAATTGTATTTTAGTATTTTAGTATTTTAGATTTGTTGATTACTAGAACTGCATACCTTTTACAAACACGCGTTATAAATGAAATCAGTGTAGGACAGTGTCTGTGTGCTGCTGAATGTCATACGCACACTCAACGTTGATTTGGCTATTGTCAGAATCTCTGATTGACGCGGACTACACGGATTTCGTGAATTTTTGAGGATGTGTATAGTCCAAGCGAGACGAAATGTGGAAAGTTAAATTATCGGATTTCGCAAGTTCAGCCCAACATACGAACTAATTAACAGGATTCAAATCGTTTTTCGTTTACAATTACATACAATTTAGATGTTCGGTGGGGCATTTAAATCGCGCCATAATTCCATTGCTGTAGCAGTTCTATAAATTACATGTCGTCTCAAAGTCTTTTCTAGTGGATAGTCCATCCTAAAAGTTTGTTTTAGTTTTTGTAGATTTCTCGGCATCTTGACAAACAAAAGTGTTCTCTTATAGTATAGCAATACATAAGGAGGAACACACCCTTGAATAAGAAATATGTTGTCCAACTGACCGATGCGGAACGACAGGAGTTATCAGATATTATTAACACAGGTAAAAAAGAGGCATATATGATAAGGCATGCTCATATTTTGCTGAAATCAGATATAAATGGTCCCTGCTGGACTGACGCGAGAATAGCTGAGGCGTATGAGTGCACTGATAGGACAGTTGCGAAAGTGCGTCAGCGTTTTGTGGAAGGTGGCTTTTCTCGTGCCTTATATCGTGCGAAGCGGAAGCATCCACCGACACCTCGTAAACTTGATGGTGACGGAGAAGCAAGGTTGATAGCACTGAGTTGTGGAACCCCTCCCGAAGGTGCTGCCAAATGGACGTTACGTCTGCTTGCGTCAGAGTTGGTAAGACTTGAAGTTGTGGAAAACATTTCTCCAGAAACGGTGCGGCAGACACTAAAAAAAACGCGTTGAAACCACACCTTCAGCAACAGTGGGTGATACCCCCTGAAAAAGACGCTGAGTTTGTAAAGTCAATGGAAGAAGTGCTTGATCTTTACCAGAAACCTTTGGCTGCGGATACTCCTGTTGTGAACATGGACGAACAATCTGTCACACTTAGGGATGATGTTCGTGAACCGTATCCTGCGAAACCGGGACAAGTCAAGCGCGTAGATAACGAGTATAAACGCAAAGGCACAGCAAATATCTTCCTATTTACAGAGGCACTCTCGGGATGGCGGCGTGTGTCTGTTCGGACGCACCGAAAGACAGTGGATTGGGCAGAAGAAGTCAAAATACTATTGGATGAGGTCTACCCATCCGCAAAACAGGTCATTTTAGTTTGTGATAACCTGAATACACATAAACTCGCGTCACTCAATAAAGTGTTTGGAGATGAAGAAGCAGATAGGTTCCGGAAGCGTTTAGAAATCGTGCATACCCCCATTCATGGAAGTTGGTTGAATATAGCGGAAATAGAACTTAGCGTCCTTACACGCCAATGTTTGTGTCGTCGAATCCCAGATATAGAGACACTCCGTAGAGAGACACAAGCGTGGCAAAAACGTAGAAATGCAGAGCAAAAGCAGGTAGACTGGCAATTTACAACGGACGATGCGCGTGTCAGATTAAAACATCTATACCCGAAAAGTTAGACTGGACTAACCACTAGTGTTCTTAAAGTCAACATCATAGAGTAATTTTGAAACTCCGAGATCTCCTAGTTTAAATTGAAGTGCTTGAACTTCATCTGGAATTATTTCGTCTTTTATAAAAGTCGAAAAAATATTACCTCCATGAATATCTTGGTGTACGTACTTATTCAAATGAAGGTAGTCTACTGCTTGTAGAAGTTGTCTAGCTATAGGCATCAACCAAAGCCTACCATTGTATTTTGGCGAATTGATAAATTCCGAAATTGTACCAGCACACCTTTCCGTTACAATGTAAAAGGTGTTCTGATATTCAAAAGCATCATATACGAATGTAATATTTGGGTGTCTTAATGCCATTAGTCGGCGAAATTCCCCCTCCGCATTCTCCCTTATTTTTTCATACGTATCTTTTGGCTTTAAAACTTTTACGGCAAGCTCATTGTTCCAAACATCTGAACAAGCAAAAACAACGCTAAAAAAACCTTCACCTATTTTTACGCCAATAGTATAGGTATTATGTGTAGAGGAACTTGTAATAACTTCACCAAAAGAAGGCCATGTAACACTCTTTACTGGTAAATTAACATTCTGTCTTGCGATATTCATTTTAAACCTCTTAGTTCCGCATAGAATGCATGCAATTTACATGTTTCTTTTATTGCGAATGGTTAGTTCCACTTCGTTAGGTTATTTCTTAAAAGGTGTAATATGATTCAACACGCTGAGGATGTTCATCACTCAAAAAGTCAGTATAATTATCAACAAAGTCTGTTACTTCGGTTTTTACCGACAAAAGTTTACAGATATCAATCAGGTCGTTTTCTGAAAACAAGAGCATCATCTTTATTCAAGATTTACATCTTAAACGACTTCACGCAACGGAACCCAATGTTGCTAGAGGTTAAGAGCGGATCCTTTTCAGTACGATTGGAAACTCGCACGGCTTTCGCAACAGAAGACCACCCACCACCACGCAACGCGCGAGGTTTTCTAACGTTTGTAGAATCGTTCAGGATCGCCTGAATGTTATCAGTACCCCCAATAGGATTTTGACCTTGAGAGTTTGTATAAAAATCCGGATCATATTCATCAAGGCACCATTCCGACACATTACCAGCCATATCATACAAACCATACCCATTCGCAGCATATTTTCCAATAGGTGTCGTAGTTCCGACAATTTGTGCGACGTAGTTTGCATTGTTTGAAGAAATTGAATTGCCCCACGGATATTTTTGACTAACTAAATTACCGCGTGCCGCTTTTTCCCATTCTGCCTCTGTCGGTAACCGTTTACCTACCCACTTTGCGTACGCTACTGCTGCATACCAACTAACAAAGGCAACTGGATGGTTGCCTTTCCCAATCGGGTAATTGTTTCCACTCCAAGTTACTAAGTAATAACCATCATGATACTTGTCTGGAATTCGATGCTTTTGCCACTGTGGATTTGCATCAATAAACTTTTTATATTGCGCATTCGTCACCTCGTATTTGTCCATATAGAATGCGTTGACGTAAACAGTATGTACCGGTTTTTCGTCAGAATCACCACTATAGCTGCCCATCTGAAAATTGCCTGCGGGGATTAGCACCATGTCAGCATAGGTAGTCCTTGATAGTGACGGTGTCCTACGCGCTGTTTCCTCTCTCTTTGGCACCGTTGTAGACTGTACCCGCTTTTTTGGAACTATTGTGGACTGTGAGGATGTTGTCGTGCTATATTTACCAAGTTTTAGTGTAGAGACCACTGTGCCAAATTGCGAAGTCCATGCATCTCGTTTCACACTTCCTTTTGGCACCCCTAATACCATCAACCCGGCATTTTGGAGTATGCTATTTTCACGAATGTTTTGCAGGAAGTCAGCTTTTTCTAATCCTATTTCAGCTGCAGCGTACTCAGCATCAAGCGGTCCCTCAAATTGCTTGACAAGTTGCTGTATAGGTTCACTTCCGCCAAAGACACCTCCTGCTGCTTCAAGTGCCCGTTTGTAACGCGCTATATCCTCTTGGATCAAGGTATCCATTTTTGATTTTTTAGAATAGAGGCGTAACGCTTGTGCTTTATCATAGGCTGGGTTCTGGCTAAGGTTAATAGCCGGACGCACCTGATCCTCAAACGTTTTCATGCCTTCTGTATGGCAGCCCATGCACGATATTCCGTTGCGTACGATCGGATCACGCTCCCCTGTGGATACAATGTCAACAGGGGCAGCATCAAGCCGAGTTCCCGAGGCGGTGGTGAGATAATATGCTTGTAATCCGTTAGGAAGGTTGAAGATAATCTCGCCGCCATCGTGCGTGAAATCAAGTGGATTGGTGAATATATTCTGCTTTCCTGAATTTCCTTTAAAGTCGTAACTTTTCCAATAAGCACCATGTTGGGATTCGTGACGTTCAACAACGCGATTGTTCCTTGATACACCGGATTCATTGAAGCCTGCTCTCCAGACGCGCCTTCCTGGGGCATTTTTGATGTTCCCTCCAACATTCACCTCAAGTCGTGCTTCTAATTCCCGGTCCGTTTTGGGTAGGTCAAGGATATCGTAGTAGAGGGGAGGTATTGAGGCAGTAGCAATGAACCAATCAGCACGTACAAACGGCACATCGCAATCCGTCTCTTGGCACAATGTTTTGTATGTTGACGCCGTGAAATCAATGCTATAGGGGTACGCCAGTTGAATCTTGTACCAGGGGTCACCTTTGCCATCCAATTCGTAATCCCACTGGTAATCTCGCAGATCGATATAAAAAATGGTAGCCTCTGGGTCAACAGGTGTAGGTTTTTTGACGCGCTTTCCCCACGATAGACTGTTAACAAGCTTTGAAAGCGCATTCCGATAAGCACGTAAGTTGTTATCCCTTGCACCTGCATTATAGAGATGCGTCAGGGTAAAATAACGTGCGTATGTGCGGTCAAAATCCGGCAGAGATATTAAGTGGGTGTGAATTGTTTTGAGCATCGCCTCTGTAGTAATGAAGCGGCGTTTAGGTTTGGAAATTGCCTCCCAGTCTGGTGCTCCCGCTGCAATCCAGCGTCGGATTGTTGCAATTGCATCGGAATCCAGTGGTTCCTGTCCCAACGGCATCTGTGAACCCTTGTCTGTATCTCCAAGCAAACGCATATAGAGTTCGGACGCGTCCGGTTTTCCCGGAATTACTGTTCTCGTCTCAATCAACGCCTTGTGCTGAATAACAAGATCGTCGGCGTAAGAACCGAATTCACCGTGGCAGTCAATACAGTGTGCTTCAAAGATAGTATATGCTTGTTGTGCCAAATCCCGTTGAGCGTTAGCAATTCTATAACCTGAGATGAGAATCAAAAAACAGATAATTGTGCTGAGTCCCTTTAAACCTTTCATACCCTCTCCATTGTGTTGCGTATTCAAAATCTGTTCTTAAACGAATATTATAACATATCACCCTGTTAAATTCAAATTCTTTCCTGAAGTTTAAAGTGTTACCGAAGACAGATAAAAGGTCATCACTTCGTTAATTTATTCTAAGCCTCTTCAAGAACAACACGATGATAACGTTTTTTGCCTGCACGCAGCAGCAACGCATCTTCTTCTAACATCTTGGTGTCAACGATAGCATCTATAGCCTTATACTGCTTCTCATTGATATAGGCACCCCCCTGTTGAATTAGTCGGCGCGCTTCACTTTTTGAAGTGGCTAAACCAACTTCATGAAACAACTCCATAATCGGAATACCTGTGTTGAGCCGGTCCGTGGGAATAGTGGTGGTTGGCATTGCTTCAAGGTCAAGTCCGCCTCCGCCAAACGCAGCGCGTGATGTTTCCTGTGCTTTGTCTGCCTCAATTTTTCCGTGTGCAAGTTTAGTCGCTTCATAAGCGAGTACTGCTTTTGCTTCACGTATTTCGTCATGTTCCAAACTGCCAAGTCGTCGAACCTCGTCCATCGGTAAGAACGTAAAATATGCTAAGAATCGCTCAACATCGCGGTCATCGGTATTAATCCAGTACTGGTAGAATTGGTATGGGGACGTTCGATTTGAATCGAGCCATACTGCACCACCAGCAGTTTTTCCCATTTTTGCGCCACCGGCTGTTGTGAGCAATGGAAAGGTCAGGCCATATACACGTTTCCCCTCAATCCTACGCACCAGATCAACGCCAGCAAGGATATTGCCCCACTGGTCATCGCCACCCAATTGAAGAACGCAATCGTATTTTTGAAAAAGACACAAATAATCGTAAGCCTGCAGCAGTTGGTAGTTAAATTCAAGGAATGAAAGCCCCATTTCGCGTTCAAGCCGTTGTCTATACCCCTCGACACGAATCATCTCATTGACACGAAAATGTTTGCCGATATCGCGTAGAAATTCAATATAGTTTAGGGAAAGCAGCCACTCAGCATTATTCAAAAATAATCCTGCTGTATTATCTAAATCAAGATAACGCTGTAGTTGTTTTAGAATACTTGCTCCATTTTTCTCAATTTGTTCAGCAGAGATCATTGAACGCATCTCTGTTTTATCAGTTGGATCACCAATCATTGTGGTGCCGCCACCGATGATTGCGATTGGCTTATGTCCCCCGCGTTGCAAATGTGCCATCGCCATAATTGGCACAAGACTTCCGGCATGGAGGCTGTCTGCTGTCGGATCGAAACCACCGTAATATGTTATTTGATTTGCAGAGAGTAAACGGGAAAGCTGCTCTGCATTCGTGCACTGTTGAACGAAGCCTCGTTCTTGTAGGATTTCAAAAAGATTTGACATGGGAGTTGTTCCTTCCAAGAATTTTTCTATCGTTTTATAATAACATGTCAGGTGTGGGTTGTCAAATCCGTTTGGGGAACAGAGTCAATTGTTTTTTGGTTTTTCTTAACATTTTAGCATGGTCGCGAGCTGGAGCTCGCTCCTATAGGAAGAAGTATTAGGAAAAGGAAGAAATTATTGGGAAATTGAATGGCTCTGAGGATTTATATTATTGAACACGGTGGATATAAATGTCGTAATCGCCGCCGCGGGCATCGCTCCAAACCACTATTGCACTACCAACACCTGCAGAGGCTGCCCTCGGTGTTATCTGTTCTTTGTTTGCATCGCAGACCGGCACGCCGTTCTCTTGCCAAAACGAGGCACCGTCGGCATCAATTCGTTGTGCATAGATTGCATCCTCAGTTGTATCCCCGAAATCCTCCCGATAGTCAAGCCAGTATGCAATAGCACCACCTGCACCATCAGACACAAGCATAGGAATTTGTTGAACGCCTCCTTCAGTACAAACAGGTACACCCTCCCTATTCCATAAAACTTTACCTTTGACATTGAGGCGTTGTGCATAGATATCGGCAAAAATATCCCGATCATCCCACCATACAACAATAAAACCACCTTTACCATCACTAACACAATTCGCTTGTTGTTGATTGACGATCAGTTCGCAAATCGGTATGCCATCCTTTTGCCATAAGGTTGTGCCATCTGCTGCTATGTGCTGTGCATAGAGTTGGGCGCGCGTGAAAAAATTTAGGTCGTTTCGATAATCCGACCAAACACAGAATGCACCACCATTTCCATCGGTAACAATAGTTGGACCGCCTTGATTACCTTGTGCTGTGCAGACAGGTATAGGTGAATCCCACACCTTATCTCCTTTGCTATCAATCCGTTGTGCAAAGATGTTCCAGTCAGGTGTGCTGATATCCCACCATACAACGATGAATCCGCCTTCACCATCGCTGATTATAGCAGGATCGTATTGGTCTCCTTCTCCACTATACACAGAAATACCGTTCTGTTTCCAAATCACTTTTCCTTCAGCTGAAATCTTTTGGGCGTAAATGTCTTGATTGCCGGTTCGCCAATCTTCCCAGACAACAATCACACCACCATCTCCATCTGGAATAACGGTAAAATCATCTTGTAAAGCAACATCCGTACAGACCTCAACACCATTAGGATTCCACAGTTTTTTGCCGTTTTCATCAATGCGTTGCGCGTAACTATCTTGATTGCCGTTCCGTGTATCCCCCCAAACGATGATCGCGCCACCATTCAAGTCAGAAACGATGGCAAGCTTACTTTGAGGTGCTTCGTGATCACAGACAGCAATACCGTTAGGTGTCCAAAGCATGTCGCCTTTGCTGCTAACCCGTTGTGCATAGATGTCGTAGTTGTCATTTCGCGCATCGCGCCAAACGACAATAACACCATCCTTACCGTCAGATGTTAACACAGGAAAATGTTGTGCATTTTCAGCTGTACATACTGGCAGATTTTCCGATGGCTGCCATTCTGTCTGAGCCGTGGAAAGAGGAATAATGAAAAGAAGAAAGAGTAATAGACAGTAGGATATAGGTATATGTGAGGAAAAACGTAATTGTGAACTATCAAGCATTGAAGTACATTCAGAAAAGAGCATAATTTGTAAGGCACAACTCCTTTCTCCGAAAGTCTTATGCTGAAAGCCTGCAAATTACATTAACAGTTCTTCCCCGATTGGGAAAAATTGGTCTGCCATTGCTTGCAAATCCATTGACGTATTGTGCTCAAATGCGACTACCTCTATCCGCTTATGTTGCTGTTTAATGAGTTCAGCCAACGGGCAAAAATCTCCGTCCCCGCTTGCTAAAATAACAACATCTAACGTTCCGAGCATAGAAACCACGTCTACGGCGATTCCGACATCCCAATCGCCTTTTGCTGAACCGTCTCCGCGAAGACGTAAATCTTTACTACGAATTGTGTAGCCATTATGCTCTAATAGAGAGATGAAATTACCTTGTTTAATTTCAGGAATCTGAACGATATATGCGTATGCAGATATGAGTTGTCGCGGGCCAACGATCAAATCAAGAAGTTTAATGTAATCGACTCGGCGTTCAAACCGATCTTTCGCAGCGTAGAACATATTTTGGACATCAACGAATACACCAACACGCGGTTGAGCCCCGGTACGATTCTCTTGATTTATAGAGTCCAAATCAGGTTCGTCTAAATAGTCCACTGTCTGCCGAATTTGATTGAGAGCGTTTTGAGATGTCTCATGCGATTTTTCAATCACATCAAAATGATTCTGTAGGTCAGTTTTTAGTTGTTCTAAAGCTTGAAATTCCTTATAAACGGCTTCTTCAACTAACTTTAGTTCTACCATAAAACTTTCCTTAGACGATTTGATTTGTGTAAGTTCGTTAAGTTGTGCTGTAATATCCCCATATTTCGCCAGCAGCTGCTGGTGTTCAGACTCTAATTTCATGAGGGTGGCGTTGGTTTCCGCGTACTGTGTCGCTTTTTCGTTAAGGTTGTCATTTTCTTGTTGTAGAAAAACAAGCTGATTCTTGTCTTTCTGATACACATCATCTTTTATTTTTAATGCCTCATTTTCTTGAAGCAGAAACTGGTATTGCTGCTCCAACTGTTTATTCTTTTTTTCAATTGCAGTGTACTCAACTTTTAAGGTCGTTAAAGTACTTTTAAGGTGTTCAATTTCACTAATCTGTCTGTCGACCTCCTTTGGCACTTCTTTTAAACTGTTGACATATTTTTCTTGAATCTTTTGGGTTTCTGGGGAAGGAGTTTGTGGAGCAGCGAGATAAGCAGGGAATTGGTGGGCATCTGCCTCAGGTGAGTCTTTGTGGGTTTCATACGCTGTTGTCAATAAACGAATTCCATGTGAGTGTACATCTTCTCGCGAATCCACCAAGAGTGCCCAAACCACTTCACCAAATTCTCCTGACTCAATTAAGGGACCAGGAAATTTAAAAAATGTATGTATTTCATCAACTACCATGTATCCTACTCTTGAGATCGCATCCTCCGCTTTTTGGGAGAGGTGTTGGACAACGATTTCGTCGATGTGGGATTGTTTGAAAAAAGCATTGGTTATCCTGTTCAACAACTCCTGTTTTGAAGAAGAATATAACTTGTCTGTATCGGCGACAAGGTTAGTGTGCATCAGTAGTTGGAAAATCTCTCTCTCATTTAAAAGTATAGCAAGAAACCAAGTAAATTGATCGCTATGTATCTTCAATTTTATATTAGGTTTTGTCATGAGAGTCCTCCGAATATATTTTGTTCACACAGAGAGAATAAACACGAAATTATTTCCGCTTGTGAACTATATTTTTAGGTAACTTTATATATTATTAAATTGAGGTGTAATCGCAATACCTCCTAATATGGAATTATAAACTTATAGAATAAACTAATTTCTTTCGCTAATGTAATGTAGAGATTAAATTTTGATTATTTTGCTGGATCCGTTCTGGACGGTACGGGTTGCATTACGCGTATCAACGACAACAACAGCGTGTTTAACAATCAAATTATAGTCTACAGTGCTGTGATCAGTAAGAATTATAACGCAATCAACACTTTCTATTAAAGCAGATGTTAGCGTTTGTGAATGATATATTCTCCCTTGTCCGATAACAATTTTTGAAACATGTGGATCATGATATAAAATATGTGCACCTTTGTCAAGCATTAATCTGATTACTTCAAATGCAGGGGATTCACGGGTGTCTCCGATGTCTTTTTTGTATGCTACACCTATAATTAAGACATTTGAGTCATTGAGTGGTTTCCGATGGAGATTTAGCGCATGAACGACTTTGTCAAGAACATATTTCGGCATGCTACTGTTAATTTCACTCGCAAGTTCAATGAATCGCGCGTGGTAATTATAATTAAGCGCTTGCCAAGAAAGATAGTGCGGATCGATTGGAATACAATGTCCTCCAAGGCCAGGACCCGGATAGAAAGGCATGAATCCGAAGGGTTTGCTGGCAGCAGCATCAATAATTTCCCATACATCTAAATCCATCCGATCACATATAAGCGCAACTTCGTTGATTAACCCTATATTCACACTCCGAAATGTATTTTCTAATAATTTTGCCATTTCCGCTATTCGAGGAGACGAGACAGTGCAGATTTTATTAACAAATTGCTCATAAAAAGTCTTGGCAACTTGGGTGCATTTTGACGTAACACCACCGACAATTTTTGGCGTATTCGTCATAAAGTATGTACTATTTCCTGGTTCAATTCGTTCGGGTGAAAAAGCGAGATAGAAATCGAGACCTACCTGTAACGATTCAGTGGAATCTGAACTTAAATTTGATGAATTGGTGCTGGGGTCGGTTTTAAGTTTTGTTTTGCTGGCGTTTGGTTGGAGTTTCGGAAGCACAATTTCTTCTGTCGTACCAGGATATGTTGTGCTTTCAAGGATTATCAGTTGTTCGGAATGTAAATGTTGGGCAATTTGATCGACTGCAGCAGTGATGAATTGCATATCCGGTGTCTTGTTTTCATTCAAAGGGGTTGGCACGCAAATGTTGATGGTATCCAGTTCACTAAGAACACGAAAATTTGTTGTGACCTGAATTTGTCCTGACGTAATCAGCGGACCGAGGATAGCATCAGGAACATCGGGGACATCAGAGATACCGCGTTTCAGTCGTTCTATTTTTTCTGGATTGATGTCAATCCCGGTAACTCTGAAGCCAGCATCTGCAATAGCAACCATAAGGGATAATCCTACATACCCAAGCCCGATAACGCCAGCATGTGCAGTACAGGATTCTATTTTTTTTAATATCATAATTTAAAATTTAACGCTTTTGATAATTTATCTCATTGCCATTTCAACATCGAATTAACCAACGTGAAGCAGTAAAGAGGTTTGTAAAAATTTTGTCTGGCTTATGTGTTTTAGCAGCTGAGTCAGAATTGGTATAGTGGATATAAGAATCGCGTCCGTGTCCTATTAAAACGAGTATCGGTGATGCCCCAGCACTTCGGGCTGCTTGTATATCTGTGATTGAATCACCTATGAAATATGAATTTGACATGTCAACATCGTATTCGTGTACCGCTCGTAATAACAGTCCGGGTTTCGGTTTTCGGCATTCACATTCAGCATCTGGATGGTGTGGGCAATAGTAAATTTTATGAATATGTCCGCCTGCATCTTCAATTTCATTCAGCATTTTGCGATGGATATCTGTGAGCTGCTGTTCAGTAAAAATACCCCTGCCGATTCCTGATTGATTGGTTGCCACAAAAATCCGAAAACCCCCTTGGGTTAGGTTTCGGATTGCTTCCAAAGCGTTAGGAAGAAAAGTAAAATCTGTCCAGTTACAGACATATCCTCTATCCGGTAGACTTCTGTTGATAACACCATCTCGGTCAAGAAAGACAGTTTTCATGCTGTATCCCGATGCACATTTTGAGTTAGATTTAAAAATCAGAGGAATTGACACTGTTAGGTTACATTTCAGGCAATGTCTCAATAGCCTGCTGTAATTCTTTTGGTGTAACATTTGCACACCCCATTTTTCCAACCACAACACCTCCAGCAAGACTCGATAGTTGTGCAGCACTGTGGTAACCAACTTGTGCCGCAAGCGCAAGTGTAAAAACAGCAGCCACCGTATCTCCTGCTCCTGTCACATCTGCCACCTCTTTTGAGTGGGATGGTAGGTGTTCTACTTGTAGCGTGCCATCGGAATCGCGCGTAAATAGAGACATTCCTTCCTCCTCACGCGTAATCAATAACACTTTCAGCGATAACTGATCCAATATCTTTTCGCCTATAGTAATTAGGTGTGACACATCGGCAATTTCTTGCTGTACAGCCGCCCCTGCTTCTTTGTGGTTCGGCGTAAGCGCGGTCACGCCTTGATAATGCCAAAAATTATTCTGTTTTGGGTCAACGATAATCGGTATGCCATGAGGTTTAGCATGCGTTACAACTGCCTTTATCAACTCAGCACTGACAACACCCTTGTCATAGTCAGCGAAAATGATTGCATCGCTCTCTGCCATTTGAGATATGATAGCACTCATTAGACGTTCCTTTATTAAAACACCGATCTCCTGCTTAGACTCCTTATCAATCCGAAGTAGATGGTGTCCTTGATGGAAAAACAAAGTTTCAGGACTGTCTGAACTTCGCTGTAGCGAATCAACGGTAGCAGCGTTAACAATCACGCGAGTTTTTTTGCTTGTGGGGCGTTGGACATCTATACAGATGTCAGCGGTACCAACACCCGTATGTTTTAGCATTTGGATCAGTTTTTCGCCATCTCTGTCTTTTCCAATCACACCGACCAATACCGCTTTGCCTCCTAAACTAACGATATTTTGTGCGACGTTGGCAGCACCGCCACAACCGGATCTTTCAGCAGCCATTTCAAATACTGGAACCGGTGCTTCAGGGGAAATTCGGTTCACATCACCCCAGATATACTCATCTACAATGATGTCTCCGATTATCGTCACCTTTTTATTTTTAATTTGTGTAAAAACATCTTTTAAATTCACAAGATTATATTAGCATAACTCGATAGGTTAAAGCAACAAACATTCTCATCCAAGTATGTGTAACTTTTTCCAGATTTCTTGAAGAAAAACAAAACTGATAACAACAAACAGGATGAACGCAGTTTTCCGAAATACTACTATTCCATGAGAGAGGTGTTATAAGACCAATTCAATAAAATAAGAAGAGGTAAATCCTTATATTTTTGATGAATTGGCATGCAAATCAAAGGTTGAATGTCTCAGTAGTTTTCCTATTTTCTCTTGAATCTTTGCTCTATTCCTGCTAAAATACTTTAGAAATCACTTTAAAAATATGAACCATTTTATACTGAAAAACGCGCAATCACTAAAAGTTTGCGCGAGGAATTTAAGAAATAAAAAAAAATATAAGTCCCGAAAACGTCAATATTAGATCATCTCAAGGTGAACTCCAAGAAAGCAAATATGGTAGATTATTGAATTAATTAGACGTGTTTATCTGTGAATCAACGCCAAATGCGCGCATGGCATTCGGCGGGAGGGAACTTCGATTCCCGACTACGAGTGGCATTAGTCGCGATTCGGAGATCGCTCCTACAGGTGAGGTGTATAATTATTTCCATATTTCACCATAAAAAGGTTATGTACAATTTATGAACATATTTTTACGTCTACGTTTTCCACTTGTTGCCCTAATAATTTTAGGATTACAAAGTTTCTCTCCATTAGTTTTTGCTGAGGAAACCTCTGATGAAAACATTGTGACCAAAAGTCCACAGTACCCAGAAACATCCACTTATAAATTGCAGATTGGAGACAGTATTGTTGTTACTGTTGAAGGCTACCCTGAATATACTAAAGACCGCGTTCCCATTCCTATTCAGCCGGATGGTTATATCTCCTATCCACTCATCGGACTAATCAAGGCAACAGACGTAACAATTTCGGAACTTGAAGCACAGATGCAGCAGGTTTTCTCCAAGAAACTTCCGAGTGCTCGCGTGTTTGTTACACTAATGCAACCCAAACGACACATTTTGGTGTTCGGAGCAGTTGAACAGAGACCAAGAGGAAACATCTATGTTTTTGAAACAGGTCAAGTTTATCTGATGCATGCTTTGGCGGCGGCAGGAATCAACTATGAACTGGCTGATCTCACCAAAATTGCTATATTGCGTGATGGCAAGACATTCAAAACAATTAATTTGAATGAACATATCGAATCAGAGAGTATTGATATTCCGTTAAAAAATTATGATATTGTCATTATCCCGTCAATCTATGAGCAACGACGGATCCGTGTAATAGGAGCAGTGACCACTCCCGGCTATTACCCGATTACGAATGAGCAGATTCCTGCTAACCAAGCATTAAAACTTGCAGGCGGTGCCAAAACAGACTTCGCAGATTTAAAAAAATCGGAAATTATTTCCGATACCGGAAACACACCAGTTGATCTCACTTCTGAAAACGTGGCTACAATGTTGGCACCGGGAGATGTCTTATATGTTCCCCTGGCTGAAGCAAAAATTAGCATTGTTGGAGCAGTTGATAAGCCAGGTCAATATGTAATTACCGAGCCAATCCTTTTAAGAGATGCAGTTGCAATGGCAGGCGGTTTGAACGAGGAGAAAGCCAATTCCAAAAAATGTATCCTTACACGTGCCGATGGGACACAAGAGGAACTTAACTTCAATTTGGTGCAGTCGGAAGTTTATCTGTACCCAAACGATCAACTTCGGATATTAGAACGGACACGGATTGATTGGCGCGTTTTGAGTTTTGCCGCTTCGCTAACAAACTTAGTCGTGAGTGTTTGGCTAAGATATAGATAAAAGACTTAGAAAATAACAGAAAGACATCCCTCTATCTTTCTTTCTTTACCTTGCTACCTCTTTGTATGTGCAGGGCGCGTTTGTGAAAATGCACATGAGGTTAAATATGCCAGAAACTACAGATAAACAACTTGAACAAATTACAGAAATTCGACTATCAGATTATTTTTGGATACTTTTCCGGAATAAATGGAGTGTTCTTACAATCTTTTTACTTTGTGTTTTTGGGGCATTCCTCGTAACCGACGCCACTCCGCCTGTCTTTCAGTCCGAAACAACGCTTCGTATCCTTGAAGGCCAACCACCTTCTTCCTTACTCTCAGGATTTCCACTATCGGGGATTCTTAAGGGTCCATCGTTAGGAACTTATGCTACACTGATACAGTCACGCGACTTAGTTATTGCCCCAACAGTCAGTCAGCTTATAGATGAAGAACTGTTGAAACCACAATCTATTCACCGAGGGGACACAGTGAAGTGGTTGGCAAATCTTCTGAATATAGAATTAGATTCGACTGTGACTGAACAAGGTGAACTCACTGATACTGAATGGAAAGACTATTTCATCAAAACGCTTATTGATGAGAAGTTAAAGGTTGAAGAGTCGCAAGATGGCAACATGATTACCCTCACAGTGAAGCAGCAAGAACCTGCGGACGCGCAGCTTTTGTGTAACAGAATTGCTACTGTACTTGTGGATACAATTGAAGCGGAAAAAGAGGCAGAAATGAAATGGTGGGAAAAACCTCTTCCGCAGACGATGCTCAATGAAGCTAAACAGAAACTGGAAACATCCGAAAAACAACTCTTTGATTTTCAGCAAGTCAATCCGAAACTCACCTTAAATGCGGAAGGTGGCACACAAGCCCAACTCGTTTTAGCCTTGCAATTAAGTGAAAATGAGTTGACTAGCCAATTGATTGGGGCTGAATTGAGGCTTGCATCTTATGAAGAAGACATAAAGGAGGTTGAAGAGGAACTTATCTCCGAAACGGTAGCAAGGAATCCTTCATATTCTAAACTGCAAGATGACTTGAACGAATATGAAATTGAACGGAAAGCACTTATCGGGAAATACGGAGACGTAAAACATCCTGAAATAACTTCTTTGGATGAAAAAATTAATGAGACAAAAGCACGCCTTAAAAATGAGGAAAAAGAGGTAAAAAGCACAACTTCGTCTTATAACCCTTTACACCAAGTACTTGCACAAAAGATTAATGAAACTCAAGCAGCGATTATTAGCTTTGAGAAGCAGAAAGCAGATGTTTCGGCTCAAATTGATAAACGTATCAAGGAACTCGGTGGATGGTCAGAAGAACATCTCGAATTATTTCGGCTCAAGCGGGATGTGGAAATTTACAACGCGCAGGTTGTTGCCTTGGAGGCGAAAATTCGGGAGTCACAAATTGTCGCAGAAGCACGTACAGATAGTATTAAGGTATTAGATCAAGCGCGCTTATCAGAGGAGCCTATTAAACCTCGGATGAAAGTAAATCTTGTTTTGGGAGCGATGCTTGGTGGGATACTCGGTCTTACATTTGCTGTAGCCAAAAATTATTTCAAAGACACATATTTGCGTTTAGAAGATTCTGTCCGTCAATTGGATTCGCTACCGGAACCGCCGAGTTTTCTCGGTGTTATTCCCTCCATTAAGAAACGTAGCGCTTATCGGATTCCTCTCATTGTAAATGACGCACCTAACTCCAGAACAGCAGAAGCTTTTAGAGTGCTTGTAGCGAAACTACCATTCCTCAGTCTCGGTAGTGGATTGAAAACTGTTCTTGTCACAAGTTCTACACGTGGAGAAGGGAAGAGTACTGTTTCTTCCAATCTCGCTGCTGCGCTCGCACAAAAAGAGAATAAGGTATTACTAATAGATGCGGATATGCGTAGACCGTCGCAACACACATTTTTTCCGACAGAACAACTTCTTCAGATAACATCTCATGATGAGATTGATACGTCTGAAGACTTTTCATCCGATCCGCAAGTGGTAACTCATAGTGACACCCGTAAACCGGGGTTGAGCGAAGCACTCATTAGTATAAACACTGAAAACATTTATGATGTTTTTCAGTCAACAGTAAGACAGACCGGTATTCCCAATTTGCATCTTGTACCGGGTGGCACTGTTCCTCCAAATCCCATTGAGTTACTGAATTCAGATATGATGACGCAATGGTTGGAATTGGTGAAATCTGAATACGATGTAATAGTGATTGATTCCCCACCTGTCCGTGCAGTAGCGGACCCGGTTATTTTAGCGACTATCGTTGATGCTGTCGTTTATGTATTTGACATTACGAAAACTAAGCGCTTTGATGTATTGACAGGGATAAAACATCTTAAGGAAGTCTTGCCGGGAAAAGGTATCGGAGTGCTATGTAATATGATAAGTCCAAAGCATTCCAAATCCTATGGATACTATAACAGGCATGCTGGCTATTATGAGTTAACAGATGAGGGGAGTTAAGAGATCCCTATGCAAATCGTTTAGGATTCCATCTTTCCCAGTGCAGCCGGTGGACGCGATCTCCCAACAAATCCTGCAAGTACAACCATTGTTAAAATATGAGGGAAACTGCTGAACAATTGATGCGGAATTTGCCACTGATTAGCAAGTTCTAAAGAAGAAGCAAATCCGAAGAGGAAACACGCAGCAACACCATAGAGTGGACGCCATTTTCCAAAGATTACAGCTGCAAGCGCCACATATCCTCGTCCAGCGGAAATGCCTTCTGTAAAATAATGGACTTCGGACGTGAGGAAACAACCGCCAGTCGCTGCGAAGACACCACTCAATATTACACCAAAATACTGCCACTTTGCACGACTTAAACTGAGTGTCTTGAGTGCTTCGGTAGATTCTCCCGCAGCACGCAACCGCAATCCCCAAGGCGTTTTGAAAAGCAGGATATGACTCGTTACCATCAATACAGGGAGCAGATAAACAAGAACACTGTAGGAACCAATGAATGGCAATTCCAGCTCTGGTAACCCTGGCACTCTATCAGTGGTAGGGATGAGATAATCTGTGATGCCTAACGCCAGAATGTTTATCGCAATACCTGTGACAATTTGTTCAGCATGAAAAGTGATTGTGGCAATAGCATGTAACAAGGCTATTACAACCCCTAAACCGATGCCAACGGACAACCCAATCCAAGCAGAACCTGATGCCTGTGCACCAACCACATAACCGTAAGCCCCAATGAGCATCATACCTTCAAGGGCAATATTAATAATGCCTGAACGTTCAGAATAGATTCCGCCGAGTGCAGCAAAACCGAGTGGTGTTGTCATTCGCAATATACTTGGAATTAACTCAAAAATCATCATTTGCTTCTCTTTGAAACACCCTCCATACAGACCAACCCGATAATCAGTAATCCTTGACCGGCAAGAAATAAACCGCGCGGCACTTCTAAGATAAGTTCAATATCTAATGCCACTTTATTAAGTAAGCCAAATAACAATGCAGCTGCAAATACACCAAACGGATGATTTCTACCCAAGAGAGCAACTGCAATTCCTGTGAATCCCCACCCAGATGAAAAGTTATCCAAAAATCTGTATCGATACCCCATTACTTCAGCGACACCCGCCAACCCAGCAATCGCCCCGCTCAGTGCCATTACCCATACAGTCACGGCGCGCGGGTTTATCCCACCATATTCGGCAACTTCTGGAGCGTTGCCTACTAAGCGGAGCTCGTATCCCCATTGAGAATATTTTATAAAGATATAACAGATAATGACACAAACACCAGCAAGCAAGAAACTGGCGTTTAAAAGGTTGCTCTGTGGAAGGAAAGTTAAGATCCCTGCTAAACGCGGTAGTCTTGCAGCTTCATGGATTTGAGATGTTTGTGGAATCATCTGTCCGGGTTCTTGGTAAACAGAAGTAACAAGGAAATTCGTAAGGGCAAACGCAACGAAGTTCATCATAATTGTGTTGATAACTTCGTGCGCTCCGAATTTTGCTTTTAAGAACCCAGGAACCGCGCCCCAAATAGCACCTGTAATCATTGCGGTTCCTATGCACAGCGGCACTAATAAAACAGAAGGAAGGTTCAGATGCATGCCTATCCACGTTGCTGCAAAAGCTGCGACATAGAGTTGTCCTTCGCAACCGATATTAAACAATCCACCCTTATATCCAATAGCAACTGCAAGTCCAGTGAAAACAAGTGGTGTCGCATTAAATAATACACTGCCGACTTCATCAAAACTGGAGAACCCACTGATAAAGATTGTCGTATAGAACTCCCACGGATTCTGCCCTCTCAGGATTAGCACAACCCCGCATAAAAGAAAAAATCCGCAGATAACGAGTAGCGGCGGTAAACATTTCCATAGCAGCGGTCGAATCTTAAATACTGTGTTGTTAAACAGTTTACTAAAGAAGTGGCGGATATTCAAAAGTTTTTCAGAAGTGTGAATCTTAAGATGCAAAATTTGACAGCAAATATCAAACGTGATATTATATTGGTGTAAACGTGGTTAGGATTTTCTGCGTTTATATTTTATCAAGGCAGTAAGTGCTGTTAGTATAACACGAACAAGGCGTTAAAGCAATTTGTTTCAGTTTCCACCAATTCCATCAAAAGTCAATTGTATTAATTTGATTCGGGTGTGTAAATATTGTCAATTGTTTGTTCACGGATTACGCGGATTCTGTAGGAGGCCAGGAGGTCGCTCCATAAGCGTCAATTTAAGAAAATGAATCTATTTTGTGAATGTATATAGCCCCAGCGGGGCGGAATGTTTATAGGAACTCCTACGGAGCTCAAGAAGTATTGATAACTTTTTCTATAAACATATCGTTCCTATGGAACTCAAGATGTAAAATCGGGATTAGAAAACCCGCTTACAAGAAAATCTTCACTAAATTGACGCCTATAGAAAGGCCAGGAGGTCGCTCCTACAGAAGAAATCCAAGTCAATGCTCAATACGCTTGTGGCAATTGAGAAATCGGGGTTAAAAACCCCTCCTACAAGAAAAAGCGTGAGAGGCATTAGTCCCTAAATTTAGGGTGAATTCGTCCCTCTATTACTGGACTATTGAAATCTTCACAAAATAAACACAAGGCAAATATGATGAAAAACGTGCAACTTTCTGACCCTGAAATCGGCGCTAAAAATCTTCCTGCAGTTTTGGGTGGGACTCCAGTTTTTGAGATTTCAGAAGAAACACCTTTTCCAAAACTGGATCAATGGCAGCAAATAACAGAAGCAGAGGCGCAGATAGTTTATGAAATGACTTTACGGAATGAACTGTCCAGTGGGTCTTCTGTCGTTCAGGAATTTGAGCGGACTTGGCGTGAACGCCACCAAACCCAATTCGCTATGAGTCTAACCAACGGCACTGCTGCACTACATAGTGCAATGTTTGGTCTCGGGGTAGGTCCCGGTGATGAAGTTATCTGTCCTACCTATACATGGATGGGCTCTATAACGCCTGCACTCATGCTAAATGCAAGACCTGTTTTTTGTGAAGTTGACCCCAGAACGTTAGTTATTGATGTTGACGATGTCCGACAACGTGTTACAAAGCGGACAAAAGCAATTGTTGCAGTCCATCTGTGGGGTAACGTGTGTGATATGGATGCTTTAATGGCACTCAGTGAAGAAACAGGTGTACCTGTGATAGAAGACTGTTCCCACGCGCACGGTGCATCTTATAAGGGCAAACCGTGTGGCAGTATCGGACAAGTGGGTGCATGGAGTTTGCAAGGGAGCAAAGCAGTGAGTGCTGGTGAAGGCGGCATGCTCGCCACGAATGACATCAAGGTTTTCGAACGTGCCTGTTTATTAGGTCAAGTCAATCGTGCTATAAATAGTATCGGGGACCCTGTTTTGGATCCTTCTGCACTTAACTACACACATCTCCCACCTATGGGATTAGGCGTAAAATATCGCGCGCATCCATTGGCTATTGGCATCGCTTCTGTGCAGTTACAAAAACTTGATAATCTCAACGCAAACCGTCGTGCATATATTGAAGAAATCAGAGATGGATTGCAAGATATTCCTGGGGTGAGTCCTGTTGAGCGGTATACAGGTACGGAGCCAGCGGCATTCTTTGGATTTCCTATTCATTACCGCGAGGAAGAGATGCACGGTTTATCGGCGCCAGTTTTTGCTCACGCTTTACGGAAAGAAGGTGTCTTGGCAAATAATAATCCTTATCCGCTCATGGTTGGTGACGGCGTGCCTGTTTTTTCAGGTAGTTTGCCAACAAATAGTAACCCGTACCCACTACTTCATACCCTTCCACTCTTTATGGAAGGACTTGATATTTTCATGAATGGACGCGGTTCTCTCTGTACATCTGATATGGGTGGAGATTATGAAGGATACACTGCTGGAGACCTACCCGTCACTGAGAAAGTGTGCTCACAATTAGTATTTTTACCACTCTTAACGGAACCTGTTTCATGGGCAGCAGAACAAATACTTACGGCAATTCGCAAGATCTCTAATCACGCAGAGTTGTTAGCCAATACTTTGAAAAATGATACGGTATAGAATTTATTAGAGAAATGTTAATAGAATTTTCAAATCAAACACGAATTCAAAATATAAAAACCTTAAAGACGGAACCGTTAGATGTATTGGTTATCGGCGGTGGCATCGTCGGTGCAGGTTTAATTCGAGACCTCGCTTTAAACGGAGGAATCAGAGCAGGTCTAATTGAGAAAGGCGATTTTGCAAGCGGTACGAGTGGTGCAAGTTCCCAACTGATTCACGGTGGGTTTCGTTATCTTGCCAAACGCGATATCGGTCTTGTGAAACAAGCACGTAAAGAACGAGAAACCTTAATTCATATTGCTCCGAATCTTGTTAAACCTATACCGATAGCGATTCTTCGTTACAAGGGGGACCCGTATCCACTTACCGGTATTCGACTTGCTGCACAATACTATAATCATTTGTCAAAATCAGATATAACAGAGAAAGCTAAATTACTTCTTGATGTACATAAAATACAAACCATAGTTGGTCCTGTCGCTACAAACGGACTAAAAGGTTGTGTTGTACTTTGGGATAGCATTGTTGATGACGCAAGATTGACCTTGGCAACTCTCAAGGACGCCCATTTACATGATGGCATCGTCACTAACTACGTCCAGTTTCTTGATTTTATCGCCCAACCCGATGCGTCAAATCCAATGCATCGCATAACGGCTAAAGATACCATTTCAGGCGAATGTTTTGAGATCGCTGCGCGCAAAATCGTCTCTACGACAGGTCCGTGGACCGATCAGTTATGGTGTAAAGACCCCAGTTACGATGGTGCCCCTCGATTGGTGACCGAAAATGCTAAAGGAATTCATCTTATCTTGCCACGCTGCCTTGCAGGAAACACACCAAATCAGCATGGTATCGTGACATTAACACATGCGGAAAAGTCGCACAATGGAAAACAACGAGCGATTTTTATTTTGCCCGGTGAGCATAACACCTCTATTGTTGGTACAACTGAAACGACACCAGAGGGTGGGCCGGAGTCTGCTCGCCCTTCCACAAAAGAGGTAACGTATTTACTTTCAGAAGCACAACGGGTTTTTCCAAGTATGTCGCTGGATCGCAGCTCAATTATCGGTACTTATGCGGGAATACGTCCTCTCATCGCTACCAACCATTCTAAACAGGAAAACGGCGGTCATAATTTTGTTTCAAGAGAACATATAATCACTGAAAGTCCAAGCGGCATTTTATATGTTTATGGCGGAAAACTGACGACACACCGCCTCATTGCTGAGGAAACAGTTGACTACTTGGCAGAATCTCTAACTGTCCCTCGTGAATGTAAAACCACTGTTTGCCCCCTGCCAAGTGCCATATCAGATGAACTCAGCGGATATGAAACCGATACAGTAAAACATCCAAATCATCAATCTGCTTGTAACTCACTACCGAAAAACGATACGGAACGTCTTATCCAACGGTATGGAAACAAAGGGTATCAGACTATCCAAGAATTCGTTAATAAGGATGCGGCACTTGCTGAACCAATCACTATGACTCTTCCATTTATAAAGGCAGAAATCCTTTATGCATTTTGGGGAGAAATGGCAATTACGCTGGAAGACTTGTTGTGGAGACGCACTCGCATCGGATGGACACAAGGACAAGGGTTAGACATAGCACCAGAAATAGCGCAATTCTTGGGTGAAAGAAACAATTGGGATCAGGCGAGGATCAAAGCAGAAGTTGAGAAGTATAGGCATCGCATTCATTGGTTAAATCATAATTTGTAAAAGAAAATTGCAGTCCTAAATTGGCTTATAGAAACATGAATTGGTTTCGTTTTGGCAATCCGGAGTTCCTCTTTTTCCTATGGATCGGATTGCCTATTTTTATTATATTGCTTTTTTTTGGATTGCGAATGAAGCGAAAGGCGATGCTGCTTTTCCAAAGCAATGCCAATGCAACGCATCTGAAACGACACAAGTTCCAAGCCTTGTTGCTGATGTTAAGTTATCTACTTTTGACATTTGCAATCGCGCATCCGCAGTGGGGTGTTAAACCTGAAACAGTCGCTGAAAGATTAGATGTCATACTTGCGGTGGATATTTCTACAAGTATGCTTGCCATAGATGACAACTCTGTCCGAAGACTAACTCAGGCAAAGGATACTATGTTTTCTTTGTTAGAGCAGCTTGAAGGTGATCGTGTCGGTTTACTTTATTTCGCCGAAGCAAGTGTTATTGTATGTCCTTTGACAAGCGATGTAAAAACGTTAAGAGAATTTTTAGCGTCGTTGACTCCAGAAACACTTTCGCATAGAGGAACACATATCGGCAACGCTATTGAAGTTGCAACTGACCGATTCATTTCAGATAGGAGTGAGTTAACAAGGAATAATAATTCCAACGGGCAAAAAGTATTGATTCTTTTTACAGATGGAGAGGACCACGGTGATGATACTGTTGAAGCAGCAAAAGCAGCTAAGAGAGATGGCGTGCATACCTATTGTGTTGGTGTTGGTGGTTCAGAAAAACCTGTTCCGATACCTCTTCCGGTTGAAAGTGCGGGGTACAAACGGAATGTGAATGGACAACTCGTGCTAACTGCATTAGATGAGATAAGTTTACGCGAAATTGCAAAAGCCGGAAATGGGGGCTATTATCATGCAGCCGAGGGTATTGCTCAGTTAACAACAGATTTAGCACGGCTTGAAAGACAGAAATATAGAATTCGTTCTGATGGCGAATATCAGGAGAGGTTTCAATGGTTTGTTGGATTAGCACTGATTTTTTTGATAGGGGAGTTGCTGATTCAGAAATGGGTAAATCGAAAAGGAGGAAACCCCGGTTAATCATTACTGCTATCTGGTAGCAGAATCGATTCATCATATCGTTACATATATTAGCAAAGTATTTTAATTAACCTTTTTGATTGGTGGTTCATATAAAACAAACTTAAGCTTTTTTCAGAATCAACCCATCAGGACGGAAACGCATCAAAAGGATAAGGATAATCCCAAATATAAGATAACGTGCGTCACCAATTTGGTCAGGAAGAACCCAGCGGAGCACCTCACCTAAAGAGGCAAGGACAGCTCCTCCTATAATAGCTCCTTTAATGCTGCCCATTCCTCCGAGGACGACCATGCAAATGATAAGGATGGACTCCCAAAATTCAAAGGTCCCCGCACTTATACCTGCCCGGTATGGTCCCAAAAAGGCACCTCCAAGAGCTCCGATAGCTGCGCTGATAGCAAAAGCAAGCAACTTGTAACGACTAACGTTGATCCCCATACTCTCTGCTGCCTGTTCATCTTCCCGGATGGCAACCCACGCTCTTCCAACACGAGAATGCAGTAAACGATGAGTTACAAAAACTACCACCGCCAACAAGATGAAAATCTGACAATAGTAATGCCAAAGTTGATTGAGTTCTATTCCGAATAAATTTGGTGCTGGAATGTCGTTGACCATCCCGTCAACGGACCGGGGCCCACTCAACCAAGCTTCAACTTTAACGACACGGAAGAGTAATTCTGCAAACCCAAAAGTTACAATTGCAAAATAATCGCCGGTCAGACGCAAGGTTGGAACACCACGCAGCAGTCCCCACAACGCCCCATTTAATACTGCAATCGGGAGAACTACCCAATAACTTATACCGAACTTTACCATTAGAAGCCCTGCCGTATATCCGCCAATAAGATAAAACGCGACGTACCCAAGGTCTAACTGCCCCGTAAACCCACAAACTATATTTAATCCGACAGCGAGAAGTATGTATAAACAGGCATCAATAACAGTGCGGAGCATGGTATCTCCACTTGGAATAGGAAGATAGATGTTCTGACTGGATAGCAAGAAATAGATGTAATCCATCCCATATGTAAATAACGGAAAAAAGCAAATTAAGAGAAGAAGCATAATGCTTTTTGATGTTAACTTATCTCTTAGCCCATTATTTATATTTTTCGGTGTTAACTTATTTTGCATGATATTCTGTACCATAGACAAAATGCACGTTGGATATAGAAAGATGTTCTACAAGTTAGGCACGGTTCCCTGTGGATTTGCCAAACAGTCCGGAGGGGCGGATAAGAATCACAACAATCATAATGATATAGGCAATTGCTAACCTATAACTGGAGTTTATATAACCTGCCCCAAGTGCTTCGGCAAGCCCGATTAAGATACCACCGAGCATTGCGCCCGTGATGTTACCAATGCCGCCGAGAACAGCAGCTGCAAACGCCGATACCCCTTTAAAGTATCCCATCATAGGTTCAACTGTCTCGCGTAAACCCACCATAACGCCTGCAACTGCCCCCAAGGCAGATCCGATAGCAAAAGTTATTGCAATAACTTGGTTTGTATTTATACCCATTAAATTGGCAGCAATTTTGTTTTGTGCACAAGCGCGCATCGATTTTCCAATCTTGGTTAAGTGAATCAACCGATTTAAAGCGACCATTAAAACAAGAGCAAGCATTATGATAAACAGATCACGGTAAGGTAGGCCTGCTCCGCCTGGTAGGCTAATCGCGTTTTCACTCAAGAAAAAGGGGGGGAGAGTATCGTTTGGAAAAGATCGTTGCTCTGCTTTCCAGATTAGTTGAGCCAGGTTTTGCAAACCCAACGACATACCGATGGCGGTAATTAATGCTGATAAACGAGATGCGTTCCGAAGAGGGCGATATGCAATAATATCTATTAACATCCCCATCACTGCACAAAGAATCATACTGATAGGTAAAGCAATCCAAAAAGGCACATTGAGGAATACCACAAGGGTGAATGCAAAATAGGCACCAAACATGAAAATTTCACCATGTGCGAAATTAATCAATTGGATAATGCCGTAGACCATAGTGTATCCGACAGCGATAAGTGCGTAGATGCCACCCAGTACCAACCCATTTATGATCTGCTCTAAGAGTTGAGCCATAATTTCTAAATCCCTAATGTTTATCTATTTTTCATAATTTTACCACATGTATAGTAAATTTAGTGGTTTTACTTTTAAGTAACAGGGTAGACTGAAGCATCTGTTGTTTCTAAAGTTTAGAGTTTAATCAAGCATCTGCTGCTCCGCTGTGGCGAATTTACCTTCTTTGACAATCTTGACGTAGGCGGGTTTATTAACGGTATCTCCATTTTTGTCAAAATAGGTTAGTCCAGTAATGCCAGTGTAACCTTCCTCGGGTGTATCTAATGATGCTAAATGGTCTCTTATAGCCTTCCGCTTGTCTGCAAGTGAAGCTTCTTGTTTGTACGTTTTTTCTATGGCCTCGGCAATCATGCCAACAGCATCATACGAAAGTGCAGCCCAAGTATCAGGAGAAACACCATACTCAGCTTTGAATGCTTCTGCAACTTGTAAAGCCTGTTCTCCACCTGCACCAAACGTAAAAGGCGTTGTGAGAAGAGTTCCCTCTGCTGCATCCCCCGCAATTTCTAAGAAATCCGGAGAATCAACACCATCAGCTCCAAAGAACCGTGAAGAAATTCCCGACTCTCGCGCTTGCTTTACAATCAGACCAGCTTGACTATAAAGTCCTGAGATAAAGATGATGTCTGGATTCTTGGCTTTAATACTAGTGAGTTGTGCCTTGAAGTCGGTGTTATCACGATCATAGGATTCCGTAGCAACAATGTTTAGTCCGATTTCTTCCGCGTCAGATAAGAAAAAGTCTGCTAACCCTTTACCGTAAGCATCATTTTCGTAAAAGACAGCAACGGATGTTAAATCGCTTAATTTATTTTTAATATATTTTGCAATGGATTCCGCCTGAAAATCATCACGATACAAATTCCGAAACATCCAATCACTTCCTTCACAAACTGTTACGTTTGTTGACCCAGGTGACAATGCTACGATGCCTTTTCTTCCGTAAATTGTTTTACCTCTTAAAGAACACGCACTGTTAAAGTGTCCGACAACAGCAAGAATGCGAAGATTTGTGGAGATACGCGTCGCCACCTGAATTGCTTCCTTCTCTTTTCCAGTATCATTCTCAAAGTCAAGGACTAATTTCATACCGTTAATGCCACCAGCTTCATTAATCTCATCCGCTTTGAGTTGTGCGCCGCGTTTAATCATTTCACCAAATGCTGCATTGCTGCCTGTAAATGGTCCTGCTACAGCTACCCTTACTTGGTTTTCAGTTTCGCATCCCCAAACGCATACGAGCGACACTAACAACAGCCCTACCAACCAATTTCTCATTTTACCTATACTCCCTTTATTCTATAGCAGATTTTTCTGTTACGATCTGCCTGAAGTCAAATTTAAATTTCAGTTTTTCCTGCTTGCCATCTGAATTCACGACACTGATTTCAGGAATTATAATCCTCATTTCTGTATTGTCAAGATTGAGTCGATCAAAGATTAAAAGCCCTCTCCGCTTAGCGCCTTTGAACAACTTACCACTTTCAAAGAGACTTTCAGCAACTATTGCTTGTCCTTCCTCTAACGCTGCGGTATCCAAGTAAGTTCGGTAGTATGGATAATAGCTGTGATAGGGAGGATGGTAATGTGGATATGTTCTTGTGGGTAAAGCGTTTTGGTCAGAACGAGTCACGTTATCGTAGAGGTCTTCAAAGTAATCATAAGGTAGGTTTGCGTACTGCGCGCCATTTCTATCTATGAGTGTAGCTGATTCTTCAACCAAAACTCGTGGTGTATCAAGATTATGGACAGTTATTTCAAAAATTGTATAGATAGGTTCAACATTACCACGGTTTCCTACAATGAGGTAAGGATTGATACGTGGATCCTCTGTTAGTTCAAATATCTCCACTTCATCAAGTGGTTCAACGGTAACAGCAACCCCTTTTTGTAGCATGGTAACAGCACCTGTTTCAGGATGAATTTTTGTGTCTGTGTGTCCTTCAATCGGCTCTATGTAGACTTCAACTGAAGGTTGCGGCACCACTGCACAACTCGCTAACAGTGCCCCAGCCAAAATAAGTACACTAAAATAAAGAAATTGTGTTGGCATACCTCTCAAAAAATGATATGTCACGACTTTGTCCTCCATTCCACCGTTAGTTTCCAATCTATATTTTACACAATGGAAGTTTCATTGTCAACGTTTTTATCAGTTTTTTCTAACTTTAGATATTGTGATGTTAAATTTGTAACAAGTCCACCCCATATACATGATGCTACCATAGCAGCAATGGAATAGGCTGTACCGGGAATAGTTTTCACAACCACACCAATTAATGCAATGACACTCGCGCTACCGCTTTTGCCAGAACGGTATCCGAAAGAATCAATAATCTGTTTTGCGCGGTAGCGTTCGTCATAAGAAAGGGGCATGTAGAATAGTTCTTTGGCAGCACGGAAAAGCGAATAATCAAGCGCCTTGAACATTAGAAAGGCTCTTGCACCAGCACGAAGTGATGGGAACTTTGTGAGGACAAATCCATTTATCAGATGGACTATCGGTATCCCGATATGAATAACCTTCAAAGAGATAAATCGGAGTGCTATAGGGACAACAATCAACTGCAAAACTGCCGCAATTGCAGCAAGACCTGCATAAAATTTACCGAAGTATGCTGTCATGGTATCTGTATTAAGTATTTCTTTTTCGACCAATCCATCGAATCGGATGACAAGAACGGTTGAGATAACTTGGGTGCATAAGATAAGTAAGCCGATAAAGACAAGATATTTCGAACTAAAAAATGTCTTCACACCTAAATGACCACGGCGTCCACCTTCTTCTGCTGCAGAAGGTTTTGGCTCTCCTGCCAGGTTATATGCAATAACGCCAAAAATTGCTGCTGGGATGAGGGAGGCAGCTGTAAACAGTAGCAGGGTTTCAGAACCTAAAGTTTCTGCCCATCTCCCCACAAGCAGCCCTCCCACAACGGAACCGACAGAGGCAATCGCGCAAAAAGGACCGTTAATAGTCTTCGCTTGTTTAGTCGTAAGAGTACTGTTGACAAAAGACCAAAATTGCTCAATGACGATCACAATGTACGCTTCACGAAAAACATAAATGATTACTGTGGTGAAACGCACACCACTTAAAAGTGCAAAGTAGCATCCTAAGATCAAAGTACCCGATAGAACAGAGGAAATCGCCAAGGTGCGTTTCGCGCCCAACCACGAAAGCAAACGTCCATAAATGTAGAGAAGTAGAAGAAGACCGGGTAGAACAGCCGCCATAACGCGTGGAAGGTTCTCTGAAGTGTATGCCGCAATGAATAAGGATTCTGAAACAGCACGGATAAACTCATAACCGAATAGAAGAAAACTTGCGGCAGCAGAGATTGCGAATGCAGCAAAAAGGATATGTCGTGGAAGATTAACGAACTCTAAGAAGTAGCGGAACACTCTTTGGGTGCTATTATTTATATCCATACTTACGGAAATACATGGTTGCCATTGCTGTTAGGGGAGGGTATCCTCAGTGGGACGTAGGTTGTGAACCCAATGCCCATTTGGATCAGTGCCTCTGGCAATAATAGCCCGTTGGTTCCAATTGTTCGCGGCATGGACTTCTGGTGGAACAAATCGCATTGTTAAACCACATCGTCTCCGATCAGATGTGTTTGGTTCTGAACCGTGCAATAGCAAGTCGGAATGCAACGAAAGCTGCCCTGCTTTCATTTCAAACGGTACAGGCGTATCACCAAACTGTTCTGGTCCATGAACAGTCTGACCAAGCACATTTTTTTCCTCTGCAGCGCTTCTTTCAAACGCGATCTGTCCATGTAAATGTGATTTTGGAATAACAGTCATTGCACCGTTTTCAATGGAGGCATCATCAATCGCGAGCCATACTGTGACGGTTTTACTCGGCGAAAGTGGCCAGTAAGACGCATCCTGGTGCCAACTTACCTGTTTTTCATCACCAGCAAGCTTACAGAAATAATGCGTTCCCCAACAGATGAGGTTTTCACCGAGTATGTCTTGGACGTAATCTAATATTCGGTCTTCAGTAATGAGATCATGAATGCCAGCACAACGTGTATGCCATCCGTTTATGGAATAACCGTTTCCACCTTCCACCAAAACTTTTTCCACAAGTTGGTTGAAGTACTCGCGATGCTGCGAGATTTCTGCTTCAGAGAAAACGTCTAAAGGACTGATAAATCCGTTTTCATTAAAGTGTTGGATTTGGGCACGCGTTAACGTTGATGGATTTTCGTTTTTGACCGGAAAAAATTGTAGTTTACGTTTAAGTTCCGGCATTGCATCCGTAATTGACATTGAGTAATTTCACTCCTAAATATAAGCGGAAATATCCTACGACTTCTCATTCTATAAGAATATCATACTGCGGTTATGATACCCTATTTAAATCCAGTTGTCAACTTTTATGTACAGAGCCATTAGTTTCGGTTTAATCCAATTTCGTCTGCAGAAGGAACTCCGATTCCCGACGCACCTGCAACAGATGTGGTTTCCTGTAGGAGGGAACTCCGATTCCCGACATTCGCAAAAGGTCGCGATTCGGAGATCGCTCCTACAAAGACGTGTAAACTTATTTTTATATTCTACTATAATCCAATTTCGTCTGCAGAAGGAACTCCGATTCCCGACGCACCTGCAACAGATGTGGTTTCCTGTAGGAGGGAACTCCGATTCCCGACATTCGCAAAAGGTCGCGATTCGGAGATCGCTCCTACATTTTATTCGGAAAACTAAATAGCCCTGCTTTATGTATGAGCAAAATAACATTCATTTTGGTGTGTTTAAAAACCCATGTCCTTCTTTAATATGAAGAATTTGATTTACATTCAAATTAAAATACTGTTCTGTTTGCCCACTCGACCAGTGGAGTTCGAGCGTGTCAATCTTAGTGTTCTTTCCAAGTCCAAAGTGAACGCGGAGATCATTCTGTGAGAGATAACTGGAACCGCTATGAACCTCTTTCAAGAGTGAGAGTGTGCCTGCTTTCAAAGTAATTTTCGTGCCGATCCCAGATGCATTGCTCTCCGTGCCGATAGTGTGAATTGTAATCCAATTATTAGTATTTCCACCATCGTTGCGGAGGAGTTTTGCTGGTTGATTGGAATGATTGAGGAAAATATCAATATCCCCGTCGTTATCGTAGTCGCCAAAAGCTGCACCTCGTCCTACCGTTTTCGTCAGCTGTGTTAACCCGACCTCAGCAGAAACATCGGAAAAGCTATATGTATCATCTCGGTGGTTGTTTTGGAAAAGCAGGTCTGTTTGTGCATAAGTTGCATCCGAAAAATGTTCAATATTATCTTGAAGATGTCCGTTGGAGACAAAGATATCCTGGAGTCCGTCATTGTTGTAATCGAAGAATTCAACTGCCCATTTGAAATATGGAACAGTCACAGCTCCAATTCCTGAAGCAAAGGAAACATCCGTAAAAAATTGTGCTTCTTCACTGTGAAAAAGAAGCACAAGTTGGGATGGTGCATTGCTCACAACTAAATCAAGGTATCCATCGTTATCATAATCTCCAAAAGCACTCCCCATGCCGCTACCGGGGATGCCATTTTCGTCATAGCCAGTTCCGGTAAAGTCCGTTACATCGGTAAAAGTGCCATCTCCATTGTTTTGGTAAAGCAGGTCAGGTTCCATGTCGTTAGCGATGTGTAAGTCTGGGTCGCCATCGTTATCATAATCGCCGACAGCAACTGCAAGCCCAAGGGCGCGATGCGTAATTCCTGCAGCATCGGTGACATCCGTGAAAGTGCCATCTCCATTATTACGGTAAAGAATGTCTGGTTCACTCTTGAAACGACTGTTATCCATTTGATCTACAGGGCTACAATAGATACGGGTCCCACGTGACTCCCACCCTTGGTTTCCTTCAGTGGAGAATATCATATAGTTGACAACATAGAGGTCTACGTATCCATCTAAATCGTAATCCAGAAATGCACAACCTGTTCCCCAACGTTCATCATCCACACCAGCTTTTTCGGAGATGTCGGTGAAAGTTCCATCACCATTATTGTAATAGAGTCGGTTGCTTCCGAAGTTTGTTACATATATTTCAGGAAAGCCATCGTTGTTAATATCAGCGGCAGCACATCCAACGCCATACCCCGTGTCTCCAACGCCAACTTTTAGCGTCACATCCGTAAAAGTGCCATCGCCATTGTTCTGGTAAAGCATATTTTTCGGAGGATCTGTTGTTTGGATTGACGATGAGGTGTGTGCCCCGTTTACAATATAAAGGTCAAGGTTACCATCACGGTTAAAGTCAAAGAAGAGCGCACCTGACCCCAGTGTTTCAATGAGATACTTTTCACCGCTTCTGCCATCAATATGCTTAAAGTTAATTCCTGCGGATGCAGTCACATCAACGAATTGTACCTCTGTATAAGCGGGAGTATTTAAGGAAGCTAAACACAATAGAAGGTAACAAACGCATCTCATTTTTTTGATGTAGTTAGGAGGGAGGTTTGCTTTTGACGGGCTTGTTTTGCTTTACTGTCTAATCCAAGGTGAGTGTAAACCGTGGCGAGCGTATCCCAATAATTTGCCTCGGCTGGTACGAGGTCAGTAGCAGTTTGCGCGTGGGATAGTGCTTTATCAAGATTCTCTGGCAATTCGGTATAACAAACAGCGATATTATTATGAGCAATAGCGAGTGTAGCATCGGTAGAGATTGCTTTTTGATATGCATCAATTGCGAGTTTGATTTTTCCCTGTTTGTGGTATGCAAGCCCTAAATTGTAATGTGCAGCGGCTAAAGATGGAGACAATGAAATGGCGCGTTTATAGTTTTCAATTGCTTTGTCAAACCGCCTACGCGTCAGGTACAAGATACCAAGATTATTATAGCCTTTTGGATCATCTGGATTAATTTTGACCCACTTCTGTGCTTTTTGAAGAAGTGGGTCGGTGTGTCGGAGGATTTTGAAGAACGCCATTGCTGATGCTGCTTTTTCCTTCTGCCCAAGTTTGATATATATTTGGGCGAGTTGGTAATGTGCATCTGTGTTATCGCGCTGAATCTCAATGACTTTTTCAAACTTTGTTATTGCCTCATTAAAACGTGTTTGCTTAACATATACCTGACCTAAACCCAAAATGGCGCCTATTCTATCGGGATTAAGACGAACTGCCTTTGCATAAGATTTTTCTGCTTGGGAAAGAAGTCCTTGTTTCAAGTATACCTCAGCGAGTCCGTTATGTGCCTCTGCCCATTTTGCGTCAATAGCAATAGCTTGTTTAAACGCATCAATGGCAAGGGAAAAAGTTCCTTGTTTCAGATAAACCAATCCTATATTATAGTGTGGTTCTGCTTTCTTTGGTGATAATGCTAACGCTTTCTTGTAAGCATCAAGCGCAGCCTTATATTGTTTGAGTTCTGAGTGCGCTATACCGAGTGCGTTATAGAAAACGGTGGGTTTTGGGTTATGTGCGATGGTTTCTTTATATTCCGATATTGCTTTTTCAAATTCCTCCAATGCGTAGTAGACTGACGCTTTCTGGAAATGAATCTCAGCAAGCCAATTTCTATCCGCATCTGCTTTCACTGAACGGATTGCTTCGTCAAAAGCTTTAAGTGCGTTTTGGTACCGACCTTCTTCCAAATGTCCCATGCCGCGTTGATAGTGTTCGCTTGCACGGTTGGCTAAAGCGATGTTTCCTAAAGCACTACATAGGATAAGTATCGTTATGTATCTTAGCATTTGTATTGTGTTTTTGGGAATTTGTTTAGGGTTTATAACACGATTTCCACGTCAAAATTTTACTTCAAAATCAACATCCTCCGCGTAGCCGTCCAATCACCTGTCGTTAGGGTATAGAAATAGATACCGCTTGCAACGGATTCACCCACGTTATTTCTACCATCCCAATACGCCGCACGGTTACGACTCTGGTAGATACCAGCAGCCTGATGTCCTAATGCCAATGTCCGAACAACCGCACCACTCGCAGCATAGATCGTCAATGTGACATCCGCAGGCTTCGCGAGCTGATACGGTATCCACGTCTCAGGATTGAACGGATTCGGATAGTTTGCTAACAGTGCTGTTTTTTGAGGAATGAGCAATGCTAATAACCTTTGGAGATTTTCTATACCTTGTCGGAAGGCAAGTGAACCGTCATCTTCAAACTGTGCTTGATCTATCCATGTTTGGACCGTTGTCGGCGTGAGTTCCTCGCTATCCATTGCAAATATAGCAGGCGCGGCGGTATCCGTTGACTCACCAAAGTGCTGCGCTACAAGGATAAGGTCTTGGATATTGATAACGCCATCGCGATTTACATCAGTCCGTAAGTTAGCAGGTGCACCTGATCCGAAATCCTTCGCGACGAGAACAAGGTCTTGAATACTCACACGACCATCCTGATTTACATCCCATGCGGGATAGTCTCCCACAGTGATAGTAATATTTGGTGGAACAGCAGGAATAACGTCACCACTTATAGAACTGAATTCAAAGTTTTCCAGTGTCACTTGTGTTTCACCGTCTGCTTTTGCTTTGTATGTCACCGATAGCAGTGTGCCTGTGCCGTTGACACCGCTTTCAGAGATCCGCGCTGAATACAGACTTGTAATTTTGCCTGCAGCGTTATCAATCGTGCCAGCTTGAAAGAAGGTGCCTTCACCCTCTGACTTTAGGAAATCGCCTTCAGTGACTTCAACTGCTTCAAGTGCATCAGGGTCAAACGTAATATCACCTTGCCACCCTGCTAAATCAATGACATTTCTTGCGCTGAGGTTGAGGGTGAAGGTACCACCGACATAGATTTTTGGATGAGAAAAAGTATAGTCCACACCCGGGATAGATGCAGTGTATTCTGTGCCAGGGGCAAATCCAAAATCGCCACTAAAACGCCACCTACCCCTGTTTCCGTAACCATGTTCAACCCCCACCAATAAGATATTCTGACCTTGTTTCAATGTAACGGGGAAAAAATCTTCATAATCGGTATAAAGGTCATATATGCGATCCCTAACTTTCCAGTCGCGAACTAACTCTCCATTGAGCCAGACTTTATGAGCAGCACTACTTCCTGCAAACATGTTCGTCTTCTGTTCACGCGGTGAGTACAAATAGGTCAAACCGTAAACGATATTACCAGAACCATTCAAACCTGTAAAACCCATCGCACTTAACATCTTCCAGATGTTGCCTCTATCCCCAAATTTATCAGCGTTAGTAGGTTCGATTTTGTGTGAGGTCCATACGTGTTCCCCGACAGGACTCCCCTCGGCCGCTCCATTGGCTGCGATTGCTTGTTCTGTAACAGTGCCCTCACTCGCCTCTGAAAGAAAATCAAGATTCCGCTCAAAACCTTGGTGCTCCGAAGAAACCAGGAAATCAAGCGGACTGATGTAGCGGAGGAGCACCCATAACCATGGACCCTCTATTTTAGGACCACCTTGCGGGAAACCCGGGTTGCTGTACCAAAATACTCTTGTGTGCTCGGGTAATCCGTCCAAAGGCGATATGTCGGATATTCGGTTATACTGTAGTTGTAACGCTATTAATTTCTGCAAGTTTGCGAGAGGAGAAACATCGGATATGTTGTTGCCGAGTAGGTTTAATGTTCCCCTCAATTTCTGCAAGTTTGCGAGAGATGAAACATCGGATATGTTGTTGAAGTGCAGACCCAGGAGTTCCAAATTAATCAACGTTGAGAGCGGTGAAATGTCGGATATGCTGTTATTATTAAGGGACATAACCCGTAATTTCGTTAATCCTGCTAAGGGCGATATATCAGATAGTACTCCTTGCGTGGTTCTGAATCTCTCGAACACATTCCCGGTAGAGTGGTACATGGCACCGAGCTGCAGATTTTCCAAATTAATCAATCCTGAAAGGGGTGAAATGTCGGATATTGGGTTACTCCTAAGATCTAGCGTCTGTAATTTTGTTAATCCCGCTAAAGATGATATATCGAATATTCGGTTACCCCCAGGATTTAGATTCCCAAGATTTAGCTCCTGTAATTCTGTTAGTTCTGCTAAAGGTGATATGTCGGATAGTAAGTTTTCCAAAAGAGATAACTCTTCCAAATTTACTGCATGCTCAATGCCTGTCAGATCCGTAATGTCCCTATTATATGCCCATAGAGTTGTTAATGTTGCCATATCTTCAACCGTAATGACATCACCAGCCGCTTTGCTAAGTGTTTCCTCAATTGCAGCACGTAAGTTCACATCAGGAATGTGGACACCAGCACCAGGAATACGTTCCGGACGCTGCACAACAGGTGGCAGGACACTATCAGGAGAATCCAACGCGGAAATCACATCGTGAAAACCCGATGTCCATGCGTCTCGTTTGATGGCACCGTTTTCTAACACCAATGCCCCTAATAAGTTTTGTAAACTCACATTCTTACTAATTTTCTCAAGGAACACATCAGTTTCAAATCCAACCGATGCTGCAGCGTGTGCGGCATCAAGCGGACCTTGAAACGCTTCATGGAATCGTTGGACCGGTTCAATACCACCAAATACACCACCTGCTGCTTCAAGTGCTGCTCTGTAACGTTGTGTATCCTCCTTAACGAGGTCATCCATTACCGCTTTTTGGACATATAGGTCTAACACACGCTCTTTGTTAAAAGGTGGGTTATCTGCCTGTTCAACGGCAGCACGCACTTCGTCTTCAAACGTCTTCATCCCTTCCGTATGGCAACCGATACAAGAAAGTCCATTACGCACAGCAGGATCACTCGCAGCAGGATTAGATACGATGTCTGTCGGTGCTACATCAAGTCTGCCACCGTTGGCATCTACAAGATAATATGCCTGCAATCCGTTCGGTAGATTAAAAATTATCTCGCCGCCGTCATGTGTGAAATCAAGTGGATGTGTAAAGATATTCTGCGACTCTGCACTTCCAGCAAAGTCGTAACTTTTCCAATACGCACCATACCGTGATATGTGCCGCTCAACAACGCGGTTATGTCTTGAAACGCCGGATTCGTTGAAACCTGCGCGCCAAACGCGTTTCCCTGGCGCATTTTGAAGGTTTTCAGCAACATACACATCAAGTGCAGCCTCTAATTCACGGTCTGTTTCGGGTAGATCGAGAATGTCGTTGTAGAGCGGTGGCAATGAAGCAGTCGCAAGAAACCAATCTATATGGACAAACGGCACTTCACAGTTCATTTCTTGCTGTAGAGTTGTCAGTTTATCGCGAAGATGCGTTTGTGTCGGCGCATCAAACGTCATTTGGTAGGGATATACCTGTTCAATCTGTGTCCATGCATCGTTTCGGACATCCCATTCGTAATCGCGCAGGTCAATATAGAAAACGGTTTCTTCAACATCAATAGACTGTGGTTTGACGACATCGCGTCCCCAAGAAAGACTATTAATCAGTTTTGAAAGTGCCCGTCGATAGGCGTTTAGTGCTTCAACTGTTTCACCAGCGTTATAGATATGTGTCAAGGTAAAATAGCGCGCAAACAATTTGTCACGTGGGGAAAGAGAATTAACGTGGTTTTCAATCGTCTGAAGCATCACTTCAGTTGTAATGAAGCCAGTATCTGGTCTGGGAATGTCACTCCAATCGGGTGCGCCTGCCGCAATCCATTGCCGGATCGTTTCAATTGCTTCGGGGTCAAGCGCGGGTTGTCCGAGTGGCATCCGCTTGGCTAAGTTCGTTTCAATGAGCCGTTGATAAAACACGGAACTGTCTGGATCACCGGGCACAACTTTTCCATCATCAATGAGTGCTGTGTGTTCAATGATGAGTGCCTCTGTATAGGAACCATTTTCCCCATGACATATTAGGCACGACTGCTCAAAGATCGCATAAGCTTCTTGTGCCAGATTTTGTTGTGCTTGGACATTTTGATAGAATAAAATGAGCATCCATACCGAAACAAGAATTACAATGAATTTGTAATTATCTTTCACGTTCTGTTCTCCTGTGCGTTTGTTAGCAAAATTTACGCAACCCGTGTATTTTCAAGCGTCTCAGCGTTTGTCGCACACAATTCATTATGGCTCTTTGAATTGTTACGGCACGCGGAGCGTGCCTACTACTTTTAAACGCACATTCAACATAAAATTATTTATGCACACCTACCAATTAACTAAAATAGGGCAGAGAATGCTCTCTGCCCTTGTAAAATTACATTTATCTGCGGCGGTCTGCCTTAATGACACCCCATGTCGTAGCCAGTTTCTCCGCGGGTTCTACCGGCGCAAATTCACCATCTTTAATAGTGTTAATCTCATCTTCGGTAAGGACTCTATTAAAGAGATGCACCTCATCAATTATACCAGTGAAAAATTCGTTACCAGGATGCCTTGCACCGACCATAATGGAACCGTCAATTTCAATAATTGCTGGTGGTTTTCCGCCGCCGCCTACTTTTTTACCATCATAGTAAATGCTAACGTCCTTATCTATATCATGTGTTACAGTGAGATGCACCCAGTCTTGGGGTTGATTTTCATTAGAGATACCTTTTTGTCCCCAGCCTGGGGCTTTAGACCAGAGATAGGTCTTTTGGCTGTCTCTATTAAAAATAGTCGCCCATACGAGTGTACCAGCACCAATCATATAGTTCCATGCACTAATCTGCGTATCTCCGCGTTTGACCCAAAAGGCGATAGAAAACTTTTCTCTCAGCTGCAAGGTATCGTTGATAGGGACCATAACATATTGCCCTTTTGTGCCATCAAACTCAAGTGCCTTGCCACCAAATTGTCCATCAACCCATGTGGGATTTTTGATAAGTTCGCCATCATGTCCATAAGCAGAACTATCTTTGGCAGTGGCACCCTTGCCTTCATCAAAGGAAAGGTATAACACGAGCGATTTATCGTCCAAACCCGCATACGATGGCGAGGCGATGATGAATAGTGTCAAAATTGCAACAAGTCCCGTTGTAAATCGTAGTAATTTGCGCACAACTGTATCCTCCTTAATATGTTTAATTGTTCTTTTCTAATGGATGGTTTCCAAAATCTACTTGAAAACAGCAAATTGTTTAGCAAGCACCACACTTTTTACAAACTGTGGTATCACACTCGCTTGTCATGAAACCTTTTTCGTGCTTATTGTGTTCAAGTTGTAAAAATTGAGGTTTAACGTTAAGGTCAAGATGATCCCAGGGATTGATTTCGTTGAATTCGCGTTGACGCAGCGCGTAAAAATCAGGAGCTAATCCGTGTTTTCGGAAAGCGTTGTTCCACGATGTTCCTTGGGCAAGTTCCAATATAACCTTACCAAGTCGGCGATCACCGCGTGCAAAAACCGCTTCTTGATGTGCCATACGCGCACTTGCAGACGATACCTTTATACTGCCAAGACTGTTAATCTCCCGCTTCAGATAGTCAAGTTTTTTGGCGATAGTCTTTGGCGGTTCCATTGCCACCCATTGAAACGGAGTATGCGGTTTTGGCACCATTGGTGAGATAGTAAAACTGATACGCCCGATTTTTCCTGTCCGCTTGGCATGTGGAAGCAGAATTGTGCGCATCTCTTTTGCCATTTCTGCAATTGCTGTAACATCTGCAGGTGTTTCCTGAGGGACACCGATGAGGAAATATAGTCGAAGATTAAGAATATCGCGTTTCAATGCTTCTTCAAAAACATAGTAGAGTCGTTCTCTGGGAATTGCTTTATTTACAACCTTTTGGAGTTCTTCAGTCGCTACTTCGGGGGCGATGGTAATTGTGCCTTGTTCACTGTCAGCAAGTGCGTCAAGGAGTGGTGCCTCCACAGTTTCAGCGCGGAGTGACGCACACGAGATACGGAATCCTTTATCAACCAAACCTGTTGCGATCTGGTTTATTTGGGGATGGTCAGAGATGGATGCACCTACTAATCCTATCCTATCGGTAATGCCTCTTGCTTTTTCTGCAAGTGCAAGTGTGTTTTCTACGGAGCGGTGTCTCGGCCATCGTCTTGCGTAATCTGCCACGCAGAAGCGACACTGTCTACCACATCCACGCACAATTTCAATTAAATGTGCATTTGAAAACTCTGTGTTAGGCGTATGGATATGTGTACAGGTTTCTACACTATTTAGGTCGGGTACTGCTGCGGAACGAATTTTCTCAGGTACCCCTGGCTTCGGACTAACTTGTTCAACCTTCCCATCGGCGTGGTATGTGACATCGTAAAAACTTGGCACATACAGTCCCGGTTCTGTGCCAAGTGATTTTAACAAATCTGCTTTAGGAGCATTTGACATTTTCCATTCGTGGAATTTATCCATTAGTTGGTGGATAATCAGTTCTGCCTCACCTACTACAAAGACATCAATGAAATCAGCCAACGGTTCTGGGTTATAAGAAATGTTAATTCCACCCGCAATAATAAGCGGATCCCATTCTGAGCGTTCTTCAGTCAGTTGCGGTATATTACCTAACTCTAATGCTCGAGGGATATTGACATAATCAGATTCAAACGAGACAGAAAATCCAACAATATCAAAGGCGTGAAGTGCGGTTTGCGTCTCTAACGAGAATAGCGGTATCTTCTTTTTAATGAGTTCGTGAACATACCGAGGTTCTGGTATAAAGAAGCGTTCACACGCAGTATCTTTGCGACTGTTCAGCGTGGCATGGATGACCTGAACGCCCAAACTGGACATGCCAAGCTGATACGTGCTTGGATAGACCAGTGCGAATCTATTTGGTTTCCTGAACCGGGTATGTTTGTTTTGACTTGACAACGCGTACTTTTCGGTTTTTAGCAGCTGCTGCATGTGCTCGCGTAAATCCAATTCAATCCCTCTTTAGTATAAACATATATGGAACAGGATAAGGATGTTGTAGAATTAGTTTCTACGTTTATCCTTTTTCTGTTGAACCCGGAGAAATGCGGGAATGTCCCACTGTTTTTCACGGTCTTGATTTTGTTCGTCATTGGTTTCGTTATCATTATCTTCAGGTTTTTCTTGTGCTACATGTTGAGGTGAGGTATTTTGTCGATTCGCGGGATGTTGAGTTGTGGAACCGGCTGTTCCCTCGTTACCTCTCCCTTGTGGTTGCCTGTCCCAGGCAGAACGCTGGCTACCCGGTTGAGTACGTCCTTGTGTACCAGCTTCTGCATTCCGAACTCGACTTCCTTGTAGCATCGGATTAGGTTGTCCACCTTGTGGGTCAAACCTGCTACCTTGGTTTGGCGTATAGGCAGGCGAATCTGAAGGTGGATCAAAGCCAGTGGCAATCACGGTGACCAACACTTCATCGTTAAGTTCCAATTCATCTCTGTAGACTAACCCGAAAATCGGTTGTGCATCATCGGAAACATCCCTAATAACTTTCATGGTTTCGTCCAATTCGTGCATCGTAAAATTTGGTGGAGAGGTGATATTAACAATCATCCCAACAGCACCTGAAATGCTTGTTTCTTCCAGTAGGGGTGAGGAGATGGCATGTGATGCTGCAACTTGTGCCCGATTATCTCCAGTTGCGCGCCCCATACCCATCAACGCTGTTCCGGCATCTCGCATAACTGTTTCCACATCGGCAAAGTCAACATTAATCTCACCTGTTTCATTTATAATATCGGAGATACTCTGCACACCATGTAATAAGATCTCATCGCCAAACTTAAATGCTTCAGGGATCGGAAGTGTTCTGTTAAGTGTGTCAATAAGCCGTTGGTTTGGGACTACAATAACTGAGTCCGCCTTGCCTCGTAGTTCTTGCAACCCCAATTCAGCCTTTTCTGCGCGGTGTCTTCCTTCAAAATCAAACGGTCGCGTTACCACTCCAACCGTTAAGGCACCTTTTTCCTTCGCAAGCCCTGCGATAATTGGTGCTGCACCTGTACCTGTGCCGCCCCCCATGCCGGCTGCGACAAAAACCATGTTGGCAGAATCAACAATTTCTTGTAAACATTCTCGGTCTTCCTCAGCCGCCTCTCGACCTATCTCGGGATTGGCTCCCGCACCTAACCCATTAGTCGTGCTCATTCCAATCTGAATTGGTGTGGCACCATGGCATGTGCCGAGTGCTTGTGCGTCGGTATTAACAGCATAAAACTCAATGCCGGTAAGTGCTGCTTCGATCATACGTCTAACAGCATTTCCACCTGCTCCACCTACCCCGATAACCTTTATTTTCGCACTCGCTTTTTCAAATTCTTCTTGTTCAAAATCTATCATTTTTAATTTCAGTCACCTGTGGACAACACATCCTTCGGTGCCTCCGCAGCATTATAACTTCCGCTCCATTTGTTGTGGAAGGTTGTCTAACCAACGGTAACCTAATTCCTCCTTCTGTATAAGCACTTTATTCCGATAACACTATATCAGTGTGTAATTTACACTCATGTAGTTTACCAATATCTTTTCCCACAAACCTTGACTCCGCTACCCTTTTTCGGTGTCAATACGTCCCGATAATGAATTCTACATACAGCGCGTCACTCAAGCAACCGCACGCAAAGAGTATGGTTGCGACTTTTTATTTCGTTGTAAAAAGATTTAATTTCACCTTTAGTAAAACAAAGGTATATACTTCCTTTCGTGCTTTATTCATCAAATTAGTAATTATACTATTTTTATTATACAAATAATTTAGAATTAAATCAATAGAATGAATGATGAAAGGGTGTAAATATTAAATTTTCCTTTATTTTCGACTAGTTCTCACGATTTGAACCTTGCTACCGCGGCATGTGTATTGCAAGACACATCTGTTTTCCACAACTATTATTCCGATTTGTAGAGAGCAAATTATCGCAATGGATATCTTTACAATCTAATAGCCGAACCACTCCTTTATATGACGGAAAAACCCGCCAATTGGACTTGAACCCCGCCTTAATGCTTGTGCCTGTTTTTCTTCACGCCGCAAAGATTCTCCGTACATTGCTAATCCAAGACTCGTTGCATACATTGGATAATTTACCCTGTCTGTCAATCCCTTTAGATCTATGGGGTATCCTATTTGTACACGGAGTTGTAAAATTTGTTCAGCGAGTTCTGTTAAACCATCCATGAGTGCTGTTCCGCCTGTTAACACAAGTCCACCCGGAAGTTGCGTATCTCCGAGTTCGTTAGCTATTCCTTCAAGAATTTGGACCATTCGATATTCTATGATTTGTGCTAATTCAAAGCGGCTGATAAACTTTGGCGGTGCCGAACCTGTTGTAATCGGGATAGGGTTAGTATCCTCTTCTTGCACCCACTCTGTCCATGCACATCCTCGGTGAAGTTTCAGTTCTTCCGCCATAGGCAATGTCACTTTTAGGTATTGAGCGATGTCGTTTGTTACATGTTGTCCACCTACAGGAAATACAACTACATGTTCAATAGCATCTTCTTTGTAGACAATGATTTCTGTTGTTTGGTCTCCGATATCTACAAGCGCGATCCCGACTTCACGTTCATCTCTCCGGAGAACAGATATTGCTGATGCGACTGGGGCGACAGCAAGTGTTTCTACACTCGGAATTTCTGCACTTTCAACGCTGTTTAACAGACTTTGAATTCCACTTGTGTTTCCAGTAACTATATAGGCATTTGCTTCTAAACGCGACCCTGACATTCCGATCGGTTCCTTGGTCCGCATGTCCATATCAATAACAAAGTTTTGCTCAATCACGTGCAGAACGTCATGCCCGTCAGGGATAGCAGCGATTGTTCTTGCCGACTGCACTGCCCGGTCTACATCATCCTTTGTGATTTGTGCAGCATTTTTTACAGTTACGACGCCGCGTGACGTTTGTCCAGCAACATGCTCACCTGAAACGTTTAAACATACCGACTCTATGTTTACGCCTGCCATGAGTTCTGCTTCGGAAATAGCCTCACGAATCGCTCCTGCAGTGAGATTGATGTCAACGACAACCCCTCTTCGTAAACCCTTTGATTCAGCGGTGCCGACACCAATAATCTCCATCTGGCCATCCAGACTCGGCAAGGTGTGGCATACTACAACCGAGATCTTACTTGAGCCGATATCTAATCCAGTGATAATGGTTCCTTTTGCCATCTATCTGCTTTCACCTCCTAAATAAAGTGTATCTTCATATCGTGCATCCAAATACGTAAAATTTTCTGGCAAGAGGAAATCCTTTTTGCCTACACGTGTTTTCGTCAATGTCTCTACCTTTCCCATTTGTCTTTCTCTCTGAAGGATAAGGAGTCCTCGCTGCTGAACAAACAACCCAACATGATGAAGTCCGGTTTCAATCAAATCTGCCGTAATCCACACTGACATCGGCAAACTATCTACGTCAATTTTTATTTTTTGCGGAACTCGCGCATCAATGGTTTTCAGGTATTTTGCCAGTACAGGTTCTTTTGATATCGCTAACTTCAAAATGTGAATCCCAAGTTGAATTGTCTCAGTTTTAATCTGTTTGCCAACTTCAGGTTCCTGTATCCCTTCATCCAGAACGATTGTCATGTGGTTATATTTTTCTGGTGTAACAGATTCTAACACATAACCTGCATCATCTATCAAAAAAAAATCATCTGTGTTTTTCCTTCCTGCTGCTTTTTGAGATACTCTTTTTGATTTCGATTCTTTTACGAAGATATGCTTTACCCGTGCAAACGGTTTACGTTCGGTAATTTCAATTGTCAATTGTCGTTTTACAAAACTTCTGGAAACGTGAGCATCCTTAATGTAACTCAAATTTTCCTTTAGATATGCAACAGTTTGAACTTCGGAATCTGTGATGATATTATCAAGGTTTTCGCCTAACACATTGTAAATTTCCCCTTCCGTATAATGCGAATTACCGAAAAGTGCCACGGACACTTGTACGTGTTCAAAATCGAAGAATCCGAGAAGTACTTTCGCTAAAAATAATAAAGTTACAATCAAAGTTCCCAATATGAACATCCGTCGAGCGCGGTATTTCGGTGCACGGTCCTGGCTCGGTTTGAAAATTCGGTGGGAGGGACCATCTTTTCTTCGTCTACGTTTTCCTTGAAGTTTCATTAACATTTTAACGTATTTTCGATGCGCGTTTGCTTAAAAATTTGCGTCCTACATTCACTATATCGCCTGCCCCGAGCGTAATGACTAAATCATTAGGTCGCGTAATTTGTATTAAACGTTCAACTACCATATCCATATCAGATTCATAGATTACATGGGTATGTCCGTGTGCATCTATTGCACGAGCTAAGTTTTCCCCAGTTACATTTTCTATCGGTTCTTCACCTGCCCCATAGATTGACGTAACAATCAGGATATCTGCTTGATAAAATGATCTGCTAAATTCATCCGCAAGATCTCGGACGCGCCCGTATCGATGTGGCTGAAAAACAGCCACAATCCGTCTGTTGTAACCTTCTCTTGCACCTCGGAGTGCTGCCATTAGTTTTGCGGGGTTATGTGCATAATCGTCTACAACAACTATCTCATCTACAGTTCCCAACACTTCAAATCGACGATGCACACCTTGAAAAGATTCAAGCGCTCCCTGAATTTTGTTGAAAGGAATCTCTAATTCAAGTCCAACTGCGATTGCAGCTAACGAGTTCGCAATGTTATGCCGTCCTGGCATTTTAAGATGTACATTACCGTAAACTTCACCTTGCATACGAACTTGATAATGTGAGGTCGGTCCGTCAATCTTAATTTCTTCAGCAATCAGGTCTGCTCTCGTTTCAAGACCGTATGTCACAAATTTTTTCTCTACTTGTGGAATGAGTTTTTGGATGTTTTCTTGATCAAGACACAATACGGCACATCCATAAAACGGAACTTTGTTAATAAATGTTAGAAAGGTTTTACCAATTTCTTCTATGCTGTTGTAGTAATCAAGGTGATCTGCATCAACAGAAGTCACAACAGCAATAGTGGGGTAAATCATATCAATTGAACCGTACGCCTCATCTGCTTCAATAACCATAACATCGCCGTGTCCACTTCGTGCGTTACTTCCATTGACTAATTTGCCACCAACAATGACCGTTGGGTCAAGTGTTGCTAACACAGCCGCAGTCATCGCTGTTGTCGTTGTTTTTCCATGAGTGCCACTGACAGCCACGTTATACCGCATCCGTGTAATCTCATTCAGCATTTCAGCGCCGCGAATAATCGGTATTTTGGCAAGCATTGCAGCTTGTAATTCTGCGTTGTCATCTGGAATAGCAGGTGACATGACCACTACGTCTGCTCCATCAACTTGGGAGGATGCATGACTATACCAGATTTTGGCACCACACGTCTTTAGATGTTCTGTGGTTGGTGATTTTTTGATGTCCGACCCCGTGACATCAAAATCAAGATCAAGAAGAACTTCGGCGATTCCGCTCAACCCAGCTCCACCTATACCTATTATATGAATGTGTTGTGTCTTTCCAAACAATGCCAATCTCCAGTACAATACCAATATTGAATTCGCAATACGATTTATTTTTTTTCTTTTTCTGTAGGGGATGCAAGTCTAAAAATTGATTCAGCAATCGTATCACTTGCATACGGACGACCAAGGTTCTGACTTGCCGTTTTCATTTGTTGATTGATACTATCATCTGTAATTATTTGAATTAATTCTTTCACAAGGGCCTCAGGCGTTAATTCTTCCTGTTCCAGAACGACAGCAGCACCTGCGTTAGCCACTGTTTCAGCATTGCGAACTTGGTTATTACCTACAGCAGCTGGTAGCGGAATGAAGATTGCAGGAATACCACATGCGGTAACTTCAGATACTGTCATTCCACCTGCTCTACAAATCATCACATCAGCGATACTATATATTTCTTCCACAGGATCAAAGAACGGTTGAACATGATGTGCTATTCCATGTTCTTCGTAGGCTGATTGTACTTGTTCCGCATCTGTTTTTCCTGTTTGATGTACAATTTGGAGCTCACCTACGTTGGTGCTGTCTGTTTGCGACATCAGAGATGCGGTAAATTTGGCAATTAATGGACACGCGTCTATCATCACTTTATTAATAGCACGAGCGCCTTGACTACCCCCCATTACGAATACAGTTTTGCGATTTTCACATAATTTAAATTTTCGATAAGTTTCATCATTACGCGGAAAATCTGTTATTCCGAGGCGAATCGGATTGCCTGTTACCTCCACAATGTGTTGAGGAAACCGTTGGGTATCTGGTGGTAATGCAAGGTACGCTGCTTTCGCACGACGCGCCAGCATGCTGTTTGTTAAACCGGGGGACACATTTTGTTCTTGTATCGCTATCGGGATACCCAGCAGCAAAGCGGCAAAGAGAACAGGTCCAGAGACATATCCGCCAGTTCCAATAACGACATTTGGCTGGAATTGCCTCAGATATTTCAACGATTGCACAAGTCCACGACAGACTTTTATTATAACTGGAAACCACTTCCACGTCAAGCTGCGTGGAAATCCTTCAACAGAAATGGGTAGAAATCGAAAACCTTGTTGCGGAACAAGTGTTGATTCTAAGCGGCCTCGTCCACCAATAAAAACTATGTCTACCTGTGGATTAAGACGTTGAAGGGCCTGGGCAATACCGATGGCAGGATAGATATGCCCGCCTGTTCCACCTCCGGCAAGGACAAACCGTTTCTCGTTTTTTTTATGATTAGTATTTTTGCTGGCAACTTCTTGCCATTTATGTCGCGTATTTTGCTTTTTCACATTAACTCATTTTGCTGTTTTTGGAGATGACCGTGTAGCAGTTCGAGAAATGTTCAAAAGCATGCCGACACTTACCAAACTGATTACCAGAGATGAACCACCGTAACTAAGAAAAGGAAGGGTGATACCTTTTGTAGGTAGAAGCCCTGTTACAACACCGATATTGATAAACGCTTGAAGCCCAATTATTATCGTAAGTCCGATAGCAAACAGTGCTCCGAACCGATTTTCTGTACGTCTTGCGATTGAAATCCCACGCCAAACAAATATCATAAAGATTATTGTGACCGCTGATGTGCCGATAAATCCGAACTCTTCACCTAGTACTGCAAAAATAAAATCTGTGTGTGGATAAGGCAAATAATTAATTTTTGAAACGCTGTCAACAATTCCGACTCCAAACAAACCGCCCCATTTAAGCGCATCAAATGAACGTCCTAACTGAAAACTGGTAGCTTCCGGAGATTGTAAGGATGCCCAATAATCAGTTAAACGAGTTAATCGGTACGGATCACTGATAATGAATCCTGCTAATAATACGCCGCCAACTCCTATTAATAAAAATGTATGGGATATGCGAATTCCCCCAACGAATAAGAGGCATCCTGCTGTTGCTGCTAACAAAACTGCTGAACCGAAATCAGGCTGTATTGCTACTAATCCGAAAATTAATCCTATAATTAAGACGTTTGGTAGTACGCCATGGAAGAAACTTTTAATACGTTCCGGCTTTCGTGCTAAGAAATGTGCTGTATGAATAATTAAGGCGACCTTTGCAAATTCCACAGGTTGGAATTGGACACCTGCTATGGCGATCCATCGGTTAAATCTGCCACCTTCCGCCCCTCGCACACTTGTCCCTAAAGGCGTAAAAACCAGGATCAGCAGACCAAATGCCAAAAATAATAATATGTTACTATACTTTTCATAAAACCGATACGGTATATATGAGGCGATACCCATCCCAACCAAACCTATCACACAAGCAATTGCTTGGATTTTTAGGTAATGGTAACTGCTGCCGTACTGTTTAGCAGACAATACATGTCCAGCACTATAAACCATCAGGATACCGATTCCAACCAAGCATAGCGTCACAGCAAGCAGACCGGTGTCTACTCTGCCAAAACCCGTAATTCGAGTCTGTTCTTTATCAGAGGGAAGAGTAGTTGGATTTGCATAATTATTAAGGGGGCTATAACTTTGCATAGTCGTCAGTATGTCCCAATTAATCTCTGAACCAAGTAAATTTATTAATCAAGCGGCTGATGAGGCTTGAGTGAATTCACGGCGTTTTTAAACGCTTGTCCGCGTTCCTTATAATCCGTGTACATATCAAAACTCGCGTTAGATGGTGATAAAAGGACGATGTCTCCTGGCATAGCATGTGTATAAGCAAACTCTACGGCCTCTTCCATTGTTGCAGTATGATGCATTTTGACATAATTGGTGAATGTCTCTTGAATGTTCTGCGTGTATTCCCCAAGTAGAACTAAATTTTTAACTTTTGTACGGACAAGTTCAATTAGCGGTTCGTAATCGTTTCCCTTATCATACCCTCCTATGATTAAGAAAACGCGTTTTACATTTTCACTAAGATCGGTTGTTTTTTCAATTGATTCAAGAGCAGCACATGTTGCTATGACGTTTGTTGCTTTAGAATCGTTTATATAATCTACACCTTTGATAACGCTAACCTTTTCAAATGCGTGTTCAAGTGCAGGATGTACCCGATCAAATTCAAGAATAGCCTTACGCATCTCCACAGGTGTCACACCGAAGATTGTGCCTACGACTATCGCTGCAAGCACGTTTCTGACATTATGTGCCCCTTCTAACGACAAATCAGCGACATTACAAACCCAGTGTTCTTGATTGTCTTTATACGTATAGATTCCAATTTTGTTTACGTTGCTTTGCAGACATGCCCCAATTCCACTCCCCATTTTGCGGCATAATTTTTTCCACTCTTCATCTGTATTTGAGAGGTGATCTGTGAAATATGCTTTTTTTGCTGCGGTGGCATGCGTGAAATTCTTAGCAGTTGTATCGGCAGCATTTAACACTATCCATTCCGAACTCGTCTGATTTGCACATATCTTCTTTTTCGCATTCAAATACGATTCCATCGTTCCGTGGCGATCAAGATGGTCACGTGAAAAATTCAGCACCACACTCACTGCTGGTCGGAAAGTGACGGTACTCTCCAATTGGAAACTACTTGCCTCTAAGACAACGACATCTTTACTGGTTAGTGTCGCAACTTTACTTGCTAACGGAACGCCTATATTTCCTGCCACTACCACATTGGAAAATCTGTCACCTGCTTCTAAAATTGCGGCAGTCAGAAGAGTTGTTGTAGACTTACCTTTTGTGCCCGTAATTGCAACGATAGGTGCTTGACAAAGGCTTGCAGAGACTTCCAATTCGCCTAAAATTGAAATATTTCTTTTTTTTGCTTCAACCAAAATCGGAATTTCTAAAGGCACCCCAGGTGAAACAACAATCAATTCAGCATCGGTAATACAGGATTCGCTATGGCCTCCGAGATAGTATTCAATTGGTATATCTTTTAATTGCGTAATTTCGGCAGACAATGCTTCTATATCACGTGTATCTGTTAGAGATATATTGCCACCGTAGTCATGGAGTAACTGTGCAATTGCTATGCCACTTCGATTCGCCCCAAAAACAGTGATCCGTTTTGCCGAAAAGCAGTCCAAGTTCGGATGTTTCAAACATTTACCTCAATCGTAGAATTTATAGTAAAATCCATAATTATTTATACACTACGAATCAACGCCAAATGCACTTATGACATTCGTCCAAATCAACGCCAAATACGCGTAAGGTATTTGGCGGGTTCGGTTTCCTAACCGAACCGTGTTTATTCAATCTCATAGATGCGGTTAGGAAACCGCATCTACCAGGGAGTGTATACATATTTTCAGATTTCACTATAAATGAAAGACATATTACGGAGTAAACACGGCTACCCTAATTTTAGCGTACTCAACGCTATCAACATTAAAATAAGCGCAACAATCCAAAAACGTATGACTACTTTTGATTCTCTCCAACCCGAAAGCAGGAAATGATAATGGAGCGGGGACATCTTGATAACTCGTTTTCCAAATGTTCTGTATGACAAAACCTGTATAATGACGGATAGTGCCTCTGCCACAAAGATGCCCCCAACAATAATAAGAAGAAATTCCTGTTTTATTAATAGCGCACAAGTTCCGAGCGTTGCACCGAGCGGTAAAGAACCGGTGTCTCCCATGAAAAGTTGTGCTGGATGTCCGTTGTACCATAGAAATCCTAATCCTGCCCCGGCCAACGATGCGCAAAAGATCGCCGTAACTTCCCCACCAACCGGCAAATGAAAAAGGTTCAGATGTTCTGCAAAAACTGTATGGCTTGTAATATACCCCAATACACCGATTGTACCTGCGACAAATAATGTGCACCCAATTGCTAACCCATCCATACCATCAGTTAGATTCACAGCATTTGAGGTGCCGACAATAACTAAAGTCGCAAACGGGATAAAGAAGATTCCAAGACTGAGTTGTAAGTGTTTGAAAAATGGAAGATTGAGCGCGGTACGAGTTGCTGTATCATTTGCTTCAGCAGGGCCCCATTGGTAAAGATAGCATGCAATTGCCACAGCCCCCACGGTTTGCAGTAAGAGTTTTTGCCAACCCCGGAGACCGAGTGACTGTTTTTTGCTAATTTTGAACATATCATCTAAAAAACCGAGTCCCCCAAACCAAATCGTTGTAAAGATCATCAGGTAGATGTAAGGTTGATCAAGCCGGGCCCAAAAAATGATAGATATAAGTACCGCGACAATGATAAGGATGCCACCCATTGTCGGTGTTCCAGCTTTGCTTTGATCTTCATTATGCTGCTGTGCTTTTTCCACCTCTTCTTGAATATGTTCACCGATTCGCAGCTGTTTCAACCTTTTTATCATAAAAGGTCCTAAAACAAGCGAAATAATGAGGGCGGTTGCTGTTGCATAAACGGCACGAAAAGGAATTGAACTAAAAATACTAAAGGGTTGAAATACGTTAACAAGGTATTTAAAAAATAGATGATAAAACATTTTTAATGCTTCTTTACTTGCTTCATAGCGTGGTGAATGTTATTGCTGAGGCATAGTTAAACTTTAATAAATGATATGGAAATAGTTGAGTGATACTATCATGACCAGCCATTTATAGTAGAATCCATAATTATTTATACATGACGGTAGGTTCGGTTTCCTAACCGAACCGGTGTAAATCGTGCGGTTGGAAACCGCACCTACCTGGGAGTGTATACATATTTTTAGGTTTCACTATAAAAGCATCATGCAAGGTCACACAGTTTTCTGTGATTGTGATTCGTCGGATTTCAATTTTGCGAAACTCGCCCCCATCTGACTTAACAAGTTTGTTGAATAAGAATAGATTAAGCGATTTTTCTCGTGGTGTGTTTCTATCGCAAGGTTAACCAATTGGGACACTAATTCTGGGAATGAAATTCCGACCGGTTCCCATAAGTAGAAACTGAAAGAACCAGGAATTGTATTTATCTCATTTACGTATACTTGCCCTTCTTCATTCACTAAGAAATCTATTCGGGCAATACCCGCACAGTCAAGGACTTGAAAAACTAAAGTAGCAAGATTTTGAATATGTAACGTCAATTCATCGGGAATAGGTGCAGGAATTTCGCGCTGTGCGCCTGCCATTCCAGAGGCAACATCTGCCCCAGATGTATCGTCAGAAGTGGATTCAGTCTCCGAATTTTGATGGATATATTTATCGTCAAAACTAAGAAAATCTGTGGAAGTGATCGGTTGTTCACAAACCGAAGGAGTAGGTGTGTGTGTTCCCATTACCGAACAATTTATCTCAAAACCGTTTTCGATTCCTTGCTCAACGATGATCCGTCGGCAATATCGGCACGCAAGCTCAATTGCATCCCGAAGTTCGTTCTCATCCTTCGCCTGACTGACACCGATGCTTGAACCACTCACAGCTGGTTTTATGAACATAGGATAGGTTATTTTTTCTTCAATTACTTCAAGAATATCGTCACTCGCCGAATCCCAATCATGTTTGGTAAACGGAACATAAGAAACGATAGGAAGTCCGTTCTCACTAAGAACAGCTTTCATCATGATCTTATCCATGCCGACACCAGAACCGATAACATTAGCACCGACATAAGGTATATCTATCAGTTCAAGAATTCCTTGAAGAGAACCGTCTTCTCCGTGTACACCGTGAATCGCGGGAAAGACGACATCAATAGGAAGTTCCCTTTTTTTATTAAATAAACCGCTGCGTTTTGGCAAGACACTGAATTTTGCGTGTGTCGCAAATTCAACGCTAACGGTGTCAAAATCAGCGGTGCGAGGCAAGTTTCCTTCGGTGAATGTACTCAATTCCTTGAGTTTTTCGCCTGTTAACCATGCCCCCTCTTTTGTGATATAAATTGGGATGACGTCATGCGTTTCTGCTAAGGCAGCGTTTACCTGATGCGCAGTGACAATCGATACTTCGTGTTCAGGCGATTGACCACCAAATATGAGAGCTACGTTCATGTTTTATTCCTTTGAAAGTATTTATTAACACTCGCTCAACGGTAAAAATGTTATTTATAGTGAATTATACAAATAAGTTAACACGTCTTCTGTGAATCAACGCCAAATGCTCCTATGGCATTTGGCGGGAGCGATCTCCGAATCGCTACTAAGCGCTTTGATAGTCGGGAATCGGAGTTCCCTCCTACAGAGTAAATGTGTCAATGTAATTCTAAAATCAAATATATATATTTCTTTTCATTTCTTATAAAATTTATGGAGTGATTCTCACCTTTTCATTCTATTTCTATGTGTTAAAAAACTTCATTATAATTATCCGGCAAATCATTCTCAAAAAGAACTACATCGCCCGGTTTAAGGTGTTCGGCAAGTTGTTGCTGTGCCTCTGTGAGATCCTTAGCAACGAAAATCTGTTGTTCGGGATAGTTTGCAGTTTTGAGTCCATCTAAAATCGGTGCTGTTCTTGCTGGACCTACAAGGATAACAAGATCGCACACCTTAGCTGCTTCTGAGCCGAATTGTTTGTTTTCATCGTATTCACGTTCGCCAAGTTCCACCATACCTGGCGTAACTAATACTTTTTTTCCATCTTTATTACTCACAAAATCAGTAAGGACCTCAAGCGCTGCTTTTGCTCCTTCAGGATTTGCATTGAAACTATCGTCTATCACAGTTACGCCTGTGCCTGCAGCTATCAGCTGCAAACGATGTGGAACCGGTTCTAATGCTTCAAGTGCCTCTTGAATTTCATTCAATGTCATCCCGCATTGCAGTGAAACACCAATGGCAGCAAGGATATTTGACACGTTATGTTTTCCCAGAAGACGTGTTTTTATCTCGGTTGTCCCTGTTACCTCGTCTGTTACAGCAAAAGCAAGTCCTTTATCGCTCTGTGTAATATTGTGTGCTCTCAACCTCAAAGCCGCATTCTCAACACCGTTTGCTTCTACGCCATACCTAATAACAGGTACACTGTCGGTCTTATCTGCCAATGCTGCACAAATTTCGTTATCAGCATTAATTACTGCAAGTCCGTTTGCGGGTAACGCTTCGATTAACTCGTACTTTGCGCGGGTAGTATTTTCAATACTTTTAAACCGTTCTAAATGTTGGGGACCTACAGCAGTAAGTATTCCAATTTCCGGTGGCGCGAGACGACACAGTTCGCGAATATCACCTCGTTTATACGCTCCCATTTCAACAATAAAATATTTGTGTTCAGGTAATAAATCACCTCTGATAACTTTACAAATACCCATCGGTGTATTATAACTATCTGGAGTCATCAGCGTATTATACTTTTTCGATAAAATTTGGTGAAGAATATACTTGGTACTCGTTTTTCCGTAACTGCCTGTAATTCCAATTATTTTCGGATGAAGGTTTTTGATGCGTTTTCTTGCGTCATGCAAATAAGCCCCGTTGATTAATTGTTCTAACGGCCAAATTAAAAAACTGCTCACAACGAGAATCGGCACTGTGAGTTCACTGAACAGAAAGATACCTATTCGCGATCGGTTACTTTCTATTAAAAAAGCAAGCACAACCGCAACGACAGTAAGTAGTCCGAGTGTTAATCCGAAAAGTCGTTTCGCGCGGGCAGTGTAAACAAGCGGTTTTTTCGCTGTTGAATTTTTATGCCATACAATTTTATAAACTTGGAATGCTATCCAGATTATACCAACCGTAGGGAAAAGCCAATTGGTTTGAATGTTAGGAAAAATCGACGTAATAGTTACGAGACCTGCGATAATAATAATCTCTACGATTTCAAAGCAGTTTTTGTGGTGTGTCAAAATCCATTTTAGAAATCGGACAGGTTTATAACCATCAAGTTGTAGTATATGTAATCCGCGGGTTGCCCGAATAACAGCTCTTACAAAACAAGCAACAACGACAAGATAAAAGAGGAATAGACTGACTTTTTCTAACATTTCTATAATCTTCCAAAAATCGCTTACTTATGTAGTGACTCAGAGTTCCGTTTTAATTATAGTGAATTATAAAAATATGTTGACATCTCTTCTGTAGGAGCGATCTCCGAATCGCGACTAAACCTGCTCATAGTCGGGAATCGGAGTTCCCTCCTACAGATAAATGTCATGTTAATTGTAAAATCCACTATAATTCCACTTCACATTAACAAAAACGCAATGAATTGCGCTGCTACGAAAAACTTTAGCAGCAACATTATTCATTGCGCCATCACATGCAATTTAGATTGAGCAACTACAGAATTTAATATTCCATTCTCGGTCAAATTATTTTTTTGGCAAAACTTGCCACCGGTCCCAGCTGCTCATGCTAAAAAGTTATCTACAATTTCACAAAACTGCGGCAATTGGTCAAGGTATGAGAAATGTCCTGCATCCTTGAGAATCACCAAACCAGCGTCAGGTATCTCCTTCTCCATTATTCTCCCAAACGATATAGGTGTATCAGTATCGTTTTCTCCCCAAATCAATAGCGTAGAAGCCTGAATCTTGGGTAATAGTGGACGCAAATTTTGATTCACGGATTTCACCATCGTCGCTCTCATCGGACCTGCTTCACGGTAATCTTTTGAGCCTACTTTTTGTGCTATATTATCTGCCAGTCTGTTACCGAGCATCCCACAATGCCGCATTAAGCGTCCGATTTTTGCGAGACTGATTCGTATATAATATTTCGCAGTTCGGGGTGGTATAATGCCCGCACTATCCACTAAAATTAATTTGTCTATCTTCTCCGGTTCTTCTGCTGCCATTACTATTGAGATTCTTCCGCCATAAGAGTGTCCAATCAGGTGTGCTTTGTTGATGTTGAGTTTGTGAAAAAAAGCAGAGAGAAATTTGGCGTAATCAGAGGCATCCCATGCTGTCAGAGGGATTTCACTTAGTCCGAAACCGGGAAGATCAAGGGCGTAGACTTGATACGAACGCGAAAGCCAATCAAAAACACGACTAAAAGTATCTGCTTCAGCACCCCAACCGTGTAGAAGAACGATGGGAACACCTGTACCTTCTACCTGATAGGCAATTTTAAGATTATTAATTTCTATGAACTTAACTCGCCGCATGATCTTGTGTCTGTTTCAAATTTGCTTTCAGTTTTTGGTCTGCAGATAATTTCACTATGGGGCAGCTGTCTGCTGCAGCTACACAGGTAAATGTTGTAGTATTTCTGATGCTATTTCTCGGTCATCAAACGGCAACCTTTTACCGTGAATCTCTTGATAATTTTCATGTCCTTTTCCGGCAATCACAACGACATCACCTGGATGTGCATCCGTGATAGCATGACGAATTGCTTCGCGTCTCTCTGGAATACACAGATATGCTGCATCATGTGGTAAATTTGACACAATTTCTGAGATGATTTCATCGGGATTTTCCGTGCGGGGATTGTCGGAAGTGATTACACTTATATCTGCGATCTGCGTGGAAATTGCCCCCATTTTTGGACGTTTACCTCTATCACGGTCACCACCGCAACCAAACACAGAAATTAACCTTCCTTCTGTAATTCCACGGGCTGCATTTAAAACATTTTCCAAGCCATCTGGCGTGTGCGCATAATCAACAATAACAGCGAAGTCTTTGTCTCGTTCTCCAAGTGAGGTAACACGTTCAAAACGTCCAGGTACAACAGTCTCAGCAAGTCCTTGACGAATTGCTGCAGCACTACAGTTATAGCGGATTCCAACGCCAATTGCCGCAAGAGCGTTGTAGATATTATATGAACCAAGCAAGCGGATTTTTGCCTTGATTTTCTGCAGTGATACATCTGAATTGTCAATATTACCGTTCCCATTCGTAATCGCTGTAAAGGCTAATTGCCTTAATGAAATTTCTGCATCTTGTGCCTGTAAACCTGCCTCGTTTTCAAGCCCGTAAGTAAGTATGTTCGCGTGAGACGAGATATACTCAATGATGCGAGTCGTGGCAGGAGAATCTGCGTTCAAAATTGCGACACCCTCCTGACTCAACTGCTCAAATAGCATCATTTTCGCAGCAAGATAATTTTCCATAGTGCCGTGATAGTCCAGATGATCCTGTGTCAGGTTGGTAAAAACAGCTGTTTCAAAGGTAAGACCAGTTAATCGGTGCTGTGCCAGTCCTTGAGAAGAGGTTTCCATGACGACATGTTCTATGCCAGTATCTGCTATTTGCTTTAACATTGCATGGAGTTCAAAAGCGTCCGGTGTGGTCAGAAGTGCCGGGATTTCAATTGTGGATGGGGGTTTTTCGTTTGAAGTTGAATCGTCCGCATCGTACGTATGTCCCACTGTTCCTAAAACAGCCGTTTTCAACCCTTGCGCCTTAAGAATTCCGTATGTCAAATGTGCGGTAGATGTCTTACCGTTCGTGCCGGTAATGCCGGTTAATTTCAGTCGTTTCGCTGGGTTACCGTGCCAATTAGCAGCACATAAGGCTTGTGTTTTTCGTCCATTGGGGGTGATAACACCAGTTACACCGTTAGATAGGTCAGGCATCTGTTTTTCAGAGATAATTGCTATTGCGCCGTTACTGATAGCACCAGAAATAAACGAATGTCCATCAACGTTCAGACCTTGATAGCAGGCAAACGCATATCCCGGTTTGACTTTTCGATGGTCACTAACAACACCCGTAATTTGGGGGTTTCGATCACCAATGATTTCGCTGATTTCAATTCCATCCAGAAGGTTTTGGAGTCTCATAACCCCTCTCCCTTCCTCACTAAAGTGTCATCAGAGATTGGTGTATGTTTTATTATTGAATGACCGGTTTGGTCTGTTTTTTCTTTTTTGGTGGGAGGAGTAGTTGTTTTGTGAGGTGTTTGATTTGAAGACTGTGTGCTGGCAATCCGCGTAGTCGCCTTGTTTCCATCAGCATATTTACGGTCGGAAGTGCTTCTTCGCTTTGGTGCTGAGTCAAAAAAATGTGTTTGCTCAATATATTTAAGTGTCTGCTTGGCAATCTGTTTGAAAACAGGAGCTACGATCCGGCCACTATATCTTTCACCAGTGGGTTCATCCAATGTGACAATAATGGCAATTTTGGGTGCGTTAGCGGGAAGAAATCCCATAAAGGACATTACCTCTTTACCAGCAGCATAGCCTTTACCCTTTTCAGCTTTCTGTGCAGTTCCGGTTTTACCAGCGATGCTTACACCGTCTATTTTTGCTCTCATGCCACTTCCCTTTTCAACTACACCGACAAGAATATCTGTCATCTGTTTGGCAATTTCTGGTCGCAAAACACGCCGAATTTCTGTCGGATGATTCTTCTTGATAAGATTTCCGCGTGCGTCTCGGATTTCCTTAGTAATATAGGGCCGGCGTAGTATGCCACCATTAGCAATCACAGCTAAAGCGTTCACCATCTGAAGAGGTGTAACAGAAATGCCTTGCCCAAAAGGAACAGAAGCAAGGGAGTTCACATTCCACCGCCGCAATGCATACAAGTTTCCTTCCTGTTCATACGGCAGATCTACACCTGTCTTCTTTCCAAAGCCGAATTTATCTACATACGTTTCCAAACGTTCAGGTGTTAACTTTTCGACAATTTTTATCATTCCGATATTGCTTGATTTCTGTATCACTTGTTCAAGCGATAAATACCCTTTGGCAGAAACGTCCTTTACAACGCGTCGCTTACCAATGCGGTAACGCCCGTTATGACAGAAGACCGTAGATTCAGGAGTCATGATACCTTCGTTTAACGCCGCAGATGAGGCAACAATTTTGAAAATGGAACCCGGTTCAAATACATACCAGATTCCGAGGTTGCGTTTTGCTTCTTCATCCGCGTTTGTCTGGACATTAATGTCATAAGTCGGATAACTTGCCATCGCTAATATCTCTGAAGTTTCTACTGCGAGAACAATGGCAGTCCCCTTCGGGGCATTCCAATCCTTACATCCTTTTGCCAGTGCTTCTTCAGCGATATCTTGAATTACCTGATCAAGTGTTAGGACAACGTTACACCCGTTGTTTCCAAGTGTTTCGGGAATTGATTGTGCTTGGAGAAAGGCAGATGCTACCCCGCTTCTTGTCTGCGGTTGCGGTGAATGTAAATTTTGAAGGTACGTGTGATATTGATATTCAATTCCTTCTCCTGCATCTAAATCGTTCATGTAACCAATGACTTGTGATGCAAGCGTCTTCTTCGGATAGAATCGACTCGGTTCAATCTCAATTTTGAGTCCTCTGTGTTTTTTGGTGATGTTGCGGATCGCATCTAACTTGTCATAGTCAATACCTTTTTTAAGCCAAACGAATTCGACGTACTCTCCGTTCCGCTTCCGTTTCAGCTGCGCTAATAACTCTGATTTGGAAGTATCTAATAAAGCGGCTAATTCGGTTGCGACAATGTGCGCGTTAGATTTTCTGTTAAAGGTTTTGGGGTCTGCGGAAACAGCAAGTTGATCTTGGCTAATCCCAAACACACTTCCGTGTCGGTCAAGTATTTTACCCCGTTTAACCTCGTTCTTTCCCCGAGAACGCCAATCTTTCCGAGATGTCATAGGGGCATCCTCGTCTGGATATTGAAGCATAAAAAGTTTGCCTATCAATACCAAAAAGCCTAATTGTAAAACGATTAGCGTGACAACGAGTCGACGAATTGAAAGAGAACTATTTTTTTTCATAATCTTGTTGTGTCTTTCTATAGTACTATGGAAAATGTATAATTCTGTGTAATGTTATCCGTTTTGCTTTAATTTTGCTGATAAGGAAACCCGTTTCTAACTTTTTGTATATTCAAACTACCTATCTTGAAGTTCAATTGATTCTTTATGTTCAACCAATCCTAATTCTTTAATCAGTGAACGGACCCTTTCAATATCAGTTAACGTGTTCACCTCTAATTCAAGTTTGTGAATTTCGTTTTGAATTTTCCCAGCCTCCGTTTCAAAGTGAGGTCTTCGCCGGATGTAAACCTTTTTCGCATAAGACGAAAACCAAACGCTTGCCCCAAATACGCATAGAGACAATCCGAAAACAAGATAAACAAGAAACATTGCGACTTTCGGTTTCGATTCCGATTTTTCTTTAAACAGCGTTGAATAAGTATTCGGATTCCGCATTAATTAATGTATACGATAAATTTTAAATTTTGATACAAATTTTTCAAGTTCTATACGTATCAACTTTGTACTTTGACTGCAACCCGCAATTTTGCACTACGTGCCCGTGGATTTGCTTCAATTTCGCTTGTAGACGGTAAGACAGGTTTATTTGTTACCACCTGCAAAACTTGCTGATGTTCACAGATACAAATAGGTGTTTTTGGTGGACAAATACAAGTTTTTGCTAACTGTTGAAATTGTCTTTTTACTATCCGATCTTCAAGTGAATGAAAACTGATAACGCAGAGACACTTACCCGGTTTCAAGACAGAGACAGCAGCGTTTAATCCAAGTGCAAGATTATTGAGTTCGGCATTGACCTCAATCCGCAATGCCTGAAAAACACGGGTGGCAGGGTGAATTTCTCTTGCTTTTTGGGCAGGAGTTTTTGAACGTTTAACTTTGTTGAAACATACATTTACAACGATTTCTGCCAGTTGTAATGTTGACGTTATCGGTCTTTCTGCTCGTGCCGCGACGATGTTTCGGACGATCCGTTTCGCATAACGTTCCTCGCCATATTCTTTGAATATTTTAATCAATTTATCGGGTGTACTGTCGTTGATGATCTGTGCCGCTGATATGGGCATCCGTTCATCCATCCGCATATCTAAAGGCCCCAAATGTTGAAAACTGAATCCTCTGTCTGGTGTATCCAGTTGTAATGAGGACACGCCAAGATCCAACAAAACACCATCAACTTCGTTAATTCCATGTATTTCCAATAACTGCGCAAGTTGTGCAAAGTTACCGTGGATCAAACTGAGTCGCTCCTTAAAAGCGTGTAACCTCTTTTCTGCGATAGCCAACGCGCTTGCATCCAAGTCAATTCCGATTAGGCAACCAGAGGGGTGAGATTTTTTTAGAATCCAAAGACTGTGTCCGCCTAATCCGATTGTAGCATCTACGTAAACGCCATCCGGTTCCGGTTTGAGAAAATCGAGTACTTCATTCCGTAAAACTGGTATATGTGTTTCAGACATTCGGTTACCCCTTTAGATTTAAAATATTGTCGCAAGAATTGTGCCAATTCTTTTTGATAATTCTATTTTGAAAGAGGACGGTTTCACCTATACTAACAGAGCCATTTAATTCTCTAATAATTTCTTCTTTCTAAAATCTCTTCCCATAGGAGCGACCCCTGATTGCGACCCTGCCTAAATATTGGGAAAAACCGATAACTAAATAACTCTGCTACCAAAAAAATTTGTCTTGATTTTTATCACGGAAATTAGTATAATTGAAGATTAGAAAATATAGTTTCATATCGTATCTATCAGTTCATGTGTGTCTATTGTGAGACACACCCAAAAATAATTGTGAAGAATGATTTGTACATCCTCTTGGCCAATAAGCAAAAAAGAAACAGATGAAAATCGCTATCATGGGGGGTTCTTTTAACCCGATCCACTACGCTCATTTGCTGAGTGCCGAGCAAGTGCGTGAGGGTTTAGGCTACGATAAAATTCTGTTTGTCCCCGCTGCGCGGCCTCCCCATAAAGCACAACCGGATATGGTTTCTGCTGAACATAGATATAAAATGGTGCTATTAGCAACAGCAGGCAACCCATATTTTGAGGTATCTCGGATTGAATTGGATCGTGCTGGTCCCTCATACACGATTCAAACGATAAAAACGTTGCGACACGTTTACGGTGAAACAACAGAACTCGCGTGGATAATCGGCGCGGATTCGTTAATTGAGTATAAAATTTGGAAAGATTTTGACGAAGTGCTGAAACAGTGTACCATGATTGCTACAACGCGTCCCAATTACGACTTGGAAAGCGTTCCCCTTGAAATTCGTAAAAGCGTTATAACTTTTCGAATAACCGGGTTTGATACTTCAGCAACCGAGATTCGTGAACGTATTCGGAATAATGTTTCTGTCCGGTACCTTGTTCCTGAAGCAGTTTTTGCTTATATTGAACAACATAAGTTATATCAATAAAAGTGTTTAGATATTCTTGTAGTGTTATCTGGAAAATACTGAGCACAAAATCCGCACCTTTCAGTTCAAATGAAGTTTGCAAAGGAGTTAATATGAAATTGAAATGTAGCCTCTGCGGAACCATCTATGAATTTATCTATAAAAAAGGTGAGCCTTTACCCTCAAATTTTCCGTTCTGTAGTAAACGATGCAAATCAATAGATTTAGGTAAATGGCTCAACGAAGAATATCGTATCAGCACACCGTTGCCAGAAGTAGAAAATTTAACAGAAATAGAACGACAAATCTTTGCTGAATTCCATGAAGAGACGCTTGCCAAACTACTCGGAGATGATGTAAAATCTGAATAAATAGCATTTATGGTAGATTTTAGAATTAATTAGACATTATTCACATGTAGGAGGGAACTCCGATTCCCGACTATCAATGGCTTTGGTCGCGATTCGGAGATCGCTCCTACATGTGAGGCGTATAATTATTTCAATAATTCACCATAATTTGGCACTTCTGTGGTGATTTTGTTTTATAATTGTGATTGAAAAAGAAGATAGATATGACAGCGAGTAATATTTTTTCAGTAAACAGAAAATCGGAATTATCGTTTTCTACATTAACAGAACTCAGAGAACACCCAAAATCGGTAGAAATTCAACGTTATCTTTCGGAAAAACTTACTCCAGAACGTCTTGATCATGTGCTTTCTGTTCAGGAAACCGCAGTGGTTTTAGCACTATGTCATAGCGCTGATGTTTGGAAAACCAATTTAGCGGCGCTGTTGCATGATGTCGTAAAATGGATGAGTGACGATCAATTATACACTGCGGCAGCTCGTCACGAAATAGAACTTGACCCAATTGAAAAGCTAATGCCTGCGTTGTTACACGCGATTGTCGGCGTAAAGTACGCTATTGAATTATTTGGCGTAACCGACTTAGAAATTCTTGAAGCGATCCGGAACCACACAACGGGCAACGCATCAATGGGTTTAATAACTAAATTGATATATGTTGCAGATTTTGCAGAACCGACACGAGAATACAAAGAAGCTGCACAGGTAAGGAAATTAGCTGAAATGGAATTAGATCAGGCGGTACATAACGTCGCCCGTTATAAAATTGATTTTCTTCTGCAGAAAGGATGGATAATTCATCCGAATACCATTCTTACCTACAATAGTACATTGGTGAATATTACATCCTAAGTCTCAAAGAGGTATTTTAGTACACGCAAATACCTACAGTTAAACTCAAATCACATGCAATAACCGATATTATTGTTCGCGACGCGATTTATAAATACCCTCATTCTATCGGGAGATCATTTGATGGGAACAAATAATATATTAGAAATAGTAAAAGCAGCTGCATCGGCGGCTGTGAGTCGACGCGCACAGAATCCTGTGATTCTTGATCTTCGCGAATTAGATTGTTTTACCGACTATTTCGCGATTTTCAGCGGTATTTCAGATGTGCAAGTTGAAGGTATTTCAGAAGCAGTCTTAGAAGAACTTGAAGAAAACTGGGATCAGCGACCTTGGCATCGGGAAGGATCACAAAAAGCAGATTGGATATTGTTAGACTATGTTGATTTCGTGGTCCATATCTTTTTAGATGAGAGACGTTCTTACTATAGTCTGGAGCGTTTATGGGCAGAAGCTCCACATGTCAAACTACCGGAAATGGATGGAATTCCCTTATTAGAAGAACCAAAAGAATATGATGAGGATGAAATGGTGTTGGGGCTTGTTTCAGCAGATGGAGAAGATCAATCCTAATGACAAGGATTTGTTAGGCAGGTTTTATTGCTCAGTTGAATATGTCCGCTTAACACTCTTCCCGTCAAATCCGCATGCTTTAGCTTGCGGTATGTAGACGGGTAAGACTGCTTTTCCGTAAAGAAACTTGTTCATTTCATTTGTACAACCACATATAATACACCTGTCGACCCGCTGGGGCTGAACACCATCCAAAATACAGATAATATGCCTTAAATTGACACCTATGGGTAGAGCTTGCAAAATAAACTATCGGTAACACTCATCAACTGATAATTCTTAAAACTAAATAACCCTGAAGTATGTGGTAACGTGCTTATTCTTGATTTTATTTCTCAACTCTGTTGTCGTTTCTAAATAACACCAACACTCAAAAGGACAACTCTCAGATGAACAAAGTACTGTTTTCGCTTGTAGCCATTTGGTTTTCAATACTCATTTTAGCTTCAAACACCTTTGCTCAAGACTATACACAATGGAGTCTACCCGAAGGTGCAAAAGCACGCCTCGGTAAAGGTTCAATGGATGAGATAGCGTATTCTCCTGATGGAACACGCTTGGCGGTAGCAAGTAGCATCGGTATTTGGCTTTATGATACACAGACTGGCGAAGCACTTGACCTACTCACCGGCCATACGTCTGGTGCCAGAAGTGTATCGTTTAGTCCGAATGGGAAGACATTGGCAAGTGCAAGTTGGGACCAAAGCATATGTCTGTGGGATGCACAGACAGGGACACACCTTCGGACGATGACTAAACATACAAGAGGGGTCGAAAGCGTGACATTCAGTCCGGATGGGAAAATGTTGGCAAGTGCAAGTTATGACAAAACCGTTTGTCTATGGGATGTGCGGACTGGGACACATATTCGAACGTTGGAAGAGCATACGGAGATTGTCTATAGTGTATCGTTCAGTCCGGATGGAAAAACGTTGGCAAGTGGGAGTGAGGACAAAACCGTGCGTTGTGGGATACGAAGACAGGAACATCTATTCGGACACTCACAGGGCATACGGAACGTGTCTATAGTGTATCGTTCAGTCCGGATGGAAGGACACTGGCAAGTGCAAGTGATGACAAGAGTTTTCCTCTATGGGATGTGCAAACAGGCGCACATCGTCTAATACCGGCAGGAGGCAGATACATTTTTCCAAGTCCAAATGTCGTGTTTAGTCGTGTCGTGTTTAGTCTGGATGGAAAAATGTTGGCAAGTGGCAGTGACGACAATACTGTGCGTTTGTGGGATGCGATAACCGGTGCACATCTGCGGACATTGGAAGCGGAGATGGACTGGGCGTATAACGTAGTGGAGTGTCTACCGAAATTTTGCGGGTAAAGGTCGCGATTCGGAAATCGCTCCTACAGAACAAACCTCTTTGTGAATCAACGTCAAATGCGCGTATGGCATTTGACGGGAGGGAACTCCGATTCCCGACTACTGACACGACTCACAATTTTAGTGTGGACAGAACAGTAGTCTTTAGTCCGGATGGGAAAATGATGGCATGTGTAAGTGGCGATGCAAGCGTTCATTTTTGGGATGTGCAGACCGGGACACACCTTCAAAAATCGATGAGTTTGAGGAACTGATCGATTGCATAGCGTTCAGTCCGGATGGGAAGACACTCGCAAGTGGGAGTTTGGATGGCACCGTGCTGCTGTGGGAAGTTCCGCCTCTGCCTGTGGATTAGGCTATGCTACAAGTGCCCGATCAGCATGAACCAGGGTCATTTAGTTCTTCATATTTCTGACGCATTTTATCATGTCCGTTAATGCTTTATAATAGTATCGTAAGTTAGGTAAAGCATAGTGAAATCCAAATTTTGTGCATACGTGTTGGGTTTCGCTGCGCTCTACCCAACCTACAATAAACTACAAGTGTCCGGTCAGCATGAACCAAAATGTGTTGAAAATATTAAGCTAAACAAGGTATATTAGTAACGATATTTTACTACTCAATGAATACGTCTTGGTAAATACAATTGTTCTAAAGATTTTAAGTTATATTTTTTAACAACCCAGTAGTATCAAGACATATTAGCAATTTATCAAAAGGAGTTTTTCATGGCATTTACATTTCATCATATCCATCTCAGATGTGAAGACCTTGACGGTGCAATCGAATATTATAAAAAGATGTTTGACGGAAAGGTTACCGATACCGTTGAAGTTAGAGGATTAAAAATTATCCGGATGGAAATCGGTGGTGAACGCATCTTCCTCTCACCCAAATTTGGCGATATGGATGTTGAACCGACGAGCGGCAATCCCCGCTGGGGTGTCTATCAACTCGCTTTTACTGTAGAAGACCTTGACGCTGCTGTGGCAGAATTACAGGAAAAAGGGGCAGAACTTGAAGACCTAAAACCTGCCGGACTCATGATGGCATTTTTCAAGGGACCGGATAACGTTCAGATTGAACTCATTGAGGCTTAGGTACTTCTTAGAAGATAATGCAAATCCTTGTTCCTAATTCTAACAGTGAGATCTCCTATGAAATACAGCGAACTGTTCCATACAATCCAGGGTGAAGGGCAGCTCATAGGGGTTCCATCTGTTTTCTTCCGAACAAGCTACTGCAATCTGAGATGTACTTGGTGTGACACACCTTACACATCTTGGGAACCTGAAAACAAGGATATTACTGTTGCCGAAACCGTTGCAGCAATTGCACAATTCGGATGTAAGCATGTTGTCATTACTGGCGGTGAACCTTTTATTCAAACCAAGGAATTGATAGCTCTTTGCCACGAGTTAGATCATGAAGGGCACCACATCACAATTGAAACGAATGCAACGCTATTCGCTGAAGTTGACGCACACCTAATTTCGATGAGTCCAAAGTTGCGCAATTCCAATCCTGCTTTAGACAATCGTTTTTTCAAACGACATGAACGAGGACGCATTCGTCCCGAAGTTATCAGCAAGTTTTTAGACACTTATCCGTGTCAAGTGAAGTTTGTCGTAGATACACCGGACGATCTCGCGGAAATTCAAGCCTTGCAGACAGATATCGGTATTCCGGCAGAAACAATCCTGTTGATGCCTCAAGGTAAAAACCCACAAGTATTAAATCAGAAGCAGGAATGGTTAGTTGAACTTTGCAAAGAAAATGGGTATCGTTATTCACCGCGCGTGCATGTTGATATCTGGGGTGAAAAACGTGGTGTATAGCCAATGAAATATGATATTCTACTCAAGGGCGGTACCGTCATTGATTCCGTGCAAGGATTAAATACACTTCGCGATGTTGCTATTACAGACGGAGTGATTGCCGCAATTGATAAGGATATTCCCGAAACTTTGGCAAAACAAACCATTTCCGCCAAGAATCAATACGTCACACCAGGGTTGATTGACATTCATACGCATGTGTACTACGGCGTTACAACGTGGGGTATCAATGCCGACAATGTATGTCCCATTTCAGGCACAACAACCACCGTTGATGCTGGCAGTGCAAGTTGGGCAACTTTCCCCGGTTTCCGTGAATTCATCGCAGAACCTGCACAAACGAATATTTTAAACTACATCCATATCTCTGGGATTGGACTTGTTTACGGTCCAGTCGGAGAGATGCATGACCTTGCTTATGCTGATCCAGATCGCGTTGCCGATACCTTAAAAGCTAATCGCGACATCACTGTCGGCGTGAAAGTGCGGCAGGGCAAAATGCAGGTAGGGGACAACGGTGTAGAACCATTGAAACTTGCTATCCAAGCAGCTGAACAAGCTGGAACGCCTGTGATGTGTCATATCGGCGAAGGTGTCCCACTTCCAGATGTTTTGGGATTGATGAGATCAGGTGATGTAATTACCCACTGCTTTCAAGGAAACGGTGATAACATCGTTGACGAAAAAGGTAAAGTAATTCCAGAGGCATGGCAAGCACAACAAGATGGTGTGATCTTTGATGTCGGACACGGAGCAGGGAGTTTCCATTACGAAATTGCACAACGTGCGATGGAACAAGGTTTTATTTCCGATGTTATCAGCACTGACCTCCATACCGGTAATATCAACGGTCCTGTTTATGACCTGCCAACAACATTGTCAAAACTGATGCATCTTGGACTTTCGTTTGAGGAAGTGATTGAAAAAGCAACCTTCAATGCTGCTAAAGCTATCAAACGCGAAAAACAACTCGGCAATCTTGAAATTGGGACAATAGCGGATATTGCAGTTTTGGAAGTGATTGATGGTGAATTTGAATTTTATGATGCACACGACACAAAGTTTATCGGTAATCAGAAAATCAACGCTGCTTTAACGATTCGTGAAGGGAAAATACTATAGATGTCAGTCATAGCACAAAAGATTAGCGGTTGTTACCGACGTGTACTAATTTTTGTCTTTTCAATTCTTATTGTAGGAATTGGTATCGGATTATTCGTTTACAACCGAGTCGGAGGAGCTGAAGGTTTGCGGTACTGGATGGCATCACGCGCCTTAAACGGCACTGAAAAACTCCTCATAACCAACCGCCCTGATGGTGTCCCGCAAGAAACAGTAGAGGAACAATTTCAGGATGTTCACGATGCTATTCACAAGCGGCAGGTTAATTTAAAATCCCTTTATGACTTGCTCAATTCATTTCAAACTAAATTTCACAACCCAGGATTATCAACAATAATTAAACCTTCAACACCGGAAGTAGAGGAATTTCTGACCAAACTGAGAGAAACTATTTTTCCTGATGAGTCGGAAAATTCTGAAAAACTTTGATGTGGTGAAATTCTATCTATGTTATGTCTGCCTGAAATTTTCCAATCATCTCGCGAATTTGGGTAGTATACATAAAATCACTCAAATCAGCGTTAATAATCAGTGCCATTGCCTGTTGAAATCTCAACCGAACATCTCCCCATGCTTCCAACAGAATTTGATTTTCAGACACTTCTGATCTTGCAACCGCTTCTAAAATCCTATTGACAACAGAGAGGTAAAAAAGTAGATGATGTCCATCAACACGTGCGGCTACGTCTGCAGTGGAACATCTTTCACGATTTTCAACTACCCATTCTGCATAAGCATCAACCAATTCACGGTTCAACAAAGATACAAAGTTAGCACCTTCTTGGGACGCACCAATACTATTAAAGAATTGCACTAACCTCCTTTCCTGCCAATCCCAACCAACACTTGCAAAATCAATGAAATACGGAAGTTCATCGTCAATCACGATATTGTGTGCTTGGTAGTCAAGACCGCCCAAAGTTGGTTGTGCGCCAAGCAGATGATTTGAAAGAGAATCCCATGCTGCGTCAAGCTGCGCTACTTGTGACGAGGTAAGCGGGGTCTTACTCAGATGTTCCAGATAACCAATTGTTCTCCTACCCTGTTCAAGTAAACGTTGCAAGGTCTGTTTGAAATCAAAATGAAATATATAGGGTTTGAATTGTGCCTCGTTTTTTCTAAAGACCTCCTCAATATGACAGAATATCTTAGGGATAGTTTGTAGTATAGGCATAAGACTTGGTAGCGATTCGCTCTGCGCTAAGGAATCAAGGGTCTGATCTCCACGCCATTCCAGCAACAATGCCTGATGCTGTTCAGATTCCCAAATAATTCGCGGCACAAGGCACTCACCTTTATAGAGTGTTGATAAGGTGAACTTCTCAATCTGAAATGGGGTGAAACCTGCTTCGGTAACAGGTTCAGTAATATCGTGCTGTTTGAGTAGATAATTCTTTCTTTTGATTTTCAGGCGACAGACGTTCTGCTTTTGCCGTTTGCCGTGGTGAATCGGTTCAACTGCAATCTCAGCTAAATTGATTTGGAAGTGTGCGGCTATCTGCTCAAATAGATTTTGCATTTTAGACTCCAGATTTGCAAAATAGACGTTACTGTAGTGTTTTGGTTGAGAAAAGATTTCAAACCTCTCAAACGAAATCCGAACTAACACAGATCCGCATAAACCATCAACTGATGTTAGCTGCTTTGATTTTTTATCAAGCATTGGAGGTATTAAAAAATAAAGGCAGATATCCAATGGATACCTGCCTGTGAAATAGGGTGTGAAACGACTACCGGGTACACCTGTTCGTGTGATATTCATGGTGAGACGGCAGACAACTCCAATATCGATGACCGTTTCGGCACGTGACCACATGCTCCATCCAATCATCTACGAGCACATCACAGTACCGATTTCTACACACCACCTGCGGAGCAGGATACTGATGCGTATGCGACTGACACGCATAGAAACTTGTGACAGTACAACTATCGCCGTTCGAATTGGTTTCAGAACAACTTGCTTGCAGTGAATGGTCTGTGCCGTCACATTCATAACGTGCATGCGATGATGGACAACTCTCATATACCCATTCGTGATCAGAAGCACTGATTTGACACAGATAGCCCACGTGTGTATCATCACCACACGGCGCGGTGCCCCATTCATGGTCGCTTGAATCACTTGATGGACCGCTATGATTGCCACAGGCATAAGTGATCGGACACGAAGAACACCCATCCGTGCAACTATCGCAGTTAGGGGTGTTGTCAGTGGATACGGGGGCATCTGCTCTGGTGCAAAATATTGTGCTGAATCGCTACTATCATCCTCGTCTGGGTCCTCCGGCATGGTGGTATCTGCAGACGCAGGACCTATTTGGTGGCCGATATCTTGACCACCGTTATTGAGTGCTATGCCTTTAGCTGCTGCATAGGAACTAAACATTGCATTTTTTATATCGTCATTGTCTATATCCCCATCACCATCCGCATCAAACTTTGTTTTTGTCCAGTGCGCACTCTCTGAGAATGATAACCTTAGATCTGTATCAGGTAGTGTGAATACGAGAAGATTAATTCCTGCTTTGAAAACCACTCCATGTCGTTTGATACCAGTATAGAGAAGGTGTTTATTGTTGTTTAAACCTGATGGGTCCCGCTGACTTGGAAGCCGTGTGACTAAACCACTATTTTGGCCATTCCCTCCAGAACGATGGTTATTAAGGTCACTTATACTCAAATAGTCAGGCTTTCCATTAGCATCAATTCCTGTTGTGCTTGAAAAGGCATTACTTATTTGAGTATCTGCAGTACCACGGATTTGTGCCAAACCTACAAAACCACCATTAATGTTGCATGACATATCAACGGAACTGCTTACCGTACATTGTGCAAGGGAATCAGATTTACTTGTGAATATATATTCAGCAACTACATCTATTTCACTATCTCTGTTTACATGAACCTCGTTACCTTGCCATAACGGATCTTCGCCATCTGCTTCAATATTTTGATTTTCTCTTCGAACAGTGTGTCTATCCAATTCTATTTCTGCTGAATAGCACACTGTAGACACAAAAAATATGAACAAAATGAATGCTAAGGGGCATTGAGAACGTAGATTTTTTTCATTTTCTTTTCTCCCAACTGCTTATAAAGTTGTAAGGTTCGTATTGAATTGGTTCGAGTGTATAGGGATTGATATTGTAATTCCATCCGCTAAGTTTTTTAAGCTCTTCATCAGAGGTATTAGCAACATCAATAACAACAAGCGGTGCGTTTTTGTCATTCGTTCGACTGAAACCTGTAGTTGATCCGCGTTCAGCTGTACCGTATTTGAATTGATATCTGCGATCACCTCTCACACGGAATTCGCGTCCATCCTTTAGGACATGAAGGTTCCAATCTGGAGATATATGTCCCAATGCAATACTTCGGACAGTTAAAAAACGTTGTCCAGATTCTACGGAGGAAGATGCCTCGTGGACTAAAGTCATTATTTCAGGGAACGCCCATGTTTGTTCATAAAGCCAATCAATTCGATTGTAACTGACACCGCCGAGTGGGGTATAGCCGAGATCATATTCGGCACGAGCACGGTACATTTTTTCATACTCAATGAACTTTGACCATATTTCTGTGATGGGGCGTTGCGGATTATATTCCTGGAGAATTTCTTTAAAAACAGGACTTACGCAGTTTTGAAAATTATTGAAGGATTAGAGAGTTGATGTCGCATGTAATCATCCAATAAACTTTGTTTGAGTTCATAAATCGTTTGAATGGCTTTCCGGGCAGCACGCGTCAAACAAACCCAGACCTGGAAACAACACGCAATATGGTTGCGTTGGGCACGCAGTTTTCTACACTGGCATTTGTCAATACCGGTTACCTGTTTAATCTCACGATGAAGTTGTTCAATCTTCCAACGAACCTGACACTCTTTTTTTGTCGCAGTCGCATCCGATTGAGATAAATCGTTTGTCACAATGTATTCCGTGCGTCCGTTGTCAGACACAAGCCGAAATAACTTCACTCTATGTCCTTTCGGAAAGTTTTTGATGTGTATCGGTTTTCCACACTGCGTTTCTGTTTGTGTCCAAGATAAGTTTCGCACTTGTTGGTGTGGTTCAATACCATCCGTATCGTCTACAAGCCGATTACGTTTCAGGGGGGCATAGTAGAACTTGGAAAGTTTTTCAATCGCTTTCATCACTTTCATGCAAACATACCAAGAATCCATGAGCACTGTCCGAAACGGGAGCTGTTTTTTGAAGACAGCATTATGCAACATTTCCAGTAAATGTTCTATTTTCGTTTTACCATCATGATCTTTGTCAAAAATACGATAATCAATGATCCAATACGCGTGTGTCTTTGGGTTAACATAGACACACGTGACAATACCGATGCCTTGAATGACTTTTTTGTCGCTACCACTCCATTGTGGATAGACAGCTTCTATGGCTTTGGCAAACTCCTTAGAGAGAACGACATCGTCAAAGATAATGTATCCATCTTCATCAAACTCAATGTCCGTTTTGACAGATTCCCAGAGTTCGCTGGAAGGAATGTTTTCGTTTCTCAAAAACCAATTGAGTTGATCGTGACTCCACTTCTCAGTATGATCGGCAAAATAGGTTTGTGTCCAATTAGTGAAACTTGCTAATAAAAATTGGCAATAATCTGAATATAAGTTTTGCTTCTGTTCAGGAAGTGTAAATGTAATCATAATGAAATAGTATAACACAATTTTATAATAATGCGTAAGTCCTGAAAAATACTTTCGGCGCGTTGTTTTTCTTCAGGAGACAGTGGGATTGGCTGTGATTCATCTTCGAATCCGTGATAGTACCCATCAATCCATTCCGAAGGAAGTTTCAAGTGTTCAGGAATATCCTCTGGTACCGCTGAAGGAGGCAAGGGAGGGATTATCACGAATTCTTCCTTGCCTACTAATGAAGGGTTCCCCCAATTTTTCATATATTCAGGTCTTTTAAGAACTTGCGCTGTTTCATGTTCACCTTGCTGATGTCCGTTAGGCGTTGGTTTAGCCGCCAAATCACTCCTTACCTTCTCCAAAACTTCTTCCGACGGTACTTTATACACCTTTTTCGGTTCGGTGTCGGTGTTCCTGCCTATCAGCAAGAAAAAACCCGCAATACCGACTAATGCGATGAGGACAATAACTCCTCGGACCATTTTCCTATTCATTGCTATTCTCCTTATTCAACGGTTGTTCAGTTTGCGCTGTGTCCAGCGTGCAGCGGGGAATTGGATTTAAGTTTGGACAAATCGGTCTTTCCCCACGCGGAAAACATTCCAACTTGAACGGTTGTTTAGTTTGCGCTGCTGCGTCCAGCGCGCAAGGCAATTTCTTTCGCGATTCGGAGATCGCTCCTACAACGCATCTGTAGGAGGGAATTCCAAATTCCCGACAATGTTGTTGTCGTTGTGGACAAGGCGGTTGCTGCGCCTCCTTTACACAGTCTTTCCGTGTCCATTCAAGGCAAGGGGTTACATCTGTCTGTGTTGCACCAATAAATTTGATTGCACCAAACAGCGTCACCCCGATTATCAAGACGAGAACTGCTGCAGTGATGAGTCTTCGACTGCTTTTCCGATGTTGTGGTTTGTGGAAAACAGGCGGGGTTTGCTCAACACGTTGTGGTTCTGTGTCCATCTGTTTTAGGGATACAAATCCCCAAAGTGTGATGACAAGTGCGACTACACTATAGCGGATTCCGTGTGCCTCCATAAAGAGTGGGAACATCGGCATTAAGGTAAGTCCGCCACATGCAGCCGCAGCTGCCAAATCTACGTTTTGAGTAAAAATTTTCGTTTTCATACTACAAAAAACGAAATCGTCTTAGAATGGTTGTGAAAAATTATTAAAACAGAACTAAAATAGTATTAAAATCACACTAAAAACGACCAATAACCGCTTTTTATCTGTAAAAAGTATACAAGTTGGACTGTTAATGTTTCACGGAAACCTCATGTTTAGGATGTAATGGGATAACCTTAAGGGATTGTCCAAGCATGAGGTGTTTTGTTGCCCATTCGACGCGCTTAGATGCTTTAGGATGCTCAAAATATCCTGCGTAAAAATCTTCAATCATGCACTCTTCAAATACCATTGTCAATGTTCCTGTCGGAATTCCAAAAAACCTTTCCAACAGCACCAAGTGCTTTTGACTGGGTGGTTTGCGTCCAGTTTCCCAGTGTTTTACTATTTGTTCGCTAACGTCCATTTCCTCTGCAAGTTGTTCTTGTGTAAGTTGTGCGTTTTCGCGGAGGTGTTTTAAGAAATGCCGATTAATTTCTTGTGCTTCTTCTTGTGTGTGTTCTTGTGTATCTGCCATGATGTATCTCCTATTGAATAACTCTCAGGCTGTTGGACATTGTAGCATCATCTAAATTATTTTGATTAAATGTGTATGTTTTAGGTGCTAAAAGTTCCGCTTTCTACTTCTGGATACTTTAAACTAAAACTAATGCAAAGAGGTTTACAAATAAGCGTTAAGAAAATGTGTACGAATCCTATAACACAAGCACAAAACGATTAGTGCTACATTCCAATAGCGCGAGTTTATCACAAAATTAGACCTGCGTCAATCTGTTTTACAAGAGTAACCGAAAGAAAAATGTTGCATGCCTGCTACAAACGTGGTATAATTACTGTAATTTGATTGCATAGATGAAACGATATTACCAGAGATACACACCTCCAGATTTGCACGGCGGGTTCTCTCGTTATGAGAGTCTGATGCAAATATGAAGGGGGTGGACGTATAAACCCAATGAGGAGTCCTAAGACTCCAGTAAACCCAGGAGGTTATTTTTGGCAGTTACAATGAAAGAACTCCTTGAATGTGGAGTTCACTTCGGTCACCAGACCAGACGCTGGAATCCGAAGATGGCAGAGTACATTTTCGCTGAGCGTAATGGAATTTATATAATTGATTTGCAGAAAACGTTGAGGATGCTTGAAACAGCGGTGGAATTTGTCCAAGGTATTGCTGCAGCGGGTGGCACAGCACTTTTTGTAGGAACAAAACGGCAATCTCAGGAAGCTGTTTTAGAGGAAGCAGCTCGATGTAGCATGTATTATGTCAATCACCGCTGGCTTGGCGGCATGTTAACAAACTTCCAAACAATTCGACAAAGTATCAGTAGGTTAGACGAACTTGAGGCAGAAGAAACAAGCGGTGATATTGAAAAACGTCCTAAAAAAGAGATTATCCGACTGAGGCGAGAAAAGGGAAAATTGGCAAATAACCTCACCGGTATCAAAGAAATGTCTATTCTCCCCGAAGTCGTTATTGTCACCGATACTCGAAAAGAACACACAGCTATTGCTGAAGCAAACAAACTCGGTATCCCAATAATAGCGATAGTAGATACGAACTGTGATCCTGATCCAATTGATCTACCGATTCCAGGCAACGATGATGCTATCCGTTCGATTCGGTTAATTTGTGCTGTTTTGGCAGAAGCAGTAATTGAAGGACGCGGTGATGCGTTAGAAGGTGAACAATCTGAAGAGACGGACAAGTCCGAAGAAACTCAGATTGATAAAGTTGCTGAAGCTGAACGACATGAGGAACAGACAGCCAAGATGTTAGACGAAGCGCAGCTTTCTGCTGAACCCGAAGCAATTGGCGATAGTGAACAACGGCAAGCACGTCAGCCTCGTCCAAAAAAAAGAACAGGACGACCACGAAGAACCTCATAGTAGTTTTACACTCAAACACCTTCAGAATGGTAGTTCCAAATATCTGAAGGTCTTTACTTTAGCATTCAAACATGGTGCTTGAAAACCCAAATTGAATCGTAAGCACCTAAATTTGAATCTAAATTGGAGGAAATATGGCAATTACAGCAAAAATGGTCAGTGAACTACGTTCGCGTACTGGTGCCGGAATTATGGACTGCAAAAAGGCATTAGGAGAAACGGATGGAGATATAGACGCTGCAATTAAGAAATTGCGCGAGCAAGGCTTGCGCGCTTCTGAAGTCAAAGGTGGACGAGCCACTGAAGAAGGTCTCATTATCTCTTACATTCATCCAGGGAACCGCGTTGGTACTTTAGTAGAATTAAATTGCGAAACCGACTTTGTTGCTCGAACAGAGCAGTTTCAAAAATTAGCGACAGAGATCGCCATGCAAGTCGCAGCGGCAAAACCCAAATATGTTGGTGAAGACGAAGTTCCTGCAGAAGAACTTGATGCTGAAAAAGCAATTTTGAAAACACAAGCACTCCAAGAAGGTAAGCCTGACCATATTGTTGATAAAATTGTTGAAGGAAGGCTTTCTAAATTTTACTCGGAAGCATGTTTACTAAAACAACCGTACATTCGCGATGCCGATAAAACTATTGAGGACCTTGTCAAAGATGCGATCGCGCAACTCGGTGAGAACATCGTTGTAAAACGTTTTGTGCTTTACGTCCTTGGACAGTAAAAATGATTTCAGGCAGGATGCCTCACATCGGAATCAGCGAAATAGAAAGGAATAGGGAATTCAGATGCAAGAAGTACTGAAAGATGCTGAATCACGAATGAAGAAAACGGTCGAGTCTACAACAGCGAAGTTGTCGCATGTCCAAACAGGTCGTGCCACCACGGCGTTGTTAGATCAAGTTACAATCAACTATTACGGTAGCAAAACCCCATTAAATCAGGTTGGTACAATTACCACACCAGAACCGCATCAACTTGTTATCCAACCTTGGGACAAAACGTTAATTACGGAAATTGAAAAAGCAATCGCGCTTTCTGATTTAGGACTCGCTACCAGCAACGATGGCAGCATTGTTCGGATCCAGGTACCAGAGTTGACAACTGAACGGCGCGTCGAACTCGCTAAATTGGTAAAAAAATTAGCTGAGGAAGGTAGAGTCGCTATTCGGAACATACGCCGAGATGCGAACGATGCCATTCGCAAACTTGAAGGCAGTGATGCAGGTGCGGGCAGTCGAAGAAGCAAAGGTAGAGGCAGCGATAAGAAAAGTAGTCGCAGTGATGCTGACCCGGTACAGAAGTTAACCGATACGTATATTAACCAAATTAACGATTTAGCTGATGCAAAAGAATCTGAACTATTAGAGAACTAACTATGTTTTGGCGGCGAGCTTTGAGTGTTGTAGTGCTGGCTCCGCTAATCCTCCTGATTGTCTATTTTGGCGATCATGGGCGGTTTGGCGGTTTGCTCTATTTGCTGCTCATTTCCGCCGCTGTCCTGATGATGCAAGTTGAATACTGTAGGTTAGCGGAGAATTTCGGTGCGAAATTGAATCCGGTGATACCTGTGATTCTAACAGTAGCATTTTGTTTGTTTGCGTTTTTCTTGCCTACACCCATAGAAAATGCAACCACCTCGCTCATCATGTTCAGTTTCTTTGTCGTTGTGTTTATCTATGCTTTTGCATCAAGCATATTCCGAGGAAAAGTCGCAGGAGAATTACTTTCCGTCACTCTAAAACTTACAGGAATCCTGACAATCGGATGGTCATTCGGTTATCACTGTATCCTCTTACGAAAAGCAGATGATATCGGCATGAAACTCATTTTCTTGCTAATCGGAACGATTTGGTGCAGCGATACAGGTGCATATCTCATTGGTAGAGCAGTCGGGAAGCATAAACTTAGCACACCAATTAGTCCGCGTAAAACTGTTGAAGGCACTATTGCAGGTTTTGTTGTAGGAACTTTGGTCAGCATGGCACTTTGTGCAATCCTCCTAAAAGGAACCCTCTCTTTAGCAAACGCAGCTTTGATAGGCCTGCTGTTGAGTATTTTAGGACAACTTGGTGATTTGAGCGTCTCACTCATGAAACGCACCGCTGGTGTCAAAGACTCTGGCGATTTCATACCGGGGCATGGAGGATTTCTTGATAGGTGTGATAGTTTAATCTTTAGCGCACCGAGTCTCTATTATTATCTTGCATTGACGGGATATATTTCATAAGTCCGTTCAGGTAGAATATGTTTGTTTACACCATCAATCTGTGCCAAAGAGGTAGGTAACCATTCACGAACGCGTGTATCTACTGAAAAGAAGGCGAGTGCTTCGGCACTGCCACCATAGCCAATACCCATGAAGCACATCGCCATTTTAGGTAGTACCGGTTCTATTGGAAAAAACGCTCTCAACGTTGTTAAAACACATACCGAAGAATTTAAGGTTGTCGCACTCGGCGCAAATAAGGATATTGACACGTTTGAACATCAAATCCGTCAGTTTCGTCCAAGGTTAGGCGCACTTAATGAACCTGCAGCAGCAGATCGTCTTCGTGAACGGCTCTGTGATCTCAATGACATTGAAATTCTTTCCGGACCTGAAGGCATTCAAGCCGTAGCGACTATCCAAGAAGCTGACCAAGTCTTAGACGGAATGGGTGGAAGCGCGGGGTTGTTGCCCACACTATCTGCCATCAATGCTGGTAAAGACATCGCTTTCGTAAACAAAGAAGTGATGGTGATGTGCGGTCCCATAGTGATGGATGCAGTTCAAAAAAATGGAGTAAACTTAATACCGATAGATGGCGAAATGAGCGCAATCTTTCAATGTTTAGAGGGTGCGCGAGACAGACAAGCTGACATCCATCGGTTGATATTAACTGCCTCCGGCGGACCGTTTCGTGATACTCCAAAAGATGATCTCTACACAGTAACACCACAACAAGCACTTCGTCATCCCAATTGGGATATGGGAGCGAAAATTACAATCGATTCCGCTACCATGATGAACAAAGGACTGGAGGTTATTGAAGCCAAGTGGTTGTTTAATATTGAGCTTGAAAAGATTGACATTGTTATCCACCGAGAAAGTATCATCCATTCAATGGTTGAATGGACAGATGGTTCAACACTTGCTCAGTTGGGACCAACGGATATGCGGATTATGATTCAATACGCTTTAACATATCCAAATAGACTTTTAACCCCAGTCCCACGGTTAGATTTATGTGAATCTCGGACGCTGCATTTTGAACCTGTTGACAAAGAAAAGTTTCCTTGTATTTCACTTGCATACACTGCCGCAGAAGTTGGAGGTACACTTCCAGTTGTACTGAGCAGCGCGGATGAAGTTGTAGTAGACGCTTTTCTTGAGGAACGGATTGGATTTATGGATATTCCTACTATTTTAGAATGCGTTATGGATAAACATGTCGTAATTGCTGATCCATCACTTGAGGACGTTCTTGAAGTTGACCAGTGGGCAAAATCTGTTACCCGTTCAATTATAAAAGACAAAAGATAAATCAACATTATATTAAATACTCAAATAAAATTCCGAATCCTGCAATTATAAATAGGAGATATTAAAATGGGTTTTTTTGAACCGATTCTCGCGATTTTTCCTGTCATCAAAGCGGTGCTTATTGCAATTATTCCGCTCGGTTTTCTTATTTTTATCCATGAACTCGGTCATTTTCTCGCCGCAAAAAAGTCTGGGATTAAGGTTAATACTTTTTCACTCGGTTTCGGTCCAAAAATTGTCGGGTTTCGGCGGGGCGACACAGAATACAAACTCTCTTGGTTACCGTTTGGTGGATATGTCCAAATGGAAGGTGAAAATCCAAGTGAACAGACAGGTGCTGAAGGCGAATTCGCAAGTGCTTCGCTCGGTAAACGTGCATTTGTTGTTATCGCCGGTCCTGCTGTAAATCTTTTGTTCGGATTGTTGGCATATTGGTTTGTCTTCGGTGTCGGGCTCAACGCTGATGCTGTCCGGTTAATCAACGGATTAACGGGGCAATCTATCGGTAAAACACAAGAGGGTGTTCAGATAGGTTGGCTTGATGATGATGGTCCCGCTGCCGCTGGCGGTGTTATGCCCGGTGATAAAATCGTCACAATCAACGGAGAGAACATCACGAATTTTTCCGCTTTCCGAACCAAAATTTTTCTCAGTCCCGACAAAGAATTAGAAGTAGTTGTGCAACGGGATGGTAATTTGAAAACACTCACCGTAATCCCTGATGCAGTGCCCGTTCCCGGAGGGCATGAAGGCAGACTCAATGTGCTTGAACAAAGTGATACCATTGTATCACAAATTGATGCAGGAAGTTTGGCAGCACAAGTTGGACTCAAAGTAGGCGATCGAATTGATACCATTAACGGACAGAAAATATATAACGTACCACATTTCGGAACGTGGACTTGGCACACCGAATCCGAGTGGATCGGAACAAAATATCAAGCACTTTATAACAATATTAATCAGAATAGAGATTCACTTAAACTCGGGATCCAACGCGGCGATGAAACACTTACCTTTCAATTTCCTGTGCAATGGCAAATTATAGCTAATGTTGAGAAAGGTAGTACCGCACAAAAGGCTGGTATAAAAGCAGGAGATATCCTTGCCACATTTAATGGAAATACGGTGGAAAGTAAATATCTTTACTCTGAGTTAATAGCAGCGGTAAACGATTCCGTGACGCTTGGATTAATACGAAAGAGAGTCGAGAAAACTGTAACACTTTCACCTACTAATGCTTCAAAACCTGACGCAGAAGGAACTTTTTATGGGTTGACATGGTACACCTCTCTGAGTGGAATAATAATGACACCACCGGAAATACCTACGCAAAAGTATAGCTTATTCTCTGCATTTGAAAGAGGGCTTGAAACCACTTGGCTTACTTGTACATCCATTACTCGGACGTTAAAACAGTTGATCGGTGGAGAAGTGTCACCGAAGCATCTTTCTGGTCCGGTCGGCATTGCTACAATAACAAACCAGATGTTTGAAAGGGTTGGCTTAACCAGTATCCTATTTTTTATCGGGTTCATTAGTATTAATCTCGCAATCGTCAATTTACTACCGATTCCAATTGCCGATGGGGGACATCTACTCTTTTTTTTTGTTGAGAAAATTCGTGGACGACCAGTGCCCCGAAAAGCACAAGAAATTATTCAACAGGTCAGCGTCATTCTTATCATCGCACTATTTTTATATATCACTTGGTTTGATAGTTTAAGACTGTTTGATAACCTACGCAACTGATAACACTGAAAAAGAAACACATGGATAGAGACAACCTCAGAGAAGAATATCTACAACTTGTTGCAACTGTGAGGGAACACGTGGCAGAACAACTTCAACTCGGTTTGTTTGAAACAGAAAAAAATGAATCTAAGCCAGAATCCAAATTCGCTGGTTTAGACTTATCTGCTTTAGATGCGGATGCGCAAAGTTGTACCAAATGTGGATTACATGAAGGGCGAAATACCGTCGTTTTTGGTGTCGGAAACCCTGATGCCGATCTGATGTTTATAGGCGAAGCACCAGGCGCCGATGAAGACCGACAAGGTGAACCTTTTGTCGGCAGAGCAGGACAATTGCTCACAAAAATCATTGAGGCGATGGAATTAACCCGTAATGATGTCTACATCGCTAACGTTCTTAAATGTCGTCCCCCCGGTAACAGAAACCCTGCACCAGATGAGGTTGAAACATGTAGTCCTTACCTAATACGACAAATAGAGTTAATTCAACCGAAGGTCATTGTAGCGCTCGGTAGTTTTGCTGCTAAGATGATGCTTGATACGAAAACAGGGATTACGGCACTCCGTGGGCAATTTCATGAGTATGCACTCGCTCAACAGAGCGATAATACACCTGTCATTATGCCAACCTATCATCCAGCATACTTGCTCCGCAACCCAAATGCCAAGCGAGATGTCTGGAAAGACATGCAACAAGTGATGGAACTTTTAAATAAAAATTGATATGTCCTCTAACACATAAGACAAATGAGTTTCGCTAACATCGCTTTCCCTATCTCAGTTGACCGACTGTTCACTTATGCCGTTCCACAATATTTAGACGCAATTGCCCAACCCGGCGTGCGTGTATTAGCCTCTTTTCACAGAGATAATCAGGAAGGCGTTGTTGTTGAACGGGTAAATGAAACCGATTTAGACCCAAAAAAAATTAAAAATATTTCTGAATGTCTTGATGAAGAACCAACATTTTCGGAAGAACTACTTGAACTCACCAAATGGATGGCGGACTACTACCTCTCTTCGTGGGGAAATGCACTTTTTTGTGCTGTTCCTGCAGCTGTACGGAACAAAAAACAACAACTCGTGCAACTGCGATCTGAGTACACCGCTCCCATAGGAAAGGTGCAAAAACAGATAGTCGCAGTTTTGGAAACAGAAGGTGCGCTTTCTCCACATCAACTTGCAAATCATATTAACAGGAGTCCCGCAAAACTCCGCCCTCAAATTACAGCACTTCAAAAAAATGGTGTTGTTGATGTTAATGTAACACACAAACCAAAAGCAACTGCCCAATTTACCAATGTTGCCGCTTTAGCCTTACCACGTGCCGATATTGAGACTGAGATTGCTGCATTAACATCCGGCGAAGATGGGTATGGAAAAGCGACTGATCAAAACCCAGAACGTGGACCACACGCAGGTGCTGTCAAACATGCCAAAATACTACAAATCCTACTTGATGAAGCGGCACCTTTAGCCACAACTGAAATCCTTAAACTTGTAGGCGGAAGCGTTTCTCTACTCAACACTCTTGAAAGACGCGGATTCATTAAAATTGAACGCGCTGCAGCGGTGCGCAATCCATTAAGTTCTCAACCTGTCGCACCTACTCAACCCCTCCCTTTAAATCCAGCACAATCTGCCGCATTCACAGAACTTCAATCCGAAAACCATTCAAATCAAACTTTCTTACTTCACGGCGTAACGGGGAGTGGCAAAACCGAAGTATATATGCAGGCAATGGCACAAATCCTTGAAAATGGAAAATCGGTTATCGTACTTGTGCCAGAGATTTCTCTTACACCGCAAACCGCATCACGATTTATCGGACGTTTCGGAGAACGTGTGGCTGTGCTTCACAGTCGCCTCAGTGATGGCGAGCGTTTTGACCAGTGGCATCGCATCCAAAAAGGTGACGCTGATATTGTGATAGGTCCTCGTTCTGCCGTTTTTGCCCCTGTCAAGCAGCTCGGATTACTGATTATTGATGAAGAACATTCGGATTCTTACAAATCGGATACAGCACCGCGTTATCATGCCAGAGAAGTCGCACAGAAACGTACCGAACTTGCCAACTGTCCATTAATACTCGGCAGTGCAACGCCATCCCTTGAAAGCTTTTTTCAAGCACAAAAAGGCAGTTACAAACTTCTTAGTCTTCCCTCGCGAGTCTTGGACAGAAAAATGCCTGAAGTTCATCTTGTTGATATGCGAGAAGAACTAAAACAGGGTAACCGCACCATTTTCTCTGAACGCCTTAGAAGTGCAATTGCTGAACGACTCGAAAAACGTGAGCAAATTATTCTATTTCTTAATAGGCGCGGGCATTCAAAATATGTTTTTTGTCGGACTTGCGGTTATGCTGAAAGGTGTGAGAACTGCTCTATTTCATTGACATTCCACTTTGAAACGAAAAAATTGGTCTGTCATCATTGTGGTCATAAGCGCGATACACATCCGTCATGTCCGGATTGTGGTAGTCCTGCAATTGACTATTTCGGACGTAGAGGATTCGGTACTGAAACCGTAGAGCGAGAAGTGCAAAAGGCATTTCCAACAGCGAACATCAAGAGATTTGATGCTGATTCCACAGCAAAGAAAAACGCACATCAGCATATTTTAGAGGATTTTCAACATCAGAAAATTGATATATTGATAGGCACTCAGATGGTGGCAAAAGGCTTAGATTTTCCAAACGTGACGCTTGTTGGTGTGATTGTCGCAGATACCGCCTTAAATCTACCCGATTTCCGTGCAAGCGAACAAACATTCAGTCTGCTCACACAAGTTGCTGGACGTTCAGGACGTGCTGAAGTCGCAGGAGAGGTTATTATACAAACTTATATGCCGGACCACTACTGCATTTCAGCTGCACAGACGCATGACTACGTAGATTTCTACGAAAAAGAGGTTGAAGCACGAAGTGCCTTACAATATCCTCCTTTTTCACATGTCGCCACGCTTTTACTACGAGGAAAAAATGAGAATGAGATAATTGATGCTGCGAACACTGTGAGCGGCGATTTAAAAATTTGGCAAACCGATCAGTTTCCAGAGGTAATAATCTTGGGACCTGCCCCCGCGCCGCTCTCAAAAATCGATGGAAAGTTTCGATGGCACTTCCTTCTGCGTAGTAAAAATGTGGAAAAAATCAGTCAACTCCTTCAATGCTTAAATGATAATCTGCCACCAGCAATAAAATCAAACGCTGTTGAATGTATTATAGATATTGATCCAACTAATACGTTGTAATACTAAATTAACCAGATGTGTAGGGAGAATCTACCAGAATTATCCCGCACTATATTAAAGGAATTAATTATTTATGGGCAACCGGATATTCGAAAAACTCGCTGACACAGACCTACTTGGGAAAAGTCCTATTCTTGTCTTTGCTGCCGATCCATTGGCATCCGCAGGCATTAAAGGGCTTGGACAAGTTCAACACCCAAAACCGCACTATCGTACGCATGGAGAGTTTTTACAACTGCAACGCGACCTTGCTGCAGATGGGCAGCTTGATGGTCTCCTAATGACACCAGCAGATGCAGAGATATTGGCACTTGATGAAAATCTTTTTGAGAGCACTCCTATCACGCCTATTGTTCGGATGAATTCGGAAACTGCTATTTGGAACCCGCGTTTTGGTGTCTACACCTCGCGACCGTCCATGCCTTTTCAAACAGTTTTCCCAGAAGATATGCAGCGGTATTGTGAAACACTCGTCGGTCCCGCATTGGATTGCCGTGTCAGTCTTGGGTTATATTCAATTACGCTCAACAACGATCCGATTGTTGATGAACGGATGTTACAGGCTTATGTGCAATTCGCTCATATTGTCGGTGAAATCGAAGGGTTTGATCACCTCTTAGAGGTGTTTTTACCGAATGTTAAATTGCCTGGAATGGATGAAGAAAAGCGTGGTATGTACGTTGCCGATTCTATCGTTCGCACGATGAGTTATCTGCGCAAACATCAACGTCCTCGATTCATCAAAACTGCTTACACGACCACTGACGTTTGGAACGAATTATGCCAATTTGATACGACACTTGTCATCGGCGCTTTAGGTGGTCCACGGCAAAATGCACGTAGTACATTTGCCCTTGCGCATAATGTCGTGCAGAATGGTGGACGCGCCATCCTGTTTGGTCGTACTATCTTCGGTGAAGATGATCCTATCAGTTTTGTGCAGTGCCTTCGTCGTGTGCTTGATAGGGAGTATGACCCACAGACTGCACATGCGGAATATCAGAAACACCTCCGAACACGAAATTAATAATACTTAGGACTGCCACAAGACACTTGTTTTAAGGTGTAGTCGCGCAATTTATTGCGGCTCTTTTCATTTTAGTTTTTATTGTCTGAACCAAGATTTACAAGATTACGAGATTTTCAGGATTTTGGATATCCGATCAGCATTAGGATAATCCTATAAATCCGATAATCCTGAGAATCATGGTTCAGACATGTGTGGATTCGGTGTAAATTTGTTATTACCCGCATAGGTTCAACATGTTGGCAGATACTTCTGAAAAACCGCGAGTCCTCCTACTCCTTCCTACACGCACCTACCGCGCAACCGACTTCCTTGATGCCGCGCTCAAACTCAATGTAGAGGTTATTGTTGCATCGGAAGAACCTGCAACGACAGCAAACCTTTCCCCGCGAGACACCTTAGTCCTTGACTTTCGCAATCCAACTACTGCAACACAAACAATCACCGAATATGCTGAGACACACCCTATTACCGCTATTGTCGGTGTTGACGATGATACCACAATGCTTGCTACGATTGCTTCCGCAGCACTTGGGCTTCCGCACAACCCAGTTTCATCTGCCAAAGCCACGCGTGATAAGTACCTCCTACGACAAACCTTAGCGAAAAACGGTGTGCCTGTACCGAACTACAAACGTTTTTCTATTCAAGAAAATGTTAAGGAAATCAGAGGGCAGATTAATTTTCCGTGTGTCATTAAACCGCTTTCACTCTCAGCGAGCCGTGGCGTAATACGAGCAAACAATCCAACCCAATTTACAGAGGTTTTCCATCGCATCACTAAACTTCTCAACAAAGTAAAGGAATCCAAAGATTTAGACACCGATTCTTTTCAATATCTTCTGGTTGAGGATTACATTCCGGGCATAGAGGTTGCTTTGGAAGGGATACTTCTAAAAGGAGAACTCAAGACACTTGCTCTCTTTGACAAACCTGACCCGCTTGAAGGCCCCTTTTTTGAGGAAACGTTATACATCACACCATCGCGTTTGTCGGTAGAGATTCAAGATGAACTGCATTGCGCAACTGCAGAGGCTTCTGAAGCATTGGGGCTTCAACACGGACCTGTGCATGCTGAATTACGTTATAATGAACAAGGCGCACACCTGATTGAAATTGCCGCGCGTACGATTGGTGGGTTATGTTCCCGGACTTTGCGATTTGGCACAGGTATGTCGCTTGAGGAACTGGTAATCCGACATGCAATTGGACAACCGATAGAGACTTTCTCTCGTGAGAAACAGGCAGCTGGCGTGATGATGATTCCTGTTCCCAAGGCTGGTATTTTAGGCGAAGTGCGCGGTAGGAAAAATGCACGCAATGTCAACGGCATTGAGGAGGTTAACATCACGATTCCTGTCGGAGGGGAGGTTGTGCCATTGCCAGAAGGTGATCGGTATCTCGGCTTCATTTTTGCCCGCGCGGATACGCCTGAGATGGTAGAGGAATCTTTGCGTAAAGCACATCAGTATTTGGAATTTGTGATATTGTAGCATGAAATGATGTGTTACCTTCATGCTTGTACTTGTTTAAAAGTAAAACAAAATGAACAGACAAGAGAATTGCTTCTTCTCCACCATACGCGTGAATCTTTTGGATTCAACTATAAATAGTTCTATTCTACAGCACCCCAGTTACTCCAACTGCTTTGCGAACCTTCTGCAGAATCGGCACAGCGATATCCCGCGCCTTTTCCGCTCCATTCTCAAGCACCTTATCCAATTCATCACGACTTTCCATTAGCGCATCATACTGTTCACGTTGCGCAGAAAAGGTTGTCTCTAATAATTCATAGAGTTCCTTTTTCATATCGCCGTACGCGAGTCCGCCATCAAGATAGAGTTGTCGCTTCGCCTCAACAGCATCCGCATCTGCAAAATGTCGGTAGATGGCAAAGACGTTACATTCATCTGGGTCTTTCGGTTCTTCAGGACGTTTAGAATCGGTCACGATGTGCATAACCTGTTTGCGAACTTGATTTGACGGTGCAAAAAGCGGGATGACGTTGTTATAGCTTTTGCTCATCTTCCTACCATCAAGCCCCGTGATAGTCATCACCTCTTTCCGAATTACTGCCTCCGGAACGACCAAGACCTCCCGATAATTCTTATTAAAAGTGAGTGCCACATCGCGTGTTATTTCAAGGTGTTGTTGTTGGTCAAGTCCTACGGGAACGACATGTGTACCAAAAAGCAAGATATCTGCCGCCATCAAAACAGGATATGTGAACAGTCCAGTATTTATTCCTTTATCTTCTTCGCGACCTGCAGAAATATTGTCATCAACTATGGTTTTGTAGGCGTGCGCTCGGTTTAACAATCCCTTCGCTGTGAAACAAGCTAATACCCACGACAATTCAAACACCTCTGGAATATCTGATTGGCGGTAAAAAATGACATCATCTGGATTCAAACCCAATGCTAACCACGTCGCAGTCACCTGATACGTCAAGTCCTCTAATTCCTTTTTGTTTTTAACTGTGGTGAGGGCGTGGTAATCTGCAATAAAGTAAAGTGCCTGATAATCTTCCGCAAGTTCCAATGCAGGTTTGATCATACCGAGGTAGTTGCCGATGTGTGGCTGTCCTGTCGGTTTTATTCCTGTTAAAGCGATCTGTTTCAATTCGGTTCTCCTTTGTTTGTTCTACCCAATTATAACCTGTAGAAACAGGGATGTCAATCAAACCTGCGCACGATAACGGTATCGCCTCTTTTTAATCCTAATCGCGTTTTAGCATGTCCCATATTGATCGCAACTTCTAATAACCCAAAACTCCCGATAATTGCCAGTGGTTTCCCTGCTTCAGATTCAGCGTAAGAACTGTTCAGTTTCTTAAAACACGTATTGCCAATCCTAATTTCAAATTTGATAGTATCGGCGTGCTTACAAAGCGCGCCTACTACAGATTCGTTCGGTGTAGAAGAAAACAAGAATGAGGTCAGCATTTCCACTGAGATATTCGTAATCAGATTTCCAAAACTATCAACCTTGATTATCTGTCCTGATAATGTATCATTTGAACTTTGGACCTTAGGAAGCGGTAGTCGAATAAGGTCATGAATTGGTGTGCCAATATCCGCAAGTGAAACACCGAGCGATAGGTGCGCTGCGACAGGCGCGAAAATATCTCTACCGTGGAAAGTATTGCTGACTTGTGGTAAAAGGTAGGTTGAGTTTTCAATAACCACGGCATGAGGTATGCAGGTCTTTTCAGTTTCAATGTCCTGTAGGAGATAAGTTAGTACGCCATTGTTGGGACAGACAAAGAACGCACTACCAGTTTGGCAAACTATTGCTTGCCGATTGCTACCTACACCCGGATCTACTACAATGACATGAACCGTATCTTTCGGGAAATAGCGATATGCGGCGTGAATTGTGAAGGCAGCTTCATGTATGTCTTGCGGTGGGATGGCATGTGTAATGTCAACAATTTGGGCATCCGGATTAATGTTTAGGATGACACCTTTCATCACACCGACATACACATCGCTTGTGCCAAAATCGGTTGTTAAGGTGATGATAGGAAAGGATTTATCCATTGTCCGAAGTTCACAGATTGCAGATTAGGTATCCAATACCATGATTGGCACAGATATGTTTTCTTGTGCAGCATCACTGTTCTGCGCCAAGATATCAAGTTGATCTAAAATTGCTGCCTCATAATATCTTTCACCACATGGATGACATACACCAACCGGCACATTCTTAAAAATCACCAATTTATCTTCAAACCAGTGATTAACGGCAACGTTTTTCTGACGAATATCACCATTGCAATATTCACATACAACTTCTTTCATTATCCCGTACTCCTTATCGCGTAAACTGTAATGCTTCGCAATTTTCCCGTATCTAAAATCCGACAGACCACGTTGATTTCTCTTCCATCGCGGGCAGGCCCGTTGAGCACATATCGGATTCTTCTTGGGTCATGGGTTAACCTCTGAACAATCCGACCTCTCCGAATTGCGTTTTTCACGTCAGGTGTTGATAGCGCGTCATTATGCATTTCATCTTTTGCATGTTGTGTAATCTGATAGAAATTTTCTGTGATTTTCTGCCGAATTAACTGAAGAATTCTACTTCTTCTTAATTTATGGTGAACTTTGAAATTAAAGAGGCACATTTTCTGTGAATCAAAATGTCCTGTTAATTCTAAAGTTCACTGTACTTCTCTATCTTTATTATAGTGAAATATACAAATAAGTTTATACTTCTTCTGTAGGAGCGATCTCCGAATCGCGACTGCACGCCTTGATAGTCGGGAATCGGAGTTCCCTCCTACACCTACAAAGTGTAAAAGTAATTCTGAAATCCACTATAAGGTGTAGGGTAGGTATCCACCAACGCCGAGATGAGTGATCTCGGCGCGATGAACCTTCCAATTGAGGTGTTCGGCGATTTGTTTCTATCCTACAGATTTGCCTGCATCCACGCGAAACTTTTCCGTTGTCCGGTGCCATCGTTCTCTCTGCCCTCATATTCACAACACCAAACTCCATCATAGCCTGCATCCCGCAGACAACTGATCGCCTTCGCAAGGTCAATTTCGCCTTCACCGAGTGCTTCCCCACGATAATTCCCGCGTGAACCCGTTCCATCTTTCAGATGTGTGTGTAATGTCCAAGGCGCAATAATTTCATAATATCTGCCGACTGTCTCTAAATCATGACCCGCCCAACGATAATTCATCGTGTCCATATTCGCACCGACATGTTTAGACCCCACACGTTCAAACAGTTCCACCTGCAAATCACCATCGTTGGTAACCAAGCCGTGGTTATCTACCGCTAAATAGATATCATCCTTTTCAGCAAATTCAAGGCATCGTTTTAAACACCCTGCCATCGCCTCGACCCATCGGCTTTCTGGCACAGAATCCTTCATAGAGCCGCCTTCTGTCCGAAGAACTGAAGTGCCAACACGTTTTGCGAGTGCAGCGATGCGTTCCATCCGTTCCACTTGTGCTTGGATCGCTTCTTCCTCTAACACAACAAAATCGTTTCCTGCACCGAGAGCTGAGACCTGCAAACCGTAAGACTCAACTTGTTTGCGCACTGCCTCAGCATCCTTTTCAGGGTCAGCAGTATCCGATTTCCAGACATCACCTATTGAGAGTTCAACGTATCCGTACCCTGTTTCGCTTGTGAATTTTAGAAAGTCATCAAGCGATTTACCTGCATAGTTGTAATGAATAAGTCCAAGTTTTGACATGATTTAATTACGTCCTTTTCCAAAAAGATTCTCTTGCATATCTAAAGCAATTATGCTATAATACCTTTATTGAGAGATTACTGTCAAGCAGTTTTTGCAAATGCCGGAGAAGCCACAGGAAGACAATGGAAAACTATAACCTTTTTACTGATCCGAAGTTGCCAACAATCTACGAAAAAGTCAAAGCAGAAGAACGCCTCACCTTTGAAGAAGGGGTCACCCTTTATGAAAGCCCTGATATTACAGGGGTCGGATTTATCGCGAACCATAACCGTGAACGCATAAACGGAAATGTCGCATACTATAACATCAACCAACATATAGACTATTCAAACGTGTGTATACTGCATGCGCGGTGCCATTTTTGTGCCTTTGCCCGAAAAAACATGCAAACAGAAGGCGCATGGGAGATGAGTGTTGACGAGTTTTTAGATAAAGCGATGTATGCTATAGAGCACGGATGCACTGAAATTCATAGCGTCGGCGGCTTACACCCGAAACTTCCATTTGACTACTATCTACAGATTATCCGTGGACTAAAAGAACGGATGCCCGCTGTTCACCTAAAATTCTTCACAGCTGTTGAAATCCATCATTTTTCACGTATCTTTAAAATGTCTATAGAAGATGTTTTGAAGCAACTCCGTGAGGCGGGATTAGATTCGCTTCCCGGTGGCGGTGCAGAAATCTTTGCGGAGGAAACGCGTGAAAAAATCTGCCCCGGTAAATTGAGTGCTGAAGGATGGCTTGAAATTCACGACATTGCCCATCGACTTGGGATACCCACAAATGCAACGATGCTTTATGGACACCTTGAAACAAATGAAGATAGGGTTGACCATCTCATTAGATTGCGGGAACAACAAGATAAATCCGGCGGTTTTGCGACCTTCATTCCGCTTGCATTCCATCCTGCCAACACGCGTATGGCTTATCTGCCTTCAACAACAGGCTTAACCGATTTGCGGAACATCTCAGTATCACGTCTGATGTTGGATAACGTCCCACATATTAAAGTTTACTGGATTATGACAGGGTTGAAAACAGCACAAGTAGCACTACGTTTCGGGGCGGATGATATTGATGGCACGGTGACAGAGGAAAAGATTACGCACATGGCGGGGGCAGATACGCCAGAGGCTGTCTCTGTAGATGCACTCACGCGCCTCATTGAAGAAGCAGGTTATGTACCGATAGAACGCGATACACTTTACAATGAAATCATCCGAGAGGGGAATAGGTGGCACAGAAAAGCCGCACGTCTCAATATGGACTTGCAAGCGGCGTCCTAAAAGTCGGGGCAGTGTCATTCTTGAATACTAAACCGCTCATTTACCCGCTTTTGAATGGAGAACTACAGACAGAGGAGATTGACCTCAGCGTTCAAGTACCAAGTCTTCTTGCGACTCTTTTAAGTAAAAACGAATTAGATATTGGTTTGATCCCAATCGTTGAATACTTTCGGGCAAATAATCGAGGTGAAGGTTACCGGATTCTTCCTAACATATCAATAGCGTCACGCGGTAGTGTCCTTAGCATTCAATTGTTCAGTCGTGTGCCAATTCAGGACATCCAACAAATTGCGTTAGATACAAGTTCTCGGTCATCTGTCGCGCTGCTGAAAATCTTACTCGCGGAAAAATATCAACTTTCTCCAACGTTCGTCCCTTGTGATCCGTCAATTGCTCCTGCCACGGCAGAGACTGAAGCAGTCTTGCTCATTGGAGACGCAGCGCTCAAAAACCTTGGTACCACAGAATATAGTATTGATCTCGGCACAGAATGGCAAGAATTAACAGGATTACCTTTTGTCTATGCTTGTTGGGTGGCAAGAGCGGAAGTGGAACTTGGCAATGCACCGAACCTACTTTTAGAAGCGAAGAATCGAGGTATTACACAAATACCAGAAATTGCATGGATTGAAGCGCCAAAACTTGATTTGCCCGAAAACCTCTGTAAAAACTACTTACAACATCACATCCACTATGACTTGGCAGAATCGGAAATAGCAGGTCTTGAACGTTTTTACAAACTTGCTGTAAAAAACAAGCTTGTGGAATCAGAACAAACCTTATGCTTTGAAACTTAAATAATCTGGCAACCAAAACCGAAAACAGGTTAAAAAATGAATTCCGTTGAAGAACCTACCACTGCTGACGAGATAACACAAAAGTTTGAAGATTTTCTTAAAAGTTCCGGACTCCGTCTGACTCAAACACGGATGGATGTCTTGGACCAAGTCTTTGCCTACCCAGGACATTTCCAAATCGAAGACCTCCTGGTCCAGATGCGTCAAAACGGCTATAATGTATCGCGTCCGACTATCTATCGCACGCTGCCACTGCTTGTAAGAAGTGGGTTGCTCACAGAATTTATTGACGCACACAAAAATACGCGATATGAAAGCATCCATTCGCTCAAAGAGCATGCCCATCTCATCTGTCTGCGGTGCAGTCAGATTGTCGAATTTAAAGAACCGCAAATTGATGCTTTGCAAAGATCTGTGTGTGAAGCGCACCAGTTTAAACCAGTGCGCTTCCGGAATGAAATAATTGGTTACTGTTCTGAATGTCAGGCAGAGTTAGAGTCAACTACCTCAACTGAGTTAGAACCGTCAACCCCTACCGATTCTTGAGATTTCCCCAAGTTGTGGTCAGCAGTCCTTTTGGATCAACAGGCAAAGTTTTGACGGTCGCGTTTTCATAGTCCTCATCTGTCGCTTCGTACTCTAAATCGCTTGACCAACAAAAAACGTCATATTCAACAAGGATCGCACTCTGACGTGTATATATAATCATGACGTTTTCACCGTCCCGCAATTTATTGACGGTACCGCCATCTGCACCAAAAATGCCGGTTCGTACCCATGCCCACTCAGGCGTATTTTCTTCAAAAATAATTTCCACATTTTTCTGAAAGTGTCCAGGTTTTTCCTTGGGTATTTCGTCGCCATCATCACCCAGAACCCATAACCAATCTGATTGATTGTTCGGATTAATGACACGTCCGATAAACCGCCAATCACCCGCTTCTCCACCAGCGAGACTGATGTCAAAATTGTAACGGAGCCATCCATCCCCACCTACATTCGTTACAATATCGCCATAGGCGCCATCAGTGGGATCTTTTGCGCCTTCTGCCTTACCCAATTTGTAAACATCTTCTGAATCGCGTTCGTCAAAGTGTTCCGCTTGAAACCAAACTTGTTTGCCATTTCCGTATTCGGATACCTTGGTCACTTCTACGGCAAACACTGTTACAACAGCCATTAGCACAAAACTGAGGATTAAACCAAGTATCAACTGAGATTTAGCAATCATTAATTACCTCCATAAAACCCGAGAATAACAGAAAATTAATTCTCGGGATTAAATTTGACATAATGTCTTAACCTATTACAGCGGGTAGATTGAGTTCCGAACACGTTCTATACCGCGTTCGTTAGTTTAGCAAAATGGTGAAAAAGTTGCAACCGTTTTAAGAAATATAGGGTGTGTAAAGTTTTTGTCATTAACCGTTGCTTTTTCTTGTAGGAGGGGTTTTTAACCCCGATTTCTCGATTGCCGCAAGCGTATAAGACATTAACTTGGATTTCTTCTGTAGGAGCGACCTCCAGGTCGCGACCCGACAAATGCGAAAAAGCGCATTTGGCGTTGATTCGAGGTCGCTCTTACAGAATTCGCGTAATCTGTGAACATACAAGTGACAAAATATTTACACACCCACTATCTGAAACCGACTTGACATTTGATGCTGTTTCTGATATTATATCAATATATTTATCAAGAATACAGACGGAAAGTAACCATGCAGAACACTCATCCTCTCATTTCATTAACAGGTCTTGTGCTAATATTCCTGCTATTCACAGGCGTTGCTTACAGCCAGCAGTATGTTATCGTAGATATGGAAAATGGCGATAGACTCACCGGTATTTGGCGCGGGGCTACCGATACACACTTTGAAATTGAATATAACGGACAGGTCTTAAAGTTTCCATTAGAAGGACATACGCTTAGTTTTATTTCAAACATTGAAAACGTCCCAGACCGAACCGCAGCAAAGCATTTTCGCAACGGACGTGACCTGTTAGACTTAAATCTACCTGAATTAGCAAAACGACAATTTGAAAAGGCTTTGGAAGAATTTCCGAAGTTTGCGGATGCACATTATCAACTCGGATTACTTTATAAAACAGACGGTGACTTTGCAAAAGCATTGGAACGGTTTCGTTCTGTCGCCCTGATAGATGCACAGAATTTTGACCTTGTGCCACAACTACAAGAAATTGGTAATAATGTAATTGCTACGATTGATACTGATGAGATTACTACGACTGATAATAATGCGGTTGCTATGGAAAAGTATGCACAAGCAGTTGATGCTTTCCAGTTGATACTTGAGCATTATCCCGAACATGAATCGGTACCAACTCTTAGCTACCAAACAGGATTCTTGCTCGTAGAGAATTTAAATGACACGGAAGCAGGTCTTGAATTGTTGCAAAAAACAATTTCTCAATATCATAATGCCCCCGAACATGAAAAAGCTGCCTATCTAATAGGAGGACTACAAGCTGAAACAGGTGAACTTGAGAAAGCCCTAAATACTTTGATAAAATTCGTTAGGATTTATCCAAATAGTGTTTGGGTGGATGATGCTTACTTGAAACAAGCAATTATCTACCTCCAAATGGGTAATAAAGCAAATGCTGTTAACACAGCGAACCTTGTCCTGCAAAATACCGAAGACCCTGCCATCACTAAACAAGCAAACGATGTGTTACAAGCGAGCGCTTGGAACATTTTCACAAAAGATTTACCTGATACCAGTATTCAGGCTATCGCCGTTGATGGTACATCTCTATGGATAGGCACACCGAAAGGAATAGCCCAAATTAAAACCAGAGGCAATGGCGGATGGAATGCGATTGAAGCTAACGCATGGCTGATTAACGAAGGTGTGCCGATAGTTCCAGATGTCCGCGCAATTGCAGTAAACGAATCCGAACTATGGGTCGGCACCCGAAATCAGGGCATAATACATTTTAACAAAGAAAGACACGAGGTAACTAATTACACAATTGCCGACGGTTTACCCAGCATGTGGATTCGGGACATCAAGATGGATAAAAACGAAATTTGGTTTGCAACAGATGCTGGCGTTGTGCAACAGAATCTTAAAACCGGATTACAAAACCGCTATAATCAAGAGAACGATTATATCTCAAACGACATTCACTCTATAGCCTTAACCCCTGATACTGTATGGGTAGGCACATCAGGCGACGACATCACTATTTTCGACCGGGAATCAGGACAATGGAACCGTCAGAATTTCATAGGATTGGAGGCGGAAACACAGATTGTGAGATTTGATGTTGTTGGCAATAAGATATTCTTTTCCTGGTACAATGAAGAAGAGAAGACAAACGGCTTTATTGAAGCAAACTGGGACGGAACAGAGGCAGAATCAACCACACTGTATTCAGGCTCTGGAACAAAAGAAACGACGGTGATTGGTGAAATCCTCATCACTGGAGTTGTTGATAAAGCCAGACCTCAACTTCCATCGGAAGATGGAGAAATTGAATCTACCCCCCTTGTTCTTTGGCTTGCGATGAGCAATTACGTTGCTATTAATTACACACAAATTCAAGGTGAAGAGTGGGAAGGCGATATCGGATACCCAAAAATAGTATTGGATGATTTATCAATTCAGTGCATTGCAGCCGACAAAAATCGTGTTTGGATAGGCACTACGAAAGGCATGCTTACGATAGACGCGCAAAAATTCCGCCAAACAACGGAATAGTGGAGTGTCCAGTCTTAAATCATAGGATAATAACAATCGGGAATCGGAGTTCCCTCCCGCCAAATGCCATACGGGGAATGCCTAAATGGCATTCATACCGTTGATTTGGCGCATTTGGCGTTGATTCACAAAGAGATGACCGTATTGGTAGGAGCGATCTCCGAATCGCGACCTTTACCCACAAAAATTGAATGGACAGTCCAATAGTTTTTGAACAGGTCTAAGAACAGTGATTGCACCATGCATCAAACATGCACAAAACAAGTCATCCGCTGGAATCGATCAAAACCAACACGTGTTGACGACGAATTAGTTGTTGAAGAACCGCTTGAAATTCGTGTTGGAGAACAGAGCCTAATCGTTGTCATGCGAACACCTGGGCACGACTTTGAACTTGCAGCGGGGTTCCTTTATACCGAAAGTCTCATAAAATCCGTAGATGACATTGAAGTTATAGCATACTGCGACGATGATAACGCCACAGCAAAAACTAATGATCATGCCCTGTCCGAGATACAAAATATCGTCAATGTTCGCTTGGCTCAGGGATTGAATCTTGAGGAGCAACAAGGATGGCAACGGAATTTTCATGCAAATGCAAGCTGTGGACTCTGCGGTAAAATGACAATTGAATCTGTTAAGCATCAGGTCAAACCTCTGGACTTGGCGTTTCACTTGAATCAAACGGTGTTTTACAAACTCAATGATCAACTGCGAGCCGCACAATCAGTCTTTGAAAAGACAGGTGGACTGCATGCAGCAGGACTTTTCAGTGAAGCAGGCGAACTCCTCATTGTTAGAGAAGACATCGGTAGACATAATGCCGTTGATAAAGTGATTGGTCAAGCTTTGTTAGCAGAGATGCTGCCGCTTGACAAATACATATTGATGGTAAGCGGACGCGCAAGTTTTGAAATCGTACAGAAAGCACTGTTTGCGCGAATCCCTATCGTTGTCGCAGTTTCGGCTGCATCCACACTCGCGGTTGACTTAGCAGATGAAGGAAATCTCACATTAATCGGTTTCATGCGGGGACAGCGTATGTCGGTTTATAGCCATCCTAATCGGATACTCAACGAATAGCAGAATATAAACAGACAATTCTATTGGTGTTGACAAATCGTGCTATCTTTTTTGAGGTAGAACGTCTCTATATGGTAAATAAAACTTAAAAGGAGTGAAATCTTCATGTATTCCATTTTGAGCGGCATCCAAGGACTGGTTAACTTACTGTTTTTTGTGGCTATTGTTGGCACTATAGGTGTCTCATGGGTTTTCTCGGATCGGTTACGCAAACGCCATAATGCTGATTTTCCGTGGGGCAAAGCTTTAGCAATAATCGGTATTGAAGTTCTTACCATGATAGCCTTTAACATATTCTTTAATATTTTCAAAGCACATTGGCCATGGATTACAATTGTCGGAATTGTAGTGATTTACATCATTACCTCGCGAAAAAAGCGAAAATATGTCTAAAAAAGGCAGAACTATTCAATTCTCTGGTGGTTCTACCTACTTATGGCCTCTTTCTGTAGGAGCGATCTCCGAATCGCGACCTTTTCTAAATGTAGAAGAACTGGGTATGTAAATATTTTGGCAAAACACGGGTACAAAACCGTAGGAGCGATCTCCGAATCTTGACAAAGAGATATGTTAATGCCAAAAACTATTTACACACCCGGAGGAACTTGAAACTGGATGGTTTCATAAAGAAGATAGGAGATAACTATGCCTCGGACCGGTAGAGCCGTAGTCGCATACGGCAAAGATTTTGAGATACGCGAATACCCAGTACCCGACCCCGAGCCCAATACGCTGCTGCTTCGTCAAGAGTTGGCAGGTATTTGCGGTACCGACCTCCATAACTGGCAAAACGGCTTCAAAACAGAGATTCTCTTGGGGCATGAAAATGTCGGTATCGTTGAGGCAATCGGTGAAGACGTGAAAACAGACTATGTTGGCAAACCGATTAAAGAGGGAGACAGGGTTATATTCGCACCCGGTACCGACTACGGTGGGTATGGCTTTCAATGGAATCCGGATGAAGCACCGCATTTCCGTGGTGGGTTTGCAGATTACATGTATCTCACCTACCCTAATACGTGTTTTATGAAAACAGATGCTTCACCAGAGGTTGCTGTCCTTGTAGAGCCTTTTACTGTAGGTGTTCATGCTGTCATGCGCGGTGAGATAAAATTCGGCGATACCGTCGTTGTCCAAGGTTCTGGAGCAATCGGTTTGGTAACACTTGCCTGTGCAAAATTGAGTGGTGCTGGAAAGATAATTATGGTCGGTGGTCCTGCCGGACGGTTGGAATTGGCAAAACGGTTCGGAGCAGATGTCACAATTGATATTGAGGATGTCACCTCTGCGGAGGAACGGACAGAACTTGTAAAAGCTGAAACGCCTCGTAATGCAGGTGCTGACGTAGTCTTTGAATGTGCTGGCTTCCTTCCTGCAACACCGGAAGGATTAGGTTATACAAGGCGTAGCGGCACCTTTGTAGAAGTCGGTCACTTTGTGGATATGGGTTCAATTGATTTCAATATCAACCAGTTGCTCATGCGTAAAAATCTTCGCGTAGAGGCTATTTGGGGCAGTCAATACGAGCACTTTGTCCGAGGACTACCACTTCTTGAAAAAAGTGAATTGCCTTTTGCTGATATGGTGAGTCATCAGTTACCACTTTCACAGGTTGAAGATGGATTTAAGGCACTTGATGGCGGCTACCGTATCAATGGTGAAACGGCGATCAAAATTGCTGTCCGCGCTGAGGAATAAGCAGAACAAATACATCAAACACAGGAGATGCAACTTATGTCCAAAACCTATCGCGTTGGCTTTGCTTCGTTAGTACATGACCATGTCTGGGGTGAACTTAATCGTTGGAAAGAACACCCAAACGTTGAGATCGTTGCTGCAGGCGATGTCAACGCGGAATTACGCGACCAATTCAAATCCGAAACGGGTGTTGAAACCGTCTATGATTCTTGGCAAGAATTGCTTGAAAAAGAGGAATTAGACATCATCCAAGCATGTGCAGAAAATAACGCTGGACCAGAAATAGTTGAAGCAGCGGCAGCGAAAGGTGTTCACGTCGTTTCAGAAAAACCGATGTCAGCACGCCTGTCACAAGCGGATGAGATGCTTAACGCTGCGCAAAACGCTGGCATCTCCCTGATGATTAATTGGCCTACTGCGTGGAGTCCTGCGCTGAATACCGTAATGCAGCTTATCAAAGATGGTGCAATCGGTGATGTGTTTTATTTCAAATGGCGTTCCGCACATAATGGTCCAAAGGAAATCGGGTGTTCTCGTTATTTCTACGAGTGGCTATACGATGAAGAGAAAAACGGCGCTGGGGCTTTGATGGATTACTGCTGTTATTGTGCCGATATGTGTGCTTATTTACTCGGATTACCTGAGCAGGTAACAGCCTTCCGTGGCACGTTTGTCAAAGACTATCCGCTCCCTGACGATAACGCTGTTATCCTGATGAAATACGGCAACGCATTTGGTATCACAGAAGCATCATGGACACAAAAAACAGGCTATGTCACACCAAATCCTGTGGTCTACGGCACGGAAGGCGCATTGACAGTAACCGGCAACCAAGTAAACCTGAATCCCGCAGGCGGTGATGCTCAAACCATAGAGCCTGACCCACTTCCAGAAGGTATGCGGAACGCGCCAGAATACTTAATTCATTGCTTGGAAACAGGTGAACCGATAGATGGTTTGTGCTGCCCTTATGTAAGCCGAGATGCACAAGAAATCTTAGAGGCTGGTCTTGTTTCTGCTGATAGTGGTCAAGTTGTCAACCTACCGATGACGTAAAGTTCCTCAAAACTGAATATGTTGCAGTGCCTTAGCGAGTATTCAAAACTTGTGTATTCTATCACAACCTAATTTCAAACAAGGAGAACCTAATTGAGCGAAAGAATTCCGATAGCATTACAGTTGTATTCCGTTAGAGAAGATTGTGCAAAAGACCTATCCCTTGCACTTCAGGCAATCGCACAGATGGGATATGAAGGCGTTGAATTTGCTGGATACTATGACCGATCAGCAGAAGAATTGCGTGGAATGTGTGATGACCTTGAATTAAAAGTTGTTGGAACACACACAGGATTGAACACACTTCTTGGCGACGAACTCACCAAGACAGTTGAGTTCAATAAAATTCTTGGCAATCCCTATCTGATTGTTCCGGGCTTGGGAGCAGAGTATAGTAATTCGCGGGAGGCGTGGTTGAACACAGCAAAACTCTTCAATGAGATTGCAGAAAAAATCGCTGACCAAGGCATGTTCACCGGCTACCACAACCACACCGGTGAATTTAAACCTTTAGACGGTGAAGTGCCGTGGGATACGTTCGGCAGTAACACTCGCGACGATGTCGTGCTACAAATTGACACGGGGCATGTGCTTCGTGCTGGTGCCGACAATGTAACGTTTATTAAACGCTATCCCGGCAGATCGAAATTGGTACACGTCAAAGAATACTCCGCCACGAATGACAAGGCACTCATCGGAGAAGGTGATATACCGTGGGACGATGTATTCCAAGCCTTTGAAACCGTCGGTGGCACCGAGTGGTACATCGTAGAGCAGGAAAGTTATGCGTATCCACCGCTTGAATGTGCTGAAAAATGTATTGAAAATCTACGAAAGATGGGAAAATTTAGGTTTGCGTGAACCCGATGCATCGCAACCGGAAGGTAGTGTCTGCGCTGTTGAGACAGACCTCTTGCTCTGGTGGGAAGATTTCTATCTACCCGTCTTTGAGTACGTCCTTCCCAAAATGGGAGCATTGGAAGGGAAAAAGATACTTGAGTTAGGCACAGGCACAGGCGGCACTGCAACGCTGCTTGCTAAACAAGGTGCTTCCGTTGTTGGTATTGACTTGTTGCACTTTCGGCTTGATGAAGCACAAGAAAGAGCAAATCAACATAACGTTGCTGATACAGTTGACTTTTCCCTCATGGATGCTACGCAACTCGCTTTTCCAGACAATACCTTTGACTTTATCATCTCTAAATCTGTGTTGGTATTTACCGAACACGCACAAACTGCGAAAGAGTGCTACCGTGTTCTCAAACCGGGTGGAAAAGCAATTTTCATGGAAAATATGCAGAATCATCCGATGGTGTGGCTCTATCGTAAACTGTTTCTCAAATACTCCCGCGAGTTGCATTATTTTTCACTACGCAATATTGAGGTAATCGGAAAAGAATTTGAAGAGATGGAACACCGAGAATTCCATCTCCTCTCTTTAGGCGCTCTGTTCTGGAAACGGATAATCCCAATTCCTATACTCTATCGGTGGTCACTCCAGTTTCTCAAATTGATTGATAGAAATCTATTACGACTATTCCCGATACTCAAGCGTTTTTGTTGGATAACTGCGATGATCTGCCACAAAGAGGTTTGAACTTCTTCCACACTTGAAATCCAAAATATGTAAATTTCCGCTGCGATAGGCGCGGTTTGAAACCGCGCCTATCGCAGCGGAAAATAATCGTGGATTTACTGTAATGACCATCGACTAATCTCTCTGATAAACGACCTGTCCCATCAGAATTGTTGTCATCAAATCCATTTTGCAAGTTGTCGAATTCCACTCAAATAGAATTAGATCTGGTGAAGCATCTTTACCGATAAAACCAATTTCTTCCTCTACACCAAGTAACCGCGCCGGTCGTAAAGTTGCCAGTGAAACTGCCTCTGCCAGTGAAATTCCGGTAAACCGAACGCTGTTTTCAATGCCTCGTGCCAACTCAATTGCTGAACCAGCAAGATATTCCGTGCCAGCTAAACGCACACACCGATCCGCAGTCAATTCTACCGGTTGTCCTGCGAACTGATAAGCCCCAGGTGGCATCCCTGCTAACGCCGTAGCATCGCTGATGAGGATACACCGCTCAAGCGTTTTCGCTCGCATCATTGACTTCACAACAGCAGGTGGAAGGTGATGTCCATCTACAATAAGGCTCGCGTTAAGTTCATCGGCACCGAGTTGTTCCCAAATATAGTTCGGATGGCGCAGGATAACCGCATGCGCGCCGTTGCCGAGATGTGTTGAAAGTTTCGCACCAGCGTTAACCGCCGCACGAATATCTTCTGCAGACGCATCCGTATGTCCTATCGCCACGACTACACCATCTGCAACTAACTTTTCAATAAATGGAATAGCACTATCTTTCTCAGGAGCGAGTGTTACGATGCGGATCATACCTTCCGCTATGTCCTGCCATTGTTGAAATTCGTTCCAATCCGGATCTCTGACGTGTTCTAACGGATGTGCACCACGTGGACCATCTTCCGCTGAGATATAGGGTCCCTCAAGATGTATACCAAGTATTGAATGTGCAACCATCGAATCTTTATCACAGGCTTCTATAACAGCATGAAGAAAATTACTGATACTCTCAAAGGACGCTGTCACCACTGTTGGGTATAAAAAACCTGTCCCGACCCGCCAGAGCGCGCGAACCATCGCACACACATCCGCCGCTGTAACCGTGACAACATTGAGATCGAACCCGGCAAAACCGTTTACTTGTATGTCCAGAAGAGCAGGAGCAACCCATGTGTTACTATCAGCAGAACTAATCTCGCTTATTGATTGAACGCTATTGTTAGCAAGCGTAATTTCAACGGGATTATTATCAAAAATGGTGTGTCCACTAAGTTTCATATTTTGATTTAGTCGTTAGGCAATAGGGTAGCATGTTTTGGCATCATAGGTATTAGTTAGCAGTCCTAAGCACGGTAGGTGCGGTTTCCTAACCGCACCGCTCTGGATATATTTAGAGCGTAACCTTTTTCTTAAATTGATACCTATGGGTATCACACTTTCTACATTTCTGAGATGATACCCTAATAATTGATTTGTCGCAAGAAAAAGGTTGCATTTTTAGTCAAATTCGGTTAATGTATGTTAACCTTGAACGAATCCAGACTGAGCACATGGGCAACATGCAAAATATGGAGGCAGAAATGGAATATCTTACTTATGGAAAAACAGGTTTAGAAATCTCACGTCTCTGCTTCGGAGCAGGACGACTTGGGGACACATGTAAAACGCACGAATCGGGTGCTAAACTGATGTTGAAGGCACTCGACGAAGGTGTTACCTTCTGGGATACTGCAGAAGGATACGGAACACAACCACACCTTGGCGAAGCAATTCGTCAGATTAATCGAGATGAAATCGTCATCCAAACAAAAACTGCCAACAAAGACCACGAAAGCGCATCTGTGAGTATTGAAAAGGCATTACGAGAACTGCAAACAGAGTATATAGATGTGATGTTATTGCACGCAATATCTTCACCTGAAGATTTAGCGACGCGGGAACGTGAAGGTGCATTTGATGCGTTCCGTGAGGCAAAAGCCGCGGGCAAAGTCCGAGTCATCGGTTGCTCCACCCATATCTACACTGGTCCCGTCATGGATGCAGTGATTGACCATCCTGAGATTGATGTTATCCTCACAACAGCGAATAAGGAAGGCAGAATGTTAGAGGGAGGCCCCTTTGAAAAACATCTGGAATATATCCAACGTGCTTATGACCTCGGCAAAGGTATTAGTATTATGAAAGTTGTCGTGGCGGGAGATATTCCAGAGGCGGACAGGCCTGAATGGATTGAATGGGGTTTCAACCTTGAAACAGCGCACGCGATTAACCTCGGCATGACTGAAGATCGGCATATCACACTTGATGTTGGATTGGCACGGGCAAGCGCACGCAAACGCCTTGTTCAACGCAAAGCGGCATAACGTTATCTCGTTGGTAGTTCCTAAACCCGTCATTAGATATGAAGCAGCTACGCGGCAAACCGCTCAAAGACTTTCTGAAACAGGTGAATCCCCATGAAAAAGAACTGATCTTTATTCTGCAAGATGTGCAAGACCCAGTTAACGTCGGTTCCGCTTTTCGGATAGCGGATGCGTGCCGTGTTCAAGAACTTATTTTGACTGGTATCAGTGCACAACCGCCTCACCCACTGCTCCGAAAAGTCGCAAGAGGTAAACAGAGACGTGTGAAATGGCGTTATATAGAAAACGCATCGGACGCAATACTGTCGCTCAAAGAGGAAGGATATACCAGTTATGCGTTAGAACTCACTGCTGAGTCTGTCCCCTATTATGAAACTGAATATCCGGACAAAATCTGCCTTGTCGTTGGACATGAAGATCATGGAGTTACAAAACGGACGCTTGCTGTATGTGATACGATTATTTTCCTACCGATGTATGGGAAAGGTGCATCAATGAATGTTCATGTCTCGCTCGGAATCGCTGCCTACCACATCTTACATGCGTCAAAGGAAAATTAGATGTCGAAAACGATGCGCGCTATTATGTGCCGTGGACCAAAAGATTACCGACTTGAAGAAGTCCCGATGCCTCATGCTGGTACTGGTGAAGTTGTGATTAAGGTAAATGCCTGCGGTGTTTGCGCGAGCGACATTAAATGTTACACAGGCGCACCACTTTTCTGGGGTGATGAAAACCGAAAACCTTATGTTGAAGCACCCGTCATCGCTGGTCATGAATTCATTGGAGAAGTCGTTCAACTCGGTGAAGGTGCAGGTAAAAAGTACGGATTGCAACTTGGAGACATAGCAATCGCAGAACAGATCGTCCCGTGTTGGGAATGTCGTTACTGCCGAACCGGAAAGTATTGGCTCTGCCAAGTCCACAACATCTACGGTTTTCAACCTATTGTCAATGGTGGCATGGCAGACTATATGAAGTTCCTTGCGCGCTCACTTGTCTACAAAGTGCCATCCGATATACCTACCGCAAACGCAGCGATGATTGAACCGCTTGCATGTTCCATTCACGCCGTTCAGCGCGGAAACATTGAATTCGGTGACGTTGTCGTCGTTGCAGGTGCTGGCACGCTCGGTCTCGGCATGATAGGCGCGGCGAAGTTGAAAAATCCTGGTGTGCTTATCGCGATTGACCTCATTTCAAATCGGTTAGAAGTTGCCCAAAAATTGGGAGCAGATATCACCATCAATCCATCAGAAACGGATGCTGTTCAACAAGTCTTGGATTTGACTGATAGCTACGGATGCGATGTCTACATTGAAGCAACAGGACACCCAAAGGCAGTTGAACAAGGACTTCACATGATTAGAAAAGCAGGCACTTTCGTCGAATTCAGCGTCATGCGGGAACCGGTTACCGTTGATTGGACTATCATAGGCGACACGAAGGAGCTCAATATCCACGGGTCTCATTTAGGTCCTTATGCGTATCCGCTCGCTATTGACTATATCCACAGCGGTGCTATAGACGTAAGTCTTATGGTTACGCATCAACTACCGCTGGAAGACTACCTAACTGCCTTTGAGATGGTTCAGAAAGGCGCGGATTCGATTAAGGTTCAGCTAATTCCCTAAAGATTCATACTACAAACTGATAAGATTTCACGTAACGCTTCAACCATTACAAAGATTCTTGAAAGCAAGAGAATATGGAAAACGCAGCTAAAAAGCAAGACCCAATGCCCCCGCCTGATGCTACACCAGAGGAAATCGGTGAATTTTGGGATACACATAGCCTTGCCGATTATTTGGACGAAACTCACGAAGTGGAATTTAAGGTTAATCTCAAATCAGGGCAGAAGCATATTCAACAGGACAATATATTTACACTTCCCAAACTGACAAACTGAAAACAACCTTGCCTGATATATCTCTCCTATGATATAATAAATCCAACCGACGTAGAAATAGTATAACGAATTTGAGATTGTCCAGCCCTTAGAAATAATCTGAAGTCATGCTGTACCTAAAAGAATAACGTGAGTTTGATAATTAAATCCAAATGTAGATGTAGGTTGGGTTGAGGAACGAAACCCAACTTGAAACGCTTTTATAGACTCTAAATGTTGGGTTTCACCTGCGGTTCAACCCAACCTACGGGATTTATCAAACTCACGTTAAAAGAATATGCTATTAGATGTCAAAAAGCCGAAAGCATCTCGAATTGCGCTAATCGAAAGCGATACCCCAGAGGCATTTCAACAACTGCTCCAAGATTATTGGACATGGCACTATAACGATTTACTCTGCGATGCGACCAAACTACTTTTAAGCACCGACTTAGGATGGGAACAAGTTCCACAACTCACAACGCCTCCCGTTGGAGAGGTGATTTCACCTCTCGGACATTCGCTTGCTCATGCTGAAAAGAAGGTTCGCGAGGCTGCCCTTCAAACATTGGACACAACCGTGTGTGTTCCTACAGGAACAGCGCTTATCGGTGAAGAGTGTGCACCACTGGAAATTGAGGAATTTGAAATCGGTGTCTATCCTGTAACCAATGCGCAATATCTGCGATTTTTACAAGAAACTGGAAATGAACCACCAAAGGATTGGACTGAGACTGCTCAGTTAAACTATGAAATTTACGGATTAAAGGGTGACCATCCTATCGTTTGGGTGAGTTGTGAAGATGCTGAAGCTTACGCCAATTATGTCGGAAGAAGGTTACCAACATTTGCAGAGTGGCAGTACGCATCGCGCGGCACCGATGATAGACTTTTTCCTTGGGGGTATGAAATAGATAAACCCCGCTGTAACACTACTGAACTCGGTGCTGAAGACACAACACCAGTCGGTGCATTCAAAGATGGTATTAGCCCGTTCGGGTGTTATGACATGATAGGTAATGTCTGGGAATGGACCAGCACCCCTTATGACGATGAAGAAATCTTCCGTGTTGCCTGCGGCGGAGCGTGGTATTACAACCACGATTATAGTACCTGTACCAGTTTCGATTTTTTCAGCAGGAACTATGCTGAATTTGTAATAGGGTTTCGTATTGCTCGTTGATGCCGTATCAACATCGCTATTAATTTGCCACTTTTTTGGCACATAGGTGTTACAGTAATTGAGTTTCAGGAAACGGAAAAATGGAGTTAACGGATGAAAGACAATGAAACTGATGACAAACAGGTCTTAACTAAAGACGAGTCCGCTAACTCCCCGTTAAAACGTGATGAGTCGGTTATTTCATCAGAAAGATTGCAAAACCGGGTTATTCAGCGTGGACGTTTAGATATTCATCTGCATCAAACCGCAGCCAAACATTTAAAACAGGGGGCAGATGCATTAAACGCGCGTAACTATGAAAAAGCAATTGAAGAATTTCTTCAGGTAATACAACATAATCGTGAATCCGCTGAAGCACACTTCCATCTCGGTTTGGCTTATTTTATGTTAGAGAACTATGAAAAAGCGATTGATGCTTACAAAATGGCAATCGCGTGCAAACCGAGTGAAGCGACTGTGTATATCAATCTTGCGTCAACCTATCGTATGCTAAGACGTTATGACGAGGCAATTGACGTTTACGAAAGTGCTATCCTGTCTATCCCGAACCATCCAGAATTACATTCGGAACTCGGATCAGTTTACTCTCTCCAAGGCAGACGGCAAGAAGCTATCAACGCTTTTAAAACTGCGATGCGTCTCCAATTAAATACAGCAAAAGAGTACCGCCCAACAAAAACAGAAGGCAACGAAGAGGAATAAAACAAAACCGTTACTTACCTGAATAGATAGGAGAACATCATGATAGTTTCAGACGAAGAATTGATGCTGGAATGCCGCAAAGGAGATATGAGTGCATTTGAGCTGCTTGTCAGAAGGTATCAGGATGCACTTGTGAACTATATCTATTATTCAATAAACGATTATCATCGTGCCGAGGATCTCGCGCAGGAGACGTTTCTCCGTGTTTTCAAGAACGCGAGTCGTTATGAACCGAAAGCGTCCTTCAAAAGTTGGCTTTATACGATTGCTACCAATTTATCAAAAAACGAAATCAGGAATCGGGCGCGGCGCAATACGTACTTTCTGGAAGACATGGTTGGAGAAAACGAGGATGTTTACCACTCTGAATTTATGATAGATACCCGGTACCAACCGGATATCCTCTATGAAAAGAAAGAACGGCAACAACTCATCAAAAAAACATTAAAGCAGCTCCCTGAAAATCAACGTTTAGCATTAACACTGGTAACATATCAAGAACTTAGTTACGAAGAAATTTCTGATATTCTAAATTGTTCAATAGGGGCAGTAAAATCTTTAATTCACCGTGCACGTCAAAACATGAAAAAATTACTTATTAAGGCTGGAATAGGAGGTGGAGTCAATGCGAAAATATAAAATAAACGAATGTAAAAACGTTCAGACACAGCTTTCAGCCTATTTTGACAATGAAATGCCCACGTGGAAACAACATCTTATTCAGTGGCATCTAAAGCAATGTCCGGATTGCAGTTCCCGAGTCAAGGCGATAGAACAGACACATAAACTTCTTCACCTTGCAGAACCGTTTACGGCTTCCGATACTTTTCTGTCAACTGTAATGTCCCGCGCCACTACGTTGAAAGCAACTCAAAAGGCACAGCAGTCGATCTTCAATCGCTTCGGTTCTTTTGTTGAAGGCTTGCAAATGCGGATGCGAGGTAATATTCGCGCCTATAACCTTGTTTATATGTTTGGGTTAATATTTGCTGTATTTATAATGATAGGTGTAACGCTTTATTCGCCTCGTATTGAGAGACTTAACCCGTTCACCCAATTCAGTTCTAAATCATCAGAGGCTCAACAGGATAGGTTTATTTCGCTTGAAGTAATTTTACAGCAAGAACCTAAACGTTCTCTTAAAATTCGTTGATGAGGTCCAACAATGAAAAATACAAGCCATCGCACCCTAAAGTCTATCACGCGTAATGCATTACTTATTTCAATGATACTTCATGTCTTTTTTCTCATTACGCTTTTCTATTTTTCCGTAAGCAATCAACCACTTTTATCTTTTCAAGACAAGATCGCTGTAACACTTTCAACAGCACCAAAACCGCTGCCAGCAAAGATTCCCAAAAAAGCACCAATACTGCAACAACACACAAAAACCGTATATAAAACACCAAAACCACTTGCAGAAGTTGAAGCGATCAAACCACATATTGTGTTTCAACCCCATCTTGCACCTACGTCACCCATTGTTTCAGAACAACCACGACTCAAACAGACAAATACAGCACCTGACGTGAAAGTGAATATCAGCACCGCGCTCAACGAACTGCGTCAAGTTGAAAATGGCTTATCAAAGACAGAGGCAGCAGAACCAACAATAGGAAGTTCTTTCGGTTCAAAGCGCTCCGGTATGCTGGGTGTACAACGCACACCTACACGTGCCACGCTTGATATTGCTGAAACAGTAGACAGCGATGACGATATTCCAGCTATAGCAGATCTCCAAGAGAACAAATCGTCTTTACCCTATATTCCATTTGGCAATGTCATCAAAAGTCTTGCACGCGAGATCGTAGAAACAAGCAATGGCGGTCCAATTGATGTCGTTTTTGTCATTGATGCCAGCGGTAGTATGGGGGATAACATTAAAGCGGTTGCTGAACACCTAACAGAAATGGTTGATGTCTACAAATCTTCAGATATTGATTACGCACTTGGTCTAACCGAATTCTCTGCACGGGTAAAGAAAAATACACGGGAAAAGGAAAACTTTATTGATGTATTTCAACTGACTCAAAAATTATCTGAATACAAACGGAATCTATATGCAATTGTCCCCCGCGGTGATGAAAAAGCATTGGACGCTATAGCGAAAACAGTGGATGAAATGCAATTCCGTGCCACGTCCAAAAAACACCTTATTCTTGTCACCGATGAACCGTTCACCAGTCTTGAAGGTTTAACAGTCCAAGACTCAATTAATCTATGTCGCGAGTTTGGCATTTATGTTAACATCCTTGGTCTGCCAAACAAACAACACCAATTACTTGCCTCTAAAACAAATGGCAAATGGCACGCCATTCCTGAAGATCCAAAGAATCAACAGGCAGCACACCGTAATACACCGCAAACAGCAAAGGCAAGAGGGCAGTTGCTTAGGAAAACACAATGGCAAAAAGCCCAGAGGATCGGTAAGAATTTGCTCCAAAATTCTGGGAATACACCAGTGGATATTGTCTTATTTATTGATGGAAGCAAGAGCATGGAAGATAAGCTTCCACAGTTTTTACAACAGCTCAATATTTGGGCTCGTGACTGGGATAACGCACTCATTGACTATCAGATAGGTGTCGTTAGGTTTCGGACACGTGCTTCTGTTAACATAGTGAATGTATTCAATCCACCGCAATCTCTTGATCAGATCCACAAAATTGTTGAACTGCCATGTCAAGAAAATGAGAACCTGCTACATGCTATTACTGAAGGTTTACGCCGTATTAAACTCCGTCCGGATGCGCAAATACATCTCATTCTCGTTACAGATGAGCCTATAAGCAAAAACTCACCCACATCAGGTGCCATCCAGTTTTTAGAGGAAAAACATGTTGTTGTAAGTGTTATTGGAACTTTCGATGATTTTCAAGAAGAAGTAACAATTAAAACTGGAGGCGTGTGGGTGCCGATTCCAGAGGGACACACAACTAATCACATGCACTGGTAATGCTTTAAGAGATTCGTTGATGAGGTATAAACAATGAAAAATACAAGCCATCGCACCCTAAAGTCTATAACGCGTAATGCGTTGATTATTTCAATGATACTCCATGTATTCTTTATGATCACGCTGTTTTATTTTTCTGTAAGTAACCAATCTCTCTTATCTTTTCAAGACAATCTTGACGCAACAATTGAAACAGTACCGAAACCACCGCTATCAAAGAAGCCGGTGAAGACACCAATACATCAACAGCAGAAAACAACTGTGTTTGAAGCAGCAAAGATATCAATTGCGAAAGTTGAATCAATTGCCCCGCAAATAACATTTCAACCTCATATTACACCTACGTCATCCGTTATGGCAGAACAGTTACAACTGAAGCAGACAAATACTGCGCCAGACGTAAAAGTGAACGTCAGCACAGCGCTCCGTCAACTCCGTGAAGTTGAAAATGGGTTATCAAAAACTGAACCAACAGTAGGCAGCTCTCTCGGTTCAAAACGTTCCAGTGGGGTGTCCGGTATTCAACGTACGCCTACCCGTTCTACGTTTGATTTTGCTGAAACAATAGGTGACAATGGTACAGCACAAATAGGTGATATCTTTGAGAACGAACCTTCTTTACCTAATATTCAATTTAACTTTAACGATGTTATGAGGGACCTCGCGAGCGAAATTATTGCAACGAGTGATGGGGGACCTATTGATGTCGTTTTTGTCATTGATACCAGCGGTAGTATGAGTGACAACATTGAGGCAGTCGCCAATCATGTAATTCAGATGATTGATGTATACGAATCCTCTGGTGTTGACTATGCACTCGGATTAACAGAATTTTATGCACCCGTTCGGAATACCATCAAAGTTCTACAATTGACCAAAAATTTATCAGAATACAAAGAGAATATAAACGCGATTATTTCTCGCCGAGGCGAAAATGCATTAGATGCTATTGAGAAAACTGTCAGAAAAATGCAGTTCCGTGCTACATCTAAAAAACATCTTATCCTTGTCACCGATGAACCTTTCACAAGCATAGAAGGCAAGACAGTGTCCGACGCAATTGCGCTCTGTAACGAGTTCGGCATCTATGTCAACGTACTCGGTCTTTCAAACAAAGATCACAAATTACTCGCGGCAAGGACTCAAGGTAGTTGGTATGCTATCCCTGGAAACTAACTTACGTATAGTACAACAACGCATAAGCAGAATTGCTTAGAAAAGCACATTATCTATTATTGTGTACAAAGCACACATTTTCAATTATGGTAAAGATTACAATTAACGCTACATTCCTGAACTGTGAATCAACGTCAAATGCACGTATGGCATTTGTCGGGAGGGAACTCCGATTCCCGACTATTGATGCGTTTCGTCGCGATTCGGAGATCGCTCCTACAGAGGAAATGTAGAATTATTTCTATACCCCACTATACATCAAAAGAGATAAACAGTGAAAATTGCGGTACTCGTTTCAGGAAACGGAACCAATCTGCAAACCCTGATTGAGCAGTTACATGAAGACGAAACCAGCGGTATTAAAATCGCAGTTGTAATTAGTGACCGTCATAAAGCCTACGCACTGACGCGGGCAAAACGTGCTGGTATCCCAACACAAATTGTCAGAACCCAAGACTTTGAAAACCGCATTGCATTTGATGCGGCAATTTCAAAACACATTGAAAATTACTCGGTTGAACTAATTGTGCTTGCAGGTTTTATGAAGTTGTTTCAACCTCTGTTCGTCCGTAAATACCGCAATCGGATAATTAACGTGCATCCAAGCCTGTTACCTGCTTTCCCGGGCGCAACACCTGTCGCTGATACTTTGGCTTATGGTGCTAAGGTGGCGGGTGTTACTGTGCATTTCGTTGACGAAGACATAGATACTGGACCAATCATCGCGCAGACAGTTGTCCCAGTTTTTGATACAGACGACGAAGAGAGTCTTCACAAACGGATTCAGATTGAAGAACATAAACTATATCCTAAAGTTATTAAAAGTTATGCTCAAGGCAAATTGAAAGTTGACGGTCGAAAAGTCATCAAGATAACCTCAGAAACTTAGTGCTTCGTCAAGTGATAATTGATGGGTTTGAAAGTAGTCGGGAATCGGAGTTCCCTCCTACCATAAACGTTCCAGAGGTAGGAGCGATCTCCGAATCGCGACCTACAATAATATGTTGACAAAGCATGAGCCTCTCCAACGATAATTGTAACCCTAATATCTGTTTTCAGAAAATATTCTGATTTCTGCATTGCAAATCTCAAAAAAAATAATGTTAGCAATTTCAACAATGTGGAACGCTTTGAAGCAACCGGACGGAGCTGCACTGTTTGATGAGTTGAAGGATCTTGGCTTCAAAGTTATCGCACTTAGCCGCCATCTTACACCTGAACAGGTCGAGCAACTCAAACCGATGCTTCGGGACCTCGGACAAATAACGCCTTACGCTATCCAGAACTTCTGCCCGATTCTCCCTGGAACTTCACAATCCGAAGTAGAAGACGACAAAATCCTGCTATCCAGTCTTGATAACGATGAACGGAAGGAAGCGATTCGAAGAACCGTTCAAACGATGGATCTTGCCGTTGAAATGGAAATTACAACAGTCTTGCTCCGTCTCGGCGAAGTGGACACTTATGATCGGTCATATCTAATGACTGACCTCTACGAGTATGGCGAGCGCGAGTTTGAAGCGTTCAGCAAAAAAATAACAGAAGCAACGGAATGGAGAAAACGCAAAGAGGGAAAACATCGTGATGCTGTGCTGCGAAGTCTTGATGAACTCAATGAACGCGCGCTCCGAATGGGACTCCACATCGCTATTGAAAATCGTCCACACTATTACCAAATTCCAAATTTTGACGAAGTCGGGCTGTTTTTTGATGAATTTTTTGGTAGTCCAATGCGTTATTGGCACGATGTTGGACATGCAGCTTTGCAAGAAAAACTCGGATTATGTTGGTCACACGAATGGCTTGAAGCATATAGCGAACACCTCATCGGTGCAACTCTGCACGACCTACAAGGGCTTGAACCTTACCATCCACCTGGTAGTGGCGACTTGGATTGGGATGAGTTGTTTACACAGATACCATCAGATATTATGAAGGTAATCGAAATTCGGCAGGGGGAAACGGAAGCAGTGATACAGGCAAGAGAATTATGTGAATCCCTTATGAAACCACAAGACGAAGAATAACTTTATTCCTTCCAAATCTATCTTGTAAAAAAATAGATGGCGTTTTCTGCCTTTTTAAAACCGATTTAAAAATGGATTGCCCTTAATTTCGGGTAAAAAAATAATACGTTTTATTGACAAAATTGTGCTATTTTGCCATAATAATTGACATCATATACAAGCAACTCAAAATTGAAACGCATCTTTCACTAAACAGTAACTTCATTGCAAGATGATGGCGTTTCCACAGGAGGTATCTATATGTTTCGAGCATTATCAAAGAGCAACGTTTTCAAATTACCTTTTCTTCTTTCTTGTAGTGCCTTATTACTATTAAACGTGAGTTTGATAATAGATATATGAACTTCATTTTGCATAAAATCTTATTCTCATAAGCCCGGTAGGTGCGGTTTCCTAACCGCACCGAGTCCAAAAATCTGATTTATCAAACTCACGTTATTAACGTTTTTATTTTGTACCCCAGTAGAAGCACAACGCGATGAGGGTACAGTCGCGGGAATTTGGACTTTCGACGATGGCACTGCAAATGATACTTCGCCTCAAAATTTAAATGGTGTTATTGTCGGAAAACCAGAATCTGTTAACGGTCTTGCAAAAAAAGCTCTGAAATTCAACGGCACAAGCGACGGTATAAAGATTCCTGATTCCAACAGAATCAATACGGGTGGCCCATTCCCTAAGCGAACCGTAGCAGCATTATTCAATTGCGATGATGTTAACAAAGGTCAAAAACAGGTGATTTTCGAGGAGGGTGGTAGGACACGTGGGTTAGTTATCTATGTGTTTGATGGTAAACTCTACGTTGGTGGATGGAATCGTGCTGAATACAACTGGAACGGTGAATGGGGGTGTGTAAAGTTTTTGTAGCAACTCTGATGTAAAGAGTTGTTGCGAGTTATAATAAATGGGTATCCTATCCTAATAAATTCAAAAAGGAAGAGGATACCAATGTTTAATATATCATTAGAGAACCCAGAAGTCAAAGAGATTTTAGAAGATATTGCTCAGGTGGCAGACGAACTTTTGTCATCCCCTTGCGTCCCATTAGAAGCAGCTGAGCCTTGTGTGCGAGACCTCATGCTTAGAAGTAGTCAAAAGTTGTTGGAAGTGTGTGTATCCGAAGCAGCTTCTCAACAATCAACAGAACCTGTTGAATGTCCACAATGTGAACAAGCGTGTCGTCCGATACAGAAACGCGGCGTGAATATCACAACACTTTGTGGCAAGATCCGTGTGCAGCGTTGGGTGTATAAATGTGTGTCGGGTCATTATCATAGACCTTGGGATATGCGCCAGAAGTTGAAAGGTAAATATACGTATCGTGTTGCAGAGCGGATGTGTTATCTGGCAGCACCTTTTGACTATAGAGCCGCAGCGAAAGAGTTGTCTTTTCAAGGGATAAAAGTGAGCCACACGACATTGCACCAAAAAGTGCGTGAGTGGTTATCAGAACTGCACGCATCGGAACAAGTAGAACCGCAACAACTTGTGGCAAATCAGCGTTGGTATGTGGGGTGTGATGGGTGCTACACGAACTCGCCGGATAGGTGGAAAGAAGTGAAAGTCGGTTGTGTTTATAGAGATTATCCACAACTGGGTTCGGGGGCGACACCGAGTGCCAGAACAGAAAGTATTCGTTATGTTGCGGGGCGTGAGAATGCGGCACAGTTTGGGGAAAAGTTATTTACGTTAGCAACGCAAAGTGGCATTTACCGAGACGATATAGATACCCAGGATGTTGTGTTTATTGGGGATGGTGCGGCGTGGATATGGAACTTAGCGGATGAATACTTTCCGAATGCCATTGAGATTGTGGATTACATGCATGCGAAATCCCATTTATATGAAGTGGCAAAACAGGCATTTGGGGAACATCAGACAACAACGATTGAAAAGTGGGTAGAGGCAACAGACTTTTTTTTTTATGAGGGAGACACGGCAGAAGTCGTTTTACGCATTCGGGGTTTAGGTATGGAAAATCCAGATGTTGTGAATATCTTAGACAGGGAAGCAGGCTATTTCGAAAAGCACGCTGAACGCATGCAATATAAAATGTTTCGGGAAAAAGGGTATCAAATCGGGAGTGGCGTGATTGAGAGTGCCTGCAAACATGTTGTCGGACAAAGGTGTAAACAAGCTGCTATGAGGTGGCAGAAGAAAGGTATCAATCCAGTGCTTCCCGCACGATGTTTGATAAAAAATGGGGCGTGGGACACATATTGGAATGAACTCAAACAGGCAGCATGAACTTATAACCAAAACTTTACACACCCGACATGAACTACCGCTTTCCATTTAAGTTGAGAGGAATTGGGACGAGCAGGAAGTTCTGTTCGTAACTCTCTGGTAACCTTTTGATATCCAACTTTTTGATACAGTTGATAAGCCTCTGCAGTCTCAACATATAGAATGCTTCCTCTATAACCTTTTCTTTCAAAGTATGCATTTAGGTCCCGCATCAAGCGGGTTGCAATACCTTGTCGGCGCATGTCTGTAGCAACAAATACAAGTGTCACCAAACCAAAATCTTGGATTCTTCCTTCAAGAAAAAGCGCAGCTCTTGAACCAAGTACATGTCCAACAACTCTTTGCCCAACAATTGCTAATCGAATTCCTTCTGGTTCAAGGGATGGACTGTTAAACTTTTTTCGATAATAGTCTTCCTTGCATTGTTCAGCTGGTACTAACAATTTCAGTATAGCGCCATCATCACCGGACTGCCAATGTCTATAAGTAATTGTATTACGCATGTGTTTCCTTAATTTGTGAAGTAGTTTCATTATTAAACACCTAAACGGATGCACCTTTTGGGTTACTCGGAGGGTAGTTTTTACTGCTTGAATTGTGATGCGAAATGTGCTATACTATATCCATAACAGAAAAAGATTGGGAGAACAAATGCACCTTGACTTCCAAAACGTGTTGGATCTGTCTTATGTCGTTGACGAAAACAGCCCACGAGAATTGCCGATTGATCCCGTCCGCATCTATGATCAAGCAACATTAGAAAAAGATGGTTACTTTGAAAGTCGCGTTGATATGTCTGGTCACTGCTCCACGCATATTGATGCTTCTTGTTTAATGTATCCGGACGGATTTACTGTTGCTGAAATTCCGAAGGAAAAATTGACTGGGCACGCGGTGCTTATGGATTTTTCTGCGATTAAGAAACCAAACGACGCTGTGACTGCTGAAAATATTACGGCATGGATAACTGAAAACGGAGAGATTCCTCAAGACAGTATCGTTTTTATGCGAACAGGAATGGATAGATTCGTCTATCAAGACAACTTTAACCGCGAATGGATCGGTTTTAGCGAAGATGCGGCTCAACTCCTTGTTGAAAAAGGAATTAAGGTTATTGGCACAGATGCATGCAGCATTGACGCTGTGGTAGGGCATCCACCGTTGCATGACGGTTTGCCGCCAGCGCACCTTGTCTTTCTCGGAGCAGGCATTCCGCATGTTGAAGATTTGTGCAATCTGAGCCAACTACCGACACATTTTTATGTAGTGATTGCGCCGCTAAAGTTAGCACATAGTTCTGGCGCACCAACTCGCGTTTTTGCGTTTGTATAATACTATCATTTCTTTGCTCTCCATCGGCATACTTCAGCCATAATTTTGTCTAAAGCAAGAAAATGGAACTTATTATTCCAGAAATACTTTCAGACACGTTACGTGAAATCGGTAAGATTGGTGGAAAGGATGCTTATCTTGTCGGTGGATCCGTTAGAGACCTTCTGCTAAAACGACCAACTTTTGACATTGACATTGTAGTGGAAGGAGACGCGATCAGGTTAGCAAAAGAGATACAAAGTCGATGGAATGGGGCATTGCAGGAACATCAACAGTTTGGAACAGCAACAGTTACACCAGCAAATCCGACTAAACCGAAAGTTGATTTTGTCACCGCGCGGCGTGAAACGTATCAAAAGCCCGGAACGTTACCTAAGGTAGAACGTGGCACTATTACAGAGGATTTGCAGCGGAGAGATTTTTCTATCAACGCATTAGCAATGCGGTTAGATTCAACTAATTTTGGGACCGTTATTGATAAGACTGGTGGGCTTGACGATCTTAAAACCGAGATCGTTCGTGCCCTTCACGACCAAAGTTATACAGACGATCCTACCCGCATCTTTCGAGCTTGCAGATATGCGGGACGTTATAACTTCCGTATCGCAGATACCGATATATTGCTAATAAAGGAGGCAATACCGCTTTTAGCGCAACTCAGCGGTGAACGTATACGGAATGAAATTGAGAGAGTCTTACTTGAAGACAATGCTCCGCAAATTGTTCAAGAACTCGCCCAATTCAGTGTAAATGAGGCAATTTCCCCAGGATGGGAAATCTTACCTACTTTCTCGTGTGATTTCCATATTACTCAACAGGCAATCTCATGGGCATCAGAGCATATCGCAGACGAAGATTTTCAACCGAATATCGTGCAATGGATGGCACTATTCGGCATCAGAAATTCCCAAGAGGTGCAGATATATCAGATTGAGGCACTCTGTTTCAGACTTGTATTGGAGCATCAACTCCGACGTATGGCAAATGATACGCAAGTTTTAAAACAAAAAATCGCCCCTGAAAAAACTTTAAGGGTTGTTTTTGAAAGACTCGGTTTAGAATTATCTAAAAGTGCTTCTGTTGAATATTATAACGGGAAATGGTGTGCCGTTGATGCCCCCAAAAAATTGACTTATGTATATGAAAATGGAATCGTATATAAAGTTCAGACTCCATTAACAGCATATCGCCAATTATTACCAGTTTTAGATTCTCTAACTGAAACAACCTCGCCAAGCAAAGTTTATCAATTATTGCAACCTTTTCCGCTTGAAGCACTTGTTTTAGGGTATTCAGATACTAATTTACCGCAGGGGCAACGTAAAAATATTGGAGACTACCTTTGCATTTTACGGAAGATACATCCTTTTATTACTGGCGATGACCTGATTCAGTGGGGCGAAAAGCCCGGAAAAGATTTTGAAACAATATTATGGAGTCTATTTAGCGCGCAATTGGATAATAAAATTAATTCTGAATCGGAGGCATATTCACACTTTCGGCAACTTAAAGAATCAGCAGCTACAAATATATTACACTCCAATGAAGTTGAATGAAGTATAGATAAACATGTTTACTACAGAACGAATATATCAAGCAATCCTTGTAATAACGCAGTTCATAATCTTGCTAACTTTCCATGAATGGGGGCATGCCAAATCTGCCAATATGTTAGGCGATTCAACTGCGCGCGATCAGGGACGTATGACCCTAAATCCAGCAGTACATATTGACCCTATCGGTACGTTGTTTTTACCTCTGATTGGGACACTCTTCGCAGGAGGTGGATTCTTTGGTTGGGCTAAACCTGTACCAGTTAATCCTTACAACCTCAAAAAACCGCGAAGAGATATTATGCTTATTGCTGCAGCCGGTCCTATTATGAATATCCTGATAACCGTAGCGATATTCATCATCATAAAAATATTATATATTTTTAATCTTAGACCTTACCCTTCAAAAATACTTTTTGGTATTCACACATTCTTGGAAACTTCAGCCGTAATTAGTGTATTTCTTGCAGTATTTAACATGATACCTCTTTTTCCATTAGACGGATTTAGCGTAGTGAACGGTTTATTGCCAGAACGTGCTTCACGTCAATTTTCAAAACTTGCACCCTACGGTATGCCGATTCTGATGTGTCTTATTTTTTTACCATATATAGTGAATATATGGAGTCCACTTCGGATACTCATAATAATCAGTCGCTTCATTGTTGATTTTATTAGGAAAATTGTTTGAGTCCAATAAATTTGGACAACTCAGTATATAGCACTATAAATTTTATTCAGACAAGATGTTAGCGGAAATATCAACCCATTCAAGCACACATCCTATCTATTCTATAAAACTGGACGGTTTTGAGGGACCACTTGATTTGCTTCTCCATCTCATTCAGAGAGAGGAGATGGATATCTATGACATCCAGATTTCGCAAATTACTGATCGCTATCTGGAATATGTAAATCTTATGGAGCAATTAGACTTGGATGTGGCATCCGATTTTTTGGTCATGACGGCAACACTTCTGCATATTAAATCACAAAGTATCCTTCCACAAACTGTTTCTGATTCGGATCATCCGATTGGAAACCAAGAACAACTTGTCCAACAACTTTTAGAATACAAACGTTACAAAGAAGCAGCACAAGTATTAGATATTTATGCTGAACGACGTACATCAATCTACAATAGAAGTGCCTCGCTGCACACAGATTTAGATGGCACGCGTGCTTATGAAATTAAAGCCACACTATTTGACCTGCTTACTGCCTTTAAGAATATCAACGACCAAATTGCGCAGTTTGAACCGGATGAGGAGTATCAGACAGTTGAAGAGGAAGTAATCACAGTTGAGGAAAAAATCGCTTTTATTGAAAGCCAATTAGACGGTGCAGACCAATTGCTTTTTGACAGCCTATTCCCACTGTCTTCCAGCAAACTTGATCTAATCGTCACATTTCTCGCTGTTTTAGAACTCATACGAATTGGAAAGATCGTTACGGTGCAAACAGGTCTATTTGAAAGCATATATATTGTCAAAGCCGTTGATAGAGAGAATTCTACACCACCTGCATAGAAAGTATAGGAATCATTAGAAAAATGGATTTGGAAAATGTTACGACTGAAAATCTGATGAAAAATCCGGATGTGATGCCAGAAGAAAATATAAAATCGATATTGGAAGCAATCCTGTTTGCTGCCAGTGAACCGATTTCGGTAAAACAATTTCAGCATGCGATTCCGGGCATGACCGTTCGCGAAATTCGGAAGGCACTCTCGGAACTTCGTGATGAATATCAACAGATGGACCGAAGTTTTCATCTGATTGAAATCGCTAACGGATTTCAAATATGTACCCGTCCAGAATTTTCGGATTGGATTCGGAAGTTTTATATCCAGCAAGTGCGCGTAACATTGTCACCTTCTGCGTTAGAAACGCTTGCAATAGTCGCATACAAGCAGCCTGTCACGCGCAGTGACGTATCAACAATTCGCGGTGTAAACAGCGATAGTGTGATTAATGCGCTTGTTGAGAAAAACCTCGTCTGTGTTTCAGGAAGAAAAGAGGGAGCAGGACGCTCACTGCTTTTTTCTACCACCGATACTTTCCTACAACAATTCGGGTTGAAAGACCCGTCCGAATTACCATCTCTTGAAGAAATTGAGCAACTCATGTCCACAGCAAACGGTATGGAACATCTCGGTTCCATTCAGGAAGATATAGAATGATGAATTACAATGCATGGTTTGAGTGCAGTAAAGGATGCACCTATCCACTCACTGAAATTATCTATCGCTGTAGAAATTGCAATGGGTTATTAGAGATCCGTCACGACATGGACGTGTTGAAGCAACGCAGCGCGGACGACTGGAAAACTCTCTTTGAACAACGTTACATGCGAACACAATATCCGTATGGGAGCGGGGTCTGGGGTAAAAAAGAGCTTGTATGCCCGAATATTGATGATGAAAACATTATCTCTATGTATGAGGGCGGCACCAATCTGTTTTGGGCTGATCGTTTCGGAGAACAACTTGGACTCGCCGACCTATGGATAAAGCAGTGCGGAATCAGTCACACGGGTTCATTTAAGGACCTTGGGATGACCGTGCTCGTCTCAATGGTAAATCAGATCATTTCTGAATCAGGTAATATCCGCGCCGTTATGTGTGCTTCCACTGGCGACACCTCTGCATCTTTGGCTGCGTATGCCTCTGCGGCAGGTATTCCTGCTATTATCCTCTTACCTAAAGAGAAGGTTACCCGCGAACAACTTATCCAACCTATTGCCAATGGCGCTTTAACACTTTCGCTTGAGACAGATTTTGATGGATGCATGGCAATCGTTCAAAAACTCTCTGATCGTAGGGATTTCTATCTTGCAAACTCAATTAATTCGCTTCGGATTGAGGGGCAAAAAACTCTCAGCATTGAAATCATTCAGCAGTTTGATTGGGAGGTGCCTGATTGGATTATCATACCCGGTGGGAACCTTGGGAACGTTTCTGCACTCGGCTTAGGCTTTTTGATGATGTTTGAGCTTGGTATCATAGATAAGCTTCCACGCATTGCCTGTGCACAAGCTGAGCGCGCAAATCCGCTCTATCGAAGTTATCAAACTGGATTCAAAGAGTTCAAAGCAATCACTGCACAATCCACGCAAGCCACCGCAATTCAGATTGGTAATCCTGTTTCTATTCATCGTGCTACCCGTATCTTGAAGAAGTTTGATGGTATCGTTGATCAAGCATCTGAAGAGGAATTAGCCGACGCAGCTGCCAGAGCGGATAGAACAGGACTGTTCAACTGTCCGCACACTGGTGTTGCCTTAGCCGTACTCATAAAAATGGTTGAACGGAATCAGATACAAAAAGATGATAGAGTTATCGTGATTTCAACTGCTAACGGACTCAAATTCCCCGATTTCAAGGTAGCATACCACAATGTTGTTCCCGATCAACCGAAACCACAATACCTAAACACGCCACTTGAATTAGAAGCAGACTATGAAAACGTTCTCAAGCAGATAGACAAACATCTAAGTGTGTAGAGCCGTTCAATTCTCTAATAGTTCCTATCTTCTATTAAATATCACTTCCTGTAGGAGCGATCTCCGAATCGCGACTTCCAACTGAAATGTGCCCCAAGAAAACGCATCAGCCCCAACTTTTCCTGCAAACTTATTGTCCATATACTGGATATCTATTGTCCGCAAAACCACAAAAACTTCCCATCACCACACAAAGACAGGTATAATATCAGTATGAAAAACAAAACCGATCCCCAAACACAAAACAACCAGACATCCCTGAAAATTGCAACAACTATCCAAATGCAAAGACGACAACGCAAACTTATCAAAAAACATGGACAGCAAGAGAAAAACCATGTTCCTCAATACAGAGGAGAAATATAAAAAATAAAATTTTTTCCAAAATAAGAAAAACGCCTATAAAACCATATAGAGACTGGGTTTAAAGCGAATTTATAAAAGTTTCCATGGTATGAAAAAAGTTACCAAATGGTAACTTTTTAAGTAGGCGCGATCTCCGAATTACGACCTACAGCTGTAGGCGCGATCTCCGAATCGCGACTTTATAGTTAAATCCAAAAATATGTGCACACTCCCTGGTAGATGCGGTTTCCTAACCGCATCTATGGACTGAATAAATACGGTTCAGTTAGGAAACCGAACCCACCGAATGCCAAAAAGCGCATTCGGCGTTGATTTGGTTGAATACCATACGCGTATTCAGCGTTGATTCGTAGTGTATAAATAATTATGGATTTTACTATAAGACTTCAACAGATAAAAACCGAAAATTGAACGCCGCTGGCTGAGGATGTAAAATATATTGCTAAAATTATTAAAAATATGTTATAATCCAACGCAAACCGAACAAACAATAGGAGTTAATGCATGTCAGATCAGTATCAACCCAAACCTGAACACAAGTTTACTTTTGGGTTGTGGACCGTGGGAAATCCAGGACGTGATCCATTCGGAGACGTTGTTAGACCCCCTTTAAAACCGACCTACAGTGTCCAGAAATTAAGTGAATTAGGCGCATACGGAGTCAACTTACACGATAACGACCTGGTCCCATTTGACGCTTCAGCCGCTGAACGCGATAAAATAGTCAGTGAATTCAAAAAGGCACTTTCCGATCATAATATGAATGTGCCTATGGCAACGACCAACCTCTTTTACCATCCAATTTTCAAAGACGGTGCATTTACCTCTAACGATCCAAAGGTCAGAGCATTTGCGATGCAGAAAACGTTGAACGCTATTGATCTTGGTGTGGAACTTGGTGCGACAGTTTATGTATTTTGGGGTGGACGCGAAGGTGCTGAAGTAGATGCCGCTAAAAACGGTCCGGACACCGTAAAATGGAACCGTGAGGCGATGAACTACTTCACGCACTATGTCAAAGACCAAGGCTATAATCTCAAATTTGCTTTAGAAGCGAAACCGAACGAACCTCGTGGCGACATTTATCTCCCTACAACGGGGCACATGCTTCACTTTATTGAGACGCTTGATCACCCTGAAATGGTTGGTGTTAATCCCGAATTCGCTCATGAAACAATGGCGGGCTTGAATTTTCTCCACGGTGTTGCACAGGCTTATGAGTCTGGTAAACTTTTCCACATTGATCTCAACGACCAAAAAATGAGCCGTTTCGATCAGGATTTACGCTTCGGTTCAGAAAACATTAAAAGCGCTTTCTTCCTCGTTAAGTTTCTGGAAGATGTCAACTGGGATGGCAACAGACACTTTGATGCACACGCCTATCGCACTGAAGATGAACAAGGTGTATGGGATTTCGCTGCGGGTTGTATGCGTAGCTACTTGATACTGAAAGAGAAAGCACGCCGATTCAATGAAGATGATGAGATTCAAGGTATGCTCGCCGAACTACAGGCACGTGATCCAGAACTTGAGGCACTCATGGCAAGTTACAGTGCAGAGAACACAGAAAAACTGAGAAAGATAGACTTCCAACCGGACACCATTGCTCAGAAAGGGCTTGGATACGAAAAGTTGGATCAGCTGACATTTGAGGTTTTAACCGGAATTAGATAAACTAACTTATCGCTTCGTCTACATTAAAAAGTCGGAGTTTTGCGTATGAGTACACTGATTATTGCTGTTTTGAGTTTTGTCGGTTTTATTGTGGCATATAATACGTATGGCAAGTGGTTAGCGAGAAAAATTTTCGGTTTGGACCCTGAAGCGACGGTGCCGAGTCAAGAGTTGAAAGATGATGTCGACTATGTTCCTACGAAAAAGGAGATAATATTTGGACATCATTTCACAAGCATTGCTGGCACGGGTCCGATCGTCGGTCCCGCAATCGCAGTCTTTTGGGGTTGGTTGCCAGCGTTGCTCTGGGTCGTCATTGGCTCTGTTTTTATCGGTGCTGTTCACGATTTTGGCGCGTTAGTCGTGTCACTCCGCAATAGAGGACAAAGTGTTGGGGAAGTTGCTGGTAGGATGATCGGTCCTCGTGCCAAATTTCTGTTCCTATTTGTCCTCTTTATGGGTTTGACCATTGTCCTTGCAATTTTCGGTCTGGTCATTGCACTAATTTTTTCCTTCTATCCTGAGTCTGTCCTTTCCGTCTGGGTGGAAATCCCGCTCGCTGTAGTCATCGGTGTCTGGATTTATCGTAGAGGCGGTAATATCCTTGTTCCATCTATCGTTGCACTCGGTATCATGTATATTGCAATGGCTGTCGGGGCATATCTCTTACCTATTAACTTAGGAGAATGGTTAGGAATTCCTCTGCTTGAACAAACTTATTTGAATGTAGTTGTGATTTGGACGTTAGTCCTTTTCGTCTACTGCTTCATTGCCTCTGTCCTACCTGTATGGACATTACTCCAACCGCGAGATTTCATCAACAGCCATGAGTTAGTATTAGCATTGATTCTTCTGGTGCTTGGACTCGCCGTTGCAGGATTTACAGGCAAAGCTGACCTTTTTGCCTCAGCACCCGCAGTTGCAAAAGACATTCCCCCTGATGCCCCACCGATTTGGCCCTTCCTTTTCATTACGATTGCATGTGGTGCGGTTAGTGGTTTTCACTGCATGGTGAGTTCTGGCACGTCAAGCAAACAGGTTGCCTCCGAAGGAGATGCACAATACGTTGGATACGGTGCAATGCTGCTTGAAGGTGGTCTTGCTGTTGTTATTATTATTGCGTGCTGTGCTGGTATCGGTATGGGTATTTTCAACCGTACTGTTGACTCTGCCAGTGCAGGAGGATACACATTTCAACCTATCCTCAAGGAAGGAACAACCCAACCCGTTGTTAATCAAGAAGCATGGAGAACTCGATATGCCACTGGTGAAAAAGTAACAAATCCAGATGGTAAAACAGTAATTGTCGGTGGCGGTTGGGCAAGCCACAAACTCAGAGAAAAGGTCAGTGCTTTTGTTGATGGTGGTGGCAATTTTCTTGCATCTCTCGGTATTCCACTTAAAATGGGTATTGCGATAATGGCTGTCCTTGTTGCAAGTTTTGCTGCTACAACTTTAGATACAGCAACGCGATTGCAGAGATACGTCATCCAAGAACTCGCGCAGACTGCTAACATCAAACCCTTGATGAATCGTTATATTGCGACTGCGTTCGCTTTGATACTTGCGGCGGCTGTCGCGTTGCTGCAGGGATCAAGTGGACCCGGTAGTGGCGGAATGACGCTTTGGCCCCTCTTCGGAGCGACAAATCAACTCTTAGCAGGATTAGCCTTTATGGTAATCGTCTTCTATCTCGTGCGCAGTAACAAACCGATCTGGTTTGCTTTCCTTCCGATGATAGTTATGCTCCTCATGCCTGCTTGGGCGATGCTGCACCAAATGTTTGCTCCAGAAACAGGATGGTTAGTTAAAGGCGATTATCTGCTCTTCGGATTTGGTGTTGTTGTGGAGGCATTACAAGTCTGGATGATCGTTGAAGGTGTTCTTGCATGGCGAAATGCACGAGGCAATTACCCTGAACTGCCTCCATTGGAAACTATAACTGCTGATTAAAAGAGCAAAGTTAATACGCCGAAAACATAAGGAGAACGCAAAATGAAACGCACAAACAGGCAGCGTCGATTAGAACAACTGCGACTCCGCGAGGCTGAAGGGACTCTAACAAAACAAGAACGAGCAGAACTTTTATCCATTTTCGCTGAATTAGATGCTGAGGAAGCAAAAGCATTGAAACCCGCGAAGGAAAAAAGTAGAAAATTGCAGAAAGAAAAAGCAGAACTTGAGGAGACTGCCTCACAATTACAAGATATCGTTACTGAACATAAACAACTGCTAACCGATGCTCGCGCATATCTGACACAACTCCGATCAAAACGCGCATTACTTCTTGATAAGTATTACCACCTTACCGATCAAAATCTCCCTGAAGGACACGTTGAAACAGAATGATAGAATGAATGCATCACAGCGAGCGCGAATCCGCCAACTTTATGCCTACAGTTGTGGATATTGCGGGGTTCACGAAGTGGATGTTGGCGCAACATTGACGGTCGACCACTACCATCCAACAATCCATGGTGGTACAAACGATGATGAAAACCTCGTTTATTGTTGCCACCGATGTAACGAGCATAAAGGGGCATATTGGCACGAAGTTCAAACTCCGCACATTCGTTTACTTCACCCGCTTGAAGATAACCTAACCTTGCATCTTATTGAACAGGAAAACGGTCAACTCATTGGTAAAACCCTGAAGGCACATTTTATATTGAACGATTACGTTTGAATCGTCCTCAACTTATTGATTACCGACTCCGTAAACATGCAGATCAAAAAACGCATAATGAAATCAAGATACTACGCCAACAGATATACGATCTACAACAAGAGTTAGTCCAGTTAAATTCCTCTCTCCAAGAAACACTGACTGAAATTGATCAAGAAACCACATAAATACGGCAGCGTTCCTAACGAAGGTCTTAAAATTAATCTTTAAGGATTCTGCCAAATTACAGTAACACCAGATATCCTATCCTCACTTCTTCAGCATTCGCACAATCTATTCCAACGACATTCTGTTTTATAGTGAAATCTGAAAATATGTGCACACTCCCTGGTAGATGCGGTTTCCTAACCGCATCTATGAGACTGAATAAACACCGGTTCGGTTAGGAAACCGAACCTACCGTAGTGGAGTGTCTACCGAAATTTTGCGGGTAACGGTCGCGATTCGGAGATCGCTCCTACAGAACAAACCTCTTTGTGAATCAACGCCAAATGCGCATAAGGCATTTGGCGGGAGGGAACTCCGATTCCCGACTACTGACACGACTCACAATTTTAGTGTGGACAGAACAGTAGTGTATAAATAATTATGGATTTTACTATAATTCTTTTCCATCATAACTTCAATAAAATTAAACTTGACTTTAACATTATTTAATGTTAAAGTCAAGTTTATACCTTAAATTGCGTTGGCATTTAAGGGAAGATCAACATTATGGAAACACAAAATCCCAAATGGTTATCAGTTTTGAGTGAAGAAGAAATCCATTTTATCAAACGGTTTATCCTTGCTTCTGGGTCGCTCAAGGATTTGGCAAAACAGTATAAGGTTTCATATCCAACCTTGCGGATTCGACTGAATCGGCTGATTGAAAAAATTGAGATCGCTGATGACTCGGATAAGGAAAACCCTTTTTTGCTGAAAATTCGGCTGATGGTTGCGGAGGGGACGTTGACGCAAGATGCAGCAAGAGCACTTATCAAAGCTTATGAGGAATCAAAATGAGGAGGAAACACTAATGAATGAACCTTGGATTTCACAACCGGTATTAGTTGTTTTACACTTTGTGTTTTTAATTCTGATATTAATTCTTATTGGGACACTTCTCGTATTAATATTTTTTTTCGCTCCAAAAGGAAAAGCCAAGAAATTTACCTTGTGCGTTCTCATTTTAGGCAGTGTTTTATCGTTCATTCTGTTTGTGTTTGGTATAATCGCATATTTTTTTGGACAACCTCGTTATGTATGGGACTTAACAGTTTACCAAGGAGCACCCATAATAATATTTTGTAGTAATTATTGGCTAATACGCAAAATCTATAGGGATGCTGAACTTAGAAAGTTGATGTCTGAAGACCTTACATTTGGAAGCAAAGAATAGAAATCATCAACACAAAAGATAAGGGGGTTTCACATGAATGAACCTTGGATTTCATTGGAGATACAGACTTTTTTAACAGGTGGTATAACCGGCTTAATCGTCGGGCCATTGTCAAGTGTTTTCATCCCAATAATAAAATTCAAAAGACTTCGTGCCTTGGTAAGCATTATTTTAGGATTTGCCTTATCGTTCATTTTGTTTGTGTTTGGTATAATCGCATATTTTTTTGGACAACCTGATAGTATATGGTTTATCTCTGTGTTCTTCGGATTAGGTCTGATGGTAGGCGCAGGTATATCTTATCGGATAGTTCTCAAAAGAGCAAGAGATGCTGAAATTAGAAAATCAATGGCTGAAGATTTAACACTTGGCGGTAACAAAGATGACTAACAAAATTAAACACATTATTGTGATTATGAGTGGTTTTTGTCAATTACTTGAAGGATCAAATTTCCGAAATGCCTATATTTTATCAAGAGCAGACGACCACTTTTGAGGTAATCCATTTAACGTTAATTAGGGAGGCATCTATCATGTTACGTAAAATCGTTCACTTCTTCTGTGGAGTAGGAATAGGCATTCTTCCAATAGCAGTGATATTTATCTTTAAACCTTCATCAGGGATAGCGGGTGGTTTAACTGCATTACCATGCTGTATATTGACACTGTTTGTCCTAAGAGGGAAAGCCAAGATGTTTACTTTAGGTTTCAACACTTCCTGGTTTATTCTGTCGGTCGTTTTAGTTGTAATCGGAATAATTGCAGGTATACGTGGGCAGCCTCCTGGTTTATGGTTTCTTGGAATCGCCGGACTGCCGGGCATACCTTTTTTTGGTTTTGGTTATTGGATAATCCTCAAAAAAGCGAGAGAAGCTGAACTCAGAAAAATAATGTCTGAAGACCTAACGTTCGGCGGTAACAAAGAAAAGAGGGATAGCTCTGATGAATGAACCTTGGATCAACAACCCTGAAATGGTAGGTAGCACATTAATTTCGGCAATTGGCGTTCTTGGTTTAGTTTTGGCAATATTAGTACTTCTACTCACACTAAAAGGCAAAGCACAGAAACTCGTTTTAGGTGTTGACATCTTCGGAATTGCCCTATCATCCATTCTACTTGTCATCGGTATCGCCGCGTATCTGTCGGGACAACCGCGTGGTATATGGTGGTCCTGCTTCGGTTACCCTGGACTGCTCGGGACACCTTTGTTTACTGTGTTTTTCTTTGGGTTTCGCCATGAATATAGGAAAGCAGAACTTAGAAAATCTATGTCTGAAGATTTAACGTTTGGAGGTAACGAAGCAGAGAAGAAGGTTTCTGATAAATGAATTCTGGATTAACCATGGAACACTCAGCAGTATATTATTGAAATGTATAAAATAAGTTAACACTTACTTGTAGGCGCTATGGGTGATGTCTCAATAATTATATGCTTAGCAATATTTGACTATAGTTTGGACAATTTACAAACTATTCAAGTCAACTTTGAGATATTGTGAGTTATATAAAGTAAAAATGCTGTACACCTGTCGCCCCGCTGGGGCTTAGTATCACAGAACACAGCATTTCTATAAACATTCCGCCCCGCTGGGGCTGTCCTAAAGCATTTTCCTACGAGTTTCATCAGTCGGCTAAATCGCACAAAAATATAAAGGATAGTATCAAACATCAGTCCCAGCGGGGCGACAGGTGTATAGACAAAGATATTCGCTCATTCTAAAGCCCCAGCGGGGCGACAAGTGTGTAAGAATACAATCCAGTTAATAACCAAGGTGTTACATGAACCAAAGGTATAACGCAAAAACTCTAAAATTGTCCAAACTTTAGTATATTTATAGCGAAACCAATAATTACTGATACACTACGGTAGGTTCGGTTTCCTAACCGAACCGTGTTTATTCAGTCTCCAGATGCGGTTAGGAAACCGCATCTACCAGAGAAGTGTTCATATATTTTTAGGTTTTACTATAACGAATGCTGAAAATAAATTCAAACGAAATTCAGATTTTTTCAAATTATGCACGTTTTCCACCTTAAAATTCCGTCACTAATAATCCAAACCGATTTCTACATAGGATTATTTGGTCTATTATTTTGGGACCGGTTGTTTCAGTAATCATTAAACACTATGGGAAGTCAGACTTAGAAAATCAAAATCTGAAGATTTAACATTTGGAGGCAACTAAAATGACCAACAGAATTAAGCACACTATTTTGACAACAATAGTTGTAAGTGTCTTGTTTACAACTTCAACTTTATCTGCAGAAACGCTTGAACCGTTCCAATTGGAGAATGGACTTACCGTAATTCTGCGTTCTGTGCCCACGGCAAACAGTGTCGCTTTTGTGGTGCTATACAATATCGGTGAAGATCACGATCCGATAGGAAAATCGGGGATGGCGCACCTACTGGAACACATGTATGTCACTGCTGCAGCTGGTGATACGCCAGCACGCGATGTAATGCAGTTCACGAAGCACTATCCTGCAGGTTGGAACGCACAAACAGGTCCAGACTATACTGTAATTGCTGGTGTTGTTAGTGCAGAACAATTTTCAGAAGAAATCAAGAACGTAGCAGCACGCATGAACGACCTACGCATCACTGAAGCGGACATTGAACGTGAAGTGCCACGAGTGGAACAGGAATTGACAAATATGTATGGTGGAATCCCAATGTTAGCTGGTACAAATCACATTCGGACACAGCTGCACCCTATTCCTCAAGGTGGACAACGGGGTGGTGCTATTGCGCATATCCAAACAATTACAGCCGATGAATTACAACAATTTTGGACAGACTATTATAAGCCGAACAATGCTATCTTAATCGTAGCAGGCAAGTTTGACGTTGACGAAGCGCTGGGCTCTATTCAAAGAAACTTCAGTCAAATTGCTCGCGGCAAGTTACTACCGGAGCCTCATCCTAAATCCGAACCTAAAACTGGCAATGTTAACAGAATCAATGTCCAACCAGTGGTGCCAAATGCAACCGGAGTTGCTGCTATCGGTTATGCAGCACCGCTCCCCGGTAGCAAAGAATATATGCCATTTCTTATAGTATACTCACGTATGGTGTTTGCGTTACGAACCAAATTTCAGATGGGCAAAGTTCAACCTATTTTCTACCCACCTCTTGACGATCCTACCACTCTTGTCCTCCAGACAGAATTAACGTCTGAAGAAGATGTTGATGCCGTGCTGAAAGAATTGCATCAACGCTTGGAAACTGCATTGATACCTAAACTTACGCCACAAGATAAACTGCAAACAATTAATATGTTAGCTTTCTTAGGTACAGTTGACATACCAGATGCACAGTGGGGAGAAAATATGTACAGTTTAGCCTTTAGTATTGGGCGTCAACATCAATTACAAATCAACGGAAAAGAATTACGGGCTGCGATTCAGCAAGTGACTGATGCGGATATACAAAACTTGGCTAAAACGATATTTGCACCAGAAAAACGTGCAACAGTTATTATTGAATTAAAAGAGTAAACAAATTGTTTCTCAAATCCTTCACTTGTGCTGTAGAGGCGGGTTCCTGTGCTCGCCTCTATTATGTTACCAAGACACTGCCAAATCAACACCGAATGCGCGTTTGGCATTTTTAGCCTGCTATTTGCATCGGTTTACAAAGCCCTCTACAAGAGAGAAATAGATAATGTCAAAAGCTTTACACACTCATATCCTCAAAAACATTTGAAATCACCTGATTTGTATAGTATAATATATGCCAAAATACGCAGCAGTACAAACAGGTCTGGATTCTTGAAAAACAACAAATTCGTTACACATGTTCTAATCTTATTTGGGATAGTTTGGTACACAGTGTTCCTCGGTTTTACGCCGCTGCTCCACGATCATGAACATGATCATGAACACGCTGAACATTCCCACTCAGAGGAGAGTTGTGTAGCGTGTGTATTCATCAATACTCACGTTGAATTCGAAATTCAGCCAACTGCTATAGTCTTTCCTTCCCCTTGCTGTGGCAAATTTTCACCCAGCGAGGTTGTTTTTGTCCCCCTAATACCCACGACAAGTGTCCAGAGTCGAGCACCACCTACATTCTCCAATTCAATCTAAAATTTTCGGCTCTAAAGATGTAATAGGTCTTTAGTCATAATTTCTTGCAGGAGGAGAAATTTGTATAAGCCATTAAGAGGGACAATGTGTAAATACAAATGTTCTTGCATAGATTCGCGCCCCTTATATCCACTGTTTCTGTCCTCCTTCTGAGATACATACTTGATTTAAGAATGTATAGGAAGTGCAATATTTTCAAGCATCTTCCTAAGTGCTATCTTTGCACCTATGCATCTACCATGAGCATTTCTATTATTCATGCACATTATGTACTATAGCTATAAGATTTTTTAGGCACGTGTTTCGTGCCGTAAAACAAAATTGGAGAATACAATGTTTACATACTTTTTTGAACGCGATTTTACTTTCACTGTTTCACGATTAGTTTTATTCGCTTTTGTTGCGATGCTCCCTTTTATCGGCGGTTGCAGCGAAGATCAAAATCCTATCACGGATGACCATCAGGGTGAGGAGGAAACGTTTCACGCTGATGCAGATGGGGTGCTCCTAAAAGTTGATGGTGCGGAAGTCTATCGCCAATATCAAGAAACTCAAAACGGGGGTATCACCCTCGGCGAAAACGACGAAATTGAGGTGCAAGTTATCTTTCTCAACCCGAACGGGGAAGAAATACATCTTGATGAAATTGCTGGAGAAGAAGGCGAGGAAGATGAACATGGACATGATGTGGAGGAAGCCTTCGGCTTAGCAATAACCGAGTACGATTCAGCCATCATTGAAGTTCACCTATCAGAGGAAGATGAGGATGGGCATGCCGAAGATGAGCATGATGAAGGAGAATCTGAGTTGAGTTTTGAAGTCGTTGGGCTAAAGGCAGGTGAAACGACGATCAAACTTCAACTGTTACACGGGGACCATCCTGATTTCACGGCACTTCCGATACCGGTAACTGTCCAATAAGGAGAATTTCAATGCATATCATTGGAAATTCATATATTTGTAACTGTGTTCGGGTAGGTGTGCATTTAAAGCGTACCTACCTACTCGTACTGGCATTGGGAATAGGTTGTTTGTTCTGTTGTATCAAAGATGCTCAAAGTAACCAAGTTACATCTCACCATCTGCGAGGAGAAGTTATTGACAAGCAGAGTCATACGCGCCTTGAAGGTGTAACCGTTCGCATCATCAAATTGGATAAAACAACCCAGACAGATGCAAACGGGCAGTTTCAATTTGACGCTGTGTCGGCAGGGCAACAGACGTTTCAGTTCACCAAAGCTAACTATCAGCAGTCTGAACAGATTGTAGATGTCAACGCATCTACCTCTTATCTCCAAATCGAAATCAAACCAGTAGCGTTTCAACTTGAAACGATTACGATAATAGGAGAAAACCGATCTCTTGATCAGTTTGAGAAAACAAGTGATATTGCTTTAGATGAGGTGGCACTCGAAAAACAGATGGGTATGACGCTTGCACAGACGTTGTCCAAAGAACTTGGAATTTCACAACGAACGATGGGACGTGCAGTAGCACGGCCCATAATTAGAGGTTTAGGGGGAGACAGGCTGCTTATCCTTGAAGATGGTGAACGCACTGGCGATAAATCCTCCTCAAGTGCAGACCACGCTGTGGCAATTGATCCAACTTCTGCCAAAGGTGTTGAAGTTACCCGTGGTCCTGCCTCGCTTATCTACGGATCAAGCACATTAGGTGGAGTTATCAATGTCAAACGCAACAGCATTCCCGAAATCCTTCCAAAACGTCCGAGCATGAGGTTCACGTTTCAAGGTGAATCTGTCAATACCGGTTTAACAGCAACGACAGGGTTCTTGGTGCCAATCGGGGACTTCGCTGGCAATCTTCAGTGGAATCGCCGTATTGCCTCGGATACCCAAACGCCGATAGGAGTACTTGAAAACACTGAGCTTTCAAACCTCAATTTTTCTGGTGGGACTTCGTTTATCAAACCGTGGGGATATATCGGGGCATCGGGGGGACGTTACCGTTCAGATTACGGTATCCCAGGATCACCTGAAGGACATATTCAAGGTGTGAACATAGCACTTGACCGTCAACGCTACGGTGCACAGATGGAGTTTCGCTTCAACCGTGAATGGATTAACAAAGTTAAATTGCAGACAGCATATACCCGCTACGAACATCAAGAGTTGGAGTCAAACGGTTCACTTGGCGTGGAATTCGGTGTGCTTACCTACAATTTTTCAGCGATGGCGTATCTTTTTGACAACGTTATCACTGGGATGTGCGGAGAATACCGAGATCATGCGACAGGAGGGTTTTATTGGACACCGCACACCCGTGAATTTGCATTAGCAGGATTCTATCTGAGCCAGCAAGATTTTGATCGTCTAACGTTACAGGGAGCAATCCGCTACGATGTTCGACGGGCAGAACCGTTTAGTCCGGGCACTGTCATCCAAGCAGGTACAGTTGAACGCCGTGACTTTGGCGGCATATCCGGCGCTGTTGCTAGTATCTACCATTGGCATGACAACATTAGCACTGGTGCTACTATAATGAAGACGTTTCGCGCACCCGGTATAGAGGAACTTTTTTCTGATGGACCACATCTTGCAGTCTATTCCTACGAAATTGGTAGCGCGGAATTGGAATCTGAAAATGGGTTTGGCAGCGAACTTTTCGCAGAATATTCAAGCGACAAATTTAAGCTAAACCTTGCACTGTTCCAGAATCATATTCACGGATACCTTATCCCTACGAACACTGGTGAGAAAGAGTGGGGAAGTGGTGCTGCAGGTTGGTTGTGGATTTACCAATACACTGGACGCGATGTGGTCATGAATGGTGCGGAGATGCACATTGAAACAGAAATTTTGCCTCGCTTGAACGTGCAAATAGATATGAGCTACGTCAACGGAACGCTTGAAGCCGTTGACAAACCCTTAGAACGGATTCCTCCACTAAACGGAAAACTTGTTTTCAACTATACTTTATCTTCGCTTCATGTTCACCTGACTTCCCGCTATTCTGTAAGTCAAACTCGGCTCGGGGAATTTGAGGAGCCAACAGATGGGTATATCGTTCACGATGCGGGGTTTTACCTCAATTTTATGTGGTGGCAGCTTGAAAATCTATTTGTTTTTGAGGTAGAAAACATATTAAATACAACCTACCGTGACCATCTATCTTACATTAAATCTGTGATGCCAGAACCGGGTAGGAATGTAAAGCTTCTTTACAAACTGAATTTTTAGCATAATTACCCTTTAAAAATTTGTGAAATTGCTTGTTAGGAACACTTCAGATGGAAAGATAGTGAAAACTACGCCGGATAGAAATATAGTAAAATTTGTAATTATCTTTACACTGCTTTAGCGTAAACTTTCAGTTTGCGCAAATACGACACAAACTAAAAGTTTGTGCTACAGGATATGCGGTAGGAACTGTTTCCTAACCGGACCAATAACAATGTAAAAGTAATTCTAAAATCTACTATAAAAGGGTTGTCTGTAACCTGCTCAGTGGGAAGGATAAGTCAAATATCGGAACGGAAGAATTTCAGAAACGCTGCGGTTGTTAACACCACAGCAAAAAGACCGAGCAGCAGTATATCCATTAAGGATTGACGGAGTGTCTTCCCTAAGGTTAGAGTTTTCAAAACTGGCGGTTGCGCAATTTTGATATTTTTCTTTGGGTCATGCCATCTTGAATTAACATGATCTACGACTTTACTAAACCAATCTCTGTCAAGGGCATCATAGTAGCGTTCTCCAGCTTCAAAGTAGTTGTTCCTTTTTGTCTTGCCAGTCTGAGTCAAGTTTGTAGCGAAATAAATAAGGGAGGATGTTGGTGAGATTCGGGACAGTGTCTCCGCTACCCCTTCTTGTCTGGCTTGCTCACGCTTATAACGTCGGTCTATCTTGTCTATATTGTCATTGAATTTCTTTCTAAACTCCTCATGAAACGGTTTCATCTGTCTATCAATCTCGTCTCCCAATGCGAACTGTTCTTCATAAGAAAGTCGAGATTTACCCTTCCATACCTCTCCATGTATCTTAGTTTGGTTTTCTTTTATTTCTGCATTGATATCCTCGCGAACGGCTGTCTTTTCCAGATAGACACTCTGCAAAGTTTGTGTCGGTGCGATGAATTTAGCACCGAGAAACCCAACGCGCGGTATAATCAGTACGGCGAACACCCATACGGTAAAAGCAACGATGAGTGCTGTTTTGGAATTATCTAAATAGGTGGAAATCACTGTCCCTATAGCGAAAAAGACTGCGATATAGATCGACGAGGCAAGTATCAAACTAAGGACTCGTGGAAAAATCTCTGGTTCACCCAACGGGAAACCTTGGGCAACTAATACCATTTCTATTTAATATTTTCGCTTTTAATATTTTTTTCTTTTCTGCTATATTTTATCACAAATTTATAGTTGATAGGATTAATATCAATGAAGTTAAAACCCGCACAGATAACAGAAAGTGTTGCCGAGTTGAAAAAATGTTGAGAAAAACATCCATAGGTTATCAAAAGCAAAGGTTGACAGCCCTTTTACTATTTCGCAGCGGTCAGGCTCTAACTCGCAAGCAAATCGCGGCGATGATAGGTGTTGATCGGAAAACGATTGGTCATTGGTTTCAAACTTATGCCTCTGATGGACTTGATGCGCTTTTGACACGGAAATATTCTCCCGGGCGTCCAGCTCAGCTTACCGAAGCACAACAAGAAATGTTGCGAGCAGAACTCAATAAACCTAAGGGTTTTTCCAGTTATCAACAGATAATAGATTATATTGAAGAAACTTTTGATGTCAAAATGAACTATAAAGCAGTTCACGCGTTGGTTCGGTATAGATGGAAAGCAAAACTCAAAGTGCCCCGCAAGAGCCATATAAAAAAACGAAAAAGCGTGTGAGACGTTCAAGTTAGACTTCCCTGAAACAGTCAAGACAGCGATTTCGGAGAAAGATTGTGCGTTTGAAAATGTCCGCCTTTTTTGCGAAGATGAGTCAAGATTTGGTCTTCATCCTTTTTCATATCGGTGTATTACCTTGCCCGGTGTCAAACCGATTGCCAAAATCAGTTATACTTATGAGAACTTTTATCTATATGGTGCTGTGGAACCAATAACGGGAGAAAGTTTTTTCCTTGAAATGCCCTGGCTCAATAGTGCCTGTTTCCAAATATTTCTTGATGAGTTTGCTAAGGTTTATCCTGCGTCTCTGAATATCCTTGTGCTTGATAATGGGCGTTTTCATCAAGCGAAATCACTGCAAATCCCTGACAATGTGGTCTTACTTTTTCTGCCACCTTATAGTCCGGAGTTGAACCCTATTGAAAGACTATGGCAAGACATCAAAGCAAAGTTGTTTCAAAATGTGTTTGCTTCAATAGAAGAGATGCAGGACAAACTGACCGATATATTAAGAAATTACACTAAAACCACTATTGAAAGTATAACAAATTATCGTTATTTAACGAAAGTCGCAAATGAGATATAATTTATTAGAATTGGTATAAGGTGCCGTCATGGCGACGTTGCGGAGTGTCGGTGTTCGGAATGATCCTTGATCTTCTGGTTCCGCTTCCATAACACTCAGCATGCTTTCAGACTCAGATCTCGAATCACTATAGATCCCCGCACTGTTAAACATATTGTTTAAGAGTTTCGGGATTCCTTGAAAACGTCCTTTATCCTCTACCGACCCAGGTGGCACCCCGATGTTATGGAACTCGTTGTCCGTAAATGTCGGTGTATTGTGGCAATCAACGCAACCGCCTTTTCCGACAAATATCTTCAAACCACGTTTTGCCTCAGGTGAAATCGTCTCTTCATCGCCTGCGACATACCGATCAAACGGTGCATCCGGCGTAATCAGGAGGCGTTGGTATGCTTCGACCGACTTGCCAATATTGGAAAAAATAGTATTCACGGCAATCTTGTCTGCTTCTTCCATGTTTTCATACTCCGGTTCCCCAGGTTTTCCTGTAAGCGGAAAGCGGGTTATATCCTCAAGTTCAGGGAGCGGACCAAACACTTCTTGATAGTCCGGTTTGTAGTGTTGATTGATAACATGTGCATACTGAACGCGTGTGCCAGCCATTTCGTTTTCACCTTCAAGCGCGAATAACGCCTGTGCCCACATAGTTTCCGACCTTCCGTCCCAAAGCTGCCATGTGTTGTAGGCGGCATTCAGCACTGTCGGTGTATTCCTTGTGCCGCGTCCGGTTGCAAATGACGTTGATTCAATATCGGCGAACGCATAAAATGGGGAGTGGCATGTTGAACACGCAATTGTGCCTTCTTTTGAGAATCGGAAATCAAAGAAAAACCTCTGTCCTAAAACCGCCGCATCAGGATTATCTGCGAAACGATTGGTAGGATTTGGTGGAGGCGTTTTAGATAGAGGCGATAAACTCATTACAATTTCCCATTCATCCTCGCTAAAGAGATTAGGTGTCTCTGTTGCGTGTTCCATTGTAGATAAGATTTTTCCAGGGTTTTAATTATCGCATCCTACAAAGAGTAGGATGATATTAAATAGGAAAAGAGGTAAAATTATTAGACGCGCTATTGGGAATCTTTTGAAATAAAACAATTTACTCTCCTTCGGTTATTTTCTAAATTAACGCTTTGTGATAGTTAACATTTGGTATGTTTATATTTTACACGTTCGTCTTATTGGTTTCGAATTCCGTTCTAAAATTTTTTCAATTCACGACAACATTCAAAGGTAGAAGGAATTCCGATTCTCGATGGCGTGTCGCGATTCAGAGATCGCTCCCGCTGAATTATGCAGAATCATGTAGAATGCCATGAGCGCATTCTGCCACGCGCATTCTGCGTTGATTCACAGAACGCGAACATTTGTGAAGAATAACAAAACAATTACGTAACTAACACAAGTCGTTATAATTATACTTGTATATGACCTACAACATTGATGAAAGCAGTGACATCCTTTGCCCGTTTTAGTCATGCCACGAGATCCTTATTAAGGATGGCGACAGCACTCAATTGAACATTGCTTGTCTGCAGGAACAACAAGTTTCTGTTGACTTATGTAAACGCATAGGTTACTACGCGTTGTGATATATAATAATTTATGGGTGTATTTCAAATTTAGACTGTATCAAAATAACACCAGGGTTGTGTATACATATTGTGACAGTCTATAGGGAGGATTGACAGACACATCTGTCAACAAAAGAGAAGAATTTTTCAGGCAACTCGTCCCTAATGAACTTTGACAATCAAACGGGGTAATGTTATGATGGTATAATCCGAAATATAAGGAGTATACCATGGCAAAACGAAGAGAACTCTTTCTTACAGAAGAAGAAAAACAGGAACTGATTGAATATCGAGATCATCACGCTCGCCCTGATGTCAGAGAAAAAGCTGCTGCGTTGTTGAAAGTAAACGAAGGTGATTCTGCACACTGGGTTTCGACCAGTGGGTTACTCAAACGCCGCAAGCCTGATACCGTCTACAGATGGTTGAATATTTATGAAGACGAAGGTTTTGATGGGTTAATACAGCGAGAACATGGAGGGGCAAGGCGACGATTTTCAAAAAAAAAAGAAGAAGAAGAACTCTTAGAACGTGTGTGCCAAGCCCCAGATGAAGTTGTGGATAAAGCGAAAGGCGTTTCTACTGATGTGCCTCTCCCAAGTCGTTGGACGCTTCGGACACTACGTAGGAGCCTTGATTGGTTAGAAGGATACAGCCTGAGTGGTGTTCATAGAGTGCTGTCTCGTTGTGGTTTGCGTCTTCGTTCAGGTCGCGTGCAGCAGTATAGTCCGGATCCTGAGTATAAGGAGAAAGTGTCGTATCTATGTTCCTGCTTACAGCAGACCATTCACAATCGTGGTAAACAAGAGTTAGTATTTCTTGATGAGATGGGATATACTCGCTGGCCTGAAGCTGGGCGTGTTTGGACACAAGCACCGCCGGAAAGTATTCCGGTGGCAGGTTGTGATGGAAATAATCAGCAATGGCGGATTATTGGTGCGCTGAATGGGTTGACGGGACAGGTATGTTATCTTGATAACTATATTGTAGGACGTGCGAAAGTGGTTGAAATGTATCAGAAGTTGACACAAGTCTATCCACAAGCAGAAACACTTTACGTTGTTCAAGACAACGGGTCTATTCACAAACATCCGGATGTGCTTGATGCGTTATCAGAGTTGCCACAGATCAAGCCTGTTTGGCTACCGACTTATGCGCCGTGGTTGAACCCGATTGAGAAGTTGTGGAGATGGCTGCGGGTTGATGTGTTTAAGATGCATCGCTTTGCGGGCCAGTGGGAGGCGTTCAGAGCCCGGGTGAACGGATTTCTTGATCAATTTGCCGCTGGTTCGGACGACTTACTCCGTTATGTAGGACTGAAAGGCGGTGGTCTAATGGCTAACGCTTGTAGACCTGTTTAAAAATTACCCAACTTGAACGTCAAAGTTCATTAGGTAAGGTTTGCAGTAATTACGGACTTTACTACATTATTCTTCAAGATTAAAATGAAGCATACCGTTGTTTTGTGTGCCTACGTATAAGGTATTTCCATCAACAGCAAGAGAAGTTACGCTTTCAGGCATCTCTGAAACAACATTTTCCCAAGTGTTATTTTCTAAGCGATAGATACCTGTATTCTCCGTAACACCATAAGCCGTTGTGCCGTCAACAGCCAAGCGTTCCATGACAAGATTCGTGCCCTCTGCATCGGTGACGGTACGCCAATGCCTTCCATCATCTGATGTAATGATACCTGCGTCTGTTGCTACATATACGGTGGACCCAGCAACCAGAATCTCTTTGAAAGTATTAACAGCAAATGGTAAAGCTGGGGTGAGATCAATCCAATTAGTTCCCCGATCAAACGATACAACGAGGTGCCCATCTCGTTTTCCAACATAGACAATATTACCTGCAACTGCAAGTTTGAGTTTTCTTTTAGCGATATCCAAAGTCAATTCAACGGTTTCTTCTTGTTCAGTGTCGTACCATTCTGTATCACCCAACTTCCACCGGAAGAGCTTATAATTATATTCAACGTAGAACGTGCCGTCCGTAACAGCAAACGCTCCGTGTAATCCCCTTTCCGTAAGGTCACTTCTAAGTTTTCTTTCATTTTCCAATTTGGGTTGTGTAAACAGTTTAAGAAACTGAGTTGCGCCAAGAGCACTTCCTTCAGATATCTGTTCATCTAACTCATATGAATTAAAAGCTGGCATACCCTGAATCGGCACAAGCGTCCTACCATCACTGGATACGCGGTAAATACGTGTATAATAACTGGGAAATACATTTTCCTTACCCTTTGCATAAAGAACATTACCGTCCTTAATAATTTGGGTGATATGCGGTGGTTCTTCTCTGTTAGACTCTGTCATTGGTATCGCTATCTGAACGGGTTTCCAAGAATTGCCGCCGTTATCGGTTTTTTGAATCTCATCTCCGTGTACTGTTGCTACTTCTACTCTTGCATAGAGAACCGCAGGTGTGCTTTGATCTTTATCAGTCTTTTTAAAAGCGATTAGATCATATATATTTCCTCCCTTTTGCTTGATGTTCATCTTGTGCCATGATTCACCGAGATCAGTGGAATAATGGAGTCCGTTTTCACTACCGATATAAATAGTGTCCGTTTTCACTATCGCAACTGGAGAACCACTTCCCATTGTAGGTGATGTGTTATGTGCTTGTGGACTCAGCCAGGTATCTCCACCGTCAATTGAACGCACCATCCCACGTTCCATCGCTAAGAGCGTATCACCAACAGCAATAAGTTTTATATTAAGAAAATTATCATTTATATGCCAAGCATTTGTAGGTGTAATATCTTTCCATGAATCTCCGAGATCCGTTGATCGAAATATCCCCCAAGTACGTTTCAATTTTTGAGAAACTTTCCTATCCAACCATGCAGCAACATAGAGTTTTCTGTCGGTTGCTGCAGTTGAAACAACCCTGCCAATCGTGACTGGGAATTTCAAGCGTTGCCAACCGTCACCACTGTAACGGTAACAACCATTGTCAGTTCCCGCAAAAATCGTGTTCTGGATCTCAAATAATGATCTCATTCTCCCCATCAACCCATCGCTTATGTTTTTCCATGTTTTGCCTTTGTCCTGAGACCGGAGAACACCAATCTCAAAAGCGACGTAAAACGCTTGTTTCGTTAGTACTAATTTGCTTTTATTTGGATACTTGTACTTCCCTCCTTCCCAAGAATAGAGTAAATCCCAAGTTTCACCGTCATCATTTGAAGTGAAGAGTTCATTATTTAGCAATAAGTACAAAGTATTGTTCCACTTGGATATAGAGGTTCTACCTGTCCAGGTTTTCATGTTAATGTGGATTCGTTGCCAAGTGTTTCTACCTGTTGCTAATTTGTAGACAGCAGGATAATTCATAATTACATAGATATCCCCATCAGGGGTAGGACATAGATTCGTTGCTCCGGCACCACTAACTGGTTTTGCATGAATCCACTGTTGTTTTTGATTAGACATGTCTTCTCCTTCCGCCTGCGCGGCGGCTAATAATATTTCATCGGGTTTCTGTCCATTGTTATCGTTTTCACCGAAGGCATTTGAATTTCCAAGTTGTTGTCGCACATCCGGTTTTGCTTCAAGGTTTAGCATAATAGATGCATCAATGAGTTCAACTGTCATCTCAGTCTGTGCATCCAAACTATAAGGTTGTTGAAAACGCGCTAAATATTGACTACCTATACCAAGCATTAGCACAATCAATACTGCACTTGAGACGCCTATTATCCACGGCACCAAAGGCTTACTGGTAGAAGGTGCAGCAGGTTTTAGTTGTGCAATTTCTTGCATAATGTTTGCGGTTAGGTTCGGTGAAATTTGGAAGTTGCTAATTGCTTCTCGAATCATCGGTTCCTCCTTTTTCAAGCGGTTGCGTGCGCGGCGGAGTCGGCTTTTAATCGTGTTTGCGGATACACCTAAAAACTCGCTTATCTGTTCACATGTCATCTCATTGAAATAGTGGAGGGTGATGACGGTTCGGTCACTCTCTTTTAACGTCTCAAGCAATTTTTTGACGACTTCCTGCTGTGCCTCGTTGGCAGTTTTTGCCTGTTCCTCTACGACATGTCTTGAATAAGCATCTTTATTTGTCACTGGTGTATCTATGTTCTCCAGTGTTTGGTGCCACAATTGCTTTTTGCGAAACCACGCAAGGCATTGACGCGTCGCAATGACATAGAGCCAGCCAGCAAACCGCTGCGGTTCTTTGAGTGTATTGAGTCTTTGATATGCTTTGAGGAACGTATCTTGCGTAATATCTTCAGCAGTGTGAAAATCGCCTATTTTCCGCCAAGCAAGCGCGTGTACCTGCTTTCGATATTTCTCCACTAATTCAGAGAAGGCGTTGTTATCGCCTGCAAGCGTGCGTTGAATCAGTTCAGCGTCTTCGTTTTTCATCGGTGGTTACCTCCGCAAAAAATTATCCTAACAATTCATTTCAACACATAGTGACGCGTGAGACGACAAAACGGGTGCATAATTTTACAAAAATTGGCAATTCAAGAATATTTAAATGTTCATTGACATTAAACGAACCATTCTTGACAAAATAGGAAAACATGTATAGAATCTCCATTGAAGCAATGGGTATAGAGATTGAACATAAATCATAACGTTGTAAGTGTCCACGAGACACACTGCATACAAAAGAAAGGAACAGATAATGATTCAAACTGCTTACCAAGAAACGTATCGTCCGCAATTCCACTTTACACCGAAAACTAACTGGACCAACGACCCAAACGGATTGATTTATTACAAGGGAGAGTACCATCTCTTCTTTCAACATAACCCTTTCGGCATCAATTGGGGCAACATGACGTGGGGGCATGCTGTTAGTCCTGACCTGGTTCACTGGAAGCAACTGCCACACGCTATCCATCCCGATGAACTCGGCACGATTTTCTCCGGTTCTGGCGTTGTGGACTGGAACAACACCGGCGGATTCCAGGCAGGTGACGAGGCAGTGCTTGTAAACTTTTATACATCTGCTGGGAACCACGCACCAGAGAAAGTGCCGTTTACACAAAGCATCGCCTATAGCAACGACCGTGGACGGAGTTGGACAAAATATGAAGGCAATCCTGTCATTGAACATATTGTCGCAAGCAACCGTGACCCGAAGGTAATCTGGCACGAACCTACGCAAAAATGGGTAATGACACTTTTTCTCGACGGAAATGATTTTGCCTTTTTTGGTTCTACAAACCTAAAGGAGTGGGAACGACTCTCCGACATCAAAATTCCAGATGGAGAATGTCCAGATATCTTTGAACTTCCGGTTGATGGCGACCCTGAGAATACCAAATGGGTATTTTGGGGTGCTGGTGGAAAATATTATGTCGGTGATTTCGACGGCACCACCTTCACGCCAGATGGCGAATCACAACGGGCAGACTTCGGCGCAAACTTTTACGCCGCACAAACTTGGAGTGACATTCCGGATTCAGATGGTCGCCGCATTCAAATCGCATGGATGAATGGTAGTAATCCTCCAGAGATGCCATTTAATCAGCAAATGAGTTTTCCATGCATGTTGACACTTCAGACGACACAAGAAGGCATCCGTATGTATCGCGAACCGGTAACTGAAATCGAAAATATACATGACTATACGCATGCTTGGAGCAGTGTCCCGCTTAAACCTGATGAAAATCTGCTTGCTGGGTTAACAGGCGAATTGTTTGATATTCGTGCAGAAATAGAACTCAACGATGCTTCTGCTGTAGGTTTCAATATCCGGGGTCAAGATGTGCGATACGATGTCGCTGAAAAGCAGTTGACGTTCCTTGAAAGGAGTGGTCCTCTCTCGTCACAAGATGGTAAAATCCAGTTGCAGATTTTAGTTGATCGTATCTCTATAGAGGCATTTGGCAATGCAGGTGCACTCTCAATGACCTCCTATTTCCTGCCAGACCTTGAAAACGCGGATATTGGGATTTATGCGGAGGGTGGTTCAGCTACACTCGTATCGTTGAAAGTGCATGAACTGAAATCGTCTTGGATATAGTCCGTCCTCCAACTCTGGCAATGGACTTATGAATAAAGCGTCGCTGTGAGGTTTCGTCTACCACCCTGATTGCGGAATTCGCACAAGTAAATGCCTTGCCATACACCTAAATTCAGTCGATGGTCGGTGATCGGTATGGATACAGCAAATCCTACGAGCGACGCTTTGATATGTGCTGGCATATCGTCATCGCCTTCTATCGTGTGTTTGTAGAAAGGTTCACGTTCTTTGACGAGGTGATCGAAACTATTGGCAAAATCCTCTCGCACCGTTGGATCGGCATTTTCATTGATGGTTAATCCTGCGGAAGTATGCTTAATAAAAAGATGAAGAATACCCGATTTTGGCAGTTCACCAAGCGATTTCATAATTTCAACCGTGATAAGATGAAAACCTCGCGGGTATTCAGATAAGATAATTTCAATTTGCTGGACCATTTTATGTATTACTACTGGTCGATAGAATCAATTTGTGATTCCGACTTCTTCTCCTATTTGTAAAGTTCCTTGTTATGATACCACAATCCTTTGATTTTTCAAGGAAATTTGGTCAGATGAATTTGTTGACAATTGCATTGTTACAGGATATAATGGTTTATCTTTAATCGTGTTTAACAAAGGGGCCGAACATGGAAAAAGTTAATGCTGCTAAAATACAGAAACAGGGAGTTGAAGAGACCTATACCTTCCACATTCAAAAAAATGGTGAAGGATGGGTTGGGTGGATACAAGAACTTCCGGAGGTAAATGCCGAGAAAAGAACAAGAGAAGAATTACTAAAAACATTAGCGATTGAGTTTGGAAAAGTCTTAAAAATGTACGAGACCCAAGCTGAAATGTGGGACAAGCAATTTGAGGACGACGTAAAGGCTGGAAAACTTGACAGCTTCGCGGAGGAAGCACTTGCTGATTTTCAGGCAGGCAAATGCGAAGAAATATAAAACATGTCAAAACCCCACGTTTTCGAAAACATTACCAAAACCTCCCTCGTTATGTCCAACAACTTGCAGACAAGAGTTTTGAACTACTGAAACAAAATCCGAAGCACCCGTCTCTCGGCTTTAAGAAAGTTAATACATATTGGTCAGTGAAAGTGGGAATTAACTATCGAACGCTCGCTTTTGAAAAAGAGGGGACTTACTTCTGGTTTTGGATAGGAAAGCATGACGAATATATGCGGTTAATACAGTAATTAAAAGATAGATTTAAGTTTTTGTTGGACTCTGCTGTATAATTTGAGGAAAGCAGATTTTATGGAAATTATTTGTGCCTCTATCTGCTACCGAGGCTATGCTGAAGATGAGGTGGCAGCAACCTTAGAATACGCGCCAAAGATCGGTTACCGCGCTATGGAGATTCACGGACCGCTTATCTGGAGCGTTGATGCTGTCCACAATTTTAACTTAGACAGCATGAAAAAAGATATTGACAAATCTGGCATGAAGTGTGCTGGACTCTATCCTCCCGGTTGGGGTGGCAACGACAATACCGACGTGGAAGCGCGTGCAGAGGCAATAGCGAAATGTGTGGACATTGCCGAACAACTCAACGCAACACACCTGACAACCAGCGGCGCACAACGCAGAACCGAACCTGGCTCACTGGACAGAGTCATTGCTTGTGTGCGCGAGGTGTTAGAGCGAATACCAGCAGAAAGCCGTATCAAATTGACACTTGAACCTCACCACGGAAATGTTCTTGAACAACCGGAGGATTTTCAACGAGTGTTAGACGCTATTCCTGATGAACGGGTGGGTGTCTGTATTGATACGGGACATTTCCATACATCCGGAGTAGACACACTTACCGCTATTCGTCAGTTCAATTCGCGTATCTACGCAGTGCATCTCAAAGACCATATCGGTGCTGTATCTGTCGGCATTGGGCGTGGTGAACTCAACCTTCAACAGATTATCGGAACGCTTCAAGAAGTGGATTACCAAGGCGATCTCACACTTGAATTGGAGGTGGAAGACCCAGAAAACCTACCGCGCTATACTGAGGAGGCATATTTCTACCTCAGTGGAATGTTAGGTTTACGGCTGTAGTAAGATCGAGAATGACAGAGCCATTCAATTCTCCAATAATTCCTACTTCTGTCAAAGGTCTCTTTCTGTAGGAGCGAGTTCCAACTCGCGACCCTGTCTTAAAATGCTGAGAAAAACTTGAAAACTGGATGGTTCTGACAAGAATGACTTTTACTTTTGCCAACTTGCAATGAAATCTGAAACACTAAAATCCGTCGGCATCTCATTGAAATAGTACCGCATCGGTCCTGATTGAAAACCTGGCGAAAAATGTTCTACGTCTGTTTTAAGGAGTGCGTCAAGAGGCTTAAACCTTTCCCACAGAACAACTGCCTCTTCCCGCGTAAAACATTCCTCGGCAAAGGGTGGTCCCCAATTAAGCGTAATGGAATGAAAACCTTTTCCACGATTTTGCAAATCATCGGGAATATCTTCAAGTTCACCCCCATGTGCCAGAGCCACAAAACATGCAGCTTTACATAAAAAGACTGTAGATAACAATTTTCCTTTCTCACCCCTATCCGGATGCAACTTTTCCAGCGCGGTGTGATAAGCATTAACATTCTTTTCAATCACAGCTCGGAGAGCGTTTTCAGTCCACATTTGCATCTGCATACTACGCTTTTCCCAACGCTCAAACATCTCTTGCACCTGTGGCGACAAATACTCTATATAGTCAAGGGTTGGATAGTGTGTAAAGTTTGAAAACCCGCCATGTATTGTGCGGCGCATCTCCCTACTGTAGTTACTCCCCCAATGTAAGATTGGCAAAATATAAACCACACCGTCACCTGCATTAAGATGTGTTTGAACACCGCCATGCAAAGGAACCCGCGGATCAGCCAACAATTGTTCGTTTTCTTGCTCTGTGTTCACTCGTAAGTGACTCCCCGGAATAACCCATAACACACTGTCATCGTAAAGTGAAAGATTCCACTGCACGTAGCGCGGACCCGTTTCCAGAATGTCGTCAAGATAACCTTGTAGCGGTGCTGTATCAATCGGGTGATGGTCGCGGTGCCAAGCAGCGGGTCCTCTATCACTTACAGGGTTACACATCAGCATCATTTCGGTAACCCCAGCATCCTCCACACCGAGCAGTTCACTACTGACTCCTTGCATGTTTTCGTGTGCCCAAATTTCAATGGCACTCGCTGTTTTTTCATCTACAAGTCCAGCAAGCGGTTCACGTCCGAGATTCAAGCGCGGTTGTGCCGAAGTCTCCCACACACCTCCCGGTGGATCATGAGGCTGCCGTTCTTTCGTCCAGATGTCGCGCTGTCGTGAAACCATCAGTTCATAACTTCCCCGAAGTGCATTTAGTTCATCAGCAGGAATTACCTCTCGCAGAACAAGATACCCATCTTCCATGAATTGGGTTCGATTTACCTTCATGATTTTTCTCCAATGCGTGCCTATACGGAACATTAGCAAAGTGGTTTTAGTAGCTAAACGTTAGCCTCGTCCTACATAGAGTTGCCCGACAGGCAAAACTGTTGCCTCCAACATATTGATATTAGGTGGCAGCGTTGCCATGAGGACAGCAGCTTTGGCAAGTTCGTCAACCTCCATCATCGGTTCAGATGGAGGGAACGGATGGTTCTGAATCCGTTCTACATAAGTGTTGCCGGGTTGCAAGCAGCTTGCCGTGATACCGTGCGGTCTGCCCTCCAATGCTATAACCTGCGTCAATCCCCATATCCCGAATTTGCTTGCGCTATAAGGCGCACTGCGCGGGCGAACTCGGTGCGCTGAAATACTACCAACGTTGATAATACGTCCACCTTCACCTTGCGCCTTCATAATTTGCATCGCTTCACGTGAGCAGAGAAAAGGGGCGCGAAGATTCACCCCTATCACCTTGTCCCACGCCTCCGTTGAAAGTTCGTCTATCGGACCACCATCAAACGCACCAGCATTATTAACAAGGATATCTAAGCGTTCGTATTCAGCCATTGATTTCTCAAAGAGTGTCTTAATTTGTTCCTCATCAGTTACATCAGTAGGAACAGCGAGGACTTTCACTCCCATTGCGCGCAATTCATCTGCTGTCTGCGAAAGTAGTTCCGTATTCCTTGCGGCAATAGTTAAACTCGCCCCCTCAGCAGCGAGTCCCTTCGCAATTCCTTTCCCAATTCCTCTATTGCCACCAGTTACAATAGCAACTTTTCCATCTAATTGTCCCATTAAGGATTCTCCTTTAACAATTCAAACAACATAATTTGCGTTCTTACTGCTTGCACTGTCCCTTCTGCAAGTTGTATCGCAGAGAGATGCGCATGCAAAAACGCTAAATCTTCAGGTGTATCTACGTCGTACCAGGGTGGTAAAACCTTGAGTGTAGCGTTCATGGTATGAATACGTTCTATTGTCTGTTGAAAAACCTGCGGTGTACTCCATGCAATTTCCTGAAAAATGGATGGAACTATCTCATTGAGATTTTCTATAGAAAAACCGATAAGGTAATAACCGCCATCCACACTTGGTCCAATGACGATATCGCGCGAGTCAAGACCTACAACCGCCTGCAAGATATATTCAAGTGGTAATGTTGGACTGTCGGAACCAACGATTAAAATCTTTTCATATCCGTTTTCGGATGCCCACTGCGTTGCCGAAGTGAGACGCTCTCCAAGATTTGTACCTGTTTGTGGGATGTAGATAACACCGTCCCCAATTAATGTTCGTAAGTCGGATTGACTCTCAGGAGGTGTATACGCAATAACTAAATCCACATTTGAAAGTTCTACAAGTGTTTCACACCAATCTATGAGAAAAGCACGGTATAACGATGCCGCTTGTTCAGGGGATATTTCTGAAAGCAGCCGCGTTTTGACATGATTCGGGACGGGGTTCTTAGCGAAAACAATCAGACATGTATTCACTTCAAATTTACCTATTGCTCTCTTATTTTAACAAACTTAATCGGAGTTCACTCAATCCTAATTTATCAGATACTTGTTTAACCGTCAACATAAGAATGTATATTGACAGGGTTATTCAGTTTTAAAGATTCTCAGTTTATCATGTTAACTGCGAGTTTAGGTTTTGAAGCATAATATTTCATTTTATCAGCTATACGCGTTATTCCTGCGAATCGGAATACGGATAATGCGGTATTTCGCAAAGCAGCCATGACTTGTGGTATTGCCCCGCATCGGACCGGCGAAGCATCTTCTCCAAGCAGCGTATCGCGCATCCAGTGCGACTTGTTCTCTATTGACCAACGTCCACGCCGTAAAGCAAGTAAGTGCTCGGCAGATGCTTCTTCGGGATTTAGACTTGTTATACCATAGTGGACTTTGTGTGTTTCTTCTCCTGTTTTCTGATTTTTGTAAGTATAATGATATTGGATCACTTGTGCTATCCCTGGCCAGTCCAGATACTCGTTGAGACTTGTGCTTGCTTTGATACACCTTGTCTCAAGTCTCCCATGTGATTTTTCAACTGTTTCGTGAATGTGAATCGGTTCTCCTAAAATAGGGTGTGTTGTCTCTTCAGAAAGCGTGCCAGGAATGTCTTGAAAAAGTTTCTCAATCGCATCTAAAAGGTCCGGTTGGTTGTCTTTGACAGGGAGCACATAGTCGCCTTCATCCGCTATGATGGCGTGGCAGAAAGTTCGCTGTGTCAAAAGTGCGTCCGTTGTGATGACTTTACCCCTCACATCAAAGGTCTTGAGTATCTCTGTTGAGATCGGTATTTCGTTGGTCTTGTCGCTAACACTTCGCTGCGTGAGGGTCACCCCTAACTCATGCGAAACGACAGAGAGCAAGTGGCTTGTTATCGCACCACTTTTTTGGGAGGCACACATCGTTTTGCCATCTATAGCGACTGCGTCAAAACATCTTGTCAAATCGGGACGACTTTCTAACACGGTGTTTACCCAGTGTGTCAGGGTTTCTTCTAATGCCTCAACATCTAACTTTTTCAATAGATTATGAATAGTTGAAGCACAAGGTGTTATCTTCTTGGTGAAACCGAGTGCCTTTGCGAGTGCGGGTTGTGACCGTGCCCAAGTTGCGATGGATGTATATCCTTTATGTCCGCACATCAATCCGATGACGACAAGTGCGAGGATTGATTTCAGCGGATATCGTTTCCCTTTATTCTTGCGTGGATCAGAAAGTTCTGCTAACATATCTATCAAGTGGCAAGAGGATTGTCTTGTCATTATTCACCTCAAAATAGGTAGTTTTAAGGTGAAGTATAGCAGATATAGCGCGACAAATCACGCTATATCTGCTTTTCATAAAAATAAACACTTGTGAAAAAATATAGAAAACTGAATAACCCTGTGCAATCCCTATTTCATTTGACAAACAATTGATGACTAAAGTATAATGTAAGGCATCATATTTCTATCACTGGATCTAAATTACTTGGAGGAACTATAGTCTACCTCATATCGTTTACCTAATCTCTTGCAGAATATTGAACCTTAATCGTAGGTGTGGGTCCCCGATGAATGTAATACGCTTATTTGGCGTTGATTCCCAACGACATTTATCGAACTCACGTTAGATTAAAAAATCATGAATAATGGTGTTGTAAAATTCAAAGGGGTTTATAAATTTACGTTTGGATTACTTCTATTAATTTCTTACGTTATGCCAGCATTTTGCCAGTTTGCTGACCTGCCAACCGATGCGAAAACAGTAGATTTTGGGATTTCAGGCGACAGCGGTTCGCAAACGCTCTCTCTAACTGCAGTCCTACCATTCAAAAACATAAATGGTTGGGGAGGTATCTTTGGCTCACATGACTCTGATGAAGATGGAGTAGATTCAGAAATCATTAAGGTACATCTACAAGGCGGTATACGCATTAACAAATTTGGGATTGAAGCATTCACAGATTTAGAACGTAACCTTAGTCAAGGAAGTGCCTTGACCTCACAGATCGGGAGTTATATTCGGCCGGGGATATATGAAAAAGACACGCTTCGCATTTCTGGAGGTATTGGCTACTTCATTGAAAATATTCAACCTCATAAAGACCTTACAATACGAAAATTTGACCCTACCTCGTTTCGATGGTTAGCGTTTTCTTCTGTAGGTTGGAAAAGGCTGAATACAGTATTGAAATTCACACCAGAAGTAGGTTTTAAGAATTATAGGTTTTCGGCAGAACCTGCCCTTACTTTTGACCTTACAACTCGGCTTGGTTTGCGTTTAAGTGGTTCTTTAACTTACAATAGTGCACCATTAACAGAGAATTTGCACTATAAATATCTATCAATTTTGCGAGTCACACTGTAGCAGTTAAATTGGTGTTTATATATTTTCAACAAACAGGAAAATTATTCAGTTGGGTCGTTTAATTCTTCGGGTGAGTAATATTTCGAGAACATCTATTTTAATGAATACATTTCAACAATTAAGGAAATCAAATAATGCTTTCAAAGTTAGGACAACAAGATCGATCCAGATTTGGTGAAAACGCTTCACTACAGGGACACGGTTTTGGTACTGCTCCTGTCTTCCTGGCATCAATCAGTACCATTCTCGGTGCGATTCTTTTTCTACGTTTTGGCTACGCTGTAGGGAATGTAGGACTCTTAAAAACGCTTGCAATTATTGTACTTGGGCATCTCGTAACCATTCCAACTGTTCTGGCTGTATCGGAGATCGCAACAAACAGGCGTGTCGCTGGTGGTGGTGCGTACTACATTGTCAGCCGATCTTTCGGGACAAGTATAGGAGGCACCATTGGTATTGCCTTATATCTTTCGCAAGCCATTTCGATAGCGTTCTATATGGTTGCATTCGCTGAGGCTTTTCGCCCTGTTTTCGAGATGATTGAAGCGTATTATGATTTACCCGCCCCTATCAATCTTCGTTGGTTGAGTATCCCTGCTACTATAATTCTCATTGTAATCATGTTGGCTAAGGGTGCGAATATAGGAGTATCAATGTTGTGGATCATTTGCGCTATTTTGATGGTGGCACTTATCACTTTTTTCATGGGCGGGATACCCGAAGTCGAAGTGATAGAAACGACTCCTGAATTAGTAGGAAAGGGATCCGAAGTGATAGACACGCCACCCGAAGTGATAGACACGCCACCTGATGGTATAGATAAGAGATCCGATGAAACTCGTTCGATAGGTACAAGTATTACAGCATATTTCCCAGGGGGCGTTACCTTCGGCACGGTTTTCGCTATCTGTTTTCCTGCGTTCACAGGAATGATTGCTGGATTGGGTTTATCAGGGGATCTGAGAAACCCGCAACGTAGTATCCCACTTGGCACGATCAGTGCAACGCTTGCAGGTATGGTCGTATATGTTCTTGTCGCTATTAAACTGTGGCAGAGTGCCACACCAGAGGACCTCGCTACTAACGATTATGTTATGGCAGATGTATCCGCATGGCGTCCAGCAATTTTCATTGGATTAGGTGCAGCCTCATTTTCATCCGCACTCGGTTCAATCATGGTGGCACCAAGAACGCTACAAGCACTTGCAAGGGACAATGTTCTACCGATCCCGGGTTCGAACCGCCTCATGCGAACAGGTGTTGGAAAGACACAAGAACCTGTGCCAGCAACTTTTGTGTCGGGGGCTATTGCCGTTGTGTTTGTGGCTATCGGTGGACTAAACTTCATCGCCCAGATTCTTACAATGTTCTTTTTGGTGACTTACGGCGCGTTATGTGTTGTCTCGTTCCTTGAACATTTTGCGGGTAATCCATCCTATCGACCAACATTCCATTCACGCTGGTACGTATCATTATTAGGTACTGTGATGTGTGGGTTAATGATGTTCCAGATTAATGCGTTTTACGCATTCGTCTCTATTATTCTCATATTAGCAATCTACATTGGACTTCGTCGTGGACATCGCGAACAACGCGGTATGATAGGAATCTTTCAAGGTGCAATGTTTCAGTTAACGCGATGGCTGCAGACCACCTTGCAAAAAAATAGAGCGAATTTCTCCGAAAGCGGCTGGCGACCATCAATTGTCGGTATAACACAATTTGGTGAACGGCGGCTTGGACATTTTGATCTACTTCGCTGGCTATGCCATCGGCAAGGATTTGGACACTTTATCCAATTTTTCCCCGGAGATTATTCACTTCGTGAAGAAATTTCTGCTCGTATTCATGTTGATGCATTAATCCAACAATCAGAGGCAAGCGGTGCCGGTATTTTTGTTGATTCCTTAATTTGTCCGACGTTTGAACTCGCTTTAGCACAAGCACTACAGATGCCTGGAATATCAGGCTTACCGAACAATTCCATCTTACTGGAATTTGATCATGACCACCCAGAAGAGATCCCCGAGGTTATACAAGGGGCAAGTCTTGCTGTGGAATCACTATTTAACGTACTAATATTGCGATCAACAAAGTACCGATTTGGGTATCGCTCTTCAATCCATGTCTGGGTAACCGAAGATAATTTATCAAACGTTCCGATGATGTTGTTGTTAGCTTATATTCTGGTGGGACATCCAGAGTGGAAGCGAGCAAAGATTCGGCTTTTTGCTTGTTCTGATTCTTGGGACGCTGAACTGGAAGCAGATAAACTCTCTACAGTCATCAAGGAAGGAAGACTCCCTATTTCCATGCAAAATGTAACATCTGTGTCTTATGAAAGTGAAGAAGCATTGGAACGAGAAGTGGCGCTCAGATCCGCTCAGGCAGATTTAGTTATCACGGGATTAACTTTAGAGGATATAAGTTCCGGTGACTTAGAGCACGTGCTGCAACGATACCAAGGGGTGAATGACGTGTTGTTTGTCCACTCAATTGAGCCGATTGCAATCGATTAAGGATGTTTCTATGCAGCTTGATGTGGATAGGATAGCATTATATGGATGAATTAATTCGCCAATTAGATGGTTTTCTCAACAGAACCGTTATAACTTTGGATGAAGCGGTAAAAGTCTGGCAAATTGTGGTATTGGTCGCGATTTTAGCAGCGGCGTTGGTAATCGCAGGGTATTTACGTCGATGGTTCCGCCGTATATTTAATCGGTTGAAGATATCACAAAACATTGAGAATCGATTGCTTGCAATTCTGTTCCTCATTGTAATGATTGTTGGGATCGGTGTTGCCTTCAATGTTGCCCGCATTAGCACAGGACTATTTGGCAAAGTTATTAATTATCCACTTGCTGATCTGTTTCAGCCTCCTCCCAAACCTGCTGAAACAGATGCTGGTGGAGTGCCTCTATCAGTAGTAGACGACGCAGATAAGAGTGGATTGACCTTAGCGAGGCTTTTTTATGGGTTCGCTATTGTCTTTGGGATGTTTGTTCTGTCTAAGTACGCGCAATGGGGTCTGCAGCGGCAAGTGTTACAAGCCTTTCAAATTGAGAGGCACACGCAGTTCATCATTTTACGATTTTTTCACTTCATCCTTATCACTATCGGTGTACTTATCAGTCTCAATACCCTTGGAATGAGTTTCACGAGTTTAGCGTTAATTTTCGGTGGGTTGAGTATCGGTATCGGTTTCGGTTTGCAGAACATCGTATCGAATCTGATTTCAGGATTTATTCTAATTTTTGAACGTCCTATTAAAATAGGGGATTTAATAGAAATTATGGACGTTGACATATTTGGTAGGGTGAGTAGTATCAATCTCCGTTCAACAGTTATTATGGCAGTTGATGAAAAGGAAATTATTGTTCCAAATTCACAATTGATTACGGAACCAGTTCATAACTTAACTCATTATAACAATCGCTTTCGGGTTCGCGTTCAGGTAAGTGTGTCATTTAACTCAGACGTAGAACTTGTTAAAAACGCATTGATTGAGGTGGCAAATGCTCACCCTGAAGTAATTAAAGAACCGACACCTGAAATGGAAAACGTTACTGCTCCGTTTGTCCGATTTATTAATTTTAGTGAGTCGTCTTTAGATTTTGAATTGTTAGCGTGGATTCCAGACTCGTTTGAGCGTTTTGATGTTGCAAGCGATCTTAATTTTATGATTTGGGAAAAGTTTAAAGAATGCAATATCACAATCCCTTTCCCTCAACGGGATGTGCATCTTTACTCAGAAAACAACTAACAACACATGCATCGTCAAGGTTCATTGCGATTCTACGGATGCATCTATCGTGATGCCTGAATGTCGAATGACCTCTCCTTTTACGAGGTAATATACCTCCTCGCCTATATTCGCTGCTAAGTCTCCAACCCGTTCCAGGTGTCGGAAAAGAAGTAGATGGCTGATACCGACCTGAATGAGTTGGGGTTGGTCGGCTAAAATAGAACAAAGTTCACGGACCATCTGTTCATAGAAAGTATTGACTTGATTGTCGCGTTCGCGAAGTTCTTTTGCAAGTTCAGCGTTCTTGTTTACAAGCGCATCAAGTGCGTCTTTGACCATCTCTTGAATTATACGGGTGACAGAGGGAAGATCAACAAAGGGCTGCATCGGCGGGTATGCCAAAAGTTCAATGCTACGTCTGGCAATAGAAACACATTTGTCGGCTAATCTTTCAATATTCCGATTAATCTTCAGTGCCATAGTTAAGTAGCGTAATTCAAAAGCGACAGGTTGGTGCCGGGCAATTAGTTGGATACATCTGGCTTCAATTTCATTTTCAAGTTTGTCAACTGTATCGTCAACTGCGATTACACGTTGTGCCAAATCCTCATCACGGTTTAGGACTGATTGAACAGCATCGTGCAACATGTTTTCCGCAATCCCGCCCATTTTAAGGAGTTGGTGCTGAAGTGCTTTGAGTTCTGATTCAAGATAATGTTGCATGATGCTCTCCTCGCAAGTTTAGACTAACCTAACCTAACCTAACCTGCCGGTCACATAGTTTTCTGTTCGTTTGTCTTTCGGGTTTGTAAAAATTTGTTCAGTTTGTCCAAACTCCACTAATTCGCCATCATATAGGAATCCGGCGACATCCGACACTCGCGCAGCTTGTCGCCTTTTATTGGTAACAAAAATTAAGGTGTAACGGCTTTTGAGACTCTGAACAATCGCTTCAAGTTTCGGTGTCTCTGTTGCATCCAATTGTTCACACGGTTCGTCAAATATCAGAATTTCCGGAGCACCTGCTAATGCGCGTGCAATGCAGAGTTGTTGTTGTTGACCATTAGACAAAATATTAGGTGAAGCATGAAGGTCCTTATAGACTTCTTTCCAGAGTTGTGCCTTTCTGAGACTTTCTTCAACTGTTGCATCAAGTTGAACGGACTGTTTTACCCCGCGGAGCCGTGCACTATATGCCACATTTTCGTAGATGGATTTGCGGAAAGGAATAGGTTTTTGGAAAACCATACCTATCTGCCGAGAAATTTTAGATGTTTTTAACTTTGGCGTATAAAGTTCCTCTCCCCTATAAAGTATGTTTCCTGTCAATTTGAAATTCAAAGTCAAATCATTCAACCGATTAAAGCAACGCACTAAGGTAGTTTTACCGCTATTTGACGGACCAATGAAAGCTGTTACCTGTTTAGGTAACACATCAAAAGTGAGGTTTTTAAGTATTTGATCTTTGCCGCACCAAACATTTAAATTGTGCACTTGCAAGATAGGGTCTGTCTTTAGTGATTGCATACTTTCGTTGAATCCTATTGTTAAAACTCCTTACAAAACCTAAGAATTTAGGTCAAATTATGGTAGATTTTAGAATTAATGGGATATTATTCCTCTGTAGGAGGGAACTCCGATTCCCGACTATCAAGGTTTTTCGGTCGCGATTCGGAGATCGCTCCTACAGAGGAAGGTCGCGATTCGGAGATCGCTCCTACAGGTGAAGTGTATAATTATTTCAATAATTCACCATAAATTTCTTTTCAAGAAAACTTGAGATCACACTGGATAGGAGGGCCGACGATAGAAGTACAATTACACTACTCGGAATATTAAAAGTGTCTGCTGATTGTTGTGTATGTTCTCTCAAAAGATAAACTACGATGATAAGTGCAGCAATTGCTAAGGCACGTGAAATCGCAGTACAAATCCCTGCTACAATTGTAGAAAAAGCATTCGGAAAAACATGGTCAACTACCACCCGCCACCTGTTTGCCCCCAATGCAAAAGCCGCCTCACGAACAGATATATCGACGCTTCTAATAGCCTTTTGCGTTGACTGCATGGTAATTGGCATCACAAGTAAAACAAAAGTTAATGCATGCGTGAAAGACGAACCCTTTTCTGACTGCCATACAAAAAAGTAAAGACCCAATAACCCGTATAATAGCGATGGGACAGATGCTAATATCGCAATTTGCCGCGCTATAATTCGGTATATCCAGCCTGTTTCTGCCAACCATTCTTCTAAATAAAAGGCAATTGCAACACTAAAAAATAACGATCCTAATAAAATAGGCACCATCCCATAGAGATTTTCTTGTAGAACAGAATATGAGTCTGCAGCAGTTTCATCAAATGTTAAACCACTTTCTACAAATAGTGTCCCTTTACTGAAACTCCAAAAAACTATGAATGCAACAGCCAGTGTAATCAAGGCGATGCTTTTAGAAATCAGTCCCGCCAAATGCCACACGCGCATTTGGCGTTGATTCGTCCTCTTCATGATATTAGCATTCTGCTGAAAACTGAAATGCGTTTCACCGGACAGGCGTATATTAAAAAAAATTGAAGTTACAAACTTTGAAAATACACGCGCATTTTAACCTATCCGTACCGCATTTGCACATAATCTGCTGTTTTTGGATGTTCAGGAGTTTCAAACAGTGTTTGTGTTTCTCTGTGTTCAATTAGTTCTCCGAGAAACATATAAATACACTCGGTGCTGACCCTGCGTGCTTGTGCCATATTATGTGTCACGATTAAAAAAGTGTAAGTTCCAGAAAGAACTGACATCAATTCTTCAACAGCGAGCGTGCCTTTTGCATCAAGTGCGGAACACGGTTCATCCATTAAGATGATCTGCGGTTTGAGTGGTAACAGTCGCGCAATACAGAGTTTCTGTTGCTGTTCAAGTTGCAATGATGTTGCTCGTGTCTTAAGTTTATCCTTTAGATCGTCCCACAAAAAAACAGACGTAAGTGCTTCTTCAACAATCTCATCAGATTGTGAGCGCGTCAAACTTCCAAATGGAGAATGAATGCGCAACCCAAAAAGGATATTGTCATAAACTGAAATCGGCAACGGGTTCGGACGTTGGAATACCATCCCCACTGTTTTTCGCAATTCTAATAGAGAGACATCGGGATCATAGATATTTTTCCGTAATATTTTTATTTCACCTTTTGTCGTAACGTTACCGTAACGTTCATTTACTCGATTGAAACAACGAAGTAGTGTCGTCTTTCCACACCCCGAAGGACCAATAAGTGATGTTATTTTACCTGCTGGAATTTTCACACTTACATCAATGAGTGCTTGAAAATCTCCGTACCAAAGACTAAGATTTTCGGTTTCAATGCTGTGGTTATTAGTATCCAAGTGAGACTCTCCTCTCAGCCGCTATCCAAAGTTTCCATTTACATAGTCATAAGTGGATTGATTCGCAGGACTATCAGAAAAAATGACATCCGTTTCATCAATTTCAATTAAATCTCCGTTCAGCATAAAGGCGGTGCGGTTTGCCAACCGTTTTGCTTGCTGAACCAAATTTGTGACAAGTAAAATTGTCATCTCATTTTTTAGTGTTTTGAGGACATCTTCAATACGCATCGTCGTTATTGGATCAACTGCGATAGAAAATTCATCAAGACACAAAATCTCTGGTTGATGTGATAACGCCCTCGCAATTGTCAATCGCTGCTGCTGCCCCCCTGAAAGTTTTGTGCCAAGACTATCCAATCGGTCCTTCACTTCATCCCATAGTGCTGCTTGTTGAAGACACCGCTCAACAATTTCATCTAACTCTGCTTTATTGCGAAGTCCTGACGTTCTGGGAGCAAAGGCAACGTTGTCATAGATTGACAACGGCAACCCCACTGGCAACGGCAATACCATTCCGATACGTCTGCGTAAGCCGTGCACATCACCAATTGAATAGATGTCAACCCCGTCAAGTTTCACTGAACCTTTAACGTTTGTATCTTGGGCAAATTCCAGCGTTCGGTTGATGACTTTTAACAAAGTCGTTTTCCCTGATTGTGCAGGGCCGATGATGCCAAGGATTTCGTTTTCGTAGACATCAAAGGAAATTCCGTTTAGTGCGAGTTTATCTCCATAATAAACCTTCAGATCGGAAATCTCAATTTTGTTTTGCACGTTTGCCTCGCTTCTCTATCTATTCAGAATTCTTACCCGTGTTTTTCTTCAAAAAAGTGCCAAATTTTAATGTTCCTAAAACTATCCCAATAAAGCATGCTACACCAATTAAGGTGCCAATTCCTGCAACTAACATACTAATAATCTTGCCACCCAGTGTGAAAGGATACACATCGCCATAACCAACTGTCGTAAATGTTAGAAAAATAAACCACATTGCATCCAAAATTGAACCGAATGTCTCAGGTTGTTCATCTTTTTCAAAAAAGTAGAGACCACATGCTAAAAAGAAAAAGAGTACCAACAATACAATAATAAGTGTAAAGAACTTCCTTACAATCCCAGCTTTATTTTTCATCTTCTTCATCACTTTCCTCTACTCTTTTGCGTTTCACCCGTGCTTCCGTCAAAACTGATGCTAACAATCCGGACGGAATTGCGATTAAGCCTACCCCGACAAGCGCGACGAGGGCGGTGAAAAATCTCCCGCCAGAAGTCGTCGGATAGACATCCCCATAACCGATTGTGGTTAATGTCACGACAGCCCACCACATTGAATCAAGAATAGAACCGAACGCTTCAGGTTGTGCCTCTCTTTCAAAGTAGTGGATACCGCACGCGGCGAGGTAGACGAACATCAATGATAAAATTACCAATGCTAAGAGTTCCTGTTGGATTTCATGCAGTGCCTCTGTGAGTCGATCTACCGCTAAAATAAACCGTGTCGCCTTGAATATCCTGAAAATTCGCAAGAATCGAAGGATCCGCAATACGCGAAACCCAGGCACAAGGAACAGAGATGGTAAAATGGCGAGCAGGTCAATCATGCCGTAGAAACTAAAAATGAAATCACGTTTCTTTGGCTCAATATAGACGCGCAGAGCATATTCTATTGCAAACAGTATCAGAAAAGCCACATCTAAAATAACGAAGTAGACTGCATAAGGGTCCACCTCCAATTGCTCTCTATCAGTTTCAATCACATAAACGACAGCAGAGGCGAGAATCAGGAATTGGATTATCCCGCTAAATAGGTTTCCTTCAATGATTCCTCGTAATTTGTCTTTGTTCACCATGAACGTATTTTCCTATCTGGAGGCGCGATCAGGAGCTAACTCGAAATTTATCGGAGTCGCGTGTAGGTTTCCAAAAGACACTACCACCTCTTCCGGGTTCGGAGGTAAATCCTCAGGATAATCGCTGCTGCATTGACGAGTAACACGCTGCCTACAAGGACAATTGCAGTCCCATACGGAATCCCTTCTGTCACATCCGGAACCTGTGTTGAAATCGTATAGAGGTGTAATGAAAGTGCCATACACTGGCCTGTTATATTATATGCAAAAATGTTTCCTTCCGCAATAGCTTTATAGAATACTGCCCCTGTAAACATAATCGGTGCCGTTTCACCTGCTGCACGAGATACTTGTAAAATTACACCTGTTAAAATACCGCTGATTGAATTTGGTAGCACAATTCGGCGGATCGTTTGCCAGCGCGTCGCCCCCAGATTCCAACACGCCTCTCGGAAAGATATCGGGACTGCTTTGAGTGCCTCGGTCGTGCTTGCGATTATAACGGGAAGCGTCATAATTGCTAATGTCAACGACGCTGCAAGAATTGATTCCCCTAAACCCGCAAACAACACAAAAGCCCCCACACCGAACAATGCATGCACTATACTCGGCACACCTGCAAGGTTGACAACTGCCAAGTTTACAATCCGTGTGAACCAATTATCACGTGCATATTCGTTAAGATATACCGCTGCGAATACACCAATCGGTGCTGCCACCAACAACGAAACCACAACCAGATATATTGTTCCAAGGAACGGTGCCCACAATCCACCTGCACGCATGTTATCTTTCGGATTTGTAAATAGAAAATCAAGAGATAGCACCGGTAGTGCTTTATAGAAAAGGTATCCGATAATTAGGAGCAACGGCAAAATCATTAAACAGGTCATGATGAGGAAGAAAATTTTGACCGCGTTTTCTATAAATCTGCTCTGCCTGCCAACGGCTGTTTCAGTAAACATTGCTTGTGCGGATATGTCTGTATTGCTATTCATATATTCCATAATAGTTATAGTAAGAGCAAAAACTATTGATACAGTGCGAATCAACGTTGAATAAGCTTTTGGTGTTCTGCGGGTTCGGTTTCCTAACCGACCAATGTTTATCAGTCTCACAGATGCGGTTAGGAAACCGCATCTACCGTTTGAGGTTTCCTGCGTGTATTAACTTTGACGAATGCCCTTGATAACCAAATCAGCGATGAGGTTCACCACAAACGTGATAGAAAAAAGTAGGATACCGATGAGAAATAATACCTGGTAATGTTCACCACCTCTTGCCACTTCTCCCAATTCCGCTGCAATAGTTGCTGTGAGTGTGCGAATCCGAGAGAGCGGACTTGTCGGGATATTAACTGAGTGTCCTGTTGCCATCAAAACCGCCATCGTTTCGCCGATGGAACGGGCTGCACCGAGTAAAACCGCTGCCAACAACCCATTTTTCGCCGCAGGTAAAAGGACACGGTAGATCACTTGCCATCGGGTTGCGCCGAGTGCCTCTGCTGCTTCCCGATAGGTATCTGGGACTGCTTTCAGGGCATCCTCTGCAATTGAAACGATTATCGGAACACTCATTAGTGCCAGCATGATACCACCGTTTAACATTGTCAAACCAATTGGCGCGTTAAAAACCGCGATAATCAGTTGATTCATCAATGTTAAGCCGATGAATCCCCATACAACTGAAGGGATCGCAGCGAGAAATTCAATTACAATTTTGAAGGTCTCTTTCAACTTTGGACTACAGAATTCTGATACAAAGATCGCTGCGCCAAGACCAAACGGTACGGCAATTAACATCGCCAAGGCAGTTACACTGAAAGTTCCGAGAATTAAGGCAAAAGTTCCATACCTTTTATTGTTAAGGGATGTTGGATACCATTCTGCGCTTGTTAAAAATTCCCATACATTTAGACCTCCAAATAGAAAACCTGCTCCCTCCTTAAAGATAAAGAAGAAAATCCCGAAAACAAAAATAATTGAACTAATTCCGCATATACTAATATATACATCAATTACAGATTCGGAGGAGGTTTCTGAATCCGGTCCGAATTGGTTGCTGCCCTCCGTGCCTTTAATAAAACCCATTTCAAAGCACATCCAGATGCTGCTTATAACCGCAAGGAGATGAATTAGTACCCACCACCCTGAAGACAACTGGAATGAGAGGACACACACCGTACCAATGAGTGGGATTAGATGAAACAGTATCCACCATGTTGACTTGTCTTTGTCGTGCAAACGTTTGGCAGTAACCGCTGAATGTATCCAAGCAAGGACTAATAATGGAATAAATCCAAGTGATATTTTGGCAGGGAAGTCATTAGTAATTACGGAGATTGCAAAGATTGCAAATATCGGTAAATTCAGCAGCCACCATGCTGCTCTGTTGATTCTCCCATTAAACGAGAAACAAATTTGAAAAAATTTCATTTATGTAGGATGATCCTTTAGTTCCTTTCTAACGGTACAAAACCGAGTTCCTCAACAATAATTTGTCCCTCTGCAGAAAAAATCCAATCCAGATATGCCTTCGCTTCCCCTGTAGGTTCACCAAGTGAATACATATACAGAGGGCGCGCAATTGGGTAGGTTTTAGCGATGACATTCTCAAGGTTTGGTGCGTAGTAGGGTTTATCGGGGGCAGTTGCAATTTCTAACATTTTCACATGTTCAGTTGCATACCCCATGCCGCTATAACCGATAGCGCAATGTGTTCGTCCAATAACTTCAACCACATCTTTTGAGCCGTGTAAATCCAAGCAACCCAGTTCAAAGTCACGCGTTTTACCGAGTAGTGCTTCCCTGAAATAGAAGTAGGTTCCAGAGTTGGACTGGCGACTGATTCGGATAATTTTGTCACTTCGGCACCCAGAATTTGCAATCCCGAGTTGATCCCATTTAGTTATCCCACCCTCTTCACCATATATTTCTGCAAGTTGCGGAATAGTAATTTTGTCCAAGGGATTATCTTTATGGACATAAACGGCGAGGGCATCATATCCAACGATAAATTCCCGTGGAACTTTGCCAGTGTTTTTCTCTGCTTGTTGTAGTTCTTTAGGTTTTATCTGTCGACTACAGTTTGCAATATCCACGGTGCCATTTATCAACGCAGCAACCCCTGTTCCTGATCCACCTCCTGATACTTCAACCGACACAGTGTCAGAAACACTGAGATATGCTTCAGCCCAAGCCTGTGCCAAATTTACCATCGTGTCAGATCCTTTATTCTTGATAATGGATTGATCCGATTCCTGTGCCGTTTTTTTATCAGATGAACCGCCACGGATGACAAAACCGTATACTGAAAACACAAGTATACTTATGATAGCATAACTTATCAAACCACTTTTTTGCATCAATCACCTCTCTTGTTCAATCTATTTTAAAATTATAACAATCAATTGTTACGAAAATAATACAAAATTGTAATTTTTTTTTAAAATCGACTATTGAGTAGACCGAATTGTTGTCAGATTCGAAATGCTATCTAACTTTTGATTACTATCATTATAGACTTCCAACCCAATTTGAGATCCATTAACCGAGAACAGGCAGAAGTGCTTATCAATAGCGAACGCTTTGACCTTATCAACCCAAGGCACAGATTTGTCCTGCACATAATAGGGTGCACCGCAGCCGCCGCTGATAACCTGCCATACTGGGAACTTAAAATCTGGATTGATTGTTGAATCTATCAAAGTCCGACTGTAATTATGTTCGTCTCCACAGAGCACCGCTAACACTTTTGACTTGCTTGAGACAATTTTCCAGAACCGATCTCGCATATCAAGCACATCACCCATCGGTACATCTTTATCATTGTAACCACCGAGTTGTCCTTCGCCCGGAGTTCCCCAATACATTGCATCCTTGACATGCCCACCGTTCGGAAAGGGAGGTTCATGGAGAATAATGAACACCCAATCCACATTCAAATCCTTTTGTGCAGCACCCAATTCTTTCTCCAACCACTCCATCTGGTTTGACATAACGTAGCCTTCCCTGTTACCGCCGAGATGCTTAAGGGCAAGATTAATCGCTGTTTTATCCTGCGATTTCTGAGCGAATACGTTTTGATTTCTATAACCGGTTGACCAATAATTTGAGTTCAAGGAAATAAAATGGGTTCTACCATAAGTAAATGAATAGACGTTTTCTTCATAAGATGGTCCAACATCAGCCCCACCCATTTTTCTACTACCTTTTGGTTCTGGCTTCGGGATACCTAATCCATAGCTGCTATCGCGAGGATTAACAAATTCTTTTGCGAAAATTGCTTCAGCACTCTCTGCACCGACTGTGCCTGCAAATTGGATGTAATATTCATCCTGCTTGAGATGTGGCGCGTTCACTTTGTAATACTTACCGACCTGCTCATGATTGCCAATAGATTCGTAAAAAGGGATATTTGCGCCGACAGGTTGAATTGTCCGCTTCCATGTTTCAAGTTGTGATTCAAAATCATTCACATCGGAAGTATAACCGTTGATAAGGTCTCCACCGAAACAGACAAAATCTGCTTTTTTGTTGTAGAGTTCTATTGCGAAACGTCCAAGGTCTTTGGCATTGACCCCATTCTGTGCACGCTCCCCTCCACCGACTCCAGCACGTGAGTCGGACATAAATCCAAACTTAAATGGGACTCTATTTCCTGGCGATGGTGCTGTTTTAAAGGTATATGATGGTGTCCAGATGCCGTAATTTACTTGGTAGGTATAGACTGTATCCGGTTTCAGTTTCGTTAGCGTAACTTCATGTCGGGTAGAAGGATCCAAGGACAAAAACTCCCGATTATTTGACAAAACACTCCCTTTCGTAGACGTATCAGTTTCCCAGGAGATGACAGCGGAATCGTGAGTAACAAGATCAACAAATGGTCCTTCTGTCAGAGTAACAAGTGATGTGTAAGTGCCTGTCTTCGGTACTCCGTCACGTTTGTAGCGCAAACGTCTGTCATAAGCACGTGTTGTCTGGACACGGGAATCGAAAATCTCTATGCGGTAGACTATTGTGCCGCCGTTGTTGGCAATTAAGCCAGTATCGTAATGCACGTCCTCAAGTTTGGAAATATCCATTTTGATTTGATGCCGTGTTTTGTTGTCTTCAATGTGTGTTCCCTTTACGACCTTACGATATCGTGATGTTGTCAAGTAGCCTTCTGTATGTGGGACACCGTAATATGCTATAGCTGCAGGGGCATCTATTAACGTCTCAAATTCTACAACCGCTGTTGAACCTTCAAACCCCGTTACGACAGGTTCTTTTGCTAAAAGCATGTCAACTCGGAAATCTATTGATGTAAAAGTTAATGTTTGTGCAAGGACTGCTGTAGTGATAAAAAGCAGTCCTACACATATATAGAAATGTTTTTTCATTTTGGTTTCCTTTCGTTTAATGTATCAGGACTTACGCATTCCCCTTGATAAGGGGGTTAAATAGGCAGAATTTGGTGCTTTTAACCCCCTAAATCCCCCTTATCAGTGGGATTTTTAAACACATTGCGTAAGTCCTGTGTATATTACGATTTTACATGAATTTCCTGAATTATACCACTTTATTTTTGAATCGTGGATTATGTTAATTTTGGCAAACCTACCCTCAAATTTATCGGAATTTAATTTGACAAAAATAAAATTCGCGTGTCCAATTTGACAAAAACAGGTAAAAACGTGAAAATTCGCAAATTACTTAAAAATAAATTTGACATTTCCCGAAACTTATGTTAAGTCATATAAAATTGGGAAATGAATAAGAAGGCTGCACGTCATAATCATATTTTTTGTTGCACTGAAGGGATTTAACAGTGAATAACCAATATGTAGATTCCACAATTCAGAAAAGTATCTTGTCATTGGCGCAAACGTATGTCCAAAGACAATGCGCGTGGATCTATGTTAACTATCAGTTAATCACCCCCCCACTTCACATTCGTTAATTTATATCACAAGGTCTTATCGCAGGATTTATATGCTGCGGTTTTTTGTGCCCGCACGACGTATCTCGTCGCGGGCTTTTGTTGTTGCATTGCGCACTGTTTGGACAGCGATGCAACTTTTTTTATTTGAAAATAACACGGGAGCGTGGTATTATATTCCATGTCTCCTGTTATTATTTTTGTAATCAAAGTGTCAAGAGACACTGCATTTTTATAACGAAATGGACTGTGGGAAATACCCAACAGTCTACTGATAATAAAGGAGATTGAACATGCGTTTTAAGAATTTGACGATTACTTTAACTCTTATGTGTTTATCTATTGCAGCGTTGGCAGGATTGGTACTGCTGCCAATTAGCAATGGTATCTGTGAATGGTCGGGTGACGACCGTACCAAATGGTATACCAATAGTTCTGTTGACATAGAACAAGAATCACAGTCTGATTATGATCAGCAGTCAAGAGACACGCAAATGGGGCGTGGCTGGTTTCTAAACGCCTATTTAACTTCGGGTGAGTCTTACGCTTCCGCCTGTGTGGATCCCTCTATCTATGGACTATCCTCTTTTACCCCCGCCGAGGTTGCCACTGGTGTTGGCACATACGGTGGCACTGCAAATGTAAAGGTAGATAGAAAAGCTGGCACCTGCAACGGGTGCGGGGCGAGTCTTGCTGAATATGTGAATTCCAACAAGGATCAGGAACGCACACTTACCGCTAAGGTTGAATTGGAAAAATTGTGGGATATCGTTGGGAAAGAAGTAACAAAGGAAAACCAACACGAGGCTGGAACATCGGCTACCGCCAGAACTCAGGTGAGTGCTGGTGTTTACGACGCTGAGGTTGAAGTTACAGGTCATTACACTTGGACCCACACAGACGGCAAGCGGTACAAGGAAGAGTCAAAAACGGTGAAAGATAAAGTGGTAAAGGGAACCCCCAAAGGTCAATCAAGAGATTTATACACGTACGGTATTGAAAATGGCGCCTCACTGGATTTCTCGTTTAGTGGCCACAGCGGTTCTAATTCTGTGTCTTGGTCGCCAGCTGGTTCGGGTACTGGCACCGGTTCTGGCAGTGATTGATTTTCTGTAAACATATTCACCGGTGGTGTGTTTTGCACCACCGGTTCTCACTCACAAGAGGAGTAAAACAGATGACACTCAAAAAGGTTCTTTTCATTCTTTTGATTATGTTCGGACTGGTCACATCGGTCATTTTTCTATTCCACAACACTGAATCCCCGATTGATACGGATAGAGTTGTGTCGAGTGATGCGGAAGAACCGGTGCATCCGCACCCGACGCGTGTTTCTACGCAGGCGAAACCGGGGGAAGACCGCACGTTACTGCACCCGCTTGCGGACCCCGAAGCACGAGAGGCGTATAAAAATCAACCGATCACAACTTGGGATGAGTGGGTAAAAGCACTCTCAGAAATAAGACTTGGTTTTTATGTAGAGAAGGGATTTACGCTGACCTCCGATGAGCTTAGTCGTGACCGTAATATGTTCTTTCAACATTACACGTGGCAAGCGCAGCGGTATCAGAAGAAAAATCACCCCGTGCCGAAAACTGCGATAGAGTTGCCGTATTTGGAGGAGTCCATGTATTATGAGGGGCCTCAGACAGTAGAGGCGATTATGGCAGCATTTGACGAGGGATACGAAAGCTATTTCTTCCCGCGTGCTGCGGAGATGGAAGAAACCTATCCGCGTGATACTTTTCTGCAACGTACGCTTGATAAAGGTGCGGTGATCAAAGATGCTTCTGATTACGTGTATTGGATGAAGTTGCGGGATATGCTCCTATATCGCAAGGATCGCCCAGACGATTGGCGATCAGGGAGCTATGGCATCCCCGTCACAACAAGCTTTGCTGAGTATGAGGAGGGGTTTATACAACGAAAGGTCTGGGAAAATAGCATCGTTCAACAGGTGTCCGAAGCGAATGAAGGGAGAAGTGTGCATGTTTATTTTCCCGCGAGCCATCCTGATGTGTATCTACCGGCAATAGGTAACATGACGTATGTTCACAGAGATGCAGAAAGCATAGATGCTTTTGGGGCATCTTTGACAAGAGAACAGAGGTTAAATCTTCTTCGCAAAGGGATTGAACCGGAGGGTATAGAGATTGTCTACATAGATGAAGATTACAATGTGCTCTCAGAACCACCACTGGTTCTAAATCCACATGATCTGCATGTCAAACAGGTGTCACCCGACATCAAAGTTGATGCTGTTACGCCTCCGGATGAGAAGGCATCGGTTGCCCCCACCCCATCCGGTGACATGTTTGAAGAAGATGATATGTGGCGTTCGAACAAAACGCAAGAAACTGAGGCTACTCCCGACCTAAAAGCACTACGCGAGGCCGTTGCGACTGCCCGTCAAACAGAGTTTGAGACGTTTCAGAATAGCATGCGTCAGTTTGCTGAATTTCAAAACAAGTCTGATGCCGCAATTACGCAGGCACTTGAAAATGCGTTTGTCACGTTGGCGCAACACGGGTATGAGGAGGGGATTCGCCGAATCCAGCTGGAGAGTGCCGCACTCGCGAAGCAGTTAGAGCGCTACTTCGAAGAAGCACAAAGACCGCCTAAACCTCAGCAGAAGCCACAAAGACCTGCGCCGCCGAAGCCACCAGAAACAGCACCGCCTGGACCTGAAGCACCATAAATGAAAAAGCGGATAATTTTCATTATCATAGCACTTTTCATCGTTGCTGCTGCAGTGTCCTTGTATCTTCCCGCGACCTCGGTGAACGTTCCTGATTCCAGTTGCAGCACGTCTAAATTACTTATCGCGGAAAAATTCCAATGGATTAAACATTGGAATCAACTCGACCTCACCGCAATCAAAAGAGACTATCAACCGTACACCGTTGCGGAAATGCGCGAAATGTGGGAGGCAAAACTGCTCGCGAAGTATGGTGGTGCTGAAAGGCTTAAGCAGGCAATAGGGCAGGCAGATGACGTTTGTCCACAGCACACGTACCTTGCACGCATGCTTAAATTAGGTAGACCTTTTGTTGATTTTTCGGACTATGAAGATGCCCTTACAGATCAACGGATAAGGTTGTTTTCTATGCGGATGTACTGGAATACCATGAGTACAACAGAAAGGTCAACATATCTTGAACGGCAAGGGTTACCAACTGATGCAACGTGGGACATGTATGAGGAATTGCTGCTAAAAAATGACGTTGTGGACAGTATCAATTTTTGGCGTTCAAAAGAACTTGATCCTTACATAAAGGGGTACAGCCAAAGTGTTGAGGAATAAATGAAGCCGGACACTATCGTAAAACACGTCGGGGCCGCTGTACTGCTCCTAATCCTTCTATTTGTGGGTGGCAGGATCCGTGGACAAGGTCTCTCCAACATTCCCACCGGTCAGTTTGCTTCCAACGATGCATTTCTCTTTTACGCGCAAGCGAATACGATTGTCAAGGACGGCACATTACCAAAAGTTGAGAGGCACCGTTGGGTGCCACTCGGTAGAGACCTGAGGGAAACACTGTCCGGTTATCCTTACGCCATTGCTTACGCGTCCAAGTTAGTAAGATTCTTTTTTCTTCCAAACGTCACGGTCTATCAGGTGCAGCTTCTTGCGCCAACCGTTTGCTTTCTCGTCGGCATAATGGTGTTGTGTCTTTTTCTCTATGTCCGTTTTGGCTTTGGTGTAGCAGCCATTGCTGGTACACTTCTAATTATCATGCCCGGTAGCATTGAACGGAGTGCCGCTGGATTCAGCGATAGAGACGGTTGGTGCTGGATGCTCGGTACCCTGGCAGTCACTACCTATCTATGGAAGGAAGACATAACAAGCAAATGGACTCGGTCCCTCTGCACAGTCCTGTCAGGTTTATTCGTGTTCCTCGGAGGTTTAAGTTGGGAAGGTTTCGGTGGTTTTGCCCTTGCGATTGTGGCAGTGGAACTCTGGCGTTTTCTTACAACGGATGCTGAAGAACGTTTGTGGGAGTATGTGTTGTGGGTCCTGATGTTTGTTCCATCGCTCTACCTTCTTTCACCCGCCTATCACCGTGGAGGCGGTTTTACCAGCCACGTGGCAGCGTTTCTGCTGTTTCCACCCCTCGTCATGCTGTTGCTTCGCACATTTCGGTATTTCCTTACCCGCGGACATCATTCAGTTTCTAAGTTTATCTCGGAACAGATTTCTGCCCGCGCTGTTTCACTTGTTTTTTGTGCGGTGTGTTTCCTCATTGGCATCGCCTATCTTGCGCTTCAACGTGAAACGTTCGCGCAGAGTATTGTGCCTTTTAGCGGTGCCGCTGTGATGGAGGACGTGGGCGAACTAAAATCACCACATGATATTTTCTGGTACGGTCGCTATGGACACGTGCTGCTTATTGCAAGTCTTTGTCTCATTGCGGGCTGCATCAGAATCTGGGGTGTGAAAGCACTGATCCTCGCTTTCACACTTTCACTGTTCACGGCTGCAACCTTTCTCCGACAGTATTTATACTATACGCTGTCCCCCGTCATCTGTGAATATCTTTTCTACGGTGCAGTAGCGTTCACACCGATTGCTGCGTTAGGCGTAGCAGCACTTCGTCCTGAACCGGTCAAACATGAATATATCTATGTCGCTTTTGCGTTTTGGCTGCTCCTTTGGCTTGGGCTTGCACGCGATGCGCTCCGCTACGATTTCTTTATCGGAGTACCGCTTGCTTGTTTTGCAGCTATCGGTATCCAATACGTCACAACACATATCAGTCAGCGCATTGTAGATAGCAGAAAAGCGGAAAAGATGGAAGAAAATACGGCGCAATCACGCACCAAAGAAGAAGGGAAGGATGGAAAGAAACGCGGCATAACACACGCATGGGTAAAGATCGGCATAACTTGTGCTTGTCTTGCACTTATTCTTTTTTCGGAACCTCCCAGCAGTCCGCCATTTCCAGGACTCGCTCAGAGAGGTTACAAAACACAAATAGAACCTGAACACGTATTCCCTGGCAAAAATACTCCCATGGCAAACGCATGTCAATGGATCAGTGAACATCTTTCAACAGATAAGGTTGTTGCGGCACCATGGAGTTACGGTCACATGCTTAACGTTCTTGGCGGTGTCAAAACCGTTATTGACCCTGACCATTTCATTTTGCATTGGATAGACCTCTATGAAGAACACGTTTCTGCTGCAACATCTGAACAGGAGGCATTAGAATTTCTCAAAACACACCACGTGACCCACCTGCTTCTCAGCGAAGAGGATGTGTTCTATATCGCATCACAACATACACACGTTAATGAACGACCTAAACATCCGCTTTATATGGTGCCGCTTGTACCTCGCGCACCCATCGGCAGCGCACACTATCGCATGGTGCCAGCACACAAAAACACACTTATTAACTTTGTTGAGATTGATTTTCACCACAATCCTGCTATTGTCACCGCGCGCTTCAAAAACGGCAGAACGGTAAAACTTCCATATATCAAGTCCGATAGCAGCGTCCGATCACCCCATACTGAACATGCCCATGTCCACACAGCAGAAGCCAACAACAAAAACGGTGGCATCCTCCATCTATTCGACTCAAAAACGCAGCGGGAGGTTATCCACTACCTCTCTCCACACAGTTGGAACAGTCTTGCAGTCAAATTATTTTTTCGAGATGAACACAGTGAAGCATTCGTCCATGTTTATCCAAAAGAGGATACTGCATCCGCTAAAATCAAAATCTGGAAGATTAACTATCCATCCGACATAGAAGAAAATCTGAAATATCTTGCCAAGTCCGCGGAAAAGAAAGAAAAATGAAACGTATCTTGAAACGCGTCTGTATCTTCGGTACCGCACTCCTCTGCTGCCTTGCACTCACGCATGCAACGCTGCACCGTTTTCAAAAGCCGATTCCTAAAAAAGTGTATGTAGCACCCAAAATTGAACGCAAAAAATCTGTCCAAAGAAATGAAAAATTGTACGCACACCTTAAACCGAAACCTGTTGACCATGAGAAACTCTTCCTTCGTACAATTATTAAAAATAACCTTTTTGCACCGCTCGGATATAAACCGAAAAAACCTACTCCCACCTATCGTCTTATCGGCACCCAAATTCCGATAGGCAGAGAAATAGAAGCGACAGCCATCCTACAAGAGACAGCGCAGAATGCCACTATCCGTATTGTCTCCATCGGCACAAAACTCAGTGAAGACACTGTTGTCGCTGACATCCAACCGAAACATGTGATACTTAAAAAAGGGAAGCTGCGGACATCTCTTCGGCTTACCGCAATTCAGTTCTTGAAACCATCCCGAACACGTAGGTAGTGCTAAGTATAGGTTCTCCACCACATTTTGCTATAACCGAATTCCAAATTCGTTTGAATACCATAGCCAATTATGATAGAATGTAAGTTAAAGCATACCATGCTACACCTTATTTTTGAGGAGATTACCTTGCAATCCAAATTCCAAGAACTCAAAACCCGCCTAATTGAGATAAATGACATACAATCAGCATCAGGACTTCTACACTGGGACCAATCTACATATATGCCACCAGGTGGTGCTGCCGCTCGCGCCCGACAAACCGCGACACTTAGCCGTTTAGCACATGAAAAATTCACTGACCCAGCCATCGGTAAACTGCTTGACGCGCTAACATCTTATGGAGAGAGTCTCGGTTACGATTCTGACGAAGCAGGTTTGCTTCGTGTTACCAGAAGAAAATATGAACGTGCGATAAAAATCCCTGCAGAATTCATGGCAGAGGTCGCAACCCACACATCAGAATCGTATCAGGTTTGGACTGAAGCACGTCCTGCGAATGATTTTGAGAGGGTACGTCCTTATCTTGAAAAGACACTTGAATATAGTCGTCAATCCGCTAATTTCTTTCCCGGATACGATCATATTGCTGATCCACTGATTGAACCGAGAGATTACGGTATGAAAGCAGCAGATGTCAGTCGCGTCTTTGGTGAGCTGCGAAAAGAACTCATGCCTATTGCATCTGCCATCACGTCGCAAACACCTGCAGACGATTCATGTCTGCATAAACACTATCCAGAAGATAAACAGTTAGAATTCGGTATGGAGGTTGCAAAAAAGTTTGGATACGACCTCAATCGTGGACGCCAAGATAAAACACACCATCCATTTATGACAAAGTTTTCACTTGGAGATGTCCGAATCACGACCCGCTCAAAAGAAGACAGTCTGGGTGAAGCGCTTTTCTGCACGATGCACGAGACTGGTCATGCACTCTATGAACAAGGAATCTGCATGGAATTTGAAGGCACACCACTTGCCCGCGGCACTTCAGCAGGTGTTCATGAGAGCCAATCACGTCTATGGGAAAATATCGTTGGAAGAAGTAAAGGATTCTGGAAGTGTTTCTATCCGCATCTGCAAAACATCTTCCCTGAGCAGCTCGGTTCTGTTCCCGTGGATACATTTCATCGTGCGATAAATAAGGTTGAACGTTCACTCATCCGCACAGAAGCAGATGAAGTTACCTACAACCTACACGTGATGTTACGTTTCGATTTTGAGTTGGCACTGTTAGAGGGTAAAATGGAAATTAAAGATCTGCCTAACGCTTGGCGTGAACGATTTGAAACAGATTTCGGCATTGTGCCACCAGATGACAAAAATGGTGTTATGCAAGATGTCCACTGGTATTTTGGACTCATCGGTGGTTCATTCCAAGGATATACATTAGGCAATATCTTGAGCGCGCAATTTTTCTCGTCTGCACTTGAAGCACACCCTGAAATATCTGTTGAAATTGAAAAGGGTGAATTCAGCACGCTGCATAATTGGTTGAGAGCTAACGTCTACCAGCACGGGTCAAAATACACAGCGCCTGAAATCATTGAACGCGCAACGGGTAAACCTATGACGATTGCACCTTATATCAACTATCTTCGGACAAAATACGGCGAATTGTATACGTTATAGTGTGTTTTACAATTAACTGGACATCTGATCTGTGAATCAACGCTGAATGTGCGTTTGGCATTCAGCGGGAGGGAACTCCGATTCCCGACTATTAGTAGTTTCGTCGCGATTCGGAGATCGCTCCTACAGAATATATGTGAACTTATTTACATAATTTACTATAAACTAAAAACAAGGGTGCTGTTATGGTATTTCGGCAAATTCTGTTTTCTTCTTTTCTCTGCTGCTTTCTTGTGGGATGTGGTGTAATCAAACTGACGGATATTCCGAATAGCATTTCTGCACTCCAACTCACCGATGCCCAAAAGCAGACAATTCAGCCAAAACTAAAACTTATTCGTGACATTGTGGATGATTACGATTTTGAGAAAAAGCAGTTGGAGGGGGATTTGCGGGAATATCGTGCCATTGAGAATGATAGACAACTTAATCGTTACGATGGAGGTCTAAGTAGAACACAACGGCAGCGGGGTCTCACCCAGATTCGGATCAAAGTGAGGAAATTTATTTCACAAAGAAGCACATTGATGAAAGAAATCGAAAAACTACTTCAAGAAATTAATGCAGAACTTACTGCTGAGCAGCGAGTTGCTTTCAATGAGCTTAAAATGCCTGAATTAGAGATACCACGTTCACTAAGACGTGACCCGCATGCTGATTTGCGCCGTATTCCAAGACATCTTATAGGCGTGCAATAACCCCTATGATAGGGCGGTTTTAAACTGCGCCTACAGCAGCGTATAAATGACGTTTTTAACTTTAAGAGAAAATTCGTTCAAAAAAGTGGTTTAAAAACGCATCCGCATCAACTTGGACACAGACGCTTGCATTAGGCAGTGAAATTTGACGTTCACGCCGCAGGTCAGCAACGGTCATACCGCTCGTTAAATCACCCTCGGTTTCAACTTGTACGTAAGCTTCAACGCTCTCAAAAAAGTCTGGATGTGTCAACATGCCGATGGGTAATGCGTCATGGATATGCAATCCGTAGAAACCCACGTGTTCACGATAAAATTCCATGCAGGGTTGTGTCGATTCTTTAAGAAAACTGGAAATATCATCGCTTCGCTCTTCAATTTCGGCATCAAGTCGTTCGCCCGTTAATACAACCTGATGTGTTACATCCAACGGTGCGATGTGTACAGGGACACTGGAATTGAAAACTTCATGTGCTGCGTGTGGGTCAACAAAGACATTGAATTCTGCAGTTGTTGTAACGTTACCGTATTCGCGAAAAACACCACCCATCAGGACAATACTATGGAGTTTCCGCATCCGTTCTGCATCTCTTCGGATTGCCTTTGAAATGTTAGTTAAGGGTCCCAGAGCAACAATAACCAATTCGTTAGGAAAACGATCTACCATCTCAAGTATCAAGTCAACACCAGAAAACGTTGAAATATCACAATTTGCTAATGGATAACGCAGGCTTCCATCAGAATTATGCAGCTTGCTAATATTGCCTAATCCATCTTCACCGTGCACGTGTTCTGCCTTCACAAGTGGTTTTACAAGCGGTTGTCCTTCACCTTTTGCTACAATAGGATATTCAGACAATTCAAGTAGACCTAAAATCGTCAGCAGGTTTTGTGTTGCCTGTTCAACGTGTACGTTTCCACTAACGGTTGTGATTGCTTCTACCTGCAATTCTGGCGATTTCATAGCAAGGAGGATTGCCAGCGCGTCATCTACACCCGGGTCTGTATCTATAAGAATTCGATGCATAGTTTATATTCCATCTTTTGATATGCTAAAAAACCTTTACTATTTTACCTCTAAAAAAAGTATTTGTCCAATTTCTCGTATTATTTTTCATACTGCTTTCATATTTCTTTTTTTATTTTTCTGCTTCCCTGCCAAAGCACAAGTCAACATTTTCACAGGCGAAACGATGAAAAAGATGCAACTGAAACCGGGATGGTACAACAGCATCAACCTTGATTTAGCATACCGTAGTGGGAATACGGAACTACTCACCTTGAGAACACGATTCCGCTCAGACTACCTGTCCAAAACATATCAAGGTTTTGTTTTCGGCAGCCTTCAGCAAGGAAGAAAGAACGGAGAGTTTTTCACCAACAAAGGTATGGCACACGGACGCATAATCCGAAATCTGACAGATCATATCTTGATTGAATCCTTCGTACAGAAACAATTCAATGAATCAATTCTACTTAATGACCGAAATTTAATAGGCGGCGGTGTCCGCTTCGCTGTACGTTCACCTAAATCACGATTTAATCTCTATTTTGGCACAGGGGCTATGTGGGAACACGAACGTATTAATGACAAGACAACAGGCGAAATTCCAACTCATCTTATCCGTTCAACCAACTATATCAATTGGACAGCGCAGCTGGATGAAAGTATTGCTACAAGCGCAACAGGATATTATCAGGTGCATGTAAGACGTGTAGCTGATTATCGCATTCTATTTGAAGGAAGCATTATATTCCGCCTGACAACGAAATTGTCATTTCCATTTCGTGTGAATTTCCGTTATGATAACGAACCTCCTATCGGAATCCAAAAACATGATCTGGAAATTTTTAACGGGTTAAGTTATACTTTGTAAAAAACACAGTTTAATAGTAGATTCTACAATTAACAACTCTCTATTGTTCGGCGCGTTTACAAAACGCGCCTACAAGTAAACGTGGGCAAATGTTTTGTTATTGTAAAATCAATAATTACTTTTACACTTTGGTAGGTGCGGTTTCCCAACCGCACCCTACTGAGTCTGGGTAAATAGTGCGGTTAGGAAACCGCACCTACCAATGATGTGCATAAATTTTTAGATTTTACTATAAAACATCATAAGGAGTTCTCTCATGAAATTTTTGTGTTATACAACTGCGGTAATTGTTTGCTTAGGTTTGTGTGTTTTGACTATATTCAACATCGCTTGGACAGATGGTCATCTTCAGATTATGGAGAAGGAAAAGAAAATCGTTTTGAAGGGACAAATATCCAAAGCACTTGGTGAATACGATTCACATCTGAAAGGAGCTGTTGAATATCTATTTTGTGGACCTAACGGTAAGCAATACGAAAGTATCATCGTTGTTGATGCAACTGCGAAAGAAATTTATGAAGCGATGAACAAACTCGGTGTTAAGCCCGGAAATCCTGTTGACCAAGACATGGAAACAGAAGAAAAGATTCCTGCTAAAGGTCCTACCGTTATCATCAATGTTGAATGGACGGATGGCAAAGAAACAAAAAAAGTACGCGGTGAAGACCTATTATATAATGTAAAAACTAAGAAACCTATGAAACGTGTTGCTTGGATGTACACTGGTTCACGGATGGTGTATGACCTTGATGGCGAGGACGAAGACGCAATGATTCCGTTGGCATTTTCCAGCAACGATATTGTTGCCCTTAATCATGCTGACCCAAGCACCTTGTTTATTAACCCTTTACCTGAATCAGAAGAAGAGAATTTGTATAAAAAGAATGACGACTTATTGCCAGAACTTGGAACTCCTGTCAAACTCACGATTGAGGTTAACCCAAAAATGCAACTTTATGTGTTAATCAGCGGCAAAGTACAAGGAGTCCATTTTCGTAATTTTACACGAAGCAACGCAAAACAACTCGGAATTAACGGCTATGCCAAGAATTTAAAAAATGGTAAGGTTGAGGTCGTTGCGGAAGGCGATAAATTGCAGTTAGATGCATTGCTGAAAAAATTACGACAAGGTCCACCCGCTTCAAGGGTTGATGACGTAAAGATTGAGGAACGTGCCTTCACTGACGAGTATAAGTCTTTTAGCATCAAGTATTGAGTTATGACGGAAACACCGTTACTATCTATTTCGGGAATACTACTTGCCGCAGGACTTTCAACACGTATGGGACAACCGAAACAGTTGCTACCTTTTGGCAAAAACACAATCGTTGAAACTGTGGTTGACAATATGCTTGATGCCAAATTTAGTGAGGTTATCGTTGTTGTTGGGCATTGTGCTGAGCAAGTTCAAGATACATTGGGAGAACGTCCAGTTAAAATTGTTTTTAATCCCAATTATCGTGAAGGGATGTTAACCTCTGCGCAAGCGGGGATCCGGTCACTCGCCTTTGAAAATATAAGGAATAAATCTGATAGAAATGCATTCTCACTTATGTTGGTTGATCAACCCTTTATCACATCTGCATTGATTGACAAGGTAATTGATGCCTATGCGCAAACTGATAAAGGTGTTGTTTTGCCGAGTTATAATTATCGACGCGGACACCCGGTCATTTTTCATCATCAGTATGCTGATGACATCTTAACATTAGGGGTGGAAAGTGGTGGAGTGCGTTCCTTGTTTAAATCCCACAGTGAAGATATACATTACGTCAATGTTGACACTGACGATGTGCTGCGGGATATTGATTACCGAGAAGATTATGAACGTGCCATTAAAGAAAATCAATAATTTATAAGATATTTGATCTCTAATTCGTAACACTATGTTTGAATCAATTGAAAATGTCCAGGCTTTATGTGAAAAACAGGCTTACATCGCAGATAAAGGTTTAGCAACAACGCTTTATCTCGCGCATCATCTCAAAAAACCTATATTTTTAGAAGGCGAACCCGGTGTCGGAAAAACTGAGGTTGCTAAAGTGCTTGCGGATGCGACTGGTGCAAAATTGATTCGGTTGCAGTGTTATGAAGGCTTAGATGTAAACAGCGCGTTGTATGAATGGAACTACACCCGACAGATTTTGCAGCTCCGTATAGATGAGGCAAAGGGACGCGATAAAGAAGAGATCGGAACGGATCTATTTTCCGAAAAATTTTTACTTAAACGACCATTGCTTGAAGCTATCCAAGGCAACGGAGATGTACCGCCTGTTTTGCTTATTGACGAAGTCGATCGGAGTGATAGTGAATTTGAGGCTTTTCTGCTCGAAATCTTGTCTGACTTCCAAATTACAATACCTGAAATCGGTACGATCAGTGCAAAACAGATTCCCTACGTTGTGTTGACCTCAAATCGGACACGAGAGGTGCATGAAGCACTCAAACGACGATGTCTTTATCAATGGATAGATTATCCGACAGTGGAAAAGGAATTGGCGATTGTTCAGACAAAACTTCCACAAATCAATGAACACCTTGCACAGCAGTTATGTGAGATGATGCAACTGTGGCGTGAAGGAGACTTTTATAAAAAACCGGGGATCGCTGAAACATTAGATTGGGGTTTAGCAATTTTAGCACTTGGAAGAACACAATTAGATCAAGATCTTGTTGCTGAAACTCTTGGATGTGTTTTCAAATATCAAGATGATATTCAACGTGCCAGCACAGTGGAGCTAAGCGAATTAGATAATCAAACAGATGAACCGAAGCAATAAACACCAACGTGTTCAGAGAAAAATCTTCATCGGTATCGGATATCCACTTCTCGTTGCTGCTGCTTTTTGTACAATGGTTCCACTGTTATGGTTATTAAGTTCCTCTTTTAAAACAGCAGATGAAGTCTTTGCTGTGCCGATTCGGTGGTTCCCCAAACTCCCGCCGCGTATAACTTCTTCACCTTACATTGTCACCGATGCCTATCCAAAAATTAAAAAACCAGCTTCAGTTGATCCTGACTTATGGAAAGAGCTGCAGCCTGAATTAGAACAGGTAATTTGGAAAAATACCCAAGAACACATTGTCACAAATCCACAATTCGCAACTTCTAACTTTTCTGAAGATTTACAAACCGAGATGACAGAAGGTATCTGGCAGCAGCATGTTAGCACATTTCCAATTGAAGTTTGGAGTGGCACAACAGAGTCTATTGTTAAGGAAATAGAAAATGCTATTATCCCTGAAACAATTGAATCTATCTGGGGCGCTGTTTACCGTCAGATCATCTTAGGTTCCATTGAAATAGAAGATATAGAATTCAACCGAATGGAGGTAGAGTCTGCGAAATGGGAAGCCGATTCAGATACATTAAAGCAGATTTTCGAGACTGATGTTCCAGAACCAATTGCCGCGCTATCCTACCACTTCCAAGACGAAAGTAACGTGCAATTGACAACCACGATTTCGACTCCTGTGCCAATTAACCGTATCCGTAGAATCATATTGCCAGTTCGCGGCGATGCTTCGTATCATCACCTTTCTTTAAATGTATCGGTGAACGGTACTACATATCAACCTACGCATCCTTATGTTTTAGATACCGCGCTACAAGAGGACACCGTATGGCGATTGCATGGTATTCCCGGAGAGTTAGAATCATCTCACATCCCGATGCGGCGAATTCAGGCAAATGATGAAACTGCGAAACCTGACATGGCATTAGAAACAGATGCTGAAAACAGGTTATTCCTACAGTTAACAATTCATCGTCCATCCTATCTTGCAATTGTATGGAATAAACTTACCTCAAACTACCGCAATTTATGGAAAGCAGTGCCGTATAATAGGTATTTTATCAACAGCGTCTTCATCGCGACTGCTTCAACGCTTCTCACACTGTTTTTCTGTTCACTCGGTGGTTATGCGTTTGCGAAATATCAGTTCCGTGGCAAGACAATCTTATTTGGCATCCTGCTTGCGTCCATGATGATACCGTTTCAGGTGTTGCTTGTGCCATTGTTTGGATTGATGTATGATATCGGTTGGCTCAATAGTTACAAAGCGATTATTATACCATTTTCCGTAGGGGCATTCGGGGTATTTCTGATGCGTCAATTTATTGTTACTATTCCATCTGAACTGCTTGACGCTGCCAGGATTGATGGCTGTTCCGAATTTGGCATATACTATCGAATTGTGCTGCCCATCATCAAACCTGCGCTCGGTGCGTTGACAATCTATTCCTTTTTGAGTTCGTGGAATGGGTATCTTTGGCCTCTCATCGTCTTACGGGATGAAGCAAAATACACCTTACCCATCGGTTTAGCAAATCTGATCGGTATCTATCGTCAAGATTACGGAATGTTAATGGCAGGAACACTGCTGTCGTTGTTGCCAATCGTCATACTCTTTTTAGCAATGCAACGTGAATTTGTGCAGGGTATTACCCTTGGAGGTGTAAAGGAGTAACCACTATGTCTGAATGGACAACGGTCACAAAAACATCTGCGATTAAGGAAGGGCGCGGGAAATCTTTTACCGTCAACGGAAGACGGATCGCTATTTTGAATGAAAACGGCAAGTTCTGTGCTGTGGATAATACTTGTCCACATGCGATGGGTTCACTTGGTCGAGGACGGATACGAAACGGTATTGTTGTCTGTCCTGTTCACGGCTACGTCTATAATACAGAAACGGGTGAATGCCAAACCGATCCACGCCTTCGGATTAGGACGTACCCCGTTATCGTAGAAGATGAGGAGATTAAAGTTCGGACAGCAAATGATGCAAAATGAGTAGTTGATTAAATTTCTGCCGCTCAATTGAAAATACTTGATTTTTATATTCATCTTGAATATAATAGTTTTAAAGTATTCTTTGACACATCAAAGAAAATTGTTTTCTGGTAACGTGCTTACAACGCACAAACTTGCTTTAAATGACCCGCACACCAATAACATTAAGGAGAATAACCATGTCTATAGATGCGAAAGAACATATTAACGCTCTGGCGTTTAAACTGCGACACGATATTAGGTCAAAGTTAAGAGAAATTGGAGGTGCCTTAGTTAAAAATCAGGATTATGAAAGAGACAAACTTCTTGATATTGTGGACAAGCTCGATGCTGTATCACAAGCATTCAAAGAGGGTATGCTTACGTTAGATGCCCTTCATGAATCCCTTGCTGTCCCAGAAGATAGTAATGAACATAAAAGTTGAACCCAACGCCCTCTACTACGGCGACTGCCTTGAAATCATGCGGCAATTCCCTGACAACTACGTTGACCTTATCTGCCTTGATCCACCTTTCAACTCTAACGAAAAGTATAACACCATCTTCAAAGGTAAACACGGACTCACGGACATTGAGCCGCAGATAAAGGCATTTGACGATACATGGCAATGGAACGATGCCGCTGCAAAGCGCGTTGAAGAAGTGAAAGGCGCGGTCGCAAACCCCGCCTCTAAGGTAATACAAGCGTTTGAGCTGTGTATCCCGCAGAGCAAAATGTTAGCGTATTCAAGTTACATGGCACAACGTCTGTTTGAAATGCACAGGATACTTAAACAAACTGGGAGTATTTATCTACACTGCGACCCTAACGCAAGTCACTATTTGAAACTAGTGGATAGTCCATCCTAAAAGTTTGTTTTGGTTTTTGTAGATTTCTCGGCATCTTGACAAACAAAAGTGTTCTCTTATAGTATAGCAATACATAAGGAGGAACACACCCTTGAATAAGAAATATGTTGTCCAACTGACCGATGCGGAACGACAGGAGTTATCAGATATTATTAACACAGGTAAAAAAGAGGCATATATGATAAGGCATGCTCATATTTTGCTGAAATCAGATATAAATGGTCCCTGCTGGACTGACGCGAGAATAGCTGAGGCGTATGAGTGCACTGATAGGACAGTTGCGAAAGTGCGTCAGCGTTTTGTGGAAGGTGGCTTTTCTCGTGCCTTATATCGTGCGAAGCGGAAGCATCCACCGACACCTCGTAAACTTGATGGTGACGGAGAAGCAAGGTTGATAGCACTGAGTTGTGGAACCCCTCCCGAAGGTGCTGCCAAATGGACGTTACGTCTGCTTGCGTCAGAGTTGGTAAGACTTGAAGTTGTGGAAAACATTTCTCCAGAAACGGTGCGGCAGACACTAAAAAAAACGCGTTGAAACCACACCTTCAGCAACAGTGGGTGATACCCCCTGAAAAAGACGCTGAGTTTGTAAAGTCAATGGAAGAAGTGCTTGATCTTTACCAGAAACCTTTGGCTGCGGATACTCCTGTTGTGAACATGGACGAACAATCTGTCACACTTAGGGATGATGTTCGTGAACCGTATCCTGCGAAACCGGGACAAGTCAAGCGCGTAGATAACGAGTATAAACGCAAAGGCACAGCAAATATCTTCCTATTTACAGAGGCACTCTCGGGATGGCGGCGTGTGTCTGTTCGGACGCACCGAAAGACAGTGGATTGGGCAGAAGAAGTCAAAATACTATTGGATGAGGTCTACCCATCCGCAAAACAGGTCATTTTAGTTTGTGATAACCTGAATACACATAAACTCGCGTCACTCAATAAAGTGTTTGGAGATGAAGAAGCAGATAGGTTCCGGAAGCGTTTAGAAATCGTGCATACCCCCATTCATGGAAGTTGGTTGAATATAGCGGAAATAGAACTTAGCGTCCTTACACGCCAATGTTTGTGTCGTCGAATCCCAGATATAGAGACACTCCGTAGAGAGACACAAGCGTGGCAAAAACGTAGAAATGCAGAGCAAAAGCAGGTAGACTGGCAATTTACAACGGACGATGCGCGTGTCAGATTAAAACATCTATACCCGAAAAGTTAGACTGGACTAACCACTAGTAATGGATGCCATTTTTAGTAGTGATAATTATCTAAATGAGATTGTATGGCAAAGGACCAAATCACATATCAGCAATCAGTACGGGAGAATTCACGATATAATACTATTCTATCGCAAGGGAGTACCACATGTATGGAACCCTATTCATACTCAATATAATCCTGACTACATAGAAAAATATTATAAAGAAGAAGACGCAAGAGGACTCTATCAACCTATAACTCTAACTGGATCTGGTGCTACGGAACATGGTGAATCTGGCAAACCTTGGCGAGGTATAAACCCAAGTGATATAGGCAGACACTGGAGTGCTCCTCGCAGAGAAAGTTGGCCCGAAGGTGTTGAACCTCCTGAAAATTATGAATCTCTTTCAGTCCACGAGAAGTTGGAGGTATTAGATGAAAACGATTTAATCCATTGGCCCAAAACTAAAAAAGGGAAAGTCCCAAGATTCAAACGATATTTAACCATAACTGAAGGCCGCAGAACACAAGATATTTTTACAGATATAAATAATGTAGGTAAAAAAGACTCTCTCGGTTATCCTACACAAAAACCGGTCGCTCTTTACGAACGTATTATCAAAGCATCTAGCAACCCTGATGATCTCGTGCTAGATCCGTTCTGCGGATGTGGCACCACTATTGCGGCAGCTCGGAAGAATAATCGCCGTGCCATCGGTATTGACATTCTACCCTTCGCGTTGCGATTGATTAACCAGCATCGGCTCGTAAACAAAATGCCGGTCCATGGTATCCCAGTAGACATGGGCACAGCAACCGAACTCGCCAAATCCGCGCCGTTCAAATTCCAAGACTGGGCATTATCGCTGATAGATGGCTTGGCTGCGAACCCGCAGAAAGTCGGTGATGATGGTATAGATGGGTTCGGTATGCTACTCAATAAACCTGATAACATGGACAAGAAAGGTATTGTCGTGCAGGTCACCGGTGCAACAGGCGCGCAATACGCTAAATATGATCGGCTACAAAACACAATCCGTAAGCACAACGCAGCGATCGGTATTCTTATCACGTTGACTACACAACCTTCACAAAAGTGGCGGCACGATATGGAGCCTGTGCGTATCGGTGAAAGCAGTTATGAGTCAATCCAGTGTTTTTCTATTGAGGAATACTACAAGCACGGTGAGAAATGGAGACCGATATTGACCTTACCTTCACTGACGAACCCGTGGACAGGGAAGGCGATGCAGCCAACCTTGTTTGATAACTAACGCAGGTGGGAAAACGTCCCACCTAAAAATAAAAAGGAGATTACAATATGAGAACCTACAATCTATTTATAAGTCATTCTTGGACTTATAGTGATCAGTATGAAAACCTTGTTAAGTTACTTGAGGCAAGGTCGTATTTTGACTATAAAAACTATTCTGTGCCTAAAGATGATCCACTGCATACTAGTGGTACTGACAAACAACTATATGCAGCCATTAAGAGCAAGATGGCACCTTGCAGTGCAGTATTAATATTAGCAGGAATTTACGCAAGTTACAGCAAATGGATTGATAAGGAAATCCAAATTGCTCAAACTGAATTTTACACTTCCAAACCTATCATTGCTATTGAACCTTGGGGTAGTCAAAGTACATCAAGGAAAGTAAAAGATGCTGCTGATAAAATTGTCGGTTGGAACACAGAAAGTATTGTCACTGCCATTAGGGAGTTAACGTAAACATGGACGAAAAACAGGAATTGATAGAAATCTACAAACTTCACGCGGAACTTGCCGATAATGTAAGCGCGCGAAGAGGAACTGCTAACCGTTTCTATATGCTGGTTTTGTCTGGAGTGGCGATTCTCTTTTCAGCTTTCTTACAGCGCAAAAACGGAGTCCCGCTCGGAGTGCTTATGATAGGGTATGGACTATTCGGAATGCTTTTAGCTAAGGCATGGTATATCGTAATCCGTTCTTATCGCCAATTGAATTCCGGTAAATTTAAAGCACTGCATGAATTAGAAGAAAAACTCGCGTATCCGTTTTTTAAACGCGAATGGGAGTTGTTGGAGGAAGGTTCTGAACGAAAGACTTATTGGCGTCTAACCATTGTTGAAACTTTTGTGCCAATTATCTTCTTTAGTTGTTTCGCGGTGTTATTTTTAATTGGAGTCTACTTGTCGTTATAGTAAAATCTAAAATACCTATACATTTTCTTTAGGTTAGCGGCGTTTGTAGTCGCGCAATTCATTTCCAAATCAACGCCAAATGTGCCTATGGCATTTGGCGTCTCTTACATTTATAGTAGTATGTTTGGAATCGTCCAAGGGTCAAATTGTATAAATAATTATAGGCTTACTATAAAAATTTATTATTTCAAAGGGGAGAAAACGATGAAATCAAAATTAGGTAGTTTATTTCTTGTGTTTTCTGTCGTCGCACTAATTGCGCTTACAGGTTGTCAGAGGGTTCAAGATGTCTTAACGGAAACTATGCCGCCTGAAGATACAACCATGCAAGACAGCATGGTGGAAGCGGTTCCGGTCAAGTTTGTTTTGCTCATTGACTATCCAGAAGGTGCAAAAGATGCTTATATTGAATGGGTTAGATCCCTTGTTCCAACTCTGCAAGCCCCTGAAGAGGTCCGTAGGATACGTTCTTACGACAATCAAGACCAAACAATGAGTCCAAATCGACTGGTTGAGTATGAATTTGATAGTTTTCTTGATATGGCAATGTATCTAAATCGACCTGAGATAGCTGAGATAATGGAAGATATCCCAAATCATGCAAGCGATGTAACCGTGCACACATTTATCCTGCGTTCCGATTATGCAAAAACCGATGAAGGAAACTGGCCGGTTAAAGGCGTTTTATTGATTGATTATCCCCTTGGTGGAAAACAAGCATATCTGGATTGGGTTGAATCTGTTTCACCTACGACAGTTGGGCCGGCTCAGTTGAAAACAATAGCCTCATACGATAACTACTACGGTGAAACGCCACACCGGTTGGTTGAGTTTGAGTTTGCTAATTCCGAAGATTCCACTACTTACGGGGAATTGGAAGATATTAAGGCAATTGAAGCTGAGCTTGATGTGCGCACAGGCAGCTGGACACAACATACGTTTGAGTTACATTCAGATTACATCAACGAATAGCAAATCAATTAATAGGACGATATTGCCTAACAAAGGGACAGACTATATTAATAGGTAGGCAATACCATGCTTTTATAATTTGTGGTCACGCGTAGTTAAAGGACTTTATATGCCAAATAAACAACTAACAATTGGCGAGTACCTTCTGAATAAACTAAAGAGTTACGAAATCAATCATATTTTTGGCATACCTGGGGATTATGTAGTGCAGTTCTTTGATATGATTGAGCAGAGTCCTATTCAACATATCGGCACAACGCGAGAAGAAACGGCAGGATTTGCTGCAGATGCTTATGCACGCACAAATGGCATGGGGGCTGCGTGTGTGACATACGGAGTTGGTGGTTTATCTATGATTAACGCTGTCACTGCTGCCTATGCTGAAAAATCACCACTTGTTGTCATTAGCGGTAGCCCAGGGATAAAGGAACGTACTGAGGGTGCACTTTTGCACCATAAAGGTAAAGATTTTTTTACGCAACAACGTATCTATGAAGAGATAACCGTTGCATCAGCACTACTTGACGAACCTTTCACCGCCTTTAACGAGATAGACAGAGTGTTGGATGCAGTCTATTGGCATAAGCGTCCAGGATACATTGAACTGCCTCGCGATATGGTAAGTATACAAGGGGCAGTCCACCAACGTCCCTCAACCAGGGAACGTCACAGTGACCCCGAAACCTTGGATGCTGCCCTATCTAATGCGATTGCGTTCATAAACCAATCCGAAAATCCTGTCATTTTAGCGGGTGCTGAACTCCATAGATTCGGATTTCAAGACAAATTACTTCGGCTTGCCGAGGAAAAAAAGATCCCAGTGGTGACAACGTTGTTGGGGAAATCGGTGATGCCAGAAGCACATCCGCTCTATTTGGGTATTTATAGCGGGGCAATGGGAAGAACAGAGATCACAACGCTTGTTGAAACCTCTGATTGTCTTATTATTCTTGGCGCATTTATGACCGATGTCAACCTTGGGATTTACACGGCAAACCTTGCGCGAAGTCGTAGTGTCTATGCTACATCGGATAAAATCACTGTCTGTTACTCCACGTATGAAGATGTTACGTTTGAGGATTTTTTGGATGGTTTGTCTTCTCCACAACTCCACAAACGTCCTGAAGTGAACTTGGAATGGGTGTTGGAAGTGGCAGAGCCTTTTGTTATGGTACCCGACCAAGCTTTAAGTGTGAAACGCCTATTCCAACATCTCAATCATTTTCTGTGTGATGACCTAACGGTTATCCCCGAAGCCGGTGACAGTCTTTGGGGTGCCTCAGATTTACGACTTCCAGAACAAACAGATTTTATCTCTCAAGCATACTATACCTCAATGGGGTTTGCAATTCCCGCTGCAGTTGGCGCGCAGCTGGGCAAACCCGGTTCCAGACCACTTGTTATTGTCGGAGATGGTGCCTTCCAAATGACAGGCACTGAGCTCTCAACGACTATCCGCTATGGACTTAACCCGATTATTCTTGTTCTCAACAATCACGGTTACGGCACTATGCGTCCCCTTGTTAAAGGACCTTTTAATGATATAATAAATTGGCATTATACTCATCTACCGGAAATGTTAGGTGCAGGACACACTTTTGCTGTACAGACCGAAGGTGAATTTGACACTGCCATGAAAGCTGCACTTGCAGAAACGCAACACTTTGTCATGATTGAAGCAGAACTTGAAAAATCTGACATGTCCCCTGCACTTATGCGGTTGGCTGAGAAGGTGTCTGAGAAAGTTTGATTCTGAAGATAATGCAAGAAGTAACTTCTGTGCTTGTATCTTTAGGGTTATTTAGTTTTAAGAATTATCAATTGATGGGTGTTACTCAAGGTTTATATTGTAGGTTGGGTTGAACCGCAGGTGAAACCCAACTTTTCCAGTATGTAAAAGCGTATCATGTTGGGTTTCGTGCCTCAACCCAACCTACGATAATATTATATATAATTAACGTATGTGATAAAAAGCGTCAGAAATATAGAAAACTAAATAACCCTATTGGTATCTTCCTTAACCGTTGACAAAAAAGACGAACCACGTTAAAATTGCGGGAAATCCTCAAGCCCTAATACAGAGGGGTAAATTATAAATGTATAGCATTAGAAAGGAAAACTCATGATACAAACACCACCAGAATCCGCTGTGATTCTCTTTAATGGAAAAGACCTGAACAACTGGACTACCCGAAACGGAGACGAAGCCGGTTGGGATGTAGAAGATGGCGTAATGACCGTTGTCCCCCGAACAGGTGACATTATGACAAAGGAAAGGTTTACCGACCATTTCCTACACGTTGAATTCATGTGTCCCGATATGCCCGAAGCAACGGGGCAAGGCAAAGGGAACAGCGGCGTGTTCCTACAAGGTAGGTATGAAGTCCAGGTTTTGGATTCCTACGGTATTGAAGTTCCCGGTAAAGGTGACTGTGGTGCAATCTATAACCAATTTGCGCCGCTTGTTAACGCTTGTAAACCTGCACTTGAATGGCAAACGTATGATGTTATCTTCCGCGCACCACGTCTGAACGATGCAAGCGAATTAGAAGAAAGCGTCAGGGTAACCGTGATTCAAAATGGGCTTGTCATCCTTAACAACGTGATGCTACCCGGAACGACCGGAGCAAATATCGATTCATCTGTTGGAGAACCCGGTCCGCTACTTCTACAAGATCACGGCAACCATCTTAAGTTTCGCAACATTTGGGCGGTTCCGCTGCCGCTTGAGGGTTCGGATCAATACTAAAACTTTTCGGACACACTATTGCGCAATGCATTGTAATTCATAATAATGGACTGTCCACTTAAATTTATAGGTCGAGATTCGGAGATCGCTCCCGCTGAATGCCATTCGCGCATTCAGCGTTGATTCACAGATAGCTCGGTTATTGTAGGAGGGAACTCCGATTCCCGACTATTTTAGAAACTAACAATTTTAGAGTGGATATACCAGTAATACAATTCATTGCGCCTCACTATATTCTTAACTTCTTGAACCCACCTACGATACTATCAGGAGAATCTTATGGCAAATCAATCTTTACCAACAGTTCCTCGACGACGGTTGGGCAGAACAGAATTAAGCATACCAGTCGTTCCGTACGGCACACAAGGCTTCGGCAACAATTTCGGATTCGTATCGGATGAGGATGCCGTTGCGCTGATTAAACACTCAATCTCTATCGGTGTCAACCATTTCGATTGCGCGCGTTGCTACGGAGATTCCATGCGGAAACTCGGCTTGGCGATGAAAGAAATTCCGCGCGAGGATGTTATTATTACGGCTCGACTTTGCTGCCATTCTGCAGCGGATTGGGGCGGATATGGACAGGGAAGACCTAACTATTCTGCGGACCGTGCAATCGCTGATCTGGAAGGCCAACTTGAATTGCTGAATGTTGATTATTTGGACGGAATGCTGATTCACGATCCACATGAAATTGACCCTACGCTTGAAAAGGGTGGCACACTTGAAGGGGTACTCAAATGCAAAGCGCGCGGACTCGTGCGGCATGTCGGATACGGTATGCGCCAGCATGACTTTCATCTCAAAGCCATTGCGACAGGTGATGTTGATCTTCTCTTATGCTTCAACGATTACAACCTTATCCGACAATCCGTTAAGGACACAATTCTCCCCGCCGCTGCTGAAGCAGATGTCGGCGTGATGAATGGATGGTCTATCCTTCGTGGTATCCTCACTGGTGTTGATCTTGATGCAGAAATTGAACGGGGACGCTGGAAGAAGGAAGGTGATGTTGCAGCATCATATTCGATCTGGGAATGGTGTGTTGAAGAAGGAATAAGTTTGCTGCAGCTTGCACTGCAGTTCTGCTTGAAAGAAAAGCGGATTCAAGGCAATAATATCGGCAGTCTCAATGCTGAGCAGCTTGAAGCAAATGTCATCGCTGCCAGTACACCGTTACCAGATGAAGTGTGGGAAAAATACGAGGCAAAGTTCGGTTCAAAGAATTAATTTATCTAAAAATTTATGGGTTGCACGTGGAAGCGGGTAATCCTGCAGTGCATCAAGTTTAACCCATTTTGCGTCTATCGGACCGCTTAGAGTTACCTCACCCGAATGATAATCGCATTGAAATACATCCACAACTATTTTGAAATGGGTGAATGCGTGTTTGACACGGGTGAGGTATTTTAAATTGGTAACAGAAAGATTGACAACATCAGCGATATGACGGATACACGCATCTTCGGTGGTTTCATTTTCACTGAGTTGTCCATTGGGGAATTCCCAGAGTCCACCGAGCAAACCGTCAAGTGGGCGCTGCACGATTAAAACTTCTGTCCCCTTGTAGATAACGCCTGCAGCCATGTGATGTTCAGGAGTCGGTTTCGTTTTACGTTTATGTGGAAACTGATCCTGACGCGCCGTTTGGAATGCCTCACAAAATTGATTCACAGGACAGACAAGACAGGTTGGAGATTGAGGACGACAGACAGTTGCGCCCAATTCCATCATCGCTTGATTGAATAGTCCCGACTCTTTCCGATCCAAGAGATCGTCCGCTTTTTGTTGAAAGACTTTCACTGACGTAGCCTCGTTGATAGGTGCGTCTATCAGGAAAAGTCGTGCTAACACACGTTTTATGTTGCCATCAACTGCGGCATAGGGTGTATTAAATGCAATACTTTGCACTGCTGCAGCACTGTAATCTCCCACCCCTGGCAATTTCCGAAAGGTCGCATAGTCACTCGGTATTTTTCCGTCAAATTCTTCTACAATACACTTGGCAGCTTTATGTAGATTCCGCGCTCGTGCGTAGTATCCTAATCCTTCCCATACCTTCAACACATCTTGTAGTGGTGCAGCAGCAAGTTGTTTAACATCTGGAAATCGCTCTATAAACCTTTCATAATATTCCATAACCTTTATGACCTGCGTCTGCTGGAGCATCACCTCCGAAACCCAAATCCGATAGGGATCGTCAATACCACGCCAAGGCAAATCACGTTGATACTTTTCGAACCATGTTAGCAACTTTTTACGGAATTCTTGTTGGGATTCAGCTATCTGTTTTTTTATCATTACTATGATTTTTTAGTAAACCTAAATATATGTGAACACTTCCCTGGTAGATGCGGTTTCCTAACCGCATCTACGCAACCGAGGAAGCACGGTTCGGTTAGGAAACCGAACCCGCCAAATGCCATGCGCGCATTTGGCGTTGATTTGGCTAAATGCCATGCGCGCATTTGGCGTTGATTCGCAGTGTAGATAATTATTAGTTTACTTATACCTATTCAACAACGGATATATAAATCATACATCTATAGCAATCCGAAACCCAACATTATGAACCGCACGGATCGGTTCGTAAGCAGCACGATTTGCACAACGCGCAGCAAACTCACCTCGTGGTAGCCACGACCCACCTCGAATCACCTTCCGCCTTCCCTCAACTGCACCCATCGGATTATCTGCAGGCGAGTATTTGTATGTTTCCGCGTGAAACCAATCACTGCACCAATCGTAAGCGTTTCCTGCCATATCGTGGCACCCGAAAGGACTAATACCTTCTGGATAACTACCAACTGGAGTCAACTTTTTTAATTGAGATTCAGATGTGTTTGCCCTACTTGCTTCCCACACATTTCCCCATGGATATTCCCTGCCATCGGTGCCGCGCGCAGCTTTTTCCCATTCAGCCTCTGTTGGCAGACGATATGTCTCCCCTGTTACACCGCTGAGCCACTCTAAAAAATTGGTTGCATCGGACCAACTTACACCGACAACCGGAAAATCCTTACCATTGAAGCGTTCATCTGCCCAATACAGTGGTTGTCTATAGCCTGTTGCCTTAACAAAATGCGCGTACTGCACATTCGTGACGTGATAGATACCGATGGCGTAAGCATCCAGTGTGACGCTGCGTTGCGGTTCCTCGGGGTCGGTTTTTCGCATTCCCGTTGGGTAAGTTCCCATTGTAAATGGACCGGCAGGGATTTGGACTAAAGCGTAGTTGAGATGTTCTATGTGCATATTAGTGCGTAGAGAATAAGGGGCGGTGTATTATTTGTCTTAGTATAACACATCTGGAAGCTGTTTTCAATCTATCAGAAGCGAAAGGCAGATCCATTCAGCATGATACACTCTTGTAGGAGGGGTTTCCAACCCCGATTTTGTGAGGAAAACGTCAGATTCAACCAAAATACTTGTATTTTCAATTCAACACAACCCTTTTTTCCAGTTCCGCAACTTATCTTGGACGATGCGGTATCTTTTGACACTCGCAATCGCATGTTCAACTCTTGTTCGTATGGACGAAATGCTTCGATTATTTACCATTATATGATGTTAATTTTGATTAAAACGGAGAAAAGAAATAAAAAACGAGTTAGCAAAAACACAAGACGCGGCTATTGCAATAAGACAAGAGACTGAAAATCTGATACGCGCGGGGGTGGCGGATAACACGCTCAAAGTGTATCAACGCGCGTATGACGGCTTTAGTGTATGGTTGCTGGATAATGTTACGACGCTATCGGATAACACACTATCAGCGTATATTACACAACTTCACGTCGACGGTAAATCGCCGGCTACGATCTCAATTGTTGTCGCTGCGATGGTGGCTCAAAAATGAGAATAATACGATAGATTTATCGATTACGACGCGCACCTTAGCGGGGAGGGGCTTTGTTCCGCAGGGTCGGGCATGTCCAGCCTGAACGGCTAACTGATTTTGCCGCACGGCGGATTATTCAAAAGCAGGCAGCTGATGCCGGTGTGGACGGTTTTATTGCGGGGCATTCGCTACGCGTAGGGTCTGCGGTGGCATTCGCACAGGCGGGGGCTTCGGTGGTGGATATGCAGGTGGTGTGCAGGTGGAAGTCGTCTCAGATGCCGACGCATTATGCCAAGGCGGAGCTGGCAGAGCGGGGGCTATCGCACGGTACAAGGAAAATAAGCGTTTGTAATCGTTAATAAATAAGGTGGGTAGAACAACTTCTATTGGGGAGCGGATTTTATCAAACGAGGAAAACGTATAGGGCACGTAACTGCACAAAGTTTTCTATGATAATCTAATTCTTTGCGTTGTTTTCTATATTTATGAAAAATGATATTGAATTTTCTATAAAAATATGCAATAATATGTTCAGGACTTACGCAAAAACGGTATGTGAGCTTTGTAAGCGTGCAGAATTCTAAGAATTCTGCTAAATATTCACCATTTTAGTCATAATTATTGAAATGTTTTCAACTATTGCGTAAGTCCTAATGTTATTATGGAACACAGATTAGTAAAGATTGGTATGTTAAAATGGGTGCAGTTTATTCAAACTCACGTACTTAACGCGAAACTCACGTAAAAGTGAGATTCATTTCTATAGGAGGTAGAACGGCATAAAAATTATGTTGGTATTAGCAGGATTTGTGTTGATGATAGCCTATTGTGTTATCAGCACGAGCGACATGGCACAGGCGGAGGAAGTCTTGGGAACAGGAACGGATTCACTGCTGGGAGGAGACCTAACCGACCCAGAAGACGATGGTGATCCTGAATCAGATGACGGTTACAACGCCATTTTCTCAGCCAACGAGGAACCCGGATTCGCGGGCGGTGAATTTTCGTTTAACGTCTTCGATAACACCCTTGGCCCCGGCAATGCCAAATGGTGCTGCGGACGTGGGGGCGGCATTCCGGAGGAAGGTCTACACGTGACAGCTGAGTTAGAGGAGCCGTACGCATTGACACACTTCACCGTATCTTCAGCGAACGATGTTCCTGCAAGGGACCCTACAGTGTGGGAGGTTCAGGGGTCGAACGACGGCGATGAATTTACGACCATCTTTTCTCACGACGGGGATAGCTTTTGGGATCAACGACTGCAAGTCGTCCTTTTTGAGGAAGGGGAAGATTACGACGTTCAAAAAACCGGGTATCGGTTTTTTCGGCATGTTACTTTTGACACCGCATCGAACCCTGCTGGGGCGTACTTTCAAATTGGCGAAATTGAGTACTTCGGCGATGATAGTTTTACCGCCGTAGACCCTAAAGCCAAGCTCACAACCACATGGGGAAGCATCAAAAAAGTCCGATAGGCGCAAATATCGGACTTTTTCTAAATCGGCTTGAATCCAGTAATAACTTGGTTTGAGCCGTATTTCATCAACGTTTCGGGCAGGAACACCAGCCTAAAGGCAAGGGGTCTCCTGCCCGAAACATTTCGTCGGTACGCACACAAGTTGAACATGCGATTGCGGGTGTCAAAAGATACCGCATCGTCCAAGATAAGTTGCGGAATTGGAAAAAAGGGTTTAGTGATTTAGTCATGGAAACTTGTTGTGGTTTACACAACTTTCGTCTAAACTTCAGACCTTGGTGTTATCAGACACCTTCTGGTTAAATCATTATAATGTCTAATATATGGTGAAATATGGAAATAATTGGACACCTCACCTGTGAATCAACGCCGAATACGCCAAATCAAGAAATCAACGGTATGAACGCCTATAGGCGTTCCCCGGGTATGAATGCCGTTTAGGCATTCCCCGTATGGTATTCGGCGGGAGCGATCTCCGAATCGCGACTGATGCCGCTCTTAGTCGGGAATCGGAGTTCCCTCCTACAAATAAATACGTCTAATTAATTCAATAATGTATCATAAATAACAACATATCTTCAATCGTATCAAAACAACTATTTTTATATGGGTATATCTCCGTTTTTTGTGTCGTTTTCCATCAAGCGTATGTGTTTGAACAAACTCTAAAAAACATTTAGAAAAACAAGGGAACAGTTCAGAAAACTCTTCTGGCGTATATCCTGTCAGTGCCAGAAACCTTTTAGGTTTGTCCTTCAATTTCTGATAACTGGTCATGAGTTAGCCTCCAAATTGTAGATTGATACAAATTTAACAGAGACTAACGAATATTAACACTTAATTCGTTATAATGTCTATTATTTTCACACAAATATTCATCCGTTTTGGAAGAGATATAACACTAATGCTTAGTCAAGTGATAATTGATGGGCTTGAAAGTAGTCGGGAATCGGAGTTCCCTCCTACCATAAACGTTCCAGAGGTAGGAGCGATCTCCGAATCGCGACCTACAATAATATGTTGACAAAGTACTAAAAATAATAGGTGAAAATGACTACGGATGTCAGTTTGGAGACATGAAACAGAATTTCCTTGTAAAAGGGAGGAGTAGAGTATATGACAGATGAGGAAAAATTTAAGGTTGACCTTGAAGGCTATCTCGTCATTAAGAACGTTTTAACAGACGATGAAGTGGCAGAGATGAACGCCTTGATTGATAAAGGTGAAACGAATGGACGACCAAGTCTTTGGGGAGAACCGTTCAAAAAGTTAATTGACCATCCGAAAATTCTTCCATACCTTATCGAGTTGTTGGGACCACACGTCCGTCTGGATCACGATTATGCAATCTTCATGGATACAGGCGGCAAAAGGGGAGGATTACATGGTGGGGAAGATGGTGGACACGCACGTGGAAACGTGGGAGATCACTGGTATAAGTATCGCGACGGTGTGATGCGAAACGGATTATGCGTAATGACCTACAATTTGGCGGATGCTCTTGAAGGTGTAGGTGGGTTTGCTTGTATTCCAGCGAGTCACAAAAGCAACTTCGCACCGAAAATTCCGAGAGAGGTTCGCAGTTTTGAACGTCCAGCACATTATGTTGTTCAACCACCGCTTGAAGCGGGAGACGTGCTGTTTTTCACTGAAGCACTTATCCACGGCACAATGCCGTGGACAGCAACACATCAGCGCCGTGCTTTGCTATTCAAATATAGTCCCGGACATTCCGCGTGGTCAGGAAATTACTATGACATGAGCCAATATAACGACTTGACCGAACAACAGAAACGGATGCTCTTGCCACCATCTATCGGTGGGAGACCGCGCGTTGCTGAACAAAAGGAAAATTAACTGATCGCTATCACATTGAAAGGAATTAACATTCATGACAGGTGAAGAGAAATTTACCGTAGACCTTGAAGGTTATCTGATAATTAAGAACGTCTTGACTGACGACGAAGTGGCAGAAATGAACGCCTTTATTGACAAAGGGGGAATGCAGGGGTCTCCGAGTCTATGGGGTGAACCTTTTAAGCGTCTTATTGACCATCCGAAAATTCTACCCTATCTTGTAGAGATGTTGGGTCCAAATGTGCGTTTAGATCACGACTATCCCATTTTCATGAAAGGTGGTGAAGGACGCGGTGGACTGCATGGTGGGGAAGATGGTGGTCGCCCCGGCGGTCCCGAAGGAGATCACTGGTACAAGTATCGTGACGGTGTCATGCGTAATGGGTTGTGTGTCATGACATACAACCTCGCAGATGCCCCCGAAGGTGCTGGTGGATTTGCATGCATTCCAGGAAGCCACAAAAGCAACTTTTTGAGGGATATTCCGCCCGATGTTCGCAACTTTGAGCGTGCAGTACACTATGTTGTCCAGCCTGCCCTTGGAGCAGGAGATGTATTGTTTTTCACAGAGGCACTCGTTCATGGCACAATGCCATGGAAAGCGGAAAATCAACGTCGTTCCTTGTTATACAAATACAGTCCAGGACATTCTGCGTGGTCCGGAAATTATTACGATATTAGCAAATACGGTGAGTTGACTGAGCAACAGAAACGGATGCTTATGGCACCTTCAATTGGAAAAAGACCGCGCGTCGTAGATTCAAATTGAGAACGAGTGAGATTTTTCTTTGCTAAAACCTAAGAATATTAAGACTTCCTGGTAGATGCGGTTTCCTAACCGCATCTATGATACTGAGTGAACACCGGTTCGGTTAGGAAACCGAACCTACCAAGTCGTTAGGTATAAGGAGTAATAAGTGCCAAAAACCCAACTGACAGGAAAACAGACCAAGTCGTTAGGTATAAGGAGTAATAAGTGCCAAAAACCCAACTGACAGGAAAACAGAGCGACTTTCTTAAAATCGTTGTTGCTGCAGCAGGTCGTGGTGACCTTGATGCTGTTCGGAAATTTTTAGATGATAAACCTGAATGGCTTCACACTATCGGTTCGCACGGTAGAACAATGTTGTGGGAAGCCGCATATCGTGGGAAATTAGAGGTCGTCAAATTTCTGGTAGAACAAGGCGCCGATATGAATCTTCCCGGTTGCCATCTCAGTCAACACGATCTTGAGATAACACCATACTGCGTTGCACGGCACGAAGGACGCGACGAGGTGGCGGATTATCTGTTACAACAAGGTGCAATTGTTGATATTCATACCGCTGGATATCTCGGTGATTATGATACGGCTCTTTCACTCCTTGATAACGATGCCAGTCTTGTCAATAGTGGATACCTTCAATCTGTGATGTTACCTTCAGGTGAACCGCATACCGTTGAACATCGAGATACGGAGTGTGCAACACCTCTCTGCTACGCTATCGTAGGTGGAAATATACGAATCGTTGAATTGCTTATCTCAAGAGGTGCGATAATTGCACCGCATAGTAAACTTTTGCTGGATCACGCTGTATCGGCAGGTAGGATAGACATTGTTAAATTGCTATTTGAAAATAGTGCGGATCCGAGCAAAGCGCCGCGAATTTATGATGATAATTCAGATATGAGCGAACACCTCAAGTCTTATGGTGTCCCGTCTAAAGACATAAACGCATTGGATAAGATGGGTTGGCCGCCACTCCCTTACGCATGCCGCGGAGATAAAGGAGAACATCCTGATGCGGTTTTAAGACTCCTAAATTTGGGCGCGGATATTGATGTCCGAAGTAGCAAAGGGAAGACAGCATTGCACTGTGCTGCGAAGGCGGGGTTTCTTGAAGTCATCAATGTGTTAATAGAAAATGGTGCGAATGTTGATGGCACTGACAACAAAGGTGAAACGCCGCTGTATGAAGCAATCCGATCCACAATAAAAAATCGCGAAAAGCAGCGTGCAGCGTTGGAAGCGCTGTTCACTAAAGGTGCGAACCCGAATTTCAAGAACCGTAGAGGGTTGACACCACTGCAAGTTGCTGAGCAGATGCGAAGGGCAGATGTTGAAGAAATTGTTGCGTTATTGAAAAAGTATGGTGCCGTTTAGCACCCTTTTATGCACGGTAGGTTCGGTTTCCTAACCGAACCGGACTGATCCGAGTTCGTAGTCGTGTTTCCCGTTTATGCGGCGGGGACTTGTATGGAATACACTAAAGATGAAGGTTTCGCTAATGATCAGAGCGGTTAGGAAACCGCTCCTACCGAGCTGAGGTTGGCGGGTTGTGTTTTCTTAAATTAACACCTACCGCAAGGCAAGTGGATAACCCCACTTTCATAAAAATGAAAATTCCCTATACACGTGAAAAACTTATCAAAGACTTTACTGCACTTGGCATAGTAGATGCAAATATACTATTTATCCACTCGTCCTTCAAGAGTTTAGGTAGTGTTGAAGGCGGTGCGGGTACTGTTATTTCTGCGCTTGAAACGGTCATCGGACAAGAGGGATTGATTTTGATGCCCTCTTTTAACCTTCTGCCGAGTCGAGAAGAGCGCACGGAATCTTGGGATGTTGAAAAGGTTCCCTCCACAGTGGGATGGTTGACAGAGTTTTTCCGACAGATGCCCGGCACCTATCGTTCCGATCACTATTCGCACTCCGTTGCCGCTCGCGGCAAAGGGGCTGAAGCGTTCGTTGCCGATCATCTCCGATGTGATGGCTATCAGTCACCGTGGGATTTTCCTCCTTGGGGAAAGACTTACGGCACACATTCACCGATGTTCCGCGCATACAAGGCAAATGGCAAACTGCTCATGCTTGGTGTTGATTATCAAACTTCAACTTATATTCATCTGGTTGAGGTAATTTTTTGGAATAAACGCCTTGCTGACAATGCCGAAGCTAATTTTATTGGACTGAATCGCCCAAAACTTGGTGCATTTTGGGATGGACTCGGCAATTTGAGACGAGGTAAAGTCGGAGATTCAGACTGTCGTCTGTCTAATATTAAGACGTATGTGGATACCCTTCTCGCTGAGGTCGAACGGAATCCTAAACCTTATGTGGCGTAGTAAACAGATAAGAATTGTACACCTATCTCCACAGGAAATGTTGATGACAGATAAAGAAATTATTGCCCATTCACGTTCACTACAGGACGAAGCGAGCGACTTACTTAATACCGAAGGTTTGCTGCCGATACTAAAATCTTTCGGGACAACTCGCGTCATCGGTAGTTATATGTTGGATACGATGACATGGCGTGATATTGACATTAGTATGAAACTGCCGAATGAGCAAGATGTAGCGCTTTTCTTTGAAATCGGGCGAAGAATTGCAACAAAGTTTCAGATAACAAGAATGTCGTATTCAAATCACTTTATTCGGAACTTTCCCGGTTTCGACCATGGACTCTACTGGGGTATTAGGCTTCGCTATGCAGAACGGGAATGGAAAATAGACCTATGGGGGTATGGCGAAACGGATTATAATAAACACATGGAAGATTTTGATATGTTGCACAAAGAAATTCAGCAGGCAGATCGCACTGCAATCTTACACATAAAACACGCTATTTCTCAACGGCCCGATTATCGGGGTGATATTTACAATAGCATGGCGGTCTACCGCGCAGTACTTACGGGAAAGGTTACATCCTTAGAGGAATTTAACGCTTGGATTGAAAGGAATTCGCATGCTAACTCCTGAGGAAAAATGGTTTTTTGACCACCATGGATTCATCATCTTGCGCAAAGTCGTGCCGCCCGAAGATGTCCAATTAATGATTGAATTGGGGAACGAATGGCACGATATGACATTAGAGGAATTACCACCACCACTCACTTCTACTTCGCGCACCAGTGATTATAATTCAACGATTGCACACTGGATAAACAATGTCCATTACGGTGATGCAGCCTTTCAACGATTGGTGCTAAATCTTGAAATTATGCGTGTTATTATTGCGTTGACGCGAGCAGCACCTTGCCTTGTAGACTGCGCCTTGACCAAAAACTATACGAGCTCTGATGATATTAACTTTCACGCGTCCGGACAAGATTACGGCGTGGAAAATGGTGAACCGCACGCTGGATTTATCAATGCTGGCACCACGTTGGTTGATGTTCCTGAAGGAACCGGATTTGTTTGCCTCCCCGGAAGTCACAAACGTAATTTTGACCCACCCGATAATCTGTCAATTTACGACGGTTCCCCCACAGTAATCAACGTTCCTGTTAATGCAGGGGATTGCGTCATCTTCACTGAAGCACTTTACCACGGCGCGAGACGTTGGACAGAAGATTACCCTCGCTTTACTGTTTTCAACCGATACATTGATAATGGGTCGCATGGTGGGTTGCCTAAAGAGGATCATAAACATTTGATCTCGGATGAAGTCTACGAATTGGAACAGCCAGCGATTCGTGGGCAACAGAAACAGGTTGTGAGACGTATCTTAAAAGACTTGGAACAAAGATAGAACTTCCTATAGAGTAAGCTGCAAATAACGACATCTTACCAAAATTCAATGCCTATATACAGGTTTTGTGTATGCGCGCTGTCAGTAGGACACTAAAATGAAAATATTAACCATTTTCTTGAAATGCATAATAGTTAGCTTAACGTTGTCTCCACAAGTTTTAGCAAACACCTTTGTCATTGATGGACTTGTGAGTTATTGGCCACTTGACAAACCCCACATTTTCGGTAAAAAAGCAAAAGATCGTTGGGGTGATAACAATGCTACAATTAAGGGAAATCCGAAAATTGTTACTGGACAGATTGGTGATGCTTTACTATTTGATGGTGTAGACGATTATGCCAACCTGACAAATCTTGGTGATTTTGGAAGTCAGATTGGTTCGTCTACATTTGAAGCGTGGATCAAAGTAGATGGAGAGAACGATTGGATGTCACTCTTTGGTGTAGAAGATAATTGTATGCAATGGAATTTTAGAATCAATACTAAATTAAGGGATGATATTGACCACGTACGACTACGAGTGGCATTTATAGTAAAATTCATAATTATTTATACACTACGGTAGGTTCGGTTTCCTAACCGAACCGTGTTTATTCAGTCCATAGATGCGGTTAGGAAACCGCATCTACCAGGGAGTGTGCACATATTTTTGGATTTAACTATAAAATGAAATTTGAACAAAATGGTTGCCAAGGTTTTACCTCAGTACGGGGACTTCCTAAGATTTCAGATGAAAATTGGCATCACATTGTATATACAAATAATATCTATGTAGAAAATTTTGGAGCAAGAAGGAAGATATTCGCGAGTCATATTTATGTAGACGGTAAACCCTTAATTGGTCCAAAACTGGCTATAAGACATTCTGAACTCCTAATTCCATTTGAGAAGCCAGTCTACCTCGGAGCCTATAACAGAAAAGGTTCGGTAACACAGTTTTTTGAGGGTGCTATTGATGAAGTCCGCATTTACAACCGTGCTCTCACCGAAGCTGAAGTAATTCAAAACTTTGAATCAAGAACCGTATACAGCGTTGAACCTACTGAAAAGTTACCAATCATGTGGGCAACTTTAAAATCAAAATTATAGGTTTATTAGCATTCTACAAAAATGCAAGATATTGCTTACTTGATTCTATACCGCTCAACAGCATCCATATCCAAATGAATGCCCAATCCCGGTTCGTCTGACAAGTGGATAGCACCGTTAGTGAGGTTCATGCTACCACCTGATAAATTATCAACACGGATGTGTGGCAGTTCGTCAATAGGCATTGTGCAGTTAGGTATTGTGGCAACCATGTGTGCAGCAAAAGTTGATGCAACACAACAACCGAACGCGAAGCACTGCACCCAAATCGGTAAATCCGCTGCTTCGGCAACAGCAGCACTCTTGCGGAGTCCTGAGACATTCCCTTGTGTATTTATTGCATCCACGGCATCAGCACGGATGTTCTTTAATATCTCCTGCTGTCCTCCCACATGTCTTGCAACTGGCACATCTGTATGTTCTCTAAGTTCACGGTACCAGGATAAATCTTCAAATCGGATTGGGTCTTCGTAGACTTCAATGTTATATGGGAGCAATTCTTCTGCAAGCCGTATCCCTGTTTCCAAGTCTCCAAACTCTGTATTTGGGTCAACACGAATTTCGAAATCAGGACCGCATGCATCTTTGATTAAGCGCGCAGTTTCAACGATTGTTGCACTCCGCGCTTTGAGTTTATGGACTCGAAATCCTAAGTTTGCGGCGCGTTCTGCCTCTGCCGCAGTTGCTTCGGGTGGCATCGGTGGTGACCAGTACGCAAGTTCTACGCTATCTCTATGTTTTCGACCAATTAACTTATGTGCTGGCACTCCTAATGCTTGTCCTGCTATGTCATAAAATGCAGACTGAAAGGTGAACGATTCATCAGCAAGATCAATATCCCAAATATTCTTACCGACATATCTTTCAGCAATCTGCTCTGCTTGCTCCGTAATATCGCTATGAACAGCATTGCTTTCACCTAATCCTGTTATACCTTCGTCTGTGTGCACCCAAATCAGTGTAGTTGGATAAACCATCCCTGAATGCTCCTGTATCGCTGGAATAAACGGGATGGAAACGGTGCGGTATTCTATGCTTGTAATTTTCATAATGTCACAGCTCCTTTAATATTCATTGAATATAAGTTTTCAGGACTTATGTTTTCTATAGTTAGTTCAATCACGTTTTATTCATGTCGCTGCTCTCAATTATGTTTCACAGGTTATCATAGTATATCTTTGTGTGTCAAGTTACATCAGAACCATTCATTTCTTCAGCAGTTCCTATAATTTATGTCAACGTAAGGGGATTTGATAAAAGAAAAGGCAGATACCCAAATCGGATACCTGCCTGTTGTAAATTTTGAATGTGTTGTAAACGCTCACTCAGTCGTATGCCACCCAACACCGATAACTCGGCGCGACATTGCACATCGGTGCCGTCCACCTCGAAACATACGGTTGCGACAACTACCACCACACAACTGAAGAATGCCAAAAATCACCGGATGGTAATTCAACACTGCAATTCGGAATGTGAGAGTAGCAAGTGTCAAACGTCTCACCACATTTTACGCAGGTATAAAAATTACCACCACCGCACGACGGGCAGTCCGGGTTGGACGGATCAACCGAGGGTGCCTCGCTCGCACACGATACACAACCATCCGTACACCAAGGACAATCCGGCGTGTTGTCCGTCTGGGTCGTAGACGGTGTACTGGTCGTGGTCATGCTCCCCACAGTCACCGTATAGCTCGGTTGAATAACCGATCCATCCGATAGATACGTATACGCCGTGATGACATAGTCACCAGACGCATCAGAGGGGAAGCTATAACTGAAAGACGCACTCGTGCTGCTACCATCGCCAGACACATATTGGACGCTCGTTCCTAAACCCGATTCACTCGGAGACTTCACATACCAGTAAATACTGCTATATACCGAAGATAACGTGAGGTTCGCGGTATGCGTATCACCAGCACTCGCGGTATAGGAACCAGACGCAGGAGAGAAAGTCGGCGTTGATGGCACTTGGGCAGATGACACATGTGAACTGTGAGGCTTGGTATGCGACAAACAATTGCGATACTTCACCGAACAGCCACTCGTTGAACAGGTTTGCTTCTCATGTGCCTCGCGATCATCCAAATTACATGCCCAATAAGGACGACCACAACCATCATCAACATCTCTACTTTGAAGTTCACTGCGGACTGTCGCTTCTACATAGCCCGCAATAACTCTATTGCTACCATGAGCCGCTGCGAAACCCGCTCGTCGTGCCACTGCCTCTATATTCTCCGCAGTGCCACAATCTAACTTGTGTGTGTCACGGGCATAATCCAGCGTGTCATGCTCATAGTTACAACCGCCAAAACAACGGAACTTACCAAATGTCGGATACGTAGGTGAAGACGGATAACGCTTACTACGAACTTGATTTGGCTCATATCTATACGCATATTGATTCCAAAGATCTACCTGCTGATTGTATAAATCAGCAACGAATGTAACCTTATAGTAGGCTTCCATCATGGTATTGGCACTCAGCGTCAATTGCGTGCTACTATCGCTCATTTGCGTCCTCATCTCTGCCCATACAAGGTCTTCTTGCACCCTGAGATGTGAGTTCCATAGATCATCAAAGTAATACAACTCCATGCTATGATAACTGATACCTGCTTCTACAGCCGTCTGTAACGAATGGGTCTTGGCCATACTGGTCGCAGCTGACTTGGTTTTGTCATAAAGAGACATCAACAAGCCGACCCAACTCTCTTGAACAGCACCAGAAACAGACGAATACGCAACATCCCCGACACTGCTAATCGCATCTTTGTAAGCACTGGCAAGACCACTCAAATCATCGTAGGCATTGTCAACGTCCTGCTTAGCCGGGCCCACGTTCGCCACTTTCCATTCATCCATCCAGTCCACAGCGTTCTCCACAATAGCCAAATCAGGGAATGGTGGTTTTTCTGAACTTTGTGTGGGAACAACCAACGTGCTGGCAACCAATAAAATGGCTAATAGAATGCTAAAGTTTTGTAAGTATCTCATTTGGAATCCTCCCCTGGTAGTGGCATGTCCTTCGGTAGCTGTGGCTTCGGAATTGCATAAGGTTGGCCACTTTTGACAGCAGCTCTGATAGCTTCTCTGTCTATCCCAAGCATTTTTGCATACGCATCTCCGTATGTTTCATCTCGAAGTTTGCGTAATTTATTAGCATACTCATATTTGTCACGATAGTTGCCCTTTCCATAATAGTGATCGCTTATTTTGCTACGAAGAATTGAATCTTTCTGACCCGCCTCGTCAACCTGCTGTATTGTGTAGCGGTCAGGGTTTAATAAGACTTCCCCAATATCAGCGATGGCTTGGTGTGGGTTATCAAGAAACGACATATCTATGATAAGATAGTCATTTTCGTCAAAAAGCACACCGCCAATTCTTCTAACCGTTGGCGATAATCTAACAATGTATGGATCCATATCTTTTGCCGATTCAATTACAGGCTTGGGCATTTCCCCGCTCCACGTATCAGGTGCGTCAATCGGCACTTCGTGAAAATGGTCACCATGCGGCACCCACTTAAATCCCGGTTCCGCGGTGGGGAGGTCATTCTTTGCGACCGGCTTATCGTTTCCTTCAAGCATTTTCGCGTCTTGTGCAAGTTCTTCTTTCATCTGCTGCACCTGTGACCACTGATAATAGATAAATCCACCTGCAGCAATCAGGACAACAATGAGGGCTGCGATGCCCCAATACATTTTGCGATTCATCTAACGTTCCTCCTGTATATTCTTGTTGTTCTCCCTGCTATTCGTTGTGTCCAGTGTGCAAGGGGAAGTTGGATTTGGGTTTGGACAAATCGGTTTTTGTCCACGCTGTAAACATTCTGATCGGATGCTTCGTTCACGTAGACAATCGGGCGCATCTATCTGTGTCGCATCAAGCGTGCCAAACAGCAGCAGACCGAAGGCTAAAATCAATATAGGAATAATAAGCGTTGTGAGAGTGTAGTCTCGTCTCATCTGCGCCTCCTCTATATATGTAGAGTAGGTTAATAATTTTTGACAGACTACAGAAATAGGTAGGTATTTGTCCGTTTTTCTATCCCTGTAGAGGCCGCTGGTCTCTAAAGTACATTGACACTTCATAAGGTCTCTGTTAAAATAGACACCAGCGCTGTCAGACTAATCCTGGCAGTGCCAAGCATCGGCAGTGGGCAAACACTGTCGGTGCATCTAATAAGCACCCCTCAATGTTAAAAATACATGCATTTTCCGCAAATTTCCAACATCTATCATGTATTATACAAAAAATGTCAATTTATGTCAAGAAAAAATTATAGCAGGATTATTTACAGTAGATTTTGAATTTATTTTGACAGTGTCGTAGGTCGGGTAGAGTTTACGATACCCGCCAAATCATATAGAATGCCTAATGCTCATAAAATAAGATAGATCTTGCTAATTGGTATCAGATAAAGATTTTATAGGTACGCAATCCGGATAGCGGTCCAATAATTGCCCACGTACTCCCAATCACATAATCACCTAAAATTAATCCTAAAAAGAGTGGAGCCACTCGCCGATGTAGTCTCAAACCGCCATGTCGTAAAATCATGTACTTCAGAAACCACGCCACGAAGAAAGCGAACCAGAAATAATCCATCGCAAAACTGATGGCAAGCGCGTAACCTGCCGGATGGAAGGGCCACCACAAGAAATGCATTCGCATATACATCATTACAAACGTTAGTAAAGCACCGATACCCATAAATCCGATGCCGATTAGGTTCGGTTCAGAAGGATTATGTAACCATCGTTGAAGCCGTCCAAACGACTCTCTACCGACCCATCCCTTGAAGCCGCCTGCTTTTGCGACCGCACCATTACGAAAGGTAATGTCAAGATTCGCCCAAAAAGTTGCTAAAATGCCAATCACAATTGCAATTAGCATCGCTACCCATAAACGACGGTTTCCCATTCCTGTCGACTCTGCCAGTTTAAACGCTTCTATCTGATTCGGCATCGGATGATTCCGATAGCCACGATTGAACCAATAGAAAAGTGACATAATCGTTAGACTGCTTGTGTCAAACTGCCGAGTCCCGCCAACCATAGCCAACATATCGTGTGGATTGACATAGTAAATTTCGTGTGGTGTTCCGAGCTCCGCACGTACACGTGTAATCGCAAAAGAGAGTAGGAAATAGATTCCAAAGAAAATACCCGCAATCCATAACGCCATCCCCGCTATATTCGCAAAAATTCCGAGCGCGATGAGCGATCCGATAATGCCTAACAGGGCAGCACGATACGGCATCGGTTCCTCTGAATCGTCAAGGTGTGATTTAAAACCGAGTGCCTTTTTCAATACTTCCGTTAAATGACGGCGAGTCACCCAAATTGCAAGTAGGAAAAGCGCAACCCATGCACCGTACGCCTGTTCGTTCAGTGCGGGAAAATAGCGCGTGCCGAGTGCCGCCGCAATCACAAATTCTGCTAAACGCACGACAAAGAAAAACCAGCACGAAAACGATAGATCAAGCGGAAGGAAAAACGCTAATCCTACAGCAAACGGATAGACAGAAATACGTGTCCCCCGAATAGCACTCCACGGTCGCTCTGTGAAGATATTTTGGAAAACGGCAGTTCTTTTGATATAAGGTATCTGAGGAAACTGAGGAAACAAATAGTTAACGCCATTTATTACCCCAATTATCACTGCGATACTGAATCCTGCCCACATCATCCGATTTTTCAGCAGACGTGTACCACCCTCCTCTGAAAGCCGTAGTGGGAGTTGAATGATAGGATATGCTAACTTCTCCTGTTCTGTCCAACGTTTCCGAACAAGTGTGTTAATGCAAAGCATCATAAACATCATGATGAGGAAGAAAAGTCCCCAAAATAATAGGGGTTTCAGCCACACGGCAAAGTTATGGATGGTATAGAAGCTGGATTCTCCCTCATAGAATCCTTGTAAACTTTGCGGATCAGAAATTGTCAACCATGAAGGTAGATACCGGAAAAAGAGTGTTTGCCATTCATTCTCCTCTGTCGCGAATCGAAAGGGATGCGCGATACTCCCAAACATATTCTGCATAGTATCATGACCAGCAAACGTGCAAGAGATCGCAACCATAATGTAAACAGTGAGCAACTCGCCTTGTTGTAGCATGTGTTGAGGCGCAAAACGCTTCAATATAAAGTTTGCAACAACACACACAAACATTATGAAAACTGGCTGGATAAAAAGCGGGAGACACGATCCGTCAAGGGAATAGTATTTAACCTCAACGATTGTCATCCAATAGACATTGACAGGAATGAACAAAACACCTAAGAGAAGCGAACGTCCTGTGATGTGAGTAGATGAGGTTGGACTTCCATGCGTGTTCATAGGATCCGATTAGGATTTAGGAATAATCGTTAACGGTAGGCACTAACGATTTCTGAAATCACGCCGCGTCTGTTTTTCCAATTTAGACGGGCAGGTGGGATAAGGTAAATTCCATCAATTGGGATTGTATCCTGATTGCGGATTTCGCGAACAAGGTCAAGGGTCAATTGCATTCCGAGTGCATTCCCTGCTGTGTCTCCAAGGTCTCGGAATTTGTCTGCGATAAACTGCGGAATGTAAAGTCCCAAATTATCACGCAAGTAGGATGCGCTGCGGAAACTTGTTAATGGTAGGATACCGTAAAGGATTTTTATGCCGAGATGTTCAGTCGCTTTTTGTGCACGTGCGATGTCTTCAAAAGTCCACACTGGTTGTGTATAGGCAAATTTTGCGCCTTCTGCTACCTTATTCGTCAAATGCTTAACGTGAGGATCCAGATTCTCCGCTATTGTAAAACCACCGCCATAGTAGAAGCCACACGATTCTCCTATTGATGAACCATCGGTAAGTTCCCCTTGATTTAGTCGGGAGATAAGTTTCATCAGTTGGACAGCCCCACGTACATCCGGCACAAGACTTGCCGCTTCATACGGACCAGCCTTGGGATGGTCACCGGATAGTGCGACAATCCCACGAATCCCCAACGCTTCTGCTTCAAGCAGATGCGATTGCATACTAATAAGATTGCGGGACCGCGTTGTCCAATGAATAAGTGTCGGGATGTGAGTTACCTGCTGCAATCTAAACGCCGTTCCGACTGCACCGATATTTACCGCAGCACCAGAATTGTCGGTAACATCAAATAGGTCTACGCCCGTTGCAGCAAGAACCTTTGCTTCCTTCAGCAATGCACGCAATTGCGGGAATGTATTTGCACGTGCTTCTACACTTACGATTTGCTTTCGCGTTTCAAATACCTGCTGAACAGGGTTTTCTCTTTGTGATTTATATGTTGGTGAACGTTTCGGCAGAACAAAGATACGAGGATGACGTTTTACAGGTTTTCTACCCGCAACAACTTGCCGAATTTTGACGGTATATTCTGGTGTTGTCCCGCAACAACCACCAATCATATTTGCACCGAGATTGATTAATTTATGGACATAGTCGCTGAAAACATCCGCGCCGACGGTATATGAAACTGCAATCTCCCCCTGTTCCACTCTCGGATTTCCTGCGTTGGGTTGCACAACAAGTGGGACTCTAATGACAGGTGCGAGAAGCTCCATCGCTTGAACAAGGTCATGTGGGCCCCTACAATTGATGCCGACAGCATTTGCACCGAGTTGTTCCAATTCTTGCGCAAAAACGCGGACATCCACACCCGTTCCAACAGTTCCTCCTGAAATACCGCTAATCTCAACGATAACTGGTATTTTGTATGTAAGAGCTTGCTTCGTTGCAATCTCTGCTTGTTTAGGAGATACAAACGTTTCTAACAACAGCAGATCAACACCTTCATCTACAAGCGCGTCCATCTGTTCCTTGAAAAGAAGACGCATTTGTTTGGTTGACGGCTCAGTACTTGTTTCAGTTGTATCTTCTGTGTGAAACGGAATTTGACCGACCGATCCTGCAATATAACATGAATTACCTGCTCCCTGACGCGCTAATCTCACTCCGGCGCGGTTAATATCTTCAACTTGGTCGGCTAACCCGTGTATTGCCAACGCCTCCCCATTTGCCTGATAAGTATTGGTTTGGATCACATCAGCCCCCACATCAGCGTAGGCGCGATGGATTTCTAATACTTTGTTAGCATGTTCACCAGAAATATTACATGCATCTACACATGGCAAATTCGCTGGGATACGTTTTCGCAGTTCTGTTCCGATGGCACCGTCACACACCAACACACGATGCCTAAGAGATTCTATGAAGTTTTCTTTGTTAGTTGGAATGGTAGTCATGTTGTTTGCTACATAAGATTCCCCGTACCTACAACAGCAGGCACGGGGATGTTAGGAAGGTGTTTAACGTTCAGTCCAATGCAATGAACACTATTGAATTATATCTCCTGCTTTTTCCACAGGAATATAATAATAACCAAAGATAATACACATCTCATCTTCGGATGTTAGTCCGAATTGGAGCGGTTCATTTTTATCGTAGTTATTGTGCGTGCACCGGAAACTAAGACCGTCGTCCGGACCTAAGACAAGGACAGGATCAAAGAGGTCAATAGGAGCATCATCATAAGCGATACTGCGATGGAGCAAATCCCCCGTTGATTTTTGGAAGATTTCAAACAATTCTCCATGCCTATGCATGTGAGATGTAAGCAAGAAAACATACAACTCCGTATCCGGGTCGTGTCCGCGTGCTGTCAATTCATCTTCAACGTACCAAGTTAATTTTGCTACACGCGTTAATCCGGGCGGCACGTTTATGCCCCGGTTGGAAACGAAAATCTCCACCGCTTCGTACTTGACTTCTTCTTCTGGAATTGTGTAAATATTGACATAAGTTTCACCAATCAAGGTTTCATCACCGAGAAGATTGATGTAATGCGAATTCAGATCATAAACAGTATCACCGGGCAGACGTAAACCAACACCTTTAGGAAACTGGAAGAGCGTATCATCGGTCTGTGTTCCAACAACGAAAAGTCTATCCACTCCGAAATGTCCAAGCACATCTGGATTTTCCGGGTCAAGTTCGCGGAATTGATCTTCAGGATTTAAGCCTATGCTGGGGTCTATGCTTCTATTTTGAACACCCTTTGCCACACCTTCTTCCGTGAGTCGATACAAGATGAAGTGATGACTTCCAGATGGATAGAAAATTTCAACTTTGTTAATAAATATATCCCCTTCTATAGGTTGCCCATTTTCATCCTCGATCTGTGTTGCGTAGTAAACTTCACGTTCTGTGCCTGGCTCAATTTTAAAATGAGGTAGTTGAAGTTGATAACCTTCTCCAGGGGGTGGCGGTAGAGGCGGAACAAACTTCTCTTCTGGGTCACGAAGTACGCCAAGGTCTCCAACACCCGCGACTTTTCCTTGTTGTGGTGCTCCTGCGTCTATCCAGGTACGGATTGCATCTATCTTTCCTTTGTGAATGGGCCCCATACCAAAAGGCATACGCCTTCCGAATTCTGGTGCTTCAAGTTCCATTAACTTTGTCAATAGGAAACTGTTATCTGGATTACCAGGGTCAATAAGTTTCATCCCCGATGCGGCGGCTGCACCGTTGCGTGGGATTTGATTGACCAAATCATGATAGGATTGACCGTAGGTGAGATTCAAATTAGCAGAATTTGAAGGGGCCGCGTGGCAAGCACTGTTCGCACAACTCTTATCAAAGATATTATCCTGAATCTCATGATAGGTTGAGTTATCTTCTTGATCAGCTTTCCCAAAACTGTTAGCAACCCGAACGAGATCAAGCACATTAACAGTGCCATCACGATTAACATCAGGGTTCTGTTCAGCGTTCCGGTCACCCGGTAGTCCAAATGCATTGGCGACTAACACAAGGTCTTGAATATTTACGGTGCCATCTTTATTCACATCTTCCAACAAAGTAGACTCTTCGCCGTGACCGAATGCTGAAAACGAAACGCCACCCATAAACAAAACGACCAGTGAAAAATAAACAATCTTTTTATACATTATCTATGATTTAACCTCCAGATGTTGATTTTAACACAATTCATCATGTCATGTGTTATTGAAAATCTTTGTCTTAGAAAAAAATCTATATTTTAAGAGCGTCCATGCTGCAAACAATCCATCCGACCAGAAACGAAGTTTTTTACCCTCTTTTTTCGTCCGAGGGAAATAAGAAACTGGCACTTCATGGATATGATAGCCGGCACGCAAAATCTTCGCTGTCACTTCAGGGCAAAATTCAAAGCCTTCACAAGTCAAATTCAAGTCCTTTAATAAATCAGTTGAAAACGCTTTATACCCAGTAGATTCATCTGTGATTCGGCATCCGAAAAGAAGATTAGTGTAAATGGCGAGTACCCGATTTGCAATAAAATTATGGATACTTGCATTTCCCCTGCCATTCAGAAAACGCGAACCGTAGACAACTTCAACTTTTTCGTTTTTTAACGGTTCAACCAGATGCAAAATGTCATTTGGGCAAAGTTCCATATCAGCATCCTGTATTACGACCACTTCTCCATCAACATACGAAATACCACTCCGAATCGCATAACCCTTACCACGGTTCTCCTCACAATGTACGATAGTAAAATTGTTGTCACTACGGAGTTCCTCAAGAATAGAATAAGTGTCATCAGTTGATCCGTCATTAACAACTATAATCTGTTTCTCAAGTGGCAGTGCCTGCACAGTTTCGAGTACCTGTCGAATCGTTTGCTCTTCATTATACGCAGGGATGATAACAGATACTAACATTGTGCATCACGTTTCTATTATGGCTATCAGTGGTCGGCAAAAAGGTTTCAATTGATCTCCAAAAACTATTAGAGCAATGATTTGACCATACCACCGTCTGCCTGAATCGTCGCTCCTGTAATATAACTTGCCCGTTCAGAGGCGAGGAAAACGACCAAGTTGGCGAATTCTTCTGGATCCCCGATTCTACCGAGAGGGATATCCGCTGTCATTTTTTCAAGTGCAGCATCAAACGAAATGCCTGCTTCCTCCGCACGTACTGTTGCTAATTGCTTTATCCGATCAGTGAAGATGATCCCGGGACATACGTTATTGACCAATATTTTGTCGGGGGCAAGTTCTGTTGCAAGCGTTTTGGCAAACCCAATTACACCTGTTCGTGCCATATTCGACAACATCAGTCCATCTACAGGTTGTTTGACAGAAACAGAGGTCAGATTGATAATCCGTCCCCCGCCACGTGCACGCATCGTGGGAACAACTGCACGGCATAGGTTAATAGTGCTCATCAAATTCAGATGCACAGCAGTCAGATAATCTTCTGCTGACAGGTCATCAAATCGTCCTGCTCTGGGACCACCTGCATTGTTAACTAAAATATCAATACCGCCAAAGTGCGATATTGCCTTACTTATCAGAGATTCGACCTGCTCTGGTTGACTAACATCTGTCGGCACAGACAACACTTCGGAGCCTGTTTGTTTACGAATTTCTTCCGCTGTTGTCACCAGGGTGTCGTTATTTCTTGCACAGATGGTGACTTGTGCGCCCTCTTTTGCTAAACCGAGCGCAATTGCTTTGCCAAGCCCTTTGCTTGACGCCCCTACTACTGCAATTTTGTCTGTGAGTCCAAGGTTCATACGTTTTCAATTTGGGCAGCAAACTACCCTCAATCCTTTCAAATGCTGAATCTATCTTATTTGATTAAGTATACTATTTTTGCTATACATTGTCAATGATAATCTCAAAACTGTTCAGTTCTCGGTTTTCTAATCTATGTGTGTTAAATGATGCCTCAAAAGGTTAAAAAGAGGTGCAATGAATTGCGCGACTATGAACACGGTTCCGGCATGCCGAGTATGCCTACGACTTTCCATCGGGGTTGAAAACCCCTCCTACAAGAGAAATATCAGGTTTACAAGTCCTCCGACAAGAATGCTTATTTTAATTGAGTAATTCTATCTTATACCAAATTAACATGATTCCAATCTATCGGTGCGGTTAGGAAACCGAACCATAAGCGTCAATTTAATAAGTAATGTTTGGGCATCTGATACACCTGTCGCCCCTCTGGGGCTTTTCTGTTCAGGGGATCAACGTTTACTATACACCTCATGCAGCATGCCATACGCGCATGCTGCCCTCTCTGAGGCTTTGCAAATCCCATATTAGCACCAGCAGTGCGGAAGGTGTATAGAATACGCACCACCCAAAGACAAAGCGCCAGTGGTGCGAAAGGTGTATAGAACAATCGTGAGACCAATAGATTAGAGACAAAACAGATTCTCGTCCTTAAATTGACGCCTATGGTGCGGTTAGGAAACCGCACCTACCGTCCGGAAATAAGATAAATCTCGTTAATTTGGTATTATATCCTTACCCAAAAGTTATTTGCACGTTGACGGTTTTGTTCACGTTTTGCTCTATGAACGGATTGGAATTCTGTTACACGTAGTTGGCATGCGCCTTCGGTTGCATCTGGACCATCCATGAAATCAGCGGTCGGGAATTGTGACATTTGCTTCATATACTCGGGCGGTAATTTTTTATTGAACCCCAACCATCCGTGCGTTATTGCGGGTTCCAGTGCAGCGATGCGTTCAATTTTGTTCGTGTAGCGAGGCATAAACTCAAGATTCACCGAAGTACGTCTCCGATCTTTTGCTTCCTTCCATGCATGCCGAACATGTTCCTTAATCGCACCAGTGAAATCCTTGACAAAGTCTTCAATCGACAACCTCCATTTTAGATCATAGGTTTGTGCCATCGTTGCTTGTGCGTCTTCAAGTAGTGTGATAGCATTATCAATCTGCAACGATAATTTAACCCTGTCCATCCAGACCGATAGTACATAAGCATGACACCCCGATAATGTAGAAGCGTTCTCTCGCCTGCCCGGCATGGGTTCCCATAACACACATACAGCTGCAGCATAGGCGTTATCAACGTTATCTTTTCCACCTGCCCAATCAAGGAAGACTGAACCGCCAGCGATCTGTTTCCACTGGACTAAACGGTCATCAGAACGTAGGAGTCCGTTTGGTGTGATTTCAAATCGGATTGCGTTTTCCATGTCAAAGATGGCTTGACTTGGATCATGTGGACTGTTTTGTAGTTCTCGCAGTACGGGATAGTAGCCAACATCACATATTTCTTTCCGTATCTGATAGTAGGTGATTGCTTCTTTCCATAGATGTTTAATATGAGGTTCTTCTGCGGTTTCTGCCAGATGTTCTTGATAGAATTCCTCTGCTTCGTGGATACGTTGTTCATCATCAACAGACATGTCTGTGTATATCTTTTCCCATTGTTTCCACTGTTGCTCGTGTGTGGGGTGCCATAGATCGGCGGGGTCTTGAACTGCTTGGAAGAAATGTGTTGTCCATCCAGCGCGGTCTTTTAAAAGGTTTGCTGTGCTTTCGGGATGCTTGACGGTATCAATATTTATGAAGTTTGTTTTACCATCGGGACGACCTGCGCGTATTAAGTCACTATCAAACCACAATTGGTCTTTTTGACGGACATCGGGATTGCGGACTGTTTCAGGATCATCAAGGTCGTCGGTTAGAATGAGGTCAGGGCGTGCTTCTCTAAAAAGACTCCCGCGTATTTGTCCGAGTCGTCCTTTGGGAACAATTAGCTGTTCATCATTATTGCAGAGAAAGTATTTGACACTTGCGTTGCTTTTTAGAAAGTTGAATGATTGAGATGTGTCAATTTTCCTTTTGATGTCGCGAACTCGAGAGATCGCCATGACTTCTGATCGCGAAACGATAACAATAAAGCGATAAGGTTCATAATCGATCTTCTGGTAACATCGCATAAAATAGAGGCAGTGTAGTGGGAATATGACTGTTAAACATACTGATTTGCCACTTCCGCGCGGGGCAAGTATGTTTATCTGTTTGCCTCGTTCGTTGGGTGTGATGCAATTCAGGATAGTATGATGGTGTTTTCCAAAGGGTAGTGTCATATACTCACTGAAAAAGTATTTTGCGAAGATACTGATGTCAGCAAAGGCGAATGATAGCAGGAGTCTGGCACGGTCTCTTTTAGTTTTCGTTTTTTTCAGGTTTTTCTCCAATTTTGCTAAAAATTGAGTCGAATTCATCGATTGCTTCATCTGTATTGCGTGTGTTAGGTCCGCTTTGGTTGCGATTTTGCTGGGGTCCATAATTTCCTCCGTATTTGAAGACATCTAACCATTTTGGGTTAGGGACAATTTCTTTGTTATTGATTATTGCGTCTGCAATTGCGTCTTGCACCTGTTGTAGTCTAAGTTGGCGATTGATTTCGGTGTATCCTAAGATTCTGTCCTTTTCTGTCCCTGTTCCATTTTTATCTGCACCTCGTTCATAGAACGGGTCGTAGGTCTTGGCTGCATATTGAGCAGAATTTGGGTTTGCAGTTCTGAAAGCACTTTTGATTTCTTGCCGGTTTTCTGTCGTATTTGGTAAGTCAAGTCTCTCAAGTGCTTCGTCTATGACAAAAGAAATGTTTGCAGGAAAATTCTTGACGAGTAATTCGCCACATCTTTCTGAAAACCATTTCTTATCGTTGGTAGATGATTTCATTTTCCCTTTCCCGTGACCTGTCCCGGTGGTTGAAAATAATAAAGCACTATGAGGACACAGTACCATCCACAATGCTCCAAAACAGCGTTGTGGTGACCCGACCATAGTGCTTTATTAAGCTTATGATAGATTTTATAATTCCGAACTAAAAAGTATTATACAACATCTGCAAATAAATGTCAAATGTTTTTCAAAATTTTTAAATTTCGTGTTATACTGAATGAACATTAAATGTTCATTCGGCATCCAATACCGATTTGGAATGAGAGTATTACGGTTTTGCGTAGTCCGATCTTTTAGATTATGTCCAGCAACAAGCAAACTGGCAGTTTACGGTACAAAATCTTTGCTGCAGATGTTATGTCACCTAAAAGCCACCTATAAAAAAATACGTGTCACGGGGTTCGGAGTCAGTTTGTAGACATTGCTGTTCAGCTTGTCGGGATCGAAATTTCCCTACCTTACGCGCGATGTGAACGCAACGTGAACAGTAAAAAAATCTATTATGCTGTTGGTGCATGAAAATGGGAAGCTTGCGGATTCAGACTTTATATAGTAAGGGGCAATTAACCGTAAATGAAGAGGCAAATATTCAAAATATGAAGGAGAAGTGTAATATGGCAAAAGTTAAGGTTTTTCTAAGTTTTGAGTTTGACAGAGATGAAGAACTTCATCAAAATTTCTACGCGCAAGCTGCTGAATACTCCAGTCATAAAATTGAAGATTATTCACTAAACGAACCTTATCCACCACATAATAACAGGAGTTGGTTGAAGAAAGCGAGGGATCTAATTTCTCGCTCGGACATTGTGATTGCCGTTATAGGAGAAGATACTCATAATGCACCTGGTGTAAAGAAAGAAGTGACAATCGCAAACCAGAACAAAAAGTCTGTTTTCCAAATACGTCCGAAAAATAGCAGCGGAGGTAAAGTTGATGGGGCAGGTGATGAAATTCCGTGGGACTGGAAACAAATTGATGCGAAAATATCTGAGTGTTTGAAAAGATAACAGAGACACGGACTTTTGGGTATATGCTATTAAAAATTGTTAGGCTTAGGTTCCCAATGGTTTCCTTCGATTAATTCAACTTCCACTAATTCAAGTTGTTTTTCACCAAAAAACTCTTTTATATCTTTAGAAAGTTGTTCTAATGAGTTTTGACGTTCAAATCGGGTAAACTTTCCTATATGAAATTACCTATTTTGATTGTCAAATTCCATTAGGTTCTGGTTCAACTATATTAATCAGTTCATGTCCAATTGAAGAGAGGAAAAATCCGGGAAGACCGAATTCCCAATCAATGTTCTTTTTATCATCCTGATGTTTAAGCAAAAAATATTTCCCCGCATATAAAAAGGGGATTGGTGGTTTTTCAAGATTGCTGATAAAGCACTTTTGGATGTTTATTACATACTCACTTAGCATACCTGGTGGAGTTTCGATTTGTAACAGTGAAAACTCTTTTAGATTGGATAACATTACTCCGTTTAGTCCATACTTTTTGAGAAAACCGCTATACCTACCGACTTCAAATTTCGGAAAAATTGATTCATAGATAGAGCCAGAACCGCTTGGATCATCAAATGAGATACATCCAGAGCAGAAAGTCCTAAATATTGATGCAGTCTCTGAATCTATCTGACCTAATAGTTTGACGGCACGTATTGAAAAAGATCCGGGCTTCTTAATTTCGCCTGCAAGTATCCGGGCAAAGCGTTCTTGCATCTCTTCCGAACTTTTCTGGCATGCTTCATTTTCAAAAGTGTTAAGCCAATCATCTTCAAAAGGGTTGTCAGTAGCAGAATGAGTGTTAGAAGTCTCTTGTCCTAAAATCTCTCCAGCACGTTGACATACCTTACAAATATTTAACTGCCTACTTTCGTTGACTGACAATAATCTGTTCTCGCGCTGTGCCTTAAGCGTCTCTATATACTGCGGTTTAGATAACGACGACGGCAGTAATTTTCCCATATATCTAAATGCTCTTTCCTTATAGCGGTCAGGAATTAGGGCTAAAGCAGTGAGTATTTCTGGGAGCACTGGCAGTATTTTCCTATGGTATTGCTTTGAACTTAAGTTGATAATCCACTAATATTCACGTTGTTCTTTGAAGGCTCGGTGCAGGAAATACACTGTAGAGATGCCGAGACCGATGAGGATAAAAAGCAGAACAATCGCAGTACCGAGGCGACTCTTTGACTCACTGTCATCTTGGGTTTCAGGTTTGGGTGCTTCAGGCGTTGTTGTTTTTATTGGGGGTGTTGGTTTGCGAGGTGTAGATGCAGGGATTGTTACTCTTTCTGGTTTTGATACGGTTCCTATTTTCTGAGGTGCTAAAGGGATAATGTCCGCCACGGTTGTGCCAAAGGATGTTGGTAGGTCACCAACTGTCCAACCGGTGCCAGTGGTTTCACAGTAGTAATATTTCGTGCTGTTGTAGGTGACTGAGACACCTTTGAAGTTGCCACTGACTCCAAGTGCTATGTGCCCGGGCATGAAGATGAGTGCTGTCTTCTCACCTAATCCTTGTAGGATGGCAGCAACTAAAATAGTGGTGTCTTCGCAATCGCCTCCCCCGTCAATTAATGTTTCAATGGCGTAACGGCGAAACTCATCGTAACCTGTGGTCACGTCGTCAAGGGTATAGGGTAAGGATTGGACGAAACTCAGAACAAAGTCGATGCGATCCTGTTTTGACCATTCACTGTGCCGTTTGAAGATGTTCTGAAATTCGCGTGTAAGGTTTCCAATCGTTGTTCTTCCCTCTTCAACTAACTGCGGAATATCATAGCGCTCTTTACCATCGTAGGAATTATATTTTTCGATGTCAATTGTCATTAGCGCTGTATAGGATTTTCCTTTAAAATTCCAGACGTACCGTTTCCCGATTGTCTGTCTGGTATTCGGAGGACGCTGCTGCACAATTCCTTCTATGATCCGAACATCATTGAGTGCGTCTTCCGCATTGCTATTTGCAGTGATAAGAAGGCTGCCGAGGAGTAGGGTGATAAGCAGTCTAATGTACATAACGAATTATCCTTCTGCTAATCTGTCTGCTCATTCCGATAAAATAGCAAAATTTCCATACGACGATTCTGGGTTTTCAACTTTTTGGTACTATTATGCCTTGTAAGTTTCTTGGGTGTATATGTGCTATCACCATCTAATCGTTGAACAGGTTTATACTCCCCAAAAGATGTGGCTGACATGAGATGTCTTGCCGGATCTATTCCTATTTTTCTTTGTAAAAATATAAAAACTTCAATAGCACGGTCTGCTGCGAGATGTATATTAAAATGCGGACTAAACTTAGGCTTATCGGGGTCAGCATGTCCTTGAATCTGTATTTCGCTGATGTTGTTTAGATGTTTTTTTATTTCGTTGCCGACAATCTGGAGTGTTTTCTGTCCTTTTTCGTTAAGGTTAAACTTATTTTTTTCAAACAGGATGCTGTCACTAAAACTGTATCGTTGTAGTGTAGGTTCGTTTTTTATTGTGATTTTCGTGTCACCTCTATCTCCAGGATGGATTGGAATCTCAAAAGAATCAGTATCAACTTCTTCCTCTTCAACGCCATACGCGGAGGCAATTGCACGGACCATCTCCATCTGTTTTTCTTCAACTTCCGGCGGAATAACCTTTCCTTCCTGCGGTTTTTGTTCATCATTCGGAGGACGTTCTTCTGTTCCGACTGAAAAAGCGGCGATAACTGCAAACACTACAATGACTAATATCAAGACAAGTGTCAGCATTAAGTCCGAAAAGGACGGCCAAAAATTGAAATCTAATGTATTGTCTTCCATAGGTATCACTCGGTATATTTAGGTCTGTTGATTTATGCTTGCCAGGGACTCAGTGTATGAACGAACTGAGTTACTATTCCTCGTTATCATTTTGAGATTCGGAGTTCGTCTGTTCAGAAGGTTTTTTTCGCGAGAATTTATTCCGAATTTTACCTACAATTGATCCCTTCTGCTTCCGTTTGGATCCAGATGAGCTTTCCTGCTTTCCTAATGTTTTGACAGCATTCGCTAAGGTTTGAGAATGTTGAGAAATCGCATTGATAGATGTATTGAGTCTTTCAATGCTGTTTGTTAGAGGTGTAACATCAGCTTTTTCTACTTTTTCAACGAATTGTTGTGATGCAGTGCCTAACTTTTCAATATCTCCTTTAATTGCTCCGACTGATTGACTGATATCTCCTGAATCTGTTGTAAAGGCTTTAATTGCACTATCAAGATTATTTATATCTTCAGTCAGTACACCGACATTTGTACTTAATAGACATTATAATGATTTAATTTGAATTAAGGTTTACCGGGTGTTTCGGACCTCTTGAGTTCCGTAGGAACGCTATGTTTGTAGAAAAAATTACCAACACCTCTTGAGTTCCGTAGGAACGACATAGGAACTGCCAATACGCTGCGAAAACATATCGTCCCTACGGGACTAAGAGTAGAGATGGCACGTGCTACTATAAACATATCGTCCCTACGGGACTGAAGAGCAGGACGCACATTCGGGAAATCCTAAAATTGACACATAAGGATAGAGTGCAGCGACCCCCAACGGACGAACTTTAGATTTTATTAAAGACCAATAACAACTCACAATTAAAACGTTATAATGTCTAATGTATCAACTGCCTCTTTCTGATTTTTACTGCTTTCATCTAATTGTGTCAACAGATTTTCAACTCGTTCATTTAAATTTTTGACACTGGTGAGTTGTTCCTCATATTTTTTGTTCTGTTCATTTAATGTGGCACTCTGGTTCTGGAACTCCGATTGTAGATCATTTACGATTGCTTCCATAATCCTTGTAAAACTCTCGATAGTTCCTTCAATTTGATCAGCAGTTTTTTCAATTGGCAGTTGGAAAAAGTTTAATTGATTAGTAAGTGCTTCTAGTCTTTCATCCAGAGTTCCTTGAACTTCCTTAAGATTTGAAGTTAATTGTCCAGTAAGTGACTCTAATTCCTTTTTCAATGTTGGTTGGATAATTGCAAGTTCAGTCTTTAACTGACCTTGTATTTCTGAAATCCACTCGCGATTTGTAGTATTTATTCCATCAAGAAATTCACGGTTGGAGGTTTCTATATTAGCATTTGCTTCAGTTGTCTTATTAAGAAACTCTTGTAGTGTCTCATCAATTTGTTGGCAGGATTCAACGTAGAGTTTCTCACAATTTTTCAAGACTTCTACGGTTGTAGTAAGATTTTGATCCTGCCTATTTAACGTTTCAATCTGTTGATCTAATTTCTGGTTCGCTGCATCTTGAAACTGATTTAATTTCTGGTTCGCTGTTTCTTGAAATTGTTCATGGAGATTCCGAATCTCATCCTGAAAACCGGTGAGATGGGTAACACTGGATGTAAATTCTTTTGAAAATTTATCAAGGTTTTCCGTAAAACCTGTGTTAAGCGTATCAGCAGCAGTGCTGATGTCCGATGCAGCTTTGTTGATTTGTGTCACTGAATCGGATAGTGGTTGTGTAATAGCACGGACTTGTGTGAGACTCTCGTTGAATTCATCTATATTGCCATGCACTTTTTTGACTGATTCACTAAACTGTGCTGCTGTCTCAAATCCTTTTTGCATCTGAGATTCACTTTTCTGGATCGTTTGGATGAACTTTTGTGAGGTAGTCGGATAAAGTTGTGGAACCCAGACGGTTAGCGTCAAGCGTTCCAGATCAGATTTAATGGGATGGCATGCAAATTGTAAATAGAAACCATAAAAAATAACTCCCAAGACAGTAAAGAAAATCCCCAAAATACTCGGTGCAAAAGCCCCCTTAATATTATCCATGAGATTGCCTAATGCTTGGGTCATCCTCTCGCTGTTTTCTGTCGGGGTTTCGATTGCGGCACTCCCTTTTAAAGCAGGAGACAGATCTGTTAAACTATCGGTAAGCCCGAAAAGCGTTCCCAATAGTCCAATCACAATGAAGACTGCTAATATAGAACGAAACAGACCGTTCCATCTGAAAAGATTGTTGGTGGTGTGATTAATTAATTCACTGACTTCAAGACGGCTTTCGTCCCAACCTGCTAAGAAAACCGTTTTTATATGTTTCGTTATGGAAAAATCCGTTTTCAGTGGGATAATCTTCCTGAGATGTTTTGTTATGGATGAACTTTTGCTAAGATCCTGTTTCTCACAATACTCATGGAACACCGCTTCAGCATTGATGTTTGGATCACTATCCTCACGTCCAAGGTCTCGTCCTTGTAGAGCATCAACCAGTGCCTGGATATTTTGATTATTTTCGATCTGTTTTCTTTTTTTGATTAACCAAATCCAATAAATTATCAACCCAACAACCCATATGCAAAAGAACGATATCAAGAATATTACAATACCTAAAGCAATTGAATTTTCCGGAAAAAGGTATTCGGTAAAGAATTTAAACATTAGTGTTTTCTATTTGTTAAAGTGTTAGTGAATGTGTGTTGTTACTCTGTGGTTATTGGTCTGTTGTTCCTACTGGTCCTTTTCCGTTAATTCCAATTCTCCTTTGTCTTCAATCTCCCATTTCTCGTTTATGGGATCCCGCTTAAAAAACGCGGGACGAATTACTTTAATGTCGTATCTGTATTTCGGATCAAATCCTGGACACTCAAACACTTTACCAAAGGCTCCAGAATTATAGAGATCATTTTGCAGAATGCATCCAGAAAATGGTACAACAGCGTATATATTTTCTGAATCAATGAGGTAAGCTACAAAACTCCCATTTGCCTTTGTTTCAAAAATAGGTGTGATGTTTGGATTTTGATACAGTTCAGTTTCATTGGTAACGCGAATTGAACAAGTGGAATTATATATATTTCGTATTTCTGTATGATTTCCTTGATTGTACAAAGTGACGAGTTTCTGCAGTTCTGGTGGCAATGGCTTTTCTTCTTCTCTTTGGATAGATTGCTGTGTTTTTTCCGATCCATTGGAAGAAAGTTCACCATCATTAGGTTTTGTGGTGTGAGATTCCCTTAGACCTTCAATACTTTCTACGACTTGACTGAATCCTGTTTGCATTGTCTGAAGTAAAGGTGACAGATCTGAACCCGCTTTATTTTCTGTTGGATTGATTTGCATGAGACTTTCAAATTCACCAAATTCAAGAGGATATCTATTCTCATAAGTGTTATTTATCGAATCATTGTAGGTAACAGAGATTTGAAATGGTTGCTTTAATTCTTCAGGCAATTTTTCTTTTAGAGTTATAAGAAATTGTTCTATTTTTTGTCCAGGTCCAAAACAACTAATTCCTTTCTGAAGGAAGTTGTTTTTCTTCAGAACCTTTTCATTACTAATATTAGAGGAGGACGTGTTTAAAAAGGGTGTACTACCTGTACCGAACTGGACCTTATAAGCTGCCTCTGTGCCGATGTTCTCTATACAAAGCATCAGACACTGTACACACGTAGCATGAGGACGGAGGAATACAACAACATTAGGTTTGTCAATAGTCAGTGGATTCTCAATATTTTCAGGTTCGTTAGCAGTCTGCAACAGTCTATTCTTCAAATAGAGTCTCCAACTAATAATGACTGCAAACACTACGGCGATGAATATTAAAATTGCGTAGATATTTGAAGCTAACCATTCTATGATTCCCATGTATTCTCCTTAGAAATGTAAATTTTGTAATGCACAATATTATCAAAAAAGGAACCTTATCCAAGTTGAATTTCACTATTCTCCTATGTTTTTCCATCGTCTTGTTTTTGCAGCAAGTAATTCCTTCAACGCGAGAATAAATAGAGGTTCAACAGAGATATCTTCTGGTTTCACACCCCTAAAACCTTGTAACTTTTTTTCCAATTCTTCATAGATAACGGCTCTAACGGTAGCTGAACCGTGTGTTTCTCCACTGAGAGTTTCATTTAAGTCAACTGGCCTATTGATCTCTCCGCCTAACCCAGCATTGAAACATTCTAAGAAGCTATGCATTTGTTCCAAGTTATTTTCAGGTAGCGACAGACGTTTCACAAACCGTTCAGCTGACAGGATTTCAGTCCACTTGTACTCGTAATCTATTCCATCCTCTTTAAACTTTTCACCTGCTAAAATATAAGATTGAGTAGCATCTTGTTTCAGTTTTATCTGAGCAAGCAATCCATAGGCAGCTTCCTCTTTTGGAGATTTACTGATCTCAATACCGCGTTCATTGTCATTGACAAAGCCTGCAGCTTCGCTGATAACATGTTTAAGATGTCTTCTACAACGTGATGCTATAGTATCGTGATTGAATTTCCCTTCTGCCATCCAGTCTAGAATTTTTGATCCGTTTCCCCCGATGTATATACTGGGTGTTTCTGAGTCAAAACCGGTTCCACTTTGAGAAAGGTGATTGAGAAGCAATCCGACATAATGTAAAAGTCCTGCAACACCGAGTGATATGAGTTGTAAAAACGGTTGCATAATAGGCTCGTCACTGACAGTGGCTAATCTGTCTAACCACTTCTGTCCTTTGTCTTGTATCAAAGCATCCGCTTGTGCATAAAACTCGTCACTCTCGCCTTTAGATGCTTTTTTTAACAATTCAATGTCTTTATCGTCTTTATCATCTGCCCTAAAATTTTTCAGAAATTCTGGGTTTTCTTTAAGCAGATTCAAGAAGATATGTCTTCCTGCAAATCTGAGTGATGTTTGCCAATACAGATCATTGTTTTGCCAAATTGAGATGTCCGAAGTCTCTCCACCAATGTCAATGCAGACTGCTCCAGTTGTAAAACCACCTGTAGCAAATTCACTTTGTAATTCGGTTGCAAAGAATTTTGCGGTAACGATACTTTCCGATTGAGCAGGGGTTACAACCTGTTGAGACAGTCCAGTCGCACTTTCACAAGCGGCTCCGACCGCTTTCCAAATACGTTCGAATAATCCTCTATCCCGTTCTGTAAAGGCAAGTGGGTGAGAAAAATTCCAATTTATCTGCGTGGCACCATCATCAATAGCTTCAGCCGCAACCTGAAGACAGAGTTGTTTGAGGAAAACCTTAAGATGCTCTCGATCTATTTCTCTTGTAGACCATTTGAGATCATGGACAATGTTTTTAGCAGCAGATAGTTCAATATAACCAGGAGGAAAATAGATATGTCCATCAAGTAATGGTTCAACAGGTTTCTGATTTCCGAGTTTTTGAAAGAGACTGAAGAACGGAGTCTTTTCGCTTTTTGGAGAGAAAAAATTATCAATGAAAGTGCTGTCTGGGTTAGTAAGCGGGTCGGTGATGCGTAATAGACGGTCATTAAAGGTTACCGGCTGCGGATCTGCGTCACCTTTTCTGTTATATACCGTAGTGCTGCTGGTACCGAAATCTACACCAACGCTCCAATCTGTTCCATCAACACCAAATTTTTCTTTAGGTACAGATATTAGTAAGAATCCTGCCTTAGTACTGTTATATTCACAAAGTACAGCTTCAGGAAAATATTCCGTTTTGGTAATTTCTTTCTCAACGTTTCCCCGGTTATCTCGAATGGTTCGAGTATCTTGTATTTCATCAGCAACTAGTGGATAGTCCATCCTAAAAGTTTGTTTTGGTTTTTGTAGATTTCTCGGCATCTTGACAAACAAAAGTGTTCTCTTATAGTATAGCAATACATAAGGAGGAACACACCCTTGAATAAGAAATATGTTGTCCAACTGACCGATGCGGAACGACAGGAGTTATCAGATATTATTAACACAGGTAAAAAAGAGGCATATATGATAAGGCATGCTCATATTTTGCTGAAATCAGATATAAATGGTCCCTGCTGGACTGACGCGAGAATAGCTGAGGCGTATGAGTGCACTGATAGGACAGTTGCGAAAGTGCGTCAGCGTTTTGTGGAAGGTGGCTTTTCTCGTGCCTTATATCGTGCGAAGCGGAAGCATCCACCGACACCTCGTAAACTTGATGGTGACGGAGAAGCAAGGTTGATAGCACTGAGTTGTGGAACCCCTCCCGAAGGTGCTGCCAAATGGACGTTACGTCTGCTTGCGTCAGAGTTGGTAAGACTTGAAGTTGTGGAAAACATTTCTCCAGAAACGGTGCGGCAGACACTAAAAAAAACGCGTTGAAACCACACCTTCAGCAACAGTGGGTGATACCCCCTGAAAAAGACGCTGAGTTTGTAAAGTCAATGGAAGAAGTGCTTGATCTTTACCAGAAACCTTTGGCTGCGGATACTCCTGTTGTGAACATGGACGAACAATCTGTCACACTTAGGGATGATGTTCGTGAACCGTATCCTGCGAAACCGGGACAAGTCAAGCGCGTAGATAACGAGTATAAACGCAAAGGCACAGCAAATATCTTCCTATTTACAGAGGCACTCTCGGGATGGCGGCGTGTGTCTGTTCGGACGCACCGAAAGACAGTGGATTGGGCAGAAGAAGTCAAAATACTATTGGATGAGGTCTACCCATCCGCAAAACAGGTCATTTTAGTTTGTGATAACCTGAATACACATAAACTCGCGTCACTCAATAAAGTGTTTGGAGATGAAGAAGCAGATAGGTTCCGGAAGCGTTTAGAAATCGTGCATACCCCCATTCATGGAAGTTGGTTGAATATAGCGGAAATAGAACTTAGCGTCCTTACACGCCAATGTTTGTGTCGTCGAATCCCAGATATAGAGACACTCCGTAGAGAGACACAAGCGTGGCAAAAACGTAGAAATGCAGAGCAAAAGCAGGTAGACTGGCAATTTACAACGGACGATGCGCGTGTCAGATTAAAACATCTATACCCGAAAAGTTAGACTGGACTAACCACTAGAGAAGGTTTGACATAAAATGTGTCTTGATCGGCAGTTGTAAAATAGGTGTAGTAAGCTTTCCAATTTGGGTTTTTGAAGTTTGGCCAAATTGCCAAGACCGGTGCAGTAGTAATTGGGGTTACGTCCGCCGCAGGATATTCTTTGGAGATAACAAAATCTTTATTATTCCCATCAATACCGCTCAAAGTTAGGCGAAAATTCACGACAATACTGTCGTTGTGTTGCTCAAAAGTAATTCGCTCACTTAAGTCTCTTACATCAAAATAGGTTAGAATCTCCTCACTGATTGGAAGGATTGGTGTAACAGAAATTCCATTAAAATTAAGACCATCACTGCCTTTAGAGGCTAATGTACTATGCTCATGGAAAGCCCTTTCTTGGTTGATGACAAAAAGTTGGTCGGTGAAAAAATCCTTTTGACTTCGCAAGTGAACGTTCTGTGGGAGTGTTAATTTTGGTTTACCACTGAGGCTTTGGGTTGTAGCCATCGTTTTACAATTCCAAACAATAACATTTTGCGGTTCCACACCCCAAACTTCAGAGATTTTCTTATCAAAGACGAGTAGTTTCTTCTCCGGATGCTTATTCGGAGAAGGGACAACCTCAACACTGGATGGTAGGTCTCTGGGTGCTACCGGGATATTCATGGATTTAAAGAGATCTTCCGTAAAACCGAGACCAGTATTAGAAAAATCTGTAACTGCAAGAGTGCCTTCTAATTCGTCTCTGAAATCGTAAAGGAGTCCTCTGATATTGTCTTTTATGTTCCTATTAGGGAGACTCTCAGTAGATTCATAAAGTTTTTGTAACCAACCCGCAACAGCCTCTTTTTCAAAACTGTTCAATTTGTGAACTGGATCTTCAAGGGACTTTTCATTAAACCATGGAACACCTGATATACGACCAAAGCAGTTAACAGAAGTACACACTAAGGTAGTAGGTGAGGTTATTCCAATAGGTTTATCATTAAATAGGATGATGTTAAGAGTTTCCCATGTCGTTTTTCCATCTAATGTATCTCTTGCTTTTGGTATTAATCTCTGTAGTGCCTTAAGAAAATCGTTATCATCTGAGGGATTCCCCATGTCATTAATATTAATCTGTTCTATTGTTAAGGGAAAGCCACACCATTCTTTAAGTGCTAACATCGTTAATAAACCACGCCATTCGCCCAAAATACGCTTATGCATTGGATGATTAGTATCATCCACATAGAGTGCCATTTCAAACAGTAAAGGACGAGCCCACATACTGGGAATGCTGTCCACCTCAGCAGAAGCGAGTCTGGTATCTGCTACATCAAGACTCTCACTAATACTTACAAGTGCAACGGCATCTCGTCTTTCCCAAATTCCAGCATTATCGAATTCTCTAACAGTGTAGTCCTCTTTCAAACGAGGGAGAAGAGGAATTGGCATTGTGTAATCTCCTGGCTAATCTATAAGACATGAACATTAGAAAAGGCACTCTGACAACATATCGGCATGTATGTCAATAAAAACGTGCATCCATTATTCATGATCTGAATTTACTGGTTTTGTTCTCACAGTTATCATATAAGGCACGCAGAAACTTTCCAACATCTTGTGCATCACGACCTTTTCTACGACTATTACACATACGTTTCCAGATTTTATCCAACACGTTGGAATCTGCTGCTGTCTGAGAATGAATCAGATGACTTAAGTCATTTGAAAAGTTTTCAGGTGGTTTGAGTGAGAAACTACCATCACCGTTTTTCTTAGCGTATGCGCTATACTCAATAAGTTCAATTGTCTCCATATCATCATGATTTCCTTGTATATTAGCTAACCAGAGCAAAAATTCGTTACAGTACTTCTCAACAGTATTGAGTAGCGTATGTTCGATTGAGATTTTCCTTTGTTCAAAAAAATCAACATACCATGAAGCACGATAAGTCCCTCTATCGTTATCAGCAATCTTTTGAAGTGCGGGACGATAGACACTTAGATATGCAATAGCAAAACGTGCAAATTGCTCAATTCTTGAACGAATTGTATCACCATTGTTACCATCTGGTAGGTCTGTCCATTGAAGTCTATTTTTTCCTGCACGAGCTGTCATAAAATATTGTGTGTCCCCACCCGGTCCGAGGTTTCTTCCAAAGAAATCAATAGCAGCCAAGGCACCATAGAGTTCAATGAAATGCGGTGCGTTTTTCTGCTCTGGTCCACCGAGAGCGTTTTCCACATCTGTTCGGGATTCATCACCAAAAAGGTAAACAGCATCATAAATACCTGTCTTATCCCAGAGATGATAATGTTTCAAAGCGGTTTGTGTGTTCATTAAAAATTCCTCAGATTTTGCTTTGAGTTCATTATCATCCGCACCATCAAATTTGAAGTAGGGAAGAATCAGGGCTCCTCCTACCTTCACGTCTAATTCATCTTTAACTATCTGTGCTATAGTTGGAAATCCAGATGCACCAGTTCCTCCAAAAATTGAACCTGCCAAAAACACTTTTGCTCCACCATCATCATTGGCAATATTTTTGCGAAACTCCTTCCACGTTTCATCCTCTTGCAAATCTACCATCTTTGCCATGACAGCTGAACCTATTGATGGATGACCGCGAAAACCTTCTTTTAAAGGTGTCTCTTTTTCCAAACTGCTGTATAGAACATCAAAAAGTTTGCCTGAAGTTGAATCTCTAAAATTATTGTATTGAAAGAACTTATCTAAACTCGGGTTAGCATCTTTAAACGGTGTCCAAAGGACAGGATTCAAGGGAACAATCTTTGTCTTTAGCAAATTAGTCTGACCGAGTTGAAGTTGTTCTTTACACTTCACATACTTTGCTAGTGTTTCTCCGGCGCGAGCACGACTACCATTTGCTAAATCAGGATCAACAAAAAGAACATGCAGTTCACCGTCTGGCATCATTCCTGCTGCTGCGAGATGAATTAATGATTCAAGACATCTCGCGCCTGTCCCGCCAATACCAATAGCATAATAACTCATCTATTTACCTCCAACAAAAGAATGTTTACCAAAAGCATCTGGAACGAATACTTTTTGCGCCAATAGGGATATATTTAAAGGCAGAAGGTGAAAGCAGGAGGGTGGTTCCGTAATACGGAAGCAATCCATTCAACGAGAAAAACAGATATATTAACCACTGACTATTTTCGGTTTGCTCAACATATATACAACTTACAACAGTGATGATAATTGGTATTAGAAACAACAAGAACCAGATTGATCGTTTTCCTCCAGTATCTTCCCATCTATTAATTTTGAAACCCCATTGTGCTAATATGTACCACAAAAGGCTTGCTACTCCGGCACATGCAATACAGATAGATGCCCAATTTTGAAAACTTGCCCTCCATTGTCCAATATCAACATCCGTAGTCATTTGAGGTGGATACGTATCAAAATATAAGAGTTCCCCAAAAACAAGCAGAATAAAAACAACTGTAATAAGTAAGATAGCTGAGATATTACCGATAGGTTCCATTTGTAATAGTCCTTCCTTTATCTTTTTTCAATGTAGAAATGAAATTTAGCAAAAATCGGTTGGTGCATCTGAGCAGTTACTTGTGTAAGATCACACACAAAATTGAGCAAGTTAAGGGTTTTCGCGCCATTACGTTCATCTCCCATATCCCACTCCGAACACCATTCAGGTTCTTTAAATGAATCAATGTCGGGACGAAGTGTTAAACTATATAAGTATATCCTTCTATCTGGCAAAGACCCCGAGTCCAAATTGATGTCTACACTGAGTTCATTACCATCACCATTATTAGAAAGTGTTGGTGTAACTTCCAGACACTCCTGTGCATCCAGACTAATTTCGTTTTGCCCGTTTGGATCCGGTTTATGTTCAGCAATAATAGAAACTTCAAATTTTTCTGAGTCAAACGGCATGACGTGTGAGAGAAACTGTAACTTCAATTTAGCAGAAATTTGAGAGGGTTCGTTTCTATCAGTGATTCTATATTCTTTCACTCGGGGATCTGATCTCTCAGCGATTGTGTCTCTATTTAAATTTTCCAAACTATCAAATGAAAGTAAAGGACTGACCAGATACCGAGAAAAGATTATCGTTTGTGCATCTGTGAATCCGTTTGCCATTATACGATCAAAATAGTGTGCAATATCTGCATGCCTACCTATAACAAGGAGATAAAAAGGTCGGTATGTTTCAGGATTTTCAGAGGTGCTGCGATAAAGGATGGGAGCCGTACCTAAGTTGTAGACCTTTCCATCAAATTCACTACGAAGTCCGAGTAATCCGACTTCAAGTCCATTTTTGATATATTTCTCTTTAAGTTCACTAACCAATAGATTTACATCGCGCCTATCTTGAAAAAGGTCTGTTACGATAACGACTAAGCGATTTTCTTCTTTACTATTGTTGATATCATTAGAAGGCGTATCCACATCTATTGTATCTTCAAAGGCATCATTTATTACTTCACTTTTATTGACTAATTGTTTTTCATATTCAAAGATTTTTTGGATATACGTTCTCATTTCGTCGTAAAAATCTATAGAACCTGCCTTTAGGTAACCATCTCTATCAATAGGTCTAACCTGTTCACCAAAACGGAAAAAATTTGCTTTACCACTCTTCCAACCACTCGTAATAACGCTTTCTAAAGGACGGAGTATGCTCTTGTATTGCGTCGAACTGGGAACAACAAAACCTTGCATTGAGGCAGAAGCGTCAAAATAGATGCGCGCAACAAGGTTTTCCGATATAACTCCAGGTGTTTGGTCTATCGGGTTAGGAGGGGCTGGAGGAGTCAGTTCATTATTACAACTTGTTAGAAAGAATAGGGCGCATAGACTAATGGAGAACAGGCAAAAACTTGTTTTCAAACCTAAATAGTTTTGTTTCATATTCAGTACCAACACAAAAAGAACTGTTCTTATGCTTCAATAATATGGATTAATCTTTAGAAGATTCTAAATTTCGTTTTTATACTTTAAAATTACGAATTGTAATATAACATAATAAAAACAATTTGTCAATAATAAATTTCATCAAGAATCCTATTTATTATTTTAAAGTAGTCCAAAATATTTCCATATCCTACATACCATTATATTGGAAATTGGTGATTACCAGCAGTCAAACCGCGAACAATAACAAAAACCGCACTCTTCGCAAAATATGTTTCATCGGAAGCGAGGAAGAGTTGGGCATTTGCGATGTCTACGGGTTCTCTCTATGCGTCCCAGCGAATATCACGCATTGATTTTGCCCAATATATACAACGTATCTCATAAATAGTTCAATAGGATGCTAAAAGTGCCGAATCATGCAAATTACCATACGTGTCCGCTGCTAAGCGCGTTCGGCGTTGATTCGTTCCGACAAAAATTCACGACTCAAAAAATCACATTTTTATTTGCATTCTATCTAATCTTGTGTTATACTACATGTAGTAAAATAAATTCTTACACGAATTCATAGTAAATAAGCGGTGGCATGCGGATGAGACAATCCATGCGTGCTTTTTTCGGTGGCATGCATGGTAAAATCCAGGCATGCCATTTTTTTTTAAAAGGAAAATGAACAATGAAGAAAAAACGCCCGCGTATCACAGAAGAATTAAAACTGCTTTACGCCACACTTGTCGCACAATTAGGAGATACACAACAAGCAATAGCCGAAGTCAACAGACAGATGCTAATTCATCTAAAAGAGAAATATGATACCTACGATCTATCACCTGATGATCCAAAAGACAGAGATTGGTGCAAAAAAGCATTCAGAGTTGCAAACCCGAACTACTCAAAATTCTGTCCACCGGATTCTAAATATTTCAAATATATTGAAGAGCAGAAGACGTTTTTAGCAGGAAAGAAAATAAAAGAACTGAATCAACGTATCAACAGACGACAATTCACTTTAGACAATTTAATCACAGCTATAGAAATTCCCGCTATTTCCCTCTTACCCGAAAAAATAAAGGAGGCGTCAGCAGATGAAATCATTAAAATCCTTTCGCTCGTTCTCAAACTGGATGGAGAGTATATCGACCGCGGCAGTCCCTCACCACCTCCTCGCCCAACAATACAATGCCAACCAAGGCGGAACTGAAAGCGACAGAGGTAGTGAAGCGGCAACCATGGGAAACACAGAAGGCGATGATGAAGCAAATCCTCGAAACCTCTCCGAATTCGAGGATTGAAGCATACAAAATCGCTTTCTGCTTCTGGTCACCCCAAGCTTTCGCCAAAAAATTTTGCTCGGAATATATGAGCGCGCCATTCGGCAACCATCATCATCAAATCTTCAGCACACTGCTGCCCGCAGATACAGCAAGGCGAATCAATATACTCGCACCACGCGGCAGTGGAAAATCAACATGCATGGCAGTTATCCTACCACTCCACGCAATCTACTTCAAAAACTGCTACCGGAAACTCGGCATAGAACCCTATCATTTTATTCTTATTCTCTCACGCACACATGCAGTCGCTGAATCACGAGTCAGAGACATCAAACACAAGATAGAAACGGATAAGCGATTCAGACATATAAAATGCAATGGAACCGTTAAGCGACTACGCTGTAACAATGACACCCAACTCATAGTCGCCAAAGGACGAGGCGCGCAGCTACGTGGAGAATTGTTCAAAAACCACCGCCCCGAACTCATTATCTCTGATGACCTCGACGACCCAGAAACATTAAAAAATCCAACTGTGCGGGCAAAAGACCAATTGTGGTTCGACGCAGACTTGATGCAGGCAGGCAGAATCGACCGCACAACAAACTTCATCAACATTGATACCCTAAAGCATCCAGAAGCAATCGCAGCAACTCTACAAAAACGACCTCAGTGGACAACACACCTATTCAGAGCAATAGAAGAACCAGCAGACCTATGGCATCCAACCCATGAGCAACAGTGGAAACAATGGGAGCAGATATATACCGACCTTTCACTTCAGGAAGCAGAACGCATCGCTAAAGCAGACGCTTTTTATAATCAACATCTTGCTGAAACAGCACAAGAACCACACATCAAACATCTCTGGAAAGAACAAATCACATACCACGACATACGAAAAGAAATATGTGATGTCGGTTATTATCCAGTACTACGCGAATTACAAAACGAAACTTATGATCCATCACAGACACTCTTTGATATGAAAAACGCATTGAAATTTGACATCGTAGCAGAGGGATTGCTACGCGATGATAAAGTTCTCGTCCAGTGGGCAGACATAGCCGGAGCTTCTATATTCCTTGACTGGGCAGGCGGCAAAGACATCGTTGATAACGCTTATGCAGCAGTCGTCAGCGTTTTGTGGACACCCGTCCCAGGACGAAACGCAAACACACAATCCTTCCTTGGCGGAACACACGGCTATGTCCTCGACGCACATCTATTTCGAGATAATATAGAAGCACAAATCCGTGCTTGCTTTGACATGCATGACAAAGTCCGCAGCGTTGTCAAATCAAGAAATTTCAGAATCCGACTCGGTATTGAAGGGTTTGTCCAAGACACATGGGATGCACAAAAGCAAGTCGCAGAACGCGCTTTCAATGCCGAACGAGAAAAACGGAACTATTCAACGCAATTTAACATAAAATGGATAACTCGACGACGCAACAAGTTTGACCGCATAGACGCACTCCAAGCACCTATCCGGAACCACGGGCTCGGTTTCTATAAAAAGTTACCCACTGAATTTCAAAAGCAGATGGAGTTATACCCTACAGGAGATTTCAATGACGGACCCGATGCCCTTGAAGGCGCATGTCAACTGTGCATTGCCACTTATGAATCTGAACGGGAAGAACGCCGCGATATCGCACGCCAGCGTCAAAAAGAATTTAAAGTTAGATTGTAATACCATTTCTAATTGATCGCCTTTCATTAACAAAAACACGTTTAATGTGAATGTCATACGCACATTCACCAAGCGCAATTCATTGCGCATCTTACATTCATGTTATCTGTTTGCAATGCTTTATGGTAGCCCAAGCGGGGCGAAATGTGTATAGCAATAGCTTTTCTCAAAGGTCTCTTCCTGTAGGAGCGACCTCCTGGTCGCGACTCTGTCTTTTATGTTGAGAAAAACGCGAAAACTGAATGGCTCTGATCTGTTCTTGTTTTCCATTGACAAACTCACCATAAAATGATAAAATTAAACTGGAATTTTGCAATGAGAAAAGTATCGCAGAACCACCACTGAATTCAGATTTACTCAAACAGAAACACACAAAATTAAGAATACCAGAGGTCTATCAAAAGTGATACTCTGGCAGAGGAGTTTTACATTAATCATGAAACATTTTACTTACCTATTCATTTCGTTTTTTGTATTAGTATTGATGCAAGGACAATTTGTAACAGCAGATGACTGGTCTCAATGGCGTGGAGATAACCGAGATGGTGTTTGGAAAGAAACCGGAATCATTGAGGAATTTGATGGAGCGGAAATCCCTATTCGCTGGAGCGTTCCTATCAGCAGCGGGTATAGTGGACCGAGTGTCGCCGATGGACGCGTATATGTCACCGACAGGCTCACAAAGCCGACACAGGTTGAACGCGTACACTGTTTTGATTGGCAAACTGGAGACGAAATTTGGTCTTATACCTATGATTGCGTATACAAGATTGAGTATTCAGCAGGTCCACGTGCCAACGTAACCATACATGACGGCCTTGCTTACGCCTTAGGTGCAATGGGGCATCTCCACTGTTTTGATGCTGCTACTGGTGAAATCAAATGGAAAAAAGACCTGAACACTGAGTATAATATCAATATGCCGATTTGGGGCATTGCCAGCGCGCCTATTGTTGAAGCAGAAAACCTTATTGTCCAGATTGGTGGTAAGCCAGATGCATGTATCGTCGCGTTCGACAGGAAAACGGGCGAGGAAAAGTGGAAAGCACTTAACGATAACGCTTCTTATTCTGCCCCGATAGTCATTACGCAGGCAGGGAAACGGGTTTTAATCTGCTGGACAGGTCGTAACATCGCTGCGCTCGATCCACAAACAGGTGCTGTGCATTGGCTTTTTCCACTTCCACCGAAACGTTATGAGATTGCGATTGCTACCCCTGTTTTCGACCAAAACGAATTATTTATGACTCATTTCATTCAAGGTTCACTTATGCTGAAGTTACCACAGGATAAGTTGGCTGTAGAATTCGGTTGGCACCGCAAAGGTACAGACGAACAAAATACCGAGGCACTTCATACAACGATGTCAACACCGGTACGGATTGGGAATTACATTTACGGTGTGGATAGTTATGGTGAACTCCGTTGTATAGATGCTCGAAACGGTGATCGGATATGGGAAGACCTTACCGCTGTCCGAAAGGCGCGTTGGAGCAATATCCATTTTGTTCAAAACGATGACAAAGTATGGATGTTCAATGAGCACGGTGAACTTCTTATCACCGAACTTTCTCCCGAAGGACTTAAGGTTATCAGTCGTGCAAAATTGATTGAACCTACACGTGACCAGTTGAACCGTAGAGGCGGGGTTACGTGGGCACATCCAGCGTTCGCTTACAAGCACGTCTTCGCACGAAATGACAACGAACTGATTTGTGCAAGCTTAGAAAAGAAATAAATTAGAATATAAATCGGAGGAAAAATGGATTCAAAACTCGCTGCTGGAAATGGCGGGTCCCCGCACCCGCCCATCGACCTTGAACTCGGACAACAACTACACGGATTTGAAGTTAAAGCCATCACACCAATTGATGAATTGCGGGCAGTGGCAATAGAACTCTTGCATCCACATAGCGGTGCACGGTTGATGCATCTCTACACAGAGGACTCCAGAAACTGGTTTTCAATCAGTCCAATAACGCCAACGCTTGATGATACAGGATTACAACATATCCTCGAACACTCCGTAATGGCAGGGTCTCGCAACTATCCGGTAAAAGAGGTGTTCTTAGAGATGATGAAGATGAGCCTCGCAACCTTTGACAGTACGAATGCAATGAACTGGGGCGATCATGCCTTGTACTACACTTCAAACAATGTGAAAAAAGACCTATTTAATGTTGCAGAAGTCCACTTTGATTCGGTTTTTCATCCACTTCTGACGGAGGAAACTTTCAAACGTGAAGGACACCATCTTGAGCCTGTGGACCCAGATCAACCTACAGGAGATTTAAAAATAAATGGAATCGTCTACAATGAAGTGAAAAACAATCTGTCCAACCCAGAAGCGTGCTTACATTTTGCTGTGACTGGTGGACTTCTGCCTGATACTTGCTATGCAAACAATGGCGCTGGAAATTCACTAGTTATGCCTGACTTAACCTACGAACAATTGAAGACATATCATCAAACCCACTATCATCCATGTAACTGTTACTTCTTCTTCTACGGCAATATACCAACACACGATTATCTCTTATTTCTTGCTGATAAACTGGCGGCACTTCCAAAGCCTGAGACAAAAGAGTTTCTACATCCGCTCCGACCGGAAATCTCACACCAACCGAAGTGGAAATCCCCACGAACTGTAACGGATACCTATCCAATTGGGGCAGATGAACCGCTCACCGAAAAGACATACTTGATGCTTAGTTGGATCATTGGTGATACAACAGATCCTGAAGATGTCATCCTGTGTAATATCTTAAACCTGATTCTGTTTGGCAACGAAGGAGCACCGCTCCGCAAGGCTATCATCGATTCAAAACTTGGAACTGATATACTCATTAATTTCTTTGATGGTATGGTAGGACCAAATAGAACTTTTAGTGTCGGCGTGGTTGGAAGTGAGGCAGATCGCGTTGACGCTTTCACAGAATTGGTCATCAATACACTCACGCAAATTGCAGACGCAGAAATTGACAAAGAAAAGGTGGAAGCCGCATTCCAACAAATCACCTACAACTATCAGGAAGTCACACCGAGTTTCCCGTTTCAAATGATGACGCGTGTCATAAATACATGGGTATATGAAAAGGAACCGACCCTCTTTTTAAAGATGGGGACGCACTTATCTGCTGTCCGTCAACGTTGGGAGCAAAATCCGCAGATTTTTAATATATTGATTCGCGCGCGGCTCCTTGACAATCCACATCGGTTGACGACCATCCTTACTCCTGACCCAGAAATGCAGGTAAGGCTTGATGCCAAGGAAAATAAGCGTCTGAAAGCGATCCGCGCCCAACTCACCGATGAACAGATGCGGCAGATTGCTGCAGATGCCGCTGAACTGGAACGCCTTAATGGGCAACCGAACTCACCAGAGGATTTAGCGAAGTTGCCGCAACTGCGCGTCTCAGATCTGCCCAAGAAACCACTACACATTCCTACAACTATTGAGACGGTTAGCGAGCGGTCTCTGCTTCGGAACGATGTTTTTTCAAACGGTGTGAACTACCTTGTGCTAAATTTTGACTTGCAAGGGTTACCACAACACCTTTGGCGGTATCTACCCAGATACACCGATGCCATTGATAAACTCGGTGCGGGAAAGATGAATTACGAACAGGTGGCACAGCACAGAGCAGCAGCTACCGGCGGCATTGGATGCTCTCCGAACTTTAACACCCACGCGCTTGATCCAAATCGTCCAGTGTGGAACATGCAGTTTCGACTCAAAGCACTTGACGGTAAAATAGAGGATGCCTTGGGTGTTTTGCAGGATTTGGTTTTCGCAGTGAACCCCAGTGATAAGGAACGTCTCTGCGACGTGCTCAGTCAAACAGTAGTAGGATATCAGAACCAGATACACGGTTATAGCGGTCCAAGTATTGCAAACCATCATGCTGCTCGCGGACTTTCACCACAAGCACATCTCAAAGAAACCGTCTTCGGACTGCCACAATTTCGTGCAAGTGAAATGTTACTCAACCGTTTTGATGAATCCTATGAAGAACTCACCGACTCTATTGAGCAGATTCGCGAATTTCTATTAGTCCAGAGCCGCGTGACCGCCAGTTTTACTGGGTCTGACCCATCTTTTGAGGTGTTTCGAGGACAGTTTGCCGAATGGATTAGTAATATGCGCTGTGAACAGATAAACCCAGAACCAACAGGCTTTAAACCTAATGGTATAAATCCACGTGAAGGATTAGCGGCTCCCATTCAAATAGCGCACTGCACACAAGCGATGCCAGCACCACACTACTCGCATCCGGATTCAGTCCTCTTGACCATCGGTTCACATATCCTAACGTTTGATTACATGTTGCCCGAAATCCGACTCAAAGGTAATGCTTATGGTGCTTATTTCACATATAACCCATTTGATGCCGTGCTCTATCAAGAATCGCAGTTTGATCCGCACGTCGCACGCTCGATCAACGTTTTCACACAGACCGCTGACTATATCAAACAAATAGAGTGGACGCAGACAGACATTGATAAAGCGATTATTGCAACAGCATCGGATTACCAAAAAACTGTCCGACCCAGTCAAGCCTCAAGCGATGCCATCACACATTATCTCACTGGGCAAACACACGAAACGATCGAAGAAAAGTATGCCCAACTTCAACGCGCAACCCCAAAAGAGGTAAAACGTGCACTGCTTCAAGTTCTTGAGGAAAATCAAGATAAAGTCCCAATTTGCGTCATCGCAAGTCGTGAGAAATTAGAAGCAGAAAATAAGAAAATGGATCATCCGCTTGTAATTGAGGACATATAACGTAAACTTGTAAACCATATTTTTAGTAAAATGTAAAATCTAATAAAAAATGGAGGCAAAAATGGAGGCAAAACTCTCAGCTGGTAGTGGCGGGTCCCAGCACCCGCCCATCGACCTTAAACTCGGACAACAACTTCACGGATTTGAAGTTAAAGCCATCACACCTATTGACGAATTGCGGGCAGTTACAATTGAATTGGCGCATAACCGTAGTGGAGCGCGTCTACTTCATCTCTACACAGACGACACAGAAAACCTTTTCTCAATCAATTTTCCTACGCCGCCGACAGACGACACAGGTGTCCCCCATATCCTTGAGCATGCTGTCTTGGCAGGATCACAAAAATTCCCAGTTAAAGAACCGTTTTTTGAAATGATTAAGATGAGCATGGCAACTTTCATCAATGCCATGACAAGCTCAGACCACACCTATTATCCGGTCGCGAGCAACGTTAAAAAAGACCTCTTTAATTTGGCAGAAGTCTACTTTGATGCTGTGTTCCACCCATTGTTGACAGAAGAAACCTTCAAACGCGAAGGGCATCATCTTGCCCCTGCTAATCCCGAAGACCCAACAGGTGATCTAAAGATAACTGGCATTGTCTATAATGAGATGAAGGGTGTTTTTTCTGACCCTGAATCTCGGTTGTATCGCTCCATGACAAGTCGGCTTCTTCCTGACACATTATATGCTAAGGAATCGGGTGGAGATCCGGATGCTATTCCTAACTTGACATATCAGCAGCTAAAAGGTTTTCATGAGACATATTACCATCCCAGCAATGGATATTTCTTTCTCTATGGGGATATCCCCACAAGTGACTATCTCGCTTTTCTTGCTGATAAATTGGACAAAATTCCAAAAAACGAGACCGTCGCCTCAATGCAACCACTTAATGCGGAAGTTACACACCAACCGAGATGGGAATCGCCGCAGACCGTGACCGATACTTATCCCGTTGCACCAGATGAATCTCTCACAGAAAAGACATATCTGATGCTAAGCTGGCTTATCGGTGATGCGACTGATCCAGAAGATGTTGCGATGTGTTACATTCTGACCCTAATCCTTCTTGGTAATGAAGCAGCCCCGCTCAAAAAAGCTATTATTGACTCAAAATTGGGGACAGACCTCATTTTTTCTGGTGTAAGTTCTATTGGTCCAAACAGTACTTTCTATGTTGGACTCAAAGGGAGTGAAGTAGATCGCGTTGAAGCATACACAAATATGGTCACTGATACCCTCACTGAACTTGCTGAAAACGAGTTTAAAAGCGAATTGGTAGAAGCTGCTTTCCAACAGTCAACCTATCACTATCAGGAAGTAGCACCGATGTTCCCACTCCGCATGCTTTACCGTGTTATTGGTGCATGGATATACGATAAAGATACAGATACTTTCTTGAAGATGCAAGAAAGTCTCACTACTGTTCGTCAACGTTGGCAAGAAAATCCAAGTATTTTCAACGAAATAATCCGTGAACGGCTTATTGAAAATCCACACCGATTGACCAGTGTGCTGTCACCTGATCCAAACATGCAGGCAAAACTTGACGGTGAATTGGAACAACGCACAAAAGATATTCGTGCACAACTTACTGATGAACAGGTGAAACAGATCGCTGCTGATGCCGCAGAATTGGAGCGGATGAACGGGCAACCAAATCCACCTGAAGCAGTGGCTATGCTGCCACAACTTAAAGTGAGTGATCTCCCTGACAAACCGAAACATATCCCCACCACTATAGAGAAAGTCTGTGGACAAGACCTCCTCCACAATGATGTTTTTGCAAACGGGGTTAACTATTTTGTCTTGGATTTTGATATACGAGGATTACCGCAACACCTCTGGGCATATATGCCGAGATATATTGATGCTATTCATAAACTCGGTGCGGCAGAAATGGATTTTGCTGAAATGGCACTGCGAAAGTCGTCGGTTACTGGTGGAATCCGATGCGGTGTCGGGTTTCGCACACATGCGCTTGATCCAAACCGTTCATTGCAAAACGCTTATTTTCATCTCAAAACACTTGATGATAAAATGGACTCAGCACTTGATGTGCTGCATGATCTCGTTTTTTCTGTAAATCCACGCGATACTGAACGGCTCCGCGATATTATGGTACAAGCTGTTGCTGAATACCAGACAGAGATGGTTCAGGATGGCTCAAGCACCGCAATTCATCACGCCTCACGTGGACTTTCACCACAAGCACACCTTGCTGAAATTGTCCACGGTCTTCCACAACTCAGACACAGTGAAAATCTGCTCAACAGTTTTGGCGAACTAAACGGTGATCTAATGAGTCATATAGAAGAGATTCGTGATTTCTTGTTAAATCGTGGACGTGTGACTGCAGGGTTCGCTGGTTCCGACTCCACTTATCAGACAACACGCACAAAACTCGGCGAATGGCTGAGTGCTATGCGAGATGAGGCGATTGCGACAGACCCGATTGCATTTCAAACGTATGACACTCCACCGCGCGAAGGATTAGCGGGACCGATTCAGATTGCACACTGCGCGCATGTAATGCCTGCACCACACTATTCACATCCGGATTCAACATTGATCAGTATTGGCGCGCATCTTATACGAATGGATTACATATTGAGTGAAATCCGATTTAAAGGTAATGCTTACGGTGCAGGGCTTTCTTATAATTCCTTTGATGCAGCACTATACCAATCCTCGTTCAGAGATCCGCACGTGGCACGCACGATTAATGTCTTTGAGCAAACAGTAGATTACATTAAGCAGGTAGAGTGGACGCAAACAGATATTGACCATGCGATTATCGCTACGGCGAAAGATGCGGAAAAACCGATCCGTCCAAGTCAAGCAGTAAGTAACGCACAATGGTACCACATCAGCGGACAGACGCGCGAGATGCGGGAAAAACGTTACGCACAACGTCTCAGTGCAACACCAGGTGAAGTAAAACGTGCACTGCTCCAACTTTTTGAGGAGAATCTGGATAAGGCAGCGGTTTGTGTCGTTTCAAGTCGTGAAAAACTTGAAGCAGCAAACGGTGAACTTACACAGCCTCTTGTGATTGAGGATATATTAACCTAATAGTTGAGTTGGGTTTTGCTGGGCTCTACCTATAACTGTCAATTCAGTGTTTGATTTTCTTGTTGGAGGGAACCTTGTAAGCCCGATTTATAGGTTGAGGTATACAAAATCGGGGTTGAAAACCCCTCCAACAGGAAGGTATCTCCTTAAATTGACACCTATGGGTTTCGCAAGCTCTACCCAACCTACGAATCACCATAACAAAGATGAAAGGAAATTAATATGATGAAAAAATTGGCAATTTTGCTGATGTGTATCAGTGCATTAGCAATGTTCGCAGCATGTAGTTCAAAAACTATTGATGAAAACGTAGCTGAGGCTGAACAGTCACCCAATTTCGAAAAAAACTGGCATCATTGGCGCGGACCACATGTGACCGGTGCGGCAGTAAACGCAAATCCTCCCACAACATGGAGTGAAACAGAAAACATTCGCTGGAAAGTACGTATTCCCGGTATGGGACACGCCACACCAATTATCTGGGAAGATAAAATTTACATCCAAACCGCTATTATAGGCGAAAAACCGGAAGCAGAAGAATCAGAAGAAGAGAGTGAATCCGTTGATAATCCATTTAGCGGTTTCCTTCCCCAAGAACAAAGGAGAGGGCGCGGTAATGACCGAAACGCAGCCCCATATAAGTTCAACATTATGGCACTCAACCGAAGCAACGGGGATGTCTTGTGGGAAAAAACGCTACGGGAGATAGTTCCTCATGAAGGTATCCATAAAACTGCCAGTTTCGCATCCAATTCTCCTATAACCGATGGAGAACACATTTACGCATATTTTGGTTCGCGCGGACTTTACTGCTTGGATATGCAGGGAAACCTGAAGTGGGAAAAGGACATCGGGCAAATGCGAAAAAGGAATACCTTCGGTGAAGGCAGCGGCCCTATCATTCACGGCAATACGATCGTTATTGTCCAAGATCATGAGGGACCCTCTTTCATCATAGCTCTGGACAAAAGAACTGGCGATGAACTGTGGAAAATGGATAGAGACGAACGCACTACGTGGACATCACCTATTGTTGTAGAACACGGTGGAAAAGCACAGGTTATTGTCTCTGCTACAAATAGGTCGCGTAGTTATGATTTAGAAACCGGCGAAGTGTTATGGGAATGTGGCGGTATGACAGGAAACGTTATACCTACACCTGTAGCAGCCGATGGATTCGTTTACCTTATCAGTGGTTTCAGAAGTGCCGCGCTACAAGCGGTTAACCTTGCAAATGCCGTAGGTGATATTACCGGCTCCGAAGAAGCCATCGCTTGGGAATACAATGAAGACACACCTTATGTGCCGTCACCCCTCTTACACGGGGATATTATATATTTCCTCAAGGGCAACAATTTAATTTCAGCTGTTAACAGAAAAACAGGTGTCTCACACTACGGACCTGACCCTAAAAGGATAAGAGGTATATCTGGTGTTTATGCCTCAATTGTCGGTGCAGGAGACCGTGTCTACGTCGCAAGTCGTAACGGTACTGTGGCAGTTATTCAACACGGACCTGAATTTCAAATACTGGCGACAAATAGACTTGACGATAGTTTCAATGCATCTCCTGCCGTTGTCGGTTCTGAATTATATTTGCGTGGAAGCGAATATCTATACTGTATCGCAGAATAATCAAAACTTGTTTTATCGTATAGGCGGGTCTTTGTACCCGCCTTTTTTATCTTTCACTTATAGTAGATTTTAGAATTACTTGCACACTTTTGAACTGTGAATCAACGCTGAATGTGCTTTTGGCATTCAGCCAAATCAACGCCAAATGCGCGTATGGCATTCAGCCAAATCAACGCCAAATGCGCGTATGGCATTCAGCCAAATCAACGCCAAATGCGCGTATGGCATTCAGCCAAATCAACGCCAAATGCGCGTATGGCATTTGGCGGGAGGGAACTCCGATTCCCGACATTCACAAGAGGTCGCGATTCGGAGATCGCTCCTACAAAAATCGCTCCTACAAAAGACGTGTAAACTTATTTTTATATTCTACTATAATAACCTAAGTTGCTACTTACAAAATTTCAAGTAGGCAGACCTTGCTTTTACTGAAAAAACAAGGATTTTCCGTTGATTCTGATGTTTTCTGTTATAAATCGGGGTTTTCAACCCTGATTTTATAGGTTGAGGCTCACAAATCGGGCTTACAAGGAACTACAACAAGAGAAAATCCAGCAATTTTTTCTTAAACTGACACCCGCTGAATGCCATAAAGGCATTCATAGCGTTGATTGGGTTTCGCAAGCTCTACCCAACCTACGAACTACGGTCGCGACCAGGAGGTCGCTCCTACAGAATACTTTGCTTTAATAGGTTGCTCTACCGCCGCTCACATCGTAGCATTGCCCCGTAACAAAACTTGCCTCATCAGACGCTAAGAAATTCACGACAGCAGCAACTTCTTCAGGTTTTCCAACGCGTCCCAGCGGAATCTTACTTACCATATAATCAATTGTGGACTGTGCCATGCCCTCTAAAATAGATGTTCCAATTACTGCAGGCGATACTGCATTCACACGGATGTTATACTCCGTTACCTCTTTCGCGAGTGCCTTTGTCAAGCAGATAACACCCGCCTTAGACACTGAATATGGAATAAGTGTCGGGTTACCCTCTTTGCCAGCTATTGAGGCGATATTTACGATTCTCCCGTAGTCTTGCGCAATCATCGTGTCAATGACTGCCTTACAACAGAGAAATACACCTGTCAGGTTCACACCAATTACAGAATTCCAATCTGATTCATCTAAATCTGTTAGTGGCAGCGTTCTCCCTGCAATGCCAGCATTGTTGACGAGAATATCAATACGTCCAAATTCGGAAAGCACTTTGTCTACTGCAGCGTTGACATCGGTAGACTGTGACACATCCGCTTGAATAGGAAGTGCTTGCCGACCAAGATTTTCTATCTCCTTGGCAACAGCTGCAGCAGATGACAAGTTTAAATCTATGATAGCAACATCCGCACCTGCAGTCGCAAGCCTCACAGCAATCGCTTTACCGATACCTTGTCCCGCTCCTGTCACTATTGCTATTTTATTATTCAGGTTCACTTGTCCACCTCTGTTCTAAGAAATCGTCTAATTCAATTCCGAATGCATCCGCTATTCGATTGACATAACTGAAAAATCCAACAACCTCCACAATAGCGAACAATGCCTCATCAGTGAGACCATAATCACGAAGTCGTTCTAAATCTGTGGGAGTGATGGTATGTGCTGTCTCTGTCACCTTGACTGCAAATTCAAGGATAGCTTTCGTTACGTCGTCAATATCAGCATTTCGGAAATTCGTTACAATATCTTTTGCAATCTGCTTATCTGTGAGTTGGTCACGCAACTCATCTGCATGCGCAACGGTTCAGTAGTGGCACTGATTTACCTTAGAGACAACAGTAGCAATCATCTCGCGTTGTGCCCGACTCAGTGGTGAATCAGGGTCATGCATTACCACTTTGTAAAGTTCAACAAAAGCACGCATGCTCTTCGGACGGACACTGAATAATTTGACGATATTGTAAAGACGACCTGCCCGCGCTATAGCTGCGTCATATTCCTCTTTCACAACGCCAGTAGCTTCCGCTTCATTTACTGTTTGAATCCATGCCATCTTTTATTCACCTATGACAACACCGTATTCACCGACAACCGCGCCTTTATGTCCAGATTGATAATGCAAATGACGTTCACCAACTATGGGTTGTGAACTTTGCGCTTCAACGGAGCCACGAACGTTCCCCATTGCACCTTCGTCTACATCCGCACAACATCTCGGCTTTATCCGCCGATGGATTGTCCGTCGAACTTCACCCTTTTTATTTCGGACAACGATGTTAACTAATGCATCTGCTTCTCCAACATTAAGAAAACGGAACCAGTCCTTCGCTCCACTCGCAACTTCCGGGAAAAACAACCGAAGTCCAACTTGCCCACCTTCTTCGGATGCCCCTGGGAGATCAATAACTGCCGTTCCGCTGTGCATGTGGCGTTCTGCGACAATCGGTTGATCGCTTCGTATCAGGATAGAAGATTTGATTTTAATATCCTCCATCTTCGGCATCCAACACTCAAAAGGATCCAATTCGCGTTCCATCGTCGTCACCGGGTTTCCAGTACCATCTTCATGTGCAATCAGCGTAACATCAGCCTTCTCTCTACCGACATTGACAATGATCGCCCAGTCTCGCCATGCTGGCCCAACCTCTGGAAAGTATAAGGTTTTCGGTGCATCAGAGATAACTTGACCATACTGCCCAACACAAGTTTTTCCGCCTTGATAATGGAGATGTCGTTCGCCAACGATGGGTTGTGTACTTTGCACCTCAAGCGTCCCTCTAACATTGCCCATTAAGCCTTCGGCAATATCCCAACAGCATTGCGGCTTGATTACATGGTGGCGTTGCCTTGTAATATCTCCGCTCCGATTGCGTACGATTATGTTTACATACGCATCCGCCTCACCAACGTTTAAGAATCGGAACCAATCTAATGCCCCAGGAACCAATTCTGGAAAGAACAACCGCAATCCTACAGTTTCATATTCCTCAGCCGCCCCCACAAAATCAAGAATATTTGGGTCTTTATGCATGTGTCGTTCAGCCACAATCGGTTGATCCGCGGTAAGCTGCATCGAGGAATTCTGTTTAATCGCCTCTACGTTCGGTGTCCAACATTCAAATGGGGAAATTTCTTTTTCATCAGACCACGTCGGTTTGCCATTGGCAGCGTGTCTTGCTATTCCTGTCACACGGGTTTCTTCGGTTCCCACATTGATTACTTGGATCCAGTCCTCCCACTGAGGACCCACCTCTGGAAAATATAACGTTGTTGCGAGTGCCATTTATCTCTCCTTATTTTTATTAGAACTATTTTTACTTGATATAATCTTATATTTCAACTACAATTCTAACTTAATTGGACATAATATTCCACTAAATTTTTGCGATCTATTTTTGCGGAGGTATCTGATGGCACGAAAAAAACTTACAGATTCTGAAATTCAGAAGAACTTAGAAAACCTCAACGGTTGGACTGTTGAAAACGGTAAACTACATAAAGAATTCCAATTTGACAACTTTGTTGGAGCATTCGGTTTTATGACACAACTTGCGTTAATCGCTGAATCTATGAATCATCATCCTGAATGGTTCAATGTCTACAATCGCGTAACAATTGACATGAGCACACACGATGCAGATGGCATTACTGAATTGGATTTTAAATTTGCAGCGTATGCTGATGCGTTTAGCAGTGGAGATTAGTTGATGCTCCGACAAGACTATATACAATGGCATCTCCGTGAAGGTATTATAGTGGATTTTACAATTAACTTTACATATGAGTTGTAGGAGGGAACTCCGATTCCCGATTACCAGTGGTTTAGTCGCGATTCGGAGATCGCTCCTACAGAATATATGTGAACTTATTTACATAATTTACGCGTTGTGCTAAATAACTTTTTGTAAAATGTTATTTCACATAAGTAGAACGTTTTGTCCGTGTTCCCGATTGGTTGGTATGATCTTCAGTCCCGTAGGGACGATATGTTTATAGAAGTACGGCAATAACGCCCTCTTTAGTCCCGTAGGGACGATATGTCTATATGACAATACTTAATATCTGTGAAAATAACAAAAACAAATAGTTAACTGGCACAAGTCGTATAATTTACTATAATGCGCGTTTAGGGAAAGGTAGAGTCTTCAATAATAGTAAGCACCCTAAACTATACCAGACGAGAACATCACATATCACTGTAAACATCAAGAAGAACTGTAAAGTACAATGGCACATACAAGCATCGTTCTAATCGCAGGACTCATTTTTTTACTTCGTTATGAACCTCCCGAAACAGCTATAGAATTCAACAACATGCAAGTGGTGCTTTGGACATGTTTACTTACCACAGCACCTGTCCTGTTCGCTTATATCACAAGGAAACTGACCCCTTTACGCGCTACGATTGTTTTTGAAATCTTGAGTTTGGGCGGTTACGTCTACCTTCTATACCAGCTGAACTTGCCGGGATTCATCAACAAACATCTCGCCTTTTTAGAAATGGTTCATCACTCGCGTGAAATTCTTTCTTTAATTGCTCTTTTCGTTGGGTTGCTCGGTATCCGAGTCGTAATGCTTGATGTGTCTCGGAGGGGATCCGAACTACGGCGGGAATACTTTAGTTTCAATTTCAGATTGCTACTCCTCCCACTGATTCCACTGTTAGTAATAAATGCGGTTCTCGATCTCACGCACCTGCTCCCTGAAACGGTCCAACCTTTTGTGGCTGTAGGGTTTCTGCTTCCGCTACTTGTGCTTCCATTCGTCATTGCACCGTTATTGATGCAATTCCTATGGAAAACAGAGCCTCTAACAAATACCGTTCTGAAGCAGAAACTGCAGCAATTAACGGAAAGAAGCGGAATGAAGTACCGAGATATTGCTGTGTGGCAAACTGGTGGATTGGCTATCCCAAATGCTGCTGTCGCTGGAATAATCCCACGCAATCGCAAAATTTTTATAACGGATGCGCTTTTACGCAATTTTACAGATGATCAGATTGAGACTATTGTGGCACATGAAATTGGACACATTCGCCATAGACATCTTCTGATTTCTTGCTGCCTTGTGTTTGGGTATCTGATAAGTTCTATATTCTTTTATCAATTTGTAGGAGAGCCGTTAAAGTCGGTTCTTGCGGGATACCCAATTCTCACATCAATTGTTTCAATTCTCTTTTTTGTTTTCTATTTTAAAATATTCTTTAATTTTCTGTCGAGACGTTTTGAACATCAAGCGGACCTATATGCAATCGACCTTACCAATAACCCAGAAGCGTTTAAATCCGCATTAGAAAACCTTGGATTTCTCAGCGGACTTCCTAAAATAATTCGTTATGTTCTTGAAATTTTCAATACACACCCGTCTATAGATCGAAGAATTAAATTTTTGGATAGATCAACGGCGGAAAATTCTCCTGTTCAACGGTATAGAAGGTGTCTACTTGAGGTAAAAGTTTTGATTGCTTTAATCCCGATATTCGGTATCCTCATCTTTCTAATAAACTGGTAGACACACCCTTTTCGTTTTATAAACCTTATGAAAGAGGTATAATTTTATGAGTCAAAAGACATATCGTGCGGCAGCAATCGGTCATACCGGTGCTGGAAACTTTGGACACGGATTGCATATCGCATATAAAAACATAGAAAATGTAGAATTCATCGCTATTTCTGACCCTGATGAAGCGGGCAGAAAAAAAGCAGTCGAAGAAACGGGGGCGTTGCGCAGCTACGCCGATTATCACGACATGTTAGAGAAAGAGACGTTAGACATTGTGAGTGTCTGTCCGCGCTGGACATCGGAACATGTTGCTATGGTAACCGCTTGTCTTGAGGCAGGATGCAGCGTCTATTGTGAGAAACCGATGACGAGTACACTTGCAGATGGCGACATAATTGTTGAGACAGCGAAAGAGAATGGATTAAAGGTTGCTATTGCACATCAGGCAGTCTACCTCCCCGCAACGCATGCCATTAAACAGATGCTTGACGATGGAAAGATAGGCACTGTCCAAGCCATCTATGCCAGTGGTAAACAGGACAGACGTGGCGGCGGTGAAGATATGATTGTCCTCGGCACACATTTATTCAATATGATGCGTTTTTTTGTTGGTAATGTTGCATGGATGCAGTCTCACGTCACTAAAGATGGAAAAGAGATTGCGTTTGGTGATGACCATGAACCGACTGAACCCGTTGGACCGGTTGCAGGGGATTGCATTAATAGCTACTTCGCTTTTGGGAGCGGCGTTTCTGGTTTCTTCCAATCACGTAAGGATCAGGCAGGCTCAGGCAGATATGGCATGGAGATTGTTGGCAGCGATGGAATTTTTTCGCTCCGTGGCGATGTTGCGAATAGACTTATGGTTTATCCGTATCCTGTGTTAGTTCCTTCTAATCCTGAGCAGGAGTGGGTAGCAATTGACCTGGATCAAACGCCTTTCTCCAGTGGTAACGAATTGGCTATTCTCGATTTAATTGATGCGATTGAGAATGATCGTAAACCGATCTCCGCTGCTGAGGATGCTGTTGCTGCATTGGAGATGATTTTGGGTGCTTATGAATCCCAACTCACAGGTGGGCGCGTCACTTTTCCAATTGAGAATCGCGAACATCCATTGAGTCGCGGTGCTTAAGCAAAATATCTTCGCAACAAGTAGTTTTGGACTAACAAAAACATCTTAAATGGAACGATTTCCGGACTAAGAGGCGTGTATCGCACAACGTAAATAAAAATACCAAGATAGAATTCTATCTTGGTATTTTTATTTGTTACGGCCATCTTCTACTACAACTCCAATGGTCTCTTCTTCTTTTAACCCTTTTTAGCGTTATATTTATATATACATAGTCAGTCATGCCGTGATCAGTATGAACTTCTTCGCATATTTCAAACTCAAAACCTGTTCCATCTTCAATTTCTGTTCTGCACTCCCATGTTGGGTATGGATGAAGATGCTTATACGTCCACGTGTAGTATTCTGTATAACTATGGCCGACAAGTCCACCAGGACATATAATTCTCGTTGTTTCATACGAATGCATCGTGGCGTTATCGTCTGCATGTGCAGTATCTATCATCGGCATAATTGCTAAAATAGCAGTGATAAAACCGATAATACAAAAAGGTCGTTTTAGCATAATAAATTATCCTTTTTAGTGATTACGTTAATCTAACAAGTATGAGCAGATTTATAAATCCACCCATATTAAGAGGTTACATCAACCCCTTACAAACCATCTCTACGAGATGGGATTTCTTTGATTGCGACAAAGTTTTTCAAGTCATTGATTATTCTGCATCATCAAAAACTATACCTACTATTTCATCAAGTGTTGTTTCTGGACAATCGAGTTCTACAAGATGAAAAGGCGTTCCGTTTTCTTTTGCTTCTATATATGCGTTGAGTATACATAGATGATGCTCTGTAGGTTGTAGCACATATAGCGCCCGTTTGTAGTTTATATAATCATCTTTTTCTGCTTCTGTGACAACACGGAATCCGCCAAATTTTAACTTTTTATCACCTTCAACAACGGTATGAACTTCTGGAATATCTCCGTGTTGTTTGATGTATCGTTTGGTAGCAATTTTCACATAAAGATCTGGATCGTCTGTAGTTTGAAGTATTATACGCTCTTCTAATGATGTTTGTATCCTTTTTAATACGCTTAGATTGGGAGCAGTAGGCCATAATATATATTTTGCCGTAAAACTTAATAGTAAATCTTCAGACGACATTTCAACAGGTTTGCCCATTGATAAGAGTTCAAATCTGTAAAATTGAGCTTCCACATGGACTGCGGGTATATCCCCATGTCTTTGTAATAGCATCGCATAGTAATATTTGGCTTGCAACTCAAGATTTTCTTCATTATACCAATCTGCAGGATATTTAAGATTTAAAAGTTCTTCAACTTGTTCACGAGTAGGCTCATATAATAAATCGCTGTTTTCAAAATACCTATTTGATATTGTTATATCTGTAATGGGTGCAGCCGGTTTTAGAGGCTGTTCTGTATCTCCGCAACTCGTAATAGTTATCGTTGTTATTATCAATAAAAAACAAGAAGTTAAATATCTCATGTTGATACCTCGTATTTATGTTTCTGTATTCTATTTTAATGTGTATGGTCATGTAAGTGATCGTTAGCCTCATTGCGTTTGTGTTTGTACTGCCATCGGAAATTAGGGCCACTGTCTAAACCAAGATTGTGGTATAATAACAATCTAATTATAAGGAGTATCCGATGGCGAAGCGAAAACGAAGAAGCTTCACCCCCGAGTTTAAAGCGGAGGTCGTTCTTGAGGCCCTCAGCGGTGAAAGTTCCCAAGCAGAAGTGTGCCGGCGGCATAGCCTCAGCGAAGACCACCTTGAACAACTCGTTGGGCGGTTGACCGTGGCATTAGACATCCAAAAAAAAGCCTCCACTTGGTTGAGTTGACCTCGTCTGATAAGCGAAACCTCGTTGAGGCGTTGCGAAACGATTATTCAGTTCACCAGATTTGTGAGACGCTGGGTTTCAACCGGAGCCTTCTCTATTATCACCCGAAAAGCGACCCTTCTGAAGCGGTGCTTGGAGAGGAAATAGAGAAGTTATGTGCGCGTTATCCGAAATATGGGTATAGGCGTATCACACAGATGCTGTTGGGTATGGGATACACCATTGGGTATCGACGCGTCGCCCGATTGATGAAATCCCAGAACTTGTCGGTTTCGGTCAAAGGGGTTTCTGGTCAAACCACGAGATCGCTTGAAGGTGCGCATCCTTGGGTAAATCGCCTCGAAGCACTTGACATCTGTCGATGTGATCAGGTCTGGGTTGGCGATATAACGTATGTCCGTCTCCACAGACGCTTCGTCTATGTTGCGGTGCTCATGGATGTCTTCACTCGCATGATAAGAGGCTGGCAGGTCAGCCAACATTTGAACACATCTCTGACCCTGAAAGCCTTAGAACAGGCATTACGCCAAAGTATCCCAGAGATCCACCATAGCGATCAAGGGGTTCAGTATCTTTCAAGTGCCTATATCTCAACGCTGAAACAGCACGACATTGAGATTTCCTTAGCGCGTAGAGGGTGTCCGTGGGAGAACGGGTATGCTGAAAGGAGACCCATCCGAACTCTCAAGAGGAAGAAGTTCATCTCAATGATTATGAGGATATAACCGATGCCAGCACACGCATCGGGCATTTTATCACACAGGTGTATCATCACAAACGTCCTCACTCGGCGTTAGGCTATTTGACACCTGTTGAATTTGAACAACAAAACTTGTCTTAACTTTACTGATTTTTTGGCCCTAATTAGCGTTGGCACTTCAAGGATTCAACATTTCTTCTTAAAGTCCCCCTGATAAGGGGATTTAGGGTTAAAAACACCAAAATACGATTTTTTAAGCAAATATGCCCGTTCTCTGTTCAATTTGCCTCTATCCTGTGAATTATCAAACTCACGTTAATACTTAGAGTATGATCGAAATTAGGGTTCAGAGACAAGACCGACACCTGCCGAAATAGCCTTATCCCAATCAGCAGTAAATACCCACCAATTCGTCATTTCTTTGTTTTCATACTGAATGCCGTTTTTGTATCCGGGCATACTCTGCATCCAGTAGATATACCATTGTGATTCTACACGTTGAACAATTTCGTCAGGATTTGGATCTGGCCATGCATATTTCAATTTTCCATAAGTATCAACGTTAACTAATTTCTTTGCGCCACTATTATCCGGTGTCCAATCTTCAATGTCGCTTTCAACGAGTGTCATCGTTTCTGTATAATCATAATGTTTTGTAGTATTCGGCGGCATGTGTGTCCAACCTGCGCGCCCTATAATGAAATTCCCGTTCTCGTCTTGACCGACAAATTTTTTCCAAAAAAGATCTGTATTTCCAAATTGCAGATGATTGACGTGGCTCAATATTGCTTCCAACTGATGCCCGTGATTGTGTACTGCTTCAGCGTGGCTTCTCCTGAAATTTTGTCCATATACGGTATAGGTTGAATTGTAGATAGGCAGGTCCGTGTTATCTCGGTTGCTGTTGGAAATATCTCCCGTCAGTGGACTTGACATATTCGATTCCCACCAGTTTCTAAAATCTTCAGGTTTATGGATGGCAGGATCATAACAAGGAAAATCAGAGTTCACGCCACCCATCCATATCCATATCTCTTTAACGCCTAAATCGTTGACATAATGTTCCATATTGAATCGCTTGAACATTTTATGAAAATCAGGCGAATAAAGAGGGCTTCCATCCTTTAAATGATCTGAGACTGGACCTTGTGGCGTTTGCTCATAAACAGTAATGTATTCTACCACCTGATAACCGATGGAAGGTACTGCAGCTGGGTTTTTATAACCTCTGAACCGAGTGCCTTCTTCAAGCATAAACTTTATCCGCTTATCAAAAAGATCAATTTTTGCCTTGAGTTCTTCTAAAGAAATTTCACCTAATTCCCAAAAATCGGGTGCTTTGGAAACATCCAAATTTACGCCATCAGTTGTTGGTAAAAATCTCATAATGACGACTGGGATTTCATATAGATGTTCTGAAGCGGGAGTTGCTAAATAAGGGTCAATTTTCTCAAATACAGGTGGAATTTCCTTGGCATTTCCCTGTATTGATTGTGTTAGCATCATGATGAGGACGCTTCCTAAGATAAAATTCTTCATTTGTACGTTGAACCGTTGGGTGTAAAAAGAAACCTCATGCCTTTGCGCATGAGGTTTTATAGTTAAATCCAAAAATATGTGCACACTCCCTGGTAGATGCGGTTTCCTAACCGCATCTATGGACTGAATAAACACGGTTCGGTTAGGAAACCGAACCTACCGTAGTGTATAAATAATCAGGACTTACGCATTATTATAAAATTGTGTTATACTATTTCATTATGATTACATTTACACTTCCTGAACAGAAGCAAAACTTATATTCAGATTATTGCCAATTTTTATTAGCAAGTTTCACTAATTGGACACAAACCTATTTTGCCGATCATACTGAGAAGTGGAGTCACGATCAACTCAATTGGTTTTTGAGAAACGAAAACATTCCTTCCAGCGAACTCTGGGAATCTGTCAAAACGGACATTGAGTTTGATGAAGATGGATACATTATCTTTGACGATGTCGTTCTCTCTAAGGAGTTTGCCAAAGCCATAGAAGCTGTCTATCCACAATGGAGTGGTAGCGACAAAAAAGTCATTCAAGGCATCGGTATTGTCACGTGTGTCTATGTTAACCCAAAGACACACGCGTATTGGATCATTGATTATCGTATTTTTGACAAAGATCATGATGGTAAAACGAAAATAGAACATTTACTGGAAATGTTGCATAATGCTGTCTTCAAAAAACAGCTCCCGTTTCGGACAGTGCTCATGGATTCTTGGTATGTTTGCATGAAAGTGATGAAAGCGATTGAAAAACTTTCCAAGTTCTACTATGCCCCCCTGAAACGTAATCGGCTTGTAGACGATACGGATGGTATTGAACCACACCAACAAGTGCGAAACTTATCTTGGACACAAACAGAAACGCAGTGTGGAAAACCGATACACATCAAAAACTTTCCGAAAGGACATAGAGTGAAGTTATTTCGGCTTGTGTCTGACAACGGACGCACGGAATACATTGTGACAAACGATTTATCTCAATCGGATGCGACTGCGACAAAAAAAGAGTGTCAGGTTCGTTGGAAGATTGAACAACTTCATCGTGAGATTAAACAGGTAACCGGTATTGACAAATGCCAGTGTAGAAAACTGCGTGCCCAACGCAACCATATTGCGTGTTGTTTCCAGGTCTGGGTTTGTTTGACGCGTGCTGCCCGGAAAGCCATTCAAACGATTTATGAACTCAAACAAAGTTTATTGGATGATTACATGCGACATCAACTCTCTAATCCTTCAATAATTTTCAAAACTGCGTAAGTCCTGAATAATTATGAATTTTACTATAAACAATATTGAAATAGGGTTAAAAAAGAAGTTTTTTGGTAAATGGAAGTGTCAAATACCTCCATATTCAAACCCAATTTATTCAATAACTTTTGCAGTAAAAGTGGAATCTGCTTCAACTGCTTGAACCAAATCTTCAGTTTTAACTTCGCCCTTTTTCACTTTCACAACAGCCTTACTATCGGTATGAGAAACGCTAACGACCTCTGTGACACCTGTAACCTTACTGAGTGCATCCTGCACTGCGCCTTCACAGACACCTCACGTCATACCATTAACCGTCAAACTGATTTCTTCAAAAGCAACAGCAACCTCAGCCTCTTCCGTCTGTTCAGTTGCCTCAGTTTCTTGTGCTTGTTCCGCTGCTTCTGGTTGTTGTGCTTGTTCAGTTGTCTCAGTTTCTTGCGTCTGTTCCGCTGCTTCTTCTGCTGTGTCTTTTTGCTGATTAGCACATCCAAAGACAAATGCCAGCATAACGATGCAGATAAGAACTTTATTTAACATTTGAAATAACTCCCTATTTAGATAGATTCTCAATAATAATCATAAACATTCTTATGTCTTATGTTTTATCTTTTCACTATGCCCCAAATATGGATTGTATATTGGGCAATTAGCACAAAACAGATGAAGGGCGAGTAAACTCGCCCTTCCAAGCTGTTAGTTAACAACACTTGCTGTAAAGCGCGGATCTGCTTCAACAGCTTTAATCAGAGCATCGTTTTTAACTTTGCCCTTTTCAACTTTTACGACAGCCTTCTTGGTGGATCTGTCGACACTGACGACCTCTGTGACCCCTGTGACCTTACTGAGTGCATCCTGCACTGCGGCGGGACACGCGCCTCATGTCATGCCCTCCACCTGAAGTGTCACTTCTTGATAGGCAGCTTTCGCTGGCGTTGGAACCTTTAATGCATCCGCATCCATCGGTTTTTCCTCCGCGGCCATTGTGGTTTCTTCGGGCATTTCTGCTTGCTGACCGACCATACCACAACCCATCAGGAATACAAAGGTAACGAGAGTAATCAGCGTAAATTTCGCTATATACATCGTTTAACCTCCTTTGTTATTTACACATTCATAATACCATATTTTTATATTTCTGTCAAATCTTTTTTCAGCAAATATGTAGTTTGTCTAATATCTACTATAGTTTGGACAATTTCTTTCTGTTCCTGTTGAGTCCTCAAGCATTCTTATTTTTCTTTGAGTTTTGTCCGGGATCGTAACTCGTAGAAAAACATATTGAGCAGCCCCAGCGGGGCGGAATGTGTCTAAAATAGAGTTTCTTCCAATCACACAACTCGTGCTCACATACCACCCCTACGGGGTTCAAGAGGACGTTTCCTCATATCTATAAATATATCGTCCCTACGGGACTAAAAATGCACTTTTGAATGATCTTGGTTCTTAATAGTATCAATGTCCTTTGGGAATTCACTATGAACAAGCACTTAAACAAAGTCTAAAACTGTCCAAACTATAGTAATATCTACAGAAGATAACTACCCATAAGTAGATTTACTATGGGTTCTCTCTGTGTGCATCAAGAAATGGAAATACCTTTTGTATCCGTTGTAGCTGCTTGTGAATCGCAGCAGCCCGTTCAAATTGAAGCATTGCAGATGCACTATTGCGTCTTGCTACGAGGTTTGCCTGTACCTTTTCATACTCTCCATCAAGCAAATTAACGATATTCATTATCATTTCTCTGTAAAGTTCGCGAGTAATGCGTGCTGCGCAAGGCGCATAACAACGTTTCATGTCGTATTGTAAGCATGCACGGTAACCCACAAGCGGTGTTATCATTTCTTGGCAAGTGCGTACCATAAAAATCCGTTGTAAAACATCAATTGCCTCATCAGTCCATCGCCGACTTGATAACGGACCGAAATATCTCGCGCTATCGGCTTGAGGCTCTGGAACTCTTTCAAGCCGCGGAAAATCCTCATCTATATTTATTCGAATATACCATGTTTGAGTGCCATACTTCAAGGCAGAATTATAGGAGGGTTGATGCTGTTTTATTAAACGCGATTCCAAGAAGAGTGCTTCTTGTTCCGATTGGCAAATCTGATAATGGACTGCTGTTGTCCATCTGATAAGACGTTTGATTTTGGAACGGCGATTTTTGATTTTATGGACGTAGGAACGTACCCGCTTTCGCAAACATTTCGCCTTACCAATGTACAGGATTTTTCCAGATGCACCATGAAAAAAGTAGACACCTGGTTCAGACGGGATGTCTTGTACCATTTCTTTCGTTAGCATTTCGTTTTCCGTATTTGTGTTTACAAAACATTGAATAAATTGTCTACAGGATTGAGCAGGTGGAATGGAAACATGAGGATGCCAATTTCTAAAACGAATTGACACTATATTCAGTATCTGCTAAATTGCTTTTGCAGGAATACAAAAGAAGAGGAATTTCTCTGTTAATTATAGATTTTGTGTTATCAAGAAAGAGAAATGCGGACAACGCCTTTAGCAGCATAGTTTCCAACCATTAAAACACCTTATAAAAAGACTACGTTCATAAATAAAAGGTGGTTACAAAATTTTTGTATTTATGGTGAAATATGGAAATAATTATACACATTTCCTGTAGGAGCGATCTCCGAATCGCGACGAAACTCACTGATAGTCGGGAATCGGAGTTCCCTCCCGCTGAATGCCAAAAGTGCATTCAGCGTTGATTTGGCCAAATGCCATACGCGCATTTGGCGTTGATTCACCAATCAAAATGTCCAGTGAATTGTAAAATCTACTATAACAAAGATTTTGTATAATTTAGACAGAAAGGATAACTTTTTATGGAGCGATGGGAACCTACCGATGAGCAAAAAGCGCAATATGAAACCGAAGGCTATTTTATTTTACGTAATGTAATTGCGCGTGACCTTGCCGCTGAACTTCGTGGAGTAATCCGCAACGTTATTATGTTGCCTGAACCGGGGAAGTTTGTTGATTTAGACCCGATGAACCCGATGGAGGATTCTCCGCAAGGAAGAATTGCACGCTATCGCAAATTGAGCAACTTCTGTGTTCAATCGCCGCTTATCTGGCACAATATACATGCAGGTGAAAAATTGCTCAACATCGCCCGTTATTTTCTCGGTGACGACATTATCGTGAAGTTCAATAGTTGCTTTTTGAAACCAGCTCGCACGGGTAGTGCTACGCCGTGGCATCAGGATAACGGACTCTGGCGTGATGGTGAAACGGAACCTTTCAACTTCTGGATGCCGCTTGAACCGGCAACGCAAGAAAATGGATGCATGCAATTTATACCCGGAAGTCATAAGACAGAGATTATTGAACACGTTCTGTATCCTGGCAGCATCCACGGCGAACTCCCACGCGAAGCCGTTAAGGAGATGCTTCAAAAACACGGTATCCATCATATTGAGTTAGATGCTGGTGATGTTGTCTATTGGCACAGTAGTATGTGGCACTATAGTCCACCGAATCCGAGTGAGCAGAGCCGTATCGCAGTCGCGGGGGTTTGGACAAATCCTGAGATCGTCAAAACGCGCAAACGTACTTGGCAGAACTTCCGCTGGGCAATGAAAAAAGGTGAAGTCTGTACCCAATTTCCACCGGAACCTGTTCAGATGAAAAACGATGAAAGTGAGAAACCGAACCCTTTTCGTGCCGTGAAGGAATAACAGATGGAAAAACCGAACATCGTTGTTTACTTATCTGATGACCATGGGTGGGAATATCTCGGTTGCTACGGAAACGCACACATTCAATCACCACACTTAGATCGTATCGCAAAAGAAGGGATGCGTTTTACACATGCCTTCACTCCCACACCGACCTGTGCACCTTCTCGTTCAACTCTCTACACAGGACTCTATCCTGCTCGGCATGGTGCAATGGGAAATCATACAGAATGTCACTCGCATCTTGACACTCTGCCGAAAATACTCAGAGAACTCGGTTATCGGGTTGCGATTGCAGGCAAAACACATGTGAAACCTGAAAAGCTATTTGATTTTGAATATATCGGAGGATTTCTGCCAAATCGGGCCGAACATGCTCGGAAATACCGCAGAGAAGGGCTTGATACAGCGCCTGTTGAACGTTTTCTTTTAACTCATCGGCAAGAAAATCCAAATCAGCCAATCTGCTTGATTCTTGGAGACAGCAACCCGCATGTCACATGGGAACCTAACAAAATTTATGACCCCGATGCATTACCCTTGCCGCCTTATATTGCAGATACGACTATTGCACGAAAAGCACTTGCCAACTATTATCAGGACATCACGACGATGGATGAACGCATCGGTAAAATAGATAAAATGTTGGAAACACACGGATATGCCGACAACACCTTTTTTATTTATACAACCGATCACGGTTCCGAGTGGCCACATTGTAAATGGACGTTATATGATACCGGTATTCGTCTGCCGTTTATGGCGAAGTGGCACGGTATGATTCCCGCCGCAACCGTTACCGATGCGATGATTTCGCATGTCGACTTTTTACCAACCCTTATAGATATCGCGGGCGGTGAACCGTCAGAAGATTTAGATGGTAGAAGTTTTAAGGATGTTTTGTGTGGACAGCAAACAACTTTTCGTGATAAAATTTACGGTACGCATACCCGCGATGGAGATATGAACGTCTTTCCGCAGCGGTGTGTCCGAGATAGTCAATACAAATATATATTAAACCTGATGCCTGAAAATACTTGGACAACCCATTTTACAGAAGTAGAAGGGATTCCTGAAAGCCATGCGGAGGTTTGGAACAGTTGGGTAGAAAAGGCAAAAAACGACCCGAACACTGCTGAACTCGTTTATTTAATACAGCACCACCCCGTTGAGGAACTGTATGATGTAAATGCAGATCCTTACGAATTCAATAATATAGCATTTGAGGCATCGTCGCGCCCGATACTTGAAAAGATGCGCGCTGATGTTCGTCAATGGATGCAATCACAAAATGATGAAGGGAGACGTGAAATATGAAAATTAAATTTATTAACCAACTCGTTTACATCGCGCTAATTTTCGCGGTGTTTATGTGTTTTGGTTGTTTTGAAACAGACCAGATCGGCGATCTTTTGACGCCTGACCCACAAGACACCGACGTTATGACACCAGAACCACCGATGGAGACAACGCCAGAACCTGAGCCGTTGGATCCCGGAGAAGGATTGGCAATCGGTACAACAGCACCAGCATTTTCGCTTCCAGATGCTGATGGCAATACCGTTTCGCTCTCCAATTATGCTGGTCAAAAGGTCGTAATTCAGTTTTATTCAACTGGGACGTGACCGGTCTGTCAAGGGCAACTCAGGGAGTTGCGAGATGGATATCAAGGTATAAAAGATGCAGGTGCTGCAGAACTAATCGTGATAAGTGGCGATACTCAATTTGGAGCTTCTATCACGCGCAACGATTTGGGATTAACTTTCCCGGTGCTTTCAGACTCAGGTTTTGAAGCTATTGACGCATACAACGTACTGGACCAAGGAAGTATGAATTGGGCAAATCCTTCAGCATTTATTAGACATTATAACGTTTTAATTGTGAGTTGTTATTGGTCTTAAAATAAAATCTAAAGTTCGTCCGTTGGGGTTCGCTGCCCTCTATCCTTATGTATCAATTTTAGGATTTTCCGAATGTGTGTCCTACACTTAGTCCCGTAGGGACGATATGTTTTCGCAGCGCATTGGCAATTCCTATGTCGTTCCTACGGAACTCAAGAGGTGTTGGTATTTTTTCTATAAACATAGCGTTCCTACGGAACTCAAGAGGTCCGAGACATTCGGTAAACCTTAATTCAAATTAAATCATTATAATGTCTATTATAAATGAAGAGGGAATAATTGTGTGGACAGATATTGGACGCAGGTTCGGTCATCGTACTACTTCAGGACAGATCATAACGGCATTGCAAGGATTGTAAGTATTGTGTGATAGGGTTCTTTGATATCCTGACTACCGTAAGAAGGTTCATGCTAACTAATCGAATTTCAGAAAATCCTCTACTTATTCGGGAGTGTCGGAGAACCCTTATCTCTTTACAAGGTGAAATTAAGAAAATTACGGATCAGTTGAAAAACGGAAACCTGAATCCGGGTATAGGCAATAAATCAATTGGAGGCGGAATTATTGAATCACGGACTCGTGGTGGTGGGCGTGTTTATTGGAAAATCAGAGATGGGCAAATTGAAATTTTAGGAATCTCTGGCAAAAACAACCAACAGAAGGTAATCAATGAAGTGTTAGACCATTTTGGAGGAGAATAATGATGAATAAATCTTACACTATTATCCAACACAATGATTACGAGCTAACTATCTATAACGGAATTGCTCCATTTGATCCTAACAACAATAACGTTGATGTTGAAGTTACTTTTCCAAGCGGAGAGAGTTTCTCCGCTATTTTTTTTACACTTCAAAACATAGAAACTTTAATGAAGCGTTACAAAAAGACAGGTGAATGTGCTGATGGTCTCTATTTTTGGGCATCTGATATGGTGATTGTCCAACAGATTTCTGAAAAAACTATCTGTGCAACAATTGACAAACTATTAGCTGAAGATGAGTTTGAGTCCGTTTTTTCCAAAAATCAAGAATCTACAGAAATTTCTTCTGATAAAGAAGAAGATTTTTTCAGACGCTTCAATGAATCTTTATAGACTCATGTTATATACTTCTGCTACATGAGTTTTTATATGAATTTCCTAATTCGGTGGAAAATCTTTGGCCTCTGTCAATTCTGATCCACCAACCAATATCGGCATACCCCGCAGTACGCCGCGATTAGGTGTACATACAAGATAGGTGACTGAATCAAATATAGCAATCACAAGTTCACCGTTACGAGGATATGGTTTTCCAACCTCCACATAATAGTCCTCACCATGCTTTTGATATGCGATACTAAAAATGCGCCGATCTGAGACATCCCATCCTAAGTTTTTTTCTGCAAACTTCTTAATAGATTCCCAGACTTCTTCTGCCTGGGCGTCGTCTTTTGCTTTGGGAATAAAAAATTTCACTTCTGTAGTCATTTTAATTCCTCTTGAAAATTGATGCAAGATGGTTATTAGACAATCTGTTACCTAAATTTAATTTGTTGTGACAGTAGGACAATTGACAATTCTAAAGCAGTGAACTTTTTGATCAGTTAAGCAGCTACTTCTTCGGTAAGCAGGCGATTTAACAATTCCTCTAAATTAAACAGATAATCATTTAACAGTAAAGGGTCTGTCTTCATTTCCTTCGCTTCAAGGGTAAAACTTTTTAACAGTTCTGATGTAATAACAGTATTGTCTAAATCAAACAGATAATGATTCAATTCTACAAGGTCCGCTTGCATCTTCTCAAAAAACGCCGTTCTGCTTGAAGCTGCTGCATTCACCATATCCTCAATTTCCAAAACTAATAACCTTTTTAATGCGCGTTCTGTTACCTCTTCAAGGATACCTTCATCTGCGAGAAAATCCTCAAAATTGCCTCCACTATATCTATTCATATTTAGTTTTCCCGATGTGTGAGTTGTGGTTATGAAAAAGACGAGACACGGAGACCTCGCCCTACGTTATACCAAATTAACAGGATTTATCTTGTTTTATTGGAGACAGGTGCGGTTAGGAAACCGCACCTACCGAGACGAATCGCATTAATTTGGTATTAGAGGTGTCTGGGTTAAATGTCAAGAGGCATCAACTGCCGTAAAGAAATCGGCATTTGACGCGCTAAAACCGTACTGCTGCTCCACTTCCCGAATGGCGATTTCTGTTGTGAACAGGTTATCATAAGTATCAGGAAACTCCACGCCTGTGGTGGCATCTCGGAGTAGAATGATGTTGTAGCCATACCTGGACATAGAACGGATACCGTAATCCCTCCCTAAAACACACCAATTGGTTGCGAAACCCGCAAATATCAGATGCAAGATTTGTCGTTCCTCAAGCAATTCATGTAACTGCTGCCCTGTTGCTATGACAAATTCCTCGTCTCTGACATCAATTGCAGGGGACATAGAGAGTTGCGGGGCGAGTTTATCCCAATGTATGCCAATACCCGGCGGTTGACTGCGAGGACCACGGTATACGGCATAGTCTCCCTGTCGACCACGGAAATCGGAGGGCGGCCACGCCGAAGGTGTAGAAGGTTCAGGTGGTTTGTGTCGTTTGAGTTGCGGATATTGCGCCGCTACCGATGGCGAAGGGGCATGAACGATTGTCAAACCCGCTTTCCTCGCAGCATCTATTACAGGCACAACGCAATCAACAGTAACCTGCTTTGCGCGTTCTATCCAAGTTTCAATGAAATGCACATTCCACAAATCAACGAGCACTAAAGCGGTCTCTGCAATTGGCAACGGCATTTCAAATTCACGGCGGATGAAGGCGGTTTCACGGCACGGTACATCTGCTGGTGTGCTATCTTGGAAGTATCGAACGCTCAAATTCAATGTTTTCACTCAGGCACCTCAAAAAGTGATTCCTCAAATTCAGTATTCAACTTGACACTTTTGATACGATTATCAGTGTAAAGTTCACCATTGACGTTTTGCACAACGCGGAACGCGAATTTAACACCATCAACGTCACGAAAATCAGAGAACATAGTTTCTTTGTCGTATGTCGCTCCTTGTTCAGTCTCGCGGAAGGCTAATTTAACTACATAATGTGTCTCTTCACTAATGAAGACCTTCACCATTTCACCTGAAGGCTGCTTGACAAGCAGAACAGCCGCTGGTTTTCCGTCCACCTCTTCTGTTCCTGCGTATTGAACTGGAATATCGTTCTCTGTAAGGTGTACCAGGAGTGGAACTGTGTCTCTGAAAATAGCATCATTCAGGGAAGTTGTCATTTCGGGAGGTAACGGTTGCACGCCCATTGCGGATATGGCATAACCAGCTTTGCCATCAAACACAATACTAACTTCGCCTTGAGGTGTACCGATATTTTGCCGCATTTTACCCGGATAGACCTGATATATGACAACTTTTAAATCCATTTGTCCCATTGGTGTATGTCTGGTAGTTTGCGAATCCGCAACAACATTTTTCACTGCTTTTAACTTTTCAATTCCGCCGTGTGCCTCAACGGCTGCAGCAACGATTTCTTTGGCTTTTGCAACGTCCATCTCACTTGCATCAGGCATCGGTTCTGCTGGTGGCGGTTTGGGTTGTTTTATCTTAATCTCATTGACTTCTCCGAACTCGCTCAACGGTCGGTCAAAGTTATCCTGATTTCCGACAGTGACAATCGTAAGTGCGTCAGGGTGGAGATACTTTTGTGCGACTGCCTGTACATCTCCCGCTGTGACCTTTGCGATATTGTTTGTGTAGGTTTCAAGGAAGTCAGGTGCGAATCCGCGATAAGCAAGCATCATCTGTTGAAAAGCGATTTGAGAACTACTCTCAAAACCGAAAACGAAGGAATTGATGAGTGAATCTTTGGTGCGCTGTAGTTCTTCCTTTGATACAGGATTTTCACCCAGGTCACGAACTATACTGATGATAAGTGAAATTACTTCGGCAGTTTTTTCTGAACGTGTTTGGGAATATGCGAACCATTCCCCCGGGTTGGTATAGAAGCTTGTTTGCATTAGGCTCCCGACCATATAGGCGAGACCGTGTTTTTCGCGTACCTCCTTCATCAATCGGGATGTGAAACCGCCTTCACCGAGAATATCATTCATGACGCGGAGGGCGAAAAAATCAGGGAAATCTGGAGTCCGCTTGATGCCGAAATGCCCAATCAACATTGTTGTCTGCGGTAGGTCTTTCAGAATATAGTTGACAGAAGGTTTTGGTGTGTTTTCAACGACTGGAATGTGTGGAAATTCTATCTCACTGTTTTCCCACCCATCAAACACCTTTTCAAGTTGTGCGATCAATGTATCTGTGTCAAAATCCCCAGTAATCGCAAGCATGATATTATCCGGCTGATAGTATTTGTCATGGAACGCCTTGAGATCGTCTACTGAGATGTTCTCTACGTCCTCAATTTCAGAATACCATCCAAACGGATGATCCTTTCCATATAGAATCTCGGAGAAGTTACGCCATGCTAATTGGATCGGATTATCATTTCTCCTGCGAATTGCTTCAATCCCTTGCTGTTTGCGAAGTTCAAGTTTTTTTTCTCGGAACGCGGGGTTTCGTAGCACATCGGCAAAGATTTCTAATCCTTTTTCAATATCCTCTGCCATCGTTGAAAGACTTACCGAACCGTATTCAGGAGACATACCGACCTCAACAGAAGCAGCCATAGATTCCAATTCTTCGTTCAATGCATCCGGTTCACGTGACATTGTGCCGCCTGTTCGCATGACACTTGCACAAATAGATGCTAAACCTATTTTATTCGCTGGGTCGTAGATGGTGCCAGTTTTGACAAGTCCACTAATGTCAAATACCGGCAACTCGTGATCCTCAAGTAGATAAAGCGTCATGCCGTTTGACAACATTCGCTTCTCTGGAACTGGAGGATTGAATTGTATTGGTTCAAATGTAAGTTCTTCGTGCGGTTTAGCACATAACGGCAGGCTGCCCGAAACGATAAAGCAGGTAATTAATACGCATAAGAAAAGTATTTTCGTGATCTGTTTATACATTATTCACTATCCTCCGTGTTTGTACTTTCAGATGCTACAGGATCCTTTTTAATGAGTGTTGCGACGTTACGGTTGCTCTTTTTGAAATAGGTTTGTGCTACTCTCATAATGTCATCAGGAGTGATTTCATACATCTTTTTACGCCAGTTGAGTATGTACCGCCAGTCACCAGCAATGCCTTCATAGAAAGCGAGTTGGTTTGCCATTCCAGCGTTTGAACTCAGCGCACGGATGAAGCCTGCATCAATCTGTTTAAGGATACGTTTAAATTCTTTCTCTGCGACGGGTTCCGTTTTCAGTTTTTCCAATTGTGCATAAATCGCTTTCTCAACGTCAGCAGTCGTATTCGGTGAGCGAGGCGTAGCACTAACCACAAAGAGATTATCGTAGCGGGCACCAGGGTATCCGTTTAGAGAATTAGCAGAAACGGCGATGCTTTCTTCAACGATATTCTTGTAAAAACGAGAAGTGCGTCCATCCGAAAGAATAGCACTGATCATATCCAACACATAATCGTCAAAATGTGGGATTGTCGGTTTATGGAATCCGATCATCATCTGCGATTCAGCGTCAAATTCCACCTCAATCCGCCGTTCACCTTCTTGTGCGGGTTCACGTACAGTTACCTCATCAGGAAGCGGTTGCGATGGAATATCACCAAAATATTTTTCGATGAGTTTGATGGTTTTTTTAACATTAATATCTCCGACAATAACCATCACGGAGTTATTCGGTGCGTAGTGAATGCGGAAAAATTCCTCTGCTTTCTTTCTATTAAGCATCGCGATGTCTGAGGGCCATCCAATAATCGGCATACCGTAGGGATGTGCAGTGAAGGACGCAGCCATAAACTGTTCATACAATTTGCCACCGGGGCGCGTATCCACAACCATCCTGCGTTCCTCTTTGACTGCTTCACGTTCGACATAAAATTCGCGTAGAACAGCGTTCTTAAGCCGGTCAGATTCAAGCATCGCCCATAATTCTAATTTGTTAGATGGTAGTTCCACTGTGTAAATGGTATAGTCAACAGATGTACCAGCGTTGAATCCGGTGCTACCGTGTTGCGTATAGATTTCGGTGTATTCGCCAGAGACAATCCATTCTTTCGCCGCTTCTTGTTGTGTTTTAAGTGCCGCTTCCAGTTCGGCGATTTTTTTTGCGTCAGCACTTGCACCCTTTGCATGTTCCTTGTCTAACGCGTCACCTATTTTATCAATTTCGGCAAGCACGGCTTTTTCTTGTTCATAGTCAGTCGTGCCGATTGTTTTAGTGCCTTTGAACAACATGTGTTCAAGCATGTGTGCAATGCCGCGCGCATCGTCAGATTCATCCACGGAACCTGCTTTAAAAAGAATGTATGGGGCGACGGTAGGCGAAGTGTGCCGTTCAATCATCAATAGTTTTAGACCGTTGGGGTATGTATGTTCCACCACTCGGTCTGCCAGATTTTGGGCTGATACTATTCCGTGTAATGCGACAAGGAAGAGAATCAGCAGATAACGTATCTGTTTCATTTTTATATCACGGCATATTTCATTATAGTAAAATCCATAATTATTTATACACTACGGTAGGTTCGGTTTCCTAACCGAACCGTATTTATTCAGTCCATAGATGCGGTTAGGAAACCGCATCTACCAGGGAGTGTGCACATATTTTTGGATTTAACTATAATCAGTACAGAGACCGACAATGCCGTTCCTTTCTATTTTTAAGTCTTCGGTATAAAACCGGCAGTCAGCATTTGCTAATAATAAGTTTTGGTGTAAAATCAAGACTACGAAAAAAAAGGAAGCCCCGATGGAAAATCGGAGCTTTCAATTACTTATTCTTTCTGAAGGTCACCGATTAACCCAACTAAGGCGAATCTGATGTGTGAAGAGAGAGCAGAATTCTCAGCCCGAAGGTCCGCACCTTCTTCGTCTGGGTACATCACATGTGCTGCTACAGCACGTTTGACCCATCGTTCTGCTCTGTCATCGTAAGGGATGTATTTCTCTTTGGGTGCGGTGCAAGCCGGACACTCATCTGGTGGCTCATCTGCTTCTTTCCACAAATAACCGCATGCGGTACAAACAAACATTGCAAATTCCTTTCTTTATGCACGCTCTAAAGCAAGCATATTGTAATTCAATACCTTCGCCAAAATGGCAGGTTTTTCATAAGTCAACTAAACCGTTATGAACGATGTGATGAAATTAATAAATGTCAGATAGATTAGAGTGTTAATCTTACCCGCATTCTGCTTAGAACACGCTAAGTTTAGCGTCTTAGACTTCAAGGCAGTCTGGCGTATGTTGAATCTTTAGATGATTTAAGAATACTTCCGCAAAAACCTGAAGTTATTTTTATTCATGAAATCCTTCAACATCAGGATGCCAAGCAAGATTGCTTAACGAGCACCTGAGAATATGGACTGGAACAAACCCGGTTCGGTTAGGAAACCGAACCTACCGCCCCTGGAGGATCGCTAAGTTGACACTTATGGGTGCTATTCATTACATACTCATTCAACTCAAACTCAGATAATTGGCGAAGGTATTGGTAATTAGAAGCTTATAATCATGTGTAGTGTTATTTTAGCAAATTACGTTTGGAAAAGCAACGTTTAATTGTATAATGCCCAGAGGGTTTCAATTTTCGGTTTTTTATCCGTTCAAGTCGTAAAGTCGCGATTCGGAGATCGCTCCTACTTATAGTTAAATCCAAAAATATGTGCACACTCCCTGGTAGATGCGGTTTCCTAACCGCATCTATGGACTGAATAAATACGGTTCGGTTAGGAAACCGAACCTACCGTAGTGTATAAATAATTATGGATTTTACTATAAGAAGTTACCATTTGGTAACTTCTTTCATACCGTGGTAACTTTTTTAAATTCGCTATAAACCCAGTATATGTATGGGTTTATAGGCGTTTTTTCTAATTTTCAAAAAATTTTAAGTTTCTATTACTCATCTGTTTGAGGATTCACGGTTTTCCTCGTGCTTTGTATATTTTACACTGATATTATAACCGATAGTGGCGTTCGATCAGAAGTTTTTGTGGTTTTCGAACAATAGATATCCCACATATTTACAATAAGTTTGCAAGAAAAGTTGGGGCTGATGCGTTTTTGCATCTCGGCTGCCTGTGAACTACTAATTGTCTGGCACATTGTTAATTTTCAAATCTTTAAAAGGTGTTCCATCCGCGGCGCGAGAACTTGAATATTCTGGTGGAATGGAATTTTTCAACGCATCTAACATTTGAATGTAACGTTCTCTGTCGTTAGCATTCTTACCTGCATCAGCGACTTGTTTCCAAAAATAGTCCAATGAAGAATTGGCAGATATGATACTTAAAGCATATTTGTAATTACTTAATGCATCATCATAAAGTTCATTCGCAATATACGCATGTCCAAGTGTCATGGGGTAGTAATAACTCGTCCCCGTATCCCCTTGTAATGCCCGTTTCGCATATTTTAGTGTTGTTTCTGGAAAGAGTCCTTTTTCAAGGAGTTCTTCAGCAAACCAACGTTGGTAATATGCGCTCTGTAAATCTTCTTCCTTCTCTCTCATTTGCAACCACTCGCCGTAGGCAAGTTCAGCTTTCTCGGAATCACCTGTTTTATTGTAGAGATCACCTAAAAGTTCGTGCAGGACCACACTCTCCTGCATTTTAGGTTCTACTTCTTCAAGGATTGCAACGAGTTTGTGTTCTTGTCCTTCGTCAGCGTAAAGTTCGTATATAGCGCGAATTAAGGAATCATGCCTCGCTTGTGTCAAAGGTGCATCTAATGCTCGCCGATATACTGTTGCAGCATCCGATATCTGGTTCAGTTTTATATATAAATTTGCTAACAGATTGTAGAGTTTGTATATTTTTGGATTAAGTTCTATCGCTTTTTCATAATAGACTACTGCTTTTCTCAAGTACTCATTCTTTACATTTCCAAAAATTGGACGGGTGTAAGGTTCAAGTTTAGCATCACCTATGAGTTTACCATGGTGATTGAAAGACGAAGTATCGGAGATGCGTCCATCCGTCTCTTCGTCAAATTTCCAATAACCAATTAAACCGTGTTCATCACCTTTGAGTTGTTTGTTCATATCCGCACGAATCTGTTGCTCAGTACGTGCAACGTTCCACACACGTACCTCATCAATTTGTCCGACAAAAGAAGCGTGATCCCACCTTTCTTCTTCATGAGAACAACCGATACGGAATGGAAGTGTGGTTTTACGTAAATGTTCCGCCTGTTTAAAGTCATTTCTTCCAACTTCAGAACCGTTGAGATATAACTTCATGATATCATTTCTTGCATCAATGGTTCCCGCGACATGGTACCATTTATTTTTTTCAATCGTATTTGGCGGAGACCAAATAAATTTTTGTCGATGTCCGCCCGGCGATACATTAAAGAGAATTTTGCCTTCATCAAACAACCAAAGTGTGAATTGACGATGCGAAATGTCCGGCATCCGTTTGTCACCTTTGAATAACACAGTCGTATAGATGTTTAGAAAATCTGTGGGTTTTATCCATGCAGAAATCGTAACTTCTTCGGAAATATTGTTAATGATCTCACTGTCCACTATTTCGACGTAACTCCCATTTCCATCTAAGCTAAGTGCATTGCTTTCTATGACATCTACCTTACGATCCACTCTTTGAAACAGATCCCCCAACTTTATGTACCACCGTACATTTTCAGGTTGCAGTTTAGTAAGTTTTTGATACTGCTCAATTGCTTGTTTAATTTTCTCTGTGGCTTCATAGCTTTCAGCAAGCTCCAAGATGAGGTTAGGATCGTTAGGGTTCGTCTCAACCTTTTTGAGTCGTTCCTGTATCCATTTTTCATAGGGTTTTCCTTCTTTGGCGATTTCACGGATTGCATTTTTTGCCATATTTCGTGTGCTGGCACTTCTGGATATGCTTGCCATTTCCTGATACATATCAACAGCTTCAATGTTACGTTTTGTCTCACGGTAACTTTTTGCAAGTATATTGCGCAAAGTATCATGAATTGAACTATCCTCGTCGCCGCTACTTGCATCAAGCGCGGATTTGGTGAGTTTAATCGTTGGTTCATACATCCTATTTTCAATACAGATTGTTGCGAGCGCACCAAGAAACCACACATCATTTTTTTCACTGCAGGATGCAAGTGCCTGTTTAGCTTGTTTGAGCATCTCTTTGGCTAATTCAGGCTGTTTGTTTTTTTTCAATGCAGCCGCAGCATAATAGAAATAACGGACATCGTTAGATTCTGCTTTGCCAAGTGCTTCATACATTTCAGCAGATTTTTGATAATCCTTTTCATCCCAATATATTCTTGCCAAAATTGTTCGTGCCACAGGATTCTCTTTATTTTTTCTAAGTTCACCTTCATAATGTGTTTTTAACACTTCAAGTTTATCTTGGCTCTTGAAAGCATTAATCACATTATCACGTGCCGTCTCTACATCGTATATCGCTGTAATTCTTGAAGAAGTAGCTGTAACTCTTGCCGAAGTAAAGGACCGTGGTTTGCTGTTTGTATTCGAATTCGCCTCTGTTTCGTAGGGTTCTATTGCAGAGTCCATTTTACCGAGTTCCACATATATCTTGAGCAATTCAGCAGAAATATTTTCTTTTTCAAAAGAACTGGTTGCCATGTCCAGTGCTCTCTTATATGCGTTAACAGCTTTTTCCAATTCGCCGATTTTGTGATAGTATTCGGCACGTACTTTCTGCATCTCATAAGTGATTGTGCCATCATCTTCAGCCTTTTGTAGCTTCTCTTCTAAATTCCCATGATAGCGATAAAAATTGAGCAATTGTCGTTCAACTTCTTGCCGTTCCGAATTTGATGTGGTGGATAGAATAGCATTCTTCAATGCTATTTCGGCAGCATCTATGTCCTCATTAAGAAAGTAAAGTCGTGTGAGTTTAACATAAGTTTCTTTCTCAGCGTGTCTGAATTCAATTGCTTTTTCATAGTTAGCGATGGCTGCATCTAACTCATCTTCGTCTGCATAAAGTTTGGCGAGTCGTGCGTAATGGACACCAACTTCTGGATACGTTTGGATGTATGTCTGCGCGAGTTCAAATGCCTCGTCAACGTTACCAGCATCTTGTAAACTTTCAACAAGTTCATCTTGATATTCTATGTTTTCTGAGTCAGTTTCAAGCAGTTGGTTCCAGATTTGAGCAGCTTTTTCGTGTTGGTTTGTGCGGGCATAGAGCGTTGCGAGTTGCTTGAGAGATTCAAAGTCTTCAGGTGCCGCTATAACGATTCGTTCGTAGATTTTTATTGCTTCCTCTATTTGGTTTTGCTTCACGAATTCTTGTGCCAATTTGACGAATTCTTGTACCGCCGCGCGTTTTTCTTCGGTGCTTGCCTCCTCAGACTCAAGTTGTGCCACGAAAGTTAGCACTGTGATCGATATGAGAATGACTAAGAAGAAAGACAATTTTGAGCATGTCATTGAAATATGCCTCCTATTATAGTTGAACCAAAATTATTGATACTCATCTGTCACTATGGTAATTTCAAAAACCTAATTTGAATGTGAGAGGCGCAATGAATTGCGCGACTACAAATGCAGCAAAGTATATTAGTATTTTTAGGTTTCACAATAATTCTGGATGTCTATTTCTGTGGGGGGACCTGTTCTTTTAGTTCTGAAATCTGATCGCGCAACGTCGCTGCCAATTCAAATTCAAGGTCTATGGCTGCTTTGTGCATCTGACGGGTTAAGTCATCAATAAGTGCATCAATATCTTCCTCAACGGTGTCCTTTTCAATAACAGGGACCGGTTTCTCATATTTTTTAGATTTTTTCGTTCTGTATTCCTCTGTCGATTCCGAGATAAGCTGCTCAATTGCTTTTTGAATCGTTGCGGGTGTGATGTCGTTTTCCTCATTATATTTCAACTGTATATCACGGCGGCGCTGTGTTTCCGCGATTGCTTTCGCCATTGCTTCTGTGATGGTATCCCCGTATAGTAGGACTTCACCATCAACGTTACGGGCAGCGCGTCCGGATGTTTGCACCAACGAGGTAACGGATCGGAGGAAACCGGGACGGTCCGCATCTAAAATTGCTACGAGTGAAACTTCTGGCAGGTCAAGCCCCTCACGCAGTAGATTGATACCGATGAGTACATCGAATTCACCTTCTCGGAGTTGCCGCAAAATTCGAGCGCGGTCAAATACATCAATTTCGGAATGCATGTAGTTCGCACGGAGACCTGCCTCTATGAAGTATTCACTTAAATCTTCTGCCATCCGTTTTGTGAGGGTTGTAACAAGTACCCGCTGTTTGTGTTGGACGCGTTCCCTGATTTTTCCGATGAGATGGTCAATTTGTCCACGCACTGGATGGACACTGATTTGGGGGTCAATTAATCCGGTTGGACGGATAATCTGTTCAACGATTTGACCGCCGCCTTTTTCTTCTATTTCATATTTCCCCGGCGTTGCAGAAACAAAGATAACTTGATCAAGATATGCTTCTACCTCTTCAAACTGGAGGGGTCGGTTGTCTAATGCTGAAGGCAACCGGAATCCGTATTCCACGAGCGTTAGTTTTCTTGCACGGTCGCCACGGTACATTCCTTTCAATTGTGGGATTGTTACGTGCGATTCGTCAATGAACAACATAAAATCCTCTGGAAAATAGTTTAGGAGGCAGTATGGTGGTTCTCCTGGTTGTAATCCTGATAAATGTCGTGAATAGTTTTCAATACCTGAACAGTAGCCTACCTCGCGAAGCATCTCTAAATCAAAACGTGTTCGTTGTTCAACGCGTTGTGCTTCCAGCAATTTATTCTCTTTTTCAAATGTGGCAATCCGTTCATGGAGTTCAAGTTCAATGTTTATGAGTGCCTCTTCAAAGAGATCAGCATCCATCATAAAGTGCTTGGCAGGATAGATTTCCAGAGTATCCTTTTTTTCCAAAATTTCGCCAGTAGTCGTGTCAATTTCGCAAATTCTATCAACTTCGTCTCCAAAAAGTTCGATGCGGAACGCGCTCTCACTATATGCTGGAAAGACTTCAACGACATCGCCACGAACACGAAACGTGCCTTGCCAAAAATCAACATCGTTACGGACGTATTGAATGTCTACCAAAGAACGCAAAAATTCATCGCGTCGGATAGTTTTTCCGATTTCTAAATCAACCTTCTGTCCTTCAAATTCGCGTGGGGATCCGAGACCGTATAGACATGAAACGCTTGCCACAATAACAACATCACGCCGAGACATTAAGGAAGCAGTAGACGCAAGCCGCATCCGCGTGATTTCCTCGTTAATACGGACATCTTTCTCAATAAACGTGTCGGTAGAGGGAATATATGCCTCCGGTTGATAGTATTCATAATCGCTCACGAAATAGTGTACGGCGTTGTGTGGGAAAAAGGATTTGAACTCATTGTAAAGTTGTGCGGAGAGCGTTTTATTTGGAGAGATGACAAGCGTTGGACGTTGGATGTTCTGAATCACATTCGCCATCGTGTAAGTCTTACCAGAACCCGTAACACCCAACAACGTTTGTGCTCTATCGCCGCGTAAGATACCATTAGTCAATTTATCAATCGCTTGCGGCTGATCACCCTGCGGATCGAATTCTGAGACTAACTCAAATGGTTTCGACGGTATCCCTGGATTTACATTGATCGGGGAAATCGTTGGTCGCGCGTCAAAATGCTCTCTCATTTCTGTTCCTTAAGTAATACATTTGTGAGAAATTAAACTTATGGTGCACTTTGAAATCAAAGAGTCACATTTTCTGTAGGAGCGATCTCCGAATCGCGACGAAACTCACTGATAGTCGGGAATCGGAGTTCCTCCCGCTGAATGCCATAAGCGCATTCAGCGTTGATTCACAACTCAAAATGTCCAGTTAATTCTAAAGTTCACTATATATGTTCTTCGAACTTGCGTTTAGATCATATCTTTAGTATAACACGTTTTTCTTAAAATTTGTAGAGAGAGTTTTGTGTGATTTATCGTTGGAATAGCTGCCAACTCCTACCGGGAACGTCAGCGCGAAACACTTCAACATTTCCACGGTCAGCCATAGTAACATAGCACGTGCGCCCATCTGGACCGCCGAAAGCGATATTGGTACAGAGTTTACCTGTTAATTCTACCTCAAGTAGTACTTCACCTTCTGGTGAAAGTTTAGCCACAGTGCCTTTGCCATGCCGGGTAACATAAAGATTGCCTTCAATATCACACCGCATACCGTCCATACCGAAATCTGGAAACTGAATTAATAAGTGCTTATTACTAATTTCACCTTGAGGTGATAAATCGTAAGCCCAGACGTTACGCTGTGCTGATTCGTTGACATAAAGCACCTTTTCATCGGGACTGACTTCAATGCCGTTTGTCGTGCCCATATCCGCTTCCAGCAGCGTAACCTGTCCATCTGTATCCACTCGCCAAATCTGACCGGTTGACTCGCCCCAATTTGGGTCACTTGCATAGATAATATCATTAGCACCTATAGCAAGATCATTCGGCTGATTCATTGTCGGTTCGTGTGCACGCACGCTGATTTTGCGTGTCTCCATATCCACTTTCAACACATTGTGGTTCGTATAGTCTGCGATAAACATGAAACCTTCGCTATTGAAACGGATACCGTTACCGATACTACCGGTCGGTAGTTCTACAAAAACGCTTGCTTCACCATCAGGTGTTACCTTGCCGATAGTGTGTTGTTTCTCATAGTTAACAGCATATAGGTTGCCGTCGGCATCGCAGGCGGGCCCTTCTATTCCAGATGTAAATCCGTTGACCGGTGTAAATTCTTGACTAACAAAAAGTTCTTCGTTCATGTTTGTGCTCCTCATATTTTTTGTTTATAGTATCTCTTATATACTTTTCTACATTTTAGCACAACTATAGAGTTAATTTGTGGATTTTTAATTCATGGTCTAATTCGTTTTTTGCTTTGACGGGATATGTAATTATAGTAGATTTTACAATTAACTGGACATTTTGATTGGTGAATCAACGCCAAATGCGCTTATGGCATTTGGCCAAATCAACGCAGCATGCGCTTTTGGCATGCTGCCAAATCAACGCCAAATGCGCGCATGGCATTTGGCGGGAGGGAACTCCGATTCCCGACTATCAGTGAGTTTCGTCGCGATTCGGAGATCGCTCCTACAGGAAATGTGTATAATTATTTCCATATTTCACCATATTTTCTTAAAAACCAGCTCGCTTTCAATCGTAGGACGGGTCCTTGTGCTCAGATGAATGCTTGTGTTGCATTCAGCGTTGATTTGGCGTTTTTTAAACGCGCCGTAATAAATCGGGCTTAGAAAGCCCTCCCACAAGAGAGAATCCAGCAATTTTTCTCTTAAATTGACACCCGCAGAATACTATGAAGGTATTCATAGCGTTGATTTGGGTAGAGTTTACGAAACCCATCAAAAGCCTATTTGTTGTTGATTTGGACGCGTTTATCCCCTGTCGAGTGTCGCAAGCTCTACCCGACCTACAGTATGTTATGGCAATTTGTCAATTAGAAACAGTATAACATAGAACAGACACAGAGATACGTCTCTATAATATTAAGTGTGCAGATTTTGAAAACTTTTTTGCAACCGACTCCTACTTATGGTAGATTATTGAATTAATTAGACGTATTTATTTATGAATCAACGCCAAATGTGCTTTTGGCATTCAGCCAAATCAACGCTGAATGCGCTTTTGGCATTCAGCCAAATCAACGCCAAATGCGCGCATGGCATTTGGCGGGAGGGAACTCCGATTCCCGACTAACAATGGGTTCAAAAGTCCCTAATAAGGGATTTAGCGTGTTATAGTAGATTTTGGAATTAATTGGACACTCTGCACCAGCGAGGTTAGGAAACCTCGCCTACCGGTAATGGAAGAGGCGCAATGAATTGCGCGACTACAAACGCATTAAATCTATAGAGAACTGTAAAGATAATTTAGATTTCACTATAAAAACACTGGAATGACTCGTAAGAACAGAGTCTGGTTTCAATAAATATAGTCTCAACATATTTGGACTTTGCTATAAGTTTTGCAAACACACATGAGGTAATCTTTCGCTGCATGTCTCCCTATCCTTCGCAAACCGTTTTCAACAACCGCTATAACCCTCACCTTGATCATCTCAGGGAAAATTACACAAAAAACCTTCTGTTCATCCAATAAATGTATATTTTTTCAAAAAATGCACCCTTTTGCCCTCAAAAACGCGTCTATAATCATAAGGAGTTCTTCAAAGTAGAAAACCGACTGAAGTATCTAAAAATTCGAAAAGATTTAGTTTACCTGAAAATAAAGTTTGTTCACGCATCTAACCGTTAACTAAAGCAATTAAAATACTGGGTTCATTATCCAATGAATGCCGCGCATGTAGATGAAATTGGATAGGAGAAAAAATGTATAAAGAAATTTCCATAGACAACTGGATTCTCGGTGGCACCGTCTTCCTCCTAATTTTCACACTTGGATGCTTTTTGTGGTTCCAAAATGAGATGGAATATCTTCAACCACACAATACTGACACCGAACTGGAAAGACAGCACTTGGAGAAGCCTTCAGATATTAGGCAGATAGAAACGCCACAAATAGAGTTACCGGATGCATCTGAAAAAAATAGTTCTGATGTGAGAAACAAAGTTGACAGGAACCCTGGTGTCAGTGACAGTAGCGCACAGCAGAACACTGTAAACGTTTTAGTGACTGTTCCATTAGCAGTCATAAAATAGCGTTCCAATGAAATTGCAGCCGCTGAAAAAAGTCAGAATATTTGCAAGGTAGAAAGAAGCGCAATAAATTGCGCTTGGTGAATGTGCGTCCGACATTCACATTTAACGCTTTTGTTTTTAAATCGGGTTTACAAACCCCTCCTATAAGAGTGCTTCTCGACAATTGAATGGCTCTGAAATTTCTGGTATTTTCATTGACAGATAAGCATTTTTATGCTATTCTATTAGCAAAATCCTCCCCAAAAATTATATTATCACTTAATTACAATCTGCGAATATATGGATATTTGCCTATGGAGGTGCACTTTCCATTGTCAATAGGCGCCGTAATACCGTATGGCACTCGGTATTGATTTAGCGTTTTGTAAGTGTGCTATAAGACGTATTTCAATAATTACAACTTTACTATAAAAAGGTATAATTCGGCATACCCGCAGGCAGATGAAAGGGAATACTATTATGGAAGAAACAAGAGATGAAAAACTACAGCAAATCGCAGAAAAAGCACTAACAGAATCTGTTGTCCGTGTGGTATGGCAAAAAACTGACGAGGAATCTGGTAAGAGTCTTATCTGGCCGCGTGCAAGTGGGTTTTTTATTGACACAAATCTTGTAGTGACAAATATTCATTGTATTGTAGATGCACCGTCCGTTTTTGCTGAGCTCGTTAGTACAAAAACGGAATTCCATATTGAAGGTGCAGTTGCGTTTGATATTGAGAACGACCTTGTTATTTTAAAAGTTGCTGGAGAAGGTACACCGCTGCCCTTCGGCGATAGTGATACGGTTCAGATTGGCGATACTGTTTGTGCAGTAGGCCACCCGCGTGGAGGAAAAGGTGAAGCCATACATGTCACTATTCACGGTATTCGAAAAAGTAACAAACGTTTCCAAATAAAAGAAGCATTTGATCCCGGACATAGTGGCAGTGCCCTGTTAAATAGTATGGGAGAGGTCATAGGTGTTGCTGTCGGTGCTGCCATTGAGATATCGGTTTTTAGCGGCGGAGCGAAGTCATCTCTTAGCCACGCAATTCCTGCAAACATTTTGAACGCCATGCTCGCGAGTATAGGTAAAGCAGAACCGTTAGTAAAATGGCAAAGAGATCCACTTATACAGAGTTATGCTAAAGGGCTGGAAGGACAGGCAAAAATGATGCAGCAGAAACACGAAGAAGCAATGGCATGCTTTGATGCTGCTCTTGAACTTAATCCTGATTTAGTGGAAATATACGTCAATCGTGCAGGTTTAAAGATTTTGATGGGGGAGGCAGAAGATGCAATTATCGACTGTGATTCCGCCATCAAACTTAACCCCGATTTTGTAGAGGCATATATCAACCGAGCTTCCGCGAACTTATCGTTAGATCATCACAATGAGGCAATTGCTGACTGTGATGCTGCTCTCAAACTTAATCCTGATTTTGTTCAGGCCTATGTCATCAGAGCGACCGCTAAATTTGCTGCTAAATTTGATTCTGAGCAACATAAAGAGGCACTTGTGGATTATGATATTGCCTTAAAACTCAATCCAAATGCAGCAGAAATCTATTTCGTTCGCGCAAATGTGAGGGCTGTATTGGAGGACTATGCTGGTGCAATTGAAGACTATGACAAAATGATCAGCCTAAATCCTGACCCCAACCCATTGTTAAATGTTTATGGACATCGAGGAGATGTAAAACGCTTCAAGCGCGACTATGAAGGCGCAATTGAGGACTACGATAAAGTTATACAATCCAACCCGCAAGACGACGAAGCTTACAACAGTCGCGGGCGTGCGAAGTATGACCTCGGTAAATCTAAGGCGGACACAAATGATAAAACAGGTGCACGTAAATACTATCAAGAAGCGATTGATGACTATTCTGAAGCCATCACGTTAGACCCTGAAAATAGAAGTTGTTACTTTAATCGTGGTCTTGCAAAACGCCAACTTGGCGACTATGAAGAAGCGATTACGGATTACGATAAAGTAATCCAATTGAATCCCAAGAGCGATGCTGCCTACTTCCAACGCGCGTATGCAAAACAACGACTTGGTATTTCCAAAGCAGATGATGGAGATGTAGCTGGTGCTGATGGGTACTTTCAAGGAGCGATTGACGATTATACTGAATCCATCAAACTTGACCCAGAGTATGCCATTGCTTACTACAATCGTGGTTTAGCGGATTACCGTCTTGGTAAATTAAAAGCGGATCAAGGGAACATGGATGAAGCCAGAGTCCTATATCAACAGTCTATTGAGGATTATACCAAAACCCTTAAACTTGACCCAGAGTACACCTCAGCCTTCAACGGCAGGGGGTGGTCGAAGTATGTCCTTGGACAATTAGAAACCGATCAGGGAAATATAGAAGAAGCCAAAAATCTTTTTCAAGCAGCGATAGCTGACAGTGACGAGGCTATTCGTCTAAATTCAGATAATTCGAGTGCCAACGCTGAGCACCATACCCGTGCTGTTGCAAAGGCTGCTCTTGGTGAGTATGCTGGCGCAATTAAAGATTTTGATGAGGCGATTCGGATTAAGCCTGACGACGCACTTTATTATTACGAGCGGGGACAGGCGAAGCAAGCACTCGGCAAGCATGAAGAAGCAAAATCAGATCTCGCAAAGGCTATGGAATTAGACCCTGATGTTGAAAATAAGTCATTCTAACGTATATTCGCCTCTATTAGCTGAAGTTCCTGAACACCATGGCTTTTATAGTAAATTATGTAAATAAGTTCACATATATTCTGTAGGAGCGATCTCCGAATCGCGACGAAACCACTAATAGTCGGGAATCGGAGTTCCCTCCTACATATCAGATGTCCAGTTAATTGTAAAATCCACTATAAAAGGCAAATAAAATCTCATGATCATTTAGGCGCGCTTTAATGCGTGTCTTTTTATTTTTCGGAAACCTACTTTCCACATATTTCTTGAAAAAACCGCATAAAAAATCACTTTTTACCGAAAAAATGCATTTTTTTATGAAAAAGTGCAATCTTTTTGCTTGCATATGCGTCTTTAATAACAGAAGGTTCAAATGGGAGAGGAATCGGCTGGAAATTCCAATAATCAGGTAATTCAGTTTTCATGAACACAATGTTTCCTCACTTGTCTAATGATTAACCGAGATTACTAAACAAAGATATTATAACCCAGTGGATACCACCTGAAGATATGAATAGAATAGGAGAAAAAGATGTTAAAAGAATTTTCCATAGAAAATTGGATTCTCGGTGGAACTTGTTTCATACTAATTTTTACACTTGGATGCTTTTTGTGGTACCAAAACCAAATGGCTTACCTCGAATCCGTGGATACTGGCCCCGGCGTGGAAATACAGCACATGGAAAAGCCTTTAGAAACAGAACAAGTAGAAACGCCCCAAATAGACCTTACGGACACAGAACAACCGGACGCATCTGAAAAAAGTAGTGATGATTCTGAAACTATACCTAATGTCAGTAGTACATAGCAGCACATACAAAGTGAAAAGTGGAACAGTATTTCCGCTATCACATAAGCTGCTACGCACTACAATTCAGCATTGGTGAGCTTTGAAATTAAAGAGGCACATTTTCTGTAAGAGCGATCTCCGAATCGCGACGAACCTGACTGATAGTCGGGAATCGAAGTTCCCTCCCGACAAATGCCATGCGCGCATTTGGCGTTGATTTGGCAGCATGCCAAAAGCGCATGCTGCGTTGATTTGGCTGAATGCCATACGCGCATTCAGCGGGAGCGATCTCCGAATCGCGACGGACAATAATATGTTGACGAAGCACTAATCCTCGTTTTTAAGATTGATTGTTTCTATGGGCCCTCTGAACATCTGGCGGAAAATAACAACATTAACTCGACTGAAGTATTTTGGCGCGCTTCACGGCGCGCCTTTCTTTTTAATGAAATCCTTCCAAATAAATTTTAACCCTACCTCTAACTTAAACACCTACTGCCTCGTCAAGTAATAATTGATGGGGCTTGAAAGTAGTCGGGAATCGGAGTTCCCTCCTACCAAAAACGTTCCAGAAGTAGGAGCGATCTCCGAATCGCGACGGACAATAATATGTTGACAAAGCACTACACAGTTATAACTTATCAGCCAAATTTGACAACAACACCCATAATCTGTTAAAATTGTAAACACTATAGAAAAAACATCCGTTTAATATTGTGACTTTTTCTTAATACTTTTGTATTAACAATTAATCCCCTCAACATCAAACCATTGGAACTGCTTGATAACACAAAAATCAATGCAGGAGTGGATGAGTTACTGTCAGTATCCACCATGAAAAAATCTATTTTTGTTTTCCTACTACTTACAGGAACAGTGCTATTATATGCACAATCACCTGGTGGCACAATTCCTTTTGATTGCCCTGATGTGCCATCCGTCACGTTTCAGTTCAACCTCAACCTTGAACTGATCGTGCTTCTCTCAACTGCTGAACCTTTTGATGCTGTGGAAAATCTAAATCTCCACACGTACGATGCTGAAGAAGGTCTTTTTCGTAAATTGGTTGAATATTATGGTGAGAAGTTAAAGCAGGGTGGATGGGCAAGTTTCGCTGAAGATGAAAACTGGCAAATTTCTGTGCTAAATGATACAGTATCAAAAGATATATTCATAGGTATATTTGCAGTTATCAAGGGTAGATCAGAGGTGCATCTGCTCAACATCGTTGGACAGATTCCAAAAGAACAAATTGGTAAACTTTTAGCAAACCTAAATGCAATCGGTATTTGGATACCTGAATTGAGATCGCTCGGTGAAACCATTGCGTTACCAAGTGCTGAAATGGAAACAGTGATTTCAGAGTCAGAAGAGATATTATTGGATAAAAAGCCGGTAACTTCAGAGACAGAAGAGATATTACTGGATAAAAAGCCGGTAACAATGTTTCGTATTTCAGAAGATTCACCAAACCCGTTTTTCCAGTTTTCAGGGTCAATGCAAGAAACGCATTTTGCAAATTGGACTTACCATGGACAACCAATTCAAGAGATTCAGATACAATCACGGACGCAAACTGAGGGCATCAACCATAAAGAGAGAGTGAATGCGGTAAAAGACGTTTTTTTCGGAAATATCGCACCCAAAGAAGACCCAGAAGACTTGACAGTATTGTTGAAAAAATTATCGAATTCAGATGTATCGAAATTTGTGCAAAAAGTTACCGTGAATACGGGCGAAAAGTGGGTAAAAATACATATTGAGGATACACCAGATGAAGACGGTCTAATACCGCTTTCAAAGAGGTATCAAACCCACAACGGTAACGTTATTGACGAGATACAGGTTGAGGGGAATCAGTCCATTGAAACGGATCAGATTATTATGGCACTTGAAAATGGACCTGTAGAAATTGAAGATGCTACACAGAAACTGTCTAAGTCTATCCCGGAATTTGAAGACGTTGAAGTTAGAATTAAGAAATCAGGTCAACAACGGATTGCGGTAATTTCTGTTGCTGAGAAACCGCTATCCTTTAGGGGTTATACAACTGCAATTCCACGAATCGGGTTTAACCGCGTCACCGGTTGGGAGTTTGGCGCGCGTGTTGAAACTGGGTCGCGCTTGCAAATTAGGAAAAATAGAACCCCATTTGAATTCGACTGGTATTCTAACATCCCGATTGAAAAAGACACCTCAAAATTCTTTGCCCAGTTTGGCTACGGATTCGGGAATAAACAACTCTATTACCGTGTTGGAGGCAACAGAATTTGGGGAAAAAGTTATAAATGGAATTTAGGATTAACCGCGCAGTTCCAGCGTGCAACAGCCACAATTGCACCGGATATTTACGCTGGCTATAATGAGACAGGGACATTTTTCCTACGCCTATTTGGAGTACCAGATCATCAAGACTACTATTTGAGAAAGGGCGCAGAGATAGCGTTGCATGGGCAACTGAATAGATCAATTTATTCAACTGTCTCACTTGTTTGGGAAACACACGACACCCTCCAAAAAACTACTGATTGGCATCTTCTCAACTGGCGGTCATCAACAAAAGTACGAGAAAATCTTGTGATAACACCTTGTGACATCCGGAGCATCAATTTTAAATTTGATTCAAACAACCGAAACAATTACCTCGGTTGGCACAACACTTTTCTCCTTGAACATACCAACCGTGTCATCGGTTCTGATTTTGACTGGACTCGTTTTCAAACACATCTCCGCAATGCTTATCCCTTCGGTAATAATCAACTCCGCACCCGATTGGTGTTGAGTTCAGTTGTTGGCAAACCTGCTGAAGATCATATCGGTACAGCGCTCCTACCAATCCAGCGCCAGTTTATTATTGGTGGGATCGGCACACTGAACGGTTATCCGTTATATACGTTTGCCGGAGATGAGGGTTATCTATTTAATATCGAATTACTTTTTGGTTTGCCCAGTATTGATATTTACAACATGAATGTTCTGGAAAATTGGCACTTGGTACTCCTCTATGATCAGGCACAGGTATGGAATGAATTGGAAAGTGGTTGGAAGTTTAAACCGAAAGCAAGTGCCGGTATCGGTTTACAGATTGCATCAGAGGTTGATATTTTAAGATTCAATGTTGCAAAGGCATTCGAATCTGAGCAAGGTATTCAATTCAATCTAATGTTTTTCTACAGTTTTTAGGATTTGTTCTAAATCCAGTTGTATCTGCAACACAAAGCAAATAATGAGGTACATTGTGCTGTCATAGCACCCACACGCTAAAGCGTGGGGCTTGTGCTTCATAGCAAGTTAGCGTTTCCGAAGAAGCGTCTTACGTCTGCTCCACAATGGGGTCTAAGCAACCCATTTGCCCGAAGGCAACTATTTATTTTGAAGAGTGCATTTTGTCGGATCGGGTGTTTTACTTCCTCACATCCATTACACTCAAGAGTTGTCTATGGTGGTGAGAGAGTATATGCTTTTCAGTTTTACGCTCCGCAACATATAGGACACCAATAGACTGCGGACAACCTCACACAACTGCTGTGTGATCGAACTTTCCGAACAAGAGTGTAGCATAAATCAGTCGTTTATGCTACAAAAAAAGGAGCGGGCATTCCTCTCCACACTAAAGTATGGAGTTTCCTGCCCGAAATGTAAATGAAAAAACACAGAAACAGAATCTCACTTCTAATTTCTTTAGGGATACATTTCGTTTTGCTGTTAATTATATCACCGTTTTTGGTAAAACATTTCAATGAAGCAGATAATAAGATCTCGCTTGTGTTTTTTAAGGCGAGTACTCCTGAGCGGGTGGAACGACGTGTCATGCGTCAACACAAAGCGGTGCAACCGAAACGGAGTAACGATAGCGGGTCTCCTGCCCTTTCGCGCGCAGCCCCGAAGTATGACCCTGAGATGAACCCTCCCAAAGCACCGATTTTTGATGATGTCGCACCCGAAATTGTTACTTTCGCTGATATACCACAAACGGATGCTGCCTCACTACCAAACGCGAGTTTCGGAAAAGATGCTGAAGCAGCGGGACCTGTTGTCGTTCCAGAATACCGTGGAGCTGGAGGTAACGTCCGTGGACCTGGACGTGGCGGCTCGGGCACTGGACGTGGCAGCGGTATGGGAGAAAGGTTGTCAAACATAACGGGTGTGGAGGATCTCGGTTCAATAGTTTTGGATGAAGGTATTATGGGGCTTGGTATCTTTGACTCTGATGTAAAGCCTGGACACGGATTAATTGGTCAGGTCTACATTCCCGGTGGTCCAATTTATGTTATGCCTGATTTTAAACGGATGGCTCCCCTTTATACTTTTGCAGCAGCCAATTTGGATGTGCCTACCAGAAGTTATACAGAAGGATTCCCTACACCTCAGAAACAGACTGTAGTTGAGGATTTTGCAATACGTTTCCGTGGTAAATTAGCGATTGATACACCTGGAACATATATGTTTGAACTGCTCTCAGATGATGGGTCGAAGTTATACATTAATGAAAAATTAGTTGTTGATAATGATGGGCTTCACGAACCACAAAGCAGACAATCATACGTAGCACTTCCAGCTGGTTTTCACCTTGTTGAGGTACACTATTTCCAAGGACCTCGAGTTATGATTGCTCTGCAATGGTTTTACAAACCGCCAAACCGTCCGCGACAGATAGTCCCACCTGAGGTTATTTTTCATCCTGGGAAACCCGATGTTCCAGATGCTTTGAAAAACTTAAAACAACAGTTGAAGAAGATAGAAAAATGAAAAGCCGTAAGGAACTCTGATGAAAAACGTTGTCTTTGTAATCTGTTTGCTGCTTCTCTGCGGGACAGCAAGCGCGCAAAAGGGTAGAGGTAAAGTATCTTTCAATTGGGACAATGCCCCTTCTGCCCAATTTAAATTTGATTTGGATCGCCGCATCATCACGCAGATAATGGAAAATCCGAATGCCGAAATTGCTTCATTGTATAAGACAGTGGACAACTTATATCTACGCAATTATCATAGAAAAGGTTTAAATTATTCGCAAATGCTGCAGTATTATACAGAAAGACTAACAGCACGCGGATGGAACGCATATCAGAACAGTGAGAGATTTTTTCTTTACACGTTTAGACAAGGGGAATTTGTTGTTGGTATCTTTATTATCGTCCACAGCGGAAAGGGTGTGTATCTTATAAACATAACAGGTGAGATTCCACCGCTGCAGGTTGGAGATTTATTACGACATTTAAACCAACTCGGTATTGATATACCGGAATTGAAAAAACTTGGGAGGTTCCCGGACTCAATTGTTGCACCTCCAAAGTCATCATCTGAAACTGCTGTGCCAGTCCGCAATCCATCAACTATAGAGATGACAGGACCAAATAGACCTGTCCAAGGGAAGAGAAGTCTTAATATTTTGGATGTGGATTTACAAAAACCTTTAGTTACTTCATCTTGGGTATTTAATGGCATTCAGGTTCATCATTTCATAATTCAGAACACGAAAAGTCCAGAAAGAACCAATATTTTAAAGTTTCTTGAAAACGGATCAGGTAGCTTGGAAAATGTGCTGCCTATGATTATCAAATCACTGGGTAATCACCGAAAAATATCTATTCGGATCACAGAGGAGAAAGGAAAAAGCATTGCAATTTTTACTGTTGAGAACCGTCGGAGATCAAAGTCTCTATCAATGCTTAAATCTCTAACAATAACAGAATTGGGTGCGAATCGTAATGTAAAAACGACCTCTTCCCGCCTTGAGACCGATGAGTTATTCTCCCATGCAGCAACAAGATTCAGAGCAGGAGACGCACCCATTCATGAAATACGTATACAAGGAAATCAGCAAATTTCTGAGGAACATATCCGTCAGACACTTAATAACGGTTCTGAAAATATTGAACAGGCACTGAAAACGCTGTTTAAAGTGATGCCTTATTTTAAACAGATAAATCTAAAAGTCACTGAAGAGAACTTCACTCGTGTAGCAACGATTACCGTTGATGAAAAACGCCTCTCCTCAAATGCCTATCTTGGACTCCGTCCGCCGCTGTTTTTGAGGTTCAACCGTGTGACCAATTGGGAAATTGGTACAGGTTTTCAGGTTGGAAAACCAACCGATGTCGGTCCTTTGTGGATGTGGAATGTGCAGGATTCGTTGAACACGCAAACCTATAACCTGTTTGGGAAAGTCAGCTACACCTTTGGAAATCCGCATTTTCATTATCGTTTTGGGGCAAGAGCAAACTGGGGGAAACCTTATCTCTGGAATTTCGGCTTGTCTGCGCAACTCCACAGACAAACGAGTGCGATGGCACCTGAACTTTTTCCAAACTACAACAATAACCTATCTGTTTTTCAACGGGTGTTAGGATATCCCGATCTTCAAAATTACTATTTGAGACAGGGGACAGAGGTTGCCCTACGGTGGAGTCCAAAAATGCCTACTCATTCCTTCAAATTGGGAATACACGCAGAATCACACAGCAGCCTTAAAAAAAGCACTGACTGGAACACATTGAATTGGGTAGTAAAAGAGTTAGAAGCCAGAGAGAATCCTTCAGTAGACTCCGGTCAAATGCGAAGCCTCACTTTTCAATACGATTTTGATACACGTATAGATTTCCTCGGATGGCATAATACACTGCTCGTTGAGCATAGCAACGCTGTTGTCGGTTCTGATTTCGATTTTACACGGGTTCAATTGCACTTTCGCTATGCCTTCCCTTTAGATAACAACCGTATCCGCACGCGATTGTTTTTCGGTTTCGCTGATACATCCTTACCGATTCAAAGGAAGTTTGTTATTAGCGGTCTTGGTGGCTTGAGAGGTTACCCATTTTATGTTTCCGCCAATAATGTTGAGAAAGGTGCATCTACGCAGTCATGGTATGGTTACTCACAACATGCGTTTATGGGGGATCGTGGATTTTTACTGAACGTTGAATATCATTACCTTTTAGCAAACCTAACAAAATGGAGGATTTTCCAAAACGCTTTTCTTGTCTTATTCCTTGACGAAGGACAAGTTTGGAATGTATCAGATGGAGAGTTCACATTCAATCCGAAAGCAGATGTGGGTATCGGTTTACAGTTTCAAGAAGCAGGTTCATTCAGAATTAATATAGCAAAAACATTAGATTCATGGGTAGATTTCCAAACTTCTTTTGCATGGTATCACGGTTTTTAAAGAAATATGCGAATTATAATCTCATTAACCTTTCTCATTACAACTCTCTTGCCTAACACGCTTCGGGATTCGCAGGCAAACCGAGAGCCTGAATTCACCTTTGTTCGTCTGCAATATCGGGGCAAACTCACCCAGTTGAGCAATTGGGAAGTGGATTTCCCTGCTTCTGACCGCAATTTTATCTATCAACTCCGAAAACAAACAAGTATTGATGCTGCACCCGATGGGAAGATTATTCCAGTTTGGTCAGAGGAACTATTTGATTATCCTTTTGCTTACCTATTAGAGGTGGGGAGTATGAGGCTTAGCAAAACAGATGCTAAAAACTTGCGTGAATATCTCTTACGTGGTGGGTTTATCTTTGTTGATGATTTTCACGGTGGGTTGGAATGGAAGAGGTTTTATACTGAATTCAAAAAAATATTTCCGAACCGTGAGCCGGTGGATATTCTCGTATCACATCCGATTTTCCGATGTTTCTTTAAAATCGAAAAACTGATACAGATTCCCGGCCTCCGCGCGCTGTTCAGTGGACAAACTTATGAACGCTATGATGGACATCCTGCACGTTATCTGGGAGTGTTTGATGACAAAGGACGACTCATGATGTTGATATGCTTTAATTCCGACCTCGGCGATGCATGGGAACACGCTGCAGAGGATTTTTACCCACGAGAGTATTCCAACATAGCACTGAAAATAGGTATCAACGCTGTTATCTATTCACTTACGCATTAAAGGTTGGTCTGTCTTCTAAAGAATTTACTGCTTCAGTTCTCCCCATTTAGTAGTTAGTTTTCCTTGTGCTTTGACCGCCAATGCATCACTTCTCCAAAGGTCATGACCGTTTCCAGATTCATCTTTAAAACGACCTGACCAAGGTGCTTCGTCAAAATGCCATAGTGAAATAGTATGTTCATCTATCTTGAATTTTCTTTCTGGAATTTTCCAATTTCTATCCGGATATCGTAGAATATTCGAAATTCGCACTTCATCAATATACCCTCGAAACTTCACATTTTCTCCAACGAAACGTGGCGGTTCCTGATTTTGAGGGACAACAATTCCGCCAATACGAAAGGGTTTATTTGATTTAACGAGATGTCCACCTGGACAACACTTTATGCCCCCATTGCCGTTAATTCCCATTCCTGCTCTGGCATAGTACATACCAACGACATGCACCCATTGCTTTATGGGTAGTGGTTTTGTTTGAATAGTTATTGTGATGTCTTGTGCTGTGTCATTGTGAGCTGCCCATGATCCTAAGACACCTTTACTTCCAGCAATAACCAAATTGAATCGTCCCTCCTGACCAATAATTGACCAAAATTTCGATTGTCCTGGAGGTTCTTCAAAGTAGACCCAGGCTTCAACAGTCAACTGTTCAAACCCCTCATCAGGAAACCACGAATCGACGGTTCCAACATAATCGTGAGTTTCATCCAGCTGCAACATCCTCCCATCCTGTGGAGAAGGTGGTGGCAAGGCTTGGACACTGAGCGAAACCAATGATAACAAAAGAAAACCTGTGATGAGTTGACAGAATATCATTTTTATGTCCTTTAAGAACAAATTTACACTTTAATTCCATTGGTGCTTTGAACTGTTGCATATATCATATATTAACTGTTCCAGAAGCACTTCCCCATCAAATTGAGTCGTTTTCAATTGAATTTCCACTTCCAATGTTTTTTCCAAGGCAGTCATCAATTCTTCTACTGTGAAAGCGTGTAACGTCTGAAAAACCTTAAATGCGATATAAGGATTACGTTTCATGATGTTATACGATACTGAATTAGGTAAAATATCTCCTATTTCATCAGCAAGCGGTTGAAAAATTTTTTTAGTAAAATCAGGATAGCGCATCTGGTTACTTATCGGTTTGATACCCTTTTGGCGAACGATCAATTTTGCTTGGAGAGTTAAACGAAGGTGGCTTGCAATTGAGGCGGTAAGTGGGATTGGTTCCTGACCACTTGCTAATACTTCGCGCAGGCTTTTCAATGCCTGTCGGGTTGAACGTTTTCCGATTGCATCGGTCAGATCAAAAATTCTGTCAAAAGCACTCTGTGTTACTAAATTACGGATATCAAATTCATCTATTTGCTGTTTATCATCAACAAAGTTGATTATTTTGTCAATTGCTTCAGCGATTGTGTGCATGTCGCCGCCCGTTCGGCTACGGAGTTGTTCAAAAGCGCGCGGTGTAATTTTCTTATTATGTGTTGCGAACTTTTCCACAACTTTTTTGTAAAGCGGATCCCGGTTGAGCGATGGTCCTTTCTCCAAAGGATCAAAAGAGACATATCTACCCACTTCTTGAATCGCTTTAGCAAATCGGTTTCTCTCACTTACCTCATCCTTTACCGTAAAAATTAGCACACTCGTTTTAGGTAAATCACCTTGAAGCCATTCCAACAACATATCCGTATCGTTATCACTACTACTACTATTCTCCGAATGGACTTCAAGTTGCGCGGCAAGTTCAGGCATACGTGCGAAAAATGCTTTTACATCTTCGGTTAATCCGCTCCGCAATGTTTCACTCATTTCTTCAATAGCACTGTGGAAACCTGCATGCTGATCGGTTATTTGCTGTGTAGAAACGCCAAGAAGTTTAGCAATATCTGTAACACATTTTTGTACATTCTCGGTTTCAATCTGCATTGCATTTCGAATAGTATTTAGCGGTGAAGTGCTGCGTTTTTGCGCCTTAAATGCGGGAAAATTGTCTACTACGATAACCCGCCATTTTGACATCATCGGGTAGGTCTCAGCGTTACTGAGAATCTCTCTGACAGTTACGGTGTTACCGTCTAAAATCGTTAGGTTAAAATCTCGGGTATCGGAAGGCAAGAGTTTATCCAGCATCTGTTTGAGTGTGCCTTCTATAAGAAAGGTTTCTTTACCACAGAGTAGATAAACTGGCGCAATCTTGTTTCCTTCAATTTCACGAAGGACATTTATCGGTTTAGTTTCAGGATTTTGTTTCATGTGGACAAACTGTCACTAATTGGGAAGTGCTCATGTAGCACTATCCTTAGCAGTTTCCTTTTGGGTTGCCATAGCTGCAAATGCTGAAAAACGTTTTTTCGTATCTTGTGTGCCACAGTTAGGACATTTCAGAACTTTCTTTGTATCCTTTGTGCGTTGTAACACCTCGAAATTGGTTTTACAAGCGTTACAATGGTATTCAAAAATAGGCATTGTTTTCTTTCCATGAGTTGAAATTCAGGTGTGGTTGACCTACCACATAAATTGTGGCTGAAGATTTATGGTAAAGATTACAATTAACGCTACAGTCCTGAACTGTAGGAGGGAACTCCGATTCCCGACTATCAATGCGTTTCGTCGCGATTCGGAGATCGCTCCTACAGAAAAAGTGTCTCTTTAATTTCAAAGTTCACCATATATGGGACGAATAATAACCTTAACTTTTGTGCCTTTAGGTGGGACTACATCGGTATTGACAAGATAAGTGCGATCATCAGTGGCACCGGATAATGGGTTGTTGATTAGTGAATCAGGATCACGGTATACTGCAATGATATTATGCGTGAGTTGTGAGGTTAATTGGTTTTTCCTGAGTCGTCCGCCGGTAAAAACCCAATGTGTTTTTTGCATCGGTTGCCCAGACATTGTATTCCACACCAACTCGCGTGCTGGATGTGAGATAACTTTTTTACCCTGTTTCCATTCAACCCATATTTGTACGTGAGAACCCTCAGGATCGCGTGGATCACCTTGGACTTCAAGATTCATGCCGTATTCAAGGTCCAGTAAACCGAGGGCAGTAAAAAGATGAATTGGTTCCGCCTCAAGCATCAAGATGCTCTCATGGGATGGCCCGAGTGTCCCACATGCAAAGAATTCGATTATTGCATCATCACTTGCAATGTTAACTTCGCCTGGAACAATAATTTCCTTTTTTTCTATATCAACTACAACAACACCCATCTGAAAGACATTTTCCGATATTTTCTTGATCTTTGCCAACTGTGTGTCTGTTGCGGACGTAGATTTTGGATAAACATTGAGAAGTACTGAATCTGAATTGTCACTTTTATCAAAATCATCAAAGTCCACATGAATAGAAATTTCTGTTTCACCTTCTTGTTTTGGTACCCAGTCAACTGAAACAACAGACTCATTGAGGGTGGATGTCCAGAATACCTCCGCTGTTTGGACTTCAGTGTTATTAGCAAAAAACTTGGCTTCCAGCGTTTTATCAAAAGGAGTGCCAGTATTTCTAAGTGTCGCACTCAGTTTCACTGCTTCGCCAACGCGTGGAGATGGCGGTGAAAAACGTAAGCTTTGTGGTACCACACCAATATTTGGTGCTGTCGGACGAACAAGTGCGCGACTCAAAAACATGACTGCAAAACAAGTAGACATAAAATCTGTCGCCGCCCCAGGACTATCCCAACTACCGTCCGCTTTTTGTTCTGAGACCATCATGCTTGCAATTTCATTGTACCAGTCATGACCAGCCAATGTCTCTTCCTTTGGCGGAATATCACTAAAACGTTGCAGGGAAAGAAGATAATAATAAAGCCAAGAAGTCGATCCTGGATTTCGTGTAAGTGACCAGTGCTTTGTTAGCCAGCGAATACCTTTTCGTACCTGAGGATCATCAATGGAAACACCACATGCACGAAGTGCCCACAAACCAGTAGCGGTCATGCTGCCGTAAACGCCAATTCCCCACAGTGACCCTTCTTCAACCAAATTATAGAGCCATCCGCCCGTGTCAGTCTGATTTCCACGAATCCACCTCTCTGCACGTGTCCATGTATCTTGTGGAATTTCAAGACCCCACTGCTTTGCAGCATAAAGCGCGTAGATAACCATGTTCATGTGTGCACCATCCGCTGAGTAACCATAACCCCAACCACCATCATCCCTCACATCAGCGAATTCACTACCGGGGATAGGAAGTTGCTTTTTTACGAGCTGATTCACAGCGAATTGGGCGCGTTCCCGATTTTCCGGGTTCCGTATTACAACCAAGACCGGAATGAGTACAGCATATTGGTAAACATCAAGCGTATTCCAATCCTGTTCAAGAAGGTCCGCAAGCCCTTTCTGCACAGAAAGGTCAGATGGGGTGCGTCCTGCGGCAAGCAACGCCTGTAATGCCAATGATGTTTCCTGTAGTGGGTCTTCACCAAAATTCCAGACGGAACCTGGTATAAAATTTTCTGCTAAACCTTTCAGACTCGCGCCGCAGATAACACAGGTTAAAATCATTTGGTTTTCTACTCCACATTGTAAACAAGTGCGACTACTTTTTCCTTGTTGTGCTTCTATCCACGCAATACCCTGATCTATTGACGCTTGAATTTGTTCTGGCGTTACTTCAGGAAAAGTTATCTGGGTAGCGACTATCACAGCAGATGCTTCGTTATTCACATTGTTAGATTCTACAATATGTTTATCACCTGTTGGGTTGACGATAGCATAAATCTCAGTTCTACCGGCAGGGGGCTGCCACTGTATCTCCACACGGTCAGTTTTTCCGGGTTTCAAATCCAAAATGACATCATTGCATAAAATCTGAAGTGGCTTTGTCGTTGGATCACCTTCAAAAAGATCAACGACCAAGTCTTCGTTCCTCGTGGGAGTCTCAGTTCCAACGTTTTTTATCTCAACCCAAATCGTAATCTCCTCGCCTTCAACAGGATTCGGATTAGAGAAGATAATACTTTCAGAATCAATCTGAAAATCTGGGAGTTGTGCGTCTGCATTTCCGAGAATAGCAGCCACAAAAAACATTCCGATTGCAAAAGCCAAAAATCTTTTCATAACACACCTCCCATACTATCAACAAGCACTCTTGTGGACTGGCTTTGTCCGCCCGATTTACTACGTCTTTTCGTTTCCAACCATCGCAAACACCAAATCAATTCCCTTCCCAAAATCCGATTGAAACGGTCGAGGGATTCGGAATAGCGTTTCCAAAACGCTTTACACCATTTGCCGTCCATTTGCTGACCTGTCCCTGAAACGTTTCACTAAACATGTCTGCAACCCAAATCTCTCCGTCTGCAGGTGAATAGGTAACCGCAACAAGTGCCCCACCAACCATAAATTCTTTGAGTTTTGTGCCTGTGGGTGATAAATTGATCAACATACTGTTATTTCCTGCAAGCCACACACTTCCATCTTTTGGATTTACACTCGGTGAAACAGGATTAGGAATATCGGTTATCTTTACCAATTCTTCGCCATTAGGAGAGTAACGGACAACGATGTCCCCCTGCGTATCTGCTACCCAGACATTCCCTTGGTAGTCTACTGACAAACCACCTTTCGGTTCGTTCAGCGGTGGTGCATTTGCAAGCAGATTCCCATTTGCATCATAACGTGCAATTGGACCCTTTCCATCCGTTATCCAGCAGCTGCCATCCTTTGGGTTGACAGCCACGTTGAACCTACCGCTGTCTTCATTCGCAGGTCCGTCGGGGGGAATTACTTGTGCAAGAATATTTTTTCCATCTGCAGAGATTTTTCGGACACCGTCAAGCCCAGCAATCCAAACGGTTCCATCAGTGGGATTAACAGAGATTCCTGTAGGCGCATTAATCGGCGGCGTTTGAGTGAATTCACCTGCATCACCTGCAGCGGGATCGTATCTGAAAACAGCACTATTTGCAGGAACTGCAATCCAAACAATTCCCGTAACAGGATTGACTTGCACAGTGCTTGCATTTTTTAATCCTTGGATAGCAGAAGGATCAGCAGCACCATTTGCATGTAATTTATAAACGGTATCTCCACCACTAACAACCCAAACTTCTCCATTGTACTCACCGTGACCGGTAGCAACACACATCAAAAACAACATTGCTACCCATATCATTTTTTTCTTCACTTGTATATCCTCTTTACCTTCATATAGGTTTGACTAAAACTTACACATAATAGATAGAACGTATCATTTAGATTTTAGCATTTTTTAATGCAATTTTCAAGGAATTTGTGTGCAAGCAAAGGTAGTGATTTCGTTACTGATTTTCCTCATAATGAAATATGAGCAAATACGATGCCAATTGTAATAAACGGTTGAGCTTGGAATCATAGCGATTTATGCCACAATAATGGAAAATGTAGTTATAATATGGACATTGCTGTCTATAATTTGAACATTTAACCTAATTATTCAAAACAATTGCATTGTTTTGGAAGAATCACACGTAACGATTACTTTTAAATTTTCTTCTTGACATTGTGTTAGAAAATTGTGTATACTTCATAATATGGTAAACTTTGAAATTAAAGAAGAACATTTTCTGTAAGAGCGATCTCCGAATCGCGACGAGCCTCACTGATAGTCGGGAATCGGAGTTCCCTCCTACAACTCAAAACCTACAACTCAAAATGTTCGGCAAATTAGGCATACAACACATGGTTTTTCTTTTCTCCCAAAAAAACAGAACTGTTACACCTATAATTTGGCTATTTATCTATTTTGCCATAGTTCCGATGCAGCTGTCTCAGTATGTTCTGTGCATTGGTGAAGATGGGCACGTTGAATTTGAATTTTCTGTCAACGGTTGTTGTGCAGACGTACCTTCCCCTGATTTGGCTTACCCAGAGATACCTGCTGCGCATGATGACCACTGCGGCGAATGTGTTGACCTACCCATTTTTGCTTCACTAAACAGTGAATTATACATTGTTGCTGTTGAAGAAAATTTGTCAACAGACAAATCCATTCACGCAGCCTCTCTAATTACACTTGAGACTCATTTATCAAATGTTTTTACTCCATCCCATCTTTTGCTCGTTCCACCTTTAATTAACCATACGCTCGTTTCACTTCGTACTGTTGCCCTCCGCATTTAATCCTTCCCCCGCTATTATAAGTACTCCTGTTATCTTGAATTCTGCATAAATTTACAGCGATTTTAAGATGGCTTTGTATTATCTTAAATCCATACCTTAAAATACTGTTATACCAATTCTATAAATTATTTTCTCTTTTGAAAAGAAATGTCCGAGGCACAATGAATTGCGCGACTACGAACGGTCTATTTCTTTAAGAGTAACCCAAGTTGCTACCTATAAGATTTTAGGCACACAGACACCATTTTTAATAGAGAACAGTTCGTTAATGGTGAAATATTGTAGCGCAAACTTTCAGTTTGCGGACTAATATGCACAAACTAAATGAAGATTAATTTATTAATTCGGTAATTTTGGAGAAACTCCGATGCGGTTAGGAAACCGCATCTACCGGGTTTGGGAAGAATTAGAATTACCGAAATATTTTCTTAATCTTCATAAAGTTTGTGCTACATAGGTGGCAACTTAGGTTAAGAGTAGTTATTTTTTTGAAATGGTATTATGTAACCCGTATAGTGTGATTTTCGCGGGTAATCCTATACACTATTTATGCATTTTAAACATTGCCAACCACTTTTATGTAATCTAACTTGTGAGGTGCAAAAAACGAATGAACACCAGATTAAGCTTTACCATCACAATCATAGGAATGTACATTTTAAGTTTCATTATTTTGCCAATAACCACTTTTGCTGTCCAAAATGAAGAATTAAATCTTGAAACAGCAATTCAGACTGCGTTGCGTGAAAACCCTTCACTCAAAGCGATTCGCGAAAAAACTAAGGTCGCACAAGCCCAACTTGATGGTATCGCTTTGCTGAGCAATCCCGAATTGGAATCCGAATTTATCGGTGGTTCTGATGCGAAACAGATACTTGAATTAACGAAGACCTTTGAACTTGGCGGGCAACGGGGTCATCGGAAACAGATAGCAAAGATAAACCTTGAAAAAGTAAATCTTAAACTCACAGAAGAATCTCAGAAACTTACTAAGTCTGTGAAACTCGCTTTTTATCAACTTGTTCTTGTGCAAGAAAAACTTAAGTTAGCAAGAGAAATTACCAAACACAATCAACAGATGTTTGAGATGGCAAGCATTCAGTTTGAAGCAGGTGATATTTCTGTCACACAAGTAGGTCTCGCGAACATTCAGCTGCAGTCAGCACTGCGCGAATCTGCTACGTTAGAGAGTGATTTACAGTTAGCACAACTTGAACTCAACGGTTTGATGGGGACTCCACTTGATGCAATACCTACCGCAACCGGAAGTCTGACCGAAAAAACACCTAAAAAATTGAAACTTGATACTTTAAAGGCGCATGCACTTGCACATCGTGCTGACCTAAAGTCGCTGAGATTAAGCGTGAAACAGACCGAAAGCACCTACAGGCTTGCAAAAGCGGCAAACATTCCTGACCTGAGTATCGGCGGCATTGCAGAACGTAGTTTCGGGTCGGCAGGATTCGGGGTGAAGTTCTCAATACCTTTGCCACTGTTCGATTGGAATCGTGCTGAAATTAATGCTGCAAAGGCACAAAAACAGGTTTATACAGTAGAAATTACCAATTCAGAGAGACAGATCATCCGTGAAGTGATAGCAGCATTTCTTTCCTTGAATGCTACCGAAAAAAATCTGAAATTTTATGATGGCAATTTACTGAAGTTGCTCAATGAAAACCTAACCCTCACCCGCTCTTCCTATGAATTGGGCGAGGCAGAACTCTTGGAAGTGATTTTAATGCAGAATGAATTTGTCAAAACGCGGTTTGCTTATCTTGATGCACTCGCAGCCTATCAAAAAGCATTCGTAGAACTTGAAGCTGCAATCGGCACACCAATTGAATTAGTTCAATAGTTAACGCGTATTATGGTGAAATATGGAAATTATTATACACCTCACCTGTAGGAGCGATCTCCGAATCGCGACGAACTTCACTGATAGTCGGGAATCGGAGTTCCCTCCTACAGATAAATACGTCTAATTAAATCAATAATCTACCATATCTATAACGCATATTATCTATAAGGAGGCAAAAAATGCAACGCAACTTTCATTTCATACAACTATTTTTAGTAATTTTTGTAATAGCAATAGGCGGTTTGCTTTCATCAAATCCCTATCTCACATTAGCTTGGGCGGACGAAGAACAGGTTATCAGCGAAAATAGAGAACAAAAAGAGGACGCGCCACATAACCCTGCTGGAGAGAACGGTCATGCTCACACAGCGGAAAACGAGGTGAGTCTCACCGATAAAGCAAAAGCGAATATTGGTTTAAAGACTGCTGAAACTGACATTCACACTATAGAAAAGGTTGTTCAAGTTACGGGTAACGTCATTGCCCATCCTGGAAAACAGGCAGTCGTTACACCAAGAATTGGTGGTATCGTAAAACACATCCACTCTAATCTTGGTGACTCGGTAAAAAAAGGTGATGTCCTACTTGAATTGGAGAGTCTTGACTTACAATTGGCTGAGATTGACCTGATTGAAGCAGTCCATCAACAGAAGTCTTTAGACGTTAAATTAGCAAAACAGAAATCAGTTTTTGCTAAGCAGATACGACTGGAATTGCAAACGCTACAAATTGACTATTTACAATCACTTGCTGAGATGCAAGAGCAAAAAGCAGCTTTTCTGAAACATAGAACATTAGCTATTGCAAAGACCATTTCAGCTTTAGAACAGATGCGTGTTGATCTTGTGAAAACTGATGTTGAACGCAAATTACTTGAAAACACGCTTGCGCGTATTGAGATGCTCACAGAAAAACGTATATCTGCACATAAGGAACTTATCGCGCAAAAAGCAGCATACACAAAAGCAACCAACGCATTCGCTGGGGCAAAGCGACAATTTCAGATCCTCGGTATCAATGAAGAAACACTTAAAAAAATACTAAGTGATGACGGAACAACGCTAATTCTCGTTCTGCTGAATGCGGACAGCAAATCACAGTCAACATCAACACAAACGACTGATAGTGTTGATGCCTTGAAATATGTTACTTTAATTGAAGAAGCGTCTGGATTGGTTGACGCAGAAACAGTGTACAAATCTGCTGTTGTCAAAGTTGAAGCTAACAAACTACGGGCATTAGCCGGGGGTTTAACTGAAACCCATATTGAAAACCTTGCTAAAACTACTTCAATTATCTCGTTCAAAAATTTATCCGCTGAGGAACTCATTGAAAATTTCGCGCCTTTCATGACGAGTTCAGAGGCATTAGAAGCACTGCTCCAAACGGAAGAAGCACAGCGCAATGCTGCTATTGTGTTAGCCAAAGTTCATCAGAAACTTGAAGTGTTCGGTATGACCGCAAATGAGATAGAAAAAGTCATTGAAACAGGAAAATCTCAGGCACGATTTTACGTCAAAGCACCATCTGTTGGACAGATCGTCAAACAAGATGTAACACTCGGTGCAACCGTTGACAAAAGTGATTCTCTATACTCAATACTTGATACTGATGTCGTATGGATTGAGGGTGAGGCTTACGAAGACACGCTTGCACTTTTACAGGACAAGTGGCAAATAGGAAGCGATGTGCGAATTCGGGTTCCTGCTTATCCCGGAAAAGTTTTCACAGGGAAGATTTCTCAAATCTCTGCCGTTATGAATCCGGATAAACGCACCGTCCATTTTTGGACAGAGGTAGACAATTCCAGTTATCAATTGAAACCGGGAATGTTTGCTGAACAAACACTCGTCATTGAAAAATTGGATGATGTCTTGAGTGTGCCGTTGAGTGCTGTACTGGAAGATGGTGCTACAAAGTTTGTCTTTGTTGAATCGGGTAATACTTACGTCAAACATGAAGTTGAAGTTGGTGCAAAAGATGACCAGTATATTGAAATCAAAGATGGTTTATTCATAGGTGAATTTGTAGTTGTCCAAGGAACTCATCAACTCAAAAGAGCTTCAGCAGGTTCCACTGATGTAGTTGACGCGCACGCAGGACACTCGCATTAGTTTAGTTCTAAGGAGGAAAATCAATGTGGTCAAAAATCACCGAAGCGTCGCTTAGGAATAGACTACTTGTTATTTGTGGACTCATCGCTGTAGTCATAATCGGCTTTAGGATGTTCCAAACGGCGCCAATTGACGTTTACCCCGACATCAATCCACCTCGGATTACTGTCCTAACAGAAGCACATGGATGGTCTCCTGAGGAGATGGAAACCCTTGTGACGTTACCGATAGAAAGTTCAATGAACGGCGCGCCAGATGTTACACGGGTTCGCTCATCATCAGCGATCGGTTTATCCCTCGTTTTCGTTGAATTTGAATGGGGGATGGATATTTTTCTGGCGCGGCAGATGGTTTCTGAACGACTGCAACTCGTTGCACCGAATTTACCAGAAGGCGTTGATGCTCCAATTATTTTACCCACCTCTTCCCTCTTGGGAGAGATTATGGAATACGCGCTCATTGATGAATCAGATGAAAAAGACAAACTGGATCCGATGGAAATGCGCGACATAGCAGACTGGGTGATACGGTACCGACTCCAATCACAGGGTGGGATCGCCAATGTAATTAACATTGGAGGTTATATCAAACAATTTCAAGTTTTCGTTAATCCTGAACGGTTGGTAAGCTACGGCATTTCACTTGAAGATGTTGCACACGCACTTGAAAAGAGCAACGATAATGCAGCAGGCGGATTTCTCATCAAAGACGCGCGTGAGCTGATGATCAGAGGATTAGGACGGATTTCCTCGGTTGCCGACATTGAAAATGTTGTAATTGATGTACGGAAACACAACACACCTATCCTCGTCAAAGATATCGCAACAGTCAAAATTGGATCGCTTCCAGAAATCCGTCGTGGCGCTGGAAGCCGCAACGGTGAAGAAACCGTTTTAGGTAAGGTCGTGAAGCAACCCGGTATCAATACGCTTACCCTCAGCGACGAAGTTAAATCAGAACTGAAATCGTTGGAGAAGTCGCTACCAGAGAATGTAAAGATAGAAGTTGAGTACGCACAAGCTGATTTAATTCGCCGCGCTGTGGATACCGTCAAAGAAGCGCTGCGGGATGGTGCAATTCTTGTTGTTGTTGTCCTAATTATCTTCCTCTTCAATATCCGCACCGCACTGATTACACTGACTGCTATTCCGTTATCGCTGATTATCGCTATCATTGTGCTGCGTTTACAGGGAAGCACTCTCAACATTATGACGCTTGCAGGCTTAGCAATTGCTGTTGGTATGGTGGTTGACGATGCAATTGTCTACGTAGAAAATATCTTTCGGCGCTTGCAGGAGTATTTTCATCTACGTGATTTAGGGAATGAGACAGACGAAACACCGACACAAGTTGTGACACGCGCAAGCGATGAGATGCGTGTATCCATCGTTTTTGCAACGTTGATTATTATCCTCGTGTTTTTACCACTGTTCAGTCTGAGCGGCATTGAGGGCAGAATGTTTCGTCCGCTCGGTTGGGCTGTTGTGATTTCAATGGCAGCATCGTTGCTCGTTGCTTTAACAGTGGTTCCAGTTTTAAGTGATCTACTTTTAGGACGCGTCAGAGATATACCTTTGCATGAACCCATTCCAGGAGCTGATTCTTCAGGCAAACGGGCTTCTAACGTTTTTCGCAACCTTTTAGTACGATGGCGGTTGTTTGTTGTCGCATTGGCACCTGATTCAGATGTTGAGACTGCCTTAACGCTCCAGCCTGTTGTGATGTGGATCAAACGCGCGTATCGTCCTATTCTCTCATTGGTTATACGTTTACGTTGGCTTGTAGTGGCAGTTGCATCGGTACTGGTAATACTGACTTTAATGGCGATTCCTCGTTTAGGAAGAGAGTTTTTGCCTGTGATGGATGAAGCTACGTTTACTATCAGCGTGTTTTCACCACCTGGAACTTCGTTGAATGAATCTACACGTATTGGTCGTGAGATGGAAACAAGGTTGAGGGATATTTCGGAGGTGACAAGTGTCAGTAGTCGAACAGGACGCGCCGAAGCGGACGAACATGCACACGATGTGAATACGCATGAAATTGTGGTTAACTTCATTCCACCCGATGAACGTGAAAAAACACGTGAAGAACTTCTTACTGAAGTGCGGGAGCTGCTCTCAACAGAAAACTTTCCGGGTGTCCAAGTATCCGTTGGTCAACCGATTCAACACCGTCTTGACCATTTGTTGTCGGGTGTTAGCGCGCAAGTGGCACTGAAACTTTTCGGACCTGACCTTGATACGCTAAGACAGAAAGCCGAGGAAATCGAAGCAGTCATGTCCGGGATTGATGGTGTTGCAGATTTACAGGTTGAACAACAAGTGCAGGTTGAACAATTGCAAATCAAAGTTAAACGTCTTGAAGCAGCACGTTACGGCTTAAGCGTTCAAGACATAACACACTTTGCTGAAGCGGCTTTCAAAGGCGAGACAGTCAGTCAAATTATACAAGGACAACGGCAGTATGACCTTGTTGTTCGGATTGACCCAACACTTGTCAAAACCGTTGAATCATTTGGCAATCTGAAACTACGAACGTCTTCAGGCGCATTCATCCCATTGAAACAGGTTGCTGATGTCGGTTTTGGCTTCGGACCGAATACCATCAATCGCGAGAACGTCTCTCGTCGTATCGTGATCCAATGTAATGTGCAAAATAGGGACCTTGGTAACTTTATTGCTGAAGTTCAAAAAGAAATTGAGGCGCATGTTGATATACCTGATGAATATTTTCTCACCTATGGTGGACAGTTTGAAAGTCAACAGAGAGCGCAAAGACGTATCCTAATTCAAACAGGTTTTGTTTTTATCGGTATCTTTATTTTACTGTATCTTGCGATGGGTTCAATGCGGCTTTCAATATTAGTGATACTGAACCTACCGTTGGCGTTAATCGGTGGTGTTGTCAGTGTTTTCCTCACTGGCGGAGTGCTGAGTATTCCGTCTATGGTAGGTTTTATTCTTTTGTTCGGCATCGCAGTGCGTAACGGCATCATCTTGGTTTCACATATCAATGCACTACGCAAGGAAGGCATGTCGCTATTTGACGCTGTGATGAAGGGAGCATCCGAACGAATTAGTCCAGTCCTAATGACAGCCTTGACAACAGGGTTAGGGATGCTGCCCCTTGCGCTTGCACACGGTTCAGGTGCAGAACTCCAGAAGCCGCTTGCCATTGTCATCAGCGGCGGCATGATTACCGCGACCTTTCTGACGCTGCTTGTTTTACCAGCGTTGTATTATCTTGTTGAAAAACGGAATGCTGAAGAATAGATACCTGTCAACAAACGGTTGTTGAAGACGTTATACTTCAGTGACATATCTATACAAAATGTAATACTATGGTGAAATATGGAAATAATTATACACTTCACCTGTAGGAGCGATCTCCGAATCGCGACTAATGCCAATCTTAGTCGGGAATCGGAGTTCCCTCCTACAAATAAATACGTCTAATTAATTCAATAACGTACCATAAATTAACGGTATTCATCCTATTTACCAGACGGTAGATGCGGTTTCTAACCACACCATAGGCATATAGTCTTTCTTGTAGGGGGCTTTCTAAGCCCGATTTTTACATCTTGAGTTCCGTGAATCAACGTCGAATGCACATCAGGCATTTGACGGAAACGATATGTTTATAAAAAACGTTAACCTTTCTCTTGAGTTCCGTAGGAACGATATGTTTATAGAGACGCAATTGGATACACATACCGCTCCTACGGAGCTCAAGAAGGACTGACACCGTTTGCTATAAACATACCGCCTCTACGAGGCTATACATATATCCAAAAAGTAGAATTAAAATCCTTAAATTGACGCTTATAGATACGGTTTCTAACCACACCTATAAATTGGAAGCATGTTAATTTGCATAAGATTGGAGTCGTTACAGGTATGAATTCTCTCTGTTATGGTTGAAATCACCTTACAATAATTATTCCTTGCAACTTTTCTGTGAAATAGTGTATAATCTAAATAACGGTTGTTATGGTGAAATATGGAAATAATTATACACTTCACTTGTAGGAGCGATCTCCGAATCGCGACGAAACTCACTGATAGTCGGGAATCGGAGTTCCCTCCTACAAATAAATACGTCTAATTAATTCAATAATCTACCATAAATTAAAAATTCAAGGGAGAACGCATTATGAGACGCGCATATTTCAGCAGTATCATCTGTGTAACAATGTTTCTGTTTCTGCTTAGTGGCATTAGCACGCAAAGTGTAGCAGAATTACAAACCCTGAAGATAGAAATTTCCGATGTTGTTAGTAATGCGGATGCCATCAAAATCCGCAGGTTGTTGTCGCCATGGGCAGACGCAAAAGAAATTACATTCCATACACCCGTAGATAAGAACGGCAGAACAAGACATTTCACAACTGTTGTGGAAGTAAAACCGCGACAAGGTGATACAAAGTACAACCGAACACATACCTTTGATGTCTACAACATTATGCGACAGTTGAAGGATACGCGTTATCGCGGACGACATGGACTCGGACAGGTCCGCCTCCTTAAAACTGAAGCCACAATTACAGGTAGAATGTTTTCACACCCCGGCTTCACACGAAGTAGTATCCGCGATATTCCTGGATGGGCACGGTGGAGACCTCAAACTTCTGAGGTCCGTCAGGCACTCGACGCAGGCAACGGTGGTCAGAAGTTTGTTTTCAAAGCATCTCCAGAATTCGATGATCTGCGAATTGATGCTACAAGAAACAATAATGAGGTCGAAGTGCAGGGTAAGATCGTCGGATTTGACGGGCCATATCCGATAGTAAAAGTTCACAGTTATAAATTCGGACCTCGTATCAACCGAAGAAACGCGCCTCAACCAACAGAACTGATGGAAGGTGAAAATCCTAATCAGAAAGAGAATCCAAGATACGATTACATTGAACGCGATCGATAAAATTACCGATTTCCATGGGTGCGTTTGTTTGACGCACCCATGGAGACACTACTTATAGTGGATTATAGAAATAATTCTACATTTCCTCTGTAGGAGCGATCTCCGAATCGCGACCGAACTTAGGAGCAGTCGGGAATCGGAGTTCCCTCCTACAGTTCAAGAATGTAGAGTTAATTCTAATCTCTACCATAGTTTCAATCTCTCCTATGCCTGATAGCCGCCAGTGTTAAAAAGCACAATCTGTTCAGTTGACTTAATAATTCCGTTCGCTTTGAGCGGTTTTAATGCAGCGACTGTTGCAGCGCCTTCAGGACAGGTCAAAATGCCTTCAGTCGTTGGTAACAAGTGCATCGCCTCACCAATTGCGTCATCAGTAACAGCAACTGCAGCTCCTTCACTTTTGTAAATGGCTTCTAAAATCAGAAAATCACCAATTGCTTGTGGCACCCGCAATCCGCTGGCAACTGTGTGTGCATCTTGCCACGGTTCAGCAGCAGTTTTCCTTTCCTCCCACGCCTTGACAATTGGAGCGCAACCCGCCGCCTGAACCGAGATAAACCGAGGTCTTTTCTCACCAATCCAACCGATTGCCTCCAATTCAGCAAACGCTTTCCACATCCCTACAATACCTGTACCACCGCCTGTAGGATAGATTACTACATCTGGCAGTTTCCAACCGAACTGCTCCGCAAGTTCAAAGCCCATCGTCTTTTTTCCTTCAACACGATAAGGCTCTTTGAGGGTTGAGACATCAAACCATCCTGCATCTTTTTTTCTATCAGCAACTATTTTGCCTGCATCTGTAATCAAGCCATCAATCAGTGTGACGTTTGACCCTGCAAGTCGACAAGTTTCTTGATTAAAGATAGGGGTATCTTTCGGCATAAAAATGTGAGCAGGGATACCAGCACACGCAGCATATACCGACAACGCTGTTGCTGCATTTCCCGCAGACGGTATAGCCAATTTGCTGATGCCGAGTTCTTTCGCTTTGGAAACAGCCATCGCTAAACCGCGCGCCTTGAAACTTCCAGTCGGTAAGCGAGACTCATCCTTTATCCAGAGTTCTGGCAAACCAAGTTGACTGCCAAGTCTTTTGGCATGAATAAGTGGAGTCATTGTCTCTCCAAGTGAGACAATATGTTCATCAGCGCAGATGGGCAGAAGTTCTCTATATCGCCATAACGATGGAGGTCTTGACAGAAGGTGTTCAGGTTTCCAAGTATTAACTAATTGTTCAAGCGCGTAGCGCGCAAACAACGGTTTCCCACACGATTGACATACATTCTGAGGTATTTCGTGGGGATAGATTTCACCGCAGCTGCTGCACTCAAGATTTCTTAAATACGTTTTCATGCTTTAATTTTATGAACGTCCAAGCAACTTAAGGATAATGGCTTTCATGCTGTGCAGGCGGTTTTCGGATTGTTCAAAGATAATTGCTCGTGGATCGTCAAGGAGTTCACCAGCAATTTCATACCCGCGATGTGCAGGAAGACAGTGCATTATCTTACAATCAAGTCCCTTAAGAAGTGCAGAATTCAATTGATAAGGCATCATCATTTTCATGCGTCGTTCCCGCTCCTCAGCAAAATCCGGATCCGTGAAGAATTCCATATCTATCCACGTATCTGTGTAGACAACATCATTTTGCGCGATGACTTCTTGCAGTTCTATGGCACTATCAATTGAATCTGTTGAAACCGGTTTATAGCAACCTTTTTGTGCCGCTTCGGACCATAATTCCTTATCAACTGCGGCAGGGTTTACCTCTGGTGCAATGACAGTCACTTCTAACCCAACCTTCATTCCCGCGGCAATCAGTGAATTACAAACGTTGTTATGAACACCGATAAAGCAAACTTTTATCCCTTCTAACTTACCAAGGTGTTCTTTTATTGACATGAGATCACCGAGTGCTTGTGATGGATGGTATCTATCGCAACAACCGTTAATCATTGGAACAGATGCTGCTGCTGCCTCACAGATATCATCATGTTTGAGAAATCGCGCTAAAGTTATATCAACGTACGCTGAAAGGACGCGAATTTCATCGCTGAGGTCTGCCAAGCCAAAGTTGGTTGTTCGCCAGTCTAAATAGTGCGCGTGTCCACCAAGCTGCACGATGCCAATTTCTCCGGCACATCGTGTACGGGTAGAGGTCTTTTGGAAGAGTAATGCAAGACTCAACCCACCAGCAGCGTGTCTATATTTCTCAGGATAATTTTTGATCTCCAGGCAGTTTTCTATAGTTTCAAGGATATCCGATTCTGACCAGTCTTTTAGTGTAATTAGGTGCATAATTGCCTCCGAGTACCCATATCCGCTGATTCTAATACCATTTCTAAAAGATGAGACTTCATTGTGAAATTATCGGTTCAAGCAGAGCTGAAGAATGTCCGAGGCGCAATGAATTGCGATTAAACGCGTTTTTTGTTGTTAATGAAAAGCGATCAATTAGAAACGGTATAATTTAGATTTCCCAGTAAAAAAAGAAATAATAATTATAACAGGTTTTCTTTTGGATGTCAAATGTTTTTCTGTCTAAACGTAAACCTACTTTTTGCTTCTCCGTTACAATACTATCATATAACAATAAACATTGATGGAGCATATTCTTTTGAAGCCAAAGCCCTCACATAGATATAGATTCCTGATTCTCCTTGCGTTCAGTTTTCTTGTTTTTGTACAACCTGCCTTCACTGCGGAAAAAGACGAACCTACTCCACCTATTCAAGAGGAAACACCCACTCCGACTCCAGTTGAGAATCCCTTTAGCAAGAAACCCAAAAAAGTAGAAAATACGTGGTCTCAGAGCGAATCAAAAACGAAAACAACAGACGACCCATCAACAGCTGAAGATATAGATTCAGGTATATCTTTGCGTCATCAGATACTGATGCCATACTTAGAGACACTACGTCGCTGGAAATATCCACCCGATCTCGGTAACCTCTCCGAACTTTACGATTGGAAACCGCGTCCCAAAACGGAAACCAAAGGTATCGATCTGCCTATGGATTCAAACCTACAAGTAAAAATTGACCAATCCGTGACAATTGAGGTCAACAAAACACACTATTTTGGAGAAGGGGATTTGAACCGTTACGGTGGTTATAGTTATGGGAGTTATGGTGACTACGGTTCAGGACTTGACCTTGGACTAACTTCTTCCTATAGTTATGAAGATTTCGGTTACAGCAGCGGGTTTGGCGGCGGATACGACAGTTTCGGTTCGAGCTATGGGAGTGGCTACAGTAGTTATGGTGGTTACAGCAGCTATGGCAGAAGCGGTATTCCCCGTTCTACCGGTATTAATATACGGCAAAGTCAAACAATTGGATTACATGGTCGTGTTGGGGAACGCACACATATTGCGGTTGATTACAACGCAGGTGATACCTATGGTGGTGGATATGGTAGTAGCTACGGCGGGTATGGACTTGGAGGTGCCAAAGAACAGAAGATTAAAATCTGGTATGAAGGTAAACCTGAAAGTTTCATTAAAACTATCTCTTTTGGTGACATTACACTTAGCCTGCCGAACACACGATTCTTGAATATCAACCGTAATTTGTTTGGGCTGGAAGGCGTGTTTGAATATAAAAACACTCGTATGACTCTTTTCGGATCGCGAAGTAAAGGTGTTCGTGAAGTGCGAACGTTCCGTGGACAGTCTCGGAGAGCGAGTTTCGGTTACGGGCCGCGCGGTATTCAGATTGTAGATGCAAATTATGTTAAAAATAGGTACTATTTAATCCACCAAGGCGAAGATGGTTTGCTCCATGACGCATATCTTCCCATAAAACAGGGGAGTGTGGAAATCTATATAGATGATAGCGTTGTAGGCAATAACCAAGGAGGTCAACGGACGAGTCAAGGATACTTCAATCAACAGTTTCCAGGTCAGGACTATAACATTAACTATGAAACAGGTGAGATTGAGTTCTTATCTTCTATCTCCCCAAGTTATACGATTGTTGTCGCTTACGAATATCTGGGAGACGGTGGTGGCAGCGTTGGAAATCCTGGGAATGTTTTTGCTGATGAAAACGGAGATGGATCTATTGATGAAGAGGGGGAAGAGGTTGGCTATGTTGTGTTAAAAGCAAAAGGATTTCGTGGAACAGTGGCAGATAACGTCTACTTCCTTAGCAACCGAAACATCAATCCTCGTGATTTTCAATTGACAATCATCCGACAGGGAGAAAGCGAAACATTTCAAACTGATGCAGGACTTGTACCATACATAGAAATATTTGGATTAGATCAGAACGGCGACGGTATTGTGGATCCTGAGTACATAGACTATGACAGAGGATTACTGCGTTTCCCAAATTTACACCCCTTTCAAATCAGCGATCCGCAACATCCTTACTACCGATACCGAGATTCTTTGAATAACGAAGCGATTTATCTCGAATCCCTCCGTAGTACTGACCATGTCTACACGATTGTAGCTGACTATTCGTATCAATCTGAAACCTATCAGGTCGGATTATTTGTGATTCCAAATAGCGAAACCGTTCGGTTAAACGGGAGAGTTCTCACGCGCGACACGGACTACATGATGGTTTATGAAGTTGGGTCCATCAGGTTTTTTACAGAACTTGATGAATTTGATGAAATCGTAGTGGAATTTGAAAAGACACCGTTCGGTGGTTCACAGCAAGCAGTTGCTGGTGTATGGTTAGAATATACACATAAACCGAAACCGAAATCAGAGCGAGAGCAAAATCTTGAAGATAGGTTTAATCGTCTGGGTGGCATGCAAATCTCCCAAACAGGTTTGGACAGTAATCTTACGAATGACCCCTTTTCGGGCGGGTTTTCTCGGAGCGGGACGTTTTCTGGTAGGGGAATGAATAATTCCGGCATTGGTCGTAGCAGTTTCGGAAGTGGTTTTGGTGGTGGTGGATACAGTAGTTTTGGTAGTTTCGGAGGTCGTTCGCGAATCGGACCCAGTTATTCAGGCGGTTACGGAACAGGTATGAATTATTTCAATCCTGTTTTCCAAAAAGGTTTTAATGTATCAACAGGCTATATCTTAACGACTGGTCAGAAACCTGCTCAGATACCGAATGTTAACGAAGTTCCCAACCGCTTGCAAGCATTTAATATCAACACCAGTTTTGGGAGGGAGTTCAACATGGCGTGGTTAATAAACCCACTGCCTTTCGTGAATGTCCAATATTTTCCACTCTCTATTGACTTTAGTGGGGAGTCGGCTTACTCACATAATAACCCGAATAGTGTCGGGGTTGCCCTAATTGATAGCATGGAAGGAGTAAAAGAAACCACCACCATCCCAACGATCAAATACAGCTGGAAACCGAGTAGTGTGCCATACATCCGGGAATCGACTCAAACAGGTACACCGATACACAATTATACCGTGCTACCCACACAGGAAAATAGAGCACTTTTTGATGTCGTTCTGAAAGATAGGGAAGAAGCGGAGGCAGTTGGCAACTATATGCGTAACCGAGATGTACCTGCCTCGTCAATTCAGCCGCTCTCTCTTTCTACAGAAGAACGGTTGATTATGGAAATTGGATACGATTTTACGGATGTCGTTGAAGAATGGGGCGGTTTCTCCAACGGTGTCTCAAAATCTGGCGTTGACTACTCCGAGCGTGGGTTTGTTGAGATGTGGTTGCGCGTGCAAGGTGACGACGATGTAACGCTCTATCTCAATCTTGGTGCTGTAAATGAAGATGCGGATGCTGATGGACACCTTGATAGTGAAGACCTTCCACAAACATTAGAAGATACCAACGGAGACGGTATTGTTGACGCGCTTGATCTTGACCTTGAAAATCTACCGGATGCGCATCGATATCGTGGGAACGGAGCACTTGATACGGGTGAGGACGTTGGTTGGAGTTATGACGGACCATTTGAACCAAAGTCTTTTGGAGGAAATAATCAAATTTTGGATAGCGAGGATTTAAATGGCGATGGCGTGCTTGATAGCGTTGATGCATATTTTCAGGTTGCTATCCCACTTAATGAGATTCCAAACGAATGGGTTAAAGGTAAAAACCAAAACGGGTGGACGTTCCTTAGTATCCCGCTCTCTAAATTTTTACCGGAAGGCTCTCGTGTCCCCAGTCTCGTGTTTGTTCAGCACTTCCGTTTTTGGCTCATGAAGAACCGGCCCGGCAGCGTTAAGGGCACATTTCAATGGGCATCTATTGAAATTGTTGGGAATAAGTGGGAACAAGGTATCGTCACAAAATCTTTTGCAGAAACAACCACCGGACTTTCCGATCGTCAAGTTGTTCAAGATACGCTCGAAAAGTTCATCGTTGGCACAAAAGATAACTTCAGTTTTGACGACTATCAGAGTGCCTATATAGAAATTGAAGATGACGAACTTTTCAGAAAACTACACCCATTTACGGCGACTTCGCTCGGCTTCCAAACACAGCAACAACGCGAACAGACGCTGAGCCTTGAATATTATCTATACCCTGATTCTTACGGTATTACCTCCAAGCAACTAAGAGGTTTTAGCCAGAGCGAAGGACAAGATTTTAGTAGGCACGATACACTCCGATTATGGTTGTATGGTGATAAAAGCCATACTACTTTTGTACTACAACTTGCACCCAGTGTACGCACCGGTTACCGAAGTTCCTTTTATAGTTCCGACCCATTCCTCAACCGACCACAACAGGAACAAGATGTTAATATCTTTGAAAACCTAACGGACTATTATGAATATACTGTACCGATAGACTTTGAAGGCTGGAAACTGATTGAGATTGACTTGCAAGACAACGTTAGGAACGAATATCCGGATCGGGTTGCAGATCAGAATGTTGATACAGAGACACCAAATCAATTACAATCATCTCCCATCGAAAATGCACCTGACGGGCATCCTGACGGCTTTAGTGTCAGGGGGTCAGAAACAGGGGTAAGCAGAACGCAACTATCCATCAAGAATATTGGAGGTATATTGCTCGGTATCCGAAACGACACGGACAGAGAAATTAGTGGTGAGGTATGGGTAAACGAGATACATCTCGGTGATCCACTCGTCCGCTCTGGATGGGCACGACGTGGAAATATGGCTGTTTCACTTGGTAGTGTTATCCAACTCCGTGGCGGTTATGCAAGCCAAGACAAAGATTTTGAGAGCGGGGCTGGGGAAATCGGACGGCAACGTTTATCATCCCGTGGCTATAGTACTACAAACAACGACTACAATATTGATGCTGATGTCACGATTTTTACATGGCTTCCAATACGGTACTCTATCCGAGAACAGGAATCTGAAACTGAAGCGCTACGAGGAAGTTACAGCTCTTTTGTTAGTGGAAAGAGCGAAACATTAAACCGAGATGTTTCGGTGCAGTTTAACCGAAATCCTTTTCCCAACCTCGGATTCTCCTACAATTATCAAGACTTTTGGAACGAACGACAAGGCACACAAATTAGCCATCTATACACAGGTACTTTTCGATATAATCTCGGTTCAAAACTTGGGTTCAATGTGCAGTATCGGCATGAGGATATTCTTGCAAAACCTGAAACGGCAACAGATACGGCTACAACATCAACATCCTATTACAGTTACGGCTATGGTAGGAATCGAGATGAAAAAACAGATAGTGGCTCTATAACGCTTAATATTAGTCCAATTACTGTTTTCAGTCTCAGTCCGAGTTATGATGTGCGGCGAACACTTGAGAAACGTGATCCGAATCGATATAGAACATCATTTTTGGGGGATGGCGTAACGAACACCAATTTTTCTGTGGAAGAGGATTCTAATGAAGAAATTCCGCTATATTTCTCAATTGCTGAACGTGAACACCGACTTTCACTTACACCACGCCTCAATCGCGATCTTATTGGTTTGCGTCCCACAGTCACAAGCCGTGTGAGTTTCAGAGAAAATTGGTTTAATGTAAAGAAAGACGCTTCACTTAACGGAAACGTAAATCTGGGTCTGAATCTTCGTATTCAAAAATGGTTTGGGTGGCTGTTTAATAAGGAAAAACCGGAAACTGTAGCCTTAGAAGAGAGTCAGGATGGAATGATCGAAAAGTCAGATCAACAGACCCCGATTGAACAGCGGCTTGAAAAGTTACGTGATAAGGGTGTTGATGAAACGCAAATCCAAAAAATAGTTGAAGATCAAAATGACTGGATTAACCGTGATAAAGCGGAGATGGAACAAAAACAGCGTCCCAGTCCTGCAGCAACAGGTTCTCTTGCCACGCAACAACCTAAACCGGAAGGTTTTTTACAGCGAATAATCAATACATTTACGATAAACACCAATGCGACATTCACTGCTTCTGAATCCTTTCGCCAACTTGAATCTGGTCAGTCGCTGATAGACATCTGGGAACTTGATAGAGAAGCAGAGGAACGTACTAATTCGCGTAACAGTAATCGCTACACAGTCCGTACTTCAGTGGATCCATGGAAATGGTTTTCCTTCGGAACAAATATCAGTACATCTGATAGCTTTCGGAAAAGTTACGGTAGCACATATACATCACACGCAGAAACCTACGAAGGGGATGTTAAGCTAAATGCACAACAAGCCACAAGTTTTCAACTTCGGTATAGTTATACGATACGGAAAAGTGGTAATCTTGTAGTTACGCTAAGCGACAGTGCTGCACACACCCCATCGCTGAGTTGGCTACATAAATGGAGCGAAGAAACCAGGACTTCATTAGGTATTCGCACGACTCTTCGCGATCATCTGCGAAGTGGAATTGAGAGCAAAGCTTTCATCGTCACACCTAACTTTAGTATTGACTACCGTTACCGGACCGAAGGTGGCATACGCGTGCCATTTTTCGGCAGAATACAACTTAAGCACGACATTGACCTGACAAATACCTTATCATTGGCAATTCGCAGAGAAAACTACGGTGCCAACAAAGAGGAACGGTCTGAACGATACGAGACAACTTTACGTGCAGGCTACAAACTCAGTGACCATCTAACAGCGAATCTACATTTGGGACTTAGCTACAACCACGATAGGGTTGAAGAGGGAAGGGATTACCTCTCAGTCGCAAGCGCACTTACGGTAAGAGGTCAATTTGAATAATGCTATGGATTGCCAGCATACTGAGATATAATAGGATGAATTCCTAAATCTACCCGTTTTGGGATACCTGACGAAATAGGGAGAGCCAAACGTCTACTTCCAAGTAACCACTTCACACCTTCAATTGTATCTATATATTCTCTGTGTCTTTGGTTCTTTCCATATTTCACATTAATCCATAGATAGCATCCAACTGGAACATTATGATCAAAACGGTATTCCCCCATATCATTTGTCAAAACAGGTTTACATTTCTTGTTACTACCAATTATATCCAATGAAATCTCAATTCCTTCAAGATTCTGCTGAGAAGTATTCCCATTTTCTATAAATACTTTTCCGTATATTGTTCCTTCAAAGAATCCGCGCCATACATCTGCTCCTGCTCCCCAAAGATGAGAAATCAGTATGCCTGCTATGAATGCAATAACAGGTTGCCACCGATTGTTGAAGATGGGATGAACAGGTTTATGTTTTGGCATTGTATCCCACCTTTGTGTTGAAGGGTATCCCAGAAGAGATACCCTTCAACACAAAGGTGTTAATTTAATCCTGAACTTTTGACAAACCGCTAAATGCCGTATGTGCATTCAACGTTGCTTCTGCAGGAGAAATAACACGTTTTGTGATAACGACTTGAACGTTTCACTACGACTCTGAAGAAGCTTTTTTAGTTTACCCCATTGCGTTTGCATCTTACCTTCGGGTGAAACAGAAAGCACATCATCGCTGATCCAATCCAGCGAGTCATCCTTTCCCAGATGGTCTGTGAGGCGCGTAATCTCTCCCGTTGGTATATGATATTTATAGATATTGCAAGGAGGTAACTGATCGGGAAATACCATTTCGTTTAGAGGTATCCCGACATACGCGCTGAAAACAACAGATTTGCCATCATCCATCCAGTCAATTTGTAAGGGGCGCCAGTCCTTCGGTATCCGGAGTTGTTTGATGTTTTCTCCGGTGCGATCACAAATCAGATACCGATGCGCCTTGTAGATGAGCGCAAGCGCAACTCCCGGGCGTGGCTCCCACACATACTGGTCATGGAGATAGACGATCTGTTTGCCATCGGGCGACCAGCGCGGCGCTTTGAATGCTCCCTGTATGGGTGGGAGCAAGAGTTTGCGTGGATTATGACCATCTGATCCCATTATCCAAAGCGTCCCACCTGCATCCTCTCCAACCACACCCGGCTTTGAGAACACAATAGACTTGCCATCAGGCGACCAATCACAAAAGGTTGCACTGACATCCGCTATTTCTTTTATCTCCCCCGTTTCTATATTCAGCACGTTGACGCTCTTTATCTCTTTGCCATCTATTTCTACTCTCATATTAAAAACGAGAGCTTTGCCATCCGGGGAAAATGACATTCTACCGACATACACTGTAGGGATTATGAGTTTTTGGATGTTTGTGCCATCTAAATGCATGATGTTTTGACTACCACGTCTCTCAAATACAATCTGTTGACCATCGGGCGACCAGCAATCAGGGAATGGTAACCACTTTTCCCCATCTTCAATGAGAAGTGTCTGGTTGCTACCATCATCGTCCATCACGTAAACACCTTGCACACCGTCGCGCCTGGACCCAAAAACGATTTTAGCATCTGCCACCACACCGAAAAGCAGTAGCAGCAAACAAAGCAAACTGACTTTTTGTAGGAACATGACTACTCTCCTTAAAAGAAAAGGTGTGGCAGGGGCACATGTCCCCTGCCTTATGAATTGGTTTATCAATTGTCTAAATGAGTAAACGTATTCGTATCTTCCGCCAACCAGTCATCTGTCACTCCTTGATGCACTTTGAGCCGAAGATACGCATTACACACCCACGTGTCATTTCCCTGGAGTTCTCCGCCGGTGTCAAAATTGAAGTTAGTCATAAGATCACTGGTGCTATAACCGTAAGTTTCACCCTGTTCAAAGATTTCGTTGGGCAAAGGCTCTTCTAACTCATCCAGCGGTTTGTTGGTGGCTGTATGTCTGAACCTTCCGAACCCTCTCGCATTATCACCGGTGCCGTTATATGCCGAGACATACCCGTCCATGACGATAGAGGAGCCATCAAAGTAGTGAGCGGTCAATTCTGAATAGCCATAGACACCTGTTCTTTGGTATCCACTATCATCAAAAACAGGTTTATAGACAGATGTCGTGGTCGTGCTGGAGTCAGAACCATCCGAAAACGTAACCTCTGCCTTTATATCATACTCGGCGATCTTTATGTGACCATCGAACAAACCAAGGCGCACAGAGACGCTTGTCGTGCCACTACTATGCATACTGGTATGGACATGTTCATAGTCACTATCTGCGTCAGATGTCGGATACGTCTGTTTGACATACCAGTCGATATAACTGATGTTTTCATCTGCTGACAGAGACGCATAGAAGTCCGAGCCGCCGCCGTAATCCGTATTCGAATCAACAGATAGATACGTTATAGAAGCAGCCTCACTATAATTTAAACCTATAAGCAATAGAGAAGCGATTACCGCTGCAATCGCGATTGTCTTGAACTTCAACTTAAAAAACATGATAATTCTCCTTTTACACCCACACAGGTGTCGGTATTTAAAATCAACGTCAAGGACGTTGGTTTTAAAATTTAAAACCTTTCTCTAATGCAAGGAGGTATGCCTTTTTCACCTTTTCCAAAGCGGTTTTCATAATTTGGCTCACCCTACCTTTAGAGATACCGAGTGCTTTGGCTATCTCAACACCGCTGCGCTCCTCAAAATACTTCATTTCAAGGACGCGGCGTTGTTTTTCGGTAAGTTTTGCCAAAAATTGAGGTAAGTGTTCACAGAATTGTTCCACCTCAAGCTGTCGAATCACTTCGTCTTCTAATGCTTCATGCGCACATGCTTCAGCATTCAAACCATCAACTAACGGATTTGGCGTCCAGTTGTCATCATCCGTGGGTTGCTCATCAAGCGGAAATGGAATATGTGTTAGTTCCTTCCGCCGCTCTGCCCAGAGGCGTTTACACACGCTTAACTTAATAAACGTAGTCAAACTGGCACCGCTCGGATGGTTCGGGTCATACTTCGGCATCGCTTCCAGAACCGTCAACATAGCGATTTGATGGAAATCTTCTTTAAGACTTTCCAACCGCGTGTTGTACTCTGTCGCACAAGCAACACAATGACGTATTGACTGATCAGCAGAGAGCGGATCTTCTGGGACAATCTTGAATGGACACTTACCTGAGTAATGTGGACCGCGTTGATATGTCATCGGTTACTTCCTTTTATAGTGGATTTTAGAATTACTTGGACACTTTGTAGGTGTAGGAGGGAACTCCGATTCCCGACTATCAAGGCGTGCAGTCGCGATTCGGAGATCGCTCCTACAGAAGGAGTGTAAACTTATTTGTATATTTCACTATATAAGCAAGATAACGAGAAAAGTTAATCGTTTCAAACTATAAAATAACATGGTGATCACCTGTTATACTTAATATATACGTTTCACCAGAAAAAGTTTAGCTTTTTTTGTAAAAGCATCAATTCATGGCAAAATCATGTTTGCAAAAGGATAATGGAGATAGGATAGTTGAAGTAAGATACACTGTTTATTTTATTCCTCCAAAAGTCAGATTTAATGGTTTACCTAATTTTGTCAGAACGTAATCACAGATACCTTCACGCGGTAGGTTGGGCGTTTCCCTAAGCGATGGGGCGTACTGGATTTGAACCAGTGACTTCTACCGTGTGAAGGTAGCGCTCGTACCCCTGAGCTAACGCCCCATGAGAGGAGATGGGCCCACTAGGACTCGAACCTAGGACCAGCCGGTTATGAGCCGGCGGCTCTGACCACTGAGCTATGGACCCATATTGTTTTTTAATTATACCTTGTTTCTAACGAAAAATCAAGAATTTATGCAATTCTTGAAGCGTAATTCAGTTTTCAGTTTTTCTCAGCATTTTGGTCATATCGCGACCAGGAGGTCGCTCCTACAAAAAGATGTTTTTGTGAAAAAGAAAAAATGACTGGAGAATTGGATTATTCTGCATTGCTGAGTGGCAGGTATTTATATGTGGTAATCGCTGTTATTCTATGAAGCCACGTAGGCGATGGCTTCGGACTGGATGGCGAAGTTTACGGAGGGCTTTCGCTTCAATTTGGCGGATCCGTTCTCGAGTGACACCAAAAACGACACCGACCTCTTCAAGTGTTTTTGGGTAACCGGTAGTAATGCAAAGTTCCGCAATCCGTTTGCGTGTTGTTTCAGACAACAATGGGTCAATGGTATCATCTTCAATTCCGAAGCGAAGGACAATCACCTCTCGTTCCCGTTCAGACAGATCGGCGAGTGCTTCCTGAATACGTTCTTTGAGAATGCTAAGCTCAGCTTCTGTGGCTGGTGACAGCACACTTGCATCTTCAATGAAATCCCCTAATTGGCTGTCATCATCATCGTCTCCGATAGGTGTTTCCAATGAGACAGTTTCCGGAACAATCCTTAAAACTTCTCTGACTTTTTCAGCTGGAATTCCCATATCTGCAGCGATCTCTTCTGGTGTAGGTCGTCGACCTAAATCTTGGATAAGTGAACGCTCTGCTCGCCTGAGTTTATTGATTCTTTCATGCATGTGGACCGGAATACGGATAGTGCGACCTTGGTCCGCGATTGCGCGGGTAATACTTTGACGTATCCACCAGGTGGCGTAAGTGCTAAACTTGAAACCGCGTTGATAATCAAACTTGTCTACTGCTCGCATTAAACCTATATTGCCTTCCTGAATCAGATCGAGGAATTCAAGTCCAGGTGCTTGGTGTCTGTATTTCTTTGCGATACTAACAACTAACCTGAGATTTGCTTCAACAATAGCCATTTTTGCGTCTTGTGCGTTGGTTTCGCCAACACAAATCTGTTTGGTAATAGCTTGGAGGGAGTCGCGAGAGCTACCGATTGTATTTAGATATTGTTGAATCTCGCGTTGATAGCGGACGATGTTAATATATGCTTCTTTTGCAGCAACCGTTTTAAAATTATGAGTTTTAGAGTTTAGCCTTCCATTGAACCACTCTTGCGGAAGATTATGTTGATTTTGGAGTCGTGCGATTTCTTGTTCACGGTCAGTAATATTCCGTTCAACTTCTTTAATCTGTCCTGATATTTTGCTAATCTCTTCTCGGTCAATCCTCAGTTGCTCAAGATGTTTGACGAAGTTTGTATAACTTCCAACTGTTTCAAATTCTACGACTGCATTATTCTTAGCCGCTTTCTTCGCAGCAAGAAGATATTCCAATTCTAAAGTTTCAATGACTCGCATCATCTTTTCTACTTTTTCGCGCAGCTTACGTTCCTTATCACGGGTTGAGTTACTCGAAATTTGCATATCAACTATATCAGATGCCCGTTTTTTAGCAATGATGATTTTATAGAGAAGTTTTCGCACCTCTGCTACCGCAAGTCGAGTAGTAAATGTTGCAGCTTGTGCCTGGCGGAGTCCCATCTCAATTTGCTGAGATAATTGAATCTCCTTTTCTTTATCTATCAACGGAACTTTCCCCATGTCGCGTAGATAAACTTTAATCAGATCTTCACGTTCACTGATTTCCCCTGGAGTGAATTCCATTAAGTCATCAAATTCAGCCTGATCCGTGTTATCAGATTCATTAAAATCAAGTAGGTGTGTATTACCTAAATCCACCGGTTCGTTCTCCTTTTGAATTTCGTTCGTTTTCGGACTTTCTGTTGTTCGTTAGATTTTAGTGTCTGTGCGAAAATTTTCTGAACAAAACCCGCCTATAATTGACAGTTTTACGAGTTTCTTAAGTATCAAGATCATCGTTTCCTTCTGCTGAAGCAATAGCACGGGAAATACTTTGACGTACCCACCAAGTAACGTAAGTGTTAAACTGAAAACCGCCTTGATAATCATAGTTATCAATAGCTTTCATTAAACCGATGTTGGCTTCTTGAATCAGATCGAAAAATTCACGACCTTGAGCTTCTTGCCCATATTTCTTAACGATGCTAACGACCAGCCTCAGATTTGCTTTTACAATCGCCATTTTGGCATCTTGGGCATTATTAATTATGCCGGAATCAATCTGTTTCGTAATATCTTGTAACTTCTCGCGAGAAATGCAGAAAGTATTAATGTATTGTTTAATTTCGTGCTGATAACGAGCAATTTTAAGATACGCTTCCTTAACAGCGTCTGTTTCAAAATTATGGGTTTCAGCGTTGAATTCTCTATCAAACCATTCTGCGGGGATATTGTGTTGCTTCACGAGGCGCGAAATTTCCTGTTCGCGTTCATTGATATTTTGTTCAACTTCTTTAAACTGAAAATCGAGTGAGTGTGCATTTTCTAAATTCGCCATTTAGTTCTCCTTCTCAATATTATCAGTAATTTGAGGGTTATCCGTTTCTTCGTCAGACTGTGGAGAATTTCCTGTCTTTTCAAGAAGGTCTTTTTGTACGAAGGCACGCCTTTGGTTTGATAACTCTACCAGTTCTTTAAGTGTTTCAAGATTATCGTCCCCATCTGCAAGGGCATTTGATCGGATACGTTGTTCAACTTCTTGTAATATGAAACTTTTCAGTTTCCTGAGACACCCCTCAATTCTGGCATGGGGATTAGGTATGCTCTTTTTGCTTATAAGTGCGTTGGTAATAATGCTTTTAAGAGTTTCGTCCTCACAGGTGTTAAGGATGTGTTGTATATCGATGTTTTCTTCATTCTCACAGGCATCCCAAAGCAGCTGAACAATATTTTCGAGACGAGGATTTGTTATTTCTTGGTAGTGTAGTAGGGTTTTAACTTCGGGAATAAGTTCAGGAACTTGGATTAAAACTTGGACGAGTTGCCATTCAATTTGTTCGCGTGGTGACAACTTTTTTGAAGTTGTCTTTTGGCTGGGTGCGTTGCGATGCGTTGTGTTTTCTTTCAACCCTAAATCTCGCAATTCCCGCCAAAGTAATCCTTCATCAATTTCAAGTTCCTTTACTGCGTATTTTACGTATTCTGTTCGTTCAACTCGGTTTTTGATATTCACAAGGATTGCGCTGATGTCTTTGACAACTTGGGTTTTTACATCAGGACGTCGGATATTTTTTTCTTGGATTGCGGATTGAATTTGGAACTCAATTAGGTTAATCGCTTTATCGATTAGTTCACTGAAAGCATCCGCGCCGTTTTGCTTGACAAATGAATCTGGATCATCACCTTTCGGCATGAGGGCAATACGCACACGAATCTCTTCACCGATGAGCCTATGCAACCCACGCTGCGCTGCTTGTAACCCTGAAGCATCACCATCAAACACAATGACAACTTCTGGCGTATACCGTTTCAATAACGCTGCATGTTCATCGGTTAAAGATGTTCCTGACGAGGCTATTACGTTTTCAATCCCGTGTTGATATAGCATCAGCACATCCATATACCCTTCTACGAGAATGGCAGACTGTTTTCTTGATATTGATTGTCTTGCCTTGTCAAGATTGAATAGGATTCTGCTTTTGTCGTATAGAACCGTTGTGGGTGAGTTTAGATATTTCGGTTGATGTTCATCAGATAACGCACGTCCTCCAAATCCTACTGGTACACCTTGGGCATTGTGAATCGGAAATAGTATCCGATTCCAAAAACGGTCTTGAGGACCCTTTTCTTCGTTCTTTATCAATCCTGCATCAACCAATTGCTGCACAGTCCAACCTTCATGTGTCGCTGCTTTTACCAAATCCCGCCTCTGTTGTTTTGCGTAACCGAGTTGGAACATTTGATTGGTTTGTGAGAGGATACCGCGGTTTTTGAGATATTCCCGTGCATGCTGACTATGTTGTCCAGTGCGAAGTAATTCGTGGTAATATTTCACAGCGAACCTGTTAAGTTCACTCAAATCATTGATCAGTTTTTGTCGGGCGCTGGATTTTGCATCTCGCGTCGGCAACGCAATATTCGCCCGTTCTGCCAGCCATTCAATAGCCTCAATAAAAGTTTTCCCTTCATGTTTTTGCAGGAAATGAATGACATTACCACCTGTTTGGCATCCAAAACAGTAGAATATCTGTTTTTCGGGTGACACAGAAAAAGAAGGTGTCTTTTCTTCGTGAAATGGACAGAGTGCCTGGTAATTCCTCCCAGCTTGTTTGAGTGCAACACCAGATTCAGAAATCACGTCTACGATATTATTCTGTGTCCGAATTTCCTCAATAGTTTCGGGTGGTATATAGTTTTTTGTTGCCATGAGATGACCTCTAAACCAACATGTAGACTATTTTCAGTAGAAAGACTATCAAGTTATTCTTTGAATTTAACGACAGTAACACCCTCTCCACCTTCACTCTGTGGAGCGTATTGATAATTAGCGACGTGCGGGTTTGCATCTAATGTTTCGTGAACCGCACTTCGTAGCGCACCAGTCCCTTTTCCGTGTAGAATTCTCACGCTTAATAATCCGGCAAGGTATGCATCATCCAGATATTTATCGGTAACGTCTAACCCTTCACTAACAAGCATCCCGTGAATACAGAGTTCTTCTTTAACTGAATTTGCCTTGCTATATTGCATGTCCAGCACGGATGGAGTGAGATGTTGCGACTCTTTTTTTGGCACAACATTGTTAATATCGTTATAAGAAAGCTGCATCTGCATACTCCCAACCCGAATCTGTAAAGGCATACTGCCATGTTTGTCAATTGCGGTAACCTCTCCGAATCGATTTAACTGTATAATTCGAACTTTGTCGCCAACATTGACTGTGAGTTTTTTCTTCTTAGGTAGTTTTTCGGGTGGGTCAGGTTTAAGTTGTTTTTTGGCAATTTCAATTTTTGAGAATGCTTCGTGGATACTGGCTTTGGAGGCTTGTTCACGACGGATGTCTGCAACTATGTTGTCTACCGTTCGACGAGCTGTAGATATGATTTCCAGTGCTTCTTTTTCAGCTTCTTGTAGGCGTGTTTGTTGTTCTGTGTCAAATGTTTCAATAAGTGTTTTATGTTTCTGATATTCTGTTTCAGCGTGGTGGATCTTTTCATGCAGTTGTTTACGTTCAGTATCCAATTCCTGTTGTGTTTGTTGTAGTTGGATGAGTAGGTCTTCCACAGCGATGTTATTATTTCCCAAATTGCTTTCTGCCTCAGCAAGTATACAGGAAGGAAGTCCCAATTGTTGTGCGATTTTTAGTGCATTACTACTTCCAGGAACACCTATCTTCAAACGATAAGTCGGTTTCAATGTGCTCCAATCAAATTCCATTGAAGCGTTTTCCATGTTTTTTTGTGTATGGGTATAAGCCTTAAGCGCACCATAATGGGTAGTAACGATCGTACTGGCATTTCGTTCACTCAACCAAGCCAAGATTGCCATACCGAGTGCCGTTCCTTCAGTCGGGTCGGTGCCCGCACCGATCTCGTCCAATAAGACAAGAAAATGTGCGGATTCAGAGTCCTCAATTGCGTTCAGCATTTCAGCAATTTTCGTGATATGTGAGGAAAAGGTGCTGAGACTCTGTTCTATGTTTTGATCGTCACCAATATCGGCAAAAATGTGGTTAAAAATCGGGAGTTTGCTACCATTTGCTGCCGGAATATGTAACCCAGATTGTGCCATCAAACACAATAGTCCTAACGTTTTAAGCACAACAGTTTTTCCGCCAGTATTCGGTCCAGTGATCACAAGCGTCTTGAAACTTTTGCCAACGCGTATATCTGTAGGAACAACATGTGTAGGTTGTCTATGTTTTGGTTTGTCAGGTTTTGATGTTTTTTGTTTTTGGGATTGAGAATTCGCTCGGACTTGGAATTCCAAGAGAGGATGTCGCGCTTCAGACATGTTGACAACACCGTTCGTATTCAATTTTGGTTCAACGGCATTTAATTCATGGCTAAATCGGGCTTTGGCATTTAGGAAGTCAAGTTCAGCGAGTAGATTAAGCGCAGATTCAAAATCATCTATCCGTTCTCGTACTCGGTCTGTTAACTCTAACAGAATCTTACGCATCTCCCTTTTTTCAGCTTCAACTGCCTCATGAAGAGCGTTGTTCATTTCAACTATTGACAACGGTTCCATAAAATAGGTCGCACCACTGGTAGATTGACCTTGAACAACGCCGCTAAAAAAAGATTTGGCATCCTGTTTGATAGGTATTACATAACGATTATTTCTAAAGGTAATGACCGATTCCTGAATTGATTTTTGATGGTCAGGGGAACGGAGGATCGCTTCTAATTTTTGATGTATGTTTTCACGGAATTTGATAAGTTTACGTCGGATTGCACGTAACTCAGAACTCGCCTGGTCTAAAATAGTTCCTTCAGGGCTAATACAATATGAAATAACTTCAACGATTTCGTCAAAAACAGGCAGTGAATCTACAATATATGATAGTCGTGGAAAGTTTTCACGGTCCTGATTATTAAATTTCTTTTTTATTGTGGATGGGATTTGTGCTACCTTTGCAAGATTTAAGAACGCCTCCGGTTCTAAGATAGTCCCGGTAATTGCGGCGTGTCGAAGCGTCTGACCAATATCTGTTAATCCATTCAAAGGTATTTCACCAGACTGCTGCTGATAGGTTTTCGCTTCGGTACACAATTTCAATAAATTATGTACTGTGTCCAGTGAATCAGAGGGAGCAAGTTTATCTATCCGCGCATTTCCTAACTCAGAAGCCGTATATCTTTTTAACAGCTTTTTGAGTTTATCAAATTCTAAGGCTGTTTCCACGTTGGGCAACATTGCTCTAACCCTCTTTCTCTTGCTATGATACGTCTAAATAAAAGTTATCTCATAAGTGAAGCTGCGAGGCTTGCAAACCCTGCTTCAATATATCAGGAGTTCTGTCAAATGAATATGAGATGGAATTAAGAATAGAAAGGAGAATATAAAGATCCTACGGCTTCAGAAGTACCGCACAAATATGTTATCTCAAAGTACGTTTGACATCCCCCCAAGTTGTAGTTAATTTTTGTTTAGGTACAACGGGAAGCACTTCATGTTTCCACCAGGAAATTACAAAAATGCTGCCCTCCACTTCAAACAATTGTTCTGTTTTTCTGGTTAGGAGATCGTGTAAAAAGAACGCTCCCCACCGAGAATAGATAATTGATTGACCATCAAATGACCAATCTGTCCACATGCCGGTCTGCTTATCAACATCAAAGAGCGGTTTTACAGCCCGCGTTTCAACATCAATTGTAGACATTGTGTCAAATTCTCTGTTCCATCTACGGAACAAAATATTCTGACCATCAGGTGACCACACAGGATAGAAATCAATATTTAATTCAGTTAATATTTCTATTTCTTTTGTTTCAAGGTCTAACAAGTAGAGTTGTTCTAATCCACCGGGTCTTTCAAGTGAAAACGCAAGTTGTTTACTGTTCGGTGCCCAAGAGATTCCCCAGAAAAAGAAGGTTCTTCCAAAATGCGGTATTGCAGTCACTGCCTCCATTTCACCTGTCTCAATATCAAGTACCCATACCTGATTTTCTTGTTGCTGTTGTTCATTTGTCCATCCGTTAAAAGCGAGTTTCTTTCCATTCGGTGAAACAGCTAAAAATCGGTAAGTACCGCTAATTTGCGTCAGTAGTGTTTTATTTTTTGGGTTATTGATATTAATTGAAAAGATATGTGATTGTGTGTTGGCACGTTGGATAAAATAGAGCGTGTCACCTTTTGGTCCCCATGCTGGATACATTCCAGATTGATTTAAAGGGGTTGTCTTGAAGTCACCATTTTCGGTGAAGGTCGTCATGTGAAGATTGAAATCTAATCTTCCAAGTTTGTCATTAAACCCTGAAACAGCATAAGCAATACGCCCCGAGGGTGCTGCATCTACGATAAGGGGAAGACACAAAGACACTAAAATTAGTCCAAAACTTAACCGTTTTCCCATTTCAATTGTCCAAACAAGCAAATGACGTTTTCTATCTTTCATTTTACTCCTCTTTTCCTGCAATCGTGAGACGTTGATAATTGAGGAGGGCACGTTCATACAGTTCAGAATTTAAGCCGTAGGCATCGAATTCCACAGTTCGTTTATAGGTATTTAGTGCAGCACTTTGATATCCAGATTTTTCAGATTTACGTGCCGATTCGACACCACTAATGAATGTAGTTGCGACTTCCTCAAAGTTCCGTATGCGTTTTCGCACATCCGACAACAACCCACCGCCAGTATCTTTTTCAACCTTATATGCTCGAATTGTGTCAGTATATGCGACAAGCGATTCAAAATAAAGTACTTCCATTTCCTTATGTTCTGCTTTTGTGATTTCCAAAGGTTCTTCAATCACCGTAAGCACTTCTTTTGCCTCTTTAATCAGTTCAATACTTTTCTGCTCAATACCTGCCTTTAGTGTTCTCTGGAATTCCTCAATAATTTCCTGATAAGATACCTTTGCATCCTCTAATGCATTCAATTTTTCATGACAAAGTGCTTGATTATATTTTGCACTCGTTAGAACAAACTGACGAATTTCAGGCGCAAGTTGGGGTGTGTTTGGAAAAGCTATTACCTCATAAGCTGAAATCGCGTTTGCGTAGTCTTCCTCTTGTTCAAAGCAGTTGCCTACTGCCTTTTGTGCGTACAATGCGTAAATCTGATTTTCAGGTTTATGTGTTTCAACGATCTTCTCAAATTGTTCGCGCGCTTCCGGATATTTGCCTTGATAGTAAAGACTTTTGGCGTAATTGTACCGTGCTTTGTCTGCCAAGGGTGTATTTGGATATTTCTCAAAAATTATCTGTAATTTTTCCTCAGCATTTTCAAAGGTGACTTTTTCAGCCTCTGCTTCACCTTCAGCGTCCTCTTCACTTTCGTTCGGTGCAGACACATCTAAATAACTTTCTTCAGCTGCTTTATAAGTATCGGTAGCATTAGAAAAGTTCGCAGCAGCTTCAGCATATTTTTTTTCCAGATTTTGGGTGTAGACTAAATAACCTACTACCCCAACAATGATAACTGCAAGCGTGATACTGATAGGCAAAATATTATTCTTCAGAAAAGAATAACAGTTCAGAACCAAGTCAATAAATTTATCTTCTTGGATTTCTTCTTTGGTCAATCGAGTATTTTTCGCCATGATTTCCTCGGTAATTTGTTCACATACAAGCGGGTGACGGGAATTGAACCCGCGACCCTCAGCTTGGGAAGCTGATGCTCTACCGCTGAGCTACACCCGCGCCCTTTAGACAATTATACCATATCTAATAGGGATTGTCAAGATACAGAAACAAAATTGTCCACTTCAAACAATTTATGTTTAGCGATGTGTCCGATCCCCTCAGAATTTATGTTTTCTAAGGCACTTTTTTAAGGGACGACACAAACATGTTATAGTAGATTTTAGCATTACTTTCACACTTTCGAACTGTGAATCAACGCCAAATGCACTTTTGGCATTTGGCCAAATCAACGCCAAATGCGCTTTTGGCATTCAGCGGGAGGGAACTCCGATTCCCGACATTCACAAAAGGTCGCGATTCGGAGATCGCTCCTACAAAAGATGTGTAAACTTATTTTTATATTCTACTATATGATAACGAAGACGGGCACCCTATTTACCCGCCTTCGTAGTTGTTAGATGCAGAATTGTTGCTCATCGTTTGTCAAGTTCGTTTAGGACTTGTTCTGCGCTCAGTGTATTATCCGGTGGTGCATCTTCAACGTGTTTGAAGGTAATTTTACCTGTCTCGTCAACGATAAAAACACCGCGGGTCGTTATACCAACTTCTTCAAGCGCCATGCCATATTGTTTTGAGACTTCAAGGTTCATGTCTGAGAGGAGTGGAAAACCGATGCCACCGAGTGCTTCACTCCAAGCTTTGTGTGCAAACGTTGAGTCGCGATTGATAGCAATTACATCCGCACCTTTAGCGCGAATAGTGTCTAAGTTTTCATTAAAATCCGGAACTTGTTCTGAACATACAGGTGAAAAATCAAGTGGGTAAAAAAGAATTACCAACTTTTTCCCTTCAAAATCAGCCAATTTAACATCTGTATCTTCCTGACCTGTAGACCCTGATAAACTAAAATCTGGAGCAGCTTTTCCTATTTCTGCCATTAAAAACCTCCTATAGTGACTCGTGAATAGTAATGTTTTCTCTTTAAATGATACCACATATAAGAATGAAAACCAAATTAAATTTAGTGGAGAAACAGTCCCAAACTCGTAATTTTTGGCGGCTTCAATCAAAAAATATGAAGTAATATATATTTTCCCTTAAAAACCCAATGTTTCAACGTATAATGAGCCATTTTCTTCCATAAGTGAACACAATTGGCACAATAATTGCACATCGTTTGCAATATGTTGATAGTTGCTTACAAATAATGTAAGGTAATCTACTAAATTTGTCTGAATATGTTTAAAAAAATCATCAACGTCCTAACGAAACGTGTCGCTATGAATAGATTTGAGTGTAAATTACCGAAGTTAAAATATCAGCATTAGAAAAATAAACACAACAAATACACATGTGGCTAATTTTCACTGTTTATAGTGAAATCCATAATTATATTTACATTCTGTTCTTATGTGGATTTCAAACATACTAAAAATGTAAGAGGCGCAATGAATTGCGCGACTACAAACGCCGCTAACCTTAAGAAAATGTAAAGGTATTTTTAGATTTTACTATAAAAAATAAACAGTGAACGTAAGTTAGCCAAATCGCAGCACATGCTGAAAATAGCATGGTAGCGGCAAATATGGAGATTTCAAAATGAAAAACCGAAACAGAATATACAACGCGCTAACCATTTGCATATTGGTATTAATTGGTATTTACCCTTGCAAAGCAAATCCGCCAGAAAATATGGTGTTGATCCCTAAAGGAGAAGGGGTTGCGTCATTCTATATGGACAAATACGAAGTCACTAACGCACAATATAAAAAGTTTATTGATGTCAATCCGCTGTGGCAGAAAGACACAGCTTTAACTTCAATTGTAGGTGATACATATTTATGGGGTTGGAAAGGTAATATGTACCCAAAGGGAAGAGCTAACCATCCTATAGTGGGCATCAGTTGGTTTGCAGCCAAAGCCTACGCAGAATGGATCGGCAAAGAACTCCCCACACAAGCACAGTGGGAAAAAGCAGCGCGTGGCACTATGACTGGAAAAAAATACCCTTGGGGAGATACAGCACCTTCCAGTAAAGCAAACTTTGATCGCTACACACCAAAGGTCAGTTTCAGCCGACCTCCGACAAAAGACGTGGGTAGTTATCCTCCCAACGAATATGGTTTATATGACATGGCAGGGAACGTATCAGAATGGTGTCTGGATCGGTTAGATGTTGACGATATCCATGGAAGATATCATAGAACGCGCGGCGGTTCTTGGTTTAATACAGCAGAAGAACTTAAGATTTCAAGGAAAAGCCAACATCCCGCTGATGATGGTATAGGCACTGTCGGTTTCAGATGTGTGTTGCCAATAAACGTTGTAAAGTCAACAAATGTAGAGACTGATATGTCTTCTTGGTTGCATGAAAACATGCAAAACGGATTTGATAGTGCTCTCTATAGCGTCTCAGAAGGTTTTACGCCACAGTCAGGACTTGAGGCAAAATTCGATAGGATCGTGAAGTACTATACTGGACACCCCCGCACATTCGAAAATGAACTCATTCGTGTGTTCTATGAGGTTATAGCGGAAAATACTCCAGAATTCCAATCTGAAGAAGTTAATATCAGCCGGGACACAACACTTTTGTTGTGGAAGTTCTATCTTGAAATACATTTTGTACATTGCGAAAAAAGTGCTGATGAGAAACTATGCCTTTTCAAAGGATGTGTTCTTGAAAAAATTAATGCCCTTTTAATGGAAGAGGGTTGTTGAGGATCATGAGTAGGATGGGTGCGAGGAGATATCTTCCTCGTGCCATCACCTAAGAATTTCATAAGAGTGTATCTCAACGTTCTGAATAAAACTCCCGTTCTTATAAGACTATACTAAAGTTTGGACAGTTTTAGACTTTGTTTAAGTGCTTGTTCATAGTGAATTCCCAAAGGACATTGATACTATTAAGAACCAAGATCATTCAAAAGTGCATTTTTAGTCCCGTAGGGACGATATGTTTATAGATATGAGGAAACGCCCTCTTGAACCCCGTAGGGGTGGTATGTGAACACGAGTTGTGTGATTGGAAGAAACTCTATTTTAGACACATTTCGCCCCGCTGGGGCTCAATATGGATTGTTCACCATTGCTATAAACATTCCGCCCCGCTGGGGCTGCTCAATATGTTTTTCTACGAGTTACGATGCCGGACAAAACTCAAAGAAAATTAAGAATGCTTGAGGACTCAACAGGAAACAGAAAGAAATTGTCCAAACTATAGTTATACCATTTCTATTTAATATTTTCGCTTTTAATATTTTTTCTTTTCTGCTATATTTTATCACAAATTTATAGTTGATAGGATTAGTATCAATGAAGTTAAAACCCGCACAGATAACAGAAAGTGTTGCCGAGTTGAAAAAAATGTTGAGAAAAACATCCATAGGTTATCAAAAACAAAGGTTGACAGCCCTTTTACTATTTCGCAGCGGTCAGGCTCTAACTCGCAAGCAAATCGCGTCGATGATAGGTGTTGATCGGAAAACGATTGGTCATTGGTTTCAAACTTATGCCTCTGATGGACTTGATGCGCTTTTGACACGGAAATATTCTCCCGGGCGTCCAGCTCAGCTTACCGAAGCACAACAAGAAATGTTGCGAGCAGAACTCAATAAACCTGAGGGTTTTTCCAGTTATCAACAGATAATAGATTATATTGAAGAAACTTTTGATGTCAAAATGAACTATAAAGCAGTTCACGCGTTGGTTCGGTATAGATGGAAAGCAAAACTCAAAGTGCCCCGCAAGAGCCATATAAAAAAAACGAAAAAGCGTGTGAGACGTTCAAGTTAGACTTCCCTGAAACAGTCAAGACAGCGATTTCGGAGAAAGATTGTGCGTTTGAAAATGTCCGCCTTTTTTGCGAAGATGAGTCAAGATTTGGTCTTCATCCTTTTTCATATCGGTGTATTACCTTGCCCGGTGTCAAACCGATTGCCAAAATCAGTTATACTTATGAGAACTTTTATCTATATGGTGCTGTGGAACCAATAACGGGAGAAAGTTTTTTCCTTGAAATGCCCTGGCTCAATAGTGCCTGTTTCCAAATATTTCTTGATGAGTTTGCTAAGGTTTATCCTGCGTCTCTGAATATCCTTGTGCTTGATAATGGGCGTTTTCATCAAGCGAAATCACTGCAAATCCCTGACAATGTGGTCTTACTTTTTCTGCCACCTTATAGTCCGGAGTTGAACCCTATTGAAAGACTATGGCAAGACATCAAAGCAAAGTTGTTTCAAAATGTGTTTGCTTCAATAGAAGAGATGCAGGACAAACTGACCGATATATTAAGAAATTACACTAAAACCACTATTGAAAGTATAACAAATTATCGTTATTTAACGAAAGTCGCAAATGAGATATAATTTATTAGAATTGGTATAAAAACAAACTCACCACGACAAGCATAAGGTCTAATCATTGTCAAATGATAACCACAGACAACATTGTCCAAATTGTCTTTGACAAATGTTGGAACACCAATATCATCTGGAGTCTCAGAATCTTTGGTAATTATAACATCACCTTTCTTCAAAGCAAATTTCGTAAACTCACGTTCTTTACAACTACCCTTTTCCAAAACGGTATCAACTGTAATATAGTCGTTGTAATAAACATCTGTATAATTGCATAACCTGACCTGGATCTCATCTGGATAAATGTGTTTATCAACATTACTTGGTAGTATCTTTGCAACGTATTTGAGTCTATTGACTTCCCAATGTCTTGGTATCTCCCCAATCCACTCCACGCCCGACGGTTTCATCTCCACATTCGGGTCAAGCCCCTTTGTTACTGCCTGATTTATCAGTGCGGTCCGTTGTTCCTGCAGCAGTTCTATCTGTCTTTCTTTGATGCGGATGAGTTCGTCAATCTGTTCTGTTTTGCGGTCAAGGAAGTTGGCGATTTGGGTTTGTGTGGGAAGTGGAGGAACACAAACATTGATACTCGCGAAGGTTGATTTATTTACAATAGGAGTTGTTGCACTATTTGCTACGCTTTGAATTACATCTGTTTGGTTTATAAGGAGATAATAGACAAAGGATGGGTCGTATTTGTCTTGATTCACTACAACGCTGTTAATTTGTTGATTCGTTACGCTGGGAACGGTTGTCATGCAAATCTTACCGATGCTTGCAATACAAGTAACACAAACAGAATTTGAAGGAAGTAAGCGATTTTTATTTTACTCATAACCTTTCTGAGACAAAAAGCGTTCTGTGTGAACGATTCGTGAATCTAACTTTATGTCAGTCGGGGTAATGAATGGATATTTATCACCAAAATACTCTGTGTTTTTTGTTGGTGGAGTATAGCCTGTGATAATTTCTCCCAAATTACCGATAGTTATGTTACGCCATAAACTCATATCGCTTTCTCCAAAACCTGATTCAGCAAGCCTTCACTTTTCCGTTCCAGTGCCAGTATTTCATCAGCAATCTCCTTCAGTGAGCGCAGCGGCGTGTACTGGTAGAAATACCGATTGAAGTTGATCTCGTAATCTACCCTATTTTTCTTGCTGTCTAACCAACAATCCGACACATGCGGTTTCACTTCTCGTTGGTAGTTTTCAAATACTTCCTTCGGACTTAGTAAAAAGAAATCGGGCAGATTGAACATCCGCCCGTTTTCTATAAATAGATTTTTCTCATAAACCCTACCCACAGGTTGAACCTGCTTACTATTTATGAGAGAATCTATTGGATTAGTACATGTCACCACCGGGAGGCATCGGAGGTGCTGGTGCTTCCTTCTCAGGAATCTCAGCAATAAGCGTTTCGGTGGTAATCATTAGCGCTGCGATGCTGGCTGCGTTTTGAAGAGCGAAACGGACTACTTTAGTTGGATCCAAGATCCCTGCTTCAAACATGTCGGCGAAACGTTCTTCGCGTGCATCAAAACCGATGTTTCCACCTTCATCTCTGACTTTTGCGATTATGACGGAGTCTTCTTGTCCAGCGTTTTTCGCGATATGGCGAAGTGGATCTTCAAGTGCGCGCGCGACAATAGAGACACCAACTTGCTCAGTAGCATCTTCAAGTTCGAGTTCGGCAAGTTCGGCTTGCGCTCTTACGAGAGCGACACCACCACCGACAACAACGCCTTCTTCCACAGCGGCGCGTGTGGCGTGCATTGCATCTTCAACGCGTGCTTTCTTCTCTTTCATTTCAACTTCGGTAGCTGCACCGACATTAATGACAGCGACACCACCGGCGAGTTTTGCAAGACGTTCCTGCAATTTTTCGCGATCGTAATCAGAGGAGGTATCTTCAATCTGCCGACGTATCTGGTCTATGCGTCCTTGAATTGCTTCGGTACTACCATCACCTTCAACAATGGTGGTGTTATCTTTGTCAATAACAATACGGTTGGCACGGCCAAGATCATTCATCGTAACGTTTTCAAGTTTGATGCCGAGTTCTTCAGAGATGACGCGACCATTGGTGAGTACAGCGATGTCTTCAAGCATGGCTTTCCTACGATCACCGTAACCTGGTGCTTTAACGGCTGCACAACGAAGTACGCCGCGAATCTTATTGACGACGAGAGTTGCGAGTGCTTCACCTTCAACATCTTCGGCGATAATCAATAGAGGTTTGCCCTGCTGTGCAATGAGATCGAGCAGAGATCTGAATTCTTGAAGACCACTGATTTTCTTTTCGTGAATCAGAACGACTACGTCTTCTACAACCGCTTCCATGCGGTCCGGATCCGTCACGAAATAGGGTGATAAATAACCCCTGTCAAACTGCATCCCTTCAACGACATCCAAGTTCGTATCAAGACTTTTTGCTTCTTCAACAGTGATCACACCGTCTTTTCCGACTTTATCCATTGCATCAGCGATGAGGTCACCGATACTGGAATCGTTGTTAGCAGAAATAGCTGCGACTTGTGCGATTTCAGTTTTTTCCGAGACCTCTTTGCTGAGTCCTTGGATAGAATCAACGACTTTATTAACTGCTTTTTCAATGCCGCGTTTGAGAGCCATGGGATTATGGCCAGCGGCGACGTTTTTCAAACCTTCTCGGTAAATAGATTGTGCCAAAATAGTTGCGGTTGTAGTTCCATCACCAGCGACATCGCTCGTTTTGGACGCAACCTCTTTGACCATCTGTGCCCCCATATTTTCATAGGGGTCTTCTAATTCGATTTCCTTTGCGACCGTCACACCATCTTTTGTGATAGTCGGAGCTCCGAATTTCTTATCAAGAACAACGTTGCGTCCTTTCGGACCAAGGGTGACCTTGACGGCTTCTGCCAATTTGTCAACGCCTTGCTTGATAGCATTCCGAGCTTCTTCATCAAACGCTAACTGTTTTGCTGCCATGTGTGTAACTCCTTACTTATTTAGTTAACCTTGGCTAAGATATCATCTTCGCGCAAGATGAGAAATTCAATATTATCGTAGGTTACTTCTGTTCCGCCATATTTTGCGAACAAGACTTTGTCGCCGACTTCAACATCAACAGCCTGCCGTTCGCCGCTATCAAGTATACGGCCTTTGCCGACCGCAACAACTTCGCCTTCTTGAGGCTTTTCTTTGGCGGTGTCTGGGATGATAATCCCGCCACTGGTTTTCTGTTCATCGTCTTCGGAACGTTTGACGAGGATTCGATCGCCAAGAGGTACGAGTGCCATATCTAAAATTCCTCCTAATGGGTTATTAACGTATTACGGGTTTTGTTTGATTTTTGTAAACCCGACTAAATAATTATATACGTTATTAACTATAGCAAGATATGTGCCAATTCTCGGAATATAGATGTACTCACTATTGGCGAGGTATCGTGGTGTTTTGACGTGTATAGAATCGTGACAATTTGTCCATAATTTTTTAAAGTTGCGCGAAAAGTGTGTCATTTTGACATAGTTATAAATAGGTGTGTCTATGGTATTCTATCTTTATGCACATTGGGTAACTTGTCCGGTTCGGGCAGATTGGTATGCTGCGGATAGGATGATATTTGCCTTTAAACCATCGTTGCCGCTGGCAATCGGTGCAATACTTGTTGCTACGCATTCAGCAAAGTGTTCAAATTGGTGTTGATACAAATCCTCGTATTGAGATGTGGTGACTCGCTTTTCACCATCAAAATATGTATGGATTTTCCAACCATCATCGTTTATAACAGATACGGTGTTTTCTGTGCCATAGAGTTCAAGGACAATATCACATTGTGCGACAGAGAAACTAAGATCGGTGAATCCTTGTGCACCGTTCTCAAACCGCATCAGGATACCACCAGTTTCTTCAACTTGGTAATTGTGGATTGTGCTGTTGCAAAATGCGGATACTTCCGTGACTTCACCGACGAGATAACGTAGCAGATCAACACTATGCGGTCCTAAGTCCATTAGACATCCGCCCCCACCTTTATCGGGTTGTGCGCGCCATTCGTCCGCTGTCAATAGATATTTTTTTAGGAACGGCATCCTGCCGTGTACTATCTGTCCGAGACGGTTTTCTTTGACCCATGCTCTAATCTGTTGAAAGCAGGAGTGGAATCGGAAGAGGAAGCAGACCTGCAGATGCACGTTGTTTGCATTGCAGGCATCAATCATCTGTTCGCATTCCTGCGGTGTGAGTGCCATCGGCTTGTCACAAAGAACATGTAATCCTTGTTCTGCAGCGGCGATAACCTGCTCACAGTGAAGATTAACCGGTGTTGAGACGTAGATAGCATCAAGGTCCGTATCGGTGAGTAGATCGTCAACGCTGCTGTATGATGTTGTAGCATTATGTTCTACTGCGAGTCGTTTGGCGCGTGCTGCGTCTCTGGAGAAGAGGGCATGCAGTTCTGCCCCTGTTGCTTTTTGGATGGCGGGCATCGCTCGGCGTTGCGCGACGCTGCCTGCTCCGAGGACACCCCATTTTAATGTCATTTATGTTACTCCTTGTGTTTTAATCGCTCAATTCATTCTTCTTGTGTACCTTACAGCAACTCCAACATGTATAGATTGTGCAAGCTTTCACATTGATAAATAACATATCATATTCTTCAAATGAAATCAAGGGAACTGTGGATATCTACCTGTCTGAACCAGGATTTTCAGGATTGTTGTCTGAATCGCGGATTTTGGGGTTTGTCTGAATCGCGGTTGCGGAAGGCGAAAGTTTGAGGGTGAAATAGGAATTTCGGTTGATATCTACTAATCTTGCATGTTATTATTACCTTCAAACAACTCACATTGTGCGGGTGAAAAGTGATGCGACAACCGAACTTGGATCTTTCTGCTACCAGTGCTGGATACAACCATATAGGTAAGTCTAACATGGCCATTGGGGAGTATATAAAGACAGCAACTACCATCAATGATGAAGCGGCTGCGTACTACAAACGTGGCATTGCTTATTGTGAAAAAGGAAAATATGACGAGGGAATCGTACAGTTTAACAATGCGATCGCACTGGTTCCAAAGTTTACCAATGCCTATTACAATCGAGGCATCACTTACGCTCGCAAAGGCGATTTCGACAACACTATCAAGAACTTCAATAAGACGATACAACTCAAACCTGATTATGCCAATGCTTACAACGGTCTCGGATTTGCTTACGCCAATAAAGACGATTTTGATAACGCCATAGAAAACTTTGATAAAGCAATACAACTCAACCCCGATTATGTTGAGGCATATTACAATCGAGGCACCACTTACGCAGCCAAGGGCGAGTTTGAAAAAGCCATCAACGATTATACTGAAGTACTAAAACTCAGACCGAAGGTTGCCGAATACTATTACACACGGGGTGAAGCGTGGTTGCTTGTGAAAGGTTGGGAAGAAGCGAAAACCGACCTGACAGCTGCACTCCTACAAGACGTAGATGTCGCAGGTGTGTTTCACAATACCTACGGGAGCATAGATGCCTTTGAACAGAAAATAAAGGATCGTTTGCCAAAAGAGATTGTAGCATTATTGACACCACGAAGTGAGCCGTTTGAAATTGATAAAGAGTCGCGGATAGCATTGGGCATGAAGTACTACGGAGAAGATGTACTCAGCAGTGGACTCGCAGCCCGCCTTGCGAGGGTGCCACGCGTTGAATTCATATTGCTGATGGGGGATTATGGACTCTCTCCATTGTATGTTAATGAAGAAGAGCTCATCAATAGCAGATTTTAAGAATGCCGATACAACCAGTTATTAGCAATACGAGTCCGCTTATTGGACTTTTGGGGCTCAATTGCCTTCCGTTATTACGAGATCTCTACACCGAGGTGTGGATTCCAAGAGAAGTTGAAAAAGAGTTTTTAGTAGTAGATGAAACATTCTATCGGGAAGTACTCAATAAAGCACCGTGGATTAAAGTTGTAGATGTGACAAATTCCCAAAGTGCTACAATTTATCAAGGTATTGACGCTGGAGAAGCCGAAGTTTTCGCGCTTGCAGTTGAACATGATGCACGGCTTGTTATTCTTGATGAAAATAAGGGAAGACAGAAAGCCACAAAAATTGGATTAAAGGTCAAGGGCACATTAGGTGTTTTGCTGGAGGCAAAGGAAGAGGGTTTGATTGTTGCTATTAAACCACTTTTAATTCAGTTGCAGGCTAACGGCATACGTCTGAGTGAATCGCTCATCAATAAAGTCTTACAAGAAGCAGGTGAGATAGATTAATTGAACTTGCTATTGAAAACTATTCAGTGCACTCCTGAAGTAAAAAATAATAGATGTATACCGGTTGCGAACAGCATAATTAACACGATTCTGGAAAAGATTCGCTCTGGAAATCGTTTGTTCAGATGAACACCGACCTGTACGCCGAGTCCAATAAACGGCAGAAGGACTAAAGCTTCTATGATGATTTCGGGTGAAAAGAGCCCAAGTTGGTAATAGAACGGAAACTTAACCATATTGATGAAGAAGTAAAGCACAGTTGTTGTGGCAACGAACGTTCGGTTACCTAACCTCTGTGGTAAAAGATACATGACGATGATCGGTCCCGCCATGTGCGCAAGTGTTGAAAATATACCTGCAACGGTACCTGCAAGCACGCCATGCCACGTTTTGAAACGTATAACAGGTTCTTTGTCCGCAGCATCTGGGTTTAGGCGCTGCGTTATTCGGGGTCTAAGAAATTCCAATATGGCAAATAGGCAGACAATACCTCCAATGACTTTCTTTAGATGGACATCTGATATGTCTTTTAAGATGAAACTCCCGAAAGCGATGCCGATGATGGCACTCGGTACAAGTTGCCAGATGTTTTGGCGGTGCCACTGCTTCCAATAGGGCCCCAATGAAAAAACATCTGTTGAGAAGAGTAACGGAAGCATTAAACCGAGAACATATCGGATGGGACGGAACTGGGCGAAGAGAGGAACAACTATCATGCCGATGCCGCCACCGAATCCTGCTTTGCTTACGCCTGTTAACCATGTCCCAAAACATAAGATAATTATTTCGTAGATAAGGTTTCTCCTGATAGGGTTCAACGGTTATTGTGCGGTTTATGATAGCGAAATTTGTCGGTTTTGTCAAGGTGGAATTGGCAGTCGGTTATCAGTTGTTGGAACTACAATGCGTTAACTGCAAGAAGAGTTGGGTTTCGCTCACCCAACCTATGGAGTACGCCCGGAAAATATAAGAGGCGCAATGAATTGCGCGACTACAAACACGTTGTTGGTAAATCGGGGTTACAAACCCCTCCCACAATAGAGAACCCTCCCACAATAGAGAACCCCTCCCACAATAGAGAACCCCTCCCACAATAGAGAACCCCTCCCACAATAGAGAACCCCTCCCACAATAGAGAACCCCTCCCACAAGAATAGAACTGATAGCCAAAAGTAGTTCAGTATTCGTGTTTTTCTCAACATTTTGACATGGTCGCGAGCTGGAGCTCGCTCCTACAGGAAGAGGGAACTGATAGCCAAAAAAAGTTGACATCTACGCTGAGATATGATATACTACTATAGTAATTTTACCTAAGGAGGATTGTAAACATGGTTCAAGTTGAAGTTACGGTTGATTCAGGCGAATCCTTTGATAGGGCGCTCGCTCGTTTTAAAAAGATGTGTGGTAAGGCGGGTGTTGTCACCGAAATTAAGAAGCGGAGTTTTTATGAAAAACCGAGCGAAAAACGCCGCAGAATCGAGTTGAAGCGTCAGCGGAAAGTGAAACCGCGCACGATGGAGTATCGCCCACGCTACGATAACGGTAGATAGTGCTGCTCCGGGAGGTAGTTGTATATGCTTGTTGGGGATGTTGATGTTGCCGAACCTGATGGAAACTATAAAGGACTTTTAATTCAATATTGCCAAGAACGCGGGTTGAGCCAACCACGGTTTACTGAAATACAACTCGGCACACCAGACGCGCCGAGTTGGAAGGTAACGGTCTACTACGGTGATCGGGTTCACGAAACGGTTGATCCGATACCGGGTGCGAAGAAAGGGGCTCACCAATTCGCTGCGAAACAGGTGCTTGATACAATTTCTGAAAACCGTGAACGTTTGTTGGTGGGTGAAACTGATACGGAAGACGATATATTTCCCGAACCGGTTGAAATACTAACGTCCGATGAACCGCTTGATGTTGCGTTACCGCTTGTTACAAGCGCAATGGTGATTGCAAATGAACGGCTCAGTACATCGCAACCATCACGATACCGCGGGCTTTCTGATGCTGAATTTTCACGGAAGTTGGCGCAGTTGACGATGCTAATTGTTAGAGATATAGCGCAGGCAGCGGATGAAGCGAATATAAAGTTTCCTGATATACCTGATGTCTAAATAATCGGCTATGGCGGGGTCAGAGTTCTGACCCCGTTTTTTATTGCAGTCTGAACCAGGATTTACGAATCAACGCCAAATCAAGAAATCGGGGTTGTAAACCCCTCCAACAAGAGAAATGGTTGAACGGATAAAACGCCGATTACGGCAAAACAGATTGTTAGCACCTCTGATGGGATGCCCGTATCCAGCGCCGCGTTGGAATCGTGCTGTTAAACGAGTTCTCCGAGAACTGGGACCAGAGGCACAGGTTTTAGACCTGGGTTCGGGAATGCATCGCCGTGCCCCGAATGTGATTAACCTTGAGATTGAGGAGACCCCCGCTGTGGATGTTGTGGCGGATGGACACTCTCTGCCGTTTGCAGATAACGTTTTTGATGCGGTTATCTCTGAGGCGGTGCTGGAGCATGTCCGAGACCCGCACCGCGTTGTGGCTGAGATGTGCCGTGTGCTGAAACCGAATGGGTATGTGTGTGCAGCGGTGCCGTTCTTACAAGGGTATCACGCATCGCCTCACGATTATCAACGTTGGACGACGACTGGGTTCTCAGCGTTGTTTTCTCAGTTCTATGAGATAGAAAGTGGTGCATGCGCTGGACCGACTACGGCATTACATTGGATTTTTCGTGAATATGTTGGGCTTGTGTGTTCTTTCGGGAGTTTGCTGGTTGCGAAGGCGGTGTCGCTTCTGGTGGGGTGGTTGACGTTTCCGTTGGTATGGTTGGATATGTTGTTGTTGTTGCACCCGCATTCGCATATTTTGGCGTCTGCGGTGTATTTTGTGGGGCGGAAGGTTGGATAATACCTTCTTGTTGGAGGGCTTTGTAAGTCCGATTTTTATGTAATTCTATCGGGGTTGTAAACCCCTCCCACAAGAAAGCGCAAATATATCGGGGTTGTAAACCCCTCCCACAAGAAAGCGCAAATATATCGGGGTTGTAAACCCCTCCCACAAGAAAGCGCAAATATATCGGGGTTGTAAACCCCTCCCACAGTGGTCCTGCCCTCAAGGTGCTTTTCCTACTCCATTTTGTATTTGCACCGCCAATACGGATATTCCTTTGGTGTTTTAACAATTCCTTTTCTTACGGGGTTTTCATAGCAGTAGCGGACCATTTCGCCCAAAGCAGTATCTATACGTATTCCAGTATCGTGATATCCTTCCTGCCAAAATTGCCCTTCTTGCAGAAGCAGTTTGTTGATTTGTCTTGCGGTAAAACGCTTGAGAGTATGTAGTATTGTAGGTAAAGTGTATTGTCCTTGAAGTTGGATTACAGAATGAATGTGGTCTGGCATAATCATGATACATTCCCATCTGATGCGTTCATTAACTTCTAACCATTCAAAAGCATCAAAGATAATTTTGGCGACATCATCATTTAGGAGAACTGGTTTGCGTTCGTGTGTTGAAGTGGTTATCAAATAGTAAGCGTTGGGTATTGAGATACGTCCTTTCCTTAATTGGTGAGAACCTTTTTTTGGAATAGATGCCATTGTTTTGAACTTCTATCTTTTTTGTTGGAGGGAAACCTTGTAAGCCCGATTTCTTATCCGAAGTGTTTTATATCGGGGTTTTAAACCCCTCCAACTACTCCACAAGTTGATATTCGCTTGCATCTACATAATAGATGAAACCGATACACATTTCATCAGTGGTTTTGTCTCCCCAACCGACAGGGATAGGTGGGTCGTGCGGATTGGCGGGATTGGCGGGAGAGTTGTCGAAATGGGCGACGAGAGAGATGTGTGTGCCTGCGGGAAGGAAAATCGGTTTGCGGTAGTGATAGATGTCTTGCCAGTTGAAATCCCAATCTTGTATCCAGATAAGGTCAATGGTGTCGGCAGTTGGTGGCTTGGCGATGATGCGCATGTCGCGTCCGAGCAGATGCATGTGCGGCATCGTGGCTAACAGATAACTGTCTTTTTTCAGACTTCTGGAAGCGTTGACAGCATATTTCGCATCGCCTGCAGGGATCATAAATTTATCGTTGATTGCTGCATCGATTTGCAGCGGAACCGTTTTCGGTGTTTTGGAAAAATAAAGCCCCATCCGTGATTGGTCGCGCTCAATGTGTCCGGTGCGGTAGTAGTGTACCTGTAGGACGATGTCTGCGCCTTTGGGCAACAGATACCCAATGCCTTCTGGGAGAACCGTGGGGCTCATACCAGGTGCCCATCCGCCAAGTGTACCAACAACATCTATGCCGGGACCGGTGCCGCCTGTAACATAACCGGGTTTCGGGTCCTTTGCGGCAAGTGCACGCCCTTGTCCCTCTGTATCCAAATATGCGATGACGTGGTGCACCGTTCTGCGGTTGCCCGGTTGCACGTCCACTGCCTGAACATATATGTCTGTATCAAAGTTGGTGGGGATGATGAAGTGCCGATATTCGTCTTCGCCTTCTGGCTCAATTTCGTATTCTACGGGCATTTCAACGATATAGTCGGGTTCGCCGAGTGCCCATCCCTCATGGAATTTTGGGTTCGGCGGTACTGCGTTGAGATTGCCTGCAGGTGCGCCTGCTTCTGCCCAATCGTTTATCATTTTGATTTCTTTGTTAGTCAATCGGCGTTCGTTTTTGAAGGTGCCATGTCCGTGTGCGGGTTTCCAAGGCGGCATCAGGTGTGCTTTGGTGTATTCAGCGATTTCGGTTGCCCACGCTTTCGCCTGCCGGTAGTCGGTCAGTGCGAAGGGTGCGACTTCGCCTTGTCGGTGGCAGGTTTGGCACTGTTTCTGTAGGATCGGTGCGATGTGTTCGCTATAGGTGGTTGTTTTCGCTTGTAGCGTGGGTGCTAAGAGTGTGAGTGTTGTAATTAGGACGATTAAGAACTTTTTCATGGGTTTGGGTTTGTCCTCCGATTTTGTTGTTTGTTTATATTGTAGTCCGATTTAGAGCAGATGTCAAGTTAATAAGTTCGACCCAAAGCGGTAGGTGCGGTTTCCTAACCGCACCGTATTCTAAGTTTTGGTAGGCGCGTTTTGTAAACGCGCCGTTTGTCTGAACCAGGATTCACAGGATTACAAGATTTTCAGGATTGTTTCAGGATAAATGTTTTTGATACGGGCAAACGTCTTTCTCTTTAATACCATTCTGTGTTGTTCACAAGAAGAACCTTTATCTGTGAAAACGCATAATCCTGGTAATCCTATAATCCTGAAAATCCTGGTTCAGACAAAAAGGATAGCAAATAATAAATCGGGGTTGCAAACGGAGCGGTTAGGAAACCGCACCGTATTCTAAGTTTTGGTAGGCGCGTTTTGTAAACGCGCCGTTTGTCTGAACCAGGATTCACAGGATTACAAGATTTTCAGGATTGTTTCAGGATAAATGTTTTTGATACGGGCAAACGTCTTTCTCTTTGATACCATTCTGTGTTGTTCACAAGAAGAACCTTTATCTGTGAAAACGCATAATCCTGGTAATCCTATAATCTTGTAAATCCTGGTTCAGACAAAAAGGATAGCAAATAATAAATCGGGGTTGCAAACGGAGCGGTTAGGAAACCGCACCTACCGAAGGGAGAAAAAAATAAAAAACGGACGATGAACCGAAGTCCACCGCCCGCTCTTTTTGGGGTAGGTTAGTTAGAATATCCCTGAGTTAATCTTGTGATTTCAATTCGCCCCACCGCGTAGTCAGCTTGTTCTTGGCCGAGATCAAGCCTTTCAGCTTCGTGGTCGTAAGCGTTTGACGCTCACCAGCGAAAGATACATCTTCAATTTGGTAGTAGTAAACATCACCAGGTTTAGCAGTTGGGTCAACCCATTTGTAGCTGCTCTTTTCACCTGTGGTACCAGCACCTTGAATCAGATCAGGATTGACCTGCTTGAATTCACCGTTCCGGCTATCACTACGAAGGATATTAAATCCAGCGTTGTCAAGTTCGGACTGGGTTACCCAACGGATAACGACTGCGCCGTCTTCAAGTGCCGGACGGAAGGAAGACAAACTAACAGGTAGTGCGCCACCACGAATATGTCCAGGTGAACCTTCATCATCAACATGACCATAATAGGTTAAGCCTTTAATCCGGTTCAAGCGTGGATCATCAGCGGAAACGAGCCAATGCCATTTCTCGGTGCCTTTTAGGGTCATTATCTTATCGTCTATACGCCGTGCGATTGAAGTACGGGCATCATCATCAGTTAATCCTGATGGCAGTTCCCACGCAGGATCGGTAAAGGGTTGTAGATTTCCTCTACGATCTGTTAGTGGATTGTCTGCAGTAGGTACTGCAAGGTTACCTGCTGTATCTCCTTGCTGATGCTCATGCGCTGCCTTATGCGTTTTCGCTTTGAGCGACAGATAGAAACCGTAAGGATTCAACAGAACTTTATCACGATCCAAGTTACGATTATTGATTCGTGAACTTGGAAGATTTGTTGCATCCCGACGTGTACCATCTGAGACAATCAGTATTGTCTGGTTCGGTGGTATCTCATAACCGTTGAGTGAGATATTATATTCTAACGGTGCTGCGTCGAATTTCGATCCATCAGCATTTTGGCTATGATTTACAATGTACAGTCTCCAATTCTGCAGCCTTACACCAACGGATCTGGAGGTGTTCTGGAGTTCAATCCACTGTGGCAAACCGTCACTCGTATTATACATAATCTCGCTGATAAGGATGGGTCCGGTAGCATCGCCACCTTCATTCTTTTCGGCACCATGCGGATAACCGGGTGTTCCACCGTGTGCATTATTCTCAGCAACATTACGTTTATAACCGATACCACTTCGCCAGCCAACACCACGGAATGCGGCATCATCATCGTGAGTTCTGTCACGACGTGTAGCACTTGTTCCCCAGATACTATCTTTCTGGCGACGGTGAACAGTATTCACATCAAACTTGTTACGATTATGTTGCGCATCTTGGACACCACCTTTAAGGGGCCAAAGATTTGTGAAACCAGCCTCGTTAGCGGATACCTTCAAGTTGTCATCATAACCAGCGATGTCAACGAGTTTTTCGGGTTTACTGCGTTTGTCGTTACCGCTACGTAGTATCAACACGAACTTACCATCGTCTGGCAATCCATCGCCTGCAAAATCAGCGATCAGATAGTCGTGTGTACGGCCACGGTTACGATAACCTTCATCTTGGTCGTTTCCGCCTTTTCTGACGTTCCAACCACCTGCCAATGGGTGATCAGGATCACCAGTCGGATCAGAGGCAACCAACAAGAGAATGCCACCAGCGGCAATCTTACGATCCTCATCGCGGAAGTTAAAGAACACATTATCTGTGCCAACAGCCGTTACCATACTAATCTGCCACTTTTTGAGATTTTGTTCGCCACCGGACTTGTTACGAAGTTCAATCCATTCGTAAGCTTTGTTGGCAGTATTTCTGTTACCGATCTCGTTAAAGACGATCGCGCCAACATCAAAGGACGTTGGACCGATAGTGCCGACAGCACCACGTTCACTGCTACCGGGAGTACCTTTATGACCGGCAAGATAGATTTCGGATGACTGTGCCCAATGGCCTTTTACCCAACCGTCTTTGCCGCGTTCTTTCCGATACATTGAGATAAAGTCTGTGTCGGAAGTAGTAGCCTCGTCATCATAGAAACCGTTTTGACCGAGACCTTCAAGTCTCCAACCTGCAGAGACTACGTTACTGACACGGTCAAGCATCACTTGAGCGGAAGAAGCAGAGGATGCTGGACGCCCATACTTTCCACTAATGGTGGCAGTCACATCAACTGAAAGGTTGTTGTAGATCTCAATCCATTGACGTGCGGTTTCACCGTCTTTACCGATTTCGGCAGTATTGAGTGCCCACATAATCTCTGTGATAACGATATCGCGATGTTTCGCTTCACGAGGGGCGGTTTTACCATCAGCATCAGCGGCAGCACCGTCACCATCGTGATCAACTTTGTCTGCCTTAACGTGCGTCAAAAGTATGGTTCCACCTCTATAGAGAAGGTCTTCTAAATCTGGGATCTGTCCCCATTCAACTTGAGATGCGTTATCTGCAAGTGCAGTTGGGAGTCCCATCGCAGCACCACTCTTTGAAACAAGCACGTAACTTTTGGCAGGCACCGTAATACCCATCGGATCACCAGTTTCCGGTGTATCTGGTTGCGGATCAGGATCAGTATCAGGAGGATCAGGCGTTATTGTGCCAGTACCTGCTCTCGCTGCCAAAGTAACCATGACCATTGCAGTAGTAGAGTTGCCTGATTTATCTGTAAGGGTTATGGTTATCGTAACGTCAACTTTCGCTTTATTTGATGTGCCAGTATTCGGATTTGGCGTTACATCCACACCGTACATATTGTTGGCGAGAGAACCCGGATTACCAAACGTAACTTCATTTGGTTCAGCCGAAAACGATGCTTTCGTAATTGTTGTCTGGTCGAAAGACAGATCCATGTCTGCACCAACGATCTGAAAGACAAGACGGAACGGATCTGCCCATTCACCATTCAGCGGTGTAAACCGACCTCCAAGTGCTTGAAGCGCTGGACCCGTTTGGTCGGTCTCACCATCGGCACCTATTTCTGGAGCCTCATTGTCAAAAATGACGGTTGCTTTTGCGGGGTTCATGGTCGCATCATCAGCACCATCAACTACAGGATCAGCCGGTGTGTAGATATTATTACTTCCTACTTCTACATTAACAGTAGTAACCTCTCCCGAGGTAGCACCAGCACCAGCACGTAAACGTGCTTCAAAAAGTGTTGGACTTTTTTGCAAAATTTCTACGGTAGTAAAGTCGCCCTCATCAAGGGCAATATTAGCGAGGGTTGGTGCAGTAATTTTGTTCGTTTCGTTTGCAGCTTCAAAGACAATATCAATCAGGAAACTGTCTCCGTCAACGTAACCATCTGCTGCGTCACCTTTTAGGGTCATTGACTTTACTACTGGGTGTGCCTCATCAACCACCGCGTGACCAGAAATATCCTGAGGCGGGTCCTGGTCATCTTGCACTTGGTGCGCCATCACAGGGACTGCAACGAATGCCATCAGTAAAATTAAACATCCTAATGTAAATGCCGATTTATTTAATAATCGCATTACTTATTTCTCCTCATTTAAAAATCTAACTAAACATTAAACTATTTGGGGCGATGTGCGTGTATTGCGTTATCGCGCCCGACAATACAATTTTGAAATATCAAGAACAGATTCAGGGATAAATCCATTCTACTAACCTTTTGGTATCGGATATGTGCGTTCCCGTTGCGCATATCCACCATTTTCAGGGTTTCGGTTCGGTTTCATCATCGGGATTGAAAATCCCTCCAACAATTTTCCGTCCAAACCGATTTTAATAATTAACGTTACCTATTATAACATCGGTTACAAAAAATGTCAACCAAATTATTTTTTGGTATTACGTCTAATTACGTTTCCCATTCTAAACAGGTTACAAAAAAATGTCAACCTATTTTAAATTTGCTGCGCATTTTGCTTTTGAGCGTTGCGCTGCGTTTCGTAAGAACAATTGCGTTTGAGAGATTTATGTAATATTCCGGTATTACCAACGTAAAAAATATGGTAATGCATTATTGAATCTCTGTCCGCATGTTTATTAAGTATAACACAAACCATGAAAGTTTGTCAAGTATTTTGAGTTTGTTGGCATCAAAATATTCTGAACGGGTTACATGCCACGTTATTAAGTATACCCTTTGTTGCAAAGTTTGTCAAGTGTTTTTGTGAAAAAAATCTAAAATTCGGTAATTTTGTTGATTTTTTGTGTATTTTAGCAGTTTTGCACAAATTTGTCAACTATTTTTTGTGTACAATTTATATTGTAAAGGTGTTTTTAAGGGTGTCAAGTTTAATTGTCTGAACCAGGATTTTCAGGATTTGTAGATTTTCAGGATTGTGAACTGATGACATATAATACAATAGAAGTGATAAGTTGGCAACAAATCTTTGGTAAGGAATAATCCTGGTAATCCTATAATCCTGCGAATCCTGGTTCAGATGATTCCTTTTGTCTGAACCAGGATTTTCAGGATTTGTAGATTTTCAGGATTGTAAGATGTGCACCATATAATAGTAGTTCTGTCTTTCCAATACATTCTTAGCACAGCATAATCCTGGTAATCCTATAATCCTGCGAATCCTGGTTCAGACGATTTGTAGATTTTCAGGATTAGCCTTAGACTTTGCGGATACTCACAATCCTGGTAATCCTATAATCCTGTGAATCCTGGTTCAGACGATTTGTAGATTTTCAGGATTAGCCTTAGACTTTGCGGATACTCACAATCCTGGTAATCCTATAATCCTGTAAATCCTGGTTCAGACAATTAGACAATTAACGTCTCTTGGAATTGAAAAGTCGTATATGTTCCAAGCTTTTTCCGCCGAAATTTATTAAGAGTCCGATGTCAAAGTTGAATGCCTCCAGATAGTTTTTCGCTTGTGCAATATGAACATCTTCTAACTCGGTAAGTGCTTTTAATTCGACAACGACTTTTTCTGCTACGATGAAGTCTGCCCTTCTTGTACCGATTTCAATTTCATCGTAGTAAATAGGGTATTCTACCTCACGTTCAAAACCGATGGCCGCGCGTTCTAACTCAATAGCGAGTGCGCGTTGATAAATTACTTCCTGAAAACCGCCTCCAAGAACTCTATGGACCTTCATTGCACAACCGATTATTTGATATGTTAATTGTTCTTCTTGCATTTTGAGGTTAGTTTGTCTGAACCAGGATTAGCAGGATTGGAAGATTTGTCTGAACCAAGATTTTCAGGATTTGTAGATTTTCAGGATTGTGAACTGATGACATATAATACAAGAGATGTGAGAAATTGACAACAAATACTTGGCAAGGAATAATCTTGATAATCTCCTAATCCTGTGAATCCTGGTTCAGACGATTACAAGATTTTCAGGATTGGAAGATGTTGAAGATATATACTTATTGCTTGGCTATAACTTTTCATCACTATCATACAATAGCAGTGATAAATTGGCAACAAAATACTTGCCAAGAATAATCCTGGAAATCCTAAAATCCTGTGAATCCTGGTTCAGAAGTTTCCTTTGTCTGAACCAAGATTTTCAGGATTTGTAGATTTTCAGGATTGTGAACTGATGACATATAATACAAGAGATGTGAGAAATTGACAACAAATACTTGGCAAGGAATAATCTTGATAATCTTGTAATCCTGTGAATCCTGGTTCAGACGATTACAAGATTTTCAGGATTGTGAGATGTGCACCATATAATAGTAGTTCTGTCTTTACAATACATCCTTAGCAAAGAATAATCCTGGTAATCTTGTAATCCTGTGAATCCTGGTTCAGAAGTTTCCTTTGTCTGAACCAAGATTTTCAGGATTTGTAGATTTTCAGGATTGTGAACTGATGACATATAATACAAGAGATGTGAGAAATTGACAACAAATACTTGGCAAGGAATAATCTTGATAATCTCCTAATCCTGTGAATCCTGGTTCAGACGATTACAAGATTTTCAGGATTGTGAGATGTGCACCATATAATAGTAGTTCTGTCTTTACAATACATCCTTAGCAAAGAATAATCCTGGTAATCTTGTAATCCTGTGAATCCTGGTTCAGACAATTAACGATATGACTTTAAACCCAAAATGTGCTATACTCAAAACATAAAATCTTATGATATTTGGAGATTAATATATAAATGAATAACGAATGGGTTGTATATGAAGGTGGCGATGGTGCCGGTAAAGGCAAACATATTGTGTTGGTCAGTGGCGATGAGGAGTATCGTTCCGAAGAGGCGTTGCCGATGTTGGGCAAAGTGTTAGCCACACATCACGGTTTCCGATGCACCGTGCTGTTCGCTATCAATCCGGAAACGGGTGAGATAGACCCGAATGTAGTGTCGAACATACCGGGGCTTGAGAATCTGGAGTCCGCTGATATGCTGGTGTTGTTCACACGTTTCCGTGAATTGCCCGATGAACAGATGAAATATATTGTAGACTGGACAAACGCTGGTAAACCTGTGATGGGACTACGCACAGCAACGCATGCCTTTAATTATAAGGAAAACACCGATAGTCCCTACGCCAAATATAGTTTTAATAGTAGCGAATTTGATGGTGGCTACGGTCGGCAAGTGCTCGGGGAGACTTGGATCAATCATCATGGACATCACGGCAAAGAGAGTGCGCGCGGCGTTATTGATGAAGGGCACAAAGATCACCCTGTACTTAAAGGTGTTACAGATGTATGGGGTCCCTCGGATGTTTACGGTATTAAGGAATTGACAGGAGACGCGCAGGTGTTAGTGCATGGACAAGTGCTTGTCGGTATGGAACCGACAGATGCACCGAAACCGGATACCATCACGATGCCGATGGCATGGATAAAAACTTATACAGGTGACACAGGCAACACCTCACGCGTTTTCAATACCACGATGGGCGCGTCTGTTGATTTAGAGAGCGAAGGGTTGCGGCGGCTGCTTGTCAACGGATGTTATTGGTGTATGGGGTTGGAGGACGCTATCCCCGATGAAAGTGTTGTTGATTATGTTGGTAATTATGAGCCGACGTTTTTTGGTTTCGGTACGTTTATAAAAGGTCTCAAACCATCTGATCATGCGTTGTAGTCTTGTAGGATATCCTCTTGTTGGAGGGCTTTCTAAGCCCGATTGAATGAGGTATCGGGGTTGCAAACCCCTCCAACAAGAGGCTTTCTAAGCCCGATTGAATGAGGTATCGGGGTTGCAAACCCCTCCAACAAGAGGCTTTCTAAGCCCGATTGAATGAGGTATCGGGGTTGCAAACCCCTCCAACAAGAGGCTTTCTAAGCCCGATTTCGCTGCAATATTTTTGGTTAGAGAGATAAAATCCCACCCTCAACCAACATCGGCGCACCCGTCATATATCGGGATTCATCCGACGCTAAATAGACCGCCGCCCATGCGATGTCTTCCGGTTCACCGATACCCAACGGATGCATCGCTTCAATCTCCTTGTTAACCGCATCGGGGTCATCCTGTTGTGCGATGAATTCTTGGTAAAGCTCGGTGTTAATCGTGCCGGGACACAGGCTATTGACACGGATATTGTCTTCAGCATACCGCACCGCCATGCTACGTGTGAGATGTACCACAGCAGCTTTTGAGGACGTATAGGCAGGGTGCATCGGAAATCCGACATACGCGGATTCGCTCGCCATATTGATAATCGCACCGCCGCCAGCCTCGCGCATCAACGGGATAACCGCACGTGAAACAAGATAGATGCTCTTTACATTCACCGCATATTGCCGATCCCAATCCGCTTCAGAAATATCCTCTAATTCACCAACGACAGCGATACCCGCATTGTTAAAAAGCACGTTTGGTGTGCCGAGTTCAGATGTGGTCTGTTGCGCAGCGTCTTGTATCTGTGCGGCATCAGTTACATCACATTTGCAAAAGATTACGGTGCCACCCGCAGATCGAATCTGTTGTGCGACTTTGTTACCGCGTTCAACGTTCACATCCCAGATAGCGACAGCTGCGTCTTCCGCAGCAAAAAACTCGGCACTTTTCGCTCCGATGCCGCGTGCTGCACCTGTGATAATTGCGATTTTATTTGTGAGTCGGTTTGCCATGTGTTTAGAAAGGTATTGAAATGCTAATTTCTGTGGTAGGATTGTACGCAGGTCTCCCGCGCACAACTATTTCAACCTCACAGTCCAATTTTCTGATTAACGAAAACAGATGTTCAACAGAAAAATCATCAAGCGAACCATCCAGCAGTGCAGAAAGTTCAGACTTACTAAGGTCAAGTATCTCGGTTGCTTCGTGTCGTTTGAGTCCACTCTCGGATATAATACTTTTAATTATTAAGGCAAGACGGGTTTTCGCGAGGTATTCCTCCGGATTAGGTATCTCTAAATCTTTAAATATATTGCCGCTGCCTTTTTCAACTTCAATTGTTTCTTCAGTCATTTTTTATCTCCATTTGAGCATGTTCTTTTGCTATATTCAAACGTCTACGGATCAAATCAATTTCCTTCTTCGGAGTCTTTATTCCCTGCGTTGATTTCTTCTGGAAACAGTGTAGCACATAAATCATATCTCCAAGGTTCACGACATATATTGCCCGATAGGTATCACGTTTGTGATCTCTCACAATTTCATACACGCCTGAGAAACCACGTAAGGGTTTGGCACTGTCAGGTGTCTCACCTCCCTGTACCTCTTCCAACGTATAACCGATTTTCTTCCTAACATCAGTTGGAAATTCCAAAAGTCGCTTTTTTGAATTTCCAACCCAGAAAACAGTTCACATTGCCCTTTTCCCTAAACATATTTTACCGTAACTAACATGGATTTTACAATTCTTTTCGGTCATTTCTGAGGTGCGTAAATATTTTGTAATTAACCATGTTATCTCTTGTTGGAGGGAAACCTTGTAAGCCCGATTTATTAGACATTATAATGATTTAATTTGAATTAAGGTTTACCGAGTGTCTCGGACCTCTTGAGTTCCGTAGGAACGCTATGTTTATAGAAAAATTACCAACACCTCTTGAGTTCCGTAGGAACGACATAGCAACTGCCAATGTGATGCGAAAACATATCGTCCCTACGGGACTAAGAGCGTAGGGGTGGCCGTGTTCCTATAAACATATCGTCCCTACGGGACTAAATTAGATTTTATTAAAGACCAATAACAACTCACAATTAAAACGTTATAATGTCTATTGATTTATCGGCGTTGAAAACACCTCCAACAAGAGGTGGACTATAACCTATCTACGTGACTGTCCTTAATGAACGTGGAACAGATACAATTTTACAATCCGCGCAAAAGCGTAACCCACCGTTCCCATGCTTCCTTAGTGGCTTTTTTCTGTGCGTCATTTGCATCTTCCACCATACCGCGCCGCAAAAATGCATGACCAACACCTTTATAAATAACAGGTTCATACTTAACTTTCGCTGTATCCGCTGCTGCTTTAGTTGCATCAATCGTCGCGTTGATACGGTTATCGCTCTCACCGTAAAACCCGTATACCGGTGCAGAAATCTTGGGAACATCTTCCAAAGGTGGCGCGGAACCGTAAAACACAAATGCCCCTGCAATCTTATCAGAATGCACAGCATAGCTAAACGTTTGCTTACCACCCCAACAGAATCCGGAGACAGCGACCTTATCGTTTGTTGAAGGCAGGTCATGAACATATTTGCGTACAGCGTCAAGGTCTGTCGTCACACGTTCTGTTGTGAGTCCGCGAATAGCACGTCGCACATCATCACCGGAGTCGAAACTCTCTGTGCCGCCGCCATCGGGTCCCATACCCGAAAGTAGGTCGGGGCAGATAGCCACAAACCCATCAGCAGCGAGTCTATCTGCGACAAGCCGAATCCAATCGGTTAACCCAAAAATCTCGTGGATGACGATGATAGCAGTTGCGGGTTCTTTCACTTCCGGGAAAACAATAAATGCGTTGAGTTCGTGCTTATCGGCAGCGGTGATTTTCACCCATTCTCCGTGACGGGGTGATTTCTCAAGTTCATCCTTTATGCTATCAACATGACTGTCGGCATCTACGCTGCTTACCAAAAATGGACCGGTTACGAGGATAGTTAACATTAATACATGATAGATATTCATGATTTCTCCTTTGATTGTTAGATATTTTGTGCGAACAAGTGTATTCCCGATAACAAAAAAGTTGGGTTTCGCTTTGCTCTACCCAACCTACGGTGCTATATACGATATCAATTTAAAACTATTTCTTTTTTGCTTTGAGGATGATGGATTCAACGACCTTCTGCATCTCGGTAGTGGGTATTGGTCCGTATAGGACGAAATGGATACCCTCGCTTGACCATCGGAACGCATGGTTCGGATCGTCCTGATATTTACGGACAGTCTTGTCGCCAATTTTGATCGCTGTTCCTCTTTCTCTATCAGAACGATTTGAGAGTTTGCCTGTCGTTTCAAATATACTAAAACCCAACAATCCATCTGTATATTTCAATCGAATCGGATGACTCCCCCTATATTGTAATCTATTTACATTCTGAAGTTGGAAACCTGGGGGCAGGTATTTAGGTTGGATAGGTTTGGTCTTAAGGATTTTTTCGGCTTCAGCAAGTGTAATAACAGGTAGCTCACGTCGTGGTTCCGGTTTAATCTGATCGCGTAAAATTTTCCACTTGGTGTCCACGATTTTTGGATCAAAACTGATTCGGGTATAAACGAACATTTCTCGGAGCACCCCGGCGGGGTCTAAATCCTCAACACGCAAGATAACGCCGTTTTTGCGGGCAAAGTATATATATTTTGTGGGTCTCCATTCAAACTTTGGTTTAATGATTAAGAGATCGGTCTCATGACCAGCGATCTTTTCTCCCCAACGTCGCTTCTCCAATTCATAGTTTTGTGCGATCAATTCAATTTCTTTTGGAGAGAACTGACTTCTTTGACGATCCCATCTAAATTCTCTGGGTCTTCTACGGTCATCTCTATCTCCGTTTCTATCGTCATGTCTTCTCTCACGATCATTTTCTTCATTAACTGACCGCTGTTCTCCAACCACTGATTCAACCTTGCGATACGAGTCTTCTGTGGTTTTATGAATGACGACCTCTTCCATCGTCCGGACACCGCGAGACGAACTGTATGTTCTTAGACGGAGACCGACATAACCGACATCACGTTCTGCTTCTACTATACGTTTAAGTACCGCAACATCAGCAAAGAGATAATTGGCTGCCAACAGAGAAATAGTTAGCGTTAAAAGGCAGAGTGCATGTAGCGGTTTCGTTAACATAAAGATCACCTATCGCATTTCTTAGATCCACAGCGGATTAGTCACCCAGATACAAATTGAGCAATGTTTCTGTATCTTCACCGATATCTTCAGTAAATGTTGTGGGATTGCTAAGAGGTGTTGCAACGTTCGATTTCAAGGGATTATTCGTGACCTCTTCTGTATGAACACCAAAATAGAAATCAAGGAGTTCATCGTGTTGAGGGGCAGGCGAATATGTAAAGATGAAAAACGCAACAACGAAACAGACCGTTGAAAAGGCGGTTGCACCGACTGTGAAAGGACGGAATACCCAGCGCTTAAATATTGAGAGTAATTTATTCTGCGGTGCGGATTCGGTATCTCGAATCATTGCTAAAACCGCATTTTTCATAGACGGTGCAGGGTGAACGAGTTGCGCAATCTGTCGCTGGTTCTGCTTGAAATCTGCCAACATGTCTGCACATTCTTGGCAGTCACGGAGGTGGTCATCCACCTGTTTATGCATAGCCGGTGCTAATTCATTATCTAAATATGCCGATAGTTGTTTTTGGATATGTTGATGTTTCATTTTTTGGCTTCAATTCGTTAGAGGTTACGGCACGGCAGCGCGTGCATTTACTTTAGGGTTACGACACAGTGGAGTGTACCTACTATGTTACCAATCGATACGTTCAAGTTCAGCTCTTAGAGCCTTTCGTGCTTCATGTAAGCGGGATTTGACGCGTCCCAGCGTGCAATTGAGCACTTCTGCTATCTCTTCATAAGAGAGTTCACGCAATTCGCGAAGGATTAAAATTGTTCGATAACTTTCTTTGAGTCTGCCGAGAGCCGTGTGGAGTATTTCACTCTGTTCGGAACGCAGTACTTCCTGCTCAGGTGTTACAGTGTTAAGCGGTACCCAAGGTTGTGAGTCATCAATCTCCATCGGGTCTGTTTTTCGGCGTTTACGTTGGTCAATAAGATTGTAGCACTTATTTTTTACGATTTGGTACAGCCATGTAGAAAATCGGGAACGGAACTTAAACTGGCCGATATTTTCCCATACAGAGAGAAATGAGTCTTGTGCGATATCTTGTGCATCTTCGTGGTGACCAAGTATACCGTAAGCAATATTGTAGACCCAATGTTGGTATTGCACAACGAGGGTACCCATTGCGGCGGTATCTCTTTCTTGGCATCGCAAGATTAGTTCGCGTTCTTGTTGGCTATCAAAATCTTCCACTTGGACTATATCCGAATAGGTTTCCATATCTGCAGTGAGGGTCGTAACGGACATTTCTCCTCCAGAAGTCATGAGAATCTTGCTAAGTCTTGTCGTATTTAGGTTTTAGATTTCGCTTTAAACCTATTTGACATAACCCAAACAGAAAAGTTCGTTTTTCTTTTGGAGGGTCCGCTATTTTGTTTTCTTTTGACTGTTTTGTGTTCCAGGTGTCATCTGCACAGTTTGGAAAGCACCTGTCGCATTCGGTAATCTACCGATAGCCGTGTCTTTTTTCACCTTTCCAAATGTAATTGTATTTATCACTTGATTCCCACGTGCATCGGTGTCTACGAGTATAACAGTCTCACCATCTCGAGATAGTTTAAAGTTTGCATGGAGTCCTTTTGATGCTTTTCCATCTTCATCCAACCATATAATTAAGTACCCACGCGGTGGAATCGTAGTGTTTTCAGGAAATTCCCATTTCTTGAGATTGTCAATTTTATCTGTCAGGTACATTCCAGTAAGCAGCACCGGATTATCTGTGATGTTGTGCAATTCAAGCCAGTCTTCATGGTCTCCCTGCGGGTCAACAATACTTTTGGTATTGATTGCCATAAGTTCATTGATTACAACTGCTACCTCTTTCGCTTGAGGTAATGTGACCTTATAATGGGATGCACCGAACTCCGCTCTTGCGGGTGAAAATGTGGTTGTGCCGTGTGTCTTTACAGCACTGGCTTCAACGTAATAATAAACAATGGTTTCCGCTGGAAAAGCGGGAATACTACCGACAAATTTATCTCTACTCTTCAACATCTCTGTGTGGCTAAAAACTGCATGTCGGTCAGTACTATAATACAATAGAACCGAATCCGCTGCAACAGTTTTATCTAATTTCGCTGTAATTTCAACGGGTTGATTTGACGTGGGATTTTCAGGTGTGGAAACGGAAATAATCTTCGGTGTCGGTTTGCTCAATTCTGGATGCTTGAGTAGAAGTTCTCGCCTTTGGGTTACATATCGCTTGAAACTCGGCGTGCGTCTACCGCCGTCACCGTCAACACTTTCCTCAAAACTACGATAGTCGTAAAGTTTTTTATCGTCTTGCTGTACTTCTGTATCAATGAGTGCGTGGTATTCATTGATGACCGGCTCCAACACCTCCCAATCCAGCCACTCATCTACCACTGTACGTACATGTGCAATATACCGTGCTTTCCATTCTGGAATGCCAAGCAGGCGGCTAATGACAGGACGCATCGGATTTTCAACGTGTGTTGTCGGAGATACCGTCCCTAATATTAACTCTCCCCACGACCAACCGCCAGGGCCTCTGCCACCGGGGCCTCCACCACCTCCACCACCACGACGCTCGCCTGCAAACCTGAAAGTTTCGTTGTTATCGTGTGAGATGAGATGGAATCTTTCATTGACATCCTGATAAATGGAAAAATCTCCACCCTTGTGAATGTAACTATCATCATCCATAAAGACGTTTGAGACAGCAAGTTGCCACAAGGCTCGGTCAACGTTAAATACTGATGATAGGTCCGTTTTTAATTTCGCATCAGGCGTTTTAGCGTCAAGCATTTCACAGAGCGCAATAAGGTTTTTCCACGGATTTTCAACATCCGCAGTTTTAAGTTGATATGTTCTCTGATATGCTTCTGTATCGTCACCAGCATAAGTCAACGCGCCACCACCAGGACCAACTTTCCAACGAACACCATCTCTCGTGCCGAACCACTCATCCAGAAAATCTTTGTTGAATTGCTGCAGGTTGATATACACCCCCCAACTTTCTCCGTTGATAACCAATTTCACAAAATTAGTTTTCATGGCGGGTATGTAATCGCGTGCAATCCTATTGTAGAGCACTTCGCGAAGGAAAGAGGCATCAACATGCCCGTTGAGTAGATTGAGTGTCTTATAACCTTGAAGGCGTTGGTTATCGTCGCCGTAATCAACGGCAATATTGAAGGACTTTTTCGCAGACTGAACGGTAAAATAGGATGAGGTGCCACGGAATCGAACACCGACCTCTGGATAAACCTTTCCATCAACAACTAATTCGGCTGGCACTTCAACATCTGTACGATAGAATGCATTCAGTTGTGCATACCAATCTTCATCGTCGAAACGGAGGTATAGGGTGCGGAGTGTTCCTGCATCATAGAATGCGGGTGAGTCTGCTGGCGTAGAAGCGAGGCTTGTTTTCACATCGTCTTGAATATCGCCAGTCGGTGTTCCGGCGCGTTGTTCAGGTGAATATGCGTCACCACGTGCTTCAAGAGCCGCTTTTCGTTCATCACCTGTTAATTTCCCATCCTTATTTGTATCAAACCGTGCGACGAGTTTTTCCGCAGGACGCGGCCCACGTCTGCCTCCGCGAAAACCTTGAGGGGGACCACCACCAAAACTTGGAGGGGCACCACGTTGTCCGGGATCGATATTAGGAGGTGGGTCGTCATGTATTTTCTTAATTTCTTCACGGCTTAACTTAATACCTGTGAATGCTTCTAAACCTGTAATATCAAGCAGGAGTTGATCTTCTTCAGGACTAAGTACACCGTTTCCATCAAGGTCAAATCGTTTCTGTTCCTCTGAAAGTTTTGGTGTACCTTCATTTTCTTGGGCGTATGTATACGTTGCAACGCAAAAAAATATGCCAATAAGTGCTATTAGTTTTATATGTTTCATTGTATTCTCCTTCATTCCATTTTTGGTTTTGACAGCTCGAAAATAAAGAGGTTTATATTTATTCCTGATCTAATTTAACTTCAGTAATGCTTTCATGTTTTGAGAGTTCGTTATAAAATGTGAGCCACTCACCAGGTTTTGCCAATTTTACACGGAAGTTCAGTTCAACTACTTGTGTTTTTTTTATCCGTTTTTCAATTAAACGTTCATAGGTGATATGCTTATCAAAAATAGGACGATAAACGGTTTCGGATTGCTGGTCAGGTAGCAGACAAATCTCAAGGGTAAATTCGTCATCCTTTGCAAAATGTTGATGCCAGTAGTACATGCAGAGAATTATGATGCCGATAAGAAACGTAGCGAGAATTGCAATTGCTGGACTTCCCGCACCAACAGCCATACCCGCTGCCAACGCGTAAAAAACAAAACCGATATCGCGTGGGTCTTGGATCGCTGTGCGAAAACGAATAATTGAGAGTGCCCCGACGAGACTGAATGCTCTTGCAATGCTATCGCCAATAATGACCATCACCACTGAAATTAACATGCACAGAATGATGAGTGTATCGGTAAACGATTTTTGTGGTGCTTTGGCGTGTGTCCACTGATAGATAAACACAATAAAAACACCCAGTACAAAAGAGAGAAGTATTCTGAGCGCATTTGCACCAAGTGTGTTAAACGACGGTAACGTAATAAAATCTAACAAGATATGTATTCCATAGTATATGTAGGTATAATATAGTGAACTTTAGAATTAACAGAACATTTTGAGTTGTGAATCAACGCCAAATGCGCCAAATCAACGGTATGAATGCCTTATGGCATTCCCCGTATGGCATTTGGCCAAATCAACGCTGAATGCACTTTTGGCATTCAGCGGGAGGGAACTCCGATTCCCGACTATCAGTGAGGTTCGTCGCGATTCGGAGATCGCTCCTACAGAAAATGTGCCTCTTTAATTTCAAAGCTCACCATAAATGCCGATAACCGATGACTGACATCCAATTACCAAATTGATATGTCCGCATTATATCAGAATTAGACAAATATGTCCAAGAATTTTGAAACATTGTGTTACGCTTTTTCTTTATGAATGAGAGGGCTGATAAAGAGAGCAGAAAGAATAAGAATTACAAACGCATACGGTGCCGCTTGTGCGAACATTGCCTCTGCTGTGTAATCCCATACATTAACAGCTAAAGTTTCATATCCGGCTGGACGTAGTAGGAGGGTTAGCGGCAATTCTTTCATTGTGGCGAGGAAAACAAGTGCAGTGGCCGTTAACATACCGCGCGTGAGGAGCGGAAATAGTGTTCTCAAAAATGCTTGAACAGGTGAACATCCAAGTGAACGGGCTGCTTCTTCTAAGTGGGGTGAGGCTTGATAGAGCGGGCTACGCACCGGACCTATCGCTTCTGCCAAGAAGTGTAGAATACACGCGCAGATTAGGATAAGTATGGTTTCAGTACTTCCCACAATAAAGATGATGGATAGCGCAAATGCAAGCGGTGGTATAGCATAAATAATATACGGTATTCGCGCTAACGTGTTCGAGAAACGTGAAGAATAACGCACACCAATATATGCAAATGGAACGGCTAAAACTGCGCAACATAAAGCAGATGGAACAGCGATCCCTATAGAACCGATCAACGCTTCCAACAGACCTTCTAATACTGATACTTCAAACCCCTTGAACAGCCACAAAAATACAGTCGCTGCAGGTATTCCAACAGTTGCAATGAACAGTAAACTCAAATAAAGGTAACCCGCATTTTTCCAATTGTGTAGGGGAATTAATGTCCGGTGCCGAGAAGTGCCATGTCCTGCCCGATGGAGTGCTGCGTTGCTTAACAATCGCGTTTCAAGGTAGAGTAGACAACCGGTAAAGGCAAGAAGTATCAAAGCGAGCCATGCAGCGTAGTTATGTTCAAACGCCATGTTATACTCTATGTACAACGCATAACTGAATGTCTCATAACGCATCAACGAAACAACGCCGAAATCACCAAGCACATGTAAACAGATAAGCAATCCGGCTGCATAGAATGCCGGACGAAGCTGCGGTAGGATAACACGGATGAAAACTCCCCACTGTTTGTAACCGAGACTTCGTGCTGATTCTTCAAGACTTGGATCAAGTCCTAAGAGTGCAGAACGTAAATTCAGAAAGAGATAAGGGCTCGTGTAGAAGGAAAGCGCGATTAAAGCCCCCCAGTATCCGCTAAGACGCGGGAGGTTTTTACCAAAAAGTGCTGCAATCATGCCGTTATTGCCGCCGAGTGCCAAGAGTGCGTAAGCCACAACATAGCCTGGGATCGCTAACGGCAACGCACATAGGACAGTAAAAATCCGTTTGCCTCGGAGGTTCGAGTGGGTGGTCAACCATGCCGCAGGGGTCGCCAAAAGGATATCGAGAATAAGAACGCCAACGGTCAACAGAAGCGTGTTAAGGAAAAGTTTCGCGTTTCGCCAGCGAAACAGATTTTCCACCAGCGCAGTGTCCTCAACATCAAACGCTTTTGCGATCAGATATCCTAATGGAATCAATCCACCGACAGCAATAATGGTTGCGGGAATGAAGAAGTACCATCTTTGCCCAACGTGAATAAAGGTGCGTTGCGTGTTGATGACTCACCTCAATATCTCAGCAACAATTACCACTTTCGCTACATAATACCGACGCGCCGAAGAAGTTTGATGGTACCTTCAAGATCATCCATCTCATTTAAGTTGAATGTAGGCACTAATTTAAGCAACTTTTCTAACGGCAACAAATTAGCATTCGGGATCACACCTTCAGTCACGGGATATTCAAAAACCTCACTGACAAAGTACTGTTGTGCCTTAGCGGAGAGGAGAAATTCAATGAACTTAAGAGCAGTTTCTTTGTTTTCGCTACTTTTCAACAACCCAATTCCAGCGACATTCACAAGATTCCCCGGATCGTTCGCTTTAAAGAAGGTCTGCTCCACCGGATATTTTGAATCTCTCTTTTTAAAACGGAAGAGGTAGTAATGGTTTGGCAAGCCAAGGTCAATCTCACCGGCTGCGAGTGCCTCTATAATCGGTGTATTTTTGGGATAGGCTTTTGCGCCGTTAGCCTTCATATCACGTAGCCATTTCTCGGTGCGTTCTTCACCAACCTGTGCACGCATCGCTGTTACAAACGCTTGGAACGAAGCGTTAAGCGGTGCCCAACCGACTTTCTCACGCCACTTCGGTTGCGTTAAATCAAACACACTTTCGGGAAGTTCTTTCATTTCAACGCGTTCAGATGAATAGGCAAGGACGCGTGCTCTACCGCTTGTTGCAACCCACAATCCATCTGCATGGCGAAAGGTCTTTGGAACTTTCGTAAGAACAGATTCTGGTAGTTCAGTAAATAATCCTTTTTTACTGGCAGCGCCAAGCGCACCAGCATCCTGTGCCCAAAATAGTGCAGCTGGACTTTTTTTACCCTCGGTCAGGAGTTTCGCAGCTAACTGAGTTGTATTGGCATAACTCACCTTTACCTCAATGCCGGTCTCCTTTTCGAACTGCTGGATAATCGGATCAACGAGACTCTTACTGCGTCCGGAATAGAGTGTTATTGTTTCGGCATGCAACGTCCCTGCAAGGGTGGATAAAAGCAAGATTGATAAAAAGTAATTAAATAAAATGGATCGGTTTCTAAACATAGTCATCTCCTTTTTAATGAATCACAGATTGTGGAATCAGCACATAGTTTTTTACGGTATTGAATAGCAAGGTTTTTCTTAACGTGAGCTCGGTATAAGTAATTTGAGGGGAATCGGTGCGGTTAGGAAACCGCACCTACCGTGTTTATATGAGTAGAATTCAAAGCATTAAGAACTTCATAATTCTTACGCCGAGCCCACGTTTTTCTTATGTATTTGGCAAATATAGCATCAAAAAGTTCGAAATTTTGCACCAGTCTGGCTAATGTTTCGGCGTGACCCGCCAGCGTGTATTCATTCCCGCTGTAATATGGTCAGCGACGTGGCAATGATAAAGCCAGTTCCCCGGCATTCTCGCTATCATATCTACGGTGACCATGCTGCCCGGCAACAAATCAACAACGTCTGTGCGTTTGCCACTATTTAAGACGGTTTGCCCGTGCCAGTGCGCCGTGTGCATGTCTACTTCCGTCCCCAATCCAATCAGATGCCAACGGACTCTATCTCCTTGTTCCACTTCCAAACCTTTCAAATTTCCAAAGATATATCCGTTGATTGCATGTTTGAGATTCCCTTCTTCGGCTTCTTCAGGGGATTCATAAGGTTCGTGCTGCTCACTTTCTGCTATTTCACGCTCGTTTTCATTGAAAATGAGAAATAGCGTTGTAAAGGATTTGTCAACATCTTTTGGACGTGCATCGTCTTCGGAACGCTCCATCCCTTTTTTAGTAACAACAATTGTGCCGATGAGTCCATCGTATACCTCTGTGACTGCATCAACATGTGAATGATAAAGCCATACGATGGAGGATGGGTCATTTGGACCGGGTGCAGCGTCCTCCCCAACTTCCCAATTATAAGCAGGACTTACGCATTTTTTCTTAAAATCCCGCTGATAAGGGAGATTTAGGGGTTAAAAACACCGAAATAGCAACTTTTTAAGTCCAATTTTCCCTTTTTTCATCATTTTGCGTAAGTCCTGATAAGTAAACGTACCGCCAGGTGGAACTGAACCACCAGGTCCTTTCATATCCGCACCTTCGTTTGCTTCATCGTATTGCAAACCGTGCACATGTATGCTAAGCGGTTTGTCGGCACGATTGAGAAAATGCACCTTAATATTATCGCCTTCCACTGCGTGCAATTGAGGGCCGAGGATACCCATCCATTCCGGTTGTTCAACCTGCGTGGTGTAAGTGTTATCGGTATACTGAATGTAACGGTATTTATGGTATGATAGCACCTTACCCCAAACCCCCAATCCCATTTTCGGACGGATGAGGTTTTTACCGCTTGGTGCATAATTCCAGACAACCTTTTCGGCAGCAATCCAGTATTCACGAGTTGCCGCTTCAACATAAACAGCGCAAAAACATAAAATTAGACACGCGCTGAATAACACTTTAAATCTTCTTTTTATGATATTGAGACTCATTTTCATAATTTTTTGATTGATCCAAACCTCAAACAATCTGAATTTGACTAAATATTACACGCTAAAAATGGTTTTGTCAAATTTATTTTACATTGTAACTACAACGTTGAAAAGATTGCCTAAAATTCCACTTGATATATTACGTAAATCTGTGTAAATTACAGAAAGGTCTTCCATCTCATCCGAAACAAAGTTTGACATGTAATGCGAATTCTGATAAATAAAATATGATTACGGAGATTTTATGGCATTTTGAAGTTCATATTAAGGTGAATGTAAGAGGTGCAATGAATTGCGAGCCTATAAACACATTTTTGTTAATGAAAAATCTCCATTTAGAAATGGTATAATACAGAGAAACAGAAAATGGATAAAAAACGTGCTAACGGTCGCTATTACACCCGTGGTACCCCTTTTCAGTTAGAACCGTTCAAAAGGTGGGCAAGAGATTCTGATTTAGAACAACAAATCGTATTAGAACCTTTTGCGGGCGCTAAGGGTATTCCACAATTGATTGCCTCAGCACATTTGCGGTGCAGAGATTGGACATTTTACGATATTGAGCCAGGAGCAAAAGGGATTGTACAACGGGACACACTCGCGGACTTTCCCAAGGGGTTTAATGTATGCATTACTAATCCACCATGGCTTGCTCGTAACTCAGCAACGCGTCGAGGATTGCCATTTCCAGAAGCGACTAACCATGACGATCTATACAAATATGCGGTTGAGCAATGTTTAACGTATTGTCCGTGGGTTGCAGCAATTATCCCTGAGGCGTTTATTCGTAGTGGATTGTTTCTGCATCGGTTACGTGATTTTATCTCTTTAGTTCCTCAAACGCAAAATGGAACACCGCAAGATAATGAAAGCAAAAACACAAGTTATATGTTTGATGACACTGAACATCCGGTAGGTCTTGCGCTGTTTGCCCCGAACATAACACCGGATGTAAGGGTGTGGCGTAACAATCAATTACTCGGAAAACTGAGCGAACTACGTAGACATCTGCCTGTATCTTCTCGCAACCGTAGTATTGTGTTCAATGAATCGAAAGGAAATCTGGGACTTATCGCTATAGATAATACTGTTTCACCTTCTATCCGTTTTTGTCCACCAGCAGAATTAGGCGAGTATCAAGTACGTTACCAGTGCCGTTCAATTACGAAAATCAGTGTGCCGTGGTGTGTGAATATAGACGTACTTAATGTTCGCTTAGCAACAGTCCGTGAGAAAACACATGATGTTTTTTTGACGGCATTCAAGGGGCTACGTAGCGATGGTTATTACAGACGACGATTAGATTGGGCGTTGGCGCGAGCAATTGTTGATATAGATAATCCACAACTTGCCCTGAACATTTGATTCACAAACTATGGTAAAGTAACAAAGAAGTATAGCTGAAACATTATAGTGAATTAGAAAAATAAGTTTACACTTCTTCTGTAGGAGTGATCTCCGAATCACGACTCAACCTATTAGCCATCGGGAATCGGAGTTCCCTCCTACAACTCAATAATGTAAAGTTAATTGTAAAATTCACTATAAAGGAAACCCGTGACCATAAAATTCATTTGCATATTTCTATTGATAGCACTTATGACCATTGTAGGATGTGTACTTGGCGATGGTAAACATACCGCAGAAAAACCTGCTGGATTTTTCTGGGGAATTTGGCACGGTTGGATTGCGCCGATTTCACTAATCTGGAGTATATTTACTTCGGATATTCGTGTCTATGAACCCCAAAATACGGGGTGGTGGTACGACTTCGGTTTTTACATCGCTATCATTAGTGGTTTTGGTGGCATCTCTTTTTCACGAAGGAACCGCAATAAGACTGTTGTGCAGGACTAACTATTCACAAAAGAGGATACTTGTATGTTCACAATAACGATAGATGATATTGAAGATGTTATAGATGAAGATACCTTTATGGAATTTTTGACGGATATGCTGCACCTGCCGATTCCTGTAGATCTGACCCTTGAAGATATTACCTTAACATTTTCAAATAATACACTTGGACTGAGCGGGTTCAATGATAAGCAAGTTTTAGACTGCCAAGAACTCTGCATGTCCCCCGGAAAACCTTCAGGCATTATCCTAATCAGATTTAATAGTGAAACCGGTTATATCGGAGTTCTGCAGGCTGTTGCGAAAGGCTTGGATCAACAGGGCAATAATTCTGCAGATTTACGTTTTATCTGTACGGATGAGTTCTTCCAACCATTTGCTTTTGCTTACTTCAAAGACTTGGTAAGGGAAGATAGACACCCAGCTGAGCTAAACATTCTTTCTTGGACGCAAGATAATACCCGCATCAATATAAGTTCCGAACATGAAATCCCTGCCGATCTGTTTCTTGATCAATCTACAGAGGAGCGAGAGGGTGCTTCTGGAGATAATTTACCTATTGATAAAGTAGATGATCTTAATGAAAAAGATGTAATTCCTGATATGCTCGAAACTGAAAAAGAGGTTGGGTCTTTAGAAACAGAAAGTAAGACAAATCTGAAGGACAACGTGACACGAATTTCGTCTAATGATTTATTAGAAAAACTGCAAAAAACCTGCACACCTTTAGGTGATACGGATTGGAAAATACACAAAGGTGTTATAACAGGTTGTAATAAAGCTTATGTTATAGAAGAATCCAAACGCAAAGAATTGATTGATGAGGATCCTAAAAGTGCTGAGATAATCAAATTAGCTGTTGGAAAACATCAGGAAAGCCTATGGAAACCTATTCTCAAATATATAATCTGGATGCCGAGTAGTAAAAACAAGCAGTGGGAATGGGCTGATGCTAAAAATGAATCTGAGGCAAAGAAAATATTTACCCGAACCTATCCGGCAATTAGCAATCACCTAAACGGTTTTGAAAAAGACTTAAAAGGTCGTCATGCAAGTTGCAAAGGAAAATATTCTTGGGAACTCTCACATCGTGAACATAAACCTGAATTTCTTGGTCCAAAAATTACTTTCTATGATAAACCTCCTGTCGTCGCATATTATGACGAATCGGATGCGATTGTTGTTAGTCCGTTTGTACACTGTATACCTACAACGGATTTTTCGATGCTCGCAATTCTTAACAGCAAACTTGCCGAATGGTATATAGAAAACAAGTATGAAAAAAAGGGTGGCGGTCGTCTGAATAAAAATAAACTGATGGATTTTCCAGTACCTGATATAACAACGAAACAAAAAACAAGATTGACGAAGATAGTTGAACAGATACTTGAAACCCCTGACAATCATGATGTGCCTTCCCTTGAAGAAGATATAAACCGGTTAGTATATGACCTATACAAATTTACAGCCGCAGAAATAAAGTATATAGAAGAGGAATCTAACAAATGAAAGTGTTAGTTATCGGTGGGACAGGCAATATCAGCCGTGGAATTGTGGTGGCATTGTTAGACAGAAATTATGAAGTTGTGTTATTTAACCGTGGGCAGCATGTTGACCCGCCACCACCAGATGTCCGTGTGATTCGTGGAGATCGACAACATCGTGACGATTTTGAGGCAAAAGTCGGTGCAGAAAACTGGGATGCTGTCATTGATATGATTAGTTTCAATGCGGAAGATGCAGCGTCTGCACTGTGTGCATGTCAGGGACGCGTCGGACACTTCGTCCATTGCTCAACTGTGATGACTTATGGGCCGCCGTTCAGTGGAATTAATCTTCCTGAAACCGCGCCGTTGCAAGGCATATCAGGCTATGGACTGGGTAAAGTCGCTGTGGACAATCTTCTGCTTGAGGCGCATGTGAGCGATGGATTTCCTGTCACTATTTTCAAACCATCTTATACACATGGTCCTGGGATGAATCTTCTTCGACAGGTGTGGGGAGACGGTAGTTGGATTGACCGGTTGCGCAAGGGTAAACCGATCCTCTCCGCTGGCGATGGATTGAACTATTTCCAATTCCTTGCATCACGAGATGCGGGTGTTGCTTTTGCAAAAATACTTGGCAAATCCGAATGTTTTGGCGAAATATACAATCTTGTTCACCCACAGGCACGCACGTGGGACGAATGGCACAGCGCTGCCGCGGAAGCACTTGGTGTTGAGATAGAAATAGTGCATGTATCCCAAGAGACACTTATTGCGATGGCACCGGAGCGGTTCAGCGGACTACGAGGCAACTTCGGGCATACACAGATTTTCAGTCATGAGAAATTAGCAGCAGCATTGCCTGAATTTAGTCCACAAATTCCGGTAACTGAGAGCGTGGCAGAAAACATCGCATGGATGGATAAACACAACCGGGTGCCAGATAGCGATGCAGATGACATAGAGGATAGGATTATTGAGACAATTCGCAATCTACCGCGTATTCGGTAGTCCAGAGGTGAGACATAATGCAAATTAAATCCGCATTAAATTCGGAAAGACTTGACCTTGTTGAACATGACTTACGTGAAATCGGTTTCCATATTATTGAGAATGTGATTACAGCTGAAGAAGCAGACGAAGCGCGTGAAGCAATTTGGGAATTGGTTGAAGAAGACATTGCCAACGGATATGACCACAGTTATGGTGACGGTAAAATCCGACGTGTTTGGGCGATTGTAGGGAAATCACCCATTTTTCGGAGGTTCATTCAACATCCGACCGTGGTGGCAGTATGGAAACGGATGCTTGGTGAGGATGTGATTGCGTCTACGTTCACAGCAAACATCGTTGGACCGGGGGCACCTGCAGGGGGTTGGCATATTGACTATCCGTATTGGGCGATGCAAACCCCGTTTCCATCTGGTTCTTTAACTGGACAGACAGTGTGGATGTTGGATGATTTCACAGCAGAAAACGGCCCAACAGCATGTATTGCGGGTTCACATAAAACGCTGCGCCGTCCCGAATTGGGAGAAGCAGAAGGGCTTGAAATGAGCGTTGCAATCGCTCCAAAAGGTTCTATCCTATTTACTAACGGTGCGATCTGGCATCAGTGTCTCCCGAATACTACGGACGCATCACGTGTCGGGTTGCTCGGTATGTATAACCGCTCTGTCATCTATCCACAAGAGGATATGCCCCGACAGCTAACTGATGATGCGTTAGCAGGTGAAAGCGACGTGTTAAAGCAGTTATTGGGTAGAAATATACCGTTTCGCCACCCTGACCAAGGACAGAATTGGCATCGCACAGAGGCAGGATTTCGCCAAGCGTAAAATTCAATATGACATTACTTGACGCGATTCTTCTCGGCATTTTACAAGGTTTAACCGAATTTCTACCTGTTAGTAGTTCTGGACATCTCGTCTTAGCACAGCAATTTCTCGGATTGAAAGAGCCGCTTGTCTTTTTTGATGTAATGCTACACGTAGGGACATTAGCCGCAGTGCTTGTCGCATATCGTGGTGCAATAGGAAAATTAGTAGTGGGCGGGCTATCAACGCTTGGAGATGCGGAGTTTTATCGGAAGCCGATTGCAACGCTCAATACATCAGCTGAACTCAGGTTTATATGGTTGATACTACTTGGGTCTATTCCTACAGGCATCATTGCAGTGCTGTTCAAGACGCAGTTAGAATCCTTCTTTGATAAAGTCCACATCGTGAGCGTCATGTTAATCCTCACCGGTATTATTCTTCAATTACCTCGACTCCGTAAAGAGAACACGGATGGGGCAGATTCCTCAAATAGTAATGTGAAAACGTGGCACGCGCCGCTTATTGGAATCGCCCAAGGATGTGCTATTACACCCGGCATCTCCCGCTCTGGAACGACAATTTCGCTGGCTCTATTTTTGGGAATTCCCGCTAAAACTGCTGCAGAATATTCCTTCCTCCTCTCAATTCCTGCGATACTCGGTGCGGTTGCCCTCAAGATCTCGGATATTGAAAACACTGTGATACCTCTTTATATTATGGGGACTGGCATGCTCGCCTCATTTATCGTCGGTTATATTGCGTTGCGGTTTCTACTGGTTGTGCTGAACCGAGGCAAATTCTCGCTGTTTTCGTATTACTGCGTTGCGTTAGGAATCGTTTCGCTTTTGGTTGCCCTCATCCAGTAAGTTGCAACACATCCAAGTACCTTTTTGTTGTAGTTTCGGACATCTACAGTCAAACTGATGTCGTTTAAAATGTTGCAAATCTGATTTTTATTTTGAAGCGTGTTTCGGATCCATTTTTTCCCTGTGCATCTATAGATTAAACTGGCAAGATACATCTGCAAAGGTTTTAGTCTGAAACGTTTGAGATAGCGAAGCGGAAATCCCAATCCATGTCCAGAGATAGCAAGCGTACCGCCCGGTTTTAGAACGCGTGCAAGTTCAGTTAAAGCAACTTTATCATCAGACACATGCGGCATAACGAGGAAACAGGTTACAAGGTCAAAAGTTTCGTCAGCAAAAGGTAAGGTCGGAAGTGATGCGCGAATCAAGTTAGGAACTTTTGAAGGTGGGTCTATTAATTGCTTTATTTTGGAACGTCCAATCGTTAAGAATGTTGCATCAACGTCAACACCGATAAGGAGTTGCGGGGTGTCTGTAGATAGCGCGACAAGGAGGTTTCCTGGTCCACACCCAACATCCAAAACCTTTTTATCTGCAGCCTTAATATTGAGCGTGTTGAGCTGCTTCCGTGTTATGCCTTGTTCCAATTCGTGGTAAGCGTTCTGAATGTAGGCACGATGCCATTTTGTTAATTCGTTATTCTCCATAATAAAGAATTTACCCATTTACTAAGCCGTTGTGGAATTGTTGTCAGTTCTGCACGAAAACGGATGAGTCCAGCATCATCGGAAATCGGCATCGCTTTCAGTTTATAGGGTGATGTCTCAACGTTGTTCCACCCTATATCTGTTGTGCGTGCGGACCGGAATCCACCTGCTTTAACAATTTCAATCTCGCGTTCGGTGTAATCTCCATTTGGATAACTGAAATGGAGACATTCAATCCCCAAAAACTTCTCTAAATCTGTTTTGCTGCCAAGAATCTCCTGTTTACATTCTGTTTCCGTACAGTGTGGTAGGATCGGATGAAATTGCGTGTGCGGTTGAAAGTCAACGTCTTGCATCATTTCTTTCATTTCGTCTATGTTTAGTGCCTGCCTATCTTGATATTCCTTTTCAGGTTCAAAGTTATTCTCCTGCTTTAGACGTGCTAACCGTTCTGCATTTGATAGTTTTTTCAGACGTTCTTTTTGAAATCGGTCAGGTATTCTGAACCAGAAATACCGGTGTGTGTTGATAATTTGTGTGCATACATAAATTGTTGGATGGATATGATACTGCTTGAAAATGGGTAAAAGTGTAACATTGCCTGTATGACCATCGTCTATCGTAACCACAACGCTTTTTGGTGGAATTTCGGAAAAATCTTTATTGTAGATGGCTGAGACTAAGATATCCAATGAAATAATTGCGTAATGACGGGAGAGATACGCTATGTGTTTTGCGAATATTTCTGGCTGGACATCGTGATATAAAAGGATGGCTACCCTGTTTCGGCATATCCATTCTCGGCAGAGCAACGGAATGCCGAGTAAGCAGATAACTGTTGAAATTGCATTTTTGGCAAACTTTGCGAGTCGGTAAGACATCATGTTCCCTATAAGTACCTTTGGTAAATCTCTTCTAATCTTCGGATAGATTCCACAGTGTTAAACTTTTCCTGAATGGTTGCGCGTGCATTTTTACCTAACTCACGGGCAAACTTAGGTTCTGTCAGCATGCGATGCAATGCATCTGCTAATGTTCTTGAATCTTGTGCCGGAACTCGAATACCGTTTTTCTCATTTTCAAGCAGGTCTCTGATACCTCCGACATCTGATGCGATGCACGGCATGCCGATCCCCATCGCCTCAATCAATGCATTCGGTGATCCTTCGTGTAGCGATGGAAGCACAAAGACATCTGCTTTCAAAAGCGCAGAAAAGACATCCTTACAAAACCCGGGAAACATCACCTTGTCCGATAGGTTGTGTTTTGCCGTGAGTGCACGGAGTTCTGACTCTAATTCTCCTTCGCCGAGAAATGTGCATCGCCATCTCACATCCTTGCGATTCAGTAAACTTAACGCCTCTATCAGATAACGGTGTCCTTTCTCTGGTGCAAATCTTCCGACACTAACAATTAACTTTTCTTCGGCAGCATCTCTTTGCTTATGAGTCCATTCCTCTGTAGGTAATTCCAATAAATTAGGAATGCTAAAAATCTTTTTATCTGGATAGAGTTGGTGCAGGTGGCGTTGAATCTGCTCTGAATTTGTCAAAAGGCAGTCTGCAGTATTGTAAATAAGCTTTTCTGTAAGCCAGAGTCGAAATTTGCTGTATCTTGCATGGTAATCGCCGCGCTGTGAAGCGATGAACGGAATCTTTCGCCAAAGACCGAGTCTACGGGAAACACCGCAGAGGAAATTAGAATACCACAACCAACTATGAACGATGTCTGGTCGGACTGCTTTAACAATACCACCAAGTGTGAACGCTTTTTCAATTATTCTTATCCGTTTGCTTTCACCTGCAAGTGTGGTTACATCTCGAACGCAGGGCAGGACAGCAAGTTCATTGAAGCGTTCTCCCTCAGCACGACTTAGCACAACAGAAACTTCATATTGGTTAGGTGCGAACTGTGTTAAGGTCTTGAGTAATTGCGACTCAGCACCGTCTTTGGTCATAGAATCAATCACATACAGAATTCGCAATTTAGTCTGTCTTGGGCTTTTCATAACTATGGTTTTATTACCAATAGGTATACAGCAGAACTTCCGATATAATGAGTTGCACAACGAGCATTCCCGCAACCCAATATAAATCTGAACGAGGGCGCGCCGTGAGGTATTTTGCAACAGGGATAACGAAAAATGGCACCATGAAAATCCAGATACGTTCTACCTCCATCGTAAACAGAGTCGAAAATGTGAAGTAAAGGAGCGTTATTAGGAAACCAACCACAAAAGTATCTGACTTTTCGGGATTAAAAATCCACGGGATATGCATTTGATTGTATCCCAACTCAGATGATGGGCTGTTCTGCTTCCACTCTTGTAATGTTGATACCAATTGACGTAGCCACACTGTTGTAATCGGGATACCCACACCAATCAGGAAAGCGGACAAATTCGCGAAACTCAGGTGAAAATAGAGGTCAATGCTTTCATAGCCTGTTCCCATGCCCACTTCATCTTTTTTGATTGCTGCCCAGATCGCTTCAATAGGTTGGAATCCGGTCAGTATAAAAAGCAGTAGGTAAAATCCGATAAAACCTGTTGCTGCAAACGATAAGACCTTCAAGTACTGCACAAACCGTTTCCGTTCCAATAATGCGATTACACACAGGAAAACGCCAATGACTACCGTTGAATAGGTCATAAACATCCCAAGTGCAAGGGAGATACCAGTTAATAAACTGTAGGGAAGGAATGTGTCCAACTCCATGTTAGGTGCAGTTTCTCGTTCTCTTGCTTCATAAAAGAGATACAGACTGAGAATTGGGAACACACTAAAGGGTCCGTCCATAGATGTTGTTGTGAACATCACGAAGTTGGGTGTAATGAGGAAAAGCAGCAGCGCATAAAGCGCAACCTTTTCGTCGTAGAGACGTTCCGCAAGCTTATAGAAAGGTATCACTGTGAGTGCAGTGAAGAGAACTGATGCCAATGATGCTGATACGAGATTGTAACCAAAGATTTTACTTACAAGCCATAAGAAAACCACACCCCCTGGCGGATGTGTTCGTGTATGCCCAGAGAGAGTATTGAATAACTCTGGCTTGCTGAAATCTCGCAAAAATACACGGAGTCCCAATTCATCAATACGTGGCACGTCGCCATAGTATTCCAGCCCTGATCGGGTGTAGGGTTCTAAAAACGCTAAAATATAATTAGGATCGTCTTCTGTTCCTATTTCACGGTAACCATCAATTTGCGCAACGCTGATATTGATAGCAAGAAAACAGACAATCGCTATACCGATAAGACGACGTGGACTAATGTTATTTGAAAAGAGGTATTTATAGCAGAGATAGAGGAATCCAATACATACAACGAGCGCGGGAAGAATCCACCAACTTAGATCAAGCTGGGGTATGGCATAGAGTGGAATAAAGTGTCTGCTATAGCTGAGCGCGCCAAGGTCAAGTCCTGTTTCGCGCATGATATATACCACAAGTATGTGGTATAACCAGAAAAATAGGGCGATGATTGCTGTTTGCCCAGCAATGGATCTAATTGCTTTTTTCAGGTAATGCATTCTTTCAAGGGCGAATTATGTTCAACCCATGTTTTAATCTCTCATAACTATAAAGGCAGCTACAGCAATAGAAAGGATAATTCTTCCACTGATGTTTTCAAATGGTCAAGGTGTTACATCCTTCACACAACGAAACCCAAAGTCGTTGTAATAAGTGGTCGTTGCAACTTCACTGTTCCGCAGAGCAACCCGTATTACCGTCGCGCTACAAACGCGGGAACCACTACGTAACACACGATTAGACTTAATAGTTGCGGCATTTTCTATCACCCAGTCTATGTTGTTTGTACTCGACATTACATCCTTGCTGGGTAGAATAAGGTTATTTTCGAGCCAGTCAACAAAGGTTGCTCCTAAAATTGGATTCTTGACAGGTGATTTTGAATAAAAGGTAGGTTCATACGCATCAAGACACCATTCCCATACATTGCCTGCCATATCATGAAGTCCGTAAGGATTAGGTAGATAACTCCCAACAGGTGCATTCAATTCGTGCCCATCATCAACATTGTGATCTGCGTAACTCTTATCTGAGTTTGTATCAGCAAAATTACATTGTGTTCCATCTGGTGCAGCGTCACCCCATGGATACAATTTGCCTTTCAACCCACCTCGTGCGGCTTTTTCCCATTCCGCTTCTGTTGGCAACCGCTTACCTGCCCACTTTGCATACGCCATTGCGTCATGCCAACTCACGCAGACCGCAGGATGTTTATCAGTTGGTGAATATTGGGCAACCCAAGGGGGTAACGGACGATGTTCTGTCTCCTTAACAAATTTATTGTATTCACCAACGGTCACTTCGTGTATGTCCATATAGAATGCGTCCACATAGACAGTGTGGACAGGCCTTTCGTTTTGTCTATAATTATTACTTCCCATTTCAAACTCACCTGCTGGAATCAGCACCATCCCTTCGGGTGCCTTCGCTTCTTTATCCTCAGCAGGTCCAAGCAGAGAGATGGCAAACGTGCATATAACAGCAAAAATTAAGAGAAACATAACTTTTTTCATGCTTTTTCTATAGGTTGGCAAACTTCACCTATATCCTCCTCTAACATTTATAGTGAAGCAAAACGCTTGGTCTTCTGCTATGAGATAATCAATAACTTACGTTTCAGATGCTTGCCACTGTAGCGCTGCTTCTAATAACGCATTCGCCAAAAATTCTGGGTTTACCTCGTCTTTTCCGCGGAAGGTGCGAACCCGTTCACCGTCTACTTTTAGTACAGCGAGTTCTTTTCCACCCAGGTGGATACCAAGTTTCGCGTTGCGCGTTTCACCAGGACCGTTGACTTCACACCCCATCACTGCTATACGAATATTGATGCCGTGCTTATCCAAAAGCTCCTCTGCGGCGATAACGATATTCTCGTAATTAGCATCAGGGTCGCCGCGTCCACAAAACGGACAAGAGATCACATCTAATATATTGTCAGCCATACCGAGTGCACGCAGGAGCTCCTTGGCAGTTAATACCTCTTCGACGGGGTCACCTGTAATTGAGATGCGGATCGTGTCACCGATACCTTCCAACAAAAGTGTGCCAATACCGAGTGTGGATTTGACATGCGCGCGCCGAGGGGTGCCAGCTTCTGTTACCCCAAGATGCAACGGGTAGCGGACCTGTGCTGAAAGCAATCGGTTTGCTTCTATCATCCGAAGTGGGTCGCTGGATTTTACAGAGATAGCAATGTCTGTAAAATCGTGTTTTTCACAGATATTGACATGTCGCATCGCGCTTTCTACCAACGCCTCTGCAGTCGGTGATGGATATTTCTCTAATAGATCCTTTTCAAGTGAACCTTCGTTAACACCGATGCGAATTGGGATATTTGCTGCTTTGGCAGCAGATAGCACCTGGGCAATCCGATCTTCGCTGCCAATGTTGCCCGGATTGATGCGCACCTTTGCTACACCTGCATCCACTGCTGCGAGCGCGTAGCGATAGTTAAAATGAATATCAGACACGATTGGTACTGGAGAACGTTTTACTAATGTGCTAAGTGCTTTTGCGTCTTTTTCGTCTGGTACTGCGACGCGGACAATCTGCGCGCCTGCTTCAGCGCAACGTTCAACTTGCGCCAACGTGGCATCAACATCGTGCGTTAACGTGGTGGTCATCGTCTGGATAGAGATGGGACTGCCGCCGCCGATTGGTACTGAGCCGACCTGTATCTTTCGTGTTGGTTTCCGATTATCAATCTGAATTAATTCTTTCATATTTATCAATACCTTCGCCAATTATCTGAGTTTGAGTTGAATGAGTATGTAATGAATAGCACCCATAAGTGTCAACTTAGCGATCCTCCAGGGGCGGTAGGTTCGGTTTCCTAACCGAACCGGGTTTGTTCCAGTCCATATTCTCAGGTGCTCGTTAAGCAATCTTGCTTGGCATCCTGATGTTGAAGGATTTCATGAATAAAAATAACTTCAGGTTTTTGCGGAAGTATTCTTAAATCATCTAAAGATTCAACATACGCCAGACTGCCTTGAAGTCTAAGACGCTAAACTTAGCGTGTTCTAAGCAGAATGCGGGTAAGATTAACACTCTAATCTATCTGACATTTATTAATTTCATCACATCGTTCATAACGGTTTAGTTGACTTATGAAAAACCTGCCATTTTGGCGAAGGTATTGATTTATAGCTGTTGTCAGTTTTCAGTTTAAGATTTTATTCTGTGGTTGCAGTTAAGTCTTCCTGATAGGTATTAACTTTCAAAACGTTCTATCTGATCCGTACAAGTGGTGTAAGTGCCTCAAGGAAACGTTCATTTTCCTCCTGCTTGCTGATCGTAACCCGAATCGCGTCAGGGTAACCGTAGTCCGCCATTTCACGCACAATAACTCCTTTTTTCATCATAGCATCCGCTAAGTCTGCGCCGGGTTGGTTGACAAAAACCATGATGAAATTTCCTTCAGTTTTGATATAGCGAAGACCCAATTTGTCAAATGCGTTGTATAGGAAAATTTTTCCCGCTGCGTTCAATTCTTGGCTTTTCTTAACATAATCGGTATCTTTCAGGGCTGCACGTGCTGCTGCTTGTGCTACCGCATTACAGTTAAACGGTTGACGGACAGTATTCATCGTTGCAATGATGGGGGGAGGAGCGATACCGTAACCAATTCGCAAACCTGCGAGGCCATAGATTTTTGAAAAAGTTCGGGTGATAATGAAGTTGCGTTCTTCCATGACGTAAGGCAATGTATGCGGATAGTCGGGATGCGTGACATATTCATAATATGCTTCGTCAAAGACAACTAATACATTTTCTGGCACCTGTGCCATAAATTGCGCGGTTTCTGCAGCCGTAACCATTGTTCCAGTCGGGTTATTTGGGTTTGCAATGAAGATAGCCTTTGTTTTATCTGTTATTGCCGCTGCCATTGATGTCAGGTGATGTGTATCGTTCTGCATTGGCACTACAACGGAGGTAGCCCCGCAGACCGTAGTGACGAGCTTATAGACAACAAACGCACCTTCTGCATAAATCACTTCGTCACCGGGACAGAGGTAAGTTTCACCGACGAGTTGTAGCACTTCGTTAGAACCGTTTGTTAAAATCAGATGTTCTTCAGTAACGCCAAGATGTTTGGCTAAATCTGCTTTGAGATAATAGGCATTTCCGTCAGGATAAAAATGCGCCTGCTTGGCACTCTCCTGAATTGCTTGTATCGCTAACGGGGAGGGGCCAAGGGGGTTTTCATTTGATGCTAACTTGATAATATCAGAAATACCAAGTTCGCGCTTGACTTCTTCAATCGGTTTGCCACCCTGATACGCTTTAATGGTTTCAATGCCGGGTTTCGGTCTTAAGTTTTTCTTTTTTGTACTCACGGGTTTCCTAATGTAAAATTTGTGTTATCAGTTGTTGAGATTCATCTTCTAACTTATTTTCCGAGTTTTCTTTGCTCCGCGTTATAGTATAGCATAGTATACGTCTTTGGGTGTGTAAAGTTTTTGTAGAAACACTGATGTCCAGAGAGGTTGCGGTTATAATAAAAATGGGTATCCTATCCTAATAACCTTAAAAACACAGGAGAGGATACCGATGTTTAGTATACCATTAGAAAACCCCGAAGTCAAAGAGATTTTAGAAGATATTGCTCAGATGGCAGACGAACTTTTGTCATCCCCTTGCGTCCCATTAGAAGCAGCTGAGCCTTGTGTGCGAGACCTCATGCTTAGAAGTAGTCAAAAGTTGTTGGAAGTGTGTGTCTCAGAAGCAGCATCTCGGCAATCTGCAGCACCTGTTGAATGTCCACAATGTGAACAAGCGTGTCGTCCGATACAGAAACGCGGCGTGAATATCACAACACTTTGTGGCAAGATCCGTGTGCAGCGTTGGGTGTATGAATGTGCGTCGGGTCATTATCATAGACCTTGGGATGCGTGTCAAAAGTTGAAAGGTAAATGGACACATCGTGTCGCAGAGCGGATGTGTTATCTGGCAGCACCTTTTGACTATAGAGCAGCAGCGAAAGAGTTGTCTTTTCAAGGGATAAAAGTGAGCCACACGACATTGCACCAAAAAGTGCGTGAGTGGTTATCAGAACTGCACGCATCGGAACAAGTAGAACCGCAACAACTTGTGGCAAATCAGCGTTGGTATGTGGGGTGTGATGGGTGCTACACGAACTCGCCGGATGGGTGGAAAGAAGTGAAAGTCGGTTGTGTTTATAGAGATTATCCACAACTGGGTTCGGGGGCGACACCGAGTGCCAGAACAGAAAGTATTCGTTATGTTGCGGGGCGTGAGAATGCGGCACAGTTTGGGGAAAAGTTATTTACGTTAGCAACGCAAAGTGGCATTTACCGAGACGATATAGATACCCAGGATGTTGTGTTTATTGGGGATGGTGCGGCGTGGATATGGAACTTAGCGGATGAATACTTTCCGAATGCCATTGAGATTGTGGATTACATGCATGCGAAATCCCATTTATATGAAGTGGCAAAACAGGCATTTGGGGAACATCAGGCAACAACGATTGAAAAGTGGGTAGAGGCAACAGACTTTTTTCTTTATGAGGGAGACACGGCAGAAGTCGTTTTACGCATTCGGGGTTTAGGTATGGAAAATCCAGATGTTGTGAATATCTTAGACAGGGAAGCAGGCTATTTCGAAAAGCACGCTGAACGCATGCAATATATAATGTTTCGGGAAAAAGGGTATCAAATCGGGAGTGGCGTGATTGAGAGTGCCTGCAAACATGTTGTCGGACAAAGGTGTAAACAAGCTGCTATGAGGTGGCAGAAGAAAGGTATCAATCCAGTGCTTCCCGCACGATGTTTGATAAAAAATGGGGCGTGGGACAGATATTGGAATGAACTCAAACAGGCAGCATGAACTTATAACCAAAACTTTACACACCCAAAAATATGAAACGGATTGACGTTGATCCAATGTTCATAGTATCCTATTAGACATTATAACGTTTTAATTGTTGTGAGTTTTATTAGTTTGTAGTATATTTGTAAGAAAACCTATTTTGGAGTGCGACTGATGAATTACCAATATCTTAAGGATAAACCCACAAGGTTTGAGTCTCTTATAGGATATACACTTGAAGAGTTTTCATCTCTTCTTCCCTACTTTACCAAACATTTTTTAGCGTATTATGCAACAAAGACACTTGATGGAAAACCCCGTGAAAAACGGCGATATTCCACCTACAAAACGAGTTGTTTACCCAGTTTTGAAGATAAGTTGTTGTTTATTTTAGTTTACCTCCGCAAAGCGACAACACAAGATGTGCAAGGTGAACTCTTCGGTATGTGTCAACCTGTAGCCAACAAATGGATCCATCGTCTTTTGCCGATATTAGATAGTGCTTTAGCCGAACTTGGAGAGTTGCCATCTCGGACGACAATCCCCGCAACTTTTGATGTGGCTTTGGATACCTCGGTTGACAATCAGACTTCCAACCATTTTTTTTCATGATGGCACCGAGCGACCAATCCGGCGTCCCAAAGACCCACAAGTTCAAAAGGCTCATTATAGTGGCAAAAAGAAACAACATACGCTCAAGAATAACCTTATTATCAATGCTGCTTGCAAAGTCGTGTTATTGACACCTTCCTTTGAAGGGAGAATACACGATAAACAGATCGCAGATACTGTAGGATATACTGTGCCGAGTGGTAGCAACTTATATCAAGATTCCGGTTTTCAAGGGTTTACACGCCCTGGCATAAACATCATTCAACCGAAAAAGAAACCGAAAGGTGGTGAACTTACCACCGAGGAAAAAGAAAGAAATCGTCTCATTTCGTCCATACGCATACAGATTGAACATGCGATTAGTGGTGTTAAAAGATACCGCATTGTAAAAGACAAGTTGCGCAACTGGAAGAAAGGGTTCAGCGACTTAGTCATGGAAACTTGTTGTGGATTACACAACTATAGATTGAACTTCAGACCTTGGTGTTATAAAACACCTCCGATTTAATCATTATAATGTCTATTATAAACTTGAATTTCACGGAGAAATCAAGATGGAACACTCAAATTGGACGGAAGCAGATTCTTGCAGAGCCAAGCACATCTGGACAGAATATCAGAAACAGCACGATATTACCGAGCGCATTGGACAGACAGCAGGCATTGATCCGGAAAGTGAACAGGTTTGGTTCGGTGATTCCGCCCTTGAAATAGTTCAGCAACGCCTTGCTGAAGGTTTAACCTCTCCTCTTTTCTTTGAACGAGTTGGTTATACATCTTACTTGAGCAAAGGCGGGCGTAGATGATCCACGGAACTGTATCGGATGCGGGTGTGCCAATAACCATCCTCTATCGCAGGACAAGAGTGGACAGCAACTATTGACACAGGAATCGAGTGTAGATTGGGTAGAGCGCAGCGAAACCTATAGGTATCAATTTAGTGGAGATTATTTTTGTAGGAGGGCTTTTCAAGCCCGATTAACATCTTGAGTTCCGTAGGAACGATATGTTTATAGTAACACATATTGATACCGCCTTGAGCTCCGTAGGAGCGACATATATAAAATGTTATAAACATACCGCCTCTACGAGGCTATACAAAATTCACGAAAGACAGATTCATTTCCTTAAATTGACCTTATGGGTTTCACGTTGTTCTATCCAACCTACGCCATTTTTCGAACTCACGTTTCACTAATAATTTAAAATTCTACTTCGTTAACCGCTCAACAATTTTCTCAACAACGCCTTCAGCACGTCCTTGAATCTGATTCGGTGTAAGACTCTGAATAGGATGCGCAACAGTGAGCGGTTCTAAGTCATTATGTCCAAGCACACGTGCCTGAACTTTTCCTGCGGCGAAAAAGACTTCCGTGCATATTGCAACACTCGGCACGCCGCGTTCCTCTAATACACTCCCATCGTGCATACTGCACGATATACAAGAGCCTCAGTCTGCAAGTCCTTCAATCACAAAATCAGCGCGCTCAGCAAGATCGACAAGCAACTCAATTGGTGCAGGACGCGCGAATGTCGGTTTTTTGACACGGATGACTTCAGCAACATCAAAACGTTCGCGCATTAATTGTTCAACGCGATCAAGAAAAATATCACTACCATTTTTGGTAATGTCTAACAATCCCATCACTTTTCTATCAAAGGTATCAAGTCGTGGAGCCAAAAATTTCTCACCTGCATCACTTTGCGAGGTGGGATCAAGTAAGGTAACATCTGCCATAGTCAAAATCTCCTATGTGGTTGAACCGGACGTTTCCATCTGAATTTGTTGTGATTTCGCCATCGCATCCTCCGCTTCCTGGATCATTCCTTTTCGCTGGTAACACATAGATAGACTGGTGTAAACAAGTGGATCATCTGGATTGATTTCTATCGCTTTTTGGACTGCATCAATGGCTTCATCGTATTGACCAAGCCGTTCATACGCATGTCCCAATCCGAGATAGCCTTCAATATAGTCTGGATATGCTTCAATGAGTTGCTTAAAAGCGTTTACTGCTGCTTCCAAGTCATTTTCGGCGAAATGCGTGAGTGCAACATCGTAAAGTTCTTCTTGTGTTGGCATCTTTTCTTCCTTACAAAATTTGAGAACATTTTAACAAAAACCGTGGTGAAAGTCAATTGGATTTTAGAATTGGATGTGTATAGTTTTGTCATTAACCATTTTGAACCACTTTCTTTCTTGTGGGAGGGAAACCTTGTAAGCCCGATTTAACAGCAAAAGCGTTTAATGTGAATGTCATACGCACATTTACCAAGCACAATTCATTGCACCTCTTACATTCATGCTATCTGTTTTCATCGCTTTATAGTAGCCCCAGCGGGGAAAAAGGTGTATAAAACGACCGTAGCATCCATTTCCAAGCCCCAGCGGGGGAATGTGTGTAGACGTAATCCTTGAATCGCCCATCAGAAATCATGGTAGAACAGTCTCAACTTTTTAAGTAGAAACTTACACTATTTGATAGAAGTTGACCCAAAAATTAACCTCTATAACTCTAATTTAAAAATTATTGACAAAATGTATTGAAATCTGGTATTATACATTTAAGTGTATTGCTACGATTATCCGCGCCCCTTAGTAACTGTTGATATTGTGTTATTGATGGATGCTTTTTCGCATCCGAAAGTCTTGTTAATTCGGCGTAAGAATCCTCCTTTTGAAGGCTTGTGGGCACTGCCGGGTGGTTTTTTGGAAATGGACGAAACACTTGAGGAAAGCGCACTACGCGAGTTAAACGAAGAAACAAACATATCAGACGTTGAACTGACACAAGTAGGGACTTTTGGAAATCCTGACCGTGATCCACGCGGGCGTGTTATCACTATCGCTTACGTTGGAATCATAAATTCGGAACAACAAAAAGCTGTAGCAGGTTCCGATGCTGCTGAAGTTGCATGGTTTTCAACATTAGATTTGCCACGGCTTGCATTTGACCATAGTGAAATAATCGAAAAGGCGTTAGAAGGATTAAAATGAAACACTTCGGTTTAACCTTGAACCTAAAAAACGATCCGACAATTATTGAACAGTATAAAGCATATCACAGAGATGCTTGGCCAGAGACATTGGCAGGCCTGAAAGCGGTTGGTATTACAAAAATGAATATTTACCTGTTAGGTCGGCAATTATTTATGGCGATGGAGACCTTGGATACTTTTGATATAGAACGGGATTTCCCGCGCTATCTTGAAGTACATCCGAGGTGTAGAGAATGGGATGAATTAATGCGAACTTTTCAGGAACCGGTCAAAGAGGCGCAAGCAGGTGAATGGTGGGCGCAGATGGAACCTGTGTTTGAATTATAAATTGGCACAGAGCGTGAACATATAAGGTGTTGACAATCTTGTTTATATGATTCCAAAGGTTGAAAAATGACAATCAGTTACGACTTCATAGTATTCAGTGGTAGGCTTTCAGAGAACAGTTGGACCCTTGGGATGAAAGCAATTCAAGGCGAAGTGCCTCTGGATATCGTCATACCGAGTTTGCAAACATCATCAGATTCCGAGGATAAGGATATAATTGGGGTTTTGACAAATGAGGGTATCTCGCGAGAAAGTTCCGATGTGATGGAACTTTACCGATACCTTCGGCAGCTAAACCCAAAATCGAATCAAGCATTTGGATACAATGAAGTTGCAATCCGCAATATCCACACCCGCCTAAATTTGCTAAGGGTTGATGAAGAGCTTCGCGTCCAAATTACTTATTCTGAGCGTCGAGAAAACTATAGTCCAGTTTCATATAATATTAAATTGTTAGGCATCTTCCAGATTACAGTTGCCGATCCGCCAGTTCCTGCACCTGATGTCAACGAAAACATTGATATAGATGTCCCTGAAGAGGAGGCACAAGATATTCCTAAACAAGACGAAGACCCTATAATCCCGAATGACTTTCCCCGCACAGATCCAGATATACCGGTTTATAAAACAACGAATACCCTTGAGAAATTAATTGCTTTTACCCGCGCGCTTCAGTCTGAATTGAAAGAGACAAAGGAAAATCTCGCCTTGATGGCTGAAAGAATCCAATTATTGGAAGAAGAGCGCCAACGCTACCGAGAACAAGAAAATTTGCTCCAGGAAATTCTTGATCGTCTCAACCAATTAGAAATTTTAAACAACCGAATCAACTCCCTTGAAGAAGGCCGTCATCAACTTGACAAGTTACAACAAACTTTAACAACGTATTTTAAAACTTCAAATCGGCAAACACAAGCATTGCTTAAAGAGGTCAGTGATGAAACGGATGATATCAACTCAGAAATTACCCCTCGATTAAATAGAACCGAATTCTGAAAGGAGAACCGTTTCATGATGAAAATTGGCACGATGTCTTTGAATGTCAAAGGCACCACAGCAACTGATTTTGCCCAAATTGTATACGATCTCGGCTTTGATGTAATTGAACTCCATTCCAGTGCTTTTGAATCTACTGATGCCACTTATCTACGGGACCTGAAGATGAACCTCACGCGAAAAGGTTTGCCATTAGGTTACATCGGCGTCAGCAATAACTTTGGTAAACCTGTTGCCGAACATCCCGAACAAATTGCACTTATTAAGAAATGGATTGACGTTGCAGCTTTTATGAGTTGTCCCATCGTGCGAGTATTCGCAGCTTATGTACCTGCAGATTGTGATGATGAAGAGACATTGTGGCCTCCCATGATTGAAGGCTTTAAAGAGGTAGCAGAATACGGATACGATTCGGGAATTCTCATTGGTCTGCAAAATCACAACCATAATAATGTTACGCGCGATGGAAATGCTATTTTACGTGCGTTAAATGGAACTAACCATCCCTATTTCACACATATCTTGGATACAGGGCAATACGCTGGTTCCCCCGGGGCAAGTGGGCATCGCGGTTCGCCACATCCAGACTATGATTGCTATGCAAGCATTGAACAAACAGCACCACATGCTGTTTATGTTCGTACCAAGTTTTATGAGATTGATAGCGGTGTAGAGGAATGGCTGGACTACCCGCGCGTTTTGGACATTTTGCGAGGTGTTGGGTATAACGGTTGTCTATCTGTTGTTTATGAAGGTCAATCAGATCCGATTGAATCGATGCGTAAAGCGAGGAGTTATTTAGAATCTATACTGTAGAATCACCAAGTCGTAGAGGACAAAATGAAAACACGCGCTGCTGTCATGTATGAACATAATCAACCAGTCGTAGTTGAGGAACTGGAGTTAGAAGAGCCGAAAGCGAATGAGGTCCTTGTACGCACTGCTGCAAGCGGTGTCTGTCACTCTGACTTATCGGTTGTTACAGGTGCTATCTACTACGATGCGGCTGTTGTTCTTGGACATGAGGGAGCAGGTGTTATTGAACATGTTGGCAGCGATGTAACAGATTTTCGTGTGGGGGATCATGTAATCCTTTCTTTCGTGAGTTATTGCGGTGATTGCCACATGTGTCAGATGGAAAAAGTCTGTCTTTGTGAAAGTTACAATGTGCCACGCGGGTTTCAATTAGATGGCACCTATCGCTTATATAACAAATCAGGTGAGGGAATTCTTCAGATGGCGCGAATTGCGACAATGTCGGAATTTATGGTCGTGCCGCAACAAAACCTCGTCAAGATAGATCCTGATTATGCGTTAGAGAAAGCCGCGCTTGTAGGCTGTGGTGTAACAACAGGCGTTGGTGCTGTCTTGAATACTGCAAAGGTGGAACCCGGTAGTTCCGTAGCAGTAATCGGCACAGGAGGAGTCGGTTTAAACGCTATTCAAGGTGCTGTGCTTGCACAAGCAGAAAAGATTATTGCTGTTGATATTGCTGAGAAGAAACTCAACTTTGCGAAAAGTTTTGGTGCGACAGATGTCGTCAATGCTGCTGAGATTGATCCGGTTGAAGCGGTTCGTGAGTTGACAGATGGCCGCGGTGTAGATTACGCCTTTGAGGTCATTGGAAATCCAGAGACTATTGTGCAGGCGTATAAAATGGTACGCGCCGCCGGCACTGCTGTTATTGTTGGCATGGCACACCATCAAAAGGAATTCAGCATTCCAGCGCAACACTTCGTCGCAACTGAAAGACAGATCATCGGTTCGTTCTACGGTTCGTGTCAACCGCGGATAGATATGCCGAAACTTCTCAATCTCTATACGGAGGGCAAGTTGAAGTTAGATGAACTTATTACTCGCCACTATTGCCTTGAGCAGATTAATGAAGCGTTTGCTGATATGGAAGCCGGTGAAAACGCGCGCGGCGTTATCCTCTTTAATTGACATCCTTCCTATTTACCACAAAATAAAATGAAATCCATCCACACCTCCGTTCGCGAACAGTTTAGCCAACATGCCGACTATTATGCGCAAAGCAGCGTACATGCAAAAGGGGATACCCTTCAGGTTATCCTTGACTTTGCGGCTCCGAAAGGGACAGAAAAAACGCTGGATATTGCGACTGGCACAGGATTTACAGCGTTCGCGCTTGCACCTAAGGTAGCGCATGTAGTCGCCACAGATCTCACACCTGAGATGGTTGCAAAAGCATCCGAGTTGGCACAGGAACAAGCAATAAAGAATGTCACATTTTCTGTTGCTGCCGCGGAGTCTTTACCTTTTACTACTGCTTCGTTAGATTTAGTAACCTGCCGACTTGCACCGCATCACTTTCAAGATGTCCCCAGATTTTTGCGTGAAGTCCATCGTGTTTTACGAACAGATGGAATTTTCTGCCTTGTAGATTCCGTTTCCCCTGAATCGGAAAAATTAATAGCATGGCAAAACCGCGTGGAAAAATTACGCGACGATTCCCACGTGTATGGGTATCCACCGTCTCAGTGGGATGCGATGATTGTGGATGTCGGGTTTGAAATTGAGAAGACAGCACACACGCGAAATGCGCTTATGTCGTTTTTGTGGTGGGTGCGTCCACAGAAAAATCCGCCAGAAGTGGTGAAGGAAATCCGTGAGGCATTCGCGCAACTTTCGCCTGATGACGCAAAAAAGCATTATACAGTTGAACCCGCAGATGATGATTTCTATTTTTCGTGGCCGATGTATGCTGTTAAAGCGCGGCGAAGGTAAGAGCGTTTACACACAGTACGATAAACATTTAGACACATTCAGTAGAACCGAACATCAATATCCTCCGATTACCTCACTACGATTATCAGAGTTGATCTTCAATCCATTCGTCGTCATGGTCAGGGTTATAGATTAACCCTTTTTTGATGTCAAGACAAAGGTCAAGCATTTCCAAAATCATGTGTCCCACAAGGACAGGCACATTTTCTGGTATATCTGTGATCTCAATTATTCCGCTTCGTTCCAAGACTGTAAATTGTACCGGCGAATAAATCAACCTGTCCACAATACCGTTTGTGGTTTGTGCTTTCCTACTGCCGACAGGTGTCAAACCGAGTTGTTCAACGAGAGATTTGGGCAAAGACAATCGCGAAGCACCAGTATCAACGATTGCGTTTTCAACAGTTATCCGCCGAACCTCTTCAGGATCAATAACACCTGCTTCTGCCAAATTCAGATCTTTTAAATTTGTGAGGTCAATCCTTGTCGTATGTTTCATTTGTTAATCCTCATTAACACTTGAAAATAAAACTGATGTCATTATGTGCTTTGGAGTCTGTTCTTAAGGATACCATATAGATTTGTGAATATCAAGTGGTAATCGGCAATCCCAGAAGTGTTCTGTTTTCTGAATTCGGTAGTGGGAAAATCAGGTTACAAAGTCCCTCCACAAGAAAGCAAATCGGGCTTACAAAGCTCTCCTACAAAATAAAAGCGCGATGAATAGCGGTTTATAAATCACCCATTCATCGCGCTTTTATGGTGAAATATGGAAATAATTATACACATTTCTTGTAGGAGCGATCTCCGAATCGCGACGAAACTCACTGATAGTCGGGAATCGGAGTTCCCTCCCGCTGAATGCCAAAAGTGCATTCAGCGTTGATTTGGCCAAATGCCAAACGCGCATTTGGCGTTGATTCACCAATCAAAATGTCCAGTTAATTGTAAAATCTACTATATATTGTGAAAGAAACTTTAGAAAGTTTGTGTCAAGCGCGCCATTGCTAATCGTCCAATTTCTGGTGTTCCAACAAACTGCTGGTGTTTACGATCCAGCAGATTCTGAACAGTTATTGATAGACGTGGTTTAGGACCAAGCGGAATGGCATAGCCAGCATTTAGATCAAGTGTATAATACGATTCAACCTCACCAACATAAACCCCTGATCGAACAGGAAATCCCTGAACAAACCGTGCTCGCAGCCCTACACCTAATCCGATATCACTGTTAGTGTATTGAATATTACCACCGAACTTATTTTTAGGCGCGTTCAGCGCAATATCACCGATTCCATCAACATTTTCGAAGAGGTCTTCGCTAACGAACGAATAATTTGCGCCTAAACTCCAACTCGGACTGAGGAAAAAGGTGAAATTCATATCTAATCCGTTGAGCGATATGTCCCCGTAGTTACGATAGGTCAGCATGACAGCGTTTGGATCTGCCGCTTGTTCGGGTGTTACCGTGCCAAATGGAATAGAAGCGAACGTTTTTATCAACTCATCAACAGGTGTGCCGTCTCCGTTTCCCCCTTGCTCAGGGTTTTCCTCATTAGGTTTATCTAATTCAAGAAGCGCCTGGTTAAGGGCAGCATTTTGCGGATCAGCTAATACCTCTGTGAGCTGCTTGCCAAAAGTTGTCCTTAATGATGTTTCGTCAAGAAACACATTGGGAGTTTCCACGAACAACGGTGCAATGAAATTGTTAATTCTGGAGTGATACACATCAGCAGAAAAAGCCAATCTATTCAGAAGAATACCTTTGTATCCAACCTCATAAGTTTGCGTGATAGTTGGCTTTAGCGAGGCAACATCATTTACATCCTCAACATCAATAAAACTTGATGTCGCTGGATCAAGTGAGCGTAAGACGTTTTTTAATCCTACGACTTGCTCTGGGAGAATGTTAGCAAAACTTGTAGAGAGGTCTGTTACCATAGACGCTGCGAGTCCTTCTACTACTGATGGTGGTAGTGTTTCAAATAACTGTGAAACCAACTGTTGAAGCTGTTCCGGGGGGACTGCAGCAATTGCTCCGGGCTGCTGGAATGTCGGTGGTAGCAATTGCGCTACTTCTGGGGGAAGTCCTGACACTATTGCTTGGATCGCCTCTGGCGGCTGCTGCGCAACGATTGTCGGTAATGCTTGAGGAGTGAATTTTTCCTGCAACCCTTTTTCAAAATTACTTAAGACTGCACCTCGTCCGACGTTCCACATGACATTGGTAAAAAGCGGATCGTTGAGAGGGATGTAAGCGCCATCTTCAAGTTTTCCCAACGGTGAGAACGGAGAACGGAACAGCGGGAGACCATCCTCACTTCTTTTAAAGGTAAATCCTGTGTCTGAGGGAACGCCTTGTGCCCGGACGTCAATATTTGGGCTGAAGCCTAATGCAGGTTCAAAGTTCGCACCTAACTTAAATGCATCCGGCGAAGAAAGAATATCAAGAAATAGGTTTGGGGTTCCCGGTGTATTGAAAGCGCGGTTATACGTTAATCTTAGGTTATGGTCATCATTCGGTTGAAACGCAAGTGCGACCCTGGGTGAAAGCACAATATCGTTGAGATGGTTATGTTGATCCGCTCTACCCGCTGCAAGCAACTTTAGCTGCGGCAAGATATTGGTTTCCGATTGCAAATAAGCCCCTATTTCGTTGATATTGTCACTATCTTCATTCGCACCATTAATTGTGCCTTCAGTATCGGGACGGGTGAGCAAAACATCTACTCCATAGGTAAAACGCTGTACATCTCCGATACCGTAACTGTGCTGAATCTGACCTACATATAAATTGGAATTGTCTACAGTTGGCAAACCTGTCCGCAGAACATACGTATCCCCAGCATCGCTCCGATTCCAAAATGCTTGGGCAAAGAGGTCTTTGTAAATGAAACGCGCTTGCGCGTAACCGTAAGTCCAGTTTTTGGCTTGTCCGGCACCGATACCTGTTAACTCAATACCAGATGCCTGTGTTAAACCGCTTGCAAGGATTACAGATGCATCGTCACTTGGACTATAATCGACGCGAAATTCACCTCTTGCGTATGCAGTATCAAATAAGGGCGGTAGTTTACCTTCAACATCCTCTTTCGCACGTCCCTCTTCCCAGTCATCTCCGCGGGTATAATTCGCTGTCAATTTATACCCAATCGTGTCATTAATAACGCCTGCATGCCGAAGTGAACCTGTGAGTATACGTCTTTCACCACCGCCAACACTAACCGTTGTGCCTTGGGAAGTGAACGGAGAGCGGGTGAGAATGTGCATTACACCGTTAGCACTATTTGGCCCGTACAACGCTGCGCCAGGACCTGATACCACCTCAATCTGCTCAATATCTTCGCTTATAGTAGGAATAAGTGTGTAAGCATTGACACGGAGTGAAGGAACACTTGCAATCCGATTGTCAACAAGCGACAAAAGATTTCCTGAAAACACGTTATTGAAACCGCGCACGACAACATACGAGGTGCCAATTCCAGAAGTCACAACATCCACTGCACCCAACGATTTTAAGTGTTCTGTAACACTCAGCGAGACTCGGTCTTTGATTTCAGAATCATCAAGCAAAGCAACTGAAGCAGGTGCTTCAAGGACTTTTTCCTTACGGCGTGATGCCGTTACCGAAACCTTAGCAAGTTCTATGACTTCCGACGAAAGTGAAATCTCTACCGATTTTGTTTCATCTGAAGCAAGCTCGACATTTGTAATGATCTTTTCAGCGTACCCAGGTGCAGATGCGGTAATTGTGTAGACACCCGCAGCTAAATTAGTTAATGCAAGTGTGCCGTTTGCATCGCTAACACCTTTAGCAGCATTACCTGCTTCAGGTGCAACGGTAATGGATACATTGTTTAGTTTATTGCTGGTTTGGGCATCTGTCACTGTGATGTTTAGGGTAGAGGCTTCCACTATATTCAAAACGGCGAATAAGGAAACCAATAACGTAATACTAATTAGGCTCAATCGTTTCATTACATTAACTCCTTTTTTGAGAAACATTGGATGGTTGCCACCTGATAAGCAGCAACTCAAAAACCAATATCAATGCAAGGACAGTCCATGAATTGTTGTGTCAAAAAGTGATTGCTGAAGATGAAAGTATCCCAGCAATCTAATAACAGTGGTTAAGTATCACAAATCTTAAAAGAAAAATCAAACTTTTTTTGATAAACAAATGTTATCTGCATGTACTCATCAATATTCTTTTATAAACGAGTTGTGCTAAATAACTTTTTGTAAAATATAATTTCACATAAGCAGAACGTTTTGTCCGTGTTTCCTATTGGTTGATATGCTCTTCAGTCCCGTAGGGATGATATGTTTATAGAAGTACGGCAATAACGCCCTCTTTAGTCCCGTAGGGACGATATGTTTATATGACAATACCTAATATCTGTGAAAATAAAAAAACAATTAGTTAAGTCAATACCTTCGCCAAAAATGGACAGTTCTTCATAAGCCAATCAACTTCAAAAAACTATTCAATGGGGTTTTCAATGTGCAGGCAGAGCAGAGGACTACTTATACCCGCATCCTGTTTAGAATACACTAAGTTTAGCGTCTTTACACCTCAAGACAGTCTGATGTAGGTTGAAGTATTTACATGATTAAAAATGCTTCTGCCAAAACCTGAAACTATTTTTATTCATTAAATCCTTGAACATCACGGATCAATGGGTTGTATTCAGGACATATCCATTCAACGCAAACTTAGATAATTGGCGAAGATATTGTTAAGTGGCACAAGTCGTTTTATAACTATCTCAATAGAAACTGTTCAATATCCGAATGGTTCGGCAAAGCCGGAATTACACCAACTTTCTGTGTTGCCAATGCGCCAGCAGCATTGGCATATCGCATGATGCTATCAAGCTGATCTTTTTCAAGTGATGTCAGGTCATCATGCTCCATCAGTTGGGTGAGCATAGCAGCGACAAACGCATCGCCTGCACCAAGCGTATCCACTACCTCAACAGCGAAACCGTCAATAGAACCTTCAATAGCACCATTTGTGTAGTAACACCCACGCTCGCCTAACGTGACAACAAGCAACTTCACGCCGAGTCCAAGAATACGTTCAATCCCACTTGCCAATTTGATATTCCCTGTAACAAATTCCCACTCCTCTTCTGAAATTTTGACGACATCCGCATAAGGCATCACTTCCCATATCCAATGCTTTGCATCGTCAGCGTTGTCCCATAGCATCAACCGCAAATTCGGGTCATAGGAGATGAACGCGCCCGCGGATTTGGCACATTGAATTGCTTTGAGGGTTGCTTCGCGGGTCGGTGAATGGCTAAGGCTAACAGAACCGTAATGAAACAGTTTTGCAGATTGAATGTAGTCCGCATCAATTTCGTCAGGTGAAAGTTGGATGTCAGCACCAGGATGTCGGTAAAAAGTAATATCTTTCATGCCATCGGAACGTGTGGCAACGAAAGCTAAAGTGGTACGTGATGTCTCTCCCGCGATGAGATACGTGGTGTCAACGTCGTTCTGTTGAAGCGTTTCAGTTAGAAAATTGCCGAACGGATCTGCGCCGACTTTGCCGATAAACCCCGCATCCATACCAAGTTTGGCTAATCCAACGGCAACGTTAGCGGGTGCACCGCCAGGTGCCTTAACAAATCCTGGTGCATTGGCGAGAGTTACATCAGGGGTTGTGGAAACAAAATCGATGAGAAGTTCACCGATACATAAAGCTTCTGGCATAAATTGTAGTTCCTTAAGGCACTTAAGGTTCAATGTAAAGAAGTTGTTTTGGTTGAATGTTTTTTAGTGTGTTGTGCAGTTGAGACATCAAAGGAAGCAACACTTCTAACTTGTTCTGTGGTGCTACAAGAACGACAACGGCAATATCAAAACGATTAAGATTTTGTTGTGATTCAATGTTTTGGTCGGCTGTTAACCAAACATCAAACTCATTCTCTGCTCTACTCAGTAATTCACCGTTTTTCATGCCAGACCAGCCTTTTTCTTGCACTGTGAAAACGGAATGTCCAACTAATTCCTGCTTAAGTTTCTTAGGCAAACATTCATCAATGAGAATTTGCATAGGCATGTGTTAGGAGCATTTCTTTGGCAAGTTCCAAGACCTTGACTGCTTGATCACGGTTGACAGACGGAAAATCTTCCAAAAATTCATCAAGCGTTTCTCCACTTTCTAAATAGTCAATCAGATTTTTTATGGGAACACGGGTATTTTTAAACACCGGAGTACCACTCATAATCTCAGCATCACATGTAATGAGATTGTCAACTGTCATGGTCGTCTGTTCATCAAATTTCATGAGTAAATTTCTCCTGTGAATGCAGTGCCTATATACTCAAGGATACTCTATAATTTTGTGGATCATGCAGAATACCACACGCGTATTCTGCAAGGTTAAGTAGTGCACTTAGAAATAAAACTATTCTCTTCCTACACTTGTAAATTAAAATGTAGTACGTAAAATTTGTGCCTGCCCTATTTCCGCTGACCGATAACCTGCATCAAAAATCTCTATGACATGCCGTGCGTGTTCCGCGGTAACGATGGAAGGTTTATCCTCACGTACCCAGTCAACAAGTTGCATGATGTCTTCAAAAACGTGTGCTTCCTGTATGCTGCGATGTGGTCCCACGACGTGCGGTAGTTCTCTTTTCGGTGCATCAATCGGTTTACCATTAATGGTGCTGCCCTCAATTACGCCTGCTGTTCCGTTGATTGCTAAACCCCCTTTAATTGCGTGTCCCGCCGCTGCACCATAAATAAAACCGAAGAAGGCATCGCCGAAGTCAAGCAGAATAAAGGTGTTATCATCCATGTCGCACGGAAGCATCTCGCCTCGGAATTCGCGTTCCTTTACGCGCACACCAGAAAAAGCAGTCACTCGTTTTACAGGACCAAGGATACCGGTCATCGTGTGTAAACCGTAAACGGTCATGTCGTAAAGCGGACCACCGCCCGGTTTACGGAAGTACCACGCAGGATTGATATTGGATAGGACATCGTCACCTTGACGGACAGATTCACTTTCATGGTATCTGCCGAAAGAGGAACCGGTAGCTGCCCACGTCGGTGTTCCGATTGCGCCATCATTGATAAGTCTGCGAATCTCTTGGTGTATCGGACGCAGCATCTGCCCTGGGGAAGCGACTAATTTGACTCCCTTACGCTTTGCAGATTCAATCAAGTCATCTGCCTCATCGACGGTAGTTGTCATCGTTTTGTTGAAATGTGCGTGGAGACCGTGTTCAATGGCGAGTTTTCCCTGCTCGTAATGGAGACCTATGGGTGATGCGATGCTGACAGCATCAACATGTCCATCTGCCAATAATTCTTCAAAAGTTTCGTAAGCGTGCGGCACATTGAATTTTTCGGATGCGGCTTGTGCTCTGCCGGGAACAGGGTCGCAGACAGCGGTTACCTGTAATCTATCTTGAACATCTTCCTGTGTGAGATGTGGAAGAATGCCGCGCACGGAGATGCTCCCTACACCGACAACTCCGATACGCACTCTGTCATTAGTTGCCATGATATTTCCTCCACGATGTTTCGTGTTGCCACCCGACAGCATTTTTGAGTTTGTCGCAATTGATAAGTGATTGATGTTCTTTTAGCATTTTTACTTTCGGAAGAAATTCTGGTTTAAAACGTTCAACTAATTCCAAGGATGGTTCTAAAGCAGAAGTGTCATCTGCATTGAGAAAATAGACATCGTGTGGCGGCAGTGTGTCTGCTTTTTCCATGATCAAACGATGTGCACTCGCAACGTCTTCACTTCCTACCCAACACCAGAGCCACGGAGTCCAACCATTTGTCGGTTTTGCATTTTCTGCCATCTGCTTTCTGCGTTCCTCTGGCGTGATACCTGCAGGACGGGTGACATAAGTTCGGATACCGTAGGCACGGGTATAACTTGCCAGTAGGTCTTCACCACAACGTTTAGAGAAACTATAGGAATCTTCTGGATAGCAGGGATGTTCTTCGTCTAAAGGCAGGTAATCTATCGGCATGTGCGTTTTACTGATGCGGAACCCGTGCCCTAATGCGCAATTACTGCCAGACATCACCACAGTTTTCACGTCTGCTTCAATTGCGGCTTGCATGAGGTAGTAAGTTCCGAGCATATTCGTTTTGAATGTTGCGTCAAATGGGATGCCTTTCTCTGCAGCACCCGCCCGCATATCTGGATGATCGACGGGACCAGGCTGCGCGCCGAGGTGTTGGATTGCATCTACGCCATCCACAGCACGTTGACAGTCTTTAAAATTGTTCAAGTCGCCTTGAACAAATGGTAGTTTAGCAAATTCATCCGGAGGTTGTCTCCGGGACATTAGGACAAGTGAGTTGCGTTCTGCCAATTCTCGGATGACATACGCACCGAGTCTACCGCTTGCGCCAGTTATCAATACTTTCATGAAAATCCTTTCATATCAATTTTAAGAATTCGGTTGACAGGTGTCAATGTGTTGTCTATTATTGTTATGGTATTATAGCACCACAGAGAATTTTGTCAAGTAAACCATATTTGTAGAGGAGAAACCGTAATGTATAACGCTGAAAAACATTTTGAAAACCTATATGCCACTGTACCACGGAAATATGAATTTCATGAAACGACACGAGAAGGATTGGTAGCATGGCAAGCCAATTTTCGTCCGGAATTGCGGGAAGCGCTCGGTTTAGATAATATGGAATCTGACCTTGCTGGCTATGTCCCGAAAGCGGAACAGTTAGAAGTCTTGGATATGGACAACCATATTCGGGAAAGTTGGTATTTGTGGGTTGAACCGACAGTCCCGCTTCCGTTTTACCTGCTTCGTCCAAAAACAATTGAAGGGAAGGTTCCGCTTATCCTTGCTCCGCATGGGCATAATCATCCGCACATCTACGCTGGCATTGCTCACTCTGAGAAAGAGGAGCAGGAGATGGTAGAAGGTGAACGCGACATTGCTCGACAGGCAGCTGTGGAGGAAGGTTATATCGTAATTGCACCAACAACGCGTGCGTTCGGTGAAACACGCACTGAAGCAGATAAGCAGAACAATAATACACACTCATGTCGACATCAGTTAGTCCATAGTATACTTGTTGGCAGAACACCAATCGGTGAGCGGGTGTGGGATATGTCGCGCCTTATTGATTGGGCAATCGACAATCTTCCGGTAGATGCTGAACGGATAGCAATTACGGGCAATTCTGGTGGTGGAACCGTGTCTCTTTTCGCGGCAGCGTGTGAAACGCGCATTGCTGTGGCAGTACCCAGCTGCTATTATTGCACATTTGAAGGAAGCATCGGAACTATTCGGCATTGTGATTGCAACTATGTTCCGGGTGTGATGCGGTTAGGCGAGATGTATGATGTTGCAGGTTTAATCGCACCGCGTCCATTTTGTGCAATTTCGGGACGGGATGATCCCATTTTTCCGATAGATCATGTTAAGTTTGCGTACGAACGATTGAAAGAAATCTACAAGGTTGCGGGTGTTACAGATAGGTGTGAACTCTATATCGGTGATGGTGGACATCGGTATTACAAAGCGGGGGCATGGCCGTTTGTGCGGCGATATTTTGAGGCATAAGTCAAAATTATTACTACCCCTTTTTTATTGCCCATAGCGTTTTCAAGATAATCTTTATATCCAAGGTAAGTGACCAGTTTTCAATATAGTAGCGGTCATAGTTAACCCGATCTTCAAGGGATGTATTGCCGCGCAAGCCGTTAACTTGTGCCCAGCCTGTCATACCGGATTTGACGCGCTGCCGCGCAAGATAGTGCGGTATAGATTCTTGGAATCTATCAATTAGTCCTGACATCTCTGGGCGCGGACCAACAAGACTCATATCACCTTTGAGAACATTGAAAAATTGGGGTAATTCATCCAGACTCCAACGTCTTAGAAACTTTCCGAGTGCTGTTTGCCGCGGATCTTCGGTTTTTGCCCATACATGTCCAACGTTTTCTTCTGCATCTGCACACATAGAGCGGAATTTATAGATTTTGAACCGCTTCCCTGCTCTACCGACGCGTTCTTGCCGGAAAATTGCTTTGCCGGGTGATGTCAAGCGGATCGTTGCCGCGATTATTAACATTAAGGGACTTAATACTATCAATGCAAACAGACTAAAAACGATGTCTATAATACGCTTTACGATACCACTGATCCCTTGCATCGGTGTCTCGCGTATCTGAAATATCGGTATACCATCGAAAAATGTGACTGTTGTACCACCACTAATAAATTCGGAGAGTTCGGGTAACACATTGATCTGAACAGGGACACCTTCGCAAGCGCGGAGGATCTGTAGGATAGTGTGATTCGTTACCGTTGGAGACGCGATAAAAAGCATGTCAAGACGATGCGCTTGCATGAGTTCAAGAATGTCTTCACTATTGCCGAGATGTAGAACACGGTTCATCTCAGTGTTTGCATCAATTATGCCTATCAATTCGTATCCGCTATTCGATTTATTAGTCAGAGTATTGATGATTTTTTCGCCGCGTTCATCATAGCCTACGAGTGCTACACGACTCACACCGACCCCTTGTGCATGAACCGCCTGACGAAAACGGTAAAAGACAAACCGCCCGAGGAACAAACAAATAAGACTAAAACCTGTGGCAAGAAGCATTACCCAACGTGAATATGCATCGTGGTGATAGACGAAAAAGAGTGCAGCTAACGTAGCGATGAGTACAATGACTGAGGCTTTACAAAGCGTCCAAAACGCCAAAAGCGTAGCATTACTCTCTGGACGGTAGAGTTTGAAACCTTTTAACGTCAATAACCAGATAATCGCTGTCACAGGGATTAGTCGCAAATAGTCGTCAAAAGGTGGTGTGCCACCTTTGTGTAATGCTAACGCGTCAAGCCAACCTGATTCAAATCGCAGCCAATATGCAATGACAATTGCGGTGGCGATAAAACAGAGATCGCATAAAACTGTAAGTGCTATGAGCAGATGATCAAGTGTTTTTTTACTCATGAGTGGTGTTGACAGACTTCCGCTGTTTAGTGCTAAACCTGCCTCTTTTATATCGTGGAATGATTCATTATTATACCCTGTTCGGTTTTAGAAATCAACTAAAGTCTTTGATCGAGACAGAGGCATTCAGTTTTGGTTTTTTGAGTGAAGTTTTAAAGAAATCAGGTTACATACATAAAAATCGAGCTTACAAAGCTCTCCTACAAAAGAGAGGAAAATGACACATCGTCTATCGGCGCGCTTACAAAGCGCACTTACCAGCTAGTGCTTTGTCAACATATTATTGTCCGTCGCGATTCGGAGATCGCTCCTACCTCTGGAACGTTTATGGTAGGAGGGAACTCCGATTCCCGACTACTTTCAAACCCATCAATTATCACTTGACGAGGCACTAGTGGATAGTCCATCCTAAAAGTTTGTTTTGGTTTTTGTAGATTTCTCGGCATCTTGACAAACAAAAGTGTTCTCTTATAGTATAGCAATACATAAGGAGGAACACACCCTTGAATAAGAAATATGTTGTCCAACTGACCGATGCGGAACGACAGGAGTTATCAGATATTATTAACACAGGTAAAAAAGAGGCATATATGATAAGGCATGCTCATATTTTGCTGAAATCAGATATAAATGGTCCCTGCTGGACTGACGCGAGAATAGCTGAGGCGTATGAGTGCACTGATAGGACAGTTGCGAAAGTGCGTCAGCGTTTTGTGGAAGGTGGCTTTTCTCGTGCCTTATATCGTGCGAAGCGGAAGCATCCACCGACACCTCGTAAACTTGATGGTGACGGAGAAGCAAGGTTGATAGCACTGAGTTGTGGAACCCCTCCCGAAGGTGCTGCCAAATGGACGTTACGTCTGCTTGCGTCAGAGTTGGTAAGACTTGAAGTTGTGGAAAACATTTCTCCAGAAACGGTGCGGCAGACACTAAAAAAAACGCGTTGAAACCACACCTTCAGCAACAGTGGGTGATACCCCCTGAAAAAGACGCTGAGTTTGTAAAGTCAATGGAAGAAGTGCTTGATCTTTACCAGAAACCTTTGGCTGCGGATACTCCTGTTGTGAACATGGACGAACAATCTGTCACACTTAGGGATGATGTTCGTGAACCGTATCCTGCGAAACCGGGACAAGTCAAGCGCGTAGATAACGAGTATAAACGCAAAGGCACAGCAAATATCTTCCTATTTACAGAGGCACTCTCGGGATGGCGGCGTGTGTCTGTTCGGACGCACCGAAAGACAGTGGATTGGGCAGAAGAAGTCAAAATACTATTGGATGAGGTCTACCCATCCGCAAAACAGGTCATTTTAGTTTGTGATAACCTGAATACACATAAACTCGCGTCACTCAATAAAGTGTTTGGAGATGAAGAAGCAGATAGGTTCCGGAAGCGTTTAGAAATCGTGCATACCCCCATTCATGGAAGTTGGTTGAATATAGCGGAAATAGAACTTAGCGTCCTTACACGCCAATGTTTGTGTCGTCGAATCCCAGATATAGAGACACTCCGTAGAGAGACACAAGCGTGGCAAAAACGTAGAAATGCAGAGCAAAAGCAGGTAGACTGGCAATTTACAACGGACGATGCGCGTGTCAGATTAAAACATCTATACCCGAAAAGTTAGACTGGACTAACCACTAGTTGGTAAATACATATTTTAACTTCACCATAAATAGAACTTTGCTGAAAAATTGCTGACGATGTGTTATGATATTTTATATTTTAAAAGGAGATACATGTATGGCGAATAAACTAAAGGTGGGGATTGTTGGCGCGCACCGAGGAAGTTCTTATTTTCAACCATTTAACACAATAGCAGAAACCGATGTCACGGCAGTATGTGACATCAATGAAGCTACACTTCAAAACGTTGCCGAAAGGTTCAATGTTCCACATCAATTTACAGATTACACAGAAATGTTAGACGCGGTTGACCTTGTTGTGCTTGCGACACCTGAGAATTTGCACGTACCACAGTCAATAGAAGCATTGGAAGCGGGAAAACACGTCATCAGTGAAGTGACTGCTGCTGTTAAGTTAGAGGAATGTTATGACCTTGTTCGTGCAGTTCGGAAGTCATCTGCCAAGTATACAATGGCTGAAAACACCTGCTATTCTAAGCACAATGTGTTAATCCGCAATATGGTAGAGACAGGCATGTTTGGGGATGTGTATTTCGGGGAGGGAGAGTATGTCCATAACATCAAGTCGCTCCATCACGATGCAAGTGGCAACCCGACGTGGCGCTACTATTGGCAGGTAGGGATCAATCGATGCAACTATGCGACACATAGCCTCGGTCCAGTGCTGCATTGGTTTGGTGAACGCGTTGTGAGTGTTTGCTGTCTCGGCACAGGCGTTAATACTGATCCTGAGCATGCGATGGAAGACACAGTAATGATGTTATGTAAAACCGAAAGCGGTGGATTAATCAAAATTCGGATTGATATGCTCTCGAATCGTCCTGCAAATTCGTATTTTAGTCTGCAAGGGACGAAAGGGTGTTATGAGAGTTCACGTGGGTTGGGTGCTGCACCGAAACTCTGGTTGAGTGAGTTTGGAATAAGCGAGCAGTGGAGACCGCTCTCTCAATTTGAAGACTTGCTGCCCGAACGGTGGAAAAATCCGCCTGCTGAGGCGCAGAATGTTGGGGACCTTGGGGAGTATTTTAAAGTGCGCGATTTTGTTGATAGTATCCTCAACGATACACAACCACCGATTGATGTTTATACAACTTTGGATTTCACGGTGCCGGGGTTAGTTTCAGAGGAATCTATTGCAAACGGCGGTGCGCCGGTGGAAGTTCCAGATTTTCGGGAGATTGAATAGTCTCTAAAGAATATTACCGGGCAGTTGCTCTGTCCGAAATATCTGTTTTCCTTGTCCTACAACTTCCGGTTCTATTTCTACGCGAACTACATTAAAGCCTGCTTTTCTAACGTCCGTCAATGCTGATCCGATAGCTTCCTCCAATGACAGAGCTTCTCGGTGAAAATGGATCTGTGGCATACCTTCAATAGTCGCGAGTGTGCCGTCATCAACAATACTGTAGAGTTGATCAGCTTCCTCTTCATTGGGTTCGGATGTTAAAATGAGCGTGAATTCAAGGACTTTCATCAATGTCTTCCTCTATCTGTAATTGTCCGCCTTTCTCGTTCCATTACGAATGACAGCAACGGTCAACGTAACAGCGGATATCATGTGCATGTCGTTCAGGATTTCTCGGAGTTGACATAACCCGAATTCGGCAGCCTTCACGCGAGCGTAGTGGGCACCATAGCGTCCCCCAAATGTGCGCCCGAGGTCCTGCTTTCGCAACTCTCCAACCTTCACTTTCTGCGTAACGAATCGCATTGCGAATATGTTTGTTTGCATGTTTTGGTGCATTCAACTCTTTTTACTCTTGTAATAAAACTCGGGACAATTTTTACGTGCTGCTGAAACCATTTTTTAGGACATTGATGTAACAGGTTATAATGTCTTCTCTTCCTCTACAGGCTTAAAAACGAGTCCGCAGCTGCTACAACGGTATCCACTTTCTGGCTGCGACTCTACGACGGGGAACAGCATACCACAACAAGTTGGACACGGTTCGTCAATTTCCATTTCTGCCTGTTCCATTTCGCCAGAACGGTTTTCAAATTCTACAAACATGTTTTAATATCTCCTTAACGTTGGGTCAATTTCGGCTGCCCACTGGTCAATACCACCAGCGAGGTTTTTCGTATCAGTAAATCCATTTTGATGTAGGTAGGCGGTGGCGTAGAGACTCCGCTGTCCATGATGGCAATAGACTACAATTTCTTGGTCTGGTTGAAGGCTGTCTATGTGATGCGGTAATGTGTTGAGGGGTATCAACCGCGCACCTTCAAGATGCACGATGTCGTATTCACTCTGTTCACGGACATCCAGTAACAACAATGACTCGTCTTCGTCCAATTTCTGTTTTAGTTCTTGCGGTGAGATTTCAGGGAGTGAGCGTTTCGTCTGCATTACTCAGTTTCTTCCTCGTTTTGAATAGGTGGCAACAGTGCACATTCCGGACACGGACAGGTATCGCGCAGGATTTCAAACGGATAGATACCGGTACTGTGCCCATCGTCCCAACTGAATTGGAGTGCGTAACGACCAACTAACTGAATATCAAGCGGTTGAATATCATCCGTAACCTCTATCAGCGTTATGTCGCCATCGCCTTGTGGTGAAAAAAGGGAATGAACATCTTTACCTTCGTGCCGAATGATTGCACATTCTGCACATGGACACATCTGCCTGAGGTAGTGATACGGATACCAACTCACATGCGCGTCCTTCCATTCAATCTGAAAGGCGTTTTCATGTTTCTTGAGGGTTTTCGGTTGTTTGGCAATTGTGTTCATGAAGTCAAAATGATTTATGACCTAAAGGTTACGGCACACGGTGTGTGCCTACTACTTTTAAAAGATGCCGAGTTCGTCCTTCGCTTCTTCGCTCATCAATTCGGGGGTCCAACGCGGATTCCAGACGACATTCACGTTAACCTCTTCAACACCATCCATCTGTTGCGTGACCTGCTGCGTGCCGTTAACAATCTGTCCACCAGCAGGACATCCAGGACTTGTTAGGGTCATCGTAATGTCAACAGTCGTGTCGTCAATGTCAACACCGTAGATGAGCCCCATGTCAACGATGTTAATACCGATTTCGGGGTCAATAATTTCTTTGATTTTTTCTAAGACAGATTCTTCTGATACCATTTGGGTTTCCTCCTATAGTGACTATGGTAATTCATCTGATGAAGTCGTATAAGTTAATCAATACTAACCAAAATATCGCCGTCTTCAATTTTGACGGGAAAACATTCAATATCTTCAACGGCAGGCATACAAAGTGCTTTTCCGGTTTTGACACAAAATCGTGCGCCGTGCCGGGGACATTCTATTTCATCACCGTTAAGAAAGCCTTCACCTAAGGGACCGCCATCATGTGTACAGACATCCTCCATCGCGTAAAACTTGCCTTCCACGTTAAAGAGTAGCACAGGGACGAAATCTACTTCAACCAATTTTTTCGTGCCGGGTGGCACTTCACTAACTTTTGCTGCTTTATAGTATTCTGCCATTTGTTCCTTTCTTATTCATTTTCCTCGCCGGGCCAACCTTTGATGCCATAAGCACCCGCTTTGAGAACTTTGAGCGCCAATAAAGCACATTTTACACGGACGGGTCCCAACGGGATGCCGATCATATCCATAATGTCGTCTCTGGAAAGTTTTTTGACTTCCTCAAGGGATTTTCCTACAATCTCTTCGGTCAGCATAGAAGCGGTGGCTAAACTAATGGTACAGCCGTGACCACAAAAACGCACCTCTTTGATAGTATCATCCTCAACAATCAGGTCAATCCGAATTTTGTCACCACAGAGCGGATTATCTTCTTCGTGTGAAATATCGGGGTTTGGGAGTGTCCCGTAGTTGCTCGGGTTTTCGTAGTGATCCAACAGTTCTTCCTGATATATGTTCATTTATTTCTCCGGGTCATGAGAGTCTGTGCTTTTTGCAGCCCTTCGTATAAACGATCTACATCTTCAATCGTGTTGTATAGGTAAAAACTGGCACGAGCAGTAGCGATAACATCTAATTTTTTCATCAATGGTTGTGCGCAGTGATGCCCCGCACGGATAGCAACGTTATGCGTATCCAAAATGCCAGCGACGTCATGCGGATGGATACCCTCCATATTAAAGGAGATAACACCTGCTTTCTGATGCGGTGCCGGTCCGTAAAGTGTTATGCCTTCAATCTCTTGTAGTCGTTCGTGTGCGTATTTAAGCAGTTCCTGTTCATGAACGTGAATTGATGCTAAACCTGCCTGCGTAATATAATCCACTGCACTGCCGAGTCCGATGGCTTCAGCGATGCTTGGGGTGCCTGCTTCGAATTTCGCGGGTACGTCTGCGTAGGTTGATATATCACGTTCAACAGAGCGAATCATTGACCCGCCACCGAGAAACGGCGGCATCTCCTCAAGCAGATCCAATTTGCCGTATAGCACGCCGACACCGGTCGGTCCACACATCTTATGTCCAGAAAATGCGAGAAAATCGCAATCCAGTTGTTGAACGTCTACATGGAAATGTGGTACCGATTGCGCTGCATCCACGATAACCTTTGCTCCAGCAGCGTGTGCAGCATCAATAACAGACTGGATCGGATTAATTGTACCAAGCACATTTGAGACATGCGTTATAGCGACCAACTTGGTTTTTTCGGATAGCACATCGCTCAGTTGTGTGAAGTCAAGCAAACCTTCATCGGTTATCTCAAGAAATCGGAGTGTTGCGCCAGTGCGTTGGGCAAGCAGCTGCCACGGAACGAGGTTGCTATGGTGTTCAAGGTCGGTGAGAACGATCTCATCTCCCTGCTGGATATTCATACTTCCCCAACTGTATGCGACGAGATTGATGGACTCCGTTGTATTCCGTGTGAAGACAATTTGGCTTGTACGCGGTGCGTTAATCAACCTTGCGACTTTCTGTCGTGCTTTTTCGTATTGGTCTGTTGCTTCCTCTGAAATCCGATAGATGCCGCGATGGATATTGGAGCGATAGGTATCATAATACGCGTCCATTGCCTCAACGACAGGGCGCGGCGTTTGTGTTGACGCAGCACTGTCAAGGAACGCTAACGGCGGCGTGTCTCCAAAGATTGGGAAATCTTCGCGGATGGCTTGGACATCAAGTGGACGAAAGTCGGAGGTTTGCATTGTTTTTTGTGTCATATCAACTCCAACTGATTTAATTGTCGTTTTGACGGTTCGCAAGTTGTGCACGGAGTTGTTCTAACTCTGCTTCTGCTTCCTGTCGCCTATGTGTCTCTTCTGCTGCCCGTATCTCTGCCGCTTGTCTTCGTTGCGTTTCTACTTCTCTCAGAAGTGCTTCTTCTTCTACACGTGCCTCTGCTGCCTTACGAAGTTGCTGTTCTTCTATTCGGATGTGTTCTTCTTCCATAGATGTTGTAATCGGTGTGCCATCAGGTAGGAACGGGCGTAAGAGTCTAACGTGGTTGTGCAGTTCTTCCCACCGAAACCAGAGATTTAACGCTTCACTGAACAAACCGCCTTCCGCATCTGGTACCATTTCAACGATGTCACCTGAAGGACTCCGCCGCCACCCATGAAACTCCGGCGGCTTTTCCATCTCAGGTTGATGGACAAAGTATTCTTGAACGCCTATATCATTTAGATACAGTTCAACTTTTTCATGCCGATCCCGATGTGCTGTTGCATCAGAGAGGAACTCAAATACTGCTACAGGAACCGCGCCTTCTGACCAAGTATAAAAACTGCGACGCTCGGTGTCTTTACTAACACCAAAGACAACGTAAATATCAGGAGCAACGGACTTTGTGATGTCGCCTTCACTATAATAGATAAAGTTGTCAACACCGATGTATATCTGTTCATTGATAGCGAAATATCGTGAGAGTTGGTCATAAAAGGTATTAATCTGCACACCATGAAATCCAGTTGCGGCCATAGGTTCGTCGTCCTCACACGGAAAACCTTCAATATACACAGTCGGTTTGCCACTTGCCTTTGGAAAAACTGGCATATACTTTCTCTGTTTGATTGCAAAGTCTTTTATGGTATCCATGGTTTTCTCCGTATTGCTTCTCATTCATTTGCCTTACTGAGACTTGTAAATGGGACATTAAATTTCCTTAAAAGGACTTTTACTATTTATCAACTATTTCCACTTTCAAGTCGATCTCTAATTCCTTGGCAATCCGATCAAGAGTGCTTTTCTTGTTCTGCGTAGACAGTCCAGACACTATATAATACCGACCACGTTGATGTTGTCCGCGTTCCGGGTCTTTAACAGTTGATATTAGAGGAATAGAATTTCGGATTATGTTAAGATCTTTTACGCGTTCTATACCTAACTTTTCAATAACTTCAACGAAGGTATCTATCCCATCTGCATACTCAATTACATCTCCATCGGACATCGTTACGTGTAGACGGGTCTGCGGCTTAGACGATTTCGAGGGGCTACGAGTACTATTTGGCGCGGTACGTGTCTTATATCTGGAAGTGGAGGGTACTACAGGTTCTAACCCAGGCTTACTTCTTAAGCTATTCAGAAATGCTAGTACTTGTTCTGCTGTCGGTTCATGTCCAACCTTTTCTTTCGATTTTTCCATCATCGCAAGTAGCAAATAATCATTTTTCTCCTGAAGCAATTCGTTCCATAACTCTGGTAAGCGAGCTTCAATTTCGCGTTGCTTAGAAACCTCTTGGTAATCATTTTTAATTGCCGTAACAGCGTCACCCTTTCGTACTCCTTCATAGTTTAGGTATCTGTTAAGACGCTTGACGCCTTCCTCACTGTCGGCTTCAATCAGATCCAGCTCGTATACCTTACGTTCCCTAAATTTTCCTTCTCCGGTTGGATGGAAAAATCGCCATTTCTGACCATCTGTGAGAATTGCGATCGGCACTCCTTCGTGAGAGGCGTATCCGGATAACTGTTCCTCTGCTCCATCAAGATTGCCAACTTGTTTAACCTCAATGAAAACACGAGGTCTTTCTGGTTGATGGCAAAGTGCAAAGTCTACTCTTTGCCTTTTCACTCCGTATTCAGGAATGATGATTTGAGGCTTATTCGGCCACCCTAAAGTATTTAGTAGTTTAAGCACAATACCAACAGAGACAGCACTCTCACTTTTAAAAGCACCTTGTTTTAACTGATTGCGTATATCATCAATATCTTCTTTAAGTGTCATTCTTATACTATATACCTCCTATTCTATCCTGATGTTCTCCTTGAAATATGTATAATAGGAAGTAGCGCGCTTGAAAAGCGCGCATACCAATGTGTTATGAAATAGATTTACCTGCTCGGAAAACCAATATTAACAGGAGCTGTATCGTGGCTTTCGCATGCCTGATCAGTTGGGACATCGGTTTCAGCATCATTAGTGGTCACAATGCCTTCCTCAAGCAGATATGCCTCCACTTCGTCGCCGCTGACATCAGCAAGTATGATGTCGTCAATCTGAACAGACGGTTGGTAAGGTTGCCGTGTCTTCTGAACCATTTCACGATAGTTGTCTTCGTTGTTGATGATGTCTCTGTCTTCATATTCCAAATTATATTTGGCGAAAATGGCACGGACACCGTTGCTCCAGCCACAGACAGGTTTCATGTAAGCGATAATTTTTGGTTGATCCATTGTAGTGACTCCTTTCTATTGTGGCGACGTCTTTATGACGTGCCTCGTATTACAAATCCAAATCAACATCAAATGCGCGTATGGCATTTGTCGGGCTTACAAAGCCCTCCCACAATTATGAGATAAAATGTACTATGTTTGCAATTTACGTGAGACAAATTCATGTAGTTCTTCTCGGACCGATTCCATCGGCACGCGTTCCATGACAGGTTCAAAGAATCCATCAACAATCAGTTTTTCTGCTAAATTGTAAGGTATACCACGACTCATCAGATAGAAGACTTGATCTGCATCAATCGGACCTGCAGTGGCACCGTGTGTGCATCGGACTTCATGCGCTTCAATCTCTAATCCTGGCAAAGTATCCGCATGTGCGCGTTCGCTCAGCAACAGATTGTCATTTTTCTGATACGCATCCGTATAGTTCGCTGCTGGATAAACATAGATATTGCCACCCCAAGCCGTCTGCGATCTATCCTTCAGAACATTCCTATATAGCAGGTCGCTTGAGGTATAGGGTGAAATGTGTTCTTGTGCAGTGCTAACATCTAAGTGTTGCCGCGCATCGGTGAAAGCCAAACCTAACAATTGTGCGTTACAGCCTGTCCCTTCTAACACAATCGCTTGGTTCAGTTTACTTAAACGACTACCGAACGTAGCAGTGACCCAGCAGAGCTGCGCATCTTTGCTGATAACGGATCGCTGTGAAGCGAAATTCCAGACCTGACGATTCCAGCGTTGCACCTGGACATAAGTAACATTCGCATTTTGACCAGCGAAAATCTCAACTGCTCCACTATGTAAACCGCCTGCATCTTGGTTGATAGACGAATTATCCTCCAAAATAACAACTTGACTATCCTCTTCAGCAATAAGGAGGACATGTGACATATCCGCGTGCTGATCTTCGGAGAGTTGGATATAAACCCGTAGTGGGTCTTCTATCCTAACACCCTTCGGAACGTGTAGCACGTATCCACCCTGCCAAAATGCACCGTGAAGTGCGTCAAACGTGTTACGACTGGCAAAGTTTCCACTTTTTAACGTCGTTTCTAATGTGACTGCATTTGTCATAAAGTAGTCACGAATTAGGTCTCCGCGTTCCTTTAGTGCTGTGTGTAGGTCAGCGAAATAGACATCCTTTTTTTCTAATTCAGGAGACAAATAGGTGTATTGAGGATTCCCATCAACTTGGACCAACACCCCCGCACCATCTTCTACTTCAGCCGATGTGCTGCCGTTCATTTCGGCAGCGGGATTATAATTCTCAACAGCGAAGCCGCGGAGGTGCCTCCGAGTTCTGCGCCAGTAATCCTGCGTTCGCATATCAACAGTGCGGCGCCACACATCATCTTCAGTGGTATGCGGCATCGGTAACGATTCGTAAAGCGAGTATGCCTCCAACCGTTTGTCCCGCATCCACTGTGGCTCATCACGTGCTATTTGCTCAACATAATCTTTTGAAAAATCACCTGTTTGCAATTCTGCATCCTCTCCTATCCGATTGAACCTTCCATCTGAAGTTGAATGAGTCGGTTCATCTCAACAGCATATTCCATCGGAAGTTCCTTGACAAGCGGCTCAATAAACCCGTTGACTATCATAGTGGATGCCTCTTCTTCGGATAATCCACGACTCATCAGGTAGAAAAGCTGCTCTTCACCGATTTTGCTCACGCGTGCTTCATGTTCAATGTTAGTATCGTTTTCATTAATTTCAATGACCGGATAGGTATCCGAACGTGAATCCTTGTCAAGCAAGAGTGCATCACAAACGACGTGAGATTTGCATCCCTTCGCGCCTTTTGCAACATCAACCCAACCTCGATAACTGGAACGTCCGCCATCTTTACTGATGGATTTAGACGTAATCTGAGAGGTGGTATGTGGTGCGCAATGGTAGACTTTGGCACCCGCATCTTGATGTTGTCCTTTGCTTGCGAACGCAATGGAGAGGATTTCACCTCGCGCACCCGGTTCCATCATATAGACACTCGGGTACTTCATCGTCAACTTACTGCCGAGATTGCCATCAACCCATTCCATCTGCGCATCTTGGTAAGCCACCGCACGTTTGGTGACGAGATTGTATACATTCCCCGCCCAGTTCTGGATAGTTGTGTAGCGCACCCGCGAACCTTTCATACAGACGATTTCAACGACAGCACTATGCAAGGATTCGCTGCTAAACGTTGGTGCAGTGCAGCCTTCAACATAATGCACCTGCGAACCTTCGTCAGCAATGATGAGCGTGCGTTCAAACTGCCCCATGTTTTCGGTGTTGATTCGGAAATAGGCTTGCAACGGATATTCAACCTTTACACCGGGCGGCACATAAATAAAACTACCACCACTCCAGGCAGCACTATTCAGTGCGGCAAACTGGTTATCCGCAGAAGGAATAATAGTTCCGAAGTATTTTTTCACAAGGTCAGGATATTCTTTGACAGCAGTATCCGTATCAACGAAAATGACACCAATTTTATCCAATTCTTCAACGAGGCTATGATAGACAACCTCAGAATCGTATTGTGCGCCGACACCAGCAAGGAATTTCCGTTCAGCTTCCGGTATACCGAGTCGGTCGAATGTTTTCTTGATGTCTTCCGGCACATCGTCCCAACTCCGTTCACTACGGTCTGATGCCTTAACATAATAATAAATATCGTCAAAATCGAGCTGCGAAAGATCGCCACCCCATTTTGTCATCGGCTTCTGCTTAAAGATTTTATAAGCTTCAAGCCTATACTGACGCATCCAATCCGGTTCCTCTTTGATGTCGCACATCTGATTGATAACCTCTTCGTCCAATCCTTTTCGAGATTTGAACGTCGGTTTTACATCATCGTGAAACCCGTATTGATAGTCTTTACTAATCCCGATATCGTCAATTTGTCTCGTTTCTGGGGTTGCCATAGTTTTATTCTCCTCTTATATTATTTACTAAACGGTTTCTGCTTCAATACCGTATTTTTCACGGATCGGATCGTAGCCTTCTGCTTCTAACACCTGTGTAAGTTCCCACCCACCTGATTCGACAATCCTGCCATCAAGCAGTATATGCACAAACTGCGGACGGATGTAGTCCAACAGTCGCGGGTAGTGTGTGATAATCAACACACCGAGTTCAGGTCCGACCAAGCTGCTGACGCTTTCACCAACAATGCGGACAGCATCAATATCAAGTCCTGAATCTGTTTCATCAAGGATAGCGATTTTGGGTTCAAGCATCGCCATTTGCAGGATTTCGGCGCGCTTTTTCTCACCACCAGAGAATCCATCGTTGAGATATCGCCTTGCGAAAGAATCGTCCACACCAAGTTGTTCCATTTTTTCACGTAGTTCTGTGCGGAATTCCCGCATCGGAATCAGTTCGCTGTTTTCGTCACCGTTTGTTGCTGCAGAACGGACAGCACTGACAGCGATACGTAGGAAATTGGCTAAACTCACTCCTGGAATAACTGTCGGATATTGAAAAGCGAGGAACAGTCCTAATTTTGCGCGTTCATTCGGTTCTAATTCCAGAACATCAACGCCGTTGAATATTACCTCACCTGAATCGATCTCGTAGGAAGGATGTCCCATCAATCCGTTTGCGAGTGTGCTTTTACCGGACCCGTTTGGTCCCATGAGGGCATGAACTTCGCCCTGTTTAACACTCAGATTTAATCCTTTGATAATCGGATTTCCTTGCACACTGATATGTAAGTCTTTAATTATTAGGTCATTGCTCATCTTTGACTTCGGACTCCTTATTTATAGTAAAATTAAAGTGCTTTGCTATTGTCGTTAATCGATTTAATTTTCCGCTACATGTGTTGATGTATTTTGTCCTTCTAACGCATCGGTATACGTGTCAAGATTACGGTTTTCAAGTTTTATCGGTTGGATTGAGAGTTGATATCCAAGTGTCTTGAGAACAATTCCGAGTACGTCAATTAAAGGGACATCCGCATTAGAGATCATTTTTGAAAGCACTTGTGGGTCCATATCTACCTGCTTTGCCAACTCAAAAGCACCACCTTGTGCTTCAACGACGGTTCGGAGCGATCTTTGAACTACAGCAGGATTCTTGTAGATTTGGTAGTCTTCAAGGATTGCCTGTAGATAGGCAATGGCACTTTTCCGGTCAGCAATCTGTTCAATAAGACATTCACGCCATGTTCTCATTTTTCTCATACGTATTTCTATTTATCCACCAATTCTTGACATATTCCGCTCAGGTTTGACAAAATCCGCAGCATTAATTTTATGTCCTGCCTCTTTTTTCGCAACTGCATCAATTATTAAGTTTTCAATCACTTCATCGTCTGCGCCTTCGCGTAATGGCGTGAGTAGGTCAGTTTCTGTGAGTGAGAACAAACACGTTCGGAACTTTCCATCAGCAGTGAGACGTATTCGGTTGCAGTTTTCACAGAACGGTTCACTTACGGAAGGTATTACGCCTACTTCGGTGCCGTTATCAGCGAAGCGGAAACGTTGCGCCGTATCACTCTTTGCATCGCCATTTAGCGTCATTCGCTCCAGTGGATAAACATTGCTAATTTTATCAATAATCTCTTTGCCGGGGATAAACATGTTGCGTCCCCAAATATCATCGGCATCAAGTGGCATAAACTCTATAAACCGCAGCTGATAACTGTTTTCGCGTGCGAAAGTGGCTAAATCCACGATTTCATCATCGGTAAATCCTCGCATTGCAACCGCATTGACTTTAATCGGATTGAACCCACAATCATGCGCTGCTTTAAGCCCTTCAATTACACGCGAGAGGACTTTCCGCCGCGTCATCTGCTCAAACTTCTCTTCGTTGAGTGTGTCCAAACTAACATTGATACGTCTTAGTCCAGCATCGTAAAGTGCCTGCGCTTGGGCAATTAGTCCGATGCCGTTAGTTGTCAAACTGATGTCTTTCAACGCTTCTATCTGCCCAAGTTGTTCAATGAGTTTCGGGACACCGGGGCGCACAAGCGGTTCACCTCCCGTAATCCGAATTTTATTAACACCTAACCCGACAAAGATACGCGTGAAATGCAGAATCTCGTCGTACGTCATCAGTGCCGAATCTGGCATAAATACCATGTCTTCAGGCATACAGTAGATGCACCGAAAGTTACATACATCTGTAACGGAGATTCTGAGGTTCGTATGGACACGTGCAAAACTGTCGAGTAATTGTTGTTTCATCGCTAAATAGACCGATTTTATTTTTTAATAGTATAGCATGTTGTTATCTGGTTTGCAAGTATTTTTTATAGTATTTACTATAAAAAAGATTTTGGGTGTTTTTGCCATTCCATAAGGTGTGATTTTAAGGAAATGAGGTTGTTTTTTGTAAAGTTTGGCGGTGTTGTACCAACCCAAAAATCCGAGAAATCTGTGTAATCCGAAATTCAGATAATTAGTGCTTGGTAAATCAGGCTTACAAAGCCCTCCTACAAGAGGCATTCGCGACAATTGAATGGTTCTGATTTTACAGTTGACACGGTCAGAGATTTTATGTATAATTGCCCCATATCTCTAAAAATAGGGAGAAAAATCATGGATGAAAAAGTATTCCACGCGGGTGGCGTTGAGTTCCACGTGGACAACCGCAATTTCGGTGAAGATGGCGGTCCCTCCGTGCGCGTTTTCGGAGAAGCGGATGGAGAAAATGTCCAGCTGCTACGTTTCGACTGCTTCCGCAAAAATCCGCACTATCATTACGATCCTTCGGGGAAGAATGACCATAGAAACCTTGATAAAGCAGAAGTACCGGATTCGGTTGCATGGACAATTGAACAACTCGGAGAAAACCTTGCTGAGATGATACACACTGCAGGTTATGCAAGTATCGCTGAACAGGTAGACCAAGCATCGGTGGTGCAAATACTCCCTGAAATAGAATCTCTGATGCGGGGAGAGAGTTAATCTTATGGGTGCGTATAAAAAGCACAAAAGGAGGATTTACGTGTACAGAGTGATTTTTGTAAATGCAGTCATAATGACTGTGCTAATAGGGTTTAGTGCCTTTGCAGGAACCCCACAGGAATTAGGAAAATGGGAGAAGGGTGAGTTACTTCTTGAAAACCATAGTTTTGAAGATGATTTAGCCGCCTGGGAATTAGAGGATGGTCAGTGTTGTGATCGCGGCGGAGAGTATAGGATGGAAATTGACAAGAAAAACCCACAGCATGGGGACAAATGTCTTAAAGTTATCGGTGTCAAAGCAACCGGTGAGAATTGGCACGCGAAGGTTAAGCAACTGAATGTCTCAATGAAAAAAGGTGAGAAGTTTACTGTGATTTTCTGGGCGCGTTCTGAAGAACCACGACAGGTGAGTTTAAATATTCAGGAGCAACACGACCCGTGGACATTCTGGCAAGGCGGAGATATTAACCTTACAGGTCCGGAATGGGAAGAATATTTTATTACCTTCACTGCGAAAGAAGATGTTGCCAGAGATATGTGGGTCGGTTTATCTGTTGCGCAATCGGATGTTGATTTTTGGCTTGATAACTTCCGCTTTTTTGAAGGTGAACCTGAAGACGATTTATCGCGCGATGAACCGTTCCCCGTTGATGCAAAAGAAAAATTGACTACGCAATGGGCATCTGTTAAGGCTGAACGTTTCTAATTAACCCTGGTTTTTATAAGGCGCGGTCTCCTGATCGTGCCTACCTACCACCAAGCATTTTCAGTATCACTCTATAATCACTTTTCTAAACGTTAACGAGACACGCCGCCCTCTTTCATGTTTCTCACCTTCGCACGGATCTGATTTTCTTGCGGCAATACCATGCAACCACTTATACCTCGCTTCACCACTTAGAACAACAAGACTCCTTGGGGCCAACCATGCCGGAATCTTCTGTGTCTTATCATCTTTGTTTGTGAAATCCATTACACAACCCGAACCTAAACTCAAAGAAGCAATTGTATCTCTAAAACATGGTTCACAATCAATATGCCCTGAAATACCTTGCCCGGGTTGGTATTCATTGACAATTACTTGATCCGCTACTTCCGGCATGTGTTCATCTTTGTGTAGTTTTTCACTCAACCTTTTCAACCACTCAGGTAACTCACCAATGTGCATATCACGGTTCACTTTACGCGCTTTGTAATCATACTTAAAGCCGTAATGCTGAACTCTACGCTTTAAGTCATTAAGCCATTCATGTTTATCAATCTGCGTTAACAACCAATCCTGTTGATCTTCAGTGATATAGTCTCGTATATACTGTAACCCGCTGGGTGAAGAAAATAGTTTTAATTGTACCATGGATCAGTCCTTCATCTAGTGGTTAGTCCAGTCTAACTTTTCGGGTATAGATGTTTTAATCTGACACGCGCATCGTCCGTTGTAAATTGCCAGTCTACCTGCTTTTGCTCTGCATTTCTACGTTTTTGCCACGCTTGTGTCTCTCTACGGAGTGTCTCTATATCTGGGATTCGACGACACAAACATTGGCGTGTAAGGACGCTAAGTTCTATTTCCGCTATATTCAACCAACTTCCATGAATGGGGGTATGCACGATTTCTAAACGCTTCCGGAACCTATCTGCTTCTTCATCTCCAAACACTTTATTGAGTGACGCGAGTTTATGTGTATTCAGGTTATCACAAACTAAAATGACCTGTTTTGCGGATGGGTAGACCTCATCCAATAGTATTTTGACTTCTTCTGCCCAATCCACTGTCTTTCGGTGCGTCCGAACAGACACACGCCGCCATCCCGAGAGTGCCTCTGTAAATAGGAAGATATTTGCTGTGCCTTTGCGTTTATACTCGTTATCTACGCGCTTGACTTGTCCCGGTTTCGCAGGATACGGTTCACGAACATCATCCCTAAGTGTGACAGATTGTTCGTCCATGTTCACAACAGGAGTATCCGCAGCCAAAGGTTTCTGGTAAAGATCAAGCACTTCTTCCATTGACTTTACAAACTCAGCGTCTTTTTCAGGGGGTATCACCCACTGTTGCTGAAGGTGTGGTTTCAACGCGTTTTTTTTAGTGTCTGCCGCACCGTTTCTGGAGAAATGTTTTCCACAACTTCAAGTCTTACCAACTCTGACGCAAGCAGACGTAACGTCCATTTGGCAGCACCTTCGGGAGGGGTTCCACAACTCAGTGCTATCAACCTTGCTTCTCCGTCACCATCAAGTTTACGAGGTGTCGGTGGATGCTTCCGCTTCGCACAATATAAGGCACGAGAAAAGCCACCTTCCACAAAACGCTGACGCACTTTCGCAACTGTCCTATCAGTGCACTCATACGCCTCAGCTATTCTCGCGTCAGTCCAGCAGGGACCATTTATATCTGATTTCAGCAAAATATGAGCATGCCTTATCATATATGCCTCTTTTTTACCTGTGTTAATAATATCTGATAACTCCTGTCGTTCCGCATCGGTCAGTTGGACAACATATTTCTTATTCAAGGGTGTGTTCCTCCTTATGTATTGCTATACTATAAGAGAACACTTTTGTTTGTCAAGATGCCGAGAAATCTACAAAAACCAAAACAAACTTTTAGGATGGACTATCCACTAGTCAAATTTACTGATGACAAAGTATCTCAAAATAAACATTGGCATTGTGTCGTGAACCATTTAATAATCTTTAAGACTACGTAAGTCCTGATTCTATTATCGCCTGTCTAAACGTTAATGATATTCTTCGCTGCCGTGGGAATTTACGTCCATCCCACACATCCGACTTTCTGGCAGGAATACCGTGCATCCACGTATACCTCGCCTCTTCCCTTAATACAGCAACACTTCGCCGCGCAAGCCAAACAGGAACTTTTTTCGTTTTGTCATATTTGTTTGTAAATTCCATAATACAGTTTGATCCCAGACTCAAATTGACAATCGTATCCTTAAACCAAGGTTCTTTATCAATATGTCCTCCAATGCCTTGTCCAGGTTCATATTCATTGATAAGCACTTGATTCGGCACCTCCGGTATGTGTCCATCTTTGTGTAATTTTTGGCAAAGTCTTTTCAACCATTCCGGTAAATTGCTCATTGGTTTATCATGGTTCAACTTTCCCGTTTTGTGGTCATACGTAGGTCCGTAATGCTGATAGCGGCGCTTGGAAAAGTTGTGCCACTGTTGTTTATCAATATGATCTAACAACCAATCATGTTGGAACTCAGTAAGATACTTAGCAATATACCTTAAGCCGTGGACGGTATCAACTGCATGCTGATTACTCGGCGTAGGTTGAGGTTGAGAAAATTGTTGCTCTAATAAGGGAAATAGAGATTGTTGTTCCACTGTTGGTTCCATAAGACGAATTACTCCGAACTATATGCAGGATTTGCCTCCAATTCTCTGTGGTATACAAGAAGAATTGCTATTGCAATGCACGTCCCGACAATACCCACTGGCGAGAAGTTTCCGACTCGGTCTACCAACCATCCGAGCAAAGGTGCCAGAACAATCATCGCCAGCGATTTAGACTGCGATTCAATAGATAAAATTGTTGCACTCATTTCGGGTGTGGACTGTGCATTGAAACGACTAATCAAACCCGGTCTCCAGAAGTTCTGAAGGATCGCCAATCCGACAAAAAGTGCAATAATTGCTGGATACCAACCGAACCAAAGTGCTGGAATCAAGAGCGCAAAAAGTGCTAAGTCTATCCACCACATAAATTGCGCTGCACCTTCGTCACTACCCCGCCAATCTGAGACTCGGTGGGAATTGCGCGAGGCAAAGGACGATAGGAAATAAAGCACAAAATAGACACCCAACACGAGCAATGCTGTCCGTTTTGATACATCCAATGTTATAAGAATAGGCAATGCAATTGCAGTCTTTTCGAGTATCGGTTGGAGATAGTCTTTACTTGCTTTATACATCCCTTCAAAACCCATTCCCTCGAAAACTAAACGACGAAGAGGCTGAAATTGCACTGACTGTTTCAACGCACTACCGAGGAGACGTGCAACTGCTTTCAGGGAAAATTCGCTTTGTCTGTCCCCATCCAGTTCTTTCGGATAACCGAGGAAGTTAACGATGTTTAACGAGTAAGGTATGATTGAAAACCAGAAGATGTCTGTGAAATTGCCGCGGTAAAAGACCAATGCACCTGCAATAAGGACAGAGATCGCTGACCCCATTTGCGACCAGGAACGTGTAAAACCGTATATTTTCGTTTTCTCACCCGATCTGCCTTGCAGCCTTAGCCAGTCGAAAATCATCGCCTTGTGAGTACCGGTACGAAACGCATCGCCCAAGCCAAAGAAGAACATCGCTCCAAAAAGCATTGGAAGCGATTTGCTCATAGCAAACATAGTAAAAGAGACAATATAGGCGCAGAACGAAAAAATCATGGCGCGCCGCCTACCGTAAAGGTCCGCAATTGCACCGGAGGGAATTTCAAAGACGTTAGTACAAATCTCCCGAAATCCGATAAGGATACCATATAAGAAATATGAAACGCCTTTCTCACGAAACACTAAAAGCAGAAACGTCTCAAAGTAGCGTTGATTTTTTAAGAATCCGTAAAGCGAAAAACGGAAGAGCATCGGTATGCGCATAGATTAACTTTCGCAATCTTACTGTTTCTCCCAGATCTGCACGTTATGTCTTGGCAAATCAAAGGGATATTTACCGTATTCAAGGATTGGGATGCCGTTATCATCTACGGTGACAATAGCATGGAGTTGATGGGGAGAAACACTTGTGTCTACGCGTTCAAGGAATTGCCACTTTTCGCCTTCAACGGTTACAAGCCTTATTTTTGTCCAGAGGATACCTTCACCATCTGTGTATGTTCCCTCTGATGTTTGTAGAATAGGTTGAGGATCTGCAGGTAAGGTAAAACTTTCACCGATTGTGGATGTAGAATTTAGGTGTGTATGTGATACTAACACCCAGGTACCGGGCACAGGAACTTCAACACCGTTCTGATCCACAGGCCAAACATGGTCACGCTCCTCCATCGGGATTGAAGTTTCCGCCTGAGAATCTAATACTTGCGGGATGCGTTCACAGCCGGAAAATCCGATAATTAAAGCCGTAATAGCAAATATAAAAGTGAGTTTTGAGATTGTATTCATAAGCACGTTTAACTCCTTTGTTTTGAAATATAGTGAAACCAATAATTATTGATACACTGTGAATCAACGCCAAATACGCGTAAGGTATTTGGCGGGTTCGGTTTCCTAACCGAACCGTGCTTATTTAGTCTCTGATGCGGTTAGGAAACCGCATCTACCGGGAAATGTTCCAAAATTTTTAGGTTTTACTATAATTGTAGCGGTTGGTAGGATATATCTATTTGAGAATTTATAAACTTACTGTAGAAGTTTCATTCGTATAAACAACCATTTGTGCTTTTTCTCTATCTGCTGCATAAGCAAGACATGCTCGAATGTCAGTCTCGGTTAAATAGGGAAAATCATCAAGAATTTCGTTTACTGTCATTCCCGATGCAAGATAGTCTAAGACATCGTAAACGGTGATTCGCATTCCTCGAATACAAGGTTTCCCAGGTTCGATGGTAATGATGTCTCGGTAATTCATCTATACGACCTCCCAAGTAGTTTTACAATTCCAGATTTACTTTCCAACCCTTTAGCGGTGTTAATCCATTGTAATTATATTCAGGACTTACGCATTATTATAAAATTGTGTTATACTATTTCATTATGATTACATTTACACTTCCTGAACAGAAGCAAAACTTATATTCAGATTATTGCCAATTTTTATTAGCAAGTTTCACTAATTGGACACAAACCTATTTTGCCGATCATACTGAGAAGTGGAGTCACGATCAACTCAATTGGTTTTTGAGAAACGAAAACATTCCTTCCAGCGAACTCTGGGAATCTGTCAAAACGGACATTGAGTTTGATGAAGATGGATACATTATCTTTGACGATGTCGTTCTCTCTAAGGAGTTTGCCAAAGCCATAGAAGCTGTCTATCCACAATGGAGTGGTAGCGACAAAAAAGTCATTCAAGGCATCGGTATTGTCACGTGTGTCTATGTTAACCCAAAGACACACGCGTATTGGATCATTGATTATCGTATTTTTGACAAAGATCATGATGGTAAAACGAAAATAGAACATTTACTGGAAATGTTGCATAATGCTGTCTTCAAAAAACAGCTCCCGTTTCGGACAGTGCTCATGGATTCTTGGTATGTTTGCATGAAAGTGATGAAAGCGATTGAAAAACTTTCCAAGTTCTACTATGCCCCCCTGAAACGTAATCGGCTTGTAGACGATACGGATGGTATTGAACCACACCAACAAGTGCGAAACTTATCTTGGACACAAACAGAAACGCAGTGTGGAAAACCGATACACATCAAAAACTTTCCGAAAGGACATAGAGTGAAGTTATTTCGGCTTGTGTCTGACAACGGACGCACGGAATACATTGTGACAAACGATTTATCTCAATCGGATGCGACTGCGACAAAAAAAGAGTGTCAGGTTCGTTGGAAGATTGAACAACTTCATCGTGAGATTAAACAGGTAACCGGTATTGACAAATGCCAGTGTAGAAAACTGCGTGCCCAACGCAACCATATTGCGTGTTGTTTCCAGGTCTGGGTTTGTTTGACGCGTGCTGCCCGGAAAGCCATTCAAACGATTTATGAACTCAAACAAAGTTTATTGGATGATTACATGCGACATCAACTCTCTAATCCTTCAATAATTTTCAAAACTGCGTAAGTCCTGATATTATAAGTCTTACATCTAACTTCCCGTTATATAATACCATAATTATTGTGAATTGTAAAATTAATTTATTCATTCGTTTAAATCAGATTTTTTATTCACAAAAAGTTCTAAGTCAATCAAATTTAGCCAACAGTCTTATCCTTTCGCTGATGGACGATGACATGATTGCCATCGGGGTCTGCGACAATCGCCCAAAAACACACAGCGGATTCCCCCAGAGATGAGTGTATATGGATCCCTGCTTGTTCTAATTCTTGGACGGTAGCCTTTGCGTCTTCAACAGCAAGCGCGACTGTTCCGCCACCGGGAGGCGTAAAATCATAATCTTGTCCTAATACCAGCGTGCCGGGGTTTATCTCAAATTCTGCCCATGTGCCTTCGTGTACTAAACATGTCAGTGGAATCCCAAGCACATCACGATAAAAAGCGAGCGATCTCTGCATATCGCTCACCCCAAAGAAAGTAAAGTCGATACCTAATATATTCAAAACTACAATCTCCTCTGCTCACTTTTACAATGATGTACTAAGCGGCAAGGGTTTGGATGGGGTATTCACCATCGTATTCGGGTGCTGTCCAGAAAGCGGACCAATTAGTAGCTCGATCCTGACCGATATAAAGCGTCTTTCCGATAACTGCCCATGCTGTTCCATCGGATGTAAACGCAATACAACCCGTGCGAATCCGATCAGTGGATTCTGTGAGCTGATCGTTGAGTTGAGTCCACGTCGTGCCGCCATTCTCCGAACGACAGAGCCAAGCACCACCGCCTCTTGGTCCATTTTGGACTGTAGCGATCAGTAGGTCTGGGTCTGCTGGATGTACAGCAATAGCGGTGCCGTAGCGAACCGGCAGCCCTTCAATCCGGTTTACCCATGAGTTCCCTCGGTCTTTGCTGACATAGACACCGTTTTGGGTATTCGCATAAACTTGATGATCGTCTGCGGGACACGTAGCGACCTGATGGACATCTTTATGAAGTTCCGGCGTGACAGGTTCCCATGAAACGCCTTGATCGGGGGAACGCATGATACTCCCAACATGGATATCTGCATAACAAAAACCGTCTCGGGTTTTGGCAAAAGTCCGCACGGCTGGTGGACCGCCCCACGGCGTATACCAATCCTTCCGACATTCTAATTCGTCAAACGCGACGACCCGTTCAGCCGGTCCTTTTTCTCCAACGAGACGATAAACATAAGCACCCTCATCCGTTCCAATGAGCAGTGTCAACGGATCCTCACGAATAACGAGCAACGAAGCGATTGGATCCTCTATACCTGTTGGAATTCGCTTCTCATCATCATCCGATAAAACCAGTAGCGTCCCATCTGACGAGGCAGACACCACAGCTTGACCGTTTGACAGTGAAACCATTGCGCCATGTTCTTGATGATCTGTGCCTTCATAGATTTGGACAGGTTTGCCATCTCCGTTATCTTCAACGGCATAGATGGCGTTGTAAGTGGCAATAAACATTATGTATTCTCCTCTGTTGTGTAGCGACGGAATATCTTCGTACCGAAGCGAAAGTGTGGGTCAAGTTGTGCTGCTTTTTCCGCAGCCTCTTGTTCCGTATAAGTAGTTGTTGAATAATCGCGATCCACTCCGTCCATCAGATAATAGAAAAAGTTCGTGAAAAAGACTAATGATGAATCAAGATCAACGTATATTTCCTCTGGATCATCGGGATGAACAGGCGCAATATAGGAGCAATGGCCGGATTTTAGAAATGCCTCAGCTAACGGTTCTCTACCGGAACCACATGCTGTAGAAAGCAGCGTGCCATCACGTTTGTTGACGTATTCGGCAATTTTCGCAGGTGTCAGTTCAACAACGACATGATCCCAACCTTCATCACCAGGGGTATCGTAATCACCATCTTCCTGATCAACGACCTCAAGTCTCAGGTGCATATCTTCTGCAGTTTGACCTGAGCCGTGGCAAAAGATAATCGTATATGCATAGTTACGCGATTGTGAAAAGAAATCAAGAATCTGGCGTTTTTGGACAAAATAGTAGAAGTCTACCTGTAACCTGAAACTTTCAAGTACGCCGCGGAGAGCGTCTGCTTCCCTAAGCATCGTGCGATCACAGACAATGGCAACAGGTGTAAATAATCTTAACATTTGAGTTTTCCTTATTTTGTGATTACATAATTGCTGATGCCGATTATTGTGAGAACAACAAATAAGCATCCTAATGGCAATCCTAAAGACAGAGGTATTTCTCTGATGCCACTGATGAGGTTGCTTATACTGCCAAAACATAGTAGAAAAAAGGAATTCCTATGAAAATGAACAGAACAACGATAACTGGTAAAGCAATAATAAAGAGTAGACGCGTTTGTATTTTCACAATATATCTTCTTTACTTTCGTTGTCTCATTTGATAGGCAAACATGTCGGTCATAAATCTATATACATCATGTGATCTACGTGAGGCAAGCGGCGCGCGGCTATCCACTTCTGCGGTTTCCATTGAGCAGAGATAATCCAGTCGACAGAAGGGTATTAATTTCATTTTATCCACCCTGTAATGGGGTTATTTTTGTGATAATAGACATATCCCAGATACAGCCGCTTGCACAATCCCAATGGGAATACCAACCGAATTTAGAACGTAAACTCGGGTGGTATGGGGTTATCAGTATGCCTTGATATTCTGAAGCTACTTTGTTCCAGGAAATGTTGGGTGATCCCGCACAGATATATTTTTTATTGAACTCATGCATCTTTACGATAGTATCTAACACTAACACTTTCGCATTGTGGGCAAGTGACACATGATACTTGTAAGTCAACTGATCCGACCATTCGTTTTGTCTCTGAACACAGAAATCCCACCAACTAAAGTCACTTGAATCACTGCTTTCACACGAAACCCAAAAACCTTCTGGTTTGATGGAAGTGTATTGAAAGTATAGCTGCATATCATGTGCGGGTAAACATTCTTCTTTGTAAGTGTCGACTAATACCACCTCACACTTATATAGGTCAACAATAGCGTTCGGTGAATAGTGGTAGAGTTGGGCTTTTAGATTGTCGTCAAAGTGAGTTTGTTCACGGGGTTGTTCTCCCATAATTATAATAGCGTTACTCCTTTTCTTGCAATCGGTGGCTTCCCTTCATTTCTAAATAAATAATTTAGAGCTTCTTCCAATAGAGATTGAACACTACAATCGCGTCCGATGTCCTCTGAAACGTGACTCTTCCCACCTTTTTTCAACGACCTTTTTATTTGATTATAGCCATCTATTTTAGGATCAACCAGGCGTATGACGCATATTGTCTAATGTTGTCAACGGATATTCAGGGAAGATGTGCCGCAGTTCATTATACGCACACGGGCTCGGTGTTCAAAACGAAAATTAACGCGGAAATGGAACAATTATTAGAACAGGGAGGGGACCCGGCTTCACACGAACCTCTCCAATTCCATATTCAACGACGCGACCATTCTTCAATATAACATTGTAATCGGCTCTATCATGCCCCCACCCTGATACGTAGCGATGCGCGTATTTTAGTGCCTCATATTCACCAGATACGCGGACACCGTCGGGTCGTCCTAACCTGTTTATGACTTCAGATCGGGGCATATCAATGTTTAGGTATTTTATTTTTTCTCCTGTTGTCCATGCACATCCTGTTAGAATAATCAATAAACAACCAACAAACATATAGACAAACTTTTGTTTGAAATGCATAAATTTCTCCTTTTTCGCGTAAAATATTTTATTTGTGTTGTCTCATGCATCCTTGTGGATGAATATTATGATAAGAGCGATGGTACACACAATAAGCACAAGTCCCTCTAACAAGACAGAATGCGCTGCTATTTTTTCTGCTGCTGTCACAAAGACAAAGCTAATTAACGCAAGTTTGATAATTAAAAACTGGTAAATAGAGAACCCCTTTGTTATTATGAAGTATACCAAATACTTACAAAGGAGTTCTCTGATGGATATCATAACACTTTTCTGTGAAATTGACGACTTTTTTCTTGCGTCCGAACAATATCAAGCACAACACCAGTTGCCGGAAATACTCGGAACAGGCAATACACGCGGCAGACCCAGGTCCCTTCATCCGAGCGAAGTCATGACGATACTTGTGCATTTTCATCATAAGCAGTATAAAAACTTTAAAGCCTATTATCAGGATTATGTCTGCTGCCAGTTGCGTTGGGCATTTCCAAACCTTGTCAGTTATAGTCGTTTTGTGCAGCTGTCACAAGAGGTATTGGTTCCGTTGTCTATTTTTCTGAACACCCGTTTCGGTGAGTGTAGTGGGACTTCCTTCATAGACTCAACACCGCTTCCGGTCTGCCACAATCGTCGGATTTCAACGCATCGCGTCTTCGCTGATGATGCGGGGCGTTCTAAAACCTCTATGGGGTGGTTTTACGGGTTCAAACTACATCTCGTCATCAACGACCAAGGGGAGCTTTTGTCAGCTATGGTGACAGCGGGAAACGTAGATGACAGAAAACCCGTGCCACAGTTGTGTCAAGGTCTCTTTGGCAAACTATTTGCCGATAAAGGATATATCGCGAAAAACCTGCGGGAGATACTCCAAGAAGACGGTGTGACACTCATTTACAAGGTGCGTAAGAACATGAAACCTGAACCTTTGTCTGATGCTGATGCAGCACTTTTACGAAAACGGATGCTCATTGAGTCGGTGTATAAAGAACTCAAAAGTCAGACAGAGGGACAACACACACGCCATAGAAGTTGTGTCAATTTTCAAGTAAACACAGTTGCTGCCTTGATCGCTTATACCTGTCTGAAGAAAAAACCTTCACTCAAACACAAAGAACCCCGGGAAAATAACTATCAGTTGCCAATGATATGTAACTTCTAACGTGAGTTTGATAATAGATATATGAACTTCATTTTGCATAAAATCTTATTCTCATAAGCCCGGTAGGTGCGGTTTCCTAACCGCACCGAGTCCAAAAATCTGATTTATCAAACTCACGTTAATTAGGAATGCAGTGCAATTATGTGCGAAGTCTAACCTCCAATCTCGCTCCTTCCGGTTTAACCGCCTAAACATACATATCACCTTAATATCTATTCAGACTCTGGAAATGAGAAATCGAAATCTACTTCAATGATCCTATATTCTTTTTGTCTTTAATAGCCTCTGTTAGAGTTTTATCCGCCTCGCGTGCATCTTCTTCTTCGTTTTGGAATGTAAGGCACGCTTTCTGACATTCCGGACCATATAACTCAATGATAAAGGTGTTTTTTTGAGTTCACAATCAACTCATGTTTGTGTAATACCGAATTAACGGGATTTGTCTTGTTTTTCTGGTTGACACTCGACAAGCTCGGACTCGTTGTTACGGAATAACAAAATACCGCGATCCCCAATTGCAGTCATCTTTGTATCTATACGGCCTTCGGGGTCCGTAACGCTTATTCCCGCAAGATTGATGAGAAAACTCATATCCCTGAGATCCCTGGGACTGAGATCCCTGGGAGTTTCAACAAGTTTGTTACAGACTTGCACAACACCGCCCAATTCAATAGCACCTATACCCACAACCCAATCGCCTTCGTTATCATTGAAACTCACACCACCACCACTGTGACCAACATCTATTGACACAACGACTTCACCATCGTTGTTATAGATACTTATAACGCCGCCATCGTCATTAGCATGCATATTCACGGCAACTTCGCCCGTTTTGTTGACAAGTTTTATTTCTCCACATCTAACGACTACATCTTTGTCCTCTTTTTTGGCATTGACGATTTCTATTTGTTTGTGCATAATTTCTTCTTTAGCTATTTTTCTCCAAACAATTTCATCTTTGACCTCTTTTTGATAGATTACAATTGAATTGAGTATCACAGAAACCGCAAGAAATAAGATAACAATTGCAAGGTCGCTTCTATCAATCCAAGCCAATTCAATAAAAACGACTATCACTGCGAAAAACAACGATATAATAAGTAGCGTTCGTTTTAACATAAATATCTCCATTATTTTGTAGGCTTGCGTTGTCTCATCTGATACACAAACATGTTCGTCATAAACCGATACACATCAGACGATCTGCGTGATGCCAGTGGTGCGCGACTATCTACCTCTGCGGTTTCCATCGCACACAGATAATCCAGCGGACAGAATATATGGTGAACTTTAGACATTATAACGTTTTAATTGTGAGTTGTTATTGGTCTTTAATAAAATCTAAAGTTCGTCCGTTGGGGTTTGCTGCACTCTATCCTTATGTGTCAATTTTAGGATTTCCCGAATGTGCGTCCTGCTCTTCAGTCCCGTAGGGACGATATGTTTATAGTAGCACGTGCCATCTCTACTCTTAGTCCCGTAGGGACGATATGTTTTCGCAGCGTATTGGCAGTTCCTATGTCGTTCCTACGGAACTCAAGAGGTGTTGGTAATTTTTTCTACAAACATAGCGTTCCTACGGAACTCAAGAGGTCCGAAACACCCGGTAAACCTTAATTCAAATTAAATCATTATAATGTCTTTTGAAATTAAAGAGGCACATTTTCTGTAGGAGCGATCTCCGAATCGCGACCAAAGCCATTCGTAGTCGGGAATCGGAGTTCCCTCCTACAAATCCGTAATGTCTAATTAATTCTAAAATCTACCATAAAGTGAATTCATTGAGAGTTTTAACCAAATAATGATATTTCCAAAAATCCGAAGAGTTAAACCCTTTAGTGGCGTGTGTTCTCAAACATAAGAACTTCGCCATATCATTAGTTAGTTAATACCCTCAATTCATTAACCCGATTTGTTTCTATCTGAGCAATTCTATTTATCGTTATCAATGAGACGGTAGTGCTTAAACAGGTCACCAGACTTATAGGTTTCAATCTTATCAGGTGTAATCTCATCTTCGATTACAGCAATCTGCCACTGATCAATTTCTATTTTCTTATCCTCTGAGATTTTTGTGGGGTCTACAAAATAGACATAAATTGTCTCGTCTGGATCAAACTGATCGGGATTTTCAAAGCAAATGGTTCGGTTTGTAAGATCTATATTTGAGGTGCCAGGTGGTCTTGCTGCGCAAGCCAATGCAAAGAGAAAATCGGGAGTAAGATAGATCGCTTCCAAAGCTTCTTCGGGAGGTCTCCCAGGTGGCGCGTGAGCCTTCCGTTTTCTTAATTTTGGAAAAGGCTGCTTGCTTCCGTGATATAGATACACTGTTTGTTCTCCAAGACTTTCGCACAAAAGGTAGGAGCGCTTTGTAAGCGCGCTGGAAACTCTGAATTCTACTCAAGATTACACTATAGTGGATTATAGAAATAATTCTACACTTCCTCTGTAGGAGCGATCTCCGAATCGCGACGGAACACTTGAATTGTCGGGAATCGGAGTTCCTCCTACAGAATCAATACTGTCTAAATAAATTCAAAATCAACCATAATTTGTCATACCTTCTTAATAATCGTGAAAATCGTGTAAGTCCTATTAACAATATTCTCTGAAAACCAATGGAAGTTTTTCGCTATCTTTTCCTAACTCAGCACGGACACCTTTTGGATTCAGCACCGTGATTGTCCCTGTGACATCCTGAAGCGGTAAATCACTGTCTTGTTGGGTATAAGCTACAGCAGGACGATCATAATTGTCCTCAACGAAACAATCAATGAAATCAATGCCACCCATGGTTTGGACTATGTTCGTTTGCGGTAAAGATAACGAAAGAGGCGACCATTCACCACCGAACTCTTGATCAGTCGCAGCGTTGATAACAGCACAATCCGTGAACGTAACGCGTGCACCATTAACCGATTTTTCCTGAACCTTAATGCCGTAAGTAATGGTATTTTCAACTGTACAGTTATTAAATTCAATATGTCCACCCGGACCGTTGTCTCTAATTTTTGACACGCGGATGCCCGCACCGTGTTCGCTGCTAATGTAGCAATTATCAAAGCGGATCGTCACATCTTCAGTATCATTTGTGGTATGTGCCAAGAAGATTTCAATTCCGTCACCCGCATTGTCAATGAACTGGCAACCGGAGAATTGCACATTTTTGATCCGCTGATCGGGCAAGTCAGGCTCAATGTCTAAACCAGATGAAGGCGGTGTTCCCCACGTATTTGAAAACGTGCAGTTCTCAACTATTAGGTTTTCAGCACTAATAACACTGATTCCTTGCCGATAATGGTTTTCACAGACGATATCGCGTAGCAGCACATTTTCAGAGTGCCTGAGTTCCTTACTACCATTAACATAAATCCCATCTCCACCGCTATCTTTGAGCGTCAAACCAAAGACCTTTACATTTTTAGAACCCCGAATCGCCAGTGTCATCCGCCACTCCGCCTTTGGATACTGCCCATACCACCGATGCCAACCCATCTGTTCCAGCACAAGTCCTGTGATATAATCCTGTTTCCACATACGGAAAGTTGCCCCATAACCGCGTATGGTGAGGTTCTCCACATCTTGTGCGGTGAACATTGAATCACCTTTGCCGCGATATTCACCCCGTTTTGCGGAGACGACTGTGCCTCGCTCAAAAATCAATTCCTGATTACTCACAAGTTTAATCGGTCGAATTATCCAATCGGAACGCATATTTGGGACAATCAAACGTCGCGCGCCAGAATCGATTGCAGCTTGTAATCCTTCTGTCGCATCTTCTGGGTTAAATCCCCACCATGCGGCATTTGCATCCGTTCTTTTTCCTAACTGAACGTCGGCAATTGCTTCAAGATTTTTCATAGTTTATATCCCTCGCAGCAGTAGGAGAAAATAATAGAAACTACTATCTCACTCAACAGGTAGAACTCGTTATTCAACACCATTTTACAACGCAAACGTCTTCTCATCATCAAGGTCCATCATCGCGAACCAAGTATTGATATCCGTAGGGTCAGCATCAAGTTTTTTGAGCATTTTCGCCATCATCACTTTATACCGTTCGGTTTCGGGACCCATTTGCGTCATCTTTTCATTAAATGCTTTGATGTCCGCGTCGCTCTTTGGATAGTTCTCCGTCAGCCATGCCTCTACCTCCGCATCAGTTGACAACGTCTTTAGTGCCTCAGTAAAATCAGCAGGAGGCACTCCCAAAAATCCAAGCGCCATCCTATCCATTCCTGAATCCTCTCCATAAAAATAAGGTCCCAAGGTGTTGCCAATAAATGCTCTACCTTTGTCAATCAGTCGTGCAAGTTGAACCATGCCATAGACATCGGTATTGTAGGGGCTGCGTGGTGCACGGCGTTGTAGGTCAACGATACCGAAACTCAACTGATCGTCCAGGTCTTGGAGTGCTACCCACGTGGTAATGTCTGTTCGGCCCGCATCTACTTCTTGGCAGCGAGCTTCAAAACGTTCCCGTGAAGTTTCATCAGGACCACGATTGACCATAGCATGATTGTACGTCTTAATCTCATCTTGTGATTCATCGCAGTTTTCCAGCACCCATTCACCTATCTCAATATCATTCGGATTGTTAACCGCTGCATCCTGAAAATCATCGGCAGAAACACCAAGGAACGTCAAAATGCGGACATCTTGTCCAGAAATATCGCCATATTTATAGCCACCGATTTTCCCTGCACGTTCAGCCCGTGCTTTATCTGCCATGCGTGCAACGCCACAGATACCAGCAACGTCCCTTGATCGCGCGCTACGCGGTGGTCGTGCAGTGAGATCCACCTGCCAGAAACATCCCCAATCGTCCAATTCAATGGACTGTAGCACCGTTTTAATATCGGTGCGATCTGGAGCAAACTTTGCAAGCCTTTCTTTTAGAAGTTGCTGATGCTTCTTATCTGTCGGCAGCCTATCCAGTTCCGATTGGTTGAATGCTGCAATCTCCTCATCTGTCTTTTTGCCTTGTTCAAGCATCCAATTACTGAGTGTCGCATCATCGTATTCGTCAGCTGCCTCTGCAAAATCGTCTGCTGAAATACTCAAAAACGCTAATATGCGTCGATCTAAACCTGAATGGTCTCCGTAGACAAAATCGCCAAGAGTCTCCTCGTTATGGGCGCGTGCTTTGTCTGTCATGCGTGCCGCACCGACAATCCCGGCAACACCGAGATTTGAAGGGCGACGTGGTGGTTGGCGTGTCAAATCCATAATTCGTTTCCTTTCAATTAATTTTAAAATATGGTATCATATCTGCTATAGTATTGTATCATATTTAACGTGCATGTCAACTGAAAAAGCCAAATCTTGAAGGATAGTGAACATCAAGATATATTCTAACGGACAATTTTCCTCGCGGAAGAATATATTCACAGAAATTTAGAGGTATGAACAATGTCAACAGAAGAAAAAATATCAAACATGACAGCAGAGCCGATATTGTTAGCTACGATTGAAGAATACTCTCGTCTGCCTGGCAAAAAACATGATCGTTATTGGCAATTGCGTGACAAACATGAGGACGAGATGCTGACAGATGCAGAGTCAGAAGAATACGAATCGCTCATTCAGGAATGGGAAACACGAAATGTAGAACGGGTTCGGGCACTCATTGCCTTAGCGAAAAAACGTGGTACATCTTTGCGCGGTGTCATGAAACAATTGGGATTAAAAGGAACAGAAAATGATATCTGACCGATTACGGTCACGAATCCGCCACAGAGCTAATGGACTTTGTGAGTACTGCATTTGTCCGGCTGAATTAACAAGCGCACCTTTTCACTGCGAACATATTCTGCCTGTCAGTGCTGGCGGGGCAACGACCTTAGACAACTTGGCCTGGGCGTGTCCTTCCTGTAATCACCAAAAACATACAAAAACACACGCATTAGACCCGCAAACAGATCGTCAAACCCCGTTATTTCACCCGCGCCGTCAAAGATGGAATCAGCATTTTCAATGGAGTGAAAATCTTATATACATTGTTGGACGAACACCAATAGGACGTGCTACAGTTGAAGCATTGAATTTGAATAGGCAAGAATTGATAAATTTACGGCAACTTTTGATTGGTGCTGGCGAACACCCACCGGAACTTGAATGAGCTCAACAAACATAAAATTAGTGGAATTTACATCTTATGAAATATAGCATCAAATCTTTATTGATATTACTGGTAGCCTTGGGGTTCATCCTATCATGTGCACAGGCACCTCAACAGGTTGCTGAAAATACTTTAGTCTCACCAGCAGACATAGCAACCCAAAAAGCAAAAGATTCTACAGTCCGCTTAGTAAATCGATTTGGAGATTCAGTTCGTTTTAGTAGCGGCTTCTTCGTGGAAAAGGACAAAATTGCAACGAATATCCATGTTGTCGCACGCCCCGGACCCATATTCGCCAAACTAAATGATAAAAAGACAATCTGGGCAGTTGAAGGTGTAACTGCGTATGATATAGAATACGATATCGTTGTCCTAAAACTTGCAGGTGAAGGCACGCCACTACCCTTGGGAGACAGCGATACAGTTCAAAGCGGAGAACCTGTTGTTGCCGTAGGATATCCCGGTAGAAAATACAAGGTTACTGCCGGAAATGTGCACGGCATCCGGAATAGTGACAAATTGCTCGGGACGACAACCAATTGTTCCAAAGGTAGCAGTGGGGGCCTGTGTTAAATGATAAAGGAGAAGTTATCGGGATAACCACCCGATCAGACTATTACAATTTCGCTGTTCCATCAAACAGACTTAAGGCACTGCTCGCTCAATCTGGACCATCGGAACCTTTGGAACAGTGGCATCAGCGCGACCATATCCGCGCTTACGCTTACCACCATGAGGGAGAAGGTAGATTCAATGCTGGAGACTATGCCAAGGCGATAATTAGCTTTGATAACGCAATCCTACAAAACCCTAAGCATATTCGCGCATACTTCTGGCGTGGACGAGCGAAGTATGGTCTTGGTAAATCTAAAGCAGATCAAGGGAATTTAACAGAAGCACAGCAACTTTATCAAGCAGCAATTGACGACTACACACTTACTATTAAGATAAACCCGGAGTTTGCACTCGCCTACAATAATCGTGGGTGGACACAGAATAAATTGGGAAAATCTAAAGCAGGTCAAGGTGATATAATGGAAGCTCAACATCTCTATCAAGCAGCTATTGATGACTATACGCGCTCGATTAAGATTGACACTAAATATACCTTCCCTTATTTCTCTCGGGGACTCACGAGAACGGCCCTCGGCAGATCAAAATCAGATCAAGGAAATATAACAGAAGCACAGCAACTCTATCAAGCAGCTATTGATGACTATACACGGGTAATAGAACTTATCCCTAAGTATGCTATGGCATACAACAATCGTGGGTGGGTGAAGTATCTGATCGGAAAATCGAAAGCAAATCAAGGGAATGTAGAAGAAGCACAACGACTTTATCAAGCGGCTATAGACGATTACACACAAGCAATAAAGATTAGCCCAAAGCATGTCCTTGCTTACACAAACCGTGGAAACGCAAAGAAAGCACTCGGACAGTTTGATGAGGCCGAAAAGGACTTTGCGAAGGTAAAAGAGTTGGAATCCGAAAAATAACGATGAAAAACAAAACTATTCTGATTATCTCCATCCTCGGTGTACTACTATCAATAGTCCTAAGCGGTATCTATCTCAACTTTTCCTATTTTGAACCTGACACCGTATCATATCTATTTCAGGCAAAGTTATTTGCAAAGGGTAAAATATCTGTGCCGGTACCACCACAAACGATAGATGGGGAGGTGACCTTGGAACCAAACGGTACGCCGATGCCAGAATACGGACTCTCGTCTTCGCCGCATATTAACATGCTAAACGGCAAATGGTATTCTAAATATCCGTTTGGCAATGCCTTGATGCTAATGTTTGGGGTGTTTGTCAACGCGCCGTGGTTTATTCCTGCGCTCGCGACAGGCGGTGCACTGTTTCTCCTATTCCTTTTCGTAAGAGAAACATACAGTAAACCGATTGCGCTTATTGCTGCTGTGATCGCGCTGATTTCACCGGCAACTGCAGGTATGGGATCCACATGGTTTAGCGAACCCGTTAGTCGATTTTACCTTACACTCTATCTTTTCGCTCTGATCCGAACCTTAAACGGCGCGGGGAACGTAATCTATCCGCTTCTATCAGGATTTGCTTTGGGGTATGCTTTCAATACGCGACCGTTGTCCGCTATCGTATTTGGTGTTGTTGGTGCGGGCTTCGCGCTTTATCATCTGTATAAACCCAGATTGACAGGTGAGTCCAGTGAAACGGAAGCGCAGAATCCGAACAATCCACCTACACGCAAGCAGTTAATATCCCGGTTGGGGATTTTCTTGATTCCATTTACTGCCATGATTTTGGTGTGTATGGCATGGAATCACCATTTTACCGGGAACCCGTTCACGTTTACACATACCGCCGCACAACCTTACGATAAAATAGGGTTCGGTAAACGCACGGAAGGCTACGAACCGAACATTGAACAGGCGCGTGAATTTAAACCAGCATGGGCAGTTGAGAGAACATGGAGACACATTCTCCCGTGTATCAGTTTCAACGCATTCGGTTGGGGAAACTATCGTCCCAGATTGATTGAGGAAGCTAAATTTTCTATCGGTTTTATAGTCGACTTTTTGCCTCTACTTCTACCGTGGTTTTTTGTTCTCATACCCTTTTTTCATGCATCACGAAACAGATATGATGTGTTATGTATTGCATTGATTGTGGGGAGTCTGTTGCTTTACGCCTTCTTCTATTTTGAAGGGTCAACATGGGGATTTACACCGGTCAATGCTCGCTACTACACAGAGTCGATATTCCTCGGTTTCATTCCGCTTGCAGCGAAAGGAATGTTTATCGTGTATGAACGACTCAAAAAGCCGGTCTCAAAAGATAATCTCGCTTATGTCGCTGTAATATGTTACATCGCTGGAGTATGTTCAATGTTAATTGGTATAAACACGGTGCAAAGTTATGTCCGTATCGGGAAAGTGTATCAGAATTGGAGTGGGGTTTATCAGAAATTGCCACCGCTGGTTAAGAAAGAAGACATTCACAACGCTGTCATTTTCATTCCTGGCACCCGTGAAGCGCCGATTGGAGACTATCCTTTTCAGAGTTTGGAAGAAGCGGATATTGTTTACTTTAAACTCGGTCCTGCGCCCCGGTGGAAACTAACGAACAGCGATTGGAAAGTGGTCTATGCACAGTATTTTAAAGACAGTGATAGAAAAGCGTATCTATATGAAGCGGGACCGAACGAACTCAAACCTCTATCTCCTGAACCATAGTAGAAGGTTATTGGAAAAGGAGATTTTTACTCATACCTAAGAATGTAGTTAAATGAAGGTAGATTTTGGAGGAAGGTTTTGAAAAAATGGTTCCAAATTTAGGTTGTATCGGATTATCGGGAGAGAATCTGCCATCATCATTAGATAACGTCAGGATGATGTTTGAAGATTTGAATACATTCAACTGCGGATAGTCCAGCGTCAGTTCAATAGACATTATAATGATTTAATTTGAATTAAGGTTTACCGGGTGTTTCGGACCTCTTGAGTTCCGTAGGAACGCTATGTTTGTAGAAAAAATTACCAACACCTCTTGAGTTCCGTAGGAACGACATAGGAACTGCCAATACGCTGCGAAAACATATCGTCCCTACGGGACTAAGAGTAGAGATGGCACGTGCTACTATAAACATATCGTCCCTACGGGACTGAAGAGCAGGACGCACATTCGGGAAATCCTAAAATTGACACATAAGGATAGAGTGCAGCGACCCCCAACGGACGAACTTTAGATTTTATTAAAGACCAATAACAACTCACAATTAAAACGTTATAATGTCTAATACCTTGATTTTCTTCAGACAAGAGATCGTCCTTAATATCCACATCAAGCAACTTGACATGCAGATAAGGTATTAGATCCCGTTCTCAAATAACATCTTGTAAAGTCGGCATAATTCTAACTCACAAATTATAAAAAGATTCGCTTAATCCATATTGGGATGTTATACTTTATAAATAAAAATAGAAAAAGGAGAATCCTAACTTATGAGTTATGAATTAGATCAAGACACAGCACTTGAATGTATAGATGAATGGCCTGAGCCCGACGAATACGGTTTCGATTATACGCCGCCATTGCATTCGTATTCTTCATTTGACTATGATGTAGATGATCCATACGATACATGGAACGGAGATGAGGATGAAATGAAAGAAGCGATAGATTATGATGAACAACAATTAGAACAACCCTCATATCAAAAACAAGAACACAATTATCACTCTGACCAAAACTGGTTTGAAACTCTAAATCGGTTGGCTAAATCCGACGAAATCAATTATGGAAATCAGGATTTTTCCATAATTACGAAAGAAGAAAACCTTCACAGTAGAACAGATAGCCATGAATTAAACATAGAAATACAAAACCAAAATAAAAAGGAATTTGACCTGCTTTTAAAAAATAGAAAGTTAGGGCGATATGCAGAAGATATATATCACTATACTTCTGAAATGAATAATCCAAAGTATCAACAGTATGCGATAGTAGTAGATGAGTCTACATATAAGAAATATCGTTATTACAATGCATACATACGAGAAGAAAACACATCTTATCCATCAGGGTATAAAACAGAGTGGTTAGGGTATGCCCATAAAGAATCTTTAACATATTACCCACCAGATGAGGATTGGAAAATCCCAACCTACCGTGTACGGATTGATGATAAAAAGAGATTCATACTTAAATCTGATTTTGAATATGAACAGTTAGCGGCCTTCTTTAGCAGGGATAACACAATAGATGCTTGTAATTAACTCACTCCTGTGTGGGCAGGTGGTCTAAGTGTATAAGCCAACATCACCTTCCATCTGTCCACCTATAAACTGCCCTTAAATGTTTTCTTTCTCCTACATCCCCTCACACTATAGTGGATTTTAGAATTAACTTTACATTTTCATTTGTAGGAGGGAACTCTGATTCCCGACTACTGACACGACTCGCAATTTTCGTGTAGACAGAACATTAGTTATCCGCTTGTATCATCTCTTGAAACTTCTGGGTAAATTCGCAACTACGTTTGATGCTCGCAACATCTTCCATCTTATATTGAACTACAAGCGGTCCCGAAAAATTGATCTCTTTCAAACCTTTCGCAAAAGTCTCAAAATCGAAGACACCACCACCCGGTTCACCACGATTGCTCCCTGATATATGCACATCCCCTAAACACGTTTTCATCGCAAGTGCCGCCGCGTGAGGTTCCGCGCCATCGTTGAATAGATGATAAGTATCGCACGTCAAATAGACAGATAATCTTGTGTCCGAGATGAATTCAACACCTTCGCGATAGTTATCAAGTGGACATCCTTTCTCAAATTCAAGGGCGATTTTCATGTCGTGTTCCTGACAAGCAGGTATCATCTGAGACAGGTTATCGGCAAGTGCATCCAGAGAATCTTGGCGCGGGACATCCGCTGATGGATTAACCCAAATTCCGATAAACCCTGCATCAAATCGGCGTGCAACTTCAAGCACGATCTCAAAATGCTGTAACGCTTCATCTTTTCGGGCAGGAGTTGTCAAAATGTGATTGCCGAAACCTATTGTTGGTGCAACGAGGTTGTGCTTTTCCGATAGGTTCACCGCATCCTCTATTTCCGCAGTTGTAAGTTCTCCGAGAAAAGCGGAATTCACCGGAATGTTGATGCCTTCGTACCCCGCCTTAGCAACAAGTTTGAAAATTTCGGCACGGGTAAATCTTCCCAATGTGCCAGCATACGGATCGTAACAGACTGTTAACATGGTGTTTTTTGTCCTCTTTGTTATCAATGTAAGAGGCGCAATGAATTGCGCGACTACAAACGCTGATAGTCTAAAGTAAATGTATAGGTATTATTAGATTTCAGGAAATTTCGTCAATAAACACCTATTTCTTCACGCCAAGTGTCTAATAATTGCATGTTGCCTAATGTGTCATCCCAAGACATTGCGGGTGCTTGCCGATCAGCAATATGGTTAGCCACCATATCTGCTTCATAGGTAAAGAGATCACGGTCCGCTTCAACGGTTATCTCGGACGATTCTCCGCGTTGATACGAGTTAAGAACAATTTGGCTTGGAGGGATAGGTGTATCAGGCGGTATCGGTGTTCTGGTGCCACGACATGGTGATGAGGGGAGCCAAGGACTCGGAATCGTTATAATCCCGCCAGAACCATAGATAGTGACGCTACTCCCAATATTACACTCGACAGCACACGTTATCTGTGCGACGATATCGTTTTCAAATTTAAGTGTTGCCGCAGCAATATGGTCAACACCTGTCGGTCCCACTTTTCCATTCGCCTTCACAGAAATCGGGTCCAAAAAAAGTTTGCCAGCAGCAGCACCCGCCACTTTGCGTGCCATTGAAGCAGTATAACACCCAATATCAAGGATACCGCCGCCACCCATTTCACGGTTGAAAAGCCGACTTTGCGGATTGAAATTTGATTGAAATCCGAACGTTGCTTGAATAAAGCGCACCTCTCCAATTTCACCATCCTGTATTAAATTAACCATTTTCTGTATCTGCGGATGGCAACGGTACATAAACGCTTCCATTAGGAATACATCGTTTTCGCGTGCTGCTTCCACCATTGCTGCAGCTTCCGCGTGATTCATACTGATCGGTTTCTCAACCAGAATATGCTTCTTTGCTTCAGCAGCTTTTATTGCCCACTCAGCATGAAATGGATGAATTGTTGCAATATAGACAGCATCAATATCCTCATCTGCCAAAAGTTCTTCATAAGTGCTGTATTGGCGTGGAATTTCAAAATCGTTAACAAATCTTTCCGCTTTTGACTCAGTTCGGCTGGCAACGGCAAAAATCTTCCCTGTGTTTGTAAAACGCATTCCGTTACAAAATACATAAGCGATGCCGCCAGCACCGATAACTCCCCAATTTAACATCTATTGTTTCTCCTTCTAACTATAGCAAACTTTGTAATTATTAAGACATAATGATAGCGCGCTTACAAAGCGCGCCTACAATGAAGTGTCAAAGTATACTTCAGCTGTATAATTTATGTTTTTGCTGCTTCTGTGCGCTTATTTGCAAGTGGATGCATAATCCCTGCCCCTGCTGGCCAAACCCCTGGATCTGCCTTAATCCATTCACACAGTTTTTGTGCATAAGGCGTTAAAGTTTCCCAAATTTCATGCGGCATGCTCTTAGTGAAACCGTGCGGTGTTCGCCACGGCGCTGCATATTCAACGTTTGGCAGTGCCCGTATTTCTTTGGACAGATTCGGTGTTGCACCATGCCACGCCCGATTATCCCGAAAAACGCCTGAACCAGCAGTAGCACCGACAAGCGTTGAGTGCCGCATCCAATCTGGCTCGTCGGTAGATGATGGTGGTGCTTGCTGTAACGCATGTGTACCTGGTATCTGTCGAATCGGACCATTTTCCCACGTCAGATCACACATCACGAAGTTAATTGTCACCATTGGCGGTGTCATCTCCACAATCAGTCTCTGTGTAGCAACACTGAGATTACCAGAGTCATCTTTTTCAAGTTCAACACCAACGCGTTTTGCTTGCTCAATTCGCTCTTCAAATAATTGTTGTGAATCACGTATATCAGAGTGTAGATGTTGATATTCAATCGCACCGGGAAGGCAGAGATCACCGCCTGATCCCCACACTCTATATTCTGAAGTGCCAAATATTTCTGTAACAAGCGGAGTTGTTGTTGGTAGGTCTAACATACTTGCCCAAGCGGGATGGTGTAGCATATGTCTTGAAGCAGAAGACGTGCCGTAACTATATCTGTGTGGCAAACGTCCCGTTTCAGTCATATACTTTCTATTTCCTTGACCGGGAATAAAAAGGATTTCTCGTAGTGCCTCAGCACATCCTTCTCGCCAACGAGCGAGCTGTTCTGCATTAAGCAGGTCTCTAACCACAACAAAACCGTCGCGACGAAATATTCGGGCAGCTTTTTTTACTTCAGTTGGGGCACATATCTCAAGACCGCGAATCCCGTTATGTTGACGCAAACGTGTTCTGAGTGCTTCTACCTCTGGATCATCGTAAACCCGACGTTTAGGCGAATTCGGATCTGACACGCCGAACCCGCGACCTTTTGTATACGGATTGCCATCAGCATCCACGGTTTCATTAGGGGGTGTATTTTCGTCCCAACCTACTTGCGTTTCACCGTAGACCTGCATCTCTGCCAACTCTGATTGTAGCGTTGGTCTATCGGTATTTCTCATAACGTATAATTCCTTAACTCCTCCCATGCAGAGGTAGCTGAAAGTTGTCTGGTCGCAGTAATCAACGCATCGGGTTTCAATTTATCATAATCTCCATTTTTTAGCAATAGTCAACCTGTCGGTGAGAAAAATAAAAATTGACTTTCCTTTCAACTTACAGTATAATAAAAGAAAATATTGTCGTGATAGAAGTTTATGAACTTCTTATCAGCTTGCAGTATAATAAAGGAACTTCTTATCAGCTTGCAGTATAATAAAGGAAACAGATTATGATGGCAACCACAGGTGCAGCAGGAGGCGCAGCTGCGGGGGGTGCAGCGGTTGCTGCAATCGCCCAGGCTATCAAAGCCTCCGGAGCAATCATTCAACTTGAACCCTCCGAATTTCGTAAAATTCTGTCAAAGAGCGAGAGTCCCCTCGTCGTTACGGCATTAGGTGGAGTTTTTTCAAAAAACTATCAGTACCTTACTAACTACAAAGGGCTGCACTTTTATTGCAAATCGGAAGTGGCTATTGATATGCCTGCTAAGGCAGAAGTAGTTCAGGCGAAAAAAATATGGATTCCGGGCTAACGGAATTGGATGCAATACCCAAAGGAAAAAGATGGCAACAATTGTAAAACACAATACAACAGGTAAGAATTACTGCTTACTCGGTACAGGTTTTGGTGTCTTCCAATCCTCAAAACCAAACATGTTTTTGGGTAACTTACTGGCTGATGTGGATGAAGGCCAATTCGCAATGGTCTGCGTCTGTGATAGTGCTGGTAGAATTTTCTGGATAGATGCAGATGAAATCACCGTTGTAAGCGTTGATGGACAAAATGTCGGAGAACTACCACTTACATAACTGAATTTCAATTCTCATCTGGTACAAGCGTTTTTTATCTCCGAACGCTTTTTACTCACGAAAGGAAACTTTTCATCGAATGGATTTACAGCAAATTAATATTAAAGTTTTTGCAACCGAAGATAGCACGGTCAACTACACCAACTTCATCAAGGTTTTCAACCGCTGGATGGAGGAGGCTGATTCTGAAGATTACCTGAACTATGCCGACTATTCACACGTTGATGCCGGACCGGGTGTGTTGTTGATTCTGAAGCAAACCAACTATAGCATTGACAACGCCTATCATCAACCTGGGTTCCTCTACAACAGAAAGCATGATGTGGAAGGTGATAACGTAGAAAAGATTCGCCAAGCACTCACTGAGACGCTTTCCAAATGTGAACTACTTGAAGCATCGGAAGAATTGGAAAATGCTATCCATTTCAATGGCTCAGACATCCTGTTTATGATAAACAATCGCCACATCGCACCGAACACAGTAGAGACAGCAGAAACCATTCAGGCAGAGCTTGCACTTGTGCTGCAACAGATGTATGGTGGTGATGATTTCAAGATAGAACGCACCTCTGAGGATGTTCGCGAACGTTTCGCACTCCGAATCTCCGCGAATTCAGACAAACCGATTTCGGAACTCATCTCCAATCTCGGAGGATAAGATGCTTAACTTTACGAATGAACAGATTGAGCGGTATAGCCGACATATTATCCTAAAAGAGGTCGGCGGGATGGGACAGACGAAGCTGCTTGAGTCAAAAGTGCTGCTGATCGGTGCGGGCGGACTCGGCTCTCCTATCGGCGTTTACCTTGCCGCTGCGGGGGTTGGCACGCTTGGTATTATTGATGACGATGTGGTTGACCTCAGCAATTTGCAACGCCAAATTTTACACGGCACCAGTGATATTGGTATCCCGAAAACGAAATCCGCAGAAGCCACTATCGCAGAGATAAACCCAGATGTTAAGGTGATTCCTCACAACGAACGTATCAACTCTGAAAACGCATTTGGCATACTGGAACAATACGATCTGATTGTGGACGGGTGCGATAACTTTCCGACGCGCTATCTTCTCAATGACGCGTGTGTCATGCTCGGCAAACCGACTGTGCATGGCAGTATTTTCCAATTTGAAGGTCAAACAACCGTGCTTTATCCGGGTAAAGGACCATGTTATCGATGCGTCTTTCCCGAACCGCCACCGCAAGGCATGGCACCGAGCTGCCAAGAAGCTGGTGTCTTTGGCGTGTTACCCGGTATTATCGGCACAATTCAAGCCGTTGAAGCGATTAAAGTCCTTTTAGATATCGGTGAACCGTTGATCGGAACTCTCCTCCTTTTCAACGCGCTCACGATGGATTTCAAACGACTAAAACTCCGTCAAGACGAAAACTGCCCGATGTGCGGTGAAAACCCTACCATTAAAGAACTTATCGACTATGAAGAATTTTGTGAAGTGCGGTGGTAAGTGCAGATGCCAATTAGTTTTCCTACATTGAAAAGGGTAAAGCAATGTTGATTGGAATTTCCGTTCAGATTATTGGTCTGGCATTGATACTTTTTGCTATTCTACTCGTGCTGCGTCGCATTTCTAAAACGCTCAAGAGTAATGATGAAAGTTTGTCCAAGATTGCGAAACACTTTGAGCAAATTGAGGAAAAAGACAAAGATTGATAAATAGAGGTAGCCAATAATTACAAACGATGCTGCCTCTACTTGTCCTCATATTCTCCAAGACCTGCCAGTTGAAATATCTTCAATTAAAGGAAGATAGAACAATATCAAGAAACTTATGGATCTGATTATTTTTGTCTCATCTATTATAATTGCGACTATTCTCTTAATGATACGCGGAGAACTAAAGGATATTGCAGAAAGTCTATACAAGATAACGAAACACCTTGATCAAACGGATGAAGAACGCGAAGATAAATAAGCAAGAAAAACGAGGATTTTCCGCGAATTCTAATTTTTCGGTTCTAAAATCGGGCTTACAAAGCCCTCCTACAAGAATGCTTCGCGACAATTGAATGGTTCTGGTATATGGTAGATTTTAGAATTAATTAGACTTTATTCATCTGTGAATCAACGCAGCATGCGCTTTTGGCATCCTGCGGGAGGGAACTCCGATTCCCGACTACGAATGGCTTTGGTCGCGATTCGGAGATCGCTCCTACAAATGAGGTGTATAATTATTTCAATAATTCACCATATTTACAGAATTCGTTGAAATTTAATTCTGCCGATGTATTGGGGAAACCAACTCATCATCAATTGATTCGTATTGAACCGTCATAACCCATTCACCAGTGCCTCGCAATTGCACGTTGCACTTTTTTAACCACTCAATTAATGCTAGTTTGTCGCGTGCTTCCCATTCACAAACCATTCTGCCTGATAAGGTATCACACAAAACACGGATGTTACTAACGTCATCGTTTGCTTCTTCTTGGAACCGCTTTAGCAACCGTGCTACATCTTGACGTGTCATGCAGGCAATTGCATGGGTCGAAATAAATCTCATAATCAATCTTTAGCGTATCGTGACGAATTTGGGGCGACTTCCGTATCGCCCCATTTTCATGTTTAATCGCGTGCTATGGGCGCACCGACAAGATTACCCCATTCTGTCCAACTGCCATCATAGTTGCGAACCTTCTCATAACCGAGTAGATACTTCAGCAAAAACCATGTATGCGATGAACGTTCACCAATTCGGCAGTAAGCGATGGTCTCTTTACTGTCGTCAACACCTGCGCCACCGTAGATGGCTTCCAATTCGTCGTAAGACTTAAAAGTGCCGTCTTCTGCCACAGCAGTTGCCCACGGGATATTCGCTGCGCCTGGAATATGTCCACCACGTTGTGCGGTCTCGCTCATGCCAGGAGGTGCGATCACTTCACCCGAAAATTCTGCCGGTGAACGCACGTCAACGAGATTGATGACACCTTGCTCGAGCGTAGGTAGAACGTTGTCCTTTGTTGCGCGGACGTTGTCATCCGGGAATTTCGCTTGATACCCAGTGGCAGCATAAGAAGGAACGTCAGTAACGAGGTCTCTGCCTTCATCAATCCATTTTTGACGACCACCATTCATCACCTTCAGCAGACTCTCATCGTGTTCATAGTAACGGAATTGCCACAGCGCGTACGTAGCGAACCAATTGTTGTTATCACCATAAAAAATAACAGTGGTATCGTTAGCAATTCCACTGTCGTTGCAGAGTGCCTCAAATTGATCTTTCGTAAGAATATCGCGCCGGATTTGATCGCACAACTGTGTCTGCCAATTCAAGCCGACTGCTCCTGCGATATGTCCCTCTGCATAAGCCGAGGTATCAACGTCAACTTCAAGTAGGCGGATGCCAGCATCGATGCCGTGTTCGGCAACCCACTCCGTACTTACCAAAACATCAGGATTTGCGTATTCAGCCATTGTGTTTTATGCCTCCCTATCCGGAAAATTTAAATTAATTTATGCTGTGTGTGCATAAATTTCGTTATTCGTCTTCATGCTCGTTTATGTTTATATTATACGCTTTTGAATAATAATTGTCAAATATGGGTAGCGTTTCGTAGCTGCATTCGGCTTTCGGTAATTGATTTTTGGAAAGATAATCGACCTGATTTGTCAATTATGAGATGTCGGAGGAGTGTTGAACATTGGAATTGTGCTGCAGATGGAAGGATAGAAGTTGCGGCAGGTTGAAGGCAGTTTGCATCTCGGATTGTCTGAACGAATCAACACCAAATGCACCTATGTCATTTGCGGAATTCACAAGATTTATAGATTTCCAAGATTGCAGATGTCCGCACGGGTAAAACTAATTCTGAAAATCATGGCTCGGACAAAAGGCAAAATTGTTTGTGTTAGTCAAGTTCTGTGCCGCATCGTGGGCAATTATCACCCCAGGTTGAACGTCTGCCTTCACCGCAACCGTGGCATTCACCGAACGGATGTTCGTCCGGTTTTGCGCGGGCACCGCCTTTCTTATAGGTGATGATACGCCAGACCGTCTCGCCATCCTCTTCCCAACAGAGCCAAACCCCTTCTTTTCTACCATCGGAAGAAGTGCCATCATGTTTTTTGTAAGGACCACCCCATTTGCGATTCCCATTCTCATGATAGCATATATAATCGCCTTCATATTTATCCTCACGAAAGTAGGCTATGCTGGAAATGTTTCCATTTTTGTGGTATAGAATCCATTTCCCATCCTTTTTACCATGTACAAAGTTCCCTTCGCTACGTTTTAATCCATTCGCGTAATAGGTGATCCAATACCCATGCTTTTTACCATCAACCATCTCACCTGTATCTCGCGTACTTGCCATAATTCACCTCTTTAGTTATGCTTCATCAATTTCTGCACCACATTTTGGACAACTATCACCCCAATTTAAACGTCTGCCTTCACCACAAACCTCGCACGTTCCGAGGGGATACTCATCCGGTTTTGCACGGCTGCCACCCTTTTTGTAGGTTACGATTATCCACACCGTTTCTCCATCTTCTTCGTAACCGTAAAATGGTCCTTCCTTTTTACCATCGTAGGATTTGCTTACATGTTTAGGATATGCCCCGCGGGATCTAAGGTTCCCGTTTTCATGATAGGTGACACAAGGTCCCTCGTATTTTCCATCGCGAAATGAGGCTTCACCCGCCTTGTTCCCGTTCTTATGATAATTGATCCAAGGTCCATCCTTTTTGCCGTGAATGTAGTTTCCTTCGCTGCGTTTTATTCCGCTTGCATAATAGGTAATCCAATACCCGTGCTTTTTGCCATCAACCATCTCACCTGTATCTCGTGAGCTTGCCATAATTTCACCTTTCATGCAGGTAGAAAATGTTTGTCCGTTTTCTCAAGAATACCTATTACAAATTTTCATCAAGGTATTCCTCAAAATTTTCTATCGTCTTCTTACCGATACCTTTGATCCCTTTTAGCTTGCCTTCATCAATTGCTGTTCGGAGTGATAGGAGGCTGTCAATGCCTGCCTCCTGATACAGAAGTTTAATTGTTTTGGGACCGAGCCCGGGGATAGGTATGAGTTCAACAATTGTCTGCGGGACATCACTTGCGTATTCCTGTAATTTGGAACATGTTCCAGTTTCAACATATTCAGTGATGATGGTTGAGACTATGTCTCCAACACCCGGAATTGCCTCTTGTAACTTTCCTTGAGATGCCAGTTCCGCCACAGACTCCTCCATGCGTGAAATTGTATACGCTAAACGAGGGTACCGTGTTGCGTGGTCTTCTGGATAGTCAGCGACAAGTAAAATGGTATGGAGTTCCATTAGTTTCTGTGCGATTTCATCGTTAGTCATAGTTCGTGTCCATGCTTTTTTGTAGGAGCGATCTCCGAATCGCGACCTTTGGTGAATGTCGGAAATCGGAGTTCCCTTCCGCTGAATGCTAAAAGCGTATTCAGCGTTGATTCACAGCTCAAAAGTGTGCAAGTAATTCTAAAATCTACTATAATTAAACCTAAGTTGCCACCTATGTAGCACAAACTTTTAGTTTGTGCATATTAGTCCGCAAACTGAAAGTTTGCGCTACAAAATCTATGCTAATAGTGAACTATCCCGATTAAAAAGGTGTCTTTTATGTCAATTATCTTGTAGGTAGCAACTTGGGTTATAATTAGTATCAGATTTGTTTTTGTTGGCGTATCTTCTTCAAAATGAAGAAGATCAAGGATTTCAAAGAGTCGTGAGCTGGAGCTCGCTCCTACAAGAAGTACGACTGACATTGTTGCATCCTAATTAGTTGCTGAAAATTCCATTTGCTCATTTTCACCGGAAGGATATAGAATTTCTTTCAACTTATCATCACGGAAGATGGTTTCAGTTGCCTTGCTTCCATTTTTGTAGTATTGAATCCAAATGCCATCTTTTTTGCCATGAATGTAGCGACCTTGGCTACGTTTGATTCCATTCTCATAATAGGTAATCCAATACCCATGCTTTTTACCGCCAACCATATTACCGGTTATTTGTACATTTGCCATAATCTCATCTCTATTGCGGACCCTTATATCCGCCATTTAAGGAAACCTATTCAGGACTTACGCAAAATGATGAAAAAAAGGGAAAATTGGACTTAAAAAGTTGGTATTTCGGTGTTTTTAACCCCTAAATCCCCTTATCAGTGGAACTTTAAGTAAAAATGCGTAAGTCCTGACCTATTTTATAAGTTTGTATCAAGGTATTCCTCAATTTTATCTAACGTTTTCTTACCAATACCTTTAAAACCTTTGAGTTTACCTTCATCAATTGCTGTTCGGAGGGACGCGAGATTATCAATCTCAATATCCTCATATAAGCGTTTTATAGTTTTTGCACCAAGTCCAGGAACAGGTACAAGTTCTGCAACTGTTTGTGGAATGTCACCTGCGTAGTCCTGTATTTTCGAGCACGTTCCAGTTTGTAGATATTCAGTGATGATTGTCTCAACTATTTCACCAACCCCGCCAATTTCTTCTATTAACCTTCCTTGATCGACAAGATCAGCGACAGATTCTGGAAAACGGGAGATGGAATGTGCCAAACGAGGATATCGCGATGCATGGTCTTCTGGGTAGTCTGACATAATTAGGAAGGTATGAAGTTCCAATAGCCTCAACGAGATTTCATCGTTAACGCGCCATCGGGTGCGTCCTTTTTCATCAGTGTAAGATTCATTATTATTTTCCATTTCTTTTCCACCTTAAAATCTGAATTGTGGCATCCCATAGTGCAACTGCCAAATACTCACCGTTGGGTGAGAAGGCTAACGCTTGAATGCCAGTCGGATAGGTTTCCCAAATTGTTGATTCACCGCCGGGGATTTTCCATATTCGGAGATTACCTTTCTCATCCCCTGAGGCGAGATATTCTATAGAATTTAAATTTTCATTAGGTGCAAAAGCGAGGGCACGTGTCCAGTACGCCTCAAATCCAGATTTGTTGAGGAGTTGCGCACCCGTTTTTATATCCCATACACAAATCCCGGATTTAGCGTTGAGCTGCGTGTCAACAGCGAGCATCGTTCCGTCCCCTGAAAACACCAAATTCCACACGCCAAGGATTTCACCGGTGTTGAAAACACGCATAGGTTGCTTATCATTGTTTGCATCCCAAATCTCAATAATTGTGCGATGTCCCTCACCATCTCGGTAAGTGCCTTCGGCTACCGCGATCAACTTGCCGTTATTGGAAAGTGTAAGACCGTTCCTCACTGGTAAGGTCGTCTGAAAGATTTTTAATGGCTTCGGACTTTCCTTAGCTGTTTGCCAAAACCCAAATTCTTTGTCCCCTTGTGATAACACTGCCAAGGTGCCATCCGCTGAAAGACTCCCACTTTCATACTGTCCCTGTGTTACCTGTGTTTCATCGCCACCTCCAAGATTGAGAATTGTGACATCATTCTCTTTCTGAATTAGAAGTTGATTGGCTTCAGCAGCATAAATAAACAACTGCTTTGCGTGAATATTTCCTACTTCTCGTTTTTGGCGTGACTGGATATTCCACTCTACCAAGATTCCTCCCATCCCTTTAGCAATCAACTTTGTGCTATCCTTGTTAAAAGCCATATACCTTGCCACATTAGGCAATAATTTATCAAGTCCTGGTTGCTGTTTTTCGCCGAGTTGAAAGGCGGATTCTAACGATGCACCATGAACTGACACAGATAAACTAAAAAGAATAAGTAGAACGATTTTTCTCATTTGTTAACGGGAGTTTAATCTATTCGGTTACAATTTGGTGGTAGATATTTTTGTAGGAGGGCTTTGTAAGCCCGATTTTTACATCTTAAGTTCCGTGAATCAACGCCAAATGCGCATTTGGCGGGAGCGACATATAGTTTCTATAAACATCCCGCCTCTACGAGGCTCAAGAGCGTGTTCTACCGTGTTTCTATAAACATTCCGCCTCTACGAGGCTATACAAATCTTTAAATTGATGTCTATGGTGCGGTTAGGAAACCACACCTACCCCATATCTTGTAGCACAAACTGAAAGTTTACGCTACAGGTAGTTGGCACAACTCAACCTACGCTACATAAAAAAGTAGGGCAAAGGTACTAAACCTCGCCCTACAATAGTGGTTAATTATGTTACTCGTAGAGTTCCGTAGCGGTTTCGCCTTTTGCAAAACGGTGTGCAGTTTGCACGGCGGAATCGTTCCCAGTATTTCTGCGAATATCCGTTGCCCAACGTGCCAACCCAACAATCAGTTGATTTCTGGCAGGATGTGACTCACACCTTTTCCATTCATCAGACACGATATAGATGCTACTGAGAAGATTGTCTCCTCTATCATCCCTGAGGATACATTGCCCCATCTCAGCCAATAACCGTTCAGCGGAGCATCCCGAGTTCAGATATTCACGGGTGCGTCGACCGATTTCCTGGATGCGGACAGATTCTATCCCATCAATAATTGCGGCAATTGCCATATCTTCATCAAGGACTTTAGTTGTTGAAGTCGTTCTCGCTTCTGAAATCGGTTGATGACGGATGTTTAACCATCGGTTAGCGTAAAATCTCCAGGCGCAATGGTAGAGAGCCTTCGCGGCAACTTTGGTGCCACCGAAACGGAGCACCTTTCTGATATTAGCCGCTAATTCCATCTCTTCCTGTAATTCCCACCAACCGGGACTCATGTTAACCGGTGTTCTTGCCATCCTATCACCAGCCGTCATGACCATGGTTGTAGCAATTGTGTTAATGGGAACACCCGCAGTGAGCACTTTCGTTATAGCATCAAAAATTGTGTCAATATCTCCACTAACCAGATCGGCAGATAATTGATCTTCGTCAAAGTCAACGTCTGCATCAGGAGATTTTTCCTGCGGAAGGTCATCAAAGATATGCTCAATTTCTTCCAGTTTTTGAATGGCTTCACGAAGACGTTCACCAGGTCTGCCACGGCCTTGTCCAAGTATCTTTGCGCTGAGGTTGCACACTAATTCCCCAGTCAACTCCCAGCCCCATTTTTCAAGTAATTCAGCCAGAAGTGCCAGATCAATAAGGTTTCTGGAACTACTGAGAAAGAACCATTGGGACGCACAATCCATGAAGAGCGGGATGAATTTGTCTTCATGCCCACCTAACTCTCTCGCTGTGATAAGACATTTTTCTATGCCTTCCCACTCTTTATCAACGGTGAACACCCTAATCCAGTTTTCAAGTTTTTCCCAGTCAACAGGGGGTGGAAGGGGTTCGCGGTCAGGACGATCATTATGTCCACCAGCAGCATGTGTCGCAGCCATCATCAGCGGAATTAGCCGGTCTTCCGCTTCATACATGTGGGCGACTTTAATTCCGTACATCAACGTTGCGACGCGTCCGCCGCCACTGCGAAATCCTTCCGCTGTCGTAATATGCCGCACCATGTGCTTAACCATTATCTCCAACGTCTCTTCTTCTGGAACGCCTTTCGCTAACATAATGGCAATAGCTTTGGAAAGCGTCCAACTGTCATGGGAAAATAATCCCTCTTTTAACAACAGATAATGTGCATCATCCCGTTTCTTTCCGCCACTGCCGACATCCACATAGATATCACCGTTCCGTACGTCAACGGGAAATGTGGCGAGGTCGTCACACCCACCGGTGAAGCATCCCCCGCCTTCCATGTCGTAACTCCAACCGTGCCAGTCGCACGACAAAACGCCTCTTTTGACATGTCCTCTTATGAGCGGATATCCCATGTGCGGACACTGGTTATCCGTTGCATAGACTGCACCTTCATGTTCAAAGAGGGCAATACTATGTCCTTCAACTCTGACTGCCCTCGGTTTTCCCTCTGCTATGTCATTTCGGGCAGCGACTTTTACGAAATTCCCATTTTCTGATAACATTATACTTCTCCTATCACATCAACGGCAGGAAATGATTACCCTAACCGAAGACTAATATACATCTCATAAATTCAATCTGTTGGTTTTCACTTTGTTCTACCCATACCTGTCAATTTTAGGATATATCCTCTTGTGGGAGGGGTTTTCAACCCCGATTTTTACATCTTGAGTTCCGTAGGAACGATATGTTTATAGAAAACGTGGTAATAAACTTCTTGAGTTCCGTAGGAGCGACATATAGTTTCTATAAACATTCCGCCTCTACGAGGCTACAAATCCTTAAATTGACATCTATAGGTTCACTACGTTCTACCCAACCTACATACTACGTTTCTGAGTTAATTCTGTTAAGAATGTTGCGACCGATTTTCGCTTTGCTTTCTTAGCATAATCAAGCGGCGTGTGTCCAGCATCATCACGGACATTGAGATCAGCCCCGTGTTCAATTAACAACTCTGCTTGGTTTTTACCAACACCCTTCTGTGCAATGAAGTGTAGCGGTGTTTGCCCTTTATCATCGGTCACATTCGGGTTGGCACCGTTTTCCAATAAACAGGCAATCCCTACGGTTAAACCACGTTGGGCAAGCCAATGTAGTGGTGTCCACATGCCACGCCGATGCTTTTGCAGCGCGTTGATATCCAAACCTTTGGCAAGAAACCCTTTCAGCAATGTTTCAAACCGCTTCGGTCCCTGCCCAACCAACACATACCAATCTCGCAAGTTGATCTCATAACCTAAGTCAATGAGCAGATCAACGATTGCCAGCTGCTTAGACTGAAGTGCTATCTCAAGCAGCGGCATGGTCGGTCCAACCTGATAAACATAGACATGTCCACCGGGAACGACCTCTGTTTGGTCATCATTAGCCTTTGACGATGGGATAATGAAACCTTCAGGGGCTTTCATATTTATCCTAAGATTTAGTAATTCAGGATTTTTTTGAAATGCCGCCCTTGCGCGTTCAACGTCCCCCATTGCACAATAGAGGACGACATCTGCTTCGGCACCTTGGTCAAGGAGGTATTTACATACTTCACGACGTCTTCGCATCGTCCATTGCGCTGCAGTTCCGTTATGGTCACGGTCGCGTAGATTTATGTCCGCGCCGTGCTTGAGGAGCAGTTCAGCAATTCGGGGTGTCGATGAGAAATGAAGCGGGGACATCCCATCACAGCCCGGTGCGTTGACAACATCCGGTTTTTCACGAATCAGTGCCTCAAGTGTATCCACCATATCCAAACCCGCTGCAGCATGCGCGTCAATCGTTGCTCCGCGTTCAATTAGATACTCAGCCAATTCCCTGTTGTATCCGAGCATTGCCCCTGATGCGTGCTGTAGTGCAGTAGTTTCACCTGCCCACCAAGAACTCTTAGCGTTGATGTCTGCCCCGGCATCAAGCAGCACCTCTACGAGCGGACGATTGACCATTGAAGCGGCAAACACAACTGCCGGAGAATCAAAGGTGAACCAAGGTTCATCAATGAACTCAAGAAGCTCCTCATTATCCGTTAACAAGGATTTGACCTGATCCGCGTCCCCGTTATTCACTGCATCAATAAATGCTGTTCGCTGCAAGTGCCAAGCATTTTGGCGCATTAGAGATTACTCCTCAAAAACCTCAATTGTTGTTCTGCCTTCAGCAAAATTCATCGCTGTGGTAGCTGCAGATTTGTTATCCGTATTGGATCGGATGTCTGTAACATATCGTGCCAAACCGACCAACAATTGTGGCTGTGCGGGGTGTCCTTCAGCATGCTTCCATTCATCAAACACAGTTCGCAATGTCGGTAGGACTTCACTTCCTGTATCATCCCAAAGCACTGAATGCCCGATCGCTTCAAGTAATCGTTCACCAGAATAACCAGCATTTAGATAGCCAAGTACTTGTGGCCCCACATCTTGCACGTTGAGTGACTCAATCGTTCCAATAATGTGTTTGATACCCTCTGCTTCATTTGCGACATCAAGTTTTTCTTCACTCAACGGTTCGCTGAGAGGTCGTGAGGATATATTTATCCAGCGGTCTGCGAAGATTTGCCACGCAACGTGGAAAAGACCTTTCGCTGCGACGAGGTTTCCACCCACTTGTTGCGCACTCCGTAAAGATGCCGCGAGGTTGAGTTCCATCGTTAAGTTCCACCAACCCGCATCTACATTCACAGGTGTGCTTGCCATTCGATCTGCTGCAAGTAGAACAAGTGACGTAATGACTCTATCCAACTTGACACCATCAACTAAGACTGCCTGGACTTCCTCAAAGGAACGTTGGAGATTGACACTGGTAAGTGCTTCAACAAAAGCATCTTCGTCAAATTTATTGGTGCGTTCTAAAGCGGCACTTTCAATGGTAGGCAGCATTTCTTTCATGAGATTGATAGCGTCTCTACGATACCGTTCTGGATCCGCGGGGTGATGTCCGACGAGGTCTGCACCGAGATAGAAGAACAGATCTGCTGTTCTATCCCATCCAAATTCGTCTACTACTTCCGACAGATAACTCACATAAAGCGGGATTTGTGGATTATCAATAAAATTGGGTTCCATAGCACATTCAAAGAGTAGCGGACGCAATTTATCGGCATCGCCTTTATGGTATGCTGTGAACAAGCATCGCTCAATGCGTCCAGCTTGTCCTTCATAAGAAAAGATACGGACCCACCGCTCTATCTTTTCCCAAGAAACAGGTTCAGGCAGTGGTACAACTTCAAGACGTTGACGTGCTTCTCCAGCAGCGGAACACGCAGCAGTCGTAACAGCGATAAGCCTATCTTCACCCTCATATCTGCTGCCAACTCTGAGTCCATTGATGAGTTTAGAGACATCGCCACCGCCTTCTGATCCATGAGCGGAAGGAATATGTCGAGCGACGTGTTCCAGAATTGAACCCATCACCTCTTCTTCTGGCACACCACCTTTAAGTAACAGCGCAATTGCTTTGGACATTGTCCATCGGTCTTCGCTTAAAAGGCCTTCTCGGAGCAACTGCTTATGTTCTTCTGCGCGACGGTATGTCATATCTCCCGGTTCAATCCAAATTTCATCGCCTCGGATATCCACCGGAAAAACCTTCAAGTCATCACATTCGACGTGGAAACAGCCACCACCCTCTAAATCAAAACTGCGGCGATGCCAATCACATGTCAGAATGCCGTTGCGAACCGTCCCCCGCGTTAACGGGTAGCCCATGTGTGGACACTGGTTATCGGTAGCATAAATTTTTCCGTCAACATTAAAGAGGGCAATGCTGCACCCCTCTCCCATCTGAATTGCCTTCGGTTGTCCCTCAGACACTTCACTTAATTCGGCTACTTTCACCCAACCGGGTGTTTTATTTTCCATAGTAATATTCCCTTTTTGTTATTTACTGTTTAAAAATACATTAACATCACCTAAAATGTTAATGATAACCTATACAACTATAAAACATTAGTGCTATAATAAATTAACGTTACAATAATCTAAAACGTTACAAAAATTTGTCGTTATGTTGATTGAGTATAATCGGGAGTGGTTCATAAAAGTTTTCAGTATAAAACCCTTGTAGGTTGGGTTGAACAACGTGAAACTCATAGGTGTCAACTTAAAAATAGTACACTTGTTTTTATAGATGTGATAGCACCAGCGGTGCGGAAGGTGTATAGAAATGATAAAATAACATTTTCTAAGCACCAGCGGTGCGAAAGGTGTAAGACAGAGGTTGCTTAAAAATAACGTGAGTTTGATAAATCAGATTTTTGGACTCGGTGCGGTTAGGAAACCGCACCTACCGGGCTTATGAGAATAAGATTTTATGCAAAATGAAGTTCATATATCTATTATCAAACTCACGTTAAAAATAATACACCTGTCGCCCCTCTGGGGCTAATTTGGATAATATACTTTTTTCTATACACCTATCGCCCCTCTGGGGCTATGTCCATTCACAAAATCAGATTCAATTCCTAAAGTTGACACTTATAGGTTTAACAACGTGAAACCCAACAACATGCTTTTAAAGTTGTGTTTCGCTCTACCCATAGGTGTCAACTTAAGAAAAAATTGCTGCGTTATCTCTTGTTGGAGGGTTTTCTAAGCCCGATTTTGTAAGTCTCAACCTGTAAAATCCAAATCAACGCTGAATGCGCGTGTGGCATTCAGCGGGGTTGAAAACCCCGCCAACAGGAAAACGACACGCTAAGTTGACACTTATGGGTTTCGCTTGCGCTCTACCCAACCTACGAACTATAACGTAAACTGAATCGCATCAAAACGCTGTGCTACTCGTGCAACTTTTGGTTTGACTTTTTCTGGATCCTCTCCAGAGAGCGCATCAACAATACAGTCTGCGATATCCGGCGCATCTTCCGGTGTCATTCCCCATCGGGTAACCTCTTGTACGCCGAAACGGAGTCCAGAAGTGCCAACTTCAGGTGATAGCCCCGCAGCACCGGCAATTATATGGCATGCTTCCAACTGATCTGCAAGTTCTCCCCCATCTCCAAAATCATCTACAATCGGTATCAACGTATGCGATTCTGTGTAACCGAGTTCAGCACCGAGCATCGGTACGTCACGATCCGCGAATGCTTGTCCCAACGCTTTTGCGTTAGCGACAATTGCATCTGCATGCGCTGCACCACACGCCATCCACTCCACAAACGTTCCTGCTAATGCTGGCAACCGACTCAAGTGATGGTTGCTCATCAGTAACGGATAAAGCGTTTTCCCAATTCGTTCTGCAATAGATTTATCGTTAGTTAAAATCATACCTCCTTGCGGGCCCGCGAGCGTTTTGTGTGTGCTGGAAATGATAACATCCGCGCCCTCAGCAAATGGCGCCTGAAACCTACCACCTGCGATGAGTCCGATAACGTGTGCCGCGTCATAGATGAGATAGGAGTCTGGATTTGCTTGACGCATCGCACTTTTCAATTCCGCAATAGGTTGGGGAAAAAGAAATATGCCAGAGCCAATATTTACAATTTTCGGCTTGTGTTGAGCAATCATTGCAAGCGTTGCGGGAAGGTCAATGTTTGATCGGAGACCGTCCCACGGAATCGGAATTGACTGCAGTTCTACCTTAAGCGGTGACGATGCAAGTTTATGAGCATAACGATGACCGTCATCTACCTCTAATGAATTATCTCCCGGTTCTGCCAGTGCGAATGTCGTTGCAATTCCTGCTATGTTTCCAGAGAGCGGTCGGAAATCAACGAACTTTGCATTGAACAATTCTTTTGCCAATTCCTGCGTATACGCTTCTATTTCAGCAATATAGCGGTTGCCTTTGTAGTTCCGCTGATAAAGATCAATTCCAGAATAATTTCCGTATCGCCGCGCTAATTTCTCGTCAAAAAGTTCTTCTACTAACGGTGATGGCGTATTCTCTGAAGCGATGAGGTTTAAGCAGGTTTCACGATATTCATGATGTTTATTGAGAAGCGAGGTTAGTTTTTGAATTTTCTGATTCGGGTTCATTCAGAAGCATCTCCATAGGAAAGAATTTGTATAGAGGTTTAGTTTTTGGATGCGTGTAGTGTTATCGCTTTTATGTTATGTGTTAAGAGAATTGCTTCTTTTAAGAACACTACATTTACAAAACTTATTAACGATTACTATTGATTAAAAGTTTCTTAATTTTTGCAGATGGGAATGGAAATTGTCTGAACCAGGATTCATAGGATTTCCAAATTTCAGGATTATCCTCATCCTATGCGAATACTCACAATCTCGCTAATCCGCGTAATCAGCGAAATCTATTCAATCCGAGATTTAGACAAGAACAACCCTAACTTTAAACAAAGATAGATACATTCCCTAATTGACTACTATTGGCAGAACACAGTAAAACTCAACGGTTCACAATCTGTAAGAACGATCTCCGAATCGCGATAGGTCGGGAATCGGAGTTCCCTCCTACATAGAGAACAGCAGTTAATACTAAGAATCTTACACACCCAATGCGCGACTTTAACTTGAAATCACTCCTCTGTTCATGCAATAATAAACATAAACGATGCATCAAGTTTGGTTAATTTTTAGTGAAATACATAAAATAAGTTGACACATTTTCTGTAGGAGCGATCTCCGAATCGCGACACATGAGAAGGCAGTCGGGAATCGGAGTTCCCTCCTACCCTAAAAGTGTCAAAGTCATTCTAAAATCCACTATATAGAAGTTTTGTGTTTTCAATTCCGCTGCGAGTTCTTCTACATAAGCGCTTCCCAAAAATAAAAAATGTGATATGAAACCTAAAATTACAAGAACCATTCACTATGCTCTCATTCTCTCTATAAGTCTTCACATCTTTCTGGTTTCTGTGTTGAGAGTATTCGATCATACTGAACCACGTTCGGTAGAAGACATAACACACATTGAAATATCAAAGGTCCCTTCAGAACGTGCTTTACGCAAATTAAAACGAGAGCAGTATATTCCTCCAAAATTTACACCGGTTAAGCAAAGGCAGATTGAGACCGAGGTGAACCCTCCGGTTGCATCTTTACCTACCACGATGCCAATTGCACATCAGAATCCTGTAACCCCTTTAAGCGGTTTTTCTCTTCCTAATCCTCAGACTTTAGATAACAATAAATCCGGTATAAACTCTACAGAGGGGACAGTTAATCAAGACATAGGAAACCTTCCAGGGGCAGGAAATGTTAATTTACAAGACATAATCCGTGGCACAAAAAATCAATCTTCCAAACCTCACGTAGATGTCACTCTTCCCAGTGTCAGCGATCTCCCACTGCCGACCGCAATATTAACGCGAATCGGGCAACACATCGTAACAAACCGAACCGCAGATACTGTTGACATAGTCTTCATCATTGATGCAAGCGGTAGTATGAAAGATAACATTAACGCAGTCCGAACGCATCTAAATCGTATGACCGACCTGTTTGACGATGCCGAACTTGATTTTACACTCGGAATCGTCGTCTTTCGAGAAAACATACTGGGTTTGGATCTTGATGTTATTCCACAAACCCGTTCTATCTCTCAGATCAAAAGAGCTCTTGCACAAGTGAAGTGTCGTGGTGGTGAAAAAGCGATAGATGCCCTTATCCGCGCCACTGACGAAGTCGACTTCAGGCAAAATGCCGATGTACATTTCATCTTGATTACTGACGAATATGTCAGTGGCAATTATTCTGCAAGAGATGTGCTGACTAAAGTGAGTCACGCAAAAATCAAAGTGGATGTCGTAGGTCTTGATGAACCTTTCCAAAAATTCATCACACGCAGCACTGGAGGTATATGGCTACCTATTTCCAGTTTAGGCGCTCATTAGAAAAAACTTAATGTTTTTGCAGAATTTTTTCCGATCCCTATTATATCAAACTCAAGAATCCTACCATCCACGCCGTCTACATAAATTAGGTCTGTACTACGCCATCGGTGTGACCACACTTTTCCTTCTTGTGGGTGGTTATACAGCGATACACCATGAAATGTGGCGGGACGAGATTCAAGCATGGCTCTTGGCAAGGGATAGTGCCTCCATTTTTGATCTCTTCGCGAATATGAAATATGAGGGTCATCCTGCTTTCTGGCATCTTTGCTTAATGCCTCTCAGCCGCATTACTGCATCACCTGTGATGATGCAAGTATTTCACCTTCTGATTGCTGCCACAACAGTATTCCTATTTACGCGTTACGCCCCGTTTAATTGGCTACACAAATTTCTTTTCGCTTTCGGGTATTTCGCACTCTACGAATATGCCATTGTCGCCAGAAATTATGCGCTTGGTGCGTTACTTATCACTATCTTTTGTGTGCTTTATAGAGAACGTCACAAACGATTTGTATGGGTTGGGATTGTCCTAATACTGCTTGCACATACCAGCGTGCATGCCCTCATCGTTACCATTGCCATTGGATTCGCGCTTATGTGTGAATACCTCTATTTCTACTGCTGTAAAGAAAAAGCACTGACTGAAGATAGACGACAAATATGGATAGGTTTTGCTCTCATCGGCGTTGGTATTGTGACTGCTGTCCTACAACTCAATCCGCCCGCTGATACTGGGTTTGCCGTCGGATGGAACTTCAATTTTACAGTCCAACGTATGAACAACATTACTAAAATCATTACGCAAGCCATGCTTCCGTCCCCAAGAGCAACAATGGGATTTTGGGGTAGCCATCAACTCAATAGCTACCCGCTCTTTCAACTAATCCGATTACCGCTCTGTTATCTCATCGTCCTCTGGTGTGTGCTCCGTTTCTTGAAACGTCCTACCGCACTCCTTGCCTATCTGGCCGCCACCGTTGGACTTCTCGCGTTTTTCTATGTCAAGTATGGTGGAGGTATACGCCATCACGGATTCTTGTTTATCACATTCGTCATGACAAGTTGGATTTACCATGATTGTCCTGAGATAAACCTCCCATTCAGTAGCGTTAGCCGGTTAGCACAATGGTTCTTTAGTCCCATTTTCACCATTATCCTTATTGTTCATTTTCTCGGTGGCATTACTGCTATCCGTATGGACAGAACACACATCTTTTCTAACGGAAAAAGGACAGCTGAATATATCAAGGCACAAGGCAGACAGGATATGCCGATGGTCGGTAACACAGACTTTGCTGTTAGCACTGTCGTGGGATATTTAGAAAAAAAGCAGGTTTACTATCCGCAGGGCAGTCGATTCGGTTCATTTGTCAGATGGGACAAAGCCAGAACACACGGTCTCTCTAACGAAGATATTGTCAAAGAGGCACAAACGCTAAGCACGCAAAATTCTCAAGACGTGCTAATTATCATGAATCGCACTTTAGAGGTGCCATTGGTTGAGCAGTATCAACTTACGCTGTTAGAAAAATTTACAGGTTCTACAATCGGTAATGAAGGTTTCCACCTCTATCTCATGGAAGTCCCGTGAGATAGACGCATTCAGTTCTCGTTAAAATCCTTCTGTACTCTCATGGGTTTGTAAAGTTTTTGTAACCGGTAATTCGATTTTGTTTGGATTTACCCATAGGTGTCAATTTGTTGAAATACGGTAGGAGGGAACTCCGATTCCCGACATGGTGTCGCGATTCGGAGATCGCTCCCACCGTTTAGATTAGGTATTACGGGGTTTTGTTGTAGCACAATCTGTTAGATTGTGTTCACAGTGCGCAAACTAAAGTTTGCGCTACAGATAGATAAATTGCTAAAATTGACACATTAGGTAAAAAACTACTCACTTTTCTCGCGCCATACATTGACATACACTCCCGGTTACGCTATAATGGATTATCAGTGAATTACCGGAGGAACCCATGGCAACTTCTGCAGCACAAACATACCTCACACCTGAAGAATATATTACTTTAGAACGCAAAGCAATACCTGACGGAGAAACGGTTAGAAGTGAGTACGTTAAGGGTAAAATAATCGCAATGTCCGGTGCTAGCCGAAAACATAATCTTATTACTAATAATATATCTGGTGAACTTCGCAATCTCCTGAAAGGTAGCGAATGCGAAACTTATGCAAACGAAATGCGGGTAAGTACACCCAGCACTTCATCCTATTTTTACCCCGATGTCGTTGTCGTTTGTGAAGAACCACGTTTTGAAGATGATGTCTTTGATATACTTCTCAATCCAATTATTCTCGTAGAAGTTTTGTCACCTTCAACAGAGGCTTATGACCGCGGTGAAAAATTTATGCACTACCGACATTTGCCATCTTTACAGGAATACATCCTTGTTGCACAAGACAAAATTTGTGTTGAGCGCTTCAGCCGCCAAGAGAACAATTGGATTCTCACCGATTTTCAAAACCTTGAGGAACTCCTACCACTTATTTCAGTTCAATGTGAACTGCCTTTGCGTGAAATTTATGATCGCGTAACATTTCCTGAATAAACACAGGAGAACTGTGAAAGATACTACATTTATGTCAAAGGAAAACTTCAACGAAAAACTGATCGCACTGCTCAAAACCAATCCCGACTTTGTTGATGAATCAGGCGAACTCCTTCCCGCTGCTGTCAAAGACCACGGCTGATATTTCAACGTGACCTTAGCAAATATTGCCTACTAACTGCTGCATTGGCGGATAATCCTTTTCCAATCTTCTCCCATCCCAACTTTGCAATTATAGTGAAATCTAAAAATATGTTCACACTCCCTGGTAGATGCGGTTTCCTAACCGCATCTATGGACTGAATAAACACGGTTCGGTTAGGAAACCGAACCTACCGTAGTGTAAAAATAATTATGGATTTTACTATAAGATGTTTGCACATCTAATTTTACTTGCTCCCTGGTAGATGCGGTTTCCTAACCGCATCTATGGACTGAATAAACACGGTTCGGTTAGGAAACCGAACCTACCGTAGTGTAAAAATAATTATGGATTTTACTATAAGATGTTTGCACATCTTATTTTACTTGACATACTCCGCAACAAGTGTTATGATATTTAAAACTTTTTCGCTGATGAAAGAATAATGGAGAAATTGTCCAACGCATGTCAAAACTGAAAAGAAAACGTAAAAACAGAAACTCTGAAGACCAAGGCGTAGACGAAATACCGCGCTTACTAAAAACAAAACCGCTGCAACTTCGTTATTATGGGGACCCGGTCCTCCGAAAGAGAGCCGAACCCGTTCAGGAAATCACAGACGCAGAACACACGCTTGCTGCGGAGATGTTGATAACCCTCTACGCTACACACGGCATCGGACTCGCAGCAACACAGGTCGGCGTTTTAAAACGATTCCTCATTGCTGATATAGACCAAGAAGACGCAGACTATGAACCGTTGATGCTGTTCAATCCTGAAATTCTGAGCGTTGAAGGTGAAAGTATAGCAGAGGAAGGATGTCTAAGCATACCCGACCTCCGTGCTGATGTGAAACGTCCGGAAAAGATAGTCGTTAAAGCAATGAACGACTACAGTGAAGATATTCAGATTGAAGCGGATGGACTTCTCGCCCGTGTGATCCAACACGAAATAGATCATCTCAATGGAACACTTTTTATTGACAGGATTAGCGGCTTAAAAAGACAATTGCTTCGTGCCGAATTGGAAAAAATCCAACAAGCTGATCGACCTTTATAGCACCTTAGGATGTGAACAGATGTTACCGAAACCTTTAGAAACAAAAGTAAACCAACTCTACGATTGCCTACAAGACTATGAAAAAGTCATTGTAGCATTCTCAGGTGGTGTCGACAGCACGTTTCTTGCTGAGGCGGCACAACATGCTTTAGGTGATAACGCACTTGCTGTTACCGCAATCTCCGATTCTTATCCTATCCGAGAGATGAAAGCAGCACAGGATATTGCCAAACAGATAGGTATCCGCTTTGAAACGGTTCATACCGAAGAGTTAGAATTAGAAGGATATGCGAGCAACCCAACCAATCGCTGTTTCTTTTGCAAGACAGAATTGTTCGATAAACTACGCCCAATCGCAGACAAATATAATGTAGGAACTATCATATACGGTGCAATTCCTGATGACGTTGGCGACCACCGTCCGGGAATGGATGCAGCGAAACAAATGGGTATCCAAGCCCCTTTAATTGATGTTGGCCTCACAAAATCAGAAATACGCGAAATTTCAAAAGTATGGGAACTGCCAACATGGGATAAGCCGGCGTTTGCCTGCCTATCCTCACGATTTCCTTACGGTATGCGTATTACCCGTGAATTGCTACGTCAGGTAGACGCTGCGGAACAATTTCTTTACGATTTAGGCATTCGTCAATTCCGTGTGCGTCACCATGGTGAACTTGCCCGAATTGAGCTTGAAGCAACAGAGATTTCGCTACTGCGTCAACAAGAAACGCGAAGCCAAATTAGCGCGCACTTTAAAACTTTAGGATACGCTCACGTCACGCTTGATCTACAAGGATATCGATCCGGTAGTTTGAATGAAGGGATAACCAAAATCATCACTGGGGCGTAAAATGGAAACTATTCATGCGGTTTTCATCATAAACCAGATTTTATATGCTGAACCGAATCGACGTGAACCGCCAGTATTCATGTCTTTAAATGATGCCCTCATCGGTGCAGCTGTCTTGTTCGGAACCGTGGGGTGTGTAATTATTTTTCGTATTCTATATAGAAAGTGGAAAAGCCAAATTTATAGGCGTAACCCCTCAGACCTATTGCCAACACAAAAGAAAAATCTGACAAAATACGAAAAACGGATGCTTGCGGATAAGATTAACGAAAGCAGAAAAGATAATATCAAGAAAAGTTTCGTTGGCACAGTCAGTTCAAAAGGTATGATATTTGCCACTATTGGCTTGATTGTGTTAGTCCTGCTTTGGTTTACACATATTATAATGGAAAGATTCCACAAATAATAAGTTTGTAAAAAAAGTTATCTATGTCCATCCAACAAACACAACCGCTAATCGGCCTGGAGACCTTCAGTTGGAAAAAATGGGATGCCTGCACCCACTGTGGTCTCTGCCTACCCACTTGTCCAACCTACCGAGAATTAGGATTAGAAACCGATTCCCCCAGAGGAAGATTATATCTCATGGGGAGCGCATTCAAACCACAAGATGCCACGCCGCTCAACGAAGAATGGGCAGAGTACATCTATCGGTGTTTGGATTGCCGCGCCTGTGAGACCGCCTGTCCTTCTGGTGTTCACTTCGGCGAACTTCTTGAACAAGCGCGTGCCATTTATGAACAAAACGCGCACCGATCAGCAAGCCACCGATTTTGGACCAACCTCGTCTTCAAGCAAATTTTACCCAACAAAGAACGGTTAGACCTCATCTTTGAACTAATGTGGCTCTACCAAAAACTCGGTCTGCGATGGCTCGTGCAGAAAATAGGAATTCTTAAACTGATGGGACAACTCGGCAAGATGGAGTCCTTACTACCGAAAATTCCATCACCACATCTCAAATATATGATACGCGACATCACACCCGCCGAAGGCGAAACCCGATACCGCGTCGGTTTTATCCCTGGATGCATCATGAACCAAGTTTTTACTGAGACAAACTTGGCGACTATCCGCGTGTTAACAGAAAACGGATGTGAAGTTGTCACACCGCGCAAGCAAACCTGTTGTGGTGCACTACACCTACATAACGGCGCGCGCGATATCGCTTCAGACCTTGCTAAACAGAACATTGATGCGTTCGAAAATGAGAATTTAGACGCGATTATCATTAATTCCGCTGGTTGTGGGGCTACACTCAAGGAATACGATGCACTTCTGGAAAATGATGCGGTTTACGCAGAGAAAGCGGATATTTTCAGCCACAAAATGCGCGATGTCAGCGAGTTCTTAGCCGAAATTGAGATGGTCCCACCAAAAGGCGAAATTCCACGGCGCGTCACTTACGATGAACCGTGCCACCTCCTACACGGGCAACGTGTGAAATCACAACCCCGAAAAGTGTTACAAGCAATACCAGGACTTGAATTAATTGAGTTGACGGAATCCGAGTGGTGTTGTGGGAGCGCAGGTATCTATAACATCACGCAACCGGAACTTTCACAAGAGATTTTGGAACGGAAAATGGAGCACATCGCCGAAACCGATGCAGAAATTGTCGCAACTGGAAATCCGGGATGTTTGCTCCAGATTCAACTCGGCATTCAAAAACATGGGTTAAATATGAAAGCGATGCATCCCGTGACGCTCTTAGACTATGCTTATCGCGGTGTTGCCCCAGAAGATTGAGATTTACAACACCGAAATTTCATAACTAACAAATAGGATTAGGGTGTAAGGTTGACATTAACCTCACCCTCTTTTTTATTGAGAAGATAACCGCGTAAACCTCTGAATGTTAAACGTACATTTACTGTTGATTTGTGCTGACACAAGTATACAAAAAAGATAATCAGTTGATGTTTAAAATTTATCTATTATACCCATCTACACGATTGAAAAAAAATTATCTAAAATTCAGTAATTTACTGCAAAGTTCTATTTTTTTCATTTTATGCACCCTTTTGATCTAATTTTGTGTCATGTAATTATGAAAGGTGTCATATACCCTTTTTTCAAATCTATATCAAACATTTGCGTAAGTCCTGTGTATCAAGGATTCGTAATTTGTTTAGTTATATTTGACAAATTTAACGGGTATATAATTTAATGGAAACAAGACTATTGAGGAAATCCTGATATATTAGTCGTAACTGCATTGGTGGACTTACCGCTATTTCATACTTCACACTCTTTTTCAAGAGTATAGGATCCGCCTCAGTAACCGATTTGTCCCTCAGCTACAACAGATGTCTTGCCCACTGGACAAGACAAAGCCAGGGACAACCATTCAAGAAGGTGTATTTTATCATGAGAAATAAAGTTTTTTTGGGCATCGCTGCCCTCATAATAGTTGTGGTTGCTGCAGGTGGATTTATCTACTGGCAGTGGTCACAAGTGCAGCAACTCAAAGAACAAGCTGCACAAAACGCGAAGCTGCTTGAAGGAAACAATAAGACTGTCGCGAAAGCTGACGAAAAACCACCAGACGAACCAGGCTCCAAATGGGTTCAGCATGGCGACCATTGGGACAAAGTGCCGATAGCTGACGTTTCTGATGGAAGCGAACAGCAAACTGATGCTGACCAGCAGGTCTTATCGGTTGATGCTGCCTATATACGCTCTCTCATATTAGATACGTTGCAGAAAACGGAACAAGAACTCACCGAATCAATGAGAGACCAGCTAAACCGCGTATTGGATTATGTGCAGCAGAACGGACTCACAAAAGCGCAGCTGGAACAACTCAAACAAAGTTTAGAGAGAGATGTGATGTATGAAGCAATATTCGCAGCAGAGAAAGCGGAAAATGCAAGAATCCATGAGCGAAAGGTTGCCGATTATAATCTCGCGAAAAATGGGCACGATATTGCCCAAAAACTTGCCGCCATAAATCGCGAAACGGCTGCCATAAAACGCGAAAAAGCTGAACTTTCTAAGAAATTATTAGAGGGAGGAACGCGATGGACACCTGAAGAACGCAAAAGGTTTTACGAATTGTCAGAACAAAGGCGTCAGTTATTTGAACAAAGTGTTCAGTTACATGAGGAATATAGCCGATTAGAGGAGGAATTTAATGCGAAATTTAACAATGGTAATTAGAAAGTGCACATTTTTATTGTTTTTACTCGTTTTTGTTAATAGTCTGGCTTTAGCACACGACGATCCACAAACACAGGCATGGCGGGAAGCTATTACAGCTTACCAGGCATGGGATATTGCTGACGATCATGTAGACGATTTAATGATCTGGAAAGTGGATGTAAAGGCGGAATTAAGAGTTGCGAGGTATGCTCAGGCGGATAATCGTGAGCAGTATCGCGACAATATTGTCGGCATGTTACGTGCGCTTTCTGTAGACCCTGTTAACATCGCATCTAATGCTGCAACAGAGATCACACTTTTAACAGCGAATATTATTGACTCAATAGCATTGGACGCAGCGGTATCAACAGCTGAGTCCGTGCTATCTCACGTGGATAGCATCCTGAGTACTTATCAAACCGAAGCATCGACTCGTTTGACGTAACTATAACAAGAAAAAGAAAGCCTATGAAGACCAATACGGGTCGATGGATCCGAATGCGCCGCCCACATTGCCAGCACCAAACAATTGTGTGCGTGGCGATGCTTGTACAACGCCGTCAACAAGTAATCCATTGAACCCAGAGGAACATCAACGTTCCTGTCCTCATCAAATAGATGGATTGATTTTTGGCATAGGCGAACGCGATTGCCCCGGTCATGTCTATAGTTGCGATTCGAATTATCAATGTTCTCGTTGGGGGAACACCTGCAAACAGGTGCTTGTGGACATCGTTATCCTAATAGTGATATAGATCAGCATAAAATGTTAATGCCGGGTCCATGCCACCCTTCACATGACTACTATGCTTGTGATGAAACGCATGAATTTGTTGAAACTGGAAGATGTCAAGAGACAAAGCTTGCTGATATATGGAACGATCCATGGGGTTATGAGACTGTTTATGTAGGCTGTACCAACCAGTCATCATACTATAAATGCACACCGCATACGCATTCGTATCCAGCCCAAAGCAGTTCAGGGACCACCTACTACTACCGCTAACGCATAACATTTAGAGGGTGTTAACCAAATAATGATGCAAGAATTAGCAAAATACCCTCTAAATCTCGCTGCATCATTTTTCAACTGTAACAATGATAACAAATATGAAAAAATTTGTCAATGAAAGATCTTTATTTTTTCATTGACTTATCCATCTAAAACTTGTATCCTCACTGAAAACAAACTCACTACTATTAGAGGATACCATGAAACATTGTCCAAGATGTCAACACACACATTTCGTCAAAAATGGGTTCGTCAGCAAGAAACAACGCTATAAGTGCAAAGCCTGCGACTACCAATGGACACGCACCACACTACGAGGACACCCGCAGACCGACAAGAGATTGTCTGTTCTATTGTATTGTCATGGTATTTCAATGAACGCAATTTCAAAACTTTTTCAGGTCTCTACGACTGCCGTGCTGAAATGGATACACACTTTTGCTAAAAAGCAGGCACCCAAACCCACGCTTGCCCCGAAACTCCCGTCGTTTTGGAACTTGATGAGATGTGGCATTATATTGGCAACAAGAAAAACAAACTTTGGATATGGAAAGTGCTTGATAGAAAGACGGGACACCTGATTGATTGGGAATGCGGTGGTCGCGATAAAAAAACACTTGAGAAACTCACAACACGCCTTGCTGCGCTTGACGTTAAGGTATATTATACGGACAAGTGGCACGTCTATGAAACCTTATTACCCGCCTCAAAACATGTTCAGACGAAAGCAGAGACACATCGTATTGAACGCAACAACGGCTTCATGAGACACTGGTTCGGACGCTTCAAGCGCAAGTCTATTATTGTATCAAAAAGCGTGGAGATGGTGAACTTGACGATCGCCTTATTTGCGAGATTCCGTGCTAATGGAAACGTATATGATATATTAAATATCGAAGAAATGCCTCCGAATATCATTATTTAGTTAATACCCTCAACATTTATAATTCACAGGCAGGTATCCGTTTTGGATATCTGCCTTTCTTTTTTCAACAAACCTGCAAAGTTCTACAGAAAACACTCGAGCTATGGAGCCATTTGCATAAAAAGGTGAGGTACAGAAACTCGTCCTACAATAAACGGGCCCCGTGTCAACTCCTGACAAAACGTTACACCCCATAAAAAAATAGGGTTATTCAGTTTTAAGAATTATCCGTTGATGCGTGTTACTGATAGTTTATATCGTAGGTCGGGTAGAGCGTAAGCGACACCCGACAGGGGTTGAACGTGTCGGGTGTCGTAAACTCTACCCGACCTACAGGTAATTTATATAGAAATGTGAAAAATATAGCCGAAAAACCGAAAACTAAATAACCCTGATAAAAAAACGTGACATCTTTGCAGAATTATGGTAGTATTATAATATGGTTTTATCAAATGTTGACATTGAAAAATATATAAGTGAAGGGAAAATTAAAATTACCCCGGAACCCGATTTAGGGACACAGTTGGGGAGTTGTTCAATTGATTTCAGATTAGGTAACACCTTTCGTGTGTTTGAACACAGCAAACATCCTTATATTGATTTGAAAGCAAAAGTTGATGTTGGCGATCTGATGCGGAAAGTTAATGTGCCGGATGGTGATGCCTTTACAATGCAACCGGGTGAATTTGTGCTTGCAGCAACACACGAAAAACTGGAATTAGCGGACGACGTGATGGCGCGGCTTGAGGGCAGAAGTAGTCTCGGAAGACTCGGTATTATCGTTCACAGCACTGCGGGTTTATTTGATCCGGGGTGGGTCGGAAACGCCACCTTGGAATTGGGAAATCTTGGATGCATGCCTGTTAAACTCTATCCTGGCATGCGGATTTGTGCTTTTACCTTTGAACAACTGTCATCACCATCAAGTATGCCCTACCGATTGAAACCAGCGAATAAATATGCTGGGCAAGATGGTCCTGAAACCAGTCGGTTTGCTGAAGATGTTGAATTAATAACTAAGAAAAAGAAATCAAAGAACAAAAAATCAAAGAATAAGAAAAAATCTTGATTCTGCTGAAAATTTGGGCAATTCTATGCCTAATAATTTAGCATATTCTTTGCCATATTCCTGCGTTGTTTCTCATAAACATCTTATTGTCAACGGTTTAGTTACGCTGCTTTTTTCTATGTTCTGTGTGATTCTGTCGTCATCGTTGTGTTTCAAAATACCTGAACTGAGACGAGTTTTCAAAATTGGCATAGACTTTGCATAGTTTTCCATAGAATTCTTGTGGAATATTATAAGTTGCACGCTAATATGATGGCACATCACGAGTTTTAATTATTATTTGATTTACTTAGGAGGAAATGCGAATGACACCAAGTGAGGTGGTTGCACTTGCAAAAGAAAAAAATATTAAGATAGTTGACCTCAAATTCATGGATCTGCCTGGGATGTGGCAACACTTCTCCATTATGATTGATGAATTGAGCGAAGACCTATTTGAAGAAGGAATTGGTTTTGATGGGTCAAGTATCCGTGGTTTTCAAGCCATTAACGAAAGCGATATGTTGCTCTTCCCAGACCCTTCAACGGCACTGGTTGATCCAGTTTGTCAAGTACCAACGTTAAGCATTACGTGTAATATCAAAGACCCAATTACTTTGGAAAATTACACTCGCGACGTGCGGCATATTGCGCAGAAGGCGGAGGCTTATCTCCAATCCACAGGTATTGCTGATATTAGTTATTGGGGACCTGAAGCAGAATTCTATCTATTGAATGATATTCGCTACGGACAGAGCCCAAATTCCGGTTTTTATCATGTTGATTCGGTTGAAGGAAGTTGGAATTCTGGTCGAGAAGAAAATCCGAACTTGGGATACAAACCCCGCTATAAAGAAGGTTATTTCCCCGTTCCCCCGTCAGATACGCTTCAGGACATCCGTTCTGAAATCTGCCTTAAGCTTATTGAATCCGGCGTTGATGTAGAAGTGCATCACCATGAGGTTGGAACAGCAGGACAAGGCGAAATTGATATCCGCTTTGGTACACTTACAGACATTGGTGATAAAATTGCCTTGTATAAATATATTATTAAAAATGTTGCTCGTTCCCATAATTTGGTAGCGACATTCATGCCAAAGCCTCTGTTCCAAGACAACGGTTCGGGGATGCACGTGCACACAAGTTTGTGGAAAGACGGGAAAAACGTATTTTTTGACCCACAAGGGTACTCACTTCTGAGTGAGACGGCGCTCTATTACATCGGCGGCTTACTTGCACATGCTCGTTCGTTATGTGCAATTATTGCACCCACAACCAATTCCTATAAACGGTTAGTTCCAGGGTATGAAGCACCCGTCAATATTGCTTATTCACAGAGAAATCGTAGTGCTTGTGTCCGGATTCCTGTGTATTCTAAGAGTGAAAAAAGTAAAAGGGTTGAGTTCCGCACACCTGATCCATCTTGTAACCCATATCTTGCATTCAGTGCGTTGATGATGGCGGGTCTTGACGGAATCCAGAATCGAATCCATCCTGGCGATCCATTGGACAAAGACCTCTACGACCTTGAGCCAGAGGAACTTGACGATATTGAATCTACGCCAGTTTCTCTTGGTGACGCACTTGATGCGCTTGAAGATGACCACGAATATCTTCTTAAAGGTGATGTGTTTACAGAAGATGTCCTTGATGTCTGGATTGATTACAAACGCGAAAATGAGGTAGATGCGATTAATATGCGGCCACATCCGTATGAATTCTTCCTCTATCACGATATTTAGACCTGTCTCTATCATGAGATTGTTTCTATTTTAACCTGTGGTCAGGAACCTAAGTATGAGACATCGTATCAGCGCGAGGTTGATTTTCTTGTGTATTGCGAAGGATAACATCTACATCCGCAATTTTAGATGATGTCCAAGAAAAACGCGTTAATTTGATGTCTCAGTCCATTGTAAATACGTATTTTGTATCTGTCCACAACAACCTTATGAAACTTAGGGAGAATCTCTGTATCTGTAAAGACAACCCTATTATTTTGCGTTGATATCAGGAGAATGCCATGAGAAAAATAGAGTGTATTACCCGCCCTTTCATACTGGAGAAAGTCGAGGAAGCTCTTAGCAATGTCGGTGTCCGGGGAATGAGAATTAGCGAAATCCTCGGATTCGGAAGTAGCCGTGGATATACTGAATTCCATCGCACAAGCGAACGGACGATAGAATTTGTACCAAAACTGAAAATTGAGATCGTTGTTGCAGAAGAAATTGTTGATGAAGTCGTTGAAGTTATAAAGCAGGTAGCATCCACTTTTAGGACGGATCAGGTTCCGTCTACAGCAACCTGATAAAAGCAAGGCGAATCTCCGGATCCGCCAAGACAACCCTATCCAATTTGCGTAGGTATTAGGAGAAATCCCATGATAAAATTAGAGTGTATTATACGCCCCTTCAAACTGGAGGAAGTTAAAGAAGCTCTCAGTAATGTCGGTGTCCGGGGAATGACAGTCAGTGAAGTTCGCGGATTCGGACGTAGCCGTGGACATACCGAACTCTATCGAGGCAGCGAATATACGATTGAGTTCGTGCCAAAGTTGAAAATCGAAATCGTTGTCGCAGAAGAGAATGTAGATAAAGTCGTTGATGCCGTTCAGCAGGCAGCAGCAACCGGTAAGATCGGGGATGGAAAAATCTTTGTCATCCCAATTAATGAAACAATCAGAATCCGTACAGGTGAAAGAGGTCCCGCCGCTATCTAATCTGTATCTCTGTTGCATTTATCAAAAAATAAGTGGGGGCAGGTTTTTTATGCCTGTCCTTTCTGTTTTTAACCTTATCTTATCTGGCAATCTTATGTTATCTAATCTGTTCTGATTCTCTTTCAATTTTCTTGACATTGTCAGAATTTCATGTTATTATTTTAATGAATTTTATCCTTATAGGACGTTGGTTAGAAATCCTTTTCACCAACCGCATCCCTATACTATTTAAAAAAATAAAATTAAGACATAATGATTGAAGTTAAAGAACTTACAAAATCTTACGGTCCAACTCTCGCCGTTGATCAAGTTTCATTTGAAGCACATGCTGGTGAAGTTGTAGGTTTTATCGGTCCTAACGGTGCTGGCAAAACCACAACAATGCGCATCCTTACCTGTTATCTCACTGCAGACGCAGGTAGCGCAACCGTTGCAGGCTACGATGTCCTTGAACACGCCATTGATGTAAGAAAAAACGTGGGATATCTCCCAGAAAGCGCACCGCTCTACGCAGACATGGGAGTGGTTGAATACCTCAAGTTTATGGCAGAAGTTCGAGAAATTCCCAAAAGTCAGCGGAAAGAACGGTTAAGAACAGTAGTTGATATCTGTGGACTTGAAGGCGTTATCCAAAAGGACATCGGTGAACTTTCTAAAGGCTACCGGCAACGCGTCGGCTTAGCCCAAAGCCTCATCCACGATCCACCTATCTTGATATTAGACGAACCTACCTCTGGACTTGATCCGAGCCAAACCATTGAAATTCGGAATCTGATTAAAGAGATTGGAAAAGAAAAACTTGTACTCTTCAGCACACACATTCTGCCTGAAGTAGCTGCAACTTGTTCCCGGATCTTGATTATCCACCGAGGGAAAATTGTAGCGAACGGCACCCTTGATGAACTTGTTAGTCAGGTCCAGAGCGAAAACAAGTTACACGTGGCTATCAGAGGCACGGAAGAAGCAATCACTGCAAAATTGAAAGAGTTGGAGGACATCACTGGGGTTGCGCATGTCAAAACAGACAATGACATTGTGGGTTATGAAGTTACTACGGCGCAAGCAGGTTATGATGCTGCGGTCACCCTCTTCAACGCTGCTAACCAAAACGGTTGGGATTTGGTTGAACTCCGCCAAGAAGCTGTTGATTTAGAACACGTATTCCTTCACTTTACATCTGGACAAAACAGTGAAATCTCCCCTACTACGGAATTGCCGGATGAAGTTGCCTCTGCAGAAGAGGAGTAGATCCAAGAAAAACGTTGCCGGTTTTTATAACTCGTGTAGCACATACAAATAGAATACTATGCAGAACATCAACGCTATTTTCAAAAAGGAATTCAGAAGTTTTTTCAATTCACCCATCGCGTATATTTTTATTACATTTTTCCTTGCGATCTCATCGTGGCTTTTCTTCCGAGGTTTTTTTATCAGCGGCGAAGCCGAAATGCGAGTGTTTTTTGGATTCATGCCGTGGATATACCTTTTTTTTATTCCCGCAGTTACGATGAAACTTTGGGCTGAAGAGAAGAAACTTGGAACGGCTGAAATTCTGATGACTTTACCAATTCGGGACTATGAAGTGGTTCTCGGAAAATTTCTGGCGAGTTTCGGGCTGCTTGCTGTTACTGCTCTATTTTCACTTGGTCTCCCCTTTTCGATTATATACCTGGGTGATCCCGATGGTGGAACTATTGTATGCGGCTACCTCGGACTTCTATTGATGGGTGGTGCGTACCTCGCGATAGGGCTTTTCGCTTCAACGTTGACTGAGAATCAGATTGTCGCATTTATTTTGGGGATCTCAACCTGCTTTGTTCTACTAATTATCGGCGAAGATATTGTGCTTTTCAGCACACCTGATTGGTTATTTCCTATTTTTAGTTATCTTGGTCTTAGTGCTCATTATAGTAGTATTCTACGCGGTGTGATCGATTCTCGCGACATCATCTATTATTTATCTATCATCGGGTTTTTTCTCTATTTAAGCACGGTGTCAGTTGAAAGTCGGAAATGGCGTTAAGATAAGGAGGTAAACTGTTTTGGCTGATAAACGGATTAAATACGGTAGCAATACCGTTATTTTTATTGCACTCATTTTAGGTATCTTGGTACTTATTAATTTCTTATCCTCGCGCCGTTTTTTACGCACTGATCTTACTGAGGATAAACGCTACACGATATCAAAAGCAACCAAAAAAGTTCTTAAGAACTTCGACGATATTGTCACAATTACCACCTACTTTTCTACAGAACTCGCTGAAGTAAATCGAATCCGTGATGAGATCAGAGATGTCATGGAGGAATATAAGGCATTCTCCCAGAAACTCCAGATAGATTTTGTTAATCCCGCTGATTTAGATGAAGGAGAGAAACAGGAACTTCAGTTCAAAGGCATACGGGTACATCCACGTGGTTACATTAAAGAAGATAAGACCGAAATTGCTAATGTGTATATGAGCATTGCGGTTGGATACGGTGGCAAGGAAGAGGTACTGCCTTATGTAGAATCTACAACGAACTTAGAATACGAACTCACCTCCGCAATTGTCAAGGTGACTACCAAGGAAACGAAAACAGTTGGGTTTTTGACAGGACATGACGAGTATGATATCAACGCTCAGACACAAGAAAATCAACAACTTCACGCATTCTTGGATAAAAACGCAAAAGGACAATATAACCTTACCACAGTTGACCTCCAAGCCGGAGATCCGGTTGATGAGTCTGTCACAACGTTGGTTGTGGCAGGACCAAAACGGGCATTAACAGAACGGGAGAAATACGAGATTGATCAGTTTATCATGCGTGGCGGCAGAGCAGTCTTCTTGGTAGACTCCGCTTTGATGCAACCCGGAACACCTCAAGCAGCACCTCTCAGCACCGGTTTGAATGACCTGATTGAACATTACGGTGTCAAGCTCGGAAACAATCTGATTGCCGATTTAGCATCTCACGAAAACGTGCGGACAGAACAGGGGTTTGTGAGAGTTATTCAAGGTTATCCCTATTTCGTTAGAATTGTTACGCCAAACTTCTCAAAAGAACATGCCATCACGAATCAACTGGAAGCGTTAACGTTGCCTTGGACAAGTTCTGTAGAAACATTGACAAATGAAAATATTGTCACTACACCGTTAGCAATGACGACCAAATCTGCAAAGAGTATGCAGGGGGTCTACAACTTAAATCCAAACTTCCGAATTCCGCAAACCGACTTACAAACTTATACCGTCGCTGCGGCTATTGAAGGAAAGTTCAAAAGTTTCTATGCTAATAAAGAAATTCCTACAGTAGCATCCGCATCAGAGGTTGATGGCAAAGATGAAGATGACGCATCCACTCAAACACAAGATGCAGAGAATAGAACAACTATAACCGAGGGAACAGAAACGCAAATTGTTGTGGTAGGGACATCGCAATTTCTCACACATTTGAACCTTAACGGTGTTGAGTTTTTCTTAAACAGTATAGACTGGTTGACCCTCGGCGAAACCCTTATCGGCATCCGTTCACATACCATCACCAACAGACCTCTAAAAGAGGTTTCAAATCTTGAGAAGAATTTCATAAAATACATGTGTACTGTCGGCATCCCGCTTTTAGTAGTTTTTCTTGGGGTAATCCGGTATCTCTTAAAAAGGAGGGTAAAACGGTTGGTTGGCACCTACGGTTCACAGTTTTAAACTTTTCCGCAAGTTATTTGTTAGGACCAACCGAATGGAACGATGAAAAAGAAACAACTTCTCATTTTAGGCGGCATCTTTGTTTTTTTACTACTCGTCGTCCTAATTTTTGAGAACCCTTTCAGAAAAAGCGAGTATCAAAAGAAAATTGAAGAAGCAACTGCCTTATTTCCAAACTTCAATAAGGAGCAAGTTACAAGAATAGAAATCATCGCCAAAGGTGAAACTACAACCCTCTCAAAACAAAACGATCAATGGGTTGTCGCTTCTATGGAGGATTATCCCGCAGATAGGGATGGCGTGAAAGATTTGTTGGAGAAAGTTGCAGAATTTGACAATGCTAACCACGTTTCTGACAATCCGAAAAATCAGGCTGAATTCCAAGTAGATAGTAGCGGTGTTGAAGCAAAATTGATGGATGTAAACGATAAGGTGTTAGCGCACCTGTTTGTTGGAAAAAATACACCTGGATTCTTGAGCAGTTACGTACGCGTTGCCGATTCCAATGATGTCTATATTGCGCAAGGTTACCTACAATCTGTTTTTGACAAAGGAACACGAACTTGGAAAGATCGGACCATCTTCGATTTTAACAAAGGTATTGTTACACAGATAAACATTACCTCTCCAGACGAAATGGTTGAGCTGCGGTTAGATGCTGAAAATAAGTGGCAGATGTACCAACCGATAAATGCTGCTGCCAATCAGACCGAAGTTGACAACCTACTCTCCACCTTCAGCGAATTGAAAACAGACGATTTTGCTGAAGGAAAGGAACTTGCTGAATACGGATTAGATTCTCCAACCTCATCTATCTCTGCCATCCTCAATGATGGCACAACTGCCACGCTTCATGTCGGCAAAGAGGAAGGTGGCAAACTTTATGTCAAAAGTGAAGATAAAGCCTCGGTTTTCATGCTGTACAAATCGAATGTTGATAGGTTAATAAAAAAATCTGATACGCTTACGGAAAATGCCGCGCCCCCAGAGGCAGAGGGCGTAAATCCCCCAGAGTAGGAAATGTTAAAGTAAGTTCAAGAATTTCACTAAACTTATAGGAGAAAAAATGAGAAGATACGATTATTGCTTATTAGCGATCTCTGTATTGCTGATTTCAACACTTACCGCTTGCGATACACGTTATACCTCGCAGCTATTGTCACCTCCAACAAGCGGTAGAACTATCCATGTTACGGGGAGCGGTTCTGTTACGGGGGAACCCGATATCGCAACGCTCAATTTAGGTGTCTCTGTTGAGAAAGAGACAGTCGCTGAAGCACGCGAAGAAGCTGCAAGCGCGATGACTGCGTTAATTGAATCTCTAAAGGCAAACGACATTGCTGAAAAAGACATTAATACTGAAAATTTCAGTATCTACCCACAGTACGACTATTCGGAAGGTGAACGTAAATTGCGTGGTTACAGAGTGAACAACACCGTTAGAGCGAAGGTGCGAGAACTGGATACACTTAGTGATGTTATTGACGATGCTGCCGAAGCGGGAGGCGATAACATTGTTGTTAATTCCATTCAATTCATGATTGACGACACTACTGAATTCCAGAAGCAAGCGCGTAGTTTGGCGGTAAAAGATGCTGCAGCGAAAGCGCAAACCTTAGCGGATGCAAGCGGTGTCACGCTCGGAAAACCTGTCACTATATCGGAAAACACGTATTTTGAAAGTCCACCAATCGCGTTTGCTGTAGCAGAAGCAGCCTTTGCTGATGATAGTGCGCGTTCTTCCACTCCCATTGTGCCAGGTGAACTTACAGTGACTGTAAATATCACTGTGGTATATGAAATTGAATGATGTTTCTCAACGAGAGTATTTATTAAAAATAGACAGAGCAGTTTGTTGATACGGATTATATACATTAGGTTTTGTCAATGCACACTACATTTTGACTGTATTATCAACTATTCCGTTTTTATGAGATACCCTTCTTGCAGTGTATGAAGTGCCCTATAGGATGTAGTCTCCTCATTCATCAACTATCCTTTTTTAGAATAACAATACGATTGCTGTTTGTGCCTTTGCTGTTATTAGAAACGCCCCAACAATTTGCCGTTTTCGTAAAGTGCTGCGCGTTTATCATCAACTTTTCTGGCACAAATCCGGCATCCAGAGATGCTTTTGCCACGGCATTTTCTAACAAGATCGCCCCCTTCCGAACCTCTCCGACCTCAAAAGCAATTCTGCCAGAAGGTTTTAATATCCGATGCAGTTCTGCAAAAACGCCTGTCATCCGACTGACCCAATCCTCCAACGATTTTAATTGCCAGATTTTGCCTGATTCAATTTCTATGTCACAGAACCACATCCGTAGCCAGTTATCTTGTTCATAGTCAACGGTATCAAGAAAAGGTGGTGAAGTAACAACTAAGTCAACCGATTCGTCCGCTATTTGGGGTGTGTTATCAGCAGACTCGGTGAGCAGGACAGCATCATCTCTCCAAAAGTGATCGGGGAGACTATGGCGCAACAATTGCTTTGATTTTCTGAGTATTAACTCTTTCGTATTTCGGTATTCAGGAATCTGATTTCGCCTCTCATTGATTTTTCGTTGTGAAACAACTGATGCTGCGAGATTCGGTGGAAGGGTGAACACAGAAAAGAAACCAGTGGAATGTCCTGTTAGACGACTACACGCTACCATCTGCAACCATGCATCAACCGTATTAAGTTGTTCCTGTTGGAAATAGGTTCGCCATCCGTAAATCTCTCTGAGTGTATCTTCATGGAAAAAGACGAAGAGGTCTGGATCAATTTCGGTATTATTTGATAGGTCTATTTCAGACAATCTCTTTTCAATTCCAGCTAATGTAGGCGGGTTCAGGCGGGGATATGTAAGGACTTTAGACAATGGATTTATGTCATTTCCAACGGCTTTATGTCCGTGAAGCTGCGCCTCTATCAAGGTAGTGCCGCGTCCCATAAACGGATCGTAAACGACAGATTCCGGTTTACAGAACTTTTCGATAAAATATGCTGGTAACTGCGGTTTGTAACAGGCGCGATATGAAATTTCGTGAATGGAGTGGCCAGCACGTTGTTTTGCTGTCCAGAATTCGTCTACTACGGTAGGAACATAAACCGTGAAACTGTCGGGTCGATTAAAATCAAAGGCTAATTGCATTGATGCTATGAATAATGTCCATTTTGCAGTAGATTTTTAGATTAACTGAACTTTGGACAATTTTTAGGATGTTTGTGTAATAGTTAGAGTGTATAAAACTATTCTAAACACCTATATAAGATTTTTGATACACATTTCGCCCCGCTGGGGCTTACCAGGGTTGTGTACTCGCGTTTCTATAAACATTTCGCCCCGCTGGAGCTGCTCTTTATTGCAACAGAAATTGTCCAAACTTTAGTAGATTAAATCGTCTGATTTATATATTTGCCTCATAAAGTGTTATTTGTTTTGAAAAATCCAAGTTATGTGGTACTTCTCGTCCGTTTCCCCAAATTGCTGCCATGTCTGGCGTGCATGTGTAATCCTTGAAAAAACGGGAAACATCATCTGCTTCTCTCCGTTCTGCAAGCCTGTTTTGAATAAGTTCTACGTTGAACACATCAAGTTCAATACCGATTGATTTTCGTTCTAATTGTTCTGACACAACCAAAGTTGTGCCTGATCCAGCAAATGGGTCAAGAACGACATCACCAGGATTTGTAGAAGAGAGGATAATCCGAAGGAGGAGTTGGATAGGAGTTTGCTGTTTGTGTAGGCGATTTCCTTCCGCATCGCGTAACGCTTCATCGCCAGCAAAATAGCCAGAGGTCAACTCACGTATATCATTCCATACGTCGGTAACATACATACCGTTTTCACGCGTGTACTTGTAATCTACTGGTAGCGGTGGATCAATACGTAGACGATTGAAAACACGCGGTGTTTTGCCTTTTGTAGCAAACCCAATTATTTGATAGTGTTTTCCGAATCGCTTTGTTCCTGGAACTGCTGAAGTTTTCTTTTTCCATACAATCAGATTTTGAAAAGTCCACCCACTATCGCGTAAGCATTGCAAAACGAATTCTGTATTTTTTTCGCGTTGCATGAAATAGATAGCACCGCCATCGGAAGTTAATGCGTAGATTTTTGAACATACCTCTCGCATCCATTCCCAATATTCTTCAGGCGGCAGGTTATCATCCCATTGATTGTATGCTTTGTCTTGATTGAAAGGCGGATCAAGAAAGGATAGGTCTATCTTTGAGACAAAGTTGCTGGCATCCAAGACCGTTGTGCAACTATCATGAATCACGATACAGTCTTTGCTATATGAGTTTCCCATAGTGCTGTGTTCCCGCAGAAATGGAATTCAGAGCAAAAGTCTTCTGGACGTGTTTGAGTCTATCAATCTTCTGAATTTGCGAATTTCTGGCTAAACCGTGTAATTTTTTACGATTTCTTCATCCAGATTTTCTAAAACATCTTTAGCGTCGCGTTGAATCGGTTTCTCTTTTTTCACTTCCGCTTCAAGGAAACCGTTTTCTTCAATGACTTCCTCCTCAACATAGATCGGCACTTCACATCGGATTGCGAGGGCAAGCGCGTCGCTTGGACGCGAATCTATATCGTATTCTTCCCCATTCAATTCAAGTTTTACTTGTGCAAAGAAGGTTGATTTTTCAACGGCATTGATACAGATAGAATTTATCTTGCCAGAGATTGTGTCAATGACATTCTTGAGCAGGTCGTGTGTCATCGGGCGTGGCAGATCAACTTTTTTCAGTCGATTCTCTATTGCCCACGCCTCCGATTCACCTATCCATATCAACAATATCCGTTTAGATTCGCCATCTTTCTCTTTTAAGACGACAACCGGTGCGCCTGTATTTTGATCAACGGTCAGAAATTCAATCTTAACTTCGACCATGTTATTTCTCCTTTTCAAAGAATCCATGTTTTTCGATCACATCGTCTTCCACATAGATTGGTACGTTAGAACGAATTGCGATGGCAAGCGCGTCACTCGGTCGCGAATCTATGTCGAGGTCTTGAATGTTGGATTTGAGTTTCACCTTTGCATAAAAAGTTGCGTTTTCAACAGCATTGATAAAGACAGCCTCTACCTTAGCTGAAAGTGCGTCAACGATATTTTTCAGCAGATCGTGAGTCATGGGACGTGGATGTTCCGTTTTCGCCAAAGCAGTTTTGATTGCTACCGCTTCACTCCTACCAATCCATATCAACATTTTTCGTTTAGGATCATCTGCTATTTCTTCCAAAACGACTACCGGTACGCCACTGTCCTGGTCAGCGGAAAAACGATTAGTAGTGAGATATTCCCCTTCTTCCGTTTTTGAAAAGACCGACCCTGGCTTGTCGTCCTGTTCAACAAGAATATCGTTGATTATAACCTCAACCATTGTCCTGCCCTTTTGTGTTAGAAGATTATATTGGCAATTAGGTTGGCGTAAATTATCTATATTATGGTGAATTATACAATTAAATATACACGTTCACTGTAGGAGCGATCTCCGAATCGCGACGAAACGCATTAATAGTCGGGAATCGGAGTTCCCTCCTACCGTTCAAATATGTCTAATTAATTCTAAAATCTACGATAATTTAATCAGAAACAGGCTCGGACTCGGGTTCGGAATCAGATTCAGAATCAGAAACGGTGTTTCGATTTAATCCTTTAGCATAATCCTGAATTGTCTGTCCAATCTTTGCGGTATCAATGCCGCTAAAGTTCACAAGTTCCTTGAGGAGTGGCATTGCTGCGCCAGCGTTGACAATAGACCCAAGAATGCGGTTCATACTACCAGAACTACCATTACCACCGTTTCCACCTAAGTCAAGCACACGGATGCTTTCGATACGTTCCGCGGGTTTCATCAACTCAGTCGTAACTTGAGGCAGCACTTCTACAAGGGCAAGCACAGCATCACTGACAAGCACCTGCGGCTCAGCCTGATTTTTGGCGGTAATTAATGCTTCTTCACCATCTGCCTCGGCTCTTGCTTCAACAAGTAGTGCTTCGGAGAGTATCTTTGTTGCTTCAGCCTTGACTTGCGCTGCTTCAAGTTCTGCCTTTGCCGTTTCAACAATAGTATACACTTCCGCGTCAGCGGTCTTTTCCTTGGCAATTTTTTCTTCGTCCGCCTCTTGTTCGGCGCGAATCAGTTCTATTTTGCTTTCACGTTCCGCTTTTTCAATTGCTTCAGCAGTTTCAACGGCGGCTTCAGCCCGTGCTTTTTCGGCTGAAACTTCTAAGAGTTCAATTAAGGCAGCCTCACGTTCTTTTTCTTTAATTGAAACCAAAATAGCGTTTTCTGCCTCAGCTTCTTTCTCTGCACGTTCCTTGTCTAACAGAATAATTCTACGTTCAATGTCCGTCTCTTTGATAGTTGCCTCTTGGTCAATTTTAGCTTTTTCTATAGTTAGGTTCCGTTGAATTTCTGCCTCTTCAACTGTTTGCTGTTGTTGCACGCGGGCTATTTCGACAGCCTGCTTTTGTGAGATTTCGTTTTCTTGCACCATCCGTTCCTGTTCAGCCTTGTTAGTTGCAATCTCCTTGCGCTGCTCATCTTGTGCAAACTCAAGCCTCTGCTCAACCTCTAAAGCTTTTGTTTCTGTTTCCTCTTCCTTTTGCTTAATTTCGAGTTCCGCAAGTAGACGATCTTCTTCACGTCTGACCTTGTTTTCATGCTCAATCTTAGCGGTATCAGTCTGCTTTTCTTCCACTTCCTTCTTGATCGTCATAATTGCAACAACATCAAATCGGTTATTTTCATCAAGAGATTCAAGTGGTGTCTGGTCAAGGTTGGTAACAGCCACGGTTTCAAGTTTAAAGCCATTCTGCTCAAGGTCCTCAAGGCATGCTTCTTGAACTTGGTCGGAAAATTCCTGGCGTTTTTCATGAAGTTCCTGCAAGTCCATGGTCGCAGCCACACTTCTGAGAACACCCACAAGTTTACCTTCCAGCAACGAATTCACTGCCTGCGGTGTTAAAGTTTTATCACCAAGGCTCGCTACAGCTTTCAGCACATCTGCTTCATTTGGTTCAATTTTGACATAGAACTCCGCCTGTATGTCAACCCGCAAACTGTCCTTAGTAATCAGAGCTGCTTGACCTTCCCGCTCAACAGGCAGCTGTAGTGTATTTAAAGAGATTAGCTGCGTCACATTCGTGATCGGATTAACCAGTGTTCCGCCAAACACAACCCGTTTTTTGTTTCCCCCTGAGATTACTAATGCTGCGTCAGCAGGGGCTTTTTTGTAGAAAGATTTGTATATTAGTACAAAAATAACAAACAACGCAATGAGACCGCCCACAATGAGTATAAACAAATTATCCATTTCATATCTCCTTTACTTCAAAATCATGTTGATGATAGGAATCGACATTTAGTGCAATTCCGCTTCTACAGGTTTTACATCAAACATTCGTTTCTCAGGATCATAGTTGATTAGAATTACAATATCGCCCTTTACTGGATTGGGTTCATCTGGTTTGACGCGGCATTTTACCGTTAACGTATTACCATCCGGAACTTGTACCCGTGCAGTGCCGAAAGTCGTAGTAATTTGACCGCTAATCACCCTGCCTTGCAATCCGAGTAGGTGAAGATCCTTTGTAGGTGGATCACTTTCAGGAAAAATCTTTGAGAGTGTAAGCGATAGATAGCGAGTGCCTAAAACACTACAGACAAGCGCAGCTGAGCAAGATATCCAAAAGAACAAACTTGGTGCTGCGTTGACATTCAAGATTTCATTGACGATTAAGCCTGTGAAACCCCACGCCGTAAAGAGCGTCATCACCACAACCATAAAGGGGACTCTTCCGACGTTCAGAAATCCGAATACATCAACAAAAGTATTGCCGCTTACACCGGAATCCGCACCTATATCAGTATCGGCATCCACGTCAGCATCAACGTCCATGTCTACATCAGCATCAATGTCAGCGTCAACGTCGAAGTCGACGTCAGCGTCAACATCAAAGTCCACATCAGCATCAACGTCTGCATCTACATCGGCATCCCCGAAGTCCAGACCACCGAGGATAAGCCGAAAAATTGCAAACAGAAACACGACAGCAAGTGGTGCAGTAAACCATACATTATATGTTACAGTTAGATAAGTCCAAAAACCCATATTTACCTCTGTATCTGTTTAGCAATAAGTTGATGGGCACGCCGTGCCTCGCGCAAACTCATATTATCAATCCAAAAGCTATTACGTTTGACATTGATTTCAAGCCGTGCTTGTCCAAGAAACCGATGTTTCAAAAGTCGGGCAAGTTTCACATTGCTAATTTCGCTAAAAAACACATTACATCGGATATTAGCGTAAGAGATAGCCAGACTTCCCATATTTCTTTCGTTTAAGATAAGCACCCGTAACGTGGTAATCAAAACAAAATCGGGGTGCAACAGCGAAGAACGCCCAAGAATGCATAAACATATCTGTTCATCCGGTTGAAGTTCTGCCTTAGCAATCTGTTGAATGCGGTTTGGTAGATTTTCAAATTCAGCCATCGTGCGTTGTCCTTTATATTGAGACACTTAGCCGCGGGAAGACAGCCAAAAATTCACTTTTTTGGATTGCTGGGTAATGTATGCACTAAAAATTCAAAAAGACACAATGAATTGTGCAGTTACAAGCGACACGACTCCAATGAATTGGAATTATTTATGTTGAATTATTAATTATATACGCCACATGTAGGAGCGATCTCCGAATCGCGACGAAACGCTTTGATAGTCGGGAATCGGAGTTCCCTCCTACAGAAGATTCATTTATGTCAAGTAGGTGATGGAGGTGGCGGGAATTGAACCCGCGTCCGAAAGCATATTGATAAAGGCTACTACATGCTTATCACAGGTTTTGAGTTTTTGCTGTCCAGACTCCCCTATGCGGGATTCATGGATGCTATCTCAAGTTTAAGTTCACGGAATTGTCCTTGAGAACAATCAAACCGCTATCCCGTATTGCGGCGCTTTAGCTTCCCTGACGGGAAACAGGTTGGCCAAGCGTAGCTGCTTAAGCAGCTAGTGCTAATTCTTGATCAGCAATTATAATTGTTCCGCCTATTTAACGAGGCCTGCGGAAACCTCGACATGCAACCTGTATCGCAATTACCTCCGTCGAAACCAAATTCACCCCCAAAATTAATTTGTAAGTTATGAATACGATCGTATTTCTCGATTAGCGTATTCGCGCTCAATTTTATCACGCTTATCGTAAAATCGTTTCCCTTGTGCGACCGCTAATTCTAATTTTACCTTTCCACCGCTAAAGTAAGCACGTGTCGGAACTAAGGTCATTCCCTTTGACTGAACTGATCGTGTTAATTTTCTTATTTCGTTACGATGCAGCAGCAGTTTACGGGGACGTTTAGGTTCATGATTCATCCGATTTCCCTGATTATATAAACCGATAAACGCATCAACGAGAAAGACCTCTCCATCTGTTATTTGTGCATAGCTGTCGGTCAGGTTAAACTGTCCGTTTCTAATCGCTTTTACTTCAGTTCCCCGCAAAACGATACCTACCTCATACCGATCGCGCAGATGATAGTCATACCGCGCTTTCCAGTTGACAGTAATCGTTGGGTTCTGTGGAGATTTCTTTTTATCTTTCACAATAACCCTAATTCTAACATATAATATATGAAGTGTGCAAGCAAATTGTACTTTAGAGTGTGTAAATATTTTGGCATTAACCCATGTTATCTTTCTTGTTGGAGGGCTTTGTAAGCCCGATTTATCGGGGTTGAAAACCCCTCAAACAAGAGAAAAGGTGTATTTATGTCTAAAACTTTACACCCGTACTTTATCGTAGTATAAATTTGGCATTAAGTATCCCAAAAGTTGTCTTCTATAAAAAGGATTGGTTTCATTGCTACGTAATTAACAAATGTCAAATAACACGAACGATAACGTCGGTTGGATGGATTTTATAGTAGATTTTACAATTAACTGGACATCATTATTCGGCGCGTTTACAAAACGCGCCTACCGGCAAGTGTAAGAGGCACAATGAATTGCACGACTACAAACACCATAACTCAAGAAAATGTTCACTTATTTTTATAATTCACCATAATTGTTTCGTCTTACGTGTCTGTTCTGAGAGCATCAATAGGGGACATCCGTGATGCACGCATTGCGGGATAGATCCCAAAACAAACACCCATGAAAATGGAGAAAATAACAGAGATTAGCATCCAAAATAAAGAGAGAACAACAGGCCACTCTGGCACAATCGGCAGAATTCGCACGGCAAGCCTTGCCATGCCGTGTGCTGCAAACCACCCACCTATAATGCCGAGAACCGCACCGCAGAAACAGAGACATATCGATTCTGTTAAAAATTGTAAGAAGATATGAAGCCGTTTCGCACCTACCGATTTACGCAAGCCTATTTCTCTGGTCTTCTCACCGACAGAAACAAGTCCCATATTCATAATACTGATGCCACTGACAAATAGGGAGAAACCAGCAATTCCGCCTAACGCAATTTTTATTACCTTTTCAATATGCTCAAGTCGTCGGATGTTAACTTTCGGTATCCAATAACCGATAAAGTCATCTTTTCCTCTGTGTCTTTTACGCAGGACATCCTTAACAGAATCAATGATATTATAAACATCCGCGTCTTTTTCAAAAAAGACAATGAGGTTGTCAACATAGCGGGTGCTAAAAATTCGTTGTCGGCGTGTTGTCAACGGCACGCAAATTGTTTCATCCAAAGAACGCCAAGAGCTGACGCTGCTGCCTTTTGTTTTCATCACACCGACAACCCACAACCTTACCGCGGGATTCTGCCACGAAAAACGCACTTTTACCTCTCGTCCAAGCGGTGATTTTTCTTCAAATAACTCACTGGCAATATTTGCACCTAAGACACAAACTTGTGTTGCGTATTCAATATCGTTTTTAGAGAGGAATCTACCGGCTTGCACCTCCCATTGCATACCGAGAGCGTAATCTGCAGTGACACCTTCCAGATGTGGAGCGGGATAGCTTCCGTATCGGCTGGAAGCATGGTGGGGACGGAATCTTTCGTTTTTTGGCAAGGCAAATAGAACGTTGGGGCATTCAGTCTCAATGGCATTGGCATCTTCAAGGGTATATCGTTCGGTAGTGCGTCTCACGAGCCGCCGACTTTTCCAAATGGAGGTCCGTGTCCAAAATTGAACTTGATTTGCACCACCGAGTTTTTCAATATCTCTGGCTATGAGAAGTTTCGCTCCATCGCCGATTGTCATCATGCAAAGTACACTGGCAATCCCGATGAAAATACCAAGAATAGATAAGCCAGCGCGAAGTTTATTTTGGGCAAGGTGCGCAATACCTGTGGTGATAGCATCATGTAGTTTCATATATTCTTTTGAATGCTCTTGCGAAAGGGTAACATAAAGTTTAGCGTTGTGTTTAGATTACAGTCCAACACAATCTATATCTACTGGCGCAAATTCTATGTTATAAAGAGGGGGATTTTGAATAGAAAGGTTTAAAAAAAGGAAAAGCATGTTTGCCGAGGTAGGGATTTTGGTAAACATACTTTTGGGAAATGAAGCATGGGAATTTTTACAAAAAACGGATCTTTTGTGTAAGTCTAATTGGTTAGCTGTTCGTTTTCACTCATTTTTATTCTTTCACGCGCTATTTTTACGTAACTATCGTCCAGATCACAACCTGCAAATCTTCGAGAATTTCTAACAGCGGCAACGCCTGAAGTGCCTGAACCGAGAAACGGGTCTACAACCAAATCTCCCATATTACTATGTTTTCGTACTAAATCTTCAAACAGTAATATAGGTTTTTGCGTTGGGTGCACCCTATTTCCATTATGCCGCGGAATAGGATATTCATAAACACCAGAATCATATTCGCTATTGAAGGTCGGTTTACCTACTTTCACTCCCGTAACTGCTACTTCTCGACTATTGGACAAATAGGTTGCCCTCATATTCAGCGGTACAGGGTTGGTTTTTTGCCAGATAACCAACCGGATCATCTTAAACCCAGCAGATTCCATCGCTTCTTTTAATCTATCTATTTTCCAAATATCGTACCATACGATTGCAGTTCCCCCGCGCCGTAAAGCATCGTAAAACGATATTGCCATATCCTCAAGGTTTACTTCAGTCTGATCCCACTGCCCAAAATCCATACTCACAGCAAACCTTTTTTCTCCTTTTACCACAGATTTAAACCCTGTCTTTTTACTTATACAATATGGGGGATCGGTTAAGATAAGATCAACCAATTTTGCTGGCAAAGATGTCATGAAATCTTGGTAATCAGCAGTTTCAACCCGATAATCACGAGACATTATAGAAGCACTTCCTTAAGAAGATTATAACTGCGTTAATTCTTTCAATACTTATATTGTAGTATAATCACGAACCTTGAGTCCAGTATTTTTTCTGAAAATCCTAAATTAACGTGAGTTTGATAATAGATATATGAACTTCATTTTGCATAAAATCTTATTCTCATAAGCCCGGTAGGTGCGGTTTCCTAACTGCACCGAGTCCAAAAATCTGATTTATCAAACTCACGTTAAATTACATAGGGCTATATAGTTTTTGGTTTTTTACCCATTTTAATTGGAAAGTCACGAACTGGAGCTCGCTCCTATAGGAAGATATTGAGCAGAATTTAAAACTATAGGAAACCGAATGACCTATAATTGACAAAGTTTTGGTTGAAAACGGCATATTAATCTGATACACTGTATATAGTGTTAACCAAATCCCGTTACAGTTTCAAGGGGGTAATATGCAACAACTTTACGATACACAAGCACCAAATCCACCGTCTCGTGCAATTCTCGTCGGTGTAAAACTACGAGATGCCTTGATACACGATACAGAGGAATCGCTGCAAGAACTCCGACAACTGACTGAAACTGCAGGAATTGAAGTCGTATGTGAGACAATTCAGTCGCGCAATGTCCCAAATCCGACCTATTTTATTGGAAAAGGTAAGGTCGAAGAACTTAAGGATGTTGTTGCGGAACTTGATGCCGATGCGATCATCTTTGACGAAGAGTTATCACCTGCACAGACACGGAATATTGAAAATGTGCTTGATATTGCAACTGTTGACAGAACAGGGCTTATTTTGCAGGTGTTTGCACAACGCGCATTAACCAGTGAAGCGCGGTTACAAGTCGCATTAGCACAATTGGAATATGCACTCCCACGACTCACACGGATGTGGACACACCTTTCACGGATTGCAACCAGTGGTGGTAGCGGTAGTGGTGCGCTCCGTGGTCCTGGTGAAACGCAGCTTGAAATGGACCGTCGGTGGGTTCGTAGGCAAATTTCTCAAGTCAAAAAAGCATTAGAAAAGGTTGAAAAGCGGCGGCAGGTGCAACGACAAAACCGTTCAGAAAAGATAAAAGTATCTCTTGTAGGGTATACCAACGCTGGAAAATCAACCCTTTTTAATACATTAACAGGTGAAAACGTTTTAGCAGAAGATAAACTGTTTGCTACCTTAGATTCAACCACGCGACGGGTGAGTTTGCCAGAAAATCAGAACATTCTGTTGAGCGACACTGTAGGTTTTATCAAAAAACTGCCGCATCAACTTGTTGCTGCATTTAAAGCGACATTGGAGGAGGTTACAGAGGCGAACTTGCTGTTGCATGTCGTTGATATTAGTCATCCAGAAGCAGAAGCACAAATCGCTGCTGTAGATACGGTGCTTCAGGAATTGGATGCCTGTGACATACCGATGGTAATGGTGTTCAATAAAATAGACCAACTTGAAAAGGAAGACCAATTTCACATTCTCAAAAGTCGTTACCCAGAGGCAATACCTATCTCGGCACAGCGTGGAGATGGTATTGAAACGCTGATGGAAACGTTAGCACAACGTTTTGCTTTGCACGGTGCATTGCTCAATCTAAGTATCCCGTATACAGAAGGAAAAGCATTAGACATGCTATATAAGCATGGAACGGTGTTAGGCACGGAATATGCCGAGGATGCTGTTCATGTCAAGGCGCGTCTACCGAGTCGGTATCTTAAATCGGTGTCACAATTTTCGGTTAAGGATACCTTATAGGTAGGATAGTAAATGTCGTGGCACAGAAACCCGCCGAATGCCATAGGCGCATAAGGCGTTGATTCCAACCTATAATTGATACGGGTATTGCGTGGTAATCATGGGATGGTTAGACAATATTGAGATCGGACGCGACTTACAAATTTGTCCGGATTGTAATCGTGAATATGAAGTACTTGAAAAGTTTTTAGGAGAAACCCAAGACAGACTGACAGACTGGATTGATGCTGTTTTTAACGATGCGTATTATATCGAACTTCGGTGTCCACAATGCCTTGAAACACGTTACCTGTGTATACAAGCGTTGACATCTACACAGTTCTACACCGAAAAGGAGAAAGAGAACAAAAAATGAAGATAGGTGTGACCCAAATAATTCTCGGTAATATGTCACTTGATGATACACTCTCGCTGTGCCAAGATGCTGGTTACGATGCGGTGGAACTGACCTTTGGTGAAGGCAAGGACACAGACATCAATATGAGCGATACCGAACTCAAAGGCATTGCTGCGAAGTGCGAAGCCGCTGGTATTGAGATTGGCAGTATAACCGCAGGATACGCGAATCGCGGTAATCTGCTTAGCCCTGATGCGGAGCAGCGTAAGAACGGTGCAAAATCACTGGCGCGTGGTTTAGAGGTTGCAGGCGCGCTTGGAGTCGGTGGAATTTTACTTCACCCCGGTCAACTCTCTGTTGAAGGCACTTACCAACAGGTGTGGGATAATCTCGTAGGGCTTCTAAAAGACCTCGCGCCTTCAGCTGAAGCGCACAAAGTCGCCATTGGTCTGGAAAACGTGTGGAACAAATTCCTGCTTAGTCCGAAGGAGATGCGCGAGATTGTGGACGAAGCAGGCAGTGATTGGGTTGGAACTTATCTTGATACAGCAAACATGATGGCGTATGGCTATCCCGAACATTGGATTCGTGAACTTAAGCATCGGATCAAACGTGTACACTTCAAAGATTTCTCGCGTGGTCAACATCGTTTTACGAATCTGTTGGATGGCGATACAGATTGGGCAGCGGTTATGGAAGCGTTCCGCGCTGTTGGTTATGATGGTTACGTGGTTCACGAAGTTGGTGGGGACAGGAAAGCACAAATTGATCTTGCACAACGGATGCGTAAAATTGTTGCGATGTAGATGTTAAAAACAGAGGCGATGGCTCGTTGAAACCATCGCCTTATGCCGGAGGTCGGACTCGAACCGACATGGACCTAGGGCCCGCTGGATTTTGAGTCCAGTGCGTCTACCAATTTCACCACTCCGGCAAGAAAACAATCGGGGTTGAAAACCCCTCCTACAAAAGAAATACAATCGGGGTTGAAAACCCCTCCTACAAAAGAAATACAATCGGGGTTGAAAACCCCTCCTACAAAAGAAATACAATCGGGGTTGAAAACCCCTCCTACAAAAGAAATACAATCGGGGTTGAAAACCCCTCCTACAAAAGAAAATACATCCTTTTCTTAAATATAACACATTTGAGGAGAAAAGTCAAAGAATTATGGCAAACCAACGAAGAGGTCTTGCATCTGAAAGTATCTTTCAACGGGTTTTTACTGCCGTGATAGCGTTTTTGTCACTATTAATTGAAAAGGAGACATGGCAAGCTTTAACGCGTTGGGTCTTGTGGCACGTTTTGCCGAAACGTCGCCGTATCCTTAAATTAGTGCAAGAATTGAAACCTTTAGCAGAAAATGCTGCCCCCGAAATGCATGCCTTGCGTGATGAAGTATTTTCAAAAAGTTGTCTTGAACTCCGCCAACCGCAAGATGAACAAATACTACTGGAAATCCTCAATCATGTAGAACAACCACTTGGATTAGAACAGATATTTTTCGCGGCACTGTACCCGGTTTTAGTCAAGCGAGATTTGGAGGCAATTCCGATCCCAACTGAGTCACCTCATCGACTTGAGGTAGAAATTGGTTATCTTGCACACAACGAAGATTATTTTTTCTGGGTATTCGAAATTGACAGTAACAGACGCATGTCCCTTAAAACGGCGCTTGATGTTCGAGAAGCACGGCGTGATGACAAACGTTATATAATCTACACACTCGGTTGTACGGGACTCGTTGAAACAGACTTCGCGGCGTATGCGGAGCAATGGCTGCTTAACGCGCCACGTTTGTCAATCGCGTTGCCGCTTTTGGCTACGGCGTATGCAGAACAGTGGATTCTTAACACACGGATATACTTTGCGCATATTTTAAAAGATTTAAAAAAGCGGAATTATAAAGTTACAGCAGACGCAATACCTGATTTTGAACGGGCGCGGTTGTCAATACTACGCCATCTTTCCCTTCTCCGGCTAAGTAGACGTCAATTTCAGTCCGAACGCCGAAATCGGTGAGATATATACCCGGTTCTATTGAGAAACATATCCCCGGAATAAGTAACCGTGCATCTTGTGTTTCTAAGTTGTCTAAATTCACACCGTTTCCGTGTATAACAGTGCCGATGTTGTGTCCGGTGCGATGGATAAAGTATTGTCCATATCCCTTTTCGGTAATATACCTACGGACACAGTCATCAACTGCGTAGCCGGGAATCGGTTCGTTTGCTGCCCATTTTTCACGAATGAACGCCACTGCCCTATCCCGTGCTTCCTTCACAATTTCAAATATTTCAACATACTTGTCAGGAACGGTTGTCCCTGCATAAGCCACCCACGTTGTATCTGCGAAAACAGCATCATGGTCCTTCTGTTTTGCCCATAAATCAATTAAGATAAAGTCTCCCGCTTTAATCTGTTGTGTGTGGGTCTCGGTAGGAGCATAATGTGGGTCGCCACTATTCGCATTGACAGCGACGATAGGTGGATGATCGGTTACCAACTCCATTTCATCAAACTGGTTGAGAATCTGTTGCTGAACATCGTATTCAGTAATTGGATTGCCTGCCTTAAGTTGGTCGCCAATCCAAGCGAAGGCATAGTCTTTTGCTTGCAGGACTAAATTGGCAGATTTTTGATGTCCATTGTATTGTGCTTCGCTTAGTCGTGCTTCAATATATTGCGCGAGTTCCGCTGAAGAATGCACCTCAATTCCAAAAGAGCGAATCCACTCCAAAGTCCCAGCGTCTACACGGGAAATATAGGGAATTGATGCGTTAGGTGAATACTCCATTGCAACCGATTTGACATCACTGAGAAAGGGTTGCATCTCCTCGTTGAGTTCCTGCCATCCGGCATAAAGCGAAACGCTTCCCGGCACATCAGTGAAATTTGATGTTTCAATCCGATGAATTAGCCATTTTGGTTCGCCTTGCGCGGGAATGAGGCAGAACCAGCGTCGAGTAATATTTCTCCCTGTCAAACCTGCTACGTTTTGTGAAATTGGATTGATGCCGCGAAAATCGTATAAGAGCCAGGCATCAAGGTCTAACCGGGCTAAGGCGGTTTGTATTTCAGATATTTTCATATTTATTTGAGATGTTCATGGATGTGAAATTTAAAACAGAAGAAACTATTGAATCATAATAGCAGAAAAGGAGGCTGTTGTCAAAAAGTATTTCGGAGTAGACAGGGCTATTTAGTTTCGGTTTTTCTGCTATATTTTCACATTTCTATAAAAACCACATGTAGGTCCAAATCAACGCAGCATGCGCGTATGGCATGCTGCGGGTAGAGTGGTAGTGATCCGACACGTTTAGTTCATGTCAGATGTCGCGTTGCTCTACCCATAACTGTCAATTTAGTGCCTGATTTTCTTGTTGGAGGGAAACCTTGTAAGCCCGATTTTGTAAACCTCACCCTATAAAATCGGGGTTGAAAACCCCTCCCACAAGAGGATATATCCTTAAGTTGACACCTATGGGTTTCGCTCCGCTCTACCTGACCTACGAAGAGATCGGGGTTACAAACCCCTCCAACAGGGAGATATCTCATTAAATTGATAGTTATGGGTGTCGCGTTGCTCTACCCGACCTACGAAGAGATCGGGGTTACAAACCCCTCCCACAAGAAGATAAATCCTTAAGTTGACACCTATGGGGTTTCGCTTTCGCTCTATCCAACCTACGCAGCTGAATGGTTTCAAAAACATTGACACTTAGGTGAATCCGTTGTATACTAAAGCTTAAAATGGCATGGAGGGATTGAGAATGAATATAGATTTTAGCGGTTGGGGATTTCCAGGCAGCATCGCTGGGATAAGTTTTTTTTGGATAATTGCGTTTTGGATTGTGACTATTATAGTACGTATTACGTTTGCAGTGGCAGTATACCGAGACGCTAAACGTTTAGGAACCCCAGTTTTTGTAGAATCTATAATATGGATGTTCGCAACACTTATCGGGGGTGTGATCACAGCAGCAATCTACTGGGCACTACATCATTCGCGTCTAAATCCATCAATTCAGGGCACATCCACAGAAACAGATAAAGAGACAATTTAGTAAAACATTCGTAATTTTAAAATGACAGTAAGATAAATAAAATAAACCCGTAACGATTACATGTTACAGGTTTATTTGTTGCAAAGATTGTTTCAACAACCTATTTTAATATCGCCTTTAGATTTCCCCACGTTGTGGTTAATTTTCCTTCGGGTTCAACAGCAAGAAATGCGGAATTCTCAGCGAGGTAATTCAACACATTGGTCGTGAGTTTTCTGAGATTATCCGCTTCCTCGGACTTTGTATCGGTGTAAACGCCGTTGTGATGTCCAAGCGTGATGATTTTCCCTTCTTTCACATCGTATTCAACAAAGGGGCGTTCTCCACCACCAGCACCGCCGCCGCGTGTCTTTGTGCCGAGAATATTGCCTGCGGGAGGCGTTCCACCAAAGTTATGGAAATCTGAACTGAATCCTGCCTGCGCCATGCTTGTGAGAAAAATAGGTTCGTTGGTATTAAATCCTTTGTATACTGGATGGTCTTTGGCATCAGCTGTCGGTTTGATGCCGATTTCAGGCGGACCTTTGCCGAGAGGGGAAAGGTTGCGAGGAATACCACCTTTTTCAACACCAAGGTCCGCTACATAACGGAGACCAAGCGCTGAGAGGAATATACCGCCACCTGCCTCTATATAGTCAAGAATAGCCTTTTTGGTTGTGTCTGCAAGAAACGGTTCAGGCAACTTGTTTGTTTCTGTATAGAAGAGCCACAGCACAGCATAATTATCCAATTTTATTGAAGTGCCGCCTTCGTTTTTGAAAGTGCCGTTGTTGTCCGCTGTGAGTATTGTTGCTTGAAAATTGTCGTCTGCCCATTGGTAAGCCGCTTCCTCAACTTCACCAAGTTCGTTACTTCCTGCCAACAACCCAACGGTTACATCTACCGAATATGCTGGCAAAATCATAACTACTGAAAAGAGCAAGGCTATGAACAAACAACGAAATGTTATAGAATGTGCCATTGTGTCTATCTCCTTTATCTGTTTACCTATATATAGTGAAACCAATAATTATTGATACACTGTGAATCAACGCCAAATACGCGTAAGGTATTTGGCCAAATCAACAGACATTATAACGTTTTAATTGTTGTGAGTTTTATTAGTTTGTAGTATATTTGTAAGAAAACCTATTTTGGAGTGCGACTGATGAATTACCAATATCTTAAGGATAAACCCACAAGGTTTGAGTCTCTTATAGGATATACACTTGAAGAGTTTTCATCTCTTCTTCCCTACTTTACCAAACATTTTTTAGCGTATTATGCAACAAAGACACTTGATGGAAAACCCCGTGAAAAACGGCGATATTCCACCTACAAAACGAGTTGTTTACCCAGTTTTGAAGATAAGTTGTTGTTTATTTTAGTTTACCTCCGCAAAGCGACAACACAAGATGTGCAAGGTGAACTCTTCGGTATGTGTCAACCTGTAGCCAACAAATGGATCCATCGTCTTTTGCCGATATTAGATAGTGCTTTAGCCGAACTTGGAGAGTTGCCATCTCGGACGACAATCCCCGCAACTTTTGATGTGGCTTTGGATACCTCGGTTGACAATCAGACTTCCAACCATTTTTTTTCATGATGGCACCGAGCGACCAATCCGGCGTCCCAAAGACCCACAAGTTCAAAAGGCTCATTATAGTGGCAAAAAGAAACAACATACGCTCAAGAATAACCTTATTATCAATGCTGCTTGCAAAGTCGTGTTATTGACACCTTCCTTTGAAGGGAGAATACACGATAAACAGATCGCAGATACTGTAGGATATACTGTGCCGAGTGGTAGCAACTTATATCAAGATTCCGGTTTTCAAGGGTTTACACGCCCTGGCATAAACATCATTCAACCGAAAAAGAAACCGAAAGGTGGTGAACTTACCACCGAGGAAAAAGAAAGAAATCGTCTCATTTCGTCCATACGTATACAGATTGAACATGCGATTAGTGGTGTTAAAAGATACCGCATTGTAAAAGACAAGTTGCGCAACTGGAAGAAAGGGTTCAGCGACTTAGTCATGGAAACTTGTTGTGGATTACACAACTATAGATTGAACTTCAGACCTTGGTGTTATAAAACACCTCCGATTTAATCATTATAATGTCTAACGCCAAATGCGCTTTTTGGCATTTGGCGGGTTCGGTTTCCTAACCGAACCGTGCTTATTAGTCTCTGATGCGGTTAGGAAACCGCATCTACCGGGAAATGTTCCAAAATTTTTAGATTTTACTATAATAGCATGAGTAGTTGGTGTTTGTCTATGTGAATGTTGAATACGCAATTTGACGTTTTTGTTGACAAGAAATGCGATATGTGGTATTTTATCTGAAATCTATCTCATATTGAAAACCTGCGCGCATCAATTATGAGAAATTAAATAGATGTGTAGAGATTTATGATTCAACCCACTCTCATGTGTGTTGATGACTAAATTATTCTATGATAATTATTTACAACATAGGAGAAAAAAAATGCGTTTAGATTTAACAAAAATGTTTCACGTCAGCATTGCTGTTTTCGTAATGATGGGAGCAAGCGTGATGTTTGCCAAAGCTGATCTGAGCGATCCAACACTTTCTGTTTATTACAGTTTTGACGGAGAGGGTGAGACTGTAAAGGACGGATCTGTTAATGGTAACGACGGTAAAATTGTTGGAAATGTCGTGCGAGAAGACGGCGTTTTTGATGATGCTGTTGTTTTGGAAACCGACACGTGGGTTGACATGAATGGACCGGAATTTAAGAATGGGCCGGTTGATGGTTTCACAATTGCGGCTTGGGTTAACCATACCGGTTCTGGGAGTCCACAAACGCTGCTTGATGCGATTGGCACAGACCACGGAAGCGGTCTTTTCCACATGGAAATTCGCACCGGAGGTTTTAGATTTTTCCATCGCGATGGCACAAATACAACTGTTTTCAATATCAATCCAGGGCCAGTTATTGAAGCGAATAAATGGGTTCATTTTGCTGGAACTTATGATAGCGGAAACGGTGAAATAAAAACCTATATCAATGGTGAGGAAACCCACTCAGGCACTGGTTCCGGTAAACTTTCAAACAACTGGGGTGTAACTGCGGGGATCGGTCACCATAAGAATGGACGCTGGTATGATGGGCTGCTTGATGAGTATTATATATTTAATCGTGCTTTGCCAGAAGATGAAATTATGGATGTGATGAATGGTGCACTGCTGGCTGTGGAACCAGCAGACAAACTCGCTACCACTTGGGGCAGCATTAAATCGCATCGTTAGAAGTAATATTCTCTGTTTTCGGTTTGAATTCAGTGCTTCACTGGATTCAAACCGTTCTGTATTATTTTATTTTAATCATGGGAGGTTATAAATGTGTTTTAATTTGATAAAATGGTTTCCCGTCTATTTTGCAATTTTGATGATTATGGGGGCGTGTGTGCTCTCAGTTCAAGCAGATCTTAAAGACCCAAAGTTATCTGTTTACTATAGTTTTGACAAAGAAGGTGAAACCGTCAAAGATGGTTCAATTAATGGCAATAATGGAAAAGTTGTGGGGAATGCTAAATGGGAGGAAGGTGTTATTGGTAAAGCAATTGCGTTAGAACCCAACGTGTGGATTGATATGAATGGTCCTGAGTTTGAAAACGTACCGGTTGATGGGTTCACACTTGCTGTCTGGGTTAACCACACCGGTGCCGGGGGACCACAAACGCTGCTTGATGCGATTGGTACAGGCCACGGGAGTGGACTGTACCACATGGAAATACGTCCTGGAGGTTTTAGATTTTTCCATCGGAATGACGCAAATGCCGAGGTCTTCAATATCAACCCAGGGCCGGTTATTGAGGCAGATAAATGGGTTCACTTCGCGGGAACGTATGATAGCGATAGTGGCGATGCCAAAACTTATATTGATGGCGAAGAAACCCACGCTGCTAAAGGGAACGGAGAACTTTCGGATGACTGGGGTGTAACGGCAGGGATCGGTCACCATAAGAATGGACGCTGGTTTGCTGGACTACTGGATGAGTATTATCTGTTTGGACGTGCTTTGTCTGCAGATGAAATTAAGCAGCTTATGGAAGGTGAATTTCTGGCTGTGGAACCGGAAGACAAACTTACGACAACTTGGGGTAGTATAAAATCACGTCTATAAATATAATTAGCAGTTTGGTTATCGGCTTGAGTTCAGTGTTTTGCTGGATTCAAGCCTTTTTTATTGGATGCTGATAACCTATTAAAGAAGGGATTGAAAAGTAGATGAAGGTTGGGTAGAGCGCAGCACTACCTATAAGTCCGATATATCTCGCTTACAAACGCCTCCCACAAGAGCGTCTGTTCGTTTTCGGAGCATACGGAGCGGTTAGGAAACCGCTCCTACCGCGACTGGGTTGAGAGCGTTGTACATTTCTTAAATTGACAGTTATGGGTAGAGCGCAGCACTACCTTACAGGCATCAATTTAAGAACATGAATTTGTTTTTTATGAGAGATAGAAGGTTTTTGTGTTGTCTGAATCGCGATTCAGGAAGAGGTGTAAATCGGGGTTAGAAACCCTCCTACAATAGAACATTAGGGCTTTACCAATTAGGGTCGTAGTCCCAATTGACACGTTGCCTGCCAAAACGTGTGCCATCAATTTCGGTTTGGTGGCAAACAAGACACCTATGAAAATCAGCAACACCGTGCAATTCATGCGCTGTTACGATTTCCGGTGTGTTATGTTCATGACAAGTGATGCAAGTGTAGCTGCGATAAGGTGAGTCGGCGTAGAGAGCGAGTTGGTCTACCTTTTTCTCAACGGGATAGGTGAGACGGTTTTCTTTGTCATCAATTGTCCAAGTGTTGCCTATTTCTTTGATAAGAACTATTGCAGTTTGAGACACCTTTACATCGTGCTGTAAGAACCACCAATGTATATCATCTGGAATAGTTTTGGATGTATCCAATTCTTGTTGTAGTGTCGTTGCATCAAGATGGAAAAGAAGGGGTTCAGATGTATGGCATTTAGCACAAGGGACATCGTGAACGTCGGTAAGCGGGAAGAAATCATCGTGGTCAAGTTTGGCTTGTCCGTGAAAGACAATACTAATCAACAGAATCGGCGCGAGGACCAGATGGCACTTCAGCAGCGTCTGACGCGCCTTCCGAGCAGTAAGGCTAACAGCAATTCCCGTGCCTAAATTTGACAATGCAAGTAGGAAGGTCAACCATGAATGCCAAGCAAGTGGTTGGAATGCGGAGTGGAACAACACAAGACACAAACCGAGAGACGCAAGTCGTTGATGGTATTTTAGCCATACTTGTCGATTGCCCCAGCGAATCCAACGGCTGCGCAGGAGATAGAGACTTGCAATCAGGATAGCAATAGCACCGATGAGGCTAATCGTATGCCTTGCTTCACCAAAACTGCCTGCTTGCCAGATGCAAAGAAAGGATATTATAGCAGCGCCGATGATGCCGTGCCCAATTTGGATAAAGGCTTTCATGGAGTAAGTTTAGCACGCTCACAAGGCTTGGGCAAGTGAAAAGTTCTTCTACAATGGGATTGTCAAAAACTTTACACACCCGAATAAGCAAGACATTCAGTTTTTCTTAACATTTTAGCATGGTCGCGACCTGGAGGTCGCTCCTACAAGAAGAGATATTTGAAGAAGGTAGAAGCCATTAGAGAATTGAAGGCTCTACCCGAATAAGGAAATTGTGTGGACAAGGTAGAATGGGTATGTTATAATAATCAACAGTTAAGGTTATATCTAAAGGAGATGGAGAGATGAACCTGAAAGCTGTCTTTATACTGTTGTTTCTCTTTACAACGGCAACGCTTGTTGGATGTTATACAAAACTTGGTTATTACGAGCCAGGAAATCTCAAAGAGAAACAGCACAAGCAGATGGAAAAAACCGAGAAAGAAAAGATAGAAGATGCCTCTGCTTCTGATGTAGAAACTGAAGGCTACTACGGACGGCGGAATCCCGCTTACAGTTCTTCCTATTCGGACGTGGGTGATTCATATTGGATGCCTTACGCAACGTATCCGTCGTATACATATTATCCGCCAATGTATTATAATCCGTATCCTTGGTATCACGGTTATGGGCATTATGGGTATTACGCACCCTATTATCCGTATTATAGAGGTTATTATCCGTACAGAGGTTATTATGGAAGGTATTACGGCAATACATTTTATCCGACTTCCCGTGGCACATACAAGAGGGGATACCGATCTGAGAACCGTCGGTCTCGGGCTTCACGTAGTGTCACTTCCTCTAATCCGCGATCTGAACGTCCTCAACGGACACCGAGGAACAGAAATGAGAATTAGCATCATACAAGGTTGATTATAGTTAAATCCAAAAATATGTGCACACTCCCTGGTAGATGCGGTTTCCTAACCGCATCTATGGACTGAATAAATACGGTTCGGTTAGGAAACCGAACCCGCCAAATGCCAAAAGCGCATTTGGCGTTGATTTGGCTAAATGCCTTACGCGCATTTAGCGTTGATTCGTAGTGTATAAATAATTATGGATTTTACTATAAAAAGAAAGTATATACGGAGAAAATAAAGGAGAAAACAAAATGAGACGAACAATTTTGGGTGTTTTTATCTGTCTATTTGTTACATGTTTGTTTACAGTGATGTGTCCAGCACAAGTGGAGGAACTGGCAATCGGTAACACATTTGGTGTAGGTGCACGGTCAATGGGCATGGGTGGTGCTTCTCTGGGACTCGCTGATGATTTCACCTCACTATATTGGAATCCTGCGGGACTGGCACAAATTCAGAAGTTTGAATTCTTCACAAGTTTTTCGCATAACACAGCAAACACTGATAGTTTTTTCTCAAGCGATGAAGTCACTGGAACAAGTCGTTCCCGGATGCGTCCGAATTCAATTGGATTTGTTTATCCACTCTACACGCAACAGGGTGGACTTGCGATAGCATTTGGTTATAATCGTCCCCAAAACTTTGACCATCAGACAGCAGTTCAAGGAGTTGATCCGAGTTCAGGCAACCTTTATAGTGGTCTTTTTGTTGATGAGACTAATATAAACTCTGGAGGCATTGGGATTTGGAGTTTTGGAGGAAGTGTGTATGTCACTAAGAACTTTCTAATTGGAGGTTCCGTGGACTTCTGGAATGGGCATAGCAGTAACCAATTGGATGCAACAGCTACCGATGCGTCAAATGTTGATAACGATTTATCACGTTTTAGATTTGACGACGAAATTGATCGGGAATACTCAGGTGTAGGCGGTAGAGTTGGCATTTTAGCTAACTTTACAGATGCTATCAGTCTCGGTGTGACATTGGTTGCCCCGACAGAGTTGGCAGTTGAAGAGCTATGGCGTGAATATACCGTTGTACTTTATGATGACGGCGAGGAGGTGTCCGATCCTACAAACGGCGACCAGGCGTATGATATTGAGAGACCGTTTGAGATTGGAACAGGAATTGCTGTCAAGTTGTTAGATAAACAGTTGATTTTGGCGGGTGATGTTCACCTGACAGATTGGCGACAAACACGTTATGATCCGTCACCTGCAGAAGACATTTCAAAGAATCACTTTGAGGAATTCTATACGACAACTCTACAAGCAAGGTTAGGTGCCGAATTCCGTATACCTACCATTGATACACATCTACGTGTAGGCTATTTCCGCGATACAATTCCATTTACAGATACCGAAGTTGAAAATGAACGTGATTTCTTAACATTCGGTATAGGAAAGATTTTTGAGGATGCCTTGAAATTTGATTTTGCGTATATGTGGGGTAATTGGCAGCAGCACAGAAATGATTTGACTACGAAGCGCAATACACATCGAGTTTTCGTTTCAGGTGCATATCGATTTTAATTATGTTTTTAGCTTAAGTAGGGAAGGGCAGAGTTTAAACTCTGCCCTTTATTTTTTATAATAAATTTCGAAATTCCATGTCAGGTGCAGTTAGGAAACCGCACCATAGGCATCAATTTAGCGATCCATTTTCTTGTGAGAGGCGTTTTCAACGCCGATTTATAGGTTGAGGCTCACAATATCGAGCTTACAAGGTTTCCCTTCCACAAGTGAAAATCCAGCAATTTTTCCTTATAGTGGATTCAGAATTACTTTTACGCTTTGGGTGTAGGAGGGAACTCCGATTCCCGACTATCAAGGCACTCAGTCGCGATTCGGAGATCGCTCCTACAGAGGAAGTGTAAACTTATTTGTATATTTCACAATAAATTGACACCTATGGTGCAGTTAGGAAACCGCACCTACCAAGGGGTGTTCACCTATTTTTAGGTTTTACTATAAATTCGAATAGTTTTGATCAAACAAGTTGAATATAAGCCATTTGTGCACCATCACCGCGTCTTAATTCGCCCCGTATGATACGGGTGTAACCACCATTGCGGTCCTGATAACGAGGTGCGATATCTTCAAAGAGTTTCTGAAGTATAGCATGCTTTTGCATGGCACCCGATTCTCCTCGACGTGGGGTATAATGCAGGTTAGCTCCATATAAGAACCGTGCAGCGCGTCTGCGTGCATGTAAAGTGTCCTGTTTTGCGAGCGTAATGAGTTTTTCCGCGACGCGTCGGAGTTCCTTGCATTTAGGCAAGGTTGTCCGAATTTGTTCATGTTCAAACAACGCAGTAGTTTGGTTGCGGAAAAGTGCTTTTCGGTGGCTTGTGGTACGCCCTAATTTTCTGCCACGTTTTCTATGACGCATTATTCTAATTCCTCCCCGTCCGTGTCAATATATTCGTCGTCATCCAATTCCATCCCAAGCGACAACCCCATGTTGGCAAGTTGGTCTTTGATTTCATTCAGAGACGTTCTACCGAAATTTTTGTATTCCAACATCTCTTTCTCATTTTTAACGACAAGTTCACGGATAGATTTAATATTTGCGGTTTCAAGGCAGTTGCCAGCCCGTACTGAAAGTTCCAGATCAGCTACAGGTTTAGAAAGGTACCTGTTTCTTAAGATTTTAGCTTCGTCAATTTCGGGCTCAGGTTCAACGTAGGACTCATCGAATTCAGTAAAGATGTCAAGTTGGCTGCGTAAAATGTCCGCTGCCTGCGTAATTGCTTGCTTCGGGGTGATACTTCCATCGGTCCATATCTCCAGATTGAGTTGATCAAAATTGGTCATATCCTCAACCCGAGTTTCACTTACCGAGAAGTTAACTTTTTCGACAGGTGAGAATTTGGCATCAACCGGAATCCATCCAATGGGTTGTTTAGGATCCCTATGTTCTTCTGCGAGCGAATAGCCGCGTCCTGTTTGGACCTGAATCTCCATATCAATACCCTGACATGCATCAAGTGTTGCGATGTGCTGGTCAGGGTTAATAATTTCGACGAGTGAATTGGGACGAATATCTGCTGCTGTGAGTTCTCCTGAACCACTCGCGGTGAGTTCCAGTATCATGGGTTCGTCCTGTAGAAGTCGAAACCGAATTGCCTTAAGGTTGAGAATTATCTGTACTACATCTTCAAGTATCCCTGGAATAGTTGAATATTCATGCTTGACCTGATCAATTTGAATGGAAGTTATGGCGGCTCCTTTAATCGAGGAGAGAAGTACTCGACGAAGTGAGTTGCCCAGAGTAGTACCGAATCCTCGTTCAAGCGGTTCTGCGGTATACTCCGCATAATTGGGTTGTAAGGTTTCGGTATCCGCTACCAGACGTTCGGGCATTGTTAAACGCAATCTATCCATCGATTTCCTCCTATTGGCTTAAGTTGTTCTATAAACAGAGTCAAACAGCTTTTGCTCCAGAAACAATTTTCACCACGGGTATTGTGTGTGGGAGTGAAGCGGTTTTGCGGAACAGTGGTTTTTGTGGTATGTCTCGTTATAACTACTTGTTATCGCCAACATGTCCGATATACGTAATCATTTCTCCGAGTTATATAAAACAGCGTATAAAGACCATGACAGCGGAGTTGTGAAAACAACTTGAATTGTCTCTTGGAGTGATGCAAAAGTAAGGTGGATTCCAGGATTTTTATATTATCCTAAGCTATAGTGAACCGCATACTTACTGATTTATCCAAATTTAATCAATCAGAAGTATTGTATAATACCTGATTAGTAGGTGGATCAAATTTGGATTTACACTCAAGAGGCAAAGTAGTTAGGTGTTACTTAGAGTACAATTCAATAATTAGTTGTGTGTTCAACTCAGCTGCAATATGCTCCACAATTGGTGTACCTTGTACTCGTCCTTCAGGTTTATCAGAATCAATTTCGAGCCATTCTGGTGCGCCTCGTTGCTTTGAAAATTCTAACGCCTCTTGAATTGTGATGTTTTCGCGGCTCTTTTCGCGAGGGGTGATAACATCTCCCACTCCAACAAGATAAGAAGGTATATTGACGCGCTTCCCATTGACAGTGAAGTGGTTGTGTTTCACCAGTTGCCGGGCTTGTTTGCGTGATGTCGCAAATCCCAACCGATAAACAACATTGTCTAAGCGGCGTTCAAGGAGAGCGATTAAATTCTCGCCTGTGATGCCGGTTTGGCGTGCCGCTTTGAAATAATAATTGCGAAACTGCTTCTCAAAAATACCGTAGATTCGCTTTGCTTTTTGTTTTGTACGTAGTTGCCGTCGAAAGTCGCCACGAGCCCGTGTAGGTGGTTTTTGCCCGTGGTCGCCAGGTGGATAACTTCGCCGTTCAAATGAGCACTTCGGCCCGAGGCACCTACGCCCTTTTAGGAAAAGTTTCTCACCCTCTCGACGACATAACTTACAGACAGAATCTAAATATCTACTCATGTGTCTCCTTGGTTTACACTCGCCGTCTTTTCGGTGGACGACATCCGTTATGTGGGATAGGTGTCATGTCCTTCATCAAAGTAATTTCTAAGCCCGCGGCGGCAAGCGCGCGAATAGACGACTCCCGCCCTGATCCGGGCCCCTTCACTCTCACTTCAACGCGTTTCATACCGTGTTCCATGGCTTTTCTGGCACATGCTTCGGCTGTCTGTTGTGCGGCAAAAGGTGTTGACTTGCGCGAACCGGGGAACGTCATTCCTGCGCTCGCCCAAGCAACCGTGTTGCCGTTAAGATCAGTGATAGTCACAATTGTATTATTGAACGTTGCCTGGATGTGGGCAATGCCCTCCGGCACATTTTTTCGTTCCCGTCTTCGTGAACGCAAACTGTTTCTCCTTTACAAAATATCGAATTGAATCCTGAGTGATTATTCGCGAAAAAGCCTCAGACATAACATAGTAATCTGAGAAGTTCACGTAAACGTTGTTTACCCAAAATCCAAAATAACAGTAAGTCCACATCGATCGTTTCTTGTAAAAATAGTAACACCGATGCGGGATTCTGTATAAATCAACCGGCTTTTCGTGCTGTCTCTTTGAGTTTTCTACCAACAGAAATCGTACGTGCTTTACCCTTTCGTGTGCGTGCATTCGTATTTGTGCGTTGTCCGCGCACAGGTAACTGCCGTCGGTGACGGAGTCCACGATAACTGTTAATATCCATAAGCCGTTTAATGTTTTGGTCAACATCGCGGCGTAAGTCACCTTCAACTTTATATTCTTCAGTGATTTTATCTCGGAGTTGACTGACTTCGTTTTCAGCTAAAGCATCAACCTTCTTTGCTGGGTCAATGTTAAGGTCTGTGACGATCTGCGATGCAGTATGACGACCAATGCCGTAAATAGCTGTTAACGCAATATCAATCCGTTTAGTACGAGGTAGATCTACTCCTGCTATACGTGCCATGATTTCCTCCTATGTGTGGAACAAGATTATCCTTGTCGTTGTTTGTGCTTCGGATTAGAAGGACAGATAACGCGGACAACCCCTTTTCTCTTAATGATTTTGCAACGATTACACATTTTCTTGACAGATGGTCGAACTTTCATCGTTTTCCCTTTTAATTTCTATACCGTAGATGTACTTCACAGGCATGTTCCTCTCATACAGCATACATGCCTGTAATATAATGCTTATCTTCTTGAGCGTCCTTTCAAACGTCTATCCTTTAAAAATCCGTCATAATGACGCATTGTTAAATATGATTCAATTTGTGACACTGTATCTAATACAACGCCAACCACAATCAAAACGGAAGCGCCTTCAACCATCCCGCCAACACCGAGCCAACTGGTGATAGAAATAGGTATTACAGCAATTCCCGCAAGGAACAAAGCACCGGGGAGCGTAATACGGGTTAACGTTGTGTTGATATAATCTGCTGTCTGTTTTCCAGGACGAAGTCCGGGGATAAAACCTCCGTATTTCTGCAAGTCTTCTGCCATTTGAACGGGGTTAACTTGGACTGCTGTGTAGAAATAGGTAAATCCAATGATTAACAATGCATAAATAGAGAGATATAAAAAGGTTGGATTTCCCGGATCCATCAAGCGTGCTAAAACAACGACCCATTCCCAGTTTTGTGGCAACATACCGATAAGTACTCCTGGGAACGTCATCAACGTGATAGCGAAGATAATCGGAATCATTCCTGCAGTGTTGACCCTTAGCGGCAGGTGCATTGCGCGTCCGCCGAACACTTTTCCGCCTCGTATCTGCCTGCCGTATTGCACTGGAATCTTACGAACAGAAAGATGGATAAAGATTGTGCCTGCCACAGCGATGACAATAAGTGCGAGTAACATAGCAAGCTGGGCAAGTCCAAAGTTCGTTCTGTTTAACAGGTTGGTGAACACAGTAGCAACACCATTTGGAAATCCTGCCATAATACCGACAGTGATAATTATTGAGATTCCTTGCCCAATACCACGTTCGGTAATTTGCTCACCGAGCCACATCACAAAAGCAGTCCCTGCTGTCAACGTCAAGACCGACAAGGCGTGCCACCAGATAGTAGGATTGTCTACTATGGTCCCAGCATCTTGACCGATAAGTTGTCCCGGATTTCTCAACAGAATTGTAATCATTACACCTTGAACAATACTGAGAAGAACGGTACCGTAGCGGGTGTATTGGGTAATTTTCTTGCGTCCATCCGGTTCTTTAGAAAGTTTTTCAAGAGATGGAACAATTACAGCAAGCAGCTGCATAATAATTGACGCGCTGATATATGGCTGAATACCGAGTGCGAAAATTGTCATTTGACTGAATGCGCCACCAGAAAATACATTAATCAATGCCAACACATTTCCCGTACCCGCATTCGTTTCCATGAGTTGATTGAAAAAATCTTCAAGTGCTCCATCATTAATACCTGGTAAGGTAATGTGCGCGCCAAGTCGGTAAACAATGAGAAGGAGTACAGTAAAAATAATGCGCTTGCGTAATTCAGGGATTTTAAAAGCGTTTTGAATTGGCTTAATCACTTAAATCACCTCGGCTGTGCCACCTTTAGCTTCAATCTTTTCAATGGCTGATTTTGAAAAGCGGTGTGCCCGTACATTCAGCCGTTTATCAAGTTCACCGTCGCCGAGTATCTTAATGAGGGCGTTTTTTCTTTTGATGATGCCGATTTCGCGTAGGCGTTCAGGATTCACTTCCACCTCATCCTCAAAAAATAGGTTAAGCGTTTTTATATTAATGACATCGTACTTTAAACGTTTGTGTGCGATTCTTCGGGGACCGCGCTTTGGGACGCGTCTAACCAACGGCATCTGTCCGCCTTCAAACCAAGCGGGAATTGAACTGCCAGAACGCGATTTTTGTCCTTTATGCCCACGACCAGAGGTGCCGCCATACCCGGATCCACGACCACGACCAACGCGTTTTCGGTTGCGCTTTGCCCCGGGGGGAGGTTTGAGTTCGTTAAGTTTCATTGAATCTTTCGTTCCTTAGATGTGCCTGAGTAGACTCAGTTGTTAGAATTTGTAGGACGTTTATGTAAGATTTCTTCGACCGTTTTGCCCCGAATTCGTGCGACTTCATTGACATCCTTGAGACTTCTCAAACCGATCATCGTAGCCTCGGCGATATTTTTGACGTTTCTTGAAGACAGACATTTTGTAAGGGCATCTCGGACACCTGCATATTCCAAAATTGCGCGCGTAGCATGTCCAGCAATGATACCTGTCCCGGGGCTAGCGGGTTTAAGTAAAACTTTCGCAGATTTGAATTCACAGATGATTTCATGGGGGAGAGTTCCATCAGACAAGGGAACACGAATCAAATTTTTCCGAGCATCGGCAAAACTTTTGCGAAGCGCGCCAGCAATTTCGCTTGCGCTTCCAAAACCGATTCCGACGATGCCATCTCGATTGCCGACAACAGAGAGGGTATTAAAACTCGGTGTTCTCCTCCCTTTACCAACACGCATGACTCTATTTATGTCAATAGGACGCTCTTCAAATTCGAAATCATCAGGATTGATTTTTTCCTTTAGCAAAAAAGTCTCCTTTCAGGGACGAAATCGGGCAGTTAAAACTTAAGCCCTTCTTCCCTTGCAGCTTCAGCGAGGGCTTTGACTCGACCATGATATAGATAACCGCTGCGGTCAAAAATGACTCCCTCTATTTGATGTTCTTTTGCCTTTTGTGCGATGAGTTGACCAACGCTTTGAGCAGCTTTTAACTTCCCACTCTCACCGGTATTCCCCTTTACTTCAGGGGATAAACTGGAGGCATGAGCAAGCGTTTTGCCATTCTCATCATCAATTATTTGGGCGTAGATATGTTTTAAACTTCTATTTACAGAGAGCCGAGGGCGTTGACTTGTGCCGCTGATTTTACGCCGAACTCTTTTCTTTCTTTGAAGATGGCTCATCTGTTTGCTCTTCATCTTTTCCAACGGATTTCCTCCCGCAGCAAAACTCTAAATTATACTTGATAACGCACACTTTACTAAATTTTGGACACGTTATGATTGAATACGTATCCATGTTGGGTTCCACTACACTCTACCCATAGGTGTCAATTTTAGGATATATCCTCTTGTGAGAGGGGTTTTCAACCCCGCCAAATGCCATACGCGCATTTGGCGTTGATTTGGATTTAACAAGTTGAGGCTTACAAAACCCTCCTACAATAAAATCAGGCACTAAATTGACAGTTATGGGTTTCACTCTACCCAACCTACAAACTAATAATTATCCAGCAACTTTCCCTTCTTTATCACGGACACGTTCGCCATCGTATCGGATGCCTTTACTCGGTTTATAGGTTTCGGGTTTTTTAATTTGACGAATAGAGGCAGCGACTTGTCCGACGACTTGCTTATCAATCCCGCTCACTATAATAGGAGTATGTGCCTGACCATCAATATTCTCCTGGGATTCAACAGTCAATGTGATTCCTTCGGGAGGGGTGAAGATCACAGAGTGTGAGTATCCAACATCAAGTGTCAATACATTTTTCCCCTTGACCTCGGCACGGTATCCTGTACCGACAACACGCAACTTCTTCTCAAAGCCTTCCGAAACCCCTGTCACCATGTTCGCGATGAGGCTGCGTGCTAAACCGTGTAATGCTTTGTGTTGTTTCTCATCGTTCACGCGTGTGACCGTGATAAAGTTTTCTTCAATATTCGCATCAATTCCTTGTGGGATAATCCAATTCAATGTGCCTTTGGGACCCTCTATCTGTACCTCACTTTCGTTGAAAGCAACTTTGACCGAACTCGGAATTGGAATTGGAATTTGTCCAATGCGTGACATTCTATTTCTCCAATTTACATTTTGAACATTAAGGTATGTTGTTAAGCATTTAGCAGTAATTACCAAACATAACAGAGGACTTCGCCACCGATTTTTGCACGTCGGCAATCAATCGCGGTTTTGACCCCGTGTGATGTTGACAAAACAGCAATTCCCATGTCGCCAAAAACCCGCGGCAACTTGTCTGACTTGGCATATACGCGTCTTCCGGGTTTGCTGATTCGCTTCAGGTTGGTAATAGCTTTTTCTTTATTATGTGCACCGTATTTCAGATAGATACGTATTATCCCTTGTTTCCCGTCTTCAATTAGACGGTAGTTTCGGATGAAACCTTCATCAGACAAAATACGGGCAATCTCTAATTTAACCTTTGACGCTGACACCTCAACGCGCTCATGCCCAGCCATATTAGCATTACGTACCCGCGTCAACATATCTGCGATCGGGTCAGTCATTGACATCAAAAAATCTCCTTTTTACCAACTTGCCTTTCTCACGCCAGGGATTTTTCCTGCTCGTGCAAACAGGCGAAAGCAGATACGACATAATTCAAATTTACGCAGATACCCTCGTGCCCGTCCACAACTTTTACAACGACTATATTTCCGTGTCCGAAAACGAGGTTTTTTTTGATTTCTGGCAATCCATGATTTACTCGCCAACTTCAGTCTCCTTTGATCGTAACTTACTCGTATTATTCGCGAAAAGGCATGCCCAGTTCACGTAACAACACCCGTGCTTCTTCATCGGTCGGGGCGGTTGTCACAACCGTTACATTCATACCGCGGGTATCGTTCACGTTGTCATAGTCAATTTCCGGAAAAATGAGTTGCTCTGTTAAACCCAACGAATAATTTCCACGCCCATCAAAAGCGTCGGGAGAAACACCCCGGAAATCACGTATTTGAGGTAAAACGACATTAACCAAGCGGTTCAGGAATTCATACATTCGATTCTGTCGGAGTGTGACCTTACACCCGATTGCGTCACCGGAGGAACGCGACATCTTTGACGGGCCTCTGATTTTAAAGGCAGATATGGATTTCCTTGCTCGGGTGATAATTGCACGCTGACCGGCAATAAGCGTCAACTCTTCAACTGCGTCTTCCAACGCCTTTGGGTTCTCTTTCGCTTCGCCGACCCCGATATTTAGCGCGATTTTCTCCAATTTCGGGATTTGCATTACATTTTTGTAATTAAATTCCTTCTGCAACGCGGGAACAACTTCTGTTTGATAAAATGTTTTAAATTGGCTCATCAGCCTTGTATCCTATAGCATGATAGTTGTGTGATTGATATTAAACAAAGACCTTAAAAACTCGCTAATTTGATATTTCAATTCGTAAAATGAATCTATCCATCAACCTTTTTCAAGTTAGAGATGTGGATAGTTCCCTCACGTTCAACGACTCCACCTTGTCCCGTTTGATTTGGACGCAAATGTCGTTTAACGAAATGAATACCTTCAACAACAGCTCTATTTTTCTTTGGAAATACCTGCAACACAACTCCCTGCTTGCCTCGGTCCTGACCACTCAAGACCATCACTAAATCATCTCTTTTGATATGCAGCTTCTTCTTAGACATAATTCCTCCTAAATCACTTCCGGAGCAAGTGAAACAATTCGTGTGAACGATTTTTCGCGTAGTTCGCGAGCAACCGGACCAAAGATTCTTGTTCCACGTGGCTCATTTTCGGCAGTAACAAGAACTGCTGCATTCTGATCAAACTTAATATAAGAACCGTCTGAACGGCGATATTCTTTGGCAGTCCGGACAACAACAGCACGAACCACTTCACCTGCTTTGACCTGTGTATTTGGGGTTGCCTCTTTAATACTTGCCACAATTATATCGCCGACCCGTGCATACCGTCGCCGGGTTCCCCCGAGTACACTAATGCACATTAGATTTCTGGCACCCGTATTATCGGCACAGGTTAATCGAGTATAATTTTGAACCATTGCCGTACCTTCCTTCCAATTAATCAGCAGTCTGTGCTGCTGATATTACAGATTGTACCCGCCATCGTTTACGTTTACTAATCGGGCGGCTTTCAATCACCTGCACAACATCGCCGACTTTACAATTATTCTGTTCGTCATGCGCCAAAATCTTTTTTGTCGTACGCACGACTTTTTTGTAAAGCGGATGTTGATAACTCCGAACTACTGACACGCTTACAGTTTTTTCCATGCGATCACTTACAACCGTGCCAGTTCGGATTTTTCGGTGTCTTCGTTTTTCCACGTTTAATTGTCCTTTTTTCACCTTTTATTTTTGGGTTTCCAATTCACGAGCGCGAAGAACAGTTTTTACACGTGCGATGTCTTTCCGAATTTTTCCGGGGAGACTTGTGTCTTCCAACTGCCCTAAGATATTGCGAGCTCTTTGGTTAAAAAGATTCTCTTTAAGAGATTCTAATTCGTTTTCCAATTCTTCTGTTGACCTGGTTTTTAATTCATGAGCCTTCATACATTACACCTCATCCCGTACAACAAATTTCGTTTTAATAGGAAATTTGTGAGCAGCACGTTCCATTGCTCCTTTAGCAACTTCACGGGAAACCCCACTTAATTCATATATGATCCGCCCAGGTTTAACAACGGCGACCCAAAATTCTGGAGCTCCTTTTCCGCCTCCCATCCGCGTTTCGGCAGGTTTTTTGCTTACAGGTTTATGCGGAAAGATCTTAATCCATATTTTCCCACCGCGACGTACGTGTCGTGTAATGGCAACGCGTCCAGACTCAATTTGGTTGCTTGTTATCCAGCCGGCTTCCATTGCTTGTAACCCGTATTCGCCGAAGCTAATCTGTGAACCGCTGCGTGGTTTTCCTCGGCGTTTTCCGCGATGAACCTTACGGTGCATCACGCGTTTCGGCATTAACATTTAAAATACTCCTTAAATCAGTTTATGGAACACACGAGCAAACTTATTGATCGGTTAGTTCCTGCCTTGCTCGCTATTATTTCTTTGTTGTCTGCGCCTGTTCCGTCCTTGGTTCCGTCCCTGGTCCCGTTGCCTGCGTGCCGTGCCACGATTGCCAGTTTGTCTATCCGCACGCGAGTCCCTTGCGCTGCTGCGTCTCGCGCCTTGTTGGCGACGGCTCACTGATTCGCCACTTAATGCCTCTGGTACACCGAGGATTTCACCTTTGAATATCCACGTTTTGACACCAATTTTTCCGTAAGTTGTATTTGCTTCAGTAAACCCGTAATCAACATTAGCTCTGAGGGTATGTAACGGCACTCGTCCTTCAAGGCTGGATTCGGAACGCGCTATCTCTTTTCCGTCGAGTCTGCCGCTGACCATAATTTTAACGCCCTGCGCGCCAGATTGCATTGAATCAGCGATTTTGCGTCGCATCGCTTGCTTAAAACTGATACGGCGTTCAATTTGCGTTGCAACAGCTTCAGCGAGAAGTTGCGCATCAAGGTCTGGGGCTTTTATTTCTTCAACATTAATTTTGACTGGTCTACCGATGAGTTTTTCGAGTTCCATTTGTAATTTTTCTGCATCTACTCCTCGGCGTCCAATCACAATACCGGGTCTGGCAGTATGTATATAAATGGTGCATTTTTCAGCAACGCGTTCAACTTCTATTCGAGAGATCCCAGCACGCGCCAACTGCTCTTTGACGTATTGCCGAATCTGTAAATCTTCATGCAACCATTTCGCATAATCGCGCTCACTATACCATTTTGAATCCCACGTCTCAATTATCCCTAAGCGTAACCCACGCGGGTGAGTTTTTTGTCCCACATAAACCTCCTGTTGAACATTACCCCATATATGACTTCGGAGGACATGTGGTGGCATTGATTACTCACCATCATTTTCACTCTCCTCGTCCACGACAACAGTGATATGACTCTGACGTTTGAAAATTCGGTTTGCCATACCTCGTGCGCGGGGGCGTATCCATTTTCGTGTAATTCCTTCATCAACACGAATCTCTTTGACATACAAATTAGCGATTTCCACTGCAGGGTCTTGGTATTGGACATTTGCTGCAGCGGATTGAATCAGCTTATAAATTACTGGTGCTGCCGCTTTATGTGTAAAGAGCAGTTGATTCAGCGCATCGGCAACATATTGATTCCTAACCAAGTCGGCAACAAGGCGTGCTTTTCGCGGTGCTACCGAAACGTTCCGAATCTTTGCCCTTCCTTCCATTTTTTCTCCTAACAAAACTTTAAGCACAATCTGTGCACAATGTTTTGCTTATATTATCTTTAATAACGTATCAAACTAAGTGCGTCTACCGCAGAGGCACTATATTCTAATACATCTCTAAGTGATTATATTGTTTTAGTTCGTTGGGTTTCGCTGAAGCTCGACCGAACCTACCACCTAATACGAACTACAATGTGATAAATTATCTTCTCGTTGAACCACCTGCGTGGGAACGGAAAGTCCGGGTCGGTGCGAATTCCCCAAGTTTATGACCAACCATATTTTCTGTGATATAGACTGGAAAAAACTTTTTCCCATTATGAATCGCGACGGTATGTCCAACAAATTCCGGTGTAATAGTAGAACTTCGTGCCCATGTGCGAATCACACGTTTACTACCGGATTGTTCCATCTCTGCTATATGTTTTGCGAGTTTTGCGTCAACGTAGGGGCCTTTTTTAATAGAACGCGGCATCAGGTCTCTCCTTTTAAGTGTGAATGTGTCTTGGAAAATAAGTTGTAAAAACCACTATTTACGCCTTCCCATAATATATCGCCCAGATTTCTTTTTCGGGTTTCGCGTCTTATACCCTTTTGTTGGTACGCCCCAAGGTGTAACAGGGTGTCTTCCACCAGAACTTTTGCCTTCACCACCACCATGTGGATGGTCAACCGGATTCATCGCTACGCCTCGAACTTTCGGGCGTTTTCCTAACCATCTTGAACGACCTGCTTTACCGATAACGATAGTAGTGACATTTCCAACTTGCCCGATAGTTGCCATTGCATTTACCGGAACAAGTCTTACTTCACCAGAAGGTAAACGGATACGGGCATATTTACCTTCACGATCAACTAACTGTGCCGAGCCGCCTGCACTACGAACGAGTTGTCCACCTTTACCCGGCTGCATCTCAATATTATGTATTGAAGAACCCAACGGAATATTTTCAAGGGGCAAGGCATTTCCAACACTAATTTCTGCGTCTGGTCCAGATGTGACACTATCTCCAACCCGAAGACCAACAGGAGCAAGGATATACCGCTTTTCACCATCTGCATAGTGGAGCAAAGCGATATGAGCGGAACGGTTCGGGTCATACTCAATTGAGGCTACCTTCGCTGGAATACCAAACTTATCGCGTTTGAAATCAATGACGCGATATCGACGTTTGTGTCCACCACCTCGTCTCCGTACCGTTATACGCCCTTTGCTGTTACGTCCAGCATTTTGCTTGGTACCTTTGACAAGCGATTTCTCTGGTTTCTGGCGTGTAATCTCCTCAAAGGTATATCCAGTCATGAACCGCCGACTCGGCGTGATAGGTTTATATGTTTTAGCCACTTTCAATTCCTCTCGTTAAAACATTCTTTCATGGAACCCGACGATTGACACGCGGCACCATACATGAACGAAAACAAAGTTAGATACTTTCGAAAACTGGGATACGAGTCCCTTCTTCCACGGTAATAATAGCTTTTTTCCAATGGGGACGTCGTCCGCGTTGGTAACGGTTCATTCTACCCTTCATTTTACCCCGCACTTGCATCGTGTGAACGTCAATGATGCTTCCTTGAATCTCAAACAACTCCTCAGCAGCACGGCGGATGTCCGTTTTCGTTGCGTCTCGACTGACAACAAACGAGTATTTATTATCCTCGCGAAGGAGTGTGCTTTTTTCTGTAATATGGGGTCTCAAAATAACTTTATATTTATCTTTCATAAGATTAACCTTCAATATCTACGAATTTCGCTTCCAATTTCTCTGCAGCGCGTTCAGTGATGACGAGTTTATCATGCCACATCACTTGGTATATATTGAGCACATCCCAAGTACAACTGTTAATTTGTGGGATATTCCTTAGGGAAAGATAGATATTCGGATTATGTTCGTCAAGAACGAACAAGACCTTTCCCTCCAAGTTCAATGCGTTTAAGAGAGACACAATCTCTTTTGTTCTGGGACGTTCAAGTGTGAAATCTTCAATCAGAACACACTGTTCATTTTGAAACCGATCAGCAAGAGCACTTTTTAAACCAAGACGGCGTACCCGCTTAGGGGTGTGCTGGCGATAACTGCGTGGTTTTGGACCAAATGCAACACCGCCGTGTACTCGAATGGGGGATCCCGCATCTCCTACACGCGCTTTACCAGTTCCTTTTTGACGGTGTAATTTCCTACCGCTCCCGGTAACTTCACTACGACCTTTCGTTGAAGCCGTGCCGCTCCTTTGGTTAGCAAGATAAGCCACCACACATTGATGAACGACAGATGTATTAACCTCAGCATGTGTAAACGAGTCCGCGAGGTCTTTCTCGCGAAGCACTTCTCCTGAACGATTATGTACGTTTAAAGTTGCCATATCTTTATTTGTTTCTCCGATGTGCTGGACTTGGCATGAATTACCCGCTCTTCTCTGGAAGTTGCTGGGATTGCAGGGAATAACTAATTACCAAGTTAACTTTCAGTACTGTCCGTTCCAGAAACCTTAACGGCTTTCCTAATTAAAAGGAACCCTTTAGGTGGGCCTGGGATTGCTCCTTTAACAACCAACAAATTTCGTTCAGCGTCGGCTTGAATAACCTGCAGATTTTGGACAGTGTGTCGTTTAGCGCCGTAACGCCCTGGCATTTTCTTTCCTTTAAAAACACGTGACGGAGTAGCACTTGCCCCAATAGACCCTGGACGACGCAGGTCTTGTTCACCGCCGTGGCTCTTCCTACCGCCCTTAAATCCCCAACGTTTAACAACACCTGCGAATCCGTGTCCTTTTGAAGTGCCAGTTACATCCACAAGTTCACCTTCTGAAAATAAACTTGCATCAACAGTATCGCCAACTGTGACACCCTCAAGACTTTCTACCCGAAATTCTCGTAGCACTTGTGTGGGTGGTGTATCCGCTTTAGCGAAGTGCCCACGGATTGGACTGTTAAACTTATTTTCTTTCCGTTTACCGAACCCTAACTGTACTGCCTGATACCCATCCCGTTCCTGCGTTTTCACCTGAACAATTGGGCATGGACCGGCTTCTATCACAGTGACAGGAATTGCCTCCCCGGAATCTTCAAAGATTTGGGTCATCCCAACTTTTCTTCCGATAATTCCGCTAACCATCTTTTACCTCCCTTAGAGCAATGTGATTTTGACATCAACCCCAGCAGGGAGGTCAAGCCGCATCAGTGCATCAACTGTCTTTGGAGCGGTTTCCAGAATATCCAATAACCGTTTGTGAATCCGCATCTCAAACTGTTCCCGCGATTTTTTGTCTGTGAACGTGGAACGTTGAACAGTATAGATGTGTTTCTTTGTCGGCAACGGAATCGGACCTGAAACTCTCGCTTGGGTCTGTTTTGCGGTGACCGCAATTTGCTTCGCAGATTGGTCAAGTAAACGGTGATCAAACGCTTTGAGCCGAATGCGAATTTTTTGATTGTTCATCTCTTGGCTCCTTTTTTGAAAAGTAACGGTACGTTTCCTCGTTTTTTCTTTTTCGGTTACCAACTCCGTATCTTGTCGGAACTATCATGGTTAATCTGATCAACCATTGTTCTATTAGCCTTGAACGTTCCGACGAGATACATAAACACGTTTTGTGCCACACTAACCGAGGGAACGTATCCTACATAAATTCCCGTTACTCAAGGATTTTAGAGACAACGCCAGCCCCGATAGTGTGTCCACCTTCACGGATAGCGAAGCGAAGTTGTTCTTCCATCGCAATTGGCTTAGACAGTTCAACAGTAATCTGAGCGTTGTCACCGGGCATAATCATTTCAATACCTTCAGCCAGATTCATTTCACCGGTAACGTCAGTTGTCCGGAAATAGAATTGCGGACGATACCCGCTAAAGAACGGATTCCAGCGTCCACCTTCCTCTTTTGTTAAGATATAAATTTCAGCTTCAAATTTTGTGTGTGGCATAACTGTTCCTGGAACTGCTAAGACCTGTCCCCGTTCAACATCCTCTCGATCAATACCTCGAAGGAGTGCTCCGATGTTGTCACCTGCTCTGCCTTCATCGAGCAATTTTTTGAACATTTCAACCTCAGTGACAACCGTGTCTATGGTATCGCGAAGTCCAACGATTTCCATCGTATTTCCGACCTTAACGATACCCCGCTCAACACGACCTGTGACAACAGTACCACGTCCGCTGATCGTAAAGATATCTTCAATCGGCATCAAGAAAGGTTTTTCTGTATCCCGAACCGGTTCTGGAATGAACTCATCAACAGATTCCATGAGATCAAGAATCGGTTTGCATTGATCACTCGTTGGATCGCCAGCAGATTCCATGGCTTCAAGAGCGGAACCAGCGATGATGGGTGTATCGTCACCAGGAAATTCATATTCACTCAACAATTCTCGAACTTCAAGATCAACGAGTTCCAGCAGTTCTTCGTCATCTACCATGTCTGCCTTATTAAGAAAGACAACCAAGGATGGGACATTCACCTGCCTTGCGAGGAGCACGTGTTCACGTGTCTGCGGCATAGGACCATCTGCTGCGGAAACTACCAGAATGGCACCATCCATCTGAGCAGCACCCGTAATCATATTTTTGATGTAGTCTGCGTGCCCAGGACAGTCAACGTGAGCGTAGTGACGGTTTTCTGTCTCGTATTCAACGTGAGCCGTGTTAATCGTAATACCACGTTCTTTTTCCTCGGGTGCCTTGTCAATGTCTTCATAGGTCATGACATAGTCTTTGTCAGCGAGTTTTGATAAGACCATAGTAATTGCTGCTGTAAGCGTTGTCTTACCATGGTCAACGTGGCCAATAGTACCAATATTAACGTGTGGCTTTGTCCTTTCAAAAGTTTGCTTTGCCATTTCTGTCCAAACTCCAATTATAGGTTATATATAAAGGGTTTTAAATATCGCTAAACCCGAGTTGTATCTATGTTCTCATAGGCGCTCTTAAGTAGGCGCACAACGTGTCTCACTGTGTCCGAATGTTTCGGACGTTTACAATAGCCTTGTGATTATTATATCACTTGGCATGCCATTTTTATTTTTTGATTTAATCAATATTAGATGTTCGCTATGTCAGCAAATATCTTGCTTGAAAGCATTTCGTCAGAATTAGCAGCGTTCAATATAACTTGTAAAGGTGAACGCACTATAATGCTATATTAAGTTTTATGATGTGTGTTTGCGATCAAATCCTCCGCAACGCTTGTTGGGACTTCTCTATAATGTGCAAATTCCATAGAATAGTTGGCACGCCCTTGTGTCAGTGAACGAAGTGATTTGACGTAACCGAACATTTCAGATAACGGCACATCTACCCGAACTACTTGAATCCGAGATTTTTCATGCACCTCTGTGTCTCTAATATGGGCGCGTCGAGAATTAAGATCACCAATCACTTTGCCGAGGTATTCATCTGGCACTATAACTTCAACTGCCATGATCGGTTCAAGTAGTACCGAACCTGCCTGTTTTGTAGCTTCCCTGAACGCTATTGAACCGGCAATCGAAAAAGCCATTTCAGACGAATCTACTTGATGAAAAGAACCATCAAGAAGACGAATACCCACATCAACAACTGGGTAACCAGCTAAAGAACCAACGTTCATCGCGTTTTCAATACCTTTTCGAACCGCAGGAACGTATTCTTGAGGGATAGTCCCGCCTTTGGTCTCATCAGTAAATTCAAAACCAGCACCTTTTTCAAGTGGTATCACCTCAATAACAACATGCCCGAACTGTCCCCTACCACCGGACTGCCGCACAAATCTGCCTTCTGCCTTTACTGGTTTCATAAGCGTTTCCCGATATGCCACTTCAGGCGAACCTACGTTAGCGGAAACGTTAAACTCACGCACTAACCTATCTACGATAATTTCAAGGTGAAGTTCACCCATGCCGGATAGGAGTGTTTGTCCTGTGTCTGGGTCTTGATGAACTTTGAAAGTTGGGTCTTCCTCTGCTAGTTTTGAGAGGGCAAGGTTCAACTTATCAATATCTGATTGTGAACGTGGCTCGACTGCCACCGACATAACAGGTAGCGGAAACACCATTGTTTCCAAAGCGACAGGTGCTTTGGGATCACAGATTGTGTCACCAGTGCTTAACTCTTTTAACCCAATTGCAGCAACGATGTCACCAGCGCTAACAGACTGATGTTCTTCCCGTTTGTTAGCGTGCATCTGCATTAATCTACCGATGCGTTCGTATTTTTCAGTTTTGCTATTATAGACTGTATCACCTTTGTTTAAGACACCAGAATAGACACGGAGATAAGTTAGTTTTCCAACATGTGGGTCGGTGGTAATTTTGAATGCGAGTGCACAAAACGGTGTCTCTTTGTCTGCGGGGCGAGTCTCTTCTTCCTCAGTCTTCGGGTTAAACCCAATGATCGATTTGACATCTGTGGGAGCAGGTAGATAAGAAACAATCCCATCCAGAAGCGGTTGGACTCCTTTGTTTTTTAATGCACTTCCGCAAAGCACTGGAACGACTTTGCTACTGAGTACTGCTTGCCTCAATCCCGTTTTAATTTCCTCGGGGGTAATCTCAACACCGTCAAGGTATTTCTCTAATAGTTCATCATCCCATTCTGCGACTGCTGCAAATAACCGATCGCGATATTCATGCACCATTTCTTCCATCTCTGTGGGAATGTCAGTTTCATGAATAACAGCACCGAGACTTCCTTCGTCCCACAATTGTCCTTTCATTGAAATGAGATCAACAATTCCTCTGAATTGTTCAGCGGATCCGATAGGGAGTTGAATAGGCACGGCAGTTGCCCCTAAACGTTCACCCATCATTTCAACGGTTCGGAAGAAGTCAGCACCGGTTCTATCCATCTTATTGATGTAAGCAATGCGTGGTATTTCGTATTTATCTGCCTGTCGCCATACGGTTTCCGATTGAGGTTCAACGCCGCCGACCGCACAGAACACGGCAACAGCGCCATCCAGAACTCTCAGAGAACGTTCAACTTCGACTGTAAAGTCAATATGTCCTGGGGTATCAATGATATTAATATGGTGTTCTTTCCAGTTACAGGTAGTTGCTGCAGCCGTAATTGTAATGCCGCGTTCCTGCTCCTGCACCATCCAATCCATTGTGGTCGTGCCATCGTCGACTTCGCCGATCCGATAAACTCTACCCGTATAATATAGTATTCGTTCGGTTACGGTCGTTTTACCCGCGTCAATGTGGGCCATAACACCGATGTTCCGTGTATTTGACAGGGTTGAGCGGCGTGGCACCCTCTGATTTTTGTCCGACACAGTTTAAAACTCCTTAGTTTAGTCAGTCTCTATAATACCGTTTCACAAATTGTTTTATGTTATTTAGCGTGTATCCCATAAATTGGTTTCATTTTTACTGTGTTCTACCGAATTTACAAATACCAATTAGGACGTTTTGCACGTCACACTGACGTGCTAATGCTAATCAGTACAAGGAATGTGACGCGTTTTTCTTTTTTCTTAATTATTTGATTACCATCTATAATGCGCAAAGGCTCTATTCGCTTCCGCCATGCGGTGTTGTTCCTGTTTCTTACGAATTGCTTCACCTTCATTCTGAGATGCATCCAAGAGTTCACCTGCTAACCGCGCGGGCATGCCTTTTTCGCCTCGACTCCGCGCAGATTGGATAATCCAGTTAATTGCTAATGTTGTTCGCCTTTCAGTCTTTACATCAACTGGTACTTGGTATGTTTGGCTTCCAACGCGTCGTGGACGAATTTCCAGTACAGGTTTTACATTATTGATGGCTTGGCGAAACACGTCAAAACCTTCGTCTTTCGTTCGATCCTCAATAATCTTAAAACTTGTGTACACAATCCGTTGTGCAGTGCCCTTTTTACCATCCCACATCAGATGGTTAATAAACTTTGAAACTAATTTGCTGTTGTGAACGGCATCGGGACTTACTTCTCGTTTTGTGACGTTTCCACGCCTCGGCATCTATTACTCCTCCAGAAATAGAGAGAAAACTGACTCTCTTACCGGTATTACAATCTATCACGTTTCCTTGAACAGCGATGACATTGAAGTGCCAGTTATTTAACTGGGCTTCCGTGCTCCGTATTTAGAGCGACCCTGGCGACGGTTTTCAACACCAGCTGTATCTAATTTACCACGCACAATATGGTATCGCACATTCGATAAATCCTTGACTCGTCCACCACGGACTAACACAACTGAGTGCTCCTGCAAATTGTGGTCAATCCCTGGAATGTAGCAGGTCGCTTCATCAGCAGAAGAGGTAAACCGGACACGTGCCACCTTACGTAAAGCAGAGTTCGGTTTGTTCGGCGTTACCGTTTTCACTTGTAAGCAGATACCTCTACGTTGTGGACACTGCTGTAGAATCGGTGACTTCGTTTTTTTGCGATATTTTTTACGCGGTTTTTTGATTAACTGGTTGATGGTTGGCATCTCTGCACCTCACTAACAAACAACAATTTAATAGACAAAAGAAAAAGCCCTCACAGGGCTCTAAACTCAACTGAACACATTAACGTTGCTCTGAAGAAAACGACGTTAGCCTGCTTCCATATTGAATGCTCCCTGTGTTTTTCTCTAAACAAAACTTACTACAACACTCAAAACTTTAATTATAATCCGATTTCTGTCTTTTGTCAAGTTAATTTAGAAAATTATTAGATATTTATTGCGAAATTGTAGATTTTTTATGATTTTTACTTAAATTAAAAAATCTATACGCTTTTTATGGACAAGTTATAAAATCTGGAGAGTTTACTGATTGTCAAAATACTTTAATAAAACAGCATCCTACTACTATGGAGGACGATCTCTTTTCCTGCTTCATTCAATATGACCCGCTTTGATTCAATTACTTTCACGAGTGCCTCACCGAAGACATCACCAACTTTGATGATATGCAAGCGATTTGAACGCCGCTCCAATATAAACGCCTTTGAATCTTCTACGTTCTGTGCGACTGCTGTGCCGATGAGGGTATAGATTGGCTGTTTTTTAGGCGGTTGCCAACCGATTGAACGGAAGATATTGTTGTCAATGATGGTGCGGTAAAAATCTTGTGGAGTGTCAGGCGGTTGCCGCGCGCCTGCGTCTCGGCTGGATCGCGTGGTCATGTGATTGTGGATAGGAACCGGATCAGGTGCTGTAGGGTGAACATGTGGCCGGAAAAATAGCACCACCATCAGCACTGTAATCAAAACGATCAAAAAGAAGTTTAAAAATCGAAAGTTCATCGTAATAAAGGAATAGGCAGGTAACACGTTGTATATCTGCCCGATAAGTTTTCAAACCTTGCACCTTTTACTGTACATTGACGGTGAAATACAACCGATACACCGAACCGTAAGTATCACCATTCCAGGGCCAGATACTCACGCGTAAATCATAGCTGCCACTTGCGTCTGTCGGGAACGTATAACTGAGGTTGACAGATGTTGTGCTCTTACTGCCTGGGACCCATCCACTGAGGTCTGTGCTGCCATGATACAGGCGTGCGCCATAGATGGGTGCGCCCGATGTAGAAACCGTGGCGGTCAAAGTGCTCCCCGGACTATAAGTGCTTGCGTTGCCGGATAAACTGGGATCAAAACTTTGCGTCGTTGTTGTCGTCGTAGGCGTGGTCGTTGTTGTCGTTGTTGTTGAAGTTGCAGCAGTTACCGTCACGTTCTCAGACAGATACACCGGTGTGCCCCACGTATCCCCATTCCACGGATAGACACGTGCAGTGATCTGATAGCTGCCAGCGGTTGCATCCGATGGAATCGAGTAGCTCAACGACAAAGATGTCGTCGTTTTAATGCTATTTCCAGGGAACCAACCCATATTCATACCGTATGCGCTGGTATCACTCGGTGCCTTAACAAGCAGATGCGAACCATAAATCGGATCACTTGATGAGGAAGTCACAGTCCCATATAACGTATTCCCGGCACTATAACTCGATGAACCCACAGAGAAACTCGGTGAAAATACAACTATCGGGCGCGAGACATATACCGTATAACTTAACTCATAGACACTGCCAGAACCCGGATACACATACGCCATAATCGTCCAATTCCCAGCCGCTGCAGAACTGGAGAAAGTATAACTCAAACTCGCCGTCGTCGTGCTTCCATCTCCTTGGTCTATCTCAACATTCGTGCCATACGTAGTGGTATCTGTAGGCGACTTCACATACCAATACACGGAACTATAAGCCGAAGGCGCAACAAAATTTGCTGTGTGACTGCCACCAGCTGTAGCGGTATACAAACTACTCCCAGAAGACAGGGTGCCTCTTTGCGGGTTCCTCTCACCATCTGGAGGATTCGGCTCAGCAGATCCTTGTGGCCCGGAGGCACCATGGACCTTTTTGAGTGCATAATCTCTATCGTGATGCAAAGCATACTCATTTTGATCCCTATCATATTCCCAATACATGCGACACTTATCTTCCCAACTGTCACCATTTGTATCTGTCAACTCCGGACAGTGTCCAAGATGTGCCCAGTGACCCATCTCGTGACCGATGACATCACTAATCACCTGATTTGCATAACTACCTTCCTGTAGTTTTATATAACTTGTGTAGATAGTTGCCTCAGCATCTGCCCTTGGCGGACCTATTTCTGCCTCGCCATAAGGTGGGTCATTTTGTATTTGATCATTAGTCACGACTTCCACAGAATACGCAGCATCACCACGGTTCTCTCTGAAATCCACTTGTCCATTCGCATTGACATGTGATGATGGCAGTAAGTGCTGTGAAAGACGTCCATGCCCTGTACCTGTCCCACGATACTTTGTTTCACTGTTTTCATTAACAATGAACATGTCTTTCGCGTCGGGTGAGGTCCGGGTATGTCGCACACTCGGGGGATCCGAACCTGCACGCCCACTTGCGGGAGCATAAGGCCACGTCATAAAACCGCGATATTCTTCAAAAGCCGTGAGCCTGTCTCCGCTGTGTACACTATTTAAAGATGTATCCACATCCGAGTCGGTACCGAATCTCCTAAACTGTGATGAGTCCAAGTTGCCTTGGGTGTCCAGCGCATAATAGTCGTTATTCCAACTATCTGCAATATTATTATTGTTATCGTCTCTCGGTATCCGCACAGGTGTCGGTAGAGTCGCAGATGTATCATCGTTATCATTTCTTTTTTTTACTCCACCCAATAACCGACCGTGCGCGCCGAAATCAAGGCAAAGCACACCAACGGGCAACGTTACCGTGGCTTTCCTCTTTTCATCCTCACTCGGAACAGTGTATCGAAGTTTATGTTTAGACACAACTTCCCAGTTGTCACCGTTCTCTTCAGTCCTAAAAATCAGATCCCTTATCGTGCTATTATAAACATTCTGAAGACCCGTGTCTACTATATCTTGATTCGTGCTGTTACCACAAATGCCGGATAGCATTGAGGTTGTCAGTGATATTTCAATCTTCTTATATTGATCTCTGTTTGTGATACCGCTGATGGTGACCGACACCCACGCGATAGACAAGTCATCGCTCTCGGAGGCTTCTGGAATCCATGTCGGTGAAACCTCTGATATTTGTACGGTGATAGCAGAACAGAGAGACGGAAGGCAGAACACAGAGAAAATCAAAATCAATGTAGTTATCCAAATAGAGTGACGTTTCATGAGTAGACTCCTCCTATTTTGTCACTTTCGGTGCCAAAACCCAATTGCGATAATACGGGGACATGGACACCTTCATGTTGTATCAGACCAAAGTTTTTCTTACAGAAAATAATTAACATATATGCTATTGCTAAAATCCGTATCAACAGCCGTTGGTAGTGTTTTAGCACCGTGGTGAGTATATCAATCTTTAATCGTTGGTTTCGGTGTTTCCTTTCGCAATAATTCTACCTGTAACGCTATTTCAGGATCACTCGCTTTCAGACGCTGTAACCCCTCTTCAGGACCAAAACGTTTAAGCAACTCATTCGCACGCACAATACGTGCAGGACTAAACTGTGCAGGAGCACCTGACAGATGCGATGCCAACTCTTTCTTCAAAAAGTCTGTCGTATTTTTGGTGTTTCCCTCACGTTCCAAATCCTCCGCCCATTTTATGAAAGCGTTTATCTCTTCCTGCGACATCTGCTCCATGATCTGTCGAATCTCTTCACGAGGATCTAATGCACCGCGGGTATCCGTTCTATCAGATACAATATCAGACGGAGGTGCAGTCGTAATACCATTATCAACGCTTGGAACGGGAAAGGAAGACTCAGACATAGGTGCTGGATCCGGCAAAAGAGAACCTGTTTGTGGAATATCCAACTTCTCAAAAGGTAATGGTTTTACAAACGGATCCCCAGATTCAATCGCACGCAGATGACCCAGCGGACCTCTGGGGGAATGACCGAACGGCAACCGTGCCGCTTTTTTCATGTAAATCCAAGCCGTCTTATAGTCACCAAGTTTCTGATACGCAAGCCCCGCCTCAAAAAAACCGAGACTGGCACCAAGTTCATGCCCTCTATTGAAATATTCAACCGCTTGAATCGGTCTATCTAAAGCAACAAGCACGTCCGCCGCTTCTATTAACGCATGAGCAGAACCCGGATGATCCGCAAGGATCAATTCATATTGGGCTAATACCATCTCACGCTGCGCATTTGATCGTGCAGACCGTGAATCCATGTCTGCAAGGTAAAGACGCGCTTCAAGATGATTAGGATCCGATGCAACAACGCGTTCTGCATATACACGTGTCCGCTCAAGCTGTTTCGACGAAACTGGACTCCCAATCGCATACAGATAATCAAACGCCCTTTCATCGTCCAGACGAGAGAGCAGCAACTCATTATAGTGTCCATGTGCTTCCAAAAACTGAGCCGCTTCTTCAAGATCACGATCCCCAACAAGCCGTCTCAGTTCCTCCTCAGCGTATTCCGCATCCGTCATCGGTGGAAGCGGATTCCCCTTTTTATCAAGCAATAAAGACTGAGCATCCGGCAAGTTATACGATTCTCCAACAAAGTCCACGGTATCATAAAACCGGACTTTGTTCGTCAAAAACTCGTCGTTCTCCAATGCCTCGTTTTGCAAATATTCTCTACCCCGCTGTTCCATACGAAGTAAATTAACCGATTCTCTTATCTCATCTGATAGCTCAAGAAAATCAGGAACATAAGCATCACTCCGTCCACCACTGGCATTGCTGTATTTCCAAGTAATCCATCCAAAACTACTTCTATTAGTCGGTTTGCTTTGCCGCGTGCTGAAAGTCGGTTTCACTGCCTTTTTAGCAATAGGAACATCGTTTTTAATCGCAACAGCAGGGGCGGCTGCATGCCACGTACCATCGGTGTGAAGATGACCACCAGGTGATGCACCGCCGGATTGCTGTTTGGTAACATCTGATGTCTTATCTGTAATATCAGGTGTGATTTTACCTATTTCCGTTGTCTGCTGTTGTCCACGTTGAGTAACAATAATGCTTCCGATACCCAGGCCAATAACGATACCGAGTATCCAATATGCGTTGTTTCTAAAGAATTTCATGTTAGTTCCTCCTTTTGTGGTTAGTTATTGCGTCTCAATTTGCTCTGTAGTGATTGTTTCCGGCAAGTATGAGCTCAACTTTAAAGAAAAACAGAGGGTTTACATAACTAATGATTTAAACAGACTGCACCTTACCTCTGAATCGCGCAGTTTACTATAAACTGTAGTATGATAACATGTTGCCCAAAAAAACAGAAGAATAAATTTGTCGTTATGTTTGATAGTATACTCGACATATCTAATTTTGTAAGGTGAAGTATGTTGAATGTCTTGTCCTCGGTGTGATCATGACCACTGTGTCAAAAATGGTAAGGTAGAAGGAAACAGTATAATAAACGTAAATCTTGCGGGTTTCAGTTTACGCACCTCACACCACGAGGGAACTCACTTTAGTTGTTTTTTATTTCACCGCAATCATTTTACCACGCAGAATTACGTTCTGCACGTTCAAAATTTTATCAACGATAACTATATCTGCAGCTTTGTCTGGTGCTATTGAACCAACTTGATGATCAATCCCTAAATTCTGGGCAGGTGTTAATGTTGCCATCGTTAAAGCATCTTCTAAAGAAAATCCCCATCCGACGACGTTACGAATGCCATCCATAAGGGTAATGATTGCACCTGCGAGCCGTTCGGTAGGTTTACCGACATCTAACCACATTGCACCGTTTTTTATGTATTTGGAGGTATCCGAATCTGCTGCGTTGAGTCGGTAAGCGTCGTGTTCTGCTTCGTAGATAGCATCTTTTTGCCATTCTCCTGCTGATAGTCCTGCGTGTTCAGTGCAATCTGTAATCAATCCGACTCCAGAAATTCCTTTCTGCTGGATAAGGTGTTTGCCCCAAAAAGGATGAACGTGGTGTTCGTCTACTATCAATTCAGCGTGAATGTTGGGGTGTGCGAAGACTGCCTCAAGTGCGCCGAGGTCGCGGTGGTGCATGCCGCTCATGCCGTTATAGGTGTGGGTAGCACGTGTTACGCCTGCATCAATGGCATCCATCGCCTGCTGATACGTTGCATTTGTGTGTCCCATTGCGATAACGATGTCGTTATAGGTGTCTGCCTTGTAGCCAGCAAGATGTTTAATGAACTCTAAATTCTCATCGTTTTCTGGGGCGATAGAAATAACTTTTAAGGTGCCATCAGAGGCTGCCCACATTGCGTGGAATTCTTCAAAGTTTGGAGGCGTAATGTACTTGGAGTTTTGTGCGCCATTTTTTGCGAGACTGCCGAATTTTCCCTCAACATAAGACCCGATAATCCGTGCACCGTCTTCTACCGGTTGGTCTACGACATGTGCAATTGCTGTTAGGGATGCATTTATCTGCTCCATACTCCCAGAGGAGATGCCCACTACTAACGAAGTAACACCGTTAACAGCATGTGCCCGCGCGATCGTTTCTATGTCTTCAACTTTACCTGTCATGCTGTCGTAGCCGCCACCACCATGAATCAATCCATCAATTAGTCCGGGAATTACAAGACACCCTGCAGCATCAATGACCTCGTCTGACGGTGGAAGTTGCTCTTTTGTTATTGTTGAAATTGTATCACCGTGAATGACGAGATTACCTGGACCGTAATGTGTCGGAGTATAGATGTCGCCATTCACAATCGTCAGTGTTTCCATATTTCAAAAATATCCCTGCGAATCACAGGAGTGTAGCACGTAGTGAATCAACACCGAATGCGCTTATAGTGTTTGTCCTTCTTCTTTGGTTTTCTGAATCTCGGATTTGCATGGATCACGATGTCGCGACCAGGAGGTCGCTCCTACAAATGTTGGGTTTCGCTTGCTCTCTACCCAACCTACGGACTTATGTATAGATGCGAATATCCTAAATCTGTTTTGATACCCAGAGAATGCTTTGTGCAAGAAATCGCAAAAACGGTTCTAACTCAAAATCTTTCTGATGTCCTAATGAAGTATAGCAGACGCGTCCACCATCATGCAAACGCGTCCATACTACGGGTTCCGAATGTTCGTCCGTGTGTCCCATCAACAGCACAGAAGCATCGTCAAGAAGCGATGGGTTTTTGTAAAGACTCCCATAACTTTCAAATTTTGGAATACCTTTCAGAATTGGATGTTCCGGTGCTACGGTTTCTAATTGAACAGTGGGACCGTGTCCGTAATGTCCTTGATAGTCCCCACCTAACACGACTTTATCAAATTCTAACCAGTTCTGATACGCGTGGCTTGCTGTTCTTACGCCGACGAGCGGTCTACCTTGTTCGCAATACGCGTGAAATTGCCTGAGTGATTCCCCATCTGTATTGAGGCGTCGCGTAAATACCAACAAGGCATCTGCATCGTCTAATGCATCTAAAGAGGGGTTATCATCTTCTGAATCGTAGACAATCAAATTTGCTTGGATCGGGTAGTTTTTCTCAACGAATGTTTTGAAAATGGTTAACGACTCTTCGGAGTCGTATTCAAAGGAACCGGAAAGCATGCATAAATTAAGCACAAATTCACTCCATAAGAAAATAATGGTCAATCTATTCTACTTCTTTTCTAAAAAAAGAAAACTGTAAGGATACGGATTTTTCTCATCCACTTCACAGTCAGTCCGTTTTACTTCTTTCCACTCATTCCAATCAAATTCAGGAAAATAGACATCTCCCTCAAATGTAGCGTGAATCTGCGTGAGATAGAGCCGAGTAGCGTGCGGTAAAAATGCGGCATAGATAGGCGCGCCACCGCAGATCATGAGTTCTGTTGACTCGTTATCATAAAGTTCACCGACGGTCGTGATGATGTCTTCTACTGAATGTGCCACAATGCAACCATTTGGGGCTTTGTAGTCATGGTTGCGTGTGAGGATGATGTTTCGCCGCTTTACTAACGGACGCGGAAGTGTTTCAAAGGTTTTACGTCCCATTACGACAGGTTTACCGATGGTCATCTCGCGAAAGTGGCGGAGGTCAGCGGGCAGCTGCCATGGAATGTGAGGTCCGTTCCCGATGAGTCGGTTTTCATCTATAGCGGCAATCATTGAGATTTGCAATGTTTTTTAGAACTCCTATGACTCACAATTTGGCAGTTGTATTTTACCTATCCTTATTTTACACAGGAAGTGCAAAGGCTCAACGGTCTATCAAAAAGGGGCGGTTAGTTGGTCGGTTTCTGTTTGGGACAATCTTCACCGGTTCGTTTTTCTTTAGAACAACTTTCAAATACGCAATATGAATATCATTACCGACTTTCTTTTGTTTCTCGACTTTTACAGTTTCATGAGGTTCAAGATCATCAAGCGGAAAACTTAACTTACGAATTAATCTGTTGAGTTTATTGGCATCCGCTTTGTAAGTTTCTATATGAAGCATATTGTCTTCAAAGTTGTAAGCAGTCGAAGTTTTGGGGTGTGTTTAACATCAAAATTAATCCAAAACATAGATTTTTTCTTTTTCGTTTTTTTTATTTCTGGTAGAAAACAGTAAGCCGTTATCCTGTCTCCAACCCGAAAGGCACCAGAATTTGCGAAAGGTCCAGCTTTCATTGGAAAACCTTTTATTTGCCAACCACTCCAGTGAAAGGACGTTGATGTGTTTCTGGGTATAGGAGAGGACACAGTTAAATGGACAACACCGTATTTGTTTATCCTATTTGTGCCGTGAATTTCAAGGGTCTCATCGGGTTCAGTTATTGGAAACTTAAAAGCCTTATCCAGTGTCGTTACACGTTTCTCAATCTTTTTGCCGTTAGTAATATCTACATGTAATTCTTTGTTATCAAGTGCAGCATCAACAATCTTGGAAGAGTGTTTCATAGCCAGAAAGACTAAAAGTGAGTCATTAATCCGAAAGATTTTGTAACCGGGAGTGGGTTTTCCACATCCGCCAAGTACTATTGCGAGGCTTATGAAGAGGGTTATCAGACCTTTTATTCTGGTCATTTCAATTTCCCTTATACGATCATCTTTGCACGGATCGCATCGTGATACTGATAGTTCTTTAAGTGCATATCTTGGATTTTGAAGTTGTCAATTGAGGTTACACTCGCGTTCAGAAAAAGTTTCGGAAGTGGGTAGGGTTGTCGTTGGAGTTGCATTTTGACTTGCTCAAAATGCGCATGATAGATGTGTGCATCGCCCAAAACATGAATAAATTCGCTCGGTTGGAGATCGGTTATCTGTGCCACCATGGATAGCAGTAGCGAATAGGAGGCAATATTAAAGGGCACACCAAGAAACATATCACAACTACGTTGATACATCTGTAAAGACAATTTTCCGTCTGCCACAAAGAACTGAAAGAACATGTGGCACGGTGCCAGCGCCATCTGATCCAATTCCCCTGGATTCCATGCGGTCACAACGTGTCTACGGCTATGCGGATTTTTCTTGAGTTGTTCAATGACCTCCGCCAACTGATCAATTCTACCGTTTTCTTTTCGCCACCGACGCCATTGGACACCGTAAATACAACCGAGTGCGCCATCACGTCCCCATGCAGTAGCGTTTGCATTCCATATCTGTGTGCCGAGTTTCTGAAACTGTTTGACGTGATCGTAACCACGTAGAAAACCTAAAAGTTCCGCTTTCACAGAGCGAAAAGCGAGCTTTTTTGTCGTTACTGCTGGAAACCCGTCTTCCAAATTGTATCGCATTTGCATGCCGAAGAGGGCACGTGTTTTGCCGTTTCTACCATCGCGGTCAACACCGGTATCTAATATCTGCTGTAGTCCTTCAAGGTACTGTTTCATGTTTACTAATAAGCTCCCTTAAATAATACTAAACTTTGGACAATTTAATTACTGCAGTCTATAGTATATTATGGTAGATTTTAGAATTAATTAGACATTATTCATCTGTGAATCAACGCAGCATGCGCTTTTGGCATCCTGCCAAATCAACGCCAAATGCGCTTATGGCATTTGGCGGGAGGGAACTCCGATTCCCGACTACGAATGGCTTTGGTCGCGATTCGGAGATCGCTCCTACAAGTGAGGTGTATAATTATTTCAATAATTCACCATAAACGGAAACGACTTAAGTTTAATTTTCTATTCTACTATACACATATCGCCCCGCTGGGGCTAAGAGGTTGGTTTGATGCGTTTCTATAAACATTCCGCCCCGCTGGGGCTGCTGTCAATATTTATTTTCTACGAGTTCTTCCAGTTAGGAAAATCGCAGAAAAATGAGAAGATATTATTGAGAGTAGAAATCGTCTCTTGAAAAGTCTACTTAAAAACGCGTAAATTGTCCAAACTTCAGTAATTATACATTTATCGTATAAAAACGTATTTGGGAGCATAAAGTTACCGATCTGTACTGCCAAATCCACCTCGAGATGGCGTAGTCATCTGATCTACCTCGTTCCATTCTGCCGTATCTACACGGACAAAAATCGCTTGTGCAATCCTGCTGCCTCTTTCAATCTTCACAGGTTCATCGGTGAAATTGTAGACTTGGATTTTTAGTTCATCCTCTTCACCGCAATAGTCGTTATCAACGATACCGACACCTTGCGCCATCATCAAACCAACTTTACGTGGTGTGCTGCTGCGCATACATATCATCAGCATGTAGCCGGGAGGTGTTTCCACAATAACGTTCGCTGGGATTAAGACAATACTGTGAGGCGCAATCTCTGCTGATTCTCGGCAGAGCAAATCAAATCCGACAGACCCATCGGTTTCATATTTCGGCAGTGGCAAGGATTTATCAACCCGTTTGATTTTTACCTTCATTACGACACCGCTATCCCTTCTACTTTACATTCTATGCGATAGACAGATGTACTTGCTGTGATGAAAAGACTTTTCCAGTAATCACCGCCCCATGCCAGATTCGCTGTGCGTTCAGGAACGATAATGATACCAAGATGTGTGGAATCTGGCGCGAATATCCAAATACCGTTCGGTCCTGTTAAAAAGACATTTCCTTGCACATCTACCTTCATGCCATCCGGAACTCCGTTGTCACCTTTTTCTTCAGCGAAAACACGACCGTTTGCTATTGTGCCATCAGGTTGCACATCATAAGCACGCACATGCATGCGTTTAGTGTCATTAATATAGAGGATAGACTCATCTGGTGAAAAGCAGATACCGTTGGGTCTATCAAAATCATCAACAAGCAGCGTCAATGTTTGTCCATCGGGCGATAAGCGGTAGACACCATGAAAATCAAGTTCTTTTTCGGATTTAGCCCTCGAAGATAGTCCATACGGTGGATCGGTAAAATAGATGCTTCCATCGGATTTGACAACGACATCGTTCGGACTGTTCAGACGTTTGCCCTCATAATGCGAAGCAATCGTTAGCATCTCTCCATCTGCTGTTGTTCGAGACACACGGCGGTTATCATGTTCGCAAGCAATCAAGTGACCGCCTTTATCGAAAGTTAAGCCGTTTGATTTTCCTGATGGGTCTCTGAACACAGTCATGCCAGACTCTGCATCCCATCGCCGTATCTTGTTTGCAGGAATATCGCTAAAAAGCAGATACCTTCCAACAGCATGCCACAGCGGTCCTTCAGTAAATTGGCATCCGGTAGCCAATTGTTCTACAGCTGCTTCTGAATCAACTAAATCTAATAGCCGTGAATCACGGACATCAAGTGCCATATTTTTCCTTTCAATATCCAGAGTATCATTCAGTTTGTGTCGTTACAAGTTGGTTTGCTATAAGAAAATCATCAGGTTTTGTAAAAACATTCATAAAAAGTGGGGTACCAGAAAACGAAAGGGGTGAAATGGGACCAATGGTCATAAATGAGTATTTACTAGATTCACTATCAAGCGATGCTTGTGGATCTCGAAAACGTTGGTAAAGTTCAAGTGCTCTGCTACCTTCACCCCTTCCAACTAAATCACGAAGGGCTTGATACTCTGTTCCTACTCCTAAACCAGATCCAAAAAAGAAAACGCGTAAACCGCTGTCAATGATGTCACGATCCAAACTTGATAACGTTAGAGAAATAAACATCCAACCCAAACCAAATTTTCTCGTTGTTTTCGCCGCATCAACAAGTCGTGCTCTGATTTGACTTTTACGAACTGACTCGACTTGTCCACGCGGAGCAAGTCGCTGTGCTTCATCTAATACAACCAGAGTATTCAAACTCTGATCCTCAGTATAAGCCTTCTGAGCTTGTTTAGTTAAAATGTTTAGAAAACGATCAATCAGTAGCGGTTTAATTTCATATTCCCAAATTGATTCATCTATATCATCTGGCTTTTTTGCTAAATTTACTACTACAAGAGGACGTGAATCTTGTTGTTCCGTATCTTGTTGTCCTAAAGCATTAGATACTACACGCCATATTGACATCTTATTATTCTTACTTGTAAAAAGATTTATCGTCTTGTCCCAGGCGTTTTTGATAAGATTATTTGTTTCTTCTATGGCTTCAGTAATACGATCCTGCACCCTTGCTCTTGGGGTGCTGGAAGTGTAAATACGATCTGCACTTTCATGCAAGTGATTTAGTAAGTCTATAAACGCTTGATCCTCAAGCGTTTCCAGTTTGTGTCTGCTGCTTTCTAAGAAATTTTGCGTATAATTGATTGCAGACTCAAGGTTTTCTTTAGATGCGTTTGGAATGCCCAACTCTCTAAAAAACCCAAACTCATACAACAATTGACAGAACAACTCCCAGGTATCTAATCGAAAGTTGTTTATATCAAATACCTGATATTTTCGATCAAGTTTCGTCAGCGTTTCCGGGCACAAAATATTTCCCATTGAAGTGATTTCAAAAGTGTCATCTCTCAGTCCCTTTGAAAATTCACCCACAGGATCAAGAATAAATAAACCCATATGACGATGGCGAGCGTAAGCAAGAATAATCATTTTTGCCAAAACAGATTTACCCGAACCAGTTTTTCCAAAGATTCCAAGATGATAAGCCTCACCTAATCCATCAGGACCTTTGTCAAAGTGTTTAAACCACAGAGGTAATTTGGGTTTTGATCCATAAACCGTACCCAAATAGAAAATCTGGTTTTTATAGGGTAGAAGCAACTCGCTTAAAAAGTCATTGTCTACTATTCTGATACTTGTTGATGTAGATGGAACTGTCCCTAACTCACTTTGCCCATAGTTTTCGTTTTGATGTGAAAATACAGCACTGACAATCATTTGACCCCGATGTGTGTCCTGCCTTTCACTGATTGCCTCTAATCGCTCTTTCTCTCGAATGATACTCTGTATTGTGGCACCTTCTAACCAACGATTACGTAGGGTAATTTCATTGATCTGCCCTAAAGCGTAATGTGGAGAATTGTCTTGCATGTAGTGAAACATAGCAAGTTCGCCGACAAGGTTTTTGTTAACGGACTGTCCTAAAATATCAAGCGCAAGTTCCGTTGTAGTAGATGGAGAACCAATCACGCCAATTTTTTCGGCTTTGTCGAATAATTGTTTTAATTTTTGGTCTAACATTTTTACCTTCCTGATTCTGTACGATAACTGTGGAGATTGATGAAAACATCGTCAATGTTACCTTGATAATTTTCCGCTATATACTGGGTAATTTTATGGAGACACGCGGGGAGAGCTTGTGGCAAATGCTTCACCATTCTGTCAGCCATATAAAGCGGATAGGGTTCTATCATAGCAGCTTTTCCGCTTTGGTTCTTGATACCTTGTAAAACAATACCCAACCTATGACGATTATTGGCAATAGCGGGACTCATTTCCACACGTAAAGCTGGCATATACTCACGAGGACGATAATAAAGGACGTGGATATTATTCAAAAAACCTCTAATGCTTTCAACCAATTCTCTAATTTCATTGGACTCGGCATTAGTGGTAAAATCATTAACGACTGAGGTATCAATATGCCATCTTGAGCTGGGTTTCTGAAGTTTGATTGGCTCAGTGTATTCGCCTGCCTCCAGGATAGAACTTAATCGACCTTTGTCCTCGTAAGACTCGTCCCAGTCTACTTCTTTACCTATTTCTGTATTGGTAGTGTATTTTGGTACTGCTATCCAATGACGGTCATTACGTTGAGAGGCAAGGATATTGTAGTAGGCATTCAAAAAAGGTTTAATTTTGTTTATCAAATATTCCTTAACGATTTTCAGATTTATATATTCTTTCGCTTTGCTGAAACCTTGGTTAAAGCCAATGATTGGAGTCGTGAATGAACCGTCTAAAAGAACCAGACCGTGCGGAGCCTGTTCAGCCAGCATTAACTCCATCCCAAACATTGCTGCCCGCAAAATCACATTCGTATCTGGATTGTGGACTTCGGATTCAATATAAACACGGTGCCGAGGTAATTCCCAGTGACTTTGCTCTGAAGGAGGAGTGAAACCTTCAACAGCCACTGCCCCAGCTACCACTACATCTGTTGCCAAAAGTCTTTCAACAGCGTAGGAACCGTCAATACCACAAGTGGTTGGGACTTCTGCATCAGGTAGACTTGTATCTCGTTTCAATAGTCCGCGATCAAGTAATTGTTTTCGCCACTTTTCTTTTTCTCCTTGCCATTCTTTAAAATGTTGTAATAACTCATGCTCAATATTGTTGGTTTGTTTCAAAACGTCGGCAACAAGCGACTGAGGTAAATCTCCTAAATCAAATGAATCGTTCATTATTTTCGCCCTCCTCTACTATCTTTTCCAGTAACGGATTTTCCCGTGGCTTTGGATTTGGATTTTAGTTCTAAAAGCAGATCGCGAATCCACGCAGCTCCACCGTTTCCGTAATTGATTCCCTTAGTGAGTGTTTCAAAAACTGCGATTGTACCCCTAATCCTTCTTAAATAATTACTGTAACTCCTAATCGTCTCGTTACTGGCAGCACACAATTGCCAAGCTGTTATGGACGCCCTTTTTGTTGAGATACACACGTCAACAAACTCTTCGTAAGTAAGATAATCTGAAATTTCGTGATTCTCAAAAGCGTTTTCGAACATCTGTTTTCGATCTATTGCTTTAGTTATGAGCCCTTCAAATTCCTTTTCGTCATTGGCGGCAGCAGATTTCTTCTTCTTCACAATGTATGTAGATTTCGACTCATATATTGCCGATTTGTTTTGCTGGTTGATACTTACATTTGTTCGCTTAACCGGGGTGGATTTAATTTGATTATTCTGCCACAATTCCAACTCTTCGGGATTCCACTGTTTATATTCTTCGCTCTGTTTACTACGTGGAAGCAACCATCTTTGACGATACCATCTAAACAGTTCACTTACAGGTTGATCGTAATAGTTCAATTCTGAGTCATTACCACACAAGAAAGCGCGAGTATTTTCTGCCAATGGTGCCACATATATTTCTCGCTTAATTCCATGATTAAGCCAACTTTTAGGTAATCCTAACTGACGAAGTGCCTTCTGAACTACCTCTTGCTTGTTTCTGAATCCTGGTCCCCAAGATTCATGGCTGGCTGTGGCAGTAGCATTTGATTTTGCATAGGTTATTAGTGATCCGTAAATTCCATTAGAGAAGTGAAATTCGCCGAATCCCTGCGTGTGTCCTACGCGCTCGAAAACAAGTCGTTTCTCAAGACGTTCGATCTCAATATCCGGCTGTACTGATAGATTTGGTTCTGCACATTTGAGGCGGTTATACATTGACGATCTTTCAAGTGCTGAAGTAGTTGTTATCATTGCAATCTCGCCAGCATTTTTGCGTTCGCGAATTACTGATTTTTTCCCTTTATATTTGCGCTTGAATGCTTCACGAACTTCATTACTGGTAGCCAATAGTGCAATGAGTTTACCACCTATCAAAAATGAATAAGGTGGGACTGCTCCCAATACAAAAGCATCTACAACATGATGGAGCCTCTCTTTTCTATCTTCAAAATTCCAACCAACCCATCGATCCCGATGACCTAAACTAAAAACTGGATCACCCAACCCCAATAATCCCATAAGCTTGTTTGTATGTTGATCTATTACAAGGTACCTGAGTCTGCGACCATACCCTAAAGATACAGGAATACTCCAATGTAAACCTGCGTATCGAAACAGACGCCTTTCTTCCTCCGAATATACTGGAACAAGTTTGGGATCGATTTTTTCCGGAACAATCTCTTCTCCGTGTGCAAATTGCTGTATTAGATAAGGTTCATGTTCAATAAGTCCTTTTTTATACTCTTCAATTTTGTGGCGAACAGCCTCAGTATGCAGATCCCTAATCTTTTCCTTATCAAGATTTTCAGGTAAGTAAACTTTGTTGTCTTGAACTTTAAAACCTTGGGTTTTAAGAGAATTTGTAATGCAAGTTTTTAGCGTTTGGGCATATATAGTGCTGGTATATAATGTATTTAAGATAGTTGAAATTTCTTTATCTGTGTGAAAGTGTGCTTGCAGCAGTTCAAAAACTCCCGCATTACACCACCGTTTAAAACGTTGATAGATAGTTCTCCATTTGCCATATCCAGTAGGCAAAGCACACCAAGAGACATTTTCTTCTGCTATCCATAAGATAGCAGAGAAGAACAAACGACAACTTTCTGAATTTTCACCACGACGCCCGGGACGGTTTTCAAAGAAATGTTGTATCCTATCCCATACAGAATCCTCTATTTGCAATGGTAATTTTTGAGTATTGTCCGTTTTTTTCTTTTTCATTATGAAATTATAAAGACATTTTGAAATATATACGTATCCAATATCCTTGACACGCATCTCTATTCATGATAACATTAAATGCAATTGCGCGATAAGTTCAATTAAAGAAAGGTTTTCCTAACCGATCAGAAATATAAACGTGCCTGGGGCGACTCGAACGCCCGACCTTCAGCTCCGGAGGCTGACGCTCTATCCAACTGAGCTACAGGCACATAACTTAAAAGAAGTCTTAATAGTGTAACAAATTCTGATATTTTTGTCAAGTTTTTTGTGTAAAGCACTGCGGAGGAATCTCAGTATGAAACGTATATTTCAGCAACTTTCAAATAGTGGTGCAGCTTGTAAACGTATATTGTCATTCGCTGCGGTCATTATCTTCTTATTCAGTGTTGCCCCCGAAGTGGTAGAAAGTCGCCGTGGCGGTTTCGGTGGTGGTCGTAGTTTTGGACGGAGCTTCAGCAGAAGTTCAAGCCGTAGTTACAGTCGCAGTTCAAGGAGTTACAGTAAACCGAAAAGTTCTACACCAACACGCAGCACGCGAAGTACAAGCAGCAGCTACGGAAGTCGGACATCAAAAACCACTTCTACACGCCCCAGCACCACAGCACGCCAGAAACAGACCGCAACGAATCGTGCCAAGACGACAAACACAACGTCAACACGAAAGAATACTGCTACGCGAGGTCAACAACGACAAACAACGGCACAAGGGAGAAAACAGGTACGGCAGTTAAAATCGGAAAACCGTAGTTTGAAACGACAGGTCACAAAAGCGAACAAACAAACGGCAAATACACGTAGGCAACAACGCCAAACCATTACAGTTAACAACTATGGTGGTTATTACCCAATGCATGGGTATTCGATGTATAGTCTCACGGCATCAATGGCGTTCAACAATCTCATGTTCGGCATCTATTTCCATGACTACTACAACCATGCGATTCGCCGTAGTTATTTATGGCATTATCACCATCGGGATTATGACCGATCACATTGGGATGCCGAAAAGCAGAAGGAGTACGAGTATTATAAGGAGTACTATGAAAGCCAAGGGATTGAAGCGAACGCGAATTACGTGGATCCGGGGACAAATCGCGATGAAGATTTTGTCGCAAGTTATGTTGAAGAAAATCCAGATAAGTTTTACGGGGACAATGTAGAGGTTGTCACTGTTGAAGAACTCCCCGATGAAGAAGCGTTGAAACAGGAACTCATTGCATCTGCCGAAACACCGAATGTAACGACAAATACGCAGCGCGCACCACCGCCTCAAAGGGTTATCGTAGAGAAGAAAACCTCGAGCGCGACATGGTTCGTTCTCATATTTGGGAGTCTTCTCATCGTAGGCGTAATCATCTTGGTATTGTATAACAAGGGTTATTTTTAGGTGATAATATGGCACTATTCGGTAGAAAAGAGGGAAAGTCTCTTTTTGGTAAACGGAAAGCGGAAACGGATAAAAAGCCTGAACGGCATGAGTTAGTTGACATTCCCATTGAAAGCATCATTGAACTCTCCGATCTTACCACATATCAGGAGACAGGGGATACCTCACATGCTTTTACGCTTTTTACGCGAAAGAAATATGAAGGTGAAGGTCTTCTCCGATATATGTATCACATCAAAGACGTGGAGGAAGAGCTTGTAGTCGGGGTTGATCACATTGCTGGAACAAAAGATGAGTACGAAATCTCACGATGGATTGTTGATGGTGAACAGGAACTCGGAGATCCGTTACCAGACGAGATGACGCTCCATTATCCTGACCCTGATAATGAGGACGAGGAAATCGCTGTTGTATATAACCAACAGGAAGTTGTCTCCGCAAAACTCACTGTTACCGATGCACAGGGAAAAGAGGAATTTGAGGCAGAACTCCATGAATACATCAACGACAATGAAGAACTGATGTCTGTTGAACTCTGCGGTGACTGGCTAACCTTCTACGTTGGTTTACTCATATCGCGTTCTGACGTTGAAATTTATCCTGCCACTTTAAATGAACAGATACGTAGTTGAACGCTTTTTGTTATGTGATATGGCGGGGTCTTTGTATCTCGCCCTGTATCAGATTAGCAGAGCAAAACATACCGCCCGACTAAGGGTTTCTGAGTGAAATTGCATGTTTGTGTATATTATCCATATCTGAGATAATAGGAGATGATTAAAATGGACGTACAAGATATGACAGATACTGAAATATACAAACTGGGACTTGAAATCCTTTTAGAAAAACTTGGTCCTATGGGGCGGGTTCGGTTTCTTGGGCAGTGTGAACCTGCTAACGGTAATTATACCGCAGATCGCCATAAATGGTTGGATAATCTGGACATGGAAGCGATTATGCAGGAAGTTCAAGAACTCCGTAAGCGAAAACAGGAGGAAGCAGCGAACAATAATCCTGAAAATAATATCCATGATATGACTGACCGCGAAGTGTATCGGGTTGGACTTAGTGTAATTTCAAGCAAACTAGGTCCTTCTGGGTTGATGCAGTTTCTTCGCCTGTGTAAGTCAACTATGTCTCTTTATTCCACTGACGATTACAATTGGGGAGACAAACTTGATAAGAAAACAGTTCTGGCAGAAAATCAAAAGGAGGCAGATACGGTAAAGAAAAGGAATAAGTGAGTTCGTGCAAATTCAGTACCAACCTCAAAAAATTTATCTTGATAATTGTTGCTTAGGTCGGTCTTCAGATAACCAGACACAAAATCGGATTCGGCTTGAAACCAACGCCGTTGAGACAATCATAAATTATATTTTTAAAGGTGAATTATACTGGATTGTTAGTGAAGCTTTATTTCTTGAAGTTAGCAAGAACCCGAATGTAGCGCAACGCGACGAAATCAATGATCTGTTAAATTTCGCACATCATACGGTCTCTATTGAAGCTGCAGAGAGGGCAAGAGGTAAACAACTTGAAGCATTTGGATTTAAGCTTCTGGATGCTTTACATATTGCGTGTGCAGAAAGCGGTGGTGCGGACATCTTTCTCACAACCGATGATAAAATACTCAACCGAGCGGCACGTTTCAGAACTGAGCTGCGCGTCCGTGTCGGAAATCCGCACACGTGGTTACAGGAGATGATTTAAGGTAAAAGAATTAACACGTTGATAGATCTTTCGTGACCGCATCAACGCCGCATATTCACGAGATAAATCCCGGCTGCAACCAGAACAGCACCGGCCAACAAACTAAATGTCAATTCATCCTTTAAAATCCAATGACTAAACAGCACTCCCGATAATGGTGTGGCAAAGAAGAAGACGACAAGTTTACTTGCACTATATCTTTCAAGGATTGCTGTCCACGCCAAAAAACAGAAGCCAGCGATGACACCGCCTTGATAGAGGAGCGCTGCGCTGCAACTGAGTGTTAATTGGAACGTGCTTCCGCGTTCGAACAGAAAACTCAGGACGGCATAGACCGGCAGACTCAAACTTAAGTACCAGACCAAGAGTCGATACGGATGAATTGATTGGACTAACAGTTTCGTCACGACAACTCGCAGTCCCAAAAAACATCCACTGACGAGGACCAGGAGATCACCAAGGATACTTATTTCACCTTTTCCGAGATTTGGCGCGACGGTGACGAAAACACCGCTGAAGGCAACGATGATTCCCAATGTTTTTGTTAGAGAGAGACGTTCGCCTGGAATCCAGAGATGTGCAAAAAGTGCTGTAAAGAATGGATATACGTTAACAAAGATAGTTGAGCGTGAGGCTGTCGTAAACATGGTGCCAGTGTTCAGCACGATGATTTGGGATATGAAAATTGCGGTGAGCAATAGCAGTCGGGAGAATTCCCCTCGGTTTAACCCGAGCGGAATTCGACGATAGAGCGCCCATACACCAACAACGACGAGGCCAATAACAAAACGTAGAAACGCCAATGCCATCGGAGGCAGGTCTTCCAAACCGACTTTAATGGCAGGCGAATTCCCGCCCCAAAGGAAAGCGAGGAGTAAACTGAGAGCAATAATCTTCCCGTGTGGGTCCTCGCTGATAACATGTCGAATTGGTGGTGTCCCGATGGATTCTTTTTTATTCAAGGAAAACTGATGTCCTCATCCGAGGTTCGATGGCTGAAAATCTACCCGTTACATTAATCATAGGCACCCGGACGATGATTTCCCATCAGTCGCTGTTGACGTTCTGTCGCCTGTTCTAAAATCGATTCATCGAACTGAAACCGATTCAAATAGGGTGGGAATTTCTGTGTTATCATTCTATTGGCATAATGTACTTGTAGTAGATAGCGGGTTTGGTTGCTACGGTTTGCAGTGCCTCTATGCCAAACCTCACTCCTGAAGATCACAACGTCGCCGCCGTTGCAGAGGATGCTCTGTTCCTTTGCTCCTTTCCATTCCGTTTCACCATCAGGTCTACGCCCAGAAAGATGGCTGCCGGGGACAAACTTTGTTGGACCAAGATCCTCATAAAGGTCATCAAGATAGTAGTGAGCAGTTGTGATGTAAATTGGCACTTTAACACGAGGGTCTTCTAAAACTTCAGCAGGGAGCGAGATAGGCACCCAATCTGAATGTAGCCCTTGGTCGGGACGGCCAGGGCCTGTTATCCATGCTGTCATTCCAATCACATGGCAATCGCCTCCATGAACTGCTTCCGCTAACTCAATGACAGGTAATTTGTCAAGGTAGTGCAGGAAAACTGGATCACGATTAAAAGCATTATTTATGTGTTTGTTAAGAAAACCTTCTCCATTTTCTGGCAGGCTGTGTCTATCAAAACTCTTAGGAATTGCTGTTAACCTATCCATCGCGTCGCGGAGTTCTGCAAGTTCTTCCGCATTAATAACTTGTGGCAGATACGCATATCCATCTTCTTCCATTGCCTTGACTTGGTTTTCAAGGTCAGGATATGCAATGAGTGGTAACGCTTGGTTCATTATTCTTCTCCTTGAATACGACCTTCCGAGTAACAAAAAATATTCCAATATATCTTAACAACTTTCAAGAGGTATGTCAACTTTTTTATCGAACAATTCGTTAACAAAGTGCATCCAACAGTGTGTTAAGTTAAGATTAATTCTTACTTAAAGATTAACTACCTATTCCTTATTTGCACCAGTCTCATAAAACCATCTCGGAACAAATAATGGTTCGTGGTATTTTGCGAATCAACACCGAGAAGTAACATCCAAGTAAATTTAATTGTTCAAATGTCACATTTACGCCGATGACAACTTATTGAAGAGGAAGGGAGTAAAAGATGAAAAATAAAGGCAAAACACAAGATACAATGCAAGAACGTTTGGAAACAGCAAAAGATTCGGCCATCCGTGTGCCTGGGATCGTTTTAGAATCTCTACCGGGAAACCTGTTTAGTGTAGAGTTGACAGAAAATGATCACAAAGTAGTGGCATACCTTGCTGGCAAAATGATGCAACACAATATCTGGGTTCTTCCAGGGGATCAGGTTACTGTTGAACTTTCCCCTTATGATCTAACCCGTGGAAGGATTGTTTGGCGGAATCCAGGAACATAAATACCGTCTTTGGCTGACTATGATTATGGAAGGTATTGTAATAAAAGCACGTGGCGGCGCTTATGAAGTGCAGATCGGCATTCAGTGCTATACCTGTACGTTACGCCATCATCTGATTGAAGCAGAAAAGCACCGCCTCAATGAAACAAAAGAGATGCCATACGTTGATTTGGTCGCTGTTGGTGATCGAGTCCGTATTTCTACCGCTGTATCTACAGAGAACGCGGGTTACATTGAGGAATGCCTTCCACGGCAAACCCAATTCGGACGAACACGTATGGACGGTTGGCGACAAATTATTGTGGCTAATCTTGAGATGCTGCTTATCATCTTCGCAGCACGACATCCAACACTCAAATTGCGGATGCTTGATCGATTCCTTGTCACTGCAGAAGCCTCAAATATAGACCCCGTGATCTGTATTAACAAAATGGATTTAGCAAAATTAGAGAATGTTCAACGCGAACTTAATTTATACGAAGAATTAGGGTATAAAGTTGTTTATACAAGCATCGTGACAGGTTTCGGGATTGACAATTTACGTGAAGTAATGCGGGATAGAATTTCAGCGATTGTCGGGTCATCCGGAGTGGGAAAATCCACCTTACTGAATACGTTACAACCGGGACTGCAATTGCGTATTGGCGAGGTAGACTCCCGCATGCACAAGGGACAGCATACCACTACAGAAGTCATGTTGTTACCGCTTGAATTTGGTGGGTTTGTTGCAGATACACCCGGTATCCGAACGCTCGGATTACTTGAAATTGACGATGAACAAGGGTTAGATATCCACTTTCCAGAGATGCGTCCTTATATCCCGGAGTGTAAATATGCTGCATGTACACACCATCATGAACCAGCGTGTGCTGTGAAACAGGCAGTAAAAACCGGAGACATCAGTTCGCTCCGATATCAGAGTTATCTCCGTATCTCTGGGTTCACAGAAGGAAGATATGAGCGAAATACAGATAAAAAACGAAAAAACCGAACCGAACGACAACACAAACGCCGATCCAGATAAGTGGAAAAGTGTCATTCATGGGTTGCAGCAGATTATTGATAGAACTGAGCAGAAACTCAAATATTTTCAGAATCGTCTGAAGCAAGCACAGTTCATGGAAAGCCCAAGTCTGCGAAAGGCACGTGCAGCGGAAGCGCAAGTTGATATGCATTCAGCGCAGCTGGAAAGTTTGCGGAGTGAGTTGCACAATTTAGAGCGTCTCCAACATGGTGGAATCCTACTCCGCTCAACAACTCAAAATGAACTACGTCGAATTTGGGGATGGATAAATCTACCCGATATGAGGGGTATGCTATATACACAAAAAATGTCGTTTGAAATGTTTGTAGAAGACTGGCAACATTGGACAGAGGATGTAGAAACCCATGCACTTTCAATTGAAACACACACCACGCGACTCCTGCTCGGGTTTATGCTTCTCCGATGCAACGCTGATGTCGTTGTTGTGGAGTTTGTAATCATTCGACCTGGTTACCGCGCTCGCGGCTACGGAACGGACGCTCTTACGGAGGCAGTGCGTTATGCGTTTGAGGAGTTGAATGCTGTTCATATCACCTTACAGGTTTCACCTGATAACGATGCTGCCCTCACATGTTTTGAAAATTCGGGATTCCAATATCTTGGTTATACTGATGTAGACGTACCGGTTTATACAATGGGAATTGAACGAAACGAATGGGAAAATGATAGCCCCGATAATCCAACAGCTGAACAAACTACATCTCCACGCCTGCATGCTACGCTACAAGAGTTCTTAAAATGAGAAATAATTTTATAACTTTTTCGTAATACAAAGCAAAAAGTGCATCCGAAAATGTGTATAGGTGAATCATTATCATTTTTTGATAATGGTATCCTATTACCGCTGAATTGCGGAAAAGGAGGTATTTGTTATGTTAGCAAATCAGAGGAGGTGTGGCACTTAGTGTTGCGCCCTTTGGTGTGGCACTAAGTGTCGCACACTTTCTGACCGGGACAGAGGTTTATCCTCTGTCCCCATTTTTTGTAACACAAAACGCACCCACATTCCATTTTTTACAAACAACTTAATGAATTTTTAGAAAATAATTTTGTATAACATTCCAAAAGTGCCTCCGAAAATGTGTATAGGTAAAATCATTGCGATTTTTTAAGTTTTATTGTATACTATTGCATGTAGAATACATGCATGAAATTTCACCGATGTCTGTTGACATCTTAACTCTATTCCAAAATTTACATTTACATAAGGAGGGACCGTTATGTCTTTGAATCACACCACCCTTAATCTCAACGTATTGCTTACAAGGCGATGGTGCCTCTGTCCATTCTCAATATATTGATTTGAAATGGCATAGGTACCAGCGCTTCACTCTGAGGAGTCGTTATCTATGTCCAAATTTAATCCCGATTTTTGGGAAGTTCCGGTGCCACCGGAATATTTTGACCAACTGACTACGGAAGACCATCTCTGGTATCAGCCCCCGTCTGACGAATACACAAAGGTACGTCAAGCGAAACGACAGAAAGTCTTAAAACAGATTCGTCATATTGTTTCCAAAGAACTCACTGGACGACAAAATGATTGTGTTCAACTCTATTTCTATGAAGGGAAAACACAAGAGGAGATCGGTTGTATCCTCGGTATTTCTTGCAGGGTCGTCAGCCAACATCTCTTTGGTGTGACACGGGACGGCAGGAAGGTCGGCGGTGCGATTAGCAAAATCCGAAAGATGTGCCGCAAGTTAGGGATACACTATCCGTAGTTGTCTCGTAGACGAAACTATTTGATTGTGTCAGAAAATCGCCGTGAGAGATAATCTTAATAGATGTCTCTCACGGTGAATTCTTTAATCTTTCCTGAGACACTTGATCTGGATTTCCCATCTCATTTCCAATTTATGGTGAACTTTGAAATTAAAGAGATACATTTTCTGTAGGAGCGATCTCCGAATCGCGACGAACCTCACTGATAGTCGGGAATCGGAGTTCCCTCCCGCTGAATGTCAAAAGCGCATTCAGCGTTGATTCACAACTCAAAATGTCTTGTTAATTCTAAAGTTCACTATATATCACACAAGAGATATTCGGAATTAAATTGGTGTTTTCCTTCCATTTTATTCATTTCTTTAACATCTCACCTATTTAAGCCAAAACACCTCAACATAACAAAAAACGCGAGCGTTTTCTCGTTGCGTTATCAAGCATAAAGATTGCCAAAAATCCGTATCTGTAGTATTCTACTTTTCGTTTCTTATATCAGTATCTCACGGAAATTTCTATGCTTTTAGTAAAGGAGAATCCTATGGCAATTCGGATTGCGATTATCGGTTGTGGTGGAATGGCAAACGGTCATCTCAACGCATATCTAACAATTCATAATACAGAACCCGGGAAAGTAGAACTCGTTGCAATGTGTGATGAAGTTAAAGAACGGGCAGATAACTTCGCTGAACGAGTCAAAGAGGTAACAGGTAAAAAGCCTGCGGTGTTTGATGACACGGATACAATGCTTTCAACGGTGGATTTAGACGGTGCGGATATTTGCACTTCACACGCGCATCACCATATCAATGCGATTAAATGTCTTAACACTGGTGTCAACGTCATGGTCGAAAGACCGATGGGAGTTACCGTCAAAGCGACACATGCGATTATTGCTGCTGCGAAAGCGAATAGTAAAATCGCTGCTACTGCAGAGAACATTCGACGAATGCCAAGTCGCCGCACAGCAGAATGGTTGATGAACGAAAAACAGATGCTTGGTGATCTCCGCATGTTCTATGCGCAGCACGCGAGTCATCGTGAACCGAACCCACAAAGTGAATGGCATTGGCGACTTGATCTATCACTTGGTGGTGGTGGCATGGTGATGGACTCTGGCGCACATTATTGTGATACCTTACGTTTCCTCTTTGGCGATCCAAGCACCGTCTATGGACGTGTCTGCCAATTCGAGAATCTTGAAGTTACAAAGGCAGGTGAGATTGTCAAGAATGAACAAGAGGACACGTGGGTAGCAACGATTAACTTCAAGAACGGTGTCATCGGATTGTGGACATGCACGTGGGCAGCAGTTGGACACGGGTTTAATCACGTCGTTTACTATGGGAGCGAAGGGTGTCTGCTTGATAACGGAGACATCTTCCACGGCCCATTTGAAGGCGGAGAAGTCATTCTCAAAGATGGTTCCCACCACTCAATGGAAAGCCTTATCGCTGAATATATGGCAAGTTTGTCTGACGAAGAGAAAAACCAACTTTTTCCACACGATTTCACCGATGGTGTAGTGCTTGAATGCTACGATTTTATAGATGCCATTGAAAACAATCGTCCTCCTGAATTGGATGCTGCAGCAGGACTCCGCGCAAAGTCAATCTGCGAAGCAATCTACGAATCCAACGCTTGCGGACAAGCAGTCAACTACGAAGATGTAGTGTCAGGCGACATTGAGGTTTATCAGAAACCGATCAACGAGCGGTGGGGTTTATAGTTGTCAAATAAAGAGCAAGCCGCCGCTACACCTGATAAAGTCATTGACCGCAAAGATGAGTCACCTAAAAGAGAAAAACTTGTCGGTTACTTTGAGCTGCTGCAAAGTAATTCCAACTTCCGTTGGCTTTGGGCAGGACAGGTTGTCAGTCTTTTAGGTGATTGGTTTAATATCATAGCGTCTGCGATACTGATTCACAATTTGACGGAATCGGGATTGGCATTAGGCATATTGTTTACAATACGAATGCTTGCCCCTTTCTTCGTAGCACCGCTCGCTGGAATATGCGCTGATCGCTTCAACCGAAAGCACATCTTAATCATCACTGATATCGTCCGAGGACTACTTCTTCTCGGATTTCTCTTTGTTAAAGACGCAAACGATATCTGGCTTCTTTACCTCCTCACGACGCTCCTATTTGGTGTAAGCGGCTTCTTCAGTCCTGCACGTAGTGCAATCCTACCGGATGTCACCTCACAACGCGAACTCGGCACAGCGAATGCACTGAGTGCTACAACATGGTCAGTAATGCTTGCTTTTGGTGCCGCTATCGGAGGGGTTACAGCAGGTCTGTTTGGGGTTCATACAGCCTTTATAATTGACGGATTAACCTTTTTCGTTTCAGCTGGGTTTCTGCTACAGATTAGACTGCCGAACCTTTCTGTATCAAATACAGAGGCAGGTAGACGTTCTAAGTTTTCAGCACTCGGCTACATGTCAAGGCACCCCGATATTTTTTTCATTGCACTACATAAAGCTGCCATAGCACTCCTATTGTCTTCAGGATATATGGTGGCACAAGTCGAGATTGCAAAGACGCACTTTGTTATCGGCATTGATGGGGCGATCAGTTTGGGAGTGATGTATTGCATGGGCGGTGTTGGCAGCGGTATAGGGCCTATTGTCGCAAGATATTGGACAGGGGACCGGGATAAACCGCTTCGGCGCAGCATCAGTCTCGGTTATTTGATCGGTACAGTCGGACTCACGATTGCTGCGCCGCTTTTGAGTCTACCAATTGTAGTTTTCGGTGGTTTTGTCCGAAGTATCGGTGGCGGAATCGCTTGGGTATTTTCAACACAACTTCTCCTTCAACGTGCGCCTAACGAGATTCGGGGACGCATCTTTGGCACTGAGTTTGCCCTCTTTACGCTTATGGGTGCTGTCGCTACGGCGATTGTCGGTGCTATGTTGGATCTGTTTGGCGTGCGCGCGGTTCTATGGGGAATGGCTGCGCTTCCGCTTATTCCTGCACTGCTGTGGTGGTTATGGCAGGCACGACACATATCCTCAGAAGCGGGAAAACGCTGAAGGTTTTTCTTGCATTACAGGAATGACATAACTTCGAATTGTTATTCCCTCCAATGTTTCTGTTTCAACGCGTGATTCTGGATTTGTGCGGTGATCAAACACAACATAATATGCCTCGTCAGCCTTTTCCGATTTTAGGTACGCTACGAGTTGCTTTTTGCCTGCTTGATAATACCTTTCTCCTTCCCATATTTTAGTTTCAACGATATATTTTTGAGCGTTGTGAATAATGAGAAGGTCTATCCGCCCGCGTCCAGTTTGCACTTCAAGAAACATATCCGCGTTGGCAATGCGAATAAAGTGATCGAGATAGGCATACAACAAGTTTTGTCCAACAAACTCTTGAGGAGTCTCTGGCACTTCCAATATGCGAAATCCTGAGCGGGCAATGAAATCCTTGAAATTATCAAGCAGTGCTTCCAATTCAATTGTGCCAGAAGGAGAAACGTAATCAATAAAATCTGTATCCGAATCTTCAGAAAAATATGTCTCCTCCAATCCGTTTATGATCGGTTTGAATGCTTGCATGATGCGGTGTTGGTAAATCGGATTGACAATTTCACACATTCTGTCATCGCCTTTTTTAATTACGCCATACATAACAAGTTGATTGATGATTTCGTTATCAAGGGTGAACGGCAGTCCTCTTTCATAGGAGGTAATTCTCATGAGAAGTTTTTCAAAGCGGCGGTCCCTACGAACATTTGTTAGGAGGTGCTGGATGTTGGTATTCTGCTCTTCAAGCATTTGTTGATGGGCAGTTAAAAAGTGTTCCATCCGTATTGTTTCTGTTTTGGGAATGTTCAATTCCTCTGTGAGAATCTGCGCAAACCGATTGACAAGGAACGGTTGCCCAGCTGTCTGTTTATGGAGTGTTACGATGACTTCTGCATCAAACGCTTGTCCTACTTCATCTGTATATTGCATGAGTAACTCACTTACCTGTTCTAAACTAAAATTTTGTAAGTTGAACTCATCTTGGATATGGAAAGGTGAGATTGAACGGTCGTAGTTGAGTTGCGTGATACTCTTAACTCCGACAATGCTACCACTGTGCGGGCATTGCAGTTCGTCAGATAAATAGATATGGCGTAACGAATGAAGAAAATCGCTCACAACGGATTGCGGAATACCATCAAATTCGTCAATGATGAGGGCAACTTTCGGATCCATTTTGTAATGCAAATTCAGAAAATTAGTAAGGTTTTCAAAAAAGTATCGCATTGAAACATGATCGGTTATTCTTGGTTCGGTCAATAATTGTTCCAATGCGACAGAAGGCACCTCACCGCGTCTTTGGATGCCCCTCTCAAGTTCTCTGCACAATTCTCTGTGAAAGGATGAGTAAAAATCAGTAACATTCAGGTTTTTATACTCTTCAAAATTTAGCTGAATTGGGAAATAGTTTTGATCTTCAGTAGTGAGTGCCTCCATAGAAAATCGGAAAAAGGAAGTTTTGCCTGTTTGGCGCGGCGCAAAGAGGACGATGTACCGTCCCTCTTTAATACGGTTGATGAAATCCTTAATCTCTTCAGTGCGCGACACAACATAGTGTTTGTCGGGATAAACGCGTCCTCGGGTTCCAAAACTTTTCACATTTTCACCTTGATTTGAAATCGTTTTCGCTACACAGAAAATATCTATAGTGGATTTTACAATTATCTATTTATTTGGACATCATGAACCGGCGAGGTTAGGAAACCTCGCCTACCGGGAATGTGTTTGCGGAAGCGAGAATATCTATCCTACAGCGCTCTATTCATCTTCCTCTTTAGCATAGGTATGCCCGCTGAAAATTGCCCGAACCTGTTTCGCCGTTTTTGGACCTGATAACAACTGCCCAATTCGGTCACCTTCCTCTTTCAGCAAAGCCTTAACATTTGTCAACACTGCTTCCAACTTATCGCCTGGAAACTTACATGCCCCGTTTTCATCCATGTGGATAATCTCGCCCGGTGCCACATCCATTCCCGCTATTGAGACTGGGACATTAACAGATTGAACCGCCATCGCACCGTGTCCAGGTGAAATCCCACTCAACAGATACTGAAATTCCATCGGACGGATTTCATCAATGTCTCGTGAAGGTCCATTTGAAATTGCGCCTAAACACCCCACAGATTTCATTGCAGCTGTCATATTACCACCTGCTAATCCTACTTTGTTTTCTAATTCCGGTGGGAATTTTTGTTGCAACGCCAGAATCGTTGGTTTTTTGGATGCATCTAACGCATCAACCACGTCCATAAAAGAGAGTTCGGAATAGTTCGGGTCTGGTAAGCCGTAGACACACGTCACTGCATATCCCGCAATCGCCCCCAACTCAGGATACATACAACGGATAGTGGTATCTGTGTACCAATTTTCTGTCCACGGGTTGTAAAGCCCAAGGCAGAGGGGATTTCCCGGATAAGTGGCAACCACATTTGTTATTGATGGCGTGTCATATTTACGCAATTCTGCTAACATTTCTTGTTCTGTTAATGCCATAGTTTACCTCATGTTTTACTATAGTTTGGACAATTTTTAGAGTTCTTATGTGATAGTCTGGGTTAATAGAAAGGTCGCATAGGCATCAATTTAAGGATTTGTATAGCCTCGTAGAGGCGGAATGTTTATAGAATCTATATGTCGCTCCCGCCAAGTGCCAAAAGCGCATTTAGCGTTGATTCACGGAACTCAAGATGTAAAAATCCAAATCAACGCTGAATGCGCCAAATCAAGAAATCAACGGTATGAATCATGGCGAATGCCATACGCGCATTCGTCTTTAGTCATTCACCGGGTATGAATGCCTTATGGCATTCCCCGTATGGCATTCATCGGGGTTAGAAACCCCTCCTACAAGAGTGTTCGCAAATAGGTGGCAACTTGGGTGTATTTTAGGTCTTTCACTTGTAAAGTCGCGATTCGGAGATCGCTCCTACGGAAGAGAAATAAACACCTCTTTTTAGACAGGCATTGTCCTGCCCGCATAAGTACGACCAATACGCGCAGTTTCTTCACCTGAACCACAGATTCTCACGCCAGCATCAATACTTGCTTCAATTGTATCTGGCGATGCGCTTTCTAAAAACTTTAGACCTGCGGATTGGCATGCTGCAAATACGCGGTCCCTTGCATCTTGCAATTCTTGTGGGCGCGGGTTTGGTTGATGTTTATAACCGAACGACATGCTCATATCACCTGGGCCCCATTCCGCAAAGGCGATTCCTGGCACCCGAGCAGTCATTTCAACGTTGGCTAATGCGCGTTTATTTTCAAACTTTAGTCCAAGGAGCAATTCACCGTCAGGGTTCAGGGGCCACGGATCGGCAGTATCAAGGTATTGGTCAACGGAAACCCCCCAGATATTTGAGGCAGGCCCCTGCCCGGCAGAACCACGTCTACCGACATCCAATTGCGTTCCTACGCCAATTGTCTGGAATGGATAACGGCAAACTTCTACATAAGCTTTGACTGCTTCTGGTGACTCCGCATGGCAGAGCAGCAGACCGTGCACACCGCGCGCCAGTAGTTGTCGCATCTGCCATCCATTAGCGCGAATAACGTCTGCACTTATGCCGTCTACCGGCAACTCAACAATCACTGCTGGTGTTTTGTGTCCACTATCTGTGGGACCTCCATCTGCCAGTCCGCGCATGTAACTATCTAATCCGGACAGATCAAAACAACCGTGTTCCATACCGATGTTGATATAGTCAGCCCACGTTTTTGCCATCTCACGACCCGCATCATAATTCAAGTCCGAGGTTGTGTGGCTTCCTGTATAGAAAACCGGTTGATCCGCTTCTAATAATTCAATCGCTTTATTAACCCGTTTGGGCATTGTGATGCTCCTTCAAAAGCCCCGTAAAAGATTTTGAATAGCGGGGCATGTATCTGTAGTTGCTTTATGACTTTATCTTATAGCAAAGTCTGACAATCTGTCAATAGAATTTTGGGGATTATCAGAATTATTAAGTGGAGTACCTACATTTATATTATAGGTCGCGATTTGGAAATCGCTCCTACAGAAGAGACTTTTGAAAGAAGTTAAAAACTACTGGAAAATTGCATGGCTCTGAAATCCACTCGGTAATAGTTCATTCTATACACCTATCGCACTGCTGGTGCTTTATGAATGCGTGTTCCGATTGTTCTTTCTATACACATTTCGCCCCTCTGGGGCTACACATATCCAAAAAATAGGTAATACCAATTCTAATAAAAAACGTACCATTACAGAGATTTATTGGGACTTTGAAACTCGACGAATGTGAATGTAAGAGGCGACAAGTGCCATACGCGCGCTTGGCGTTGATTTGGCAATAAATTGCGCGACTACAAGCGCATTTTTTATTAATGAAAGGCAATCAATAGACATTATAACGTTTTAATTGTGAGTTGTTATTGGTCTTTAATAAAATCTAAAGTTCGTCCGTTGGGGTTCGCTGCACTCTATCCTTATGTGTCAATTTTAGGATTTCCCGAATGTGCGTCCTGCTCTTCAGTCCCGTAGGGACGATATGTTTATAGTAGCACGTGCCATCTCTACTCTTAGTCCCGTAGGGACGATATGTTTTCGCAGCGTATTGGCAGTTGCTATGTCGTTCCTACGGAACTCAAGAGGTGTTGGTAATTTTTTCTACAAACATAGCGTTCCTACGGAACTCAAGAGGTCCGAAACACCCGGTAAACCTTAATTCAAATTAAATCATTATAATGTCTAATTAGAAATGGTAGTCTTATGTATCTGTTGGCACTTCTGTATCCTGAGGATTTATATCTTCAATTTGTTGGTTTTGTTTGATTAGATTGTGGGTTGCGATTGTTTTGAGGATACTGTGCGCGAGTCGGACATTTGTTGTAGTGTCTTTCTTGTCACTTACTTCAAATATCTGCTGTTTGATATACCCGTAGAGCGTTTCGAGTTCTATTGTGACATTATCATCGTTTTTTAGGTTTTCGTTTCGGTAACATGCTAAGTATTCATTACGAGTTTGGTTAAATAGTTCTCGATATTTCTGTGAAAATTTGGGATGTGTAATGTTAAACCTTTTTATTTGATTTGAAATTTCCATTCTGACGTTTCGTTGGTGTTCACTAACCTCATTTTGATGTTCTCTGAGGTTTTGTGTATGCGATCTGTCTCGTTGGTATTCGATTAGCTGGGCGTACTCAATCTCGATCTGTTCCTTGAGTTTGGGTAGGTCCTGATTGTATTTGACATCTGCCTCATTGCCATATAGATATTGGTATTTCTCTTTTAATTTTTCATAGGACACAGCGAAATATTCTTCTTTGTCAAGTTGATCTTCTATGCTTTGCTGGTTGTTATGTTGTTCTTGATTTTCGTGAAGGATTGGGAGTTCTTGCATGGGTGGCGGCGGTAGATCATCAGCAAATTCTATGAGAAATGCGTCAGTAACTTCTGTTCGTGTCATGAATTGTGCGAAACATTTGACTGCAAATTGTTTGTGTTTTTCTTCAAATTTCATTGAGTTCTCCTTCTTAAAAGTATACCATTTGGTATACTTTTTTATACCACGGCAATTTTAAAAATCCGCTATAAACCCATTCTGTGTATGGGTTAAGAGCAGTTTGTTATAATGGAACAAATTTTTACTTAATCTGTATTGAGGAATTCTGTCTTTCCTTCTGTTGTAGGTATCTGATGTGCATAAGTTTTGAAAAGTGTTTTATGCATTTGGATAGTTTTTCGCCGTGATCTTCAGCATCTGGTCGCTGTGCTATTTCCCGCAACACTCTGTGAAGTAATTTTAACATTCTCTCGTAGATGTCGTCCTCCAGATCTTCGATCTGTTTGTATTTGAGGGATAGGTTTTGTTTTTTCATATTGATATTATAACAGGTTATGGGTGGTGGTCAGAGGTTTTTGCGGTGTTTGGAACAATAGATATCCAATATATTTCCAATAAGTTTGCAGGAAAAGTTGGGACGGGGCGGATTTCATAGTACAACCCATAATTACTTGAACACTATTGGTTACGTGCTAACCTGTGAATGTAAGAGGCGCAATGAATTGCGCGACTACAAACGCCGTAAATCCAAAGAAAAATGTATAGGTAATTTTAGATTTTACTATAAGGTTGGATTGTTAGCGTTTGATAAAAATTAGGTGGGTTGGGTGGCGTTTGGGAAACTCTAAAGAGCCGGACGTTATTGGGTTGTAGTCAGTGTTCCGATCATTTCAGTTTTTATAGATACTTTGTGAGAATGGTATTTTTGCGGTCGGTTGCTTCGTCAAGCACGGTTTGTGCCTCGGTGATTTTTGATTCTAATTGCTCAACTTCTGCGACTAACTGCTGTTGGATATTCAGTGGTGGGATGGGGATTTGTAATCCATATATATTATTCCTATTGATTCCTCCCGGCCCCGATCCCCTTTTTAATGAAGGTAGGTTTAATGACTTTAACATGTGATAGATAAATTTTAAGTCTGCAACCGTTTCGTCTGATAATTCTACATAAAAAGTTGTATCTATCGGTGTGCAATTTTTGTCAGACCAGTTGACTTCCCCCGCGCTTCCCTTTCGTCCGACTATTATACATGGTGCATTAACTGAGAATTCATTGTGGGTTCCAACGACTCCATTTGAACCGTAAACTGGAAAATCGCTACCAATTCTTTTCTTTTCAGGTAGAGATATTCCATATTTCAAAGTTAATATCCTACCGATTTTCATCATATTATGATCAGCGTTAATTACCGCTTGTACTTTCTCCTCAATTGTTTCTTTGGCTGCTGCGATAGCTTGGTGTGCTGCGTCAGTTTCCATATCTACTGCTTCACATTCATCTACAATCTGTTGTTGAATTTGAGATGGTGGAAAGGGGATTTTTATTTCTTTAAGGTTGGTTGAATTTAGTCCCCCTTGGGCAGAACCTGTGATATTTTGTTTTAGCATATTTTGACCGTTCTCAGAAAAAAGAAAATTGAAAATATAAGACTGTTTTAATTGTGACTCACATCGCAAAATATAGACATGTTCATTTACCATCGCATTTTCATTGTTCAGTTCCTCTCTTAAAAGTGCAATTTTTCCAGTTAAAGCTCCATCTTTACAAAGCAAAATATCATTTTCTTGTAATATACCTCTTGTGCTGCCGTGGTAAAAATCTAACGGAACATATTTCGGTGTGCTTAAGTCAACCCTTCCAGTTGTTGGATGTATATGTTCACCTCCCAAACTCCAAGCACCGCTTGATATATTTCCAACACCGCCTTTAGGTCTATTCCCAGTTTCAATTGTTTCTACCTCATCGCCTAACTTCACTAATGGATGCTGTGTTTCTATTTTAGTATCTTGAGACGGGATTAGACTAATGATTTTATCAAAATCTACGCGGCTAAAATTTAACATATCAGTAAGTTTGGCATAGTGGCAGTGATCAGGCAGTGGGTCGGTGGTTTTACCGATAAAGTTTCGTTTAATTGCGGTGTTTATTTTAGTGTCATTGTTTAAATTATTCGGGTCAAACAGTGGGGTAATAATATCGTTGACCGTATCCCCTCCATTGTATTGAATACCCTCATTACCTTTACGTTTACTCCACTTGTAACCTAAAAATTGCTTTTGTTCTTTATCGGTGCTCGGTGCATTGACAATTAGCACTTTGTTTTTTTGTTCGTGTGCCAGCATAAAGTAATAGAGTTTGCCTTTTTCTATTTTGTGTATGTATTCAATAAACTGTCTCCCTAATTCTGTCAACTGTTCTTCTTCCGTTTTATTCCTATGTTCCTTAGATTCTTCTATTTCTTTTAACACTTTTTCAGGGTCGAAGTCTCGTTGGTAGTCCTTGAAAATATCGTATTCTAATAGTTCGCCAAGTGGGTCAAGGGTGGTTTGGTTAAAGAGTTTGATGTATTCTGCATAAGGAATTTCAATATGGTCGCAATATGCTTGTATTAGGTCTTCATCTTCATATATTTCATTCTGTTCATCACCTGAAAAAAAGTTATCTACTCTATATACATATTGTTTTGCTTGTTCTGGTCTTTCCTCTTGTCTTTTTAGTTTTTTGCTTAAAAAAAGCACCACTGTTATTGTTGCAGTCTCGCTAAATGTGACTTTTCCGAGTTCTACAATACTAACCAGATCAAAATATCTTAGTAGTATCTCACGCGTATGGGTATGAACTGCATCAGGATCGGATAGAATACTGTCTGGTACAATCACACCGACCACTCCACCGGGTGCCATTAAGTGATAAATTCGTTCTAAGAAGAAGCATTCAATGTTATTGGTATTACTATTTTTTCCTGTTTTCTCAGTAAGTTGATACATTTCTTGATCATTAACGTTCAGGGTCTTTAAAAATCCTTCAACGGAAAAAGGTGGATTTGCTACCAAGACATCAAATTTCTCTCGTGGAAGATCATCGGAATGAGAGGCAAGTGCATCTACATCCAGTATTTTAATATCTCCTTGCCCATGCATATAGGCTGCGACTTTTGCGACTTTTGCTAAGCGATAGTCTTTTTCAATACCAGTGATGTTGTCATAATAATCGTTTAGTTCGATATTTTTATCAATTTCACCATTTTTATTTATCTGCTTTATCTGATATGCGTATTCATTAAGGAAATGTCCAGATCCGCAAGCGTAATCAATTACTTTTAACGGTTCGGGGTTAGCATCGATTTTATGAGCGATAGGCAAGGATCCGACGATAAACTTACAGATTGGTAGCGGCGTGAAAAACTGCCCTTCTGACTGCTTGATACCGTTGTCCAGAAAATGTTCAAACATATCTCCTAAGAATTGGTTTGGTTCATCCGTTTTGAGTCGTAATCCCTGCTACATTTCCACTACCTCGGACAAGACAGCTGCGTTCTTGTCAAATAAATCTCTGTTGTGAGTATCTAAAAAGGAAAAAGCAGAATTAGAGAAAAATTTTAGTTCAGTAAAATAGTCATGAATTAGTTGTTTTGTAGCGTTTTTATCATTTTTAACAGGCCAAAATGCCCCGTCAATTTGTTCACGACTGATGTAGCTAATTTCTTCGTTTAAATACTTACGCATTCCCCTACGATATAGTCTTTGAAGCCTATCCACAAAATCAAAATTGTCATCGTAGAGAGGACCATTCCAATAAAAGTTAAGGTTATCTTTGTTTTCTTCTTCGTCAACAAGTTTGGAAAGAAATAGATTAACCAAGACCTCAAATGCGTTTTCGCGCCGTGCAATGTTGTGCTTTCTTAGAATAGTTCGAAAGTCATCGTATCTGCTTTCTTTGTCAATTGCACCAATGGCTTTTGTGTGTTCAGCAAGTGTATATACACTTCTGCCTATATAGTAGGGTTGAATACTTTTTTCAAAAATACCAACATCTGTAGATTCAAATTTGTATGTATCACGCCAAACAGCGAAGCGTTGTTCGGCTTTGCTTGCCTTATCAAAGGACATCAGATTTGTATCTTCTGCCAAAATCTGCGGATTGTCAAGATGCGGGATCAGTTTATATTTAAAATCTAACTCATTGTTAATAAAACTGGAAGCGTATAAACATAGGTATTTGGTATCGGCTTCTTGGTGAACATAACTGAATAACTGTCCTCCATCTTCCCGTGTTCCGTCCCATGCATCTTCAAATTGCTCGCCTGCTGTTTTACATTCAATAATCAGCAATGGATTCTCTTGATGGTCTTTCACTAATATATCAAACCGTCCACCACTTGCACTGTGTCCAATCCTATATGGTTTTTCAAGCTCTAAATGTTCAGGTTTGTAACCTTTTTCCATTAGTCGATGCACACACTCAAAGACTACAAAGTTCTCATTCTGTAAGAAGTTGCATGTTTGGTGTTCGTGGACTTCTAACCCTTCAGGATAAATAATTTCTTTTTTATCAAAGTCAACCTTTAAGGTTGCCTCACCAATTGACTTTTGATAGGCGTTGCCATCTTTTTCAAAATCCAGTGAATTTAGTAAATCTTCAAAGTTATTTTTTATTATCATAATAGTGTTTTCGTTGGTTAGTGGGATTCTACGGTCTGATTGGAATATATCATATCAAAATATGGGAAGGATGTCAAGTTCAGAATTTCAGAGCATCGGTGCGGTTAGGAAACCGCACCTACCTGGGTTAGGTGATCGGTGCCCGGCATTTCAGAACCACTTGACATTTTATCAGGAATAGGGTAAGTTAATAAGTAAGCACACATCTTTTTTTATTTAACACATCTCAATAGGAGTCCTTACAATAGTGAGAGCACTTGTCATCAAATTATTACCTGATAAACGGCGCGAAAAGACCGTCGTTCCCGATTGGAAAGAGCCTGCCCCACCAGTGCGAAATGAGGTAATGTGTGAGGCAGTCTTTACCGGATTGACCAACGGGACTGAACGCAACCAACTTATTGGTGGGAACTATGCGCCATCTGATGAAAGTTTACCGTGTGGAGGCGGCTATCAGAACGTTGGGCGAGTCATTGAAACGGGACCTGACGTGACACAACTTCAAATAGGTGACCTTATTTACGCCAGCGTAGACCATGTTGAACGGTTTACTATTCAGGAAAACGGATTACTGCTGAAATTGCCAGATGATGTTGATCCTGCTGAAGCTGCGCTTTTCGGTATATCAGGTGTAGCGATGCACTGTTGCCGCCGAGTTGATCCGCGCATCGGAGAAAGGGTGCTTATTGTTGGACAAGGATGTATCGGCATGTTTGCCGCGCAGATTGCTTACGCGATGGGCGCACGCGTTACCGTGTGTGACATTGATGAATCCCGATTGGAACAGGCACGTCAACTCGGTATCGCTGAAAATGTATTCAACACGAGTGGCGATGGGTGGAAGGCGCAAATTGCAGATGGTAGTTATGATGCTGTGATGGATTTCGCAGGTGTTCCAGATATGGTTACACTGATGATCCAAGCTTGTAATACCCGCGGGCGATTGCTCTTAGTCGCTGGGCGTTTTGATGTTAACTATACTTTCAACGTTGGGCAATTCAAGGAGATTAGCATTCTGCACTGTAGCCATTTTACAAAGGATGATCTGGAAAACCTATGTCGTTTTCTCAGGCAAGGTTCCATTAAAATTGCGCCGCTTATTAGACATCGGGTAAACGTCAGCGAAGCATCGCAGATATACCGTTGGCTTCGTGATGAACCGATGCGATTGCTTGGTACAGTATTTGAATGGTAGTAACAAATTATGGTAAAGCTATAATCATTGATACGTCATAGACATGGTTTTCAATGTAATACACATAATATCGCTCCTACGGAGCTCAAGAAATTAATTACCACGTTTTCTATAAACATATCGTTCCTACGGAACTCAAGATGTAAAAATCCAAATCAACGCCAAATGCGCGTATGGCATTCAGCGGGCTTACAAAGCCCCCCACAAGAAAGAGCAGACACAAATGTAAGTGATCGGGCATAGACGGTGCGGTTAGAAACCACACCTACCAGGGTAGTCACATATTTTAGATTTACAATAAAATTTAACTTTTTCATATAGGAGAGTTTATGTCAGACGTTAGATTAGGTTTTATCGGCACAGGTGGCAATATGAACCGTCACCTGCGAGAATTAACCCAAATAGGTGGCAACAAATTCGTCGCCTTCTGTGATATTGTGATTGAAAAAGCGGAACGTGCCGTTGAACAGTACGGTGGCAAAGCTTATGCGGATTACAACGATATGCTTGCAAAAGAGGAATTGGATGCTGTTTATATCTCAATTCCGCCTTTTGCACACGGTGCGCCAGAGAAGGCTGTTGTCGCTGCAGGATTGCCGATGTTCGTGGAAAAACCTGTCCACATGGATGCTGATGAAGCAAAGGAAATCGCTGCCGAAATTGAGGATAAAGGTATCATTACCGCTTGTGGCTATCAGGAGCGTTACCTTGATATTATTGACAAAGCGCAGGAACTTCTCGCCTCACGACGTGTCGGATTTTTTATGGGCTACTGGATGGGTGGTATGCCCGGTGGATGGTGGCGAGAAAAAGCAAAATCTGGCGGTCAACTCATGGAGCAGACGACACACGAATTTGATATGGCGCGCTACCTGTTTGGTGAAGTGAAAACCGTCTATGCCGTCGCGAGATATGACCTCATTCTCGATACCGATTACGATATTGAAGAAGCATCTGCAGTTTCTTTGCAATTTGAGAGTGGTGTGTTTGGCATTATGTTCTCTGCTTGCTTTACAACAAACGGACTACGACGTTCCGGTTTAGACATTTTCTGTGAGGACGGTTCATTGGAATACCACTTACGTCGAGCACTTGTGCTTTCTACATCTGAAGGAACAGAAACATGGAAACCCGAAAATAACTGCACGATTGACATGGATAGCACTTTTATTGAGGCAGTTCGTACAGGAGATGGTAACGCAATTCGCTCCCCGTATTCTGATGCTGCTAAAACTGCTATATTGTCCATCGCAGCGAATCAATCTTTGGCAACTGGCGAACCTATTCATCTGGCGTAAAATGAACCTTGTGTGAAATACAATGGAACAGCAGATTACCCTTCCCATCACTGGCATGCATTGTGAGAATTGTGCTGCTACTATCACCCGAAATCTTGAAGAGATGGCGGGTATTTTTACAGCAAATGTGAGCATCGCCACGGAACAGGCGGCGATCACTTTCAATCCGTCTGCGCTCAACGAGGTAGCAATCGTTGACAAAATCCGATCCCTTGGATTTGACGTTGTTGATGCGGATTCTGAAGCAGCCGCACGTGCCGAAGAACTCCGAAAACAAAAATTACAATTCAGCGTAGGTATCCTTTTCACGCTCCCACTATTCCTACTCAGCATGGGCAGAGATATGGGATTGATAGGAAGTTGGACAGATGATGCGTGGATCAACTGGCTAATGTTTGTTTTGGCACTGCCGGTGCAGATTTATGTCGCTTGGGATTACTATGTCGGTAGCGTCAAAGCGTTACGCAATCGTTCTGCCAATATGGATGTTCTCGTCGCGATGGGTTCATCTGTTGCGTTTCTCTATAGTGTGGTTGTGATGACTACCTTATCGCTAAATATCCAAGGGCTTGGAAACCATGTCTATTTTGAGACAGCGGCTGTTATCATTACATTGATAAAGCTTGGCAAGTTTCTGGAAGCGCGTGCGAAAGGACAGACAAGTGCTGCCCTCAAAAAACTGATGCGACTCTCTCCCAAAACAGCGTGTGTCCTCAAGGATGGTGAAGAAAATCACATTCCGATTGAACAGGTAGCCGTTGGTGACCTACTTATTGTTCGTCCTGGTGAAAGCATGCCCGTTGACGGTGTTGTGCGTGAAGGTTCAAGTGCCATTGACGAAAGTCTATTCACCGGTGAAAGCATGCCAGTAGACAAGTCAGTAGGGGATACCGTTGCGAGTGCAACAATAAATCAAAGCGGCATGCTCACGATTGCGGCAACGCGTGTCGGTTCAGAAACCTCACTTGCTCGGCTTGTTCAGTTAGTGCAAGCGACACAACAGAGTAAAGCACCTATTCAACGTACTGCGGATGCAGTCGCAAGTGTGTTTGTACCTGTTGTGTTATGTGTGGCTGTTGTGACGTTTCTTGTGTGGTGGTTTCTTGTCGGAGAAGGATTTACACCTGCGATGCTCCGATTGGTAGCGGTGCTGGTTATTGCGTGTCCATGTGCGTTAGGGCTTGCTACGCCGACTGCGATTATGGTCAGCACAGGGATTGGTGCGCATCGCGGCATCCTTTTTCGGAACAGCGAAGCATTAGAACATGTAGGCGCATTATCGCGAATTGTTCTTGATAAAACTGGCACTTTGACACAGGGAAAACTCACCCTTACAGATATTATTGCAAACGATGGAGACGAGAATCGATTACTTCAGATAGCTGCCTCCGCTGAGCGCGGCAGTGAACACCCTATCGGAAAAGCAATCGTGCTTGCTGCCACCGAAAACGGAATTGACACCACTGTTCCTACAGAATTTACCGCTGTTGCTGGCAATGGTATTATCGCACAACTTGAAGAGCATAACGTAATTATAGGAAATTTGTCTCTAATGCAACAACATCAAATTCCGACTCAGCATTTAGAAGCAGAAGCGGCACAGTTACAAGCAGATGCTAAAACGGTGTTGTGGGTGGCAATTGATTTACAGGTAAGAGGACTCCTTGCTGTTGCAGATACGGTGAAGTCAGAAGCAAAATCTGCTGTCGCTGAACTCCGACAACTCGGATGCGAAGTGACAATGATGACCGGGGATAACCGTGGGACTGCCGCTGCTATTGCAAAGCATGTTGGGATTACCAACGTGATGGCGGAACTTCTGCCTGAAGACAAAGCCTTTGCTGTCAAAGAGGCACAAGAAGAGACAGATGGTTTTGTGGCTATGGTAGGGGACGGTATTAACGATGCGCCTGCGTTAGCGCAAGCAGATGTCGGCATGGCACTCGGCACGGGGACAGATATTGCTATGGAAACAGCCGATTTGACGTTGATGCATGGCGACTTACAAGCTATTCCCGATGCTATCCGACTAAGTCGTACAACGCTCCGCACGATTAAACAGAATCTGTTTTGGGCATTTTTTTACAATGTGTTGTTAATTCCTGTTGCTGCAGGTGTGTTGTTTCCGCTTGCGTTTTTGCCATTGATGTTACGTGAGTTGCATCCGATGCTTGCGGCATTTGCGATGGCATTTAGTAGTGTGTCTGTTGTGCTAAATAGTTTGCGGTTGCAATGGAAGAAATAGTAATCATGATTAATTTATGAGATAAGGAAATCACCTATGGCAATAAGAGAAATATGTCGTAAATCGTTATGGATTCAGTTGCTGCTTTTGTTCGTTGTCAGCATGCTGGTACACGCAGAAGATGTCGAGGAATGGATACCGGATGCGAACCTGCGCGCGGCTGTTCGAGAAAAACTCGGGTTGCCTGGTGAAATGCTGTTGACCAAAGATAATATTAAACGACTGATACATCTTGAGGCACAACACAAAGAGATTCGCTCAATACAAGGCTTAGAATTCGCACAAAATCTGGAGTCCCTCAATTTTGGAACCAATCTCATAGAAGATATAAGTCCGCTGCGCAATTTAACAAAATTGCGTGGACTGAGTCTATTTGGCAATCAGGTCTCTGATATATTGCCATTGGCTAATCTAATAAAACTCGGCTACTTTAATGGTGCTGGCAATCCGATAAGCGATCTCCGTCCGCTTTCAAACCTTTTGCAGTTAGAAGAGTTAGATTTGTGGGGTTGTCAAATCTCGGATGTAGCTCCGCTTGCTGGATTGAAAAATCTAAAAACGCTAATCCTTGGCGGTAATCTTATCACAAATGTCAGTCCTTTAGCAAATCTTAGTCAGTTGGAAGTATTGAAGATTGTGAATAATCCTATCTGGGATTTCAGTGCATTGCAGCATTTGAATCTGACCATATTTGAGTATGACATGCTTTGTAAGATACCGTCTCTTCCTGTTGAAGAACGTATCTTGACACGCTCGTTTCCATCTGTGTTCATAGCGTGGGACCGGTTTATAATTGAAGGGGTAGCGGAAGATGAAGCAACTGCTTATCACGATCTCTTTTTCAGCCCAACTTTCATGCTTCGGTGGCAAGTAACCCTTGGTATTACCGAAGGAGCGTCTACTCTAATTGGGGGTAATTTAGAAAAAGCCCAAGCGATACGTGACAGGTATCTCGCTCTAAATCCTAACATGGTTTTCCTTGTAGAAATCCGTATTCATAACCACTCTTCGTTATCCGAATTTCCGCCGAACTCCGATTTTTGGCTTAGAGATAACAAAGGTCAGAATGTTTACAACCAAGCGGGTGAGATCATGATGAACCTTATGAATTTAAGGTTGCAGGATTTACTCATTGAGCGGATTGTGGCTATTGCCGGATGTGGACTTTTTGATGGTATTATGATCGATGGATTTAATGAAAATGCCACAAGTTTTGTCGGACGCCATCACTACCCTCACACCGATGAAAAAATTATTGCTGCAACAACCCGTATCTTGCGTGGTGTTCGGGACCGGGTTCGCGAGGATTTTCTAATACTTGTCAACGCTAATCGATCAAAACCAACTGCCTACGCAGAATATGTCAACGGCACTTTCATGGAGACAGGTTTAGATACCACTGAAGGATATGAAGAATACTCGCATCAAGAACTGAATCAATTTGAAGATACTTTACTATGGACAGAAGAAAATCTCAGGTCGCCGCGGATCAATTGTTTGGAGGGATGGGGTAATGGCACTCAACCACCAGACAGTCCAGCGAATCAACGAGGGATGCGTGCCATTACAACATTAGGTCTAACGCACTCTGATGGATATGTGCTTTACAATACAGGGCAAGGGTTTTATGGCGGTGAGGGCCATGAACACATCTGGTATGATTTCTGGGATGCCGATCTCGGTCATCCTGTCGGCGGCAATGAAACTAAAGGGCAGCTTTACGACAGCCGTGATGGTGTATTCATCCGGGAGTATACCAACGGGTGGACAGTTTACAATCGAAGCGGCAAAGCACAAGAAATTAGCCTCCCAATACAAACCACTGGCGTCGCAAGCGGTATCACAAGTTTCAAACACATCGTCCCCGATTTAGACGGTGAGATGTTCCTGAAAACTGATGTAAATGCAGATGTCAACGGCGATGGTGTTGTGAATATCCAAGACTTAGTGATAGTCGCGAATGCGCTTGGTGGAGTGGAACCCGATCTGAATGGCGATGGTGTTGTGAACATTCAGGATTTAGTGATTGTTGCGAATGCTTTTTAATGTTGTGCTAAATAGCCTGTGGATGCAATGGCGCGTAATCGTAGTGCAGTTTATGGAACAATCGCACCGTCCGAAAGATGCCCCACTGCCTCTAACACTTGTTCCACCGTAATCCCATCAATCACAGCGCAACTTCCAGCACCACATCCGCCAGGATGCCGACCCGGATGGCACGGGTTACACCCCAAATCCATTCCACTCTGTACAACTGTATGCTTTTCACCGTAGGGACCGCTCCGAACATGATTCGTTGAACCGAAAAGCGCGACCACAGGTGTTCCTACGGCAGCAGCGATATGCATCGGACCTGTGTCGTTACCGACATAGACATTACATGTAGCAATCAACACAGCAACTTCACGCAAATTTTCCGTCTCAACAAGGATCGGTGGTGTATCCATCATATCCGCAACTTGCGATTGTAGTTTGCGTTCGTTTGGACCGGCAAATAGTAAAATAGTAGCGTTTTTTTCTTTTGATAAAGTAGTCGCGAGTTGCGCGTATTTCTCCGCATTCCACAGTTTGTATTCCCAATTTCCTCCCGGATGAATACCAATTAATAACCTTTCTGACGTAACACCTACTTCAGTCAGAAAACGTTGCGCTGTTGCTTGTTCTGTTTCAGTCAACTGCAAGTGAGGCTGTGCATCCGTTGTATCAATCCCATGTCTGCTGAGAACTTCCAGATATCGGGTGACAGCATGCCGCTCCCGATCCCCGCGCACTAATCCCCAATGTTCCGCACCGATACACCGTGCAGTGAAACTATCCCGCAGATTTACAACTATATCGAATTTTTCACGACGTAACGTCCTTATGAGTTTTATTCTGCCTTTTAGACCAGCGTGTTCGCCTTGATTATCGTAAACATGGGTAGCATCAAGTTGCGGGTCGTTAGCAAGAAGGTCAAACGCGCTGGGTCCGACGAGAAAGGTGATATGGACATTTGGAAAGTGAGCTCGTAGCGGTTTTATAACGGCGGCAGACAGCACTGCATCGCCTATGAAACTGAAACTGAAAACGAGGATTTTTTTCATTTTTCAGACAAGGGGAAAGGATTCAATCAGATCAACCGCAGTGGTCAAACCATCTTCAGATTCTATTTTTACGCCTAAGGTTTTTGCTTTTTCTGTCATAGAAGGTGTGGCAAAAACCTGTTCAATTCGTTTTGCTAAACGTGTAGCGGTGAGATTACGCCGATGTAGACTTTTTGGAGCGACACCCAAGTTAAAGAGGCGTTTTCCCCAATAGAATTGATCGGCGATGTGTGGGACTACGATTGATGGGACTTTTGCGCGACATACCGAAGCAGTAGTCCCTGCCCCACCGTGATGCACAACACAACTCGTCTTTGGAAATAACCATTGATGTGGTACATACTCCGTGCAAAAAATGTCCTCTCCAGCATCCTGAGTGTCTAAAAGTCCCCAACCTGCTTGAATTATAGCACGTTGTTTTGTCATTTTGACGGCATCAATTAAAATTTCCGTTGTTTCGCGACCTTTGCTTCCACCCATTGACCCAAATGTAATAACGATAGGTGGCGGTCCGTCTGCTAAAAAATCTGTGAGTTCAGATGGCGGCACGTAGTCTGGCTGCGCGAGATGCCACACACCTATAAACTTGTGGTTAAGGGGAAAATTGGCTGACGGACAGAGCGTAGGAGATGCCGCGATGAGGTTCAGATGTGGCGAATACATTTCATCTAATGCCACCGTTGCTCTCGGTTTTCCACCGACAGATGTGATAAATTGATTAAAAAGAGGATCAATGGCATATCTAAGTCTGAGTCTTACTAAGTTCCACACGATGGAATTAAACGTACGTCCCCAATTCGGAAATGGATACGGCGCGTTATCAGGTGTTTTTATGAAGCCTGGGCAATACGTCACAGTTATCCACGGTAAACCGTTTCTGATTGCTGCCTCTTGTGCGGGGATGTCTATGGAATGACATATAACTAAATCATATCCTTTCATCGCTGCGAGGCAATCGGTATACCACTTTTCGCCAAGACGTAGAATTCCCTCCTTCGCGATGAGTAGCAATGGCGCCATAGGGTCGCGCATCGCAATGACAGTATCCATTGTTTGATGAAATTCTGCTAAATCAAAGGCAACTCCTACTTCATAGAAGTCTGCGCCGATATTGAGAATCTTGTCTTTATAGATGGATGGTGCACAGACACGCACCTGATGTTCTCTTTTGAGTAAACGTTCAGCGAGCGCTAAAACAGGGTAAACGTCTCCTATTGTTCCCCAAGCTGCTATGGCAATTTTCATTTTTTGCATCCCGTACCATTCTTGTAGGTGCGGTTGAAAACCGTACCATAAGCGTCAATTTTAGAATTTGTATAGCCTCGTAGAGGCGGAATGTTTATAGAATCTATATGTCGCTCCTACGGAGCTCAAGATGTTAATTACCGCGTTTTCTATAAACATAGCGTTCCTACGGAACTCAAGATGTAAAAATCGGGCTTACAAGGAACTACCACAAGAGAAAATCCAGCAATTAAGGATTTGTATAGCCTCGTAGAGGCGGAATGTTTATAGAAACAAGGTAGAACACGCTCTTGAGCCTCGTAGAGGCGGAATGTTGTCGAACCCGATTATCCATCAAAATATGTCGCTCCTACGGAGCTCAAGACTTTTTTGTTTCTCTCCGTTACTATAAACATATCGTCCCTACGGGACTAAAGATGTAAAAATCCAAATTAACGCTGAATGCGCCAAATCAAGAAATCAACGGTATGAATCATGGCGAATGCCATACGGGGAATGCCTAAATGGCATTCATACCGTTGATTTGGCGCATTTGTCTTTAGTCATTCACCGGACTTAGAAAGCCCTCCTACAAGAAAATCTTACACTAAATTGATGCCTACCGAGTGAAGGTGCCAGCGCGCCTACCAGCTGTTATGGCTTCCCAGACCATCTCTATGGGAAGTCTTTTGGTGCATTCCCACCCGATTTTACATTTGTGTGCGCTACAGGGCCAGCACGGCATATCGCGCCGCACGACAGATGCGTTTTCACTCATCGGACGCCACGCAACATGATCAGTGGGACCGAAAATTGCTACCGTTGGTACGTCAAGTGCTGCGGCAAGATGCATTGGACCGGAATCGTTACATACAACCAAGTTGCAGCGGGAAAGTAGTGCGCCTAATTCCCTGATTGTTTTTGGCGCGTAAGCGATAGCATCGGACTGCATCGCTTCCTGAATGTTGTGCGTCAGTTCTGCCTCATCAGGACCGCGTAAAAGGAGTATTGTAGCATTGTAATGGTCAACGAGTCTGTTAGCAAGTTCAGCATACTGCTTTTCGGGCCAACGTTTATCATAAGAACTGCCGCCAGGATGAATACCAATTAGAAAAGTGTCATCCTCAACACCGAAAGACGCAAGGAGTGTTTTAGCATTTGTAATCTCATCAGGCAACAGGTTGAAAACAAGTTGTCGTTTGCTTTCACCTTGACAAATCAACCGTACTAATTCTAAGTTTCTATCAACTTCGTGAGTTTCGCCTTTTTGATACCTGCCGCGCCATGCATGTGTGAGTGTAGACTTAAACCTTTTCTGATAGCGACCTAAGCGGAAGGGTGCACCGGAGAGAAAAGCGACGAGATTGGGCCACGTAGCGGTCTGCATCGCAACAACGAGGTGAAACTTTTCACGACGCAGGGCGCCATAGAATTGGAATTGCTCCGATAAATGACGATGTTCCCCCTGCTTGTCAAACACGAGCACCCTGTCAACATCAGGATTTCCGAGTAGCATAGGCGCATTGAGAGGTCTTGCCAATACCGTGATTTCTGCCGATGAGTAGTTCTGCCGCAACAATGCTATCGCAGGTGTTGAGTTCAGCAAATCGCCAATACCATCCGCGCGGATGATGAGAATTTTTTCAATGTTAGGCAGTATCTCTTCGTTTTTTGAATCACGATGTGCCATACTGTCCCCTTTAAAACAGTAAGGTAAATGCTAAAATCTATTATAGCACAAGGCTATGGGAAAGGCAAATACCATTATTAATTTTTTATTTGACAAATTACGGGAGAAATTGTATTATTATGGATCTATAGTTTAAGTTGCTATCTATGAAATTACTTTTAAACCCATGGGACTAAATTTGATTTTTGTTTGACTTTGTTTTAATACTTTGGTATAGTGTCTATTAGTAAAATTAGGTATCTCCCCGACTGATGTTGAAGTGTGTGTAAAACGTGTACAGCGTATCTCATAAATACCTCATTAACATCCGTAGACATGCCAGAAGCACAAACCCTAAATAGTTTTCAGCATGATATTCCCAACGCACTACCAAACGCCGAAAGTCTTCACACCAACTGAAAAAACGCTCCACTTTGAAACGGCGTTTATACCGGCGTAGACGACGACCATCCTGTGTAGCAGGACGCTTCCGATTCTTTTTATGGGGTGCTATCATTTCAGTGCCACGACACCGCAAAGACGCATCTAAAGGATCCGAGTCATAGGCTTTGTCTCCTATCAACACTGCTGGAGGTTCTGAAGTCCAACACGCGTCCAATGCCGGTTCAACCAAACGGACTTCATGGCAGGAGGCACTCGCAATCAAAACACTCACAGGTCTGCCACGCTTATCTGTAATCGCTACCAGTTTTGTCCCTTTGCCACACTTCGTCTTTCCTACACACAGACCCCTTTTTTTGCTGCAACGAACTTCGCATCAATGCTGCATTCACTCATATTCAGGTGACGGCGTTTCTCAAGTTTTTCTGTGATCGTTGTGACCACCTTTTCAAGTGTGCCATCCGAAGACCATTGTTGAAAACGACGATGACACGTTTGATAAGATGGATACTTTTTCGGTAAATCACGCCAAGGTGCGCCAGTCCGCAACACCCACAGTATCCCATCTAAGACTTCTCTATTATCACGCCAAGGTCTCCCGCGCACGGCTTTAGGGAGTTCGGGCAATAGGGGTTCAATGATTTTCCACTCTTTATCACTCAGTTCCATTCAAATCATCTCCTAACTCAATACCTTCGCCAAAATGGCAGGTTTTTCATAAGTCAACTAAACCGTTATGAACGATGTGATGAAATTAATAAATGTCAGATAGATTAGAGTGTTAATCTTACCCGCATTCTGCTTAGAACACGCTAAGTTTAGCGTCTTAGACTTCAAGGCAGTCTGGCGTATGTTGAATCTTTAGATGATTTAAGAATACTTCCGCAAAAACCTGAAGCTATTTTTATTCATGAAATCCTTCAACATCAGGATGCCAAGCAAGATTGCTTAACGAGCACCTGAGAATATGGACTGGAACAAACCCGGTTCGGTTAGGAAACCGAACCTACCGCCCCTGGAGGATCGCTAAGTTGACACTTATGGGTGCTATTCATTACATACTCATTCAACTCAAACTCAGATAATTGGCGAAGGTATTGTAACTATTATATATTATTAAATATAGTCTAACAGAAATAAGCCATGATTAAAAGACAATTTGATACTATTTGCTATTTATGAGATACGCTGTAGTAAAGCGGTGGAAGAGGACCGCAACGCAAAACACTACTACAAAAGTTAAGCGGGAGAATGATTGATTTATTTTATTTGATAAATTATAGGAGAAATGGTACAATTTATAATGATGCTATCTGTTTGAGTGCAAAGTGGAAACAAGCCCGATTCGGATAGTATTTGCAAATCGCATTTTCTCCTTCTACTAACACTAACTTCTTGGACAGAAGTTGGAAAGGAAGAAAATGAAAATGACGAATACAATTACATTGCCGAGAAACAACTCTATATTCTTAGTTGTGACGAGTTTAATTCTCATTTGTGCTATGATGTTTCTAACTGTTATGCCAGCGTTGGCGTGGCATTGTGGTTGGCTTGAAGTGTTATTAAATCTAGTTATGAAAGCATTATCATGGGCGATAGACGCAAGGGATTACCTGATAGATATAGGAGCCCCACAATGGATGATTGATGCTGCTAATGATGTCGTAAATTACCTTTGGGAACGTGGTAGGGAGCTTAGAGCCGCCATTGATGCTTGCGAAGCAGAACACAATGGCGGAGGTTGTGATACTGGAGGCTGCGACTCTTAATTGTTTACTCATTCTGTGAAACGTTAACTTCATGAGACAAATACCGATTTTTTGCTGGAAATGCGGTGTTTGTCTCAAAACCAAAGAGGTGATAAATATGTTCACTTGGAAAAAAATCTTTCTTGCTTCAGGCATCTCGTGTGTTATAGGAATATTAGGATGGGCAATATGGTATTCCGCCATTGTACGTCCTAAACTCATAGCGGAACCGGTTATGCGTTACAACACCGAATCCCAAACAACAATGGAAAACACGTCAGACGCAGCGTCTGTAGAAACATCTCAAGGGCAGAAAATATCTCAAGAAGAAGATGATGATGACACTACTGATACACTTGTAGAAAGTGAGGGGTCAGTAAACACATTACCAGACTCTGTGTCAGAAGTATTAAATCAGCACACACATCATCCGGATGATTCTAATGGTCATAATCATAAAGACTTAAGTGCCGAGGAAATGGATAAGAAAAGAAAGTATTTGGAGACTATCGATAACAAGTTAAATGAAATTAAAGCTGGGATAGATGAAGTCAAGAAGCAGTCAGAAATACGAAATAAAGAAATTGCAAATCATTTAAACTCTCTTTCTGCTGAAGAACAGCAAGCATATTTTGAAAATATCCGAAGTGGTAAAGTACTTGAAGAAATGCCACCTAATTTTTTTGAATCATTAAGGGTAAATGGGCAATCAAAAGGATATTCAGAGGAAACAATAGATGAAGTCCTTGAACTTTTTAAACAACAGATACAGAACTTTGCTTCAGAAGCAGGCGCGAAAAGGCATTTAGAGATGCTTCGTGACCATGGATTTGTACCGAAGTTTTGAGAAAATGGAGAGTCACTTTTATGAAAGACAACTTTTTCGTATATAGCGTTGGCATCCTTGCCATCGTTGGTATTCTCGTTTGTTTTATTGGATACGCAACGAATACGCTTCCGATGCACACGTCAAAGCAAACACATGCTATCACAATACCTACTGCAAAGAAGAAAAACTGCAAATGCTGTGCAGATCGGCTGGAACGTATAATAAAAGCAAATAAAGATCTACTTGAACGCAATCCGATAATAAAAAAAGTCTTAACTGCAACTGAACACGAGACACAATAGGCGTGAAGGATTCACAAGACACCTGGGTTTCCAAAGCGTTGGGTCGCGTCTATAGTCAAGAACTTTGTCACGTTCATAACTGCGCTATTGAATTCAGGTATCGGCAGCGATGAAAAGGGAGATAAAAGATTCGGTTTCACCCACCTTGTTCAGCTTGGATACAAACGCCTCTCAAAAATAGAACAGACGCCTTTTCTGTACATTGAAGAGCCTGATATAACGTCACCACCTGATTTCATAACGGCACGTCTGAAAGAAGGAGGGATCGCACAACTCCCTTATGTGGCGTTCAAAGGTACTAAACGCCATATCTACAAAATCTCAATTGACGACAATCCACATGGAAATGTTATCCTTTATTACGATGAAAAGGGTGATCTTGAAAAAGCCTACCATATTTCTAATCTCGGTTGGCAAAGTCTTGCTGTCCGTCTTTACTTCCTCGGGGACTTCTCCGACATCTTTGTCCCAATATATCCTACAAATGGTGAAGACACCGCCCCTCTTAAAGTATGGAAAATTCACTATCCACCTGATATAAAAACCTATGACAAATATCTTGCTATAGAGCCAAGCGAACAAGCCAAAGAATAGATGGCAAACTCTATTACCCGATTTCTCAAAAACAGGAAGTATCAACAAGGTGATCAGTATCCAAGAAAACCCCTGGATTCCTTCCTTGAATATCTGCGATTTATGAAAGTCGAACCGTACATTCCGATAGGGTCCCGTCTCTTGGACGTTGGAACTGGAGACGGTAACTTTTTACGTTATCTCAATGGGCATTTGCAGGCGGCTGTAGGTATTGACTCACATCTCACACGAACTGTGGAATTTGGGTTATGTCGTCTTATTCCCGGATATTTTCCGCACGACTTCGCTAAAGATGAAACCTTTGATGTCATTACGATGTTGGCAACTGTTGAACATATCCCGATGAATGCCCTCCCATCAGTTGCAGATGCATGCTGGAAATATCTAAAGCCCAGCGGAAAAGTCATTATCACAGTGCAACACCCAAGCGTTGAGAAACTCCTTGACTTGCAAAAAGTACTTGGAATCGTTGAAGGATTTTCAATACATGAGCATTACGGGTTCAATCCAGAGTGCCTTCCAGATATTTTCAATCAGTGGAATCTAATAAAATTGGAACGTTGGGGGTTCGGATGCAATAACCTATTCATATTTGAAAAACTGCTTTAAATGTTGCCTATACAATAATTCTCATTTATCCCTTTGAAAAAGACACCACCCTGGTAGGCACGTTTTTCAAACGCGCCTACCAGGCCAAAGACAACATAAACAGCGCGTTTACAAAACGCGCCTACCAGTTATGTGGTATGGCTATTGACAAATTATTTACACCCACTTAAAAATGTGCTATGATTATATCAGAACGACACAAAGCAGCGGACTAAAACTTATGAATATACGGACACAACTCACACTTAGCTACATAGGCATCGTGCTTTTGGTGCTGTTTGGCATGTACCTTTACCTTGAAGCAACACTTGAAGGGGCACTTAGCAGTCGTATTGACAGCGAATTGGAAGTTCAGGCGGAGTTAACGAGAGAATTCCTAATTGAGGAACTCCCCGCAAAGAATAATTTTACTTACGGAATGATAGATGGTCTTGTTGATAGACTTGGAGAGACAGGCAAGACTCGTTTGACGTTCATAGGCGCGGATGGGATTGTTTGGGGAGATACGGAAAGAGACGGGGAATCATTGCGTCAAATGGACAACCATCTCGACCGTCCAGAGGTGCAGGAGGCTATTGCAAAAGGCATTGGGAGTGAAGACCGCTTTAGCGATACCACACAGACAGAATACAGTTATCTCGTGCTGCCAGTGAAAAGAAATGAAAACTCAATAGGTTTTTGCCGTGTGGCACTGCCGAAGGAAACTATTAATACTGTAATTGGTAACCAGCAGCGGATTTTACTCTATGTGACCATAGTCGGATCGGTTCTGGCAATTTTATTTGGGATTTTTAGCACCGGTGTTATTGTCAAACCGATTAAGCGGTTGACGCAGCTCACACAATCTATTGCTGCGGGAGAAAATACTTCACAGGTTGAGGTTAAATCTGATAATGAGTTGGGACAACTCTCACGGAACTTCAATCTCATGAGAGATAGGGTACAAGAGCAGATTGCCAAGATTTCTGTAGAAAATAAGCGGTTAGAAACTATTTTGAACAACATGGGCGAGGGGGTGTTGCTGGTAAACGGAGCATCCGAGATTACTTACGCGAATCCAGCCGCGATTGTTATGTTGAATCTTCCAGAAATGTATCTCGGTAGAGCGTTAATTGAAATTAACCGTATCCCTGAACTACAAGCATTACTGAGGGAGGCAGAACAGACAGGTGCTGTTGCTTTTGCAGAAATCAGACTCGGTAATTTGAAAGAGTCAGAAGCGGAGGTAACTATTGTCCCTGTAGCCACTGAAAGTGAGTATGTTATCGTTATCCATGATGTTAGCCATGTGCGGCAACTGGAGCGGATTCGCGCGGATTTTGTAGCGAATGTTTCACATGAACTGCGAACACCTTTGACTACAATTCAGGGATACGCTGAAACGCTACTGAACAACGGCTCTACGAAAAACAAGAAACGTAAAGAATTTATTGTTAAGATACTAAATCACTCTGCACGTCTTTCACGTTTGGTTTCTGATTTACTGGAATTGGCGCGGCTTGAATCGGGAGATGTAGAGTTGAAACGTTCGCTGTGTCATTTAAATGCTTTCCATGAACAGATTCTGGATGTGTTTGAGCCGGTATTGGAAGAATCGGGGGTAACCTTGGAGTGGGAGATACCTGAAGATTTGCCTCAAGTGAACGTGGATAGTCAATTTTTCATGCGGATTTTTGTGAACCTCATTGACAATGCTATTAAATATACGCCTGATGGTGGTGTGATTGACGTTTCAGCAGAAATAGTCGAAACAGACCCGAATGCTGCCGATGAAGTTGTTGTCCATATAAAAGATACAGGTATCGGTATCCCATTAGAATCTCAACCTCGCGTTTTCGAGCGGTTTTATCGTGTTGATAAAGGACGCGCGCGAAAAATGGGCGGCACCGGTTTAGGATTGGCAATTACCAAACATATTCTGCTGTGTCACAACGGACGGATATGGCTGGAAAGCGTGTTGGGACAAGGCACCGTGTTTCATTTTGCGCTGCCAGTTGAGAAATCGGATTAAATCTGCCACGCCTGCTCTGTCCATGCCATCTCCCAAAATAGATATTCATAACGGCTACTAAGTAGGAAATTTTTCTGAAGCCGCTCTTTTTCGGCAGAACTGCTTTCAGTTGTGATGTCGTTCAGCAAGTTTCGCAGCCATTCACCTAAAGCAAGGAATTCAGGGGAAGCGTACATATCTATCCATTCTTGATATAGCGGTTCGGGTGAACCTCCCTGTTCGGCGAGAGTTGTGCCGATCTCGGCGTAACCCCATTGACACGGGAGCACACCTGCAATGACATCTGCCAATGTGCCGACTTGCGCAATGTGAAGTATGTGGCGCGTATAAGCGTGTGTTGTCGGTGCTACCGGTGCAGTCTCCATTTCAGCAGGAGAGATACCGAATTTTTCGCAATAGCCGCGATGCAAATCCATTTCGGTGTTTAACGTTTCGTTGAGCAGTTTTGCAAAGAGTGCCATTGTCGCTTCATCGTGTGCCTTGATAGTGCCATAAGCAAATACGCGGCTATAGTCCAATAGGAACAGGTAATCTTGGATTAGGTAGAATTTGAACTTTTCTGTCGGTAGCGTTCCATCCGCCATGCCGCGAACGAATGGATGTTTTAGGTCTGCTTCCCAAATTGGTGCAGCATATTGCCTCAGTTCATCGGTGAATTTGGGATTTTGCGTCATAAGATCTCCTTGAAACTGCATAAACACCGGTTCGGTTAGGAAACCGAACCTACCGCAGTGTATGAATAAAATAGGCTTTACTATATCATACCTTAACGGCGCGAGGATGTCAAAATGTTTGAAAGAATTGGAATAGTTACCAATATCTGGGCGAAAGAGATGGAAAGTGGAGCACGTTTTGATGATTTGATGGTTGAATTCGGTGCAAACGGATTTAGAGATATGGAGGTTCGCGAAGGTGATTATCTTCGCAATTCCGAATTCGGAACTCTTTTCAAAGCACTTGAAACAACAATGCTTGATTACACGGATGCCGAATTTAAAACTATCTGTGACGCTGTGTGGGATAGCGCTGCTACAAATGATGGTTCCGATCTGGAAAAAACAAAACATCCTGCCCTATTTAAAGAAGTTACCAACTTTACTCGAAAAGCAGAAGGATTGACGCTCAGCTACGCAATGTCTCACCCATGGCTTTCTGCACCGATTGATAGTGAGAAAGATACACAAAAGATTGTAATTGCAAAGAAATTGGCATATCTGTTATGTCCGTCACGAGCAAGGTTGCGTCTTGTTGATCTTGATACCGAAGGTAAAATTGATGAAAACACTGCGATTGCCAATCTAAAGCGGTACGGTTCGCTTTTGCCGGAATATCCGATGGTTTTTGCTGTTGAGAACGCCCGACAATCAGCAACGTTAACCTTGAAGTTGGCTGTTGCAGGTGGTGCAAAACTCACGTATGATGAAACGAATACATACCTTGCTGACGGAACGACTATAAATCATCCAGAGGAATTCTGGGGCAACGTCAAGGTGAACGATATTACGTCGGTGCATTTTAAGCAGAAAACGGAGGCAGGGGTGCTATCAGAAGTTGGAGATGGATATGTGGACTTCAAGGCTATCGCACAACGTTTGCAGTCGGGAGACTATACGAGGGATCTGTTACTTGAAAATGCGCCGACTACACATTCGTTGGTTGACGCATTAAATAGTCGTGAATATCTATTGGGATGCTGATTTATGGTAAATTTTGCAATTAACGATACACGTCGTTGATTGGAGTACTTATTGGTGGATTTTATCGATCAAAATCGGGCTTAAAAGCCCTCCTACAAGAAAGAGACAATGAATTGCGCTTGGTGAATGTACGTATGGCATTCACATTAAACGCGTTTTCTGTTAATGAAAATCGATCGTTCAGAAATGGTAATAGATGAGGCATGGTGGGGTACAGGGACCCCACCCATAGGTGTCAATTTAAAGATACATCCTATTGTTGGAGGGCTTTGTAAGCCCGATTTTATAGGTTTAGACTCACAAATCGGGCTTACAAAGCCCTCCAACAAGAGAAAATCCAACATTTTTTTCTTAAGTTGACAGTTATGGGGTACAGGAACCCCACCCTACGATAGAGATAAAGTAGTTTTATTGGAGCCTTGCCTTAATCGTTCCCCATGTTGTCGTCAACTTTCCAGCGGCATGAACAGGAGCCGGTTGCTCTCCTGACTGCTCAAGTTCATCGGCAGTTAAGGGACGATTCCAGACCTTCACTTCATCAATTAGCCCCTTGTAAAAACGATTCAGATGCTCTCCAACCCAAATTGACTGTCCGCTGTTAATGTCCTTTGTGTTGTCATCGACCTCATCAATCAACTTACCGTCTACGTAGAATCGGAGTTTTTTTGCTTTTTGGTCTCGGACGCCAGCGAGGACATGCCATTCGCCATCGTTCAGGAAGTCCGGAGACGTTATCCCAGCACTGGTGCGTTCCGGATCCCGAACAGAAAAACTCATTTTGCCACGAGTCGCTGCGTTGTCTCCGCTGACAGAGAGCAACCATAACGGAACAGTGCTTGGACGATAGTTCCCGACAATTCCATCGTTCTGTAGCGGCTGATCATCTGTTTTCACCCACACCTGTACTGTGAGCGAATCGCCAGTGGAGAAGGCAATTGAATCTACCAGTGGTATTTCAACAAAGTCATCCGTGCCATCCAATTCCAACGCGTCGCCGTGTTTTCCAGCGACAGTCTTTGCGTCTCCGTTTATCGTTCCATCATTGCCTTCTTCCGACATATCTTGGACGGTATTGCCATCAATGGTGTTTTTATCAAAACTCAGATGCAGCACTAATCCATCTGGAGGGTTAGCCTCACTATGCGGTGCAAAACTGAGCAGCATACTCATCACTGTGAGAACCACGAGAATTCGTTTCATAATAAACTCCTTTGAGAGGTTTGTTATAGTAGATTTTAGAATTACTTGCACACTTTTGAACTGTGAATCAACGCTGAATGCGCTTTTGGCATTCAGCGGGAGGGAACTCCGATTCCCGACTATCATTGTGTTTAGTCGCGATTCGGAGATCGCTCCTACAAAAGACGTGTAAACTTTTTTATATTCTACAATAAAATAAGTAGGTTTAGAATATAGTAAATTTGCAATTAACAATAGACTTTGACCGATGCGGTTAGAAACCGCATCTACCGTGTTAGAGTACCACTAAATTGATCCCTATGGTGACAAATTTGGTCTAATCTAACAACGAAGCAACGAGTGCTTCCATAGCCGGTGCCGTACCAACATCAGGAAGGGACGACATCGCTGCCCATGTCTCGTATCCACCTTGCTGCGTTAATGCTTCGTCCGTGCAGATATAGCCGATATAACCGTTTGCCAAGCTGACAAGAAAAAGAGGCTTGGCATCGGATTTTGATTTGATGTTCAATCCTGTTTCAACAAAGACTTCCCCAGGGAGAGCGACAATTGCAGCCTCACCAAGACGCAGCACTTGAATAGGAGCGGTCATTTGTTCCGGTAGTTTCGCTAAACGTTGGCATTCAAGTGCATAAATATCAACAAGGTTTTTCGGTATCGGTTGTCCGACTACCCAACTGAAGGGTCCGGTTTCATATCCATCATAAGTCCCAGTTTCTACAGATAAAACTTTTTCTGCGACTTGTAGATCCTCATTTGTAATTTGTTTTCGCGCAAACGTCAACGTATCAAGTTTTCCACTGAGTTGTAAGGTATCATGCATCTCCATAAACTGCATCTCAGTGATGAAATGTCCCGCAAGGACATTTGCCATTTTCACTGCTTGTTTATGTCCTCGTGCTGTCCACTTTGTCTGTCCACTGAAATCAATATTGTTTATTTGTCCTGATGCTGCATTCCAAAGGAGTGAAACACATGTCTCGCCTAAATAACGTTGCATGAGTTGGTCGAAGTGTCCAAAGTAATCGGCAGAGAGTGCACTGCCGTTGTCCGTGCCGATGTAGTGAAGCGAGAAGTTAGCAACTGCTGAGATTGACATGCTGTCTTCCGTTTCAACATACATCATTGTGAGTTCAGGGTCAATTGGACCGGTCGGTTCTACAAGGTCGGGATGTTCAACACCCGGGTTCATGCGGACGGTGCCATCTTTCATGTGCCAACGTCTATTGAAAGTGATGCGATCTTCAGAAACACTTGCAAATCCAATTCGTGCTGGAACGAGTCGTCCGGCTGCGAGTTGAACAGCATCAGCGATTTTCAAGGGCACCCAATCGGTATAATCAGTATCCTCGTCAACACCAAGAAGGTTAGCAACTGCAACCGCTGTATGCGTGTGTGTAGCGTTGACCATCACATGTTCTGGAGGTATATCGCACCTGTCAGCGATACGTTGCTTGGCAACATCAACCATCTTCTGTGTCACTGCAATGAGGTCACATGTGACGAGTGCTATACGTGTTGAGTCGTTTTCAATGACAAGTGCTTTAGCGAATAGTTCATCATCAACATTTTGCGCGTATCTTGGACGAAACCCTCCCGGAATTGCTGTGCCGAGTGGTGGGGTGATATTAGATGTTGCGGATCCTGCTTTGAGAGACATTTTCTATTTCCTAAAAATTGGGTTCCTTAGATTCGGTTTGGCCAGTTTCTGGTTCATTGTAAGTTTCAGTCTCGTCCGATTCTTTGACGATAGGCACTTCACTATCTTCGTTTGCCGCGGTTAATTGCTTAATACGGTTACACAGTTCGTCAAGCAATTTCGATGTGGTTTCTGCAGCTTTGAGTTCTGCGGCAAGTTGTGTCCACTGCTGTTCGGACATGTCATTTCGGGATTCTACGCTGTATTTACGTTTGATATAGTTCCAGAGGTCTGCCTTACTAATGCTTGCCTTTTCGAGTGGTTCCGATAACTTATTCGCAATTGCGAAAGCGGCTTTTTGTGCGTTAGTGATATTATCACCAGACTGTTGTGCCTGCGGTTGTTGTTTTGGATCACCGCCTCCGGCTTTACGATGTAGGTAGAAGTTTAACACTTCACGAATTACGGGGACAGGTAGCAACTGTTTGATTGCGTTCCGTTGTGCTTTATGAACTGCTTTAGTAAATGCAAACGGATCGGGACGACTCCCGTTCATTTTCGGTTGTTCATACGCTCCCCAACGAGATGAACCTGTGATTGTATCTACTGCCTTGACAGTGGCAATCCAGGAATGCTCAAGTTCTTCATACTTCATTTCTTCTACCTGAATGCCGCCTCTGCGGTTCGCTGCTTCGTTAATACCTGCTAACGTCAATCCTTCAACGACGCGCCCGCCCTGTTTGAAAGAGTAGACATAATCTTGAATCGTCTGTCCGGTCATTAGTTCAACGATTGCTTGATCGTCAACTTGGTCAACAACTTCATATTCAGCATCTACAGGAGCGATTTCATTCTTTTTTTCTTCAGCCATAGTATTTATTCTCCATTGATTTTAATGTTGTTATTTTAGCATAACACATTTTTCATTATACGTCAATAAAAATTTACATTCGTTAAATAAAAATTTATTTTTATGTATGTTTTGTGTATTCTATGATACTCGTTCATAACGCTGTTTGTCAAGTGTGGTTACTGGGTGTGTAAAGTTTTTGTCAAAACACAAACCTGCAACCAGTAGGAGCGATCTCCGAATCGCGACTGTTAATCGGGAATCGGAGTTCCCTCCTACAGAAGAAATCGGGCGGACAAGGTTTCCCTCTTACAAGAATACTTCGCTACAATTGAATGGATATGATTTCGGGATGAATTAGTTTGCGAGAGGGGAACAAACTAAATGAAGATTAAAAAATAAATTCGGTATTTTCCTTAGTCCCGTAGGGACGATATGTTTATAGAAAACGTTGCGGACACGCTCTTTAGTCCCGTAGGGACGATATGTTTGTTGCCATGTGCTGCAAGGACATATCGTCCCTACAGGACTAAGAGAAGAGATAACACCTCTGCTATAAACATTGCGTCCCTACGGGACTGAAGAGCGTTTGACATATTCAGAATATACCTAACAAGAAATTACCGAATTAAAAAATTAATCTTCATAGAGTTTGTGCTACAACGACTCTCGACATAGCACAAACTCTTAGTTTGCAGGTATGGAATTGTTTTGAATGTACTGACGGATTTCCGGTGCCTTCCGTACGGAATTTTAGTTCCGCTTTTTCAGGTTGCCCCATTGCGTAATATATCTTTCACTTGCAGATACATGTCCACGGGTGCGAACTGTAGCTAACTGATTACGGAATCCTGAAAAAGAGACATCTTCTATACGGTAATAGTAGGCGACATCCGGTTTAGCGGTTGTATCTGTCCATGTATAGGAATTGCGTTGACCTGTGGTGCCTGCACCTTGGATGAGTTTCGGGTTAACCCTTACAAACGGACCTTGCTTAGATTGACTTCGTAGGATATTGAAGCCCGCATTATCTAATTCTGATTCTGTAACCCAACTTAGAATTATTTGTCCGTTTCTGTTGAGTTGAGATCTAAACGAAGATAGTTTAACAGGTAAAGCCACTCCATCCTCTGTTCTATAACCCGGAGCACCTATATCAGTATATCTGCCGTAATAATATTGAATCCTATTTTCAATCAGACGTTCAACTTTTTCAGCGGGAAACCATCCGAATTCATTTATACCGAAAGTAAAATTATATTCTTTTGATCGAATAGATTTAAGTCTTCTAATCAAAGAAATTCTTTTCTCCCGAACAACCATAGGTATTTCCCAAACGATTTCGTTTTCTGCGTTTAGATTACCAAAACGATCTATAGGATTACCTTCAGCATCTTGTAATTCTAATACAAGTCCTTCATAATTCCAGAAGTTTTTTGCTGTTGTTTGTAAAGCATAAGCTTTATCTGCTAAACCGTTGGAAATTCTGTCCCTGGAATTTGGCGTTGCAAAACTTACTATTAAACCTGTTTCTTTACCTTTTATTTTAAAAGATTTTGAAATAACCTGAGATTCTAATATGTTTATTGTATTTGAATCATCCAGATATCTACCGACAATTTTCCAGCCATTCATATCAATGTCTTGATCCGTAGTATTATAGAGTTCTATCCATTGAGGATATTTACCGAGATGAGCTAACATTAACTCACTAAACACGACTTTACCAACACCTTCCCTTTCATAATCAAAAGGAATTATAGTATAATTTGGTTCAGACTCAGTATCTATTTCAGGCTTTGGTTGTTGCAGATCATCGTCCTGCTCTGGTTCAGAAACTTGCTGAGATGGATTTTGATTCGTGTCATCATCGTCCTGCTCTGGTTCAGAAACTTGTTGCTCTGAAACTGGATCCGTTGGTGGAATAACTATGACTTGTTCCCGAGTTGTAAGATCATCGCTTGTGTCGTTTGTAACGCTAATCGTGACGGTAATTGAGTCTGAACCCCCGTTGCCATCCGAAACAGTGACCGTTACTTCGTAAGAGTTTTTAGTTTCATAGTCCAACGCAGCACTTGTCTGTAACTGCCCAGTCGTACTCACAATGCTGAACGATCCCGCATCAGTGCCGCTGAGTGTGTATTCCAAAGTATCACCACTATCTTTATCCGTTGCCGATATCGCAGAACCGATATTTGTCCCTGATGTTGTATTCTCTTGAATGGAACGTGTTGTGCTGGGACCATCGTTGAAGGCTGGAGGGCTGTTAGGAACAGGATCATCGCTTGTGTCGTTTGTGATATTGATAGTGACAGAGATTGAGTCTGTTCCCCCTCTCCCATCTGAAACAATGACGGTTACTTCATAAGAATTTTTAGTTTCGTAGTCTAACGCAGCACTTGTCTGTAGCTGACCAGTTGTACTCACAATGCTAAACGATCCAGCATCGGGCCCGCCGAGTGTGTATTCCAAAGTGTCACCGCTATCGGCATCCGTTGCAGACACTGGAGAACCGATATTTGTGCCTGACGTTGTGTTCTCTTGAATGGAGCGCGTCGTGCTGGGACCATCGTTGAAGGCTGGAGGGCTGTTAGGAACAGGATCATCGCTTGTGTCGTTTGTGATGTTAATAGTAACAGAAATTGAGTCTGTTCCCCCTCTCCCATCTGAAACAATGACGGTTACTTCATAAGATTTCTTATTTTCGTAGTCAAATTGAGTCCTGCTACTTAACTGCCCGGTGCTACTATTAATACTAAACGAGTTTACATCTCCTGTGACATCAAGGCTATATGTCAAAGTGTTGCTGTCATCAGAATCTGTTGCCGATATTGCGGATCCGACATCTGTGCCTCTCGGCATGTTTTCTACGATGGAACGTGTCGTGCTGCTCCCATCAGTAAACGTCGGTGGATTGTTAGGAGTCGTATCATCGCTTGGGTCATTCGTGATGTTGATAGTAACATCAATTGTATCCGTACCGAAACCGTCATCAACTTTGACTGTTAGCGTATATGAACTTGTTGCTTCATAGTCCAACACCGAAGTGGTTTTTATAGTTCCGCTTCGCTTACTGCTCTCAATGGTAAACGGTACGTCCTCAGTCTCAATACTGTAGGTATGATTCCCCGCGAATACGTCAGCATCGCTTGCCGACACTGTGCCAACTGTGACACCTGACAGTTCGTTTTCACTGATAGACAGCGTCTGGCTATCTTCTGAGAACTGAGGCGCATTATCGTTTACGTCCTCGATAAAGACATAATACCCGAACAAAAGACTGCCACCGTTGCCATCTTCAACCTTGACCAATACTGTTTGCATTTTATATGTAGGGTGGTATGTATATTCAAATTCTTCAAAATCTAATCCACTACTACCGGTACGTACCTCACCAGTTTCAGAGTTAATCGTGTATAAATGACCATAAGGCTGCTTATGACCAGGAGCGAAACTATAAAACATATTTTCAGTATCCAGACTATAAGTTAACGTATCATCTTCATCCTCATCAATTGCTTTTAAACTTCCTATTAAATAATTTGATCGGTTTTCTGGGACCAGCACCTGATAAGTACCAAAAATTGGTTCACCATCCTCATTAACAACTATAGGGATGTGATTGTGATCCGGTGGGTTATCATTATGACCGTAACTTACACCTTGATAAGTTAAGAACAGTGCCATGCAAATTAACACGAGGTATTTTGCTGGTGTCCACATTTTGTTCACGAATTTGTAAGAGATTGTATAATATTCCTTCAAACGTGTCATGTTAAGCTTCTCCTGAATGAAATATAAAACGATTACCTAAAATTAATTGTCACCTAAGTAATTCCGAACAATTTATCATGTTCAGCAATTATTTTATATTATTACTATATAATTGACTTATATGAAGTATATGCCAAGTATTAAATAAGTCAAGCAAAATCGAAGAATTGAACATTGTTTGTCTGCAGCAGCAAGTTGCTGTTAACTTATGCAAACGCGTAAACTTGCTACTCGCTGTGATATATAATAATTTATGGGTGTATTTGAAATTTAGGATGTATCAAAATAACACCAGGATTGTGTATACTTGACAGTCTACAGGGCGGGTTGACAGACACATCTGTCAATGAAAGAGGAATTTTTCAGGTAATTCGTCCCTATAGGGAGCTGGTTTCCACTTAAGACTAACAAAAAGCATGGCTTTCTGCTACAATAGAAACCAGCGCTGTCATACTCTGTCTATGGCAGTGCTAAGCGTCGCTTGGTGTTGCTGCACCTGCGGCGCACCTAAATAAATTAGGAAGCAGCCCTGACGTCACCCACGCGCACTTCGTGAATTTTTAACGTCATATATATATTGTAGCAATTATACAAAATTTGTGCAATAAAAAAATGAATCAGACTCCGAATCAGCATGTTTAGCATAACTCAACGCCAAAAATGCGTAAATCAGTAATACAATTCCGCAAAAAGTGTTATAGTAACGTGGGTTCGGTATAAGAAATATGATGTTCTTAATACTTGAATTCCCCTCGATTCACTGTGCTACAAAGGTGGCAACTTAGGTTAATATAACAAAATCTCAGTATCGGAGTAGCAACGAAAATGGCAGTCCCACTCCTCAGCATGCAAGCGATTACAAAAGATTTTCCCGGTGTGCGTGCGTTAGATGATGTGAATTTTGAGGTGCATTCTGGAGAAATTCATGCGCTTTGTGGTGAGAATGGGGCAGGTAAATCAACGTTGATTAAGGTTCTGGGAGCAGTGCATCCGCACGGCACTTACGAAGGAGACCTACACATCAACGGTGTTGAACAACGTTTTCGCAACGTGCGTGATGCAGAACACGTTGGCATCGCTATCATTCATCAGGAATTGGCGTTGATCCCTGAGATGACGGTTGCAGAAAATATCTATCTTGGCAGGGAACCGCGTCGGTTCGGTGTAATTGACAAGGCACGATTGTATGAGGATGCAGGACATCTGTTGACGCAGTTTGGATTGGAAATTCCGCTACAGGGGCAAGTTTATAAACTCGGTATTGGGCAACAGCAACTTGTTGAGATAGCGAAGGCATTATCCCGAAATGCGCGGTTGCTTGTGCTTGATGAACCGACAGCGGCGTTGACCAGAAGTGAAGTGGATATTCTCCATCAGATTCTGACGCAGCTCCGAGACAAAGGCGTTGCCTGTATTTATATTACTCACAAACTCAAAGAGATTTTTCAGATTGCGGACCTTGTTACTGTGCTCCGCGATGGCAAAACGGTTGCAACGCAATCAATTGGTGAATGCACCGAAGATATGTTGATTTCGCAGATGGTTGGTCGTGAGTTGACAACGTTTTTTCCGGCTCGTGAACATTTTTTGACATCGTCGAAAGACACGGAAGTGGCACTACGGGTTGAAGATTTAAGCACTTATCCTTTAGAGCCACCGCGTCTTGAAAATATCAGTTTTGAAGTGCGACGAGGAGAAATTCTCGGAATTGCAGGACTGATGGGAGCAGGCAGAACTGAATTGATAAACACTATCTTTGGTGCATATTCGGGTAGATGGAGTGGAAAGGTTTATAGAAATGGAATACCTGTACAGATTAGTTCGCCTCGCGATGCGATACAGAAGGGAATGGCGTTAGTAAGTGAAGATCGGAAACGGTATGGACTTATTTTAGACAACGATGTTGTTCGGAACATGACACTTGTCAGTCTCGGTGCATGGGGAGAAATTACATCGTTTGGTGTGATTAACCGAAAGGTAGCGTATCAAAAAAGCAGGCACTCTGTGGACACACTCAGCATAAAAACGCCATCTCTTGATGTTCCTGTTAGTCAACTTAGCGGTGGAAATCAGCAGAAAGTGGTTTTAGGCAAATGGTTAATGACGCGCCCGCTGGTGCTGTTTCTTGATGAACCGACACGCGGGATTGATGTCGGTGCGAAGGCGGAGATACATGCCCTAACTGCTCAACTTGCTGACGAAGGCGTTGCTATCGTGTTGGTGTCTTCAGAACTACCGGAAATTTTGGGGATGAGTGACCGAGTTTTGGTGTTACATGAAGGTAGAATTACAGGTGAATTTACTAACGAAAATTTGACGCAAGAAGATATTTTGCGTAGTGCAGCAGGGGCGTAATGGAAAAAGTATTTAGGACAGAGAGTCCGGAGGAGACGCAGTCTCTCGGAGAGAAACTCGGCAAAACACTGAAACCCGGTGACGTTATAGCACTTATCGGTGATCTTGGAACAGGCAAGACGTGCTTAACACAAGGCATCGCGCGTGGTGTTGGCATCGCGCCGGGTGAGGTAGTCAGCAGTCCTTCCTATATTCTCATAAACGAATATAACGGTAAAATTCCTATCTGCCATATTGATCTATATCGGCTTGAAACTGTTGCGGAGATTGCTGACCTTGGATTAAGCGAGTATGTGGAAAGCGACGGTATCTGCATTATTGAGTGGGCAGAGCGGATGGCAGATAGACTGCCTGATACTTGTATAAAGATTTACATTACGTGGGAAGATGAAAACACCCGATCCATCAAAATACAACATTCTATATCTTGATAGCGGTTCAGGCATTGGCGGTGGGCAACGAAGTCTTCTGCTTTTATTGAAACGGTTAGACAAACAACGTTGGACACCTTTTGTAGGGTGTCTCGGTGGAAGTCCGTTTGCGGCAGAAGTCGCAAAGATAGATGCACAGGTTGTGCCGTTGTCTCTCCCTGAAGCGCATAACAAGACCGATAAGGTTAAGCGATTTACGTTCAGCGATCTGTTCAATGATTTTCGGCAACTTCGGGTTATTCTACAACTGCATCGGGTCGTAAAACAGCATTCAATTGCACTCATTCATGCGAATTCGCTTTCCGTTGCACTACTCGGCGGTATCGTAGCAAAGTTGAATCGCATTCCGATCTTAATGCACAAACGCTACGCAACATCTTACGGTATTTTAGATAAAATATGTGAAAAACTTTTACATCGAGTGATTTTAGTATCAAAGGCAACGCGCTGGGACTTCGCACCAGAGGCAAAACAGACCTTAATCTATAACGGGGTAGATTTGGAGGCTTTCCAAGCATCACAAGCAGAAGTGGAGGCTCTTCGGGCAGAACTCTTTTCGGAAAATGCTAAACCTGTAGATAGTGAGTCGGAGCTGTTGATATTTGTGGGGGTCGTGACGCGGATAACACCTGAAAAGGGTATCCATTTTCTCGTAAGAGCAATGGCTGAGTTGAAAAAGACGTTTTTCAACGATTCGGTTGATGTGAAATTGCTGATTGTCGGTGGCCCTTATTTTCAGAAGGATCATGATTATATGGCTTCGCTAAAACAGGAGGTAGCCGATTTAGGCGTTGAAGATTCAATTATTTTCACTGGATTTTTGTCCGATACACGTGTCGTAACGACGTTGCTTGACATTGTGCTGGTTCCTTCTATTATCCCAGAGGCATGCCCACGCACTATCATTGAGGCGATGACAGTAGGTAAACCGGTGATTGCTACGCCGCTTGGTGGAAGCAAAGAATTGGTTACGCCTGAAACAGGAATTCTGGTGCCGTCTGAGAATGCTAAGGCTATTGCGTCTGCTATTGCAAAACTTGCTGCTGATCGGGAACTGTTGACAGAAATGGGAAAAGCAGCGCGTCAGCGTGCTGAACAGTTATTTTGTAGTAAGAAAAACACAGCTTTAACAGAAGCAGTTTATACAGAACTATTGACATAGTTTTTAACATAACTCGCAGTTTGAGTAGAGCATAACGAGACCTATAGTTGTAATTCAAGGAAAGGGATATGTTTTTTGTGGTGTTAGGCGTTATGTTATCTGAACCAGGATTATCAGGATTTATAGATTTACAGGATTGAGTGCTGGCACGGGATAGGGCCAATCCTGAAATTCGATAATCTTGTAAATCTTGGTTCAGACAAAAGGGAGAACCAGTAATAGCGGGCTTTCAAAACACGCCTACGAAAGAAATAATACGGTAAATTGACGTTTATGGTGCGGTTGGGAAACCGCACCTACCGGGTTGGAGAATATGAGTTCTAATAGTCGGGAATCGGAGTTCCCTCCTACAACTCCTATAGCAGAAATCGGGCTGACAATGCCCTCCCACAAGAGAGAGAACGCTAATTAACACATCCAGCAGGAGTCGTAATGAATGATCAAAGAGGCAAACTGAGTAGTCCTACGCAGGATGCACAGGTGAGCCAAGGCAGATTGAACCAAGTTTCAGACTTTATAAGCGAGGAAGTCGGCGATACTTCCAACTGGGTTGAGATTTATCGCACTAACGATGAATGGGAAGTTAGGCTTATCCAAGCGACTTTAGGTGCGCAAGGTATCCGTTGTCGTCCTGTGCAGGTAAAACAGGAACGCCAAACCGCCTTGTTTGTTGCACCAGAGCATGAAGTTACTGCTCTTGAACTGGTAAGTCAAATTGACGTTGCAATCGCAGATAACGAGGTAACATCACAATCTGAAGCAACAGCAGAAGCACTCAAACAACGCGACATGGCAGCGATTACGGAAGAGGCCCAATTAATGACTACCGATTCTGGGGAGATATTACTTGCACAACGCGAAGATATTGGCAGTGTTGTTTATGTAGAAGGACAAGGGTATGAACTCCGAGTCGGTCCGGAGCCTTATATTACTGTGACAGAAAACGATTGGGAAGAGTTTACCGACTTTAGCGCGCAACGTCAAGAGTTCGTAATGCTTCTCCGACACGAATATCCGACGCTTTATGAATGGATTCAGGAAGAAAAGTTGTTAGCTGAATTCATTCGGCTCATTGAGATGACGTATCAAGATGATGCTCCTGTTCCTATGCCACCCCGTCAGTCCGTTGATATATCCGAAACAGAAACAGATACGACATCTTACAACTCGTTTGCCTTACTGAGTTTGACGGTTGCTGTGATTTCACTCATCATGGTGCTTTTCAGTGTTCCCTGGCAGGTGAATCTTGTGTTAGCCGTGGTTGTTGTATTGTCAGGTATTATAGCACTTTTCAGGATACGTATGCAAGCGGAGCGTCTTACCGATGGTGAAAAAACGGTGGGAACGCCGATGGTACTGAGTGCGATTGTGTTGGCGTGTTTGGTTGTCGTGTTTTCATGGTGGTTGGATCAGCGTCCGGAACCTGAAGTACCGGAGAATTCGCCTATGCGCGAGCAGGTAGGGGATCGGTAGGAGTAATACTTATTTGAAACTCTCAAAAAATATAGTGGATTATTTCATATTAACGAAGGTTAAAAAGAATTGGATTTATTTTTTAAATATGGTATAATTTTGTAAATTTATCTTAGGAAGAATAATATCCAATGTCAGATTTTCATGTGGAACATTACCCTACGTTGAAAAAGAGAATGATGAAGATTGGACAGAATCTTTCAAAACCTGACTTTCAGGTCATCATTTTCTCACACACAAGAGACGCTAACTTTGGTTCATCATACCCTTTTCAAATAAAGGTCGTAACTCCTGATGATGTCTCAGAAGAGGAAGTAGACCTAAAATTAACGAAATAGATTGGCGTGACATTATCATTACACAATTATGCGAATTCTATCCGGATGCAAAGAGAACAAAAGACGGTGTGTATATACCATCTTTTAAGGGTACAGTTGAAGTGCCGGAAATTACATGGAAAAAATAAGGGAACCATACCAAAATCGCGCGTCCCAAATACAACAGTTTTGCCAAGAACGCGGAATAAAAACACTTGTCCATTTTACCCGGATAGAAAACCTATGCAGTATACTACAAGAAGGGTTGGTAAGTCGGAGTCTGCTGGAAGCACGCGGACAACAATTTTTGTGGAATGACGCTGTTCGCGCTGACCGGTGTCCAGAAGCAAATTGCTTGAGCATCAGTTTTCCAAACTATAAAATGTTTTGGGACATTAGAAAAAAGAAAGAGAAAGCTATGGGAATAACCGATTCTCAATGGGTGGTTTTACTCCTTGAGGCAAGAGTGCTATGGGAATTGGATTGTGTGTTTTGTCAGCAAAATGCTTCCTCTAATGCTGTTCGTTTCATTTCAAGGGATGAAAGAAAAAAACCTGAAGCATTAAAAGGTATGTTTGATGATTGTAACGACATCAAACGTCAAGACTTGCAAATACCCCAGAATTATCCGACACACCCTCAAGCGGAGGTTCTTGTTTTTGACCAGATTCCAACGGAGTACATTAACGCAATTCATTTTCGAGATGCAACTATTTTGGAGCAATGGCGTTCTAAATACAATGAAACTTTATCCGATAAGTTTTTCTTTGACCAAAAGTTTTTTGACGCGAGATCTGATCATATGGCAAACCGTCCCATTTTTACCCCTGATTTCAACGGGTTTCCGTATGTTGAAACGGTAGATATAGAATTCAAATGGCATCCCGGTTTTGCAAAATCGCAGATGCAAAAAACCATTCTATCTTTACATGAAGCCGCCGAAAAGCAGGGAATCGCTCCAATCTTGGAAATATCGCGAAAATCGACATCACGTTTTGGTGTTTCACTGAGTGCTTTTAATCTAACACTGGAAACGCAGAGCGGACAAAAGATGAGTGTAGAGTGTGCGTATCAGGGGAGTAAGGTATTTGAAAATGGCGGTCCGTACCACGATCTATATTCGGCATCAAGTCGGGATGCAAAGACAGATGAACGGTTGCAGAATTCAGGCGAGTTAGTTGCATTTAACTTCTGTGGAGAAGATTTTCCTACTGAACCTAAAACGGCTTTCTATGACTGGTTATATATTACTGCATTATACCAAAAAAAGAAAGATCTGATGCAAGACCTTGAAATTTTTCAGGGTTTTTCAGATATTGTTTTCAATCCAAATCGCTCACTAAATTGCCAAGCACGCGCTGCCGCGCTATTTGTTTCGTTATCCAAAAATGGATTGATTGATAAACAGATATTTAGAAATAAAGATTATTATATGGATCTCCTAAATGGGAATGAACAATTTCCATCTACAGAACAAACCCCACAGCAACTCAGTCTATTTTAGGAAGTCGGAGTTACAAACTCCTCCTACAAGAAAATAGATAGAAAACAAAAAGGCAGTGCCATCTACAATGGCACTGCCTCCCATTTTTTAAGAAAATAGTGTTATCTACCAGCTTTGAGATGTCCCCAAGTCGTTGCAACTTTGCCTTTCGGATTAACGGGTAGAGGACCGTCGGGACCGTAAACGAGTACGTCTTCGTATCTCGCTGTGGTAGACCACGTTGCGACACCGACTCGTCCGACGCCATCTCTGGTAGCATCATCTATTTTTGCTACCTGTTCATCGTTGAGAAATAGTGTGTAACCAGTGGGTGTATTGACAATTTTGACGGTATACCATTTATTAGTATCAATAGTGTGTCCGCTGTTAGCACCCGGTTTTCCACCGCCCCACGCTTCCACTTGTGAACGACTGTTACCCCAACCGCCAAGATTCCACCAGTATTCTAACCGTGCCTGACCTTGCATGCGTGGTGGATGTTCTTTCAGTGCTTTTCCCCGAGGTTCCATCGTGCCTTGACACCGGAACATAATCAGAAATCCTTCGACACCACCAGTTTTATTGCCGCGCACCTCGTAGGTGTAATCATTCCATTCCTCGTCCCAAAAATCATCTGCAATAATACTCATGCAGTTGGAATCATTTGAGAGTTGATGATATTCTTTATTTTTGAATTCCCATTCACCCCACAAAGGAACCCATTTATCTTCAGATTTGTTTGCGTTGTCGAAATTATCCTCAAAGTAAATTTGTGACATTGCAGCTGTCGCAATGCCGAAGGTAAAACAACATAAGAGGACAAATATACCATATCTTTTCATTTGACAGTGCTCCTTTTTGTGAAGGCGGTTGCCGATTATAGTGAACTTTAGAATTAACAGGACATTTTGAGTGAGTTTCGTCGCGATTCGGAGATCGCTCCCGCAGCATGCCAAAGGCGCATGCTGCGTTGATTCACAGAAAATGTGCCTCTTTAATTTCAAGGTTCACCATAGCGAACCGCCTTTCTTATTTTCTACGGTTAGAAAACCGCATCTACCACTTTAATGGTTTAGTGAAAATTCTGCTGAATTTAGTAAAACCCAATAGAGGTCTTCATAAGCCAAGTCTTTGTCTCTGTATAGGCTTCGTTCTAAGTAACGTTGAAAATAGGTTTGTTCTTTACCTGTTGGTTTGCGTGACAGCACAGTGAGATAAATAAACTGAACTCTATCAACCGTATCTCGCCAATTATCAAGGACATAGTTGATGAAGGTGCCGCGTTCTTTGTAATTAGCACTATTATTCACCATATCTCCATTAATCATCATGAGTGCTTGTGGCACGGTACCATTGAAAGCCTCAATCTCTTCCATTTCACCGTTGTCAAGTAAAAAGAGAAACTTATTTAGATGTTCGCGTTTCCTCTGCTCAAGCGATCGTAGCATTTCTTCACGGTCCTCGCCACCTTGCCTATACCTACCTCCCATTTCAATTTCTTGTAGCCTTTCAAAACTGGTGGCTTGTAGTAGAGAATAGAAAAACTGTTCAGCATTCAAGGGTTTCATATAGGCGTGCGAGTAATAAATTTCATCATCCTCATTACTCTTATTTGTTTCTGAACTGCGCTGGTATGTTTTAGAATTGAGAATAGTCCGCATTAGATGTTGCAAATCGTATCCGTGAATGACAAAATCCTCAGCTAACCATGCTAATAGTTCAGGATTGGTGGGTGGATATTCTTCTCCAAACCCATCAACGGGTTCTACAAAAGCGCGTCCCATAAAATGTTTCCATATCCGATTTACAATGGCTTTGCTAAAGTAAGGGTTTGTTTTAGCGGTCATCCATTCAGCGAGAGCTTGACGTTTTTTGGTGAGTTCCCCTTTATATTCTTCATTATTGTCGAGGAAACGCGGTGGAACAGATTCTCTTGTGCCGTCGAATTCATAGAAAGCCATTCGCTCGTTTGATGAATTTTTAATGAGGAAATTTCGCATCATCTTCGAATTACCGATCATATCCATACCTTGAAATTCTTCTTTTTCCTCGCTTTCAATACCTGTAAAGAAGGCGGCGATACTGTAGAAGTCCTCCTGTAACCATGCTTCTGTTTTATGATCGTGGCATTCAGCACATTGCATTGGGAGACCGAGAAACAACCGAGAGGTATGAGAAGTTAAAAAGATAGGTGATGTATCATAACGTAAGACATAGTTGCCTGCAGCGTTGTCACGTATTTCTCCATCAGCAGCGACAAGTTCTTTGACAAACTGGTTATAGGGCATGTTCGTTTCAAGTGCTTCACGTACCCAACTATTTAAACCGATGCGGCGATCATCACCATCGTCTCGCCTACCGATTAACCAGTTCACCCATAACAGTGTCCAATAATCAACAGATTCTTTGCTTCCAATAAGTTCATCAATTTTCTTTGCCCGTTTGTTTGACGAACCGTCGTCAACAAAATCTAACACATCTTCTGGTGTCGGAATTTTTCCTGTCATATCTAAATAGATACGTCTCAGAAATTCGGCATCATATGTCTGTCTTGAAGGTTCAAATCCTTCTCGTTTAAGCACAGCATCAATATGTCTATCCAAGTGTTTTGTGCTTGAATGGACGTGTCTATCGGTAGTCGTCATCGTTGTGACTGTAGCGCAACTCGCTACCAAAAAAGCGAAGGCAAGCAGAATTGCCCAATTCCGATATGTCTTCCAAAATGTTGTTCTCATCGTGAATCTCCTAACATGCTCAAATGCTTAAGGTCAAATTTGTTCTATGATTTTAAGTTTAACGCATTTTTCTGTAGTTTTCAAGGTAATTATGGTAGATTTTAGAACCCCTTGTCCCTTTTTACATCAGCGAGGTTAGGAAACCTCGCCTACCAGGGAACTAAAGTGTCTTTTTATTCTATAGTACACGATAACTTTATCCCCATCGGACCCCTGTTGGAATGATGTCAACATCTTCACCGCGTTTCATTGCTTCTGCTGCATCAAGGATGCTTGCTAAATCATGCTGCGGTTCATAGTCAAGCAGCGTTTTGATTTTGCTGAGATCAAACTCAAAATAGTTGGCATTCGGGAGTTTTATGTCGGCGAAATCCTTATGATAGCGTTCACATAGATACGGAATTACCTCTTCGAAATTAAAAACACCTTTTCCACCGAGGGTGAATTCTTCACCGACTGCAGCATCCTTTTCTATTCCTAAGACTAACCCCTGAATAATATCTCGAATATCTGTAAAATGCTCTTTATAGGGACGACCGTCGGGGTTTCGTTTGAGTATAAACTTTTCTTCTCCGTTCCACGCTTTCATTACCGCTTCTGCGGTCTCTAATTCAACTGGGTTGTTGCCTTTATAGTTTTTGTATCGGTTATAGATAGTGCTAAAGACAAATAGTTTGGGTAATCCATCGTCATTGAGAAATTCGCTCGGTTCAATGACAGTCGCAAACCGAAACACTGTAGAAGGTATACCGTATTGGTGGTGATATGTCATGCAAAGTTCTTCACCTATCCATTTTGTGAGGAAATAGGGCATGTGGTGGTATTTGGCGACCATATCTTCTGTGATTAACTCATTGAAAAGTCTGCCTTTTTCCGTTAGACGCCAATAGATCGCTTCGGTACACGCATAAACGAAACGATGAATGTCTTTATTGAATTCGCGGACACATTCTAATATATTGAGTGTGCCCATACCGTTGATTGCTAAATAGTCCCGATTATTAAACGGACCGCCGAAAGCTGCAGCGATATGATAGATAGCGTCAACACCATCTACGGCTTTTTTCACATCTTCGTATTCGCGCAGATCGCCGAGGAAGGTTTCAACTTTGTCATTACCTTTCCACCTGTCAACACGATTAGCATCGCCGGGATAGGTAAAACAGCGGATTTCATGTCCTTTTTCTAATAGTTTTTTGGTGAGGTTTGATCCGATGCGGCCGGTGCCACCCGTGACCAAAATTTTCATGACTTTTTCTCCTAAAAGTCATCTTTGCTAAATTATATGGGTGCTGAATTACACACGATTTAGCAAAGAAGGTCTATTTTAAGGCTTTAATGTCTGCCCATTTGACTGTTAATTTACTTCTCGGTTCTACATCAAATGCGGTGCTTACGATTTTGATGTTATCTATCGCCCACCACCAATCATTCCGTGCATCAATGACACCGAAACTAACAACCATCTCAGCGGCATCCGCGGGATTGTCAATCGGGATTTTTAAAGTTTCGTTTACCTGTTCTAAATCGTTTACTTTTTCCTCATTTTTCTTTAGAGTAGGAATGGTGACAAGGGTCTGCACACCGGAACTCTCAAACAATAGGATTCGTTCTTCTTTACCGCCGTCAAAACTCACAGTTATCTCAGCAGTTTGCGTATCTTCAGGTCGCCAACTGGAATCCAATGTCAAAACAAGTGACTCTGCAGCTGCACCTTTGATATTAATGGAAGGTGTAATTAAGTGGCCATTCCATGCGCTTTTAGCCTCAGGTTTGCCGTTTACTTCCCAATCATCCCATTCATCTGGGTCTGCGACAACTCCTTTACCTATGCCTTTACCGTCATTCTGTTTCATAGTGAACTTACTGCGTTCTTGGTCTCCTGCAGTTTGTGTCCACCACGCAAAGTCAATAATTGCCCATGTTCGCCATTCAGGCATACCAAGGTCTTTAGGATTTTCGTTTGTAATTTCCCAACCCTCCGGTGGTGTATTCGACCAGACATCTTTTCCTTTAACTCCCTCTTCTATACTATCTTCAAGTTTCACTGCCTCAAAATCTTCTTCAAAAAGGACAGTATCAATACCCCAAATCGTTGGTGCTGTAAAACAAAAAGTTATCACAAGAAACGCGTGTGTAAGGGTTCTTATAGTTCTGCTATTCATAATTAACCTCCGAGGGTTTTAACTATGGTGAAATATGAAATAATTATACACTTCACTTGTGAATCAACGCCAAATGCCATACGCGCATTTGGCGTTGATTCACAATTCAGATGTAAAGTTATAGTGAAACCTAAAAATATGTGCACACTCCCTGGTAGATGCGGTTTCCTAACCGCATCTATGAGACTGAATAAACACCGGTTCGGTTAGGAAACCGAACCTACCGTAGTGTGCAAATAATTATGGTTTTTACTATAATTGTAAAATCCACTATAATAAGGTCATCTTGCCGAACTGTAGGTGGTGCTGAGTCGCTCACAATTTAGCAAAAAGATTTATTGTAAGCCTTTTATTTCTGCCCATTTCACTGCTAATTTTCCTCTCGGTTCTACATCAAATGCAGTGCTTATGAGTTTGATGTTATCTATCGCCCACCACCAATCATTCCGGGCATTAAGGAGACCGAAACTAATAACCATTTCAGTGGCATCCGCAGGATTGTCAATTGGGATTTCTAAAGTTTCGTTTACCTGTTCTAAATCGTTTACTTTTTCCTCATTTTTCCTTAGAGTAGGAATGGTAACAAGGGTCTGGGCACCAGAACTCTCAAATAATAAAATTTGCTCTTCCTTACCACCGTCAAAACTTACTGTTATCTCACCTCTTTGGGGGTCATCAGGTCGCCAACTGGAATCAAATGTTAAAACAAGTGATTCCGCAGCTGCACCTTTGATTTTAATAGAGGGCGTAATTAAGTGACCGTTCCAGGCACTTTTCCCATCGGGGTCACCGTTTACTTCCCAATCGTCCCACTCATCAGGGTCTGAAACCGCGCCATTCCCTATACCTTTACCGTCATTCTGTTTCATAGTGAACTTACTGCGTTCTTGGTCACCAGCAGTTTGTGTCCACCACTCAAGGTCAACAATCGCCCACGTTCGCCATTCGGGCATACCAAGGTCTTTTGGGTTTTCGTTTGTGATTTCCCAACCCTCCGGTGGTGTATTCGACCAGACATCTTTTCCTTTAACTCCCTCTTCTATACTATCTTCAAGCTTCACGGACTCAAAATCTTCCTCAAAAAGGACAGTATCAATTCCCCAAACCGTTGATACTGTAAGACAAAAAGTTATCACAAGAAACGCGTGTGTAAGGGTTCTTATAGTTCTGCTATTCATAATTAACCTCCGAGGGTTTATAGTAAAACCCATAGTTATTTATACACTACGGTAGGTTCGGTTTCCTAACCGAACCGTATTTATTCAGTCCATAGATGCGGTTAGGAAACCGCATCTACCAGGGAGTGTGCAAATATTTTTGGATTTAACTATAATTCAATAATAATGATATTATGGCAGTGGATGAAAACTTTTTTCACCACACTGCGGAAATCAATGATATACAGAATATCCAATTTTCCGAAAATCATTCAACATACATCTATGACGAGGCACAGAAACTTCACCTAACAGTAGGAAGTAGACATCACCATAAATGTATGTCCTGAATTTGCCAATAGACGACACGACCAACAAAAAATTGACAACGTAACCATCAACTCTCGGTCAGATCCCTATTAGTGCACCAGATTCAGAATGACCTTTGATACCTTGAGAAATACTTGCGGAAAATGTACCACTCTTTTAATAAGGTCATCTTGCCGAAATGTAGGTGGTGCTGAGTTACCCACAATATAACAGAAAAGGTTTATCGTAAGGATTTTATCTCTGCCCATTTCACCGCAAGTTTTTCTCTTGGTTCTACATCAGTTGCAACAAATTCTGTGCTTATGAGTTTGATGTTATCTATCGCCCACCACCAATCATTCTTGGCATCAAGGAGACCGAAACTAATAACTATTTCAGCGGCATCCGCAGGATTGTCAATCGGGATTTCTAAAGTTTCGTTTACCTGTTCTAAATCGTTTACTACTTCCTTATTTTTATTCAGAGTAGGAATGGTAACAAGAGTTTGCGCACCAGAACTCTCAAATAATAAAATACTTTCTTCCTTACCACCGTCAAAGCTTACTGTTATTGCACCTTTTTGGGGCACATCAGGGCGCCAACTGGAATCGAATGTTAAGATAAGTGAATTTTCATCTGCACCTACGATATTAATGGAAGGAGTATTTATGTGACCATTCCAACTCGCAAGTCCGTCAGGGTCCCCGTTTACCTCCCAATCGTCCCACTCATCAGGGTCTGATACAACTCCTTTACCTATACCTTTGCCGCCCTTTTCGCTGGAAGAGAACTGAGTACGTTCTTGGTCTCCTGCTGTTTCTGCCCACCACGATAGATCAACAATTGCCCACGTTCGCCATTCGGGCATACCGAGGTCTTCAGGGTTTTCTTTAGTTATTTCCCAACCTTCAGGTGGTGTATCTGACCAAACATTAGTTCCCTTTACCGCTTCCGCTATACTGTCTTGAAGATTCACATCTTCGAAATCTTCTTCAAAAATGACTGTTTCAGCCCCCAAAATTGGTGGTGTTGTAAAACATAAAGCGATTACAAGGATCGCCTTTGTAATTGATTTTATTGTCCTGTATATCATAATAATCTCCTCATGATATTATCAGTTATAATGAATAATATATAGATCGTTAAGTTCATAAGGTATCACGATCTACCACTTGAATAGTTTGTTTACAGGTGAACAGCAAATTGTCATTAGGTCATCACAAAAGATTATGGTGAACCAAACGCCTCCAATACAGGTTTTGCAATCCAACAGTCCGGTGGAGTCAAACCGAAAATGTATGCAACCGTCGCTGCTGTATCGTAGATGTTCACGAATTTATTCAGTTCTTTTGCAGGTAGGATTCCCGGACCATTGATAATCCATGGAATCTCGACTTCTGCCATGGTCGCTCCTCCGTGGCCTTTACCAACACCACCATGATCAGAAGTAATGATTATGATGGTTTTCTCCAACATCCCCGCCTCTTTGAGTCCATTGATGGTCTCACCTATAAGTCTATCTGCTTCTTCAATAGATTGATGATACTCAGATGAATCATATCCGTACTGATGTCCAGCACCATCAGTGTGGTCAAGATGGATAAAGGTAAGTGTAGGTTGTTTTTCCTTGAAATAATTGATAGCTTGTTCAGTAGTGTTGACCGGACCTTCAGTATCTTCAATTACATCAAAAGCCTTACGTTCCAACAATATTCCAATACCACTCCAATCGTGGAAACAAGCAATGACTGCATCTGGTTGATGTTCGCGTAGGACACCGAAGATGGTCGGGAAAATCCCCTCTGGGCCTACCGCTGTCGGTTCAAGTGCATATTTATCCGGTCTCCAACCATTCGATGTTATACCAGTTTGTTCGGGGCCCGCTGCCATTATCAATGAGGACCAATTTGGACTACTGGAAGTTGGCATGACCGCTCGTGCATGCATCGTATGTGCCCCGTTAATTATAAGACCATCTATAATTGGTGTCTTCGCCTTTTGAATACCATCAGGACTCATGCCATCACATCCGATAATTACTACATGCTTCACCCCTTGCACTTGTGATGATGAGTCTTGGACCAGACAAAAACATGTCCAACACACAAATATAACTGCACTCCAAAAAGTGAATTTCTTCTTTATAAATAGGTATCTCATGATAGTCACCTTCCATAATTACTGTTTGTTATTTGATAAAACCTGCCTTAATCTCACCCCAAGTGAGACCCAATTTTGCAGCAGGTTCCACAGCTAATCCTTCAGCATTCATATTATTAGATATCTCTTCTTTAGAAAGAGCTCTTTCGTATATACGAACTTCATCAATTAAACCTTTATGGGTAAAATCCTCGTTGTCATCTTTATAAGCACCAATAGAAAAGAAGATAACATCTGGGTAGTTAATCTCGCCAGACTGAGCACCGGTTGTGCTCTCCAATTTACCATTTATGTATATTTTCATATCCTCACCATCGTATGTTCCAACAACATGATACCATTCCTTCATATTGTAGGTGTCAGGGGTACTTAGATAGGTTAACAACCCATCACCATCATCAGAGCCGTCAGATGACAGTGCAAAACTGAAAGATGTCCTACGTGTACCGAGAACCCAGCCCTTTTCAAACGCGCCATTATCTTGTGCTGCCAGTATGTAACCACCCCATTCGATAAATTGCTCATCCCACACCCATAATTCTAAGGTTATACCTTCCTTTGGCAGTATGGCATTCAAGATGTTATCTGTTATTTTGACACGTGTTCCGGCTCCACCAGGTAATTTTATTGCTTCTCCAAACTTACCTGGGACGATTTGAATGTCACCTATTATTTTTCCATCCTGATTACCCATAAGATCTTCAATTGTATTCCCGTTGACGGTCTCTTTATCAAAACTCCAGTAGCCAATTAATCCATCTGGTACTGCCGCCGTACGCGCATCGAGAGGATTGTAGATCCCGACTACAGTGATCAAGAGTACTATTATACTAAGACTTGTTTTTATTCCTCTAATAGTCATTACCAATGTAGACATTTTTCCTCCTATGGTTGTTTTGTGATTGATGTAAATTGATGGCGAGACAAATGTTCTCATACCGATCTTTCGCATCTTTGTCCGATTATCTAACAAAATCATAACCATTTTCTTAAAAAGTGCCAAGAAAACCTTTCAAACCTGAGGTGGTGCGTTTAGGAAACGCGCCTACTGTTGGAAAAAAGAGTTAATTTACCTAAAGGACTGGTGTGTTTACAAAACGCATCTGCCTTGTCTGTAATGGTGATTGAGTACCGATACTGGATTATCGTACTCGGATGATTCGTTTCCCTATGAAAGTTTGATCAAACATATCAGTTGTACGGACGTTGATAACGTGTGTTCCTATTGGGATATTTGCAGGGAGTTTCGATTGCCAGATGTGCGTTGACTCTGGAACACCGTAAACAAGCCGTCTTCCTCTTTGCGGCAGTTGGTTGTCTTCCTTCAGCATTTCCTTCATTGTTGCCCGTACTTCAGCATGCATTTGACGTTCAAGGTGGTACGTTTCGTCCCGTTCTTTGAGTGCTTGAAAATATGGGTCTTTCTGAGGCGTATAGGTCATCGATTTCCATTTCCCGTCTTCATCCAGACGGATTTCAACCTTTGAACGCTTGGTGCCACCAAAGATGTTAACCAGTACATCAGTATCGCCAGTTTTCGTCGATGCCACTTCCCATGGTGCCCATATATTCATTTGGTAATCAGTGGGTCGACGGGCAGCCTTAAATCGGATTGTATATTGATTTCCATCAAATGTGAAGATGCCATATCCATTGGGTGCACCATCTCGCATCGTTGTGTGGGGAATACCAACTTCATCAAGCGTACCCTGCCACCAGCTGCCTGATGTAGTTGCATGATTGTGGTGATGATGTGCGTCATCGCCATGCCAACCGTGCTCAGGTCCAATGAAATCATCATGTTGTACATGTGAGTGTGCGGACAAAGATAATGTATGGGGACGGTCACCGAGAAGATTCATCAATTTCTGTACATCACGCATCTCCGTCAATGGAATATGCATGGATATCACAACAAGCTGGTCTTTCGGTACAAAAGCAAGATCATTTCGAACAAACGTCAACTGCCGCTCTCCTACCTCACTGAAGTAGATAACTTTATTTTGCTCATCACGGGACCAATGGACATTGTCGATAATGATGAAATGGACTGGTCCCCAATCATAGGAATAGGAGGTGGGACCATAAACGCGTTCGAAGGTCTCATCGGCGAAGTGGTCAACTTTAGCAAGACGGTTCATATCATGGTTACCGTAGACGTTGTACCACGGTATCCCAACAGTAGCCATCACCTCGTTAAGGGGATCGAATAAGTTTAGATCGTCACCTACCAAATCACCAAGGCTGAGTCCGAACACTGCATCAGTACCAATAACTTCTTCAACCACATCATGAGCCAACCACTCAATCTCTTGCATATTATTGGGCTGCGTATCCCCGAAGACGAGTGCCTTAAAGGTGTCAGGTTCGGACTGTTCAGTGAGGGGAAAATCAATCGACTCTGGTAACGGTCCAGTTGGAGCGACACCGGCATACCTCAATCCGTCTGGTGAACCGAGTGGTTTGTGAATATAATAAAACTTCGGGAGTAGATTTTTACCAATCGGTGTCATATAACCACGAGGTTTAATGACAAAAAGGATAGTGTCATCACTGACTGCAAGCGAGTATTTCCCGTTGGCATCGGTTTGGACAACATCCTGCCCATTAGAAACGAGAACCCCAGATAACCCTTTCTCATTATCGTCCATTACTTGATTTCTATTTGTATCCAGAAAAACAGTACCAGTAGCGGTTGAATTTGCTGCGATACTGTTTCCAATCCAGAGCGAAATCAAGATAACTAACAAAAATGTAAAATACCATAGCCTGTAAATCATACGATTCTCCTTGTTGTAGTTCATTCCAATCCCCATTCTCGACTGGGTTTCACCATCGGTTTGTAACTTTCACCTTTGTTGTAGAAATTACCAAGCCAACTCCCGTCCTTATGAAAAGAGAATCGGTAATCATTCTCTTCGTGAGCGAGTTGGTATCGCGTATCATTGTTGATGCAAGGGTGGTCAGAGCGATTGGGAGCACTGCTGTGCATCATGTATAACCCGAATATATGGTGAACTTTGAAATTAAAGAGGCACATTTTCTGTGAATCAACGCAGCATGCGCCTTTGGCATGCTGCGGGAGCGATCTCTGAATCGCGACGAACCTCACTGATAGTCGGGAATCGGAGTTCCCTCCTACCATAAGCAGTCCATTGGTAGGAGCGATCTCCGAATCGCGACGGACAATAATATGTTGACAAAGCAATAGGTTGTTTATTGCGAGCTTTTTCACCACACTGCGGAAATCAATGATATGTAGAATATCCAATTTCCAAAAAGAAATCAAGCAAAATTAATCGTCAAAGACATATTACGCTACGAATATCTGTTCCGTCAATACTAATGAGACCAATTCAACTAAAAAGTGACAGCGTAGCCATCAGTCCTTGGATCGGAGCCACCGATAAGCGCGCCCGATTCGGGACGAACCTTGATCATCTGTGCACTTCCTGGACCTCCCCAATCACCAACGAGCTGAAGCTCATGACCTCTCTCTGCTAAACTCTCTTGAGCGTCCGATGAGAATCGTGTTTCTAACTGCAGGTGATTAGAACAGGTATGCGGAATTGTGGATTCCATTGGGTTCTGAAGACTCCGCCAGCGCGGGGCAGAGACTGCCTCCTGTGGTGTCATGCCAAAGTCAAGGACATGTGTTACTAACTGTAGGTTCGTCTGTACCTGTGTGTCTGCACCCGGTGTGCCGCACGCTAATACGGGTTTACCATCTTTTGTAACAATAACAGGATTCATTGTGTGACGGACCCGTTTGCCCGGCATCAGGCAGTTCGGATGTTCCTCCTCCAGATGCCAATAGGTCATTCGGTTATTGAGCAGGACACCTGTGTCGCCCGCAATCAAACTGGAGCCAAACCCTGATTGAATGCTCTGTAGTACACAGACAAGATTTCCTGCGCGGTCAGCGGTGCAGAAGCAGGTGGTATCTTCGTGTGCTTCAGGACCCCCTGCGGGCACATCAACAGCAGCCTTCTCCAAATCGATTCGTTTTGCCTGTTCGGCGGCGTAAGATTTGGATAACATGCCTTGTAATGGAATATCCACCCAATTGGGGTCTGCCATATATTTTTCTCTATCAGCAAAGGCGAGTTTCTTCGCTTCAACCATCAGGTGCACACTTTCGTCTGTATTACATCCCAATGTTTGCAAATCAAACAATTCTATGACGTTTAATTCCTGCAATAAGATATGTCCGCTTGAGTTAGGAGGCATCTCATACACCTCATAACCACGGTAGTTGACGTGTATCGGATCGTCCCAGTGGGCATGGAAGTTTGCGAGGTCTTCTGCTGTTAAGAGTCCGTCATGAGCATGACTGAATTCAGCAATGGCTTTGGCTATTTCGCCTTCGTAAAATGTTTCTCTTCCATCTTTAGCGATTTTGCGGAGAGTTGTGCCGAGATTGGGATTTGCAAGGAGTTCACCTGCGGGGATCGGTTCGCCATCGTTTGTGAAAATAGCGCGGCTATCTGGTTCGGCAGCGAAACGAGCGTTTTCACCTCTCAGTCCTCCTGCGAGCCTATGACTCACTGGGAATCCCTCTTCGCAGAGAGAAATTGCGGGAGCAAAAACTTCTTCTAACTTGAGTGCGCCGTAACGTTCATGTGCAAGCAGCCATCCGTCAACAAGCCCTGGCACCGAAACACTTCGCATGCCTTTCATCGGAATGCCGCCGTTTTTGAGGTAGGTCTCGCGTGTTGCAGCACGGGGTGCCGGTCCTGTTCCATTTACAGCTGCGACTTGTCCTGTTTCTGCCCAATAAATGAGGATAAATCCATCCCCGCCAACACCAGAACCTGCAGGTTCAACGACACCAAGCGCAGCAGCAGTTGCGATTGCAGCGTCAACAGCGTTGCCACCTGCCATCATCGTCTGTATACCTGCTTGTGAGGCAAGCACATGTCCTGATGTAACCATACCGTTTCTGCCCATCACAGAAGGGCGAAATGCTGAACCGTGTGGTGATTGCATCTGTAGCCTCCATACTAAGCTAAGTTGCTACCTTGCAGAAATACATTATCTACACAAAACATTGATCTCTTACATACCGCTCCGCTGGAGCGGAAGAGATAGCAATAACTTTTTCTATAAACATTTCGCTCCGCTGGAGCAAAGATTTAACACTTCAACTATTACACAACCGATTTTTTTATGGTGAACTTTGAAATTAAAGAGGCACATTTTCTGTGAATCAACGCAGCATGCGCCTTTGGCATGCTGCGGGAGCGATCTCCGAATCGCGACAAAACTCACTGATAGTCGGGAATCGGAGTTCCCTCCTACAACTCAAAATGTCCTGTTAATTCTAAAGGTCACTATAATAGGTGGTAACTTGGGTATACTAACTAAGCCAACATCTTCTGTGTGAACGCATCAACATCAACCCGTTCATGTGTCCGTGCCGATTCGTTGCATGCTTCCATCAATATCCATGTTCCCAGTGTGCTATCCTGAATCCATTCTCTGTCTTTACCGGTAGCGATTGCTTCAGCGAAAGCATCGAATTGAAGTCTGTCGTCTTCAATCAAACCGCCATGTAGGTCCTGTAGCGTAAGGTCTTCAACATTTTGTCCTGTTCGGAAAAGTTGCAGATGTCCCCCATCGCGACGGAGGTCGCCCTCTTCTCCGTGGAATGTCCAGCTGCCGCTCCACCCGTAAGCTCCCATGTGTCCTGCGCGGGTGCCAGCATAAGTGAACGGTGCACCGTTGTCGTATTCCATCAAGGCATTTCCACCTGCAGTACCCCACGCTTCTATTTGTCCTAATGCAGGGTCACGACGGTTGTGAACCTGTGCAGTGACATACTTCGGAAGTCCCTTTGCTCCAACAAGTTGGTCAAGTTGATGGCTGCATCCTGCGTGGAAGTAAAGCCCATCAACGTAAGCATCGGGTTGGCGAGAATCGGGTCCGGTGAATAGGTTTTGGCGTATCCAGAATCGACATTCGCCACCTAACATTTCACCGATGCCATCTTCTTCCCGTAGCCATTCGCGCATTTTCGCAGCAGCCGGATTCCATCGCTTGTTTTGTCCCTGCACCAATATTGTTCCGGGGTTTGCCTTATGTGCTTGAATGATGTCGTGGAATTCTACTTGTGTTGTTGCAATCGGTTTTACACAGAGCGTGTGCATGCCGAGGTTCAGACTTTCAACGATTAGTTCTGCGTGAACTGTTGTTGACGCGTAAATTAGACATGCCTCTGCGTCGTGTTTCTCTTTTGCTTCGGTTATTGTTGTATAGATGCGGTCTGACAAGCCTTCAGGCGCACCGTTTATTGATTCAACACCTTTTTTTGCAGCTTCAAGGTTGATGTCTACGCACGCAACAGGTTCAAATCCGTGTGAATTAACCTGTGCTTGTAAACGTCCGTGTGCGAAATGTGTGCAGCCAACATGAATAGTAGGTATAGCCATATATCGGTCTCCTTTGTAGACGCACTGTCCCTATGCTATGTGATTGAATTTATTGTAAAACCAATTTTAATACTATTAATAGCGCGCTTACATGAAGATCAAAAACAAAGTAGGTAATTCCATATCCATCTCCGGTGCGGTTAGGAAACCGCACCTACCGTGCCTATGGAAAACTGGAATTATAGATTTAAATACTTAAACTTCCTCAAAGCGCGCCTACAGACTATGGAAATGTGCGTCTATAAGCTAATGTTCACATATTTTCAGGAAATCTCAACAGTTGGAGGATTGATAAAATCGTGATACTTCTGTGCTACTTTGCCGACAGCGGCATCGCCAGCATGAATAAGTACACGGAATCGGAAGTGCATCTCCTCACCCTCTTTTAGCGTGTAGGATCCATCTTTTGATGCGTCCCGTTCAAAGGTGCCGCTCCCAAAAATGTTGCTCCCCATTAACCCATAGTTGCGAACGTGCCAATATGTCGGATACCGCGGATTGACAATGTGATCAAAAACAGCAAGTCCAACTGGCGTACCGTCAACGACACCGGAATAATCGCACCAGTTGGAGCGTTTTCCCCAAGTTTCGCCTTCGTTGATACCGCCGAAAGCGTTTTCGATCTTGCCACCATCCGAGGCGTTCATTGATGGATGCACCCGAATTGACATGATACCGCCCTCTTTAGTGTCACCAAAATGGACATCACCAGCAGAGGCGATAAAACTTAAATCAAGGTCAACAACAGCCTCATCCTCTGGTAAGTTGTAGATACGAAAATTCTGTTTATCCGTCATCAAAACTGCACCATCTTTTGTTTCCCAGTTGTTGTCGGTATATATTCTACTGACAACAGCACCACCATGTTTTTGTGTGAAATTTTGATGAACAACTCTGCCAGAATTGCTGCCTTCACCCCACAAATCAACGTCATTGACTTCACCGTAAGCAACGTAAAGTGATCGGTGATGGACGTGGTCTTTTGAGATGTCGCTTGTTTCACCCCGCGTCACTTCGCAGCCATTTGGTCCCAACACAGGAAAGAAATAGGGGCGATACTGCGTTTTTCCGTAGCGAAACGTTGTAAAAGGTCTGCTGTTGAGCATGATGTCAATCGTTTCAGACCCTTCTTTTAATTTAACCCCTGCTTCACCATCAACAGTTCCCTCTGAAAGGGTATAGGTGCGTGAAGCACCTGTGACGAGACCGTCAAGTATCCATGCTAAAGTGGTAGATGTGTTATCGGCGTTCGTGTAGCATTGTGCAGAGATTATATCTCCGCTTTCTGAATCTTTTAGGATAACATCTTTGCCAGAAAACTTGCTAATTTCGGGATGGTCAATATTGACGACAACAGGGCATCCATCCCGGTTGTGGAAACCTGCGTTGACAGTAAGTGTAAGGTCGTTCTGATTTGCCATGAATCTCCTTAATTCCGTTCAATCGTGATATGAGCAGCACGACTTAGCTGCTAATAGCAGTGCAAATGGTTGAAAATAAAACCCTAACTCTTGTCCGCACTCAGTTCGAGGATTGCTTCCTCTTCACTGTCATAATTCTCAAAAACGGTCGCTAATCTTCCAAGTACGAGTAGGTTTCTGATGTGCGCGCCTGCGTTGACAAGGGCAGTACGTCCACCTTTGCGTGTAATAGTAACGTGCACAGAAACGAGTGTTCCTAAGCCGCTACTATCCATTCGGGTAACCTCTTCAAGGTTAAAAATGACCTTGGGTGAATCGAAGTGCTCCTCAAGCTCTTCATGGATTTGCTGTCTTATCTCAACATTTGCTGCACCGATCATGCGACCAGTAGGACGGATAATAATAACACCTTCTCTGTGACGTATTTCTGCTAACATTTTTCTCCCTCATAGATATTCCGCATTTGAATGCGGAGATGGTTTATAATATTAAGTGTAACGAATTCAAGTGATTTTGTCAAGGTTGTATGAATATATGTTCGTAAAGAAAGATTTTCCGTATAATTGAAAGTAGGACTGATTTAACTCATTTTAAATTAACGATTTTTCTCCAACGCATACTTTAAGCCCTTCAACAAATACCTGAAAACTTTTTGATCTGTTCCTACCCGGTTCCATGTATTGTGCAATTTCATGTGCTACCGTGGGTTTGTGTATCCTTTCCCTATAGTAGTTTTTCTGTATTAGCAAGTGCTCCAGTGCTTCATAAGTGCCGCCCCGGATTGCATCTGGATTCCGATATTTCGCCTTAGCGTGCAGGTTTCTTGAGATTCTGGGATAAGCTGTGTGTAACGCTTCAATATCTCCAAAAAACCATGCCTCTAATTCTTCAATTGCTATTCGATTGAGGACTTGAAAATCTTCGTTTGGAACCGCGTTGGATTTCGTTACAAAACCCGCTTCGTGTGATGCTTTTTCTAAATATGCCTTCAGTTCGTGGCAGTCACTTCGGTCTTCATCAATTAGCACAACAATTCGCCAGTTATCGGGTATCCATTGGTGTCCTTTCAAATGCTTTGGCAATTCTTCAAGCATATCATCTTTTCCTTCAAATGCATGGAAGATACAAATGATGTCTGGTGAAAAAATCTTGGGCAAGATATACCGTAATGCTTCCTCAGCAGAAGGCTCCTCCAAGAAAAATTTAATGTGCATGCAGACCTCGCTTTGGGCCTCCTGCATTGGTCAACGGGTCACCAAATTCAAAGTAACCTTCCATCCAAAGTTTCCCCAACTTCGCGCCAGCATCCAAAAGCTGCTCTATTCCCAACATCTCCGACGCACGTTTACACACTGTAAAACCTTGTTCATCCCGATAGAGTACCCACACTTCGTCTGCACTAAGCTCATTGACAAAACGAGGTGAATGTGTGGTAATTATGAGTTGAGACATCATTGACACCTCAAGACATTCTCCTACTAAACCGATCAGGAGTCGTGGGTGTAGGTAATTTTCAGGTTCCTCAATACCGATTAATTGTGGTGGTTGTCTATCATGAAACAGGATGAGATAAGATAGGAGTTTTAATGTGCCATCAGAGGCGAACTTTGCCAAGATGGGTTGTTCAAACGGTGCATCTTTAATTTTTAACCTGCGGCGACCGTTCATTAATTCTGTGTCAACCTTTTCTAAACGCGGCACTCGATCCGACAATACCGATATAATTTTTTCCAGACGTTCTGGGAATCTTTCCTGCAGATATTGGATTACATTAGGCAGATTGTCTCCTGTTTCGGACAATCTTTTTTGCGGTCCATCATCAGTTGTCTGGCATGTGGCATCGGTGGAAAGGTTGGAAAGGTGCCAATCTGTAACAAACCGGCGAAGGGCACCCACGCGAGGGTGTTGTGCTGACTGACCAAACATGTTGACAGCAAACGTTGACGGTTCACCAAGTTGTTCATCAATTGGCTTTTCTGTTTCATCGGGTGTTTCACCGGGAATTACACTGCCTGTTCCGTGATGAAAATTGAGGAAACGGACATGTTTTCCACCTCTACCAAGTCTCCATTGCAGCCATTCGGTTTCAACAAAGGGACCTTCCACATCTTCATTGATAGAAAGATGATATGTGATAATTGATGATTCAGGTTTCTCACGATATTTCAACTCAAATTCAATTGGTCCATCACAACCGCGACTCCTAAGTTCTTTAAGCCCGCCTCTTTTGTTCCAAGCTTGAGGTAATCCGACTGTGAAACATTCAGAGAGGAACGCGAACACATCAAAGAACGTTGATTTCCCACTGCCGTTTGCACCCAAAAAGACAGTTAACGGTTTAAGTTGTTTCAATTCTATATCGCGTAGGGCGCGGTAGTTTTTTATACGCAATGACTCAATGTGCGGAACTGATGGTCTTTGTAAGGGCGGAACTAAGAGGCGTTCATGAAGCAGCTCTTCAAATTTCGCATCAAACTGCTCGTCATCCGTAAAGTCAACATAAACTCGGTCTTTTAAAAAAGTAGGGATTTTATCCTCCCATAATGTCTGGCGAATTATGGGAATGAATTTATTAGTTCCCAAATCCTCAACAATTCTCTTTGTTATAATCGTTGGTTCGTAGCTAACTCCACCTTCACCTTCGTTCGCTATTCTCACGTAGCTATCCGTGCAAATGACCAAGATCCTATCAGAATCTCTAACGCCAGCTCCCATGAATTGTGTAGAGTCTTGGTCTAGGTTGGGTCCCCATTGATCGGATATAACATCAAGATCAGGTATAACATCAACACAATTGTACCGAAGTCGTGCAGCAAATTCGGATACCCATTGCACGTGTTTTTCAGAATTGTGAGAATATGAGATGAATACCTTAGGATTTTCCACCATCTTACTCCTAACCATATCTTCTGATCACTAAACCAATTTTCACCGATATTTGTTTTCCTAACCTCGTGTAGTAGAATTTGGAGAGTTAGGGATTGTTCAAGAAGTTTAACAATACAGAGGCTAAGGTCGCAATTTCTCAAAAAAAAACCGATGATGCTCAATGTTTGTATAAATGGTTCCCATACTAACATCTGAGTATCTTCTATAGACATTTTCTAACCAATTTTCAAATAAACGAACCCAAATTTTCCATGAATTTTCCATTTGCTCACGCGTGACATTTAACATTGTCCATAGTTCCGTGACTGAATCTGGATTCCGAAGCAAAAGGAACTGCGCTCGTTGAATTATACCCTGGTTTTCAGACATAAATGTCAACGGGACGTTAAAATGAAATGGAGAGTTGAAAGAATCACTTCCACTTAATCTGCTTTGGTCGCCTGATGAGATTATTACCGCTAATTCATGGATATTCAGTGCCATATAATAGGCAACCAATAAAGCTTGGTATTCTTCCAGGTCATCCCCATATATGTGAGACAACCACTCCCATCCTTCTCTTCCATGAGCGTTGACTAAATATATCCAACTATCTACACAATTTGGTCCAAGCGATTTGGGCCACCCCACAAGCTCACTCATTTCCCAAACTTGTAATACTTTTTTTCTATCATATATCTCCTGAATTTTAACTCGTGCAAGATCCAGTGTAAGATCTATCTGATTTGTGCTGAGACTAACGCACCCGTGCAAACTATGATAAACATACCCTAACGCATAAGGAAGCCTTTTCCAGCCTTTGTTGTTATCAGTATTCCACCCGGTAATGTTTAACAGATCATCAAGAAAAGATTTTTGATTTTTAAATTCCTCCCTACCGGATTCAACCCCGACTAATGCGATAGCCATTAACGGTGAAATAATCTCAACCGCTTTATCCACAACTTGAACCAATTGTTCTTTGCTTTCCGGTTTTTGTCCATCTAATTCATTTTGCCGCCATTGGACCAAAGATTTGAATACGTTTGGTCGAATGTTTTTAACAAGTTTCCGCCATCCAAGCATATCTCCTGCACGCGCGAGTGAAAATGCTATCTCGTAAGCGTGTGAAGCAGATTCAACTTGATCCGGTATATCAGGTAACTGAATGAATGTTTTTGGATATTCCGCCATCTTTTACCTCTCGTTAAAATAATACCTCATTTGGCAAAGACATTCAACGTCCAGTAGATGGAGCCTGTGGCCAGTGAAGCCCACGCTGCCCAGATAAGCTGCGGTTTGCAGACGGGTTATAGGCGCGATTAGGCAAACCAACAAGTTCACCATCTTGCACCCATTTTTCATCACCACCGTAGAGTTCACCTATTAGGAGGTTCGTCAACCGCTCAAGTATTTCAGTATGTGAGGGTGAATCGGACAGATCGTTTAGTTCTCTGGGATCCTCTTCCAAATCGAAGAGTTGTCTGTAGTTTCCGGTGGCGTAGTAGATAAGTTTGTAACGTCCTTCATGGATCATTCGGGTGCCACTACTACCGTCGCCGACTTCGCCGTATAACCATTCACGCTTTTTGTCACCTACCATTGGCATACCATCAACTGTATCTGGAATATCAACTCCTGCAAGATGGAGTAGTGTCGGCATAACGTCCTGCCATCCGACGAGTCGGTCATCTACTCTGTGGTGTCCTACTCTGTCATCGCCAGAGGCACCGACAAGAAGCATTGGCACATTGGCAGAATCTTCATAATAGAGGCGTTTTGCCCACATCCGATGATTGCCAAGCATATCACCGTGGTCAGATGTAAAAAGTATGATAGTGTTGTTCAACATGCCTTCTTCGCGTAGTGTGCCGATAACGATACGTAATTGATGGTCAATGTGTGTGCAGAGTGCGTAAAACGCTTGGCGTGCGGAACGGATCAGATTTTCGGTGTATTGTGCATCCTGCATCTGGCGTGATTTGAGTGGTAACGGCAGCTTGTCGGTGTCTTTAGACCATTCACCGTGATAAGGCATGTCTATATCAATATCTCGGTACATGTCCATATAACACTGAAGCGGTGCCAAAGGTGGATGTGGATGGCAATAGGACAGAAACCAGAATCCTGGGCGGGTTGGGTCGCGGCGTTTTATCATACGCACCATCTGTTGTGTGCTCCAGTTTGTTACGTGGCAGTCTTCGGGGAGGTGCCAGGGACGATTGAGATAATCGTTATTACACATGCCGTGTGCGAACTGTTGCCCAGCATACCCTCTGTCACCGAGGAAAAGTTCATAATCGTCAATTACACCGTATTGTAATCTGCCTTCTTCACCTAAAATCACATCGTCAAACCCGATGCGGTCACGTTGGGGATAGACATGTAGTTTCCCTACAGCATAAGCCTGATATCCTGCGTCTCGAAATGTCTGTGCGATTGTTGGGAGTCCGTTTATTCCTTTTTTGTCGTTGAAAACCCTATCTTTGTGGGTTCGCGTTGTTGTTCCTGTCATCAACGTTTTTCGTGCAGGAACGCAGACTGGACATTCACTATAGCCGCGCGTGTAGCGGGTACCTGCGCGAGCGAGTGAATCAAGTGTTGGTGTTTGGATATTTGGATGCCCGTTGACTCCGAGCAGTGAGTTGGGCCAATGGTCTGTGGAAATTAGTAGTACATTGGGATTGTCACTCATAGTTTTTCCTTTACCGATTATAGCGCGCAAAGTAGAAAGTTATTAGTGGCTCATTTGTATCATTGATGAGACTATGCCCCGGATTAGATGGGGTAACAGAAACCGCATCACCGGGCATCTGACGATACACATTCCTGCTGACAACGTGGATGCCGTTTCCTTCGAGCATATACCACACTTCGTCCATATCCGGACCGTGTCCATGTGTATCAGGAGTTTGCATCGCTTCAATCCTTACTATCAACACAGAATGCAGCACCACCAAGCCGTCGTCTTGACCAAAAATTGGATGTACGAGGTGTGTCCAATGCCCTTGACTTAAAGGACGTTCGCGGTAGTTTCTGATAAGTGCGTCCTTACGTGGTGCCTCTACGCCATCTGGGATGACCTCTTCTAACATGAGGATTTCTAATGGCGCGTTCTCTGGGTTATTCAAGACATGGCTGAGTCCGGGAGGGATTAGAATTGCGTCTCCTTGCGTAACCTGTTGTTTCAAGTCTCCTGCCTCAAATATACCGGAACCGTCAACGATGTAGAAAATTAGTTGCCGGTCATCTAATGAAGTAGGAACCGAAGCGATTCTCGGTTCAAGGTAGCATCGGGAGAAACTATCAACATACCTGAGTATCGCGCCTTCTTTATCTGCATTTTCCTCTGTTTGTTTGCTAAAGATTTCACGTTTAATGATGTTGCCGTGTGTAAGGCTTGAAGGACTTTGTAACCAATGCCGCATATACATAGTGAAGTACCTCCGATGTATCTTAATTGGGTAGACAACACTTGTCAGATTCAATTGACATTATCATATCAAAAGGTATGATAATTGGCAAGGGAAAAAGTTCATATCTCACCATGATTTTCTGATCGGGGTTCTCATCTATATCTGCATCACAGCAGTATTTGTGAGATACGGGGACTGAAACTGAGTCATATCACCCGCCTTGAGTCCAGGAACGGGAAAAAGACGGACTGATAATGGTTTATTGAGTTGTATCGAGAGGGTAGCAACGTCAGTTAGAATAGCGGCGATTTGAGATGTAGAAGCGTCACCTGGGATAGGAATAGTGTCCAAACCGGTTCCGCAGACGGTAGAATAGAGTAGTAGACTGTCTAAATTAAAAAGACCTCCCTCACTACGTTTGCCCAATCCGACATCTTCAAGGACAGGTAGCATTAATCCTGAATATCCACATAAGGGTAGCGAGAGCGAGCGAAGTGTACGCGTTATACCTGCTGCGACTGTCAAGGTGCCACGTTCACCAAAGCAACCGGGAAGTTGTTGTTCCATGGCATAAGCGATGCTTTCATCACCCATCGGTGCAGGCGACACGTCAATGCCGACAAACTTTATACCCCATTTCTGTGCAAACGTCTGTGCCAGCGAGACAATTTTTTGTCCTTCTGCTTCCATGACTATTTTCAGGTTTTGTAAGGCGGTTTCTAAATTTGGGGTTTCTGTAAAAGCATCTTGCACAAGGTCTGCCGCTTGCCATCCGATGCCGAAGTTAGTTCTGGTATCGCGCCAGTATGCAGCTGGAAAAAAAGGTGTGTTTGGTGGACAATTCATCAACGCAGCAAAGCGGAGGTTGCCGTAGCCAGCATCGGTTTGGTGTGCTATCTGTTGAACGATGTTCGCAGTGCTTTGGGTGATGTCTGGGTCAACTATTCCAGATTGTGTCGTAATGGTAGTCGTGGCAAAAAGCGATTCACTTTGAACAATTACGTCGGTGAGCAGTTCAAGATGTCTTGTGGCGTGCTGTGCTTCTGGAGAGATTGTGCCTAAATTGAGGAATTCAATCCCTAATGTCTGGGCATTGGACTCTAACTTAAGGAGTGTATCTACATCTCGTGCTTCATTCCAGATTTGACAACTTACGCGTGTTGTCTGAACCTCATAGTCGTTTGCTTCAAAGTGGGTTCGGCATGCGGTGTTAAATTCGGCTGCCTGTTTGAGGTATGAACGAAAAAAAGGGTTAGGTATACCTGTGGTAATGGTTCGGATCTTCATGTGCGGTTAACGTCATCTTCCCCATAAAGTCCGAGATTTCGATAGCGTTCATAACGTTGTTCAATTAGTTGGTCTTCGGTCATTTCCATCAATTCAGTGAGATGTTTTCGCATTGCACGCTTGACGTTCCGTGTGGCAGCTTCCGGGTCTCTATGTGCCCCACCGAGGGGTTCGCGAATTACTTGGTCAACAATGTTTAACTTAAGTAAGTCTGGGGCAGTGGGTTTATAGCCTTCTGTGGCTTCAGGTGCGTGTTCACCTTTGTCTTTCCAAACGATACCGCTACATGCTTCGGGCGGTGCAACGCAATAGATGGCATACTCCATCATCAACACGCGATTTCCGACCGCAATTGCCAATGCGCCCCCGCTACCGCCTTCACCGATAATAACGACGAGGATCGGGACATGCATCTGCATCATCTCAGCGAGGTTTTCAGCGATCGCTGACGCTTGTCCATATTCTTCGGAACGGAGATCAAAGTGGGCGCCAGGTGTGTCAACAAAGCAAATTAAAGGACGTTTGAATTTGTTTGCCAACTGCATCAAACGTCTGGCTTTTCGGTACCCTTCTGGGTGAGTATACCCAAAGTTCATCTCCTGCCGTTCTTCAAGGTTCGTGCCTTTCTGTTGTGCAAGGTAGACGATAGGTTGTTCGTCGAACCATGCAAAGCCACCGATGAGTGCTCGATCATCTCCGTATAACTTATCACTATGAAGTTCAACGGGTTCTTCAAGAAGTTCGTTGATATATAAAGAGGTTTGTGGTCGTTGCGGATGCCGTGCCAATCGCACTTTATCCCAACGACTCAGTTTTTGGAAGGTTTGCTTTGTAAGTGTGTCGGCATTCTGTTTTAGTGCTGCAATACCTTCTGTGAGGTCTAACTCAGGATGTTCTTCCGCGAAAGCATCCAGTTGTGTAAGATGACGTTCTAATTCAATTAGAGATTTTTCAAAATCTAATTCTGTTGAATTCACAAAATAGTCCTCTCAAATAGTTTTGGTTGTAGGCGGGTAGGGCGTTAGCGAAACCCGCCAATATCGGTGTTTTAACATAAATGTCGGGTTTAGCAAGAAATGTGAAATTGATTAACGGTTCGGTAATATTTTCAAGTTTTGGAACGCATAACTTTCATAATATCAGTTTTGAGTTCTTCATCGCCTGCGTCATCAGCTAAACGTAATGCTTCCTGAAAATCCGCATCTGTGCCGTCCGTGCTACCTATTATGCGTTTGGCAATTGCACGGTTGGCGTAATCTCGTGCATTATCAGATCCTAAGCGAATAGCCTCGTCAAAGTCAGAGATAGCGGCTTCTGGTTGTAAGATCTTCAATTTCGCCTCACCTCTCTTCCCATATGCGTTAATATAAGTTGAATCTAAACGGATAGCAGTATCACAGTCTGTAATAGCATCAAAATAGAGATTTAGCATTATATTTGAACCGGCACGCATTACATAAGTCCAGGGATCATCGGGGTCTAAACGGATGGCTTCATTGTAGTCTTGGATAGCTGCATCATTTTGATTGAAATAGGCTTTTGTAAGTCCTCTTAGATTGTAATATATTGCTGTGTGGGGGTCTAAACGGATGGCACTGTCAAGGTCGGTAAGTGCACCAAAACAGTCACTGACCATAGCCTTAGCACGGGAGCGTTGAAAGTAGACTTTTGGCACATTTTGGTCATATCTAATAGAACTATTGTAGTCAATTATAGCTTCAGAAAAGTTCTTCAACACAAAGTTTACAAGCCCTTTGCCGTAGTAAGCTTCTGCAGCGTTAGGATCCAAGCGAATAGCCTCGTCAAAATTAGAAAATGCTTCTTCATATTGCTCTTTGTTAAATAAAACTTTGCCTTTATCTATGTAGACTTGGGCTGATTCATCATTACTTACTGGGTAATTATCTGTATTCATTTCAGTTCTACTCTTCGGATTAAATCAGATTGTATCCAATTTTTTATTATCTTGGCTTAGAAGTTCCATAGGATTGGGTTCTTTAGCCATGATGCCAGTATCTGTGGGTTCTTTAACATCACTTTGGGTGTCGGTTTTAGTTTTGTTCCTACGATTCTGGAGATGATTTAATATCATACCAATTGCAATGCCAATAAGTAAAGGTCCTCCAAATATCTTTGTGAACCCTCCTATTGTATTAAACATCCCTTTCATAAAGGCAATATCTTTCTGAATTTCTTCCATATCATCGTTAACTTCTGAGATCTTCTTGTCTACATGGTCGCGCATTTTTATCTTTAACTCGCTTATATTCTTTGTCAGGTTTTTATCTAATTGGTGTATCTCTTTGATAAGGTCATTATATTGCGATCCTGAGAGAGCCGAATCCGATCCCTGACCGGATTGGGCAAATCCAATCGTATACAGAAAAAAAACGAAGAATATCCCAAAAATACATAAGAGAGGTGCACGTTGATTTAACATTATAATTCCTTAACCTTTGCTAATAGACTATGTTATTGTAGCATATCATTGAATACTATTCAAATATTTCTCAAGGAGACACTACAGCCTCGCTAATCCTTGATTTTGGTGTGTAAACCAGAGCGGCATTTTGCTTCAATAGTTGCGATAGTCGTTTCGCCGGTCATGTAAATCTGCATGGCAGTAATCGCATAGAGTGACTAAATCTGATATGGGTTCGTTGCCGATGTGGTGGTAGCATTTGTGATGAACCATTGTTGCCTTTGAACCGCAGATGCATAAGTATCCATCGCGCTTGAGAATTTCTTTGCGCTTCTTTTTCCATTCAACGGATTGGGTGTATTGTGGATAGTATTTATGCCAATCCTTTTCATAAGACATGTTACCCACTTGTCTTTGTAAATTGTTTACCGGGCAACTGCTGAATAGCACCTTTGAGTTCCAGCATCAAGAGAACACCTGAAACTTGGCTAATTGGCAGCTGCGTTGTCCGAACAATAGTATCAATATGCGATGAGGGTATTTCAATGGCATTGAACACCGTTTTTTCATCAGTTGTTAAATCGGGAGGTGGAACTACGGGAGCAGTAGTTTTCTTTTTTGTGTCGGCTGTTTTTGGAGTGTTCTTGTGTGATTGCTCAAGTTCGCCTTTTATGACAGGTAGTGTTTCAGGAATTTCTGCCTCTCTTTGTGGTGAATCAGGTGGTGTAAAAGCAGATATTTGGTGTAAGGCATGTCGTGGTAATGCTTCTAACAAATCATCCACGGTGCTGATAAGTTTCGCCCCGTTATCAATCAACTTATGGGTGCCGGTTGATAACTCAGAGAAGATTTCCCCAGGCACAGCGAAAACTTCTCTGCCTTGTTCACTTGCGAGCCGTGCGGTAATCAGCGCGCCACTCCGATTTGATGCTTCTACGACAACGGTTCCAAGTGTCAATCCACTAATGACACGGTTGCGTCTTGGAAAGTTTTCTGACCTCGGTTTCATACCCATCGGGAATTCGGAAATCAACGCACCGGACTCTATGACTTTTTCAACCAATTCACTATTAGCCGCAGGATAGATGAGACTAAGCCCGTTTCCCATGACAGCAATTGTTCTTCCGTCTGCTTCAAGTGCGCCTCGGTGTGCACAGGTATCTATTCCCTTTGCGAACCCGCTTATCACTGTCAGACCGCGTTTGGCAAGTTGGTAACTCAGTTGGTAACTGACGCGTCGCCCATAGTCTTTTGCTTGCCGAGACCCGACAAGCGCGACACTAAGTGCATCTTCTGGCTTCAGTTCTCCTCTGACGTAGAGTAGAAGAGGAGGTGTATCAATCTCCTTCAACAGCAGAGGGTATGCCGCGTCATACAGTGTTACAATCTGGCACCCAAATTCGTGTATCAATTCCAGTTCGCGTTCTAATGGACATCCGAGTTTTTTGTGGATCAATCGCTCACGTGCTGTTGAAGAAAGACCTTCAATTTTTTGCAATTCTTGTGAAGAAGCATTCAGCACTTTTTCAGCACTACCGAAAATTTTGATCAAGAATTGAACGGTTTTCGGTCCAATACCTTGAATCAGACTGAGATGAAGGAGATTTGTTGTTTCCTGAGATAACATCGTCTCAATTATGCTCCTGAAAACCGTGATACATGTTACGCAATTCCACAGCTTTTTAGGAAATGAACCTGATGCCGACTGTATTTACTGCATGGGTGAGTTTTCAGCAGCAGGGGTCGGAAGTGCGTAATAGAGTTCTATTTCTTGTATTTTCCTGAACTCTGCGGCAGTTGGTGCACCAGTTTCAGATCGTTTGAAACGGCTTTGCCCTCCGACGCGTCGCGAATCCCATCTCCGCGGAACTTTTAAGCGAAACTTCTTCGTCACAATTGGATTTCTGAGAGTAAATTTATATTCAGTCCGCAGGTTATCGCGCACTTCATTAACTTTAACCCACTCTCCATCATCACCCATATATTGAATCTCAAAGAATTCTAATTGCCCTTCCTTTGCCTTGATGACAATGTACTGGATTGTTTGGGGGATATTCCAACTTAAGACCACCTCGGTGAAATTATCTGATTCTTGTTGTGAGGCAATATCTTTTGCATCTTCACGTATAGTAGTGGTTTCTCCTTCGGTATATAAATTTTCATCATTTAACTTTGAATCGGTACTTGCAGCTGTAATTGCAACATTCTTACTCCAATTAAGTGATGGGTTTGATGTGAGGATACATCCTGACAACCCAAGTATCCAGCAAAACATTATAGCAAATAATCCAAAACGCATGTATACCTCCTTGTAGTGTTTATCATAAAAAATGCGATGTTTGTATAATTCAAGGCAGTGTTTTCCTAACGGCTGCCTTGAAATTATGTTATTCTATTTCTAATAAATCATCAAGTTCTTTCTCACGGGTATCAGCGGCATTGCTTTCCTTCGTTTGCTCAACAGTTTTATAGCCGAAGAGTTCAATTTCTCGGATTTTGGCTTGCGCGCGACGATTCTCACCAAAAAAGACTCTACCGCCAGTACGTGCCCGCTGCCTCCGTTTCAGGTTTGCGTCATCCTTTGTTGATAAAATCCTAACCCGAATTCGGTTGGTAGGAAATGGAACTAAAACAGGAATCTCAATCGGATTTGTTTTAACACTTTTAACATCTTTAATCAATTTCCAGTCTTGTTCAACGATGATACCACCTTTATCAGCAAAGACATCAAATGTCTTGATGTTTTCGGAATGGATCACAATTCGACGGATGACCTTTTTTTCAGGTAGCGTGATGATAACTTCAGAGGGCGGGCTTGAACCGAAAGTAGCCTCTGCTGGAAAACTTGATTCCCCAATGGTGTTCATATTGCCATCAATCATTTGAGGACTCGTTGCACTCGTGCCTTCAAGTAGCGCGTAGTTATCACTCCATTCTTGTTCGGAAAACAAGGCAGCACAACCTATGATAATAACGGAGAAGCAGATCAACGAGAAGAAAATAGTAATTCTAAAAAGCATTTTGTAACTCCTTAATACACGCTTATATAGTGTGTACGGTTTTTAGTAATTTTACCAAATTTGCTCAAAAATAGGTGTTCATAAAGATGTACTATCAGGGCTATTTAGTTCTCCATATTTTCGGTTATTCTTGAATGCCCCTCTTGCTGTAGGAGCGAGCTCCAGCTCGCGACTTTTTGACGAAAATGTGCAAAAACCCTAAAACTATGGTAAATTTTAGAATTAATTGGATACTCTTGAACTGTAGGAGGGAACTCCGATTCCCGACCATCAATGGCTTTGGTCGCGATTCGGAGATCGCTCCTACAGGTGGGGTGTATAATTATTTCAATGATTCACCATAAATAACCCTGATGTACTATGTTGCAGCTACGATACAAATTTCCAAGTAGCCCCCTCACGGGTGTCTTGGATTTCAATATTTAGTTGTTTTAGTCGGTCGCGAATCTTATCGGATGTATCCCAATCTTTCTGGCTCCGAGCGTCTTGTCTTATCTCTAACAGAAGTTCAAGCAGTGGATTGAGAAATTCTGCCGTTTCCGTAGGATCATGTTCGTCTTCTATCGTATAGATGCCAAGGACTTGACAAGTTTCGCTTAAAACTTTGTAGGCTTGCGCGAAAGTTTGATGGGTTACCCCGTTGGACGTTCCCAGAGACCTATTGATTTGACCGACAAGTGAGAAAATTGTTCCCATTGCTTGCGCGGTATTGAAGTCGGTATCCATCGAATCGGTAAATTGCGACTGCATGGTTTCTATTGCAGAAAGAAGGTCAGTGTTTGCTTCTGAAGCCTCTGGTGATTTTGCGTTGTTTCCGTCAGTAATTTCAGGTGACTCTTTTTCATATTTTTTCAATGTTTCTAAACAATTTTTTAAACGTTTGAGCGCAGATTCGGATTTTTGTAAACTATCTAAACTGTAATCAAGTGGATGTCGGTAATGGGCAGAAATGAGGAAATGGCGGATTATCTCGGCAGGATATTTGTCTAATGCGTCACGCAAAAAAATAAAATTTCGTTCAGATTTTCCCATTCGTGCACCATTTATTTTTAGAAAAGCGACATGAACCCAGTAACGTGCAAAAGGTTTTCCTGTTGCCAATTCACTTTGCGCGATTTCGTTTTCGTGATGTGGAAACAAGAGGTCTTCACCACCAACATGAATATCAATAGTTTCGCCAAGATGCTTCATTGCCATAGATGAACATTCGATGTGCCAGCCAGGTCTTCCTTGCCCCCAAGGGCTGTCCCAATAAGGTTCACCGGGTTTCGCTGCTTTCCACATGTCAAAATCGCGTGGGTCTTCTTTGCGTTCATCTACTTCAACGCGCGCGCCTGCAAGCAAATCTTCAGGTTTTCGGCGTGACAGCTTGCCGTACTCGTTAAAGGAATTAACGCGATAATATACACTCCCATCAACGACGTAAGCGGCACCTTTGCTGATGAGTGTTTGAATCAAGTTGATCATCTCATGGATATGTTCTGTCGCTTTGGGATGTACATCCGCTGATTGGATGCCGAGTCGTTGCGTATCCTCAAAGTATGCCTCGCCGTTTGTATGTGCAAGCTGGCTTGGACTGGTGCCAAGTGTTTGTGCACGAGCAATGATTTTGTCATCAATATCTGTCAGATTTTGAACTAATTTGACAGTATATCCTTTATATGTGAGATACCGACGTATAATATCGGTAACGAGTGCTGTGCGGGCATTACCGATGTGTATATAGTCATAGACGGTGGGACCACAACTGTACATTGTGACATGTCCTTCCGTCAATGGTGAAAATTCTTCAAGTTGTCGGCTAAGGGAATTATATATCTTTAATCCCATTCGCTATCCCTTCGGTTTTGTTTATGCTTACTATAGTTGGACATTTTTTCGAGTTCTTGTATGATAATGTCGGTTAATAGAGACCCTTTAGATATCAACATGACTATTCCTGACTATTATTGATACACATTTCGCCCCGCTGGGGCTTACGCCGTTTAGGTTATCGTTTTCTATAAACATTCCGCCCCGCTGGGGCTGCTCTCATTGCACCTGAATATTTTTTCTGTGAGTTACGACTCCTGCGAAAAACTCGTAAAAAATAAAAGATAGTTGAAAACTCAACAAGAAACAGACAAAAAATGTCCAAACTTTAGTTATGCTTATAACACAGCGGAATTAGACTTTAGTGAGAGACGCAATTGCTTGGGCAATGATCGCCTGTTCTTTTCCAACAATACCTAAGCCTTCTGCGGTTGTGGCTTTGACACTTACTTGTGCTTCTGAAATGTCCAATGTTTTTGCGAGTACACTACGCATTTGTGAGATATAGGGTGCTAATTTCGGTTGTTGTGCAATCACTGTGCTGTCAACATTTTCAATTGTGTAACCGTGCTCCTTAATCTTCTTTGCGATGGAGCGTAGGAAAAATTGACTGTCTATTCCGGCGTAACTTGGGTCAGTATCTGGAAAGTGTGTTCCGATATCGCCCAGTGCTGCTGCACCTAAAATTGCATCACAGATAGCGTGTGTCAACACGTCCGCATCTGAATGCCCCAACAATCCTAAATGATACGGGATTTCTACGCCGCCCAAAATCAATTTTCTATTTTCAATAAGCCGATGAACGTCGTAACCGATCCCTACTCTCATTATGTCAGGTTCTTTCAGGAAATCCCTGTGAGATATTATACATTATATCTCATCATTTATGGTGAAATATGGAAATAATTATACACATTTCCTGTAGGAGCGATCTCCGAATCGCGACGAAACTCACTGATAGTCGGGAATCGGAGTTCCCTCCCGCAGCATGCCAAAAGCGCATGCTGCGTTGATTCACAGATGAATAATGTCTAATTAATTCTAAAATCTACCATAGTAAGTTTCAGCAATTCGTAAATCCTCTGGGGTCGTTAGTTTTACATTTTTGTAACTACCCATGACCAATTTTACAGGTGAACCGAGTTTTTCAACCAATGCAGCGTCATCGGGTGCGTCAATTCCGTCCTGAATTGCTTTTTTGTGTGCCTCTACTATTAGTGATTTTCGAAAGACTTGTGGTGTCTGTACTTGCCACAACCGATCCCGTTGAGGTGTATCAACGATGAAAAGTTTTTCGTTTGCGACTTTAATAGTTTCTTTCACTGGTACAGCGGAGACAGCAGCACCGCATTCCGCTGCTGCTTCAAGACATCGAAAAACAATATCGTCATTTATAAACGGGCGCACACCATCATGAACAATTACAAAATCAACATCGTCTGAAAGGGCACGGAGCCCGTTGAAAACAGAAATCTGTCGAGTTTCACCACCAGAGACCAATTCACGAACCTTCCGATAGCGAAAGGGTATGAGAACGTTTTCGCGGCACACCATAAAATCTGATTCGTCTACAATCACAAATATTTCGTCAATAACACTGTTCTGTTCAAAGCGGTCTATCGTATGCGATAAAATTGGTTTATCGGCTAACATTAAATACGGCTTTTTAACCGACGATTCCATCCGTTTGCCTTGACCCGCAGCAGGAATAAGAACAGATATCTTGCTGTTCATCTGAGACCCGCCGAATGCTATAGACGTATTCGGCGTTGATTCACTCATCGCAACCCTTTCTCTGATGGAGACACGTCTGCATTTCGAGCGAAAATCATCTGCCCAGTGCTGGTTCGCAACATCTGTGTGACGACAACGTCAAGCGTTTGCCCGATGTAGGGTTTGCCATCTTCAACAATAACCATCGTTCCATCATCAAGATAACCAACGCCTTGATTGGGTTCTTTACCAACTTTCTGTAGATGAACCTGAATAATTTCTCCAGCGACTACGATCGGACGGATGGCATTTGCTAATTCGTTGATATTTAGTACCGTGACACCTTGTAATTCCGCGACTTTATTAAGGTTTAAATCGTTAGTAATTATCTTAGCAAAATATTTTCGAGCGAGGTGGACCAGTTTGGCATCTACCTCAGTCAAATGCGTTACATCTTCTTCTACAATTTCAACAGCGATAGAAGGACTATTTTGGAGCGACCGTAAAATATCAAAACCGCGCCGCCCTTTATTCCTACGAAGCAAGTCAGTTGAATCCGCGATATGTTGTAATTCATTTAAAACGAACCGGGGAATTAACAACGTTCCATCAATAAATTGTGTCTCGCAGATTTCAAGGATACGTCCATCAATAATAACACTTGTATCTAAAATTTTAAATCCATTAGAATCATTTGTAGCAAATGGTGTTCCCGTTTGGATATAGCGATGCGAATTCAGCAATCTTACAACGGGTAAACTTTCAGATATGTGGTAACCACAAACCATGCCGACATAACCACATCCAAGGATAACAACAATCCTTAAAGTAGAGTTTTGATCAAAGATTGAGTCGGGTTGATTGAGGAATTGGAGTCCCCCTTGAGAAATCAACAAACCGAATGCAAGGCCTACACCACTTGAAACAATTCTGCGTGTATGGGGTACATGAAGAGATATTTCACCTGCGACGAGGATACATGCAATGGCAAACCCAATAAATGCGTCGGCAAGATTAGTATTTGGAAAATAGAAAGCGACAGCACTTGCGAATATAAAAAAGATCCGAATTCCCCAAATTTGCATAGTTCTTTTCTCCGTACCAGTGGAAACGGTGGAACATATTTAATTATTAGTTGAACATTGTTGCCGTAGATCGGCGATCATAAAACATTATCTGATGAAAACAACATCTACTAAATCTATGCTTACGTGAGTTTGATAAATCCCGTAGGTTGGGTTGAACCGCAGGTGAAACCCAACATTTAGAGTCTATAAAAGCGTTTCAAGTTGGGTTTCGTTCCTCAACCCAACCTACATCTACATTTGGATTTAATTATCAAACTCACGTTATGCTTGTAAATTAACAGGAAACTTTATTCAGATTTTATCGACCGTCTACAGAACCCCGCAGTACTGGTTAGAAAGACTTGTTTCAGTATAAAAGCACTTGTAAGATTGCAAAAACCGATGAAAACTGAATTTACCTGCTGAGATAGTTATAATTACGCGTTGTGCCAGTTAACATTTTGTATATTTATATTTCACATGTCTGTCTTGTTTATGTTGATTTCCTCAACTTTTCTGATACCTGACAGTCCCAAAAGTAGGAGGGAACTCCGATTTCCGACTACAAACAGGTCGCGATTCGGAGATCGCTCCCGCTGAATGCCATAAGCGCATTTAGCGTTGATTCACAAAATATAAACATCTGTGAAAAACAACAAAACTATCACGTAACTAGTGGTTAGTCAACATATTATTGTAGGTCGCGATTCGGAGATCGCTCCTACCTCTGGAACGTTTATGGTAGGAGGGAACTCCGATTCCCGACTACTGACACGACTCACAATTTTAGAGTGGACAGAACACTAGCACAAGTCGTTATAATTACAATAATACACTTAGACTGTCAAAGATACTTTTTACACCAATGAGTTGAATTGTGTCATTGATCTCTAAACCTTTCCGATGATAAGCAGGAAAAATTGCTCGCGTAAATCCGAGTTTTGCGGCTTCTCGGATACGTTTTTCAACATGAGGAACTGGTCGAATTTCGCCGCCCAATCCGACTTCACCAATTACAACTGCTCGCTTGTCAATCGGGATATTCCGATGGTTCGAAATTATTGCCATTAACACGCCAAGGTCAATCCCTGGCTCATCAACCCGTAACCCGCCCGTAATGTTTACAAAGATGTCTGAGTCACCTATATCCATCCCGATACGTTTATTCAAAACGGCAGTGAGGAGTGCGACTCGGTTTCGGTCAATTCCTGTGGCGGTGTTGCGTGGTGTTCCGTAGTGAGTCGAAACGACCAATGCTTGCACCTCCAATAACAGTGGACGTGTGCCTTCCATACTTGACACGATAACGGAACCAGAAATTTCCTGCTCTCTGTCGCTCAAAAAGAGTTGGGACGGATTTTTGACATCTACAAGTCCCTTGTTCTGCATTTCAAAGATACCGAGTTCATTTGTTGACCCGAACCGATTTTTAACTGCACGCAGGACGCGATATATATGGTGCCGTTCTCCTTCAAAATAGAGCACTGTGTCTACTATATGTTCTAAAACTCTGGGTCCTGCTAATGTCCCTTCTTTTGTCACGTGTCCGATGAGAAACATCGGTATGTTCTGATTCTTGGCACAAATTAAAAGATTTGCAGCGCATTCACGTATCTGTGTAATACTGCCCGGTGCCGATTGAAAATCAGATAGATAGACTGCTTGAATAGAGTCAATTACAACCGCTTGCGGTTGCAGTTTTTCAATATGTTTTTGAATCTCTCCTAAGTTATTTTCGCACAATACAAAAAGGGTGTCGGAATTCAGACCGAGTCGAGTTGAACGAATTTTTGTCTGACTCACCGATTCTTCACCGGTGACATAGAGCACACTGCCATATTTGCGGCTTAACGCATCACTTGCTTGTAGTAGAAGCGTGGATTTACCTATTCCTGGGTCTCCTCCGATTAAAATTACGGAACCCGGAACAATTCCACCACCGAGTACTCTGTCAAATTCGGGCATTCCTGTGAGTTGCCGTTCTACATCCTCCACTGTTACATCTGAAATTAACTCTGGTTTGCTCGTCCGTTGGTTTATATCTCGATGCAGCGGAGATGTCGACACAAGTTCCGTCTCTTCAGCAAAACTATCCCACGATTCACATCCAGGACATTTCCCAAGTGCTTTCGGTGTTGTATATCCACATTCTTGACAGACAAATTTGTGCTTTGTTCGTGCCATAACAACCTGCTCTGATAACTATTGGCTTCCTACAAAGACTCGTTTTCTTCTAAATGTCTTATGCCGAAAACCGATAACTGACTGCCACAAACTATTTTACCAGTCGCTTGAGATTAACTTAAGCCCAGTTGTCCAACGCCTATCGGAACTCCACCAATTTTCAACACCTATAAGAATATGTCCACCACGGTAGAAACGGAAACTCATTTCTGCGTTCAGCTCGGGTCTATCCTGAGTTAGACCAATACTTTCAACGCCGATACCTAACCGCCGTGATAAGAACCACAAGTCAAACCCAGCACCGACCTTGGAACGCGTGAAACCGAATTTGCCTTGCAGATAGTCTGTAAAATTATAGGCGTATTGAAAATCAACGCCGATTTTCTCCTCTCGAATGCTAAGCCCAAAATGGTAGAGATTTTTTGAAGGTGCTGAAGGTATAAGCGAAAAACCAAATTCGGTATGCAGATTTTCCTCAAGGCTTAGATATTGGAGTTCAGTATCCCATGAATATTTAGGAAGTTTAAAACCTTTTAATTGTCTATCAGTCTGCTGATAAAAATCTTTCAATCCAGTAAACATTTCATTCATACTATTTAGGGTTTGTTTTGCTTCTTTAAATGGTTCTGGGTTGTTCAGAAGTTGTGCGACAGTGCCATCTCCATGTTGTATGGTATTTAACAATTCACTGACATTTTTTTCTAAAGAGGTGAATGCGACTGTTACTGTCTCAAGGTTTTCTATAATTGGTGCGATATCAGTGCTTCCCTTTTCAATGAATGTGCTTCCTTGGGCGATGAGGTCAGATATTTCGGTTTTCAAAGAACTTGAATCTTGACGAAATTGTGTTGCTAACCGTCGAAAATCAGATGTGCTTCGCTGCAAATCCGTTATCATAGAATTTACTTTTGGCGAATTTTGGTCAATCATTCTCAATACGGAACGACTCACATCGCTAATTTGACTGCTGAGTATCAAAGAATCATTACCCAGTTGGTTTAACAACTTGTCCACTTGTGAAAGAGTTGATTCGAAACGTGTATCGTATTTTGAAGTAAGGTTCTGCAAAGTCTCAACTGTTGTATCTATGTGTTCACTGAGCTTTGTTAATGTCTTACTTGTTAATTCAACCAATTTGCGTGTTTCTTTTATACCTTCTTGAATTTCTTCTTGACTCGCTTGTAAGACTTCGTTTGCTGCCGAGGTTAATTCAATCGCTTTACTCAAACCTGAACTGGTTTGTTCAAGTAATTCCAGCGGATTTACAGGGTCAATTCCAATAATGGGGAGATCGGATGGTTGAAGGGGCGGATTTCCAACCTCTCCATTATTTAGTGCGATGTATGTTTCACCGACAAAACCGCTCATGGAGATGCGTGCATCACAACCTTTTCTTAGCCGCTGAAATGCGTTTATAACGCGGGCTCTGATTTCCACAGTATTCGTCTCCGGTTTGAGTTCAATGTCTGTTACCTTTCCAATAGAAACACCGGATAGAAGGACACCGGAACCTACATAAAGCCCATTGACAGCCCGGAATTGGAAGTATATATCATCTCCGCGTGTTGCCCAAGGCCAGTTTCCTGCATTGGTAAGGAGGATTGCAAGTAGAACAATGGCAACAACAACCATTAGCCCCACTTTGACAGACGGGGTCCAAAACTTCATTGAGGGTTCCTTCCTGTAAACTTCTTCAAAGTTGGATTGTCAATGTTAAGAATTTGGTCTGGTGCGCCTAAAAGGATGAACTGCTGTAAAACCGGATTATCTTCGTTAATCAAAGTATCTGGTGTTCCATAAGCGAGTTGTTTTCCTTCGTGCAGCATCACCATAAGTGTTCCGACACTGAACGCACTATGCATATCATGTGTAACGACAACAGAAGTGACTTCCAATTGCTGATTTAGGTCGCGAATCAGTTCATTAATTTCGGTGCAGGTAACAGGGTCCAGCCCGGTTGTGGGTTCATCGTATAAAATGATTTCTGGATTGAAAGCAAGCGCGCGTGCGAGTCCAACCCGTTTTCGCATGCCGCCACTAAGTTGTGCTGGTCTTAGTTCCTGAACACCGTGTAAATCGACCAATTTAAGTTTTTCATCTACAATCTTACGCATCTCTTGCTGGCTTAAATCTGTATGTTGGTCAAGCATAAAAGCGATGTTTTCCGCTACGGTCATTGAATCAAATAACGCTGCAGACTGAAAAAGCATCCCGAATTTTCGGCGAATCTGGTTCAATGGTTTCTTTTTGAGCTTGGTGATTTCTGTTCCGTCAACCCAAACCTCACCTGTATCTACGGAGAGGAGTCCAGCGATAATTTTAAGTAGAACGCTTTTTCCACAACCGCTTCGTCCCATAATTACAAGGGTTTCCCCGCGTGGAATTTCAAGGTCTAATCCGTTTATTACTTTTTTCGTACCGAACGCTTTTCTGACGTTTTTGATTGAAATCATAAGAATAGTGAATTGTTCATCGTAATTTGTGGTTCATAAGGTCGCGATTCGGAGATCGCTCCTACAAGAAGATTAGTATTTGCCTTTAAATCAATCCCAAGATATTAAACAGTATATGGTTTAGAACAAAGTCCAATACAAGGATAGTTATCAAAGAGACAACGGCTGAACCAGTTGTTGCTGTTCCAACACCTTCTGCGCCGCCTGCTGTTGAAATACTAAACCCCTTGTAGCATCCGACTGCGGCTATAGCCATTCCAAAAGAAGTTGCTTTGATTAAACTAATTAGCACACTTCCAACATACAGATTCTTTTGAACTTCTAACACATAGAAATATCCATTGAAACCGAACAGGGAGACCACCGCAACGTAGCCGCCGAAGATACCAGCAAACGTAGAAAAAATTGTGAGGGTGGGGAGCATAATTGAGCAGGCGAGAAAACGGGGTACAACCAGATATTTAACCGGGTTTGTTCCCATCACTTCCAGCGCGTCAATTTGCTCGGTAACCTTCATTGTTGAAAGTTCGGCTGTAATAGACGCACCTATACGTCCTGAAAGTACAAAGGCTGTTATCATGGGACCCAGTTCTTTAACAACAGAAACACTGACGAATTGAGCAACCGAACCCTCAACAGCGTACGGTTTCAATTGCACATAGCCTTGAACGCCTAATACCATTCCAGTGAAAAACCCCGAGACTAAAACAACTGATAACGAGTTGAAACCGATAAATAGCAGTTGCTTCATTAATAGGTCAAATTGCCACGGCGGTCTGAAAATTTGAAAAATGGTTTCGGCAAGTAGACGAAATGCATCCCCTATTTCTGAAAGCGTGTAGTGTAGCCGATTTTTTAATAAGAACGTCAACCCGTTCGAAGGTGCTGACTCAGAAGGAGGATTGCGCATAGAAATATTCCAGATAGAGAGTTCTTATCAACTCGGATTTTCAAAACGCATCTGCCTCTTGCAATAATGGAGAACGATATTTCCAGTCGGTCCGTTGCGTTGCTTTTTAATTAATAGTGTCGCCTCGACCGTGTCGTCCGTATAATCATCTTGATCGTCGTAGTAATCCTCTCGGTGTATAAAAGCGACCAAATCAGCATCCTGCTCTAAAGCGCCGGATTCCCGCAAATCAGAAAGTTGCGGCAGTTTGCCGGGCCGGCGTTCAACTTCTCTACTCAACTGCGCGCAAGCAAGGACAGGAATGTTCAATTCCCATGCCAGAATTTTTAAGGCCCGCGATATCTCAGAGATTTCTTGTTCACGAGAATGGAAGCGTCCTGTACCTCGCAGTAGCTGCAGATAATCAACAATAATTAAGGCAAGATCCTCGTGTTCACCTTTCAAACGTCTTGCTTCTGCACGAAGTCCTTGCACAGTCATGCCTCGATTATCATTAATCAGGATAGGCGCTTCGCCAAGACGACCAATGCTCTGTCCTAAGGGTGCCCAGTATTCTTCACTGAATTTGCCTAAGCGTAAATGTTGATAATCAATTTTCGCCTCAGCAGATAACATACGTAAGGCGATGTCTTGTGCGGGCTGCTCAAAATTAAAAATTGCGATAGGTCGTTTTTGCTCAATCGCAATATTTTGTGCCATATTCAGTACCAGGGTGGTTTTTCCCATCCCTGGTCGTGCTGCGATGATAAGGAAATTTCCAGGTTGCAAACCGGAGGTTAGGTTGTCAAAATCTATGAATCCTGTAGGAATACCTAAAAACCGATCTTTCTTGTGATAGAGTTTTTCAATTACCTCAATGCCCTGCTTGAGCAATGAGCGAATATGTTCAAACCCGCGTTTGCTACCGGTTTGCCCAATTTCAAAGACTGTCTCTTGCGATTGATCAAGGACTTCACTAATTTCTATGCTTTCATCCTGGGCAAGATCTCGAATTTGATTGGCAGCCTGAATTAAGCGGCGCCGTGCAGCCTTTTCTCGCAAAATTTCTGAATAGAACTCAGTACTTTCAGTTTCAACAATCGGTGCTTGCAGTTCATAAAGATAATCTGAGCCGCCAACACGGTTCAACTGCTCCGTTCGATTCAATTCATTCGCAACAAGAATAGGGTCTACATTGTTATCACGATTATAAACAGCAAGAATCGCAGTATAGATAAGTTGGTGGTCAGTAGTAAAGAACGCATCGGAGGAAGGCCCGAGTAATGCCTCTACCCCTGGAATGACCGACTTTTCGGTCATCATTGCCCCAAGTACCGCGCGTTCTGCCTCTTTATCCATAAGGGAGTCAACTGTTTGCATGGTATTCCTCCCATGTAGAGACAAAGGTAAACATTGCCTCTATGCCTGTTGGAAAAGTATTTCTATTTGTCTCTTTCAACAACGACACGTATTTCTGCTGTTACATCTGCATGTAGTTTAACAGAGACTGTAAAAGCACCGAGTTCGCGTATCGGTTCAACGAGTTCTATGACGCGCCGGTCTAATTCAACTTTAGCTGATGCCCGCAATGATTCTACAATATCTGCGGGGGTGACAGAACCGAACAGCCGGTCATTTTCACCTGCGCGTCTGGTAAGATGACATGTGACATCCGCAATTTGCGCTGCAATTTCCTGCGCGTGTTCTTTATCCTTCGATTCTTGCTTTTCAATTACGCGTATCTGATGTTCAAGATGTCGTCGATTTCGTTCCGTTGCGTGCACTGCTAACTGCATCGGAAACAAATAGTTTCGGGCGTAACCATCTGCGACTTTCAGGATGTCTCCCGGTGCTCCAACCCCATCAATCCTTTTTTTAAGTATGACTTCCATATCTTTCATCCTTGCAGCACTGAAATCAGTGAGATAATTTACGAGTCATCCCAGTACAGAAACCGGAGAATACCACGCAGGCATTCTACATCAGATTCCATGCTACAGTTTAATTATATCTCCATGTTTACCGCGTAAAAGGCAATAAAGCCATATTGCGCGCCCGTTTAACCGCACGAGTTACCATACGCTGCTGTTTTGCCGAAAGTCCAGAGACTCGGCGACTCACAATCTTTCCCCGCTCGTTTATAAACTTTCTTAACGTATCTACATCTTTATAGTCTATGGATTCCAGTTTACTAAAACGGGCTCTCCGACGATATGCCATATTAATTTACTCCTCTTTAACCTGCACATTGTCGTTCCAGCACTTACTTATATTACCGGTACCGACAGATGCGAAAAGGTAATGCTACCGTATCGCGCTATAATCTATAATAGACATTATAATGATTTAATTTGAATTAAGGTTTACCGGGTGTTTCGGACCTCTTGAGTTCCGTAGGAACGCTATGTTTGTAGAAAAAATTACCAACACCTCTTGAGTTCCGTAGGAACGACATAGGAACTGCCAATACGCTGCGAAAACATATCGTCCCTACGGGACTAAGAGTAGAGATGGCACGTGCTACTATAAACATATCGTCCCTACGGGACTGAAGAGCAGGACGCACATTCGGGAAATCCTAAAATTGACACATAAGGATAGAGTGCAGCGACCCCCAACGGACGAACTTTAGATTTTATTAAAGACCAATAACAACTCACAATTAAAACGTTATAATGTCTAATGAATATGAAATTTTGTTGTGGTATAAAAGTGAAATATAACCGTGTATAGTCTAAATTTGGTCTGTTAACTAACTTTAGAACGGGATATCGTCCTCAGTAGATGATGTGCCACTTTCACCTGCTGATGGTGCGGGCGTCTGATCAGACGGTCCTGACGTTGAACCACCTGAAGGTGTAGCATCAGCGTAACCACTACCTTCGCTATCTTCATCCCGCCTGCCACCGATAAATTGCAACCTGAAAAGTCGGACTTTTAGTTTGCTACGTTTCGTTCCATCTTCGGTTTCCCAAGATTCAAATTTAAGGGCACCTTCAATGAAAATAGGACTGCCTTTACTCAGATACTCGTTCACAAGTTCGGCTTGTCTATCCCACGCTTCTACATCAACAAAGCAGACATTCTCTTTTTGTTCGCCTGTTTGTCGGTCAGTGTAACGTTCACTCACAGCGATTCCAAAATTCGCGACAGCTGTTCCGCTTGGCAGGTACTTCACTTCAGGATCACGGGTGAGATTTCCCATCAGAATAACCTTATTATAACTTGCCATGACTATGCTCCTTTCTTTTCATTGTGTGTCAGAAGATAAAATATCTTGTAATACACAATTTGGGATGATGTTTTTAAACAGGTTCTTCAGTATCTGCTTGTGGTTCTTCAGTATCTGCTTGTGGTTCTTCAGTATCTGCTGCTGGTTCTTCAGTATCTGCTTGTGATTCTGCTGAATCTTCTTCAACTTCAGGTTTGTCTTCGGCAGTATCAACACCTTTGCCTTCTGGTGCTGCCGCTTCTGTTTCTGCTAATTTTAGTTTTTCGACATCGTCTTCATAGAGCACAATCATGTGTCGTAAAATTGCTTCAATAACACGGAGTGATTGGTTCAACTGCGCAACAAAACTGGGTTCGCTTTCAAAAACATAAACTACGTAGTAACCTTCGCTGCGCTTCCGTATTGGATAGACGAGTCGTCTCTTTCCCCAAACATCTGTATGGATGATATTTCCGCCATTTTCAATTATACCCTTGACGTTTTCAATGAGTGCTTCCGCTTCATTTTCCTCGTGGTCAGGGGTAATGATAAGCATCAGTTCGTATGGTTTCAATGTATACCTCTCTCTATGGACTCACGGCTCCACTGTACCAATCAGGGAGCAGAGATTAATTGTTATATTGTTCTATCTGTTGGATAGACTCTTTCTAAATTGTTTTAACGTGACATAATTATAACACATTTCAATCGGTATATCAACTTTAAATCATGTTTTCGCTTAATTATTTCTGATGTAAAGATATTAAGTTATTGTAAACCATATTTTAACATATTTGATAGTTTGTGTCAAACGTTTTGATTGCTATTTTCACACAAGCATGGTATAATTTACGCTATCGAGTGTAATGTGGATTAGAAGGATCTCCAGTCCTCTGAAGTAAATCATTTTTAGACAATCCTCACTGAAACACAACCTTTAGGAAACATGCTTAATGCAACACCTCTATAAAAAACTCCGTGACGACACACTAAACTGGCGGAAAGAAGGGTATCCTTGCCAAGATTATCCCCTCATCGGAGAAGTGTTACACTGGCAATTTGAAGGGGAAACAGACGACCGCGTCCACCTCAAATATCTCCGAGAACCGCAATTCCAATCACTGGAACTCTACTGGTATATCAGATTAGGACTGGAAACGCCGCATATTGTTGACCTCTATAAACACTACTATGATACTACTGGCGATATACGCGATTTCTGCGAAGCGTTCGGTATTCCAATCACTCCAAACGAAGCGATGTTGATTCCGAATGTTGATGCTATCATTAAATTAGTGAAAGAGAAACCCGAATTCTTTAAACAGAAGGGAATTGATCCTGTTTACGAAGCGATAAGTTTGCCTTATGCAAGTTATATCTTTGCGCTTGCGATGGGTACTGGTAAGACAGTTCTTATTGGCACTATTATTGCAACCGAATTCGCGATGGCACTCCGCTATCCTGAAGGCAATTTTATGAAAAACGCCCTCGTGTTTGCTCCCGGCACAACGATTATTGAGAGTCTACGTGAAATCAGCGACATACCTTTCGATCAGATTCTACCACCAAGTTTACACCGTGACTTCCTTGCCAATCTCAAGATTACCTATCCACAAACGGGAGCAAAAGAGATTCAGGTACAAGCGGGGAGTGCTTTCAACGTCATCGTCACGAACACCGAGAAAATTAGTTTGAGAGCAAACTTAAAGCAGCGGGCAAATCAGACGTTGTTTGAGTTCGAAGAAAAGAAAGAACAAGCAGAATTAGAGGCAAACCTCCGACTTCAAAAAATAACGAGTCTGCCAAGTTTAGGAGTCTTCTCAGATGAAGCACATCACACTTACGGAAACAAAATTGACACAGAACTTAAGCGGGTACGTGAAACGGTTAACTACATACATGGGAAAACCAAACTTGTAGCCGTTATCAATACTACTGGTACCCCTTACGCCAAACGGCAGATGCTCAGAGAAGTTGTCGCATGGTATAGTCTCGGTGAGGGAATTAGAGACAACATCCTTAAAAGTCTTCACAACGGCATTGTTCAGTACCCTATCGGTACTATTCCTGATGAAGACGTTATCCGTAGTGTTATCAATGATTTTTTTGAGAACTACGGTGATGTATCGTTGCCCGATGGTGCGAAAGCGAAAATTGCCTTTTACTTCAGGACGCAAGAACATTTGGATGCCTCCAATCAGCACATTCAAAACGCGCTAACAGAAATCGGAGAGAACACCACGCAGATACTTGTTAATACCCAAAAATCCAGTCAAGCCGAGATTGACGAATTCAACCAACTTAACAATCCTGACAATCAGAAACGTATTATTCTACTTATTGGCAAAGGCACAGAGGGATGGAATTGTCCGAGTCTATTCGCCTGCGCGCTTATTAAAGAACAGACAACAAGTAGCAATTTTATTTTGCAAGCCTCAACGCGATGCCTACGTCAAGTGGTAGGTAACACACACACTGCAAAAATCTTTTTGGATACGAAAAACAGTACGATTTTAGATAAAGAATTGCAGGCAAACTTTGGGACCACACTCAGTGAACTGCGTAGACAAGATGCAGAAACGGAAGAGATCGCGCTCCGCATTCGCAAAACTGATTTACCGAAATTAAAAATTATGCAATTGGTACGCAAGGTTGTTCCATTGGAAAATGCACCTAAAGCGATTCAGTTGCACAAGCCCAAAGATGTAGAGGAGGCTCCGCCTGCATTTCGCAGCATTCTGACTCCCGATTTTTCGCAGCGGGGTGCCTCTCCTCTAACAGCGTTAGGCGCGCAGGACGAGGTGGAGATTGCTAATCGGACAACGGATTGTTACACACTTGCAAGACGACTTGCAACAAACTATCATCTCTCTGTTATAGAGACGCTCAAAATCCTGAAAAAGCTTTATCCAGAGGGGCAAGTCCCGTATAAACACTTCGATTCACTATGCAAACAGGTGGAAGACCAACAGCAAAATTACGAAGTGGTTGAGGAGACGATTACGGAATATCTTGCACTTATCCGTATTCACGATGAAGATGGCAACCTACTTTTTGAAAAAGATGATGCTGAGGATTGTTACGTTCACAAGGTGCGTCTGCGTAAAAATAAAGCTGACCTGCTGCTCGGTGACGAGGACTTAGATGACAACCACGATGTGAGTTTTCATTATACATCCTATGACTTTGATAGTGGACCAGAACAGGATTTCTTTAAAACGATTCTGTTAACATTGAATCACTCCGTTGCAGATGTCAAAGCATTTCTGTTTACCGGAAGTTTAACGAATACCAAGAAAACCGATTTTCATTTTGAATACAAAGGTACTGATAACAATTATCACCGCTATTTTCCCGATTTTGTTATTGTCAAGAACACAGGGGAGTTCTACATCGTTGAGATTAAATCTGAAAGCGAACGCGGTGCCCCGGACGTTGTAGCGAAAAAGAAGGCGGTGAAACGTCTGGCAAAGTTGCGGCCAAATGCACACTTTGAATATCACGTCATTTATACAAAGGACGCTTTTCTCCAAGAGAATATAGACGAAATGTGGACTATCCGCGAATGGATTTATGGAATAGAACACAGTGAAAATTGAACCAGTTAAAGGCAACCTAAATTGTTGAGAGGAAAATCGTGAACAAACCACTAAAAGGATTCATTACCTATTCACATAAGAATAAGAAACAAAAAGACGAATTACGAGAATATCTTGCCGTAATGGAGCAGCAAAACGAGTTAGTCACCTGGGATGATGGTCAACTCACACCAGGGGACGAAGCACTTCAAGAGGACATTCTTAAAAAGGTCGTTGATTCGGACATACTTCTCTATCTCGTCTCCGCTGCAAGTCTTGCCTCTAAAAACTGCAACAAGGAATTAGCAGAAGCATTAAAACTGGGGAAAAGAGTTATCTCCATTATCCTTGAGCGTTGCGATTGGCTGCGCCATGAGGTGAGCCGCTTTGAAGTTCTTCCATACAAAGGTGACCCACCCATTAACGAATGGCAACCTGAGAGTACAGGTTGGCAAAACGTGGTTGATGGTATCTGGAAAGCTATTGAGAAAATAAAGACTCAGGAAAACCTATCATCTGAGAATACTCAGAACGATCAACTCGCTGAGTGGGTTTTTCAACAAGGTAACTTCCTGCTGATGCTGGATCAAACCAATAGGGCAATAGAAGCCTACTCACATGTAATTGAACTCAATCAGTATAATGCTTTTGCCTATATTAATCGCGGTGCTGCTTATATTAATGAAGGCAAACATGACTTAGCTATTGAAGATTACAACAAGGCAATACAATTGCATCCCTATTATGCCTTAGCTTACAGTAACCGTGGAATTGCTTACAGCGAAAAAGGCGAACATGACAATGCCATTAAGGATTTGAGTAGGGCGATTCAACTAAAACCTAATTATATCGAAGCTTATAATAATCGTGGTAATGCTTATAAGGCAAATCGCAAATATGATCTCGCCATTGAAGATTATAATAAAGCAATACAACTCAAGCCAGAATTTGCTGAAGCGTATAGCAATCGCGGCACTGTCTATGGCAAAAAAGGCAAACATAACCTTGCTGTTGCAGACTTTGACAAAGCAATACAACTGAATACCGAACTTGCCGAAGCGTACAACAACCGTGGCATTGTCTACCTCGAAAAAGGCGAGGTTTACCTCGCAATTACGGACTATGATAAAGCAATACAAATTGATTCCGAGTACTTTGAAGTTTATAATAACCGCGGCGTTGCTTATGAAGCGAAAGGCGAAATGGACCTTGCTATCAAAGATTACAACAAAGCCTTACAACTCAATTCTAAGTATGTTGCGGCTTATAACAATCGTGGTATTGCTTACAAGGCAAAAGGTGATTTTGAGAGTGCCATCCAAGACTATAACATGGCGATAAGACTCAATCCTAAGTACGCTGGAGCATATTGCAATCGTGGTATCGTCTATGATGCAAAAGGCAACTTTGATCTTGCCATTCAAGACTATACTAAAGCAATAAGACTAAATCCAGAACTTGCTGAAGCGTATCAAGGCCGTGGTGAAGCTTACGGCAAAAAAGATGATATTGACCTTGCCATTGCAGACTATGACAAAGTAATAGAACTTGATTCCAATTACGTTGAGGCCTATAATAACCGCGGCATTGCCTATGGTGTAAAAGGTAGTTTTGATCTTGCAATCCAAGACTACACCAAAGCAATAGAACTAAATCCTGATAGTCCTGGTGCCTACAACAATCGCGGGGTAGCTTACGGCAAAAAAGATGATATTGATAGTGCTATTCAAGATTATACTAAAGCAATAGAACTAAATCCTAATCCTGATATAACCTATTACAATCGCGGAGTAGCCTGGTTATACTTGCAAGAATGGGGAAAAGCCAAAACCGACCTGAACGCTGCTGAGAAAAAGGGTGTGGATATCATTGCGGTGTTTCATAACTACTATGAAAGCATTGTAGACTTTGAACAGAAAACAAGTATTCAGTTGCCCTCAGACATTGCTGCAATATTAACATCCGAAGATACCTGATACTTTATAGATATGTTAGATGTTCAAGGCGTAGTCGATGAGTTTCGACAGGAAGATTACGAAAGGAAACACAATGAAAATCAAGCCCGTTAAAGGCAGACCCATGCTCCACTGGGTAGGAAAACGCCCGGTTGACACAATAACCAACTACCCTGCCCAATTAGTGGATACATATAACGTTGAGAACCCAGAGAAAGAACCGAACTATGACAAATTTAAAGACGGTCCTAACCTCCTCTTTCAAGGCGATAACCAAGAGATTCTCTCCACACTGCTGGTGCAAGGTTTTCGTGGCAAGATAGACTTAATTTATATTGACCCACCCTTTGCAAGTGGTGCGGATTATGTGCGGAAAGTGGCGTTACGCGGAAAAAAAGAAAATTTGGAGGCTGAAGGACACTCTGTTATTGAGCAGACACAATACACCGATATCTGGGCAAATGATAATTATCTTCAATTTATGTATGAACGGTTGATTTTGATGCGGGAATTGTTGACTGATAATGGGTCAATCTACGTACATTGTGACTGGCGAATGAATAGTTATCTCCGTCTTGCAATGGACGAGATTTTTGGAAAAAGTAATTTTCTTAACCTTGTGACATGGCGTCGACAAATTGTCCGAGGAATGAAAACACATGCCGAGTTCATGCCGTTTAGTTCGGATTATATTTACCTTTACGCAAAAGACAAGAACAACGCAATTTGGAATAAAATCGAAAAAGTTAATACAATCTCATTGAAAGAGGCCAAGCGAAAATACAAAAAAGATGATAAAGGTTTCTTCCGCACTTCCGACCGCGGAGCATACTCTGACGAAAGCATCATAAAACTCCATCAAGAAGGGCGTATTCATGTTTCGCACGGTGGAAAACTTTTGATTAAAGATGGCAAAGTATCAGTGACAGCAGGTAAAATTGCTATTAAGTATTACCGAGAAACTGTTGGTGATAAAGTTATTGAGAAAACAGTTGCTGATAATATCTGGGATGACATTCCTGGGTTAGGTATTACCCCTCATGAATATCTTTGTTACCCCACCCAAAAACCTGAAGCACTTATAGAACGTATCATCAATGCCTCAAGCAACGAAGATTCCATCGTGCTTGACTGCTTTGTCGGTAGCGGCACCACTGCTGCTGTTGCTGAAAAACTCGGTAGACGTTGGATTGCTGCAGATATTAACAAAGGGGCAATTCAAACGACAATAAAAAGACTACAGAAGTTACCAGATATGCAGCGCGGCATTGTACACTATCGTGTCAATAACTACGATGCCAGTACCGATTTGGAGCGAAGGGATATTGTGATTAAAAAATATGGCGTGCAAACTGATAGGCAAGAGGCATTTTTTGATGGCACGTTGGATGGGACACTCGTTAAAATCATTGACCTAACGAAGCCGCTTACGCCATTAGATATTCAGACGATTAAAGACGAACTTGAAAATCGTCCGGATGAGTCGCGCAACATTACGGTATTTTGCTACGGGACCAATAGTAATATTCAAGCAGAACTCAAGGAGGAGAACAGGCGGCGCGCAGTAAACAAAATCTTTGTGCGTGACATCGGTAGCGAAGGGATCACTACGTTTGAGCCTGCATCAGCAGAGGTTAATTTTGAGAGAGAGGGAGATAGTGTCAAAATTACCATTGCAGATTATATCAGTCCAACCATTTTAGCACGTATGGACATAGACCGCACCATTTTTGACGAGCAAATTGACGACTTCCGCGCACAGATTGATTGCGTGCTAATAGATACTGACTATTCAGGAGAGCATTTCAAAATAGTTGAGAGCGATGTTCCAGAGAAAAAGGATGATTTTGTTGTGGGTGAATACACGGTATCACTGCCGCGTTCTGATGCGCGTGTCGCTGTGAAAATTATTGACATGCTTGGAGAGGAAACGGTTGTTACGGAATGATACTATAAAGCATGGGTTTGGTAGTTACTTAAAGATGGCTACAGCAATAGAAATAATAAGTGCACTGATGGCACATGTTATGCCGATCCAGTCTGGCATCTCTTCGATTGCACTTTGCCCACCCTTGAGTTTAGAGATGCCGGTCTCAACTGTGCGGAGTCGGTCATCCATCGTATCTAAACGTTGATCGACCCGATCTAAACGCTGATTGACATTTTCTAAGCCTTGTTCTAAACGCTGATTGACCTGTGCAAAACCTTCTTTCATTAATTCATAGAGTTCTTCATTCGTCATTTTGTTTCCCTCTGGTAGCTTGCCAATTATGCTTACCTCACTTCTTACTATAAACGGAATGACAAACGCAATAAGGTGTGTCAGTGAGAAAACCTTCCATAACTGATAAAATATAATACCTCTTTTTTCAGGGTCTGTCAAGCAGCTTTTTCAAGCTACTCCTACTTTCCCTTTCCATCCAAAGTGTCCATAGGGTTATTCAGTTTTAAGAATTATCAGTTGATGCGTGTTACTGATAGTTTATATCGTAGGTCGGGTAGAGCGTAAGCGACACCCGACAGGGGTTGAACGTGTCGGGTGTCGTAAACTCTACCCGACCTACAGGTGGTTTATATAGAAATGTGAAAAATATAGCCGAAAAACCGAAAACTAAATAACCCTGAAGTGTCCATCATTTTCATTGACATTTCCCCTCTATTGATGTATTATAGGAACAAAACACTTGCCCAAACAAAACATTTCAGAAAAAACACAAAACAAATAGAGGATAAAAATGCCAACAATTTTGGAGCGGTATCAAAAAACCTTCGCAAAAGATAGAGAATTGGCACAGGCAGCAAACCAAATCTTCCCTGACGGTGTCACGCACGATAGCCGTTATATGTCACCTTTTCCGATTTATATTACCCGTGCTGATGGCGCAAAAAAATGGGGACTTGAAGACAAGGCGTTCATAGACTACTGGGCAGGACACGGCGCATTGCTGCTCGGTCATAATCCACCTGAAGTTGTGGAAGCGGTAACAGCACAGATGCATCGTGGTACGCATTACGGTGCCTGCCATCCGCTTGAATTGGAATGGGGCAATCTTGTAACCCAACTGATACCTTCAGCAGAACGCGTTCGGTTTGTCAGTTCTGGCACAGAGGCGACGCTTATGGCGATTCGTCTGGCACGTACTTACACGCGCAAGAATAAGATTTTGAAGTTTGCCGGACATTTTCACGGTTGGCACGACAGCCTTATTTTCGGGGCATATCCACCCTTTGATATGTCTGTTCCGGGCATTCCGCAAGAGGTACGCGATACCACCCTTCTCTGTCCACCGAACGATATTGACGCTGTTGAAAAACATTTGAAAACAGATAAAGATATTGCATGTATTATCCTTGAACCGACAGGTGCGTCCTTCGGTATTGTCCCGACCGATGGTGCGTTTTTACAACAACTTCGTGAACTCACACAGAAGCACGGTGTTCTCCTTATTTTTGACGAGGTGATTACAGGATTTCGGGTTGCGCCCGGCGGCGCACAGGCGCACTACAATGTTACGCCTGATCTGACAACACTCGCAAAGATTTTGGCGGGTGGACTTCCCGGCGGCGCACTTGCAGGAAAAAAAGAGATTCTTGAGTTGATTTCAATGCAGGCAGAGGAAGAAGGACTGAAAATGCCACATCCCGGCACGTTTAATGCTAATCCGCTCTCTGCATCTGCAGGCATTGCGATGCTTAACATTGTCAAGACAGGTAAACCGCATGAACATGCAAATGACATCGCACAAAAACTCCGTGATGAACTCAATAGCGTTATTGATGCGTACGGATTAGACTGGGTAATTTACGGGGAATTTTCTGGTATCAGACTTCTTATTGGACACGGTGAGAAGGATATGCGTGCTGCTGATTTTGCCCCTTATACTTGGGACTATCAAAAACTCAAAGGTGGCAACGATGAAAAGTTGCTTACACATCTACGATGTGGTCTGTTGCTCAATGGTGTTGACCTCGCTACTAACGGTGGCATGACAACTTCGGCGCATACAGAAGCAGACATTACAAAAACGGTGCATGCCTTTGAACAGACGATTGAGTGGATGCAGGCGGATGGGTTAATCCTGAAGTCAAATAGGTAACCGAAGGTGTATGGATTACTACATCAGCGCATTCGGAAACGATTCAAACTCAGGTATTTCCCAAAAGCAACCGTGGCAGAGCATTGATAGGGTGAAGGCGACCCAATTACTACCGGGGGATTCGGTTTGGTTTCACGCTAATCAGATATTCAAAGGAAATCTCACACTTTCCGAGTCGGATGTGCCTACGTTAGATAAACCTATAACGTTCGGTTCGTACGGGGAAAGTAAAGCGACGATTGATGCTGGCACCGGTGCCGGTTTTATTGCAAAGAACAGGGGCGGTGTGCAGATAGTTGATCTCAACTTTGTAGGGGCAGGAGCAGACAAGAACAACAGTTCAGGTCTCTGGTTCGTAAATACGTTGCCGGAACACAAAAAGTTGAAACATATCCGCATTGATAAGGTTGACGTTAGCGGATTTAAGCATGCAGGAATTTGCATTGCTGCGCAGCCGATTGATAAGGGATGGCGTGGATTCAGCGATGTTAAAATAACGTACGCCAACGTTCATGACAACGGCGATGCGGGAATAAATTGTTTTGGCGCATGGAATCCAGAAGAAGGGGGATATGCACATGCTGATATTTATATCGGCAACTGTTGTGTCTATAAGAACGTAGGCATTTCGGGCAAGGGGAGTCATTCGGGAAATGGTATTGTCCTCTCGCAAATAGATGGTGCCACGATTGAGTATTGTGAGGCATATCAAAACGGAGAGTTGAACGATTGTGAAGTTGGCGGTCCTGTCGGTATTTGGACATGGGATTCAAATCGTGTTCTCATTCAATTCAACGAATCGCACCATAACCGAACGGGAAGTTGTAAAGATGGCGGCGGATTTGATCTGGATGGGGGTGTGCGAAATTCAATTGTGCAGTATAACTATTCACACGATAACGATGGCGCAGGGTATCTGTTAGCACAGTTTGAAGGAGCAAAGGCGTTTCATAATAACGTTATCCGCTATAATGTGAGTGAAAATGATGGGCGAAAGAATAGTTATGGCGGTATTCACTTTTGGTCTACTGGTGCGAATGGTGGCATCAGAAACACGACTATCTATCGGAATACAATCTTAACGTCCAAGTCCTCCGCCGGAAATCCTGCTGCGGTTGACTGCATGAGTGAGGGAGTCCAAAACATTTACTTCTACAACAATACCTTTAAAACCGATGGTAAGACGGTTCTGATTCGTGGAGAAGATAATCCAGAAGCAATTTTTGAAGGTAACACTTGCATAACTGTTTAGTTAACACATATTATGATTCGATGACGAGGTGCTTTCACAACAAGGAGAAAAAATGAGGCGTTTTGGAACTCAAGGACGCGTGTACCCTGATCGACACTATGTTGTCCCACGCACGGAAGAAATTGCTGATTTCATCACCCGTGTGAAAGATGGGCGATATATCGTTCTCTTTGCGCCACGCCAAACCGGCAAAACCACCTTCTTCCGAATGGCATTTAATGCCCTTACCACAGAAGACCCAACCTATTTCCCTATTCAGTTGGATTTCCAAGTGATGCGGAATGGCTCACCCCCTATTTTTTATGAGAGACTCACACAATTGATTCGGTGGCAAATTGAGTACGAATTACAAAAAAGAGGCAGGAAACCAACCGAGGATTTAACGCAGTTTTTGAATGATACACAGTTAAGCAATCATTTTTCTATGTTAGAGTTCTTCAAACAATTAGCGAATTTACTCGACAATCGGAACGTTGTGCTCCTTATTGATGAGTTTGATGGCATTCCTCAAGATGTTGTGAGTGATTTTCTGTATACACTCCGCCAAATTTATCTCTCTGATGTACTTCAATGCCCGCACAGTGTTGGGATAGTCGGTGTTAAGAGTATTAGTCAACTTAACTATGATCGATCTGTTTCGCCGTTCAATATCCAAGACGAGTTTCGATTGCCTAACTTCACGTTACAACAAGTGCAAGAACTACTTTCGCAATATACCGACGAGGTAGGTCAAGATTTCGCGCCGGAGGTGATCGCATCTATTCATAAGCAGACTGCAGGTCAACCTGTACTTGTGAACCGCTTCGCGCAGATACTTACTGAAGAAATGGATATTCCCAAATCCGAAACGATTACGTCTTTACATTTTTCAGAGGCACATACGCAGCTCCTTCGCGGGCGAAACACGAATATACAGCATCTAACAACTAATATCCGCAGAGACCCGCGCTTTGAAAGTATGTTGATGAAAATCATGACTCGTGAGGAAGGTGTAGACTTCAACCTTGATGATGACATCATCAGTGAACTTGCCACTTACGGTGTTATTAGGGAATCCGCTGACGGTATGTGTGAGATTGTTAATCCAATTTATCTTTACCGTATCATCAGGACTTTCAAACCAACAGTCAATGGATTGGAAAATGCGTATTTCTCTGAAGAGCGCGATGAATGTTTTTTGGATTACCTCACGTCCACGGGACAAATTGATATGGTAACCTTACTTGATAACTTCCGAGATTTTATTGCACGTATCGGTTTCCGCATCTTGCAAGTACCAGATAAACCGCGGGAATATGTTGGACAACATCTTCTTTATGCCTACCTTGAGCAGTTTATCCGCAGCGTGGGCGGAAATATGTACCTTGAAGTGCAAACGGGACGTGGCAGAATGGATCTTCTTCTCATCCATAATCAGCAAAAATACATCGTTGAAACCAAAATTTGGGAGGGAAACAACCGTTATGCTGCAGGTAAAAAGCAACTCGCCGCGTATATGGTATTAGAAGGAACCGTTGAGGGTTACTACGTTGTGTTTGATCATCGCGAACATCCACAACCGTTGGCAGAAACAGAAACAGTGGACGGTGTGACAATTCGGAGTTACGTCATTCCTGTAGTGCAAGAACGTCCTTCATTAGTCTAATAGGAAAACCTGAACCGAAGTTTGAAAGGAACAAACCAAAAATGAAAACAATTACCTATCGTGATGCTCTGAAAGAGGCACTGATAGAGGAAATGGAGCGCGACGAGGCAGTCTTTCTCATGGGGGAAGATATTGCTGAGTATGGCGGTGCATATAAGGTCACGGATGGTCTTTTTAAGCAATTTGGAAAGGACCGTATCCGAAACACCCCTATTTCTGAAGCGGCTATTATCGGTACAGCACTTGGTGCTGCTGTTACAGGCATGCGTCCTGTCGCTGAACTGATGTACATTGACTTTACTGCTGTTGGGATGGATCAGATTGTCAATCAAGTTGCTAAAATCCGCTATATGGTGGGTGGACAGTTAGATGTGCCGCTTGTTATCCGTACGCAAGGTGGTGCGGGACGTTCCTCCGCGGCACAGCACGCACAAAGCCTTGAGGCATGGTTTGTGCATATTCCAGGACTCCTTGTTGTGATGCCCGCTACGCCTTATGATGCCAAAGGATTGCTAAAAACTGCTATCCGAAACGACAACCCGATTATGTTTATTGAACATAAACTGCTCTATACTGAAGAGGGTGAGATTCCCGATGAGGAGTATACGATTTCGTTGGGTGAAGCGGATGTTAAACGTGAAGGTGAAGATATAACAATTTTAGCGACATCGCGCATGGTTTTGAAGGCACTTGATGCTGCAGACGAACTGGCTGAAGATGGCATTTCAGCGGAGGTCGTTGATCCAAGAACATTGATGCCGCTTGACAAAGAAACCATTTTTGAGTCTGTCAAGAAAACAAATCGTCTTTTAATTGCGCATGAGGCAGTTGGCAGAGCAGGGTTTGGTGCTGAGATCGCTGCGCTCGTTGTTCGTGAAGCGTTTGACTATCTTGATGCACCGATTGAACGTGTCGCTGCTGCGCCAGTGCCTGTGCCTTTCGCTCCTGTGATGGAAAACTTTGTTATTCCAGATACAGAACAAATTGTTGATGCTGCGCGGAAGTTGGTCAGATATGAAATTTGAAATGTTTAATCTTAGGCAATCGCCTAAAAGTAATAGAGAAAACGAAGGAGAAATTATCATGGAATTAAATCCATACTTGCGTCTTATCACTCCTAAACGAATTTTGTTTGTAATTATCGGTGTGGCAGTCTTTGTGAGTTTAGCAACCAGTTTTTATACCGTTGAAGCAGATGAAATCGCTGTCGTCCTGATGTTCGGAAAAGTTGTCCGACAAGCCGAACCCGGTCTCCACTTCAAGTTACCATTTGGCATAGAAAAAGCCGAAAATGTTCAGGTGCGAAAGGTTTTCAAAGAAGAATTTGGGTTTAGAACACTTAAACCGGGGAAACGCACCCAGTATGACCCCGGAGATTTCGGAGAGGAATCTTTGCTACTGACAGGAGACCTTAACATTGCTGATGTTGAATGGGTTGTTCAGTACAAAATTAATGACCCTGAAAAATATCTGTTTTCCGTAAAAGAGCCTGAGCAGGCTTTGCGAGACCTATCCGAATCAGTGATGAGTCGAGTCATCGGGGATCGCACTGTAAACGAAGTGTTAACCGTTGGACGTATAGAAATTGCAGCGGAAGTTGAAAAACACCTGCAGGAACTTCTTGATCTGTATGAAACCGGATTAGATGTAGCAACCGTCACACTGCAGGATGTGAATCCTCCAGAAAAGGTAAAATCTGCCTTTAACGCGGTTAACGAGGCGAAGCAAGAAAAAGAACGTCTCATCAACGAAGCATGGCGAGATTATAACCATTCTGTTCCGAAATCCAAAGGGTTGGCATTACAACAGATTTCAGAAGCACAAGGTTACGCCTTGAAACGTGTTAACGAGGCACAAGGTGACGCGGATAAATTCAATTCAATACGATCAGAGTATCAAAAAGCGAAAGAGGTGACCCGCCAACGGCTTTACCTGGAAACAATGCAGGAAGTTTTGCCTCTGGTTAAGGAGATTTATATCATTGACGATAAAGCCAATTCACCGATCCCGATTCTGCAGCTAAAAGAGTAATTTATAGCAAGTTGTATCAACAACAAAAGGAGTTATCCGATGAAGTTCAAGATACTGATACCCGTGATTATCGTTGTCATTCTGGGGGTTATATTCGCCTCAGGTGTGTTCTATATTGTAAAAGAAGGTGAACAGGTTGTCATTACTGAATTTGGTCGTCCTGTTGGCGAACCCATTGTCAATGCAGGATTGAAATTTAAAACGCCATTCATTCAGGATGTCCATCGTTTTGAGAAGCGTATTCTTGAATGGGATGGTAAGGCAAATCAGATTCCCACAAAGGACAAGAAATTTATCTGGCTTGATACCACAGCGCGTTGGCGCATTAAAGATGCACTCCAATTCTATCAGGCACTCGGAACAGAAGTACTCGCGCAGTCACGTTTAGATGATATTATTGACTCTGCAGCGCGTGATTTAGTGACAGCACAACTCTTGATTGAAGTTGTCAGAAATTCAAATCGGGTGTTAGATCCTGATAGAGAAATCCTTGAAGATGAGGAAGGACAGTCAGACGAGCCGTTGGAAGAGATTCAGATTGGTAGGGAGAAGATTACACAGATGATCCGTGAAAAGGCGCAAGAAGCACTTCCAAGATTTGGGATCGAACTCGTTGATGTGCAAGTGAAACGGATTAACTATGTAGAGGAAGTTCGACAGAAAGTCTTTGACCGCATGATTTCGGAACGTCAGCGCATCTCCGAGAAATACAAATCGGAAGGTGAAGGTGAAGCGGCGAATATCATGGGACAGAAACAGAAGGAGTTGGAACGTATCCAATCAGAGGCATACAAGGAAGCGGAACAGCTTAAGGGGGCTGCTGATGCGCAAGCTATCCAGATTTATGCGGAAGCTCACGGTAAAGACCCCGAATTTTTCGCCTTTCTTCAGACTTTAGAGACCTATCGCAAATCTACTAACGCAAGTACGAAACTCATCTTGACAACAGATAGCGAACTCTATAAGTATCTCAAAGACAGTCGATCACTTAAGCGTTAACTGTCTAATTATGTCTACTATAGGTAGGTGCGGTTTCCTAACCGCACCATAGCCGTTAAAATTTCTGATATAGGTAGGTGCGGTTTCCTAACCGCACACTTAGCAAGACGGATCACGTTAATTGGGTATTAGTGCGGCTTCGTGTTATGAAAAGGCAGGCGAACCGAGTAGAGCCGTGAACCTTTATCGCGCAGCGCTCGCGGGTCCATTACGTGGCGACACGCGTCAAGAGGTGGAAAATATGCTGCGTGCTTGCCTTGTTGCACTGAATCCTTACCCAACACAAACACAGAAAAGTTCGTTACGTTATACCATTTCTAATTGACAAATTGTCATAATATATTGTAGGTCGGGTAGAGGAACGAAACCGACATCATGCTATAAAAAGTCGGGTTTCGCTACCGCTTCTACCCGACCTACGAAATAATGTAATAATATCATATAGAAATGGTATTAGATAAATTTAATATTTTTGTAAATCAACCACTTGTGAACATTTTAACTTTTAGTTTTGGTCTTTTTGTGGTATAGTAATATGTGAGTGAAAACTCTAAGATTCATCGTTTGGTTGCAACCTTTAAAAGTGAACACCGAAATAAATGGCTAAAGAAGAGAGTGGGAACGCGAGAGAAATCATAAAGAAGTGGATGCCTATAGCAATATGGATCACAGCAGTAATGATTGCTCCATATTGGCTATGGATAGACGAAAAGAAATCGTTACAATCCACTTTGCTCAACGTGAGTGCTTTACTTCCACTGTTTTTATTATTTGCAACAATTTTAATTGAATTAGGAGGTTATACAATGCACGGATTTATGTTAGCTCAAGAGGCATTGAGAGAAAGAAAAGAAAGAATCCAGAAAGAGAAAATGGCTGCAACTATATCGCCACTTGCATGGCATGTCGCAGTGCGCTTTGTGGATGAGTATAATTCTGAACTTGTGGGTAAATCAGATTCAGAGTTGTTAGAAATGATAAAAGCGTTTGGTGCTGATAAAGCACTTGATATTGCAGCAGAACAGGCTGGCGAAGATATTTTGGATTTTGTCAACAGTATTAATCATGAAAGACGTGCTAACCAAATAGCTGTTAAAATTTCTGACTTGCTGGTTCGTGATGATTTTGCTAATCAAGTTGTGTATTTAGTAAAAGAAAACCAATATCTGCATATTGCGTGAAAACGCTGTTATATAATACCAATATGGCGCAAGACTACGATAATATGGCAAAAAGTCTGTTGACAGATTATGCCACCGACATCTCACAGTTTGTTCTCAACGTAAACGATGTTGAAGTACTCGAAAATATTGACACTGAACAACAGATCGTTATAGCACAACGCACCGATAGCACAAAACGTATCCGTGTCAACAATCATGAAGCAATCTTACACATTGAATTGCAACTTCATGATAGCACACGTAAACCGATGTGGGCACGAAACGCTGTGTATCACGGATACCTTGTCGGTGAACATCAGATACCTGTCTACTCCAATGTCATCTATTTCCATCCGAATGCTGGAAGGAATGACACAGGAGTCTATGAATATAGTTGGCACGGTTATGCATACACCCTGCGCTATAAGGTGATACGGCTTATTGAGATAGATGGACAAACGGTTTTGGAGATGCAAGCACCCGGCTTATTGCCCTTCACACCGCTCATGAAACCACCCACGGGGATGGATATAGAACAGTGGGTACGAGAATGTATTGACGTAACGTGTGCTGCCCCTGTTGATCAAAGGACACAAGCGGATTTACTTTACGGAATCTACCTCTTTGGTGGAATAGTGTATGACTATGAGTTGTTTAAACAATTTATACCGGAGGAACTTATGCAAGAATCTAAGACTTATCAATATCTACACAATAAAATTATTACAGAAAATACGATTAAACATGTCCTGGCTTTATTGGAGTCAAGATTTCAGGCAGAAGCAGTAAGTGCTCTAAAGCCATCACTTCAAAACATTACCGATTTGGAACGACTTGAAGAGCTGCTTCTCGCCGCTGCAAAGGTCCAAAACCTTGATGCTTTCGCCCAAATGCTAAGCGAATAGGAACAACCGGACTAAATAAACGCGCTAATCGAATAGCCGTTAAAATTGCTGACTTGCTGGTTCGTGATGATTTTGCTAATCAAGTTGTGTATTTAGTAAAAGAAAATCAATATCTGCATATTGAGTGAAAACGGTGAGATCCGCGTTCTGCGGGAAGACAGAAATCTGCACACTAAAACTGAAGGGGCAAATTACAATTGAATACAACATGATAAAATTCCTGATCTTTATATGCGCTGCTATTCTCGCGCTGATTCCAACGCACTTGCAGCAGATACGCCAGCTATTCCTGCATTTCCCGGCGCAGAAGGTATGGGGCAATCACTCGCGGCGGTAGAGGCGGAAAAGTGATCTTGGTAACGAATCTGAACGACTCCGGCCCAGGCAGCTTGCGAGAAGCAGTGGAAACTGAAGGACCGCGGATAGTCGTATTCACGGTTTCGAGTACTATCACCCTTGAAAGTTGATTCACAGAAATAGGGTGTATCGTAGGAGGAACTCCGATTCCCGACTATAAGCGTATTCTGCCTGTTTCCAAAATTGCTTATGCCGAGTTCACGTTACACTATGGGGTTAATGCTTAATTAGTTCCAAAATGTTGTGCAACAAGCACTAAATCCAATATATTAACTTTTCCGTCGCTGTTCACATCTCCCTCCGAAGTCTCCTCACCGAACCGAGAAGCGACATAAACAAGGTCTAAGATATTTATAATACCGTCGCCTGTCACATCATAACGTAGGTTGAAACTCACCAATTCAAAAACAATATCTTGGGTATTCTCAAATTTTACGGGACCAAAGTTTGGTGCAAGCCATTGGTAAGCGGTACCATGTGTTGCTCCTAAAGTAGTAGTAGATTTTGTGTCAATTCTAATCTTTAGGCAGTTCTCAAATGTTCCTGCTGGTGTCACAACTTTTTCAACATCTACGACTCTGTTAGTGCTTGTGAACGTAACAGGTCCCGCTAAGTTCACCTCTGTATCGGCAGTAAGTCCCCACGAGTCTCCGAGTTCTAACGTCAGTGGGTAGAAAAGGGCGGGTGGATATAGCAAGGCTGTTGCTATACCAAAAGGAGTACCCAATTCAACTACAATTTTATAAAGTTTAATACCCTCTTCGTCAAAATCAATAAAATACTTCTCAGTTAGAATTGAATCTGTTCCTAAGGTTTCAGTTGTAATTTTGAGTAGTGCCAAGTCTTTACCGTTAATGGACTCATCGGACGTTTCAACAGTGTATGTGAGCCGTTCCGCTTTATCTTCGCTTTCCATGACCCATATATTGCCGAGAGTTGTGGGGTAATAATTTTGTGCGGATGCCATAACATTGAGACTAAAAAAGATAAACATGGCTATCAAAAGAGTCACCAATGAGGTATTTTTAAACATTTAATCCTCCTCTGTAAATATCTCAAGTTATCCCTAAACACCGAGGTGTTTTGTATAAAAGGAAACGCCTTGATTTAGCCATCTTAGTGCAATCTGTTAAGTTAATGGATTGCTTTTAAAATCAAGGCGTTTCGCTTAGACAATTTTGCAGCTATACCTACTTAAGGATGACCATTCGGCGGGTAGCAGAAAATTTATCTGTTTGGAGGGTATAGAAATAGATACCACTCGAAATATATTCACCCGCGCTATTCTTACCATCCCAGTACGCTGCAGTTGAAGTCGTCATATATGAGCCTATTGATTTATGCCCCAAGTTTAGCGTCCGAACTGCACTGCCGGACACATTATAAATCTGAATCGTTACGTTGGTATCACGACTCAATTGATAAGGTATCCAGGTCTCTGGATTAAACGGATTTGGAAAGTTTTGACCCAGAATCGTTTCCTTGGGACGCACATCGCCAACCTGCATCTGCACGCTCAGATATGCGTTTTGAATATCTGAAGTTTGGATTGTACGCTGGAACGGACCGGATACAATATTACCACGTTTGTCAAGAAGGACAATCTCAAGTTTATCACCAACTTGAATGACGCTTTTACGATTCATATTTGCCCAGACAGCAGAGACGCTTGCTTTGTCGTTGGCAACCTTTTCGGTGGCGACAACCCCTGTGCGGAGGTTTTTGGCAACAACGGTGTAAGTCGCTCCGTTTTCTTTATCCTGCAAGGTACTTGTGATGACAAATGCCCACGCGTTCTTAGCAATTGACACTTTAGGTGCAGCTGCTGCGTCATCGGATTTGTTTTGCCATACTGTGCCTGTGAACGTGAAAACACCGCCAGCAGGGGTATTCACGATATAACCGCTGCTACCATCAATGTCAAAACCGTCCCCCTCTTCAGCATAGGAATAGCCAACTAAATGCTGCGTTGCTGCGTCTAATCTAATGACAATCGATGAACCCAACATGGCAGCGAGTGATTTTGCCGTATAAGATTCTGCGGGCATCAGTGGGATAGAGATCATGTTTAATCCCGACTCAAGTGCAACATCAAAACTACTCGGCTCGATTGGTTCTTCATCAGAAACAGGGGTGATTGTCAGCGTCGCTGTAGGTTCAGTCCAAGCAAAAGCTTCACTCACATCCCCAATACCTTGAATGCCAGGGTGTGGTGTGATTACACCACCTTCTGTCGGAACGCGCGCGTTGCTACCCTCTGGATCCGCTCCAGCATCTAAACCGAGTGGCCCCGGAATATCGGACGCGAGTTCTGTGTTGTCTTCACTACCTGCATCGTAAGCCATCAACTCTAACGTCATTGAAACAGGCATACCGGTTTCATCAAAAAGCGGCACACCCGATGCTGCGATGAATCCATCATTTGTAGAAACTAACATTGAAGCGACTGTGAGCGAAGCGTTTAACACATTACCCCTCAACTTAACGGTAACAGAGCCGCCGGGAACGACAACATCGTCTGCGACAGCGGTATTCGCCGCTATAGAAGTTGCTATTTCTAATATCCCTGAGACATCCCCATTTTCAGCAAGTGCCACAAGTGCTGGAGCCGCTGGTTGACCGACTGGAGCAAGACTGTCACCTTTAAAATGCGTAGCAAACATTGGTGGTGAAAGAATTTGTCCACCCTTCCCGGGTTCACCAGTGGTAAGATTAGTTAACGTAATCTCAAACATGTGCTCCCCAATAATTGGCGGCAGATCGGGAGGTATTACAACCGTAGGTTCTTGATCAAGCGGAAGAAAAACTGCACCATCGCCAGTTACGATTTCCACAGCCTCACCCGCAGCATCGGTAATAACAACGTCTGCCAGACTGATGGAGGATGCTTTTACCTCAACGACCTCAAATGTGACCGTAGCAAGTGTGCCATGTCCGTCGGAGACTCCGTCGCTTGCAGTTGCTGCCAGTTGAACGCTATTCTCAGAGACCATCGCCGGTTCCACCGAAGCACCTGCCGGTAGGTAGCCAGCGTTTGCACTCGAAATATATTTGAGCGCAGTCGGATCAAAGTTCACGGTTACTTGGTAGCCAGCAACACCCATACCATTTCCAATGTTAATGCTTACCGTAATTTGTTCACCAACAGCAGGGGATTCAATATTTACAGGATTTACGAAGATATCGGTAGGTGTCAGAATTATTTCAGGTGTTTCTACCACTGGTTCTTCCGGAGTCTCGGTTTCTGCAGGAGATTCCTCGACTAAGTTATAACTTTGCAATTCATACACAATTTCCTGATCGTTCTGATATTTGACAGGACCGACATCAGGTGCCAACCACTGGTATGAAATTGGGCGGAGTGTTACAAGAGCTGTAACGATTCTCCTCTCTATTTTGAGTTTAACGCAGTCTTTAAATGTTCCGGCTGGGGTTTCAACATTTTCAACGTCAACAACTTCTATAGTGCTTGTAGTTGTTGCTGTGCCTACTAAGTCAAGTTCTGTTACTGTCTTGATGTCCCACGTGCGTCCAAGCGGCAAGTCCGTAGGAAAGAAAAGAGCAGGCGGATCAAGCATTGCTGCTGCAATACCGAATGCGCCTTCTTCCAGTTTTGTACGATGAAGTTTCAGATCACCGTTATCATCAGAGATGTAATATATATCGGTGTCAACCGTCTCTGTTCCAAGAGTCTCTGTGACGATTTTCAGGATAAAGATTCCTGCTTCTTCATCGGTTTCGGTATCGGATTCCTCAATAGAATAGGTGCGTCGTTCGGCCCCATCCTGGCTTAGGAAAACCCACGTATTGCCGAGAGTTGTCGGATAATAATCCTGTGCTGTGGTTGTAAGCGAAAAACTACATACAAGGCTTAACACCGATATTAGTTTTAGCCAAGACATTGGTTTGGTATTTTTCATAATTTATATCTCCTTACAAGAATATAATTGACTGGTGTTAGAAAAAGTAACACCATCTCAGTAGATTGTTTATTGGTAGTTGTGTAGGTAGGATCGGGGTTCCTATGTTAGAAGGTTCCTGTTGTGCTCTCGGGCGAATTTCGTCTTGTTCCGATATGTATCGATATCCTAACCACATTCCAATTAGCATAAGCAGAATACCGACACCGATCACAACTAATACCACTTTCCAAGTTACCATATTGACTTTTCCAAATGATGCGTGTTAGTAGTCATATTCTATCAAATTTTTAACTGCCTTTTCAAGATAAATTGCTGACATTTTGTGCAATGATCACCAAATCAAGGATATTGACAACCTATTGCAATCTGTATCTTTTATACAACTGCTGTGTCCACATTTATATTGTAGGTCGCGATTCGGAGATCGCTCCTACAGAAATCTTGTGTATTATAGGTCGCGATTCGGAGATCGCTCCTACAGAAATCTTGTGTATTATAGGTCGCGATTCGGAGATCGCTCCTACAGAAATCTTGTGTATTATAGGTCGCGATTCGGAGATCGCTCCTACAGAAATCTTGTGTATTATAGGTCACGATTCGGAGATCGCTCCTACAGAAATCTTGTGTATTATAGGTCGCGATTCGGAGATCGCTCCTACAGAAATCTTGTATGAGGGAACTCCGATTCCCGATTATTGCTATTACCTACAATCTTAGAATAGACACTCCACTACATTGTGCTATCTAATATTAATAGTTACCTCAATAGTTACTGGAGTTCTACCTTTATCATTTTCTGCAAAAAGTGTTATTGTGCCGACGATAGGCGCATTCCCAAAAATTCCAGCAACCCATAAATCCTGTTTTCTTCCCGAGTTTGTAGCAAAACCAGTACCATCCCCAGGTGGAACAATTCCGCCAGTTACGGCTTCTATTCCTAAATTTCCGACTTCCGATACATAATCTTCAACATTTTCAAGTATTTTGGCATTGAGTATTCCACCGACACGCGATCCAGTGACCTGAAACTCAAGAGAGGGTAGTTGCCACACGGGCGGATTCTGTGCTTCTCTGACAGGTGGACCGAACAATTTGAAACTAATCAGCTCATAGACGATTCCGTCGCTGGTTTCGTATTTAATAGGACCAACATTAGGTGCTAACCACTGATAGGAGGTTGTTGGAGCAATGTTTAGAACCGCACTTGTAATTGAAACTTTAAAAGCAATTTTAGCGCAATTCTGAAATGTTCCGGCTGGTGTTACAACATCCTCAAACCCAACGATCTCTAAAGCGGTGATAGTTTTTATAGGGAGCGTCAGGATTTCCGTATCTGCCGCTATCTGCCACTTATCTCCTTCCGTTAATACTTTAGGAAAAAAAAGAGTAGGTGTTGGAAAATTCGCTGCCGCAGTTGCCACAGTAACACCAATGGTTTGTTGTAAGGTGGTTTTATGGAGTTTGATCCCTTCATCGTCAACCGTCACAAAATATTTGTCCGTGTCAATAACCTTGCCCATGCGGATTGCTTCAGTTGCGATTTTCAGAAGGATAAATTCCTGATCGGCAATGTCTTCGGGTTTCTCAAGTGTGTAAGTTTGTCTTTGGTTACCATCAGTGCTTTCTAAAACCCATTCGTTACCTATAGTAGCGGGATAAAAATTCTGTGCTGATGTTGTAGAAACAAAGTTACAGATAAGACCTAACACCAAAAGTAACTTTAGCAGATTCCAAGTTGCAGTCGTTTTCATGGTTTAACCTCTATACCGTTTTCCATCGTGCGGATGTTGACTTTTTACAGAATACGTGTGATAATGTTCACATGTTACAACAATTACAATAGATTTGCAAGCAAAAAGAGCGTAGGGCAGAGCCATTCAATTGTCGAGTTTATCCGATTAACTGTGATGTATTATCCTACTAATATGAAAGTTTTATTTTGTAGGAGGGAACTCCGATTCCCGACTATCCATGTTTTTCGTCGCGATTCGGAGATCGCTCCTACAAGAAGAAACATAAGTTAGAATGTGCAATAAATAGACAATTGAATGCCTCTGAGCGTAGGGAGAGTTTCAAATTAGCCTACACTCGTTATAATAAAATTGGTAAAGGAGAAACATAGATGCGGTTGGATGGACGCGTTGCAATTGTAACAGGCGGCGGCGGAGGTATTGGCAAAGCGACATGTCTCGCGTTCGCACGAGAAGGTGCAAATATTGTCGTTCCCGAAGTAAATATGACGAATGCTGAGGTGGTATCAAAAGAGATAACCGCACTTGATAGGCGATGTGTCGTGGTTGAAACGGATGTTGCTGATGGCGAATCTGTGCGTGCAATGGTAAATAAGACGCTCGAAGAATTTGGACGAATTGATATTTTAGTTAACAACGCCGGTATTTTCAGTTATACCCGCATAGATGCCTGTACCGAAGCAGAATGGGATAGGATGATGGCTGTCAACCTCAAAGGTACCTTTCTCTGCTCACAGGGAGTTATGGAGACGATGAAATCCCAAAATTTTGGGCGTATCATCAACCTCGGTTCCTTAGCAGGGCAGGTGGGAGGTTTGGTCGCATCTGCACCTTATTCAGCCTCAAAAGCAGGTGTGATGTGTCTGACAAAATCGTTCGCAAGGGTTTTAGGTGAGTTTGGCATTACGGTCAACTCTATTGCACCAGGGATCGCAGCAACAGAGATGGCAAAAAACCATCCAGATATGACAGACCAGATTCCGTTGGGACGTGTCGCAGACCCATCAGAGGTTGCGAATGTTATTCTTTTTCTCGCTTCGGAAGAAGGACAGTACATTACTGGTGCGACGCTTGACGTTAATGGCGGCATTCGCATGGCATAACGAATTAGAAAGGAATCGGATATGAAATATCGGACACTTGGACGTGCAGGCGTGAAGGTATCATCACTTTGCCTCGGCACGATGATGTTTGGCGGACCAACAAACGAGAAGGATTCCATCCGCATCATCCACGAAGCGATGGACGCAGGTATTAACTTTCTTGATACAGCCAATGTCTACAACGCAGGCGAATCCGAACGGGTCATCGGTAAAGCAGTTAGTGATAACCGCGAAAAATGGGTCATTGCCACGAAAGTTCACGGCTCAATGGGAGATGATGTCAATGAGAGCGGTTCTCACCGATTTCATATCATGTCTGCAGTTGAAGCAAGCCTTAAACGCCTCGGCACCGACCACATTGATGTCTATTATTTGCACCGTTGGGATAAGTCTACGCGAATTACAGAATCTCTCCGGGCACTTGACGATTGCGTGCGGCAGGGGAAGGTTCGCTACATTGCCTGTTCCAACTTTGAGGCGTGGCGTGTTTGTGAGGCACTCTGGACAAGCAAACAACAAGGGTTGGAGGAATTTGCATGTGTTCAACCGCTTTATAACATTGTTAATCGTGATATTGAGGTAGAACTGCTTCCATTTTGTCAAAAGTACGGTGTCGGTGTAGTACCTTATAGTCCGTTGGCGCGTGGCGTGTTGTCCGGTAAATATTTGCCCGGGAAAAAGCCACCTAAAGGCTCAAGGGCGGCACGCAAAGATAGACGAATATTCCAAACTGAACTTCGGGAAGAAAGTTTTGAAGTGGCACAAGAGTTGATACCCTTAGCGGAAGCACACGGTAAAACATTGACACAATTCACTTTAGCATGGGTTTTAGCTAATCCAACCATTACGTCTGTCATTATCGGTCCGCGCACAATGGAACAACTTGAAGATAATTTGGGATGTTTAGACTGTGTTATAACAGAGGATGATGAAAAAGCAATTAATCAGTTAGTCCCACCAGGAGAACATACCGGTAAAGGATATAATGATCCTGCGTATCAGGTTCTTGGAAGGCAGCCGAGGTCGCTCATATAAAAAGTTCGTAGGTTGGGTAGAAGCAGAGCAGCGAAACCCATAGACATCAATTTAGCTTATTATTTTTTTCTTATGTGTGCTTAGAAAGTCCGATATGACCTGATTTCCCCTTGTCTGAACCAAGATTTGCAAGATTATAGGATTTTCAGGATTATCCCTATCCCGTGCCAAGACCTCAATCCTGTAAATCTCGTAATCCTGATAATCATGGTTCAGACAATTGACAATTCAGATAACACAAACTGCATAATTTACACAAAAACCGAAACTTTCTATCTTAAATTGATGCCAATGTGCGGTTAGGAAACCGCACCTACCGTGTATGAAACCTTGTCATGCTTCGTTAACGGAATAACGGGCGGGCACAGGGGCCCACCTCTACGATTTTTAGCATTTTAGCACGATTTTACCCCCACGTCTCAAGTCCCAACAATTTTTTCCCAAGCTCGGTTAACTCAGCGGTTTTACCCAATTGATGTTCCTTTTCTGAACGTTCACCACCAAAACCTGCCATCCGATTTTTCCACGCGTTGATGCGGCGTTCTCGTGCTTCTTGATTCGCTTCACCTGTTGGTGTCATCGTAATGTATTGCACAACGCGTGGTGCATCAGCGGTATTGATACCGGCACTATGCGGCAAAGCACTATGCCAAATTATCAGATCACCTGCATTTGCGGGGACAGGGATCATGCCTAATGCCTCTAAATTTTGTTGGCGCGGTTCAGCATCTTCTGGAAGACTCTTTATCCATTCCTCAATTCTGCTGTGGAAAGCGGGGACACATGTAAACGCGCCTTGGTTCGCGGCAGTATCTGTCAGGTAAAGGACACCTTGCACATGGAAGCGGATGGGAATGTCTATGGACATGTCCCAATGAAGTCCAACGCTTGTACGTCCATATTTGCCGGGGACATTGGGCGGACTCATGCTGGCACGGTCAAAACTGACCCATAATTTCTCTGTGCCCCATATTTCAGCAAAAGCCTGATGGACACGCGGGTATTGACGTGTCGCCCACAAGGCAGGGTGTTGATAGATTTCCACCATGATACTGCCACGGGGTGGGTCGGGATACCAACTTTCTGGAGAATCCGCATCCATCTCAAGGAAATCCCAGACTGCTTTTGCTGTATCTTGGATTAACGCTGCCGGTGCTGCATTAGGAATAACGACATAACCGTTTTCTTCCCAAAACGCTAAGTCTTCTTTGCTTAATACTGCCATCTGATTTGCTCCTTATTAATGTCTATAGTTTTATAGTAAATCCATCATTATTTATACACTACGAATCAACGCCAAATACGCGTAAGGTATTTGGCGGGTTCGGTTTCCTAACCGAACTGTGTTTATTCAGTCTCATAGATGCGGTTAGGAAACCGCATCTACCAGGGAGTATGCACATATTTTAGATTTCACTATAAAAGTCAGTTCATTAAGCCATACGACGTAAAAAGGCTGATAGAAATATAATTATCAATCCTAAAATAATTACAATGTTCAACCAAGGTGCAGGTTTTTTCTGAATTACCTCAAATACAGGATATGGGAACGTCAAAATAATTGCAAGGGTATATATTAAAAAAACAATAAAAAATTTGACACCTAAGATGAGTATATAAAGTGAGTAATCTACATCAACAGATTCTGCAGCAGAGGCGCGGGCAGTTCTAAAGAAAGTTATAACGTTATATAGACCGGATATAAGAACAGTCAACAAGGCAGGCCAGACTATTCCACTGAAACGTCTAAGTGCCGATGAAATCAAAGTATTTGGATCGGGGGAACGATTGGCAATTGGGATGAGGACAACGCGAAAAAAGAAGAAACCACCTATCATCAAGACAACGGAACCGACGTGTAACCATTGTATCAGAGGCTTAAGGAACATTATCAAGATTCTAAAGAAAGGGTAGATGGTTATCGGTTATCAGATAGAAAGATATTCTCCCGAACACTGATAACCGATAAAAATATTTGTGTGATTACACTACCGGTTTTCCACCGACTGGACTGAAACAGGAACGCGATTGTTTGCAAGCATTGGGCGACACAAATTGGTCATCGGGACCAACCACCTGCATTGTGCAATTACACCAATAGTGCGTTCCCGGATTTTCTTCAACAAGGTTCTGCAAGTTGCCACCGGGTATGTAAATTGCCTTCGTCCGGAGGTCTTGGCATATCGGGCGACTAAAAATTGGAAGTGTTTTTCCCTCTAACATGTTCATCCTCCTTTAACTTACTGCCATCATAGCGGTACGACTGATGAGATTCTGGGTTAAGGTTACCTTATATACGTTGTCGTTCATGGGTTGTGCGTCCTTAACTGCTTCTGCACCTGCCTTCATGCTGACCGATTCGTTAATCATCTTACCAGTGAGAGCGGTTTCAGCTTCTGCGGAACGCCATGGTGCAGGAGCAACACCACCGAGGACGACGTTAGCGGCTTGGCATGTCTTTCCCATCATCTCAAAAACACCTGCCACGCTCGCTAACGCGAAGTCAGGAGCACCTTTCTCTCGCGCTTTCAGATAGAAACTCCTTGTATTCGGTTTAGGCTGTGGCACCTGAACTTCAACAACGATTTCATTCGGTTCAAGCACGTTTTCGCGGAACGGATTTGCCGCTGGCAATGTAAAGAACTCTTCAACTTTCAATGTCTTCTCGCCTTCTGGACCAGCAATTTTGAGAGACGCGTTGAGTGCAATCAATGCAGGCGCAATGTCAGAAGGATGAACAATATAGACAGGGTCCCCACCGAAGATAGCGTGGTATTTACTCAAACCATCAATGGCATAACAGATGTCTCCACCTTTCTTGAGACAACTGACGGTCTCATCTCGGTAATACCAACACCGGGGGCGTTGGCAGAGATTCCCTCCGAGCGTGCCCACATTCCGTATTTGTGGTGTCGCTACGGATGCTGCTGCTTGTGCCAGCACGGTGTAGTGATGCTGAATCGTTGGATGCATCGCAATATCAGCGACAGTGGCTAACGCACCGATTTTTAACCCTGATGCGTCCGATGAGATGCTATCCATTCCGGGCAACGTCTTGAGATTAATCAGTGTTTTAGGGGTTTCAATGTATTCCTTGAGTTCACCGAGCAGGTCAGTTCCGCCCGCTATCATCATGACTTCGCCCCATCCGCTGTCACTCAATAGTGAGGTAACCTGTTTCAGACTGGTCGCGTTAACGTAACTAAATTTATCCATTGTTTACCTCCTTATGCCTTCTTCTCAGCAAGTGCGGTTAGGACTTTATCCGGTGTTATCGGCAACTCCCTAATTCGGACACCGATTGCATTGTAAACAGCATTGGCGATTGCGCCAAGTGTCGGAATACACGGTGGTTCGCCGACCCCCGTAACCTTCCGGTGCGTATCAAAAACGATTGACTTGATTTCAGGTATCTCAAAAGTTCCGGGGACCTTGTAATCCTCAAGATTAGCATTGAGCATCCGTCCGGTTTGCGGATCCATGATACGCTCTTCCAGAAGTGCTTGCCCTAATCCCATGATAACGCCGCCGTTAATCTGGCTTTCCGTTGTTAATCGGTTAATCGCCAATCCACAATCTTGGACAGCAACGATCTTAAGCACTTTAACGTGCCCTGTCTGGGTATCAACTTCAACTTCGGCAAACTGAGTGCCTGCGACTCCGCCTTGTCGGAGTTCCTGATCCCAATTTCCACCTTCGCTGATACTTTCCTGTCCGAGTTGTCCAGTTGCCTGTTTCCAAGTAACCGTCTTCGTTCGGTCGGAGGCGACATAGATAATGCCGGTTCCGACTCGTAGGTCATCCACTGGTGCCTGTAATAAGGGGGCAACGTGTTCAAACAACTTCTGTTTTGCCGCTGCCGCTGCGGTTTTGATAACCGGTGCGACAGATGCGGTTGTTTGGCTTCCACCACTACCACCAGAGGGTAGTCCAGGGCCGCTGTCACCGATTTTTACTGAAATGTCTGTCGGTGCGAGTCCCAGCTCTTCTGCCACGATAATAGCAATAGCAGTACGGATGCCAGTACCGAGGTCTTGTGTGCCAGTAACTGCTTCGACCGTACCGTCGGGGTTGATAGTAACACGCGCTTGTGTGCCTCTACCGCCGCCGCCGCCCCATTGCCCGCTACCGACACCTATACCGCGTTTTTTAACGCCTGTCCCGGAACCGGGAACGCTATTGCGACGATGCCATCCAATTTCCTGCGCGCCGAGGGTATATTGTGCTTGGCGCACCTCGCTTGAGTCGTTGATCCTTCGGAATTCAAGCGGATTCATTCCCAGTTTTTCTGCAAGTTCATCCATCAATGAATCCATTGCAAAAGCACCTTGCGGATGTCCTGGTGCCCGCATAGCACGTTGACTACCTGCATTGACAGCGACGTTAAAACGCTCAGTTCGACTATTCGGAACATGGTAAACATAAGGTCCAGTGAAACCTGCACCACCACCGGTACCAGCTGTGCCGTAGCCGCGCATATCGTAAGCGATGAGTCGACCGTCACGTGTTGCGCCCGCTTTTACATGCTGTGTCATTGAAGGTCTATTTCCCGCGACAAGGTGTTCAGCCTTCCGAGTCAACATTAATTTTACGGGTTTTCCAGTGATGCGGGACAATCGTACTGCGGCAAGACCTTCTGTGCCAGCATTGAATTTGCTTCCAAAACCGCCACCCATGTGTTCAGTAATAACTCTGACCTGATTTGCGGGAAGTTCAAAGCGACGCGCAAGGTCGTTGCGGACTCCAAAAACTGCTTGTGTAGATGCCCAGACGGTTAGGTTCTGTTCATCTGTCCATTCGGTGACATGTCCGTGTGTTTCCAAACAAACATGCGTTTGGACGGGGGTGTGATAAGTGGCTTCTACCGTAACAGCAGCTTCCGAGAATCCTGCTTCTACATCACCATCTTCGTTAATGCCGGGGTTACTCTGATTTCCTTTCCAATCATCCCGAATCTGCGGTGCGCCTTCTGCCATTGCATCTGCTTCAGTAACAACAAAGGGTAATTCTTCTAATTCAACAAAAATCAACCGTAATGCGTCTTTAGCGATGTCGTCAGTTTCTGCTGCAACTGCCGCGATTTCCTGCCCTTGATAACGGAGCTTTCTGCCTACTTCAATTAATGGAATAACCGCTTTGACACCGGGCAACGCTCCCGCACGGGTCAGGTCAAGATCCGTTACGTTTGCATGCGCAACTTCAGATCGCAGAATGCGTCCATAAAGCATTCCCGGACGATTTATATCAAAGGTATACTTCGCTTTTCCTGTAACTTTTTCCTTACCGGACAAACGGGTAATCCGCTTGCCAATAAGTCGAGACTGGCTTGCTTCTCCCCATGATGCCATCTGTTTCCTCCTTTTCAATACATAACGCGTTCATAGGCTACAACCTTATGAAGGGTTGTTAGTCAAAACTACATCTTCTCTGAAGCGGTTTCTACTGCGTCGAATATGAACGGGTAAGTGCCGCAACGACAAGTGTTGCCCGATAAGCCATCCTTAATCTCTGTGATTGTTGGCTTTTTGTTTTCGTTCAAGAGTGCCACTGATGAGACGATGAAACCTGGTGTACAGAAGCCGCACATCATTGCATCGTGCTTAATGAATGCTTCTTGCACCGGATGCAGGTCATCTCCGTTTGCGATACCTTCCACGGTAGTAATCTGCTTACCTTGTACATCCATTGCGAGCATCATACATGCGTAGACAGATTTTCCATCAACCATAACAGTGCATCCACCGCATTCACCTTTATCACAGATCAGTTTAGCACCTGTCAGATCAACATTGTTTCCACCTGTATCAATTCCATCGCGCAGAACTGTCAACAACGTGGTGCGTGCTTCAACCTCAATTTCATACAATTCTTCATTGATATTCAATTGAATTTTCGCTGTGGAGACCGATCCATCAGTTTGTGCTTCTGCCGTTTCCGCATCACCAACTAAAATTGCTGGTGCTACGGTTGCTGCAACGGTACCGGTGCCTACACCCTTCAAAAAACTCCGACGCGAAATATTCGTACCCTGTTTTTTCTCTTTGTCTGACATGCCTTCCCTCCTTTGCTTGTGTATATCCAAATAATAAGATCAACAAACGTATAAAACCTATACTGCTTGATCTGACAGACATGAAAACGCCTATATTCTTTAATTTTAGTAGAATTTATCACGTTTCACTTTTTTTTTCAAGTGAAATTAATAATGTGGTGTGTAATTATTTATTAAACGGAGTTGTCTGAATCGCGGATTGGCACGAATGACGCGGATTGAGAATCTGGAACATCAGGTAATCCGAGGAGGGACGTTTTTGTTTCACTGCTATGTCTGCGGGGAAGTTAGCATTGCGGCGATGTTTTCTGGTAGTTTATGGTGAATTATTGAAATAATTATACACATCACTTGTAGGAGCGATCTCCGAATCGCGACCAAAGCCATTCGTAGTCGGGAATCGGAGTTCCCTCCCGCCAAATGCCATGCGCGCATTTGGCGTTGATTTGGCAGGATGCCCAAAGAGCATGTTGCGTTGATTCACAGGTGAATAATGTCTAATTAATTCTAAAACCTACCATAATCGCATTGTCTGTTCAAAATGATGACAAATTTACGTAGAGCCGAAGTTGTTAGGGTTTAAGCCAATTACCGCAGGACAAATAATCCTACATTGGCATCTCTCGCAAATTCTTTAATATCAACGAAATGCTTTCTCAAATTGTATTCGACAGCATTCGTAGAACAATTCCCTATCCTGATCCAAATCACTTTTGGCGGATAGCCGTGAATAACACTCCTATTCCTGAAGTCTGTGTCCTTTGAAACAATGAAGTAATCGTTATCACGAGCGTAATTCCATAACTCGGTATCTGTTGCTGAATCTAACCCTATAGTTTTGACATGGGTAGAATTAGGAAACAGATCCGCCAGTAGCGTTACCAGTTGGTCGGATAGGTTCTGATCGAATAGAAGTTTCATCTGTGTAAACGACCACCTGCGATTTTTCCTTGTCAGCAGCATAAGCAAAACAAGCACGAATGTCTGTCTCAGTTAACTCAGGAAAATCGTGGAGAACTTCTGCTACTGTCATACCTGATGCAAGGTATTCAAAGACATCGTAAACGGTGATCCGCATTCCCCGAATACAAGGCTGCCCGCTGCGTTTACCCGGTTCAATGGTAATAATGTCTCTATAGTCGTTCATGGGATCCACCTCTTCCTATAAATAGTTGAAGAAAGTATACCACAACTTGAGGCAGTTATCAACGGATTTAATGGGTGTTTCTAATTGGCGGGATTAGGGATTTCTTTTACTGCTATGTCTGCGGGGGAGTTAGCATTGCGGCGATGTCTTCTGGTAATTGAATGCCGTTTTTCTGTTCAAAGTTTATGATACTCTTGTTAATAGGTTGGAATGAGACGATGCTGTCTTTTTCTATAATTTTAGCGACAGTCAGGTCTAACCTCGCTTTTTCCCATTGTTGCAACCGCAACCATACTACGCCGCGATTGTTATATGCCCCAGCATAATCAGGTTGCAGTTCTATTGCTTTATTATAGTCTTCAATAGCGCGTTTAGGTTCACCTTTGGCGAAGTAAGCAACACCACGATTGTTATATGCCTCAGCAAAGTCTGGTTTGAGTTTTATTGCCATATTGTAGTCTGCGATGGCGAGTTCAAGTTTACCTTTGACCCAAAAAGCGTAACCACGGCTACAATAGGCATTGGCAAGTTCCGACTTGAGTTCTATCGCTTTACTAAAGTTTTTGATGGCAAGATCAACCTGGTCTTTTTTGTTATAAACTACGCCGCGATTGTTATACGCCTCAGCATAATCGGGTTGCAATTCGATCGCTTTTGTGTAGTCTCCAATAGCAAGTTCAAGTTCACCCTTGTTCGCGTAAGCAACACCACGATTACAATATGCCTCTGCAAGGTACGGGTTCAGACGTATTGCCTCGTTATAATCTTTAAGAGCCAGATTTATTAAACCTTTTCTCACATAAGCATTACCGCGGTTACAATAGGCGTTGGCAAGATTTGGTTGGAATTCAATTGCCTTGCTAATATCTTCAATAGCTTGTTCAATATTGCCTTTATGGCTGTAAGCGATACCTCGATTGTTATATGCTTTGGCGTAATCGTATCTCAACTCTATTGCTTTGTTATAGTCTTTTATAGCACGGTCAATCTCACCTTTGTTCTGGTGGGTCAGGCCACGCCCATTGTAAGCCTCGGCAAGGTCCGGTTTGAGTTGTATCGCTTTATTAAAGTCTTTGATGGCAAGACGAAACTCACCTTTGATGCTGTAAGCAGTGCCACGGTTATTATAGGCATGTGCACTGCCTGAGTCCAACTCTATTGCTCTGTTATAGTCGGCAATGGCAAGGTCAGTCTCACCTTTGGTGAAATAAGCGAGACCACGATTTTTATAAGATTTGGCATAGGTAGGGTTTAGATTGATTGATTCGTTGTAATCTTCAATAGCTTCGTCGCATTTGTTTGAAGCTAACCTGAAATTTGCGCGTTGAAAATAATTGTAGTAACGCTTGTCCGTGCTGGTCTGCGTGTCATTCATCGCTGGTTTTCTCCATAGTAGGGTTCGGCAAGTGTGAGAGATCGTAAGGGTGTGCATGCGTGTTTCTCTCAAAAAAGCCGAGCAAATCAGAGAGTAGGGTTTTTTCTGCGATTCCTAATTTCGCCAATGCCGTTCTTAGACCTTCTTTGTGTTCCTGAGGAATTATAATTTCTTGCACAACCATCTCAGTATTTACTTCTGGCAATCCGAATAGAAATACGGACTGCTGCATCGTCATGCGTTGCGTGTCTACTGCCAAACTGTCCAGAGATGCCACTTTGCTTGATCCGCATCAAAAAATTCATCCAGTTCCTGTTGGAGTTTATCTTTTGTTGTTATCTCTTCAATTTTCTCCTTATTGTTTTCTATCACAAAAACTTTACCGTCTGCGTTCTCTTGATTATCACAAGCAAACCAAAGTGCAACAAGCGGACTGAATGTAAAATCAATGAGTCCTGTAGCGACTTTATTATGTTGCAAATGTGCCATGCACTCTAAAGGAGACATATCCTTATATGTAGACGGATACCTTAGCAAAGATACTTGGATTTTAGCACCGGAACCGGAACAACATATCAGTTTGTGGCAGCATTCAAAAAGCGGACCCATAATCTCTGAAGACTCCCAAGGGCTATCAAGTCGGTCTGCTGAAAATCTGTTCTGGGTGGGTCGATATGCGGAACGCGCAGAAGGGCACGCCCGTCTTCTTCGGATAACATTGGACAAAATTAAAACGGGTTTGGAAGCTTCACTTTTAGGACAACCTCTCTCTTCAGCAGTTTTCACAGAAACACAGGGGGAAGACTCAAGGGACGTATCTGAACTTGCGTATCTTCGTAGTATGCTCCGTTCATTGACAGGTTTAACGTCATCTTATCCGGGATTTGTTAGCAAAGGCGGACAAGAGTTAGAAAACGAACTGCTTTCCATTCTGCTTGACACAAAAAACAGTGGTAGTCTCGTTTTAACCCTTCAGTCCTTGGTAAGTGCCGCTTATGCTGTACGTGATCGTTGGTCAACAGATACCTGGCGGGTGATGAACAGCATTGAGAACTTATGTAACGCACTTGAAAAATATAAAACTACAGATCAGAACTTACAATCACAAGCCTCCTTGAGTGAATCTGATGAACGCACGTTACAACATATCCAAACAGAACTCGATCAACTCATGATTTTTCTGGCTGCATTAGGTGGACTCAATGCAGAAAGCATGACACAAACAATTGGCTGGGTCAGTCTTGATATGGGACGCCGAATTGAACGGGCATTACTTCTCATTGTACTGTGTCGGTCAAGCCTTGTAGCCGTTCAGGAAGAATGGATTGAGCATCTGTTACTTGAATCTATACTTGCTGCTGCAGAAAGCTTAACTACGTATCGGAGTCGCTATCGATCTGCATTACACCTTCCCACAGCACTTGAAATGTTACTTCTCGACGAAACCAATCCGCGTTCGTTGGTCTATCAATTAAAACGACTCCAAACTCAGATTCGTGATCTACCACGCGAAAAGTCTGGGTACCGACTCAGCGATGAAGAACAATTAATCTTAGAAGCATTAACGCAGCTGCAACTTTCTAATGCATTCCAGCTCGCGCAACGGTCTGAACAAAGTACACAACGCCAAGGGCTAGAAAAACTTTTGGTTCGACTTGCGCAGATTCTAATAGAAATTTCTGATGTTCTCACACAAACATATTTCAGTCATGTGCAGGGACCGCAACAGTTGGTTGCAACTGACCCTTCATAGGTTTATGTAATGCCAATGAACTATAAGATTACTCACAACACTCAGTACAGTTATAACAGTCTTGTCAACCTCTGTCATAATGAAGCACGACTGACTCCACGAAGTTTCGCACAACAGGTCTGTACACAAAGTGAATTTACTGTTGATCCGGAACCAACAAGTTATCGTGAACGAAAGGATTTTTCGGAAATACTGTTTGCTATTTTACAATCCAACGTCCACATCAAGATTTAACTGTTAAAGTTAAAAGTCACGTTGAGGTCAAAGATAGACAAACCCCTAAGGATAATGCTGAAAGGGTAGCGTGGGAAGTTGTTCAGGAGCGGTTACATATTGATCAGAATGCGGAGACCTTGGAGATACGGCAATACATGCTTGAGTCGCCGATGATCCAGAATATGCCGGAACTTCGCGTTTATGCTGAGAGTTCGTTTACTAAAGGATGTTCCATGTTGGAAGCGGTAGAAGATTTAATTAAGCGTCTTTACAAAGATTTTGCCTATGACCCAAATTTTACTACGGTTGCTACGCCTCTGGCAGAGGTGATAAAACACCGTCGAGGCGTGTGCCAAGACTTCGCACATCGCGGAATTGGCTGTTTGCGTTCAATGGATTTGGCAGCGCGTTATGTCAGCGGGTACATTGAAACGGTAACGAAGTCCGCCCAAGAGCAGTTGATAGGTGCAGGCGCGTCACATGCATGGTTTTCAGTTTATTTGCCAGACATTGGCTGGATTGATTTTGATCCGACTAATAACCAAATCCCGACTAATCGACATATCACGGTTGCATGGGGAAGGGATTACTCAGACGTAACGCCGCTCAAAGGGGTTGTTTTTGGGAGTGGCACGCACGAGTTGTCTGTTTCGGTGGATTGCAGAGCGGTTTAAGTTTCAGATAATTGCAAGCGTGCTGCAATTGGTAGTTGAAAAAGTTCTTCCCGTAACAAACGCGTAGAGAAAAACAAAACTTCAAGATTTTCTATTTCGCTTGTATTGGGATTAAAACGCGCAATAATTTCGTCATCAAGTTCTTCACTCTCCTGTTCAGGATAAGGTTCACAGGTGTTTATATACAAAATATCAACATCTCGATTATATTGAAATGTCATATCTATTCCCTCACAATAAGCACACCATCTCTGTTTACACTGATGAGCTGTTGTCCATCGGTTTGATCATCGCTGTCCCAGAACGCCAATTCCCATACAAAGCCTTCTGGTGCTGGTATAGTAGACATCAGACCTTGCGCATTCACGTTCCACAATCGGATTTCTGGATCTCTCCCGCCACTCACAAGCATTTCACCGTCAATAGAGAACGCTAATGCATTTACCGAATCTGAATGTGCTGTAAAGGTCGAAAGTAGATGCTTGCTGTCTAATTCCCATAACCGTACTGTAGTGTCGGATCCACCACTGGCGAGCAGTTTACCGTCAGGAGAGAATGCAAGCACCAACACTAACCCATCATGCGCTGTAATAGAAGATAACTGTCGACCTGTTTCTACTTCCCAAACTCGTATTTTACCGTCCGCACCGCCGCTGACAAGCGTATTTCCATCTGATGAGAAGGCTAATGATCTAATTCTGGCGGGGTCAGCAGTTGAACCGCTCAACATACGCGCTGTTTCTTCATTCCACGCGGTCAGTGGTACACCGTCTGGAGATGATGCCAACGCATTGACTAAACTTGAAGATTCTCCCGCGAGTGTTGCTATTTCGTTAGCGGTGTCTGCATCCCATAAGCGGAGGGTACTGTCCTCACTTGCACTGGCGAGGGTGTGATTATCTGGCGCGAATGCTATCACACGGATTCTTTCTGTGTGCCCCGAAAGCATAGCAAACTGCAAACCGTTGATTAAATCGTATACCCAGATTCGGTCATTACCGCCCGCAGCAAGTCGAGAACTGTCTGGTGAAAACGCGATCTCAGTTATCTGCTTTTTATCAAGTCTTTCCTTAAAACTGGGTGGTAGTGCTGTTTGGGTGCAGTTGTTGAACAATTCTGTATTATTCATCTTATTCTTTCCGATTATCTGTCTTAACTTTCACATGTAAATCAATCGTTGATGTTTGCACGAAGACGCTCAAGTTCTGCTAATGCTTCAGCAAGTAAAAATTCGGCTTTTTCCGCACGCTGTTCAGGAGGTTGCAACCATTCTCCAGTATTCGGGTTGTATAGACCAAATACACCGTCACATTCACCGAGTTCTAAACCAAGTACACGCGAAGGGAGTCGTGCATCAACAAACTCAATTTCTTGATATGCCCCTTTTACTAAACGATACCCTATGAAGTTCGGACTTATCTCGCCATACGGATCGTAGATATAATACTCTTCAACTTCAAGTACAGACGCATAAAGATCTTTCTTATGTCCGATGTCGTTTTGATGTGTGCTTGCACTTGCTACCTCTAACACAAAGTTTGGGGTTTGCCCTTCTTCCCATGTCAAAAAGGTACGACGTGATTTTTCTGATACGCCGAAGACGACAAACACATCAGGCGCGACCGACTTTTTGGGACTGAGTGTATTTTCGGTTGCATCGTGCCGTCTCCTGAATAATAAATAGAGAGGGTGCAAGATATATGAATTCCACAATTCATTAGGTCTTTTCTGAAAGTATATCAGATATTTTATGGAAAGTCAATCCATTTGTAAGAGTGGATTGGGATCGGCACATAAAGATAGGCAGGCACGGGGACCTGCCCATAAAGGTAAGAAAGATGTATTATGCTGAAAGAGCGTCAAATGCCCCTAAGGCGATAAGACTTTCAATCGCTTCTTTGTCAATCTCTGTTGAATCAAAACGATCACGGAAATCTTGAATCGATGTGAATAAACCGTCCTGATTTCTTTTCACAAGAAGTAAATCTATCACTTCATCACTCACGCCTTTGAGAGCAACAAACCCAAAACGGATATCGTTTCCATCCACTATGAAATTCTTTTCACTTGCATTGATATCAAGCGGTAGCAGATTGATATCTACATCCAAGAAGTCTGCGAGTTTCACACATTCAGCTTGGTAACGTTTGATCTTTTCCTTATCTGCTGCCTCTCCCGTCATCATCGCCGCCATAAATTCATGGGGATAATGCGTTTTTAGATACGCCATACGGTATGCTAATAGGGCATAAGCAACAGTGTGCGATTTGTTGAAAGCATATCTCCCAAATTGTTCAAGCAGGTCGTATATCTCCTCCGCTTCTTTGGTGGCAATCCCCTTTTCAACTGCACCATTGATGAATTTTAGACGTTGTTCTTTGAGCACATCTACTTTCTTTTTTCCCATTGCAGCGCGGAGGATATCTGCTTCACCAACCGTGAACCCGGCAACATCACACACAATCTGCATCAGCTGTTCCTGATAGACACAGACACCGAAAGTGCCTTTGAGCGCATTTTCAAGTAAAGGATGACTATATTCTACCGGTTGTATTCCGTTTTTCCGATCAATAAACTGTTGCATATCGCCGTTCTCCAAGGGACCCGGCCGATAGAGTGCTGGAATTGCGGAAAATACCTCAAAGTTATCCGCTTTGAGTTCGGTAACCACCTTATACATACCGAAAGAGGTTTCGAGTTGGAACAACCCGGCAATCAACCCTTCGCTAATGAGTGAATAGGTTTGTTCATCATCAAGTGAAATGTCTTCAAGGGCAATCTTGCGACCATAGTTTTCCCAAATCATATTGAGGCAGTCCGCAACCTCTGAAAGACTTCGGACACCAAGCGTATCAAATTTAATGATGCCGACATCTTCAACCGTTTTTCCCTCAAATTGCGTTGCGACTTGTCCATGTCTATCCTTGAAAAGCGGAACATAATTCGCAAGAGAACCGTTTGATATCACGATTGCAGATGCATGACAAGAAACATGCCATTTCATACCTTCTACTGCTTTACTAATTTCAATTAACTCTCTATTTTCAGGGAGTTCAGCAAGCGTCTGAAATTCAGGCACTTGTTCCAAAGCATCATCAAGTGTAATCCCCGGCTGGCTTGGAATTAGTTTTGTCAAGGTATCTATGTTATCAAGAGGGATTTCAAGTGCACGTCCGACATCTTTGATAGCAGCTTTTGCCCTCAACGTAGTAAAGGTGGCAACTTTACCTACAGAATCATGACCGTATTTTCTCACGAGGTAATCAATTACATCGTCACGTGCGTGAGCAGCAAAATCTATATCAATATCCGGAGGATTCATTCTGTCAAGGTTTAAAAATCTTTCAAACAAACATCCATGATCCATCGGATTGAAATTAATTACACTAAGCGCATAAAGCACGAGGCTGCTTGCAGCAGAACCGCGAGCAGAGAGTAGATAGCCTTGTTGGTTCGCGTAGCCGACGTAATCTGCAACAATTAGAAAATAATTTGCGTAACCTGTTTGTTTAATGACATCAAGTTCGTATTCCAATCGCTTTTGAATCGATTCGGAGAGATGTCCTCCGTATTTTTCACGCAAACCTCCATAACACTGTTCTTTCAGATAACTGTCCTGTGTATGCCCTTCGGGAATATCTAATATCGGCATCACACTTTTGTCATAATCCAGTTTCAGATTACAGCGATTGGCAATTTCAACTGTATTGATAATCGCTTCAGGTGGATAATCTTTAAGTGCCTCTCGCATTTCGTCAACATTCTTAAAATAGAATTGATTGTTAAATAGCATCCGATTAGGATCGTTAACAGTTTTCTTTGTCTGAATACAAAGAAGGATCTCGTGCATCCGATGATCGGATTTTCGGAGGTAGTGGCAATCGTTTGTGCCTACGATGGGTAAATTGAACTCATTTGCGAATTCTACCATCACAGGATATGCCGCTAACTCTTTATCAATATAGTGGTTTTGCACCTCAACAAAGAGGTTGTCTTCTCCCATGATGTCTTTCAATTCTAACAAGTTTCGGACTGCTTCGTCTCTTTGATTAGAACTGATTAGCCGTGGCACTACTCCATTGATGCACCCTGTCAATGCTATAATACCACCATGATATTCACGTAGTATTTCCATGTTGATGCAAGGTTTTTTATGGAAACCTTGTGTATATCCAAGTGATGTCAATTCTAAGAGATTGTGGTATCCTACAACGTCTTCTGCAAGTAATGTGAGATGGGACGGTTCACTTCGCCTATTCTTATCTGTTTTTGCGTTTTCCGTTTCAACATATACCTCACATCCGACAATAGGGTTTACTCCTGCAGATTTTGCAGCGTTGTAAAATTCCCATGCACCGAACATGTTGCCGTGGTCTGTAAGCGCAACAGCAGGCGAACTGTTCTCAATTGCCCACTGCACCATATCTGGAATCCGACATGCACCGTCTAACAGGCTATATTCACTGTGGTTGTGTAGATGAACAAATTCTGAAGAATTTGAGGGTGAAATTACACTGCCCTGACCGGTAGATGCACCGCGCTCGCTGGAAGAAATAGGTGGCGTCTGATCACTTTGTGAATCAACTCCACTTGCCATTACAGTCACTAACACTTCATCGGTAGATTCCAGTTCATCTTTGTAGACTAATCCGAAAATAGGCTGTGCATTTTGTGATGTTTCTGAAATGACTTTCATGGCTTCATCCAATTCGTGCATTGTAAAATTGGGCGGAGAGGCGATGTTGATTATCAGCCCATTAGCCCCTGCAAAGCCATTTTCTCCAAGTAAAGGTGAGGATAAAGCGTTCTGCACAGCGATTTTTGCGCGATTTTCGCCTTTTGCTTTTCCTATTCCCATGAGGACTCTGCCTTGGTCGCGCAGTACACTTTGAATATCATCAAAGTCAATATCAATTTCGCTAGTTTCAATAACCAAATCTGCAATGATTTTTACACCTTGGAATAGGACCTCATCACTTTCTTGATACGCTTCACTCATTGATAGATCTCGGTCAAACATATTAAGAACTTGTTGGTTCGGCACAACGACAACAGCATCCGCACAGACACGCGAACTATTCTGCAGTTCTCGTAATCCATACTCCGCTTTTTCAGCACGGTGTTCGCCTTCAGAATCGAACGGACGCGTTACAAAGCAAACTGTTAATGCCCCTTGCTCTCGTGCAAGAGATGCAATCATAGGTCCAAGGACTGTTCCCGTTCCACCTCCCATGCCAGCAGTGATGAAAACCATTTTTGCATCTGATACAATAGCTCGGAGTTCATCCATGTTTTCCGCAGCCGCTCTTTTTCCGATTTCCAAATTTCCATCTGTGCTACTTCCTTGAGTAGTATTAACACCAATTTGCACTTGTGTTGCACCGTTGCATGTGCTAAGTGTGTCCTTATCGGTATCAACAGCACAGAATTCAATGCCTATGAAGTCTTCTTCAATCATTCGTTTTATAGCATTGCAACCCGCTCCACCGATTCCTATAACTTTAATTTTGGTTCGTAAATTTTCAGATTTTTCCTGTTCCTGTGACATCGTTTTCCCCCTTGTAGGTTCTATCTCTACCTCAAATTCCTTGCGGAGAAGTTGTCGGACTTCGCTTAACCTCGTCTTGACTGTGCCGATTGCTAAGTTAAGCTCATCTGCAATTTCCTTGATACTCCACAATTCAAGGTAATACAATATTGCAACAGAACGCACTTTCTGTGGTAGATGATGTACTGCCTCTCTTGCATCAGCTCTGAGTCTCGCTTCATTAAAACGCTGTTCTGCTTCTCTATCAATCTGCAAAGCTAAATCTTCATAGCTCAGCACAATCTCGTTTTGCCGATGTAAGTTGGAGGCGTAGTATCTGTTGCAAGCGGTAAAAGCAATTCGACGTAACCATCCGCCAAAACTTTCTGCTTTTCGTAGACCGATGATGTTTTCCCAAACAGCCAACCAGATGTCCATGAGAATTTCTTCCGCATCCCGTCTTTGCCTTGAATTTTCGATAACGATATTCCAAATTCGTGGGCTATAACGAGATACCAATTCAGCGAATGCTGATTCATCACGAGCTTGAACAAGGCGAACCAATTCTGCATCTGTTAAATTATTTGGGTTGACAAAATTGTAGTTCATAAACAGCACTCCCAATTAGATTTCGGTTATAAAGAGGGAAATATTTTGGGAAACGGTTTAAAAAAATGGGAAAAAGATTACTATTGGAGAATTTAGGCAGAATTACAAAAATAAATAGACACTTTCACTCCTCGGTAGGCGAGGTTTCCTAACCTCGCTGGTGTAGAGTGCCAAGTAATTCTAAAATCTATTATAAAGTGCTATATGTGAAAAGTCTATGTCATAGTACCCACAGCCTAAAGGGTGGGGCTTGTGCTTCCTCGTAGTCAGCCTTTTTTGTAAGGTCTTACGTCTACTCCACTTTAGGCAGCTAAGCCTGCCTGTTTTATGTTTATAGCAGCGTTTATGTCTCTGTCGTGGTGAGAACCACATTTTGAACATGTCCGCTGTCTATCTTGAAGTGAAAGATTTTCGTTTTTATGTCCGCAGGTGTTACAAGGTTTCGTAGTAGTTGTCCATTGTCCGACTTGAATAAATTGTCTATCGTGTTTTGCACACTTGAATTTCAATAATTGAACAAACTGATAAAAAGCGAGATCGGAAACTTTGCGTCCCCAAAGGCGTTTCATGCCGTCAAGGTTCAAGGTTTCAATAGCAATGATGTCAAAGCGTCCGCATAAATCTGTGGCAAGTTTCCATTGCCAATCTGTGCGGTGTCTTGCGACTTTGCGATATTGTCGCGACAAAGCACGGATAGCACGATACCAGTTGCCCGAACCTTTGACTTTGCGACTCACCCTTTTGTTCAGTGTTCGCAACTTGTTCAAAGACTGCTTCAAAAACTGCGGGGACTCTATTTTATCACCATCGGAACACGTGAGAAAAGTCTTCAATCCGAAATCAAGCCAGCACTTTCACCTGTCTTTGCCATAGATTCCGAAATGTCGGCATTATCACAGGAAAAACATATCCAGTAATCGCCACATCTGTCACGCTTGAGGGTTATTGTCTTGATGTTGCCCGTAATATCACGATGTTTATGAAAAGAAAACCACGTATCAATACAGTTGATCTTGATACGGTTCCCTTCAAGTTTATAGCCTGCTTGTGTGAAGGTCATGGAGTTGTATTTATGGTGGGGTTTGATCTTTGGTCTACCGACTTTCTTTGTCGTTTTGCCTACTTTACGTTCTGCTATATTTCTGAAAAACACATCATAGGCTTTACCCATACGAAGGACAACATCTTGAACAACTTGACTTGGCAGTTTGTTCCAATGCGGTTTAGTCCGTTGCTTCAACTTCGCAACATGGCGATTCATAGTATAGGCAGATATGTTTTTACCAAATAGGCGATAGTACCTTTTCTGCAGACTCATAATATGCACATGAATCTGGTGCATATCGTCAAGCAGATTGCCAAGTTTTATCGTGTTCTTTTGGTTTTGTATCTTGTATTTGTAGGTGCGCATGATATTCCTTCACATAATTACCCGAAACAACCCAGTTATCGTAGAGACCACGCAAAGGCGTGCGGCATTTTCTTTGCCAATCATACTAAAAAGTTTGACACAAATACACGAAAATATCAAGGTTTTTTGATACATAAACCGCTTGGTTTCCGTCTACATCCCGCAAGCTAAAGCATGGGGATTTGACGGGAAGAGTGTTAAAGCAGATAAAAATCATTTCCGCGATGCCATGTCAAAGCCAACAGCTGCAACAAGGACAACGCCTTTGATAATATCTTGCCCCGCAGTGCCCATGTTTGCCATTTCCATTCCGTTGCTGAGACTCGCCATGACAAACGCACCTAAAATTGCACCGAGAATGCTCCCGCGTCCACCCATTAAACTGGCACCCCCGATAACACAAGCAGCAATTGCATCTAACTCACGTAATCTACCTGCATCTGGACCGGCACTTCCGAGGCGAGCTGTCATGACAATACCTGCGATCGCCATTAACGCCCCCATTATTGCGAATACCCGTAATGTGATGCTCCGCACGTTAATCCCGGAGAGATAGGCTGCGTCGGCATTTCCTCCAACAGCATAAACATATCTTCCGAAACGGGTGTGGTTTGCAATGAAGTGGAACACAAATACCAATCCGAACAAAATGCATGCTGAAAACGGAATCCCTTTGTAAGCATTCATCACAACAACAAATGCAATAATACAACCGCACGTACCAATTATTTTTAAAATTGTGGGTAAGAATGCTTTTTCAGTGTGCGTCGACTGTGAAGTAGAGAATTGGTGGTAAAACACATATACACTTATACCAAGTCCAATAAGCATAAGAGCCCATCCAATAGAACGTGGAAGGTAGGCGTTGCCAATAGCTTTTAACCAATTATCATGCAAAAGGATCGTTTTACCTTTTGTAAATGCCAACATCAGTCCGCGAAATATCAAAAATCCGCCAAGTGTGACAATAAACGCTGGTATGTGTTGATATGCTACGAGGTAGCCCTGCATCAATCCTATTAGAACTCCGAGACAGATAACTACGAAAAGTGTCAGGATTATGGGTAACCCTAATTGAATATGCAGAATAGCAGTGATTGCACCGAGCAAGCCAGCACCGTAACCTACAGACAGGTCAATGTTAGCAGAAACGATAACTAACGTCATACCGATGGCAAGAATGGCTGTTACTGCTGTGCGACGGGAGAGATTGGAGAGGTTTCGTGTGCTGAGGAAGGTGCCACCTGTTAGCCATGTGAAGATGAGCCAGATACAGACAAGGGCAAGCACCATCACATACATGCGAAGATTCAGATGCTTCATGCTTGATAGTTTTGTCCTTCTACTTTATCGGTTTGGAACATCAAATTGAAATTCTTTGTCGTGGTTTCACCGATTGTCTCTACGGAAGTCTCACGGAGTTCTGCGATTTTTTCCGCCACTGCAATTACATAAGCGGGTTCATTCCGTTTGCCACGTCGGAATTGCGGTGCTAACCACGGACAATCGGTTTCTATCAATAACCGTTCCAATGGTACTTCTTTTGCTACTGCTTGCACATCTTTAGCATTTGGGTATGTCACTATACCGCCAATACCGATATGGAATCCGATTTCGAGACTTCTATTCATTAATTCAACATCGCCAGTAAAACAGTGTAGGACACCTTGGATTTTTCCACCACGCGCCTCCAAAATAGGGAGGATGTCCATGTATGCCTCACGGTTATGAACAATAATCGGCATTTCCATCTCTTCGGCAAGGTCTAACTGCTTTTCAAAAGCCTCTTTTTGCACGGCAGGCGGCGAGAGGTTTCGGTAGTAATCCAAACCTATTTCACCGAGAGCAACTACTTTTGGGTGATTTAAGAGTTCACGAAAAGTTGTCAGTACATCGGGTGTAAAATCTTTTGCGTCGTGCGGGTGCATGCCAACAGTGGCGTAGAGATTTTTATGTTTATCTGCAAGTTCAATCGCACCAAGACTCGTTTCTACGTCAAATCCGATGACAAGAATAGTAGAGACTTCGGCTTCGTGTGTGCGTTTAAGCATGGCTTTCCTATCACTATCGAATTGTGAGAGTTGAATGTGTGCGTGTGAATCAATAAACATATTTTGTATGTTAGAATGGCTACATCAGAGGTGTACGAATAACAGCCTCAAGGGTATGCGCGCGTGGAGATTGTGACACAAGGAAAAGAATCAAGTCTGCCACATCTTCTGGCAATGTAAGATTCCCAATAACATCATCAGGGTGATTATCACGACGCATCTTGGTATCGACTGGTCCGGGGCAGACGACTGAGGCTTTTACTCCATGTGGTCTACCTTCATTGTTGGTCGTCTCGGTGAAACCGACAACAGCAAACTTTGAGGCGCAATACGAGCCACCGTTGACATGCCCAAATTTACCCGATACCGAGGAGACGTTGATAATATGCCCATATTTCTGTTCACACATGTGGCTGAAGACAGCTTGTGTGCACAGAAATACACCTTTCAAGTTAACTGCCATTGTCAAATCCCAATCCTCTTCCCGTATCTTTGGAATTGGGTTGTGGATAGCCACGCCTGCGTTGTTAACGAGGATGTCTACCCTACCGAAAGTGTCAAGTGTTTGTGTCACCATTGCGTCCACTTCGGTTTTCTGTTGAACGTCGGTTTTGATGGGAAGTGCACGTCTACCGAGTTGCTTCACCTCATCGGCAACGGCAGTTATTTCATCTTCAGTTCGTGCAGCGAGAACGATGTCTGCTCCTTCTTTTGCCAATGCCAATGCAGTTGCACGACCAATACCGCGTCCGCCACCTGTAATTATTGCGATGCGATTTTTAAGTTTCACTGGTTTCCTCTTCATGATTCAGCGTTGATTTGATATACCGTTTACAGCAAGTATTATATTGCATTATTTCGTAGATCGTTTAGAGTCTACGAAACCCATAGGTGTCAACTTAAGGATTTTGTGACAATGAAATATCGTCTTCAGCCCCGTAGGGGCGGCATGTTTATAGTAACGGAGTCCCCAGTTTTTAGCTCCGTAGGAGCGACATATCTTGATTAGCTACAGATGCTACACATATCACCCCTACGGGGTTCAAGAGATGGATTGCCTCATATCTATAAACATTGCGTCCCTACGGGACTAAAGAGCATTATGATAATCGGAAATCCCTTAAGTTGACACCCGCTGAATGCCAAAAGGCATTCATAGCGTTGATTTATAGATAGAGTTTAACACCCTTCCCGTCAAATCCCCATGCTTTAGCTTGCGGGATGTAGACGGCTAAAATCGTTATTTGTCAAAAAACCTTGACATTTTCACTGACACTTGATATCCTCTTTTTAGCAGTCGGCATTGGTTCTGATTGATGCGGTGGTAGACCGCTTGGCAGTGAAATAATCAGGTAAAGGTTTCCTTGCGTTTCAATACTGCTAAAGTTCTTTGTAACATCTATTGCACGTTGAGGATAGCACGTTTGAAAAGACGGCATCCGCTTGAAAATCACGTGTCAAAATAATTAGTGGTCTCCTTCGGGCAAGTGGCTGGCTTAGCAGCCACTGTGGAGCAGACGTAAGACGCTTCTTCGGAAACGCTGACTGCTACGAAGCATAGGTTCCCCAGCCTTTAGGCTGTGGGTACTATGACGAAACCCCATAGGTGTCAATTTAGCGGTTTGCTACACACCGGTAGGCGCGTTTACAAAACGCGCCTACCTTTGGGTAATAAATCGGGATTACAAAACCCTCCAACAATGTCCGAGGCGCAATGAATTGCGCGACTACAAACGCGTTTTCCTTAAGTTGACAGCTATGGGCAGAGTTTACGAAACCTGACATGGATACTACGATATTTGATACTGTGTCAATTTCTCTTTATCAAACAAAATGCCGTGCCCTGGTCGATCAGGCGGCGAAAAATGCCCATCTTTGAGTCTCAAGGTATCACTCAGCACAAGGTCAAGTGATGGGATATACTCTACAAAGAGTGAATGCGGCACCGCGGCTGAGAGATGCACGTGCAAATCCATCAGAAAGTGTGGTGATACCGAAAGACCGAAGCATTCAGCTGTATGTGCTACCTTCATCCATTCAGTGATGCCGCCGACTCTCACAGCATCAGGTTGTAATATGTCAGCTGCACCTTGCGCGATGTATTCTTGAAAGACAAATTTATTGTAGATCGTTTCGCCAATAGCGATTGGAATGGTAGTTTTTTCTCGGAGTGCAACGTGGCTATCAACATCATCTGCCTCAATCGGTTCTTCAAACCAGAAAAGGTCTGCTTCTTCCACACGGCAAGCAAGTTGAATGGCTTCACGGGCATTCCATTTCATATTGGCATCTATCATTAAGTAAGGGTCTTGACCGATTGCTTTTCTGACGGCAAATATCCGTGCCACGTCCTCGTGTAAACTGTCGCGTCCTACTTTGATTTTTATGCCTTTGAACCCTTGCTCAACAAATTCTACGGATTGTCTGACGAGTTCACCTTCCGACAAGTGTAGCCAACCACCATCTGTATTATATACAGGGACTGCATCTCTTGCACCACCGAGGAGTTGATAGAGCGGTAATTCGGCACGTTTTGCCATAAGGTCCCATAACGCAATATCCACCGCCGCCATACCCAATCCGACAATGCCACCTCTGCCTACCCAGTGTGTCTCCATCCACATACGATTCCAAATACGGTCGATATTAGCGGCATCCTCTTCAATCAAGATAGGCGTGAGATAGGCATCTATAATTTGTAAAATTGCTTCTCCACCTTTACCAATAGTATAAGAGAAGCCTGTGCCTACCACTCCGTCTACATCTTCAATCTCAATGAAAGGAAATTCCATAGAGACAAAAGCCTGAATAGCATCGGTGCGTTCGACTTGCGGTGGAATGTCATAAAGCGCGGTGCGAACTGCTTTAATTTTCATACTCGTTCTGTAAACCTTTCAACCGATCTATTTCAGCACGGAGACGGACGACTTCTTCTTCAGCCTGCTGTGCCTTCTCGGTAGGTGTCTGAAGCCACTTTCCTGAAGTCATATCATAAAGTCCAACGTCATCTTCTTGAAGTCTAAACTCTATACCTAAGACAACAGATGGTATCCCTCCACTTGAAAGAACTGGGATCGCATCATATTTGCCATCTTCATTTAGCCGAAAACCAATCAACGAATCAGATAAATAAGATCGCTCCGGATCGTAAAGAAAATATTCCCGAACACCGATGTGAGCATATCGGGCTTTCTTCTTTCTCAGATCATTTTTATACGTGCTCTTGCTGGTAACCTCCATTACGAAGTCCGGTGCTTTCCCTTCCTCCCAAATTTTATAGGTGCGGCGCATCTTTTTCTCAATGCCAAACACAACCATCACATCAGGCGAAATGGAGCGCCGAGTTTTACCGGGCACATCGTAAATTAGCAGGTTTCCAGAAACATATACATCATCCCTACCTTCATAGTATGCTTCAAGTTTCTGATAGGTGTTGACAATTACGATACGATGTAGGTCTGTTTCAGCAAGCGGTTTGCCATCAGATTCAGGATAATAAAGACCGTCGTCATCTGTTGGGGCATACTGAATAGGTTTTGTGGATTTTTCGGATGCCATAGTTTTGTCCTATTGAGGTTACGCACACGGAGTGTGCCTGCTACTATGATAACACAAGGTGTCGTGTCTGCTACTTTAATTTTTCGATCATTGCCTGCAATTTTTCAATACAAATACGCGAGGCTTCTTCGCCTGCTTCAGAAAAGGCTTTACCACCCGGTTTATTGAGCAACTCATCGTCAATTTTGAGTGAGGGTCTCCAATGTGTTTCAAGGCAAAGATGTCCTTCATATCCATCATCAATAAAGGCTTGCAGCTGCCCTTGCCAGTCAATGACACCATCTCCAACAGGCACAGATTCCATTTCACCAGTATCAGGATTTGGTGCAGCATCTTTGAGATGTGCATGAATCATTGTCGGTTTCATCTGATTATATGCGTCAGGATAGGGTGTCACACCGTTCTTCGCATGCGCTTCATTGGCGGGGTCCCAAATACCACGTATGTTGGAAGAGTCTATTTCTTCAATAAATCGCGCTGTGAGCTTGGCGGTACTAAGAGAAGTTGTCGATTCGTTTTCCATGCCGAGAACAATGCCTTCGCCATCAATTATCTTGCGTGGTTCATCGTAAGCAGCAATAATTTCGTCCCAACGTTCCTCTGTTTCACCGGTGTCCCAAAAAACAAAGGTGCGAATCAGACTTGTGTCAAATGCTTTTGCGGTGCGGATACACCCTTTCAGGATGTCAAGATGTTCCTTGCGTTCATGCGCGTTGTCCATATCGCATTTGAAGAATGGGGACGCGACACCGATGATTTCAATGTCCGTGCCATCAAGCAGACGTTTCATTTCGTCAATGTCGGTATCAGTGAGTTGATGCGGCAGTTTATCCCATACTGAACGAATTTCAATGGAATCCAGGTTGTATTCTTGGACAAAATTGACTACGGTAACGAAGTCCTGTGAGACCTCGTCTCCGATAACGCCGATTTTAAACATATTTATGTCTCCTTTGGAACTTTTATGATATAGTAGCATAGGAGGAGATAATTGGCAAGGGGGATTTTCGGGTGTCAATTTAAGCAAATGAATTTATTTTTGTGAAGTGCATAGCCCCAGCGGGGCGGAATGTTTATAGAAAAGTGGAAACTCCAGATACAAGCCCCAGCGGGGCGAAATGTGTATAAGTGCTATATGTCACTCCTACGGAGTTCAAGACACGAGAAAGTAAACCTTTTTCTATAAACATTGCGTTCCTACGGAACTCCAGAGATTCAAATGGCGTTGATTCATCGCACCGAAATCACACCTGAAGATGACAACTCGGCGCGTTTAGAAAACGCGCCTACAAGGGGTTATGGGCAATCCGCGTTTTCCGCGTAATCCGAGATTCTGACATAAGGCGCGTGCCTACTACTTACATTCTGTAGGAGGGAACTCCGGGGAATGCCTAAAGACGAATGCGCCAAATCAACGGTATGAATGCCATTTAGGCATTCCCGTATGGCATTCGCCATGATTTGTAGCGTTGATTTCTTGATTTGGATTCCCGACTGAAGAAAGGTCGCGATTCGGAGATCGCTCCTACAAAGACGGGATTGTTGGGTTTCGTGCCTCAACCCCGACAAATACCACACGCGTATTTGGCGTTGATTCCCTACGAAGCTACTAACTGCGAAGACTATACCATTGACACTTCTATCAGAAACCCGTAGAATATAAACCAATCTGGCTAAATTGGGGTAAATATGTCCATAGAAGATCGTGCTGATACATATACCAACCTTCGCATAATGAATTGGATAGAGATTATAGATAGAGCATTTCATCTTTATCGGAAACATTTTCTGCTCTTTATCGGAATCTCTATCATCTACACTATATTAAGTGTCTCTGTAGACGAATTAATCGAGTTTCTCTGGAAAAATAATCCTTACCGACTGATAGAAATACTTACCAGTTCTCTACTTTCTCAATTAGCAGTCGGTGTATTGGTTATCGCGGCAACTGAAATCTATTTCCAAAGACAGATCACAATTAGAGATTCCTTCCAACGTTTCAAAAACATACATCCTCGCTATCTCGGCAGTGTGTTTATCTATTTGATCCCTTTATTATTACCATCACTTATCATCCCTTTATCACTCCGATTACTTATCAGAGGAGATATACTGGCAATATCATATCTTTCACCGGTAATAATATTCTCTGTGTATCTGCTAACTTATAGTGTGACCACCTATTTTGAAATTACTTGGAAAGTCTATGTGCCTGTCATCGTCGTTGAGGGTGGCATGAAACCCAAACCGCTGCGCCGAAGTCGTGATCTCATCCGAAAAGCATGGTGGCGTGTGTTCGGCACAATCTTTACACTCAACATACTTCTGCGGGCAATTCGGCTCATCTTCGTTTCCTCTTTTGTGCTATTGTTAGGCTTGATCGGACTTATGGGTGATGCGCCCGTGCTGGACATCGTAGAATATGTGCTGAGGTCATCTGTTGGACTCTTCAGTGGCGACCCGCCTATCGAGTCAGGGTCAACACCTTACGTAATTCTCCGGTCCTTGCGTATAGTAGCAGGAGTCCTTACCAGACCTTTATTCGCAATTACTATCATGGTTATCTATTTCAACCAGCGTGTTAAACGTGAAGGATTTGATATTGAAATGACAGCATCACAGGGCGACACACCACGCCCGTAACACACATCCCAACGGTAGGCGCGTTTTCCTAACCGCACCATCACACCGCACGGTAGGCGCGTTTTGGAAACGCGCCGTTTTATCGTCTGAATCTCGGATTATTGTCTGAACCAGGATTTTCAGGATTTCCAGATTTTCAGGATTAGTCTCATTCTATCTGTTTGTGATAAGCAAACGTTGCTGTTCATCCTAATCGAAAATGTGTCTGTTCAGAGAATACAATCATGGTAATCCTATAATCCTGTGAATCCTGGTTCAGACAATTGTTGGGTTTCGCATGCTCAACCCATAGGTGTCAATTTAAGGAAAAGTTCTATGTTTTTATGAACCCTTCTCAATAAGCATGGTTATTGAGACTGTCCTATATTCAGTCTCGTAGAGACGATATGTTTATAGCACAATGTATTGCCATATCTCTTTAGCTCCGTAGGAGCGACATATTTTGATGGGTAAATGGGTGCGTCAACATTCCGCCTCTACGAGGCTCAAGAGCGTGTTTGATAACGTTTTCTATAAACATTCCGCCTCTACGAGGCTATATACAAATCCTTAAATTGACACCTATGGGTTGAACAAAGTGAAACCCACAAACTTGTCATTAAAAGTCAATAATCCGAGCAACACCAAGAACATAGCCAATTGTCAGCACAATTAATTCGACAGTTGTGACCACACTTGCAAATAAAAGCAAAGGTTTCACCCATGTCGGTAATTTATATGCGTTTCCAAGCCGAAGTGCATGCCAGCAGAGCCAGAAACCGATGCACATCAGAGACAAGCTTACCAATTTTACCCATTCTAAACCGAACCAAGATAAAAGTGTTGAAAATGATCCCAGTATGATGAGAAGCGAGCCGTAAAAGTATATACCTTTATCGGGGGGACCATGTACTTTAAAAATCGGGCGTTTCATTCGTAACCTCCTTATCCTTTCAGCTGCGGCATAGGTTGATCATCGCATTCGCTTTGGTATGGACTTCCTCCATACCGATTATCGCCTTGTGTACCTCTGACAATTCCGCGTATTCTCTTGTTGGAGGGGTTTGCAACCCCGATAAATCAATATATCGCGCTTACAAAGCACGCCAACAAGAGATGGTATTCCTCGCCGAAAACCACATCAAAAACGACTGATGAGGACTTGGAGATGTTGCCCCGTAGCCGCATCCCACAGACGGACTCCATGATGACCGACACTTGCGATTGTGCTACCATCCGGACTGAACGCAATACTTTCTATACTATCGACCCTTTTTATATTACCGACCGTATTCCAATCGTTAATCTTTCGGAGTTCTTCTTGCGTATGTGCATCCCACAGGGTGGCATTGCCCATACTGGTGGTTGCGAACGTGCTGCCATCCGGACTAAACACGACGCTGCTGACCCAAGCAGACCTTGTTACATTTGTTTTGAGGTTTTTTGAAGCCGCCTTATATATTGGGCGCATTTGGCGTAACTGGCGTTGGTTAATTATTCGGAGATGTTGTCCCGTATTCACATCCCACAGACGGATAACCGCATCAGTCCCGCCAGTAACGATAGTCTTGCCATCCGGACTGAACGCCACACTGCAGACCGTCGCCGTATCAGCCTTGTCTATTCGGTGCTGACTGAGTGATCGGAGTCGTTTGCCTGTGTTCACATTCCACAGATGGACTCCACCCCAACTTGCACTTGCGACCGTGCTACCATCTGGACTAAATGCCACGCTCCAGACCTTATCCTTATGCCCTTTGAGTGTGTGCAGGAGTTCACCTGTCTCCACATCCCACAGACGGGCGGTTTTGTCTCCACTCCCGCTGGCGAGTGTCTTGCCATTCGGACTAAATGTTAAGGAGCTGATCGTCCCGTGATGCCCTTTGAGAACGCGCTGACTTATGCCTGTGTTGATATTCCCAGCATCATCCCACAGGCGGACGGCTTTATCATAACTCCCACTTGCGAGTGTCTTGCCATCCGGACTAAACGCTATCCTATTAGCACCTACCGAATGCGCGCTGATACCCTGAAGTTCCTTACCTGTTTGTGCATCGTAGAACCAAATACCGAATGACATTGCCACCGCGAACTTCGTGCCATCTGGTGAATACTTGACATCATTGATAAAACCTCTCTTGAAATGCGCTGGTGTGTTTTGGGCGAGGCTGCTGGTCGTCAATGTGAGTGTTATGAAAAGTGCTAACAGCGTTGTAAATATTCTGGTTTTCATCGGTGTGTTCTCCTTATCTCTCTGTGCCAAGAAAAAATGATATGATTTTATTTTAGCATGTGGCAGGTCAAATATCAATTGGATTGTCTGCTTCGCGGATCATGCAGTGGTATTTTTTCGTAGGTCGGGTTTCGCGAAACCCAACAAATGTCTGAACCAAGATTCACAGGATTTTAGGATTTCCAGGATTGTTCATATTCCAAATGTTCTTGGTTCGTAAAATCGTTTATGCTTTCCTATCAATGTAAATCATCTTATGAACAAACCTTGAGATATGAAGATAATAATCCTGAAAATCTTGTAATCTTGAAAATCCTGGTTCAGATAATCTGTGTATACCGCGATTCAGAATTAAAAGGCACTATGAATTGTCCGATGACAAAAGCGTTCCCTACCTATTCTGATTTTTTTCTTGTTTTTGAAATGGTAGCATGTTATTATATTACCAATGTCCACCATCAAGACAATAAGAGAATCGAGGGAAACAGTATACGTGAAGATGGATTTGGGCGTAAGAGAGTTTATTGAAAAAATGTATTATAGTCGCAAAAAGAATCAATTGGAATAGATATTTTACATACTTACATCGTCAAAAACTAACACCTATCCCGCAGGTGTATATTGTTTTGACGCTTGTAGCGGAAAAATTAAGGAGAAGCATTCGCTGGCATAGTTGCTTGCGTTCAAAATGCTGTAAAAATACATGAAATCAGGATTATGGATCCCCGAATATGATACACCCGAATTATGGCATGATGAAATTTCCCGACGTAGTTTTTTCAAGTATGGGGTAAGTAGTTTTCTTGGGCTTGTTGCCATGCAACACTTTGGTACCACGGGCAACGCACAACTTGAAAAGATTATCCCTCGGGCAAAACATTGTATCGTAATGTTTATGAGCGGCGGTCCGAGCCAGTTAGATACTTTTGACCCAAAACAACCATCCGCAGAAACCAGCGGACCATTCAAGCCAATTCAAACAAGTGTTAAAGGCATTGAATTTTCAGAACATTTACCTCTTGTCGCTGAACAAGCACACCACCTTTCCGTTATCCGCTCAATGGTATCTCGCGAAGGTAACCATGAACGAGCACGCTACTTACTACATACCGGATATGCCCCTGGCGGTGCAGTTCGTCACCCAACCTTAGGCTCCTTAACATCATACTACCTTGATGACGACGAATCGCATTTACCCAGTTGTGTTAATATCAACTCGCCGACATTTTCAGGTGGATTTCTCGGTGCTTCACACGACCCATTTGTCGTGAATAACCCGCTTGAAAAGGTAGATGACATTGAATATCCACCACAAATGGATACACACCGTTTTCGCGAACGTCTCAAAATGCTTAAAAATCTTGAGAAAGATTTCATCTCCAAACGCGCTGGACAAGGAACGGAAGCGCATGAAGTTATCTACAAAAAAGCCGATGAACTTATAAACTCACCTAATATCAAAGCCTTTGATCTGCGCGAAGAACCAACCGAGATAAAGGAAGCATACGGTATGAACCGATTCGGACAAGGTTGTTTGATGGCAAGACGGTTAATTGAGTCGGGTGTAAAATTTGTAGAAATTACACTTGATGGTTGGGACACACACGAAAATAACTTTGAAAGAACAAAAGAACTTCTTAACGCCGTTGACCCAGCGTTTGCGATGCTCATCAAAGACCTCAGTGAACGCGATTTGCTTGATGAAACCGTTATCTTATGGCTTGGGGAGTTCGGACGCACTCCAAAAATAAACCCAAACGATGGACGCGACCATCATCCGAACGGTTGGTCTGCTGTTATTGCAGGCGGAGGTACACGAGGAGGACAAGTCATTGGAAGTACCAATGAAGATGGAACAGAAGTAATTACGGATCCCATAGGTGTGCCAGACTTGTTTGCGTCGCTCTGCTTCACATTAGGGATTAATTATGAAGAGGAGAATTATTCCCGCTCTGGCCGTCCGATACGGGTTGTCAATGAAGGTACAGTAATTAAGGACTTGTTTGTTTAACAATCGTATTAGCCAGGTGCCTGCCAGCAAAATTTGCCCTTTGGAACAATTCAGATTGCAGATACTCACATAGGTGTTTTAATGCGAATTATCGCAGGCAAATTTAAGAGCAGACGCTTGACTAATTCCAAAAACATGACCGTCCGTCCTACAACTGATAGAGTCAAAGAGTCTGTTTTTAGCATTTTAAACAAAAAAGTGATGAATACCAGATTTCTTGACTTATGTGCTGGTACGGGCAATATCGGTATTGAGGCGCTTAGTCGTGGAGCAAAACAGGTAACCTTTTTGGAACAGAACCTGAAGTGTCTTAGATTGATTGAACAAAATCTCCAAGCATGTGGTTTCGAAACCAGCGATCCACAGGTTCAGTTGATTCGATCAGATGTTACAAAAGGTATTACAATGCTGCATACGCGGTCAGAAACGTTTGAACTTATTTATTTTGATCCGCCTTACGATGCAGAACTGTACGATAAATGCCTGTCACACATTTCAGACACATGCATACTTGAATCTACAGGAATTCTTCTGGTAGAACATCGTAAAAAAAATATTCTGCCATTGAATTTTGGACAACTAACATGTGATAGACATAAGCATTACGGTGACACATGTTTAAGTTTCTACCGTTATCTGTAGGGACGATATATTCTGCATGGTGTTGTATTAAAGTCGTGTTTACTTGCTTGGAAAAGGAAAACGTGCATGAAACTTGAGGACCTATCCATTTCACGGCTTGGAAAACTCGTCGTGATCAATCATCAAAAGTACCAAATTGAATTTAATTTATCAAAAGGAACATGGAATTATAGCAATAAAAACGGCAAAACAATTATTAAGAACGCGTTCACACAGATAGGATTAAAAGATGATACGACGTTGAAAACCTCAAATGCTGGGTTTCGGGAATTTCATACAGAACCTTTGAAAACAGATTCGTTTGGGACGTATCAAACGTTACGGTTTTCTTATGAAACCGCAATTACCAATGAACTGCGTTTGAAGGACGATTTTGGCAGTTCGGACAAAAATTTAGACGCTTCGCAACAATCATCTAAAGATTCTCCGGTGAAAAAAGATGATACACCTGACGGAACCGGTGTACGTATACATACCTACCTTACCTGCTACACTGATCACCCCTATATTTTATTAAGAGTTGGTGTTGAAAACTTAAACCAAACCCCAATTTGCTTAAAAAATATCACACTCATTGATATTTCTACACAGCATGGTGGAATCCAATTAGATGGACACCCATCGCAATATCACCTCTTTTTAAAGATGCCTCCAATAGCCTTCACGCAAGGGACCCATCGAAAAATCTATGACGGATTCAATTTAAAACAAGATAATACTTCGCAACCTTGTCAAGATGGCATCCTACACGATACTGATAGCAAAAGATCATTCGTGTTCGGGTTTATCACCACAAACAAATGGTGGCCGCGCATGCAAATTGGTTACCAAGTCTCAAAACGGAAACCTCAGCAGGGTTTAACGACTTGGGCACTCTACCATGACTGTGAAAACAAAGAATGCCAAACGGGTGAAGAGGTCACATCGGAGATTGGTTATCTTGATTTTTCAGAAGACGCATCCACATCTTATAAGCGTTACACAGAACGTCTTGCAGCTGAAAATGGTGCGCAAACACTTTCAGCTTTACCAGAAAACAGTTCTTACAATGAAGCATCGGCAAATTCTATTGTTCAGAATACTTTTTCCGGATGGAGTTTATCTTCGGAAAATATTCAAGAGGATATAGGTGCGGATGTCATTGTCGAAAATACCCGATCAATTGCCAAAAATCCATTATTCAAACCTTCACTCACTGGTGGAATAGACTACATTCAACTGGAAGCAGGATGGCAAGAAAGTGCAGGGAATTTATCAATAAACCGGGATCGTTTCCCCGAAGGTATGACCTCCGTGGTTGAGCAGATCCACGCAAATGGGTTTAAAGCAGGTATCTGTATAGACCCGTTTAGTATTGAACCGAATTCTAAATTAATTCAAAAGCATCCTGAAGTGTGTTTACGATCTATAAACAGTGAAAAAACACCGCCAGAAGATGGCAAGGCAAAAACTGGTGTTTTAAATGAACCTATAGAAGTCCATCTCCCAGGTAGAGGAATGCCTCTTGCTATATTAGATGTATCCCATCCAAAAACACAGGCACACGTCAAGAAAGTTATTAGACAGTTAGTAGATGAGTGGGGATACGACTTAATTAAGGCAGATTTGTCAAGTTATACAATTGGCATGATGTCCGTTGCACCGAATGTGACGTGGCATGATAGATCCTTGACTTCAGCAGAATTGTACCGCTTAGCCGTTCGTTTGCTTACAGAAGCAGTTGAGGCTGTTAAAAGTGAGGTGATTCTTGCTGGTTATAATGTAATTGAGAGTGCTGGCATCGGAAATTTTTCTCTTAATTACCCGTTATTACGACAGAAGTATGTAGATAGCAGCGACACATGGCATCAACAAAATGGGACAAAGCAACGGGTTAGCCGTTATGCAGGGTATCTTACCGCACATAAAACATTATGGAATCACGCGTATGGCGATTTAGTCGTTGATGAACCTCGTCCTATAAATGAGGCAATCGTTGAAATAACCGCCGCTGCATTGAGCGGTGCTACAGTTTCATGCGCGAATAGCCCAACAACCTTTTCTTTACCACGTGCTGAATTAGTCGCGAAGTTATTTCCTCTTTCTGGAGAAGCAGCCACCCCTATTGACCGCTATGATGAACCTTTTCCACGAACTTGGTACTTGCCGGTCAAAACACAACGCGAATCTTGGAATCTTGTCGGCATATTTAATTGGAAAGACCACCAGGATGATATCCATCTGAATTTAGATGCTGTCGGTCTTAATCCTGAAAAAGACTACCTTGTCCACGATTTTTGGATGCGTCAATACTTAGGAATTGTTTCAAAGAATGTCACCTTGATGAATATTGCTCCCCGCACAGCCAAATTGCTCTGCTTACGTGAAGTAAAGCAGGTACCCCAATTGCTTTCCACAGACATGCATTACACCCAAGGCAGTGTTGAGGTCTTGTCAGCAGGATGGGATAGCCACAGCCAAAGTTATCTACTCATTTGTCAACCGCCACGGCATACAGAGGGGACATTTTTCATTCACGTGCCAGATGACTATATGCCGGTTGCTGTATCTGCTTACGGAAGTGGTTATCAATACAAGTGGGAAAAACCTATTTATCAATTAACTTTTGGTGCAACTGAATCGTTGATCCATGCAAGTATCCAATTTACGAAGACTTCAGGCGGTTCTCAGATAACTTGATGCGTAATATTCCGTATAAACAATTTGCAACTGTACCGTTTGTAGTTGTGCAATTCATTGTGACTCTTACATAAATTATGGTAGATTACTGAATTATGGTAGATTTTGAATTTATTTGGACAGTATTGATCTGTAGGAGGGAACTCCGATTCCCGACTATCAGTAGTTTCGTCGCGATTCGGAGATCGCTCCTACAGGAAATGTGTATAATTATTTCCATATTTCACCATAATTAGACGTATTTATCTGTGAATCAACGCAGCATGCGCGTATGGCATTCAGCCAAATCAACGCAGCATGCGCGTATGGCATTTGGCCAAATCAACGCCAAATGCGCCAAATCAACGGTATGAATGCCATTAGGCATTCCCCGTATGGCATTTGGCGGGAGGAAACTCCGATTCCCGACTATCAGTAGTTTCGTCGCGATTCGGAGATCGCTCCTACAGGAAATGTGTATAATTATTTCCATATTTCACCGTAAGTATAGTTAAAAGCCACAGATAGTACTAAAATATATCAATAATTTCATGCTTTTCTATTGTTATGGAAAACATACCGACTTACCAAATTCAGATGCAACGTCTCAAAAAGCGCATAAGCGATTGTACGGATTGCGATTTGGCTAAGTCACGAGTTAATGTCGTTTGTGGTGGTGGAGATATCAACGCAAAATTAGTTCTTGTTGGTGAAGGACCTTCTGCAGCCGACAATCATACAGGATTTCCGTTCTCCGGTCCGGCAGGCAATATGTTAGATGAAGTGCTTGTTGCCAGTGGATTGACACGTAACGACATCTGGCTAACAAACATCATTAAATGTCGTGCAGTGGGAGTGAAAGATGGGGAGTTGAAAAACCGTCCGCCAAAGGCAACTGAAATAAAAGCATGTTCAAAATGGCTTGATAACGAACTAACTTTAATTCAACCTTCGGTAATTTTATGTTTAGGGGCACCCGCTGCAAAAGCACTGCTTAATCCGCGCTTCCGAATTACAGAGGAACGCGGTGTTTGGTTTTCAGATACTCATTATGCTCCTTTTGCTATGGCGACGTTTAATCCAGCGTACGTGCTACGGCAGGAAGGTGACAATTTTACTATTTTACGTTCCATCATTATTGACGATATTGTCAAAGCGAAGCAAAAACTGGATGAGGCTAAAGACATCCCGAAATCAACACTCTTTTAAAGGGTATATTAATAGACACGCGTCGCGTGCAGTCACAAAGAATGAATTCCAGAAAACAGATCGCAATAAATGCCGTGCTAAAAGCAGGCGAACTTTGCCAACAAGTCCAGGATGAGATGGTATCAACAGATGCCATTCAGAAAAGCGACCGTAGTCCTGTAACTGTTGCAGATTTCGGATCACAAGCACTGATATGCAAAGCAATTGGTGATGCCTTCCCAACAGACACGATTATTGCTGAAGAGGACGCTCAGTCACTAAGAGACAATACCACACTCATGGATCGCGTCACAGATTATGTTCAACGTTTTGTAAAAGGTGAAGTGCTAAATCAAGACGTTTGTGAATGGATTGATAGAGGAAGCGGTGAAATCAGGAATAGTTTTTGGACACTTGATCCGATTGATGGTACAAAAGGATTTCTGCGCAATGATCAATACGCAATAGCATTAGCATGGATTGTTGATGGTGAAGTTCAACTTGGTGTTTTGGGATGCCCGAATTTACCGCATCAGTTGGATACTCCTAACGCTGAACGCGGATGTCTTTTTGTCGCTGTTCGGGGGAAAGGCACAACTACCTATACAATAGAAGGCAATTTATTAGGTGAAACGTGCGTTTCGGAAAACGCATCCCGATTAGCAGAAAGTTTTGAATCCACACATGGGGACAGCAACACACATTCTAAAATTGCAAAAGAACTCGGGCTTAACAAACCACCACTTCAAATAGACAGTCAAGCAAAATATGGCATTGTCGCACGCGGTGAAGCATCTCTCTACATCCGCCTCCCAAATCCAGCGTATCCTGACTACCGTGAATGTATCTGGGACCATGCAGCGGGACTAATTGTAGTTGAAGAAGCAGGCGGAAAAGTAACAGATGCCAATGGAAAACCGCTTAACTTTCTTAGTGGCAGACGCCTGACCGAAAATCGTGGTATTGTGGCAACCAACGGAACGTTACATGAACAGGTTTTATCAGTGCTATCCTCTATATAAGAAGGATTTTACACAGATAATCCACAAGTGTCAAATTAGCGTGTCGGTTAGACCCCATCCCAGGTAGGAGCGGTTTCTAACCGCTCCGTATTGTCCGAAAACCAACGAACGCTCTTGTAGGAGGTGTTGCAACGCCGATGTTATGCCCGCATTATATTGGGCTTAAAAGCCTTCCTAATATGAGGATATTTAGCACTAAAATGACACCTATAGGGTAGAGCAACGCGAAACCCAACAAATGCCATAACGCAGATAACTTAGGTTTTAGTCAAACTCAGGTAAAAGGGAATAAGATTTTTCTCGGACAAACATGGTAAAAGTTGAAAAGGAGTTTTTATGAAAGCGGGGCAAATTGTTGCACCACATCATATTGAAATTATTGATATAGACAAACCGAATTTGGCAGATTATCCTGATGGTACAGTGATGATTAAGACGGTCCATAGTGCTGTCTGTGGTAGTGATATGCCATCTTTTGCACTTGAACATCCTGCTGAGCGTTACCCGCTTGGGCACGGACTTTCTATTCATGAGGCAATTGGCGTTATAACTGATAGCAAATCGGAGAGTTTCAAAGTTGGAGGTGAGGTGCTTGCACTCCCGCGCCATATCGGTGGATGTTCAGAATACTTTCTATCCGATGAAAGTGTCACTGTGCCGTTGGTGGAATATCATCGTAAAGATTGTATCCTAATGTCTCAACCTTTGGGAACCGTCGTTTGGGCATGTCGGAAGTTGGGCAATCTGCTTAATTTAGATACAGTTGTTATAGGACAGGGGCCGATGGGACTACTCTTTACGCACATGCTGAGCAATCTCGGCGCGAGAACAGTAATAACTTCCGATTTGGTTGATTTTCGACTTGAAGTATCCAAGCAGATGCGCGCTACACACACGATCAATTGTGCAAACGAAGACCTTGTGGCAGCTGTTAAAGAAATCACTGACGGTAGAATGGCGGACCTTGTTATTGAAGTCGTAGGACATCAAACAGAAACAATCAACACATGCCTGCAACTTCTGAAACGCGGCGCTACACTTTTAGCTTTCGGTGTTCCAGACGATGAAGTATACAATTTCCACTTCTCTGAGTTCTTTAGAAAAAATATCCGATTCATCGGATCTGTGGGGCCCGACGTGCCAAATGATTTCCCGTTAGCGATGGATATGATTGCACAGGAACGTATTGATGTGTCGCCAATTATAACACATCATCTGCCTTTCACAGAGGCACAAAAAGGCTTTGAAATGGCACTGCACAAGAAGGACGAAGCAGTCAAGATAGTGTTTGATTATCCGTAAAGTCAGGTTACAGCACAGCGGAGTGTGCCTACTACCATTAAACTGGAAGAGGTAATTCAACGATACGTCCTTCACGGCTTGATTGATAAATAGCGAGGATAATTTCAACTGATTTGCGTCCCTCGCGCCCGTCAACCAGATGGGATGCATTATTTTCAAGACCATTGATAAGGTTTTCCATCTGCCGTCGGTGATTCGCATTATTGATGGCACGTGGGTCAGAAGCACCGCCGCCAGTATCAGTCTGTTTGGCGAATTTTTCTCGAATTTCAGCATCTTCAGGAAGTTCAGGGTCAAATTCCCATTTAACAATATCCTCTTCCTCCAAAATTGCGGTGCCTTTTGTGCCGCAAATTTCGGTTTTCTTGAACATACCGGGGTAGGCAGCAGTTGTGCCTTCAATAACACCTAAGGCACCGTTTTCAAACCGAAGTGCAGCAACTGCGACATCCTCAACTTCAATACGTTCGTGTGCTAAAGTATCGGTAAAAGCTTGTACAGACTGGACGGGACCCATATAATACTGCAGCAGGTCAATAGCATGAATAGATTGATTCATCAGCGCGCCACCACCATCAAGATTCCACGTGCCGCGCCAACCACCACTGTCGTAATATTCTTGGGAACGATACCACTTGATATAGGCATCGCCTAAGGTTAACTTACCGAACCGTCCACTATCAATTGTAGATTTTATGAGTTGTGCCCCCTCGGTAAATCGTGAATTGAAAATGGCACATAACCGAACACTTGCTTCATCGCAGGCTTGTATAATCTCATCGCACCGTTGCAAGGTAATTTCCAGTGGTTTTTCGACAATAACATGTTTACCCGCTTCCGCTGCGGCAACAGCAGGTTCAAGGTGTGCCCCACTCGGTGTGCAAACACAAACGATGTCAAGGTCATCCCGTTTGAGCATCTCGGTGTAATCAGCATAACCTTCAACATTATATTTATCTGTGAGTCGTTTTGCATTGTCAGCATTTCGTGAACTCACAGCAACTAACTGACCATGTTCTAATTCGGAAATTGCGGCGGAATGAAAATCAGAAATCATTCCGCACCCTATAATACCAAAACCGTAAGTTTTCATTTGATGTATATTCCCTCAATGAAGTAAAGAAACAGATGTTAAGATTTTCTTTTACACTAAAAAATTATGTTTATGGCTTCTAACGAAACTCAAGACCAAGAACATCAACCTATAGAAGAACTTGATACAGATACGACCGAAAATCAGACTCAAGAACATCAACCAACAGAAGATTCTGAAACTGAACAAGCACCTACAAATAAAGCATTCAGAATCGGTTGTATGACGTTTTGTCTTGCTGTGACAGTAATCTTTTTATGGATCTGGCACCACGAAATGCAGTTCAAAGACAACCACCAAAAAGCATCCATCCTGATGAGTAAAGAGGAACCAGAACAAGCCATTGAAACCTTCAAAAAAGCAATCAAAAACAAAAATCGTACTCTTTTATTCAAGAATGTACCCTTCTTGAAGAATGTACCCTTCTTGAAGAATGTACCTTCCTATGCTTACAACAACCTCGGCGATGCTTACATGCATGTAAAGCAATATCAACAAGCCATTGAAACCTTCAAAAAAGTGATTCAGATGTCCCCTGGAATTCCAATAGGTTATGTCAATCTATCAACTGCCTATCTTATGCAAGACGAACCTACAAATGTTCGTGAAATATGTCTACATGCCCTTCAAACTTTTCCTAAGGCAGCAAGACTTCACTATAACCTTGCATGTGCTTATGCCCTAACGAATGAACCGCAAAAATCTTTAGACTCCCTCGGACAAGCAGTAGACCTGGATCCAGAACTCAGAAATTTCGCAGAACAAGAAGGTACATTAAAGCATATTGTGCCTGAACTTCCCTGAATTAAGGTTTATTGCCCAAAAGCATTTGCAACAATCACCAAGTCCTGTATATTCACAACACCATCAGCATTGAGATCGGGCTCTGCTTTACCAAAGGCATTTGCGACTATCACAAGGTCCTGAATGTTCACTACACCATCACCATTGACATCTGCAGTTATCTCAGTTTTCAGATACATCTCACCGTCTAAATCGGGGAGTGTGTGCTGGAAACTGGTGATGCCGCTTGCGACACCGATAGTTTGCATTGGGAGGCTAATTTCTTGTGCTTTTCCGCTGCGGTTGTAGACCGCCCAGCCGTTGGTGAACTCACGGATAAATACGCCATCCCGGTTATCGTAAAGCTGTGCTTTTGTTTCGGTACCACCGACAGGACGACCCAGCGGCGCATCCCAGAAGTCATACCAATAGTGATCGTGGTGGTGCCCTGTGTCGGGAATATAAAACTGACCTCGGTTATAGAGGACATAGCCATCGGAATGCGTAAGTGTTAGTGTGGTAATGACGCGCATCCATTTCTGGTTATTCAGACCATTGGGATGCTCTGTTTCAAGACCGAAACCTTCTACACAGTTAACGTGTGGGGGACGTAAATTTTCCTCGTTCCAACGTAATTTATCTTCTATCTGCATGAGATAGACAAGATCATAAGGTTGACCCACTTCTCTAACATATTCCATGAAACTCCCATTCATAAGCTCAGTGAAACTGTAGAGCCTCGAATTCGGTTGTGAACCAATGTTAACAATGATAATGAAGTCGTCTCGGACACGCGCACGGATTTCACTAAAAATATGGATAAGAGCTCCATGTATCTCTTCTTCAGAAGCAGCGGTTATCCCACTATCGACAATCCCTTTACCATCTCGCGAAAAGTTATCTACCATCAGACCATCAAAACTCCCACATTCTGAAATAGCGGCGACACCTGCTATGATATAATCTTGTATAACGGGATTTAAGAAGTTGATGTAAAACTTTGAACTTGAACCAGCATACCGAATTTTATTACCTTCTGTATCAAGAAGCCAGTATTTTGGTTCATCAGGAAATTCGTCAGTGGTAACGTTCCCTACAAAGAAATCCCACCAGAATAACTGCACAAAATTAGGATTCTTTGAATGGTAATACTCATGAAGTGCTTCGACTTTCGGGATGTGAAGATGTATCTCGGGTTCAGCATCCGGCACAAACGGGCGATCTTTGGTGACAAAATCTTCTATCAGATCGCGGTAAGAGTGGAGACTCAAAACTATATCGTGATAAGATACTAATTCAGAGTTTTCCACGCGTTCTGAGAAGGTAGCACCTTCGATCCAGATTGGGCTGATCTGAAAGACTGAAGGGAAAGTTCGATTTGATATTCTCTCTTCAACAGGTGGAACGGTAGATAATTTAAGATTTGAGCATATCCACGGGACATCGTATTTGAATTCTATTAAATTCAACTGCTGTAACGGACTAAAATCGCCGATAGGGTTATCGCGTACATCCAATACTTCGAGTTGAGTAAGGTTTGCTAACGGACTAACATCAGTGATGAGATTACTCATCAAATATAACTCTTTGAGGTTTATTAAACCCGAGAGTGGACGGACATCCGTAATCTGACAACGCGTAGCCTTTATTCTCCAGAGTCGTGTGAGTTTTGAGATTGGACGCAAGTCGCTTATTGGATTATCAGATATGTTTAGATCGGTTAGGGTTGCGATGGATGCTAATAGCAATATATCAGACACTTGATTATGGTCTATTACAAGTTTTCTGAACTTTGGTAAGTTTGAGAGTGGACGAATGTCTTGTATCTGGTTTCTACCGACATCCAGTTCTTCTAAGTTCGTCGCAAATTCTAAGCCTTGTAGAGAACGAATGCCTTCGTTCTCAGCAAAAATATTTACCAGCAGTGCCATGTGCTCTTTCTGTAAGGGGATGTCTTCAGGTAATCCGATTTCTTCTTGGAGCGTTTTTTCAATCACTGCGTGCAGGTTCGCGTCAGGTATAAAATGTTCTTCTTGGGCAGGTGCAATACACAGAACACAAAGCACAATGAAAACACATAAAAAGTATCTATAAAGTTTCATAGTTCTCCCTCAAGGAATCACCGCAACATAAACCTGCGAATGCCCTGATACATCCGAAGTATACACCACAGCCGTTTCATCCGGACTAAATGATGGATGCGGGTGTGTCCACTGCGGACCATACACCGTATCCACCTTCATTTCCATCCAACTCAGCGATTTCTCCCGATCCCCTGCTTGTTGTGCTGCTGCCCAATCCGCAGCAAGTGCATACCGATCCTTTTTCCATTGGCTTCCACTTGACGAACTCTGCGGATAACAGATAGGCACATGTTCCCCCGTTTCCACATCCACCAACCGCAACCCAATATCAGGATGGATAGTGTCGCACAGCACCTTTGTTCCCGCGCGATTACTCGCAATATGCCATGCATTAAAGTCTGAGATTGTCTGTATCTCAAACGTTTCCAAAGATATACGCCGCAAGGAGTATGGCCAATGTGTTACAATCAATTCGTCCTGCGAACCGAGAAAGGTCTCATGTACAAGAAACTCGTTATTGTCATGTTGATAGAGATTTCGGTTGTCAGTGCCGTCACGTTTAATAGTCCACATCCGTGGTGCGGGGTCTCCAGAATAAGCAATCAAATCCGCATGTTTGGGGTGAAACTGAGGATGGATAATCGTCTGTTCAGGTGAAGTATAGATAATCTCACCGCCGCTCCCATCGGTAGCTGTGACAGTGATGTGCGACTTCCCATCGCGTTTCATCGCGGTTACAATAAACTGCTCATCTGCACTGACGCTGCATTCCCCAAGACCGCCACCCGGAAATTCTGCAAGCACCCGTTCCTCAAAAGCGTCAAGATGAATCGCCTTAATAGAATCGCCTTCTGTGTAAAAGAGTTCTGTTCCATCTTTGGCAATTACCCCCGAATACCCATGAACTTCGTCACCATTGGTCAGCTGCACGATATCCCCTTTCGGAAATTCAAGTTTGAAAAAATTCGCTTTTCCTGAACGATAGGAGGTAAAAATCAGATGACTTTGGTTAGGTGTAAAGGAAGGGGTAAGAAAATAGAGGTTATGGTTGATTGTGTTATCTTTTGTGAGTTGATAAATATGCGCGCCTGTTTTACTATCTTCGAATTCCTGTAGTTCTGATGAGTGCACAGAGCCTTTTGCGTATTTTGCCATAATGCCTCCCTAAAAGCAGCACTTCATGTTAGCTAAAGATGGTGTATTTTATTGTTTAGATATCAATTACGATCTACGGTTTGTCAGTTGGAAATACTGTTATAATTATCGTTTATAGTAGCAAATTTACCCCATTTTGACAAGTGCAATTGTCATGCAAATGTTATAGAATTGAGCAGTGCTATAGCAGCTGGCGTGTTTACAGATAAATGTGAATAAAGTAGTGTATAGTGGTATAATCCTTACAAGGGACTGTCCTTGTTTTTTTAGGTGCAAATGTTGATTTTGTGAACGTTATAAATTCTGGTATTATGAACAGATGAAAAACTATCTAAAAAATTACCCAATCACGCACACTACAATCCAGCTAAGAAACAGAGAAATCCAGCTGACAATTGTTGACGATCCCGATCATTTCTTAGATAAACTAAGCAGAGAGGATAGCGAAGGTAGGCTTTTTCTACCCTATTGGATTTATATGTGGGAGTCTGCTATCGGCTTAGCACGCCACGTATCGGAGATAGGGGAAACGTTCTCCAACCAGAATATTCTTGAAATTGGTTGTGGATTTGGACTCGGAGGGATTGTCGCATCTCAAGCGGGGGCAAAAGTTATTTTTACAGACTTTGAGTATGATGCGCTTTTATTTGCGAAACACAACGCTCAGCAAAACGGTATTGATTCCGCGATTTTTGTCCAAATGGATTGGAACGCGCCGTGCTTTCATAGCAAATTTGACGTTATCCTTGCTTCAGATGTGATATATGAAGAACAGAATTGGAAACCGATATTGGGGTTACTTCAGAATCTACTTGCTCCTCAAGGTATCGCGCTATTTTCTGAACCTAATCGAAAAAATGCAGATGGATTTTTCAGATGTATTCGTAAAAACGGATTTACATATCAAAAATCCACCTGCTCAATCTCGTTAAATCAGAAGACGACATCAATTAACATTTACACAATTAAACGTGCTTAATGAAAAGGACTTTTATTTGGCTTACGGCTGCTTAGACGGATGAATTTCATAACATGTCGCCTTATGACAAACGATGACATGTTTTCCAATCGCAAGATATTTCGTTAATTCAGGCTCTTTCTTAAGCAACTCAAAATAAGCATCACTTCCGAATTCAATCTTCTTTGTCTTAGTTTCAGATTTGTGTGCACTATCTACCCAGACATTATCGCGTTGATGGAAAGTCTTATTTTTGACCTGCTGAACTGTGATAGCCGTTTTCGCTACTTGTGCTTGTGTCTGAAGTTGTTGCAATTCGACGCTATCCGCAACTTGCTTTGCTACACTGCGGGGGAGTTTCGGGGCAGAGGTTTGAACTGTAGAGAGTGGAACTGACGTATCACTTTCCCTTGGTAGTCGACTCAACGCTCGTCTCTGTGGACCATCCTCTGTAACAAGAAATGAGGTATACGGAGTCATAATACCATATTTTTCACTGAGACGCGTAATTTCTTCAATTAACTCTTTATTTTTACCGTTCAGTCTGATTTCATCAACAAGATAGGCGACCTTGCGTTGTGCCCACAATGCTGGCAGGAATTCATGATCCGATTGCTGCTTTGGGAACTTTGCCGAATTAGAAAATTCATGCTTCTTGCCGTTAATTTCTCCACGCAAGATTAGTTTTGTCTTACCAGTACCAGCATATCTACCAAGCACTGTCAACTGCGACCCACGAAACAGATGTGGCAGCTTCTGGGGATATAGGTTTTTGGTTTTGATGTTCTGGATTTCCAAAGCCAAATTGACCAAAATAGGTTCACTTACCTTCGTAAAGAATGTTGACACAGCAACTTCTAAATTCTCTTGCGGTTTGACATATTGACGGGTGCCGCCATTTTGCTCAGCCATCTTATCAAGCAAATTAACATTCACATCGTAACCAACACCAAACACAAAGATACGAGATTTATCATTGTTCACGCGAGAAACATTTTTGAGAATTCGGGTGCTATCTATCTCACCAACAGTCGCTTCGCCATCAGTTAAAAAAACTACAATGCGCGGTCGCTTCGGATCAGGTTTATCAGATAAGGCAGCAAGTAAAGCACCGTTGATATTTGTACCACCGTTTCCTACAATATCGTCAACGAAAGCGAGTGCGTTTTCCCGTTCCTGCTTTACTGAAACTAATTCATCAGAAAAAGGTTCAATATCTGTATTGAATAGGATAAGGTTAAATCGGTCACCATCGTTTAAACTGTTCACGCAAAATCTGAGTGCTTTTTTTGCCTGTTCTATTTTCGGTCCCTTCATACTCCCAGAACGGTCGAGAATAAAGATAAAGTCCTTTTCAATAACATCTGTCTTTTTTACCTCATATTTAGGTGAAATAAGAAGCATAAAAAAGCCGTCCTCGTCTGTATCAGTACGATGGGTAATCAGGTCAATGCCGAAATCTTTGTCGGAAAGTGAATAGTAGCACACGAAATCGCGTTTTACGTGAACGTTGGTGCCTTCATAACTGATTTTCGCACGATGATCGTTTTTCCGATTGACCGCAACTTCATGTGAGGGAGAATAGATTGTTTTGAGCGCATGTTTACTTTTAAGGTCAATTGAAACAGCAAGACTTCCTACGAGTTGGTGGGTAAATTTGTCGGTTCGGAGTGGGTACGTATACTTGGCAAGCCCTGAATCTAAGCTAATAACTTGTGAGTATTCAAGTTGAATTCGTCTTTCGCCATTAGGAGGAATCGGGAACACCCTCGCCTGAAAGGCACGCGTTCCAATATATTCTAACAGTGCGGGGTCTTGCATGGAACGCACAATGCCTTCATAAATACTCCGCGCTCTGGCTTTTGCGAGTAGTTCCGCTTTTACCGGTTTTCCATCTATGTATAGCACAAAATCTGAAACGGCTACGTCATCAGGAAGCGGAAAGAGATATGTGCCTTCCAGTTGAAAATTGTTGGGGTTAGCGAAGATCTGATCTATTTTCGTTGTTGCAAGTTGATTGTCGATAGACACATTCACATGGTGTTTTTCAATTCTTAAGGTTTCAATTCGCGGGATGCGGGGTTGGCTTGTGACAATGATGCCTTGTGCTTGCACAAATTGGGCAAATCCTGTAAAGAGTAGGATTAACAACGCTGTGTGGAAATTCAATCTTTTCATCGGAATCTCCTTAGATTTGTAAATAATTTGCTTCAATAAGCTTTATAGATTCTGATAAGACTATACGTATGTTTGAAATTTTGGGTTTGTTGGTTAGTGAATCGGTCTACCAATTATTAGAGGGTAAATTCATCTGGCACGGGTTTTTGGAATAGTGCCTTCAACATATCTTGGAAAGAACTTAACTATATTTTGGACATCTTAGTGGCGAAAAAGTTTAGATTAAGAAACAGATCGTGCAGCTGCATTCAATGGGCATGATACACTCTCGTAGGAGGTCGGTAAATCATTTGTTCACAGTAATGGAAGTGTATAAGCAATTCGCGTGCCATTTTCAGGAGCACTAATTACAAGCGTTTCCCTAACACCGCCATCTTGAATAGTAACTGTTAATTCGCCTGCTTCACCTTCACAGCGGGTAAGTCCACCGGACATTACGGCATAACCTTCTTTTTCCGCAAATAAGAAACTACGGAGAATCGCACGGCGTGGTTCAAGTTTGCCCTCAATAAGAGATGGTGTTGTGGAAATGGGAATATACTCCTGTCCAACATAGAGATGCGGTTGCGCATTAATCTGTGCGTGCAGCGTATCAAGTTCAGCGGAACTAAGTTCTGTTCCGAACAGTGGTCTCGCGTTTGGTTGACGATAAATCGGCTTGATGACCAACTTTTTGAGGTGTGACAGCACATAGTCTCGGTGTTTCGGTTGCCCGCACCACCACGTCGGTACGGATGGAAGCTGCAAATCTTCACCAATTATCTGTCTGGCAATGTTCGGTAAAAACGGCAGTAAAATCTAAAAATACCTTTACATTTTCTTAAGGTTAGCGGCGTTTATAGTCGCGCAATTCATTGCGCCTCTTACATTTTTAGTATGTTTGAAATCCACACAAGAACAGAATATAATTATAATTATGGGTTTCATTATAAAGCACCTAAACCGTAAAAAGCCTCTAATGAAATATTCATTAGAGGCTTTAACATTATTAATTCCAATTCCAGAAATCGTCTGGAAAATGATGTCAAGTATAAAAGCAGCGGTTGCTGTTTTACGAGAAGGTGAGATCACTCATTTCGACCGCAATTCTATTTTCGCTTGGTCATCTGCGTACGTCTTCAGCAACGGCAAAAGCGACTTCAAGCCCTTCAACTTTAGCTGAGCGCATTTTTGCTCGTTCTACCACGTCGATCACCCGTCCGTGTTTCGCGCGTCTATCTGCTTTAATAATCAAGGTGCTAATTTGGTGTTCGTGGGCAGCTATAAAGAGCCCTACCTCTTCCAAAGTTTGCATTTCTCGATCATCAATAGCAATTCGACCATCACTGCTGATAAATAAGTTATATTTTTTCCTCGGAAATTCGTTTTCGGTTGTGGAATCCGGTAACGTGACACTAAAAGGCGGAGGAACCCGCATGATGGCAGAAACCATGAAAAAAATGAGTAATAGAAATACACAATCAATCATAGGTGCCATCGGGATATCGTCGTCACTTGAAGTGTTCCGTCTACGTTTCATTTGGAGAGCCATGTGTATTCTCCTTTTTGTTGGTACGGTTAGACCGCAATTTGATGACGCGCGTCATTCTCGCGCGGTAATCGCAAATCCAATTTTATCGATCCCTGCATCTTTTGCTATATCCATTACTGTGACAATCTGTTCATGCAGAACTTCTCGTCCTGATTGGATAATAAGCATTATTTTCTGTTCTTGAGGTGCATTGAGAAGTAGTGAAAACATTTCCTCAAACTGTACAACTTCCCCATTCAAAAGCATCGTGCCATCCCTATCATTAGTCGTAGGATTATCAATTTTGACAACAAGCCCTTTCGGTTTTTCTTTTGAAGGTTCACCGGGAGGTGGAAGTTGCACTCGGATTCCCGGCATTGGGGTAAAAGTTGTTGACACCATGAAGAAAATCAGAAGCAGGAACACACAATCAATCATAGGTGCCATACTGAGAGTTGGCGGTTTACGTTCCCGTATTCGCGTTGCCATCAGACTCAATTTGGCTTCACCAAGTTGTTGCATTTCGATTCTCCATTTATGTATGTAGAACAAGGGCGAGTAGAAGCATACCCGCCCGGTCCGTGTTTAAGCGTTTGCTTCACCTACAATCAACTGGTTAACAATTTCTGTAGAAACCTGTGAGATTTCAACCATATGTCTATTGACCCAACTATCAAAAAGCTGGAAGAAAATCAGACAAGGGATAGCAATTGTTAAGCCACCAGCAGTCGTTAGAAGTGCCTGTGAGATACCACCCGCGAGTTGTTGCGGGTCACCGGTACCTTCAAGGGCGATAGTAGTAAACGCGGTAATCATACCTGTAACAGTTCCAAGCAGACCGAACAACGGTGAAACCACAGCAACTGTACCGAGTACAGGCAGGTTTCTTTCTAATTCAGGTATTTCAAGAAGGCTTGCTTCTTCAATCGCTTCTTGTATTTCCTCTTTGGTAATATCCCGTTCCTCAATCTGTGCTTGGCTATATCTGAGAAGTCCAGCTTTTAGCACATTGGCGAGTGGACCGCCTGCTTCTTCACAAGTCGAAACAGCTTCCATAATGTTCTCTTTCCGCAATGAATCCGCAATGCTTGCTATGAACTGTTCTGTTCCAATGCGTGAACGGCTTCGGACAAACGTGAAAAGCCTTTCAATAATAAAGGTTAATGCCACAACAGAGCAAATTGCTAACGGATAAAAAACAAACCCAAATTTCTTGAAAAAAGAGACAATAGTGTCTTTTTCTCTCATTTTGATCCGGTCATATATTTCGCCACCAGCTGCAACGACCTTCGATTTACCAACTCGATCTCCGTAACTTTCTTTGGAATAACTCCTCGTGTAACGACCAGCAGGAAGACCGGTTCTTTCATAGACCCCATCTTTGTCTGTTGTCGCTGTAAACTCTTGACCGTCACCAGTGTTAACAATTTTGACGGTTACTCCCTCAATTGGTTCCTGATCTGTTGTTGTATCAATAACGTCGCCTCTAACCGTTGCACCACCTTCTACGACTTCTGTTTCTTGAGCATCAGAAACCTCGGCCGTTGGAGCGTCCGCTGCTTCTTCATCTTGTGCCATAACAATGCCAACAGACATAAACATACAGGCAACTAACATTAAAATTAAACTTAAACGAATCATTCGTCCTGGTTCTCCTTTGGTAATGTGCCGATTCGGCAGTAAGTTTTCTATATTCTATAGAAGTATCATCTAATATGTGAAGGCACGTACTCAAACGTGCTGCTAAGTTCTATCAACTATTTCTGAATTATCAACACCTGAACATTCAAAAGTCAAGTGATTTCTACGGTTCTGGTTCTGTCCGATATTTAAAAGTCACAACTTTGAATAACAAACTTTATACCCTTAACACCTGAGAGACTAAGAAGTTACGCTTTTGTTGACAATCAACATAAAAGATATTAAAAAGTAATTCCACAGGAGGTTTACTGAACACGAAGATGTCGCGTCCAGTAAACCCTCTAACGAATTTAGAAACCCATCATTGCTCGAACAAACGTAGTGTTACTTGTTGTGTGTTGGAGCAAGATAGTCGTTCTGCGGTAACCCGCGAGAATGACGATATTGAATCCAGCCCAATTACCTTGGTTGATGGCTTGGATTTCAAAAATTCGGGTACGTAAATCTGGTCGATAAAGAATTGGAACAGATTCATCTGCTGGGAAAATAGCCAGATAGTCTCTGAAGTTCTTGTCTCGGTTGGTAAACTTCCTATACTGAAATCCACCAAGAATGTTCATACTCGGTGTGAACTGATAATCAAGGCGGACCCCGAGAATGTCTTCACGACTTCGACGGTTGAATCGTAAGTATTCCACGGGTTCATTATCAGTAGGAACGTAGAACCTTGAGTTCAGCGCGTCGCCAATTTCTTCAGCACTTCTATCAAAAGCCCTGTCCCAGATGTACTTAACCATAGGTGTCAACGTGAAATCTTCACCGATTCTGTTAATAAAACGTATGTCCCCAAGCGGGATTTCATATTTTGCCTTCAAAATAACTTGTTGGCTGCGTATGTTCCGTTCAGGGTAGCGCCGTGTCTTCCAGTTTTCGGCATCATAGATCAAACCGGTATCTGCTGCGTCAAGTGCATTAATTCCGTGGTCAGGATAGAATGGAAATTCGCGTTTTTCACCACTAATACGAACTTGTTCATCAGGGACCAGAAAATCTACGCGTTCATCCGGTTCATACAAATCTGCTCCCTCGTCAAACTCAACATCTAAGAAGACCGCACCCTCTTCATCCTGTTCATACTGTTTTTGCAAAACAACGAGAAGTTTGGCTTCCAGTGTAAGGTTAGGAACAGCAGTGTAGAGGAACTGAAGCGTTGTCGTATTTACACGAGCGTTATAATAATCAAGCTCGTCAGTAATTTGCTCAGGTTCTAATTCACCTACACGAAGCGTAATAGTGTAATCGGGGATATCGTCTCGTACTCGAACAAATCGGTTTTGGAAGAGAATGGTTCCAAAATCTGGAATATCACGTTGATAAGTGAGGTGTAGATATTTGGAATCATTTTTTCGACGACTTGAGATTTCACTTTCGTTTAACCATCCGACTTGAAGAGAAAGGTTATCAAGTAAGTCGTATTCTGCTTTGAGATGATAGCCATCACGGTCAATACCGTATTCGTATTGTGGTTCAAAATCATCTTCAAGCGAATCGATGGTGCCGTTGTTATTCAAGTCAATTAAGTCAGTAAAGATCGGTGGGTCAGCCTCAAAGATGAGAAAATCTTCTTGGAAGTCTAAAATCCCGTTCTGATCTCGGTCATCAGCGCGTGGGAGTACCCCATCAAAGTCATCATCATCGGGCCAATCATCGTCATCGTCATCGTCCTCAACGAGTGCGTAATTCTCTATATCCCACGGAGCCTGTTCCGTTGTAGCTTCTTGTGTCCGAGGAAGTGCGTAAGTTTGGTCACGATCACCATTAGCACCAAAGTTGAGATAAGTGGTAGTGTAGCCGGGATCAATGTGGTATAATACACCTTCAAGGTAGAGTTTCCCAAAGCGCGATTTGAGTTGGACGAACCATGCGCTCTCTCTTCCCATCTCTCCATCGCCACCTTCATCTGTACCATCTCCACCCAGTAGTGCTTCAAAACGTTCACCCTCAGTTTCTGAGTAGGTCGGTATACCGTTTGCATCTACTGGTAGTTGTGTAGCAGGATCAATTGAAATACCGGTCGGTTCTTCACCGTCTTCAGTTACAATATTGTCGGTAAGTCGGCTAAATCCCATCTTATCTTTAGAAATAGTTGGGTACTGTTTGTATTTGCCGTTAATAGAATAGTGAGCCCTCACAAAAACGTTTCCGACGGTTCCTTCAAGGTCTAAACCATAAAGGACCGCAGCCCGTGCTGCACCGTAGCGGTATCGAATTTTCCGAGGTCTACCTTCGCCTTTCCATTGGCTTGGGTTATCTACGAGGGTTGATCGGTTGTCAGTATAATCTGGAGATTGCCCGTAGTTTCCTGGTGCCTCAATGATGTCACGATACGGCATTTGTATATGACCGTCTTCGGTTTTAATCCATTCTTGAATTTCAGGGTCTGACTCAGCCATGTTTGCTTCACTAAAACCGACAACAGCAATATTGTAATCACCAGCGACGACCATCTCAAAATCAACAGATTTTACTGTTCGTGGGTCAATATCGTGCTGTTCAAATACGAGGTCATACTTCATCTTGTTGAACCCGTCAACGATTTTCCACTCGCCATCAACAGAGTCACGCACCACATCAACAGCAGCATCAACGGGGGTGATATCATCAATAAAGACTTCAATCTGTTGTGACTGTTCAGGCTGAAGAGATGGTTCGTATCCATCTTCTAAATCTTCAACGGATACATCTTCAAGCTCTTGTGTGATAATGTTGACAACCATGGATTTGAAAGCAGCACCGACACCCCCTTGGATATTCTCACCATGTAAGTCTGGAGCATACCCTTCAAAATCGGTAATTCTTGCAACGTGATTGTCTTCGGGAGAGTCATCTCGGAAGACAACTGTAATACTTTCTGGTGGGGTATTTGGAACGGTTCCCATCAACGGATTTTCAACACGTTCTGGGTGTTCTTTATGTAAGTTCACATAAGTAAACCCGATACGGAAGATATCCCCTAAAAGCCCTTGTCCTCTAAAACCGACAAGACGTGCGTTTTCAATGTGGCGGACCCCGGCATCGTCGTTTAATCCGTTTCGACGCCCGAGTGTCGGTGCAAGGTTCGCTGCAGCATCACTCAACTGAACCGGGTTAGAAATACGTGAGTTAATAAGGGTAAAGAGATGTCGTTCTTGTGCAAAAGAAATGTCCCATCGGAATCCATCAAATTCGGTCTTGTAGATTGCATATCGATTTGGGAACAAGGTAGAAGGCTTGATACGCATATGGTCGCCAATCGCAAACTCATTATATCTACCCCGATAGGCATCTTCGGTTAAGATAGTTCGGTCTAATTGAGCAGAGAAACGTTCACTGTCAAGTTGACCAGTCCATCCGACAACTAATTCACCATTTTGATTGAACGCCTTACGCTCACGGTAGTTGTAGACTTCACTACCTTCCAAGAGTTCTTTACCAAAAAGATCGTAGAAGAACTGTGGTTCTTCTTCCAATTGGAATCGATCTGAGAATTTTGAGTCTCCCTCAATAGTAGGCAAGAGAGGTTCTTGCGGCCCGAGGCTTTGTGCACCACAACCGTAAAGCACAAGCCCACTTAGGATGCAAGGCACTACAAGTAAAACATTTATCGCTCGTTTTAACTTGTTCATTAGTTTCATATTCCTCCTTAGGAAATAATTATTTCGGATATTAAACATTGACTTAACAAGCAACTATTGAGCCAAATGTCCAGCTCCGAAACCTTAAAAAATGGATTGAATCTGTGTATAATGTAAACGGAACAATCACATATCCGTTAGAATTGTAAAAAAACACCGTGTGAGTTAGTTGAACTCCTCTTAGGTGATTATTAAGTTATAAGTCTCTGCCCACTGAATTTAAGATTATTAATTGGCAGAAATCAGATTCATCCATAAGTCAAGGAGTGTTTTGGGGAATTCCCACAAAACAGCTATTAAGCGTCAATAATAACATAGATGTAATTTTTTGTCAAGTTTCAAAGGAAAAGAAATTTAGACTGTGTAATTCTGACAAATCATATCACAAATGTCATTGTTTTTCAACAACAAAATACAAAAGAATGTAAAAATTCTGTCAAAAGCTTAGCATAGGACGCATTATAGTATAATTTCTTAAACATTATTATAGGCATGATTGCAAAGCACACCTACAAAGGTAAGGTATACGAAATTCGACAAATCAACAACGATGTATCGGGGTTGATAGTCCATCCTATAAGTGATAAAGAGTATAAAGATCAAAACTTTACACACCCGATGCAAAACAAAAACTGAATTTCCTATTAAACTATGCAACAGAATTAACTATGCAGCAGAATAATAAGATTGATTCAGTTTTGTAAACTTAGCGAAGATTTCTTAAAATATTCGATTAATAAAGCAAGCGTTACACCTAAACATAACCCAACAACCCCCGCGAGAATAACAATTAATTTAAATTGTGGACTGATCGAAATTTTCCGTGGGACCGCAATATCAACTATCTCAATACCGCCCATCTGTGTGTCAGTAACGCCGGACTCCGCACTTAATATCTCAGATTCAAGATAGCGTTTTTCAATTTCTTCCTTTAAAGTGCCAGCAAGTTTAATTTCGGTGCGCAACTGCGTAAAAGTATGTTGATTTACCGGAATTTGGTTTAATAATTTTTGCAATTGGCTATAAGTTTGCTGCAATTCTTTTTTGAGTTGTTCTGTTTCGTTTTCATAACCTTCAATAGTTGGAGGCAGCTCAATTAATTGATTTTGTAGATAGATATAGTGTGGAGAAGTACCGTAAGTGGTAATAGTAGCCATTTGCGGTGTCGCATCAGATTTTTTTTGGATTTCAGCAATTTGTGCGTCAAGACCACTGAGAGCATGCGAACTTTTTCCTGCTTTTTTACTATCACCGATGCGCTGGGATTCCAAGTCATCTAATTTTTCACGCTGAAATAGCCAGAGTGGATTGTAGTTCTGAGTTTCTGAAATTTGTGTCTGTTGTGAAAGGTTTTCTTGCCGATTTTTGAAATGGGTAAGACGCCCTTGTGCAGTGTGGAGAGATTGTTCGGAGATTCCAAGTCGTTCATGTAACTTTCTATGCTGTTCTAATAAACTTGCTAATTGAGGATACCACGTCTCTGGACTTCCGTTTTCGCTGACAAATTTAAGGATTTCATCTATGAGTTGTCGAATTTCTTTATCGATTTCTTCCCGTTTTTGTTCAAGCAATCTTTGGTGTTTTGCCAATCTTGTTTTTTCATTTACACTCCGTAATGTCTGCATGTCTCGTGCCAGTTGATTAACCAATAGGGCTGCGTTACGTTCGCCTCCTTCGGTTTCGGTTAATTCAATTGACAATTCAATATAGTCAGCATCCGGATGAATTTGTGCCTTCAACTTCTGTTTGAGATTTCCTACGCTTGGGAAATGCTGGATTTTTCCCAGTTCATTCTCTTCCAAGTTTTCAATCGCAGCATTTAACATAGACTCTGTAGAAAACCTTTCACTAATTGTTGCCATCTCTCTGCGGTCAACTCCCCCTGAAAAAACTGTTTGAAACAAATTATTGGAGGAGATAGGAGAAGTTGTGTTAGATTGAATAAGGTGCATTAGTGTAGAAGCAGAATAGGTTTTAGGTATACGCAGTGAAATAACAAGCGCAGTTCCTAAAACCAATAAAATGCTCAGACAGATAATAAAACTGTACTTACGTATGAATTGCAGATAGTCATGCAATGGTTCCTCTCTTTGAGGCATAAGTGTAGTTTTCCCCGAAAATCGGGTGAAAATTATCCTCCTTTACACTAACTTTTGTGTCAGGCTAAAGGTTATTTGCGATGCGAATTTCTTCATCGTTGAAAGCTTCGTCATGCCATTCGGTAATACGCCATTCGCCATCTCTTTTTTCAAAAATAAACAGATTGTCGCCTTCCGCGAACCATCCAGTGAATCCACCTTCAAGTGATTCGCCATCTGCCACAAAACCTTGAATTCGGTAGTGATTTCGGACTTCGGCTTCATTACCATCTTCATTTACAACTATTTCTGGTGGAATAGAGAGTTCAATCTCGATATCCTGAAATCGACTAAAGACACGGATAGCCGAATCCCGTTCATCGCGAATATCATCAAATATTAGGTCATCAGTTTTATCGCCATCTGTTCCCCAGTCTGAGACGTAACGGAAACCTTGCGACCAGTAAGCACTCATATAGGTCTCTATATCTTCAGTTTCATAACCTTCCCGCCACCGTTTTAAAACGCTGTTAATTGCCAAATAGTCCTCGGGCGGCACCTGATTTACCTTATCAACGTCGCCGCAACCGATAAAACATGCTACTAAAATGAGCACGCTGCCTGTTTTTACTAATTCCTTAAACATAATATTTTTATCTCCAAATTAAAATGTTTTTACGACCCCTAAATAGAGCCGTGATGGAGTGATTCCAACTTGGAGCCCCAAATTTTCAATTTGCTGTGCATCCTCTTGGATTGAACGAACTTGTGAGGTAGCATTGTAAAAGTTCGCACTGACATAGGAATCAATGATGCTATATGCCCATATCCCTATTCCTGTGTAAATAAAGAACATCTTGAGTTTGTATTCTTGATTTGCTTTATCGTAACTTGCCAACAAAGTAGCATCATCCGGATCAAGGCTGGCAGTGATTATATAGTGATCATATTGTGTTGCAAGGGATTGATGTGCCATAAGTGCCCCTACTGCTGAACTACCGATACCGAGTAGGACAAGACTCCCACGAAAATAGTTTCGACTATGAAATTGACCCCATCCAGGAAAAACAGTTGAACGGACCATAGTTCCAAGAGGCGAAATTAACCTTATCGATTGTTTTGATTCCGCAGGAACACGGTTGTTAACCTCTTCGGCAAAACAAAATTCCATGCTCAATAGCAATATCAAAAGGGGTAATAAAAAACGCATTGATTTCTTGATTTCCGAATCTATATATCTTGAAAATTACGCGAGTAAATCAGTCGCGAAGTCTAAATAAATATTTTTAATGTATCAAGATCAAATTTGATCATAGATACGAATATCTACACAATTGTTGACGATGCCCCGCGCAAAAACTGCACGAGGCATCATTATGTATGGCAGATAATTCAATAACGAAAACGTTTATCTTTTTCGTTTTGTCCGTGAAGTTGTCCGACTCCGATTTTCTGTTTTATTATCATCGTCATCGTCATCACTACTGGAACTTGAACTGGTTGACGTACGAGAGGTAGTTGTTGGACGTGTCCGAGAACTGGACGATGAAGTCCGACTAACCCTTTGCGGTTCGGTTCGCTTCGGTGTAGATCTTGTTGTGGTAACAGACGAACTGCGCTGTTTTGTTCGGTCAGTGCTACTACTGCTGCGCAAACGCGAACTTGACGAAGTGCTCGTACGGCTTGAAGAAGATACCGATCTCCTATAAAGTTGAGAAGATCTGTTCGTAATTGATGAAGTGCTACTCCTACTCGTATTCACCCGTGAGCGCGAATTTAAGAGAGAACTCCGCTGTCTGTTCGGTGTCTGAGTTGAAAAACGAGAACGACTACTATAAGACCGAACTGAATCATTTTGTTGAGTGGTTGATCTGGTCGCTACTCGTTGTTTTTGAGAAATTATTGCAGACCGTGTAAGCCGTTCAGTTGACGGAGGTGCTTGTTTACGGTGGTTTTCAATGACGACACGAACATCATTTTGGATTTGTGTCCGTTGTGTAGTCCGCGTAGGCGTTGCTAACCGACTTCGAGAATATTGTTTACGCGCTGTTTCGTGTTGTGCACTCCACCTATTTAACTGTGTCCGCTTATTGTATATTGGAGTGCCTCTACTGTAAACGCCGTAATAAGGTGTGTGGTAATACGAATAACGTGCCGGGTGATAAACACGGTAACGACCTAAGTAACCGCCATAATGGGTGCGGATTGAGAGATAGCGATGATCGTAGACCGGATAACTCCAACACAGATAGGAATCAAATCCACTTCTGTAATAAATGGGACCATCATAAAAATAGAGGTAGGTGTACCGATTCCAAGGATGCCAACGATAGGAGGGTGTATAGTGCTGGACTACCCGTACCTTTGGTGCTCGACGATAGGTGGAAACTTCAATATATTCAACATCAAGTTGTTCGCCTCCTTCGGCAACGACATGAAGTTCCATCCATCCATCTTTGACATGTCCCGCGACAGGAATTTTGATAGTTTCAGAGCGGTTTTTTGCGCGAAGGACGAAGGTATCACCATATCGTGTTTCAGAGGCGTTTTGGTCATGGTAGCCGCGGCGTGTTGCCTCTCGTTTGGTATTACGAATCCATATACGCCCCGCAATCGGTTCATAATCGTCGTTAATCTCAAACTTGTTCGGTTCACCTTTGTAGCGAACCCGAATTTCAATGGATTGCGCGCCACGTGGGATTTCAAACAGATACACACCGCTCGCAATAGCAAATTCATAATTATCTGCATCTTGATAGGAATTTGCCCAAGCGGTCAGCCGCATACCGTCTTCAAAAATAGGACTTGCAGTAATTGTAGCATTGCCGCGTTCTAACCATTCATCTACATCATTTGCGACCCGATGCTCACGACTCAGTCTGTCCGCGTAATAACCGTAATCGGCGTAACTCACTGTTGCCAACGTCCCGATTAGCAAGCAGCTAAGGAGTCCTGCGATTGTTAAAGTGAAAATTCGTTTCAACATGAGAATCCTCCTAATTAGTAATCTTAAACCAGCAGGGTTAGCCGTTGGTTGAAAAAACGTATATAATATAATATTCTTCTCTTCTATTCGTATTTCGGTTAATTCTGTAAAAAGTAGTTTCTGTCTTACTTTCTTCCTGTCTTCAGCATAAAAATAGTGTTTCAACATTAAAATTTCAATAAAAAACCATACTGTTAAAAACATTATACAATTTCTTACCACAATTGTCAAGAATAAATTAGTTGGAAAATAGGGTTTTCTGAACTGTAAAATCTACATTTAGATTATTACGGTTTAGGTGTAAGCTGAATACCCCGTTTTTGCGCTTGTTCACGTGCAAGCGGTGTTACAATTGCAGGTTTTGCGTAAACTAATTCCTGAACATTAGATGCCAAATCCGCGATCACATTCGCACTTATAACAGGCGTTTGCACACTTACACGATTTGGTGCATTACCTTCACGAATTGTCACCGCAATCTGGTCAACTGTTACCCATTTAACGCCAAATTCGGTTAACGCGTTTACATGTGTTGGTTCAATTTGGTCAAGTGTGAGTGATTTTTTATCTATATACTTCCTTGTGCTTAAAATATCTGATGCTGCTATAACCCGTTTTCCTTGACAAAGTGCTTGGAATATCAAATAGGTGCAAGGCGTATCAACCAACTTCAAAGCAAGTTTTCCCGCCATTGGATAGGAAAGTGCGGGTAAAACAATCTGTGAATAACTTTCAACAAAAGACGGTATATCGGTTAAATTGTTTTCCTGTAATATGCTATCTTCACCAAATATCGAATATATTGGTTCAAGGTTTACCACTTTAGTTGCAAGTTCGGACAGAATAATTCGAATTTTCCATCCTTCTTGCATGCATGTTTGGAATTGTTGAAGTACCTGTTCTAATGGGAATTGCGTAGCACCAAATATTGCGAGTAGTTGTTTTTCGGATTGTTGGGTGCTGCGGAGGTAGGCTTCAAGCACTCTCTCAACAATTTTCTCAATTTGGGTAATCTGTTCTGGTGTCATGTTTCGTCGCGTAGCAGTTCAACCGCTTCGCCACCTTTCAATCCTGCGGCGTTGGAATCATCAGTATCCAGATGCATCTGAAGCACATAAGATTCATGAATTTTCGGACGAATATTCTCAAAGATTAAGGAACGTTCTCCGGGAATCCTGATTTTTAAATGGTCTGTTTCTTTGATACCGAAAGCCTCAGCTTGTTCAGGTTTCATGTGAATGTGTCGTGTCGCACAAATTGCCCCCTCTTCTAAATACACACTTCCAGCGGGACCAACAAGGGTGATCGGTTCAGCACCTGCAAGATCACCTGAATCCCGAATGGGTGGATTTAAACCGAGCCGAATTGCTTCCGTCTGCGCCACCTCTACTTGGGAATAATCTCGGACAGGACCGAGGATACGAACATGTTCAATCGCACGCATCCGCTTCCCGACAACCGTGACTGTTTCATTCGCCGCAAACGCTTCAGGTTGATAAAGCGGTGCGTAAACGGTAAGCTGATGCCCACGCCCGTAAAGGATTTCAAGGTCTTCCTGGGTTACATGTGCATGCCGAGCAGAAACCCCAACCGGAATTTTCTGCTGTGCTAAAGCAACATCACATGCACGGTTCCCCGCCTCACAAGTACGTAACGCACACCCGCTGCAAGATTGATCATTTGTTAAGCGACTCACCACACGGCGGGTAATTAGTTTAACTAAAGCTTGGTCAGGCATATCAACTTTGTTTCTATTCGGATTCAAATACTTCTAGAAAATTATTCATGAAATTATGATTCGTTTGTCAGAATAGTTTCAACTTCAGCGTGTGGACGTGGGATCACATGCACTGAAACAACTTCTCCTACACGGGCAGCGGCTTCAGCACCAACATCTGTCGCTGCTTTCACGGCACCCACGTCTCCACGTACCATCACTGTGACAAAACCACCACCAACTTGTTGACGTCCAACAAGCTTCACATTCGCGGCTTTTACCATGGCATCTGCGGCTTCAATGCTGCCAACCAAGCCTCTTGTTTCAACTAAACCTAATGCTTCTCCAGTCATATTAATACCTGTATCCTCCTATTGAAATTCTGGATTTAGTGTCCGTTTATAGTATATCAGAAATTCTTATTTTTTTCAAATAAAACTGAGTAAATAGTTCATAAATCTTTTCTATATCATTTACAGCGTTGCCAACGTAGTTCCCTTTTTTGTAAGCGACTGCACGCCAAAGATATATGGGAATTAGTTCATGTGCTTCATTCTGCCAGTTTTGAATCGCATCCGTTAGTAGATTAATTGCATACGAATAGTCGGATTCTTGTGATTCTTGCTGTCTCAAATGTCCATAAATGTCGCCTCGACTGAGATATGCTATAGCAAAGATCGGTTGCATTTCGATTGCTTTCTCAAAATCAGCTAAGGCGAGTTTTAGTGTTTCATCCGTCTCGTCCGAAATTAGAAACTTTTGATAGTATGCCCTGCCACGGTTGTAGTAAGCAATTGCACTTGGACGATGCTTAACGATATAAAGATAATCTGCGATAGCCTCGTTAATTTTACCTGTTTCAAGATAAACTTTTGCTCGTTTTGACATTACACGTGCATTTTTTCTTTTTTTGAGGGAGAGGGTGTAGTCATTGATAGCCTGTATTTCATCACCTAAGGCAAGGTAAGCATCGCCACGGCTTGCGTACGCATCAGCAAAATAACTCTTGAGAGACAGGGTTTGGTTATAATCCTTAATTGCCTCTTTGTAACGTGCCAAGTGGTAATAAGCAATCCCGCGTTTGATATAAGCCTCCGCGTACTTCGGCTCAATCTCAATTGCTTGTGTCAGTGTGCTTATGGCTTTGTGAGTTTTTCCATTTCTAAGAAATTGTGTTCCTTTAGTGAAGTGTTTTAAGGCATTACTGTCAACCCCTTTCAGTTTATCCCATGTCACAAAGCGTGACGCAAGAAAAAAAGTCAAAATCACGACAGGGGTCATAATGTAAATCAACGCTCGCATACAATAACACTCTTATGTTTGGTGAATTTTGAAAATAATTATACACATTTTCTGTAGGAGCGATCTCCGAATCGCGACAGAACGCTTTGATAGTCGGGAATCGGAGTTCCCTCCTACTCAAAAATGTCAGGTTAATTGTAAAATTTACCATTATTTCGGATAGAGAAGATGAATGTTAACACCGAATTTTAGTTCTTCAACAGAGGTGTATGTTTTTGCTAAATCAACTTCAATGTAGGTTTGCCCACCGCGAAGTCCACCATAGCCTGTAGAAAAAATGAGTTGTTTGCCACCGATTCGGGCGACTTTGTCCTTGATGTTTTTAGATGGAAAATAACTGATAGGGGTATGTCCAACGATAAGGAATTTCGCATTGAGAGTTTTGAGAAAATTTTCGGTGTGTTTCAACGTATATCCACCACCAAACACGATATCTGGTCTGTCCCACAGCAACTCGTCAAGTGTTCTGGGACCGGGGTCTATGATATCATCTAACCTAATAATAGAACGCGCGGGGCCTGCGTGAACGGCAACAAAACCGTTTTTACCAATGACGACTGTTGGAAGATTAATAAGGAATTCAAAATGCTCATCGGTCATCCGCTCAATGAAATTAAACTGTTTATAGTAACTACCGTTTATACTGTTGTACAATTTTCGAATAAATGCCGGACGATTTTGATCTGTCATTCCATGTTTTTTCATCATAGCATAGGTATCTGCTGCTGCAAATTCGTGGTTTCCTCTGATGTAGATAAGCCTTTTGCCTTTATCTCCAAGTTGTCGCTGTATCTCAATAACGCGGTTAACTATTTGGACATCACCGAAAGGCGGCTTAGGTTCTTCATCAGGTTTATAGTCAATTGAATCTCCGAGCATTATACCATATACATCTTCACCTGCTTGGATACGCTCAACGAGTTTGGTTTGTTGCAACCACTGATTAAAATCGTTCCAATGGGCGTGTAGATCAGAAACGATGTAGACAGTGCCGTGGTCGGGTAGAACGATAATATGTCCATCGCGTGTGAGTTGATTAGAATATTGTGAAACATGTTTGGGTTGTGCTGTTACTACCATAGTAAAGCTGAGAAACAAAAGGATCGTGTGAATTAGGGTACTATTCATAGGTTTTACTCTCTAAAAAATGGGTCTACCGTTTCTTCCTGTTGAGCAAGTTTGTTAAGTTGTATTTGTCTACGACGCCAGCAGATGAGATAAGCGAGGAGAAATAGCCCTCCGAGCCCACCCCAAAAAACGTAGGAACTGGACAAAAAAGCTGCCCAATGATAACGTTGCGGCAAAGATTCTCGCCAAAGTTTATCAAATGTATCAAGATTATAACCCAGAACTGCTTCAAAAGCAGTGTTGAGATTCGCGCCAGTTTGAAGTTTATCAATAATTGACCATAATGCCTCACTGCCGTTAATTTCAACGAGCCACCGAAGGGCATCTTGGCTTTGAGCATAAGCTAAATCCGCCCCTTTTGAGGAAATCGGGAATTTATGCGTTATTTCATTTAGTGGCACAATAGACTTTGAAAAGACATTTTTCAGTAGGGTTTCGTGGCGACCCGGCACCCACTCCTTTGAGAAGTAGATAGCGATGCCTTCCACAAACCATAACGGAATTCCTTTAACGGCTTTTCGTGTATACTGTCCAAAAAGAACATGTGCTATTTCGTGCCGAAGCACTTGTGCTAACTGAAGTTTTGCTACCGCTATTTGGGTCGGGTTTTGGATAATGATGCGCCGACTCAGTGGAAACGCACACCCAACCGCCCAATCTTGAATCGGTGCATGAACAAATGCCTGAAACTCTTTATCCGTATTACAAATCCAGATTTTAATTGTTTCAGTTGGAATGTGCCGTGTTATCCGTGGCAATTCGGCATAAAAATCTTCAGCAATCTGAAGAATTGATGACGGATCCGCCTTGTTTTCTTGGTAGTACACGCTAAAATGTGTACTTTCTGATGATTCCCATGAGGCAGTTGCAGATAATATAGGTAAAAGTAACAAGAGAAAAACAACGCTTTTTATCTGAATCATTGGACATGTTCCACCTACGGGTCCACGACAGTACCCATAAATAGCACCGTCCCTGTTTCATTATCACGAATCGCAAAGAAAAACGGACGGTCAACAGTGAATTGTGGTGGAAGACTGGTTTTTACTATCCCAACAATAGTTACAGCAGCAGCTTCTGTGCCTTCTTCGTTAACCTCAATGAAAGTTTTATGAGAAACTTTATCAATATACAGATTTGCCCCTAAACCTTCTAAAGACACCATGCGGCTAAAATCTGCCCGACTTTGATCAAAGGCTATACCCATACCGAGAGTTGTCAGCGCGTCATTAAGTTCTTTTGTTCCGTATTCCAGTTTGAATTTTGGCATTCTGAGTGAAATTTCCTGTTCGCGAAACTGTGACATCCAATTTTCCCAATTCTCTGTGTTCAAAGTCTCTAAAAAGGCGTTCAGGTTGGAATCCCTGGCGGGAAGGAAGATATGCATACTTATGCGCCCGTCACCATAGGGGAGGTTAACAGCTTGGAAAGCGTCTCCGCGGTAATGGGAATAACGTCCTGACCTAAACATCATCGGAACTTGCTTTTGGCTGCCAGTTGCAAGATGGAACGTCCCGTCGCGCGTGTGTGCCGGATCAAATCCTGTTTTCCATGCACCCTTGAAATAGATCGCATTAATCAGGAATAAAACCGCATTCGCATCTATTTCATCAAGGATTTTTGGAATCTTACCGTTTGTATTGTCATTTACCCACTGATTAATTGTTGTTAGAGAATTTGGGTCCAAAAAATCAAGTATTGAGATTTCAGCGTTGAAAAATTGGGTGTTGCGCTGCAGAAAATCTGACATAAACTGCATGCCTTGGCGTCCCCAAAGAGAATTGGCAATTGTGAGTGTTACTTTTGGGTCTGATGTCTGAAGTGTCTGTTGCAATTGGGCGTAACTGGAATTGATGGAATCGGAGTCTATGCCTTGTAGTTGAAGCGTGTCAACCATTGCCTGTTCTGTTTCGCCAGCTGCCCCATTTAACGTCATAGTCAAGGCAGTAGAAACGCTGAACGGTGAGATAAAGATATTCTGATTCTGTTCAGTTTCCCAGATCGTATTGAACAGATTAAAACCGAATTCAGTATTTGCCATGGGAACCTTGGAATCAATCGGAGCAACTATAGGCTCGTCCTTCTCTTGATTTAGTGTATCCATCACAGACTCAAAACATCCAACAAATAACAGAAAAGCAAGAATCATCAAACTTAGAGCGGTCTTTCCGAATGTTTGTTTTATATTCATTTATCTTCTCCATCTCAGCGGGTTTGTGGTAGATTTTACAATTAACGAACATCCTAAACAGGCGAGGTTAGGAAACCTCGCCTACCGCAAAGAATCCTATATATGGTAGATTTTAGAATTAATTGGACATTATTCATCTGTGAATCAACGCAGCATGCGCTTTTGGCATCCTGCCAAATCAACGCCAAATGCGCGCATGGCATTTGGCGGGAGGGGACTCCGATTCCCGACTATCAAGGCATTTCGTCGCGATTCGGAGATCGCTCCTACAGGTGAGGTGTATAATTATTTCTATAATTCACCATAGTTGCCGCATTAGAAAGTAATCTTTAGTAAAGGTGCGCGACAAACTCACCGTATCCGTTGTAAATCTGAGTTGGGTATTTTATTCCCCTTGTGGGGATCATCCATTCAGAGGCTTGCGACCAGCGCGGATGCGGAACGTTCGGATTGACGTTTGCCACAAAACCGTATTCCCTCGGAAGTAGAATGTTCCAAAAGTTTCGGGGTTTCTTATCGGTTAATTCAATACTGACAATGGATTTGATACTCTTAAATCCATATTTCCACGGTACAATCAGGCGTATAGGAGCACCGTGCTGTGGGGGTAAAATATGCCCATAGATACCGACAACCAGCAACGTTAGGTCATTCATGGCTTCCGCGAGTGTTAGTCCTTCAACATAAGGCCACGGTAAACGAAAATTGTTTTGTTGGGATGCCACATCAGGGTCCATAAATGTGGTCATCTGCACGTATTTCGCATCAGATTTCGGTTGGACTTTATCAAGCAGTGCTTTCATTGGAAAGCCGATCCAAGGTACTACCATTGCCCATGTCTCAACACAACGAAAACGATAAATACGTTCTTCAAGCGGCATCTGTTTGATTAAGTCATCTACATCTAAAGTCATCGGTTTTTCGACGAGTCCGGAAATTTCAATCTCCCACGGACGCGTTTTAAACTTTTCAACCCGTTTCCAGACGGTATTTTTGGAACTTGTGAACTCGTAGAAGTTGTTATAGGTTGCCGCGATAATTTCATCTGTTTGTTTCCGTTTAACTGTGAATTCTTCGTTTTTTTTGACATCAAGAATTTGGGTGCGATAAGGTTCAAGTTGTTTCGCAACCTTACTATCTTGTGCACAAGCGTTTGTGCCAAAAAGAGACAACGCTCCAGCACCCGCTATTCCAAGTTCTTTTATAAACTTTCTACGGTTAATGTAGACTGATTCAGGTGTTACCTGGTTTTCTGGGATTTCCCATCCCTCGGGGATTCTTATATTTGCCATGGGAATCTCCTATATGGTGAGTTCTGAGTATTTGCAATTTATAAATGTTGAGAATTTCATTAGTTTTCTTTTTTATTATTCAAATTATACAAGTTTCCTGTCTGAAGTGCAATGCTTTTTGTGTAACAGTGTATCAGATCATTTAGTTTCCTATAGTTCGTAGGTCGGGTATATTCGTAGCGAAACCTATAGGTGTCAACTTAAGGAGTACTCTAAATACGGTAGGTGCGGTTTCCTAACCGCACCGGACTTACTTTCGTTGGTTGCCACTAATTGGAAAAACATCTTTGTAAGAGTGCTTTGTAAGCGCGATAATCGGCGTTGCAAACGCCTCCCACAAGATCGTTTTAGTATAATAAGGTGCGGTTAGGAAACCGCACCTACCAGTTGTGATGTCAAGTGTGACGCGGTTTTCTCAGGGTTATTTAGTTTTAGGGTTTTTGCACATTTTCGTCAAAAAGTCGCGAGCTGGAGATCGCTCCTACAGCAAGAGGAGCATTCAAGAATAACCGAAAATATGGAGAACTAAATAACCCTACGGTTTTCTCCTCTTAAGTTGACACCTATGGGTATATTCGTAGCGAAACCCGACAAATACCATACGCGAATTTGGTGTTGATCCGAGGTCGCCTCTATAAGAAGAAAGCAGACTTATAAAGCCTTACAACGAGAAAATCAGGCACTAAGTTGACACTCGTCAAATGCTAAAAAGCGCATTTGAGGTTGATTTGGCTGAATCATGCAGAATACCAACGCGTATTCTGCTAAAGTCATTCATTACGTTAATTTGGAATTTAATGCGTTCTACCCAACCTACACGCAACTATTGGAGTGTCTACCGAAATTTTGCGGGTAAAGGTCGCGATTCGGAGATCGCTCCTACTGAACAAACCTCTTTGTGAATCAACGCCAAATGCGCGTATGGCATTTGTCGGGAGGGAACTCCGATTCCCGACTACTGACACGGCTCACAATTTTAGTGTGGACAGAACACTATGTCCGATATCTCCAAGCAATGAGCGGGCACAGAGAACTATTTTTACAATAGTAGGCAGAGTTCCACTAAATCTTAACACACCAATTCTAATTTTTTCTTGCAACTTTTTTGGATATTGGTGTATAATATCTTTAAAGCGTTGAATTTGTTATCTATTTTCTGGTGAAAAACGGAGTAATTGAGCAATGTCGCGAAAACATTGGAAGTTTCCCATCTTACTTGCAGTGTTGGTCTCCGTTCATTCTGTATGTCCACTATTCTGTGCGGCTTTTGAACAAATCTTGTGCGGAAGCGTATCTGAAAAAATGCAGATGGCGGAAGCTGAAACCGGTTCGTCTTGTTGTCATAAGACTAAAACAGATACCACAAGTGAATCTGAAACGCCGTTAGAAAGTGAAACTGCATGCTGTTTAAACGGTTTAGAACTCATTCTATCGGACGCTTCGTACAATGGAGACGGTATCCGTGAGTCGTTAACACACCAAATCGTTTCTATTGTTCCATTCTCTGCAATTTTGCCAACTACTCAGGAGGTATTGCTTTATCTCCCACCACCAAAATTACATACCTCCCTCTTAAATAGCGATATATCCCGTCGCGGTCCTCCCTATACCCGTTCTTAAGTAATTTTAACTACTAATATTTTGAGCGATTTCCTTTCCATGCCTTTGTGTAAGGCAACGGGAAATTGATCTATTTGAATTTATTCTTAATTTTTACGGGTTAAATGTATGGAGGAATTAAAATGCAATCCCGAATTTCCACGTTTTTCAATTTACGTTTTACTTTAGCAATCGCTGTAACCACTCTGTTTTTTGCGAACCTCAGCTTTGCAGAGCAGCATGAGAAACATGATACACATAAAACTGCTGCCTTAAATGTCAAACTTCACACCGAACCTCAAAAGATTCAGGCAGGAGAGCATGCGACTCTGATGTTTCATCTTACTGATGCAAAAGGTGAACCTTTTACGGATCTTATGGTACACCATGATCGGATTCTGCATGTGCTAATCGTCAGTGAGAATCTACAGATCGTTGGACATATTCATCCCGAAGATTTTGAGTCTCGTGACATGATGGCGGAACTTGAAGGTACATATACAGTACACTTTTCTTTTCCCGTTGCTGGTAGATATATTCTTGCACTTGATGTGATGACTGCAGATGCCGAATTCGCGAAATATCTGTATGTAGATGTTGAAGGTGAAAAGAAGATGGCGGATATTTCTCAAGACCTTCGCAGGGAAAAAATTGTCTTCGGCTATACTGATGAAGGCGGCGATCGGTATACAAAATCGGTTTCTATAGCCGATGTAAAAGGAACATCCAAATATCACGTGAAAATGAATGCCCCAGAAGAGATTAAGGTGGGTGAGATGGTGCACATCACCTATCATTTTATGCGTGATGGCAAACCGATTACCAATCTCGTGCCATTTTTGGACGCACCGATGCATTTTGCTATTGTAAGTACCCGTTTAGATGGTATACTACATACGCATGGTACAGTTCCTATGAATTCAGGTAATAGCAAAATGAAGAAAGATACGCATGCTGGACATAAAATGAAAAAGCCGTCTGCAACTGGACATCAGCATCAGGGCACAACGCCAGAGAAATTCGGTCCGGCTGTAATGCTCATGACTACATTTCCGAAAGCTGGAGTCTATCAGATTTTCGGTCAGCTTAAGCACGGCGATCAGATTTTGTTTCCCACTTTCATGGTAAAAGTTGAGGAGTAAACCTACTTGTCTGCTGCCGTGCGTGTTCGTGGCAGCAGACATTTTCAAACTAAGGAGAGAAAGATGATTTTCCAAATTTACCGTCCGGCACGTTCGGGCATGCTTTTTGTATTAGTTTTCTTTATGGTAATGACACCGCTACTCAGTGAAGCACATGAAACGGAATGGCCAGGAGAGAAACTCGCTGCAATTTTCCCGATAGCGAAGAAATTTGTTCAGCGAAGTGCCCCGCTCACGCAAGAGAAAATAAAATCAATTGAGAAGGAACTGGGTGCTAAACTTCGGAAGGAAGACCAGAAACCGATCTTCTATATTCCAATTAGCGATCAAAAGAAACCACTTGGCTTGGTTCTGTTCGTTGATGTCAAGGGACCGCGCGGTGTTATTGACGGTGCTGTTGGGCTCAATATGAAGGGAAAGATCGTGAAAGTAACAGTCTATGAGCATAAGGAATCCGATGCGATTGCATCAGAGAAATTTCTCAAGCAATTCATTGGCAAGGGTATAGATGATGCTTTCAAGGTCGGTAAGGATATTGAGGCAGTTAAGGGGCATGAAGAGGCATCAAAAGCTGTCGCCTTGATCCCGAAAAAGACACTGGTCATGAGTTATGCGCTCTTTCTAAAACGCAAGCCGAAAACGGATGTGGAAAAGACACCGCAACCGGAGGAACCACCGGAAGAATTGCCTGAGGTAGAGGACCTAAAGGAACTCATGATTTTAATGGTGGATGAGTATTTTGAAATCGTTGACTACTTTGACAAAGGCGAAGGGAAAGCAGAAGCAGTAACCGCTGCGAAAAAACTTGCCACTTATGCCAAAGTGATCTCCGATTTTGAACCGCCGAAAAACGCTGATCAGACAGAAGAGTATGTTGAGATGCAAGATAAGTTTAGCAAAACACTTACCGAATTTGCTAAAGCACTTGATAAAAACGGAATTTCTGACGAGACGCGTAAACAGTGGGATGAAATCGATGCGTTAATAAAACAGGCACATATCCGATTTAGCGAAGAAGAAATTGATCTTGAGGCGTATTAAATCTGATAGCTCATAGGGCGAATTCCAAGTTCGCCCTACATTCATCTCATTAAAAGGAATTTATCATGCGCAAAATATTGTTCTTCTGCGCGATGGCTCTCTTTTGTGCCATAATCGCAGATCAATCGGTTTATGCTCTGCCTGCGTTTTATAAAATGTTCAAGGCTAAATATAAATGGTCAGGCGGTTGTAATGTCTGCCATTTTTCAAAGAAGGGTGGAGATTCACCTAATCCTTACGGTAGAGCCTTTCTACACAACGGCATGAATCAGTCAACCTTCCTTCGTATCGCAAAGACGGATTCTGATAAAGACGGATTTAGCAATATCGCTGAAATTATCGCCCGATCCTACCCAGGGGACGCTGCCAGCACACCTGAAAATGTTGAAACTTCAAACGATCTCTCTGAATCTGATGATACGTTAAATCTTGATGATGAAGACGTTTTTAGTTTTGACGATGCTGATGCAACTGAGGATACTGGAAGTTCTGATTTTCTTGGTGGTGCATTCGGAAACCTTGTATTTGGTGGCGCTTTAGATATCCGCCGTCCAACTCGCGGACAGGATTTAATACCTGATAGAGACAATTGGGACAGTGGCACTACGCTCATTCATGTGGCTGAATTTGTGGTAACAACGAGTGTTGGGGATCATGTCAGTCTATTAGGTGAGCAGTTGTTGACAACTTCTCCGTTGGGAACGCAGGTTGCAGACGATCATGGGTTTATTTACGCAATTTTGACAGGACTGCCTGTTTTGCCGAAGGGTGCGTCTATGAAAATTGGTCGGTTTCGGCACGGTTTCGGCATTGATACGAAGTCAGACGCTGCGGCGAATCCACTATATAATTTGGTGCGAAAGAATATCGGTTTTATTTCTGACCGTGGATTTCAACTTAACGGTTTTGTGGGACCGGTCTCATATACGTTATCGCTTGCAGATGGCCCGGACTCGCTCCGCACTGTAACGGAAGGAACGGTGGTAACTGGTATCCGAATTGGTCCGCACGGGAGTGGAGGTGGCATACTGAAACCGATCCGAAATAACAGTCCACCTCTATTTGCTCATCTGAATGGCACGCTTCCAGTTTTCGGAAAGCGGATTTGGCTTGGTGCTTCCTATTTTGATGGCAATAGTTATCCGTTTAATCCTGTAAACGGTGATGTCAACCCGTCAACGTTGATCTATAAACGCCGTGTCGGTCTCGCGACAAGTTTCAAGTTGTGGCGATTTGATCTTGCTGCGGAATGGGTACGTGGACAAGATACACAACTCTTGAAATATCTACATATTCCGATACCGGCAGAGGACCGCAATGCAACGGTGGAAGGGTATTATCTCCATGCGGAATTGCCGCTGACAGAAACTTTGGATGTTCGATTGAAGTATGATGTATGGAATCCGAATACGGAGAAATTTAGCACATTCACATTCGATCGAATACCTGATGAGCAAGTTTGGTCAACGTTAGATGGTGCGTTGACATGGCATTTCACCGAAGGTGCTTTAGCGAGGCTTGTTTACCAAGTAAATAACGTTGAGAAGTCAACACGAAGTGGGGCAATTATTCCGCAGCTGTTGATTGAATTTTGATTGACACCATAGGTGTCAATTTAGCTTTCGGATTAAGTTTAACAGACACCTCTTCTGTAGGAGCGATCTCCGAATCGCGACTTCTTCTGTAGGAGCGATCTCCGAATCGCGACCCATTTTTAGTCAGGAATCGGAGTTCCCTCCTACAAGAATCACGGCTATAGGTTTCGCTTACGCTCAACCCAACCTACAGTTTTACGCTAACTTACATAATTAGCGGTCGCTATCTGTTTTTGCATGGATGGCAATAAGTACAAAACAAGTAGATTGTAAGTTCGCGGTAGGTGTCTTGAGTTCTATTGGAATATCACTCACAAAGCCGCCATCAGGTTCTTGTACTTTTGTTAGATAAGAGATTGCGATGCGTTTCGTATTTAACGGGTCATTATAAGCGGCAAGTGCCATAATCGCAGCGGCGGTTACCTCTGGATCACTAGGCCTACCTTTGAATCTGCCGAAGCCGCCATCATTATTCTGAAATTGCTTTAACCAAGCGATATCTTTATCTACTTTGTAGGCAAGGGATATACCCTGAATCACCCAAGAAGTAACAAAGATATCTGATTGAGTCCCACCGGGTAGAGTCCAAAAGCCTTCGTGATTTAATTGTTCTGGTTTCAGAAGCCAATCCGCACCCATAGGAATAGGACTGAAAAGCGTCCAAGTGAAACCGAGTTTATCAAATCCAACAAGCGTCGCTGAAGTGTAAAGAAGATGTCCCGTGCTTCTATTTTTCTGTCCCCAACTTCCACTTGGATTCTGAGCGTTTTTAAGCCACTGAAGTCCACTAAATTGGGCACCAGGATCCGTTTTAGCATTTTTCAGAGCGATGAGTGCGAAAGTAGTGTGTGCAGTATTGTTATTCCAACTACCATCTTTACGCTGGTGTTTCCTCAAGTATTTGACTCCACTACGAATGACCCTCGATCCGGTTCCCCAACCCGTATCTGTTAACGCCCAGATAGCGAGGGCAGTGATTTCTACATCGCTTTTTTCACCGGGAACCAGAGGCCAACCACCATCTTGATTCTGATGCTTCACAATATATGCTTTTGCGTTTTTGATTGTTCTGAAAAGCGCAGGTTCTTTTGGTCTTTTAGGTGAAACATCATCGGCAAAGGCCTTCGTAATGTTAAAGCAGAAAAGGGACAACATTATCTGACAACATAGTAAAATGAACGTGCGTTTTTGATTTACCATTTTTTCACCTATGTATTGGGTTTCATTTTGTGGTTTAATGATAATTCAGTGTTTTGGCAAAATCGCTTACGATTGAGGTTCAATTACGACCTTGTAAACGCCTTCTTTTCCGAGCATATCAATGCCAATTTCCAGTTGATTCAGTGGAAGATGGTGTGTTATCAATTTGTGTAATGGCGCGCGCGTTCGCTGGAGAAAATCCAACGCTGTCTGAAATTGGATTTGTGGATACGCCCAGACTCCGCAAACATCAAGGTCTTTGTTACAAATTTGATGCGGTCTTACTTGGGTATCACCGGAATCAGTGTAGTGTCCGACTTCAATGACCTTACCACCTCGTCTCACAACGTCTAATGCTTCTGAGAAAACAGCGGGTATGCCTGCACATTCAATTGCTATGTCTACACCAACGCCGTTTGTAAGTGACTGAATCTGTTCAACCCGTTCTCCAGGGGTGGTATTCCCAACATTGATAACGACATCTGCTCCCATCTGTTCTGCCATTTCCAAACGGCTATCTACAAGGTCGGTAGCAATGATTGTGCCTGCGCCACTATCCCGCAACACTGCGATGACAAGAAGCCCGATCGGACCGCACCCAAGCACGGCAACACTGCTTCCAATGCTATAACCATCCCCTACCTGCGGCAGTCCAGGTGCACATGCGCGTTCAACAGCACGCGTCGCTACCGCTACAGGTTCTGTCAAAACAGAAATTTCCTCTGGGATGTCTGCGGGTATTTTGTAAACCCAAGAATTTCCGTGAATATAGGTATATTCAGAGAATTCTCCGTTCAGATAAGGAGGTGTTTCACTGTTGCTAAACCCATAAATGGTTCGTCCAGAACACAAAGTCGGACGGCCAGGCACATGTAAGCAGTAGTAACATCTACCACAGTTTTTTGATCCGGGTACTACGGTGATACGGTCCCCTTCTTTAATTGGACCGCCCATCACATTCATAACCTGATTTGCATTCTTGCCGATTTCGGCGACTGTGCCGACAACTTCATGCCCAGGAATGACAGGAAATTTCAGTGCTGTGTGTCCGAGATACATGTGTTTATCGCTACCACAGATTCCAACCCGATCAACCTGTAGTAGAAGAGAATCATCTGCGGGTGTAGGTTTCTCAAATTCTCGGATTTCTATCTGCCCCGGTTGGAGCATCACCGCCGCTTGAACTTGCATAATTAGAATTCCTTGCTTGTTTTCTATAGGTTGCAGGTACCGCTCATTTCGCCCAGAGCGGAATCAATACTTTTGTCAACTGTGCCAGACTCTCCAAATTGTGTGCGGGAAGGAAATAGTCTACATAAGGCAGTGCAGTGCGAATACCCCGACAAATCGGTTGATAGGTGTCACTACCGAGCAACGGATTAAGCCAAATGAGTTTATACGCATGCCGATGTAACATTTCCATAGATCTACGAAGTAGATCCGCATCTCCTCTATCCCAACCATCACTGATGAGAATTACTACTGTACGATATGCAGAAAAAGACGTGGCAAATTGTCGATAGAATTCTAACAGACTCTCGCCAATCTTTGTGCCACCCGACCAATCTGGAACAACGTTCGCTACTTCATTTAAGCCCTCTGCTAAGCCCTTACGCCGAAGCAGTCCTGTAATGTTTGTCAAATGTGTGCTGAAGACTGCGACTTCTACTTCCCTCAACTCCTGTTGCATACCGTAGATAAATTGGATTAGGAATTTTGCATAACAATCCATAGACCCACTCACATCACAGAGAAGCAGTATTTTCGTTTTTTTGATTTTCTGCTGTTTCCGCATGAGTTCAATCGGTTCACCACCGTGTGCAAGACTCCTGCGCCAACTTCTTCGGAAGTCAATAGTTCTCCCTTTTTTGCTAAAAACCTTTCGCCTGCTGAGTCTCGTAGCCAATATTGCTGCCAATTTTGCGACAATATCCCGTGCCTTCTCCATATCCTCCGCAGTAAACTCGCTAAAATCCTTTCGTGTCAGGACTTCCTCAACACTATAAGCAATAGGGTCGTCCTCTTGTCCTTCCTCCTCATCGTTTTCTTCCTCAAAATCCAACCACTGATCAAGGACATTCTCTTCGCTGTCAGCATCGTATAGGTCTTGCAGTGCAGAAGGTTCAGGTTCGTCCCCATCTGTATCAACTGCTTGGAATTCAGGGCGTGGATACCGCCAAAACAGATTGAAAGCTAAGTCAAACGTTTCACGGTCTGCTTGGTTAGCAATCAGATTTGTTCGTGCTGTATGATAAAACGTTTCCCGTTCACTAATGTCAATCAACTGAACACTGTTACACCAACTAAGTTGATTAGTTGTGGTAACTTTTATGTTCATCTTTCGGAGTAGTCGACAGAAGTCGTTGATCTGTTGAAGAAGCGTTTGTTCAGTCATTTTCATTATTTAAGAAATCTATGAAGGTGCTAAGTTCTTTTGATATCTTCAGGACTTACGCAGTTTTGAAAATTATTGAAGGATTAGAGAGTTGATGTCGCATGTAATCATCCAATAAACTTTGTTTGAGTTCATAAATCGTTTGAATGGCTTTCCGGGCAGCACGCGTCAAACAAACCCAGACCTGGAAACAACACGCAATATGGTTGCGTTGGGCACGCAGTTTTCTACACTGGCATTTGTCAATACCGGTTACCTGTTTAATCTCACGATGAAGTTGTTCAATCTTCCAACGAACCTGACACTCTTTTTTTGTCGCAGTCGCATCCGATTGAGATAAATCGTTTGTCACAATGTATTCCGTGCGTCCGTTGTCAGACACAAGCCGAAATAACTTCACTCTATGTCCTTTCGGAAAGTTTTTGATGTGTATCGGTTTTCCACACTGCGTTTCTGTTTGTGTCCAAGATAAGTTTCGCACTTGTTGGTGTGGTTCAATACCATCCGTATCGTCTACAAGCCGATTACGTTTCAGGGGGGCATAGTAGAACTTGGAAAGTTTTTCAATCGCTTTCATCACTTTCATGCAAACATACCAAGAATCCATGAGCACTGTCCGAAACGGGAGCTGTTTTTTGAAGACAGCATTATGCAACATTTCCAGTAAATGTTCTATTTTCGTTTTACCATCATGATCTTTGTCAAAAATACGATAATCAATGATCCAATACGCGTGTGTCTTTGGGTTAACATAGACACACGTGACAATACCGATGCCTTGAATGACTTTTTTGTCGCTACCACTCCATTGTGGATAGACAGCTTCTATGGCTTTGGCAAACTCCTTAGAGAGAACGACATCGTCAAAGATAATGTATCCATCTTCATCAAACTCAATGTCCGTTTTGACAGATTCCCAGAGTTCGCTGGAAGGAATGTTTTCGTTTCTCAAAAACCAATTGAGTTGATCGTGACTCCACTTCTCAGTATGATCGGCAAAATAGGTTTGTGTCCAATTAGTGAAACTTGCTAATAAAAATTGGCAATAATCTGAATATAAGTTTTGCTTCTGTTCAGGAAGTGTAAATGTAATCATAATGAAATAGTATAACACAATTTTATAATAATGCGTAAGTCCTGATCTTGTTAAATAATATTTCAATCTGCATAGCGATTTTCTCAGTTTTTTCGTAGATCAGTTTTTGTCCATAGATATGATTGAATACGTGACGAAATTCTAATAGTTCTTGTAAAAGTTCTAAAGTTTCTTGGGAAATCACAGGTTGTCTGTCCGCATACGGTTCAGCCATTTGCATTAGTAATTCTTTATGCCACCTACTTCCATCAGGAGTGTGTAAGTCAACGTCAAGTGCAATCTGACTAAAAATGGTTTCCATACCTCCGTAACAGTCAACGAGATTTTTGGCAATTGTCGTCTCTATCTCTTCCTTATATTCCACTGGGGCAGTCTTAATCTTCTCCAACCTTTCTACGATTTTCTCTATGGTTTCTTCAATTAAAGTCCGTTCATCAGCAATACGCTGGATAAGTACACTTCTATCCACTTCGTAGATTACTCCCTTTTCAATAGGAATCAATTGACTCTGAATCCTTTCACGAAACAGACCTTTACAACTTTCAAAATCAACTACGTCAACTTTGAACAACCCACTGATGTCTGAAGCTCTTGATGATGCTCGGAAATATTTGTCATTCGGAATACCCCAGACAGCAATATCTATATCCGACCATTTTGCAAAAGAGTCCTGTTCAGCAAGCGACCCGAATACTGCGACTTGCGTTGCACCGAAGTCTTCATAGAGCATTGCTGCGATCCGGTGGGCGGTGTGCCACGCGCGCTGCAGCAATTCTTCATCCACCTTCCTATTTTGAAAATGCTCATCAAGGCGGCGGCTGTATTCTGCTAACTCTTCTGGTGAAAGGTCTTTTGCTGTGCGATGGGTATCTGTGGGTTGAGACATATCAAAACTCCATTTGACCGCTGTATCCAATATCATTCACTACCTGCAGGGAACGGAAACTGATTTACCATCCAGTTACCCTTCGGTTTAACGGTGGCAGAAAAACATTTATCACCTGCACATACTCTTGCAACGACAGGGTTAATCTCTATTTTCAAATCAAACATGTTAATCTGTATGTTCCCGCCAACTACAGACCAAGAGCCGCCTTCATGGACATAATTCACGGTAGGTGATTTTACAGCAATGCGTTTAAAACTGGCTTCGCCTTTTTTAGTGACATGAAATATTAAATCAAAACCATAACCATCGCCGCTTGCAGTGTAATGACAACTTTCTCCAGGTTTCAATTTCAACTCAAGAGCGGCAGGTTGTGGGGGTCTGCGTGGACCTTGTCCTAACAGCGTTGAGAGACAACCTATAAAGCAAAATGATGTGAAAAGCAGGATTAGTAATGTAAATTTCGGGATATGCGTATTGAGTTTCATTGGTTTTCCAATCTCAATTACTTAGAAGTGTGTTTGATCTCAATATCTGAACTAACTTTACTTATTAAGATTTTATAACACCTCAAGCCTTATGAGGTTTCGCCGTGCTCGGATAGGTTGCTCAGCATTCATTTGAAGCGTTTTTACCATTGCTCGCCCTATAGGTGTTTGACCTTGAATTTCTCCGGTATCTCGGTTTAAGAAAAAGTGAACCGCCCAGTTATCTATTCGAGGGTTGAAAAGTCTAACATCAGTTTCTGTAAGTGGGTCAAACCCAGTTTGACGCGTGGCTTTGTGGGCGTTGCAATGTGAACAGGCGAGTGCTAAATTATTGATCTCTGTCAAACCTCCTGCCGATCTTGGAACTATATGTTCAACCTCGAAGGCAGAAGGAGAAAAATGTTCTGGATAGTGACAGTATTCACACTGCCAATCTGCACGGTTTGCAACATTACCACGTAATGGATCGTCTACACGCACACTCAACTCCTAATTTATGACAAAATTCGTTTTTCTAATGCTTCCAAATTGCGGAGTTGCAGTGCTTGTTCTTCAGCAAGGAGTGCCTCCATTTCCTGTTTCGCTTTCGATTCTAAAGGTTTTTCACCATCCAGTGCCAAGAGTTCTGCTAAGCGTTCTTGTTTTTCTGTAGCAAAAGTCTCAAAGCCAAAACTGGTGTATCCTTTTTTAATCATTTCAACCACATCCTTGTCTGTGCTTAAGACTTTTCCTGTGTCGGCATCAACAGCTATCTCTCCAACTTCTAAAGGAGGTGCAACATTGGTGAAAACAGGAACTGTCCAGACAAGTGAATCTGCTTCCTTAAAAATAGGTTCTCGAACGGTCAAGCACCTACCAGCGTGTTTTTGTAAGAAAGTTAAGGCGGTGTCCCTTGTCTCGTCACGTCTGAGGTGAAATATCACAAGTTCTTCAAGAGAAGTATCAGACGTTTGCGCTTGCCGTGTCAATTTCTCATAGAGATAATCTGGTAATGAAATCGTTAGCGGGCGCATGCTCAACGCTCCTATAGTGGAATTAGAGTTACTTATGGACTGAGATTCCAGGAATCACTTGAGTATATGTCATTCTATGTCTGTCAGGCGGACAACAATGCCTTTTCAACATCAATAGGCAGTTGAATTATTGGACATCCCAAATTTTAACGAGTGTTCCAACTATTTGTAGAACCTGATTTACTGCATCATTGGGCATATCACCAGCGTACCTCGCGTCTCTTTCTAACCAATCAAGACTTTTGATATGATCAGCCTGAATTACGCCAGTGAGTTTGATTAAACTTGTAGAGTCTTTGTTTCTAATTGTTACTTCTGGAGGGATAGAGACATCAAGATCTCTGCGATAGGAAGCACGACGGGTCGTAATTGGACACATTATTGCAAGACGTAACCTACGATTATACTGTTCATCTGAAAGCACAAGGGCAGGACGTACATTTGCTTGTTCATGTCCCGCTTGAGGATCAAAGTTAATCCACACTATATCACCACGTCGTGGAATATACATGGCAAATTTACCATACCTCTTTGCCTACCGGTTTTCCTGTATCTACTTCCTGGGAAGAATTAGACTTCAACACTTCAAACTCTGGTTCTGGTATGTTTGCAAGAAGTTGTTCAAGCGTATATTTTGGCGGTGGGACAGGTCCTCCCTCTTTTTTGGGAAGTGGCACATCGGCATCTGCTACTGTGTTATCCTGGTCAGAAATATCAGGTTTTATGAATTTTGATATATTTTTATTGGAGGAGGCACTCGGTTTTGGCATAAGGTAACTCCTTATCTCTCAACAATGAAATTTAATTCTCTGATTTTCTGTTTGTGCTATTACGATTTTAACATATTTCAAAACCGCTTGCAAGTTAATAAATTGCAAGAGAAGTTTCATACGCTTGTGTTTATTGTGTCAACTTTTCACAAAGATAATCTGGTAGTGAGATCGTTAGCGGGTGCATGCTCAACGTTTCTGTAGCCAGATTCAGAGTGATTTACAAGATTAATTTTTAGGACACTTATAGCGATTTTTCAAAGAGAAATTTGTGAAAGAAAAAGACGGGAAGCCATTTTTAATGGTCCCGCCTTTATTACCTATTTATTTTTATGGTTCTGTTAACTACATGTCATAACCAACTAATGATATCTGCCGCTCCGCAACATTAATCTCGAATATGGTTGCTTCAACTTCACCATACGCGCTCAACAATTCGGGCATAGGTGTAGGCAAGAAACCATTAATACCTGGTTCAATTTCGACAAAGACACCAGAATCAATTTCGTTTCTGATAGACCCAGTAATCTTTGTACCGATCAGATACTTTTGTTTAATGAGATGTGTTTCTTCCCCAAGTTCCCATGGGTTCGGTTCTAACAACTTAAGGCTTAGCGAAATACGTTTATCCTCTTTTTCAAAAGTGTCAATTACTACAACTTCAAGCTCATCACCTTGCTCAAAATGGCGTGAAGGTAACACATCACTGTTACCCCAAAAAAGTTCTGTCTTCAGAATTCGTCCTTCAACTCCTTCTTCAAGTTTGACGAATACTGCATGATCAGCGACGTGACTGACGATGCCTCGGATTGTTGAACCAAACGAATATTTCTTCATAGCATTTTCTGTTGGGAATTGTCCGACTTCACACTCATTACGAACCTTCGAGCACTTTGGCATAGTTTTGGACCCCAATAGTTCATCAGATATGTCCTCGGTAACAGTCTTCTCTGTTTCCATGACCACGAGCGGTTCTTTCGTTACTACTGAATGTTCCTCACCATCATGAGAAAAAAGTTGATTGTGTATGGTTTCAACTTCGCGCTTTGCCTCGGGTTTGTCTATTTTGCCAAGGACTTTGATGATGTGGTATAGTAGTGTCCGGACCTCTTCGGGATCTGAATCTTTCAATCCTGGATGTGCCCAGTGAGACCGGCCGTTTTTTATTATTTCTGTCTCATTCCAGACTACCTTATCATTTTTAAATTTTTCACAAAAAGAATGTTTCCAATAATCTCTGAGGAAGACAGGGATATTTTGAATATCTATTGCGGCTTCAATTTCATTGTGCAGTTTAAGTGTTTTTTCAAGATCTTCAGGTGTTACTTGCCTGATTAATTCCTCTAGCTGCACATCACGATTCTTTTTTAAGAATTCAATAATGAATTGTCGCATAGCATCCCTGTATATAGTGTGTGCCTCATAGAGCGCATCTCTATAAAGATATTTGTTTGTTTTCATATTCTTATCCTTTATTGTTTTTAAGTGTGTATTTTAAATTATGCTGTTGTTTAGTCTTAAATTTCAGTCATGAAGTGTCAGTTACACTAAATACCTCGGGCTAATTCCTCCATTATATTTCTCACGTCAATATGGTCGTTTACCCATTCAGACGCTAAAGTTCCACTTCCATCAATATAGTGGTAACGGAAGCGTTTCTCAAGTTTTTTCTTAGGTTGAGAACTCTTAGATACTCGTCCAATTGTAGTCATAAACTGATGAAAAGGCATAACAGGACCGTGCAAACGGGCAAATTTGTTATAAGCATACCATGCACGCGCGTTGCGGTTCTTCGTTTGATCATAAATCTGCCGTGCTTCTTTTTCAATATTGACTTGACCTATTGTTGAATTGTTAGGGTTAGGTGTTATATCTGTATGTTTTTGGTCCTTAGGGAAGGATGAATCTATGTTGGCTTCAACCTTATCCTTCCAAGGGTTAAGAGGTGGGGTTGGCGCATTCGGGATAGAATTATCGGGGTTTTCAGAAATATTTTTTTCGCTTATTACTTTTGTCTCAGCCAAAAACTTATTTCTTTGGCTTAAATTTCTTGCGGTCTCTGCCCAACTTGATGTATCACAACGATCCTTTCCCCCAATAAGTTTGTTTTCGTACAGCAGATAACCTTCTCTACAGGCATGTGCGAATAGTTTTTTGGTAATTTCAACCCGATCTGTAACATTTCGTATGCTTTTCATTTTGAAACTATCTAACGTATTTGCTGCAAGGTTATCACGTGAAACGCGAAAATTAAGGGTTTGTTCAATCTTGTCAAGCATATCAAAATTAGGTAGTGTTGCAAGGTCTTTTTCTGTATATGTGGATAATATCTTATAGTCAAAGTTCAACTGGTTAAAACCGACAACAAGATCAGCAGTTTGAAGAGTAGCAATCATATCTGAAACCTCTGACTTACTATAAATGGTTGATCTACGGGTTGCAGTGTCGTAGATTAAAACTTCTCTTAAACCCATCTTGTCTACTTTAGACCAGCCGCCAACCTCATGTGCTAATTTCTCAGTTTTGATGCCAATATAAATAACACGCGGTGAAGTCATATAGGACTCCTTTTTATTTCAACTTATGTTTGTTTTTAAAGAGAATTTGTGTATTTTGTAGTTGAGATGTTTGTTAACAAAGTTTGATCTTTTCAATTTAAGGTTTCGGTCACGAATTGCCAGTCATTAATTGTTTTTCAGTGTGGTTAGCAAACCTCCTTGTCTATCAAAAGAGAAAATCAACTCTTTTGTTTTTTACGTCTCTGCTATTTCAATTTTAACATATTTCAAGTCTCGTTTGCAAGTTAAGTAGCCAAATATATCTTACGGCCAAAAGTTATACATCGGCTGCTGCGTCACAACGCTAATGAGCCTCCATATCCCGGTAAAATCCTAATTCTCTGCAGCGACTTCAAAGTCAAGATGTGCAGATTCCGTTGATGCAATTCCAACATCGGATTTCGCAAACTCTACAGGTTGAATCGAAATCTGACACCCAAGTGCGTTGAGGATAGCAGTGAGAATCTCAACCCGTGGCAGTTCATTGCTATTAAGTATTTCCAAAAGAGTTTGTGGATGTGTTTCAATTTGTTTGGCAAGTGCAGGAATTCCACCCTGTGATTCTATAACGGTTTGAAGTGCCAGCAGAAATACGGCAGGCTCTCCATGGATTTGGTACTCTTCCAATGCTGCTTGCAGATATCCACTTGTTCTCTCTTTGTTGGAGGCAAGCCGGTCGATTAGATACTCGCGCCAAGTCCGTAATTTTCTCATTGCTTTGTTTCCTTATATTCTCGCCAATAGGCTTTTGCGCGTTTAATATCCTGCTGTTGTGATGACTTGTCGCCACCGCATAACAGAAGAACGATCATGTTATCAATTTCGCCAAAATAGATACGATAACCTGATCCAAAATGAAGACGCAATTCAAAGACACCCGCACCAACAGATTTGCGATCCCCAAAATTGCCAAGTGTCATTAAGTCAAGCCGTATCTGAATCCGATCTTGTATCTTTTGATCACGAATTGACTCGAACCATTCTGTAAAAGGTTCTTTACCATTTGGAGTTTGGTAGAATTGCAACTCTCACAGATGTGCGTTACGCATTGAGTATTTCCATATCTTGATACACCAAATGTTTTGTAAAATCCAAGACAACTCAGTTATAAAACACGTGATTATCTACTCTACTGAGAGATAAGTTTACCGATACCCTCATACCTCAAAAACTCCTTGACAAGTTTTACCGATATGGACAAGTTTACAAAAGTAGTGATTACATTATTGTAATTATGGTATCATATCCTAAACCCTTTGTCAAATCAAGATTCACCGAAGGGTGTGTAAAGTTTTTGTAGCAACTCTGATGTAAAGAGTTGTTGCGAGTTATAATAAAAATGGGTATCCTATCCTAATAAATTCAAAAAAGGAAGAGGATACCAATGTTTAATATATCATTAGAGAACCCCGAAGTCAAAGAGATTTTAGAAGATATTGCTCAGGTGGCAGACGAACTTTTGTCATCCCCTTGCGTCCCATTAGAAGCAGCTGAGCCTTGTGTGCGAGACCTCATGCTTAGAAGTAGTCAAAAGTTGTTGGAAGTGTGTGTCTCAGAAGCAGCATCTCGGCAATCTGCAGCACCTGTTGAATGTCCACAATGTGAACAAGCGTGTCGTCCGATACAGAAACGCGGCGTGAATATCACAACACTTTGTGGCAAGATCCGTGTGCAGCGTTGGGTGTATGAATGTGCGTCGGGTCATTATCATAGGCCTTGGGATGCGTGTCAAAAGTTGAAAGGTAAATGGACACATCGTGTCGCAGAGCGGATGTGTTATCTGGCAGCACCTTTTGACTATAGAGCCGCAGCGAAAGAGTTGTCTTTTCAAGGGATAAAAGTGAGCCACACGACATTGCACCAAAAAGTGCGTGAGTGGTTATCAGAACTGCACGCATCGGAACAAGTAGAACCGCAACAACTTGTGGCAAATCAGCGTTGGTATGTGGGGTGTGATGGGTGCTACACGAACTCTACTGATGGGTGGAAAGAAGTGAAAGTCGGTTGTGTTTATAGAGATTATCCACAACTGGGTTCGGGGGCGACACCGAGTGCCAGAACAGAAAGTATTCGTTATGTTGCGGGGCGTGAGAATGCGGCACAGTTTGGGGAAAAGTTATTTACGTTAGCAACGCAAAGTGGCATTTACCGAGACGATATAGATACCCAGGATGTTGTGTTTATTGGGGATGGTGCGGCGTGGATATGGAACTTAGCGGATGAATACTTTCCGAATGCCATTGAGATTGTGGATTACATGCATGCGAAATCCCATTTATATGAAGTGGCAAAACAGGCATTTGGGGAACATCAGACAACAACGATTGAAAAGTGGGTAGAGGCAACAGACTTTTTTTTTTATGAGGGAGACACGGCAGAAGTCGTTTTACGCATTCGGGGTTTAGGTATGGAAAATCCAGATGTTGTGAATATCTTAGACCACATTAACTTGAATCATATTTATGGTGCGGTTAGGAAACCGCACCTACCATCAGCAAAATGAGATAAATCTCGTTAATTTGGTATTAGACAGGGAAGCAGGCTATTTCGAAAAGCACGCTGAACGCATGCAATATAAAATGTTTCGGGAAAAAGGGTATCAAATCGGGAGTGGCGTGATTGAGAGTGCCTGCAAACATGTTGTCGGACAAAGGTGTAAACAAGCTGCTATGAGGTGGCAGAAGAAAGGTATCAATCCAGTGCTTCCCGCACGATGTTTGATAAAAAATGGGGCGTGGGACACATATTGGAATGAACTCAAACAGGCAGCATGAACTTATAACCAAAACTTTACACACCCTTATCCCACTTCCCAAAGCCATTCAGTTTTCATGTTTTTCTCAACATTTTAGACAAGGTCGATCCTACAGAAATAGGTTTTAGACAGGAAGTAGAAATTATTGGGAGAATTGAATAGCTCTGTACCATTTCTATTTGATTATATTGCATAATTTCGTAGGTCGCGTAGAGCTTGTGGAACCCGATAATCTGGGTGATACGCTATTTTACCATTTAACGGACAGCCCACGGAGCGTGCCTGCTATCATGTGTAGCGCATTTTTATTTCCACTGTATTCGTTAAAAATTACCAAAAACCCTGCAAAATTGTATTTTTTGAT